>CAVTGZ010000011.1:0-29746 GCA_963734445.1 uncultured Acidobacteriota bacterium | reverse complement strand
ACATCTCTTTGATGGGAATCGTGAGAAAGGGCCTGGATGTGTCCAACTCGACTCCTGAAAAACCGGAATACATGTATCAAGTCGAGGTGCACCTGAAGAATACCAGCGCGGCAGCGATCCACTTCGACACGGTCTTATTAGCCTTCGAGCCGGGCAAGGGAGAGCCATTACGTCAAGAGGTCACTTCGCGTGACGTGAAGGATCAAAGAAAAGTGCTGACCATAAGTATGAAGCAAGGCGAAGAAAAGGACTGGGATGCCGAGCTGTTGGGCGCTTCCACGGGGGAACTACTCCGGAGAGCGGCGGGTGAACCGGTCGTCTTCATCCTAGCGCTGCAAGCGAAGGGAAAAACCATCGCCGGCCCATTTCGGGCTTCACTGCCTGAGTTGAGCAGTCTGCCCGTCCCCAACAGCAGTCAAGTTGGGTATGAGAACAGGCGGCAAGCGCCAGGCACAAATTTGAAGTTTCAATAGGCCGCAAGCGGTGTTTCTCGAAAGGAGCAGCCATGGATAAGCGACATTCGGTGAAGAAGACAGACGTGCTCTTACTCGCTCTCTTCTTTGTATCGGTTCTTCTGCTGGTATGGGTCGCTACTGCGGAAGGGCCTAAAGGAAACTACTACGCCTACGTATTTGGCTATGGGAATACCATCACCATGATGGACCGCCAAGTCGCCGACGTGTTCAGCAAAGAATTTGGAACCGAAATAACCCCGGGTATTCATTTGATGAATAAGGAAGGCGAGTTGGTAAGCCCCGTTCTGGGCGGATTGAAAATGGCTCTCAAAGGATTGCTCGGCGGCGGTGGTAGAGAGTTGGAAGTTGGTTTAAGCGGAGTTCGAGTTGGGCTCAAGTTTGGCTCTTTAGGAATTCCGGTCTTGATCATTCTACCCCTGTTGTTGATTGGTCTCGTCGGCTATCGGTTTATTCGATTCAGGAGACCGATGAGTAACGATAAATAAGTACCGCGCAGGATAGCATGACCAGTTGCGACGGAAACTCCGCTGGCGCTCACCGGCAACAAAATCTCCGCCGACCCCGCTGAGTGTATGAGTTCGCAAATCTCAATAAGCAGTGTTCAAAGGAGAAGCCAATATGAGACCTTTCATGATTTCACTCTGCGCACTTTTGCTACTGACCGGATTTGCATGCGCGAAGAAGGTCAACCTACCGATTAAGACTTCGTTGGGAGACCTCGTCAAAGTCGAGAAAAAGGACAACGTGCGGACCGACAAAGAGACGATTGCGGCGAAGACGGACGAAGACGTTTATGTTCTTAATTTCGAAGGAAAGAAAGAAATTCAGCTCAACGACGTTCCGGTGCCAGACGCGTACAAGCTTGCTCAATTTCCGCTGGTCGATTCAACCGGGAAAAGTTTCGTTTCCGT
The DNA here is from genome assembly GCA_963734445.1 of uncultured Acidobacteriota bacterium. Classification (GTDB taxonomy): domain Bacteria; phylum Acidobacteriota; class Blastocatellia; order Pyrinomonadales; family Pyrinomonadaceae; genus UBA11740. The sequence continues at coordinate 28,359 of CAVTGZ010000011.1, read as the reverse complement.
CTTTGTCGGCGGCCCTGCAAAGGACGGCGCGTTGTCCGGGGACAAAGTCAGTCTCAGTGGAAATATGACGGGGAAGGATGGGAAGTTCTGGGTGACCGGGGGAAAATTAGAATTTCCGGAAGCAAAGGTCACGATTGTTTACGTTGTTCCTAAGAATGCTTTGCTGACCTTTAAAGACGGCGGACAACAGTACCCGATCAACTGACCTCGCCGAGAGCTTCGGCCAGCTCATCAGCGTTCGCGAGTTACGCGAGCGGCTTGGGCTAGTGGCGTTGTTCGCACGCGGACCGCACTGAATCAGGCCGCGCGGCCAAAATCATCCTGTAAGCGCACGATGTCATCTTCGCCGAGATATGCGCCGCGCTGCACTTCAATAAAAATAAGCAACTCTTCGCCCGGGTTCTCGACGCGGTGGGCCGACCCGATCGCGATATCGATGGCTTCGCCGCTTTTGACGATGATATCGCGAGCGTCGAGCGTGACCTTCGCGGCGCCCTGGACCACCACCCAATGTTCCGCGCGCTGCGCATGTTTCTGGTAACTCAAACGTTTGCCCGGCAGAACTTCGATCCGTTTGACTTTGAAGTTGTCGCCTTCGTCGAGCACGGTGAACGTGCCCCACGGGCGTCGATCAAATTTTGGCGAGGTATCGTTTGGTGATTCTGGCAAGCAATCGGGCTCCCTGGGCATTGAGATTGAATCTAACGTTTCGCGGGCACTGATCCGCTGATCTTCTTGCGCGTTGTTTCGCCGGTGTGCAGAACGGGAATCCCGGCGTCCACTTCGGCATGCGGTCGTGGGATGACGTGGATGCTGACGACTTCTCCGACCCTGCGCCCGGCCGCGGCGCCCGCGTCAACCGCGGCTTTGACCGCACCGACTTCACCGCGCACGATCGCGGTTACCAAGCCCGCATCGATCTTTTCCCAGCCCACCAGTTTCACGTTCGCAGATTTCACCGCTGCGTCCGCCGCCTCAATCATGGCGACCAGTCCGCGGCATTCGATTAAACCAAGTGCTTCTCGTTCCATATTTTTGTTCGTCGCGTGAGCGCGAGGATATCACAAACGGTAGCACGGACTTCAGTCTGTGAGTCGTAGTCGGCGACATCACAAAAAGTCTTTGTCTACACCGCGCTCCTGAACTGGTAGCTCTGCCACGCTGATGCGCGGCAAGTCTCCGACTTACCGGGAAACCGGACTCCTAAAACCGGCGGTCTACGACCGCGATGGGCCGCGGGTCGGAGACCCGATCAGAAGAATAAGATCGCTTCCGGTAAGTCATAGACCAGTGCTGTCCAAAATAATTACAAATGGCACTTTGGACAGATTAGTTCTTTAGCAATCGGGACCTTTCTGGCTTTTGATCGATAAGAAGCCCCCCGGCGGCGTTTGGTCGCGCGTATCAAGCGACTAGTACGGCGGTGCTGTCCAAAAGCCTTTCTAGCAACAGCAGCTGCTCAGGCCCCGAAGTTTCGGGTGGGGTTTCGTATGGATTATCAACCCAAGCCCACAGATCTCTATAGGTAAAGAGATTCCAGCGCAACAACGCCACTAAGTTCGACAGCGCCCAGCCGAGCCGGGATTTAAACTGCAGGTACTTGAGCAAAAGTATGGCAATTAGTGCAGTCCAAATCTGGATGCGCACTGCATTGGCGCTGGTCCCCACAAAGGTCTTCACTTTCAGATTCTGTTTCAGCGCCTTAAAGAACATTTCAATCTGCCAGCGATCTTTGTAGATGGCGGCGATAGTGGTGGCGCCAAACTTTAGATGATTGGTCAACAGCACCACTACTTCCTGGTTCTTCTCATCCCAAACCTCAAGCCGCCGCAATTGCTGGGTGCATTTCCGCCGCGCCTTTGCGCTGCTCAGCACAATGATCTGATCGCGCAAGATCTTCCGCTGCTGTGGCAGCTCCTGCTCCGCCATCACCTGGTAGACCAACTGCTGCTTCATCTTGGTGACGAACCACACGCCTCCAGTGGTCCAGCGACTGAATAGGGCCAAGTCCGTGTAACCCCGATCGACAGCAATGATGCTGCCCGGCGCTAGCTGTAACTCTCGCGCTACCCTTACCTCGTGCGTTTTCCCGTCCGTCAAAAGTGCGAAGGTGGGCAGATAACCCGCGTGATCCAGCAACATGTGCAGCTTCAGTGCGCCCTTCGTCTGCTTGTATTGCGCCCAGTCAAACATCGTCAGACACAAATCGACCATGCTGGCGTCCATACTCAACAGCTTGTTCTTGAACCGAAACTTGTGTCCCGGTGCCACCTCCCGACAACGCCCTAACAAACGGTAAAACGTCCGCTCGTACAACTGCCACGGTCGATGCGCATTGGCGTAGGCCAGCGTCGATCGCTTCGGCGCTTCCTGCAGTCCCAAGTGATTCAACTTCCCTACGCAACAGCGCAACCCGTTCGTGATCTCGCGCAATGATTGCGCCTGAGCCAATTGACAGAAAATCATCGACACGAATTGTGACCAGCTCCCAAACCCCTTCGCGTGCCGATCTGCTTTTTCCGCTTTCACGTCTTGCTCAAATTCATGACGCGATACCAATCCCAGCACTTGGCTGAACAAGCTACTTGAACGTACCATCCCTGTGCGGCCTCCTTCTCCAGTTAGGTCTAGATTGCTTCGAAACCAACTAAACCTTACTTCAGATGGAGTGCCGCTCATACTTCTCTTTTCAAAAACCTATTTTGGACAGGTCTGGTCATAGACTTACCGCGCATCGGCGTGGCAGAGCCACTCCGGAAAGATGCAACTATGCGATAAGTCTATGCTACTCAATTCCGCAGACTCTGAACCGGCGCCGGGATTCGCCCACCGCGGCGAATGAACTGGTCAGACGAGAAGCGATTCACCGGCATGATCGGCGCACTCCCCAGTAAGCCGCCGTACTCGACCATCTCGCCGACTTCGCGACCCGGCACCGGGATGATGCGGACCGCGGTGGTCTTGTTATTCATCACTCCGATTGCCATCTCATCCGCGATGATCGCGGCGATGGTTTCAGCCGAAGTCGATCCGGGAACGGCCACCATATCGATGCCCACCGAGCACACGCTGGTCCACGCTTCTAATTTATCCAGACTGAGAGCCCCGACCCGCGCGGCTTCAATCATCCCCGCATCTTCAGAGACCGGGATGAAAGCGCCGCTCATCCCACCGACAGAATTGCTGGCCATCGCGCCGCCTTTCTTAACGGCGTCAGTCAACAGCGCCAACGCCGCCGTGGTGCCGTGCGTGCCGGCTCGTTCAAAACCCATCGCTTCGATGATGTTGGCGACCGAGTCACCTGTCACCGGAGTGGGCGCCAGTGACAGATCGATGATGCCGAAAGGAATCCCCAGCCGGCGGGCGGCCTCACGACCCACCAGCTCGCCCGCGCGCGCGAGTTTGAACGAAAGCTTCTTGATTAGTTCGGCGATTTCCTGCAACGGAAGATCAGCTTCAGCATGTTGCACGGCGTGATTGACTACGCCCGGACCTGAGACACCAACGTTCAAAACAGCTTCCGGCTCGCCGATGCCGTGAAAGGCGCCGGCCATGAAGGGATTGTCTTCGACGGCGTTGGCGAAACAGACGAACTTGGCGCAGGCAATGCCGCCACGATCGCGTGTGCGCTCAGCAGCATCTTTGATGAGGCGGCCCACCCGAGCCACGGCGTCCATGTTGATGCCGGCCCGGGTGGTGGCAACATTTACCGAACCGCACAGACGCTCGGTGGTCGCGAGTGTTTCCGGAATTGAATCGAAAAAATTACTTCTCGTTCCGCGTGAAGCCCTTATGCACCAGCGCTGAATAGCCGCCAATGAAATCAACGCCAACCGTGCGCGCCGCCTCATCAATCGCCCGGCCCAAAACGATCGGATTGCCACGCGCGCCGTCCGCCAAAATAGAGACCGGCGTTACCGCGATGCGTTTGTTGGCGATGCGAATACCGATCTCGTCGCCTATTTGGTCAACCGTGCTGACGAGTTGGGCCGCCGTGCGCTCAATCTTTTCACGGATGCGCTGGGCGGTCGTCTCGACAGAATCACTGGTGCAATCGCGCAAGCTCAAGCCGAGCGTCACCGTGCGAATGTCGAGATGCTCCATCTCGGTCATGCGCACGGTTTGCAGGATTTCGGCTTGGGTATATTCCATTGGAGATCCGAAACAAGACAGGATTTACAGGATTCACAAGATTCAGCGAGCATCGCGATGATGCTTATCCTGGTTAATCCTGTAAATCCTGTCGAATAATCAGCCCATCACCTTACTAAGCACCAGCAGGATTATGAAGACGACAAAAAGCCCAAGCGCCACCAGCACGAATCGCAGGCTGGGATCGTAGTGAGCTTCTTCAAACATCACGGATGACACGTGATGAATTTTCTCGACCCGTTTCACGTTGTCTTCGATGGCCCCACGCGCCACATTCGAGGCGCGATGCAGAGTCTCGCGGGTTCGCTGTCGCGCGCCATGCTTTTCGTGCCCGGCAGATTTCGGGACTTCCGTCTCAGTGAGCGAGGGGGCATCCGGTTCGACCGCCGGCGCCGCGTTCTCAGCTTTCAGATTTCGACGCGCATCGGAAGGTTCGGCATTGGCCGGTGCTGGTTCGTTCGACACCACTTCGCCGGTCTCAGCCGAGGCTTTGTTTCCGCGCGGCTCATCCGCTTCGGTCGGGGCAAGTGTCTTCCCGCATTCCGGACAGAACATCGCCGCCTCGCGAATGACCGCGCCGCATGATTCACATCGTTGAAGGATTTCAGGATTCATTGTCGATTGCAGATTCCCGATTTGTTTCCACTATACTTGGTGCTCGAATCGTAGCTCTGCTTCGCCGCTACGCGCCAATTGGCAATCGGCAATCGAAATTCGGCAATCCCTAAATCCGATGCATGGCATTGAACAAATCTTCTCGCTGAGCATAGATGTGCACGCCTAACTTCTCGCCGGCGCTCCGCAAACGGTCTTTCAATTCAGTAATCGATGATGGCGAGCGCGATGCGTCGGCGATAATCACCATCGCGAATTTGCCCTGCACCACAGTCTGATTGATGTCCACGATGCTGCAAGACGATTCTGAGAGAATCTCGGCGACGCCGGCGACGATGCCCGGATGATCGACGCCGAATACAGAAATAATTATCCGATCCGCCGATCCTTCGCGCGCGTTTGCATCAGCGCCGAATGAGCGCGAACTCGAAGGCTCCTGACGGGAAGTGGGTGGCGCGGATCCGTTTCGCGGCAACGTCGGTTCCACCGTGCGATAAATATCGGTCACCAGTTGCTCGACCGTGTTCTCGTCCAACGCTGAGCCCAGCCGGTCGTAGACCACGCGCGTAATCCGATAGATAAGTTCTTCGTCCGCCATTTCGACCTACGTAAATATAGCCACAAAAAAGCACAAGAGGCACAAGAGAAATCAAGACAGGTTCCTCGAATCAGCTCTAATTTTCGTGCCTTTTGTGCCTTTTCGTGGCTATCTCGTTTTATCGTCTGCCGTTGTCGCGGGCCAGCGCGCGCGCTGCTTCGCGCAGTTCTTCTGATTTTGTATCCGCGAGATCAACCCGGTCGACGATCCCAACAACCGCGGCTTCAATCGACATGTCCTGGTTGCCAATTGCCGTGCGCGCAGCTTTTCCGTACGCGCACATCACCGTCTCTCCGGCGCCCGCCCCGAGCCGATCGGCCACGACTACTACATTCTTCGTCGGCTCATGATCCAGATCGAACGGATGGACGATCAGAAATTGCACGCCTTCCAGGTCGGGCGTTTTCTTAGTGGACCAGACGGTGCCGATGACTTTGCCTAAGAACATGTCAGTTGTCAGTTGTCAGTTGTCAGTGGTTTTTCCGCTGCTACTGACAACGGACAACTGACCACTGACGTTTTACGCTTTAGCGAACACTTCTGCCGGATCGCCGATGTCGCGCGCCGATGGCGTGATGATCGTCTTTGGACTGACGTAAATCTTTTCGCCTTTTTGAATTGCCCGCTTCACGTCATCTTCGCTGACAAAGTCGGCGGCTTGCCGGCCATTCGACGAAGCTGGCGGCGTTGCTGAAACGCGCGATGGCGTCCCGTTACCGGAATCAGACCGCGGGGTTTCGGGTCTCGCGGGCGGCGCCGCAGGAAGCGGCGCGGGCTCGGGCTGTCGATTCGCCAGGAAGCGATCGACGATCGCGGCTATCTCTTCACGACTGATCTTCGGCGCGTTGGCGCCGTTGCAGCTGGCGCCGGCCGGCTGGCAGCGGATGGACGCGGCTGAGCCGCAGGCATCGGCGAATGCGTCATCGCGGCCGGTTGCGCACTGACGGCCGGTCGCTTACTGGCCACCGGTCGGGTTTCGAAAGCAACGCGCTTGATGTCCATCAAATGCAACGGCGAAACATTATCCGAAGTTACGTTGCCGCCCCACGATCCGCAACCGAGCGTCATCGACGGTGGCAGCGCGGTTGAGAAACCAATCGCGCCATGTGTCGTCGGCGTGTTGACGGTGATACGCGACGCAGGCATTTCAGCCCCGTACCGCACTGCCGCTTCGCGCGAGCGCGTGTGAATGCCCGCCGTGTGGCCCATGCCGCCGTAATGCAGAATTTCGTTGCAGCGAGCGGCGCCGCGATCGATTCCGTCCTCGACGTAAAAAGCGAGAATCGGTGAAAGCTTTTCCATCGACAGCGGAAAGTCACGGCCCACGCCGCCAACGTCAGCCATCAGGCAACGAGTTCCCGGCGGCGCGGTAATACCGGCCATCTTCGTAATCACCTCGACGGACTTTGCCGACAATTGCCGGATTCAGGCTTCGCTGTGGCGTCGCGACAACTTGCGCCAGTTGATCCGCTTCGGACTGACTGAGGAAATGCGCTCCCTGCAGCTTGAACTGTTCGCGCACGGCCATCTCGATGGGCGCATCAACCACGATTGCCTGTTCCGAGGCGCAGATTGTGCCGTTGTCAAAACACTTGCCGGTCAGAATGTCCTGCACCGCTTTCGGCACGTCCGCGGAACGTTCCACGAACACCGGGACATTGCCGGGCCCGACGCCAAAGGCCGGTTTGCCGGATGAATACGCTGCGCGCACCAAACCGATGCCGCCGGTGGCGAGGATCACGGCGGTCAGCTTGTGCTTCATCAGGGCTTCCGTGCCCTCGATGGTGGCCGTCGTCATGCAGCCGATCGCCTCAGCCGGCAAGCCTTCTTTCACGCCGGCTTCGCGCATGGCTTTCACAGTTTCGTTGATGCAACGGGCCGCGGACGGATGAGGCGAGAGCACAATTGCATTTCGCGATTTGATCGCGATCAGAATTTTGAAGATCGCGGTGGAGGTGGGATTGGTTGACGGAACGATGCCGGCGACGACGCCGCGCGGGCTGGCGATTTCGACTACGTCTTTCGTTTCCGAAACCACCCCGACGGTACGCAGATTCCTGAAAATAATTCCAGACTATTTCGGCTGAAAACTGGTTCTTTACTTGTTTGTCTTCCGCAATGCCATAGCCGGTTTCTTCCACCGCGAGGGCGGCGACGCGCGGCGATTCGCGCAGCGCGGCTTTGGCCATCGCCTCACAAATGCGATCGATTTTCGCCTGATCGAATTTCGCGAGTTCGGCCTGAGCGCGGTGGGCACGCTTCGACCAAATCGCGCGCCTGTTGGACCGAAATTAAATCTTTGTCGGCCGACATGACTCCCTCCATTGCCGATTGCCAATTGTCGATTAAGAATCAACTCGCACGGGTAATTGCAAATCCACGATCGGCAATCTTGTCTTACTTGGCTCGCTCCCTCGTGCTCTCCCGCGCGCTCAACGAACGCGCCGCATCGCCCTGACCCAACTGGCCACGGGCGCCACCGGCTAACTGAGGTTGGTCATCAGGGCTGTGTCCGGTGCGGCCATCGACAGGCAGGACGCGCTCGACTTCCGCGTGCGGCCGGGGGATAACGTGTACGCTGATCAATTCGCCGACGCGGCGGGCGGCGGCGGCGCCGGCGTCAGTGGCCGCTTTCACCGCGCCCACGTCGCCCCGCACGAACACCGTCACGTAACCCGCGCCAATATATTCTTTGCCGAGCAATTGCACGTTGGCTGCTTTGACCATCGCATCAGCAGCTTCGACTGCGCCGACAAAACCTTTAGTCTCGACCATTCCGAGTGCTTCAAGAGGCATCTCCGTCAGTCCTCACTTTTCAAAGATTGTAGAAGTTAAAAAACAAATCAGATTATGACCCAAGCTACCACCGCGCGCCCCAAGAATCAAGAGACGTAAAAGATTCAAAGCAGTAAAGTTTGACAAGGTTTCCGAGCGGGCGTTATAGTGCGCGCCAACATAGGGTTTGCGGCTCAGAACCGGGCGCCTTGTTGGGTTGCTCTCGTGATTTTTGTCAGCCGCAGGTTGTGGCAATGCCTCTCATGAGTTAGGACCGACTCAATCGAAATGACGCAGAGCATCGGAGAAAAACTGCGACTCGCACGCGAGACGCGAGGGATTGCTCTGCGCGACATCTCGGAACAGACCCGCATCTCGATGCGCTATCTCGAAGCTATCGAGGGTGACGACTACAAACGGCTGCCCGGCGGAATTTTCAATCGCAGCTTCATTCGTGCCTACGCGAAATTCATCGGTTACGACGAGCACGAAGCCATCGAGGACTACACGCGTACCTTGCGTGAGCGCGGCGAAGAAGAGGAAGACACCTCAAGCAAACCGCGTTCGGAAATCTATGTTGAAGGCGAAGGCGGCCGGCGTTCGCCACTCGTAACTTTGCTGCTGGCGATCATGATTCTGGCCGCGCTCTCGCTGGCCGTCTGGGCCGGCCTCTATTTTTATAAACGTAGCATGGGCCAGAGCCTGCGGCAGCCCGCACTTCGCGAACAATACGCGGCTCAGCGTGGCCACGCCGGGCAAGGACCAGGCAAGGAGCTTGACCACGACTTTTCTGTTTAGGGATGCCAGCCGATTCACGCTGCGTGATTCGCAGTGTGGCCATCCTGCGTGTGGAATTTTTCAGAGAATGCCCGCAGCCAACTGCGGGCGTTTTCTTTTTGCAGTAAAGTTAGAAACTTAATTCCGAAACATTAATCAAGGAGCTATTCAATTCATGATTGTTGAGAACATACCTGAGGGCCTCACTTTTGACGACGTATTATTGGTGCCCGCGCGTTCCGATGTCTTACCGACCGAGACCGACACCTCGACGCAATTCACCCGCGGCATTCGCTTGCAGATTCCGCTTTGTTCTGCGGCGATGGACACGGTGACCGAAGCGTCGCTGGCGATCGCCATCGCGCAACAAGGCGGTATCGGCGTGGTCCACAAGAACCTGAGCATCGAACGACAGGCGGAAGAAGTTGACAAGGTAAAGCGATCCGAATCCGGGATGATTGTCGACCCGGTAACGATTAGTCAGGATCGACCAGTGCGCGAAGCGCTCAATGTCATGGAGCGTTATCACATCAGCGGCGTCCCGGTCGTTGATGAAGACGGACACCTGGTGGGCATCATCACGAATCGCGATCTTCGATTCGAAACTCGTTTTGATTTGCCGGTATCAGAAGTGATGACGCCGCAGCCGCTGGTCACCGTTCCGGTCGGCACCACTCTGGATCAAGCCAAGGCTGTCTTGCAGGAACATCGCATCGAGAAGCTTGCTGGTAATCGATGACGACAAACATCTCAAAGGTCTGATTACAGTTAAGGACATTCAGAAAGCGATCAAGTACCCGACCGCGGCGAAGGACGACCTGGGCCGCTTGCGCGTGGCCGCGGCGATTGGAGCGACTGGCGATTTCAAAGAGCGGGCCGATCAGTTGGTCAAAGCCCGCGTCGATTGTTTGGTGATTGACACCGCGCATGGACACTCAGTGCGCGTCATTGAAGCGGTGCGTGAAATAAAACGCCGTTACCCGGAAGCACAACTTATCGCCGGCAACGTGGGCACCGGCGACGGCGCGCGCGAATTGATTGACGCCGGCGTTGATGCCATCAAAGTTGGGATCGGTCCCGGCTCGATCTGCACCACGCGCGTGGTTACCGGCGCGGGCGTGCCGCAAATCTCCGCGATTCAATCCTGCGTGGAAGCGGCGCGCGGGACCGGCGTGTCAATTATTTCTGATGGGGGCGTGAAGTTTTCGGGTGATATGGCCAAAGCGATCGCCGCCGGCGCAGACGTTGTGATGATTGGATCGCTTTTCGCCGGCACGGAAGAAGCACCCGGCGAAGTGATTCTCTATCAGGGCCGCAGCTTCAAAATGTATCGCGGCATGGGTTCGATTGGCGCGATGCGCGAAGGCTCGCGCGATCGCTATGCGCAGGAGCAAACCGAAATTGAATCGAAACTGGTGCCCGAAGGAATCGAAGGGCGCGTGCCCTATCGCGGCACGCTGGCTGAGATGGTGACGCAACTGGTCGGCGGTTTGCGCTCAGGCATGGGCTACACAGGTTGTCACAACATCAAGGAGTTTCAGGAGAAGACCCGCTTCATGCGAGTGACAGCCGCGGGCTTGCGCGAATCACACGTGCACGACGTGGTGATTACGAAAGAAGCCCCGAACTATCGGCTGGAGTAACCCCGTTGAGGAGCGCGGGCATCCTTGCCCGCATGAGCGCCCGAAAAAACTTACGAAGGAAGCACCGAATTTTCGGTTGGAACGAGCTTCGTGGTAAATTGAGGCTATGGCCGCCAACTTGGAAAAGCGTGTGGATGCATTGGAGCGAGAACTCAAGTCGCTAAAATCTGCCGTTCGAGAAAGCAAGAAGAAGGGACTCTGGTGGGAGCGTCTTGCTGGAACCTTCAAAGACGATCCTCTGTTTGATGAAATGGTTGAGGCCGGGCAAGAGTATCGACGATCCTCAGCGCGTCGTTCCAATGGTCGTAATTCTTGACACCGATCATCTGACGGTCATACAGCGCCGATCTGAGCCTGCTTACTCACGTCTCCGTGCGCGCCTCTCAAAACTTCCTCCAAACACAGTACAAACCACGATAGTAAGCTTCGAAGAACAGATGCGCGGCTGGCTAGCTGTGATCTCGCGTGCTCGAAATCAATCAAAAGAGGTCGCAGCCTACCAGCGGCTTCAAGCTCTGTTGCGCTTTTTCAGCGAAATTCCCGTAATCGATTATACCGACGTGGTGGCCGCGAGATTTGAAGACTTGAGGGGTTTACGACTGCGTGTCGGCTCGATGGATTTGAAGATTGCAGCGACAGCCTTATCTCAGGATGGACTTCTTTTGTCTGCTAATCTCACGGACTTTCAAAAGGTTCCGAACCTGCGAGTTGAAGACTGGACGAGATGATGCCGGCTTGCGCGAATCACACGTGCACGATGTGGTGATTACCAAAGAAGCGCCGAACTATAGATTGGAATAAATTGTCGAGCGAGGGCGAGCCACCCTTCCTGACCTGAGAGGTTTTAACCGGCCGTATTGTTAGCCTTGATCAGATCGAACTGAACTGATCTCAAGGTCGGGAAGGGGGCTTGCCCCGCTTGCTCTGCCTCAACGCATCGCCACCAAAACATCAGCCAGCCGACCCACGACCCCGATCAAATTTCGTCCGGCCTGGATGAAATGCCCGGCTCCTGCTTGCGCTTCCGCATCCGCGGCGCCTGCTGCCGAACCAACCAGCTTCACATAGTAAGGCTGCAATTCAGGTGTGTTGCGGAAATAGATCTCCAATTGGTCCAGCCCCACGCGAAAGTCTTCGAAGCTCGCCTTCAACTGGGCTTTGTTGCGCTCGTTGGTCGGCGACGCTTGACCGCTTTTGGCTGCGGCGTCAACCGCCTCAACTTCCTTTGCCACGCCACCCAGCAAGTAAAGAAAGGTCGTAAGGTTCTTGATCTGTATGGCAATTTTAGTCGCGCCTTCGGTCTTTACCGCAGCGCCCGGATCGATTGTGGCCGGCTTCGCCGTTTTAGCCGTGCTTCGACGCGTCGTGCGTGAACGGGATTGTGAAAAGGCGGTTGAGGAAAGGGCGATCAAAACACAGATAGCAACTATAAGCTTCTTCATACTCACTCCTGACGGTGAAATTGAACCCAAGCGTGCTTCATTGATGATTGTCCAGTCAAGTTAGATCGCACACCTGGGCTGACGGGTGTTAGAGTACCGGCTTCAGCCGGGTTCTTGCGATCGCTAAAAAGCCCAACTAAAGTTGGTACTCTAACACCTGATGGCACAGCGGACCTTCAGAGTCGAGCGACTTGGTCGCGTCGAATACGGCGCGGGGCTCGCTCTGCAAAAACAGACCGAAGCGTCGGTTTTGACGGGCGCGCAACCCGACACGTTGCTTCTTCTCGAACATCCGCACACGTTGACGCTTGGCCGGCGCTCCGGACCGAATGGGATCATCGCGCCCGAGGAAATCCTGCAAGCGCGCGGCGTTACCGTCTTTGAAACCAATCGAGGCGGAAAAGTGACCTATCATGGCCTCGGTCAACTCATCGGCTATCCGATCATCAATTTGAGTCCGAATCGCGAAGACGTGCATCGCTTCGTGCGCGACCTGGAAGAGGTTCTGATTCACACGATGAGCGATTTCGGCATCGCGGCGTTTCGCATTCCGGGCCTGACCGGCGTGCACACGGCCAGCGGCAAGGTTGCCGCCATCGGCGTACACATCGCGCGTTGGGTAACGACGCATGGCTTCGCCTTGAACGTGAATACTGATTTGAGCTACTTCAATCTGATCATCGCCTGCGAAGGCGAGCCGGTAACTTCGATGAACGAGTTGCTGGGGCGTGAAGTTGAGATGAGCGAAGTCGAAGAGCGGATCATCGAGCGCTTTGCCGAAGTATTTGAGATGGAGATTGAGTCAGAGCCCGCTGCAGTAGCGGCGGGTTGACGGGGACATTTAGCTACCTGTGCGATGGCTCCGCCATCGCGCAGGCAGCCTCGCTCCCGAGCCCGTATAGTTGGCGGGAGTCCTATGAGTGTTGAACTTCGAAGACACTACGGCGATAAGAACCGAAACTATGCTGACACTCGAACTAATCCAACAAGCCGCTGCCCGAATCGCCGGCCGCGTTCATCGCACACCGGTGATGACTTCGCATTCGTTCAACGAAGTGGCCGGCTGCGAACTCTTTTTCAAGTGCGAAAACCTGCAGCGCGCGGGTGCGTTCAAAGCGCGCGGCGCCACCAACAAAATTCTTTCACTCACTGACGATGAAAAGAAGCGCGGTGTTATCGCGGTCTCTTCCGGCAATCACGCGCAGGCGGTGGCGCTCGCTTCGCGCGAAGCCGGCACCCGAGCGGTGATCTGCCTGCCTGAAGATGCTCCGAAAATGAAAATTGCCGCCACTCGCGCTTATGGCGCCGACATTCGATTCTTCAATCGGCACAAAGATGATCGCGATGCATTTGGTCGTGAGATCGCCGAACGTGAGGGCCTGGTAATGGTGCCGGCCTACGATGATTATTTGATCATGGCCGGTCAGGGGACCTGCGGGTTAGAGTTGTTGGAAGAAGTGCCCGACCTCGATTGCGTGATGACCCCTTGTAGCGGCGGCGGCTTATTCGCAGGAGTCAGCACCGCGGCGAAATCAACTAAGCGTTCCATCAAATGCTTCGCGGTTGAACCTGAAACCGCGAACGATACTCAACAGTCCGTGCAGAAAGGCGAGCGTGTCAAAATTCCGCCGCCGCCCACGATCGCCGATGGGTTGCGCGTGCAGACTCCGGGGGAGCTGACATTTCCGATCACGCGCGCAAACGCTGATGCAGTGCTGACAGTCACCGATGATGAGATTCGTTCCGCGATTAAGTTCATGCTGTTTCGCATGAAGCTGCTGGTTGAACCGTCAGGCGCGGCAGCCGCGGCCGCAGTGCTGGCGAAAAAGCTTCCCGGCTCAGTTCAGCGCGTCGGCGTCGTTCTGTCCGGTGGTAATATCGATCCCGAATTGCTCGCGACGGTTTTGGAGGAAACGAATGAATCTACTCCTTGACGTTGCTCCCGGTCCCGTCCGGGACGATGGCGGTTTGCTGATCGTGGTCGTCGCGGTGGCTTTCGCTCTAATCTTCATCGCTGCCGTCGCAGCCGTAGCCATCTTTTATTTCGTGCGGAGCCGCAAACACGACTCCAGGCCGGCGTTCATCCGCCAATCCCAGCCAACGGCAACCGCGGGCCCGCCGCCGGCAGGCCGGAATTAGTCCGATCTGATCGCCGGGTTCGCCAGGCCATTCGAGTCAACACAGAAACGCAACCTCTTCAACTATTGACTTGCCGCGGAAACAAGGGTAAGAAGAGAAAGCTTTCACCAATCCACATTAGGGGTTCTTATGAAAAGCGCTGCCCGCTTGCCACGTGCTCTCCGCGACAATCTGGTGATCCGCGAGTTAGACGACGAGACTTTGGTCTATGACATGGGTCGCGATGAAGCGCATTGCCTGAATCACACGGCAGCGCTGGTCTGGGAGCTTTGCGATGGAGAGACAACACCCACGCAAGCCGCGCGATCGCTGCAAAGCAAGTTGGGCGCGGACGTCGATTCTGATCTGGTCTGGTTGGCAGTCAGGCAACTGCAGAAATTTCATTTGGTTGAGCGCGCGACGAAATCTCCTTCGGTGTCCCGTCGAGACCTGGTATTGAAATATGCGCCGGCGGCATTGGCGCTGCCGGTTATCATGTCGATTAGTGCACCGACGCCTGCACAAGCGGGAAGTTGCGCTGCGAATGGTCAGTCTTGCGTAAGCTTACCTTGTTGTTCCGGCTTGAGCTGCTTTGGTAATCCGCTGACATGTGGTTTTGGCTGAGCCGCGGATCGACACATCAACTTTTGTCCGGCTAATTGAATTCAATTCCTCGGTCCTGGAGTCACATGTCTCGAAGCGCTAGTCCGGCTCCGGTGTCCGTTGTTATTCCCGCATACAACGCCGGCAGATTCATTCAAAAGGCTATCGAAAGCGTCTATGCTCAGACGCTTCCAGTTACCGAACTCATCGTCGTCCTCGACGATTGCTCGGATGACACTGAAACGATCGCTGCCTCTCTCGGCGCCAGGGTCGTTAAGATAAAAGCTCGAAATATCTCGGCCGCAAGAAATGCAGGAGTACGCGCGTCGGCGCAGAATTGGATTGCCTTCCTGGATGCGGATGATTTTTGGGCAACAGACAAAATCGAGCGACAGCTTAAAGCGGCACAGCGTTTTCCCAACGCTGCGGTTGTGTCGTGTGATTACTACGTCATTTATGATGCGGCCCCCATCGCGCTCTCAGATAAGGAGCTGCGCAGAAGACGTGAAAGTATCGCTTGTCCGGTGATTATTACGGACGAGGGCACCTATTTTTCGCAGGTGGATGGTCGCGTCCTGAGGTGGTTTGAGATCGCGCCGCAGGCCGTAATGATCCGGCGAGACGTCTTCGAAACCGCTGGTTTTTTCGATGAGCAATTGATCTACTTGCAAGACATAGAATATTTCGCCAGGGCGCTCAAGGGCCACTCATTGGTTATGGTGGAAAAGCCACTCGTTTATAGACGGATAAGGGCTGATAGTCATTCAGCCAACACCGAAGCGAAATGGAGCGCCTATTTTTCGATCGTTGATCGAATGCTCCGGGTGCCGGATCGGTATCCTGATCTCGCCGGCGAACAGTATCGTGAGCATTTGAAATTCGTGTTTGCCTCGAACGAACGGGCGTTGGCTGAAAAACGTCACCGGAACAATCCCAACCAGCCGTAAGCATTCAATAACTCGCCGCCGAGAAAAGAAGCGAGATTCGCGACCGCGATCGTCGCAAAGTCCTGCCACATCGAGCGCTTACCTAATTCCGCCTTCGTGCCGTAAGCAAGCCAAAACAGAATGCACTCCGCCACAGGCGCGAACGTTTCCGCGATGATCAGATAAGCGGTGCGCGAGGCGTTCGCGAATAGCAACGGCAATACCAGCACAACAACGGGATAGGTGCAGGCGGTCAGCCAAACGCCCGCAATCAATCGACGTTTGATTGAGTGACGACGCGATAGGCCCAGCAGGAGAATGGGAGTCTCGATCAGAATGGTGAAGGGATAGCCTACTATCAGAAAGTGCCAGAGTTCGGAAGGAGACATTTTGGAGTGCGCCGGCTTGACGGCGCTTTTGATTCTGTATGTCAGAACCCGGAGCGGTAGCGACGGGAGCAAGTGAAGCTGCGTGATGATCCGGTCGCTACCGCTCCCGGTTCTGACAACCCGTCGTTCAAAAGCCGGAACTCCGAACTAAATCATTCTTAGCAGAAACGGCGCTTCCGCCAGCACGTGTGCAATCGCTATGGTGAAATAAATGTCGCGGGTGACTGTGTAGTTAAACGAGAAGCCTAACCACAACAGGGCGACAATACAGAGACTCGCGATCAAGAACGCTGCAATCAGTGTAGGAAAGCCGCGTGAGTGCGTGGCGATCGGAATCGTCTTCGTGCTCCAGACGGCGCCGCTTGCTCCGATCAGCGGTAACGCCACGATCCAAACCCCGTAGTGCAACATCTCCAGAAACACATGAGTCGAGACGAGCATGTGACTGGAAATATTTGGCAACAGATCCGCGCCGGCGTGTTGCGTGATTCGCCAGAACAATCCGTTATCGTCGTTGAGCGAGGTCGTGCGTGACAGTTGCCAGAGCATGCCGCCGATCAGCAGCGGCAGAAACATAAGGCAGCGCCGGTAGGTTGTCAGCCATTCAGGCTTTGTCCGCCGTAAGTGTCTATCCAGAAACCAGAGCGCGACAAGCGGGTGTACGTAAACGATCCCAAGGCTGAACATTTCCGGTGAAAGCCAATTGCACGCACATAACGTGAACCCGAGCGGCAAAACCCAGAACCAATCTCGATTCGATTTCTGTCTCGCCCGCATCAGTACCAGGGCGCTGATCCACAAAACCAGCGCCGTGTTCCAGACCGCAATGGCATTGACCCAATTCGCGCCGGACCAAATATTCGCGTAGTAAAGCGCCGGCAGCGAAACATAAGCGAGGGTGAGCACTCCGACACCTGCGAATGCAACTATGAAGAAGTTGCGCGAGCGCCCGAAGCGAGCCGGCAGACGCATCAGAAAATAACGAGCTTCGAACCAGTTGTGCGGCCCGGCAAAGAGGAACACCGTTACGATCGACACTTGCAACGGCAACGAACTGGCCAGCGCGGCGGACACGATCGCGCTGCCAGCGAGAAGCGCAGCAAACGCGTTTGCCGACACCCGCGTTCTCCCGCGCGCCCGGGGCCACGTGGCTATTGAAATGTTTTCAGCTCGTTCCATACGGAGCGCACGCATCCTGCGTGCGGTTCGCCGGCATCCCTGCCGGAAACCTACTCTTCACCTGACCGCTTCTGACGCAGTGGAATGATGAGCTTCATGTTTTCATCGCCGGGCACGAGTTCGATCTCCACGCCGCCGCTTGTTTCTTTGCCGTCTTTCAGGGACTGAGGCAGGTTCTGCCAACGAATGTATCCCGGAGGACCGGCGTTCGCGCGCACGATCACTGTGCCAACTCCCAAAGCAAAGGCGAACAGCAACACGGCCGCGATTGCTTTATGGTTTCGGCGCTGGCCTGAACGCGCCAGCCACACGCCGCCGAACGAAACGGCGAGAAACATAAACAAGCCCGCCATCATTGTGCGCGTCGAGCTGTGCATCAGACGTTGCGTCATTGATCCGCCGCTACTCTTATTCGCTGCCGCTTCTTGCAGGCGCTTCAGCGTATCTTCTGAAATTTGCAGCCGCGCTTCATAACCCTTCGTGTCCGAAACAACGGTCAGGCCGCTATAGAAAAGCGTCTTAGGCTCAGCCGGCGTTGGCTTTGGTTTGGCAATATCACCGAACGCGAGAACTGCGCTGACCAACAGAGCGCAAATTGCGGTAATCAGAATTAGGGTCCGTTTCATAGGGTCCTCCATGTGGGTGGCCGGCGAATGAACACGATTAAGAGCAAATGCTGAGACCGCGATCGTGTTCAGCGACGGCCTTCAATTCAAATGTCGCGCAGTATAGCGCAAAAGCACCTGGTTAGATGCTCAGTTCTGAGACGCGTTTCTAAGAAAAACTTGCGCGGCGGATTTTTCTGTTCGACTTCTATGCTGCCTGTACGATTTTTGAATTGAGTTGGAACGTAGCCGGCTTATTTTCTTTATGAGATCCGCGCTCTTTCGATTGGCACAAAGGTTGATATCGAAGTAGATGTCGCACGCGGGCTGTCCCGACGCCCACCAATTAAAACTTCGAAACACTAATTTTCACGGAGGGGAAAACTATGTCAGACGACAGAGAGAGAAATCAGGGTATGAAACAGGGCACCGGTGAAGGCAGTGGTCAACACGCGCCCGGTCGCAATCCGCAGGACGATCGTTCAGCCGGCGGCCACGAAGGTGGCCAGAAAGGCGACAACCTTGGCGGCCAGGAAGGTGACCAGCAGGGCCAGCAAGGCAGCTATAAAGAAGGCGGCCAGAACGAACAGACAAGACGATAATCAAAGTGGTGCTGTCCCCACCGAGGCTCACGCGTGAGGTTCCGAAAGGAATTTCATTCGTGAGCCTTATTCTTTAGCCACAGATGAACACAGATTTGCACGGATGAGAACAAAACATAATTCTCTAACAAGAAGGCACAACGATCAGAAACAGTAATTAAAGCTCTAATTGCTCTCGTGCCCTTTTGTCCTTTTTTGTGCCTACCAATTCGTTCTATCTGTGCAAATCTGTGTTCATCTGTGGCTATCTTCCGATTCTCCGCGTGCTCCCGCCACCACTGATCGTCCGGCTCATCTTGCGCGCGACCATTTCCGCCTGTGCAAAGACCCGCAAAAAGTTTCCGCCCAGAATCTTGTCGATGTCCTGCTCGCTGTAGCCGCGCTTCAATAATTCATATGTAATGTTCGGCAACATCGAGACATCGCGCGCGCCTTCGGGAAAATCATTCGCGCCGTCAAAGTCCGGGCCCAGTCCAACATGATCGATGCCGGCGACTTTGACGATGTGATCGATATGATCGACGAGCTTGGAAATCGGCAACGGCGGCAAAGGGTTCGCTGCTTCCAGCTTGTCGCTTTCCTCGGCCAGCCGTTCCGGATCGTTTGCGTACTTCACGCTGAGCGCCTCTTGCTGCGCCTGCAGCCGCTTGCCGCGCTCGTCCGACTGCGGCGCCACAGTCTTTTGATCCACAAAGAAACTGTAGAAATTGATTTGCACCACGCCGCCATTTTTGGCGATGCGCCTGAGCAGATCATCCGGAATATTTCGCGCTACATTGCTGAGCGCGCGCGCCGACGAATGCGAGGCGATGATGGGCGCTTTAGAAACATCCAGCACGTCGCTCATCGTCTTGTCCGACACATGCGAGACATCGACCAGCATTCCCAGGCGATTCATTTCGCGCACGACTTCCTTGCCAAAGTCGGTGAGGCCGTTGTGCGTTTTGTCTCCGCGCGCATCAGCCCAATCGTTGGTGTTGTTCCACGTCAAGGTCATATAGCGGACACCGAGACGATAGAACTCGCGCAGCGTCGGCAGCGAATTTTCAATCGCGTGTCCGCCTTCGATGCCCATCAATGCTGCAATCTTGTATTGCTGCTTGGCGCGACGAATGTCGGCGGCGCTGGTCGCCAGGGTGAGATCGTTCGGATGCCGCTCGATCGCGCGATAGACGGAGTCGATCATGTCGAGCGTCCGGCGCGCGGCGCCTCCGTGCTTGACGTAACAAGGCTTGATGTAGAGCGAAAAGAAGATCGCCGAGAGCCCGCCTTGCTTCATCCGATCAATGTTGGTGCGATACGGAAACGGCGGGTCGCCGCCGAGATCGTAATCGTCGTTGGTCATCGGCGTGGTGATGTCGTTGTGCGTATCGACCACGATCGCGCGCCGGTGAATTGCCAGCGCTCGTTGCCAGAGAGCTTCGTTGCGCTGGCCGGGGCGCGTTGACGTGGTGGTCGGCCGGCGCTGCGCCGCCGGTTTAGTGGCGGGCTTTGTTGCCGCCGGTTTCCTTTGCGCGGGCGGCGTAGTGCTCCGGGTTCGTTGCGTGGTGGTTTGCGCACTCGATGGAATGGGTGAAGTGATGAGAGCCAAACCGAGTAAACAGATCAGTGATGACAAAACCCGTCGTCGTAGTTTCATGGCGCGATTGTATCAGAAGCCCGACCGTCAGGGAGGGCTACTTAAATCAGCGTCGCGCTCCATCCCGCCACCGCTTCTGACGCGGCGGCGCCGTGATGCAATGGTCCCGGCTTTGGTCTTCGGTGTGCGGAAGATTGTTCCTTGATGTGCGAAGATTGGTCCTCAATGTGCGAAGAGACGGCTCCTGTTTTCGCTCCGTTAGGAGCGAGATGTTTATAGAAAAGTCATCCTTCTCAAATGCAGAGCTCCTTTAGGAGCGAAACAGGCTGATGGACATTCCGCTCCTAAAGGAGCTTTTGAATTCTGACTTCGATTTTGGGCTATAAACATTCGGCTCCTACGGAGCCATCCCTCCGACTTGTTCAGGCGCAGCCCCGCGCATAGGTGTGGCGAGCCACACTTACGGCGCTCACTCGTTTCGAGTATCATCGCCCACGATGTCCATCCTAATCGCCGAAGACAATGTGGCCCAGCGCGCTTACCTGCGCGAGATACTCGAGCGTGATTTTCCCTCGCATGCGCCGGTGTTGGAAGCCGGCGATGGCGAAGAGACGGTGAAGCTGGCGCTTGCACAAAAACCGGAAGTTTGCATCCTCGACATTCAGATGCCGAAGCTTTCCGGCGTCAAAGCCGCGCGCGCCATCTGGCGTGAATATCCGGAAGCGCGCATCATTTTCTGGACGCAATTTCCGCACGAAATTTACATCAACGAAATTCGCAAAATCGTTAAGTCGGTCGATCCGCCGCCGGCCTACGGCTTCATTCACAAGAACAATCCTGAATCCCGCTTTCTGCGCTTCGTGGCGGCGGTGTTGGAAGACGGCGCCGACATGATTGACCCGGCGTTCAAGGACTCGTTCAAGCGGCCGCTGCTCACCGAGTTTGAAGCCGAGGCGCTTTACTATCTCGCGCTGGGACTTTCCAACTGGGCCATCGCGCGCAAGTGCAGTTTGAGCTTGCGCGGGGTCGAAAGCCGCCTGGCTACGCTTTACGAAAAGCTTTTCATCTCGCTGCCCGAAGGCACGCCGCATGAAGCCTATGAGAAGTTGGCCTACAACGTGCGCACGCGCGCTTTTTTTGAAGCGTTGCGCCGTGGTCTGCTGAACAACGATGAACTGGAAAAAGCTTCGGCGGATTTGGAAGGCTGGCTCGAGCGCGACCAGAAGAAGTTTGCCGAAGAGCAGAAGCGGGAAGCTGGTAAGAGGGCCAGGTGAGGAGTGAGGCCGATGAAACTCCCGCCCAATTCGACCATTGCCCCGGAAAAGATAACTCGTTATCTTTTGCAGTGGCGGCCTGAGAATGACAAGTCAGCGTTTTTGGCTCGAGCTGGATACAAATCGGATGAAGGGCAGCAGTTGATTCATGACATCAGAACCCAAGGTTCTGTCACTTGAGGCTCATTTTGTAAACACAACTGAATATGGTGACATTTACGAGATTCGCGGAAGGCTGGTGGGACCAAACGAGGTTGCCCTTGAAGTAGTAACGATTTGGATGACTGAACGCCCGAGTAAGGAAACGAAATTCATTACGCTCTATCCTGACAGAAAGGCTTAACTATGGCATTCGAACTCTTTACACGCGTGGCTCTTAAAGAAGACTTTCCTGAACATCGTCTTCGGCGCGGCGACATCGCCACGATAGTTGACACTCATGAGGGCGCGCCTGGACAGGAAGACGGTTACAGTCTGGAGGTCTTTAATGCCATCGGTGAAACCATCACTGTCATCGTCGTGCGCGAATCACAAATCGAGCCGCTGGTGAGCGACGAGATACTTCACGTTCGACAGCTTGAAACGGTTGAAGCTTGAACGAGGTGCCGCCAAAGATTTCACGCAAAGGCGCAAAGACGCAAAGCACAGCGCTAAGGAATCGCCTGGCGCTTTTTGTTTTCTGCTTACTGCTTACTGCTTACTGCATTCTGCCTTCGTCCGATCCCTCCCTGACGGTCGGGCTTCTGACCCGAGCTCAGAATCAACCGCAAACAACGCAGCCACAGCCAACTCCTTCGCCATCGCCGGCTCCGTCGCCTTCTCCTTCACCAACACCGCCGCCGAATCTGCATCAGTGGGGCGCCGTGACTTCGTTTCATGGCTTGCCTTCGGATCGCACTCATGCAATTGCGCAGACGGAATTCGGGGTAACGTGGTTTGCGACCGACGGTGGGCTGGCGCGTTACGACGGGCGCCGCACAAACGCAATCATCGCGGACGGTTTGCCGCCCGGCCGGGTTTTGTCCTTGCAGGTGGATGGTCGCGGCGCGTTGTGGGTCGGCACGGACAACGGCGCGGCGCGACTTTGGAACGGCAAATTCGATCCCATCAAAGAAACCGCCGGCAAGGTCATCACGGCGATAGTAGTTCGCGGCCGCGACCGGGCAATCATGTCCAGCGAAAGCGGCGAAATTTTTGACTGTCAGGTAAAACAAGAAGAGTCGGGTTCAACGCCGCCGCGCGGTGAAGGCACACCCAATCTGTCATTCGCCGTCAGAACGATTCCTGATCGCCCACTCGAAAGCGCTGATAAGGACCACCCAGGGCCTTTGAAAATCACCAGCCTCGCGCTCGTCGGCGAAAAGCTTTACGCGGGAACACAAAGCCGCGGCATTCTCTTGATTGAAAATGGCGAAGCTAAGGAGATCGTCAGCAAGCCCCGCAGCTATTTCATCAACGCCATAGCCACCGACGGACAGGGCCGCTTGTGGATGGGAGCGCAAGCGCGCGGCGAAGACAGCGGCTTGTTCGACAGTAGCGACGCGTTGAAACCAATCAAGGCGACTGCCGCGACCGGCACCGTTACTGCGATTGTCCGGGGCGTGGGCGACGACATCTGGATCGCCACTGATGGTCACGGCGCTTTTCATTTCCAACGTGGAAAACCCATCGAAAAATTTACCTTCGAAGAAACCGGCGGCGCGCTGCGTTCAGATCACATTTATGGAGTTTTCGTCGACGCTGAGGAAGTTGTTTGGTTTGCCACCGACAAAGGTGTCTGCCGATATGACCCGAATGCGATGCGCGCCGAAAATGTCAGCGCCGACCCGAATGGAAATTACGTGCGCGCTCTTTGGCACAGTTCGCGCGGACGGCTGCTGGCGGGAACCAATTCAGGGCTTTACGTAAACGACAGTTCCAAAAAATGGACCGCCGTTTCCGAAATCGGCCGGCGCATAATTTACGGTCTCGCCGAGGATAGTAGCGGTCGGATTCTGGTCGCCACGGCTAATGGACTGTTTGCTTCTTCGTCCAACGGCGACTCGAGTTTTGCGCGCTTACCCTCATCATTCGATTCCGACAGTGTGCGCGCCATCGCCTCGGTTGGCGGCAGTACGTATGTCGCAACGTGGGGTTATGGAGTAGAACGCCTCCAGGGATCGCAACGAACGCTGGTGTGGCCCGACTCAAACGCCGATAGCCGTTGGCGAGATGTGACCTGCCTGGGCAAAGATGGAAACGATCGCCTGGTCATCGGCACGTCGAGCGGCGGCGCCTTCTTCTTTGACGGCAAACAGACAACTACCGAACCTGCTTTAGACAAACTCAAAGGCGATGCGATCTGGTCAGTCCTCGCTGATGGTTCGTCTCTTTGGATCGCTTCAGCTCAGGGCCTTTTCCTTTTTCAGGCCGGTCAATTAAGAGACGTCGTTCCCGGAATCAACGCGCGCAGCTTGAGCATCAGCGTTAACAACTCTCAGGCGAAACGAATCTGGTGCGCCACCGTCGGCAACGGATTACTAACGGTGACCGCGGACGACCTGTTCGGAGCGATCGTTTCTCGATTTGATATCGAGCAGGGCTTACCGTCGCAACGCGTCTTCGCGGTGCTTTCCGAAGCTTCAGCTCAGGGAACCGAGAATGTAATCGCCGGCACGAATCGCGGCATAGTCCGTTATCAACCCGGCCACGTTGTGGCCACGGTCTTGCCCGCGCGGGTGATCGGCCAACGCATTCACGAACAAAACGAACTGAAGCAACGCCTGCATCTCGAGTATCCGCAGAACAGTCTGTTGCTCGACGTCACGGCCATCAGCAGCCGGACTTTTCCCGAGCAATTTCAGTATGGTTTTGCGCTTTACGACAGCACGGGAAAAATAATTCGCGAAAAGCTGGCGCACGATTCGCAGTTTACGATGGAGAAGCTCTCACCCGGCACCTACAAAGTCGTCGCCCGCGCTTATACCAAAGATTTGCTGCCAGCGACGCCGCTGGCGTTCGAGTTCACGGTCGCGCGCGCGCCATTTCCCTGGGCCTCCACGGCCCTGGCTGTGCTGTTGTTGCTCGCTTTGATCGCGTTGGGCTGGGGCTATTTTCAAAATCGGCGAATCCACCGCACCAGCGCCGAACTCGCAGCCGCCAACCGCGAGTTGGCGAACGCTCGGTTGCAACTCGCCAACGAGACTGAAACTGAGCGCCGTCGTATTGCTCGTGACTTACACGATCAGACTTTGGCTGACCTGCGCAATCTCGCACTGCTGGTAGATCGGCTGCCGGCGCGCCCTGCGGATGAGCTTCGTCCGAATCGCGCTCCTTCAGCGCCGAGCACGTTGCGGCAGGAGATCGAATCGATTTCGCAGGAAGTGCGGCGCATCTGTGAAGACCTGAGTCCCTCAGCTCTGGAAAATGTCGGTTTGTCAGCGGCACTGCAATTCGCTTTGTCTCATGCCGTCGAACATGCTGCTCCCGATTGCCGCTTCGATTATGAATTCGCCTGTGATGATGCACTCGATGAAAAACTTAACCTGCCGTCGAGCACGCAAATTCAGATTTATCGGATCGCGCAGGAAGCTTTGAGCAATATCTGCCGCCATTCGGGGGCGAAGCATGTAAAGATGAGCGCCTCAGTTTCGGCCAACGAGGGAGTCAGTACCGGCGTCGTTGATGGAGTCAGTACCCCGACGAGTCGGGGTAGCGACCGGGTTGAAGGTGGGACCGACTTTGAACTAGTGATTGAAGACGATGGCCGAGGATTTGACGAAGGCGACGCGAAAAGAAAGCCCGGTCGAGGAGTCGCGAACATTCGCGCGCGCGCCAGCATGATTGACGCTGAAGTTACCTGGGCCAGGCGAAACGTCGGCGGCACAGCCTTCACTCTAAAGAAATCGTGACGGAAAAATATCTGCACATTCACCCGGAAATTGAATCGGCTCTGGCTGCAGCCAAGCCGATTGTCGCACTTGAATCGACAGTCATCGCACATGGATTGCCTCGGCCACAAAATGTCGAGACGGCCAGGCGCCTTGAGCAAGTCGTTCGGGACGAAGGTTCGATTCCGGCAACGGTGGGCGTCATTAGTGGAAGACTGTCTGTCGGCTTGAGCGGCGATCAAATTGAACTGATGGCAAACCACGACGATGTTAAGAAGTTAAGCACGCGGGATTTGCCAATAGCCGTCGTGCAAAGCTGGAATGGCGCAACCACAGTCGCCTCGACCATGTGGATCGCTCACCGGGCGGGGATTCGGGTCTTCGCGACCGGCGGCATCGGCGGCGTGCATCGCGGGTCGCTGCCGGATGTCTCGGCTGACTTACCCGAACTCGCGCGCACACCGATGATCGTGGTCTGCTCCGGCGCAAAGAGCGTTCTGGATTTGCCGGCCACGCGCGAATGGCTTGAGACGCACAGCGTGACTGTCGTGGGTTACGGCTGCGATGAAGTGCCGGCATTCTATTCCCGAACCAGCGGACTTCCCGTCGATGTGCGCTGTGATTCACCGGCGGACGTGATTGATCTATTCAAGACGCAACGAAGACTCGAGATTGAATCTGCGCTGCTGGTGACTGTTCCGGTTCCGGCTGAAGCTGAAGTCGAAAGCTCGTTTTTGCAATCTCTGTTGGATAATTCGCTGGCGGAAGCTGAGCGGCAGCGGATCGCCGGCCGCGAGATCACGCCGTTCTTGTTGACGCGAATGGCGACCGAAAGCCGCGGCGCGACATTGCACGCGAACATCGCGCTGCTCGAAAACAACGCGCGCGTCGCAGCAGAGATTTCTCGCGCACTTCATCCACAGATTACACAGATTACACAGAGCGGATAAGGCGGGAGACGAGTGACGTTACCCGGTCTCCCCACTGCTATCCGCGATACTCCGGCGGTCCTCACTAAACTCCCTCGCTGCTTTTGTGAAATCTGCGTAATCTGTGTAATCTGTGGATTGATTTTCGTCTTCCGTGGGGCAGTAGCTCAGTTTGGCAGAGCGCCGCGTTCGCAATGCGGAGGTCAGGGGTTCGATCCCCCTCTGCTCCACCAATTAGTTTCAAGCACTTACAGCCACCGCCGTCGGTGGCTGGTTTTGTGATCTGGCCAAAATCTGACCAACTTTTGCTGAAGCAGGCCTAACGGCTTCGACTGCAGCTCGCTTTACTGCGTCTACCATTCGCACATAACGCATTGTCATCCGAATATCGGAATGACCCAATAGGTTTGCGATGGTAAAGGCATCCTGGCCCTCGGCCGCCATTCTGGTTCCAAACGTAGCCCTTAGGTCCTTCCAGATCAGGCCTTCGATACCAGCCAATCGACAGGCGGTCTTAAATCCGCGTTTGGTCTCCTTCAAACGTGTACCGGTCATCGGATTGAGGAAAAGGAAATCCTCTGGCCGCTTACCGCTACAAAGCTCGAAGAAAGCTTCTCTTACCTCGGCAGTCATTGGAATATCACGAGGACGTCCGTTTTTCGTTTGTCGCGCGGTCACGCTGTTCCTAAGGAAGTCGACCTGAGGTCGTTGCATCCGCAACTGTTCACCCATCCGCATTCCTGTGCCGAGCGCCACAATTACCGCGAGTTTCAGATGAGCACGTGGCCCGCTAAGTTGCGCCATAAGTCTTGGCTCCTCTTCTTGCTGCAAATAGCGGTAGCGGAGGTTATCGAGAGTGAAAAGATCAACCTTTGAGCAAGGATTCGATTCAGCTTTGTCATACTTGACCGCCAAGGTGAACACCGAACTCAGCAGCGACAGTTCGCGATTGACCGTGGCTGGTCGTCGTGCTGTTTGCTTCTTGGTCGGGGTGTTTAAGCGATCGGTCTTGAACTGTTCGACTAGCTGTACCGAAATCTCACGCAAGACCTTCCCCTCGAAGTATTGTTTCAACATGGGAATCATGTAAGCATCATCTCGCCAAGATTTTTTGTTGGTCTTCGACCACAGCAAGTAATCATGATCAAGGAACTCTGAAAGCAGACCGGTTCCTTTTTCGTCGATGCCGTGTCGCTTCTCTAATAACTCCTGCTTGGCTTTGATTTCCGCCTGCTCTGCATCCCACTTCGTACGCGCTAAGGGAACAATCTTCCGATACCGCTTCTTGGTACTCCGATCTCTGAAGTCGTACCCGTAGCTGATCGTTCCTTTCTTGTTCTTGATCTTGAAGACTGGCATGTTTCTCCTTGAGGTTGCAGCCACCAAAGAGAACGCGCGCATGGTAGCAGCAATGACCAAACAAGTCATGTGTTAGTTCCGCCCTTCATCCAGACAAGAATCTCGTCGAGATCGAACCGCAGAATGTTCGATCCCGGTGGCTTGCAATATGGAATTCGATTTTGCGCAACCATCTCGTAGATGGTCCGCGGTCTTACGTTCACCAAATTGGCTACTTCTCTTCACCGTGAGATAGGTCGGCATCTTCTCAACCCGCTTTCCGCTCCTGATGTTACTGGCTGACACGGAACTCATAGGGCGCACATTTAACAGCAAGCCCTTGGGATTCAGACTTTCACCTGATAAGGTAGTTCTCTGAGGATTTGGGTGGAAGGCGGAATTAACGTCCGAGCGCCCGTAAGGAAAATTCGTTCTCGCTACCACGTTTGCGCCCGCCTGTTGGGTTCGGAGACCGTCTCTTAAGATCGATGAGTGCCAGCACTTCGTCTACAGACTTTGATACGCCCGAAGGCTTGCCCAGGCGGCTGAGCGATTGTTTTTGGAGGGAGGCCATTGGTATCTGATAGCTGATGGCCAATCGAATGTGTTGGTCGAACTTGGGCTTCGACGGAAACCGACTTAAATAACGCTTTTTCATCATCGCGCTTCGCTGTTCATTCATCGAAGTCGTGTATTCAACTAACTTTTTCCGAAGTTTCCGAATTTGAGTCGGACGCCAGTTCAAAACGGTTATGTGCTCATCGTGGGAGATGCTCGTTCCACGCGACGTAAGTTCACTTCTGAATGATTCCAGTTGCCCGTGTTCGAGCGTTGCCAAAAACTCCACGAAGTGGATTTCTACTCGACGCTGAAACTCTGCGAGACTTTCGTCTAGGAAGTTCCAGCCGTCGTCACTAAACTTCGGGTTTTCAAGAACGAATCGCTC
>CAVTGZ010000010.1:0-178365 GCA_963734445.1 uncultured Acidobacteriota bacterium | reverse complement strand
CAATAGGAATTCTGTATCGGGTTACTCGCGGTGACAGGGGCCGTCGTCCGCGGCGAGCACGGAAACGTCCCGCCTGCCTATGTTTTGAGCATTGCTGTGACTTCGATGCCCGACGGACAGCGCCCACGCCCATTCGTGTCCGCGCCGGTAGCAATCCCCGCAGAATGACTCGGCGTGACTCGCTCGTCGGGCGTTTCGTCGTCGTCCGATCGATCGTCCCGTCATCGAGAAAGCGTCGCCTGCGCGGTAGCCGCCAACCACTGGCACGAATTCTGCAGTGCAGCATGACGAAGGGTTGCAAGCCCTTTTGCCGGGATGATCGACAACGCATCGAGCGGAGGTTAACGATGCTCGCAAGAACACTTGTCACTATCACCTCGTCCTCGCGTCCGCCGGAAGCTACGCCCGCGACAATGGGCAATACGCAGATGTCGCGCCTGAGATCAAAACCTGGGTCGAGGGATTGACCGACCATCAAGGCCGCGGCTGCTGCGCGACAGCCGACGGTTTCAGGCCGGAAGAGGTCGAGTGGGATATTGCACAGAGCGCGTATCGCGTGATGATCGGCGGGCAATGGTTCAACGTACCGGACAATGCCGTCATCAAAGAGCCGAACCGGATCGGCATCGCGATGGTGTGGTACTACACCGACAATGGCGCTGTGTTCATCCGCTGCTTCCTGCCAGGCAGCGGCGCGTAGCCGGCCCACGGCGCTACTGCACTTGTAATCCGAGTGTCTTGATCACCTCGCCGAGTCAGCTTCGATTCGAGGCGATGAGCGCGCCGTACTCGGCCGGCGTGCTCGACCGCGCCTCGGTGGCGGTCAAACTCGAAACTCGTCGCGCTTGCGGCCCTGGAACACGGCGAGGAACAGCTCGTCGAGCGATCCGCCGCGCTGATCAGCGCCCTGCTCGTGCGAATAGCCGGCGAGCGTCTCGAGCGTTCTTGCGGTTGCGCTCGGTCAGGCCGTATTCCCACGGGTCGGGGCCGAGGATCTCCTCCTGCTCCTCCCAGGCCTCGCGATACCAGGCGAGCGGCACGATGCGCGGATTCTCCATGCGCTGCATCGCGATCGCCTTGGACTTCTCGAAGGCATGGAACAGGTTGATCGGCACCCACGGATGGCGGTCGACGATCTCCTGCTTGATGCCCATCACGTGCATGATCGGGAAGATGCCGGTCTTCTTGTAGTAGCGCGATCTCCTCGGCCTTGTAGTCCGGCCACAGCCGCGCCGACGCGCGGATCGCCGGCGACGCATCGGCTTGATGATGTCGGAATGGATCAGCGCGTCGAGCTCGCCCTCCGCCAGCATCGTCTTCGACCGACTTGTCGTGCGGCAGCCGCGTGATCTTCAGGTCCGGCGGCGGCGTGAAGTCGACGTCCTCGTCGAGCTCGGCGACCCATTCGATCGATTTGTGCGGCACGCCGTATTCGTGCTCGAGGATGCCGCGCATCCAGTGGATCGCGGTGACCAGGAACGACTTGATGCCGATCTTCTTGCCGATCAGGTCGGTCGGCTTGTTGATGCCCTTGCTCGGTGTTGATGAACACGAAGCCGTGGCGGAAGCGGCGATGCAGGAACACCGGGATGCGCCGTGACCGGCAAGCCCTGGTCGCGCGCCGACGATGTAGGACGAGCACGACGTCTCGGCCATGTCGAAGTCGCGGTTGCGCAGGAAGCGCCAGTGCCGCGTGGTCGAATCCATGTCGGTGAGGATGGTGAGGTCGATGCCGTCCGGCTTGACCGTCGCCTTCCTTGAGCGGCGCGCATGATCTCGTAGTCGCCGCAGGCGAGCGTCAGCTCGATGTTGTGGGCCATTCCGTTGCTCCGTGCGGCGCTTCGTTCTAAGGTTTTTGAAACGCGTTGTGGCGGGAAACCGCATGGTGCGCCGGACGACGCGCGTGTTGGCATCGACACTGATTCTTTTTTCCGCCGCGT
The DNA here is from genome assembly GCA_963734445.1 of uncultured Acidobacteriota bacterium. GTDB lineage: Bacteria > Acidobacteriota > Blastocatellia > Pyrinomonadales > Pyrinomonadaceae > UBA11740. The sequence continues at coordinate 176,425 of CAVTGZ010000010.1, read as the reverse complement.
CATCGAAGCGCCCGAATTTCAGAAACCGATGTCGACGGCCGAATTTCATTATCTTGCCGGGCGGTATGTGCGGGAGCGTGAACGAAAGCTCGGGCTCAAGCACAAGTCGATTCTGGCCGCGGCTCATGAATATGCGGTGCCGCTTTATACCTCATCACCGGGCGACTCTTCGATCGGGATGAACGTGGCTGCCAAGGCGCTCCAGGGGAACAAGTTAGCGTTCGATCCTTCGCTGGACGTGAATGAAACCGCCTCGATTGTGTTGGCTGCGAAGCGGGGCTTGATTCGGGATGGTGTCACTAACCGGAGTGGTAGCGTTGGGATCAAGAAACGCGGCGGCCGCTCGGCGATCTTCATCCTTGGTGGCGGCTCGCCAAAAAATTTCGCGTTGCAGACTGAACCGCAAATCCAGGAGGTCCTGGGCATCGACGAACGCGGGCACGATTATTTTTTGCAAGTCACTGATGCTCGCCCGGACACCGGCGGACTTTCGGGTGCCACGCCGGGCGAAGCCGTGTCCTGGGGCAAAGTCGATCCCGATCGCCTGCCCGATGCCGTAGTCTGTTATCTTGATTCGACGGTGGCGCTGCCGATCATCGCGGCGTATGCTCTGGCAAAGCACAAACCGCGAAAGCCACGGAGGCTTTATGAGCGGCGGACCGAGTTCATGGATTTACTACTAAGGGAATACAAAAAGTCGAGCAGACGATAGCTAGCTTCCGAGCCTTGCGGAAGGCTCTTGATCAGAAAGCCAAATACAAGTGATGAAGCACGAGCCCGGGAAGATTAAGACCCCGACCAAGCCAAGTTATTACAACTGCTCCAAGTGTCCGGCTTACTGCTGCTCGATTTATGAACGGGTGCAGGTAACGAAGCGCGACATCAAAAGACTCGCCAATCATTTCTCAATCGGGATTGAGGCGGCCATGCAGCGCTTCACCACGACTTATAACGGTGAACGCATTCTGCGGCGCAAGGCGGATCCGATCTTTGGCAAAGCATGCAGGTTTCTCGATCCAACGACGCGGGGATGCACGATCTATTTCTCGCGGCCGAGTGTTTGCCGTGAATTTCCGGATCGAGCGCGCTGTGCCTATTATGACTTGCTCCAATTTGAACGCAGCCAGCAAGGCGACGAGACGGTTGTGCCGCTGGTGCAGATTACTTTCCGTAACGGAAACAAATAATTTCCTCGACTCGGCAGGAAATAAAGTCTTACGCTGAACACATCATGCACGAACTACTTTCCAAAATGATCGGCCAAGAAGTAGACGTGGTCTGCGTCGGCTCAACCACGTTGCGAGGTAAAGTCATCAACGTGGAAGATGGTGTGTTGCACTTGAAAGACGACGAGAACGAAATCTGCTATCTGGCAATCGACAAAATCGTTACGGTTTGGGAGAAGCGCGACCGCGACCGTCAGCCTGGGTTTGTCGGTAAGAGTTGAGCGCCGGCCATAGCACCGACTTAAAAGCAAAAGCCGCAGCGGGTGAACCGTTGCGGCTTTTTGCTTCTCTGAGACCCATGTTTGTTATGGCTCGTTATTCTGTTCGACCAGTGACTGATTCACTGCCGGTTTCGTCACGCGAGGTTGCGAGCCGGCCGTCGTCGATTGAAGTGCCGCGACCGGAACGCGCCGGAAACCGTCGATGCGCGACAACCAGTAGTCATTGAAGGGCGAGTACATGACCCCACCGTGACGCGCGGAATGATAGAAACCTTTCTGATCAACCACGATTCCCACGTGGCTCAGATTGCTGAAGAACACCAACGTCCCAAATTTGAACTCTTCATTTTCGGGCGGCGCTACGAACATCGCCCAGTAAGAACGGGCGGGCCCGCGCTGAAAATCAACACCAATATCCTGAAATGCCCGCCACACCAATCCTGAACAGTCGAATTCCTCCGGACCTGTACGGTTGAAATGGTAAGAAGCTCCGACATGCGATTGAATCGCCATCAGCAACAGTTGATTGACCTTAGCTGTCGAGCTAATTGCCGGAATTGTAATAAGCGGCCCTGACGCAGGCGGCGCCGAGACCGTCCGCGGCCGGCGTGCTTCAACCGGTGGCGCTACAGTTGGCTCATTCTCTAAACGGATGCGGCTGTCGGCTTTGTTCGTGATGTTGACGGGAAGTGCTTCAGCTTCGCTACTTTGGGCGATAACACTGGCGGTAAAGAACAAGCTGATGCTGATAACGAACAGCCGGGGGAATAGTAGACGAGTATTCACAGGGAACTTGATTCTCCTATTCAGTTTTTACTTCCTATTTCCAGCAGTGAGATGGGAAACGCATTCTAGCGTCCCGCGCTGACCGTCACAACAGGCAATGTGACTGTTTCGTGATAACGCATCAACCTGCAACAAAGTGACCCAATTAGGTTCACGAGACGGTTTCATCAAGCGTGTTGGAACTGGCTACGACCTAATGGACGTTCCAAGCGAGGACACATATTCTCAAATTGACGCCTTCCGGTGGTTAGGCTGGTGAGCGAGGTGACGGTACTCAGTAGATACGAGGCAGGAAGGGCTGAGCCTGCCGTGTTTCGATTGTAGCGAAAGGGACCTCGAAAGCGCCAGACTTTTTGTTGACGAGGGATTTTCGTTCAGCAATCTGCCGAGAAGTAGATCACTCCTTGATGTTGATGCGAGTTGGACGTGCCGGGAAGGACGCTTTACGAATGTCGGGCGCGAAGCGGCCTTCCCGCACTGTCGGGGATGTGGCTGCTGGCTTACCTTTGAAGCTCCGCCAGTAGCTTCTTATTCAATTCCGCATCGAGGGCTGCAAGCGTGCGGCTCTGCGCCAGGGCAGATTCGCGATCGCCAAGCTCAAGATAGGCGAGGGCCAGATTGTAATAGGCGTCCGGTTGTTTGGGTTCAACCCGGGCTGCTTCTTTGTACGAGCCAATGGCGTCGTCGAACCGGCCCGAAAAGAAGTATGCATCACCCAGCTTGTTGTAGGCCTCGGCTGAATTGGGTCGCAGCTGCAACGCGCGTTTGTAAGCCCGGATGGCTTCGTCATTCCGGCCCTGCTTCACCTTGCAGTAACCGATTTGAATCCAGGTCTCGGGTCGGCGTGGGTTACGGTTGGCAGCCGTCTCGAAATAATTTAGCGCACTGTCATAATTGCCGAGCCAAAGCGAATCGATTCCGCCCCGGTACCAAAGATCGGCCAGCACTTCCGGCTGGGTAGTTGATCGGTTGCGGAGGGCAACCTGATCGAAAGACATCAACTCGCCCGCGGTCACCGCGGCGATGCGGGACACACCCAGGGCCAGATTGATATTCTGACCGTTAGTCACTTTCACAGTCACAATCCCAATCACTTGCCCGCGCATGTTGAAAAGTGGACTGCCACTGTTGCCATGCGAAACTGGTGCTGTGGTCTGGATGATGCGACCTAGATCCGGCACCTCACGAACAGCGGAGACGATTCCATCGCTGACTGAACCTTCCAGCCGCAAGGGGTTGCCAATTACAAAAACCTGTTCCCCGTCATCAGGCAGACTGGTTGTCATCGCGATCACTCGCGAGCGATCAGCCGGCATGTCCGCCTTCAGCAACGCGAGGTCAGCTTCGTCATCGATGGCCAGAGCTCCGAGGACCTGATAGGTGCGCCCTTTACCTTCGAGGGTGTGAATTTCGACCCGACGCGCCCCTTTAATAACGTGCAGGTTGGTCATGACCTCACCGGGGCGGACGAAAAATCCGCTGCCGCTGATCAGAGGTTCGCCTTTGGCGTCATAGGTCATCACGGAAACAACTGATGGCTTAACGCGCCGCACCACATCCGGAAGCGATTCGGCTGTTTTCGATGGATCCAGCTTCGCTGCTTCAACGGAAAGCGTCTGTGCGCGAGCGTTTAGGGAAAGGACACAAAGGGATAGGCCGAGTGCGAGACGGGGGATATTTCGTTTCAAAACAACCTCCTACTGCTACTACATAGAACCACAACTGCAAGCCGGCAGGTCTAACTTTCACTGAATTGAGTCGGGTTTGGTGCTACGCGGCACCGGCTAAGTCACGAATCGGGAAGACTGAAGAAGGCGGTCAGGGCGCCAGCCGCGCTGGATAATAGCGCAAGAATGAAACGGAGGGAAGAATAATTTTGTTAAGCTGGAATTACCCCTTCCGGTTTTTTCTGACCCCTCTCTCGCGGCTCAGCATGAGCAACAACGTAGAACAGTGGATTCTCAGGCATAGGCGCGCAGATCAAGAAGCTTCGGCTTGCCGCCCATCAGCCTTCAACGAACGATCGCAGCGCTTCCAGATTCTTGACATCCGCGCGCGGATCGTCGTAAGGCGTTTCCAGAATGAAGGCTGCGTGGGCGAGTTTGGGATGGCGGGCGAAACGGCGCAGGGCATCAGCCCCGATGTGGCCTTCGCCAATGTGCCAGTGGCGATCCACGCGCGAGTTGTACGGCGCCTTCGAGTCGTTGAAGTGCACGGCGCGCACGTTCTTCAAACCAACTGTGCGTTTGATGATTGCGATCGTCGCTTCCAATCCATCCTCTTCGCGAATGTCATACCCAGCGGTAAACGAGTGCGCCGTGTCGACGCACACGCCGAGCGGAAGTTTTGGACAGGCCTTCATGATCGCGCACAGATGTTCGAAGCGATGACCAATGCACTCACCCTGGCCGGCCGTGTTTTCAAGCAGGATGCGCAGCTTGCCAAATTTCAAACCCTTGCAGGCGACTTGCAGACTGAGCGCGCAAATTTCGAGCGCGTCTTTCTCTGGACAGCCGCGCGCGCTCCCGGGATGGACCACCAGGTAATCAACACCGAGCGCAATCCCCCGCTCGACTTCTTCGCGGAATGAATCGATTGACTTGAGCAGGATGATCTCGTCCGCGGCCGCCAGATTGATCAGGTAATTGGCGTGGATCAGAACGGGCGAAAGTTTCGTCTGCCTGCGGGTTTGGCGAAATAGCCGGATAGAGTCTTTTGTGAGCGGCTTCGCCTTCCAACCGCGCGGGTTGCGCGAGAAGATTTGCACTGCGTCGCAGCCGGTTTCGTGAGCAATTATCAGCGCCTGATGTAGCCCGTCTTTGATTGGAGCGTGAAAGCCGATGCGAGGAGTGATCGATTGTTTCATTCTCTCATTTATTCATTGATTCAATGGAAACCGTCTATTTCTTGCTGTGTACTGTTAGGCGGCAAATATCGCCAATAGTTCGTTGGCCTCAACCGTTAGGCTTCGCATTTTTGAGCCGCGTACAATTTCGGTGTCAACCAACAACTCCAACCAAAATACGGTTTCATCCGCCTCTTCGACAACGATTCCGATCTTCGCAATGAACTCGGCCTTTGACCGCGCCCGGCATACGGCTCGGTAGTTTGCCGCTACTGACGTGCCCGCGCGCAAAACTTGCTTGCCCATTATTCGAGCATCCTCTGTGCGAGGCAAAGATCGAAATAACTTGACGATTCTGATCGCAAAATCCTTGCTTCTCTTTTTCAATGCTTCGGCCTGATACATTATTTCTGGTCCTCCTGAAAATCTCAACGAACGAAATCAATGTACCAACACTGTCAAAGTAATAAGATTTGCAATGGCGCAGGTCCTACCACGATTACTCCTCAAAGCAAAGAGTCAATGAACCAATGACTCAATGAATCAATGAACAACTTCTTCCATGACTCGCAGCATATTGCCGCCCAGAATCTTGTCGATGTCTGCTTCCGAATAACCACGCCTTAGCAATTCTTTCGTCAGGTTCGGCAAGTCAGCAACCGATGAAAGATCGGCCGGAACCACCTGCACACCATCGAAATCGGAACCGATGCCCACGTGGTCGATGCCCACCAGCTTCACTATGTGATCGATGTGATCGACAATCCGCGAAACCGAAACCGGCGGCAAGCGCTTCAGGTATTCCTGCGCGCGCACGCGGTCGCGCGCGATCTTTTTATGAGCGACGTCGCCAGACTCAGCTTCTGAAGCACGCTGCACCTGCGGCGCGATTTCCGCATCAACCTTTTTCTTTTTTTCTGAATAGCCCGGCTCGACATGTTCCGGATAAAAAATCACGTTCACGACGCCGCCGGTCTTGGCCAGCGCCTTGATCATGTCATCCGTCAGATTTCGCGGAACGTTGGTAATCGCGCGACAGCCGGAATGGGTCGCGATCACCGGTTTCGTGGAAGTATTCACGATGTCCCAGAAGGCTTTGTCCGACAGATGCGAAACATCGACCATCATTCCCAGGCGATTCATCTCGCGAATGACCTGCTTGCCAAAATCATTGAGGCCGCGAGTCTTGCCAATCTCATCGCCTGACGAACCGGCCCAACTGGTGCTGACGCTCCACGCCGGCGACATGTAGCGCACGCCCATGCGGTAGTAGCGTTCGACGTTCTCGAGCTTCTCGTCGATCGCATAGCCGCCCTCCAATCCCATCAGCGCGGCAATTTTTCCGGCGGCGGCGGCCGTTCGAATATCCGCGGCGGTGGTGGCCAACGCCCAGGTTTCGGGATGTTTGTTTGTCAATTCGCGCACCGCCTCGATTTGGATATCGGCGCGCTTCATCGCGCGCGCGCCACCGCCGCCAAACAAATCCGGCTCGACCCAGATTGAAAAGAACTGCGCGTCGAGCCCGCCTTCTTTCGCGCGCACTGCGTCGAGATGGCCGTTGCTCAGACGTTGACCGAGATCGACATTTTCATCAACCAGCCGCTGCGTAGTGTCCGCGTGCATGTCAACGATGATTGCCCGACGATGTATCGTGAGCGGATCTCCGGCTGTCGTTTCAGAAGTATTTGTCATCTGCGTGGATTTCGAATTGTCCTTTGTTTTTAGAGTTCCGCAATTGCTGAAGATAAGCGCGAGCGCGATGCAACCCAGTGACCGGGCACAGCTGAAAAATGCGCGCCGCAGGCGCGGAAACTTCCCCAACTTGAATCTCTGATTTGAATACAAGACCGTTCAGAATCGTACGGGCGCCGCGGCTGCGAGGCAAGCTGGAACCCCTGCAAAACTGCATGTCGAATCACTTTTTTTGCTTACAAATATCACGGGAATTTCATTGCTTTTGCGGTTGAAAATTTGGCTGGAACTCGTCTTGCAAAGCTACGCACAACTAGAGTATCGTGCTGTGTCAATCAGCCCTGACAGCACGTCTCGCAAGTTCGTTTAGGTAGCTCCAAAAAAAAGGAGAATCAAGAAATATGTTTTCGATGGGTAACACGAAAAAAGACGTCAGTACTCCGCGCATTTGTGACGTGATTTGGCATAACGGCGAGTTCATTAAATGGAACGACGCCCGCGTGCACGTCATGTCGCACGTGCTGCATTACGGCTCGAGCGTTTTCGAAGGCATCCGCTGTTACGACACGAAACGCGGGCCGGCGGTTTTCCGCCTGCGCGAGCACATGCAGCGCTTTCTGAATTCCGCGAAGATTTTTCGGATGGATCACGAATGGAGTCTTGACGACTTTTGCGAAGCCTCGATCGAACTGGTGCGACGCAGCGGGTTGGAGCAGTGCTACATCCGGCCGATTCTGTTTCGCAGCCTCGATGAAGAACATCCTGCTTTTGGCGTGAACCCGTTTCCGAATCCGCTGGCCTGTTACATGGGCGCGTGGGATTGGGGCAAGTATCTGGGCGATGAAGCGATTGAAAAAGGCGTGGACGTTTGCGTCTCGAGCTGGACCCGTCTGTCGCCCAATTCGCTTCCGCCGATGGCCAAAAGCGGCGCGAATTACATGAACTCGCAGCTAATCAAGATGGAAGCGCTGGTCAACGGTTTTGCCGAAGGCATCGCGCTCGACGATCGTGGTTACGTTTCAGAGGGCTCTGGCGAGAACATTTTTGTCATCGCCAACGGCATCGTTAACACGCCTCCGTTATCATCCTCAGTGCTGCCGGGAATCACGCGCGACAGCGTGATCCAGATTTGCGGCGAGTTGGGTTTAACCGTCAAAGAACGGAGCATTCAGCGCGCCGCGCTTTACGTCGCGGACGAGTTGTTTTTTAGCGGCACGGCTGCCGAGATTACCCCTATCCGCTCCGTCGACCGCATTCAGATTGGCAATGGAATGCGCGGCGAAGTCACGGCCAGAATTCAGAAAATGTTTTTTGAGATTACGAAAGGTGAGCGGCCGGCGCCCGGGCCGTGGCTAACCTATGTGAACGAGCAGGACGCTCGCGCTGTTGAGCTACCGAAAACGGGTTCGACCCGGGAACGTGAGGATGTTAAATCAGCGAGCGCCCGATCGACACCAGTTGAGACTGAGCTCGTGGCGAGAGCCCGCGCGGCTGTCACGGCCGAATAGATTTTCCTTTACCTCAAGCCGGAAGAAGGCCGCACTTTGCGGTCTTCTTTTTTTTACGCCTGGGCAGTTTCTTCCCTCTCAACATCTGAGCCTCCGGCCGGCTTCAGATTCTCGCCGATTACAATTCGCACTTCGTGCGTGAGCCCGTCCTTGCTTAGCAACACCGAGTGGTCTGGTTGGGCGACGCCGTCCAGCGCGACCTCGGCAATTCCCCGGCACAGCGAGTGTGGATTCTCGACTCGAATTCGGTAAGTCGTATTCTCGCGGCGATAAGTAATCTCAAATTCGTGCCACCAACGCGGAATGCAGGGATCGACGCGCAAGCGATCGCCCTGCAACTTGAAGCCAAGAATGTATTCAAGTGCTGCGCGATACATCCATCCCGCCGATCCGGTGTACCACGTCCAGCCGCCGCGCCCGGTGTGGGGCGGGACCGCATAGACATCGCCGACGGCAACGTAGGGTTCGACTTTGTACTTGTGCAGGCCGGCGCGGGTCGAAGCGTGATTGATCGGATTCAACAGCGCGAACAACTCGCCGGCCCGATCGCCGTCGCCGAGCATCGCAAACGCGATCACGGTCCACAGCGCAGCGTGAGTGTACTGGCCGCCGTTTTCGCGAACGCCCGGAACGTAGCCCTTGACGTATCCCGGATCCAATTTCGTCTTATCGAAGGGCGGCGTGAACAGGATGATCAAGCCCTCGCCGCGTTGCACCAGGTATTGATCTACGGAAGCCATCGCACGACCCGCTTTGTAAGAATCAGCAACCCCGGACATTACGGCCCAGGTCTGGGCGATTGAATCAATGCGGCACTCATCGTTCTGCGCGGAGCCCAACGGCGTGCCGTCGTCAAAGTATGCGCGCCGGTACCAGTCCCCATCCCAGGCCTGCTCAAGCCCCTTCTTCAATTTTTCCAGATGACTCGTGTAGCGTTTAGTTCGAGACTTCAATTGATAGCGTTCGCAGAACGGAACGAAATCTTTTATTACTGAAGCCAGAAACCATCCGAGCCAGACGCTCTCGCCCTGCCCGCCGATGCCAACCCGATTCATGCCATCGTTCCAGTCACCCGATCCCATAAAAGGCAAGCCGTGCTTGCCGAGGCCCAGGCTGCGATCGACTGCCCGCGCGCAATGCTCCAACACCGTCGCGGACTCTTTGGAAACTGCCGGTTCCAAATAGCTCTCGACCTGATCGTCTTTCAGCAATTCACCTTCGATGAAAGGGACCGATTCCTCGAACAGGGAGTAATCCCCGGTCGCCTGAACATAAGCCGAAGCGACGTAAGGCAGCCAAAGCAAATCATCTGAAAACCGTGTGCGCACGCCCCGCCCGGTCGGCTCGTGCCACCAATGCTGCACGTCGCCTTCTTTGAACTGGCGCCCGGCCGCGCGCAGGATCTGCTTGCGTGCGACTTGCGGCTGCGCGTAGAACAGAGCCATGACGTCCTGCAACTGATCGCGGAAACCAAAGGCCCCGCTCGACTGGTAGAAAGCCGAGCGTCCTCGCACCCGGCAGGCCAGCGTCTGATAGAGCAGCCAGCGGTTAACGAGCGTGTCCATCGAAGCATCCGGAGTTTTGATCTCGATAGTTCCGAGAGTCTGATCCCAGAAGCCAAGCACCCGTTCGAAGGCTTCGTTCACCTCATGCACGTTGCGAAAGCGCGCGTTGATAGCGCGCGCCTCTTCGATTGACGCTGCCTGGCCCAGCAGAAAAATAACTTCGCGCGCCTCTCCGGGCGCCAGTTCAATCGTGGCCTGGATTGCGGCGCAAGGATCGAGCCCGGCCCCGTCGCGTCCTCCCAAACCGGCGCGTTTCATTGCCGCCGGGTTCGCGAGCGTTCCGTTGCGACCGATAAACTCCTTGCGGTCACAGGTCATCGTCAGCCGGTCCTCACTGGTACCCGCGAAAGTTACGCGCTCGGCAAACTCATTGTTGTAGGAATTGCGGGCGTAGATCGCTCCTGACGATTCTTCGAGATCGGTAACGATGTGCATCACCGAAGCATCTCGAGTCGAGCCGAGCACCAGTTCGTTGTAACTCGTCAGGGTCAGCCGGCGGCGCCGATCGGTGCGATTGCGAAGCCGCAAAAGAGAAATCTTCACCGGCGCGTCCAGCGGCGCGAACACCAGTAACTCCTGCGAGATGCCGTGACTGCCGTGTTCGAATACGGTGTAGCCCTGACCGTGCCGCACCAAATACTGTTGCGCCTCGCGAATCGGGAAGGGCGTCGGCGTCCACGTCGCCCCCGAATCTTCGTCGCGAATGTAAATCGCTTCGCCCGGAGGATCACTCACCGTGTCGTTCGACCACGGCGTCAGTCGATTTTCGTGACTATTGATCGACCACGTATAACCCCCGCCGGTCTCGGTGATCAAAAAGCCGAAGTCTTCGGAATTCGCTACCACATTCGACCACGGCGCCGGCGACCATTGCCCTTCGCCAAACGTCGCCACGTATTCGCGGCCGCCGTGGGCAAATCCGCCGAGGCCGTTAAAGAAAGCGACTTTCGGCGGCGTCAATAGGGGTTCCACATAAGGTTGCACCCCGAGGCGCGGCTGAAACGGCGCCGGTAAACTCTCTTCAATGGGGCGACGGGTTTGCTGCTCTTCCAGAGATCCTCGTTCGCTGACAATGACGACGCGCGCGACGGTATGCAAGAGAATGCGTTCATCCTCGGGAATCATGTCAGACCGGCGAATATAAATTCCGCCAGGCTTGTCCAGTAGCGCCTGCGCGCCCGAAGTTCGCACGGCCATCTGCAAGGAATCCTGAAGCGTTCCGGCGTAGCTTGTCGGATGATCGTTCAGAATCACCAGATCGAATTGCAGACCTTTCGACCGCAAGTATTGATGCCCGCGCACGAGCTGTCGCGCCATTGAGACGTCTTCTTCGCGCTCGAGTCGCAGAATCACAATCGGAAGATCGCCGCTGATGCCGTGTGCCCATAGACCCGATTGTGTGAGCTTGTTCAGCGCGAGCACGTGCGGCCGCGGCCGCAGCGATGGATCCGGATACAAGAGGCGACCGCCGAGTCTCTGAAACAGATGTGCTTCGTCCGGATCGATGTGCAGATGGTTCATCTCGACCTGCGCGCGGGTCCAGGCCAGTTGCGATTCACGCTCAAAGATATTTGCGTCGCAATACTTCTCCGCCAGCAGGTTTGCCTTTTCGCGCGATTCCGCCACTCCCGTCGTAAAGACGATCTGCACCGTCTGATTCGGCTGTAAACGCACGCGACAGCGCAAGCTGAAAATCGGATCGAGCACCGCACCAACCGTGTTCGACAGCGGGCGATCCTCCATAACGGCGATCGGATCGGCGGGCGTATGGCCGCGACCGAGAAAGCGCGAACGGTCCGTCTCGTACTGAATCCCGGCGATAGTCTGCGTCGAGGCAGCGATGACGTGAACTCCCCACACCGCGTTGTCCTCTGCTGAGCGCGGCCGCCTTCGCGCCAGCAGAGCTTGATGCGGTCCATTGAATTCAGTTTCGACAAACAGATTGCTGAAAGCCGGATGTGCCAGGTCGCTGGCCATCGGCGCGAGCACCAGCTCGGCATACGAAGTCAACTCGATCTCGCGGGGCCGGTTCGAATAGTTGGCGAGCGATATGCGTCGCAGCTCGCTGTTATCTTCGCCTGAGACGATGACTTCCATGTGGGTCACGATGCCATTGTCGCGCCGCCAGAAGTCTGCTTTGTCCTCTGAGAATGCGACTTCGTAACTGTTGGGTTGCGTGAGGATTGGCTGATAACCCGGGGACCAGACGGCGCCGCTGCGCACGTCCCGCACATAGATAAAAGTTCCCCAGTTGTCACGCGTAGCGTCCGCACGCCAGCGAGTTACTGCCAAACCTCCACTCGTGGAATAGCCCGCGCCCGCGCTCGTAATCATCACCGTGTAAGTTCCGTTTGATAACAGTTGCGTCCGCGGCGTGGGCAGATCGGCTGAGTCGTACGCGCGCGTCACCAGTCCCGTGAGCGTGCGCACCACCCGCCCAGTCAGAACTTCTTCGGCGCGGGGATGTACCGCATGGACGCCGCGCGGGATTCGTTCCTGCAACAACAGTTCAGTTGCGCGTACGCTCGGGTCGGCGTGAAAGCGATTTTGCATCACGCTGTGGTTCAGCAAATTGTCGAGCGCAATCAAGCTCATGCCTTGATGGTGAGCCATGTAAGCGCGCACGAGCGTGCTGCGTTCGCCTTTCTTGACTCTCTCAGGCGTGAAATCCAGCGCTTCATAGAAACCGTAAGCCTTGAGCGCGCCGTGTCGATCCAGCTCACGAAGATTCGCCAATGCTTTCTCAGGGGCCACGGTCGACGCGAGAATGGTCGAGTACGGCGAGACCACCAGATCTTCAATCAGGCCACGCTTCAAGCCGAGGCCCGGCACCCCGAATGGCCCGTATTGGTAATTCAGATGGAGATCTCGCGCCGCATAGGCGGATTCGGAAATGCCCCACGGCACGCCCCGTTCATAACCGTATTCGATTTGGCGGGCAACGACTGCCGCATACGTTTCACCGAGCAACGTTTCCCGATAGTTGCGCATGATGAGCAACGGCATCAGGTATTCGAACATTGTGCCCGTCCAGGAGATGAGCGCCCGCCCGCCATCGACCGCGGTCAACTGGCGGCCCATCCGGAACCAATGTTCCTGAGCGACGTCGCCTTTCGCAATCGCCACAAAGCTGGCGACGCGGGCCTCGGATGCCAGGAGATCGTAGAAAGAGTTGTCATGCCGCCCTTCGTTGACGTTGTAGCCGATCGTGAAAACTTTCCGTTCCGGATCGAGGAGGAACTTAAACTCCATCTCATTGATCGTTTGATCAGACACCTGTGCGACTTTCGCCAGCCGGGCGCCCAACCCCTTTGCAGCCTCGGCCGCTTGTTCCATCGCGTTGGTGAGGTGACTGATGTCCTGCAGCGTAGCGTCGCGATTTTCCATGGTCTCGGCCGGCGCCTGTTCAACTCGTGCACGTAAGGCGGCCAGCTCGATTAGCACGTCGTCGCAGGTTTCTGAAACATGCGCCAGCGATGGTACGGTACGAAGTTTCTCAGCAATCGGCTGCCAGAATTCCGCGACTTCTGCGGTCGCGCCGGTGACAATCGAACTAACTGAATCCAGCCCGACCCACGGCGCCAGCAGATGCAGGTCGCGGCGATATGCGCGCGCCTGGTGCAGCAATGAACCGGTCCACCAACGCAGCTCCGTAAGCTCACCGCCCTGGTGCTCATGCGCCAGCGCGGCCACAATGTCGTCGATCACTGCGGCAAGCTGCGTGATCGACTCGATAAATTGGATCCATTCCGGGAGCGACACGGGCGCCGTCTCTGACAACAATTTCGTCGTTGCTTCAACCTCTGCGCGAAGTTGCTTAATGGTGATGGCGTCGGTGCGTTGCAGCGCGGCGGGCAGTTGAGATACTTCCTGAGTGACTCCGTCCACCGTGTCTTGCAGTCCCTGCACGACGCGCTGATCAAGAAGGTGATCGTCGGGAACTTCGAGACATGCCTGCTTGAGCGCGATCAGGTGGCCGGCGAGATTGCCGCTGTCCACAGTCGAAACGTAATGCGGCCACAATGGCTGCAGCGTGCGCGTGTCATGCCAGTTGAAATAGTGTCCCCGAAATTTTTGCAGCTTTGCCAGACTGGCTAACGTGAATTCCAATCGCTCGATTAACTCAACCAATCCGATATAGCCGAAGTCGTAAGCTGAAACCGTCGAGAGCAGCAGTAGGCCAATGTTGGTCGGCGACGTACGATGCGCGACGGCCGACGGCTCTTCCTGGACGTTGTCCGGCGGCAACCAATGGTCTTCGTCGCCCACGTAGGTTTGAAAGAAGCGCCAGGTGCGTCTCGCTACCGCGCGGCCGGTGCGAAGATCCTTTGGTGACAGCTCAGCCTCGGCTTCGATTCGCCGGCGACTAACGTAAAAGGCAACCAGAGGCGCGAACATCCACGCCAGCAATAAGGGCGAAGCCACCGGCAAAGCCCGGGGACGCAGCCAGATGACCAGGACTGCAGCGGCCAACGGCATGACGGTGCCCGGCCACATCAGATTAATGAACGAAGGCAGGTCGTGGCGGCTCGACTTTTCCGCTCTTTCGGCCGTCATCCATTCGAGCAAATGTTTTTTTGAGATCAGTTTGCGATAGGCGGTCCGCGTGATCGCGTCAACCATCAGATACGCCTGGTGCGCGAGAAAGATGATTTCCAGAGCCAACTGCGCAGTGTTGGTGCGCATGTCTCCCCAAACGCTCCAGAAGTGGCTGGTCCAGGGAACGCCGCGCGGATGGATAAGCAGGCTCGAGGTGGCATGTGCATAAACCGGAAAGGCCAGCACCAAGAGCACAAACAAGGTCCACCAAAGCGCGGAGCCCGGAAGAATTGTCCAGCCCGCCATGGCGAGCAGCACAATCGCCGGCGCCAGCAAACTACGGCGAAGATTGTCCAGTATCTTCCAGCGCGAGATTGCCGGCAGGCGATTCGTGCGCGTTTTTCCCTGCGCATCCCTAACCGCACCGCCAATCCATCCCGCAATTTGCCAATCGCCACGCGTCCAGCGATGTTGCCGCTTGGCGAAGGTGTCGTAATACGTTGGGTAATCATCAAGAAACTCAATGTCACTCACCAGCGCCGCGCGCGCGAAAATCGATTCAAACAAATCGTGACTGAGCAGTGTTTCGTCCGGCACCCGGTCGCCGAGCGCCGCTTCAAAAGCGTCTACGTCATACAGCCCTTTGCCGGTGTAGATACCTTCCCGAAAAAGATCCTGATACACATCCGAAGCCGCGGTCGTATAAGGATCGATTCCGGTATTGCCCGAGAAAATGCGGGCGAACAGCGAACGCGAGGCACTCTCGAGCGAGATGCTGACGCGGGGTTGCAGTATCCCGTAGCCGGCCACAACTCGATCGGCCGTGGAATCAAACTGTGGACGGTTGAGCGGATGCAGCGCGGCGCCGACCAAACGACAAGCAGCATCTCGTGGCAATTGCGTGTCCGCGTCCAGTGTGATGACGTAACGAATCTGGCGCAGCAGTTCACTCGTGGCGGTGACCGCGATGAAACTCGTGTCGGGCGCGCCTCGCAGCAGCCGATTCAGCTCGCGGAGCTTGCCGCGCTTTCGCTCCCAGCCAATCCACTTCCCTTCCGTGTGACACCATTCGCGGCGTCGATGGAACAGATGAAAGCGAACCGGTTCGCCCTCGGCGTAGCGACGATTTAACTCTTCGATACCGCGACGGGCAGCGGCGAGGACGCTTTGATCGTCCGGCAAGTGCTCTTGCTTAGAATCAGCAAAGTCCCCCAACAAGGCAAAATGAAGACGCTCATCCTGATTGGCGAGATAAGCGACCTCCAGCTTATCGATCAACGCCTCAGTCGCAGCTTCATTAGGCAGAATCGCGGGCACAACCACCATAGTGCGCGCCTCTGGCGGAATGCCTCTGGTTAGATCGAGCTTGGGAAGTATCTTCGGCGCAAAACTGTGGGTCACGCTCCAGTTCACGAGGTCGAGCGCCAGATCGCTGGCGGGAATCAGTACCAGCAGGACACCGATAATTGTGAGTGCCGGCCCGGCATTGAGGCGAAGCATCAGCCAAACCAGAATCGCCACCATCAGCAGAGTGAGAAAGCTGATTACCCCCAGATAGACAAAGGTCGCGTGACCTTGGATGGCGCGTAAAGTCCGCTCCATTAAACGTGGTCGATAGCCGGCTTGATTCTCCAGGCGGGTTACGCCCTCGCCCACCAGAAAGTAACCAACGTGAGTTTGGGGTTCCTCTTTGCTCTCTTTCCGCGCTGTTTGCGCCAAACGCAACGCCGCCCGGGTAATTTCCAGTTCGGATTTCTGCGCGCCCTTGCTGATGCGTTCGATGACGTGCCGGTAACGATCGCGCGTCGCAAAGTCCATGAGCGCATAGACGCCCGCCGGATCTTTTGCCAGTTCGGGATCGATCAGGCTGACCTTCTCAAAGAAGTCCTTCCAGTCCAGCGTCGAGAGCAAACGCATGCTGGTGATGATGTTGCCAACCGTGACGTGGGCCGCGGCCTGGCGCTGATGCTCTTCATGGACGACTTGCTCGATCGACAGACCCTCTTTTGCAAGTTGCTTCTCGAGCCATTCGATTACCGGCATCACCGCCGGATCCTGATCACGAAGGCGCTGGGTGAGCTGAACGACGAAGGTGCGGCCCAGCCTTTGGCGCGTTCGCGGCAGCAGCGAGGTCAACTCCTGCGGCTGGCGCTGCGCCGCTTCGAGCATGCGGTCCGCCAACCTGTCGGCCTGATCGCGCTCTCCGCGAGAAGAAGTTATCCGGCCTGTTAGACGTCTAAGGTTCTCGACCAACGCTAATCGCAGACTGATTGGCACGGCCCATAACTCTCCAATCGAAAGCGGCGAAACTTTTTGGTAGGCCGCGATGTAGCGACGGAGCGTCTCAGTGTCGAGATGACTGTCGGTATGGGCAATCAGTTCGACGGAAAACGCATAGATGCGTGGGTAGTTCTTGAAAGGGCCGCTCGCTAGTTTGGGCAGCTCGCGATAATAACCCCGGGGCAAGTCCTCGCGGATTTCGCGGACCTGCTCTTCGACGATATGAAAATTGTCGACCAGCCATTCGGCAGCTGGAGAAATGACGTGTTCGCTGCGAATTGACTCAGCCAGTGCCTGATAAGCTTCAAGCAGTTTCCGGCTGTTCTGTTCGAGGCGGGGGAGCAGCAGATTTGGGTGCCGCGGCTGTTCCGCGATCTGGTGCTGTGAGGCCAGCGCTACGGCATACTGCTCGAGCCGCTCAATGCTGTACAGCTCCTCGCGAATGGGCACTTCGCCGTCGGTCGTGCGCTCAAATTTCGCGAACAACGCTGAAAATGCCCCAGCTATAGTTGTGAAAGCCAAGGTGGATACGTTAGAAGAAACTTTTCGCTAGAGTATCACGGGGCGTGTCAGAAGGCCGCTTGGGCGCCCGAAGCCCGACCTTCAGCGAGGGGAAATTGTTAAGAAATTTTGCGGGCCGAGGGATTTAGCGGTTATCGTTCGGGCGAAATCGCCGACCTGCCGTCAGGATCAATTCAATGAAACCGGGCACGACATAAAACGCCGCCACGGAACTCAGCAGCGCGCCGGTGATGAATCGCGAAGTGTGGGTGTTGTGCCAGATGTCGAAGTACCCCAAACCAAAATCGATGGCTATTGGAACCGCAGCGACGAGCAGCCACAATCGCGACGGCGTGTCCGTGCTGTTGAGCGAACGCGTGAGCGGATAGATCAGCACCGCCATTGCAAAGCCGGCATACAAACCCGTGCAGCGCGAGCAGACCGCAAATTTGTGACCCGCAATGTGAAAAGAGCGCTCGGGGATCTGGTGACAGAGGAAGCTGTACGTTTTGTAAATCGCGGAAGCGAATTGCGTGTGTCCCTTAGCGAGCGCGACGGGAGCCGCGACAATCGCCAGCATTGTCGCCATTAAAATCGACGAAAGGAAAATCCAAACGGCGACCGACGTTAAGTTCGGTTTGGAATGCTGACTGGTTGCTGGAAGACGGTCGGCGATCACGCTGCGGCAGCGTATCACGATCCGTCAATGGACAAGAAACACGTCCCAAGCCCAACGACCGACTGAAGAATGTGGCGCGTCATCAACTCTTGCTCGATAGCGAAACTCGTTCCCATATTGATCAGTCCGCTTCGATTCTTTGTACTTCAGCGATATTGAATCGACGTTCAACGATGGCAGGGAGTAGAGTTCGTAAGATTCCGAAAGGCCATTATGATTTGTATCCTGCCAAAGTCGCAATGATGAGAAGATCGCATCGTGACTATCAATCGCGCCATCGTCGTTGCCGCCGTTTACAGTCTTGTCATATTCCGCGAGCGCGAGAAATCCATTGCGTTCGACTCCTGATGGCGGGTCAGGCTGCGGCGTGAAGTTCCCGAACAACTCCTGGCCGTTATCAATCAAGCCGTTACCATTACGATCCAGCGCGAGCCACCCGTCGTCTGAACCGCTGACCGTCCACCCGAGGCGTTCCGCAATGCCATCGTTGTTCAAATCAAAGTTTACGCCATTAGCGCCATCAGTGAGAGCAAAGCCGTTGCCTTGCGTATCAACTAGGATTGGTGAATAGATGCACTCGCACATCGGATAACCGCGCCAACGGCCATGAGTCGTGTAACAGAACGTTTGCTCTTGCGGACTGTCACATTGCTGTTGTGGCGTCGGGGTCGCCTCCGGCGTTGGGGTTGGCACCGAATACCCGCCGTAGTTCTTGGCCGCAGCATTGTCACAGGTGGTCGGTCCCAAGAGACAACCTGCGGGCTGCCCATCGACGCCCCTGTAACAACCTGCTGGCGCTCCCATTACAGATTTCCATGTGCATTCTGGATAACAATCGCCTAAGCCAAACGTATGTCCAATTTCATGCGCCATTAAGCTTTCAAGATCTGGCGAATGATCCCAGTCTGATGGATAGTTCCAATCAACTCCTGCTTTAATAGTTGTGGTCGCAACTGACGTGTTGGGATAAGTTGTGTTATTTGAAGTGACGCCAGTGAGACCTAACGCGTTTTGGGTTCCGCGCGTAACATAAAGAACAGGAGTGGTAGTATTGGGATTTGGCGCTGGACCAGTTGAGAATCCGACGAGGTTTACCCCGGAATTGTTCCCCGGGGTTCCGTTCGCTCTATTCCAGTTTTCCGCCGCGCTCCTCATTGCCCTTATTTCCGCGTCCGTGAAGTTACTGTTCTGATCAAAGACCACGGTAACGTTAGCCCCTGATGCCCATTTGGATGAGGTATTTCCCGGAGTGTATGGAGGTGGAGCAACACAGTCCTCCACGAATATAATGGGCGGTACGGTAAAAGCCAGAAAGGTGACGATAACCGCGCACACTGTTACTAATATCGGCGTGGAAAATCGCGTGTGCCGGGAGGTTTGCATAAACACGTTCGTTTATGTTGAATTCTTAGGGCTGAGTGCTGTTAATGCTTCTGCGAATCTCATTGATAAAACCCGCGGCGTCTAACCCAGAATAGCGCTCGAAATGAACTACTCCAGGTGAGTAGTCCAAGGGCTCGATCCGACCACTACAAATTTCGTAGCCGGTCAAAATCTCGAATAGTCTTTCTTCCTCAGTTGTTTTGATAAAGAATACATATTGGGTGTTTAGTTGAGGCAAACCTTTTCCGACAACATAGAACCAGCTTATGTGTCCCGATGGGTAGCGAACACGACCGCCTTCTCTCTCCAGAGTTATCGAGTCCCCAGGAAGCAATGACAATCCCGAACCGTTCTTTAAGACGTCATTGATGGTGACACTGAATTCGGAATAGACACTCTTCTTGTCTTCGGACAAGTGAGCCTTCGCGTCCGATATTGTTCCTACGATGACGGCCTCGCTTGCGGATACCGGGAGAGGTTTGAAGTCTGCGGGCCAGTCATACCCGTCTACTGACTGCACAAGATCAGGACCGACATTAGCTTGCTGTTTGTTGTATTTCTTACTTCGTTTCGACCTCTTAGCCCGTTCTTGAGGGTCCGAAGGTTCAGGCTCAAGAGACTCAACAATTGGAAACCGTTTCTTGAGTTTTTCTTTGATTGATTCTTCTGAGTTCTGACCCTTGACGTGTCCGTTTGACTGAGACGTCAAGGTCGTAATCATTCCGACAGCAGAAAAAAGCAGGAGCAGAACCAACAGCGACTTTAAGATCATACGAATCACCTGTTGCCCGTTATAGATATTCGGCTCCTCGACTCGCGGAAACGCTATTGTTATCGCCTAGGACGAAGCTGACTACCGGAACATCCGCTCGATGTGGGATGATCATAATTGCCGCAACTAAGAGTGGCTTGATGTGCTTATCAGCGTCCATTACTCAACTCTTCTGAACGAACGCGAGGTTATTCGCGACTATACGCCCTTTCGATCTGAAGTCAATTGTTTTTACCGGCCGCCGTGTGATCTGGACCACAGACGAGGCCCTAAAACCTAATGACCGTGTCCGGTCCGCCCTCGATGTGAATACTGTCGACAAAGCGAATGTGCTTTGATTCGCTCGTCATCACCAGCGAGTGGGTGCGTTTGCCGGATCCAAAGAATCGTACGCCCCGCATCAACGCTCCATCGGTGACCCCGGTCGCCGCAAAGATGATCTTCTTGCCCGGCGCCAGATCGTCCGTATCGTAAATCTTGTTGTGATCGGTGATGCCCATCGATTTCAATCGTTCGATAACTTCCTTCTCGGGCGGCACCTTGTCGCTATCCACGCCGAGTTTTTCCGGATCAAAAACCAGCCGCGCCTGCATCTCACCGTTCAGACACTTGATGGCCGCGGCCGTCAGCACGCCTTCAGGCGCGCCGCCGATGCCTATTAAGGCATGAATGTTCGTGCCCGCCACCGCAGCGGAAATACCCGCGGAGAGATCGCCGTCGGAAATCAGACGAATGCGCGCACCCGCCGCGCGAACATCGGCAATTATCTTTTTGTGGCGCGATCGATCCAGAACGATGACGGTTAGATCTTCAGTGTCGCGGCCCAGACGCCGCGCGATATTCTTCAGGTTCTCTTTGACCGGAGCATCAATATCCACGACGCCGCGAGAAGACGGTCCGACGACGATCTTGTCCATATAGATGTCGGGAGCATGCAGCAAACCGCCGCGCTCCGCCGCCGCCAGCACCGCGATCGCGTTGTTGGCGCCCAACGCGCACAGGTTGGTCCCCTCCAGGGGATCGACCGCGATGTCGACTTCCGGACAGGCGGCAGCCATCTCGTCGCCGACCCCGAAACCGCCTCCGACTTCTTCGCCAATGTAGAGCATGGGCGCTTCGTCACGCTCGCCCTCGCCGATGACCACCCGCCCGCGCATGGGGACGGTGTCCATCACTTCGCGCATTGCTTCAACTGCGACCTGGTCGGAGTACTTTCGATCTCCCTGGCCCATGGTGCGCGCGGCAGCAATCGCCGCAGCTTCGGTCACTCGTAAGAAATCTAATGACAACTCCCGTTCAGTTCTTAGTTCTGGCGCCATTGTTTGTCTCCTGTGCGCAGCCAACCTGGCTGCGATAAGTGCGGGTTTTTGTAATGAACCTGGCGAAAGCGGCCGTATAGTATCAGAGGAACACAACGAATTTCCAAACCAGGGCCCATAGTTGGCGCGCCGCTCTCGTGTTATCTTGCTGTTTCCTGCTGTAGTTTTCCGAAAGACGTTTCGAGTCCCCTTGGTTCTCAGTCGCCCCTCAAGGAGTGCCAAGTGGACCTACCGCTGGATCGAGGAGAAGCTATGAAGAGTGAAGCCGCAAAACCCCTGGTGTTGGATCTAAGCGAGGTGGGCGCGGGCGATGTTGAATTGGTCGGGGGTAAATGCGCGAGCCTGGGCGAGCTGTTATGCAATCTGGCGCCCCGCGGCGTGCGTTCGGTCGACGGGTTTGCGACCACCAGTGAAGCGTATCGCCGGTTGCTCGGGACGAATGGGTTACGCCAACGCTTGCGCGACTTGCTGAAAGGTCTGGATCACGAAGACATTCACGCGCTGAACGCAGCCGGCCGGGAAGCCCGCGCGTTGATGCTCGACACACCGCTGCCGCCAGAGGTTCACCAGGCAATCATCGGCGCGTTCGATCGGCTCTCCACCCGGATCGGCCGCAGACCCGAGGTGGCCGTCAGATCCTCAGCCACGGCGGAAGATCTCCCGGAAGCTTCCTTTGCCGGGCAGCAAGACACAATTCTCAATGTGCGCGGTGAAGAGCGATTGATCGAAGCCTGTCATCGCTGTTTTGCTTCACTCTGGACCGATCGCGCGATCTCTTATCGCGCCGCGCGCGGTTTCGATCATTTCGAGGTTTCCCTCTCCATTGGCGTGCAGCCCATGGTTCGTTCTGACGAAGCTTGCTCTGGCGTGATGTTTACGCTCGACACTGAATCGGGTTTTCGCGATGTCGTCGTCATTAACGGCGCGTGGGGTTTAGGCGAAGCCATCGTGCAAGGCATGGCGACCCCCGACGAGTGGATAGTTTTCAAGCCAACTCTGTCGCAAGGGGCGCGTCCCATTGTCAGTCGTCAACTGGGAACGAAAGAAGTGAAGATGGTTTACGGGCTGGACGGCAAAGGCACGCGCGTCCGCGAGGTAGTCGAAGCGCAACGCCAGCGCTTCTGTCTGGACGATTACGAAGTGCTGGAACTGGCGCGCTGGGCTGCCACCATCGAGGAACACTATTCCGAGCGTGCCGGCCGGCCGACGCCCATGGACATTGAATGGGCCAAGGACGGACAAACCGGCCAGCTTTTCATTCTCCAGGCACGGCCCGAAACAGTTCACGCGACGAATCAGCAAACGTACATCGAGTCCTACAAACTCACTGGCGAACACGGCCCCGCGCTGGTCGAGGGCATCGCCGTCGGCGAGAAGATTAGCCAGGGGACGGTCCATGTGCTGGATCACGCTGACCAGTTGGCAGAGTTCAGACAAGGGGCCGTGCTGGTAACTTCAATGACCGACCCGGCGTGGGAGCCGGTCATGAAAAAGGCTTCGGCCATCGTCACCGATCGCGGCGGGCGCACGTGTCACAGCGCCATCGTCAGTCGCGAGCTGGGACTGCCGTGCATCGTCGGCGCGGGCAACGCCACCCAGCTGCTCAGCTCAGGCATGGATGTGACTGTCTGCTGCGCCACCGGCGCTAGCGGTGACGTCTTTGAAGGATTGATCGATTTCGAAGTGAACAAGCGCGAGATTGACAGCTCGCGACGGCCCGTGACGAATGTGATGATGAACGTCGGCGATCCTGAACATGCTTTTGCGCTCGCCTCGCTGCCAAATGATGGCGTAGGTCTGGCGCGTCTGGAATTCATCATCAACAATCACATCGGCATTCATCCCATGGCGCTGGTGC
Source organism: uncultured Acidobacteriota bacterium (assembly GCA_963734445.1). Classification (GTDB taxonomy): domain Bacteria; phylum Acidobacteriota; class Blastocatellia; order Pyrinomonadales; family Pyrinomonadaceae; genus UBA11740. The sequence goes on along the minus strand of CAVTGZ010000010.1, from coordinate 153,251 downwards.
ATTATCCGAATCTCTCTCGGGAAGAGGTGGTGCGCGAGATCAGCAAGCGAATCGGCGAAGAAGATCCGCGCGAATTCTTTGTGCGGCGCCTGGCCGAAGGCATCGCCCGGATTGCCTGCGCTTTCTATCCCAATCCCGTCATTGTGCGCATGTCGGATTTCAAATCCAATGAATATGCGATGTTGATTGGCGGAGTGGATTACGAACCAGTCGAAGAGAACCCCATGCTTGGTTTTCGCGGTGCGTCTCGGTACTACGACGACCGCTACCGCGACGGATTTCAACTCGAGTGCCTCGCGATGCACCGCGTTCGCGAGGACATGGGACTAACGAACGTTAAGGCCATGATTCCCTTCTGCCGCACCGTGGAAGAAGGTGAACGGGTAATCAAGTTGATGGCCGAGTTTGGATTGAAGCAGGGTGAAAACGAGCTTGAGATTTATGCGATGTGCGAACTGCCATCCAATGTGGTTTTCGCGGATGAGTTCCTGAGGATATTTGACGGCTATTCGATTGGGTCGAACGACCTGACGCAGTTGACGCTGGGTCTCGATCGCGACTCTGAGATGGTGGCGCACCTCTTCGACGAGCGAAACGGCGCAGTCGAAAAGATGATCGCGATGGCCATCGATGCTGCCCATCGCGCCGGAAAGAAAATCGGCATCTGTGGCCAGGCGCCTTCGGACTATCCCGAGTTCGCGCGCTTCCTGGTGGAAAAAGGCATTACCTCAATTTCCCTCAATCCGGACACGGTCCTCCAGACCACGGCGCTGATTCTGCAAGCCGAAGCCGAACTGGCGAATCAGGCGCAGGCCACCACCTCATTTGAGGAGGCGATCGAGATGGTTGCCACCGCGAAAATCCCCTCAGTCTAAAGTGAAAGACTGGTTCTGCTACTGTCACGGCGGGAGCGGAAATATCTCATTTTCCTGACGCTGCGTTCGTCCTATTGCAGAAATAATATGGTTTAGAGCACTTTGCACTGATGCTTGCGTCAGAGCTGGCGTTAGTCGGCGTCACCGATTAGAATGGCTTCAGATGGCCACCATCCTGATCGTTGACGATGATGCGGTGATTCGCTCGCTGTTGTTGGACTTGTTCTCTGACTGTTATGAGTGCAACACGGCCAGTACCGCCGAAGAAGCGATAGAATTCCTCAACATCGAGCGTTATGACGCGGTGCTAACCGACATCGCCCTGCCGGGCCTGAATGGGATTGGCTTATTGAAACGAATTAAGTCGAAGGGTTTGAACACGCCCGTGATTGTGATTTCCGGCAGGGGCGACGAAAAGGATTCGCAATTATTGCTCAAGCTCGGCGCCTTCGCGTATCTGACAAAACCGTTCAGTCTTGCCCAGATGGAAAATGTAGTTCAACAGGCAGTCAACGCCGGAGCGACCATCCGGTCTCGGCAAAACTAAAGCTAAAGCGCCGCCGCTTCGCGTGACTCGGCCGGCGGCCACGGCGGCAGAATCCTTCGCGCCGGCTTTTCTTTCTTCAATCCAAGCGCCCAGTCAGCCTGCATCAAGGTGTGGATGTCACGCGTGCCTTCATAAATCACCGCGGCTTTGCAGTTGCGCAGATAACGTTCCACCGGATAGTCATTCGAATAACCATTCGCGCCATGTACTTCAATGGCCATCGAGGCGGCCTTCTCGCTCCGCACCGTGGCCTGCCACTTGGCCAGACTGGTGGCTCGGCCGTTCGGCTCCCCTTCGTTCTTCAGCCATCCGGCCCGCAACCAAAGTAAGCGGCACATCTGATAATCCGCTTCCATCTCTGCAATTTTTTGTTTCACCAATTGGTGATTGGCGATCTTCGTCCCGAAGGTTTCGCGCTCGTTCGCATAGGCGACTGAGGCATCTCGCGAGGCGCGGATTACGCCGGTCGCTCCGGACGCGACCGTGTATCTTCCCTGCTCCAGCGCAAACATCGCGATCTTGAAGCCCTCGCCTTCCTCACCCAGCAGGTTCTCTCTGGGCACTCGGACGTCCTGCAATGAAAAGTAACCCGTATTGCCGGCGCGGATTCCCATCTTGCCGTGAATGGTGCCCGAGGTGAAGCCCTTCATGCTCCGTTCGACGATAAAGCACGACATGCCTGAGTGATCGCGCTGGCGTTTCTTCTCTTCATCAGTCCAGCAGAAGAAAAGAAAATTGTCAGCGTAGTCAGCAAGGCTAATCCACATTTTTTCGCCGTTGAGAACGTATTCGTCCCCCTCGCGCCGGGCAGTGGAACGCGAGCCTACCACGTCCGAGCCGGCGCCTGGCTCTGTTAGTCCATAGGTAGCGAGCTTTTCGCCTTTCGCCTGCGGCACCAGATATTTTTGTTTTTGCTCCTCAGTGCCCCAGGCGTAGAGCGTCAGTGAATTCAAACCCGTATGGACCGACATCGCCACGCGTACAGAAGGTATCGACAGCTTCCAACTCCTCGCAGACCAAGCCGAGCGAAATGTAATCAAAGCCGGCGCCGCCATACTGTTCCGGGATGCAGACGCCCAGCAGATTCAAATCGGCCATCTGGGAAAAGATTTCGCGATGAGATTCCTGCTTCTCGTCCCACTCTTTGATATAGGGTGCAATTTCCTTTTGCGCGAACTCGCGCACAGTCTGCACAAGCGCTTCGTGATCGTCGGTAAGTTCAAAGTCAATCATATGAGTCCACAGATTACACAGATTCCACAGATTAGAGCAATCTATCAGCCACTTCTGTGTTCCGGATCACTAAACAGGTTATCTATTGATGTTTTGCGAAGTCTCCGTATTCGGGGGACAGAGCCTTGCCGCCTCGGCTTTTGCCTCTTCCAGTGTCTGCACCCGTCCATCCAATTGCATCTCATAAATAGCTCGCGTGATTTCGCCGATGCGCGGGCCTGGTTCAAGACCCATTTCCAGCAAGTGTCGACCGAGCAGGATCGGTGCGGGCGCTTGTGTTTGCACATCCAGTTCCCGCGCGCGCGCGATGAACCATTCCTGAGCTGCGGCGTCGAACCAATTCTCACGCGGCACCCAATCAGCATTGCGGCCCAGCGAATCCGCCTTCGCCACTCGATACAAAAGATCGAGTTCGCACTTGCGTGCGAGTCGCCGAAAAGCGCCGTCGCCCACTTCGTCACGCCGCTTGTAAAACTCACCCGGTTTCAAATGGTCGCGCACCAGCGCGATTACCTGCGCCCGCACGTCATAGCCATCCAATGTATAAACATTCAAACGGTCGAGAAGCGACTCGGTCGGGGCCACTCCGGCCTCTTCGTGTTCGCGCGATCGCAAGCGGCCGTCAACGAACGCGGTGGTGGCCGGCTTACCCAGGTCATGACAAAGCGCCGCGAGCATTACCGTGGCCCGCCGGGGGTATGTTAGATCATCAATTAGTTCGCGCGCCCGATCGACGACCAACCTCGTGTGCACCCATACGTCGCCTTCCGGATGCCATTCGGGTTCCTGCGGCACATCAATTAGCTCGTTCAGCTCAGGAAAAAGCTTATCGAGCACGCCAAGCGCATGCAGCCAGCCCAATCCGATCGAGGGGCGGCGCGCGCGCAACAGTAGCTTTTCCATCTCGCCCCAAACTCTCTCCGGCGGCAAATCCGATAGATCTATGCTGCGGCATAGTTCGGCGGTTTGCGGCTCGACTCTAAATTCAAACCGAGCTGCGAATTGCACTGCGCGCAAAACGCGCAGACTGTCCTCGGCAAAAGTATCGAAAGCCACCGCGCGAAGAATTCCGCGGGCAATGTCGTCGCGCCCCTGAAATGGATCGATAACTTCGCCAGTCAGCGGATCCTTGAGGATGGCATTGACGGTAAAGTCACGACGCCTGGTCGCATCGGGAATTGTCATCGCCGGGTCGCCTTCGATGAAGAACGCACGATGGCCACGTCCGGTCTTTCGTTCGCGACGCGGTAGTGAAACGTCGAGGTGCGCGCCCAGTTTGTACACCGTGAAGGCTTCGCCAACAACATTCACGCTGCCGAACTGGTCTAGCAATTCACGCAGTTGTGCGGGCTCGACCCCATAAACTTCCAGGTCCCAGTCCTTCGGCTGCACGCCCATCAACTCGTCGCGGACACAGCCCCCGACGAGCAGCGCGCGACCGCCGGCGACCTGGACAGTCTGCGCAATTTTCAAAACTTGATCAGGTATCTCAGCCACTCGTCCAATTCAGGGATAACAAAACAGCCGGCACCCGCGCGCCCCACCCGGCTAGTGGAAATCTGTCGCCGGTTCATCGTCGTTGATGATGACGTTGGTGCCACGGGTAGATGGAAGACAGCTGATTACTTGCGCGCGCTCAACTTTGGTCAACTCTGATCCGGCCGCATGCCACAATTTGACCCAGAAGGTTCGGGTGGCGCCATGAATGGCGAAAGTGGATCCGTCATTCATCACCGGAACCGGCTCTGCGATAGTGCCCAGGCGCAGCTGCTCGATCAGTTCCGGCATGAACGGTTTTAACTTATCAAACTGGACAAGCACCGCATTGTCCGCAACCTCAGCGGGCGGCAACTCAACCGGATCTGCGGATTCGAGCAGCAGGCGTGACTCAGTTTGGTGATCGCGCTTCTTCTGTATTGGCATTCACTAAATCAAAGCACAGCCCCGGAGAAGTCTCAAGGGTTCGGTTGGCGGTGGCGTCTTACTTTAGACTTTGCGTAACTTTGGGTCTTAGCGTCTTTGCGTGAAAGCTACTGTCGTCAGAGAATTCACGCAAAGGCGCGAAGACGCAAAGAAAAACCCGCAAGGTAAGACACCCCCCCTTTGTCGGTAGAGCACCACCCCTTTGTCACAGAGCTTGACCGACACTTCAGCAGGCGTTACATTCGACTCGTCATTAGCAGAGATGATTAACCGCTTTAACAGCTATCGCTACTATTGGTGTTACAGCCCGCTCTCCGTGGGGAGAGACGGTCGGGCGATGAGCTGTCGCGAGCGGATCAGCTAAAACTCGCGCACAAGTTTTTCGGAACCGGCCGTCGATCCTAACCGATCGATGGCCGGTTTAGTTTTTGGCGCAGGGAGTCGGGAGATGCGTAAAGACCCTGATCCAATCGAAAGATCGCAACCCCTTTCCGATCACGTTGACATGCGTCCGGTGGGAGCCGGCGCCAGCGAAGCGGCGGCTGACCGAAACGCGATTGTCCAGCTCAATCCGGATCACCCGGGGTTCCGCGACGCCGAATATCGCGCCCGCCGGAACGAGATTGCGCGGCTGGCGATGAACTACCAGCCCGGCGATCCGATTCCTGATGCGCCGTACACTGCGGATGAACATCGCGTCTGGCAAACCATCTGGCACGCCTTGCGACCGGCCCATCAGCAATATGCCTGCGCCGAATATCTCGACGCGCTGTCGCGTTTGAATTTTTCTGATGACCACATTCCGCAATTGCGCGAGATTAACGAGAAGGTCCACGCGATCAGCGGTTTTCGGCTGGAGCCGGTAGCCGGGCTGGTCCAGCCGCGCGTCTTTCTCGAGAACCTGGCCGATGGCATCTTTCTTTGCACCCAATACATACGTCACCACTCCACGCCGCTCTACACGCCTGAGCCTGACGTAGTTCACGAGATTGTCGGTCACGGGGTAACTCTGGCTTCTCCGCGTCTCGCGGAACTGAATCGACTATTCGGCGAAGCGGTGAAGCGCACCGAATCACCTGAGGCCATCGACCGTCTGTCGCGGGTTTACTGGTTCACGGTCGAGTTCGGCGTGCTGCGCGAGGATGGCGCAGTCAAAGCTTACGGCACTGGCCTCTTGTCCTCGGCCGGCGAATTGTCAGCGATGAACCAGGCTGATTTGCGGCCGTTCGATTTGGCTCAGGCTGCGCGCGAGGCCTATGACCCGACGCGTTTTCAGCCCCTGCTGTTTTGTGCTGACTCGTTTGCAGAGATGCACGATGGGCTGCGCGACTTTTTGATCAACTGGTAGCGTTTGCGGCACAGGAAAGATAAAATCAGGGGCAAAAGTTCCGACAGTTATGGCTGAGAAAAAAGGCGACCTGGACATCGCGACCGAACTGGTCCATGCGGGCGAGCGGCGGGGAATTCCCGCAGGCCAGCCCGTGGCTATGCCGATTTACGCGACGACGACCTTCACTTACGAATCGATGGAGGAAATCGACAAAGTTTTCGCCGGAGAAGTACCGGGGTACGTTTACACGCGGCACGGCAATCCGACCATCACCGCGCTGGAAGAGGCAATGCAAACCATCGAGCACGGCGAGGCGGTGTGTGTCTACAGCTCGGGAATGGCGGCGATTCATGCGGCGCTGCTCACCTGTGAACTGAAACCGGGCGACGCGGTGCTCGCTTCTCAGGATTTGTACGGAGCAACCACGAGCCTGCTAAACCTGTTTAGCTCGTTTGGGATCAAGACTGTTACCGCTGACTTCTCAGACCGGGAAGATCTGCGCGCAAAGGCCCAGCAACTAAAGCCGCGGGTCTTGATCGCCGAAACCATCTCGAATCCTCTGCTTAAGATCTGCGACATCGGCGCGGTTGCGGAAATATCGCGCAGTGTCGGCGCCCGTCTCATCATCGACAATACTTTCGCCACTTCCTATTTATGCCGGCCATTGGAACACGGCGCCGATCTGGTCGTGCACAGCGCCACCAAATATATCGGCGGTCACGGTGACGCGACGGGCGGCGTGGTGATCTCGCGCGACAGTATGGATCAGGCGACGCTGGTAAGCGTGATGAAGCTGGTCGGCGGCGTGCTCGGCGTTTTTCAAGCGCACGAAATTATGCGTGGACTCAAGACCCTGGCCTTGCGTGTGGAGCGGCAATGCGACAACGCGCTCGAGTTGGCCCAGTGGCTGACGGAACATCCGAGAGTGGCTCGTGTTTATTTCCCCGGCTTCGGACCGGAGGATGAAAAGGAATTGGTGCGAAGATTGTTGCGTCCACCTTACGCCGGAGCGTTGGTTTCTATTGAATTGAAAGACGAGACTCGCGCGGCCGCTTTCAGTTTCATGGACTCGCTGAAGCTGTGCGTGCGCTCGACAAGTTTGGGCGATGTATTCACTAGTGTGCTGCATCCGGCGACCGCTTCGCATCGGGATCTATTGCCGGCTCGCCGACGGGAACTGGGAATCACCGACGGTCTGGTGCGCATCTCGGTGGGAATCGAAAAAGTAGACGACATCATTGCGGACATCGAACAGGCGCTCGGCACAGAAGCGCTCGCGGTGCCCAGCGCGTGAACACGAATGATCGAGTTGGCCCCCGAGCAAATTGTGAAGATCCGCCAACACGGCGAGAGCGATTATCCCTTTGAGTGCTGCGGCCTGTTGCTGGGAACATTTCACGCCGACCGCAAAACCGTCGTCGAGATTTATGCTATCTCAAATGCGCGTGAAGAAGAGGCTAAGCGAAATCGGTTTCTGATTCGCCCCGAAGAATTGATGAAAGGCGAGCAATACGCGCGCGCCAAAGGAATGGACGTGGTGGGTTTCTATCATTCGCACCCGGACGACCGCGCAGTACCTTCGCAGTACGATCTCGACCACGGCTGGCCGACCTACTCTTATATCGTGGTTGCGGTTGAGAATGGCCGGGCCATCGATCTGCGGTCGTGGGTCATGGAAGCCGATCGCGGAAAATTTAACGAAGAAATGGTGTCAGAAGTCCGGAGCTAAGCGCGCGGCGCAAGAAGCCAGACGCGAACACGGGCTTGCGGCACCCAGGTGATTCATCATGCCAGTTACAATTGCGATCCCGACGCCGCTACGTCAGTTTGCAGGCGGCCAAGCTGAAATTCACGTCAACGCCAGCACCGCTGGGGAAGCTTTGAATCAGCTCACCTCGAGCTACGCGGATTTGCGCCGCCATCTCTTCACAGATCAAGATCGGCTGCGCAATTTTGTGAACGTCTATGTGAACGACGAAGACATTCGCCACGGCCAGGGGTTGGATACGGCGGTGAAAGATGGTGACCAGATCCTGATTGTCCCGTCGATTGCCGGCGGATCAGTAACGCAAACTGTTGATTTGCGCGAGCAAGAAAAGACAGACGGCATCCAAGGCACAATGCAAACCGACAGTTTGCGCAACGAAGATCTCCCCATGCTCTCAAACGAAGAAGTTGCCCGCTACAGCCGCCACCTGATCATGCCGGAAGTCGGGATGACCGGTCAGCGAAAACTGAAGGCGGCCAGCATTCTCATGATCGGCACGGGCGGATTGGGTGCGCCCGTGGGTATGTATCTGGCGGCCGCGGGTATCGGCCGGCTGGGTCTCGTCGATTTTGACGTTGTCGATGCATCGAACCTGCAGCGCCAGATCATTCATGGCACCAGCGACGTCGGCCGTCCCAAGATTGCTTCCGCGCGCGATCGCATTCAGGACATCAATCCACACGTCGAGATCGAAACTCATGAAACCCGTCTAACTAGCGAAAACGCCATGCGCCTGTTCGTGAACTATGACGTCATTGTCGACGGCACGGACAATTTTCCGACGCGCTATCTGGTCAATGACGCGTGTGTGCTAACCGGCAAACCCAACGTTTATGGTTCAATTTTTCGTTTCGAGGGCCAGGCGAGCGTCTTTTGGGCCCAGCGCGGCCCGTGCTATCGTTGCCTTTACCCTGAACCGCCGCCACCGGGAGTGGTGCCTTCGTGCGCCGAAGGCGGAGTACTCGGCGTGCTGCCCGGAATCATTGGTGCGATTCAGGCCAACGAGGCGATCAAGATAATTCTGGGCGCGCCGGATCTCCTGGTGAACCGGCTGTTGCTGTTCGATGCGTGGCGGATGCGTTTTCGCGAATTGAAGCTGCGCAAGGATCCGGATTGCCCCGTGTGCGGCAACAATCCGACAATTAGAGAGCTGATAGACTACGAAGAGTTTTGCGGCATGCCGCAAAAACCTGAGACCAAACCAACCATGGAAGAAATCACAGCCACCGAACTGAAAACCCGACTCGATCAGGGCGACGATATTCAGATTATCGACGTGCGCGAGCCGAACGAATATGAAATTGGAAAGATTCCCAACTCGAAATTAATTCCCTTGGGGCAGGTCCTCAATCGAATGAATGAAATCGACCCTGAGCGCGAGACCGTGGTGCACTGCAAGATGGGAGGCCGCAGCGCCAAGGCCATCGACGCCTTGCACCGCTCCGGGTTCCAGGGAAAGTTGATGAACCTGCAAGGCGGCATCACCGCCTGGTCCAATGATGTCGATCCCAGCGTCCCCAAGTATTAGTATTTAAGTCCGCGAGCTTTTATGCCCTGGTTCCGAAAAAAGAAAGGCAAGATCGAGCCGGTCAGCGACAAGGACCGCGTCGTCCGGACTGAGAATGTCTTCGTGCGATGCGATGAGTGTGGCGCGCATCTCTACAAGCGCGAACTCGAAGACAACTTGCAGGTGTGCTTGCATTGCAACTACCACTTTCGCATCGGCGCTTACGAAAGGCTCGAGAAAATCTTCGACGATGCTCACTGTGAAGAGCTTGACGCTGAAGTAATCTCAATCGATCCGCTCGAGTTCGTTGACAGTAAGCCGTACGCCAAACGCATCTCTCAGGCGCAACGCGCTACGGGCTTGCCGGAAGCGGTAATCACCGCGCGCGGCAAAGTCGGGGGTCATCGACTGTTTGCCGGCGCCATGGACATGAATTTCATCGGCGGCTCGATGGGCTCGGCTGTCGGCGAGAAGCTCACGCGGCTGATCGAGCGAGCCATCAACGAGCGCGGCGCGGTCGTGATTTTTTCGGCTTCGGGCGGCGCGCGCATGCAGGAGGGGACGCTCTCGCTGATGCAGATGGCGAAGATTTCCGCGGCGCTGGCGGCGCTCGAAGAACGCCGGCTGCCGTTCATCTCTGTCCTCACTGATCCGACTACCGGCGGCGTAACTGCGAGTTTCGCCATGTTGGGAGATCTGATTGTGGCTGAGCCGAAAGCTCTGATCGGGTTCGCCGGCCCCCGCGTGATCGAGCAAACAATCCGGCAAAAGCTGCCGAAGGATTTTCAACGATCAGAATTTTTGCTGCAACATGGAATGATTGACGCGATCATCGATCGCCGAGAGATGCGCCCGTTTCTTACCAAGTCGCTCGACTTCATGATGAATCCCGACCTTACCGAAAAGTCGCAAGTCTCAGGTCTCAAGTTTCAGGTTCCCGCAACCGAGGTTTAGTGGCACAGACTTCAGTCTGTGTTTGGGCTTAATCTCGACACCCTCACAGACTAAAGTCTGTGCCACTATGAACTTCGATCAAGCTCTCGCCTATCTTCTCAGTCTCGGTCACGAGACACTTACCATCAAGCTTGGCCTCCGAAACACTGAGGTGCTTCTAGCAGCGCTGGGAAATCCGCATCGAGACTTTCCCGCCGTGCAAATTGCCGGTACGAACGGCAAGGGCTCGACCGCGGTCATGTTGGATTCGATCTCGCGCGCGGCGGGCATCCGGACAGGCCGCTTCACTTCTCCCCACCTGATTTCGATCACTGAGCGCATCAGAATCGGCGGACAGGAGATCTCCAATGAGGAGTTCGCGCGTCTGACGACGGTGGTGCGAGACACCGCGCTCGAATTATTTGAGCAACATGAGCTGGAAACGCTGCCGACCTTTTTCGAACACGTGACGGCTATTGCGCTGCTGGCATTCCGTGAAGCGAAAGTTGATCTAGCAATTCTCGAAACGGGACTCGGTGGCAGGCTCGACTCCACCACAGCCGTGGGCGCCCCGATCGTTGCCATCACTCAAGTGGCGATGGATCATGAAGAGTATCTCGGTCACACCATCGCTGAGATTGCCGCTGAGAAAGCAGCAATCATTCACCCGGGGGCCACGGCGATCATCGGACCACAAACCGACGAACCGCTTGATGTGATTCTAAGGCGCTGCACGGAAATGGATGTGAGCCCGCGGCTCATCCATAAAGCCGGCGAGAGTCCGTTGACGGCCATAGCGGATCGAGAGAACGCCCAATATCGCTCGCGGCTCGATCAGTGCACCGCGGATGGCCGCTGTCGTGCCACGATCGAAACTCCACATGCTGTTTACGAAGAGGTTCTGCTCGGCTTGCGCGGGCGCCATCAGAGCGACAATGCGGCGGTCGCGGTTGCCTTGGCCGAAAGCCTAAGCGAGCAGGGCTTTAATATTTCTCGGGAGGCTGTCGTCCGCGGACTCGAGAGAGCGACGCATCGCGGCCGCCTGGAACTTTGGGACAGCCAGCCGCAAATCCTGTTTGATGGCGCCCACAATCCGGCATCTGCAGCGGCTTTGCAGAATTATCTCGATGAATTTTTCACGCAGCCGATCACGATGATCTTCGGCGCCATGAGAGATAAGCGTCTGGCGGAAATGGCGGGAATTCTCTTCCCCCGAGCCAAGCGAGTCATCCTGACGGCACTCGACAATCCACGCGCTGCTTCAGTTGAAGAATTGGCAGCTGCCATTCCGAACGAGGTTGATGCCTCGAGGGTTCATCAGGCGAAGTCGACGCAAGCCGCTCTGCGTTTGGCCTACGAATTAGCCGCGATAGACGATCTAATAGTCGTCACCGGTTCACTGTATCTGGTCGGTGAGGCACAAGCGGCGATCAGGAAGTGAGCCAGTGTGCAATGGTTTGCTAGGTTCATCCAATCCAATGGCTCTGCCGCTCCGATGCGCGGCAAGTCTGCGACTTGCCGGCGCCGAGCCCTCTTTCTTACAGGTCTCCGACCAGCTACGGTCATAGACCGTCATATGCACTCAACGGCAAGTCGAAGACTCGCCGCGCATCGGAGTGGCAAAGCCATTGCTAAAGATTAGACCGCGACTCGGAGTTGAAGCTCTCCGTCTATGCCTACTCGCCGAGGCAACTCTTATTACCTGAATTTGCCCTGCCCTAAGCGCGACACTAAACTGTCAGGCATGGACGAACCAAGCACACCTGAGTTCATCGATTCGAAAAAAGTCTTCGCGGGGCGTGTGTTTGACGTCACCGTCGACACTGTTCGCGAGCGTGGCCAAACTTATATTCGCGAAGTTGTGCACCATCCCGGCAGCGCGGTAATTCTGCCGGTGTTCGACGATGGCACCGTCGCGCTGGTTCGCCAATATCGTCACCCAGCCGTTAAATATCTGCTCGAATTGCCGGCCGGCACCTTAAACGACCACGAGCGGCCGGAAGATGGCGCCGCGCGCGAACTGGAAGAGGAGCTGGGCATGCGCGCCGGGAAGCTGGACCAGCTCTCGGAGTTTTTCGTCTCGCCTGGTTTTTGTGAAGAGAAAATGTGGTTGTACCTCGCGACCGACCTGATTGAGACCGCACAGCGTTTGGAAGAAGACGAGTTTATTGAAGTAGTTCGCCTGCCAATCGATCGCGCGCTGCAAATGATTGCAGACGGCGAGATCGAAGATGCCAAGACAATCATCGGGTTAATGTTGGCGGCGCCGCGATTGGGCGTCACTGCGTTTGAGCCGGATTACCCCGCAGCTTGAATCAAATCGGCTTCGCCGCCCGATGTGCGGAAAGGCTGTGCCTTTCCGAAATCGTTTCATTGCTATTCTTAGGCGACGCTTAGCCTCGCCTCCAAGAGGGGTCTTTGTTGGGCACTCCCGGAAAGCCTGAGGCTTTCCGCACATCAGGCGGCGAAGCCGCGTTTCCAACCGTGCCGACCATTGCGCTTCAGTCTTGTCCTAAAAGAATCACTGCGGTATCTTGACGGCGACTAATCCAGCTTTCGCCTAACTAACATGAAGAAATCAGTACTTTTGCTTTTCCTCCTGCTCGTGGTGATCGCGCGCCCGACTGTTGCGCAACAGTCCATTGACTCAATGATCGATCGGGAAATCGGACAACTCGTGAGCACCTACAAGATGCTGCATGCCGCGCCCGAGCTTTCGCATTACGAAATAAAGACTTCGGCTTTTCTTGCTGAGCAACTGCGCGCGCTCGGTTACACGGTGACCGATCATCTCGGAAAGTACGATCGGCCGGAATGGAAAGGCTATGGCGTCATAGCCGTCATGAAAAACGGCGCCGGACCGACAGTCCTCGTGCGATCGGACATTGACGCACTGCCGGTCGAAGAAAAGACGGGGCTGGCGTATGCCAGCACCGTCAAGACCAAAAACGAGCTGGGCCAGGAAGTAAGCGTGATGCACGCGTGCGGCCATGATATTCACATCACCACGCTGCTAGGCACGGCGAAGATGCTGGCGCAACTGAAAGATCAGTGGCACGGCACTTTGGTGCTGGTGGGCCAGCCCGCCGAAGAAACAATTGACGGCGCCAAAGCGATGATTGCCGACGATCTGTTTTCGCGGTTTCCTAAACTAGACTTCGTCATCGCTCTCCATGACAGTGCCGACCTGGAAGCCGGCAAGGTTAGCTACACTCCCGGTTATGCCATGGCCAATTCTACTTCGGTGGAGATTACGATCCGCGGTCTCGGCGGCCACGGTTCAAAGCCGGAAGCTACCAAGGATCCGATCGTGGTGGCGGCCCAGACAATTCTGGCGCTGCAAACGATCGTAAGCCGTGAAAACTCGCCTCTCGATCCTGCCGTAGTCACGGTGGGTTCCATTCACGGCGGGACCAAGTCAAACATTATTCCGGATGAGGTCAAACTACTCCTGACCGTCCGTTCGTATAAGGAAGACGTACGCCGGCGCATGCTGGCGTCAATCGAACGCATCACGAAAAGCATTGCGACGGCCGCCGGCATCCCCGACGATCGCGCGCCGATTGTGAAAGTCAGTGAGACCGAATACACGCCCGCGCTCTATAACGATCCGCAACTGACTGAGCGCGTCGCAGGAGCTTTGAAAAAGGCCCTGGGCGAAGACAATGTGGTGCAACTGCCACCGATCATGGCCAGCGAGGATTTTGGCCGTTATGGCCAGACACAACAGATTCCGAGTCTCATGTTTTGGCTGGGCGCCGTCGATCCCGTGAAAGTTGAGGCCAGTAGAAAATCCGGAAAGCCGCTGCCGTCATTGCACTCCAGTTTGTTCGCGCCGCAGCCCGAACCTACGCTGCGCACCGGCGTGAAAGCGATGACTACCGCGGTCCTGGAACTGATGAAGAAATAAATCTGACAACAAGGAGCATTTCAATGGGCAAAGGTGATCAGCGCTCGCGCCGCGGCAAGATTTGGCGGGGCACTTTTGGCAAGCGGAGACCTAAGAAGAGTACGACGGTAAAAGCCGTTGCGGCTGAGCCTGAGGCGGAAAAGAAGTCGAACAAGAAAGCACCCGACGCCGGCGCGTAGAATTTTGAACTGGCTCCGTCGCAAAGATACTGCTGAGGCAGCGCCGCCGGCCCAACATTTTCAATTGGGCGAGCATGGCGAAGCCCTGGCCATTGAGAGTTTGGTACGGGCCGGTTATCGCATCGTCGCGGCAAACTTTACTTTGCCAATCGGGCGCAATCTTCGGGACGTTATCGTTAACGCCGAGATAGACGTGGTGGCTTATGATGGACCGACGCTTTGCTTCATCGAGGTCAAAACCCGCGCCTCTGATGAGTTCGCGCTGCCGCAAGCGAACGTTGACTTGCGCAAGCGTCGGCAGATCGCACGCGCGGCGCGCGTCTATCGACGCATGTTTGAATTGAGCGACGAGCCATATCGCTATGATGTTGTGGCGGTCATCGCGAAACCTGCCGGTGAATCCCCTCGTATTGAACTCCTGAAGGGCTTTTGGACGGACGAGCAACTGCGCAAACGCCATTGGCACGAGCCGTACTGGGACTAGAGAGTCAGTACCGTCTGCGGTAGCGGACGGTTAATCTCTAGTTGTGACACTATCCGGATAAAGTCGATCAACCGCCCGCTACCGCAGGCGGTTCTGGCCATGAGCAATCTCGAACATTACGTGGGCCAGGTTCTGGACGAGAAATATCGTCTGGAACGGCTGCTCGGTCAGGGCGGCATGGGGGCGGTGTATCTCGCGACGCACCTCGGGACCGAACGCTATGTGGCGCTGAAACTGATTGCGCCCCAGTTCATGCGCAACGAGGAATTCGTCGAGCGTTTCAAACGCGAGGCGCGCGCCGCGGGACGCCTGCGTCATCCGAACGTTGTGGATGTGACTGACTTCGGTTTCTCAGGCTCAGGCGAAGATCGCGTCGCGTATCTCGTAATGGAGTATCTCGACGGTTGCACCTTAAGCGACGTGCTCGCCGAAGAGAATCGCCTGCCGGTTTATTGGGTCGTGGATATTCTTGAGCAAGTTTGTGCGGCCGTCCACGAGGCTCATCAACAAGGCATCGTGCATCGCGATCTGAAGCCCGACAACATCTGGCTCGAGCCTAACGGGCTGGGCGGTTATCGCGTGAAGGTGCTCGACTTTGGGATTGCCAAGTTGGGTGAAGTCACTACGTCTGATCCGCTCCCCAGGACGATAGCGCCGTCGTTTATGGAGGAAGCGCCCACTTTGATTCCCGCGACTGCTGCCGCGGGCGCCCAGCACTCATATCGCGCGGCGCGAGCTTCCTCACCCGAAATGGAAGCCGCGACTTTGATTCATCCTGTTTCCGAATCCGAGGCTGACAGGGACGTCACGAAGATCCACGAACCTCGTGAGCAAGCCACTCAGTTGCTCGATGACGTGCGGCAAACTGCGGCGGCGCCGCAGACGACCAATGCGCCCGGGACGGGCGGCGACGCAGGCCTGACGCGCGTAGGTGCAATCCTCGGTACGCCGCAATACATGTCGCCTGAGCAATGTCGCGGTCACCGGCTGGATGCGAGATCGGACATCTATAGCCTGGGCGTTATCGCTTACCAGATGTTGACCGGCGCGCCACCATTTACCGGCGACACGCGGGCGATCATAGATGCGCATAAGCAAAGCCAACCCACGCCGGTGCGCGAAATAAATAAGAAGCTGCCAAAGCGCGTCTCGCGCGTGGTCATGTCTGCTTTGGAGAAGGATCCAGCCGCGCGACCGCAAACCGCGATTGCCCTGGCGGGCGCGATTCGAGCCAACGCCGATGGCCTGGGAACTCTCTATCGCCGCGCGTTCGCGCTGTACAGCGAATACTTTCCCGAGTTTCTCAAGCTCTCGCTGCTGGCCCATATCCCGACCTTCATCGTTTTGTTAATGACGCTAGGCCTGCGCATAGCTGAAAAGCGGATTGGCCAGACGCCGACGGTCATAATCGCCATCCCCATAGCACTGTTTTCGGTTGTCGGAAAATTCTTGACGGCCTCGATCATTTCCGGCGTGACCGCTGTCATAGTTACTCAACTGGCAGCGATGCCGATGAAGCCGGTCCGGCTGCGCGCAGCATTCGCGGTGCTGCGCCGGCGGTGGCGGCCATTTTTCAAGACGGGCATTCTCATCGGCCTGCGAATCATGCTGGGCTGGATTCTGTGCATCATACCCGGAGTGGTAATGACGATTCGCTATCTGCTCTGGGCGCCGGTCGTATTGATGGAAGGTTTGGAGACGAAAGCCGCGCGGTTGCGAGCGCGCTCGTTGGCGTCGCGCTCATGGCGCACAATCATTCTCGTGACACTAATTCAATTCCTTATCCCGATTATGGTCAGCTCGGTCATCGGCGGGCTGATCGGTTTTTCCAGCGATAAGCAAACGCACGGCACAGTTAAGTTCAAAGTCGCCACGCAGTTTGCCGAATTAATCAATGTTTTCGTGTTGCCGTTGACGTCGATTGTGCCGGCGCTGCTCTATTTGAAGATGCGCCAATTTGGCGGAGAAACCCTGAGCGACATTATGGAGCAGCTCGAAAGTGCCGAAGGCGCCAACAGCCTCTGGCAGCAGCGCATGCGCTCGCGCCTGACCGTCACGCCACAGAGCCGCACGCCGACTTATTAATTCGCTGCTGTCTTTCGCTCCTCTCGCGACGGCGCGTTCTTTACATACTTATCAAACCAGTTAATGCGTTCTGCTAAAACGTGCAGCAGCGTCTCGCGCGCGGCGTAGCCATGAGCTTCATACGGCAGCGTTACGTAACGCACAGTCGCGCCGTGTCCCTTCAAAGCCATATAAAACCGTTCCGACTGAATCGGGAAAGTTCCCGAGTTGTCATCCATTTCGCCGTGCATCAGTAGAATAGGATCCTTTACCTGATGCGCGTACCAAAACGGTGACATGTTTGCGTAAAGTTCCGGCACTTCCCAAAACGTGCGGCGCTCGCTTTGAAAACCAAACGGCGTCAGCGAGCGATTGTAAGCGCCGCTTTCTGCAAATCCCGCGCGGAACAAGCGCGAGTGCGCCAAAAGGCTTGCCGTCATGAATGCCCCGTAACTGTGTCCCCCTACGCCGATGCGATCGCGATCGCCGATTCCCATATCGACAACCTTGTCGATGGCGGCTGCGGCGCTGGCGACCAGTTGCTCGACATAGTGATCGTTGGCGGTTTCGCCGGGCCCAACTATGGGCATCGTCGGGTTATCGAGAATCGCATACCCGGATAACAGCAGGAACATATGCGAGTAGCCGCTCACGATCGTGAAGCGGTTAGGCGAGCCGGTGATTTGACTGGCCGAATCAGCATCGCCAAATTCGCGCGGATAAGCCCACATGATGACCGGCAGACGCGTCCCCGGCTTGTAACCCGGCGGCAGGTAAAGCGTCGCCGAAAGCTTCACGTCATCTTTCCGCGTGTAGGTTATGAACTGGCGCGTCACGCCGCGCAGTTGCGGTTGTGGATCCTTGAAATCGGTTACTGCGCGTCGCACATTGCTGGAGAGATCCCGCACCTGGTAGTTCGGCGGCTCGCTCTGGGTTTCGTAGCGCGTCAGGATCATCTTGCCTTCGTCATCCAAAGGCGCAATCACCGTCTCGTAAGCCTTTGCGTCGCTGCGGAACAGACGATCAGTCTCGAATGTCTTGAGGTTCAAACGATCGATGAAGGGGCGATCGCCTTCCGGCGATGAACCCTGGCCGGTAAGAAAGATGTAATCGCCGGACTGCATGATTGCGCCCGTCGCCCCACCGCCGAAACCGCCAAAGCCACCCGCGCCACTGTCACGACGAATTACCGGCGTGCCCGGGTTTTCGTACGCGGCATCCTGACGGCGATCCCAAAGCTTGCGCGGCGTGCTGGCGATCACCCAGGTGCGGATCCGGCGCGATGCGCGATCTGCCTCGCTGAGTAGAGCTACACCTTTTTCAGTAAACGAGACGCCGGCGTAACGCCATTCAGTCTTTGCAAACTCTGTTGAGGGTTCGGTGAAAGGAGCTGCCAGCGACATGACTTTGTCGCGGAACGGAACTTTGTTTTTCAGATCGCCACCGTCGAGTGCTTCGACCCAAACAACGCTCGCCGGCTGATCCTGACGCCAGTGAATTCCGCGCGGCGCAGTTTGCACACCCGTGAGCGGCACGCCCTCGCGGGTCGGCACGTCAGCGATTTTCTTCGCGAGTTGGCCCGCGCGCGTCCAGACTTCGACATCCTCGGGAAATCCGCCCATCGGAATCAGGTGCGAGAACGGCCGTTTGATTTTCGTGACCAGCAGATATTCGCCGCTGGGCGAAGGCGACACGCTGTCAAAGATTGCCGGTTTGCCGATCAAGGTCTTCCGCCCGGTGGTCGCATCGATCGCGGCAATTTGGCTGGTGAAATAGTATTCAAACAAGGCGTCGTCATGAGAGGTCTTGAGCATGTCTTCGAAGGTCGGCGCCGGCGCGGCCTTGCCAATATTTTCCTGGACGTTCGGTCCGGTCGGGACACTTTGCGTCGCGGGCACAGGTCCGCGATTGGTCACCACCAGGGTGCAAATTAAAGTTTTGTTGTCACGTAGCCAATCGCAAGGATCGCCAGTTGTGGCATTGAGCCGATCGACTCCGCTCACGAGTTTTGCGCGGCCGCTCGTGACATCGGCAACCCACAAGTCGATACCGTTAGCTTTGGTATTGAGAAACGAGAGATGATTTCCGTCCGGAGAGAAATGTAAGTTTGAGAGGTTCGCTTGCGGCGGCACCATCACTTTCGTTTCGGCGCCATCAGCAATTCGCTTCAGCGTGATCGCATAGATGTTTGCCGTGCGTTGCGGGCCGTTGGTATTCGCATTCAGGCGCGCGCCGGCCAAACGCAGAATCGGTTGAGATAACTCAGCAATCGTCGGATACGCGCGTCGATAAGTCAGCGCCATAACTTGTTTCGAAGGCGCGAGAATGGCTGCGGGCAGCGGCGGCGCGTCAAACGCTTCGACGATCTCTTTGGGCGGCAGTTGATAACGCCGGCTATCAGGAGTTTGGGCTAAGTGAAGCGCGGCGGTGACGGCGATCAAGACGGCTGCAAAGAAAAAGTTTTGTTTGCGCACGGGGAAACCTCCAGCAGATTTTAGGATTCGCGTCGGAAGAGTGCGGATTCTATCAGAGGTTGCGCGACGGGCGATAGCGATCGGAGCACAGGATAGTGCCCTAGTTTCACTTTGCGCTCCTTTGCGACTTTGCCTCTTGGCGTGAACCAGCCTCTTTCCAACGCTCAACCTCTCGCAAAGGCGCGAAGGCGCGAAGAAACGCAAAATGGGACACTTCAACCTCGCGCAAATTCGTAAATGATGTGAAGGATGAGCGCCGACGGAGTAATCTCGGGCCTAATTTCTCTCGCGCGTAGTTGCAGCGCTCCGCCGGCGGGTTGGATCTCGACGCGCGTGGAAAGCTTCTCGAGCGTAAACAGCTCGACCGGATTGTAACGGCGATCAATAGTCCCCTGGACCATCCCAAGCAGCGGCCCATTCAATAATGCCGGCGTGTTGTTCAGATGAATTTCCCGCAAACGGAAGCGGGCCACCAACGCGCGTCGCCCACTATCGTATTCCAGCAAGACTTCTGAATCTGCCCAGCCGGAAAACTCAATACAGCCCATCAAACCGGAACTGTAGGCGCCGGCAAACGCCAGCGGCCCGGCGATGCGACCATTCTCGAAATGAACCGCGGTACGCACGCCGCCAGCTTCGCGCTTCAGACGAATCTCGCTGGCGCAATCGGCAGTAGACGTTGCGCCACCCACAGTCAGGGGCATGGAAGGTTCTTTCAAATTGTCGAAGATGGCTGTGAGAAACGAATTAAGGAACTGCTCGTTGACGGTGATAGTCGCTTCGGCCGCAGGCGAGGCGCCGACGCGCCGGCCACGTGAGGCAGACTCCTGGGCGACGGTCTCAGCTGAGCAGAAAAGAACTACGAGGATCGAAAAGTAAGCAAACCGGGTTTTGGATTTCATCATGGATTTAATGTGATTCTTCGTAATAGTTTGCGCAAGGGGCCTTAGCCCGAGGTAGTGGTCTGTTAGTGTGTTGCTATTGTGTGTGATAACAAAATAGCTTGAGAAAAACGGCCTAGTCCCGTAGGGACGAAATATTTATAGTCCAATGGCCTCACTATGATTGAGTAAGCTCCGTCGGAGCGAAATATTATCGAGTGAGTCACATTTCGCTCCTACGGAGCTAGGGTTATTGGAGCAGTTTGTTGCTATAAACATCCGGCTCCTACGGAGCTGAACGATCGCGACGATATGGCGGTCGTTCCCTGGACACTTGGCAACACTATTATCTCAGCAACACACTATCGGAGCGCTACTTAGCCCCCCCTTACCAAGCGATGTCTCGCTAACGCGGCAATCCTACAATCCACTCCGCACAATGTCGTGCAAACGAATGAGCCCTACGCAAAGCCCGCTCTCATCGACTACCGGCAGCACGTTAATTTGTGACGGCCGATCTTCCATCAAGTGCAACGCGTCAAAAGCCAGCGTGCCGGGCGTGGTGACCACCGGGTCACGCGTCATTAGGTCATCGCAACGAAGGTTGGCAAAACCCAGGTCTCGCGGACCCATTCGCTGAATGGAACGTCGCAGATCACCATCGGTAATCACACCCGCCAGCCGTCCTTCGCTGTCGATCACATTGACGGCGCCCAGACCGTATTGACTGATCATCGCGACAATATCCATCCACGATGCATCCATCGTAATCGTCGGATTCTCAGCGCCACTGTGCATCAAATCGGCCACTCGTAAAGTTAGCCGCTTGCCGAGTTGTCCGGCAGGATGGTTAGAGGCGAAATCGTCCTCCGTCAATCCTTTCGCGCGCATCAACGCCATCGCCAGAGCGTCGCCCATAGCCAGCGCTACGGTCGTACTGGTCGTGGGCGCGAGATTGAGCGGGCAGGCCTCCTGATCGACTGACGCATCAATTATCGCGTCGGCGCGTTTGGCAATGGTCGACTTTAAGTTTCCGACGATCGCAATGATCGGGACCTCGCGGCGCTTAAGATAGGGCAGCAATTCGAGTAATTCATCAGTCTCACCGCTATTGCTCAACAGCAGCACCACGTCATCCGCATTCACAATGCCGAGGCCGCCGTGCAACGCGTCCGATGGATGAAGCGAGATGGCGGCGCTGCCGCTGCTGGTCATCGTCGCGGCAATCTTCTGGGCAATGATTCCGGACTTGCCAACGCCCAGCAGAATGATCTTGCCTTTGCAATTCGTCAAAATTGCGCACACGCGGTCAATTTCGCCGGCCCGTAAACGCGCCGCGGCCTTGGCAATCGCGTCCGATTCTGCGCGCAACAACTCGACGACTGAAGGGTAGTATGAGTTTTCCGCCATGCCGCCTTGTTGATATACGAGTCGCGCCCGTAATTGCAAGCACGGGTGATTGCTCGTGGTGGCTGCAGCCCTCCTGATGACTTGCCGGCGCGAGCTCCTCGAACCTCGCCCGGTGCGTAGACTTACACGCTTCGTTTGACTATAGTGCGGGTCGTCAAGGAGCCAATTGTCCGTCATGAGAGTATCGATTCTCGCCAGCCTCGCTCTTGCTGTGTCAGGCTTGGCCGGTTGCGCCAGCCAAAACAATATGGTGGCGAGTGGTGTAGAAGCCAAACCCATCAAGATCGAAAGAGCTAAACAGATAACGGTGGGCGGCGCGTCCGCAACAGCACGCCAGGGCTTTGACATTGCGCGTGTGCTTTTTGAGATAAAAGGACCCTCCAACGTGAAGGAGCTGAAAGTCGGAAGTGACGAGCAGGAGATTATCGACATCAACGGCAAGTCTTATAAGTCGAATGCCGATTTGAGTTTTAGTTTTGGTTTGGGCGGCGGAACGATGAGCATGGACTCGATGTTTCAGGTTCCTGAAGACGCAACCCTCAAGACATTCAAGTTAGGAAAGGCTTCATTCGACATTAGTTCTATGGATGGGGCAAAACCGACACAAGCCAAGTGACCTTAGCAGGAGTAAACCATGGCATTCGGAAAGTTGCTGCCGCGTGAAGAACAATACTTTGCGCTGTTCGCGCAAATGACCTCATACATAAACGACGCGGCGCGAACCCTGGTCGAAATGCTTTCGCAACGTGACGGCGATTTCCAGGAATACGTCCAGCGAATCAAGAGTATCGAGCATGCCTGCGACGACCTTACGCACAACGTCTCAACGCGCCTGAACAAGTCGTTCATTACCCCCTTTGATCGCGAAGACATTTACATGATGTCCAAGGCGCTCGACGACGTAGTCGATCTAATCGATGGCGCCGCGCGCGCGGTGGTGATGTACGACATTCATGAAACTACCGAGCCGGCGAAACAGCTTGCCGGTGTCATCCAGCGGATGGCGGTACAGCTTCACGAAGTGGTTTCCATCCTGCAAAAACCAAAAGGCGTTACCGAAAGATTGATCGAAATTCATCGACTGGAAAATGAAGGGGACGACATTTACCAGCGCGCCGTTGGCGCCTTGTTCCACGAAAATCGCGATGCTCTGGAAGTAATTAAGTGGAAGGACGTTTACGAGAAGCTCGAGGCCGCGATCGATCGATCTGAAAACGTCGCGAATATTATCGAGGGCGTAATCATTAAGCACTCGTAGTCGAGCGCCAACTGTTAGCTTGCGTGGTCGTGTGCCTAATTTCAGTTTCTCTGCGTCAGCCTCGGCGATCTTTGCGGCTCCGGCGGTGAATAGACCAAGAAATACTCGCCGCCGAGTGCGCGGAGGTTGCGCAGAGATTTCAATTTAGGACATCACTACCGCTGCGTGCGCTTCGCAAACTAACAGTTTGCGTTACAGCAAACTAGCTCAGTATTACCCGCTATGGTATTGTTTTGATTGCCCGAACGCCCGCGTAGCTCAGTGGATTAGAGCGTTCGCCTCCGGAGCGAAAGGTCGCAGGTTCGACCCCTGCCGCGGGTACCATTTCTTGCCCAATCCTCCAAAAACTTATGAGCCCGAATAGCGCCCAAACTCGCGCTCGAGAACCTCTACCCAAAATTCTTTTGGTGGAGGACTTTGACGATACGCGACTGATGATGAAGCTCTGGCTTCAGCGTAATGGTTATCTTGTGATCGAAGCTGAGAGTGGCGAAGAGGCTATCGCAGCTGCCGAGCGCGAACACCCCGATTTGATCATCATGGACATGATGATGCCAGGGATGAACGGGCTTGACGCTACGCAACAAATCAGACAGTATCAGGCGCTGCAAAGCACGCCAATTGTGGCCGTTTCGGCTTATGGCGCTGACGAGTACCGGAGCCTGGCCATCGACGCCGGCTGTGATGAATATGTCTCGACTCCATTCGACCCGGCGACGCTGGCCGAACTAATTGAGACCTTACTGACTGCGAAGACATCATCCTCTACCGATGTTCATTCGAAACTTCCGAGTTGAGTTTTTGGTGGCAGTTCTCGCCATCCTTTGCTTTCTGCCAACCGCCTCTGCTCAGTCGCCAACCTGCGCTCTCAAACCAGACCAGCTGAACCAGCCGCCGGAACTGAAAGGCTTTCGCCTGGGAATGACCGATCAGCAGGTGAAGGCCGTTGTGCCTCTGGTGCAATTGGGTAGAGCTGACGAGTTCGGCGTGCTGAAGACGACCATCAATCCGCACTTCGATCCACGATTCGACAAGACCACTTTTTCGGACGTGCGCACGATCTCGTTCGACTTCCGCGAAGGCAAACTGGTCACGCTCTGGATTGGCTATGAAGAAAACTTTAAGTGGCGGACGTTGGACGAGTTCGTGGCGAACTTCGGTAAGGCCCTGGGTGTTCCCCCTGAATGGCCGGTGAAACGTCCGGGACGGCAGTTGACCTGCGATGGATTTTCCATCTTTGCATCGATTATTGCCGCCGGTCCCAGTCTTCGTCTCATGGACGAAGAAGCCCAAAACGTGATCGCCGCACGGCGCGAAGAAGCTGCGGAAGCGGCCGAAGCCCAGGTCATAGGCGACAGTCAGACGAAAAGCTATTATCCTTCGGACTGTTCAGCAAGAGAGGACGTTCCGCCCGGCGTTCGCGTCGTGTTCAAGAACAAAGACGAAGCTGAAAGAGCCGGGTACAAGTTGCCGAAAGACTGTCAATAGGGTGGCACGGACTTCAGTCTGTGAGAGCCCCTGCATTTGCCACAGACTGAAGTCTGGACCACAGGAGGAAACATGCTGAAAGAATTCAAAGAGTTCATCGCCCGAGGTAATGTCATCGACCTGGCCATCGCGGTCGTCATCGGGGTAGCCTTTGGCAAGATCATAACTTCCCTGGTCGACGGAATCATCATGCCGCCGATTGGTCTTTTGCTCGGTAAGGTTGATTTTGCAAGCTTGTTCGTAGTGCTCGATCACACCAAGGGCACACCCGCATCGCTGGCCGACGCGAAGGCGAAAGGCATTCCGGTAATCGCCTATGGCGCCTTCATCAACGATGTCGTTTATTTCTTAATTATTGCGTTTGTCATCTTTCTGCTCGTCAAGATTGTGAACAGGATCAAGAAGAAGGAAGAGGCCGCAACCAGGGATTGCCCGCACTGCCTGACCGCGATTCCCCTGGCGGCAACGCGCTGTTCAGGCTGTTGCGCCGAGTTGAGCGCCGCTTAACGAAACAGGACGTTCTTGACGCTCATCAACGGGGTTCTTAGAATGAACTTGTAACCCCGCGTAATCGTACAAGTGTTCTGAAGTAAGGAGCATATTGATGAGCACATCTTTTGAATCTCAACCCAACGGGTCTGAAAACAACGACGAATTATTGGTACATCACACCGATCACACCGAGGACGAACCTGACGGCGAACGCTCGACCGTAGGTAACTCTGTGCGCGATATGGCCGCACGAATTCCGGAGCAGCTGTCCGCTATTGGGCGCGACATCAGCCGCACCATTGAACGGGCAATCTCTGCCAAGGACGATTACATGCTGGCGGTGAAGGTTTCGCCCGACGCCCAGGTCAAGCTGGGCCAGTTGGTGCAAGCGGGTGTGTTTGGCACGCGCGCGGAAGCCGCAGCTTTTCTGATCGACGAAGGCATCAAGGTTCAAACCGTGCTGTTTGAGCGGGTCGAGCAAAAGCTCGCTGAAATTGAACGGCTGCGTGCTGAACTTCGCGGCTTAGTCGGTGAGAAGAAATCGACCGAGGCCTAACCACCTTCGAGTTCTTTTTAAAAAGGGCGCTCCATTCTGCAATACGCGCTTTGCAGAATGGAGCGTCATTGTTAATGATGCCGTTCCGCGTTAAAATCTTTTCGTTCATTTTCCCCAACACGTTCTTCCATTTTCCGCAGCGCGCGACAGATCGAGCGACTTGTGCAGAAAACTTTTCAGGTTCCACATACAGCTATCGAACAATTCAGTCTGAATAACGGCCTCCGAGTGGTATTGAATGAAGATCATTCCGTCCCGGTCGTGTCGGTGACCGTCTACTACGATGTCGGTTCGCGCAATGAACGTGAAGGTCGCACAGGATTCGCACATCTTTTCGAACACATGATGTTCCAGGGATCCGAAAACGTGCCCAAGGCCGCGCACTTTCAATACATTTCGAACGCGGGCGGGACGATGAATGGGACCACCTCCAGCGAGCGGACCAATTACTTTGAAACTTTGCCGGCCAGCCAGCTGCCGCTCGCGCTGTGGCTGGAAAGCGATCGCATGCGCTCGCTGGCCGTGACTCAGGAGAACCTGAATAACCAGCGCGAAGCTGTCAAAGAAGAAAAGCGTCTCCGCTACGACAATCAGCCTTACGTGAATGGGTTTCTGCGCCTGTTCGAAATGAGCTTTAAGAACCCCGCGAATGCTCATTCGACGATTGGCTCGATGGAAGATCTCGATGCTGCCACAGTCGAAGACATCCAGGAATTTTTTCGCATCTACTACGCGCCCAACAATGCCGTGTTGTCCATTGCCGGTGATTTCGACAGCTCAGAGACGAGAGCCCTGATCGATAAATATTTTGGCACCATTCCCAGCCAGCCTGAGCCGCCGCCCGTGGATGTTAGCGAACCGAAGGAGGTAGCGTCACCTCAGGATGTTTTCGTGGACAAGTTGGCGCCGGTTCCGGCGTTCGCGTTGGGCTGGAAAGTCCCGGCGCGCCGCACGCCTGAGTTTTATGCTTTATCGCTGGCCAGCCATCTTTTGTTCGAAGGCGAGAGCGCGCGGCTATATCAGAAGCTGGTCAAAGGTGAGGAGTCGGTCGTTCAGATTCAGGGGGGCATCGACGAGCGACGCGGCCCTTCGGGATTATTCATCGTCGTGATTCCAAAACCCGATCGTGAAGGGCCGGAAATCCGCGACAACATCTTCGATGAGATCCGGCAACTGGCGACCACCGGCCCGAGTGATGAAGAGATGGAAAAGTTGCGCCATAACCTTTTTAATGCCGCCGTG
The DNA here is from genome assembly GCA_963734445.1 of uncultured Acidobacteriota bacterium. Lineage (GTDB taxonomy): Bacteria > Acidobacteriota > Blastocatellia > Pyrinomonadales > Pyrinomonadaceae > UBA11740. Next base: position 126,697 of record CAVTGZ010000010.1, on the reverse strand, counting down.
CGCAGCCGGCAATCGTCTTTGTTTCGAGCGCAGCAGATCGCCGAGTTCGCGCTCTACGACAGCGATCCCGAACTCTTCAATACTGACTTACAGAATTATCTGGATGTGACCGCGACTCAGATTCGGGAAGTTGTCGCTAACCATCTCGACACCGATAATCGCGTGCTGCTGGAAATTGTGCCGGGCGCACAGGAAGTTCCGCCGGCCGCACCGCAGGAGCCGGGCGAACCGAAACAACCGACCGCCCCCCTCCCGCAGATTCCCGCACCACCCGAGGACGTCCCCAGTGGCCCACTGCCGACGACGCCGGCGGCCGCCGTCGAATCAAATTGAAGCCTTTAAATCGCCCAACTCAAACGCATGATACAGACCGAAACCTTTCGCCGACAGATGCCGCCGCCTCTTCAGCCGCGGCCGCTAAATCTTCCAGTTCCGATCGAGACGACGCTGCCGAACGGCCTCGGCCTGGTTCTGATTGAAGACAAACGGTTGCCCTTGATCAGTTTCCGCCTCGCATTTCGGGCCGGCGACGCCAACGATCCGCCGGAACTGCCGGGACTGAGTGACATGCTGGCGCACCTTTTGACCGAAGGCACCGACGACGCGGACCAGCCGTCAGCTGGCCGAGGAGATCGAGACGGCTGGGTGCGACGCTTTCGGTTGGATCAACTTCTGACTTTACGACTATTGCTGCTTCGGGCCTGTCGGTCTTTGCAGATGAAATTCTCGAGCTACTGGCTGACGTCACTTTGCGCTCGACGTTTCCTCAAAACGAAGTTGACCTGGCGCGGGAAAATACACACCAGATGCTGATCCAGCAGCGAGCGCAACCGACCTTTCTGGCTTCCGAACGCATGGCGCAGGTCATGTTTGGGAATCATCCATACTCGCGCGTATCGCCAACGCCGGAAATGCTCGATGCTTTGACGCGGACAGATCTCGTCTCTTTTCGCGAATCGACTTTCATTCCCAACCATGGCGTGCTGATCGTGATTGGCGATTTTGATCATAATGCTTTATTGGGACGGATGCAGGACTTGTTCACGGGATGGGAATCGAAAGCAGTGGCGACTTCTCAATTTGCGCCGTTTCCGGAGCACGATGCGCGGCGCATCTACCTGGTGGATCGGCCTGGTTCGGCGCAGTCAAATATCGTGATCGCTAACGAGGGCATCACGCGCACCAGCTCGGATTATTTCCCGATGCTCCTGATGCACACGATCCTGGGCGCCAACGCGTCGTCGCGACTATTTATGAACCTGCGCGAGCACAAAGGCTACACCTACGGAGCGTACTCGAACCTCGACGCCCGGCGTCTGGCCGGCACGATTCGCGCCAGCGCTGAAGTCCGCACCGCGGTGACCGGCGCTTCACTTCACGAGTTCTTTTACGAACTGGAACGGATTCGGTAATGAAGCTGTCTCTGAGGAAGAAATCACCAACGCCAAATCGTATCTCACGGGTGTTTTCCCGATCCGGATCGAAACCCAGGACGGACTGATCGATCAGCTGGTCAGCATCAAGATGTTTGATTTGCCTGACGACTATCTTAAAGACCTATCGTGACCAGGTTAATGCCGTGACGACTGAAGACATACAACGCGTAGCCCAAAAATACGTGACGGCCGGACCGCGCCGCGGTCGTCATTGTCGGCGACGCCAATGAAGTTGGCGAGCAGGTGAAAACCTATTCTGAGAATATTGAGATTTACGATACGGACGGAAATAGAAAAGAGTAGGCAGAAGGCAGTAGGTACATCTCTCTGGCTGCCTTCTGCTTACTGCCCTCTGCTTACTGCCCTCTGCTTACTGCCTCAGGCCCCTCCCTGGACCCGCTCAACGTCGAGCACACCTGAGACGCTCTTGATCGAGCTCATCACCTTTTCCAGGTGTTTCACATCAAAGACTTCGACCGTCACTTCGATGCGTCCCTTTTGATCGGGGCCGATTGAAGCCCGCGCGTCGCGAATGCCGGTTTTCATGTCAGAGATGGCCCCGCTAATTCCTGCAATCATGCCGGTGCGATTTTCAGTCTTGGCCAAAAGCTTAACCGCATAAGCAGTTTTTTCAGGCTTCGAGGCCCACTCGACCGTGACGATCCGCTCCGGATTAACCATCAACTGTTTCACGTTTTTGCAGCGAGCCGTGTGAACGGCCACGCCTTTGCCACGCGTGATGTAGCCGATGATTTGCTCGCCATGAAGCGGATTACAGCAGCGCGCGCGATTGACCATCAAATCTTCAACCCCACGGACGACGATCGCATCGTCGCCGGTGATGAGGCGTTTGACCGCACGCACGCCCGTGCGCAAGCGTGATTCCTTCTGCTTGTCGAGCGCTTCGAATTTCTCGGGACCGAGATACTTGGCGATCACATTGCGCGGAACGATCTTGCCGTAGCCCATGGCCGCCAGCAGATCTTCGGTGCGGCCATATCCGTATTCGTCGGCAATGCGCTTCACGTCGCCATTGCTGTCGCCCAACATCTTTTTGACAGAAAGCTGAAACCGGCCGGCTTCCTTCTCGAATAACTTGCGTCCAATCTCAATCGATTCGGCGCGTTGCTGATCTGCCACCCAATGCCGGACCCGGTTGCGCGCGCGCGAGGTGGCTACAAAATTCAGCCAGTCGCGTGACGGATGCGCATTCGGGCTGCGAATGATCTCGACCACGTCGCCGTTTTGAATCATGGTCCGCAGCGGCACCATGCGGCCGTTCACGCGCGCGCCGGTACAGGTGTTGCCGACTTCTGAGTGAATCATGTAAGCGAAATCCACCGTCGTCGCCCCGCGCGGCAACTGGATTACTTTACCCATCGGCGTGAATGCATACACGTCTTTGGGGTAGAGATCGAGTTTGAGCGCATCGATGAATTCCCGCGAGTCTTTAACTTCCTGCGTCCACTCAACCAGTGACCGCAGCACCTGCAACGCTTCATCATCGTCGCGCGGTCCGCGTTTCCCTTCCTTGTACTTCCAGTGCGCGGCCACGCCCTCTTCGGCGATCCGGTGCATCTGCTCGGTGCGAATCTGCACCTCGAAAGGCTGTCCCTTCGAACCGATTACCGAGGTATGCAGAGACTGATACAAGTTGTCGCGCGGCGTGGCGATCCAATCCTTGAAGCGTCCCGGCACCGGTTTCCAGGCGTTGTGAATGACACCCAGCGCCCCGTAGCAATGGCGAATTTCATTGGGTGTAATTACGCGCGCAGCCACCAGATCGTAAACCTGATCGAGATCAATCTCCTGGCGCTGCCAGCTTTTTCCAAATAGAATAGAGACGCTTCACGCGACCTTCGATGCGGACGAAGGGAACCTCGGCTTCGCGCATCTTTTCTTCAATCGTTGACGTCACGTCATTGAGAAATGCTTCGTTGGCGGCGCGGCGCTTTTCCAACTGGGCCGTCAATTCGCGATAGTCTTCCGGATGCAGATTTTTGAAAGCCAGATCCTCCAGCTCGCCGCGCAACTTACCCATTCCCAGGCGGTGGGCAATCGGCGCGTAAATATCCATCGTCTCCTGGGCGATGCGCCGCCGCTTTTCCGGGGATAGATATTCGAGCGTCCGCATGTTGTGCAGACGGTCGGCCAGCTTGACCAACACCACGCGCACGTCATCGACCATCGCGAGCAGCATCTTGCGAACGTTTTCCGCCTGCTGATCTTCGCGCGAGACGTTACTGATGTGGGCAATCTTGGTGAGGCCTTCGACCAGGTGAGCGACTTCGTCGCCAAAATACTTCGCGAATTGTCTCTGTGTCCGCCAGGGTGTCTTCGACCACGTCATGGAGCAGGCCGGTCGAAACGGACACCGCGTCCAGCCGCATGTCGGCCAGAATGTTCGCAACTTCGAGCGGATGGACCAGATAGGATTCTCCCGAAGCGCGCTTCTGACCGCGATGTTCGCGCGCGGAGAACAGGTAAGCGCGGCGCAGCAGATTCAGATCGGCCTGCGGGTGATTACGCCGGACCTTGTCGCAAATTTCTTCGATGCGAATCATAGAAAAATTGGTCAGTTGTCAGTGGTCAGTTGCAATTACCCACCCAACTGACAACTGACATCGGACACTGACCACCAGCGATTATAGCAATAGGTGACGCCCGACCTGAAAAGTTGGGCGTCACCTATTGAGATGCTCGCTCGGGGCGAGAAGCGTTTTGGTGGCGGGAATTAAGGGGTCGGCGTGCCGGCAGCCGCCTCGGCGGCTTCCTCTTTCTTGCGACGCTCCTCAGATAGCGCCGCGGCGCGTTTCCCGGCAACTTCGGCCTGCTTCTCATATTGGAGCTTTTTGCTCGGAGGATCGCCGTTCATTTCGGCATGCTTGGCAGCCTCGAGCAAGAGATTCGTCTTGTATGACCATGCCGATTCATTGTTGGGATCGTACTTGATGGCGGTCTCGGCCTCCTCCAATCCGCGGACCACGCACTTCTGGATGTTGTCAAAGTCCTTCTGATCTTTCGGCTTCTTGTAGGTCACCTTGGCCGTGCCGCCTTCGGTCGTGGTTGATCTTCACATCGGGAAGTTCGGTAACCTTGAAGGAACAATCCCAGTCTTTGCCGGCCAGAATGGCGTAAGCCTCGGCGCGCTTCTCGTTCGACTGATTGGAATCATTGGCGCGCTTCATGATCCATGCACGCAGGTTCGTGCTCGTCCTTAATGGCCGCAGTACAGAACTGAAATAGCTTTATAAGCTTCGTCAGCTTGTTGTGGGCTGGCTGGTTTTGCCAGGACGTGCTGTAGGCCTCGATTGCGTCGCGGGCACGCTGGACATTATCCGGTTGATCGACGCCGGGCTTGTACTGCTGGTGAATAACGCGGGCGATAAAAATCGGGGCGGTTTGATTGTTTGGATCGAGTTACAGCGCGCGTTTGGCGTGTTGTTCGGCCTCTTCGAAGTGGCCCTCTTTATACGCCTTGGCCGTTTCGTTCAGCTCATTCTTGGCCCTGATCTTATTAACTAATGTGCAGCCGGCACTGGTCCCGGCGACAAACAAACCCAGGATCGCTGTTGCGCCGATCCTGGACCGAGAGAATCTCATTGCGGTTAGCTCCGTTTAGATGAAGATGCCGCTGCGCCCTGGCGATAAGCAGATAGCCTGGCGCGGCGGAACTGCCGGCGAAATGCGTCACCGGTTCTTACTACGGCAGATCGTCAACCTGCAACCCGACCGGACTGGCGCCGGCTCCTTTGATGGCGTCGATCACCTTGACAACGTCGCCATAGTGCAGCGCACGCGGGCGCCTTTACGAACACGGTCTTTTCGATTCGCTGATCTTCCGGAATGTTGGTGGCCGTTTCCATGCCGACCTTGTACGCGTGCTGTTCCTTACGCTGCTGGAAGGTCTGTTGCAGCTTGGCGGCCAACGCGCTGGGATCGTTTACCGAGCCCATCGATTCCTGAGTTAAGTTTGATCTGCAAGATCGCGTCGTAATCGATACCACCAGCGTGAGCGGATTCGGTTTCAGCTTGCTCACGTCCTCGTTTGGATCTCTTTGCGTTGGAATGTCAGCCTTGAAGCGGCTGGGCTTGAGCGGCGTCACCACCATGAAGATGATCAACAGCACCAGCAGCACGTCGATCAGCGGCGTAACGTTGATGTAAGGAACGGCGCGATTGCCGCTTCCACGACATTGCCATAAACTTACCCTCGCATTTTCTGGACCGACTGCCTCAGGCAGGCGGACATCTTTCGCAAACGCTTCCCAGCCACCGATTAGGTTGCCGGGCGCCGGAGCCCGATGCGCCCTTCTTCTTTCTGATCCGCTACCAGTCCAATCTTATCGACGCCTTTTTCGCGGACGGCATTGATGACCTTGACCACCTCGCCGTAGCTGACTTCGACGCCGCTCTTGATGTAAACGATCTTGTCTTCTTCCTTCTTGTTCGGCAGCGCTTTTTCGACCTGGCGACTTCAGATCATCGAGATTCACTTTCTTCTTGCCGAGGTAATACTCGCTGTCCTTCGGGATCGAAATGATCACCGAACTTTCCTTGTTAATTGCCTGATCCTCATCCGGATTTCTCAGGTCGCGAGGAATCGCGACCGTGATGCCCTGTCTGCAAGAAACGGCGTCACCACCATGAAGATGATCAGCAGCACCAGCATGATGTCTACCATCGGCGTAACGTTAATCTCGGACTGCAGGTGGTCGCCGCCAGCTTGCATTCCCATAACAAAAACTCCTTCTTCCGTATAGGCGTGGTCGGGGAGCCGTGACGCTCCCTGACTTACGTCCTCATCTACGCCGTGGCTATGGATTCAACTGCTTCGTGCGATTCTTGATGAAATAGTCAACCAGCTCGGAAGCCGAATTGTCCATCTCCACCATGAAGCCATCGACCTTGCCGGTAAAGTAGTTGAACAACCACACCGCCGGAACCGCCACCACCAGACCGAGCGCCGTGGTAAAGAGCGCTTCCGAAATACCGCCCGCCACCGCCGCGATACCTGCTGTCTCGGCGTTCTTCATGCCGCGAAACGCGTTAATGATTCCGAACACCGTTCCGAACAAACCCACGAACGGCGCGGTCGAACCGATCGTCGCCAGGCCGGAAAGGCCCCGCCGGAACTCGGCCGTCTTAATGGCAATCGCCCGCTGCAGCGCGCGTTTCGACGCTTCGATTTCGTCCCCCGAAATCTCGGACGACTGCTCGTGCGCGCGAAACTCCTGCAAGCCGCTGTTGACCACCATCGCCAGGTGCGATTTGCGATGCTTGTCGCTGATATTGATGGCTTCTTCGATGCGATTGTTCTTGAGCGCCTGGGCTACGCGCGGAGCAAACTCACGCGACTGCTTTTTCGCCGCCGTGTAGGTCAGATAACGTTCGACCATGATCGCGATCGAATAAACCGACATGATCAGCAGAATGATCACAACCGTGATCGCGACGCGCGCCCATGTTCTTGACCATTTCAGTGATCGTGAATTCATTGCCGCCGACGACTGGCTGGCGGCCGGACTCGGTGTTTGCCAGAGAAACAGAAGAAAGCCAATCGCTTTCGTTCCGAGGATGGTTGTCAGAATAGTCACGGTAACTCCTCCAAAAGGTTTTGATTACATTGATTCCTTACCGGCAGTTAAGACCGAGCGCTGGCAGCTCTCGGCTTTTCTGGTGGCGAACCAGCGCGCCGGCTTACTTCACTGCGCCACAAAGTTGTAGATGATTACGCCGTTAACCTTCACCGGCTGCCCGGAAAGTTTCGTCGGCGTGAATTTCGATGCCCGCGCGGCGCGCTGACGGCGGCCGCCTGCAGCAGCGGATGGCCGGAAATCGCATGCGCGGAAACCACGTTGCCGTTCTCGTCGATCAGCACCTGCACCTGACCACCTGACCCGAAGCATGCGCGCTGCGCGCGATCGCCGGATAAGGCGGCGTGCACCAGATGCACCGCCTTGCCGTTGAGCACGCCACCTGAGATCGGCGCGTGCGGTGTCGGCTTTGGCGTCGGCGGCGGCGGCGGTGGCTCATCCTTGATCTCAACCCTGGTCAGGACGCTGAAATGAACTGGCCCGTGCCAGTCCCCGGAGCCATCGGCTGACCGCATTCGTGTCGCTGCTGCCGACCATCGTCACGACGCCCTTGCGCACCGGCGGCACGTCGCTGGCTTTGGCCGAAATTTCCTTCGGCACCAGATCAGCACGGCTCAACCGTCAGCAATCAACTCCCGGCGCACGTCGACATTCTTGCTCGATGCTCAACCTTTTCAGGCTTTGGCGTTCCTGTTCTGTTGCGCTGCCTGCGGAACCGGAACCGGCGCAATCAGCGCCGTCAGCTCGAGGGTCTGCTGGATCGATGTTGGCCGTCGCCATCATAATTCCTGCGATCGCCGCCGGCGACGATGATCACGCAGGTAAATAGCCATCGTAAAGCCAAGCATGAATGAGCCCTTTCGCTTGACATCCTCTGAATGCGATCCAGACTCAACCAGATTTTCGAACATTCTTTCTGTCCTCCCAAAATCGGTGCCAAATGGGTCAGCGAGTTACAATCAGATGATTCAACCGCGAATCTAAACCATCGCTCGAAACCCGCTTGATGACAACAAGAAGAGGAATAGCAGCGGAAAGGCCTGGCGTGTCGATTACGTCGCCATCCGGCCCAGCCATGCGAGACACAAAGAAACTGGCCACTCAAACGTACATACCACCGTGCGTCCTACTTCCATGAAGCAAGGGCACCATAACGAGCGTATTTAATTGGCCAGCAACGGTCGCAGTCTATGCCGCAATTGCTTGCAAAGTCAAGAACAAACCCGGATGAAAAAACTATCCACTTTGTTCCTCTTCGAGCCGATGCGCAACCAGCAAAACACGCCGTATTAGACCCCGAGACAAATTGATTTTGTTCCCGCTCAAGCGGCGCGCGATGGCTTTCCGACGCCCTTGCGCTTGCGATCTGAATGTCGCCGCGTTGCGGCTCGGCGAAACCTGCGGAATCGCGCGGCTTTGTCGCCGCCGAGCGGTTCGCTGCCTCAATGCGCCGTTCCCACCACACCATAATCGGGCCGGCGACCGCAATCGTGTCATAGGTGCCGAACATAATGCCCATCAGCAGAGCCAACGAGAAAGGTCTCAGCGTTTCGCCGCCCAGCAGCACCAGCGAGACCACCGAAAGAAAGACGAGTCCGGAAGTAATCACGGTACGTGACAAAGTCTGATTGATCGAAAGATTCGTCACGTCATACAAGATTCATCCGGCGATAGAGTTTTCGATTCTCGCGAATGCGATCGAAGATCACGATCGAATCGTTCACGTCGAAACCAACCAGGGTCAGCAACGCGGCAATCACCGTCAAATTGATCTCGATCTGAAAGATAGAAAAAAGTCCGAGCGTGACCAGCACGGTGTGAAACACTGCGATCACCGCCGCCGCGCCGTAAGTCCATTCGAATCGAAAGGCGATGAAGAGAAGCATGCCGATCAGGGCGGCGACGGTGACGGCGATCGCCTGAGTTGCGCAGTTGTTTACTGGCAACCTGGCCGACGGCGTCGGTGCCTTCGATCTTGTACGCGGCCGCTGGTATCGTCTTCGAGGCTCTTGGTCGGCTTCCGCCTCCGGCCCGAACGTATTCAGCGCTTTCTTCACCTTGGCGCGCGCCGCATCAACGCCGGCCTGGTTTTCGCTGCGTTTCCGCGCCTCGAATCCCTGATGCGGCACCTTGATCAAGAAACTCGCCCGGCTTTATCGAGGACCGGCTGAATGATCGCGTCGTCGAATGCCGGCGCGTGTGAATCGCCGCGCGAAGTCGCTCGACGGAGGGCGGTTGCTTGAATCTGACCGTGACGACCGTTCCGCCTTTGAAATCGACGCCCAGGTTGAACGCATCGGTGCCGTTGGGATGGAATTTGTGACGGTAAAGAGCAGTGCCCATTCCGGCCAGCATCAGGACGATTGAGAGGCCGATAAAGAATCGGCGCTTGCCCAGCCAGTCAATCTTTACTTCATGAAATAATCTAAACATGAAAACTTATCTCTGAGCGGATCCTAGATACTCAGTGATTCGACGCGTCTGCCCTTGCGGCTGAGCAGCCACATGAAAATTGTGCGCGAAACGTAAACCGCCGAAAACAAATTGACCAGCAATCCCAGCACCAGTGTCACCGCGAAGCCGCGAATCGGGCCGGCGCCAAACGCATACAGAAACAAGGATGAAACAATCGTGGTGACGTGCGTGTCGATAATCGTGACAAAGGCGTGCGCGAAACCCTGCTCGATCGACGACGGTATGGTCTTGCCAGAACGCATCTCTTCACGAATGCGCTCAAAGATCAGCACGTTCGAATCCACCGCCATACCAATCGTCAGAATAATGCCGGCGATACCCGGCAGCGTCAGGGTGGCACCGAACATGATCAATCCGGCAAGCATCAGAACCATGTTCAAGCAGCAAAGCCACAATCGCATTGATGCCTGAGCCCGCGGTAATAAATGAGCATGAACAAGACGACCAGCGCCAGACCCAAAAGGGATGCACGCACGCCCGACCGAATCGAGTCGGCGCCCAGGCTCGGTCCGACCGTGCGCTCTTCCTGATACTCAATCGGAGCCGGCAAAGCACCTGATCGCAAGCGTCAGCGCCAGATCCTCTCCCTGCTCTTTCGTGAAGTTGCCGGTGATCTCACCCTGATCAAAAATCTGGGACTTGATGAAAGCAATCGACTTGACCTCATCGTTCAGCACCACGCCCATGTATTCGTTGACGTTGGCGCCGGTCCACGCGCCGAATTTGTCGGCGCCAGTCTTCTTCAGAGAGAACGATATGTCGTATTTCGTCGCCGCCCGCCCTTTCCGGCACGGCCGACGCTGTCCGCAATTCAATGCCGTCGATAATTGCCGGGGATTCGACGACCACCCATTTCGTAGGCTTGGGCGCATTTGCGTTCGCGTCCGTCGCCGCCACGTCTAGCCCGCTCTGTGTAAGGCAGCACGCGGCGATTTGCCGGAACGTTTCCGCCACTATTAAGCGACGCAATCGCTTCTTCCCGGGTCGCATAGGTCTGCGCCGACGAAGGACTGGGTGGGCTGATGACATGCACCATTTCCAGGTGTGATTGCTCGCCGAGCAATTTCTTGACGTGTTCAGGATCCTGAATGCCGGGCATCTGCAAAAGGATCTGGTGTGAGTTCTGCCCGCCATGACGTTGCAATGTCGGTTCGGCGACGCCGACTGCATTGATGCGGCTGTCAATGATCTTCAGTCGCCTGTTCCGTCGCTGAGTCAGCGAGCGTGCGCTGAGCCGAACCACGTCAGAGTCCAGATCAAGTGTCTTCCGGAAGATGAAAAAGACCAACCCACGTTCGTCGCTGAGATCAACTTTCTTTTCACCGCGTCGCGAACATCCTTCGTCTTGGACGGGATCGCCAATCGTCAGCACCACCCGGTAATTTCCGTCTGGCTGTTTCAGCATGCGCTTCCTTGACCTCGAAGCCTGCGTCCTTGGCGGCGTTTTGGGCCGCGACGGCGCTGTCTTCGGTCAAGCGCTTGAGATATTCCTCGACCTTCACACGCATTACTAGATGCGATCCGCCTTTGAGATCGAGTCCGAGGTGAATGTTCTGGGCGAGATTGGCTTTGATTCCCGTCCAGGTCAAGATCCCTGAAATGGGGTCGCCGCCCATGAGGGCCGATAACAATATAAAAACCGCCAATCGTAACGATGCCGATAATTATCGACCGCTGGAGTAAATTCCGTTTCTTCATAACCGCTGTTCTGAGTTCAAGCTTTAGCTTGCTTTCAAAGCCCCAACCTGAAGGTTGAACTCTGCAACTACTTCTTCTCTCTTCCGAGTCCACGCCGGCGACTGCCGAGCGCGCAATTTCGAGAATCGTTTTGTCCGCACTTCTAATTAAGAAGCTTGTGTCGCGCACGGCCGTGATCACGCCGACGATGCCGCCGGTGGTGACAACTTTGTCGCCGGCCTTCAACTGCGCAATCGTGGCCTGTAACTGTCTCTGTTTTTTCTGCTGCGGCCGGATCAGCAGAAGATAGAAAACGCCGAACACCAGAATCATCGGGAATCAGAAACCCGAAGCCGCCCGCGCCGCCCTGAAAAAGAAATAAATGCACATTTAGTTTAAGATTCCTCGTCGTAGCTGAACCGGCCGTAGCAGGTTCGAGTCAAGCTCGTTTTTCGGCGACGTGTTATGATTCCAATCCCGAGTTCAGTTGCTCAGTGTACTCTCGCCGAAATTTCGCGAATTGGTCAGAACGGATAGCTTGCCTGACACGCCTCATAGTGTCAAGGAAGAACGCCAGATTATGATGCGTCAAAAGGATGCTCGCTAGCATCTCTCCCGATTGATACAAATGACGGATGAACGCGCGTGAATGACGACGGCAAACTGAGCAGTTGCACGCTTCGTCGAGCGGCTTCTGGTCAGTCGCATAGCGGGCGTTCTTTATGTTGAGCTTGCCGCGCGAGGTGAAAGCCTGACCGTTGCGGCCGTTGCGCGTCGGCAAAACGCAATCGAACATATCGACGCCACGCGCGACCGCCTCGATCAAATCTTCCGGAGTGCCGACGCCCATCAGGTAACGCGGTTTGTCGGCCGGCATGCGCGGGGCGATCTCTTCGATCACTCTCCATCATGACGTGCTTCTCTTCCCCGACGCTGAGACCACCGATCGCGTAACCATCAAAGCCGATATCAACTGTTCGTTCCAGACTCTCACGCCGGAGATCAAGGTGCGAGGCGCCCTGAATAATTCCGAAGAGAGCTTGCCGGTAGCGCAAACTGTCAGTTTGCGCAAGTCCACCGCACGCTAATCAGCTTGCGCTACATCAAACGCCTGCTTTCGATCTCTGCGCCCAACGCAGCGTCAACTCCATACTGCGACGCGCTTCTTCATGAGTCGCTTCGCCCGGCGCGCACTCATCGAAAGCCATGGCGATCTCGGCGCCCAGCGCAGTCTGGACTTCCATCGAGATTTCCGGTGAGAGAAAACAGAGTGAGCCATCGATGTGCGAACGAAACTCAGTTCCTTCTTCCGTAATCTTTCGCAGCGCGCCCAGACTCCAAACCTGAAACCCGCCGGAATCGGTCAGCATCGCCCGGTCCCAACCGATGAACTTGTGCAGTCCGCCCAACGCTCTGATGATTTCGATCCCCGGCCGCAGCCAAAGATGATAGGTGTTGCCGAGAATAATGCGCGCGTCGAGCTCCGGGGATTCCAACTCTTCAAAACGAATTCCCTTCACCGTGCCGGCCGTGCCGACCGGCATGAACACCGGCGTTTCAATCTGGCCGCGGCGAGTGTGAAGAATGCCCGCGCGTGCTTCGCCCTCACTGCCAACGATTTCAAAATTGAGCGGCATCGTTTTCATCAGTTTTAAACCGCAGAGGAGTGCGGAGGACTTCGCCGAGGACGCCGAATTTCTCCTTTTCCTCTGCGAGGCACTCGGTCACCGCTGCGGTTAATGCCTTCTCCGTTTTGACTTATGCCGCTCAACAATCCTGATCGGCGTCCCGAAGAAATCAAACTCTTCGCGCAGACGATTCTCCAAATGACGGAGAAAAGAAAAATGCAGACCCGCTTTGCCGCCCGACGTGAACACCACGAAAGTCGGCGGCCGGATGCCAATCTGCGTCAGATACTGAACATGCAAGCGTGTTCCCTTGTGAGTCTTCGCCGGAGTGATGCCTGAACGTTCTGCTTAATCTCCCGCTCAAAGAATTCATTCAAGCGCGAGGTCGTAACGCGGGTGCCGCGCGCTTTGTTCGCGCGAATCGCCAGCGACAGAAGCATTCCGCACGCGCTGGCCCGAAAGCGCTGAAATAGTAACGACCGGCGCCCAACTCAGAAACTTCATCTGGTCACGAACTTTTCGTTCAAACGCCGCGGGCGTGCCGGTTTTCTTATCTTCGAGCGCGTCCCATTTATTCAGCGCCAGAATCACCGAGCATCCGGCCTCGACTGCGTAACCGGCAATCGCTGCATCGAGTGCGCGCCACGCCGTCTTCAGCATCCAGCACCACAATCGCCACGTCGGCGCGCTCCAGACTCTTGCGCGCCATCATCACTGAAAGCTTTTCGGCCATCTCTCTGGTTTTGCCTTTGCGCCGAATGCCCGCAGTATCAATCAGCCGAAAAGTTTGTTCGGGAGTTTGTAGCAGCGTATCAACCGCATCACGCGTCGTCCCGGCAACCGGCGAGACAATCGTGCGCTCTTCGCCTAACAGCCGATTAAGCAGCGAAGACTTTCCGACATTGGGCCGGCCGATGATGGCGAGGCGCAATTCACGAGGTTCTCCTTCGCGTTCACTTTGCGTCTTTGCGTCTTGGCGCGAGCTGAGCTCACCTGCGCCCTCCCTTACGGTCGGGCTACTGCCACGCGTGCCCTCCGAAGCCACTTCATCTACTAATGCGGTCAGCATCTCGCCCAGGCCATTTCCATGTTCGGCTGAGACGGGAAAAACGTCAGCAAAACCGAAGCTGTGAAATTCACCTGCGTGCGTTTCCCAGTCAACTGCGTCAGCTTTATTCGCCGCCACGATCACTCGCTTACCGGTGCCGCGCAGCAGTTGGGCCAACTCCTCGTCCAGCGGTGTGACACCCTTGCGCGCATCGACCACCCAAACCAGCGCCGCCGAATCTTCGATCGCAAAGCTTGCTTGTTTCAGAATATTTGAGGGAATGACGGCCTCGTCATCAGGGACGATGCCGCCCGTGTCCACCATTGCGAATCGGACGCCATTCCATTCAGCTTCGCCGAAGATGCGATCGCGGGTAATGCCGGGCTCGTCACCGACGATCGAGCGACGTTCGCCGATCAGCCGATTGAACAAAGTCGATTTGCCGACGTTGGGCCGGCCGATGATCGCGACCAGCGGTAGCCCTTCTCGTTTGCTCGTTTGTGTCATGGGAATGTGCGTGGCGATGATAGCGCAATCGGTTGCAGGTTGTTACCAAGCTAAGTGATAATCGCGCTGTTCAACCGAACATCTTCGCTAAAGAGTTATAAAGGATCGCATCAATGATTGAAGAACCCCTAAATGTCTCGTATGAAATCCGCGTCTCTGCGGGCAAGAGCGGCACTGATCCGAATCAGCCGGATTGGGAAGTGGCCGAGTTGGAGAATGGCGTCGTCATGGATAAGGCGGACATTTACGACAATCTCACTTACGCCGAAGCGCAACAGATCGCCGGCATGTGGACGAAGAAAAAGGAAGAAGCAGAAGGAACCCCGGAATAAGTTTGCGTCTGCTTTGCGCCTTTGCGACTTTGCGTGAGATCGGAGCGATCGGGCTCACGCCAAGGCGCAAAGACATAAAAGAACGCAAAGACTGTTAGCGCTCATCGTTTTCCATGACTGAACAGCCTACCCAACTTACCAAAGCCGCCGCCGATCCTGATCCCATTCGTCAATTCGAGAAGTGGTTCCAGGAACTTTCTGCTCACGGAGTGAACGAGCAGGACTCGATATCGATGACGTTGACCACGGCGACGGCCGATGGGCGGCCCTGTGCTCGGATCGTTTTGATGAAGAGCTTTGACCAGCGTGGCTTCGTCTTCTATACAAATTACCAGAGCCGCAAAGGGAGCGAGTTGGCCGAGAACCCGCGCGCCTGTCTGCTCTTCTACTGGTCGCCGCTCTGGCGCCAGGTGCGCATTGAAGGCACCGTCGAAAAAGTTACGGAAGCGGAATCAGAAGAATATTTTCAATCGCGGCCGATGGGCAGCAAGATTGGCGCGTGGGCGTCGGAACAAAGTAGTCCCGTCGAGAGCCGTGCCGCCCTGGAAAAACGTTTTGGGGAATTTGATCTGAAGTTTGGCGACAACGTGCCGCGGCCGCCGCACTGGGGCGGCTATCGCGTCACGCCGGAAGTGATCGAGTTTTGGCAGGGCCAGGAAAATCGCATGCACGATCGGCTGCGATACACGCTGCAAGCGGACGGTTCGTGGATGGTTGAAAGACTCGCGCCTTAGGTACGCAGGCCTCTGGCCTGCTAGTTCGTCACGCACATCGGCGACTCGCGCTGCTAAAACGCCAATCGGCCGGCTTCTCGCACAAGCCGGCATTCACCGGATTATTTTCAATGTAAGCGACCGCGTTCAAAAAATGACTTCGATTGCGGATGTAGCGATCGAAAGGTTCACGATGCCAGAAGGGGCCGGAACGACCTAATCGTTTATTACACTCGTGAGCGGTAAAGCTCTTCCAGGAGTGGACAATGCCACTCATCTTGAATCCATCATTCGGTGTAAACAGTGTATGGACGTGATTAGGCATGACGCACCATGCGTGCAGTGCATAACGCGTGCCGTCGAAGTGGCGTAAAGCATTTTCAACAATCGTCGCCAGTCCTTCATCACGAAGAAAACAGGCTCCATATCCGCTGTCGAGGAATGCGTGTACGCGCGCGCGCAATTCGTGATTCAGTTGACTGCCTTTGCCATGCTGAGCCGCCAACTCCTCACGCCACTGCGCCAGAATGTTTTGGGGTAGCGAGTCAGATAAATGAAAGCAAACGTGTTGAGTGGTTGCTTCACCGTCAAAGTGGGGAAAGTAGCCGCGTGAGTACCAACCGTCTGAGTCGTGGGCTTTGGGAAGGACCAGCCGGCCTTTATAGGTGCTCTTCATAAAGAAAGCACGCCAGAGGCGTGCGTACCGTTACAACTGCGGATGCTCTCCGACGAACTTCACTAACGTCTCTGCATAATCCGGAAACTTTGGAGCGCGAATGCCGTGCGGCTCCAGCAACGTCGTTGACACGCTGGTGTCGTAGGTTTGCTCAATAAAGAAATACGGCACGGCCGAATGCGGCAAACCGGTAATCTTCGGCGCGAACGGCAGCATCAGCACCGGATAGACAATTCCCCTTGGCACGGTCGCAAACGAATCTCGGCCGCGCATAACTTTCGAAATCTGATCGAACAATTCCTCAGTCGTCAAAGGATGAGGATCCGCCAGTTGCACCGTTGCCCCGATGGCGCGGTCGTCCTTTGCCAAGGCCACCATCGATTCGATCACAAAATCCACCGGCACCAGATTCAGACACACTTCACTGTTGCCGATATTCAAGAGCGTCAATCCGCGCGGCCATTTCCGCAAATAATGAATCAGATAATAGATGCCATCGTATTTTGCAGTTTCGCCGGTGCGTGAGTCTCCGACGACGACCGCGGGGCGGTAAATGGTAACCGGTAATTCGGCTTTCAATGCCTCGGTTTCCAGCTCGGCGAGATATTTCGTCTCTTCATAGTGATTGCGAAAGCCCTGGTCATGATGCAACTCAGTCTCTTTGATCAGTCCTTCGCGCTTGCCCGCCACATAACAAGTCGAAACATGGTGATAGCGCCTGAGATTGCCGACGGTCCTGGCAAACGTCGCGACGTTTAGGGTGCCTTCGACATTCACATGCGCCGCCACGGCGCAATCGACCGCCAGATCGTAAATCGCCGCCAGATGAAAAATCGTCGTCGTCTCAAGGCGAGCCCGATCCAATTCATCAGGTGAAAGCCCGAGGTTGGGTTCCGTGATATCGCCGGCGACAACGCGAAAGGCATTGGCCGTGGCTCCGGTTTCGCGGCTGATGTCTCGAATCGCTTCCTCGGCAGCCTCTAAAAATCGCGGCTGAACCAGAAGAATAAAGCGGGCGCCTTCCAGCACCAGTCGCTTTACTAAACGCGTCGCCAGAAAACCGGGAAACCCGGTCACGAAAACTGTTTCGTTGAATGCCATTCGCTCTCAAGTATAATCCAACGGTTTCAATCCACAGATTCCGGTCTTAGATGCTAACCGCTCCAGAAAGGTATCTCGAGAATGTTGTCTAAACGGCTGACTTCAAGACGGCTCGCGATTGCCATCTTCTCATTGCTGTTGACGTGCGCGAGTTTCGATACGCGCGCAACCGCACAGCAACCACAACGTGACTGTCCGGTCCGAGTAACGCTGTTGCAGCTGAACGATGTCTATCAATTTGCCCCGGTTGATGGCGGCAAAAACGGCGGCTTGGGGCGCGTACTCACCTTGCGGAAACAAGTAATGACCGAGTCGCCAAACACGATCTTTCTTCTCGCCGGCGACACCATCTCACCGTCGATCGAATCAAACACCTACAAAGGCAGCCAGATGATCGAGGTGTGGAATTTGCTGGGACTCGACTATGCCACTTTCGGCAATCACGAATTTGATTTTGGACCCGATGTGCTGCGCCAACGCATTGGCGAATCTAAATTCAAGTGGCTGGCGGCAAACGTCGTCGACAAGAAGACCGGCAAACTCTTTGCCGATACTCCCGAATTCATCGTGCGCGAGTTCGATGGCGTCAAGATAGGCATCTTCGGCATCGTGCTGCAGGAGACTCTAAAGACTTCACGTCCCGGGCCCAACATCGAGATCGCCGACCCATGCGCGACCGCCGGACGCGTCATCCCAAAGATCCGCGCGGCGGGAGCGCAAGTCATCGTCGCGCTCACACATCTTTCCATGGCTGAAGACAAACAACTGGCACTTTGTTCAGGCGTGGACGTCATCATCGGCGGTCACGAACACACGCTGCTCGAATCGATGGCCGGCCACGCTCCGATTTTCAAGATGACTTCCGATGCGCGCGAACTTGGCCGCATCGACCTGAATATTTCGAAATCGACCGGCAAAGTTGAGAGCATCGACTGGCAGGTCATTCCGGTGACGGACCAGGTTAAGGAAGATCTTGCCTTTGCTCCGATGAACGAAAAGTACGGCGCGCTTCTGAAGAGCCTGGAACAGGTAGTCGGCCGCACTGATGTGGAATTGAATATTCGCAGCGCTGACGTACGCACCCGCGAAACCAACATGGCCGATTTTATTGCCGATGCATTTCGGGCGGCGAACAACGCGGACGTGGCGTTAGTGAACGGCGGCTCGATTCGTGCCGACACGACGATCGCGCCGGGCGTAATGACTCGCCGCGATGTGCTTTCTATGTTGCCCTTCAACAACCGCGTCGTGAAGATTCAGATTAGCGGAGCGGTATTACGCGCCGCCCTGGAGTACGGCGTCGCCAGCATTGGTGTCGAAGAACAACCCGGACGCTTTCCGCAGGTTTCCGGCGTTCGCTATGCGTATGACGCCAGCCGCAAATCCGGTGAGCGTTTGACCAGCGTAACGGTGAATGGAAAACCACTCGATGACCGTGCCACCTATACGCTCACGACCACCAGCTACGTAGCGATCGACGGCGGCGACGGCTATGACATGTTCAAGGGCGCAAAGATCCTGATTCCCGCCGACCGTGCACCTTCAGAAGCCGACATTCTGCAAAAAGCTATTTCATCAACACCGGCCATCGCTCCAAAAGTCGATGGCCGAATAACGCGTGTTGACGTGACCAAGGCCCAGGCAAACTGTAACTAGATTCTGGAAACAGCAAGATCAATTGAGCACCACTTCCACCGGCGCTTCACCGGGTGAATCGTAACCTTCCGTTCAGTTCGAGATGTTCCCGCGATAGGGCCAATCCGCATCAGGTGTGATGAACGCGCCGGGCGCTTAAGCATGGTTTCGCCGATGGCAGTGGGTGGCCATATTTCAAGGCAGCCTTGCAATGCTAACTATCCCCTGTCATGAGAACGATTTTTTGTTGACTTAGGACAAAAGGCGGGATAGATTCTCGTCTCCGAAGCCAACTTTCCGGCAAACCATACTAAGATGAGTAGACCCTTTTAGTAGCCTTCTCATTCTTTTGGTCGCCAGGAAGTACCAATCCCTTTTCAACTCGGAGGTGTCTCATGTCCCGTTCCCAGCGCCGCAATGTCCCAGCAACTACATTCACGTTTTTCAGAACTCGGCGATTCCTGATCCTAACGCTCGTGTCGGTTGTCGCGCTCAGTGGGCTCGCAATCTCACAGTCGGCCGCGTTAAGAGAGAAGCTCAGGTTGTCAGCGGCGAGCAAGCCCGCGCCTGGGCCACAGCTGCCATTGCCGGCGGCCGCGCGTAATAGGGTTGATCTGCTTCGCGTGATGGGAGTAAAGCGTGCACCGGGGCAACCCTTCAGCTTTTTGCCCCCTGCGGCGCCCACCGTTTCGGCGACCAAAACCGATTCACTGTTCAACGACGTGGACAACGATCTTCAGGCCGATCCCGGCGATACCATTAAATATACCGTTAACATAAATGCGAGTGGTTCGGACGCGACGGGAGTAACTTTCACGGACACGGTCGATCCGAATACTGCTTTCGTGCCGGGAAGTCTCAGGGCTACACCAGTGGCTGTTGACGATACTTATGCGGCAACGGGGAACATTCGGATTTCAGTGGCAGCGCCCGGCGTGCTGGGAAATGATTTTGCCGGCATTCCCAGCGCTTCAATAACTGCACCTCCGGTTACGAGCGCCAACGGAGGTGACGTCACGCTCAACGCGGATGGCAGTTTTACTTATAACCCACCGGCAGGCTTCGAAGGCACGGATACTTTTAGCTACACGCTGACGAACTCTGAGGGCAGCAACTCAGCTACTGTCACGATTAACGTCAGCGGAATGATTTGGTTCATCAACAACACCGCTTCCTGCCCTTGTGACGGACGTCTGACTACTCCCTTCAATACGCTGGCATCTTTCGCGGCAGTTAACAACGGCGCGGGCAATAATCCGGCAGCCAACGACAATATCTTTTTATACGAAAGCGCCAGCGACTACGTTGGGCCCGTGACTCTGCTTAATGGCCAACGCTTTATCGGACAGGATGCCACGGCAAGTCTCTCAGCCATTACAGGTCTAACTCCGCCTGCCGGCAGCGATCCTTTGCCGGTCACCAACAGCGCAAACGGGACGATTGTTAACATCACCACCGGAAGCGCGATCACGGTTGCCTCTGGCAATACCCTGACCGGATTTACCGGCGGCGACTCGACGACGGATATCACCGGTACGGGCTTTGGCACGCTCACTATTTCGGACGTTACACTGAATGGCACGGGCCAGGCCCTCAACCTGACTACCGGCACACTCGCCGCGACCTTCGGCAGCATCTCGTCAACCAACAGCGCCACCACCGGCATTAGTCTGACCGGTGTGGCAGGCACTCTGACGACGCCCACGACCACAATCACGAATCCGACCGGCATTGGCATGAGCGTCGGCACATCCAGTGCGACGCTCGGTTTTGGCAACACGACTTCCACAGGTTCGGGCGGCACCGGAGTCAGCCTGCTGACCAACTCAGGCGCGATCACCTTTGGCGCTCTTAATATCTCTCCCGATGCAAATCAGCGCGGATTGCTGGCAACAGACAACAGCAACACCATAACCTCCGCCAGCGGCACAATCAGCACCAGCGGCGCTACTGCTATCGAGGTCACACGAGGGGTCGGCACTACACCTCTGGCAATCTCACAGACCAGCGTTTCTGCCAGCGGCGGGACGAACGGCATTGTGCTGAGTAACACAAACGGTAGCTTCACGGTCACCGGCAGCGGCGGCGCCTGCTCTACCTCTGTAAACTGCACTGGTGGCGCGGTCTTGAACACGACGAACGCCGTCCTGTTGACCAACGCCACCAACATCTCAATTGATCGCATGTTCATTCAGAACACTACCGACAGCGGAGTCAAAGGAACCAGGGTAACAAACTTTACCTTCACTAACGGATGGATTGACAACTCAGGCACCGGCCTCGCCGCGCAGACCTCAAACATTGCTTTCAACACCACGGCGGCGGGTACTGAGAACAACCTCTCGGGTACCGTCACGATTACCGGCAATACGCTTTTGAACGCCTATTTTCATGGCATCGACATCTTCAATTTCAACGGCACCATCGCCGACGCGAACATCTCAAACAACACGATCACGAGCACGACCTCGACAGCCACTTCGAAGGGAACCGGCATCAGGATCGTTGCGTTCGGCAGCGCGTCTACCGTGGCTAACGTGAACGACGCCACGATCAGCGGCAACACCATCACCAACTTCCCGAGCGGTGCAGGCATCACCGTACAGGGAGGTAACGCCAACAACGCTGCGGCTCCGCAGGGGACGCTGGGTATTCCGAACGATGCGAGCAACCTCATCGACATCACTGGCAACTTCATCTCGGGCGCCAGCTCGGCCATCAAGATGGGGACGAACGCGATCCAAACGAGTACGAACGGCGTGGGGCGCATGAACGTCAACATCGCCAACAATGGCACCGCGGGCAGCCCCATTACGAATATTGTCGGCACTGTCATCTCACTCTCAGTCCTCGGCAAATCGACTGGTACGGCGACGATCACCAACAATCGTATCGTAGCGAATCACACTCCCAACTTCGGCGGTCCGATCGGAATCAGCGCCGGCACGGGCAGGACCTTCGCGGTCACCGACGTCCCCACGCTTACCCTTTCGATCACCGGCAACAACGTTAGTCAGACCGACGGCGCTGGGATTCAAGTCCGCGCGGTCGAAGCTCAGGGGTCGATTAATCTAAGTGTCAAGACCAACACTGTGGCCGCACCAATCGCGACCGCCGTGCGGTCGGGGATCCGCGTTGACGCGGGCGCCTCCGCGGCCGGCTCCGACAACGACGTCTGCCTGGACATACAGAACAACACCACCGCCGGCGGTACCGACGGTGTTGATACGGCCCCCGGAATCTCACTTCGAAAGCAGGGGACGAGCACGACTGTAAACGCCTTCGGCATTGAGGGCATGGGCGCGACCGCAACTCCGGGCGTGGAGAATTACGTGAACGGTCTTAATCCGGGCAGCTCGTCGGGAACGGTCGGCGTTGGAGGTACCTTGCTCCTCAGCGCCACGAGTGGATTCTCGAATTGCGCTACGGCACCGGCGCTAATTGCGCCGGACGGAGGGGGAGAAAGCTCTGCCAACGGGTCATTCGAAAGCGCAGCCATCATCTCGTCACAGGACGATCAAGACATCTTGTACGCCGCGCCCGGCAAGGGGCCAGGCGGGAATGACATACGCAAATTATCGCAAGCGGATTTGTTGGCGATGGTGCAGCCGGCCATCGAAAGATGGCGACAAGCCGGCATCTCTGCCGAAGACCTGGTGCGTTTGCAAGCCGTGACATTCGAGATTGCTGACCTGCCGGAGGATCGGATGGCCACCGCCACTTCAACGAGTGTCAGAATTGATGAGACTGCTGCCGAATACGGCTGGTACTTCGATCTGTCGCCAATGGAAGACTCAGAGTTTGATGTTCCAGTCCCCAACCGAGAGCTTCACACCTCAGAGAACAGCCTTGCCTTCGGGCGCATGGACCTGCTGACGGTCGTCATGCGTGAGCTTGGTCACGTATACAAGCAAGGCAAGAAGGATGTTCCCAAACAACTGCGACCGCTGATGGAAAAGACTCTGTCACCGGCTGTCAGACGCGTGCCGGATTCTCGGAACATACAATTAAGACGCTCCCCACTTGGAGCTTCAAATACGAACCAACCAGGTAAGGAAAACAGTCTTGCTTCTCGGGCCGGCAAACGTTCCACGTTGCGGCCGAAGACGGGTGTTGCGACCGCGCCAGTTTCCTTAAGGACTGCTGGATTCAAACAAACTGCTTCTCGTCAAAGCAGTAGACTCTTGAACCATGCGTCGAGAAACAGGATGTCAGAGGCCGGTCCCAACAGCATGCTCGCCGACGTCATGCTGAGTATTGGCACGCTGCCGGCAGGCGAGACCGTTACGATCACCTTCAACGTAACAGTCGACGATCCGTTTACCGGAGCCCTGCCTCAAGTTTCTAACCAGGGGACGGTGTCGGGAAGTAACTTCGCCGACGTGCTCACAGACGATCCGACCGTTGGCGGCGCTGCCGATCCGACAGTGACTCCGATTGACTTGCCGGATGTGAGTGTCGCAGTTTCGCCGGCCTCGGTTGCGGAAGATGGGGCGGCCAATTTGGTCTACACGTTCACCCGCAATGGATCAACAGCGAACGCCATGACAGTGAACTTTTCGATTGGTGGGACAGCCAACTTCGGCGCGTCGCCCAACGACTACACACAGACGGGCGCGGCCACCTTTACGCCGCCAACGGGTACGGTGACTTTCGGTGCCGGCAACTCCACGGCCACGGTGACAGTCAATCCTGAATCGGATACCACTGTTGAACCCGATGAGACGGTGGTCCTCACCCTAACTTCCGGCACCGGCTACAACGTCGGCTCCCCTTCATCCGCCAGCGGCACTATCACCAACGACGATACAAACGTAAGCGTGGCGGTGTCTCCGGCATCAGTTACGGAAGACGGCGCCGGCAATCTGGTTTACACCTTTACGCGCGTGGGAGTCACCACTAACGCGCTAACGGTGAACTTCAGCATTGATGCCGGCGGCAACAACGCTGTCTTTCCTGCTGACTATGGGCAGAGTGGAGCGGCAACCTTCGTCCCACCTGTGGGCACGGTGACCTTCGGCGCCGGCAGCTCCACGGCTACCGTGACTGTTGATCCGACCCCGGACTTGTTAGTCGAGCCCGATGAGACAGTGATCTTTACTGTAACTTCCGGTGCCGGCTACAACGTCGGCTCGCCGAGCGCGGCGACCGGAACAATTACCAACGATGACGCGGACGTCTCGGTGACTGTGTCACCGGGTTCAGTATCAGAGGACGGGGCCACCAACCTTGTCTACACCTTCACCCGCACGGGATTCACTCTCCTCCCGGCGACCGTGAACTTCTCAGTCGGGGGAACCGCCGTCTTCTCGCAACCCGACTACACACAGACTGGCGCCGCGACTTATAGCGACACCTCCGGCACAGTAGTCTTTGGGCCCGGAGACGCCACCGCTACGGTGACCATCGATCCTTCGGCGGATACCACCGTCGAACCTGACGAGACGGTTATCCTGACAGTAACTTCAGGCGTGGGCTACAACGTCGGGTCGCCTGACTCGGCGACAGGAACGATCACCAACGATGATACTAACGTTAGCGTGGCCGTGTCTCCGGGGTCAGTCGCTGAAGATGGAGCCACCAATTTGGTGTACACGTTCACGCGCACCGGCGTTACCAGCGGCGCGTTGACGGTGAGTTTCTCGGTAGGCGGAACAGCCACCTTTGGCCCCTCGCCAGACGACTATACTCAAACAGGGGCAACCACCTTCACGACAACCTCGGGATCCGTAACTTTTGCAACAGGCAACTCAACGGCGACGGTAACGATTAATCCCGAAACCGACAGCACGGTCGAGCCTGATGAGACAGTCGATCTAACCTTAACTCCGGGCGCAGGCTACAATGTCGGGTCGCCCAGTTCTGCCAGTGGCACGATCACTAACGACGATACCGACGTTAGCGTGGCCGTGTCGCCTGCGTCAGTCGCTGAAGATGGCGCAACCAACCTCGTCTACACCTTCGTGCGCAGCGGTGTCACCAGCGGCGCATTGACGGTGAATTTCTCAGTTGGCGGAACGGCCACTTTTGGTCCATCGCCAGACGACTACACCCAGACAGGGGCAACCACTTTCACTACAACCTCGGGATCCGTGACCTTTGCACCGGGCAACTCAATGGCGACGGTAACGGTCAATCCGGAAACTGATACCACGATCGAACCGGACGAGACGGTTATCCTGAGCTTAACTTCAGGGGCCGGCTATAACGTCAGCTCGCCTTTCTCGGCAACCGGCACGATAACCAACGACGACGCCGATGTAAGCGTTGCGGTCTCTCCTGCGGCGGTTACTGAAGATGGCGCGACAAATCTTGTCTACACCTTCACCCGCACGGGATTCACTGCCGGCGCGCTGACGGTGAACTTCGCGGTCGGCGGAAGTGCGACCTTTGGTCCTTCGCCAGACGATTACACCGAGACAGGCGCGTCTACCTTCACGACCACCTCGGGTTCCGTAACCTTCGCACCGGGCAACTCGACGGCGTCGGTAACGGTCAATCCAGAAACGGACACCACCGCCGAGTCTGATGAGACGGTCGTCATCACCTTGACGGCCGGGGCGAGTTATAACGTGGTAACTCCGAACTCGGCGACCGGGACCATCCTCAACGATGACACGCTTGTCAGCGTCGTGGTTTCACCGACATCAACGGCCGAGGGTGGAGCAAATCTCGTCTACACCTTCACCCGCACTGGCCCGACCGCGAGTGCGGTCACTGCTAACTTCTCGGTGGGTGGCACTGCCAGCTTCCCGGCAGACTACTCGCAGAGCGGTGCGACGACGTTCACTCCGCCAACTGCCACAGTGACCTTCGGAGTTGGTAGCTCCACGGCCACAGTGACAGTAACGCCGCTTACCGACTGTACGGTGGAAGGCGACGAGACGGTTGAGTTCACTGTCCAGCCCGGATCGGGTTACGGCGTAGGCTCACCGAACACGGCCACCGGGACAATCACAAATACGCCGGATTCGGGCGCACCAACGATAACGCTCATTCCCAACGTGAACATGACGTTGTGGCCGCCGAATCACGACTACACTAGCGTAGCGGTTACTGACTTTGTTGCCAGCGCCAGTGACGACTGCGATCCAACTGTAGACGTCAACAGTGTCTATATCCTGAAGATCAGCAGCGATGAGGCCGAAGATGGAGCTGCTGATGGAAACACTCTGAACGACATTGTTATCGGGGCCAGTTGCAGGACGGCCCAGTTAAGAGCCGAGCGCTCAGCCAGTGGCAATGGTCGTGTGTACACGATCACGTTCAAGGTGAAAGACTCAGCGGGTAACTCGACAACGGCGACCGCTCAGGTAACTGTGCGCACATCGCCGAATAACCCGGCAGTCGATAGCGGGGCGGTCTATACCGTCAACAGTTCTTGTCCGTGAGCAGTACTGAGTCACCTGGAGGCGGAGCACTCCCATGCCCCGCCATTCAGAACCTGGAGTTCTGAAACTCGTGAACCACAATTCAGGATCGCTGGAGCCAGCAAGCACAGAAGGGAAGCCCGGGTCTCTCAAGGGCTTTCAGAGGATCATCGCATTCAATTGATCTTAACTTCTACCGGCGCGGCGTCGTGTGAGTCATAGCCTTCCGGCCAGTTCGAAATATTCACGCCATAGAGCCAATCGGATTCAGGCGTGACCGCAAAACGGATCGTAAGCGGCAAGCCACGCGCGGCGCGCAGACGCGGCGACCAGGAATCAATCTTCCATTCCTGAATCAAAGGAGCTGCTCTGTCCTCCCAGGGAATCAAACGTGTCCCACAGTCCTTTCCGTTTACGAACAGAGTTACGCGCGTGCGAATCCATTCCGTCTTAGCATCAACCGGCAAGACCGGCTGAATGTGCGCGCGCACGATGATGGCGCCGACTTTACGCCGGTCTTTGCGACCGGGCACCACAAATTCAAAAAAACCCGCGCCGGCGCCCCAAATGTAGCCATCGCCGCCGCCGAGCTTTTCAAATCTGCCGCGGGCCACGCTGTTTGGTGAAAAGCGATAAAGAATCGAGCCATCATCCGGGTAGATGATCTTCGGCAGGAGCGCTTCGCCCGACGGTGACTCAAACGAAAGCTGGAGCGGTATCAGATGTTTTCCCGGATCGGTCAATTCGGGCGGGGGTGAAGCATTGCGCAGTGAAGTGAACAGCCGGGACGCGCCGGTGACTTCAGCCAGCAGGGACGCATCGCGAGTTGTGGTGTAAGTCACACCATATCCCCTTTGCGGATCGGGCGTAAGAATCCAAAACATTGCGCCTCCGACGCCATTGCGGGCCGTGTCTTCAAAGTAGGCACGGTACCAATCAACCTGGCTCACATCTTTGAAACCGTCCGTGCTCATCCCGAATTCGCCGAACACAAGTGGCTTAGTTATTGAGTAGGCTGCTGCCACTCGATTCTCGATAAATCCGTTCAAGGCTGCCGGAGATTCGACGAGCAGGTCGTGATCATCGCGCGGATAGTTATGCACGTCGCAATAGTCGATCGACGACAGGGCGTGATCCTTTAGCCATTCACGGCGTTCCGCGGCGGAACGATAACCCCAATCGCCGGGAGCAATCAGATGATCGGGGTCAAGCGATTTCAGGTAGCCGCTCATCTCATTGATCCAGGCGCGCCGTTCTTCCCAGCGCCCGGTCACACACTGAGCTTCATTCATGAGTTCGTAACCGAAGATGGTTGGATCGTCGCGGTACAGAATTCCGGTAACGGTGTTGCGACGGGTGGCGATCTTGTTGAGGTGCTCGCGATAAAGTTGGCGCACTGTTTCATTGGTATAAAACAGCATCGCCCGTTCATTGTTTATACCAAACGGAAACTTGTCATCGTCGGCGCCATCGAGGCCGGCCCAGCGAAGGTATTGCGTCACGCCGCCGGTATCACGCCACCAGTTAACCAAACAGAGCTGCACGCGCAGATCGTTGCGGGCAGCCTCAGCCAGCACCTGATCGAGAAAGACAAACTCAGCTTCATTCCACTCGTGCGGTTTGTTTCGGAACGAGTGGGTGCGCGGCCAGTCATTAAAGTCCCCGATTGGCTTAACGTCATTGGGGCCACCTTCACCGAAAGCCCAAACGCGCACGACCTTAATCCCGCTGCGCGCCGCCTGCTGAAGAGTTTCCGGCATGCGCGCACGATCCTCGTCGCGGTACATCACGGCAACGTTCGCGCCCACGAAGCGGAACGGCTTCCCATCAATCATGAACCGGCCGCTCGCAGCGTGCACAAAGCCAGGCCGCCCGCGACCTGAGCCACCCCAACTTGAGATGGCAAACAAAACCGCCGCGCCCGCTATCAGCGCGAGCGCGGCGAACAGCAATCCCTTTCTAGTCATGAAAACTCAGGTGCGCACGCGGCTCGCGTGCTGCCCGCCGGAGGCGTGCGTACCAACCTCACCGCGGATTGGTCAGCCTTACGAAGCCCATAATCGCGCAGACCGCGCCCAGAATTACGAACAAATTAAAGAACGCGCCGAAGCCAAGCACTGAATCGAAATCATTTTGCTGCGCTCCTACGACGGCGATGAAACCAAGCAACAAAAACTGAATGTGATAGATGAGCAGGCAAATGGCGGCAAAACTAAACCAGCGCGTCGAGGCCCCAAACGCTCGAGCCCGCGCGAATCCGAGCACGGCAGCCACCAGCCAGCCGATGCCGCCAAGAATCAATGAGCCGATCAGTACAGCCGCAAAGTACGCGGGCTGCTTAGCACTCATTCCGGTTTGCAATAAGAACAAGGTGGCGAGCGAGAGCATCTTTGTAGCTACTCCTTAGAATTTTCTCTTTTGAAAAGGCGCAAACCGCTAAAAACAAGAACGCCACTTGCGCCAGGGCGATTACCGCAGGCGCAAACGGCGTCGCTCGATCAAAACATCGTTCGCCGGCCTGAAATTAGGATGCCGCCGGCGAAATCTTTTTTACCGCAGGTCTGTCGCAAGTCCCGACTCGTCGGGCTGCTGCGCAGTGATCCTTGCAAATCATCCTACTGGGTGATGTGAATTTCCTCTTCCTTGTTCACATGGCGCAGGAACAAGAGCAGCGCGCAAGCGCAAAAAACAATCGCCAGCACGACGGCAATAATGCCATCCCACATCCAGTGTCCGTTTTGGCCAATGAACCGGAAGAAAAATACGTAAATGCCACCACCCAGCGAGGCCAGACCTACAATTGACAGAAGGAAGTCAACCATAACGAAACCTCCGGCTTTCGTTAAGCACGTCTCATGAAGGTACAGATAAAGCCGTTCCGCGACAATAAACCTGATTTTGAACGGCTGCATGTTAACGCCAGCGCCCGGATTAGGCAAGCGTTTGTGTGCTGCTGGCGGTGTTTTTGCGTGAACCTGCCGGCTCTGGCTTTTGTAACCAAACTCCCGGCAAAGGCGTCTTAACTATTCGTAAGACGGCCCTCCCCGCAGTCACTCTTGACCAAATCGCATGAAGCACTTTTTATTGATTCTGTTCATATGCGCCACGACCGCCGCTGCCCAGCGGGGCACGGGTTCTCTCAAGGGTCTAGTGTCAGACGAATTCGGCGGAGTCATCGTGGGCGCCACCATCACGGCGACTGACCAAAGTGGAGCAACGAAGACCGCCACGACGAGTGGCGATGGCGCCTTTGTGCTTGCCGGTTTGGCGCCCGGAAAATATCTGGTCCACGTTGTGGCGCAGGGATTTGCCCCGTTCGAGAACACGGAAGTTGAAATCGTCGCAGGTCGCACGCAACAGCTCGACGTTCAACTGAAGGTTACTATCGAACAACAGAAAGTCACTGTGGCGGCCGACACCAACGGAGTTAACACTGACCCTGAAAACAATGTCGGCGCAATCGTAATGAAAGGCGCCGACCTGGAATCACTGCCTGATGATCCGGACGATCTCACCGCAGCACTGCAAGCGCTGGCGGGGCCTGCGGCCGGCCCGAACGGCGGACAGATTTACGTCGATGGATTTACCGACGGGCGAATGCCGTCACTCGCTTCTATTCGCGAGATCCGAATCAACTCAAACCCTTATTCGGCCGAATACGATCGACCCGGCTTTGGGCGAATCGAGATTTTGACGAAGCCGGGCACTGACAAATTCCGCGGCCAGGTAAACTTCAATTTCAACAACCAGGAGTTGAACTCGCGCAATCCGTTTTCCCTGAGGCGGCCTCCTTACTTATCGCGCCAATATGGCGTCAATCTCAGCGGGCCGATCTCGAAGAAGAAGGCGTCGTTCTTTTTTGAATTCGAAAAGCGAGACATCAACGACCAGGCGATCGTCAATGCAACGATTCTCGATCCCAGCTTGAACATCATTTCGTTCAGCGAATCAGTCTTGCAACCAAATCGGCGGTTGGAAATAAGTCCGCGCCTCGACTACCAACTCAACCAGAACAACACTCTGGTTGCCCGTTATGAGTACGAGCGTGTCCGCAACTTAACCGGCGCCGGCGGATTCTCGTTGAGCTCTCGCAGCTATCGCACCTTCAACACACAACAAAGCATTCGCCTGACGGAGACGTCGATTCTGAACAAGCGCACGGTGAACGAAACGCGCTTTCAATTCACACATCGAACATCTGGCGACATGGCCAACAATTCGATCCCGACCATCAATGTGCAGGAAGCTTTCGTCGGTGGCGGTTCACAAATTGGTCTGTCTGCGAACCAGCAGAATCGTTGGGAGCTGAACAACGTCACCTCGTTAGCGTTAGGAGCGCATTCTTTGAAGTTTGGCGCGCGTGTGCGCAACGTTCACATCACGAGTATCGCGCCGCAAAATTTTGGGGGAACCTGGACGTTTGCCGGCAGTCGCCGGCCATCGAATCCGAACGGCTTCACCAGCATCCAGGTCTATCAGATTACTCTGCAAGGCTTACAAGCGGGATTGACTCCTGCGCAGATTCGGCTGGCCGGCGGCGGGGCAACGCAGTTCACGATTGCCGCGGGAAATCCTGAAGCTACTGTGTCGCAGTTCGATTTCGGCGGCTTCGTGCAGGACGATTGGCGCGTGCGGCCGAATCTGACTGTGGACCTCGGGCTGCGCTACGAAAATCAAAGCAATATCAACAGCAACCTTAATGTAGCTCCGCGAGTCGGTTTTGCGTGGGCGCCGGGACGAAGTGGTCAGCCGGCAAAGACCACGGTTCGCGGGGGCTTTGGTTTCTTCTATGATCGAGTTAGCGAAAACTTGACGCTGACAGCGAATCGCCTGAACGGCATTAATCAGCAACAATACATTGTCACGGATCCGGCCGTGCTTAATTCATTTCCGATGGCTCCGTCGATCGCCACGTTGACTGCCTTCGCAACGCCAGTATCAATCTATCAACTGACTGGTGACCTCCAGGCGCCATACACAATGCAAGCCGCTTTGAGCGTGGAGCACGCCCTGCCCCACAACCTGACGACGAGTGTCACTTACAGCCACTCGCGCACGTTGCATCTGCTCCGCGCGCACGCGATTAACGCCCCGCTGCCCGGAACTTTTATCCCGGGCGTGCCGGGCAGCGGCGTGCGGCCATTGGGAAGTGCCAATAATTATTTCCAATATGAGTCAACCGGAAACTTCGAGCAGAATCAGCTCATCGTCACGCTGGGCGGCCGTTTTAATCAGAATCTGAACTTCAACATGAACTACGCGTTCAGCAAGTCGAATAGTGACAGCGATGGCTCGGGCACCTTTGCCGCAAACCCTTACGACTTTAGCGACGAGTTTGGATCGGCTTCAAATGATGTGCGTCACAGATTTTCGCTGAACGGAAGTTACCGAGGACCTTGGGGAATCAGCATCAATCCCCTTTTGGTTATGACGTCAGGCACGCCTTTCAACATCACCATTGGGCGCGATTTAAACGGAGACACCCTCTTCACGGAACGGCCGGCGTTCGCAACTGATCTGACCAAGCCGGGCGTCATCGTGACGCGGTTCGGTGCGTTCGATCCAAATCCGGAACCAGGCGCTGTAATTATCCCTCGTAATTTTGGTCGCGGTCCGGGCGCCATCACTTCCGTGCTGCGTCTGAGCAAGACCTTCGGCTTTGGCAGCGAGCGATCCAGTGCAGCGCAATCAAGAGGTCAGCGGGACAATCGTGGCGCCGGAGGCGGGGGCCGGGGCTTTGGCGGATTTGGCGGAGGCGCTCAACGAGGTGGCGCCGGTGGTCGCGGCCCTGGCGGCGGAGGTTTTGGTGGTGGCGAAAGTGGCAAACGCTACAATCTGACCTTCTCAGTGAGCTTTCAGAACATTCTGAACCACGTGAATTACGGCCGCCCGATCGGAAACTTGAGCTCGTCGTTGTTTGGCTTGTCGAATTCCAGCGCCGGCGCTTTTGGCGGATTTGGCGGGCGCGGCGGTGGCTCAGCTCCCTACAATCGTCTCATCGAGATGCAGGTAAGATTCAGCTTTTAGGCCAATCCCCCGAAAAAACCTGATGCCGAACGGTTGATTGCGTGGAGCTGCACTTGGAACCCTCCCAAAAAACTCCTATTGACCGCCAAGTGGCAGATTTGCGAGAATCGGGAAGGCTCGGATGTGCGGAATCCAGCCTACTGCCGGACGTTTCGCTCGTCCACCTCGCCATTGCGACCAAAGTCGCAGAATTACCCTGACTAGTTTCTGGCGCTCGGGAAAGGCTGCACCGTCTGGGAGTCAGCCTCGGGACAAGCCGCCCTCCAGCTCCCCAAATTGCTGGACGTGGAGAATCAGACCATGCATCAATCCTCTTCAGGATCCACAAACTCAGAAAACAAACAAACCAAAAAGTCGACGGACTCAGAGGGCTTTGACGCGGCGAGTGAATCGCAGGCGCCGGCCAATCAACGCTTGATTACTGACCGTCTGCTGGCTGCCCTGGCCAGCGGCAACCTCGAGAATCTTGCGCAGGCCCGCCAGGCTTTCTTAAAGCAAGCACCCGGGGAAACCCGCAGCGAGCGCACTCGCGAAGCTCAGCCTCTCGCCAGCAAACCGCGCGTCGCTCCCACTGATTATTCTGCGCCGGAAACAGGTATCGATCTCGAACAGAAGCTCGAGCGCCGAACGACAGCCCGCGCGGCTGATAACTCGTACTCCGAAGTTGATGATCTTCGACAGGAAGAAGAGGAATTAAAGAAAGCCGAAGCCCAACTGGAACGTCGTCGTGCTGAAGTTCTGGCAGCCAAAAAGAAAGCTGAAGAGGAAGCCAAATGGAAAGCGTTTGAAGAAACTCGACGCCAACTGGAAATCGAAGCTCAGCAAAAGGCCGCGGATGAAGAGTCGCGATTGGCCGAGCTTCAGCGCCTGCGCGATGCAGCGCAGATCGAACATGCGCACCGGGCCCGCAAGGCTCAGGAACTGGCTGCCGCGATTGAAGATTTGCGAGATGCCGAACATCTTGAGCTAAGCCAGATTAAGAAAACCGAAGCTGAAATTTACGCGCAGGAAGAAACCTGCCGGCGCCTCCATACCGAAGCCCAACAACGCGCCGAGCGCGCGCAGTGGCTGCTCGAAGAAATTGATGGCCTGAAAAAAACGGAACAGCGACAGCTCAATCTTATCGAAGAAACTGAAGCGCGCCTGCTTTCACACCTCGAAGCGCGTCATCGCGCGGAAACCGAAGCGCAGCGCCATCAGGAAAACGAAGCCCAGCTTCAGCAGGAAATTGAAGAGCTAAAGAAAGCCGAAGAGATTCAAACGGCGCGAGTAGCGGCTGCGCAAAATCGCGTGGCAGCGCTGAAAGAATCTCAGCAAGCCTCGGAAGCCAGACTCCAGAAACATGCTGAAGAAGCGCGCAAACTGGAAAATCAAATTGCCGAACTGGAAAACAACGGCCAAGCCGAAGTTGGAAAGATCCAGGCGGCGAACGATCGCATTGCGGAATTGAACCAGGCGCATGAACAGGCGCGAGAGGAAACTGCGCGCCTGGCCTCGGAACAAACGAAGATCCAAGGCGTGATCGAACAACTGCGCGCGGATGAAGCAGGCCAACACCAAAAACTGGCCGAGCTTCAATCCGGCCTGGAAAAGCAGCGTGAAGCGCGCGACTCAGCTGCGGCCCAGGTAGCCGAACTCGCCGGCCAGGAAGAAAAACTGGTCAAGTCGATTAAGGAACTCAACGCAGAGGAAGAACAACTGCGCGCTCGGATTGACGAGACGGAATCGCGCTTGCGCGCCGCCGAACAGTCCCATCTGAAAGCCAACATCGAGGCGGACTTGCGTGCCAACCACGAAGAAGCGCGGATGGTCGAACTGGCGTCGCTGCGCACGCAGGCCGAAACGACGGCCCAGCAACGAGCAGAGAAAATCGCGACCCTGGAAGCTGAAATTGAAGCGCTAAAAGCCACCGAGCACGAACAACTAACACAGACTGCTGAGGTGGAAAGCAATCTTGCCGCTCAGCAGGAGACGAAGCAGGCTGGCGACGCCAGAGTCGAAGCTCTGAACGCGCAAATGCGTCTGCTCACAAGTCAACTGGAAAAGGTCAGCCGCAGCGAAGCAGAACTGGCCCAGCAGATTTCGGACATTGAAGCAACGATTCGAGCCAAAGAAGATCAACGCCACCAGACGGGAGTGCGACTTGCCGATTTACGCCAGCGCGAACTTTCTATCGCGGTGGAGCTGGAGTCTTTGCACACTCACCACGAGGCGCAGACGGCGCGCATCGCGGAAGCCGAAGCACGGCTTACCGAGCAGCAGCAAACGAATCAGCAAGCGGAAGCAGAGCTACAGGCGCGGATCGAAACGGAAGCGCAACGCCTCGCGGAATTTGAATCAACTCGCGAGAGCATTGAAGCTGAGCTTGAGAAACGCGTTCAGTCCGTGGCCGCCATCCAGTCTGAGATTGAAGAACGCCGGCAGGGTGAACAGGAACATATTCAGGCGATTGAAGTGGCCCGCGCCGCGCTGGCAACGCAGGAAGAAGCTTATCAACGGGCGGCAGCTGAGGCGCAGGCAGTCGCGCAACTCCGCGAACAACGAATCTCCGAGCTGCGCGCAATTGGCAAACAGATTGAAGCCGGCAGCCAGAAGCGGAACGAAGAAGAACAACTTCTTAATTCGCAGATCCAAGCCGCCAAAGAAACCGAGGCGGCGGAATTGCAGCGGCTCGATACAGTTCGCGCTCAGCTTGAGAGCGCGCAACGGGTGTATCAGGAGCACCAGGCCAAGGTCCCCGGTCTCATTGAGAAGGAACAATCCGTTAAGCAGGAAACCGAATCGTTGCGTCAGCAGGAACAGGATCTGCTCAAACGCATAGTCGAAGTTGAGTCGGTTTTCGTCGAACAAAGAAAGACCCACCAGCTGGCTCTCGCTCAGGCGAAATTGCAGCAGGAAAAAGAACACAAGCTGAAGGAAGAACTTGACGCCTTGATGCGCACCGAAAAGGAAACGCTCGCGCGCATCGAAGACATCAAAAGACGAATACCGGAACTTGAAAAGGCCCGCGCCGTCGCGGAAGAAGAAGCTCAACTAAGGTCGGAACACGAGCAGCAACTCAATCTGACGATTAGCGTCCTGCGCGAACAGGAAGAAGAGCAGATCAAGAGGATTGAAGACATTCAAGCGCACCTGGCCGCTCAGGTGAAGGCGTGCTACATGGCCGAGGCTGAAGCCCAGCAACACGCCGAGAAAGCCGAGCTGGTAAACGTCGAAGTTGAAACAGTCCTCAAGAACAAAGAAGACTATGGCAAGCAGCTCGAAGTAGCCGAAACGCGGTTGCGTGAATTGGAGGCCAGCCGCCAATACACGACCGTCGGCTCGCAAAAACGCGCTGAAAAGGAACAGCAGCTAAGCGCTGAAATCGCCGCGCTAAGACAAGCGGAAGAAGAACAGATCAAACGCATCGAGGCTGCCGAAATTCGCCTGCGCGAACAGGAAGAAGCGCGCCAGGCGGCTCGGGCCCGGGTCAAGGAACTCGCTGAACGTGAGCAGCAGGTGGTTGATGAGATCGCCGAGATGCGCCGGCTGGAAGTCGAACGCTTAAATCGGGTCAAGGAAACAGAAGCGCGTCTGCCCGCTCACGAAGAAGAATTGCGGCAAGCCGAAGCGCAAGCGCAGCGTCGCGCCGATGAAGAAATGCAACGGCTGTCGAAGCTGGAAGACGCCTGTAAGAAAGCCGAGGCTGAAGCTGAAGAGCGCGCCACTCGTGAGCGCACGTTGAGCGAACGTCTGGCCGCCTTAAAGCAGCAGGCGGAATCGCCGCGCTTGTCTGAGCTCGAAGAGCTTTGCAAAAAGGCTGAGGCTGAAGCCGGGGCCGTCGGGCAGCGTGAGCAACTGCTGACTAAGCGTCTCCTGGATCTCCAAAAACCAAACGGCACAGGCGTAGAGTCGGTCTTCGAACTAATCGAGCATGCGCCCGTGAATTTGTCCGTCGAAACGACTGGCGATAAAGAACCAATCAACGCAACTGCTATCGATCCTTACGTCGCACCCGTCGAAGAGCCATGGTTGACAATTGACCTCGAGCACTCGCAACAGCCTGTAATCTCTGGTATTGAGCCATTCATTACCGCCGAGGCGGAAGCGGACCTGTCAGTCCCCGACATCGCGCCGACCGTCCCGATTCCGCCTGACCCGGCCACTACCATCTTCGCCCAGAGCCATACTCGCGGCGTACCTGCGAGCATTGCCGAACGCCTGCAAAGTGCGAATTCATCTGATCGAGCGGCGGCGTTGGTTGATCTGGCCGAAACCGGCGGTGATGATTCCTACGCGCTGATCACGAAATCGTTTGACGATCCGAGTGCTGAAGTTCGCAACGCCGCGGCCCGCGCGCTTTACACGCTGCAACCGGATTTAGCTGCCTCATTCACTCGGGCCCTGCGCGATGCTTCACCTGAACGTCGCCGCAAGATAGGTTCCGCGATCGCCGGTTCGGGTCTCGCCGCAAATGCTATTAATAGCCTGACCGGCGAAGGCCGCGACCGCACCTACGATGCGTTTTCGATTCTGTTTTTGATGGCCAAAGCAGGTGAGGTTCAGCCGCTGATGCAGGCAATCGCGAAACATCCAAATGTCGAAGTACGTTTGACCGCTGTTAAATTGCTCGCGCTCAGCAAGCAACAACAGATTCTGCCGGGCCTGCGCAATCTGGCCGCGCGCGACGCGTTACCCGCTGAAGTTCACGCCGCCGTGATGGAGGCGATTTATCTCCTCAGCAATCAAACGCGTGAAGTAGCGTAACCGTGCGCTTTGGTATCGCGGGTGATAGCGGCGCAATCGCAACGCTTCTCAACCTCCTCTTCGTGGGTTACCGCGAATCTTCCGAAGCTTTCGCGCCGTGGACTCGGTATACGGCAAGGTAGAGTTCTCCAGCACTGCGAGTACCCAACGCTTCTCTTTCTCGACGTAGTTACGTTCGAGAAAGATAATCTTGTCCCCCAGAAATAACTCGCGCCGGAAACCTTTCTCGGCCCCGTGATAAAATTCGATTTCCGCTCCTTTGCGGAACTTCCCCTTGAACGTTTCAACGACCTGGCCCACCAGGTGCCAATCCTCGTAGCCTCCAATCGTGTTCACCACTTCAGCCTGGCGCACGCGGACGTGTGCGACTACGAACACTCGCCGGTAGTCGCTCCGCAAGTAAGAAATTGATGGCCAATCGTCGTTGCTCTGTCCGGCCACTCCCGGCACAACCAGGACAGTAAGGGCGCTCAACAGTAAAAATGGCTTCAGAATGTTTGACATCTCTTTTCTCAACCTGGTGGCGACGTTTACTGAGAGAGTGATCTTGAGTCTCATGAATTCTGATTCCAGGCGTCCAGGAAAACTGTCCATTCTTTAACTTCGTCAGTCAGCAGGATGTCCTGGACTGCCCAGGGGTCGCGGGCGTAAATCGCCCGGGCTTCCTCGACGCTCTCAACGTTCATGATCACCAGAGCGCCTGAACCATCAGGAAATGGGCCCGCCAACGTAATCAAGCCGGCGTCGAACAGTTCATCAATGAAGCGCGCGTGGTCGTTCCAATAATCCTGCTCGCGCACGGACTTCGCAGAGTTCCAATGCTTGCCTGGCCTTAACAAAACAGCGATTCTTTTGTTTTCGCTCATTCCTTTCTCCATCTATTAGCGCAGCGCCCAAAGCAGAATTGCCGACGCCGTGCCATCCATGGTCGGCTCGTTCGTTGAATAGTCTTTCACGTCGTCGTGATAGACGGCGCGCTCATCCTGAAACTTTGCGAGCGGATCCGGCTCAGTTATAGCCACACCCTTCAGAGAGGAAAAGATCGAGCGATAGACCGGGCCGTCGACGAGACCGCCGCGCACCTGCCGCTTCAGAATCGCGTTCGTCATTAGATGCACGTCTTTGGGGAACATTCCCTCGCCCGGAATGCCTGTAAACATTGAAAAGCCCCACGGATTTCGCCCCAACAACCAGTCGCCCTGCATGGTGGCGAATTCCCGATAGCGCGCATCCCCCGTCATGCGTTCATAGAACAGCGCCTGCGTGGCCAGCGCGACAACCAGGTTGTTCGAGCACCAGATGAAGGGAACGCCGATTTGATATGGGGTCTTTTGCGAAGCTTGCCGGGCGCGCATTAACTCATCCCGGTAATAAGCAGCGAGCCGCCGGCGCGACCGCGCGTCGACCAAATCATAGAGCCGATAGTGGCCGATGTTCATGAACGGATAGTATTGATAATGCCTTGCCTGCTCTTTACCCATCCATGATTCATCGCCGGCCGCTTGCGAATAATGAACTGCATCGTTCAAATAATTCTGCTCGCCCGTCGCGCGAAATAATTCCGCGGCGCCCCATTCCATGTCATCGGCCCAGGTGGTTTCTTCATAACGATAAGGCGCGCCGTATGAATTCCCCTGCTGTACGCCTTCTTTCGCTTTCCCCATCGCATAGACTTCCCGACCGGCGTTTAAAAGAGTTGATGCATATGCGCGCTGTTTCGGATCGTTTTTCCAAAGCTGATAACCGAGGGCCATCGCGGCCGCGTAACGTCCTGCAAGATTGGCAATGCCTGTTGAGGCACTCTTGAATTCGCGGAGCCCTTGCGGCTGACCGTCGGCAAAATAAACCACGCGATAACTTCCTGCGCCCCAACCGTAATCAACCGTTTCATTCTGCGGCAGCCGCCAACCTCGATGATCGCGATCATCTGCAACCTGGTGATATAGCTGTCCGGGCGCGGGATGCAGCCGCAGCATCCAATCAAGTCCCCAACGTGCCTCGTCAAGAACGTCGGGAATTCCGTTTGGGCCTGGCTGACCAAACGAGTTGAATTGATCACGGAAATGATTCGGAGAAAGCTGGTAAGCGAGCAGCATCTGCGCCGTGGCATTGCTCGCCGTCAATAAATATTTCAGTAGGTCGCCCGCGTCGTGCCAACCGCCACGCGCGTCCAGATAAGTTCCCGCCGGCAATGGCCCGTAAGCCGTCCGGCCATCGAATGAATGGCAAACGGCGTCAAGCCAGGGATTGTAGCCACAGCGTTGCTGCCGCATGAATTCAAGCAGATCGTCGGGTAGCTTTGCATAAGCTGAAGGGTCGATTTGAAAGTCGGGCGATCGCGCTTCGCCGAGCTGCAGAGAATATCTCCCTGCTTGGCGAAAAGCTGAGAAGTCGAGCTCCGCATGATGCTCGAATTGGCCCCAACGACCTGAGATCGGCTTCACTGTTCCACTGAAGACCGGTTGATGAGTGGCTGAATTAACAACCGCGAATCGCTCCGGAAGATTTTGAAGTGCAAATGC
The DNA here is from genome assembly GCA_963734445.1 of uncultured Acidobacteriota bacterium. Taxonomy (GTDB): domain Bacteria; phylum Acidobacteriota; class Blastocatellia; order Pyrinomonadales; family Pyrinomonadaceae; genus UBA11740. The sequence continues at coordinate 87,207 of CAVTGZ010000010.1, read as the reverse complement.
GATGGCAATCTTTGGATCGGCAGGTTTGTAACCGAGCTGGTTTATGCGGATGAAGATTTGTGATTCCGATGCCCGCGCTGGCGAAGAAAAAGATGTTACGAGCAGAGCGAAAGATATGAGGAGAGCGAGCGCTGTTATGCAATGGCGATTGCACATGATACTGCGCAGTAGAGCCAACTCGGACATTGCCCGGGAAGCCGCATAAGCGCGCGATGTCTAGTTCGTCGCGCCTGGTGATCCTTCTTGCGAATCGAGCGAACACCGTCGGTGTTCGCTGAATTCCCATCCCGACATAAGACAACCAGGATCTATAAATATTTCGCGCCTGACGGCGCTCGCTCCGCTAATCCCGATAACCTGCGTCCATCCGATCCAGTTTTCGCAGCAAGCCGGGCCACGTCAGCGCTGCGCCTTGCCCTAGAGTGACGGCGTCCATTTGCGAAGCAACCCGGTCAATAATCTCTTTCGGAATCGGCGACAGGTCGCCCCCACCGGACTGCGCCAGTATCTGAATCTCGCAGGCGCGCTCCAGCAGAAACATTCCCAAAAACGCTTCCGCTGCCGTCCGCCCAAGGGTGAGCAGACCATGGTTGCGCAGAATCATGAACTTCTTATTACCGAGGTCGGCAACCAATCGCGGCTTTTCATTTTCATCGAGGGCCAGCCCCTCGTAATCGTGGTAGGCCAAAGATGACAACGCAAACATTGCCTGTTGCGAGAGCGGCTGCAGGCCCTCCTTCTGCGCTGAAACGGCAATCCCGTAACCGGTGTGCAGGTGCATAACGCAGAGCGCGTCTTCGCGCGCTTCGTGTACGGCGCTGTGGATCGTGAAACCGGCTGGGTTAACGAAGTGTGGCGAGTCTATCACTTTGTTTCCGGCCAGATCGATCTTCAACAGACTTGACGCGGTGACTTCCTCGAACATCATCCCGTAAGGGTTAAGCAGGAAGTGATCATCAGCGCCAGGCACACGCGCTGAGATATGCGTGAAGATAAGATCGTCCCAACCGTAGAGAGCCACCAGTCGATAGGCAGCAGCAAGATCGACACGCGCCTGCCACTCGGCTTCAGAAACTTGATCACGCACGGACGCTGGTTTAGGGGATGGAGTCATAAATCAGTTTGAATTGCTCAAGCGCCGTTAGGCGCGAGATATTTATAGAAACCGAGGGTGACTTTAGATCTATGTGAGCAAGAGCAGAACACTTTCTGCTCTTGCTCACATAAAACCACGGAACGTCGGTAACTATAAACAACAGGCTCCTGACGAAGCCAAGAATTTACTTGAACTCAAACGACTTTAAATAATCCCTGTACGCCTGCTCCCAGCGCGCGACGGTTTTCGCCGGTCCCACCACCTTGAGAAAATAATTTCCCTTCGGCGTCTCAACCACTGCCCCCAGCAAACGATAGTTCGCATTGTTGTGAAACGACCCGCTGCCCGGCGCCATCTCAGCCGTGTACGTGCCGGTGACATCAACGCTGGTCACTGGCAACCCGTGGACATTCATCGTTTCGGTTTTCGCTTTCTCTTTTGAAGAGCTGTTGTCAGCCTGCTGAATCTGCGAAATCCAACGGTCGATGTTCGCCTGCGGCGAGCCGCCCTGGGTGGCGCCGAAATAGTAGAGCACGGCGGACGCGTCTTCGGGATCGCCTTCAGCCTTGGGCAGTTTGTATTGCGCGGCCCGCATCGAAGAAGTCGCTTTTTCCTCCACCCACCCATCCGGAGCTTTAAAGCTGAGTTGGCCTGAGGCCGAGGTGTTTGATTGGGTTGTATTGGTTTGCGGGTTACTGGCAGTCGAGCCTTGCCGGTTGCAAGCCCAGCCCGTCAGCAACAGGCTCATCAGGATCGAACCGGCCATTAGAGTTCGTTTCATTGGCATAGAATCCTCGGCAGAAACTCTACACCGGCGGGATGAGTTTGGGCAAAGCTAGCTGAAAACACTTTGCGAATCTTTGAGACTTTGCGTGATCTCACAGCGATTCACTTGAGCCTCACGCAAAGTCGCAAAGGCCGCAAAGACACACCGCAAAGTTACCTCTACTTGCCGCCCCCGTGCGCAGCTTTCGCGCGCCGCTCCATCTCTTCCGGCGAGACGTCTTCCTTGTGGGTGCCGAGATGCCAGACATGGCCGAACGGATCGACCACCGAGCCCATTCGGTCCCCATAGAATTTATCTTGCAGTGCCTCTTTAACAGTGGCGCCGGTCTCGACGGCCTGATTGAAGACCGCATCGACATCCTCAACGTAAATCAAAAGACTCACGGACGAGCCGCCGAGCGATTGCGGGCCTTTGTAACCCATCTCCGTAAATTCATCCGCGAGCATGATGGGCGAATCACCAATCTTGATTTCCGCGTGCCCAATCTTTCCGTCCGGCGTCGGCAAGCGAAAGAGCTCGACTGCGCCAAAGGCTTTTTTGTAGAACTCGATGGCGTCGGCGCCGCCTCGGACGATCAGGTACGGAGTGACTGAGTGATAACCTTCAGGAATTGGTTTGACTGGCATGGTCTATTCTCCTCTTTCAGTTGAAATCACCATTCGTAGGATTGCGATTGTTTCAGAACCGGGAGCGGTGTCAGAACCGCGAGCGGTAGCGACCGGATCAAGAATTCATGTTAAGTTATTTTCTGGTCCGGCTCGGTGGCAAAAACGTTGCGCCTTGATCCGGTCGCTATCGCTCCCGGTTCTGACACGCGGGTTCTGTTTACTTGCCCGTAAACAGTGTCGTCTCATCAACAAAGCAGAGGCCGTTGCCCCAGGGGTCTTCGCAATAAAACGAGAGTTCACCCCACGGACGCTTCACGATTTCGCCGGCGTTCTGATCGTGATAACGATCATTTGCGAGACAGTTGAGCACCTTCGCCCGTTCGAAAACTTCTTCGAGATTATTCACGGCAAAGTAGATGTAGTCAGGAGTAGGTTGCGGCTTCTCTCCTGCGCCTTTGGCAACGTCGACCAGAGCCAGGATCACCGACCCGCAATTGAAGTAGTGTCGCGAGCCGCGCGGGATCGGAATTCCCGGATCATCCAGCAGTTTTGCGTAGAATGCTCCCGCTTGATCCAGATCTCCTACCTGCAGAGCGATGCGAAAAAGTTTCGGTGCACCCATAGTTTTCGTTTCTGACTCCTTTGATTCTTCGTCTGTGGTTCTTACCTGAGAAGCGATGTACCAAACATTATCGAACGGATCTTTGATGGAACCGACGCGCGCGCCGTACGGCTGCAGCTTCGGCGCCTCCCTAACAACTGCACCTTCGGCTTTCGTCGCCCGCTCGAACCACGCATCGACGTCATCGACATACATCATGAACACGGAAGGCGTCGGTTGCCATTGACCGTGCGCTTCGCCCATCTCAATCAGCGCAGTACCGACACGTATCGATGCATGGCGAACAACTTCGTCCGGCGATCGGTGCACGGCGATTTCTTCGGCGCCAAACGCTTGCTTCAGAAATTCGATCATCCTGGGCGCGCCCACCGGATGCAAATAGGGCATCAGGTTATGCGCACCCTCCGGCACCGGACCACCACTCAGCCGTGTGCCGAGATACCATTCATTGCCGCCCGCATCGCGAACTCCACAATCGCGATCACCGTACGGTTGCTCCATTGGCGCGTAAAGAGAGGTGGCGCCGGTTTGTAGTGCTCGCTGATAGACCGCGTCGACATCTTCGACGTACAAATGAATCGATCCCGGAAACACGTCGCCTTTCCAGGTTGAGCCTTCTCCGCCGCCACCGACCATCAGCATTGAATCGCCAATTTTGTATTCGCCGTGGAAGCCGCCCTGCGTGCCGAGCCCATAAACCTGACCTTCTGCGCCAAAGACCTGCTGCAAAAATGAGACTTCGGAGTGCACATCCGGTACTACGAGATATGGCGTGATGGTGCGAAATCCTTCGCGAACGGGATTCACGTTCTTGGGGGCTTGTTTGGTGGCGGTGCTCATGGTTGCTTCCTCCTCAAGTTCATTTCTTAGACGCGCCTTGAAATCCGCGCGCGGCAGATCTTGCAAGTCAGCGGCGACGCTCGCTAACTCAACGATGCGGGGATCGAGACTCGCGCTCACGCCTTCACCTCGCAGCACGGCTTCGACTGCTTGATCGAGTTGCTCTGTTAATTCAACTTCACTCATCGGTGTAGCTCTAGTGTTTTCTCTGTGCCCCCTGCGGTGAAAGTTGTTTCCTAAGATTCTCCAACGCCCGAAACTGTAATTGCTTCACCGCGCCTTCGCTGCGCCCAAGCTCGCTCGCGATTTCGCGCACACTCTTCCGATCCCTGAATCGCAAAACAATGACGCGCCGCTGATCTTCCGAAAGCTCCTCGACGAACTTGAATACGCGCGCGCGCTGTTCAGCATCTTCCAAACTATGTTGTTGAGATTGAGTCAGCGAGGCAGAATTGGTGAACGGCCCATCAACGCTGACTTCTCTTGCCTCTCTTTTGGCCCGGTCGGCAATTAAGTTCGAAGCGATTCTCAATAACCACGCTCCGAACGGCGCGCCCGTCCATTTGAACCGGGGCAGATGAACCAGCGCCTTGCGAAATACTTCGCTGGTCAGGTCTTCAGCCGCCGCGCGTTCGCGCACACGCCGCGCAACGTAGGCATAAACCAAGTCGAAATATTTTTCGTAGATGTCCACAAAATGCGCACTATCCCCCTGGGCCGCTTCAATCAAGCGCCGCTCATCCGTCTCGCTGAATTGCCCGAAACGCGCCTTCTGTGCAGGTTCGCTTCCCGCCATTGCTGTCCTACACTCTAATAAACTGCCGACTGGGCAAAAAGTCACGCGGGTGCGAAAAAACTCTTACCCGCCGATGCCCAAAATTCGCAGCCAAAGGCTTTTTCCTAATAACGGTCTCTAGCGCCGTTCTCGTAAGTGTTTAATGCGGATTAGTAAGGCACCAACTCAGTCGTCGTGTCCCGACGCTGTTTCTCTTTGAAGCCTTCGACGAAGACGCGTGACCCCGGCGTGGGAAACTTCTCGGCGTAAGCGCGATCTACTAATTTCTTCAGGCGCTCGCTGCGCGTGAAGACCGGGCGCACCTTAATCTGTTTGCCGTTGATCTCAATCACCCCGCGCGGCTCTTCGCGAAAAGTTCGATACCAGCTGCGCGGCTTCAGGCTATATGAGCGGACAAATACGCGGCCTTCCACAACGACGGCCCAGATGCCGATGATCCGATGCGGCTTGGTTCCGGCCCGTATGCCGAGAATCTTGCCGACGCGAATCGCCTCGACTATTGATTCTGGAAAGCGTCGCCCGCTCGTCATAGAAATTTGTCCACAGAATACGCGGATTTCACAGATTTCCCAGAAAGGATCAGCCACGAAAAAGCACAAAAGGCAAAAAAATGGCTGCGTGATTTGGAAGAGACAAATCGTTATATGGAGATGACAGATCGAGCCTCCTCACCTTCTCTCCTCGGATTTCTTTTTGTGCTTTTTGTGCCTTTTTGTGGCTAGTTTGCTTCTGTGTAATCCGTGTAATCTGCGGGTTAATTCTTCTTCTTCGCCGAATTCTTGATGAGCTTCCGCAACACCGTCTGATCCACGTCCGAAAGTTTTTTGATGTACAGACACCCTTTGCCCATGCTGTGTTTGCCAAGGTTTGCTAACAACTCTGCGTCCGCCCCATCACCCAAAGATAGGTAAAGCGTCAAATTCTGTTTACGTGGTGAAAAAGCGATCACGGGCCAATCGACTTCCTTGCCGCTGGCGTATTTGATTTTCCGCACCCCAAAACCGGCGATGCCGCTGCCCCACATCACGCCTTTGCTTCCGGTTGCGGCTTCCATCAGCTTTGCGATGACTGAACAATCAGCGCGGGCCTGTCCATCGGAAAGACCGTTGATGAAATCCTTGACGCTTTGCTTAGTTGGTTTCGTTTTCGCTTCAGCCATTTTGATCTCCTCAGAATGACAAAGGCCACAGAGTCGCAGAGAGACGGAGATTCGGAGACGCAAAAATAGATGACCACGGGTATCAACCCAATTTGTCTAATAATTCTCTGTGCCTCTGTGCCTCTGCGCCTCTGTGTCTCTGTGGCTGACTCATTTCTACCGCGTTGTCACCACCGGCAATTCAACAAAGCTGGCTTGTCTCGGCGCGTGATAGATGCGCTGTGTCGCCTTCTGAAAATCCTGCGGCTTGGCCCAGAAAATATTTTGCACAAACGTCTGCGGGTTCCGGTCGTAAAGCGGGAACCAGCTCGACTGAATCTGGATCATGATGCGATGCCCAGGCAGAAACACGTGATTGGTGGTCGGCAAAGACCAACGATAAAGCAAAGGCTCGTTAGACTTGAGCGGCTTTGGATTCTCGAAACTCTCGCGATAGCGTCCGCGAAAGATGTCCATCGAAACGGCGAGTTGATAGCCGCCCATCTGCTTGTCGCCGGCGACTTCATCGGGATAGGCGTCAATCACCTTCACCACCCAATCCGAATCGGTGCCGCTGGTCGAAGCAAAGAGATTCACGATGGGCTGCCCGCTGATCTTCACCGGCTCAGTCAAGACATCAGTCGAATAAGCCAGCACGTCGGGTCGTCCCGAAAACTCGCGCTGATCGTCGACCAGCCAGCAAGGCCACTGCGCGCACGTGTCGTAACCTGACGGCGGGACCGGCCGCACCCGATTAGGCACCGGCTTCGCCGGATCGGAAATATATTCGTCGTACGGTACGCGATCCTCTGGACCGCTCTTCTCAAAACCAGCCTTCATGCCGGCTTTCAGATACAGCGGCGTCCCCTTCCCACTCGGCCAGGAGCTGAACCGCCGCCATTCATTGGTTCCCGTCTCAAACGCCGTGACCGGCGCAACGTCCATCTTCGGCGCCTCGTCTTTCAGATAGTGATCGAGGAACGGCCGCAAGATGTGCTGCCGAAAATAGAGCGCCGTGTCTGCATGAAAATTGATCGCGCCCAGCGTGCTGCCGTCGGCGATCTCCTGTCCGTGATGCCACGGCCCCATCACCAGGAACACCTTATCGTTGCTCGCATCCTTCGACTCGATTGCTTTGTACACTGCAATCGCGCCATAGATATCTTCCTGATCCCAAAGGCTATGAACCAACATGACCGGAACTTTCAAAGGCTGCCTGGCGAGGATCTTGTCTACCGCCTGCTCTTGCCAAAAAGAATCGTAAGCCGGGTGCTCAAGAATCTTTCGCCAGAATCCGGTTTGTTCTAGTGCGCGCTGGCGGCCCAGTTCGCCCGCCGAACCGGCGCGCATGTACATGTCATAGTCATCATAGTTCGTCGTCCACCACTTGTAATCGTTGGTGCGCGAGCCATCCTGCTCGTAAATGTAGGGCAGGTTCTGCTGGCGGAACGCGCCGTTGTGAAACCAGTCGTCGCCCATCCAGCCGTCAACCATCGGATTCATGGGCACCGAAACTTTCAGCGCCGGGTGCGGATTGACCAGCGCCATCAGCGGCAGAAATCCATCGTAAGAAATTCCGAGGATGCCGACCTTGCCGTTGCTCTCTGCAACGTTCTTGATTAACCAATCAATCGTGTCGTAGGTGTCAGTTGCGTGATCGACCGCGGTCGGATTCAAAGGCCCGCGCAGCGGCCGGTTCATCACATAGTCGCCTTCCGACCCGTACTTGCCGCGCACGTCCTGAACCACGCGAATGTATCCGCCTTCAATAATCACTTCGAGCGCGTTGTCGTAACCGTTGAGAATCGGGCCAAGGTGCGCACTCGATGCGTGGCTTGTCAGATCGGTCGCGTTGTAAGGCGTGCGCGTCAGGAGAATGGGAGCGCGCTTCTTTGCGTCGATCACTTTCTTGGGAACGATGATCACCGTGTGCAGCTTCACGCCGTCTCGCATGGGAATCATCACATCGCGCCGCTCGTATTCAAACCCATAGTTCGTTGGCTTGAGTTCCTGGGGCGTTTCGGGGGGAAGGGTTTGGGCGTTGGTGCAGAGAACAATTGATGAGCCGACGATAGCGACAAAAACGAGCAGTGAAAATTGGTTCTTCAGATTTGAGAAGCGGGCCATGAGTTTCCTTTTCAATAGTGCATTTTCGCGTGGAACAGCGCGACCAGTTTATAGATCAACTTTCGTCATAAGAGAAATTAATTCGCGAATTGTAGTGGTAATTTGCAGCCAGCAGGTTAGAGGTGAGGGCTTGGCGCGCCAGTTAGCCCTCACCCCAAACATCGCCCCGGGGGGAATCATTAATGGCAGGTGGGCCCGCCGAAGTAGAAGAAAGTCTTCTGGTGATTTGCGCCGGCGTTAGAGATATCGGTCTTGTAACAGTCGCCGGGTTGCTCAACTTTGAACAGATCGGTCCATTGACTCGTGCGATTCGTGTCGATGTAAAAGACTACATCATGATAGGCAGCCTTGCCCCAGCCTTCCGTCGGCAGAGCACCGCTTCCCTCCTGCAAGGCTGACGGCTCGCCGGTATCTTCGCCGCCCCACCCGATCGAATCAGCATTCCGGCTCAATTGGCCCGAACCGTACAACCCGCCCGGGTAATATCCGAAGGGAATGTATTCGCCGGGTCCACGATAAAACAGCCACCAGTTACCGTCGGTGTTTCGTTGTACCTGAATATTGAATCCCCATTGCCCGCCGTCTCGAGTGCTGTAGTTAGTGAAGCCCGAGCCCAGATACACATTGTTCGCGACCTGAACGAACCCACTGCAATCCACATTGTAACAACCATCCGCGTAGTTGTTCGGCGTGTAGAAGATAAAGAGCGCAGCGTTATTGCCGCCCCATTTGTCGGGATAGACCTGCCAGCCCGCCTCTACGGTTTGGGTACCATCGCCACTGCCGCCACCGACCCAGATTTGCGAGAGCGACATCTGAGAGTTGCTTTTCACAGAAGGACTCCACACATTCAACCACGAGTCGCCGCCAATATTATTGACGTTCTGAAAAGCAGCCGAGTAGTAATGGCTGGCGTCACCGGGCACGTGAAAGCCTGGCCGGTCGCCATGGCCGACGAAGGGGTGACCACCTTTTGAGAAAAAGTCGCTCAAGGTGCGAAACCTGGTCATCTCTTCAAGTGTTATTCGTCGCAGCGGAACGGTGCCTGGCTTACAGAACATTTCGTTGCCAAAGCGATCGCGCGTGCCTGGCTTCAAGGTGAAGTCCGCGATTTGATGCTCCTTCGGATTTCTCGGGTCTGCACTCTTTCCCGTCTCTTCCCTGTACACAAGCTTTGGTGCGTCCGTTCGAATCTGCTGCCGGCCAAGTTTGGGATTTCGCAAGCCCGGTTGCTGATCTTGTGGAACGCAGTCAACCAGCTGACCGTTCGTGCCGGCAAAGGTGTGCTCAGGCTTTACGCCGTCATAAAGAAAGAGCAAATGCTTTCGCATCTTTTCAAATTCGTCAGCATTCGCGATCCGCGCTCCCTGTCGTGCGGAATAAACTTCAAATCGAGCTGAGTTGACCTCGCGGATGAAGTCATCAAACGACTTCACATTGTCACCGGCGGGCGCGTTGTGCCGTGAACATGACACAAACAATGCGGCTAAGATCAGAATTACCAGGACTGATCGGGCCCGTACGAAACCAGTGAGAAACTCGCAAACAACTGTGATGGATCTGTCGGAGTTAGTTTTTGACACGATAGAGCTCCTTTCGAGGTGAAAGAGAAAGGGCGCGAGGACGGGGCGGATGTTATGCCAGGATCACATCAACCGCAAGTTATTTCCTTGATCCGTAGTGTCTGAAAGTTGTATTGCTCGGGGCAGTAGCCCGACCGTCAGGGAGGGCTCATTTCCAAGGCACTCAATCCTGAGCCCTCCCTGACGGTCGGGCTACTGCCCCGCGCTGTCTAGCAACACAGCTTTCAGACACCACCAGACAAGCAACCTTACTGGGAGCGCGGACGCCCCTCGTCCGCTTACCTTGCGCAGCAAGTCTGAAATCCGCAATACGAGTAAGAAAAAATACGACATCGGATGACCCCGTGATCTCCGAATCTTAAGCCGGTTGGTTCTTTACCGCGCCTCTGATGTTGAGCAAAGCCAGGTAAACTTGCAGCACGATGAGCGATCAGTTTCCGCTGTGACGCGACCAGCCAAGCCGCCGCCACCGTCACCTTCATCGCCGGCCATTGAATTAAGTTAATCCAATCAATCGTGGGTTCTGGCTCGATTACGGACGAGGCGTCCGCTCCCAGCATCGAGCCTGCTACATCAACAACACATCAACGCGATGCGCGTGGACCATCTCTTCACACGGCGACCACGCGAAGACCGTGAAGCGTCCATCCTGCGAAGCGACCAGCGCAAGGCAATCTCTCTGATCGTGGATGAATTGCGCCGCTGACAAATGTCGCGTGCCGCCACGTTGCACCGGAGGAACCACCTCGGCCTGATTGCCGATCACCGGTTCGGTGAGCATCATCTGTTCGACTGAGGCATGTCCGGCCGCTCTTTGGATCTTGGCGCCGAACGAGAGCACGTCGTACGTGTCACTAACTACGGTGGCGCCATCCACCGCGGTCAGGCCCGCAACGGTGTCCACCGCATTGCGCAGCGCCGCTTCCCATTCGTTCTCGCCCGCCCGTTCAGCGCCTTTGCTGATCAGCGTGGCGAGTTTCGAAAAGGACGGCACGACTGAATACAAAATCGGATGCACGATCGATTCGCGCCATTGCTCAGAGCCGTTAGGCACGACGAGCAAGGTTCCGCCTTGTCCATGTGCGCGCATCGAGGCGGCGAGCTGCACCAACCCGTTAACGGAAGGCTGCCAGTTTTCGCGCGCCGTAAATGCGCGTAAGGACTTGAGGAGGTCGGGACACTCCGGCAGGCTCTGGCCCTGCTCATCGATAATCTTGACCTGTTCGCCTTTGAGCACCGCCACGTTGGCAAACTTGCCAAAGCCGGCGGCGCGCCGATGCTTGATTACCAGCAAACCAGGTTCGACATCCTCGAGCACAAAACCGAGGCTGGGAATTGCCCGCGTAACTCCCCAAACATGCAGCTCTTCGCTGTCCGATCCTTGTTCGCGCCAGACGCCGAGATGAATTCCGGGCCGCTCAACCGCTGGCGCGAGCTTGGTGAGAATCTCCGTCGTCACTGGCAGGCGATGTTCAAACATCAACGGCTGCTTGGCCTGTTCGGGTGGCAGAAACACGAGCGAGATTTTCGGGAAGCGGCCTTCTTCAGGGCGGAAGCTGGCCCAGAAGGTGGCGTCAATGATCGTCTCGATTTCCCGCGCCGAAGGTGGGTGAGCGAGATCGCACTCGCCGCGCGCCCGCGCCTCCGCGAGATGCCGCGCAAAATGTTCTTCGACAGTCCCGGCTACCGCTTGCGCGGCATGATAGGTAGATTGGCGAGTCATGTATCGTGTCGTCTGTTAAGGACGAATTATGGTTTACGTAATGTTCGTCGCGCCGTTAGGCGCGAGATGTTTATAGAACAAGTGGGGGGAGAAAGTCAGTACCGGGAACGGACCGGGGTCCCCACGCGGGCAGCTTGCGTGGGGTGGTGGATGCGACCGGGTGGATTTGCTGGGGCTATCGACAGAACGAAGCGCCAAGGAAATCACGCAAGATTGTTCGCGCTTCGCGCTCAATGCGGACGAGGACGTCCGCGCTGCCAGCGCCGGGGCTCTTTTTAGCTCTCAGAGAGTTTTTGGGCAAAGCCGCGCTCGCTCGGGTTTCACTTCCTCACTATCCAGTTCGACATTGAGCGCATGTTCTGCACGACAACAGTCTTGAGTGGATCGAGCCACCGCCCGCCGAGGGCTTCCGTCGTCTTCAACAGCATCTCTTCGTCAACCAGAAACCGGATGCTGCCGTCTGGAAGATGATAGCGACGACCTTCAATCAGTTCGACTTGATTTTCGACCCCAATCGTCGAAGCGAGACGCCCAAAGAAAATTCCTCCCGGCTTGAGCACGCGCCACATCTCGCGCACCATCTCGTGCCAATTTTCCTCGTCACGCGCAAAGTGCAGCACTGCGCTGCTGACTACCACATCAAAGTCGGCGTCGGCAAAAGACATTTTCTCGACCGGCTCAATCCGAAAGTTTTCAGGAGCAAGATTCGACGCGAGCGATGCCGCCAAAGCTCTTGTCTGTGCAATTGATTCAGCCGATTGATCGACGCCGCAGACATCGAAACCACTCTTGAGGAAATAATTCAGATTGCGTCCGCCGCCACACCCCGCATCCAGCAGACGGATGCCGGGAACGAAGCGTCCTTTCAGCAGTTGATCGAAGAGGTAAATGTCGATACTGCCGAACCAGTCATGGAGATTTAGTTGTGAGGCCATAGATGTAAGCTTTCTTTCTCCCGGGGCAGGAGGGAGACCGGGCAATGCCAAGATAGGCTCCGCGATGAATGCGTCAAGCATTCGGTCATTTGGTAGTGTCCCAATTTCAGTTTTTCTCAGCGTCGTTCGCTGCGACCTCGGCGTCTCTGCGGTGAATAAAGGTTTATTAACACTCACCGCAGAGGCGCAGAGAACGCGGAGGGGGCGCAGAGAAATTTCAAAGACCCCACCGTCATTTTCGCGGTAACATTCCCGCCAGCAGTTCAAACGAATCGTGCACCGCGCTGAATGACGCCTCGAGGTCACTGTCGGATCCCGTCTTAGCGTCACGACTGAATCTATTAAGCGCCCTCTTGAACTTCTTCAGTTCAACGCGAAACTGTTCCACGTTTGGTTTCGCCGTCCCCGCTGGCACACCGACCTTAACGATCGCCTTGCCCAGCTTCACGAACTCGACGGCATTCGCGCGGATTCTGCGAAAGTCTTTGTTGGGCAGCGCCTCGTGCTGGAGCGGATGAAGCGCATCATGAAACCTGTCGTACTCCTTTACGCTAAATTCCTCTGAACCATACGCGGCCAAAGGCAGGAGCAAGAAAAGCCCGGTGATGATCAGCAAGAAACGTAGTTTCATCGATGTCTCCCTGGATGTCTGTAGGATTAAGCTCGGGTCAATTGCCGGTACTTAATGCGGTGCGGCGTTTCGGCTTCTGCGCCCAGCCGCGCCTTTCGATCCTCTTCATAGTCCGAATAGTTTCCTTCGAACCAAACGACGCGGCTGTCGCCTTCGAAGGCCAGCATATGCGTCGCAATCCGATCCAGGAACCAGCGGTCGTGCGAGATCACCACCGCGCACCCGGCAAAATTCTCCAAAGCCTCTTCCAAAGCTCGCAGCGTATTCACGTCGAGATCATTAGTCGGCTCATCGAGCAATAAAACGTTGGCGCCTTCCTTAAGCATCTTGGCCAGATGGACACGATTGCGTTCGCCGCCTGAGAGCATCGAAACCTTTTTCTGCTGATCCGATCCGGAAAAGTTGAAGCGGCCGACGTAAGCGCGCGAGTTCACTTCTCGATTCCCCAGCTTCAGGACATCCGCGCCGCCGGAAATCTCTTCCCAGATCGATTTGTTTTCGTCAAGCGTGCGGCTTTGATCGACATACGCCAACTGTACTGTCTCGCCGATTCGGATGTTCCCACTATCGGGTTCTTCCTGTTTGGTGATCATGCGAAACAGAGTTGTCTTTCCCGCTCCGTTCGGACCAATTACGCCGACGATGCCGCCCGGCGGAAGCTGAAACGTCATATTTTCCACCAGAAGATTGGCTCCGTAAGCCTTGCCAACTTTGTCGGCTTCGATTACGACTGCGCCCAGGCGCGGCCCTGGCGGGATTGGAATCTCCAGGTCATCTCGGCGCTTTTCTGATTCCTCACGCAGCAGATTTTCATAAGCGGTCACGCGCGCTTGTCCTTTGGCGTGGCGCGCTTTGGGCGACATGCGAATCCACTCCAGCTCGCGCTGGAGAGTCTTCTGCCGCTCACTCTCAGATTTTTCTTCGCGGCGCAAACGTTCCTGCTTCTGCTCAAGCCAGCTCGAATAATTCCCCTTCCAGGGAATGCCTTCTCCGCGGTCCAACTCCAGAATCCAGCCGGCCACGTTGTCGAGAAAATACCGATCGTGGGTCACGGCGATGATCGTGCCGGGATAACTCTGCAAATGATGTTCGAGCCAGGCAACTGATTCGGCATCAAGATGATTGGTGGGTTCGTCCAAAAGGAGTATGTCCGGCTTTTGCAGCAGCAGACGGCAGAGCGCGACGCGTCTGCGCTCACCGCCGGAGAGAATCTTCACTGGCGTATCGCCCGGCGGACAACGCAGAGCGTCCATCGCCATCTCGAGCCGCGAATCAAGGTCCCAGGCATCGAGATGATCGAGTCTCTCCTGCACGACGCCTTGCCGCTCGAGTAGCGCGTTCATCTCGTCTTCGGACATCTCTTCTGCCGAACTTGGCGTTAATCTCTTCGAATTCTTTCAGCAAACTAACAGTCTCAGCGACAGCTTCTTCGACGACTTCGCGCACTGTGCGGCTGTCGTCGATCAGAGGTTCCTGTTCGAGATAGCCGACCCTGAAACCCGGTGAGATGACGGTCTCGCCATTGAAGTCTTTATCGACGCCCGCCAGAATCCGCAGCAGAGAAGACTTGCCCGATCCATTCAAGCCAATGACGCCAATCTTCGCGCCGTAAAAATAGGAGAGATAGATGTCTTTCAGGACCGGCTTCTTGTCATAGAACTTACTGACGCCGACCATTGAATAGATAACTTTGTTTGGTTCAGTAGACATGGTTTAGGTTTACAGATTACCTGGATCGCCGGGAGAAGGAAAAAGCGGAAAGGTCGAATCAAAACCCCAATGACCGGCGAAAGATCGCGACGAGGTTTGTCTCGTCTCTCAGCACGTTGGCGATAACGTCCCTCTGTGATTTAGCCGTAAGACTCAACCCGCGCTCGCCCTCCTGAAACCTGATTGCGCGTCCGGATACGAGATAGAGACGCCGCTCGGTGTTGTCTTTCTTCTCGAGGTAGAAAACCAACTGCTCCGCTTCATTGAAAGTAAATTCCGAGTATTCATTCCGGCCTGAACGATCGATTGAGACGACAATCTTGAGCAGACGATTCGGATAGGGATTCTTCTCGCGGTCGCCGTAGGTGTAATAGAACTTCACCACGGGCCGGTAAATTCCGACCGCTGGATACGAGCCGTTACCTTTGTTGACCTCCAGTTGGATCAAGTAGATGTTCGAATACTCAGGCTCTCGCTCACTCTTGGCGACGTCGTTGTTAATTTTCTCAACGATTTGTTTGATGGTTTCGATCCGCCTGTCGGTTTGCGCGCGCGCCACGGTGCCGAGGCTGAAAACACAAACCAAAGTCAGAATAGATCGCGTGATTGTTCGCTTCATTCGAAAGATCTGCCGAAAACATCAACAACATTACGAGTGGCGCGAATCGCTTTGAAGATGAGCGCTACCTCTAGCCTCTTTTCTTATCGTGCCGCGGCAGAAACCCGGTTTGGTGTTTAGGGTCCTTGCGCGACGTGGGCATCGGTTTCTGAGCCGGACTGGTTCGTTCCAACTTATCTTTCTTTATCGATTCCAGCAGACGCTTTTTCGCACGCTTATTCATGGGGTGATTATAGCGTAGAAGAAATGAGGGGAAGAATCGATGACCTAAAACATAGTGTCTTATTTTGCGGTTTTTCTTTGCGAACTCTGCGACTTTGCGTGAAATGTCCTGCACACAGGGTCTGCCTCACGCAAAGAAGCCAAGGCGCAAAGATAAAAGGCGAACTAAGACACTATGGCTGCATGAATATCTAAACCGCCAACCGCCGGTGATCGACCATCAAACACCGATCCTGCACGACTTTGATTCCAGCTTGCGCGAATTGCTGAGCGACTTCCGAATGATAAATTCCCAGTTGCAACCAGACAGATTTCGGTTTCTTCGCGAGAATATCTTCGACGTGCGGCGGGATGTCCTGCGGACGACGAAAGACGTTTACCATATCGACCTCTTCCGGCACGTCGATCAGTTTGCGGTAAACCGGTTCGCCCAGAATTTCAGTCACGTCCGGGTAATAAACCGGGACCGGGATGATTTTGTATCCCGCGTGCTGCATATAACTGGGAACGTAGAATGCAGGTTGGCTGGATTGCGCTTCAGTCTTAATGCCAAGCACGGCAATGGTTTTTGTTTCCGCAAGCAGAGCGCGAATCTGCCCGGAATCGTCGATGATGTTGTCGCGCCAGTCAGAGATCATAGTCGTTGCGACCCCGTCACGCAGAATGCCTGCAAAGGAAATATACCCTAACGAGACGTTAAGTGAACGTGAGAGTACCTGAGAGACGATCCATTCTTCGTCAGAAGTTCACGCCTGTGGCGGCCAGTATCGCCAGCACCACGGCGATGATTGCTTCGCCCGCGATCAAGCCTGACGCCAGGGGGACACGGTAAGCCTTCTCGCTTTCAGGATGCGCCCTGGCCCAAATCAATTGCGCGACGCCGCCCAGTATGAATGTCAGCAAAACCGCGGCCGTGATCAGCATCCCAATGCCCATCGCGGAAGGTGACGGAACGTATTCGCCCCATTTCTCAGCCAGCAAGGTCAACACAATGCCGACGACAATTCCAATGATCAATCCCACCAGACAGCCTGGCGGCAAGGCGGCGAATCCTTTTGTCAGGAGTTCTGCAAAGCTCGACCACTTCACACTGATGGGCGAAGACAATCCGTCGGCGCCGATACCGAACTTGGCCCGCAGGACTGGATAGACGACTGCCGTGGCAATCGATCCCACCGGGGCCGCGATCAATTGCGCGATGGTCAGGCTGCGCGGATTCGACTTTAGCAACTGGCCCGCTTTGAAGTCCTGCATCAACGCTTCAGAAGTTACGGCGATAGTTCCGGTCAGGCCGCTCGAAGACATGTTCACGGGAACATTTCCCGGCGAGATGAAGGCAAACACTGCCTGCATCATGTTGGACATCGCGCTAATCGGGCCCCAGTTGGTTTCGCCCAGCACGCGCAGTCCGACAAGCATCAACGGCAGAGACAAAAGGATCGCGATGAACGAAAGCCAAACCGGAATGCCCATGCTGAAGTATTGAACCAGGCAGATCACAACGACCATCACGCTCGAGCCAATGGCGACCCACTTCATTGGAAACTCGTTTTGTGTGGCCGTGCTTCCTCTTAAGCCGCGAAACGTCTTTACGATCAGCTTCCATTTCAGCACGAGTGAAGTCAGGCCGCCCGCGACCATCAGTCCTGTTGCGGGCCACATCACCCAGCGCAGCGTGGCGGGATAAGTCAACGCCGTGATCATGCCGTGCGACAGCAGATACCGCGGCAGAATGAACCAACTAATCGCCGTGCCGATCGCCATCGCCAAACAAATCCGGAAGCCGACGAGTAATCCCGATCCAAAGCTCAACAAGCTGATGTTGAAGCCAATATTCATTGCCGCTTGGCCCGGAATGAACCAGGTGTCCCGCACCCATTTCCAAAACGTCGTGACCATCATCAGCGCTCCCGAGAGCACTGTTCCAATCCCGAGCGCAGCCAGCGGACCCGTCGCGGCGCCGCTGTCGCGGCCCTCGTGCAGGACTTTGATGGTTTCGCCGGCCGCCAGACCATCGGCATAAGTGAGATTTTCTTCGTCGATGTAGTGACGGCGCATCGGCACGGCCAGCAGAATCCCGAGCAGACTCGCGCTGCAGAGCCAACAGAAAATCTGTAGCGTGTTCAGATAGATGGGCGGGTTCAGCACGCCTTTGGCGTTCAACATGTCGAACGCGGCCAGCAGCACGGCCATGAAGGCCGTCTGGCCTGCGCTAGTGCCCATCGTTTGCACGATGTTGTTTTCGCGCGCGTTTGTGTCCCTGAGCCGCAGCGCAAAGACCAACGGAACCAATGCCATGAAACCGAAAAAGGCCGACACGACTGACAGGTTCGGCCCAAATCCAAGTTTCAAAACACAGTATGGATACGCACTGCCGATAATCATCGCAACGATTAGTCCAATGATGATTGATCGCGCAGTTAGCTCGGGACCACCGGTCTTTACTTCAGCCATATTGATTCTCTCCTGGCAAGGTTCGTGTCTTTGCTATGGCGGGCGTTAGAGTACCGACTTTAGTCGGGCCTTCTTCGACAAACCTAAAGCCCAACTAAAGTTGGTACTCTAACACCCGGCACATCATACGCTCCTTCACTGGTGTCTATTTAAGATTCGCCGCGGTTGGATGCTTCGGTTGATAGAGACCCAGACTGCCGCCGCCGGGTAACGTAATCCGTGTGAGCGAACCCCAGGGCGGCTCCTCAACATTCGAACAGTGGACTCCCTTGGCGTCGAGCGCGGACATTAACGCCTTGAGGTCTTCACACATCAGATAAAGCTCATGCTGATTGTTCTCTTCACCCGGATGACAAGCAACTTCAGCGGGCGGCAGCGCGAAGATCAGCCAACCATGTCCGGCATCCACGGAACGAAAACCAAGCACATCCTTGAAAAATGCCCGGTCGGCTTCGGCGTCTTTGCTGTAGATGATTACGTGCGCGCCAGTGATCATTTATGGCGTCCTTCCTTAGCTTGTTTATGCCGCATTTATAACAGCACCGGGTGTGCGTCGCAATCGCCCGAGTCTTGCGAGCATGCGAGTAGTGTTCTCATTTCGATTTTCTCCGCGACCCGCTCGTGGAATCCTCGGTTTTCCCTCTGCGGTTAATCCTCACGCCGGCGTATGAAACCGTAGAGGGATGACGGAGGCTTTCGCAGAAGGTCGCAGAGAAACTGAAATCAGGACCCTACCCACGCGACTACTGAGATGCCTGAGCGAGCATCTTTTGTTATCGTGTGAATCTCATGACCGAAGAATCCAAAGTTGCCGTTGTCGCAGCCATCGCCGGCAACCTCGCCATCGCCGCCACCAAATTGGTTGCGGCTTATTTTTCCGGGAGCTCCGCCATGCTTTCCGAAGGCATTCATTCGCTGGTTGATACCGGCAACGGCGGGTTGCTGCTCGTGGGATTGCGCAAGAGTCGCAAACCGGCTGATGCCGATCATCCCTTTGGTCACGGCAATGAGCTTTATTTTTGGCCGCTGGTCGTCGCGATTCTGATTTTTGCGCTCGGCGGTGGCATGTCAGTTTATGAAGGCATCATGCATTTGAAGCATCCGCAACTGACGGCCGCCAAGTGGAATTACCTGGTGCTCGCGTTTGCTTTCGTCTTCGAAACAATCTCCTGCTATTTCGCGTTCAGGGCTTTCCGGAAAGAACAGAAAGGCCGCGGCATAATCAAAACGATCCGCGCCAGCAAAGACCCAAACACGTTCACAGTGTTGTTCGAAGACACTGCTGCACTGCTCGGCTTGGCAGTCGCTTTCATTGGCATCTTCCTGGGACAGGTTTTGGAGAATCCGTATCTCGACGGAGTGGCGTCGATCGTGATTGGTTTGATCCTGGCGCTGGTCGCCTGCTTCCTGGCCTACGAAACTAAAGGACTCTTAATCGGAGAAGGCGTCGATCCCGAAACGTTGCAGAGTGTCCGGGAGATTGCCGGCGCTGACGAAGCCGTGGCCCAGGTCAAGAAATCACTAACGCTTCATTTCGGCCCGACGGAAGTGCTGCTGACTCTGGACATTGGTTTCAGAGAGGACCTGACGGCGGAAGCGGTGACCAAAGCAATCAATCGCATTGAAAAACGAATCCGCGAGCGTCACCCGGAGATCAAGTACATCTTCGTGGAAGCGAAGTCGTTGCCTTGATCGAGGTCAGTACCGCCTGCGGTAGCGGGCGGGTTAGTGCTTTTTCCCGTCAATGGGCCGCCCAAGACCCACCCGCTACCGCGGGTGGTACTGACAAGAGCGCTCCCGGTCTGTGTCTCTCGCTTACCAGGCCAACGCATATCTTCCGCGCCGCGGATCGGCGCCGCCGGAGATCACCCCGTTGTTTGCGTCGTACATGATTACAGTTGGCGACGAGCCGGTGCCCCACGCTGATTGAATCTTGATCTTGTGGCCGCGAGCGCTGAGCTTACTAATCACTTCCTCTGGAATTCGCGATTCAACATTCAGTACACCCGCCAGAAACTCGTGATTGTCGAACGAGCTGACATAGTGCTGAGTGTCGAAGCGCGGCGCTTCGACGGCTTCCTGCGGATTCATACCAAACTCAATAATGTTGAGCATCACCTGCAGCAGCGCCTGGTCCTGATTGTCGCCGCCCGGCGTAGACAGGACCATAAACGGCTGGCCGTCTTTCAGCACGAGCGTTGGAGTCAGAGTAATCCGCGGCCGTTTGCCGGGCGCTACCACGTTGGGACTGTTTGGATCAGTCAAGGCCGATTGCAGCCGCTGGCCCATCAGCACACCTGTATCTCCGGCGACGACCGCCGGCAACCAGGCACCGCTCGGCGTCGCACTGAACATGTTGCCGTCTTTATCTATGACATTGACGCAAGTGGTGTCGTTGGCCTTCAAGATTTCAGGCAAAGGCGCGGCCCGATAAGCGATCGATGATGCGCTGGCGAGCAACGGCTTCATGTTGTCCGGATCGCCGGGACGTTGCACCAAAGAAGCTTGCTGCTGATCAATCAGCGAGCGGCGCATAGCGGCATATTGCTTCGAAACCAGTTGCTCAGTCGGAATCTTCACAAAATTCGGATCGCCGTAGAAACGGTCACGATCGGCAAAGGCGAGCTTCAGGCTTTCGGTAACGGTGTGAATATATTCCGGACTGTTCTGGCCCATCTTCTTCAGGTCAAAGCCTTCGAGAAGGTTCAGCGTCTCGATCATCATCGGCCCCTGGGCCCAGAAGCCGGTCTTGTAAACTTCATAGCCGCGGTATTCAGTCTTCACCGGCTTGCCGACGGTCGCGTGCCAGCCGGCCAGATCGGAAGCCGCCAGCAATCCGCCATGACTCTGCATGTAGTCGCCGATACGTTTTCCCACCGCGCCTTTGTAGAAGTAATCACGCGCCGCCAACAGCGCGGCATGTCGACCGCGGCGGGTATTCCGTTTCTCGACCGCGACGATTGCGCGCAGGGTGCGGGCCAGGTCGGCCTGGACAAAGACATCACCGACCTTCGGAACTTCCCCGTTCGGTAAAAAGATGCGCTTCGCGTCCGGCCACTGCGAGAAAATGGGCGCGCGCGTCTTGATATACTGGACGCGCAACTCATCAATCGGAAAGCCATCCGCGAGCTCAATCGCCGGCTGCATCACTTCCGCTAATGTCTTAGTGCCAAACCGGTCAAGCGCCGTTACGCACGCATCCAGCACTGCCGGGACAGTTGCTGCCAGTGGACCCGTTGATGGGATTAACCCGGGCTTGGCGTCGGCGTAAGTGGTTCCTTCGGTTTCGGCTCGTTGAGTTGCGCCCGAGTCGGGCGCTGTCGCCGTGGTGTCTTGCTTTCCCCGGCTGGCAAAGAATTCACGCGTGGCCCTGGCCGGCGCCGTTCCCATGCCTTCGATTACAAAAACAGATGGGCTCTTCCTCTCGGCCGGTTTACTGCCGCGCATTCTGATCAATATCGGCACCTCGCCGCCGAAAGAGAAATGCGAAAACTCGATTACCGACGCTGCCAGGATGGTCGCCACGCCTGCATCGACAGCGTTTCCGCCACGTTGAAGAATGCGCATTCCGGCTTCGACCGACAGCGGTTGGCCACCTGCCACCACTCCGCGTTTGCCGCGAACGACAGGCCGAAACGTATCAGCACCGCAAATATTGACGGCGCCGAAAATAATCGAGGCGGTTGTTAAGATCGTGAGACCGTTTAGAAGTTTTCGATGGATCGCCATTGGCCTCTCCCTCTGCGATGTTTGGCCAGGATTTTCGCGGGCATTCTCATTCTTTCTCACGCCGTGCGTCAATGCCGTTCGTAGAGTCTTAAGTTCGAATCTCTGCGCCATCTCCGCGTGCTCGGCGTCTCCGCGGTGAGCATTTCCTAAACTTATTCAGCAGAGCCGCCGAGGTCGCCGAGAATAATGCAGAGAAATCGGAATTACTTACGGTCAAAATCAAGACGACCGCACAATCTGTCCGACAAAATTTTCACAAGATTATCGCAATATTTCTGCAACCAGCGCAGAGGGGGATGACTTTAGTATTTGTTCATTCATTGATTCTCCTTGTGAGAACTGAGACTGAAGGGTAGGGCGTCGACTTTGGGGGAGGTCGGCGCCTTTACTTTTGTCCGGCTCGCGACTTCGATTCCTTTCAACCCCACTTGGTACTTTCCTCAGTTCTGGCGATAATCCCGTCTTTCGGTTCGCAATCCTTTTTCGTTCACACATCGCATGGCAAAAACTGCACCATACGGCTCCTGGAAATCGCCTATCACATCGGATCTGATCGTCAAAGGCTCAATCGGCCTGACGCAGCCGCGCACCGATGGAACCGACATTTATTGGATCGAGGCAAGACCATCAGAGGGTGGACGGCAAGTGATCGTGCGGCTCTCACCGAACGGTAGCACCGTCGACATGAATCCGTCGCCGTTCAACGCCCGCACTCGCGTGCACGAATACGGAGGCGGCGAGTACCTGGCGCACCAGGGCACGGTTTACTTTTCAAATTACACCGACCAGCAACTCTACCAACAGGCCGGCAGCGCTGCGCCCGAACTTCTGACTCCGGCTGATGCCGGCGACAAATTGCGCTATGCGGATGCAGTCGCCGACGCCAAACGAGACCGCCTGATTTGTGTTTGCGAAGATCATCGCGACGCTGATCGCGAGGCCCTGAACTATCTGGTCTCAGTGTCGCTGCATGATGGGAAAGCCGTCACGCTGGTTACGGGCAACGATTTCTATTCATCGCCGCGCGTGAGTCCGGACGGATCGAAACTGGCATGGCTCGCGTGGAACCACCCGAACATGCCCTGGGACGGTAGCGAACTCTGGATGGGAGAAATCGCCGGCGATGGCTCGATCGCCGGCGCGAAACCTATCGCCGGAGGTTCGCGCGAATCGATCTTTCAGCCGGAGTGGTCGCCTGACGGGCTGTTCCATTTTGTCTCAGATCGAACTGGCTGGTGGAATCTCTATCGGGTGAATCCGGATGGTGCGGTCGAAAACATCTGCGAGTTGGCAGTTGAGTTTGGCTGCCCGCAATGGGTATTCGGAATGTCGACCTATGCGTTCGAGTCGGCGGAGAGAATCGTTTGCGCGTTTGTCGAGGCGGGGATCTGGCGACTTGGCGTGATTGATACTCGCGGGAAACAATTTGAAAGAATCGACACCTCTTTCACCGATATCTCTTTCATGAGCGCCCTGCCCGGGCGAGCGGTGTTTCGCGCCGGCTCGCCTGGTGAGCCGTTCTCGATCATTGAGCTCGATCTCGCGACTCGTAGTACCAGGGTGCTGAAACGCGCTAATGAACTGGCAATCGATCCCGGGTTTATCTCCGCGCCCCAGGCAATCGAGTTTCCCACCGAGAACGGTCTGACCGGGCATGGATTTTACTATCCGCCGAAGAACAGAGACTTCGTCGCGCCTGAGGATGAACGGCCATTGTTATTGGTGAAGAGCCACGGTGGGCCAACCTCGGCGACGACCGGCGTGCTGACTCTGGGCATTCAATATTGGACCAGCCGGGGAATCGCGGTGCTGGATGTTAATTACGGCGGCAGCACGGGCTATGGCCGCGCTTACCGTGAGCGCCTGAACGGCAATTGGGGCGTGGTCGATGTGGATGATTGTGTTAACGGCGCAAAATATCTGGCCAGTCGGGACCAGGTTGATCCGAACCGCTCGATGATTGACGGCGGCAGCGCCGGCGGATACACGACGCTTTGCGCTCTGACTTTTCGGGACTATTTCAAAGCCGGCGCCAGCCATTTCGGCGTCAGCGATCTGGAAGCGCTCGACGAAGACACGCACAAGTTCGAGTCACGCTACTCGACTACTTTGATCGGGCCGTACCCGGAACAGAAAGGTCTTTACATTGCACGCTCGCCAATTCATTTCACGGAAGAACTATCCTGCCCGGTAATTTTCTTTCAGGGGTTGGAAGACAAAGTCGTGCCGCCTAACCAGGCGGAAATGATGGTGGACGCCCTGCGAAAGAAAGGTTTGCCGGTAGCCTATGTCGCGTTCGAGGGTGAGCAGCACGGTTTCCGGCGAGCTGAAAATATCAAGCGATCGCTCGACGGCGAGCTGTATTTCTATTCTCGGGTGTTCGGCTTTGAGCTGGCTGAGGCCGTCGAGCCGGTGACCATTGATAACCTCTAAGACATCGTGTAGAAGACCGACCGTGAGGGAGGGCCTGGTCCCCTGGCAGGCCCTCCCTCACGGTCGGGCTTCTGACACATTCAATCATGCGGACAATTCCCAGATATAGAATTCCGTCCACTTGAATGGCAAAAATCGACCGCCTCGGGTGGGCGGACGGAATGTCGTTCAATTCTTTCGGTGTGCGCTTTGGCGTCCGCGTCAATGATCCGTCCGTCCTGGAACCTCTCATCAATCGCCTGCCGCCGGGAACCAAACCGAGCGCTGCTAAGTTTGTTGACCATTTGTATTCAGTCACAGGTTTTCCCACCAACTCGAACGGCAGGATCCGCCGGTTCAATCTTGGCTATTTGAACCTTCTGCGATTTGCGCGTTTACGAAACTTCGATGAATTGCTCGACGCCTTTGAATCCCGCGTTCAACTAACTGTCGCTGAGTTTGCGCCGCGCCGAATTTTCGTCCACGCGGGAGTCGTCGGCTGGAAAGGTCAGGCGATCCTGTTTCCAGGTCTCAGCTTTAGCGGCAAGACGACTCTGGTAGATCACTTGATTCGCCGCGGCGCAACTTATTATTCGGACGAATATGCGGTCATCGACCCCAAGGGGCGAGTGCATCCATATGCGCGCCCGCTGGCAATTCGCTCTCAGGCAAACGCGCCCACCACCAGGATCGCTGCCGAACAGATTGGCGCTGAAGTCGGTTCGAAACCACTGCGCGTTGGCCTGGTAGTCTCGACCAGATTTAAGGAAGGTTCGCGCTGGCGGCCGCGAGAATTGACGCGTGGCAAGGGCGTGCTTGAACTAATGGCCAACGCGGTCGCGGCCCGCACGCAACCTGAGTTGGCCCTCTCCGTGCTGCCGAAAGCGTTAGAGTCGGCAAAGATTCTGAAAGGCGTGCGCGGTGAGGCGAGCGAGGTGGTCGAGTCGATTATGAAATGAGTCCATCCGCAGATTACGCAGATTCCACAGATTACAATTAAAGCAATCGATGGGGGAAAGGTTAAGTGTTACGTGATCACCGATCTTTTTTTGTTCCCTCTCCCTCTGGGAGAGGGTTAGGGTGAGGGTCTACGCCGCCTCCCATCCTTTTTTCTCTTTCGCGAAGCAAAGCCTCGCGCTGGAAAATCAAGAAACGATCTCGCGGTAAGCTTCGCTCCCTCACCCCGGCCCTCTCCCAAAGGGAGAGGGAGAAAAACCCTGGACAAGTCACTACTGCACCGGCTTATCGGCGATCGTAGCCGGCCCTCCGCCATGATCATCTCCGCGAACGACACCGCTTTTATCGACGAAGAATGATCGCTTGCCGGTCGTACCGTACTCGCGCGGCGTGGCCACCGCCTCAAACTGATCTCCCTGGACGTTAATCTCGAACTTATAGCCGTACTTATCCAGCCCTTCCGTTTGCAGAGATTTCGCCGCAATCAACTGTTGCAGCGTCCCATAACTTCCCTTCCCGGCATCTTCCTTGTACTGCGATTCCATCTGGGCAATATAGTTCAGCATGCCGATAGCAATCATTTCGTTCTGCTCGGGCGGCGGGTTCTTTGTCGCTGAAGCGATGCCGGCCACCATCGTCAGAATCAGGTTTTTCGGTAAGTGCAATTCGTGCTGCGTACCCAGGCCATCGTTTGAAAGCGCATACGTGATCGCTTCCGAACGCGGATCCAGCGACAGCAGAAAGTCGCGCATCGTCTGATCCATCGTCCCCGCTTCTTTGCGAATCTGTTCGTGATAAGCCTCCATCAGCGCGGGCGACACGTAAACCTGGCCGAGCGTGCGACTCGGCTGCCAACGACGTGAATTGTGATAGACGGAATTTCCCGACAGCGTCTGCAGATTCACGTTTGCATCTATTAGTTGGCGCACGGCGATCGTATCCGAAATCACGAGGAAATCGCCAACAAAAGCGTAGGCAAACATCCCTGCATAGTTAACCATCTCGGCGTCGCCGCGCCGTTCAGTCTGCGCCAGGAGATTTGCCTGACCGATTCCCAATCCATCCAGTACTCGCGGCATCAAGCGGCGCAGCGCCTCACGATCTTTCACCTGGATCAACAGAATCGGCATTGTCGGCTTCGCCTGCTTGCCCTCGTCTTTGCCAGCGCCCTGATCAGAAGTTTTAGGAGCAGAACTTTGGACGCCGAGGCGAACGCCACCAACGGTCTGCAATGTTTCGAGCGATCCAGCCAAAGCAATTTCGCTTCCCAACGCCGGCAAGAGATCGTCCTTGATTTTGAACGCAGCCTTTTTTTCGAATTGCGCAAAGGCATCCGGCTCCGGCTCCTTGGCAGCACTCTGAGTCAACAGCACTCCGTTCTCATAAACGCGGGCCTCGGCGTTGGTTTTCGAGCGCAACTCGGCCGCCTTCCGCATGCCTTCGTACGTTTGCGGCAAATCGATCGAGGCGCTAATGAACATGTCAATGTCGGCAGGCAGTATTGACGCGACTTCAGTGGCGCTCGGCGGACCGGAAATCAATTGCGGCACGAACGGAATCGGAAGTTTCTTTGCGTCCGGCTTGTCAATCAACAAAGCGCGCAGCACATATTCGTTGCCTTCGAGTGCGAGCGCCAACCCAATCCCATCCGGCATCTGCGGCTCACCAAATCCGAGGGCATCCAACAACCCACCGATTTGCGAAGAAGCGGTTCGCCGCGCTTCCTCTTCTTTTGTGGGTGACGGCGTCGGCGACGGCTGGACCGTAACCTGCCCACTCAAGACTGCGCCGGTTTCACTTTGTCGTCGCAGATTCTCGGCTTCCATGGCCGCCCTATACTCTTCCTCCTGCTTACGCACTTCTTCCTGCTGCTCGCGCTCCATCTGTTCACGTTCGGCATCGGTCAGCACTGGAGTAGGCGAGGGCTTCGGAATCGTTCGATCCTCAAGTTGAATATTGAAGTAAAAGAACAATGCCTCGCTCGAGAATTTGTCGTGCGCCAGCCGGAAGTTTTGATCCTGAAAGAGCGCTTTGCTGGAAGCCGGACGAAGCTTTTCAAACTTGAATGATCGATCGCTGATCAGCACGAGATTGCCGGCATGTGTGATCACGAACGGTAGCCGTTCGACCGTGGGCTGTGGTGACGGGGAGGCTGTGGGGGCGGCTTTCGCTTCAGTCGGGGCCGGCTCAGGCGACGTCGATTTTGACGGCGTAGTTGTTGGGCTCGGTTCCGGCTGGACCGGGACGGGCGGCAATACTGTCGGTAAAAACTTTTCCAACTTGGGAGCGAACTTCACGGCATCTTCGTTGGTCGGAAATTCGATCGCTACCAGGGTCGAGGGAACATCGGTGCGCGCCGGCCACACCGCGAACATCAGCCGCGACGAACTCAGTGCTTCCGAGTTCTTTTTCAGGAAGCTGATAATCGATTTGAACTCAGGTCCGGGATCCGCAAGTTTGACGATGGGATCTACGATCTCACCTGCGCCGCCGGTGCTGAGGAGCTGTCCGACGTTGCGGGCCTCGCCGTACATCTTGTAAGCATCAAAGGCCAGCAGCGTGTCGAAAGTGGGCTCAGCAACAGGCGCTGATTGGCGTGGCGGCGCCACCGGCTGCTGGGCCAAAAGCGAACCAGCAAACAAGGTAAGCGCGAGCCAAACTGCCAGCCATCGAGTTAACGAAGATTTGATTAGGGGAAGCTGTATGCGCATTGGATATTCCTCGTGAGACTGCGGACCTTGAGCATATCAGAACGCAGATGCGGCTGAAACGCACGCCATGGAGTCAGTACCGGGAGCATCCTTCTCCTCTCCCATTGGGAGAGGTTGGGTGAGGGTGCGCAGCATAGCGACCGGGTAAGACTCCCGCCAAACTTGATCTTATAGTTGCCGCAGACCCGGTCGCATCCACCACCCCACGCGGGCTGCCCGCGTGGGGACCCCGGTCCGCTCCCGGTACCGACCTCATCCGGCAAAGTCATACAAATTTGCAAAATGCACGACTAATACTCTGAATACGAACCGAACTTCATGGTGGTTCATAGCCTTCAGCAAGTTATTTGAACGGGGCTGCCCCAGCTTTCCTGAGACTTCGACGGAATATCGAAGGCGGTTTGGACCGTGAGAAGGCTGGGCTGAGACCTTTGACTCAGAAGTTGAACTTAGCAGCAAATTGGATGAGCCGAGGATTGTTGCTCGTCGCGATGATGCGGCCGAAATCGCCGGGATTGATGATCCGACCGGTATTTTGATCGATGCTACCACCTGATGAAGCGAAGGCGTTGAGGTTGCTGATCGGATTGGCAAAGTTCACGTGATTGAAAAGATTGAAAAACTCGACGCGGATCTCGACGTTCTTTGACTCGCCTACCGGAAAGCGTTTGATGATTGAGAAGTCCACATTTATTTGCTTCGGTCCGCGCAGGACATTTGTTCCGACGTTTCCGAAGTCTGTTCCGGTGGCAGACGCCGTGGCGGTTCCGTTTGAACTCGGAATCAATTGGCCGGCCAGTACAATCGGCCTCCTGAACGCGAAAGGATTGAAGAAGTAACCTGCGGGAATGTTACTGGATGCGGTGGCTCGCGTAGCGCCGGGCGCCCAGCTTGGTCGTGACAGGCCATTGTTAGGACCCAAATAGAACGACCCGGCATTTGAATCCACAATATCGATTGGGAGTCCAGACATCGCAGTGATGATGCCGGCAACCTCCCAGTTCGAAAATAGCAATCGGCCGGCAGTTGATCGCGAAGCAAACGCTGGTCGAGGCAGATCCCAGAGATAACTCAAAATAAATCGATGCGTGCGATCGAAATTCGACACGCCACGATTGGCACGATCATCAAGCTGGTTGCCAAGTATCGGACCGGTCTCTATTCCCGCCGAACTTGCACCTCCGGATGAGTTATCGATCGATCTGGAAAACGTGTACGCCGCGAGGAATTGCAACCCTTTCGACAGGCGTTGGGTCACGCTTACTTGCAGCGAGTTGTAATTGGACTGAGCAGTTGTCTGCGTCTGACCAAAGCCCGGCAGCGCCGACGCTCCCGCTGATGATAACGCGACGCCCTGAAACGGTGCTCGCAGTTGAGCGTTGGCCGGTGTATTGGTCGTAATCACCGCCCCCGTGACATCGTTTATTATTGGCTGCTGCGGACTGGCGAGCCGCGCCTGGTTGATGCCGACGTTGCGTAGTAAGTTGAGGCCTCGGCCGCCAACGTAAGCAATCTCTAGAACCAAATCTTTTTTCACCGCATACTGCACACTTGCGTTGTACTGATGAAAATACGGCGTGCGCAGGTTGCGGTCATAGACCGGAGTGGCCAGGTCAATACCTGGCACGAAGGTCGGAAATTTATCCGACGACGGCGCTGCAAAAAATGGCGTTGCGAACGGTGGGCTCGTTCGCCGGCCGACTATATAGTTTGGAGGTAGTTGAATTGCAATTAAGACATTAGTCACCGAGATGCGCGAATAGAAGATGCCATAACCACCCCGCACGATCAGGCGGCCTGAATCAAGCGGTGAGAAGACAAAGCCCACGCGGGGCGCGAAGTTGTTTGGGTCAATGCTTCTAACGATACGTTTGCCGACGTTTGGCACATTGGCCAGATCGTATTGAGGAATTACATTTCCGGCTTGCACGAACCCGCCGATTGGCACCGTCAATCCGGTAACCGCTGTGTCACTCAATGGACGGGCTTTATATAGCGCGGGATCGAAGTCAACGTTTCTACCGCGCGTGTCAAAGGGCGGCATATCCAACTCGTAGCGCAGTCCTAAATTCACTAACAATCGGCGCGAAACCTTCCAGTCGTCCTGGACAAAAAAGCTATAGTCAGTTGCGCGCAGACTTCGGTCGCTGATGCCGGCGCCGAATAGTGTCTGATTAATAGTGCCCGTCAGGAAGTCAGTGAAGCTGTTGAAATCGATCTGGCCCCGGGGATTGAAGTTCTCTGTGCTGTTGTGTCGGTAGTAGATGACTTCGGTTCCGGCGCGGATGCTGTGCCTTCCTCTGGTGATGGAAAGTATGTCTGCAAACGTAGTCGATTCGATGGCCGTATTCAGATCTATGTTGACGGTCCCCGTGCCAAAAACAATCCCGCCAGCGTTAGGCGCAATACGAATCAGCGGAAAACCCGGAAAGATGTTGGCGTTGGCCCGGTTGATTCCTACGTCGGAGTCTTTCACCGGCTCATCAGGGAAGTTGTCAAAGCGAAGGAAGTTGTAGCCGATGCGCGCTTCATTAATCACGGCCGAGCTGAAAGTATGAATGTCTTGAATGGAAACCAATCGGCTGCCGGACTCTTGATTCGCGGCAAAGCCGGGAACGTTTGGGCCAGCAGGCAGCGCGTTCGTCTGGGGCGAGTTCAGAAAAAAGAATTTAATTGCGAGCCAGTTCCGTTCGTTGATTCGATAGTCAACATTCGCGTTGAACTGGTCCTCGTGATAGGTCGAAGGAGCAGAGCCGGAATATCGACCACTGGCCTGGGGTGTGGGGATCAGGAATTGACCACTGGGCAGCCTCACGTTCAAGAGAGCGAGAGAGATGGGGTTGACCGAGGGCACATTGAATGTTCTTGTCAGCGTCAGCGCTGAGCGATCGTCAGACAAACCGGGCGCGATCAAAACACTGGAAGAGAGGCTATTCGGCGATGCGCCGTTCAGCTCGCGGGTGGCCTGGTAAGAACCGAAGAAGAAAAGTTTGTCTCGCTTGATTGGTCCACCCAGCAAGCCGCCAAAGACATTGCGGGTCAAAACCGGCCGCTTCACGCCGGCCGCTTTAAGGAATGGGTTATTGGCATTGAGCGCGCCGTTGCGAAAGTATTCGTAGCCGGCGCCGTGAAATTCATTGGCTCCGCTTTTGGTGACGGCCTGGATGTTGCCGCCTGAGCGACCGAAGGTGGCGTCATAAAGCGAAGTCTGCACCTTGAATTCCTGGAGCGTTTCCGGTGCGGGCACTGAAACTCTCTGGAAGTTGTTATTTCTTATGTTATTGGCATCCACGCCGTTGATTTGATAATTGTTCTGCGTGGTGCGCGCCCCGTTGACCGAAATGTTCTGCGGGTTGCGACCAACGGCGGTGTTGTTGGCGAGATCGACGGATGCGCCCGGCGACAGACCGAGAATCTGTGTCAGGTTCCGCGTCGCCAGCGGCAATTCCGAAACCGCGCGCGATTCGACAACGCGGCCAAGCTGTGGGCCATCTGACTGGAGGAATGGCGCAATGTGCACCTCAACCGGGTCTGCCATTCCGACGGTAGGCTCAGCATCGACAGTGGTCGTTTCCGTGATAACCACGACAACTGGATCGAAGACAGCGAGGTTGAATCCGTTTGCCTTGACTCTTACTTGATATGCGCCCGGTGGCAAGAAGGACGCTGTGTAATTGCCTTCAGCATTGGTTCGCACGTTCCGCTGATCCCCGGTTGCTTTGCTGATTATTGTTACGAGAGCACCAACGATGACCGCTCCGTTTGGATCAGTGACGGTTCCTCCAATGCGCCCGGTGGTTGGGCCTTGGGCAAGTACAGTAACAAAAGACAAAAGCAGAAAGGCGAAAGACAAAAACAAAGAGGCTGTCGCTTTGGTGATCATTCTGCGTTAGTTCCAAGTTCGGACTCTGCGGATTAAAACTACTGCTCGTCTTTTCACGAACCGCCGTAGCGAAGCCTTGTTATTCACACCGCCAACTTCATACGCCGCAGTAGGTCCGTGCAGCGTGGGTCGGCGCGCAGGCTGTCGAATCTCGGGTTTGCTTTGAGAACGGCTAATCGATAAGGATCCTCGTTAAACGTCTTATTCAACCATGCGAAAGCTTGATCCATGTCGCCCAGCCCTATGTAAACCAGAGCAAACCTGAATGGTGAGACATAACGTTCCTTTGATAGCTCCTTCAACTCATCAAGCACTCTCCGCGCCTCGGCTGTCTTTCCCGCCACGGCATACGCATAACCAAGCTGTGCATTTCCCTTTCCGCCGGCTTTCTCCAATTCCACTACGGCTTCCTGATACCTGCCCTTTTCCTGATAAGCCTGCGCGAGAAGACCATGCGGAAAATTTGGATCGATCGCTGCTGTCTTTTCGAATTCTTCAATCGCTCGATCGTATTGCCGCGAAAAGAAAAGCGTAAGGGCGATATCCTGGTTTATGTCAAACGAAAGGGGATCGAGTTCCTGAGCTCGTTTCAGATGTAGCATCGTTTCATCGAATCGTCCCAGTAGTCGCAGGTGCAAGGCATAAAATTGATGAGTCCGGGCTGAGTTTGGGTCGAGCTCAAGGGCGCGTTGATATTCAGTTTCGGCGCCCTCCCAGTCCAAATGAAATGCTCTGATGTCGGCCATCACAACGTGAGCTTCGGCCAGCGCATTGTCGATTTGGAGAGCCTTCAATGCGGCCCATTCTTCCTTCTGCGAGAACTCTTTCGGAACCATCCAGCCGCCCCAACCCAGATTTCGGTAGGTTAGTCCTAACTCTGCGTAGGCAAGTGCATAGGTCGGATCTTTTGCGACGGCCTGCTCAAAATACTCAACGCTTTTCTCAAAATTCTCTTTCTTTCCGCGACGCTGAAAATAACGGCCCAGCATGAAAAGCTTATAAGCTTCGCTGCTTTGCGTCGAGCGTTTGACCAGGCGCTCTTTTTCCTCTCCAGTCAACCGCAGCCGCAACTTCTCAGAAATTTCATGCGCGATCTCCGTCTGTACGTTCATGAGGTCTGCAAGCTTGCGGTCGTATTGCCCGCTCCATAGATGCCTGTTGTCTCGGACGTCGATCAGCTCGACACTGATCGAGAGGTCATCGCCATGCTGAATCAGCCGTCCCATCAGTACAGCCCGAACACCCAATTCGCGCCCTACCGCCTGCGGGTCCGCCTGCTTTCCCTTGAAGCGCACCATTGAGTTGAGCGGGATCACTCTCTTGAGACTGGGTAAGCGAGAAAGGCGCTCGATAACGTTGTCGCCGATCCCCTCTGAGAGATAGTCAATACTTGGATCGCCATTAACGTTGACGAATGGCATGACCGCGATTGAATCGATGGCTTCGCCTGGGCGCGTAAAATAAACGATGACCGTGGCCATCAGCACCAGCGTGGTCAATGCACCAGCGGCAATCCATTTGTGCTGTTTGATCGCAGTGGTCAGACGCTGAACGCTTGTCGGTTTGTACTCAGGAAGCAGCGGAACGGACGCAGCTGGCAATTCTGTTGCGGCTGCCCTTCTGAGTCCGTCAGTCTCTTCCTCTTCAATGATTAGTTGAACGCCCGTAGTCTCTTCGGTGTATGTCGTTATGAGCGCACTCGGAGCGTTGTCCGTCACTTCCCGATCGAAAATGTAGCCGCGCCGCGGCACCGTCCTAATGATTTGCTGCGCCTCATCTCCCAACGCGCGGCGCACTTCCCTTAAACACTGCACTAGCGAGTCATCGGTCACAGCCGTATCAGGCCAGAGCGTCTGAATTAACTCACCTTTGCTAATTAAGCGGCCGGGATTTTCAACCAGGTATTCCAGCGCGTCATAGGGTTTGGGAGGCAGTTTGATCTCTTGGGTGCCTCGCAGCAGGCACCCGCGAGTCAGATCGAGGGTAAAGCCGTCGAATGAGCGCGTTCGGTGAGAGAACTTCTGCATAAAACTTTCTCGTCGCCGCATTCATTTACGCCACTGGAACAGCTTAGTCAATAGACTTCGGCAAACCATCGGCGTTTCCTCGCCATTTCTTCAGCACTGACTCGTTACCTGCAACCGCGCAAGGTCTTAAGGTGCGACATACCGAAGAGGGGCGACGTTGAAAAAATACCGACGAATTGAAGTGAACGCCTACCGCCGCCGCGTCACGGTGGTTTCCGGCGAGTGGCGACCTGGCGAGGTGTTCCCAGCACCATCTCCTCTGACTGAGGAAGATGTTTCGGTGAACGACAGCGATTCCGGCGAGCCGGTCGCACCAGATTCGCCCGAGGGCCAACTTATCCTCGTCGAAGCAGTACGTTCTTTGGAACGCCGATTGTCACCTGAGACTCGCGCGACGCTTTGCGAAGTCAAATCAGTTCCGAGTGACTCAAGCCTCAAGAGCATTTACGCCTACCTACAGTGCTCTTTTCATTCGAAACAAATCTGGACTTATTTCGCAACGAGAATTCTGCGGCGAAGCAGTCAATCGCAGATTGATTCCGCCGGTATGAACTGTGGCTAATGGCCTCGCTTTGGCTGTCGCGTCACAAAACAAAAAGGAGAAAGGAAATGCTTCTGTCAACGACCACGAGGAAAGGTTTTCAGTTTCGCATTACATTGATGTTAGCGCTAACGAGTTTAGCCGCTACGCTGGTAGCAGCATCGACGGTACCCGCATCAACACATGAAGTATTATCTGGGCCGACCATCAGAGAAGTTGCGTTAGCGCCATACCACCTGCCAGGAGTAAGTGGGGACTACGACTGCACAGAGATCAATATCCCACTTGCCACGGTAACGACCGTCCAGGGCATTAACGACCGTGGCGACATCGTCGGCCAATTCACGGCCAACAAGGTCACGCACGGGTTTTTGCTCCCCAAACGTGGCGAGCTTGTTGTCATCGATCATCCTAACTCGACATTTACCAGCGCCCTGGCCATCAACTCAGCAGGCCTCATCGTCGGCAACTGGGAAGATGCCGTTCATCAGCGCCGCGGATTTATCTGGATCGATGGCCAGTTCACAGACGTCCAGTTTCCGAGTTCCAGCTTCACATCTCTTCCCAGCCTCAACGAACGCGGAGACATGGCCGGACGGTACATCCTCGGTGGGCAACCGCACGGCTTCACACTTATTGAGGGAGTTTATGCGACCCTCGACGTTCCCGGCGCGAGCGATACTGCCATCTTTGACCTAAGCAGCGATGGACAGATCGGCGGCAACTACATAGCTGGCGGGCTCACGCATGGCTTTGTCCTTTCCGGAAACGAGATAACCACGATCGATTGGCCAAGCGCGACCGGTCCGGGTTCATTCAACAGTGTGCGAGGCGTCACGCCCGGCGGCCACATCGTCGTGGGCTCTTATCACGACCCGACTACCCTGGCCACGCATGGGTTCATTCTGGTGAACGGGGAGCTAACTAGCTTCGACTACCCGTTTCCCGCCCCCGGACAGCTCACTTCCTCGACTGCAATCTTTGGCGTCAATTCGCGAGGGACATTCGTCGGCGCCTACAACGTGGGAGGATCAGTCTCTTCCAATTTTCAGCATGGTTATGTTTGTCGATGAGGGCCGGAGCGATTTCGCACTGCCGCAACGCCTCGCCCAGCCGTGACCAGGACTAAAGAGATTAACGAAAGGAGTTAACATGAAAGAGAGCGGTAATTACTCACGCCTTCGGATTAGTCGGATAGTGGCCATTGTCGGTTTAATTGGTGCCGTTAATTGGCTGCTCGGTCCCGCAAGTCTCTGCTTTGCACAGACGGCCAGTCCAAAATGGAGCTTCACGGGGAATCTCAATACCGCGCGGAATGGGCACACCGCAACACTCCTGCCGAACGGAAAGGTTTTAGTCTCCGGCGGCTACGGCACCGACTATCTGAGCAGTGCGGAGTTATACGACCCGGCCGGGGGTGTATGGAGTAATACCGGCAATCTCAATGCAGCCCGCGTACTTCATACTGCGACACTGCTACAGAACGGCAAGGTTCTCGTTGTCGGCGGGGAAAACAATTCCAGTCCTGGCTATAACCCTCTCAACAGCGTGGAGCTGTATGACCCGTCGACCGGAAGTTGGAGCCGCGCCGGCAATCTCATGACGGCCCGGTACGGTCATACCGCGACGCTGCTGCCAAACGGCAAGGTCTTAGTTGCCGGCGGCTTGGGTTGTAGTGACGGTCCATTTGGCCGCAGCTGCTTCCTACTTAGCAGTGCGGAGCTGTACGACCCGGCGACCGACACATTCTCAATGACCGGCAGTCTTCCGACCACGCCTTATCTGTCTACCGCGACTTTACTTCCCAATGGCAGAGTGCTTGTTGCGGGAGGCCAACTCTTTCAGTGCGGGTCATTCGTCTGTATTCAGGTTCCAAATAACAGCGCTGAACTCTACGACCCCACCACGGGTACGTGGACCGCGACCGGCAATCTCAACACGGCCCGCTATTACCACAGTGCTACTTTGCTGCCGGGCGGCAAGGTGCTGGTTGCCGGTTTCTATGATGACAATGCGCAAACAGCCAGCAACAGCGCCGAGCTATACGATCCAGCCACTGGTGTGTGGAGTAATACTGGGAATCTCGTGGAAGCGGTGGGCGCACACACAGGAACGTTACTTCCGAATGGCAAGGTGCTGAGTGCGGGGGGCTTCACCTCTGACGGGAATCCGAGTAAGCCCGAATTATACGACCCGGCCACGGGGATATGGACCATAACCGCGGATCTCAACATTCTGCGGTATGGTCACACCGCAACGCTGCTCCTTACGGGCAAAGTCCTTGTCGCAGGCGGCTCTAGTGAATATACCGCCGAGCTTTACGATTCAGGCACCAGCCCCAATCAAATCGACGACACACAGTTCTTCGTCCGCCAACACTACCGCGACTTCCTCAACCGCGAGCCTGACCCTGAAGGTCTTGCTTTCTGGTCCAACGAGATTACTTCGTGCGGAAGCGACCAGCAGTGCGTTGAAGTCAAACGCATAAACGACTCGGCCTCGTTCTTTCTTTCAATTGAATTTCAGGAGAGTGGTTACCTGGTCTATCGCTTCTACAAATCTTCCTTTGGCAACTTGCCCGGCGCGCCGGTGCCGCTGAGATTCAATGAGTTTCTGCCAGATGCGCAGCAAATCGGCCAGGGAGTGATTGTCACGCAAACCGGCTGGCAAACGGTTTTGGAAAACAACAAGCAGGCCTTTGCCAGCGATTTTGTGCAACGCACAAGATTCACCACGGCTTTTCCCACGTCCATGACGCCTGATGCTTTCGTCGATACGTTGTTTGCGAACGCGGGCGTCACACCGACAGTCAGCGAACGCGCCGCCGCCATTAACGAGTTCGGCGTTGGCACCAACACGACTGACGTGACGGCCCGGGCGCGCGCCCTGCGGCGCGTGGCTGAGAACTCAACTCTCGCGCAGCAGGAGTTCAACCGCGCGTTTGTGCTGATGCAGTACTTTGGTTATCTGAGAAGAAACCCGAACGACGCTCCGGAAACGACCCTGGATTTCGCCGGCTATAACTTCTGGCTGGACAAGCTGAACAGCTTCAACGGCGATTTTACTCAAGCCGAAATGGTGAAAGCATTTCTTTCATCAACTGAGTATCGCCGCAGATTTGGGCCGTGAAGTTTTGCACAGTCTTCGTGCCGTTAGGCACGAGATGTCTATAGACACAGGACTCTATTTGAAACATTCCGCAGGAGAGTAATGTTCATTCGAACATTACTCTTGTTCGGAGCATCATGGTTGAGGGCTTTTGGAGCTATAAATATCTCGCTCCTAACGGAGCGAATACAACACGAGGCTAATCACTCCCGTATCTGATTTCCATCTTGCGAATCCTCGTGCCGGCGGCGAACAATACCAGCGCGGTCACGATGATCAGTCCGGGAATCGAAATCCACGCAGGTGTAGGTTCCGCGACCACGGCGAAAGGTCCTTCCGAGAGCGGCACAGGAACCAGCGAATTCAAATAGTGAATCACGCTGATCTTCTTCAGCAGCGGCGGCAGCAAGAAATTGATCCACTCCCAACCGTAAAGCACCAGCGCCGGGATGATTGGATTGCGAAAGAAGAGACCTACGATGAGAAAGAACGCGCCGTAACCGATGCAAGCCAGCACCGTGATGGTTACGTACCAGAACAACTGGCTGAAGCCCGCCCCCTCGAGAAAGAACCGCGAACTCGTCGAAGAGAAATGCGCGAAGAAGACAATCAGCATTGAGACGACCGTCACCGAGGTGAACAGGACCACCGACGTGAGCACGCCCGAAATGTATTTGCCTGCCACCAGAACTTCACGGCGGACCGAAGAGAGAAAATAATAGTGAAGACTTCTATCGACCATCTCACCGCGAAAGAGATTCATGAAAATCCAGGCGCAGCCAAAGAATATGACCGTGCGCAAGATCAGCGTGTTATAGAAAACTGAGAAGATGGTGGGAAGCTGACTGGCGTCGCGCGTCAGAGGATTTACCAACTCGACCAGGACCAACAGACCGATCGGCATGAGGGCCAGCAAATAAACCAGCGCCGAGCGCTTGCCGAAGAAATTCTTCTTCAGTTCCAGCCGCAGGATCGCACCGATTTGCCGCAGCCACAGCGACAGGTTTGCTTCCCGCTTCGCCGGCGCCTTCATCGTTTCTATTGTTGAGGCCGTTGAACTCATAAATAATCGTGTCAGAACCCCGACGAGTCGGGGCAGCGACGCGTTTGGTACCTGCGCTGATATGTCGATCCCGTCGCTACCGCTCCGGGTTCTGACACTCCACTACTGCGCTCCGATCAGATATTCATAAACCGCGCTCAGGTCATCATCGACGGGCGTTATCGATTCGACTGTGATTTGTCCCTGCGCTACCACTTCGTTGAGCGACAGGTAAAACTGATCCGGATTCCGGGTCTTCACGAACAAGCCTTGCCGATCCTCGTGCACGCGCGCCTCGACCATATCACTGGTCTTGAACATGTGCGCCGCCAGGATTGAGGGCTCGTTACATCGAATCAGCACCTGCATCGGGTGCTCAACATCCATTTCGTCACGCACGCCGTGAATCGCACCTTCGGCAACCACGTAACCATTGTTCAGTAACACCACGCGGTCCGACATCATGTCCACTTCGTGGAGGATGTGGCTGGAAATGATCAAATGCAGGCCGTCCATAGCCAGCTGCTTGAACAAGGCGATCGTCTCGGCGCGCACCATCGGATCAAGTCCATTCAGCGGCTCGTCCAAAATCAATACTGACGGCTGATGCGCGATTGATTGCGCCAGACGAACTCGCTGGCGCATGCCTTTGCTGTAGGCGCCAATTTTTCGATCAGCCGCCGGCAGCAGTTCGACCCGCTCAAGCGCCTGGTGAGTCAATTCCGCGGCCCTGGCTTTGGTAAAGCCTGAGACCATCAGAAACGCGCTGATAAATTCCCTTCCCGTAAGACCGCGCGGAAAAGAATCAAACTGCGAGCAGTAGCCGACTTTACGAAACAGGCGGTCCGGCTGATCCGTGCGAATGCCCAGCACGCTCACCGTCCCGCGCGTGGGCCGCAACAAGCCCGTCATCAAATTCATCAGCGTCGTCTTGCCGGCCCCGTTCGGCCCAACCAGACTGGTGATGCCCGCCGGAATTTCGAGACTGACCCGATTCACGCCGAGGATCTCGCCGTAGAATTTCGAGACGTTCTCGAAGACGATGAGTTGTGCTGAAAGCTCTGTCATAAAACTAACCAGCTCGGGTTCCTCGCTCTTTGAGGAAGGCCAGGTTCGTGCGTTCTAAAATCCTCTCCCCCTGGGAGAGGGTAGGGTGAGGGCCTGGGCGCTCACCACCATCCCGTGTTTAGCTCCGCGAGGCTCAGCCTCGCGCAAAGTCAAAAATAATGGTATCGGCCAAGCTTCGCTCCCTCACCCCGGCCCTCTCCCAGAAGGGAGAGGGAGAATATTTACTTAACCACCTCGTACGCTTTCACTTTTCGCGACAACAGCCACAGACAGAAAGCGCAGATCAGAAACAGCACCAACCATGACGCCCATAGCGGTGGTTCGGTCATCAGGCTCTCACGAATGATGCGGCCGTTGCGCATCTCCTGAACCTGACTCGCCTGCCGCACAAAGGTGCCGAATAATCCGGCGCAAACGTTTTAGATAAGAGAACCGGAGACTAATGATGTTTCCCCAATGCGTGCGCAACAGCTCGTTCACGATCGTGGCGAACACCGACGGAATAAAAAACAGTCCGATCAGACCGGCGCGCGCGGCGACGCTCCATTTCACCCACGCCGAGATGGTCTGAGTCAGCAATGCCAGCAGCAGGATCCAAACCAGACTGCCGAGAAAGATGGCGCTGGCGATCGGAATGTTTTGCGAGAACCACGTCCACCCTTCCAGATAGCTTTGCAACAGAAACAAAATCAACCCCGGGATCCAGGTGATCGTTGACAGCAGCAGAATGATGATGGACATCTTGCCGACCACGTACTCGCTGCGGCTGAAAGGCCGGCACAAATAGAGCGGCAGCGCATTGTTGGTGAGGTCGCGCGAAACCTGTTGCGGCCCGACCAACATCGCCAGAAACAAGCCAATCCAACCCTGCACTGAAACGAATACCTGAAAGAACGTCGCATCGATCGGCAGGATATCGACGACATTGATTCTGAGAATGGCGATCGCTTCCGCGTTGTGATGCAGATAGATCAGAATTGCGCAGACCAGCGGCCAGACAAACGAAAGCGCGAAGAAACCTGTAAAGATCTTTGAGCGAAATATGTTCCGCACCGCGTGCCGCGGAATGATGAGAAAGCGGCTCCACTCCGGCGACAACGTGCCTTCGTAACGTTTGTATGCGCGCTCAAGAACTGCCATCTTAAGATTGTTTCATTAGCTCATTGGTTCATTGAATCAATGATTCAATGGATCAATGATTCAATTCCCGCCGTTCTCCATCGCCTTCAGGAAAATATCTTCGAGCGAATCGCGTTTGTAAGTCAGCCGGCGAATCTGCACTTGTGAATCCGCCGCCAGCCGATACAGATCGCGAATCTCGGTCCCGTCCTGCAGAATAATCTTCAAACGATGGTCGCTGGTCATGGCGCACTCACAGCCCATCGCATCGACGCCTTCGACGAATTGCTTGAGTTCGCCGCGCGTCTCCAGCATCAGAAACTTCTTGTTCGCTTTTCGTTCTTCTTCCAGATTGCAGTACACGACCAGCTCGGCCGTCTTTCAGAATCAAAATCTCTTCACAGCACTCTTCGACGTCGCGCAACAGGTGCGAAGACAGAACAATGTTCGCCTGACCACTGTCGCGAATCTCGCGAATCATTTTGATCATGCGCTGGCGCGCCGGTGGATCGAGTCCGTTGGTCGGCTCGTCAAGAAAAATCAGTTTTGGTCCGTGCACGATCGCCTGGGCCAGCTTTGCCAGCTGCTTCATCCCCAGTGAAAACGTATCGACATTTCGATAGCGCGCTTCGCCGAGGCCGACAAAGAACAGTGCTTCATGCGCGCGCTCGAGCGCCGTCGCCGGCGGCAAACCGGAAAGCTCGGCCATGAACCGCACAAAATGAATGCACGACATCTTTGAAATAAACGAGTCGCGCTCAGGCATATAGCCGATCAGCGACTTGATTTGATTCGCATCGGCGCGAATGTCAGCGCCAAAAATTTTCGCCGTTCCGGAAGAAGGTGGATGAAATCCGAGCAGGGTGTGAATCAGCGTGGTCTTGCCGGCGCCGTTAGGGCCCAGCAGCCCAATCGCTCGTCCACGCAAATCGCCGCGAAGATCTTTCAGGATCGGCCGGCCGCCGAATGTTACGGAAAGATTGTCGAGGGTGATGACGCCGCTATCAACGTTCGATTGAGAGTTGGGAACTTCGGCGGCGGTCGGTGTCATTCTTCTTGTTGAGACCTCGAATCAGCTTGGATGGCGGCGGGTCCGTTGAGAATCAGAAAGAACGTTCCCCAGAATAATCCAACGGTTGTTCTTACGACCAGATTGTCCCACGAGTTCAGAAATAATATCGAGAGGCCCAGGGCCAGCAGCGTAAGTCCATTTACCAGCAGATCTGCGATCGCGTCGAGGAGTGGTCTTGAGTTCATAGTGGATTGACGAGTTTTCATCCGAAGGTGATTCCCGAAAGAGACAACCTGAGTTGGGCAATGACGTACTTAGCTAGTCGAATATGAGTGTCCATGACGCCGAAGGCGTTGAGCCCTCCAGCCCAGGCTTGTCGCGCGTAGCGCGCTAGCCTGGGACAAACGAAAATATTGGAGGCAACCCCGAAGGGGTTGTGACATCGCCACCGCGATTCGCGGCCGATCGCTCGCGTCTGCGAGCTATTTCGGCTTCATTCCCTGTTCAAGAATGTGATGCAACTCAAACGCGTTCGGCATTCCCAGCAGTGCTGCCGGACCCAGGCCGAACGGTCCGCCTTCGGTGTTCGCGGCGACTTCGATGTGATCGCCGAACGCGTAGGCATAGGCCAGGGTCGGTTCCATGTTCGCAGCCATGGCGGCAATCGCTTTCTGCTGCTCTTCTGATTTACCCGAGTTGGCGATGCGATCGGCAAAGGGTTGAACGAGGGCGCCAGATTGTGATAAATCAACGCCGAGAAGTTGACGTTGCCATCAGCCGGCAGCCCGGCCATGAACTTCGCCGAATGCGTCAGGGTCGCGCCTGAATCGTGATAGCGCAGGGCCTGATCGACCAGCGCGCGCGTGGGGCCGGCAATCAAGTAACCGTTAGCGAAGACATAGTTCACTTCGACGCCGCCGAAATCTTTCGACCGGAGCGTGTAGAAGGTGTGGCCGCCCGAATCGCTGCGGTCCCACTCGAGACCTTTCTTGCCTTCCTTCGCCGCTTCTTTGTTAACTTCATCGACCACGCGCTCGAACGTCTGCTGCAAGTGCGCCGGATCGTTGACCTGGAAGATGAGCTTCCACGAAGGCGTCGGCAGAATCGGACCATCGATCGCGAACGCATATTCGCCACCGAGAGGCGCCGCGAAATCGTTGCGCACATTTAGACCGTGGTTCTTTTCCAAATCATCGAGGTGCTTGTTCAGATCCGGAGAGACGTTCTTGAGAACGGCCAGCAGATCGTCGACGACCGCCGTCGGATTCTTGATTACAAAACCGGCCACCAGATTCGCGTCGGGCGAGATGTAATCCAGCGAGCCCATCGGCGCCGGCTGCGCCAGCCATGAAGTCACGCCATGATCGGCCTCGGTGTACGACAGCACCGCGCGCGTGTTGGTCTTGCCATCAGCGTCTTTCTGATCCAGCACAAACGACTTCATATTGAACACGCCGAGCTGATTCAGGGCCTGTTCGTGATTGTCGCCGACAGCCAGCCGGCGAACGCCGCGGGTGTGGGCAATGATTCTTTCGAGGTCGGCCGCCAGCACGATCCCCGCGCCCTCGCGATAAACCTCGGCGATGCGCAAATAGAACGGCGTGGATGAAAAGGCTGCTGCCACCCCTGGCGATGACTTGTAATTGCTCGAGCTTGGGTGAAGCCACCAGCACGTCGCCAGCGATCCACGCGTAGAGTTGCTTGTCTGTTGAGGTCGGTTGCCTGGGCCGTGCGCGGATCATCTACCCATTGCACTTTGCGGTCGCTTTGCCGGAGCTGCTCAGCTTCTGCATTTCGTTATCAGCAAAGGCACGGAAGCCCGCTGGGTTCTTCAATTGCGCCAGCACGATCGGCTCACTGGGTTGACCTTGATCGTTCAGCCCGGCGCCCACGGCAATCTCCTCACCCAACTGCTCGCCAAAATCCTTAATAGTCGAAATCGCCTGGTTCATTCCGGGGCCATGACGTTCGTCACGATTGGCGAACCAATCCCGGAGCGCTGGGTTCTGCTGAATGCGCTCTTCGATAATGCGGTTCGATTCAGCGATCGTGTTCGCCAGATTCGGAAGCGCCGCGTACAGCACGGTGTTCTCGGGCATCATGTCGAGCAACTGCGTCGAGTTGCGCACGCCCGGCTTCGGCACGGCATTCAACTCTTTTTTCAGTGCCGCCAGACTTTCCAACATCTGCGTGTAACGCGCCGCGTTGCGACTCCAGGCGACTTCATCTTTCACCGGCATGGTTTCGATCGCGGCATTGGTCGTGGCCTGCTCACCGGCGCGCAGCACTTTGTCATCGCCATTGCGATCGAGATGGACTTCGCCTTCGATAACGCTGACGCGCGAGCCCTTGGTGCCCGAATTCACGGCGAAGGTCGTGCCCGTAACGGACACCAGCGAATCGCCGGTATCGACAAACATGTGATTTCTCTGCTTCGCCGCCTCGACGATGACGCTGCCGCTGTTCATATGAACCGTGGTGCCGCGCATCGTCTGATTGAGCGAAAATTCAGAACGATCCTTCATTTCGATCGTCGAGCCATCGCCCAACTTCACCACGGCGTGAGCGTCCTTGGCCGTGCGAATAACGTCGCCTCGTCCAATCTTTTCGCCAACGTTCAGGGCGCGCGTCTTCGAATCTGAAATCAGGTAGATGGGGCCGTCCGCGGCCTGCACGGTGGCTTCCAAAGAGCCAAACGGCACATACCGCTGAATCAACGGCAGCGCGATCAAGCCAAGCCCAATCACCAGCGCCGCCGCAATACCCCAACGCACAATGACCGGATTCAAGTTATAGCGTGACTGCTTCTGCGCGCGGCGAACCGGAGCTGGAGTCGCAACCCGCGCCACGCGCGCTTGTTTCAAAGCCCGGCGGCAGGGAATGCACTCGTGCGTGTGATCGACCAGCAAGAGCGAACGCGCTTCCGAAAGATTGCCGTGAGATAAGCCGGAATCAGTGATTGGAAATCCGCGCAGCCGTCGATGTGGTCGCCGATGGAGATCGGAGCGATCCGCATCCTGTGGGCGGTTCGCGCGCATCTTGCGAGCTTCGTCACTATTCTCAAGCCGCGCCCAGACACGCTCGCTCGCATTCACTTACCAGGTTATCGTCGATGCGTTCCGAGCGAATTCCCGCCGCCACGTCATCCATGATTTTGTCGAGTTCTTTGTTCTTCATGATTTCAACTCCAAATGATCCAAGCAATTATTTCGGTGCAATCCGAAGGACTAGCTTCGTCGCAAATATCGGCCAATCTCTTTCCGCATGCGCCCTCGGGCGCGATGC
Organism: uncultured Acidobacteriota bacterium; assembly: GCA_963734445.1. Classification (GTDB taxonomy): domain Bacteria; phylum Acidobacteriota; class Blastocatellia; order Pyrinomonadales; family Pyrinomonadaceae; genus UBA11740. The sequence continues at coordinate 42,422 of CAVTGZ010000010.1, read as the reverse complement.
AGGGTCACGCCCACCACCAGCGGCGAGGTCTTCATGATTTCCGCAATTTCGGCATTACCAAAACCTTCAAAATACCGCAGCGCAAACATCTGACCCGCGGTCGTGCCGAGTTTCGCCACCGCGTCGCGAATCAGGTTTCGTAGTTCGCGATCTTCCTGATGAGTTTCCGGATTCTGCTGCGAAACAAATGCCGTTACGCTGGCGATGTTTACGACATCGTCCATGGCCACGGCCTTGGAACGCTTGCGACTGCGAATCAAATCAAGCGAAGCATTGATCGCAGCGCGCGAGAAATAGGCCTCTGCATTTTCAGCTGATTCTGCCGCTTGTTGCCCACGCGCGATTCGCAGGAAGACTGTTTGCAGCACATCTTCCGCGTCCGAAGGATTGCCCGTTACGCGATAGGCGGTGCGAAAAACCCGGTCGTGATGGCGTTCAAAAAGAGCTTCCAGACTAGCAGTGTCAGCAGCTTCGGCGTCGACCGGGGAAGCAGTTCCGGACCACGAGGCATCCTGGCTCTCGAGTTTCGAATGTGTGGAATCTGCGGATGTTTCCACGGATTTGAGCGATTTTACAGCAGCCAGCACAGCTTCCTCCTGATGTTTCCCGCTCATAAAACGCTCCTAACCAGGGATTATTAACAGGTGGCGGGAAAAATTAAAGGTTTTACGGGCAAATGTCCCGAGGCTGTCGCTGGCAATAATCTGATTAGCTCACCGACTAGGCAGGATTGCTTTGCACAAAAAGTCTATGAAAGAAATTTGGATCAGGAATTATCTCTCAGGTCGGGAAGGGTATGGCTTGCCCCCGCACTTTGAATGGCCAAATTGCTTGAGGAAAAGAAAGCAACGGGGGTAAAACCACCCTTCCCAACCTGAGAGAGTTTTTCAGATATCCGATTTCAGTTAGGACTTTTTGTGCAAAGCCAAGCTGGGCCGGAACGATTTTCCCGAGAGGAGATCTAACCTTTCCCAATGGCTTTGCCACTCCGATGCCCGGCGAGTCTTCGAGTCGCTCGTGACACCAACTAGTAACGACAGGATTAACCCGAGAGGCTGTCGAACCCTCTCCAATGGCTTTGCCACTCCGATGCGCGGCAAGTCTTCGAGTCGCTCGTGACACCAACTAGTAACGACAGGATTATCCCGAGAGGCTTTCGAACCTTTCCCAATGGCTTTGCCACTCCGATGCGCGGCAAGTCTTCGAGTCGCTCGTGACACCAACTAGTAACGACAGGATTATCCCGAGAGGCTTTCGAACCTTTCCCAATGGCTTTGCCACTCCGATGCGCGGCAAGTCTCTGACTTGCCGACCGCGGACATCGTTCTACATACGGTCTCTGACCGTCACCGTCAAGTCAGAGACGCGCATCGGCGTGGCAGAGCCATCGGACTGGATGAGCCAACCATATTCTTTACCTACTTGCCCCGAATTATTCGCCTTTTCCCAGAGTGGCGGGCGGAGTCGCTAACGAATTCTGATCGTCCCGGCGTTGGTTGTCTGTCCGTGTACTTTGATCTTTATCGAGCAGTTACCGGAGGCAATCGTATCCGGCAACCTGAACATAATCTGGGCGAAATCAAAATCAGGTACCGGGCGGACGTCTTCGGCCGGCACGTCGAAGTTGTGATTGGCGCTGTCGACCAGATTAACCACGACCGACGAAGCCGTTTCGCCCGGCGCCAGCTGTACGTTCGTGGCAAAGACTATGACTCTGGTGTTGTGATCAAGCCCCGCATTCAGCCACTCAACCGTGCTTACGACGTCGAATGGATCCCGAATCGCGAGCGGTGTGACTGCGACCGCTTCATTAGAGTTGGGCGGCTGTTCCAACACCAATTGCGGCGCAGTGAAATTGATGTCGAGCACCGGATGAATTTCGATCCCGTTTGGCGCCACGCCGGTTTGTCCGTGCAGAAAGTCGAACATCGCCGGGCCGGTAATTTGCACCGGCACATTAGCGAATTGGAAACTCGTATTTGCCGTGAACATCGCATTGAATTTCGTGCGGGCGTTGGCAATCGAAGCAACAAACGGGCTCCCTGATCCGACACAACCCGGATTGGGAATCTCAGCGATGATCGTGTTACCCGACTCGTCCTGTAAAACCAGGTGGTAATCCGAATCATCTTCAAACTTGTATTCCACGAGCGTCGCGTTGACCGTCCACACCGTAGTCTCGGCCGGCGCGACGCGGCTGTTCATTGGAATCGAAGCAGGCGGGGTCCAACCTCGCATGGTGGCAATGGTCGTGGTCTGACTGGCAAAGCTGATATTCAGCGCATCCGCATCAGTTCCGGTCTTTACCGCCCATCTTTCAACTCCGCAGTTAGGCGTCGCTGTCGGCGAGGGTGAGGGCGATGGACTCACCCCACAGGTCGTCGGCGTGGCCGAACTGTTACGTGGATTCGGCGCGCCGCTCGCAAAGTCTGAAATATTACTGTTGGTGTCGGTGCAGCCGTTATTGCGGCGCAGCGCCGCCGTGGTGTTACTCGGCGAGGGGGCGGACCCCGCGCCTTCAAAACAGCCGGCACTTCCGTAACCGACAAAATCAACTACGGCGCCGCCGAGCGGGCAGGTTCCTGACAGCGGTACGTTATTGTTGACGAGGGCGATTTTCGCCGACGTCGAACTCATGGTGATGACACCACTGGCATCCGGCGCCGGCAAGTTCGTCGAGCCTCCGGCCCCTTGCGCTTCCTGAATCAGATAGTAATGACCGGGGGCTATCGTGCAGGTGTTGCCGCTGGAGCAAAGATTGGTAACTTGCCAGGCGGTGCCGGAAGCTGACGAGTACTGGAGCGACCAAGCCGAAACATCAATCGTCGCATTGCTCGAATTGAACAGCTCGATGAAATCGTTTTTGAGGGTGGCGCCACTATTCCCGCCACCGCCGTAAGCCTGGCTGATGACTAGACCTGAAGCGGCGGCCGCGGATGTTTCCGTGGGTGCGAACCCGGCGTGCAGCACGATTGTGACGGCCAACAACAATGCAAATACCGCAGCAAACCCTGTCCTGTGATGACGCACTCAGCCCCTCAAAGCCCTATGAACTACATTCAACTGTAGCGATAGTAACCCTTCACAGACTTTGCGAAAAGCGTTGCACTCAGAAGATAGAAAACGTCGACGTGTGGGTTGAAGGCCGACGAGTAACAGTTAAGTCTTGTTGAGCAGGAAGCGTTCGGCTGAGCGTCTTTTTGAAAAGACTACAGTTACGACTTTATAAGGGCGCCACAGAAAGGGTGGTTTGTGGGTTCAGTAACTGCGAAATCTGCAGCTTGCCGGACGGCTGATGATTTAATACGCGAGAATCGGCATTCCTTTTCCGGCTATGCCGACGGTAGCGTTTCGCGTCTGACCTCGGCCGGCAGATACCATTCGTTTTCAATTACACCTGGATCATATCTGGTCAGCCACGGTCCAGAATTTAACCGTGGCGCGTTCGCAAAACTACTCGAGTCAAAGCAGGATAGAGCGCGCCCCGAACGGTCTGAATACCTGATAGAGTCGCTTGGGCCGCCAAAAGACTGGACGGCATTGAACATTCTTTCGAGCCAATTCGAATAGATGTTCGTCTCGAGAAGGCGCCACGGTCGATGGGTAACCAATTCGCTCTTGAGATTCAAGCTTGAAGAGTCGCCCATTACTGCATCTGACGAACCATTCGAGGCCAAGGTAACTAAGGGCGTCGCGAGCGTCGTGTTCAGCGCGCCGACCGCGGTGAAGTTCGCGACCAGATTGCGGCTGCTGGACAGAATAAAGTTATAGCTCGGCGAGGTGCTGACAACTACGTTATTTTCTTTCCAGCTGGCGAAGACATAGCCGCTCGCAGGGGAGGCGGTCACGGTGCGCGAACTGCCGGCGGCATAGGTTCCGTTGCCGCTCGTGAAGCCGGCGCCCACCGGCGAAACGCTTAGGGTGATCGTGTAATTCACCGCATTAAAGTGCGCTACGAGGTTGCGGTTCGAATTCAACGTGAATGCATAGCTCGCTGAAGTGCTGACGATCGTCGCACCTTCAGTCCAGTTGACGAAGGTGTAGCCGCTGTTTGGTGAAGCGGTAACTGTGCGTGAACTTCCGCCGGCATATGTGCCATTGCCACTGACAAAACCGCTCCCCGCCGGTGACACGCTGAGGGCAATTGTGTAGTTCGTGGTGTTCTGATTGAAATGGGCCACCAACGTGCGGTTCGAATTCAACGTGAATGCATAGCTCGCCGAGGTGCTGACGATCGTCGCACCTTCAGTCCAGTTGACGAAGGTGTAACCGCTCGCAGGTGTGGTGCTGACCGTGCGCGAGCTGCCCGCGGCAAATGTGCCATTGCCAGTGACGAAACCACTCCCCGCCGGTGACACGCTGAGCGCAATCGTGTAATTCGTGATCGGGTTCTGATTGAAATGCGCGACCAGGGTGCGATTCGAGTTGAGCGTAAAATTGTAGCTCGCCGAGGTGCTGACGATTGTCGCGCCTTCAGTCCAGTTGGCGAAGGTGTAACCGCTGGCAGGCGTGGCGCTGACCGTGCGCGAACTGCCCGCCGCATAGGTCCCGGCGCCAGTGACAAAACCACTGCCGGCCGGTGACACGCTGAGCGCAATTGTGTAGTTCGTGATCGGGTTCTGATTGAAATGCGCGACCAACGTGCGATTCGAGTTGAGCGTAAACGCATAGCTCGCTGAAGTGCTGACAATCGTCGCGCCTTCAGTCCAGTTGGCGAAGGTGTAACCGCTGGCAGGCGTGGTGCTGACCGTGCGTGAACTTCCGCCGGCATATGTGCCATTGCCACTGACAAAACCGCTCCCCGCCGGTGACACGCTGAGCGCAATTGTGTAGTTCGTGATCGGGTTCTGATTGAAATGCGCGACCAACGTGCGATTCGAGTTGAGCGTGAATGCATAGCTCGCCGAGGTGCTGACGATTGTCGCGCCTTCAGTCCAGTTGGCGAAGGTGTAACCGCTGGCAGGCGTGGCGCTGACCGTGCGCGAACTGCCCGCCGCATAGGTTCCGGCGCCAGTGACAAAACCACTGCCGGCCGGTGACACGCTGAGCGCAATTGTGTAGTTCGTGATCGGGTTCTGATTGAAATGCGCCACCAACGTGCGGTTCGAATTCAACGTGAACGCATAGCTCGCCGAGGTGCTGACGATCGTCGCGCCTTCAGTCCAGTTGGCGAAGGTGTAACCGCTGGCAGGCGTGGCGCTGACCGTGCGCGAACTGCCCGCGGCATAGGTCCCGGCGCCAGTGACAAAACCGCTCCCGGCCGGTGACACGCCTAAGCTGATTGTGTAATTAATCTGGGTCGGCGTGAAGTTGGCCACCAGATTTCGATTACTATTCAACGTGAACGCATAGCTCGCCGAGGTGCTGACGATTGTCGCCCCTTCAGTCCAGTTGGCGAATGTGTAACCACTCGCCGGCGAGGCGCTGACCGTACGCGAGCTGCCCGCGGCATAAGTTCCGGCGCCACTGACAAAACCGCTCCCGGCAGGCGAGACACTCAGAGCAATCGTGTAATTCGTGGTCGGGTTCTGATTGAAATGCGCCACCAACGTGCGATTCGAGTTCAACGTGAACGCATAGCTCGCCGAGGTGCTGACAATCGTCGCGCCTTCAGTCCAGTTGACGAAGGTGTAACCGCTGGCAGGCGTGGCGCTGACCGTGCGCGAGCTGCCGGCAGCATAGGTCCCGGCGCCAGTGACAAAACCACTGCCAGCCGGTGACACGCCTAAGCTGATTGTGTAATTAATCTGGGTCGGCGTGAAGTGGGCCACCAGATTTCGATTACTATTCAACGTGAACGTATAGCTCGCCGAAGTGCTGACAATCGTCGCCCCTTCAGTCCAGTTGGCGAAGGTGTAACCACTCGCAGGCGAGGCGCTGACCGCACGCGAACTGCCCGCGGCATAAGTTCCGGCGCCACTGACAAAACCACTGCCGGCCGGTGACACGCTGAGCGCAATTGTGTAATTCGTGGTCGGGTTCTGATTGAAATGCGCGACCAACGTGCGGTTCGAATTCAACGTGAACGCATAGCTCGCCGAAGTGCTGACAATCGTCGCACCTTCAGTCCAGTTGACGAAGGTGTAACCGCTGGCAGGCGTGGTGCTGACCGTGCGCGAGCTGCCCGCGGCAAATGTGCCATTGCCAGTGACAAAACCACTCCCCGCCGGTGACACGCTGAGCGCAATTGTGTAATTCGTGGTCGGGTTCTGATTGAAATGCGCCACCAGCGTGCGGTTCGAGTTCAACGTGAACGCATAGCTCGCCGAAGTGCTGACAATCGTCGCGCCTTCAGTCCAGTTGACGAAGGTGTAACCGCTCGCAGGTGTGGCGCTGACCGTGCGCGAGCTGCCCGCGGCATAGGTCCCGGCCCCAGTGACAAAACCGCTCCCCGCCGGTGACACGCTGAGCGCGATCGTGTAGTTCGTGGTGTTCTGATTGAAATGCGCCACCAGCGTGCGGTTCGAGTTCAACGTGAACGCATAGCTCGCCGAAGTGCTGACAATCGTCGCGCCTTCAGTCCAGTTGACGAAGGTGTAACCGCTCGCAGGTGTGGCGCTGACCGTGCGCGAGCTGCCCGCGGCATAGGTCCCGGCCCCAGTGACAAAACCGCTCCCCGCCGGTGACACGCTGAGCGCGATCGTATAATTCGTCGTGTTCTGATTGAAATGCGCCACCAACGTGCGGTTCGAATTCAACGTGAACGCATAGCTCGCCGAAGTACTTACAATCGTCGCGCCTTCAGTCCAGTTCACAAACGTGTAACCGCTGGCAGGTGAGGCGGTCACTGTGCGCGAGCTGCCCGCTGCGTAAGTCCCTGCGCCGCTGACAAAACCGCTCCCCGCCGGTGACACGCTGAGCGCAATTGTATAATTCGTGGTCGTGTTCTGATTGAAATGCGCCACCAGCGTGCGGTTCGAGTTCAACGTGAACGCATAACTCGCCGAGGTGCTGACAATCGTCGCGCCCTCAGTCCAGTTGACGAAGGTGTAACCGCTGGCAGGTGTGGCGCTGACCGTGCGCGAACTCCCGCAGGGATACGTGCCGGCGCCACCAACGAAACCACTGCCGGCCGGTGATACGCTTAAAGTAATCGTGCAGTTACCGGTCGTAGTGGCTACCGTGATCGTGTTTGAGTTGCCACTGGTGCCGTTACCATTGTAGGCACGCAGTCGATAATAGTAGGTCGTGTTCGACGCGAGGCCTGTTACGCTGCGAGTCAAAACATTCCCCACGTCCAGATTCTGATAACCGGTCACGAACGTGGTGAAAACGTTGTTGGTGGAGATATCCAGACGGTACCCCGTGGCGCCGCTGCTGCTGCTCCAGTTGGCATTAAAGCTGTTTCCGGCGATGTTGGTCGCCGCATTGGCCACCGGCGCCGGCGGCGGGCTGGTCGGACTCGTGGTGGTAACAGTTATGGTATTGGAATTACCGCTGGTTCCGTTGCCGTTGTAGGCCCGCAGCCGATAGTAGTAGATAGTGCTGGCGGACAGACCGGCAACGCTCCGGCTCAAGACATTTCCAACATCGAGGTTTTGATAGCCCGAAACGAAAGTACTGAACGAGCTATTCAGGGACACGTCCAGACGGTATCCCGTCGCGCCGGCGCTGCTATTCCAGTTGGCGGTAAAACTGCTACTGGTTATGCTTGTCGCCGCGGTCGCGGTGGGTGCTGAAGGCGCCCCTGAAACGACTGTGAAGTTTGCTACCAGCGTCCGGTTGCTGTTCAGGGTGAAGGTATAACTCGCCAGGTTGCTGACTACCGATCCGCTTTCAGTCCAGTTCGAGAATGCATAGCCGCTGTTGGCGGTGGCCGTCACCGTCCGCGAAGTACCGGCGGAAAATGTACCGGCCCCACTGACCGAACCGCCGCCGGCCGGAGAAGCACTGAGGCTGATGGTATAAGTTTGAGCGGACAGGCTCCAGTTTAAAGAAATACTGCCGGTTGCCGCGTCATAACCATCGACCGCGATGCGATAATTCGTTCCCGCAGTCGCGTTGAAAGTAACGCGACTCGTGTTAATTCCATTGGCCAGATCCTCATCGTCGTTGCTGGCGATTGTCGCCAGCGCTCCTACACTGCTTCCAGTGTAAACACCCAGAAGCGTGTCGAAGTTACTGCCGGCCGTAGTGATAACGACGCTGCCGCTTGATGGCGCTTGCCACAAATACCAAACGGACGTGCCGCCGACATTGCCGGCATGATTAGGTTCATTTGCTTCTTTCGTCGCTGCTGAATTGCTGCCCGTGGTGTTGCCGCTACTGCCGGAAATTGTCTGCGCGCTGGCGAAGTTATCATTGGCGGGACCGGATGATGCCGTATTGATATAAGTTTGTATTAGCGGGAAAAAATCGTGAAAGCTACCATAAACACCAAAGCTATTTCCGTTGAAGTTACAATCTACACTTATCGGGCCACAGCTATCGACGCCGATAAGATAATTAGTGCCTCCGTTCGCATACCAAAGTCCTGAGCCACTTGAGCCTTGTTCCGTAATGCCGGAACTCCAATCGACCTGGTATCCGTTTGACATCCCCGTTGCCGAGCAGCCACGGGCAGTCACAGCGATACTTCCGTCCGATCGTCTTAAATAAGATTCGGTGCTCGGTGGTGTTCCGCCACCTGGATGATGTAAACCAAAAACTGTTGTGCCGGTCGGTTTCGCGCCAGAATCCCAACCGGAAAATGAAAGACCTCCCGGCATCGCACCCAGGATTCGAATTAAAGTGGAATCAGCGCTCTGACTTGTGGCTAAAAGACTCGTACCTGAAATAGAGTGCCCAATGCCGCTTCGCAAGACGCCGCTATTGCAACTGCTCGTCTGATAAAACCAGTACGTCTCGACCGTTTGCGCGATGGTTTGGGTAGATACGCAGTGATTAGCCGTCAGGAAGTAGGGAACAAAAGTGGCTGCGTCTTTATCGTTCAATAAGGTGCCGGAGCAAACGAACGAGCCGTTGTTCTGGAAGACAATCCTGCCGACCGCGTTCTTCTCGGGCGCGCTGGAACAAGCGGCATCGACCTGGCAACTTAAGACGTCCGGCGTGATGCTGCTAACGGGGTGGCTGTATAGGTGCGCTACCTCTGAAACCCGAAAATCCCGCGAGCCACCCCTGGAGTAGTATTCAATTACCGCGGTGTCTCCATTTACCGTGCCCGACCAAAATTCCTTTGTCTTAAATGGGCCCTGACCCGTGTACGGCCCCTGAACTTCACTATCCGCTTCGTTCCCATAAATGTAGACCTCGTCGCCGTCGGGAATGTCAAAATCAGTGATGTGGACTCGGATGCCAAGGGCGTCGGGAGATTTGACCGAAAGCACCAGAACCTGGGAACTGTCAGCAGTGCGATAAGCCTTGCCCACACTCTCTATAGAAAAGTCTGTCGGCCGATTCACGCCAATCTGATTCGGTTTCGTCTTAACATTCGTCAAGTCTATTGCCGGCATCTCATAAACTGTCTCGCGCAAATTGATCGAGAGGTTATGGCGCTGGCTTGGGAGCACAACATTTTGCTTTGTTTGCGCTTGCCGAGTCTCAGATTTCGGAAAAGTTGACGGAGGATTTTTGGGCGCCGAGGGTTCTTGTTGAGTGGCCCCAAAGGTCTCTGACCCCGTTGGGGTCGCAGTTTGTTGCTGATTGATCGACTTTTCAGGCGCGCCGGAAATCGAGGACGGTTCGGATTTAGAGATCCCGCCCGCCGCTTCCGGCACCGGCGCTTTAGGTTCCTGAATTGGTGTGTTTCGGCGAGCGCTTCCCGGCGCGGTTAAGAAGACAATCGAGAGTCCACAAGTGAGGAGGATGAGCGAAATTCTTTTCATGATGATGCGAAGCCCCTGAGGTGGATGCAAACGGCATGTTCATGCTATTGAGGGCAACTGGATCGCCGGGGCACGAGTTATTTCTCGTTTCAGGTCTTGTTATTGAGGATGACGGGTTAGCGCCTAACAAGAACACCGGGGCTCTGCAGCTTGATAGCATCAAGTTGGCCGTTAAAAGTTCTGCGAGGCGTAGGGCCTGAGGATTCAGAGCGAAACGGATCGTCAGAACGTGAGACTGAACTGCCGGCCGCTAACTTTTGTTATCACGGGAGCTCTTCGGGGGAACTCAACGACCGGCCAAATTCATCCGCTTAATAGCTGCCTTATATACCTAAACGAACCGAAAAGCCACAAAAACTTTCACTCGACTGACTTGGTGACTTTGGGAAGCGCCCGAGGTCAGGTTGATGCCCAGAAGGTAAACACCTGGGTGTTATCTGAGTTCCGGCGATCCCAAGTGTACACATAGTTGATTGTGGCACCCGCAAATAACTCCGACTTCCGGACGATGAAGATCCTCGCCGTGCGGAAAGATCGACCGCTGAAGGTGAATTGGTTCACCGTAATATAGATTGCGCCATTACTCAGGTACGCTATTCGACCCTGGGAGCTTCGCCTGTTTTTCCAACGAGATCAGGCGATGAACGTGTTCTGCGAGGCGTTAGCTTCGGGAAATCAGGCACGAATCGGCAGAACATGAGACTGAAAACTGCGGCCGCCAACTTACCTTTACCTCTTTAGGGGAGCGGCCAACCATCCGCGAATAGCGGACCTTTATACTCCTAAACGCCCCCGGCAAGGAAGCCAAGATGCATCACGAGCGGGCCGGGTCGAAAGACTGTGGGAATACTCGCGCGAACTACCTTAAGGGCCGAAGCGCTGCCGATACTCGGTCGAGGAGAGAAAAGCCTTCACCATCTCGGCGTTGATGTAGTTGCCGTTGAATTGATTCAGCTTGTTAAGCCAGAACTCATAGCCGGCGTAGTCCAAGGATGCTTCCGGCGGGTCATTCGGATTCCGGCGCAAATATCCGAAGTACTGCATCAGCACGAACGCGCGGTTGAATTCTGCCTGCGCCAGCGTTGAATTTTCGGCTACGTCGCGGAGGGCCCTAGCGCGCGCGGCCACATCGGTCGTGTCTGCTGCGCCGCCGAATTCACCGTTTGCTTTTGCCAAATCCTGCGAGGAAGGTGTGACACCCGCATTCTGAAACAGCATATTTACAAAATCCGCTGGTGTCAGCGAGGTGGGGTATTTCGTGGTAAACGGTTGTCGCTGGACGAAAGAATTGAAGTAAGCGACCTTATTGTTCTCGAGCACAGCTTCCCAACCGGGTTGCAGCACGATCACGCCCTGCCCAATCTGTCCGACATCGGGAATGAACTCGTCGAAGCGCACGATGGGCGCCACGATGGGGTGCGGCGTGCCGCCGCCCAGACTTGACGACGGACCGGCGTCTCCGAATGCAGACTTGTAAGTGCGCTCGACGAGATAACCAGTCTCCTTAAACTCGATCGAGAGAAAGAACGAGGCCGAGACACTGACGCGATGTTCCTCAATGCATTGGGCGTTGCTGCCGCATGACGTTATCTGGCCTACCCAGAAATTGAGGCCGTCACTATCGGGTTGACGCCCGAGAAAATCGGTGTAGTGCTGAGTAACAAAGAAATCCGTCTGATCGATGGGGTTCGGGCCCGGCGTCGGTGTGGGCGTTGGTGTCGGTGTCGGCGTCGGCGTCGGCGTTGGAGTTGGTGTCGGCGTTGGTGTCGGTGTCGGCGTGGGTGTCGGAGTCGGCGTACTGCATCCGCCATCCCAGTTAAGTTTGACCGTGCCCGTATCGCCGTTCCAGCCATCCACCGCGATTCTATAAACGGTTCCGAGCGTAGCAGGGAACGTCAATGAGCTGGTCCTGATCTTTCCAGGATCAACATCGTCATTGTCGGTCAAACGCGAGAGCGAGCCCAAGGTGGTGCCGCTATAAACCGCCAGAATCGTATCGAAATCGCTGCCGGCCGTCGTCAGAGTTGCCTGGCCGGAAGCTGGCGCTTGCCACTGATACCAGATCGTATGATTGGGACTGAGATCACTCGCATCTCCTTGAACCGTGTCGTGGTCCGGCTCGCCCGGTTCGCTCGTCGAGCTAAAAGTGATTCCGACTACACTCCCCGTACAACCGCTGATCACCTCAGCGTTGGCGAAGTTATCGTTGGCGGGCGGCGGAGGTGGCGTCGGCGCGGGTGGCGGTGCATTGTTATTAGTAAGGTTAAAACCCATCGTGCTGAGCGCCAGCAGATCGTTGCCGTTGATTGTTCGCCGGCAACCGGGTGGGATCGCCGGATCCATAATACCAATTACCGCAGGACTGCAGTTCGAAACGTGTTTCCAGTGACTTGACTGCCAGCCGTCCCCGCCGTTGGTAATAACGGCACTCGGTCCGCCTGTCGATAGGCCTAACTCGCTATTGCCCGGCGCGAAGTAGAACTGAAGTGTATCCGGCGATCCACCAACGGTTATAATCCTCGAGGCCGTGGAAAATATTCCACTGGTCGTGCCGGTGCGAAAACGGTAAAGGTCCCACACCGCCGGCCTGGACAAACCTTCCCCGGCATCAGACGTGAAACCCAACGCGTGGCCAATCTCATGCGTGGCCACTGCATCAAAATCCAATTGTCCCGAAGTGATCCCATCGTTTGGATCAAAGTCGAATGGCTGGGCCGAATTGAAGCCAATCTTGGCCGTCTGGTCGGTTGTCTGCGCGGCCGCCGGCAGCAGCCCAATGGCCCGCGCGTTGGGGTCCGCGACGTCGGTCGAGCCGGAATCGCCAAGATCCGTGGGCACCAACGTCGCCGGTAGTGCATTGAAAATTCCTTGCTTGGTCACGTTCCCTTCGCCAGTCGCTTCCGCGACTAGATTTCCCCGCACCGACTGGTAAGGATATGACTGGCTGGCAGTGCTGGTTGATCCGAGCACGTTAGAGGATGAAAACGGCCGTCCGAATGCGGTCGTGCCGAAATCAACATCGATATAAATCGTGATGGGAGACTTGATTAGGTCTTCCCAATTTTTGGCTGCCCTGACAAAGGCCGCTTTCGCGACTGCGTTCGGATCGAGTTGCGCAGTGGCGCGCAAAATGATTGTCAGGTTCCCAGCCAGAGGTTCCTGGTTCGCGCCCGTTTTCCCGGGACTCTCGAGGTGATTAATACGCGTCATCCCCAGCGAGTCCAGGTTCGCGCTCTCCATCTGCCGTCTTTCAGCGGCTGTGGCAGCGCGACAAACGACATCTCCGTCGGCGTTTCGATAAAGCGTAAATTGCCCGCCGGCTCTGGTCTTCGGCTCGTCGCCTTGTGCGTCAGGCAGAAGGGCAAAGCCTGAACCGGGCGCGGCGGCATTGCGCGAATGCTTCGACGGATTGACGGGGGCGCCGCCCGAGAGGTACGAAAGCGCCTGAGAAAAGCGTCCGGCGGGAATTGCGTTGCCCGCCACACCCAGCGCAAACAGTCCAATGAGTAAGGAAGAGAGAATTCTAAAACGATAATTCATAATTGATTTGAGAGTTGCTGCATTAGACGCAATCCAGACGGAATGCGTTGCCGAGCCTCCGACTACGCGCGCCGGCGAGCGGCGGCCGCCAACGTGGGATTAATCTTTGCACGACCTTGAGCCGCGGCCAAACGGCGGCTGACGCCGGCGTGATGAAAATGGCAGATCGCCACGGCTAACGCATCAGCCGCGTCGTGCGGCTCGGGAACCGCTCGCAGCGACAGCAGGATGCGCACCATTTCCTGAACCTGACGTTTCTCAGCATTGCCATATCCAGCGACCGTTTGCTTGACGAGTCGCGGTGAGTACTCGCCGATCTCCAGCGCCGCTCGTTCCGCGGCAAGTAAAGCGACGCCGCGAACCTGCCCTAATTTCAAAGTGACTTTTGGATTGACTGAGTAGAAGGCTTCTTCAATGGCGCAGGCGCTGGGCGCCAGGCGATCGATGATTTCTTCCAGCGCGCGGCTGATCGTCAAAAGTCGGGAAGCAAACGTGGCGGATGACGATAATTTTACCGCGCCGAATTCGACCAGTTGGTAGCTTTGGCCGCTCTGGTCGCCTTCGACCACACCCCAGCCGGTTGTCTCGCTGCCGGGATCAATTCCAAGAACACGCATGGCGGAAAGTTACCACGCTCACGACTGAGCTGTCATTAGTTTATGTGTGCCTATGAACTGGATTGACCAAGAAGGCGAAGGACGTCCGGACGATCCTTACCAAGCAGATAAACTGCGCTGCGTAGGCGGCTGATCTCTCCTTCGACGAGCTCGAATCGCGAGGATATTCCATGCTCAATACTGTCCAGGCGTAACTGTATTTGTTCGAGATCACCGCGGATGCCTGTAACTGAAACATCCAGTCTTTCGCTAAATCGACCCTCAAGTCGGGCCAGATCTTGCTTCGTGGCCATCTGCTCGCGCATAGCCGCGACGTCGTCGCGCAGCTTTTCCACGGTGCTGGCAATAAAGCCAATCAGCTTGTCATTTGATTCGGACACTGATTTCGATGCTAACACTTTAGTCAACATAGTTTCATGCAAAGAATTTGCAGTGAGTCTTTCAACTTCAAGCGGCCGCCATATCGGCTTCGCTAATATCAAAGTTGGCCGATACTTTCTGCACGTCGTCGTGATCTTCCAGAGCTTCCATCAGCTTGACCATCTGGTTGGCCTGCGAGCCTTCGAGCTTGATGTAGTTCTGCGGCACCATCTCAACTTCCGCAACCTGCGGAGTTATGCCGGCATCCTTGATGGCGTTTTGCACCGCCTCGAAACTTTCCGGAGACGTGATGATCTCCCAGTTATCTTCGTCGTCGCGAATGTCGTCAGCTCCCGCCTCGATAGCGATATCGAACAACTCATCTTCGGACTTGGCCGATTTCTCGACGATGAGGTATCCCTTCTTTTCAAACATCCAGCCCACCGACCCTGCTTCGCCGAGGTTGCCGCCATTTTTGGAAAAGATGTGACGAATCTCGGCGACGGTGCGATTGCGATTGTCGGTCACCGCTTCAATTAAGCAGTGCGACGCCGCCCGGGCCGTAACCTTCATAGGTGATCTCGTCGTAATTCACGCCTTCTTCTTCGCCGGTGCCGCGGCGAATCGCGCGATCGATCGTGTCGTTGGGCATGTTGCCGGCTTTGGCGTCAGAGATCGCCTTGCGCAGGCGCGCATTAGCATCGGGATCGCCGCCGCCGGTGCGCGCGGCAACGGTCAGTTCCTTAATGAACTTGGTGAAGAGCTTGCCGCGCTTGGCATCAGTTGCGCCCTTCTTGTGCTTAATCGAATGCCACTTCGAATGTCCGGACATTGAACCTGCTGATCCTTAAATTATGTGATTGAGTTTGATTGCCGAATATATCACAGT
This sequence comes from uncultured Acidobacteriota bacterium, assembly GCA_963734445.1. Taxonomy (GTDB): domain Bacteria; phylum Acidobacteriota; class Blastocatellia; order Pyrinomonadales; family Pyrinomonadaceae; genus UBA11740. The sequence goes on along the minus strand of CAVTGZ010000010.1, from coordinate 27,192 downwards.
TGAGAGTTCGACCTTTAGGTTGTTCTTCACCACGAGCAAGCTAAAGCTTGGACTCTGAACTTAGCTATTTCAGCTTCTCGTATTCAACGCGCGCCGCCACCAGCGCCGGCAACGTGGGGTCGGCCTCTTTCCAAAGCGCAAAGAAATCCTGATACGCTTTTCGCGCCGTGACGTTGTCGCCGCTCATTGCCGCCGCCCGCGCCAGTCCCAATTGGGCCAGCGGGTAGAGCGGCGAAACCGGATACCACCCGCGATGGTCGAGAATCGATTTGAATTCAGTGACTGCCGCCGGCCCGCTGTTCTGTTTCAGGTAAGCCTGCCCGCGAATATATTGCGGCCAAAACTCGCCGAAGACCTCGTACTTTCTCGCCGGTTCCAGAACTTGAATCGCCTGCACCGCATTACCGCGATTCAACTCGAGTTGTCCCCGAATGATCGGAATCAGATTTGTATTTAGCAGCGTGTCGAGTGGAAACCGCTTCATTAATTCATCAAGCAAGGCCTGCGCCGGCACAGCTTGCCCGCAAGCTGCATAGGCATTGGCCGCGACGACCAAATTCGCTTGCTCGCGCGAAAGATCCAGCGCCTGCTTCGCGAGCTCACCGGCGCGCGCGCAATTGCCGAGCGTTCCATTGCGCATGGCTTCAACTAACAACAGCTGTGCAGTTTGCTCGTGAGCGTCGGTGTTGCGAATCATCCCGATCATTCGATCGCTTAACTGACTCGCCGCCGCTAATTGTCCTGAGAAGCCCGCGGTCTGGGCCTGCCAGTTCAGCGCCTCTTCCAGTTTGCCGCCGTCGTTGGCCCAGGCTATCTGCGCTTTCATTGCGGACGTATCACCCTGCACAAAAGCAATATGATAAAGGCGCTGATGCATGTTCGCGCTTTCCAGTTTTTGCGCGTGCGCCTGACTCAGGATGTCCCTGGCCTCTTCAAAGCGATTGAGTCCCATGAAAGCCACGGCGAGATTGACGTAAGGTCGCGCATCTTTCGGATTGAGGTCGATCGCCGCGTGACCTTCCTTCACCGCCTTTTCAAACGGACCAACGAGCGTGTACCGGTTGCAGAGCAGGTTCAGCGGTTCCCAATCCCGCGTGTAAATTTGCTTCCACTGATCGAGTTGGTTAATCTGCGCGTCCCATTCGCCGGTGACGCCGCCGAAGTAATTCGCCGCAATGAGAAACCGCTCGCGCTCGCTTACCCGATCGCGAAGCTCATAAGCACGCTTGTATTCTTCTCGCGCCAGCTCAAATTGCCGGGTCGTGTTATAGGCGAGCGCCAAACGGGTATGGGCGATCGCGAAATCGGGATCGATGGCAATCGCGTTCTTGTAAAAAGAAATCGCGTGCGCGTAATCGGCCTTCGAATGCTGCTCGACGCCCAGGGAGTACTGCCGCAGCGCGTCAAGTTTTGAAGTAGTCACTTGTTCGACCGGCGCATCGAATTTCTTGATCATGCTCAGCGACTCGCCCAGCTTCTCGCGCAAACTTGTGGCCGCCGAACCAAGAGACTTAAGTACTCGATCCTTGCCGTCGACTTCGAATTGTTCGCTGGCGATCAGGTCCCCAGTCTGCGAGTTCACGGCCTCAAGCGAAACAATGTAATGCGACCCGATGGCCGAAATAGACCCAAGCAGCATGGCCTTAATGCCCTGGCGCCCGCAGATGTCCCTGGCGACCTCGCGCGTCACCCGGGTGTCAGCGGACTGATTCATTAACTTGAGCGACTCGCGCACGCGTTCTTCCGAAAAGATGTCGAGAAACGGAGACTGACCGAGCTGCAGGGCCAGCGCCTGTTTCAGCGTGTTATCAAAAACCGGATCGCCCGTGGTGTTTGTGAAATCGGCCAGCAGGATCGTGTCCTTGTCCGTGAGGACGTTCCTGCTTCGCCAGAAGGAAAAGTAGACAATAGTCGATGCGATCAGGAGCACGACCACCGCGATCACGCCGGCGCTTTTTTTGTGTTGCCTGATTCCGCTAACGATGTATTCGGCGCTCGAGGCGCGCGTCGGCACTGCGCTCTGTCCAGTTGAGATCGCATGCGCCGCCGTCGTCTGCGTGCTCAACTGGGGTATCGAGCGGTGAATCTCAGTGTCAGCGAGTTTGCTAAAAGCAGCGCTGTATTGCTCGGGAGGCAGAGTTCGCTCGAGTTCACTCTGAAACTCAATCCGCTGTTTTAGCTTTTTGAGATCCGATTCGAGTTCTTTGACGGTCTGATAACGTTCGTCAACATCCTTGCGCAGCGCTTTCAGAACGATCCACTCAAATTCCGCTGGTGTGTGCGGCGCGAAGCGAGCCAGGGCCGGGGGCTCGCTCTTGGCAATTGCGACGATCACATCGGTCTTCGTCTCGCCGGAGAACGGCGCGCGTCCGGTGGCCATTTCGTAAAGGACGACGCCCAGACTCCAGATGTCGGTCCGCGCATCAATCGGCTTGCCGCGCGCCTGCTCCGGCGACATGTACTGCGAGGTACCCAGTACCATCCCGGCATCGGTCTGCACCAGCGCGCGGGTCACAGCTTCCGTATCAGTCTCGTCAGAGTCAGGTCGCTCGACCAATTTCGCCAGGCCAAAATCCAAAACTTTCACGTGGCCATTGCGGCGAATCATGATGTTTTCCGGCTTGATGTCGCGATGCACAATGCCTACGGCGTGGGCTTCTTCCAGCGCGCCGGCGACCTGGATCGCGATACTGAGCACCTCAATCAATTCGATGGGCGAACCGCGGAGACGCTTCCGCAGGGTTTCGCCGTCGATGAACTCAGTCGCGATATAGTGACGCCCGCCTTCATCACCCATCTCGTAAATCGTCAGAATGTTGGGGTGATTGAGGGCCGACGCGGCATAGGCTTCCTGATCAAATCGGCTCAGTCGATCGCGGTTTTGCGTAAGCTCCTCAGCCAACACCTTGAGCGCGATCTTGCGGCCGAGACGTTTGTCTTCCGCCAGGTACACTTCACCCATGCCGCCCGAGCCGAGCTTTTCGAGGATGCGATAACGAGAGAACGATTCGAGGTCCATCTGGGGGGTTTGATTACTGCAAAGTTTTTATTCGATCAAGTACGGCGCCGTCGGCGTCGCGGATGCGAATGATTTTGTTTTTGGAATTCGATCCGGAAACGATTTCAATGTCGCTGCGCGACACTTTGAATGTCTTTGCCAGAAAGCGAACCAACTCAGCGTTGGCAGCGCCGTCTACCGGCGGCGCGGCAATCCGAATTTTCAACGCGCCGCCGTGCTCGCCGGCGATCGCGGTTGTCGAGGCGCGCGGGATGACTCGCACAGCAAAGGTAATCTCTCGATCGCGTTCCTGAAACTCGATCACTGAACTCGCCAATATTAAATCGTAACGAGCAAATGGTAAATGGCCGCAGCTGACTCTGTGGCGATGCGGGTTTCTGTTTAGTCACGCAACCGCCTTAACAGAGGATGCCCGAATTGTCTTTTGGTTCGGCAGCCGTCTTCAGACGGCATGCCCTTTTATAGACCAGCGCTCTTAGAGTCCTGTGTCAAAACTCGGAGACTGGTCACCCAACGAATCTTAACCACAGAGGAGGCTGAGGATTTCGCAGAGGCCGCGGAGAAAGTACAGCCTTTGCGCTCCTCTGCGGAAACCTCAGCACCCTCTGCGGTTAAGAGCGCGCTTGAGCGTGCTTTTCATCAACGGTCAAGACGTAAGCCCGTTCAAACGGTCTGGCTTGTTTCAGAAAAACCTTATGGGCCAATCCTTAAGCAGCGTGGCGGCAACTATCGACTGGGCGATCCATACGATGACAAAGGCGATGATCGGCGATACGTCGAACATGCCGACAGTTGGAACCCATTTCCGGAGAGGCGCCATCAACGGTTCAGTAATTTGAATTAGAAATCGCCCCAGCCGATTGCCATAGCCGGCGCTTACCCACGAAAAGAGGATACGCGCGAAGATCGCCAGCGTATACAGACCCAGTAAGCCGAACAGCAAGTAACCAAGGATGGCGCTGGGCGCGCCCGGTTGTCGATTGCCAACGACATAGAGTATCCCGGCGATCGTGTTCACAACTGTCCCCGCAAACTGCACCAGGAGGACCAGCGCGACGATCAGCAGAATCACAACGATAAACGGCGCGACTGCCGGATCGAGTCGGAACGTCATCAGCATGCGACGCACCGGCATGATTACCGGATCGGTAACCCGCCGCACGTTGCGCGCGTGCCAGGTGAAGGGATTCACGTCGGCGTAATTAAAAATCGCGCGCAAAATCATGAGTAAGATGCCGGCCGCGCCAATTGCCGTCGCCGCCCACCAGATAAACGCGTAAATGAGTCCCAGGATTATCACGTGTTCAATCAAGCTGTAGTCTGACTTGGGAAGACTTCAGGCGCACAGCGACGCCCTCCCTAACGGTCGGGCTACTGCACCCGCTCGCCAAATATCGCCGTCCCAACTCTGACGATCGTGGCGCCCTCTTCGATCGCGATTTCGAAATCATGCGTCATGCCCATGGAAAGATCTCCGCCTCGCTCGCCAAACGTGCCCTGTATCTGTAGCTCGTCCCGCAATTCCCGCAGGCGCCGAAAATAGGGTCTCGCCTCCTCGGGATTCTCAAAGAATGGCGGCAGCGTCATCAGTCCGAGCAAACGCAGCCGCGCACAGGCGCGCAGGGCGACCAACAGATCGGGCACTTTCTGTTCTTCAATGCCGGTCTTGGTCGTTTCATGGCCGAGATCGACCTGGATCAGCACCGGCAATTCTTCACGATTCAGATCGCCGCAGATTCGATCGAGACGCTGTGCAAGCGCAATCGAGTCCAGCGAGTGAATTACATCAAACAGTTCAACGGCCCGCCGCGCCTTATTTGATTGGAGATGACCAATCAGATGCCAACGCGCAGCTCGGCGACCGACCTCAGGAATCTTGGTCTCAGCTTCCTGCACTCGGTTTTCGCCGAAGTCGATCAGTCCGGCCGCCAGACCTTCACGGACAGCTTCGGCGGGATGCGCCTTGCTGACAGCAACCAGAGTGATCGTATCCCCGGATCGTCCGCAGCGTTCCGCCGCCACCTGAATTCGGTTACGCACGCTTTCGACACGCACGCGCAAAGTGTTTGGCAATGTCGCGGTCTCTGTCACTGGACTGGTTAATGCTCGAATGCAACTATAACAATGCCGCAAGCTCATGGCTAACAACAGGCACTATAATTTGGTTCGTATCGCTCTCCTCTATAACTGAATAAGAATCAGGAGGCGTTTTATGACTAAACGAATTCTATCGCTGGCCAGGTATGCAGCCATTGTTGCAAGTTTGCTTTTATTAGCGGCGCCGCCGGTGTTCGCTCAGGGGCGCGGCCGCGGATTGGGACGCGGACGAGATCAGAGTTGGAAGTGCAGCATTTTTGTGAATTGTCACGACGCGCGTGACGGCCGTCTGGATGGGCGCGGACCGAATCGCACCAATGGGGTTTGGCGCAACGGAGTTTTTGTGCCCCGCCGAAGCACAATTAGATATCGCAACCGGCGCAGTATTGATGACTATTGGCGGCGGCGCCACTTGACGTATGGCACGAGATACGGCAACGAGCGTTGGCGCCGGAGTCGCGTGTTGCGAAATAGATAGTCACCTACGATGAGCTTTAGCTTGTCATTCTTGAGAGGCATACTGGAGTTTGGCTTACATCGTCCGCTGTTTGACACATCCAAAGCACGATTCGTATAGTGAATTTCCGCGGGGATGTGGCGGAACTGGCAGACGCGCAGGTCTCAGAAGCCTGTGATGGTGACATCGTGGAGGTTCAAGTCCTCTCATCCCCACCAAAATTTAAGGGCGAGTCTACAAGCGGGACTCGCCCTTTTGATTTAGTTCGGAGTACCGCCTTTAGGCGGAATCCGACTTGCCGCCTGAAGGCGGAACTCCGAACTCTAACCTCGCTTCTTCAATTTTCCGCCGACCAGAACGCCAAGCGCGCTGATGATCGGAAAAGTAAACGGCGTCCAGGTGGGCCAGTAGGCTTTTTGCGCTGCCTCCATCGAAGGAACATCGCCGGCACGAACCAACTTCGCATTCGCCTGAGCTTTCATCACTGAGGGAATCGCCAACAGTAATCCTATTACGATGACCACGATCGCCAACGCCAACGGCGCCTTTCCACCTTTCGCGATTACCGCACAGATTAGACCGGCGATGATGCCCGTGATGAATATGATCACAAAGCTGATCGCGATCCACCGATTCGAAGCGAGATAAAGCCCCGGCTGAAAAGCCTGATTGGGCCCAATCACAACGTACAGCGTGATAAATCCTAGAAAGTTCAGGATGAACATTCCGATGTAACCGACAATAACTCCGACAATTGTTCGGGCCATGGGGAAATACTCCTTAGGGAAAGATTTGCGAACAGCAGGGCGCGTTTATCACGAAGCGGCAGCGCCGCGCAAACTCTGAGCGATCAATGGAACAACTTTTCGCGGCACATCGATGGCCGCTTTGATATGGCGCGCGTGGGTGAAATGCCCGACGACGTAAATTCCCGGCACGTTGGTTTCAAATGTTTCCTGATCATAGACCGGAACCTCACTCAGTTTTCCGGGCTCAGTTTTTACGCCGAGTTTCTTCAACATCGTTAGATCGGCATCGCTTCCCACCAGCACGAACACGACGTCGTTCGGAATCGTCGCGGATTCCCCGGCGTCGGTGGTAAGCCTCACCGAGTCGTAGTTTATTTCATCGATTTGTTTGTAGAGAATGACGCGCAAACGGCCCTCGGCGATCTCCCGTTCAAGCGGCAGGCGCACCCAATGTTTCATCGCGCCGGCTTTTGGATCGGTGTTTTCCCAATCGTCGCGCCAGATCGCCATCGTCGTCCGGGCGCCTTCTTCGGAAAGAAACAAAGCAGCTTCGGCGGCGCTGTTGCCGCCGCCGACCACCAGCACTTCTTTGCGGACATACGGATACGGTTCGACAAACCGGTGATGAACCTTCGCTAAGTCTTCGCCCGGCACGTTCAGATGTCGCGGATATTCCATTGCGCCGAACGCAAACAGAATGGTGCGCGCGTCATAAGTATTTTCCTGTTGCTGCCCATGAAAGCTCCGGCAGCGCGTCTTAACCGTGAAGCCTTTATCGAAATCGCCTTCGGCTGCGATGACTTCTTCCCCGGTGTTGATATGAAGATCTTGATCGAGAACGAAGTGAATGTAATGCGAGAGCAATTCTTCACGCGTCGGCTTCTCACGAATAGGCTGCAGGGCGCCTTCCCGCATCTCCAATTCGTTTGGGGTCGAGAACATTGTGCGGCCGACGGGATACTGCCGAATCGTGTTGGCAATAGTTCCCTTCTCGATCACCAAATAAGACAAGCCTTCACGCGCCGCAGCATCGGCGGCAGATAGACCTGCCGGGCCGGCGCCGATAATTAAGAGATCGAGATGTTGAGAATTCATAGATAAAAAGATTCGCCTATCAAGTCCTGCCGAATACCTCAAGGTCAGGAAGAGGGGCTTGCCCCCGCAACTGTTCGAGAGAAGTTATCTAGTGCCAACTATAATTGCCATTAATGTCGAACCGCAGGAGCAGCGGGGGCAAGCCCCTCTTCCTGACCTTGAGGTTTCCAATATTTGTTTTCTCACGCCAGGTCGCAAAGCCGCAAAGAAAACCCGCCAATCAAAACTCCAACACTCCCCGCGCCACCACGACCGACGTTCCCCCGACTCGCACTTCCTCAACTTTTCCGGCCGCGCCTTTCACTTCCAGCCCAATTCGGCTCGGACGATTGATGAAGTCGCCTTGTTCGATCACAAACTTGTAGACCCCATCTACTGGATCGACACGCGTCGCATCGTGATAGACCAGATATCCGCCGAGGGGACCGGCGGCACTGCCTGTCGCTGGATCCTCACCAATATTCATGCCCACGAAAAACCTGGCGTGCGCTCGCGCCTCGCCGATTTCGATGGTTTCGCGCGTGAACGCATAACATCCCGTGGCGCCGCTTAAAGTTTCGCTGCGCGCGATAATTTCATCGAGCAGATTCTGATTGACGCGGCAATTCCCGAGATCGGCCAGCGAGCGAATCGGCACGAGCAACATCGTGTTCCCGGTCGAGACGGCTTGAATCGGCAGAGTTTCGTCGAGATCCTCACGTGCCAGGCCAAGCGCTCTGGCGATGTCGGCCTGTTCATGCCCATCGTCAACCTCGCCGCGAATCTCGAACTTTCCTTGCGTCATGACTACGCGCGACGGCTCGCCGTCTTTAAATTCGATCTCAACCGGCAGCACACCGATACCAACCTCGTGCTTGATTTTCACCACGCCGCTTCCGCTTTCCGGCGGCGGCACGACGCCTTCGCGCGCCAGGCAATTCCAGGTGCCGGCGATTGGATGACCGGCAAACGGTAGTTCGATGCTGGGCGTGAAAATGCGCAAGCGACGCAATGCTTCCTCGTGCTCGGAAGGCAAAACGAAAACAGTCTCGGACAGATTCATTTCGCGGGCGATCTGCTGCATCTGCTCGTCATTAAGTCCTTCCGCTTCGGGAAAGACGGCGAGCGGATTGCCGGCGAACGCGCGATCGGTGAAAACATCGAGTTGAATGAACGGATAAGAACCCATTTTGGTCGTCTCACTTTTTCCAATAGACGTTTGAGAATGATCGCGGACGTGACAACGGTGGGTCAAGCTGGCGCGCGGATCCGCTACCAGAGGAACTTGCTGGCCTACTCCGGAGGACTCATCTAGAATGGGCCGGTAATAGCTTGCAGCTAACTTTCCTGCACTCCGTCGACTTGCTTAATAGATTTGCTGCAATGAGCACAATCGTGCGCGATCAAGTCTTCATCAGTTATAGCCACCAGGATCAGGAGTGGCTGCGTAAACTTCAGGTCCATCTCAAACCGTTCGAGCGCGCCCACAAGATACAAGTCTGGGACGATACCAAGATTCGCGCCGGCGCCAAGTGGAAAGAAGAGATCGAAGCTGGCCTGTCGTCCGCCAAGGTTGCGTTGCTGTTGGTCAGTCCTAATTTCCTTGCTTCCGATTTCGTCGCAGATCATGAGTTGCCGACGTTGCTGGAAGCTGCCCAGAAAGAGGGGCTCACCATTCTCTGGGTGGCGGTAAGTGCCAGCGCGTTTACCGAGACGGAGATCAAAAATTATCAAGCTGCGAACGACCCGGCCAGGCCTTTGGACCGGCTCAGCCCCGCGAAGCTCAACCGCGAACTGGTCAGAATCTGTGAATTGATCAAAGCTGCGGCGTTACCCGATGCTCAACGAACTGCGGATACAACTGCTCGACGCAGGCTGTACCCGAAGGCGCGAGAATCAGGATCCAGGCGAATACTTTACCTGGCCGTTCTCGTGATCTTCCTGGTTGCAGTCATCGGCGCGGTAATCGCTTCGGGCTGGTTTAAGCGCAAGCCTGTCAGTCCGCCAACCCCGCTTACTTCGATTGAGTTCAGTGAAGAGTTTCTCAATTTGAACCGCTGGAAGTCGCCATCTGACGGTTGGACCATCACCAAACAGGGCCGGCTCCTGGTCGAGAACCAGCCGCTGGCTGGCTACGCGACCGGAATCAACTACGGTGACTTTGAGATGAGTTTTCATCTCCAGTTGGAGAGCGCGGCCGGCGCCGCCTGGGCGCTCAGGGTACAGCCGGACGGCAGCAATTATTACTTGTTCTACCTGTCGGGACCGGAAGGGCAGTATACAAACCGGTTCCTCACTTACGTGGTCCATGACAATAAGATTGCCCCCACTAATTTCCAGAGTTCCGTGCCGCTGGTGGTGAAACTCTCGGCGGGTGGTCAATACCAGATCAATATCAAAGCAGAGAACGGCCGAATCGTTCACACCATCACGCCGGCCGAAACCGGTGTGTTGACCAATCTTGGCGATTATTCGGACCCGGACAACACCTTTCCTTCCGGCAGTATCGGTTTTCGCACATTCGGCATCGAGAAATTCTCTGTCGACGACCTTTTCATTCGTCCACTGGACGTCAAGACCCCTCAGTAAGCCGGCATAATCCCTCGCTACCGCCGGCCAAAAACATTGCACACCAATCCCTGTAGGTATATGCTCCGGCGCAGTTTCCGAACTCTTGCACGCCAACGCGGCAAAGCCACGAGAGCTCTCAGCCCTCTTCTTGTTCATTCTGATCGTCGGCGCGCCGAAAGGATCTGGTTGATTAGGTGTTACCGGTCCGTGTCTTGATCTCCTTTTTGAGATTCCGATTTAGCAGAGCCACCTCGTCATCGACCCGCAAAGCAAGAGCCGGCAATTGAAAGAAAGGATCTCTTACTCCATGCACAGGCGTCAGATAATATCGATCGCCAGACGGCTCGTGTTCCTTAACGCTTTTCTTCTGTTCGCGGTAATTCCGCATCTCACCGCTCAGACTACATCCGGCACGCTGCTCGGTTTGGTGCGCGATAAAGCGGGCCGTGGCCTTTCTGAAACCAAGATCACTATTGAAAACGAAGAGAATGGAAATCGCCGCGCCACCCGGACGGACGAGGGGGGCAATTACACCGTTTACAACCTGCCGCCCGGCACCTACATAATCACGGCCTCGAAGGACGGCTTTCGTGAGCAAACAATAAAAGGCTTTCCGATCCAGTTCAATCAAAAGAACGTCATCAGATTGCCGCTGTTTACCCTGCTCACCGCCACGTTGAATGGAAAGTTGATTGATATAGCCGGGAATGCTCTGCCTGGCGCCAGGATCATTGTCGTTGGCAGGCGCGATAACGTGCCCCATGAAACAGTTGCGAACCAGACGGGGTTCTATAGCCTGCCGGATCTTCCTTTCGATCTGTACACAGTTACAGCCCGTTGGGTGAGCCGGCGCGGCGAGCTGGTTGGAGTTTCTTCAATCTTCCTTACTCCGCAAACAGAGAGTACTCAGTTTGTCGGCGTCCTGTTTCCCAATCGCCTAGCTAAGCCGGACAATTTGTCATCGCGTTTGCCGCTTACGAGTCAGGAACGGCCGGCGGTAGTCCAAAACGCGCAATATCACCGCGCGCCATACACAGAAATCGGCGGCAGCATCAGCGACGCGTGGCTGGGAGATCGAGCATCCAGGGCCTTGCCGCGAAGCAACGAAAAAGTGGCAACGGCCGCCTCGCCGCAACCAGGCCAAACCACGCAGCCCGCCTCCGAAGGCGCCAGCGCTGTCTTAATGGTCAATGCGACGGATGCTGCCCGCAGCAGCAATTTTACCGAGCGTCAGATCAATTCGCTTCCGGTCGGAGGCGCGACCGCGATGCGCAGCGTCGATGAATTCGCAATGCTGGCGCCGGGTGTCGCGCCGCCGCCATACACACCGGGCGTGCGCGGGCCAGGAGTAGGATTTGGCATTGGAACTGCAGGACAGTTTTCCGTGAACGGAATGCGCGCGCGCTCGAACAATTTCTCGATGGACGGTTCAGACAACAACGATCCCGATGTCGGCATGCGCCGCCAGGGATTCGTGGCCCTGGTTCCCCAGCCGATTGAGTCAGTCAAAGAGATTTCGATTTCTACTTTGCTTTGGGACACGGAGCTGGGCCGCAATTTCGGTTCGCAGGTCAACGCGGTGACGAAGTATGGCGGCAATAAATATCACGGACAGTTCTTTGCCCGGTTCACTGACTCGAGATTGAATGCCCGAAATTTTTTCGACACCAACGGCAAGCCGCCATTTACGCGCACGCAGATGGGCGTGACCTTTAGCGGACCAATCATTCACAACCGGACGCAGTTCTTCATGAGTTTTGAGCGCGATCAGACAAGGGCGTCGGTGACCGAGCACTTTTCAACGCCCACCATCGCAGAGCGCCTCTTTCGAGGCGGCGGTACGTTCGACGCGAATGTTAGGAGAGGTCGCTGTTGTAGCCGTGTTAGCTTTACGGATACGTTGCCTTTGGGTAAAGAAGTGTTCAGTCTTTATCCCCTGCCCAACAATGCGAATGGACCTTACGGAGCCAACACGTTCACGACCACAGCGCCCGCCGATAATGAAGGCGTTATCTTGTCATTGAAATTGACTCATCAAATCAATGTGAGCAGTTCCCTGAGCGGCCGGTACAATTTTACGGACGATGGGCGCGTGCTTCCAAGCGTCAACCAGGCTATCCGCTCAACACTCGACTCTCGCACCCGCTCACATAATTTCTCCCTGATCTGGGACCAGGCGCTCAGTCATAATATTAGTAACCAAGCCCGCTTTTCTTTTGGACGCACACTGCTCGATTTGTTCGAGTATCCGGGCAATCCCTTCATCTTTTCGGCCAGTTCCTTCGAGACGGTCGGCGCGTTATCCGGTGTAGCCGACACCGGTCCCCTTGGTGAATTATTGATTGAGCCGTTCAGTCCCGTCGGTGTTAACGCATTTACTTTCCCGCAGCGTCGCGCCAGCAATACATTTCAGTACGCAGATTCAGTCTCGTGGTCAGCCGGAAATCATTCAATCAAGTTCGGCGTTAACATGCGACGCTACCAGTTGAACAGCGTACTCGATCGCCTCTATCGTCCGCAGGCGGTCTTTGGCTATGGCGTGTTGACTGTTGATAGTGATCCGCTCGGTATTGGGTTTAACCGCCCTATGCGGTTGATTCCAGGTGTGCAAGTGGCGACGCTCGGAATTCCATCCTCGGTACTCCAGACAATGACAATCGGCCCTCCCGATTCAACAATTGGTTTGCGCTTTACTGAATATCACGGGTTCATTAACGACAACTGGCGTATTGGACCAAGACTGGTCCTGGACTACGGGTTGCGCTACGAATACAACACGGTGCCACGCGAGGTGAATAGGCGTATTGAAAGCGCGCTGCAACTGGAAAACCTGCCGCAAGGTACTTCGTTGCCACCGTTCAACAATCCCAGCGGCTTTATCTGCCAACTCGGGGGCTGTGTGCTCCAATTCAACGCGACCCTCAACGCTTACCGGCAGATAATTGATGGTCGCCGGAGAATCTATGACCCGGACTACAATAATTTTGCTCCCCGGGCGGGATTCGCGTGGTCGGTCGATAAGAATGGTAAGACCGTAGTACGTGGAGGCTACGGAATCTACTACGATACGATCCTCGGTGCAGTTGTGAGCCAGTCGCGCAATGTTTTTCCGAACGAAATTCAGTTTAGTTTCGGACCTGGCGAAGTCGGTGGCAACGCGTTTGATTTTAACAATCCGGCAAGATATCGGGCCCTTAGTCCAAATTCCACTAATCCTTTTTTCACCGCCCCTGACATTTTCTTACTTGCGCAAACTCCTTGTAATCAGTTTGGGACTTGTAATCAATTTGGTCCGGATCTCCAGTACTTTACCGCATTGATGGGTCGGGTCTTCGCCAATAACAACGAGTTAGCGTTCACGTTACCCGAAAAGAAACTGCGGACACCATACGCGCAGCAATGGCACCTGACCGCAGAACGAGAAGTCTTAAAGGGATACTTGCTCTCGATCGCCTATGTGGGAAGCAAGGGCACGAAGCTCACCCGTTTGACCACTCCCAATCTTGGTAAGGATGTCGTTCCAAGAATTAATTTCCATGACTTAGCATTCCCGCTACCAGTCGTTGAGGTTCTGAGCGCCTTTGCGCCGAACCGTCCCAACCGCGACCTTGGTCCTTATCAAATCTTTGAGAACTCAGCCAATTCCACTTACCACGCGCTGCAGATCGAGGCCCGCAAACGCTACAGTCAAAACTATCAGTTCACCGCCGCCTACACCTGGTCGCACGCCATCGATGATGTCTCGGATCTCTTTCCGATTGCCGGCGCGCCGGTCATCGCTCAGGATTCGTTCAACTTTCGAGCGGAACGCGGCGACGCCAACTTCGACATTCGCCAACGCTTTGTTGCTTCCGTGCTGTGGGATCTGCCCTTCTACCGTCATTCAAGTAGCGGCGCCGGAAGATTACTTAAGAACTGGCAAATCGCTTCGATCTTCCAGATGAATACGGGACAACCATTCACGCTCAATCTTCCGGTTGATGCCAACTTCGACGGTAATCTGACCGATCGTCCTTCGACGACTAACGGCCTGATCTTTCTGACCGCACACGGACCGCAAAGGGTCGTCCTCGCATCAGGAAAACAGCTCACCGATTTCTTCACCTTCGGAAGCAATGGCGCAGTGGGCCGGAATACCGTTCGCGGTGACAACTTCATCAATCTTGATCTGTCAGTTAGTCGGACCTTCAAGTTTGGAGAAACGAAGGACCTTATGTTTCGTGCGGAGTTTTTCAATCTTCTCAATCGCGCGAACTTTGGTTTGCCAGTGAGGATAATCGGCGCGCCGGGATTCGGCTCGGCGGTGGATACCGTTGTTCCCGGGCGAACGATCGTTCTGGTGTTGAAAAGCGCGTTCTGATTAGGGCGGGCAAGCGCCGCTGTAGATAATGTCCTGATTTTGAAATTCTCGACTCATCCTCTGCGGTCTCTGCGCCTACCTCCGCCTGTTGCTCTGCGGTAAATGCTTTCAAACGTCGCTTAACCCCAGACGAGCGCCGAGGTTTTCGCAGAGGAATCCAGAGGAAAATTGAATTAGGAAATCTGACACCACTTCGCGACTTCATCCATCACATCTTCATAAACTTGCTGCTGCGGCTTCAGACTCTTTGGAACCTTGAAAGAATGATCGCCACTCTCGACAACATAGAGCGCCGCGTTCAATCGATGCTTCTTGATAATCGCGCGGATCTCATCCTCACTCCCAAACGCATCGCGTGATCCCTGGACGAATAACATCGGCGCCTTAATTTTCGGCAGATGCTCATCGCGCAATTTGTCCGGCCGCCCGGGCGGGTGCAATGGATAGCCAAGAAAAATCAGCCCATTGACTCCTTCTGATTGTTCAGCCGCGACCTGCGAAGCGATCCGGCCGCCCATCGATTTGCCGCCGATGACCAGCTTGTTTCCTTTCAGCTTCCGGTGCTTGATGGCCGCATCAATCACGGCTTGATAACAGGCTTCCAACTTCGCTTTGGGATCGGGACCGCTCTTGCCTTTCTCTTTATAGAGAAAGTTAAAAGTCATGGCATCGAATCCGGGCTGGGCCAATCCGGTCGCAACCATGCACATAAAGCCGCTCAACTGATCCGCGCCGGCGCCGTGACCCAGAATGATCGTCACGCGTGCGCGATCCTTTTTCGCTGCCGGATAAAGCAGCGCTGTCACCGATTCCGAATCGTTGACTGCAACTGTCAGTTTTTCTGCTTCAGCCATCAGTTACTTACACTCCGAATTGCCGCAGATGATGGTCCACGTGCAGATAAGCCCAGCGCATCCAGTCTCGCTCAGCCATTTCATCGAACAGCGGATGCCGCCGCCACTGGAAGTCTCGCTGCGAACTGGTTAAGCGCTCGATGATCGCGGACAACTCTTGAACGTCGCGCTTGAAATCCTCGGGCGGCGTGCCGCCGCGTTCCTGATCATTCTCGGGCATCGTCGGCAAACCATGCGGCCACTTCAAAGGTAGATACAAAGCGAACCAACGCAGCAGTGTGCGCACGGCCGGGTTGGTCTTGCGAATGCGGACATCGCGCTCGCCGGTCACAGACTTAAATGAATCGTTGAGATGGCAAACCATCTGGTGCGGAGTCATCTTGCCCCAACGACGTTGGCTGTCGGGTGTCAACAGCTGAACGCGATTCAACAGCTGCTGTTTGTCCGCTTTGTTGCCCAGAGTTCTCATGCTTTGTAGATTCGCGGTACGCGATTGCTGATGCCGCAGGTTATTTCGTACGAGATTGTCCCGGCGATTTCACCGAGGTCTTCGGCCGTTATCGATACGTCGCCATCGCGGCCCAGCAATGTCACTCGATCGTCGAGCTCCACGCCGCCCACCTCAGTAACATCAACCAGCGTTAAGTCCATTGAGACGCGGCCCACGACCGGCGCAAATTGTCCGCGAATAATCACGCGACCGCGATTCGAAAATGCTCGTGAGTAACCATCATCGTAGCCAATCGGAATTGTCGCAATTCGTGAATCACGCGCCGTCTCAAAACTGCAGCCGTAGCCCAGCTTTTCCCCTTTGGGAACCGTCTTTAAAAGCGCGATGCGCGTATGCAGCGACATCAACGGTTGCAGCGGAGGCGCTTCCACACTCGCTGGGAACACATCGCGGATGAAACCATAGAGCGAGCCGCCGGGCCGCACCAGGCTGCCTCGAACACGCGGATTTGCGAAAGCGGCGGCGGAATTCGCCGCGTGAACATAAGTAGGTCGAAAGCCGTGTTCATGAAAGCTTTCGCGCGCCTCATCGAATTTCCTTAATTGCTCGTCTGTGAATTCCAGCTTTGATACTTCGTCCGCGGCAGCCAGATGGGTCATCAATCCATCAACGCGAATATTTTGATATTGCTGCAACCGATCCATGAACTGCGGGACTTCATCAGCGCGCACACCCAATCGCCCCATCCCGGTGTCGATCTTTACATGGACGTCGGCGACCACACCTGCGTCTTTCGCGGCCTCGTCCAGCGATTCGAGCAGGTCGAGCCGATAAACCACCGGCGTCATTTGATGCCGCAAGAGTAAAGATTCCTGGCCGGGCCAAAAACCGCCGAGACAGAGAATAGGCCGCTCGATTCCCGCCTCGCGCAACTCAATTCCTTCTTCCGGTAGCGCGACGCCGAACCAATCCACGCCTTCCGCCTCCAGGCGCCGCGCGCACTCCACCGCGCCATGGCCGTAGGCGTTAGCTTTGACCGCCGCGAGGATCTTTACTTCGTCGCCGACCTGTTGGCGGATCACACGGAAGTTATGAGCGAGCGCGGCGAGATCGATTTCGGCCCAGGTGGGACGGCGTGTCGATTGATTCATTGATTCATTGTTCCATTGACTCATTAGTCGGGGATTATTGGATCAATGATCAAATGAATCAATCATTCAATGATTCAATTCTAGAATCCATCGTCCCCGCGGTTGATGCGGGGCGAACCTTTGGATCGATCGAAGCGCGCGAGGTATGCGCCCAACGCTTCTCGCTCGAGATCGGCAAACTTGGCGAATTGATTTACGAAGGCCAGATAGATCGTGTCGGTGGGACCATTGCGCTGCTTCGCAACGATTAGTTCGGCGATGTTCTTGTTTTCTTCCTGCTTGTTGTATTGCTCTTCGCGATAGATAAACGCCACAACGTCGGCGTCCTGTTCGATGGCGCCCGACTCGCGCAGGTCGGCGAGCTGCGGACGATGGTCGGTGCGGTTCTCAGGCGCGCGCGACAACTGGGACAGCGCGACCATCGGGATATCCAACTCTTTGGCCAGCGCTTTCAGCTCGCGCGAAATCTGCGACACTTCCTGCTGGCGCGATTCGAAGCGCCCGGACGAGCCCGACATCAGCTGGAGATAGTCAACAACTATCAAATCGAGTTGCTTCTGCTCAGTCGCCAGGCGCCGCGCCTTGGCGCGCATTTCCAGGACCGAAATCGCCGGCGTGTCATCGATAAAGATGCGCGCATCGGCGAGCCGGCCCAGCGCCTTACCCAGACGTGACCACTCTTCGTTCGAGAGATAGCCGCTGCGAAACTTTTGCGCGTCCACGCTGGCTTCAGAGCAAAGCATGCGCATCGCCAGAGACTCAGCCGACATTTCCAGCGAGAAGATGCCGACAACCGCCTTACTTTCAATCGCCGCGTGCTGAGCGAGCGTCAGCGCCAGGCTGGTTTTACCCATCGACGGTCGTGCGGCAATGACCACGAGATCCTGTTTTTGCAGCCCGGAAGTCAGCGAATCGAGGCCGCGAAACCCTGTAGGGACGCCGGTTACAACGAGGTCGCGGTGCTCGACGGCCTCGGCTTTCTCGAGCACGCGTTCCGCCGGATGCTTGATGTGTTCAAAACCCTGGCGAATCCGCTCATCGGCTAAGGCAAAGATGGCGTGCTCGGCATGATCGAGAATATTCTGTGGCTCGTCTTCTTCCTCGAGCGCTTCGGCAGTAATTTTTTCGGCTGTATGTATTAGTCTTCGCAGAAGTGATTTCCCGCGAATAATCTTTGCATACGATTCAATGGATGGGAGTCGCGGCAAACCATACGTAAGATTGGCAAGTGTTACCATTCCCCCAACAGTCTCAAGAGAGCTTTCCCTTTTCAACGTCTCAGCTATTAGTATTGGGGTAATTTCTGAGCTGTGCTCGAACAGTACTCGCATTGCTTTGAATATGCGGCGATTTGATGGAACGTAAAAGTCGTCTGGGTCAAGCAACTCGACAGCTTGCGCGACGAGCGAATTATCCAAAAGTATTGAACCAAGAACAGCGCGCTCGGCTTCAGGGCTATTTGGTAGTGGTCTTTCGAGAATCGGATCACGTATCGGATTAGGTGTGGCCATTAGAACGACTTGATTGCAAAATAATAACTAACGCGGAGGACGCAGAATATACATCACACATCTGCGCGCTGTCGCTGTTTTTTGTTTTGATTTTTATCGCCGAGAAATTATTTTTCCGTTGAGCCCGCTACCTTTACCAGGAGCGCGACTAGAGCAATGACTAATCCAAGTATGCTTACCAAAATAGTAAGGATCGGGACGACGATTTTGATTCGCCATTCCCAGGTCTTTCGGCGCTCATTGCGTATGAGATTGGCAACACCGGACCTACCCCTTTCCGATAACCATCGAACAGTGGGTGCTCCACCGAGTTCATTATCATCCCGCCACCAACTCGGCTTTTCTTCGTAACTCGGGACATCCAACGCTAGCTTCTCAGCCTTCAAAAGAATGACTCGTGACTTGCTCTGGTCGATATCCCAGTGGGCACGCTGTAGTTGAAGGGTTGCTATTAGTAAAGCTTGCTGCGTTCTGTTCGGGTTGTGAAGAATAGATTGGTATTCGTCATGGGCCTCTTTCAGATGTCGCTCCAGCATACGACGAAGACGCCAACGTCGCAGCAAGATCGTGGGACGACTTGCGGCTCGGGGATATTTCACTGCTTGTTAAGTTACGCCGTCTCTATAGGCGGTGTAATTTCCTTAAAACTTGTGCCCGCATTTGATCAAACCCACAAGTTGTAAGGCAGAGCCTTACTGCATTGTGCTGCGGCAAAGCCGCATCCTGGTTGC
Organism: uncultured Acidobacteriota bacterium; assembly: GCA_963734445.1. Classification (GTDB taxonomy): domain Bacteria; phylum Acidobacteriota; class Blastocatellia; order Pyrinomonadales; family Pyrinomonadaceae; genus UBA11740. Next base: position 8,167 of record CAVTGZ010000010.1, on the reverse strand, counting down.
GCTATTACTCTGTTCCGGCTTCTGCCGTATCAAATTGCGCGGTCTGATCGGCCGCTTCTGGCTTCGCAGCTTCACCTTGCAGCGCTTCCACATCGACTTCAACCCCGCCTTCGCCCAAAACGCTGATTGGCAGTTCGACCGTGACTTCACGATGCAGGCGCACCGGGACGGTGTAAGTGCCAAAGCGCTTGATGGGCTCGCGTAACGAAATTTTTCGGCGATCGATTTCATAGCCTTGTGCCGCCAGCTCATGCGCGATGTCCATCGAGGTGACCGAGCCATAGAGCACGCCGGCTTCGCCGACTTTCCGCTCAAATTTCAAAGTCAGTTTCTGCAGTTGCGACGCCTGGAGTTCAGCCGATGAGCGCTCTTTAGCTTCACGTTTCGCCAGCGCGGCGCGCTCGCCTTCAATCTGCCGCATGTTGTTGGCCGTCGCTTCGACCGCCAGATTGCGCGGCAAGAGATAGTTGCGAGCGTAACCGGCTTTGACGCGCACAATTTCCCCGCGCGCGCCCAGATTATCGATGTCTTCCCGTAAAAGAACTTGTGTATGTGCCATTGTGATGAACTCCCAGTCTCCCTCTCCCTTTGGGAGAGGGCTGGGGTGAGGGACGTGATTACCGCAGAGTAAAGCCTCACCCTAAACCTCTCCCAGAGGGAGAGGGAACAATCTTAGTCCGCTGCGTAGGGCAGCAAAGCGATGTTACGCGCGCGCTTGATCGCCTCGGCGAGCATTCGCTGATGGGCAGCGCAAACGCCTGAAATCCGCCGGGGCAGAATTTTGCCGCGTTCGGGCACGTACGATTGCAGTAGCTTCACATCTTTGAAATCGATGTAATCGACTTTGTCGATGCAAAACCGGCATATCTTGCGCCGCTGCATACGGCGAGGGCCGCGCGGCATGGTGCGATCGTACTGTTCAAATCCCAGATCGCGATCTTCATAGTTTGATGACATATTCTTTCCTTCAGTACGACAAACTTCAGTTTGTCACTTTCTCTTAACCTGCAAATCTTTCGACGACAAACCGAGGTTTGTCGTACATCTCTAAGCTGCGTACTCTTCGTCGGCGCCCGCTTCAAAATTAGCCGCCGTCTCCTTACTTTTGCCGGAACCGGTTTTCTTGGCGGCTTTGCGCGCGCGTCGATCCTTCAACTTCTGCGCGCGGCGCCGGCCTTCATCGACGCGAATGGTCATGTAGCGAAGAATCTGATCGTTAACGCGCATGCGGCGCTCAACTTCTGCGATCTCCGCTCCCGATCCTTCCACTTCAAGCAGCACGTAAGTGCCGTCTTTCTTGTGATTGATTTCGTAAGCGAGCTGTCGCTTGCCCATCATTTCGGTCTTGGTGATGCTGCCGCCCTGGCTGGTGATAATTTTCTGCACACCCTCGCTCAGGCGCATCACTTCATCGTCGGCCACGTCAGGATCGACGATAAAAACCATTTCATAACTTCTTTTTTCCGCCACAGTAGTACCTCCGTCAAATCGTAAATCGTAAATAGAATCGGCGCCTGAGCCTGTTCGTAACCAGCCAACACTATTGACGATTCACGATTAACTAGTTGTGTAACGACATCGCTTTGGAAATGCCGTCACGAATTACCGATCGCAACGCCCGCTCGGTCCGGTCCAGGATGTCCGCCAAAGTCTCCTGTTCAGTGCGCGAAAATTGGTTCAGCACAAATCTTTTCGCATCGCCAACCGGATGTTCCGGCTGAATGCCAATGCGCAAGCGAATGAATTCATCCGTTCCCAACGCCCCGATGATCGACTTCAACCCGTTGTGACCGCCGGCGCTGCCGCGCTCGCGCAAGCGAATCGACCCAAACGGCAAAGCCAGATCGTCGCTGATCACAATCAGCGAACACGCTTGCAGGTCAGGCTTTCGCAGCAAACAGGCAACCGCATCGCCGCTGAGATTCATGAAAGTCTGCGGCTTAACCAGTATCGCGCGCTGGCCTTCGATGGTCGTGTTGCCGACCAGCGCCTGACATTCCTTTCGCTTCACCGTGACGCCGGCTTGCGCAGCCAGTTTGTCAATCAACATGAATCCCAGGTTGTGGCGCGTCTGCGCGTATTCCTCACCGGGATTGCCGAGTCCGACGATCAAGTACATTGCCGATTTTCGATTGCCCATTGCCGGTTGAAAAACCGGGCCGGAACACATTTCGTGGAACCGAACCAATCGGCAATCTCAAATTGGCAATCGGCAATGTTCTTACTTACGACTCTTCGCCGCCTTCGCCTTCCTCTTCCTTCTTGCCCTTGCCGATAACTTCAGGTTCGGCCGGTGCTTCGCCTTCAACCGGCGCGGCAACCTCGACCGGCTCTTCCTTAACGACGCCCACAGTCGCAATCACAGTGTCCGGCGTCGGCCAGAATCTCGACACCTTCGGTGGTGGGAATGTCAGAGACGTGCAGCACGTCATGAACCTTGAGATTGGTTACGTCAACATCTAGATGCTCAGGAATATCGCGCGGCTGGCAACGAATCTCGACTTCACGAATGATCTGCTCGAGCATGCCGGCTTCTTCGCGCACGCCGAAGGGTTCGCCTACCAAACGCAGTGGCACCGTCGCTTCGATCTTTTCGTCCTTTTACGAGTCGTTTGAAATCAGCATGCACCAGCCGTATGCGTACCGGATCGATTTGCCGATCGGCAAACATCACTTCGGTAGCTTCGACGCCTTCGATGTCGACCGTGAAGATCGTGTTGCGGCCCGTATCGGATCGCAGAATCGCCGCCAGTTCGCGCAATGGCGCTAACGCGGCCACGGCCTCGCCCCCGCCACCGTAGATGGTCACCGGCACCTGACCATTCGCCCGCGCCCGGCGCGAATCGTTCTTCCCGCGTCCCTCGCGCGCGCGTGGCGCTTCACCATAATTTCCTTCTTCTCTGCCATGATTGCTCTCCTAAATTAGTGGCATAGGCTTCAGCCTGTGATGACAGCAGAGGCCACCACAGACTGAAGTCTGTGCCACATCTCCGAATTGTAGCTGCTGAAAGCTGAGGCTGAGCTGCGGCCTTCTGACGGCTACTCGACTTTCAGTGTTTGCCCTTCACTAAACGAAGAGCGAAGAGACGCTGGTCTCTTCATGGATCGACTTGATAGCTTTCGCCAAAAGAGGCGCAATGCTCAAGACTTTGATGTTTTTCAATTCCGCTGCTTTCGAATTCAGCGGAATCGTGTTAGTCACAACAATCTGCTCAATACCCGAGTTCCCCAGATGCTGTGCCGCACGTCCAGAGAGTACCGGATGGGTAAAGCAAGCGTCAACTCGCGCCGCACCGGCCTCCTTTAAGGCCAGCGAAACTTTGGTCAAAGAGCCGCCCGTGTCGCACATATCATCAACAATCAGGCAACTTCGTCCTTTGACATCGCCGACCACATTCATCACTTCCGCGACGTTTGGCTTGTCCCGACGCTTATCGCACAGAGCGAGTTCGGCGTCGAGGCGCTTTGCATAAGCGCGCGCGCGTTCTGCTCCGCCCGTGTCCGGCGCGACCACGGTTAAATTCGGGAGCGGCCGCTCCTGATAATATTTGATAAAAACCGGTGCGGCATATAAGTGATCTACCGGAATATCAAAGAACCCCTGGATTTGCGCGGCGTGCAGATCCATCGTCAGAATTCGATCAGCGCCGGCAACGGTTAACAAGTTCGCGACCAGCTTGGCCGAAATCGGCACGCGCGGCCGATCTTTCTTGTCAGAACGGGCGTAGCCGTAATACGGCAACACGGCCGTCAGACGTTCCGCAGACGAACGGCGAAACGCATCGAGCATCACCAGCAGCTCCATCAAATACGCATCGGTCGGCGGGCACGTGGGCTGGACGATGAAAACGTCCGCGCCGCGGACGTTTTCTTCGATCTGAAAATTGAATTCGCCGTCCGAAAAGCGCGCCGTCATGGCCTTGCCCAAATCGCAGGAAAGTTCACGACAAATCTCTTCGGCGAGGCCGCGGTGCGCAGTCCCGGAGAAAACTTTGATGCCGCCGGTGGTTCCCATGAATAGTGACACAGACTTCAGTCTGTGCGGCTCGCTGAAAGATGAATCACAGACTGAAGTCTGTGCCACTAAAGAAATTGGCTGGGGCGGAAGGATTCGAACCTACGAATGCCGGATCCAAAGACCGGTGCCTTACCACTTGGCGACGCCCCAACTATATCGGCCCATATCATCGGCCAAACAACAGTGCGAAGATTTTTCCCGCCGGGCCCATCTCGCTGCAATAGGCGCTGCGCCCTACCGTTCTACAGGGAAAGACGCGCCAACCAGCTTCGAGTTCGATCGCCTGAATGGCGCGTCGTTGCGCATCTTCGCTATCAAAAATTCCAAACACCGCAGAGCCGCTTCCCGCAAGTAACGCCGCGTTTGCGCCCACTTCTAATAGTGCTGCCTTCGCTCTGCGAATCTCCGGGGCGAGGTTAAACACCACGACCTCGAAATCATTTATAAGAGATGCAAAGTCTGCTCTGTCAAAAACCTGTAACCATGGCGAAGTTGAAAGAATAGTTTTCGAGTTGTGGGTTGTCAAGGAACGTTCATCGAGAGCTTTATAAGCATCCAACGTGTTGATGTTAGCGTTTGGTTTGACGATCAGCAGAAACTTTTCCGTTCCGTCGGCAAGCAGCTCAAGCTTGTCTCCGATGCCTGTTCCCCGGGATGTTCCTCCAAACAAAAAGAGCGGAACATCAGCGCCGAGTTGTGAAGCAATTTCCACAAGATCTTCTTTCGTGGGACTGAGTTCCCATAACGTGACTAACGCAATCAATGTCACGGCCGCGTCGGATGAGCCTCCGCCGAGTCCCGCCTGGGCTGGAATGCGTTTCTCTAAGCGAACACGCGCTCCTTTGTTGATTCCAAACCGATTCTGTAACGCTCGCGCAGCGCGAACTACCAAATTATCTTCGCCAACTGGTAAGAGGCGATCGTCGCACGATAATTCGAATTCCGAGCTATCGATCGCGGCGATGTTGAGCGTGTCGTGCAGGCTGATGGTTTGGTAGATCGTGTCGATTTCATGATAGCCATCCGCGCGCTGACCGAGCACCCACAGATTGAGATTGATTTTGGCGAATGCCGGAAGAGTGAGACTCGTTATGGACACGGGCTTCTTTGACGAGCGGCGTAAACCACCTTCCTCACCTCGAGCTGATGTGAATTGCAAATTCCTTTTGTTAGCTTTGACGAAGCCAGGAACCACTAGGCGCGCGGAGAGTTCCTCGAGGTCCGGAAAGGCGATTTACCACCGTTCCAGCGTCGTTGAGTCTTCTCACGTTACCAAACCTGCCCGCTTCGCCAGAGCGCCCGCTTCGCGATTTGCATCATCGATAACACTCACTTCATTCAACGTCAGCAACTCACGATCGCGCATGACGATTTCTCCATCAACGATCGTGGTGCGCACATCCGAGGGCTGGGCGGAATAAACCAGCGAAGAAACTATATTGCTCATCGGAGCTGGAATGCGTTTGGTTCAGATCCACCACGATTAGGTCGGCCCGCTTCCCAATCTCGAGACTGCCGACCTCTGACTCCAGTCCCAGCGCGCGCGCGCCGTCGATTGTCGCCATTTTCAGGACCCGCATCGCCGGGAGCATCTCCGGACCGTGCGCAAGTTTCTGCAGCAGGGCCGCGGTCCGCATTTCAGTAAACATGTCCAGCCGATTGTTACAGGCAGCGCCATCGGCGCCGAGTGATACAGGGATTCGGCGCGCCAACATTTCGGCTACGCGCGCCAGGCCAGACCCAAGCTTCAAATTCGACGATGGGCAGTGCGCGACATTAGTCCTGGTTTGGGTGAGCGTCTCCATTTCGTCGGTGTCCAGATGGATGCAGTGGGCCAGCACCACGTGGCTTCCCGAGATGCCCAGCGAATTCAAATACGCGATGTTCTTTTGACCGCTTTCGCTTTCGACGATCTCGCATTCCTGCTTGTTTTCTGAAGCGTGCGTGTGAATCATCACGCCGTGTTGCCGGGCCAGCTCAGCAACTTCCCGCAACAATTCTCGCGTGCAACTGATCGCGAAGCGCGGCGCGAAACAACAGCGAATCCGGTCATTAGCCTGGCCGTGCCATTTCTTCATCAGCCCGAGCGATTCGTCGATTGAGGCGCGCGTGTCTTCATGAAGCTCGTCGGGCACGCCCTCGCCTTTGTCCATCATGCACTTGCCGACGGTGGCGCGAAATCCGGTCTCCTCCACCACCCGCAGAACCTCTTCGGTGTAGCGAACGGTCTCCATCGTGAGTGCACAAGTCGTGCCGCCTTTGATCAGCTCGGCAATACCAAGTTGGGCCGAGGCGCGAATCGATTCCGGTGTATGCGCCGCTTCCATCGGCCAGACGCGCTTTTTCAGCCAGTCAATCAAAGCCAGATCGTCGGCCGCGCCGCGAAATAAAGTCTGGCAAAGATGAATGTGCGTCTGTACAAAGCCGGGCAAGCACGGCGCAACCATGCGCTTCGATCACTTCGTTTACAGTGTCGTCAATCTCACCGCCAATTTCAGCGACGCGGCCATCACGAATCAGCACGTCGCCGCGCACGATGGAATCCGACTTGTCCATCGTCACAATGGTGCCGCCTTTGATGAGAATCGATTTGGTCATGGATTAACTGCCCGGGCGAATTATGTGGGGATTATTGAATCGGTGTAAAGGCGCTCTTCTTGAAGAAGAGCATAGCTCTGGTTACCTCAGGGTTAGGAAGGCGGGCTTGCCCCCGCTTCTCCAATAGCTCTCAAGGTAGATGTCCCATTTGCTTGACTGCTCTGGAAAGCTTCTCAACATCGTCATCCCAGCACCACTCACGATCAATAGCCAACGAACTCTCACCTTGCGAGTAGAAGGAGTGAAAACTCGACCATTGATAGTCTTTCGTCGAACTTACCAAGCCGGCACGGACTGGATTTGCGTGGATGTAGTTAATCTTTTGCCAAATCATCCAGCCGCTCCACAAAGGAACCGCCTTGAAACTTTGTTGCCAAAGGTGATGACTGTCCGAGTCAGCCTGAGAACGAAAACGACTTGAGTTTGTGATAATGCGTCTGGCCGAGAGACTTTTTAGCGATCCGATGAACTCCTTGATGCGCCCGTCTCTTGGATTACTGATCAAATGGAAGTGGTCAGGCATTAATACATATGCGATAAGTTTGCTGGGCCACTCTCGGTTCAGACACTCCAATTCCTCCAGAAACGCGACGCAAAGGGTCGGATCTGTGAAGATTCGATTTCGGTTCAGCGTGTTTCCAGTTACGAAATGGAGAGCACCGGGAAGATTAAGGTTCGACCATTTCTTTGCCACAAAGACGAGCGGGGGCAAGCCCACCTTCCTTACCCCGAGATTGATTTGAGGCGCGTCCCTAACCGAGACGTTTATTTCTTATCCGCCCCGGCCGCTGCTGCTTTCTTCGGTTCGGTCGCTTCGACAACCTCTGCCGGGACCGGCATGCCCAACGCGCGCTTCACTTCATTCTTAATCTTTTCCAGCACGAGGGGCTGATCTTTCAAAGTCTGCTTCGCGTTCTCGCGGCCCTGTCCCAGACGCTCGCCCTTGTAAGAGAACCACGCGCCGCTCTTTTCCACGACGCGATTGTTGGTCGCAAGATCGAGGAGGTCGCCTTCGCGCGAAATACCTTCGCCGTACATGATGTCGAACTCGGCCTCGCGAAACGGCGGCGCAACTTTGTTCTTGGCGACTTTGACCTTGGTGCGATTGCCGACGACGCGATCGCCGTCCTTGATCGCGCCGATGCGACGAATGTCGAGGCGCAAGCTGGAATAAAACTTAAGCGCGCGACCACCAGTCGTGGTCTCGGGATTGCCGAACATCACGCCGATTTTTTCGCGAATCTGATTGATGAAGATAAAGCAGGTGTTTGACTGGGCCACGATGGCCGTGAGTTTCCGCAACGCCTGCGACATCAGACGCGCCTGCAGGCCCGGCAGCGAATCGCCCATCTCGCCATCCAGTTCAGCGCGCGGAACCAGGGCCGCGACTGAATCGACGACAATCACATCGACGCCGTTCGATCGCACTAAAGCTTCGGCAATCTCCAATGCCTGTTCGCCTGAATCAGGCTGCGAGATCAGCATGTCATCGACATTCACGCCGAGCTTGGCAGCAGTAGTCGGCATCCATGGCATGCTCAGCATCGATAT
>CAVTGZ010000009.1:0-1355629 GCA_963734445.1 uncultured Acidobacteriota bacterium | reverse complement strand
CGCCGTCTTTAAAGGTCAGCAAAGCATCCCTAGGAACACGAAACAATCGTGACCTTTGCTTCCGGAAATTCTCATTCTCCCCCGGTCACCCAGAACTTCCCATCCTTCCCCGTCATATTTCCACTGAGACTGAGTTTGTCCCCGACACGTGTCGTCCTTTGCAGGGCCGCCGACAAAGACGGAAACGAAACTCTTCCCGTTGAATCGACCAGCGGAAATTGAGCAAGCTTGTACGCGTCTGGCACCGGAACGTCGTTGAGCTGAATTTCTTTCTTCTTCCTTCGAAACCAAGAACATAAACGTCTCCGTCCGTGTTCGCCGCAATCGTCTCTTTGTCGGTCCGCACGTTGTCCTTTTTCTCGACCTTCGACGAGGTCTCCCAACGAAGTCTTAATCGGTCGGTTGACCTTCTCGCGCATGCAAATCCGGTCAGGAGCAAAAGTGCGCAGAGTGAAATCATGAAAGGTCTCGATATTGGCTTCTCCTTTGAACACTGCTTATTGAGATTTGCGAACTCATACACTCAGCGGGGTCGGCGGAGATTTTGTTGCCGGTAGCGCCACCGGAGTTTCCGTCGCAACTGGTCATGCTATCCTGCGCGGTACTTATTTATCCGTCACCCATCGGTCTCCTGAATCGAATAAACCGATAGCCGACGAGACGAATCAAGAGGGGGGGTAGCATGATCAAGACCGGAATTCCGAAAGAGCCAAACTTGAGCCCAACTCGAACTCCGCTTAACCCAACTTCCAACTCTCTACCACCGCCGCCGAGCAATCCTTTGAGAGCCATTTTCAATCCGCCCAGAACGGGGCTTACCAACTCGCCTTCCTTATTCATCAAATGAATACCCGGGGTTATTTCGGTTCCAAATTCTTTGCTGAACACGTCGGCGACTTGGCGGTCCATCATGGTGATGGTATTCCCATAGCCAAATACGTAGGCGTAGTAGTTTCCTTTAGGCCCTTCCGCAGTAGCGACCCATACCAGCAGAAGAACCGATACAAAGAAGAGAGCGAGTAAGAGCACGTCTGTCTTCTTCACCGAATGTCGCTTATCCATGGCTGCTCCTTTCGAGAAACACCGCTTGCGGCCTATTGAAACTTCAAATTTGTGCCTGGCGCTTGCCGCCTGTTCTCATACCCAACTTGACTGCTGTTGGGGACGGGCAGACTGCTCAACTCAGGCAGTGAAGCCCGAAATGGGCCGGCGATGGTTTTTCCCTTCGCTTGCAGCGCTAGGATGAAGACGACCGGGTCACCCGCCGCTCTCCGGAGTAGTTCCCCCGTGGAAGCGCCCAACAGCTCGGCATCCCAGTCCTTTTCTTCGCCTTGCTTCATACTTATGGTCAGCACTTTTCTTTGATCCTTCACGTCACGCGAAGTGACCTCTTGACGTAATGGCTCTCCCTTGCCCGGCTCGAAGGCTAATAAGACCGTGTCGAAGTGGATCGCTGCCGCGCTGGTATTCTTCAGGTGCACCTCGACTTGATACATGTATTCCGGTTTTTCAGGAGTCGAGTTGGACACATCCAGGCCCTTTCTCACGATTCCCATCAAAGAGATGTCGGGGGTCACCGGAACCCACTGTGCCTCACGCGCCGCCGGTGCGCCATTCGTCGGTTGGGGAGAAGAAGCATTTGCCGAGTTTGATTCGGTGTTAGATGTTGTTCGCGGCGCTGACCTGCAACCTGTCAGCAGAACGATTGTGAGGGCCGACGTCACCAGAACCATGTTCTTCATATTGCACCTCCGCGTTGTTCAACTTTGTCGCGTTCGTTTCATGGCACTCTCCCTTTTTTTGGTGTGACTCAATCACCGGAGTTCGGCCAGGGAATGGGAACCTTGATGTCCTGGGTTATCTGATCAGCATGTATGGTGAGGGGCGAAAGATCGTTTGGTGTTTTCCGCAACTCTTGGTGGCAACTCATACGCGAACAGCACGGTGATGGTTTGCCAATAGCACTCATCGTCATACATTTCCTCATCATCGCCGATCTCCTTTCCAGCTGCTTGATCACTCTACTTCTTGGCAGCCTTCGCCAAATCAATCTCTGGTGATTCGCCCATAGGTCTTAGCTTGAAGTTTGTTGATTCAAGCGGGACATCGAAGGCCAGCTGACAAGTCCCGGAATTCTCTGGGCCCCCACGCTTAAAGAAAAAGAAGCCCTCGCCTGTACCTCCACTTCCTACCGCTAGTGCCGGAAATTGTTGTCCCTTATCGTCGATGACCAATGACTTTTCGAGCTGTAATGTTTCGCCGTCAACCTTCTCCAGAGACAAAGTGACGAGTAAGAAAACTCCTTTTGGCTTCATAGATTCGGTTTCAAATTTCGGCGCTTTCGGAGACCCAATCCCAGGTGGTAAGTCGTTGATCGTCAGTTGGCGCTGGCTTGTTTCTACACCCAGGACTTCGATTTTCCAGCCTCCATATTCCAGGGCTTTCTTCTGAGACATTTGGCCGGTTTCCAAGTTTTCCTGCGGCTGCTTTGTCCGAGTACAGCCTAATAACGATGAGCCAACCCAAGTGAGCAAAGCGATAAGCAGTATTTCTTTCCATCGAACAACCTCAATAGTTCTCGAAACAGTACGTTGCATAAGACTCGCCACCAATTCAGTCTTGGGCTCTCGCTTAATGGTACTTTCAAATTGAGGCCCTCCTGCTACCACGAGTTTGTTCAGGTCATCCGGCGCTGGTGCGAGATTGTTCGACACTCGCAATTCAGGAACTCGCGCTCAACAAAGCATCAAACTCTATAAGTGCTGCTCAGCGCGCTCCTCAGCAGAAATCACCGCAGTAAAGTCGTGTTTGAAGCGCTCGACGTATTGATCGAGTAACTCGATCAGACGTTTATGTTGTTTCGTGCGAATGATTAATCCGACATGCCGCGATTTTGGTGCGCGGAAGACGATCTCCGGATCGTCGTAAGCGCTGGTATCCGGATGTTCCTGGCGCGCCAGCGACATGGCGATACCGCCGTATTCTTTGCGCGTCCTAGGCAAACGGTAATGGTTCTTCGCAGTTGCCAGCTCAATCTTCGCCCACTCGCGCCAAAGGTTGATTCCCGTCGCGGCTTCGATTGTCTCAGCCGTGAATGCGCCGCCGACGCGCGCCGCAACTTCCAGAAAATAAAATCGATCAGCCGGCTTCTTCGCCTTGGCCGCCGCAATGAATTCAGCGTGAGTCACCCCGCGATCGATACCGAACCGGGTCAAGAGCTTCGCATTCAGCGCGAGCAGATCTTTTCGCGTCTTCGATGCGTAGGGTACTGTGCCCGAAGTGGTGACCCCGCCACCGTGGACGATGTCGAAGGGCGGCGCGCCGTATTGCGCGACGTTCGTGAAAACGATCTTGCCGCCGGCGATCAGCGAATCAACGTGATAGACGTTGCCGGGAACGTACGTTTCGAGCAGATGAAAATCCGATCGCTCGTGCAATTCGTCGCGTGCGTCTAACTCACGAATTGAATTCCAAACTTGATCCGGCTCGCTCAACTTTCTCATGCCCATGGACGAAGCGCCGATGCGCGGTTTCAACATCCAGGGCGGTGAGCTGTCTTTCATGAAGCGATCGATTGCTTCGTAATTAACAAGCTGAACAAACTCCGGTTGCGGCAAGCCAACATCGCGGCCCTTTGCACGCATCGCTAGTTTGTCCTGGAAACAACGCGCAGTCGTCGTCCCCATGCCGGGTACCCACAAGTGCTCGCGAATATGCGCGGCGGTAACGATGTCATATTCCTCAAGCGCGACGACTCGCGAGATTTGACGCGTGCGCGCAACGTGTGCGGCCGCCATCAAATAAGCAGACACACTCGTTCTTCCTGGAATCGCAAGCAACTCATCGAGCGATTCGCGCGCCCATTCCTTATCGAGCAGTTTTTCTCTCGTCAGCAGGACGACGCGCGCCCCTTGCGCATGCGCTTCGCGAATGAAGTCGTTGCCCTTGAAGAAACTGGCGATGCAGAGAATCGTTGGCACAGAGGTCGAGTCACTCATGAGCGGCTCGACCTGCTGCTGATTTTGGAGATCGTCATAGACAGATCTTACTCTATCTCACAAACAGAAAACTGCCGGGCCAATTACCATAACTTCTCGTTGTGACTCCGTTGCGGGTCGAGGCTTGATAAGAGGCGGTGCCCGGACGAATTTCGATGGTCACTGTTCCACCGCTTCTCGGCGAGATCAATCCGGCATGAACAGCGGCCGTGCAAATCGACGAGTCGTCAGTGTAGACATCCGTCCCCCAGATGCGTCCGCCGATCACGCCTGCGGAACAGGTGAACGTGAATCGTTGTCCGTTCCGCCCGCGCAGCGACGTCGCGTCGGTTACCCAACTAATTTGCTGAGATTGGGTCGTGGACGTGCGCGCGTCAACGACGACGAAGCTGCCGGCATACGAGCCATAGTCCTTGCTATCAATGCTGTATCGCGTTGTGCCGCGATACGAGTGGGATCCTGGTTGAATCTCTATGGTTACGTTTCCGCCGCCAGAGAGCGTGATGACTCCAGCATGAACACCAGCGGTGCAGATGGACGAGTCGTCTGTATAAAGATCTGTTCCCCATAATCTGCCGCTGACAGGACCACCGGGCGGGCATTGAAAAGTGAATCGCTGGCCGGTGCGTCCGCGCAGCGAGTCGGCTTGCGCGGCCCAGTTGATGTTCGCGCTGCCACTGACGCGCCCGACGAAGACAAAGCTGCCCGGCCATGAGCCGTACGCCCGACTGGACACTCCGTTGCGAGTGACGGCCTGGTAGGACGCCTGTCCCGGCCGAATCTCGATCGTGATCATGCCGCCGCTGGCGGCTTCAATGTAGCCGGCATGAACTGCGGCCGAGCAGATCGACGAATCGTCTGTGTAAACACTTGCGCCCCACACGCGGCTGCTGATAATTCCGTCACGTGGACAAACGAAGGTGAACTGCTGTCCATTGCGGCCGCGCAACGAATCAGCCTGGGTGCCCCAGTTGATCGTTTGCTGCGCGAAACTCGCCTGAGCCAAAAACAAAATGAGGATTGCGACAAAAATAATCACTCCATGATGCCGTTGCATGTTGTCCCTCCGTTGGGAATACCCGCCAGCTTAAGCCACTCTGCGTCCGATCTCGAGCGCCGGCCCTTTTCGTCATTCCTATTTCTTCGCGGTCCAGGCGTTTGGCGGCGGAAGTAGTCGCAGCTCAGACGATATTTGATCGGGCGAAGCCGGATGGCCCGTTACTTTGCTAAAGCCCCGGGTTTCACTTTGTGAGTTGTGCGACCAGGTATCCGGATCAGAATCGATGATGGTGTAGGTTCCCGCAGGAATAACCACGTTTGGTGAGCACGTCCAACCTACGTCTCGGGCGCCGCCCTGTCCCGCAGTAGTCTGCACCGGCCATGGTCCATAAACCTTTCCGTTGCGTGCCCGGAGCGCAATCGTTCCGCCGCGGGCCCCTCGTCCGTAGTTCCAGTGATAATTTTCGATCTTCGTGATGAGATGCGCCTGACTAATCGTAAACACAGTCGCGCGCTGAGGCCCGTTCTCCACGCCTCCGACGTTTCCATTTTCAAAGATCACGACTTCACTGTTGGTCGCGCCGCCTTTGATGCGGGCGAGGTTTCTCTTTGTCGTCTCGCTATTCGGATTAAGCGCCAGTGCTTTTTCGTAGTCGGCAATGGCGCCGGCTTTATCGCCTAGTCGTTCTTTCGCGAGACCGCGATTGTTATAGGCGCTGCTGTTGCTCTGATTGGTTTCGATGAACCGATCAAGATCGGTGAGGGCCCCCCGATTGTCTTTCAGATTCACTCGCGTCGTACCGCGATAAAAGTAGGACATCGCATACGCGGGATTGAGCTGAATCGCGCGTTCGTAATCTGCCAGTGCACCGTTGAGATCCTTCAAACCTTCTTTTGCCAGTCCGCGGGTCAGATATGAACGAAATTGTTCGGGAGCTAGCTCAACGGCGCGATTAGCATCGGCCAAGGCACCCGCGTAATCATTGGCGCTCCGCTTGATCATGCTGCGCGAGCGATAAGCTTCCACATTTGCCGGATCAAGTTGCAGAGCATGCTCAGCGTCAGCCAACGCCCCGGCGTTGTCCTTTAGTGAGCGTTTCGCCAGCCCGCGTCCAAGGTAAGCCTGAGCGGAATTCGGATTCGCTTCGATGGCTTTGGTGAAAGCCGCGACCGCCTCTTTGTATTTGCCCGCGTCGTTGAGAGTCTGTCCGTCCGTGACCAGCGATGCGGCCGTAGCGAGGTTGACAGTATTGTGAGCAGCCACGTAACGATCCCATTCCGGGCCGCCGGCGCTCATCGCCGTTTCAAGTTCCCTGTACTCGGCCGCTGGCGGAGATGTGTCGTAACCCAGTTGTTCGAGGCGCCGGTTAACAAAAGCATTCCACGCTGTATCGCCACCGGCGAGGGCCTTGCGCATCTCCTCGATCTCTTTTCCTTCCGGAGTATTTTCGTAACCCAGACGTTTCAGTGTGTCTTCGACTTCCTGTCGCCACTTAGCATCGGCGGCGGCTCTGTCGGCGGCAATTTGCTCTGCTGAAGGACCAAAGTCGCCCGTCACATAACAACCACGATGGCCGCCGCCCATCGAGTAACGGCCATCCAGACGGATCGCAAAACCGCCGGTGCGCGCACCCGCAGGAATCGGAACTGAGAGCGTAAAATTTTGTGGATTGCCGGCGCTTCCTTTGTTCTCGATGTAAAGAGTCTTCTCCTGCTTCTGATCGCCGGCCCAAACCGCGACACTGACATCCGCTCCGAAACCACCGACGCGGGCCGTGCCGGAAATCGTCAGCGTGCCCGTGCCCAGCACACCTTTGTAGCTGCGGGCGATCGTGAAGCCTTCGCGATCGACGGGTTCGCTGAGCTTCGCGCCCGAAATGTTGTAGGTCACCTTCAGGCCGTTGAATGGATCGCCGGCCGGGAAAGAATTGCCTGAGGCAGAGCCAGATGGGCGCAGGTCAAATCCGTAACCCGCGTATAGATTGTCCATCCATGGTTCAACGCGGCCGAACGTGCGCTCGAACCAGTTTCGTGATTGGAATGGCCCTGAGTTCAGGTACTGACGAATCCGAGCTACGTTGGCATTCGGAGGGCTATCGACGGGTACCAGTCCGCGCGATACCAACTGATCGCACATAATGCTCTGGGCGATGTTGAGATCGGTGGTCGTCTGATTGCGCAGGTAACGCATGAAGGCTGCCCAAAACTGATTGGGCCGCGGCGCTTCAGGCCAGCGACGCGAAGTTATGAGCCAGCGAATTGTTGCTTGTTCGGCCGAACTAAGCGGCACGTTGCTACGCCGCTTCTGCTGTATGTAGTCATAAAAACGTTGCTGCATCGGCAGCATCCCGCGATAGCGATACCCCGGGCGTGCGCCGTCGCGCGCTGTGCTCCAATCAAATTTGTCCGGGTCGGGAATGGTTTGGGTCCAGGGATGGCCGGGCACGATCTGGTTCGCGGGGAGTGAGTAAGTTCCCTGCCTATCCTGAGCGACTGTGCTTGCCGCCAGAATGAAAACAACGGCCACGGTGAGAAAGAGCCGGCTGAGTGTCGGGTTCATGTTTCCGCTTCGCTCCTGAATTGGCCTCAGCTAAAGGGGGTCTGCGCGGGCGACCTGGCACCCGCGCAAATCGTTCTGTCTCAATGCCATTTCATTGCTCAGACATCTAAACCGACCGCACGGTAATCTGCATTCCGCGCTGGCCATCATTTGATCCGTTGCTGTCGTACTTATCGAAGCGGATCATGGTGTAGGCGCCTTAACCCACTGCGTGCAGATCGCGTAAGGCCCGGTATTGCCGGCTTTGTTCTGGTAATAAATTGCGCCGACATTTCCCGCCGGAGTGTTATAGCGGCCAATTGCGGCATCATTTGCCAGCAACGCACTTACGGATCCCTGGTTCTGCATGATCGCCAGATATTTCGTCCCGACGAGCACCTGAAACGGCCCGTAAGCTTTCCAATTGCTGATGACGCCTGTCCGCGGGTCTTTCGTTCCGACCCAGATTTTGTGCATGCCGGGTTTCACCAGCGGCCCCGGCGTCAACACGCCCACGTTGATCTCCATCCATTTGTTACTGCATGGGGGCGTTTGGGCTTTCGCCGTCTGAGCCAAAATCAGCACGCCAAACACCGTCATTACTGCAAGTGCAATCATCCTGATCTTGTTCATGATTTCTTCCTCCTCGTGCGCGCGCTCAAACGAGCTGCGCTATCAAATAATTCAGCTCGAGGGTTATACGGTTGCCAGTTCTGGTTCTTCCACATCGAGTTCCGACAACCAACGATCGTCTCGCCTGCGGCCGTCGATGCCAATCTCTCGCAGACATCCATTGATGGTTTTCCAGGTGCGCTCGATGTCGTTGTCCAGTCCAACTGAGAAACGAATCAAGCCGTCGCCCACTCCCATCCGTTGCCGCTCAGCTTCCGGAATCTCGGCCGAAGTACTGTGACCGGGAGCGCTGAACAGGGTCTTGAAATAGCCGAGACTAACCGCCAGATAACCGACCTTCTCTTCCTGCAAGCGCATCATCAAACGATCGGCTGTCAGCTTGTTGCCAACATCGACTGCCAACATGCCGCCAAAGCCATACCCGCGATTCATCATTTGCAGGATTAGTTTGTGCTGCGGGTGATGAACGAGTCCCGGATAGTGAACATCCAGGCCCACCTCCTGAAAACGTTCGGCGAGATAGAGCGCGTTCCGGCTGTGATGGGTCATGCGAATATGCAGGCTGTGCAGGTTCTTCAGAATGCTGGCCGCGCGAATGCCGTCGAGCACCGGTCCCAACAACATGCAAGGCCCCTGGTTGATATTCGTGAGGCCATCGATGAATTCATGTGAAGAGACAATGCATCCGGCGACACAGTCACTGGTGCCGTTGATGAACTTTGTCATGCTGTGGACGACGATATCCGCGCCGAGGCGCAGCGGCGAAAGCATCAACGGACTGAAAGTGTTGTCGACAACCAGCTTCAGGCCATACTCGCGGGCAATTGCTGAGAGCTTCGGAATGTCCGCGACTTCCAGCAGCGGATTGCTCATGCTCTCGCAATAAAGCACGCGCGTCTTTGGCGTGATCGCGGCGCGCACACTTTGCTCGTCACTAAGATTGACAAATCGCGTCGTGATGCCGAAACGCGGCAACAGATTAGCCAGTAACGCGTAAGTCCCTCCATAGACCGTGTGCTCGGAAACGATTTCGTCCCCCGCGGAACACAGCTCGAGAAGCGTCGAGCTGATGGCCGCCATCCCCGACGAAGTAACCTGCGCGCACTCTCCGTCTTCCATGCGTGCGAGGGCCGCCGCGAGATACTTGTTGGTCGGATTGAACTGCCGCGAATAGAGGAAGCAGCCTTCGATCTCGTGATCGAAGAGTTCCTCCATCTTCGCGACGCTGTGAAATGTGTAGGTAGATGAATCGCAAATTGAAGGATTCACATCCCCGAACTCACCGAATACAAGGTAGTTTTGAATCTCAGTTGCTGGATCGAATGTCATGACGACCTCCCTTGCGCTTGAACGAGGTGTGCGTTTTCGCGGCGCAGTAATGCGGATTTCGCAAATCCAATGAATTCTGCTTCGTATCGCTTCCGTTCATCCGGTTGCCGGCTCTCAATCAAGCCGGCGTCCAGTCGTTCCCGTTCACGGCGTCTCCGCGCCGTATACCTGGACCTCATCCAGGTGAAAGTAATTAGTTTCGGCCAGTTGCAGCCTCACGAACCGCGCGGACAAGCCTTTGACCGGAACTCGCAGAGGCGCTCCATCGGCCCCAAAGACGGTGCCGGGATTACTGAACACCCGTGTCCATGAGACGCCGTCATTGGACAGCAGCACCTGTAAAGTGCGCGCCCGCTCAGAGCAGCAGTCCCGGCGATTGAAGATGCGGATTTCGGCCAGAGTCTTTACCGCTCCCAGGTCAACCTGCCACCACGGGTTCGGCTGGCTTTCCGTATGGAAGCCAAAGCCACCGCTGACGTTTCCATCAACCGCTCCCTGAGCGTCGTTCGAGTTCGACCACTGCGAGGTGCTGCTCTGTCTTGCCGGCTGGTTTAATGCCAGGTTCGGTGAACCCGTTGCCGGGTTCGGTGACGTGCCCGCGACCCAGACGTAGCCAATATCCAGGGTGGTGTTCATGGCGCCAAGTTGGGAGAGGCCGCTGGTGACATGGATAAACATGGTCGCGCCTGGGCCGCCACCCGGAATGGTCGCCTCGCCCTTGGCGTTGGCTGTCTCACCGGGCTTGGTGCTCACACTGACGATGTTTTCGCCATTGTCGATCGCGATGCTGCCCGACCCGTACCCCCAGTTCGGCCCGTTTGCACGGACAACGTCGTTGGCGCCGAACGCCAGACCCAACTCGAACACGACCTTCTGGAGGGGTACCAGCGTCACCAGATTGGCATTGGCGCCGAAGGTGAGGGTCGAGGTCGTAAGATGCACCACGCGGTCGGGGTTGTCAGTCTTGAAGAATTGCTCGATCGAGCCCTTGGCGTCGCCTGGTCCGGTCTGAAGCCCGCCGGTCACCCTCACCTCATACACGCGTCCCGGCATCGGCTTGACGGTCGCGTAGTACTCATTTGTCGGCCTGAACGACTGGCTATTGTATTTCCAATAGCCCGCTGCCGCGATATCCGCACCTCGAGGGGACTTCAGCGTGTCGTAGCCCTTCGCCGAGTTGATCGTCGACTGCTGACCACAGCTCGTCTGAACCAAAAAGAACAGGGCTACGATTGCGCCTAAGCCAGCCAGTTTGAATCTATTTCTGTGAATCATGACATGGCCTCCTTCATTCGTTTGTGGATGCCTCACTCTTATTTCCGTTCACTCCGTTCCCGTCAGCGTCGGCTGCGGAAATGGCATCGTGCCCGGATTCTTTGGCGGCAGCAGCTTCACCATGCCGCCGGTTACTTCAGTGCTAATCCAGGGCCGGCCGTAAAGCGTGCCGCTGCGAATTGCTTCCGGATTGAATCGCAGATCAAAGGTGTTCGGATTCGGAAAGTAAGTCTCGAGAAAGACACGGCCTGGTCCCAGATTCATGAATCCCGGCTTGCTCTGGTCCTGTTCCGGATGCAGCGCAATCTCGCCGCTCGGCAAAACGTTGAAGCGAAGTTCACGTACGACCTGACCGGCGATGCGAATCTTCAGGTTCCATTTGCCGGGATGATCGGCAAGCCAAAACCAGCCGGGACCGGCAGACTGCCCTTTCGCTCCCCAAAGCAGCTTCGGGCGGAAGACAACGAGATAAACATTGTGCGGATTGACGACGCGATCGTTCTTTGCCTTCACAAAGATTTCTTCCCGCTGATCGAGAGTGACGATCGATTCGTGATTCTGATTGGCGTCGAAGGCGTCATCCAGGGGAACCGGATTTCCGTCAACTGACAACTTGTAGCTGATGTCTTTGATCGCCGAGTCGTGTTGCAGATTCATCCAGGTGTAGAGCCAAACGGCCGGCGGCTCGCCACTGCCGGGTTGGCGCTGAACGGCATAACTGAACCCAAGCAGATCGTCATAAAGCGCGCCGTACTTCCAATTGTTCTTGCCTTCGTCGTAATAAACTGTCTTTACGATCTGGAATTGCCGGACGGTTAGCGGCGCGGCTTTTTCAGCGGTGTCGTCATAGTATTTGAAGGTCGCGGTGATCTTGCCGACCGCACTTAGCACGTCCTTCGCCTCGTCGCCGCGAATTTCCCAGTCCTCGTACCAGCTTTCGCCGCTGGTGCCGCTCAAGCCGCCGCGCAACGTCGCCAGCATCTTGCCATCCTGTGATAGCTCAAGCAGCACGGCGTCGCCGCGACGGGTGCGGCCGAGCATGCGGCCTTCAATTTTGGGGGTCCAGCCGACATACTGATACGCGCCATTGATCATTTTGCGCACACTGATCACTTGAAATTCCAAAGGCGCATCAGCCATGGTGGGCGCCTGCCCTGCTGTGGTTTTGTAGGGATCAACTTCCTGACCAAACGCGGGGATTGAGATGACCACGATGATTGCGAGCACGGCCAGGCCGATCGCGAGTGTCATCAGGATTGCCGACAAATAAGATTGCTGCTTAGTCATTGATGTTCCTCCGTCAGATGTGAATAGGCGACAAGCTTTCGGTAAACGCTCACGTCTTCCTATCAAGGCTCTGGTTTCAGTCTCTTCGCCAATTAACCCGCGCCAATTTGTTCTCATGCGAAAAGTCGTAGGTGACCTCGCCACCGAGGGCTTTTTCCAGTGCGTGGCCCAGGCGCTGGGCCAGGTGTTCGGTCGTGGTGGTCAGGACGAGCTTTCCATCCTGGCTGTCACGCCAGCTCATAATTTGCGCGAGCGGATTATCTTCAGCGGTCCGGGCAGCTTCATTGCGTAACAGCCGCACGATCTGATCGCGATGAGAGGTGACGAAGTCGCCTTCGATCGTGACGAACCCGCCAGCCGCCCCGCCGTGTTTCTGTTTGCAGGCGGGACACAAAATTATCCGAGCTGGCCGCCCGGACGGCGGTGCGTTGCTTAGTGGATCGTGCCGCGCCAGCGTCCAGCGACGCCTGAGGTAAACCGCGCCGCACCCCGAACACGTGGCCGGTTCGCGCGCGGCGCGCGGGGCGCGATGTTGTCCCGCGTCATGATCGACGCGCTTCGTAAACGTCGTATTAGTAAATCGTTTGTTGCTGCGCATGTGGCTCCCGGAAACAAAAAAGGCACATCCCAAACCTGTTGGAACGTGCCCTCGAAAAGTCTTGCTGCCCTGTCGCCTAATCTGTTTTCGGGTAATGAAATAGAATCATCGCCATGCCTGATCATTGCGGCCCTCAGGCTTTGAATATTAGAAGAGCGCAGGACAGCAATACTCTCAAAGAACAAATCCCAGCACATTTTTCCGCACAGATATTTCGCAACGCATGTGCCAATTCAAGTGTGCCTGCTAGTGATAAGAATGGCAGAGATTTTCGCGGTGCGCAGATTCACCCAGCGCGCTTTTGCACAATTTTCTGAGCAGCTTTCCTCACCGCGAGGTCAAAAGCATAGTAAGCACGTGGCGGCGGACAATTTCGGACGGGCACGACTCTTGCACAAATGCAGGTCGAATTACTCTTGTTAATGAACGGGCGCGACATCATTGTGATCGGAACTTCGGCGGGCGGTTTGGCAGCACTCGGGGAACTGGTGCGCGAACTGCCGCGTGATCTGCCGGCCGCGGTCTTTATTGTGCAGCATGTTGATTCGCTGACTCCAAGTGTGTTGCCGGCGCGGCTCCGCCAAAGTGGCCAGCTCGAAGTTGTTCACGCGACGGACAACGAAGAGATACGCAACAGCCGAATCTATGTGGCGCCGCCCGATAATCACCTGATGATCGAAGATGGTCACGTCCGGTTGTCGCAGGGACCAAAAGAAAACCTCGCGCGACCGGCTATCGATCCACTTTTCCGCTCGGCGGCCTTGGCGTTTGGACCGCGGGTTGTTGGCGTCGTGCTGACCGGTGAACTCGACGATGGCACGGCCGGGTCGTGGTCGATCAAGCAGCGCGGCGGAATCACAGTAGTCCAGGACCCGCGCGAAGCTGAGTTTCCCAGCATGCCCCAGAGCGCGGTGAAACACGTGGAAATCGATTACTGTCTGCCGCTTGGTGAAATAGGGCCACTGTTGGTCCGATTGGCGAATGAGCCGGTCCCGCCAGAGAAAAGTGAACCCCCTGCCGAGAACCTCGAAATTGAAAACAAGATCGCGCTTAACGCGATAGAGACGCCTCAGCTGGTGGAAAAACTCGGCAAACTCACGCCGTTCACCTGTCCTGATTGTCACGGCTCTCTTTTGGAGTTGCGCGAGGGATCGGTAATTCGGTTCAGATGCCGAACCGGCCACGCCTATACGGCAGAGAGCTTAATTGCCGAGCAGCGCCTGACAATCGAGAATCTGCTGACTGACGCAATTCGCGCGACCGAGGAAAATCCAACGCTGTGCCGCTATCTCAGCGAACACGCGCGCGAATACAACGACCATTTAGCTGCCGATCATTTCCTCTATCAAACCGCCGAGAACGAACGACGCGCTCACTTGATCCTTCAGCTGTTACACGATCACGAAAAAGCCGGCAATCAGCTCAATCCCGGATCTCTCGTGGTGGAGCTGGCTAAAAAACGGCGGAAGGCGCTGATTGAATCAGGCTGAAAAGTTTAATTCTTCGCGCCTACCACCAATCCACAGGAGAGAACTTCGGGTGACGCTAAGCGCATTCTCAGATAAGACCCAGCAACCGACCGAAAAGGATCTCAAGCTCGTTCTCGGCAAGTCGTTCACTGCCTGGGCTCGGCTGATTCAACTCGTCTCTAATCGAATTGTCCCCATCTCGCAGGTGTGGGGATTCACCAGCGCCAGCACCGGTTGGGGTCTTCGCCTGAAGTGCAGGGACCGCGTAATCCTTTACATGACACCTCGCGAGGGTGACTTCCTCGTATCATTCGCGTTGGGCGAGAAGGCCGTCGCAGCAGCGCGCGCAAGCAAGCTTCCGGCAGTAGTTATCAAAGCGATCGATTCAGCACCGCGCTATGCAGAGGGCCGAGGAGTCAGGTTTGAGGTGACGAATGCGCGGGAGGTTCCGGCGCTCGCAACACTGGCAGAGATCAAGCAGGCGCACTGAGAGGCGGGGGCCTGCGCCAGAGCGACGAGTTCTTATGCGGCAGTTGATGTGACAAGCCAGACGGCTCTGCACGCATGCGGCAGCGCGAGAGAACTGCCGCACGCATCGATCATTTTGGCCTTCGCTTGGGCACAATTCGCCCCATCCGAGTTGCGTGGGTTCGCGTCGGAGCTACTCACTCTAAGTTTGTGATGATCTTACGCCGTCTTCGTCGCGACCTTCGCCTTCGTCGCGACCTTCGTCTTCGTCTCGGTCTTCTTCATGGGCACCGGGTGCTCACAAATCGCCTGGTAAGTCTTCACAACGTCGCCAAACTCAATTGGCGGTTTCTTGCCGTTGCGAGTCTTGGCATGGAGCACAATGTCATTCATTGACAAAATGCCTTCCAACTCGCCTTGCACGTTCAGCACTGCCAGCCGGCGAATCTTATGTTCGCGCATCGTGGCCAGTGCATGTTCGACATCCTCTTCCGGCTTCGCGGAATAGACGGTTCGGCTCATCACTTCTTCGACCGAAATACTTGACGGGTTACGGTCCTTCATTGCGGTCGCCATACAGATATCGCGATCGCTAATCATGCCGACGACCTTGCGCCCGTCCTTGATGATGGGCAGAATCCCGCAGTCGTTCTCCCACATCTCTTTCGCCGCATCGGCAAGACTCTCTGTAATCCAGATAGCTCTGGGATCCGGCGTCATCACTTCTTTGACTTCCATAATTCCTCCTACTTTTGCCTGCTCGCGGCGGGATCGTCTCTGCTGAAGGTGAAAGGCGGGCGAACTCTCACGTGATCAAAAACTTTCCCGGCGTGAGAAGGTTTTACGTGTAATTGATCTGTCCGATGGATTGATGATCGCAATGGATGTGCCGACCAGATGTGGGCGAACTGCGGCGGAAATCATCAGGTGTGAAAAAGTTCGCGCGGAAAGCTGCGCAGTTTGTGCGCGGAAACGCGCTAAGCGAGCGTGTGGCGGCGAGACGAAGATAGAAAGTTATTGCTCAACTGTGGAGGAAACGACTTCTTCTTCTTCGTTCTTGACTGGTTCGTCAAGTACTTCTGCTTCTTTAGCAGTTTCAACCACCGGCATAGTGGTTTCATGGCCATTGGATTCTTCAACTTCCGCAACTTCAGCCGGAATTTCGTCAGCAACCCCGACGCATTCGATTATCGGTCGGTCGTATTTCTTGCGTTCGCTCAGGTAGTAAAGCACCGGGACAGTCATTCGCGACAGGAGCAGCGAAGCAACTTCCCCGGCCATCAGCGAAATGGCCAATCCCTGAAAGATCGGATCGAAGAGAATGACGCCTGACCCCACAATCACTGCCGCAGCCGTCAGCATCATCGGCCGGAAACGAACAGCGCCCGCATCGACCACAGCGTCAGCGAGCGACATTCCCTGATTCAATCTCAATTGCACGAAATCGACGAGAATAATTGAGTTGCGCACGACGATTCCCGCACCCGCGATAAATCCGATCATCGAAGTCGCAGTGAAGAAGGCGCCCATCAGGGCATGCGCCGGCAGAATGCCGACCAGCGAAAACGGAATCGCCGCCATGATCGTGAACGGCGTCTTGAACGACTGAAACCAGCCAACGACCAGGATGTAGATCAGAACGAGCACCGCCGCAAAAGCCAACCCAAGATCGCGAAACACTTCGTAAGTGATGTGCCATTCGCCGTCCCACTTCATCGCCAGTTTGTCCGTGCTGAAAGGCTGTTTGGCGACGTAACGTTCGAGGCCGTAACCCTCCGGCAGTTGCAATTGATCGATAGCTTTATTGAGCTGTAGGATCGCGTAAACCGGACTCTCTTCCTGGCCGGCCACATCACCCGTCACATACACGACCGGCATCAAGTTCTTGTGATAGATGCTTTGTTCGTTCGGGCGCTGTTCGACTTTGACCAGTTCGCCCAGCGAGACGAGATTGCCACGGTCGCCCATTACTTTGATCCGTTTCAGATCGTCAATGCTCGAACGATCCGCAAGCGGCAGGCGGAGCGTGATCGGCACATCTTCTTTTTCCCGGGCTTGATGCGCGAGGCCAATACCCGCTCCTTCGACGGCAATGCGAAGTGTGGACGCAACCTGCTCGGCCGAGACGCCGTTCAGCGCCGCCTTCTCTTTGTCGACCACGAACTGATATTTCGTCTGCTCGTCTTCGATATACGAATCAACGTCCACCACGCCGGCCGTGCGATCGAAGACATCGCGAATCTGTCGTGCGACTTCGATCTGCCGCTGGTAATCCGGGCCGTAGATTTCAGCAACCAGAGTCTGCAGACACCGGTGGGCCTGGTGGAGTTTCTGAGACCTTAACGCGCGCTTGATACTTCGCGGCGATTTGCTGAATCGCCGGACGAACACGTTTAGCGATGTCGTGGCTTTGCGCCTTGCGATCGCCCTTCGGCACAAGATTGACCTGGATGTCGGCGACGTTAGGACCGCGCCGCAGAAAGTAATGCCGCACGAGTCCATTGAAGTTGTAGGGCGACGCCGTGCCGACGTACATCTGATAGTCAGTCACTTCCGGCACGGTGCGCACATAGCCGGAAATCTCGCGCGTGACCGCCGCTGTTTGCTCGAGCGTCGAGCCTTCAGGCATATCGATGATCACCTGGAACTCGCTCTTGTTATCGAACGGCAGCATCTTCACCCGCACAAACTTCAGAAGCACGAGCGAGAACGAACCGAGCAGTAACAACGCCACCAGCGCAAGAAATCCGTAACGCCACTTTGGGTTCCTGATCAGCTTGCCCATCACGTGACGATAGAGACGCGTCGTCCAACTTTCTCGATTATCGGATTTGTGTTCGTTGTGCGCCTTCAGCAGACGCAGGCTGGCCCACGGAGTGACGATGAACGCGACGAGTAGCGAGAAGACCATCGCGGCCGATGCGCCGACCGGGATTGGCCGCATGTACGGACCCATCAACCCGCTGACGAAAGCCATGGGCAGAATCGCGGCGATCACCGCAAAGGTGGCGAGAATAGTTGGATTGCCGACCTCGGCGACGGCTTCGATTGCAATGTCGACGCGCGCGCGTCCGCGATTCTCAGGCAGCGCGTAGTGACGCGCCATGTTTTCGACTACGACAATCGCGTCATCCACCAAAATGCCAATCGAGAAAATCAGCGCGAACAGCGTTATGCGATTGAGTGTGTAACCGTAGAAATAAAAGACCGCGAGCGTCAGCGCGAGTGTTACTGGAATCGCCGTGGCTACGACTCCCGATTCACGAAGGCCCAGTGCCAGCCAAATCAACACCGAAACCGAGAGGATGGCAATCATCATGTGCAGCAGGAGTTCGTTGGACTTCTCGCTCGCCGTCTCGCCGTAGTTGCGCGTCGTCGCGACCTGAATGTCGCCCGGAATCAACGAGCCTTTGAGCTGTGCGACTTTCTCCAGCACGTGTTCGGCAACGGTGATCGCGTTCGTGCCCTTGCGCTTGGAGATTGAGATCGTTACCGCGGGGACCACTAGGTCGGCAGCCGAGCGCGTGTCAGAACCGGGAGCGGTAGCGACCGGATCATTTAGCCCACTTGGTTTGTTTGATCCCGTCGCTAAGGCTCCGGGTTCTGACACTTGCGTCTTCGCAGCCGGGCCCGTTCCGTAGAACACATAATCGTTCGGCTCTTCCGGGCCATCTTCAATCCGGCTCACGTCGCGCAGATAGACAGGCCGGTTGTTCGCATTGCCGATCACGACATTGCCGACTTCTTCGGCTGAATGCAGGAAGCCGACGGTCTCAACCAGGAACTCGCGGTTACCGCTGGCGAAGCTTCCGGATTGCGATTGCCGGTTTGCTTGCTGGAGCAGCGACGCGATGTTGGCGGGTGCGACGTTGTACGCGGCCATTCGCGCTTCGTCCAGCGTTACGCGAATCTGACTGCGCTGTCCGCCGATAATCTTTACCTCCGAAACATCGGTTACTTCCTTGATTTGATCGTGCAGTTGCGCGGCCACACGTCGCAGCGTCAGGTGATCGTAGCGCGCGCTGGAAAGCGTTAGGGCCAGAATTGGAACATCATCGATTGAGCGAGGCTTAATGATTGGCGGAGTTGCGCCCGGCGGAATCAGATCAAAATTCGCGGACATCTTCTGATTCAGCCGCACTATGCTAGCCTCTTCGTTCTGGCCGACGTAGAAGCGCACTACGGCCATCGCATATCCGGGCGATGAGGTGGAGTAGACGTACTCGACGCCCGGCACTTCCCAGAGCAACTTCTCCATCGGCTTCGTGACGCGCTCTTCGACTTCTTTCGCGGACGCGCCCGGCATCTGCACGAACACGTCGATCATCGGCACGATGATTTGCGGCTCCTCTTCGCGTGGCAGCAGGAGCACCGCGCCGATGCCGAGCAAAATCGACGCCGAGATGATCAGCGGGGTGAGCTTGGAATCAATGAAGGCCCGCGCGAATTTTCCCGCGAGTCCGAGTGAGTCTTTCATAAGCTTCTATTTTGGAGTGCGCGGCAGAGCAACGCGGCGACGGCGCTCTGGATTCGGTTCTGTACGCGATCTGATCTCATCTCGTGGTCACCGGCTTTTTGCGATTTAAAGCGGTGTCGCCGCTTCGCTCTGCCACCGCCCTCCAAATCTATTTCGCCGCAACCTGTTGCGCTTCACGCACGCGCGTTCCGTCCTTTAGCTGCGCAAAGATTTCGCTGACGATCTGTTCACCGTCGTTCAACCCGGACAACACCTCAACCCGCTCGCCGATCTTTTCGCCCGTCTTAATCAGACGCAGGCGCGCTGTCCCGGAATGGTCGACCACAAACACGCTGACCAGCTGACCGGTTTGGGTGATGGCTTTCTGCGGGACGGACAGAACCTGACGCGCACCGCTGATAAATCGGGCTTTGCCGTAGAGGCCTGAGCGCAGTTGCGATCCGGTGACATTCGGCAAACTCAATTTAACGATGTAGCTGCGGCTGTTCGAATCGGCCGCCGGGACGATCTCTTGAACCGAGCAAGCAAGCTCCTGTGGGCCGAGCGCCTCGATCGTGACGCGCGCTTGATCGCGAAGATGGATTCTGTTGAGCTGCGACTCTTCAACCGAAACCTCCAGTTGATAAGTCGCGTCGTTTTCGATCGTGAGCAGCGGCGCGCCGGGCATCGCCATGGAA
The DNA here is from genome assembly GCA_963734445.1 of uncultured Acidobacteriota bacterium. Lineage (GTDB taxonomy): Bacteria > Acidobacteriota > Blastocatellia > Pyrinomonadales > Pyrinomonadaceae > UBA11740. The sequence continues at coordinate 1,335,880 of CAVTGZ010000009.1, read as the reverse complement.
CCAACATCGACGTGCCTCGCGACTACTACGCCACTGACAGGCGAAGCCAACCGCGAGTAGCCGGCAAAGATCCGCGCGTTTGAAACGTCGGCCTTTGCCTGATCGATTCGTCCCCGCATCTGGTTTTGTCTGGCTCTGGCCGCTTGCAGCACCCGGTTGGCGCGCTCTCGTTCTGCCCTCGCGATTTCAAGTTTCGTTCGGATCTCATCGAATTCCTGCGGACTGACCGATTGCCGATTGAACAGCGTCTGATAGCGATTAAAGGTAGAAGCGGCCAAAGACTCGTTCGCTCTGGCCCCGGCATGAGCTGATTCAGCTGCGCGAATATTGCGTTCAGCTTCCTCCAGGGCGTCGTTCGATTCACGCACGCCGGCTTGCGCCTTTTGAATTTGAACTCCCGCTTCGCGGTTTTCGATCTCGATCAACGTTTGGCCGGTATGCACGCGGTCGCCTTCGCGGACGCGGACATTGACTATGTTCCCCATGATCCGCGCGGCCACCACGCTGGTGGTTTTGGCGCGCACTGTGCCGACAGCTTCGTAATAATCATCGACCGATGACACTTTCACGGTTTCGATTTTTGCGCCCTGAACGACGGCGGAGGGTTGCGAAGTTTCCGGCTTTTTCGAGCAGGCAGCGACCAGCAATAACATTCCGGTGAAAACAACGATTCGCTTCATGGATATCTCCTTCACGCGCCGAAAGCGGACACGTCCTTCAAGCTCCCTGTCGCCAGCAGCAGATTCGCATAACCGAGGTACTGATCATGCCGAGCGTTAATCACATCCGAACGCGCGCGAACCAGAGATGTTTGCGCTCGCAGTAACTCAGTGATCGTCGTCAGGCCGGCGTGATATCGATCCTGGACGATGCGCAGGGTCTCAGCCGCCTGCGCTTCGACTTGTGCGGCTACCTTCAATCGTTCCCGCGCTGATACGTATTGGTGATAAGCGCGAACCACCTCGAAGCGAATCTGATTTGCGAGCTGTTCAGCTTCGGCGGTAGCCATAGATTCTGCGGCGCGAGCCTGATCGATGCGCGCTGTGCGCCCGGCGTCGAAAATGTTGAAGATGACGCTGGCGCCCGCTGCATAGTCGCTACTCCCGCCGGCAAGATAACGGCTGCTGGCCCCTGCGCTGACGAAGGCATCGACCCGCGGCAACAACTCGCCGCGCGCGCCGCGCACCTGCGCTGCACTTGCGCGCGTTGACAAAATCGCACGTTGATAATCAGGGCGACTTTGTAGAGCCTGCGCAGTGAGCGCATCGATAGGTTCGACTGTGAAATTTCGTTCGGCGAGCTGCCCGGAAAGCTCCTGGGGGTTTTCCACGGCCAGTCCGAGCGCAGTATTAAGGGCGGCGATCGCCGTCGCAAGATCACCCCTGACTTGGATTACCTGTTGACGGAATTCTGATAACTGCACTTCAGCCGCCAGTAGATCCGAGTGCACTACCAGCCCGCTCTCAAACCTGTCGCGAGCGCGCTTCACGTCCGCTTCGGCAGTTGTGACCGCGTCACCGGCGACCTTGAGCCGGGCCTCCGCCAGCAGCAAACCGTAGTAGCTGCGAATTACCTCGAACCGAAGTTGCTGCTCGACCTGATCCGTTTGCAGCTCAGCCTGATCTTTCCTGATTCGGGCCTGGGCCACGCGAGTTTCAGTCTGCCGCTGATCGAAAACCGGCACGCGCAACGTCACCGACGAACGGAAGTTACTGATGGGATTCGGATGATTGAGCGCGTCAAGATTGAAGTTATCTGCGGTAAATCGTCCCTGTTCCAACAGACTGCCGAAGACAAACACCGGATTGTTGCTGGTCGTGAAGGTTTCACTGGCTTGCAACACCGGCCGTCGTCCGGCTCGCGCTTCGCGAATCTGGGCGGCGGCGATCTCGCGATTGGCTGCGGTTACCCGCGTTACTGGATTGTTCCGCAAAGCGATTTGAACCGCGCGCACCAGCGACAGATCTTCGGTTGATAGATCGCTCTGCGCCCAAACATGTGGGGGCAAACAAACGGTGATTCCGGCCAGCACCGAAAGTACAAAGACAACTACGCTCGAGTGCCGACGAATCGACAACCCAACTCCGCGCTTTAGCCGTTTGATTTCGCGCGCTTTCAAGGGCAGCATCAAACGCTTTGCTCCTTCGCTCCGATCCACCGCAGGAATGTCATCATCGGGCACCAGTTGGTGAATGCAGACTGAATCAGGTTGAGGGCGACAAACCCGGTAAAGAGAAACCAATACGGGCTGTGCCAATAGCCGAGTGCCAGGGTGGCCAGCACGAATACGCCGGCAATCAGTCGCAAGTATCTTTCAATCGTCATCGGTCAAAACTCCTTTCGCGCTAATGCGAAACAGCAATAGCTATTCCCCCGCGATCGTTCCGTCACTTTGGCAAGTTTTGGCGAGAGCGGTATATTTACAGTTGCGAAATTACGCAACTGTGGGAATGAAATTGCGAGGTTCTGCGCACGCAAGACCCTTACACGTGACTGGCGTCAGTCACCGCGATAGCGAAGATCAAACCAATAGTTGCGAGCGATAACCGGCTTTTGGCTGCGCGAATTTGTTTAGGATTGCGGGTGAATGATTTGTGGCCCTTAGCTTGCGAAGGTGAAGGTGAAGGTGAAGGTGAAGGCAGGTCTTAGCAGCTTCTGAATCAGATGGCACGCGTGAAATCAATCAGCAGTACCGACAGCGAAATCTTCGAGCGGCAAGCGCGCATCTGCAAGGCGTTTGCGCATCCGGCACGTTTGCAGATTTTGGATCTTTTGGGTCAGGGCGAACTGGGCGTGTCTGAATTGCAGGAGGCGTTGGGCGTGTCAAAGACGAATATCTCGCAGCATTTGGCGATACTTAGATCGGCAGGCGTGGTCGTAACTCGACGAAACGGCAAACAGATCTACTGTTCTCTGGGAATGCCCGAGGTAAAGCAAGCCTGCCAATTGATTCGCAAGGTTCTGCACGCCCAGATCAAAGGAAGTCACCGGCTCATTCAATAGGAGATCCGCCTTGCGTGATGCGTAATTGTATGTGCTGCTGCTTCGCTCTGCGCAGAGTAGTAGCACCACAGATCTTGCGTGTGCTTCGCAGTCTGCTTACGGCAGTCCCCCTTCCAACAAAAAAGCCGGAGCTGACAGCTCCGGCTCTTGCTTAAGGGACCAGCTTTCTCTCTTCTCAAACCTTATTTTCATCTGACGTTTCCGCTGTTGCTGCGCCGGCTTTGCGACGGCGACGGGCGGCGGCGGCAATACCGGCGATGCCTGTGCCCAGGAGCACCATCGTCGCCGGTTCGGGGACTGGCCGGGTGGCCGCACCGAACGAAAATCTTTCCGGACCACCGTCGACATTACTCAGCGACGCGGTGAGTCCCAGTCGCAGGTTTGGATTGGCATCGATTGCCGCTTGCAGACGGGCGGCTGCGGCACTGTCCAAACCGAAAGCCCAATCTGAGTTTGCGCCCTGGCCATGTTTGAACTGATCCAAATTAATGGACGAGCCATTTACCAGGTCAGCGCTGAAAACCACGTTGCCCTTCTGGTCATAGGCGGTGAGCAGCAAGGAATCGATCGTGATCGGCATTTTGCTGCCGCCGTTCGCTTCATTGATATTTAGCAGCACGCGCAGATCGCTGGCGCGCCCGATGCCGAGGTCGGTCAACGATACGGTGTGCTGGTGCGGTCCGGCACTGGTATCGCCAAACCATTCATCACCGCTGCCGTTCCAGCGCACGCCGCCGGATTCAGTCGTCTTGTTACCATGATGCTGAAGGTTGAGAGCAGCCAACGGAGGAACGAGTTTTTGAATATCGGGACTGACCAGCACGAGTCCGTCCGCATAGGCATGCCCGCTCGAGCAAGCGATGAATAACAGGACCGCGCAACCTATCATTAACTTCGAAAGCAATTTCATTTCTTATACGCTCCTTTTTTCGTTGGCTGAGAATTCTTAGCCGTCAAACAGTGGCGATAGCTCTCTCGCCTACTTCATCAAAAGGTGGAAAGAATTGCTGCTTCCAGAAGCAAATGAGCGAGGCTTTCCAGAAAAAATCGACGGTAGGGTGCCGGGATGCTGATGTTGGGCCGAGGGATTAGACTGAACAAATCAGCCGAACGGCTTGTCGATCGACGGACCCTGTTCGGTGAAGAATTTGGGGCCGTTCTCAGTGATGTACAAACAATCTTCCAGCCGAATTCCGAATTCACCGTAGATCACGATTGTCGGTTCGTCGCTGAAGCACATGCCGGGCTGCATCGGCGTTTTGTTGCCGCGGACGAAGTTCGTCCATTCATGTCCATCGAGGCCGATGCCGTGACCGGTGCGATGCGGCAAACCCGGAACTTTGTAATCAGGACCAAATCCCGCGTCGGTAATTACTTTGCGTGCCGCCGCGTCAACCGCTTCACAGGGTGCGCCGATCTTAGCCGCCGCAAATCCCGCGTCCTGAGATTTGCGCTCGAGATTCCAAATGTCTCGCTGGCGCTGGGTTGGTTTGCCGAAGATAAACGTGCGCGTGATGTCGGATTGATAACCTTCGACACTACAGCCACCGTCCATCAGGACGACGTCGCCATCATGCAGAACCTGGGGCGTGCTGCTACCGTGCGGGAACGCTGTGTACGAGCCAAAGCTGCAAAAGACTCCGCCCTGCACCCCGAGGTTGCGGAAAGCCGTCGCGCAGTTTCCCGCGAATTCTGCCTGCGGCATGCCTTCGCGCATTGAAGCCCAGGTAGCGCGATAAGCAATGATCGTCAGGTCGTTCGCCTTTTGCATGAGCGCAATCTCGGCAGGAGATTTGAACATGCGGCAACCGGCGGTAACGGGCGTAGCGCTGACGAACTCCAGCTTCGGCGCTTCCTGACGAACACCATCAAAGAGAAAGAAACGCACGCGCTCTTCCATCCCGATTCTTCCTGTGCGAATGCCGCGATCGCGAAAAATTTCGGCGACCCGACGATAAGGGCTGGCGTCTTCTTCCCAGGTGCGAATGTCGCTGCCGAACTTGATCAGCTCGCGAGCGCGTTCTTCTTCAAACTTTGGGCAAACCCAGGCGAGTTCGCCGCGTTGCGGAATCACCACCGCAAACATGCGCTCGCTCGTGCCCCAACGCATGCCGGTAAAATAAAACATGCTCGAGCCGGGCTCGAGATAGATTGCGTCCAGCTTTTGATCGACCATCAATCGCTGGGCTTTGGCAATGCGAGATTTGCGCTCGTCCTCGGTTATGGGAACAACCCCGGCGGTCATCTTCCGCAGGTTCTTAATCACGTCCGGAACATCGATCCGTTGTTGGAAGCGATCGACTTCTGTTGTATCGGCGAAAGAAAAATTGCTGCCGAGCAGGGTCGCGCCCACGACGCCGGCTGAAGCACGCAGGAAATCTCGTCTGTCAGTGCACATGGTTTTTTGGAGCGCGCGCATCTTGCCCGCATTGTTCGCGCAGCGCTAATTATTGATTAAGAGCGGCGTCATGCTACACGATGCGCCCATTCCAGCAAAACTTTGGGGGCGAAGATCACCGGCCGGATGCGCGGGTGCGAAATCGGATTTAAATGTTGGCCTGTCTGGGTCGTGGTTCCACTTTCGGAGCGCTGTTTGGCGCGGGGAACTTCTTATTCCGCAGCGCGCTAATCATTCGCGCTCGCGCTCATGTGGGCAGGATGCCCACGCTCCATTTCCTAAACCAGATTCATCGGCGTCGGGTTCTTTGGATCTTTTGTGTAGTCGTAAAATCCGCGGCCAGATTTGCGTCCGTACAAGCCCGCCAACACCATGCGTTTCAAAAGCGGTGGCGGCGCAAAGCGCTTCTCGCGAAACTCATTGAACATGATCTCGGCGATGTAATAGGTAGTGTCGAGGCCGACAAAATCACCCAGCGTCAGTGGTCCCATCGGATAGCCGCAGCCCAGCTTCATCGCGTTATCGATATCGACAATCGAACCGACGCCTTCTTCCAACGCGCGAATCGAATCCAGCATGTAAGGAACCAGCAGGCGATTGACGATGAAGCCCGTCTTGTCACCAGCGCGTACGGGAACTTTGCCAAGCTTGCGTCCAAAGTCCACAGCGGTTTCATAGACCTGAGCGTCGGTGAGAATCGTGCGCACCACTTCGACCAGTTTCATGATCGGCACCGGATTGAAGAAGTGCATGCCGATGAATCGCTGCTGCCGCTCAGCCGAAGTCGCGACCATCATCTGGGTAATTGAAAGTGAAGAGGTGTTCGAAGCAAAGATTGTTTCCGGTTTGCAGAGCGAATCCAGCTCGCGATAAGTCTTCTGCTTTTCGTCAAGATTTTCAACGATGGCTTCGATGATGATGTCGCAGTCGGTCATGTCATCGAACGACGTCGTGCCGAACAGGCGATCGCGCGTAGCCTTCTGTTGTTCCGCTGTAATCGTGCCTTTGTCAGCGAAGCGCTCCAGTGACTTTTCGATTGCGGCAAATCCTCTTTGCAGCAGTTCTTCAGAAACTTCGCGCACGGTCGTTTCGAAGCCAGCCATGGCGGCCGTTTGCGCAATGCCTGAGCCCATCAGGCCGCAGCCCAGCACCCCAACTTTTTTTATTTCCATAATGTCTCCTTTAAGGAATAATCCGCAGATTACACAGAAATACGGCCACGAAAAAGCACAAAAGGCACAGAATCAACAATCCTCTTTTGTGCTTTTTGCGCCTCTTTGTGGCTTCAATTTAAGCTTGTCGCATCCGTGTAGTCTGCGAACTGCGTCACAACGTAAAATCAAAATTCCGCGCCGCCATGAAAAAGCCGACGGCCACAACGAGCAAAGCGGCGATCTGCGCTACGCGCCAGGCGATAGTCACGCCCGCCGACTGGCCCGGGCGTTTGTAACTCACGACGGTCGCCAGCGCCGCGCCGGAGAGTAATCCTCCCAGATGGGCAGCATTGTCGATAATCCCGCGGCCCACGAAACCGATCGCGAGATTAAGCAGAATGATCGGCAACATGCCGGTGCCGAAAGCGCGCTTGAAACCTTCCGGCAATTCGCGGCGATACTTGACGCCGAAAACGAACAGCACGCCGACCAAACCAAACAACGCACCCGAGGCGCCCGCCGACGGCTCGTCGCTGCTTTTGATCAGGAAACTCGTGATCAAACCCGGATGCGAACCCGGAATCACCGTCAGATAACTTGCGACCACGCCGGCAATTCCGGTGACCACCCAGAACACGACGAACTTGGCTGAGCCGTAAAGCTTTTCTACCCATGGGCCAATCACCCAAAGGCTGTACATGTTGATGAGGACGTGGGGCAGATTAACGTGAATGAAGATCGGCGTGACGAAACGCCACCATTCGATGATCGTAGCCGATCAGATAATTTGTCTTGGCGCCGAAAGCCAGCAGCACTGCTCCTCAGGAAACCGGTCCACAAGACGACCGATGATGTTCCGCTGACTCCCCACATCAAGCAGGAAGACGAAGAAGTTCACGACCAGGAAAACGATCGTGAAGATGTACGGCCGCGAAAGAACGGCGCGCGCGTAACTCAAACTGTAACGTTCGTGCAATGGAATCGAACGTGCGGCGAGCCTGGCGCCAACGGAGCGCCACAGACATGACATTCTGTTTCGCCGGCGCCGATCAGCGCGCCACAGTTGCGGCAGACGCTCGGGCGGCTGGAATAGTTTGGTGGAGTGTCAGGCAATTTCGAGTGCGCCGGCTTGGACGGCGCTTTGGATGTGTCAGTACCGGAAGCGGCAGCGACCGGATCAACCTCAGCGCTGCGTCTTTGATCCCGTCGCTACCGCTCCGGGTTCTGACACAGCAGTGCAGGCGTCCTGCCGCCGCGCTCCGCAGACTATCCGCCCAGTTCTCCCAACAGACTGACCAGGTCGTCGGCGTGTTCTTCTTCGACGGCCAGGATCGTCTCCATCAGTCGACGGCTGGTCGGATCGTCGTTAGCGAGATATTGAATGATTTCGCGATAACTATCGATCGCGATTCGTCTCAGCGACCAAATCTTCCTTGATCATGTCGGTGAGCGTCTCACCTTCTACATATTCGGCATGACTGCGCGTCAGCAAACCTTCGGGATTGAAGTTAGGCGCGCCGCCCAGCTGCACGATCCGCTGAGCAATCTGATCGGCGTGACCCTGTTCGTCGTTTGAGTGCTGCAAAAATTCCGCCGCGACGCTGTCAGCATTAATTCCAGAGGCCATAAAGTAATGACGTCGATAGCGCAGGACGCAAACGATCTCCGTCGCCAGGGCTTCGTTCAGGACCTTGATCACGGTTTCGCGATCGGCACTATAGCCTTCAGTTACCGCGCCTTTTTCGATGTGTTGTCGCGCGCGCTCGCGCAGAGTTTTGATATCAGTCAGGAAATGGTTTATCAGCCACGGTGTGACTCCTCTGTTTTAATTTGTTCCAAGGGGAAGTGAGGATGTTACTAGCGCTGCGCGAGGGGAGCAAGTTTGGGTGCATACGGTTTCCAAACCGGCGTTAGAGTACCGGCTTCAGCCGGGTTTTGGGTCTGACGAAGTGCCCAACTGAAGTTGGTACTCTGACGCCTGTCGTTAGGGAACGCTAATCGCGGCAACTTTCGCAGCCAAGTTGATTTCATTGGACGCGCTCGCATCATTCACAACTTCGACCGGCGCCTGCCATCTGAGGGTCTTGATACGGCAGACGCCGGTATCGTCCTCGCGGCAATAAACAAAAGTGAACGACACATGGGCGACGGTAGCGCCATCGATCCGGGCAATGGGAACGCGAATGGGAAGCGACAACCCCCGGGCTGTTTTGCTCGCCGTGATGGGTCCGCTTTTGGGAACCTCACCGCCCAATTCAATCGAGACCGAATAGCGTTGGGGCGCGGTTGGATTGAGGTGATATCCGGCCGGCAGATCGATATTGATGACGACCGTTGATTCGCCATTGCGTACGCGCTGCAAAGGGAGTTTGATCTCCTCCGCATTTGGCGTGACTTCGTTTGTGCTTGCCGTTTGGCTTGCAGCTGGTGGCTGTAAGCCTGTGATCGGCAGCGTCTTCGTCTCTTTCGTTTTCAGATCAACCACGCGGATCGCGTGATTATTGGTATCGGCAACGTAGAGCTTGCCATTCGCCACTGCCAGACCTCCCGGTTCATAAAACGATGGTTTCTTGCCATCCGCCTGGCCCGGCTTTCCTGATCCGATAAGGGTGGTCACCGAACGCTTCTCCGGATCCAGTACTTTTATCTTGTGATTGTAGGTGTCTGCGACGAGCAGCTTGTCGTTCCAACGCGCAAGCCCTAGCGGGTGCTGCAACCGCACGTCATCGCCACTGCCGTCCTGGTCGCCGAAATCAAATAAGTCGCCGCCGACCAGCGTGCGCACTTTGGGAGTTTGGTTGAGATCGATCGCCCGAATAATGTTGGCTTCAGCGTCCGAGACGTAGAGCGTTTTCCCGTCGGTTGCGAGCGCCGAAGGTTGGGCGAAGGCTGCTTCCGCGACCGGGCCGTCGATGCGAGCTTCGCGCCCAGAGCCGGCAAATTCTGAAACCTCTCGCAAGGTTAGATCCAGCTTCCAAATCTGGTGTGGTCCGGCCATGGCGATGTAAAGCGTCCGGCCAATCAACTGCACGTCCCATGGTGAATTCAAGGCGATGCTTCTCGCCAGTCCGGTTATGCCGTACGCGCGCGCCTGCTGGCCCGTGCCGGCGATCGTCTTGACCGTCTTCACTTTCAAATCGACTTCGCGAATCAGATGGTTCTCGGTATCGGCGACGTACAAAATGTCGCCATTCAGGGCCATTCCCTGTGGTCGAAAGAATGTTGCGCGATCGAACGAGCCGTCGTCCGCGCCGTGCACGCCGGTGCCGATAGTTTCGATTAAGGTCCCGTCCAGTTTCGCCACGACGATCCGATTGTGATCCGAATCAGCGATGAAAAGCCGGTCGGTCTTCTCGTCAGCGACAATCTTGCCGGGGAACGCCAGCGGCAAATCGCCGACCTTGGCTTTTTCGAGTACGAGCTTCAGTGGCGCTTCATTCAATTCTCCGCGCTTGCGGAACTCAGCGATTGAATCAGAGATGGCTTTGTCCAGTTCTTCATAGCCGCCTTCTCCCGACAACCTGCCAATGACGTAACCCGCGGGATCGATCAAATAGCGCGTGGGCCACGCGTTCACGGCGTAGGCATTCCAAATTTTGAAATCAGCATCGTTGACGATCGGGTGCTCGATCTCGTAACGCAGGATGATGCGGCGAATGTTCTCGGTGTCTTTCTCGTTATCGAACTTGGCTGAGTGAACGCCAATCACTACCAACTCGTTTGGATATTTCTTCTCGAGCCGCTTCAGATCGGGAATGATGTGCATGCAGTTTATGCAGCCATAAGTCCAAAAATCGAGGAGCACTACTTTGCCTTTGAGCGCCGCCAGCGAAAGGGGTTTATCTGTATTCAACCAGCCACGATCGCCCGTCAGTTCGGGCGCGCGAATCTTTGGGCGTTCCTGTACGGGCATATCCTGACCTTTCGATGATGAGGAAGAAGATAACCACAGAGGACACAGAGAAAAACCAAGCAACAAAACAAAATAAGCCCCAATCTTCCTCATGGATTTCCTCTGTGTCCTCTGTGGTTAATTCTCATTCCCAAGAATCTGATCCAATCTGTCGACCGCTCTTCTTAGATGCGGGATAGTGATCGATCCGCCTACTACCAGCGCGACGTTGAAAGCGTCCATAAACTGTTCGCGCGTTACGCCGGCCTGGGCGCACTGCTTGAGGTGATAGGTGACGCAGTCATCACAACGCAAAACTATCGAGCCGGTCAGGCCCATCAACTCTTTTGTCCTCTTGTCGAGCGCGCCGTCTTCATAAGCCTGCGTGTCCAGGGCAAAAAATCTCTTGATTCCCAGGTGGTCACTGCCCAGAAGCTTCTCGTTCATTTCGGCACGGTAGCGATCAAAATCGTCCATCGGAGTAGCCTTTCGCTTTACAGTTAATAGGTTCTGGAAGTCAGATGACTCTATCACACGCGCACTCTCGCCTGAATGCAGAGCGCCTACCTCTTAGTCGCGATTTCGTTGACAGCCTTCCGCCTGCATGTTTTCATCGCAGCGGCCGTTCGGTGTCATGATAATGAGTGCTCGGAAAATGCAAACCGGGATTAATGGCTCAGCGGACGCAGAACCTCAACTGCGCGATTTGCTCTCGTTTTCTGCGGGTGGCTACACGTTTGGAATCTTCGCCGACGAAGTTGAGGGAACAGCAGAAGCGAAGCGCCCGGCGCCTTTGCCATTTGCGCCGGCGGCCGTGCTCGGAGTGGTCTCGGTGCGCGGCCGGATGCTGACCGCCTTGGATCCGGTGGCCCTGGCCAATGGTGAGCCGCTTGATTGGCCCGCAGAGCTACCCTTCATAATTGCGTTGCGCGGTGATGAGCAGTTGGCTTTGGCGGCCACCGGCCTGGGTGAAACAATTACGATCGCTATGGCCGACATTGAGCCGCCGCTCCTGGCAGCTACCGATGAAAATCACGATGTAATCGAAGGAATTTCGCGCCATGCCGGGCACGAAATAACCATCTTGAGAATCGAGCATCTGTTTGCCGCCGCGGTGCAGCGCCGTGAGCGCCGCCGGAGACGCTTTTAACCCTCACTTTTTCACCCGTAGGGTGTCCCTTCGAACCCAGTTTCCGGACGGTTGCCGGGAGCGGGGCAATTCGTCCAAAGCCCTTGCCTTTACTTGACCTTGCCTGTCATACTTGCGCGCGTTAGTTCCTGCTCTCGCGTCCACACTGATGGTGGCGCCGGTCCGTGCTGGAAGGCGACGACGTTCGGCTGAAGAGAGAGTGAGGTTAGTTGTCAACTGTTAGGAGCCGCTCTCGCGAAGCCAGAGCACCGGATGCGTCGCGTTCCACCGCGAAGGTCAGATCCTTCACCGCGATTGAAAGACCCGTCCGAGCTTCCATTAGCATCAGAGGATTAGAATTCGAAATGGCTACGAAACTTTATGTAGGGAACCTCTCGTTCCAGACAACCAGCGACGAGCTGCGGGATCACTTTGCGCAAGCAGGGAATGTTGAGTCAGCGTCAGTCGTGGAAGATCGCATGACGGGTCGCTCGCGCGGCTTTGGTTTTGTCGAAATGGCGACTCCCGAAGAAGCCGCGGCGGCGATTGAACAACTTAACGGGAAAGAGTTTGCCGGTCGCAACTTGACCGTCAATGAAGCTCGACCCAGAACCGACCGCGGACCAGGCGGCGGCTACGGCGGCAACCGCGGTGGCGGTGGTGGCTATGGTGGCGGCGGCGGTGGTGGGTACGGCGGCGGCGGCGGCGGCAGAGGTCGCGACAAAGATCGCGGTAGCCGCGGTGGCAGCCGCAACGACCGCGAGCCAAGATGGTAATGAGGTCAGTACCGGGAGCTGTAGCGACCGGGTTGACTTGAGTTCGCGAGCCCATCCTTACAAGGTGGGCTCATAAAATTAAAGGCAAAGGTAAACCGGCGCTTCATGCGTCCGCTTCAACCTTTGCCCTTTTGTTTTGGGGTGCAGCAGCTTAATAGCACTTTGCGTTTTCTTTGCGGCTTAGCGCCTTTGCGTGTGACTTGCTCGCGCCAAGACGCAAAGCCGCAAAGGCTGTCGCAAAGACTACTTCCTTGCTTCCGGCGTAATCCGCAACGTCATGCGTTGGCCATCGCGAACAAGTTCGACTTCGTACTCCTGACCGGCTTTCATCTCGCCCAGGGCGTACGTGTAATCGTAAACATTTTTCACGTCGTGTCCGGCCAGCTTCACAATTCGATCTCCGGCTTTCAATCCGGCCTTCGCCGCTGGTGAATCGTCGCGCACGCCGTCCAGCTTCAAACCATCATTCGTCTCACCATAGTTTGGAATCGTGCCGAGATAGACGCGAAAGCCGCCAGTGCGTCCCTGCGACTCGCTTTTCGCAACCGCATACGTCGGCCGCTTGTCGTTTCGGTCGATGTCCCGCGCGATGCCGGCAACAAACGAGACGATGCGCGCTTCGCCTTCGTAGTTGATCTTCTCGGAAGTGTCCGAAGGCTTGTGATAATCCTCATGAGTCCCCGTCCAGAAGAAGAGCACGGGGACCTGCTTGGCATAGAAAGACTGGTGATCGCTCGGGCCGTAGCCATCTTCGTTAAGCGTGAGCAGGAATTGCCTGGCCGGATCCAGCGTCACCACCGGCTTGCCGTTCGCACCCACAACTATCGGCATCGTGGGTAGATTGAGCGACGCATTTGCTGACCCAACCCCCGGGGCGTTTAGTGAAACGGTGGCGCTCTGTATGGTGTTGCCGGTGTCAACCATCGAGCGCCATTCCTGCGCGGTACCCACGCCGCCGACGATCAACTTCTTGTCCTTGAGTCGTCCAATCATGTCCATATTGATCATGGCGACGGTGTTTGCGAGGGGCACGACCGGATGATTGACGTAGTAGCCGGATCCGATGAGGCCTTCTTCTTCGCCGCTGAAGGCGATGAAGACGATCGTGCGGCGGGGTTTCGGATTCTGAGAGGAGAGCAGGCGCGCGAGTTCCAGCACGCCGGCCACCCCGGACGCGTTGTCATCAGCGCCGTGATGAATGTCGCCTTCGCGGGGCGCGAGACTGCCTTCACCGCCCAGCCCCAGATGGTCGTAATGTCCGCCAATCACAATCGCTTCGTCTTTCAACTTCGGATCGCTGCCTGGCAGAATTCCGATCACGTTGAATGAAGGTGATTCGCGACGCATGACGTTGACCGAGAGGCTCACTCTGATATTTCCGCTGGGAAGTCTTTGAATCAAAGCCCGGACGATCTCGTTATCGCTACTCTGTTCCAGCTGCGCCAACGTCTGCGGTCCGTGCGCAGATAAGATCCGGACGTCGGCAAACTTCTCCAATTGAGAGAGAGTTTTGCTGTCGCCGCCGAGAATTTTAGTAGTCATTCTTTGGGAAACGACGACTACCGGAATTCCCGCTTCTCCTGCGTTATCGTAAACCAGCCTCGTCATTCGATCGTCCTTGAAGCTTCCTTCATTCGCGATGATCAGCAACGCCCGGGCGCCAGCCGCTCGGGCGGCCGCAACTTTGAAGCGTATCTGTCCGGCCTGAGCGAATTGACCATGCGGATTGTCGCCATCGGGAGTCCCCGCGAAGACAATCGCGATACGGTCTTTGGCATTCGCGGCAGCGTAGTCGTCATATTTTAGTTCTGCAGACGAAATGCCATAACCGGCGAACACTACTTCAGCACTCTTTACCTCGCCGTTCGTCGAAAATCCCAACGGCATCCAGTCTTCGCCGACCATGAATTGCATCGTGTCATCGGCGCGACCGGGATTGACGAAGAACAGATTGTTTCTGCCGAGTTCGACTTTCGCGACGTAGGGAAACGGTTGCAGATAGCGCGAGCGAGCTTCGGCGCGTGTGCGCGCACCGCGCGTAATCTGCATTCCGGCTTTCAAGCCGAAGCGCGCGAATTCACCGGCGACGTAGTTGGCTGCATCGACGGCTCCCTGCGTTCCAGTCCGGCGGCCTTCGAGGGCATCCGAAGCGAGATACGTGACGATTTGGCGAAGCCGATCGACGCTGGGGGTGGAACTGGGCTGTTGCGCGACCGCGCCTATGAACAGCGCCGCGATTAACAGCAGACTCTTTGAGATTCGCTTCAAACTCATTTGTTGTTACCTCTGTGTTCCTCTGAGTCCTCTGTGGTTAGATCATTGAAACCACAGAGGACACGGAGAATTCACTCAACCCAATCGGCTATGAAAATGTTCGTTTCGCCCTGCTTCGCAGCATTGCGATTGGATGCAAAGACGAGCTTTTTTCCGTTCGGCGAGAACATTGGAAACCCATCAAACGTGTTGTTGTACGTAATTCGCTCCATGCCGCTGCCGTCGGTTTTGATCAGGTACAGATCGAAATCGCGTCCCTTCGGATCGGCGACGTTTGAAGAGAAAATTATTCGCTTGCCGTCAGGAAAAAAGTAAGGCGCAAAGCTGGCTTTGTTGAGATTGGTCAGCTGCCGCTTGTTGGATCCATCTGCATTCATCACCCAGATGTCGAGCACCGTCGGTCGAATCAGGTTCTCTTTCAAGAGCGCCACATAGTCTGCCTTCTCTTTTTCTGTTTGCGGATGATAAGCGCGATAGACAATCTGCTTGCCGTCATAAGACCAGAATGGGCCGCCGTCGTATCCAAGTTCATTCGTCAGCCGCTTCACATTCTTGCCATCGGCATCCATCGTGTAGATGTCCAGATCGCCGTCGCGAGTTGAGGTGAATACCAGTTTTCCCTGCCGATTGATCGTGGTCTCTGCATCGTAGCCGGGAGTAGTAGTCAGTTGCTTCAAATCTGACCCGTCGGGCTTAGCCGTAAAGATGTCGTAAGAAGGATAAATCGCCCAGACATATCCTTTCGAATAATCGGGCCGCGGCGGGCAGTCCTTCGAAGCCAGGTGCGTTGACGAGTAGAGCACGCGTTTTCCGTTCGGAAAGAAGTACGCGCAAGTCGTGCGGCCTTGCTCGGTTGAAAGCAGTCGCACATCAGAGCCGTCGACATTCATCGTGTAGATGAGATCGCAGCCGTGCCCGTCACGCGTCGATTGAAAGATCAACTTTTTGCCGTCGGCGGAAAAATAAGCCTCGGCGTTTTCGCCGGCGAAAGTCAGTTGCCTGATATTGCGGAGATGCTTCTCCTGAGGCAGCGCGAGCTGAGCGGTCTGAGTCTGCGCAAGATTGTTTGAACCACAGAGGACACAGAGAAAAACAGAATGGAATAAGCAAATAATTGTCACTTTCTTTAGCGACGCGCAACTTCTTCCGTTGTTGTTGCGTTCAACGTGTCCTCTGTTGTTGCTCATTCTTCTTGGCGATCGGCTTACTTACGAGCTTCTCGCTTTACTTTCTTAGGCAACGCCGTAATTAAGGCGCGGAGGGCGGCATTAACGGACTCTGAATCGGTAAAGATCTTGGATATTTCGGGATCGAGAAGGACGACTGTTTGATCACTCGCGATATGTCCAGCAAAGCGATTGGGTTTAGCTTTCGAGTAATCAAAATCATACTCCGCCTTCATATCGTCCGACCGTCTTGCGCGAACCTTTCTTTCAGATGTTTTCTTCATAAGCGTTTCTCTCGTGAGCGGTAGGCAATCGCGCGCTCACTATCCGAATTCTCTCATTTGATCGCTCGGTAAAACAAACAACCAGTAGTCGACGCTTTATTGAATGTCCCACGATAATCTCACGATGCTCTTCACCGAAATGCAGTTCATCGTCGAAGATCCTGGCCAGCGAATCATCGAACACACTCGATGCTTCATCGAAGCTAACGCCATGTTTGATGCGATTTGACCTTGCTTTCTCTGGAGCCCACTCAAATCTATAAGCCATGGGAGCTAGCCATTCTTCCGCTCAAACTCCTTCATGAATTCGACCAGCGCTTCACAGCCTTCTTTGGGAAATGCGTTGTAGATCGACGCGCGAATGCCGCCGACGCTGCGGTGACCTTTCAGGCCATCCATTCCCGCGGCCGTGGCTTCGCTGGCAAACTTCTTTTCCAAATCTTCAGCAGGCAAGCGGAACGTCACATTCATGACCGAACGCGAATCGACGTCCGCGTGCCCGCGATAAAAGTCGGTTGCGTCGATCGCATCATAAATCAACTGCGCTTTTGCTTCGTTCTCGCCTTGCATTGCTTCCAAACCGCCTTTTTCCTTCAGCCAGTTACAGACGAGATTCAGGATGTAAATCCCCCAGGTGTTTGGCGTGTTGTAAAGCGACTTATTTTTGACGTGCGTGTTGTAGTCCAGCATCGTGGCCAACCCTTCGCGAATACGCGGCAGCAAGTCCTCGCGAATGATGACGACGGTCACGCCGCTCGGGCCCATGTTCTTTTGCGCGCCGGCGTAGATGATGCCGTACTTCTCTGTGGCGATCGGCTTGGAAAGAATATTCGAAGACATGTCGGCTACCAGCGGTACCTCGCCGACGTCCGGCTCGGTTTTGAACTCCACGCCTTCGATAGTTTCGTTCGAGGTTATGTGCACATAAGTGGCGTTCGGATTCAATTGCAATTCATCCTGATTCGGAACGCGCGTGAAACCGCCGTCCGCCATGTTGGCGGCCAGATCCACGTTGCCGCATTTTTGCGCTTCCTTAACCGCTTTCTTGCCCCAGCTTCCGGTGACGACATAGTCAGCACTGGAATCGAGCGACATGAAATTCATTGGCACCATACTGAATTGCAGGCTGGCGCCGCCTTGCAGAAAAAGCACAGCGTAGTCTTTGGGAATGCTGAGCAGCTCGCGCAGACCTCCCTCCGCACCTTGAATTATTTCGTCGAAGGTTTTCGAGCGATGGCTGATTTCCATCACCGACATGCCGACGCCCGGGAGCGACAACATCTCGTCGCGGGCTTGTTCCAAAACCGGAACCGGAATTACCGCGGGCCCGGCGCTAAAGTTGTAGATTCGTTCAGTCATGATTGCTTTCTGGAGTGCGCCGGTGTTCACGCGCTTCGCGTTTCTTCGCGTCTTAGTGACTTTGCGTGAATTTCATTCTCACGCCAAGACGCAAAGGCGCAAAGTTAAGCGCTAGGAATCACCGCACTCCTATCCTTTCTCTGAATGCGCGCGCATCACCGCACCCATGGTCCGCAGGACCAACCTGCGCGGCAACACGCGCTCACTTTCAGTCATTACCAGATTAGTCCAACCGGAAATTACCGAACTCTTGCCGCGCTTGAATGCGCGCAGCGCGGTGTCCACCACCTGATCGGGCGTCTGCGAAGTGCGCGCCGGAGGCCGCTTCATGCGGGAGGCTTCGAAAAAGTTTGTGTCTGTGACACCGGGGCAGAGGGCCATCAACCGAATTCCGTGTCGCCGGTTCTCTTCCCAAAGGGCTTCGGTAAAAGAAAGCACGAACGCCTTGGTCGCCGCATAAGTTGCCATGAACGGGACCGCTTGAAAACCGGCGGTCGAAGCGACGTTGATGATGCGCCCGCTCTGGCGTTCGCGCATGGGCAAAAGAAAACGGTAAGTGAGATCGACGAGCGCGCGCACATTGAGATCGATCATCTTCAATTCACTATCGACATCGAGTTTGGCAAAGTCACCCATCGATCCAAAGCCGGCGTTGTTAACCAGAAAGTCGATTTGCAGATCGCGCTTTACCGTCTCATCGAACAGTTGCTGCGGCGCGTTGCGTTCCACAAGATCCATGGCGACAAACTGCGCCCCAATGCGCTGACTGCGGCCCAGCTCGTTGCAGAGCGTAATCAGCTTGTCTTCGGAACGCGCAACCAGGAGCAGGTTATGGCCGCGGGCCGCCAGCTTGCGGGCAAATGCTTCACCAATTCCTGAAGATGCGCCGGTAATGAGGGTGGTGTTCATTGCCAGTTCAACACTCGAAGATGGTTAAAATTTATTGCGTCCACTCCGTTTGTTTGCAAATAAATCGCTAGTTTTAGATCATCCGTCAGAACCAAGTACCGAGTTCTCGCAAGCTCCGTAATCGCTGAATCAGTAAGTCCAAACCTGGCAAAGCTCGGCAAAGTAACCGCTTGGGCACTCCTAACATAGTGCTCCTCCAAGACTGTGACCACTTTTGAAAACACGAAGTAATAAGTCGCCTTAGCATGCTCAGGAAGTTGATTTGAGAGACTATTTACCTCCGTTAGGATGTTTGGAGTTGTCACGACGCGGTGAAATTGACCTAGGAGTTTGTTGAGTAGATGAAAATCATCACCAGAGAACGAAGCAGTTCGCTTGAAGGTAGCAATGCGAGATGGATCAAACAGTCCTACAAAATAGAGTAATAAGAGGTTGCTATCGACCAGCACTCCCTTCGATCGGTAAGCATTCAAAAGCCTTTCGATCTCATCCATTAGTTAGACATTCCTGATCTTCATTGAAACAACTTTGCCGGTTGCCGCTTCAATCTTGAATTGTTTGTATTCCCTGGGCTTACCGGTACCAAAAAGAAATCCCGGCGTATCATTAACGGGAAAACCTAGCGTTATTAACCAATACTGACCATCGTCCGTAAGCTCAACTTCCTCAAGACGAGCCTTAGCAACCAAGTCTTTTGGGAAAAGCGTCGCGAAATAATCAGATGCCCTCTGTGCCGCTTCCTTGACGTCTAACATAAGACTCCCACCTCCATCGTAATACTAGCTTTTCAATTCAAGCAGATCGAGTTCTATGATGTCTTCATTCCCCGCCCGCAAGCGATCGAGCGTCGCGCTCGGTGGCGCCTTGTCGAGATTGATCCGCGCCACGGCGGCTTCAGCGCCCTCGAAGACGATGTTTTCCATCTCCTGCACATTGATCTGTTCGGCCTTGATTGCATCGAGCACTTGCGCCAAAACACCGGGCCGATCGCGATGACGCACAACCAGTCGATGCGTCGCCGGGGTGCGCTGCGCGAGATTGACCACATTGGGTACCTGCCCGGTTTCTTTGAAAGACTTAACGATGCGCACTGTTTCGGCGGCAATTGCTTCCTGCGCCTGATCGGTCGAAGCCCCGATATGATGCGTGCCGTAAACACGCGTTTCGTTGGCAATCGGATCTTCGAAGTCGGCGACGGCAGAGGTAGGTTCGATGGCAAACACATCGAGTCCGGCGCGAATGCCCTTCGCATGAATCGCCTCGATCAACGTTGCTTGATCCACAACTTCACCGCGTGAAGTGTTGATGAAGTAAGCGCCGTCCTGCATCGCATTGAACAGTTCCCGGCCGATCATCATCTTCGTATCAGGTTTCAACGCGACGTGCACACTGACAATGTCCGCGGCTTGGGCCACTTCGAGCGGCGACTCTTTTCTTTCCACGCCCAACGACTCGGCTTTTTCCGGAGTGAGGCTGCGACTCCAGGCAATCACCGGCATGCCAAAAGCCTTCGCGCGCGGAATCATTTCCTTTCCAATCTTGCCGAGGCCAATTAGTCCCAACGTGCGGCCGAACAAACCGCGCGCTTTGGAAAACTCTTTCTTATTCCATTCGCCGGCGCGCAAAGCGATCACGTTGTCCGCGACGCGGCGGTCGAGCGCGAGAATCAAAGCGAATGCGAGTTCGGCGACGGCGACCGAGTTTTTGCCCGGACAATTCGCGACATAGATTCCACGTCGCGACGCGGCGGCCACGTCGATCGTGTTGTAGCCGGCGCCCGCGCGCACCACCAACTTTAACGGCCCGGCTGCCAGCATCGGTTCGGTCACTTTCGTGCCGCGCACGATCAGCACGTCCGGACGTACTTTCGCGATTGCGTCAACCAACGCGTCGTCCTTAAGGTCCGGTTGAAAGGATATTTCGCAGCCGAGCGCCTGCAAGCCGTCGCGGCCCGATTGTTCGAATTTGTCAGCGATAAGAATCTTCATGGTTTTTTGTTTTGGAGTTCCGCGTTTACGCGGCCCGTCCGGGAATTTACCGCCTAAAGGCGGAACTCCGAACTCCACTATTCTTCCTGATCGAACACCTGCAGCAAAGCTTCCGCCGAGGCCGGCTCAATCTGGACGAGCTGCAGATTCTCTTCCACGTGAGCAACGCGACTCATGCCAACCAGGGCCGTGGTTATACCCGGCGCCGAACGCACAAATTGAATCCCCGCTTGCGCGTCGCTCTCAAGCGAACCCAGTGCGTCGCGAATCGCTTCCGGCAAGCCGCGCGCGACCTGTCCCTGCAGGAGCGAGCCGCTGGCAATACAGGTAATCCCGAAGCTCTCGGCTGCTTCGACCAGGCTCACATACTCGTCACCCAGCTTTTGATTTTGAAAAAACAGAGCTTCCGGCATCGCCAAGTTTACCGGCAATTGGATGAATCTGAAGTGATGGCCATCACCCGCGACTGCCCGCACCGTTTCGACCATTGTTTCCAGCGAGTGGTAGTTCTGCGAATCCGGCTCAGCGCGAAATCCATTCCAGCTCGCCACGCCGTAATTTCCGATCTTTCCATCCGCAACGGACTGCTCGAGAAATTCAAACGCCCCACGCAGACGCTGCCAAAATTCATCATGCGAGACGGCGGACAATTGCGACTCGGGATTGTGGACGTAGTAGACGTCGATGCAGGACAGGTTCATGTTCTGAAGCGACTGATCCAACTGGTTCGCCAGGTAGCCGCGTGACATGCAGTGCGAGCCCCCCGCGATGTCGCCCCAGGTCGCGATTCCGGTTTTGATGAACGTGTCTTCGACGTATTGCCGTACGTCGCGGGGCGGCGCGCCGGCGAACGGCAGATAGCCGCCTTTGGTGCAAATCACCATCTCATCCCGAGCGAAACCGTGATTCGTCAGTTCATGCAAGGCCGCGCCGATCGAAAGTTCGCTTCGTTGAAAACGATAGTTCGCCGCAGTGTCGATTACATTCGCCCCAAGTTCAACCGCGCGCGTGACCGCTTCGGCATAGCGGAGGTCCGTTTCTTGATCAGGGTTCCCGAGATAAGTTCCTATGCCGATCGACGACAACGTCAGGCCCTGCGCCTCACGAAAATGAGGCGCCGCCGCTTCCTTGAAGCGTTCGCAATAACGCCCGGTGCCGGCGGATGTAGCACAGCCTGTTGACTCCATCTAAAAGCCTCGAAAAAGTTGTCGATTAGTTTGCGCGATGACTATACGCGGCACGCTTCGCACGCTGCAAGCCGCGCTTCGATCAAGCGATGTGATGTGGTAGGTTTGACGCGCCGATAAAATTAACTTGGAATAACCCTTGTCTGATTCACACACTCGCAGAGCGGTCGCGCGCGCATCGTCGCTCGACATTCCAAAGGAAGAGCGGCGACAGTTGGCGGAGAAATTCGTCTCTCTTTCCGACGAATACTTCGACAGCATTTCGGATCGAAGAGTTTTTCCTGAGACGACGGGCGAGAGCATTGCAGCGCGGTTCGACTCGCCACCGCCGATTGAAGGTGAACCACTGGAAACGCTAATCGATGACTGTCGCGCGATCATCGACGGCAGCCGCCACAACGGGCATCCGCGTTTCTATGGCTACGTCGCATCGCCATCGACTCCGCCCGGGGCGTTCGCTGACTTGCTGGCCTCGACCTTGAATTCCAGCGTTACCTCATGGCGATCGGCGCCGGCGGCGACTCAAGTTGAAAGAACTGTGGTGCGCTGGCTGGGCTCGCTGATTGATTATGACGAGAACGCGGTCGGACTGCTGACCAGTGGCGGTTCAATGGCGAATCTGACGGCTTTGTTAATCGCTCATCGCGCGAAGGCGGACCACGCAGTCACGCAGGAAGGGATCGCGCATGACGCCGCTCGAATGATGATTTATGTTTCGGATCAGGTTCACATGTCGATTCCGAAAGCTGCGGATGTGCTCGGGCTGGGGCAGAAGAGTGTGCGCGTGATTCCCACTGACGAGCGATTCCGTTTCGACGCGAAAGCTCTGGATGAAGCGATCCAAACCGATCGGCAAAATGGTCTGAAACCGTTTTGTGTCGTCGCGAGCGCCGGCACTGCTGCCAGCGGCGCCCTCGATCCACTCGCTGAGGTCGCTAACATTGCGCGTCGGCATAATCTCTGGTTTCACATCGACGGCGCGTACGGCGCGCCGGCGGCGATGGTCAAAGAGTGCAAGCCGATGTTCGCCGGATTGGAACTTGCCGATTCGGTCTCGCTCGATCCGCATAAGTGGCTTTACACGCCGGTCGATTGCGGATGTTTGTTGCTTCGCGATCCCAATGCGGCGCGCAAGCCCTTTGTCGCCGAAGGTGATTACGTGAAGGTGCACGAAACTGCCGAATTTGAGAGCTTCGCATTTTGGGATTATGGAATTGAATTGTCGCGACGCTTTCGCGCGCTGAAAGTGTGGCTGACGCTGAAGTTTTATGGCGCGCGCCGCATGGCCGAAGCGATTGCTGACGACATGGCCATGGCGAAATACATGGCCGAACAGGTCGAAGCCGATCCGGAGTTTGAATTACTGGCGCCGGTGCAGTTGAGTATCTGCTGCTTTCGTTACGTACCCAGCGTATTACGTGATCAACTGGAAAGCGCGCATGACAAAACCGAGCGCGACAAACTGAATACGCAGCTCAATCGGCTGAACGAAGGCATCATGCATCGAGTGCAGCGCGGCGGGCGGGCTTATCTTTCGAACGCTATGTTGCGCGGCAGATTCGCTCTGCGTGCCTGCATCATAAACTTCCGCACGACGCGCCCGGACATCGACATTACTTTAGAGGTGGTGCGCCAGGCGGCTCGTGAACTGGAAAGTGAGAAGAATACTTGAACCTTGATCGCGAAATTCAAGTGGCTACCGAACTCGCGCGAGACGCGGGAGCCATCCTGCTTGAGCATTACCACAGTCCTTTTCTCGTCGAGCAAAAGGTGAATGCGCTGCAGGAGATCGAGGAAGTTACGGCCGCCGATCGCGCCGCCAATGATCTGATTGTGCACCGGCTGCTCACGGAATTTCCGGATGACGGGATTTTGGCGGAAGAATCAAAAGACACCGAGCGACGGCTGGCAAAAGAGCGTGTGTGGCTAATCGATCCAATGGACGGCACCAAGAATTTCATTCAGCGCGACGGCGATTTTGCGGTCCAGATTGGTTTGGCGATCAAAGGCGAGGTGGTTGCCGGCGTTGTCTATCAGCCGGTTCGCGATGTCCTTTATCGCGCGGTTCTTGGCGGTGGATCGTGGATCGAAGAAAAGGACAAACCGGCGGAGCGCCTGCGCGTTTCGAGCGAGGTGAACGCCGCAAATATGGTCCTGGCGTCCAGCCGATCCCATCGCAGCCCGCGGATGGAACGAGTAGTCGAGTCCTTCGGATTTAAGAACGAGATGCGCCGCGGATCAGTCGGCGTGAAGATTGGTTTGATTGCTGAGCAGCAAGCCGATATCTATCTTCATCTTTCACCCAGCACCAAACAATGGGACACCTGCGCGCCGCAGATAATTTTGGAAGAAGCCGGGGGGCGCGTGACGGATCTGTTTGGCGGGCCCATGCGCTACAACGGCGTGCGCGTCGATAACCGCAACGGCATCGTGGCGACCAACGGCGCCGCCCACGAAATGGTGATCGAGAATCTGAAGCCGCTGTTAAGAGAGTTTGGACGGGTGCCGGCGGTCGACAGTTGAGGTTGTGCCATTCAGGTTCAGAACCGCGAGCGTAGCGAGCGGGATAAAAACGCACCCTCCTCCAATAAAATTCAGGTACGAAATCAAACCACCCTTTGTTACGGAGCGAGCGGGATAAGAACGCACCCTGATGTCAGGCGAATTTGGTTAGTGTGCGTAAAAATTCAGGCGTTGAAGAGAGAATTTCCTTAACCCGCTCGCTAACGCTCGCGGTTCGGTAACAGAGTTCTACTTTACCGTCAGCGTCATCTTCGCAAAATATTCCGTCAGATTGCCGCGGTGCTCCATCACTTCGCGCTTGCCCCAGGCAATGACGTAAACGGAATAGACACCCGCCGGCAGTTTCAATTCGTTATTGACGGTGGCGTAGAGGCGGTTCTTCTCACCGATGTTCTGCTGGTATTCGTTGACGAACCCAACGTCTTTTCCGTCCGGTCCCTGTTTGTAAAAAATGATGCCGATGAAATCGATGCCTACCGGTGTTGGGTTCTTGAACAGAACATCAAAGCCCGCGTTCGCCGGCCACTGATTCGATCCACCAACACAATTCCAGTTGTCATCGACGGTCTTGCAGATCGAAACCTGGCCGCCCCCGGACGCCGTGTTACCCGTGGCGCGCGGTCCGACGGTATCAGCCCCGACCGTGAAGTCAGTCGTCGCCCAAACCTGCGCCTTGTTGTAGTAATTCGCCAGACGCACAAAATATTTGCCGGGCGTGTTGATGGTCAGGCGCGCGTAAGCAGTCGTGTGATTCGGCGAGACGGCGTAATCCACATTCTGTACGTACTCACCGTCAGCGTTGTCCTTGGTTACCATGAACGTGACACCGGCTCCGGTGGGCACTTTGGGAAACGAATAAAGAATATTGACGTTGCGCAGCTCGCCCTTCGGGCTAAAGGTCTTAGTCGAGGTCACGCAGGTGGCGGTTTCGACCGTATTGATTCCGTAGTGAGCCTCAGTGATTTTCAGATCTTCGCAGGTCTCGAGTTTGTATTGCGCGTGTGCAGTGGAAACGATTGCTAGTAAAAGAATGGCAGCGAGAGAAAGTGAACGTCGAGTTAACATTGGGCGAGCTCCTTTCAATTGCGGCGAATACTAGCGCGGGGTTTGGGATGCGTCAATTGTATGGTTGGTAGTGGTACTTTGCGTTTTTGCGCGAGCCGATCCTTTCGGATCGCTTGTTCACGCAAAGACGCAAAGACGCCAAGGATCGCAAAGTCCAGACTAAATCTGTCAACGGCGAGACTGCTGAACGTACATACGTCGGTTCCAGCGATATACGATGCGGAGCAACTTGCGGCCGTTGGCATCAAGCCCGCGATCATCGGGGCTTTGTTCATAGGCGCTGAAACTCCGGGCCAGGCGGCCGTTAACAATAATCCTCAATTCATTCGCATTCTTAGGCAGACCGACTTCTTCCGGGTCAGCCATCAACATGTCTGAATAAATCTGGTTCGTTGGTTTGCGGCCGTCCCGGAAAAGATTCTTCGGCAGCGCTCTGTTGGTGGCCGGACTAATCTCGAAATAATAGTTCCAATACGACGGCGGCATGCTGTTCGCGGTCGAGACCTCGACGATTTGTCTGCCATTCAAATTGGCGAAGTCTACGCGCACTGAATTATCGACGCGCGAGTAATAACCATTCAGCAGTTGCGAAACAAACACCCGACCACCTTTCCAATAGAGCAAGAAAGCATTCGATCCGTTGTAGCCGGTCTGGTAGCAAGGATCGTCCAACAGCACCAACCGCATCTGGTGGTTGCCGAAAAGTTCGAAAGTGTAGTCACCGTGCTTCCATGACTCTTTTTCGTCAGCGGTGAGTTCGCCGGCCTGCCCGTGCAGCGCGCAAGCATTCAACTGGTCGACACTCGTCTGCCACCACGGCCCGCTGCTGAACTGCTCCAGCGATCGAGTCAGCGAGCGAATGGCGCGGACTCGCTGCGGCAGCCTCAGAATCTTGTCGTCGGAATCGTTTGGATTGTCCGGACACGCGTACTCGAGTTTCGGCAGCGCGCGGAACGCTGCGAACGCGGACCTACTGCAAGCGGGCGGGTCTTTTTTCGGTTGAGCCTGGGCTTTGATGCTGGCCGCGCATAACAGGACAAACGTTGCCGCGGCCGCAAAAAACGTCTTCATGATCATCCGGGGTTAGAAAGGAGACTTCAGGGCATAACAAATGCCTAGAGCCTCTACAGTGCCAGCAGTATAGGCGAGTTTTCGCCGAACTGCGGCATTTCGCCAGCCACAAAAATACCGCGTCAGGCAGGTCGCCACGCGAACCAATCACTCAGAAGCTCTTCCGACACCACCAGGCAGAAAGGAAAACATTGTGATTATTCCCCAACGTAAGCATCTTATTTGGCTCTCGACACTATTTGTATTCGTCCTCGCGTCTAACGGGTTCGCACAGTCCACCGTTTTCAACATTCCTTCGACTGACATACAAACGGCGAAGCACTTCTATGTCGAAGCAGATTTCACCGGACACCTTTCATCGTTTGCAACCGGCGGTTATCAGAGTTACGGCCCCCGGATAGTTTACGGCTTGAACAAACGAATGGAGCTTGGCTTCAATGCTTTTTACACTCGCACATCACCCAGTGAACCCGTCGAGATCCAACCCAATTTCAAATTCCAGTTGTATAGCAACGAGGAAAAAGGCGTTGAGGTTGCTGCCGGCACGATACTTTTCATTCCGGTGACCGAACGATCAGCCAGCTCGACGACGGGAATGATTTATGCGGTCGCCAGCAAAAATATCCAAGGCGATCATGGCCCGCGCTTCACCGTGGGCTCTTATGCGCTCGTGGGATCACTCGAACCCGGCACGACAAAAAAAGGATTGCTGGTCGGATACGAACAACCACTCACGAAACGGCTGACCTTCATAGCTGACTGGTCAAGCGGCAAGAACGATTACGGTTATGCAGTTGCGGGCGCCGGAATCACTCTGACCCGTAAGAGTTCCTTGTACGTCGGCTACAACTTCGGTAATCACGGGCGTGGCAATAACGCCCTCGGCATTTATTACGGCCTCAACTTCTAGTCAAAAAATCATGAACCGCATAAGCAGCGCGCAATTGAAATCTGCCTGGCAGTTGTGGATCCGCGATTGGGGCGGATTGGTGACCATCGGCCTGGCGCTATTTTTTGTCTATTACGTCCTTTGGATCTTTCTGGTCCAGCCTTCCGACGAACACAAAGTGCTCCTTACCGACATCGCGCAGCCGGTATTCAGTTCGCTCATGACCATCCTGGCGTGGCGCGCGTCGCGGCAAACCTCTCTGGATATCAGGAAACGGCGCGCCTGGAAGTTACTGTCGCTCGCCTTTCTCGCGTATACGGTAGGGAATGTGATGTGGGCGTATTACGAGTTGATCGCCCGGACTGAACTCGCGGTCACCTGGGCCGATCTTCCTTATCTGATGTATTACCCGATTTGCCTGGCGGGGCTGCTCGCGTTTCCGATGAGCCGCTCGGGCCGTTCGCGACTGACGTTTGGGTTGGACGCCGCCACGGTGATGTTGGGCGCCGCAATTGTCATTTGGTACGTCATTCTTCGACCAGTCGCCTTGTTTGAGCACGCAAGCTCGTTAGAGGCAGTAATCACGCTGGCCTATCCAGTAAGCAACGCTGTCCTGCTGTTTGGTGTGATTGCGGTTTTGCTGCGACGACCGCCGACGAATGTCAGTCGCGCCCTCGGCATCCTGACAATGGCGATCCTGTTTGATGCCATCGCTGACTTTGGCTATTCGTACCAAACGCTCGAGAGCAGCTACTTCGGCGGGCAATGGCCTGACTGCTTCTACATGTTGGGCTATGCGCTGGTTGCCGTTAGTGCCCACTATCAATTCTACAGCGCCGGCAAATCGAAGCCGCGGGAGGCTCCCGCGCTCGAAAAGTCCCGGTTTAGTTGGCTGCCTTACGCGGCCGTCGGTGTAGCTTATGGACTACTGCTGTTTGTGGCCTTTAGGTTTGAGCAAGAGCATGGAATGCAACCGATGGTCTGGCTGACAATCGGAGCGTTCCTGATCACCGCGTTGGTGGTTGCTCGTCAAATCGTAGCGCTGCGGGAGAACTCGCGTCTGCTCGCTGAGAAAGCAGCACGTGAAAGCGAAATCAGAATCGCGGCCCTGGTGCAACACTCTTCGGATGCGATCTCGATCATCGATAAGAACGGGCTGCTGCTTTATACCAGTCCGGCGAACAAGACGATATTCGGATATGAAAGTTCAGATCTCGATGGCACACAGTTACAAGAAATTATCCATCCGGACGACTGCGGGCTGGCGCTCGCCACCATGCGCGACATTTGTAGATCACCCGACAAACCGCGATCACTTGAAGTGCGGGTCCGGCGCCAAGACGAGGCCTGGATTCACGTCGAGTCCGTTTTAACTAATCTGCTTCACGAGCCCACCGTCGCGGGCATCGTTATCAATTCGCGCGACGTCACGGAAAGAAAGCAGGCCGAGCAAGCCCTGCGCGACAGCAAGGAGAAGCTGCAGCAGGCGCAGAAAATGGAAGCCATCGGCCAACTCGCGGGCGGCGTTGCGCATGACTTCAACAATTTGTTGGCCGTGATTATCGGTTATTCAGAGATGTTGTTACGACGCCTGCCGGCGGATCAGGAACCGTTCATTCGTCAGCTGATGGAGATCAAAAAGGCTGGGGATCGCGCGAAATCTTTGACCAGTCAACTGCTGGCCTTTAGCCGCAAGCAAGTGTTGCAACCGAAGGTGCTGGATCTGAATTCAGTTGTGCACGAAATGGATAGGATGTTGCGGCGGTTGATCGGAGAGGACATCGACATCCGAACCGTGCTCGCAGTTGATCTCGGCAACGTGAAAGCCGATCCGGGTCAGATCGAACAAGTGCTGATGAATCTTGCAGTCAACGCGCGCGATGCGATGCCGGACGGCGGCAGCCTGACGATTGAGACGCACAACGTTGAGCTCGGCGAGAATTACACCCGCAAGCACCCACCGCTCGAGCCCGGCGCCTACGTCATGATCGCCGTTAGCGATAGTGGCTGCGGCATGAGTCAGGAATTGCAGTCACGCATTTTTGAACCTTTCTTTACCACCAAAGAGAAAGGAAAAGGCACGGGCCTCGGACTGGCGACCGTGTATGGCATCGTCCAGCAATCCGGCGGATCGATTTCCGTTTACAGCGAACCGGGAGAAGGAACGACATTCAAAGTTTTTTTGCCGCGCGTCGGCGAACCAGCCTCTGTTTGCGAAGCACCAGCCGAAAAGAGTAATGAGCTACGCGGCAGCGAGACCGTGCTGCTGGTCGAAGATGAAGAAGCGGTGCGGAATATGGCCAGCGAGATTCTTCACTCGAACGGCTATCACGTACTCGGTGCCGGCAACGGGCACGAGGCGTTGAAGGTTTCGGAACAACATGCCGGGGCCATCCAGCTTATGGTAACCGACGTGGTGATGCCGCAGCTTGGCGGCCGCGAGCTGGCCGAAAAGTTGGCGTCGAAGCGTCCGGAAATGCGCGTGCTTTACATGTCGGGGTACACCGATGACGCGATTGTTCATCATGGAGTGCTCGACGGCCGCGCGGCATTTTTGGAGAAACCCTTCACGCCCGATGCTCTGGCGCTGAAAATTAGGGAAGTACTGTCGGCGTGACCTTTCCCGGGAGGGAGCGGGATCTTATTCAAACTGCTTCTTGAACTCTTCGAATTGCGTCGAAAGGCTCTCAACTTGCTCGGTCAGCCCCTGCACCTGCTCTTCTAATTTGTTGATTCGATCCGGTTCGTCCGCGCGGCGATGGGACCTGCTGGTGGTGGGCGCTTCGGCCGTCACTTCCATCTCCGGTGGTCCCGAAAGCAAATGCACGAAGCGCGCGTCTTTCTGTCCGGGTTGGCGCGGCAGCTTAATGACCATCGGCTCATCTTCTTTGTTCGCCAGTTCGCGCACAGTCTGTTCGACTTCCTCCAGCCCTGAGAACTCGTAAAGGCGTGAGCCACGCGTGCGGATCTCGCCCAGGGTTTGCGGTCCGCTGAGCATCAGGACACACATCGCGGCGACTTCCGCCGGAGACAAATGCATAACTTCCGGCACGACGTGTTTATATTTCGGGACGCGGCTGGTGCTGCCGTGAAAGACGTATGCGAGGTTTTTGTCGCGCAGAGCAGAGAGCGCGTCGTCTACTTCGCTTTCCGTGTAAGAGGTCACCGGACTGCGGTTGTTCTTCTGATTGCACGCGGCCACCAGCGCGTTGAGGGTCAGCGGATAATACTCGGGCGTCGTGATCTGCTTTTCGATCAACGAGCCGAGCACGCGAACTTCGATTGGGGTTAGCATGGACACGCGCGAATAATACTAGATTCCAGGTTTGTTCTCAGTATTGGCAGGTATCCGGGAAAAGAAGGCCCAGAGTCGGCCGTGCTCCGTAGGAGCACAATATTTATAGTTTGCGCCAGCACTCTCGGACTAAGAAAGAATGAATCGTTGCTATAAATATTCCGTGCCTAACGGCACTCAAGAAGAGGCAAAAGCTCGATCAGAATAGCCTTTGTCCGCTTAGGACCCTTCGATCAGGAATCACTTGATCCATTTCTGCGTCCCCGCAACTTTGTCGATCTTATTTTCCAGCGCCGTTAGTTGCGTCAGTTTTCCTGAAGTGCCGCAACCGTGATAGTGAGCGACTGCCTTTGTCCTTCCCTTGAGGCGCAGCGAAGTGTTAGCCGACGGCATGTCCGTCACCATCTGCGGACATTGCGGCGTGCCCGGTGAATAATTGTCCGGCAAAGACGAGTATCCAATCTTTTGAAACTCAGTGACCAGCCCGCGAAACGCCTTCTTCGAAATTTTCCCTTTAGCATGGCCCGTCACTTTGGTGAATCGGTGGCCTTCGAACGTCACTTTGCCATCGGAAGTAATTGTGAGCGTGTACATCGGACACGTACCAAAGCAGGCGGTTCGTTCGAGTGTGATTTCATCTCGTTCCGTCTTCTGTGCAACTGCAAGTGAGCAGGCGAACAACAAAGTCGCGATCGCTAATAATAGTTTCATAGCTTCTCCTGGCGACGGAATATATACCTTCCCGCAATCGTCGGCCACTGCTTGCTGTGAAGGGCAGAACCGGGCGGTGCGGGAGTTTGAATCAAACCACGGAGGCAATTGCTGGGAGCGCGGGCGTCCCGCCCGCACTGAGTGCGAAGCACGAACTCAAGTGGCGGAAACAGGATTTCTCGGAGTACGTAACTGCGGCGGGTTGCGGGCGAGACGCCCGCGCTCCCAGCAATCAAGGGCGTGTTATAACCAAACTAACCCCACTACCCAGAACCACACTCGCCTGACAATCTGTGCCGAAACGCTTATAATTACGCCTAACAAATCTTCCCCTTAATTGAGCCTCGAAGTTTGATGGGAAACACTTATGTCCGGCGAATCGCTTGAGCGTTATTTCCGAATGATTCGTGACGATCGCCATCGGCGGCCGTCCGGTCGTCTGTGGTGTCCGGCGGCCGACGTTTATCGCACCAAAGATGGTTGGATTGTGAAAGTCGATCTGGCGGGCATTAAAGCTGCCGACGTCGAAGTTTCGATCGACGACAAAGTTCTGCGGATCAGCGGTTCGCGGCGCGACAGCACTTGCGGTGAAGGCGTGGCGCATTATCAACTGGAAATCACTTACAGCCGGTTTGAAAAAATGATCGAGTTTCCCCGCTCAATCGCCCATGCTTCGATTGATCGCGATTACCATGACGGGCTTTTGATCCTGCGGCTTCACGAGGAAAAAGAGCAGGCGAAGGCAGCCCAGCGCTAATTCCCGGACCGAGGCTAAATCCGACAATTTCATATTCATAATTCCATGGCCGAAGAAGAAGCGAACAATCCGAATAAGTCGCAGACGCCGCGGGCGCCCCGCAAACCGGAAGGCGTGCCGTTTGTCATTCCGGTGCTGCCACTACAGAACACGACCTTGTTTCCCGAAACGATGGTGCCGCTGTCCGTGGGACGGCCGGGCTCGATTGCCGCCGTCGAAGCCGCACTCGCGGGCGAAGAAAAGCTGCTCGCGTGCATTAGCGTCAAACCCGACCGCACAAACGAAGGTGACGCCAAGTCGGAGGACCTTTTTGAAGTCGGCACGCTGGTGATGATTAAGCGCATGGAGCGCGTTGAAGACACGCTGCACCTGATCGTGCAGGGATCGGATCGAATTCGCCTGAGTGCCTGGGAACAGACTGAGCCCTTCCTGCGCGCGCGCGTGGAAATTCTTCCCGAGCTCGAAGTGCGCGACCAGGAAAAGGTCGAGGCAACCAAGCGCAACGTTCAGTCTTTGATCCAACAGGCTCTGGCCTACTTGCCTCAGGTGCCGCCTGAAATTCGTTTGGTGGTCCTGGGCGCGGACGATCCGGTGCGGCTCGCTTATTTTCTCGGCTCAATCCTCAGCCTGGGAGTCGAGAAAGAGCAGCAGATGCTCGAAGCGAATACGGTTGACGATCTCATCCATCTCGCGCACGACTTTCTCGTCCATGAAGTGGAAATCATTCGCTTGCGTTCGAAGATCGCCAGCGAGGCGCAAACGGAAATGGACAAGGCCCAGCGCGATTACGTTCTGCGCCAGCAGATGAAAGCGATTCAGAAAGAGCTGGGCGAGGACGAAGGCGGCGAGCAGGCTGAGGCGGCACAGTTACGCGAGCGTCTGGCGAAAGCGGACTTGCCCGAAGATGTGCGCAAGGAAGCCGAGCGTGAGCTGAGCCGGATGGAGAAGCTTCCGTCCATGGCGCCCGACTATCACGTCATCCGCACCTATCTGGATTTCATTCTGGAGTTGCCGTGGAACAAATCGTCCGAGGATCTTCTGGACCTCAACGAGGCGCAAAAGGTCCTCGACGAAGATCACTATGACATCAAGGATGTGAAAGAGCGCATCCTCGAATTTCTGGCGGTGATCAAATTGCGGCCCGACGCCAAGAGTCCGATTCTTTGTTTCGTCGGCGCGCCGGGCGTGGGCAAGACTTCGCTGGGCCGCTCGATCGCGCGGGCCATGGGCCGCAAGTTCGAACGAATTAGTCTGGGCGGCGTGCGCGATGAAGCCGAACTGCGCGGCCATCGGCGCACCTATGTCGGAGCGATGCCGGGCCGCATCATTCAATCAATTCGTCGCGCCGGGCGTGAACAATCCGGTGATGATGCTGGACGAGATCGACAAGCTGGGCGCGGATTATCGCGGCGATCCGTCCGCGGCGCTGCTCGAAATCCTCGATCCCGAACAGAACAATACGTTCACGGATCACTATCTCGATCTGCCGTTCGATCTTTCGAAAGTTTTCTTTATTGCCACGGCGAATCAGTTGGGACCGATTCCGTCGCCGCTGCGCGATCGCATGGAAGTTATCGCGCTTGTCGGGTTACAGCGATCGCGAGAAGCTCCAGATCGCCAAGCGCTATCTGGTGCCGCGCCAAGTCCGTGAAAATGGATTGACGCCTGAGCAATTCGAAATCACTGACGACGCCATTACTCTGATCGCCACCCGCTACACACGTGAAGCGGGCGTGCGACAGCTTGAGCGCACCATCGGCACGCATTGCGCGTAAAGTTGCGCTGAAGATCGCGCAGGGACAAACCGAAAAAGTGGTCGTCGACGCCGCTGACATTGACGATTATCTCGGTGGGCCGAAGTTCTATCCCGAAGAGGCCCGCAAAGAACTGCCCGCAGGCGTGGCGACCGGCATGGCCGGACTGAGATGGGCGGCGAGATTTTGTTCGTCGAAGCCAACCTATTGCCCGGTGGCCGCGGGTTCACGATTACTGGCCAGCTCGGCGAAATCATGCAGGAATCAGCGCGGGCGGCGCAGTCTTATCTCTGGTCGCACGCGCAGGACTTCGGCATCAGTCCTTCGATGTTCAAGGACTACGGCGTCCACCTGCATGTGCCGGCCGGGGCGATTCCGAAAGACGGGCCCAGCGCCGGCGTCACCATCACCGCCGCGCTGGCATCGCTCTACACCGGGCGCCGCGTTCGTCCTGACACGTCGATGACCGGCGAGATAACACTGTCCGGTCTGGTGTTTCCGGTCGGCGGCATCAAAGAAAAGGTTTTGGCGGCGCATCGCGCCGGCATTCGCCGAATTATTCTACCCGCGCGTAACGAAGCGGATCTCGAAGACATTCCCGACGACGTCCGCAAGGAACTCGATATCAAGTTTGTCACTCGCATTCATGAGGTTGTAGAGGCTGGGCTCGAGCAATTCATCGCGAATCCACCGCCACCCGTACCGGAGGTGACGCATCGCCGTTCGCCTGAGCCCGATTCGCAACCGTTGATTGCGAAGCCGAAATAGTGGCACAGACTTCAGTCTGTGATTTAGTATTTGAGCAACTCTGAATGCAATCAACTCTCCCAGACTGAAGTCTGGGCCACATTTTTGGAACTACGCGCTCGCTCCTGAGTTACAATCCACGGCGCTCTTTCTCTCTCCGGCTCTCAAGTTCGTTCGATCAACAAACCAGGAGAAACACCATGAGTCCGTCTCGCTCATTGTTGCTCGCGACTATCGTCGTCGCGTCCGCTGTTTCCGTTTCTGCGCAACGCCGTTGGGAGCGCGTGCCGCCGCCGCGTGATCCGCAATTCTATGAACCGCGCAACAAGCTCGAAGATTTTGACGGCCGAATGGAAACGATTCTCATCAAAGGCCGCACCTGGGTCGGTGTCGTACGTGGCCAGGGTGGCTCAGCGCGCGTGGAAGCGATGGAGGTTCGTGACAGCGCCAATTCAGCGCAGGCGACCGGAGTCGTTATTACCATCAATGCGGACGCCGGGCCTCAGGGAGATCTGCGGTCGTTCATCGATTATGACGAGATCGATGCGCTGGTTAAGGCCATGGACACGGCGGCCAAAGCCAGCGAGGCGATCACCAAGCTCACGCATTTCGAAGTTCACTATCGGACCAAGGCCGACTTTGAAGTGATGGTGTTTAGGCAACTCTCGAATAATGCAATCGCGGCGGCAATTGAGGGCGGCTTCTTCGATCGTTCCCGGCTGTTGCTGACTCTCGACGAGTTCACGAAGCTGCGTTGGATGATCGTGCAGGCGAAAGAAAAAATTGACGAGATGAAGTAGCGTCAGTAACGGTGCGAGGGCATGCCGATGTGAATGTGTGGTCCGGTAGCAACTCCGGGAATCGCGCCCCGAAACGCAGAAAACGGAATTCCATTACTGCGCAGAAACTCGATCAAAGCCTGGCCCTCAGGCCCGTCGGGATGTAACGAGACGTCCATCGCATTGCGATGATCCAGCCGCCACTGATTGTGAATTGCTCCCTGTCCAAACACGGCAATGGGTAACGGGTGTTTGAATGTTTGTTGAAAGAAAGACTCGATCTTTCCCGACTGTGACAGGACCCATGAACCCGCGCCGGTGAACCGGATGAATGATCCGGTGCGGACCATTGTTCCTCTCGCCATCTTGCCGAGCTTCGCGATCTCTTTATCACCTTCGATTTCCACCAGCGCTACGGCGATTTGCGCGTCGGCGTTGGCAATCTGACTTTCGACCCCGGTGACCTTCAGCTTCGCGTCGGCTACGGCCGTCTCAGCCTGTTCGAATTCGCGCTTTGAAACCAGACCCTGCTCGATCAGCTTTTGCATTTGATCGCGATGCTGCTCAGCTTTCAGCACGTTCTTCTGATATAGCGTGATCAGCTTCTCGAGGCTGGCTTTGTATTCCTTGGTGGCGCTGATGTATTGATCGCGAAGTTTGGTGAGTTCAGACGCGGGCGCCGTTTGCGTGGCGCGCGGTTTTTTCGTCCGCGGCTTCTTTTGAGCCAGCGCCGGGACTGAGGTACTGGCCAGCAACAGGGCGAGAATTACTGCCCGGCCTGAAATTCTCATGTCTATCTGTCCATTCATCGCGTCCGGTTACAACTCATCAAACATCACTTCATCCACATAGCACCAGCCCCACTCTTCGCCGGGCTGGAAGGACTTGATGATTGGATGACGCGTCGCGTGAAAGTGTTTCGTCGCGTGTTTATTTTTTGAAGAGTCACAGCAGCCGACATGCCCGCAGGTCATGCATAAGCGCAGGTGAAACCAGGTGTCACCGATTTTCAGGCAGTCTTCACAGCCTTCCGCGCTCGGCGTCACCTCACGAATTTGATCGACATGATTGCAGTTTGTGGCCATAAGTCCTCTCAGCCTATTTCTTACGTTTGAGAATCGTCTTCAGATCTATCTTCCCATGAAACGACGGTGCGCGCCGCATGAGCTTCTTGCTCAGATCAGTGCTCAAGAGCGACTGCATAGCGACCCTCATACTGGGATTGCGATTCAAGAGCCCGGTGATTGCTACTTTTGGCCAGGCAATGTAGCGCGTCGGAGTCAGGGCGCGCACGGTCGCGCTGGCCGCGCCGCCGGTGATGAAACTTACCTCGCCGATGAAATTTCCGTCTTTGAGCCTGGCTATTTCTTTACCGTTACTGTCCACGGTGAACGCGCCGTTGTAAATCAGCATGATCGCGTCGAGTGGGTGCTTTTCAGTGGCCAGGACCTCGCCTTCCTGCGCGACCCGCCAGTGGCCGATGCGCATCAATTTCATGAATTCAAAAGGCGCAAAGTTCTTGAACAGCGTTTCGTGCAGCTCTTTTTCTTCTTCGGTGAAATCGACGCCGGTGCGCTCTTTAATGATGATCGCGATCTGCACGACGTTGATGATCACAAACAGCACGTTCCAATAAATTACCGTCCAAAGCGGCGTCGCGGGCACCAGGTAGTTGAATGCGATTCCGGCAAAGCAGGAGGCAATTGTCAGCACCCGCAGCCAAAGCATGTCTTTGAGGAGATAAGCGCCCATCGTCAGGATGGAGGCCGCGTGACCGAAGAAAATGAAGTAGTTCATAGAGGAAAAGCCTTTCGCCGAGGAGCGTTCGAATCGCCTAAGTTTAAGTCGCGCTCATGTTGCCATCCGGAAAACTAATCGCGCAAGGAGTTGCTCGCGCCAACCGCGACTGCACTTTGCGCCTCCGCGCCTTTGGGTGAGACGGGAGTTCACGCAAAGACGCAAAGGAACGCAAAGTCGGAACAAGGTAGCAAAGTTCTTCTCAAGATATGGAGTTTGCTTTAGGATTAGTCCCGCCCAACTAACTTTATGAAACTTCGATTCCCCTTTCGCACCGTTCTCGTCATCCTGCTGTCGGCGTTTGCGATGTGCCTGGTAGCTTTAGCTATCGGCCGAGGCAGCCACGCGCAGACGCAAAACCAGTCGCAGACACCAAGGCGCTGCGATATCTCTTTTCCTTTGCCCAGACCCAGTGACATGGGGAGCGAGAAATTTGAGAAGCTCCTTTACTCGTTTCTTGAGAAGCGCTGTTACCAGGGTTGGGTCGCCGACCGGGAAATTCGCAACACTGGCCCGTTCATCGGCGGAAAATCATTCGGCACTCATAACGCCGTCAAGATTTTCTATTCGCCGCAGGTCTGGGACTGGTTGAAGATCAAGAACCGGCAGGGCGAAATTCCCGACGGCTCGATCATCGTCAAAGAAATGTTTCCGTCGCCGGCGAAGCAGGACGCGCAGCTGACCTCCTGGACCGTTATGGTCAAAGACAAGAAGGGCGCCTACGACGGCTGGTATTGGTCCTTCCACGGCGTCAAAAACAGTGCGGACAATCCGGAGATTGATTATCCCGATTCCGGTTTTGGTCTCTATTGTTTGCGCTGCCATGCATCCTCCGAAAAAGAGTCGACGTTTATTACGGTCAAGAATGTCGAAGGCGATCCCGTTTCGTTCTTCATTGAGTCGCCGACGATGTCACCACTGCCGGCGGCGACGCGCGAAACGCACGAGCAGGTAGCAAATACTAAAGAGATTCGCGGCGGACCTTTCGGCACGGCCCGCAAATCTCCGGACCCAAATTTCCTGAGATTCTTTGCGGGGCTGCCTTTGGTTTCTGAGTCAGCCGTGAAACGCTTTCCCGGCGAATCGTTGGACCACGTCACGCCGACTCCGAAGGCGGCTTCCGGGTTTGTGACCTCGAGCCAATGCCTCGGCTGTCACTCAGCTTCCAAAGACAACATGTCTTTTCGCTTCGCCGAAGGTCCGCAGGCGCCCATCAATCTTTCGCCGTACACGGAGTGGCGTGCGTCGATGATGGGCCTGGCGGGACGTGATCCGATTTTCCATGCTCAGCTTGAATCGGAAAAGACGATGCGTCCGTCACAAGCGGCATTTCTCGATAACACTTGTTATCGATGTCACGGCGTGATGGGACAGCGGCAACTTGAGTCGGACAAGCAGCAACCCTTCAAACATGGAATGGTCTATGCGCTGCCGGACGAGGCCAACGGCAAGTACGGCGCGCTGGCGCGCGACGGGATCTCGTGCGCCGTTTGTCACCGGATTTCGAAACAAGATTTGGGTAAGCCGGAAACTTTCACCGGCCAGTTCAAACATCGATGCGCCGAATGCCATGAACGGGCCTTACGAGCCGATCATTACGGTGCCGATGAAGAACGCGACCGGCATCACCCCGCGGTTTGCCGCTCATGTCAAAGAGTCCGCGCTCTGCGGCAGTTGTCACACAGTCATCCTGCCGGTCTTTGATGCGAAGGGTCAGCCCGTGCGCGATAAGGACGGCAAGCCCAAAGAATTTCACGAGCAGATGACTTATCCGGAATGGCAAAACAGCGTCTATCA
Organism: uncultured Acidobacteriota bacterium; assembly: GCA_963734445.1. GTDB lineage: Bacteria > Acidobacteriota > Blastocatellia > Pyrinomonadales > Pyrinomonadaceae > UBA11740. The sequence goes on along the minus strand of CAVTGZ010000009.1, from coordinate 1,297,176 downwards.
GAACGAGCGCGAGCCGATTAATCGCGCGGCGGTGCGCACCTGTCAGGACTGTCACATGCAACGCGAATTTCTTGGTCAGAAACTGGTTTTCCGCGTCGCCAACATTGAAGACATTAACTATCCCGTTCACCGAAGACCGCGCCGCGGACAAGGACATTACCGTGCAGGTGCGTGACCAGTACTCGCGGCACACGCTGCTCGGCATCAACCAATTTGGGTTGATGATGTTCGAGCAGTTCCCGGACATTCTGGGGATTCGCACGGCCGACTACATGTACGGTGAAGCGGTGCCGGGCCTGCTGACGGCGCAGAGCTCCGGCTATGATCTGGCGCGCCGAGAAACTGCAAAGATTGAGATCACTTCGCTAAGTGAAAAAGACAAGTATCTCGAGGCGGACGTCAGGGTTGAGAATCTGGCGGGTCACGGTTTTCCCTCTGGGGTGGGATTTCGCCGTGCTTTTCTTACCTTTGAAGTGCTGGACGAAAAAGGAAATGTGATTTGGGCTTCAGGCCGCACTAACAACGTGGGCGCAATCGTGCGGGGCGTAACTGAAGAGGTGCTGCCGACAGAATTCTTTTACGACGCGGGCACTCGCAAACAAGTCTATCAACCGCATCATGAAGTGATTGATAACGAGGGCCAGGTGCAAATCTACGAAGAGGTAATGGCCGACCCGGAAGGAAAGATCACGACCAGCTTTGTGGGCCTGGATCACGTGCTCAAGAACAATCGTCTGTTGCCGAAAGGCTGGAGATTGGATGGGCCGATGGGCGACTTCACGCGCCCGCACGGGGAAGCGGAGCGTGACCCCGAGTACATGAATCCAGGCGGAGCCACCGGCGTCGACAAAATTATCTATCGAGTGCCGTTGAACGATCGCACGCGCGGCGCCGCCTCGGTGCGCGTGACCCTCAACTATCAGGCGATCCCGCCTTCCTATCTCAGAGACCGGTTCACCATCGGCAAAGGCGCCGAGACGCAAAGACTGGCGTATCTGACGAGCCATCTGACGTTGGAAAAAACACCGATCGAAGGTTGGAAGCTGCCGATTGTTTCGGCGACACGGCAGGTGGATGCGAAGGCCGAAAAATAAGAAAGCCACAGATAAACACAGATTACACAGATTGGACGTGCGGTTTTTGTAAAACGTTCTATCTGATTAAATCCGTGTTCATCTGTGGCTTGACGTCGCTTGAGATTGTTTCCGGCCTGTTAGATCAGGCTCTTAATCCATCCGCCATCGACCGGAATCGATGCTCCGGTGATGTAGCTGGCGCGTTCGGAAACCAGGAAAGCAGCGAGCGCGGCAAACTCGCGTGGCTCGCCGACGCGCCGCATCGGAATCTCTTTCTCCCAGCGCGCGATGAACTCGCCCGGCGTGATTCCTTCCCTTTCAGACATCATGCGCGCCAATTCTTCGACTCGTTCAGTGCGCGTGTAGCCGGGCATGATGTTGTTGACCGTGATCCCGAACGACGCGACTTCGTTGGCCAAGGTGCGCGCGAAACCGGTGACCGCCGCCCGCAAACTATTCGAAAGGATCAGGTTGTCGACGGGCTGTTTCACGGCGATGGAAGTAATGTTAAGGATCCGCCCCCAGCCATGTTCTTTCATCCCCGGCAAAACCTGACGGGCCAGTTCGACGGCGCTGTAAAGCAACAAACGGGTCGCCGCCTCCCAATCGTCGAGCGCGAAACTCGCGAAAGGACCTGCGGGTGGGCCGCCGGTATTGGTGACGAGGATGTCGATGCGTCCTAGTTTTTCGATCCCGGCTCTTACGAGTCGTGTCACGTCGTCGGCGTTGGAAACATCAGCAGCGAGTCCCAGGACTTCGGCGCCGGTTGCTTCCTGGATCTCGCCGGCGACGCGTTCAATCGTCTCGAGCTTGCGAGCACAGATGATAAGTGAAGCGCCCTCGGCCGCCAGTTCCTCAGCGACGGCGCGTCCCAGACCGCGACTGGCTGCCGCGACGAGAGCGATCTTGTTTCTGAGTCCAAGGTCCATCTGAGTCTTAATCCGCAGATTTCGCAGATTCCACAGATTTCGAAAAAGAATTAGCCACGAAGATGCACAAAAGGCTCAAAAGAAAATCTCTGAACCGAACGGTTTGAATAAACCCTGCTGCTGCTCTTTGATTTCATTTTGTGCGCTCCGTGCCTTTTTGTGGCTCGTTCTCTTCTGCGTAATCTGCGGATTAGTTTCTCCGTAAGGCTATTTCTGCCTTAAGTAGTCATCAGTTTTGTCCAGCCAGTCCTGACGCGGTGGGCTGAAGATATCCACGTCGAGCGTGTCTTCGAGCGCCTCGGCTTTATGCTGCACATGCGACGGAATGTGGAGCACCTCGCCGGCCAGCACATCGATGACTTGCGATTCGTCCGGCCCGATCCAAAATCGCAAACCGCCCTCAAGGATGTAGGTAAGTTGTTCGTTTTCGTGCGAGTGCTGCGTGACGACGCAGCCTTTTTTCAGATAGACGTGCGCCAGCATCATGCGATCGCCGGTAATCAGCCGTCGCGAAAGTAAATCCGACAGAGGCTCTTCGGGTATTTCGCTCCAGCGATGATGTGTGACGGTGCGTTGCTCCATATATTTGTCTCCCTCATCCATTGTGTGAGAAGCCCGCGCGAGGAAGACCGCTTTCCCACCCTGGCCCACACGAAAGGTTTTTTGACCCATACTTTTAAGGGTTGATCAAAGTACCGCATCCCTTTCCGCAAGTAAATCCTGGAATGGCAGGACTTCGCGTCTTCCTTTGCGCACTTTGCGACTTAGCTTGAGACTTCATCTCGGAACAAGAGTCACGCAAAGCCGCAAAGCACGCAGAGCCACGCAAAGGACAACCCTAATGGCAGCAGTTACGCTTGTTCGAGTCTATCTTCATGTCCCGTACGTGTTATCATTTTTCTCAATCCCCGATGCAACTTTAGTAACCAAATCGGCGGCAGAACCGTCTAAACGAGCAGAATACCCGGACCCATCTTCCCGCGTTCGGTCTCAAAAGGAAGAAAGAAATGAAAAAGAATTTTAGCGCGCTGGTGCTTCTATTCGTGTCCGCCTTGTCGGTTATGGCCCAGGACGCGACTGCCCAACAGTCTCCCGATCCGGCACAACAACAGGAAGAAAAAGCCAAGCTGGAGAAGCAGGCGATCGCGCTGCTTGAGCAAGTTGTGACCGACAGTCAGGGACTGCGGCTTCCGGAAAACAAGATTCGTGTGCAGATTGCCGCGGGCGACATGCTCTGGGAAAAGAACCCTGCGCGAGGGCGTGGCTTGTTGACGGACGCGGGTGCGATGCTGGGTCAGATGATCATTGAGTTGGATCGCACCGATCGCAACGACGTCCAAACCGTTAACCAGTTGCGGCAGGAACTCGTCCTGACCGCGGGACGTCACGATGCCGACCTCGGCTATCAACTGCTGCGATCCACACAGCAGCAACCAGCCACAACCAACAACCCTGCCGGTGGCGGGCGCCGCTTCATGGTCGATCAGAGCGCCAATTTAGAACAGATGCTACTGGCGACCATCGCGGCCACCGATCCAAAGTTCGCTTATCAGAAGGCGATCGAGTCACTGGATAAGGGCGAGTTTCCGACAGCGTTGAATCGTATTCTTAGTGAGCTGCAAACTAAAGACGCTGAGGCATTCAAGAAGTTGACGGATAAAACGCTGGGTCGCCTGGCGTCAGACAGTTTGCTCGCCAGTCGCGAGGCAACCGGCGTGGCAGTCAATCTCTTACTTCCGGGACCACAGCTGAACAGTTCGACGTCCGCGTCCGCAACGCCGGCGAATGCGAGCGCACGTACGGGCGCAAGTCCGATTCTGAACGAAACCGCGTATCACGATCTCATGTCGAATGCGATCACTGCGGCGCTGTCCGCCACATCTGCGGGTTCAGCCACGATTAGTCAGCGCGGTGGCGGTGGTGGCGGACGGATGTTTCGCGCTCCGCAAACTCAGCAACCACAGAATCCGCCAGACGATGCCCAGGTCCGGCAAAACAATGCCCGCACGATGTTGTTTTCATTGCAGGCGATGCTGCTGCAAATCGATCAATATGTGCCTGAGCGCGCCCAGGCGCTTCGTCAAAAGTTGACCGATCTCGGCATGAGCAATAACACGATGATGAATTTCGGAAACCAAATGCGCACCGCGATACAGCAGGGAACCAGCGATAGTTTGGAGACCGCGGCCAAAACCGCGCCCCCACAGATCCAGTCCCGTCTGTATCAACAGGCCGCACAAAGGGCGGTCGAGGAAGGCAACACCGATCGCGCCGTTCAGATTGCGAACGATCACCTGGACGAATCAAGCCGCAATTCAATCATGCAGGCAGTCGATTTCAAGAAGCTGACAACTACTGCCTCTCCGGAAAAGCTGAGCGAAATTAAGGCGAAGCTGGCCGCGCTGCCGGCGGACACAGATCGGGTCAAATATTTGGTTGAGCTGGCTGATGCGACTGAGAAAGACAATCCCAAGCTGGCGCTCAGGTTTCTCGATGACGCGCGCACGTTAGTCACAAAGCGCTCGACGAGTTACCGGGATTTCGAAGATCAAATAAGAGTCGCCGAGGCTTACGCTTCACTCGATCCGAAACGTAGCCTGGAAATCATGGACCTGGGAATTAACCAGCTTAATGAGTTATTGGCGGCCGCCACTATCTTGAACGGATTTGAAGTAGAGATTTTCAAAGAGGGTGAGCTTTCATCGCGCAGCAACAGCGATCTGGTGAGAATGGTAGCCCGTTACAGTCTGGAACTCGGTTCGTTGGCCAAGAGCGATTTCGAAGGCGCCCACCTGAGCGCCGACAAGTTTCAGTTGGTGGAAGCCCGCATGACCGCGCGACTCGCGATCGTCCAGAGCATCATGGGCGCGCAGCCGGTCGCAAGTTTTCCCGATCGGCGCGATCAGTTCCAGTTCTTTACGCGGTAGACAGGAAAGCAGCCGCAGATAAACACGGGTTAGCACATTAGAGATTTCGACCCACTTTCGCGATTCGGTGGTGTCTTACTTTGCGGTTTGTCTTTGCGTCTTCGCGACTTTGCGTGAGTTCTACACCCACCGCAGTAGCTTTCACGCAAAGACGCCAAGGCGCGAAGTCACGCAAAGTCGAAACCCAAACACTTCTCGCCATTCAATCTGGTTCTTGATCTGCGCTCATCCGCGTTTATCTGCGGTTCATCTTCGTCGTGCCGCGTGCAGCTTCTCTGCCGCAATCCTCAAAACTTCCTGTACCTGCTGGTCCCAATAGGGCCAACTGTGATTGCCCGGGAGCTCGCGGTATTCGTGTGAAATCTTCTTCTCCAGAAAAATTTCCGACAGTTCGCGGTTGGCTTTGAAGTGCTGCGCCGCGTCCTCTGTTCCGCAATCGAAATAGAAGTAGGGCAGCGAAGCCACACGTGCGGGGGACAGCGCGCGGGCGATCTCGAAAACATCATTGGCTTTCCGGGTTTCGCTGCCGACGGGACCAAAAGTATTCAGGAATGGCTCCCAATTCGCGCCGCCCATTTCGTTCTGGGTATAGCGGCTCACCCCGAAAGCGCCACTCATTGAGGCGGCAAACGCAAACGTGCCAGGATATTTCAGACCGTACTTGATGGCTCCGTACCCTCCCATTGATAGCCCGGCAATAGCGCGCCCATACCGCGATTGAATTGTGCGAAAGCGTTTGTCTACGTCAGGAACCAGTTCCTGCAGGATGTACGTTTCGTATTTGTCGTTTTGTCCGCGCGCGCCGTCGACATACCAACTGTTGTTGCCCTCGGGCATGACAATGATGAGCCGGTACTGCGCCGCGTAATCCGCGACGTTGGTGCGCGTGGGCCAGTCAGTGTAGTGCCCGCCATGGCCATGCAGCAGATAAAGCACCGGGTAGCGGGTCGTCGATGAGGTCCGATAGTCACGCGGCAGAATTACTTCGTAGGGCAGAGTGGCGTTAATGAGGGTGCTGTGAAAGTGAACCGTTCCTATGGAAACGCGCGGTGCAGAACCGGTCGCATCAGCAGGTGGGTAAGGAGTGGGCGCCAACCCAACCATCACGAAGAGGATGAGCGCGGCCGCAGACCGATTGATGAAAAGAGTGCGGTTCATCTTGAGCAGTGTAAAAGCCTAACCCCGGGCTACATGCGAACGGCTCTGCAGCCATGACTGATAAATTCGCTTCTGTTGTTCAGTCGGTGACGGCAATTGAGCAATCCGGTATGGTCCTTCAACGCGTCCGCCCAGCGTGATGTCGAGTGTGCGCAGATTATCATCGCGAAACAAAGTTATATGAATTACCTCGCCCGGCCGTTTCGCGGCAACTAGAGACTCAAACAGATCGCGATTCACGCGCGCGCCATCGAGCGCGATGATTTGATCTTTCGCGTTCAGCCCCTGTTCGTATGCAGGGGTTCCGGCGCGCACACTCTTAACGGCAATAAAATCACCGCTGTCTTCGAGGTCGGCGCCCAGAAACGGCTGGAGCCCGACTTTTCGATCTGCGGCGCGCGCCTCGACCGGCAACCCCAACTGTTGCAGTTGCAGTCCCGCGGCGGAGAGCATTTCGTTGTACGGAAGTTCTTCGTGTCCCGCACGTAACGCGCGAAGAAGTTTTCCAGACTCGCGCCGGCTATCGACTCGCAGATTTTCTGAAAATCCGCAGGCGTGTAGTTGCGGTTCTTATCGTAAAAAGTGTGATAGAGATAACGCATAACGTCGTCGAGCGACTTCGCATTGTTCGAACGCCGGCGAATTTCGAGATCGAGCAGACAACCCAGCAACTCGCCTTTGTCGTAATAAGAAATTTGCGAGTTAACAGAATTTTCGTCCGGGCGATATTCCTTGATCCATGCATTGAAGCTTGCTTCCTCGGCGCTCATCTGCAAGCGGCCGGGCGTACTCTGAAAATTCTGGATTCGCCGGGCCAGGTCCTCGAGATAGTCGCGATCAGAAATCAAATCCGCGCGTCTCAGCATGAGGTTGCCGTAATAGTCGGTGATGCCTTCGGCGACCCACAGCAAACGCGTGTAATTTTCCTTCGTGTAATCGAATGGCCCGAGAGCGTCGGGGCGAATCCGCTTCACGTTCCAAAGATGAAAGAATTCGTGCGCGACCAGCGCCGCAAATCGCCGGTAACCTCCTTCAGTTGAAAAGTCGAATCGCCGAAAACCGAGCGCGGTGGAATTCAGATGCTCCAGTCCGCCACCGGTATTCGCGCGCAGATGCAGAATGAACGTGTAATCGTGATAAGGAATGCCGCCGAACATGTCGACTTCGGCTTCGACAATTTTCTGGACGTCGCGGCGCATGCGTTCCGGATCATAGTTGCCCTCGCCGTCGATCACGATGCGATGCGGCACGCCGCGCACCGTAAAATCGAGTTGGTTGAAGTTGCTGACTTCAAAAGGCGAGTCGTAAAGAATGTCGAAATTCTCAGCGCGAAAAGTGTTTGCCTGACCTGACACCGCCGGCAATCCGGTAGCAACTTTCCAATTGGTTGGGGGCATCACGCGCACGGTCGAGGCGCGTTCAGCCTGCCATCCGGATACATCAGCAAGGCCGCGTTATTCCAGAACGCGTGGTCCGAATTCAATTCGTTCGTGCGCACTGACAACTCATTCGCATAGACGCGATAAGTAACTTGCCACTGCCGCGCGCCGTTGGTGCTGAACGCGCCAGGTGTTCTTGTTTATCTTGTCCCAATCGAGCGCGCGCCCATTCGCGTCGGCGGCAAAGTCCTGCACGTGGCGTTCGAACTCGCGAACCAGGTACGAGCCCGGTGTCCACACCGGCATGACTAGATCGGTTTCATTCGGCACATTGAGGTTCGCCGGGATCTGCACTCGCATCTCGACTTCCAGAAGATGCGTCCACGGCCTGGGCATGGCCACCGTGAATGAAATGTCGTTTGAGTTCGGACCCTGCGCCTTTGATGGCGAGGCTGCAAAGGCGATCACAAGAATCAGTTGAAAGAGAATTAGTGGTACGTGATTTCGGCGCATAATCGTTTTGTATTCGGCAGACCAAATTCAGGCTGATGTTACTACGAATGTCCAGCGTGTTCGAACTCAGCCGACCGAACGAGCAGTGTCCTAAGTTGAAGTCTCTGCGCAACCTCTGCGCGCTCGGCGGCTTGGCGGTGAGCATTTCCTGGTCAATTCACCGCCGAGCCGCAGAGATCGCCGAGGCTGACACAGAGAAATTGAAATTAGGACTCGACCGACCCAACGTCTCCCCGCCGGCGTGACGATCGATCCGCTTGCTAAGGCTCGCGGTACTGACACTGACTAGGCGGCTGGCCGAAACGGATTTATAGTTATACAGCTCCGCCAAATCAGAATCGAAAGGTCGCCCCGTCATGCTTCGCAGACTGACTTTAACTACGGCCACGTGGGGAACTGTTCCGCTGCGCCTGGTGTTGGGCGTCGTCTTCATTGGGCACGGGTTGCAAAAGGTTCTGGGCTCGTTCGGTGGACCGGGGCTGGCAAAATTCACATCCTTTCCCACGCCGTTTCCGTCGGTGATGCGTCCGGCGTGGCTCTGGATGGGCATGGCCGCGCTCTCAGAACTTGTCGGCGGGATCCTGGTGCTGCTGGGTCTATTCACACGCGTCGGCGCCTTCCTCATCTCGCTCATCATGATTGTCGCAATCGTCGGAGTGCATTGGCCGGCATTCTTCGCCCCCGCGGGCATCGAACTCGCGCTGGCGATGTTGGGAATGTCCCTGGCGCTGCTGATTATGGGCGGCGGCCAGGCATCAGTGGATCGTTTGATTAGCGGAGGTCGCTAATTTGGCGTGACACAGACTTTAGTCTGTGCTGCGGACGGGATATCACCGACTGAAGTCGGTGCCACTTCAGAACTTCATGAAACGCTCGCCGCTGCTGGTTATCTTCGTCACGGTCTTCATCGATCTCGTCGGGTTCGGGATCGTGATTCCGGTCCTCCCTTTCTATGCCGAGGGCAGTAAGTTCGGAGCTACGCCGAGCCAGGTCGGGCTCCTCTTCGCTTCGTATTCAGTAATGCAACTGGTTTTCGCGCCGGTGCTCGGCCGCTTGTCGGACAAGTACGGGCGGCGGCCGGTGCTGCTCGTCAGCCTGCTGGGCACAGCTCTTGGCTTTCTAATTCTGGGGTTCGCGACGACGCTCTGGCTGTTGTTCGTGGGCAGAATTATCGATGGCATTTCCGGCGGTAACATTTCGACCGCGCAAGCCTATATCGCCGATGTCACCACCAAAGAGAATCGCGCCAAAGGAATGGGCTTGATCGGCGCGGCTTTCGGTCTGGGTTTCGTGTTTGGCCCGGCCATTGGTGGCGTCCTGAGCCGTTGGGGCATCGCCGTGCCGTTTTTCTTCGCGGGCTCGTTGGCCTTGGCAAACGCAGTGCTGCTTTACTTCACGCTGCCTGAGACGGTCACCAAAGATCATCCGGCGCGAATCTCTGCCGCGGCCGGCCGGGGCTGGAAACAGCTGATGGTCTCTTTGAAAAACCCACGCCTTGGTTACATCCTGGCGATTTATTTTCTGGGAATCGTGGCTTTCTCGATCATGACGGCGACCTTTTCGCTGTTCATGATGTTTCGTCTTGGCTACGACGCTTTTCACAACGGCTGGATCTTCGCGTTCGTGGGCGTCATCTCGGCGGCGATCCAGGGCGGAATGATCGGGAAGCTGGTGAAGAGATTCGGCGAGCCGATGTTAGTGATCGCCGGCGCGCTGTTGTTTACCGCGAGCCTGGTGGTGATTCCGCTGGTGACTGCCAGAACCGGATTGTTAGTGATCTTGTTGATTGGCGCAGCCACCGCTATCGGGCAGGCGTTGTCCGCGCCCACGCTCAGCAGTCTGGCATCGAAAAGCGCCAGCGCCGGAGAGCAGGGCAGCGTCCTAGGCGTAATGCAGTCGGTCGCCAGCCTGGCGCGGGCAGTCGGCCCATCGCTCGCGGCCGTGTTGATTCACAGTGCGGTCGCGCATGTAGGATTTGATGGCATGTCCCAGAAAATGAGTGACGCTTCGATCGCCCGAACTTTTTGGACGGCCGCAGCAATTCAGTTCGTCGCGTTTCTGTTTGCGATCTATTTTGCGCGGGCGTATGGCCGCCGGTATGCGGCGAGTGAGATCGCTGAGACGGTTTAAGACTGGAGCGCAACGACTGGAGCGCAACCGTCCCGGTTGCCGTGTGGGAAACTTTTGCGCTTCAAGCCTAAAGTTATTCCCTCTCCCACTGGGAGAGGGTTAGGGTGAGGGCCTACATGAGCACCCCCCGGCCTTAATTCATCTCCGCGAGGCGAAGCCTCGCGCAGAAGAAATCAAGGAGCACGCCTGTCGCTAAGCTACGCTCCCTCACCCCAGCCCTCTCCCAAAGGGAGAGGGAGGAAAACCTGGTTCCGTTTCCACCCGGCCACTGAAAGGAACAGCCACTACTCCTTCAACAAATAAACTAGCGAGACTCTTGCGCACCACTCTAAGTCAAACTACTCCCAAATCTCCGGCGATACTCGATCGAACTCAAAAAGACGCAGACCCCAGCTGTGAAGGCTGGGAATGACGTCAATCACTTAAGTAAATAAGTCGTTTACTTCGTCGGCCGTTGGCAAACCCGTGCGCCCGCCGAGGGACCGGCACTTCAACGCGGCGACTGCATTGCCCAGTTTCAAGCAAGTCTCCAGGTCCTCGCGGCGCAGCAGGCCGTAGATGAAGCCCGCATGGAAGGCATCACCCGCGCCCGTTGTATCCCGGCAACCGCCGGGAACTTCGAACGCCGGCGATTCGATAAATTGTCCTTCAACGTAAATCAACGCGCCGCGCGCGCCCAGGGTCGCTCCCACAATCGGGCAGCCGTAGCGGGCTTTAGTCTCGATCAAAGAAGCGCGCTCATCAGCAATTCCGGTCAGTCGATGCGGGAATTCCGCCGAAGTAATCAGCACGTCGATGAGCGGCAGTAATTCAGGCAGCCCTTCATAAATATTATCAATGTCCGCGGTGACGACCGCTCCGGTTGTCCGGGCCGCGCGCGCCATCGCGACGCAGGCTGGTGGATCGTGAGCGTCGAGGTGCAGGATGCGACCCTGCGTTGCCAGTTCCAAGGGCGCTTCATCTTGCCGATACGAAAGTCTTTCGTCGCGATCCCAGATGATCGTGCGTTCGCCCGAGCGCTCATCAATGATTATGAAGGCGACCTGAGTATCAGCTCCTTCGATCGTTTCGGCGTACTCCAGATTTATACCCTCGTATTCGAGGGACAGCAGTCCGAATCGGCCATCATCATCCGATCCAAACCGGCCGGCATACGCTGTTGTCATGCCCAGCCGTTGGAGCGCGACCATCGCTGTAGCTGTTTGGCCGCCGGCTGACTTTTCGTATTCCGTGAAGCGCACTTTAGTATCAAATTCCGGATACTGGGGCACGACGATCAGGTGATCGACCGCGTTCAGGCCAAAGCCGACGGCATCGAATTCTCTTTCACCTGGCAACTGAACTGGTAAGCGCATCAAAGTACCGCCGGGAACTCAAGGTCAGAAAGGTGGGTTTACCCCCGCTTTCTAAATAGATCAAGCAGGAGCGGCGGCGAGCCGCCCTTCCTGACCATGAGATTTTCATCGGTGAGTCTTACAATGAGATCATAAGTGCATCGGACGAAATGACTCTCGACGAAAAGCTCAAAGAAATTCCGCGCGCGCCCGGCGTCTATCTGCACAAGAACGCGGCCGGAAAAATCATCTATATCGGCAAAGCCAAAAACCTGCGCAATCGGGTGCGCTCGTATTTTCAGGCCAGTCGCCGAGGCGATTTCGGCTATGGCATCAAGACCGAAGAGCTGGTGAATCAGATCGCCGACGTCGAAGTCATTGTCACTGACAACGAAGTCGAGGCCTTCATTCTCGAAGCGTCGCTCGTCAAGAAACACCAACCGTATTTCAACTACAAGCTAAAGGACGACAAGTCTTATCCGCATCTGAAACTGACTGTCAACGAGCCGTTTCCGAAATGCGTCATCACGCGTCGCATTCAAAACGACGGCGCGCTTTATTTCGGACCGTTCCTGCCCGCAGCCGATGGCGCGCAGGACCATCGACTTGATCAATCGCACTTTTCAATTGCGCACCTGCGACATTGAAATCGACGGCAAAGCGCCGCGGCCGTGTCTGGAGTATCACATCAAACGCTGTCTTGGGCCGTGCGTCAAGGGACTCTGCACGCCGGAAGAATATCAGGAAGCCGTGCGCGACGTGCGCATGCTGCTCGAAGGACGCAACACGGAACTGGCGGGCCTCCTGGAAGCGCGCATGCTGCACGCGTCCGAAGACGATGCGCTACGAGCTGGCGGCGAAGTATCGCGACCTGCGCAAGACCGTCATCAAGCTGTCCGAGCAGCAAAAGATGGCGACGACCTCGGAAAGCGACGTAGACATCTTTGGTTACTATCGCGAAGGCCAGCGGCTGGCGCTGCAACTGTTCACCATGCGTGAAGGCGACATTGTCGGGCGGCGCGAATTCTTCTGGGAAGACTTGCCGGAAGAGATTTCAATCCGGCGGACTTTATCAGCGAAGTACTGATGCAGTACTACAGCAGCGCTGATGCGCCCATGGTTCCCGCTGCTGATCTCCAGACACACGATGTGCGTCCTTCGTTTCTCCCGCGCGAGATTCATGTGCCGATTGATTTTGAAGATCGCGAACTGCTGGAAAAAGTTTTGAGCGAACGCCGGGGACGGCGCGTGCATATCCTGGCGCCGCAGCGCGGCGAGAAGCGCGACATGATCGATCTGGTTGAGAAGAACGCCAAGCTTGCTTTCGAACAGCGCTTTCGCGTGCTCAAGCCGGACATGAAGCGCGTCCTGGAAGAAATGCAGGAGACGCTCGAGCTGCCACGTTTTCCGGCGCGCATCGAATCGTTTGATGTCTCGCACATTCAGGGCGCTGAGAATGTGGCCGGAATGGTCGTTTGCGAAAATGGCAAAATGAACCGCAGCGAATATCGCAAGTTCAAGATTCGCTGGACGGAAGGCGCCAACGATTTTGCCTCAATGCACGAAGCCGTCCTGCGCCGCTATCGCCGTTTGCGCGACGAACAAAAAGCGCTGCCCGATCTCGTCATGATCGATGGCGGCAAATCGCAACTGAGGGCCGCCGCGGAAGCGATGCGCGAACTCGATCTGGAAGCAATACCGATGATTGGTGTCGTCAAGCCGCCGCTGCACCATAACCAGGTGGCTTATCTGTTGGTGAAAGGACGCGAAGACGAACCTGTCTATCTCGATTCATATTCACAGGTGCTGCGTCTGATCCAGATGATTCGCGACGAGACGCACCGCTACGCCGTTACTTATCATCGTAAGCGGCGCGAGCTGCGCGATTTCACTTCTGAGCTGTCGGCCATTCCGGGAGTGGGTGACAAAAGAAAGACGCGTCTGCTGCGTCACTTCGGATCGATTCACAGAATTTCTGAGGCCAGCGTCGAAGAGCTGGCGCCGTTCGTGGGCCGAAAGACCGCCGGAGAGATCGTCGAACATTTCGCGCGGCAGCGGGCGCTGGCGGAAGGCGCGAATGCGGCGTGAGTGTCAGAAGCCCGACTGTCAGGGAGGGCAGGTATCAGACGATGAGCGTAAAAGAAACATATGAAGACGTGGGAAGCGGCACTCCGGTCGTTTTTCTGCACGGCTTCCCTTTCAATCGTTCGATGTGGCGTGAGCAGATCGAGTTTCTCAGCGCGCGCGGCTATCGGTGTGTCGCGCCGGATTTGCGAAGCCTTGGCGATAACCGATCATCGAACCACATCAACACGATGGAAGACATGGCCCGCGACGTTGCTTCCTTGATGGACGAATTGAAAATCGATAGTGTCGTCATCGCCGGATTGTCGATGGGCTGTTACGTGGCATTCGATTTTATCCATCTGTTTCCGTCGCGAGTTCGCGGGCTGGTGCTCGCCGGCGGCCGGGCCGAGGGTCCGGACAAAGCCGAAAAGCACTCGCGCGAACAACAGGCCAGACGCGTGCTCGAAAAGGGCATGGGGCATGCAGTGGATTCGATCCTTCAGAGCCTGCTGTCGCCAAAGACTTTGGCAGAGAAGGCGCAGGTCGTTGCTCGTGTTCGCCAGATGGTCGCGGAGACCGATTCGCGGGGCGCGGCAGCAGCGCAGCGGGGCATGGCCGCTCGTCGCGACTATCGAGCGGAGTTGGCTAGCATCTCGGTTCCGACCCTGATCATTTCCGGTCGTGATGATGGCGTCAGGAAGCCGATAGACGCTGACACTATTCATCGAGGCGTTGCGAATTCGCGACTGGAGATAATCTCTAATGCGGGTCACTTAATGAACATGGAACAGCGGGAGAGGTTCAATCAGTTGGTGTTGGAATTCCTCAACGGATTGAATCATTGAAACATTGGATCATTGAGACATTGATTCATTGACTCATTCAACCAATGACTCAATGACTCAATGATCCAATGACTCAATGAACCAATGAGACAATGAGACAATGAACAAATGAGTCAATCGCGTAAGTTTACTATCGAAGAGCGCGTGCGCTGGGGCGATGTCGACGCCGCCAACATTATCTTCTACGGATCGTACATTCGGTTTTTCGAAATCGCTGAGACGGAATTATTTCGATCGGTCGGCATGCCGTACGGGAAGATCTTTGACGAACTCGATATTTGGCTGCCGCGCGTCCACCTCGAGTGTGATTTTCATCGCGCGGCGCAGATGGATGATTTGCTGGAAGTGAGCGTTTACGTCGGTAAGATCGGCAGCACCTCACTTCGTTTGAATTTCGAAGTGCGGCGGAAGAATGAAGCCGGCGAGATTGAAAAGGATTTGATGGCGTCGGCGCACTTTGTGCTCGTGTCGACCGATCGCAAGAACCTGAGACCTCTGCCCATTCCGGAGCAATTGCGAACGGCGCTTGAGCCGTATCTGCAAGGCACGTCATGAAGTCAGCAGGTGGGATGCAGGCGAGTTGATCCATTACCTCTCAGGTTCGGAAGGGTGGTTTACCCCCGCTGTTGCATTCTAATCCGGCGGGGGCAAGCCACCCTTCCTGACCATGAGCTTACCTTTCGGCAATCCTTCAATTAGATGGTCCATCGCCAGCCACAGACTCCAGCTGTGATGATAGAACAGCAGCGGAAAGGCTATGGCGGCCGCAAACAGGATCGCAAAGGTCGCCCGATCGCTAAGCCCCGTAACGAGCAGCAGGAAATAGATCAGCAGGATAAAAACTTCGGTGGCGACCACGTTCGCCATGATCGCCCCGACAAAGAACCCTTCTTCGCGCTTAAAGATCGCGTCACACGCAGTGCAGTGATGTCTGAGATTGAAGGGTCGTTGCACGATCGAGGCGCGGCCGCAGACCGGACATTGCAGCTTCAAAGACCGCCCTATTGTCCGACCGATCGTGCGCGCATCGCGTTTCATACGAAACCTACAACGCGCACAGGCGTCTCCATTTGGTAATCTTGCGTCCCGAGAATCTTACCCCGGAAGATTTAATAGTGGGTGTGGCGGCAGGAATCTGCTGGCCGGCCGGGACCATCCACAGCTCAACCGTGAGGTTATCGCGATAGCCGCCCTGGAGAAACCTCACCCGCGTGGGATCGATGCTCCGTCGTTTCAGCAGGTAATCCTTCAGACATGATGACCATGCTTTGGCTTCCAAAGGGCGGTGACGTTGTCCTCCGTAAACAATCACCACGCCGAGCGCCGTTGGCTCGTTTTGTAAGGTGACCGCGAAATTGTCCAGGTGCGCCATCGCGCTTTCCCAATTCGCGCCGGTGAACTCATCAAATTTACGGGCCTGATCCTGCTGAGCTGCCGCGGTGGTTACATTAATAGCCACGAGCAGACAAACCGCGAGAGTTATTGAAAGTAGCTTCATGTGGTTACCTTTGCCATAACGCGTCAGACGTGGCGAGTGAGCGCGGGGCTACTGCCCCGGCTGGTTTCCTCACTCACCGAGCGCCGCGTATTTGAAAACGCGGAAGCGATAACGTACCTGGTCGCGAATGTTCTTTGCGACAACACCGTGCAGGTCATCTTTCCAGGTGGTGTATTGTTCGATGAAGCGATCGGCGGCGGCCTTGTCGCCCTGGTACTGCACGTCCAGCACCTTCTTCAGGAGTTTGCCCACGACGTCGTGATACTTGTCGTAGTGAATCCGCAGCTGGCCGTTTTCGAACGTGAGCAAACCATTCTCTAAAAAGAAATTCCACTGCATCAGCTGCATCGTGTTGTAAGGCTGATCGCGTCGAGGCTTGTTGTTCTGCAGCACGCGCAGAATGCCGCTCGCATAGACGCTGCGAAGCTGCGCGTCGGTGTAGTAATGCTGCTTGTGCAGAGCTTCGGCCACGTACAGCGACACCAGATCGGCTTTCATTTCTTCCAGCGCGTCCGCATCGTCCTGCAGGGCCTGATCGAGATCGCGACCGTCCCTGGTTTGATCGACGCCGAGGTAATGACCCACCTCATGCCACAAGCGTGCGATAGAAATTGCCGTCGGAAGTTAGTTCCTTCGCCTGTTCGTCGCCCACCGCGGCGCTAAAGGTGTGGTTCGTGCTTTCAAAGATGTTCGGCTCGCGCATGATGTTGGCGCGCAGCAGAATCGTGCGGCCATAGCGCCGCGCCAGATAGGTTTCATTCGGCAGGATCGTGGCGGTGTTGCCGCCGCGTGCCTGTCCGAAATCCGCGATCACATCGTAGACGCCGACGGGAATGTCCTCGCGAACTTTCTTGTGATGGTCGTAGGGCAACGTATCTTCGAGCGTCTGCAACCCTTTCATCGCCTGACGCAGCGCCGTCGTTTCCTCTGGCCGCGTGAGCAACAGACTGAAAGCAAAGAAGGTCTTTACGCCATAAAGCTCGTCGTCATAAGTTTCGTATGAACCGATTTGCGCGTTGAGATTTTTAAAGTGGCCCGTGACCCACGCCGCGTCGCCCGACTCGTAATCGTCCGACAAAAGATCGCGCGCGCGATTGCGCAGGAACTTGGCGAATTCCTGATCTTCTTTTTGCAAATCGTCGGCTGCTTCGTTTAGCAGTGCGTGCGCCTTTACTAACTCGTCAGCGTAGGCGACCGAATAAGGGACCGCGTACATGCCTTGAACGCGCAAGGGCGCCGCCCCGGTCCGTGCCTTTGCGCCTCCGCGTGAAATCGCTTCCAGTTCGGACCTCAGTCCGGGATGCAGCGTGTCGAGCGCCGGATACTTGCGCAGCTTTGCTAGATCGGCATCCGCATTCAAAGAATTAGCCGCGCGCGTGACTTTGCGCTGATCCAGAATCTCATCGCGCTGCTCCGGATGCGTGTTGAGAAAAGCTTCCATTTGTTCTTTGGTGACGCCCCAGGGATACATGTTCTTGCCGGGGATAATCGGATCGACCGGCAGGAAGGGCTCGCGTTTGTTTTCCAGAGTCGTAGCGATGGGTCCCTGAAACAATCGGTACAGCGTCAGGAGATTGTCAGTGGCCTGGTTCTTAGGCCGGCGTGCCAGTTCACGATAAGAAGAGAGCGCCTGGTGATGTCTTTGATCTTCATAGATGCTTTGAAAGATCTTGCCCACCTCAAGCAGTTTGGAGACTGCTTTCCGCTCACCGGCGCTCAATTGCGAAAGATCCGGCGCCAGCCGAATCGTCTGCGTCTTGTCGATGATCGGCTGACTCTTTTCGAGCGGCCAATAGCCGGTCGCCGGCTGACGCGTTTGCGAGCGTGAGACACTCTGAGACATTGAGATAACGAGACACCCCAGTAACATCGTAACAAGCAGAAACTTAAACATGCGCGACCTCTATGCGAATTTGATTTTCCCTAATGATAGCGAGTACTCGGAGGTTGAGCCAGCAGCGTGACACGACGGTCACGCGATTACAACCTTGACCTTATCCGGTGTTGTCTTAGTCTGACTTTGCGCGTCTTTGCGCCTTGGCGTCTTTGCGTGAAATTTTGCGGTTCATTTGATGAAGGACCAGCCAGGCCGCGGTGGCAGCTTGCTTTTCGTCAGTTCGCCACGGGGGCGCAAGTTGTCGGCCCAGCTCTGCCAGTTTCTTCTTGAGGGGACCGCTCTCTCGTCCGAGTTCGGCAGTGACCATCTCGTCAAATTGTCGATCGGGGAACGTAAACCATTTTAGACTGTTACGCTCCGCAGCCAAATCAAGGACGCGGCGAAACAGCACTCCTTCGGCGGCGTGAGCGCGTATGTGGTAATTGGCGATGCGCGACAGATCGCGATCGGCAGCGCCGACAATTCCCACCATCTCAATCCTGTTGCCCTGCGACGTCTGATCGTGAATTAGCTGAGCGAGGGCCTTACAAGCCACGCTTTCGATGGCCCGGGCGAATTTTTGCACCGCGCGCTGCGATTCGGCCCAGGGCAACGCCATGACGTGATGATAAGGCTGGGCCGTCTCAGGAAGCTTCGGGTCGATGAGTCTTATTTCGGTCTTAGCTAAAACGGTGGGCGATTCCGGCGATCCACCGAGGACCACAGCGATCGCGCGGCCGGTCTTGGCGCGGAGGCCGATGGCGGCTGTGTTCGATTGCTTCACGGGAAGAAGATTATCCGCAGATTACGCAGACTACATAGAGTGTCAGAACGGTGAGCGGTAGCGACCCGATCATCCACAGCCTTGCGAGTCAGACACGGTGCGCTTTGATCCGCTCGCTATCGCTCGCGGTTCCGACATTCTTACGGATGCGTCATCTCTTCCGGCTTGACCCAGCGATCGAAATCTTCACCGGTCAGAAAACCGAGCTCGATCGCGGATTCGCGCAGAGAGATTCCCTTCTGGTGCGCGTGCTTGGCAATCTTGGCCGACTTGTCATAGCCGATGTGCGGATTCAGGGCCGTCACCAGCATGAGCGAATCGCGCAGATACTCGTCAATCTTTTCCCGGTTGATGGTCATGCCGTCGATGCAATACGCGACAAAGCCGTGACACGCATCATGGATTAGGCGAATCGAATGCAGCAGGTTATGAATCATCACCGGCTTGAAAACATTCAATTCAAAATTCCCCTGCGAGCCGGCAAAACCGATCGCCGCGTCGTTGCCCATGACTTGCACCGACACCATGGTCATGGCCTCGCTCTGCGTGGGATTTACTTTGCCCGGCATGATCGACGAGCCCGGTTCGTTTTCCGGAATGACTAGTTCGCCCAGGCCGCAGCGCGGTCCCGACGCCAGCCAGCGAATGTCGTTGGCAATCTTCATCGAGCGACGCGGCCAGCGTCTTCAACCCGCCGCTACAGAAAACGATTTCATCGTGGGCGGACAGCGCCGCGAATTTGTTGGGATGAGATTTGAAAGGAAGGCCGGTCAGCTCAGCGATCTTTTTCGCCGCCCGCTCGGCAAATTCCGGATGAGCATTCAAGCCGGTGCCCACGGCCGTGCCCCCAATCGCCAGGTCGTACAGGCCCGGCAGCGTCGAGTTCATCCGGTCGATGTCGCGTTCGAGCAAACTTGCCCAGCCCGACATCTCCTGACCGACGGTTAAAGGCGTCGCGTCCTGTAGATGCGTGCGACCAATCTTAACTACGTCCTTGAACTCCTGC
This sequence comes from uncultured Acidobacteriota bacterium, assembly GCA_963734445.1. GTDB lineage: Bacteria > Acidobacteriota > Blastocatellia > Pyrinomonadales > Pyrinomonadaceae > UBA11740. Next base: position 1,277,654 of record CAVTGZ010000009.1, on the reverse strand, counting down.
GCTTTGGCGTCGATGGCTTGATGAACCTTCTGAACTTCAGGGATCAGTTTATTCATCTGCTCGGCCGCGGCGATGTGCATGGCGGTGGGAAACGTGTCGTTCGAAGATTGCGACATGTTGACGTCGTCGTTGGGATGAATCGGCTTCTTGCTGCCCATGACGCCGCCGGCAATTTCGATCGCGCGATTCGAAATCACTTCGTTTGCATTCATGTTGGTTTGCGTGCCGCTGCCGGTCTGCCAAACGCGTAAGGGAAAGTGTTCGTCGAGCTTGCCTTCGATCACTTCATCACACGCCTGTACGATCAGCTTTAGCTTGTCTTCCGGCAGTTTGCCAAGCTCGTGGTTGACCAGCGCACATGCCTTCTTGAGAACTGCCCAGCGCGCGAATCATCTCGCGCGGCATTACATCATTGCCGATATTGAAATGAAGCAGCGAGCGCTGTGTCTGCGCGCCCCAATACTTGTCGGCGGGCACTTTGATCTCGCCCATCGAATCGGTTTCGATGCGAGTGGCTGTTCCTGTCCCTTCCTCGCGCGTTGCTTGTTGTGACATGAAATCGTCCCTTCTTCCGAAGGCGAGAATTGTACACCAGGAGCTTTGCGTACAGGGTGATGCGGCTCACACTCGTCCCCGTTCGGAATGGCTGTGCCTCTCTGATGCGCGGTAAGTCTTCGACTTACCGGGGCATTCTGTAGAACATTTCGGGTCTGAGACCCGAGCAGAGAGATGCCGCCGCGACCGGCAAGTCCAAGACTTGCCGCGCATCGGCGTGGCCGAGCCATTTAAGAAACATCGAGTTGAACGCGATGAAACGAAGAGCAGCAAGCTACCGCCTCAGGGCTTCTGCGGTTTGCGCACGGGCGGAGTGGCGCGGGGAATTTCGTCAGGGTTGATTTGCTTGCTGTTTTCCGCGCCTTTTAGTTTTGGGCTATCGCCATTGCCGGTTGGCAGTTTGGGCACGGAGAGTTTGATGGTTGAGACTTCTGTGTTTCGTCTGAGAATCGCGCCGCCGCGGCCGGCTACCCACAGACTCGATCCACCGCGATACGCGACGGCAAACAACGGCGAGCTGGTCAGCGTAGGTTGGGTCTCCCAGTTCAAGCCGCCATCTTTGGTCGCCAGCACCCGCCCCTGGTCTCCGGCCACGATCACGTCGTCGCGCGAGAGCACCGCCACGGCGAAGAGATTGGATTTGATATTTGTCTCTTGATCTTTCCAGGTCTTCCCGCCGTCATCGGTACGCAGAATGATGCCGCGCTCGCCCACGATGTAGCCGCGACCGCCGTCGGCGAAGGCAACCGCATGCAGCCACTCTTTCAGGTTCACGGAGACTTCTTTCCAATCATCACCGCCATTCTCGGTCAGCAGGATCGTTCCTCCCGATCCGACGGCCACTCCGTGTTTCTCGTCGATGAAGCGAATATCTTCCAGCCAGGCCTTGGTCACGCCCGGGCGAAGCATCCACGACTCGCCCCCGTCGATAGTCTTCAGCATGAAGCCGCGAGCGCCGACGGCCCAGCCCAACTTCGCGTTGAGGAAATGAACGCCCAGCAGTTGCTGCTTCACGTCGGTCTTCTGCCGCGTCCAAAGCAAACCGCCGTTTTCCGTGTGCAGAATCGTTCCGTCATCGCCGGCGATCCAACCGTTGTTCTCATCCACGAACGTTACCGCATCCAGATGGACGCTGGTCCCTGACAGTTGCGGCGTCCAGACTTTGCCGCCATTGCGGCTCAACAGAACCTTGCCGTGTGCGCCCACGGCCCAACCGCGCGAGCCGTCGAGAAAGAAGATATCCGCGAGATCTTCACGGCCACCTTCAGTCAAACGCTGCCAGCCCAGTCCGCTATCGTCACTGCGCAAGACTAACCCATCGTTACCGGCGGCCCAGCCCGTATTCTTGTCAGCAAAATAAACGGTGACGAGCCGCGGGTTGGTGCGCACGCTGGCGGGAAACCAAAACTTGCCGCCGTTTACGGTGCTCAAAACGAGGCCGTTGTTTGTCGTAATCCAGCCATGCTGCTCGTCGGCGAAATAGATCGCCAGCAGATCATCGTTGAGTTCAACATCGATCGGTTCCCAGGTGACGCCGGCGTCGTTGCTCACGATCACACGGCCACCATAGCCGATGGCGATCGCTTTCTTTTCGGTGGTGAAAGTGACGCCGGTAAAGGGCTGCGAACCGAGGCGAACAACTTCACTCCAGTGGCGTCCGCCGTTGCTGGTGCGCAGCACGACCCCACGATCGCCTACCGCAAGTCCCAAGTTCTTATTGGCGAAGGCTATGGAATATAGATGACCGCGCGTCGAACTCTTCTGTGTAGTCCAGGTCATTCCGCCGTTGGTAGTCCCCAGGATGCATCCGTAAGTGCCGACGGCCCAACCGCGTCCGGAATTGTCTTTCGCAAATGTGATCGCGTAAAGGTGATCTTTAGCGGGAGTCTTGATCTCAGTCCACTTGTCGCCGCCATTATGCGTTTCGATGATTAGACCGCGCGCGCCCACGGCAAACGCTCGCTGCCGATCAAAAATGTAAAGTCCGTTCAGCGTATTGACGAGGCGTGTCGGTTGGTTTTCCCAATGATAACCACCGTCGTTGGTATGCAGCACGACGCCATCGGCGCCGACCGCCCAGCCGTGCAACTTGTCGCTGGCGAATTGAATGGCGCTGATCGAATTACCCTGCGGCAAAGGGTTCTGCCATTCCCAACCGCGATTCGCCGATTGAGCAAGCGCGGTGGACACGCCGGCTATGAGAATAGCCGCGAGACAAAACCACCTGATTGATTTGCGCGAATGAGTTAACACGTTGCGCTCACCTGGGAAATACGCGGGGTTACTGGTTGACTGATTATAGTTTCGGATGGGCAGGAAAGCGAGAGCGGCGTTTCCCTCTCCCTTGGCCGGTTAATAAATACTAGCTTATCGATCCGACTGGCTCTGCCACTCCGATGCGCGGCAAGTCTCTGACTTGCCGGGGACCAACCATCGTTCACCCCACGGTCTCCGACCGCCGATGGTCATAGACCATTACCTATATATGGGGACACCTAACGGCAAGTCAGAGACTTGCCGCGCATCGGAGTGGCAGAGCCTATGGATAAGCCAAGATGTTGTTACTAATTTAAGAGAGGGTCTATCAGAACAATTCCGGTGATTCGATCACCTCATCCTCGGGCTCGATCACCCCTATTTTATCGACCGCATCCTGCAATACGGCCGGTTCGACGTGGCCCAGAGCGGCGATCTTGCGCGCGGCGCGATCGGCGGCCTCCTGAATGACATGACCGGCGTGGCCCTGTGACCAGTTCCATTCGACCTGGTGACGCGCCGCCGCTTGATCCAGACGCTTCCACCAATCGTGGTTCGTCTTGCGACGGAAACTGCCGCGCATCGTTTCCACAACGTAACGCGAATCAGTATGCAGCTTGACGCGACAGGGTTCTTTTAATGCTTCCAATCCGAGGGCCGCGCCCGCAATCTCGGCCTGCTGATTGGTCGCCCTGCCCAGGTAAGTCCCGAACGCGCGCCACAGTCCCTGATAACCCAGGAGCGCAACTGCCGCCGCCCGCGCCGCATCCCCGCCATTGCCCAGGCTCGAGCCGTCACAGAATATCGTGACGACTTTCGAAGGACGGCGATTTTCGTTGATCTCACTCACAGGCGTTAGCGGATTATCTTTGCAGCTGCGTCGGCAATTGCTTATCAATCTTTGGGCGCGCGGGCCGGCTGGCGATCTCCCAGAGCGTCATGTAAACCGTGCGCGCGATCTTTTCCATCTTGTCGTAATCGATTTTCTGCGCCTCGTCGCCGGGTTGGTGATAGTCCTGGTGCACGCCGTCAAAGTAGAAAATGATCGGAATGCCTTTGCGGGCGTAATTGTAATGATCGCTGCGATAGAAGAATCGATTGGGATCCGCCGGGTCGTCGTAGCGATAATCGAGGGTAAGATTCAAAAACGACTTGTTGACCGACTCGCTTAACTCGCCGAGTTCTGTACTCATCATCTTTGATCCGATGACGTAGACCGTGTTCGGGCCAGAGAGGTTCGCGTCCCGCGGATTAGTATCGTCCTCTTTCTTGGTGCGGCCGATCATGTCGATGTTCAGTTGCGTCACCACCTTGTCGAGCGGAACGGTCGGATATTCGGTAAAGTATCGCGAGCCCCACAGACCTTTCTCTTCCCCACAATGCCAGACAAACAGGATCGAGCGTTTGGGGCGCTGCTTCGCATGCGAAACGGCTTCGGCGATCGAAAGCAAAGCCGTGGTTCCAGAGCCGTCGTCATCCGCGCCGTTGCAAATTGAATCGGGGCCCGCCGGCGCACAAATGCCGATGTGATCATAGTGGGCGCCGAGCGCGACGTACTCGCTCTTCAATACCGGATCGCCGCCTTCCCAAACCGCGACCACGTTTTGCGTCTTCGGCCGCTCGGTCTTAACCGCAACAGTGATCGAGACGTTCTTATTAGTATTCAGATCGAAAGGCGCGATTTCCTGGCCGTTCGCCAGGGCGACCGCGTCAACTTTCTCGCCTTCGAACAACGCCTTGGCCATCTTGATCGACATAAGGATCGCGGGGACCTGCGGCGAGTTCGACTGCACCATGAACTTTTCAGGGATGATGCGTGGAGGCGCAGTGCGCGCGCGCATTTGGTCCCAACTCAACAATGCATTCGCATCGGGTATGATCAGCACGCCTTTGGCGCCATGTTGTTGCGCGTAGGTGGTGGGCCCAATCCAGTCGACGCCTTGCCGGCCCGCGAGATCGTTGCGCGTGATGCCGCGCGGAATGCCTTGCCCGACCACGACGATGATTTTGTCTTTGACGTCGATACCCTGATACGAATCAAGATTCTTGCCCTTAATCACCCAGCCGCTGCCGGCAAACACAAACGGTCCGCTAAGCGTTGCCGAAACTGCGCTGGGCAAAAAATCTTCACCCATCCTGAATTCTTGGCCATTGATTTTTGCAGAGGTTTGCGTTGCGTCCAGGACATCACGACGCAGCATAATAGTTTGGAAAAATGTGCCATCGTCGCCCATCGGCTTAAAACCCCAGCGGCCCAGATTCATCGCAATGAATTTCGCGGTCGTATCCAGACCGCGCGAAGGCGTATCACGACCTTCCATTTCATCCGAAGCAATGAACGAGAGATAGCTCTTTAGCTGCGCGGCGGCAATTGTTTCGACCCCGCGCGCTTTCAGGACGGCCGGCGAAGCGTGCGAAGCAACCAGATCCGCGCGGCGTTGCGCGAACGTAGCCGGCAGCGCGAGCGAAAGGGCGAGGACGAATACGAACGAAAAAGGTCTTAATCTGCGCATATTAGTTTGGAAAGCGTAGGTTGAGTCCCGGAGGGACGAAATGTTTATAGATTCGCAAGTACCTATGATGCAGCAAGCTCCTTTAGGAGCGCAATATTCTAAGCACTTTCAAATCCAAACTTGCGCTCCTGAAGGAGCTGACTCTAAAAAGACTAGTGCCGTGGGCTATAGACATTTCGCTCCTGACGGAGCCAAAGAAGTTACACGTGCTGGACCGCGCCGACCAGTTTGGTCAGTGTGTCTTTCGCGTCGCCGTAGAGCATTCCCGTAACCGGTTTGAAGAACAGAGGATTTTCGAGGCCGGAGAAACCCTTACCCTGACCGCGTTTGAGCACGATGACGGATTTCGAGCGATCCACTTCGAGGATGGGCATGCCGGCGATGGGACTGGAGGGATTGTCGCGCGCATCGGGATTGACCACGTCGTTTGCGCCGATGACCACCGCAACGTCGGTGCTGGAAAGTTCCGGATTGATCTGCTCGAGCTCGTAGAGCTGTGAGTAAGGCACGTTCGCTTCGGCCAGCAGCACATTCATGTGACCCGGCATGCGGCCGGCCACCGGATGAATTCCGTACTTGACGGTGACGCCGCGTTTCTTCGAGGACGGTCGCCAAGCTCGCGCACCGCATGTTGCGCCTGCGCGGTGGCCAAGCCGTAACCGGGAACGAACACAACCTTGCTTGCATAGGCGAGCTGTACGGCCGACGTCATCGAGACTGATTTCGCGCATCGTGCCTTGCTCGCCCGCTACTGCCGCCGTGGTGGCGGCGCTGCCGAACGCGCCAAACAGCACATTATTGAGTCGAGCGATTCATCGCGCGGCACATCAGGACGGAGAGAATGAATCCGGAAAAACCGTCCAAGGTACCGGCGATGATCAGCACGTTGTTGCCGAGCACGAATCCGGTCGCCGCCGATGCCAGACCAGCGTAAGAATTCAGCAGCGACATCACGACCGGCATGTCTGCCGAACCGATCGGCATCACCAGCAATACGCCGAACACAAACGCCAGCCCCAGCATCACGTAGAACGGAATCACTGCCGTCGGCACGAAGATCAGATAAATGAAAAGACCGATCGTCGTCGCGAGCAGGGCCATGTTGAAGATGTTCTGGCCGCGATAGACCAAAGGCTGGCCCGGCAATACTCCCTGCAACTTTCCGAAAGCGATCAAGCTGCCGGTCGTCGTGAGTGCGCCCAGCATGATCTCGAAACCCATCGCGCCCATCTTCACGTGGCCCAGTTGCGCGATGGCTTTATAAGCCGTGCGTGTAGCTGTAGTACTCAGCGATGCCGACCAGCGCCGCGGCGAAGGCGCCGAACGCATGCGACAGCGCAGTTCGTTGCGGCATCGCAGTCATCGGCACCCACACGCCCATGGCCGCGCCGAGTAGCTCGACCGATCAACAGTCCGACGATGATCCAGGTGTAGCTGACGATCTCGAAGTGCATGAGCGTGCCGATGATGGCCATCAGCATGCCGAACTCGGCGAGGTGCATGCCGCGCTTGGCGGTCTCCGGATGGCTCAAGCCCTTCAGCCCGAGGATGAAGAGAATCGAGGCGAGCAGGTAACTGAATTCGATGAAGTAGGTTTGCCAGTGCATTCTGAAAAGATCGGTCTTAGTCCTTTGGTCTTTGGACTTTGTCTTCCTGTCAACAGTCGCCTCTGGTTTCAATGGGAACTCTTGCCTTCACGTCAAAGCCAAAGTCCCAAGTCCAAAGTTCATTTTTTTCTTTTGAACATCCGCAGCATGCGATCGGTGATCACGAATCCGCCGACCACGTTAGTCGTCGAACAAACCACCGCAATAAAACCGAGAATCGTGGCCACCTTCGCATGATGCGGCCCAGTGCCGCCGGCAATTACGATCGAGCCGACCAGCGAGATGCCGGAGATTGCATTTGTCGCCGACATCAAAGGCGTGTGCAGCAGCGGCGGCACGCGCGAAATCACCTGGTAGCCAAGGAACGCGGCCAGCGCGAAAACGTAGAGGGCCGCGATAATCGCCGCGCTGGACATGGTGTCGGTGCCCTCGAACCAAATGATTGAAATGATATTCAGTGTCATTCTCCTACGCTCCCAAACTTTGCGTTTGCTTTGCGCCTTCGCGGCTTTGCGTGAATATCAAACTTGCAAAGACCGGCTCACGCAAAGACGCCAAGCCGCAAAGTTACGCAAAGAAAATACTACCCGGCGCCCATGGCCGCCGCCACGCGTTGATTCATCCACTTGCCTTCATGGGTCACGCACGACGGGCCGACGATGTTGTCTTCCATATCGACGTGCAACTCGCCGTCTTTGATCAGCAGAGTCAGAAACGCCGTCACGTTGCGCGAATAGAGTTGGCTTGCGTGCACCGGAACTGTTGCCGGAAGATTCGTCGGGCGCGATGATCGTCACACCATCGCGCTCAACAATTTCATCCGGCTGGCTCAACGTGACGTTGCCGCCGGTAGCTCCCGCGAGATCGATGACGACCGAGCCGCGCTTCATTCCGTTTACCGCCGCCTCGTCCATCAACACCGGTGCGCGCCGCCCGGGCACTTGGGCCGTCGTAATGATCACGTCAGCGTTCTTGGCTTGTTCGGCGATCAAGTCGCGGCCGCGCTGTAACGCTTCCGGTGAAAGCTCAACCGCGTATCCGCCTTTGTCTTCGGTTTGAATCCCGCCGAGATCGACTTCGAGAAATTTTGCGCCCAGCGAACGGACCTGCTCACCCGCCGCCGCGCGCACGTCATACGCCTCGACTACCGCGCCCAATCTTCGTGCGGTCGCAATTGCCTGGAAGTCCGGCGACGCCCGCGCCCAGGACGAGCACGCGCGCCGGCGGCACCGTTCCGGCCGCCGTCATCAACAAAGGAAACATGCGCGGGATTCGATCGGCGCCGAGCAGAACAGCTTTGTAGCCCGCGACCGTGGCCATCGACGACAGCGCGTCCATCGCCTGCGCGCGCGTGATGCGCGGCACCAGCTCCATCGAAAAAGTCGTTAAGCCGTTTTCCAGCGCCGGCGCCAGCTTCGCCGGCTCATCCAGCGGACGCAGAAAGCCGAGCACCACAGCGCCTCTCTTCATTTGTTTGAAATCTTCGTCCGAAGGGCGGTTAACGCTGACCAGAATATCAGCCTGGGACAGCAGCTCGCTGCGGTTCTGAATAATCGTGGCGCCCGCCGCGACGTAATCATCGTCCGTGCGGGCGGCGCTCAGACCCGCGCCGCTCTCGACGAGCAGGGATGCTTTCGCAGCCACGAGCTTCTGCACCGATTCCGGCATCAAGGCCACGCGTGATTCGTTGGGTGCAGTTTCCCTGGCGACCGCAATATTCATCTATGCTGATTCTCTCGTTAGTGTTTGATAAAGTCAGGATTTCAAGGGCGGGAGTATATCACGGCCGCTTCGCCGCGAAATGTGACGTGGCGCACAAAGTTTTAGAGTTCAAACTTCAGTTTGGCATCATGGAGGGCAAGCTAAAGCTTGGGCTCTGAACGCGGAGGTTGCGACCCGGCTTGAACGACCTCTATAATCCTTCTCACGGCGCATTGGTGTAGTTGGTTAACACGCTGCCCTCTCAAGGCAGAGATCACGGGTTCGAGTCCCGTATGCGCTGCCAATAAATCAGTAAGCAGTAGGCAGTGAGCAGTAAGCAGCCGGCGATCGTTACCGATAATAATGGCCACCAAAATGGTGGCCATTTAAGTCTCCGTCCAAACGGGGCAGTAGACCGACCGTGAGGGAGGGCGTGGACGCATAAGCGGGTAGTCCGACTCTGCGGCTTTGCGTCTTGGCGTGAACCGGACCCGCAAAAAAAGTTTCACGCAAAGACGCAGAGACGCAAAGCATCGCAAAGTCGGGCTACTGCCCACATGCCCGCAACGATCGCTAATACAACAATGGCTGAACCGCAAAAGAAAAGGATTCGCTGGTCGGCCGCCTGGGGCGATGCCCGCGAGCTGGTTTGGACGCATCGCCATCGTCTGTTACTCGGCGCCGTTTTGATGCTGATTAATCAGGCGATGGGGCTGGTGCTGCCGGCCTCGACCAAGTACTTGATCGATCAGGTAATCGGCCAGGGGCGGACGGATCTGCTTTGGAAGATCGCGGTGGCAGCGGGCGCCGCAACCGTGGTGCAAGCCCTCACCTCGTTTGGCCTGTCGCAGCTTCTCGGAGTCGCGGCGCAGCGCGCCATTACGGAAATGCGCAAGAAAGTGCAGGCCAAGATTGCCCGTTTGCCGGTCAGCTATTTCGACTCGACCCAGGTCGGCAAGCTCATTTCGCGAATCATGAACGACGCCGAGGGTATTCGTAATCTGGTGGGCACCGGCCTGGTGCAATTGGTCGGCAGCGTGATCACCGCGGCCGTAGCTCTCGGCGTTTTGCTCTGGCTCAACTGGCGTCTGACTTTGATCACGGCTCTGGTGCTGGGGACTTTCGGCGCAGCCTTGTCTTTCGCCTTCACCCGGCTGCGGCCTTTGTTTCGCGAGCGCGGCGAAATCACGGCGACCCTCACGGGGCGTCTGGCCGAATCGCTCGGAGGCATTCGCATCGTTAAGGCCTACACCGCTGAGAAGCGCGAAGAGCTGACTTTCGCGCGCGGCGCGCACAAGCTTTTTCGTAACATCGCCAAATCGATGACCGGCGTTTCAGCCACGAACGCATTCGCGTCGCTGATCGTTGGCGCGGTCGGCGTAGTGATCATCGTGGTCGGCGGGCCTTCGGTCGTCGGCGGGAAAATGACGATTGGCGATCTGTTCATGTATGTCATCTTCACCGGAATGATGGCGATTCCGCTCATCCAGTTTGCGGCCATCGGAACTCAGATCACCGAAGCCTTCGCCGGGCTTGATCGCATTCGCGAAGTGATGGACATGAAAACCGAAGACGATCAGGACGCCTTTCGCGAACCGCTGCCGGAGGTTTCCGGCGAGATTGAGTTTGAGAACGTTTGGTTCGAATACAACGAAGGTGTGCCGGTGCTGAAAGATGTTTCCTTCAAAGCCCCGGCCGGTTCAACGACCGCGCTCGTCGGTTCCAGCGGCTCAGGCAAGAGCACTTTGATCAGTCTCGCGATGAACTTCAATCAACCGCTCTCGGGCACGATCAAAGTTGACGGCAAAGACTTGAACACTCTGCGCCTGCGCGACTTCCGCTCGTACCTCGGGGTCGTGATGCAGGACAACTTTCTCTTTGACGGGACGGTGGCGGATAACATCGGCTTTTCTAAACCACACGCCACGCGCGAAGAGATTCAAGCGGTCAGCCGGATCGCGCACGTCGAAGAGTTTGTCGAAAAGTTCGAGCTGAAGTATGAAACGATTGTGGGCGAGCGCGGAGTAAAACTATCCGGCGGACAACGTCAGCGCATCGCCATCGCGCGGGCGATTCTCGCCGACCCAAAACTGCTGATCCTGGATGAAGCAACTTCCAGTCTGGACAGCGAAAGTGAAGCGTTGATTCAGGACGGACTGCGTCAACTACGTCGCGGGCGCACGACGTTCGTGATTGCGCACCGGCTCTCCACAATTCGTAGCGCCGATCAAATCCTGGTTCTGGAAGACGGTGAGATTGTCGAACGTGGTACCCACGAGGAACTGCTCGAGGCTGACGGGCGCTACCGGCAGCTCTATGACAAGCAATACAAGTTTGAGCGCGACCAGTTCATAAATCCCGGCGAAGACTTCACGCCTGAGCCTGTGAGAGCGAGAGCTACGCAGCGTCTTTCGAATCTGTAATCGATTACCAGTGGAATCCTGTAGGCGTTGCCAGAAATCAGTCGGCAGTTAGCGGACCCCCGATCAAGAAAGGCCCCTGACATAATTCGGGGCCTCTCTTGATTGGGCGAAAGCATCAAGACAGAACTAGGGGAGAGCTATCTCGCCACGAGACTGCAGGGGCTATTTCGGCACCAGGCTACACGGGAATGGATGGTAGCCGCTGAACACCATGTCAGCTCCGACCGCGATTGGCTGGTCGGTCGAAGTGACCCTGACCGTGAACGAAATGTTAGTCACGGGATCGGTCGTATCTGGCGTCTTAAACGGAATGTGCCTGGTGTGTCCGGCGTCGAGAGTCACCGTGCTGGCGCCCGCTTCACCAGGATAAGTGTCGCCCCCGCCACCGGGAACCAGAACCCCTGCCAGGTTGTTCCCGTCTCTGCCCAAAAAATTCACAGCGATGGTGGCGGTCGACGAACCTGCGTTGAAGACGTAAATGTTACCAGTGGAAACGCCTCCATTCGGAAAATATGCGGGCGTACAGACCCAAACGAAAGGCGGCCCACCCGAAGAAGGTCCCGCCGGACCCATGGGTCCTGTTGCACCGGTCGCACCGGTCGCGCCAGTTGCACCGGTCGCTCCTGTCGCTCCGGCTGGGCCTGCCGGGCCAGTGTCTCCCGCCGGTCCCATAGGCCCCGTCGGTCCGGTTGGTCCCGCTGGGCCAGTCGGACCCGTAATGTTCCATGTCACTCGCGTTTCGTTGTTGTGACAAGCGGTACTCGAGTCAACCAAACGCATGTTCCCGTTGCCGGGGTTGACACATGCTTCGAGTACGCCCGGTGTGTTAGCAGCGTACAGCGCAATCGGAAGTATCAATAGAGCAAGCGCGAGAGAGGCAAGGCCGGCAATTCCGGCTCTGCGCCTAGAAGCGATCTTCATAAGAGTCTCCTTCTCGGGCATAAAAGCCCACCGATTCAAAGATTGTTGCAGCGCGTGGAATTTAGCGACCCGCACCAGACGTGTCAAGGTCGACACAGTTTGCCTGGAAGTCCTACTGCTTATCGTAAACCGCCGTGCTCGTGGTCCATTTGCCTTGTGCATTTTTGCTTGAGGCGGTCACGGTGCGGCTCTTACCATTTCGCGCTACGATGATCGTCGCCGTAGTTGTTAGCTTTCCGGCCTTGGTGCTTCTGAGCGACAGCGTGCGGCGATTAACTACGCGATAGGACCTCATGTCACCTGCCGGATCGCCAGTAAGCGCATACGGCTTGGCGTCGAACTTGCCGGTCCACTCGCTGTGAATCGCGTTGCCGGACGCATCGGTCCCATCAACGGTGACTTTCGTCTGATCGCCGGCTGCTTCATAAACGACCGTGTGATTCTTGGTCGCGCCTTTGGGGAATTTCGATTTTGCTTCGTTCAGCTTCCATGTGCCCATATGAGCGGTTGTTTGAGCTGAGCACACCATTGCGCTCGCGAAGACCACAACCAACGCGCACATCATCACCTTGATTTTCATAACTTCTCCTCGTCGGGACAGCAGTCGATAGAACTGAGTGGCGCGGATTCTATTGCCGGAGGTTGTGGGCGTCAATGAATTTCGTACAGAGCGGCCGCGGCGTCGGCATCTGACCATGTTAATATGATCGTCGTCCCCGCTCCGGTTCGCATCAAACTAACCAACGCACTATGATCATGCTTCGCCAACATCGCTTCGCTTTCCTTCTAATGAGCCTCAGCACAATTCTCATAGCGGTCGTGCCGCTATTCCTGGTCGCCAGTTGTCAGTCGGCCCAAAACACGCCGCAGGAGTTAAGAGCCCGCGAGACGCTGCGCGCGATGACGCGTGGCGGCGTTCTGCCGGCTGAGGACGCGGTCGCGAAAATCGAAAAAGACTTTCCCAACACGACCGCCGGCGCGCTGGCCCGCATCGTTCATGCGCGCATAAAATTAAAAGCGAACGATTTTGCCGGCGCCGCATCGCTGCTCGACACCAAAGCGATCCGCGACTACACCGTGATTGGCGACTACGCATTATCGATGCGCGGCGATACTTTGCAGTCGCTCAACCGTCACGCCGAAGCCCGCGCCGCATACGAGCAACTTGCCCGCGACTATCCAAATTCTCTCTCGGCCCGCGAAGCCTGGCTGCATGACGCGCAGTTGTTGATGGAAGACGGTCAGGGGGCCGCGGTGCCTACGATGCTGAAGGCGCTGATCGCCAAAGACGATGCGGCGGCGCTGCTGGCGACGGCCAAAGCGTACGAACAAAGTGGAGATTCAACGCGCGCCCTCGCGAATTACCGGCGAGTTTATTTCTTTGCGCCGGCGTCGGTCGAAGTGGGCGAGGCCACACCAGCGCTCAGCCGTCTTGGTTCCAGCACTTCGCCGGCGAGCGCTGAAGAAGCCACGACCCGGGCCGAAAAACTTTTTGCCGCGAAACGTTACGGCGAAGCTTATGACGCTTATACGTCAGCCCTTTCCAGCTTTTCCAACGCTGCGAATCCTTCGTTGTTGTCGCACCGGGTCATCGCCGCCGCCAACGGGCGTAAGTACACGGAAGCAGCCGCAGCTCTGAACTCATCTGCGCTGACCGGCGAAGCGCGCGCCGAAGCAATGTTCAATCTGGCGATGGCTTATGGGCGCGCGAAGCAGTGGCTGCCGGCGAGAAGCACTGCCGACGATCTCCGTAAGCAAATCCCTAACAGCCCGTGGACTACGCGCGCGTTTGTGCAACTGGGCCAGGCCGCTGAAAACGGCAAGGACGACGTTAATGCCAGCTACTTCTATCGGGCCGCGGTCAACTTTTATCCCGGCATGGCAGAGGTCACTCCGGCGCAGTTCTATATCGCGTGGGCTACGCACAACTCGAAAAACATTAGTCAATCCTCGCAACTGCTCACCGAGCATCTTGCTCTCTACGCCGGTAATAACACCGATTTTCGCGGCAAGTCTGCTTACTGGGCGGCGCGCGACAGTGAACGCGCGGGGAAACTTGCCGAAGCCCGCGCGATCTATCAGGGTCTGTTGGATCGCTATGACGCGAACTGGTATGGCTATTTGGCGAAGCAACGCCTGGAAGATCTGGATCGCAACCACGCGCCGCAAAAAGATTTCCTGCCGGACTCAGTAATCGGTCGCGCTGTAGCTAATCTGAAAACTGTCACAGTTGCGGAAGAGACGGCCGGACCAGCGGAAAACGAGCGCATCGCGAAAGCCGATCAGCTCACGATTATCGGCACCGAAGATTGGGCGTTCGCAGAATTGAATGCCGCGGCCGCAGTCGCACCCAACAGCCCGCGAGTGAACCTGGCCATCGCGAAAATCTATCGCGCGAAGAACGATAACGTGCAGGCGCTCAATTATCTGAAGCGCAGCTATCCGGATTATTCCCAGATGAAGCCGGAAGAGATGCGGCCGGACGAGTGGGACGTCTTTTATCCGCTGGCTTATTGGGACATCATCAAGCAGGAGTCACGCGCCCGCGGGCTCGATCCCTACCAGGTCGCGGGACTAATTCGGCAGGAAACTGTTTTCAATCCGCAGGCAGTCTCTTCCGCGCGCGCTTACGGCTTGATGCAACTGCTGGTGCCGACGGCGATCACGACGGCCAGGCGCGCCGGCGTCGATCGTTCGATCACGATGGACTCGCTCTTCGAGCCACGGCTGAATATTCAACTCGGCACTGCCTACTTCAAAGATCAGTTGGATAAGTACGGCCGCATCGAATACGTAGCCGCCGCCTACAATGCCGGCCCGAACCGGGTCGTGCAGTGGCGCGCGTCTTTGCCTTTGCAAATGGATGAATGGCAGGAAGCAGTGCCGTTCCGCGAGACGCGTCTGTACATTCAGGGCGTCGTGCGCAACACGCTGCAGTACCGGCGTCTCTACGACGAGAATGGCCAGTTTCGGGCGAACGTGGGCGCACGCGCGGTTTATCCTTCGCCGAATTCGAATGCGTCGCCGGCTGATTCAACGATCCAGATTCGCCGCGCGATAAGCAAAGAGGAAGAATAGGAATCCACAGATTACGCAGATTTCACAGATAGAAAAGCATCGGCCACAAAAAGGCGCAAAAAGCACAAGTGAAATCAAACCCAGAAGCAAGATTTCATTCAAACTGATCCTCAGTTAAAGATTTTTCTTTTGAGCTTTTTGTGCCTTTTTGTGGTCCAATTATTTTTCTTAATCTGTGAAATCTGCGTAATCTGTGGATTGCTTTTAGTCTTTTATGTACACGCTCAAAATCCGCTCTCATCAACGCGAAGAGTTAATCGAATTCACCGACGAGGTGCAGCGACATCTCACTGATTCAGGCGCGCAGGAAGGCGTTGTCGTTCTGTACGTGCAACACACCACCGCGGGACTGACCGTGAACGAGAACGCTGATCCGGATGTGCCGCGTGACATGCTGCACGCTTTACGCACGCTGATTCCGCAGCACGGCATGGGCTTTCTTCACGGCGAAGAAAATTCCGATGCCCATATCAAGGCGAGCCTCGTAGGACCGAGCGTCACCGTTCCTTTTGCCGAGGGAAAGCTACTGCTCGGCCGCTGGCAGGGGATCTTCCTTTGCGAGTTCGACGGCGGGCGCGAACGCAAAGTGATTATGATGGTCGGGTGACCGGTACGCACGCCTCTGGCGTGCTTCATGCTGCGGGTTAAGGATAAAGCGGCACGCCAGAGGCGTGCGTACCAAGCACTTCCACCAATTCCCTAAAAATCGAGTGTGATTTTCCGCCCTCTGTGTGTTAGCGCACGGACGGATACTTCTCCGAGTGATTACATCAACCCTACCCGAGAAATGACCCGCGGCGAGATTAGGTGACTCCCTCCGTATCACACTGACAGGGTTTGAAATGGCCGAGCTATCCCCGACGCCTTAAGAGTGTTGCGCTAATGGTGAACAATAAACGCGAGTTAGTCTTCGTTTTCATCGCGGCGCTCGCTTTTCTATTCTTCCAGGCTCGCGTGTCTCGACCGACGTCCGCTCAAGGCCTGGCCGGCAAGATCAAAGGGACAGTCAGCGCCACGGCAGGTGACGCCTCCGCTCTGCCGGAACTGATTCCCGGCGCTCGCCTCGCTCTGGTCAACCAGGACCTGCAACACGCACCCCTAAAAGCGGTCACTGACGAAACCGGCAATTTTGCGTTTCTCGATCTGCCGGCTGGTAACTATACCCTCACTGTCGACAGTGATGGACTACCTTCAGTAAAGCGAGAGATTAGCTTGACTGCGGGCGCTACTCTGATCGTCGAAGTCATCCTGACGGCAACCGTAACTGAGGCGGTAACGGTGCGCGAAGAAGAGGGCCAGCTCAGCACGGGAGAAACGACCACCTCGAACATGGTTCGCGCCCGCAAGCTGGAAGACTTGCCTCTGCGCGCTGATAATTATCAGAGCTCCCTGCCGCTGACGACCGGAGTTGTGCGCGGGCTGGACGGCGCCGATCACATCAAAGGAACACGCGCCGGCCAAAACTCATACACCATCAACGGCGCGGATATTACCGATCCTGTCAACGGGAATTTGGCTTTTGATATTCCACTTGAAGCAGCGGCCAGCGTGCATGTCGAGGCTAATCCGTATTCCGCCGAGATCGGCAAGTCCACCGGCGGCTCGACCAATCTCGAGACCAAGACGGGCGGCGATAAGTTCAAGTTCGGCGCTTCACGATTTTTTCCGACATTTCACAACATCATTGGGGGCAAGATCGATTCCTTCAGGCCGCGACTGACCTTTGAAGGTCCCCTAATCCGTAAACGCCTGAATTTCCTGCAGTCAGTCGAGTATCGCTTTTCGCGCATTTACGTGCCGAGCCTGGAATCGCCCCGGGATAATTCAACGGCCGAGGCTTTCAATTTGTTCACGCAACTCGATCTAACAGTAAACACTCGGAATCGCTTGAAGTTCGTGGGCGCCCTCTATCCCGAAAAGAAGCGTTACGTCGGCCTGAATACTTTCAACCCGCAAGAGACCACGACCAACACGAAACAGCGAGGCGTACTTTTCTCGATCTCTGAGCAGGCAATCTTCCACGATGAATCGTTCCTGTCTTCTCTATTGAGCTATAAGACGTTTGCCTTTGAAGTGTCTGGCCAGGGACTAACGCCACTAACACTTCTTCCCGACGGCAACACGGGAAGCTATTTCGCCGACACACGGCGTTCGGCGCAAAGGGTGCAATGGCAGGAGCAGTATTTCGCGCGCAGCTTCACACTGGGCGGACAGCATTCACCGAAAGTTGGCGCGGAACTTGATTACACAAAGATGTCCGGACATTTTGATTTCCGGCCGATCCTGATTCGTCGTGGCGATCAGAGCCTCAGCCAGCGCATCGACTTTAGTAGACCGACGTCCCTTGAGCGGCCGATGCCGGAGTTCGGCGCTTTCATTCAGGATCGCTGGGTCATCAATAGGAACTTGACCATAGACACCGGGCTGCGTTTTGATCGCAACGGTATTTCCCGGCACAATAACTTTTCGCCACGTCTTTCTCTTCTTTATCATCCCTTCAAAAATGATCGCACGACGTTTCGCGGTGGAATCGGACTCTTCTATGATCGCAGCCCGCTCTCGTCCAGATACTTTGAGTTCGAGAACCTCAATGACGATGACGAGCTGCTTAATCCAGCAGTACCGGACATCGTTTCGCACTCGAGTTTTCCCGTCCGGGTGGTCACGACTTACGGAACTGATGGCGTCACGATAATCGATGGCCCGCGTGAATTCGCAAACGTAATCAGGAGCCCATTGCGGGACGCCCGCGCCATCCGCTGGAGCTTGCAATTTGATCGCAGCTTAACGAAACACCTGACGCTGCGACTGGGCTATCTTCAACGTTCCACGAAGAATGAACCGATAATCATTCCGCGGCCGAACATGCTTGTGCTCGAAAGTCGGGGCCGATCACAATACAGGGAATTCCAGGTGCTCGCGATCTTTAACAACCAGCGCTTTCGTAACTGGAATGTTTCCTATGCCTGGTCAAGGGCGCAGGGCAACCTCAACACTACCGATAATTTCCTCGGCGACTTTCCGGCTTTTGTGCTTCGGCCGGACCAGTTCGGGACGCTGCCGTTCGATATACCGCATCGTTTCCTGGCCTACGGTGAAGTGAAGGCCCCGCTCGGCATCACGGTGATGCCCGCGCTGGAGATGCGCTCTGGTTTTCCGTTTTCTTTCGTAGATGAGCGGCTGGATTTTGTCGGCGCGCGCAACCGTGCACGCTTTCCGGCTTTCCTCTCGCTCGATGCCTCGATCCTCAAGAGCTTCAAGGTCCCGGTTTTCGATAAGCGCGTCCGCGCGGGCATTGTCGTTTTCAACCTCACGAACCACTTCAATCCCCGCGATGTTCAGAACAACACCGGCAGTCTGCAGGTCGGGCAATTCTTCAACAGCCTGGGAAGATCAGTGCGGGGAAAGTTTGAAATGGATTTCTAATGGATTGTTCTTTTGGAGCACGGAGACTTGTGGCCGCTTTTGGGCTGCTCTCCTACCGACTTCAGATGGTCGATTACACCGTCAAGCGGCTCGCGCAAGAATAGTGCTTCACTTGCAAAACCGAGCTACTACCGCGCAAAGAGGTCGAGCACACCAGCCTGAACGCCTCGGTTGGTTAGCCCTGAAACGGGCGCGCCGGCTCAGCCGCCATTCTTGGTGGTCGAGTAAGCTTTGCCGTTTCGGAAAGAAATGGTGATGTCGGTGATCTGAGAGAGGTCGAATTTGTACCACACACTCTCTTTGCCGCCCTTGAAAACAACTTTCACATCCCAGTAGTCCTGCTTCTGACGACTAAACGTGATGTTGACACTTTCATGGTTGGGCAGGGTGTCTTGTCCAAGAACATCTTCCTCCCAGTCATCACTATTGTTCGGCGAGACGTAAACTTCATTAATCTCGTAACCCGTCTCATTGTGTAATTCGAAGTTTAGCCTGGACTGGGTCGCGGCCACGGTGAAGTTGTGCGTCTGCTGCGCCACAGCGGCAGGCATGAACACCATAGACAGAGCGAAGATGGCAGCCAGAGTTACCAGCCCGCGCAGACCATAAGCGGTCGATTTTTTCATATTAAGTCTCCTTTGTGGGTGGGCTATGGAGTTTTGGATGATCTGGGAAATTCCAGACGGAGGTGAGAAAAGAGCAGCCAGGTCGATTTCACGCTCGCCTATTTCTTGATGAGGCGAGATTAAATCACGCCTCGGAAATAGGGTCTGTGCGGTAACCTACATATGGTTTGGACTTTGTCCTGAAGTGCGCGTCTTCCCGCAGTGAGTTGGTGGATGTTAATCGCTGTTGGCTTGATCCGCCGGCTTCATACTCTCCGCGAACTTTTCCACCTCTTCGCGAGTACGTTCCATGCGACGGCGACTTTCGAGATACGCCTGCCATTGTGGGGTCAGGGTGAGTGCTTTAGTCGTATCCTGATCGAGAGCTTGCGCCATTAAGGCAATCAAGTCGCTGACGACGCGCGTGTGCTCAAGCAGCGCTTCAATGATCGAATGCGCGAGTTCGGCCTGCGTGAGATCCTCCACGGTGTCCGAGGCCGAGTTGGTTTTTTCGTCGTTCATTCTGGCAGCTAGTCTCTAAGCATTCGCCACAGATAAACACGGATTTGCACAGATCGAATAACAAATAGTCTTGATCTGCGTCGATCTGTGTTCATCTGTGGCTAATCCCGATACCAACTTCCGCGCACGAACGGAAGCTCAGTCACCGATCCCGTCAATTTGTTTTCGCCGTCGGCCACCATCGCTTTTGTGCCCGGCGCCAGGTAATCATACTTCACATACGCAAGCGCAATGGTTCGGTCGAGTCGTGGTGAGAACGTTGACGAAGTCACGCCGCCAATCTCTTTGCCGTTATCGGAAATAATCTTCGCATCCGCTTTGATCACGCCGCCATCCTCCGAGACAATTCCGGCGAGCTTTTTCGCGACGTGACCGCGATGCTTGATGCGCACGACGATCTCCTGGCCCAGGTAACAGCCCTTTGTGAAACTCACCGCATCGTCAAGATTGGTTTCCGTGACGATGGTCGTCTCGTCCATGTCCACACCGTAAAGGGGAATGCCGGCTTCAATGCGCAGCGTCTCGGCGACAGCTTGTTCCACCGCAGTGGCGCCTGCCGCCGTCAGTGAATCAAGGAGTTGTTGCGTTGCGTTCGCGTCGATAAAAACGTCGAAACCGTCCTCGGCCGTGTGCGTGGCGCGAATTATCGTCGCTTCAGTCTGACCAAACGGCGTTTTCAAGAGTTGTCGAGGCTGAATGGCTCCGGCGTCTTCATTGATGACTGTGCCGATGATGTCGGCGGCCTTCCTTCCCTGGACCGTCAGCATGGCTATTTCACTCGACATATCAGCGACACGGAAATCTCCCGCCAAGGTAAACCGATTCAGCATGTTCAAGACCCTTTCGTGCGTGACATTTTCCGTGTCGATCAGAAATCCGTCGTCCTGATGAAGCACATGTACGACCGCCAGCAGTCGGCCCTGGACGTTCGCGAATGCCGCCGTCATCCACGAATTCAAGGCCAGCGTTTTCATGTCGTTGGTGATCAAACCATTGAGGAAGGTTACGGCTTCGGAACCGCTGACGAGGATGCGGCCGCGGGCAGACAGGTCGAACCAGCCCGCGCCACCGTCGCGGACGGCGGAGTATTGCGAGAGTTTTGTTATGGTCGTATTAGTCACTCAAGCCTTTTTTACTCGACGGGGGCAAGGTATTTCGCTCCGTCAGGAGCGAGATGTTTATAGAATCGCCCAGGTAAAAGAACGTCGCTCCGGCGAAGTTTCAAATGTCCTTGACCGCGAAGCGGTCGCGCCACAAAGCCCAACGTTGCCGCGCAGCGGCTACGTTGGGTTTGTGGATTAACACGATCCGCAACCCCGTCGGGGTTGCGTCATTCACGTAATCCGTGTTCCCAGCGTAGCCGCTGCGCGGCAACGCTGGGCTGTAGGATGAAACCGCTTTGCGGTTAATTCTTTCTAAGTAGAGAACTCAAAATTAAACACTACCCCCCACGGGCTAACTTCAAAGAGCGCGCATCGCTCGCTCAACAACCCGGTAGTCCCGCAACTGCGCACGTTCATTGCGACTTGTGATTAAGACTTGCGGGCTCGGATGATACAGCGGAATCAGCACGCGTCCGTTCCAGCGCCGCAGTTTCGCCGCGTCGTTCTTCAGCGTGAATTCATGATAGTGAACCAGCTTCAGCGCCTCAAGCGCTACTCCGCCGAGCGTCACCACGACCGGCGGATCGACCAATCCAATTGTACGCCGCAGGTACTCAGAACAGTTTCGTAGTTCCAACGCTGTCGGCCGCCGGTTCGCTCCCGATTCTTTTCGCGGATTACAGAGCGCCGCACTCGTAATAAAAATTTGTGAGCGTTGCAGACCGGCAGAGGCGAGAAAGCGTCCGAAGTTCTTCCCCGACTGATCGCCGGAAAATGGAATGCGCGTCCGGTCGGCACCCTTGCGTCCCGGAGCTTCACCAATGAACATCACGCGAGCCGTGACCGCTCCGTTCAACTCGCTCAGCACGGCGGCGCGTTCGCACATCGCCGGACACTTAACGCAGTTGGCGGCTTCCGCGATCAATCCTTGGAAGCCTGAAATTTTCGAGCCCCCCGACATGAGCAACATCGATGCTAAAGACACTGAGACCGAAAAGACCACGGGCCCTGGGCCCGATACCCGGAGCCGAGCTGTCTTTATGTTCTCAGTAATTAGACTATTTAGTGATTGTGATCTCGCGCGTCGTCGAATTGTAACCGCCGTTGTTGACGACATTGCCGCTCGCGTCAAGGAGTTCGAGCAAGACCTTGTGCTTGCCGCTAATCCACCCGCTCAACCAGATCGGCTCCCACTTGTCTAGCAGCTTGGGCGCGCCCCCATCGACAGAATAACGAACCTGGTATTCGCCGCCGTCGCCTTTCAGCTTGGCGTTCGACAACCAGAAATCGATCATGACGGGATCGGCTTCTGCGCCTTTGTACTCGCCTTTGGGACGACTGTAGGTGAGCAGAGGCTTCTTGGGATCGACATTACCCGCCTGGCTCGCGGCATAGTCTTTACCTTCGCGGGCCGGAGTAGCACTGGCGGCCGGGGACGCGCTCGCGGACGGCTTCGCGGACGCCGTAGCGGCCGGCTTGGCCATGGGATTTGCCATGGTCTGTCCGTCTTTAGTAGTCGTCGGTTTGGTGGCGTCGCCGCCGCCCTTCACCGTGAACTCAACCATCTGAAACGCGCCGTCGTTCTTATAGCTCTCGTGCCACGGCCGCGAGGGAAACACCCGCAGGGTGTGTTTGCCTTCGCTCACATTGCGCAGCTCAAACGGCTGATTCAGTTCGTAATAAGCTTCGTACGGCTGATTGTCGAGAATCACGTGAATGTGATTGCCCTTCTGCGTCGCCGGGTCCTTGTGCGGCATATAGCCTTTCAGATCCCCGGCCAACTCTAACTTCACATCCACAGTCGAACCGTTGATCGTAGCGTTCGCGGCCGGCGAAATTATTCGCAGCGTTGGCTTGGCTTCGTCCTGCCCGCCACGGGCCTTCATCGCGTCAACAATCGTTTGCGGGCGCGGCGCCACGGTCAGCTCTTGCGCGCCCGGCGGCGTCGAAGCAGTCGTTGCCGTGGTGTTGGCATTCTCATTAACCGGCGCACAGCTGCTGGTCGCAAGTAGCACGGCCAGACAAACAACTCCCTGCAGGATCATTCCTTTCGTCGATAACATTTCGTTCTCCCTTATCTAATCGATTTTGAAAGAAGTATAACCCCGAAACTCAATGCCGGGCGAGCAACGCGGTAGCAGTTTCTGAAATTATTGTTGGCAGCACAGCCTTTTGCTATCATAGCGCCACTTACAGGCAGTTATGTCCTGGATCACCAGGTTCATGATTTTCTCACGTCCGCATTGAACTGCCGGAAAGGTCTACAGCCCAGATCACTAAGACCATCATGACCCAAATCGACGAAACGCTGCTCAAAACCATCGGTGACAAAGTCAAAACCGGTGAGTGTATTCTGTTCCTCGGCGCGGGAGCTCATTATCCCCCTCCCGAAAATACCGGATATGAGTATCCGGAAACGCACCGGCCACCGCTCGGCAGCGCACTGTCCAGGGCATTGGCCGCAGAGTGTGATCTCGAGAATCTGCTTCCCAGAGAAAGCGTAAGCAATCTCCAGCGGGTCTCGCTTTTCTACGAAGTAAAGAATAACCGGCAAAAGCTGGTCAGGAGGGTTTCCGATGCGGTATTCACCAATAAGAAACCCTCGCCGATTCTCTGCGCGTTGGCGCGGATGAAATTTCCCCTGGTGATTACTACAAACTACGATCAATTGTTTGAAAATGCCCTCCAGGGCGCCGGTAAGACGCCGCTCGTAAGCGTCTATAACAAGACCGGAGACCAGCCCACCAGGGATTATCCGGGCAACCTCGATCCCAATCAGCCCTTCGTCGTGAAAGTGCATGGCGACGTGCAAAGCCCTGAATCAATTGTCATCACGGACGAAGACTACATTCAGTTTGTGCTCCGCATGAGCGACAAAGAACCCTTCAATCCGGTGCCGCTTACCTTTCGCTTTTTCTTTACCAAATGGCCGACGCTGTTCGTCGGCTACAGTTTGCTCGACTACAACCTGCGGTTGCTCTTCAAGACCTTGCGCTGGAAGATCGATCCGTCCATCTTTCCGGACACGTATTCGGTTGACCTGTCGCCCGATCCATTGATCGTGGATGTCTATTACAACCGGCAGCGCTACATCAATTTCATTACACAGGATGTTTGGACTTTCGTGCCCAGCCTCTATCGAATGGTTACCGGAGAGGAGATGCCGAAACAATGCTAGCTGCCGATATTGCTACCACGCTCGCGCCGGCGACACTTCCCGAATCACCTTTTCGGGGCATCGAGCCCTTTCGCTTTGTTGATCAGCCAATCTTTTTTGCGCGCTCGGAAGAGACGCAAAGATTACTGCGTTACGTCTCAGTCTATCGCGGCGTGCTTTTTTACGGCGAGTCAGGTTGTGGTAAATCGTCGCTAATAAATGCCGGTTTCATTCCGGCGATCATCGCCGAAGGCTTCACACCCGATCGCTTACGTGTGCAGCCGAAGCCAGGCGAAGAGATCGTTGTCGAGCGAATTTCTACAAGCGATACGGGGGAACCACCGTACCTTCCCTCGAATTTCATTGGCCCGGATCGGAATTCGGCTCGGATTGTTCTTTCGGTGGACCAGTTGAGCGAGCAGCTTCACGACCTTCGCGAGGCGCGACGCCCGTTGCTGGTTTTTGATCAGTTCGAGGAATTTGCGACGCTGTTTGAGGATGCTCCGCGAGGCGAAGCGCTGGAGCGGGCGCAATTGGCCCAGCAAGCTATCTTGAAACTGATTGTCGATCTGCAGCGCGATGCCAAGCTGCCAGTCAAGTTACTGTTTTCGTTTCGCGAAGACTATCTGGCTAAACTGAGCAAGCTGGTCGCGCTATGGCCCGATCTTTCAGATCAAAGCCTGCGGCTTACCGCGCCCGGCCGGGAGGCTTTGCCCACGATCATTCGCGGCTCGTTCGAGAAGTATCCGGGCAGCTTCGGAAAGGAATTGTCGGCAAGCCTGACCAATGAATTAGTGACGGCTCTCGACGATCGTAACGAAGGCGCTAAGTTGAATCTGTCGGAAGTGCAAATCGCCTGTCTGCAATTGTGGAAAGCGAAGGATCCGGAATCTCTGTTCAAAGAAAAAAGCGTTCAAGGTTTGCTGGAAGACTATCTGTCCGAATCGCTTAACCGGTTGCCTGAAAACCTTCGTGATCCGGCGATTGCCCTGCTGAGCCGGATGGTAACTCCTTCCGGTACCCGCAATATTGTGTCTGAATACGATCTGATTTCTCAGGTCTTCGCCGATGAGGGAATCCCCGAAAATCGGTTGAAAGAGGCTTGCTACGCTTTGGTGCAGAAAACTAGGCTGGTGCGACGCGAGCGTCGCTATGATACCTATTTCTACGAAATCGTCAGCGAGTTCCTCGTGCCATGGATCAGTCGTCAGAAAGCCGAGCGCATAAAGGCACTCGAACGAAAAAAACTCGAGGCGATAGAAAAGAAAAAACGGAATCGAGCGTTCGCGTTGGCTGCGGCGAGCTTGGTGCTGGCTTTGGGCATAGGAGTCGTCGGACTTCTAATAATCAAAGAACGAAACAACACGATCCGGTCTCAGCAAAAAGCTGGCTATCTCGAGACATTGAAGAATCAAGAGGTACAGAAAGCGCGAGAAGAAGTAGCACAGGCTCAGGCCCAAAAAGATACCGCTGAGAAGGACAAGATTATGGCTCAAACTGCGTATCTTTTATTACAACAGCAGAAATCGCAGGGGGATGCTGAAGCCAAGAAGCAGTACGACCTGCTCAATACGCAGTATCAGACCGTCAAAAACGAAATGGACCCCGTGACGCTCAAACTAAAACAACTTCAAGAGCAAGTAACACAAGCCAAAAACGGTTTAGATGATGCTTTGGGTGACGTGGACATACTTATCAACAGGCTGGTGCAGAGCAAAGACCCTGTGGCCCACGATGCCGTGAAGATGATCGGACCGATTCAGAATCAGTTAAGAAAGACAAGAGATGGACTTCGGACTTCAAAGCGGTAGCTGTTATCCGAAGTCCATTCTTCAAACAACCGAGCCGATCCTAAGCAGCCGCTCTGTTCTCGAATCTCTTCGACAGACGCTGCTCAACGGCATTCCAATCGATGTTGGAAAAGAACGCTTCGATGTACTTGGGTCGATCGGCCGGCTTGTAATCCAGAATGTATGCGTGTTCCCAGACATCCATGACAATTACCGGAATGAATCCGGCGACGTTGCCGGTCTCATGCAAAGTGATCCAATGATTCGAGAGAGCGCCGTTCGACGGATTCTCGTAGCAGATGGCCCAGCCGACCCCACGCATCTTGCCGATCCCTACGAAGTCGGCCTTCCAGATGTCATAGCTACCATAGGAATTTTCCGCGGCCTGAAGAAATTTCGAACCCCGATTGGGATCGCCGGTGCCGCCACCGGTCTTCAAATTCTCAAAGTAGTATTCATGCAGGACCATGCCGTTGTATTCAAAGCCGAGCCGGCGCGTCAGTTCTGAGTACTCGGCAAATTCGTCCTGATCGACTTTCGCATCTTTGATGAATTCAGAAATCTTCTCGTTCAGCTTGTTGGTTTCCTTCACATAGCCTTCATACAGCTTGAAATGCATCTCCAGCGTCTCGTCCGAGATGCCTTGCAGTTTACTCAGGTTAAACTGCCTCGCTTGATAATTGTTCATAGTGCCTCCTTGAATGATTGCTTTGGACCGTGCTCTTACGGTTAAGACACACGTATTCAGCTTAGGACACAACTTAGCGACAAAGTGTGACGAAGGGATGGAGAGGATGAGCCAATAATGTTGCGGGAGAAAAAGTGGCACAGACTTCAGTCTGTGTTCAGCAGACTGAGTTGTGCCACTTATGAGTCCTGCACAGACTAAAGTCTGTGCCACTACTTCCCGGTGAAGAGACCCCAGTCATGGGATGACGCTGCCATGAAGAGCAGCAT
This sequence comes from uncultured Acidobacteriota bacterium, assembly GCA_963734445.1. Taxonomy (GTDB): domain Bacteria; phylum Acidobacteriota; class Blastocatellia; order Pyrinomonadales; family Pyrinomonadaceae; genus UBA11740. The sequence continues at coordinate 1,251,040 of CAVTGZ010000009.1, read as the reverse complement.
CGGCAGCGAGAGCCAGGTGTTCGTGCGCGACGCGACAAACGCCTGGCGCGCGAGTTCGGGCGCGGCCGGTGGGCCACCGGTGAGCGCGCCGATCATGCGCTTGTTGTTGGGCCAGATAATGCCCCAGACATTCAGAAGCATAATCAAACCCATCGCGCCGCCAACTCCGATCGAAAAGGTCTGGTTGCGGGCGAAGTGCTACACCCTGCACAGTCAAACTGCCGTCCAGCCACTTCAGGATCACAATCGACATGGCCACGATCAGAATCAAGAACGACGATGGCGAAGACGCGCCCGTCTTTGATCAGCGCCGGCACTTTCTTGATGATCAGAAACTCAATCAGAAAAGTGATGATGGGAATGAACAGCCAAACGATGAGCACGATGCGGCCGCTCACTGTGGCGCCGCCGCCGTTGGCGCGGCCAACGTCCGGCCTGAGGATGTACATCGCGTAATAGCCGAAGCCCGCGATCACCGTCAGCAGAGCGCCCCAACGAAAATACCACAGCGCCGGCAATAAGCAGATCCGGGTTTACCTTTCTTCTTTGTGTCGGCATCCAGTTTTTTCTGGAGTGGCACATTCACCAGGTTGAAAAAGTACAGCAACCCAATCCAGGTAATGCCTGCTACAAAGTGCAGCCAGCGCAGAATGATATGCGACAACTCGTCGCCGCTCGGAGCTTTAAAAATTCCGGTGTCGAAAATTCCCAGAGCGTAGACGGCGTGAGACAGTCGATTCGATAATCATAGGTTCCTCCCAAAGTGATCAGCCGAAATGTCAGCGTGATCTGAAACTGGCCGTTGACATCACTATTAGAGCTAATTCGAATTGCCGTATTAATCGGGCGAAGATTACACCCAGACCGCGTCGCGGCGCAACAGTAATGCAAGGTTGCTGTTACTGTGAAACACTTGCAGGCCATCAACCCTTGCGGTAAACGTACAAAGCAATGAGAAGGCGGAACTGGATAGCCGGGTGTTTGCTGATCGCAGCTGTGGAATTGTCGCAGCCCAACGGCCGCGACAGGTTAAGGTCTCGGGCGGCGCGCGCACCGTAAGTGTTCTCAGTGAGCCAAATGCTCTGGTCTGGATCGACGAGATTCGGCGCGGCGCGACCGACAGCAATGGGCGCTTGAGCGAACTGAAAGTTGGGACCGGAAGCCACACGCTGCGGGTGCGGGCGAGCGGCTTCAAGGAAGCAACTCTGCCACTGACTGGGGCGCGGCGAGATCAAAGTGCGTCTGGTTCGCACGACTGATCAGGCTGAGTTGCTCTTTCAACAAGCAGAAAACGCGCGCGAAACCGCGCGCGATGAAGAAGCTCGGCGAAATGCCGCCGACCTTTATCGCCGCGCGCTAAGAGTTCGGTCAGCCTTTCCCGCAGCGCATGTGGGCTTGGCGCGCGTCCTACTCGATCTGAATGATAGCGACGGCGCGCTGGCGGAAATCGAAGCCGCGCGGCGTACCCGACCCATCTATCCCGAGGCTTCTGCAGTCGAGGGACGCATCTATCCGCGAAACCGGCCAGACAGACGAAGCTATCGGCGCGTTCAATCGAGCGATTCGCGAAGCTCACGGCTTTCAACCCGAAGCCCACGTGGGCATCGGACGCGTCTACGAAGAGAAGGGGCAGTACGAACTGGCGGCGCGCGAATTTCAGATAGCCATCGATCAACTTTCCGACACGGAACCGGTCATCTATCAGATGCTCGGCGCAGCTTATGAAAAGAGCGGCAATAGCTCGCGAAGCGATCGCTGCCTATGAAAACTATCTGCGCCTGGCTCCGAACGGATCGCAGGCAACGGCCGTGCGCTCGATCATTGAGCAACTGAAATCCGAACAGCCGTAGTATTAGCCGCGGATTAACGCGGATAGACACAGATCAGAGTCAGAACCGTCTGCGGTAGCGGGCGGGTCAGTAGCACAGATAGACACAGATCAAGGCAAATGAAATAATTGCCGGGTTTTCATCTCCAATCCGTGTTCACTGTAGCTAAATCTATGAGTTCACCTCAGCCGGTAGGATCTCGCCGCATCTCGCGCAAAGCTTCGCTCTTTACTGAGTCGGTCATTCGCGAAATGACGCGCGAAGCGATGAAGTACGGCGCGGTCAATCTCTCGCAAGGCTTTCCTGATTTCGCCGCGCCGGAAGACATCAAGCAGGTCGCCATGCAGGCGATTGCGGACGATGTGAATCAATATGCGATCACCTGGGGCGCAAAAGATTTTCGCGATGCGATTGCTAAAAAGACGAAATGGTATCTGGGATTCGAAATCGATCCTGAGACTGAAATTACAGTCACCTGCGGATCGACCGAGGGAATGATCTCGGCGATGATGGCCACCGTCGATCCCGGCGACGAAGTGATCGTCTTCGAGCCGTTCTATGAGAACTATGCGCCGGACGCGATTCTTTCGGATGCCAGACCGCGTTATGTGCCATTGCGCGCGCCCGATTGGAGTTTCGACGAGTCTGAGTTGCGGGCCGCCTTCAGCTCTAAAACCAAAGCCATCATCGTCTGTAATCCCAACAACCCAACCGGCAAAGTTTTCACGCGCGACGAGATGGAATTTATCGCCGGCACTCTGTCAGGAGTTCGACGCTCTTTGCTTCACCGACGAGATTTACGAACACATTCTGTATCCGCGCGAGGGCGCCGAGATCGCGCACATCTCGATGGCGCAGATTGACGGCATGCGCGACCGGACGGTGATCGTGAATTCGATGTCGAAGACTTATTCAGTGACTGGTTGGCGCGTCGGATACTGCATTGCCTCGCCGGAAATCACCAGCGCGATTCGCAAGGTCCATGACTTTCTTACCGTGGGAGCGGCAGCGCCCCTGCAAGCGGCCGGCGCTTACGCGCTCTCACTGCCGCCAACGTACTATGAGCGACTGCAACGCGATTACGAAGCGCGCCGAGATCTGATTCTGCCGGAGCTTGAACGGGCAGGATTCGGAACTTTTCGTCCGGATGGCGCTTACTACATCATGACTGACATCAGCGCCTTCGGATTTAAGGACGATGTCGAGTTCACCCGCCATCTGATTCGCGAGGTTGGCGTTGCGTGTGTGCCCGGTTCGAGCTTCTACAGTTCAGACGCGTCGGGCCTTGGCTCGCAGCAAGTACGCTTCTGTTTTTGTAAGAAGGATGAAACCTTGATGCTGGCCGCGGAACGTTTGAAGAAGCTGCACGGGTGAGCCGAACAAGATACCTATCGGTATGAACCGCCCGGGCATCGACAGCCGTCAGTTCGCGCTGAAGCTTATGCACTGACCAGCTACGCTGATCCAGACCCCTGACCGCTCTCGATCTGTTTTTCTACGGCTCCGGCCCCAACCTCACCTATCCTGGTTACAACCAAATTGTAATCGAACCGTCGCACTGCGCTTCGCCAACAATCTCTAAACTTCTCAGCATCAATGAAGCGTCAACGGAACAGACTCTCCTCCGTTGCGCAAATCGCATATCAAAACCTGGAGGAACAAACCGCAATGAAAAGAATTATGTTGGCAATCGCTCTGGTCGCCGCGCTGGCTGCGCTGGCAATGGCCCAGAAAACATCCACGCGCGCCAATAGCTCGGCAAGCAACGAAACATCCGTTAAGCAGGAAGGCCGGCAAATCAATCTTGGGTCGGGGACGCAGTTGGCGGCGCAGCTCGAAGGCACGCTCGATGCGCGTCACGCCAAGCCGGGTGACCGCGTCGTTTTGAAGACTACCAAAGCTGTAAAGCAAAACGGCCAGGTGGTAATCGAAAAAGGCACGCGTCTGATCGGACGGGTCACGGACGTGCAACAGCAAACGAAAGCAACTGGCGAATCGCACATCGGTTTGGTCTTTGATCGCTTGCGATCCGGATCGAATGAGATTCCGATCACCGCGACTATTCTCTCCATCACCCAGGCACAAGCTCGCGCTCAGACCAGCAACACTGATTTCGAGAGCGACACTATGGCGCGCTCGACGACCACGACCAGCGCCAGCTCTCCTCGCACCAGCAACAACGGCGGAGGATTGCTGGGTGGCGTCGGCAACACCGTTGACGGCGCAGTAAACACTACTGGTTCGACAGTCGGCAACGTTGCCGGAACCACCACCACCGCCGTCGGCAGTACGGTCGGAGCTACGACCAGCTCTGCCGGAAATCTGACTGGTTCTCTTACTGGTTCTCTTAGCGGGTTGCAGATTACTCAATCAGGCAGCGCCAGCGCTGAAGGCGGATCCACTCTGAGCTTGAATGGTCGCAACCTGCGGCTCGAGAGCGGCACCACGTTCAATCTCGCGGTCAGCAACTCAGCTAACGTCGGCGGTTCACAGTAGGTACTGCCCGCTGCTGCGTCAATGTTGGTTTCTCTGCGTTGGTTTCTGCGACTCTGCGGTGAATGCTCAAGAAATACTCACCGCAGAGACGCCGAGCACGCGGAGGAGGCGCAGAGATTTCACTTGAGGAATACCTGCCGAAGTCCTTCGTTGACAATCGCGAACCTGCTTTGTTAGCGTGACTGCCTTAAAGGAAGATGAAATGCACGAGCCGGCGCCCCTGCCAGTGTGCCGGCATTATTGATTGTAGATGCAGAATCCGACCGCCCGCCGCGTTTCAGCGAAGCTAACCATCGTTTCCACGTTTGTGATCCTGCTATCCCTGGTTTTTGGATCCGCGTGTAACCTGGTTCGCAAACGAGTCGAAACGGAAAAACTTCTGACGCCATTGGCCGACGCCAGCACGGCTGAATTGATCGCCGCAGTGAACCGTTTGGTGGGCGTACGCTCAATCCACGGCCGAGTCGACATTCAATTCGAAGACACGTCGTTCGCTACGGCCGGCATCGCTGAAAAGTACCGCACGGCTGATGGCTCGATCACAATCCAACGCCCGGGGAAAGTTTATCTGGTGATTCAGGGTCCGCTGGCCATCGACATTGCGCAGATGACCTCGGACGGCGAGCATTTTCGGATCGCCATTCTCAAAGGCGACGAAAAATACCGGCGGTTTGTGAAAGGCAGCAACAATGCCGTCTATGCCAGGTTAGAGATGGATGGCGACGGCAGTGTCACGGACAAAAAAACCAAGCGAAGTTCGGAAGCCCAAGCCGTTAACGCGCTTTCGAACTTGAGGCCGCAGCATCTGACCGATGCCCTGTTGGTTAATCCGCTTGACCCGCAGGCGGGCGGGGTCCTGTACGCGCAGAGCGAGTTTTACGAATCCGAGAAAGATCCGGCGAAGGCTGACGGCAGTAAGCGCGTCGTCCGTAGTTATTATTTTCTCGATGAACTAAAGCCCGTTGCCAATAACTCGGCGCAATTGGTGCGGCGGTTCTGGTTTGATCGGGTAGGCGGTATCCGTCTGGCGCGGCTGCAAAGCTTTAATGAAAAAGGCGCGCTCGTCAACGACGTTATCTACGGCCCGCTGACCAGATTCGGCGTCGCAGGGAATTTGCAAATGCCCGCGAAGATCTCACTGACGCGGCCGCAGGAACACTATAAGATTACGATCACCTATCAGGAACCCGAATCGCTCACAATCGACAAGGAATACGTACCCGAGGTGTTTGTCCTTACTAATAAGTGGGATCTTACGGAAGTTGATCTGGACGCCAAGACGAATAACACGCCGAAGAATTGAAGGGTGTCTGAGTACCAACTTTAGTTGGGTACTTCGCCCAATCCCGGAAAATTCCGACTGAAGTCGGTGCTCTCACGCCGTTTCAGAGCCCGCGATCTTCGCTAAATCACCAAGTTAGGCTTTCACCGCCGCGTTGTATTAAGATTGCGCGTTCGGAAGAGGCCCAATTTTGGACAGCTTAGTCGTCTCTAATCTCCGCCAACGTCCGCTCCGCTCGGCAATCAGCATCCTTGGCGTGGCGCTCGGTGTGGCGCTGGTGATGTTATTCACCGGCTTGGCGCACGGCATGTCTGACGATTTGCAGAAACGATCATCAAACGTAAAAGCCGAGATCATCTTTACGCGGCCGGGTTCAATTCAGTTAACGTCTTCATCGGCGAATCTCAGCACCAAATACGTCGAACGGCTTCAGCAAATTGAAGGTGTCGAATCAGCGACTCCAGTGATTCGCTATTTTTATCCCAGCGGATCGTTCGGCGTCGATCAGGTCGAAGGGATCGAATGGGACGGCTTCTCGAAGATGAACAACATCCATCTGATTCAGGGCCACGCGCCGAATGCGCCGGACGAAATTGTGATCGACGAGACAAAAGCCGTCACGGAATCATCCGGTCGGCAGTACGCTGAAGGTTTTCGGTGACAAGGTATATCGGGTGGCCGGAATTTATGCGCCCGAATCAGGCGCGCGCGCCAAGATGTCGCTGGCCGCGTTGCAAGACGCGCTGGAAGCTCCGGAAAAATGCACCTTCATTTACGTCAAGGTCAAGAACCCGAGCGACCAGATCGCCGTCGCCAAGCGCATCGACGCAGCCTTTCCCGGGAACAAGATTCAATTCACGCGCGAAGTTTTTGCCTCGCATTGAGAATTCGATTCCAGGCCTGAATATTTTCATGCGCGTGCTGGTGGGCCTGGCGGCGGTGGTCAGCGCGCTGGTGGTCATGCTGGCGATGCACACGACCATTACGGAACGCACGCGCGAAATCGGCATCCTGAAGGCGATGGGCGCATCGCGCACCTACATCATCAGCGAGATCGAACGCGAAGCCTTACTGATTAGCTTTCTTGGATTGCTTGTAGGTTTTGCCCTGGCAGCGATTGCCGGATTCGGAATTCACAAAGCTACTGGGCTGATTTTCGAATTTGGCTGGCGGTGGGCATTAACGGCTGCACTAATCGGATTGGTCGGCGGAGCGTTAGGGGCTTTCTATCCGGCGGCGCGCGCGGCGAATCTTGATCCCGTAAATGCGCTGGCATACGAGTAGCGGTACGCATGCCCCTGTGCATGCAGGTCGTACCGAACTTAAACTGATGGCGATAATTCTTAAGGCTGACAACCTGGAAAAAATTTATCGCGTCGGCAAAGTCGATGTGCCGGCTCTGCGCGGCGTGTCGCTGGCGGTTCAGGAAGGCGAATTCCTGGCCGTGATGGGGCCATCCGGCTGCGGCAAGTCAACTATGCTGCATCTGTTGGGCGGTTTGCTGACCCCGACCAAGGGACGCATCATCATTGATGGCGAAGATCTGACGGCGGCTTCCGACGCCAAGCGAACCGACATCCGCCGTCGGAAAATTGGTTTTGTCTTTCAGCGCTTCAATCTTTTTCCGACGCTGACCGCCGAAGGGAATCTGCGCTTGGCAGAACGAATTCACGGCAATGGCGCTGACGATCCTGATCATCGAAGAGAAATCCTGCGTTTGCTGCGTCTGGAGGACAAGATGCATCACAAGCCGCTCGAGCTTTCAGGCGGCGAACAGCAACGGGTAGCTTTGGCGCGGGCTGTCGTGAATCGCCCGGCCATTGTGCTGGCCGACGAACCCACCGGTAATCTTGATTCAGAGAATTCTGAGATCGTCTTGAAAATGTTTCGCGAGCTGAACAACCGTTTTAACCAAACGATCATAATGATCACTCACAATCCGGAAGCAGCCGCAGCCTGCCAACGCGTCATCCAAATGCGCGACGGTCATATTGTGTGACCGTCGTCGGATCGATTTACCTCGACAAAACATCACACTAGGTCAATAATTCGCGGCACCAGGTGGCTATGGGCTTCGTCTCAAGTACCGCAAGAAAGATCGTCTTTTGGAATTATTCGCGCACATCCTGGCAGTGGGATGTGCTTTGCGTGTTGATCCTGGTTTTCATCTTTCTGACGCCCAAAAGCTGGTTCGAAACCGCCGCTTATCAGCAAAATCACGATGCGCAAACAACCGTTGCTGTGGCGGTGGATGTCGTTGGGACTCAGTTAGATAGGGCGGAGATTGAACGCCGTGCGCGGCAACGCGCAAGTCGTCCTGATGGGCAGGTGGCTGCGGTACGCGATCTAAAGGACGGTTCTGGCAAGGTGATTGCGTATGAGGTTGACATCCGCTGATCATGCTTTATAATTTCGGAGTATAAATCAGCCATGAGGCGCTCGTGATAGGGTGACTCGTGGTTTTCAATTGGGGCCCGCAGGGGCCTTAAGTTTTAGCGAGGAGCTGTCATTATGAAAAAACTATTAACCCCGGCCCTGGTCGCTGCCCTTTTGGGAGCGATGCTCTTTGTACCCTCTCCGACTGGCCAGCGCACAGGCAGGATTGGTCAGTTCGATCCTCAGCCGGCTCGAGAAAAATCGGCAAAGCCTGAAGACCCTGAGCGCCGATATCAGCATGGATAAGTACAACTCGCAATTGCGCGACTCAGAAAAGTACTACGGTACCGTTCGATACATTCCGGTGGGCGGTCGCAGCGCTTTCGTTCGCTTGGAGTGGACGAAGCCGCAACATGAAATTCTGGCGGTTGCCAATGGCGCGTATGTTCTTTATCGCCCGCGCCTGAACATGGCCTATGTCGGGACGACCGGTTCGATCAAGAGCGAGAAAGACAGCGACGTGCTGGCGCTGCTGAACATGTCGGCGACGCAACTGCGCAGTCGCTTCGGCGAATTGCAGGATATGCGCGATGAGACGCTTTGGGGCGGCGTGTCGGCCACGCACTTTAAGGTGGTGCCGAAAACCGCCGCGAGCTACAAATACATCGAGGTGTGGGTAGACGGCAGCGGCATGCCGGTGCAGACCAAGATGGTCGAGAAGAATGACGACTCAACCACGGTGCGCCTGACGAACGTCGCCAAGAACCAAACCATCGATAAGAGCGTTTTCGAGCTCAAGCTCGATTCCGGTGTGAAGAAAGTTAAAGGCTAGGTTTTTTGTCCGCCGTTTTTTGGATGAAGGGCTTCGGGAAACTGAAGCCCTTCTGATTTTGTAACGCAAACTGTTAGTTTGCGCCGGCTTCGCAAGCTGACAGCTTGCGCTACACTCAAACTCGGGCATATTCTTTCGAAAAATCAGAAGCAGTGCGAGCTACCACTTTTCTCAGACTCAAACTTCGAGAAGCAGCCTTCATTTCACGGGCGCTGCTTTCGACGAACCACGTCGTGCTGGCGCACATCATTCCGATGCGGCGCTGCAATCTCGCCTGCGGGTACTGCAACGAATACGATCACAATTCCAAGCCGGTGCCGCTCGATGTAATGAAGAAGCGGCTCGACAAACTGGCCGAGCTGGGCACTTCGGTAGTTACAATTTCCGGCGGCGAGCCGATGATGCATCCGGAGCTCGATCAAATCATTCGGCACATTCGCTCGCACGGAATGATTGCCGGGCTAATCTCAAACGGTTATTACTTCACCCCGGATCGCATCAAGCGCCTAAACGAAGCGGGCCTCGAATACCTGCAAATCAGCATAGACAATGTCAATCCGGACGAAGTTTCGCGCAAGAGCCTGCGCGTGCTCGACAAGAAACTTCGTTACCTGGCTGAGCACGCGGACTTTCACATCAACATCAATTCAGTCATCGGTGGCGGCATTAAAGCAGCCGGAAGACGCTCTGACCGTTGCGGAGCGCGCGGTTGAGCTTGGTTTCTCGACCACGGTCGGCGTGATCCACGACGACGATGGCACGCTGAAGCCGCTGACGGAAAAAGAGAAGCAGATTTTTCATGCGGTAAAGAAGCTCGGCAACAAAGACCACGCGCGGCTCAACTGGTTTCAGGACAGCATTGCCGAAGGCAAGCCATACGAATGGCGCTGCCGGTCCGGCTCGCGCTATCTCTACATCTGTGAAGAAGGCATGGTGCACTGGTGCTCGCAGCAGCGCGGCTATCCCGGCACTCCGCTTGAGGACTACACGATGGAAGACTTCAAGCGCGAATACAAGACCGAGAAATGGTGCGCGCCGACCTGCACCATTCAATGCGTGCACCAGGTCGGCATCCTCGACAACTGGCGCGACCCGCAAATGTCCGAAGCCCAGGTAAGACAAGAGCAAAAGAAGAAAAAGGAGAAAGAGCGCGTAGGCGAGATTCTGCGCGCTGAGTAGCTTTGCACACCGTCATCGGCGGCGCTTGATTTTCAACGTCTATCGAGATGGGGTTCCAAAGCGGCGTCGCACTGCGCTTGACGCGGCACTCCAAATCGCTAAACCGTCTCGTGAATATCTCCCTCGACCGTGTAGAGCGTCACTGAGCTTGAAAGCCCCAACCCCGAAAGCCGGCCCGCCATAACAACGATCGTCTCGCCCAGTTCGACCAGGTCAGCTTTCAGCAAGGCCTGCTCGCCAATCTTCAGAATTTCTTCGGTGCTCCTGGAGGGCGTCGTCTGCACTGATTCAACACCCCAAATCACTGACAGTGCATTGATCACCTCGCGTGATGAGGTAAGCGCGATGATGCGCTGATCGGGCCGCAGCGCGGCCAAGCGTCGCGCCATCAATCCCGACTCAGTAAAAACAGCGATGAGCCGCGTATTCATTTCATCGGCCGCAAACGCCGCCGCTTCGCACAGGGCCCGGCTGACGCGACCGGTTTGGCGGCCAACCAGCTTGCTGACGATCGAACCCTTTTCATGACGCGTTTCCGCCGCTTCTATGATCCGCGCCATCGTGGCGATCGCCGCGACCGGGTATTTTCCGGTGGCCGTCTCGCCTGACAACATCACGCAATCCGATCCGTCCCAGACAGCGTTCGCCACGTCGGTGGCCTCGGCCCGAGTCGGTCGCGGATTCTCGACCATTGATTGCAGCATCTGCGTCGCGGTGATTACCACTTTGCCAGCCTCGTTAGCACGCTCAATAATCTGCTTTTGATAAACCGGCACCAGCTCGACGCTCGTCTCAACCCCCAGATCGCCGCGCGCGACCATAACTCCATCGGCCGCCGCGATAATTTCATCGAGGTGATCGATGGCTTCTGCCTTTTCGATCTTGGCGATCAGCGGCGCGCTGCTACCGGTCTGCCTGATGAGTTCTTTTGCCTGGGTGCAGTCCTGGCCGCTGCGCACGAAAGACAAGGCAAAGTAATCCACGCCCTGGCGGGCCGCCCATTGCAGATCGTCGCGATCTTTTTCCGTGAGCGAAGGAATCGGCAGTTTGATGCCAGGGAGATTTATGCCTTTGCGCTCGCCGAGCCGGCCGCCGTTGATCACCCGCGTAATGACATCGGTCGGCGTGGTGCTTTCAACGCGTAACTCGATCGCACCATCGTCGAGTGAAATGCGATCTCCGGGGCGCACGTCGTTGGGCATGCCGTCATAATTGGTGCCGACCTGTGTGGCATCGCCTTCGATTTCGCGCGTCGTGATCGCAAAAACCTGCCCGGCTTTCAATTCCACCGGCTGATGATCTTTTAACGCCCGGGTGCGAATCTTGGGTCCCGAGAGATCGACCAGCACCGCCAGCGGCACGTTCATCTTTGCTGCCGCCGTCCGCGCAAGTTGAATGTCGGCCGCCTTTTCTTCCTGCGTGCCGTGCGACATGTTGATCCGGACGCCATTAGCGCCGGCCGCCAGCATCGCTTCAAAGACTTGCGGATCGCGCGAAGCCGGACCGATGGTTGCGAGTATCTTAGCTTTTCTCAAAACGATTCCTGACAGTAAAAGTTTGGAGTTCCGCCTTCAGGCGGCTCTGAAAAATATCAGTACCACAAACGATTTCGAAGGGCTCTACAAGTCGACCAGGGAAACCGATGCCGATTGCTCCGATGACCGCCTAAAGGCGGAACTCCCCACCATCTAAATCTCAAATCAAAAACGGAATCACCGCCGGCACCTTGCGCGCATAGGCTTCGAACTCGGCGCCAAAAGCCTCTCGCAAGAGCCTCTCTTCGCTACGCACCCTGATCATCGTACCGGCGGCGAATACCACGACGGCAATCACCAGCCCAATCCAATGACTCACGGCCAAGCCGGTCGCTAACAGCATCCCAAACATTCCAGTGTAAATCGGGTTACGGACGATACTATATGGTCCTACTGTCACCAACTTGTGTCCTTCCAGTACGCGCGCCGCCAGGCTCCATTGTTGGCCAAGCGTGCGCACAGCGGCTGCGGAAAACCACACTGACGAAATCGCCAGCACCATGGTCAAGATCGACAAAGAGATCTCGGCTGCAGTTCCAACAGAAGCAATCGGTGTGAACCAACGCCGGCGGATACTCCACACAATTGCGTAGCTCAAGGCCTGCAGCACGATCCCGAGAATCGATGACGGATCGCGCTTTTTGTCCGGCGCCGCGCCAGCTGGTTTTCGGCCAAGCAAGAACGCGAGGCCAAACGCAACCCACGACAAGATGACCACGACGAACGTGAGTGTGGGCCAAAAGTCGATTTGCACAGTCATTAGGTTATTTCGATTACTGTTTCCGTAAGGGCAACGCGCTGCTCTACTTTACGGCGGCGTCTGCCGTTGAGCATCCCGTGCATCATCATCACAACCGGTGTCAGCATGTAAGTCATTCCCGCGAAACCGGCCTTACGGCCGCCGCCGATGGCGGCAATCGCGATCGATACAGCCGCAATCGCTACATTCAGCAGGCTCTCACGGATGTCAGCGCGTGTGTCGAACACCTCCAACTCATTCAGGTCGAGCGAAGCGCGTCGCCTATAAGCGTGCCAATAGAGCAGCGCGAAAACACCAAACACTGCCACGTAACCAATTCCGAAGATAATCATCAGCGTGGCGACCTGATCGGCGCTCTCGAGCATGGTCTCGATTGTTCCGTTGGCCAAACGCACCCTGGCGCCTTGTCCCGTGAAGATACTGATCAGAAACGTGAACACGAACTTCAGCGGATAGACATAAAAGAGAACCACGAACAACAGCACCGTATTCAGCACGATGGTCAGACTGTCCTGAAGTGCATAGCGACGAAAGAACTTGTATTGATTGAACCAGACGACGATCAGCAGCGCGAAGCAAACCGCGAAGGCGCCAAATCCGCGCATGGCTTCCATCAGTTCAGCATAGGTTTTGGGAACTTCAAGCGAGACCACCAACAGCGTGACCGCAAATCCGAAAACGGCGTCGCTCAAGCCTTCAATGCGGGAGGTCTCATGGCTGCGCCAGCGAAACTTCAGCGGGCCACCGATTCCTTTTTCGATAAGTTTTTCGCGGATCATAAAGATGCGTGCGTCCTGTTTAAGACTGAGGTTTACCGTTCGCCCGGCCTTCTACTGCGGCGCGGATGGCCCGGTCAAGCTCCGCGGCCGAGTCTGAACTGTAGCCAATGAATCTCTTCACCAGCTTTCCTTGTCGATCAAACAGAAACGCCTGCGGAATGTTCTGATTATCGCTCAGGTAACGATCTACAACATCGTCATCCGGAAAAGCCAGCGGATACGAGATTCCCAACTGTTTCGCAAACGCCGGCACTGCGGCGCGGTCTTCGTCACCGCCGACGTTAAGCCCGATTACCTGAAACCCCTGGTCGGAATATTGCTTTTGCAAACGAATGAGATGCGGTATTTCGGCGCGGCAGGGTTCGCACCAGGTCGCATAAAAGTCGAGCACCACCACTTTGCCCTGATAGTCCGACAGCTTACCACGTTGATTGTTGTCGGCGGTCCAACCACCCGACGCGGCTGGTTTCTTAGTGCAGCCGCCCAGAAAAACCGCGAGCGCCAGGATCGATAACCAACTGGTAATGAATCGCACGTTCACTTGTTATGACTCGTCGTTGTTTTCCGATGCCGCCGGCTGGTCTGACTGCTGAGCGACGTCCGCGGGATTAATGTGCTGTCCGGGCACGCGATACTCGTCACTCGTCCATTTGTCGAAATCGATTAGCTTGCAGCGTTCAGAACAGAACGGCCGCCACGGATTGTCCTGCCACTCAACCGGGCGGCGGCACGTTGGACAGTTAGGCATATGGGAAAAGTAAAAAGGAAGCCACGAAAAGTAAAGCCAGAGTGACGTAGACTTAGAGTCTGTGCCAGTAAGGCTGAACAAACACTTGGGCGCTGGCGTAGAATAGATAGCGCGTTTGGGGAAATGCGCTCGCAAACTGATCATCTGCTTTAGCATCATGAGCGACTACAAAGAAAAATTTGATGACCTCCAGCGCGCGGCTAAACGCAAGGCCCGCGAACTGGACGAGAAACTCGGCGTTAGCGGTATCGTTGAAGACACGGCCCGAGTAGCGGGTGACGCGGCCCGGCGGGGCGCGAAGTCAATCGCTGATGGCGCCGGGCACCTGCGCGCTGAGGCGGGGCGCATGGCTGAGGATCCGCAACTGCGAGAGAACGCTCGTCACGCGGCCGACGAAGCAAAGCGCCAGGCGAAGAACGCCGGTAAGACGATCCGGGACGCGGCCACCGACGCGGGAAAAATTATTCGCGATGCCGCCGGTCCCGCCGGAAAGAAAGCCGAAAAAGTTTTCGACGATGCTGCCGGCTATGTCGGGTCTGCTGCAAAGATGGCGGGCAAAGGAATGAAAGCCACGCGCGCGACGGCGGCGGCGACGGCCGGAATTGTCAAAGCGAAAGATTGGGTCAAAGAAAATCCCGGCAAGGCGGCCGCGGTGACTGCTTCGTTGGTACTCGGCATTCGCGCCGGCGCGGCCCTGCCTGGTCTGGACATCGTCCTGTTGGGCACGCATCCGCACTGGCTGACCCATTCTGCACTGCCGGTCTGGGGATTGAAGAAAGCCAGCGAGAAATTCGACGAGTACTTGAAAAAACAGGAGCAGCGCATCGCCGCCGGTGAGTTAGACGAAGCCGAACGCGAACGCGTCGAGTTTCAGCGCAAGATGGCCAAGTACGTCGGCGCACCTTTGCTCGGCGCATTCAGTTGCACAATGGGCGCGGTGATGTTTGCACAGATCGTGAATCCGGTTGGCCTGACGGGCGCGCCCATCAGTTGGATCTTTGGCGGCAATCCCGTGCTCGACGGCGTGTGGCTGTTCGCGAACGGCGTGATCTGTTTTCATCAGGGCTACAAATTTTTCATGATTGCCCTGGCAGATCAGGAAGAAGTCAATCGCATGGTAAGGGAGATCAAGGGGCTGTTGCCGGCCTAGGACTGTTCAGGCCCAATACGCTCGACCATATAGGCCAACTCCTTTCGTAGGATCTTATCAACAACTTTCGGCACCGGCTGATGCAGCGAAGCCGCCTGCTCCTGGAGTTTCCGGAATACATCTTCGGCAAAGCGTACCTCGGATGCGCGCTCACTGATCTCAAAGGGCCCGCAGCGGAGAAGAGAGGAAACGTATGATCAATAAATCAACGCCAATTCTGCACGTTAAAGCGGTCGAGCCCGGCCTGAAGTTTTGGACTGAGCGCTTCGGATTCCGCAAGACGGTCGAGGTCCCCGAAGGCGATCATCTGGGATTTGTGGCGCTTGAGAACGATGCGGTTGAAATCATGTATCAGACCTATACCGGGATGCAGGCAGATCCGGCGAATCCGCTGGCGAAAGCGGCGGAGCAGGGGCCGAGCTTTCTGTTCATGGAGGTGCCGGACATCAAAGCCACCGAAACTGCTCTAAAAGGAGCGGAGATTGTGCAGCCGATTCATGACACCTTCTATGGCTCGAAAGAAATTGTAGTGAGGGAGCCCGGCGGGCATTACGTGATTTTTGCGCAGATGCCGGCGCGCTGAGATCACGGTTCGTCTTCGATTGTCGGTTTGGCAGAACGAGCGCCATCCGAAAACTGTTTCGACGTTTTCAGATACTCGTTCTGCTTCTCACCGTAGCCCGCAGAGTCAGCCGCGACTTCCTTTCCGTTCTGTTCAATCCAGCGAATCATCTTGTCGCCACTGAAATAGAAACGGTCTTCGGTGGTCGAGACGACTTTGCCGGAAAGCGGTTTGCTGTAGCGCGAGTCCGTTCGGAAAACGAAGATCAGTTTGCCGTCCCAGTAATAATATTCCTCAGTCGCTTTGCCGGTTTCGCCGAAAAAGGTGGCTGAGATCTTCATGACCGTTGGCCCGTGAAAATACGCGATCATCTCGCCGCCTTCGGCGGAGAAGCCCGACAAGTTCTTCTTCACTTTGCGGTAGTTGGGAGAGTTCCGATTAATTTGCGCGTAGTGCTGGCGAATGGTTTCGATAGGATCCTGTGTCTGAGCTTCGACTTGATCAATGAGCGAAAGAGCGATGGTCCCACATAAAACGATCATCCAGACTCTCATTTCTTTTTTCATCACTCTCTGTGTCCTCTGTGGTTAATTACGTGATCGTGATCGGAAACGGCAGGAAGCAAAGCACGAACACGATGAGCGTGACGATTCCCACAATGATGCGGCCTGCTCCCAAGGGTTCCATCGTTTCGGGTTGAGGATGTCGCACGCGCAGCATTATCAGCAGCAGTATGATAAATACAAACCACGCCGGGCTGCCGTACCAAAGCCACCCCACTACCGAGAGGGCGACCATCGCCACAACCATTGAGCGTCCAATCCATTGATGTGCCTGGCTGCCGAAGACTGCAAACGTTCCGTGCCCGCCATCTAATTGGCCGACCGGAATTAGGTTCAGAGCTGTCACCAGCGCGCCAAACCACGCGGCCAGATAAAAGGGATTGATGACGCCGTCTGCGAGATTGATCCTGAACACTCGAGCGATCAGTCGAAACAGCAAAGGATCGTTGAAAGTAATGACGGATGTTCCCGCCGGAATTGTCTCGTGTTGCATTGTCAGCACGCCCACAAGCGCGATCGGCAAAATCACCACGAATCCGGCGAGCGGACCGGCCAAGCCAATGTCGAACAGCGCGCGCCGCGAAGGCACGGCTGATTTCATTCGAATGAAGGCGCCGAACGTTCCCGGGACCAGCAGCGGCGGTTGGGGAATGAAGAAAGGCAGCGTGGCGTCCACTGCGTAATAGCGACAGAACAGATAATGTCCCGATTCGTGCGCGGCGAGAATGGCCAGTAGCGACCCGGTGTAGAGCAATCCCTGGCCGAGATAGTGCGGATGAGCGAGCGCTTCGCGGACAACCGTGAAAACGCTCGACAGGTAAAGCCAGGGAATCGCGAGAATTGAATCGGCGATGCCATGCGCCACCGGCGGCGGGGGCGTGTTCGACCCCAGGTCTCGGGCGGTCATGAAGATCCCGCAGATGGTCGTGGTGAAAGCCGTGAGTAGGAAAAGACCTGTGTGCAGAAGCCACTGGCGAGCGGTCGGCCTCGTCCGCACCGCAAACGCGTGCGACGCAGGTTCGGTTGGGGGGACAGTGTTTGTTAGCTCCGTCATTTGCAACACTATGAAATCGATGCGACGTTATGCGCTGCTCGAATCGATTTCAGCTTCTCAGCGTAGTCTCTGCGACCTGAGCGTCCCGGCGGTGGAGCACAGGCTTGAAAACACTCACCGCCGAGGCGCAGAGAACGCGGAGGAGGCGCAGAGAATTCAAAATAGGCCAAGCCGCACCGAAAATAGCTTTCATCAGCGCTTCGGCCGCGGGCCGACACCGCTTCGCGCTGAACACAATATACAAGCTGCTTCCCATCTCTAACTCAAGCGCGGGAGTGAAAGCGTGGCTTTCACTCCCGCGTTGTATAGAAGTCGGTCTTCGGAATCGGCAATCGTGGGCGGCCCAACAGCGCGTTTTCAATCAGCTCAAAAAAAAAGAGCTCGTCGTCACCATCTGACGAACACTACGCATCGTTTTCATCAACGTCAAAGTCGGCGTCGTGGTCGTGACCCTGAAGTTCTTTGCCCGGCTTGAACCTAATCGTCTTGCCTGAAGGGATGGCAACTTCTTCGCCCGTGCGCGGGTTGCGGCCCACCCCGCGCTTGCGTGGCTTCACGATAAAGACGCCAAAGCCGCGCAGCTCGATCCGGTCGCCGCGTGCGAGCGCGTCCTTCATCGAAGCAAAGAGTGCTTCGACGGCCTGTTCAGCCTTCAGTTTGGGAATTCCGGTTTCGTCGGCGAGACGGTTGATAATGTCGAGCTTAATCACTGAGGGTAGCCTCCGGCTTTGGCGAACGAATCGCTGGTGATCAGGTTGGAAACGGCTTCTTTGTATGTGCTTCGGGATGATAGAGAGGGGCGCGGATAACTGTCAAGTTTTGCGCAACCGGCGGGCCTGTCTCTGTCGTCCCAGTGGTTTGACAATGAAAGCAAACGACGGATAACCTCGAACTCAAGGCGTGAAAACTCTGTTCCTAATGTGGCCGCCGCGGCACCGTCGCCTGAAGAAATATGCTTGGTAGGCAATTGAAGCAACCGCCGCCATTCGGCACCATCCATCCCGATGACGATCGCGACATAGAGATTCAGCGCCCGAAAGACGCGGCGCGAAAACACTTGTGGCAGGAATCGCGTCTGTTGGTGCGGGATCTGATCTTTGCCTTGATGGTCCTGGCGCTGGTAATGGTTTTCATCATTCAACCCGTCAAGGTTGAAGGCACGTCAATGCTGCCATACCTGCACGACGGCGAGCGTATCTTCGTTAACAAATTAATCTACTACGACGATTACCGCTGGGCGCCGAAGGTTTATCGGGGCGACATCGTGGTGTTTTGGTTTCCGGAAGATCCTTCGAAGAGTTATATCAAACGCGTCATCGGATTGCCGGGGGATACGGTCGAAGTGCACAGCGGTCACGTGAGCGTCAATGGCCGTGATCTGGATGAGAAATATCTTGATCCGCACCTGAACGTAAATCCGTACAACCGGCCGCCTACGTATGTTAAGCCTGGCTACTACTTCGTCATGGGAGATAATCGGGACAACTCGAGCGATTCACGAATCTGGGGTTTGGTGCCGAAGAAATATGTTTACGGCAAGGCACTTTTTCGGTATTGGCCGCTGTCGTCGGCCAGAATCATGACGAGAGATACGAATAACGGATCAGTACCCCCGGGCGCGAACTATCGACGTGATTCTGAAGGTGCGCCCGACGACGATGAGCGATGAAGTGACACAGACTTTAGTCTGTGAACACTAAGGTAAACCCCAGACTAAAGTCTGGGCCACTAATGACTGACTGGTTGCGACTAGTTGCCATGATCTTTTACGCGCCGCTGCGCGGCATGCGCGAAGTGCGTGACCGGGGCGCGTTGTTTCCGGCAATCATCTGCGCCTACATTTCTCAGGTCGCCTACCTGTTCGCGATGCAATGGCTGGTCGGGAGCAAGGCTTTTATTTCGCACCCGCAAATCGCCGCCGCCAACTTGTTTCAAGCCGCAACGTCCCTGCTTCCCATTATGATCGTGTTAGTGCCGCTGTTGGCTGTGACGGCGAACCTCTTCGATCGACGGGGAAGCTTTGGTTTAGTGCTGCAACAGGAGTATGCATCGCTGGCCTCAGTCGTGTTCTATGCCTTCGTAGCGGCAAATCTGGTTTCGATTCTGATCGCGATCTTCTTTCACTTCAGCGGCGTGCAGGATTGGTATGTTGCCAGGTCGCTAGAATCAGCCGAGCAGGTCAAATCGATGTTCCGATTGCCGGCGGAAATGCAGCGGCAATTCGAGGCGGAACTGGCAAATCCCATATTTCTCGCCGGCAACTTATTTCGGACGGTCAAGATTGGCATCTTCACGGTCGGCGTGCTCGAGGCCGTGCGAAAAGTCTTCCGGCTCTCAGTCATTCGTTCGATCGGCGTAATCCTGTTGAGTTATGTCGGGGCGCTCATCCTTTCGCCGATCTGGGCTTTGCTCTTCACCAGGCTAATTGGCTCGCCGTTTATTCTGCTGATGCTCTTCCTGCTTCTGCGCGGTTACTTTAGCGGGATCGTGAGCAATCAACGCGCGCGGGCCGCATTCAAACAAAACCTGGAAGCGGCGACTATCAATCCGCGCGACTCGTCCGCCCATTACAACCTCGGGTTGATTCATCAGACCCGGGGTGAACTGGACCAGGCGCGCGAGCGTTTTCAGCGGGCGATTGATATCGACACGGACGAAATAGACGCCCATTATCAGCTCGGGCGAATTGCGCGGGCGCAGAACCGGCTGGCGGAGGCAATCAATCATTTCGAGCAAGTCGTGCAGCGCGATCAGTTTCATGCCCAGAACGAAATCTGGCGCGAGATTGGCGCGACCTATATTGCCGCGGGCCAGTACAGCGACGCGCGCGACGTGCTGGAGAAGTTTATCGATCGCCGCACCAACGATCCCGAAGGGTTGTATCTGATGGGCCGGGCACACGCGGGTTTGGGTGACAATCAGGAAGCGGCCACGTCGATGCAGGCCTGTATCGAAGCAGTCAAGACCGCACCTGCTTACAAATATCGAACCGAAAAGCGCTGGCTTCACGAGGCGCAACAGTTTTTGAAAGGCAAGCGGCAGGAAGCAATTGGCAACCGGCATTGATCTCGCCGCTCACCGCACCGATATGCTCACAATCCTGGCAGCTCTATTTCTGATTGGCGGACTCATCATGTTCATTCACAAGGTGATTATGAAGAGCGCCATGCAAAAGAAACTGGGGCGAAAGGTGGAGGACCGCGAGCTCACCAGTATTTCTGCGTGGATGGAAGACGGGAATGGCGACAAACCGGGTAAGTAAATCTTTTAAGCTCTAAAATATACTGTTACGTTTTCATAGACGGAGTTAACAAATGAATTGTCCTTCGTGCGGGGCAGAGATTCTCCCCGGTGGAACTTTCTGCGGACGTTGCGGCACGCGCATGGAAGCGGCGCCGGCTTCGGCTCATTCAATCAACCTCGACACCGACGGCCAGGGCATGGGTCGCGGCTACAGCTATCAGATCGAACACGGTCCGGCATTCTCGCTGGCGATCTTAAAGCTCCAGGCCGAACAATCAATCATGGCCGAGTCAGGCGCGATGGTTTCCATGTCTGCGAATGTCGAGCTGCAATCGCAAATGAAAGGCGGATTGCTGGGCGCGCTCAAACGTGCGGCCGGTGGTGAATCGGCCTTCGTTTCAACCTTCACTGCGCGCGGCGGACCGGGAGAAGTCACGCTGGCGCCGGGCGCGCCCGGCGACATCGCCGCGATCGAGATGCGCAACCAAACTTTCTTTGTGCAGTCGAGTTCTTATCTCGCCGGCGACGCCGGTCTGACGGTAGACACAAAGTGGGGTGGCGCCAAATCTTTCTTCGGCGGCGAGGGTTTGTTCGTCCTGATGGTGCAAGGCCAGGGCCTGCTGCTGGTTTCTTCCTTCGGCGCGATCCATCGCAAGACCTTGCAACCCGGCGAGCGCTACGTAGTCGATACGGGTCATTTGGTCGCCTGGGAAGGCACGACGCAATACACTCTGCGGAAAGCCGCGGCCGGTTTCTTTCGCAGCATGGTGAGCGGTGAAGGCATCGTCGCCGAGTTCACGGGTCCGGGCGAGTTGTTGATCCAGACTCGTAATCTCGCCGCCCTGGCTGGCTTACTCAAACCATTCTTTCCGTCGCAAGGTAGCGGAGGGAGTGGCTTTAACCTTAATCTGGGCAGCTAATCGAGGGCAAAAATGAAATCTATTACAACTTTGGCAATTATTGGCCTGCTGTTTTTCGCTTGTAAGCTGTGCAGCTTTTCGGGCAACAATAATCGTCCGATCACCGATTCGAGCCCCAGTCCAGAGAAGTCGATGTATGCGCGCGACTTCATCAAGCAGTACCCGAATCGTCCGTACACGCTGGTTAAGAGCTACAACAAGGAAGAGGTCCGGAAGACCGCGTCAGGTTTTACGGTCAAGCTGATCGAGCGTTCCCACGACGCAGCCGGCGGTGAGTACAAAATGAATAGCGGCGGCACGGTTGTCCTCATGGTTTGTAGTTACGGCGATACCACGACACCGTCTTCGCTCGTCGACGAGTTGGAGACAAGCTTACGAGGCTCCAGTGCCTGGAAGAACGTGAGGACGGTTTCCAAGTCAAATGGGAAACGAGTCGAGGGCGTTGACGGACAGGAGAACGGCCTGGTGCTTTGGAACAATGGCCAATGGCTGTTTTTGGCGATCGGTAGCAGTCTTTCGGACACGACCTCGGTGGCCGACGGGGTCGGTTACTAGTAAATGCGTAACATTGAGTTCATGGAAAGGAAGAGTGCCGCAATTCTCGCCCTCGAAGACGGTCGGGTTTGGCACGGCCGATCGTGGGCCGCTCCGGGCACGAGTGTTTGAGCGTGAGAAGACAAAGAGAGGTGTCTATGCAAATTTCGAAACAACTGATCTCAGCAATTGCATGCGTCGCGACTTTGCTCATTCTCAGCGTGGGTGCCAATGCCCAAATCTGCGCCGGGAGTCACCTGACTTACATCGTGCGTGATGACCAGGGTAAGGCCATTGATGCGTCGCAAACCGATCTGCATTTCGATACCAGCACTGAAAGTGGTACGACTTATTCGACCTGGAGAGTTACCGGAAAAGAGTTTGTGAGGCAATCCGTGCAGGTACCCGAAGCCATAAGCAAATTAAACGGCACGTTAACGGCACTGGGCACGTCGGGCATGTGTATCTTCAAACAGCCAGTCAAGCTTCATCTCACCTGGAAAGGCAAGGCCATGAACCTGACGTTCCTCGTTCCCAAATTGAGCCAGTACGATAGTCGTGACTTCTTGGTTGATTCTTTGCCGTTCAATGCCGGCGACTACGAAATCGAATTGGCGGCGGATCCGCAAGGGAAGCCTCTCTTTTACGCAGCCACAGGCTGGAAGAAAGTGAAGTAAGTAACAGCAGATGGACTCGCAGTCTAAAGCAATTCTCGCCCTCGAAGACGGTCGCGTCTTCCGCGGTCGTTCCTGGGCCGCTGCGGGCGAGAGTGTTGGCGAGATGGTTTTCAACACCTCGATGACCGGGTATCAGGAAGTGCTCACCGATCCTTCTTACGCCGGTCAGATCGTTTGCATGACTTATCCGCTGATCGGAAACTACGGCGTCAATAACGAAGATACGGAATCGTCGCGGCCGTGGGTCGAAGGGTTTGTGGTGCGCGAAGCGGCGCGCATGTATTCCAACTGGCGCGCCACCGAATCGCTCGACGATTATCTGAAGCGTTGGCATATCGTGGCCATCGATCACATCGACACACGCGCTTTGGTGCGGCACATTCGCGATAAGGGTGCGATGCGCGCTTGTCTCTCCACGACCGACAGCGACGCCGAAAGTGTAATTGAGAAAGCGCGCCAATCTCCGCCGATGGAAAATCGCGAGCTGGCCAGCGTCGTCACCACGAAACAGCCTTACGAAGTTCCGGCGGCGAACCACGAACGTTTTCATGTGATCTGTTATGACTTTGGCGTGAAGACGAATTCGCTGCGCGAGCTGGCGCAGGCCGGTTGTCGCGTGACCGTCGTTCCCGCTTCAACTCTTGCGAGTGAAGTCTTTGCGATGAAGCCCGATGGAGTCTTTCTCTCAAACGGGCCAGGCGATCCAGCCTCGATGAATAAAGAAGTTGAAGAAGTGAAGCGCGTGGCCCAATCAGGCACGCCGACCTTTGGCATCTGCTTTGGTCATCAATTGCTGGGCCGCGCGTTTGGCGGCCAGACTTTCAAGCTCACCTTCGGCCATCGCGGCGGCAATCAGCCGGTGAAGGATTTTCGCGACGGCCACGTCGAGATCACTTCGCACAACCACGGCTTTGCGGTCAAAGCCGACACGCTGCCGCCCGAAGTCGAAGTTACGCACATCAACCTCAATGACAATTGCGTCGAAGGCATGCGCCATAAGACGCTGCCCATCATTTCAGTTCAATACCACCCCGAAGCCGCACCCGGCCCACATGACGCTGAACATCATTTCAAGAGATTTATTGAGTTGATGGAACAGAAGTCCGCAAGCTGACAGCTTGCGTTACAAGTGGTAGCCCGGAGAAGCGCGCATCACGCGGCCGAGATCAAGCCCGCTCGCTACTGCTCGCGGTAGGGACACCATCTGGAGGTCCGCGTGGACCGGCTATTCCTCTTTTGGCTTCAACTCACCAGTCAGCAGATCGGGGCGAACGCGGGCCATTTCTTCAGGAGTTGTCGCTGCGGTGGGGTGTTCTAAATCGACTGTTTCACATTCCGTCGGAACCAGTTCGGCTTCCACGACGGCTTCTTCAATCACTTCGGCGATCGTTTCGCTGCCCCGATGCTCCAACCAGTGACGATACGCCACGGTCAGAATCGCGATTACCGGAATCGCAAGAAAGATTCCCGCCACCCCGGCGATTTCTGCGCCAGCCAGAATGGCAAGGATTACCGCCAACGGATGCAGATGAATTCCCTGGCCAATGATGCGCGGGTAAAGCACATAGTCCTGGACGATTCGCAGCACGCCGAGAAATATGAGAACGACCAGGGTCATCCCAAATCCGGAGTGCAGCAGCGCCAGCAAGGCTACCAAAACGGCGACTACCAATGGACCAACCAGCGGCACGAACTCGAGCACGCCCGCGAGCAAGCCCAACACGAGCGGACTCGGGAACCCAATCAGCCAAAAGCCTATGCTGCAAAGAATCCCGATGATCAAACAGGCCGTAAGCTGGGCGCGAATGTAAGCAGCCAGCGTTTGATTTATGTCCTGAAAAAATTCGTCCCCGCGCCAGCGCAGGCGTCCGCGCGGCAACATCGCCAGCACCGAGCGCCGGAAGCTGTCCGCATCTTTCAGGATAAAGAAAGCGAGGATTGGGATCAGCACCAGCCACGGCAGGAAAAAGACCCATCCAAGCATTCGCTCGAAGGCAAAACTCACCACTGCGCCCGCATGCGCGATTAGACCGAGCACCGTGTCATTGACAGCTTTGACGACGCCTTCAGGCATCCGATGCTGCATGAAGTATTGGTTGACGCGGTCCGAAGCGGTGGTAATGGTCTTGTAGTACGCAATTGCCTGTTGCTTGAATTCCGGAAATTGAGCAGCGAATTGCGGCGCTAGAAAATAGATCGCTCCGCCAATGGCGACAAAGAGCACCAGGTAAACAATGCCAATGGCCAGACCGCGAGGGATTCGATATTCCTTCCGGCCCAGACGCAGTGGTTGCTGCACCAGATCGACCAAAGGTGCGACGAGGTAAGCGAAGAAGATCGAAAGCACCAAAAGCAGGAGGACGGTCGTGAGCTTGTAGACAACCCAAAGAAACGCCGCTATCGCCAGCAAGAGAATGACGATTCGCAGCACCACCCGCGTTTGCACCCAGGCGGCTACAGCTTCGCGCGGCGGTATGTTGTTTAGTGGTTGCATCAACGCAGTTCGACGAGAAAAGGAACGCTTCGCCTGCTGGTCTAGTATTCGTCTTCGTCGTACTCGTAGTCGGATTCCGACATCTTGACCGCGGCTTCCTCCCAAATCAGGCCGCGCCACTCGTCCGTCTCACCCAGAAGTTGCAAGGCGGCCTGCGGCCGCGAAGGGTTCCGTTCAATCCGCAGCACCTCGGCGACGACGCTCAGCTTCTCGCCGTCGTCATCCATCACCAAAAGGCTCACGCGGCCGCCCACCGGCGGCAGCTCGCGCTGCAAATAAACGAGCGTACCTTCCGGCCCGACGTTTTCGGTTTCGCCCTCGGCTACGATGTGCGTGCCGTCGTTTGTGTCCCACTCGGCGCGAACGGGAAACGCGTGGACGTAGCGTGGGCCCGAACGATTATCGACAACTGAAGTATGGGGCATTCAAAGTTCTCCTTTTGTGACAGCGGTGGTTTGAGGCACCCGGCGTATGATACAGGGAAATGGGCTAATTAGCGCAAGTTCTTGGGAGGGTGAGTCGCTGTTATGAAGCGAAGGTCAGGTTGATTTACCGCAAGGCGGTCAAGCCTCAAAGCCCAACGTTGCCGAAGGCTACGTTGGGTAGCCATTAATCATTGCCGCAACCCTGAAAGGGTTGCAAAGGGACTATTCGTGGAGTTTCCCAGGGTTGCCGAAGCGTGTTCAGTATCATGACATCGTTGACAGTTTCCTATCATGACAATCATTGATGTTAAAGCGGCATAACCGCAGGCTCTTGAAAGCCGCGGAGCGGCGACCAGAGCTAAGCCCAGGGCGAGGCTGCGAGCCCTGGGTCAAGAACAGAAAAACGTATAAAGCTGCGGAGCAGCGACAGAGTACATTTCCATTGTCAACTATTATCTGTCGCCGCTCCGCGGCTCCGACTGATTTGTGCAAGGTCCCCAAGACTCGCAAAGCCTCGCCTTGGGCCGGAACTCTGGGCGCTGCTTCGCAGCTCACAAACTGTCAACGATGTCATGATACTGAACACGAAGCGTCAACCCTGGGCTTTGGTCGATAACCGCTGCGCGGTAAAAAGGCTTACCTAAGCCCTTACTCTTCGTCGCTTCTCAACTTTTCCAACACGGAAAAATCTTCAAGCGTGGTGATGTCGCCGGCGACCGAGCCGCTGGTGGCAATCTCACGCAGCAGGCGACGCATGATTTTGCCCGACCTTGTTTTCGGCAACGCATCCGCAAAGCGAATATCGTCGGGACGCGCCAGCGCGCCAATCTCTTTCGCGACATGCTGCCGCAGTTCTTCTTTCAATTCATCGGTGGGCGTGCGGTCGCCTTCAAGGGTCACAAAGGCCACGATGGCCGAACCTTTCAAGTCATCAGGTTTGGCGACGATGGCCGCTTCGGCCACGGCTTCGTGCGACACGAGGGCGCTTTCGATTTCAGCAGTGCCGAGCCGGTGTCCGGCCACATTAATCACGTCATCGATCCGACCCATGATCCAGAAATAGCCGTCCTGATCCTTTCGCGCGCCGTCCCCGGCAAAGTAGACGCCGCGAATCTGCGACCAGTATTGCTGCTGATAGCGCGCGTCGTCGCCGTAGATTGTGCGCAGCATCGCCGGCCAGGGTTTTTTAACGACCAGGTATCCTCCCTCGTTTGGGCCGACGCTTTTGCCGTCCCTGGTCATGACGTCGACGTCGATTCCGGGAAAAGGTTTCGTGCCTGAGCCGGGCTTGGTCGGCGTGGCGCCGGGCAAAGGCGAGATCATGATGGCCCCGGTTTCCGTCTGCCACCACGTATCGACTATGGGGCAACGCTCCTTCCCGATTATGCGGTGATACCACATCCACGCTTCCGGATTGATCGGTTCGCCGACTGTGCCCAGCAGGCGCAGGCTGGAAAGATCGTGCTTGAGCGGCCACTGCTCGCCCCACTTGATGAAAGCCCGAATCGCGGTTGGCGCCGTGTAGAGCGTGTTTACCTTGTGCCGCTCGATGATGTCCCAGAAGCGATCCGGTTCCGGCCAGTTGGGCGCGCCTTCATACATCAGTGCGGTCGCGCCGTTCGACAGCGGACCGTAAACAACATAGCTGTGACCCGTGACCCAACCAATGTCCGCGGTGCACCAGTAGATGTCTTCATCCTTAAGATCGAAAATCCATTTGCTGGTCAGGTGCGTTTGCAGCAGATAGCCGCCGGTCGTATGCAGAATCCCTTTGGGCTTTCCCGTGGTACCGGAGGTGTAGAGAATAAAGAGCGGGTGTTCGCTGTCGAGTTCTGCGGCGGGACAATTCGCAGGGACGGTTTGCAGTTAGTTCGTGCCACCAATGATCACGGCCGGGCTCCATGTGAATCTTGCTGCCGGTGCGGCGCACGACGATGCAGGATTGGACAGAAGGCGTTTGCTTCAGGGCTTCATCAACCGCGGCTTTCAACTTCACTTCGTTGCCGCGCCGCCAGCCGCCGTCAGCCGTCACGACCGCTTTGCACCGCGCATCGTTGATGCGATCAATTAACGCCGCGCTGGAGAAGCCACCAAAAACCACAGAATGAGTCGCGCCGATTCGCGCGCACGCCAGCATAGAGATGGCCAGTTCGGGAATCAGCGGCATGTAGAGCGCTACGCGATCACCTTTTTCAACCCCAATTTTCTTGAGGACATTGGCAAAGCGACAGACTTCCGTATGCAGTTGCTGATAAGTGAGAGTGCGCGTTTCGCCGGGCTCACCTTCCCAAATCAACGCCGCTTTGTTGCGTCGCCAGGTGTGCAGGTGGCGATCAAGGCAGTTATAGGAAATATTGATTTGGCCGCCGACAAACCACTCGGCGTGCGGCCGCTCCCACTTCAAAACCGTATCCCACTTCTTGAACCAGTGCAGTTCGCTCTCGGCAAAGCGCGCCCAGAACGCTTCCGGATCAGCAGCAGCTTCCTCGCGCAAACTTTCGAGCTCTGCCATCGACTTAATGTACGCGTGGGTGGCGAATTGTTGCGGCGGATGGAAGACCCGCTCTTCATTCAGAATGGATTCAATGTTGGTTGGAGGTGATGAGACGCTCATTTGCGCGACGATCAGAAATAGGTCGAAACGTTTATCGGAGAGCGATTAGATCTTAACTGCGAAAATTTAACTTGCGGCTGCGAGTATTTCATCGAGGAACTCTCTCACGCCCGCAACTTGGTATCTCACGGCATCAAATAGATCATCCAAAATATCTATCTCTGGGAAAGTCCATGCGCCGAAACCTCTTTGATCGAGTAATTCAAGCACGGTCTTTTTCGTCCAGTATGGATAATCGGGCTGGCCCTGATTCAGAAATCCTCCGAAATCTCTCAACGCGGAGATTGAATATTGATCGCTACGCGGTTTTTCGACTTTGTACGACATCTGATAGAGCCTTAGCTTCTTCTCGTTGTACTTCGTCTCGTAAACGACTTCGACCCGTTTACGATCAGGTTGAAGATTAAAATATGCTGGCGCATCGCGCGGCTCCCATTTCAGCTTACGTTCTTGCGTTAGCTGTAGAAGTTTTCCAACCGCATCTATCCACTTGTTTTTCTCCGTTGTCATAGTCAGATCTCCCAATCCAAGTCTTTCTGATGCTCCTTTAGTTCCTCGATGGCCTTTATTATTTCGATATGAAGGCTTCTCACTCCTTCCTCATTTTGAGCGTTTACCTCGCACCGGTCAATTAAGAGACGCACTCGTCTAGCAGCCCTCTTGGGCTCACGTCCGAGTTTTCGCTCCAATGACCTTAACTTGACGCTAACCCTGCCTAATTCGGCCGCTATCTGTGGAATATTGTCCACGTATTCATTTAAGTAAGTCGTCAACTTCGATTTTGATTTCTCTAATTCGCGGATGAGCGATGGTCCCCTGACTCGCAGTCTGTAAACGCTTCTCAATCTACGGACATTCCATAACACGAATATACTAATAACAAAGCTGGCGATCGAGAATGCACTGCCAGCAATTGAAAGCGTTTCTAGGCTTAGTAGTTTTACAACCGCATCGGTGAGGGCCTTCATCGGAGGCTGATTCTACTAGCTTTGTACCACCTGCGAAAGCTCTTCTACGATCTCGCGTAACACGATTCGCCCTCTTTCAACTTCGTCCGGCGCGAACGAAATCGCGCCGACGACGGCGTGTCCGCCGCCCCCGTAGCGCTCGCAGATGGTCGCGATGTTGTGACGGCGCGGGCGCGGCGCCCACGGATTCGAGCCCACCGAGATCTTCGTCCGTCTGTGGCGCGCGCGTGAGCGCGACCGTGTAAGTGGTTTCGGGAAACAAATAGTACGGAATGAACTTGTTGAAGCCTTCGTAGCCTTCTTCAACCAGGTCGAATTGCACCACGTCGTTCTCGCAGACCGCTTGTTGCCTGATGGTCTCGAGGGTCTCTAGATGGAGCTTGCAGAATAGGCTGAAAACGCGCTTCGGACTTCGGCGCTGGTGGCAACCTCCTGCAAAGACTGTTGCGTCAGCTCGCGAATGATTTGTTCGATAAATGCGTCGTCCGGATCGGCTTCGATGACCTGCATCAATTGCAGCGCCGGCTCTTTCAACTCGACGCATTGCGCCGGCGATTCGTAAAGCGCGCCGTCAATGACGTGCGCCCAGTGAATCAGATCACGCAAAGGGCCAGCGTTGAATCCAAATTCTGTTTGGGCGACGTCGGCAATGAATTCCGTGCAGGACTTGCGGGTCGCGTCGAGAAACTTTTTACCGGAATGGTCGGCGCGAAAATGCGCTTCATCTTCCGGCGTCAGGAACGCGGACTGGTGATGATCGAACCACCAGGTCAGTTTTTCCGCACGGCGAGTACTTGAAATCGACGATGGCGTTCTCGTCGCCGTCGAACATCGCCGCGTCAAACAACAGGTTTCCGGGCCGATGCAGCAAGCCGCCGTACGCGACTTCGGCGTCGGGGTTAATTCGTTCGAGATAAAAACGGGTGAACGTGGCCGCCGAAGCCACGCCGTCAAAGCAGTGGCCGTGATAAAGGACGCGAAGTTTCATGTGAATCCGATCATGAGGTCAGTACCGGGAGCGGTAGCGACCGGGTAACAGTTATTGCTCCTTGTTTGTTGGATCACTAAGACCCGGTCGCTACCGCTCCCGGTACTGACCCGTTATTCGTGCGCCGCCAACGAACCGTGAGAATTACCAGCGCTGCGCAGCCGACCACGATCCCGATCATCTGCGAAGTTGACAGTCCGGTCAGCGTCGTCAGTCCCAGAATGTCTCCACGCGGATCGTCGCGCACAAACTCGATCAGGAATCGAACCGTCGCATAAATGACTGCGTAGGTGAGAATCACCTGGCCGCTGAACTTCTTTTTCTTGATGCAGCCACAGCAGGAAAAAGAAAACGATCAGCATCGCGAACGATTCGTAGAGTTGGGTCGGATGCAGCTTCGCATCGATCGGAACACCGGTGACTTCATGTCCCAGTTCGCTAAAGCGCACGCCCCACGGCAGATTCGTCGGTTTGCCCCAGCAACATCCGGCTGAAAAACAACCCTGGCGGCCCAGCACATTGCCCAGCGCAATGCCCGGCGCGCAGGCGTCCGCCGTCTTCCACCACGGCAACTTCCAACGACGCATCAGAAAATAACCGGCGATCAATGCCCCGATCAGGCCGCCGTAGAACACGCCGCCCGAACGCAGAAAATCCAGAGAGAAAAGTTGCAACGGATTCTGCGCGGTACTCCGGCTCGGTAAAGAACATCAGCAGCTTCGAACCGACCAATGAAGAAATCAGCAGCCACAGACAGAGATCGTAAATTCTCTCTTTGGGCAGGCCGTCGCGCTCAGCCAGTTTCACCGTCACGAAAATCGCACCGAGAAAAGCCAGCGCCAGAAACACTCCGTAAGTGTTGATGGGGAAATTCCAGAATGCGAAAAAGAATGGGATACATAAAGCAGTAGGCAGTGAGCAGTAAGCAGTGGTCAAGACGATGGTGCTCGTTGTTTTGTTAGATGATCTTCCTTTTCCTTTCGGTGCGCAAAGATCAGATCGTAAGCCAGCAACAACGCGCCGAGCGAAATGCTGGCATCGGCCACATTGAAAGTCGGCCAGTGATACTGACCCGCGTGCAGCTGAATGAAATCGATCACAAAGCCCAGTCGCACTCGATCGGTCAGGTTTCCCAGGATTCCGGCCAGCAGCAAAGCGCACGCTCCCAGGATTCGATCGTCGTTGCGCGGCGTGCGAAAGAAATAAAACAGCACCGCGACGGCCGCGGCCGCCGCCAGGACGACAAAGAACCAGCGGCCAAAGGCCCCGCCTTCCTGCAACTGTCCGAAGGCAATGCCGCGGATTCTCCGCGTAAGAAAAATCGAGCACGCCGCTGATGACCGTGTCGATCTGCGAAAGCGCAGGCGCCGCACTGCCCAGGCCTTGCTCGCCTGGTCCATCAGATAGATGCCGAGCGACGCGACGAGATAGCCGAGACGCCAGGCGATGCGCGGCTTCGCTGTTAGTAGGTTGGTTTCGCTACTGGTCATTTATCCGATGGACTATGGTGACAGCCGGGTTCAGCCGCGTAGCGGCGAAATGTTTATAGAACGATGACCCGAAATCGTCGCTCGCTCCGTAGGAGCGAAATATTCTTTCGCCCATAAATGGGCTCAAATGTTTATAAGACGTCCGGTACTATAAATATTCCGTGCCTAACGGCACTTAAGACAAAGCGCCGGTCGCTTCGATCTCTTCCAGAGCCTCAACACAACGTTCGCAGACAGTCGGATAACGCGACGACTCGCCGACGCGCGTCGAATAATTCCAGCAACGCTCGCATTTTTGTCCATGGGCACGCGTCACACTTATCTCGAGATCGCTCAGCAGCCAGGTCCGCGTGCGGCTCGCCCAATTCAACTTCAGAGACGATGAAGAGATAACGCAAATCATCGCGATGCGCGGCCAGCGTTTCAAAAGCGTGACTGCCCGCGGAAATCTCCACGCGTGCCTCAAGCGAGCTGCCGATCACTTTTGCGACGCGTGCGTCTTCCAGCTCCGCCAACACTGCGTCGCGATAGCCAAACAGATGTGCCCAGCGTCGGTAAGCAGCTCGGCGCGCGATCCTCATTGCCTGTCGCCGGTAAAGTGGCCAGATGAACCGACGGCAATGCGTCGGCGGCCGGCGGCAGATTCTCCCAAATCTCATCCGCAGTAAAAACCAGAATCGGCGCCAGCATGCGCGCCAGCGCATCCGCGATCCTGTAGAGCGCGGTCTGCGCTGAGCGGCGCGCCTGGTTTTGCGGCGCGAACGTGTACAGACGATCCTTGATGATGTCGAAGTAACGCGCCGACAAGCGTCACCGTGCAGAACTGGTGCAGCATCTGGTAGACGGCATGAAAATCATAGGCCTCGTAAGCCGCGCGCACCGTCGCGATCACTGAATCCAGTTCCGCCAGCGCCCAGCGATCGATCTCCAGCAGCTCGTGTTCCGCACACCGCGTCCCGCGCCGGATCAAAGCCATCCAGATTGCCGAGCGCGAAACGCGCCGTGTTGCGCAGCTTGCGATAGCCATCCGCCGACGCGCTGAAGAATTTCGTCCGAGCAGCGCATGTCCTCCATGTAATTCGACGACACGCACCACAGCCGCAGGACCTCTGCGCCCAACTTCGGAATCACCTCATCGGGTGAAACGGCATTGCCCAGCAGACTTGTGCATCGCTTTGCCCTGCGCGTCGAGGGTCCAGCCATGACATAGCACCGTGTCGTATGGCGCGCGATCGTGGACCGCGAGTCCCACCATCAGCGACGAGTTGAACCAGCCGCGAAATTGATCGCCGCCTTCGATGTAAACGTCCGCCGGCCAGCGCAGATTCTCGCGAGCTTCCAGCACCGCGATCGAAGAAGATCCGCTGTCGAACCAGACGTCGAGGATGTCAGTCTCTTTCGTGAATTCTGTTGCGCCGCACTGTCGCACACTGAAACCATCGGGTAAAAGTTCAGCTGGCCTCGCGCTTGTACCAGGCGTCGGCCGATTCTTTTTCAAAGATGTCGGCGACGTGTCGGATGATCATTTGCGTCGGCGATCACTTGGCTGCACTTCGCGCAATAGAACGCGGGAATCGGCACGCCCCAGACCCGCTGGCGCGAGACGCACCAGTCGGGTCGGCCCTTTGAGCATGTTGCGCATGCGATCGCGGCCCCAGGCTGGAATCCATTTCACTCGTTCGTCGACTTCGCGCAGCGCCATCGCGCGCAACGATCGAGCGTCGAGTAACTCGCCGTCCACGAAGTTGCTGGTGAAGTTCGAGCGATCGCGCTCGTCCTCGTCTTTTTCCGCCGGCTCGTCGCCTGATCTGGTCCATCGAAATGAACCATTGCGGCGTGGCGCGAAAAATCACCGGGTTCTTGCAGCGCCAGCAGTGCGGATATCGTGGTCGTAGTTTTCGGTAAAAAGCAGCACGCCGCGGTCGCGCATGAACTCTACGATCTTCGGATTAGCTTCAAAGACACTAAGCCCGGCGAAGTGCTCGACTTCGTCGGTGAAGTGGCCGGCGTTATCCACCGGACAGTAGATCTCCAATCCGTACTGCTTGCCGATCACAAAGTCGTCGTGGCCGTGACCAGGAGCTGTGTGCACCAGGCCGGTACCCGCCTTGCTGGTCGCAGACTTCTCCCGCGCTTCGCTGACATCGAGTTCAGTTTCCGCGTCAGCTTCGCCACCCAGCGTCACGTGCTCGCCGAGCATGAAAAGTGACGGCCGATCGATCCAGGGATGCTGGGCTTCAAGCCGATCCAGTTTGGAACCCGGAAAGCGCGCGAGTATGTGCGTGCGAGCAAATTCAGTGACCGTTAAGCTGTTTTCAATGCTCGCGTCCGGCGCCGCGCTGCCGGTGGGATGTTCCAACACGCCAAGGCGGCATTTGTCGATCACGGCCGGAACCAGCTCGGCAGCGACGATGTAAACTTCCTCGCCGCGTCCAGCGCGACGTATTCGAAATCCGGATGAACCGCGATGCCCGAGATTCGCGGGCAGCGTCCACGGCGTCGTCGTCCAGATCAGAGCAAAGACTTTGCGGCCAGCCAGGGCCGGATCGATCAGGGCCGGATCGCTTTTGAGCGGAAACTTGACGTAAACCGAAGGGCTCGTGTGCTGCTGATATTCAACTTCAGCCTCGGCCAGAGCAGTCTGATCGTGAATGCACCAGTAGACCGGCCGCGCGCCTTTGTAAACAAAACCGCGCTCGACGAACCGCGCAAACAGCCGCGCCGTCTCGGCCTCGTAATGATCGGACATCGTGCTGTAAGGATTGTCCCATTCGCCAAGAATCCCGAGGCGCTGAAAATCGCGCGTCTGTCGCTTCAGGGCATTCGCCGCAAACTCACGGCAAGCCCGCCGCATACTGAGCGGCGGCATGTCTTTCTTTTTCTCGCCCAGCTTGCGCTCGACATGCAGCTCGATCGGCAAACCGTGACAGTCGTAGCCCGGCACGTAAGGCGCGTCAAAGCCGAGCATCGTGCGCGACTTCACGATCATGTCCTTCAGAATCTTGTTAAGCGCGGTGCCCAGATGGATGTCCGCATTGGCGTAAGGTGGGCCGTCGTGCAGGATGAATTTTTCGGCGCCGGCGCGGGCCGCCTGAATCTGTTCGTACAGCTTCATGTCCGCCCATTTTTTCAGCCGTGCGGGTTCGGTCTGCGGCAGGTTCGCCTTCTGCGCGAATTTGGTCTTCGGCAGATTGATGGTCTTCTTCAGGTCGAGTGTTGGTGCTTCTGTGGACATAAGCGTCTAGGTTTTCAAAAACGAAATAGTAACAGCATTTGGAGTGCGCCGCCATCGGCGGCGCTTTGGAGCGTTTCAGACGCATCGGTTGTCGATAGAACCAAAGCGTCGTCGCTGCTAGAGCTCTGCCTGACGGCGGACTCTAAAATAAAAGCCCGAACCATCTTTCTTTCGAGACGATGGTTCGGGCTCTGTAGCCTTGATGTTTTCCGCTTCAGCCGATAAACATCTCCTCGTCTCCATAGGTGCGAGTTAATTGGGCTGGGCGCCGGCGCCACCAGCACCTCCAGGCCGCGCCGCACGCCGGCCAGAATCGCCGCCAACTCGCGCGCCGGCTCGATCACTTTTCGCTGGATAAACTCAGTCGTATCCATCACCCGTTCGTGAGTCGTATCGATCGCGCGGCTGACCAGCTCAACCTTGTCTTTGGCGACGTGCGCGGTTTCATCGGCAAGCAGCATGATGCCGCGCACCTCTTCCTTGATCAGCGTCGGTCGATTCCGCCAGATTGCCGGTGGCCGTCGAAAGATGGCCGGACATCACGTTGAACTGCTCGGCGATTTGCCGGCCCTGGACAGCGATGCCCTGCGCCTGCTCGCTGATCGCGTTCGCGCGATTGATCAGCGGATCGAAGCTTCTCTTCCAGCCGATTCACTGACTTGACCGCGCGATTGACGAACACGGCCATCGCGATCATCGCGCCGGCGATCACGATGAAAGACACCGCGATGATCGCCGTGATGATTACCAACCAGAAAAGTGGTTCGTGTCGGATTCATCTCAAAGAAAACGTACTTTGTACTTCGTGCTTTGTACTTTGTTCACGTCAAACTAAGTACCAAGTTCTAAGCACGAAGTACAGGTTTTGCTTACATTGTCTTTTCAGGGTTGTAAGTCGGCGCGGCTTCGGTGCGACCGGACAAGCTCAGTCTTACGCTTCTCTTCGACGTAAGCTTTCTTGCCTGCGTCGACAGCGGCTGAGATCGAGCCGGCCTGACGCGTGGCGGCGTCACGAGTCTTCGCTAACTACCTCGCCTGCTTTGGCGATGACGCAGTGTCGTAGAGTTCAGCAGCGCGTTCCCGCGTTGCTTCGTAATACTCTCCCGCGGTTTCGCGCGCGGCGTCGTAGTACTCGCCCGCTTTCTGTCGCGTCGTGTCGTAGTATTCGGTCGCCTTGGTGCCCAATTGCGCGCCGCTTCCTTCGATTTGTCGATGCCCTTACGGGTCGCATCGGCAATGTCGTTGCGCAGTTCTTCGCCGGATTTCGGCGCGAACAACAAAGCCAGCACCGCGCCAATGCCGGCGCCGACCAGAAAATAGGTTAATCGAGTCGAAATATTGTCGCCTGAATCACGATCGTTTCCCATAAAGAGAGTCCTTTCTTCTGAGAGGCAAATCCTTCCGCAGAATTGCCAGTTGTAATTCAATCTTTTTGCCGGATGATGACTGACCGCGACTATAACAAAAGGCCGCAGAGATAGGCAAGGAATGCGCCGATTCCGCAGCCAAGTGACTTTATGGTGCGGTGGTTTTGCGCCTTTGCGTCGATGCGTTTTTCTGAACGAACTCCCTCACGCCGGGCGCAAAAGTCGCATGGAAAAACCGCAGAGTAAGAAACCCCCGCGTATTGGTGTGAGGCCTTGCCACCGTGGGATGTGAGCTAAGGCAGCAATTGGAAGTGTGTTGCGAGGTACCACCAGATCAGGATCGCCGCGGCGATTGAGCCGAAAAGTAATCCCAACAGCCCACCGATAATAGCGAGCACAAATAGCCAGTCGCTGGTCCGCCCATGTTTGGCTTCGGCCGCCGAAACCGTAGCCCGGCGGCGCAGCAGGTTGAGATTGCGAATGTTTGGTTTCCACCAGATGGCAAACAGATCGCCCGCAATGGGTATCAGTCCGCCGATGAAATAGATTGCGATGTTAAGTCCCATTCGCAAAAGCGTGACCTTGGGGACGCGATAACGCACCGCGGAAACCAAAACATAGAGAGCGACGAGACTGGTTGCGATATCGCCAAATTCCGGAATGAGATCGATGATTGCGTTGAAACCGAACCGCCATCCTAAAATGGGAACCCGAAACTGGTTGTCCATCAATTGGCTGATGACTTCCAACTCTCGCTCGATCTGAATCTGATGAGGACGCAGGACCGGGTGAGATGGTTTGGGTGTTAACTCGAGTTCGTTACGTGAGCGCATGTCGATTTCCGATTGCCAATTTCCAATTGCCAATTAGAAGAAAGCCGAGGCCGCAGCTGAGGCCAATCGGCAATCAGCAATCACCTTATCTTTGTCATCTGCTGCCAGAAGAACTTTCCCAGTTTGGCGAACGGTGTCAAGACCGTCTTATCACTCTTCACGTCCGTCCGGGTAGGCAAGCCCAACTCCTGGGCCAGCTTAGGATCGGGCGGCCCGATATCTTCGTCGCCGCGTTTGCTCGATAGCCAGCGATCAAACGTACGATTCACTGCTCGCCTTTGTTCGACTGGCGCTCCGGCAATGAAGGCGCCACGCAGATCATCCATGTCCGCCACTTCGAGGGAATTCGCCGCATAATAATCTCGGAGGGCGCCGTAAAACTTTTCATCCCCCAGCAGTTTTCTCAGCGCTTCGAACATCAGCGCGCCTTTGCTGGCGACGATCGCGGCGTATTGAAATGAATTGCGGTAGTCATGCGCCCCCCGGCTGGCTTCCATGTCGTCGCCGCCGAAAGTGCGATAGACCCTGTAAACACCGCGGAGTTGCTCTTCCATCGCCGTCACAGCCTGCTGATTTCCATGCACCTCGCGGTAATAAAGAAGCGGGGACCAGCTCGAAAGCGCCTCGTCCAGCACGGGCTCGCGAGCTGCGTCATTTCCGACGGCCGCACCCCACCATTGATGGGCCACGACGCGCGCCACAGTCCATTCCAAACTATCTTCGACTGAGGTTCGCTGCTCGCGGATGATGTCCGGCAGGTTACGCAGCGACGGAGATTCAAAGTCCACATAGAAGGCGCCGGCGATGGCCGCCAGGCCGGAGAACTCGGCGCAGCCGAGCGAAGCCACGAGCGGCACGTCCGCGATCGTGATCGAGTTGATTGGCAGCGGCCCGAACCGCAGCTGATACGTGCGGAGAGCATCGCTGGCCATCCTGAGCACGCGACGGCCGACGACGTCATGATCCTGGCGATAGATCGAACGAACCGTGACACCTTCCACCGCGGCCGTTTCAGATCGCAAATTGCGCCCGGCAATGATGGCAAAGTCGCGCAGGTGCTTGGCAACAAATCTGCTCGACTCGGCCTTTTGCGTAGTGCCGAGTGAACTGACCGGCGTAAAGACCATGACGCCCGGCTGCGTTTCCACGGTCACATCGAAATCGGCGGCGTCAGTAGTAAGTGAGTCACTGATGCTTGATTCGAGCTTACGAATCCATTCGTCACCGTTGCGCGCGGCGAGAATGGGAAAAGAGGTCGCCATCATCATGACGCCGCGGCAGACAAAGTTGGTGTCCCGGGCGCGGCGCAACTCGCGCGTGCTGCGAATCACGGCGCTGATCTTTTGCAGAACGTAGTTCACCAGGCCCGTTTCTTCCGGATCGATCTCCGGAACGCTGCCTTTGAACTTGATCTGCACATCGACGGCCATATTTGAGGGAACGGGTTCGCGCAGGTTGATTCGAAGCGTCGTCTGCTGGTCATCCAGAGTAAACGGAATCGACGAGCCATCGGCCGCGCGTACTTCAGTAATGTCGAGACGCGGTTCGTCGCTGACGATTTGACCGGCTTCATTTTTCTGCGTGGGCGACACGTAGTCAGGCGTCCGCATGTTCGGATACAGATGAAAGAAAAGCGTGGAAGTGGGATGGTCTCCGCGATTCGTCCAATGAACTCGCTCGCTGCCGAGATAAGTGCGGTTGTCGAAATCCAAAGCCAGGTGAATCTTATAGCTAATGCCCTTATCGGGTGGCGCTGACTGTTGTTTCTGAGTCTGCCCTAACGCTACGGGAAGTGAACCACAGAGGACGCAGAGAAGAACAAGACAAGACAGAACAAATCGAACCAGCGATGACGCGGGCTTATCTCGTCTTTCGGTTTCGGCCAGGGCCTGAGAAGCTGAGCCCCCGAGCGAAACCAGCAAAGAAGAGCCGAGACCCGCAGAAAGAAACGAGGAGAGATGCGAAGAAACAGCAGCAGACTCTTCTCCTGCTTTCCCGATTCCTCCTCTGTGTCCTCTGTGGTTCATCTCATCTCTCGTTTACGATCACGCGGCGAATCAAAGCCCCCCGCGCTATCTTGTCCACCACTCCCAGACCGCGAGTCACCCGGCCGAAGACTGTGTACCCGCCGTCGAGGTGAGGCTGCGGCGAATGGGTCACGAACCATTGCGAGCCGCCCGTGTCCTTACCGGACAAAGCCATGCCGACCGCGCCGCGTTCGTAGGGCGCTTCATTGATTTCGCAACGGATCTGATAACCCGGGCCACCGTTCTGATCGCCGCGCGGATCGCCCGCCTGGACGACGAAGTTCGGCACGACGCGGGGAACGGTCTGACCGTTGAAAAAGCCACGCTTCGCGAGTTGCACGAAATTATCAACCGTCAGCGGTGCGTCTTCCGGCAGAAACTCAATCGTGAACGAGCCCTGGCTGGTGATGACTGTGGCCGTTGTCTTTCGTCCCGTGCGCGCGATCGCGCGGGCGTAATCCGGCGTCCTGTAGCGCGTCTTCACCAGGCCAATGCGATCCGAAAAATCGCCCACGCCGTTCGCTTTCAAAAGCGCGACTGCTCTCCTGCGAATCAGATGATCAGACGAACTGAGCGCGGTCTTGATCGCATCATTGGCCGTGGCGTTCTTTTGTTTACCTAACGCATCGAGAATTGCCAGGGCAGCGTCGTTAAGGTCACGATCGCTTAGAGCCCGCGGTAACGCTGCGGCCAGCGCGCGCGTATTCGCTTCACTTGGGCCCGCGCCGAGGATCTCGGCGGCCGTCGCGCGCACGATCACGTCATTCGCTTGCAGAAACCTTCTTGCGTACTCGTTGCTGTCAGCGCTTTTGTAACTGTTGTAAGCCTGCAGCACGTCCGGAATAGCCAGCGCCGGCGTCGTTCGGCGGTCGAGCATCGACGCCAATTCTTTTTGCGCGGCCTTGAGCACATCGTCCCCGGCGCTGCCAGCCGCGGCTCCGGTAATGACCTCGGGAATCACGGCCAGTCCTTGAGCCCGTCGCGAAACTTGTCGCCAGCTTTTGCCAACTATTAGAACCTTGTCCTCGGATGGGTTAGTTAAATAAATGCCGGGAGCGATCCGCGCGAAAGCGGTTTCAACTTCGACTGCCTCGCCCTTCGTTCTTTCACGCATGGCTCTGAGAAAGTCGATCGCATCGGCGTTCATAGAATTGGGCAACAAGCGGCCGAGCGTCGTCGCAATTTCCAGGCTCTCATTTCGCGCTGAAGGGTTCTGTCGCTCTGAACTGAGGAGTTCGTAGCCTCGCTTGATTAGCGGGGCGGCGGCGCGTGAATCTTTCAAGCTTGCCAGGGCGCGAATCGCACTTGCTCGCACCCGCACGTCCTGATCGTGAAGCGCGCGATCAAGTATCGCGTCGAAGGCTTCTTTATGTTCCGCAGCGCCGATGACGCGGGCGGCGTTGGCCCGCACAATCGGATCGCTGTGATTCAGCAGGCTTCGCACGCCCTGGTTGTTATCTTTCAGGCGCAGCCGGGCCATCGTGTTGAGGGCCGCAGCGACAATTTCCGGATCGCTGTAATCAAGAAATCGCGTCACCAAAGATCCAACACCTTCAGGTCTGGCGCGCAAAACGGCGGTCAAGCCCAGCAAAATAGTCGGTTTGTCAGCACGAGAGCGCCGCGTGTCTTCTAAGCGCAACACCTCGACAATCGCGGCCTGAATGATGTCCAGCCGGTCATCCTTCGGCGGCGGCGCCGTTCCGGAAGTTGTGGCCGGCGCGGCGCTAATCATCACCGCGACAATTTTGCCCAGCGCCTCGATGGCGCGCGCGCGCGTCGCGGAGTCAACCATTTCACCGCCTGATTTCAATACCTGGGTTAAGGCATAGGCGCCACCTGGCGACTCGATTTCCCCTAAAGCGAAGGCCGCCATCTGCCGCACGTCCTGGTTTCGCTCGCTGAGCAAAACCTCAGCTAATGAAGGAACGGCTCGTTCATCACCGATGCGGCCCGCGGCCAGCGCCGCGCGCCGGCGCACCGTGGCATCCACATCGCTCAACATTCGCTTGAGATCATCATTCCAGTTGCGCTGATCTTCGTAGCGAACGATGGTCAGCAGCGTCTTGGTGGCGATCGCCGGACTGCTTCGCCGCATGGGCTGAGCCATCGCCGTTAGCGAACCAGTCGCTAGAATTAAGACCAGCAGAGTTCTTCTGATTTTCATGTCGGATTGGGTGCGAGAATTGTACCGCTTACGTAGCGCAAACTGTTAGTTTGCCATGTAACCCAAGCTGTCAGCTGGCGCTCGTGGCTCGAAACACGTCGCAAACTAAAGTTTGCGTTACTGATAGATTGCGTTACCGAAAAAAGAAAGGCGGACCACGAGGTCCGCCTTCGGTTCTAACGAGTGTGCGCTTTCGGCCTTAGCGCGCCACGGCTGTGACGGCGGGCTTGCTAGTGTCTTCGACCTTCTTCGCTTCAACCTTGACGGCGTCCAGCTTCGAGGCGTCGATCACATTTTCCTTGCGCTCAACCTTGGGCAATTTTTCTGCCGAGGCCTTTGCCTGGGTCATCTTACAGCTTCCTTCAAACACCGCGCCCTGTTCGATCATCAATGACGGCGTTTGAATGTTGCCATTCAGCTTCGCGGCGCGTCCCAACTCAATCCGATCGCTCGCGATGATGTCACCGTTGACGACGCCATGGATGGTCGCGACGGCCACTTCGATGTTCGCGTCAACCTGGCCGCCCGCTCCGACGATCAACGCGCCGCCAGCGGAAGTGATGCGGCCAGAGAAACGGCCGTCCACGCGGAGCATCGATTTGAACGAAGCTTCACCGGTAATGACTGTGCCGCTGCCAACGAACCCGCTCAGGCTTCCGTCCTTGATTTCACGGGCGATGGTTTCGCTTTCCGTTAAGGCCCTCGGCGTCGCCGCCGCGTCGGGGGTCGGACGATAGGCTTCGTTGTTTTGGTACGGGGAATAGCCTCGGTTTGAGTAATCAGTGTCGGCTTGGGTCTGGGTCTGGCTCTTATCTTCTTTTCCCATTCTGAGCATAACTAACCTCCGATAATGATCGCCCGAGAGTCGTCACTAACGCCGGGAGGGGTGCCGACAGGGTCACGCGATCCGTTGCTTATTTGGAAAATTGGCCGCGCTGGCCAACTCGTTTGGAGAACCGCCCTGGAGCGGGGCGACAATAATAAACAAAGGAGGGCAGGCTGTCCAGCTTAAGTTTTCGTGGCTTCCAGGAGTGACTCGAGCACGAGCGTCTCGCGAAAGTTTTCGATCAGCGGAAAGTAAGCCGCGTTGCGATCCAAAGCGGCGCGTGGCAGCAAACCTACGATCTCCGCGCCGGCAATCTCTACGCCCAGACGCTGAGCCTGTTGAAACACGGCCTCAAAAGCGCCGGCAATTGTAGTCTGCTCGTAATCGATCAAATTCATTGAAACCTGGACCAGGCCGCGACTCTTCAATTCAAAGCCGAGCGCTTTGAGGTATGGCAGACCGCCATCGCGTTCCCGGACGGCGTGGGCGATCCGTTGGGCCATGGAAAGATCGCTCGTTTTTAGATTCACGTTAAAGGCGATGAGGAATGGCCGCGCGCCGACCGCGATGGCGCCGGCGCTTTGGTGGAGCCGGGACTCGCCCACGTCAGGAGCGCGATCCGAGTTTGTTTTAATTTCATTACGCAGCCACTCGAATCCTTTGCCGCGAACGTTTTCCAGCCGTTTCCGATCGGGGCGCAGGGCGGCGCGCTCGTAGAAGTAAACCGGAATCGAAAGCTCATGCCAAATTCGTTGACCGG
The DNA here is from genome assembly GCA_963734445.1 of uncultured Acidobacteriota bacterium. GTDB lineage: Bacteria > Acidobacteriota > Blastocatellia > Pyrinomonadales > Pyrinomonadaceae > UBA11740. The sequence continues at coordinate 1,208,330 of CAVTGZ010000009.1, read as the reverse complement.
CGGCATGAGCGAGCGCGATGCATTCGTCGATGGTAACGCCGCTGACCGGCACGAACGGCAGCACATCGGTGGCGCCAATGCGTGGATGCACACCGGCATGTGAGCGCAAGTCGATCAACTGCGCCGCGGTCGCCACTGCTATCAGGGCCGCATCCACGATCGCTTGCGGCGGCGCGACAAAAGTGATCACCGATCGGTTGTGATCGGGATCGATGTGACGGTTGAGGACGACTGCGCCTGGTACTGAACCAATCGCTTGGGCGATCTGTTCGATTGTCTCAGGCTTGCGGCCTTCGCTGAAGTTTGGTACACACTCGACCAGCATTGTCGATTTGCGATTGCCGATTGTCGATTGATCCATCGGTAATGTTCGAAGTTTCGGTTACGGGGATTGTAAATCGAAAATCAACAATCGGAAATCGGCAAATTTCACAATGCCTATTGATCGCTTCATCAACGAACGCAAGACGGTCTGGCAGCGCCTGGAAGAGTTGCTGCACCTGCTGGATCGGATGACGCTGCGCAAGCTGCATCGGGAAGAAGTGCGCGAGCTGGGCCGCATCTATCGCCGCACCGCTTCCGACCTGGCTATTGCGCGCGCCGAATCCCGAGATCCCCGTCTGATCAATTACCTCAACAGCCTGGTCATTCGCGCGCACGGCCGCATTTACCGCGCTGACGCGCAGGGAGGTCAGCGCCTCCGCAATTTCTTCGCGCGCGATTTTCCGCGGACCTTTCGCCGCACGTGGCGTTACACGGGCGTGGCCTTCGCCGTGTTCTGGTTGTTTTGCGCGATCGCCTTTTTCGGCACGCGGCTGGACCCCGATTTCTCGGAATTTGCCGGAATTAGCCCATATTTCCGCGAAGTTGTCATTAATCACCGCACGCACTGGTGGGAGCGTCTGAACGAAGCAAATCAGATCGGCTCGAGCCAGATTTTCACGAACAACATTCGCGTGACGTTCTATGCGTTTGCGCTCGGAGCTGTGTTCGGCCTGGGCACACTTTACGTGCTGGCCTTCAATGGGGCGATGTTCGGGGCAATCATTGCGCTGACTTATCGCGCAGGCTTTGGCAATGATCTGCTGTTGGGGTTTGTTAGTCTCACACGGGGTAATCGAATTGTCATGCATCTTTCTTGCCGGTGGCGCCGGCCTGTTGATTGGAACGGCGCTGCTGATGCCCGGAGACCTGTCGCGCGGCGACGCCCTGAAGTCGCGCGGCATGGATGCTGTGCGTTTGATTATCGGTTGCGTGCCCGTGCTGGTCGTCGCCGGAATCATCGAAGGTTTTATTTCACCCCAACCGATCCCGGCAGTAATTAAGATCGCGATCGGTACGCTGACGGGTCTGGCGCTGTGGTCGTTATCTCTTCTTAGCTGGCCGCGAGGATGAAACAGAGACCCAAGAGATCGTTTAAGCAAGAACTCGGCGGGTAGCCCGCCTCTAAACTAGAGCAGCCCCCGCTCCTTAACTCTCAAATAAGTTTCCAAAAGTTTCGGCGCCAACGCCGCCGCGGTCACATCGAGCGCTAACCCACCCTGGGATTCAACCAAACGCAACGCCGCTTCGCGCAGGTGAATAATCTCTTCAGCGACTGATTGCGTGAACATCTCGCTCTCATTCTCAGGGCTGTCGCGCACGACCGCTTTGAGATCCCGATCAGCAATCGTCACGACCAGCGGCAGATGCCGGGGTCGCAGCAGCTTTAATGACGAAAGCAATTCGCGCGACCCTTCTTCATCGACCAGATCGGTGATCACCACCACCAGTGAACGGCGACGACTGTTAGCTGAAATGAACTCGAACGCGCGCGAGTAACTCGGCTCGATCATTTCCGGTTCCACCGCGTGCAAAGCTTCCAGCGCGGCATCCAGATGTTCCGCGCCGCGCTTGGGCGGCAGGAAAGAATGGATGCGACGGCCGAATACCAGCAGTCCGGCGTTGTCGCCGGCGCGCGCCGCCGCCGACATCAGCGCCAACGCTGCATTGACCGCGGAATCCAACTTGGTCTCTTTTTCAATACGCGCCGTCATCAAGCGACCGGCGTCGATGGCAATCAGAATGGTCTGGTCGCGCTCCATCTGATATTGCCGCGTCACCAACTTGCCGCGCCGCGCTGTCGCGGTCCACGAAATGTGCCGCATCTCATCGCCCAGCACGTAATCGCGCAGCGACTCGAAATCTCGACCTTCACCGCGCCACTGCGACTTTCGTCGGGCGGCCACAAACGAACGCGCGCCGAGGGCTTTCAACTCTGCTTCGCGCGCGCGGCGCATGTTCGGGTAAACCTTCACGGTGATTGGTTCGCCGACGCGTGTCTGCTTCCAAGCCAAACGCCAGGGCGACAGGAAGCGAACCGCGATCAGGCCAAAGTCGAAGCGGCCGCGTTTCGGCGGGGTCAATCCATACACGAGCGTCGCGCTGGTTTGCGCTTCGATCTGTAGACGCGCTTCGCGTTTTCCCGAGAGGTTCATCTGCGGTGGATACTCGTCTTTGACGACGAGTGAGAGATCGCGGGGCGTGTGATTGGCGACTTCAATGCGCACTTCTGTTTCGGCGCCGACGGCGAAACGACTTCCGAAGTGTCGCGCGATCGCGACCCGCGACGGCAGCTTCGCATTCCAGCCGTCGAACACGGCGATCGCGATCAGTAGCAAGTCATAAGTAAAGGCGAGCCAGCGCAGCATCGGGCGATTCCACGACAGCGAAATCGGCAAGAGGCCGACGGCCAGCAACGCGTAGAAGAGTTTTGAGAAAACGAAACGCATTCGTTTACGAAACAGCCTGCTGGTTAACCGAAGGCGGAGAATCTTTAATGCTGATCAGAAAGGCACAACCGCAGTGGGTGCATCGGATCTCAGCAAGTGAACTCGGCAGGGTTGTGCCGCATCGCGGGCAGGTAATCGTAGGATGCAGAGTTGGCTCGCGCGTGGCTGCTCCGGCTCGAACAGCATCCAGGTCGCCACGGCTCAGACGGTGAAATACGGGCGTGAGAATTGTGAGCGCCGCTGCGACGATTGAAGTGACGCCGATAATTCGTATGAAGGTGTCGCCCTTGGGCGTGGCGTAGATCACGTAGATGAATTCAAGCGCGAGCAGATAGACAGAAACGAAAGCTGCAACTCTCGACCAGGCAAAGCGCGACGCCAGCGTAGCCAATGACAGCAGACAAGCGTGCGCCGTGGCCACGGCAATCAGTCCCACCGAAGCGGCAAACTTCCAAAACTCTTCGTTGGAAATCTTTGCCCAGATGGCAAAGATGAAGACCGCCGCCGTGACCGTCGCCAGAGCAATGCCGGCCATCGGCAACGCTTTGGCGCGGCCGCTTTCCCAAAGCGCGCCACACGCGAGTGCGCACAGGCTGGCCGCGGAAATTGTCAGAGTGGTGAGAATTATGCGGGCCTGGATGTCTCCAAATGTGCCCGAGACGATAGCAATGATTCCGATGAGCGCGCTCAGTACGACTGAAACAATCAGAAACCACAGGGCTGCTCGTTTTGGATTCATGGTGATTCGCAAAGGATCAGCGCGGCACTTCCGCGCTCTGGAGAATGTCGGTGATCACCGAATCCGGCGTCGCGCCATCGAGTTCAGCTTCGGCGCGCAGCGTCAAACGATGGCGCAGCACCGGCCGCGCAATATCGCGCACGTCATCAGGCGTTGAGAAGTCACGGCCGCGAATTGCCGACAGAGCTTTCGGCACAGAGTAGTAAGGCGACTGCGGCGCGCGGGCTGGCGCCGTAATGGGCTGCGGCGTGATCGCGCGTGCGCCGGACGATATCCACGATATAGCGTTGCACCCCTGGCTCGACCCTCATATTTCGCACCTCCGCGCGGCAGCGCGAGATCGCCGTCGGCATCTGCGAGCGGATGAATATCGACTTGATCCAGACGGCGCGCGTTGAAGCCGGCGTCCCAGCGCGCGACCACCTGCTGCTCTTCATCGGCTGACGGATACGAAAGCAGAATCTTCAGCAGAAAACGATCGAGCTGCGCTTCCGGCAGCGGATACGTGCCTTCGTATTCGATCGGGTTCTCAGTCGCCAGCACCGTGAACATCGGCGACAGCGGATAGGCTTCGCCGTCGATCGTGACCTGGCGTTCTTCCATCGCTTCGAGCAAAGCGGCCTGCGTCTTGGGCGGCGTGCGATTGATTTCGTCGGCCAGCAGGATGTCGGTGAAGACCGGGCCGCGCCGCAAACTAAAACTTGGACGAGGCCATGTTGAAAACGTTCGTGCCGGTGATGTCCGAAGGCATCAGGTCCGGCGTGAACTGAATGCGGCCAAAACCCGCATTGATGATGCGCGCGAGCGTCTTTACGGTCAGCGTCTTCGCGGTGCCGGGCACGCCTTCGATCAAGCGCGTGCCCCTCGGCGAGCAGCGCCACCAGAATCTGCTCGATCGGGTGCGTCCTGGCCGACGATCACTTTGCGCAGTTCGTTTGGATGTAGGCGATGGTCGAGGAGACGTATTCAGGCAATATGTCAAAGGATGAAGGATGAGGGATGAAGGATGAAACAGAGTCTTCGACCCTTTGGATCTTCACCGCTCGCTTTCTCAGAGTTTGATAGTGCTGACGGTCAAACTAGCGTTTCGGCGTTCTGCTTTCGCATCGCGCGCGCGTCCCTGCAATCCCAGCGCGGATTCGATTTCTCGCAGTCGTCTTACCAGCCGCAGCGTTTCTCTTGCGTTTGTCGGCGCGCCGTTGATGGTATCTTCACAGCTTCGCATCAGGGATTCAAGCTCTTTCTGATTCATCTTTGAGCGGGCCGCCACGCGCGCGGCGATTTCGGCGCGCGGGCTGTTCTGATTCAGGCCGGCGTGCCGCACCAGCACCCGGCGCACGCGGCTATAGATATTTTCCAAAGCCAGATCGTGCGCCTTTGCCCGTTGCTGCAACTCAGCCATTGAAGCGACAAACTCCAGACTTGAACGCCGATCCACGTGCGGCAGAGGCAATGGTCGCGCGAAGCGAATACCGCGCGACCAGACAATTGCGAGTCCAATCAGCGCGAGTTGGGCACAAATCGCCAGCACCGGCGTGCCTTCGAAATACTGGATCAGAGCGTTATGAGTCGACGCGCGGCCCTGATGAAATTCGTCGAACGCGACCAATGCCGCCGCCACCTACGATTACGTTGACGGCGAGTTGCAGATTGTCCGCGCGATTGATGCCGTTGTTGGCGACAATGTATGGATCCGAAAGCAAGACGATTCGCCCTCTGCCGTACGGATAATCGATCAACAGCGCGCCATGGCTATCGACGAAGTTAGCTACCGGCGCGGGTGAAATACCTGACCCGGACTCCGGTTTGGTTTCGGCCGGACTTTCGCCTTCTGAATCTATCGTCTTCTTCAATACTCGGAGTTGTGGTGAGCTGCAGAGGACTTGGCTTCGCGCGGTCCAAACAAAATCGTGGCGGCGAACCGGGACGGCATGATTTGCTCCACATCGCGCGCTAAAGCCGTGGGTTGCGACGGCGCCACCGGCTTCACTTCACGCGTCATCTGTTCGATAGTCGTTCGGGTTTAGATCGAACCAGGGAAAATTCGTCACGTGAGTTTTGATTGTCCATTCACCCGAGTCGGGCAACAGCTTTAGATCCGGAGTGCGGTCGATAATTACCAGACGGCCGCCGCTCGACACCCAGTGTAGTAACTCTTTCCGTTCATCCTTTGAAACAGGAACTTTGGTCTCGCCGATGATCACCACGGTAGCGGGTTTCGGTCCGCTGAAACTGAGCAGCGAGGCCGTCGATTCGCGCCAGCGCGCGACCGGATATCCCGACTCATGCAGGAAGTCATACAAGGCGCGGGTGCCGGTGGCCCCGGCGTTGAACGTCGAACGATCGGGCGAGCTCTCTGAATCGGCAGTCGGCTCGATCTTCACGTACGACGCCGCGTTCAGCACGACCAGCACGATGACCACCACGATCAGACTGAAGATGATTATGAGCCGTTGACGCATAAGACTGGTGACGTCGGCCAGCGATTCAGCTCTTACTGCTGACCGTCAACCATAATGATCTTTCGGTATCCGTTTCTAAACTCATCCCACTCTCTTTCACCCGCGGGAACGAAGCCGTACCAATGAAGTTCGAAGCTGTGCGTCAGCACACGCATGCTTTCGAAGAGAGACTTCTTGTCTCGCACGGAATTCAAATAATCGCGATTCGTTTTGTGCTGCGCCAGGCTGACAATCTTGCGATCACCCAGTTCGCATAGCAGCGCGATGTAAGCCTTGCGAATAGCCGCCCGCAGGTCACCGTTTCGGGCCAGAGCTTCAGCCTGCGCCAGCAGGTCCGCAGCAGTCTGATCCGGCTCAAGCCGTTCACCCAGGACGATGCGCGCCTCGCGCTTGGCCTTTTTCTTGCGGCGACCCTGGAACAAGCGCGGCGCAAACCGCCAAATCAAAAACGCGATCGCGGCCACTGTAATTCCCACGATCAGAACTTGAGCAATCATCGAAACAACGGGCGAACTGCCGGGCTGCAGGGGCTTGGTTTGCGGGAACAGTTTTCCCAGCCAGCGGAGAAAGCGCCCCAGCAATCGTTCGAGCGCACTGCTCTCCGGGGCGACGGGAAGGTATTCAGGCCGACGGAGTATTTCCGCGAGCCGGCCCTTGGCTGCATCTTTGTCCGCAGGTGCGGCCGCGGTCTGCAATTCTTTCAGTCGATCGGAAATCGCGTGGAGTCGCTCAGACGTGCGCGCCAGCAGCTCGAGCCGCTGGCTCCAATTGTTCTTTTTCTCGAATTCGGCGAGCGCTTCGTGAAGCCACGAGTTGTCGACGGTAATATTCTCGCGGTTCAATGAAACCGTTTCTCTTGCCGGCAGCAACTGCCTGACGCGATCCACGTGGTTAGCGATCAGACGATCGGGTTCCGACAAACTCTCATCTTCAAATGCTGTCCGTGATTGCTCGAGCAGGCTCGCCGCCGTAGCAACTCGCTTTTGATAATCGGCAAAGGTAGACGCGGCCCAACAGGTGGCGGAGTAGATAAGGATAAGGCTCGCGACGGCCAAGGCCCTTACCGGGTTCATCTGAACGTGGTTCGACATTCTCTAATCAGCGCAAACCCAGGACTGATCCGGTGTTCATTTGACCGGGCGGTGGCGGCACAAACCTAGGCGCTCGCCCGGTTACCAACGCCGGTGCGAATGGTGAAACCACGCCCGGCAGCGTCGGCATTTCCGGAAGTTGGCGTGCCGCCATCAGCTCGATGTCATAGCCCTCGTGGCGCACGCGTTCGTCAACATAGAGCAGCGAAAGTCCCAACATCCAAATCGGCGCCAGCAGGATGTGGCTGCATTGCAGAATCACGTCATAGGCGACGGCGTACCACGTGGGATTGTTGGCGCCAAAGGGTGACACATCGATCCCGTTAAGATAAGCATACCAACCGAGCGGGACCATCAGCAGAAACAGCGCCGAGTACGTGGCAAAGAAAGTAAAAAGCGTCATGGCCATCAAACGGCGCACGTTGCCGCTGGCTAAAGCAAAACTGCGGCCCACTGCGGCAAACACGCCCTTGCCTTCGACCAGCATGGCTTGCGGCACATAGGCGACCCGCCCGGCAAGCAGAAAAAACAGAATCAGGCCGGCAGCGATTCCGGCAATCGTGCCCAATCCGCCGATTATTGCTGTCAACCAAACGGACACGAATGAGGCGAAGCCCAGTAACGCGAACAACATCCCCCAGAAAAACAAGTAGGCTGAAAAGGCGATCATGCCGGCGAACCCGAGCCAGCAAGCGACGAGTATGCTGGCGCCCAGGAGTCCCCAAAAACGCGACTTCACCGCCCGATACGTCGTCCGTGCGGTCACCGGCTCGTTCCAAAGCAAGTGCGCAACAAGACTGCGCGTGGCGCCGCCCATCACGATCAAGCTAAACAGCGATCCACAAATGATGATTACAGCCCCGCCCATCGTCGCCAGCACATAGAGCGCCACGCTGGCGTCACTCGAAGTTGAACTCAGCGCGCGAATACAAATTGTCGTGATGGTCCAACCGAGGGCAGACACGAGCACGGGTGGCGCGGCGATTCGAATCAGCGTCAGGAAGTGCCGGCGATAAAGCCGCACCGCACGATCGATAAGATCGCCGGCGCCCAGAGGCGCAAGGGCCAGATCGCCGTTGTTAATCATGCGAGGAGATGATCGCGGTTTTATGGAAGTGAATCAAGAGTGAGCGGATGGTGCTGGTTCAGTTTGCTCGTGAGACGGCCATCCTGCCCATAATTCTGCGTTCAAATCCAAACTTCTGAATCTTATCCAATTTCGTGGGAAAACATCCGCCGGTTCAGAGTAATTTTCTGTTACCAAGGTTGGGAATACTTGCGTTTTTTGTGCCTGCCAGAATCGCCAGATAGCGGCATGCATTTTGCCCTGCGCCGTGTGAAATCTGCTAATCGTCTGTAAGAATCCGGCTTCAGGAACTGCTGGATTGGCAGATTAATTACCCTTCGGTTGATTTGTGCGGTTCCTGAAACAAAACTCAAAACCAAAGGAGAACGAGATGAGGAGAAGCCTAACAACTGCGCTAGGTCTGCTGGTATGCGCTTTTGTCGCGTGGGTGCCGGCGAGTGGTCAGACAATCAACGGCAGCATTTCTGGTGTAGTGCGCGACCAACAGGGCGCGTCGATTCAAGGCGCTACCGTAACGGTTACAAATACGGAAACTGGACAAAAACGGGAAGCGGTCACGAACGACGAAGGACTATATAAAGTTTTGTCGCTTCCGGTCGGTAACTACGAGGTGACCGTCGAGAAAACGGGTTTTCATGCAAGTCCAATCCGAACCCCGGTCAGCGCTGGCGGTGACTCAGCTGTCAATTTTGATCTTACTGCCGGCAGCGTCAAAGAGAGCGTTACGGTGACCGACACTGGCGGCGCGACGTTGGAAACAACGCAGAGCCAGGTGCTAAAAACCGTCGAGCAAACTCGAATTCTTGAGTTGCCTGGACGCAATTCGCTGAACGGACTGGCGCTATTGAACCCGGGCGTTTTGCCGAATCAAAACGGTCGGCCGGGATCCGGTTTCGCGGTAAACGGGAATCGCACCCGTTCGAACAACTTCACCATTGATGGAGCCAACAATAACGACCAGTCGCTCTCGATTCCGCGCCAGAATCTTCCCCCAGAAGCCATCGGCGAATTCCAAATCATAACCAATACCTTTGCGGCTGAGTATGGTCGTAATGCAGGTTCTTACGTCAATCAGATTACCCGTTCTGGAACGAATGACTTTCATGGTACGGGTTATTACAACTGGGACGGCAACGGCGTCGACGCGCTAACCACTGCGCAGGAACGCTGCATGAACGCCAACCGCGCCGCACCAGCCGGGCGCACCGAAAAGCAAATCTTGCGAGGGTGTCGGAGCGTTACCAACGACACGATCTGGGGCTTTACAGTCGGCGGCCCGATTATTCGCAACCATACTTTCTTCTTTACCAGTTTCGACTGGAATCCGTTCCGATCGAATGTGAGTTCCGCCACGCGAATTGCGCTGGACGGTCCTTCGCGGGCCTTCCTGCAAGCTAACACAGCGCTTTTCGCGCCTGACACGGTCAGTTTTCTCTTGAACACTTTCCCGCTGTCAAACGATCCGACTCCCGGCGGTACGTTGACTGTGAGAAATCTAAATGTGGCCGGCACTCCGGCCATCGGCACGCTTAACTTTCGAACCTTCAATCGTGCCGCCGCCGGCCCCATTGCGAACCCGCAAAACTTCAATCGTCAGCTGGTCAAGATCAATACGAAGTTCAACAGTAAGGACCAGTTTTCGTTTAGGTTTTTACGCGACTTGAGCGGCGGCCCGTTCGCCGGTAGTGGCGTGACGAGTTTGCCGGGCCAGGAGATCGGCCAGTTTGTCTATGATCGCTCGTTTACTTTCAACGACGTCTACCTGGTGAGCGCCAAGTTAATCAACGAATCGCGCTTCACTTACAGTGAACGGGCGCTTCAGTTCCCCGAAAATCTCGGGTTTGCTTTCAGCATCAGTGGGACGGGGAGTGCTTTTGGTCTGGGAAACGTAAACTTCCCGCAGAATCGCAACGACAAGGTCATGGAGATTACGGACAACGTCTCTTACGCCACGGGTAACCACGCGTTAAAGTTTGGGTACAACCTGCTCCGTTACAACCTCAACAGTTTTTTTGCTCCCAATTTCGACGGCACGGTTAGTTATTCGGACATCAACAGCTTTCTGTTTGATAGGAACGCGTCGTTTTCTCAATATGCCGGCGATGGATTGACTGCAGCCATTACCTACGAGCATAGCGGTTTTGCTCAGGACGATTGGCGCATTAATCCCGACACCACGATTAACCTCGGGTTGCGGTACGAATATGTGACGGCGCCATACGGCTTCTTCTCGAACGCGAAGCCGGACATCAATAACTGGGGACCCCGAGTGGGATTTGCCTGGAACCCAAAGGGATTTCGCGATGGGAAAATGGTCGTTCGCGCCGGGTTTGGAATGGCCTATGACCAGGTATTCCAAAATATTCTCCTGAACAACTCGCGTAACTTCCCCCGGGGAGTGAACGTGTCGTTCACGAATATCACTGGGCAGCATCCGTTCAACAATCTGCCCGGCGCCGCCGACGCCGCAGCAGTTTGTAGCTCTCGGCGGCAATTCATTATTGCTGCCGATTCGTCTCTTCGCCCCCGACACGCGGGTGAAGCAGCCGATGTCTTATAAGATAACGGCCGGGGCGCAATATCAATTAGCTCACGACTATGTGGGGAAAGCTGAGTTCATCGGCACTTGGGGTCGCAACCTGGTCCGGGAAGTCGAGGCCAACCTTGGGTTTACCGCTGCTTCAGGTCTCGGAAATGGTCTGCGTAGCGATCCAACGCGAGGCTCCGTCCTGATCGGACAGGGAATTGCCAAGTCTGATTATCGTGCGTTACAGCTAACTCTCGACAAGCGGCTGAGCAACCTGAAAGGTCTCGGGATCAATTGGGGTAGCTGGTTGATGAACGCCAACTATACCTGGAGCCGTTTCTGGAGCGAGTCTGACGACGTCCTCGGCGGTCAGACAAACCGAACGCTGCCGGCCGATCCGCGTTGTCCCGAATGCGATTACGGACCGTCGGGCTTTGATCAGCCCCATCGTTTCGTAATGAGCTGGGTCTGGTCCCTGCCGGGTGCTGATCATAAGAATGCTTTCATCAGCAGGATCGCCGGTGGTTGGGAACTGTCGGGAGTCACGACTTTGGCTTCAGGCACTCCCTACACGGTTTTCAATGCTAACAACGCATTGGGCATCCTGCCGGGTCAGGTCAGCACGGTTGAAGGATCGCAGCGAGTGTCGATCAATCCGGGGGGTACCTATCCGCTGGTTTCGACGCCCACCTCGCCGAATCCGAATGCTTACTTCATCGTCAATGCGGCTAACTCCGGGATTGTCGGAAATCTTTCGTCGAACTCAGAGCGCACGGGTGGTACCATCAACACTAACGTTGCCGTGGTGAAAAACATCCGCACCTTTGGAGAAAACCAAAAGCTCCAAATCCGGGCGGAAATTTTCGATCTCTTCAATCACCGGAATTTTACGGTTATCCCGTCAAATACAGCCGGTAACACCATCAACACTTTAACGTTCCTGAACTTAGGGCAAACGAACGTCGGGGGAAGAACTTTCCTCTTCGGCGCCCGGTACTTCTTCTAAACCATTGCGACAGGAGCGAAACTCCTTCGCATTATCTTAACAGCCAACGCTCGCCGCCCTGGCTTGCCTAATGGGTCGGCGAGCGTTTGGTTTTACCGTAGAGTCCTTCGCCAGAGACTCGATGAAGAGAATCTTCTTCTTCGCAATTCTAATCGCATCCTCGCTATGGCTTGATCCCTCTGCAAACGCCCAGAGCACAAGTGATTATCCACCCCAGGACGTCATCCGCATCAACACTGAACTTGTGCAGGCGGACCTTATTGTTTTAGACAGAAAAGGCCACTTTGTAGCCGATCTTCAAGCGACCGACCTTGAGTTACGTGTCAACGGAAAACTGCGACCCATTCTTTTCTTTCACCAGATCACAGCAGGATCGGCGGATGAGGAGAGCCAATTAGCGGCCGCCCGCGGCCGGCTGTTGGGGGACGGCGCTAAAGGCAATTCCGCTTTGTCCTTTGAGCGCGGCCGGACAATCCTGTTCTACCTTGATGATTACCATCTTTCGGCGACAAGTATTAACCGCCTGCGAGAAATGCTCACCAAGTTCGTTGATCAGGACATGGGCTCAAACGATGAAGTTGCAATCGTCACCGCCACCGGTCAATTAGGATTTCTGGAGCAGCTCACGACTGAACGAGTGGTTCTTCATCGCGCGATTGACAACTTCAGCCATCGCAATTTCGAATCGGTTGATGCCGAGCGACCGCCCATGAGCGAATCGGAAGCGGTGGCAATCATGAGCGAGGACCGGCGGGTGCTCGACTACTTTGTTGAGCAACTCCTGCGAGAATTCAACCAGCCGAGGCCGCGCCAACCTTCGGTTCCAACCCGCAGTAGGTCCCAATTCGAAACAATCGTAAAAGAACGGGCGAGGGCAATCGTGGATCAAACAGCTGCGCTGACGAGCGGCTCGCTTAATGCCTTTGAGAGGTTCGTTCGATCATCGTCACAGCTTCCCTGGCACAAGTTAGTGTTTTTTATTTCGGATGGATTTTTGCTCGTTGACGGGGTTAACAGCAATGTTCAACTGAACCGAATCACCGACGCCGCTGCGAAGTCGTCAACAAGTGTTTATTCAGTTGACGCGCGCGGTCTCACCAGCGGCGCCCCGGAAGCAGCGCGCAAGTCTGCTTTTGATTACAGTGGACGACTCGCAAGCCTGGGCACTCGCCCAGTTACGGCCGCGCAGGAGCCACTGCGAACAATCGCCCTGGAGGCCGGTGGTGAACCGATCCTGGACACCAACGATCCTCTCTCCGAATTGAAGCAGGCAATCAAACAGACGTCTCAGTATTATCAAGTTGCCTGGCGTCCCGATGAGGATGAGCTAACCCCCGGAAAGTTCCAAACTGTCGATGCAAGCATTCGGTCCAGACCCGACGCGATCATCCGGATGCGCCGCGGTTTCTTTCTGGACCAGCCGGGAACGGCAGAGAGCCAAGGTCGAAAAGCTCCATCTAAGCGCGCGAAAAAAGAACAACCCCTTCAACAAAACGCACTGTCTGCTGCACTGAGGAGCGCGTTTCCCAGGCGCAGCCTGCCGGTTAACGTTTCGGCCGGATTTATTGATGCGGGCGAGCCGACAGCCCTAGTCACTTTCTCGCTGGAAATCGCGAGGGATGCATTAGATCTTAAAACTGACGGGGACACTTTGCAATTTGATTTATTAGGAGTCGTCATTGATCACACCGGGAAGCCCGTTGCCGATTTCTCACAGAACCTCACAGTAAAACCGTCTGAGATACTTTCATCGGCCGCACGCCGAATCGTCTACAACCAACAGGCTCGTTTGCCCGCGGGCTTATACCAGGTTCGAGTCGCGGTCGCCGAAAAGAACAGTGACCGCATCGGGACGGCTGCAGAGTGGATAGAGGTGCCTAAACAGCAGGCGGGAGTTTTTTCGCTTAGCAGTCTCTTTCTGGGGGAAGTCGACGCGAACGCCGAGGAAAGCGGAAAGTTAACGATTAATGGTAACCATCGCTTCACGTCCGCGTCGCGGTTGGGGTTCATGATCTACGTATGCAACGCTGCTTCAAACAGCAAAGCGCCGGACCTTTCCCTCCAGATTCAGGTGCTGCGGGAAGGGCTGCCGGTGATCACAAAACCGTCGATTAAGATTGATACGGCGGGCCAGCCGGACTTAACGCGTATCGCCTATGGTGAAGAGTTATCCCTAAGCGATTTGCCGCGCGGCAGATACCTGCTTCAGATCAGCGTCATAGATCGCATTGCGAAAACCAGCGCCCAGCAGCAAGCCAGATTTATCGTGTATTGATCTCCCGCGAATTAATCGCGAGCGCCGAAAGTCGGATAAAAAAATTTGCCGGCTTGGTGATACCAACCGTGGTCTTCAATCCAAATAATCGGAGATTTGTTAGCGCTTTCGGATCGAATCTGCCTTTTCATCGAAGAGCTGGTAGATATGTCTGCGGAAAATAGGGGTTTGGCGGATGCCTGGCAGCGGAATAATAGTTGCCCAGCTAAAAGCCCCATACGGAAGTGTGCGATGTTTTGTCGTGCAAGCGAATCACTCAAAAAGAAGGAGACAATATGGGCCCATCAAATACCAAACGCTTTATTAAACGCTGCATAATTGGCGGCCTCAGCGTGTTTTGCTTGACGCTGTTCTCAACGTCGCTGATTTTTGCTCAGGGTACGCGCGGCAGCATCCGCGGAACGGTAACCGACCCCAACGGAGCAGTCGTTGCCGGCGCTACGGTCAAACTAATTGACGTGGCGAGGCAACGAGAGATCCGGACACTGCAAACGGATGAGGATGGCAACTACCAGTTTCTCGAAATCGAGCCCGCGTCCTACAACATCGTGATTACGGCAGCCGGGTTTGCTGAAACTCGACTGAATGACGTCACGGTTGAACCTAACCGAAATCTCCAACTGGAGACTAAGTTGACAATCGGAACGGCGACCGCCGAGGTGAGCGTTACGGCGAGCCAGGAACTAGTTGACCGCGAGTCAGCCACGCTGGGAACTAACATTGATTTGCGTCGTGTTCAGGGTCTGCCCTTAAACGGCCGCAATATTCTCGACCTCGCATTGGGTCAACCGGGTGTTCAGTCTGGCGGGGGTGGCGCGGGTATCAGAGTCAACGGATCCCGAAGCACCGAGAATAATATCCAACTCGATGGCTCCAACAATAACGAAATCGCTGTTGGTGGTTCAGCTGGCGTCAATCCTCGTCCTGATGCCGTGCAGGAGTTTCGACTTCTGACATCCAACTTTGAAGCCGAGTTTGGCCGCAACTCGGGTTCGGTTATTAACGTAGTCACCAAGAGTGGCACTAACGATTTTCACGGGAACGCCCGTATATTCTATCGGCCCACGTTCCTGTCCGCGGCCCGTTACTTCGACCAGAACGATTCGACCGACCCGGCTTTCCGCAAGGTCAGCACCTGTCCGGCGACGCTGGCCCTGAGAACCAGAGACAACTGCGACCATCGCCGCCTATTCGAACGCAAAGAGTTTGGCGGCAACATCGGCGGACCGATCATTCTGCCGAGATTCGGTGAAGGCGGCCGCCGGGTTTACAACGGCAAGAATCGCGCCTTTTTCTTTGTGGATTACGAAGGACGTCGTCAGCTTATCGGCGATTCGCGAACGATTTCAAATCTGCCGACAGCCGAAGAATTGCAGGGCCGTTTCACTCGCACGCCGTCTGGTCCCACAGCTACTGCGCTGGCCTTGATTGATCCGGTGACCAACCTGCCGTTCCCGGTTATTTCCGGCGCCATCGCTCCGGGTCAAACATTTGTTCAGCAGATTCCGCAGAATCGGTTTACCCCGATCGGGCTCTACTATCTTGGCTTCCTCCCTCCTGGCAACGCCGCTCGGCAGGCCACGGTGGGAGCTAATGAGATCACCAACTTCGACATCGTGACCGCGCGCGTCGATCCCTGGATCAGCAGTCGGCAGTCGGTTGCGTTTACGTTTAACTATTTCAGCCAGTTGGTATTTGCGCCCTTTGCCTTCGGCGGCGCGTCGGTTCCCGGTTTCGCGTCGGCCGATCCGCGCAAGACGTACAACGCCGTGCTGCACCACAGCTTTAATTTTTCACCCACGCTGATTAATTCGTTCCTCATCGGCTATGCCAAGAACTATCAAGCCGCGGCGGCGCCGGAAAACAAGACGACGCCGGCCCAGATCGGCTTCACGGCCAATTTCGTCTCGGCGCCACAGTTTGCCGGCCCGCCGCAGATCAGGCTCTTCGATCGCGGAATATTGATTGGTAATTCGATTCAAGGTCCGCAGGCTCGCAACAGCGAGAACTGGCAGATTCAGGACTACGTGACTTGGGCTAAGGGCAACCATCGATTCAAGTTTGGTTTTGACGGAACGGACTACAATCAGCAGACCGACTTCGTCTTCATCAACCAGGGTTTCATCACCTTCACCCGCACGGTCGGAGGAAATACCAGCAACGACGATTTGGCTGATCTTCTGCTGGGCATTCCAACTGTAGTTCAGTTCGGGGCCGCCGGCGACCGTGATTTCAAACAACTCGGAACCGCCCTCTTCGCGCAGGATACTTGGAGGGTAAACAATGAACTAACACTCTCACTCGGATTGCGGTGGGAATACGTCGGGCCTCTTTACGACCAATTCAACCGGGTGGCCTATTACCGTCCGAGCGCAGCCGCGGCGGGCATCACTTCGCAACTGTTGACCAGCGGCCAACTCAGAACTTTCGAAGGTGTGACCATTCCGGTGGGTGCCGGTCTGCGAGCACCGCTCGGGTTGCTCTTTCCTGGCGATCCTGATCCGGATTTGGGTGGCACAGTTCCGCAGGGCGGCGTAAAGAAGGACTGGAATAACTGGGCACCCCGCGTCGGCTTTGCTTACTCTCCCCGCGTCGAGCACGGGTTCTTGCATAAGATCTTCGGAGACCAGGAAATGGTAATCCGGGGCGGCTTCGGTATTTTCTACGGAGCAATCATTGGCGACACGGCGCTGCAGCAACTGACGGCTCCGGGCTACCAGGGCACCAACGCGTTCTTCTCGGATATGGGCGGCACCTTGGCTGACCCATTCGCACCGGATCCATACCCGCTGCGTAACGGCGTCCAGCCGACGATTCCTAACCCGTTTGCGGTCGCTGGCGCGCCGATCTTAGGTGTCAGCTCCGTGACCAGGACCACCGGCGCAGCCGTACGTCTTTCGCAACTTTCGCGGGCGATTGATCCGTTCATCCAAACGCCCTACACCTATCAATACAACCTGACCTTTGAACGGGGCTTTGCAAAGAACTACGTCGCGAGTCTGAGCTACGTCGGTAGCCGCGGGAAGAAGTTGTATGTGATTCGGGAACTGAATCCGGCCTACGGCACGGTTTTCCTGTCCTATCCGGCTTCGATTCCGGCCGCTCAGCAATTTGGGGCGACCAACGCTTCGGGCAACATTAATGCCCGCCGTGTAAACACCGACATCGGTCTCGGAATTTCGCAACAGGCTTCAGATGGCAATTCCTGGTATAACTCGCTCCAAGCCAACTTGCAGAGACGTTATAGTAACGGTCTTCTGTTCCAGGTTGCCTATACCTTCTCGAAATCGATCACTGACTCTGCGGGTACTGACACTAACCGCGGAATCATTGACATTTTCGACCGGAGATTCGGCCGGGGCTTGTCATCAGACGACGTCCCACACCGACTCGTAGGCAGCGCCGTTTACGATCTTCCGTTCTTCAAGAACTCAAAAGGATTTATGAAGACAATTCTTGATGGATGGAGTATCGGCGGTATCGCGACCTTCGAGTCCGGCAGACCTTTCTCAGTCGGCAACATCGACAACACGACCGGCACGGGCGGCGGTATCGTCTCGTTCGCGGATTTGGGCGCTCCTTATCAGAACCTCGATCCGAGGCAGAATGGGGATCGCGAATTCAATCCCGAAGCTTTTGTTAATGCCGCTTGTCCGGCGACCACCTCGGCGGCAGCCTTTGCGCTTTGCAATCGCCGTGGTACTTCCGGTCTGAATCAGTTCAGGGCTAATAACGGCATTAATAACCTGGATCTGATTCTGTCGAAGAAGACGAAGCTTTGGAACGAGTCGTCGAACCTTGAGCTGCGCTTTGAAGCGTTCAATGCTCTCAACCACACTCAGTTCACTACTCTGAACACCAGCCTCAATAACATCGTCCGCAATGCCAACGGCTCGATCAACCAGGCATTAACGACTTTTGGCAAGTTCACGAATGCTCGCGAGGCCAGAGTGATCCAACTCGGAGCACGCCTAAGCTTCTAGACGAAACGTCCGTAATTCGAAAAGGTCTGCCGGCTCACCGCCGGCAGGCCTTTCTTTTATCAGCGGAGCAAAACTCATTTTGCTTTTCGCTAACACGCTGGATCAATTCGCCAAACAAGAGGAAAATGAACCGGAAATCTCAACCGAGGCGCCACTCATTCGGTTACGTGGTGGCGTGAAGTGCTTTTATGAAGAAGACACATGGAGTTCTATTGTTGCTCGGGTTGCTGGCCGCGGTCCTGACTATCTCAAGAGTTGCCAGCGCGCAGTCGGCTTCGCCTGCGGGGCAAACAGGTTCTGGTCTTGTCTATCACCGAATTGAAGGCCGGCTACAGAGCCACGGATCCAGAGTTGGCAATGTTCGTGTTCGCCTTCTTAAGATGCCGGACATGCGTCCGATCACGGAAACATTTAGCCTCCCGGAAGGCCACTTCACATTTAATCAGGTTACCGAAGGCGAGTATATCGTAGAGACATCCGAGACGGAACAATACGAACCTGCTTCGGTAAATGTGTCTGTGCGCCCGCTCTTCAGAGACCGCCCCAGCCTTTTCAATGTGATGGTAGATTTGACCGTAAAGATTGGCCCGAAGCCAAATTCGCCCGGCGTAGTGCCGGCGGATGTTGATGTCAACGTCCCCAAAAACGCCGCCAAACACTATCGTGCCGGCATGAAAGCGATTGACGACGCCAAGGCTGAAGAGGCGGTGACGGAATTGCGCGCCGCGGTCGAAATGTTTCCCCGTTATTACGCCGCTCGACTCGAATTGGGCAGAGAGCTGCGTCTGCAAAAACGATTTTCCGAGGCGCTTGAAGTTCTGACGCCCCTCGCCGGGATTGCTCCGCGACGCGCAGACCCGCACATTGAGCGGGGTATCGTACTGCTCTCTCTGGAACGCAGGCCGGAAGCGATTGAGGAGTTAACAGTGGCTTTGCGCTTGGAGGATAGCAGTTGGGCGGGCCATCTATTCCTGGGCTGGGCGTTGCTGGACGCCAGCGCCGATGAAGCGGAGCCCCACTTTCTGCGAGCCCTGGAGATTGACGAGCGAAAAGCTGCGCGTGCTCATTTGGCCCTCGCCCGGATTGCCAACGCCCGCGGCCAGCGCCAACTCGCTTTGAGTCACTTGGATGCCTATATCGTCTTGGCCCCTGACGCGCATGACGCAGGGGAAGCACGCAAGCTTGCCGCACAGTTGCGGTCGGCACCCTAACGCTTTCACTGAACGATCTCGAAATCCATCCACTGCGTCGCGGTGCGGTTTCTCCCGGTCGCTAACAAATCCGTAACCGTCACCTGGACCACATACTCACCCGGTATTAAATCCGGGCCCACGAGCAGGCCCCCCGCTGCATTGAGACGCCTCATATCCGTCTGCTTGGATACGTCAAGCGGTAAGACCTTGCCTGAGAAAACGGGCTGGCCATCTCGGAACAATCGCATTTGGGTTTGAAGCTGCGGGCGGCCACCACTGTCCAGCTTCGCGTTGTAGATGTTGTAGCGATACTCGAGTACAACTCCCTGCCGGAGCCGGCGTACCGCTGGGCCCCACTGTGGATCCAACACGGCAGCGGCGCCCTGGGCTCTGCCGCTGAGGACGATCCCGGAAAGGGCCAAACGTCCATTCTGGAGATCGGTAACTTCGACAAATTGCATTGCTGCCCCGACTTTCTGGGAAAGTGAGTCGCGCACCGCAATACGCATCTGATAGGCGCCCGGCTTCTTAATCGGAAAGTTGAGAATGTAAACCAAGCCGCTTTCCATCAGACGGTCATATTCCTGCTGATTGGGCACGGTTACTGTTTGTGGGTAACTTAGTTGATCCACAATTTGGCCGCCATCGCCGAAGGCCACCGCCACCATCTCCAAGTCAGCCGTGCTGGAGCCATCTGCTTGCTGCTTGAATTGAAGATCGCGAGCATCAATATGCACGAGTGAGCGCAAATAAGTGCCGCCGGTTGGTTCGTCTCCAAATAACGAAGTTAGCCGAACGTGCATTGCGTCGGATGCGAAAGGCGACAATAGTGCGGCGGTCAGTTGTTCAGTGCGTGTGGGCGGTTTTTGCGCTCGCGGCTCGTCTATCATGCCGAAGTACGCGGAGCGGGCCCGCCACACCGCGCCCGCGTGCCTAATCTTCACGTTTAGTTCGTGTCTTTGCCGCTGGCCTGAGGCGGGATCGACCGGAGGCTGTGCGGGGCGATAACCGATCAGGTAATAGCCTTTTTGATGGCCTACTATCCGATCCATGGCCAAGCTCAGATCGTTCCGGTTCTTCATGAACAGCCCGCCGGTACGTTCTGCCAGATAAGACAGGACAGTTTGCGATTCCTCTCTCAGATTCTCGCGTTGCTCCATCAGCGCGCCTAATCTGCGAAAGGCGTTTGAAGAATCCCTTTCCGCCTGGGCGGACAAGGTATCGGCCCGCGGCAACGTCCGTGGCGGGCCATTAGGTGCGACGGAGTTGTTTGGTCCGGCGCTCATCGCGAAAAGATCCGGTGAGATCATGTAGGTCGGCGCACCGGGTTGGTCAGAAGCCTGGAAGGCGTCGGTCTGCAGGCCGCTGGCATCGATCGTATAAAGAGAAACCGAGGCTGCATTAGCTTGGTCGGTCAAGCGCCGCATGGCCTGGATTAGCTGAATGTTGCGCCCCTGCGCGGTAAACAGGCGAAACGCCTCAGACATCAGCACTAGAGATTTTCTGCCGGGCATATCTCCCAAACCCTTGATGATGGGCGCAAGCGAGCCAAAGGTTCCTACTGAATAAATGGCCGCCCGCTGCTCCTCTGCCTCTTTCATAAATTGAATAGTGTCCCGCGTATCGGAGCCGGCACTGGTTTCGTTGAGAGCAGGAACCGAGCTGGTCCCGGTCCGTGTCAGGGGGTTCCAACGCACGCGCTCGACCGAGGCATGCAACAGCCGTTTGTCAGAGGTGAATTGCTGCAACGCACTTATGCCGGCGCTGGTGCGCAGAATCGCGACCAGGTCGCCAGGCTGCATCTGTTCATCAATGAATTTATTAAGAGCCTTTCGGACGAAACCCACGCTCTCAAACGAGAGCCCAAGATCGTCAACCACCACGGCCATCGTCCGCCGCACTTGCTCGCGCGTCAGCCGAGCAGGTGCAATCGGCGAGTCCGCCCTTGGTGACTCAGCCGGATTGGCCGCGACGGCCGAGTTCGGTTTGCCGGCCTCAATGTACGAAAAATTCGTAATTGTTTGGGTCTTTCCGTCCTCTTGAATCTCGAAGTCCTGCGGTCGCAAGTTGCTTATCTGGTTGCCCTCTTTGTCGGTAACCACGACGTCTATTTGGACCAGATTAGTAGTGACCCGCACGACGTCATCTTTCTGTTTTTCTGCCTGTTGCCCGAGTACCGGTGCGAGCAGTGATAGTCCTACGACAAGAACAACTAGAGTTTTATGTTTCATTGGCTTTCCGAAAATCAATGGCCCGCGGGGAGACTGTTCCGCTTTCAATTTGAGATATGAAACAACGGTAATTAGGAATTTGCAAGGTGCATCAAGCAGTTTCAAACGCGGGCCTGCTTCATGACTTGAGGCTGGTCAACTCTACGAGCAAGCGGGCAGCGCGGGCATGATGTTTCCCTGGTCGGCTCGCGCCGCAAGCGTGCGCGGGGATTTGCTTTATTTCGGGCCGACCGGAAAGTCGCCTTCAAGGTTTTTTGGTAGTGACGTCGAACTGATTTTTGTCGAGATTTCGATTGAAAGAGAACTGAGACAGGGTGAACGCCCAGTCCTGCAATACTCTCCGATTCAATGCTTCGATCGATAGCTGAAGTCTGTAAGAATGTGGAAAGGTCAAGCCGCCTTCCGTCTTGAAGTCTGCAAATTCCTCGGTCAGTTTGGTAATTGAATCTCCCTGTTTTTGCGTAACGCCAGGTTCAGTAACCATCTCCTGAACTTGTCGCTTCTCGTATTCGGTGCGCACATGACGAAACGTATCCGCCTCGAAGTAGATTTTGGTTTTTAGGTTCGAGTCGTTCTTAGTCTCAAACCGCAACACGTGAAGTTGCTGGCCACCGATTTTTTTCAGCCCTTCATATTTCAGCGTCACTTTTCTCGAGTTCAAATCGAGCAGCGGCCAGGCTGAAGAAAGGGTGCCCGCAATCAGCCCTTCGCGAAAAGGCATTTCGTGCATCATAAAAAATTTTCCCAAAGTAGATCTCACGCCCGGGGTTAAGTCGGCGACGGTCAGCGAGCGCCCGTCAAAGCCCATGTTCTCGCGGGGATATTCCGGCACATCGAACGATATGCCGATCAGGCTCATGTTGTCTTGCGAGGCGAGCACGGCGCGACCCTCTGCCTGGCCTTTTCCGCCGAGGCGGAAAGTTGCCACAGCCGTCCCCATGATCACGCGGCTCTTGATCGCATTTCGTGCTTCAGGGGATCCGATGGAAGCCAGATGCTTCGCGACGACGTCCGCAGCCGTTAAGCCTTCGGCCCCAGATGGGCAGAGAAATGATGCGAGCGTAATTGTCGCATTAATAGAGCAAATGTGAGTGTCGTAAATCTAAATAACTGCTGGAACATTTTTCCTCCTTGTCGAAATCAATTGTCTGGGTGAGTTTCGCATTCCCGACTGCAAAGCGTATTCCAATGTTGTGATCGGCTTGCATGTTCGCGTTTTCGCAAGTTGCCAACAGGGATCGGAAATCGTAAATCCGAGAATTCCAACGCGCTTCAAATTACCGGAATTTTGTTTGAGAATTTAGAAAGTGATACGAGAATTTGTGTGACAGTTTCGCAAACACATCAAGGTAAGAAATCAGCGGCCGCGAGACTCTTTGAGCACTTCAAAATCAAACTGAAGTTCTTTGCCGCGCATGATCGTGCTGAGGTAGAACTCCCAGAATTTTCGCGTGAAGCGAAAGGCGGGCCAGCGCTGATCGAGGTTGACCACGAACTCCAATCCCAGCGCTCGCCAGAGATTCGCCAGCGACACGTACGTGCGCCGCGGGTTGAGTCTGACGTCAGTATAGAAGGGAAACAGTTGCCGTTCGTCGACAAAGCAGTTGAACGAATAACTGTTGAAGTGATTGCGATGAGTCGGGTCCGTCGCCCAATCCGGATTTGAATAATGCGGCGTGGTAATCATGATGTGACCACCGGGCTTCGTGATGCGGTGCAACTCAGATACGAACGCCATCACATCGGGTACATGCTCGGCGACGTGCCGGCAGACGATGGTGTCGAATTCGTTGTCCGGGAAGGGATAGGGGACGGAGCCGAGATCATGAACCACGTCAGCGTGAGTTTTGGGATTGGCGTCGATGCCGATAGCGCCCGGTGTTTTGTTCCAGCCGCAACCAACATCCAGAATCTTTCTGTTCTGAATCTCGTTCATCGAGGGCAGACTAAGTTTGTGAGGAACGAAGTCAACTCGGCAGAGTCGAAAGCATGGAGCGGCACCGGAAACTGTTGCTTCACCTCTTCAAAATGCATTCCATCAAGCATGATCGGTTCGTCACTCTTCAGCGCCACGCGGGGAATGATGGCAAAGTCACCCGTTAACTGAGCGCGAGCAGCGACAAAATCCCCACCAGTTAGCAGACCGGCGACGCTGACATCGCCGCCAAAGTACTCGTTCGCGACACCGACAACCTGCAAACGCGTGTCGCACTCTTGATTGAATTGATCGATTAGTCTGCGCAACACCGGTGCGAAGAGCGAGCCGGTTAGAATCGTTCCCTCAACCGAATGAGTCATCGCTGATGTTTGGCCTCCGCCTTTGCTCAGACGCTTCATCAGTGTTTCGAATTCATTTGTGAAGCTGCGCACCATGCCGATGCCGTCTTCGATTTGCGGGTAATCGCCATAGTGCTTTCGCGACGGCACGGCCTGGCCGGCTTTCAAATAAATCTCATCACCAAGAAAGGCGAAGGTTGACCCGACTCGTTTTCGCAAGTCTTTCTGGATCCGGGAAACCTCAGCGATCGTCTGCTGACAAAACTCCGGCGTCACCGGCGTCAGCCTCGGATCGTCAAGATAACGAGTCAAACCGAGCGGCACGATCGCCACGCTGCTAACCTTTGGGTGCAACTCCGCGAGATCATAAATCGTCCGCCGCAGTATTTCGCCGTCATTAATCTCTGGACACAACACCACCTGGGCGTGAATTTCAATGCCGGCATCCATCATCCGCCGCATTTTGTCGCTGATGTCGGCCCGCTGTTTATCTATGCCGAGCAGGTAAGCCCGCACATCCCAATCCGTCGCATGCACCGAGACGTATTGCGGCGACAGGCGCTGCTCGATCACCCGGCGCATTTCGTCTTCCGTGATCGAAGTAAGAGTTGTGTAGTTTCCGTAAAGAAACGAAAGTCGCACATCCTCGTCGCGCACGAACAGTGAAGGCCGTGCGGTTTCAGGATTGCCTTTGCAGAAGCAGAAAAGACATTCGTTGGCACATTGCCGGGGCACGATCTGTTCAAAGCTGAGACCGAAATCTTCCGCCTCGTCGCGATCGAGATTCAACTCCCAATCTTCGCCGGATTGCTTGCGCACATCGATGAGGAGCTCGGTCTCGCCACTGGTTTGAAACCTAAAATCCAAATAGTCGCGGACGACGTGACCGTTGACCCGCATCACCCGATCGCCGGGCTCAAGCTCCAGTTCAGCACCGATCGACCCGGGCTCAACTTCTGCGATCGTGACGCCGCGACGGCGAATTTGGGTGACGGCGGGTGTGACGGCGAATTCGTACATAAGACTTCGGATAGGCTCAGACAAGAATCATGAGAATTCTCGCCTGCAATGGAAAGGAGCAAGTATAGCAAACGAACCCTCTTTTGTTGATTCTGCGCTCTTTGACAAGCTGTCTGCGGCGGCTTAGTCTCATGCTTACAGTTTGGGACAAGTCTTCGATGCGTCAATTCAGCGCAACCCCTCAGTTCCCACGAAACAATTCATGGAACAGGAATCCTTGAGTATGTCATCAGCCACAGACCCTGCGGCAAACTTAACCTCTTCCGGCAAATGCATATTGCTGGTAGAAGATGACCGTTCGGTGCGGCGGTATCTCGAAGTGACGTTGCAGCGCTGGGGATACAGAGTGATAACGGCGGGCGATGGATTGGAAGCGATGAAACTCGCGATGACGTCCGCGATCGATGTGGTGATAACCGACGCCGTCATGCCGCACATGGGTGGGCGCGAACTGGCGCAATTCTTGCGCAGTAATGCCAAGCTCTCAGGGCTGCCGATTGTCTTGCTAAGTGGTCAGGAGAACGAGCAGGCGGTGTCAGGGGCTGCAAAGGTCGACGCTTTTCTCTACAAACCGGTGAAGGCTGAAGAATTGAAGAACTGCCTGACCAAGCTGCTCGGGTAAAAATCCCAATAGCCCGCGTCCGAAATCGCCCGCTTGCGATAGCCAGCGGTTCTGCACCTAACCCGCCAGCAGTTGATCGACTGGCGTGTATTCTTTCCCCTGCGACAGGGCGACGGCTTGATAAGTAAGTTTGCCGCCGTAAGTGTTCACTCCCTTGGCCAGCCCCGGGTCGCTCATCACCGCTGCCTTGAATCCGAGATTCGCAAGCTTCAGTGCATAAGGCAGAGTTGCGTTGGTCAGCGCGAATGTTGATGTTCGTGGTACTGCACCGGGCATGTTGGCGACGCAGTAATGCAACACGCCTTCGACGTAATATGTCGGATCAGAGTGAGTCGTCGGATGCGTAGTTTCGACACAGCCGCCCTGATCGACAGCCACGTCGACGATGACAGCGCCATCCGCCACGTCCTTCAACATGTTGCGAGTGACGAGCCGCGGCGCTGAGGCGCCCGGCACCAGCACGGCGCCGATGATCAAATCAGCCGTCGTCAGCGCGTCGTGAATCATGTAGGCGCTCGAAGCGAGCGTAGAAATTTTCGAAAGAAATATGTCGTCCAGCTCGCGCAGGCGATCGAGGTTGTTATCGATGATCGTCACGTGCGCGCCCATGCCCACGGCGATCTTGGCTGAGTTTGTGCCGACCACGCCGCCGCCGATGATTACCACGCGCGCCGCCGGGACGCCCGGCACTCCGCCGAGCAGAATGCCGCGGCCACCGCTCATCTTTTCCAGATAGTGCGCGCCGACCTGAATGGCCATGCGTCCCGCGACTTCCGACATCGGTGTCAGGAGAGGCAGGGTGCCCTTGCGATCGGTAATCGTCTCGTACGCGACGCCGGTGACCTTTCGCTTGAGCAACTCGTCGGTCAGTTGAGTGTCAGGCGCCAGGTGAAGGTAGGTGAAAAGCAACTGCCCCTCGCGCATGCGCGGATACTCTGGCGCGATAGGCTCTTTTACTTTCACGATCATCTCGGCTTCGGCCCAAACTTCGTCGGCCGAGTCAATCATGGTGGCGCCGGCGCGGTGATAGAGCGAATCTTCAAAGCCCGATCCTTCGCCGGCGTCCTTTTCGACCAGTACGCGATGACTTGCATCCGTCAGGGCGCGCACCCCGGCGGGGGTCAGCCCAACGCGATATTCGTTGTCCTTAATCTCTTTCGGAAGTCCAATGATCACTGTTCTGCTCCAATAGGTCGCTGAAGTGGTGTCGAACTAGGGCTTGCTTTTCGGTGTCGGAGTCGGTTTTGGTTGCGGCGGCGGTTCGACTTTCAAGCTGTTGCGAATCATGTCCCAGGCGGCCGCGTCAGCGGTCATCTCTTTTTCGGATCCCAGAATCGACAGATGAATCAATCGATCTGAGATGATTCGATAATACGAGTCCAATCCACCGGGCTGACGATCCATCACGGCGCGCAGCTTCACGCCCTCGGCATCGGCACCCGAAATTTGCGTAGTTGCCGGCGAGCGCTTCGGCGTCATTCCCTGTTGTTCAAACTGAGACGCGAAACTCTGAACATAGTCGTCATGAAAAAGCTTCTTGGCTTGTGCCTCTTTCTCAGGTGTCTTCAACCACTCGCGCGGAGCGCGAACGCGGATTACGACGTCGCCACTGGCCAGCTCGAGAAACTGCATTTGGCCGGTGCTTTGATCGCTCAATTGCCAACCCGCCGGATAATCGAACGAGAGTCCGTCTTTTTCGAAATGCCTTACATTTGGATCCTGCGGCAGTGCGATCACCGCCAAAAGTAAGATAGCGACACAGCCAAGCAAAAAACGTAATGAAGTCATAAACCCTCCGCCACGTGCCCTAATTGGAAATTCTCTGCGCCTACTCTGCGCCCACTGCGGTGAATGTATTCAAGCGCTTATTCACCGCAGAGACGCAGAGAACCCGGAATCATGCTGAGAAAACCTAATTTCGAACACTACCTCCGGCAATCAAGCTAGAAACTTTAGTTGGTTTTCCCAAAAGCGGCAACCCGAAGACACGGGCGGCAGCCCGACCGTTCAGCCAAAGAAGCAGAGGTCGGTCAGCAGATCAAACTAACCGCAATCGCCAAAGATGCAAAAGGCAATGTCGTGAATGAAGCACCGTCGAACCCCATTCCGCATGGTTAGGGTTTCTTGGGCGCCGGCTTCAACACCGGTTTCTGCTCAGGCTTCGCGGGTTCTTCTTCCTGCTTATCCGGCGGAAAGTCCTTCTCGTCGATGTCGATGATCTTCACTTCAGCGCCGAATTTACGATAACCGCGGAATAGAATTTCGTTTCGACTTTGTTCCGTCTGGCCGCGGTAGCGCGTGGTGAGTTCCACGACCGCACGCGAAGGTAACAGGTGCTCGACTTCATTAATCGTCACCCAGTCATAATCAATCGTCATGCTGGTCGCGGTGATTGGGAAACCCGGATCAATTTCAGTACTGATATCTTCAAGGCGCAGCACGCGGTTGTTCTCGCGATCGACCCAGATCCGCCCGCGGTGACCGGCCGTGGTCGAAACCGGAGCAGACTGCTTTGTCTCTTGATAAGTCAGACCGTTACGCGAGAACTGTTTCTTCACCACAAACTCGTACACGATCGTGCGCCGGCCGTGCAGAGTGTCAGTGTCAACTGGTTGAAACTCAGCCTGCTGCCGTGGTTGGAAAAGTTCTGCCAGCGTTGACACGTATTCGCCGCTTGAAGTGGTGCCGCCCAATTGCAGCCCGTAACGCTGATCGGCGTTAGCCGGCATACCATTCACCGAAAGCAGCTTGTAATCTTCGCCGGCGGTTTGGCGATAGCTGACGGCAATTGAGAGCCGATCGTACGGCGACCAATTCTTGCTCTGCCCAAACGCGTGCGAGCGGGTGATGTTCTGCTTCACGAGATAGTCCGGCATTGTCTCAGCCGCGCCGAGCGTGGCCTTGCGGGTGCGCTCTAACAACTCAGCTGCTTCCGCAGCCGGTGGCAGAGAAGCCGTTGTGGGATTGTCCCGCCGCCGCGCCGCCTCTTCCAAAGTATGCATCAGGGAAGCATCGTTGCCACTCTTCGTCGCGATCAAAGAACGCAGGCCCGGAGTGATCGGAAACGCGATGCCGCGTTTGCGAATTTGATCCTCGAGTTGGGCCCGCTGATCCGGGTGCTGCGGCAACTGATACAGGAGCCGCACAAATTCCTGATTGGTGAGCGGCGGGCCCTGCTGAAGTTCGGTCGGCTGGGGAAAGGGCGAATTATCGGTTTGGGCGTTAACGGCGACGCACGACGCCACCGCCAAAATTATCAGGGGAACTATTGTGATGCGGACAGCGCGAACAATCATGGAGTAAATAAGCAAATCCTTTAGTAATGCTGCAATGAATTATAACGTCTGATTCGAGGATCGCGTTACAGGGGTGGTTGCCTGGCGAGGGCTGCATTTAGTGGAGTTGGCCGTTTACCCGCAGAATTTCTCAATTGCCTGCCGCAAAATCTCAACGCTGCGGGTGAGCTGATCGACCGGCACAAATTCACCGGTGCGATGCGCCACGCGAATATCACCGGGACCGAAAACGACTGCATCCGCGCCGAGGGTAATCATGCTGGGAGCTTCAGTGCCAAAGGCGACTGTGCCAGAGCGATTTCCCGAGAGCTGTTCGAGAAATTGCACCAGCGGGGAATTCAGCCGGCGTCTCGAAACTCTCGTCCGCGCGCGACGCGTTCACCTCGCAGACAAAGTCATCGTTCTCTCTCCGTAACGCGTCGATCGCGGCGCGAATCAAATTCAAAACGTGATGGGAATCCTGGCCGGGCACAGGGCGCCATTCCAAAGTGAATCGACACTCTCCGGGAATGATGTTCTTCGCGCTGCCGCCATTGATTAAGCCGACGTTTAGGGTGGTGTAAGGTGGATCGAAAGCCGCGTGCTGATCTTCTTTCAGCTGTTCAGCAATCTTTTCTATCCGCTCGATTAGACGCGCTGCGCGAAATATTGCCGATACCCCAATTTGCGGATAAGCGCTGTGTGCTTCTTGTCCGCGCACGATGATTTCTGCCAGGCAATATCCTTTGCCGCCAGCCATCGGTTGCAACGAAGTGGGCTCGCCGACGATCGCATAACGCGCGGAAAACGGTTTCGCTTCTGCTAATCGTTTGGCGCCGAGACAGCCAATCTCTTCATCTGCCGTGAAGACGAGTGCGAGCGGCTTCGCAAGGTTCGCGAGATCAATTGCCTCAAGCGCGGTAAGCGCGGCCGCGATGAAGGCTTTCGTATCGCATGCTCCGCGGCCAAAGAGTTTGCCGTCCTTCTCCGTCAGCTTCAAGGCTGCGGTCCACTTCGGATCGTAGGGCACCGTGTCGGTGTGTCCGACGAGGGCGAGTTCCGTGGCACAGACTTCAGTCTGTGAGGCTCCACCGGAAGTATCACAGACTGAAGTCTGTGCCACGAGATTTATCTTTTCGATTCCGTTTTCATCAATGTGCGAAAAGCGCTGGCAACCCAAGCCGCGATCGACGCAGCGCCGCTCAAGATAAGAAATGATCTCGGCGTTTGATCGCGCAGAAACTGAATCGATCGCTACTAGATCGGCGAGTGTTTGTTCGACGGTCATATTTGGAGTGCGCGAGGAGCGCGGCCATCCCTGGCCGCCGAGCGTGCGCAGCACGCCCATGTTCTTTCGCGCTTCGCGCTCATGCGGGCAGAGATGCCCGCGCTCCTACTCGGCGCATCTGCAAACCTAGCCCCACAATCTCTTCAGCAGTTCGCCGAATCGCTCAACAACTTCTTCCTGAATCAGGTGCTGACCCTCAGAAACGATCGGCTTGCCACCCACAACAACTTCGCGTACGGCCGCGCGCGACGACGAAAATATGATCGCCGGAAGTAAGGTGTCAGTTGTCGCGCCGGCGATTGCCGGATCGTCGAGATTCATGGTGAAGAAGTCGGCAGGCTTGCCCGGTTCGAGCGAGCCGCCCGGCGCGCCAATGCTGCGCGCGCCGTTCCGGGTCGCGCAGTCGAATAAGAGCGCAGCCGTGTCAGAAGCCCGACCATCGCCCAACGAGTCGATTGGTGAAGGTATTGCGGACGAGGACGTCCGCGCTCCCAGTATTGCCCGCTCCAGCTTCTGCAGTCGCAGGTGATACTCAAGTTCGCGCGCGTCCTCAAGCAAATCGATCTGCACGTGACTGTCCGTGCCGAGACAGATGGCGACGTCGTGCTTGAAGTATTCATCGGCGGGCACCACACCGTCCCCCAGATTTCGTTCCGTCGTCGGACAGGCGCAGACCATCGCGCCTGTTCGGGCGAAGTTCGCAACCGCTTTTGGCGTGACGTGGATTGCGTGCACTGCTGTGAATCGTTCGCTCAATAGGCCTTCTGTTTCCAACAGAGCGGTCGGCGTGCGGCCGTACTCTTCCACGCAAGCCGAAACCTCAGCCGGCTGTTCGGCGACGTGCATGTGAACTTTCAAATCATGTTCATCCGCGAAGGCGACGACTTCTTTCAAGTAAGGCAATGAGACCGCGCGGACACTATGCGGCGCGACACCGACCCAGGCGCCGTCGTTCGGTACGCATGCCTCCGGCATGCTCGCTTCCTTCTGCTCGCCAGCACGCCGGAGGCGTGCGTACCCATCCAAGTTAACGGTCGGGGTAGTGCGAACCACATCGGCGTTCATTGACTCGAGGTTCTTCAGATATGTTTGCGGATCATTCTCGATAAACCTCGCCTGGCGCGGGTTTGGGTTCCGTTGATAACCCGCGCGCGCGTAAGCCACGCGCAACAGCGCAATGCGTAATCCCACATCGCCGGCCGCACGGATAACTTCTTTCGCCAACAGGTTCGGATCGTCGTAAGGCGTGCCGTCAGGCGCATGATGCAAATAATGAAACTCGCCCACTGCAGTGATGCCGCTCAACGCCATTTCCAGGAACGCCATCCGTGACGCGTCGTAGATATCTTCCGGCGTCAGACGCGTCGCCGCTGAGTACATCATTTCGCGCCACGTCCAGAACGAATCCACCTCGGCGGGAGCTAGCCCGCCGCTAAACGGGTTTGTGCGGTATTCAGTGCGACCGCGAATCACTCTCTGAAACGCGTGTGAGTGCGCGTTGACCATTCCGGGCAGCAGCGCGCGGCGTGGCAGATTAACTCTCTTTTCGTCAGTCAGCTCATGCGCGCACGGCGAGCCTGACGATTGTTCCGGCTTCGTCGCAAACCAGAGCCGCACCGCTCAGAAAGCGACCGCCGGTGTAGAGAAGTTCAGGAAGCCACGCAATCATGATTATCGATTCAACCCCAGGAGTCTCACGACGAATGATGGTGGCGGAGGATCAGACACCTCAGCGATTTCACCATCCGACTTCGCGCGTCGCCGCAACAACTCCAGTTTCAGACTTTCTTCGCCGCGGCGCATGGTCCAGTTGTGATTTGAGCGAAAGATTGGCTTAAGCAAAAATGAGAGCTTCTGGATAATTGGCTTGTTCGCCTGGATCGTCCAATCATAGGTGACGTTAACAAACCCGCCGTCCTGCGCGAAAGTCCAGATGCCTTTCCCTTCCAAGTCTCCGCTGGCGTCCATGGAAAAGCCATGCGGGTAGCGTGATTCGACGGTGCGGAAGTTGATGCGCAAAGTGTAGGGCAGCCAGCCACCAGCGCGCAGGCTAATCAGTTTGCCGATACCGTGCTCAACACCGGCTTCAACTTCAGTCACATCGAAATAGACGGAACCCCACCACTGCGGCAAAGAGAGCGCGTCCTCCAGAATGTCGGCGACCTCTCTGACGTCGCCTGCCACGCGCCAGCGATCGACAAAGTGATAGGCGTTGTCAGGCATAAGCGTCGGCGAGAGCGGAGAATATCACAAAGGCGCTCTCATATTTTAAGGAGCGGGGGCGAGCCACCCTTCCTAACCTGAGAGGTATTCAAGGAATCAGGTGACTTGTGAACAAGTCAGATCGGACGTTCGATCTGCGGCTACTTGATATAGCTCAGGGTCCGGAAGGTGGGCTTGCCCCCGCATGACACCACACTAGCTGGTCTCGATTCAGCCGAGTCGTTAGAATGAGTCGAACTTGAATGGACGCTTTGACTTCATCACTCGCCGTGCTGACGGCGATGATCACGCCGGCGGTTTTGATCTCAGCCAGCGGCACGATGATTCTTTCCACTTCGACACGTTTGGGCCGGGTGGTGGATCGAGTGCGCTCGCTTTCAGATCGTCTGCGGCTACTGACGAGCGAAGAACCGACCGGCGAGTTTTTTGAAGAGGAGCGCGCCATGCTTTACAACCAACTCGACAAGTTGACGAGCCGCTCGCGGCTCCTGCAGCGCGCACTGACTACTTTCTATCTGGCCGTTGGCATCTTTGTCGCCACGAGCGTGGCCATTGGCGTGGTGGCCTTTTTCAGCGCCCGCGGCGCATGGGTGCCCGTAGCGATGGGATTGGTTGGCGGCTTGTTCCTCTTGTACGGCAGCACACTGCTCGTATTCGAAGCGCGGCTGGCGTTGAGCACGACCCACGCAGAGATGGATTTCATCTGGCGGATCACCAAACGGGTGGTACCGCAAGAACTGGTTGAGCAGCACAAGGCGCACTATGTGCATTTTCGGAAGAAGAGTTGACGAGTTGGAATGAGGATGCATCATGTCCTCAGCCTGCGAAGCAGGCGTCAGCGTAAAGCCTGGGGCGTCAGCCCCAGGTAGGGTCGATACGACTAGCGAGCCCGCGAAAGCGGGTGTAGTGGTACAGTTTGACTCCCTCTCCCTTTGGGAGAGGGTTGGGGTGAGGGCCTGAGCGCAAATTGCAACCACAACGTTGCTGCGGGCTTCAGCCCGCAATCCGTTCAGAATTCTTCGCTAGCATCAACGCGTTGAAGAATTGACTGGTGGCTCGTCTCGATAACGGGCTAAAGCCCGGCGAATTATTCCGAGCCTGCCGTACTAAGCCCTCACCCCGACCCTCTCCCAAAGGGAGAGGGAGTCAAACTGTACCACTACCAGAAAGGGTGATAGCTTGACCCCAGCCGATATCTCATTATGCCAAAGTCCGAAATTGATTAATCTGTCGCCCGCTCGCGCGGGCTGGTAATTTTGTTCCGCACGTTGACCTGGGGTTTCGCTTCGGCTCCACCCCAGGCTTTATGCTTTCGCCTGCTTCGCAGGCTCGTAATCTCTGTTAGATTGGTATCGAGCAGTTAGTAAGCGAGCAATGATTGGCTTAACCGAATGTGAACCTTCTTATCTGCGCTTGCTGCCCTCCGGCGAGCTACAACAGCGTGTCGAAGCGCTCGAAGCTTTGCTCGAACGCTGCACCGTCTGCCCGCTCGACTGTGGCAACAATCGTTTGCGCGATGAGTTGGCGCGCTGTTATTCGGGGCGGCTGCCAATTGTTTCCTCTTACACGGCGCATTTTGGTGAAGAACCGCCGCTGACGGGTACCCGCGGGGCGGGCAACATTTTTTTCGGCAACTGCAATCTGCGCTGTGTCTATTGCCAGAACTATCAGATTTCTCAAGCACACAGAGTTCAAATCAAGAATCAGGTGACGCATGAGCGTTTGGCCGAGATGATGCTCGAGCTGCAGGCGCGCGGTTGTCACAACATCAACTTTGTTTCTCCGACTCACTTCGCGCCCCAGATGGCCCGCGCGATTCTGATCGCCGCCGAAAACGGCTTCCGCCTGCCCATCGTTTACAACACCAACGCGTACGATTCGGTTGAGGTGCTGCGATTGCTCGATGGCATCGTCGATGTCTATTTGCCTGATTTGAAGTATGCCGATGACGAATCAGGTTACCTCTATTCAAAGGTGCCCAATTACCGGGAAGTCTCGCGCGCGGCAATTGCCGAGATGTATCGCCAGACGGGCGACAAACTTGTTTGTGCCGGGAATGGTTTGCTAAAGCGAGGCCTGGTGATTCGTCTGCTGGTCCTGCCGAACGACCTTGGCGGCTTGCGAGAATCGCTCCAGTGGATCCGTGGGGGCCTGGGCCCAGGGGTTACGATCTCTTTAATGGCCCAATACTATCCGACGAATGTGGCCGGAACGAATCCGCGGTACGCTTTGTTGTCGCGACGGATTAACGAAAGCGAATGGCTGCGAGCCGTCTCAGCTCTGGAAGTACTGGGAATGGAAGAAGGCTGGATGCAGGAGTACGACGGCGCCTCGTTTTATTATCGTCCCGACTTCAACGATCCCGGGACGCCGTTCCGGGATATCAGAGATTTCTCCTAGCCGACTGTCCGGGCTTACTGTCCGGCCGGCGCTTGCGGTTGGCGGCGCGGGGGCGCTGCTTCCGGCTCTTCGTCACGGATGCTGTCTAACACCTCTTTGTAGACCTTCACCGACCCATCCTGCTTCATCTGGGCCAGTACCTTGTTCACATAATCTTCGAACACCTGGTTCTTTCGCTCAGTCAGCGCCGACTGCATCAGGGAATCGCGTTGCTTCGCATATTCAGCCAAATCCGCGTCGGTTCGCTTGTTAACGCCAATAATCAGGTAATTCTGATTGAGGAAGATGGGTTGCAATACGTCACCGGACTTGGCGGCATACAAGGGATCGTCGAGGATCACGCTCGATCCCGCCTCGCCCAGGGGTGTGGCCAACTTGTAGTTTGCTTCCGCCTTGGCTTCCAGACCCATGCGTTCGGCGGCGGCTTTCAGATCCGCGGGCGTCTTAACTGCGGCAGCCAGCTCTTTGGCTTTCTGCTCGAGCATGCCCTTAGCCTTTTCCTCTTTCACCGCGCCCGCGACCTTGGTTTTTACTTCATCCAGTTCCGGAATGCGCGGTGGTTTCTGCTCCACCAGCATGGGGATCGCGAATCCGTTTTTGATTCCGGTGCGTTCGCCTACGTCATTGGGATTCTTGAGCGGCGCAATCGCTTCTTCGAACTGTTGCGAGCTGCCGATGTCCTTAACGTCGTCGCCCGGCTTAATAAAATCGGTCTCGCGCACCATTTCCGCTGGACTCATGTTGGCTTCGGCTGCCAGTTCCTGCGCGACCTTTTGCGGATCCTTTATTTCTTTCAAACGGTCCTGCGCCTTTTGCGCAATCTTCTGGGCCACGGTGTAACCGCGCCGGTTGCGCAGGGAAACCAGCAACTCGGGCTTGGCATCTTCAAACGTTTTCGCCACCGGGCCCCCGCGACGCAGGATGTAATAGGCGTTCTTGTATTTGATGGGGTCGGTAACTTCGCCCGGCTGCAGATCCAGAACCTTCTGATAAGGATCATCCGGCTTGTTTGGATTTTTCTTCACGACCCCGGTCACCCGTCCACCGTCTTTCGCGGTCGCCGGATCTTCGGAGTTGCCCTTAGCCAACTCGGCGAAAGCTTCTTCGGTGGCACTGCCGGTATTGCCGCGCGCCTTGGCCACCAACCCGTCGGCCTTGCCCTTTACCGTCGCATCGAGATCTTCGCGCGCGACCTTCAAAACGATCTGCTGGACTTTAACGCCGGCTTGTTTGAACTCAGGTTTCAGACTGTCGTATTCGGTCCGTAGCTCCTGATCGCTAATCTGAATCTTCTGTCCCGATTTGTCCTGGTCAATAAAGAGGTAGCGGATCTTCTTTTGCGGCACCAGAATGTTGTAGTCAGTTTTGTGCTGTTCGTAATAGGCTTTCAGATCGTCGTCGGATGGTTGAATCTTTTCCGCGACTTTGGCCGGTGAAACCAGGGCATAGGTGAGATCAAAGGTCGTGTTCTTTCGTTTGTACTCGTCACGCACCTCATCTTCAGAAACCCGCACGCTGGCGGCGACAAACGCCTCCAATTTTTCGCGCGCAATGTCTTCAGCCAAACCGCGTTCGAAGGCTGCCACGTCGCCAACGCGCTGCTGGTATTTCGCCATGTCGAGTTTGCCTGAGGCATCGAAAATCGTCGGCTTGCCCGAGGCATCGCTGAAGATCTTCAAAATGCGCTGGCTTACTTCCGCCGCCGATGCTTCCAATCCCAGGCGTCGCGCTTCCAGCAGCGCAATCTTTTTCTGAATCAACCCATCGAGAATGCGTTCGTCGGTATAGCCCATGCGCGTGAGGCTGATCTGACCGCCGAACTGGCTGAACTGCATTTGCAGGTTCTGTTTCTGCGTGGCGAATTCGCCGAGCGTGATGTCTTCGCCGCCGACGGTCGCGACAACTTCGCTGCTCTTGGTTGGGTCAATCTCCGACGAGCCGCTGTTCGGTCGGAAGAAAAGCACGAGACTGACCGCCATCAGCGCGACAAATCCCAGAATGAGCACCTTGCTGGTGCGTTCGAACTTACTTAGTTGTTTGAGCATGTATAGAAAGCCTTTGCTGGGTGATTCGAAACGCAAATTCTAAATGAGGAGGTTGAGGGCTGCAACTTGCGAGCAGCCAGTTGAGTCCGGCATTCCATGTAAGGCGGGCGGCCCGGGGGGCGCAGATCTCGGTTAAGCCCGTGGCTTGGGCACATTCGCGCTCGGCGGTGGTGATTTTGCCCGTCACATCGCGGATGCTATTTTAGTTGTCGAATGCACTCGCTGGCGACTTCGACACTTGCGTGGGTCGGTTTTTGTACTTTCATCCTCATAATGCTGGCGATAGATCTCGGCGTCTTTAATCGCAAGCCTCACGAAATCAGCTATCGAAACGCAGCCATCTGGAGCACCGTCTGGGTGACGCTCGCGTTAATCTTTGCCGGCCTTTTGTTTGGGCCGCTGGGTTGGGAGCTGTTTGGAGAGGCCCGCTCGCACAAGGCGTTAGAGTTCCTCACTGGTTACCTGATCGAGTTGTCACTGTCGGTTGATAACCTCTTCGTCTTTCTCATTATCTTTTCCTACTTCAAGGTGCCACCGAAATATCAGCACCGGGTGTTGTACTGGGGTGTGCTGGGCGCCCTGGTAATGCGCATCACGATGATCGTGGCCGGCACTGAGTTGATCGATCGCTTTCACTGGATTATCTACATTTTCGGGGCGTTTCTGATTTACACGGGAATTAAGATGTTGCGCGGCGGCGACGTCGATATCGATCCGGAAGACAACCCGATTGTCCGCTTCGTAACGCGCCATGTTCCGATTGTTCGCCACTATGAGCGGCGAAAATTTTTTACCGTGGTGGATGGAAAGCGAGTTGGGACACTCCTGTTGCTCGTCCTGATAGTCGTTGAGGTCACTGACCTGGTTTTCGCGGTTGATTCAATCCCGGCGATCTTCGGGGTTACCACCGATCGCTTCATAGTCTATACCTCGAACGTATTCGCCATCCTGGGACTGCGAACCTTCTATTTCCTGCTCGCCGGCGTCGTCGAAAAGTTTCACTACTTAAAAGTCGGCCTGGGCATCGTGTTGGGTTTCATCGGCGTCAAGATGCTCCTGCCGATGTTGGTGAAGCTCCTCACCATGGCCTTTCACGCCGTCGGATGGGACTCGGCTGGGCCCTACATTAAGCGCGCTGATCACGTTCCTACCGGGGTCGCCCTCGGAGTAGTGGGGGTAGTTTTGTTGGCCTCGGTTGCGGCGTCGCTAATCTGGCCCGTGAAAGAAGAGGACCAGGACGAGAAGTAAAAACGACATCGCCCCGAGGTTTCCCAACGGGGCGACGGAGCGCGCGCCGGAAAGCTCCGGCAGCTATTTTTGGAAACGGTTCTTAAGTAACCTGGACTGTAGAGAGTCTCGGTGTTGACCCTTCGCTCGCTGAGAACCAAGTATTAGGAGCCAGCGAGTACAGCCTTCCATTTAACTTGGTAAGTAACCAAAGTTTAGCCCCGCACTCACAAGATCGTCAAGTAGCATGTTGACCGCACCTGATACGTACAGGCTAAAAATTGTTGTTCGATTCAGCCGGGCCAAATCAGCGGCGCTAACAGAACCACAATCAGAGCGCAGATGGCCGTTAACGGTGTGCCCGCCTTCACAAAATCGCTAAATTTATAGCGTCCCGGTCCATAAACCAGGAGATTTCCGTGATGGCCGATCGGCGTCAAAAATGCGACCACTGAAGCCATGGCGACCGTTACGACAAAAGGCTCGGGCGCGCGCCCCAGCGCCTGTGCGAGGGCCGCCGCGACTGGAGCAAACAGCGCGGTCGTGGCAGCGTCGGACATGAACTGCGTAACCACCGCAACCACCCCGAACAGCACCAGCAGAATAACAGTCTGCGGCCAGCTCCCAATGGCGCTTTGCAGCCATCCTGCCAGCAGATTGGCCGTCCCTGTTTTTTGCATGGCCACACCGAGTGGCAGTGCGCCCGCGATAAACACATAGATTCTCGCGTCGATGGATTTATACGCCTGACCCGGCGGGATGCATCGTGTCAAGACGACCGCGGCCGCGCCCGTCAGGGCCGCCATTTCGACAGTCATTAGCTTAAAAGCCGCGAACAGGATCGTAGCCATCATGATGGCTCCAGATAGCCACGCCTTGCCGCGCAGCTCCGGCTCGGCATGGAATGGCACCATCATGAGAAACGCATTGTCGTTCGCGACGCGCGCCAGCGATTCTTCGTCTCCTTCGAGCACCAGCACGTCGTTCGGCCGCAGTTTCACTTTTGAGACTTCCTGATTCAGCCAGCCATCCTTTCGCCAAAGCCCGACAACGATCGCGCCATAGCGTCTGCGAAAGTCGATTCCGGAAAGCGTCCGTCCCACCAAATCGGAACGCGGCGCGACCACCGCCTGCACAAAGAGGTCCGATCCGTCCTGGTCTCCTTCGTCCTTGCCATTCTTCTCGCGCTTCGCGGTTGAGCCGTAGAGCTTCACGGGATGAAGATCCAGATTTTCCTGTTTGCGAATTGTGACCAGCTCTTCCGGCGTCGTGCGCACGACCAGGACGTCATCTGCTTTCAGCGATTCGTCTGTGAACGGCGCGCGAATTCGCTGCCCCTTTCGAATCAACCCGCCGACCTGGAAGTGATAACTTTCGTCGCTGGCGATTTCCCGGATGGTCTTGTCGATGAAAGGAGAGTCCGGCAGCACGGTAATCTCAGTCAGATAATCTTCGAGGCGAAAATGGCGCGCCGGATCTTCACCCGCCTTGTGGGCAGGCAAAAGAAAGCGGCCGACGAGCAGCACGAACAAGGTCCCCGCAATTGTCAGTGCCAAGCCGATCGGCGCGATTGAAAAAATACCGAGGCCGGGCCGGCCCGATTGCTGGAGGATCGTACTGGCGATCAAAAACGCCGGCGCCCCAATTATGGTGATCGTGGTCCCGAGCGATGCTGCGAACGACATCGGCATCAGAAGCTTTGACGCCGGGATGTTGCGTTCACGCGAAAGGTCCAGGGTGATTGGGACCATGATCGCCGTCATCGTCACGTGATGCGTAAAAGCCGACAGCACCGCGACCGAGGGCATGATCACCGCGATGGCCCGGCTTAAACTTTGCCCGGCGAACTTGCTGATCAAGGCCCCCAGCTTGTCGGACAAACCGGTGTAGTGCAGCGCTCCGCTCAGCACGAAAATTCCGGCCACCACGACCGCCGGTTCCGCACTGAATCCCGATAACGCTTCTTCGACTTTCAGTATGCGGGTGACGTACAGCGCGATGATGATTAGGACCGCCACCACATCGGTGCGAATCCACTCAGTCACAAACAGCACCAGCGCGCCAATCAGGATCGCGAAGAAGGCAAGCTGTTGCGGGCTCAGGTTTCCGATCACAAACATTTCTCCGGCAGAAACTAACAAGAATTAGGAAAGTAGGAAAGCTGTGAAACTAGTACGTTCCAACCAGAGCAACCGATATGCCGTGAGCGCGGAATCGACGGAATGTCGCGGCGTTTGCTAAAGTGCGGGCACCAGCAAAATGCAACTGAGAATAGAAACGCCGCCCGATTTTAATTTTCACCGCACGGTTTTGAGTCACGGTTGGTGCGCTCTGCCGCCTTTCGAATTGGACCGAAATAGTTGGACGCTGATACGTGTCATTGACGGCACCGGGCCGAAACCGGTGACGGTTCAGATTTCGCCCGGTGCGCGCCACATCAAAATCGAAACTTCGCGTCCGGTTGGCGCACGGGTTGGCGAAAAGATCATTCGGAACGTACGGCATATGTTTCGGCTGGACGATGACCTGGGCGAATTTTATCGCGCGATGTCCGCTGAGCCCGAATTCGCATGGATTGCCACGGAAGGCGCCGGCCGCTTACTCCGCTCGCCCACAGTGTTTGAAGATTTGGTCAAGATGATCTGCACGACGAATTGCTCTTGGGCGCTTACGGAAAAGATGGTCAACGGTTTGGTGAGCGAACTCGGGCGCGCTTCTGACGATGGCCGCAAGTCTTTTCCCACTGCCAAAGTCATGGCCGAGCAGTCACTCGATTTTTATCGAAACAAGATACGCGCCGGTTATCGCTCGGCCTATCTGAAAGAGCTGGCTGAACGCGTCGCCTCCGGCGAGATCGATGTTGAGAGCTGGTTAGCCCGCAGCCGGACCGAGAAGGAGGGCTCAGCTAATGACTACAAAACTACCGACGAACTGCTCAAGCAAATCAAGCTCGTCAAAGGCGTTGGCAATTACGCCGCGGAAAATTTATTGAAACTGATCGGGCGCTACGATGGCCTGGCTTTGGATTCCTGGACGCGCGCGCAATTCGCCAAGAGTCGCAACCACGGACGCGCGGCCAATGACAAAAAAATTATGCGGTTCTATTCAAAATTTGGTTCGTGGCGCGGGCTGGCGCTGTGGTGCGATATGACTCGGCACTGGCTGGATCCCGAAAACATCGCTAAATGGTAGGCGATGTCCAGACTTTGGCATGGCCTCACAAACCTTCCTAACTAAAGTTAAAGCAACTTCACATCGTGACGTTTTTCTATGAAACGAAGGGGGCGGAGGCATTACTAAAGCACCTGAAGTCGGGCAAGGCTGAGGTTGACGACGCGCGGCATCAACACGTCGGCCGCTGGGCGTGGGATGTATTTCTGCAAACTCACTAGTTCGCTCAAATCGTCAGGAAACCGAAACACCCGCAGGCTTCGCATGAGCTTGCGGGTGTTTTGCTGAAACAAGGTCGCACTTTGATCCGGTCGCTACCGCTCCCGGTTCTGACACGAGCCCTCTGACAGTTCCACTACTGCGACTCACGCGCCGGTGCGATAACGCAATCCGATGCCGATAATCTTTTGCAGCAGGGCTTCATAATCAACGCCGCAGTGCTTGGCTGAGTCGGCGAAGTCTTCCTGGTTGGCAATCTGCGGATTCGGATTTGCTTCGAGCAGATAAATCTGCCCGTCATCAGTCACGCGATAATCCAGGCGCGCATAGCCGCTCAGAAACAGTGTGCGATAGATTTTCTTGGACAGGCGCTCGAGCTTGTCGCGCATCTTCTTGTCGATCTCGGCGG
Source organism: uncultured Acidobacteriota bacterium (assembly GCA_963734445.1). Taxonomy (GTDB): domain Bacteria; phylum Acidobacteriota; class Blastocatellia; order Pyrinomonadales; family Pyrinomonadaceae; genus UBA11740. The sequence goes on along the minus strand of CAVTGZ010000009.1, from coordinate 1,166,789 downwards.
CTTTGGTCACCACGCCGACTTTTTCCTGATACGCGGGATCCCATTTCAGTTTTGAAGTCGCGATGTTCGGCGCGCCTTCGGGCAGCTTTTCAATCACCAATTCCCACGGCGTGTAACACTGCAAGTCGCTGATTGCCGATCACGCTCACATAAATCTCGCGGCCGGCGATGTATTGCTCGGCGATCGCGTGCGTCTTGGTTTGCCGATGGATGAACTCGACGCGCTCGGCCAGCTTCTCGTCGTCGTTAACGATCGAAGCGCGTGCGATGCCGACGGAGCCTTCTTCGCTGATCGACTTTACCAGCAGCGGAAATTTCAGCCGCTTCGATCGCTTCACGATGCGGTTCATGTGAAAGACGGCGAACGCCGGCACGTGAATGCGGTGATAAGCGAGCACCATCTTCGACAGCGCTTTGTCGTGCGACAATGGTCAGGCCGCGCGGATTACAACCGGTGTAAGGCTGCTTCATCAGTTCGAGATAACTGACGACGTGCTGATCGTAAAGCGGATAGCCGTGAAACTCTTCCAGCAGGTTGAAGGCAATGTGCGGTTTGTGTTCCAGCAGAGCGTTGCCGATGACGCCCAGGTTGTTGTAAACGCCGACCGGGTAAACGTCGTGGCCGATCTTTTTGAGGGTCGAGATCACGTCCCACTCAGTTTTGAAAGGCGCAATTTCTTTCGGGGTGAGATCGTCGATGCTTTCCGGCGGCACCAGATCTTCGTGACAAAGCACGATCACGCGCAGTTTCTTGAAGGTCTCGCCGTTTTTGCGCGGCAGTGACGGCGAGCTTCGTCTGCGCGCTCTCTTGCGAGGGTTAGGGTGAGCGTCTCGCTGGCAATCAACTAAATGAATTCTCGCGTGCGCACTCGCCATGCTCTCACCCCGTCCCTCTCCCAGGGAGAGCGGAGTAAAACACCGCTCCGAGTCGGCTCGCACTCCAAATCACAAGCAATCCGGTAATAGCCCGAATGAACCACGTTCATCGTCTGCACGGTCAACATGATCATCAGATGACGCTTCAGTTGTTCCTCACGGCCGACCGCGCGCAGCTTCAATTGCGCGGCCCGCTCGATCATCAACTCCAGTACGTGATCGATCGCGTAGCCGTGGACGCCGGTTCCTTCCGAAACGAGCTGTTGAATTTCTGGCGCGACGCGCCGCAGAAAACTCGCCGCCGTCTCACGCGATGCGATAGCGCGGCTCGCTGGAAAAAATTCGCCGCAGGTCGTTGTCGAGATAAGCCGGCCATTCAAACGCGTATTTCTCGCGCTTGCGGTCGTAATGCTCGCGCAGGGTGATGCGAATTTCCGGGAAGCGTTTCGACTTTCTGTCGCACGCGGTTCTTCGGTCGCGTGCCGGCGATCTCGTTCACAAGCTCATCCACGTATTCCAGCTTGCGCATCGCCGGCCAGCCGCGATAGCGCCGTCGCCAATTCGAACGCGGCTGCAACCACACGGCGAACGTTTCGGCAAAATCTTCGGCCGGGTGCGCCTGCGCGTACCAGGCATCGAGATTCAGGACGTACCGGCGGCTGTTCGGTTTGGGCTTGTACGACGGCGGATACTTCTGGGTGAATGATCCGAACATGCGAATCCAGCGACGCTTGAAATGCAGACGAAAAGCGTTGTCGATGCGCATGGCCGGCTTCGTGTCGCAGGATGCGCATGCATTCCACGTCGGTGCCGCCTTCGACTTCACGCATGAATTTACGTTCGAGTTTCATCAACCGCGGATGCGCCAGGTAAAACGGAATCGCAAATCCCGGCACGCCGTCAGGCGTGAACCATTCGGCCGACAACCAAACATGCGGCTTGAAGCGAATGCCGCGATCGTTCAGTTCGCTGTAGAGACGTTTGATGTGAGGTTCGATGAATGAACCCTTGATGCGAATCGGCAGATCGCAAATGCGAGTGTCGAGAAGCCGCTCGTCCGAGACGAGGCTCCATTTGAATCGCGCCGGCACAGATCGGGATTGTAACTGTGATTTGAGTCGCGCGCCAGAGAGTTTCGCGACGGCTCTGCCGACTTAGTCCATCGACGAGATGGAATTTCATTTCAACCCTTCAATCAAGACCGCATCATGAATCCACTTCCCGCGAATGAAGGCGAAGCTCCTTTCGTCGGGCGACACCGCAAAATGCGCGATCTCTTCGCTGCCTAAATCGCCAATCAGGCGCGGATGCGGGTCGTCGAGTAATTGTCGCCAGAGGTAATTGCTGGAACCGTTGGTGGTTAGGTAGTAGAAACTCTTGTTGTCGTAGGCCCAGCCGCTGCCCCAATCGGCCCCTAACGGACGCGATTTTTCGTCCGCGAGACTGAAAACTCTTACAACTCTTCGATCCTCAACCGACATCAGGGCAAGTTTAACTCGATAGTCACGCTCTTTATCTGTGAAAAAATAAGCGACGAGATGTCCGTCTGGCGAAAATGCCGACGATGGAAACGAACTCCGGCTCTCTTCGCCGCCCTCAGTAGGAACGCGCCACAGATTGTGTTGAAGTCCCGAAATGAAATAGACCCACTTATTGTCAGGCGTGACGAATCTGGCAAAACCACCTTCGCTCTTGGTAATTTGAATCTGATTGGTGCCGTCCGCCTTCATGCGCCAGACTTGATTCGCGCCGCTCCGATTTGAAGTAAAAAAGATGTAACTGCCGTCAGGCGATATGCGCGGATCAATGTCATGAAAGGGATTGTTCGTAAGTTGGCGCTGTTCACCGCTTTCGCCGTTGATCGTCCAGAGGTCGCCGTCGTTTCCCTCGTAGACAATTTTCCCATCCGGTGCGAAAGCGAGGCCGGTCCGGGCTGCGGTCAGGTTCTTCGGGTTACTCACATCGTCCATTCTTGCCAGATACAAATGAAAAGTGTTGCTTAGGTGGGTAGCAATCATCCTGGCGGCGGTCTGGTCTAGACTGAAGCTGATGTAATCGGTGGCGTCTTTGGTTATGGCCTGCGCTACTCCGGTCGCGGTTGAGACGTGCCAGATTCTTAATCTTCCATCCAGACTCTCTTTGGCGGCCAAAAGCAACCCACTCTCGTCGGGCAGCCATTTCAAATTCGTGATTTCGAAAAACGTCTTGGGTGAGAGTTCGCTTTCCGTCCCGCTCGCCAGTTCAATTCGCAGCAAGCCAAAATCGCTGCCCCCGTTCCCTGACTGTCCGGAGGCAAATGCTATCGACTTTCCGTCGGGTGAAAATTGATTGCCTGAGAGACGGATTGGTCGCTGCCGTGTCAGAAGGCTTCGTTCGTTCTTACCATCTGCGTCAATAATCATCAGGGAACAGAAATCACGGTCCTGATAATTGCAGCGCGCGAAGGCCAGCTGCTTGTCATCGGGCGAGACGCTAACATCGCCCTCGGTTTTGTCGGTGATCTTGACGGGGATACCACCGAAGGTCATGACCCGGTAGATCGCGGATGAAGCATCATCCGACGGATTCTTGCGCACGAAATAAAGAGAATTGCCGTCATGTGAAATTGTTAGGCCCAGATAATTTTCATCTGTCGGCGGCACAATCTGAATATTTTCGGAAGTCTCCAGCTGGCGCAGCCAGATGCTTTGTTTGCCCTGGCTTTCGCGCGTGTAAGCGACGTACTTGCCGTCCGGGGTGATTACGGCACACACGAGCCCACCTGTCGCAAATTTTTCAGACTTGAAGGGCGTGGACAGAATCGGCGCGGCCGACGCTGAAACCGCAGGTCGCCGTTGCGTAAACCACCAAACGACCGCTATCGAGCCGACAACCAGGACTGCCAGCGCGGCAATCGACCAATACGATCTTTTCCGCGCGGACGGAAAGAGGTCAGAACTGGAATTCTTTGACGCAACTGTGGCCGCGATAGCAGAAGAAGTTTCCGAGACTTCGGCAATAAAGCGGTATCCGCGTCGGGCTACCGTTTCAATGAAGCGAGGGTGCCGCGCATTATCCCCGAGCGCCTTTCTGAGCTGCTGAATATTGAAAGTGAGATTTGATTCTTCGACAAAGCTATCGGGCCAAAGCTGCTGCATCAGTTCTTCCTTCTCGACAATCCGGCCGCTGTTATCAACCAGGATCAGGAGCGTGTCGAAGATCTTCGGCGCCAGCGGCAAAGGACTGTCATTTCGGAGCAATACCCTTTGCTCACGGTCAACGGTGAACTGTCCGAACCGATAGAAATGGGTTATTGCCAGAGCCATTTTCGCCCTCAGAACTTTCTTAGAACTTCCTCAGGGATTCCTCAGGACTCTTCACATCCTTATCGGTAGGTTGACCCATTCGGACAGGGGATTTTGTGCTGATTCTAGCACCGAATCCATGGTGAAGAAATCAATGAGCACGGTCATGAAAGAGACATCAACCGCAGAAGACGCCGAGGACTTTGCGGAGGGACGCAGAGCGACCCTTTCTCCACAGTCTCTGCGTGAATCTCTGCGCCGTCTGCGGTTAGCCTTCGTGTTGTTCAGTTTGACGATGCTGATGGCCTGCCAAGCCGCGTCGTCGCGAGGGTCTTTGGCGATTTCGGCCGGCACGTTGAGCGATGAATATGAAAGATCGAGCGCCGCCGTGCGCAGCAAATACGACGGCAAAGAAATAATTGTCCGGGGGTACGCAGTGATTGCTCCGACGCTGCCACGACCGGGCGACGACCAGGGTTCAGTGTGGTTGGAGGAAAAAGAGGCCAGGCCCGCGCGACGCGTTGGTTGTTGGTTCAGTAAGGATCAGGCAGAACACTTCTCGAAGATCAAAGGCGGTCAATACGTGACAGTCAGGGGCATTTTCAATGGCGAAGCGGGCGCGGAGTTGAAATTCTGCAAGCCGATCAAAATCGAGAATTTCACAGAGGAGTTATGAACATGATTATCAGGTTGCCATTATCCAACCGATTCGAGGGATGGCTTGGTCTGTTTTTGGTAATCCTATTTTCGTTGCCCAGCGCGTCGAGGGCAATAAGCAAGGTCGTCTCTCTCGGCCGCGACGCCACATTGAACGTGTTCTCATCGTCACAGTCAATGGGCGGAAGCACTCCGGCTCGCGCCGATGCAGCCACCGCACGGTTAGAGCCGCAAATGACATTTCCCTTCATCGTCGATAGCACGGGCGATGGAAGCGATCCTGTGCCAGGCGATGGGATATGCGGCACAGTGTTAGTCACCAAGAACCAATCCGGCGGTCCGTGCACGCTGCGCGCTGCGATCGAGTCGGCGAATGCGATTGCCGGTACTGACAGCATCCTCTTCAACATCCCCGCGTCCGATCCGAACTGCAGTAGCGGCGTCTGCACGATCACCACGACGTCCAAGCTGCCTGATCTGAGCACCACTATGTCGATTACCCGGTCCGGGCGCCGCGCAGCTCACGGTCCGGAACCTGACTACGCTTCACCTTCGCATGTTCAATGTGACGGCATCGGCCGTGAGCATATCGGGCCTCACCATTAGCAACGCCAGCGCCGGAGCGATTTCCAACCAGGGCGGAGCCACGTTGAATGTTACGAGCTGCACGCTCCGCGCCAACGGCAACGGAACCACCAATGGAGCAGGCATCTTCAACACCAGCCAGAGCACCCTGAATGTTACCAATTGCACAATTGCCGATAACCTCAGTGAGCGAGGTGGCGGCATCTACAGCGAAGGCGCGTTGAACCTCACCAACAGTACCATCATCCATAACCGGGCCGCTGGCGCCCAGGCCTTAGGCGGCGGCATATTTGCTGCCCGGCGTCGACGGGTTCGTCGACATCAGCAACAGTACGATCAGTGGTAACTCATCCGATCGCGACGGGGGCGGGATTCGAGCCCAGCATATCACCATCACAAACAGTACGATCGCGGGCAACTCATCCGGATTTGATGGGGGCGGCATTTTGGCCAGCAGCACGAACATCACGAACTGTACGATCACTGGTAATTCAGCCCAACGGGGAGGAGGCGCTTATTCTGATGGTATTACTGTGAAGAGCAGTATCATCGCTATGAACACGGCAACCGTTGCGGGCCCGGATGTCTTCAACCAGTTCTTTACCGGCGGCTTCAACTTGATTGGCAAGAGTGACGGCAGTACTGGATTCGGGTTTAATAACGACCAACTCGGCGCGGTTGTAGCGCCCCTCGATCCAAAGCTGGACCCCGCGGGCTTGCAGAACAACGGTGGTCCAACTCAAACCATCGCGGTGCTCTGCGGCAGCCCTGCGCTCGACCGAGGCACCAGCGGCCTGGACGCCCTTCGTGAGGCTGCCAATAACACGACAACGCAAATCACCGTTGAGACCCCCATGGGGTTGGGTTTTCCTGTGGGAGTGGGTTATACGATCCTCATTGATAGCGAGCAGATGGTCGTGCTCAGCAAAGTCTCGCCTTTTTCCTTGACCGTTACGCGCGGTGCGAACGGCACTGCGGCGGCCTCTCATTCTAAAGGAGCAGTTTTGCGTTCGGTGTTCGAGCAGCGTGGGGTTCCGCGCACGTTCGATGACACATCAATCACTAATGTCACCGGCGGCGACGGCACAGACATTGGGGCCATCGAGCGACAACAAACGTGCGCAACTCCAACCCCGACACCGACACCGACGCCCACGCCAACTCCGACACCAACGCCTACGCCTACGCCAACGCCGACGCCGACACCCACGCCAACTCCGACACCAACGCCAACGCCGACACCCACGCCAACACCCAACGTTGTGCAGTTCAGCGCTTCGAACTACAACGTCAATGAGGACTGCACGACAGTCACGATCACCGTAAACCGCATCGGCGACAAGTCCGGCGCGGCCAGCGTGGACTATTCAACGTCAGACGCGACCGCCTCAGAACGAAAGGACTACATCACTGCATTAGGCAAATTACGATTTGCCGCGGGCGAGACATCAAAGACCCTGGCGGTCCTGATTAACGAGGATTCGATCGTCGAAGGAACCGAGACTATCAACGTCAGCTTGAGTAATGCGTCCGGCGTCAGTCTCGGTGGGCCAGCCATCGCGACGATTACCATCATCGACGACCCGTCCGAGCCGGCCGGCAACGTAATCGACGATCCGCAGAGCTTTGTCTGCCAGCACTATCACGATTTTCTTAACCGCCAGCCTGACGCTCCGGGGCTCGCCTTCTGGACTAATCAAATCACTTCGTGTGGCAATGACCAGCAGTGCATCGAAGGCCGGCGCATTAACGTGTCGGCATCCTTCTTTCTTTCAATTGAATTTCAGCAGACCGGATATCTGGTCGAGCGAATCTACAAAGCGGCCTATGGGGACGCCACCGGCAGTTCGTTCCTCGGCGGCACGCATCCGCTTCCGGTGCCGATCGTACGGTTCAAAGAATTTCTCCTCGACACGCAACAGATTGGACAGGGTGTGATCGTGGGCCAGGGCAACTGGGAGCAACAGCTTGAGCAGAACAAACAGGTCTTTGCCGCGGAGTTTGTGCAGCGTTCACGATTTACCACGGCACGCCCTACTTCGCTGACACCGCCGCAGTTTGTGAATCAGTTGTTCGCGAACGCAGGAGTTACGCCCTCGGACAGCGATCGCAATGCCGCGATTGCCGAGTTTGGCAGTGCTGTGAACACGAGTGACACTGCGGCGCGAGGTCGCGCTTTACGACGCGTGGCCGAAAACTCGATCCTGACGCAACAGGAATTCAATCGTGCCTTTGTGCTAATGCAGTACTTCGGTTATTTAAGAAGAAACCCGAACGATCCCCAGGATTCGGATCATGCGGGTTTCGAGTTCTGGCTGACGAAGCTGAATCAGTTCAACGGCAACTTTATCGACGCGGAAATGGTGAAGGCTTTCATTACTTCGATTGAATACCGGCAACGATTTGGATCGTAATCGCTCGTAAGCAAAAAGCGCAGTCGAAGCTAAGTCCGACTGCGCTGACAACCAAACGCATCGCCGCCACCCGGCGCCCAAGTGCATTACTGCTTATTGAAGACCAGCGTCGAGTCCGTCGTGCCGCGCGGACTTTCGTTGTGAGTCACAGCGGTCAGCACCTTGCCATCGGCCGATAGTGAAAGCTTCTGAGTACTCGTACTGTTCACTTCGCCGTTCGGCGTCTGAAATGTCGACTTGCGCGACAATTCCAAAGTGTTGCTGGCCCAGGTAGCTTTCGAGGTGGCCTTACCGGTCATCTGACCACCGCCAACGTCGGCCGTTGTTTCGCTGCCGTCCAGGTTATAAACCTGTGGGCCACCCATGCCCATTCCACGACCGCCGCCCATGCCACCGCCTCCTGGCGCCTGACCGCCTTCGACCTTCGAATCGATCGAAATCGTCTTGTCGTCCTGAGTAACAGTCCAGGTGACTTTGTCAGCGCCCTGCATCCGCTGCGATAGACCCTGGCTCTTTTCTTTGTCCAACGCCCACGTGCCGCCGAAATTCGGCTTGGTCTGCGCGCCGGCTGCTATTGCCAGAAACAGAAGGGCGGTCGCCAGTCCGACGATCATAAATACTCTTTTCATTGCAAATCCTCCGTTAATTGTTTCGCTGTTATTCGCGAGAGCGCGATTCGTTACGAGTCTCGCTGATTAAGACGCGTGAGGTTGTTTCCCGGTTACGATAAAGTGGCACAGACTTTAGTCTGTGAAGTTACTCACATAGCCCGAGGTTAAGAGGTTTAAGGATCACAGACTAAAGTCTGTGCCACTCTTAAGGTTGCGCTACCGCGCCGCTGCGCCGCCAAACTGAGGTTAGCCGCCTGGCGCCGGCGGTCTGCAAAAGGCTGAGCATTCCCATGTAGCCATAACCGAAACAGAACAGCAGCAGAAAGGCGATCGGCCCCCACATGTGCATGCTGCACGGCATAGGCAATCGCCAGCACGAAATAGACCGCAAAGCTCAACTCCAGCAACGGCAGCCAGCCGTGCTTGCGCTTGTACTTCTTTTGCTTCCAGGATTCGTCATCGATGTTCTCGACCTGGTATTTGGGCGTGCGCACAAACTCTGACTTGATGCCGGCCAGCGCTTCGAACACGGCGCGCGCGTTCGAAAATGCCAGGCCGATTCCCAGACCCATCACCAGCGGCAAATGCAGCAGACGCGACCCCGCTTCTTCGATCCAGATAAACCAACCGCAGTGCCATAAAAGAGGACCACCGAAACTGTCGAGAAGAAAAGCAGCGGCACGTCCAGCATCATCAGTTGATACAAGCCCCTGGTTGTAACGAACCAGCAGCAGCGGAAACTGCATGAAGCTGGCCACGATCATCAGCGGATAACTGATATTGCCGGTCAGGCGAAAGAACATCTCCAGCTTCACGCGCAGCGGCAACTGGCGCATACCAGATGCGCCGGTAAAGCTTGAACCAGACCTGCAGCACGCCTTTGGCCCAGCGACGCTGTTGTGCTTTGAAGGCATTGATTTCAACCGGAATTTCCGCCGGCGCTTCTTCATCCAGCAGGTAGACAAATTGCCAGCCCATCAACTGCGCGCGGAAACTGAGATCAGTGTCTTCGGTGAGCGTGTCGTGCTGCCAGCCGCCGCTCAATCTCGATCGCCTGGCGGCGCCAGATTCCCGCCGTGCCGTTGAAATTGAAAAAGTTGCCGGTGCGATTGCGCGTGGTTTGCTCGACGACGAAGTGGCCGTCGAGCATGATCGTCTGCAAACGCGTGAGCAGATTGTACGAGCCGTTGATGTGCGACCAGCGCATCTGCGCACAGCCGACGATCGGATCGATGAAGTAGTGAATCAGCTTGCGAAGGAAATCCGGCTTGGGCACAAAGTCCGCGTCGAAGATCGCGATCAGTTCGCCCTTGGCCGTCTTCATTCCGTTTTCCAGCGCGCCGGCTTTGAATCCCGTGCGATCGTCGCGATGAATGTAATGAATATCAAAACCTTCGACGCGCGTAGCTCTCGACAGTAGCGCGGGCGATGTTCACCGTTTCGTCGGTTGAATCGTCGAGAACCTGAATCTCCAGCCGATCGCGCGGGTAATCAATTTCGGTAACTGCCTTTACCAGCCGCTCGACGACATACATTTCATTGAAGAGTGGCAGCTGCACAGTTACGTGTGGCAGCTCATTTTCCGCAAACTCGCCTTTTGGCTTTTGGTGGAAAGCGCGAGTAACGCCAGAACTCTATCACTTGCTTAACGCGGTAGACGCCGTAGATCGCCAGAACCGTCAGGATGCCGAAGTAAATGATCAGCACGGTCCAATCGAACGCGTCGATATGATAAAGCGGACTGATGTTCGCCGCGGTCTTGTAAATTGGATCGCAGAAACCCGGAGAGTCTATACAGAGATCGCCCGTCAGATGGAGTCGGGCAAAACCATCCCTTTTCCAGGCACAAAGTTGGATTAACGGTGGCGGCAATAAGAGCTAACACAATTGATGAAAAGAGTAGCGCGGAAAATTCAGTCCCAGCATTCTAACGCAGAGACTTACTTGACTCAAAGTTCGCCATCCGTTGGGTAGTGGTACATTTTGGTTTCCGCTAATTGGGAGCGCCCTAATTTGGATCGGGCTGCTTATCCTCTGCCTTTTCCCGTTAATCAAACTTATTGTGAGTCGGGCCGATGGCAAAAACGACTGCCTTATGGCCGTTCATTTCAACTACGTGAGTAAAATAGCAAAACTTGGTCGAGTGGGGATGTCCAAAAATGTCGTCGTATTTCAGAGTGCCGTAGATGTACCACGCGTGCCCGGGTGTCTTGGGATTCACGATAACAGGCGGCTTTGCTACGCTCACCAGATTGTTACGAAATTCCTGGTGAGGGAAAAGAACGAGCTGACTAGGTTTATTGGCAAGATCGCCATAGCTCGCATCATCGGGAGGAGGCCCGTCCAAATCGCGTCCCACATACTCAATAGTTACGTTCGCGGGCGTGTTTCCACCATTAACAACGGCCATCGCAATTCTATAGCCGCCGTGCGGGTCTTCTTCAAACTCTACGGATTTAACGCCAATCCAGGCCCGATTCTCCATTTCGCGAGACAGTTTCATTTCCTCCAAAGTGCCCCGCATTGCGCCCCACTGTTTCTTATATATGTAGGCTTGAACGATGATCACTACAATAACCAGAAAACTAAAGATGATCGGCAACCAAGTCTGCATCCAAAGGGACAAAGCACTTGGGGCAAGTATCGCGGTCATTTGCTGTTTCTCTTGGCGATTGTTTGCGGGGTCATGGGCGTGCGTATGCTCTGCCTTGGGTTGTTCGGCTGGCAATGCGGCATTGGCGGCTGGCAGGTGAGACTCGGCGAGGGTCTGTCCCTTATCCCTCTTGCTTGTTTTCTTACTTGGCATAGTCTGACGATCCTGTGGCCCTAATTGTAATACAAGAACACTTGACAAGGAATAGAATCTGTATTACATTATCTCCAGATTGGGGAGATAAAGCAAATGGCAAACGTCCTACCAAAAGACAAACAGATTCAGGTGATAGCGGCTCTGGCTGAAGGTTCGAGTCTCAGAGCGTTAACTAGGATGACTGGTATACACCGATCAACCATCGCGGGTCTAGCAACGCGCGTAGGCAATGGCTGCGCTCGGTTGCTAGATGAAAAGATGCGCGATTTGACGTGTAATTACCTGCAATTTGATGAAATTTGGGGCTTTATCGGCAAGAAGGAAAAGCACATCTCTTTCAACGATGATCCGACACTTGGCGATGTATGGACGTTCTGCGCTATCGACTCCGAAACTAAGATTGTTCCCGCGTACAGAGTAGGCAAGCGCAACCATCAAACGGCGAATGCTTTTGTTAGCGACGTAGCGTCTCGCCTTCGTAATCGTCCGCAGATTTCCAGCGACGGTCTCCGCTCTTACATTGAAGCCGTAGAGAACGCTTTTGGCTCGGACGTAGATTATGGAATGGCAATCAAACAGTACGGCGCAGACTCCGGTGAGCATCATCAAGAGCGACGCTACAGTGCGCCAGAAGTTACTTCAATCGAACGGCGCGTGGTAGCTGGCCGACCGGAAATGGATTTGATTTCGACTAGCCACGTCGAACGATTGAACGGAACGACTCGCAATCATGTTAAGCGCCTTGCGCGTCTGACCTATGCTTTCAGTAAGAAGCTAGAACATTTCGAGGCCGCAGTCGCGCTACACTTTGCCTATTACAACTTTGTACGAACGCATAACACGCTCAAAATGACTCCAGCGATGTACGCAGGAATCGAAAGAGACTTTTGGTCAGTAGGCGATCTTGTCGAGGCGGCACTGTGAGCTACATAGACGATCTAAGAGACGTGATCCGCAAGCTGCACGGCAGCTTCGCCACTCATATTGAGACCGTGCCTATCGTTGAATCGCACGAAGGTAAGACGGTTTGGGAAGGCGAAGTAGAAGTGTTTCAGTTACACGATCATCCTAAGACTGACCGCGTGTATGCGTGGAGGCACGAGACGGACGATCCAGACAAGCCGCGCACAGTGACAGTCTTGCATGTTCCACCGATTACATCGCCACGTAAGGCCGTACAAGCGTCAATCGTTCAAGCATTCAGGGAGGCAGAAGCCAATGCCGAAGGCTAAGAAGATGGGAAGGCCCAAGCTGCCGAAGGGCCACGCGAAGGGGAGGATTGTCCCTGTGCGAATGACTGACGCAGATATCAAGCTAATTGCTCAGGCCGTGGATCGGAGTGAACACAAGAGCCTGTCTGCTTGGATACGCCACATGCTTAAGGAAGCGGCCAAGAAATAAAATTCTCATGCCACAAACTGAACCAGCGGATTTCAAAATGTACCACTACCATCCGTTGACGGCGTGCATCTCTCCTCGCCGCGTGGTGCAGCAACATGGTGGGTCAGAGCGTTCAGATTGAAAAGTCGCACGTGGCAAACTGACCGCCTCTTGGCGTGATTATCTCTGAAACCGTGGATTTCCTAGGCGAAATCGTTAGTCTCTTCCATGGAATAGCCATTGCCAACGCGCGAGTGAGCCGGGGGTTAGCGTCTCTCGGGCCCCCCAACGAAGAGATGAGTCGAAGCCGCATCAATCAAATCTATGTTTGGCTGGTAATCCTCGCCGGCGGAGCGGTGGTGCTGTTCTCAGCACTCCAGCTAACGCCTCATCAAATCGATCTGCAATTTCTCTTATTGGCCCTGGTCACAGTCGTCGTCGGATCTCGGCTCAGCATTCCCATTCCCCGCGTCAAAGCCCACATCTCGGTCTCAGACACGTTCATCTTTCTCTCGATCTTATTGTTCGGTGGTGAAGCCGCCATTCTCCTCGCGACGGCCGAAGCGATCTGCGGATCCGTTCGGATCGGAACCAAGCCGCGCACTCATCTCTTCAACGCCAGCGTCATGGCCTGCGCGACGTTCGTTACGGTCTGGACGCTGCGACTAACTTTTGGTGACCTGCTCAGAACACACGATTTCTACGCTTCCGAATTACCTGGTGATGCTTTGCACGATGGCGGTCACGCAGTACTTCGGAAACTCACTTCTGATCGCGGCCAGTTCGGCGATGAAAAGTGAAGAGCCGATTTGGCATGCCTGGCGCAAGCATTTTCTGTGGACGTCGATTACTTATCTTGCCGGGGCGTGCGCCGCGGGCATCATTGCCCGTTTCATCGGCAATGTTGGCTTCTTTGCGTTTAGCGCTACGATTCCGATCATCGCGATCGTTTACTTCACCTATTGGACCTACATGAAAAACGTCGAGTCGGCCGCAGCCCAGGCTGAACAGGCGCGACGTCACGTCGAAGAACTGAATCGACACATCGCCGAGCAGGAACGCATCAGCAAAGCGCTGCGCGAGACCGACGAGCATTTTCGCAATGCGTTTGACTACGCGGCGATCGGGATGGCGTTGGTGTCACCGCAGGGCAGCTGGTTGCGCGTGAATCGATCGCTGTGCCAGTTGTTGGGTTATAGCGAGCGCGAATTGTTGAAATCAAATTTTCAGGCGGTGACTCATGCCGATGACATCGGCAGCGATTTGGCGAATCTTTACCGCCTCATGCAGGGCGAGACCCCCACCTGCCAGGTTGAGAAGCGCTACGTCCACCGATATGGCGAGATAGTTTGGGCGCTCAATAGCGTTTCGTTGGTGCGGGATTCCGAAGACAACCCGGTGCATTTCATTTTTCAGATCCAGGACATCACTGAACGCAAGCGCGCGGAAACCGCGTTGCAAAGTCTCTCGCTCGTTGACGAACTGACGGGCCTCTACAACCGCCGCGGTTTCCTGGCAGTTTCCGACCAGCACCTTTCAGACCTTCACAGGAATAAGAAAACTCCCGTTATTGTCTATGCCGATCTCGACGGCCTGAAGCAGATTAACGATTCGTTCGGCCATCGTGAAGGCGACCGAGCGTTGACCAAAGCAGCCGATATCCTCAAAGAGACATTTCGCAACTCGGATATCCTGGGTCGGCTGGGCGGGGATGAGTTTGTGGTGCTCGCAGCCATCGATCCTGACGAAGACGCTCAGTCCCTGACGCTGCGATTGCAGGAGGCTTTCGAGGCGACCAATTCACTTCGCAACCGTCCGTATGATCTATCGGCGAGCATCGGCATTGCCCACTTTGGCGACAATAACAATCATTCAATCGAAGAACTGATGGCCGAAGCTGATCGTGCGATGTATGCAGAAAAGCGCTCCAAACGTTCGCGCGTAAGTCTCCCGCCCACTTTGATCCGCCCGCGCATTGAAGCCGTGGCTTAGCTCATCTCTGGCAAGCCGTTCATCGCAGACTGTCACCGTCTATCCGCTGCGTACCAGTCTTAGCGTCCCTTCACTTCCGCCCTTTTCTTTCGTCAAGTTTGCATAAATATCCGGTGCTGCGGAGCTGTTTGCGCTAAAATGTCGCGCCTTGGATAACCGAGCTGTTTCTTCAACTGCCAATTCAGATTCATCCCGTTGGCGCACGCTTGCGATCCTGGCAATCGCCGAGCTGCTGGGAATGTCTCTATGGTTCAGTGGTTCGGCCGTGGTGCCGGCGCTCACCAGGGAATGGCACCTCACCGAAAATGCTACCACCTGGTTAACGCTCTCCGTGCAACTGGGATTTGTCGTCGGAACGTTGTTGAGCGCGCTGCTCAACCTTCCCGACATCATCAGCCCGCGCCATCTCTTCACGCTCACGGCCATCGCGGGCGCGGTCGTCAACGGCGCGTTTGGCTGGTTCGCGCATGACGCGGTTGCCGCCATTCCGCTACGTTTTCTCACCGGAATGTTTCTCGCTGGAGTTTATCCGCCGGCAATGAAGATTCTGGCGGCGTGGTTTCGCCACGGACGCGGACTCGCGCTCGGCACTTTGATCGGCGCCCTTACGCTCGGCAAGGCCATGCCTTATTTGATCAACGCAATCGGCAGTGACAACTGGCGCACGAACGTGCTCTTTGTTTCGCTGCTGGCGGCGGCGGGTGGATTACTCGTGTTGCTGTTCGTAAGGGACGGCCCTTTCGCTTTACCCGCGGCCCGATTTGACTGGAAACAAGTTGGCAAAGTTTTCGCTAACCGTGGGGTGCGCCTGTCGAGCTTTGGATACTTCGGTCACATGTGGGAGCTCTATGCCATGTGGACCTGGATTCCGTTCATGATTCGCGCGAGTCTCAACGCGCGCAACAGCAATGCGGCTCTCGCCGAAGTGGGTTCGTTTCTGGTGATCGGAGGTGGCGCGATTGGCTGTGTCGTCGCCGGGTTGATTGCGGATCGGATCGGCAGAACCGTAGTTACGTCCGCCGCCATGGCGATCAGCGGCAGCTGTTGTTTGACGATCGGTTTTTTGTTCGGCGCACATCCGATTCTGCTTTTGATCGTGGCCGCGATTTGGGGAGCGACCGTGGTCGCTGATTCCGCGCAATTCTCAGCCTGCGTAACTGAGCTGGGCGATCCCCAATACCTGGGCACCGCCTTGACGATTCAGACATGTCTCGGATTTTTGCTGACGACGATTTCGATTGAGTTGATTCCACACGTCGAGAGAGCGATCGGTTGGCAGTATGCGTTTACGATTCTCGCGCCGGGTCCGGCTCTGGGCGTCATCTCGATGCTGCGACTGCGCAGTTTGCCGGAAGCTGAGAAGATCGCACATGGGCGAAGGTAGTTTTGGAGCGCGGACATCCTTGTCCGCCGTTGAGCGCGAAGCGCGAACAATTCTGACTAGCCTTCGGCTCGTTTGCGGGCGGGGACGCCCGCGCTTCCAGTGCAGATTTGCAGTCATCGCGATCTGAGAGTTTAATGGATCAAAGAATGATCGGCGCGAAACTTGGGAATTACCGAATCCTCGAGAAGATTGGCGCCGGTGGGCAGGGAACAGTTTACAAAGCGACCGATACGAAGCTCGGTCGCGCCGTGGTTATCAAGGTCCTACCCCCGGAACTAACCGTCAAAGAAGCCAACCTTAAACGATTCGAACGTGAAGCACGACTCGCCTCGGCGCTCGATCACCCGAACATCTGCACCATTTTCGATCTCAACGAGATCGACGGCGTCCACTTCATCGCGATGCAATTCGTCGAAGGCAAGAACGTCCGCGACCTCGTTAACGGCCGCCCACTCGACTTGCGCAGCGCGCTTTCAATCACAATTCAGGTGGCCGATGCGCTGGCGGCGGCGCACGAGCGCGGCATCATTCACCGCGACATCAAAGCCGGCAATGTGATGGTGACGCCGTCCGGTCAAGTAAAGCTTCTCGATTTTGGCTTGGCCAAACTGGTTGACGAGAGCATGGGACCGGCCGGAATTCATCACACCGATCTGACTGAAATGGGAATTCCGTACGGCACCGCCACCTATGCCGCTCCTGAACAAGCGCGCGGTGAACGCGTCGATGCGCGCGCAGACATTTTTTCGACAGGCGTTCTGCTCTACGAAATGCTGACAGGCATTTGGCCATTTCAGGGCAAGACCAGCATCGATGTGCGCCATGCCGTCCTCTACGACGAGCCTCAACCGTTGAGTGAGGCGCGACTCGGCGGCGCGCCGTGGCAGTTGCAAGTAATTATGGATCGCGCGCTGGCAAAGGATCCCAAAGATCGTTATCAAAAAGTTGCAGAGATACGCGACGATCTGCGCGCCGTATTACGCGAAGTCGAGGCCGGCGAACCAATGTCGTTCGAACAGATTACTCCGGTCGCGCCGAAGCACATGGCCGGCACGGGTCGAATGGGACGAGCTCTGCGTTGGCTGCGCGGAGTCACCGGCGAACGGACTACGCAGCAGCGCGTTTCGACGTCGGAACAATCGCCACACGAGACTCCGGCAACCAGCGTCGGCGACCGCGAGCGCAAGAGCGTCGCTATTCTTCCTTTCAAGAATGTCAGCAACGACCCGCAATCCAGTTTCTACGAATTTTCTCTCGCCGATGCAGTGATTACTGAGTTGGCCCGGGTGCGTTCGCTCATCGTGCGGCCCTCATCCGAAATTGTGAAATACCAGGGAAACCAGGTCGATCCCCGAGAGGCGGGGCGCGAGATGAGCGTCTCGGCAGTCTTGTCCGCCGGATTTCTGCGGGCGGGCGATCGGATTCGCGTGACCGCGCAGTTGGTCGATGTTGATTCCGGGGATTTGCTGTGGAGCGATCGCATCGACGCGGATGCCACCGATATCATCAATGTTCAGGACACCATCACCCAGGAGATTTGCGATGGGCTGAGGCTGGAACTATCGCCTGATGAGAAAGGCCGGCTCGAGCAACAAGCGACAGCCAACGCGGAAGCTTACGAAGCGTACCTGCGCGGCCGCGATGCCCTCGGCCGCTACGTCTATCACACCGTTGCCCGGAAAGACATCGACGAAGCAATTGAACATTTCGAGCGCGCTGCCTATCTCGATCCTTCGTTTGCGCTGGCCCATTCCGCGCTCGGCTCCGCCTACGCCAGCCGCGTAATGAAAGGTTTTGGCGAGCCGGACGATCATGCGGCGGCGCAAGAGGCGTTTGATAAGGCCCTGGCTCTCGACCCGCATTTGATCGAAGCCCGCATGAACATGATCTTCATTTACTTGTCGAGTGGTCAGAAGGCAAAGGCCCGCACGGTTGCCGACGAACTGAAGCGTGAAGCCCCCAACGATGCGAGTGTACATTTCGTGCGCGGAGTGGTCGCGCGACTTGATGGCGACTACGATCGGGCGATGCGCAGCCTGGATCGCATGCTGCGTCTGAATCCTGCTGAGCGCGTCGTCGCAGCTTATAATCGCGCCCGCTTGCTGACTTACCAGGCTCGATACGACGAGGCGCTCGCTGAACTCGATCAGGGAGCGGCACTTGAGCCCGACCATCCGCTGATCAAAACATTTCGCGCGCGAGCTCTTTATTACCGTGGCGATCAAGTTAAGGCCGCGGAAATTCTCGAGCAGGTTCTGGATCAGCAACCTCAGCTTGACGGCATCCGGCCCATCTATGCGACCTTCCTGAGTGCGCTTGGGTTCAACGATGAGGCGCGCGAGCAATTGACGGATGAAGTTAAGAAGACCGCGGACACCGATCACGATGTCGCGTATTGGCTGGCATCGGCCTACGCCATGGAAGGCGAGCGCGACGAGGCTTTGAAGTGGTTGCGG
The DNA here is from genome assembly GCA_963734445.1 of uncultured Acidobacteriota bacterium. Classification (GTDB taxonomy): domain Bacteria; phylum Acidobacteriota; class Blastocatellia; order Pyrinomonadales; family Pyrinomonadaceae; genus UBA11740. The sequence goes on along the minus strand of CAVTGZ010000009.1, from coordinate 1,148,341 downwards.
AGGGCAATCCAGCTCGGCAACGAAAACCGTCCGTGGTTCGAACGCGATACGAATTGGGATTCGTTGCGGGCTGACCCTGAGTACCAGCAGATTATCGCTTCCATCAACACTCCCGCTCCGGATGTCCCGGAAGACTAGTTTCACTCTCTCGACTAACTATTAATGGCGGCGAATTCAACATCCACAAATCCAGTAGTTCAATCGATCATCGCCGGCAGCGCACCGCCGTCGGCGCGCTCTGCCGCTGCGCGCGGTTTGCTTCCGTTACCGCAGGTCGATCTTTTGGAAGCCCTGGTTCATCTGTCGCGCGACAGCGACGCGACCCTGGCCCAGGCGGCTCAGGAAACCCTGGCGTCGCAATCGGTCGAGGATTTGGTCGACGCAGCCCGGACCGCTGCGACTGCGCCGGCGGTGCTTGAATATCTGGCATCGTTGGCGACGGCCGACGCGGAATTGCATGAAGCGGTCGCCACACACGGCGGCACTCCCGACGACGCTATCGCTTTACTCGCTCGCACGACGCCGAATGCTTCGCTGATCGAGCTCATCACACTCAATCAACAACGGTTGATCCGCGCGCCGCAAATTATCGATTCGGTGCTGGCTAACCCGGCGCGCTCGGCCGAAGCTGAACGGCGCGTCACGGAAACGCGGCGCGAGTTTTTTGAAAAGGAACGCGGCGCGCGGCAAATCGCCTCCGAGCTGCGGGCGCGAGGAAACTCCGCGGCCGCCGAATTTTTCGAGAGCGCTGAGCTGTCATTGGCCGGGCGCGAGATGTCGATCAACGACGCTTGGGTGATTGCGCAGCATATCGAAGTTTCGGATGTTGACATCGATGAGTCCTGGCTGGCGCGCGAGTTCATTGAAGAGATGCTGACCGAGTCGCCGGAAAAAACGGCCGCCAATATGCAGACCGTTATTAACGCCGAACGTCTCGAGGGAGATATTTCGCCGGAGCGCATTTCGATGATTCGCCGCATCATGTTCATGACGGTAAAGGATCGCGTGAAGCTGGCCATGAAGGGTGATCGGGAAGCGCGCGGCATTCTAATTCGCGACTCCAATAAGGTCGTGGCGACTGGCGTCATTCACAACCCGCGGGTAACCGAGCAGGAAATCGAAAACATTTCTGCAATGCGAACGATCTCTGATGAAGTGCTGAGATTAATCGGCCTGAATCGCGCCTGGGCTCGTTCGTACCCAATCATTCACAACCTGGCGCGCAATCCGCGAACACCGTTCGCGACGGCTATGCACATTCTTCCGCGCATTCGCAGTAAGGACTTGAAAGCCATTTCGCTGAATCGAAACGTATCAGAAGGAGTGCGCCGCCAAGCCTATCGCCTGTCCGAATTGCGAGGCCCGAAGGGCTAATCCCGGGTGAGTAGAATGTCACGGAGCGGTCACGATTCTCTGGCTTTTGCTTGACGCCGAGCGGGTGGGAGTGTACTTTCACACGTAATTCAGGTGTTTGATAACTGGTTGGCAAGGGAAGGCACTTCAAAGACGGGGATTTCCTGAAGCGTGCGGCAGCTTTTTGATCTTATCACCGCGCTGACTTTATACCGCCTCAATAAGTACCACCTTTGAAGTACAGGATCGCACGTAAGCGACGATTCTCAAGTCTGAGCCTAGCCACCCCTGTGTACCCGATCCTACCCTGAAATTTTCGCCCCGCTGATTACAAGAATCGGCGGGGCGCATCTCTTTCTTAAGTCCGAAGTCTCCAGTTTTAAGTCCACACGACGACGCTCACATTGCTAATCCACCATCCACCTGGATCACCTGTCCGGTGATATAGCGCGCGTCCTGAGATAAAAGGAAACAGGCGATCCGCGCAACTTCGTCTGCTTCAGCAAAGCGGCCCAGCGGGATCTGTTCGAGTAACTTTGTTTGGTAACTCTCATCCAGAGCGGTGGCCATGTCAGTCGCCACCATTCCCAGAGCCAATGCATTGACGGTGACTTTGCGGCTGGCGACTTCGCGCGCCAGTGCTTTGGTCAAACCGATCATGCCGGCTTTCGAAGCTGAATAATTGGATTGTCCCGCCATCCCCACCACGCCGCTGATCGAAGTAATATTGAGAATTGATCCCGCTTCTTCCTGTCTGAGCATCACCCGCAGCGCAGCTTTTGCAAAATTCCAGGCTCCCTTCAGGTTCGTGTCAATCACCGCATCCCAATCTTCTTCTTTCATGCGCAAAATTAATGTATCGCGGACGATGCCGGCGTTGTTTACGAGAAAATCTATCCGCCCAAACTTGTCTTTTACATGCTTGACCATCTCAGCCGCGGCTTCCGTGTTACCCACGTCTCCCTGCGATGCCCAGGCCCGCACGCCCAACGCCTCGATCTCAGATCTGAGATCCTCGGCGGCCGTCATGCTCTTGGCATAGTTGAATGCCACGTCCGCGCCGCGACGCGCCAGCTCCAACGCGATTGCGCGGCCGATGCCGCGAGTGGCGCCGGTAACTATTGCCGCGCGCCCGGAAAACATTTTTTCTTCACTCAAAGTTTCTCTCCTGAAACGGATATTCACCCGCAGGCGACGCAATATAACAGACCGCGAATAAGCGCGAAAGCAGCCAACCAACTCGCCTTGCCGCGGCGTTTCTTTTATTGTAGAGATTCAGCGCGACCCAATTACACGACATCAGAACCAGGAGGAAGTGTGAAGTTAATTGTTTTGGCGGCCGGCTATGCGACCCGACTGTACCCGTTGACCTTGAATCAACCGAAGCCGCTGTTGCCGGTCGCGGGCAAGCCGATGATCGAGCACGTGCTCGACAACCTGATGCCCATAGATGAGATCGATCAGATTTTCCTTGTCACCAATGCCAGGTTCGCTGAGCAGTTTCAGAAATGGGCTGACGCTTACAAGACGGGCGACCAGGTGCGATCGGTTTTCATTGTTAACGATCACTCGACGGACGATTCAAATAAGCTGGGCGCGATCGGCGACCTGAAACTGGTCTTGCTTGAAGGGCAGATTGATGATGACATTGTCGTCGTCGGTGGCGACAATCTCTTCAGTCAAAGCCTCGAGGGCTTTGGCGATTATTGTCTCCGCCGCAATGCGCCGGTGTTGGGCGTTTACGATGTAGGGAACCTGGAAGAGATCAAGAAGTACAACTCTATCGAAATTGACGATGATGACCGTATTACTTTTTTTGAAGAAAAGCCTGAGCATCCAAAATCAACGCTGACTGGGATCGCGCTGTATTATTATCCGGGCTCGGTATTACCACTGATACAACAGTACGTCGACGAAGGGAATAATCCCGATCAACCAGGCCGTCTGGTGCAGTGGATGTATCGACGCACGCCATTTTACGTTTGGCGGGTGCCGGGAATTTGGTTTGACGTGGGTTCGAAAGAAACGCTCGCAGAAGCCAACCGCATATTCTCGCAACCGTCTGTTCGAGAGATGACCAGAGAACAAATTAATGCTTGATCTGAACTACGTCAGAGAGAACCTCGACGCCGTTCGCACGGCGCTGGAGAAGCGCAACATGGAGCCCGACGCGCTCGACGATTTTGCGCGCGCGGATGAAGCGCGGCGTAAGGTCATTGCTGAATCTGATCGGCTCAACGCCGAGCGGAACGCCGCCAGTCGCGAAATCGGCGCGCTGATGAAGGATGGCAAGCGCGACGAAGCCGACACCCGGCGGCGCGCGGTCGGTGAGTTGAAAGATCGCATCGCCGGGTTGGATCAAAAGCGGGACGAGGCGGAAGGGCGCATGCGCGAATTGTTGTCGACGCTGCCCAACATTCCGCACGACACCGTTCCCGTCGGTCGGGACGAATCAGCCAATCTCGAGATTCGCCGCGAAGGCACCAAGCCGGAGTTCGATTTTGAGCCGAAGGACCACGTCGATTTGGGAACCGCGCTCGGCATTCTTGACTTGGAACGGGCCACGAAAATAGCCGGGGCCCGCTTTGCGATTCTCAACGGCGCCGGCGCCCGGCTGGAACGCGCGCTGATCAACTTTATGCTGGAGTTGCACACCCGCGAGCACGGCTATCGAGAAACCTTGCCGCCCTTCATCGTCAATCGCGACGCCCTTTTCGGCACAGGTCAACTGCCAAAGTTCGAACAGGACCTTTTTAAGCTCGAGGATGAGCGTGGTTTTTATCTGGTGCCCACGGCTGAGGTGCCGGTCACGAACTATTATCGCGAAGAAATTCTCGACGCGTCGCAACTGCCGATGAAGTGGGCGGCGTACACGCCATGTTTTCGCTCAGAAGCCGGCAGCTATGGCAAGGACACACGAGGCGTGATTCGCCAGCATCAGTTTGAAAAAGTAGAGTTGGTAAAGTACTCGCTCCCGGAGAATTCTTACGATGAACTCGAGGCGTTGACGCACGACGCCGAGAGAGTTTTGCAACTACTGGGCATTCACTATCGCGTGGTGGCCCTGGCCAGCGGCGATTTGGGATTTGGCAGCGCCAAGACTTATGACATTGAAGTCTGGCTGCCATCACAGAACGCGTTTCGCGAGATTTCTTCCTGTTCGAATTACGAGGCCTTCCAGGCCCGCCGCGCGAACATCCGCTTTCGCCGCGCGGGCGGCGCCAAACCGGAATTCGTTCACACGCTAAATGGTTCGGGTCTCGCGGTCGGCCGCACCTGGATTGCAGTGCTTGAAAACTTCCAGCGCGCGGATGGATCAATCGTTATCCCGGAAGTGCTTCGGCCATACATGGGCGGCCGTGATGTGATTGACCTGACGTGACTTAACCATCCAAGGCCGCGGCCCCTACCTGGCCTGATCTTCATATGCGGCGATAAATTGCGGATCGCGAGTCTTCAAAGTCTCGTAATCTATACGACCGCTCCGAGTCATCAGCACGTACGCCAGCTCTATCGGCGCCAGATGCATATAGCTCTTCACGTTTTCAAACCACAACATACTTTCAAAAGCGGCGGCTTGATAATTTTCGATTACCGGTTTCCGGACTGCCTCGAATCGTGTCAACGCGGCCCCGACACTCGCGGTTTCCGTGAAATACTGCCTTAGAGCAATCGCATCTTCCATTGCCAGTTTCGTCCCCGAACCAATCGAGAAGTGCGCCGTGTGTAGCGCATCACCCAGCAACACGACATTTTCGAAATGCCAGTTGGCGTTTTTCACCAGCACAAAGTTGATCCACTTCGAATTATTGGAAAGTAGTTTGTGGCTGTCCAGGTCTCTGGCGAAAACATTTTCGAGATAGGCGCGCGTGTCTGTATCCGACATCTCCGCAAAGCCCGCATTGCTCCATGTTTGCGGATCACATTCGACAATGAAGGTACTGGTTGCCTTATCGAATTTATACGAGTGCGCCGCGAAAACTCCCGCAGCGTGGTCACGGAACGTCAGCGTCAGTCCGTGAAACAATCGGTTGGTGCCGTACCAGATGTATTTGTTGGGGCGCACGCTAAGGTCCGGTTTGAACTGCTCAGCGAACGCTTGTCGCACAGTGCTGTTAACGCCATCCGCGCCGACGATCAAGTCGCAATCGCGGCGCAGCGCGTCGATGTCCCCGACTTCAGTTCTAAATCTAGTTTGAATGCCCAATTCCTCGCAGCGTCGTTGCAGAATCTTCAACAAACGAATCCGCGCGATTCCCGAAAAGCTGTTGCCGTGAATCGAAATCTTTTCATTGCGGTGAGCTACATCGACGTTGTCCCAGGCTTCGAAGTCGCGAGTGATCTCGGCATGCGACGGTTCATCCGCGGCGCGCAAGTTCCGCAAAGTCCTGCCGGAAAAGACGACACCCCAGCCAAAAGTGTCGTCCGGCCCATTTCGTTCGTAAATTTCGATATCGTGTTCGGCGTCGGCCTGCTTCATGAGGATGGCGAAGTACATACCCGCCGGGCCGCCGCCGATGATCTTAATTTTCATTCTAAGAGTTCGAAAGAGGCGTTAGAGTACCGACTTTAGTCGGGCCTTTACTCGTGCAGAAAGCCCGACTTAAGTTGGTACTCTGACGCCGCTAATGCGAGCTGCCCAATTCATCCAGCGCTTTTCCCAGTCGTTCGACCCCGGTCCTGAACGGTTCCGGTTCGCAGCACATGCCGATGCGGAGGTGTTGAGGCATTTCAAAAAACCGTCCGGGTACAAAGGCCGTGTCATACTTCTCATATAAGAGCGACCAAAGATCGTCGACGTTCCCCTTCTCCAGTCGCGGGAAGCACGTGGTCCCAAATTGCGGAACCGTGCCCGCCAGTTCTTCGCGCGTCGTGAGAAAATCACTCAGCACCGCGCGATTAGCTTCCAAAATACTTTTCGCGCGAGCAATGAACTTCGGCAGCTTCTGCAAAGCCACTACGCTCAGCCGCTCTGCAGGGTGCGGGGCGAGTGAACCAAAGATATCGTGCAACAGTCGCATGCGCTCGGCCAACTCAGGTTCCGCGAGAATCCAGCCACAACGCAAACCGCTCAGACCGTAGCCTTTCGTCAAACTTGCGGTGGAAATGAACTGCGCGCCGAGATGCACACAGGACCGCGGGGCTGATTCGAACATTGCTTCGAGGTAGACCTCATCAACCAGCACCCGCGCGCCGACGCTTTCGGCAATCTCGCCAATCCGGCGCAACGTGTCTTCATCGGTTAAGGCGCTGCTGGGATTGTGCAGATTCGTTATGACGATCAGCCGCGTGCGTTCAGTAATCTGTTCCTGCAAATCGTCGAGGTCGATGCCAAAGCCGTTTTCGAATGATCGAGAAAAGCGGTTAACTCGCGCGCCAAAGTACTCAGCCAGCGCCAGCAGCGGTTCATAGGTCGGATATTCGATTAGCAATTCGTCGCCGGGTTCAATCGCTGCCGCCATCGCCAGGTGATTCGCCATTGAAGTGCCACCTGAGATAGTCACCACGTTTTCAGCAGCGACCTGACAATGCGACGCCAACGCTTCGACCAACGGTCCGTAGCCGTACGAGTTTTCACCATTCAGATCGATATCCTCGATCGTCGCTTCGAGTTCCGGAAACGGTAGATTGAGAATTCCGCTGAGCGCGAGATCATATTTGACCTTGGGCCGCTTCTTGGCCCATTGCATGTAAGTGGATTGAGTGTTCATCGATATGGAGCGCCCGCATCCTTGCGGGCGGTTCGCGGGCATCCTGCCCGTTCTAGCCGGGTTTCTTTAAGCGCCCTCCCTAACGGTCGGGCTACTGCCCCGCCTGTATCTACCCGCCCAGACAAAATACACCGGCACGCCCAGCAGCATGATCCCAAAACTAATCGCGCTGTTCAGTGGGAATTTGTAAAGCAAGCTGAAAGTTATCACACCGCACGCGGCAATAAAGAAAAGCGTCGTCAGCGGATGACCCGGAATTCGAAAGACCTCGGCCGATGACTTTCGCCGCTTCCGAAAAACAAATACGCAGGCGGCCGACAACGCGAAAAAAACCACATCAACCGACACGACATAATTCAGAATCTGCTCGTACTTGCTGGCGACAAGGGCGATGAATATTGCCAGGGCTCCCTGTAGGGCGACGGCGACGGCCGGCACGCGGGCGCGGTTCAGCCACGCCAGCTGCTTAAAGAACAAACCATCTTCGGCCATCGCAAAGTACACTCGCGGCGCCGTCAACATGCTCTGGCTGAGAAATCCGATTGTTGAGACGGCAATGCCCGCGGCAATTAATCTTCCCCCCTTGCTTCCCAGGCCGAGACGCATCACGGCTGATGCCGGCGTCTTTGTTTGCGCCAATCCATCCGGACCCAAAGCGTGAACGCAGACGTAATTGACCGACAGATAAACCACGATCACGCCCAGCACGCCCAACAACAACCCACGCGGCAGAGTCTTTTTCGGCTCGCGCACTTCCCCCGCGACAAAGCACGCAGTTTGCCAGCCGCCGTAAGCGAACTGCGCAGGAATCAACGCAGCGCCAAAGGCGATTAGCGCTTGCCATGTTGTTGCGGAAGATGCGGGCACGGCCGCAGCACCTGCTGAGGCTGGTTGACTGATCATGAGGCCGACCAACACCAGTCCGGCAATGGCGACCAGCTTCAGAATCATGAAGATGTTTTGCGTAACACTTCCGGCACGCACGCCGATGCAATTGATGCCTGTCAACAAGGCCAGCGCGGCAGAGCCAATTAAGGCGGCGCCAAATTCACTTGTGCTTCTTCCCAGAAATTCAAACAGGTGATTGGCAAAGATGATGGCGACTGCCGCCATGCCGCCGGTCTGAATCACGAACAGCAAACTCCAACCATAGACGAAGGCGACCAGCGGATGCATCGCATCGCGCAGATAGACGTACTGCCCACCGGACTCTGTCACCTGGGATGAAAGCTCTGCATAGATGAAGGCGCCGGCCATCGCAATCAATCCGCCGACTGCCCACGCGCCCACAATCAGAAATGGAGTATGGACCTGTTGAGCAACAACGTAAGGATTAGTGAAAATGCCCGCGCCGATGATCCCGCCCATCACAATCATCGTCGCGTCGAACAGGCCGAGACGGCGCGCGAGAGTTGTTTCGTCAGGGCTGGTCTTGCCGGAACGGCTTGAACTGAGGGTTGACATTGAAAACAGAGCCAGGCTTCCTCAGGCCTCAGCCAAGGCCTTTTCGAACAGGTCGAGTATGCCGAGCCGTTCAGCCCACTCACGGATGTAGGAATTGTCCAGCATGTCTTTCTGAACCTTTAATATGCCAAGCACATCCAACCATTGGCGCTCAGATACTTCACCGCCTTTTCGAAACCAGGCGAGCTTTGCGACAACTGTATCTTCGGCAGTGGCGATATAAACGATTGTGTCTGAGTTCGGCAGAATTTTTTCGGGCAACTTCCTTCGCATTTCCATCTTTGTAAATTCGTCGCGCGAAACGTAAACATCGATTTTGAAAATGGATTCCCGGTGAATTGCACTAAACGCCCGTTCCGATTCGATTGCGCGGCGCACTGCCAGATCGTCAATGTAAAAATCGAGTGCTGACAATCTTTGAACCAGTTCCGTTGCGCAGTTTTCGGTGAGATCAGCGACAATGTCCCCATCAATAGTGGCTCGCCTGACGCCGCGAGCAGAACTGGCGAAGGAGCCAACCACGCAATAAGGAATCTGAAGCTCTTCAAGAACGCGAGTAACTTGAATCAAGACTTCGGTCGGAGTCACCATCAGCCTTTGTCGATGAAGGAATAGCCTTCGGTCTTCGGGTCCCAGCCATAGGCAGCGACGACCTCTTCACGGTTCAGAAGCCGCGCCACCAGACGTCGGTTCAGCTCCACTTCATCGGCGTGTGGGTGAGTACGTCGCAAATCGGCCATTATAAGCTGTCGAAGAGTCTCGTGAATCTGATCCACCATTTGCAGACGCTTCCAGACGGGCGACTGTCGCAGCAACTCCAGGATCACTGATTCGGCTTCAGGAGTCGTATCTGTAGAAAGTGTTTTCATGTGCCGAGCGGTTGGCTATTTTACTCTTTCAAAAGCTGATTAGCGATGATGAGTTTCTGAATTTCCGACGTGCCTTCGTAGATGCGGAGCGCGCGCACATCACGATAAAGCCGTTCGACTACTGTGCCGCGGACGAGTCCGGTGCCGCCGTGAATCTGCACGGCCTGATCGATGATGCGCCCGGCGGCTTCGGTCGCAAAAAGTTTTGCCTCGCTGGCTTCGCGGGTCGTGGGCTCGGCCCCCGAATCTTTCAAGTAAGCGGCCCGATACACCAACAGCCGCGCCGCATCGAGTTCGGTCGCCATATCGGCCAACTTTTCCTGAATCAACTGATGCCCTGAGAGGGGCTTGCCGAATTGCTCTCGCGCTTTCGCGTGCAGCAGACCCTCGTCCAATGCTCGCCGCGCCATGCCGCACGCCGCGGCGCCGACGCTGGCGCGAAACATATCCAGCGTTTGCAGACTCAAGCGCAGGCCATCACCCTGTTTACCGATCATATCTTCGGTCGGCACGCGGCACTGCTTGAATTCAAGTTCGCCGATCGGGTGCGGGGCAATCATCTCGGTTCGCTCGGCTACGCTGAAGCCGGGCAGGCGCGCACTGACGATGAAGGCAGAGATTTCCGCCCGCCCATCTTCGCGCGTGCCGGACCGGGCAAAGACGGTGTAGAAATCAGCAACGCCGGCATTCGAGATAAAACGCTTGCGGCCGTTGATGAGATAAGCGTCGCCTTCGCGGGTGGCCGTGGTCTTCAACGCGGCCACGTCTGAGCCGGCGTCAGGTTCAGTCAGCGCGAAAGCCGCGATTGCCTGTCCGTTGCGCGCGCGCGCTAACCAGAAATCCCTTACATGCTCAGTTGCCGCCAGACTGATCGCATAGGTTCCCAAACCTTGCATTACAAACGCCAGGTCTGCGATCGAAGAAGAATACGAGAGTGTCTCGCGAATGATGCAAAAGCTTCTAAGATCGAACGGCTCACCGGCTTCCGGTACCGAATAGCGCAGCAGATCGTTTTCGGCCAGCAGCAGGATATACGAGCGCAGCGCTTCGTCGGGGTCGGCTTCATCGTCGCCGGCGCGGACCTCGATCTCACGCGCGGCGAACTCCGTGACACGTTGAGCCAGCGCGCGATGCGCATCAGTAAAGAACGGAGTGGTGGTAATGAAAGGGTCCATTTGAAATGCAGCGGCCGGAGCGCGGGCATCCTTGCCCGCATGAGCGCGAAGCGCGAAATAAAAACACTAAGTGCCTGTGGCGCTGTGCGGGCAAGATGCCCGCGCTCCAGTCTCCAAACTATTCGAACTTCGCCGGTCGTTTCTCTACAAAGGCCGCGTGCGCTTCCTTGAAATCCGGCGTTTGCATGCATAAGGCCTGGGCGACGGCTTCCGCTTCCAGCGCCGCCTCAAAGCCCATGTGCATTTCCCGGTTCAGCATTTCCTTTGTCTTCGCAATGCCCACCGCCGGCCCATGCGCAAGCTTCTCCGCGAATTCCCGGGTCGCCCACTCCAGTTGATCGCGTGGCACGACCCGATTGTACAGACCGATCTTTGCCGCCTCTGCCGCGGAAACAAAATCGCCGGTCATCAACAACTCAGTTGCTTTGGCGAGGCCAACGACGCGTGGCAGCAGATAGGTGGCGCCCATATCGGTGCCCGCGAGCCCAACCTTCACAAAGATGAAAGCAATCTTTGCTTCTTCGGCCGCAATCCGAATGTCTGAAGCCAAAGCTATGCAGGCGCCGGCGCCGGCCACCGTTCCATTCAAGCTGGCAATGATGGGTTTAGGCAGCGCCCGCATGTGGTGAATCAGCTCGCAGGTAAGCCGCGTGAATTGCAGTAACCCTTCCGCATCCCGGCCCTGCAACTCGCCGATGATATCGATCACGTCGCCGCCGGAACAGAACGCGCGGCCCGCGCCTGTGATCACCACCACGCGCAGATCCTTTTCATCGCGCAGCGTTGAGATGAAGTCAGTCAGCTCGTGATACACCTCGAAAGTGATCGCATTCAAACGTTCCGGCCGGTTCAAAGTGATGGTGCCGATGCCGTCCTTCTGCTCGTAAAGAAAACTGTGTGGTTTGTTCATTGAGTGCTTGTTAGTTGTCGATCTTCTCTTCGACGAATTCAACCGGCACGGGCAAGGCGCCTGCTTTGAGCACGAGCGCCAGGTCTTCCGCCGATTGTTTAGTATAGCGGCCGGTAATTACGCCCTGGTCTGAAATCTGCGACTTGATATAGGCAATCGATTTTACTTCATCATTCAGGACGATCCCGAGATACTCGTTGATATGTGAAGCTGTCCACGTTCCAAATTTTTCTGCGCCATCTGTTTTCAACGAAAATTGAATGTCGTAATCGCCTCCGCCCACGGAAGGGGTCGCGCTGGCGTCACGCAAATCGAAGCCGTCGACAATCGCCGGCACCTCGACGATCACCCACTTAGGCTTTTGCTTTCCCGTTTCATCCGGGTAAGAAACCGGCCGTCCGTTAATGTTTTGATTTTGTTTGAGCCACGCGTTTGCTTCGTCCTGGCCGGCAAATGTTTGTGTGATTGAAGGACTGGGCGGACTAACTACGTGGCAGAATTCCAACTTGCCCCAGGTGCTGATGATCTTCTTCACGCGTTCCGGATCTTCCAGGCGCGGCAGGTTGACGAGAATCTGCCCGCTGCCGGCGGCGCCGGGCTTTACTTCAAACGACGAAATTCCCAGCGCATTTAGCCGGCTTTTGATTACCGCCACCGCGCCGGTTACGAGGTAGTCGCGGTTTGGCTCGTCATACTTAACTTGCATTACCAGGTGATGAACGAGCGGCTTTTTCGCATACTTCAGAAACGCACCGACGATGGCGACTGCGCCAATTAGCAACACGAGCACGCCGCCGCCGAGTAACCACGGCCAGACTTTTCGAGATTTGGTCGCGGCCTGCGTTGGTGGAATTGGTTGAGCCGAAGCCGCGAAGTTAGGTGGCGTGGCCCGCAGGGTCGGTTGTGCTTCGTGCCCGGGCGGCATCACGAGTGTCTCAGGCGCGCCACCCGACGGTACTTTGTTGACGAGTGCGGTCCCGTCGTCCAGACAAAACCGCAGATTCAGATCATCGTAAACTCGACTGCAGGTCGGGCAGCGTTTCATGGTGTTCGTGATGTGTCGGCAAGCTGTCAGCTTGCGATCGCTGTATGCAAACTAACAGTTTGCGTTACAGCACGGCGGTCGCTTCAATTTCGATTTGCGCGCGATCTTCCAATAGGCCGGCCACTTCAACCAGGACCATCGCGGGAAAATGCTTTCCCAGACGCGCGCGATAACGAAAGCCGATCTCTTTCATGCGGTCGCGATACTCATTCTTATCGGTGACGTAGATGATCAAACGCGCTATCTGATCCGGTCTGCCGCCGGCGGCGGTCACGACGGTGATGACATTTGCCAGCGCGCGATCGAATTGCTCGACCAGATCGTCGCTGACAATTTGCTGTTGCTCGTCCCATGCGACCTGGCCGGCAATAAAGAGCAACCGGCTGCCGGCTTCGGTTACGACGCCATTTGAGTAGCCGTGCGGCGCTCCCAGTGACTCAGGGTTGATGAAAGTGAAGCTCATTCTATTTTTCTCTGTGAGCCTCAGCTTTGCTGCAAAAGTCACAGGCTCAGAGAAAGTGTTCGCCGCGTAGCGGCGGCTTGAATTTAGCCCGGCCTTTTAAGGCCGGGATCTCTGAAAGATCCGGACATCGTCGCGTAGCGACGGCTGAAACATTCACTCAATCGTCGCTAAAGCGACGTGACTTGCTTGCCGTTCCGATCCCGGCCTTAAAAGGCCGGGCTAAATTCAGCCGTCGCGCTGCGACGGAGCCCGAACCCTTTAACGATTGACTTTTGCAGCAAAGCCGTGAGCCTCTGTGAAATCTCCGTGTCTCAGTGGTGAAGAACGATCGTTTACCACAGAGACACCGAGGAAGCACAGAGATTACACAGAGGATTGGACAATCTCTAACTGATTGCCGCCCGGATCGCGCACATAGAACCGCGACGAGCCGGGACTGGGCCGGGGATCGGCAATGATCTCCACACCCGCGTCGCGGAATCGTTTTTCAGCTTCAGCCAAATCCGTAACTGCGAAACAGACGTGTCGCGAACTCAACGGCCCCGGCTGCTCATCCTCGATGGAAAGGTGCAATTGCGACTCTCCGATTTGGTACCACGCACCGCTTGGGCGCGATGTCGCCGGCTTCGGGATCTGTTTCAGCCCCAGCAGTGAGCCGTAGAAATTCTTAGCTGCGCTTTCAAGCTCGACAGAGACGGTGACGTTTACATGATGAAGCGCGACGACCATTGATTAAGTCCCGTAGGGACGGAATATTTATAGACCGAAACTCATCATGAGTTCTAAGCCCCTTTAGGGGCGACATGTCGCTCCTAAAGGAGCTCGGCGGATTAACTGTGTGACTGTTGAACTATAAACATTTTGCTCCTACGGAGCTTACGGGCGTTCATCAGGGTTCACCCACCATCTTTATCTCTTCTGATTCTGGGCGGCGAAATCCATGACCTCATCCAATTGGCTTTTCGCCGCACCTGCGGATGACGCTAGTTTTTCTTTCAGATATGAATTGAATTCTGCCGACTTGTTTTTCGGCACGCTCAAAGACTGCCAATCGCCGGCTTTGAAATGCTTGGCCAAATAAACCATCTGGCCGACATGACTGGCGTAATGAGCAATCTGTCGCGTGATGGCCTGAACGACGGTGTGATCCTGGCCGCGAATGGTGACAACGCGCAGCAGGTCGTCAGCGGTGAGCGCTTCCAGCGCATCAAAAGTGCATTTCCAGCCGCGCTCCCAATAGGCGAGCATGTCCGCCCTCGTCGTTTCCGGCAGCATGACGAATTCCATATCGCGCTGGCGATCGGGCTTCTCGCCGTCCGCCGTCAAAAAGTCAGTCCAGCGCGAAAGCATGTTACCGGCCAGGTGCTTCATGATCACCGCGATGCTGTTCGACTCTTCGTCGACGGTGCGAAAGAAGTCTTCGTCGCTGAGTTGCTGAAGCGCGCGCTCTCCGAGCTTTTTGTAATCACGAAATGTTTGCCGCGCGTGTTCGAGAAAGTTTTCACCGATTGATTGATCGTTCATGACCAAATCTCTCTCCGTGTCTCTGTGATTTCTCTGTGCCTCAGTGGTGAAGCAAGATCATTTACCACAGAGACACGGAGGAATCACAGAGGCTCACAGAGAATTGCGAATAATTGCAGTAATGCTCTGACGCTCCACGGTCTGTTGCTTCCCGCTTCGCATGTCCTTGATGGCAACTTCACCACGCGCGCGTTCATCTTCGCCAATGATGGCGACGAAAGGAATCCCGCGCGCTGAAGCGAACTTGAATTGCTTGCCCATCTTGTCTGCTTCCGGATAAACATCGACACGCACGCCGTTGCTTCTCAATTCACTAGCCAACGCCATTGCGTCAGCAATCGAATCTTCATTCCAGATCGTGATCATGACATCAGCCGGCGACGAAACGAGCGCGCTTGGAAACATCTCGCGCTCGCTCATCACGACGATGATTCGTTCCAGGCCCAGCGAAAACCCGCAGGCGGGAACATCTCGGCCAAGAAACATGCCAACGAGGTTGTCGTAACGGCCGCCGCCGCCGAGACTGCCGGCGAGATCGGCAACGTTAATTTCAATAATCGCGCCGGTGTAGTAGGCCAGCCCGCGCGCCAGGTTTGGATCGAGCTTAATCCGCTGATCCGCCCCGCTGGCTTTTGCGAATTGGAGGATCTGTCGCAGATCGTCAACCCCGCTCGCGCCAACTTCATGTGCGCCGATGAACTCGACCAGGCGTCCCAAAACGTCCACGTTATAAGCCGCGCGAGCCTTTGAAGCATCACCCAGATCGACCATTTGCATCGCCTTCCCTACGCCGGCCAAACCTTCGAAGAAGCACATCAGCTTGACCACACCTGCGCCCACGATCCCGCGCTGACTCAACTCACGGGCAACGCCTTCGGGCCCGGTCTTGTCCATCTTATCCAGGGCCACCAGTGCGTGGTCGTGCTGCTCGCGCGCGACGCCGGCCTGGTCCAAAATTCCCGTCAGTACCTGCCGGTGATTCAGCCGAATTGTGAAGTCATCGAAACCCAGAGCCGCCAGCGCGTCACTCGCAGCGGCGATCAATTCAGCTTCCACCACCATCGATCGCGAGCCCAGCACGTCTACATCGCATTGATAAAATTCGCGAAAGCGTCCGCGCGCGGGACGATCGGCACGCCAAACGGGTTGAATCTGGTAACGCTTGAAAAACTTTGGCAACTCGTTTTGATATTGAGCGACGACGCGCGCCAGCGGCACGGTCAAATCGTAGCGCAGCGCGAGATCGGCTTCACCGGTTTTCTCGTGTTCGCCGCGTTTGAGAATTTTGAAGATGAGTTGATTGCCTTCTTCTCCGTACTTGCCCATCAGCGTTTCGATGTTCTCGACGGCGGGTGTTTCCAGCGGCTCGAATCCGTAGCGCTCGTAGACCTGCTTAATGACGCCAATGACGTACTCGCGTTTGCGCACGTCAGCCGGCAAAAAGTCGCGCATCCCGCGCGCAGGCTGTGTCTTCGGGGAAGGCATTAGCGCGCAATCATAACAGAAACCATCCGCAGAATACGCAGATTACACAGAGAGAAAATGAACGCCACAAGAAGGCACAAAAGGCTCAAAAATATAATCGCCGAAAGTCTGGGTCATCTCAATGCGGCCGATCTCTGCGCGGATGCCTTTTGTGCATTTTGTGCCTTTTCGTGGCTATCTCTCTTTCGTGCATTTCTAATCTGTGGAATCTGCGTAATCTGTGGATGCTTCCGCAGTTGAATCTTTGTAACTTTCGAAGTATAAGCAACGTCAATTCAGTCAAATGTTCACCGCCTTGAGGTTTAGGGCAAATGAACTAAGAAATTTCAATCACCAATTCTTACAGGAGTCCAATTATGATTCGACGCCAATTTGCCGCTCTACTACTGCTGGTTGCGCTGCTGGTCCCTTATGCCGCGCTGGCGCAGCAAACTCAACAACCAGACCCCAACGATCCCATCACGAAAATTCGCGATGAAGGTTTGAATCGTTCACAAGTACTGCAGACGCTTTCTTTTCTGAGCGATGTGATTGGCCCGCGCCTGACGGCATCGCCGGGCATGAAGCGTTCGAATGAATGGACGCGGGACACACTCGCCAAATGGGGATTGCAGAACGCGCACCTCGAACCATGGGGGCCGTTTGGCCGCGGTTGGACGCTCAAGCGTTTCAGTGCCCAGGTCACCGATCCTCTGGACATCCCGCTGATCGCCTATCCCAAAGCCTGGTCTCCGGGCACGAATGGGCCGTTAAGCGGGGAAGTTGTTTACTTTGACGCGAAAGACGAAGCCGACATGGCGCGCTTCAAAGGCCAGCTAAAGGGAAAAATTGTTTTGACCGCGTCGATACGCGAAGTAAAAGCGCACTTCGAAACCCAGGGCACACGCCGAGATGAAAAGAACCTGTTAGCGCTCGCCAACGCGCCCATGCCTCGGCCGGCGGTGCGCGGAGGTTTCGGGGGTAATCGCATGGCGGAATTTCTGGCCCTGGCGCAGTTCGCCGCAAAGAAGGCGCAGTTCTTTGCTGATGAAGGCGCCGCCCTGCTCGTCGATCCGAGCCGTGGCGACGGCGGCACGATCTTCGTCCAGTCCGCAACCGTCCCACAGCCTTTCTCAGCCAATGCTTTTGGCCCGAACGCGCCGCGCCGGATCAATCCGTACGACAAAGACGCTCCGAAGATCATTCCGCAGATTGTCGCCGGCGTTGAGCACTACAATCGCATCGCGCGGATGGTGCAGGCGGGTGAAAAAGTCAAAATGGAAGTTAACCTCGCCGTCGAATTTCAGGATCAGGATCTGAACGGCTACAACACCGTCGCCGAAATCCCGGGCAGCGATCCGACGTTGAAAGATGAGATCGTAATGCTCGGCGGTCACATGGATTCGTGGCATGCAGGCACGGGCGCTACAGACAACGGCGCCGGCGTCGCCGTGGCGATGGAAGCCGTCCGCATCATTCAGACGCTGGGTCTGAAACCAAAACGCACGATCCGCATTGCGTTGTGGACCGGCGAAGAACAGGGACTGCTCGGCTCGCGCGCTTACGTGGCCCAGCACTTTGGCAAGATGGAGACACCGGCGACCGCCAGCACGCCCGGTGGGGGCGAGGCGGCGACGGCGCCAGTGTTAGTGAAGGGACCTGAGTACGACAAGCTGGCCGGCTATTTCAACCTGGATAACGGCACCGGAAAGATTCGCGGTGTTTACCTGCAAGGTAATGACTCGGTTTCGGGATTGTTCCGGCAATGGCTGGCGCCGTTCAAAGATCTCGGCGCTGAGACGCTTTCACTTTCAAACACCGGCGGTACGGATCATCTTTCGTTCGATGGTATTGGCTTGCCCGGTTTTCAGTTCATTCAGGACGAAATTGAATACGACACGCGCACGCACCATTCAAACATGGACGTGTTCGACCGAATCCAGGCTGATGACATGAAGCAGTCCGCGACGATTATGGCCGCCTTCGTTTACAACACGGCGATGCGCGACGAGAAGTTGCCGAAGAAACCGATGCGGTAGTGGATCGACTGGCGAATTAATTAGCGCTTTTGGTTCGGTCATCCAATCCAATGGCTCTGCCACTCGGATGCGCGGGGCTTTGCACAAAAAGTCCTGGCTGAAATCGGACATCTCAAAACTCTCTCAGGTAGGGAAGGGCGGTTTACCCCCGCCCTTTCTTTTTGCTCAAGCAATTTAGCTACTTAAGGGCGGGGGCAAGACACCCTTCCCGACCTGAGAGATGATTGTTGATCCAAATCCCTTTTTCAACGACTTTCTGTGCAAAGCTGATGCGCGGCAAGTCTTCGACTTGGCGGCGGCGACCCCTCCTTCTCGAAGGGGTCTCCGACCCGCCGCGGTCAGAGACCGTCATAGCTACTTGCACTTAACGGCAAGTCGAAGACTTGCCGCGCATCGGCGTGGCACAGCCATTAGGAGAGGTTAGCGTCCGGGTGAAGGGGTTTCTGCGCTCGCTTTTTTTGTTGTTTTGAAGTCGCGCTATATCAGCGAATGATCGCGACATTCAGCCAGTACCTGCGCAGCTTCTCGCCGTTCGCCGCGCGATACGGAGCATAGTCCCGCGCGATTCCGTCATCTGGCCGCACAAACAGAACATAAGGTTCGAGCAAACCAGCGCTATGCAGACTGAGTAGATTTTCCAAAGAGATGGTCAGTTTCGTCGCTCGCTTATCTTTCACCTGCGCCTGGGCTGATTCAGCCACCAGGCGCAACGCCTCGACCTCTTCGGCGAGACTGTGACGATACGCAGCTTCGCTTGGATAAGAACTGCGAAACTTGTCGCTTAAGCTGCCGTCTTTCTTACTCATCCAGCTGGCGCGCGTAATGCCGTACAGCATCCAGGCGGCCGAACCATCGTCGCCGGTGCTCTTCAATGCCTGCGGGTCGATAGTGATATTTATTTCGCCGGGCTTGGTTGAATTCACATTCGAAGGCACCTCGATTTTCGGATGGCCGAGCGCGACCCGGTGTCGCTGCCCCCACTGCGTTAAGCCAACATACGCCTGCCGCCCGTAAGGCTCAGCCACGATCGCATCGACAAACTTGTCGCGAGCCTCATTCGTTTTTCCTTGTGCATCCAGCGCGTCGCCCCAGTATCGATAGGCCGTTTCACGATTCGGGTTGATGGCAATTGCTTTTGCGAACCAAACACCGGAAGCGTCAAAGTGTTCGTTTCGATATGCGGCGTCGGTCGAGTTCATCGCTTTCTTGAATTCGGCATCGCCCGCGTACAACGCGGCGTCGTAGAGGTGCGGATCGGCTGCCAGCGCCCGTTTGTAAGCGGCGATAGCTTTATCCATATCGCCTCGCACGAATGCCTGTTCGCCCTCACGTATGGCCACTTCTGCTGTCTGGATGTTCGAGAAAGGAAGCTGCGTGGCATCAGGCGTAGCCAAAGCTTCGAGCACCATGTTTGTTAGATTGCTGTTGTCACCCAACGAGCGACCGCGCAACAAGGTCTGACGCGCACGTTCGCGAATTTTCTGCCGCAGGACGGGATCCTGCTCGGTTACCGAAGTCGCATATAGCGCAAACCCGAGCCGGGAGATTACGGCCACGTCGTTGGGATTTGCCGCCGCAACTTTTTCCAGCAGCGGCAGCGCCGCGACCATGTTTTGCGATTCGTAAAGATCCAGCGCGCGCTGGCGCTCAGTCGGGCCCTGTGGCCGGGCGGCAACGCTCATGGCTAAGGCAAGTGCGACGACCGCGAACGCAACGTTAAGCAAGATCGTTCTTGCGATTAAAGTAGGATTGAACATAATGACCTCTGGATTGCGAGTGTTTGTTGGCGGACGTCGTCAGTCTATGGCTGATTTCAGAAAGCTGTCAACGCACTCGGATTAGACTCGTTCGGCAAAGCAGAGTTCCCAGTGTCCCATCTACTCGAAGTCAAAAACCTGCATACTTATTTTCAAACGCGCGAGGGTCTGGTGTGCGCGGTCGATGGGGTCAGCTTCTATCTTGATCGCGGAGAATTGCTGGGCCTGGTCGGTGAAAGCGGTTGCGGGAAATCGATGACCGCGGTGTCGATTATGCGTCTGGTGGCCCCGCCGGGAAAGACCGTCGCGGGCGAAGTACTCTTCGATGGGCGGGACTTGCTCAAGCTTTCGAATGCCGAAATGCGCGACGTTCGCGGCAATGATATCGCCATGATCTTTCAGGATCCGATGACTTCGCTTAATCCGGTTTTCACGGTGGGCGAGCAGATCGCCGAAGCGCTGCGTCTGCATCGCCGCTTATCACGCAGGGACGCGCGCAAAGCAGCAGTCGACGCGATGCGCGAAGTCGCGATTCCGGATCCCGAGATGCGCGCTAACGATTATCCGCATCAGCTTTCCGGCGGCATGCGGCAGCGCGTGATGATTGCCATGGCCCTGGCCTGCGATCCGAAACTGTTAATTGCCGACGAGCCGACCACGGCCTTGGACGTTACGATTCAGGCCCAGATTCTCGAGCTGCTGAATGATCTGCGGCGCACACGCGAACTGGCGGTGCTGCTCATCACACACGACCTGGGCGTGGTTGCCGAGGTCGCGGATCGCGTCGCCGTCATGTACACCGGAAGGATTGTTGAAGAGTCGCCCGTCGATGAATTGTTCGCGCGCCCCAAGCATCCATACACTGAGGGACTGCTGCGCTCGGTGCCAAAGTTGACGGCCAGGGACGTGGTCAAAGCTGAGCGGCTGCAAACGATCGAAGGCACGGTCCCGCGGCCGACCGCCCTGCCGCCGGGCTGTCATTTTGAACCACGCTGTCCTTATCGAATGCCCCGCTGCCGGGAGCAGGAAATTCCACTCTATCCGGTAGGGGAAGCGGTGACGGTGCGATGTGTGCTATTTGATCCGGCGACGCCCGCGGCTCGGATAGAAGATTCCAACCACAGAGGACACAGAGAAGACAGTAGGCAATGATGTATCTCTTCTCTGTGTCCTCTGTGTTGAAAATTACGATTCGCAACCTTGACTACTGAACCAACCAACAACGACAAACTCGTTACGGTCCGCGAACTCTACAAATATTTTCCCGTAGAGGGCAGCGATGATTCGTGGCGCGCGGTGGACGGCGTAACGTTCGACATCGTCCGCGGAGAAACTCTGGGACTGGTGGGCGAGTCGGGATGCGGAAAGTCCACGGCGGGACGTTGCATTCTGCGGCTCATCGAACCCACCCGGGGCCAGGTTCACTTCGCCGGCCGTGATTTGATGGCGATGGGTAGACGCGAGCTGCGGCAGTTACGACGCGAGATGCAGATCATCTTTCAGGATCCCAATGCTTCGCTTAATCCCCGCATGAAAGTAGAAAGCATTATTGCGGAGCCGCTCGTCATTCACGGCATTGGCAATAAAGCTGAGCGGCGCGAGCGGGTGGCCTGGCTGCTCGGCAAAGTCGGGCTCGATCCCGATTACATGAAACGTTACAGTCATGAATTTTCCGGCGGGCAGTTACAGCGCATCGGCGTCGCGCGGGCGCTGGCCTTGAATCCTAAGCTGATTATTGCCGACGAACCGGTTTCGGCGCTCGATGTTTCGGTGCAGGCGCAGGTAGTCAATCTTTTGCAGGACCTGCAAAGCGAGTTTGACCTGACTTATCTCTTCATCTCGCACGGGCTAGCTGTGGTCGAGCACATTTCCACGCGCGTCGCCGTAATGTATCTGGGAAGAATTGTTGAGATTGCCGACGCGAAGGAGCTTTATCTGAATCCGCTCCACCCGTACACCGTAGCGCTGCTCTCGGCAATACCGGTTCCCGATCCGACGGAGAAACGCGATCGGATCATTCTCAAAGGCGACGTGCCGACCGCACGCAACCCGCCCTCCGGGTGCCGGTTTCGCACTCGCTGTCCGATGGCGATTGACGAATGCGCCCGAATCGATCCAGAGTTACGCGAGATTTCACCGGGGCACAGTGCCGCATGCATCCGCGTTGATGGTTACGAGAACGCTCGCAGCGCCGAGCCGGTGCACCAGAATGAAACAAGTCTGGCTGTGTGAACGTAAAAAACGTCGATTTAGGAAATTCTGATCTGCTGCTCGCCGGGAACCATTTCCAAGCTTTCCGGTAGGTAAAAGGACATCCCCATGACTAATCCAAACGAATTTCAGGCACCGCCAGCACCTCCAATTGAACCTGAACGCCGCCGACCGACGATGTTGATGTGGGTCGGGATCGCGCTGGTGGTGATTGGAATTATCGTGGTCCTTCTGGGCATTCCGGTAATCATAGGACTCATCACCGGCGGCGTGGGAACGGGCCTCGCCATTTGCGCGCTCGGCATTTTGTTTTTCGGGTTCAGTTTCATGAGGTTGCCGTCAATTCCTGACGGGCCGCCCAAAATGTCAGCGCTCAGTGCCCTGGTCAGCATCTTCTTCGAGCCTTCGACCGTGTTTCGTAACGTGCGCGCTCATCCGCAGTGGCTGGCGCCGATCTTACTCGCCGGAATCCTTAATGGCGCGTACACCACGGCGTTCGTTCATCGTTTGACGCCTGAACGCATCATTAATTTCACCGTCGATAAATTGCAGGACAGTCCGATCAAGCCGCCGCCCGAGGCGCTGGATAAGATGCGCACCGAAGGAGCCGAAACGCAAAGGGCAGTCACGCAGCAGATCGGAAACTTTCTTAAAGCGATTGTCAGCAGTTTCTTTGGCGTAGCTTTTCTCGCCGCTCTTTGTTTGTTGGGAGTGCTGGCCTTCGGCGGCCGGATGCACTATTGGCAAACCTATTCGGTGATGGCTTTTGTAACTTTCCCGGTAACGCTGATCCAGAAAGGAATCAGTTTCATAATTCTCTACCTCAAATCACCCGACGATATTCATCCGTTGATCGGCCAGGAGACCCTGGTTTATGACAATCTTGGGTTACTTATCTCGTCGAAGGATCACCCGGTGCTGTACGTGATGGCGACGGCCATCGGCATACTTTCGTTCTACCGGTTATGGTTGACAGCTACGGGCTTGCGCGAGGGTGGATATAAGGTCAGCTCATCCGCCGCGTGGGGTGTGGCGATTACGCTGTTCGTTTTGTTCCTGCTATTGGGAATGGCGATCGCGGCAATCTTCCCAGGCTTCCTGGGATAAAAAGTATTGAAGTGGCACAGACCTTAGTCTGTGATTCTTTCTGAGTTTATTTGGTTAAGAGAGATCACAGACTAAAGTCTGTGCCACCTCATTCGTATCTCAGCGATTCGATAGGATCGAGCCGCGCGGCTTTCCACGCCGGCCACAATCCGAAGATCATGCCGATGCCGACGCTGGCGATGAAACCGGCCGCCGGCGCCCACAGTGGCACATACGAAGGCATAATCAACTTCACCACCAACGATCCCAGCCAGCCCAGAGCCAGGCCCATAAAACCGCCAAAGCCCGTCAGGGTCATCGCTTCGATTAGGAATTGCCAAAGGATGTCCCTGCGACGCGCACCGAGTGCTTTGCGCACTCCAATTTCGCGAGTTCGCTCAGTCACTGAGACCAGCATGATGTTCATTACGCCGATGCCGCCCACCATTAATCCGACCGATGAGATGGCCACCATGGCGATCGCCACACCGCCCGTGATTGAGTGGAAAGTGTTAATCAGATTTTCTGTTGTTTCAATCCCAAAGTTGTCAGGTTTGCCGAAAGGAACCTGCCGCCGCACGCGCAGCATATCGGTAACCTGATCCATAGCTTCCTGCATCATGCCGGGTTTGGCGACGGCCAGCACATAGACATCATCCGAGTTCGGTTTCAGCTTGCGCGCCACATTGTAAGGCAGGTAGATCACGTTGTTTTGATCGTCGCTGCCGCCGCTGAACAAAAACTGTTCGCGCTTTTGCAGCACCCCAACGACGCGATACTCTTCCGAACTGATCTTGATTGTTTCACCCACGGGTGTGCCGAAGCGAAAGAAATCATCGGCAACTTTCGACCCGATCACGCAGACACTCGCATTGCTGTCGTTTTCAAACTGCGAGAAAAAGCGGCCCTCGGAAATTGTCTGGGTCCCGGCTTTTTCAAAGTCCGGAAGCGTCCCTTGCAGAGCAACCGAGGCAGAAGTCTTGCCCCCGCCGCTTACCAGAATCTTCTGACCGAAGAAGTTGTTGGTGATTTCCAGGAAAGGAACCGCCACTTCGACGGTCGGCAATTTGGAAAGTGCGAGAGCGTCGTCGTACGTCAAGTTCTTGCGCATGCGCTCTTCGCGCGAGAGGCGGCCGACGTGAATGCCTGGATTGTATTTGCTGATGTACATCGAGCGCGTGCCAAAGGCTTCCACTTCTTTGGTGAAAGCAGTGTCGATCCCGCTGATAATCGAGGCAATCAGCATGACGGTGACGACGCCGATGATTACGCCGATGATGGTGAGGAACGAACGCAGCTTGTTGGCGCGCAGGGTGGCTAAAGCCAACCAGAGATTCTCCAGGATGTCGCTACGTAATAGTTTCATCAGATTTGTCCTTGGTCGTGGTCCGTCTCGACTGATAACTGACTGCTAACAACTGGCCTTTTAGGTGTCAGCCCGCAGGGCTTCAATCGGATCCAGTCGCGCCGCTTTCCAGGCGGGCACAATTCCGGAAATAATGCCCATCCCTCCCGAGGCCGCCAGGGCGCCGAGAATCGCCAAAATAGAAAGATAAGTGGGAAAGAAACGTCGCGGTAACAACCTTTCCCACCACCCAGGCCAGAAATATGCCTACAGCGCCACCGATGGTCGCCAACGTAACGGCCTCAAACAGAAACTGCTTCAGGATGTCCATCTTGCGGGCTCCCAGCGACTTGCGCAGCCCGATCTCTTTGGTCCTCTCGGTCACTGAAACGAGCATGATATTCATGATCACGATCGCGCCCACCACCAGCGCGATGCCCGGGACGGCGATCGCCACGATAAAAACCGTACCAAAAATGCGATCGCGCAAGCCGGTAATCGCGTCCGGCGTGACGATACCGAAGTTGTCTTTTTCGTTTGGCCCAAGCTTGCGGCGCGCGCGCATCAAAAATCTCGCCTCGTCGACCGCGTCACTGAACCCCTGATCGGTCTTCGAAGTCGCCGTGAAATAAAGCGATCGCTGCCGAATCAACGGGCCGAAATCCAGCTGATAAGTCTTTAGCGGAATCACCATAAAGCTGTCCTGCGGAATTCCGAACACGGTTCCTTTGACCGCCTCCACTCCAATCACGCGGTAAGGTAAGCCGCGAATTTCGATCTCACCGCCGATGGGATTACCGCCGGGAAACAATTTGGTGGCGATGTCCGCGCCGACGTAGGCAACGCGGGCAGCGCCGTCAGCTTCCGTGTCTGTGAAGAAACGGCCATTCTCGATGTTGCGATTCTCGATGTCCGCGGTGTTTGCGGTCGCGCCGGTAACAAACACGTCGTCGAGCACCTGATCGTTCCGCTTGATCTGGGCCGAGTTGGGCCGCGCGCTTTGGCGCCGAGTTTCGCAATTAGCACCGAGCGCTGCTTAATGAAGTCATAGTCGTCCAGCGTCAGCTCTTTATTGCGACGCTGAGCGGCGGCAATCGTGTCCGTGTCCTTGAAGTCTTCGAATGGATTGAAGCGTTGAATCGAAAACGACTTGGCGCCGATACCGGCGATCTTTTCATCAATGTAAACGTTGAAGCCCTGAATCAGCGAGACAACCGTCACAAAGGCCGTGACGCCCACGATCATACCCAGCAGGGTCAGGGCGGAGCGCAGTTTGTGCGCCCAGATGGCGGCCAATGCGACTTTCAGAATTTCGATTAATTTCACTAACTTAATTATACGGAAGGGAAAGGGATTTGGTTACCGGAGCGGCATGTGGACGGTGAAGCGCCCTTTCTAACGGTCGGGCTTGCTCCGCATTGCCGAGGCACTTAGTTACCAGGCTGGTGTCAGACGCGGAACGTGAGAAACGGCGAATCTGATTGGAAGTTCTGAGCCTGGAAAATCAGTCGGCATTGCTCAAACCATTTAGCAAGGTAACCTCATGGTTCGGAAGGTGGGCTTGCCCCCGCAACTCTTATAGCGTTGTCCATGGGATGATTTCAGCAGGCGGGGGCAAGCCCGCCTTCCTACCTGAGAGCTATTCCAAGTTGCCCGAACTTCTCAACCCCTTGACGCGGAGGCCTCTGACCTCACTCCCACCTCAGCGATTCAATCGGATCCAGTCGCGCGGCTTTCCACGCCGGCCATAGTCCAAAGACAATCCCCACGGCAGCAGAGATTCCGATGCCCACGCCGATCGCCCACGCGGGGACATAAGCCGGCAGTGGCGAATACTTATTCATCAGCAGGCTGGCCAGTTCGCCGACGGCCAAGCCCAGCAAGCCGCCAATGGCCGTCAACACCACCGCTTCGATCAGGAACTGCGAGAGGATGTTCGTGCGCGTGGCGCCCACGGCTTTACGCAATCCGATCTCCCTGGTGCGTTCCGTGACCGATACCAGCATGATGTTCATCACGCCGATGCCGCCAATCATCAGCGCGACGAAAGAAATCGCCGTCAGCACCAGATAGGTCGCGCCGGTCAGTTGATTGTAGACATCCAGCAGCGCGTCCTGTGACGAGATGCCGAAATTGTTCGGCTCGCCCCCGTGGCACGCGCCGCTGCCGCCGCAGGATGTCGGTCATCTCGTCGATCGCTGACTTTACATAGGCGCGCGAAATCGGCCGCACAATGATCGCCGAAGATGATGTCGGGAAATTGAATGTCGGGATAGTACTTTTCAAACGTCGTAATCGGAATATAAATCGGTATTGTCGCGCGACTGGCCGAGGATACTTCCCAGCGGCTCCATCACTCCGACCACGTGGAACGGATGGCCGGCGATCTTCAAGTCCTTGTCCAGTGGATCCTGATAGGGAAACAACGCTTTAACCAAATCCCGGCCCAGGACACAGACGTTCGTACGCTGCCTCGACGTCGAGGTCGGTAATGAAGCGGCCGCGACCGACATAGCTCGACACAGTGAATTCATGATAAGGCGTGACGCCGATCAGGATCGGCGTATCGCTTTGCTTATCCTCGTAGCGAACAGTTTCGTTGATTTTGCGATAGAAGGGCGAGACGCCGACGACCGAAGGAGCTTCGCGGCGAATCGCGTCGGCGTCGTCGATGGTCAGCTCTTTGCGGTGAATCTCTTCCGAAGTGGGTTGATGGCCGATGCTGGGATCGAACTTGGTCGCCCAAATCGTGTTCGAGCCGAGCGATTCGATCTGCGCCGCGAAGGCCTTGTTCAATCCCTGGATGATCGAAACCATGAAGACGACCGTGATCACCCCGACGCTGACGCCCAGAATCGTCAGCGACGAGCGCAGCTTGTTTGTGCGCACCGTGTCGAATGCCATGAAGGCTGATTCGCTATGTCGACGAAGTTCATAGCGGTCTTGCCACAGAGGCACAGAGACACAGAGACAGAGCGAAGCTGAAACAAGTAACGCAAGCACGTGATTTCTGTTTCATTCCTCTGTGTCTTTGTGTCTCTGTGGCTATTCAGCTCTTAACGCTTCAATTGGATCGAGCCGGGCCGCACGCCACGCCGGCCACAGGCCGCTCATCACGCCGACGATTGACGAAACACCCACGCCCAGTACTGCCGACCATATGCTGAACAGAAGCGGAAACCCGATTGCCAGAGCGATCAGCCAGGCGGTGCCGAATCCGGTAAGCACACCGAAGACCCCGCCAATGGCGGTTACCATGACGGCTTCGATCAGAAACTGGGTCATGATGTCTTTGCGGCGCGCGCCCGACTGCTTTGCGAATCCCGATCTCTTTTGTGCGTTCGGTAACCGAAACCAGCATGATGTTCATCACCACGATTCCGCCGACGACCAGCGAAATCGCCGCCACCCCGATCGTCACCAGATAGATGTTCGAGGTCGCGCTGGAATACAGATTCAGAAAGACGTCCTCAGTCTCGAGCGCAAACCCGTCGTCTTCATCTTTGAAAGTCTTGCCGCGGCGGTTACGCATAATCGCGCGGACCTGGTCCTCGGCCGCTTCCAGCTGATCGGCAGTTTGCGTTTGAATAAGAACGACCAGCGAACCCGTGGTATTGAAAGCTCCGCGCGCCACATTCAGTCCGAAATCTTTCTTGTAGGTCGCGAAGGGAATGTAAATTCGTTCGTCGCGCGACACGCCAAAGATTTTTCCCAGCGATTGCAGCACGCCAACGACTCGTATAACGGTGACCGCCGGCCCAAATGATCCTGCCCGATTGCCTGATCTGGCGATTCATTCGGAAACAGATTTGTCACGATGTCTGAGCCTACAACGCACACGTCGTGCGCCCGAGTTGCCTTCGGTTTCGCTCCAGAAACGGCCGGTGTCGATAGACACGCCATCGATCTCAAACATCGCGGTTGGCGTGATGGCCCGCACCTGCACAGTGTCGGCTTTCTGGTTGCCATGTTTGACCGGCACTACATCGTTGGCGGCCACGCCGGTGCGCCAGCAGGCGTTGCAGAGCCGAAAGATCGCCTCGGCGTCCTCATCGGTGATGTCCTTCCGCTTGTTGTATTTGATGAAGTCCTCGCGCGAAGTGATCACGCGCGGCCGCTTCGAGACAGTGAACACGGTCGAGCCCTGTGACGAGAAAGTTTGCGCCACGGTTTGATCCAGGCCCTTGATGATGGTGACCACCGCGATTACCGCCGTGACGCCGACGATGATGCCGATCAGGGTCAGCGCAGTGCGCAGCTTGTTCTGACGCAGACTGCGGATCGCGACGAAGAAGGCTTCCCAGACCGCGGCGATTCGAAGAAATCGGGAGCGGAACGAATTCTGCGGGAAGAGAAAGCGCGGCCAAACGTGTAGCCGGAAGGCGGTTCAGATAGCGGATGCGCTGCGGGGGGACATCCAGCGCCTCCTTATCTTGATTTGCTCGTCTTTTTCGATCAAGCCGTCGCGGATCGAAATAATCCGATGCGCGCGGGCCGCAATGTCGTGCTCGTGCGTCACGAGGATAATCGTGTTGCCGTCTTCGTGAAGTCTCTCGAAGAGGTTCATGATGTCATAGCTGGTTGCTGTGTCGAGCGCTCCGGTTGGTTCATCCGCGAGCAGAATCGACGGATGATTGACCAGCGCGCGAGCAATGGCCACGCGCTGACGCTGGCCGCCGGACAGTTCGTTTGGCCGGTGCGTCATTCGATCCGCGAGATCGACGGCGGCCAGCGCCTGCTTGGCCATATCGTGCCGTTTGGCGCCAGGTATGCCGCCATAGATCAGCGGCAGCTCGACGTTGTGCAGGGCCGTGGCGCGAGCCAACAGATTGAAAGTCTGAAAGACAAAACCGACTTCCTGATTGCGAATTCGGGCCAGCTCGTCATCGTCCATCTCGGAAACGTTCTTGCCGTTGAGCCAATAGTCGCCCTGCGACGCCGTATCGAGACAGCCGATCAGATTCATCAGAGTTGATTTGCCGGAACCTGAGGGACCCGGTGATGGCGACGTACTCGCCGCGCTGAACTTGGAACGAGACGCCGTGCAGCGCATGGACCTTCTCGGCGCCCATGTCATAGGTCTTCCAGATGTTCTGCATCGCGATGAGGATCTGGCGCTTGCCGTCGGGTGACGACAACTCAGGCGTGACCAGTACGCCCGCGGAACTCGGCGATGTGGCGATCGCTTCAGCCATTAGTTGCCCCCCGAGTTGGCGTTGGCGTCAGGCTTTCGCGTTTGCCGCTTCACCTTGTCACCAGCCTTCAGCGTTTTCAGGACGCGGCTTGGTCCGGTAATGACCTCGGCGCCGGCCTGTAAGCCGCTCGTGATTTCGATGTCCGACTCGCCGGTGATTCCGGTGGTGACTTCGATAAACTTAACCTTGCTGTCTTTGTCCAGGATATAGACACCTTTTTGATCCTTCGGTTTTTCGCCGACCGGGGTTGGGGCGCTGCCTGCAATCGAAGGACCGGGCGATGGCGCGGCCGGAGCCTTCTCGACAATTGCCTGAAGCGGCACCGCAATCACATTGTTCTTGGTCTTGGTGGTAACCGTAGCGGTAGCGCTCATTCCGGGACGCAGCTTAGCGCGAACGTCGTCGGTCAAATCGCGCAGCTCGAGGGTGACCTTGAATTCCTTGGCCTCCTGCACGTTCACGCGATTCGAAAGACCTCCTTGGGTGTCCGACTTGGCAATCGCCAGGGGATTCTTTTGCGTTACGACTGCGGAAATTTCTTTTTCGCCGAGGGCGTCCACTTTAACCTTTGCTGCTTGTCCCACATCGACATTGGCAATTTCGGTTTCGTCAACATTGACTTCGACGTTAATCGTCGACATGTCGGCAATCGTCATGAGGGGAGTCGATGAAAGTTGCGACACAGCGAATTCTCCGACGCGCGTCGGAATGTCCGCCACGACGCCGTTCAGCGGCGAGTACTGGGTCGCCTTTTCACGTTGGCTTGACTGGCCGCGCAACAATGCCTGCTGCTGGTTGGCGCGCATCTCGCTCGTTTTGATACTGGTTTGCGCTTCTTTTACTGCGACCCGCTGCTGATTAGCACGCTCCTGGGCTTCCTTAACCGCAAGCTTTTGCGATTCCAAATTGGATTTCGCGGTCTCCAACGCTATCTTTGCCTGTTCGTAGCGATCTTTTGCCGCATCGTAATCGAACCGTGACGAAACGCCTTTTTCGATTAGTTCAGTCGTGCGCTTCAGTTCGCGTTGCGCAGAGTTCAGATCGACATTTGCCCGATCGACAGCCGTCTGTTGAGCAATCACTTGTTGACGTGCGGAAGCGATGGAAGCTTCCGTGACGGCCAAACCCTGCTGCGCCGAAGTGACCGCGTTGCGCGCGTTCGCTACGTCACTGAGCGAGGCTTGGGTCGCTGCCCACTGGGCTTCCTGGCTGGACTGGAGTTGGGTGGGGTCGACGCGAACCAGGGCCTGACCTTTGGTAACCTGATCGCCGGGATTAACATAAATCTCGAGGATTCGACCCGGCACTTCGCTGGTCAGTTTGATATAGCGAACGGGCCGCACTTCTCCGGAGGCAGTGACTGTTGACTTCAGTTCCGGCCGGACGTCGACTTTGACCGTGGTCACTTCCGGCTCGTCTTTCCGGGTGGCGATGACGCTAATGATGACTATCAGCGACAGCACGACCAGTGCTGACACTCCGATGATAATTTTCTTTTTTCTACTGAGGGCCATTTGATTTCAATTCCTTACTTTTTATTCGGCCGGGTTTTCGGTCTTCGATTTATAGATGCCGCACGCGGATATTAGTTCAGGCTAGAGATGTTTTTACGAAGAATTTCAGTGCCTGGTTTCAAAGAAATCTTGTCCGCACAAGGAATTATAGACGATACCACGCAGGGTGCCGAACGCAAGGCGGCCGCTAAAAGCGCCTGAATCCTTTGTTTTGTTCAATTCGTAAGATCAAAGCAGGGACCTAAAGAGCTCGTTGGCGCGCCTCGTCGTTTCGCGTTAAGATATTTTGCTCGCGAAACGCGTTTACTGTTGCTGGTCATAATGATTGTTTGCGAAAACTGTAGGACCGAAAACGACGAAACGGCGCGATTCTGTGATACGTGCGGGGCGGCTCTCTGGATGGCTGAAAAGCGCCCCGGCAGCGGAAGTTTGTCCGGCGCGCACGGCAACGGTGCGAAGGGCAAAGTCCGCCAGGACTCGGTAACGGTGGCGCGGAGCGGCGCGCAGCTGGTCGAGCCTCAACCGGTGCCGCCTCTGGAATCCGGCAATCCGATCCATGCCACCCTCGTACTCGAGCGTGGGGTGTCGGCCGGCAAGCAATTTCCTTTGAGCACTCAAGAGTCCAATATTGGACGCTGGGACGCAGATGGCGGCGTTTTTCCTGACGTTGACCTTGATTCCGACGATCCTGAAGCTAAAGTGTCGCGCCGTCATGCAAGGATCTCGGTGCACGATGGTACTTATGTAATTGAAGACCTGGGATCGACGAACGGGACTTTTGTAAACCGTGGGCGGCGGTTGGCTCCCGGTGATCTGCAACCATTGAAAGATGGTGACGAAATCATCGTCGGGAAGACCTTTTTACGGTTTCGAATCGCGAAATAGGCCTGGGCCGGCCCGACTTCACTGTGCTGATCGCGACGTAAGCTGACCGCTTGCGCAACAAATGAGCAATGGTTCCTTGCTGTCAATGTGGCGCGCAAATCGCGCTCGATGAAAACTTTTGCGGCGTTTGCGGCGCGCACCAGCAGCGCGACGATATGGGCCTGTCCGCAACCGAGCCAACCGGCGGCGTCAGCGAGCGCGGGATCCTTTCTCCCGACGAAAAGTCCTTTGACGGAAGCAGGACCATGTCCCCGGGAGAGGAGCATAAGGACCAGGGTACCGGAGAATTGGTTCCCACCGGCGAGGCGGTGCCGAAAACTTCCCGCGCTGATTCAGTTCCCGACCGCCGTCCCAAACCCAAAGCTCTAACCGAAGGAAAAGTTCTCAATCATCGATACGAGGTTGTGCGCCGGATCGGCGGAGGCGGTATGGGCGCGGTTTACCTGGCCAAGGACCACAACCTCGGGGATGCCCCGCGTGCCGTCAAGGAAATGATCGAATCGCACATCGACGATTCTCAGCATGAAAAGGCGATTTCCGATTTCAAGCGCGAATCGTTGCTGCTGACGGAACTCGAGCATCCTTCGATTCCGACCGTTTATGATTATTTTTATGACGACAGTTCCGAGCGTTTTTATCTCGTCATGAAATTCATTCCCGGCAGCGACCTGGCTTCGCGACTGCGGGCGGCGCCCGGCGGGCGGATCGATGAATTGACAGTGACCGAATGGGGCGTTCAGGTCGCTGACGTCCTGCATTACCTCCACGCCCGGCCGCAGTCAATTATTTATCGCGATCTGAAACCAGCGAATCTGATGCTCGACAGCAATCTGAATCGGATCATGCTGATCGACTTTGGGATTGCGCGCTGGGTCAACAAGAAAGAAAAAGGTGTCACGGCGGTGGGCACGATGGGTTATGCGCCACCGGAATTATTCAGCGGGCAGGCCGATGCGCGCGTGGACATCTATAGTCTGGGGGCCACGCTATTTCACCTGTTGACCGGATCCGATCCGCAGGACAATCCGCTGCTCATCTTTGACTTTACCAAGAACCCGCGGCCCCGGCAGATCAATCCTGCGCTCTCGAGCGAGATGGAACGCATGCTGATTCGGGCGGTGGAATACAAACCCGAACATCGCTTCCAGTCGGGTATCGAGATGCGCGATGCGCTGACCCAGCATCTGGAAAAGTTGCGCACGGGACAGGTCAGTTATGGCGCACCCGCGAGCGAACTGGGTGGCGACACCGTCGCTGTCACCATGGTGTTCTGCGGATTCTGCGGCGGCCGGATCGCAGCCGACGACATTTTTTGCGCGCACTGCGGTTCGCGGCAGCCGCTGACCGGCAGTGATTCCAGTCGCGCGCTGGCGCGGCCGACGGCCAAGCTAATCGTCGCCGGGACGACGGAATTGGATGCTTCGTTCCATCTGCAGGACAGCAACCTGGTGGGCCGGACCGATCCACTCTCGAATATTTTTCCGGAAGTCGATCTGTCGCGGTTTGATCCTCATACCAAGGTTTCGCGCCGCCATGCACGCATCTGGCGCGAAGGCGATGCTTTTATGGTCGAAGATTTAGGCTCTGTTAATGGCACGATGATCAATGACGTGATCCGCCTCGAACCGCGAGAGCCGCGGGCGCTGGACAGCGGTGACCGCATCAAGCTCGGCGAGACTACGCTTCACTTTCTGCTGGGCTAAGAAAAAATATTTCAGGATTTGCGAAATTCAGATTTTGAATCTAGTCTGGGCGTCGCGGTCTACGAGACCGAGCCGCAACGAATTCAGGAATCAAAACGGTATCTATGGTGGCGAATGCCGAAACGGTGAAGATGGCTCCGGGAACACCGCGTCAGCGGTCAGAATCGCACGCACGGGTTCGTTATCGCGCGCCCTTTGCGCTTCGCTGCGGGGCGTTGTTGATCGATTACATCGTGCTGGTGCTGATCATGGCGTTCAGCACGATGGTGGCTCGGCTCATGGGTGGTGGCGCGCGTCTGGCGGGCGGGACCGCGGAAAAGGTCGGAATCGTTCTGACGCTGATCGCGGTGGTGTTGGACCTGGGAGTGCTCGCGGGCCTGACTGGTAGATCGATCGGCAAGTGGACGACGGGCTTGCGGCTGGAAACAGTCAGCGGCGGGGCGCCGGGAATTCCACGGGCTCTTTTGCGGCACTTCGTCGGTTATCCGTTATCGCTGCTGCCGTTTGGCCTCGGCTTTCTCATGGCCATTGTTAATCCGACGGGCCGCGCCCTGCATGATTTGATTTGCGGTACCGTGGTCGTGCGCAAAGGTTCGGCGATAGTAAGGCCGGCTGCAAATACCACACGTTAAGATCGATGCGTTTGAGTTATCGCCGGCTCGCTACACCTAACCTTAAGACCCAATGGCTGAATTAATCGTCAAATATCCGGATCGGGCCGCCGAACATTTTCAGATCAGCCGTCTACGCGTGACTATTGGACGTTCGGCGCGAAATGATCTCTGCATTCCTGATCCGTTTGCGTCGCGCGTGCACGCCGAAGTGCGCAACGAAGGTGACGAGTATTTCCTGCAAGACCTCGGTTCAGCGAACGGGACACTCTACAACGGTTCGGTAGTCGAAGCGCCGATCACCCTCACTCGCGGCGGCCGCATTCAGATCGGCGAAACTGAAATTGTTTTCAACGACAGCTCGTTCCCGCTGAGCAGCGGGGCGACAATGATCACCGATAATTCCGAGTCGATTCCCGAAGCGACCATCGCTCTTTCTTCCGCCGACCGCACTACCTCCGGGTTGTTCGAAGCCATCGAGGGTGCCCGCACCAAGGAGGACTCAGCCGCGCGCGAACCGCGTCAGAGCGATCTGCTCGCCCTAATCGGCAAGGTCGGCGTCGCGTTGCTGGCCTCGGTAACGCTGAACGAAACCCTCGAACAGATTGTTTCGCTGGTGTTCGAAGCCGTTCCCGCGGATCGGGCCATGATCATGATGCGCGATGCGAAGAATCCCGATCTCAAAGTGGCAGTGGCGCGCTTGCGCGATCGCGCCGGCGAAGTTGGCGAGATTCGCATCAGCCGTTCGGTGATTGATGAAGTCGTCACCAACGGCAAATCGGTTTTGACTTCTGACGCTCAGGCCGATCCCCGTTTTGCCGGAGGCACCGTGATGCTGCAAGGCGTTCGCTCGGTGCTCGCGGTGCCGCTCGGTGTGGGCGCAAACGTCTTTGGAATTATCTATGCCGACTCGCCGCTCTCAGATAATCGTTTTACCGAGGATCATTTGAAGGTGCTTACCACGCTGGCATCGGTGGCGGCGATTCGCGTCGAAAACGCGCGCCTGACTGAAGAACAGATGGAGCGCGAACGACTGGAACGCGAACAGCAAGTCGCCAGCGAAATTCAGCAGCGCTTTCTGCCGGCCGCAGCGCCGCAGATCGAGGGATACGAGCTGCAGGGCATCAGTTTTCCCTGTTACGAAATCGGCGGCGACTACTACGATTTTATTCAGCGCGAGGACGGCAAGCTGGTGGTTGCCCTCGGCGATGTTTCCGGCAAAGGGACGGCGGCCGCGCTCTTGATGTCGTCGCTGCACGCCGCGGTGCACGCGCAGGCCGACAATCACGATTCCATCGTCAAGACGATCAGCGCCGTCAATCGTTATCTGGTGGAAAGCATCCCTCCCAATCGATTCGTCACTTTGTTTTACGCTGAACTCGATTCGAAGACCGGTTCGCTCGCGTTTCTTAATGCCGGCCACAACCCACCGCTCATAGTCCACGCGGGCGGTACTATGGAACAGCTTGCCTCCGGTGGTTTGCCGTTAGGAATTATGAGCGACGCCGAGTTTCGTGAAGGCGGCACCCAGCTTCGCCCCGGCGACGTCCTGGTGATTTATTCGGACGGCGTCTCTGAGGCGGTCAACGCGAATGGTGAAGAGTTCGGTCCCACTCGGCTGTACGAAGTTGTCGCGCGCAACCTTGACGCTTCCGCGGGCGGCATTCGCGATCGCATCGAATCGGCCCTGACAAAATTCTGCCAGGGAACGCCGGCTGCTGACGACATCACGCTCGTCATCGTCAAACGAAACGCCGAGGCCGCGGACGTGGCGGCGGCCGCTGGTTAGCTTATATTTGGAGTGCGGCGAGCGCCGCCGCGCCGCCGCTTTTGATCACGACTCAAAAGTAAATCGTCGATTAGTCGATCCAAAGCGCCGTCGCAGCCGGCGCACTCCAAATTAGCACCGGCTACGCTTTTGCCCGCGCCCCTTGCAAACAGTCTTCGATCTTCCGGGCCAAATCTGCCACATGCGGTTCTTTGATGATATCGAGGTGGGTTCCTGAAACTTCGTGAACTGCCAGACCGCCTGGCGCGAGGGTCTGCCAGCCTTCCAGCATGTCGAACTTGGCGCGGAGATCGCTGCTGGCCCAAAAAAGTGTTACCGGTCCGTCGTACACTCGCGGGACGAAGTCACGCGCTGCCAGCCAATTAAACTCTTCCACCTTACGAAGCGTCACCGGGATCTCACGTCCAACTCTCTTATACCAGCGGTAAAGTGTGCGCCACAGCTTGCTCTTGATCTGGACGGGCGCGTACTGAGATTTGCCGGCGAGATAGAGAAGTCTTTGCTTCAGCGACAGTCCCCGGAGATTCGAGATGTGGGTACAAACCCGTCTGCTAAATCGTTTGAGTTTGCTGCTCGCAGTTCCGGCCTGGGGCGAAAGCTTCTGATGTCCGACCGGATAAGAATCCAGTAATGCCAGCAAGCCAACTTCTGCGCCTTGCATCCGTAGTTGGCGCGCCATCTCGTAAGCGATGATGCCGCCCAGCGAGCGGCCACCGATGAAGTAAGGACCAGCCGGTTGACACTCGCGGATCTCTTTTACGTAATGCGCCGCCATGTCCTCGATGCTGGTATGTGGCGCGTGCGATCCACTCAAACCAATCGACTGCAAACCAAAAAACGGCTGATCGCTTCCCAATTGCCGCGCCAAATCAAAATACTCAAGCACATTGCCGCCCACGGCATGTACACAAAAGAGAGGAGGCCGCGTGCCGTGCGGTTGAATCGGCACCAAAGAAGACCAGGACTGCGACGCATCTGATTCGAGGACAGCCGCAAGTTGCGCAATCGTCGGCGCGCGAAACAAAGTCGCCAGTGGCAACCGTTCACCAAATCGTTTTTGAATCAGTCCGAACACGCGCACGGCCAATAATGAGTGGCCGCCTAGTTCGAAAAAGTTGTCATTAATGCCGATGCGTTCAACGCCCAGGACTGCCTGCCAGATATCGCTGAGCGCTCGCTCAGTCGCAGACCGAGGCGCTGCGTGAGTAATGCTTAGCCGCTCAATCTGATCCGGAGCCGGCAATGCGTTTCGATCGAGTTTTCGGTTCGGCGTTAGGGGTAGAGACTCAAGCATCACAAACGCCGCAGGCATCATGTACTGCGGAAGTTTTTCGGCCAGGTGCGCGCGCAGGGCAGGAGCGTCAAACGGGCTCTGCTGACTGGGGACAACGTACGCGATGAGTGCCGTTTCGCGGGGTGAGGCGGCGCCATTACGAGAGCTGCAGCGGGCGAGGACAGCGGCTTCGCGCACCTGCGGATGCTGGGTCAACACCGCTTCAATCTCACCCAGCTCAATTCGAAAACCGCGAATCTTAACCTGTCGATCCGCGCGGCCTACGTGCTCGACGTTTCCATCCGGCAAGTAACGGCCAAGATCTCCGGTTCGGTACAAGCGATCCGTCGAGTCCTGCCTAAACGCATTCGCAATGAAACGCTCGCTTGTGAGTTTTTCGTCGCCCAGATATCCCCTGGCCAGATACGGGCTGCGGAAACAAATCTCGCCAACTTCGCCGACGCCGCACAGACCCGGCGCTTGATTGAGCACGAGCAACTGAACGTCACGAATACCCTTGCCCAACGGCAGGACTTCTTTTTCCCAAGTGTTTGCCTGATCGTAATCTGAGGCGACGTAATGGCCGACGGCCCTTTGCGTTTCAGTCGAGCCGTAGAGATTGACGCAAGTAATCGAAGGCGCCAGCTGCTCCAGGCGGGCCACGTCGCGCTTCGTTAAGGCATCACCGACAAGAAAAGCATAACGCAGCGACGGGAGTTGATCGCCGGCGTTCTCTTCCGTCAGCACCTGGCTCATGGCCGGAGTGAGATTAGCGATGGTGATCTCCTGCTGCTTCATCCAGGCTCTGAGACGGTCGGGCGCTTCCAGATCCTGCGGTTCAGGAATGCAGATCGTGCCGCCGAGCTGCAATGGTGTGAAGATATCTCGATGCAGGGGATCGTGCGCGAGCCCCGACATCATGCAGAAGCGATCCTCTTCGTTCAGCCCAAACGTGTCGATGGCCCACGAAGTGAAGAGAGTTAACGGACCATGCCGGCCCATCACTCCTTTAGGCTGACCCGTCGAGCCTGAAGTGAAGGCTATGTAGGCCAGATCGTCCTTGTCGTGAGTAGCAATAGTTACAGCATCGATGGCCGGAAGCTCGGTTCGCGGACTGAGGCTAAGCCGGCAACAATCACTC
The DNA here is from genome assembly GCA_963734445.1 of uncultured Acidobacteriota bacterium. Lineage (GTDB taxonomy): Bacteria > Acidobacteriota > Blastocatellia > Pyrinomonadales > Pyrinomonadaceae > UBA11740. The sequence continues at coordinate 1,109,814 of CAVTGZ010000009.1, read as the reverse complement.
GCTTCAGCGAATGCGGTTAATTCCGGGGCCGGTGTGCCCGCCGCGTCGATTTGAATCCAGCCGCGCGGTTTGGCAATCCGCAAACAATCAATCAGACGCGCCGCCGGATACGATGGATCGAGAACCGTGAAGGCTGCTCCAGCTTTCAGTACGGCGAGGATGGCCCACACCAAAGGCGCGCTGCGATGGCCATAGATCGCGACAATGTCGCCCTTCCCAATTCCGCTTAATCGCAAATGGTTCGCGAGCGTCGTTGTCCGCTGGTCCAAATCTGCGTAGGTCCAGTTGACCGTTGAGTCACAAACCGCCAACGCATTTGATCGTCGTTCTGCCTGTTCCGCGAACCATTCCGTAATAGCCCGATCGCGGCGAGCAGGAAACGGTTCGGTGGGATTGGGCAGAACCTCTCTCGCTTCCGGAGTGACCAGCGAGAAGCGGCTGATCTTTTCATCAGGGTTTGTTACTGCCTGCCTCAGCAATTGCTCGAGCTGGCTGAGCATCTCGTCCATGCGCGCGCGGGAAAAAAGATCGGTGTTGTAGACCAGGGCTAGTTTTATTTCACGTTCGCCGACGCCGGCGTAAAGCGTCAGATCGAATTTCGCCAGTGTCTCGTCAGACTGAAGCCACGCGTCGACAAAGCTGACCGACTCGCCGTCCGGCAGATCGATCCGATTAGAGAAACTAAAGAGATTGAAATAAACCTGAAAGATTGAAGTGCGGCTCAGGTCGCGTTCCGGTTTCAATTCCTCAATCAACTTCTCGAACGGCACGTCCTGGTTCGCATACGCGTCCAGGGCTGTCCGCCGCACGCGCGCAAGGAGTTCGCGAAACGTGGGTTCGCCGGAAATATCTGTCCGCAGCGCGAGATTGTTCAGGAAGAATCCAATCAACTTTTCCGTCTCAACCCGTGGGCGATTCGAGATTGGCGAACCAACGATGATGTCATCCTGTCCACTGTAACGATGCAGCAGCGCCTTGAACCCGGCGAGCAGTGTCATGAACAAGGTTGTGCCGGCCTGCTGACTCAGCGCGTTTAGACTTCGCGTTAGGTCTGCGGACAACGTCAATGTAACCCGGTCGCCGGAATGCGTCTGAATCGCGGGCCGGGGGCGATCGGTCGGAATCTCGAGGACCGGAAGATCGCCAGCGAGTTTCTGCTTCCAGTAACCAATTTGAGTTGTGGTTAGATCTTCGCGCAGCCAGTCCCTCTGCCACAGCGCGTAATCACGATATTGAATTGGGAGTTCGGGCAGCGGCGATGGTTGTCCCTGCTCGAATGCCTGGTACAAGGCTGACAACTCGCGGAAAAAAAGTAGGATCGACGTGCCGTCGCTGACGATGTGATGCATCGTCAACGAGAAAATAGATTCGTGATCGCCAAGCTGTATCAGGGTGGTGCGAATCAGAGGGGCGCAGGAAAGATCGAATGGGCGCAGCGATTCTCTTAGCACTCGACGGGGAGCTTCCACTTTGCGTTCATCTGGATCGAGCGCTGAAAGATCGATGACTTCGAGAGCGACGCTTACGCTGGTCGAGGTTGCCGGCGTGGGCACTCCATCGTTGGTGATAAACGCCGTCCGAAATACCTCATGACGACGCACAATCTCACTAATGCTCTTTTGCAGGAGTGTGAGATTAAGTGGATGCGAAATCCTCACCGCCATAGGCACGTTGAAAACCGGCGAGCCCGGCATCAATTGATCAAGAAACCACAGACGCTCCTGAGAAAATGAAAGCTGGGCCGCGACGTCCGCGGCGCGCGGCGCGATGGTCCCCACCCGAGACAGTTCCGGTTGGGCATCGCCACGCAAAAACTTCGCAAGCAGATCCCGCTTAGCGGCCGAAGTGGCCGTTCCGTCTACCTGCGAAATCTGATTTTGTATTTGCTCCTGCACTGGTTACAAAGGCCCCTGCCTACGCGGCTCGATGAAAAGGACAGCCGGGTTGAGTGCCGGGGAGAATGGGTGGCGGACTGACAACTTCGTCGAACGTAACATGCAGCGCAGTCAAGCCGCGCAAGCCCAGGTTCTCTCGCCACACCAAAGGACGATCTGGCGCCAGCTTGAGATTGGCAGTGCGAGCAGCAATGGCTTCGAAAGTAAGTTGGCCTTCGATGCGCGCCAACGCCGCGCCAAAGCAAAAGTGCGAAGCCCAACCAAACGCCAGATGGCGATTGTCAGTGCGCTCGATATTCAGCCGGTCGGGATCTGTGAATCTTTCCGGGTCGCGATTTCCCGCCGCCATGACCGCGATCACCGCTTGCCCCTTGCGAATCAGTTTGCCGCCAAGCTCGGTATCGCGCGGACATATTCGCGCAGTTTGCTGGCTCGGACTTTCATAACGCAGCAGCTCTTCAACCGCCGAGGGAACTAGAGAAAGATCGTCCTGCAGCTTTTGCAGTTGATCCGGATTGCGTAAGAGGCTCAGCACGCCATTACCGATCAGATTGGTAGTAGTCTCCTGACCGCCGACCATCGTCACGATGCAGTTGGCGATGATTTCCTCTTCAGTCAGCCGATCGCCGTCGATTTCCGCCGTCATAAAAGAATTGATCAGACCTTCGCGTGGCTGTTGCTGGGTGCGCTTAATTGCCTCACGAAAGTAGGCGGACATTTCTTCCACGCATTTAAGCGTGCGCGCGGCCCGATCCGGGTTGTGCTGAAAATTGCCGAGCACCTCGGCGAAGTCTGCCGACCAGCTTTTCAACTGCTCGCAATCAGAAGTAGGCACGCCCAACATCTCAGCAGTCACGATTGCCGGCAGTGGCGCGGCCAGGTCATTGATGACATCCATGCGACCGGCGCGCAGCAGTGGTGTGATCAGGGCGCTGAGGATTTCGCGAATGTGCGAGCGCAACGCTTCGACGCGCGCCGGCGTAAAAGCCATCGACGCGAGGGTGCGCAAACGCGTATGCGCCGGGGCGTCCATGAAAAGCATCTGCCTGGTCATCATCTGCGCCAGCGGACTCAGTTCCGCCATGCCCATGGCGGCAAATTGTTCGGGCGTCGGCGTGCGATTGGCTGAAAACTGATGCAGCACCGTAATCACATCTTCATATCTGGTAACGATCCAGGCATGAAGGTACGAATCCCAGTGCACCGGCGCTTCCGTGCGCAGTCTTTGATAGAGCGGATAAGGATTGGCGAGCACCTCCGGATCGAGCAGATGATAAAGGCTCAGCGGACGTGCGGAATTGGTTGAGATTAATTCGGAATGGGCACTCATGATTTTTGGCACAGACTTTAGTCTGTGGATTGGCTTTCGGGCGACGCAGAAATCGGCGCCGCCTAACCCAGCAAGGCCAGCGCTTCTTCTTCGCTCATGCTTTCAATGCGGGCCACGACCAGGCGTTCAATTTCGCGCGACAACTCAGCAATGGTCGGCGCCTCAAACAAGGTGCGCAGCGTTAGATCGATGCCGAAGGTACTACGGATCTTGACGATCAGTTGCGCTCCTAAAAGGGAATGGCCACCGAGCAGGAAGAAATTGTCGTTGACGCTGACGGTTTGCAGATTGAACAGTTCGCAAATGATTTTCGCGAGCCGTTCCTCGATCGGAGAGGAGGGGGCAGAGAAATTGTCTTCGTGCAAAGTGTTTTCCATCGACGGCTCGGGCAACAGTGAGCGATCGATCTTTCCATTGGCCGTGAGCGGAAAGCTGTCCAGTTTCACAAACGCTGCCGGCAACATGTAGTCGGGCAGCGAAGACCGCAGGCACTCGCGCAGTTCAGTAGCCGAAGGCGTCGTACCGTTCCGCAGCGTGAGATATGCAGTGAGCCGCTGGTCGGAACAATCGCAACCGCGAGCGACGACCACACTTTCGGCGATGCCTGGGTGGCGATCAATCGCGGCTTCGATTTCACCCGGCTCAATCCGGTAACCGCGGATTTTGATCTGCTCATCAACACGACCAACGTAGGCCAGCTCGCCGTCGGGTCGCACTCTCGCCAGGTCGCCGGTCCGATACATCTTTGCGTCCGGTTCGGCGCTGAACGGATTTGATAGGAAGCGTGCGCTGGTCAGCTCCGGCTGATTGAGATAACCGCGGGCCACGCCGGCGCCGCCAATGAAAAGCTCGCCGGTTTCGCCCAAAACCACAGGTTTGAGATCTTCATTGAGAAGGTAGACCGTCGCGTTGAAAATCGGGCGCCCGATCGCAGGCAAGCCATCCTGATAGTTGGACGACACGCGGCCTGAGGTGGCCACCACTGTACATTCCGTGGGCCCGTAGTTGTTCACCAGCGTGAAAGGCAAACCCTTATCTGGATAGCGATGCAGCGTGTCGGCTCCGGTGAGCAAAAAACGCAGCGCTGTGTCCGCCGGCCAATCGAGGAGCATTACCCGCTCCGCCAATGCGGTCGGTAGAAAACTAATGGTAATTTGATTCGTCACCAGCCAATCGCGCAGCAGAGCCGGCGAGACTCGCGTCTCTTCATTCGGTAAATAAAGAGTGGCCCCCGCAGTCAGGTAAGGCCAGACCTCCCACACGGCTGCATCGAAACCTACGTTCGCCAGGCAACTCGCCCTGTCCCTATCGCTGACGTCAAACTCTTCCCGATGCCACGTCACCAGATTCATCAGATTGGCGTGCGTGACTTCAACTCCCTTGGGCTGTCCGGTAGAGCCCGACGTGTAGATGACGTATGCAAGTTGGCCGGCAGAGATCGTGACGGCAGGACAATCCGTCGAATATTGCCGGCTGTCCAAATCATCCTCAACTAAGATGGACAACCCCTCTTGCGCCGACGCGAGTGACAAATCCTTCGTGGTAATCAGTGCACACGGCCGGGCATCTTTCAGCATCGACGAGATCCGTTCAACCGGCTGGCTCGGATCGATAGGCAGGTACGCACTCCCACTCTTCAACACCGCCAAGGCGCAGACGATCGAATTGATCGATCGCTCAATACAAAGCGCAACGATCTGATCTGGCCCGGCACCCAGTTCGAGCAGCCGATGGGCCAGACGGTTCGCTGTTCGGTCCAGCTCAGCATAATCCAGCGTTTGGTGTTCCGTGACGATTGCCGCCGCCGATGGCGAGGCTGCCGCCTGCGCCGAGACCAATTGCGGAATGCTGAGTGGAATTTGCTCGGTTGCCATAGGCTCTCCGGCAACAACCGGCAATGAATTCCCAGCTGAGGTGATTGACGAGGCGGGGCTGATAAGTAGTGACATATGGGCAACACTAGAGAGCGACACTCCTGCTCTTCTGTCTCAAAATAAACGCGCAATTCCACGCATCTTCCGCCCTTAGTGGATTCAATTCCCGTCCTGGCGTCCTACATCATCGGCGTAGGTTCTGCAGATCCCGAAAACTGCCGCTAATTCTGGCAAAGAACCGCTTTTCGACCTTTAGTTCGACGAGGACTCAGGACGAGTCGGAGGCATTAAGTCGAAGCCATGAGCGTGTTTTCCACTCTAATCGTATTGTCGGTCGTGAGCCGCTTAGGCGAGCTGAATGATCAACTATTGTTGCTCGTGAACAGCGCCGCCGGACGTTCGTGGTTGTTTGACAGCATCGTCGCATTCTTTCTCGACAATGACCTGGCCAAGGCGGGTGTGATTGGCGGCTGTTTCCTGGCTGCCTGGTATGGAGGGAAATCGCCGAACAGCACCAACGCGCGGCGCAGAATTCTGATCGCAACGCTGATCGCGGCCGTCGCAGTAATTACGACTACCAAGGTCCTTTCGAAGACAATCTTCCTGCCCCGTCCGGAAATTCAGTCCCAAAAAATTTATCGACTGGAAGGCGATCAGCTCGTCGAGATGAAGCGGATGCCGGTGCGGATCATGCTCGACGAAGAGAGCCAAAAGGAATATCGCGCCCTGGTGAGCGGCGAAGTAGAATCCAACGATCTCGGATCCTTCCCCAGCGATCACGCCGGGTTTTTCATTGCCATCTCCCTGGGCATCTGGTTGGCGTCGCGCCGGCTCGGATGGCTCGCTCTTGCCTGGACACTATTCGTCATTCTCGCCGGCAAGCTGATTAGCGCGCAGCACACGCCTCTTGATATTGCGGCCGGCGCCGCCGTGGCGATCGTTGAATTGTCAGTTATTCAAATGGTCTTGCGAAAAAAATTCAGCGGCTTGCTGGAAAGATTGACCGGTCTGACGTTGAGATACAGCGCGCTTTCCAGCGCGATTATCTTTCTGGTGGCCTTTGAAGTTTCCAGCACGATGGTTCACATCCGCGCGTTTCTCGGTTTGCTGGCGGCTATGCGCCGGCACGTTTTGCTGGGAATGGGCTGATCCCGGAATCGCACGAAGATTTTGACACGGGCAACTGCTCGTTAAGGTTTCTATGAAGAAGTCGATCATCACACTCATTGCCGGTGGCGCCCTGATCTTTCTGACCTCATGCAACGTTCAGAAAGAGGGCCTCGTGATCATGACTGATCACTCTTACAAAGTGACGGTCCTGGCGACCACGACTAAAGCTGGATTCGGAGCGCCCGATGGATTGGCATGGCACAAGGGAAAGCTTTACCTGGCGGACGAAGGCGCGATCGCGCTGGAAGCCTGGAACCGGACTGAAGGCTTGAAGAAGCTGGCGGATGCGGGTTTTGGATTTCAATCACCCGAAGATCTCGTAGTCGATTCAAAGGACAACATTTTTTTCACTGATGACGATGCCGGCGGCCTCTGGGAATTCACTGCCGATGGCCAGCCGCGTCTCGTGGCCGGAAAAGACAAAGGCTTGATTTCAACCGAAGGCATTGCGCTGGCTCCCGACGGCGCTTTGCTGGTCGGAGACGGCGAACAGCACAAAGTATTTCGCGTGACGCGCGACGGCGCCGTGACGGAATTTCTTGGGACCGATTACGGAATCACCAAACCCGAGAGCATGGTCTATGACGATCGAGGCAATCTGTACGTCGCGGATAACCATGACAACGTTCTCTATCTGCTGGACAAAGATCGAAAGCTGCATCGCATCATCGATCGCGGGGATTCGTTCTCGCCGGAAACGATCTTTTTTGCCAGGGGATCGCTTTACATAACCGATAGTCACAACGGGAAGCTTTTCATCTACACGCCCGGCGAAGAGTTAAAAACGATTGCTGCCTTTGGCGGTCAGCTCCAGAACATTCAGGGCGTGACCGTTGACGATCGCGGTTCGATTTTTCTCAGCGTGCAGAACGATTTGAAGCGCAAGGTCGGCAGCATTATCGAAATCGACAAGGACGAAACCCGGATAGCCAGAAAATAGGTCGAGTGCCAACACGGCCTAAAACTACAGACATTGCCATGCCCCAGCTAACTGTCGAGACATCGGATCTCGACGCCGCCACCATTAAGCACACCGCGCTGGCGCTTGCCGAACTTCATGGCGAGCATCTTCCAGGTTACTCCGAGCGAGCGGTCACGCTCCTTTTCGAAGATCAAGTTGCGCGCAATCCACAAGCAACGGCGGTGGTCTGCGCCCGTCAACGTCTAACTTTCGGCGAACTAAATGCGCGGGCAAATCAGCTCGCGCGGCATCTGCGCAGTTTGGGAGTAGGCCGTGAATCGATCGTGGGCATCTGCATTGATCGTTCACAGGAGATGGCCATTGCGATTTTGGGCATCCTCAAAGCAGGCGCCGGTTATCTGCCTTTTGATCCCGAGTATCCGCACGAGCGTCTGGCGTTTATGTTGCAGGACGCCCAGCCGGCAGTAGTCGTCAGCAAAGCGGCCTTGCAGGTCCAATTCGATCGTCAAACGAATCTGGTGCTCCTCGATCAGGATGCCGCCGCGATTGCGAAAGGCTCGCACGATAACCTGACGGAGAAGCCTGCGCCTTCCGACCTCGCTTATGTGATTTACACCTCGGGCTCGACCGGCAAGCCGAAGGGCGCGATGATCACGCACGGCAACCTCGCTAATTATCTGCTGGCCCTCAATCACGAAATTGGAATCCAGTCGTCAGATCGCTATCTGCACACGGCTTCGATCGCCTTCTCTTCATCGCGGCGTCAGCTGTTGTTGCCTTTGTCTCAAGGCGCGAGCGTGATAATCGCGTCCGCTGACGAGAGAAAAGATCCAATTGCCCTCTTGCGGACGATCAAGAGCGCCGGCGTCACCGTGATGGATGCCGTACCTTCATTTTGGAGAAACTGCACAACGATTCTGAGCGATTTACCTGAGTCGGAACGGCGCCCCCTGCTGGACAATGGTTTGCGCCTTATGTTGTCGGCCAGCGAGCCGCTCATTTCTAACGTGCCGCGCACCTGGATGAACGACTTCAATCACACGGCGCGCCACGTGCACATGTTCGGCCAGACAGAGACGGCGGGGATTGTCTCGCTCTATCACGTGCCGCGAACGATCGAGCCTGACACTTATGTTCCCGTGGGCCGGCCGATTGCCAACACGGACATTTACGTCCTTGATGAAACCGGACAACCGTGCGCCTTGGGTGAGCCAGGCGAAGTTTACATCGGTGGTGCCGGGGTCGGCCGCGGATATCTGAATCGGCCCGAACTCAGTGCGGAAAAATTTGTCGAGCGAGATGGCCGGCGGCTTTATCGCACCGGCGACTGGGCACGTATCTCAGCCCAGGGCCGAATCGAATTCGCCGGACGACAGGATCAGCAAGTGAAGCTGCGCGGTTTTCGCGTAGAACTCGGAGAAGTCGAAGCGGCGCTATCGCAGCATTCCTCAGTCAGAGAGTGTGTCGTGGTCGCGCGTGCAGGTAATGGCCAGGACCCGGGCGAAAAGAAATTAGTTGCCTATTTCGTTCCGCGCGGAGAAAGCACGAGTGCGGCTGACTTGCGCGGATTCCTGAGCGCCCGCCTTCCTGAATACTCAGTGCCGTCCGCTTTTGTGGCGATGGATGCCTTGCCGCTGTCGGCAAATGGAAAAGTGGATCGTCTTCGTCTGCCGGAACCGGAAGCTTCACGCGCGAATCTATCGACAGAGTTTATTGCTCCGGAAACTGATCACGAAAAGCGACTGGCCAAAATCTGGTCAGAAGTTTTGCGGGTCGAGGACATCGGCTGCGAAGACAATTTCTTCGAGTTGGGCGGACACTCACTGCTGGCGGCGCAAATCGTCGCGCGCATTCGCGCCGAATTCAGATTCGAAGCGCCGATTAGCATGCTCTTTGAATGCCCGACGATTCGGACGCTCGCCGTCCGCATGACCAACGGCGGCGATCTGGTGCCCGCCCGTTCCATTAAGCCGGCGAAGCATGACGGAATCGCGCCACTGTCGTTCAATCAACAGCAATTTTGGCTGCTCGATCAAGCGGTTCCCGACCCGGCGGCTTACAACGTGCAGACCGCACTGGAAATCACGGGCCCGCTTGACGTTGAAAGGCTGCAGCGCACCCTCGACACGATCGTGACGCGTCACGCGATTCTGCGTACGAAAATCGTCATGAGAGATGGCTCGCCCGCGCAGGTGATCTCGGATGAGACACAGGTGCAAGTGCGAGCGTCTGATTTGTCTCATCTCTCGCCAGAGCAGGCTGAGTTCGAAAGCCGGCGCATGTTTGGCGAAGAGGCCGCCGCCGCGTTCAACCTCAGCACTGGCCCGCTGTTCCGTACTTGTCTCTTGAAGTTTGGTAAGAACCGGCACGTGCTGATCTTTACGCTTCATCACATTGTTTGTGATGGCTGGTCAATCAACGTGCTGCTGCGCGAACTCACGCACCTTTACCTGGACCGCGCTCAGCAAAAGTCAGCCGCCGTACCGGAACTGCCCATCCAGTACGCGGATTTTGCGGTGTGGCAAAGAGAGTGGTTGCGGGACGAAACGATTGAACGGCAGTTGAACTATTGGCGAAGGCAACTAGCAAATGCGCCCGCGGCGCTCGACCTGCCCGTCGACTATCCGCGTCCGGCGATGCGCAGTTCCGCAGGCGCGCGCGTGTCGACGATGTTATCGCCCGAAGTAACTGAAGCGCTCAAGCAAATAAGCCGGCAAAACAACGCGACCGTGTTCATTACGCTGCTGGCAATGTTTCAAACGCTGCTGTTTCGTTATAGCGGCCAGGACGACGTGGTGGTCGGGACGCCCGTGGCCGGCCGCACGATGGTCGAAACTGAAGATCTGATCGGCGCGTTCGTGAACACACTGGTGTTGCGCTCAGACCTAAGCGGCAATCCCGCGTTCCGCGATGTTATCGCGCGCGTGCGCGAGACGGTGCTCGCGGCTTTTTGTCATCAGGACGTGCCCTTCGAAAAACTGGTCGAAGAACTGAATCCCGAGCGCAAAGCCAACCGCTCGCCGTTGTTCCAGGTGATGTTTTCTTTTCAGAACATGCCGTCGCCTGAGCTGGCGGCCAACGGAACCGGGTTCACGCCGCTTACCACTGAGAGCGCGGTAGCAAAATTCGATCTGAGTTTCGATGTCGCGCAATCTTCAGATGGTCTGTCGATCGCTTTCGAGTATGCCTGCGACTTGTACGAACAAACGACGATCGAGCGAACGCTGGCTCACTTCCAAAACTTGCTCGCCGCGATTTTAAAGAATCCAGAGCAGCCAATCGCAGAACTTCCGCTGACCGATGACGAAGAGCGGCACCGGCTGATGGTTTCCTGGAATGAGGAACGCATACAGGTTCCTGAGTCGGCCTCGCTTCATCAATTGTTTGAAGCTCATGCGGCAAAGACTCCGGAAGCAATCGCGGCAGAGTTCCGTGGCGAACAGGTGACTTATCGCCAGCTGAACGAGCGTGCGAATCAACTGGCGAACTATCTGCAGAAGCAGGGAGTCGGACGCGAAAGTTTGGTTGGGATTTGCGTTGAAAGATCGCTGGCCATGCTGGTCGCGATTTATGGCGTCCTCAAAGCCGGCGGTGGTTATGTGCCGCTCGATCCAAATTATCCGCGCGACCGCATCGCCTTCATGATCGACGACGCCGATATGCCGGTGATTGTGACCCAGGAAAACCTGGCCGGCGAACTTCCGGTGGCCGCGAAGATCCTGTGTATCGATCGCGATTGGCAGCTAATCACAAAACAAAGCACGGCTCCGCCTCAGATCCAGCCGGCTCCGGACAATGTCGCGCTCGTCATCTACACCTCCGGGTCAACCGGCAACCCGAAGGGTGTAATGATCGAACATCGTTCGTTGGCCAATTATGCGACCTCTGCTGCACATGTTTACGGCATGACTGCCGCAGATCGCACGCTGCAGTTTGGCTCGCTGTCGTTTGATATGAGCGCCGAGGAAATCTTCGTGACGCTGAGCAGCGGCGGCACGTTGGTTCTGCGCACCGACGAGATGATTAGTTCGGGGCGTGATTTCTTCGCTTATTGTGAAGCGAATAACGTCTCGGTGCTCGATCTTCCGACAGCCTATTGGCATGAATTGACCGACGCTTTGGCTGATGAAGGCCTCAGCCTTCCTGAAAGCATTCGCATAGTAATCATCGGCGGTGAAAAAGCCGCGGCCGATCGGGTCGCGCGCTGGCACCAACACACCGAAAATCGAGTCCGCCTGGTTAATAGCTATGGGCCGACCGAAATCACGATTGCCGCTACTTTTTGTGATCTGAAACCGAGCGCGGCGATCGCAGCAGGCGTCGTGCCGATCGGACGACCGCTGCCTAACACTTCTCTTTTCGTTCTGGATCAATCCCTGCGACTGGCTCCGACTGGCGTGCCCGGCGAACTGTATGTCGGGGGGCCGGGAGTCGCGCGGGGCTATCTCAACCGTTCGGATCTCACGCTGGAGAGGTTCATCCCGAATCCCTTATGCGACGATGCCTCTCAAAGGCTCTACAAAACCGGTGACATCGTTCGTTACCGGGCGGACGGTGAGTTGGAGTTCCTGGGCCGCATAGACAGCCAGGTAAAGATTCGCGGGTTCCGTGTTGAGCTGGAAGAGATCGAGCGCGCCCTACGCGGTTTTGAAGGCGTGACGGATTGCGTGGTCGTTCTGCGTGAGGACCACGATAAGCGGTTGATTGCTTACATCGTGGCTGGGAAGACGCCGCCGCGCATCAGCGATTTGCGCAACTATCTCAAAGCGAAGTTGCCCGGTTACATGGTGCCGGCCGGCTTTGAAATGATCGAGGTGTTGCCGCTAATGCCGAACGGAAAAATCGATCGGCGCGCCCTGCCTGATCCAAAGTCCGAAGGCGAAACTGATGAAACTTTCGTCTCGCCAGCAACTCCGATTCAGGAATTGTTGGCTTCCGCATGGCGAGACGTTTTGCGCATCGAGCGCATCGGCATTCACGATAACTTTTTCGATCTGGGTGGGCATTCATTACTGGCTGCCAAAGTCGTGTCGCTTGTCCGCAACGATCTCGATGTACCGATAACCATGGTCGATGTCTTTCAAGCGCCCACGATTGCAACGCTCTCAGACCTGCTTTATCCGCGCATTGTGGAAAAAGAATCGCAAGTTGAACTTGCAGAGCTCCTGGCCGAGATAGCTTTGCTGTCTGAAGAGGAAGCCCAACTCCGCGTCAATTCAGAAGATCGCTTTGGTGAGGCTGCCGCCGCTTAATTAGACAATGTTGGAAACGCACAATTCATCCGCCCAGCTCGAGCAACAGTTGGCGTCGCTGATGCCGGCCCAGAGGATACTGCTCGAGAAACGGCTGATGCATAAGAACAAGCGCGCCAGGCATGAACGCCAGGTAATCAAGCGACAGGCGGACCGAAAGTCGGCGCCGCTGTCCTATAACCAGCAGGGTCTTTGGGTCTTGGATCGGTTGATGCCCGGCGCCGCGGTCTATCACACGCCCACCGCCGCACGTCTGACCGGCAAGCTCGATGTCGATGCGTTAACGAAAGCACTGCAAGCGATCGTCGAAAGACATGAGGGCTTGCGGATCAGCTTTCAAGCAGTCGACGGTACGCCGACGCAGGTGGTCGGCGATTTCACACTCGAGGTTCCGCTTATCGATCTGAGTGAGAATTCCGAAGCCGATCGTGAGCTTGAGGCGCTCACTATTCTGCGAAAGGAAGTGCGCACTCCATTCGATCTCTCCCGCGGCCCACTGATTCGCGCCATTCTGCTGCGCATGCACGAGCAGGATCACATTTTGCTCGTGACGATGCATCACATCGTGACGGATGGCTGGTCAGTCGGAATCTTTCACCGCGAACTGTCGAAGCTTTACGAAGCGTTTGCCGCCAAGGCGCCGTCGCCGCTGACTGAGCTGCCCATTCAGTACCTCGATTACTCGGCGTGGCAACGCGAATGGCTTGAGGGAGAGGTTTATGCCTCGCAACTGGAGTATTGGAAAAAGGAGTTTGCCACGTTGCCGCCGGCGCTCGAGCTGCCCACCGATCATCCCCGGCCCACGGTCCAGGCACATCGCGCCTTTCGTGGCGCGCACCACACGATCACGCTGTCTCGCGAAGTGACCCGCCGCGTCCGCGAGGCCTGTCAGCGCGAGGGCGTCACCCTGTTCATGTTGTTGATGGCCGCGTATCAGATCCTGCTGCATCGCTACACCGGCGAGGAAGACATCGTCGTCGGTACGCCAATCGCAGGAAGACAACAACCTGAGACGGAAGATCTGATTGGCTTATTCATTAACAGCGTGGCAATGCGCGTCGATGTTTCCGGTAATCCCACGAGCCGTGAATTTCTGCAGCGCGTCAAGCAGGTCTCGCTGGGCGCTTACGCGCATCAAGATTTGCCGTTTGAGCGATTGGTTAAAGAATTACAGCCAGAGCGCACGCACAACCCGCTGTTCCAGGTCATGTTCGTGCTCCAGAGCGAGGAAATCCTGCCGCTGCAACTGCCCGGGTTAAAGGCTGAGCATTTTCGCATCGATAATGTGATGGCCAATTTTGATCTGACGCTCGACATCGTCGAGAAGGATGACGAGTTGGTTTGCCTGTTTGAATCGAATGCCGGTCTATTTGAGTCGGACACGATCGAGCGCATGCTCGGTCACTTCGAAAACTTGCTGAAAGGGATCGCGGCCCACCCTGAAGAGAAAATTTCTGAGCTGCCAATGCTGACGGAAACCGAACGTCAACAACTTTTGATTGAGTGGAATCAGACGCAGACCGACTTTCCCCGCGATCAATCGATTCATCATCTGTTTGAGCAACAGGCCGCGAGCTCGAACGATGCAGTGGCTATCATCTCTGGTGATCAGCAGTTGAGCTATCGCGAGTTGAACGCCAGCGCGAATCGGCTGGCGCATTACCTGCGCCGCCGTGGCGTCAAACCGGATACGCGCGTCGGGGTTTGCATGCATCGCTCGGCGCAATTGATTGTTTCGATCCTCGGCATTCTGAAAGCCGGCGGCGCCTACGTGCCGCTCGACCCCGACTATCCCGAATCACGTCTGGATTTCATGCTCAAGGATTCGCAGGCGCCATTGCTGCTGACGCAGACTGAGCTGGCGCCGCAGCTGGCAAATCACCGAGCTGAATTAATCTGCGTAAATGAAATTCCAGGAGAGCTTTCGCATGAGAGTGACGACAATCCGGTAGACATCACGTCGGCGGATCATCTGGCGTACGTAATGTACACGTCGGGCTCGACGGGTAAGCCGAAAGGAGTCGCCGTCACGCATCGCAACGTAGTGCGTTTGGTTAAGAATACGAACTACGCCTCGTTCTCGGCCGATGAGATATTTCTTCAGGCTTCGACTATTTCGTTTGACGCATCCACTTTTGAAATTTGGGGCAGCCTGTTGAATGGCGCGAAGCTCGTGTTGCTGCCGGCAGGCACTCCTTCATTAAAAGAACTCGCCGATGCAATCAAGCGCCATCGAGTAACCACGGTATGGCTGACGGCGGGTCTCTTCCACCTCATGGTGGAAAATCACCTGGATGATCTCAGCGGACTGCGTCAATTGTTGGCCGGCGGCGACGTGTTGTCGGTTCCGCACGTGCAGAAGGTCGTAAACGGCCTGCCAAATTGCCGGTTGATTAATGGCTATGGCCCGACTGAGAGCACAACGTTTACCTGCTGCTACTCAATCACTGATTTGGCGAAAGTCAACGGATCGGTCCCGATCGGATTTCCGATCTCGAACACTGTGGTTTACGTGCTCGACCGTTTCATGAAGCCCGCGCCGATCGGGGTGCCCGGAGAACTTTACATTGGCGGAGATGGTCTGGCGCGCGGTTATCTGGATCGCCCGGAGCTGACCTCCGAACGCTTTGTGCCTGATCCGTTCTCGGGAAATGGCGGCCGGCTGTATCGCACGGGAGACCTGGTTCGTTATCGGGCCACCGGCGAAATTGAATTCCTCGGGCGCATCGATAATCAGGTAAAGGTGCGCGGCTTTCGGATTGAACTTGGTGAGATCGAAGCCGCATTGCTCGATCATCCGTCCGTGCGCGAAGCGGTCGTGGTCGCTCGAAAAGACAGTGGCGATAAGCATCTGGCGGCTTACCTCGTGCCGCGCAACGGAAATCTTTCGGAAAAGGACGTGCGCGAATTTATTCAGCAACGGCTGCCTGATCATATGGTGCCGTCGGTGTTTGTGACCCTCGAAGCCCTGCCGCTGTCCCCGGTGGGTAAAGTCGATCGTCGCGCACTGCCCGCGCCACAGGACTCTCAACGCTCAGCAAAGAAGGGATTTGTCGCGCCTGAAAATGAAATTGAACTGAGGCTCACGGGAATCTGGGAGCGTGTGCTTAATGTACGGCCGATCGGAACGGACGAAAACTTTTTCGAGCTTGGCGGCCACTCGTTGCTGGCGGTGCGTCTGTTTGCCGAGATCGAAAAAACTTTTGGCAAGAATTTGCCACTCGCAACGTTGTTCCAAACTCCAACCGTGCGACAGCTGGCGCGGGCTTTGCGCGACGAGGGGTGGGAGCCGTCATGGTCTTCGCTGGTACCAATCCATACGGGCGGAACGAGAACTCCGTTTTTCTGCGTGCATGCTGTCGGCGGAAACGTTTTGGAGTATCACGATCTCGCGCGTCTGTTAGGAGCGGACCAGCCGGTCTATGGATTTCAGGCGCGAGGTTTGGATGGAAAGCAGCCGACGCACACGTCGATCAAAGAGATGGCCGCGCACTACATCAAGGAGATGCGTGAGGTGCAACCCCAGGGTCCTTACCTTCTGGGCGGCCGATCTTCCGGCGGCACAATCGCGTTTGAGATGGCTTGCCAACTGAGCGCTGCCGGTGAAGAGGTCGCACTGCTCGCACTCTTCGATACTTTTCCCGCGGGTTACTTCAAGTTGCTTCCGGGCTCGGCTTCGTTCGCTCAACGCCTTCACCGTCGGGCAAAGAAGTGGCAGTCGCATTTGCTCAATCTGCGCCAGCTGAACGTGACGGACAAGGTTGCATATCTAATCAGGAAGCTGCGGTACGCGCCGGCCAAAGCCAAGCACAAGATTTATCGCCGCGCCTACAAGTTGTATCAGCGGTTCGGCAAGCCTTTACCGCCGGCGCTGCGAAACATTGAAGAGATCACTTTCGCGGCCGTGAAAGATTATGAGCCGCAAATTTATTCCGGTGACGTGATCCTTTTTCTCGCGACCGATCTGACTGCCGACTATGATTCAAAGGACGGCTGGCGCGAACTGGTTCGTGGTCGCATCGACACCGTCGAAATTCCCGGTAACCACCTCAATATTATTAAGGAACCAGGCGTGCAACTGCTGGCGCAGAACCTGCGCGCATCGATCGAACGTGTTACCAGCAGGGAGTCGCGATGAAACGGTTGTCTATTTCCGGATTGCTTGGGCTGCTATTCTTTTTCGCCTTTTCGCCCGCGGCGACGTTCGCCCAATGCGGAGTCGAGCGTTGGACGGTTAAGACCGGCACCGACCCGGACGCGTGGATGGTGAATCTCACCTCGACAAACGCGACGACGATAAACAGCCTCCGATCGATTTCAATGCCGAGCCTGCTTCCTGATAATTCACGCGTGCAGCCGACGGAAACAACCGTTTTCGTTCTGAATGCAACGCTGACAAAGTTTGTGCGCGCCTATGACTCGGACTACCACATGGTGCTGACCGATGAACAGGGCCGCACGATGATTGCTGAGATACCCGCTCCGAGTTGCGTCGGCGCCGGCAGCCCGTTCGCCGCCGGAATTGCCCATGCTCGTGCGCAATTCGATGCCATGTTCACCGCCACGACAACTTTCCAAACGGTGAACGTTCCGGTGCAGGTCACCGGCGTTGGCTTTTTCGATCACCAGGAAGGCCAGGAAGGCATCGCACCCAACGGAATCGAACTACATCCGATCATCGATATTATTTTTAAGCCGTACTTCGCTCTTTCATCCTCGCCACAATCATTGACGATTGCCCAGGGAGCATTGGGCTCGGCCACAATCACTTCGGCGCTCAACGGGAGCTTCAACTCGACAGTATCTTTGTCCGCCAGCGGTTTACCCGCGGGGGCGACCGCGACCTTTAGCCCGTCCTCGATTGCCGCGCCCGGCGCAGGCTCGTCGCTTTTGACGATCTCTGTCGGCGGGTCTACGCCCGTCGGAACTTATGCTTTAGCCGTGAACGGGAACGGCGCCGGCCAGACGAGTGCAACTGCATTAACTCTGACTGTGACCAACGGGAGTACCACGCAGCAACTCATCGGCAACCCGGGATTTGAAAATGGTGCTGCCAACCCTTCGCCATGGTTGGTAACGGCAGGCGTCATTGATAATTCAGGATTCCAGGCGCCGCACACCGGATCATGGAAAGCCTGGTTGGACGGATACGGTTCCGCGCACACTGACACGCTTTTACAAACCGCGAGTATTTCGTCCGCCGCGACCAGCTCCACTCTTTCGTTCTGGCTGCACATCGATACCGCCGAGACATCAAATACGGCGGCCGATACGTTGAAAGTGCAGATTCGTAATTCGTCAGGCACGGTCCTGACGACCTTGGCCACATATTCAAATCGTGATGCAGCCGCGGGATATCGCCTCGTCTCATTTGATCTTTCTTCGTACAAGGGCCAGACGATTCAGATCTATTTAATTGGCGTGGAGAATTCGAAGCTCAAGACCTCGTTTGTGGTTGATGATTTCGCCCTAAATGTCAGTGCCTCTGGCGGCAGCGGCGACTTTGCGATCTCAACTTTGCCGTTAGCGCTGTCAATATTCCAGAGCAGCTCAGGCACGGCGACGATTACCACCACGGTTTCCGGCGGCTTTAATTCTTCGATCGCGTTATCTGCATCGGGATTTCCAGCCGG
Source organism: uncultured Acidobacteriota bacterium (assembly GCA_963734445.1). Classification (GTDB taxonomy): domain Bacteria; phylum Acidobacteriota; class Blastocatellia; order Pyrinomonadales; family Pyrinomonadaceae; genus UBA11740. The sequence continues at coordinate 1,091,738 of CAVTGZ010000009.1, read as the reverse complement.
AGCCACGGCCACGTTTAGTCCGGCTTCAATCGCGGCGCCCGGAAGTGGTGCGTCAACCGTGACGTTTCTCGCCGGCAGCGCGACCGCGACCGGCAATTACAACGTCACTGTGACGGGAACCGGTGGCGGCAAGACTCATTCGGCAGTTATTAGTCTCAGTGTGAGTCAAAGCGGCGGCGGCACCCAACAGTTGCTCGGCAACCCTGGATTTGAAAACGGATCAGCGAATGTCGCACCGTGGACTGTCACATCGGGCGTGATCGACAGCTCTTCATTTGAGGCGCCGCACAGTGGATCATGGAAGGCGTGGTTGAACGGTTACGGAACTACGCACACCGATACGCTGGTGCAAACCGTGACGATCCCTTCGACCGCGAATACTGCCGCGCTTTCGTTCTGGCTGCACATCGACACCGCTGAGACTACAACGACCACGACTTATGACACCCTGAAGGTGCAAGTGCGCAACTCTTCAGGGACGGTGCTGGCGACGTTGGCGACCTACTCAAACTTGACCGCTGCCTCCGGTTACAAGCAGGTCTCGTATGACCTGAGCTCTTATAAAGGCCAGGCAATTCAGATTTTCCTGGTGGGCGTGGAAGACTCAAGTTTGAAGACTTCATTTGTCGTGGATGATTTTGCGGTGAACGTAACGCAGTGATGAAGTGTGCGAGCCGCAGCGTGTCAGTACCGCGAGCGATAGCGAGCGGATCACATGACAGCTTAATTGAATGGCGATCCGGTCAAAAACTTTCGAGGACTTGAAATGAAACTGAGCTGCATCCTCTTTATCATTGTTGTTTGTGCCGCTGCTGCGCCGGCGCAAGCGCCGTGGCCCGCGGAAAAAGATGATCAGCAGCAGCGGCCGGTATTAAATGAAGATGGCGGCCGTTCCTATCTGATCTTGCCGGCCAACGGCCCCCTCGTCGGATTATTGAAGCCAGGCGCAAGTACTACGGGGGATTTGGAGCAGCGCAGCGTTTTCGTGGGCAGCGGTTGGGCCGATCCCACGCTGCACGCGCGGCAAAGCCGCTTAGGTAAGCTGCTCTCGACCATGCGAGATCACGTCCAGATGGACGAAGTTTACAACGCGGGCATCAGCAATCTTTTCGCTCCGGTCTGGATCGTGGAAAGATCGGATGTCGCAGGGAATCGCAACATCTCAGATCTCGAAATCCAGGGCATCCTCAATCAGGTGCTAAAGGACGGTCCTCAGCCCAACGCCGAAGCGATCTATGTCGTTTATCTCGATCCCACGATGCACTCGACGCTGGGACCGTTGATGGCTGAAAAACACTACATGGCTTATCACGGCTTCTTTAACTCATCGGGCGCGCGAGTCCACTACGCCGTGGTGCCTTTCGAGTCAGACGCCGAAGCTGCCTATCAAGTCGCCTTGCGAACCTTCATTGTTGCTGCGCTTCACTCCGAAGAAATCTCCCGTTAGACGCGACCCAGTTTGTGAGTCTGCCGTTCACGTCAGCGACGAATTCAACTAAGGCTGCCAACTAACAGTTTGCCTAACAACCTGCCGACTTGTGGTAAACTGCGGCCGACAGATTGAAGAGACCGCAAGCTTTTGACGTTGTTAATGCCCATCGATCTCGCAGTCAGCCCCTCGCTCAAAACTTCGCTGCCACTGTCTCTTCACTTTGCCACCTCTCTCCTCGGCGTTTGCGCCATCAATCGTTCAGTTATCGGTGGTTCCCAGATATCGTTGCTGTTTGTTGGAGGTCTATCATGAAAAATTTGGTCATTCGTTCCTTGATTATTTTTGCGCTGGTCATGGGCGCCAGCCTGACTGTTCTGGCCGACACGATTCGCCTGAAAGATGGCAGCGTGATTCGCGGCCAGATCGTCAACTTTAAGAACGAGCAGTTTACGATTCTGGTCGGGAGCGGCGCGCGCGGGCGCAAGAGCCGAATCACGGTTTACATGGAAGACGTCGAATCCATCGACTTTGACTCGGCGACTGGCAACACCAGTGGTCCGGCCGATGACAACACCAGCAATACTTCGCAACCGGCTTACCAGCCGCCGACGACGACGCAGACGACCACCACTCAACCGAGTTACCAGCCGCCGACGACGACGACCACGAACCCTCCGACGCAGAGTCAGAATCCCACGTTCTTCCAGATCAACGTGCGGGTGCGGGCCGACAATGCCAGCAATGGCTGGACGAACAGCGGCCTGGTGGTGCGGCGCGGCCAGCGTCTGCGAATCAACGCCAACGGCCGGGTCAGTCTGGGACCCAATCGTTACGCGACTCCGGACGGCCTGGCCAACGTGCCCGACCGCGACAAGTTGATGCGCAATCAACCAACAGGCGGCTTGATCGCCGTGATTGGGGATGACAATGATGACTTTATCTTCATTGGCCGGGGCCGAGATTTTGTTGCCCAGCGCGACGGAGTGCTTTTTCTGGGCGTAAATGAAGGAAACTTGAGCGATAACTCAGGCATGTTCGACGTGGTGATTGAAGCCGAAGCGTCCGGCTCGCGCTAACTTGGCTCGGGCTTCCGCCTTTCAGGCGGTATATGTTCCGGCCGCCTCAAGCCCTTAAAACGACCTGAATGCGGAACTCCAAACCGTACTGCCAACGTGCGCCACAAATCCCGCATCACAAACCTTTAGGCCGCCGAAGCATACGCTTGACCGCGCCATTAGGAGCGCCCTATAGTCGGCTCAGTTCGGCCCGCCTCGGAACCCGAAAACGAAGTTAGGAGTTCAACCTTGAGGTTGCCAGTGCTTGTGACAAGCTAAAGCTTGGACTCTGAACTTCACTTAAGGACTTTGCCATGAATAGCAATACCATCGCTCGCCGGCTGTTTGCTCTCATTGCCGCCGTTGCGTTCTCTCTCTCGGCCAATGTCTCGACCTTCGTGTTCGCGCAGGCGCGGCGCCAACCGCCCGCCTCGGATAAGAAGAAGAATCCGCGTCCGCCTGAAGGTCAGACGGACGAGCAAAAGCAAGAACCCTTGCCTCCTGACTTGACCGGCAAGCAGCAGGAAGCGGAGAAGGTGGTCGTCAGCACCAACATCGTGAACGTCGATGCCGTTGTTTACAACAAAAAGACCGGCCAGCCCACCAACAATCTAACCAAAGATAACTTCGCAATTTTTGTTGATGGGGTGAAGCGCGACATTACAAACTTTGCTACGCCGGAAGCGCCGATTACAGCGACATTGGTGGTTGAGTACAGTAAGACTGCGGAGGCTTTAGGCTATTACGGAAGCGGTGGGTTGGAAGCGGGTCAAAACGAAGTCATCCGTCCCACGGCCATGTTCCTCTCTCAATTCATCACGCCGGCGGATTATGTTTCCGTCATTGCTTATGACTTGCGGCCGACCCCACTGACGGACTTCACGAATGATCCGAACCGCATCCAGCAAGTAATCAGGCTTTTGCTTCGCAACTCTCCCGCGTTCCGGGACAGCAATTTATACGACGCCCTGAAGCTTACGCTGGTCGGTGGCCGCGCCGATTCAGTTGTCCTGGAAGACTCAAAAGAGCGAACTACGGAGTATTCAGGCATGGTCGCGGTGCCCGGCGGACGTCGCAAGGCAGTGATCGTAGTCGCTTCCGGAATCGACACCTTCAGCAAGATCAACATGGATCAGGCGCGAAAGATCGTGCAGAACGCCGGTATCCCAATTTACATCATCGGCACTGGTCAACTGTTCGTGAAAAAATACGGCGACATGATGGATCCCGGCCGAGGAAGCAACATCGGCGGCATTCCCATGGATCGCATGACTTTTCTCCAGGCTGACAACACGATGAAAACCTTCGCCAAAGAGAGCGGCGGCGCCTTCTACCCGGTGACTTTCGAAGGCGAACTGCCGGACGTGTTGCGGTCGATTAACGCTCTATTGCGCAGTCAATACAGCCTGGCTTTCAAGCCGGACGAAACTCCCGACGGCAAATCGCACAAGATCGTAGTCAAGGTCGATGTTGATGGTGACGGTCAATACGACGATAAGGCTTATGCTATCCACGCGCGCGAAATTTACAATGCGCCGAAACCTGACACCGCGAACCCCTCGAAAACGGGCGGCGATAAACAGTAGAAGGCAATTGGCAGAAGGCAGTAGGCAGAAAGCAGTAAGCAGTAAGCAGTGAGCAGAGCTTGCGGGTCGTTCGCCGCGACGCTGGTTCATAAGCCGCTCGGTTGTTGCCGCGGCTGCCTTTTGCCTACTGCCTACTGCCTTGTGCTTCTTGCTCTCGCACGTGAGCCGCGTGTAAAGTAAACCCTGTTTTTTCCTTAGCAAGCTCCCCGTTTTGCAAAAACTAGTCGGAGGTCAGAACTGATGTCCAGCGAACGCATCAGCGCCGTCGAAGCTGCAGCCGCCCAGGAATTTCCGGATCGAGTCGGATTCAAGTCAGATAATCCGTATCTTACGAATTTTCGTCCGTACATTCCGGCCAGCGTCCGGCTACGTGAGTTGACGCCATTGCCGCTCATCATGGGCACTTTGCTCGGCATCATCTTTGGCGCGTCTTCTTTGTATCTGGTTTTGAAGACGGGTTTGACAGTCAGTGCCTCAATTCCAGTCGCCGTAATTTCGATTACGTTGTTTCGCGCGCTTTCGAAAATTGGACTGAGAAACGCGACCATCCTCGAAAACAATATTGTGCAGACGGCCGGATCGGCCGGAGAGTCGATCGCCTTTGGCGTGGGTGTGACTATGCCGGCGATCATGATTCTTGGTTTCGACCTGGAATTCACGCTGGTGACTCTGGTGGCAGTTCTCGGAGGATTGCTCGGGATTCTGATGATGATCCCGTTGCGCCGCGCGCTCATCGTGCAGCAGCACGGCCATCTGAAGTATCCGGAAGGAACCGCGTGTGCCGAAGTTTTGAAAGCCGGCGCGGATGAAGAATCGCGTGCCGCTGCGCACGCCGAAAAAGGAGCGCCGGTGGCGGAGGTGCGCGCGCTGCCGATCTTCACTGGGTTGGGAATTGGCTTTATCTACAAAGTGGCGATGGACGGTTTTAAGTCCTGGAAAGACACGCCCGAGAAGATTTTCGGTGGAGCATTTTCAGGCGGATCAATTGCGGCTGAAATTAATCCGGCGTTGCTGGGTGTTGGTTACATCATTGGACCGCGAATCGCTTCGATCATGTGCGCGGGCGGCGTGCTCGCTTATCTGGTTTTGATTCCCGCGATTAAGTTTTTCGGCAGCAACATTCCCGGTCCCCTGGCGCCGGGTACCAAGGCAATCGGGGCGATGAGCCCGAACGAGATTCGCGGCGCTTATGTGCTTTACATCGGCGCGGGGGCCGTCGCCGCCGGCGGTATCATTAGTTTGTTTCGGTCCTTGCCGACAATTTGGAGTGGACTAAAGGGTGGCCTTGCGGACTTGCGTGGCGGGCAGGCAGCCAGGGCCGGATTCGTGCGCACCGACGAAGACCTTTCAATGAAATTCGTCCTGGGCGGAATCTTTGTTCTGCTCGCGCTGATTATGCTGTTCCCTCAGTTGGGTCTGCATTGGAACATTCTGGGCGCCGTTCTCATTGTCGCTTTTGGTTTTCTCTTCGTCACGGTGTCTTCGCGACTGACTGGCGAAATTGGTTCGTCCTCAAACCCGATTTCGGGAATGACTGTGGCGACGCTGCTTTTGACTTGTCTGATTTTTCTTTTGGTTGGGTGGACGGGGTCGCCGTACTACGTCACGGCCCTTTCGATTGGCGGCATTGTTTGTATCGCCGCCTCAAACGGCGGCACAACATCACAGGATTTGAAGACAGGCTTTCTGGTCGGCTCAACTCCTAAGTACCAGCAGATCGCAATTCTAATAGGCGCCTTAGCTTCGGCGATTGTCCTCGGACCGATACTGCTGAAACTGAACGATGCCGGCACGGTGTATGTGCCGATTGCCAGCGATCCCGCAGTTGCAGCCGCAGCGAACTTCACGGTTCCGGCAAACGAATTGGGCGGTCTGAAGACGGAGAGCTTACACGGTCCGCAGGGAACCGCTGACCAGGCGAGCTATCGTGTGTACTACCGGAGTGCCAGTGAAGGCGAAAATGCCGCCAAGTATCTAGTCAACGATCAGGGCACGCCGGCTTACATGGCTGACCCCGCAATCAATGGCACGCACAAAGAGCGTCCGGACGGCACCACGGTGACGAAATTCGATGCGCCTAAGGCAGTGCTGATGAGTTACATCATCAAGGGCATCCTGAATCACAAACTGCCGTGGACACTAGTTCTGCTCGGCGTGATGATCGCGATTGTTCTGGAAATGTCAGGCATACCGTCGCTCGCTTTTGCAGTCGGAGTTTATCTGCCACTGTCTTCCTCCAGTCCGATTTTCATCGGCGGGATGATCCGCTGGTTGGTTGATAAGTACCTGCGCAGAAAACTCGCGGGGCACAACCTGACTGAGGAGCAGTTGGTCGCCGAAGGTGATAAGAGTCCGGGCGTTTTGATGGCGTCGGGTTACATCGCCGGCGGCGCGCTGGCGGGAATCATTTATGCTTTTCTGAATGGACTGCCCAGCCTGAACAACTTCAACAGGAGCATTGAAGATTGGGCCAAGGCGAGCAACCCGTTCTTCAAAGAGCCAACCGGGGATCTGCTCGCGCTGATTCCGTTCGTGATCATAACAGTGCTCTTGTATCTGGCCGGGCGTGAGGTCATCCTGCGCGGCCGTGACACGACAGCGGTGCCGCCCGGTTCGTCCGGATAGCACGGCCGCCAGGTAACAGGTTGTATCGATCTATGTATCACCAAATCGAGGCGCGCTTGCCAACACGACAAGATGCGCCTCGTATTTCATAAAGACTTAGGATTCTTCGTCATGCTTCGTATTAGATATACTCCGCTTCTCGCGATCCTATTGTGCGCGGCCATGAGCTGCGTCAGCTTATCCGCCGTTCGCGCCCAGAACGTAGTACGCTCGCCATCCGATGTTGTGCGCGAATTCTACAAGGCCATGCGCGAGCATCGTTTCAAGGATGCCTGGACACTGACCATCTATAAGTCTGCCGTGCAGGATCTAACTCCGGAAGAAATGGAAGACTTGCGTCCTGATTTCGAAGAGCGCGCCACCAAGATTCCGGATCAAGTCGAGATCACCGGCGAGCAGATCAAAGGCAACATCGCGACGGTGTTCGTCAAGGTTCCGGTGAGCGATGCCAGCTCGCAAATCATCTCCGAGCCGGTCAATTTACTGAATTCCGGCGGCTTCTGGATTATCGGAACGGAAGCTGACGAAACCGAAGTAAAAAAGAAGGGCCGCAGATTTTTCCTCGACGCCTTGATCGATGAGCACCACGACGATATCGAGCAACTGCTGAAACGTCTGATTGCCGTGGAGGCGATGTATGCTCAACAGAATAGTGGGGCGGCCGGAGATTTGGCGGCGCTGATTAAGGCCGGTCTCATGTCCGACGAGGTCGCGGATTCAAAAGCGCTGGGCTACACCTTTCGTATTACGGTTACGCCGGGGGGCAAGGGGTTTGTAGCCACCGCGGAACCGGTCCGCTACGGCCACACAGGCAATTTATCCTTCTGGATGGATCAGACAGGGGCCATCAGGAAAGCAGATGTAGGCGGAAAACCAGTCCCCGCAAAATAGTATTGCCTCTGGAGCCCTCAGCCCGATAGAATAGCTGGTGAACGCGCTGGCGTTCCTTCTTGCCTTCCCCCTCAATCGGATTCATGTTTAGCCGTTTTAGAGCCGCGAGCGGCGAGCGGTCACAGCTCGTTTTTTGTGCGGGGTGTTCGCGACCTGTACTTAATAGCCCGCTATCACCCGCGGTTCCTGGACGCTAATTCCAACCCTCCCCGCTCGAAACGAGGTCAAGCCATGCCGGAACTTATTCGTTCAGCCGTCTCTCGAGTTCATTTGTATTTCAAAGATCGCCGCCAGTGCGCCCGGCTGCGGACGCGACTCGTGTTTACGATATCGATTGTTCAGCCGGCTAATGGCAACCGTGGATCGCGAGCCACGCCATGTTTGAAGGGCCACACGCGCGACATTAGCTCAGATGGTCTGGCGTTGCTGGTGCCGCAAATATGTCTGAATGGACATCATCTGGCGACTGGTGGACAGGAACTCGAGGTGAGGCTCGAGAGCGGATCCGAAGCGCCGATTCGTATGCTGGTTGTGCCGCGACGGTACGAGCGTCTTGAAGAGGCTGAGTTGGGCTGTGCGTATTTGATCGGAGCGCGAATCGTAAAGCTCGACGAAGCGGATCGCCTCCGTTATTTGAATTTCATCAGTGAAGGTTTGCGGGCGAGCCGGGAAACTTCCGTCTCCCTCGTTAAGTAAATAGCAAAGAACCAAAAGCCTGCGGCACATGAAAGTTGGGTTCGGGTGTGCGCGTAGGTTGCCACGACAGATATCCTCGGTTCGGATCACTGCCCACACATCGCAAGAGGTTTATCCGCCACCGTTCACCTTTCTGAGGTTGGTGAATCCAGCCGTGCCAGGGAATCCGCATTGCCATGATCACTCGATCTTTTTCGATCTGAGCAGCGGTTTTCATATGCGACTGAAATCCCCAGTCGGACTGGCGCTTACCAGTGGTCCAGTCGAGCGCGACATCCAGCCATTCGCCCGTGGGCGCCACCTCGAGTTCCACATATCTTTCTGCGATATCGGGATCTGTCGCGATGAAGATTTCGCAGACGTCGCGATCCCAAAGGTACATTGTCCTCTCAGCGGTTTGAGGGTTGTTGCTAATCACCAGCGGTTCGCTTTGATTGCCAACATAGCGGACGTAGAGGGCTTTGGTCGACCAGAGAATTCGCGCCTCGGCGTGACGGCCCAGGGGCGCCGGTGCCCCGGACCAGTAATGGTCGATCGGCGCCGGCTGAACCTGGTCCCAGGCGGAGTTGTGCAAATCACTAATGCCAAAATCCGTTGCCAGGTGACGAGCTTCCAGAGTTGACTTATCGCCGGGCATTACTTAACCCATTCCTTCGCCAAACGAAAAGCTGGGGCCGCGAGGACGGTACGTAATCTGCTCTTCCTCTTCTTCCTTCGCTTCCGCGAGCCAGGTCGGATCGGAATACTGCAACTTGTAAAGCTTCCAGTACAAGCCTTGCAGGGAAAGCAACTCCTGGTGCGAGCCTTGCTCGCGAATCTCGCCGTGATGCAACACGATGATGGTATCGGCGCGCTGGATGGTCGAGAGCCGGTGCGCGACAATTACCGAAGTCCGATTGCGCATGACCCGGGCAATCGCGTCCTGAATAAGCTGCTCAGTTTCCGTGTCTATCGAACTGGTCGCCTCGTCGAGAATAAGCAAGGCCGGATCAAAAGCCAGCGCTCGCGCGAACGAAATCAGTTGTTTCTGTCCGACCGAAAGCCCGGCCCCGCGCTCGCGAACTTCTGATTTGTATTCTTGCGGCAGCCGGCGAATGAAATTGTCGGCGCGGACTTCGGTGGCTGCCCAGCGCACGCGCTCGTCGGAAATGTCTTTGCGGCCGAGACGAATGTTGCTCTCCACCGTCCCGGTAAAAAGAAAAATGTCCTGTAGGACAACCGCAAAATTCTCTCTGAGCGATTGTAGGTCCCAGTCACGGACATCCACACCGTCCAACAGAATCCGCCCTCGCTGCACATCGTAAAACCGCATCAGCAGATTTGTGATCGTCGTTTTTCCTGAGCCAGTATGCCCGACGAGCGCCACCGATTGACCAGGCGATACGTTGAAGGAAACGTCTTTCAGCACCCATTCTTCATCGTTGTAAGCGAACCAGACATTTTCAAATTCGATCCGGCCTTCGGCGCGTCCGCGCTTGAGAGGTTTGTCGGGACTTGTGATCTGAATCGGCAAGTCGAGCGCTTTGAAGATGCGATGCGAAGCGACCACCGCGCCCTGGAGCACGTTGTATTTGTCCGAAATGTCGCGAATCGGCTGGAACAGAAAACTGGAATATTGGATGAATGCCACCAGCGCACCGAGCGACAGCGCATGCTGCATAACGCGATAGCCGCCGAACCAGATAATCAAAGCGATTCCGACCGCGCCGATGAAATCGACCAGTGGGAAAAATACCGCGTAATAAAAAATCGTATCGATGTTCGCTTTGCGATGCTCAGCGTTTATGGCCGCGAACCGTCGCAGCGATTTATCCTCGGCATTGAAGATCTGCACCGTCTGCGCGCCTGAGAAGTGCTCCTGGAGAAATGAATAGATGCGCGCGATCTTGATTCGCACGAGATCGAAACCGCGCCGCGCACCCTTGCGAAACCAGGTAGTCGCCCCGAACAGCATGGGCACCGTCAGAAGAGTGATCAGCGTCAGGCGCCAATCCATGTACACCATCACGCCGATGATCGCGACGATCATGACGAGGTCGCCGAGCAGATCGGTGACCCCCGAAGTGAACAACTCGTTCAAGGCGTCCACGTCGGCCGTCAAGCGCGTAATGATGCGACCTACGGGATTGCGATCGTAATAAGAGATTTCCTGGTGCTGCAGCTTGTCGTAAATCTCGCGGCGCAAATCGAACATCACGTACTGGCCGACGGTGTTGAGCAGCACCGCCTGGAAATATGAAAAGACGAAACGGAAAAATTGCGCGCCCAGGTAAACCAGAGCGAACAACGTCACTCCGTCGGTCTTCTTCGGAATGATGTACCAATCGATGGCGTACTGAGTGAATTTCGGTTGCAGGATCCCGAGCAGGTTCAGAATCAGAGTTAATATCAACGCCGGAATCAAAAGCTTCACGTAGGGTCGCAGATAGCGCAGCAGGCGGCGCGCGACCTGCAGGTCATACGTCTTCCCGATCTGCTCTTCTTCGTGAAATTGCTTGACGGTGGTCGACATTGTTTGGAGCGCGAGCATCCTGCTCGCACTTCTTTCCTTAAAACTCTCGCCCTGACGCTTCCAGCAAATGTTTCTTCTGCGGAAAGTGTGACAACATCCCCAGACCGGCAAAAATAAATCCGACGTAATAATACGGTCCGGCATTGATGAAATGATCCAGCACGGCGAGCAGCGCGGCCATCTCTGATAGCGCGAAGCTGAGTACGTAAGCGACCTGCACTTGATCGAGGCGTTGGTGTTGCACGGCATTGCTGAGGACTTGAGGCTTGAGCAGAAACGAAAGCGCCAAAGGCACAATGCCACCGCAGTTCAGCATCAAGCTGAGACGTGGATTGCCTGGCGCTGTACCCGGCACGAAGATCGTCATCACGGCGAAAATCACCACTGACATCCCAATCGCAAACCAAAGAGTCATAATCGTGCGATAGCTACCGACGACGTTCGGTTGATTCGGGTCCATTGCCTCCAGAAACCTATGCCTCTGCCAATTCTTCTTCCAGCAATTGCCGCTCGTGAAGTTCTGCGTACTCTCCGCCCAACGCGAGCAGTTCATCGTGCGTGCCGCGTTCGATGATTTGGCCATCGTCCAGGACGCAAATCAGATCAGCATGACGAACGGTTGAGACGCGATGCGACACAATGATGCTGGTACGCTGTCGCATCACACCGCGCAGCTGCGACAGGATTTTTTCTTCGGTGTAAGTGTCTACCGACGAAAGTGCGTCATCCAGAATCAAAATCTTTGGTTCGCGCAGCACCGCCCGCGCGATCGCCGTGCGCTGTTTCTGTCCACCGGAAAGCGTGATGCCGCGCTCGCCCACCATCGTGTCGTAACTGTCCGGAAAATCTCGCACATCGTCTTCCAGGCCGGCGATTTGCGCGGCTTTTTGGATTTGAGCGCGCTCAGCGTTGTCAACGCCGAAAGCGATATTCTTGGCCAGCGAGTTACTGAACAAAAAAGTCTCCTGGGGTACGTAACCAATGGCCCTGCGAAGCTGCCGCAGCGGGTAATCATTCACCGGTAAGTCGTCAACGAACACGGTTTCGGCGGGCGCTTCCAGAATTCGCGGGATCAAATTCACCAGCGTTGATTTTCCACTGCCCGTGCGTCCGACAAAGGCTACGGTTTGCCCGGCTTCGATCGTGAGATTGATGTCGCTTAGTTCGGGCTCATCTTCAGCGTGATAACGAAAAGTCAGATTGCGAAACTCAATTTTCCCGCGAATGGGCGGTTGCTCCTTCATGTGCGGCGCGTCTGCAATTGCCGGCTTGATATTCGTGATCGCTCGCATGCGTTTCCAACTCGCAGACCCTCGTTGATAAAGATTCACGACGTAACCAATGGCAATGAGCGGCCAAATCAGACGGAACAGATACATGTTGAATTCGGTAAACTGGCCGACTGTTAGTTCTCCGCGCGCAGCCAGTGGCACGCCCACCCAGATAATCAGAACAAAGCCGAACCCGATCAAAAACGTCATTAACGGCCGCATCAAGGCGTCGATGCGGACGAGGGCCAGATTCTTCTGGGCATATTCATAATTCAATCGGTTGAACGCCTCGATTTCAGCTCGTTCCTGGGCGTAGGCGCGCACCACGCGCACGCCCGAGAAGTTTTCCTGGGCGCGGGCAATAATCTGTGAGAAGAAATCCTGAATTTGCTGAAAGCGAGTGTGCACCTGCTGTCCGAAAAACTTCACTGTCAACGAGACCAGGGGCATGGTCACAAACAACAACAGTGTCAGTTTCCAGCTAATCATGAACAGGATCGGCAGAATGATAATGACCACGAACACCGTCTGCAGGCTGTACATGATCATCGGCCCGGCCAGTTGACGAACGGCTGCCAGATCATTCGTTGCGCGGGCCATTAAATCGCCGGTTCGATGCTCGTGGAAAAACGCCAGCGGTTGATCAACCAGGTGTGCATAAAAATCGTGGCGCAGATCGTACTCGACATGACGCGACATGCCGATGAGGATGCGGCGCTGAAGAAACAGAAACAAACCACTCAGCGCGCTGGCGACGAGGACCTTTATCGCCGCGAGAGTCAGCATCGACCAGTTTACTTGCGTCCAGTTGGAGTCAATTGCATTACCGACAATCAGCGGTATCGTGACGTTGAAGACGACGCCTGCCAGGATGCAGACGATCCCGACAATCAAAGAGAGTCTATAAGGCCGAAAATAGCGGACCAGCTTACGTAGATCATCCATGAATGAAGACACAGAGGCTTCGACGCTGGCGGGCTCCAAGCGCAACGGCGCCTTCCCGTTACCGGCGAGAATTTACGAAGCTCTGAATCTGAAGTTTAAGTGAGATTGATCTGGCTGGCAAAGCGGCGCCGATAAGCGAAGGTTCAGTCGATCAGCGTTACATTACGACTTCGTCAATTATGCCGCTCGTGTCTTGATCCATTGTTAATGGTGCATCGAGGCTGAGGCTCGCCGCGCGGTCGGTGGCGACGCATACCCGATTCCGGCCGGAGCGTTTTGCGGCATAGAGGGCATTGTCCGCGGCCCGCAAGAGTTCCGCGCTGTTTAAAGCGTTCATGGGAAAGGTGGCAATACCCAGAGAAGTGGTTAGATTGCCAAAACCGGGAATATTAATTCGTTCAATGCTCGCGCGCAGGCGCTCAGCCACTATCAAAGCACCATCGACATATGCCTGCGGCAGAATCAGGACGAACTCATCTCCGCCAAATCGTGCCGCAGTATCGACTCCGCGCAATTCCTGACGGAAACATTGCGCCAGTTGCCGGAGCGCGTCGTCGCCGGCATCGTGTCCTACTGAATCATTCAGGCTCTTGAATCGATCCAGGTCGAGCATGATGAGCGAAAGCGGTTTGTGCAGACGCTTGGCCATCATTAATTCCTTGTCGAGTTGCATCTCGAACGAGCGCCGGTTAAAGCAGCCCGTCAAACCATCAGTCAAAGCCTGCTGCTGAATTTGCGCAAACAGCCAGGCATGGTTGACGGCGATCGCCACCTGATCGGCGACCGTTCTCAGCAGCATGATTTCGTTTTCCTGCCATAGTCGAGTTGGATCGTCGGAGGTCACTTTCAATGCGCCCATCAGCCTCTCATGAAGGACCAGCGGAACCACGGCGGTCGGATCTTCCGCACCTAATCCAGTTTCGTCGTCGCTGTCGCTGACAATGACGGTGTGATCCTCGTTAAAGTATTCGGAGTGACGATCCAAGTGTTCAGCCAGATCCTCACGTTGCGAGCCAGTCTGTTCATCTTTGAAGTAAAAGTAGTTGAGACTTTGTTCCTTGTTCTGCCCGTCAACCCGCAAAGCGCAGGAAGAGACATTCAGAGCCGACCCAACTTCGTCAACGGTCTTTTGCAGGATTACGTTCAACTCCAGCGATTCGCGAATGGCAGTGGCAATTCGGTTAACAGCGATCTCACGTGCGGCTTGCTCCTGCAGCAGGTGCGCCATCTTGGTAGTCACGCTGACTGTTAATTGCAGTGAAGTAGCCTTCGGCATCGCACTGCGAACGGCTGATCCGAACAGCTGCGCATGATAAGGATGTTCGACACCGACCCGCGCCATTAAATATTCCAGCGCGGAATAGACAACGTCAGGTTCAAATGTCCAGATGACTTCGTCGCCACCCAGCCGAGTATCGCTCGCACGTCCCTGCACCGTAGCCATCAAAGCGGAGAATCTGGCGTCGGCAATCACGATAAAGTGTTCGTTCAGATGAGTTGGTTCAGCTTGCGGCAAGATCACAGGAGCAGCGACGGAGTTTGTCCCCACGCCGGCTACCAACTCATTAACGGGATCGTTCTGCGGCACAAAGAAGAATGCGCGGCGACCGGCGCGTGCTAGTTCGCGGATACGCGCCCTTTCTCGTTTGCTTCGTTTGGAGGAAAAGGGTAGCGCCTCGATGACCAGCGCGCTCAGATTGTTTTCCAATACGACGTCTTCGAAGTAACGCTGAAGCTGGACGATAGTCGAACCCGCGCAACGAACCGGCATTAGCTGACGGCTATGTTGGCTGATCAGGACGTCGTAAAGTGAATGCATATTTTCCTGGCGCAGAATGAGGCGTGAGAAACTCGCGGGGCTGCGAGTTAAACTATTTTTACATTTTGCCGCGGGTGTTGTCTATGACAATTTTTGGTGAATTTGCCGAGAGTTTTCGCGATTTTTACTGGATTTTGATGTATGTCGTAACGGCCGTGGCCAGGAGGAGCCCGCAGTCGTTTGTCACCTCGACTGAAAGCACGAAAAGACGGCGCCCGGCCCGTATCACATTGGCCCGGGCGGTCATCCGACCTGAGGCGATCGGACCCAGGTAATGAATGGTCAGATCGGCGGTCGTGACTCGCTCGCTAATCGCGATCTGTGTGAGCACCGCAAATGCCGAAGCGGTGTCGATGAGGGACGCGACTGCGCCGCCGTGGACTACGCCCTGGTTTTGCTTCAGTTCATCGCGTACCTCGAGGTGGATGCTCACGTCCCCTTCCGCCAGGTCACCGAGTTCCAGTCCCAGGAACTTCGCATACGGCACTGAGGCAAATGCTTGACGCGCGCGGGCCAGCTTGGCGGCATCCAATTCGCTCATCCACGATACCCTGCGTCGGTAGGCTCGACGATCACGGCTGTGCCGTAGCAAAGAACTTCAGTTACGCCGGTTGCTATTTCGGTCGTGTCGTACCGCACGCCGATGATCGCGTTTGCGCCAATCTCAGACGCATGCTGAATCATTATGTCGAACGCATCCCGGCGCGTTTCTTCGCACATCCGGGTCCAGATCGTAATGTTGCCGCCGGCCAATTGTTGGAACGCAGCGCCGAGCGTAGCGAAAACGTTGCGTGACCGCACGACGATCCCCCGGACCACGCCGAGAGTTTGCAGCACGCGAAAGTTGGGAAGATCGAAGGCAGTTGTCGCCATTTGGTGTGACACCGAGTACTGGCGCGGACTAACTTCGTAAGGAGTGCGTTGCGGTACGGGATCAATGTTCATTGAAACTCTCCTGGTTTGAAGTTTCATCCTGGGAGGACGAAACCTTCGCGGAACCGGGTCTAGCTTCGATAAAGCGCCGCCCGAGCTTTAACCGTTTCCTGTTGTTTAGCGCTTCGTCGTCTTGGAACCCACAGATAATTTTCCAAATCGCAGCGGCCGCTCTTATCGAATTTCATCCCTTCGCGTTCCAGCATTCGCTGCTGCTTGTCGGTCGGCAGCACAATCCGGCCGGTCGAACATCGCCCTTGCGAGTTTATGACCCGATGCCATGGCGTGTTGCTTTCATCCGCGCCGTGCATCGCGAACCCAACCGTGCGCGGCGTGTAGCCTTCGCCGAGCATGTAGGCAATCTGGCCGTAAGTCATTACTCGCCCGCGAGGAATTCGCCGCACGATCTTGTAGACGCGTTCCCGGTATTTGGGATCCGGCGCTTTTTTCTTCGCTTCTCTCATCGATCGAGGCCAGATAAGTTTTCGTATTACATCGCTCGCAGCACGACGCGCGCCGGAGCGCCGTCCCCTGCGCCTTCGGCAATTTTCAACGGCAAACAGATCAATTCATAGTCCCCAGCCGGAACCTCAGAAAGATTTAAGCCTTCCAGTATGACAATGTTCCTGGAGAGCAGCGCAAGGTGTGTTCGATGATGGCCGGAATGAAACTTTTCAATTGAAAGATAATCGATTCCCACCAGCCTTACGCCGCTCGCGACGAGCATTTCCGCTGCTTCGGGCGATAGATGCGTAAAGTCTTTGCGAAACTCCTGAGTGCTCCAAAATGCCGAATTGCGTGTATGAAAGAGGAGGCGCTCTACTTGATCGAGATCGCAGCCGGATAAGAAGCTCGCGTCAATTTCCACGCGATCGTCGGGCACGCGAATTACGCGCGCCGGACCAAGCAGAACGTCAAGCTCAAGCGAATCCAGTTTGCGCGCGCCCTTGATGAAGTGCGCCGGCGCGTCAACATGTGTGCCGGTGTGCGCGCCCAGGTGAATAAACGAAACGTTCGCTGAATCGCCTTTGGTCAAAGACGACCACGCTTGCACATCCACGCCAGGGTCGCCGTCATAGATCGGCATGCCTGCGCGAATCGGAACAGATATGTCGTAGATTGTCATCGCCTTAATCGCGGACAAATATAAACGGAAAGTGATCGTGGGCAAAGAGAAGAGTCCGAAGCCACGACTTCAGCCAACGCTCCGCGACTACAAAAGCCCGACCAAAGTGGGTACTCTAACGCCTATTCCAATGAATACCGGTGCAAAGAATTATCGACCGCGCATTGCGGCGTCGAGTTACCTAAACACTGCGCCGCTGATCTGGAGTTTCATATCCGGCTCTAATCGTGAAGGTATCGACCTTTTCACAGATACGGCGCCCGCTCGCTGCGCTCAGATGCTTGCGTCCGGTGACGCCGATGCCGCACTCGTTCCGGTCATCGAGTATTACCGCATCCCCGAGATCGTGATCGTCCCCGACGTTTGCGTCGGATCCAAAACAGCAGTGCGCAGCGTTGTGCTCGTCACGCGCAAAAACAATCTGAAGAAGATCGAGCGCGTCGCACTTGATGAATCCTCACGTACCTCCGTAGGGCTCGTGAAGATCATCTTTCGCGAATTCCTCGGCTTCGAGCCGCGATGGGAAACGTACACACCCGATCTGAAATCGATGCTGACCCATGCTGATGCCGCGCTCATCATTGGAGATCCGGCGATGAAAATCCCGCGCGATCAGTTCCGGGTGTTTGACCTGGCGACGCTGTGGCACGAATTCACGGGCTTTGGTTTTGTGTTCGCCATGTGGATGGTGCGAAAGGACAGCGTCGAAAAGATCCGGTCGATCAGTTTTGCGACAGTGCGGGATGAGGGTTTGGCGAATCTCAGTAACATCGCGGCGAGCTACGCCCAGCAGATTGAATTGTCCGAAGACGAAATTACGCGTTACCTAACGGAAAACATCGCTTTCGAGATTGATGAGGAAATGAAGAAGGGGCTGACGCTCTATTTCGAGCTTGCGGCAAAGCATCAACTTGTCTCTCAGACAGAGCCGTTGCAGTACCTCTACTAATCCGAACTTTGGCCACGTTTCCTTCGTACTCTTAATCGATTTGCTTCACGCGCGGGGGCAAGAGTTTTTTGCAGATCGCGAAGCTCCTCCGCGATCGCCAGCTTTTTCGCAATCGGCATCTTCGCGCGTAGTTTTCTGCTGTCTTCCCGACGCCGATATAAACCCTGAATATCGATAGGCTTGGTCATTTGGATAGCTGCCTCTTGTACTCCAGCCACTTCTCTGACAATCCATGCCGAGAAATGACGTCTTCCAACGCACTCATTTCAACTGCATCCTGTGACAGGAACATCGCGATCCGTGCAATGTCCTTTTGGCGTCCTACCTTCACCATTATAGCAACGAGATGCTCGGGGCGCGCCACTCTGACCGGAACGCCTTCCACATCTATTAACTGCGCTTTGATGTAAGCCTCGTGCTCGAGCGGTGTTGTCGCGGGAAGAAATTGAACCGGCCAGCCCTCTACAACAATCCCTTCGTGTTCTACTTCTGTGTACCCGAGTGACTGCAAATATCGCCAACCCGGTAATTCAATGATTAGGCGATCTTCCGGCGTCTGAACGAGCACATCAAGATCCTTTGTTGAAAACGCCTCTACATAAAAGATTGCACCCACAGCGCCAGCGACAGCGTAGTTCTCAACCACACCGTCGGCAACCATTTGGTTAAGCACCGCGAAGGTTTTTTTCGACCTCGGATTCACTTCGCCATCAGCGCTTCGATCTCTTCGCGCTCTTTCGGCACTTTGTGTGTCAGCACCCGCGCGCCTTTCTCAGTTACCAGCACGTCGTCTTCGATGCGCACGCCGATGCCCAGGTACTGCGCGGGAATGTCCTTGTTGAATCCTTCGGGGATGCGGCTTGTGTCGGGCGAGACGTAAAGACCAGGTTCGATTGTCATGACCATGCCGACTTCCGCCGGGCGTGATTCGCCTTTGAAGTAATACCGTCCCGCGTCATGGACGTCGATACCGAGATAGTGACCGAGATTGTGCATGTAAAACTGCATGTATTTCTTTTCTTCGATCAACTTCTTCGGATCGCCCTTCAGCAGACCCAGCTCGACCATTCCTTCGGTCAACAACTCAACCGAATGAGTCTTTAGATCTTCCAGACGTACGCCCGGCCGAACCATATCGACGCATGATTTCTGGGTCTTCAGCACCAGATCGTAGATTTCGCTTTGCGCCTGAGTGTACTTGCCGGTAATCGGGAAAGTGCGGGTGATGTCTGACGCGTAACCTTTGTACTCGGCGCCGGCATCAACCAACAGCAAGTCTCCGTCTTTCAGTTCATCTTTGTTGTCAATGTAATGAAGAATGGTAGCGTTTCCACCGGCGCCCACGATCGATGTATACGACGAGCCCGACGCGCCGTGTTTGCGAAAGTGCGCTTCCAGCATCGCCTCGACTTCGTACTCCATCATGCCCGGCCGCACGGTTTTCATCGCCTCGACGTGGGCTTCAGCGGCGATGTCGGCCGCGCGTTGCATGATTTCGATTTCCTCCGGCGATTTCAGCACGCGCATCTCATGAAGGATCGTGCTCGGATCGACGATGCTGGCCGGCGCCTCGAGCGGTTTGCGATTACTCTCGCGCATCGAGGTCAGCTGCTGAATGATTTTCTGATCAACGCCTGAGTCGGTGTGGCCGAATGCGTAATAGAGCACCCGCGGACCGTCGAGAATCTCCGCCAATTTTTCATCAAATTGATCGATCGTGAAGGCTTCTTCTGCGCCGTAATCACGCGTTGCGCCTTCCACGCCCGCGCGATAGCCATACCAAATCTCCTGATCCAGATCTCGCGGCCGCACAAACAACGTGAACTTCTTTTCTTGCGAAGGTGCGATTACGGCAATCGCCTCGGGCTCTTCAAAACCGGTCAGATAAAAGAAGTCCGAGTTCTGCCGATAACGATAGTTAGTGTCGTGCGATCGCACGGCTTCGCGCGCGGCGGGAATGATGGCGACGGAATCTTTGTCCATGCGGCGCATGAATTCCTTAAGTTGCGGTTTGATCATTCGATTCTCCCTAATCAATAAAGTCGGAGCCGTATTGTAACGCAAGCTCTCAGCTTGCGCCGAACACGCTAACAACCGGTCGCAAACTAACAGTTTGCGTTACAGAATTTCTAGGCGATAATCCGTGAGTATGGCTCAGAGTATTCCCGCCAAATCACCTGGCGCTGAAATCATCTGCCACAATCCTGCCACTGGTGAAGAGACGGGTCGGGCGCCCCTCTTCATGCCGGAAGAAGTTGCCCGCGCAGTCGATCGCGCGCGCGAAGCTCAACCTGCATGGGCCGCCAAGTCGTTCCAGGATCGCGGCCGAATCATCATGGAAGCGCGCCGCATCATTCTCAGGGAGCTCGACGAAATCGCTTTACTGATCTCGCAGGAAACCGGGAAAGCAATGACGGAAGCAGTCTCGCTTGAATTGACGCCGGCTCTCGATCTGATGCAGTACTTTGCCCGCAAGACAGCCAGTCTGTTAAGTCCGCGTTCAATCGACATCGGCCAATACTGGTTTATGGGCCGGTCCTCTTATGAGATCTACAAACCGATGGGCGTAGTCGGCATTATCTCGCCGTGGAACTTTCCCTGGGGCACTCCGCTGGGAGAGGTGGTTGTCAGCTTGATGGCCGGCAATGCCGTGGTTTTGAAACCGAGCGAGTTGACGCCGCTTACCGCTCTGAAGATTGAGAATGTGCTCACCCGCGCCGGATTGCCCGACGGAGTTTTACGGGTCACGACCGGCGATGGCTCGAGCGGCGCCGCGTTGGTCGCGTCTGGGGTCGACAAAATTTTGTTCACCGGCAGCGTGGCTACCGGCAAACGAGTTGCTGAAGCTGCCGCCAGGTATTTGATTCCCGTCGTTCTGGAACTCGGCGGCAAAGATCCGATGATCGTTCTCGAAGACGCGAACGTCGAGAATGCTGCTCGTGGGGCCGTGTGGGGAGCCTTTGCCAACTCGGGCCAATCATGTTCTTCAGTCGAACGCTGTTACGTTCACGGGTCCATTGCTGAAACATTCATCAGTAAAGTCGTCGAGGAAACCAAGCGGCTGCGTCAAACGGTGGGAACCGACGAAGCGTGTGATATCGGATCGATGTCCAGCGAGCGTCAATTGCGAATCGTAGAAAGACATGTCTATGAAGCGACTGCCGCCGGCGCCGTAGCCCTGACCGGTGGCGAACGCGTTGCCGGCGCACCCGGCCCGTTTTTCCAACCAACAGTGCTGACCAACGTGAACCACGACATGGATGTGATGCGGGAAGAGACGTTCGGACCAGTGCTGCCAATCATGACGTTCAAAAGTGATGACGAGGCTGTGCGCCTGGCGAATGACAGCCAGTTCGGACTAACCGGCAGCGTCTGGACAACTGACATCGCGCGCGGACGCCGACTGGCTGAGCGAATTGATGCGGGAACCGTGATGGTCAATGAAGTTCTTTACACGCACGGCATCGCGCAAGCTCCCTGGGGCGGCTTCAAACAGAGCGGCCTTGGCCGTACCCATGGTCGCGCGGGCTTGCTTGAAGTAGTTCGCGCCCAACACATACATGTGAATCGGGTTTTCTTCATTCCTGATCTCTGGTGGTTCAACTACACACCTGACGCCGGCCGCTTATTTCGCGGGTTTGCGCGGCGTTTTGCCTCAGGTTCCCTCCTGCAAACCCTGCTTTTGTTACCGCAGATGATTCGGCGTTGGCGAGAGCATCGCAATTAAAAAACAATATTCTTTAAACGCACCCTCAGTGCTATACTCCGCTGCCCACTAATTTGCTCGTGCCCTAAAACGAGTTTGGTTGAACAATTTAAGAAACCGCGTAGGAGGACGTTCATGAAAAGAATTTTTGGTCTTTCGGTAGTTTTGTGCCTGGTGGCGGTCGCCTGCCTGTTCAGCGTTGCATCGTCGCAAGGTCCTTCAGAGCTCGCGAATCCGCACAAGGTCGTGCATCGGCTGCGCGATGACAACAATCAAGACAAAAATAAGGACGCCCATCCGGGCGAGGCCGGCAAGGCAAAGCCCAGCGGAAACAACGGCATTGTGTACCATGGCGGCCCGTTAATGCTGAGCACCACCAAGATGTATTACATTTGGTATGGCAACTGGAGTGGCAACACTGCGACCACGATCCTCCAGGACTTCGCCGCAAACATTGGCGGTTCGCCGTACTACAACATCAACACGACCTACTATAACGGCTCGAACACTCACGTTCTCAATGCCGTTGTGTTCGGCGGCAGCATAGTAGATTCCTATTCGCACGGTACGTCGCTGAGTGATTCGGCGATTCAAGCCATCGTGAGTTCGGCAATCTCAAGCGGTGGTCTGCCGAACGATACGAATGGCGTCTATTTCGTGCTCACGTCGGCCGACGTCACGGCGTCGAGCGGCTTCTGCACTCAGTATTGTGGGTGGCATACGCACGGAACGATTTCGGGTTCTGACATCAAGTACTCATTCGTAGGAAATCCGGATCGTTGCCCAACATCATGTGCAGCACAAAGCGTCGGACCGAACGGCAACGCTGGTGCTGACGGCATGGTTTCGATCATCGCGCACGAATTGGAAGAAGCGGTGACGGATCCCGACCTCAACGCCTGGTATGACCGGCGTGGGATGGAGAACGCCGACAAGTGCGCCTGGACGTTCGGCTCGACGACGACCCTTCCGAGCGGCGCCAAGTACAACATGACCCTGGGTAGTCGCAATTACTTGATTCAGCAAAACTGGGTCAATGCCTCAGGCGGCTTCTGCGCCAAGAGTTTCTAAGCGACAAAGACAAACAACTGCGACGAGAACCACCGGCTGGCTTCGTAATACTGCCGGTGGTTCCAATCGCTCAGCAGTGATAGCTGCGCCGATCAAGCGCGAGCTGGCTCGCCCTTTGCCCGAACTTCCCTCTCAGTTCTTAAAACCCAATCATCCCCGTTAACAGGGGGCTTTCCAGATGAAAAGAGTTTTCGTCACTCTCGCGGTGGTGATAACAAGTGCGGATGGTTTCGTTTTTGTGTAATTCTTTAGAGGCGCACACGCCAGGTAGTTCCAATCACGTTGATATCGCCCGGGCGGCTGCGCCCGTCGTTTTGTCGCAGGTAATAAAGTTCGCCGGCGAAGTGCTTGTTGAAGGTGTGACCGGCGCCGATGGCTGCCCGGTTTCTCACCCAATCATTAACGCTCCAGTCATAGAAGACTTCCTCGGAAATGAACCAGATAAATTTCGCCTTATCGATTTTGAAAGGATGCTCGAGACGGATGCGGTTGCGATAGCGCCACGAATCGACTTGCGGCTGGCGCCAGCGACGCTCGAACCAGTTGCGATCGCTGAGCGTGAATTTACCAAGGGGCGCCTGAAAGATTGCGCCCAGCGTCAGCCGATCCTCATGTTCTAGTCTTCCATGCGGGGCCCTTGCTTCCCGGTGAAAATAAAGTTCGTTGAGAGTCACATATTTCTTCAGCTTGTAATTGAAGCCCGCTCCCCAGCGCTCATCTAGCGGAGTCTTAGAGTTGCCGCCAAAACGCAGCGTTCCCTGAATCAGAAAATCAACCTGCTTGTTCAACGGAATAGTCAGCTGAATGTCATTCCAGTTTTGGGTGTCTTTTTCCGGCACCTGTGAGGAGGCGGTCAGCGAGGCGAACCAGAGTGCGGCAGCAATAAGCAACAGACGAAATTTCAATCAGAGTTTACCTTTGTCGCGCCAGCGTATAGTTCGGGAGCACGCTGAAAGAGGTTAAGCCAATCGCGACGCGATCACCCCGCTTGAACTTCATCGCGGTGGCTTCAGGCTTGGGGCGCGTAACTATGATGGGAACGCCGGTCATTCGCTCTGGGGTGTTGATGGTAACTTGATAGAGGCCCTCAGTCTCGCCTTTTCGGTGCGTGAGATCGAGGCGAACAGTCAGCCGTTCATATGCGCCTACGAAATTGACTTCCTGGATCACGCCGTTCGTCAGCCGCCGGCAGCCGCCGGGAAGATTGGCATCCTGAGAAATACAAACGTCTTCGGGTCGAAAAACCAGTTTTACGGATTGGCCGTCACGAAATCGCTTCGTCTCTTTTTCGGCAGGCAACTTTGCCGTGCCGATTTCGACGGTGCCCTGGGTGGCGACTCCCAGCAATAGATTCGCCGCGCCCAGAAACATGGCGACGTACTCGGTCGCCGGATGATTGTAAACATCATCGGGAGTCCCAATCTGTTCCAGGTGGCCATCGTTTAGCACGGCAATGCGATCGCCCAACTCCAAAGCCTCTTCCTGATCGTGTGTGATGAAGATCGCCGGCACCTTTACTTGTTTGAGCAGGGCGCGAATTTCGCGACGCAGGTGCACCCGCGTCTGCGCATCGAGCGCGCCGAAAGGCTCATCGAACAAAAGGACTTGCGGTTTGTAAGCGAGCGTGCGGGCAATGGCAACGCGCTGTTGTTGGCCGCCGGAAAGTTGCCAGGGGTATTTCTTGCGGTGCTCTTCCAACTGCACCAGTTTGATCAACCGATTGACGACTTCTTTTCTTTCCTTCCGTGGCCGGTGGCGAATCTTCAGTCCATAGGCGATGTTTTTTTCGACGGTCATGCGCGGGAACAGCGCGTAAGCCTGAAAGATCACACCGACGCCACGTTCGCGCGCGGGCAGATCGGTCACATCTTTACCATGGAGGATTACGTAGCCGCTATCGGGCTGCTCGAGTCCGGCAATGATCCGCAGGATGGTGGTCTTGCCACTGCCTGACGCGCCGAGCAGCACGAGCGACTCTCCTTCCGCTACGTCAAAGCTGATGTCTTTCAGCACGCTCGATTTCTTGAAGCGCTTGCTGATGCCGCGCACGCTGGCCGCGACGCCCGACGATTTCTCACGATCGGGAGCCCACGACACGTGTAACGAGCCGCTGTCTTGAGCCAATGCCATTTTCGCCATCATACTTCCTGAGTCTCTATTTCAAACCAGTCGCGCGCGAAAAACAGCACGCTGAAAATCACAAACGAGAGCAACGCCAGCACGATCGCAATTGCGTTCGCCGCTTCAATCTGTCCTTCATTGAACTTGGCAAAGATGTAGAGCGGCGCTGTCTGCGTACGGCCGGCGAGATTACCGGAAACCAGAATCGTCGAGCCGAATTCGCCAATGGCCCGAGCGAAGGTAAGCAACGCCCCCGAAACAATCGCGCCGCGCAGGCTGGGCAGCGTCACGTGCCAAAAGGTCTGCCAACGGGTTGCGCCGATCGTGGCGGACGCTTCTTCCATCGAGCGGCTCATGGTGTCGAACACGGGTTTGATGACTCCAAACGCCAGCGGAAAAGTAACGAAGATGTTCGCCAGGATGATCGCGTAAGGCGTGAACATGATCTGCTGATCTTCGGTCAGATACTGGCCAATCATTCCATATCTGCCCCAAAGCAGCAGCAGAGCGAAGCCTGCCACAGCCGTAGGAATCGCCGTCGGTAAAGAGATCGTGACGATCACCGCGTTGCGTCCCCAGAAGTCATATCGAGAGAGGACATACGCTGCGAACAGACCAAAGAACACATTGAAGACGGTGGCCCAGAAGCTGGTGGCGATCGAGAGTTTGAGAGCAAACACTGCTTCCGGGGCGACGAGTGACGACCAGAAAACACCCAGACCCTTGCTTGTGCCGTAAACAAAAATCGAGAGTAACGGCAACAAGACCAGCGGCAACATAACGCCGAGCAACGCCCCGACGCTTAGGGGCCTGGCAATATCGAATCCGCGGACGTGTCTAAGACGAGCCATTAGCTTGTTTTAAGAGATCGCCACAGAGGCACCGAGCCACCGAGGACTACAAATGAGAATAGACGAGAATTTCTTCGGTCTGAATTCTGTCATGCTCGTTTCTCTATTTCTCCGCGACTCGGTGGCAAGTTACTTTCGCTTCTGCACTTGATCCCGGAAGATACCTTCGATGATGTCCGGATAAGCGCGGTCCCAGCCGCCAAACCGATCGTTTACGGTAAAGGGATATTTGATGGTTGCGAGTTCCTTGTTTTCCTGGTTCAGTGTATCGCTGGTGCTCGATCGGAAATAGTATTTGACGAACGCGCGCTGGGCTTCTTCACTCCAAAGGTACTGCATGAATGCATCGACTACCGGACGATCGGCCGGCGACACGTTGCGGTCGATGACGACCGCGGGGTGCTCGCTCAAGATCGTCGCGTCGGGAACGACGATATCCGCATCGATCTTGCTGTTTGCTTGTTTCATCAGCAGCGCATCCAGCTCGTACGTGATGAAGGCGTCGCCGTTACCAAGTTCGAAGGTAGTCCGGCCCTCGCGCGCCGACGCCGGCGTCGTAATAACGTTGCGCCAGATCCCTTGCAGCGTTTGCAGCGCCCGCGCCGGGTCCGCAACGCCGGTCTGTTTCTCTGATTTAACCAGCTCTGATCCATAGATTGCCAGGATCGACCATTGCGCTCCGCCCGAGCTAATCGGATCGGGGTGAATGACGCGAACCCCAGGCTTGGCGAGGTCGGGAAAATCGTGGATGGCTTTAGGATTTCCTTTGCGAACTAAAATTACGAATGGCGTCTTGTTGACGATTCCATGTTGCGGCAGCGTGCGCCAATCCGAGGTGACAAGACCCGCTTGTTTCAGCCGCTGCGCGTCGCGCTCAATGGACAGGATGGCAACGTGGGCTTTTACGCCCTGCAAAATCTGATTAGTAACGGTTTCGGATCCCGCGAACGACGAAGTGAAGTGAATGTCCAGCCCGTGCTCTTGTTTCACCTTGGCGACAAAAGCCGGATAGATTTCTTTCTCGAGCGACTCTTTCATGATCGAGAAGCCATAGACAGTTATGTTTATTCCGCCGCCGGTCTCGGAGAGCGGCTTGGGCAGGCAAGCGTTACCGGCGAGCAAAGCCAGCAATGCGAGCGCGAATGGAAGTGTTCGTAGTCTCATGACGCTTGCGTCACGTTGAGAAAAACTTCCTCCGCGAACTCCCCAACGGCAGTTCCGAGGAATGATTCATTTGGTACTGGGATCAGCTAAATCGTCTATAGCATATTTCGAGAATAAGCGGAATAGGGAGCGTGCCGGTAGAGATGAGGCCCGCGCCGTTACTTCTGACGCTCGCGCCGGTACTTCTGCGACCTGCGCCTTTACTTACGGCTCCGGACCCTTGATGCTTTTGAAAAGCTGGCTGCTGGGTCCGAAGGCGGCTCGATTTCATTCAGGGCTTTGAATCCACGGCCCGTCGGCTGCGGCTACTGAATGCCGCGTCTTCGGCGCTGCTTAATAACCGATTGACTTGCGTTCACTCTTGGCTCGCCTTTACGATGACTGCTCCATTCGTTACCTGGGAGGGGATTAGATTTGTTCGGAAGGTGGATGCGAGCGCGCGAAATAGCGCACACGAAAAAGGACGATAATCGGATTGTGCGTCCATTTTCGTGGGGCACGGAGTTCATTCGCGATCACGCGAACGGTCACGATCCGCGAGCAATCTTCAGTGAACATACCGCGCAGGCCATGGCGCGCAGCGAAGAGTTTTATGCTCTGCCGGAAATCGATGACTGGAAACTTGAAGACGATCATCTGACCTGGACCAGCGCAATCCAAACACCTTCTCCTGAGAACAACACCGTGCATGCGCGTCTGTTTACTCCCAAGAAGGAACGTCGAAATAAACCGCGCGCGGGCGTGGTCGTGCTGCCGCAATGGAATGCGCAACCCGATAGCCACGTCGAGGCGTGCCGCATCTTTAACGGACTGGGGATGACGGCGCTGCGGCTGACGCTTCCGTATCATCAGGAGCGAAAGCCGGCGGACATCGAACGCGCCGAGTATCTCGTCAGTTCGAATATTGGCCGCACGATTCAGTCGATGCGCCAGGCGGTGCTCGACACGCGCGCGGCTGTACGTTGGCTGAAACAGCAGGGGATCGAAAGAATCGGAATTCTCGGGACGAGCATTGGCTCGTGCATAGCATTTCTCGCGTTCGCACACGACGCGGACATCAACGTTGGCACATTCAATCACGTCTCAGGTTACGTTGCGGACGTGGTGTGGCAGGGAATCTCAACTCAACACGTGCGGCAAGGAATTGAAACGCATCTGACGCTGGAAGAACTGCGGGACCTTTGGAGGCCGATTAGCCCGGTGCCATTCATTCCGCGCCTGGTCGAGATGGAGCCACGGCCCATGCGCTTTATCGCGGCGCGCTATGACCTGACGTTTCCGCTGGATCTTACGCGCGAAGTGATCGCCGAAGTGCGGCGGTACGGAATCGATCTGGATGTTGTGTGGTTACCCTGCGGACATTACACCACCGCTGAGATGCCCTGGAAAGCGATCGACGCCTGGAAGATCGCGACCTTTATGCGAAAGCATTTGTAATCCTTTCAGCAGATCGATCCGAAAGGAAAGGCCAGTCAGCCGGACCGCAATATTCTCCAGCTGCGTATTTGCCTGTGCTGAGAATGTCTTACGCCTGGACTCTAAGCATGCGATTCCCATCCTTATCCCGCATCACCGACGCGCAATCGCTGGTTGAGCTTCACGAGCGGCTGCTCTTCCTGCGCGCTTATCCGGAAACCCCAAAACTTCTTCAGCAAGTCGATGGCACTTTAGGCATGATCCCGCGGCGGGTTTCGCAACTCGCCGAAGCGGACACGGACCTTTCGCCGATGGACGAGCCTGAGGTGTCGGGCGTCGCCGGTACGAGCGTCACCAGCAATTTCAGCTATGCGATCGTGCGTTGGCTGGTGTCGAAGTATCCCCGGCAACTTTCGATCGATTGGGACTGGTTCGAAGAAGAAGACCGCTTTGGAGTTGTCATGCCGCGCTTTCTGCCGCTGCTGGAGGAAGACGCGATGGTAGAAGCGCACGTGCCGTATCGTGAATGGTTGCGGGCAGCGGCGGGTAAGAAGAATGAAGTAGCTTGGCTAGTCGAGCGATTTGAAGCGCGTAAAGTTGGCGACAAGGCGAAGGCCGAACTCTACGACTCGCTCAAGCTACACGTAACCTGGCGCTTTGGTGATCGCTCATCGCGAACGGGGATGAGACTGCCCGTGCGATCCGTTTTCTTTCATGACCAACCTTTGATTAAGCGACGCGATGTCTCGCTCGTCCGGGAACTTAATTCTCGGCCCATGCCAGTTTCGAAGCTATCGGCAGCTGAGGGCGAAAAGATTCTCGACCTGGCGCGTGAGACGTCTGCGGTTCGCTATCGTGAGCTGCACGGCTTCACTTATGGTGATGCGCGCCGCGTGCTCAGGGCCGATCTTGGTCGCGGCACGGAAGCGTTCGTGATGGGCGTCCCCCCACAGAGTCGCTTGCCATTGCGTGCGTATCATGCAGCTTTGATCTTCAAGAATGGCGTGCCGGTCGCGTACTTCGAAGGCTTGTCGATGTTCGAGCGGATGGAGAGTGGATTTAATCTTTACTACACGTTTCGCGAAGGAGAAACAGCCTGGCTCTACGCGCGCGTCTTGCGATTGATGCACCAGCTTCTAGGAGTCACCGTGTTCTCGATCGACCCTTATCAAGTTGGTCACGAAAACGAAGAGGGGATCGAGTCAGGCGCTTTCTGGTTTTATCGCAAATTGGGGTTTTGGCCCGTCCAATCGGAGCTAAGCAAGCTGACTCAGTCGGAAGAACGAAAGCTGGCAACCCAGTCAGGTTATCGAACGTCGGCGCGGATGCTAAGGAGACTGGCTGCTGGTCACATGCTTTTTGATTTGGATTCTGTTTCTCGTGCGACGCCTACACAGAGCAGCGAATGGGATTCGTTTACCGTCCGGCGTCTTGGCTTGGCCGTGCAACAGCGGATGGCCAGAGATTTCGACAGTAATGACGAACGCTTTCGCGCTGATGCACTTCGAAAGGTCAGTCACGCTCTCGGCCTCAGCGAGCATACGTGGACGGAAACCGAAATCGCGGTGCTTCGCAATCTCAGCTTAATCTGGGCCCAGATTCCGCAACTAGATCGCTGGAGCCCGAGCGATAAGAAACTCGCCGGGCAAATCATTCGCGCCAAGGCGAGTCGAGAGGAAGCTAACTATTTACGATTGATGCAGAAGCACGAACGGTTACGTGTGGCGTTGATGGAGATGGGGTCGGCTTCGACTAGATTGGCGCAGCGTCGAGCGCGCGATTGAATGGCCGGTAGAGTTCGTTGAAATGGCGAATGGAGACTTCGAGCGCTTCAGGTAGCTGATCGATGTCTGATGGATTCACCACCAAATTAACGTTCTGCAAGAACGCCGCATGCAGGTCCATCGTGCGGACCCCACCCGTGACGTAAACAAAGAACAGCCGTCGACGTTCGGATGGACGTAGTAGTCGAACTTCGCGCGTGATGAAGGCGACGCCTTGCTCAAGCGGATCGAAATTGGCCTCGAGAAGAACCACATCCATGCGCTCTTCGCGCATGCGCCCTAAACCCTGGGCCATGTTTTCCGCGACAAAGACTTTATAGTCGTGGTTTGTCAGCGATTCCGCGATCGCTTCCCGGTATGCGGGGCTGGCGCAAACCAAGGCCTTCCGTCGATGCGCCGATTGAAACAGACCAGTCGGAGACGATTTACCATCTGCCTGTCGCATTGCTTCAGCAAGTAATTTGGCCAAATCGGACAATACAGACGAAGGCTCGGATTCTGATCCTGGTTCCGGGGTCTCTTTGGTGGGCTTGAACGGTTGAGCAATGGCCGGTCGCTCAAACGGAGCGGTGAGATTTGTAGTGT
The DNA here is from genome assembly GCA_963734445.1 of uncultured Acidobacteriota bacterium. Lineage (GTDB taxonomy): Bacteria > Acidobacteriota > Blastocatellia > Pyrinomonadales > Pyrinomonadaceae > UBA11740. Next base: position 1,061,200 of record CAVTGZ010000009.1, on the reverse strand, counting down.
TAGCTGTCTGCTTTGCAACAGAATCAGCCTCGCCGGGTTGCACGTTGACGCTGGTCTGACATTTCGGACAGCGCACGCTGAAGGGGCGCGAAGGAGTCTTTTCTTCATCGAGTTGTAAACGCGCATTACATTTCGGGCAGGTAAGCACCATGAAGAGTCGCCTTAGCTTATTCGGTTAGACTAAATCCAATGGGAGGGTAAGACGCGTGAGCGGCAACAACATTTTCCGATTGCGAGCGGATAAAGTCCTCTCCTGACGTCAATCCCTTGATCGAGAGCAACAGATTATTCTGATTGGTTGCGAAAGCGAGTCCGTCTTCGAGAGTTACTATCTTCTGTTCAATGAATTCCTTGATCACCGTGTCGAAGTCCTGCATGCCGTCGAGCTTGCCGTCACGCATGGCGTCAAGCAGCGACTTGCCTTTCGCTTCGCCGGTTTCGATGTACTCGCGCGTGCGCGGGGTCGATTTCAAAATCTCGACGGCGGCAATCCGGCCACGCATGTCAGCTCGCGGAATCAAACGCTGGGAGATGATGTAACGAAAAGTTTGAGCCAGGCGAGTTCGAATGACCGGCTCTTCATTCTTGGGATAGAGACCGATGATGCGGTCAATCGTCTTCGAAGCGTCAATCGTGTGCAGGGTGGAGAGAACCAGGTGACCAGTCTCGGCAGCTTCAAGAGCGATCTCGGTTGTTTCGTAGTCTCGCATTTCTCCGATGAAGATTACCTTGGGAGCCTGACGTAATGCGGCGCGCAAGGCTGAGGGAAAATCCTTCGTGTCGTGTCCGACTTCACGCTGGTTGATCGTTGAGTTCTTGTGGGTATGCAGATACTCGATCGGATCTTCGATCGCCACAACATGATAGTGCTTTGTCTCGTTGATGATGTCGATCAGAGCTGCGAGGGTCGAACTTTTGCCCGAACCGGTCGGTCCGGTCATGAGAACGAGACCGTTCCGAAGTTCGGCGATTTCTGATAACTGCGATGGCAGTGTGAGTGAACCCAGCGAAGGAATGTCCGTAGGGATAACGCGCATTACGATTGAATACACACCACGTTGCTGAAAAATGTTGCAGCGAAAACGAGCGCGTGATGGGAGTGAATAGCTAAGATCGGCTGTGCCGGTTTTGACTAACCGCTCGGACGCCTCAGGATTCTCCTGTAGCAGCGTCATCGCGATAACCTCAGTTTGGTAAGGAGTGAGCTTTTGTAGCCCGAGCGGTTGGACGGGTGTTAACTTGCCGTTGATCTCAACTTGCGGCAACTGGCCTACAGAGAAGTTCAAGTCGCTGATCTTGTCAGAGACCAGCAACATGCGTTCGATGATTGGCGGCAGATCGAAGAAGCTCATTTAATGGGCGGCGTGATTGTCCAGCTAAGATTCGTGAGTGAGGTGCGGATGGCTAAAGAAACCTTTCAGCCCAAGCCATTCTGACGGATCGTCCGTGTAAAACGCAAGTAAAAAATCTTGATCAGTGCGGCCTCATGATAGGTTTTCCGCTGTCGTCGTCAAAATTCTGAGTCTTTGGGCGATGCGAGACGGGTCCCTTAGCAATGTGGAAATGATGGCCAGGGAGTCTGCTCCCGCCCTGAGCACGTCGCGAATGCGTGACTCGTCGATTCCACCAATGGCAACGACCGGAACCGAGCCCGCCATCGATTTGACCTCGCCTAATTGTTTTGGGCCAGCAATTGGATCCGGGTTTTCTTTAGTCCTGGTAGGGTAGATGGGACCGAAGGCAAGGTAGTCGATCGGTAATGTAAGGGCCTGACGCGCCTGCTCAATATTATGGGTTGATAGTCCTATGATCGAACGCTCGCCGAGGAGCCGCCGCGCCGCATGGACGGGCATGTCCAACTGACCGAGGTGCACCCCATCGGCATCCATAGCCAGGGCGATGTCTACGCGATCATTGACAAGCAGCTTTGCTCCTGCCGCGCGCGAGGCCCGCAGTGCATCCTTCGCGTCGTTGAGAAACGAACGCGGCGCCGCCAACTTATCGCGTAGTTGAATAAACGTCGCACCACCTTGCAGCAATTGTCTTACCTGTTCAGTGTGCGACAGGCCAGAGACTGTGGTATCGGTAATCGGATAAATTTTCGGAAGATCAAATTCCATGGTGATGAGTTATGATCGAATCTATGAACTCTCCAAGCAATATTGATCATGAGCGCGACGAAGACAATGTTACCGATAATGACGACGCGTCAACGGAAGAGACTGAGGAAACAACCGGCGGCTACTACTACGATGACACGACTGGCTATGAGGTCTTTCGAGATGAGGAGGAAGAAGGTGAAGAATCAGCGCGAGAGGCTAGTTCGCGTCCGTGGCGATCTGAGGTTTGACGCAAAGCCTCGTATACCGCAACCGCGACGGAGTTCGCGAGGTTCAGACTTCGTACTCTGGAATTGAAGATCGGAATAGTCAGGCATCGCTCCCAATTACTGTGAAGAACTTCTTCGGGCAGGCCTCGCGTTTCGGGGCCGAACACCAAACAATCATTACGATCAAAGTTGAACTCCCAAAGTCCGCGTTCAGCTTTGGTTGAGAAGTAAAGGAACCTGGCACTCGGAAGCAACTCGTGAAGTTGGTCCAAATCGCGATGGCGATGTAGAGAAACTTCGTCCCAATAATCCAGGCCAGCGCGTCGCACAGCCCGATCATCAAGACGAAATCCCGTGACACCCACTATATGCAGTTCGGTTTTGGTAGCTGCGCACAAACGGGCAATATTGCCAGTATTTTGCGGGATTTCGGGCTCAAACAAAGCGACGCTCACCATAATTCATACGTTCTCAAGACGTGCCGCTGAGCATTTGAAAGCAACCTTCATAGTCGTTCATCAACGAAGATGAGAGTCGAGAAAGGAATTACAAAGAGCAGGAGAAAAAATAAAGGAACGGCGCGCTTGGTAAAAGCATTCGCCGTTCCTGGTAAAGGGCCTTCAAGGCCTCAAAGGATGTGCGCCACTTGAACGTGGTCGTTGTTTCCTGCGTGAACGAGCTATCTCTTCTTCGCGGATTTCTTGGCTGCTTTTTTCTTGCCGCCCTTTTTCGCGGCCTTTTTCTTAGTTGCCATATTGTCGTTTCTCCTTCTTGAGTTTCAGAGTGATGACCACAAGATACTGTGTTGCTGTGGCTCTTGTGGTCTAGAGAAAACGGCGCACAACATGTTGCTATATAAACTTAAATTCCATCGTTGTCAACAATTTATTACGGAAAGCAGAAAAAATGTTTCGTGACTTACGAGCATCACGAGCGCGATCCGCACATCGAAGACTGGTTAGATCTTATCGGTTGCTCATGCGAGGTGAGCGAATGTTGGCGCAAGAGATCGTGAATACGATCGTGCAACGGTTACTTAAAGAGAGGTGTGAAGATCCATCTGTCATGACGATCGATTCCATAGTACGTCATCACGGAGTTGCGTTGACTACGGCTCGCCACTCCGAGGAATGGTCCGGATGCATTCGCCGATGTGTCCTCGCCGCCTGGAGCGGTGTTCGTCGATTCGGTATCCAGGATATTTGTAACTTGCGTGAAGGGAATTCCCGACATCCGAGGGGTGGGCGGCATACCACCTGAATAGACGGTAAGGGACTTTACAAAGCCTGCGACATCCTGAGACGTCGGGCTAATCAGTTTCCATTCTCCCAAGCGCGAAAGCGGGTCGCGAACAGCTTCGGCTCGAAGGATCTGTAGCTTCTTGTCTCGGCCGGGAAGCGAGATTCCTTCCGTCAGCTGATCCATAGAGGTGGGAAGGGAACTTACGCCTTGCGCCCCGCGATATTGGTAATAGGAGCGAATGGCGTCGGCGACCTGTTCACCCCGAAAAATGGCCTCTTTTTCGCGTTCTCGCTGGGCCTGCTGCCGAACGTTTTCGGCCGCCGACATCGCAAAAAGCGCCAACAGACTCATCACCAGAAGTAGTGCGACGAGCGTGTAGCCACCCTCAGACGCATCGCTTTCTGGTCTGACTCCGGCGGCGTCTGCGGGGAGTTCGCGATGTCGATTCGCGAAACGAGACTTCACGGTGTTGCACTCCTCAAGGATCATCATCAACTGTTCTGCTCGGTGGTCGATACGGTGTGTTCGGACTCGCGTCGTTGCTGAAGGTAAGCTTGTGCGGAATCTTCAGAACAGTGTCAATGAGTCTTACTTCTTTCTCCGAAATGCTAACGACGCGAAACCGTCCGCCGACGGATTCGCCGCGCTGCACATTGATCAGTTCTTTGGAACTCTTATCCTGAAGAACGGCCGTGTCGTTGAAGCGCGGTTTGCCAATGATGCCAACGTAGTTGAAGTTCGGTGTGGGCGCGGGCGTAACATTCAAAGAGACCGTGTTCGAGTAAAGCCGTCCGTCGTTTGTGCGCGCCATCACTTGTCGCGTTCCTGCGTTTGTGATCATTGCTGCGGGAACAGTCGCGAATAGTTGCTGCGCGTTTATGAAGCGAGTCGTCAGCTCCCTTCCGTCAACTATGATGCGGACTGCTGGCGTGAATTTGTCACCGACGAGCTGCAGGCTGAAATCCGCTGGTGTCCCGGCATAGACGGTCGAAGGCGTTAACGATGATGCGAGCAGGGGTGGCGTGGGTGTCGGCGTTGGTGTTTGGACGATTACCGGTTTTGGAGTCGACGGCGGCGGTTCGTAGTAAGAGAAAATATTTCGATTGGCGTCGCTTACTGCCGCGACGACGGGGTTATAGACAACGGGCTGATAAATAGTCGGATCGTCAGGTGGCGCTTCGACTGGAGACGGCGCAGTGCCAGGACGCGGAGTCTGCGAAGGCCGAGCAACCACAGTAGAATTTGTCGGCTTGGGCGAACTTCCGCCGAAGAAAACATATCCGAGTACGACGATCGCAACCAGCCCCAGCACCGCCGCCGCGATCAGCTTCTTTTTTTCGTTCGGATTGTTGGGATCGAAAAGCCTCATGTCATTCAGTTGGCCCTACTGATTTCGTGTCGGATCGCTGAAAATAGGTTGCCAGATCGACGCGGAGGCTCACCAGCGAACCACGGCTTCCCGCCAAAGGAATCGGGAGACGACTGCCCGGCTGCATTGCGGGAAGTGGCTGATCCTGCACGCCCGACTGCGTCACCCGCTCGAGCTCGACAGCGTTAATGATCAGAAACTGGCGGCTGCTTTCAATGTCTCGAACAAAATGGCGGACATTCTGGTAAGGGCCTTCAACGGTGACGCTGACTGCAATCCCCGGATAGATGCTTTGCCATTTTGCGTTGCTCTGTTTTTCTGCTGTTACGGTTGGCTGCACCGCCTGTTTTGTCCCCATTGGTTCCAGCGGTGAATATGTGGGGCCCGCCGTATTGCGCAAGCCGTTATTCTTAATCAGAGTGTTCAGCACCGTGTAGAGCGACATGCGCCCAGGGCCCGGAACTGGAAGCCAGCCGTTTTCGAACTCTTTCAAACTTGCGTCAATCTTCTCGACGGTTTCGCGCGTACTCTCATTCTCTCGTACTTGAACTCCAAAGGCTTGTCGTTGCGCCAGCAAGCGAGTGCGCTCCAGTTCCATCGAAGCAAGACGCGAAGTGGCGGGCAGGTAAAAATAAAAGTAGGCAAAGACTACGAGCAGGGCCATGACCGCGGCGCCGGCGAGACCAATCAACTCGGGCAGGCCAATTATGTTTAGCGCCGGCGAGCGCTTCAGTTGATCGACTCGAATCGAAATCTGCCGCCGCGAGGGCAGCGCATCCTGAACCATCGGCCGTTCCTGACTCATCGCGACTTACCTCCCGCCCCTGCCGTATCGACCGGCGGTTTTGCTTCGGACGGTTCAATCGCGAATCCCGCGCGCGGGACATAGCGCACGTTCAGTTCATATTCCGATCCAGTTTCGCCCCGGCCCCGCTGCGGATTCTGGGCAACAAGTTCAGCGTCAAAGACGCCCTGGGACTGCATCTGCTGAATCATCTCAGTTACAGTTACCGGAGTCTTGCTGGCGACCACGAGATCGAGATTGGCCACCGGACGATCGCCTTGCATGCGAACTTCTTTAACCAGAATTCGAGTCACTCTAATGCCGCCAGGCAAAGCGCTTTCGAGATCCGCAAACAGACGCGACCACGAGAATCGTTTGCGATCAACCAGCGCGTGCGCATACTTCAATTCTCTTTTCTGCTCCGGCGTGAGCGCGGTTTCAACCTCCCTGGCCCGGCGATTCAGGGTGTCAGTCTCCTTCCGCAGTTCCGTCACCTCACGCTCGACCGCCTGCGCCTGGGCATTGGCCTTGAAAGTTTTTTGCGCAATGATCAGAAGCGCCACAATTGAAACAACCACAATTAGCGCGGTCACTGACCACGGAAACGCCCGATTGCGAAAAGGATTGCTGGCGAGGTTCAGTTTTGCGTTCATCATTGCCTTGTCATTGAACGAGCTTTCGACAAAAGGATACACGCCAGTCGCAAAGGCGCGCAAACGCGAACGGAACATCGCAATATCACCTCGGAAAGGTTACACGTTCGCGAACGAAAGAGGTTGCGGAAAGAATTGGGAGATTACGCGCTGGCGGTCATTTCGAGGCGATCAAGCTTTAGATAAAGGCCACGACGAGTGAGGCCGAGCTCGCGCGCTGCGCGTGAAATATTGCCGTTGTGCTTACGCAAAGCTTCCGCAATCATGTGTCGTTCCACCTCAGCCAAAGCTTCGGCGAGCGTTACATTCTGCAATGGAATGGTCATAGATGCGCCGCTCCCAGTGCCGAGACCGGCCACGCCGCCCGTGGGAGTGACGGGTTTTCCCATGCGGCGGAGTTCAGGCGAAAGCTGCTCCGGCGTAATAACCATCCCGTCCTCGGCGCGTGCAACTACCCGCTGAACTTCGTTGCACAGTTGCCTGACGTTGCCGGGCCAATCCCCCACCATCAACAGATCGATAGCCTGCGGGGTAATCTGAATTTCGCGGCGACCGAATTTGGCGGAATAGTGGTTGACGTAATAGTTAACCATCGTTGGGATTTCCGAGCGACGTTCGCGCAACGGCGGCACGCGCAAGCGAATTACGTTAAGACGGTAATAGAGGTCTTCGCGAAAACGTCCCTGTGCCACCATCTCTTCCAGATCGGTGTTGGTGGCGGCGATGATGCGAACGTCGACCTTGATCGGACGCTGTTCGCCGAGCGGTTGAATCTCGCCTTCCTGCAGGAACCTGAGCAGTTTTGGCTGCACGTCGATGGGCAGATCTCCGATTTCATCCAGGAAGAGCGTCCCGCCCGCTGCTGTGCGAATTACGCCATCGGAATCCTTGACCGCGCCGGTAAAGGCGCCGCGCCGATAACCAAACAGATAACCTTCGGAAAGTTCTTTGGGGACTGCCGTGCAATTGAACGGCACGAAGATTTTGTCGCGCCTCGAAGACAAAGCATGAATCGCGCGGGCGACCAGTTCCTTACCGGTGCCGGATTCACCCGTCACCAGCACGGTGACGTCAGACGAGCGAATCTTGTGTACTTCTTCAACCAGACGCGTCATGGCCGGGCTCGAATGAATAAAGCCGGGCATCAGGCTTGCGCCTGCTGTGGAACTGTCTTCGGTCGTGGTTTGTGCGGAGCGAGTGCGCACGCGGAGCGCGCACACATCCATGCCCAGCTCAACCACGCGCAACAAAGGTCCCAATGACAGGCCACCGGGTAATTCGGCACGCTCCCTCGGTGAGATGAGCAAGCTGGCGGCGGGTGCATTACTCGGCTTCAGTTTGATTACGGTGCTGTCGTGCAGCTTCTGGAATTCCTCGAGTTGAGGCTCTGTCTTCGCACTGGCGAATGCGTTGGCAATCTGTTCGCTCTGGTCTTTGGTCCATCCGTGAGCGATGACGACGCGCTGGCGACCGGCATCCGGCTCGAGAATTAACACTCTTCGACAGTTGGTTTCCTGGCGGATGACGGCCGCCAATTCGTGCAGCAGCAACTCGCGCGAGGCCACTGCTTCCGCCAATCGCAGGGTGAGGAGCTGCGCTACTGTCTCGCTCTTGCGGGACGTATCCGGCGCCGTGCGATCAAGAGCCGCCAGCGCCGACTCGGCTTGTTCCAGATCGAGCCGCGCGCCCAACTCTCGAAAACTATTGACCGCGCGCGCCAGGTGTTCGGATGCGCGATCAGCTTGTGTCCGCGCATAAGCACATCCAAGTTCGTAATGCGCACGCGCGCTGCGATAGCGATCACCCAGGAGGTCAAAAATCGAGACGCTGCGCGCGAAGTGCTGTGCTGCCAATCCGACTTCGTTCTCGGCCTTTTGCAGCAGGCCGTGCAGGCGCTGGGCTTCGCCGGCCAGCAGCAAGTCGGTCGGTGAGTCGGTAATTAGCTCGGCGACCGCATTGAGATTCGCCGCGGTTTCCGCCGCGTCACCGCACAACATCGCGGCTTCAGCAAGCAACAGACGCGATTCACAAAGGGCCTGGCGGTCGCCAATCAACTGGGCAAGTTCTAAAGCTTGTCTGCCTTGTTCGAGCGCCTGGTCACTGGCTTTCATCGCCACGTAACAGCGGCCAAGAGTGCGGTGGGTTTGGCAGCGGTACCAGTTGTGGCCTTTTTCGGTTGCTAGAGTGACCGCCCGCTCAAGATAAGTATGAGCTTCTTCCAATTCGCCGCGCAGCATCAGCAGCTCGCCCAATGAATCCAGGATCATGGGCAGTTCGGTGCCGCGATCATCGATTTCAACCGCCATCGAGAGCGCGCGCTCCAACGCCTGCTGTGCGCGATCCCACTGGCCGATCAAAACCAGATTGATGCCGAGGTTGTTGTAACCTTCAGCGGCGCTGGCTTTGTGATCGGTCCGTTCGTAGTAGCCGATCGCTTTTTCCAGGAAGCGAATACCTTCCTGCGGCCGCTTCAGAAACCAACAAGCGCCGGCCATGTTCGCGTAGATGCGTCCGAGGATGTAGCTGGCGGGGCGGTCGCCGATTAGTTTGATGGCGAGCCCAAAATTTTCCAGCGCTGTTTCGTAATTGCCTTCATGGACATCGGCCGTGGCTAATCCGAAATATGCTTCGGCCAATCCGCGCCAGTCTCCCGATTGCCGATAACAGTCGAGCGCGCGATGCGAATAGTCACGGGCGATCGGATATTCGGTGATGTTGCGATAAACGCGTGCGAGGGCAACATAGGTCGCGCCGGCGACCGCGCCTTCTTCCGGCAGGTCGCGCAGTGTAGCTTTGAGGAGCGAGATTGCTTTGGGATGGTCCCCGTTGTAATTCGAAGCGAGCGCGATTTGAATTCTGAGCCGGGCGCCCAGGGAAGGATCGAGTTTCGCGCGCATGTCGCTGTCTTCATACATCGAGACAGCGTCAAGCGACTCGCGGAAGTGTCCCTGCATTTCCAACGCCGTCGAAAGATAACACCGCGCCTGGGCCAATACGGCGGGGTGGTGGCGAGCCGCGGACAGAATCACATTCAGTCGCGCACGCGCGTCGGAACTCAATCCCTGATCGAGTAACTCGCGAACGACGTTCAATTCTTCCGTTAGCGATTCAAGTGAAACCTTGTCGCCACGGGAGCGCAGCCGAACGCGGGCGTTTTCCAGATCAACAACCCCGGATTTAGGACGATGCTCTTCTTTACTCAAGCGGATAAATCCTTGTTGAGATGCAGATGCGCTAACTTAGTTTGATTCAGTGCAGTAAATGGTCAAATAGACTGCGCTTTTCACCTGACAGCGCACTCAGGGAAGCGAAAAGTACCCGCGATTTTTCTAACCCGAACGCTCAGAACATACCACAGAGCGCAAGGTTGGTCACGATGTTCGTACCGGCCCGAGCTAGGCTGGTCAACTACCACGGACATATGAGGATCGCGTCGCTTATCGGCCGTTCGCGGCGCTCTCCATCGAGATTAATGCCAATCATGAATGGTTTTTGGAGCGAACAGCATTTATAGCTTGATCTTGCGTGATCGGCCGCGGGCAATTAGAAGAAACTGAGCATAGTACTTACGCGAAGCGACCGCGTCACCGGAAGCGCGCGCGGCGCGCGCCGCTCCGAGCAGACTGTTAAATCGTTTGGGATAAAGTTCGAGCGATCGCTGATAGGCGCTCAAAGCGCGCGCCGGCTGATTTTGCTCCATCAGAAGATCGCCCAAAAGTTCTCGCGCCGGCAGCGTCGGTCCCGGCGTGACCGCGTGCTTCGGAGTTGATTCTTCGAGCGCCACGGCTACTTCCATCACTGACACGCTCGCATCTTCTTTACCCTCGGCATGATCGATCCAGGCGTCTAATTCGAGATGGAGCATGCGAATACTACGGGAAAATAGATCTTCACCTGCCCTCTGCATCGTGGTCTCGAGTTGGCCGAGACGTTCGCTCTCAGCTTTTGCTTCGTCGATCCTGTGTTCGTGGGCCATGCCCAGGCCCCTGGCAAAACGCGCGACGGCTTCCGCCCAGGCAAAACGGTCCCAATCGAGCGTTGGCGGTTGGCGGGGAACAATCGCTGCAGCTTCGCTCCACGCGCGACGCTCCAGTGCGTAACGGGCCTGTGTTGACATCAGATGAAAAGCGGTCTTGAAGGTTGGTTCCAATCTCGCCGTTGCTCGCAGGCGCTTAATCTGCGCCGCCGCAGCTCTATCGTTGCCCTTTTGCAAATATGCGTAAACGAGATACTCGATGGCATGACAGAACTCGTCCCAAACGTATTCACCTTTCTCGCCGGCGGGATATTGCAAGGCGGCATTCGCGGCGCGAAGATTTCCGCGGATCACACCATTCCAATCGCCGAGCCGCGTATAAATGTGAGTCGGCATATGGATCGCGTGTGGATTGTTCGGCGCGACAGAGTCGTACTTACGCGTGATCTCCAGCAATTCGCGTTCGCGTCCGGGCACGTCGTTGGCGTGAACAAGATAATGCATTGCACCGGGATGGTTTGAATTCTGCTTGTAAACGCGAAGCAGAATCTCGGCGGCGCGATCGGCATTCGCTCTGGTGATTCGGTCTGGCGGCGTTGTAGCGAGATGCGCCAACGCATAGAAAACCGCCGCTTCAGGATCGTTGGGAAAGGCGCGGTAGAGCTTTTCCATTGCCGCTTCCCAACGCCGGATGCGCAGCCAGTAATCTCTTGAAGCGGGATCGAGAAAGAAAGCTTCGGCCGCGGCGATGAACAGTTGTTCGCGCTCGGTCGGCGGCTGCAGCGCTTTTGCTTTTTGCACCGCGGCCCATCCTTGTTGCAGGGCCGCCGGTCCTGGTCGCGTCGGCCAAAGCGGTTGAAAGAGCGTCATAGCCTCGCCCCAATAAGCCATCGCACAGCGCGAATCGATCGTCTCGACCTGCTGAAACGCTTCCCGCGCCTGCGGGTAAGTCATGTGATGAAGCAGCGCGACCGCGAAGTTGAACTTGTGCTGGGCTCGTGTCGAGCAGGAAACTGGAAAGTTAACCGTGCCTAAATCATGGCCGACATGACTCAATTGGGCCCGGGTCTCGACGCCGACGAGCAAGGCGGCGAGAACAGCCAATCCGACATAGCGTCTGAGTATCATAGATAAGTGCTCGAAAGACGGGCTCGGAAGCCTCGGAATGTATCATAATCTGGACTGGCGCCATCCTTGACACCCCTTAACTCGCCCCCTATCATGCTTGTTTCCGCGTCTGCCGGAATTGTTGTCTGATGTATGTTCGAGTCGCTTTCCGACAAACTAAAGCGGACGCTGAAGAGCCTGCGCGGCGAAGGCGTCCTGACGAAAGAACACGTCGACGCGGCGCTGCGCGAAATCCGTCTGGCGCTGCTGGAAGCGGACGTCAATTATAAAGTCGCCAAGGACTTTCATCGCTTCGGTCAAGGAAAAGGCCGAAGGGCAGCAGGTTTGGCTCGAACTAAAACCGTCAGAGCAGGTCGTCAAAATAGTTTTTGATGAGCTGGTCGAATTGCTTGGCGGGCAATCGTCGCGACTGGTTTTCACGAAGACGGCGCCGAACGTCGTCATGATTGTCGGCCTGCAGGGTTCGGGCAAGACGACTTCGACGGGAAAGATCGCGCGGTGGCTCTCGCAGAATCAGCAGCGAAAGCCTTTGCTGCTTTCGACCGACGTTTACCGGCCGGCGGCGCGCGAACAATTGAAGGTCATCGCGAAAGCGACTGGCCAATCGATCTTTGAAAAGCCTGAGACGAACGATCCGCTCGAACTGACGCGCGAAGCGCTCAAGCACGCGCGCGACACCGGCTACGACACGCTCTTGATCGACACGGCCGGACGTCTTGCACATCGACGACGAGTTGATGGAAGAGTTGGTCACGATCAAGAGCGAAACGCATCCGGTCGAAATTCTTTTCGTTGCGGATGCGATGACCGGCCAGGATGCCGTGCGCTCGGCCGAAGAGTTTCACGCGCCGCAGTGGGCATTACCGGCGTCGTGCTGACCAAGATGGACGGTGACGCGCGCGGCGGCGCGGCGCTGTCGATCAAGCAAGTGACCGGTCAGCCCGTGAAGTTCGTCGGCGTCGGCGAGAAGTACGACGCGCTCGAGCCCTTCTATCCGGATCGGGTCGCGCAACGCATCCTGGGCATGGGCGACGTGCTTTCGCTGATCGAACAGGTCCAGGACAAGATCGATCAAGACAGACGCCGAAGCGCAGCTCAAGAAGCTGCAGAAGCAACCAGTTCACGCTCGACGATTTTCGTTCGCAACTCAGGCAGGTTAAGAAGCTCGGTTCTTTCTCAAAGATTCTGAAGTTGCTTGCCGGATCAACTTCTCGGCGGCGTCGGGATGCCCGACCTCACCGACGAGCAGTCGGAAATGATGGAGAAAGAGCTGAAGCGCACCGAAGCGATCATTGATTCGATGACGCGCGAAGAGCGCATGAATCACATGATTCTGAACGCGAACCGGCGACGCCGCATCGCGCGTGGATCGGGCACGACGGTGCAGCAGGTGAACGCGCTGATCAAGCAGTACACCGAAATGCGCCGCATGATGCAGGGGATGTTCAGCGGCGGCGGACTGCGAGGCAAGATGATGCGCCGGATGGCCGGTCTTCCCGGAATGGAAGGCGAAGGCGATCCGATGATGGCCGGTTTGCCGGCAGGTCGGCCGGGAACCTCGCGGCGGAAGAAGAAAAAGAAGAAGAAGCGGAAGTAACGATAGTTCTCCCTCTCCCTTGGGAGAGGGCTGGGGTGAGGGCTTAGCGGGTTGTCGTCAAACCCTCACCCTACCCCTCTCCCAGAGAGGGAGAGGGAACAAAGCACTTGAAGGAGACACGATTTGTTAGCAATTAGATTAATGCGAACCGGCGCGAAGAAGCGGCCCAGCTATCGCATCGTGGTGAAGGAAAAGCAGTCCAAACGCGATGGCGCGTTCCTTGAGAATCTCGGAACATACAATCCGACGCGTGAGCCGGCAGAGATCAATCTTAAATCAGATCGCGTTCAGTATTGGCTCGAGCAAGGGTGCGCAGCCGACTGATACCGTTCGTCGATTGATCAAGCAGGCGGATAAGAACCAGGCGGCTGCGGCGGAATCGCAGGCAGACGCCGCCTAAGCTCAAGTTCAGACGTTCAAGCTTTAGCTTGCTTTCGTTCGTGACGGGCGACCTAAAGGTTGAACTCTGAATAAACCATAATGCGCGACACGATCGAAATGGTGGTGAAAGCCCTCGTCGATGACCCCGACGCTGTCGACGTGCGCGAGATCGAGCGTAACGGTACTACGCGTATCGAAGTTCGCGTCGCGCAACCCGACATGGGTAAAGTGATCGGAAAGCAGGGCCGCACGGTGCGCGCGCTGCGATCCCTGGTTTACGCGGCCGGCGTGAAACAGCATCGCCGTTACGTGCTGGATGTGGTTGAGTGAAGTGGCACAGACTTTAGTCTGTGAAGCATCATGGAAAGCGAACACAGACTAAAGTCTGTGCCACCTGATGAAGACGACCTGATCGTAGTCGCGCATATCGCCAGGACGCGCGGCTTGCGCGGCGAAGTCCTCGCGGATCTGCTGACAGACTTTCCGGATCGATTTGAGAATCTGAAATCGCTGATTGGGATTTCAGCCGACGGAAGTCGACGATCTTTGCAAATTGAAGAGCAATGGCTTCACGGAACCGGCGACTGGTGCTCAAGTTCGCGGGCTTTGATTCGATCGACGAAGCAAAGGCGCTGGTCGATTACGATCTCGCTGTTTCGGCACAAGAGCGTATTGAGCTTCCGAAAGACAGTTTCTACGAATGGGAACTGGTTGGTTGCCGGGTTGAGACAATTGAGGGAAAGTCGATCGGTGAGGTTGCCGGAGTGATGCGGACCGGCGGTGTCGAGATTCTAACGGTCGTAGACGAGGATGGGCGCGATCGAATGATTCCGATGGCCAGTGATATCGTGATCGAGATCGACAAAGACGAAAAGCTGATTCGGATCGATCCGCCGGAAGGGCTTTTGGAGTTGTAAGATTGATTCATTGATCCAATGAATCAATGAAAAAATGATTCAATGAACCAATCGCCATGCTTCGCGTCGATATCATCACGATCTTTCCCGACTATTTTCGCGAAGCGTTTGATTACGGAATTATTCGCCGCGCGCGGGCGGCGGGACTGGTTGACATTAAGGCGCACGACTTACGTTCGTGGACCTCGGACCAGCACAAAGTTGTCGATGATCGGCCATTTGGCGGCGGCGATGGCATGGTGCTTAAACCGGAACCGATCTTTGCCGCAGTCGAATCGCTGACCAGCGCCCGGCGACGGCAGGACATTGCGCCAAACAAACGCGTCGTATTGCTTTCGCCGCAAGGCAGACAGTTGACGCAACGGGTCGCGAGTGAACTGGCCAGTTGCGAACAGCTGGTTCTGATTTGTGGACGCTACGAAGGCGTCGATGAACGCGTGGTGGCCGCGCTGGTCACGGACGAAATTTCGATCGGCGATTACGTTTTGTCAGGCGGCGAGCCGGCCGCACTCGTCATCGTTGATTCCGTGGTCCGGCTGATACCCGGCGCGTTAGGCAGCGAGACTTCGGCCACGACCGAATCGTTTGCTGATGGCTGGTTGGACTATCCGCATTACACGCGGCCACCGGAATTTGAAGGATTGCGCGTTCCGGAAGTTCTGTTGACCGGTCATCATGCCGAGATCGCCAGATGGCGACGCGAGGCAGCGGAAGAAAAAACGAAAAGGAATCGGCCGGATCTTTTGAAAGAATGATTGCCGATTTCCAATTGCCAATTGTCGATTAGAAGCGTCACGATCGACGCACAAACAAATCGGCAATCGGCAATCGGAAATTGAAAATGGAGTTAGTCATGAACCGCTTAGACACTGTCGAGAAAACACAGCTTAGAAATAACATCCCTGATTTTCAGCCGGGCGACACAGTCCGCGTTCACGTTCGGATTAAAGAATCCGAAACGAAAGAGCGTTTGCAGGCCTTCGAAGGCGTTTGCATTGCTCGTAAGCACGGTGGCGTTCGCGAAACCATTACCGTGCGCAAAACCAGTTTCGGCGTCGGGGTGGAACGAATCTTTCCGCTGCACGCAACCATCGTCGATCATATCGATGTGATCAAGAAGGGCCACGTCCGCCGCGCGAAGCTTTATTACCTGCGCAACCTGCGCGGTAAGGCAGCACGTATTCGCGAGCGCGATACTCGGCAAACGCAAACCGCTGCGGTCGCCGCGCCGGTCGCGAGCGGTGAAGCTGCTGAAGGCAAAGAATAGTGTCAGTACCGCGAGCGATAGCGAGCGGATCAAGTGACCCACAGTTGCGCGTATGATCCCGTCGCTATCGCTCCGGGTTCCGACACAACCGTCGTGCACATCGCCATCGATGCCCACTCCGTTGGAGCCCACCTCGGCGGGAACGAAACCTACGCCACTAACCTGATCGAGGCACTCGCCCAGATCGACCAGGTCAACCAGTACACGCTCTACGTAACCAGGGAGGCCGCGGTCACTCGCTTTGCCAACCGCTGGCCAAACTTTCAAGTAAAGCTGACGCGGCCGCACACGCCGCTGGTGCGGATTCCGATTACTTTGTCTCGGGAATTGCGGCGGCACCCAGTCGATCTCCTGCACGTACAGTACACCGCTCCTCCGTTTCCGCCTTGTCCCGTTGTCACGACGGTGCACGACCTCGCCTTTGAGCATCTGCCGGAGACCTTTAACCGGCGCAGTTGGATGCAGCTCCGTCTGACGGTGCGGCGAACCACGCGGCGGGCGGCGCATATCATTACGGTTTCGGAATATTCACGGCAGGACATTAGCAAGACCTACGGCATCGCGCCCAAACGCATTACGCTCACACCTGAGGCGGCGCCGCCGCATATTGCGCCGGTCGCACACGGACCAGAGCGTGAAAAAATAATTCGTGACTATGGTATCGAAGGCGATTATTTGCTCTCGCTCTGTTCGATCCAGCCAAGAAAAAATCTCGTGCGCCTGATTCGTGCATACACTTTGCTCCGAAACACTCTGTTGCGCCCTCGTGCTCCGCAACTTGTGCTGGCGGGTAAGCGCGGCTGGCTGGATTCAGAAACTATGCGCGCGGCAGCCCAAAGTCCCTTTGGCCGGGATATTGTGTTCACCGGTTATGTTCGCGAAGCAGACTTGGCGGCGCTTTACAGTGGCGCCCTCGGCTTCGTCTATCCGTCGTATTTCGAAGGATTCGGTCTACCGGTGCTTGAGGCGATGCAGTGCGGGGTGCCGGTGATTGCCGGAAATCGAACGAGCCTGCCTGAGATCGTCCAGGACGCAGGCGCGCTCGTTGACCCTTTTGATGAACAGGCCCTGGCGAATGCCATGGCCAGGGTGATCGACGATGGCGAGTATCGAGCGGAATTATCAGCCCGCGGCTTGCAGCAAGCGAAAAAATTTTCCTGGACGGAAACGGCGCGACTGACCCTTCAGGTCTATGAGCACATCGCAAAAACTTCGCGCGCGCTTCGTCATGTTCGGAAATAGGTTGCTTCGCAAATGTTTTTGCTGATTGCGAATCGTCTGTTTCACGTTTATTATTCTCGACGTACGGACCGGTTTGTGATTTGATATACGAGCTTTTTCCCCCTGACACTCGCGTTTATGCGTATCGCCATTCTCGGCACAAGGGGCATCCCCGCCAACTACGGTGGCTTTGAGACTTTCGCTGAGCATCTTTCGACCCGATTAGTTGCTCGCGGTCACGAGGTGACTGTGTATTGCCGCGCGCATTACGTCAGTCCCCGGCAAATCGAATTTCAGGGTGTCCACCTGAAAGTTCTGCCGACGATTCGCCACAAGTATTTGGACACGGTGGTGCACACGTTTTTTGCGGCGTTGCACGCCAGCCGCGAGCGTTTCGACGCGGCGCTGATTTGCAATGCGGCGAACGCTCCGTTTTGTACTATCTTGCGAGGAACCGGCACACCCGTCGCGCTCAACGTCGATGGTCTGGAACACAAGCGAAAGAAGTGGAATTGGATTGCGCGCAAGTACTACCGCCTGGCCGAACGACTGGCGACCATTCTGCCCAACGAAACGGTAACCGATGCAAAGGTCATAAAAGACTATTACCTCGCGCATTATCGGGCGCCCTCTACCATGATCGCCTACGGAGCGGAAATCGAACGCCGCCCCGATCCCAGCGTTCGCCGCTGGCGCGTGGAGCCTAATCGATACGTGCTTTACGTTTCCCGCCTCGAGCCTGAGAACAACGCGCAGATGGTCATTGAAGCTTTCAAGCGCGTGCGCACGGCGTACAAACTCTTAGTAGTCGGCGACGCTCCTTACGCCAAGGAATACATCAGCGAGCTGAAAGCCCGTGCGCGCGGCGACAAGCGAATCGTTTTCACCGGATTTGTTTTTGGCCGCGACTACCGCGCGCTGCAACAAAACGCCTACTGCTATGTGCATGCCACTGAGGTGGGCGGAACGCATCCTGCGCTACTCGAAGCGATGGGTTTTGGAAACTGCGTGCTCACACTCGCTGCTCCGGAAAACATCGAAGCAATCGGCGATGCCGGGATAGCGTACGCCGACGAAAGAGATTTGGTCGAACAGCTTCAGCGCGTGCTGCGCGACGGTTCACTCGTGCACTCCTACCGGCAGCGGGCGCAGGCGCGCGTGCGGGAGGCGTACGATTGGGATTACGTTGTGGATCAGTACGAACAGTTGTTTGCAAAGATGGCCGGCGTGGCCCTGCCCGCTGGAACTCCCGCCGTCGAACCGGCCGCGGCGACTGAAGAAACCGTTCGCGAAAAATCGATAAGCCGATCGGCGTCGGCATGATGCCGTCGCCGCTTTTTCACGAACACACTGGTCTTGTCTCAAAGCGCATAAACGGGAGCCAGTTCAATCTCACTAATAAGGCGAAAGTGCCTTTGGTTGCGGGTCACTAGAGGCAAGCTTCTTTGCCACGCGGTCCCGCAATGACCGCATCTGCTTGGCGTAGTCCCTGAGATTCGTACTTCTTTAAAAGCATCCAGTACTTTTCGGCAATTGCGTCGTCAACCGGTAGTATCCGAAATCGCCGCAACAGCTCTTCAATCTCCCGTCGTTCCGATTCTGCTAGCCCTGCCTTGGCGAGGAGTTCCTTCCGCGTCCACGTGGAGTAATAGAGATCGAACTCGTCGGAGTCAATTAGGGCCTGCGCGGCCTGTATGCCCTTGAGGTAATCAATGAAAATATCGGTATCTATGAGGAGCGCATTTGCTGCCACGCCACGATCTCCTGGAGGAATCTTTCGGCTGATTCTGACTGCGCCTTGTCACGTGACTCTTCGACATAGCGCGCACTATCTTCGACTTCTCTGAAACTGAAGCTCGCTTCGTGGTCAAACAGGTCCTCTACTCGCGCCTCCAAAGCAGCGGTCAACTCATCCGCCGCCGGCTCCGCGATTCGCTTAGTCCTCTTGAAGTCGCGAATCACTCCTCGTATCGTTTCTTCAATGCGTTCTTTGGTGATCATGGTGTGGCTCGCTCAATAGTCACTCGTTCTAGCGGTTAATCGGGCGGCAAAATTATAGCACCGTTACTCATTACTCCGTGACAGTTCCTATTCAAATCTTGCGCTGATGAGGAAAGTAAGCTATCTAGAGTCTGAGATAGCTAAAACCCCGCGATGCCCGAGGACACTCTCTATTTCGGCGACAACCTGAAAATTCTCCGCGATAACATTCGCGACGAGACGGTCGATCTCATCTATCTCGATCCGCCGTTCAATTCCAAAGCGAATTACAACGTGCTGTTTCGTTCTCCCAAAGGCCACGAGTCGCACGCGCAAATCACCGCCTTCGAAGATACCTGGCATTGGGGCGAACAAGCCGAAGCCGAATTCAACGAACTAACACACCAGCCGAACACCCAGATGCTCTAAAATGCAAGAAACCTTAACTCTGAGAGAGAAACTTCTTCTTCATGCCGACGAGTACGCCTTAGGCTATTTAAAGGTGCCAATGCTTCGCGCCGCGCTGCACATGATCATTCCGTTTGGCGGCATAGTTGACACGCTCGTTACCGCCCGTGGGCACAACAAACATTCCGAGCGCATTCTGGATCTCTTGGATAATCTTGTGTCTGATGTTCGCAGATTGGAAATTGGAACTGAGGCAAAGGGTTTTGTTGAGTCTGAGGAGTTTTCAGATCTCTTACACACTTGCATCGACACGGCTGCAAGGACACAAAGCGACAGCAAGCGCAAACATGTCGCGGCATTCCTTGCCGGAACTATAAGGCAACGCCGCGTGGACGATTTATCGCGTCAGATAGCTTGGGATTTGAGAACTCTCCAGGATTTTCACCTTCAAATCCTAATCTCACTAGGCAAGAGTCTAGTACCTAACGTGATGGCACGGGGAGAAGGTCGAGACGGGAGTAAGGTTATCGATTTGCATAAGCTCCAAGAAATCGCTCAAGTTGAACCCATCGCATTCCAAAAAGGTATTTCAGATATCGAACGTCTAGGATTTATTTGGTTTACGTCGGAAGGGACTGCGTGGGAAGGCGGTGATATTACGACTTGTAGAATAACCGGTTACTTTCGCAGGTTTCGAGATACTTTATTGGATTCGTTGTCGAAAGACGAATCGAGAGAATCGGCGTCTCAATGATCTACCGCAGCTTCGAAGGCTCAGATTTGATGATCAATTGTTTTCTTGTTATAGCTTCAGCGGGTTTTAGGTAATGAGGAAGAAACACAACAGCGCAGTTCAGATCGCCATACCGATCGTGCTTCTTGCGACAGCCGGTTTTGTTCATAGCAGGCCTGTGCAAGACATGCGGTCCAACC
This sequence comes from uncultured Acidobacteriota bacterium, assembly GCA_963734445.1. Classification (GTDB taxonomy): domain Bacteria; phylum Acidobacteriota; class Blastocatellia; order Pyrinomonadales; family Pyrinomonadaceae; genus UBA11740. The sequence continues at coordinate 1,041,015 of CAVTGZ010000009.1, read as the reverse complement.
TAGCCGTAAGCGCAAGTGTCGAGCGGAAAACCGGACCTGACGCTATCCCGCCTAACAAAACGTACGTGACGGCAATAGCGAACGCGCCGTTCTTTCTGTTCGATTCTGATCCCGCAGACTTGCTCGTCAAAGCTGGTATTAAACTAGAACGCTACGAGTCATATGGCGAAGATCATCGCCGCGCGCTCATCGACGAGTACATCGCGTCAATCGCTGTCTTGAACGAGACTTTCGGCGGTAGTCAATACTTGCGAGATTACTACGCCAGGGCCCATCCGGTGCTCAGAACTCACATCATTCAGACGATCACGACCGACAGCGCTGGCCGCGGAATATTCAAATTGGTCCCGAGGGGCACGTATTTTGTCACAGGCGGCAAAGACGCAAACACTTGGAACATTAACGTAGAAGTACCACGGCCGCCGCTCGATCTAGTCTTGATACGTTGACTTGGATGATTGACCTCGCAACAAGCTCTGCGCAGCCGTATCAAGGCAAAAAGAAAGGCGCGGACACCGGCATCGACGGCCTAATTTATTTTCAAGACGACAAAGGCTTGCCAAAGAAGATCGTCGTCTCGGTGAAAGGCGGCGAGAACGTGAGCGTCGCGATGATTCGAGACTTCGCGCACGTCATCGATCGCGAAAAGGCAGCCTTGGGATTGTTCGTCACCCTCGCCGAACCAACTCGCGCGATGAGAGAAGAAGCCACCACCGCCGGCTTTTATGAAAGCTTAGGAACAACAATCTTTCCAAAGATTCAGATACTAACGATCAAAGGTCTGCTCGACGGAACAAAGACAGCGCGCTACCCCGACCTAACCCGCGGCGGGTTGACGTTCAAGAAGGCGAAGAAGGAGAAAACTGACGAACAGGGTCCGCTGTTCTGAGTCGTTCCTATGTATTTCTTCACTCTTCGTGTCGTTCCCACGGCCGACAATTCATACTTCGATCGCGTTGAGGGTGCCAACGTATTTTGCTGGGCCGTGGAAGACGATCCGATCGCGGCTGTAACAAATGCCACCTTCAAAGTAAGACAATGCGATTGGACAATTACCGGAATCGAACGGGCGCCGGTTGCCGTTGAGGAGAGTGATTTTTTCGACCGAGACTTGGGCCTTCAGCAGTACAAGCATGCTCAAGAAAAAGGCCTTGCTTTATTTTTTGTGGGCTGGTCTAGGGACGGAAAATCATCTTTCGGGCCAGTAGCGTTAGAAGGGCCGAATGATTTTGATTTGTCTTCTTATTTAAACGTTAGGAAGACATTAAGACAGAAAGGCCGTTGCCTACACCTTGCGGCTGGTGTCCGCTGTACAAAGATAATTAAGGCGCATTCCATTCAGCGTAGGGGAGCGTTGTCATTGATCGCGGACAAGAATGAAGTGTACGCGCCTTCAATGAATTTCACGGACACGAAAAGGAGTCGGGGTCTCGTTAAATTTACTCGACAGCCGATTAGTCAGGTTTCAACGTTTCGTGGCTTTTGTGGCCGTCATGACAAAGAACTCTTTCGCCCGATCGACGATTTTGGATTTGTCCCGACGGCGGAACAGATACTTCTCTACGCCTATCGCTCAATATGTAGGGAACTCTTTGTCAAGCAGAATGCGGTAACACTGCTAAAGGGTTACGCGCGAGAATCGCGAAATAAAGCGAACCGAAGTTTATTCTCAGACATGTTAAAGGGATCTGAGATTGGGCTTAAGAACCTGAATAGACATAAGAAACTATATGACCGCTGTTTGAAAACCCAATCATTTACGGATATTGAATATGCGACCTTCTATTCACGGCAGAATCCCTCCGTAACTTTTTCTGGATTGCTCTGTCCAGATTCCGATTTTCTCGGTAATCAGCTTGAGGATCTTACGGATGAAAAAGCTAATCTGAGTTTGATTACTTTTTGTTTCGTGCCAATGCAAGATGGGTGGATCTTCCTGTTCGCATGGCATCGTGAGAGTTCAACCTCCAACACTGCCTTGTTTCGATCCTTAGCAACGGTTGTTCACGAAGGAAAGGATTTGGGTGATTGTTTATTTCGGTACGTGATCTGGAATTGCGAAAATCTTGCCATCTCGCCTACTTGGTGGGAATCGTTAACCGAGAGACAAAAAGAAGATATTGAAAGGGCGGCATCCTACTGGGCAGATAGGTTTTCGCCTCACCATCACGATTATCTGGTTCGTGGGTTGGAAACGATTTCAGAATGGAAATTCGAGACCGTAACTACCAATGTCCCACCGCCTGTTTCTGATTAACAATGCCTCGCCGGTGTACGAACTCTTGAACCTCATCGACACCAAGTGTATAAGAACACCATCAAGACGAGTGCTGAACGTACTCGTCTAAAGCGCGCGGTGCTTGTGGGAGGGCACTTAGCGCGCCTCACAATCCCAACAAAAGATTGTGAGCCAGGGCGGCGACGGGGTGAGGACGTTGCCGCCCTCTTGTTTTCTGTGTCTTACGTAAAGACGACGGTGAGGCGGATCGGGGCTCTGAGAAACGCATGGCTTACTTAATCGCTTTGATACTCGCCGGCTTGGCGAACAAGGCTTCGGCAACCGGCTTATTGTATTCCACGGTATCGTAAGCGATGCGGCTGGTCTGAATCCCGTTGCGGTAATGGTCAATGATAAACGGCGAGGTGATCCCATCGATGGTGATCATCTTGTGCAGGCGATCTTCCTCTTTTATGTCCTCAACTTCTTCGCTGTCGCGATTCTTTTCTTTCCTTTCATAACGCACTTTCGCGGGCAGGCCGTCATCGGCGGCAAACTCGTATTCAATCCAGAAGCCATCCGGATAAGTCAGCCGCACAACCTCGTTGCGCCGGCCGATAATGCCGGCTTCGCGCCGTCCCGCATAGGTCAGGGTCGCGCCTTGCGAACGCCACCAGCCGCGGAGAACATTCTCGATCCCTACGCGCATGGTGAGTTTGAACTCCTCCAATTGCTGTGGACTCTGGTCTTTGAGAGTTAAGGCCGCGCCGTCATAGATCCAACCGCCTTCGCGAAAATTTGTCTGAATGATCCGAGCGCCCCCGCCACTGAACTCAGTGCGCTCTTTGTCGGGATAGGAGACGTAATCGACGAATTTCATTGGCAACTGGGAGACGCCGTCTTTGTAGTCAGTGAACAGACCCCGACCGACTGCCGTCTTTACCTGGGCATAACGATCGCCGCCGAGAGCTTGCACGGCGCGCTGGATAATTTGTTGGGCCTTGTCAGGGTCGGCGGGTTTCTGTTCAGTTTGCGGGACAACGCAAGGCGTTAAGACAAGGAAGATAAGGGTGGCCGTGAGTTTGGCAAGCGTTAGGCGCTTCATAACATTAAAAAGCAGCAGCGACCGGATCAGAAAATCAATTTTGATCCCGTCGCTACTGCTGCGGGTGCGAATCTAAAAGCTAACGTTAAGCGAGCGTGATCTCCGGGCCGTCGGCAATGTCCGTGACGACTTCGCCGTCTTTCACATCGACGATGAACCTCGAGCCGCCTTTCCACATCGTGGTAATTGGCAGCTTAACGCGCTCGTCGATAAATCGCTTCAGGAAGCGCGCACCGTACTGCATGCTGTAACCCTTTTCGGTGAGCAAGTCGAGCGCCGCGTCCGTCAAGTCGAACGATTTGCCCTGGCGTTTCATCTGCCGGTTCGTCTTGTCGAGGTAAAGCTGCGCAATCTGCCTCACTTCGTCCATGGTCAACGGCGAGAACACGACGATCTCGTCGATGCGATTGCGGAACTCAGGCGAGAACCGCTGCTCGGCAGCTTTCAAAACCTCGTTCTTGATGAGCGCGGAAGTCGGCGGCCGTCTTCGTGCCAAAGCCGAGCGGCTTTTCGAACTTCTTGAAATTGTCGGAACCGAGGTTCGACGTCATGATCACGATCGCGTCAGAAAGATAGACGCGCCGGCCGCGGCCGTCCGTCAGCCAGCCTTCGTCGAAGGCCTGCAGGAAAAGATTCATCAGATAAGGCGAAGCCTTTTCGACTTCGTCGAGCAAGAGAACCGTGTAAGGGTTCTCGCGCAGCTGCTCAGTCAGGATGCCGCCGCGTTCCGAGCCGACGATGCCGCGCGGCATGCCGATCAGCTTCTCGACTCCGACGGTGCCGTCGCTGTACTCGGACATATCGATGCGCACCATCTTCTGCTCGTCGCCGAACATGAACTCGGCGACTGCTTTGGCCAGCTCGGTCTTGCCGACGCCCGGTCGGACCGAGGAACAACAACACGCCGTCGGGTTTGTAATGCGATTCCTTCAGCGGGCCTTTGTTCAGGCGCAAACGTTGAGCAACGGCCTTGATGGCTTCTTTCTGGCCGATCACGCGCTGCGACAGCTGAACTTCAGTTAAAGCAAATCGATCGGTCGTGTCGCGAAAGATCATGTCCCGCGGGATCCGCGACTCTTGCGAGATCACATCGATCACATGCTCAGGCTTAACGATCATCGTGTGCGGTTCGTTGATTTCCACCTTGACCGCAGCCGTGTCCAGCCAGCCGATCGCCTTGTCGGGCAGATGCAGATTGCGAATGTACTTCGGCGCCATCTCCAGCGCCGTGTTGATGGCTTCGTCGGAAATCTGCACCGAATAGTTCCGCTCGAGGCGCGGTCGCAGGCCGAGGAGAATTTCCCGCGTTTCTTTGATCGACGGCTCGTCAACCTTTACCAAACGGAAACGACGCGCCAGCGCTTCGTCCTCCCCGATGTATTCCTTGTACTCGGTCAGCGTGGTCGCGCCGATGATGCGAAGTTCGCCTTTGGCCAGCGACGACTTGAACATGTTGGCCGCGTCAGATGAAGTACCCGAGCGCCGCACCCGCGCCGATGATCGTGTGCGCTTCGTCGATGAACAGAATCAGGTTGTCGCGCTCTTTGACTTCATCGATGATGCCCTTGATGCGCTCTTCGAACATGCCGCGCAGCATGGTGCCGGCGACGATCCCGCCCATTTGCAGTTGCACCACGTGCGAGTTGCGCAACCGCGCCGGAACTCTCTGTGGTTCGAGTTCGATCATCCGCGCCAGTCCTTCGATTACTGCCGTCTTGCCGACGCCCGGTTCACCGACCAGCATCGGCGAATTCGCGCGTTCGCGGTGGCAGAGAATTTCGATGATCTGTTGAATCTCTTTTTCCCGACCAATCGTCGGCGGAATCTTGTCCGCGCGGGCCATGCGATTCAGCGACATTCCGAAATGTTTCAGGTATGGCGGCAGCTCGAACTTCTTGCGGTACTGTTCTTCCTTCTGCTCGCGCTCGTCCACGTTGGCGCGCACGTGCTCAACGACCGCATCCGCACTGACGCCGAGACCGCGTAAGCACATCCAGAAAGAGACTGTCGTATTTGGAAAGGACATCGAAGATGTCAGTGGATTCGATGGTCTTGCGTCCCCGGGACCGGGCGCGCTCCATGGCTCGCTTAAAAAGATCTGTGGTGTCGGGCGCGATGCGAAAACCCTTTCCGACATGTTGGCGCGCAGCATCGAGCCGCTGTTCAATCGCGCGAGCCACCATCACCGGATCCAGTGAAAGACTGCGCATGGTGGAGTTGAAAAGATCAGGCTCCTCCTTGGTGAGTCCGCTGAGAATGTGCTCGACCGCGATGTAGTTCTGGTCGCGCCGCCGGGATTCGTTCAGCGCGTTCTGCAAAACCCGCTGTCCGCTCTCGCCAAATTTGTCTTTATATGCTTCCAAATCCGCCATGATCTTTATCTATCTCGCCGGTAGCTCCTGCGCTCATAAAGCTTTGAAGAAGCTTCATGCGCGCGTCACTTTGATGTTCAGAGCATATTCATCGTTGCGTTTCAGTGCAACAAGAATCTGCCGTGGCTTCAATAAGCAATTCGCTTGCCAGCAAACTGCTCTTAATAAACGTTCCGTTTTGGGGCAGCTCACGCGGCCGCAGCCTGCGGTCGGGTAGAAAATTCCATTTTGCCGTCGCGAGCCGATACAACCACTGTCTGGCCCGGTAAAATTTCTGCTCGCAAAAGTTTCATGGCGAGCGGATTCTGAATCAGGCTCTGAATCGCCCGCTTTAGCGGCCGTGCGCCAAAATTCGGATCGTAGCCTTCGCGGGCGAGCAATTCACGAGCTGAATCCTCCAGAACTAGTGAAATATTGCGCTCTTGTAACATGCCGCGCAGCCGCTCAAGCTGAACGTCGATAATCTTCGTAATCTGCTCGCGCGACAGTCGATGAAAGATCACGATATCGTCGATGCGGTTGAGGAATTCGGGTTTGAAGTGCTCACGCAGGACCTGGGTGACCGCTTCGCGAACTTGGCTTTCATCGTCGCTGACTTCCTGAATTTCGCGCGAGCCGAGGTTCGAAGTCATGATCAGAACCGTGTTCTTGAAATCCACAGTTCGTCCTTTCGAATCCGTCAGACGGCCGTCGTCGAGTATTTGAAGCAACACGTTGAATACGTCCGGGTGCGCCTTTTCGATTTCGTCGAAGAGGATTACGGCATAGGGGCGGCGGCGAACCGCTTCCGTCAACTGGCCGCCTTCCTCGTAGCCTACGTATCCCGGCGGGGCGCCAATCATCCGGGCGACGGCGTGCTTCTCCATGTATTCCGACATATCGAGCCGCACCATCGCGCGTTCGTCGTCGAACAAGAAATTCAGCCAGCGCGCGGGCGGTCTCGGTTTTACCCACGCCGGTTGGACCGAGAAAAATAAAAGAACCGATGGGACGATTTGGATCCTGCAAGCCGGCGCGGGCCCGGCGCACGGCATTGGCCACCGCCTCAAGCGCTTCATCCTGGCCAATCACACGCTGCCTCAGACGATCTTCCATGGTGAGCAGTTTGTGCATCTCGCCTTCGAGCATCTTCGACACCGGTACGCCCGTCCATTTCGCCACAACCTGCGCCACGTCTTCCTCGTCAACTTCTTCTTTCAGTGTGACGCCGTCCTGCTGAATCTTGGAGAGCTTCTCCTGCTCAACTTCCAGTTTGCGCTCGAGTTCGGGAATCGTTGCCGTACTGAATTTCTGAAGCCCGCCCGAGATCGCCGGCGTTGCGCGCCTGGTCTAATTGCAAGCTTGCAGTTGTTCCAGCTCAGCCTTGGCGGTGCGAATGTGCTCGATGATCTCCTTCTCCGATTGCCACTTGGCCTTCATCCCCGAGGATTTTTCTTTGAGGTCGGCAATGCGTTGCTCGATCTCATGCAGACGGTCCTTGGACCGCTCGTCTTCTTCGCGCTGCAAAGCCTGGCGCTCGATCTCGAGCTGCATGATTTCCCGCTCGACGACGTCGATCTCCTGCGGCAGGGAATCGATTTCAATGCGCAAACGCGACGCCGCTTCATCGATCAGATCGATTGCTTTGTCAGGCAGGAAGCGATCGGTGATGTAGCGATTCGACAAGTGTAGCGGCAGCGACGATCGCGGAGTCCTTGATGCGCACGCCATGATGAACCTCGTAGCGCTCTTTCAGGCCGCGCAGAATCGCGATGGTGTCTTCGACGGTAGGCTCGCCAACATAGATCTGCTGAAAACGACGCTCCAGCGCCGCGTCTTTCTCAATGTACTTCTTGTATTCGTTGAGCGTCGTAGCGCCGACACAACGCAGTTCGCCGCGAGCCAGGGCGGGCTTCAGCATGTTCGATGCGTCGATGGCGCCTTCCGCGGCGCCGGCACCCACCAGGGTATGTAGCTCGTCAATGAATAAAATGATCTGGCCCTGGGCCCTTTCGATCTCTTTGAGCACAGCTTTCAGACGATCTTCAAACTCGCCGCGATACTTTGCGCCCGCCAACATTGAGCCAAGATCGAGCCCAACCAGACGTTTGTTGCGCAATGTTTCCGGAACATCGCCGGAAACAATTCGCTGGGCGAGGCCTTCAACGATGGCCGTTTTGCCGACGCCTGGTTCACCGATTAGAACCGGATTGTTTTTGGTCCGCCGGGAGAGAACCTGGATGGTGCGGCGGATTTCGTCGTCGCGGCCAATTACCGGATCGAGTTTTCCCTGCCGCGCCTGGTCGGTCAGGTCGCGCGCATATTTCGCGAGGGCCTGATAGTTTGTCTCGGCATTCTGATCCGTAATGCGCGCTCCGCCGCGCGTTTGCTCGATCGCTTTCAGCAGATCATCGCTGTTCACGCCGTGCTGGCGCAGGAGTTTACCGGCAGCGCCGTCCTTCTCTTCGACGATCGCCAGCAATAGATGCTCAGTTGAGATGTACTCGTCCTGCATCTTCTCGGCGCGTTTCTGCGCGGCCGTGAAGACTTGTGACAAGCGCGGACTGAAATACTGCTGGCCGCCCTGAACGCGCGGGAACCGTCCGATCGCCGCTTCGCAATCGTTCTTGATGACCTGAATGTTCGCGCCAAGTTTGCCGAGCAGAGGGCGCACGATGCCCTCAGGCTGATCCAACATCGCGCAGAGAATGTGTTCGGGCTCAACCTGTTGATTCTGGTTGCGCTCCGCGAGTTCGATTCCCGCCTGAATAGCTTCCTGTCCGCGTAGTGTGAATTTGTCTAAACGCATAACTCAAAAATTGTTGCCCTGTGTTGCTTTGCGCTTTGATCATACGATCTTGTTCACGCGAAGTCCTACAGTAGAAAAATAAATGGGGCGACTGGCGGCTGCGCCCGTCGCCCCGTTGCCAAAGTAAAGCTCGAAGTTAGGCCTTTGCTGCTTTCGAAGTTTCAGCCTGCGCCTCAATGGTCTTAGGCTCGGCGCCATTCGTGCTGATTTCGATCCGGCGAGCCTTTGTCTCTTCACGCTTCGGCAAGGTCACACGCAGAACGCCATTCTTATATTCCGCCGTGGCGCCTTCGGCCGAGACCGTGTTGGGCAGCGTGAAAGACCGCGTAAAGCTGCCGTAAGCCCTTTCGACGCGATGGTAATTGTCGGACTCATCCTTCTTCTCGAAGTGACGCTGCCCGCGGAGAGTGATGACGTTATTCTCCACGGAGAGATCAAAGTCCTCCCGATTCATGCCCGGCAACTCTGCCTCGAGCACCATGTGATCCTTGTTTTCGTAAATGTCGACGTTGGGACTCCACGAACCTCGGGCTATGCCTTCGTCGTCAAACGAGCGGGCCACATTTCCCGTAAACAGACGATTCACTTCGTCCTGAAGAGTTCGCAGATCGCGGAACGGGTCGTAACGAACGATACTCATAAATCACTTCCTCCTGAATGCCTTGTGGTTCTGCCAGCACCTCTATGGGAACACCTTCAGAGGCCTGAGCACGTCGCGATAATAAATGCTGAGTGCGTCGTTGTCAAGTCAGCTCCGACACCCATGAATCAGCCCGATTTTTTGGGGAAGCGGGGAACGGGTGTCAGGTCGCGGTGCTTATCGAAGTCCGAAAAAGCGCTTGATTGAGGAGAGCAGGCCTGCAGTTTCGTGGAGGCTGGTTTGGGCAGCGTTTTCTGATCCCTTGGCGAGGTCCGCTTGTCGTTCCGCAATGGTCCAACTGATGGATTCGGCGAGTCCGGGATTGGTCTCGAAAATGTGCTTCATGGCGGCATGGCCGATCTCCAGCACCTCAGTTTCTTCCAATGCGACAACGTTGGCGGTGCGCGGCTCGCCGGTGAACAGAGCCATTTCACCAAAGAAGTTTCCTTCCGTCAGCACAGCGACAGTCCGCGGCCCGCCCCGGTCGGCAACCTGGACCGCGACCCGGCCGCTGTGAACTACAAACATAGAAGAGCCCTCGTCGCCCGCGCGAATCAAAGTTTCGCCGGGGGCGAAAACATGTCCGACGGTGGCAGCTGCGAGTTGCCGGAGTTCTTCGTTGGACAGAGGGGAGAAGATGTCCACTGCCGACAATCGGTCCGCGATCTCATCCTCAGCGGGAACCAGCCGGGCAGGAGTATTCCGCTCGAGATAGAGAGTGCGCGTCGGAAATGCGAAAGTGATCCCACTGCGGCGCAGGGCGTACCAGACGCGCTGCCGAATAAGAGCGTCGGTGTCATTGTATTTCGCGTAGTCCTCCAGCCAATACTTGATTTCCCAGTCGATGGACGAGTCGCCGAAGTTCCTGATGCGGACAATCGGCTTGATCCGCTCGGACACATTGTCGGCGTCCCGCACTGCTTCGCGGACCACGTGAATGGTTTTTGCGGGAGAGTCGCTATAGAGAGTGCCAAAGAAAACCAGTCGTGCATTCAGGTTCTCGCGTGGCGCGACTTCAATTGCTTCTTTGGAGGCCGAGCTATTAGCTACCAGAACAACATGGTTCTGGAACGTCCGAATCTTTATTGCGCGCCAGGTTATTCCTTCGACTGCGCCGGTGTAGTTTCCGACGACAATCACGTCACCCACTTGAAAAGGACGATCCGCGTGCAGCGAGATACCCGCAAAGAAATTTCCCAGCGTGTCCTGTAGCGCCAGACCGATAATGACGCCGAAAATCGCCGAGGTCGTAAAGAGAGCGCCGAGATTAACCTCTACGTAAATACGGTTGAAAATTAGTACAAAGAGAATGGTGAACGCCACCAGGGAGAAGACATTGCGAACCAGGGTCGGCGCTTCGAAGCCGCGGCGAATGCGAAAGACAAAATCAAAGAGGATTGTGTTCAGTGCGCGGACGACCAGAAACGCTAGCAGTGACCAAAGAATTAGCTTCGGAATTTTGAGAATGTTGTCTTCCGTGGCGACGCGACCGGTCATGCGTGCGGCGAGGTACTCGCGTAAACCAGGTTCCAGCCAGTGATAGAAAACGTAAAGAGACAGGGCGACGAACGCGGTCGCCAGCAGGAACAGGATAAATTTTCTTTGATTAATTGACCGTTTGCCGGCCATTCAGCCCACCTCGTGGGTAGATTACGGAAGCGAACGTACTTTTATCATCAAACGCGTAGCTTGGCGAGAACAAATCTCGCATCTGCTCAACTCCGAAACAGATTCGGAAACAGAGTGGAAATAATGAACAGGATCGAGAGGGCCGACACAATGATCGTCGTGGCCCAGGCGGCAATGTTGTAGATTGGGCCATTTACGCGAGTTCCCATCAGCTCGCGATTGTTTACCAGCTTCAGGATGGCAATCAGAATTACCGGCAAAAGCAAGCCGTTGATTACCTGCGTAACGAGCAGGACATGAATCAGCGCCAGACCCGGCATCATCGCTACCGTTGCGCCCAGCACGACGAGAAAGGTAAAGACACCCAGGAAAATGGGCGCCTCGCGGAAACTACTCGAGACGCCTTTCTCAAAGCCAAACGCTTCGCTGATTGAATAGGCCGTCGCCAGCGGGAGCACGCCGGCGGCCAGCATCGACGCGCCAAACAGACCGATTGCGAAAAGCATTTCGGCATAAGCTCCGGCGAGGGGACGCAAAGCGCGCGCGGCTTGCTGCGCAGACTCGATGTGTTCGCCGTGTTCGTGCAGAGTCGCGGCCGTGGAAATGACGATGAAAAAAACAATCAGAATTGCGAAGACTGTGCCGCCCCACACATCGATTCGCGTGAAACGATAGTTTTCCGCGCGGACTCCTTTTTCCACCACCGATGATTGAATAAAGACCTGCATGTACGGCGAGATAGTTGTGCCGATCACAGCCACGACGCTAAAGAGAAAGGCCGGCGTGAGATCGAAATGCGGCCGCACGAGCTCCACCGCCACCGTGCCCCACGGTGGATGCGCTAGAAATGCAGAGACCACATAGGCCAGGAAGACGAGCGACATGGCCAGAAAGACGCGCTCCACTCTTTGATACGTTCCCTTGACCACCAGCCACCAGATCGCGAAGGCGGCAATCGGCACCGAGACGAAGCGCGGTACTCCTAACAGTTCGAGCGCGGCGGCGATGCCGACAAATTCAGAAACCGTGACGCCGCCGTTCGCAACCAGCAGCGCCAGCATGATGAAGGTCGTCCAACGCACGCCGAACTTTTCTCGGATGAGATCGGAGAGACCTTTGCCGGTCACTGCTCCCATCCGGGCGCACATTTCCTGGACGATTCCAAGGCTGAGAGTGAGAGGAATTAGGAGCCAGAGAAGGCGGTAGCCGTAATCGGCGCCGACTGAGGCGAAGGTGGCAATTCCGCCGGCATCATTGCCGGCGGCAGCCGTGATGACACCCGGACCGATAATCGCAAGGTAGACAAACACGCGGGGACGACGCGCGACCGTGCGTCGCACGCCCTGAGCACTGCGCCGCAAGAGCCGGCGACCCGCGCCACGCACGTCTGGTTGTTGTCCTTCCACTCGGAGGGTCCTCAGTCATTTGTTCTTTGTCGTAGGTGAACCGCCCGCTACCGCAGGCGGTTCTGACCTAGCCTAAAAGTCGCGGCAGCCTTTGGCGCCAATCTCTGGGCAGAAGAATCTCGATCGCATCGTCCACGGTTACGATGCCGAGGATCTCTCCAGCTTCATCCACGACCGGCAACGCCAGCAGATTGTACTCGGCGATTTTCTGGGCGACCTCAGCCGCGTCGTCGTGGGCATGGGCCACCTGAATCTCGGTGCGCATTACGCGTTCGAGCGGCGCCGAAGGATCACCGAGGATCAGGCTTCGTAACGCGATCACTCCGGTCAGCTTCCATGACTCTTCGCCTTCCACGACGTAGAGGTAGTAGATCATGTTGGGCGTCTCGGCCATGTCCCGCAAACGGGCAAGAGCTTCACCAACGGTCAGGTCGCGCGGCAGCGTGACGAATTCAGTGGTCATCAGCCCGCCGGCAGTATCGTCGGCATAAGGCAGCAGCTCCGCGACATCTGATTGCTCCTCATCTTCCATGCGGTTGAGTAAGTCTTCCGCTTTGTCCTCTGGAAGATCGCCCAGCACGTCAGCGGCTTCATCCGGCGACATGTGTTCGAGGATGTCCGCGGCGCGCTCTTCATCCATGTCACCAAGAATTTGAGCTTGCCGTGCGGCCGCCATCTCTTCCAAAGTTTCGGCCGCAGTTTCATCGTCCAGCGATTCAACGATCTCGGCGCCGTGTTGATAGGAAAAAGCTTCAGCCAGGCGCGCGATTTCCACCGGATGAAGCCGGGTGAGTTTTCCCCGCGACGACTTTAACTGGACGGTTGCGGCATCGGTCGCCAGATAGCCAACATCTGCCCAATCAATAACTTCCACGGGGCGTCCGCTCCGCAGGAACCCGGGCGCCAGCCGCCGCCACAGTCCCGACAAGCTCACGTCGGCGCCCGTCACTCGCCAGTCATTTGCGGCTTCGATGATCTGGACATCGTTCACGCGGACCACTCGTTTTCCGTCAACGTCGATTAGTTGTTTATCGAGCACGTCGCGGGCGAGTAAAACTTCTCCGTCTCTGCGCATGAACGGCCTGAGATCAAGAATGTCGGAATTCAAGCGCACACCATCTTCCGCGAAATGTGCAATGCGCCAGCGCGGCAGAAAAAAATCACGGCGCCGATACCGCGCTACAAAGCCTGCGACCGGTGGATGATCTTCTTCACCCAGACGGACGATCACGTCCCTGAGCGTTGCCACACGCTCGCCATCAAGGTCGAGGATGGGACGACCCAACACTTGCGACAGATAGAGCATGGTTTCGGATTCGCAGCGCGCGCGAAAAAGCAAATCATAACATGCGTATTCCGCAGAGGCATCGGCCTCTGCGCGGTTTGGTGGGGATGGATCAGGAAAAGAGTTGGACTCTGAGATTGAGTTGTAAGAGAATGGCGCGACTTCAGGCAATCCATTATCCGAGGTTGAAAATGAATTCCACGATTCGTTTCTTCGCTTGCGTGTGTCTGTTGCTTGCCTTCACGACATCGCAGTTTCCGCAAACGCAGAAGGACTCAGCATCGAAGGCTGACAACCCTGCAAACCCGCCGGGGTTGGGCGGCACCTCTGTTCCCAACGCCGATCCTTTTCCGAGTACATACCGGCCATTCGCGAGGCGCACCACATTGATTCGCAACGCGACCATCATGACGGCAGCCGGGCCATCAATTCAAAACGGATCGGTGTTGTTGCGAGACGGAAAGATTGCGGCGGTGGGAACAGACATAACGGCGCCGCCGGATGCGCTGGTGATCGACGGGACCGGCAAGTACGTCACCCCCGGAATCATCGACGTGCATTCGCACATTGGCGATTACCCCGCGCCGGGCGTAGATGCGAACAGTGACGGCAACGAAGCAACGAACCCGGTGACCGCAAACGTGTGGGCCGAACACTCGGTGTGGCCCCAGGACCCGCAGTTTCCGCGCGCGCTCGCCGGCGGCGTGACCACCCTGCAGGTGCTTCCCGGCTCGGCGAATTTGATCGGTGGGCGCAGCGTGGTGCTGAAAGTGGTTCCGGCCAGGACCGTGCAAGGCATGAAGTTTCCCGGCGCGAAATATGGTTTGAAGATGGCTTGCGGCGAGAATCCGAAGCGCGTTTATCAACAGAGAGGACCGTCGACGCGCATGGGTAACGTCGCCGGTTATCGAGCAGCCTGGATTCAGGCCGAAAGCTATCGCCGGAAATGGGACGCCTGGAACACTTCCCACAAAGGCGATCCGCCGGCGCGCGATCTCGGACTTGAGACGCTCGCGGAAGTGCTGCGCGGCAACATTCTTGTTCACAACCACTGTTATCGCGCCGATGAGATGGCCCAGATGATCGATATCGCGAAAGAGTTCGGCTACAAGATTCGCGCGTTCCATCACAGTGTTGAGGGCTACAAGGTTGCCGATCTCTTAAAGGCTAATGACATCGGCGCCGCTGAGTGGGCCGACTGGGGCGGCTTCAAAATGGAAGCGAATGATTCCGTTAAAGCGAACCTGGCAATCACAGATGCTGCCGGCGCGCGCGCGATGATTCACTCAGACAGCGCGCTGGGCTCGCAGCGGCTGAATCAGGAAGTCGCCAAGGCCATGTATGCGGGGCGCGCGGCGGGAATCATGATCACCGAAGATCAGGCGATTAAGTGGCTAACGATCAATCCGGCCTGGGCGCTGGGCCTGGATGACAAGATCGGTTCGATCGAAGCCGGCAAGAATGCCGATGTGGTCCTTTGGTCAGGCAATCCATTCAGCGTCTACACAAAAGCTGAAAGAGTTTGGATCGACGGCGCCATGATTTTCGATCGCAACGATAAGACCGAGAAGTGGCGCACTGATTTTGAACTGGGCTTAGTAAAGGAGGGCAACTGACATGCGCAGAACTATTTTGGCAATTGCTGTCCTGCTTGCCGCTTCGGCTGCGGCCTCCGCACAAACAATCGCGATCATGCACGCCAAAGTCTATCCCGTTAGCGGCGCGCCCATAACTAATGGGACTATTGTGATTCGCGACGGCGTCATTGTGTCGGTCGGCGTGAATGTTCCTATTCCGTTGAACGCCCAGCGGATTGATGCCACAGGCAAGATCGTCACGCCGGGATTGATCAACGCGCTAACGGAACTTGGAGTAGTTGAGGTCAGCCAGGTGCGCGACACCAACGACTCAAGCGCTAAGGGCAACAACAACATCGCGGCTGCTTTTAGAGTTTGGGATGGCCTGAATCCAGCGTCCGCCCTGTTTGCGCCGACTCGCGCAGAAGGCGTGACCAGCGTAATCGTAACGCCGCGCGGCGGATTGATCGCGGGCCAGGCGGCGGCCATCGATCTCGGCTCAGGACACGTCAGCGATGTATTGCGACGCGCGCCCGTCGCCATGATCGCTCAGATCGGCAATTCCAATTCGGCGGGGACAAATGCGCGCGGCGAACTGATAGGCAAGCTGCGGGCGCTGCTCGATGACGTGAAGTTCTACATGCTGCACCGGCTGGATTACGACCGCGCGGCAACGCGCAACCTGAGCGCCCCGGCCGCCGATCTCGAGGCTCTGATTCCAGTCGTCCAGGGAAGGCTGCCGCTCATCATCGACGCGGATCGCATGGATGAAATCGACGCGGCCATCGCGCTGGCTCGTGATTACAGCTTGAAGGTAATGATCGGCGGCGGTGCGGAAGCGTGGCTGAGTGCTAATCGATTGGCGGCGGCCAGGATACCCGTGCTGACGGGCGCGATGAATAACATTCCAGACAGCTTTGCCACACTCAATCAGCGACAAGAGAATGCGGCCATTCTGCGGCGCGCCGGCGTCACAGTCGTACTCGTGGGGAATACCGACGCCGACGAATCGCGCTTCAATGCGCGCAACATCAAATACGAAGCCGGCAACGCCGTGGCATATGGCATGTCATACGACGATGCTTTGCGCGCGGTAACGCTTACTCCGGCCGAAGTCTTTGGATTGAGTGATCGCATCGGGTCATTGCAAGCAGGGCGTGACGGAAACGTCGTCATTTGGAGCGGCGATCCGTTTGAGTTCTCGACGCGTGCTGAGCACGTCTTTATTCGCGGCCGCGAAATCAATGAGCCAAACCGCCAGGATCTTTTGATTGAGCGCTACCGGCGAGGCGGGCGGTGAAGACGATCTAGCGCGCGGAGTCAGTACCCGGGAGCAGTAGCGACCGGGTAAGACTCTTGGCAAACTTGATCTTGTCGTTGCCCGAGACCCGGTCGCATCCACCACCCCACGCGGGCTGCCCGCGTGGGGACCCCGGTTCGCTCCCGGCACTGACCTCGTCTCAAGATTGAAGCCACTATTTCGGAGGCTTGCGAAAGTTGTAACGCAGCAGCACCCGCATCGGGATGGGCTTGCCATCGCGCATCGCCGGAAAAAAGTGCATCTGCTTTACCGTGTCGATGACCGATTGATCCAAACCATAGCCGGCCCAGCGCGCGATTTCGATTCGGCTAATCTCGCCACCCGCGTCCACATCAACCAGAACGTCGACGACCGCCTCGGCTTCGGCAATCGCCGCGGATTGCGGATAGGGCGGTTTGACGCGGCGATATGGCCGCGGCGCGCGCACGGCCTGGCCGGAATCTTCCGCTTCGTCTCTCATGACTTCGATTACAGGCGGTGGAGTTTGAACGGCCGCGACGCGAGCTTCGCGTTCATCTTCGAGGGCCCGACGAATCTCAAGTACGTAACGGTTTTGCTTGTCGGCCGATCTCAGCAATTGCAGCAGCGCTCCTTCAGCTTGTTGGGGGGTGTCAGCTTTGACCAGCGGACGCTCCCAGAAAACCAGACGACCCGTGCGCGCGCTGACCAAAAAAATCGAAGCATACGAATCGTAGTAGGCAGGTCCGGTCGATGGAGCACGGCGCCATGTCTGCGCATCGCCGATGAAGTAGAAATCGCAACCGATCGCTGATCCGAGATCACGCGCTTCTTCGACCGTCAGGTTGAGCGACCCTTCCAAACCAACACCACGCGCGGCCACGCTCGCGAGGTCCGGGTCAACTGACGTGAATTCGCTCGCACTACGAAACGGATCGCGAATCGCCGCGGCTGCGCGAACGCCCGTGGGGCTGGTGCCAAAATCAAGGACGGCCACGCGCGCCCGCGCAGTTTGCGCGCCGGCCGGAGAGGCGATGGCAATCAAGAAGACGAGAAAGCTAAGTGATTCCTTGACGAATCTCATGGCCGGAAAAATTGAATTGAAGATTAATCTGCTGATCGCGCGATCGAGCGATCGGGAGCCGGCGCATGATACAGCTTGTAGATCTGGTCCTTCACTTCCGCGGGGAAACAGACCCGGTGCAATTCGTAACCGCGCCCCAGGCCGCGCACAGCCTCACTGACTTCACTGATTTCACGAAGCCGCGGGCGGGCGTACCCATCCTCGACATAGATGCGCGTGCGCGGTTCGACACCCTGAGGCGTGTAATAACCATAATAGGGAACGTCGCTGGCGCGATCTTCGATAAAATGATATCTCGCGGTAAAGCCGGCGCGCTCGACCATCCCGCGCGCGGCTTCGAGAAAGTCGCGTCGTTCATGTTCCGGCATATCGAGATCGATGGCCTTGAACAAGCGCCGGTCAATGAAGCGACGACTTAGATCGCGGAGGATCGAATCGTCGGCGTGGGCCCATTGCTTCATGTGAAAAATCACGTCCGAGTCGTCCAGGCTTAGATGCTCGGTGATACTCAATGGCTGACGGTGCAGAAGTTTTTCAAAAGCGGTCCCGCGTGCACACCAGATTTCTATTTTGTCTTTCACCAGTTCCAATGCCCGCCGCAATGCGGATCGCAGAACGGCTTCCGCGGATCGCAGCGTGCGATGAAAATAAACTTGACGAAACATGTAATAGCGAGCCTGCAAATATTCCTCGACCGCGTGAACTCCGCGCGCCGCGACGTAGATGCGATCTCCCTGTTCATCTATTTGCAGCGCGTTGATGATCCATTCCAGATCGTAGAGCCCGTACTTTGCTCCGGTCATCAATGAATCGCGCAAGAGGTAATCCATGCGATCGACATCAAGCTGAGACGATACTAGTTGGGCCAGCGCCGCCGGCTTGAACGTGCGATCAATAATAGAGGCGACTTGTCGTGGCAGATCGGCGGAGAATGATTTCAACGCCTGATGCAACTCGGTCGCTTCCGAAGTCATTGCCAAAATCGTCATGTGTTCATGATGAACGCCGAGAACATCTTCCATCGCGTGAGAGAAGGGACCGTGGCCGACATCATGCAGCAGGGCCGCAGCGCGCACGGCCACTCGATCCTCCGGGTCGACGTCGAATTGATCGGCTAGTTGATCAAGGACGCGAGTCATCAGATGCAGCGCTCCCAGGCTGTGAGTAAAACGTGAGTGCTCAGCGCCCTGATAAGTGTAGAGTCCTAATCCCAGTTGCTTGATGCGACGAAGTCGCTGGAATTCTGGCGTGTCGATCAGGCGGATCATCAAACGTCCTTCCGCAGAATCTTCCCGCAGCGGAATGATGTTGTGAACCGGATCGCGATAGATGCGTTGGGGCAATTGAACTCGCTTTCTAGAGGCTTTTTGGGTCACGCAGTTTATCATGCGTTTCCGCGCCGCACTTGAAAAGCTCAAGGCAGAAGAACCCGGTCGCAGAGATTCTGCCCACGCGTTTCATCGTCCACCCGGTTTCAAGACGCGGAGGAAACACCCAACTGCGCCCGACTCGCGTCCCGAAGGCATTATGATCGGGGGCTTACGGATTTTCGGAATAAAACCGAAATCTCGGATTATTAGAGATGGACAGTGATAAAACGGAAAGACAAGGGAAGCTAGTCTTCCATTCAGCAACGACAGCTAAATCAATGAATGCGCGGGGCTTATCGTGCGGCAGAAAGCTTTCGAGGAGATATAGTGCTCGGTGAACTGATTGGGGCCTATATTTTGCTTAAGTCAATTCGCTCGCGCAATATTTCCGTCTAGCAATCCGCGAAATGAGTTTCGCAAAAAAACTGAGGAGAGAAAATGAAAAGGACTTTCAAGAGATTTGCATTCGCACTATCGCTGGTTCTTTGCCTGGGGGCCGTGGCCTTCGGGCAGGAAACAACCGGTGAAATTAAGGGAACCGTCAAAGACCAAACGGGCGCGGTGATTCCCAACATTACCATCAGCATTGAAGGGGTGAGCATTGGCTTCAAGCGTGAAGTCCAAACCGATGAAAATGGAGTATACAGCGCCCGCCAGGTTCCTCCGGGAGTCTACAAGGTCTCAATCGCGGCGGCCAGCGGATTTGCGGCGCAAACTAAAGATAGCATTCAAGTTTCCATCGGCTCCGCAACTACTGTTGACTTTGCGGCGGCGGCGGCTACTGTCGGCGGAGTCGTAAACATTAACGACTCGGGCGTCATTATAGATACAAGTGAAACAAAGGCGCAGAGCAATATTTCGACTCGTCAAATCGATGCCCTGCCCAAAGGGACTGGATTTACCAGCCTACTGAAGACTACAGTCGCAACTCGCCCTGAGCCTCTCGGAGGGCAGTTCACAATTAACGGCTCGACGGGTCCGGAAAACAGCTTTCTCATTGATGGGCAAGAAACCCAGAATTACAAAAACGGTCTCTTGAACACCAACAACGATATTCCGTATCAGGCTGTGTCGGAAATTCAGGTAAAAGCGAGCGGATTCGAAGCGGAATTCGGTGGCGCCACCGGCGGCGTTATTAATGCCGTGACAAAGAGTGGCTCGAATGAATTCCATGGCGAATTCGGCATACAGTACAGTATTCCAAGACTCCAGGCCGGTCGGCGCCCGGTAAGCAGCACTTCGCTTATCACGCAGGCTGACGTCCCCACTACGGGCCAGATCCTGGAATTTTTCCCCCAAGCAAGAGATTCGGGTACTAGTGAGTTTCCGACGGCGTCTGTGAGCGGCCCGGTGATCAAGAATAAGTTGTGGTTCTTTGCAATTCACAATCCTCGGATCATCGAAACGACTCGCACGACGTATTACATTCAGGGCGCCGGCATTTCGCGCCGACCGCGTGTGATTAGCGCCGCTCTTCAGGCTCTTGGCGCGTCAAACGTTCAAACGGTCACCAACCACACTACCTATAATTATTCTGCACTGAGACTTGATGCAGCACCGATCAACTCACTTCGCATATCGTCCAGCTTCACTTGGAATCCGATTGTGGACGATCGCCCGCTCCTTGGCGGCAGCTACGTGAATGGCACTCCGGCAACGGCTACACTGAACGGAGTGACTTATCAGGGATCTCAGCTTGCGCAGTTTCAAGGCGGCCGTCAGAATTCGAATAACTTTAGGATTGAAGGCGTCTGGATCCCGACAAGCAAGCTGGTTGTCGACGTGCGCTATACTCGCGGCTTTCAGAATCAAAAGCTTGGATCGTATGGTATAGCAAGTGACCCGCGCATTATTTGTCAGAATGTTCCCGCTGCGTTCGAAGCAGTCGCAGGTTGCGTGCAGGGATTCCAAAACGTTGGAAGCAACGACAAGATCACCAAGGATGTATCGCTTCGCACCACTTGGGATGCCAACCTCAGCTATTCGTTTAGTGGCCTTGGTCATCATGAAGTCAAGGGTGGCTGGCAAAAGAGCGACATCTTTAATGATGTTTCAACCGGAAGCGTTTTTCAATCGGGTGGGCAGGGACGCGCATACTTGTACTACGGTGCAGGTCTGGCTGGTTTTGATTGCCAATTCACCTATGTTCAATGGCAGATTCAATGTCCGGCTGGTGGTGGTCTTTACCCCTTACCTACTGGTCTTGCCCCAGGCGTAACCGTCGTTGGTACCGGCGTAAACTATCAGTTTGGAGCGAGCGGTAAGGCGACCGACATTGCTCACACCATCTTCGTTCAGGATAAATGGCAGGCAACCAGCCGGCTAACTCTGAATTTGGGCCTTCGCCTTGAAGACGAAGCAATTCCTGCTTTCAACGCCACTCACATTGATCTTAAGTGGGGCTGGAAAGACAAGATTGCCCCGCGCATTGGCGCTGCCTACGCGCTTACAGCCGATGGTAAGACCAAGATTGCGGGCTTCTATGGGCGGTTCTTCGATCGCTTGAAGTTCTCTTTGCCACAGGGCTCGTTCGGCGGTCAGTTTTATCACGTCAGCTATTTCTATATTACATCGGACCATCCGGCCAGTTACTATTCGGTAGCGAATTTGCACGGTGCTTACGATTTTCCGAATGGTGGTTCATGTCCGATCACGCCAGCTGGCCCAAACAGTTATCGTTGTGATCAGGACTATCGGATCGCATCAAACATTCCCGGCGCTGATGTTTTTACCAATGGCGCCGTCGACCCTGCTGTGAAGCCTTATCGCCAAAGCGAATACACGTTCGAGTTTCAACGTGAGGTCACACGCGCGACAGTCTTCACCGCCCGGTATTTGCATCGCAATCTGGATCAAGCAATCGAAGATGCCGGTATTCCGACGGCTGCGGGTGAAGCATATGTAATCGGCAATCCGGGTCAGGGGTTGCACCTTCAAGTCCTGAAGCAACTGGGCTATAACAAAGCAGCCGTGCCGGAACGTAAGTACACTGCTTTTCAAGCTGAGGTGGACACTCGCTTCATCAAGAACTTTAGTTTGAACCTCAACTATACGCTCAGCCGTTTGAAGGGAAATTACTCCGGTCTGGCGAATCCCGATGAGTTGGGTGCTGGTGGAGGCCCACGTCTCGATCCCAACGTTTCTCGAGGTTTTGATGAGCCTTGGGTTGGATTTTCCGCCAGTGGACAGCCGGATAACGGCATTCTTCCGTTAGACCGTACGCATGTCTTCAAGGCATCCGGAACCTATAGCTATGACTGGAATCGTAGCAGGAGGAATAGTACCGACATTTCGTTCTTTACCACCGCTGAGTCGGGAACGCCTCGGACGACTTTCGTGAATATCTTTGGCATTCCGATTCCTGAAACAAAGCGCGGTGATCTTGGACGTACTCCGATGTTTTCGCAAACCGACGTGAATCTCACCCACCGAATCCGCTTCGGTAAAGAAAACAGGTTTACGCTTGCGATCGATTTCAACGTCATTAATCTTTTCAACCAGGACACGGTTCTTGCGTTTAATCAGAATAAGTCCAGCGGTTACTTTGCGCTGGGAGAGCCTTCCGTGGTTGCAGGTGGAGACACGGTTGCTGCCGTGAACGTACTGACTAGTGCCGGCGTATTAACGCAATATGCTGCCGCTGAAACAGCGTTCGGAACCGGCTTTGCTAGAAATGTAGCTTTCCAGCAGCCGATTGCTTGGCAAGACGGTCGGTCAGTTCGTTTCGGCTTCCGTTTCATTTTCTAGTTTGTAATTTAACTGGGAACATTAAAGCCCATCGCAAGATGGGCTTTTTTGTGCCTCGGCATATTCCAGGGCCTTCCAGGTGAAAGGGGCTTCTATTCACGAACGCCAGTTCAAGAAACGAACCCGTCTCTACTTTAATTGGTCGTGGCCCAATTTCAGTTTCTCTGCGTGAGCCTCGGCGATCTCTGCGCCTCCGCGGTGAATAGACCAGGAAATCTCACCGCCGAGACGCCGAGCGCGCGGAGGTTGCGCAGAGATTTCAATTTAGGACACTACCCTTTAATTGAAGTTGTTGACTTCCAGGGAAGCGGCATACAATGTCGGCAAAGGCTAGCCTAAGTAGTGACTCTCCTGATTAAATTTATGAAGTTACTTTCATCGACTCTAATTTTTCCTTTGGTCCTGCTATCTCCAATCGCCACGTCTTCGCAGATTCGAACGCAGCGTCCAAATCCAACCGAGAGCCCTCAGCGTCCAAGAACCGAGGAAGATGTAGTAAGGATCACGACTACCCTGATTCAAGTCGACGCCACGGTTTTGGACAAGAACGGCAAAATCGTACGCGGACTTACCGCGGATGATTTCGAGATCTACGAAAATAACAAGAAGCAGGAGATAACAAACTTTTCCTTTGTCGCAGTCGAGCCGGATAAATCAACGGAGCCAAAAACCGCGAAAGCAGTAAAGAATTCGATTCCGATTCCTCCGGTATCAGGCAATTTAAATCGTGAACAAGTACATCGGACGATAGCGCTCGTCGTGGATGACTTAGGTTTGTCGCAGGGAAGCATTTATTCGGTCAGGTCTGCGCTCAAGAAATTCGTGGCCGACCAGATGCAACCCGGAGACCTGGTGGCAATCATCCGCACCGGCGGCGGAGCCGGCACGTTACAGCGCTTCACATCAGATAAGCGAATGCTGTATGCGGCTATCGAGCATGTTCGGTTGAACGCTCAAGGGCGCGGCGGCATAAATATATTTCGGCCAATTGATCCAAGCGATACAGGTGCCGCGGGTGAAAGTGCGCCCGAATATGTGAAAGAAGGCAACAAGCAATTCGAGGAGTTTAGAGAAGATATTTTTACCGTGGGAACGCTTGGGGCTATCAATTATGTCGTAAGAGGAATGCGCGAATTTCCCGGTCGCAAGGCCGTGGTGCTATTTTCTGACGGCTTTGGACTATATGATTTAGATAACGGCATTAAGAAACCGAATCCTCGTCTAATGGACAATTTTCAGCGTTTGACTGATTTGGCTAATCGCGCTTCCGTTACCATTTACACAATGGACGCTCGCGGATTGGTAGTTCCGATGGTTGACTCTCAAGACAGTTTTGAGGATGTCATCAAGTCCGGAAGTGGGGCTGGCATCCAGCAAGTCGCACTAGATCGTTCGACGGAATTATATGAAACGCAACAAGGATTGAAGGCCCTGGCCGAACAAACCGGTGGATTCGCTGTCGTCAATAATAATAGTTTGAGTAATGGCCTTGAGCGTGTACTAAATGATCAGAAAGGTTATTACCTGCTTGGGTACCGGCCCGATAGCGAGACGTTCGATCCCAAGAAAGCGCGGTTTCACAGGCTCACCGTGAAACTGAAACGTCCCGACCTGCGGGTTCGGTACCGGAGCGGGTTTTTCGGGATCAAAGACGAAGCCGCAAAATTGGCGGTAAAAACTCCCCGACAACAAATTGTTGATGCCCTAACGTCACCATTCAATGCGGCTGACATTGATCTCCGATTGACTTCATTGTTTGCCGACGACGCACAAACAGGGTCTTTCATGCGTTCACTCGTTTATGTTAATGGCAGCGATTTGACGTTCGCCGAAGAAGCCGACGGTTGGCAGAAAGCGACCTTTGAGATCGTGGTAATGATCTTCGGTGACAACGGAATGATCGTTGACGAGGTCAGCCAAACGGAAACGATGAGGGCGCGGGCCGGCACTCTGAATGAGATCCGCGAGAAAGGGTTTGTTTCAACTATTACCTTTCCGATAAAGAAGCCGGGTGGATATCAAATGCGCGTAGTGATGAGAGATGCAGCAACGTCTCGCATCGGTTCGGCAAGCCAGTTCATTGAAGTTCCAAATCTCGGGAAAGACCGCTTAACACTTTCAGGAATTCTCTTGCGACATGTTCAAATCAATAGCGATACCGCGTTAACGCCGCGACAATTTCAGCCTGACGAGCAGCGCGATTTTGCTACGCGGCGTTTCCATTTTGGAGACACGCTCAGGTTCGATTTATCGGTTTACAAAGCTAAACTCAGCACCGGGGCCAAACCCAACCTATTGATTCAGTATAGAGTTTATCGCGACGGTAAAGAGATCTTTGTTGCTCCGGAAAGGGAACTAAGCCTTGGTCAGCAATCGGATTTACAAAGGATCGACGCTTCGGGGGCATTTGTTCTGAGTAACAAAACGCCGCTGGGAAGTTATACTTTGCAAGTAATTGTTAGAGATCTGTTGGCGAAGCAGGAAAACCGGATTGCAACGCAGTGGACCGATTTTGAAGTGATCGAGTAGCTCTGGGAGCGGGTCGCTAGTGGACTCGAAACGAAAACCAAATTGACGAGAGATTTCTCAGGTCGACCGAACAGGGTGTTTTTGAAATCAAAGGTGGGCTCCAAATTAATAAAACTATTTTCTTCGACTCTACTAATCGTCCTTATTCTCTCGTCCCCGATCATAACGACTTCCCAAGTTCAAACTCAGCGTCCAAAAATCGGTGAGGAAGATGTAGTAAGAATCACGACCACCTTGATTCAAGTCGACGCCACGGTCTTGGACAAGAAAGGTAAGATCGTACGCGGACTTACCGCGGATGATTTCGAGATCTACGAAAATAACAAGCAGCAGCAGATCACAAACTTTTCTTTTGTCGAACTCGCGCCGGACAAACCAGAGGAGCCAATAACCATAAAACCGCGCAAGGATTCCATTCCGGTTCCGCCTGTGCCTATAAGGCTACGTCCTGAAGATGTGCGTCGAACACTCGCCCTGATCGTCGATGACTTAGGTTTATCGGCCGGAAGTATGGATCTCGTCAAGGATGCACTGAAAAAATTCGTGGACAAGCAGATGCAGCCCGGTGACCTCGTGGCCATCATTCGCACAGGCAGTGGAGCTGGAGTACTACAGCAATTTACATCGGATAAGCGAATGCTTCATGCCGCTATTAAGCACGTTCGCTGGAATCCTAACGGGCGCGGCGGTGTAAGTGTATTTCAACCGGTTGATCCGAGTGATATAGGCGCACTAGGAGTCACTTCTCAATTAGGAGGCAGGGGAAAGGGCATAGAGGAAACAATGGCATCGAACAAGCGATTCGATGAATTCAGAGAAGACATTTTTGCTGTTGGCACGCTCGGGGCTATCAATTACGTTGTAAAGGGTATGCGCGAATTGCCCGGACGCAAAGCCGTGGTGTTATTCTCAGACGGCTTTGCGGGATATGATAATGATCACGGCATTAGAAAGCCGGACTATCGTTTAATGAATAGCTTCCAGCATTTGACTGAATTGGCAAATCGTTCTGCAGTTGTTTTTTACCCAATCGACGCTCGCGGAGTGGTGAATACCCTCATGCTCGACGCTGAGGATAGTTTCGAGGATCTCAATACTGGCGGTGGAATTTCTCCTATTGAGCAGGCCCAATTCGATCGGGCAAATGTATTTTATCATTCGCAACAAGGCCTTCGCGTACTAGCCCAAGAAACGGGCGGATTTGCTGTCGTTAACAATAATGATTTGAGCAAAGGCGTTGAGCGCGCTTTGAATGACCAGCAAGGTTATTACTTGCTTGCATACCGGCCGAATAGCGAGACTTTCGATCCGAAGAAGGCTCGCTTTAATAAACTGACCGTGAAATTGAAACGCCGCGGCTTGCGGGTTCGCTATCGAAGCGGATTTTTTGGGATTAAAGACGAAGACACAAGACCGCAGCCGATAACTTCCCGTCAGCAAATCCTTGCTGCGTTAACTTCACCGTTGCGTTCGGGTGACATTGATTTACGACTAACGTCACTGTTTGCTGACGACGCAAAAACGGGCCCTTTCATGCGCTCATTTCTTTACGTTAATGGCCGCGATCTAAAATTCAATGAAGAAACCGACGGCTGGCAGACCGCAACGTTTGATATCGTGGCTATGATTTTCGGTGACAATGGAACGACCATTGACGAGGTCAGCCGGACGGAAACGATAAGAGCCCGAGCGGATACTCTGCGTGAGATCCGCGAAAAAGGTTTTGTCTCTACTGTCACCTTTCCGATAAAGAAGCCGGGTGGATATCAAATGCGCGTAGTAATGAGAGACTCGGCGACCTCCCGCATTGGTTCAGCCAACGAGTTCATTGAAGTTCCAAATCTCAAGAATAACCGCCTCACGCTGTCGGGAATCTTACTGCAGCGTGTTAGGAGGGCGACCGAAGAGGGGCAAAAGGAATTTCAGTCCGACGAGGAGCGGGACCTTGCTAACCGAAGCTTTCGAGCGGGAATGAATGTGAGGTTCGGCTATGGCATTTACAACGCGAAACCGGACAAGGCGACCAACTCTTCCAGGCTGACGATGCAATTCAAACTGTTCCACGATGGAAAAGAACTCTTCGCCTCAAGAGAAAAAGACGTAAACCTGGTGGAAGAAACAGACCGGCAACGTCTCCTGGCGGAAGGCAGGTTCACCCTGGGTAAGAAAATTCCGCCCGGTGATTACGTCCTGCAGGTAATTGTTAAAGACTTGCTGGCGAAAGAAAAGAGTCAGATTGCGACCCAGTGGATTGATTTTGAAGTTATCGAATAAGTACTCGTTTAGCAGTGAATAAAACCGGGCGTATTATTTCTGTTTGGTTTCCCTTCGAAGTTTAGCGATCAGATCTTGAATCTCTTTCTTGTCGCGCGCATCCGGTTGGGCCTTGAGGTACAACTCCAATTCATTCGCCGCCTCCTGATTACGACCAACCTTGTTATAAAGCAAGGCCAACTGCCAATGGACTTCCGGAACCGCGTCCTTGCTCAACTTCTTGGCCTCCAGCAATACTTTCTCGGCCTGTTCATACCTGCCGTCGATGCGCAATAAGGTCCCGTACAATAATTGAGCGTTGAGCGAGTTGGGTTGAATGACTGTCGCTGCCCTCGCAGCTTCCAACGCTTCAGGTCGATGGTTTAGTTGATAGCAAGCATAAGCCAGAGCATAAAAGCTGGAAAAACTCCTTTGGTTTACATCGATTGACCTTATCAAATACTCGAGTGATTTTTGATATTCTTTTCGTGCCACGTGTTCACATCCGAGTGTGTTAAGTGCATCAAAATATTCAGGAAAAATCTTCAGGGCCTGTTCTATTTCGATAAAGCCTTTATCGCCGTCATTGAGATCTTTAACGCCCTTCTTGTAAAGCTTTCGTGCTTCCTCAGGTACATCCTGAACAAATATGGCCTCGGTTATAGCGCCGATTCCGCTATTGACTTTGCGTTTATCGAATTTCAAGTAAATATCTTTATAGAATGCGTCACTCCCGCCTTGAACAATATTAACCAGATCAAAGCCCTCCGAAAATTCTTCATAATTCGTGCCGCTAATCAGAACTTTGAGATTGTAGTGACCCGCCGACCATCCGATAAATGAAAAGTGCCCCACGGAATCTGTCCGGGCTCTGCTAAGGGTTGAATAGTTTTCGCTCTGGAGCTCAACGTAAATATCCGAAACCGGACGACGGTAGGGATCAAATACGGTTCCTTCGACTCTATTTAATAGGCTGATTGAATCGTAATTCTCGACACCCGATTTAGCAGTAGAGGCTACTAAGCACACGATCAGACCACATAGGGCTATTTGAAGTGAGTTGATCAACCATTTCATAACACGCACTCCCTTCACAAATCAGATGTCCTGGTGTTCTCTCTATTTAGCAGATAAGAGTCGCTAGGGATTATGGGCATTTTACGTTTGGGTGGTACCTGCAGTCAATAGCTAGGCGAGATCCAGCAGGTGCCCCATTTTCTCTTTCTTGGTCTGCAAGTACTTCGCGGCGGGTTCGGACGATGCCACTTCTATCGAGACGCGTTCCGTAATCTCGAGTCCGGCTTTCTCCAGCGCCTGCAGCTTGCCCGGGTTGTTCGAAATTACTTTCACTTTGCAGAGCCCCAGGTCGAACAGCACTTCGGCGCATTGCCGATAGTCACGTGAATCCACCGGCAGATCCAGCCGCTCGTTCGCTTCAACGGTGTCCGCGCCCTCGTCCTGCAAAGCATAGGCGCGGATCTTATTCACAATGCCAATGCCGCGGCCTTCCTGTTGCTGATAGACGATGGCGCCGCGGCCTTCCTCCTGAATCATTTCCAGCGTGCGATGAAGCTGCGCGCCGCAGTCACACTTCCTGGATCCAAACACATCGCCGGTCAGACATTGCGAGTGAATCCGGACCAAAGTGGCAACGTCCGGTCGTAACTCGCCTTTGTAAAGGACGACGAATTCCTCGTCGCTCGTTAATGAACGATAGCCGGCAATGCGAAACTGGCCCCACGCGGTCGGCAGCTTTGCTTCGGCGACGCGAGCAACGGTCAGAGTGGCTGGAGAATTCGGACAAACAAGAGGTTCAACCGGCGCTTTGTTAACTGTGCAACCCATTAAAGAATTCCTCGGAATGATTCGCGCAACCCTGCGCGCGCGTTTCGACCACAGTTCGTTAGGTGAATGATTGAAGGGAATTATAGGGGTAGAATCGCACGGGCCACAAGCGACGCCCTAAGTGCTTGCTTTCATTTTGTTTTGGTTGCAGCAATGAATTCACGAAAATCGCGCCAGAATTCTATTGCTGTCAAAATGGCCCCGGGATAAGATACCCAGCGGTTTGATGACCTGCGTCAGCCGTAGCCTTCGCAACCAGCTCACATGCCAAACAATTCTGACGACACATCTTTGAGTAAAGAGGATCCCGCGGTCGACACTTTCTCCGGGCAATACCAGCGTCGCGGTGAACGGCGGCCGGCGCTCGTCTTTCTCCGTGGTGAATTGCTGGCGGTGCCGATTCCGTTGGAACGCGAAGAGGTCACCATGGGTCGCGCACTGGACGCCGACATTCGCATCAACGATGCCCGTGCGTCGCGGCTGCACGCGCGCATTACCTCTGAGACGAATACCGAAACCGGCGAGACCCGTTACCGCTTGCTGGATCTCGGCTCGACCAACGGCACACTTCTGAACGGGGAACGTATCGAACAGGCGCTCCTGCATGACGGCGACAAATTCGAAGTTGGCGATCAGTTGATCCGCTTCGAGATGCTCGATGAAATTGATCGCGAGTTCCAGCAACAAATTCATCGGTTACTGGTGCACGATGAACTGACTGGCCTGCTCACCGGCAAATCTTTCTTTTCTGAGCTGCGGCGGGAAGCCGCCCGCGCCGAAGCTGAGAAAATACCGTTCTGTGTCTTAATGATGGATATCGATCATTTCAAGGAAGTGAACGATACTTACGGCCACCTCGCCGGCAGTGAAACCCTGGAAGAGGTCGGCGCGGTCATTAAGAAAGCGCTGCGCGCCGGAGACGTGGGCGCGCGGTTTGGCGGAGAGGAGTTCGCAGCTTTCCTGTTGGACGCTGATTATTCTCAGGCGCTGATTGCTGCTGAGCGGGTGAGATCCGCCATCGAGAAGTATGAGTTTCCGGCCGCTCGTCGCGGGGGGAGCGAAACGCCTCGCACCCATCACATTACGATCAGCATAGGCGTGGCCGCTTATCCGGATGACGCGCGCGATCCAATTCAACTGGTCGAGATGGCAGATTCCGCTTTGTACTGCGCCAAGCGGAACGGACGTAACCAGGTTTGTCCCTATCGGACCAATGCCACGAACGACGTGGTGAGGCTGCGGCCCCGCAATTTGAGCGAATCACAAGGTTCGGAGATAACATGACCTCGAGATATTACTTGATCGCTTTGTGTCTGGTGCTCATGAGCGCCTGCAGTTCCCGGGATTCAAATGCACCCGCGAATTCGCCTGCGGGCGCGAGCCCGGCGGTTGCCAACAGTCCGTCAACGTCGGCCGCCACGCCGGCTCCCGGCGCGGTGAAAGCAAGTGTTGACGTCTGCGGACTTTTGACGGCTGACGATCTGAAGAGCGTTCAGGGCGAAGCATATAAGGATGCAATGCGATCAGACCGGCAGGACGGTGATTTCATCGTCGCCCAGTGTTATTACGCTTTGCCAACGACTACCAACTCGGTGGTGCTGAACGTGACCACCGCGAAACCTGTGGCGGGCGCGCCCAGTCCACGGGCGTTTTGGGAATCGACTTTTGGAAAAGACGAAGAGGCGAAACCCGGCAAGGAACGCGAACGGGAAAGAGAACGGGAAAGAGAGAGCGCCGAGAAGAAGCGCGCCGAACCGGGCGAAGAGATTGAGCAAGAGGCCAAGCCCGAAAAGATCAACGGGCTCGGCGACGAAGCCTTCTGGCTGGCCAGCCGCGTGGGTGGCGCCCTCTATGTGCTCAAGAAAGACCAGTTCTTTCGAATTAGCGTCGGCGGCGCCGGCGATGAAAAAACTAAACTGAACAAATCAAAGACGCTGGCCCAGCGCGTTGTAAACAAGCTGTAAAGCGTATTTAGAAGCCCGCCCGTCAGGGTGGCAACGAGAAAGAGAGGCCCTGGTGAAAACTATCGTATTGCTCGCGATCTTAATCGTGTTGTGCGTCTCAACTGTCGCCGCTCAATCGGCCATGGAACAACGCTCAGCCCTGAATCAAACAGCCACGGCTCTCGACGCGAAATCTGCGCCGGCGCTCGAAGCAAGTTTGTTGACGCAGGTGTTGAACGGTTCGGAAGATTCACCTGTGACGAATGTCAAGGTGGCGATCAAGAACATCACACCGAATTTTTATACTTACGTGAGCGGCTGGGTCACATTTTACGACGCGAACGCGGCCCGCTGTGGCGATGGTCTGTTCAAGGTCGATGCGCTCGCGCCGCAGGAATCAGCCGAAGCCGATACGCCGGGCCTGCGGCTGCGCTGTTCGCCAACGAGCTGGCGAATCGTCGCGAACAGTCTGCTGACGCGCACGGCGGACATTGCGAAGCCAACCGAAGCGCAAATACAGGCGACCGAACCCGCCGTGAGCGAACGGCCCGCGCCGACGAATTTCATCATCAGCATCGACGGGCAGGAATATCCGATTCAGGTTAACAACCCGATGGTTCTCAGGTTGGGAAATCGAAATCGGCGAATTGTTTTAAAGCCGGTGCAGTGATCGGCAGCTGGCAAACTAGTCAATACTTGTCGTCGCCTGGCCGCGCAAAACAGGTAAGAGCGCGGCGCCGCGCGGAAGAATGTAGCCCGGCGCTGCAGGTGAGAGATCGGCTAGTACTTCCTCGATCGATTGCACGTGATTCAGGCGCATCCGCGCGGTTTGTTCCTCGCCCAGGCTGGTAATCATATGAATGCGGAACTTTTCGGCTTTTGACAGCAGCGCCCAGGCCGTTTGTCCATTGACTTCGTATTTTTCCCGCAAACGAATTTCCAGCGCGCGCGAGTCAGTCGACTCAAACCACTTCAGAAAATCATTGCGTCCCAGGCCGTCGGCGCATTCTCCGATAAAAATGATCGTACCTCCGTCACTGCAGGCTTGCGCGGCCATGTCCAGGGCTTTGTGCGCTTGAATCAAGTTGATGTCGTGAGGCGCGCCCCCGCAACTAACGATTACCAGTTCACGTTTGGCAGAGATGCTTTGCGAATGATGCGTCAAGTATTCTTCGCAGGCGCGCCGGTGTGCCGCGCGCCAATCGCCGGCGAAGATCGTTTCGACGCGGCCCTGTTCATTAACGATGGTATTGATGGCGAATGACGGGTTGATTAACTCAGCGACGCGCCCGCAAGCCTCGCTGACTGCGTTCCCATCCAGCAATCCGGTGCCCACGCCTTCGCGGCGGCCGCCGCCTTCGAAATCCATGGCCAGCATGTGAGTCGCTTCGATCGTTTGGGCTGATGCCAGGCCGGGACAGATTGATTTGCGCCCGCCGGTAAATCCCGCGAAGTAGTGAAACCCTACGCCGCCGGTAACGATCACCTTCGAGAACTCTTTCAGCGCGCGATTAACTTCGATTGGCGTGTTGTCCGCGAGTGCGCCGATCGCGATCAACTGTGACGCGTCGTAAGCATCGTGGTCGATCGTGCGAATGCGTTGCGCGATAAAAGAAGTGAGTAGTTGGACTTTTTCCTCCGGGCGCACCGGCCGATGGATTCCCGTGGCGAAAATGATCGCGATGTCTGCCGGCGAGACCCCACTTTCGATCAATCGCCGCACCAGCAGGTTTACGATCTGAGCGCTGCCGGTTGCGCGGGTCGCATCCGAGACAACCAACAGAACTGTGTCGTCCGGAGTAATTAGGTCTTCGATTGCCGGTGATTCAATCGGCGCATCAAGCGCGGCATTTACTTCGACATCAGACAAGGGATGAGGACTGGGTTCGCTGGGCGCCAGGATCTCGAAACGTGCGGGGTCAAAGTCAAACTCCATCTTTGATTGACCGTAACCGAGTTGAATGGTTGGCATGGTGTTTAGAGTTCAACCTTTAGGTTGCAACCCTGATTCTAAACAAGCTAAAGCTTGAACTCTGAACTGACGCTATTCCCTTTCAGATCGAAAACAGGCCGTGCCGGCATGGCAGAAGTGAAACGCTTCGTCTTCAAATTCCGCGGTCTCCATCTGAATCGTCAGATGATCCACCCCAAAGCGTTCGTGTAACTTGGTGCGCAATTCCTTCAGCAGCGTGGGGGGCGAAGTCGCGTACGAATGAATGACGTGCGCGCTCAATGCGTCACGGCCTGAGGTGATTGTCCAGACGTGCAGATCGTGAACGTTCGAAACACCTTCAGTTTCGAGAATCGCATCTTCGACGGCCGCCAGACTGATATGGGCGGGTGTGCCTTCGAGCAACACATTGGTGGCTTCCCGAATCAAGTGCCATGAGCTCCAAATGATCAGTACGCCGATGAAAATACTGATTATCGGATCGGCGGCGTTCCAACCGAAAAGCGCGACGAGTGCACCCGCGAGCATGGCTCCAAACGAACCCAGCGCGTCGCCCATGATGTGCAGCCAGGCGCCCCGCACATTTAAGTCGTCCTGGCGATCGCGATGGAGCAAACGGGCGCAAATCAGATTGACCAACAGACCGCCCGTCGCCACCACCGTCATCGGTACGCTGCGAATCGACGTTGGCGCAAACAGCCGGAAGTAAGCCTCATAAAAAATGAATACAGAAATAAGCGTGAGGCCGACGCCATTGATTAATGCCGCGAGTATCTCAAGCCGGTAGTAGCCGAAAGTTTTGTGAGGAGTTGCCGGGCGGGCGCCAAACCAAAGCGCTATTAGGGCCAGCAGCAAAGCCACCACGTCGGCCAGCATGTGACCGGAATCGGCGAGCAGCGCCAGCGACTTTGTCCACAGCCCGCCGAAAAATTCGGCAATCATGTACAGCGCGGTCAGCGCCAGCACGATGATCAGTCGTTGGCGACTGCCGCGAGCGCGCTCATGGCGATGGTCATGATGTTGGTTGTGGTCCATTGACTCTTAGTGCGAAACAAACAGCGGAGAGCGAGTAGATTAGCAGATCGGAAAATCACTTTAAATCTGATCGGCAGGTGGAGTCCTAAAAATTGTGTTGCTGGCAGTGTCGAAGTTAGTTGAGTTGCAGAATCAACTCTCTCATTCACACCTCGCTTCAGCGAGGTGGAGAGTGGACACGGCACTGACCCTAACCGTTTCAACGGTTTTGGCTTGAAAAGCCGTTAAAAACGGCTGGGATCAAATTTAGGCTCAGGACCACCTCGCTGAAGCGAGGTGTGAATGAGAAAGGCCTCCGCATCACGCCTCTTCAGCAACACAACTTTAGGACACTACCTGTTGGCAGGTGTCTTAAGTGCCGTTAGGCACGGAATATTTGTAGATGCGAAAAATTGTTTATTGTCTTAGCCCATTTATGGGCGACAGAATATGCCGCTCCTTCGGAGCTTGGATTCACCAGGCAGCATTGTTCTACAAATACGTCGCCGCCACGCGGCTGGAGGCTCGATGCTTCGGCTGTGGGCTTAATTGGGTTTAGCGCGAGCGACGATGCTAGAATCGCACGCTCCAAGTAAAGCAAGCGGTCCGCTTGCAAATGACCACCAGGAACACTCAAATGCAGCATCGTCACCCTTTTTCTTTTGCGGCCGCGATCGTCCTACTTTCTGTTTCTTTTGCGGCGCTGGTTCAGGCGCAAAACTTCACGCTCGAGCAGGTCATGAGCTCTCCTTTTCCCTCCGACCTGATTGTCACTAAGCGCGGCGACAAGTTGGCGTGGGCCTTCGATGCGGAAGGCAAACGCAACATCTGGATCGCTGAGGCGCCGGCATTCGCATCGCGCCAATTGACCCGCTACAACGACGATGATGGTCAGGAACTGAGCGACCTCGTATTCTCGCCGAGTGGCCACGCGATCGTTTTCGTTCGTGGCCAGGACAAGAACCAAGCCGGAGAGGTTCCCAATCCCACGAGCAATCCGGCGGGCGCAAAGCAACAGGTGATGCTGGTGGACGTGCGTACCGGTCGAGTGGTGACTATTGGTGAAGGGCAGTCGCCGATCTTCAATCCAGCTGGTGATCAGATCATCTATATCCGCGACGGGAAGTTTTGGGCGGCGCCGGTCATAGGCGGTAAAGAGCGCAAGCTCTTTGAGATCCGCGGTACGGTTAATTCGCCGCGCTGGTCGCCTGATGGGACTCAGCTCGCATTTGTTTCGAACCGCGGCGACCACAGCTTCATCACTATTTACGATCCGGAGTCGAAGTATTTTCGCTTCACGGCGGCAAGTGTTGATCGGGACATCGCGCCACGCTGGTCGCCAGACGGAAAGCGTATTGCTTTTATTCGTCTATTCAATGTGCCGGACACTTTCTCAGTCGATCGCGATCGCGTGCAGCCGTGGGCGATAATCGTGACGGATCCGGTTAACGGCGGGCCCAGGCAAGTGTGGCGGTCAGGCGAGCAGGACAATGATTCCGTGCCCGCGATCAATGGCGATGCCTGGGAATGGGTGGCGAGAGATCGCTTACTCTTTCCGTCCGAAAAAGATGGCTGGCTGCACCTCTATTCAGTGTCCGCGAATGGTGGAGAGGTCGAAGCGTTGACGCCCGGTTCCTTTGAAGTCGAGAACGTGGCGCTGTCGCAGGACAAGTCCTTCATCGTTTTTTCCACCAATAAGAGCGACATCGATCGCCGGCATTTGTGGTGGGTCAAAGTTGATGGTGGTGCCCCGCGTCAAATTACCGCGGGCGAAGGCATCGAGATGTATCCCGTCCTTTTCGACAACGATCGGCGGATCGCATTCCTGCATTCGACCGCGCGCGATCCGTTTATGCCTTTTACTGCTCGCACCGACGGATCGAATCTGAAGCCGCTGGCGCCGCAGGCTTTGCCGCGAGACTTTCCTTCAGCAAAACTGGTCGTACCTGAGCAAGTGATTTTCAAAGCGGCCGACGGAACCGAGATTCACGGCCAACTCTTCAAGCCAGCCAAGGTGTCAGGAAAAATGCCGGCCCTGGTGTTCATGCATGGCGGGCCGATGCGGCAAATGCTGCTGGGCTGGCACTATCTTTACTACTATCACAACTCGTACGCGATGAATCAGCACCTGGCGAGCCGCGGCTATATGGTTCTGTCGGTGAATTATCGCAGCGGTATCGGCTATGGCCGCGCCTTCCGCCTAGCCCAACATCGCGGCGCCCGGGGCGCGTCCGAGTATCAGGATATTGTGGCAGCAGCGAAATACTTACGAAGCCGCGATGATGTTGACAGTAAGCGCATTGGTTTGTGGGGCGGATCTTACGGCGGATATCTGACCGCGCTGGGCCTGGCGCGGGACTCGGATATTTTCAAAGCGGGCGTGGATTTTCATGGCGTACATGACTGGAGCGTAAATGTCGCCGGCTTGCGCGTACCAACGGATACGGCTGAGCGTGTTCGTGTCGCGCGCGAGTCGTCGCCGATCGGTTCGGTTGATAAGTGGAAGTCACCCGTGCTGTTGATACATGGCGATGACGATCGGAATGTTGAGTTTTCGCAGACGGTCAACCTGGTGCGCCTGCTTCGCAAAAACGGAGTCTACTTTGAAGAGATAGTTTTTCCGGACGAGATTCACGATTTTCTTCGCCATTGGAATTGGGTATGGGCCTATTCGGCCAGTGGCGAATTTCTTGATAAGCATCTCAAGTAACGGCGGCTGTCAGCTCGCGTCGCAGACTGACAGTTTGCGTTACGAATATGAGTTTCAACCCTCGCAACATTCTGGTCATCGATTTTGGGCAGCTCGGCGACGTCGTTATGAGCCTGCCGGCGCTGCGCGCCATTCGGCAACGGTTCCCGCATGCGAAGCTCACGGTGGCCGTCGGTAAGCCGGGCGGCGAAATCATCAAAATGTCGGACGCTGCCGACGAAATCATCGAAATCGATCGCGTGGCGTTGCGCGATGGATTTAAGGCTTTCTCGGTCTGGAAGGTCTTCCAAATCGTCAAAGATGTTCGTCGGCGACAGTTCGATTTCGTGATCGATCTGCACAGCTTTTCTGAAACGAACCTGCTTGGTTATTTTTCCGGTGCGAAGAAACGGTTGTTCGCTCGCCGGCCGGGACGGTCGCTGGATTTCTTAGCTGATTTCAATCCGCCGCCGCCGGTTGATCGAAATGATCCGAAGCAACATCTGGTCGATCGTTACCTCGACGTCATCGCGCCTTTGGGAATTAACGAGCCGGAACGGACGCCACGACTTCAGGTCCGCGTCGAAGACGATCGCGCGGTTGACGGAATGCTGCGCAAAGCAAAAGCCGATTCGGGTACGCCTCTGGTTGGCATCTTTCCCGGGGCCGGTCACCCGGGCCGGCGCTGGCCGCTGGAGCGATTTGCGCAGTTGGCCGATTCGTTGATTCGGAACGACAGCGTGCGGCCGATCGTTTTCGTGGGGCCCGAAGAGCGCCATCTTCTTCCTGAGATGAAGAGCATGTTTCCTGCGACCTCTGTCTTCTTAGAGAAGCTCACGATTCCGCAGTTGGCCGCGGCCCAGGCGCGTCTGGCAGTGCTGGTTTCCAACGACACCGGGCCCGTGCACATTGCGGCAGCGGTCGGGACGCCGCTGGTGGTGCTGATTGATCTACCGACGCCACACGCGTACGTGCCGCTCGGCAGTTCCCAAAAACTGATGTTCAGTGAAAGCGTCATGGAGATCGAAGTCGAAGACGTTTACGCCGCGACGCGTGAACTACTAACCGCCGGCCGGACGGCAGGTTTGTTCGCGAGCTAATTCAATGCCTACTCAACGACTTCATCGCGGCGTCTTACTTTTGTTGCTGGCTTGCGTGGCGGTCGCCTCGATAGCGTTCATCGATCGTAAGGCGAAACCAACGCCCGCGAAGCCCGGAGTTTCCAAAGCCGCCGCGGCCGCAACTCCGTCACCATCCGCAACTCAGTCGCCGGATCCGGCGCTCAGCGCCGAAATCGACCGGATTATCAGCGAGAGTCATCTCGACCAAATGCGAGTCGGTGTTTTCGTGATGTCCCTGCGTGACGGGCGCGTGCTTTATGCGCGGGACGCCAATAAGTTGTTTACGCCCGCGTCGAACATGAAGGTCTACACGACGGCGGTGGCAGTCGATCTGCTGGGACCCGATTATCGCTGGCGCACTTCGGTCTATGCGTCGAAGCAACCGGATGCGAACGGCGTTATCGACGGAGACCTGACCTTATATGGTCGCGGCTCACCCGATCTTGCTTCAAAGGAAAGAGGCGATGCGCCTTCACTGGTGAAGTTGGCAGATCAGCTTTATCAAGCGGGCGTCCGGCAAGTTCGCGGGAACATCGTCGGCGATGAAAGCTATTTCCGTGGCGAGTTGTTTGGCGTCGGCTGGCAGTGGAATGATCTGCAATGGTACTTCGGCGCTGAGCCCAGCGCCCTCTCTATTGACGAAAACACTATCGAAGTGACGATAGCCCCGGCGAACAAGAAGGGAAGCAGCGCCAGCGTAGTGGTGAATCCTAATGACAGCTTTGTTCATCTCACCAACAACACCATGACGGCCGAGCGCGATGCGCGCACTTCGGTTGGCATAATTCGGGAACTGTCCGGCAACGAACTCCGGGTGTGGGGAGATTTTCCTGAGTCAGGCCGCGCGTTTTCGGCTTTCCTTTCAGTTCACAATCCAGCCCTCTGGGCGGCCAACATTTTCAAGCGGACTCTGATCTCACGCGGCATCAAGGTCGAGGGAAATGCGTTGACACGGGATTTTCGCGTCGCGGACAGCCTCAAATTCGATCCCCAAAAATCGATTGAGCTGACGTACGCGAACAGTCAGCCGTTGGGCCAAATCGTCCGCAAGACAAACAAGGAGAGTAACAACCTGTATGCAGAACTGATCCTGCGCACTGTCGGCAAAGAGCGGGGCGCCACTGCGCCTGATCCTGATCCGAACAAGAATAGTGCGCGCGGTGATGACGAGGCGGGCGTCGCGGTGGTGAAATCGTGGCTGGCCCACAAGGGGATCGCCACTCGAGGGCTGGCGATTCACGACGGATCGGGACTGTCACGGCTGGATCTCGTAACGCCGGAGAGTACGGCCCGATTGTTGGCGACTATTGCCGGAGCGAATGGCACAACCGTGTTTCGAGATTCACTGCCGATTGCCGGACACGATGGCACGTTGGGGGGCCGCCTGAAAAATGTGGCCGGCCGAATCGTCGCCAAGACCGGCTCGTTGACTTACGTACATTCGCTTTCAGGTTATGCCACGGCTGCAAACGGGGAGGTACTGGTGTTTTCCATTCTTTGTAATGACACGCCCTCCGATCGCAGCGCGTACGGATTGATTGACAGCGTGGCCACTGCGATTGCCGGCTACGGCCAGCCCTCGTCCGGCAATTAATCCGGCGATTCCCTTATGTTTTTCGCGGAAAATAAGGTGTGGACAAACAACTTGGTGACCGCCTAAGATAAGTATTGATGGCCCTTTTCGGGCGCCCATCATAAACGGAGTCCCTCCCCTCCCTCATTTAACAGCTACAGTTTTGGATTTGACGCGAAGGGCGTTAACGTTCGCCCGCGTCCAAGGACACGCCATGTCACTCAGCGGAAAACTGACCGACCTTTCATTTGCCGAACTAATCGAGTTTTTCTGCAATCAGAAAAAGACGGGCCGCCTGGAAGTAATTTGCCCCGGCGGTCGCGGCGAATTCTATCTCTGTGATGGATCGATTATGCACGCCGAGATTGGGGTCCTGCGAGGTACCGAAGCAGTTCTGTACGCGCTCACCTTGTGCGAAGCCTCGTTCAGCTTTGAAGGTTCGTTGACGGCCCCGGAACAAACGATCGGCCGGCAGTGGGCGCCGGTGGTCCTGGAGGGTCTGCGGAGGTTGGATGAGGGCGTGATACCGGCGGAAGCTTTTCCTGATTGGGATGAACCATCGGTCGTGCTAGCTGTGGAAGAATTGCCGGCTATCGAATCCTGTGAAGAATTGCCCGCAGTGGAATCGCGCGACGAACTCCTGGTCTTGGAGTCTCAGGAAGAATCGCCGGTCATAGAATCTCGCGACGAAATGCTGGTCATCGAATCTGGCGATGAATTGCCCCCACTGGAACTCGCCGAAAGCCATGCGACGGCTTTGCCTTCATTCCTCCTGCATCCTGAAGCAGAGTCACCGTCAGACTATAGTCGATGGAAACTGGTGGCCGCGGTAGCCGCAGTGATGGCGCTTATCCTGGTGATCGCGGTGCCGTGGTACACGCGGAACATTGCGAACGCAGGAAAAAAGGACGTGCCGGCTGTTGAAAGTCAGTCGCAGAAGACAGAGAACTCACCGGCCGCCAACAGCACCACTTCGGAATTCTCGAAAAAAGAGACGGCCAAAGATTCGGAAAAGAAGTAGCGTTACACCAGAGCGGACAACTCTTCTTCGGTGAGCACCGCCGTCGCCTGTTTAGCGCGTTCGTAGATTCTATTGACGCGATCCTCGCTCGCTTCCACCCCGCGATTCTCAAGCCAATAAATCACGTTTGATTTGCCGCTCATCGGCCCGACTTCGATTACCTGCTTCAGCCCGAACTGTCCGGCCGGCACGCCTGAATAGATCAAATCCGCCAATTCAGTGTCGCCTTTGCGATAACTCTTAATGACGGCCGCTGCATGCACTCCAGTGGCGGTGCGAAAAGCGTCGCGACCAAATACCGGATAGTTCAAAGGGATGGTCCAGCGACAAGCTTCAGCAGCTTTCTCGCAGTACTCGCGCAGGCGGCTCACATCGTTATCAATCCAGCCGAGCAGTTTCAGATTCACCAGCAATTGATCCATCGGCGTATTGCCGACGCGTTCACCCATGCCGAGCGCCGAGCCGTGCACCTGATCCGCGCCGCCCTGGATCGCAGCAATTGAATTGATTACGCCCAGACCGCGGTCCTGGTGTCCGTGCCAGTCGAGCCGTACCTTCTCGCCTTGTTCGTCGATGATTCCCCGCACGAAGCTGACGACCTGCCGCGCGCCGTCAGGTGTGGCATGGCCCACCGTGTCGCAGACGCAAACCGCGCGCGCGCCGCAACGAATAGCGGTTCTGTAGAGCGCGCGAATCGTCTCGGGATCGGCGCGGGTCGTGTCTTCGGTAACGAACATTACCGGCAGTCCTTCGCTGACGGCGAGCGTGACGGCTTCTTCGGTCAATTTCAAAAGTTTTTCGAGGGTCCATTCTTCGGCAAAGAAACGAATGGGCGACGAGCCGATAAAGGTGCACGCCTCGATGGCAATACCGGCGCGCTGCGAGATTTCGGCGATGGGAATGATGTCGTTGCGGTGAGTGCGCGCGGCACAATTGGGGCGAATCTTCAGTTTCTTATCCGCGATTTCGCGCGCCATCGCTTCCACGCCGGCCGCATGTGTGCCGCCCGCGCCCGGCAAGCCGATGTCGGCGGTGTCGATTTCGAGCGCGTTCATCAAATGCAGCAACTCGATCTTCTGGTCGATCGGCGGCTCGCAGACGGAAGGAGATTGCAGGCCATCGCGCAAAGTCTCGTCATCAAAGCCGATGTGGCGACCGGGCTTTTGCAGTTGCGGGTCTATTTTGTTCCAATCGTAAATTAGTTCGGATACGGACATGATTACTTTCCTGCTGCTTCAAGCGTGTCAGAAGCCGGCCGTGAGCAAGGGCCAGTCGCCGAACTTTGCCCTCCCTTACGGGCGGGCTTCTGACACAGTGGCTCTTGTACTATGAACCTGATTCGATTACAACAACCGCCGGCAGACAATGTCAACCAACCGTCCATCCGCTAGAGCGACGACGCAAAACAGGATCGAACGGATCGCGCTCGGTTCCGACCGGGCCGCGAAAATAATGGCCGTGCGCGCCACCATCATGCGCGTCGCGCAAATCGACGCCGCCTGGCGCGAAGCCAACGTCGTGGCGCGAGCCGTGCAGACTGAGGCGCCGGCAATGCCTCTGAACGACTGGGAGTTGATGAACGGCGCCCGCGAACGCGCGC
The DNA here is from genome assembly GCA_963734445.1 of uncultured Acidobacteriota bacterium. Taxonomy (GTDB): domain Bacteria; phylum Acidobacteriota; class Blastocatellia; order Pyrinomonadales; family Pyrinomonadaceae; genus UBA11740. The sequence continues at coordinate 998,976 of CAVTGZ010000009.1, read as the reverse complement.
AGGCCGTCCGCGCGATGCTGATTGCCCAGAACCTGGCGGCCGATCTCTACGTAGGTTTGGAAGGCGGATTCCACTCGATTTCGATCGACGGCGACTGGCACACTTTTCTTCGTGGTTGGGCTTTTGTGACCGATGGCGAACGCGACAGCTTTGGGATGTCGCCTTCAATCGAGGTGCCAGACGCGATCGTGAAAGACGTCGTGCAAGGCAAGCGCGAACTCGGAATCGTCATAGATGATTTCGCCGGGATTCGCGACGTGCGCAGCAAGCAAGGCGCGTGGGGAATTCTTTCGCGCGACTTACTTACGCGCTCGATGAGTTTCGAAGCGGCCCTGATCGCGGCCTTCGCCCCCTTTTATAATCGCGAGATGTATGCCTAGCGCTGAGGGAGCGCGGGCATCCCTGCCGCATGAGCGCACAGCGCGAAGCAACTTGAGCGTGCTGCGCACACTTTGCGGGCAGGGATGCCCGCGCTCCATTACGATGCTAAAATCCCCATAGATGCGCATTACCATTGCTCAAATCAATACGACCAACGGGGATTACGAAGGAAACGTTGGGCGAATCCTGAGTGCCATCAAGCAGGCCAGGAAAGAACGATCCGATCTGATCGTTTTTCCCGAAGTAGCCGTTCAGGGCTACACCTCGTTGGACTGGTTTCTCGATCCTGATGTGGTGCGCTCCGCGCTCGAGCCGCTTGACCAAATCATCGCGGCGACTGAAGGTTTAACCGCGATTGTCGGCACGGTGCGTCCGAACGATCAACCGACGGGGCGCAAACTTTACAACTCGGCGGCGCTGATTCGCGATCGAAAGCTGCTCGGGTTCGCCGACAAAACCCTTTTGCCGGAATATGACGTCTTCGATGACCCGCGGTACTTTGAGCCGGCGCGCGAACGACGACTGTTTAATCTGGACGAAACGAAGCTTGGCATTGCCGTCTGCGAAGATTTTTGGAACGACAAGACCTTCTGGAAGCAGCGTCTCTATCCGAACGATCCGGCGCAGGAACTAATCGAGATGGGCGCGCAGTTGCTGGTTTCGATCAATGCGTCGCCATTCAACAAAGGCAAGCCCCAGATGCGGTGTGACATGGTTTCGCATCGCGCGCGCATGTCGAATCTGCCCATCGTTTTCGTCAACCTGGTGGGCGGTAACGACGGTGTGATCTTCGACGGCGCCAGCATCATCTCTGACGCGACCGGCAGAATTATCATGCAGGCGCCGCCGTTTGAAGAGTTCGTCGGGACCGTGGACCTCGATTGCGGGGTGCCGGATGCTCGTTGCTTGCCGGGTAACGATATTGAAACTGTTCGTGAGGCGCTGGTGCTCGGCATTCACGATTACGCCCGCAAGAATAACTTTACGAAGGCTGTGCTGGGTTTGTCGGGCGGCATTGATTCAGCAGTGGTCGCGGCGCTGGCGGCTGAAGCCATCGGGCCTGACAATGTTCTGGCGGTCACCATGCCTTCGCCATATTCTTCGCAAAGCAGCGTCGACGATTCAATCGAGTTAAGCCAGCGGCTGGGGAGCGAATGCCGGGTCAAACCGATTAGCGATGCGTTTCACGTTTTGCGCCGGGAACTCGATTTGCCGGAGCCCGATGTCGCCAACAAAACGGCCAGCGAGAGGGCCGTCGAAAACCTGCAATCACGCCTGCGCGGAAACATCCTCATGACGATCTCGAATGCGGAAAATCGGCTGCTGCTGTCGACGGGAAACAAATCCGAGTTGGCTCTTGGTTACTGCACTCTGTACGGGGACACGAATGGCGGCCTCGCGGTCATCGGCGACCTGTTGAAAACGGAAGTTTATGCTCTGGCGCGCCTCTACAACCGTGAACGCGAAATTATCCCGCGGCTGATTATTGATAAGCCGCCATCTGCCGAGCTGGCGCCCGGACAATTTGATGAGCAGTCGCTGCCGCCTTACGACAAACTCGATCCAATTCTGAAGCTCTATTTTGAACTGAAACAATCGCCGGAAGAAATTATTGCCGCGGGACACGAGGCAGCGCTTGTGTATGACGTACTGGATCGCGTAGAGTCCCCGGCGAACGAATTCAAGCGACGCCAACTGCCGCCGACACTGATCATTTCGCGAAACGCTATCGGTATTGGGCGGCGACGGCCGGTGACCCACCGTTATCGCCGGCGGCAGCACTCCTCATCGGCTGGCTCTGCTCAACCATAAAGCTGTTCTGAAGCCTTAAAGAAAATCTGAAAGGTGGAGTCATGGAACGTAAAGTTTCGAATCTCTATGTTTTTCTGGCGGCGGTCCTCGTGCTGAGCGTTAATCTCTCAGCGCGGGCACAAGGCGCAGCCGGAGGGCCGGAAGCCAACCTGTCGGCCGACGAACGAACGATGGCCCGTAAGATTTCGGCAGCCGCTGATCCCGCCGCAAAGATGAAGGCGGCCAGTTTGTTCATCAATAAATTCCCGAACACGACGATTCGAAGCCGCGTAGCCCAGGACATGGCGAGTCAGGTTGGTGGCGTCAAAGACAACACCCAGAAACTGGCGCTCGCGCAGGAGCTGCAAAAAATTTTCAACCAGCCGGCAGATGCTGAGGCAGTCGGTCCCGTCGTTGTGCAGGCATACGCCGACGCGAATCAACCTGACGGAGCATTTGCGCAAGGCGCAGCGTTTGTGTCTCAGGCGCCCGACTCAGTGCCTCTGCTCGTGCAGTTGGTGGCGATCGGAACTGATCTGTTGAAGAAACAGAATCCGAATTTCGTCACGCAAACGATCCAATACGGCGAGCACGCCATCCAGGTTATTGAAGCCAAGAACACCAACACGTTCGAGGATTCGTCCTGGCTGTCATACAAATCCCAGGTTCTGCCCGGCCTCTATCAATCACTCGGTATGTTGTATTTGGCGAAAGAGGAGCGCGCGGCAGCGGCGGCGAAATACAAGAAGGCCTCAGAGCTGGCGCCGAAGGACCCTTTCAACTTTGTGATGTTGGCTGGTTTGGCGAATAGCGAGTATCAGGACGAAGCCAAGCGTTACCAGACAATGCCGGCGGGCCCGGCGCGAGATGAACAACTAAAGAAAGCTCAGAGCCAGCTGGATGGCGTGATTGATGCCTACGCGCACGCGATTGCACTGTCAGAAGGGAACGCCACCTTACAAGAGGTTCGCCAACAGTACCTGCAGGATCTGGAAAGTTATTACAAGTATCGCCACAACGGGTCGACCGACGGCATGCAGGACCTTATTAACAAGTACAAGCCCGCGGCGTTGCCATAGCTCTTCGAAAGGAAATCTATGCGGCCCGAGATTGAAGAGCGGCAATGATTTGGTCGAGCTCAGCGCCGACAACTCCGCGTTTTTGACGTGCGTCTTTAATCAGGTTGAGGTTATTCGCAGTACTAAGCGGCTCCCATGGCTCTCTCACCGCAGCCAGCGCGTCAGCAAGGTGAACGCGGGCTTTCTCCCAGCTACTGTCTAGCACTGCCAACTCCAACAGCGTCGCATGGTCCCAATAGTCCGGACGCCCTGATTTCAACCGTTGAGTGACTGCGTAGAGGACCACTGGCAGTAATTCTGCTTTCTGCTTCTGCGCCCGTTCATCACCTTTGATATCCAGCAGCGTCACGGCATTAATGCCCGGGTAGGCGTCGCGCCAGTCAGCTTCAAAGCCTTTGACATAATTGGCGATGGCTTGATCGAGGTAGCCGGCGGCCAGAAATTCATTGCCACTTTTGGTGTCGCTCCACAAGTCTTTAGCGACGCGGCCCATCAAACCGCACGTTTCCGAACTGGGACCATTCTCGTCAATAACGCTCTGTAAGATTCGCATTGCTTCACTTCTATTGCCATCCCGGTTGAGAGCCATCGCGTATTGTTCGCGCACCATTACTGTTCGCTGAAGGCCCGGGGGCAAGCGCTCATACAGCTGGATCATTTCCTTCCACGCCGACAGGGCCCGGTATGAAAGAAAGAGGTCAACCAGAACACCGGCCTCGATACTATCCAGGCGGCCCAGCGATTTTTCGATTTCAGTCAGGCAGGCCAGGTCGCGGCGATCTCTGGCGGTGGCGAGTTGCCGTTTTAACTCTACGGAATAGTTAACGCTATCGCGGAAAACATCTGTCTTGAGATGTGCCAGATCAGGAGCGGCATAATCGGTAAGCAGTTGAAAAATGGGACTATCGACTGCCTTGTTCACGGCTTCCTCCCGCAACGTGACCAGACGTTGAGCCAAGCTTTTCCGCAGCAACCCTGCCTCCTGGTCGCCAAACCGATTGCGCTCTGCCAGGTCATAGGGCAGGGCCCGCAAGAATCCCACGTCGAAAGGCGGCTTTTGATTACTCGCGAAGATTCCCAGAGTGGTCGCTGGCCGGATCGCGTGGCGAACACCGAGTTCATAAAAGACATTGGCATTGGCAGTAGTTAGATCGGCGACGGCAAATTCACACAAGAGCAAGCGCTCAAACATGGCCTTGTGAATGATTCCGCCGGTGCGCTCTTCGTCCGCGCGAATGGGTTCCATCTCGGCGTCTTCAATCCCGGGACGAATGGCTTTTTCATAGATCTCGTCAAAGTCTATATCGGGACCTCCGGACGGGTCCTTCTTCATGCCGAAAGGCATGAGGACAAAACACAAAGGGCGTGGAGCATCGACCATGGAAAACCTCCTCGGGATATGAGAGCCGAACGACTTGCTGGATTGCCGGTGAACGTATCATAAGGCCGCTTGGCTGTCTATTTTTCGGCTCAGGGTTGATTTCTCGGCGCGTCCTTTGCATCCTCAGCGTCTCGGCGGTGAGGTCTTTTCAAATGGTTATTCACCGCAGAGTCGCCGAGACTCGCAGAGTTGACGCAGAGAAAAATCGAAACCAAGACACTTCCACCTCACGTATCGAATTACGTCGCCGTTTTTTCGCGACGATGGTCTATAATCGCCGCCGTGACGTCACTACCGCACGATCGCGATCTGGTCCGCGAGTTCCTCAGCTACATTCAAGTCGAAAAAGGTCTCTCGAAAAACACGCTCTCAAGCTATCAGCGGGACATCGCAAAGCTTCAAAGCTGGTCGGAAAAAACCGGAAGACGAATTGAAGGACTCGAGCGAAAGGACTTGCGCGAATGGATAGCGCGCATGTCGCGCGACGGGCTGGCGCCTTCTTCAGTGGCGCGCGCGGTCAGCGCCGCCCGCAGTTTCTATCGTTTCGCGATGCTCGACGGGCATATCAAACGTAATCCGGCTGACGACCTGCATACGCCGCAACGCGTTTCTTACCTGCCGCGGTTTTTGACGGAAGATGAAATCGAGAGTTTGATGCGGGCGCCGGATGTTTCAACTGACGAAGGTGTGCGCGATCGAGCTTTGTTTGAAGTGATGTACGCGACGGGCGTGCGCGTCTCAGAATTGATTGGGTTGCAGACGAGCGATGTGGACGTCAATGCCGGCCTGGTCGACTGCCACGGCAAAGGCAACAAACAACGCCGCGTGCCCATGGGCAAGAGCGCGATTCACTGGTTGCAGCAATACCTGAGCGTGCGTAAGCGCCTGGGCAGCGAAACCAAGCCTCATCTGTTTTTGCATCACGGCGGCCCCATGACTCGCCAGACAGCCTGGTCGATTATTAAGCGGCACGCCGCGACGGCCGGCGTGCCGGACATTTCACCGCACACTCTGCGTCATAGTTTCGCGACGCATCTTTTGCAGCACGGCGCTGACTCGAGATCGGTGCAGGCGCTGCTCGGCCACAGCGATATCTCCACGACGCAGATCTACACACACATAACTGATCTGCATATGCGCAAGACTTACGATCGATTTCATCCACGAGCGCGGGCCAAGAGAAATTGATTTATTTATTCATTAATTCATTGAATCATTGGTTCAATGAGCGAATGATCCAATGAGTCAATCATTAGAAATGAACCCGGCATATCCAGCTATGATGGAAGTTACGCGCACTTATCTGCAGATGTGTGATGCTTCAGAGCTGCAACCCGGCCTCTCCGACGATCCGGCCATCTCGATTGAAGGACAACCCGATTGTTCCGTCGAGCTGTTCCGCTTTCTTTACATCGAAGTGGGCAAGAACTATCACTGGATCGATCGCCTGCCGTGGACGGACGAACAGATCAGAGAGCATTTGCAGGAGCCGAAAAATTCCATCTGGTTGATGACCTATAACGGCGAAACGGCCGGCTACTTCGAACTGTGCAGGTGCGAAGACGGCTCTGTCGAACTTGCTTACTTTGGATTGATGCCGCAGTTCATCGGCCGCGGCTTCGGCAAGCACCTGCTGACGCGCGCGACCGAACAAGCGTGGGCGTCAGGAGCAAATCGCGTCTGGCTGCACACCTGCACACTGGACGATCCGGCGGCGCTGCCAAATTATCTGAGGCGAGGATTTCGGCCGTTCAAAACTGAGAAGTACATGGCGGAAGGATGACAGTGCGGGTTCGGATACGATGCCAGCGCCGTTAGGCGCGTAATGTTTATAGAACCCACCGACCAGTGGATGATTTAGCTCCGGTAGGCGCGAAACATCAATCGATTCCATTCCGCTCCTGGCGGAGCTGGCGACGTCGGGTTCGCGATTCTATAAATATCTCGCTCCTAACGGAGCGAAACCGTCCGTCTACTGCCCCGCCTTTCCGCTGCGATAGAAGTGAATCCGCACCTCCTCCAGCGTGGCCATCCCTTCTTCGATCTCATCGTCGATTAAGGCGAGAAACTTCTCGAGTTTGTCGCGAATGTCAACAATCTCGATAATGATCGGAAGGTCTTGCGACAATCGTTCAATCTTGAAGGTATGCAAACGGCTGTGCGCGCCAAAGCCTAACATGCCGCGCAACACGGTCGCGCCGGCCAGGCCTTCTTCCCGAGCTTTCAATACGATCCATTCGTGCAGGAGTTTGCCATCGTGGCGATCGCTCTCGCCGATGAAAATTCTGAGCAGATAACCCTGTTCCGGTAGCATCATGTGAATGTCTCCAATTACCAAGCGCAAACTAACAGTTTGCGTTACGAAGCTTGCGTTACGTTATCTCCAAATCTGATAGGCGACGGCGCGGCTCATCCACACCGCGCCGAGGCACAGGACTAAATGCGCGGCGACATTGACGGACGCGAGCAGACTCTGACCTTCACGCCAAAGATTAATCGTTTCGTTACTGAACGCGGAAAATGTCGTGAATCCGCCGAGTACGCCGATAAAGACCAGGGTACGCGTCTCAGCCGTGAAGTAGCCGCGCGATTCGGCCAGTTGGGAAAGGAAACCGATCGCCAGGCAGCCCAGAAGATTTACTGCCAGCGTGCCGTAAGGAAAATCTATGCTGCGGCTTAAGTCCTGAATAAAGCCGCTTATTGAGTAGCGGAGAACCGATCCTACGAAACCGCCGATCCCGGCCAGAAAAACTTTGAGCACGTCACTAACTCCTCACCAAGCATTTGAGCCGCCCGCTATCGCAGGCGGTTTCGGACAAATTTTGGTAGGAGTCATCAGCCAGCGGCGGTTAATGGCGGACTCCATCGCCGCCTACACTTTTAGCACAACGAGCTTGCCTTGCGAAACAGGTAACAGTCGCGCATCAGGAAGAGTGTGAAGGTGCTGCCTTCGCCGGGCACGCTGGTGACGCGAATCTCGCCTCCCAACAGGCGCGCAATCTCGCGACTGGCACTGACATGAATACGCCCTCCCTCACGGTCGGGCTACCGCCCCGCTTTGGGCGTTTTGCGGCCAAAAGAAAAACCACAAATGAACATGGATTCTCACAGATAGACCCAGGCATGTTCTGTGTGAATCCGTGTAAATCTGTGGCTGCTTACCGTGGCGCTATACGAACACGAAAGCAATCTGTGGCTGTCTTACCGGGCGCTAAACAAAGGCGAAATCGAACTGCTCCTGAGAGATCAGCGGGTCGCTGCTGATGTCCACTGAGCCGAGATAATCTTCGATTTCGTTGAGCACGTCACGCTCGGAACTCCGCAAGGCCTTTGCGACCTCGGGATTAATGCGCAACATCGCCTGACGTGAGCCCTCGCCCTCACGCGCGAGACGCCGCGCTTGCTCGAGAATTTCGTAACAAATTGTTTGCGGCGATTTGACCAGGCCGGCGCCCTGGCAATAGAGGCAAGGCGTGCACAGCGTCCGCTCGAGAGATTGCTTTACGCGCTTTCGGGTCATGATCACCAAACCAAAATCATTGAATGAAAGCACTTTGGTTGGCGATTTGTCCCGCCGCAACGCTTCCTGCAAAGTTTGCATCACGCGTTGCCGATTGCGCCGCTCTTCCATATCGATCAGATCGAGCACGATAATGCCGCCCAGATCCCGCAGACGGATCTGGCGGGCGATCTCTTCAACAGCCTCCATGTTCGTGCGGGTGATCGTATCTTCCAAACGAGTGGCGCCGCGGCCCACGAACTTGCCGGTGTTCACGTCGATGGAAACCAGTGCTTCCGTCTGATTGATTACCAGATAGCCGCCGGACCTCAGCCAAACGCGTGGCTTGATGGCTTTATCGATTTCCGCCTGCACGCCGTAAGCTTCGAGAATGGGTTCCTCGCGCGTGTACAGCTTCACCTTCTTGACCATGCGCGGCTGCATGCGATTCACGAATTCAACTACGCGCTGATACTCATCTTCCGAATCGATGCGGATAGCGGTGAAATCTTCCGAGAGTTGATCGCGGAGAATTCTTTGCACCAGATCCAAATCGCGATGAACCAGCGCCGGCGCTTTCGCTTTGTCAGCGCCTTTACGAATGTCCTGCCAGCTGCGCAACAGATACTGCGCATCGGCGTGCAGGTCGGCTTCACTGGCGCCAGTGCCGGCCGTTCTGACGATGAAACCGCCCGGCGGTGATTTCTCTTCCGCATGAATTTTCTGAATTAGTTTGCGCAGCCGGCTGCGCTCTGAGTCTGACTCGATTTTGCGCGAGACGCCGAGATGCTCGACCGTCGGCATGTAAACCAGAAAACGGCCGGGCAAAGCAATGTGCGAGGTGATGCGCGCACCCTTCTTGGCGATTGGTTCCTTGGCAATTTGGACCAGAATTTCCTGGCCCTCACGGAGCAGATCAGTAATTGCGGGCGTACTGCGATCATGCCGGGAAGGTCTGCGACGACCACGCGCGGGCGCGCGGCGAGCGGGCGTGCCGGATTCCGGCGCATCGTTCGCTTCGGGAGTTTCTTCGGCGGCCGCCACCGGCTCTTCGGGGGCTTCCACCGTTTGAGTTTCGATCGGGTCGTCGGCCGGAGCTGCGTCTTCTTCGTAGCCATCAGCCTGGTCGCTCTCGACTGGGGCTTGCTCCCCATCTTCGCCCGGCCCAGTTCGCTTCACGGGGCGGCGGCGGCGGCGCCCGCCGCGGCGAGTCGCAAACTCTTCGTGCGGGCGTCCTGTCGTAATACTGGCTTCAGAATCAGGAAATAGATCAACTGTTTCCTTGGTCACCGCTTCGTCGGTTTGGGCTTCCGCCTCTTCCTCTTCAGCCTTCTTGGTTTTGAACAAGCGTCCGATTACGCTGCTCTTTTTTCGGCGCCCCGTTTCTTTCTTCGGCGTCGCCCGGGGCTGCTTCTCTGCCGGCTGCTTTTCTCCCGTTTGCGGGCGCGGTTCTTCTTCATCGCTCACGCGTTGAAACGATTTTGCGCCAGAGCCTTCTTCGGCTACTTCGTCCACAAATTCGCGGATGCGCGCCGGTTCGAGAGTGCGCGGCGCTGCGGCCACTGCGGTGGTTTCGTCTTCATCGGCAATCCGCTGGAAGTCGCCACTTTCGGTCAAGCTTTCACCCAGCAGCGATCCGACCGGTGCGCTCGGCACGTCTTCGAGATCGAACTCGACCGCGTGTACTTCGTCCATGATGCGTTCCTGAAGGCGCGCATCCTTGAACATCTCTCCGTTAAGGGCGCGTTCCTCGTCATCGCTAATGCGCTCGAACGACGAATCACCAAGCACGAAGGGCGTCTCGATGGGCATCGCTTCAGTGGGTATGATGCTGCGTTCCTCGGCGCGGGGCGCTTCGTCAGCCTTGGTGCGCCCGCGTCCACGGCCTCCGCGACGGCCGCGACGGCGCGGGCCGCCACCGTCAACTTCCTCTGTTTTCTCTTCTACTTCGAGGGCGCCCGGCTCAATTTCACGTAAAGGTTCAGCGCGTTCGTGCGTGGCTTCGAGCTGTTGCTCACGCTGAACGCGCGACAGTTCGATATGTTCAGCGGCGGCGCGGGTCGCCGACTCGACGTCGCCCTTCCTGGACTTATCGACGACGATCCGTTCGAACTCGGCTTCTTCGTCAAAGAAGTCGGTGACGTAAAGGAACGCATCGCGTTCCAGGCCGATATCGACAAAGGCTGATTGCATGCCGGGCAGCACGCGCATGACGCGTCCTTTGTAAATGTTGCCGACGATGCCCTGATTCTGTTCTCCGCGTTCGATGTAAAACTCGGTGACGCGTTCATTTTCGACGATCGCGATTTTCTTTTCGCGACCGTTAACACTAACAATTAACTCTCTTGACATTGATTTTCTTTCTGAGGGCGCACGCCCGTGGGCGTGCAGGCGCAGGCAACTTTGCCCGGCTTCCTTCGGTTGGTTGGTAATTGGAGATCGCCGGCGAGACTCGCCGGCAAGTGACTTAGGTTCTCCATCTGTGAGTACAGGTGGAGACGCGTTGGAAATCGATCAAACAGATCGAGATCTCTCACGCGTTCAGTGTTTGCCATCCGCTGATGCGGACGGACACAAGCTTGATTCAAATAGGAACTCCGCTGACCGCTCGTCCACTACATGAGTGAGCGCCAGGGAGCGGGGCGTCGGTCAATTAAGACGCGCTCTGAAACCTGGTTCGCGGTGCAATAAAGGCCGTCGGATTGACGGCTTCAAAAATCTTCGCTCACCGTACTGTTGCTTTCTAGATCGATTGCTGAACGTTGCCGGGCGATTGCCCAACCTGGCGAGCAAACGGAGTATAACAGATGACGCGCTGGCAATACCAACCACCTTGGCGACCTGGTCAACGGTCAGTGTCTACTTTGCGGTTTTTCTTTGCGTCTTCGCGGCTTTGCGTGAGATCTCCAACATAATAACTCTTACGTTCTCGCAAAGACGCTAAGACGCAAAGTCGGCCCAAGATCCGCTCTGGATCCATGCTGACAGCCGAGGTTTTGTAGTTCGTTTCACCTAAGCTAAAATCACGGCGTCCCAGACACCCAAACAAATGCCCAACGACGAGCGAATTACCAAAGCCGTATTTGCCGCAGTTGATGAACTCAACGAGCAAATGCCCAAAGGCGCCCAGGTCGAAAAAAATCTGGATGCCCCTCTCTATGGAACCTCGGGCAAATTGGAATCGCTCGATTTCGTCACCCTGATCATGGAAGTCGAAGAGAAGATCAATGTTGAGTTCGGCACGGATGTGACGATCGCCGATGAAAATCTGCTCTCGAAACAGAAGAGCCCGTTTTCAACTCTCGGAACATTGATCGATTACCTGCAGGAGTTGCTCACCAACCAGGGCGGGTTGTCAGTCTGAGGATTGTTTGTTTAAGTACGGACTTTCTGCGCTCTCGTTCTCGCTATCAACTGAGTCATCGAGTTCACGAAAAATCCTGCGAAGATGGTCAGCAAGGCGTGCATGGGCAGACCATACCTGATGTGCGTGTGTATCAGCGAGCCAATGAACAGGTAATAAATGATGGTCGAGAAGATTAGCCCGGCAACGCGCCAATTTGCACGAAACGCCAACGTTGCGCCGGCAATCATCAATGGGAGCAAGACGAATCGCAGCACGCTCTGCAGCATTCCGAGCCCAGTGACCAGGAGGGCCAGCACCCCGCCGTGCCATTGTTCGGGCAGGCACTTTCGGCTCGTGACATTAATCCCGGCGGTCCCGTAAATTCCATTCGGTTTACCAGCGTATTTCAGCACCGCGACCATTCTCTGGATCACTGAGCCGGCATACCAAAACGGATGCCGCACAATAATTCCCAGCGCCCGGCGAGTGCGCGCCCGATCACGCTCAATTCCGTTGGGATAGTAAAGGTCGAATTGCGCCTGGTCGGGAACGTTGAGCGCTGCGCGCTCCTGCTGAACAACATCACTGTCGTTCGACGGCGCGCCAAATTCCCGAGTTCCTCTCTCCGTTTCTCCGATGCCTTCCAACAAATTGGTGCCCGCGCCCAGTCCGCTCGGCACGAAGGTGTGAAAAGTGATTGCGTTGCGAACGATGATCGGAGCGATTACCAGCAGGCCGGCGATGATGATCGCCGCGGCCAGGGACACGCGATACCTCCAACTTGCCTTAACCAAAATGAAGATGGCGGCGGCCCAAAAGAAGACCAGCAACAAAGCATTTGCTCGCAGCCAGCATGACAGGCCAACCAAAGCGCCGGCGCCCAACGCCCATCGAACTGATTTTCGCTTTGCGGCCAGCAATAACATCCAGGTGGCCGCAAGTACGATCCAACTGGTTGGCGCGTCCGCTAACGGCTCAACTCCATATATCGCCAGAAGCGGCCACAAAGCGGCGATGCCGCCTGCCCAAAGCCCCACGCGCCAGCCAAACGCCGTGACCGCGATCCCGATCACCAGCAGGATCGCGAGCGCGTCGAGCGGCCACTGGACGTTCATCACAGTCACCGGTGAACGCGAGCCGGTCACCTTGTAAATCAACGCCAGCCACAGAGGATATCCCGGCGCATAGATCGCTCTATCAGTCCTTGAGGCATCCTCTATCCAGAAGATCGATGCGCGCCCATCCAGCCATGCCTGGGCGGGAGCGTCGAAAGCTGCGTAGATTCCGCTGGGAAACCAGCCCGGATCATCGAGGTGTGCGCGGACAAAATTAGCGGTGAGCGCCCGCACGGCGAACGCCAACGCCAGCAGCAAACAGATCGTTGCGAGCCGGCGCGCCAGCAGATTTGCGGGCTTACCTGTGCGGGGCGTGGCGGGTTCAGTCATTCCTTCGCAATTGGTCGCCACTCATGATTCGGATTGCTTGCGGGCGCTGATGATCAGGTTCCATCCAACCGTCTTTCGCAATCTTTCGAATGAGCGCTCGGAAACCAAGCGGCTAAGAAGGTAAAGCTCCTCGCGAGTAAGTTGCTCAACCTTGATATCGATCTCCGCAAACATCGAGAATAGCTGCCGCGCTTCTTTCCGGCTGTAGACTTTAACCAGCGGTCGCCCGCCGCCCTGATTAATTTCCACGTACTTACTCATGATGTCGGCAATTGAGGCGCGGCGCAGGAATTCTCCTTTGAGGATTCCGTAACGCAAAACCAACTGGAGCCAGTAAGCCAGAGATCCGCGGTGATAGAGCATCACGCGCGCCAGACCGCCCGGCCGCAAGACGCGATAAATTTCTCGCACGGCGGCGTCTGTGTCCGGCGTGTGATGCAATACGCCGTTGGAATACACGACGTCGAAACTCTCATCGGCAAAGGGCAGACGTTCGCAGTCGGCATTCGCAAAGTCGCCTTGCTGATTGTAAAGAGCCAGATGCGGTCGCGAGATCTCAATTGAACGTGGCGTCAAATCGATGCCCGTAACCTGCGCGCCACCGCGAGCGAATTGCAGCAGATCCGTGCCCATACCGCAGCCAACTTCCAACAGACGAGCGCCGGCGAAGTTGTTGAAACCCATCACCTCCGGCATCCACGGCGCGTATTCCTGATAGCGATGGCGTTCGACCTCGTCAAAAAATTCGCGGCTGCCGAATTCATGTTCGCTGGCGTATGCGGCGCCGGCCGGATCTTTGCTCCATTGCTCGCGCGCGCGTTGTTTGCCGTTTGCATCCATCACAATTGCCGGTAGGCGTCCAGCACAATCTCGGCGTTGCGTTTCCACGTGTGCCGATCGATAGCAGCTTGCCGGGCGGCGGCGCCCAAACGCTCCTGTAACTCAGGGGACTGGCTCAAGCGCAAAACAGCCTTGGCCAATTGCCGGGCGCTGGCCGGCTCAACCAGCAGGGCGGTTTCTTCGTCGCTTAGCACTTCACCGATCTGCCCGAGGCGGCTGGCGACAATTGCTTTTCCCATCGCCATGTATTCGAAAAGTTTCGTCGGAGAACCGAAAAAGTCGCTGCCGTCTTCGAGCGGAACGTGTGGTGAAACCAAAATGTCACAAGCGTCGAGCAGTGCCGGCACCTCGTCGTGCGTCACCGCACCCGTAAAGATGGCGCGTTGATCAGTTCCGGCATCACGCAACATTTGCTCAACGCTGCCGCGCAAGGCTCCGCTGCCGATTAAGAGAAACCGAACTTTGCTTTCTACCGGGATTTGCATGATGGCCTCGGCCAGGACTTCGACACCGTGCCAGGGCCCGAACGTACCCACAAATCCGACCAGCGCTTCGCCGGCCTCGACATTAAACTTCTTTCTTAAAGTGCCCCCGCCAATGTCTGGCTTAAACCGATCGATGTCTACGCCATTCGGATTGACTACGATCTTTTCCGCAGGCACGCCCGCGCGCAGCAGATTCTGTCGCTCTACTTCAGAGACCACAAAGACGCGCGCAGCGGCTTGCAAATTAAGCCGCTCAAAACGCCCCAGCAAATTGAGACTCCCCACGCGGTCCCAATAACGCCCGACCCAAACTTCCGAGCCGTTGTATTCGAGAAATAAAGGACGGCTGGTCTGGAGGCTGGCTTTGACTCCGGCCCAACTGAAACGCGCATATCGCTGATAAATGAAATCAGGTTGCAGCCGCGTAATCTCATCGAGCGCACCGCGCGAAAAAACCAGATTGTTATGAATGTCGAACGCGGCGCGCGTCGAGCCCAGAGGCCGGGGCCAGATAATCGTCCGCGGGATATCCAGATCTTCGAGGCCGGCAATCTCATCGTTGCTGATGATCGACACGCCGGCTCCCAACTGAGTGATGGCTGTCACCACACCGCGAATATGGCTGGCTGCGCCGCCGGCCTGAGTCGCCGGTCCCGGAGAACAACGCAAGTAGACAACGTTCAGCGGCCCGGCGGATTTGTCGCGATGATTGATGTTGCCGCGGTTTGCGACACTCTTTTCCAGTCGCGCGAGTTCGCGGCGCGTTTCACGCATCGCTGAGCCGCTGCGCACGGCCTCTGCGGCTAAACGAAACGGCGCGCGCGCCAAAATCTGTGTACGTGTTTCTGAACGCCAACCCCCATGGCGATCGAACAAAATTGTCTTGCGTGCTCCACTACCCGCGCCGAACGCCAGAAACGCATTTTGCCCCCTTTGCCAAAGCAATCGTTCGGTAAAGACCGCAAGTATCTCCGGTTTCCGCGCGCGAAGAGCTCTTAATTGCTTGCGGGCACCACCGTCAGCTTCGAGGTCACTGCGCGTGCGGATATCCAGTTCGGCGGCCGGCACTCGCGCGCGAAAGATCGAGGCTGCGGTATCAGCATCGCCGCTTAAGACGAGAAGCACAATCTTCATTGGATCAGCGAAAATAGATCGTAAGACATTACGCGCGACGCAGTGCAAAGTACCAGCCGCTGGCGAGTACCAAAGGCAAGCGATCCGCCACCCGCGCATTCCATTGAATGAACCGCGTCGATCGCGCCAGGACGTGCCCGGCGATTGGGCCGGCCAGGAAACTCGCCGCGCCTTCGCGGAACGGAACCAGGCCGCAGCTATAGAAAAGAGTCCGCAGCCGGCGGCGCGTAAAGAACTGTATGTGGCCGCAATCCTGGTTGTCGGTTGAGCCAGTCACTTCACGAGAATTCCGCGCAATCGCCTTTACTAGTTTCTGCAGATGCAGCAGACGGAAAATCCAGGAATCAATCTCGAATTCCCCGTAGCCGTTGGGCACCGTAACGATCAGGATGCCGCGTGGCTGCAACAGCTGCGCGGCACTGCGCAGCATCTTTTCAGGCTGCGCAAGATGCTCCAAGACTTCCGAAACAATGACGACGTCAAAAGGTCGGCTCGCAGGTAACTCTTCTATCTTGCCGCAAATGAAGTTCAGGTTCGCCCTTGATCCGGCTAATCGATGCGCGTGCTCAATCGATTGCCGGTCAGGATCAATGCCCGTAATTTTCAACCTTTCATCAACTGCCAGAGGAATTGCCAGTAGCGAACCGTTGCCGCAGCCGGCGTCCAGAACACGCACCGTCGCAAGGTCTCCGAATGCGGCGGCAATTGACTCGCGCACAAAACGCAAACGCTTGGCATATCCCCAAAGATCTTCAGTTGGCTCGTCCAAGGTGCTCGACGTCATGCTGCCAGAGCGCGCCCGCGAAATCTCGCAAACAACTCGCGCAATTCATGCTTGCGAAGCAGGAAAATCTCCAGCGGGGCTCGGCCAGTCTTCAGGCAAAAATAGACCGTCACAAAAAGGAAAATCAGCCCATAACTTATGGTCGAATTAACGGCCGCCGCCCGCGCGCCCCAGGTGGAAACCAATGCCAGATTCAAACCCAGGTTTGCCGCCACGGTGATGATCCAAAAAACCGGTATGGCAGCCGGCAACCCGGTTCCCGTGAAGTGCTGGACCAATACCGATTCGATCGAGATGAAGAAAACTCCCGGCAACATGATTAGCAACTGAATCGTCGCGTCAGCGAACCCGCGCCCATAGACCAGCGGCAACGCAAACGATGCCACAGCCGCAACGATGCAGACTAAGAGCATCACAAAAACAGCATGGCGAGTGACTTCGAGTGTGTAATCGGCGGCGCGATCCTGGCGCGAAGCGACTCTAGGAAAGAGCAGCGACGCAATTACGCCCGGCAGCATTATCAACAAGAGCGTGAATTGCGCGGCCACAGCATAAACGCCCGCCTCTCTGGCGCCGCGAAAGTGGTTCACGATCAGTAGGTCAGCGCGAAAGATGACGACGCTCGCCACAATTGAGACATAAAACTTCAGGCCATACACCAGCATCTGCTTCAACAGGCGCGCGTCTGGCCGAATTTTGCTGTCGCTCGTTCGAATTAATCGTCCCACCGGCCAAATCAGGAACAGCGCTACGATGATCGTCGCGGCGGAGTTGAAGGACACGAGCGTAAGCAAACCTCGGCGCCAGATGACGAGGACCGTCAACGCATTGATGAGTACGAGCACGGACGATAACGAGTCGAGCAAGTTCATCAGCTTAATTCGGTCAATTGCTAACAGGAGATTGAGGCCTAGCAACGTCAGCAGTTGAAAAGGAATTGAAATAGCGACAATCGTCAGCAGGCGCGGGCTTACTCCACGGAAGATGCCGGGACTGATTCGAGATAACGTGACGATCCCGCCGGCCAGAAGAGTTCCGGCAAACAAAGCGAAAACAATCGCGTTTGCCCAGGCAGGCCCGAGCGCCCGGCGATCCCTGGCAACAAAATAGGTCGTGGCTGACGGCAATCCGGCGCTGCCAAGTTGCAGCGCGAGTGCCGCGGTCACAGTTAAAACCGCGAGTGCGCCCAGGCCATCCGGTCCCAGCCAACGTCCCACGATAATGCTGGCGCCCAGTGAGCCAACCAGTATCGCCAGACGCGTCGCGAAGGTAATGGTCACGCTCGAAGCAAAACTGCTGCGCGCTCCATGATTCGGCACGACAGATGTCACCGCTTTTTGTTCGGGCGCAACGCTGGTAGCGATCTGTTCACTCATCACGATATCGCGGGTAAATGTTTCTCAGGCGATCCAACGGTCATACCAAACGCTAAGATTCAGTAAGCACCAAAGATTTGCGCTCCAGTCCCGAACCTCACGGCGATGTTCGTCGGCTATTTGCGAGATGAACGAATAGTCAAAGAACTCTCGCTGCCGCAGCGGGGAATTCATAATCTGCTGAATCAATTCGCCACCTGCCGCGCCGCGAAACCACTCGCGCACCGGCGCGCCAAAGCCGCGCTTTGGTTTGTAGAGCACGTCCGCGGGCAGCACGCTTTCCAGCGCCCGCTTCAAAATGTGTTTCCCGGTCTGGCCCTTTACCTTCAGTGCGCGCGGCAAGCTCATCGCATATTCGATCAGATGGTGATCGAGAAACGGCACGCGCGCCTCGACTGAAGTTGCCATGGTGATCTTGTCAACGCGCATCAGCAGCAATTCTGGCAGCCGCAGCTTCAACTCGAGATAGGTCATGCGCGCCGCGTAATCAGACTGGGGCCGCGCCGACGCGATCGTTTGCTCGTATTGGCGCACCACGTCATAAGTCGACAGACCGTTGTAATGGGCGCGCATTTTCGGTGTCAGGATCTTCGCTTTGGCCGCGTCGTCGAAGACCATGACGCCGCCCCGAAAGACTGACTCGTTGGCCCCGAGACGCCTGACCAGTTCAGTCGCCATACGTTTTCGCAATACCTTTCCGACGATTGGTTGCGCCAGGGCGGCCGCGGCTCGGCGGGCGCTATTCGGCACTCGCTCGGCATGGCGCCAGAACCGCTCCTGAATCTGCAGGTACAGACGAAACCAGTCGTACCCTCCGAACAATTCATCCGAGCCTTCGCCGACCTGCACGACAATGGTTCCGCTATCGCGCGCCAGCTTCGAAACATAGTAGAGCGGGAATACAAACCGGATCGGCAATCGGCTCGTCCTGGTGAAAGACAAGCTCCGGCAGAAAGCGCTGCATCTCTTCACGACCGATCATTACTTCGTGATGATCGGTGCCAAAGCGTTTTGAAATGGCCCGCGCGGACTCCAGTTCATTCAACTCTTCACAGTCGTGAAAACCAACGGTGAAGGTGCGCACCGGCTGGGACATCAGCTCGGACATCAGGGCCACGTTCGCGGACGAATCGACGCCGCCGGAAAGAAAAACTCCGAACGGCACGTCGGCCATCATCCGTTTCTTAATCGACTCGCGTAGCAATCTGAGAATGTTTGCTTCGTGTTCGGCTTCGGTGACCTGGTTTGCAGAGGGGGCCGGCGGCAAAGCATCCCAATACTGGTGCATGCGAGATTCGCCGCCGCGCTCGAGTGTCAACATGTGGCCGGCGGGAATTTTCTGAATGTTCTTGAAAAGTGTGAGCGGCGCGGGCGTGGTTACGAAAGTCAGATAATGATAGAGCGCGTCTTCGTTGATCTCAGGAGTGACGGCCGGATGCTGTAGGATCGCTTTGATTTCGGAAGCAAAAATAAAGCGGCCGTTTTGATGATAGAAATAGAGCGGCTTCACACCCGCGCGATCGCGGGCGAGCACGAGCCGTTCGCGTTCGGCATCCCAGATCGCGATGCCATAATCGCCTTCCAGATCGTTAACAAAATCGAGTCCGCGCTCTTCGTAAAGATGCAGGATGGTTTCGGAATCGGTGCGTGATCGGTAAACGTGGCCCCGTTGCTCCAGACCTTCGCGCAGACGCGCGTGGTTGTAGATCTCGCCGTTGAAGACCAGCCAGGTCTGATCCGTGCACCCATGCATTGGCTGATGGCCGGCTGCGGAAAGATCGATTATTGACAGGCGGCGGAATCCAAATCCGCCCCGCTCGTCGTCAAAAACCAGCTCACCTGCATCGTCCGGCCCGCGATGCGTCATGACGTCGCGCATTGAGGTAAGCAGGCCCGCGTCAACATTGCCGCGCGCCGCGCCATATTCCCAGATTCCGCAGATGCCACACATTTAGTTATTGCCGATTTTCGATTGCCGATTTTCGATTGCCGATTGAAAAGACTTGTTCTACTGTGCCAGTGAACAGCTTTGACATTGCGTAATAGCGCCGGCCCGATAAATCATTCCGCCGATAAGCTACTCCGCCTGAGCTTATCAGACTCACGGCGCGGCGATAAAAACTGGCGTCAAGATCGAATAGAAATTGTTTGGCCTCAGCCAACGATGCGCACTGCGAAATATCGACGGGCTCGGTAAATACGATTCGCTCTCCGGTATCTATGCCCGCGTCAACAAAAAACACCGAGATGCCGACCGGATCGCCCTGAAGCACCGACCATTCCATCACACTCCGGCCGCGATAGCCGGGCAACAGCCCAATGTGCGCGTTGAGGATCCCCAAGCGAAAGCATTTGATCGTGACGTCGCGATAAATATTCCCGGATTTGTGAAGTCCGATTTCAGGTGAGAGGCGTCGGAGTCTTTCCAATGATTGCGGATGATGCAGAGGTTTCGAGAGAACAATCAGCTTGCCCGATGACAATAGCTTGAGTGATTTTGCGCGGCCCGGTTTTAAAAGCAAACGTGCCGAGTGCTTTATTACCTCCTGCGCTCCTGATTTCCCGGAGGCCGGGCAGAGAACGATGAAAACTTCGCCGAGTGAGCTATGCTCAAACTCTTCATAGATCGGCAGCGCTGCGGGCAGGTTGTTCGCGAGTATGGCGATGCGCAATTGTTTGGTTCCTCGAAGTCAGAACAGCCAGCGCGCGGGCATAGAGGCCAAGAAAGGAAGCAATTAACCAAGCGTGACGCGCGCGCGGAACCCAGTCTGCGGGTAACAATTCGTAATAGTAGTTCAGCGCATCAATAAACCTCAAATCAGGCGTGACCGGCGCCTGTATGGCAATCAGATTCAACTTCAAGAGTAGATCGTCAGCGTCCAGCGCCGTCACCGATTGCTGCTCAACAGTTGCCCGATCGGGCGCCATCAAGCGCATCAGGACGTGTTCGCGGATGTCGTTTTCCGAGGGTGCGTTGAAATTCAGGACGCACGAGTATCTTTCAGTGAGCAAACGCAGGCGCCGCTCGGAATCACGTTTGCACTTTTCTAGTGACGAAAGAAAGTCTTCGGCCGGCGCCGGCAAATTGGCGGCGGTGGTTAGCTTGAGATCCTCTCCGAGTGAGAGCGCGCGAATTGACGAGAGGCAATCGTTGCCGCTTTCGATCCATACGATTTCAGGAGGCTGAGCCATCGTCAGCCCGAGCGCTGAAGCTGCCAGGCTCTGTCGGAGTTGCGCCACGTAACCGCTGAAATCCGCAAACCGTTCCGGTTCGAGCTTCAGCAAGCGTTCGCGCGCCGCGTCCAGCCGCAGCCCTAGAGCGCTGATGATTAACTCCTCACGCGTACTCATCGTGGTGCAGAAGTCTTGATCTGAAAGCGACCAGCTTGAATGCCCTCGGCAATGTCGCTCAGCGTAACGCATTTGATATCCGGCGCGCGCGCCACGTCGGCGACGAACCTCTCGATGTGAATGAAGTCGCGTATGTCCTTCGTATGGTTTTCCAGGATTACCGGAACCGCTTCAGCCTTGGCTGCGCGTGCCCGCCGGCGAATTGAGGCCAGCATCTCCTGCATCAATCCGTAATCGAGTTGGGCGAGATCGGAAATCAGATGCCGGCCGCGGAGATAAGGCCGCAAGCCCTTGGTGTAAAGCTTCGCGAGTGGTGAGGCGCCGGACTGTGCCCACTCGTGACCGTACGCTTCGACTGAGCGCGCGCTTTCTTGCCCTTTGCTCTGAGAGTGCAGGCGCGACTTCAGTGCGCCGGTGGCTTTCGACGCATGATGTTGCAGGGTCTGCCGGCGCGAGCCATGAAAATGGTTAGTCGGAATGCAAACGATCCGCTCTTTCCGGCTCGAAACTTTGCGTGCGTCGGTCATGACAGGATAGAACGGAAGAAAATCTTCTTCGCAGTGACGGTAATCCAGATCGATGCGCCGCGTCTGATACCGAACCCCACCGACAATGCTCATGTCAAAGACGATGCCGAACCCGGCCAGCAGTCCGAGCATATGCGGCGAAGGCGCGATGCACCACGAGCCGGAACGAAAAGAGACGCAGCGATAGTCTGGATTCACGGGCCGCAACAAATTTTCGAGATAGTCCTTGCCGGCGGCGATCATCTGACGCGCATCATCGATCGAATAATTCAAAATCGACCAGTCGCCCTTCAGGCTCCATCTGCCATTGTCGTATTCGGCGCGCGACCACTGGGGGTGAATGTGAAGCTGTATGTCATGGCCGGCGCGGAAAGTCTGGCGGACCTGGTCGTCCCACTCATCAGCGAGTTCTTTCAAGTCGGGATGCTGTTGCTGGAATTTGCGGAAGGTGATTTGTTGCATCACCTCGGCGTTGAACGAGCCGTGGACGCCGTGCGCGTTGTAGATGCGAACCAGTTCCCGCATCGGCGCAAATTGGAGATAGCGTGGATCGCCGGAGCCGTCCCCGCTCAGCTCCCAATCGTCGACTAATGCAAAGTGAATTGTCGGTAGCATCACCTTCTAAACGTCTGAGAATTGCGTGAGTTCAAGCCGTGCATTTTCATATTCGTCGGCTGCTATGGGAAGCAATACGAATGATATAGAGAGCGGCAGCGCTGAACGAGTGGGCCAGCAAACCGAAACCGAGGGCTCCCGGTGTCCGTAATCATTGGACGAAAAAAGCGGTTGCAAAACTGGCTCAGCTTCCAGATGTTGCCCTCCGTGACCGTCGGGCTTCTGACACATAATCAGCAAACGCGCGCCTGTGATCTTATCGCAGACTGCGATTCTTCCATCAGGACGCACTGTTGCTTCTAATCCGGGACGCAGATGAAAGCGAAACTCAACCTCATGCACGCCATCGCCAGTTAGTTCATCTTGCAACCGCCACCAACGGCCCGCCTTGTTGAATACAATCGTGCGGCGGTGCGTCACTGGCTGGGGCAGCCGGCGATAGCCATAATGCTCGCCCACCACCAGATCGAATTCACTATTGGTTTCCCAGCTCAGCACCCGCGGCTGCGCCTCGTTACCGATGATGAAAGGCATCGCTTCATCGATCGTGTTTTGCTCCGCACCATCGATTTCCACGGTCGAATGGTAAGAGGTCGAACGAAACAGATGCCGCTCTTGAAGGTCGGCGGTGTAAAGATAAGTCCCCGGATCAACGATGAACGCCGAACCACCGGCCGAGACTTCGATGCTGAGCGCATCGTTATGCCCATGCGAGCCGCGACCGTTCACGCCCACACCGCCGGCATTGAAGTGCAGATAAAGATCGTCCTGGCGCAGTAGATAAACTCCGGCCGCGGCGAAAGCACGTGACGCGGGCGGGTCGCCGGGGGGTAAGGCTTGATAGTCGCGGAGGCCGCGCTCCCCCAGGATCCAAAGTAATTCCTCCGGTGGGGCCGCCACACCAGATGTGTAAGTCCTTGCCAGCTTGAATCGTGGCTCTTGAAATACGGCCGCTCCCAGCGCCAGCACATAAGCATGATCGTCCCCGCTACGTCGCAGGATCGGCAACATCTGCCCACTGTCGGAATCTCCGATCAGCGGCGCGCGCCCATCCGGCCGCAGGTACGAAACCATGTATTCGAGCATCGCACGAAGCTTGCTCCAGTATTGTTCGTGAATATCGATTCCGTTCAGATGGCAAAGCACGAACGAGTACAAGAACATTTCAACTTTCAAACGGTGATAGCCGGTCGAAGCCTCGTAATCGACGCCGTCCGGCAGTACCTGCTTGTCCATTTCGGCAAGCAGCTCGCGCAGCCCAAGCTCGCGCCATTCTTCGGCCGCGGCTAATTCTGGCAGCATCACGCCGAGCCAAAGCAGCCCCGTAATATCAGCGAGATAATGATTGCTGGTGGCAATGTGCGAGAACTCGAGATGCCGCCGGATGTGGTTGCCATGATGATCCAAACGCGTCAGGATTTCCTTGAGCGCAAACTCGTCCGTGTGTGATGAGCGCAGAAACAGCGCAAAAGCCGTGAGCAAATTGATGGCTCGCAACGCGATTTCCATTGCGCAATTCCAATTCACGCCGCGACCGACAGGATTCTGCGCGCGCCAACTGCCGATTTGACGAAAGAACTCTTCGCTCAAACTTTCATCGTTGTTGATTGCAAACGCGCGGCCCAAAGTAATGAGGTGCGACAAGCGATTGAGTTCCCAAACAACGCGCGCATCCGAACCATCTTGGCGCATCAGTGCGATGTCGGCGTGATAATCCAATGGCCATTGATATCCCGACAACGGATCGCGGTTCCAGTCAATTTCCTCATCGCCGAAACACTTTTCGCCAAACCCGAGCAATGGCCAACAATGCGCGCGCGCGATGCGCTGCGCGTCCTTGAGTAAGCGTCCGGTCTCCGCCGGAAACAACTCTCGTTGCAGGGTTGCCGTGCGCTTCAAATCATCGCAGCCCGGAAAGAATTTTGGGCGCGTGCGCGAGCGAAAATGGGCGAGCAGATCCGAAGCTCTGATGCGGGCAAACTCTTCGCGCAGCTGCGCTGGTTGTTGATCCAGCGCCGCCAGAGACGCGCGTTCGCGTCGCTGCTCGAGCTTGACGTTTACGCGTCGCAGGGCCTCGGACGCAGCGGTGCGCGCGTTAACGTCGCCGCGCAGTACGCGTTTGGTTTTTGAGATTAGCTTCATTACCGCGAGGGAAAGGTTAAAGGGGAATCATGGAAAGGGCAAAAACACTCGCGGCCGACCCGGAGTTAGAGTACCAACTTCAGTTGGGCTTTTCCGTCGACCAAAGCTCCAACTTAAGTCGGTACTCTAGCGCGGGTTAGCTGACTGGATCGCGTCCAAAATCCGATCCGCGGTGTGACCGTCCCACAGCGGCGGTATTCTCAACGCAGATTTGTCGGGCGGATTATCGAGCGCCCGATTCGCGGCCCCTACTATCTTGGCCGTGTCCGTGCCGGCGATCGTATTCGTCCCCATCTCGACCGTAATGGGCCGCTCAGTATTCTCGCGCAAAGTAATGCAGGGAATTCCGAGCACCGTTGTCTCTTCCTGAATGCCGCCTGAATCGGTCAGCACGAGTCGCGCGTTGCTTACCAGTTGCAGAAAATCCAGATAGCCCAGAGGATCGATGACGTGCAACCCCTTGATGCCATCGACAATGCCGGTCAGTTCCAGTTCTTCGATCATCTTTCGTGTCCGCGGATGGGCCGGAAAGACTATGGGAATGCGACGCGCGATCTCTTTAAGAGCTTTCAGGATTCGCAGAAAGGCGACGTGCTCGTCAACATTCGACGGCCGATGGAGCGTCAGGACCGCGTATTGCTTCTTGTCGAGACCGAGTTCAGAGCAAGCGCTTGATTGTTTCGCTCGATCAAGATTGGCGTAGAGCGCATCGATCATAATGTTGCCGACGAACTTGATTCGTTCTTCGGGAATTCCTTCGGCCCGCAAATTCGCGTCAGCGTCAGGCGAAGGCGTCAGCAGCAGATCCGCAATCTGGTCCGTCAGGAGGCGGTTGATTTCTTCGGGCATGGTGCGATCGCGACTGCGCAGGCCGGCTTCGACGTGCGCCACTCTGATGCCGAGTTTGGCGCAGACCAGCGCACAGGCCACCGTGGAATTTACATCGCCGACCACCAGAACCCAATCAGGCTTTTCAATGAGGACGTAAGGTTCGAACGCCTGAATCACTCCGGCTGTTTGCACGGCGTGACTCGCAGAGCCCACGCCGAGATCGATATCGGGCTCAGGCATTTCCAGATCCCGAAAGAAAGCTTCAGACATGGCCGCGTCATAGTGCTGGCCGGTATGCACGAGCAGGGGCTGAAACTCAGTGTGGCGGCGCTTCATGGCGGCGACGATCGGCGCCACCTTCATGAAGTTGGGACGGGCCCCGGCCACGTTGATGACTTTCAGCATTGATTTGTGTTCCCTCTTCCCTCTGGGAGAGGGTTAGGGTGAGGGCCTACGCGACCAACACCCAATTTTTTTATTTGCGCGAGGCGAAGCCTGGCGCAGAAATCAAAAAACTCCTCTGCTAAGCTTTGCTCCCTCACCCCGGCCCTCTCCCAAAGGGAGAGGGAGAAAGACATTGTTCCGGTTTTCCTACTCACAGTGGAAGGGCCGGATAACCAAACCTGCCCTCCCCAGGCTTCTGACACTACACCTCAACCGGCAATCCGGTTCGCAGCGATTCGCGAATCCGGAAGGTCGCGCGTGTGGTCGTCGCTAAGTCCCCGAGAGCGATGGGCGCGGGCCGCCCTTCTCGCACCACGGCGAACACTTCGCGAATTTCATTCGGCTGTCCTTTGTCCTGTGCACGCAGCCTGGTTGTCTTTTCCTGGCCGTTTGCATATTCGTTGGCACTCTTAAAATCGTCGATCACAAATGATCTTCCGCCGCCGAAGATCTCGATTCTTTCTTTAGGCATCGAGGCGTCGCCTTCCGCTAGATAAGCAATCGAAGCATTCGAACCGTCCGCCATTCGCAAGCTGATAAAGACTGAGTCTGCGTTGGTGACGTTGGCGTGGTCGCTCGCGACCGCTTCGGCAAAAACGCGGGTCGTCAACGAGCCCGTCATGAAGTGTGCAAAGTCTATGAAGTGACAAACCTCACCGACGATGCGGCCGCCGCCTTCGGCTTCATCCTGCGCCCAATGCCCGGGCGGCACGCGCCCGGCGTTGACGCGATAGTTAATCGACAGAGGCGTTTGCCGGTTGGCAAAAAAATCCCTGGCCGCGATTCCGAGCGGCGAAAAGCGCCGATTAAATCCGACCATCAATTGTCCCGGCGAGCCCGCCGCCGCGTTCAGGACGCAATCCAATTGCTCGTCGTTTAAAGCCAGCGGTTTCTCAACGAAGACGTGATGGCCGCGCTGGAGGGCGCGCTGGGCCAACTCGGCATGTGTTCCGTGACGCGTGGCAATGACGATTAGGTTCGCGGCTTCATCGTCCAGCACTTCATCAGCGGTTGAGACACAAGAGTTGAAGCCAAATCTGGCGGCAACTTCGCGCGCGCTCAGTCCAGACGCCGTGGCGATCGAACGTAGTTCGGCCCCCGAGGATTTGAAGAGTGGCAGCAGCACGCCCTTGCCATAACCGCCAGCCCCGATCATGCCGATCCGCACAGCGCGCGCCGGCGATGACTTCTTCGCAACGACGGGAATGCGGGTTTCCAGTTGGCGCTCAGTGTCATACTTCAGCAGCACGCCGATGTATGGCTCATTCGTTTCACCGGTGATCAGCCGATATGCTTGCTCGCTGTTTTCAAGATCGAAGCGATGCGTAATCAGCCGCTCGACATTCACGCTGCCGGCAGCGATCAGTTCAAGGAATGCTTCGATGTTTCTGGCTTCAGTCCAGCGCACGTAGGCCAGCGGGTAGTCGTGGCCGCGCTCTTCGTACTCAGGATCATAGCGACCGGGCCCGTACGACTTTGAAATTCTGAAGGTTAGTTCCCGATCGTAGAAAGTTGATCGCGGAACGTTTAGTCCCACGGCGCCCACCACGATCACGCGTCCCTTCTGGCGCGAGATCTCACCGCCGAGTTCAACGGGTTCATTCGAGGAAGTTGCCGCCGCAATCAGGACGGCATCGGCGCCGCGCCCGCGTGACCAATCCAACACGCGCCGTTTTGCCGCTTCCGGCGCACATCCATCATCGGCACCGGAGTTCTTAGCCAGCTCGACTTTTTTCTCGTCAAGATCAATCCCGAAAACATGACAGCCATTCGCTCTTAGGATCTGCACTGTCAGTTGGCCGATTAGGCCCAAACCAATTACGACAATCGATTCGCCAAGCGTCGGTTCCGCCAGCCGGATGCCTTGCAGAGCGATGGCGCCTACAGTCCCGAAGGCCGCCGAATCGAAACTGATTTGCTCAGGCAAACGGATGCAAAGATTTTTGGGGACTGAGAGGACTTCCGCGTGCGAAGCATAGCCGACGCCGGCGCAGGCGACGCGTTCGCCTGTCCGGAAGTCTGCGACGCCTTCACCGACCTCGATTACCGTGCCGGCGGCGCTGTACCCTAAGGCGATGCCTGACGCTAACTTGGCTCGGACGGCGTCGACCGTGTTGGCGACGCCTTCGGTGCGCGCCTTTTGCACCAACTGCTTGACGAGGGCCGGCTGGGCGATTGCACGACTCGCTAAACTCTTCTGCGCCGCTTCGACCGTGAGCCGCTCAGTGCCCGCGCTGATCAAAGAGGCGGCGGTGCGGACCAGTACGAAACCCGGACGCGTTGCCGGAAGTGGGACGTCGGTCACCGATACCTCGCCCGTCTTTACGTTTTGGAGGACTTGTTTCATATCCGCCGCAATTTCGCCATTAAGCGGGAAGACTATCCTCGATTTACGTTTGCCGAGTCAATTCAGCGGCCGCGCGTCGTTGTTCCAGGGTTAGCATTGTCCAGGAATCTGAACTGCGCGAAATGCCGCACGCTGATTTAAGGCTGAATGACCGTATCGGCGGTGAGATTAATCCACGAATTGGATTGACAATTGAGCGTCTCTTTTGTTAGTTATGCTCCGCTATTTGCAATGCAATCCCGAAGATCGCGGATCGTTCTTATTAACCCAGCGATGATTCGCAGTGAGTTCGTACACGCTTTAGTTCTTCAGGCAGGCCTCATCGTTTTTGAAATAGCTCGCAGTCTAAACTGAAAAAGTAGGAGATTAACAATGTCGCAAAACTGGACTCCGCCACCGGCAGGTGGCTCGGCCACAGTACCAAACTACATGGTGATTGCCATCCTTTCGATCTTCTGTTGCTGGCCACTTGCCATTCCGGCGATCATTTTCGCAGCCAAGGTCAACGGCCAGGTCGCCGCCGGCGATGTCGCTGGTGCGCAGGAATCTTCGAAGAAAGCGAAGATGTTCAGCTATATCGCGATCGGACTGGGCCTGGTGTGGTGGATAATTATTGGACTGGTCTATGGCGTAGCGATCATCGCAGCTCTTAGCGGCAGTTCGCGCTAGGACCAGGTGTTAAGTTATCGTCGGCGCGGCGGACCTATTTAGGCCGCCAGAAGATTGCGTGCCGTTTGAGTGTGCGCTAGTTGCAACTCAAACGGCACGCGCCGATTTTTCAAACTAGCGGAACCCGCTTATGGCTTTGTTTTGTACCAAGTGCGGCGCCCAGAATAACGACTTTGCGCGCGCGTGTTCTATTTGTCAGGCCGAATTGCCGCTAATTAGCGGCAAACAAACCGGCTATCAGGCCGATACTCCGCCGCCATTCGAGCCGGTTTATCAGCCGATTCAACCTCCGAGCCCGATATATGGACAACAACCCTATGCTCAGGACTGGCAGGCACGCGGCGCCAACAAGAAAATCGCCGCCGGAATCTGCGGCATACTCGTCGGCACCTTTGGGGTTCACAAGTTTATTCTGGGATACACCACCGAAGGGCTCATCATGCTGTTGGTGTCGCTTTTGTCGTGCGGCATGCTGGCCATCGTGATGCAGGTAATTGGCATTGTTGAAGGCATCATGTACCTCACCAAGTCGGACGAAGATTTTGTCCGCACTTACGTTGAAGGTCGTAAAGGCTGGTTTTGAGACTGGGCAGTAGCCCGACCGTCAGGGAGGGCGTCTTATCGCGATTTACGCCTCCCCTGACCGTCGCGCTACCCCCTCTAAGCGTCACCCTTTAGATCATGTCCAGCTTCTACTTCATCGAAACCGCGACCGATCGCACGCGCCAATTGGCGATTGCGGGAATACTCTGGTTAGGTCTGGCCGCGGGCGCAATGTTTCTCTTCTTTTTCAATCCCGCGGGCCCCGCGAGTCAGTTTTTCCCTAAGTGCCCGTTCCGTCTGATTACCGGGTGTCAGTGCCCCGGATGCGGTTCGACGCGGGCCTTCTATCAACTGCTGCACCTGCATCCCATTCAGGCATTCAAGTTCAACCCGCTGATGGTGCTCACCGCGCCATTTATCGTTTACGGGTTTTTGGGACTCACCAAAAGCGCCGTTACCGGCCGTCCGCATCGTCGTCTGTTCATCCCGCCGATCTATCTGTGGGGCTGGCTCGCACTCTTGATCTTCTTCTGGGTCTTCCGCAATACGCCCTGGTATCCGTTCGTTTCGTAACGCGGTAACGCAGACTCAGTTTGCGGTTACTCATCGCGACTACTCGATCTTATCGAAACAAATTCGGAATCACTTGCGGTTTTGTCTTTCATCCGCCGGAACCACAAGGAAGCGGCAACGCCTACGATTACCGCCAGGGCTAATCCGCCGAAGAGCAGCTTCCCCAGATCATTGAATCCGCATTCGTCGCAATCAGAAACCGCGATTGCTGCATAAATGAAAACGTAAATCGCCGGCACCTGGGCAGCGATGATTGAATTGAGCATCTCTTCAAGTCCTCCTGTTTTGGAGAGACCGCGCGCGATCGTGTCGCAGTTATAGACAACCCGGGGCGTGACTTTGTTCCTGTCTCAGTGTAACTCTGTGGTTCTCAGTGTCTCTGTGGTGAAAAGTTTTTCAGCGAGAGTTCACCACAGAGACACTGAGTTCCACAGAGCACCACAGAGAATTCCGAAAACACGACCTAAGACTCGCGGTGCTGACACCTGTCTTCCATTTACGATTTGCGCTTCACCATTTACTATTCCTTCATGAATTCTGATCCGGCAATTCGCGTGGTCATGCTGCCGCGCGACACAAACTCGCAGGGCACGATTTTCGGCGGCGTCATTCTCAGCTACATCGACATGGCCGGCGCGATTGAAGCGCACCGCCACACGGGCATGGATCGCTTCGTTACCGTCGCCATGCGTGAAGTCATTTTTCATGCGCCGGTATTCGTGGGCGATCTGGTTAGCTTTTATTCAGAGACCCTGAAAGTCGGCACGACTTCCATAACCACGCGTGTGGTAGTTGAAGCCGAACGTTACGGCGCGCCCGGCGAGGTTGCGCGCGTGACGCAGGCTGAAGTCATTTATGTGGCGGTCGACCTCAAGGGCGTTAAGAGAAAGATATCAGTCAAGGACACCTGACGGGCTGCCGCGGGTCAGTTTGTGAGCACTACGCCTTTGCTGATCAGCTCTGTCCGCAATTGCGCGGCGTCTTTGAACAGGGTGGCGTTGATTCCCAACTCACGCGGGCATTCCAGATTCACTTCGCGATCGTCGATGAAGAGACATTCTTGAGGCGCCCGCTGAGTAACTTGCAGAACCATTCGATAGAAGGCCTCGTCAGGTTTTCGGAGCCCGAGAAAACACGAGCTGAAGAAAGCGGGAAAGTAGTGTCGCAAGCCAAACTTCTCGATGCGAAAAACGTTCAGCTCGAGAATTTCATTGTTGAGTGTCGCCATGAAATATCGCCCTGATTGCGCCACCTCTGCGGCAATCTTCAGCGAATCCGGGTTTGGTTGAGATTGCGCGAAGATAAACGCGCGAAACTCCTCGCGAGTGAAGGAACGCGGACGGTAAAACACCACGCGGTCAAGATAGCGTTCAAGCGTCAGGCGGTTGACCTCGATCGCATGCGCGACCTTCTCATGCCGCTCGGCGTATTCCTCCCAATCGAGGGTGAACTTGTCAGCCGCCGCGCGGCGCGAGACGTGGCCCCAACCGTCCGTCAGCAATACCCCGCCGATATCGAAAAAAATTGTGGTGATCATGGAATCGTTTGGAGTGCCGTGGCAAGCCCGATTCATCGGGAGCGACACCGCTTTGGATCTCTAAATTGACGGCCAAACCAAAGCGCCGTCGCCGCTTCGCTCTGCCGGCGCACTCCAAACCTCACCAGCGATGATAAGCAGGATGGCCGGGCTTTACGGCGACAAACGTTCCGCGACAAGTGGCGCAAACTTTCTCGTGCGCGATCAGCTCGCCTTCAACCACGGCGCGATCTTCCTTCAGTTCGACCACGCGGGCGCGCAACTGAATCGGTTGGTCCGTTGGCGTGGGCCGCAGCAATTTGATCGCGTAATCAGCGGTCACAGTGCACTGCGGTTGATCCGCGCCGGCTTGTTTCATCAGATGGTAAGCAGCGGTCCAGTTGCAGTGGCAGTCCAGCAAGGTGCCGATGATGCCGCCACCCAGCATTCCCGGAAACGCTTCCTGGTAGCTTTCCGGCTGAAAGGTCGCGACGACTTCGTCGCCATCGGGAAAGCTGCGAATGTGCAAGCCTTTTTCATTGGCTGGCCCACAGCCAAAGCAGCCCGTGTTGGGCGCGTAAGTCTCCTGTAAGCTTTTATTGTTCATCATGTTAGTTTCTCCCTTCTCCCATTGGGAGTGAAGGGCAGGGGATGAGGGCCTGCGGCGGGCGATTAATCACTGAATGTTTGAGAGAGATGATTTCGCTCTGAGCGAAATCATCTCTCTCTTCCAAAACCTTGCCGCCAAGAGAAACGTCAAAGTTAAGCCCTCACCCCAACCCTCTCCCAGAGGGAGAGGGCGCTGCACGCAGCTGTTCCCGCAACTTGAATCGTTGCACCTTACCGGTCGCAGTGTAAGGCAATTCACTCACAAAGATGTAACGGCGCGGCTGCTTGAATCGCGGCAAAGCGGCTTCGCAATGCCGCCGCAGGTGGACTTCCAATATGTCCGCCGCGGCCGCTGGCTCGGGAACCACAAACGCGCAAACGCACGACAATCCGTCTTTATCAAATCCTTCCGCCACGGCCGCTGCGCGCAACCCATCGTGACGCAACAACACACCCTCGACTTCGACCGGCGAAACCCATTGGCCGGTAGGTTTGAAACAATCATCGCTCCGGCCCATGTGCCACCAGAATCCGTCCGTATCGCACCGATAGAGATCCCCGGTGCGCACCCAACCGTCGACAAAAGTTTCTGCCGAAATTTCCGGTCGCTCCCAATAGCGCGAGGCCGCACTGCCGCCGCGAATCCAAAGATTGCCCACTTCGCCGGCCGCCGTCGCCACGCCCTCATGATCAACTAGCCGAGCTGCATAACCGCGCAGTAGCTTGCCGCTGCTGCCGTAACGCACTTCGCCTTCATGATTCGACATGAACATGTGCAGCATTTCAGTCGAGCCGATCCCGTCAAGCACTTCGACGCCGAAGGTTTTCTGCCACTCTTCGCCAAGCTGCGCCGGCAGAGCTTCACCCGCAGAAATACACAGACGCAGACTGGAGGTGTTCAGAGTACCAACTTCAGTTGGGCTTTCTTCCCGTCGTGAAGACCCGACTGAGGTCGGTACTCTAAACGCCTGTCGATGATGCTCAAGCAGCATTCGATAAACGACTGGGACACCAAAGAAGATTGTCGGCTGATAGTCGGCGAAGATCCGCGCAACCACCTCCGCTGCCGGCTTTTCGCGACAAAGAATGGTTGTGCAGCGGTCCAGCAGTGGAAAGGTAAAAGAATTGCCCAAGCCATAGGCGAAAGGCAGACGTGAAGACGAAAACACACGGTCACCACGCCGCAGCTTCAGAACTTCGCGGCAGTAGGTTTCGTTGGTGTAGAAGATGTCTGCCTGGGTGTGGACCGCGCCCTTCGGTTCGCCTGTGCTCCCCGAGGTGTAGAGGATAAAAGCATCGGCATCTGTGTCCGAAGCCCGACTGTCAGGGAGGGCATCGTACGGGAGAGAGTCGTCAAGGTCCAACTTAATAACATCTCGTGAACCTATTGAACTCGGAGCCTCTTCCGCTTCACGACAGATGGCCAGCAGGAATTTCAATTCACTCAAACCGTCATCGTCACCAAAGAGCGCCTCGGCAACGTTCGCTTCAACGATGGCGGCGCGCGCGCCACAATCTTTCAGGATAAACAGTTGCTCTTCGCGTCTGAGCGCCAGATTGATTGGGACCGCAATGGCGCCGAGCGAAATGATGCCGACGAAGGAAGCGATAAAATCCGGCGAGTCAGCGAGCAGAATCGCTACGCGATCGCCCTGGAAAATTTGCAGGGCGCTCAGTTTTCGCGCGACGCGCTCAGTCTCTTGGCGAAGCTCAGCGTAGGTGATCTCGCGGTGCTCGAAAAGAACTGCGACGCGCGATTCGCGCTGTGGCAGAAACAATCGATCAAAAGGATTGTCACTGCTGGATTTGAGAAAGTCGCGCCGGTCCATTTTGAGTTTGCAGAATCTATCACACACCCGTCAGCCGGGATATCATGCGGGGCAGTAGACCGACCCACGAGGAGGGCTCGCAGTGTTCTTGTGGCTTTGCCGCCCGATGTGCGGAAGGTCTCTGACCTTCCGGGAGGTGTCGATCCCCTTGGGCTACGCCCGTAATCGTTAGTCGCCAAAGATATCTGTCTTGAGTCGAGCGTAGACTGCCGTGCCCTGAACTACGAGCGGAGCCAGCGTGTCCCTGAGAAATGCAAAAACGGTGTTGCCACAACCAGTTAATCCAAGGATCTTCTTAGCTTCAACGTAGATCGTGCCTGACGCTGACTTAACGTCATTGAGTGCATTCCCGCGCGACACGCTATCGCTGACTGCTTGTGCTTTCGCCGTGAGAACGTTGGGGGCCTTTTGGGGCTGGCCGACCTCCGCGCACAAGCGAGTCAATATCTCGTCATCCATGAGATAAGCTTCCAAGTGTCGTTTTGCAAGCACGCGCACACCAGCGGATTCGAGATCGGATATCTCTTGAGGGCTTCGATCATCCCTGTCTATTACTCGAACTATCTTCGTTCCCGGAACAAGTGTCTGAATCGTGTCGCCTATAATGAGTTGATCGGTACTGACAGCCGACGCGTTACCAATTGAGACAAAATCGGTGTCTGGAAACTCCGCGCTGAATATCGTTCTGTAACACGCGGCATCAAGTTCAGCTCGCGCGCGATCCGTTTTGGTTGCGGGCCGGCCTTCACACAACACGACGCGCTGAGGCGCTACGAGCTTTGCGAGATCTCCCAAGGCAACCTCTGACCGTTTTTGCCCAAAAGTGGCGGTCAACCTTTACTGGCTCCAACGTCACCGGTTCATCGAAGTTCCTGTCTTGAAAATCCAAAAAGACTACTTCGCCGGGACTCGCTGAGTGCTGATCCCAAGCTTCTCTCATCATTCCAATGGAATGAGAGGCAATCCACAATTGACAGCCAGCAGGAAGTAAGGAAAGTAGCTCTCGCAGAAGTCGGCTTTGCAATTTCGGATGCATGTGCATTTCCGGCTCATCAATGCAATAAACCGAATTCTTGTAGACCTCACGCTTTACGGTCATGTCTAGCAACAAGTCGAACGCTGCCTTCTCACCTCCGGACAGGTTCTTATATTGAAAAGCTTTACTTGTGCCCTTATCAAAAAGGAACGTACCGCGCTGCATAGGATTTCCAAGGCTAGATAGATCGAGATCCTCGAAAACGTTTCCAATTGAGGTGCGCAGCTGGCCAATAAACTCTTCTCTGAATTCTTTGATCGTTTGATTGTCAGAGGCCTGTGAATATATCGCCTCAACCGAACCTGATACGAGTCTGTGGTAATTATCACTTACCGTTGCATCGTTATCTATGAACCGATTAACTCTAGAAAAAATTGGATCTGTTCTTTGCAAACTGCTAACTGAAAAATCGGCCTCATTCCGATATGAAGTTCGGAAGTAAAAAATCCTCTTCTTCTCCTCCTCACTTACGGGCAATTCGTCATGAAATTCGATTTTCGTGTATGCATCCCAGCCGGAAATCTCTGGAGAACCCTGTTTTTGAACATACTCTCGCTCGCCAACGATTCCCAGGCCCTGCACGCCTTGCCAGTTCCTGAAGGCATCGAAGAGTGAACTTTTGCCAATTCCATTTGGACCAGTTAATACGATGAGTTTGGCCGTTGGCGGTAGGGCACTAATAGTTAATTTATGAAATCTCTTGAAGGAGGTAAGCTCTACATTGTGAATACGCATGGGAGTATTTTATATCAGCGAGCAGAGAAACGTTCCAGACAGATCCGACTGGCCAATTGGCTTGAAGTAATTCGAGCCCTCCCTGACGGTCGGGCTACTGCCCCGAGTTCAGTCCCAATCTCATTCATTATTCACGCGATTAATCCGCACCCCTCCGTTCGTGGTGATAGCGCGAATAGTCGGGCCACCAGACCCGAGATCGACGCTGATTTCTTTTGGTATGCGACCGCGTTCGGTGAGCGGTACGTTGAGAGTAAAATCGGAGCTCACGTTGCCATTGA
This sequence comes from uncultured Acidobacteriota bacterium, assembly GCA_963734445.1. GTDB lineage: Bacteria > Acidobacteriota > Blastocatellia > Pyrinomonadales > Pyrinomonadaceae > UBA11740. The sequence goes on along the minus strand of CAVTGZ010000009.1, from coordinate 963,387 downwards.
CCGTGCCGGCCTCGAGGTGCGCGGAATAGTTGTCCGGCATATTGATGTTGACGCCGCCATTGGTCGTCGTGACATTGAGCATCTCGCCGTCCCAGCGCGCACCCGCAAGCTCGACATGCACACCGCCATTCGTGGTGCGGCCGGTGACCGCGCCGCCCACGCGTTTCAACGACACCCCGCCATTGAGAGTTTTAAAGTCAATCTTCCCCGTGACATCACTGATGGCGATGCCGCCGTTGTGCGCTTGCAGTGAAAGATTTGATCGACGCGGGACAAAGATTTCATAGCTCACGTACCACTGATACTCGTCGCGTGATTCGGGCCCTTCCGCATGAATGTTGAGTGCGGCTGTTTCAATCCGAATCTGTTGCGCCAGCGAATCAGCTTCGGCCTGAGTGGGCGCGCGACTCTCAATCTTTGCCCGAACCAGGATTTCGCCGCGGTCCCAGCCTTTGACCGAAATGCCGCCGTTTTGCTTTCCATCAACAGTAATCGCGCCTCCGGCAGGCAGCGTCTGCTCTTTGATTTCGCAGTGGCTGTAAAGGCGGTCCGTGTCGCGCCCTTCGCGACATTGCAGAGAGCCTTCGGATTTCTTTTGCGCCTGTGCGACCGGGCTCGTCGCTACCAGCGCGCAGGCCAACAGCGCGTAACGAAGTGACTTCTTCATGGATGCTTCTCCTTATTTTTGGACGACTATTGTTCCGCCGCAGCTTGGATCTGATGAGTTAGTGCGGCGAGCTCCGGAAAGGTCGCAAATTTTTTTTGAGTTGGTCGGCTGGTGTCTTACTTTGCGGTTTTTCTTTGCGTCTTCGCGCCTTTGCGTGAAGTCCTGCACAAGAGACCAAGCTTTCACGCAAAGACGCTGAGGCGCAAAGTGACGCAAAGTCGAAATTACGAGACAAACCTTAGGCGCCACTTTGAATAAGCCGGGCTTCTCTTCTATCATGGCTCGCACGCATTGGCCGGCATTCGGCCGTGACGGGGCCGTAGCTCAGCTGGGAGAGCGCATGACTGGCAGTCATGAGGTCAGGGGTTCGATCCCCCTCGGCTCCACCAAACCCAAATCCAGTAAGGGCATCCGCCAGGGACTCGACATCCATTGAGCGACCAGAATCCCAGGTGATGAAATTAAAACAGCAACATTGCTCCCATCTCGATCTGAGCAGCGCGCGGGAGCAACTCAACCCAAATCAAATTACTTCCAGGATGTAAGCCCGAGTTTGGCGCGCTCAAACGCCAGCCGGCCGTGTCCAATTACCGAAAGGGATTCGTCACCCGGGAAATCTTCCGGAGCCTGCCGGGCGATGCCAATCGGCTCGTAAGACAAGGGCAAACTCTTTGATTGTTTTAGGATCTCTTCGCTTTGGCGGGGCGCGGGACGGCCAGGTAAGAACATTTGGATTGCCGCGACTAGTCGATTAGGAATCTGAGCAATCCGCCCGCGGCAGTCAATCCGCTGATGCGCTCGTCTTCTCCCGGATTGCGCATCAATTCGCGAGTGGCGGCGGCGTTCTGCTCGGCGCGAAGCTGCTGCCGTTCGAACTCGATCTGCTGTTTCTCTCTCTGCCGAGACGAGTCCAAACCGCCTTCACGAACGAACTGGATTATGCGACTTAGTTCGTCGCGATCGAACCAGATGCCGTGCGCTTTACAAATGTCCACAATCACGCCGGAGCAGCGCGCAAAGTTGATCCGGTTCATCAGTTGGGCGCAATGCGGGCACGGAATGTACCGAATTGTGGTTTCCCCCGGCGCGGGATCATTAGGCGCGGATGACGCGCGGCCCAGCACGGCAGCTTGTTCTTCCCGGCTGGCGCAGATCTTCTCAAACTCGGCGACTTCCACCCACAGGCCGTCGCATTGCTCACATTCGCGCATCGTCTCGGAGCCAAGTTGGATCGACGCCATATCGATCTTGCAGCGGGGACACTTCAGAACTGCCAAGTCGGCTGTCTTCGCATCAGCGGCAGCTGCGCCGCAGTGCGGACAGTGGCGGCTTCCGGCAAACATCATGGCAAAGCATGAGGGGCACGCGACGGCGGCGAGTTTCGATTCGCAGTAGCGGCAGCGCGGCGAATCTGAGGAAATCGCGGCGCCGCAATTTGGGCAATTGAGAGTTTCAGCTTGCATGGCCAACAGGAGCGCACGCATCCTGCGTGCGGCTCGCGAGCTTTCTGTCGCTCGGTCAGATTATCACGGAGACTGAGGATTGAAACGGAACTTTTGCTGTCAATCGACAGGTAGTTGGCGAAAAGACGCAAACTGACAGTTTGCGTTACTAGAAAATGCTGGACGAAAAAGAGCCGTTTGTGCGATGCTCACGTTTCCAATCCTACGTGTAAGCAATCAATCGTCTGTCTCGTCTTTCGCGCCCGATGAGCACCGTGTTCGACGAAGTAGTTCTCGAAGACCGGCCGGAAATTGATCTGTCGGTCCTCGCGTCGTTGCGAGCAGAACGCGTACGGCCGGTGGTCTTGGCTTTGGATATTGGCAGTTCGGGTCTGCGGGCCGGGTTAATCGACGGCCGCGGCGACGAAATCGAAGGATCTCAGGTCTCGCTATCGAATGATTTTCCCGGTCTCGTCGATGGATCGGACACGGGCGCCGACGCATTGTTTGATTTCGTGGTTCGGGGAATCGATATAGCAGTCGCGCGGGCCGAGAGTTTTGTCTCGCGGATCGATTACGTTGCTTCATGTTGTTTCTGGCACAGCCTGGTCGGAGTGGATGGTGAGGGACGGGCGGTGACTCCGCTGTTGGGTTGGGCCGACACCCGCGGTTCGCACGCAGTTGAGCAACTGCGGGCAGAGTGCGACGAAGCTCGAACTCATGCGCGCACCGGCGCGCGCTTTCATCCCAGCTTCTGGCCTGCCAAACTGCTCAGGCTGAAGCAGGAACGCCGCGATCAATTTGAGCAGGCGACGCGCTGGCTTTCGTTTTCCGATTATCTATGGCGGCGCTTGTTTGAGCTCGACTCAACCACGGTTTCGATGGCCTCGGCCACCGGGTTACTGAATCAGCAGAGCTGCGAATGGGATGCCGAGCTGCTGACAGCAATTGGAATTTCGGTAGATGCCCTCCCGGCGATTGCCGGACCGGGCCAAACTTGTCATTCGTTGACTGCGGATTACGCCGACAGATGGCCTTTGCTTGAAGGGGCCGCCTGGTTTCCGGCCGTCGGCGATGGAGCCGCGAACAACATCGGCGCGAGCTGCGTCGCTCCGGATCGTGCGGCCTTGATGATCGGCACGTCCGGCGCCATGCGCGTGCTGTTCTCGGGAGGCCCGCCGTCGCTTCTGCCTTCCGAACTATTTTGTTATCGGGCCGATCGCGATCGGGTCGTGCTCGGCGGTGCCTTGTCAGACGGCGGCGGGCTCGATCGCTGGATGAAAAACTCGCTTGCGTTCGACTGTGATAGTGAAGAGTTAGATACCAGGCTGGCGGCGGTCGCGCCTGATTCGCACGGGCTGACTGTGCTGCCGTTTTGGTCGGGAGAGCGAGCAACGGGCTGGTCATCATCGGCGACGGGATCGATTCTCGGCCTGACCGCGCGCACCCAGCCGATCGAAATTCTGCGCGCGGCGTTGGAAGCAATCTGTTATCGGTTTGCGCTGATCGCCAGGGCGCTTGATCGCATCGCGCCTCAGACGACGATGGTAGCGGCCGGGAACGCGCTGCTTTCATCGCCGCTGTGGGTGCAGATGATGGCGGACGTCTTAGGGCGCCCAGTCGAAACCGCGTTGACCAGGGAAGCGTCGCTGCGCGGCGCCGCCTTGCTCGCACTGGAAGCGCTTGGCAAGATAGATAGCCTCGAGACACTCGATGCGGTTAGCGGCGAGACTTACGAGCCGGATTTGGCGCGACACGCCCTCTATGCGAGGGCGATCGAACGGCAGCAAAAACTTTACGAAAAACTAATTAAATGATGTTTCAAGCGTAAAGTTTTAGTTGTTGTGCTGGCGGGCAACGAGGTCAGTACCACCTGCGGTAGCGGGTGGGTTATAATTTCTGAGCACCCGCCCGCTACTGCAGGCGGTACCGACTTGAAACCTGAAACTCGAAACTGATAACCATGAGCGCACGCATGCAGCAAGAACGAAACGTCACCCCGGAACTCGATCAACTTTGCATCAACACCATTCGCACGCTGACGATGGACGCAGTGCAGAAAGCCAACTCGGGACATCCGGGTTTGCCGCTGGGCGCTGCGCCGATGGCTTACGTGCTGTGGACGAAGTTCATGCGATACAACCCGCGGAATCCTAAATGGGAAAACCGCGATCGCTTTCTGCTGTCCGCCGGTCATGGCTGCATGCTGCTTTACTCGCTGCTCTACCTGACCGGTTACGATCTTTCGCTCGATGACATCAAAACATTTCCGGCAGTGGGGATCCGAAAACGCCCGGCCACCCGGAAAATGTTTTGACTCCCGGTGTCGAGATTACGACGGGGCCGCTCGGTCAGGGCTTCGCCAACGGCGTCGGCATGGCGATGGGCGCGGCGCACCTGGCCGCGAAATTCAACCAGAAAGACTTTTCGCTGATCGATCATTACATCTACGCAATCGTCTCCGACGGCGATTTGATGGAAGGCGTCGCGTCGGAGGCTGCTTCGCTCGCCGGTCATTTGAAACTCGGCAAGCTGATCTATCTCTACGACGACAATCACGTGACGATCGAGGGCTTCACCGATCTCGCTTTCTCTGAAAATGTGCCCGAACGATTCGAGTCCTACGGCTGGCACACTTCAACCGTCGAAGATGGAAACGACCTTGACGCGATTGAAGCGGCGATTCGCGATGCACAATCGATGACCGATCGGCCTTCGCTGATCTCGGTCAAGACAACCATCGGCTACGGCATGCCGACGGCCGGTACGCGCAAAGCGCACAGCGACCCGCCCGGCGAAGAGGCAGTGCGCGAAACCAAAAGGCATCTCGGCTGGCCGGAAGACAAAGCAGTTCTACGTGCCGGACGAAGCGCTGGCGCATTTTCGCGAAGCAGTCGATCGCGGCGCGACAGTACGAAGCCGAATGGAACGCGCTGGTCGAGCAGTACAGAGATGAGCACGCGGACTTGGGCCAGCTCTGGCGGCAGCACCATGAGCGGCGAGTTGCCGCAAGATTGGGAGAAACATCTGCCGTCATTTGACGACGCTGAAGCAATGGCGACCCGCGTGGCCAGCGGCAAAGTGATCAATGCGCTGGCGCCGCACATGCCGATGTTGATTGGCGGTTCGGCCGATCTCGGAGTATCGAACAACACCGACATCAAAGACGGCGGGAGTTTTGAAGCCGGCACGTACGACGGCCGCATCATTCACTTCGGTGTGCGCGAACACGCGATGGGCGCAACGATGACGGGCATGGCGCTCAACGGCGGACTGATTCCTTATGGCGGCACGTTCATGACTTTTTCCGATTACATGCGGCCGTCGATTCGGCTGGCGTGCTTATCGGAAGTTCAGGTCATCTATGTCTTCACGCATGATTCAGTGGGGCTGGGCGAAGATGGCCCGACGCATCAACCGATCGAACACCTGGCCGCGCTGCGCGCGATCCCGCATCTGTTTGTGGTGCGTCCGGCCGATGTACACGAAGTGCGCGAGGCCTGGCGGCTGGCGATTCTGCGACGGCAAGCGCCGACGGCGCTGGCGCTGACGCGACAGAAAGTGCCTTTGATTGATCGAAAGAAATTTGCTGCTGCGGAGGGCTTGCGCCGCGGCGGATATGTTCTGGCAGAAGCCGACGTCAGCGTTCGCGATGAGGTCAGTACCGGGAGCGGTAGCGACCGGGTAGCACCCAAGCTCATTCTAATCGCCACCGGTTCTGAAGTCTCACTCGCGCTCGAAGCGCGCGAACAACTTCAGCAAGATGGCATCCCTACGCGCGTCGTCTCAATGCCCTGCATGGAGCTCTTTGAGGAACAACCTGCAGAATATCGCGACGAAGTTCTGCCCCGATCAATCACCGCGCGCCTCGCGATTGAAGCAGGTGTGCGCGGTAACTGGGATCGCTACGTCGGACCCAGCGGCGACGTGATCTGTCTCGATCGTTTTGGCGCCTCCGCGCCGGGCGACGTCGCGCTGAAGAATCTTGGGTTTAATGTTGAGAACGCGGTGAAGCGGGCGCGCGCTCTTTTAAAATGAAGTCGGTACCACCCGCGTTAGCGGGTGGGCTAAAAATCAACCTCTGAACTCCTGACACCATCTGCTCACGCGGATGGTACTGACCCCATAACCGCGCAGACTCTTCTACATGAAAGCCGTAACCATCACTTCCTTCGGCGGCGTCGAGGGCCTCGAAATTCGCGAAGTGCCTGACGCTCCACGACCAGTTGGAGATCGCGTACGGGTGTGCGTGCGTGCTGCTGGATTGAATCGAGCGGATATTTTGCAAAGACGCGGACGTTATCCAGCGCCGCGGGTTATCCGCAGGAGATTCCGGGGCTCGAGTTCGCCGGCGAAGTCGAATCGATCGGTGATGAAGTTCGCAGTTGGAAGATCGGGGATCGCGTCTTCGGGATCATCGGCGGCGGCGGACAAGCTGAATTTGTAACTGTTCCTGAGAATCATCTCGCGCGGATTCCCGACAACCTTGACTGGGCCGAAGCTGCCGCCGTGCCCGAAGTTTTCATGACCGCGCACGATGCTCTTTTCACCCAATGCGGAGTGACGATCGGCGAACACGTTCTGATTCATGCCGCCGGATCGGGCGTGGGTACTGCAGCGATTCAATTGGTGAAGGCCGCCGGCGCCTTCGCTTACGGGACCTCGCGCACGCCGGACAAGCTCGAGCGCGCTCGCGAGTTCGGAGTGACCGCATCGATTGTCGTGTCAGATGACCCAATGAAATTTGCCGAGGCCGCGAAAGAATGGACCGGCGGCGCAGGCGTGAATGTCGTTCTGGATTTGGTGGGCGCCGCTTACTTAAAAGCCAACCTGCAGTCGCTAGCGACGAAAGGCCGTCTGATCTTTGTCGGCACCACGAGCGGCTCCAAGGCTGAACTTGATTACGCGATCGTCATGGGCAAGCGATTGAAAATCATGGGCACATCGCTGCGCACGCGTTCGGCGGAAGAGAAGGCCACCGCCACCCGTCTGTTCGCGCAGTATGTCGTGCCGTTGTTAGCCAGTGGTGCAGTGCGGCCGGTGATCGACCAGGTTTTCCAGATCGATGACGTGCGCGCAGCGCATGAACGCATCGAATCTAATGAGAGTTTTGGGAAAGTCGTGCTGATGATTGAGTAGCGCTCCGCGGTTGGATTGTTCAAAGGAAGAGGCTTGCGTTTTCGCTCCGCCAGGCGCGAGATGTTTATAGTTCAGATCTCAATCAGCCTTTCAGCTCCTTCAGGAGCGGAATCGATGTCGCTCCTAAAGGAGCTTCGCAATGGCAAATCAATTCGTTTCCATAAATATTCTGCCGCTACAGGGCTAGGCGAAGCCTTCTTCTGATCGAGTACGAGCCTCACGCACGGTCGGAGCTTGCCTGAGGTGGGAGCGACGGGTTCATCCGCCGCGCCGCTTCATCCGAAATGATACACAGGCCGTGACGACCTTCGCCGCCCAGACGATGGACCAGCCGGCGCGCTTCTTCATGAGTCAGGCCGCTGGCTTCACATCCGCGCTCGCTGATCACCGACCAGCTCTCTTTTTCCAGCTCGCTAGTCATCCCTGGACACCTCAGTTCGGAGTTCTGCCTTCAAGCGGCTGCCGGCTAAAGCCGGAACTCCGAACTCTACATCACTTTCCCTTGAATTCCGGTTTGCGCTTTTCGAGAAAGGCCTTTACGCCTTCATCTTTGTCTTCACTCGAAAAGCAGAGCGCAAACAGATCGACTTCGCGCCGCAATCCTTCGTCGAGGTTCGAACGCGAAGCGATCTTCACCGCCTCTTTCGCCAGCCGCAGCGCAATAGGACTCTTCTCCGCGATCCGATTGGCAATCTCCATCGTTTTCGTTTCGAGCTGATCGGCCGGCACGACCTGATTTGCCAGTCCGATTCTGAAAGCAGTCTGGGCGTCAATGATCTCGCCCGTCAAAATCATTTCCATCGCTTTGCCTTCGCCCACCAGACGGGTCAGCCGCTGCGTGCCGCCGCCGCCCGGAATGATGCCGAGATTGATTTCCGGCTGGCCGAACGAAGCTTTCTCGCTGGCGATGCGAAAGTCACAGGCGAGCGCGACTTCGCAGCCGCCGCCCAGGCAATAGCCGTTAACCATGGCGATGATTGGTTTCGGAAAGCCATCGATGGCATTGAAGAGCGAACGTTCCAGCATGACTTCGCGCTGCGAGATCGCGGTGCGCTGTGCAAACTCGGCGATATCCGCTCCCGCGATGAAGGCCTTGTCGCCCGCGCCCGTTAACACCACGACGCGGACAGAATCGTCAGCGCGCAACTCGTCCAGCACGGCTGCGCCTTCGGTGCGTGTCTGAATGTTCAGGGCGTTCCGCTTTTCCGGACGATTGATCGTAACGATGGCGACGGCTCCGCGCCGTTCGACCAGAATGGTCTCGTATGATTGAGTCATTTAAGCTGCTCCAACTATGAAATTTGGAAAAGTAAACCACAAAGAACAAAAGGAAAGCTAGCCGCGGATGAACACACAGATTTACACAGATTAGATTCGACAGCCTATCTGTGCCAATCCGTGTTTATTTGTGGCTGGTACGATTTCGGTGGATTACGATTCGCCGGGCGCGGCGGCTTGTTCATCGGCAACCCAGGAAACAAACAAGCGGGTCCAGTTTTCGGAAGGCTCGGCGATCTGCACGCCGACGCGCGCGGTGCCATAGATGGCCGGTGAAAGTCGCACGACGGTGGCCGTGGCTTCGGTCGGCGATCCGTCCGGCCGGTGGGCGCGGATGTAAAGTTTTTCACCGATGCTGACTTTCTGGTTCAGGTGAAAAAGCGCGCCGGACGTTGAAATGTCATCAGTTTCAGTGGGTTCGCTCCAGGCGGCGCCATCTTCCGCTCGACCTGAAACGACAATCGGCAAGCGCAGCGCCATGCGTAACGCAAAGCGTCTCTCTTCATTTTGATAAGGAGTGCTCATAACAGTTGCCACTTTGCCAACTGCGCCCGCAACCCATTAGGCAGGCTACGTAGTATAGGCCCTTTGCGCCTTTTCGTTGTCATTCCATTTGTAAAAGCCTTCGCCGCTCTTCTTGCCCAGTTTGCCCTCGCTCACCATGCGGCGCAGAATTTCCGGCGGACGAAACGCTTCCGAACCAAGCTTTCCGTGCAGGTATTCAGCGATACTGAGTCGCACGTCCAGGCCTACCAGATCCGTCAGCCGCAGCGGTCCCATCGGATGGTTATAACCGAGTTCCATGGCCGTGTCGATGTCACGCGCGCTGGCGACGCCCTGCTCAACCATGCGCATGGCTTCGAGTCCCAGCGTGACGCCGAGCCGGCTCGAGGCAAAGCCCGGAACGTCGCGCACGATGATCGGTTCCTTCTTCATCTGTTGGGCGACGGCCCGCACGGTTGCGGTTGCAGATTCGCTGGTTTGCTCACCTAACACGATTTCAACCAGACGCATGATATGCACCGGATTGAAGAAGTGCATGCCGACGACGTTCTCGGGCCGGGCCGCGGCGGCTGGCGATCTCGCTGATCGAAAGTGACGAAGTGTTGGTCGCAAAGATGCAATTCGGACTGACCAGCGGCTTCAGCCTCGCGCAGCAGAGTCCTGTTTCAGACTCGAGATTCTCCGGCGCGGCTTCGATGACCAGATCAGCCGCGCAATATCTTCCATCCGGGTCGTCGATTTGAATCCGCGCGAGCGCTTGCGTCGCGATCCTGCTCAGCTGATCTTTCCCGAGTTGAATTGCTTTTGCCAGATTTCGCTCGATGGACTGCCGGCCACGCGTGACCGCCTCGTCATTGATGTCCCGCAAAATGACGCGATAGCCGGCCACCGCAGCCACCTGCGCGATGCCGTGGCCCATCGTGCCGGCGCCGAGCACAGCAACGTACCGTATTGGGGCGAGCGCGGTCATTGTAACTTGTTCGTCCGAGTTTGTGATCAACGTGTTCGCGAAAAACGTGGCGAGCCGAAAAATGTGGATCCGGATTTAGGCCCAGGTCTGGGGCCTGCCTGGTTCGACTAACTTGTACAGTCATTAGTTATACTATACGCGCAACCGAAAACGCCAACAGATTTCACTCGACGCTTTCAGTACCCGGAGCAGTAGCGACGGGATCCTTCGTCCAGGTTTGAATCGAAGAGCGGGCCGACTGGTTCTGACATAACAAGGAGACAAACGCATCTTGGCCAACAGAAGAACTTCGCCGACAGGTCGTAATTATCGGATCAGGACCGGCCGGATTGACCGCCGGCAATCTACACCGCGCGCGCCAACCTGCAACCCTTATTGATCGACGCGCCGGCCGACACTGAAAAACAAACCACGCCGGGTGGTCAATTGATGATCACCACCGACGTCGAAAACTATCCCGGATTTGCCAAAGGGCATTCGAGGGTCCCGAGTTGATGATGGAGTTTCGCAAACAGGCCGAACGTTTCGGAACTGAGTTCCTGGAGGAATGGATCACGAAGGTCGATCTGCAAGAGCGTCCATTCACGCTCTACACCGAAAACAAGATGATCAAAGCAGAGACGCTGATCATCGCTTCCGGCGCGTCAGCGAAATGGTTGGGAATTCCGGGCGAAGCCAAAACTCCGAAGGGCTTTGGCGGCAACGGCGTCTCGGCCTGCGCGACCTGCGACGGTCCACTGCCGGCCTTTCGCAACAAGCGCCTGGTCGTCGTCGGCGGCGGCGACACGGCCATGGAAGAAGCGACGTTTCTTACGCGCTATGCTTCGAAAGTCTACGTCGTGCATCGCCGCGACAAACTGCGCGCGTCAAAAATCATGCAGGAGAAGGCGTTTCGAAACGAGAAGATCGAATTTCTCTGGAACACAGAAGTAGCCGAGATTCTCGGCACTCACGGAGCAGGGAGTGACCGGCGTGCGCTTGCGTAATGTCGCATAACGGGCGAAGAGCGAACGTCTTGAATGCGAAGGTGTCTTCATCGCCATCGGCCACAAACCAAACACCGATCTGTTCAAAGGCCAAATCGAAATGGATCCGGTAGGCTACCTCATTACCAACGGCCACTCTACCGCGACCAATATTCCGGGAGTATTTGCTTGCGGTGACGTGCAGGATTCGAGTTTATCGCCAGGCAGTAACTGCAGCGGGCACGGGTTGCATGTCCGCGATCGATGCCGAGCGTTTTCTGGATCACTTGCCGGTAGAGATGCCGAGCGGCGAAGAAGTAACGATGGAAGGCGAGCACATCACTGCCGATCATCAAACTGATCATTGAGCCGACTGGTGAGGTTATTTCGAACGAGCCGGAGCCCGAATAGAAGACTTCACTTGCCCGCGGCGGCTAATGCTTCATTGATCATTTGCCGCAAACCGTCAGGCCTTAACTGTTCGTCCCTGGCTTCTTTCCCATTTACAAAAAAGGAAGGTGTTCCTTTGATGTTGAGTGCGTGGGCGCGCTTACCGTCCTGAAAAATCCGAGTGGCCACTTTGTCGCCATTGAGATCTTTCATGAATCGATCCGGATCGACACCAATCTGTTTGGCGTAATCGACAAAGAGGGGCACGAGGTCCTTCGCTTCCGTCCACTTCGCCTGATTCTCGTAAAGCTGGTCGTGCATCTCCCAGAATTTGCCTTGCAGGCCCGCAGCTTCGGCCGCCTGCGCCGCCAACAGAGCGTGTTCGTGCATGGGCACCAGCGGCAACTCGCGAAAGATTACTTTCAGTCGATCGCCGAATTCACTTTCAATCTTCTTCAGCTCCGGATAGTAAGCGCCGCAGGAAGGGCATTGAAAATCGCCAAACTCCTCGACCGTGACCGGCGCGCTCTGATTGCCGCGAACGTGCGGAGGTTCCGCCCCCTGTACCTCGAGGGCGGGATCCGGCGTCGGCGCCGCTGCATTTCTAGATTGCTGCGACGAGCGCAGCACCAGCCACGCACCGGCGACCGCAGCCACCAGCACCAGGACAATGATTAGAAAGGGCAGGATTCGTTTCATGTGATCTTGTCTTAGCGCAGGACAGGAAAAGCGGAGCTGCCCAGCGCTCCGCGTTACCGGCGACTCCGTCTATTACTCGATTGTGTAATCGAGGGTCTTGTCGAGCTCGCCGTTAATGTAAACCTCCACGCCGTATTTCCCTTTCGGCCAGTCGTACGGCAGGCTCAAATGGCCATGCACTTTGTTCTCGAAAGACCTGGTCGTATAGTCCGTCTTTCTGATCTCTTTGTTGGTCGTGCCGGCCACGTCGATCATCTTCCACACAAACCTGACCTCAGTGCCTTTCTTGGCCTTGTTCAATTCCGCGATGCAATGCACTACGTGATCGCTCGATGAAAAAGTGGTCGTCTCGTCACCGGGCTTGCCATTGTTGTCCTTGGCCATATAGACGCGATCGACGTAGATTTCGGCATTCGTCCGGTTGGGCTGGTTAGTGTTCGACGATTTATTCTCGTTCCCATTCCGGTTTGAATTGTTCGTGTTCCGGTTCTTGCTGAGATTGCAAGCGAGCACCGCAAAGAGCAGCAGTCCTGCGGCGAGCCATGCCGGGTGACGTTTCATCTGGGGTGTCCTTTCTGGTTACGCAAGGTCTTAGCTTGCGCCTGAAACTTAGTGACGCAAGCAGTTAGCTTGCGTCTGACTTTAGTGAAATCCGCCGCGGCAAGAAACAGAGCGCTATGCCGTGGCAGCTAACGTCCCTGCCAGTGATTTAAAAAGTTCGCGACCATCGCTCGAGCCCAGCAGGTCTTCGCAAGCCCGTTCGGGATGCGGCATCAGTCCGAACACGTTGCGGTCGCGGTTGCAAATGCCGGCGATATTATCACGCGCGCCGTTGGGATTGGCGGCCTCGGTGATCTTTCCGCTGGCGTCGCAGTAGCGAAAAATGATTCGTTGTTCACCGCGCAGCTCGTCAAGCGTCGCATCGTCACATACGTAATTTCCTTCGGCGTGAGCGATCGGCATTCGTAGCACGCTGCCCAATTTCAGCTCGTGAGTGAACGGGGTGTCGGTGCTTTCGACTTTCACGTTTACGTAATCGCAGATGAAATGCAAATCGCGATTGCGAATCAGCGCGCCCGGTAACAGGCCGGCTTCGCAAAGGATCTGAAAGCCGTTGCAGATTCCCAACACCAGATTGCCTTTGGCGGCGAATTCTTTCACTGAATTCATCACCGGCGAAAAACGTGCGAGGCGCCGGCGCGCAGGTAATCGCCGTAAGAGAAATCCGCCGGGAATTATCACTGCGTCGTAACTGGAAAGATCGGTGTCGCGATGCCAGATAAAATCGACCGGCTGGCCCGACATGTTTCGAGATCACGTGATAAGCATCGTGATCGCAATTCGAGCCGGGAAAAACTATGACGCCAAATTTCATTGTTAAATCTCCGAAACTGTTTGGAGTGCGCCGGCAAAGCGAAGCGGCGACGGCGCTCTGGGTCAAACTTGTTACTAAGAAGGATCCAAAGTGATGTCGCTCCCGATGAATCGGGATTACCACCGCACTCCAAACAATTACGTTTCAATCTCCACGCGAAAATCTTCAATGATCGGATTGGACAATACATCGCGCGCCAAACGTTCGGCGTCGGCCTCGCGCCTGATCGACGCTCAGCGAGCCGTCAATCGAAACTTCAAAATACTTGCCCTGGCGAATATCGCTGATGCCGTTGAAGCCCAGCAGCTCGACCGAATGTTTGATGGCTTTGCCCTGCGGATCGAGCACGCTCGGTTTGAAAGTGACGTAAACTTTAGCTTTCATTGGTTCTCTATCAGTTCCGAGTTTCGCGTTTGAAGTCTCGAGTTTAACCCATCCGGAGTTGCGTTGATATCTAAAAGATCTTTTCTAACTCGAGACTTGGAACCCTAACTCGTATCTGCCGGCCTGGTGAACGGAAGATATTACGATAAAACGTTGCGTGAGGTGTAGCCAATATCATAGTATTTCCGCCGTTCCTCCGACGTTAACTAGTTTTCGCCTTTACGAAAGGAAGTCAATGGCAACTCCATATCCTGAAGGCGGATCGCCATCCGGCGCTCCCGGCGGCAAGACCAGTGTCGGCCTTGATGCGAATCTTGGGTCAATGATTTGTTACCTGACGATGATTTGTTGTGGACTCGGAATCATCATTAGCCTCATATTTTTCATAATCGAGAAAACCAACCGTCTGCTTCGTTTTCACGCCCTGCAGGCTCTGCTTTATGGTGGCGTGTGGATAATTGTGGGAGTAGCGTTTAAGATTTTGTCGTTAATAGTGGATTTGGCATTGGGCGACACGCTTGGGTTTTTCGCGTTTTGGGGACTGCTCGCGGTGAGAGTCCTGGTCGGCCTGATACTGCTGGTATTTCTGATTCTGGCCGCCATCAAGTCCTATCAAGGTCAATATTACAAGTTGCCGATTATCGGCAACATTGCCTGGGGCGTGGTCAATAAATAAGCGGAGAGACAGTCGTAGCTTTTCGCACCTACTTAGGAGACATTAATCATGGAAAATACTGGCAAGTCCGCACTTGGATTGGACGCTAACCTGACCGCTTTGCTCGGTTACCTCATTTGGATAATCGCCCTCGTCGTCCTCCTCATGGAAAAGGAAAACAAATTCGTTCGGTTTCATGCGATTCAATCGTTGCTTTACCACGCCGTAATCATTGTGGTCGGAATCGCTTTGGCAATCCTTGGCATCATACTAGGGGTTGTCGGCATGGCTGCGGGACAAGCCGGCGGCGCCATCGGCGGGATTCTCGGAGGGCTGATCTCGCTCGTTTGGTTAGTCGTTATTGTTGCCTATCTGGCCGGTTTGATTTACGCAGCCATTCAGGCGTATGGCAATAAGTTCTTTAAGCTGCCTATCGTCGGCAACATGGCAGAGAAGTTCGCTAACAAATAATGTTACAGAACCGCGAGCGGTAGCGAGCGGGTTAAAGAAGCAGCCGGGAAGTCTTAACGGCGCAATCTTAACCCGCTCGCTGCCGCTCGCGGTTCCGTAACCTCATCAAAACACTCGTCGAAAGATCGCATCGACGTTTCTGAGGTAGTTGTCGAGTGAGAACACTCGATCGATTTGCTCCTTCGACAGATTCCCAGTGATTTCTTTGTCGGCTGACACGAGCGACCTCAATTCCCCGCCTTCGTCCCAGGCTTTCGTCGCATTGCGCTGCACCCACTCGTAAGCTTGCTCGCGCGAAACGCCGGCTTTCGTCAGCGCGAGCAGCAATTGTCCGCTGAAGATTGATCCGCGCGTCGCCTTCAGATTTTCCAGCATGCGCTCGGGATAGACGACCAGGCCATCAATCAGCGACGCCATCTTGTGCAGCATGTAATCCGTGGCGATGCTCGAGTCGGGGAGCACTACGCGTTCGGCCGACGAATGCGAGATGTCGCGCTCATGCCACAGGGCCACGTTCTCCAGGCCCACGATGCTGTTGGCGCGCACGACCCGCGCCATGCCGCAAATGCGCTCAGACAAAATTGGGTTGCGTTTGTGGGGCATGGCGCTCGACCCTTTCTGGCCACGCTTGAATTTTTCCTGCGCTTCCCGAACTTCGGTGCGCTGCCAGTGGCGAATCTGCAAAGCAAATTTGTCGAGTGATGAAGCAATTATTCCGAGCGTGCACAGATATTCAGCGTAGTTGTCGCGCTGAATGATTTGCGTTGAAACTGGCGCCGCTTTTAACCCAAGTCGCGCACAAACCTTCTCTTCCACGATCGGATCAAGATGCGCAAAGGCGCCGACGGCCCCGCTGATCTTGCCTACGGCTACGGTTTCGCGAGCTTTTTCCAAACGAGTGCGATTGCGTCGCATCTCGTCATACCAAAGCGCGAAGGTCAGACCAAACGAGGTTGGCTCAGCGTGGATCCCGTGCGTGCGGCCAATCTGCGGCGTGTGCTTGAATTCAAGCGCCCGTTTTTTCAGAACGTCTGACAGCGCTTCGATCTTCTTCAGCAAGAGATCGCAGGCGTCGCGCAGCAGGAGCGCGTTGGCTGTGTCGACCACATCTGACGAAGTCAGGCCGTAATGCACAAAGCGCGATGCTTCGCCGATCGATTCCGCCAGGTTGGTGGTGAAGGCAATGACATCGTGATCGGTTGTCTTCTCGATCTCGTCGATGCGCGCGACGGAAAAACTTGCGCGACTCTTAATTTGTTCCAGCGCGTCGTGTGGAATCGTGCCCATCTCGGCATGGACTTCACAGACCGCGATTTCCACATCCAGCCATTTCTGGAACTTGGTCTCTTCAGACCAGAGCGCGCCCATTTCGGGCAGGGTGTAACGATCAATCATGAGTTAATAGTAAATCGTGAATCGTAAATAGATGCATGCCGGCGCCCGCAGCTATTTACGATTTACCATTTACGATTCACTATTTCAGCCCGCTCGAACTCACGTAATATTTTGCCAGCGCCCATTTTCCGCCGCGCTCAATCAAGGTAAATGTTTCGATTCCATCGCCACGATCGAATGTCGTTTGATAAATCACGGTTACCGAATGGCCGGGGATTGGCCCGGTCGAAGTCTGCTCTTCGCGCGCGGTCTGCACAGCGCGCGTGCGCGCTTTCCCCAGCCGGTCGTGCAGAGTTTGAAAAGTTGCTTTTGAATCCTCGAGCGTCGATTGGCTGCGCCATTCGTCTGCTGCTTCCTGATATAGCGTGTCGTAACGGCCGGTGTCGATGTCTCCAATTGCCGCATCGAGGGCGCTCTGCGCGCCCGCGGGAATGCTGCTGCGGCGAATGCCGGTGTTGCAGCCGGCCAAAATCAGCGAGAGTGTTAGAAGCCCGACCGTAAGGGAGGGCAAGTTTCCAAGCCAGCCCTTGCTGACGCGCGGGCTTCTGACACTCCTCATACTTCGATCCACGCGGTTGGCTCTTTCGGAAACGAAAGAGTCACTTCCGTGTCGCCGGCGAAGAGCGGCGCACGCTCGCGCAACGCAGTCTCAGCAGTGATCTTTGCCAGATAGGGATTGTTAGCGCGCTGCGACAGATGCGCGAGCACGATGTGCCGCGCTTGGCCGTCGAATCCATCCACCAGCCACTCAGCAACATCTTCATTCGACAAGTGGCCGAGGCGCGAAAGGATTCGCTGCTTCAATTCCCAGGGGTAATGCTCGACCGTTTTCAGCATGTCGCGGCTGTGATTCGACTCGATCACGATCGCCGCGCAGCCGCGCAGCCTTTCGGTAATCAAGGTCGTCACATGGCCGAAATCCAGCAAAGTCGCGACCTTCACGCCGTCATGCGTCGCGGTGAAACCAAAATTATCGACTGCGTCATGCGGCACGGTGAAGGGATGAAACTCGATTTTGCCGATTTGAAAGTCGCGGCCTGAATCGATCTCGACGGTGCGATCGCGCAAGGCGTCAGCGCGCCGGCGCGTCTCGTCATTGGGAACGTTCCGGTACTCGCCGACGTAGGCCTCGCGCGTTTTGGCAGAAATGAAGACAGGACAATCGAGATCTCTTATCAGGACCCGCAAGCCGCCGGCATGATCGCCGTGTTCGTGCGTGATCAAAATTCCGTCCAGTGAATTTGGATCCTCGCCCAAGAACGCCATGCGTCGCACGATTTCGCGCGCGCTCATGCCGGCGTCAACCAGAACACGCGTGCCGTTGGCGACCAGCAACACTGCGTTGCCTGTCGAGCCGCTACCGAGAACTGAAATCTTCATTGAAAAGGATTGTACGACGAAAACTCTGTTGGAGCACCGCACTGCTGGAAAATAATTTAAGAAAACGCTCGCGTCGCCCAAGAGGCTGCGAACTCAAATCTCCAAACGTGCGCGATCGACTTTGAATCCGTTCAAGTTTCCGAGTGCTCCCAACGCGAGTGATGGCGTCGTAAAGCAGACCTGGGCCACACGCTGCACGTCTTCGCGGTTTACAGCTTTGATCGATTTGATGATCTCGTCTGGTGAAATGCGACAGCCGTGCATAATTTCCTGACGCGCCAAAGTTCCGGCGCGGGCGCCGGAAGATTCCAAACTCAGCAGCACCGAAGAAATCGACTGCTCCTTGGCTGATTCCAGCTCGACCTCGGAAACAGGTTCGCGCACAATGCGTCGCAATTCAGCTATCGCCAAATCCAGAACCTGATCCAGCTGCGCCGGCGACGTGCCCGCGTAGATCGTGAACATGCCCACATCGGTGTAGGTGCTGCCACCGGCGCCGATTGAATACGCCAGTCCGCGCTCTTCGCGTATGGACTGCCAGAGACGGCTCGAGGTGCCGCCGCCAATGACGGTTCCGAGCATACTGGCGGCGTAGCGATCTTCACTCTTAGCCGAAGGCCACGGCGCCGCCAGAATTAAGTGCGCTTGCTCTAATTCATTCTTTCGTTCAATCAGAATTGGCGCGGCTATGTCTGGTGAAACCGATTGCGAAAGTTCCTGACCGTTCTCAGATTCTTTGTTCTCAAATGAGTTCGCGACGAGGTCGATCAGTTGTTGGTGGGCAATGTTACCGGCGGCGGCGAGGACGAGATTTCGGGGCGAAAAATTCGCCGCGTGAAACCTGGCCGTAGTTTCATGATCGAAAGAGGAAACAGTTTGCTCCGTTCCTTCGATCGGACGGCCCAGAGAATGATCCGGGAAATACGCGGCGTGGAACATCTCGGTCAGCAGCTCGTCCGGCGTGTCTTCGATCATCTTCATCTCTTCGATGATGACCTTCTGCTCTTTCAGCAGATCGTCATTGTCGAAGCGGGGATTCAGGAGCATATCCGCGAGCAGATCAAAGGCCCGGGGCAGCTCAGTATCGACCACTTTCAAGGCAAATCCGGTCATTTCGTGCGTGGTGTAGGCGTCGAGGTGCCCTCCCAACCGGTCCGATTCAGTAGCAATTTGGTGTGCTGACCGGGGGTGCGTGCCTTTGAACAGGGCATGCTCGATGAAGTGACAAATCCCATTGAGGGCCGGCGATTCATGGCGCGAACCACGCCGCACCCAGATGCCCAGGCTGACCGAACGCAGCCCCGGCATGTGTTCCGTAGCGACGGTCAGACCATTGGGAAGACGGGTAATTTGCACTTGATCAATCATCTCTTTAGGTCCGAAAGCGGTTGGCCTTGGGGTAGGCTACTCATCCTAGCACGGGAAAAAGGTGTGGCAAAATCGCTCCGAAAACCACAGAGATTGCTTGACATCGTGCGGGCAGTGGCTGAGAATTGCACCATTCAAACGGGTGACGGTCTCCCTGACTCGGGCGGGTTTAAGAGCTTCGGAAAAAATATGCCGGAGTGCGCAGCCCAGGCATCTGAACAGAGCAAATTGCGAATCGAAGGATCATTAGAAACTGGGTCGTTTTATTCCTGCCCTTTACAACCCAGCAAGGTTCGTGACGGAGGTCCGGCCGCAATGAAATTAGTCTCGAAGTTTAGCGCATTCATGGTTGCGCTCGCTTGTTTCGTGGCGATCAGCGTGGTGCCGGCATCAGCCAGGGGCACCCGCGGATTGGCTACGATCAGCGGCACCGTTCGCGACAACAAGGGCGCACCGCTGGCTGGAGCGCTGATTGAATTGATTCGTGAAGGCGCCAAGCAGATCGTGAAACAGACGCGCAGCGCCCCAGACGGCAGTTTTAGCACCAAGGTCCCGGCAGGAAAATATTCCCTCAGGGCGATCGCCGACGGTTTCAACGAAGTCCTTTTCTCTTCGGTGCAGGTTGGCCCTTCGGCAGAGATCGCTTATCGCTTTAACCTCGAACCGGCCAATTCGCCGCGCACGCTGGTCAACCAACGCAACGACAAAGACAACGTAAAGTGGACGCTTCGCTCAGTGCAGGGTCGCCGTTCGATCTTCCAGGCAAACGAAGGCGAAGAGCCCTCCATCGCGGCTGCGGAAGAGGCGCGGGATGAAGTTACGCAAACAGACGGAGCAAACCAGGAGGATCGGGGACATGTGCGGCTGCAGGGTGTGGCCGAGACTTACTTTGCCAGTTCATCGAGTCCATTTTCTCCCGCTTATGAAGGCATGAACTTTGCCCTGGCGCTGCCTGCCTCTGAGAGCATCGATTTCGTGTTCTCTGGCCAGACGGGAATCGGCGCCGGCGCGCCGCAAAGATTCGAAACCACGGCCCGTATTCGCGTGAACGACCGGCATCGTGTCGGTATTACCGGAGGCGGCGCCTATCTTTTTGATGTCCTTCGCGACCAGACGGGAAACCGCCGATCGGTTGGCCAAATGTCGGTGCGCGCCGTGGATGAATGGATTGTGCGCGATGGCGTGGTCGTGCTGCTGGGGCTGGACTATTCGCGTTTCATCGGCGGAGGAAGTGCTGCCGCTTTCAGTCCCCGGCTTGGGGTCCAGTTTGATGCCAACGCCCGGACTCGAGTAAAGGCGTCATACGCAACCGCCGGCGATGAAACCGCCGAACAAGGCGCGGCGAGCTTTGAAGAAGGTGACGTTATTTTCAGACAGCCGGCGAGACGACCAGTCGCGTTCGTCGGTGGTCGGGCCGTAATGGGTCAAAGCCGGCGTCTGGAATTCGGCGTGCAGCGCGCCATCGATAATCGCTCGAATGTCGAGGCAGCCGCTTTCATTGACCTGACCAGTGGCCGCGGAATCGGTTTGATGTCCTTGCCGCTTTCAGCCTTTTCCGGCGCGCCCGCCCAAGCCATGCTGGACGTGGCCACGCAGAACGGATCCGCGCGCGGCGTGCGCGTCGTTTATTCACGGCGGCTGAATCAAGTTTGGAGCGCTGCGGCAGGTTACTCGTTCGGTCGCGGTCAGAAACTTTCACCGATGGGAATTACGAATCCGGCGGACTTGTTCACGAGCGGATTTTTCCAGACCGGGGCCGTGCAGTTGGCGGGCGACTGGTCAACCGGAACTCATGTGCAGACGGTCTTTCGCTTCTCGCCCGAGGCCACGGTCTTCGCGATTGATCCTTTCGCCGGTCGGCTTGCGGTTTACGATCCTTCGCTGAGCATTCAGGTTACTCAGGATCTGCCAAGCTTCGGATTGCCGGTTCGTGCTCAGGCGGTGATTGATGCGCGTAACCTGTTTGACTTCCAATCGCGGACCAACAACGGCGAAACAGTTATTGAGGTTGGACCAAACGCACGCTCAGTTCGTGGTGGCATCTCGGTGCGATTTTAGGAAGTAGCCAGGGAAGGCGGTACCATCCTCAGTCCCTCCTATCGTCGTCTCAACGCACGCCCAAGCTTCTCCAAAATCTCGGACGAGTACGAAAAGATGGACGAGCGGAAAACTCGATCGACATCCCCCGTGCAGATCAATCGATAAATGGCAGGAAATCCCGCAACCTTCTCGAATGACCCGAAAAAATGGGGCGCGGCTAGCTGGAACATTGGTTGCCTTATTCAAGACCGCTGTAGTGTGCGCATAGTCTCGAGCTTGCATCTGGGATCGAGTAGCTAATGAAGGGTTCAGTGCTAACAGGCAAGACGTGGTTGCTGCTGGTGACGGCGGCGCTCCTGATCTCTGCCGGCGCGGTGAACTTTTACCAGCGTTTTCATAGTCAGGGACCGCCATGGGACGGGGTGACCTGGGTGGATACCTCGCAGGGTATTATCGCGAAATCGATCGAACCCGGATCTGCCGCCGCGCGCGCCCGCATGACTCCCGGTGATCGTTTGCTGGCGATCAGCATGAGCGGCCAGAAGTGCGAAGACGTGGGACGCGGAACGAGATGCGAGGCCGTGTCGGGCGCGGAGAAGGTTCAGATTTACCTCGATCAAGCACGCGTAGGCAACGAGATTCATTACCTGATCGAACGGCCTTCCTATCCGCCGGAAACCCGTTATTACTACGCCGATCTCGATAATCTCGGCACGATTGATAATCTGACTGCGCGCGACTTGTACATCAACCTGATTGGCTTGGTCTATCTATGCATCGGGTTGTTTGTGATTTTCCGCCAGGGCGGCCGCGCTCCCTTTGTCTTGCATTTTGCCGGACTATGCCTCGCGGCGTTCCTATTTCATTTCTATACGCCGCTGGGCACTTATCGAGATCTCGATCTGGCGATCGCGTTCCTGCGCAACGCGGGCTTTATTATGTTTGCGCCGCTCTTCCTACACTTCTGTACGATCTATCCGGTTCGCCACCACCTCTTCGATGAACGTCGCTGGCGTAGCGTGTTGCTGTACGTGCCGGCGTTCGTTTTGTTGAGCCTGGCGATCGTGATCTTTCTGCACGACGAGTTGGTGAAAGTTCTGCCGCACCGGTTGCTTGATTATTCACCGAATTTCGTCGCCCTGTTCTACAAGGCTTCGTTCATTCACTTCTCGGTGGCGATTGGCGTCAGCGCCATCCTGCTGGTCCGGCGCTTTATTGTCAGCAAGAGCACCGTCGCGCGGCAGCAATTAAAGTGGGTCGTCTGGGGTTCGGTTCTGGCGATTGCACCATTCACCCTGCTTTACGGCGTGGGATACATTTTTGGCGAGTCGGCAGGACCGCTAACCGATGTCGCCGTGCTACCCCTCATTCTGATTCCGCTGGCGTTTGGCTATTCGGTCGTGCGCTACCGGTTAATGGATGTCGAACTGGTGGTCCGTCGCGCGGCTGTCTATGCACTGACGACGCTGGCGATTTCCTTGCTGATCGGGGCGATCGTCTATGTCGCCGGATTGTACGCGTGGGGTGGCGAAGTCGCCTCAGTCGGCGAGGTCACGCTGCGGCTGGTGCTTTCGATCGCCGCGATGGCGGGCATCGTGATGATTGCGGCGCCGGTTAAGAATTTTCTGCAAGAGCGCGTCGATCGAATCTTTTACGGCCGGCGCTACGATCTGCGGCACAGCCTGATGGATTTTGGACGCACGATTGCCGCCACGACAGCGCTCGACCCGTTGCTGGATTCGCTCATCTCCCGGCTGCGTGAAGTCATGAACGTCGAGCGGCTGGCGATCTTTATCGAGGACGACTTGGCGGCCGGCGGCTATCGCGTGGCACGCACGAGCGGGTTTTCCGCCCCGATGAGTGTGCCGGCGGATTTTCGGGAAATGATTCGCACGCGCTCGGCCGAGACGGGCGTGGTCCGGGCGGATGATCTGGATCAGGCGCCTGAGGGCGAGGGTTATGTGCGACGCGTCCTTCACTATTACGTGCCTTGTGTGGTGCGCGGCCGCATGGTGGCCGTGATCGGATTGGGACGATCGGCGGACGGCGCGCTGCTGTCGTCCGAAGACGTCGAGATCCTGCGGACGGTGTCCGGATACATCGCGGTCGCTATCGAAAACAGTCTGCTTTATCAGGAGCAGCAGCAGCGGGCGGCCGAACTCGAACTGCTCAAGGAATTCAATGAATCCATTGTGGAATCGATCAACGTCGGGTTGATGGCCGTCGATCTAGATGGGCAGATTACGCGGCTCAATTCCGCTTTGGAAGAAATCTTCTCTATCAGTCGTGAAGAGGTGATTGGCAAAAAAGTCGAGGAGTTGTTTGCCGAAGACTTTGCCGACACTCTGCATCAGGTCCTTGGTCCTGACGGTTGGCAGTTACGCCAGACGCGGCAAATTTACAAGTTGCATACAGCCACTCGTGCCGGTCGCACCCTGGTCCTGAACATGGCCCTGGCTCCGTTGTGGGCCGACTCGCACGAGCAAACCGGGGCGCTGGTAGTCTTCGAGGATGTCACTGAGCGGCTGCACCTGGAAGAACAACTGCAGCAGCGCGAAAAGCTCTCGTCGATAGGATTGCTGGCGGCCGGCGTGGCCCACGAAGTCAACACTCCGCTGACGGGCGTGTCGTCGTACACCCAAATGCTGCTCAACATGCTTTCGGAAAACGATCCCAAGCATGCGCTGCTGGAAAAAGTCAGACGCCAGGCGGATCGAGCCACGGAAATCGTAAACAACCTGCTGAATTTTTCTCGTACCGGCAGTGCAGCCGAATTTTCCCCCATCGATGTTCATCGCGTTCTGGACGACACGCTGCAATTGCTTGAGCCGCAATTGCGCCGCAGCCAGATCCAAATCATCCGTGATTATGGTGACGACTTGCCGGGCGTCTATGGCAACTCAGTCAAGCTGCAGCAAGTCTTCACGAATCTGATTCTCAATGCTCGTGATTCGATCGCGAACGGCGATGGCCGCATCACCCTGGCGACTCGCAACGGCGACGAGGGCCTGCTCACCGTCGAAGTCGCCGACAACGGCGTCGGTATTGCGCCCGAAGATGTCGCCAAGATTTACGATCCGTTCTTTACGACCAAAGGTGTTGGCCGGGGCACCGGACTCGGCCTGGCGGTGACCTACGGCATCGTTCAGGAACATTCGGGACACATTAGTGTTTCCAGCACGCCGGGACTCGGCACTACATTTCGCATCACCCTTCCCACTCGCGATCCGCGCGCGCGCTTGCAGGCCGCCGCGTTTTGATCGGCGCTTTAGTCATTAGCTTTTTGTTACTCGGTTCGGTAATAATCTCGCTTCGTTCATCCGATTACAGACAATAGTTAGCAGCTTGATTCGGGCGAGGATGCCCGTACTCGTTTATGGCCAGAAAAGGTTCAGTACTCGTCGTTGACGACGAGGAAATAATGCGCGATGTCCTCGAGACGCTGTTGTCGTCCGAGGGCTATCGTGTCGATCTTGCCAAGACCGGCGAAGAAGGTCTGGACGCCTACACCAAGCGTTCGTACGACGCAGTGCTGCTGGACGTCTCGATGCCGGGAATCGGCGGACTGCGGGCGCTGGAAGAGTTTCTCAAACTCGATCCCGAGGCCGTGGTCGTAATGATTACCGCCTATGCGACCTTCGACACGGCGATTGCCGCCTGGGAAAAGGGCGCCTTTGGCTGCATTCGCAAGCCTTTTCAAAACGAACACATCAGCGCCACGGTAGCGGCCGGGGTAAAGCGGCGGCGCAAAGAAGAAGAACGTCGATCGCTGCGTCAGGCGATGAGCCGGGAAGTCGATCGCGGGGCGATCATCGGCCGGTCCGATATCATGCAGGAGGTCTTCCGCGTCGTCGAGCAGGTTGCCCCCGCGCGCTCGACCATTCTCATCACCGGCGAGAGCGGCACCGGCAAGGAATTGATCGCGAAAGCGATTCACGAAGCCAGCCCGCGCGTGTCGAAGCCGTTTGTGACCGTCAACAGTTCGAACATTCCGACAGAATTGCTGGAATCAGAATTGTTTGGCCACACGCGCGGCGCCTTCACCGGCGCCATTGCCGCGAAAAAAGGTTTGTTTGAAGTTGCGGATGGCGGATCGATCTTCCTCGATGAAATAGGTGACATCCCGCCTGAGACCCAGGTGCGTCTGCTGCGTGTGATTCAGGAACGCGAGTTCACGCCGCTGGGCGACACCAGTCCGCGACGCGTTGACGTGCGGATCATTGCCGCGACCAATATCGATTTGAAAGAAGCGGTCCGGCAGGGAATGTTCCGCGAAGATCTCTACTATCGGCTGTCGGTGGTGCCGATTGAATTGCCGCCGCTGCGCGACCGGCGCCAGGATGTGCTGCCGCTGGCGCAGCATTTCATTCGCAAGTACAACGAAGAAAATGGCCGCCAGGTATCCGAGCACATCGCGCCCGAAGTCCTGTCGCTGCTCGAAAATTATTCGTGGCCGGGCAATGTGCGTGAGTTGGAAAACGCCATTGAGCGCGCGGTAGTGATTGCTCCCCGCGATGAAGTCTCGCGCGAATGTCTGCGGCCGGAGATTGCCGATCCGCAAGCGGCGCGCGCTGTGGTCCGCGAGGGAACCGGCGCGTCATCAGCAATTGACGTGGGACGAGGCATAAACTTCTACGATGAAGTGCGCCGGTTTGAAATTGATTTGATCCGGCGGGCGCTCGACCAGACCGGCGGCCATCAATCACGCGCCGCGCGTCTATTGGGAATGAACCCGACCACCCTGAATTCGAAAATCAAGACCTACAACATCAATCTGCGACCGTAAGAGAAAGAACCTGGCGATCACTTGCCGACCGCTGCCTTCAGATCGAGTGTCCGGATAATTCGGTGAAGGTTGTTGGGATGCATGCCCAGTGCCTTTGCCGCTTCTGTGTAGTTGCCGTCCGCCTGTTCGAGCGCGCGCTTAATGATCTGACGCTTCGCGTCCTTAATCGCTTCGTTGTAATTACCGCCTGACCGTGCGTCGGCATCTGCGGATTCCGCCAGGCGCCGCGGCAGATCCTCGACGCCAATCAGTCTCTGACGTTCCCAACACCACGGCCCGCTCGATGGCATTTTCCAACTCACGCACGTTACCCGGCCAATCGTAGTTTTCCAGCAACGCGCGGGCTTCGGCGGAAATGCCAGTGACGGCGCGTTTACATTCTTTCGCATACTTCGCCGCGAAATAACTAGCCAGAACGTGAATGTCTGCGCGGCGATCGCGCAAGGGCGGCATCGTCACCTTCACCACGTTTAGCCGGTGATAGAGGTCGGCACGAAAAAGCCCATTCTTGATCGCTTCATCGAGGTTGCGGTTGGTCGCCGCAAGGACGCGTACGTCCAGTTCGATGGAACGCGTACTGCCCAGATGTTCGATCTTATGATCCTGCAGAAACCGCAACAGACGTGACTGCATCGGCAGCGTCATTTCTCCGATCTCATCGAGAAAAACTGTGCCGCCGTTTGCCACTTCCAGTTTTCCTTCCTTCTTGCCCAGCGCGCCCGTAAACGCGCCTTTCTCATATCCAAACAATTCACTCTCGAGCAGTGTTTCGGTCAGGGCGGCGCAATTGATCGCCACGAACGGTTGACGGGCCCGCAAGCTATTAGCGTGAATCGCGTGCGCGGCCAACTCTTTGCCGGTACCGCTTTCACCGCAAATTAGGACAGCGGATCGCGCCGGCGCGACTCGTTGAATAAAACTATAGACTTCTTTGATCGCCGGACTGGCGCCAATCATGTTGTGTTCGATCGCCAAAGATGACCTAAGACGACTGTTTTCGCCTTCGAGCCATTCCATTTGGCGGGCGTTTTCCAGCGACACCGCGGCAATTCCCGCGATACCGGCCAATAGTTCCAGGTGTCCTTCGTCGAAGCGGACCAGGGGATCGCTGGTGTCGAGATAGATCACGCCACGGGTTTGTTCCCGCACAATGAGAGGCACACACATGAGCGCGCTGATTTGGCCGGCCACCAGACTTTCAGCAGTCGCCAGCGCTTCATTGGTCTTGATGTCGTTGGCCAGGATCGACAGCCCTTCATGCATCACGCGTTCGACGACAGTACGGCTTACATTCACTGGTTGGCCACCCTGATCGCGGCGGTGCTTTCCGTGCACAGATGAAAACTCTTTGTCACCTTCCCCTAAGAGGATTGCCCCGCGATCGACCGGGACCACCTCGAAAATCGAATCGAGGAGTTGTTGAACGATCTCCTTCGTGCGGCACAGGCGATTGATTTGCGTGGCGATCTTTAGCAGCACTGCCAGGTCGCGCGCGACCCGCTCGTGCTGTGTGAACTGCACCAGATTTTGTTCTGTTTGCTGAAGTAGACTGTCGGCCCGGACCTCTCTTGACGACTGCGTAAGAAGATCGGCATCACTTAGGCGCACCGAACCTGAAGAGATCCCGTCGGTCTCGGTCGGTTCAGTTACGAACAGCAGCTGAATGTTTCCGATCCGCAGTCGATCGCCGTGTGAAAGTTTCTGCTCACTAACCGGGATTTCGTTAACGAAGGTACCGTTAAAACTCCCGAGGTCATGAAGGGTGAATCCCTGGTCACCTCTACGGACGACGCAGTGTCTTCGGGAAATCGAAGAATGGTTTAGGGCAATTACGTTCGCCGACTCTCGGCCGATTGAGACCTCATCTGATTCCAGCGGAAAAGTCGTGCCTTTCTTAAGGCCGTTAATTGCAATGAGTCTTGGATCCATGAGAGTTCCGCATTGCCGGAACGTCGGGCCGACCGCAAATGCCGCTGCAAACTGATCGAATATCAAAACTGATAGCCCTAACTATCACTTCTGATATTAAAAAGCCAGTCTGTCCTTTCGGGAAGCGTTGTGTGAGAAGGAATCTTGCTATTTAAAGCCCGCAAAATCAGGGTTAGAAGGATCCTTGCGATTGCTGAGGTCTTGCGGCACAACATTCGCACTAGGGAGTGGCGTGAACGGATCAAACAAAGCTAGTCACATACACTTCGATCACAGGGGGCGCGACAACAAAGCGTCAGGATGTTTGATTCGAACTCGAATCCCCACGCCGACAAGGTAGCAGCGAGCAGTTCCTATACCAGCAGAAGTTTCTGCTAGCTGAGACCGAGCAACAACCCGAAGTCCCACCCTTCGGGTTGTTTGTTATTTGGGACAACTTCTTAATTCCTACACGAAAGTCAAAATCAAACTGGCACAAATCGGTAACTGCGAGTATTTTTGTCCGGTAGTCTTGCAGGAGAGGTCCAAGTTGCGACGACGTAAGATCGACGGTTGCCCCATAACAGGCGCGCTCCAACTAATTGGCGACAAGTGGACGATGATGGTGGTGCGCGATCTCTTTGCCGGCCCTAAACGCACAACCGAGTTGCTTGAAGATCTTCATCCCATCAGCAGCCGCACTCTAATGGGCCGGCTACGTGAAATGGAGCAGGACGATCTGGTTGTGCGAAACAACTACGGCGGCTTGCCGCGCCGGGTTGAATACGAGTTAACTGAACGTGGCCGCAAGCTGATCCCGCTGCTTGATGCGTTGATGCGGGCCGGTCAGGTATTGGAGTGCAATCAATGCGAAGATCGTAAAGTCAGCGCCGGCTATTATTGCGATTTTTGTCCGCACAGACGCGGAGAGATAAACATGATTCCCGAATTTGAACCGGTAATCGAACCGGTGGCGCCACCCCGCCGGCCCAAAGACGATTCGATTGTTCTCTTATAAAAGCAATTCTGCTGTTCCAGTTAACGAATGACCCCGCAAAACGGTTCTCCAAACAAAATTGCCTGGGCTTACCTGATCGCGGCGCTGCTTTCTTTAATCGGATTAGGCGATGCGATCTATCTAACCATCCAGGACCTCACGGGCGAGACTCTTCGTTGTACGCTGATCTCTGGCTGCTCAGAAGTGCTCGGCAGCAAGTACGCACACATTGGTTCAATTCCGCTGGCCTCGCTTGGGGCGCTCGCTTATTTTGTCTTTTTCAGTCTCGCCATTCTGGCGGCATTCGGTTACAGCTTTGCGCGTCCTCTGATTCTGATTCTCGTCAGCGTAATGTTCCTGATGTCGCTGTGGTTGCTTTACTTGCAGGCCTTCGTTATTCATCATTTCTGCCAGTACTGCCTGCTGTCTGCCGCGGTCACCACAGTCTTGACCGCTCTCGTCTTTGCAACCAGAATCCTCGGTCGCAAGTCTGCACCACGACGGTAACGACAACCGATCTGCCGCTTGCCACGTCTAAATCGCACTGTTAATCTTACGGTTCAAAACCCAGGCCTGTCGTTTTGAAAGGAGCTATCGGAAATGAAAAAAGTTTACACACTGCCGCCGTTTCTCGCAGCCTTGCTGATTGTCGCTTTTGCTGCCGTTGCCGGCAGTGGGCGCAACGCCGCGGATCTGCCCATGCCGCCGGCGATTGGCACCGTGATTGAGGATTTCAAACTACCGGACGCCGACGGTAAAGAGCATTCACTGAAAAGTTTGATGGGCGCCAAAGGTACGGTGATCCTTTTCATTGCCACCAAGTGTCCCGTGTCGAATGCCTACAACGATCGAATGGAAAAGCTCGCGCAGGATTACAAAGCCAAAGGCATCAACGTCATTGGGATCAACTCGAACAATACAGAGCCGAGCGCCGAAGTTAAATCGCACGCCTCTGAGAAAGGGTTGAAGTTTCCGATCCTGAAGGATGAAGGAAACAAGATTGCGGATCGTTTCGGGGCGACTAAGACTCCGGAAGGATACGTGCTCGACGCCGGCGGAAAACTCGTCTATCACGGGCGCATCGACAATTCGCAGAAAGTCGAAGGCATCTCATCGAATGATTTGCGCGACGCGCTGGATGAAATGCTCGCCGGAAAACAGGTAAGCAAGACCGGCGGCGCGGCGTTTGGCTGCACCATCAAGCGAGTTTCGTAGTAACGCAAACTGTCAGTTTGCGGGGTACGCTTCGGACTTCACGTCGCAACTTAACAGGTTGCGTTACGACTATGCGCCGCCTATTTTCTTTCTTCATGATCGGGTTTGTGCTCGTCCTCGCGGGCTTCGTAGCGCCGGCGCAGCTCAACTCGAGTCGCGCTGCGCAGCCACCGGAAATTCGTGAGGTCGATCTTGATGGGCTGAAGAAGATTCTGGGGCGGGAACCGAAAGACACTCGTCCGTTGCTGGTGAACTTTTGGGCTACCTGGTGCGATGGCTGTCGCGAAGAATTTCCGGATCTGGTTAAGATCGACGGCGAGTTTCGCGAAAAAGGTCTGAACTTTGTTTCGGTAACCGTCGACGAGGTCGAAGACAAAGGAAAGGCCGCACAGTTTCTCACGGACATGAAAGCAACAATGCCGGTGGTCCTCTTGAACGTGGACGATAAAGAGCCGGCAATTCACGCCGTGGACGTGACCTGGGACGGGGCGTTGCCTGCGACGTTTCTCTATGATCGCGACGGCAAGATCGTTTTCAAGTACTTTGGTAAGGTTAAGCCCACGGAATTACGCGCTGCTATCGAAAAGGCAGTGACAGGTGCAAAGTGACGAGTGATGAGTAGGAGCCACCCTGTGCTCGCACTCATTACCGTTCACTCATCGCTGATAAATGATTACTCCTGAAGTCATCGCCGCTCACAACCTCACTGCCGACGAATTCAACCGTATCAAGGACCTGCTGGGACGCGAGCCGAACCTGGTCGAGCTCGGCGTCTTCTCGGTCATGTGGTCCGAGCACTGTTCGTACAAATCGTCCCGCATTCATTTGAAGCGTCTGCCCACTACCGGCGAGCGCGTGATCGTGCCGCCCGGAGAAAACGCCGGCGTGGTTGACGTCGGTGACGGCTGGTGCGCCGCCTTCAAGATCGAATCGCACAATCACCCTTCTTTTATCGAACCGTTTCAGGGCGCAGCGACCGGCGTCGGCGGCATCCTGCGCGACATCTTTACCATGGGCGCGCGGCCGATCGCGGCGCTGAATAGTCTGCGGTTCGGGTCGCTGGACGATCCGAAGAACGGCCGTCGCAATCGATCGTTGCTCGCGGGAGTCGTCGCGGGCATCGCACATTACGGCAATGCCTTTGGTGTTCCCACAGTCGGCGGCGAAGTAGCGTTTGACAATGCTTACGCGCTGAATCCACTGGTCAATGCTTTCGCGCTGGGCCTGGTGCGCAGGGACCAGATCTTCTTTGGCAAAGCCACCGGGGTTGGCAATCCGGTTCTGTATGTCGGCGCGAAAACCGGGCGCGACGGCATTCACGGCGCGACCATGGCCTCCGCGGAATTTGACGAAGAAGCTTTGGAGAAACGGCCCACCGTCCAGGTTGGCGATCCGTTTTTGGAAAAGCTTTTGCTGGAAGCTTGTCTTGAAGCGATGCGCAGCGGAGCGATCGCCGGTATTCAGGACATGGGCGCCGCCGGGCTGACCTGTTCCACCTGCGAGATGGCGGCGCGCGCCGACACCGGAATCGAGATTGATCTCTCGCTGGTGCCGCAACGCGAGACCGGAATGACGGCCTACGAGATGCTGCTCTCAGAATCGCAGGAACGCATGCTGATCGTTGCGCACAAAGGCCGCGAGCGCGAAGTGGCAGAGATCTTTCAACAAATGGGATCTCGATGCAGTCGTGATCGGATCGGTGCGAGACGATGGCCGTATGCGAGTAACCCAAAGCGGCGAAGTTGTTTGTGACGTTCCCGTTAAGGCCCTGACTGATGAAGCGCCGGTTTATGAGAGGCCGATGAAACAAGTTTCGAGTTTCGAGTTTCAAGTTTCGAGTTCGCTTGGCGCCGCAAGCGCCGCGGCAACGGAAATCTCAACAGCAGCCGAATCCGAGGCCGAAACAAACTCGAAACTCGAAACTCGAAACTCGAAACTAAACGAAGCTCTGCTTCGATTGCTTTCTTCGCCGAACCTCGCTTCAAAAGAATGGGTCTATCGCCAATACGATCACATGGTCCGCACAAATACGGCGGTGCTTCCCGGTGGTGACGCGGCCGTCGTGCGGATCAAAGAGACGCGGCGCGGGTTGGCTATCGCGTTGGATGGGAATGGCCGTTATTGTGCAGTGAATCCGCGCGAGGGCGCGAAGTTAGTCGTCGCAGAAGCCGCACGCAACGTCGTCTGCGTCGGGGCCCAGCCAATTGCGATCACGAATTGTTTGAACTTTGCCTCGCCCGAACGGCCCGAAGTCATGTGGTCCTTCTCAGAAGTGATCGATGGCCTGGCCGAAGCCTGTGCCGCCTTTAACACGCCGGTGGTTTCCGGGAATGTTTCTTTCTACAACGAAACAGAAGGCCGGGGAATATTGCCGACACCAGTGATCGGGATGGTGGGGTTAATCGATGACGTGAGAAAGGTCATTCAGCCCGGCTTCAAGCAAGTGGGCGACTTGATAGCTTTGCTCGGAACTACCCGAGACGATCTCTCGGTGAGCGAATACAAGGCGGTCCTTGAGGGCGCGACGACTGAGCAATTTATCGCGAGCGGAAAAACGCCGCAGCTTGA
This sequence comes from uncultured Acidobacteriota bacterium, assembly GCA_963734445.1. Classification (GTDB taxonomy): domain Bacteria; phylum Acidobacteriota; class Blastocatellia; order Pyrinomonadales; family Pyrinomonadaceae; genus UBA11740. The sequence continues at coordinate 930,791 of CAVTGZ010000009.1, read as the reverse complement.
TCTAGAGCTTGAGAAGGCCGTCCAATCTGCGTGCTTACGGGCGGCTGAAGCCGGGTTGCTGCGTTCCGCTCATGATTGCTCAGACGGCGGCCTGGCAGTCGCGCTCGCGGAATGTTGTTTTTCGTCGCACGGTCGCGCGGCCGCGGGCGCCGGCGTCGATGTCACCGGCGAATACGATGTGGTAACCCGTCTGTTTGGCGAAACACCTTCGCGCATCATTATCAGTTTCGACCCATCGCTGCTCGGCCGGATTGAAGAGATTGTCGCTACGGCGAATTGTCCAATGACGATGCTCGGCGCGGTCGAGGCAGACGTGCTGCGGATGCAAAGCGACGGCGAAGAAGTGATTCGGCTTGAGACAGCCCGGATGGAAGACGTCTGGCGTTCGTCTTTTAAACAGAGACTGCAAGCGGAAGCGGTAGCCGCCGGCGCGGAGTAGATTTACTTCCGGATCAGCACTACGGGTGATTGTTCAGCGGCCCGGATCTTTTCGAAGAACCCACGGACGGAACTGTATTGGTCGACGGGAACCGTTGTCGATCGCTGAATTAGTTTCCGGGAAAACAACAACTCGCCGTTCTTGACTTCGTAGTTCGTCGCGTACGACCCCCAGGGCATTTCCAGCTTCACTGCATCCGGTACTTCATCAACGTCAAACCCCGCAGGCAATTTCACGCGCACGGTTTCCGCGAATGAGTGTGAAGCCAGAATAATGGGATTCTTGCGCTTGGTCTCGGTCAAAGCGAGCCCGTCACGGCGCGAGACCATGGCCGGCTTGAAGACAAGTAAGCGATTCTGCATCAACTGCGCATAGCTGGGCGCCACAAAGTCGATGTCGAGATCGAAACGGCCGGCGGCCAGATCGTCCCGCGGTTCGACTTTGCTGACTCGCGCGGCCGTGGCTCCCGCAGTAACCCATCCTTCGATTCGTTTGATGTAATCGGGTCGTGACTGTCCGCGAAATTCGCTGCGGTAACCGGCGGCCCACTGGCCGTTCGCCTGCTCGCGAATCGTCGCCGTCAACGAACCGCTGGCGTCGAGGCTGCTATCAATGCGGCGATCCAACACGTTCGATTCCGGCGGTGTCACCGGCATCGTGGTCAGCGCGTCCGTTTCTTTCGAGTTAATTAGCGCCAGACTGCCTTGCAGGTATGACGGCAGATCGCCGACGGGAGTTTCTTCCGCGGTCGGATCGAAAATGAGCAGGCGGCCCAACCGTGCGTGCTGAATCACGGTGGGCGATTGCGTGGCGTCGCTGACTTTCACCGCGATGATGCAATGATTGAATTGTTGTGGCGAGGGCCACTCAGGACGAACGTAATCGGGATCGCCTGAGTAGATGCTGACGGGAAAAGACGTGATGCCGACGACCTTCAGCATGGCCCGCATCAGGTTCGCCTTATCTTTACAGTCACCATAGGATTTCGCGAATACTTCGGTGGCGGCGTGCGGGCGATAACCGCCGCCGCGGCCAATGCCGGTCTGGATCGAAATATACTTGATGCTCTGAACGAAATGGCCGATCGCCTGAATCCGCTCGAATTCTGTCTTGCAATTAGCCGTCAGTTCTCGCGCCTTCGTTTCCAGCGCTTCATTCGTATTGACTTGTGGATCTTCGAGTTCAGACATCCATTGGGCCACCTGCGCCCAGTCGGCAAAGGTTCTGACGGTCGGATTGGATGATCCTGCGGCCGGAAAATAACTGATCGCTACTCGCGGCGCGAGCTGTGATACGGGCGGGCTCAGCGGTTCCTTAGCGATGGGATGCAGGTCGCGCAATTCCCATGTGTAAGTCGAACCTGCGACGGTAGGGGCGATCGGTTCATGGTTGAAGGTGACGCTGGTCGCGCGCCAGCTGTTGGGCAAGATCAGGGTGACCCGCGAAACGAGTGCCGGAACACGATCCTGAAAATCCCAGTCGAACTGACTGAAGATTGAGCGCTCTTCGCTCACCAGTTGATAACCAAACACTTGTCCCGTGTCGGCATCGTCTTTGGCGATGATCGCTTTGGCCCGGTATTCGTTGTAGACGTCGTCGACCGCGAGCGAAATATCAATCGTTTGATCTTTCCCATAGTGCTTGGCCGGACCTGAAGGCCGAATCAGCCACGCCTGAAGGTCGCGCACTTTGCCGGTATCAGTTTGATAGATCTCTCGAGCGATGGCTTCGCCACGACCTTCGCGGTTGAGAATGCGCACCGCAAAGGTTCGGGTCCTTACTACGCGGCCATCATCGCTGACGGTAATCTTCTGATCGCTGAGGAGTACCACCGCGGGAACGTCTTTGTCATAAGCGGGAGGAGTTATAGCGGCTGCTTGTTGCAGCCAGCTGGGAACGTCGTCACCGGCAAAGGCCGAGGCCGCCGCCGTCAGGATAATGAAGAGTGAGAGCAGGTATCTGAAGCGCATAGTGTTCTGAAGAATCCGCGGCCTTAGTTTGAGGCGACTGTTTGCTTGAGGGAGATCGTGTGTTCATCCTTCTTGTGAAGCTCGTCAAATAAGGACTTGACCTGGCTGTACGAGCCCGGCGGAAAAACCAGATTGCCGCCGCCGCCAAAAAAGAACTCCCGATGGAGTATCAGCGACCGCCCATCGTTCGTTACTCCCAGGTCGAGTTTGTATTGGCTGATGTTGCCGGCCGAGAAGGGTCCCGGCTTTTCCGCGTTATCCAGGGTGTATCCCGGCGGCAGTTCGATCTCTATCTGGTCGTCCTGCGACCAGGGATAGTGAAAGTAAACGTCGTATTTCCTCGACGCGCTGGAAAACATCGAAGGTTCACCATATTCAAAAAAGCTTGGCTGAAGGAAGATTCGCTTGCCGGTTTTTTGCGCGTATTGCGGCACGCGGAGTTTGAATGACTGAACCAGCGGTTTAGTAGGATCTTCGAGGTTTTCGATCTTGATGTTTGACACCTCTGCCGTACTCAAACGCCGTTTGATGTCGTCTTTTAGCGCCTCTTCGCGCTTGTTATCTGAGTCGTCGTAGTACTCGATCCTGTAAGTGAGCGCCGACTGCCCGGTATATTCGATTTTGGCGTCGCCTTCCAGTGTGCCGTCTTCCGCCAATTTGAACTTTCCCGTGCGGCGCGCGGTCGTTTGGTCATGAGAAGTAGATGGGCTCTGTACCCACGTATAAGTTTTTTCGCCGACTAATAACGCCCACACGGCTTCTTCGTACCAGAGCAGCATGCCGTAAGGCAGGAACTTCGTCCCGGGGTTGAAGAATTTCCATTTATCCCCTGTTTTGACCGCGATTGCCGCCGGGTGAATGAAAGACTCATTAGTCATTTCCGGGTTGAAGAACATCTCACTGCGATCGCCGGAAAAGGCGATCCGCGTTTCGTAGCCAAGTGAGTTGGCCATTGAGCCAAACAACATGTCGATAAACTGAGCGGACGCCGTCTTATGCTTGATGACGTCGCCGAGCGATTCGTTCTTGGGAAGTTTCTTGCGCTGCTCGTCCGTGAGCGAGGTGTCAAAGCTCGTGTTGTGAATTTGAGACTGGCAGTACTCGTACAGCTTGCGCATCTTCTCGTCGTCAGTTTGAGCAGCGGCGGTGACTTCGCCGGCGACTCGCTTAACCTCTTTGTCCGACTTGTTCATGAACTTCACCAGAAAAGATTTGTCGCTGCCCACGGAAGCCCAATAGAGTTTCGGGTTGCCCGGATCTTTGATTGAGATGGTAAAGCCGAAAGCCTGGACGCTGATGTTGAGGCGAACGGTCTGCAAGAGCATCCAGGGAACTACTTGATCCTCGGGAGGCATTTGCGGCTCTTCTTTCAGGGCCGGTATGTTCGAGCGGATTGCCGCCCAGTAACCTTTGTCGGCTTCGATAAACTTGGTGTCCTGAAAATTGTAACTTTGGTAGTCCGGCTTCTTTTTGTTGTAAGGCTTGTAATAATAGGCCATTGTCTGGACCGGGATGTCCCGCTGAAATCTCAGGTGCATGCCCGAAGCGCCGGCATCGCTGATGACTTCGCGGTAACGGTACTCGACGATGACGCCTGGTTTCAGGTTGGGCACGGCGAACGACTTGGCTTTTACTTTCAGACCGTTGGCCTTGATGATTTCGCGCTCAAAAATCTCTTCCTTCCGGATCTCAACTACAGTTCCGTCCTCTTTAATCACGCGCGCCGCGATGTCCTTGATTTTCTTTCCTTTCGAAAACGGGATATCGAACTTGCCGTATTTTTCGCAGCCGTGCTCAGTAAAAACCTTGACGCGAACGTAATGCTGCAAAGACAAGTCATCGTCCGAGCTGTCGTCGATCTTCACTTCCCAGAAAATCGCCTCAGCGTCGGCGTCAGCTTCGACTTTGGCAGTCTTCATCGCCAACTCTTCAGCCGAGATCGCGCGCCATTCATCACCGGCAAACGAAGAAGGAGTAAAGATTCCGAGACAGGTAACAAGCGTGAGCAGTGCCAGACGGCGGGGGAAAAATCTCATTACGGAAGCCTTTCAATTGTGAAGTTACCGGTTGGGTCGGGCGACAACCGAATATTGAGCTGCGGTTTGGCAACCAGTACAAGTAGCGATCGGGCGGCTGGATTCTATCTCGAAATTTCCGGGCCGGGCAATGGAATTAACAGGTGATTTGTGCTGAAGATCACATTATGGCACTCAATAGTAGTGGCATGATTTCCGAGCAAAGTGTCAAAACTTGAGCCGGCACACGGGCGCCGCTGACGCCTGGGATAGATTTGACGAAGCAGACGGCGCCGTTGAGTACGCAATCCCCCGTACGCTTCAAGTCAGGCAGGTGGCGTGTGCTATAATTCCTGCCTCGCTCTTGATTAAGTTTTGCTTATGATTCCACGCGTCCAGACCCGACGCACCCATCTTTTGGAGGAAGATAATGGCTACAGAAATGAAGCGTTCGCCGGCAGCGGTGGATCGCATTGAGGAGCTTCTGGGAGACGAAGCACGCTCGCTGCTTGACCATAAAGCGCAAACAATTCCCAGGGAACAGCTTCACCTGCCGGGCCCGGATTTCGTAGATCGCGTCGTTTCGCAATCGGACCGTTCACCGTCGGTGCTGCGATCGCTGCAGACGCTGTTCGATCATGGACGGCTGGCGGGCACCGGTTATGTTTCGATCCTCCCGGTTGATCAGGGCATCGAGCATTCGGCGGGAGCGTCGTTTGCTCCTAATCCGCAATACTTTGATCCGGACAACATCGTGAAGCTGGCGATCGAAGGCGGTTGCAACGGCGTAGCTTCGACCTTCGGTGTGCTCGGCAGCGTGGCACGCAAGTACGCGCACAAGATTCCTTTTATCGTCAAGATTAACCACAACGAGCTGCTGACCCTGCCGAATAAGTTCGATCAGGTAATGTTTGGCACCGTCAAAGAAGCCCACAACCTCGGGGCGGTCGCCGTCGGCGCGACGATCTATTTTGGATCCGACGAGTCGACCCGGCAGATAAAGGAAGTTGCAGAAGCGTTCGCGCAGGCCCACGAACTGGGCATGGCCTGCGTCCTCTGGTGTTACCTGCGCAATTCGAAATTCAAAACTCCCGAAGGCGACATGCACGCCGCCGCCGACCTAACGGGGCAAGCAAACCACCTCGGCGTAACCATTCAAGCTGACATCGTGAAACAGAAACTGCCCGAACGGAACGGTGGTTATACCTCGGTGGAGAAAGAACTCGGCAAGTCCTACGGCAAGACCAGCAAGCTGGTTTACGAAAAGCTGACGACCGACAATCCGATTGACCTGGTGCGTTATCAGGTCGCGAACGGCTACATGGGTCGCGTCGGATTGATCAATTCAGGCGGCGAATCAAAAGGCGCTGGCGATATGGCGGCCGCTGTGCGCACTGCGGTTATCAACAAACGCGGTGGTGGCATGGGCCTGATCTCAGGCCGCAAAGCCTTCCAACGCCCGATGAATGAAGGCGTTGAGCTACTCAACGCCATTCAGGACGTTTATCTGTCGAAGGAAATTACGATCGCCTAGGTTGTTTTACGAAGCGCGCACATTTGCACCACCCGACCCTCATCAATATAATGCGCGCGCTTTAACGATTTTCCCCAAATAGTGATGTCTACGCCTATTCAATGGCAGCACGGGCGGACGCGCCGTCCACGACCGGAAACCCGGCCGTTGTCGGTGATCAAATCGGCACTCGGAGAAATGGCGCGCCTGGCGCTGACTGAACCGTTCATGATCGCGATCGAGCGCCAGGAAATTTTTCTGCGACGCTTACCAAAGGCCCTCGACGGGCTTCGCATCGTCCACCTGTCAGACCTTCATTACGGCCCGTTCGTTGAGCCGCGCCATCTCGAGCGCGCTATCGACGCCGCTAATCGATCTGAATCCGGACTTGATCGCGCTTACCGGCGATTACATTTCCCAGGAGCGTAGCTATGCAGCTCCCTGCGCGGAACTGGTCGGGAGATTACGCGCCCGGCTACGGAGTGTTCGCGGTGCTGGGAAACCACGATCATTGGACGGACGCAAAATTGATCGCGGATCTATTTCGCGCCGAAGGCATTCGCGTGCTGATTAACGAAGGTCTTCGCATCGACGTGCAGAACCAATCCTTTTGGCTCGCCGGCGTGGACGACACGATGGTGGGCCTCGAAGATTTACCGCTGGCGCTCGCCGGATCCAGCGACGGCGAACTGAAGCTCCTGCTGGCGCATAATCCGATCATTCTGCGGCGGGCCGCGCGCGCCGATATTGATTTGGTGCTGAGCGGGCACACGCACGGTGGCCAAGTCACGTTGCGTCCGGAAAAGAACCGCTCGGGCCGCCCGCGCCGGCGCATGTTGCGCGGCCTTGGACGGCGAGCAAACACGCAGATATATGTCACCCGGGGGCTGGGGACAGTGGTCCTGCCAATTCGCTACGGCTGCCTGCCCGAGGTCTCAGTTTTGGAATTGAGATCGGCTTCCCAGTACGATCACTTCGATTCACGTTGCAGCCGGCCCAAGTCCACAAGCGAAATCGAAAACCGCATCAATGTCCTCTCGGATTATCACTCTGCCGAACGTGCTGACCGTCTTTCGGATGGCGCTGATTCCGGTTTTTGTCTCGCTGCTGTTCTATCAAAAATTTCTGCTGGCGTTGGCAGTATTCGTGATTGCCGGAATCACCGACGGTCTCGACGGTTTGCTGGCGCGCCGCTTCCACCAGCAATCGCCGCTCGGCCGCATCCTTGACCCAATTGCCGACAAAATGATGCTGGTGACCTCCTTCGTCGTGCTTCAGCATGCGGGGCGTCTATCCCACGCCAATTCCCAAGCATCTGCCGATTCCGTTCTGGGTAACAATTACCGTTCTGAGCCGCGACGTCTTTATTTTGGTCGGCGCGGCGGCCATCAATATGGTCACCGGCTTTCGCGCTTTTCAGCCCTCGCTGCCCGGCAAGATCAGCACCGTCGTTCAGATTCGTCGCCGTCGCTACCGTAATGCTGGCCGCCCAGACTCGGGTTGGCACCGGATATTACCTTCCCACCGTCTACACTTCGGTCTTCGCGTTCACCTTCTTCTCGGGCATCCACTACATCTTCTTTGTGTCCCGGCTGCTCAACGAAGACGCGGCATCTGCAGTCGACCTTCGCCATAGGGTTGACAACAACACACTCAGATATTATTCTAAGCCCGCAATCAACCAGCTTGGCACGCGGCTGGAGCGCAAATAACAGCAGCGGAGTATCGAAGAATATGAGCAAAATCATCGGTATTGACTTGGGAACGACCAACTCGGTGGTGGCGGTGATGGAGGGTGGCGAGCCGGTCGTGATCACAAATTCCGAGGGTGGCCGGACGACCCCTTCGGTGGTGGCGTTTGCAAAAGACGGCAACCGGCTGGTCGGCCAGGTGGCCAAGCGTCAGGCCGTTACCAACCCCGAAAACACAATCTATTCAATCAAGCGATTCATGGGTCGCCGCTTCAACGAAGTTAGCGAAGAAATCAAGCAGGTGCCTTACAAAGTTCAGGGCACCGGCACCGGCGGTGACGTTCGGATCGTTGCGGGCGGCAAAGAATGGAGTCCGCCGGAAATCTCGGCGATGATCCTGCAAAAGATGAAGCAGTCGGCCGAGGATTATCTTGGCCAGAAAGTCGACAAGGCAGTTATCACTGTGCCGGCCTACTTTAACGACTCACAGCGCCAGGCCACCAAGGACGCCGGCAAGATCGCCGGCCTTGAAGTCATGCGCATCGTCAACGAGCCGACGGCCGCCGCGTTGGCTTACGGCCTCGACAAGAAGAAGGACGAGACCATCGCGGTGTTCGACTTTGGCGGCGGCACCTACGACATTTCGATCCTCGAAGTCGGCGAAGGCGTCGTCGAGGTGAAATCGACCAACGGTGACACGCACCTGGGCGGCGACGATATCGATGAGCGCCTAATCGAGTGGATTATTGAAGAGTTCAAAAAGGACCAGGGCATCGATCTTTCGAAAGACAAGATGGCACTGCAGCGACTGAAGGAAGCCGCCGAGAAGGCCAAGATTGAACTGTCATCCACCATGGAGACAGAAATAAATCTGCCGTTCATCACGGCCGATCAATCCGGACCGAAGCACCTGGTGATGAAGCTGACGCGAGCAAGGTTCGAACAGCTGGTGGATCCGATCCTTAAGCGTCTGACGCCTCCCCTGGAACAGGCATTGAAAGATGCCGCCATCGATGCCAGCAAAATTGACGAAGTCGTCCTGGTCGGCGGTTCGACTCGAATTCCAAAGGTGCAGGAAATAGTCAAGAACTTCTTCGGCAAGGAACCTAACAAGAGCGTCAATCCGGACGAGGTCGTGGCCGTCGGGGCGGCAGTGCAGGCGGGCGTTCTGTCGGGCGAGAAGACCGACATTCTCCTGCTTGACGTGACGCCGTTGAGTCTCGGCATTGAAACGCTGGGTGGTGTTTCCACGAAACTGATCGAGCGCAACACCACGATTCCGACTCGCAAGTCTGAAATCTTTTCGACGGCTTCTGACAACCAAACCTCCGTCGAGGTACACGTGTATCCAGGGTGAACGCCCGATGGCGACCGACAATCGCACCCTCGGCAAGTTTCATCTGGTGGGAATTCCGCCGGCGCCGCGTGGCATGCCGCAAGTCGAAGTCACTTTTGACATCGATGCGAACGGCATTGTGAACGTGTCTGCCAAGGACATGGGCACGGGTCGCGAACAAAAAATCACCATCACGGCTTCGTCTGGGCTCAGCAAGGAAGAGATCGACAAGATGATGCGTGATGCTGAGTCCCACTCGGCCGAGGACGCGAACAAGCGTGAAGAGATCGAAGCGCGCAATCGTCTGGATGGTCTGATTTACCAGATGGAGAAAACGCTGAACGAGAATCGCGAAAAGGTCGGCGCCGTGGCCGGCGAAGTCGAGACGGGCATCGCGGACGCCAAGAAGGCCGTCGAAGAAGGCGGCGTGCAGCGGATGAACGACGCGTTCAATGCGTTGCAGACGGTTTCGCACAAGATGGCGGAAGCCCTCTATCAGCAGACGGGATCGACGCCCGGTGATGAAGCGACGGCTGATCAGTCATCGGCCGCGGGCGCGTCCAGTGGCGGAGCGACGGGTGGCGACGACAACGTCATCGACGCTGAATACGTCGATGTGGACGAAGATAAGAAGTAAACCAGTTCCGACTGCCGATTTTTAATTGCCGATTGGTCGCTACCTGCTCGCCCTGGATGTTAGTGGCGCGACTTGGGTTAGAGATCAATCGGCATTCGGCAATTGGAAATCCGACAATGTGAGTGATGGCCAAGGAAGACTTCTACAAAATTCTCGGCGTAAAAAAAGACGCTAAACCGGATGAGATCAAGAAAGCTTACCGGCGTTTGGCGCGCAAGTATCACCCTGACGTAAACCCGGGTGATAAAACCGCCGAGGAACGCTTCAAGCAGATGAGCGAAGCGTTCGATGTGCTTTCTGATCCAAAAAAACGAAAGGTTTATGATCGCTTTGGCCAGTATTCAGACAATCTGGCGAATGCCGCTGAAGCCGGCGCCGGCGCAACCTACACGCGCGGTGCGCCCTTCGATTTTTCAGGTTTCGATTGGGGCGCAGCTGCTCCGGGGGGCGCACCAACGGGCAGTGGCAGTTTCCGCGACATCTTCGCCGATCTATTCGGTGGCGGCCGCGTCGATCGCGAGCCGCCGCGGCCTCAGCCGCAGCGCGGCGCAGACATCGAGATGCCTTTGTCGCTCAGCTTTGAGGAGGCCATTACCGGCTTAACGACCAACCTCACGGTCAATCGATCGGAACAATGCTCACGCTGTCATGGGGCCGGAGATACCGGCGGTTCGATTGTCACCTGTCCGACCTGTAAAGGCTCAGGCCAGGTGCAACGCACTGGTGGACGTTTGCGCTTCAGCCAGGAGTGCCCCGATTGTGGCGGTAGCGGCAAGCGGCGTCCGCCCTGTTCGCTCTGCAAAGGCAAAGGCGTTTTGCCGAAGACGGAAAATGTGAAGGTGCGCATTCCGGCCGGCGTCGATACTGGTTCGCGGGTGCGCATTCCCGGCAAAGGCGAAGGCGGCCGCTTGGGAGCGCCGCCGGGCGATCTCTTCATCATTACGAATGTGGGCCGGCACCAGTACTTCACGCGCAAGGGCGACAACATCTATGTGACTGTGCCGATTACTGTCCCCGAAGCGGCGTTGGGGGCGAAAATTGAAGTACCGACGGTGAACGGTAAAGCGCAGTTGCGAATTCCACCGGGTACTCAGTCCGGCCAAAAATTTCGCCTGCGTCGTCGTGGCGCCCCATCTTTGCGCGACCCCAGCGTGCACGGCGATCAATTTGTTGAAGTGCAGGTGACGCTGCCAAGAGTAATTTCGGAAGAAACGAAAGAATTGCTACGCAAGTACGCGCTGATGAATACCGAGAATCCCAGAGTGGCGATGGGACTGGAGTAAGAACGATCTTTGAACTTTGTACTTGGGCCTTTGATTTCTAGCGTGAGTTACGGCTGAAATTTACAGGTCAACTGCGGCAAGCGATCAAAGTACAAAGTTCAAAGCACTAAGTTCAGGTTTTTTGTTTATGAAGAAGCGAGCCAAGACATTCACGATCAGCGCCGTGGCGGAAGAGTTCGATGTGCATCCGCAGACGCTGCGCCTCTATGAACGCGAAGGACTCCTAAAGCCCTCGCGCTCAGAGGGCAACACGCGCCTGTACACCGACACTGATTTGGAACGGCTGGAATTGATTCTTTCGTTGACTCGCGACCTGGGCGTGAACCTTGCCGGCGTCGAAATCATTCTTAACATGCGCGAGAAGATGGACGCCATGCAGCAGGAGTTCGAACGCTTCTTCAATTACCTGCAAAGCCACGCCGAAGAATTCTCTCACTTTACCGAACCGCCTCCGGAAGCGGGCGCGCTGGTAGCCATCAGTCGGGTTAAGCGTTCTGTACCCGCCAGACGCACCGCCTCAGCCGGCAAGTCCACACGCTGACCGCGCTGATCAAAAAGACTAAGGCTCAAAAAATTTTTCAGATACGTTTCGTTCCCTCCGAACGACGTAACGGCATACATCTGCATCACAAACCAAATTTTGCCCAAATTGGGCAACGAATCTCAGCCAAAAATCGAGTTACAAAGAGACTTGCTGTCGTCGCGCGCGTGTGTATAATGCGCGCCGCAGCGCGATAGCATTAATGGTTTGGACGAGTCGTGAGCGCATATATTTCGGCGCGACTCGATCCGGAAAAATATCTCAGATTCGATTCGCCGAGGCGTTGCCTCCCTTAACCGAAGGAGTCTGGTATGCGCATCCCACGCTTAACGTCAACCCGCGGACCAACTTATTCAACAGCCTTAGCAGTGTTCTTTCTGATTGGAGGCTGCGCCCTCTCCGCCTTCGCACAACGAAAACGAACTCCTCCCGGTGGCAACCTCGCCGTGGTGGGCGACGAGCGCCTGGCCGCATTGCGCACGGCACCCAGTCTGTCCGCGCATTTAATCCGGAGGCTAAGCCGGGGCCGCCTGGTATCGGTGCGCGCCGCAAAGCGCAATCAGGAAGGCGTGCTCTTTTCGCATGTAGTCGTGACGCGCCGCACATCCGGGTGGGTGCAAAGCGAAGCATTGGTGTCGGCGGGCCGTAACGGAGATGATCAGCGTCTGGCCCACCTCATCGGCGGCACGGATGAGTTTGATCGCATTGCCCGAGCGCGGATTTTTCTTGATACGTTTTCGCGCTCGAACCTGCGGCCGAGAGTTCTCTTGGCCCTTGGTGATGCCGCGGCAGAGGCAGCAGTCCAACTTTCACGCGAAGCCGCCCGCCGCTTTGAACGGCGGGACATTCCGACCGATGGCGCGCCTGAATTCTCTTACTATCTGAATTATAGCGGTCTGGATCGCTACAATCGCCAAGGCGTCACTTTCACTTTTGATCGCCAGGCCCGGCAGTTTCATTATGACGGCGCCGCGTGGCGTGAGATCGTGCAGCGTCATCCCAATAGCCCCGAAGCGGTCGAGGCGAGAAAACGGCTCGCGACACCAGGTCAGTAACTAAGCGTCACCGCATCGATTGCACCGCCGTCGCGGTTAATTCCAGCTTGAGCTAACATTCCCGCGATGCTAGAGTCTGCCGCCTGAACGCCGGCAGTCCCGATCGTTTTCTCATGTCGCCTTCCCGGAAACTAATTTTCTTGGTTTTTCTAGTTGCGGCATTTCTCTGCCTAAGTGTCCCAACTTTTGCCCAGGATCTCGATACCGTCACGATCAGTGGGAAGGTCACTGACCAGAATGGCGCCATCATTCCCGGCGCCGCCATCACGGCGACTCTGGTTGAAACCAAGGTCGAGCGCACTGTGGTGGCGAACGACGACGGGATTTACAAACTGATTCAACTGCCGCCCGGCGTCTATAACATCAAGGCCTCTTCCACCGGTTTCGCGCCTGAAGAAAAGACGAGCCTGACCACCATTGCCGCGCAAAATGTCCAGCTCGATTTTGTTCTGAAGCCGGCCGGGGTTACCGCCGAAGCAACTGTGGTGACCGTAGCTGAGCCCAATGCGGTAGATACCTCGCGCACAATAGTCGGCGGTACCGTCACCACCCGCGAGATTGAAGCGCTGCCGGTCGCCTCGCGATCGCCGATCGATCTGATTTTTACGATGGGCGGAGTGTCCGAAGAACCGCTTTCGGTTCGTGACCTGGCGACCGATCCTTCCGCGCGAACTTCGCCGGAAGAAGCGGGAAACTTCTCGCTCTCAGGCGGGACCGCCTATTCGAACAACATTACAATCGACGGCCTCGACAACAACGACGACCGCTCGGCGCGCGAACGCTTTACGCCTTCGATGGAGGCGGTGGAAGAAGTGCAGATTATTCGGAATCAGTTTGCGGCTGAGTATGGTCGCGCGTCCGGTGGGCGCGTCAATTTACGCACGCGTGGCGGGTCGAACAAGTTTCACGGGCGCGGATTCTATTTCTTCCGGGATGAATCACTCGACGCTAATAGTTGGAAGAACAACACGCTCGGGCTTAAGCGCCTGCCATTGCAGGAGCACGATCCCGGATTTACTTTGAGCGGGCCCGTCCGTCTTCCCAGGATTTATAACGGCCGCAGCCGCACCTTTTTCTTCACCGCCTATGAATACGACACGTTTCTCGACTCAACACTGATCGACGCGCTGGTGCCCGTCGATCAAAATCCGCTGTTCCCAATACCTGCGCCCACTAATGCGGCGCTCAAGCGCGATGAGAATCCATCAGCACCGGCCCTGAAAGCCGTCAACGGTATTGCGCCGTTTATCTCATCGGTAAGCACGCCCCAGAAGAACCACATTTTTACGGCGCGCGTCGATCACAAATTTACGAACCTGCATGACGGCGCTTTTCTTTTTCAATTGGGACGGCTGAACAATCTGCGCCAATTCGGGGGCGGCAATCGGTTGGCCGAAGCGCTGGTGGGCCGAACGCGCAACACCGACGCGATCGCTTATTCCGACAATTTTGTGCTTTCCGCGAACGCCGTCGCGCAGACGCGTTTCCAATTCTCGCGGCTGACCCCCGCCGTCGAGGGGACCGGCGGCGCCACCAAACCCGTCGTGCTGATCGATATCAACGATTCGGCGGCCCTTAATTCAGGGACGTTGATCGCGGGAACTTCGACGAGTGGGGCCACCGATCGCCGTGAGACCCGCTTTCAATTTCAGGAAATCTTTTCCTACGTGCGCGGCTCGCACTCGTTTAAGTTCGGCGGCGATTTGCAACGCATCAAGTCAACGTTTATCGATCTCTCTGACGCAACCGGGACGTGGGATTTTGACAGCGCGGGAGATTTTCTCGCGAACCTTCCCAGCCGCTTTCGCCAGAATTTTCTTACGACCTCGACCCAGAGCAACACTTACATCGGAATTTACGGACAGGACGAGTGGCGGCTGAAACCTAACCTGATGATTAGTTACGGGCTGCGCTTTGAAGACGAAACGATCATCAGGGATCTGAACAATTTCGGACCGCGGGTCGCGTTTGCTTACGATCCATTCAAGTCGGGCAAGACCGTTCTGCGCGGCGGCGCCGGCATTTTTTACAACCGCGCTTTGCTGCGCACAATCGATGACTTCACGACCGGAGCGCAGCAGTTGTTCTTTGATACGAACGCCCTCACTGATCCGCTCACCGGCAAAGTCATGACTGACCCGCAACGCCGTGCTTTCATCGCCGCCAATCTTCGATTCCCGAACACGCTCACGGCTGACGCGCCGCTGGTGCGGCAGTTCGCGGTCGGCAACACGGGAACCTCGGCAGGTGGCGGAGTCCTGCGCCGGCTCGACCCCACTTTACGGATTCCGGAAAGCTATCAGGCGAACATCGGCTTTGAACGACAAGTGCGCAAGAGTCTTGTCTTCGAAGTTAATTACACCTGGAATCGCAACCTGCACCTTTGGCGCGAGTTCAACGTCAACGCGCCCAGGGTCCCGGCCGGGTACGGGAGTTTTACCGAGTATCTGGCCTCGCACGATTTCGCGAATTTTCTTTCGGCGCCGGGCGGCGTTCGTCCCATATTGAATACTTCGACCGCGGGCAATCTGGTGCGCTTCGTGCTCGGCTTCGCCGATCCATCGCATGCGACCGACCCAAATGCGATTGGTCACTTGACTGAGTCTGGCGTCGACATCTCGCAAATCAGTCTGAACAGCGTCTCATCTACTAATTCGCTCAACGCGGCTTTGGCGGCACTCAATCCGCTGCGTCCCGACCCCAGCCGGGGCGAAGTCGAACAATTGATTCCCGTGGGAAACAGTTTCTATCATGGACTGACGTTTGAATTGCGCAATCGCTTCCGCCAGGGAAAGAACGGCTTCGCCTTTTCCTTCCGGGCCGTTTACACACTTTCTTTTTTGAAGGATGACGGTGTGGTCAACACGTCTGACGCGCTGATCGCCGGCAATTTTCAAGGTGAAGTGGCGCGCAGTCTCCAGGATCGTCGCCATCGCTTTGCGTTTTCGGGAACGCTCGATACGCCGAAGTATTTGGGCCGGCTGCGCATCTCGCCAATTCTGCGACTCTCTTCGGGGGCACCCTTCAACATTTCCATCGGCGGCTTGGATCGCAATCTGGATGACATTGCCAACGATCGGCCGATCTTCCTTGGCGACACGCGCCTGCTGAAATCTCGAAACCCGGGAGAGCCGCTCGACGCCTCAATCCTCAATCAGTTTGTCTTGCCGACGATCGGCCAGACTGGGAATCTTTCGCGCAACGCCGGCCTCGGTCCCGGCCAGTTCCTGTTTGATCTCAATGTGACGAGAGAATTTAAGGTCGGCGAGCGTGTGCGTCTGCGACCGGTGGTCGAGTTCGACAACATCCTGAACGCAACAGTTTTCAGTTTTGGCAGCGAGTTCATCGACTTCAGCGCCTTTGGGCCAACCTCATCACCCGAAGCGCGGCAGGCCTTCATTGATTCGTTTCTGGTGCCGACCCGTACCCTGCGTCCACGACAGATTCGGCTGGGATTGCGCGTGGATTTCTGATTTGAAGTGCGCCGGCAGAGTCCAGACTTATTGGGACGGCGACGGAGCTTTGGAATGACGAGATGGCGATCCAGAGCCGTGTCGCCGCTTTGCTCTGCCACCGCACTCCAAGACAAAAAAGCCTCTGCCATTGGCAGAGGCTTCCTCATTTAATTGAATTCCTTGATTAGTTGAACTCGAGAATGAGTCCTTTCTCGCAGAAGTCAAACTTCACTGCATCGGACCATTCTCCGTCGGCAAACTGAACCTTGAAATACTGCTCGCAGTTTTCACTGTCGGTTGATTTGTCCCACTCCAGCTCTTCGGTGGCGCCGGCAGCGATGCCATTGCCGATATCAAACTCGCCCCACTTCTTGCCGTCTTCTGACACCAGAAGTTTCTTGATGGCCTGTTTCGTATTGTTGTGAACTTTGAATTTGTACTCGTTCGCCTTCGCGAGACCGAGCGTCGCGCTCATCAGCACCAGGGCGGCCGCGAGCAAAAGAACTTTCCCAGAACTATGGTTAAAACGCATTTACTTTTCTCCAAGTGATTAATTTTCCTGACCCAGGGGAGTGGTCAGCAGTTGTCGGGTCGAACTTCGACCGCGCGATGATAAGGGTTCACGGTAAGTTTGGCAATCGAACAATAAGTTTTTGCCGGACGAGGTCAGTACCGCGAGCCAACTGGCGTTCCCACGCGGGCAGCCGGCGTGGAGTGGTGGATGCGACTGGGTAAGATTCCTGGCAAACTCGATGTTGTCTTTGCCCGAACCCGGTCGCTATCCCGACAGTCGGGACCCTCACCCTAACCCTCTCCCAAAGGGAGAGGGAATCGATCCGCTCCCGGTACTGACTCCTTTCACTCTTCAACGTCGTGCAATTGTGCGCTTTGGCGATGCAGTTTACGATGCACGGCCCGGTCGAAATCTCTTTCAATCTCGGACATGGTCGTGGTGAGTCAGCCAGCCGAGTATAGCAGCGTCCGCGGAACAAATTGACTATGATAAGATTTGGCACGAGGGCCTCGATCGCCATGAGGGACGATCACAGAGAACCGGTTGGCGAAGTTGAGACGGCGCTGCTTGATGCCGACCTATTCATCAAGTACGGCTCACCCGATCGCGCGCTGAAGCGGCTGAAGACCGCGCTTGAAAGCAGCCCGCGATCGATCGCGCTGCGCGAGCGGCTGCGCGAAGTGGCCGCGGCCCATAAGCATCCGGAAGAAGCTGCGCGTCATTGCCTGGCCCTCGCCAGTCTTTACATTGAGCGGGATGATTTTGACGCCGCGCACGATCGTCTGCTCGAAGCCAAGCAGCTTGATAATCGGATTTCCATCGCCACGGGACTGGAAGCGATTCGTCGCGCGCGCCATCCTGAGATACACGCGCAGCCGCGCCTTCACCCACCAGCGAGCGAACCGCGAAAAGTAACGGTGACTTTCGCCGGTGACTTATCGACGATCAGTGTGTTTGACGCAGTGCAGGCGATTGAAAACTCGCGCTTGACCGGCGTCCTCACGCTGACCAATGAAGCGCAAACCGGCCGCGTGTTTTTCAATGACGGACAGATCATTGGCGCGGAAAGCGGTCAGCTGATTGCGCAGGAGGCGTTCCGCCAGATTGTTGAAATCAGTGCCGGCAGTTTTGATTTCGAAAAATCAACCCGGAGTTTTCCCGTGACCATTGCAGCCGCCAGCAACACTAACTTGATCCTCGATAGCTTAAGACAAGTCGATGAAGAAAACGCGTGAGGCATCGCTTGCCGCTTGAGATTGTGACGACCCAGGTTCCAGCCTTGAATTACCGCCGCGTGCATGCGGCCTTTAACCGCAGGCTCAACACCTTTGCGGGCGGGCGCTTCGCAGCTTTGTGCCGGCCGTCTTCGCCCACGCTTTTGTTGACCGAGCGTTGTAATGCGCGCTGCATCCATTGCGACATCTGGAAGAACCGCGGCGCCGAGGAGCGTCCTTCCCTGGCGGAATGGAAAGGCGTCCTCGGCGACCTGCGCAAGTGGCTGGGTCCGGTGCAGGTAGTGCTTACGGGTGGTGAAGCTTTGCTGAATCCGCACACCATCGAACTTGTCGCTTACGGCCGCGAACTCGGTTTATGGATCGAGCTGCTCACGCACGGTTATTGGAAAGATCAAACAAAGATCCAAGAGCTGGTGAATGCCGGGCCAGCCCGGGTCACAGTGTCTTTCGACAGCGTGGACGAAACGCACAACTTTATTCGGGGCCGTGATGATTTTGTTGAGCGAACGCGCGGGACGATTGAGACTCTCGCGAGACTGCGTCGCGAGCAAGAGCTGCCCATGGAGATTCTGCTCAAGACGGTGGTCATGCGTCAGAACCTGAATCACGTCAGCGAGGTGGCGCACTTCGCCAATCAGCAGGGACTGAAAGTTTTCTATCAGCCGATCGAACAGAACTACAACACCGCCGAAGATCCTGATTGGTTTGCGCACCGTGACACCTGGCCTGACGATGCGGAAGCAGCGGTCAAGGTCGTGCTGGAATTGTGCGCGTTGAAAAAAGAGGGGCTGCCAATCGCCAACAGTTTCGCCCAGTTGGAAGCAATGATTCCGTATTTTCGAGATCCGGCGGCGACGCGCGTCGCGGTGCAATCGCATACCGCCCATGAAGTGAGACTTCGGTGTAGCGCGGCGACGATGCTACAGGTCCAGGCAAACGGGGACGTGACGATTTGCACATCAAAGCCTGCGGTCGGCAATATCAGGCTCAAAGCAATCCGCGAGATTTGGGCCGCCCGGCCTCGCTGGTGGGAGGCGGGCTGCTGTTTGGATGAACGATTGAATTTGTCTGACTAAAAGGCGGGATCTGCAAAGAGATTGCGTTACTAGGTAAGTATCCTAATTCCAGTTTCTCTGCGTTATTCTCGGCGACCTCTGCGGCTCTGCGGTGAATAAATTTAGGAAAATGCTCACTGCGGAGACGCCGAGCACGCGGAGATGGCGCAGAGATTCGAATATAGGACTCTCGCGTTATTCCCAACCGTTAACCGCGGTCAGTCCGAACGCCACTTTCGCATCGTCAGGCGACAAGACCGGATGATAAGTCTTGCCGTAATTCGCGACAATCTTCTTCACGTAATTCTGGGTCTCGTTGAACGGTGGAATGCCCTGGTACTTGTCCACTGAGCCTTCGCCTGCGTTGTAACCGGCCAGCGCCAACTCGACATCGCCATTGAATCGCTTGAGCAGCCACGCGAGATACTTCGTGCCGGCTTCAACATTCGACGCTTCGTCGGTTCGATCGTCGCAGTCAAATCGCTTCGCCGTGGCGGGCATCAATTGCATCAGGCCTTTCGCTCCCGCATTCGACGTTGCTTTGGGATCGTATTGCGACTCTTGTTTGATCACGGCGTGAATCAAACGCGGATCCACTCCTTCACGTTCTCCGGCGCGCAGGATAATAAGATCGAGATCACAGTCGCCTGACTGCGGCAGATCGAGCAGGATAAGATTCTCGCTCACCGGCTGGGCCGGCGCCAGCGCCGGACTAAAATAGAAGCCTGTTAGGTTAGTGAAAAAGAAAAGAAGGAAAATCGCAAAAGGGGCGAACTTCACAGTTCGCAGGTGAGGTAATTGGGGAAACTTCATTCGGTATTCTCCATGTGAGCGATGACCCACGGGTCATCAGGTCAACGCTTGCTGCGCATGGCCGAATCCGATTCACAAAGAACTTGAAAAGCACTTGCAATGATCGACCACAACTGAGATGGGTATCAGTCGCGGTCGGTTGCTCTTTTTGTGTCAAAGCCTTGCCTGTCAATGTGATGTACGGAACTCGTTCGTGAGTTTGTCACCCCCTATTACATATGGTTTTTCGACCTTTTGCATAAATCGTTGTCCCGGTTTGATTATTCTAGTAGGATGCCGCCGCTTCAAAAGGCTGGCTTATGGTCATCAGCCAAATTATTGCAGGAGAACAAACGAATGACACTCGTCAACGAAACCGGAGTCGGCGTGTTCTATTGGATCACGTGTGATAGTGGCTCAGTCGATTGTGGCAACATCGACGTCGATGGATTAGCGGATCTCCCCTACTATGACAATCAGAGTAATGTGGTTGTTTCTTTTCTGCCGGGAGACGGCACCGCAAACTTTTCCGTTAACTGGCCAAGTACGAAGACTGGCGAGCAGGCGGAACTGGCGCTGGTGGCTGAATAGTCAGCAACTCACAAACCATCGAACCAAAGGAGCAAAATCATGCAGCTGTATAACAACACGCCTGGCGAGGTCTTCTTCGGAATTGAGTCCAGCACAGGTGGCGATTGCGGAACGATCGATGCGGGCGCCACCAGCGATTGGCCGTCTTATGACAATTCTGACAACGTAACCGTAACCTTCGCGGCCTATCCTTTCAGCCAGTCGCCGGGGATCACGCCTTTTAAAATCACCATTCCCGAATCGGGCACAGGGATGGCGGTTACAATTGGAATCTATAAGGAATAGATCTGCGGCGGGTTAATCTCGAAGGGTTTCCTCGAACAAGCGCTGCCAGCGACTGGCTATGGAAGTCCAGTTGAATTCGCTGTGAGTTGCATTCCGATAAGCAGATTCAGCCAGTCTCTTTCGGTAGTCAGTATCCTGGTAGAGATGTTCTAAGGCGGCTGCGACGCTCGCAGGTGAAACGATGTGCCCTTCGGTAAGATTCCCCGGGTAAGTCAATTTCATAAACGGCTCGACGAATTCAGCCGCTCCTTCCCAAAGGTCCGCAAGTGAAGTATGACGTGGCATAATCTGGGCCGCGCGCGTTGCTGCGTGCTCGAAACTAACCATGCCCCAGCCTTCGCCGGTCGTGGTCGTGATGCCGACGTCGCAGGCGTTATAAAGCAGATTCAACTGCTCGTCTGAAAACTGCGGGCGCGAGTTGTCGGCCTGCGTCATGATCAGTCGATCAAATATGCCGTAACGCTTCGCCAGCACCAGCACATTCCAACCCGTGTCCTCAGTGGCCATGTGCAAATAAAGCTTCACGTTTGCAGGTTTGTCTTTCGCGAACTCAGCAAAGCCCTGCATCGTGATATCGATTCGTTTGCGCGGCATGTTGCGATTCGCATTCAACACTATGAACGCATTTAGGTGTTGAGCGTCTCCAAGCTTCAAAGCGCGACGCGCCTGCAATCGCCGCGCAGGAATGTCGCCATCATCATCGCTCAAAGGGTAAAAACGATGCGTATCGATGCCATGAGGAACGACCTCGAGTGGGGGAAATTGAAAAGACGGATCTTCCGACCGGACCCTTTTCAGCGACGCCTCGATTTCGCGCCGGCCGTAATCGGTATAAAGAACGTATCGCGAGACTCCTTTGAGGCGCGCCATAATCTCAGGTGCAATTGGTCCTGCCTCGACCGGTGAATAGATCACGATCCTTGGCTGAGGCGAGACTTTACGCAGCTCCTCCAGATACCGAATCTGAAAGGCTATGTCGTAAAGAAGAAAGACTAAGTCAGGCTTGATCTCTGCGATCAGTGGAGCGATCTGATCATAGCCGTAAACGCTCTTGCCTTTGTCAGCTCGATAAAGCTGCCAGGAATAATCGTGAGGCCGGCCGTCGTAACGCGTTGCGAGTTGATGTAACTCAAAATCTTTGTGCAGCCGTTCAAAGATGCTGCGAATTACCCGAGCAAAGCCAGTCGGTGCCAACGCGTCGCCGATGATTAGGACTTTGGTTTTTTGCGGTGGCTGGATCATCTGCTTATCTGTGGACGAACTCGATCGGTATCATTGGTTTGTGGCAAGAGAGAATGGCATCTAAGGGTCGTGGTGTCCTGGTTTCACATTGCGGATCTTCGCGCCTGGCGTCTTTGCGTGAAATCATTGCTTGCCAGAGACGTTCGCGCAAAACCGCAAATCAGACACTATCTAACGCGAGTAATACCAGAAGACGATTGCCGCGACTGCCAGAATCAGCATAGCAACGAGGGCTATGATCCGGTAAAGCACTGATCCTTCGCCGGGTCTGGCGCCAGCCGCTGATTCGAGATCGGTTGCCGTGGCCGCGCGATCAAGTTCGCGGATGTCTTGATGATTTGCCACTTTTCCCTGGTCAATGGAGGGGTCATGGCCGCTGACTTTGGAGGCCGGGGATCTTCGCATCTCTGATTGCAGGTCCATATTACGTCTCAGGTTTTTTAAATCGATCATCAATCGCGCGCGGTTTGGTCTCGCTTATTCGAAAGCGTCTTCTAAAGGCTTTCGGACTGCTACGATTTCAGGCGCGCATTTTATCTGAGATGCGAAGGTGAGGCCAGATAATGAGAAGCGTGTGAGGCGTTGCCAAGCAAGGAAAGAACGCAACAACCGTCGCGAATCGTTTAGCTCCGTAGGAGCCGGATGTTTATAGCAACAGGCCGCTCCATCGATCCTAGCTCCGTAGGAGCGAAATGAATCTCCTCGACAATATTTCGCTCCTACGGAGCTCACTAATCATTTTGAGTCCATCGGGCTATAAATATTTCGTCCCTACGGGACTAAGGCCCTTTCTCTCAACCCATTTTCTTATTACGCATAACTGCCACACACTAACCAAGCACTTCTAAGAATCTCGGCGGCCTGCGTTCTCTATTTGCCGTCTCCTTCCGCAGCCAGGTTCGACAGCGCCGGCATTCGCAAGTCAAAGGCGTCGGGGTTTTCTCCGATAATTGCCGCAGCGAAAAATTCAGGGACATAACCGGCGCTCTCTTTCTGGAAAGTCTCATCCAGCTTGTTGCGGTTCGCAAACAGAGTCCAGAAATTTCGTTCGTAATTAGCATCAGTCTCGCGCAACTGCCGCAACGCATCGCGCACGGCGTCAGGTCCGCGATTGTAACTGAGCAAAACCAGCGTCATGCTTTGCGAATCATCGCCCAGTTCAGCCATGCGATCCGCAATATAGTGGGCGGCGGCCGGGGCCATCTTATCTACGTTACACATCTCTGAGCGTGATACGCCGTAATGTTCGGCGGTCGCCGGGCAGAAACTGAAACAAGCCTTTCGCGCCAAACGCGTTTTCAAAGCAGGGCCGGTAGGCCGACTCGACCATCGGGAGATAAATACCGATAACAATCGGAATTTTTCGAGCGTTGAATGCGCGCACGATGATGGGAATTTGCGGCGCGGCCCGCCCGTAAATGGTTCGCAGTGGTTCTTCACCCGGTTTTGTTAGGCCGTCGGACCGCGCCGCGTAGCGATCAACGTGGGTCTTGATCGCTCTCAACGCTTCGTCATTCAGCTTTCGCGGGTGTTCTCCCATCATGGCCGAGATACGTTGTTCCTGCGCGGCCACGAAAGCGAGTTGCTCAGATTCGGTCATTCGCAGGTATGGTCTCGCCGCCGCGGCAGTCACGCTGGGGGACCGACCATTCAACCAAACGCGCTGATAGAGAAACGTGGCGGCGACAAACAGAAGCAGTACGGTCGCGCCGGCAAATAACAATCTTCGCCGCCGAGTACGTTTCGCGATCGTACGTGTAGCCGCTTCACGCAGCTCGCTGACGCGCGTTTGTGGCATGATTGCAGCGGCGTCGCCGCGGGAATTGTTTTCCAGTTCCTGCTTGCACCCCTGAAGGGCGGCCAGCATTTCGGCTGCCGTCTGATATCTCTGCGAAGGGTCTTTGCTCAGCGCCTTGTGAACCACCGCGTGAAGTCGCCGCAGGAGTGGTTCAGCTTGCGGCGAAGCGCCAAACAGCGGCTCAGGCTCGCGCTCGAGCATGGCAACCAGCGTGTCGGCATTTGTGGTGCCTGCAAACGGCCGCTGCGTCGCCAGCATTTCATAGAGAACGACTCCACAACTCCAGATGTCGGTTCGTTCATCGACGGGCAAACCGCGTACTTGCTCAGGCGACATGTAACCGATTGTCCCGACTATTACCCCAGTCTCAGTTTGCGTTCGAGCCCGGGCGGTTTCTGAAGATTGCTCCAGCAACTTCGCAATTCCAAAGTCGAGAATCTTCAGCACGCCGTCCCGACGGCGGATGATATTTTCGGGTTTTATGTCGCGATGGATAATTCCGGCGGTATGCGCCGCGCTCAATCCGCCGAGCAACTGGAGGATGATGTCCAGGACTTCGCTTAATGACAAGGCGCCGCCGCTTATCAACTCGCCAACAGTGTCACCTGCGATATATTCAGCGGCGATATAAAAGTTCTGCTCGGATTGGCCCACATCGTAAATGGTCAGGATGTTTGTGTGATTCAAGGCCGAGGCCGCGCGCGCTTCAGTTTGGAACCGCCGCAAGCGTTCGGCATCGGAAAGGAAATAAGAGCGAAGAAGCTTGAGGGCTACGAGCCGGTCAAGACGACCGTCGTGCGCCAGATAAATGTCTCCCATGCCACCGCTGCCGATTCGCTGGATGATTTCGTATGGCCCGATCTGTTGGCCGATCCGCCTGTGCTCATCGTGGTCGAGAAAGACCTGCGCATCCTGCGAGATTGCGGGTTCTTCCAGGAACTCGGCGGACACTTCGTAAGCCTGCATCAGGGAAGTAGTTTCGCGCCTTAATTCCTCGTCACCCAGACAGGCTTCCAACAGAAAGGCCGAGCGGCCTTCAGGCGCTCGATCGAGCGCTGCTTGCAGTACCTCTTCCACTCTGTGCCAACGTTCCGGAGTCATAGTTGCAAGTTCAATCTTTAGGTTGTTCATGTTTGCGGTGTCGCAAGAGCTTTGCTGCAAAAGTCACAGGCTCAGAGAAAAAGTCTTCGCCGCGTAGCGGCGGCTTGAATTTAGCCCGGCCTTTTAAGGCCGGGATCTCTGAAAGATCAAAGACATCGTCGCGTGGCGACGACTGAAAACATTCACTCAATCGTCGCTAAAGCGAGGTGACTTGCTTGCTGTTCCGATCCCGGCCTCAAAAGGCCGGGCTAAATTCAGCCGTCGCTCTGCGACGAAGCCGAACCCTCTAAGCATCGGTCGATCGACCGCTAGACTTTTTGCCGAAAAGCTGTCGCAAGCTAAAGCTTGAACTCTCAACTCGAATCGGCGGTCATCCTTCGGAACAGCCAGGCTTTCGCAGCCCGCCAATCACGGCGGACGGTCATGAGCGAGACTCCCAAAACATTCGCGGTCTCTTCCAAACTCAGTCCGCCAAAGTATCGCAGCTCAACGACGTTGTGCTTTCGCGGATCGATCTCTTTTAACTCAGCCAGGGCCTCGTCCAACGCCACTAATTCCGCGGCTCGCTGCTCTGACATCAGCGCAGCTTCTTCCAGCGCAACCTGTTGCAGCTCTCCACCATGTTTAAGGTAACGACGTCGCCGCGCATGATCGATGAGGATGTGCCGCATGACCTGAGCACACACCGCAAAAAAGTGCGCGCCGTCTTGCCAGCCGGTGTTTTGCTGTCCCGCGAGCCGCAGATACGCTTCGTTGACGAGCGCCGTTGTCTGTAGCGTATGGCCATTGCGCTCGCGTTGGATGTATCGGTGCGCAATCCGTCGCAACTCGTCATAGATCAGCGGAGTCAGTTTTTCGAGCGCAGCTCGATCTCCGCCCTGCCAATCATTCAGCAGTTCCGTGACACCCGAGGTTGAGGCCATCATCATTCGTTCGTCATCCCGCGCTGGTCGCAGCCGAGTGCGGGATCTTATCACTATTTGCGGTTGCGAAATCGTACGCGCTGGTAGTGATCACGGGGAAATATTTTTTCGCGGAATAGTGAACACTTTCGACTCAATTTCTCGCTTGCGCGTTTCTGTAACCGCACTTATTGATTCCGCCTGAACACTTTTGCGATTGCATCTCGCTTATCAATTTAGAGGCTGATGAAACGGCGGCCGAGCAAATTTCGAAAAGAGGGTGAAGATCAGTGAGAATCTATCGCATACTGTTTGTACTATTAATAATCACAACTTGTTTAAGCTCCGTCCCGGCTAAACCGACCATACAGTCAACCGAGACTTATCAAAAAATGACACAGCCGCAGCGCGCGGCCTTTATCGCCGAGCAGGCGCGGCAGATCGCGCGACAGATGTCGGGCCGTGACTATCAATTCACGGCGACGTTTGATGCTGAGATTCAAAGGGCCGTCGATTCTTATGCACGACGCGTCGGCACTAACGCCGGCGATCAGCTCGGCAAAAGCGACATTCGCTTTGTTTTTGAACGTGGGCAGGCTGTAGCCCCGACTCTGATTGGCATCTTCAAAGCGCGCGGGCTTTCGCCGCTAATCGGGCTCTATATTCCGCTGGTTGAATCCGAATACGTGAATCTCCAATCGCCCAACGCGGTCGGCGCCATCGGCATGTTTCAGTTTCTGCCGAAGACTGGCGAGCACTTTGGATTGTCGCCCGCGGATTTGTTGGACGTGTCGAAGTCTGCTGACGCCGCCGCGCGCTACATCGCCAAAAGTTTGAACCAGTTCAGTAGTGATCCGATGAGAGAAGCTTTGGCTTTGCTGGCTTATAACCGGGGCGGTAACAATGTCGAGCGCGACCTGGCCGCATTCGTCAACGAACAGAATCGCACCTGCAGCATCTGCGCGTTGACTGAGCAAAGAGATAAGCTGGACGCCAACTTCCGAAGCGAGAACGTTTATTACGTGCCCAGATTTTTCGCCGCCGCGATTATCGGCGAGAACCCGCAGGTGTTCGGTCTGCAGACGCAACCATTGTCCTCATTCCAATAGCGATCCGCGGGCGGAAGTAGCTTATTCGCTAAATCGATGTCTGTTCCAGTGGCCTGCCTCCAGACACTCTGCTAAACTTGCAGCACACGCGGAGGTCATCAAGCTTGTCTCTTGTTATCTACACCAAACCAGAGTGTCCCTACTGTCAGCAGGCGCGCGATTATTACAATTCAAAGGGAGTTTCGTTTATCGATCGCGACGCGCAGACCAACAAAGAATTCCGCGCGGAGATGTTCAAATATTCCGGGGGCGATCCGACCGTGCCCTGCATTGTGCAGGACGGCAAGTACATCCAGTCAGGCTGGGGCGATCCGCTACGTGGTTGAACGGTCCACGACTGAGGGGGCCGGGTGCTCGCTCAACAACTCGAACGAAACTTTCACTACGCTTCATCCGTCATAACAACGATTCCTCTGGAATTAATGATCGATCTCTCAAAAAAATGGAGACGGCGATGAAACTTCGAATTTACCTTTCACTAGTCTTTCTTTTAATCTCGACTTTTGCATCTATGAACGTCATGGCCCAGAACGGCAACACATCTATGCTGCAACCCCCGACCACGGAAAAGAAACCGAAGGTCACTGAAGTCAACGGCGACCGGCTGGTCGATAATTATTTTTGGCTGCGCGAAAAAACCAACCCCGCGGTCATCGCGCATCTCGAAGCCGAGAACGCTTATACCGCCGCGATGATGAAGCCGACCGAAGGCTTGCAGGAAAAGCTCTACAACGAAATTCTGAGCCACATCAAACAGACTGATGCGAGCGTGCCGTACCGCTGGGGCGATTACTTCTATTACAGCCGCACCATCGAAGGCCAGCAGTATCCGATCTTCTGTCGCAAGCAGGGGAACCTGAATGCGCCGGAACAGGTGCTGCTGGATCTGAACGAGATGGCCAAGGGCCAAAAGTTCATGTCGATTGGCAGCTTCGCCCCGAGCGACGACGGCAACCTGCTGGCGTACTCAACCGACAACACCGGCTATCGCCAATACACTTTGCAGGTCAAGAACCTGAAAACCGGCGAACTCCTGCCTGAGAAGATTGAGCGCGTCGATAACGTCGCGTGGGCGACCGACAACAAAACGCTTTTCTATGTGACCGAAGACGACGTCACCAAGCGCAATGACAAGTTGTTTCGCCACGTGCTGGGCACGCGACAAATACGATTTGCTTTATGACGAGAAGGACGAGCTGTTCGATATTGGCGTCGGCCGGTCAAGAGACAAGGCCGTCATCCTGCTGGGCGCGTACAGCAAGACTTCGACCGAGTTTCGTTACATTCCGGCCGACGATCCGAATGCGGCGTGGAAAACCATCCTGCCGCGCCAGGCGGATCACGAATACGACGTCGATCATCGCGGCGATCTCTTCTACATCCGCACCAACAAAGGCGCGAAGAACTTTCGCGTCGTGACGGCGCCTGTTTCAGATCCTGCGGAAAAGAATTGGAAAGAATTTGTGGCGCACCGGCCGGCGGTGAAAGTCGAAGGGCGTTGATCTGTTTTCGGATCACGCGGTGCTGTCGGAATGGGAAAACGGCCTCGAGCAAATCGAGATAATCGATTTCAAAAACAACCAGCGTCATCGCATCGCTTTTCCGGAACCGGTTTATTCGGCCGGTATCACCAGCAATCGCGAGTTCAACACGACGACCCTGCGTTACAACTATCAGTCGCTGTCCACGCCGAGTTCTGTTTTTGACTACGACATGAACTCGCGCAAAGCGACTTTGCTGAAACAGACGGAAGTGCCCGGCGGTTTCGATAAGAACAACTACAAGACCGAACGGGTTTTTGCGACGGCTTCCGACGGCACGAAGATTCCGATGTCGGTCGTCTATCGAACCAACGTGAAGCGAGACGGATCGGCGCCGCTGCTGCTCTACGGTTATGGTTCGTACGGGATTTCGATTCCGCCGTCTTTTTCCGCCAGCCGCCTGGCGTTGCTTGATCGTGGCGTGGTCTTTCGTCATCGCACACATTCGTGGCGGCGGCGAGTTGGGCGAGCCCTGGCGCGATGCCGGCCGCATGATGAATAAGATCAATACCTTTACGGACTTCATCGCCTGTGCCGAGCATCTGGTCAACAATAAATACACTTCGCCGGATCGGATCGTGATTCAGGGCGGCAGCGCCGGCGGGTTGTTGATGGGCGCCGTCACCAACATGCGCCCGATCTTTTCAAAGCAGTCATCGCGCAAGTGCCGTTCGTCGATGTGCTGAACACCATGCTGGATGCATCTTTGCCGCTGACGACCAGCGAATACATCGAATGGGGCAATCCGAACGAGAAGGCGGCCTTTCGATTACATGAAGAAGTATTCGCCATACGACAACATCCACAAGGCGAACTATCCGGCCATGCTGGTCAAAGTTTCGCTCAACGACAGTCAGGTGCCCTACTGGGAAGGCGCGAAGCTGGTAGCCAAACTGCGCGACTACAAAACCGATCACAATCCCCTGCTGCTGAAAGTGAACATGGGCGCCGGGCATGGCGGCGCGTCGGGACGTTACGACGCGATTCACGAGACGGCGTTTGATTATGCGTTTGCGCTTTGGCAGGTGGGGATTACGAATTAAGCCATTGGTTCATTGGTTCATTTCTTCATCGTGAATCAATGGATCAATGGATGAATGGACCGATGCATAAGATCAATCTCGCCGAAAAACTTTCGCTGATCCAGGACCACTGGAATCCGCGCATCGCCGGTGAACTAAACGGGCAGCTCATCAAGCTCGTCAAATTCCAGGGTCCCTTCACCTGGCACCATCATGAAAACGAAGACGAGATGTTTTTGGTAGTAAATGGCCGCTTTCGCATGGACTATCGCGAAGACGGCCACGAGCGCGAAGAATGGATCGAACGGGGCGAATTCATCATCGTGCCGCGCGGCGTCGAGCATCGGCCGTTCGCGGAAGAAGAATGCGAAGTCCTTCTTGTTCGAGCCCGCTTCAACCCTGAACACCGGCAACGTCGAGGATGAATTTACACGGAAAGAACTTGAAAAGATTTAATCCACAGATTACGCAGATTACACAGATGGAGAAGAAGACTAGCCGCAAAAAAGCACAAAAGGCACAAAGGAAAATCGCTCATTCCTTTTGTGCTTTTTGTGCCTTTTCGTGGCTCAACTTCTTAATCTGTGTAATCTGCGTAATCTGTGGATGATTCTGTTTCTACTGAACCCTCACCCGATCCGTTCTTCCCTCTGCCGAAAGTTTCCGGATGGTACATCTCTTCCGCTTTCGCCGGTGGCACGACGAACACTCCCGGCGTGGTGGCGCGCGCGACGTAAGAATACTTGTACACGCCTTCCCACAAGCAGTGAAGTGAAAGCTTCCGCGCGATCGTCGCGCAGGTTCTGATGCTCGAACCATTCAGGCCGCCACCACCACCAACCGTATCCATAGGAACGACTGCCAAGTTCGGCCACACCGGTTTGCTTGTCATCGCGCGGAATGCTTCCGGTCGTTGCCAGCGAAGGATTCAAGGCTTCGAAGCCGGCGGGCAGCGGATCGACCAGGGCCACGTGATAACGTCGAGCGGTCGCCACCATCGTCAGGCGCACCCGCACTCGCGCGCCGGCTTTGATGTGCCACGTGCCGTCCGCATCACGCGACACGTCCGTCTGGATCATCAACCGCTTCGTAGACTGCGCTCGACCGTGAAGCCGTAATCGGCCGGCTTCAGATTCAGATCGGCCGGCGCATAGTTCAGTCCCGATGCGATAGTAAAGCCGGCCCGGCGCCGTCCTTGCTGATAATCAGATTCTGCGCGCCGCCGTGCTTCGGCCAGATAACGCATCGGCACGTTCACTTGCTGCCGATCCGTCGAGCGTCCGCTGAACTGTTGCTCGCCGGCAAAGCGATCGCCCAGCCACGCGCGCGCGACAAAGTTCGGGGTCACCTTCTCGAATGTATTGAAGTAACGATCCAGCGCCAGCAGGATGAAGACATTCTCCTGCGTGTTCTCCCAACGCCCGCGCGTGCGATGAGCCAGCAAGCCGCGCACAATCTTCGGAATCAGATCGTTCGTCGGCTGATCGCCGATCAGCGCTTCGAGGATCACGCCGTCTGCGCGCCGATTCGAATTCAGCACGAGATAATCGCTGTCGCTGTACGAGCAGACAAAATGCGCCATCGCCGGCGGTTTCGGTGACGCGATTGTTGAGCAGGTGCCGGATCGCGGCGACCTCGCTCGCCGAAGCCGCGGTCGCGCGACAACACCGACAACAGCCAGCCCACCGATTCCAGCGAGAGCTTCTCCAGTCCTGCTTCGGCAATCAGTTTCCGCGCTCGCGCGGGATCGCGATCGCCCATCTGCGCGCGCACGTAAAGCGCGTAAGCGATGATCGCCCGCCGCGCGTCGATGCCGTAGTACGAAGGAATGTGCGATTCGATTTCGCGCAGATACTTCTGCGACTGCTCGAACATTTCCTGCGGCACGTCGAACTTCTTCTGTTTCGCGCGCGCCAGAGCGTGCGCCACGTGAATGCTCAGGTAAGGCCACGATTCGTTGCCACGCTGCCAGAACCCAAAGCCGCCATCTTCATTCTGCATCCCCTGCAGGCGCTTCAGGTCGCGGGTAACTGCGGCTTCCATTTCCGTCGGCGAAGGCAAGTCCTTCGCTTTGAATGCGGTTAAGACATCGCGCAGTGCCGCGATGGTGATGATGCGCGAAGCGAGCTGCTCGGAACATTCATAAGGGTAACTGTTGAGATAAATCACCGCATCCGTCAGCTCCTGAAGTTGCGTCGAGGAAGTTTCGATCTCCAGGCCACCGAACTGCGGGAAGACGTTCGCGGGCGCTTGCACTGGTTGATTGATCGAGCCCTGGTCGATCTCGCCGTAAGTTGCAAACGCTTCGGTTGTTGCGGGCGTCCACACGGGCAGCTCGACTTCCGCGGCGTCAGACCAACGGCCTGAGACGGCGCCGATCTGAAAACGCGCAGTGCCGGCTTTGATCGTGGATGCGGGAATGCGTACTTCAACCCGATCGTTGGCGGGCACGGTGACGCGCCGACCGGTCGTGGTTTCGAGTTTCGAGTTTCGAGTTCCGAGTTGAATGGTCGTTTCGGGTTGACCCGAAACTTGAAACTCGGAACTCGAAACTGCGGCGTTACTCGCGCGCACCGCGACATCGACCGTCATCGCATTGTCAGTTTGATTTTGCAGCACGATCGGCAACTCAAATCGATCGCCGAAGTTCAAGAAGCGCGGCGCTGAAGGCCGGGCCATCAAAGGCAGACGCGCCGTGATCGTCGACTCGCCCGCGCCGAATTGCTTCGCACGATCGACCGCGATGGCCATCACGCGATAACGCGTGAGATTGTCCGGCAGCTTTACTTCCACCTGCGCGCGGCCGTTCGCATCTGTGCGCACTGAGGGCGAGAAGACGGCGAGGGCGTTGAAGTTTGTGCGTACAGCGATCGTCTTTGCCGGCTCGTTGCCGCGAAGGGCCATTGGGCTAGGAGGCGGCTGCATTACGGACTTGTTAGCCATAACGCTCACGCTCTCCCTCGCCACTGTGAATAATCCAGTTGGCCCGCCGCCGCCCGGACCACCTCCGCCTTCGTTCATGCCTTCTCCCAATTGAACGTTGCCTCGGGTGTGGTAGTCGGCCACTCCGGGCTCTCGGGAGGCGTAAAAGAGCGAAACTGGATCATCGAGCTTGTAATTCGTCAGTGCGAGCACCGATTCATCGACTACCACAACCGCAACCTCGCTGTCATTCACCGCATTACCGTTCGCATCTTTCGCTTCAACATCGATGACGGTGTTGCCCGCCGGCTCAAGCGTCTTGTCACGCGGCGTGGCGACGACATTAAGTCTGCGCGAAAGCGGTGGAATCGAAAGATTGATGTCGCCGCTGGCGTAAGCCGGTCTCTTCACTGGGAGCGCGGACGCCCCCGTCCGCGTTGAGCGCGAAGCGCGAACCGAAGGAGCGGGCGAGGCGCCCGCGCTCCCAGCATCACGATCCTCAGCCCCAACTAGATCAACCTGCACACGCACATTCGGTGTCCAGGCTTCTTCAATCGGAATGCGCAGAGTGTAAGTCGATGAATCCATGCGAAACGTTTCAGTTCTCACAATGCCCGAGCGTCGCAGACTCATCACCGCCTCTGCGGGGAAAAAGGGAGCCTGCACCAGAATCTGTGCCGTATCGCCGGCTTTGTATTCCTTGCGGTCGGGAATTAGTTGGACTTTCTCCTCTTCCACGCCGCGATTCGGGGGCTGCTTTCCGCCTGCGACCCATAACGTCATCTCGGTCTCATTAGCGCGTCCGTGATCGTCGTGAATCGTCGCGCGCACGCGATACGTGCCGCCCTCTTTCGAATTGAACGTACACTTCACTGCGGCAGCAGCAGACTGAATCAAACAATCCTG
The DNA here is from genome assembly GCA_963734445.1 of uncultured Acidobacteriota bacterium. Lineage (GTDB taxonomy): Bacteria > Acidobacteriota > Blastocatellia > Pyrinomonadales > Pyrinomonadaceae > UBA11740. The sequence continues at coordinate 897,841 of CAVTGZ010000009.1, read as the reverse complement.
CGGATTAACTTCAACCTGCGCCCATTCGCCTTTGACCTGTTTCCAATCGAGCAGCACCGCGCGCATTTTCACCTCGCGATTGGCGATGCTACCACCATCGAGATCGGTGACGATCGTCTGCACCGACAGCGGCTCGCCCTGTTGCACAAAGGTCTTGTCGCTCTTCAAACCGACATAAAGATTCGCGGGATGCACCAGCATCGTCGCGGTCGAAGTCCAGGTCTGCCGATTCACATCCTGCACACTTGCTTGCGCGGTAACCGTCGATGGCCGCGCAGGTTTCACCGAATCAAAATCAATCCGCAGGCGGTGCTTGCCGCTCGCATCCGTCCGCCCACTTAACTCTTCTTCGTTATTCTCATCGCTATCGCTGGAATCGCTTTCCCACCAGGGAATCCATTTGCCGAATGTGTAGTCGTCGCGATTCGGTGGCGTGAAATTGGTCGGCGTCGATCGGACTTCCCATTTCACTTCGGCATTCGACAATCCCCCGCCGGCAAAGTAATTCGCGGCGACTGAAACGTCGGCGTGGTCGCCGACAAACAACGAGCCTTCGGTCAGCAGCTTCGCGTTTACTTCAAACTCGGGCCGGCGAAATTCCTGCACCTGGAGGGCGTGGCTGTAGTCCACGTGATCGAAAGCTTTCATTGTGCTTTCGGTCTCAAATTTGATTTCAGCATTGCCGAGATTCATGTTAGCGGGGAGCTTGAGATTGAGATCGAATCCACCAAAGACATTCGGCGTCAGCGCGCCTTTGGTGATTTCATTGTCCTGCGTGTCTTTGACAACATAATTGATGCGCTGAATCGCGCCGTCGAGCGGCCCAACGTCGCCGCCTTTGCCTGAGCCGACGCGGCGAATCCAACCTTTGACATGCACTTCTTCGCCCGGCCGATAGAGTTTGCGATCGTCAAACACATACCAGCGCAATTCGTCGGTGGCGGGTTTGTGGAACCACGAGCCATTCGGCGACCACCAATTGTCCGGCCCTTCGGGCAAGATGGCGACGTCATCGCCGCGCCGTGCTACCAACAGACTGACCGGCGAATCCGATACCGGTTTTAATAAAAGGTGCGCAAGCCCGCCGGCTCCAGTCGTGCCGGTGACATTCGACGGCATGATTTGCATCTGCACCCCGGCGAGAGGCGAGCCGTCGGCGAGTGAATTCGCCCACGCAATCAATTCGTCGTTATCAACAAAGGCGTCTAAGCCGATCTGCGTCGATTGCACCCAAGCGAGCAGCGGATTGTGATACTTGTCGCTCACCGGTGTGATTGATTCAACCTCGACAATGACCTGACCGAAACCGTCCCTTAGCGCCGGAGTCAGATCGATTGGCGTTTCAATCATTTCATTCGGCGATTGCTTTACATCGATCTGCTTGGAAAACGCCACCCGGCCCGGGAGCGTAGCTCGCTTCGCAATCGGATCGTTTGGATTGCGATAACGAAGCTGGCGATAGAGTTGAAACTTGGGCCAATCCTCAGGCTGTACTGAGTAGATGTTCACCTTCACCGTCCTGTAATTCACGCTGTAGAGCGAGAGCCAGCGGGGCCCCGCAGGATCGAGGACGACAAATCCTTGCCCGGACAAATTGATCCAGGGTTGCATTGCGCCGACGTTGAATTCAACGGTTTCATCTTTGCCAAGAGTCTGATCGAATTGATCGCGCAATGAATTCTGAATCGTGACGCGATAAGTCGTGTCGGGTTTCGAATTGCCATTAATCGTAAGGCGGTCGCCCGAAGCACTGATCTTGAAGCCATCGAGCGGCGGTTGCACTCGAACTTGTGAATCCTGCAGCTTTTCGCCATTCAGCGGGTTACTGAATTCGATTTGCCACGGCATTGACGGCGTACATGGCTGTCTCAAGTCCCAGCCGCAACCGCTCTTGACCAAACGCAGAGGCCCAAACGTCATAAACGGGAACGCCTGAGTCTGTTGAGTGGTGCGCGCGCCTTCCGCTGATGGCGCGCCCGCAAGAAACGAAACATTGACGTTCGCGCCAGCCGGTAAAGCATTGTCAGTTTTCCCATTGGCATCAAGCGCGCGAAATGCGAGCCAACGATCCTTCTGCGCGTTCTTCACCAAATCGCGAATGTCTTCGTTCTTCTCAATCTCTTCAGACGTAGCCAGGCGCACACTGATCGGCTGGTTGGCCGCGTCAATTTTTATGTGCTTGAGGACTGTGGCCGGATCAATGCGCTGGTTGAATTCCGCAAATATCAGAACGTCGCGTCGCTGCACGCTGGCTTTTGCCGGATAGAAGTTTGTGACTGCGGGCGGCGGAGTTGTGAACGTCCAGCTCCTGGTTTGCGCGAGCATTGAACCAGTCGCTGATTTTGTGGCTGCGGGAACGCTGACAGTGTATTGCGTGGCCATCGGAAATCTTCCCTCAGGCTCGAACAGTAAGGTCTTGGTTCCGATCCAATGCCATTTGCCGGGCGGTTGCGGCGAGAGTCTCACAGGAACACTCTGCGCAGCTTCTTCCTGTGCAGTGACGGCGACCATCGGCTGCGAGAAGGTAACGCTCAGACTCGGCGCTATCGGCACGTCACCTTCCGGTGAGTAGCGAAGGACTTCCAAAGATCCTGCTGCTGTTTCCGACGGCCGCGTCATCTCGCTCGCGGAGGGAAACGGCTGCATGACAATCGCGCCAGTGCGCGGAGGTGGAAGAGACTTGTCACGCAGGGCAAAATCAGTTTGGTCGTTTGGATCGATCTTGATCGCGGGCAGCCGGCTGAGGATCGCCTGAGTCTCAGCATCGGACAAAACAGTCGCACTGGCCAGATTGCTAACCGGCCTGGACTCGGGTTGTTCGGGAGCTTCACTGAGACGAAACTTCAGACCCTCGTCTTCCTTGTCCGCGTCTTCATCATCCGCAGATCTTGTCTCATTCGGAGAGAAAATCGATGAAATAAAATCGTAGGCTCGATTGAACGGTGTCAGAGTACCAACTTCAGTTGGGCTTTCCAGCTCCGAAAAAGACTGCCCGGCTGAAGCCGGTACTCTAACACCCGGTATCGAAGCCGAAACTTTGATCGGCGAAAGGGCGAGCAGAAAGCAATAGATCAATAGCAGCGAGACGAACCGCTTCGGGAGAGTCATGATTGGGACTCCTCGAACTAAGGATATAAGAGCGTATCGGGAAGATTCGCCTGCAACTTCAGCGTTGTTTGCTTAGACGCAAATTTTTGGATGCGCGTTCCCTGTGCTGCAGAAAAAGATTCAACCTGGGCCTCGTGGGGTAGTTGTGTGTTGCTGCCCGGGGCATTAGCCCGACCGTAAGGGAGGGCTCAGAAAGTCGCATTAGCGGGCTCTCCCCGACTATGGCAGTGGCTTAATTCGAATTGTCTACTTAGAGAGAATCACCGCGAAGCGGTTTCATCTTACAGCCCAGCGTTGCCGCTCAGCGGCTACGCTGGGAACACCGATTATGTGAATGACGCAACCCGACGGGGTTGCGGATAGTCTTGATTCACAAACCCAACGTAGCCGCTGCGCGGCAACATTGGGCTCTGGGCCGCGACCGCTTCGCGGTCGCGTCCGCCTTGAGTTGCAATCATCCCCCATGTAAGTTATCAAGTATCATCATCGACTCGATATAGGAGAGCGCTTTGACTGAGAATCAAACAGGTCCAACCACCGCCGATCTTTTCCGTCGGGCGCAGGCTATGCGGGCTGAGAATGCGCAGGCAAGTTACCAGGATATTGCCCGTCAGATTGCGCGCGAATTCTCCGGCGGCGCGTTTCCGCCGACGTACAATCTGACCATCCCGGAACAGGACGCGCGAGCGCCCCAAGAAGACTGGTCGGCCGGATTGCCGCTGGTGCTGCGCGGGATCCAGCAGAAAGACTGGAACGGCATCGCGCAGGGCATCGTACTCTCACTCGAGCAGACTGAGAACTATGAGCGTGCGCGCGGGCCCGAGGGGAACCGCGACGATTGGCACGACCGTTCGCGGGGAATTGAAGGGGCAGTGGAGAAAGGCGTGGGCAAGTGGATGCCGGAAGAATTGGTGAAATTGGCAGAGCGCAGCAGTCCCAATAAGCGGTGAAGATCCAAAGTCTGTTAGTAGGTTCACTCCTGGCGCTGGGCTTTGCCGGCGCGGCCGCCGCGCAAACGCCAACCCCAAGTCCCAGCCCAACTCCAAAAGAATGCACCGTCCCTTTTTCCAAAGAAGTTGATACTAAGGTGCGCGTGCTGGCCAAGCCAGAGGCCAAATTCAGCAGACGCGATCTGGAGCAACACCGCTTTTCGATGATTACTTTACGCGCGATCTTCTGTGGCAACGGCCAGGTCACAGACATTGTCGTGACCGGCGGCGTCTCCGCGACTGCGGATGCGGCTGCGATCGAAGCGGCGAAGTTGATTCAATTTACTCCGGCCGAAAAAGATGGAAAAAAGGTTTCGCGCGCGATGGTTCTCAAATATCAGGTGAAGGAATAAGCGCCATGAACGAAAACTATGCTGAACTGATCACCGGATTTCCGCTTTTCAAAGGATTCACCACGAATGGCGCCCAGCGCTTGCTGGCTGCCGGCCAGGTGGAGCCACATCTGTCCGGCGAAGTGTTGCTCAAGGAAGGCGACCAAGCCGACTTTGTTTTGTTGGTGTTGACGGGAACGCTCGAGGTCTTCGTTGATCGTGAGGGCCAGCATTTGACCCTGACCGAGGCCGAGCCGGGAGACATCCTGGGCGAGTTGGCCGTTCTTTGCGGCATCCCGCGATCCGCTTCGGTGAAAGCCAAAGGCGAGGCCGCGGTCCTGAAGTGGAGCGAGGACGCGTTCCGCACACTGCTGCTGCGCGACCCTTCGTTGTCACAGCGAATCTTTCGCGAGGCGTTGCGCACGCTGGTTGAGAAAGAGCGTTCATTGATCGATTCGGTGCTCGACGCCCAACAAGAGGCCCACAAGTCTTATTCCGCGGACAACTAAAACCGTCGGTACGCAGGCTGGCCCGGGGCACGCGAGACGCGTGCCTACCGCAACACCAACAAAAAGTCTGAAATGAGCTTTCTGGACAGCCTCATCAAAGATCCGAAATACCAAACTGACGATCCGCGCGTGCCTGAACAGATCGATGATCCGGAAGTGATCATTAGTCCCGATACCCGCCGCGACAATCGCATTCCGCCCGGACAGTCACGCACCAAAAAGTGGCCGGTGCTGGACGCGCACGGCACTCCCCCCGTCGATCTGGCGACGTGGTCGTTCGAATGCGACGGTCTCGTGGAAAACCCTCTGAAGTGTTCGCTTGATGAGTTCATGCAATTGCCGGCAGTGAAGGTTTACGCAGACTTTCATTGCGTGACGCGCTGGTCGCGACTCGATAACGTCTGGACCGGCGTCTCCGCGCGAGCGATTGCCGAGCGGGCGGGCGTGAAGCCGGAAGCGAAGTTTGTGCTGGCGCTCGCTTACGATTACGGCTGGACCACCAATGTTCCCATCGAGTATTTCCTGAAAGAGGATTCGCTGTTCGCTTTCCTTCACGACGGTGCGCCGATTCCACCCGAGCATGGCGGGCCCGTGCGCCTGATCATTCCGCAACTGTACGCCTGGAAGTCCGCGAAGTGGGTCAAAGGCGTGCGCTTCCTGAGCGAGGATGAGGCCGGTTTCTGGGAAGAGGGCGGCTATCACATGCGCGGCAATCCGTGGACGGGCGGCGATGGTGAACGGTTTCGGTGGTCGTGATCTGCCGCTCGCGGTCACGCTGTGCTATTCTTTTCACATGCAGGAATTTACTCTAAATGAAGCACAGAAAAACCTGGCGGAGCTGGTCGACGAGGCGCTAAGCGGTCAGGAGATTGTCATCAGGAAGGATGCAGACGCATCGGTCCAGCTGACCGCGGTATCGAATTCTGGTCATCCTCAGTTCGGCTCGGCAGAAAATCTTATCGAAATTGGCGCTGACTTTGATGCGCCCTTGCCCGAGTTCGAACCGTTCTCATGAATCTCCTGCTCGACGCTCACGCATTTCTTTGGTTCATTGGCGGAGACGAAAGACTTACAAGCAAGGCACGCTCATCAATCGAGAGTTCCGAAAACCGCTGCCTCGTTAGTGCGGCCACTCTTTGGGAAATAGCAATCAAAACGAGCTTGGGCCGACTCAGGCTAGCGATGCCTTTCAAAGATCTGATTGCTGATCAGCTGCGGCGCAACGGATTTCGCCTACTGCCAATCGAACCTGAGCATCTCGACGTTCTGGTGCCGCTTCCTTTTCATCATCGCGATCCGTTCGACAGATTGCTGGTTGCTCAGGCGAAAGCTGAGGGCATGGCAATCGTCAGTGCTGATTCAGCTCTAGATGCATACGGGGTGACGCGGTTGTGGTGAATCCTGTGATCCCCAAAGACGCCGCCGCGGTAATCCTTCTTCCTCACGACACCGATCCGACCAATCCTGAAGTCTTCTGGGTTAAGCGCAGTACGAAGCTCGTCTTTCTCGGCGGCTTCTATGCCTTTCCCGGCGGTCAGGTTGAAGCTAACGACGCTGATGCTCTGGTCGAAAACTGTGCGGGTGATCGAGAACGGCAGGCGATGATTAGCTGCGCCGCGCGCGAGATGTTTGAAGAAACCGGTGTGTTGCTGGCCCGTCGTGCAGAAACATTGACCATCGGCCAGAGAAGATCGCTGCTCGACGATCTTGAATCAGGCAGAACGTCGTGGCCTGAGTTGTTGCGTCACTATGGGCTGCATCTTGACGCGAATGACTTCACGTTTGCCGGTCGCTGGGTGACGCCGCCGTTTGCGCCGAGGAGATTTGATACCTGGTTCTTTTTGGTGAGGTGCCCCGCCAAACAAGAGCCGCGTGTGGACGGTGACGGAGAGCTTGAGTGCGGTGAGTGGATTAGCGCGCGCGAAGCGTACGTTCGCTGGGAGCGCAACGAAGCGCTGGTCGCTCCCCCGGTGTTACACGGCTTGAACACTCTCGCGAGCGGCCTGGCCCCGGATCTCGTCGAGAGATTTCTGTCAGTGCCGGAAGCGCATGGCCAACCTACCCGGCAGATCGAGTTCCGGCGAAACTACATCTGCTTTCCGTTGCGCACGCCGACAAAGCCTCCGGCGACGCACACAAACTCTTATTTGATTTATACCGCGCGCGAAATTTTGGTCTTTGATCCCGGTTCGCCCTATGGCGAAGAGCAGCAAGAGCTGGCCAGTTGCGTCGATGAACTGATCGCCGCCGGCCGCACCGTGCGCGAGATTGTCTTGACACATGTGCATCCCGATCACGTCGCCGGGGTGAATCACTTAAACGAACACTTGCAGGCGAATCATGGGGGTCGCGTGGCGGTCGCCGCGCATCGACTAACGGCGGAGTCGCTGAAGCACCAATTCCCCGTCGACCGATTTATTGAAGACAATGAAGTGATTGCGCTCAGCGGCGAACCAAGGATCGAGCTGCGAGCCTTGCACACGCCCGGTCATGCGCGAGGTCACCTCTGCTTTTATGATGAAGTGAACGGCGTTTTGATTAGCGGCGATAACGTTGTTGGGTTCGGTTCAGTTTTGATTGATCCTCTCGACGGTAACATGCGCGATTATCTCGAATCGTTGCGACGCATGCGCTCACTGCCGAACCTTTCTGTGCTGTTGCCGGGCCATGGACCGGCGGTGGCCAATCCCTACGACAAGATCGATGAGTACATTGCACATCGTCTCGATCGCGAAGCCCGGATCCTGCAAGCTGTACAGCAAGGTGCGGCCACGCCGGCAGAGATTGTCGCGCGCGTTTACACAGATGTCTCGCCGAAAGCCCATGCGATGGCTGAACGTGCGGTGATCGCGCATCTGGAAAAGTTGGTAGCTGACGAATTGGTTACGTGCAACTCAATCGGAGACTACGAACCGTGTCAGAACCCCGACAAGTCGGGGTAGCGACCGGATCGAAAAGTCCCGGCGAGCTCTCAGCCCTTTCTTAATAAACCCACTCAATGTAGGTGATCTTATGATCCGGTCGCTATCCCGACACGTCGGGACCCTCACCCAACCTCTCCCAGAGGGAGAGGAGAAAGGCGGCTCACGGTTCTGACACGGTTCGGTTAGAATCGAATCATGCAACGCGCCACAACCTTAGGTGAACTCAAGCATAGCGATTACCGCCGCGTCGCCGTCAAAGACGAGATGCGCGCGAACCTGATTTGCAAGCTAAAACGCGGCGAAAGACTCTTTCCCGGCATCGTGGGTTATGACGAAACTGTAGTGCCGCAACTCGTCAACGCCATCCTCTCGCGGCATAACCTGATCCTGCTCGGGCTGCGCGGCCAGGCGAAGAGCCGCATCATTCGTCAGCTTACAAATCTATTGAATGATCAAATGCCGATCATTGCGGGTTCCGAAGTCAACGATGATCCTTTTCATCCGATTAGCGCCTACGGCCGGCAAACGATCGAGTTGCACGGAGATTCGACCCACATCGACTGGGTCAGCCGCGATGCGCGGTTTGTCGAGAAGCTGGCGACGCCGGACGTGACCATTGCAGACATTATCGGTGACGTCGATCCGATTAAGGCCGCGAAGGGCGGACATCTTCTCAGCGACGAGCTGACCATTCACTACGGCTTGTTGCCGCGCGCCAACCGCGGCATCTTTGCCATCAACGAGCTGCCCGATCTCGCCGGCAAGATCCAGGTAGGTCTCTTCAACATCATGCAGGAAGGCGACGTGCAAATTAAGGGTTATCCCGTGCGTCTGCCGCTGGATGTGATGCTCGTGTTTTCTGCGAACCCGGAAGACTACACCGCGCGCGGCAAGATCATCTCGCCTTTGAAAGATCGGATCGGCGCGGAAATCACTACGCACTATCCCAAAGAAATCACGCTCGGAGTCGAAATTACCCGGCAGGAAGCCTGGACGGCGCGCGACGAGTTGAAAGAGCGGCTGCTGATTCCTGATTTCATTCGCGAAACGATTGAGCAGATAGCTTTCGAAGCGCGCGACGATCAGCGCATCGATAAGCACTCGGGCGTTTCTCAGCGGCTGCCGATCACGGTAATGGAATCCGTAGTCTCGAATGCCGAAAGGCGATCGCTGTTGACGGAAGAACAGTTCGTCGTGCCCCGCGTTAGCGACATTTACGCCGCCATTCCGTCGATGACCGGCAAGATGGAGTTGGAATACGAAGGCGAGCAGATTGGCGCGAACCGGATTGCAAAAGATCTGATCAAACGCGCTGCCGGCGAAATTTTCGAGGGTTATTTCGTCGGCATCGATTTCGCTAAAACCGTCGCCTGGTTCGATCAGGGGAACAATGTGCGCCTGGCGGATACGGCTTCTGCCGCGGAATGCATGTTATTGCTCGACTCAGTACCCGAGTTGATCGACACGGCGCTGATTCCGCTTGATTTCACGCGACAAGACTCTGCCCAAACCGTGGCGGCGTGCGAATTCGTACTTGAAGGTTTGTATGCTGAAAACAAGATCAGCCGCAATGAAGAAGGCGGATACACTGCCGTGACGAAGGCGAAGAAGGATCGGCGCGGCATGATCTATGATGATCTGACGGAGACGGGAAGGTATAGCTAAGAAGGAATTAGCCGCAGATGAAAGCGGGAAAGTAGCTAGCCACAGATGGACACAGATAAACACGGATTCAAACACAAGGAAATAACCGACAAGATCATTAGAGGCTTTTATGAAGTCTACAATGAACTCGGTCACGGGTTTTTGGAGTCTGTATACGAGCGCTCACTAGAAATTGCGCTGAATTCGATGGGGCTTAAGGTCTGCCGGCAAATACAGATTCCGGTGTGGTTTCGTGGTAACCCCGTCGGCGATTTCACTGCTGACATGCTTATTGAAGATTGCGTACTTTTGGAATTGAAAGCCGGAAGATGTCTGGATTCTTCTCATCAAGCGCAGTTATTGAACTATCTTCGAGCTACCGAGATTGAAGTAGGTTTGTTACTCAACTTCGGCCTCAAACCAGAATTCAAGCGGCTCATTTTTGACAATCCCCGCAAAGCTATGCGCGGTAATCCCAGGATCTCGATCGAGGATCTTTTGGTTGCCGATAATGGGAATGACGAATCCACGCCTCCATCTTAATTATTTTTCTTATCTGTGTTTATCTGTGTAAATCTGTGGCTTAGAAAATGAAGTTCACTCGCTACTCAAAATTCAACGGCCTCGATGTCTTCGGGATCGATCTCGGCGACTTGATGGAAGGTCTGTCTGACTCGCTGCTCTATTCGGGCTACGACGATGATTACTACTGGACCCGTCAGCAGACGCCGCAGGACACGTCCCTCGATGCGCTGCGCCAGGCATTGTTGCAAGCGCTGTTGGAGAAGGGATTGTTGAGCCAGCATCAGATTCAGCAGATGCTCGAAGAAAATGAAGGCAAGTACGAGGGCTCTCAGCTCCAGGAAATGCTGAATCAGTTGATCGAGCGATTGGTTGAGGAAGGCTATCTGACGTTACGTGAAGAGCAAACGACGCGCGAGCAGCAGCGGCAAATGATGGGCAATGGCGAGGGGCGGGTTGAGGATCCTCTGCCGCGCAACATCAAGTTCGAAGTCACTGAGAAGGGCCTGGATTTTCTCGGATACAAAACGCTGCGCAACCTTCTGGGAAGTTTAGGGAAGAGTTCGATGGGTCGGCACGACACTTCGCATCTCGCCACCGGCATCGAAGCTGAAGCCGCGAGCAAACCTTACGAATTTGGCGACACGATCAATCTCGACGTGAACACGACATTGCTTTCGGCGATTCAACGCGAGGGTCTCAGCGTGCCGCTCAATCTCGAATACAAAGACCTGCATGTTCATCAGTGTGATTATCAATCGTCGTGCGCAACGGTAGTCATGCTTGATTGCTCGCACTCGATGATTCTTTATGGCGAAGATCGATTTACGCCCGCGAAGAAAGTTGCACTTGCGCTTGGACATCTGATTCGCACGCAGTATCCCGGCGACTCGTTGAAGATAGTTCTGTTCCACGATACTGCGGAAGAATTACCGCTGGCGAAACTGGCGACGACACAGGTGGGTCCGTATCACACCAATACAGCCGAGGGTTTGCGCCTGGCGCGGAGGATTCTGCAAGCGCAGCGTAAAGACATGAAGCAGATTGTCATGGTCACCGACGGCAAACCCACGGCCTGCTTTATCGATGAAGGAGCGCCGACATCCCTGTCGGCGGGTCGCCGGCATTCCGCCGGAGAAAAGCAAAGAGCGGGCAGAGATGCCCGCGAACGGCAGTCCCGACACGTCGGGACTGCGCTCCCCAGGCGGCTCTACAAGAACTCGATGGGTGGCGATCCTTGGGTGATGGAAGCGACGTTTCGTGAGGTCCAGGCCTGTCGGAAAGGCGGCATCATGATTAACACCTTCATGCTCGCCAGCGACTACTACCTCGTCGAATTTGTGAAGCAGATGAGCGCGATGACCAACGGGAAGGCTTACTTTGCCAATCCCTCAAACCTCTCGCAATTTGTGCTGATCGATTTCATGCGCCGGCGAAAGAGCCGCGTGAAGTGAGAGCTCCCAAGCTGGTGTTTTTCTCCCTCTCCCTTTGGGAGAGGGCCGGGGTGAGGGAGCGCAGCTTAGCGCGCGGTTACATTTTAGGTTTCTGCGCGAGACCTATGCCTGGCGCAAATAGAATTGGATGCTGGTTCGCGTAGACCCTCACCCTAACCCTCTCCCAGAGAGAGAGGGAACAAGAAAAGGAACTAACCAAACCGTCTATTTCTTCTCGGCGCTGAAATCGTACGTGAGGTAAAGCTTCAACGCGCCTTCCTGAATTTCCGAGCGCACGTCGCTGACCTTGGCTTTTACCATCCCGCCGCTGGCCTGCACCGGCAAAGAAAGCGTTAGCTGTGCGACGGGCAGTACTTCAAACGGATTCAACTGTTCGGCAATCGCGCGGCGCACAAAAGCAGTGACCAAAGCGCTCACCACCGGCATGACTCCTTCAAGGTTCACCTCTTCCACGTTTAAGGCCCCGAACACCATCTGCTTATTCGCATCAAACGAAAGATCGACCGTGGCTTTACCGGTCCCTTTGAACTGCACGCACTGCGTCATCACGCTGTAGCTGCCACTGAAGGCCAGTGGCGCGATAATTTTGCCGCCAGTGAAGCGCACGCCTGTCTTCGTGTTGGCGCCTTCGGGATTCAACGTGACGACGTCATTGCACGAGCTCTGAAACGCCGCGGGCTGCATCAATGATGGCGCCATGTTTTGCGAAAGCTTCAATTGCGGCGGACCAAGCTTGGTGAAAATCGTGCCCAGCAGGGAATCGAAGAATTTTTCGTCTACCGTGACCGCCACCGTCCCCGAACCTGTGCCGCTGCTATCCGGCGGCTTGAGCGGCGTGCCGGGAAGACTGCGTCCCCGCGGCGTCCCCAAAAAGTAAGCCGTGGCCAAACCGCCCAATAGCAGTCCACCGATTAAGATAAGCAGAGATTTTTTCATCGCTATGGCGTCACCGAAGCCGAAGGCGTGGGCGTAGCCGACGCCCCGGACATCATGGCTTTAAGAATTGCCGTGATCGCGCCGGTCAATGCGTCGATCTGTTGCCTTACTTTCTCAGGTGCTACCTGGGCAAACTCCGAGGGCGGCTCGAACATCTTTGGATCGACTTCAGTCTTAATGTCGCGCATCTCAGCAACTACGCGCGCGGCTTTTACTCCTTTTACGTCGCCGGAACTTTCGGCCAACAACTCAGCGCGCAAAGGCAGCCCCGTCTCTTTATCGACATAGACAAAAGCTTCCGCTTTCACTTCCCCGGCTTTCGTGTTCGTATTGGCGGTCCTGGAATAGCGATACTTCTCAGCTGACCGGCCGTCGAGGGGGCCTTCGCCGGCGCGTTCCAGTCCCGGAATCTTTTTTAGATCCTCCACCAGTTGTCCCGGCGTCAGCAGCTTGTGCATTTCGACGCCCGTCGCTTCCTTGGTAAGTTCGGCGTACTGCTTGCGCGCCGGCAGAATCACGTAATGCCGATCGTTATGGTCTAGATAAACCAGGGGCGAGCCATCCGGCAGTTTGAATTCCACGCGGCGATCGCCGCCGTTGCGCGCCACCAGAATGTTCAGCGAAGGAATGCCGACAGCTTTGTCGCCGCCTTCGGTTTCAATGCTGAAGTTGAGCGTGGCCGAATACTTGTCCGGCTCGCGGGTGTTGATCGATGTGCCGGTGCTTTCGGAATTGGAATTGGTGTTCGTATTCGCCGCGGATTTAGCGTTGGTGTTGGCGTTTACGTTCGTGTTGGACTCCGTCGTCACCGGCTTGCAGGCATTAATTAGCAGCACCGCTGCGGCGATCAGAATTGTTCCTACTCCCAGAGTAAGAAAAAGTTTTGGCCTTTGACTTTGCATAATTACTCCCAGGTGAGGCTTCACGCTGTTGGGTGACGCCTCAAAAAAAGTTTTACGAGCTGAAAGGGGAACGCGGACAGAATAGCATGCTGGCGTTGGCGTGCACTAGCCGACGGTCAGCGATGGATTGGTTCGGTTTGATGTAAGACAGCTTTAGCTTGTCAATGTCGAGAGAAGACAGACTTCAAGTCTGCGATAACTTACCAGCTGCGAAGCAGCGACCAGAGCTGAGCCCAAGGCGAGGCTCTGCGAGCCCTGGGTGAAAGCAGCAGAATCTGTCAGAGCCGCGGAGCGGCGACCGACCTGCTGGCGGACCGGTTGTGATTGGCTCAAATGTTCGATGAATTGGCGCTCTCTGCCGCCGCTCCGCGGCTCCGAATATTGTTGGGCGCGTGACCCATGTCTTGATACTCAACACCAAGCCTCGCCTTGGGCTTAGCTCTAGTCGCTGCTTCGCAGCTAGTTGAAGGCTCAGATCCTTCGCGTCTTGCAGGTTCCAGTTATCCTGTTGGACCTTTTCCGAGCTCTTCTGCATCGTTCACAAAACTGAACCAGTACTGTCAGCGGATTGGATCATTGACTCATTGAATCATTAGCTCAATGAACCAATGAATCAATGAACCAATGAATCAATGATCCAACGATTCAGCATTGACACCCGCTCGGCGTTAAAGTAAAAGGCGGTCTGCGATTGCAAAAATTTCCGAAGAAGGAAGCTAGCGAATTCAAATGAAACATGTTCCCTGGATTCTCGGTCTGGTGCTGGTCCTGGCCGCGTGCAACCTAACCAACAAACTAAAGAGCAATAGTAATTCGAATTCCTCCTCGTCGTCATCGGACAACCCGAGCAAGATCGGTGACGACCCGGTCGAGAAACCGAATCCGACCGCAGCGCAACAAGCGGCGATCGCCAACGGTCAGGAAGCCAAATGGGACCAACAAGGCATCACCTGGACGCTGCCCGCCAACTGGAAAAAGGTCGATGTGCGCAACGAGTCGTTGAGCTACAGTGGCAACGGCGCCTTTCTGACGGTTGCGATCTCGCCCTTGCCGCAGATGGAAAATCTTGTCGACACCAGCCTGAAAGCGATGCACGAAGCCGCCAAGACCCAGCAAAAGATCGGTAAGTATGACGAAGTGAGATGGCTCGAGCTCGATGGCGTCCGCGGCGTTGGCTTCCGTGAATCCAAGCAGGAAATGAACGACGATATTCGCCGGCTCGAGTGGCAGGCTTATCGAAAGTACGCTGGCTCAACTCAAATGATCACGATGATCCTTTCGAGCAACAGCGGGAATTTTCCAAAACACGAAGACGAGCTGTACGGCATCCTCTATTCGACGAAGATAGTGAAGTAAGAGATGCGTGCTGTCGTAACCACGCGCAACGGCGACGTTGGCGCAATGAAAGTCGAAGAGCGGCCCGATCCCGTGGCCGCTCAGGGGCAAGTGATCGTCCGCGTCAAGGCTGCGGGCTTGAACTTTGCCGACATTCTCGCGCGGCAGGGCCTCTATCCGGATGGGCCGCCGAAGCCATGCGTCATGGGCTATGAAGTCTCCGGCGTAGTCGAATCTGTCGGCGAAGGCGTCGATAAAAATTTGCTTGGCCAGCCGATCATCGCCATGACTCGTTTCAATGGACAGGCTGAACTGCTGGCCGTGTCGGCGGCGCAGATTTTTCCCAAGCCTGAAAATCTAAGTTTCGAACAGGGGGCAGCGATTCCCGTCAACTATCTGACGGCCTGGGCGCTGCTCGTCTCGCTGGGCGGACTGCAAAAAGACGAGGCCGTGCTAATCCATAACGCGGGCGGCGGCGTCGGTTTGGCCGCGCTCGACATTGCCAAACACATCGGCGCAAAAACTTTCGGCACGGCGAGCACCGGCAAACATGAGTTTCTCAAACAGCGGGGCCTCGATCACGCCATCGACTATCGCAATCAGGATTGGCTGCCGGTGCTGAAAGATCTAACCAATGGGCGTGGAGTCGAGCTGGTGATCGATCCGCTCGGTGGCGACAGTTGGAAGAAAAGTTTTCGGGCATTGCGGGCCACTGGCCGCATGGGCGTCTTCGGGATATCCGTGGCGTCGGCAACGGGTATTCGCGGCAAGCTGCGCGCATTGAAAGCGATCGCGCTGATGCCCCGCTACAATCCGCTGGGGTTGATGAACCGGAACAAAGGTGTGTTCGGATTAAATCTCGGTCACCTGTGGGGCGAAGGCGAGAAGGTGCGCAACTGGACGCAGGAGATTATGCGCGGCGTAGCCGAAGGCTGGGTTCGACCGCACGTGGATCGAGCTTTTCCGTTCGATCAAATCGCCGATGCGCACCGGCACATGGAAGGCCGAAAAAATATCGGCAAAGTAGTGCTGGTGCCGTGAATTGATCTTTCCCCCTCTCCCCCTGGGAGAGGGCCTGGTGAGGGGCGCAGCATGCGACGAAGGAAAATAATTGATTTGATTTGCGCGAGGCATAGCCTCGCGCAAGAGCTCATAAAATAACGGTCGCAGCGTTAGGCCCTCACCCTAACCCTCTCCCAGAGGGAGAGGGACCAGGATCAGGTAGCGTCCGCCTCGTCACACCTCTAACTTCACGCCACTCGCAAAGAAATCCTTCCACGCATCGCCGCTTTTCTTGATCAGCGCCGGCACGTTCTCGATCGTGAAGTCAGAGATCTTCACGCCCTTTTCAATCTGTTTCCACTTCAGCGGCATCGACACACTCGCGCCCCGTCGGGCGCGCGCGCTGTACGCCGCAGCAATGGTTTTCCCGCGCGCATTCTGCATCGCATCGACATAAACCTGTTGCTTTTGCCGCTTGGCCAGCGATCTTTGAATCGTCGCGATCTTCGGAGCGCGGCGCGCCACCTCGTTCGCTAACGCTTCCGCCACCGCGGCAGCTTTAAGGTAACTGTGTTTCGGTTGCAGCGGCAGATAGATGTGAATACCTGATGAGCCGGAAGTTTTCGGAAAACCCGGCAGACCGATTTCGTCAAATAACTCCTTGCAGACGAGCGCCACCTCGAGAACGTTCTGCCAGGGCGCCTGCTTCGGGTCCAAATCCAGCATCAGATAGTCAGGTTTGTCGAGGTGCTTTAAAGTCGAATGCCACGGATGCTGTTCAATTGTCCCGAGGTTCACGAAGTGGAGCAGGGAACCGACCGTGCTGTAGACGGAGTAGTTCAGCTCGCGTCCTTCCTGATTCACCAGCCGCACCGTCTTAACGAACGCCGGCGCGCTCTCGGTATCCTGCTGAAAGAACATGGGCGCTTTTATGCCGCGAGGATAACGTTGCAGAATCGCCGGCCGCTCTTTCAGAAAGGGCATGAGCAGCGGACTGATCTTCAGGTAGTAGCACAGCAGGTCGAACTTGGTGAGCTTTTCATCCGGCCAATAGATGCGATCCAGACTCGTAACAGAAACGCGCACGCCGTCGATATCGAGAATCAGATCGCCCTTCGGTTTCTTGAGGGCCAGAAACTCTTCCGCGGAGACGGCCGGACCTTCCTTCTGCCGTGTTACCTTTACCTTGCGGGATTCGGTTGAAGTTTTCCCGGATGTTTTCCTGGCCGCCACCATCGCGCTCTCATTTTAGCTGACTAAAGAGCGATTCCGCGAAGTTGCCTCTCGGTCTCTGACCGGCTTTGCCTCCAAACCCCGGCTAGGCCAACGATCGCAGCCGCGTCGCGGCGACATATTTGTAGAACAACGCCGCTAGTGAACCCCAGCTCCTGGAGGGAAGGCATGTTCGGTCGCCCATGAATGGGCTAAAAAATAAACAATCCTTCGCATCTACAAATATTTCGTGCCTAACGGCACTCAAGACAGATTGCGGTCGCTTCATTTACTTCAATGCGCAGCCTCTATCTGCCTGACTTTTGAGGCGAAGCCATCAGCACCGGAAGCCAAACTATCCCATCTGCTCGACGTCCTTGCACAGGAAATAGAGCGTGTGACCCTGGCTGATCTCGGGTAGCTCGCCGAAGATTCGATAGCCTAACCCTTCATAAAACGGAAGTGCCTGGAAGCTGCCGGTCTCCAGGTAAACCAGCGGATGCCCGTGCGTGGCAGCATAGTTCTCGATCGCTGTCATCAGCTGTTCGCCATGTCCCTGGCCTCTGTGTCGCTCATCAACCCAGAGAGCGTCGACGTGCGCCGAACGGCCCCAGAGATTCGCCTGTACCCCACCTACAATTTCGCCTTCTTCATTACGAAGGAAACAGGCGACCGGGCGCGGTCCTTCATTCCCGGTCTGTTCGCGATTAAAGGTGCGCACGCCATCAAGAATGACGCGGAAGTCTTCGGGCTGCGGGTGCTCGTCTAATTCGAGGTGCATGTTTTTAGTTTCAAGTTTCGGGTTTGAGAAATCAACTACAGAAGAAAACATTAGTGAATCGTAAATCGTGAATCGTGAATAGATGAACGGGTGACGCAAATAGTGTTTGGTTTGAGGGAGGGCTACGGTACATTTCGCGCTGCGCGCTCAGGCGGGCAAGGATGCCCGCGCTCCATATGCAACCCAAGTGTTCCGCACCTGATACTGGGGCGCATTACGAGTTGCGCAAATGCGGTTTCCACTCTTGCTGCCATTAGCTCGCCGGGACCGGCGGCGCTGGCATCGTTGGGGCAAATTCACCTGCGGGAGCAGCCGACGCGAACTTTTCTCGCCAGCGAATCTTGCCCGTCGCTTGCATCACCACGAACAGCGTGAGAATCGAGCCGATCGCGATCGCTAAACCGGTGAACCCTTTCAGGAAGAACGCATAGGAAAACGTGACCAAATAAATGAACTGGGCCACGGCGGCTTCTCTGGTTGCAAAGCGAATACCGACAACCAACCGCAGATACGAAACAACGAGAAAGATTGAGACTGCCGAGCAGATTACGAACGCTAAATGAATCGAGACGTGATCAACCAGATACGCCAGCAGCAGATGGAACGAGAAGAATGCTGCCGCCAGAAAGAAATAGTTCATCGGATGCAACTCGATGCCGCGCATCGTGGTAATGATCAGCATCAGGAAAAAGAAGAAGAACAAAGACACCGGCGCAAAAAAGCTTATGCGGCCGGCGAGCGGGCCGGGCTGCAATTTCTCAGGCATGGTCATCGCGATCTGATAACCCGAGACAAGATTCTTGTAGTTCCATTCCAGCGCCCAGCCGTTCGCCACTTTCGTTCTTGGCCGTGGGCGAAAGCGTGTTATCCGGAAAGTCTATGTCTTTGAAGTTTGTGGTCATTTTCAAAGAGAAGTCGCGTACCTGCGTCACACCCATAGCCTCGCGCGAGTAATCGCCGGCGTCAGACGGCGTTCCCGTTGCGCCAGGACCAAAGCTGTAGCGCCAGTCATTCAAACCCTGTGATTTGTACCCGACTTGCAACCTCGCAGTTTTTCCGGCGGCGATCTTAGCCGTGCCGCTGGCGCTGTTCTTCTCGCTCTGCAAAATTATGGGGACATCGTCAACCGTGAAAACCAGATCGTCATAGATCGCCTGCGAAGTCGGAAAGTCGAGTTTGAAGGTCACGGTCCGATCTTTGTCGCTCGGATTATGAAATGCGTAAGTGCCATCGAACGCGACTTTGTAAGTGCTGTACCAAAGCAGGCCCTTCTGACGGTGCTCGAGGTTGAGATCGACTTTGATCTGGCTGCTTTCCAGCGGCAGCGGCGTGACGACTGTTTCGATTGTAATTTGTGGTGACTGCTTTCCATTTTCATTGGTAACCTGCTTGGTCGGTACTTCTTCCGAGAAAGAGGCGGCGGGCGGTGATTGGTTTTGCGGCGCGCCCCAGGTTGAAGTGACGCGGTTGTTTGAAGTCAAACCGGAATCATAAGTGCGCTGAAAAATCGTGGCACCCAGCACAGCCCACGCGAAGGCGGTGCAGACAAAGATGAAAGTTATCGCGGCGATGCGTTTGATCATGGATGTACTCCCCGGAACGGACGGTACAGATGCTGGATAGTAGTTTATTGGATTGAACATGACTTTTAAGTTGATTCTATTGTCGAGTCGATGCGGCTGTTCGACCATGAGGGTTCCCACAGTTTCGAGTTGTGATCAGACCGGGTGTGAGAGTGAGGAGCGGGCGTCGGTTCCTTTTGCGCTACCGGCGAGAGCACCGCTTCAAGCAGCGGCCGCATCTGTGATAGCTGCTTGATGCGGATCACGAGATCCCAGGCGCGCTCGAATTTTTTCCAGCCAGTACTGTAGAAAAAATGTTTTAGCGCATGTTTCGTGGTGGAGTGCGCTGCCGAGGCTTTGAAGATCGAGCTCCATCGATAGAATGCTTCATAAGCCCAGTCGTAACCGCGCTTCAACTCTTCAGGCGTCAAACCTGTCGGCCGATATACAACGTGGCGCGTGTCGTACAGATCCCAGTTGCGCGTGACGACGCGATCCTGGGCCAGCATGTCCGTATAGAGCGCGGTGCCGGGATAGGGCGTGAGAATGTGAAAGGTCGCCGTGGTGACGCCGGATTGAACAGCCCAGTCAACCGTGCGACGAAAGACATCGCCATCGTCTCCATCGAGGCCAAAGACGAAACTGCCATTAATCATGATCCCGAGGCTGTCGAGCCGCCGCGCCACTTCACGATAACTGCGGCCGAGATTCTGCCGTTTGCCTGCGCCTTTCAGTCCATCATTCGAGAGTGTTTCAAACCCAACGAAGAGACTGCGCAAGCCCGCTTTAGCAGCCTCTTCAATCAAATCATCCCGCAGAATTGAATCAACCGTGGCCGCGCCTTGAAAGACTCGGCCCATACCGCGCATTCCGCGAAACAGCGCGCGCGAGAACTTCGGATTACCAAAAAGATGATCGTCGAGAAAGTACAGGTGACGTCCGGGCAAGCGCGCAATCTCGGCGAGGGCGTCATCAACCATCTGCGTATAGAAGCCCCGACCGCCGGCGAAAAACGCGTCCTTGTAGCAGAACGTGCAATGGTGCGGACAGCCGCGCGAGACGACAATAGAGTTCGGCACCAGATAGCGGTAACGCTGAATCAAATCGCGTCGAATCGGGGGCAGGCGATCCAGAGTGCGCACGGAGGACTGGTAGCGGGGGCGCGGATTTCCCTCGGCAAGGTCAGACAGGAATTGGGGAAACGTATGCTCGCCCGGCCCGAGAAAAACTGTGTCCGCGTGGGGCGCGGCTTCATCCGGAAGCGAAGTGACGTGCAAACCACCCAACACGACATACGCCCCGCGCGCCCGATAGTGATCAGCGATTCGGTAAGCGCGATAGGCATTCGTGATGTAGACCTGGATGATGACCAGATCCGGATCGTCGTCGAGATCCAACTTCTCGACGTGCTCGTCCTGCAAACTTATTTCGAGATCCGGATCCAGATAAGCCGCCAGCGTCGCCAGCCCGAGCGGCGGAAAGAGCGAATACTTAATCGGCCGCCAGTAAGGGCTGGTAGCTTCCGTTAACGCCGGAAGAATCAGCTTGACGCGTTTGAGGAGTCGCTTCACAGTTGGAATTTGGTTTGACGGTGCCACAGGCTGTTTTCGTGCCCGATCACGAACAGCGTGATGAAATCGCTTTCGTTAATCAGCAGGGTGACCGGCTTGACCTCGGCCGGCAAGTCAAAGGCGACGTCTGTGGTGTAGGTCTCGCCGGGTCGCAGCGGTGTCATTAGGGGAGTGCCAAATTGGGCGGCCGGCGTGTAACGGTTGCCGCGATCATCAATCAATGTAAGCGTCCGCGGGTTAGGTGTCAGAGGCGCGTTGCCGCGTCGCGACGAAATGGTGCTCTCATCAAACCGAGTTTTGATCGTGATGACGTTGAATGAGCCTTGAGCAACAGTTTGCTGTGGCGACTCACCTATGGTTTTGGTCTGTCGCGTATTGACGATTGAGTAAGCGAGATGACAATCGAGCTCGCAGAAGTGCTTTTCCTCTCCGCGCGCGAGGACCGTTTCATGACTGGCAAGAGAAAAGATGAGCATCGCGGCCAGGTAGGCGGCCGCGATGACGGCCATGGTGATCAGCACCAGCTTTGCGCGCTGCTGCCGGCGCGCGGCGAGCGACTGTATTAGGACCGCGGCGGCGACGAGCAGCAGGAACCCGGCCCCGAGCAGGGCCAGCGCGCCGACTGGCGCCGCGAGATTCACATTGGTGTGCATGTCCTCAATCTCTCAGTAGTTTTTAGGTAAAGAGCTTTGTCTCGCAAAGTGACCAACCAAAAAAAAATGCGCCGGCGTTTTAAGATTTACGCATGCGACCGATGAGCGCTTCCATATGATCCAGGTAACGTGCGAGCGCGCGGCGGCCTTCGGAAGTGAGGCTGTATTCTGTTTTGGGCGTCCGCCCGTCAAATGACTTTGAGCAACTGATGTAGCCCGCGTCTTCCAGCTTGCGCGCATGCACGCTCAAATTTCCGTCGGAAGTCTTTACAGCATGCTTGAGTTCGTTGAAGGTGAGCGATGGATGCCCAGCGAGGGCGCTGATAATTCCCAGGCGCAGCCGCTCGTGGATCAAGCGATCAATTTCGCGCGCGCTGTGTGGCGCGCCTTGGACCGCCTGCAGCTTTTGCCTGGCCCGCTGGCTCGCCTTGGTTTCGCTCTTCGCTGCGCTTGATTTAGCCACCATACCTCCTCGCGATAATTGCCCCAAAAATGATGTGCAGGCCGCCGAAGCCCGCGGCCAGCAGCCAAACTCCACACCAGGCCGGCGCAAACAGCGCAACTGCTCCGAGGGCCATAAAACAAACGCCCATTAGCGGCACCACGCTGACAGAATACATGCCGCCAGTTACGACTCCGGTGCCGTAAAGCAGCAACCAAACGGCCGGGATGTGGCTAACAAAGCCCGCGCGAAACAGCGCCGCGGTCAGCAGCGCACCGACGATTAAGGGCGGCGAAAGACTAAAGACGACTTTGCGGCCGGGCCCGGATAATAGAGGCACACCCAGCGCGCGCGCTTTGCGGTCCATAAGCCAACCGGCGATCAGCAGCGCAATGATGGCTTCCGCTAACCAGACCGCGAGCCAGGCCCGCGACGTCGGCTGCTGGGTTGCAAAGTAGCTGGCGATAAGCGCGGTGACGCCGATTGCGACCTGTCCCCAGCCGGGCACAGCCGTAAAGGCTGAGGCGCGTTCCATCGTTTCCCGGATGTAACGCAAGTTGTCCATGGCGCGATCGTGAAGCGCCGGAGGTTCGGATTTTTGGGCCAGACGAATCATTGGTCGAGCGCAGATTAGCGCGCGATGGTCTGCTATGTCAAGTACTTTATGATGCAAAGCAGGAGACTGATATAAACGCTCGGCGGGCCTAATATGCCATGCGTACCATGGGGTCCGTCCCGGGTGCGGACCGGGGTCCCCACGCGGGCAGCCCGCGTGGGGTGGTGGATGCGACGCGTAAGACTCCCGACAAACTCAATCTTGTCGTTGCCCGAGGCCCGGTCGCCATCCCGACAAGTCGGGACCCTCACCCAACCTCTCCCAAAGGGAGAGGAGAGAAATGCTCCCGGTACTGACCTCATCCGTCAAAGTGGGTCGGTAGCAGCCAAAGAAATTCTTTTACTTGGTGAGCCGCGGGTGATAAAAGGAACCGCAAATCCCAGACTGCGTGATTACAAGCACAGCCCGTCAGCAAAGGAGTTCGCGCATGAAAATCGTCTCAACATTTTTCTTTCCCGTATTCGTCGGCGCGTTGCTGGCGGCGCCGGTGGCCGCCCAACGCGATGCTTCCAGCGCTGCCAAACTCACCAGCCAAACTGAGTCGCAGTCGGCCACGCCGGCAAACCAAACGGATCAGATCGCGAGCGAACTCGCGCAACTGCGCAAGTCTTTGCAGACGCTAAATGCGAGGTTGCAGACAATCGCTGAGGAACTGCTTTCGCCGGATGCTACAGAGACGGACAATCAGAAGCTAAAACAGATAGCAGGCAATCTCGATATGTTGACGCATGCCGAAGAGCGGGCAGAGGTGCTGCGCAAGCAGCTTATTGAATTAATTGAAAAAGAGACTGCTTACCGGACCCGCCTGACGCAGATAGATGAAGAAATGCGCCCGGAAAACATCGAACGCAGCCTGAGCGGTTACGGAACGACACGCACGCCTGAATTGCGGGACGCGCGACGCCGTTCTTTGGAAAGCGAGAAGAGAGGATTGGAGGCTTTACTGAGTGTAACCGCCCAGAGCCGTCTGCGTTTGGAAGAAGATGTGCGCCAGGCGGATCAGTTGGTGAGCAAGTTTCGCCAGCGACTGTTTCCTTTGATCGAAAAGCAGCTCAATAAGCTTCCGCAGTAAGCAGCTAAGGCTGCATCAACTTGCGCTTTCCCGCCAGCGCGTCTTCATAAGCGCCGCCGCTGACCCGGCCAATCGCGATGGCGGCGTCGAACTCTTTGATCGCCTCATCTTTTTGATCGAGAAAAGCCAGGATCCGTCCCATCGCTTCATGTGCCCGCGAAAGCAGCGCGCGATCCGTTTCCGGCGTCGCGGCCGCGACAGCTAAGCGATAGTTCGCCAGGGCCCGATGCAGACGTTGTGTCTGCTGGTCATCGTCCGTCGTGTCACGGGCCCAGAGACTGGCCGTTTGACCCAGCGTAAACAGCAAGCGAGGATCGCGCGGATAATCCTGTAATAAAGCCTTCAGGCGCGACTCGGCCTCTTCATAGTTGCGAAGCTGAAGCAGCATTTCGATCTCGCTCAGGCTCTTCACGAGCGCTGAGGTGCGCGTATAGTCTTCGGCATCACGAGTCTCGGCGTTGGGATCGATCAGCCAGGACGAGTAGTGCGGGTGGGCTTTGCGAGCCGCGAGCGCGCGCTCACGAGCCGCATTATTAGCAGTGAGGCGGGCGATCTCTTTGGCCGGATCGAATCCGGAAACCAATTCGCCGAAAAAGTTGGCGATATCAAATCCCGAGCTTTGAAAGTCCTTTAACTGGTCGGCAAAAAAGAAATCCAACAGCGCTCCGGCTTCATAATCTTCGGCGAGCCGGGCAATTGTTTCGTTTGCGATCGCCGCGCGCGCGGCCTCTGCTTCGGCGGCAATGGTTTTTCGCTCGGCATCGTTCTTCGCCGTCCGCAGACGCGCACGCTGCCGGTTCGTCACGGCGGCGATTCTTTCGCCTTCCTCGAATCGAGCATCTGCGGCCGCGACCATCGATCTTCCGACCACGATAAAGACGTCGGTCGACGAGGCGCCACCCGCTTTGCTGCGCGCGTCGATTAGCTGTTTGACGGCGTCTCGCTGAGTGGCGACCTGCTTGTTGAATTTCATCACTAACGGATCGATGACAAATTGCAGAAAGCCGCGACGCACATCAGAGGTGGCCGGATCGATTCCTTCCGGGACGATCGCATAATAATCGTCCGCAATTACTCGAAAATTGATCGCGCCGGGTGTCGCCAGCAAATCCGGGACAATGAAAAATCGCCGGTCATGCTCACGGATCGAATAGATGGTCGTGGATTGCTTCTTTTTTTCCGGGCTCTTGACGCGCACCCGCTCAATGCTCACGAGGATCGGTCGCGTATGCAGATACGAAAGGACCGACCGTACCATCTCGGCTGCCGGTTGACGCAGTCGGTCGCCCTCTGACTGATACGCGCGCACATAAGAGAGCAGGCGCTCGTCGATTCCCGATTTGCGATAAAACTCACGCACCAGCGGAGCAAAGTCGAGGACTTCGAGCACGCCTGCCGGCAGATCGTCTGACCGCTCAGGTGGATCGAGCAAAGGAGGTTGGCCTAACGCGTAGGCCAGCGAGACATAACGCGTGGCCTGGTCGGCTGCCGTTGCCGGCGCAGGCAATTTGTTGAGTTGATAAAAAGTTTTGAGTCGTTCACGTAATGCTGGATCGAGACTTTCCAGGTCGCGCCGTAACAGCCGGAGAAATGTCGAAGGTTCCTTACCCGGCGGGGTCGGATCAAAGCCAGCCGCCTCTAACGCGGCCATCACGATAATTAAACGAGCGTCAGGTTCCAAACGAACGCCATACTCAGCGAGATCAAATGGCGCCGCCGGCCGCGTCTGCGTTGCAGATGCGGAAGAGGTTGAGGGTTGAGCCGCGGCAACAATCGGAGAGACCGAGACAATGGCAATTAAGAAAGCTTTTCTAATCATGCGATCGGTTGAAGCAAACAGGAAGTTGAATGACTCATGTTACCCGACGCGCGAACGAACAGGCAAAACGCGCGAACAGGACTCAGATGTTAGCTGGGAAACGGTGGATGCCAATCGAAGTGGCACAGAATTTAGTCTGTGCTTCTTCCGGTCACAGGCTGAAGCCTGTGCCACCCCTAAACATCGGGAATCCAGAACTTCTGCCCATTCACTTCGACCGCCTTCAGTCCGCAGTCAGGCAGTTTGTCTTCCGGAATTCCGAGATAAGTAAAGTGCGGCAGATCGCTCAGCACTGTCTGAAACCAGCCGTGCTCAGCCAGAATCGCGCGCACGCGGGAATTCGAGAACTCGTTGACATCGAAGGCAAGCATCGCGATGTGCTGAGAAGTTCCGGGCGCGGCAATCGAGTAAAGCACCGACTTTGATAGATCTTTACTGAAGAAGATTCCGTCCTTTTCCAGCTCGAGAACCTGGGCGACCTGTTCATGCACCGGAAGATCTCGCAGCCGTTCGGCGTCGTCCGCAGTCAATCGTCCCAGTTTCGTCCAATGGTCGAGCGCCGGCAAAAACCGCGAGTTCCACAGCCGCACTGTATCCGCGTAACTGCGGCGGGCGGCTTCCGCACCGTCCCGCGGCGTGATGTTCAATCCTTCGGCAGCGGCCGCCGCGCGCGCCTGTAAAAGCGCCTTCATGGCTGCGGGCTGCAACTCGACCACCGCATCATCAATAATTGCCGCGACCACACCGGCGGCGGCTTGAAACTCCGCAACGTGGGCTTCGCTGGTGAATACACACTCAGGCGGCGGCAAGATGTCGGCGGCGCCGACAAACATGGCGCCGTAATCATGCAGGACCCGCCGGGCCACGTCATCGCCGTCGGGGCACATCTGCGAAAATTTTGAACCGCGCTCAGTCAGCACCGAACGAAGTGCGTCATAGAACGGCGAAGTAGGATCGGATTCTGGCATTGTGGGAAATGATACGAGGATGCCGTGCGACGAGCAAAGTCCGCACAAGGTTGACAGTGTCTTCTTGTGATGTGTTTGCTTAAAAAAAAGGAGTTCATATAGTTGACTCATCCAAGCCCATGGCTCCGCCACTCGGATGCGCGGCAAGTCTATGACTTGCCGGTGGCGAACCCCCTTTGACGGGTCTTCGACCGCGCCGGTCGCAGACCGGCATCATACGCGCAGCTAACGGCAAGTCGTAGACTTGCCGCGCATCCGAGTGGCAAAGCCATTGGGAAAGAATGGCGTCCAGGACTTTGTCACGTTCCGTCGCCCACCTTCGCTATACTTGGCTTATGGATCGGCGCGAGCTATTCAAGGAAATCATCGGCACGTATGAACGTCACGGCTGGAAACTGTCGCGAGTCCTGGTCACTGCCGACACCCGTAACGAGTTGGCGGATCAGATTCCCGACGGAGTTTCGCTCATCGATTCAGAGATTGATGCGCTTTGGTTCGCGCGTCCTTCCCACGGTGCGCGCGAGGCCTGGGAATTACGTCAGCTGACTGAACAACCGTACGCGTTATTTGAGGCTTTTGAAGCCGACGAAACTGAAGAAGATCGAGAAGAGGCCCGGCAGGAAATGGAACACAAGATGCGAGAACATTCGCGCCGCTGATTATCAGGCTTTGCCAATCTTGACCGGAATTACCATTCGCTGGCCCTCGCGAATCAACCCGATATATACAGTCTTAAAAGGGATTGCGCGCCGCACTCGCGAAAGGAATTCCTGCTCAGTGCGAATCGGCACATTGTCGAAATCGGTGATGATGTCGCCCACCTTAACGCCGAACAACGCTGCGGGTCCATTGTCGTCGACCCAATCGATCTGCACGCCGAACGTCTTAGTGACGGGATTGTTGATACGGGTCATCCGGTTACTTTCGAAACCGAACATACCCTTTCCTTCGGGCCGGCGGCTGAACTCGCGCTCCAGCCGATTCATTTCATCGCGTGAGATAGTTGTCAGTTGCGTTGTGTGCGTGACGCCGTCGCGCAGGTAAGTAACGTCTACTGTCTTTCCGATTGGCGTCTTGCCGAGAAGATCCATTATGTCGCTGGCGTCCTCTATCGGGTGACCATCAAAGTTGGTCACGATGTCGCCGCCGACGAGTCCAGCCTTGTCAGCGGGTCCGCCCGGGATCTCGACATAATCAAAGGTCGCACCACCGTCGGTGGCATCGAAATCATCGACGCCGACATACGAGCGAGTGTTGGCGATGGTGGCAATCGCGCCGGTGCGCACATTCTTTCGGATGGCGCTCATCAAACCGCCGGTGACAAAGAAAACGGCCAGGATGATCCACATCCAGGTCATGCCGGAAAAGCCGAGCCGGCGACGTCGCGGCTTAAACTTTCCGCCAGACTGCTGGATCAACGGCGCATTAACACTGGGGTAAAAAGGCGTAGCGCCGGTTGGCTGCGAAGCGGTGGCGCCGGGAAAGCGCACCGTTTCGGTGTATTCCGCCGGACCTTCGCCCAGTCGATTTCCGCACGAACGGCAAAAGCGCATTCCATGCGGCATGGGGGTGCCGCACTGCGCGCAAACCTGCTCGCCGGGACTGACATTTTGCTGAGGCTGCATAAAGTTTGCTGGATTGAAACTACCAGCTGCGAATGAACTAAAAAATTATACGCCCATCGTCGCCGAATGGTTGCGAGTTTTTCGCCCGCGCTCAATCACATCCCGCCTCGGATCCAACCCCTGACACAACCGTCTGCATTCGGTAAGCCTTTTGTAATCGGGTTGCCCATCAAAGCCAATTTACGAATACAGTTCGACCAAGTATAGTCAATGAAATTCAGAGAGTCGTAAGGTAAGTAATGGAAGTCACCAAAGCATTGGCAGCTCTCCGGCCACTATACGGCCAAGCCAATATAGAGATTGTTACCGCAGACGGGCACCGCGTCCGCGGAATTGTGCGCAGCATGAAAACGACCCAGGCGCTGACGACTCCCACCGTCAAAGTCGAACGCGCCGACGGCGAAGTGGTCAAAATTCCGTGCACTTCGATCGTCGAAATCATCAATCACAATCGTCGTTAGCTATGTCGCTTGAATTCGCAGTCGATCACCCGTGTAGCCTGCGCGCGCGCTTTGCCGAGAAGCACCTGCGCAATTGGGGGCGCCTTGGCAATTTGCACACAATCCTGACTACTGGCGACGAGCGTGTGCCGAGCCCGGACAAGCTTCAGTGGATCGAGGCGTCGAGCGCAGAGATCGATTTGTTGGAGAAAGAGACCGCGATCTGCGCGGAGTGTCCCGCGCGCCTGCCGGCGGACGCGGCCGGCGAGGGCGAGGCGGTCAGCTGCCTCGGCCGCATTAATTATCCAATCGATGGTCAGTTCGAGAAGTTTATCGCCGATCGTGTGCAGCTTGTACTGGACACGGTCGATCCGGAAGATCATCCACGCCTGCTGCACATCCTGGTTGATCCTGAGTCTCCGTTTGACGGCGAGGCGACCAAGAACCTGCGGCGCGTGACCACGGCGGAAGGTTTGCGCTTTTTCGAACTGCGTTTGCCGATCCGTTTGTCGCGGGCGGCATCGCAACTGACCACCGACAATGTTTTCGATCTGTTGGCTGGGTTTCGTTCGGAAGACGCTGAAGTTACCGGCTACACCCGAGAATTTCCGCTGGCAGCGACCGCCGATTATTACGACTTTCTGGATCTGATCCTGCGAAATGACCTCAGCGAATTAGAGCGGCAGCGCCTGCATGCGCGCAGCCGCGCCTATGGCCAGTTCCTGCGTCTACTGTCGGCGCTTGAGCGGGCTGAGGCGCTTGAGACTCGAGTGCTGATTGATTGATGACAATCTACTCGCCGAATGGCTTTGCCACGCCGATGCGCGGCAAGTCTTGGACTTGCCGGCACAATGTTTCTCTTTTGGTGCTCGGGTCTCAGACCCGAAGTTTTCTTTCAAGCGACTGTTCCGGTAAGTCAAAGACTTACCGCGCATCGGCGTGGCATAGCCATCTGGCAAGAACTCCCCCGCCATCTGGCGCGGACTTGCATGCTGCACTATAATCTGGCCGCCCTGATCGTTTCAGCTTCTCCCTTGACACAAAAAAACGAAGCCTGCGAACTGGGAGGCCCGAATGTCGGAAACTAAATGTCGAATCCTATACGTGGACGATCATGAAGACAGCGCCGAAATGCTCCGGCTCTTGTTGACGCCCATGAATTACGAGTTGACGCCAGCACACACGTCCGACGAAGCTCTGCGGCTGGCGCGAGCAGAGAGCTTTGATCTGTATGTTCTCGATAAGCGTCTGCCGGACGGGTCCGGTCTCGACCTGTGCCGGAAATTGAACCAGCTGACGCCGACGGTGCCTTGCATCTTCTATTCGGGCGACGTGTACGAGATGCATCGCGCAGAAGCCGCCGCCGCCGGCGCCCACGCTTACATTACCAAGCCCGACGTGGAAACTTTGATCGAGACAGTCCACCAGATTCTTTCTAAGCGCGAATGCGCCACGGTCTGATTGCGATCGCGCTGGCAATTCTCACCTCCTCACCCGTGGTCATGAACATGACCTGATACTAATTTTCGTTGAGGAGTGATTGCGTATGTTGCCCCGGATCCTTGTCCGCTTACTGTGTTCCAGTGTTATTGCCTTTGGTTTCTTTCTGATCCTTCCGCAGGCCGGGTTGGCTCAACCGGAAAGCCGACCGTCTCCCTCCCAGCCCAATCCATCCCCGTCACCGAGCCCAAGCCAGTCGCCGGCTGAGGACGAGAATCGGCCACGCGATCCCATGTCGACCCCGGCCTTCAACGGATTGCGATTTCGGTCGATTGGCCCGGCGTTCACTTCCGGCCGCGTAATCGGTTTTGCGGTTGAGCCCAACAATCCCTCGCACTATTTCGTGGCCAGCGCGTCCGGCGGCGTCTGGAAAACCATAAACAACGGAATCACCTGGACGCCGGTATTTGATCGAGAAGCCTCGTACTCAATCGGTTGCATCGCGCTTGACCCGAAGAATCCTCTGACGGTTTGGGTGGGCACCGGCGAGAACAACAGCCAGCGCAGTGTCTCCTATGGCAACGGTCTCTATCGCTCCGATGACGGCTGGTAAGACCTGGAAGAACGTTGGCCTGAAAACCTCCGAGCACATCGGCCGCATCGCAATCGATCCCAAGGACTCGAATATTGTTTACGTAGCAGCGCAGGGACCGTTGTGGGGACCGGGAGGCGACCGCGGCTTATTCAAGACCTCCGACGGCGGCAAGACCTGGAAGAACATTCTCAACATCAGCGAGAACACCGGCGTCACTGACGTCGTTATCGATCCGAACAATCCGGAAACCATCTATGCCGCGTCGTATCAACGTCGGCGTCACATGTGGACCCTGATTGACGGCGGGCCGGAGAGCGCGATTTACAAATCTACCGACGCCGGCGCGACCTGGAACAAAGTGCGCGCAGGCTTGCCGACGGTTGATCTGGGCCGCATCGGTTTGACCATATCGCCCGTCGATTCGAATGTTCTCTACGCCACCATTGAAGCAGGTGATCGCAAGGGCGGCGTCTTTCGCTCGAATGATCGCGGCGGCAGTTGGGAGCGGCGGAACGAATTCGATGCGGGCGCTATGTACTACTCGCGCATCGTCGCCGACCCTAAAGACGTCGATCGCATTTACGTAATGAATGTTTTCCTGATGGTTTCCGATGACGGCGGGCGAACGCTGCGAAGGTTGGGCGAAAAATCAAAGCACGTTGACAATCACGAAATCTGGATCGATCCGAACAACAACGATCACTACCTGGTGGGTTGCGACGGCGGCGTGTACGAGAGTTGGGACCGCGGCGCGAACTGGAATTTCAAGAACAATCTGCCGGTAACGCAGCTGTACGATATCACCACGGACAATGCCATGCCGTTCTACAACGTTTTTGGCGGAGCCCAGGACAACTTCGCGTTTGGCGGCCCATCGCGCACGCGTAACGCTTCGGGAATCGTCAACAGCGACTGGTTTGTGACGCAGGGTGGCGACGGTTTTCGCACTCAGGTTGATCCGGAAGATCCGAACACGATTTATGCCGAGCTCCAGAACGGCAACCTGGTTCGCGACGACAAGCGCACCGGCGAACGCCACGGCATCTCGCCTGAAGTCGGCCGCAATGAAGATCCGCTGCGTTGGAATTGGGACTCGCCGTTCATCATCAGCCCGCATTCGCACACGCGTCTGTATTTCGCCGCGGACAAACTGTTTCGCAGTGACGATCGCGGAGACAGTTGGAGAGTTGTCAGCGGCCAGCTTTCGCGCAACCTCGATCGCGACCAGTTGCCCGTAATGGGCAAGGTGTGGAGCATGGATGCGGTCGCCAAGAACCAATCAACCGCGTTCTTTGGTAACGCTTCGGCACTGGCTGAGTCGCCGAAGCAGGAAGGCTTGATCTACGTCGGAACGGACGACGGTTTAATTCAGATTACTGAGGATGGCGGACAGGAACTGGCGCAAAGTCGAACGCATTGGCGACGTGCCAGAGATGGCCTATGTCAGCCGGATTATCACTTCCAATCACGATCCGAACACGGTCTATGTTGCTTTTGAGAATCGTCAGAACGCCGACTTCAAACCGTATCTTTTCAAGAGTGTGGATACCGGACACACGTGGACTTCGATCAAAGCCAACCTGCCGGCGAATTGGCCGGTATGGGCAATCGCCGAAGATCACGTTAATCCGAGTCTGCTGTTTGTCGGAACTGAGTTCGGTCTTTTCTTTACCATCGACGGCGGACAGAAATGGATTCAGTTGAAAGGCGGGCTGCCTACGATCCAGGTGCGCGACATCGCCATTCAGCGCCGCGAAAATGATCTGGTGCTCGGAACTTTTGGTCGCGGCTTTTACATTCTGGACAATTACGCGCCGCTGCGTGGGCTTACACCTGAGATGTTCAAGTCCGACGCGCTCTTCCCCGTGAAAGACGCGCTGATGTATATCCAGGCACAACCACTCGGCGGACGCGGTAAATCTTTTCAGGGTGAATCATTCTTCACGGCCGAGAATCCAGCGTTTGGCGCCACGTTCACTTATTATTTAAAGGAAGAGCTGAAAACCAGGAAGGCCCGGCGGCAGGCGTCTGAACGGGCCGCTCAACGCAGTGGCGCCCTTCTGCGCTTGCCCGGTTCGGCAGAGTTGAGCGCCGAAGAGCAGGAAGAAGCGCCCACGGTACTTTTCGTGATCACCGATTCCGACGGCCGCGTGGTGCGCCGTCTGACCGGGCCATTGACGGCAGGCTTCCAACGCGTCGCGTGGGATTTGCGCTATCCGGCGCCGACCTTGCCGCCACCACCGAATCCCGAAGGTGAGGATCCTTTCAACGAAGGTCCGGCCGGGCCTTTGGTGATGCCGGGCGCTTACAAAGTTTCCCTGATGAAGCGAGTCGATGGTGTGATGACCCCGATCGGTCGCGCGCAGGAATTCCAGGTCATCGTCGAAGGGCTCGATCGCATGTCGCCCACGGATCGGGTGGCGCTGGTGCAGTTCCAACAAAAGGCGGCGCGGTTGCAGCGTGCGGTGCAGGGAGCGCTCGATGCCACGAACGCATTGACTCCGCGCCTGGTCGCAATTCGGCGCGCGCTGATCGAGACACCAAACGCGCCTGAGAAGCTGCTCGATGAAGCCGCTGCTCTGGAAAAACGGAAGAACGAAATCCTGCGCGCCCTGCGAGGCGATCCGGCGTTGCGGCAGCGCAATATGAACCTGCCGCCTTCGATCGTTGAACGGGTCGGCAGCATCGTCGGCGCGCAACGCATGTCTACGGCTCGTCCGACACAAACGCAGATGGATCAATACGCGGCGGCCGCTGCCGCGTTTGAAGGTGTTCTTGCCCAACTGCGGCAACTGATCGAAGTCGATCTGCAAAAGCTCGAGAAGCAGATGGAGGCCGCCGGCGCGCCCTGGACACCGGGGCGGATTCCAGAGTGGAAGGATCAGTAAAGGGAGTCAGTACCGGGAGCGGATCGATTCCCTCTCCCTTTGGGAGAGGGTTAGGGTGAGGGTGCGAAGCTTGAATCGCAGAATCGCAAACGTGACACCGGTTTTGGTTTAGTTCGACGGCTGCCGTGAACCGAGTCATGGTAGCTTTGCCGAACGCCCGTTTCTTTGCACTCAATCCTACGTAGGAGGCACCATGAAAACTCGACTTGTTTTTGCAACTGTGATGGTTGTTCTTTTTCTAGTCTCACCTAACAAGATTGAAGCCCAAAAGCCTGACAGAGTGTCGCGCGTTGAAGCACGTGTAGCTGAACTTGAGAGGCGCCTGGCTGAGGTTGAATCGAAGTTAGCTAAGGGAACCACAGCGGGTGCAGCACAGGCACAGCGCGGGAGACAACCATCCGCTCCTTCAGAATCAGCGGGAAGAAGATTTTTGGAAGCTAACGGAAAGAGATTCCAAATAGTTAGGCCTCAAAGTGATTTTTTGTTCGGGTTCACGGTGAAGAGCTTCACGAAAACTAATGGCATCGACTCCATCGCGCGTTACACAATGGAATACAAAGCCCAGGTTGAATGCGAAAAACTTGCTCAACCAGGCGAGCAGGGCGCAGACGTTAGGGTTTTCTGCACAAGGGTTGGCCAGGTCGTCAACTTGTCAGGAACGATCGAGTTTCGAAAGACTGAGAATGGTTGGAGAGCACCTGATGGAAAAATCTATTAGCGGTCAACTGCATTAGCTGTCTCTTTTCGCGCCTGCTTGGAATAATCGAAACATGGCACCGCCCACGTTTCTGGTTTCCTTGCACTCGAAATAACTCCTGATTGAATCAAAAACGAAATCTCATCAGTCAACCTGTCGGTAGAGCCTCGCATCACCATTGAAGGGCGATCATTTGTTGTCGAGCGCAGTGAGGTGATCGCGCGCAGTGCATCAGCAATTTTTCAAGACATAAAGGAGAACCAGGATGGAAGCAAGAATCGACTATCTGAAAGTTGACCGCGGTGTGTTTGAAGCTTTGTTGGGAGTTGAGAAGTACCTCCATGGGTGCGGGATCGACTCAAAGCTGCAAGACTTGATCAGGCTCCGGGCTTCGCAAATCAACGGCTGTGCATACTGTATTGATATGCATTGGAAGGATCTGCGAGCTGCCGGCGAGACAGAGCAGCGGCTTTACGGACTCGATGCCTGGCAGGAGTCTCCGTACTACACTGATCGCGAACGCGCGGTGTTGGCGTGGACCGAGGCGGTAACGAACATTCGGGAAGGGCACGTGCCGGATGCGGTCTATGAGGAAGTTCGAAAGTTCTTCAACGAAAAGGAATTGGCGGATCTGACTCTCTGCGTCACTTCGATAAATAGCTGGAATCGCATGAATATCGCCGCCAGAACTGTTCCCGGGTCTTATCAACCGGCCAAGTCCAAAGCGGCGTAGGCCTTCAGCAGTCACGCCTGCCTTGATACGATTGGGGTCAGGCTTGATGGTATGAAGCAGGCGATTCTGCGATTCTTAAAACGTAATTGACCACCGCGAAGCGGTCGAGCCTCAGAGCCCAGGGTTGACGCGCGAAGCGCGGCTACCCTGGGCTCTCTTATACTTGCCGTTAGACAGTTCCGTCACCCGATGCGAATATATTTCTATCGTTCATGGCTAAAACAAAACGCATAGGCGTACTAACCGGCGGCGGTGACGCTCCGGGATTGAATCCAGCCATCAAGGGTCTGGTTTATCGGGGCTCAGAACTTGGCCTCGAGGTAATCGGTCTGTTCGACGGCTGGCGCAGTCTGCTCAATCCCCGGCCCGGTGTTTTGGCGCTCGACCGCGCGACCGTGCGTCGTTGGGATCGCGACGGCGGGACAAATCTCGGCTCGTCGCGCACCAATCCTTTTCGCCAGGTCAATGAAGAAGGTGAGGCTCAGGATCGATCCGACGAGGTCCTGGCCAACATCCAGCAGCTTGGGTTGGAGGCCATCGTAGTGTGCGGGGGCGAAGACACCCTCGGAGTCGCCGCAAGGCTTTCGGAAAAAGGTTTGAACGTAGTCGGCATTCCGAAGACGATCGACAAGGATCTCGCGGGGACGGATTACACGTTGGGCTTCGACACTGCGATGCGCAACATCACTGAGATCATCGAGCACTCGCGCACGCCCGCAGGTTCACACGGCTGGGTGCAAATTATCGAAGTAATGGGAAGACACGCGGGGCATCTCGCCTTGTGGTCCGGAGTTGCCGGCCAGGCCCACATCGTCTTGATTCCTGAACATCCATTCCGCTACGAACGAATCTTTCATCTGCTTCACGATCGAATTGGTCCGTCGGGGTTGATTCCGGGACGAGCGGAGCGACCGCGTTACGCAGTTATCGTCGTCGCTGAAGGCGCGCGCGCCGAAGACGGCGAGACGATCACGCTCGACGATCGTCACGATGCGTTTGGCCATGCGCGCCTGGGCGGAATCGGAGAGGTGCTGGCGCGGAACATCGCGAGCGAAACACCATACGAGTCGCGTGCAGTGATGCTCGGCCATCCACAACGCGGCGGTCCGCCGAGTGCGATCGATCGCATCATGGGTTTGTTGTTTGGGGCTCGTGCTGCGGAAGCCGTAGCCGGCAACGAGTTCGGAAAGATGATCTCTGTGCGCGGCGTCGCACCGGCGTGCGAACTAAGCCTCATTGATATCTCGCAAGTCGCCGGCAAGATTCAGACGGTTGACGTGGAACGTTATTACGATACCAGTCGCTACCATCTGAAGAATATTGGCATGTAACCTGCGGCTGCAGCCGGATTAGTCAGTACCAGGAGCGATTTTGCTGCAAAAGTCTATCGTCGATCGACCGATGCTTAAAAGGTTCGGGCTTCGTCGCAGAGCGACGGCTGAATTTAGCCCGGCCTTTTAAGGCCGGGATCGGAACGGCAAGCAAGTCACGTCGCTTTAGCGACGATTGAGTGAATGTTTCAGCCGTCGCTACGCGACGATGTCTGGATCTTTCAGAGATCCCGGCCTTAAAAGGCCGGGCTAAATTCAAGCCGCCGCTACGCGGCGAACACTTTCTCTGAGCCGGTGACTTTTGCAGCAAAGCTACCACGAGCGAATCGCAGGCTTGACCCGGTTGCGTGTTCTTATCAAGCCTCCCGATTGACTCAGAAAGGCCCCGCAGATAAGATGCGCGCGCCTTTTCAACCCGCTATAAAAACCGAAGGAGAAAACATAATGGCAGACGCAATCCAAGTCATAGGTCAGAAGGGACCCCTTCCTATCACAACCACTTTTCAGGTTGAAAACGACGGCCCGACGCTCATCTTGCTGACTTGTTCTGCGTGGACGCAAACCGAAAACAACATGCTCGAAGTGGACCTCCTCGTTGACGGGGTGGCGGTCGCCTGGGCCGCGCTTTTCGGCAATGCCCCCAACCAGCACATGGCCCTGGTCTCAGTTCCTATGCCGTACACCTTCAGCATTGGCGAGCATACCTTCACCCTCCAGGTCGGCAACCCCGAGACTGTGAGCGACTTCAACGATTTCTATTACGTGACCTTGCTCTACTAAATCGGGGAGTTGACGGCAGGTAAAGCCCTCTCGTTGAATCAATGGATCAATGATTCAATCTCCGCTAGCGCGTAGACCCCTTGCCTGAGGCGGATCGCATATCCTTCGTCTACCAGTTGATGGTTTCCGGAACCCGCTTCAACGCGACTCAAACCCGAAGCGCGCGCTGTCTCGCCGAGTACCGACATTCCGGCGCCCGCCAGATATGCTCGAGCGATCTCTCGCAGTGCGGTCTTGCGCCTGGCGGCCACGCCTGATGCCCCTGATACATCGCTCGGTTTTCTCAGCTCTTCCGGGAAACGGTCTTCGGCCAGCATCCAGATGTAGGAAAACGTCGGTTGGTAAATGACATCCTGAGGGATCACCTTCATTTGGCGTTGTAACTCGTCGAGCGCGCGTGTGAAGACGGCGCGTTCGGTGACTCCGCTTTCCGCGCGCAGGTCCGCGGTGGCCAGTTCGTGTTCGCGCCGGAGCACTTTGAGAACCCGCTGGGCTGCGTCTGACAAAACTCCGCGCTCGTCTTTCCGCCGTGGCATCCACACCGCGGCAAAATGGCTTATCAAAGCCGGCGCGACAAACATCGAACGACCGCCCGCAAGTTTCGCGTAGTAAACGCGACCGCGGCGCATGACTTCGTCCTTGAGATACCAGGTGAGACGCGTCTCTTCGTTCTTCTGGATGTTGCGAGGCAAACTAACATCGCGACGACCGCACACCGCGATATACAACGATGGACCTGCGCGACGGGTATCTGTCAGCGTATTTGCAAAGCCCACGTCTTCGATGAAACGTTCGGCGTCAACAGCGCTTTCAATGCGGAGGTCTTCGTCGCGCCGCCACATGCGGTCGCGATGTGCTTCGATCTCTTCGGGGAGAGGCGGAGTCCCGATGCATCGGGATTGACTCAAGGGCGGCGGGGCGATTAAAAGGGAAAGTCGTGAGGTCATAAGCATTGTGGATTGTAAATGGAGAAATGCAAATTGAAAATTTGTTTTATCCGAGATAACAATAAAGGTGGTTCCTTTACTGATTTTAGAATCGCACAATCACAAGCCTGACTCGATTCGATGTCACGCCTGGCATAAGGGTTGATCGCAGGTGGAAGTCAAACGGAAGCGCGGTTATTAGCGCCCCGTTTCATACTCACGTGATGACAGGAGGACAAGTCAATGGATTCCAATGAAAAAAGAGTCCAAAAGCATGTTGTACTCGATAGCCCTGGCGAGGGAAGCGAGGTGGAAACCGAAAGAACAGAGAGAGGCCCGAGGGAATCTGGTCTTTCAAGGAGCACGATAATCGTAGTTGCGGTTCTCGCGATCACGGCTATCGCCGCCGTTCTCTATTTGCTGAATATCAGTAACAGATTGTTCGTGATCAGTAACAGAACGGGTATGCAGGTTTTGAACCGCCAGGAAAGTTCGACCCTGTCTTTTGTAGCCTGGATTATGCTCGGTCTGGTGATCGGTTTCATCGGCAGCAAAATTCTCAACAAGACGGGTCGCAGTCTGGGTCGCGACTGCCTAATAGGCATTGTCGGAGCATTCGTTAGCGGTTTTCTAGCTAATCTGCTTGGGAAGCCCGGTGGTCCGGGTCTGGATCTTTATAGCCTCGTCGTAGCAGCGGTTGGCGCCGTAGTGTTCATGATCGTCTACCACGCGCTGTTTCGCCGGAGACGGTTTCTCAGTATGAGGTTCAAACAGGGAACCCGGAGAGATATCGCGAGCGATGACGCAAACATGCAGGAAGTTGCGACCAGCAGGCTTAATGACGAGCCGGATATGACTACAGTCTCCATAGCTATCAATGCAGCCCGAGCAATCTTAACTGGAACCGTCAATTCGGAGGCTACCAAGGCGAAGGCGGAACAGATAGTAAGGGCGGTTCGAGGCGTGAAATCAGTTGAGAATCAAATTGTCGTTTCGGGCCAGTGAGCCCTTCGTATCAGAAACATCCGACTCCAGCGTTGAACCCTGGGCGAGGCTTCGCGAGAGCCTTGCGTTGAAAACAATTGTCCGGAGCGGCGAAGGGGCGACGAGAGCCGCGAAGCGGGCGACCAGAGTTAAGCCCAAGGCGAGGCTCTGCGAGCCTTGGGTTACGTCGAAAACAATTGTCCGGAGCCGCGGAGAGGCGGCCAGAGCGATTAGATTAGTCAGCCCGCTTTTTGCCTCCAAATACTTGGGGTCGCGGCTCCGCGGCTCCAAACTAATTTTTATTACAACGTTAACCCAAGGCTTGCAAAGCCTCGCCTTGGGCCGAAGTTCTGACCGCCCCGATGAATCGGGGCTCGTTGAAAGTCATCGAATTCAGCCGGCCAGACTAAAGGGCCACCGCAACGGAATCGCAAAATCGTAAGCCTGACCCCGGTTTTGTTTTTCGCGCGTTTGAAATGGATCAATGAAATTTATTGCTGTGGCGACGAGTGGTAGATATACTCGCGGACTGAATATTCTGCGCCAATCTTAATTGCGCACGGGTCGTCGAAGCGTAACTTGTGTGAGAATGAGGAATCGAAGCTGATCCGTTCACGAATGGTGGCCGTCATCCGTGGGGACTGACGGCCACTGCCATGATTTAGTTTCATTTGAGGACAGGCCCGAACCTCGCGGCATAAACATGAAAGCATTCACAATTCTATTCGTCCTAATATTTTCAGTGGGTGTGTATGCCCAGAGTCCTGTTGTGTTCACAAAAGACGCCGGTGTTAATGTCTCAGCCAATAATCTCACCAAGACTGCAACCGAAGGCTGGAACGCTGGGGCATCGTCTACGCAAGCGATAGCGTCGGGCGATGGCTACGTAGAGTTCACCGTTTCA
Organism: uncultured Acidobacteriota bacterium; assembly: GCA_963734445.1. Taxonomy (GTDB): domain Bacteria; phylum Acidobacteriota; class Blastocatellia; order Pyrinomonadales; family Pyrinomonadaceae; genus UBA11740. The sequence goes on along the minus strand of CAVTGZ010000009.1, from coordinate 858,145 downwards.
GAACTCAAAACCGCAAGGATGATAGGGTTGAGTAGAGGAGATTCAAACCAGAGTTACGTCGAGATTGATTTTGCTCTTTACATCACGAACACCGGGTATTTCATGGTCTTTGAAAACGGAACCCCGCGGGGAACTTTTGGCAGGGTAAGGGTGGGAGACGTTCCCCGGATTGCGGTCGAAGGGGGGATCGTAAAATACCGAAATAATCACACACTGCTTTATACGAGCACGGTTGCCCCGAGTTATCCACTTCTAGTTGACACGTCCTTGCGAACGCCGGGAGCAACGCTGAAAGATGTGGTGATTTTCTCGGGTGCGATTCCTGGCCCGACGCCGACACCTGATCCAGCATCCACGCCAGCTCCCATTCCTAGTCCGACGCCGATATTGATTAACGCGACACCCAAATCTGCTGCCGAAAAGCAGGCGGATGAACTGATCGGGAAATACATCCAGGCAAGAGGTGGGATTGATAAACTCAAAGCGATTAACACCGTGCGTTTTACCGGCAAGATACGTTTAGGTCCGGGCTTTGAAGCAGCACTTACTATGGAAAACGCACGTCCCGACAAAAAGCGTACGGAATTTGTTTTGCAAGGGATGACTGGTATCCAAACCTACGATGGCAAAAACGGCTGGGTGGTCAACCCTTTCCTGGGCAAAACTGCGCCGGAGCCGGTCACCGGTAGTGAACTTGAAAGTCTTAGGTGGCAAGCCGATTTTGATGGAGCATTGATAGATTACGAAACAAAGGGTTATCGAGTGGAATTCGCCGGCCAGGAGGATGTTGAAGGATCTCCAGCCTACAAACTGAAACTTACCAGGAAGAACGGTGAAATCTCATTTTTTTACCTCGACACCGAAATGCTTCAACTATTTAGGGAATCTCACAAGACCACTATCAACGGGCAGGTAGTCGAGAGCGATACCGATTACGGCGATTACAAAGCGGTTGGCGGGGTACTATTTGCTCATTCAATATCGACCAGGGCAAAGAACTCGCCGGGACCTGCTCAAGTCATGAGCATCGAAAAGATAGAAATCAATCCTAGTTTGCCTGATACTCGCTTCGGCAAACCTTGAAGCAGGGAAAGCAGGGTCAGGCCTTCGATTCTGCGATTCTGCGATTCTCGGGTGGAAGCTATCGCTCCTCATCACTCCAAGGTGGTTCGACTCGAGAACATCCAGGGAGAGGCTGATTGTTGCGTGCACCTTAAGGTCTTTCAAAAAGTATTTTGTGAGTTTCACGTAAGTCTATAAACTAGCGCCCCAATGAACACCTGCCCACGCTGCTCAGCCTCGGTTTCTGAGGATGCTTCCAGTTGCCATGCCTGCGGCGCAGCACTAACAGGCACTCAAGCCACCATTCGTCAGCCACCACCGAAAGAAAGCCGTAGGACTCCGAAGACCTCTCAATCCACGTCTAACAGCTCACGCGGTGAAGGCAAGTTCTTAGCAGGCACAGTTCTGAATGATCGCTATCGCATTACCGGCTTGCTGGGCCGGGGCGGAATGGGCGAAGTCTACAAAGCCGAAGACCTCAAACTAAATCAAACAGTCGCGCTGAAGTTTTTGCCTGAACACTTCGCCGAAGACACGGCGGCGCACGAAAGGTTCTTTGGTGAAGTGCGCACGGCGCGCCAGGTCTCACATCCAAACGTCTGTCGCGTTTTCGATATCGGAGAGGTCGAAGGCGCGCAGTTCCTCTCAATGGAATTCATCGACGGCGACGATCTCTCTTTGCTGTTGCGTCGCATCGGCAGATTACCTCCCGACAAGGCTCTTGAAATTGCCAGACAACTCTGCGCCGGACTGCATGCCGTTCACCAGGCGGGCATTCTTCACCGCGACTTCAAGCCGGCCAATGTGATGCTCGACGGGCGCGGGAAGGCGCGAATTACGGATTTCGGCCTCGCAGGTTTGGAGAGTGAGTTGAAAGAAGGGGCGATTGCCGGCACGCCCGCCTACATGTCGCCCGAACAAATCACGGGCAAAGAGCTGACAACGAAGAGTGATATTTACTCACTCGGTTTAGTTCTCTATGAAATCTTCACCGGCAAGCAAGCCTTTGCCGGCGATACCATCGGCGAACTGCGGAGCAAGCACAAGACCTCCGCGCCGACCACCCCTTCGGAACATATCAAAGACATTGACCCGCTGGTTGAGAAAGTAATTCTTCGCTGTCTCGAAAAGGATCCGGGCGAGCGTCCCGCTTCGGCGCTGCAAGTAGCGATGATGCTGCCGGGCGGAAATCCTCTGGAAGCAGCAATCGCGGCAGGCGAAACGCCATCGCCCGAGATGGTTGCCGCCGCGCCGAAGAAAGGCGCGCTCAAGCCCGCCGTTGCGGTCGCTTGTCTCGCGACGGTGGTCGCTCTCTTTTCCTTCATCGCTTTCTATTCGGGAAAAGTCAGGCATCACGAATGGATGCCGCTCGAAAAATCGCCAGAGGCTCTGGCGGAACGCGCCGATTCGATTGTCAAAAAGTTAGGCTATACGAAAGCTCCGATTGATACCGATTACGGTTTTGAGAACGATTTTTTCAGTTACGCCCGCGCGGACCAATCGCCGAACCATTTTGAAAGACTCCGCAGCGGACAGCCGCCCGTGATTTATTTTTGGCATCGCAGCAGCCCGCGTTATCTCGAACCCTGGTACGACGTATCGGTTTTGCTCGATGACCCGCCGAATGTTGTTGCGGGAATGACCAAAGTTATTTTAGACGTGCGCGGACGCTTGCTCGAATTTCAAGCCGTGCCGCCCCAGGTCAAAGACAAAACCGCGCAGACGAGCGAAGTGGATTGGGCGACGCTGTTCGCGGAAGCCGGCCTCGACATCCGCAATTACCGTCAAACTGAATCGAAATGGACACCACCCTTTTTTGCCGACGCGAATTTGTCGTGGGAAGGCATGCACGTTGATCACCCGGAAATTCCCGTCCGCATCGAAGCCGCCGTCTATCAAGGCAAGCCCGTCTATTTTCAAATCGTCGGGCCCTGGGACAAGCCTTTGCGGCAAGAGGAAACTGGCGAGAGTCCGCGGCGTAGAGTGGCCTTTGCGATCGCGATTACCGTTTTCTTAAGCGTAATCATCACGGCACTCTTTCTCGCCCGCCGCAATTTGCGTCAGGGGCGCAGCGATACGAAAGGCGCGTTCAAGATTTCGATTTTCGTTTTTCTCATGGGTCTGGCGGGAAACCTGCTTATCGCCGACCATATTCCCGATTTTGCCAAAGAGCTTCCGCTGCTCTTAAAAATGGCCGCATATTCGCTTCTTGGGGCGGTGACGATTGGGTTGATTTATATCGCGCTCGAACCTTACGTCCGCAGGCGTTGGCCGAGTTTGATAATTTCCTGGAATCGCCTGTTGGCTGGCGACTGGCGCGACCCGCTCGTCGGGCGCGACATTCTTGTCGGCGGCATGTTGGGGCTTGGTCATACTGCTGCGATTTACGTAGCGGTTCTGTTGGCGACTTGGACTGGGGCCAGGGCTGTGCCGAATGCCGGTTTGAACATTTCGTATCTTGAAGGTACCAGGCATCTTTGGGCGAGTTTTTTAATGACCTTGCCAGCCGGAGTGTTTTCCGCTTTCTTCTTTTTGCTGCTTCTGATTTTGCTGGTAACAATTTTCAGAAAACAATGGCTGGCAACCGCTGTCTTTGGCATATTGCTGTTCTCGGTTGAAAGCTTAGCTTTTAGGACAAGATTGCATTGGGCTGAGTTGCTCGGCAGCGCGTTGATTGCCAGTGTCACGGTTGTTTGCGTCGCTCGATTCGGACTTCTGGCGATTGTTTCGCGGGCGGTCTTTTTCGAGTTGAGTTTCCATAACGCGATTACGGCCGATTTCTCCAGCTGGTATTTCGGCAACACGATTTTTGCGGTGGTGGTGTTGCTCGGTTTGGCTATTTACGGTTTCTACACTTCGCTGGCTGGGCAGCCTCTGCTCAAAGGCAAACTACTTCACGAGTGAGCCGAAAGATGGACCAATTAGAACAAGCTGTGGTCAAGCCTGCAATTCTTGCGATTCGTAACTTGCGCGACCTGACCTCTGCAGCCTGCGCGGATGTGGCCGTAGAAGGCGCGGAGGAATTCTCACTTCACGACGAAGCTACTGCCATACTGCTGGTAATCCTTAGTCTTGATGCCGTTCCGCTCGCTGCCTTTGTAAGAAGATTCACCGGGTCGCATTTCAATCGTCACTGGACCGCCAGTCTCTAACTTTATCTTGCCGGCGTGGACCGCCGCCGTGCAGATCGATGAATCGAGCGTGTAAGTGTCTGTGCCCCACACGTTACTTTCCTTGCCGTTAGCCGGGCAGCTGACCTTCAGCGTCTTGCCCACTTCAAAACTGCCTAGTGCCGCTCCGGTATTCCATAGTATCGGCGTTGCCTCATCGGCTGCGCGCACGAGCGCTTCGGTGTTTGCGGTTTTGAAAACAAAGCTGTGCGGCCATGAACCATACGTCTGACTCGTCACGCCATTTCTTTCGCTCGCACCATAGATACTCCGGCCCGGGCGCAATTCGATCGTGACCGTCCCTCCCTGCTGAAGTGTGATCAGGCCGCTGTGAACCGCGGCCGAGCAAACTGAAGAATCGGCAGTATAGATGTCGCTTCCCCAAACGTTGTGCAGCGTGCCGTTTTGAGAACAAGCCAGCGTCATCGTCTCGCCGTCCTTGCCCTTCAGCGAATCAGCGTTCGCTTCCCAGGGCGTGGGTTTGCCGGGCTCGCTCGAAGACGGCGCGTTTGATGATGGGGTTGACGGAGATGGAGCCGTATCGGAATGGCCTCCGCCGGCTGCCGTGCCGTTGTCATTCTTTAGTTTTGAGCAACCAGCCGTGACCATCGCTATCGCGATTAAAAAGAGCACAACCCAAAGGCTACTGTTTGATCGATCGAACCTTCTCGTTTCATATGAATGCATCACCGCACCGTCCTTCCTTATCAATTAGCAAGCAGAGGATTTTGGCCCCGTAAGTATACCAGCGAGCCGGCGGAGATTTGAGCGTAGTGTGCGAATGGTTCTGTTACCATGCGTGCCGTGTTCACGAAAGCAATTGTGCGTCCACCGTCTCGCACATTCGCCGCAGGCCTAACCACTGCGGGGCTCGGCGCACCAGACTATCATCGAGCGCTTGAGCAGCATGCGGCGTACTGTGTGGCGCTGGAAGAGTGTGGACTAGAACTGATCAGACTCGAAGCGGATGAGCGGCATCCGGACTCGTGCTTCGTCGAAGATGCGGCAATTGTTTTTGACGCCCTCCCTCATGGTCGGGCTGCTGCCCGAGATGCAGCGGTATTGGCAGAATCATCCGGAGGTTACGCAGACGACGCAGACAGTAAGACGGATGATTTTCGTGAGGCGCGCAAGCAGGCGATTCTGGCACGGCCCGGTGCGCCAAGCCGGCAAGGAGAAGTCGTGAGCATGCGAAGCGAACTCGCGCGTTTGTTTCCGTCGCTCTGCGAGATCCGAGCGCCCGGCACGCTTGACGGTGGGGATGTTTGTGAAGCGGGGCCGCATTTCTTCATTGGTATCTCGGAGCGCACAAATGAAGACGGTGCGCGGGAGTTGGCCGAGATACTGACGAGGTGTGGTTGCACCAGCAGCTTTGTGGATATTAGAAGCCGCGCGCGAGACGCGCGTACCACTCAGGCGCAGGATGGACGCGCCACTTCATTGCTGCATTTGAAAAGTGGGGTCGCCTATATACGCGACAAAACCCTGGTCATCACGGACACACTGATGAATCGCGAGGAGTTTCATGAATATGATTTGATTCGCGTCGAACCAGGTGAAGAGTATGCAGCGAATTGCCTGGAGTTGAATGGCCGAGTACTGATCGCCGCCGGCTATCCGCGTTTTGGAAGGAAGCTGCGCGAGTTGGGTTATGAAACCATGGAGCTGGAGATGTCGGAGTTTCAGAAAATGGATGGCGGGCTGAGTTGTTTGTCGATCCGCTGCTAAGAGAATCGTGCGCAGATTACCCGGACAATTCATGTGTGGTCAGGTCCGAAGGACCGGGATTAAATAGCCACGGCCGCCAGGCCGTGGGTGATCGGTGGAAGAACAATCGAGCGCCGAAGGTGCGGCATTCTCGACTTCGTCGAGACCCTCACCCTAACCCTCTCCCAAAGGGAGAGGGAATCGACCCGCTCCCGATACTGGCCTCATGCGACGCAGGCTAATGCTGCTCACGCTCACCCTAACCCTCTCCCAATGGGAGAGGGAATCGACACGCTCCCGGTACTGGCCTCACGGGCCGCAGGCTAATGCCTCACGTACATCAGGACTATTCCTAAATTACTTTCCTGAGTAATATAGCCAGACCTTTGCCCAATGTCGTCAGCTCCGGCATAAAACTTGGCCGTTACGAAATCGCTCGAAGGAGGAAGTATGGCATCAACGAATAGTTTGGCAGGCAGAAATCTGGGAATGATCTTGCTAGGCCTGTGGCTGATCCTTACCGGACTCTTGCCGTTGCTTAACATCAAAATCTCGTCCACAGTCACAACTGGTCTGGCTATCCTGGGGATCGCGGCAGGCGTCTTGATCCTTATCCGCCGTTAAGGATTTAACCACGCCAACCGAATGACAACTGAATATGACTTTTGACGCCGGCACCAAACTGGGCCGTTACGAAATCCGCTCGAAGATTGGCGAAGGCGGAATGGGCGAGGTGTAGCACATGATGCTTCGAAACCTGGTTCTCTCCGCAATCCTTTTGGCAAACGCATTCGCTTCGAATGCTGTCCTCCCTTCATCGGGCTTTCACGGCACTCACGAGTTAAGAACAGATAGCGCGTTAGCTCGCGCGTGGGCTCAAAAAACCGCACTCTCCTCGTCAGGCTTTGACAGCCATTATGGGCTGTCACTGCCCAAGCCCGTTCAGGACAAAAACTTTTATCTGCTGAGCCTGTTCCAAAGAAACCCTCAAATTCGAAGAGTCTTAAAACAGAACAAAGTCTTGAAGCAGTTGGCCGCCGCCAAAGCCTCGGCGCTTAGGAAAGCCGCGAGTTGCGACAACGCCGGTTGTTTCGATGAGCTGATTCGCTTCGACGATTCAACAATTGAAGCAGTGGCAACCGAGCTTCAGACTTTGGCCAATCGGCTTGAGTTCAGGCGGCTCGTCGGAAAAGATCTGCGTCCATCAGGTGTTCTTATCAAATATAGCGATCAGTCTGACGCCGAATTGTTGGTTAGTGCGTGGAAGGATGCAGCGAAGGGGCTGAACCGTATTCTGAGTGTTTATGGTCTCGGCAAGGATCCACGTTACAAGGAGATTGATAGGGTCAGTTATGACGTTTCCACGGAAGCATATCGAAACCTTCTGAAGGCGAAGATTGAAGAAATCAAAGTTTCCAGAGGCTCGCTGTTCTTCGAGCCCACGCTCAGCTTTGCTCTGGGACTGCTGGAGATCAATCGACGTGACGAGGCAGGTCGTTACGAACCGCTTGAACAAGGTGAAAACAAAGCCGCGGTTCAGAACTTAAGCAAGATCAAATGGAGCGATTACCCGTACTCGTTCATTTTGGTTTTGGGTTCTGGCGGGCAGAATTTATCGACGAGCCTCAGTCCGATCGGAGCGAAAAGAACCGATGTCGCGGCGCAGTTGTTCTTACAACACAAAGCACCTCTGATTATCGTTTCTGGTGGTCACGTGCATCCGATGCAGACGCCTTATTGCGAAGCGATCGAGATGAAAAAATATTTGATGGAGAAGTACAAGATACCCGCGACAGGTATTTTGATTGATCCACACGCTCGTCATACCACGACGAATTTTCGCAACGGAGCGCGGCTCGCCTTTCGCTATCGCATACCGGCTGATCGAACAGCTCTGGCCACCTCAAGCGAGACTCACATCGCCTCCAGCGCGAGTGAGGAATTTCTTACTCGCTGCCTAAATGAATTGGGATATTTCCCGGTGGAGTTTATTAAGCAAATATCTCCGGTCGCAGCGGAGTTCAAGCCATCGGTTACTTCGTTGTATTTCGATGCCAACGATCCGCTTGACCCTTAAGGAGAATATCCGCAGATTACACCGATTAGGAAAAAGCGATGATCAGATCGGGCGTTTGAATTCGCCCAATTTCTATCTGTGTAATCTGTGGATAAGTTCAGGTGGCCGATTCGAAATCAATGCCTAAACTCGACGATGATATTGATGCCTTGTTCAAGCTGCCGCTGACAGAGTTCATCGGCGCTCGCAAGGCACTAGCCGTGCGACTGAAGCAGAACCGTCTCGTCAGTGAGTCCGAAGGCGTGCAGGCTTTGGCAAAGCCATCGATTTCAGCCTGGACGGTGAATCAACTCTATTGGCGGCATCGTGAGGCATTCGATGAGCTAATCGCGACGGGCCAGCGATTTCGCAAGGCGCAAGCCACCGGGAAGATGGTGAACATGCGGGAAGCTCTCGACGCGCGACGCGAAGCACTCTCGCACCTGTCGGAGCTGGCGACCGAAACATTGCGCGACGCCGGTCACAATCCTTCCCTGGATACGCTGCGACGCATTGCCACTACACTCGAGGCGTTGTCCGCCGCCACGTCAGTCTCAGATCGCGCCACTCCCGGGCGATTGACGCACGACGTCGATCCTCCGGGTTTTGATTCATTCGGTTCATTCACTCCGAGCGCTGTCATAACCAAGCGCGCCGCGGAAGCGCGGCCTATCAGTTCTGCAAAGAAGGCAATCACTGCGTCGGGTAAGACGCAGAAGACCGCGGCCGAGGCGAGCCGGCGTGAAGAGCGGCAGGCCCGGCTAAATGCCGCGAAAGCTTCACTACAGCAGGCGAGGAAATCGCTGACTGCAGCTCGTGCGGCAGTCAAGAGTTTGGAGGGCGCCCAGAAAAAAGCGGAAGCGACCACGAAGGAGGCCGCGAAGCATAAGCGCGAGGCCGAGGAGCGCTTCAAGAAAGCGTGCGCCGCATCCACGGATGCAGGTCTGCGCGCGCAAAGCATCGACGTCGAATTAACCAAAGCAACTAAGACGATGGACGACGCGAAGCGAGCTGTCGAGAGTGCCACTAAAGAACTTGAAACGTCTTTTCGAGAATCTGTATAGAAGAGCTTGGGTGCTATTTTCCGGGAGCGCGGGCGCCCTCGCCCGCAATTGAGCGCGAAGCGCGAATCGTTTTAATAGAAAGCGCTGTTTGAGTTGTACACTTATGCCGTCGCTGGCTTGAAGATGTCCTTAAGCTTGCGACGAACGCTTTTGAAGAATCTAATCACGCGCGGCAAGAGCCAGATTGAAAAAGCCAAACCCACGCCGATCACCAGAAAAACCGCTACCGGTAAGAACAAGGCCAGGAAGATCGTCGCCACCGCGAGGACATCTTCGGCGAGGCTGACAACTACATTCGACACAGGCTCGGGGCTCGTATTGAGCAAAGCTCGGGTTGCGGCTTTGGTTCCGTGCGAACTCAATGCGAGTCCGCCACCCAAAAGGAAGGCGATGACCTGGACGCTGCGATCGAACTCGCCGAATGCCGTGGCTGCCAGCACGGCGCCGGCGGGAATGCGAATGAAGGTGTGGACCACGTCCCACGCGCTATCGACGAATTGAATTTTGTCGGCGACGAACTCGATAACAAACAGAAACAGCGCCACTCCGATTACCCACCAACTGGTTAGCACATTCAGGTCGCCCGGCAGTTTCAAATTCGCAAAGCGGCCCAGCAATCCCAGCGTGGCCACCGTCGCGTAAAGATTGATACCTGCCACCCAGGAGGCGCCCATCCCAACCGCAATTGTAGTGATGAAGTTCACGTAAACGATATACGAGTCTCTAAGCCGTGAGGTTCGCCGAACGTTAGTAAGCAACCGCAACCAAATTACAGCCTGTCTGCCCGCGCCGGCCAGGCGATTCCCACCGGGGATGTCAAAGCACGCAGACTCGGACCGCCAAATCAGTCCTCGGGGTCAGTTAGTCTAGCCTCACCCAGCTAAGTCAGCTAAAATCCGCCGGTGTTTATTCCCCGCAAGAGCTGATGACGATACCAGCCGGCACCAAACTCGGTCGTTACGAAATCCGCTCAAAGATCGGCGAAGGTGGGATGGGTGAGGTGTACCTGGCGGAGGATACGAAGCTGGATCGCAAAGTCGCTTTGAAGATTCTGCCTGCAGACGTCGCCGCCAATCGAAATCGGATGACGCGTTTCATCCAGGAAGCCAAGTCCGCTTCAGCCCTTAACCATCCCAACATTATTACGATTTACGAAATCGAGCAGGTTGACTCGACGCATTTCATTGCCACGGAGTTTATCGACGGCGTCACGCTGCGTGCGCGCATGGACGCTGGCTCGCTGCTCCCGGCTGAGGTTCTGGAGGTCGCAATACAGGTCGCGAGCGCGCTTGACGCCGCCCACGCGGCCGGGATCGTTCATCGCGACATCAAGCCTGAGAACATCATGCTGCGCCGTGATGAGATCGTTAAGCTGCTTGATTTCGGCCTCGCCAAGCTCACGCCCGAAGCAGAAAGCGGCTCGGAGGACTTGACGCTGGGTTTGGTCAAGACGCAACCCGGCGCCGTGATGGGCACGGTTACTTATATGTCGCCCGATCAGGCGCGTGGCCTTCCGGTTGACGCGCGCACCGACATTTGGAGTCTGGGTGTGGTGCTTTACGAGGCCCTGGCCGGGGGGGCCCCCTTTCAGGGTGAGACTTTGAGCGACACGCTGGCGGCAATCTTAAAGACCGAGCCGCTGCCGCTCAAGCAGGTGGCGGCAGGCGTTCCGGATGAATTGGATCGAATAGTCGGGAAGGCCCTGCGGCATGACAAAGAAGATCGGTACCAAACAGCAAAGGAACTGTTACTCGATCTACGATATCTGAAAAAGCGGCTTGAAAGCGGGACCCAACCCGAGCGAACGCTGACCGGTCAACCAGGCGCGGGTTCCGCGAATCTTTCAACCAGGGCATCGGTGATCACGGATCGTACTGCGGCCATCAATGCTCAACCGTCGATACCCGCTCGCATTAATCACAATCGAGTGGCGCTGATCGTAATTTCGGGGCTGGTGATCGTCGGGTTGGCCGCTTTGATCTACATGGTTTGGCTGAGGGATTCGCCGGCCCAGCGTTCACCGTCCCAGTACATTTTGTCGCGTCTAACCTTTGATCCGGGTTTGCAGAGCGAGCCGAGCTGGTCGCCCGATGGAAACTTCATCGCCTACAGCTCAGACCGTAGCGGTAACTTCGACATTTGGGTAAAGCCCCTCGGCGAAGGCAACGCTGTTCAGGTCACCAAATCTCCGGCTCAGGATTGGCAACCCGATTGGTCATCAGATGGCAAGCGCATTGTTTTTCGTTCGGAGCGCGACGGCGGCGGGCTTTTTGTGGTGCCGGCGCCAACCGGCGGTAACGAACGGAAGATCTCGGCGTTCGGCCACCGTCCGGTATGGTCGCCTGATGGCTCTCAGGTTCTTTTCTACAGCGCGAATCTGCAAAACACTCCGGCCCCGCCAAAACTTTATCTGGTGGCATTGGACGGAGGGCAGCCGCGCGAAGTTCTGACCACGGCCTTGAGCAACATGACCGGGCGTCTGCGCGCGGCCTGGCACCCTGACGGAAAACACATTTCACTTTGGACGGAACAACGCGGCGGCGGCCTGGCGTTTTTCACGGTACCTTTACCGGATGGTTCACCTGTGAAGTCGGAAATCAGCCCTGACATTGACCGGCAGTTAAAGGCTTCCGGCGTGAGCTTGTTTGATTTCCGTTGGGCTCCATCAGGTCAGGCGCTTTACTTCGAAGGCATCTCAAGAGGCATTCACAATCTCTGGAAGGTGGCGATCGATCCGCAGACCTTGCGTTGGACCGCCGGCCCGGACCGTCTTACGACCGGGGCAGGACCCGATGGAAATCTGTCCGTATCGCCCGACGGCAGCAAACTGGCCTTTACGACGCGCACGGAACACACACGCTTGTGGTCCCTGCCGTTCAACGCGGCAACGGGCCAGGTGAGAAATGAAGGACAGCCGGCGACTCCGGCCGGAATTGATGCCTTTAGCTTTGACCTGTCGCGCGATGGTAAAAAGCTCGCTTACGTCACCGAGCGGGCCGGCCGGCGAGAACTGTGGGAGAAATCCCTGTCTGACGGCAGCGAAAAATCCCTGGCCGCCGCTGAAGGATTCTCGCGCGCGGCGCCACGCTGGTCACGCGATGGATTGCGTCTGGCCTACGTGCGCAGCCGCCTTCTCAATGAGGAAGGCCCCGAATACGAACACACGTTGGAGCATGCGATCATGCTGGTAGATGTCACCAGCAGCAATGAACAAGCGCTCACCTCTCAGCATTACCAACAGGGTTGGAGTTGGGACTGGACCGCCGACCAGCAATCGATCCTTGGCAGTTCGTCGCGCGGGACTCCAGGCCAATGGGGACTCTATCTCTATCCTTTATCTGCGGCTCCCAATGCCGAGTCACAAGCGAGGCTGATCGCTTCACGACCAGGATACAGCGCGTTTAACGCGCGCTATTCTCCGGATGAAAAATGGATCTGCTTTATCGGGATCAAAAACGATGATGCGGGTGATGGCGCCATCTTTGTTATCCCGGCCGGCGGCGGTGAGTGGACGCGCATCACCGAAGGTAGCGACTATAACGATAAGCCGCGCTGGTCGCCTGACGGGAGAATGATTTACTTCATTTCCAATCGCACGGGTTTTTTCAATGTGTGGGGCCAGCGCTTCGACCCGGCGAGCGGACAGCTTACGGGCGAAGCGGTGCGGGTCACCAACTTCGAAAGTCCCGGGCGGATGATTCCTCCCGGGATTGTGCCGATCGAAATCTCTCTAGCCGCCAATCGTCTAATCGTGCCAATCATGGAAGTCTCTGGGAGTATCTGGATTCTGGAGAATGTGAATCGATAAACAGTCCAGGAAACGCACCGCCGCTTTGCGATTCCTTTCCGGCCCAGGCCCTGGCCTGACCACGCCAACTCAGCTAGAATCCGTCAGCCAACTTCCCTCGGTCCAAAATCGATGAGTATTACCGCCGGAACCAGATTAGGTCGCTACGAAGTGCGCTCTCAAATTGGCGAGGGCGGAATGGGCGAAGTTTATCTGGCGCGCGACACGCAGCTTGATCGCGACATCGCGGTCAAAATTTTGACGGCCGACGTGGCGCAGGACCCGCAGCGCCTGCATCGATTCCTACAGGAAGCGCGCGCCGCCTCGTCGCTGTCTCATCCCAACGTCGCTCATATCTATGAAATCGGCGAGGCTGAAGGCGCGCACTTCATCGCCATGGAATATGTCGAAGGCACGCCGCTCGATAAGAAGATTGGCGGCCGGCCGCTGCCGCTCGGCGAAATTCTGGATATCGCCACCCAGGTAGCCGATGCCCTCGACGAAGCTCACACGAAAGGCATCACGCACCGGGACATCAAGTCCTCGAACATCATGATCACCTCGCGTGGTCGCGTGAAAGTTTTGGATTTTGGCTTGGCAAAAGTGGCGGCCCCGGACGGCGTAACTGATCGGACTTCCAACAGTGAATTGGCGACGCGGGTAAAGACCAGTCCAGGTGTCGTGATGGGTACGGTGAATTACATGTCGCCCGAACAGGCGTTGGGCCGCGATGTCGATAACCGCAGTGATATTTTTTCTTTCGGCGTCGTCCTTTATGAAATGGCGACGGGCCGTTTGCCGTTCACGGGTGGCACGGTAACCGAAACGATCGATCGCATTACCCACGCGCAGCCGGAAGCCCTGGCCCGTCTTAATTACGAGATTCCGCCGGAGCTCGAAGTGATCGTCAAGAAGGCGCTGCGAAAAGATCGCGACGAACGGTATCAAACGATTCATGATGCACTGGTGGATCTGAGAGAAGTGCGCCGCGATCTTGACGTGTCCGCGAGCATTGAACGCTCAGTGCCACCGCGGAGCATCAGCGGTGAAGTGCCTACCCAGGTATTGTCGCAATCGAGCATCAGCCGGCAGAGCGGCGCGCCGGCGACGAGATCGATTCCGCCACAAAGTCAGACCGCCAGCGCTGAATACCCGCCCCGCTCGGGCAAGTCGAGCAATACGGTGCTGGTACTCATGATCGTCGGGGTTTTGGTTTTGGCCGGCGCAGTCGTGGTCGCCGCCGCCGGCTTCGCGGTCTGGAGATACTACGTTGCCAGGTCGGCGTCGATCGCTAATCGCTCAGGTGGGTCTTCGAACATGAAGATCACGCGGCTGACGACCAACGGCAAGACTGAGAACGCAGCCATCTCACCGGACGGCAAAACCGTTGTTTACGTGGTACGAGACGGAGGCCAACGTAGCCTTTGGATCCGTCAGGTGGCTACGAACAGCAATGTGCAGATTGTCGCGCCCTCCGAAACAAGAATCGGCAGACAAACCTTCTCACCAGACGGGAACTATGTGTATTTCCAGGCGGTCGATAAGGACAACCCGAACGGTGCGCTTTTTCAAGTGCCGGCATTTGGCGGCACGCCGCGAAGGATTTCGAGCTATGTCTCGAGCCCGATGGCGTTCTCACCAGACTCTGCCCGGATTACCTTTGTCCGCGACGACAGCGCAGCCACGGGCGAGACCCAGTTAATCGTGGCTAACAGTGACGGTTCCAACGAGCGAAAACTGGCGGTGCTAAAAGGAGACGAGTTCTTTTATACCGGCGGTCCAGGCTGGTCGCCAGACGGCAAGTTTATCGCTTGCAGTGGTGGAAACTACACGGGCGGATTTCATCTCACCGTCCTCTTAGTCAATGCCGAGAGCGGCGCGCAAAAAGAGATGACTTCAAAAAGGTTTTTTGATACGGGGCGCGTCTCCTGGTTGAGCGATGGCAGTGGCGTGTTGGTGAACGCGGCGGAGCCAGGCTCCAGTCAGAGCCAAATCTGGTTGATTCCTTATCCTGAAGGCGAAGCGCGCACGATCACTCATGACCTGAGCGATTACGGCGGCACGAGTCTTACGGCGGATTCGAAATCTCTGGTTACAGTTCAATTTGACGGTGATTCCAACGTGTGGATTGCGCCGGCTAATGACTTTAGTCGCGGCAAACAGATTACCTCAGGTAAACGCGAAGGCGAGTTTGGCGTGGTCTGGACGCCTGATAACAAGGTTGTTTACACCTCGATGGCCAGTGGCAATCTGGATATTTGGATCATGAACGCCGACGGGACTAATCAGAAACAGTTGACGACAGATCCCGAATGGGACGATGCGCCTGCAGTCTCGCCTGATGGCCGCTACATTTTCTTTGATTCGCTGCGCGGAAAACTGCCCAGCGTCTGGCGAATGGATATCGACGGCGGCAACGTAAAGCAAATTACCGACAAAGAAGATTACGTCCAGGGAATATCGCCGGACGGCCAGTGGATCGTTTTCTCGTCATGGCGTACCGGCCGGCAGACATTGTGGAAGGTGGGGATTGATGGAGGCACTCCCGTTCAACTCTCCGACCTGTATGTATCCTTTGCGGCGATTTCACCCGATGGAAAGGTTATCGCCTGTAATTCGCAGGATGAAAAATCCAATTCGCCGCCAAAACTAGTCCTGCTCCCGTTCGAAGGCGGAACGCCGATCAAAACGTTCGACATGGCGCCGACATTTCGAGGTAGACCGGGCTGGACGCCGGACGGTAAGGCCGTGACTTTTTACGATACGCGCACGGGCACGCCAAACCTCTGGAGCCAGCAGGTGGATGGCGGGTCGTTGAAACAGCTTACGGACTTTAAGCCGGATGGACTTTTCGCTCGGGACTGGTCGCGCGACGGGAGACTTGTGGCGCTGGCCCGTGGCACGGTTACCAGCGACGTGATTTTGATCAGCGACTTTCGATAGGAATAGTTAGTGGCACAGACTTAAGTCTGTGATGCCGTCGGTACAGAACCGCGAGCGCAGCGAGCGGGATAAAAACGCACTCTGGTGTCAGACAATTAGAGCTTGGCATGCATAATAATCGGGCCTTGAAGAGAGTAACCCCCTTAACCCGCTCGCTAACGCTCGCGGTTCCGTAACAAGTGAGCGTCAGCTTCATGCGGAGACGAGTTTTAGGGCAAAGCCTTGTGATGCAGACGTTACCCACAGACTGAAGTCTGTGCCACACAAAGGAATATGAGATTCGAATTTTACAGCGACGCCATTGCCGATGTGCCGAAGCTTTCGGTTGATGGCACCGTAGACAATGCGATTCACTTTTCACACTGGCACGGCAACGAGACGCCTGATTCGGTGAAGGCCGACACTTCGACTGAGACGGTCTTGAATGTGGTCGCCGCGCCAAATCGGACAGAGCTTACGCACAGCATCGATCTGGTAACCAACAATCACTTCGACACCGACGGCGTGCTCTCTGTCTGGGTAATGTTGACCGGCGAACGCGCGCTTGATTTGCGTGCACGTCTGATCGCTGCGGCCGAGGCTGGCGATTTCTCGGAATTTAGTTCAGTGGATGGAGTGCGCGCCAGCATCGTCATTCAGGGTTCGGACTCTCCTACGGACAAATCCGGTTCGCCGCTGGCGCAACAACTGGCGGGCGCGCCGACTACCGATGAAGCCCAGGCGTACCTGCTGGTCCTGCCTCATATCGAGCACGTAATCAAACACACGGATCAGTACGAAAATCTTTGGCGGGAATCATGGGCCCGAATTGAGAAGGCCCTCGATAGTTTCGCGAAAGGCAAATCACAGGTTGAAGAGTTAAGCGATGCGAAACTTTCGGTGGTGACGTTGGACACGGCCATCTTCGGTGCGGAAGGCTTTGATCCGGCCAGACACGCGGCGCCCTTCACGGCCGTTTCTCATCACGCGCGCGGTGAGTTGTTTCTGATCGCGACACCGCTCAATGGCGGCTGGGCCTATCGAATCGACTATCTCTATTACTCCTGGGCAGAGACGGTCGTGCGGCCGCGCATCGAGCGGCGCGATTTTGGCGAGCTGGTAGCGCGACTGAATGAGGACGAACAAAACCCAAGCGGCCGCTGGCAGGTCGATAACAGCGAGCTGTCCTCAGCCGTGAAATTTTCTGGCCACGAGGGACGCCTGGCTAGCTCTAAGCTAACGCCGGATTCAGTCGCTCAACAGGTACGCGCCGAATTGATCAAACCTCACGCAGAAGCCGGCCATGCCTGATTGGGACGAGCGCTATCGCAGCGGCGAGCACACGACCGCTGAACCTTCGCCGCTACTCCACACTGCAATCGCTGGGCGACCTCCGGGACGCGCGCTCGATCTTGCCTGTGGCAGCGGACGTCACGCGATCTACCTGGCTGAATCTGGATGGGATGTTGTGGCAGTTGATGGTTCCCGTGTGGCCATCGAGATCCTGACCGCCCGAGCACTTGAACGTAAGGTAACAGTCGATGTTCGGATCGCTGATCTTGAAGCAGGTGAGTTTCAGATTGAGCCCGACGCGTACGATCTAATTTGCGACTTCCAGTACCTTCAGAGAGATTTGATCCCGGCAATACGCGCGGGCGTTAAGCCTGGGGGCATCCTGGTCGCTGAGATTCACTTGAACGACGGCAAACCCAACGTGAACCCAACCAACCCCAGGTTTCTCCTCGAACGCGGCGAACTCCGCGAGATCTTTGGCAACTGGGAAATCGAACACTACGACGAACGCGCAGATGAGGACGGACACCACCACGACGCTGCACATTTAATCGCGCGAAAGCCGCAAACCTAAAAATCGACAAATCAAGTTTTGTCGAACACAATCCCTTCATGCGTGCGCTTCGCGACATTCGGGTCGGTCCCGCGGGCTGGTCTTATACTGACTGGCGCGGTCGGGTGTACCCCGAAGGCGCCGGCACAAAGTTTGACACCCTCGCGCTGGTCGCAAAGTATTTCGACACCGCGGAAATCAACAGCAGCTTTTATCACCCGCCCGCTCCGGAAACGGCGCGGTCATGGCTGCGTCGCATCCAGGCGAATCCAAACTTTGTCTTCACTGCGAAACTGTCGCGGGCCTTTACGCACGAGCGCGGCAAGGCGACGGCGGAAGATGAAAAACTCTTTCGCGATGGAATGGATCCGTTGATGGAAGCAGGAAAGCTGGGCGCGATCTTGATCCAGTTTCCCTGGTCGTTCAAGAACGACATCGACGATCGCAATTATCTGAATCAGTTGGTACAGCGCTTCAAAGAATACCCTCTGGTCGTCGAACTGCGGCATGAATCGTGGAACAATCCGCGAGTGCTGCAAACGCTCGAGGATCTCAACGTAGGCTTGTGCGACATTGACCAGCCGCTGTTTCACAACTCGATAAAACCCTCCGCTGAAGTTACCTCGGCGATCGGATACGTGCGACTGCACGGGCGAAATTATCAGAACTGGTTTCGCGAAGAAGCGAATGTGGTGGAGCGCTATGATTACTTGTATTCGCGCGACGAGCTCGAGCCCTGGCTGAATCGGATTCGCGAGGTTTCAGATAAGGCGAAGCAGACGTTTGTGATTACCAACAACCACGCGCGCGGCCAGAGCCTGGTGAATGCTTTCGAGATTCTCGCAGAGTTGGAAGAGCGGCGCGTGCCCGGGCCGGCGAAGTTGATTGAAACGTATCCGCGGCTCGCAGAGTCAATTGAACCCGATGATGAGGAAGTGCAGGGGAGTCTGTTCTGATTTCGGAGTGCTTGACTTCGCCCTTCCTTTGCGCCTTTGCGCCTTGGCGTGAAACTAAATCTCACGCAAAGGCGCGAAGAGCGCAAAGAAACGCAAAGAGACAACACCTACTAGACAAGTCGCCGCACTCCAAATTACTTCGCCAACGGAAATAGCGGCTCAATGTCCACCGGCACGTTCTGCAATTTATCAAACGCGCTCTTCATGGGCGGTCGGATTACCGCGTACTTATCCAGAATCGCCGAGGCTTTTTCATACGAGCCTTCCGCTTCGATCGTCAACAGTTCGCGCCGTTAGCTTCCGTACTGCGTCGCGAATCTTCGATTCATCGACGCTGAATTTGCCGGTGCGCTCGTCGTACTTGATCGCGCCTTCGTCGGTGAAATAGTTGAACTGCATGGCCACGCCGCGCCCGTGTGCTTCGTTAATCCCGAAACGGACAGAGCGAAACATGCTCGCCAGATAAGTCGTGTAGAGCGTCTGCTGCATCGTCCTGGGCACCACGCCTTTGTCGATCAAATACTGCAGCGCCCACAGCCCGGTCACGTCGGCCTTTGCCTCTTCGATAGACGAATATAGTCTTTCAGTTGCAAGCGCACGGTCGTCGCCTGGCCGTTCACGGTGATGTTGTGCGGTCCCAGTCCGTGCATCAATTCGTGCGTCAGGATGTGTGTGAAGAAGGCATCGAACGAAAGTTTTCGCTGATCCGCCGCGCTCAGCACCACGCGCGAAATCGGAATCAGGGTCTTGTTGAATTTCGCGTCCTGCACATTCTTGAGCATGATGCGCTTCGAGCCCTTCTCTTTCACCACGCGCTCGTCGTTCGGCAGATTGAAGGCAGCCGTCTGCACGCCGCTGTTGCCTTCGCCTGAGCTGAAAACTTCGTTGACGACTCGAATTGGCGACGCGGCGCCCAGCTTTGGATTGCGATACTTCGGATCGATCGGCAGATTGTTTTCGAGCTCCTGCAAATAGCCGCTGAATTTTTTGAGCTTCGCGGTCTCGGCTTCGTCGCGCAGCGTCACGTAAGCTTCGAACGCGGCTTTGTAGCCGAACAACTCATCTTCATAGGTTTCATACGGGCCCATCGTGAGATCGATTGGCGAATCGAGATCCATCCATGCGACGTCACTGTCATAGTAATCGTTCGACAGGAAGGCGGCCGCGCGCTTGTTCAGAAAATCTTTCAGCGTCGCGTTAGTAGTAAGTGCCGCCGCCTCGCGCAAGAGTTTCGCCGCAGGTTCGAGAAACTCGCGATACTCTTCGCTGTACGATACCGTCTTGAGTTTGCCGTTCGCGTCGCGGCGAATCGTGTAGAAATAGCCGGTGGCTTTTTCTTTCTCTGCCGGTGACAAGGTATTCAACCACGCGTTGAATTCATCCTTGGTTATGTCTTCGGGATAGAAGTTCGCTGCAGGCGGACGCTGTGGGCACGCCATCGATGAATGGCTCGTTTTCGTCAAGTTGTGACCAGGGGCCCTTGTTAATCATGAAGTAATGCAAGCGCAGCCGGCCGAGCGCGGTCTTGTCGGCTTGCAGCCTTTGCAACAGCGCTTCATTGCCGCTCCAAATCTGTCGCAGGTAGAGCTGATCGTAGAGCTTCGCCGCCGCAATGATCTTTTGCAGCGCCTTGCGATCACTCGGCGACAGCCGCGCGGTGTTCGCGGTCATAACCGTAGGCGCAAAGCGGCGAATTTTTTTGCTTAACTCAGTAGCCTCGGACGATTTTCCGGTTTGCTTTTGTTGTGGCTGTGCCCAAACACTCATGAGCATGCCCAATACGATGATCGAGACCAGTAAATAATTGATGGTGCGCATATCGTTCCCTCTTACAGATTTTGTCGGTTCTTCAAAATTTTCACGAACGAGGCCGAGACGAAGTCGTCGTGCGTCAGGCTCGTCAAATTCGTGGCCTCGTCTTCGGTCACTGCGCCGCAGTTAATGGCGCGCAGAAAATAGTTCAGTAGTCCCTGGCCGGTCGCGGCATCGTCGAACACATCGCCGACCAGCGTTGCCTTGGCCGCCTTCTCGACAAAGTTGCGCAGACGCTCAGACGCCGCATCGAGACTCTCGAGGAAGAACGCATAGACGGCGGCATAACGCGTCGGCAGTTGCGCCGGATGCAGGTCCCAGCCCTGATAAAACCCGCCCGTGAGCGAATGTTGAATATGATCGTAATGAAGTTTCCAGGCCCGTTGCACAACTTCACGGTTCTTCTCGAGCTGATCCGGGGTCAGCGGCGCGCCCTCGGCGGCGCGATGGGGACCGACAGGCATGATGTTGGTCGCGCCGTCTGACAGCCAGATGCCGGTGCCGGCAAATGAAACCTGCATCATGTGCTTAGCGAAATCGCACGAAGGATGCATCATGTGCTGGTGCGCCGCCGTGATGCTGCAACTCGCAGTGTAGTCGTAAGTGCCGAAGTGCGCGGCCACACAGCGCCCGCGCGCAGCCCCTAACAACAAAGGCAAGTTGATCTGGCCTTCCGAGTTGATGATCGATTGCGTGGTTTCGATCATCATTTCCATTTTCAGCGAGCCGGCAGCCAGACCAGTGGCCGTCTCGAGCGCATCGAAGAGATCGCTTAAGGCTGCCACCTGTTCGGGTGTCGTGATCTTCGGCAAAGTGACTACAAAATTATCGGGAAGTCTGCCGTTTGTCCGATCGAGAACCGTCGAAACAAAAATATCCAGGGTCCGCATGCTGCGGGCGCGCAGCTCCTGATTGAACGGCTTGATCCGGATGCCGATAAACGGGGGCAGCGTTCCGCCTGCCATTCCGCTCGCAACTTCACTGGCTGCCGATTCGGCGTGGCCGTCTTCTTCGGCGTCCGGCCGATTGCCGTAGCCGTCTTCAAAATCGATCCGAAAATCCTCGACCGGCTCGCGCTTCAATTTCTCCTGCACTCTGTGAAAAATCGTGTGCGCCAGCCAGGCAGCTTTATTTTCTTCGCGGACGGCCTCGGCATTCGTCTCGAGGCGATGCTTTAACCCGGTCGCGTAATCCAAAACGTCGGGCAAATCTTCGGACAATGGCAATCCGATGGCGCGCGCAAACACGACAAAATCCGATGCATTTTCCGTGAGCGTGCGCTGCGCGACTTGCCCCAGCCGGCGCGCCGAATCGGCGCGAAAAAGATGCGCGCCGCCATAGACAGTGTGCACCGGTTGCCGATGGCCCAACTCGCCGGGATAACGATCGGTGAAGGCGCCGTTCGACTTGCTGAGGGCTTCGCTGACGCGCGCGACTACGGCTTCCGTTAGAGAAGTTTTCATGAGGCTCTTTCGATACTAATTGCTGAATTGAACATCCGTGACTGTAGTCCGAAAGTGCAGTGAGTCGCAACCGATCTACACCTGGCCAAAGGCAGTTGCTCAGTTTCGTTGTAACTCGCCGCTCATGTCAGTAGTGGAAGAGGCGCAACTCACCGCTGAGTTCACAACGGGCGCCAAGACACGAGCACAGGTGGTCAGGCAAATTGCCGAACATCCGAGTCTGGTTCAGTCGGAATTTAATAACGCCTTCGTTCTGATGGAGTATTTTGGTTACCTGCGGCGAAATCCAGATGACCCGCCGGAAGTTACGCGTGACTACACGGGTTATGATTTCTGGCTGACGAAACTGAATCAGTTCAACGGCGATTACTTTGCGGCTGAAATGGTGAAAGCATTTCTCTCGTCGATCGAATACCGGCAGCGATTTGGGACACCTTAGTGATTGGGAGTGCGGGTGTCAGTACCGCGAGCGATAGCGAACGGATCAATAGGCGTCTCTGGCAGAAAACTATTAGTCATTTCACCGCTTCAGAATTGACCCGCTCGCTACCGCTCGCGGTACTGACACGCGATCCGTTGATCCGCTCGCTACCGCTCGCGGTATTGACACGGCTTCAGAGAAAAAACGGCCACCGCCAGAGTGGCCGTTTTCACATGGAGTCGTAGGGGTAGTGTCAGGCTGTGACTGCTGCGCCCGGGTAACTTGCTCCCAGCTTGTCCGCGTCGCCCTCGGCGAGCGTGTTCACCAGCTCCTGATGAAAGTAATCATGACGCGCGGCAACTGGCGGCGCGACTCGCTTGTCGTACATTTGTCTTGAGCGATCGATATCGTCGCGCAGACGATCGTAGAGGTCGCCCGCATTACGGCCGTCTCTGACTTTCGGCTCGTTATAGAGCTTAATCTCCGAAACCAGCAGGCGAGCAAAGCGCCGGGCGTCATTGTGCAGTCGCCGTTCTTCCTCGCTGACTTCGATCGGCAAGTCAGGCTCGCTGACACCGTAGCGGCGCGCATTCCCCAAAGGAGTCGTGTATTGCGAGGCAAACGGCACTCCAGGCGGCGGTTCGGCCGGTGGTGGTGCTTGAGCGGTCTCAGCCGGTGGCGGTTCCGGAGCGACCTGGGCCGGCGCAGATTCGGCGGGCGTTTGCTCAACGACAGTTTCCGCGGGTGGTTCAACTTCGCCTGCCGGCGCGACCACTGGTTTGGCCGGCACCGGCTCCATCTGTTGCGTAACTTCGCTCGAAGCTTCGACCGGCGCCGTTTCAGGCGCGGCTTCGACAGCCTGTGGTTCTACCTGAGGACTGTAAGTTGGCTCAGCTTGTTGCGGCGGCTCAGGGGCAGCTGCTGTTGGCGCTGCTTCGGCTGGTTGCGGGACGGCTTCCGTTCGCGGCGCCGGCGGGGCCCGATGAATGGAAGTGAGATTTACCGCCATGGCCGCGACGCGCGCCAGTACTTCAAGAGCGTCTGCATTGATCGCGCCTGCTTCGGACGAAGCGGAGTCTGCATAGAGCACCGCCACGGCCTTGCCGCGTACGATCAAAGGGATCGCGTTAACGAATTGCGGTTGGCCGCCTAATTGATCAATGAGCAGTTGATTTTCAGAAGTCTCGCGAACGTTTGCCGCGACTGCGGTTCGCGAATTGGCCGCGCGCGTTACGGTGGTTTCGGCGGTCAGAGGCAACGACACGCCGCCAATCATCTCCAGGTTTTCCGGATCGGTCGCCTGGCACGAGCGCCAACCGATGGCCTGCTCGTTCTTGATCACGAACAACGCGACCCGTTCGGCAAACTGGGCAGCTCCGGTGAGCAGGGACTTCAAAACTTCCGTCTGGGTCGGCTGCTGTTCGATCGATTGGATGGCGATCTTGAGTTGTCGCGCGTCGTGCGAAGCAGGTGCTGCGACGGTGGCGCCGCTCAGCCTTTGACCGCGCGCAGTTTGCAGATGGGCGAAGATCGCCGCCGATAAAGCGGTCCCTTCAAGAGTTTGATTCCCAGAGTTTTCGCGCAGACGAACCAGCGTTTCGCTGACGTCGGCCTGCAAGCGAGAAACTTCTTCGTTGATAGCGCGCAAACGATCGTTAAGATAAGTCTCGACTGCCTGCTGCAAGCTGTTCTCTAATTCTTCGCTCACTGAGCTCTGTGCCTCCGGAAGAAATATGGCACAGACTCGATCAGTCTGTGCTGCGAAAGAAACTCACAGACTAGAGGTCTGTGCCACTGAATTTGATTATGGAGGCCCGTGTGAAGAGGCGTCAAGAAGCTTTTTGGAAAGATCCAAGTTAGAAAGGAGCGCCGACTTGTCGGCGGTTCGCAAGTATCTTGCTCGCTCCTTTGCGACATGATGAGCCCCGGCAAGATGCCGGCGACCCGCAGGCAGGGGATGCCTGCGCTCCGTTACTTCGTCGCCAGCTCGCCGTTGAGCTTCATGATCTCCAGGGTCATTTCGGCCGCCGCGTACATGTCTTTCACGTCCAGCCACTCCTTGACGGTGTGAATCGCGCGCATGCCCGTGCCCAGGTTGGCGCACTCAATGCCTTTGCGGTTGAACACGTTGGCGTCGCAGCCGCCGCCCGAAGCCATGGTCTTGACGTCAAGTCCCATGCGTTTCGCAGCCTGAATCACCAACTGCACGACATGCGAGCTGTCCGGCACGTCCATCGAAGAGTAATCCCGCTCGACATGCGATTCGACGGAAGCTTTGGTCGTTTTGCCGGCGACTGTCACTTCGTACTTGGCCGCCGCATCCTCTAAACACTTTTTCATGTGTTCAGTCTGCGCTTCGAGTTTTTCCTCGCTGTGAGAACGAGCTTCGCCGTTGAGCACCACCAGATTGGGAATGATATTCGTGGCCATGCCGCCGCTAATCAATCCAATGTTCGCCGTCGTTTCGTCGTCGATGCGCCCGAGCTTCATTGCGCTGATACCTTCCGCCGCGATCCTGATCGCAGAAATTCCTTCTTCAGGCGCCACCCCCGCGTGTGATTCCAATCCATGAATCTTGAATTCCATGTGATTGGACGAGGGCCCCTTGGTGAAGAGAAATCCCGGATCGTCTGAATCGAAGACTATGCCGTATTTGGCTTTCACCCTGGACACGTCAACGTTCTTGGCGCCGAGCAAGCCGACTTCTTCACAGATTGAAAAGATCGCTTCGATGGGAGTGTGCGCAATATTCTGTTCCTGAAGGCAGCGAATCACTTCAATGATCACGGCGCAGCCCGACTTGTCGTCGCCGCCGAGCACGGTCGTGCCATCGGTACGAATGATGTCGCCTTCGACGATCGGTTTGACACCTTCGCCGGGGACTACCGTGTCCATGTGCGCGCTCATCATGATTGGTTCGGCACTGGGAATGGTCCCGGCAAAACGCGCAATGACGTTGCCGGTGTTACCGCCTACCTTCTCGCCGGCGTCGTCGATCTCAACCTGCGCGCCCATCTCTTCGCAGTATTGCTTGATGCGCTGCGCGACCTCGCGTTCCTTACGCGAATGACTGTCGATCTGGACGAGTTCCAGCAGCAGATTCTTGATGCGCTCTTGATTAATCATCGGACCTCCGTGTGGCGCCGAATCGTAGATTGTAAACCGATTTAGGAAAGAAAACTGACCTGCGATAGTAGCGCGGAATTCGCGAAAACGTAAATTACCAGGCCTATGTGCATTGTCTTACTTTGCGGTTTTCCTTTGCGTCTTCGCGCCTTCGCGTGAATCGTCCTACCCAACGCAATAGCTCTTGGGCAAAGACGCCAAACTACGCAAAGCCGAAACTAAGACACCACCGCCTACTTATCATTGACGAGTTGTTGTCGCCATTGCTCACCGCGCTCATTGATTTCATCCAGCGCGCGTTGTAACTCATCACGGGCAGCCTCAAGCTGGGCATCGTCCGCATCCGGCGAAACAAAAATCGGCGCGGCGATGAAAACACGTGCGCGCGTGAAGGGTTTGGGCACCTGAAACTGGTCCCAGCTTTTGCTGGCCCGCCAAAACTTTTTCGCGGCGATGGTGAACGGCAGAATTGGGTGGCCAGTCTTTTTGGCCAGCAGCACTGCACCCATCTTAGCCACGTAGCGCGGCCCTTTCGGCCCATCAATCGTGAATGCTGTGGGACAACCCGCACGCATCAAGCGCACCATCTCAACGACTGCGCCGATCGCACCGCGAGTAGAGGAGCCGCGCGCCGCACCATAACCGAAGCGCTGAATAAACCGCGCGATGTATTCACCGTCAAAGCTGCGCGACGTCATCACCACGATGCGGCGCCGCTGCCAGAAATAGGTCGCCAGGAAAACTCGGTTATGCCAAAAAGTGTAGATCGGAATCCTGTCGTCGCGCGATGCTGCTTCCCAATTCGCCCAGCCTTCTATCTCGACTTTTACTGTCCAACCAATGACTTTGATGAGGAGAAAGAAAACGATATCGGCGACGTGGATCAGCAGCCGATCCCTTAGCGGATAGGAAGAGAGATCGGCGAACGAGTAAGCACGATCAATGTTGACTGCAGGCCTTAGATCAGAAGTGATTGAAGACATAGCTTCAGTTATAAAGATTTTCCTCGCCCGCGGGCCGCGTCTTCCAACGGCGATGAATCCACAGCCACTGATCAGGATAACGGCGAACGTAACTCTCGACCACTTTGGTGTACTGCTGTGTCAGACGTCGCACATCTTCCTCCTCGTCACCCGTCGATTCAAATTTCAGCGGTTCGTCGATGCGCAGAACAAAGCGTTGTTCTTTGCTGTCCCACGGTGCGAACACCGGCAGCACCGCCGCGCCCGTTCGGAGCGCGAGTTTCGCTACCATAAAAGTTGTCGAAGCCGGCACGGCGAAGAAGTCAACAAACATGCCTTCGCGATCGAGGGTGTTAAGATCAACCAAAATTCCGAGCGCTCGACCGCTTCGCAGCAGCTGAAGCATTTCCCGCGCGGCGGAGCGCTTATCGATGGTGCGGTTTCCAAAGAGACCTCGCCTGCTCTCAATCAGAGCTTCAATCTTCGGATTATCTATCCGGCGCACTAAGAAGCTGAGCGGGTGACCCCACAACGATAGTCCGAAAGCGCTGAATTCCCAGGCGCCCACGTGACCGGTAAACATGATGACGCCGCGCCCACCTTTTTCGGCTGCTTCGAGATGTTCTAACCCTTCGCACCGAAGAATGTTTTTCAACTCGGTTTGATTCTTAATACTGAAATGGCTGAAGGCGCCAAAGAGCCTGCCGAGACTTTCAAAGCATCCCTTCAGCAGCGCGCGACGCTGCTGGTCAGAGAGTTCCGGAAACGCCAGTTGCAGGTTTCGTTCGCCGACGCGGCGTAACTTGCCCGGCAAATAGTAAACCAGTCCCGCCAGCCAACCGCCGAGCCGCACCGCTAATCGCAACGGCAGGAGCCCAAAAGTCTTTAGCAGCAGGCGAGCGATCAGGTATTCGAAATCGGTATGCAGTCCTGGTTTGCTCATCTAGCGCGGAATCTGAAGTCTAGAGTCTGAGGTATGAACTCTCAAGTGCGCAACCGGCTCCGCCGCGCGACTCGATCGCCGGCGGCTTGAAATCAGGGGCCTGGTTACCCTGCTTCGCTAATCTCGGTTACGCCTTCCACCGGCTGCTCGTGCCCTGTCCCTGGTTGCGGGTTCTGATATATTCTGCAACGCGATTGGCGGCCGTTTCGTATTGTGGAAGTGGAAGGCTTCGGTAACTCTCCGCCGCTGATTTCAACTGATGCCCCTGAACGAGCGCAATGCCGATTCGAATACCTGCCGGATTCTGATCGTCGAGAACCGCGATGACATCCGCGCCGGACTCAGCCGAGAACTGCAAAAGGTCGGTCACGAGGTGACGGTAGAGGGCGAACGCTGCGAGGCAATGGCGCGCGCAGACCTGATGCAATTCGATCTGTTGGTCAGTGATCTGGTCAGCGATTCTGAATCCTCCGACGCCGCCGACCTCGTGCGGTCATTCAAGCTGGCGGTGACCAGTGATCGGGCGCGCCGGACGATTCCCGCGCTGCACGACATCATTGAGCGAACACTTTCGTACAAGAAGTGCTGTCTTGACGCGGTCGACGATCCCGCTCGGCTGCGCGAAAAGATCGATCTGGAATTGCCGAGCGATCTGACCCTGATGAATTCGGTGCTGGAGTATCTGTTGGGCCGGGTCGAGAGACTTGGAATGGTCGAAGTCGAACAATCGAATCTGTTCGTCGCGCTCGATGAAGCGTTCGTCAATGCCGTGAAGCACGGCAACCGAAACAATCCCGAGAAGCTTTTGCGCGTCACGGGCGAGCTTTCGGCGCGCGAAGCCATTTTCACCGTGGAAGATGAAGGGGACGGATTTGACGTTCGCGAAATTCCCGATCCAACCGACCCGGCCAACTTATTCAAGTCATCCGGCCGTGGCGTCCTGCTGATCTACAACATCATGGATGAAGTCGAGTACAGTCAGGGCGGCGCGAAACTGAGGATGGTAAAGCGTCCGCAAAACGGCGCGCGGGCGAGTTAGTTGTGTCAGTACCGCGAGCGATCCGGGGTGGTGGTAGCGAGCGGATCAAAGCGGTTCTTAGCAAGACGTGTTAGACGCTCCGGCGCCATTTTCTAAAGACAGTTGAGTCTTGATCCCGTCGCTACCGCTCCGGGTTCTGACGCTGCACTTCTCAATGCCTTTCTCTTCTGATCCGCGCGCGGCACCTACGTTTCTACAATTGTACCGTTACTGGCTTCCTCCTGCCGCGGTCGCGTTCCTGCTAACGCTCATTTACCTCAATCCATTCATTGGCGACTGGGACGGGTTGGATTACACAATTTTTTCGTTGCACGCGCGCCCGTCGTCGATGGCCCTGGGCCGATCGCTGTTCACGCTTTTCAACTTTGGGGTCTACAGAGTCGTGCACGCGTTGTTTGGCGTTGGACCCGAATACGCCTATCTGCTTTTCAAGTTCGCCGTGGTAGGTCAGACACCGCTGGCGATTATCGCCTGTTGGATTTTTGCGCGCGACGTTTGCGGCTCAGTTCGCGCTGCGACGATCGCCGCTTTGCTGGTAGCGCTCTCACCAATTGTCGTGATCTACGGTGGACAGGTAATGACCGACGTGCCGTCGGTACTATTCACCGCCGCGGCACTCGCAGTTCACGTGCGAGGTGTGAAGCAAAGACGCGCCTGGCTGATTCTGGCCGGCGCGGCCCTACTCGGTTTGGGTGTGAACCTGAGAGAAACAGTCGGGCTCTATGTCCCATGGCTGATCTTCGCCCCCTTTTTCGGCGGTTGGAGATTCAATCGTCGCGCAATGGGAATCGTTGGGGCTTCGCTGCTAATCTTCGTCGTTGCCGCCATCGGGCCGTTCCTGATTTGGTTTTATTCGTCCGCCGTTTACCGCGCCGATTGGTATATCTGGCTGCATTCAACCACGCGCGAAGCAGAGCGCCATCCAATTGCTTTCGCAAATCTCAAACCATTTTTCATCTACCTTTTTCTTTCAGCTCCGCTCATCTCTGTTGCCCTGCCGTTTGCTGCCTGGCACGAGTGGCGCGCACGCGGCTGGACGTTGACGCTGACCGCCGCGGCTGTCGGTTTGTTCGCGACCGCGATGCTGTTCCTGAATTACAGCACGATTATTAACTGGAGATATTTTCTGACGGGACTGCCGGCGCTCGCGCCCCTGGTCGGCGGCTACTACGTGCAGATTCAAGCGAAGAAGTTTGGCGCAACGCGGCGCGCGTTTCTGATGACAATCATCGGCGTGGTTTTGATCGCGGCGGTGATGGGATTTCTGATTCGGCCAAAAAGCAACGAATACCTGAATCGCCTCGCGCTGGCGAAAAATTATGACGAGCGTTTGAAGCTGATGCCGCGCGATGCGGTGGTGATAGCGGGCGGCCAGACAGTTGCGGTTAGTTACTGGCGCGGCATCGGCTTGGGAGAGTGGGATTGGATTGGCGTGGGAGCTGGTTGGCCACAGGGGCAGCTTGAATCGAAAATTTCTGAACACCTAAAATCCGGCCGCCGAGTTTTTCTGGACGCTGACCCGCGTTGGTGGTTGCCTTGCTCGTGGCACATTAGCGAGATTGAAGAACTCTCGAAGATCGAGTCCCACTTTCACTTCAAACAAATCGCGCCGACCGTGTATGAGATTCGACCTCTGGAAGATCAATCCGCGACCGATCAACCTCACCTGGAAAACTTGTTGCCTGAGAAGAGGCCGGAAGAAGTGAAGAAGTGTTTTGAATAGGGGTCGACTCTGAGTTTCTCACACGCAATAGCGACTTTGCTTCGCTTCTGTTTATCGGCCTCAGCTTTGGTAAAGATGTGATCTGGATCACGTGCAAACCGCTAAAAAAGTTGATCTAACAAGGTCAGAGTATTAGATTGCTGCCATCAACCGGCTCCCTGCCGCCCACGTCAACGGATGTCTCCGACAGTCAGCCCCATGACAATTCTCGTTGCCGCTTACCCGAAGGAGGTAGCCGATGCGAACAGTAACCCGAACCCTAATGTTTGTGTTTATCGGCGTGTGTCTTGGAGGTTTCGTTTGGTTTGGGATATTGAGACCGGCGAGCGGCGCCTCTCAGGAAAAACCTAAGCGTCCTATCCTTTCTAAGCTTCCGCCAATTAAGAACTGCGTAGAGCACGTGAAGTTAGTGAAGGCTGAGCTGGTCATGCAAGGCGAGTCGCAGGCCGCAGCCCTAGAGCTCGAAAACACGGCTTTTGTCGGGATTGTATCAATCTCAATTGAGCAGATAGCTAACAAAACCAAGAACGGGGTTACCAAGAGCGGATTCACGCCAGATAAGCCCCCCATCGTAATTATTGCGCCAGGGGAGAGGGAGACTCTTACACTCGACAATCTTGACGGAAATTCACCTCTCCGGATCGGCGCGGCAATATTTTCTGATGGTACTGAGGAAGGTTGCGCGGGCTCGCTAAAAACAATCCGCGCCGTGAAAACCCATGACACTAACCCAAGGCCACAACAATGAAGCGCATCCTAATCCCACTCTGTCTCTTCATCGCTAGCGTTTTCGGCACAGTTACAATATTAGCAGCCTGCGGCTCAGACTTTTCGCCTAGCGAGCCTTTCTCATGAGTCAATAGTCGATTAACAACTCAGACAACTGAAACACCCGCAGGTTCATGCGAGCTTGCGGGTGTTTTGATTTGATGAGCCCTTCCTCACGGTCGGGCTGCCGCGTCATGCAGAATCCAAAGCGCCGTCGTCGCTGCGCTTTGCCGGCGCACTCCAAAAATTACGCCGACACTAACTGCATCAACGGTACAGGTTGCACCGGAGAGGCCGTGACCGGAACGTACTTTTCGTTCATCACCGTCGGGAACAGGTCAGCTTGCCAGTGCGGTGGCTTCGAAATCCAGGCGCTCACCGAATCAGGATCTACGGGGCGCGAGAACAGATAGCCCTGACCATATTGGCAATTGAGTTTGCGTAGCTGAGTCAGTTGGCTGAGCGTCTCGACGCCTTCGGCAACGACTTCCATTCCCATATTTTCCGCCAGCGAAACGATCGTGCGAACGATCTCGATGTTTTCTGCCGCTTCGCCAATCCGGCCGACAAAGGATCGATCAATCTTTAAAGTGTTCACCGGAAAGCGGTGCAGGTAGCCGAGCGATGAATAACCCGTGCCGAAGTCGTCGATGCTCAGCTGCACACCTAATGCTTTCAAACGCTTGAGCAGCCGCACGGCCATATCAGCGTTATCCATCACCGCGCTTTCAGTAAGTTCCAGTTTCAGATGCTTTGCCTCGACGTTCGTCTCGGCGAGGACCTCTGTGATCTTGTCTACGAGATCGGTTTGCGCCACCTGCTTGCTCGAGAGATTGACGCTCATAAAAAGATTACGATTCGCGGCCGACTGCCATTGCCACTTGGCAAGCTGCTGGCAGGCCCGCTTCAGAATCCATTGCCCGATCGGAACGATCAAACCGGTGTCTTCAGCGAGCGGAATAAAGTCGGATGGATTGACGAAGCCTCGCTCCGGGTGCTGCCAGCGAATCAGTGCTTCGAAACCAGCGAGGTTGCCATTATCGAGTGAGACGATTGGCTGATAGTAAACGCGGAACTCTTCGCGATCGAGCGCGCGCCGCAAATCATTTTCCATCTGCAGCAGATAGACGGCATGCGTATGCATGCCCTTGTCGAACACTTCATAACAGGCTTTGCCCTGGGCCTTCGCGCGATACATTGCCGTATCGGCGTCGCGCAGCATGTTCTCGGGATGATCGTAACCCGTTGAGCTAAGCGCTATGCCGACGCTGGTGCTGGTGAAAACTTCGTGGCCGCTCAGGTTGAACGGTGACGAAAGTTTTTCCTGAATGCGTCGCGCCATGTTCGTAGCGTCGGCGCCGCCGGAAATTCCGTCGAGCAGGATCGCGAACTCGTCGCCGCCCAGCCGCGCCACCATGTCAACTTCGCGAATGCAACTCTCGAGGCGTCGCGCCATGGCTATCAATAACTGGTCGCCGATGGAATGGCCGAGACTGTCGTTGACGTTCTTGAATCGATCCAGATCGAGGAACAGTACCGAAAACTGATAGTCCTCGTGCTGCTTGGCCCGTTCGATCACAAACTTAAGATTTTCCGTCAGCAGCGCGCGGTTCGGCAGGTTGGTCAGCGCGTCATGAAAAGCAGCGTGGCGAAAGTGGTCCTTGCTTTCCGCCAGTTGCAAACTGATGCGTTCCTGTTCGGCGATGTGCCGATTCAATTCCTCGACGTGGCGCTCTGCCTGTTCCGCGCGTTCCTTTTCGGCTTCAGCTCGCGCACGTTCAGCTTCCGCGCGATCACGTTCGGCTTGTTCAGCGAGGCCGGCGCTAGCCTTAATTTCGTTCAGATATTTGTGGTAGGTGAAGTAAACAATAATAATGATCGGCGCGCCGACGAACAGAATTGTTAGGCCAATCTTGTCAATCGAGTTTGACGCAAACGCCGCCAAAGCCGCCCCGGAAAGGTATGTTATGGACGTCCAAAGGTAGTGCGATTGCCAGGTACTCCAGATCGATTTGCCTTCCTTGCAGGCCAGACCAACCGCACTGATTCCCGTGTTGGCAAAGTATTGCACCAGGGCTATTGCACCGACCGCGCTCATGAAGTGCGACGTATCCAGGAACCGCAAGGTGGCGAGCGGCCCAAAGGTGGTCGTCACGGCAATCACAGTGAGCCAGGTTGAAAAAAGCATCATCGCCGAGTTAAATCCGACGACCAGCGGGCGCCTGCTGATTCGCCAGCCGGAAAACAGACCTTCAATTCCGGCGAGCAGGATTCCCGCAACTCCGCCATACAACAGCAGTGCGAGGAAGATGAAAGCGTCTGAGATGGTGACGTTGGTATTAACGCGCGGAATTTGGACTGAGAGCCGAGAACTGACCAGCATCATTACGCAGGCCAGAATGAGAAAACGCAGATCCAGCTTCGGCATGGGCAGCCACAAAACCGAG
This sequence comes from uncultured Acidobacteriota bacterium, assembly GCA_963734445.1. GTDB lineage: Bacteria > Acidobacteriota > Blastocatellia > Pyrinomonadales > Pyrinomonadaceae > UBA11740. The sequence goes on along the minus strand of CAVTGZ010000009.1, from coordinate 824,871 downwards.
CAGATGAAGGCAGCGGCGCCCGCGACTACGATTAGCCAGCGATATGCGTCAAGCAGCCGACTGCGACTAGTTATTTGTGCCGTGGCTTCCACGTTTTTGTTACCGGTCCGTTCCTTGGCGTAAGTAGATCGTTTCGTATCTGCTGTAGAACTGGAAGCCCGCCTTCTTATAAAGAGCGATCGCGCTCTTGTTACGATCGTTGGCGGTGAGACAAACCGTCCGAGAGCGGCCGAGCAATACGGCCGAGAGCTGAGTCAGACATCGCAGCCCGTAACCTTTGCGTCGATCTTCGGGACGAACATAGACGCCCTCGAGATACGTAACATCAGGCGTTTGGCTGACGATGTCGGCTTTGAAGACCAGTCGCCCATCCTGATACCAGGTCCAGACACGTCCCTGCTCAATCCGCCGCCCCGTGCGGTAACGAAAGCCGCCAGGATCACGTTGCAAGGGACTAGTGCCGCCTTCCTCAAAGGCCATGGCCGAGTTAACCGCCATGATTCGGTCGAGATCGTCCAACGTTGCTGGGCGCAGGTCATTCACTGGCTCGGCATACGTTGGCGTATCGCTGAGCCCGAAAAGATGTTCGCTGCAAACCAGCCGCGGCTCTTCTGCGGCATCTGAGTAATAGCGCCAGAAGGTGCTGGTCGTGGTTTGCTCACCTCTGATCAAGTGTGTGCTTTGACAGTTGCGTGCGATTCGGGCGAACGAAATTACCGCGTTTTCTGTGTGCGCTTCGAGCAAGGTCGCGTGGCCGATTAGTGCGACGCCTTCCAGTTGACCAAATTGATTGTGCGAGGCGTAGAAGGAACCGCGGTTTTGCGGACTGAGCAATCCGTTGTCACGAATCAGGCCGGCCATGAACACTGTGTGGATAGGGCGAGCGGAGAGAAACTCGATCACTTCATTCTGATCAGGACGACAAAGTTCGCGAACCGCGCAAGGTTCGAGCGACTCTTCGTTGTCCGCCGTAAGATCCTGCCGCATCATTGTGACGGCCATGTTCAGCTCCTTCTAATGAAAGATCCGAGTGTGAGAAAACGGTGCGCCGGTTATCCCAGGTCGCCGGCGCACGGGATGCCTGAAAGCTACTTACTTGGCAGCATACAGGCAGTGTTATCGCCGTTTACCATTGCGGCCATCGCGAGCACGTTTGTGTCACCAAGAACAATGCCATCGCCCAGCACCACACCATCGCCGAGCACCACGCCATCGCCCAGCACCACACCGTCGCCGAGCACGACCCCATCTCCAAGCACAACGCCGCTACAGAAGACCCCGCCGTCCCCGAGTACCACGCCATTACTCGTGAAGATGCTGTCGCCAAGCACGACACCGTCACTGAGCACGACGCCATCGCCCAGCACCACACCATCGCCGAGCACGACACCGTTGACCAGCACGACGCCATCGCCCAGGACGACGCCCTTCGCGTAATATGTCTGATACTTCGTGACCAGTGCCGTTCCCTTCGCATACCAATGCTTGAACAGAACTCCCTGCGCCCACGTGAACGTCTGACCTGCGATGGTGGTGCGCGGATCAGGCGCTGAACCAGTCAGCATCGCGGTGCCTTTCGGCGTGCTTGAGGTGAGGTCGGTGCGAACCACCTTGGCCAATCGCATCGCGCCTTCCACGTTGAGTTCGCCCGTACCCTGTTCCAGCATGTTGAATCCCTTAATCGGACCGGCTGTATACATCAGGATCATCTTGATCATATTCGGCGTGAGCTTGGGATTCGCCTGCAGCAGGAGAGCAGCAGAACCTGAGACCACAGGTGCTGCCATCGAACTACCGCTCAGGTACATCATTCTTTTGTTATTCGTAGCGGTAATCCCCGAATCCAATTGGGGATACTTGATAACGAGGTTGTTGCCGGCTGCCGACTGGTACCCGATGCCCAACAACAGACCATCACTGCCGCCAATGTCCGACTCAGCAAAGATCAGCTTGTTGCCCGGCGCAACCAAATCCGGTTTGAGCAGATTGTCGTAGTGCTTGATGCCTTTGGCATCGATCGAGTAGCTGCGCGTGGGTCCGCGAGAGCTGTAGGTCGCGACAACGTCATCGCTGCGGACGCTGGTGCCGAAAGTGTTTGCTGCGCCTACGGTGATAACCGAAGGTTCGTTGCCGGGCGCATGAATCATTCCGTAGATCTTCTTGCCGGTTGCATCCTTGCCGTTATTACCGGCGGCGACCACGACTACGATTCCCGCATCTGCCAGCGCGCGTGAAGCACGGCAGATCGGATCGTTCTTGTAAGAACTGATCGCCGGCGTACCCAGGCTCATGTTTACGATGCGAATGTTGTATTTGTCTTTATTGAGCGGATTGGTTGAGCTGACCGCCTTGGTCGGATCCGCGGCCGATAGAATCCAGTTAAGTGCGGCCAGGAGACCGCTTGAGGAACCGACACCGGTCTTATTCAGCACGCGCAGGTTGATGATGTTCGCTCCCGGAGCAATTCCCTGGTACGTGGTTCCCGACGTGCTGACGCCTGCGGCAGCTGACGCCACGTGCGAGCCGTGTCCGTACGGGTCGTTGGTTGGATTGTTTTCCGTCGTGAAGTCCTTATTGAATTTGATTCGGCTGCTCGCGAAAGCCCCATGCGTGTTGTCAACACCTGAATCCAGAACCGCGATCCCGATTCCGGCGCCGTCGAAAGTCGTCGTCGTCGTGGTCGTCAATCCGAGCAAGTCCGACGAAGTAGTTTTTTGTGTCCTGATTAGATCGGTGCCGGTGGTCGTGGTGACATGTCCGAATGATTCCAGCGTCACGTCAGGCGAGATGTAGTTCGTGCCGTCGGTCTTTGCTAACGCCGCAATCGCTTTTGCCGGCAGCTCGACTTTCATCGCGCCTAACTGCGGCATGCGAGCATCAATAATCGCGCCCTGGCGCTTCAACAACCCGACCACGGCGGAGTTGTGGACGTCATCGACCTGAAGGATTGCGTTAACGCGATTGTCCGGGCCAACGCCGTCGATCATCTGCTGCATGTCGGACGAGATCTTCTCCCCTTCAAACTCTTCATCGATTGGGCTGCGACGTTTGTCGCTGAAGTTGGCCGCCGTGGTGATGCCGTCAAGTGAATGATCAATTGAGATCAATCTAAACAGCTTCGCTAGATCTTGATCAGGCGTGACGTAGCTGGCATAAGCTTCGGGTGATGAGCCACCGATCATCAGCACGTGGTTAACTTCCAGTGCTTCTCTGAGGGTCGCCGAAGCGCCTAGAGTCGCCCGCATGCCTGCATATTCATGAAGCTGGTCGACAAATAGAATGATTCGACCTTCACTCTGAGCAGTTTCCGAGAGAACTAACTGGACGCGATTTGTGAACTCTTCGCTGGTCCTCGCATCTTGTGCGATTGCGTCAAGGCTTAGACGAAACACGCGTTTGCCGATTAGTGTATCGGGCACATCGCCGGCCACTATCTTCGCGGCTACGGTGCGCGCAATCGCGTCTCGCTCGAGATCGCTTTCGCCGATGATGACTGGAGCTTTCTTCAGTGACGCCAGATTCTCAATTACCTGGGCAACCTCGGCCTCGTGATCCCTCGTGGTTTCCAATTTTCCCTGCAGAGCTAGCAGTGTCAGGTCGGTCGCGTATCTCGAGAGCGTGGGATAGGTGATACTCGACTGTTTGTCCTGTTCGACTTTATCGGTGTTGGCCTGCGCTGACGCGCGCTGGCTGAAGGTGAGGTTCGCACACATAGACAGCAACAGGGCTGCCATGATCAGCCATGCTACTGCGGGGGTATGCTTTCTTTTCATATTCATCGATCCTTGTGAAACTCCGGCACTTTGCTGACCGGTTTGATTTGTGGTTGAGCAGCTTGTGCTCGCTCGCTTGTCGGGGGAACGTTGCGAGTTCTGGCCACCATTCGCTATCTGTCGATTGCGATTCGTTTTGAAAGAGCTGCGCCGGAAGAGACTCCACGGGGCGCTGCTCTAATTGCGAGGCGTGTGCCAAAACAGTTTGGCTGTGTTAAGTTGCTGTTAGCGAAAGGGAAAGCGAAGCTGGGGGCCGCCTCAGCAATGCGTTCGATCGTTCAACTTGATTGACGATCCTCGGTCAGGATTGAGCACGTGGCGTACTGGTTCTGCTTGGTTGAGACGATGTCGGCATTAATCTCGGAACAGATTCGATTAGCCAATAGCAGTGAGCTTTCAACTCCAAGTGTCTTGCGTTCGAAGGGATAAATTAGCGCCTCTGCGAATGGATTTTTCGAGTGCGCGCATTGTCCTCGTTAGACTCGGGGGTTACGGCTCTGCTCATTCCGACTCTGTTCACCACAGTACTTACGCGCGCGGCTTTGGCTTAAGCTGTCGCTGAGTTCCATGAAACTAAAACGCTTTCAGAAATCTTAAGCTTCGTGGGACTTGCGTCGTGCGTTATAATGCCCGCGGCGTCGGCGCTTCGAAGTGACGCCCCCGGCCGCAAACCGATTAAGCGCAGGAAACAATGTTCGAACGCTACACTGAAAAAGCGCGACGCGTAATTTTCTTTGCTCGTTACGAGGCGTCACAGTTTGGTGCCCCGGCGATTGAGCCTGAGCATCTTCTGCTGGGGTTGATGCGCGAAGACAAGACCCTAACCGGCCGATTTTTCCCCCGCGCGCAAATAACGATTGAATCCATTCGCAGAGAGATAGAAGGTCGCACGCTTTTGCGCGAGCGGATTCCGACTTCAGTTGAGTTGCCGCTGGCTCCGGAGACCAAGCGCGTGCTGCACTACTCGCACGAAGAATCGGATCGCCTGCAACATCGGCACATCGGCACTGAGCATTTGCTGCTTGGCCTGTTGCGTGAAGAACGTTCGATGGCGGCGCAGATTCTGTTCGAGCGCGGGCTGCGGCTCGCCGCGGTGCGCGACGAGATTGCGCGCCAGAGCGGGGCCGACTCGCGTCATCGCAAAGACATTCCGCATCTTCTTGAGTTTTCGCGCGACCTGACTGAAGACGCGTCCAACGATCGTCTCGATCCATTGATCGGTCGTGACGGCGAAATCGAGCGCGTGATCCAAATCCTTTGCCGCCGCACCAAAAACAATCCGGTGCTGATCGGTGAACCGGGCGTGGGCAAGACGGCGATCGTCGAAGGGCTGGCCCAGCGAATCGTTGCGCGGCGAAGTTCCTTCGTTCCTTGAGAACAAACGAATTCTCTCGCTCGACATCAGTTTGATTGTCGCCGGCACGAAATATCGCGGTCAGTTCGAAGAGCGCCTGAAACAGATCATGCGCGAGCTGATCGACAATCCGCAGTACATCGTCTTTATCGATGAGCTGCACACGCTGGTCGGCGCCGGCTCTGCAGAGGGCTCGCTCGATGCCGCGAACATTCTGAAGCCGGCACTTTCGCGCGGTGAGATTCAGTGCATTGGCGCCACCACGCCGGCCGAGTTTCGCAAGTCGATCGAAAAAGATCGCTCGCTCGAACGCCGCTTCCAGGCCGTTAAAGTCCCGCCACCTTCGGAGGATGAAACGGTAGAGATTCTCGAAGGCGTGCGCGAGCGTTACGAGAGTTTTCATCAGGTGCGTTACACGGACGACGCTTTGGAAGCCGCCGTGCGCCAGTCGACACGTTACATTCCCGATCGATTCCTGCCTGACAAGGCCATCGATGTGATTGACGAGGCCGGCGCGCGAGTCAAGCTACGCGTGCGCGCGGAACAGGGAAACCTCGATGACCTGAGCTGCTTCATTGAGTGAATGGGAGCGCGCCACCTATGGCCGCGCCCAGGCCCCGATCATGGATGAGGACGAGCAAATCGTGATGGGGGAAGTAAATCGCGCCGACGTTGAAGAGGTGATTGCGCGCTGGACCGGGCATCCCGATTGTCTCGCTGAAAGAGGAAGAGTCAAAGAAGCTTTTGCGGATCGAAAGCGAACTGCATAAGCGAGTCATTTCGCAGCGGCCGGCCATTTCGGCTTTGGCCCGAGCGATTCGCCGTTCGCGCGCCGGCCTGAAGAATCCGCACCGGCCGGTCGGTTCGTTTCTGTTTCTGGGTCCGACCGGCGTCGGCAAGACTGAAGTTGCGCGCTGCCTGGCTGAGTTTCTCTTCGGCAGTCAGCGATCGATGATTCGCTTCGACATGTCTGAGTTGATGGAAAAGCACTCGGTGTCGAAACTGATCGGCTCGCCGCCCGGTTATGTCGGCCACGAAGAAGGCGGCCAGCTGACCGAACGCGTGAAGCGTTCACCTTATTCCGTCCTGCTTGTTCGACGAAATTGAAAAGGCGCACCCGGACATCTTCAACATCCTGCTGCAGGTATTCGAAGATGGCATTCTGACGGACGCGCTGGGAAACACCGTCGATTTCAAGAACGCCATCATCATCATGACCTCGAACATCGGCGCGCGCTTTATTCAAAAGAGAGGCGCGCTCGGGTTCCAGGGGTCAAACGACGTTTCGCGCACCAAGATGGAAGAGATGGTAATGAACGCCGTGCGGCAGACGTTCAATCCGGAATTTATCAATCGACTTGACGAGATCATCGTCTTCGACGAATTGGGCGACGAGGAGCTGCTCGACGTTCTGCAGCTTCAGGTCGATCAAATCAACAGCACGATGTCCAATCACGGGTTTATCGTGCGTCTGGCGGATGATGCCAAGCGCTGGATTGTGAAAAAGACTTGCGCCGATCGCTCATATGGAGCTCGTCCCCTGCGCCGTGCGCTGCAAAAATATGTCGAAGATCCTCTCTCGGAGGCTTTAATTCAGGGGCAGCTCGCCGACGCTTCGCTGGTCGAGATGTTTGTGGACGGTGAAGGGCTTAATTTCCGCTCGATCACGATTGATGAAGAAGGGAAAGAGCAGATAAGCGATTTGCTGGTCACTCCCTGAGCACCGCGGTTCTTGTGCGCAAGCTTTCTAAGTCCAAAGTGTGCACCACTTTGGACTTTCGCTTTGTTTTCCCGGTATAATGCGCCACTTTGTTTAAATGATAAGTGGCAACGGACGGACGGCGCGGCCGAATCAAAGTGCTCCCCAGGCTGCGCAACCAGACTTTTTGCCGAAATAATTTGAGGTTTTCGCGGGTCCTAGCGAAAGGTACAGCTTAAAGCTTGCATCAGTACCCTTCCAGCAGTTGGGCTTGCGTATACTTAATAAGCAATTATATTGACGAGTGTCGGTAGCTCGACTGCAAAAAACAGCTCGCGATTTTCCTAAGATCGAGAGAGCTTGTGAATCCCCGGGCTTCTGATACTGGCGATGTCTCCAGAGATAACTCCAAGGCAACCGGCACTTATGCACTCTTATCGCGTCGTATTGTTCGCCGCACTTAGCCTGTTTATCGGCACCGCGTTTCTATTCGTCCCTGCGCCCGTGCGCGCGCAACAGCCCCAGCAACGCCTGGTCGAAGAAGTCGATATCATCGGCAATCGTCGCCTGCGCAAAGACGACATCCTCTATTACGTTCAGACGCGGCCCGGCGACACCTACAATCCGGCGCAAATCGAGCGCGATCTTCAGGCGATCCTGGCTCTCGGTTTTTTCGACAAAGTGGGCACCCGCGTAACGACGGAAGATGCTCCCGCGGGCGGCGTGCACGTGACATTCGAAGTCAAGAGAGCTGCCCATCATTCGCGACATTCAATTCGAGGGCTTGAAGAGCGTTCCGGAATCCGATGTGCTCAAGACGTTTCGTGAACGGCGCGTCGGCGTTTCCAAAGAAGCCATTCTTGATCCGGTGAAGGTGAAGAACGCGGAGCGCGTTCTGAAAGAGTTACTCGCCGCCAAGGGTCATCCTAATGCGGTGGTCACGGCTGAGACTGAAGCCGTGTCGGCCACCTCCAGCGCGATCACCTTTGTCATTAACGAAGGCGAACGCGTGCGCGTCGCTGAGATTCGTTTTGAAGGCAGCAAGGTTTTCAAAAGCGGCGAACTGCGCGGCCGCATGAAGTACGTCAAAGAAGCGGGGCTGATCACACGCTTTCGCGAAGAGGACATACTTGACCGCGCCAAGCTGGATTACGACCTGCACCTGGTCGACAACTATATGAAGTCGAAAGGCTACCTCACGGCGCGTCACGGCGAGCCGCGCATAGAGGGCCTTGGCCGTCGACGCACCGGCTTTCCGATCCTGCCGCTGCCTTTCATTTCATCAGTCGATGACACCCTGCGAATCACCGTCCCAATTATTGACGGCAAACTGTTTCGCGTGGGTGAGGTGAAGATTGAAGGAAATTCGATCTTTTCCGAACAGGTAATCAAGGCGTTCATCGGTTTGCAGAAAGGCGAAGTCGCCAACGGCGAAGCTCTCAGCAAGGGGTTGTTTGAAAACCTGAAGAAGGCTTACGGGACCCAGGGCTTTATTCAGTACACCGCCGAAGTTAATCCGACTTTCAAAGACAATCCGCAGAAGCCGGAGGAAGGTATCGCTGATTTCGTAATCACGATCGACGAAGGCAAGCAATTTACCCTGCGGCGCCTGGAATTCACAGGCAACACCTTTACGCGCGACAACGTGTTGCGCCGTGAAGTGCTGATCAACGAAGGCGACATCTACAATCAGAACTATTTTGAATTTTCGATAACCCGATTGAACCAGCTTGGCTATTTCAATCCGATCGACAAAGACAAGGACGCCGACTTTCGCACTAACGAAGAAGAAGGTCTGGTCGATGTAACCGTGAAAGTGTCCGAAAAAGGCCGCCAGCAGATTTCATTTAACGGCGGCATCTCTGGCATTGGCGGATCGTTCTTTGGACTGGAGTATTCGACTAACAACCTATTCGGTCGTGGCGAAGTACTTTCGCTCCAATCTGGCCGCCGGTAATCGGCAGCGTTCGTTCCAGTTCTCGTTTACCGAACCCTACATTCAGTAACCGGCCAATCACGGCCGGCTTCACGATATTTGCCTACTCGCAGAAGTTCTTTGGCGAAGGAACTTTCCTGTCGCAAAACTCGTCGGCGCAACAGGGATTGTTGGGATCGACTCTCGACTTTTTCAATACCAGCGAAGAAAACCTCTTCACCCGCAATTCGCTCGGCGGTTCGCTCTTCGCCAGTGCGCCGCTTTCCGAGTTTTATCGCAAGCGACCGTTTACGCAGTTTTCGCGCGTCGGACTGTCGTATCAGATTTCTTCAGTCAAGCGTCAAAGATCCGAGGTGAATGCGGCCGGAGAGTCAACGCAATTCATTCCGGTCATCTATCGCGCAGCCGAGCATTCTGACCAGTCGCGTCACGGCTACGTTCGTCTACGACACTCGCAACGCGAACATCGATCCGACCAAGGGTCGTTCATTATCAGTGGCGATTGGGTCTGGCCGGCCTGGGCGGCGATGTTCGCACCTATCAGCCGACGCTGGAATTCACCCAGTTCTATCCCGATGCGGAAGAAGCGATCAGAATATCCTGAGGTTTTTGGGTTTCGCATTCTGGCGGGCACGGTTGGAAGTTTCGCCACCACCGCCAAAGTCAGAAACGCAAACTCGCTGGCCTTCGTTGACGGAGTGCCGATTTACGAACGCTTCTTCCTCGGTGACGAATTCACGATTCGCGGCTACAACGTCAGGTCGATTAGTCCGGTGACTCCGCTGGATAACTTCATCACTTCACGCAATGTAGTTCTGGCGACGAACGTCGGCGGGAACCCGAGTACGGTTCCCGGCCTGCCTGCGATCTTCACGACCATCGGCACGTTCACCGGCGCCACCGGAAGCAATGTCGTGGCGCTGCCGCGCGCTTACACCGCGACCGGCGCCGACACACAGATCCTCGGTAACTTCGAATATCGGATTCCGGTCATTGGCCGAACGGTCCAGGCAGCGCTGTTCGTCGATGTTGGTTCGGCCTTTAATCTGCGATCGAAAACGTGATCAAACTTATTCGACGGAATTCCTGGCTGACGATCCTTTCCTCGGGACGCTCGGCATTCTCGGTTGTCCGCGACTGGCCGGGGCATTCGCGCCGATCACGCTTGACCACCCTGGCCGCTTGTCAGAACTTTACGAACCTGGCGCTGTCACCCTGCGCTTGGCCTCGTCGCCCGCGACAACCGCCTCATCACCCGGGCAGAATTCGATGAAGCGCTGCGTCTGGGCCCAGTCGATCCGCTCACGGGTTTGCCGTTTGGTCTGCAACAGGTGTTTCTGCGTGGCGAAGCGCAGCGCAATACAGTGGTCCGCCTCAACCAAAGTCTGTTCGCCAAGTTCAGCGATATTCGCAGCAGTCATGGGCGCTGAGCTGCGCGTTCAGGTTCCGATTCTCAACGTGCCTTTTCGCCTTATTTATGCTTATAATCCCAACGCTCGTAAGGATCAGGTAATCGACGGATTTCCTTTCTTCTTTAACGAGAAAAAGTCGGTCTTTCGCTTCAGCGTGGGGCGCACTTTTTAGTGAAACGGAAGCCGCACCGAAGCGGCCGGTCCAGCCAGGCAAACCAAACCGGCGGCATGAACAACTAACAGTTGCATCACATCGCCGCTCAAGAAATTGTTAAGGAGTTCTAAGACACAGTTATGAAAATATTTCGTGCGATAGCCGCAGTCGCTTTCTTTGCGGCAATCAGCGCCGCCTCGATCAATGCGCAGACTAAGCCGACCACGCCGGCGACGACTACGACCACCCCCCAAACCGCGGCAACTTTGCCCGAGGCCAAGATTGCCCTGGTGAATACAGACGCGTTTCTCGACGAGAAAGCGGGCATCGCACGTTTGATCGCTGCGGCCAAGCGCGTGGAAGGCGAATTCCAACCGCGGCGCACTGAACTGCAAACACTTCAGTCGCAGATTGAAAAAACCACGGCCGATTTGCAAAAAGCAGCGCCCGTCCAGGACCAGAAGGTCACTGCGCAGCAACAGGAACGGATCGACCAGATGAAGAAGGATTTTCAGCGTAAGGGCGAGGACGCGCAGGCGGCCTACCAGAAGCGGATTCAGGAAGTTCTCGGGCCGATCTACGAAGATATCGATAAGGCTCTCGGAGAGTTCGCAAAAGCGCAGGGCATTACCTTGATCATCGACGTGACCAAGATGCAGGGCATTCTCAGCGCTTCGGCCTCGACCGATATTACGCTGCCGTTCATTAGCGAATTCAACAGCAAAAATCCCGCGACAGCTGCACTGACGCCGCGCGAGTAGTTGCTATTTCCTGATTCAGCTTAATCTGATGCGGAGGCGCGAAATATGATGAACGCCTCCGCATCATCGACTTAAGGCTGTTGGAGCAATTCAAGATGATTAATCGAAAAGGTCTGTTATTGGCGCTCGCCATTTTCCTTCTGACTGCCGGTTCGCAGGTGTTCGCGCAGCCTGCCACTCAACAAAAACCGCAAACCCCTACGACGACCGCCGCACAGCCGGCCGCGGTAAATGTGCCGGTAGGCAAGGTGGCCGTAATTTTCTCAGCCGCGTTTCAGGATCCGAAGCAGGGGATCGCGAAATTCAATGTGCTGCTCACAAAATTGAACGGCGAATTTCAAAAAGTGCAGGAAGATTTGACGCAAACGGCCGCGCGCATCAAGCAATCGGAAGACGAAATTTCCAACCTGCAAGCCCAGGCGGCAAAAGGTGCGCCGGTTGACACGAAGACCGTCAACACCAAGATCAGTCAGCTCGATCAAATGAAAAAAGATTATCAGCGCAAGGGTGAAGATGCTCAGGCCCAATACCAAAAGCGCCGGCAGGAAGTCTTTTCGCCCCTCCAGGAGGATGTCAGCAAGGCACTGGACGCTTACGCTAAGGCACGGGGCATCACCCTGGTCATTGACGGCAGCCAGGTCGAGGGAATTCTTTACGCTTCCGACAACATCGACATTACTCGCGCATTCATCAGTGATTACAATCTCAAGAATCCGGCGACGGCATCGTTGACCACGCCTAAATGACACTCGAATTCGGAGTCAGCTTTCAGGTGGCCACCAGGCTGATCTGAACTCTGAATGCGTGCCCGAAACAGCCATGGAAACAGTTCTCGACTCTGAAGGCATCAAGAAGTTACTTCCACATCGTTACCCTTTCCTGCTGGTCGATCGCATTACTGAGCTAAAACCTCTGGAGAGGATCGTGGGGCTCAAGCAGGTAAGCGCCAACGAATCCTTTTTTCAGGGACATTTTCCCGGCGCGCCGGTGATGCCGGGCGTGCTGGTTATCGAAGCCCTCGCACAGTGTGGGGCGATTCTGGCATTGCGTGAAATTGAGGATCGCGATCAGAAACTCGTTTTGTTCACGGGTATTAAGGAAGCTCGGTTTCGCCGTCCTGTCGTTCCCGGCGATACGCTCGTGCTGGAAGTATCTGCTTTACGATTCGGTCCGCGCATTCAACGCATGCGTGGCGAAGCCAAAGTTGACGGGCAGCTTTGCGCCGACGCTGAACTAATGAGCATTATCGCCGATCGTCCAAAGTCCTGAAATGAGTGCTCCTATCCAAAACCCCTCCCGTCAAATTCATCCTTCCGCAGTTATTAGCTCCGGCGCTCAGATCGGCGGCGATTGTGTGATCGGCCCGTACGTGATCATTGGTGACGAGGTGATTCTGGGCGATCGCGTGCGGATTGACAGCCATTGTGTGATCGACGGCCGGACGAGCATCGGGGACGAGACTCATCTGTACCCATTCGTTTCGATAGGATTGCCGCCACAGGATCTGAAGTTTGCGGGCGAACCAACCATGACCAAGGTCGGTCGCCGCAATCGGATTCGCGAATTCGTCACCATCCACCGCGGCACCAAAGGCGGTGGCGGCGTTACCCGGCTCGGCGACGATTGCTTCCTGATGGCCCAGGCGCATGTCGCGCACGACTGCCTGATCGGAAACCACGTGCTGATGGCGAATGCCGCGACCCTGGCCGGCCATGTCACCGTTGAAGACGGCGCCAATATCGGTGCGTATTCGGGCGTTCATCAGTTTTGCCGCGTGGGCCGGGAAGCCTATGTCGGCGGCTATTCGGTGGTCGTCAAAGACGCTCTCCCGTTTGCGCTCACGGTCGGTAATCATGCGAAGTGTTACGGCCTGAACAAAGTCGGAGTCCGCCGCCGAGGGTACACACGCGAAACGATTGCCGCGCTCCATCACGCTTTTCATTTACTGCTCTCCTCAAAGTTGAATACGACGCAGGCAATTGAGCGGATCCGGGAAGACATCAGAGACATTCCTGAAGTAGATGAGCTGGTCGCATTCATCGAATCTTCAAAGCGTGGCGTGGTGAAGTAGGGTGTTGGGCGTGGGGTGTGGGGTGTTGGCAGCTTGAAAGGAGGCCCACCCATGTTGAAGAGCTACAGAGATTTGTTGGTTTGGCAAAAAGCAATCGAACTTGCCGTTTTGGTTTACCGCCTTACCGAAGGATTTCCCAAGAGAGAGATTTATGGTTTGGCGGCTCAAAGTCGCCGAGCAGCAGTTTCAGTTCCTTCCAACATCGCCGAAGGTTACGGACGCGAGAGTAGAAAAGAATATCTCCAGTTTCTTTCAATATCTCAAGGATCTCTAAAAGAGATGGAAACGCAAGTGATTCTGGCGGAAAAATTGGTGTATGCAACGCCGGCGCAAGCGGCGAGAATTCTCGGCGAAGCTGAAGTAGTCGGCAAGATGCTTGGCAGCTTAATTCGTTCATTGAAGGCCAAGGCCGAATGAACGATCGTGAATTTCACTTATGACTGAAATTTATCCCAACGACTACACCCCACCCCCAACACCCTAAACCCATGAAACTCGGTCTCATCGCAGGTAACGGCAAGTTTCCTTTCCTGGTGATCGAAGGCGCGCACAAGGCCGGCGCTTCCGTGGCTGTCGCGGCGATTCGCGAAGAAACCGATCCGGAAATTGAGCGCGTTGCCGATCGGCTCACCTGGGTGGGCATCGGCCAGCTGGGCAAGATGCTGCGGTTCTTTAAGAACGAGGGCGTTGCCAAAGCCATCATGGCCGGCCAGGTCAAGCACGTGCAAATCTTCAGCAGTTCAATTCCCGACGTGCGCATGTTGAAGATGCTCCTGCGATTGCCGCGGCGAAACACCGACGCACTTATCGGCGCAGTTGCAGGCGAGCTGGCCGCGGAAGGCATCGAGTTAATCGACTCGACATATTTTTTGAAAGATGAATTGCCGCAACCGGGCCTGCTCACTAAGCGCGCACCCGACGAACGCGAGCAAGGGGACATCGAGTATGGATTGGAAGTCGCGCACGAAATTGCTCGCCTGGATCTCGGTCAGACGATCGTGGTTCGCGACCGCGCCTGCGTGGCGATCGAGGCGATGGAAGGAACGGACGCTGTCATTCGCCGCGCCGGAGAACTGGTGCGCGGGCGGCTCACCGTCGTAAAAATTGCCAAGCCCGAACAGGACATGCGTTTCGATGTCCCCGTTGTTGGTCTGCCGACGATCGAAACCATGGCTAAATACCACGCGACGTGTCTTTGCGTGACGGCCGGTAAGACCCTGATCTTCGATCGCGAAGCGATGCTGAAGCTGGCTAATAAACAGAAGATTGCGGTCATCGCGGTATGAGCAAATTGCTTGACTTACTTCAGAATTAATTTGAGAATCACCCGCAAAACCAGACAGTATCGTTGCATTTGACATCGCCCGAGCACGATGTCCGGGAAAATTTCAATCAAAGGAGTTCCATCATGGCATTACGTTTAGGAGATACCGCCCCGAATTTCACCGCGGAAACAACTGAAGGGTCGATCGATTTTCATCAATGGCTGGGCGACAGCTGGGGCATTCTGTTTTCGCACCCGAAAGATTTCACGCCGGTTTGCACGACCGAGCTCGGCTATGTAGCCAGCATCAAACCTGAGTTCGACAAGCGTAATGTAAAGGTCATTGGGTTGAGCGTTGACCCGGTGGACAACCATGCACGCTGGTCGAGTGACATCCAGGACGCGACCGGTCACGCACCGAATTACCCGATGATTGGTGACACCGATCTGAACGTCGCCAAGCTCTATGACATGTTACCGGCCGCCACGGGCGGAACATCCGAAGGGCGGACAGCTGCGGATAACATGACCGTGCGTAACGTGTTCGTCATCGGTCCCGATAAGAAGATTAAGCTGATGATCGTCTACCCAATGGCGACCGGCCGCAACTTTGACGAGATTCTGCGAGTAATAGACTCGATTCAATTGACGGCGAACCACAGCGTGGCGACGCCCGCTAATTGGAAAGATGGCGACGACGTGATTATCGTGCCATCGCTGAACGACGAAGCGGCGAAAGAAAAATTTCCGGGCGGCTGGAAAACTCTGAAGCCATACCTGCGGATGGTGCCGCAACCGAACAAGCAAACCAAAGCCGCGGAAGGCTGAAGATGGGAACGGGGCGCCCTCGCCCGCTGTAAGCGTTGCTTCGAGCGAGAGGCTTGAGCCAACCGCGATTCAAAAAAAGAGCGAAGGACTTTCATCCTTCGCTCTTTGTGTGTTTCCGAACGATGCTGGTCTAGTTCTTCTTAATGATGTTTCGATGCACCCACACGTCGGACTTCGCCCGGTCGCGCGTTTCAAAGAACACCGTTCCTTCCGATTCTCGCGTGACCATTTGCACGCGGCCGGAAACGTCCTTCTGCTTCTCGGCGCCTTTGCTTGAGTCGTCAAGGAAGCCCTGCACCTCGGCAGGTTTCGGCGCGTCGAACTTCTCGCCACGACGCAATTCCGCCACGGCCTCGATCGCGCTCGCCTGCAAAAGCTTTGGCCATAACTTCTTGAACAACGCGCTCGAGGCATAGACATCGGCGCTGTTGATCTTCCCATTAATGGCGAAAACATAGCCGACCACATCAGTGCGTCCGTCGAGCAATCCGCTCAGCGCTTTCACGTAACTGTCGGCGTTGGCTTGCACGGTTTTGTTCTCGAGTGCCAACTGAAAGCTGGTCGGAGAGGCGGCCGACTTCACATCGGCGCCAACATTTGCGCTCAGTTTGTCCTGAGCGACGGCAACTTCACGCCACACTTCACTTTGTGAGCTCCTGGCCTTAGCGGCGAGTTTGACCTCGCGGCTGGCCACGACATTGGAAGAGGAAGTGAAGGTGCTGACTTCTTCGCTACCACGCCGGCTCCAGCGTCCATTCTCGACACAAAAGGCCGCAATCGGAATTTTGCCTGAGTACGCCGCGGCAGAATCAGATCGACCACCAGCATGCGATCCTGCTGCCCGCCTTTCACGATGTCGCCCGACTGTACGTACACCTCGTCGCTCGAAACGTTTTCGATCGAGAGTTCGTTCACCGAGCGCGTCTCGCGGACGATGACCTTCTTTTGCACGAGCGCTTCCTGCAGAGTAATGAAAGTCACGCTCTTGATTTTGTCTTTGCCGTGAACCAGAAATACCGAGAGATTACCGTGCGTAAACGGTCCTTCTAATCGGTAGTCATCCTGCTGCGGCTTTTGCCCCACTTGCTTGCCCCAGCCACCCGCAAACATCGCTACCGGCATCGCGATCATCAACACCAGCCCGGTCACCCACCCGATTCCATTTGTCCTCATCACATTTCTCCCTTCGAACAGAATTACTGCGCGCGCTGGAGAGATCGCCGGCAGCCAGAAAAGCTGAGTTGCCCCGCGGTCAGAGCATGCGAAGCATTTGATCGTAAGAACGGAGTTCCGGAAAGTTCTTGCGCGGTGCGATCAAGATCGAGTAAAGATGGTCGCCTAAAGAAGGTCAGAGCGATTGCAGCTCAGTCGAATCCCGCACCGCAAACGGGTTTGAATGATAGATCTCGTTGCGGTTCAGTTCGTTTGCTTGTGAAGACCAGTTAACCACGTCTTGCGCGACGGGCGGCCCGAGCGCGAGGGAACTCATACATTTCTTTTTCGGCCGCACGAGTCTTACCGCAATTCAAGCAGTTCCACGGTAGAAGTTACGTCAGGATTTTCAGGATGAGATCGCCCTATCAAAAACGGATTTCGCACGGCGTCATCCCGACGCTCGAACGACTGGAACGTACAATCCACACCGTCAACGAGCTGAACCTGCAAGTCGATCTTCCGTTTTCATTTGGGGTTACCAGCGACCCGACCCGCTTTGATTATCTTTTTCCAGAGTTACAAACAGAGGAGGCGCTCTTGCCGGGCGCTCCGGAGATGCAGGGGTGGTTGGTTGACCTGGGCATTTCGATGAGGGAACCCGATGGCGATGCGCGCGCTGATTCGTCGATTCCTTCAGCCTACACGTATTTTGGTCAGTTCCTCGATCACGACATTACTTTCGAGGCCAAGTCCGATGACATGGTAAAACTGAGCGATCAGGAGTTCAGAGTCCTGACACCTGACGAAATTGCGAGCAAGATTGTGAATGGGCGCACGCCGGCAGTTGACCTGGATAACGTTTACTACAAGCCGGCGGTCCGCCACCGTTCGCGACTGGTCGTGGGATTCGTTTCACCTCTGGACGGTTCCGCAGGCAGACCTGGCAGAGCCAACGATTTGCCGCGTCGGCCTCCGAGCGCAGATTCGAAAATAGATCGGGCGGCGCTGGTTGGCGATAAGCGCGACGATGAAAACCTGGTGGTGGCGCAGTTGCACGTTGCTTTTCTGCGGGCGCACAACGCTATCGCCGCTCAGGGACATACATTCGATGAAGTGCGCCGGATCCTGCGACGTCATTACCAATGGATCGTGATTAAGGATTTTCTGCCGCGCATCTGTGATCCCGTAATCGTGCACGATATTGTGACCGGCGGAAACCGGGTCTTTCGGCCGGATCTGGACGATTTGTACATGCCGTTTGAGTTCAGCGCGGCGGCTTACCGATTCGGCCACAGCATGGTACGCAGCCGATACGACTATAACGAGAATTTCCACCGAGCTACGTTGACGGACTTGTTCACGTTGACCGCGCTCAGCGGAGAGTTGAAAACGTTCGACACGCTGCCGGAGAACTGGATTATTAACTGGGAGAATTTTCTCGACGGCGGTCCCAATCGCGCTCGGCCAATCGATACCAGGCTCTCGCAAGCCCTCTTCAATCTACAGGCATTCGGGAAGCCGATGCCGATCGAGGCGCGTTTACCTGTTCGCAACCTTTTGCGGGGCTACATGCTGCGGCTGCCGACAGGCCAAGCGGTGGCCGAAGCGCTTGGGCTACCGGTGCTAAGTCCGGACGAGATCGAAGACGTCGCGCACAGCGTTAGTGAGGAACAACGTGACGCCGTTCGAGCTGGTGGATTCTCTGTTCGCACCCCGCTTTGGTACTACGTTTTGGCGGAGGCGGCGATGGAGACTTCGGGACGTTTAGGCCCCGTCGGCAGCACGCTTGTGGCCGAGGTGCTCATCGGCCTCATTCGTGGCAGCAAGGATTCAATCCTCAGAAAGAAAGACTGGACACCTGTTCTCGGGACGACGCCAGGGCGGTTCGCTCTGTGGGATCTGCTCGAGCTAGCTGGTGTTCTATAGCAACCCCTAAAGTCGAAGATGAAGGAGAAACGATATGGCAAAGAGAATTATTGAGATGGTTCGCGCCAAAAAGGCGGCGATGAAAAAGGACCCTTACGAAGCGACCCAAAACGCAGCGATGGCAATTGCCGCGGTCCACGGAGGCATTCGTTCGGCCGCCTGGCGAAACTACATGATGCAATTCGTCGAACAGAATCCCCGCGGCACGCCCGTCGATCCCAAACAGCTCGAACGGCTGCTCGGCACCGACGGGACGCTGGGTGATCCTGAACTCGATATGCACCGTGCTTATCTGGTTGGGAACGGCCCCTGCGGACCCACCACGCCGCTTACTTTTGACCAGGGCGTAGACAGTATCGATCAGGATCTGGATGGTGATTGCCTGTCGAAGGAGCCCGTGGATACCACCAGGCCTCCGCGGAAGCCTGGCAAACCAGGAAAGTACAAGCGCAAGTCGCGATGATGCCCAACAAACCTAGCTTGCGCGCCATGTCTTTGCACGCGCGCTCTCACGCGCTCGAAAAGCGTTGGCAGAAACTTTGCGCTTTGTATCTGCCGCGTGCTTCGAACGATTCAATGTGGCGCTACTCTCCGGGTAAGCGCGTGCGCCGGCGCGAGGTCGGTTGGAAGCTTCACATTTCGGCGACCGTCCTTAACGCGCCCAGGGTCTTGAAACGGATCGCGCCGTTTTTGAGTGAGACCGGCGTGCGCTTCAAGGCCCCGTGCTCGTTGATGGAAGTAGTGAAGCTGAACTCCGGCCTGCACTACAGCTACAGTCAAATAGGCAAGATCGTCACCATCTATCCTAACAGTGATCGTCAGGCTGTGTTTCTGGCGCAGCGGTTAGACGCGTTCACGCGCGGCTTCGCGGGGCCGTCGGTCCCATTCGATCTTCAGTTTCGCGAAAGTGGCAACGTCTACTACCGGTTCGGGGCATTTCAACATTTAGAAGTTGAATCCACGGGACGGAAGATCCTCGGAGTGCGCGGGCCCGATGGAACTGTCGTGCCGGACGTACGCGAGCAGCCAAAGCCCGATTGGGTTTCGGACCCATTTGAACCCTTTAGACGGTCGTCGCGACCGCAAAATCCGAGTTCCACCCTACCTATTCGCGTGATCAGAGTGCTGGCCCAGCGAGGGAAGGGCGGTGTTTACCAGGCCATCGATTTCGGCTCCGAAGTTCCGCGGCTTTGTTTGCTCAAGGAAGGAAGGAAGCACGGCGAATTGACGTGGGACGGCCGCGATGGCGCCTGGCGAGTGAGACACGAAAAACGCGTGATGGCGCAATTGGCAGTGCGTGGAGTGCCCGTCCCGCGCGTCCATTCATCATTCGAAGTGGACGGGAATTATTACCTGGTCACTGAGTACGTGAGCGGCGAAACGCTGCATGATCTGCTGTTGCAGCGCCGCCGCCGCTTCGAATTGGCGCGGGTGCTCAACTACGGAGTTCAACTGGCGGACTTTCTGGGACGAATGCATCGCGCCGGCTGGGCGTGGCGAGACTGCAAACCGAAGAACATCATAATCACTACTGACCGGCGATTAGTCCCAATTGATTTCGAAGGGGCGGCTGCAATAAACCGCCCCGACCCGATGCGTTGGGGAACGCCCGGTTTCACCCCGCCCGAATGGAGACGCAACAACGTCGCCAACGGCGTTACTGATGATCTGTTCGCTCTCGGTTCGATGCTGTACCTGCTGATTACCGGACGTGTATTCGATCACGAGCAGCCGCAAAGTATTAGCCGGTTGAGACGCAATGTGCCGGCCGAACTTCGTGAGCTCGTGCAGTCACTTCTGAGCGAAGATCCGCAAAAGAGACCGGCGGCGGAACTGGCGCGGGCGCGGCTAAACTCTATTTTGCCGACGTACTCGAACTCGGCGTTAAGGCTTGAGGGCGTGAAGGCTGCCTGACCTCGCGGGCCAGCTGGGCAAATCGCGGATCCGAGCGGAATCGATCAAACAAAGGATCCACCGCCAGACTAAGCGCCGGCGGAAACTTCTCTTCCACGGATTTACGCAGGAGCGGCAGACCGCGATCCAGATCATCCATCCCCAGATAGATAATCGCGAATTCCTGCGGTGGCACGTAACGCTGTTTTTGCAACTCCTGAAGGTCGGCGAGTATCCGCTCAGCATCGCTGCGCCGGTTGGCAATCCCGTACGAGAAGCCCAGCATGGCCCCGCCGTAAGCTTTGTCGCCGGCGTAAATCTCCTCAAAAATCTGCGTCGCTTCGTGAATCTTGCCCAGCTGGAGATAAACAACTCCGTGCATGTATTTTCCGCCCGCATAGTTCGGCTCGTCAGTCGCGAGCTTATCCAGGCAGGCATTCGCTTGATCGAACTGACGCGCGAAATAAAGAATGCGGCAGTAGTTCATGTTGGCGGCGGCTGAGAATGGATCCTGGTTCCGGGCTAATTCACTTTCTGCCAGCGCCTCCTGCATGCGGCCCATGAACGTCAACAGGTTTGAATATCCCCAGTGCGCCGGAGCATAGTCGGGACTGATCGCAATAGCCTGCTTGAATTCCTTCTCGGCGCTCTCCAGATCCCAGTGGGCTTTCATCAACACCGAAGCGTAGGCGTTGTGTCCTTCGGCCAGCGTGTAGTCGATTTTTAATGCCTGCTTCGCGGCGAATTCGGCTTTCACCATCGAGTCCTTGCTGGTGAGCGCACCGTACGCCACGGTATTCATCAATACGTAGCAGTCCGCCAGACCGGCCCAGGCCCGAGCGTACAGAGGATCTTTATCAGTGGCTTGTTTGAAGCTGTCGATCGCTTTCTGAATATTTTCACCGTCGCGTTTTCCCCAGTAGATCCTGCCTTTGAGATAGAGTTCCATCGCCTCAGGATTGCGGTTTTGCTGCGCGGCGAGGGCGGCGAACAAATTCCGGTCCTCCTCAGTCATCGGCAGCTGAACATAAACGGCCGTCTCAAGAGAGAGACGCTGTTCGAGTAGCGACAGCTTGTCCGGATTCAACTCATAGCTTTCTTCGGCGATGCGTGATCCATCCTTCACGTTTTCCCAATGGGCCGTAAGGATCAGGCCGTGCTCGCCGCGACGAATGCGGCCGAACAAGACAGTGTCGGCGCTGAGGTCGCGACCGATGCGTTCCGGGCTGGCCGCTTGCGGTCCAAACAAAGAGGGAGTGGCTTGCGCAGAGGTCACCCGCAAGCCACGCCGGCGAGAGAGCGCGCGCACCAGATTGTCCGTCATCTTTTGTCCCATGCAGGTCTCTGGCTCGACACCTTCGCAAACGATCGGCAGCACCGCCAAAGTGTGACTTGCGCTTCCCATAACCCACTTTTGGTAGATGAAGGCGCTGACCACGAAGGCCAGCAGGACCATGGCGGCGAGTGCGGCAAACCGAACACTCAGGTAGGGGCGTCTCCGCGGAAACGCAATCCCTTTTTGCAAATTATCCAAAGCAATCAAGAGTTCGGCGGCCGATTGATAGCGTTGCGCGCGATCCTTTTGCAAGCATTTCTCGACAATGTGCTCGAGGTCTCGCGGACATTCGAGCGAGACTTGTCTGAGCGGTTCAGGGTCGCGACCCATGATTGCTGAGATGACTTCAGCATTTGATTTGTGTGCGTATGGGTTCTTGCCGCACGCCATTTCGTAGAGCACGGTGCCGAGGCTGAAAATGTCGCTCCGGAAATCCAGACGCTCACCGCGTAGTTGTTCCGGCGACATATAGGCCACGGTGCCAACCAGCAGGCCGTCTTTGGATAACTGGCTGATACTTTCGGTGATGTCTTCGAAAGTCTTGGGAACGGTTTTGGCCAAGCCAAAGTCGAGTACCTTCACTTGTCCGCCCGGCGTCACCATGATGTTCTTGGGCTTGATATCGCGGTGAATAATTCCATGGGCATGAGCCGCGCCGAGGGCGCTGACAATCTGTTGCGCCAGCGTAATCAGTTGATCGCCTGGCAAGGATTTAGCGCGGATCAGATCGGCGAGCGTTTGCCCCTCGATATATTGCATCACGATGAAGCTGTGCTCATCGATTTCATCAAAGTCGTAGACGGCGCAGATGTTTGGGTGGTCCAGTTTGGCGACGGCCTGCGCTTCTTTCATCAGTTGGCGCCGGCCCCAGTTATCGCCGACAAAGTCGTTGCTCAGAAACTTCAGCGCCACCTTTCGATTGAGATGAGTATCTTCCGCCAGATAGACCGAACCCATGCCCCCATGGCCGAGCGCGCTCAGGATGCGGTAGGGTCCGACCTCCTGTCCCACCAGCGCTTCGGGATCGTCGGAGGCAAGTAACCTCATTGCCAGCGTCACCGCTGATTCCTCAAGCCGGCCGCCGTCGCTCTCGTAGGCTGAGATGAGAGAGTCGACTTCGTCGCGCAATTCGTCTTCGCAGGCGCTGTCCAGATAGGCCGCGCGCTCGGCCGGCGCGCAGCCCATCGCCGCATGAAAAATCTCTTCGATTTGCCGGATATCAACAGCCATTTTGCATTTCGCGCGCCAGCCACGCCTTGGCGAATTGCCAGTCGCGCATCACGGTGATTGGGGAAACCTTGAGTACTTCGGCTACTTCTTCGACGCTGAGTCCGCCAAAGTAGCGCAGTTCGACGACTTTGCTCTTCCGCCCATCGAGGGCCTCTAACCTAGTTAACGCGTCATTCAGCGCAATTAACTCTCTATCTTTTTCAGCGGGCATGATCATAGCTTCCGACAGAGACACGTGGATCGCCCGCCCCCCGCGTTTGAGGCGCTTTTGATCGCGGGCGTAGTTGAGCAGGATGCGCCGCATGATCTGCGCGGCAATGCCGAAGAAATGAGCGCGGTTCTGCCATTGCACTTTTCGTTGATCTACCAGCCGCAGGTAAGTCTCGTTGATGAGGGCGGTGGTTTGTAGCGTGTGGTCGGGGTTTTCCCGCCGCATGTAGCTATGCGCGAGGCGATGCAATTCCCTCTCAACCAGCGGCAGCAGCCTTTCGAGGGCCGCGGGATCGCCGTTGTTCCAATCAATCAACAACTCTGTAATGTCGCTGTGGGAAGACATTACGTGCATTAAGCATGCGGGTTGGCTACCGAACCTAACCGCGTCGGTGATTCATGATTACCGAGAAAGAAAGTGCATCCGGTGATAGTTTCCAAACAACCGTGGTGCGTTAGTCCGTGAAGAGGTGAACGGCCTGGAATGATAACTCGTCGGCGAGTGCTATCAAGCCAGCAGCCTTCGCGCGAAAGCGTGGGATGTATATAGCGGCTGCGCCCCGGTTTTGCAAGAGCAATCTTCTTCCAATCCTACAATTGATTAGGCACAAATAAATGTCAGCAGGAATCACTCACCCTACGCCCCCACCACCCAGCGCAGATGCTTTGAAGAGTTGGGTAATGGTGGTCCTCACTTTAATCTTTATCGCCCTCTATGGCGCGGCTCTTTTCGGATGGCTCAGACCCCTCACCGACGACAAGATGGTGATGAGGCTTGAGCCGATCATTTTCGCAATCATCGGGTATTACTTCGGTCGCCTGCCGGGCCAGCAAAACGAACGAACCCTGAAATCAGAAATCAACCGCCAAACCCAGCGCGCTGACGCATCGCAGGCCGCGAAGGAGCAAGCCCTGCACACCAGCGGGTCGCTGGAAGAAAAGATCAAGAACGTGAATGCGACGCTGGCCTCTGACAGTGCGGCGTTCGCGACGACCTCGGGAAGTCACAGTCTCAGATCGGAAACAACAGTGAGAGACCTTGACCTGCGACCGGTGGTGAATGCAGCGCTGAGGATCTTGAGTTCTTAGGCGACAACGAGCGGCGCGAGTTTACTCAACTGACGGAGCGATAAGCGGCCGGGGCTCATAGTTTGTCAAACCATCTCTGTCGCCGCGTTTGTTGAGGTTCAGTTGATCGACAGAACCTTAAGGAACTTCTACCGCTAATGGAGGTGCAAAGCGAAAATGTCGAAATCGGAATACGAAACCAGAATCTATATCCGTCCACAGTGCTTTCTTAGCAGAACTTCGGATAAGTCTAAGGCGGAATTTCTTGGCGCCCTCGCTGCGATATTTGTTCCCCTACTAATTGAAAAGGCGCTCGGAGGCATTGCCGGCGCCATGAAGAAAGCCGGCGCAGACGAGACGTTGCGGGAATCCGGGCGGCTTCCAACTTATCTCTATCGACTTACGCGAAATGGGAAAGCCGGCGCGGATGCTAAGAACATTCTGGGTCTCAATCCTGAATTTGGCTGTGTGCTTGTTGTCCGCGGAACTTTCTCGAGCACCAGCGACATTCCACCGGCAACGACCAAATACGGCAACGCCCTGCTCCTCGATAATAGCGATCAGTCTGAGGCTCAAAGACTCAATCTGCTCAACGATAATGGTATTCCCGTAACTGAGATAGCAGTTTTATATGAGGCCGAGATCACCATCTCAGAAGACAAGACCGCGCTGCGCTATACAAGCAGGTTTCTTGAAGTAAATGAATTTCAAGGTGATAAATCGCACGATCAGCGAGCCATGGCCATCACCATCAGCGTGAGTGGTGCTGGTCAAAAAGAGGGCGAACCGGTGCTTTCCCTCGCTGCGCTGGACTTAGGACAGGTTGCGAAGGAAACGGTCATGGGGCCCGACCAACTTAGTAGCAAGCGCAGCGGTTGGCTGGGAGGTTTAGGCATTAGCGACGCTTCTTTCAAGGCCATTGAAACAATCAATTTCCCTCCTGAGCCCAAGCCGGGCGATGACAGAAAATTTCTACCTATCATGCCGGTAACAATCGAGGGACTAATCGCCGAGACTGATGAGGGTAACAAGGTATGGAAATTCCTCGGTGACCTTCTCGACTCAGCCAAAGGCGATGTCACGAAGGCAGTCTCTGGTGAGATTCTGAAAGACGGCGCGAAAGAAAAGGCGGAGGCCGCGAATGCACTCGAAAAACTTCGTCAAGATGAAGAGAGCGCATATGGGACGTTTCTCGAAGCGAAAACTGCACTCGCGAAATTAAGTAACCCATCCGCCGAGGAGCTTGCCGCCGCAAAGTTCAAAGTTGAAACGACTCAGCGAGCGTGGTGTTTGAAATTCAATGCCGTTAAGACAATGGGAATTAATCTGACTCGAGCTGACAGTTGCCCGTAGTAGAGATTTCGCCGCGAGGTTGAGCGCGTCGAGAAATAGAAGGTCCACTTGGTGAATGCTCACGCGAGGGCAGGCCAAACAAAGTGGCGTTTGATGGAGGAGACTGCAGATGGATAACGACGTGATCAAAGAAGCCCGAGAACGCGTCGGCTTGATGCTCGGCGAAGCGCTTGCCATCAAAGCTACCGCAGCCTTTTGCCTGGCATTCGGGCGTCCAACGGCGGCAGCCACGGGTCTTGAAGCGATGGGCGCTACCGCTCTGCCCCAGGCAGTCGTAGTAGAGTTCAGCGACAAGCCCCAATTGACACTCGATGTTAGCGAAGCTGTCGAGAAAATTCGACGCACGGACGCTTGGGGGAAAGTGAGAGAAGCGCTGAACCAGATTCAATTGCCGACGAGTGAGGTCTTGCCGGTAACGGCGGCTCGTTTGCTCCGATCGGTGAAGGTTACGTCGGTGCGTGACGACTTCTTCAAAGTCTCGGGACACGTTCGCGATGAAATCGAACGGAGTGCGCGCGGTTTTTTTCGGCCTGGACCGGAAACGGCGGCATCAACGCAAATGGCTTCTACCGTCACGGAGATCTGCTGGCTTAACCGGACGGTCCGCACCTGGGTTCATCCACGAAGTTTGGCCGAGATCGTGGCTGATCCTTCAATTCAACGAGTCGACCTTCCGCGTCGTTTGATGCCGGACATAAACGTTAGCGCGCGCACAGTTGGTGCTCCTCAATTCAGAAAGAAATTCAGCGTAACCGGCAAGGGTATTATCGTGGCTGTTATCGATACTGAAGTGGCGCCAAGTCATCCCGCACTGACGAGCCGAGTTGTACACAAGGAGAACTTCTCAAAGGAGCCTTGGGGCAATCCTGCGAGTCATGGCACCGCGGTGGCCGGCATCATTGCGTCCAACGACGCGAAATTCACTGGCATCGCGCCTGACTCTACGATCTATAACTACAAGGTGCTGGCTACCAACTCGTTTTTGAACGGAGATGATTTTGATGGCGCCCTGGGAATTCAGCAGGCGGTTGAAGATGGTGTTCATATTGCCAATTGTTCCTGGGGTGCCGGAGCCGCCAGCGATGGTACGTCCCGCGAGGCAAAGGCGTGTGATGCTGCATGGACGCTTGGCCTGGCCATTGTTAAGAGCGCGGGCAACCGAGGTCCGGGGCCTTCGACGCTCACAACTCCCGCTGAGGCCGACGGCGTGATAGCGGTCGGAGCAACTGATAGAGAAGGCAAAGCTATACAGGATTACAGCAGCCGTGGTCCTGCTGATGGAAAGCAGCGCCCTCACTTTGTTGCGCCCGGGGGCGCGGATGAGGCCGGTATTACAAGTTGCCTGGTGGGTGGTGGTTTTGGTGATTGCGGGAGCGGGACGAGCTTTGCCGCTCCACATGTTTCGGGTTTATTAGCGTTGCTGCTTGAACGCGATGCTAACCTGACACCGGATCAATTAAGGGCTGCTCTGCTAAGCGAATGCACTCCAATTGCGGGGCTCGATGTTAATACTCAAGGCGCCGGCCTGGTGTCCCTGGCGGGACTCGCTACCTAGTCTCGGCAGCGATAGGATGAGGCACATCCAGCGCGGCAATCCCGCCGAGGCTTGCCAATTCTTTGACGCGACTGGCGGGTACTCGTGCACGAACGGATTGATTAATCCAGGCACGGCCCGTGATCTCGCCACCCAGATCGCGGATGGCTTCTTCGAGCGGCGAAAGGCCTCGTAAAAAAGCTTCCTTCTGCGCGGCAATTTTTTCCGTTCGTGATTTTGTCTCCGAAGCGGCAAACGGTTTCTCTGGAGGCTCCAACTCTAAAACAACTTCCAGCAAATCATCGGCGCTCGCGCCGTCAATTAGAGCAGCAACCTCCGGAGTTAGTTTGGTACTCATGTTAATGCCTTTCTAACACCCGCAATTCTAACACTCGTTTCTTATGGTTGCAGCACTGCCAGAGGTTTACATCAGAACCAGACGTAGATTATTGGTGAAACGGGCATTATTGTTCATGCACCGTTGGCGCGTCGGCGTGCGGGACGAAGCAGGTGCGACATCGCGCTTCGTACATGCCGGCGCCACCCACCGCGACCCGCTCTTCTGATTCAAAAGTTCTTTGGGTGTAGTTTGCCGGCTGGCCGCACCGCATGCAGATGGCGTGGGTCTTGGTAATGTATTCAGCGACGGCGAGCAATTGCGGCATCGGCTCCCAGGGCTTCCCGGTGTAATCCTGATCCAGACCCGCGATGATTACGCGCACCCCGCGCGCGGCTAGTTCATTGGCTATCGCCACCAGATCGTTATCAAAGAATTGGGCTTCGTCGATGCCCACTACTTCCGTATCGGGCTCGACATTCGCGCGAATGTCCTTGGACGACCGCACGTTGGAAGATTCGTGCTTCATTTCCGAATGCGAAACGATGTGGTTCTGGGAAAAGCGGGAGTCGATTTCCGGCTTGAACACCTGAATTTTTTGGCGCGCGATCCTGGCCCGCCGCAAGCGGCGAATCAACTCTTCGGATTTGCCGGAAAACATCGAACCGGCAATCACTTCAATCCAGCCAGCTTGCGCGGCGCGGGTGTGTTCCTTCCGCGCCGGCACTTCATTTTCATCTGGTTCAAGATTGCGAATCATGGTGGCGGTGGTGGTCATATTGCTCGCTAACAACTTCCCTCTGAGTGCGAAAACGTCGGGCAGTCTAAATCAAAGCGACTCATTTCCCAAGCGGCCGTGTCAGTACCCGGAGCGGTAGGGACGGGATCAAAGTGCAACATTAATCTGATCACGCTCTTTGTCATCGCCGAGGCGACGCCTATTGATCCCGTCGCTACCGCACCGGGTACTGACACATCTACTCTTTTCCAAATCCGCCGCCGCTCGGCGTTTCAATGCGCACGCGATCGCCGGGTTGCATTTCCCAACTTCCTTTTGAAGCCAACTCTTCTCGCGTGCCGTCGCCGCGAATGATGAAGGCACGTCCGCGTTCGCCATCCTGGCCGCCGTGCAATCCGTACGGCGCGCGCTTGCGACGATCAGAAAGCAGGGACATCCGAGCGGCTGTCAGCGTTTCAATTTCACGAATCGCGCCGTCGCCTCCTCTTTGAGCTCCTTTGCCTCCTGAGCCGCGGCGTATTCGGTATTCATGTACGCGCAAGGGATACGCATATTCGAGCGCTTCAGCGGGCGTGTTCAGACTGTTAGTCATATGCGTGTGCGTGGCGCTCATCCCGTCGAGCGTGGGCCGCGCGCCCATCCCGCCGGCCACTGTCTCGTAGTAAGAAAATTCTCCGCGCGTGCGTGGATCGATTCCGCCAATTGTCAGGTTGTTCATCGTGCCCTGGCTCGCGGCGGGAATTTGATCCGGAATAGCCTGAGCCAGCGCTTTGAAGACGGTATCGACGATGCGCTGCGAAGTTTCGACGTTGCCGCCGGCGACTGACGCCGGCAGCGCAGCGTTCACGACGGTTCCTTTTGGCGCGATCACTTCGATTGGCTCCATCAAGCCCGCGCTGGCCGGGACGTCGCCGCTGATAAGACAGCGGAAACAATACGAGACCGCCGAAACTGTGATTGCCTCAACCGCATTGATGGCCCCGGCCACTTGCGGGGCGCTGCCGCTGAAATCGAGATGCGCGCGCTCGCCTTTGATCGTAATACGCACGCGGATGGTGACCTCGCGATCCACGACGATTCCGTCATCGTCGAGCGCGTCTTCAGCCTCGTAAGTGCCATCGGGAATCGCCGCTATTGCTCTTCGCATCATTCGGGCCGAATATGAAATCAGGTGAGCGGCGTAATCACGCGCCTCTTTTTCTCCACGACGTTCCACGATCTCCAGCAAACGAATTTCCCCGGTCTTGAGCGAACCGATTTGGGCTTCGAAATCGGCTCGGCGTTCAGCGCTGCTCCGAACGTTAGTAAGAATCAACTTCATCACGTCATCGCAAACCAGTCCGCGCCGCACGATTCGCATCGGCGGAATGCGCACACCTTCTCCGTATACATCCGTCGCGAGTCCCATCGAACCGGGTGTCGCACCACCGATATCGGCATGATGCGCGCGATTGGCAACGTAAAAGAGAGGGTGTTGGTTATCGGGTGTCGGGTGTCGTTGCTGTTGTCCTGCTGCCTTCTGCTTTCTGCCGGCTGCCTTCTCTGCGAAAACACCCATCACCAAAGTGACATCCGGCAAATGCGTTCCGCCGGCAAACGGATCGTTAAGCGCGACGACGTCACCGGGATCGATCGGCACCTCGCGCAACGCCGCAGCGACGGCCATCGGCATCGAGCCGAGATGCACCGGCATGTGATCGCCCTGCGCGATCACTCGGCCCGCGGCATCAAACACCGCGCACGAATAATCGCGCCGCTCCTTGATGTTCGGCGAGAACGACGTGCGCCGCAGCGTCACGCCCATCTCTTCCGCGACTGAAGTGTAGAGCGCGCGATAAATTTCAAGTGTGGTTGGATCGAATTTCGTCATAAGACTCCCGTCGTGCGGCTTTGCTGCAAAAGTCACAGCCTCAGATGAAGTGTTCGCCGCGCAGCGGCGGCTTGAATTTAGCCCGGCCTTTTAAGGCCGGGATTTTGGAAAGATCAAAGACATCGTCGCGTAGCGACGGCTGAAACATTCACTCAATCGTCGCTAACGCGACGTGACTTACTTGCCGTTCCGATCCCGGCCTTAAAAGGCCGGGCTAAATTCAGCCGTCGCTCTGCGACGAAGCCGAACCCTCTAGGCATCGGCGATCGATCAACTTTTACAGCAAAGTCCGTCACGCCCTAACCAACGTCGATAACCAGACTGCCATGCTTATCAACCGTCGCCCGCGCGCCTTCCGGTATCAGTGTGGTTCCCGAGTATTCCTTCACGATACAGGGCGCTCGTAATCTCGACCCGGCATTCAATTCTTTTCTGATGTAGACCGCGGCCATAACTCTGGTTCCCTCGAAGTAGGTTCGGGTCGACTCGCGCGGGGTCGGAGTGCGCTGGTCGCTGGAAAAACTTGCGGGCGACTTCAACTTCTCAACTACGCCAATTGATCTGACCCGGGCGCTGACAATTTCAACCGCGTTCTTCTCCTGCGCATAGCCGTAACGCGCGCGGTGGGCGCGATGAAAAGCGCCGGCGATATTGCCCCTGGTTTGTTTAATTTGAAGCTCGAACGATTGGCCCGTGTACCGAGCGGCGAGTGAACGTTCATGACGCTGGCGCGATTCCGGAAAACCTTCGCGACGCAAATCCGTCTTCGCCTGCGTTTCGATTCCGCGGAAGATGGCTTCCAATTTCTGATGAACGTTGGCGGTCGCTTCGAGCATCACCGTGCGGCTTTGTTCTTTCACAACATCTGCGGCCAGCACGCCCAGCGCCGACAACGCGCCCGGCGAGGCGGGCACCAGCACGCGCGGAATTCGCAGAGCGCGCGCCAGCGCCACTGCGTGCAGGCCGCCGGCTCCACCAAACGGAATCAAGGTGAACTCGCGCGGATCGTGTCCGCGCTCGACTGAGATATGCCGCAACGCGCGCTCCATATTCGTAGTAACCACATCCAGCACACCGCGCGCCGCTTCGATTGCCGTGATCTTTCTGCGCGCCGCCACAGTCATCTCGGCGGCCAGAGTTTCGATGGCCTGACGTGCGCGCTCGATATCAAGTTTGAATTCACCGCCAAGCAAAGCAGCCCCGGGAAAGTGTCCGAGGACTGCGTGCGCGTCGGTCACGGTAGGTAACAGCGAGCGGCCATAGCAGGCTGGGCCGGGATCGGCTCCGGCTGATTCGGGGCCGACGCGGAGCGAGCCGCCTTCGTCAACTCGGGCAATCGATCCGCCACCTGCGCCGACCGTATGTATGTCCATCATGGGCACAGCCACGGGTACGCCGGCGACGATCGACTCGTTGGTTAGACGCATGCCGTCGCGATCACACAGGGCCACATCGGTCGAGGTGCCGCCCATGTCGAAGGTGATGATATTGGTTACGCGCGCGGCGCCGGCTGCGCGCAGGCTGCCAATAACTCCGCCTGCCGGCCCAGAGAGAATCGTGCGCACCGGTTCCTGGGCAGCAGCGAACGCCGAGATGCTGCCTCCGGACGATTGCATTACTCGCAACTTAGGTACGCCAGCCTCCGGCTGGCTCTTCGCAGACTCAGCAGGCCGGAGGCCTGCGTACGCAGAAAGCCGCGACAGGTATCGCCCCATCAAAGGCTGCAAATAAGCATTCACGACGACCGTCGAAGTCCGTTCATATTCGCGATACTCAGGCAGTATTTGATGAGAGATGGAAAGCGGAATTCCGAGCTTCGCCAACGCTTTCTCGATCATCGTCTCGTGCTGCGGGTGCATGAACGAGAAGATGAGAGACACCGCCACCGCATCACACTTGGCGCGCTGAAGACTCTTCAACAACTCGTCAACTTCGTCCTGGTCAAGCGGCGCCAGCACCTCACCCGACGCGGCGACGCGCTCGTTTACTCCAAATCTCAATTCACGCGGGATCAGGGCGGGAGGTTTGATCGCGTTGAGGTTGTAAAGCTCTGGTCGCGCCTGTCTGCCAATTTCGATTACGTCTTCGAAGCCGGCGGTGGTCACCAGAGCCGTACGCGCGCCGCGCCGTTGCAGCAGCGCATTTGTGCCGACGGTGGTGCCGTGTACAACTTCCAGTGCCGCAGCTTCCATCCCGGTGTCCGCTAGGATCCGGTCCAGGCCTTCGCGGATCGCACGCGACGGATCGTCAGGCGTCGAAGCAACCTTGAAGATGCGCAGCTCGCGGCCCGCCTGATAGACAAAGTCTGTGAAGGTGCCGCCCGTATCGACCCCGATACGAATGGTATCTCGGATTTTTTCTTTTGGTTTCTTCACAGCTGTCAGGGCAGCCAACTATAGTCACTGGAAAAATCGTTGACAAGACGCAGCCGGCTGACCTATATAAGCGCCGCACTTTCCAGATGAATCGCCAGGAGGCTCTATGAGAAATTTTTCCCGACATTTATTTGTCCTGATGCTCGCGCTCGTATGCGTGGGTTTGATCGGCTGCAAAATGTCCAACAGCAACAGCTCGACTTCATCAAACAGCAACGACAAACCGAAGAACTCGAACTCAGCGAATATCAGTTCAACTACTACCACCGCAGCGCCCAGCAATAGCACGATTGCCGCGCCGGACATAGGCGGCAAATACAACGTCACCGGGACGAATCCCAATGGCAGCGAGTATCGCGGCACGTTGGAAATTATTGCGCGCGGCGACGTCTATCAATTTCGCTGGAACGCCGGCACGCAATATGACGGAGTTGCAATCCAGAACGGCGATGTTGTGGCGGTTTCTTTTGCCAACGGGTCTGACGGCAAGGGCTGCGGCGTAATCGATTACGATATTCAAGGCGACGGCACGCTAAACGGAAAGTGGGGTTACTGGGGAGTCAACCAGGCGGGAAAGGAAACGGCGACGCGCACCAGTGGTTCCAGCCTGGAAGGCGACTATGACGCGAGCGGCAAAAACCCTGACGGCAAGGACTACCAGACGAAACTTACGGTCGAGCCGGCGGGAAATCTCTACCGCTTTGCCTGGAGCAACAATACGGACGGCGTAGGCATTAAGCGTGGGAACAACGTCGCGGTGGGGATTGGCGGAAACCGCTGCGGCTTTGTCACTTATCAGGTGCAAGCGAACGGCACACTTGACGGCGTCTGGGGCGGCGGCGGCAGCGACAAGACCGGGACGGAGAAAGCCGTCAAACAATAAATACAGCCACAGATGAACACAGATTGCACAGATAAGCGCGAGCGTCTACTAATAGCTATCTATCTGTGTCAATCTGTGTGCATCTGTGGCTAATCGACCTTAACCCAGCAGCCACCTTCGTGTGATTCCCGAGCGGCGTCCAGCACCAGCTGAGTGCGATAGCCATCTTCGAAGGTGGCCGCGCCGGCGACGGTCCTTTGGCCATCCCGCAACGCCTCGACAATTTTCGTCGCATAGAGAGTAAAGCCGCGCGCCCATCCGCTGTCGCGCAAGCCGGGCGCCAACTCAGTCTGATCCACTTCGACGCGACTCCACTCGCCTTCACCAACTCGTGATTGCCACAAGTCACCGCGGTCTTCGATTCGCAGCGCGCCGCTGGCGCCAAAGATCTCCAAAAGATGCTCTGGTTTTCCTGCCTCCACCATTGATAACGAAACATTTCCGGTCGCGCTCTCAGTTAGCTCGCTCTCGCTGAATCGCAGCAGAAGATTTGCTTCGTCATCGGTAGTTACGGGACGCGATCGGCCATCTTCATCCTCGCGCTCGTGAATATGTGTAGCGAGACTGCCAAGAACTTCCGAGACTTCCGCACCGAGCAGCCAGCGAAAACCGTCGATGACATGCGAGCCGATGGCGCCCAGGCTTCCACCGCCTTGCTTCACGTCCGACCACCAATTCCAGGGCCGGTCCACGTCGGCCCGCGAGTCTGAGCGAAACGTTAGTTTTACGTGCTTTACTTTCCCGATCGCGCCGGCACGAAGAATTTGATGCAGCTTGTTGCGGCCCGGCAGAAACCGCAGCTCATGATCGATTAAGGCGAGGACGCCGGCTTCACGCGCGCGGTCGCTCATCCGCAGCGCTTCGGCCGCGTTCATCGCCATGGGCTTTTCGCAAAGCACCGCCTTGCCGTGATCGAGTGCGGCAAGAGTCATCTCGCAATGAGTAACGACGGGCGTAACTATGCTGACCAGATCGACGTCGTCGCGAGCCACCAGGGCGCGCCAATCAGTTTCAACGTGCGGGATCTCGAATTCGCGCGCGGCGTCCTCAGCGTTGAGCCGGTGCCCGCTGGCAATGGCAGTGACGCGCGCGCCGCGGCAATGTGTGAATGCAGGAAGCTGAGTGGTGCGGGCAAAACCCGCGCCGATAATTCCGATCCGAACAAGTTTGTCAGGCATGCTCAAAATTATCTTTGGCTCGCATGGCCTGTGTCCAGCTAGCACGCTGGCAGCGAACCGTGACCCGCAAAAGTCAGGTCAGGCATAACCCGCGTTGGTCATCTGCGGAGTCGTTCTGTTAGGATCGCCGGGCAATAATAAGCGGCTGTCTCTTGGGACGCGCCGCCTACGAATCAGCGGAGGCAAAAGATGGCGAATGACGGAATGGTCAAGCGCGGCAGAGCACTCGAGGACGAGTATTTTCATCGTAAAGAGAAAGAGTTGATTGAAAAGCTGAGGCAGCAGCGCGAGGCGGCAGCGCAGATGAAGGACCTCGCGGAGGCTGCCGACATCCCGAATGAAGATATTCTGAAGACGCTGTTTGAACTCGGGTACACGCGCGAAACGGTTTCGCTGCTGCACCTGCTGCCGTTGATCAGTGTGGCGTGGGCTGATAACAAAGTCACGGGACCTGAACGCGAGATGATTCTTGAGGTCGCGCGCGCGGGTGGTGTTACCGAAGGCAGTGCCGCATCCGATCAATTGAACGATTGGTTGACTAACCGTCCGAGTGAGGCATTCGTGGATCAGACCTTGCGCGTGCTCGCTGATCTGACACAGACGGATGCGGCCGACACCACCAAGTTGAACCATGATCGGTTGCTGGAGCTTTGCACGCGAGTGGCCACGGCTTCCGGCGGAATTCTGGGGATGGGCAACAAAATTTCCGCCGACGAGCGCGCGCTGCTTGATCGAATTGCCGCGCAACTGGGTAAGTAATAAGCGGGCTGAGGTACGCTCTTATCGGAGAGCGGACCCAACACCGGTCGCAGGTAAGCGCCGGATTGACGTGGATGCGAGAGTTGGAATATCTTCAGCAGACTCAGGAATCTTATGGACTTTCTGCTTGCCTTTAATAACGAAGCTGCGTTGGTCGGCGACACCGGCGGCCATGTGCGAACTGAGCGGCGTCCGGCTCAATTGACGCCACAGGCCTGGGAAAACCGTCTGCGTTTCGCTTATATCGAAGCCGAGCAGGGCGGGGAAGATGACGCTGGCATCGCCTTCACGAATGCGACGGGTTCGTTTCGTTTTGAGAACGGCCAGGTCAAAGTCATGAGGGTTGAAGGTGTTAAGCCTTATCAAACCTTTTCCGATGAGGCTTCGGGCCTGTCGGTGCGCGCGGCTTTTTTGGAACACCTGAACCAGTGGACGATCGCGGAATAGCCGATCCCTCAAATCTGGTCAACTCAAATCAAAAATTAAGTTGTCGAACTAACTTAGGTGGGGACTGACTGCGCCACAAAGGTGAGTGGCGGTTCGGTAACGGCGATCAGGCACTACTCGGGCTTGTCCGCGTTAGGTTTAGCCTCTGCTTCGCTTTCTTTATCCTTTTCGTTATAGGCGAACACTGTGTCTTCGGTGAACTGGGGGAGCGCGCCGGTCGCGAGACGGTCAAAAAATCGTCGCAGCGGTCCGGCGCTTTCGTCGGGCAACGTGGCGCTGCTCGTACCCTCAGTCTCAGACTCATAACGAATAAGTTCAGCGGTAAGATGGAGGCAGGACGCGCAGTTGACCAGATGCGAGATTAGCGGTCGAGCTTCGGCATCGTCGAACCGTCCTTCCACAAAAGCTGCCATGGTGTCAGGGTCGAGATGCTCAGTTGCAGCGACCGACGGATTCTCACTCGCGAGACGCAGCTTTAGCCGCTCGGCAACGATTCGAGAAATCGCTGCTCGGGGAAAATCTCTATTGTCGGTTTCGCTTTTCATGAAGGCGAACCTTCCGTTTTGACTTTGCGCGGCGAATGAGCGCTGGTGCCGGCCGCGGTAATCTTAATTTCCGTACCCGCATCTTCGGCCGCGATCGTCTTGCAGATTTCGATCTCTTCTGGCTTCAGGCCGTGCTTACCCGCTAGCTCGGCATGAAAACGCTCAGAGATTTTTCGATAAACTTTTTCCAGCCAGCGCATTACCGTCGACTCGTGTACCCGGCCGTGTGGTGAGCGTCGTCTTTGGAACCAGCGCCGGATTGGCGAGCGGGGCTCTTCGACGATGCGAGCGATCTCGCGCAGCTTCAGACCCTCGACGTGGTAGTAAAGCAGCAGCAGGGTCTCATGATCGTCGAGCGTCGCGAGCGCTTTATCGAGCGCCGCGGTGGTAGCTGAGCGATATCTTTCCCTGACGACAGTGTTCAGCATTAGATCTTCAGCTCCGCTGACTGCAATATTCCAGGCGCCGGGCCCGTCCTCGTTGCCGCCCGCATCATGCAGCGAAACCTCGAGCTTGCGAGTGCGGTACAGATCCACGACTGAGTGCAGGATGATAGTCCGCAGCCATCCGCGCAAGGTGCCCCGCCCCGTGTAGGTCCGGAACTTTGATTGGCGCACAGCGCCGACCATCCTGGTTCCGAACAACTCGACATAGACGGCATCGATCACCTCGTCCGCGTCGCTATCGGTATGAACCAGGCGGCGGGTCCACCGCTCAATAAATCCTCGATGCTGGCGATCGAAAGTCCACCAGGCGTTTTCGTCACCGCGCAGGCAGCCGAGCGCCAGATAGAGATCGAGAAGTTGTAACTCACCTATGAACGTGTTCAGCTGGGCCGCGGAAGGATCGGCGGTGGGCTGACCGAACCGTACCAAATATTTCAGGGCGGCGTTCGCTATCGCGTCCCGGAACTCGTCGAAGGGCACGTCAAAATTTTGATAGTTGCTCACGCATTGCGCGTGGTGCTCGTGCAACTCCTGGGCGCACAGTGCCAGATTCTTCAATGATTCCGTCTGCAAGACCGTTGGACGATAACTGCGAAACGTCGATAAAGCGACCACATTATATTGTCAAAGAACGCTGGTGAACAGCTGATGTCTGGGGCTGGGACTGCGGCTGCTGCCTTCAAGACGTAAGTGCTCGGGCCTTTTTGCTATGAAACTGAAAAGAAGATGGGAGGATAATGTCTATAAGGTTTAGCTCTGCGGCGTCCCGGCGATCTGGCTTTCCTTTAGTGCTTTCTCACGATTGCGCTGCGCGATGGTGTAGAGAATTGATTTGACCTGGAAAGGTGTCAAATCGGGATATGCTTCTTTGATTAGCGCAACGATCCCCACGATGTATGGGCAGGCAAAGCTATTGCCGGTCAACTGTCGATAACCGCCGCCGGGCCACGTAGTCTTTATCTCAACGCCGG
The DNA here is from genome assembly GCA_963734445.1 of uncultured Acidobacteriota bacterium. Lineage (GTDB taxonomy): Bacteria > Acidobacteriota > Blastocatellia > Pyrinomonadales > Pyrinomonadaceae > UBA11740. Next base: position 787,364 of record CAVTGZ010000009.1, on the reverse strand, counting down.
GAGCAACCATCTCGATGACCTGACCGTAACGATAGGCAAAATTAAACGGATCGTCGCCGGCTCGCTTAACTACCGAAATCACCGACGAGGAGAAAATTGAAGGAAAACTCGGGTAGGGCAAATTGTTCGCAGCGGCCACAATAATGCAGCCGGCCTGATACGCGCGATCCAGCAGATCGTGCACCGGGCCGAAATAGTCACGCTTCGTTGTGCCTAAAGACAAATTGATCACGTGAAATTTTTGTTTGATGGCATAGTCCAGCCCCACCAAAAACATTTCTCCTGATCCCGAACCCTGCGGCCCTAAGACCTTGACGCTGTAAAGTTCAACGTCGGGGGCAATGCTGGTGATAATGCCGGCGCAGGCGGTTCCGTGGCCCGCTTGATCGCCGGAAGTTGATTGGCGAAACGAAAGTTGGCCGTCCTGGGAAATGATTTCGACCGACTCTTTTACTTTGCCTTTCAGGTCGGGATGTTCAGTATCGATACCGCTGTCCACAACCGCGACCCGCACCCCGCGGCCCGTGCGTCCCTTCCAAAGCATTTCCGGCTGAATGGCGGTCCAGAGATCAGCGGAATGAGTTGTTCCCGATTTCGGCGTTTCGGTCATGTTTAGACGATCCTTGAATTAATATCCGAAGGCTCCGGAGCTGCCACTGCGCGTTTTTGCAAAGTTGCTGAGCGCTTCCAACATTTCGCGACAAAGCTTTCGTTCCGCATCGCCTGAGTTAATGACATCCTGCAGGGAAAACCAAAGACTTAGAAAGTCGCGATGACCGGACGCGACGGTTTGGCTCGCCAGCCAGTCGCGCTGGGCCTCTTCGCGCTGGGCCGGAGTTGTGGTCGTCAAAGAGGTCTGGGCCACAAAGTTAAAAAGCGACTCGACCATCTGAGCCAGTTCATAGGTCTCGACGAGGCGGGCAATCGGTTCGGCGTAACGCGCCGCGCGATCCATCTCAGCCGGTGTAAACGGCGAGTAAGGTGGCTCGCCCGGTCGATTCACGAATTCGAGAATGCCCACCAGTTCGTTTTCGGCGCGCAAAGGCGTTGCCAGCAACGTCACGGTCTTAAAACCTGTGCGGCGATCAGCTTCAGACCAGAAAGATCCTTCCTGCGCCACGTCGGCCACCGCCATCGGCTGAGTAGTCGAGAAGACCAGCCCGGCAATTCCCGCGCCGGGCGGCAGGCGCAGTGCCATGAGTTCGTCTGTGACTCCGCTGGTGGCTGTCAGAAATCTCAACCCGCCATTGTCGCCCGCGCGCACCAGCACGGATGCGACGGCGGAGTCCAGGGCATCGTTTGCCTGATTAAGCAAATCACCGATCGCCTTGCGCAACGACACCGTTAACGAATTGGAAACATCGATCGATGCCGCCACTTCGGCGACCTGAGCGCCAAGTGATGCGCGCTTGCTGCCGGCCGACGTTTCGGATTTTGTACCTTCTGTTTGGGAGCCCTCGTCGTTCATGATTTTGTCGCCCTCCGAATCGGCCCGGCCCGCCAGGGGATCGAAATTGCCGGTTGAAACTTACGCCGCCGCATTATACAGATGCGAATGACTACTGCAACTGTCGTAGTTACGATAAACAGTTGTCCCAAATTGAATCTCTGCGCAACCTCCGCGCGCTCCGCGCCTCGGCGGTGAGCATTTCCTGGTTTATTCACCGCGGAGCCGCAGAGATCGCCGTGGCTGACTCAGAGAAACTGAAATTAGGACACGGGGATAGTTTTTCGGCTCTTGCTCGAAAGAATTGCAAAGGCTATATTGCTTTGCTTTGAACGGAGCCTATTTGATCAATGAGTCCTGAATCTGTTTCAACCACAAACACGCCGCAAGAGTTGGTCGCGGGTGGCCTTGATCGCGCGTCCGAGCTGCAATCGTTCGGTAAAATCGCCGAAGCTGCGGCTGAATTAGAAAAGAGCCTGCAAGCCGCCCGGGCGACGCCTTATGACATTGAATTTCAAACGCGCATTCGTTTGGGAATGATGTTGTCCGACGTTTACTTGTCATTGAATCGAACCGACGAGGCCCACGCGTTTCTGGCTGAAGAAGTTGCGTTTGCTGAGCGGATTTCCCAGATCATGCAAGCCACCGGCGCGCTGAATCAAAAGCGATCGGCCATGAGTGGTTACTTGCAGATTCGCGATCGCGCGGCGCAGATCGCGCTTCTTGGAAAGCCCGCGCCCGAGCTAACCATCGCTACCTGGATCGTAGGCGAGCCGGTAACGCTGGCCGATTTGCGCGGGAACGTCGTGCTGCTGGAATTTTGGGCTACCTGGTGCAAACCGTGTCAGGAAATGTTTCCCAAATTGACCGCGCTTTATGAAAGAGAGGCGAGCCAGGGCCTGGAGATCGCGGCCATTACCCGTCATTACATGGCGTATGCAGGCACTCCGGAAGCTAAAGAGGAAGAACTCAACCTGATGCGCCAGATGGTCGCCAAACATGAGGTCACTTTTCCAGTTGGAGTAGCCGCCGACGAGCAGCTGCAAACCCTCTATGGCGCCAACGGATTGCCGACCGTGGCTTTGCTCGACCGCAGAGGAGTTGTGCTGTATGCAGGGGCCGGAGGCGACGATCCGGTTTTCGAAAAGCGACTGCGCGCGGCTTTAGCTGAATCCGCCTAAAAAAAGGCATTCTGGCTTGCGCAAAAAGACTTGCCTGAATACGTCTTGGCTGTTAGGATGCAGCCGCTATAACACCAGGATACAAAGCAAAAGTGCGCGGCGAGGCAGCCGAGGTTAGCTGTTTCGGGTGCACATCTTAGTCTCGAACTAAGATTGCGTCGTGGTTGGATCGGTGAGACCGGTTCGATTTCTGGTGAACCTCGCAGATTTTTTGAGCGGTTTTGGGAAATGACGAGTGTTACCACACGCGAGTCGTTTCATAACCGGAGGAAGTTTCCTCCCTATTTGAAGAAGAAGAAGGAGATTAGCAATGGCCATTCTGACGTCTATGCCCGGCGAGGGCAACAAAGTGAACATTTACGATGTGCCAGATAATGTTCTCTCACAATATGCGCTTGCAGGCGACAAAGCTGCGTCGATGTTTCCGGAGAGCAAGAAGACCTCCGGCGCGGAGATTCCGAAGAGCGGCGGCGCCGATGCCGTGAAAGTCGAAAACGCCGAGAGCTTGGGTGAGGTGCAAGCCTACTCAGCAATCTGCGTTTGTCGTGAGTTACTTTGCAACGCCTACGGCTGCTGGTGGCACTATTACTATTGCTACTGCTAAAGCACTCAAGGCTGCAAAGCAAGTAACGTTGTGTCCGGGTCTTACGTTCTGCGATCATCGCCAAGCGCGCTTTGTGGAACCCCTCACCGTAAGACCTACGGCACAATAAACCCGCCCCGATAAGAAACCGGACCAACTGGCCGGTCATGCATTAAAAAAATATGTCTGACGATAAGCCCTTGCCCGGCACGCGCGCCGGCTTACCGGCAGGTTCTCCCGGCGAACCGATCAAGAATCTACCGGCTGATGCAATACCCGGCGGTCTTCCTGAACTTCCAAAAGGTGGTCTGCCGCCGCTACCCGCTGAGGGTCTGCCCGACCTGCCAAAAGAGGGCGAGCCATTTTCCGGAGACATTAAGTTCAAAGAAATGCCCCGCATGAAAGCGGGGCCCTATATCAAGCGCGCGCTTACATTGCTGAAAGGACACATGGGCATCGTCACGGTGTCCTTCTTCGTGTCTCTGATTATGTGTCTTCTGCCGTTTGTGGCGGCAGCGGCGATGGGACCGCTTTTGAATCTTTTTAAGGAAGCGGCTGACCACGGTGAGTGGAACAAGGTTTGGGCCATGACGTCGTCCTTCCGCGACACTTCTCCGGGGGCGCCGACAGTAAGTTGGTTTCCGCCCTCATTTATTCGCAGCTGGCTCGACGCGCAATACACCTTCACCACGATCTTCATTATCTGGACAGTTTCGATTGTATTTCGCAATGTGCTTGACATTGTGCGCGCGTGGATCGACGCCAACCTCGAGCAGCGCTTGCTGTCATCGTTGCGGCAGAACGTCTATGATCATATTCAAACGCTCTCGCTCGATTTCTTCATGGGTGGCCAGACCGGCGCGCTGATGCAACGCGTTCTCTCTGAGACCGGCGCCGTGCAGCGGTTACTCACTCAGGTTTTGCTCACGCCCATCGTGGACATCCTGGTGATGATAATTGTGATCAGCTACCTGCTCTCGCTGAGTTGGAAGATGACCGTGGTGCTTTTTGTTCTCGCTCCATTTACGCTGCTGATGTTTCGCTATACCAGCGGCAAACTGCAGAAAGGCGCGCTGGGCATCAACCTCAGTTCGCGTGAACTGGGCGCTGAACTTGAAGAGACCATCAGCGGGATTTCCGACATTCAGGTCTTCAATGCGCAGCAGAAGCGCAGCAATCGTTTTCGCGAGGCATCGAAGAGAGCCGCCAGGAGCACCGCTGGGACCACCGCCTGGATGAGTCTTAGCAACAGCGGCGCGCAAATATTCATTTCGCTGACGACTGCGCTGGTGTTGTTCGTCGCTATTGTCTTCGGACTGCAATGGGGACTGACGTTTTCCATAGCCATCGTCTTTATGCAAATGGCGCCGAACCTTTTCACGCCGGTGCAGAGACTGGTGGGCTCGTACACGATGTATCAATCGCTGGTGCCGGGCATTGTTTCGACCTACGAACTGATCGATACGAAGTCCAGCGTCGTGGAAAAACCAGGCGCCCGGAACTTGGGCGAAGTGCACGGCGACATCAAATTCGAAGATGTGGTCTTTGGCTATTCGCCGACCCAGACAGTCCTGAACCACGTTGACTTCGAAATCAACGAAGGCGAAACAATCGCGCTCGTCGGCGGGATCGGCTGTGGAAAATCGACCATTCTTAATCTGATCCTTCGGTTTATCGAGCCGCAAGGGGGACGCATTCTCATCGAAGGCCAGGACATCTCGGATGTCACGCTCAGTTCTTTGCGCGAGCAGGTCTCGAAACTTTCGCAGTTCCCTTTTTTCCTCAAAGACACGATCCGCGAAAACGTTCGCCTGGGCCGGGCCACGGCCAGCGACGCGGAAGTTGAGGAAGCCTGCCGCCTGGCTCACATCCACGACGTAATCGTCGATCCCCAGCGGATGCCGAAAGGTTATGACACGGTCGTCGATGTGCAGATACCGTCCGGCGGTCAGAAACGTTTGATTGCTTTGGCGCGGTGCCTTTTGCGTAAACCGGAAGTGCTACTGCTTGACGAGCCGACCGAGAATCTCGACGCGGATCAACGTAATCGGTTAATCCAGGTGATTCGCGAATATGCAAACGAGCGAACCTGCGTCGTGATCAGTCACGACCTCAACTTCGTCGCGGCTGTATCGGATCGGATTCTGGTCCTGGATAAAGGAAGCGTCGTCGATCAGGGAACACATGAGGAGCTGGTTCAGCGCGAAGGGTTGTACAAGACTCTGTACGGGCTGAAGAATGTCGATCCTTCTTTGCTGCGCTCGCGCGGCGGAAACGGCCAGGCTCCCGCCCCGGGCACTCCGATCGCAGGCATGAGTTTGCCCGGAGGAATGGGACCGGGCGGGCCGGGAGGAATGGGCGGCCCCATGTAGTGCTTAGGGATTTAGTCGCTTCCCGATATTGAGCCGAGTTGGATTGATACGATTTGGCCGCGCCTGGTGTTACCTGGCGCGGCTTCGATTTTTCTGGCTCCGGCTGACGAATGACTACGAGCGAATGACTACGAGCGAGTGACTACGAGCGACTGCTTACCGCGTTCGCTGCTTTCTGCCTACTGCCTTCTGGCTTGGTGCCCCCGCAGGGATTCGAACCCCGAACCAACAGATTATGAGTCTGCTGCTCTAACCGTTGAGCTACAGGGGCACACCTTGATCAGACGTAAGCGGTCGCGGCGTCGCACGATTGTACCGACCTCCCCTTCAAAAGGTGAAGCCCGCGTATGGCGCCACGATGATGCGGGCAACGGTCCTGAGGGCGATCGCCGAGCGGGAAAAGTTGCAAACCCGTGAATTCAACTCGGCGTTTGTCGCGATGGAATACTTCGGATACCTGCGCCGCGATCCTGACACCGCGAGCCTTAACTTCTGATTGAACAAGCTGAACAGCTTTAACGGTGAATTCATCCAGGCCGAGTGGTAAAAGCATTTTCCAAGCTTGTCCGGGTACCGCCAGCGGTTCGGACCAAGCTAAGCCATTGGCAGCATAATTGGCAGGCTCAGGGTTTAAGGCTTGGTCCTTAGGCCTTTTGCTTTGCGCCGCCGCGCTTACCGCTTTCCTCGCCAATTCTGATACATTGCAGGCAATGACGACCGCCCTTCGCGTTGACGACGTCTCGAAGCAATACCGCACTTATGCGCGGCCGGGTGATCGACTGAAAGAGTCGCTGACGCGCGGACGCTGGCGGCGCCACAAAGAATTTTGGGCCCTGCAAAATGTTTCGTTCGAGTTGGAGAAAGGCGCGATCGTCGGCATCGTCGGCCCGAACGGATGCGGCAAATCAACGCTCCTGCAAATCATCGCGGGCACACTCGAGCCGACGCATGGCGAGGTATGGCACGAAGGACGGATTGCGGCTTTGCTCGAATTGGGCGCGGGCTTCGATCCCGAATTCTCCGGCGTCGAAAACGTTTACATGAATGCGTCTTTGTTGGGACTGTCACGCCGCGAAACCGACGCATTGTTTCCGCACATCGAGCGCTTTGCAGAGATCGGCGACTTTCTTTATCAGCCCGTCAAGACCTACTCGAGCGGCATGTATGTCCGCCTGGCGTTCGCGATCGCCGCCAGCGTCGAACCTGACATCCTAATCGTCGACGAAGCTTTGGCGGTGGGCGATGCGGTCTTTCAACATCGTTGCCTGCGCCGCATTAAGGAACTTCACGAACGAGGCACAACCGTGCTGTTCGTCTCACACGACGCAGCCGCGGTGCGCGCGTTGTGTTCACGCGCGATTCTGATGAAGGCCGGAAAGATCGTTACGGACGGAAAACCGGCGGACGTGCTCAACCGCTATCAAAAGATCATTATGGAGCGCGAAGAGGCGTTCCTTGCCGATGCGGCGGTGCTCAATGAAACAACCGGAATGGATGAACAATTGCCGCCAGTTAGTTTCACGTTCCGGCATGGTAATCGCAGTGCAGAGATTCTTGGTGCCGAGTTGCTTGACACGACCGGTCAACGTGTCGAGATTGTGGAGACCGGCGAACCGCTTACTCTGCGAATGCTGGTCCGGTTTAATACGGATATCGATGATCCCGTGGTTGGTTTTCTCATCGAGAATCGGCATGGCATCCATTCCTACGGCACTAATACAAAAGAGCAACAGACCGATCTGGGTATGGTGCGGAAAGGCGGCGAGATCGAGACCGTTTTCTCTTTCAATTGTTCGCTGGGAATCGATCAGTACTCCATCTCGCTGGCGGTTCACAGCAACGCCGGTGAATCGTTCGATTGGCTGGACGGCGCCTTGTTCCTGCGCGTTACCAGCCTGAACCACTTTGAAGGGGTGGCCAACCTGAACGCCGGTGTGACGGTGCGGCATCGCGGGACCGCTACCGAAGTCGACGCCGACTCGGCCGGCCGCACGCTTCAGGCGATAGGGGCATGAAATGATCGACGAAGAAGTTGAGACAGTGTTGCGCGAGATTCGTGAACGCGTTCGTGCCATGCCGCCGCGGCCAGAGCCAGTTGGTAAGGAGCCGTCGATGCCAGCCAACGGCGACGGCGAACTGATCAGTTTCGTAGATGACCCGGAAGAAACTGCAACTGCTGAAGCACTCGCGCGACTCGAAGCTTATCTGATGACCACGGCGCGGGCGTGGGATCAGTTGCCGCCGATTGTCAGCAATCGCAGCGGCGGAATGGCCCGTCTGGAATTATGGATCAAAGCCAAAGCAAGAGCGCTGGCGCGCTGGTTTACCTGGGAGCAGGTGAATTTCAATGCCGCTGTCCATCACGCGATTCGTGATACGAGGCAAAGCCTTTCAGATCACGATGACGCGCTGCGCGCCTTGCGCAACCAGTTGCGCCAGGAAACAGAAACGCGGCAAAAAGAGACCGCGGCGCGGGCGCAGGAAGCCGAGGCGCTAGCCGGCGATATTGAGGAACAACGCGCCGAGATCCATAACTTACGCGCTGCCGCTGATGCGCTGCGCGTTGAGATAACGGCCGAGACTGAATCTCAGCGGTCGCTCATTCATAACCAGCGCAGCGAAATGAATTTGTTGCGCGCCGAAGTCAAAGGGGAATCCGAAGCTCGCCGGATTCAGTCGGCGGATCAACAGACGCAATGGCAGGCTTTGGCTGACGCGCAAGCGAAAGAACACGCGACTGAGCTCGCCCAGCTTGCCGCCCAACTGCGCGAGAGTCTCGACAAACTTCAAAGCGAGCAGCGCGTCCTCTTTAAGCAAGTGTCGTTGGAAAGCAGCGAGTCGGCCGCGTTCCAGGCAACCACGCGCCGCAAGCTCGAAGCGGTTTTAGACGAATTGAGTCAACGGCTGAAGCAGCTGGAGCAGGCTTTAAAGCAAAGCAAATAATGTTGGCGAACGGTCGTAGCGGCGAGATTTCCCCGGACGTGCTTGACGCGCGTTACTTCAAAGCGCTCGATCGCTTTGATATTCGGTTCGCGCGGACCATGTGGGTGTATGACAATGTGCGCGCGAAATCTGACGTGCTGCATCTTGGCTGTGGTTCGGCCTTGCTCGCGCTCCTAAAACGCAAGGAAGTCTTGCTCACCGGCGTGGATGTTTCGGACGAGTTCGCCTTGGCCGCCCGCCGCAATGGTTATGATGCGGCCGTCCCGGCCGATCTTACGCGACTGCCCTTTGCCGATGACGCTTTCGATTACGTCGTTTCGTTTGATGTGCTCGACGACCTAAAGCCGGCGGAGCGAGAGAGTCTGCTGGCGGAAATTAAACGCGTGCTTCGTCCCGACGGTGTTACCCTGCACGGCATTAAGGGTGATGAGCAAACCAGCGATCCGCAGTATGCTGCGCACTTTCTTAATTTTTTTCAACACGTCGCATACGAGCCGCGCGACGCTGTCTGTGACAGTGCTGAAGACCTGCTGGTGGGAACTTCAGGTATGGAGCAGACGCTGGATGCGGACCTGGTCGAATATCTGCGCGATCTCTCTTTCCACGAGCGGCGAGCGTTCGATATGGCCATGGGTTATGTATTCGGTAAACTTTCAGATTTGAGCGTCGCCCTGCCGCAGACTGGCATCAATATTCTGTTGAAAGCATCGAACGCGCCGCTCGGTCCTTTTTACAACGCGCATCGCGATCGACGCGCATTGTTCGCGTCAAGCGGCACGGGCGACGTCGCAAGCGGCCTGTGTCTTGATCGCGAAGGCGCTGCTGAATTCGACGATGGTTGGCATGGTGCGACGATGCTGCCACCGGTCGCGCGCTGGATGGGAAAGCGAGCCCGCGTAAAGTTTCCCGCGTCCAAAGTCACGCAGATAAATCTGGACGTGACGACAGCGCTTACCGACCTGACGGCCGATCCTCTCAGCATTGAGATTTTGTTGAACGAAGTGAGGCTGTGTGCCTGCTCGATTCACAAGCCGGGCTGGCTCGAGTTAGCCCTGACTGTGCCTGACACAGTCAACGCTATGGCCGACGGCGAGTTTGAACTCGAGTTGCGGGCAAATCGCGCCGCGGCGGCTGAACAGATCGGCCTCGATCTCGGTGATCGCGAAGTCTCAATCGCCGTTTGCAATATCGTTGTCCAGACCTAAGCCTTCACTAATCGTGAGCAAACCCACCGAACGATCGCCTCTCAGTGCCGTCTCGCAGAACCTCTACGCGGCGCCGCGCAAAATCGACGATCTTAACGAATGCTTTTTTTATCACGCGATGGATTTGCCGGGTTGCGGCAGTGTGCCGGGCGTCTGGGATTTGCGCGGTCACGAGTCGCAATATCTCGGCAACGTGAGTCTCTCTGGGCAGAGAGTTTTGGAGATTGGTCCAGCGAGCGGTCACCTTTCTTTTTTCATGGAAAAAGAAGGAGCCGATGTCGTCTCAGTCGAAGCGGCGGAAGACTATCCATGGGAGTTTTGTTGGGATATTCCCGATCGCGCGCCGGAGTCATTAGCTGAGCAGTTGGCCGCGCATCGCGAGATGATGCAGCGGCTACGCAATTCGTATTGGCTGGCGCATCGCGCGTTCGCGTCGAAGGCCAAAGTGCATTATGGGAGCGCGTATTCAATTCCTGATGACTTGGGCCGCTTCGATGTTTCAGTTATCGGCTGCGTACTGCTTCACAACAAGCAGCCGCTCAGGATTTTGGAAAACTGCGCGCGTCTGACTAACGATACGATCGTGATTGTGGAGGTTTTTCGCAAAGGACAACTGGCGCAAACACCTGTGCAGCTTGGGCCGTCTCTGGCAGTCGATCCGGCAAGTCTCAAACAGGGTTGGTGGCATACGTGGTGGAGCTTTTCGCCGGTCTTTTTTGTGGACGCGTTGCGCAGCATGGGCTTTTCCGACACCCAAGTCAGTTTTCACCAGCAGATTTGTAAGGGTGAGCCCACCGATTTGTTCACCGTGGTGGCAAAGCGGGCCGGCTCTCGGTCATCATCAGAAGACGACGCGACGATCGATGTTGAATTGACGAGCGTTGTCAGCACCGTGACCGTTGTCCCGGGCGAGACGATGAGGATTCCAGTCACCATTGTGAATCGCGGGGGCGCTCGGTTGTCTTCCGAAGCTGATCAGCCGGTCCTGCTTAGCTATCACTGGAGAGATGAAGCGGGTGAGACAGTTGTTTGGGACGGCTTGCGCACCTTTCTGCCGCGAACGCTCGACCGCAACGATCGCGAGGAGCTTTTGCTGAACGTGCGGGCGCCTGAAAATGAAGGGTCGTATTTTCTCGATATCACACTGGTGAAAGAGCATGTTGCCTGGTACGACGAGCTGATTTCGGGATTGCCTTTGCGCATCAAGACGAAGGTTGGGGTGTAGCGTGTGGGGTGTGGGGTGTGGTGTTGGGAACACTCGAAAGGAGACTCACACACGTTGAAAAGCTACAGCGGCCTGATTCGTTCATTGACGGCAAAGGTAGAATAGAGAATCAATACTCTGGCTCACGCCGAAAGTTTTCAGGAAACCCATGCCCAACACCCTACACCCAAATCCCTACACCCTGTTAGTTAGTCGATGATCCGAAACATTCTTATCTGCACAACGCAGGTTCCGTTTACGACAGGCGGCGCCGAATCGCACGCCGAAGGGCTGCGACGCGCGTTGATTGCCGCGGGCTACCGGGCCGAGACTGTAGCGCTGCCTTTCAAATGGTATCCGCCGACGGAAATCATGCGCAGCGCCATGGCCTGGCGGATGCTCGACTTGTCGGCGGCGAATGGGCAACCAGTCGATCTAGTCATCGGCATGAAGTTCCCGGCTTATCTGGTGGCGCACGACAGAAAAGTTTTGTGGATCCTTCATCAGCACCGCTCGGCTTACAATCTTTGGGGCACGCCGTTTGACGATCTTTCGACCTATCCCGAAGGCGCGCGCGTCCGGGAATGGATTAAGCATTGTGATGAGCGCTTCATCCCTGAGGCGAAGAAAGTGTTTGCGAATTCGCGCGCCGTCGCCGACCGCCTGAAGCGATACAACAATATCGACAGCGAGCCGCTCTATCACCCGCCGCCATTGGCTGAGAAACTGCGAACGGGCGAGCAAGGTGATTACGTTTTTTATCCAAGCCGGCTTGAGCCACAGAAGCGGCAGGAGCTTCTAATCGAAGCGATGCGGCACGTGCGCACTCCGGTAAAAGCCGTCCTGGCCGGTGGGTCCGGCGATGCGAAACGCTATCAGAGCCTGGTAAAGCAGCACGGCGTCGGTGATCGCGTCACGCTGCGCGGATTTGTTTCCGAAGATGAGCTGGTTAGTTTGTATGCTGACGCCCTCGCCGTTTCGTATCTGCCGTTCGATGAAGATTATGGATACGTGACGTTGGAGGGAATGCTGTCCGGCAAGCCTTTGGTGGTCACAAGCGACAGCGGCGGCGCGGCGGAATTGATCGAGAATGATCGCGAGGGGCTGATTGTTGAGCCCGACCCGAAAGCAATCGCCGAGTCACTTGATCGTTTGTACGCGAATCGCGAGCTCGCGCGGCAAATGGGTGAACGTGGCCGGCAGAAGCTCCTGGCAATGAATCTTTCATGGCAGCACGTCGTGAAATCGATTATTTCTGCGGCTGGATAACGCGCCCGCCCTCCACGAGGACGGTGTGCATTTTCTAGATGAGAGACACAAGCTCACCAAATACTTCGCGGTCCAGACAGAAAGACCGTGGCCGGGTCATCGCTTTTTTGCGGCGAGCCGCAGGGGATGCCGGTGTTCGCGCGGCGGTGTTTCCTTTCTGGTTAAGTCGCCTCTCAGTCATCACACTGCTGGTACTGGGCAGCGCCGTCAGTCATCACATTTCGCTAAGTGGCGATCAGACCCGCGAAGTCAATCTCTCTTTTCAGCAACTCAACATCACAAACACATTGCGCAGCTACTGCACCGGCTCAGATCCAGGCTGGTACAACGGCATCGCGCAGTTTGGTTACGAGAAGATGCCCTTTTCCACGACTGCGCAACACAACTGGGCGTTCTTTCCTTTGTTTCCAATGACCTGGCGTCTCGTCTCTTTGGTGACGCGTGAGTACGAGCTGACAGGAATCGCGCTCGCGCACGTTCTCTTCTTTCTGGCGCTGGTCGTGGTTTACAAAACTATAGTGGCGTTCGGTCTCGACGACGCCATAGCCCGCCGAACAGTCTTCTACCTCGCTATCTTTCCCACCAGTTTCTTTTTCTCTTTCCCGATGAGTGAATCACTGTTTCTGTTGCTGACAGCCGGTAGTCTCTGTTGCGCAAAAACAAACCGTTGGTGGCTGGCAGGTTTACTGGCCGCACTGGCTTCAGCAACTCGGCCCACGGGTATTCTGTTGTGGCCGGCGCTCGCGATTATTTACTGGCAAAGCTTTGGCAGAAGATGGCCGCGAAAGGAAGTTCTGAGTTTACTGCTGGCGCCGGCGGGTCTACTCGTTTTCATGTTGTACCTTCACCGAATAACCGGCGATGCGTTGGCGTTTGCGCATATTCAGGAAGCGTGGGGAAGACGGGTCGGACTGTTCATCTGGCCATTAATCGATTACCTGCAACATCCGTGGATCGCGGTGTCCTGGGATTTGCGCATAATGAACTTTTTAGCCGCCGCCGGCGCGTTGGTCTGTGGACTGCTGCTCCTGAAGTGGCGCCAGTGGGCCTTCGGATATTACGTACTGGCGTCCGTGATAATGACGCTGTCGTCACTCTTGCTGATTGCCCAGGCGCGTTACGCGATCGTTTTGTTTCCGATCCATCTGGTGCTGGCGCTGGCCGGCAGAAACCACTACTGGGACATCGGAATACGCACAGTCTTTTCAGGATTGCTGTTTTTGATGACGGCGCTTTACGCAGCCAATTTCTCGTGGCTCAGGTGATGATGTCGGTCGTCAGAGGCCCATCGGGTGCGTCGAGATGCTTTGCACCAAGAGTCGATGAAAGGAGACTTGGATCGAGAACTATCTCTCAGGTGAGGAAGGGTGGCTTGCCTCCGCCCTTTAGTTGAGCAAATTGCTTGAGGAAAAGGAAAGAGCGGGGGTAAACCGCCCTTCCCGACCTGAGAGACTTTTCAGATGCCCTATTCCAGCCAAGAACTTTTTGTGCAAAGCCCCGTCGAGCGTTATTTCAGCGGGCTGCGCGCCATCAGGGCGCGGGCGTTCTCTTCCGATATTCGTCTGACTCGATGAAAGCGCGGCTGATGACTGCATAGTCGTCGGAGCGGTCCAAAACGTTTCGCCAGAACTCCAGTCCTCGCAAGTCTCCATCCGGCGGATCGTCGGGATTACGGCCCAAATAACCAAAAAAGTGCATCAGCACGTAAGCGTTGTTGTAGTCGGCGTTAAAGAATGCCCGGTCTTCGATAACGCTTAACAGAGCGGACGCGCGCGATTCGGTTCGCGCATCGAGCTGATTGACAAGTGTTGCGCGTTTGCTCTTGCTCCAGTTGACTCCGGCGTTCGTCAGCAAAATGTCCAGAAACTCAGCGTTGGATTTCACGTCATAGAATTGCTTGAACCCGCCGCTCTCAACCAGCACGCCGAGCAGCAGTTTCTTATTCGAATCGAGCTGTTCCTGCCACCCCGGCTTTCCGATGAAAACGCCGCGGCCGACTTCCGTCATGGCCGACATGAAATCTTTGCGGCGCGGCATGGGTCCATAAGCAGCCTTGAAAAGGCGGTACACGAAAAAACTTGATCGAGGAAACTGGGCCAGTAGCGCATAAGGATCGCGTTCGACCAGTGCAGCCAACTCGCGCGGCGGCGGTTGATGCAAAGCGCCGTTGCGCGTTTGCAATGGAAGCTGAGCATCATTCGGCGATCGGCGTGCGTCGTAAATCGTAACGACGCTGTTGCGATAAACCACGACGAAATTATTCTGCAGAAACGACTCGTTCGCATTGAGCAACGATTTCTCCTCGTTGCTCAGGTAGATATAGTCAACCTCGTAATATCGCAAGAGATCGCGCGCGTCGCGCGTCCCGGCATAGATTCTTCGCACATCCGATTCGCGCTCACGAAATTCATAACCATGACTGGAGAGCCACATCGAATTACCCAGCATGCCTGCCCGGCCGGCGAGACAAACGACGGGTTGGTTGTAGACCGGAGCAGTCACAAAGAGCGCGCGGGGCCCAGTGTTCTGGCGCACGAAATCCGCCGCCGCGATCTCATCGCTGGTGAACACTCGCGACCAGTTATGGTTCTCGTACTGCAACGCGATGATTCCTGTGGCAGTGCAAAGAAAAGCGATCGTCCCGGCCAGCACGCGCTGCCAACTCCTCTTCGCAATCCGTATCAGCCATGCGGCCACCAGCACGCTGTTCAGGCCGTGCCAGTAGTAAATCAACTTGCCGTTGTCGAAGGCATTTGGTGAGACGTTGATGGACAGGGCCAGCACAAAGACGGCGACGAAAGCCAGATAGAATTTCCGCCAGGGTTTGGGCGCAAAAAACCATCCGGGTATTGCCAACAGCAAAGGCAAACCAAAATCTCTAAGCAGATACCAGGGCAGGAACGATTCGGCTTGTCCCATCCACCCGATTCGCCAGCGGACTACGCTGCCGGCCGCAGCTCGCTGAAACAGCAGCCAGATTTGCGGCAAGGGAAGCATGACCGCGGGAATCCAGAAGAACAGCCAATCGCGACGTGGGGCCAGCAGGAACAAGACGACACTGACAATGCCGACTGCGATGTAGCTGTGCGTGTGAAAAAAGGGAAGCAAACCCGCCAGCGCGCCGCCGATGAGCATGAGCCTGGCCGTCGGAATTTCGGGCAAGGACATACGCGCGCCGGCCAGAGCTTCTTCTGAATTGGCGCCTTGTAACTCGTCCTGCCGGCGCTGCCACACGATTACGAAAATCGTGAAGATTAAAAATGTAATCGGCAGTCCAAACAGAATTGACCGCTGCCCGGGAAATAGATCAACGAGATTGGTCCAGTACAGGCCGCGATCCGGATAGACGGCATAGTCCACACTCAACGTTCGCCAGAACTCAAAAAAGGACTTGCCGCTGCGCCGCCAGTCGGAGATGAAGTACGCAAAGCCAAGGCCCCCGTTCAGCAGGAAGAGAATGGTCGCCAGCGCCGCGGACTTTCGCCCGCGCGCAATGCGCAGAGCGAAGAAATAGAAAAGACCGGTTGTGACCAGAGCCAGCACTAAAGAACTGGTCAGCAATGCGGCGCGCAGGCTTAAGCCTCCGTTCATCAGCACAGCCAACTGAAAATCCGGCAAGAACGGATACCAAAGCGGGGCCGGCGGCAACAGCGGATAAACAGGAGGAAAATTGTTGCCGTACGCGAACGAAGTCGCGAGCGCGCTATGGAAACTCAGGTCGTACCACGCGCCGCCGCCTGAATAAACTCCGCCTTGACCCGGTGCGAACATCTGCGTGAAGAAAAGGCGCGCGTAGATTGGTGCAAAGACGATGATGACTAAGGCCAATCCGCTGTATTCACGCCGCCACATCGCGCCCAGGTCAGCGCGACGCACAGATCGCAGTCGTGGCCACAAAAGGAACGCGGCTATGACCCATGCAAAGACAGTGAACGAGACAATTGAAAACCTGGAGAGGTGTCCCTGCCCGCGCGCCAGCAAATAGACGATGGTTGTACTCAGCGTCCAGCCGACTGTGGTGCCCCAAAGAATCTGTTCGGCCAACGTGAGCAGACCCCGCAATGCGCGCCTGGTAACACACGTGCCGAGTAACGCGGAGCCAGCCAGAAACAAGAATCCAAGCATGCCTGTGAGCAGATCTATAAAGATGTTCGCAATGGCCGCAGATCGTCTTCGGAGGATATGATAGACTCTGCGCTCTTCGTAGCTAAGCACCGATGGGACCCCAGCGCCTCGCTCGCAGTATTACTGCGCAACAAATCCGAGACGATTGAATTCCCCTACGGTGGGATTCAAAAACATATCACGACGAGCTCGCCGGCGGATTACTAAGACCACGACGGCAGAGAAGCTTAAAACCGAACAAGTGGATGAGACACGCAAGCTCGCCAGATCAGATGTTGACGGCGTACTGACTCTCATGACAGCGTTGTTTGCTCGGCACGTGACTTTAGCACTATCTTGAAACGGCCCGCTGAACGATTCACCAGGCAAAACTCTCGATGAAGCTCGCCTATTTCAGTCCGCTTAATCCACAGCCGTCCGGTATTTCTGATTACAGCGAAGAGCTGTTGCCTTATCTGGCCGCGCAGGCGGATATCGATCTGTTTGTGGACGGGTTCGAACCGGCGAATCGAGAGCTGCGCGTCAAACGCTGTTTCGATTATCGCCAGGACCCGAGTGCGCTGGAGCGACTGAGACAGTACGACGCGGCCATCTATCATATCGGGAATGATCACCGTTACCACGCGGGGATCGTCAGCGCCATGCGCCGCCATCCCGGCATCGCGGTCTTTCACGAGTACATCCTGCATGACTTTTTCGAAGGCCAGGCCAAGGACCTGAATGACTGGAGTCTTTATCTCGAAGAAATCGAAACGTGTTATGGCGCGGAAGAACGCGACAAAGCAGCGGATGCAATCCGCCGGGGACGCACCCCGCCGCAGGTGGCATCGCCTTTAGAGTTTCCCCTGAACTGTCGCGTCGCCCGATCGGCGGAAGCGATCATCGCCCATTCTGAATGGACCCGGTCGCGCCTGGCGCAGATTGCGCCCAAAATTCCGACCCGCCTGATCAGCATGCCGGTTAAGCTGATGAGCGCTGGTCTGACTGAGGCATGGTCACAGCCAAAGTCCAGACGAAAATTTATTTCGCTGGCGACCTTCGGCCTGATCATTCCGCGCAAGTGCATTGAACAAACGCTGACCGCACTGGCCGGCTTGAAAGATGAGTTTGATTTTCATTTCACGCTGGTTGGTCCTGAAAATCTTTATTGGGACGCGCGCGAGCTGATCATTCGGCACGGCATGACTGAGCACGTTAGTATCACGGGGCATGTTTCGCTGGAAGATTTTGCGCGGCATATGGCGGCGACGGACATCGCCATCAACCTGCGCGAGTACACGGTGGGCGAAACGTCAGCGAGCCTGTGCCGCATCATGGCGATGGGCGTACCCGCTGTGGTTTCAGACATTGGCTGGTTCGCCGAGCTGCCGGACGATTGCGTGGTCAAGGTCAAGCCCGACGACAACTTTGCCGAGCTGCAATCAAAACTCCGAACCCTTTTGCAGGACGCTGAGTTGAGAAAGCGCGTGGGCGACAAGGCGCGAAATTACATCGTGACAGAGCATAGTATCTGGCGGGCGGCCGAGCGCTACCTCGATTTCGCGCGCGAAGTTATCGAACAAAGGCCTGTCCACAATGAAAGAGTGTCAGCAAGCTGCGCGGAAGAATTGCGGACTTCCGCGGACTCCGAAGTTCCGGCTCCCCTGCCAGGCGCGCATGATTCATCGCCCTCGAAACCGGAAGAATCAGTAGTCGAAGAATTGGAAGTCGAAGAATCCAGTCCGCCGGCGCCACGAATGAAAATTGCGTATTTCAGTCCTTTGAATCCTCAGCCCAGCGGCATTTCTGATTACAGCGAAGAGCTTTTGATGCACTTGCGCAATTACCTGGACATCGATCTGTTCGTCGATAGCTTTCAGCCGACCAGCGATGAAATATGCGCGAACTTTTGTGTCCGCGATTACGGAAGTGAGCCGGGAATTCTCAACAGACTATCTGAATACGATGCAGTGCTCTATCACCTGGGCAACGACTATCGCTATCACTCAGGCATTTACAAAGCGATGCAAAAGCATCCCGGGATCGTCGTCTTTCACGACTTTGCGCTACAGGATTTTTTTCTGGGGCTGGCGCGGCATGAAGGCCGAATACGTATTTACCTCGATGAACTCGAAGCATGTCACGGGCGGCGCGAGCGCGTGCGCGCTGAAGAATTTCTCAATCGCGGCGCGGTCCCACCGCACGAAGGCGCGCCAGTGAGATTTCCGCTGAACGCAAGAATCGCGCGCGCGGCCGAGGGCATCATCGTTCATTCCGAATGGAGTCGCGCGCGTTTGACGAAGGCCGCCCCGGGCGTTCCTATTGCCTGCATCAGGCACCACATTACCGAACGCGCGGCGCAAACGCCTCCGAGTAGAGAAACTCGCGGTGAACACGACAAGATCGTGATCGCATCATTCGGTCTCGTCACTCCGGACAAAGCCATCGAGCGAGTGTTGCGCGCGCTGTCTGTGTTGCGCGCGGATTTCGATTTTGAGTATGTGCTGGTTGGGTCGGCGGCCAACTTTCCCGAGCTGCCGCAGCTCGTCCGTCGTTATGGTGTGGAAGATCGAGTGCAAGTGACCGGTCATGTTTCGCTCGACGAATTTCAGCGGCGCATGCATGACACGGATATCGCGATCACTTTGCGCGAGCGTCCGGTCGGAGCTACTTCCGGCAGTCTCTGCCGGTTGATGGCGGCCGGCATTCCGACGATAGTTTCGAATGTGGGTGCGTTCACTGAATTGCCTGATAACGTTGTCGTCAAGATTGACCACGATCACTACGGAGACGAATTGCTGCAGGCCTATCTGCGCAAGTTGATTCAGGATGAGTCTTTGCGCGAGAGTCTGGGCCGCAATGCCCGCGCGTACGTGTTAGCTGAACAGACGATCGAAAGCAGCGCAGCCGGGTACGCTTCCTTCATCAATAAAGTCATTGCCCGCCGCCCGCTCAAACAGTTCGTGGCCGGCGTCGCGAACGAACTGAGCGCTTTGGATATTCGCGCGGGCGACGAGGCGATCCTTCGCGGTGTGGCTGCCGAGGTTGCGGTCCTCGCACCAGTCGGCGATCTCAGCCAGGTGCCGACGTTGGCGTCAAGCGCGCCGGCGCCGCCAGCTAATCCAATCAAGCCGCAGGTGAAAACCAGCGGCAACGGCCACGAACCGTCGGCTGCTAAGCCGGCGAAGGTCGAGCCCGGCCGCACGGCTAAAGTGCACGGCATTGATTACAAGCGCGGCGCGCGCGAGTACACCGAGGCGCTAAACAAAAAGCTCGACTACTATCTGCGCACAAAGCCGTTCACCAATCTGCACAAACCGATTAAGTACTATTTCTTTCCTCAACCACACGGACGGCCGACTTTGGGCGACGGCATGGATCCCGAAACCGCGCGCCACTTTTATGATTTCGCGAATATGGCCGTCAGCCTGGCGTTGCGCCCGGACGCGAAAATTCTCGACGTTGCTTGCGGTCCCGGTTGGTTGAGCGAGTACTTTGCGCGACTCGGTTACGATGTTAGCGGCATCGATATCAGCGAAGGATTGATCGCGGCCGCGCGCGAGCGGCTTAGCCGATTACCTTATCAGGTCGATGAAGAGACGCCGGTTCGTTGCAGGTTTCTGACGCACGATGTCGAAGCCGCGCCGCTCGCGGAGAAGTTTGATGCCATCATTTGTTATGACGCACTGCATCACTTTGAAGACGAGCAGAGCGTGTTTCGCAATCTCGCAAAAATGCTCGATGTCGGTGGCCTGCTGTTCATTTTGGAAGGGCAGAAACCGCCCACCGGCTCAGCGACAGAAAAAGAACTGCGCCGGTTCATGGAAACTTACAAGATCTTGGAGTCGCCTTTCAGTGCAGATTACCTGCGTTCGCTGATCGATGAGAATGGTTTCGCGGTCGTTGGCGATTACGTGAGTGTCAATGGATTGTTTGAGCGACAGATGTTGGCCGACGACGATTCATATTTGCCGTTGCGCACCCTGGATCAGGGTTACCATTATCTGACTTGCATGAAAGTCACTGACGACGCGCCCGGCTCGATCGTACCGGACAGCCGCAAGCCTGGCGTGCTGCGCGCGGAATTGCTCCTGCGCACGCTGCCGTCTGAGAGCGTGACGCCGGGAGAGCGATTCACGTCGACCCTGGCGATGATCAATTTGGGAGACACGATTTGGCTGACGGGTCAGGAAACACGGCCAGGTTTGGTGATGCCGGGGATGAAGATCATGAATGAGGAAGGCGACGTTGTAGTTGAGAGTCACGGGCCTTTGCTGCCCCGCCCGGTGGCGCCGGGTCAAAGCTTGACGGTTGACGTGTCTGTGATCGCCCCGAACAGACCAGGCGTCTATTCAGTTAAGATCGATCTCGTTGATCAAAAGGTCTGTTGGTTTGAAGAGAGAGGATCACAGCCCATAGAATTCACACTCAATGTTTCAGAAGCCGGAGCAGTAGCCCGACCGTTAGGGAGGGCTCAGAAGTAACCGGGGCGGTAGCCCGACCGTGAGGGAAGGCGTATTACTTTCACCGAATGAATCGCGACGAAATAATTTCCGAGCTCCGGCGACTCGAGCCGTGGTTCCACTGCATCGATCTCGGCGATGGCCTCCAGACTAAAACGCGAAGTGCCATCGGTGAACCGGTTGAGCATCCCAGCCCAACCTGGCAAAAGGTCAAGCCCTGCCTGGCGGACGATCTGTCGGGCCAGACGGTTCTGGATGTGGGCTGCAACGCCGGCTTTTATTCGATTGAGATGAAGCGGCGCGGCGCGGCGCGCGTTCTCGGTATCGACTCACAACGAGACTTGATTCGCCAGGCTGAGTTCGTCAAGAAAGTCCTCGGCCTGGACATCGAATATGGACGGATGTCCGTGTACGATCTTGATCCGCGCGCGTTGGGACAGTTCGATGTCACCCTGGCGCTGGGGTTAATCTATCACTGCAAGCACCTGGTGATGGCTTTGGAAAAGTTGTTCCTCGTGACTCGCAAGCTTTTGGTCCTGGAGACCGCGATCTACCCGCCCGAAAAAGCTCCTGAATCGTTTGTGTATGCCGAAGGCGGCGCGCGTCCTACGCTGCATCCGCTGGCTTACATCGAGAATCTGCCGGACGCAAAAGAGGCCGTCTTCAACTGGTTTCTCCCGAGCACGGCGGCATTGACTGCTTTAATCAAGAATGTAGGTTTCGATGAAGTGAAGGTCTTTCCGGGCTCGCAGAGCGATCGCGCCGTAGTGGCTTGTCGCAAGCGCGAACCGTATCCGGACAGTCGGACCATCGCCTATCTTGGATCGAAACTATCGTCAGTCAGCGGTCCGTTGCAATGCCGTACCGGCGAGGTTGTGTCGTTTCACCTTCGCGCAGAGAATACCGGTTATGCGCGCTGGCGTCGCGGCAGCGAAGATCACACCAAAGCGGGCGACGTACATCTCGTCGCACACCTGCTCGATGAGAAGGGCGACGTAATTTCCTGGTATCACGCGGGAGCCTTTCTTCCACACGATGTCGAGCCCGGCCAGACAATCGAGATCAAGATCGACTTCCCCGCACCTGCCGAAGCCGGCAACTACAATCTGGAATTCGATATGGTCTCAGAGCATTTGGCGTGGTTTGAGGATTTGGGCGCTGAGACGATCAAACAACCTCTCAGTGTGAACCCGACTTAGTCGCTTCTGACTAACTTCTCTCTGAAACGTAGCTCGTTGTGATCTTTTTTCGAATTGGTTCGTCGTTCTCAAAACGCGGAAAGAACTGACAACCGTAGATTTCGACGCCAAAACTGGAGCGCAACCGTCCCGGTTGCTATGTAACGCAAACTTTGGTTTGCGAAATCGGCAATCTGAAGATTGCCCTACACTGCAAGCGAGGACGCTTGCGCTCCAGTCTGATAAGGATGTCGAAGCGCTCAGGTTGTCTCGAACGGGTCCCGAGCCCTGAGTGGCCACGGCTTTGACCAAAGAACTAACCCCACCAAAGTCAGCAGCGAAATTGCCACGCCGATGAAAACCGACGCCGGGCGGTAGAGAAATTCGACCGTGTGTTCGCCGGCCGGCAGCGTCACGCCGCGAAGGTTGTAATCGACGCGCAGCGTTTCCACGAAATTCCCATCAACGTATGAGCGCCAGCCGGGATAGTGATTTTCGCTCAAAACCAAAATTGAAGAGGCAGTAGACCTGGTTCGAACGATGACGCGATTTGGCTCGTGGGTCATGACCGTAGCGGTGGCATTAGCGTCCCCCGGCTGCGGTTTGAAATCGAGCGGTGTTTGGATTAGCGCCACGCGCTGCGGATCCCAAACCTGACCATCTGGCAATTTGCCGCTGCGAATGACTTGTAGCATCTCTGCTTCCCCGAGTACACGCGGCTCGCTGGCCAGCCATGCTCTGGGCAAAGCGCGATGGTTTTCAAAGACGACGACGTCCTTCAGCTCGGCAATTTTTTTCCAGCGCTCAGTCGCTGAGAGATTCTGTGTTGCCTTGTTAGTCGCCGAGCCGGATTCAATCGTGATCCATTCGCGGCGCAGAGGAAAAGCCTGTTCGCCGTTGGCTAGACTGATTCGCGCGACGCTCACGCTGAGCTGTGGCGCATTATTGACCGGAAGAACTGTGATTGAACCCGACGCAATTACGGATTTGGCCGGCAGTTTGAACCCGCTGACATATGTGTGCGCATCATATTTTTCGCGCGCGTCTTCGACTGGATAGCTGGTACCGACCGGGGCGCGCTGATGCTTGATTTGGGCGCGGATATCTGAGCGATCATGAGCCCACTCGGAAGTGTGATCGCCGGCGCGGAGATCAAAATCAAATGTCTTTCCGTCACTCGCGCGCAGTTGCACATGCGCCACCGGCACATGATCGGGCACTTCGTTCGACCAGGCCAGATTGGTCAGCAAGGCAATGCGATCACTTTCTGTTGCCGAAACCTTGAACATTAGGACCTGGCCGGACGTGAGCGGCGGCAGACCAAGATCGGTTTCCGCGAACTTCTGATTTTCGTATTGCTGGGTGGCGGTGGGAAATGTCGTCGCAGCAGTTTTAGCGGCTGCGGGTCGCGTCAACAAATACTGCACGTTCAGCAAATCGATTTCACGGCTATGGCTGCGCAGCGTGCGCTCGGCATCAGTCAATTCGCCCCAAACTCTCATGTTGCCGGCCAAACGGCTATAGCGCGCCATGCCAAATCCGTCGTAACCTGCGGCGTTCTCGATGCCATACATCATGTAAATATCCGGCTGCAATAGAAGTGGCCCGTCGCTGCCGGGCTCGCGAGGTTCAACCGGAAGCGCCGGATCAAAACTCTGATCCTCTGTCAGAATTCGATAGGCGCCTTCGCCTCGAGGATTTGCTTCGCGCAGAAACTTTACGGTATCGGGGAATTGCCACAACTGGTGATCGCGCGACAAGCTGTGATTGACCCAACCGCTGCCCTGACCGTAAACGACCAGGTCCAACACGAGCACCGCGAACAGCGCCAGCAAAGTGCGGTTGCTGCGCCAACACGCAAACATAACCAGTACGACGGCGCTTAACATCGCCAGAACGATCGGCATGAAGAGTTCCGGCGCGCGCATTATTGTGACCGGAAGATTCCGATCAAGCTGAAAGACGGCCGGTCGCCACCAGGTCACGGTCAAACACGTCAAAAGAAAAACGATTGCCGCGGCGAACAGCGCTGCGCGGAAGGCGGTGCGGCTCGGCCTGATAGCGGTTAGCCCGCGGCCAGCCAGGACGGCCAGCGCGAATTGAACCTCCATCAAGTGTCGCGTCGGACTCCGAAACAGATTGAGCAGCGGCACGTGATAGAGCAGCTTGTAGAACCCGAACGGCTCAAACCGGCCGAATGCTAAAAAGAGCGCGACGACAAACACTATCGCCCAAAATTTTGTGCGCGCGTCGCGCTTCAAAACCAGCGCGACGATGGCCAGCATGATTGTCAGCAGCCCCACGTAGGTGGCGTACTCGCCGAAGAACTGTGGTCCCGTGTACGGCGCGCGAAACACAATTCCGTTTCCTCCGCCCACGACGTAAGGCGCGAAAAACGTCAGCACGAACTGCGGCGGCATGGAAAACGTGCTAAAGAATTCATATGTGGCCGTGGCGCGAAGGCTGTTGCGCAGCAACTCGAAGGTCGGTAAGATTTGCGCCGCTGAGAGTGCTAAACCGGCAACTATCATGAGCATTAGGTTGATGAAGACTTTGCGTGGAGCGGGCGACGGGCGCGCGATGACCAGGCAGTAAACAGCAGTAAGAATCAGCGAGTAAACGAATGTCTGCTGATGCCCGGCAAAAACCTGTAGGGCAATCATGATGGCGAACAGCACTCCGCGCCTGCGCGATCCGTTTGCGACATAGCCGTCGGCAGCCCAAAGGACCCACGGCAACATCGCCGCGGTATGCACAATGTTCGTATGTCCGATCTGTTCGATTAAGAAAGCGCTGGCCTGCCAAATTAAGCTGGTGGCAATCGCGCCGGATATGTCAGCGCCCGCGCGCCGGGCGTAGAGGTAAGCTCCAACGGCGGCCAGCATATACGTCGCCAGCATCATGAGGTTCGCGGCGACCGGCGGTGAAGCAACCAGGAAGAACCAGTTGAGCGGAAACAGCAAGCCGGCCTGGGAAGCACCATGCAGCGGCATGCCGCTAAAAATGTAAGGATCCCACAGTGGCAGAAACCCCTGGCGTACAATGTTGGCTGCCGCGACGCGCAGTGGCGTGTTGAAAGTCTTGGCGTCGTCAGGCGAGAGAATCACTGAACCGCGCACGGCCGAGAAGAAATAACAGAGCGGCGCGAGCGCCACGACCAGCGCAGCCACGTGATCGCGTTTTATCCTGAAGCGGGGATTTGATGGATCAGTCATTGAATCAGAGAACTGGAGTGGCGGAAGCAGAGTATCTCGCCTTTGATCCAAAACGCGTCTGGTCCACCGTGCGAGCCTGGGCTTTGGCATATCGCGCTGAGTTGGTGTGCGCAGTCTTGCTTGGCACGATGGCCCTGCAAATGTTTGCGGTCATTTCTCGGAAGAGCATTACTATTGACGAGATCGTGCTGATTCCGTCCGGATACTATCATTTGGCCGCGAGCAACTTCCAACTAGTTAACGAACATCCGCCGCTCGTGAAAATCGCTTCGGCCATTCCGCTGCTGTTTTTACAACCGAACGAGATTAAACCGGAAGAGACTAGGGGCACGCCCGGTTCGATCGAGCAGAAGTGGTCGTACGAAGAAAGATTTTGGGAGAACAATCCGCAGATGTTTGCGGCTATTTCATTTTGGGCTCGTGTTCCCATGATTATGCTGACGGTCCTCCTGGGCATCATCATCTTTCGATTTGCGCGCGAGTTGTTCGGCGCCCCGGCGGCGGTCTTTGCCGTCGCGCTGTTTTCGTTGGAACCGACGATCGTGGCGCACGGGCGAATTGTTCAAACGGACGTTCCTGCGGCCCTTGGCTATTTATTGCTAATCATAACGCTGTATCGCTACAGTCGCGGTCCCACGATGAAGCGGGCGGCGTGGATTGGCTTTGCGGCCGCAGTTGCCATGATGGCGAAATTCTCGATGTTGCTGGCGGGTCCGATCGTCGCCGGTTATTTCGTCATCATGATCTGGCGCATCCGACGCACAACATCGAGCCGGTCTAATTTCCTTTGGCATCTCATCATCATCACGCTGGTGACTATCGTCGTAATCAACGCCGGCTATCTGTTCCAGCACCGCGCCCTCAACGCTGAGGACGCGCAATGGATTCAGGAATCATTTTTCAGAGTTAGCGGCACAATTGCGTTGCTGACGAGGGTGCTTGCTCATATTCTTCCTGCGGACTTTGTGCTGGGAATTCTTTGGCAGATTCGTCACACGAGTGAAGGTCATCCGGCGGGGTTGCTGGGAATGTATAGCCGCACCGGGTGGTGGTATTACTTTCCGGTAGCGTTTACGCTGAAGACCACGCTTCCTTTCCTGCTGCTTTCCTTGTCAGCGCTCGCGTGGGCGATTTACGAATTCATCAGAAAGCGAGATGGCCGCCTGGTTTGGTTGCTGGCGCCATTTCTCATTTACAGCATTTACATCATGTGCAGCCGGATCAATATAGGCGTCCGCTACTACCTGCCCGCGTATTGCTTTCTCATCATTTTGGGCGGCGGACTACTGGCGCAGCTCGTAAAGATAAAACGCTTGAGATATGCGGGGCCGGGGATCGTGATCGTGTTGATGGGGTGGGTGGCAGTTGAAGCGGCTCGCACATATCCGAATCAGCTGAGCTACATGAATCAGCTCGCGATATCGCGGCCGCACTGGTGGTACTTGTCGGATTCAAATGTTGAATGGGGAGACGGCACGCGCGAGGTGGCCGACTATCTGCTGGCGCGTGGCGAAACCCAGGTCCGTTCAGCCTTTCTCGGCGATTTCATGTTGCTGCATCACTATGGTGTTCAATCGCTCAGTCTTTTATCGGAAGATGGTGCCGAAGAACCAACTCGTTACGTGGCAATCGGCGTCAGCTTTCTTAACGGTTCGACTGTGCCGGAATCAGTAAAGATCGACGGGCGCGACGCGACCGAGTGGGAGCGCCAAAACTATTTCGCTGCCTACCGACAACGCCAGCCTGAAGCGATCATCGGCGGCTCGATCTATTTGTATCGAGACGATCAGTTCTCGCCTTAGTCAATGCCAAAGATCAATCAGGAGTTCATTCGCCGTCACCTTGGCACCTTCATGTTTCTGGCGGTGATTTCAGGTGGCGTGGTTCTTTATGCGAAGGACTTAACGACCAATCCGGCCGGCTTCTTCATCGACGAATCATCGATCGCATACAACGCGCACTCGCTTTCGAAAACCGGCCGGGACGAACACGGAGAAGCCTGGCCGCTCTATTTTCGCGCTTTCGGCGAATACAAAAATCCGATTCACATTTATCTTCTGGCGGCGGTTTTTCGCGTCACTGGCCCAGGTATCGGGGTGGCGAGAAGTCTTAGTGCAGTGGCGGGATTGTGTACTGCTTTGCTGTTGGGACTCCTGGCCTTTCGTATCTCTGGCAAATGGGTTGTGGCTTGGATAGTAGTGCTCTCCGCTCTTTTGACGCCCTGGCTTTTTGAATTGAGTCGCGTAGTCGTTGAGGTTTCACTGTATCCGCTGGTTGTTGCCTTGTTCCTGTTGGTTGCCCGCAGGTCTTTTGAGCGAAAGCGCTGGAACTGGACCGATGTGTTGACGCTCGCGGCTACCCTGGCCCTTCTGACTTACACCTATTCGATTGGCCGGCTGCTGGGGCCAATGCTCGCGGTGGGCTTGATCTTTTTCTTTAGTGGTGAACGGCGCAAACAGCTAGTCCTTACCTGGGGTGCTTTTCTGCTGTCGCTCGTGCCGATGCTGGTCTTCCACCTGCGACATCCGGGTGCGCTGGAATCCCGTTTTCGATTCCTCAGCTACATCAGTCCGCAAAGCAGATGGATCGATGACGCCTGGCAGTTTGGAAAGCACTATGTGCGTAATCTCAATCCGCTATGGATGACAGTGACCGGTGACCCGAACAAGTATCAAATCGCGGCAATCTATCGCTGGCCGCCACTTTTGATGATCACGTTTCTGCTTGCCGTCTTTGGTGTTTGCCTTTTGTTCTCAAGACGCGGACTGGATCGATGGTGGGGCTTTGTGCTCTTCGGCTTGATGGCGGCGTTTGTGCCGGCGGCGCTTACGAACGAATACTTTCATACATTGCGACATTGCGCCGTTCCCGTTTTCTTCATCGTGCTTACGATTCCAGCGTTAACATGGATAGCCGGAGGGAACAGAGTTATCCAACGCGCATTGATCGCGGTGACGATTGTTGGGGCCATCGCGCAAGGCGCCGTCTTTCAATGGCGCCACCACCAGGCCGCCAACGATCCGTTTCGCCAGAAAATCTTTGACGCGCACTATCCGTCAATAATTTTGCCAACTGCCCTGGCAGCCGCCGGTTCCGGGCCAATTTATCTGGCTGATGGCGGGGCAATTCCGGATAACCTGCACGCTTTTTGGTATGCAACCGTCCAGCATATTCCGCTAGAAAGATTTCGATTGCTGCCAC
This sequence comes from uncultured Acidobacteriota bacterium, assembly GCA_963734445.1. Taxonomy (GTDB): domain Bacteria; phylum Acidobacteriota; class Blastocatellia; order Pyrinomonadales; family Pyrinomonadaceae; genus UBA11740. The sequence goes on along the minus strand of CAVTGZ010000009.1, from coordinate 758,999 downwards.
CGGACGCCGGCGCGCCTGAAGGATCCGTCGTAATTTCAACTGAACCTGTTTGTCCCCGGTGTCACAAGCTTTATGAAGACGCTCCCTTTACCGTTTATGTCGCGGAAGGACCCCCGCGCAAACCTGCGCCACTATCCGCGTCGGCATTCCGGGCAGAGATTCGCGCAATCAGTCCGCCCCAGCAACTTAGCCCTCGACAAATGGCGACTGTCCGCCTCAGGGTCAAAAACACCAGTGACGTGAAGTGGTTAACAGCAGAGCGAACCGGCGCGGCCTTTCAGTTGCGCCTGGGCAATCACTGGCTGAATGAGACTGGAAAAGTAGTCACTAACGACGATGGACGTGCGACCCTCATGAAAGATTTAGCGCCCGGCGAAGAAACGGAGTTCGAGTTGACCATAAACGCCCCTAAGGTAGCGGGCAGGTATCTGCTGGAAGTTGACATGCTTCAGGAAGGTGTCTCGTGGTTTGGACTGTTGGGATCGCCGACAACGCGACTGCCGATTACTATCTCAGTGCCGTGATCATCCAATTTCCGGTTACTTTTGCGAAGCGACTTTGATCGGTATTTGACGATTCTTTCGAACCGCATAGACGAAAAATACGACACTCGCTAACCATGGGAGGGCTAACCAGCGAGTCAGGGGGAGATCTCTCCATGCGCCCTGCCGAATCGCGTTCAGCGCAGGGCCAACCGCATGAATCTTTGTGTCGCAGTACATCGCGCCATAGATTGCCCCGATCGCGCTAATAAGAAACGAAGCGATCGCCAGAGCCATGGCCGTAGTTTGAGCCAATACTCTGGCATTCCTTTGGCGAAGAAAGTGAAAGCCGGCAATTCCAATGCATGCATAAGGCATGGCTGGCAGCAGGTAGCGAGGACCATATTGGCAGCCGCCCTGCCCTTCAATGTTTAGAACCTGAATTGCCATCGCGATAATGAATCCACCCATGGCCATCTGCTCTCGCCGGAACTCGCGTGGAAAGAACAGCAGGCCCATCATTCCAGCCCAAACAACCGGAACATAAGTGGTGATCGCCCACGAATAGAAGCGGGCCTGATCGACAAAGTTACTCAATTGGAAACGCAGAAACGTGTCCGTATAGCCGCCCGCTACATTAGCGAGCAACAACGGATTGCCAAAAGAGATCGTGTTGTAGATAAAGAGCGGTAAAAGGCCTGCCAGCCCTCCCAGCACCGCCATCCCCATGAGATCCCAACGGCGTAGCAAAAACACGTAGAGACCTAAACAGCAGACCAGCAGGACAGGAAGCATTGAAGTTGTCAGAGTTAATCCAAGCAACATTCCGGCTGCCGCTGCCAGGGTTTGCGCGTGCTTTGGTTTTGGCTGTCTCAGCCTTATGAGAACGCAAAGATAAAAAGCCCCAATTAGAAAAGTCGATGCTATTGGGTCGTGAAGAGAGATTCCGGAATAGGTGAAGGCCGTTGTTGCTAGTCCGTACGTAAGTGCGCAGAGAATTGGCCAGAACGATCCTTCGCCGGTGAATTCCCGCACTAGTGCAAAGACAGTTGCCGCAGCGGCGGCCAGTGCGAGCGATGACGTAAAAAATGTTACGAGCGCCGACGTCAGCAAAAAGTGCTGAGTGTAATTCAAGCCGAACAGTCGCAACACGAAGTAAACGATCGCGCCCAGCATGGATTGGCCCGGCTGCTTGTTCGCATACTGACGTCCATTTCGAAAAAAGGCGTCGCTGACCGATCGATCACCTTTGTAGTAAATGTGCAGTTGGAGTTGAGGAGTCGCGGATCCTTCCAGCGAGAATTGCCGGCGCTCAACGATTGCCTCTATGCCCGCCTGTTGTAACGTAAAGGCAAACTGGTTTCGCGAGTTAATAACCAACCCGCAGGTGAACCACAAGCAGAGAAAAAGAGAGAGCGCGACAAACGGTTGGCGCACCAGGAGCACGATACGTTGCCGCAGCTTGGCGACAGACTTTGCGGACAAGGAATCACCAGTCATGTGTTGGAGCCTGTGGCAGTTCCGACCACTTCACTTCGATTGCGGCGTCGAAGCTTTCTCGATTAAGCGGTTGATAAGTTTTAGGAGCTCTGCGGGATCGACGGGCTTCGACACGTGCGCGTTGAAGCCTGCCGCCACTGCCGCCTTGGCATCCTTGTGCGACGCGTAACCCGAGAGGGCGATTGCCGGTACCGATTCGTAACCCGCCTGCTGCCGTAACCGCGCGATCATTTCCAGTCCGTCCATTTGGGGCATGCCGATATCGGAAATGATTAAGTCCACCCGCACCTCGCCCGCAGCACGAAGACTATCGACGGCGGACTCGCACGCCGTTACCTGAAACCCTCGGCTCTCCAGCGTCGCGCGTAACATTTCCAGAGTGTCCGTGTCGTCCTCGATGACCATCAAGTGAACTGCCGGCGCGATCTCTTCCACAAATTTCGGCAGAGCTTCGGTTGCCGGTTCCGCGGCGGCGACTGTTCGCCGAGGTAAAGTGATCGTGAAACGACTACCACGGCCATGACCGTCGCTTTCCGCCCGCACGGTTCCCTGATGAGATTCAACAAAACTTTTCACCAGAGCCAAGCCCAGACCCAGGCCGCCGTAAGCTCTGGTCTTCGAACCGTCTTCCTGGCGAAATCGATCGAAGACAAAAGGCAGAAAGTCAGCAGTTATGCCCTGGCCCGCGTCTTCGATACTTACGACCACGTTGTCACCATCGGCGCGGCCTGAAATTCTGACGACACCCGCCGATGGTGAAAACTTGATAGCGTTGTCCAGAAGATTTGAAAAGACCTGTTTCAGCCGCGCGCGATCACCGGTGACCTTTTCATTGTTCCAGCCCGCGAAGGTCATTTCGAGCTGCACATCCTTCGCGGCGGCAAATGGCCGCGCCGTCTCGACAGCTTCATTCAGGACGGCCTCCAGCGCAACAGGTAGTTGCTCCATCCGCATCTTGCCGCTCAGGATTGCCGACATGTCCAACAGATCGTTGATGAGCCGTTTCAGCGACTGCGAGTTCTTATCGATCACCTCGAGGCCGTGAGCAACCTCGGTGTCGGGCAGCAGATCGTTTCTAATCATGTGCACCCAACCGATGATCGGCGTCAGCGGAGTGCGCAGCTCGTGGGAAATTGTCGTGAGAAACTCATCCTTGGCGCGGCTCGCAGCTTCGGCTTCGCGTCGCGAGGCCCGCTCTTCTTCGAACAATCGAGCATTATCGATCGCCAAGGCTACGCGGAACGCGACCAACTGTAAGAGCCTCGTATCATCTTCAAGAAACGGGCGACGCTCAAAACGGCCCACGTGAATTACTCCCAGCACGCGGCCTTCGACCAGCAAAGGAACGCCCAGGAGAGACTTCACGCCGTGTTCGCGCAAAAATGGCGTATGCAGATCTGCCACGTCGATGTCTTCAATGGCAATGGGTATCTTTTGGGCGGCGACCTTGCCGGCGAAACCAGCGCCGATCGGAACCCGAATTTGGACATCCAACTCCAGTCCTTTGGCCGCCCATGCAACCAGACTGTTATCTTCCTCGAGCAGAAGGATCACGACCGAGTCGACGTCCATCGCTTCGCGCACGCGATCGATTAGTTCGGCGAGTAACTTGTCCAACGACAGGTGAGACAGGGCGACTTCGGTGACCGTTTGCACCTGGCGCATTCGCTCCATGGTTGCCTGTAGTTCAAGCCGGGCCCGCTGCTCCCGTTCAAAGAGTTGGGCGCGCTCGTCCTCGGCGTGTTTGCGCTCAACGTATTGGCCGATCTGATTTCCGATCGCCTCCATGATTTCCAGGAGAATCGGATCCGATGTCAGCGGCTCGCGCGTAAAAAACTCCATTACACCCGGGACTTCGTCGCCTAACTTGATAGGGACGCCAAAGGCTGAGCGCAGATTGGCGCGCGCAGCTAAGTCGGCGCGGGCAAAATTTGCGTCGGAAGCAATGTCTTCCACCCAGAACGGCCGGGCTTCGCTCCAGATGCGTCCCGGAAAACCCACGCCGGCAGCAAAAACACGGCTGCGGCACGCGTCCTCAAACTCGTTATCTTCCAGCGAGGATATATGCCAGCCGGCCAGCCAGCGCAGGTTATTTGCCTCTTTATCGACGATCCAGATCTGGCCCATCTCCCAGGCCAGACTCTCACAAATTGCCCGCAGCAGTTTTGGCGCTGCCTCTTTGAGCGAATGAGCCTCCGCGAGAATTCGCGCGGCTTCGAACTGGACGGTGAGCCTTCGCTCGAGCCGGGTGCGTTCAGTGATGTCGCGCGAGTTAACGACCACACCGTTTACGCCCGGGTCGTCCAGAAGATTGTGCGCCGTGGCTTCGTGAATTCTCCACGATCCATTTTTTGCTTTGATCCGAAATTGCCGGGTAACGACGAGGCCCGGATTAGTTACCCCGGCGGCAAACAGTTTTTGCAATTCATTCACGTCATCCGGATGCACGAGCTCGAAAGGATTTTTGCCTACCAGCTCTTCGGCGGTGTATCCGAGCGAGCGCTCCACCGATGGGCTTACATAGCGCCGCGTGCCATCACGATTCAGTACCGTAATAATCTCGGTGGAATACTCAATCAGCGGCTGCAGTTGCTGCTCAGTGTGTTCCAGCTTGTCCGAAAGAGAATTGTCCATGCGGTTACGAAAGCTAATCCTTTTTCCAAGCGCGAGTCAATTGGCCTTTCAGGTACATCCGGTTTGAACTCTCGACACGTTTTGACAAGTGGCAAATCCGCAATCGACAATCGACGATCTCATGTATCCCGCAGGCAATCTTTTTCTTCCGGCCCCGCACGGCCGGCTGGAAGCAATCATCAAAGAGCCCCGCGGCGCGACGATTAAGGGTGTAGCGCTGGTGCTTCATCCGCATCCGCTGGGCGGCGGGACGATGCATAACAAAGTAGTATTTCGCGCAGCCGCGGCGCTGAATGATGCTGGGCTGGTTACATTACGAATAAATTTTCGCGGTGTGGGGCAGAGTACCGGCGCGCACGACGAAGGATATGGCGAGCGTGAAGACGTGCGCGTTGGTTTGGATTACTTGAGCGCGCACTATCCGGGCCAGGAAATCACCCTGTGCGGCTTCTCATTCGGCGCGCGGGTGGGCCTGGAAGTTGGAATTCACGATGATCGTGTAGTGAAGCTGATCAGCATCGGCACCCCGGTAGATAAATACGATTTCAGTTTCGTGGAGCAATGTCACAAGCCGATCCTGTTCGTTCATGGCGAGCATGACGAGTATGGGAATGTTGAACGTTTGCGAGAGTTAGTGGAGCGCGTGGCAAAGAATGCGCCCGCTGAATTGCAGGTGATCGAGGGCGCGGGACATTTCTTTGACGAAGAGTTGAGTGAGTTAAAGAATGTAATTACGGAGTGGGCCAGAACAACTACTCGCTAGATACAACCCTTCAGCTATTTAGAGCGGTAATCCTCTCAGCCAACCACTGACTCAATTCTGATCGCGAGACTAAGCCCTTCGCTACACCGAAAATTGTCTCTTCCTGTTCGTCCACAGACGCGGTTATTTCCGAGCCGTTGAGCACGAGAAACACCTCAATCGCTGCTTGGCCAATTCGTTTGTTGCCATCGAGGAACGGATGATTTTGTATGAGAGCATGACCCAGTGCTGCAGCCTTGTCGGCGAGTGTGGGGTAGAGTTCTTGACCCTGGAAACTCATCTGCGGTTGAGCTAACGCAGACTCCAATCCGCCACGATAACGAATTCCCAGCACTCCTCCGCTGCGCGATATAATTTCTGCGTGCAAGAAGACGATTTCCTGAAGCGAGAGATAACGAATCATGCGAGCCGCTTATGTAGCTCTGCATTCTTTTCAAGAACGAAGTCGACCGCAGTCTTGAAGTTAGGGTCGAGCCCAAATTGAGCATCCAAATGTTCAAACCGCTCTGCCAGAGTGAGAACTGCCAATTGTTCAGGCGTCAAGTTCAAGCGGCTGGCCGCTTGTTCAAGTCTAGTCGCAGTAGCTTCAGACAAATTCAGTTCGAGCGTCTTCATGCGTATAGGTTACAGCAACTTGCTATCGCAAGCCACAGTCACAACAGGTTGTCTAAGTGTCCCTTCGCCACCAGCAACTCGGCATTCAGGATCGCCGCGCCGGCCGCGCCGCGAATCGTGTTATGGCCGAGCGCGACGAAGCGGTAATCGAAGACTGGATCTGCAGAGATGCGCCCCACCGTCACGCTCATTCCATTTCCTGCGTCGCGATCCAGGCGCGGCTGTGGCCGATCGATTTCGGTCCGCACGACAATCGGTTTGTCAGGCGCTGAATATAGTTTCAATCGTTGAGGTTCAGCGGTGAAGGAACTGAGTGCTTCGCGTACTTCATCGGTCGATGCTTTCTGCGAAAGATTCACACGTATCGACGCCATGTGCCCGTCGGTCACATTCACGCGATTGCATTGAGCGCTGACTGTCATCTCAGCATCGATCACCGCGCCCTGCGTTGCCACCCCGAGTATTTTGCGCGTTTCGCTTTCGACTTTCTCATCTTCGCCGCCGATGAATGGGATCACGTTATCCGTGGCATCCAGAGAAGGCACGCCCGGATAGCCCGCGCCAGAGAGCGCCTGCATCGTGGTGACTACGCAGGACGTCACGCCGAATTTCGCGTGCAGAGGGGCCAGCGCCAGCACGATTGCGATCGCCGAGCAATTAGGATTGGTAACGATGAAACCGCGGTTGTATTCGTGATTCGTGCGCTGCGCGTCGATCAATTCGAGATGTTCGGGATTTACTTCGGGAATGAGCAACGGCACATCGGGCGCCATGCGATGAGGAGAAGAATTACTGATTACCGGATAGCCGGCGCGCGCGAAATCCTCTTCTGCTTGTTTGGCGATGTCACCCGGCAAACTCGAGAAGACGAAATCGCAATCGAGTGGCGGCGCCGGCGGCTGAACTACGATCGACTTTGTGCGCTCAGGCATCTCACCCGGCAGGCGCCACGTGCAGGCTTCGGCATAAGTCTTTCCCTGCGAGCGGTCAGATGCGGCGAGCGCTGCGACTTCAAACTGCGGGTGATCTGCCAGCAGCTGAATGAAGCGCTGGCCCACGACCCCGGTCGCGCCGAGAATTCCCACCCGAAATTTCTTCGTCATTGGAAAAATTTACCACAGAGGACACAGAGGAAACACAGAGGAAAAACTTGTAGGCCACAAAAGGGCACAAGAAGCACAAAAGAGATAGGCAAGAGCGTCAACCCGGTATTTCCGCTTTGTGCCTTTTGTGCATTTTTTGTGGCTGATTCTCTTCTTGTCTTTCTCTGTGCCCTCTGTGGTTAATGTTTCAACGTTTCAAGAGCGCGGCCCAAGCGCCGCACGCCTTCGCTCAATCTTTCTTCATCGGCGCAAAAAGAAATGCGCAGGAACCCTCTGCTCTCATCGCCAAAAGCTGCTGCCGGGATCGTTACCACGCCATGTTCCAGCCCGGCTTCGGCGACCTTGAGTTCATCGCCATAACTGCCGACGTCCACCATCGTATAGAACGCGCCCTCGGGCGTCACGCAACGCAAACCAAGTTCACTGCGCAACTGGCCCAGGAGATGATCTCGTCGCCGGTGAAAAATTGCGCGGTACTCTTGCCGGGCCGTGGCAGCTTCATCTGTCCAAGCCGCCAGCGCTGTCTTCTGCGAAATGCTTGAGGCGCAAGTCACCACATAACCGTGCAGCACAAGCGCCGCCTTCAGGACTGCTTCGTCACCCGCCAGCCATCCAATGCGCCAGCCGGTCATGCGCATCGATTTGGAAAGACCGCTGACGATGATTGTGCGTGGATAGAATTCTGAAATCGATGCGGGACGCTCAGGCGTGTAGTAAAGCTCGCGATAGATTTCATCGCTGATGATGTAGGCGCTCGGCACGATCGCGTTGACCGCGTCGGCCATCGCGCGCAGTTCGTCGCGCGACAAGACGCGACCGGTTGGATTCGACGGGCTGATGCAAATTACGGCCTTGGTATGAGGCGTCAGCTTGCTCTTAAAATCTTCGATATCGACACTGAAATCATTCGCCGCCGGCAAACGATACGAGATCGGGCGGCCGCCGACCATTCGAATGATCGTGGGATAAGGAATGAATCCGGGGTTGGGAATCAGGACTTCATCGCCTTCTTCAACCAGTGTGCGCAGGATCAGGTAAAGCGACTCCTGCGATCCGGCGGTAACGATCACCTGATCAGTCGAGAGATTCAGGTGAGGATAATCGCCGGCGATCCGTTCACGCAAAGTCGGCAAGCCAGCCTGCAAGGTGTAGCCGTTCTGCTCTTCCTGAATCACGCGCACAGCCTCGCGCAGAATCACTTCGGGCGTCGGCAGATCAGGTTCACCCAGACCGAGACTGATACTGCCCGGCTTGGCTCGATCCGAAATCTTCCGGATCATGCTTTTCTCGATGCCGCGTAGGAATGGTGGTGGGTTGAATGGATTCAAGGAAGTACGCTAAGCAACTCTTCGCTCGCTGCCGGCAAGACGCCGATTAACGACGCGCCAAAATGTCGCAACGGCTTTTCGCTTTTCATCAAAGAAGTCTTCGAAAAAACCCGGTTGGTTGAGAATTCGTGGGTAACAGTAGCGTTCACCATCATCGCCAAATTCGGTGATCCAGTCTTTTGGCTCTTGCGAATCGACAATCGTGAATAGTTCAGCAGGATACAGGAAAGGACGACCCACATCATTTAAGAGCCGTAGGTCGTCGGCTTCGATACCGATTACAACATAGGGCTGTCCGAACGTCAGGTCGGAATAACTGGAGTTTCTTTTCTTGAGTTTGACGATCATGCTCTATTCATTCTTATTCGAACTTGCTTCACTTCGAACCTGCCAAGCTCGGGATGTTCATACCAATGAAGTTCATAATATTCTCCGTCAATTTCGATGCGCGGGCTACTCTTCTTTATCCATTGTGATGCCCGTCCACCGTATTGCGCAACCAAACGACGGATGTCACGAATTCTTCGGCCCTTCGCGATAACACGAGACTGCGACAACATTCGGGCCTGTAAGTTCGAGGTCGATTTGCATTTTCCCTAATTGTCACGACCTCACCGCAACGCTTCTTCCAACTGTGTCGCCGCGTCTGTCTTCTCGTCGCGATACTTCACGATTACCGGAGCGTAAATCGACAGGCCCCATTCACGCCCTTTGTCTGAGTTCACGGCGCGCGAGCCGGGAACCACTACGGCGCCGGCGGGAATCTCCAAAGGGCCTTCACTACTGCGTCGATAAACCTGTTCGCGCACGAGATCGAAGACCGGCGTCGATCCCGTAATGATCGTTCCCGAAGCCAGCACCGCCCGTTCGCGCACGATGGCGCCTTCGTAAACTCCACAGTTGCCACCGACAATCACGTCGTCTTCGATAATCACCGGCATCGCGCCGGCCGGTTCGAGCACGCCACCGATTTGCGCCGCTGCTGAGATGTGCACGCGCTTGCCGACTTGCGCGCAGGATCCCACGAGCGCGTGGCTGTCGATCATCGTTCCTTCATCAACATACGCGCCGGCGTTCACAAACATTGGCGGCATGCAGACGACACCCGGCGCGATGTAGGCGCCGTCGCGAATGCTTGAGCCACCGGGCACAATGCGAACGCGCTGCTCAGTCGTGAACGTTTGAATTGGATACGTATTCTTGTCGAGAAATTGTAGCGGCGCGCCGGATGGCGTCATTTCAATGATTAGGCCCATCCGGAAGCCCAACAGAATGCCGCGCTTAACCCAGGCATTTGTGTGCCACTTTCCTTCAGCGTCGCGCTCAGCTGCGCGAATCGCGCCCTGATTCAAAGCGGTCTTGAATTCGTTGAAGAGTGCGAAGTCGGCGTCGGAATATTGCTGATTGTCGCGACCGGCGAGTTCTTCGATTTGTTCGCGTAGAGACATAGAATCCTGGGGTTGATACTTTGGGCTGGCGAGATAATTGAAGCCGCGTAGCGGCAAAATGTTTATAGCACTCAAGCTTCTCAATACCTACGTGCGCGAAGCGAAAATGCCGCGGCATTTTCGCTTCGCGCTAAACCATAAAGGAAGCGAGGATCTACAAATATTTCGCGCCTGACGGCGCTGCATTCCTGATCCTAAATGTTACGCGGTGGCGCTTTCGCTTTCGATCAAACCAAGGTCCTTAATCACTTCGCGAATCTTTTCCCGACTCTTTTCCGTAATCGGCACGAGCGGCAGCCGGAAGTTTTCTTCCAGCAATCCCATCATTGCCATGGCCGCCTTCACCGGCCCGGGACTGGATTCGATGAAGTTCACTTCCATCAGCGGCAGGACTCGATAATGCAACCCGCGAGCTTCGTCCCATCTGCCCTCGAGCGCCGCGTTCGTCATCTGCGACATCAGGTCCGGAATTTCGTTCGACGCGACGGAAACAATTCCTTCCGCGCCCAGAGCGATTAGCGGCAGCGTAACCGCATCGTCGCCCGATAAGACGGAAAAGCCGGCCGGCCGCTCGCGCAGAATTTCCATAATCTGCGACAGGTTTCCTGACGCTTCTTTAATCGCCACGATGTTTTCGCAATCGCCCGCCAGGCGCAGCGTCGTTTGCGCCGCGATGTTTGACGAAGTGCGACCCGGCACGTTGTAAAGCATGATCGGCAGGTCGGGAACGGCTTCGGCGATTGCCCGGAAGTGAGCATACAAACCTTCCTGCGTGGGTTTGTTGTACCAGGGCGCGACTTGCAGCGCGGCATCGGCGCCGGCCTCGCGCGCACGCCTGGAATACTCGATCGCTGAGGCGGTTGAATTGCTGCCCGCGCCGGCAATTACCTTTGCACGCCCGCGCGCCAGCTCGATTGTTAGATCGATCACGCGCGCGTCTTCTTCCTCAGTCATGGTCGCGCTTTCGCCGGTGGTCCCGCAGGGAACCAGCAGGCGCACGCCGCCATTAATTTGCCGATCCACGAGTGCGCGCATCCGCCCTTCGTCAATTGAACCGTCAGATCTAAACGGCGTGACAAGCGCCGTGGCGCAGCCGCGCATCCAGTCAAGTTTCATAGTCATCAGGTCTCCCCATTAATTGCCACAGAGTCGCAGAGACACAGAGATCGAAAGATCTCTCGGCGAATTTCTCTTGTTTTCTCGGTGTCTCTGTGTCTCAGTGGCTAATTATCTCATCGAACACTTCAGAGAATTCATAGACACCCTGCCGTCCTGCGATCCAATGTGCGGCCATCAGCGCGCCCGCGGCGAACCCTTCACGGGAACGGGCCAAGTGCTCAATCGTAATTTGATCGGCATTCGAATCGAAGCCTAAACGGTGCGTCCCTGGAATGTAACCGGCGCGAGTCGATGAGGTGGGCACTTCGCGTCCCAGATGCTCCGCGACTATCTGTCCGAGTTGCAAGGCCGTTCCCGACGGCGCATCGCGTTTTCGTTTGTGATGGGCTTCTTCAATGTACGCATCGTACGAATCGACAAGTCTGAATAACTCGGCGGCAGTGGCGGCGATGCGATAGAAGATCTGTACGCCGATCGAGAAATTGGCTCCATAGATCAACGCCCCGTCATGCTGCGCGATTAGGTTTCTAACGTCGTCGAGCTTCTGTTGCCAGCCGGTTGTGCCAACTACCAGAGGAACCGCGGCGCGCGCACATGCTTCGGCATTTTTCGGCACCGCATCGGCGATGGAAAAATCGATTGCTACGTCGCAGCCACGCAGCGCGACGACGAGTTCTTCGATAGTTCGGCCGGCGTCCTCAAGATCAATGGTCCGCGCAATCTCGTGGTCCTGCTCGACGGCGAGCTTACCGACCAGCCGGCCCATGGCTCCATAACCGATCAATGCGATCTTCATAGTTGCTTTACCAGATCGACGTAGAGATCCACCGCGCGGATCAGGTCTGCCTTTCTGACTTTCTCGCCCGCCGTGTGCGCGTCCAGGATCGACCCCGGCCCAATCAGCAGCGCGCGTCCCCAATTGGAAAGATAGGGAATGTCCGTCGTGAAGCGGGCGATCATCTGCTTGAATCCAGCGAGTGAACACAAGTGAACGGGATCGTGCACCGACTTGTAATCCAATGCGGCGCGCCCGTCAATCGTATTCTCCAATAATTGTTTCACCGGCGCTGAACCGACTGCCAGACGGAGTTGAATGCTGGCCGCGGCCTGGCTGGGAACTACGTTCGCGCGCGTGCCGCCGGAGATGGTCCCAATGTTACAGGTGGTTTCACCAAACGTTTCATCTCCGGGCCAATCGGTGCGGCGAATGTCTGCCAGTACATCAAGCAGCTTTTCGATTGCCGATTCGCCTTGTTCGGGATACGCGGAGTGAGCGGCCCGGCCTGCAGTTGTGATCGTTGCCTGCAAAGATCCTTTGGTGCCGACCGCCAAAAGATTATCGGTCGGCTCGCCATTGATCAGGTATTCGCAGGAAGCCGCCAGCGGATGATCATTTGCCACCTTGGCGCCCGCGCTCGTTACCTCTTCATCAACGGTGAAAAGCAAGCCAATGCCTTTGAACCCATCGTCACGCAGTTTTTCCGCGGCGGCGATCTGCGCCGCGATTATTCCTTTGGCATCGCACGCGCCGCGGCCATAAATGAACTCTTCGTCTTCACTGGAGGCAATGAATGGAGGCACCGTATCCATGTGCGTCGAGAGCACGATGCGCGGCGGAGCTTCGGTTGTTGCCAGCAGGTTCGATCGTTCAGGCGAGATGTCCTGTAACTCCACGTGATAGCCCCGCCGGTTCAGCAGCTCGCCAAGCGAGTTTCCAATCTCAAACTCCTGGCCTGTGACTGACGGAATGTCGATGAGCTTGCGCGTTAACTGAAGAACATCAATAGATTGGGTCACCTCTTTGCCCCTTTGCGGCTTTGGTTGATGCAAATCGGTCTCACGCAAAGGCGCCCAGCCGCAAAGTTAAGCCGGGACCTCAGCCGCAGCCGAAGGTTTTAGTTCGCCGGGCCTATCTTCAAAACAAACCCGGTGTAAACGAATGATCGCTTCCGTCGCCCTTGCTTCATCAACCATGAAAGTCAGGTTCACACTCGAAGCGCCAACCGAAATCATCGACACGTTAATGTCATTAATGACGGAAAAGACGCGCGCCGCGATGCCTGGAGTACTCCGCAGTCCCTCGCCCACGACCGAGATGATGGTGCGGTCTCTTGCCACTTCGACGGTACCAAGTTTCTCCAGATCCGGAATCAACTCGGGCAGGGCAGTCGCGTCATCGAGTGACAGCGACACGCTGACTTCCGAAGTAGTCACCACATCGACCGCCGTGTGATGTTGCTCAAACACTTCAAAAAGCGCGCGCAGGAAACCATAGGCGCCCAGCATGCGCGCGGAAGTTATCTGCACCGTCGTGATGCCGTTTTTGTGGGCGATCGCTTTGACTGTCTGCGGCGTTGACTGCGATTCGGACACGATTAAAGTGCTGCGGTCTTTGGGCGCGCGCGAATTACAGACTCGAACGGGGATACTTTTGTCGATGGCCGGTTGAATGGTTTTAGGATGAAGCACCTTGGCGCCAAAGTAAGCCAGCTCGGCGGCTTCCTGATAAGAGAGCACTGGGATGGTTTGGGCTTCCGGCACGACTCGCGGATCGGCGGTCAGCACCCCGCTGACATCGGTCCAAATCTGAATCTCGCGCGCCTCGAGCGCCGCGCCCACCAGGGCCGCAGTGAAATCTGATCCGCCGCGTCCGAGCGTTGTCGTGACACCGCGCTCAGTGCTGCCGATGAATCCGCCCAGCACCGGAATCTGTGAGGCGAGCAGGAGCGGTGAGAGTTCCGTTTGCGTGGCGGCCACGGTTGCTGACTTCGGCGTGGCACTGCCATAGACATCATCGGTCTTGATGCAGCTGCGCGCGTCCAGGTGCCGGGCGCGCAGCCCGGATTGCCGCAGCACAGCGGCCAGTAATTGCGACGAGAGCTGTTCGCCGTACGCGACGATTTCGTCCTGGAGCGGCGGGCTGGTTACGGGATGCGCGGCGATAATTTTATGCAGTTGACGAATCTTCGAGCGCGCATCACCGACGGTTGACACGAACGTTGCGCGTGCTTCGTCCGTCAAAAGTTCATTGGCAATGGCGAGATGACGCTCCAAATCAGCTTCCAAAGTCCTGGAAGCAGCTCGTGCATCGCCCTCGATGGCCCGGTCGACACTGGCGAGAAGCGAATTGGTAAAGCCGCCGATGGCCGAAACCACGATAATCGGTTTGGCCGCGACGGCCGCCCGGATGATCTCGCCAACGCGACGAAAAGCGCCGGCATCTTCGACCGAGGTGCCGCCAAATTTCATGATCGTTGGTGGTTTTTTCATGCCAGCACGGGTCGTTCGCGGCGATTACGGGGCTTTAGTCAACCACAGCGTAATAAGAGGATCAAGCCTCGCTTGCTTGGCAACTTCGCGCTCCCGTACAATCTCAGATTACGTTCAGAGTTCAAACTTAGTTTGTTTCATAAATAACTGAAGGTTGGACCATCAGGAATACCGATTATGAGTTTCGATAAAGTATTAACCAAAGTTTTCGGCAGCAGTAACGAACGGTTTCTCAAGACTGTCAAGCCGTTGATTGCCCAAATTAACGACTTTGAGCCAGCCATCAAGAAGCTTACTGACGAACAGCTGCGCGAGAAAACGGCGGCATACAAGGCGCGGATTGCCGACGCGGTTAAAGACGCGCGCGATAAAGATGATCGCAAGTATCGCGAGCAGCAGGCGCTGAACGAGATCCTGCCGGAGGCCTTCGCCGCTGGTGCGTGAAGCGAGCGTGCGCACGACCGGCATGCGCCATTTCGATGTGCAGATGATCGGCGGCCTGGTTTTGCACCAGGGCAAGATTGCCGAGATGCGCACGGGCGAAGGCAAGACCCTGGTGGCGACCCTGCCGGCTTATTTGAACGCTTTGACCGGGCGCGGCGTACACGTCATTACCGTAAACGATTACCTGGCCTCGCGCGACGCCGAATGGATGGGCCAGATTCATCGGTTCCTCGGTTTGACGGTCGGTTGCATCCAGAACGACATGGATGACTTCGAGCGTCAGAGCCGCCTACAACGCCGATATCACCTACGGCACCAACAACGAGTTTGGCTTTGATTATCTGCGCGACAACATGAAGTTCGATCTCGCGACGTGCGTGCAGCATGGCCATTATCACGCGATCGTCGACGAAGTCGATTCAATCCTGATCGATGAAGCGCGCACGCCGCTGATCATTTCCGGTCCATCGGAAGAATCGACCGACAAGTATTACCAGGCGAACGCGATCATTCCGCAGCTCGTGCGCGGTGAAGAACTGGAAGAGAACAAGAAAACCGGGCGACTACGTTGTCGATGAGAAGAACCATTCAGCCGTGTTGACCGAAGACGGTGTCGACAAAGCCGAGCGACTGCTGGGCGTCGGCAATCTTTACGATCCGGACAACATGGAGCTGCTGCATTGCGTCGAGCAGGCTCTGAAAGCGCACACGCTTTACCGGCTCGATCATCAATACGTCGTGCAGGACGGCGAAGTGATCATCGTGGACGACTTCACCGGGCGCTTGATGAAAGGTCGCCGCTGGTCTGACGGTTTGCACCAGGCCGTCGAAGCGAAAGAAGGCGTCAAGATCGAGCGCGAAAACCAGACCCTGGCGACTATCACGCTGCAGAACTATTTCCGGCTTTACGAAAAACTCTCCGGCATGACCGGAACCGCGGAAACGGAAGCGGCTGAGTTTCACTCGACCTACAAGCTCGATGTGATCGTGATTCCGACGCACATGCCGATGGTGCGCAAGGACAATTCCGACGTCATCTATCGCACGCTGCCGGAAAAGTGGGACGCAGTCGTCGAAGAGATCAAGGACCGCTACGAAAACGGCCAGCCGGTGCTGGTCGGCACGGTTTCGGTCGAAAACTCAGAATTGATTGCGCGCCGGCTGCAGCGGGTCGGCGTTCCGCACAACGTGCTGAACGCGAAGTATCACGAACGCGAAGCCGAGATCGTCGCGCAGGCGGGACGCAAAGGCGCGATCACGATCGCCACCAACATGGCCGGCCGCGGCACGGACATTCTGCTCGGCGGCAATCCTGATTTCATGGCTCGCGAATTTCTGAAAGACGCAGGAAGTCGATCCCGATGAAGCCGACCGAGTCGCAATGGCAGCAGGAATTCTTGAAGGCCAAACGCATTGTCGAAGCCGAGCACAAGGAAGTGGTGTCGCTGGGCGGGCTGCACATCCTCGGCACCGAACGTCACGAATCGCGCCGCATCGACAATCAGCTGCGCGGACGCGCCGGCCGCCAGGGCGATCCCGGATCGTCCCGTTTCTTCCTTTCGCTCGAAGACGATCTGATGCGCATCTTCGCCGGCGACAAGGTCAAAGCCCTGATGCAGCGCCTCGGCATGGAAGAGGGCGTGGCGATCGAATCGAAAATGGTTTCGAAGCGCATCGCGGCCGCGCAGAAGTCGGTCGAAGGCCGCAACTTTGAAACGCGCAAACACCTGCTGGAATACGACGACGTAATGAACAAGCAGCGCGAGACGATCTACGGCTTGCGCCGCCAGTTGATGGAAGAACCGGATCAGCGCGAATACCTGATGGGTGAAACCGGTGTCGCGCGCGACCTGCTTGCAGACATCACCAAGCAGTATCTCGATCCGAATGCTTCCGCCGACGATTGGGACATAGAAAACTACAAGGTACAGATTCAGACAATCTATGCGCTTGATCCGGAAGCCGAAGGCATTGATTTCGAGCGAGCGTCTTCCGAAGAAATCGAAGAGCTGCTCTGGGAAAAGCTGAAGATCAAATACGCGGATAAAGAGAAACAGATCGGCGATGAAGCGATGCGCACCTACGAGCGCATCATCATGCTCAACATCATCGACGCGCAGTGGAAGGATCACTTGCTGGCGCTCGATCACCTGAAGCAGGGCATCGGGCTGGTGGGCTATGGCCAGAAGGATCCGCTGGTCGAGTACAAGAAAGAGAGTTTCGACATGTTCCAGGCGATGCTCGATCGCATCGACACGACGACGATTCGGTCGCTCTTTAATCTGCAGGTTGTCGCCGAAGAATCGCCGGAGGAAATTGCAGCGCCGTCGTCTGGCCGCGCGGCGCCGCGGCTCGATGCAGTTCACGGGGCCGAACCAGGGCGCGGCTCCGGCCGGTGAAGAAGCCGGCAAAATGAAAACTGTGGTCCGCGACCAACCGAAAGTCGGACGCAACGATCCCTGCCCGTGCGGCTCAGGCAAGAAATACAAGAAGTGCCACGGCGCGGCGCTGTAGATACTGAAAGGTCCGGAGGACCGTCATTCAATAGCCACGGCCGTAAGGCCGTGGTAACTGCGAATCAAAGATATCCGAGCGCCGAAGGTGCGGCATGTTACCGGCAAAATCAGGGCTCGAAAAATGTCGGCCCTTCGGGCCTCGATTCATTTCCAGGACTCTGATCCACGGCCTTACGGCCGTGGCTATTAAATGGCGCGCCTTCGGCGCTGATAGACTCACCACGATGTTTCCGCGAGCGAAGTTCCAGCTCCTCTCCTCAGCCATCGTCATTCTGGCGGCCAGCGGATGTCTTTGGGCGCAGCAGTCCCTGTCGCCGGCCGAACGCGAACGTGCTTTACAACTCTGCGCCCAATCCAATTTCGACGCCGCCTTCGACTCGCTGCAAGAAGCAGTGCGCAAGAACGAGAATGATGCTGAGGCTTGGCATTGCCTGGGTCTGGCGTGGCTCGCGAAAAACAAAAAGAGCGAAGCTCGCAAGGCGTTTCGAAGTTCTGTCATCGGGGAACTTCGCACTTTTGGCCAGTTGCGGGTGGTAAACCCACAGGACACTCCCGTTGACCGCCCGCAGAATGCCGGCAGATTTGAGACGGCAGTGAAGAGCGCCGAAAAATATATTGAGCTCACGTCAAATGCGTCCAGTGATGAACGCGACGAGTTGGAGACGCTCCGCTGGTATCGCGATTTCTACAAAGGCTTAGCGCCAGGTGAGGAAATTGCTCCGCGCAAGGAAATCACGACGCGCATTCGGATCATCAGCAAACCACCGCCGGATTTTAGGGGCGTGCGCTCTGCCGGAACGGCCAACCTGCGTGCTGTGTTTAGCGCGGACGGCACCGTCAAACACATACTGGTAACTCGAAAACTTGACCCCGAGTTCGACCACGCCTGCATCCTCGCGGCGCGGCGCGTTGAGTTCACTCCCGCGATGAAGGACGGCAAGCCAGTGTCGATGATTCTGGAACTTGAATATGCGCGCCACATTTATTGAGACTTCGACAGCGGTGAAAGCTAGTACCGCGAGCGAACAAACTCGTCTAGCTGCGAAGCAGCGGTCTTAGCTAAGCCCAAGGCGAGGCTCTGCGAGCCTTGGGTTACCTAAACAAAATTTGTAGGAGCCGCGGAGCGGCGGCCAATCACTCAAAGGGGCAGTCGCGTTGATTCTGACTCGAAACTCGAGACTGAGATGTCGCCCGCTTCGCGGGCTCCGCTGATCAAAACGGGCATGGTTTCCCAAGGCTCGCAGAGCCTCGCCTTGGGCTTAGCTAAGATCGCTGCTTCGCAGCTAGTTGGAAGATGGGTCCTCACTCGTACCGCAGACACTCGATCGGATCCAATCGCGCGGCTTTTCTGGCGGGCCACACGCCGAAGATCAAACCGACTCCGACACTGACACTGATGCCAGTGATCACCGCCCACATCGGAATCGAGGCCGGCAGGCTGGGAACCAACAGCATTACCAGTTTGCTGATGCCGACTGCCAGGATCACTCCGAGCATCCCGCCCAGAAACGTCAGGGTCATCGCTTCAAACAAAAACTGATTGGTGATGTCGCGACGGCGCGCGCCGAGGGCTTTGCGGATGCCAATCTCCTGCGTCCGCTCGGTCACGCTCACCAGCATGATGTTCATCACGCCGATACCGCCGACCAGAAGACCAAGGCTGGAAATGGCGATCGCCACGAGGCCAATCATCGCGAAGATGCTGTCGAATTGCTTGACGAAGTTGTCAGCGGTCTTGATGTCAAAGTTATCGGGGTCGCCAAACTTCACATTGCGCCGGCGGCGCAGGATATCTTCCGACTGCGTCAACGCCTCAATCAGCTGACCCGATCGCCCCTGAATTATGAAGAGAATCCAGCCGCGTGCGGGGGCGACCTTTTGCGCGGTGCGGAAGGGAATCAGGACGGCGTTATCCTCTTCGTTCTCGCCAAAGAATCCGGCTTTGCGTTTCTCGAGCACGCCGACAATCTCAAAATTATAGCCGCCCATGCGGACTTCGGTCCCGACAATGTTGTCTTGTTTACCCGGAAACAGAGCATCCGCGGCATTGACGCCGATGACCATGACGTTGCGTCTTTGCTCCTCGTCGGATTCGGTGAGAAAGCGTCCTTCGTGCAGCGTGATGTTGACGATACCGGCATAGTTCGGTGTCACGCCCTGGGTATTGCCCCAACGATAGTTCTGACCCTGATAAGTGATGTTGTCGTCAAACGGGCCGCCGCTGTAGCCAACGTTCGGTGCGACGATCGCGAGATCCTCAACGGCGCCGGCCTGGGCCCTGATTGCGTCCGCATCCGCAACCGTCAGAGGTCTGCGCAAGCGTTCAGCGCGATCGGTCGTGGTGCGCGGTCCCGTAGTGAGATGAAAGGCGTAGATGTTGTTCGTTCCGTACTCTTCAATAATCGAAATGATGTTCTGGCGCATGCCGGTGAGGATCGAGGCGACGACGATGGAAGCCATTACCCCAATGACGATGCCCAGCACCGTCAGGAAGCTGCGAAACTTGTTCGAGCGCACGTTGTCGAGCGCCATCACCAGCGTTTCGCGCGGGAAGATTTTAGGTAGTCGAAGTTTCATTAGCAGAAATTAGCCACGGATGAACACAGATTTACGCAGATAGGAAAGTTATAAAGCAGATCTGTGTATATCCGTGTTCATCTGTGGCCCTGATTTAAGTCGTTTTCGTCAATGCAATAATCGGATCCAGGCGCGCGGCCTTGAACGCCGGATAGATGCCAGCGATCATGCCAATGAGGCTCGAAACGATCAGCGCCAACAGAATGTAGCCAATTGTGATCGTCATCGTGATTTGGGCCAGAATCGTGATCAGTGTGGTCACGCCCCAGGCCACCAGCAACCCCATCACGCCACCGAAGGCGCACAGCATTCCCGACTCGATCAGAAACTGCATCAGGATTTGCCGCTTGGTGGCGCCGACGGCTTTTCGCAAACCAATCTCGAAGGTTCGTTCGGTCACACTCACCAGCATGATATTCATCACGACAATACCGCCGACAACCAGAGTGATCAGCGTGATCGGCACGACCACGGCGGCAATCGTGCCGGTGAATTGATCGATCTGATTGTTGAGGTCTTCGACGTTCACTAACCCGAAATCATCATCATCGTTCCCTTTCAGCCGGTGCTTGTTGCGCATGGCCACGCGCGCATCTTCGATAGCCGGGCGAAAGTTGTCGCGAGTGGGCGCCTTGCCATGAATCTGCAAACCGTTGCGACCAAAAATTTGCAGGTGCGTCGTGGCCGGAATGTAGATGTGGCGGTCGAGCGAATCGCCAAAGAACGACCCGCGACTCTCTTCAATGCCGACAATCTGCATGGGCAGACCGCGAACTTTCAATGTTCGTCCGATCGCGTTTTGATTCGGGAAGAACTTGTCCTTGATCTCGCTGCCTAAAACGCAAACCAGAGCCGAACGCTCCACCTCGTCGTTTGAAATAAAGCGGCCGTCGATGATGGTCTTGTCCTCGATCTCCTGCATGTTCGAAGTCACGCCGAAGACGATTGCTCCCGGAAACTCAATCGCGTCCTGCTTGAGATCAACCTGGCTGCCAACTTCGACCCCAACCTCTGCACAGGTCGGGCAGTGGTCCCGAACCCATTCATAGTCGTCCCAATTCAAACGCTTGTTGCGACGGTTCGCACGTTCGAACGCGTCGTCCGTCTGCCGGCCCTGGAAAGCGAGGCGCGCCATCATGAAATGGTTGGCGCCCAGCAGCTTGGCGACCTTGTCGGTCACATAGGTGTTGAGCCCGCTGACCGATGCTCCGACGACGACCACGGCCGCAACGCCGATGATGATTCCGATTAGCGTAAGAAAGGCGCGCAGTTTATGCGCGAGAATAGACTGTAGCGCCATACGCGCTGAGTCGAGATAGACTGAGTAGAGATAACGCATGAATGGCCGTCAGAAATCAGTACGACGCTGCCTGTCGAAAAGTTTTGACCAGAAATACTGGACAAGGTTCCAATATTTAAGACGTTGAGAATGGGTGGAGTATTAACGCCGGTTCTGGTGAGTGAGCATTTTCAAAGGAAAGGGTGGGTCAGTTTTTTCAGCGGGGGCAAGCCCGCCTTCCTCACCTGAGAGGTGACAGAGTGAGAAGTTGAGAGGCTCTAAGATGTGCAAGGTTTTAAGATGTGCGAAGTTTCAGAATTACCTTTCAGAAGTACCTCAAGGTCAGGAAGGCTCGCCCCCGCTCTCTATGAGACAAATTCCTTTCCTTCTATGAAACAAATCCTCTTTTCTTCAGCCATTCACTGACCACGTTCTTTTTGGCGCGCCGCGCGCCGTCCACTTCGTAATTCAATTTTCGCATTTCATCGGTTGAGATCGCGCCGCCCAACTTTTGCAGCACGCGCGTGAGCGCCGGAGTAAGCGCGGCCTTGCGCGTGACGAACACCGCCTCGTAGGGTGGAAAGTAATGCCGGTCGTCTTCGAGTTGAAAGAGATCGAGCGAAGCAATGCGGCCGTCGGTTGAGTTACCGGCAATCAAATCGACCTGGTGAGAGGCGAGCGCCGTGTAAGTTAGATCCAGCGACATCTGTTTGGCGGCGGCGAATTGCAGCCCGTAAGCAGCCGCAAAACCGGGGTAACCATCTGGCCTTACGAAGAAGTCGTGACCGAAACCCGCCTGCCACTTCGGCGAATACCTGGCCATATCGCTGATGGTTTTCAGGTTTAGCCGGTGCGCGTCCTCGCCCCGCACGAGAATCGCGAACGTGTTATCGAAACCGAGCGGTGGGCTCAGAGACAGATTGAACTGCGCCTGATAGTCGCGCTGCACCTGATCATAGACGGCCCTGGGATCGGTAATCGGCTGATGATGCAGAATGGCGGTGAAGGCAGTACCGGTGTATTCAGGGTAGAGATCGATCTGTCCGGCGACCACGGCGCTATGCGCGAGATTTCCTCCTAAGTCGAACCGGCGATCGACCGCCACGCCGTCAGCTTCCAGCATTTGGGCCACCATCTCGGCCAGCAAAATCGATTCGGTAAAGTCCTTCGAACCGACGGTAACATGCGGTTTTGAGGCTGCGTTCCGATGACGAACTCCACTCCACACCGCGTAACCCATGATGAAGACGCCTACCAACAATACGCTGAGCGCCAGAACGCGCAATGGTCGTCTCGGCCGCTTCGAACTGCCGGCGGGATCGAATGATTTTTCTATCAGCCCAAAGCCAAAGTCGGCCAACAAGGCCATCAAAGCTGAGGGCACGGCGCCCGCGAGCAACAGGCGGTTGTCATTCAGCCGCAGGCCGCGAAAGATGTATTCGCCCAGGCCACCCGCGCCGACTTCCGCGGCGATGATCGCTACCCCGATGGTGATTACAACTGCGACGCGCACACCGGTGAGAATGACGCTCATCGCCAGGGGCAGCTCGACCTGAAACAGCACTTGCCGATCAGTCATGCCCATGGCGACGGCTGCTTCGCGCACGTTTTGATCGATGCCGAGAATGCCGGTAACCGTGTTGCGGATAATTGGCAGCAAGGCGTAGAAGACCAGGGCGACGATTGCGGTGCGCGGGCCAATGCCGCCAATGAAGGGTAGCGGAATCAGAAATCCGAACAATGCGAGACTGGGAATCGTCTGCATCACATTGGCGATTCCCAGAACCGGCGCGCGCAGACGCTTGCGGCGCGTGATTACGACTCCCAGCGGCAAGGCGATCGCGCTGGCGATGGCAATCGAGATGAACACGAGCCACACGTGCTGCTGCGATGTGCGACAGAATGTCTGACCAGTTGGCTTTAAGGAATTCGAGCATTGGCTAACTCACCTGGTGTTAATGCACCTCGGTGCTGACTGCTTACGGGACCCGGTCGCTGCCGCTCCCGGTCGCTGCCGCTCCCGGTACTGACCTTATTGACCAGCCGCGATCGTCTCGAGATATGCTCGGGCATATTCATTCGACGAATGCCGAAATCCTTCGGGGGTTTCAAGCAAGACGATTCGTCCCTTATCCATCAACGCGATGCGCGATCCAAGCAGCAGCGCTTCGCGCACGTCGTGCGTCACGAAGATTACGGTCTTCGCCAATCGCGCCTTTAACTCTGCAAACTCTTTTTGTAAGGCGGCCCGAGTCAGGGGATCGAGGGCGCCGAAGGGTTCATCCATTAACAGTAACGGCGGATCAGCCGCGAGCGCGCGGGCCACACCGACGCGCTGGCGCTGCCCCCCGAGAGCTCGCGTGGATATCGTCCGCCAAAGAGAGACGGTTCGAGCCCCACCAAAGAAAGCAGCTCGGTGACTCGTTCATCGATGTGTTGCTGATTCCAGCTGTCCAGCCATGGTACCAGCCCAACGTTTTCGGCAACCGTGAAGTGCGGAAACAAGCCAGCCTCCTGAATGACATAACCCGTTCGCCGTCGCAATTGGATCACGTCCCACTGGGTCGTGGCTTTTCCTTCCACCAGCACCTGGCCTGCGGTCGGCGCCAGCAGGCGATTCACAAGCCGCAGCGTGGTGGTTTTTCCGCAACCAGATTCACCCAACAGCACGAGCGTCTCGCCGGCCGCGACGGTGAAGTTCAATCGGTCGATGATCGAAGGGCCGCCATTGATCCCGAAAGAGACGTCGCGAAATTCGACCAGGGCCTGGTTGGTTTCACCAATCAAAGCGTCGCGAGAATAGCAGAAACGGCGGGCCAAGCGGCACGAATTTGGAGTGCGCTGACATGTCAGCGCTTTTAGAAAGTGGCGACTAGTCGCCGCACTCCAAATCTGCACTTCTCGTCGTTCATAGTTGGATGATAGAGTCTCTAGCCAAAATCCCTATGAGCAAAATTGAACAAATTCATGCGCGTGAAATTCTGGATTCGCGCGGCAACCCAACTGTTGAAGCTGATGTAATCCTAACCGGCGGCGAGCGAGGCCGCGCGGCGGTTCCCTCGGGCGCGTCGACTGGCGAGCACGAAGCGGTGGAGTTGCGCGACGGCGATCCCAAACGTTACGGCGGCAAGGGCGTGCTGAAGGCCGTGCGCAACGTAAATGAGGTAATTGCTCGCGAGCTGAAAGGAATGGATGCCCGCGAGCAGGGCGCCGTCGATCAAAAACTGATTGAGCTCGATGGGACTCCGAATAAGTCGAATCTCGGCGCGAATGCTCTGCTCGCCGTGTCGATGGCGACCGCGCGGGCCGCGGCCAGCTTGCGCAAAGTTCCGGTTTACGAAAATCTCGGCGGCGCAGGCGGCCACACCCTGCCGGTGCCGATGATGAATATCATCAATGGTGGAGCGCATGCCGACAACAACGTCGATTTTCAGGAGTTCATGATCGTCCCCGTGGGCGCCGAGCGGTTCAGCGAAGCATTGCGCATGGGTGCTGAGATTTTTCATACGCTCAAATCGGTTTTGAAAAAGAAGGGCTATGCGACGGGTGTCGGCGATGAGGGCGGCTTTGCTCCGAACCTCAAGTCGAACGAAGAAGCCATTGAAACCATTCTTGAGGCGATCGACTTGTCGGGTTACCGGGCCGGCAAAGATGTTTTGCTTGCTCTCGACCCGGCTGCATCGGAATTCTTTGATGGCGAAGCGTACGTCTTTAAGAAATCCGACGGGCGCAAACTTTCAAGCGGGGAGATGATCGCGTTCTGGAAAGATTGGGTCGATAAGTATCCGATCGTTTCAATCGAAGACGGCATGGCCGAAAATGATTGGGACGGATGGAAAGCCCTGACTGATCAACTCGGCAGTCGCATTCAATTAGTCGGCGACGATATCTTTGTCACGAACACAAAGTTTCTGCAAAAGGGGATCGACCTGGGCGTGGCGAATTCGATGCTGATTAAGGTCAATCAGATTGGCACGTTGCTGGAAACGATTCAGTGCATAAAATTGGCGAAGAAGGCCGGGTACACGGCGGTCATCTCGCATCGCTCAGGAGAAACGGAAGATGCTTTCATTGCCGATCTCGCGGTGGCCACGAATGCCGGACAGATCAAAACCGGGTCGGTTTCGCGCAGCGATCGGATCGCGAAATACAATCAACTGCTGCGAATTGAAGAGGAGTTGGGGGACGCGGCGAGATATCCCGGACGGGCCGCGTTTAGTCAGAACCTGCGATGACCAGTGTTAGAGTACCGACTTTAGTCGGGCGTCCTCAGTTCACATAAAGCCCAACTGAAGTTGGTACTCTAACGCCGCTGAACAACTATGAATCTTTCCGACATCAGACATCTTTTCGACTACACCGAGTGGGCGAACGATCTGGCGTGGCCGCCGCGACGAAGCTGCCGGACGAAGATCTGCGTCGCGATTTCGGCATCAGTCATGGATCGATATTCGGCACCCTCCTGCACATGGCCGGCGCCGAGTGGATTTGGCTCGAGCGTTGGCATGGGCGGTCGCCTCGGAAAGCCGAAGCCTGGTCGATGTGGACGACCGAGTCGTGCGCAGATCTGAATATGCTGAGCGAACGTTGGCGCACGGTTGTCGATCGACGCGCACAATTTATTGCCGCGCTCGACGAGGATCGGCTCGCGGCCGAGCTCGCATTCGAACTGCTCAGCGGCGATCCGAGTTCGATGCGTCTGGTCGATCAAATGCATCACGTCGCAAATCACGCGACCCTGCATCGCGGCCAGGTGGTGGGAATGATTCGTCAGCTTGGGATTGAGCCGCCATCAACTGATCTATTGTTCTATTTGCGACGAGAGATCTCGCCGAAGTGATGGTGTCAGAACCGGGAGCGGTAGCGACCGGATCAAAACGCAACATAATCCTTGATCCCGTCGCTACCGCTCCGGGTTCTGACACCATCGTATGACCAACACCTGGCAACGCGGCGATTACGAAATCAGCACTGATCGCGCGCGCCTCAACATTGATCTGATTCACGACTTCATCAGCAATCATTCGTACTGGGGAAAAGGTCGAGCGCGTGAAGTGGTGGAACGTTCGATCGAAAACTCTCTTCCTTTCGGCATCTACAAAAGCGGCGAGCAAGTCGGATTTGCCCGCATCGTTACTGACTATGCGACGTTCGCCTGGGTAGCGGACGTCTTTGTGTTGCCTGAACATCGGGGAGCAGGCTTGTCAAAGTGGTTGATGGAAGTGATCATCGCGCATTCGCAGTTGCAAGGGTTTCGCCGTTGGGTTTTGGCGACCAAAGACGCGCACGGATTGTACGAACGCTTTGGCTTTATCAAGCTGCACCGGCCTGAGCGCTGGATGGAACGACCCGATCCGCACATGAAAGAGAGCCCGGATTATTGGCGCTAGTGTCAGAACCGCGAGCGATAGCGAGCGGATCAAAAGGAACGTGACTGGTTCTTGATCCCGTCGCTACCGCTCCGGGTTCTCTGACACGATCGTCACAGACTGAAGTCTATGCCGAAAAACCCGCTCGCACTCATCATTCTCGACGGCTTTGGTTACGCGTCGGAACGTGAAGGCAACGCGATTGCCATGGCTGAGATGCCTTTCTATCACGAGATACTCGATAAATATCCGCACACATTGATCCAGGCCTCCGGCGAATGCGTAGGTTTGCCGAAAGGCATCATGGGCAATTCGAACGTCGGCCACTTGTGCATGGGCGCCGGCCGCATCGTCCGTACGGACGTCGAGCACATCAATCACGAGATCACAGCCGGAAATTTCTTTCACAACTTGCAACTAAACGCGGCGATGGATAATGCGGTCAAGCACGATCGCGCGCTGCATCTCATGGGCCTCGTGTCAGACGGCTTGGTGCATTCGTCGCAGGAGCATGCCTACGCGCTGCTGCGGATGGCCAAAGACTGCGAAGTGCGCCGGGTGTATGTGCATTGCTTTCTTGACGGCCGCGACACGCCGCCCGAATCAGCGGATAAATATGTGGCGATGATGCAGGAAAAATGCCGCGAGATTGGGGTGGGCGAAATTGCCTCGCTCTGCGGTCGTTATTACGCGATGGATCGCGACAAGCGCTGGGACCGGATTGAGCTCGCCTACAAGTTACTGGTCAATGGTGAAGGCGAGCCGGCCAGCGATCCGATTGCGGCGATCAAAAAGAGCTACGAGCGCGGCGTGACTGACGAATTCGTTAAGCCAATCGTGATGACTCGCGGCGATGGCGGGCCGGTAGCGACAATCCAGGACGGCGACTCGGTCATCTTTTTCAACTTTCGTGCTGACCGCGCGCGCCAGATCACCAGCGCCCTGGCGGTGCCGGGCTTTGAAGACTTCCGCACGCCCAACCGGCCGCACACGCATTTTGTTTGCTTTGCGGTTTACGACAAGACCTATCCGCTGCCGGTCGCTTTTCCGCCAGAGCTGCCGCGAAATATTCTGGCGGATGTTTTTGCCGCTCACGAAGTCGACAATTATCGCATGGCGGAAACTGAGAAATACGCGCACGTCACCTACTTTTTCAATGGCGGCGCCGAACGCGAGTTTCCGCACGAAAAGCGTCTGCTGGTGCCTTCGCCGAAGTTGGCGACCTATGATCTGGCGCCTGAGATGTCCGCGTTCAAGATTACTGACAAGCTCTTGCGGGCGATTGAAGCGCGCGAAGCCGACGTCTTTATCGTCAACTTTGCCAACGCCGATATGGTCGGCCATACGGGCAAACTCGACAAGACAATCGAAGCCTGTCAGTACATTGACACGTGTCTGGGCTGGATTACCAAAGCGATGCGCGTCGCGCGGGGAACGACTTTGATTACCGCCGATCACGGCAATGCTGAGCTGATGATCGATCCGAAAACCGGCGAGCCGCACACCGCGCACACAACGAACCCGGTGCCGTTTCATCTAATCGATGAAGATTCGATCGGGACGAAGTTGCACGACGAAGGCGCTTTGGAAGACGTCGCGCCGACCATGCTCGGGCTGTTGGGACTTGAGCAGCCGGAGGAGATGACCGGCAGAGATTTGCGGGACACAAATTGAAGTTCCCTCTCCCTCTGGGAGAGGGTTAGGGTGAGGGCTTAGCGAAGTTAACGAATAAATTATTTTCTTTTTTTCTTCTTCGCGTCGCTTTGCCCCTCACCCCGGCCCTCTCCCAAGGGGAGAGGGAGAGAGAGCATTAGAAATGGTCGCCGCAACCGAAACAATCGACCAAACGAGCACTCGCCCCATCTCGCTCCGCTGGATCATCAGCGCGCGCGACGATCTCGTCTGGTTCATCGGATCAGTTGCCTCCAGCTATTTGCTGCTGGTTCTGTATGTCACCGGGGTACTGCCGCTCATTCCCATGGTGGCCGGTTGGGCAATTCTAATTGACGCGCCCCACGTCTTTGGCACTTTCTCGCGCACATACTTTGATCGATCCGAATGGAAGACGCGGAAGCGCCTAATGCTGGGCTCGCTGCTGTTCTTCATCGTTGGACCGGCGATGGTTCTGCTCGGCGTCGGCTTCACCTTCTTCTTTATTGCCGCGCTCTGGGCCTACTACCATCTGGTCAAGCAGCACTATGGCTTCATGGTGCTCTACAAAAAGAAGAACAACGATCTGGCGCCCATCGATAACGCGCTCGATCGTTTGCTGCTCTTGTTCGCCTTCAACTATCCATTCGTGGCATTCATTGCGAACGACGCGACGGCAATGGCGCGGGTGCCGCCGATCCTGCGCGGCGGCGTGAATCTGGTGGCTACTTTGTTATTGGTTGGCACGATCGTGCTGGGAGTCGCCTGGCTGGTTCGGCAAATTCAAAGGGCCGTCTCGCGCCAACCACTCAACGTGCCGAAGTATCTCTTATTGGCCGCAGCGATTCCCATGCACTGGATTGCGCTGATGACGCCGATGCCGGCCAAGCCGATCGCGCTGGTGGCGATTCTCACCGTCTATCACAACCTGCAATATCACCGCCTGATCTGGTTTCATAATCAAAAGTACGGTACGCGCGCGTCCCGCGCGCTGGATGCAGGCGAGATGCCTGCGTACCGTACCTACGGTCCCGCCGCCTTCATCAGCCGTCGTCTGATCTTCTACATTGCTTTCGGAGTTTTGTTCGGCGTCATCTACCAGGGCCCGCGTCAGTATCTGGGTTATCTGAATCTGCACACAGGCGACTCGCCGGCGGCCTTATCCTTACCAATCCAATTGGGCATTGCCTTTCTCTGGGGCTATGCCTTCATTCACTATTATCTTGACTCGAAAATCTGGCGGGTGCGCAGAGATCCTTCGGTGGGTAAAGCGCTGAAGATGGCTTAAAGAAGGCGCTTTGGCTTTCTTCGCGTTCCTTTGCGTCTTCGCGCCTTTGCGTGAAATGGCACTCACGCTAAGACGCAAAGTTGCAAAGACACGCAAAGATTATTTACAGAACTCCGCGAGCACTTCGACGAACTTGTCCGGATTTTCAGCGGGCGGCAAGTGACCGCAGTTGCGAAACACAACCAGCTTCGCGTTCGGCATCGCGTCCCGAAGCCGGAAAGCATTATCAAGCGGAATGTGATCGTCCTGGTCGCCCCAGACCAGCATTGTGGGCTGGCTGATCAGTGGCGCCTCTCGTTCAATCCGCGTCGCGCTCCAGCGCCGCGCCGTGCGGATCATGGCGCGATGGGTGTTGGCCGTCGCTAATAGATGATGGCGTGAGGCGACCATCTTTTCGTTGATCGGACGTCCGATGCGGCGGTACATGTCTTCCATGCGTTTGCGCAGAATCCAACGCGAGCCGAGAAACAGCGGCGTTGTCACATCACCAATGACCGGGAGGCAGGAAACGCGCAGCAAGAATTTCTTCTTCGGATCATCATTTGTGACGGCGCCCACCAGTACGAGCTTCTCAACCCGCGCGGGATAATCCAGGGCCATAGTGGCGGCGACAGCGCCACCATAAGAAGCCCCGACAATGACCGCTCTGCGAATCCCCAGCCGATCCATCAACCCGACGACTGCTCGCGCCTGATCCGCGATTGTGTACTGGGCGTCAGCAGGTTTATCGGAATAGCCGTACCCGGGCAGATCGGGCGCAATAGCTCGAAAACCGGCTTGGGCGAGGGGCTGCAGTACATGACTCCAAATAAGATTTGAAGAGATAAAGCCGTGAATCAGGATTATCGGCGGCGCCTTTTCATCACCGGCTTCCTGGTAGTGAATGCGCACGCCGTTGACGCGCGTGAACCAGGAATATTCCGGGTTGTAAATGAAGTCGAGGCTGTCGGGCCAACTGACATCCTTCGGCCGCGTGAGCAGTTTCGTCGCGACAGCGCCAGCCACGACGCCTGAAAGTCCTGCGAGCAGATAACGTTTCTTCATGGGGGAGGGCAATGTTAGCAAATAGAGGCTCGGAAGATAAGTGAGGTTGAGAGCGGGGGCAAGCCCCCTTCCTGACCTTGAGGTGATGAGAGATAGGTTTCAAATCCCAAATTGTTTCAAATCCAAATTAACGCAAATCTCAAAGAGGAATCACAACCTCAAAAAACCTCAAGGTCAGGAAGGAGGGCTCGCCCCCGCTTTGTTCTCCTTGATCACAACCTGCGGATGAATCTCCTGCTTATCCTGATCGTACAAACCCACTGCGAGCAATTCTCCGGCGGCGTTTGAGATTCTCACTGATTGCTCGTGATCCCAAGCGCTTCCGGTTTCTGCAGGCACGTGGAGATTCATGCCATTGAGGACCCTGCGCGCATCCTGCTCGCTGACCGCAACCGACGGCAAATGTGCCAGCACGTCGTGCGCTGAAATGAGAATCTTCTCGACGGCTCCCGCTGCCGCCAGTTCGCTGAGTGTTTCCAGTGCGGCTGAATCGCCAATCGCAAATCGACCGGCGCGCGTCCGTCGCAATTGAGCCACATGAGCGCCAACGCCCAGCTTCTTCCCCAGATCCTCCGCCAGGGTTCGGATGTAAGTGCCGGCCGAGCACACCACGCGCACCTGCAGATCGGTCGAGCCTCCATGATTCACTTGTAAGAATTCACGGTCGCCAGATATCCATTCAAACTCGTTAATGATCACGGAAACAGGTAGCCGGTCAACCTCTTCGCCCTGCCGCGCCAGCTCATACAGTTTTCGTCCGCCAACTTTCTTCGCCGAATACATTGGCGGCACCTGTTGGATCTCACCGCGAAGCGAAGCCATCGCCGCCTCGATTTCCTCTTTGCCGAAACTTTGCGGTCGTCGCGCCTTTGCGTGAACTTCATCTTCGACCGGCGTGCCTGTCACATCACCGGTATCCGTCGCATACCCGAAGCGAATCACCGCTTCATATTCCTTTTCCGCGCCGCTGAGAAACTGCGCCAGCCGCGTTGCGCGTCCAACCAAAACAACCAGCACTCCGGTGGCGAATGGGTCGAGCGTGCCCGTGTGCCCGACGCGGCGGTTGCCGATGATCTTTCGCACGCGCCCCACGACATCATGCGAAGTCAGACCGGCGGGTTTATCGATGATCAGCGCGCCATTCATGGGAAGCATTGTAATCCTCTGTTTTCCTCTGTGTCCTCTGTGGTTTAATTAACCCTTATTTACCACAGAGGACACAGAGGAAAGCGAAAGCAGCCGACCGAAGAGTCTGCGCCACTCGATCCGGCCAAGGCTCGGCAGTTGGTATTTCAGCGCGCCGCTAAACTGCTGGCCGCGAAGCAGCGCTCCGTCGAAGAGCTTCGCGAAAAGCTTCTGACCGGGCGCGGCGCCACCACGCCGCTGGTCGAAGAAGTGATCGGACGTTTGCGTGAGTACGGCTATCTCGACGATCAGAAGTTCGCGCAGAGTTATGCGTCACTTCGTCTGCGCGAAAGACCGATTGGCCGCAGACGGCTGGAGAGAGATCTGTGGCTAAAGAAAGTCGATAAGGCAACTGTCGAAACTGCGCTCGACGAAGTATTTGAAACAACTCCCGAAGAAGACTTAATCGACCGGGCCATCGCCAAGCGTGTCCGCCTGCGCGGCAAACCAGCGACGAGAGAAGAAGCCAAGAAACTCTTCGATCACCTCTTGCGTCAGGGATTTGCTTTTGAGTTAGTAAGTGAAAAGGTGCGGGCTCTATCTAAAAGCGAACTCGACTGACGGATGGCCCCTTCGCGGACCTTGGCGACTTCGCGTCTCAGCGTGAATCGCAGTGCTGGGCGCCGGTAGTATCTAAATTTCAGTTTTCTCAGCGTAGTCTCTGCGACCTTTGCGTCTTAACGCTCACCGCAGAGGCGCAAAGAACGCGGAGGAGGCGCGGAGAATTCAAGATAGCACGCTAAAAA
The DNA here is from genome assembly GCA_963734445.1 of uncultured Acidobacteriota bacterium. Classification (GTDB taxonomy): domain Bacteria; phylum Acidobacteriota; class Blastocatellia; order Pyrinomonadales; family Pyrinomonadaceae; genus UBA11740. Next base: position 726,639 of record CAVTGZ010000009.1, on the reverse strand, counting down.
GAGTAGCTAGCTTTCAATCCAAACAATCGGTACCGGGGATTTGATTGATGACCTGCCCGACGGAAAGAAAGGCGTGAAGTCGCCACTCTCTGTATCAATCAGCAGCAACTTATCCGGAGCATCTCCCGCCACCATCAGTTTCGCCGAGGACTTGATGAGAAATTTCGCGTTCAGTGAAAACGTGTAGCTGATCGAGGCCGTGCGTAAATGTTGCCAGTTGGTGGGATTCAACGAAAACAAATCCGTCGTGGTGCTCAGCGATTGCGAGATGAAAAATGGCACACAGCTCTTGGCGGCGAAGCCGACGAAACGACCTTCGGAAGAGGCAGGCGTCGGGTTGAGCTTGGCAAAATTGTCGGTCGTCTTGGCAACCAGAATTGGTTGCGCTTGATCCGTCGGCGATACGAGGACGTTGCCGGATGGGCAGACACCCTGGATCGACCACTTGCGCTCTCCATCGACAAATTTGACTGAGTCGCCGACCGTCGCCACCGTGGTGGTGTTCGGCTTGAGACTTTCGCTGGTTGCCTGTTTGGGAATCATTCCGACAAATCGATCAAAGACCAATCGATCCGTTCCAACCCATTGAGCGCAGTACTGCGCGCCCGAATGTTCGATCCCTGACGAATCTTCCCAAATTAGTTTCGTCTTGCCGTCAAGATCCGAAACGTAAAGCTTCGTCGTCGCGGGCTGTCGTTCCTTGTAGCTAAACCGTTTACCGTCTGGCGCCCACGCGAGACAATAAGACTGTCCTTTGATGAGCGACTTAACCGCGCCGCTGTGGAGATCACGCAATGCGATTTCATCTTTCGTAGCGAAAAGGAGTTGTGTTTGATCAGGGTTCTGCCTCCCTTCAAAAACCCCGTGAGCGAGTGTGTTGATGACGTAGCCAGAGTCTGTGGATGATGGCGTGAGTTCAACCAGATCGGCGCCGTGCGTGTCGTCGCCTGTCAGGAGAAGCAGGCGGCCGCTGAATTTCGGCGCAGGCCGTTGAGGAACTTCACTGCACGCATTGAGGAACGAAAGACCAAGCGTCAAAACGATAATGCAGCGATGAATCGGGCGAATCACGAATCGATAATCGCCCAAGATGAGCTTTGACTCAACTCGCGAGGTTCGTCCTCAACCCGCTTGCTACTGCCCGCGGTTCTGTAACTCTGTCGCGCATGCTAAACTTTTGGTTTCTATGACCGGTAACGAAATTCGCGAAAAATTTCTCGAGTACTTTGAGCGGCAGGGCCATACCCGTGTGCGCTCCAGCCCGCTTTTGCCTGCTAACGACCCGACGCTGCTTTTCACCAACGCGGGCATGAATCAGTTCAAGGATGTCTTTCTCGGAAATGAAAAGCGAGATTACGTGCGCGCCTGTTCGTCGCAGAAATGTCTGCGTGCCGGCGGCAAGCACAACGATCTGGACGAAGTCGGCAAGACCGCGCGCCACCAGACTTTTTTCGAGATGCTCGGCAATTTCAGCTTCGGCGATTACTTCAAGGAAGACGCAATCAAGTTCGCCTGGGACTTGCTGGTGAATGAATTCAAGCTCGACCCGGCGCGTATGTGGTTTAGCGTCTATGAAGGCGATGCCGAAGTTGGCCCCGATGAAGACGCGGAAAAATTCTGGGAGCAGGTGGGCGCGCCGAAAGAAAGAATCCTGCGCTTTGGCCGCCAAGATAATTTCTGGCAGATGGGCGAGACCGGACCCTGCGGCCCTTGCAGCGAGATTCATTACTACATGGGCGACGACCCGCAGGATGAAGCGAACTGCGCGGCGAATGTAAACGGCCCGACCGACATCATCACTGAGCTGTGGAACCTTGTGTTCATGCAATTCGATCGCAGCGAAGTCGATCCGGGCAGTAGCCCGACCGTGAGGGAGGGCGTAAAGCAATACAAACTAACTCCGCTGCCTGCCCCTTCCGTTGACACGGGCATGGGACTCGAGCGCCTGTGCGTTGTGCTGCAGGGCGTGAAGTCGAACTATGAAACGGATCTGCTAAAGAACATTGTCGAGTTTGTCGCCAGACTTTCGGGTCGCAAGTACGAGGCGGAAACCCTGGAAGGTTTCGCCATGCGCGTAATTGCCGATCATGCGCGCGCGACTGCGTTTTCGATTGCTGATGGAATTCTGCCCGCAAATGAAGGTCGCAATTACGTCCTGCGCAAGATCATGCGGCGGGCGATCTATCAGGGTCGACATGCGCTCGGTCTCGAAGGGTTCTTCTTTCATAAGGTAACCAACTTCGTCGTCGATCAGATGGGCGAGGCGTATCCGGAACTCGAAAGCCATCGTGAATTCATCGACAAGATGGTGCGGCTCGAAGAAGAGCGATTTGGACATACCTTGACGGTTGGTCTGCAAAGACTGGAGGACGTGATTGTAGAAACTTCCCGAAGTCGCGATCACAACACGTCGGTCTTCGTCGGCGCTGGCGTTAGCGTTGGCTCGGGGCTCGCATTGTCCTTCACGAGTGATAGTCTCGCTCGTCTTCCTGATACTTACGGTGTTTCGATTGACTTGATTTATGTTCGTCTAAACCAGCTTATTGAAGATTGGGTGGTGATTCATCACAAGGGCGAGTCGTACAACGTCAGAGAGCTTAGCGAGGAGGAGTTTCGGAGCATAATTGTTGATGCTGTTCGCGAACTGCAATCTAGTTCGTCTGCCACAGCACTTAGACAAGCCGATAAAACCAAACCGATTTATGTTGCCTTGGCGCGGCGTTCCAACACGAAGTCGGACTTTAAAGGGTACGAAACAACCAAGATCGAAGACGCTAACGTTACAGCGCTAGTCAAAGGCGATGCTGAGGTGGAATCACTCAGTGAAGGTGATGAAGGCGAAGTCGTGCTCGATCAGACGCCTTTCTATGCGGAATCTGGTGGACAAGTTGGTGATATCGGAAGCTTTATTAACCCACCCGCTCACGCGGGTGGTACTGTCCTCATTGCGCAGGTTGTCGATACCTTCTCGCCCGCACAGGGTTTGATTGTTCACAAGGTCAGGATCGAGAAAGGTACCGTCAAGGTTGGCGACACGGTCACGGCCGAAGTCGACGTCGAGAAGCGCGATGCCACGCGGCGCAATCATACTGCCACGCACCTGGTGCATGCGGCACTGCGCGAAGTGCTGGGCGCGCATGTGAAGCAGGCGGGTTCAGTCGTGTCGCCGAATTATCTGCGCTTTGACTTCACTCACTATCAGCCCATGACTGAAGACGAAGTTCAGGAAGTCGAACGGTTGGTAAACGAACAGGTGCTGCGCAATGTGAAAGTGGACACTGATGTCATGCCTGTCGAAGAGGCGATGCGCTCGGGAGCAATGGCTCTGTTTGGCGAAAAGTATTCCGGCATGATGCGCGTGCTGACAGTGCCTGGCTTTTCGAAAGAGCTGTGCGGCGGTACGCATGTGCGCGCTACCGGCGATATCGGTGTCTTCAAGATTACGAGCGACGAATCGATCGCCTCCGGTGTGCGCCGCATTCGCGCCGTTACCGGCTTTGACGCTTATGAGCGTTTTCGTGAAGACGAAAAGCTGATTGAAGAAACGGTCGCGAGCCTTCGTACATCTCGCGCCGAACTGCCCCAGGTGATCGGCAAGCTCCAGGACGAGCTGAAGAAAGCGCGGCGCGAAGCTGAGGAATTGAAAATGAAGATTGCCAGCGGCGCGATTGGCGGTGCGACTTCCAACGGCGACGAAGCGCGTGAAGTTGCGGGCGTGAAGGTTCTGGCGAAGGAAGCAAGCGGGCTTGACGCCGCCGGCATGCGCCAGCTTTCCGACACGCTGCTGGATCGAATCAAGTCAGGCGTCGTGGTGCTGGGACGAACAAATGATGGCAAGGTGTCGCTCATCGTGCGCACGTCCGCGGATCTCACCAAGAAAGTTCCGGCCGGCCAGGTCATCAAAGAACTTGCCCCGATCATCGGCGGACGCGGTGGCGGCAAAGCCGATATGGCCGAAGGCGGCGGCAGCCAGCCGGAAAAACTCAACGAAGCCCTCCAAGCGAGTTACGGTGTCATTGAGAAGATGCTGACGTAAGATTATCCGCAGACTACGCAAGAAGGGGAATGGGAAGTCCGCGCCAGCGGACGATTTGAAAGTAGCCCAGCGCTTCAGCGCTGGGAAAACGAGATCACTTTGATCGGAGCCCGCGAAGCGGGCGACAGACGATCCGTCACCTTGAAGATTCTGTCGCCCGCTTCGCGGGCTTAATAATTTCTTGCATCCAGATCCCAGCGCTGAAGCGCTGGGCTACTGTCAATCGTCCGCTACGCGGACACCTGACTCGGATCGCTGGACTTCAAACTAGTCCAGCACCAGAACTTGGTATCTCACCGCGGAAGAATGTAGAGTCAATGGCTCGAAGCAGTCCCCCCGGCCATTAAGCAACAAATTATTCAGGAGAGATTCATGAAAGCTTTCAAATCAATGGTAGCTCTAACGCTCGCGGTCGCCTTCAGCGTCACCACGATTGTTGGTCAATCAGCGCACTTTGACGTTGCGGGCATGGACAACAGTACCTCAGCGTGCAACGACTTTTACCAATACGCGAACGGTGGATGGCTCAAAGCCAATCCAATTCCGGCCGCTTACCCAGCGTGGGGGGTGGGCAACGTTCTGAATGAAAAGAATCGCGACGTACTGCACGAGATTCTGGAAGCAGCCGCGAAGAACACTGCTGCCAGGAAGGGCAGCAACGAACAGAAGGTGGGCGATTACTACGCCAGCTGCATGGACGAAGCGAAGATCGAGGGTGAGGGACTCAAACCGATCCAGGCAGAATTGGATTTAATCAGCAAGGTCACCGATCAGAAATCGTTGCAGGCGGAAATCGCACACTTGCACCGCCTTGGCTACAACGCTTTGTTCGGTTCAGGATCGAATCGCGATTTCAAGAACGCATCTGAAACGATCATCGGAATTTTTCAGGGCGGGTTGGGATTGCCGACGCGCGACTACTATATGAAAGACGATGCGCGTTCCAAGTCGATCCGCGATGAATACGTCAAGCACGTCGCCAAGATGTTCGAGCTGATGGGCGACGATGCAGCCAAAGCCGCCAGCGAAGCCCAGGCAGTGATGACGCTTGAGACCAAACTGGCGGGAGGGTCGAAAGCTCCGGTGGAGTTGCGCGATCCGGAAAAGCTCTATCACCGGATGCCGATGACCGCGGTCAAGGACGCCGCGCCGGCATTTGATTGGATGAGCTACTTCCGGACCGTCGCGCACTCAAAGGCCGATGTGAATGTGGCCACGCCTGACTTTTTCAAAGTCATGAACACCGAGCTGACCGCGACCTCGATCGGTGATTGGAAGACTTATCTGTGCTGGAACATCATCAATCGGGCCGCTTCAGGTTTGTCCTCGAAGTTCGTCGACGAAGACTTCCATTTCAAAGGCACGGTGTTGCAGGGATCGACGGAAAACCTGCCGCGTTGGAAGCGCTGCGTCGCTGCGACCGATGGCGCAATGGGTGAAGCCCTGGGCGCGGTTTACGTCCAGAAGGCTTTTCCGCCGGCGGCCAAAGAGCGCGCGCTGGCGATGGTTCGCAACCTGGAAGCTGCGCTCAAGAGCGATATCTCCACGCTCAGTTGGATGAGCGACGCGACTCGCAAACAGGCCATCGTTAAGCTCGACGCATTTCTGAACAAGATTGGTTATCCCGACAAATGGCGCGACTACTCCGCCTTGAATGTCGATCGCAGTTCCTATCAAACGAACCGTTTCCGCGTCAGCAAGTTTAATGAAGATCGTGACTGGGCTAAGGTCGGTAAGCCGGTCGATCGCATGGAGTGGGCGATGACGCCGCCGACGGTCAACGCTTACTACAATCCGCAAAACAATGAAATCGTTTTCCCGGCGGGCATTCTGCAACCGCCCTGGTTCGATCCGACCGCCGATGATGCTTTGAACTATGGCGGAATGGGCTCAGTTATTGGTCACGAGATGACGCATGGTTTTGACGATCAAGGCGCGAAATATGATCCATCGGGAAACCTGGCTAACTGGTGGAGCGAAGCAGACCTCAAAGCTTTCAAAGAGCGGGCCGGCTGTATCGTCAATCAATTTAATTCGTTTGAAGTCGACAAAGGCCTAAACGAAAACGGCACGCTGGTCCAGGGTGAATCAATCGCCGATCTGGGCGGTCTGGTGGTTGCATATGCTGCTTTCCAGAAAGCGATCGAAGGCAAGCCGCGGGTGAACATCGACGGTTTCACGCCTGAGCAACGGTTCTTTTTGGGATTTGCTCGCGGGTGGGCTACCAACTATCGTCCCGAGCTGGCGCGCTTGATCGTGCTGCAGGATCCACATCCGCTTTCTAAGTTCCGGGTCAACGGTCCGCTGTCCAACATGCCGCAGTTCGCGGCGGCCTTCCAATGTAAGGATGGCGCTCCGATGGTGAGACCGGAGAAGGATCGCTGCGTTATCTGGTAGTGTCAGAAGCCCGACCGTTAGGGAGGGCTGGTCTGAATGATGAAACTTGGAATCAACCCGAGAAGCGCGGGCATCATGCTCGCGCTCTCTTTTTGTCTCGCCCTGCTCACTGCGTGCGCCCACAAAGCTCCCAAATCTCAAATCGATCCAAACGCGTACGCGCAAGATCTTTCGCAATGGCAGCAAAAACGCTGGGCCGATCTGAAAGGCGAGAGCGGTTGGCTGACGCTCGTCGGATTGTTCTGGTTGAAAGATGGCGAGAATAACTTCGGCAGTGATGCAGGCAATCAGATTGTCTTAGCGAACCAGAACGTGAAACCGCAGGCCGCTGTGTTCACGTTAAAGAGCGGCGCCGTGCAATTCAGCGCGAAGCAATCCGGATTTACGCTCGACGGAAAAGAGATTAAGTCCGGCGACATGATGTCGGACGACGACGAGCATCCGACGGTTCTGCATCTCGGCTCGCTCACTCTTCAGATTATTAAGCGCGGAGAGAAGCTCGGCCTGCGCGTCAAAGACTCGCAGAATCCCGACCGGCTTAACTTCCAGAACACTGAGTTCTATCCCGCCAACGTCAACTGGCGTATTGATGCGCAGTTCGAACCGTACAATCCGCCGAAGCAGATGCCGATCATGAACGTGCTGAACATGGAGAGTGCTGAAAGCTCGCCGGGCGCCATCAAGTTCACGGTCGATGGCAACGACTATCGCCTGGATGCGATCACGGAAAAGGACGAGCCACGGCTGTTTGTGATCATCGCCGACAAGACGAGCGGCAAAGACACCTATCCCGCCGGCCGTTATCTCTATGTCGATCCGCCAGATGCTTCCAACCACGTAGTGATTGATTTCAACAAAGCCTACAGCCCACCCTGTGCGTTCACGAAATTCGCCACCTGTCCGCTGCCGCCGCGCCAGAATCGCCTGCCGTTTGCCATCGAGGCGGGCGAGAAATACAAGAAGCACGCGGAGTAGAACTCTTCCGCATGCAGGACGCATGCGAACCGCCCGCAGGATGCGGGCGCTCCAGGTGCGGGCGCGCCCAACTTTGTAAAAAGTTGTAAATTCACGCCGTGACCCCCTTGTTCACTCGCTGCGCGGCGCTATAATGCGCGCCACTTTTGCCGCTAATCCGACCGACTGGCAGGTACCACTCGCGGTAGGGCGTGCTCATTTCAATGATGATAAGTTCGATGACGCCATGGGCTGGGTAGATAAATCCATCAAGGTCAAGGAAACCTTCGAGAATCTGCGCACCAAGGCGAGTCTCTTATTCAACATGGGCAAGAAATCCGAAGCAATTGCCGTTGCTGAGCAGGCCATCGGGCGCGGCAAAGCTGAAGGTGCTGATACCGCGCGGTTCGAGAAGTTTGTGGCCGATCTGAAAGCGGGCAAGATGTAGTCCTGTAATCGCGCGTGGTCCTTTGCACCTTTGCGACTTGGCGTGAACTCAATCGTGTTCAGATGAGAGCTTCACGCAAAGACGATAAGGCGCAAAGTTACGCAAAGACATCGGGCAAGGAAGTGCTTAGCTTCGCTTGCCGCCTGCCACTCTCGCGTTACATAATGCGCAGCGAAATTCCACGACGAAGGAGTGCCACTCGAATGATTTCTACCAAACGATTTTCAGTTTTTGGCTTCGCTATTCTAATGGCTGCGATGAACGCCAGTTATGTAGCGGCGCAGCAGCAGGTTTCGATCAAGCCAATCCGCCCCAGCCAGAAAGCCAGCGTGATGCAGACCATCGGCGTCACCGACATCACCATCACCTATAGCCGGCCCGGCGTAAAAGGCCGCCCGATCTTCGCCGACGCCCCTGCCTCGATGGCAGCGCGCGCGCAGGGCGAAGCCACCCTCGATAATCAGAACGAGCGCAAGCCCGGCGAACCGATTGTTCCCTATGATCACGTCTGGCGCGCCGGCGCGAACGAAGCCACGATGTTTCAGATCACCGACGATGTCTTAATCAATGGGCAGCCGTTGAAGGCCGGCACATACAGCATGCATGCCGTGCCGGGAAAAGAAGAGTGGACCATCATTTTCAACAGCGATCCCGGTCAGTGGGGCAGCTTCACTTATGACAGCAAGAAAGACTCGCTGCGCGTAAAGACGAAACCGCAAACGGTAACCGAGAATCAGGAATGGCTCTCATTCAGCTTCGATCCGATTGGCGACAACACCGCGCAAGTCAATCTGCGCTGGGAAAAGCTGCGCGTGCCGTTCACGGTGGAAGTGAAAGATGTAAAAGCTCTGTGGCGGGCGAAGGCCGATGCGCTGATCGCGGCCAATCCAACCAATGAAGTGCTGCCACTGCAAGTCGCGCAAACCTATGCCGGCGACAAGAATTATGAGGAAGCTCTGAAGTTCGTTGACCAGTCGATCAAAGTTAAAGAGACTTTTCGTAATCTCTCAGCCAAGGCGAATATCCTCTGGGCCGCCGGCAAGAAGGAAGAGGCATTGACAGTGGCCGACGCGGCGATCGCGAAAGGCAAGGCCGACAAGGTCAACACCACCGCATTCGAGAAACGGGTGGCTGACATGAAGGCGGGCAAGCTGTAATTAGTCACGCGAAATCTTATTCACACCTCGCTTCAGCGAGGTGTTGGGAAGGTTGAGATTTCAAATCAGCCGTTTCAACGGCTTCCGCGGTATGGAAACCGTTGAAACGGCTTCTTTCTACCCGTCGGTTGCATATCACCTTGCTGAAGCAAGGTGTGAATGAGAGGCGCTCCATTCAGCGCTCGTAGAGCCGGCGAATGCAGCGGCCTTGCACCGGCTGAAACCTCACACTCTCTTCTCCCGTAAAAAGTTGTATTCTTTCGGTGAACTCCGATGCTTTTCCTGGAAGCAATCAAGCTAGCCGCGGCCGCGATTCTCGGTCATAAGCTGCGTTCGTTTCTGACGCTGCTGGGGGTGATCTTCGGAGTGGCGACGGTAATCGTCGTGGTGTCGCTCGTCGAAGGATTCAACCGCTACGTTGACGAGAAGATCGCTGACATCGGCACGAACGCTTTCAACGTGAGGAAGTTTTCCATTGAAGACTTCTCGAGCCTCGAAGCGCTCAACGCCGCGCGCCGCCGCAACAAGGACATTACTCTGGACGATATGCAAGCCCTGCGCTCGCGGGGTGGAGCGATCCAGGAAGTGGGCGCGAAAGTTGGTCGCTTCGGGGAATTAAAGTATGGCGCCACGAAGCTCTCCCGGATCAGTATCACGGCCACGACCGCCAATATGGCCGACATTGATCGAGTCGAAGCCGAAGTGGGCCGCTACTTCAACCACGGCGAAGACGAGGCGCGGCGCAACGTATGCTTTATCGGCTCTGATGTGGCCGACAAATTATTTCCCACCGCGAATCCGGTGGGCGAGACAATTCGCATCGATGGCCGCGCGTTTGAAATCATCGGGGTGGCAAAACCTTTGGGCTCGGTCTTTGGACAATCACGCGACAAGTACGTCACGGTGCCGCTTTCAACGTTCCTGGCCATTTACGGCTCGCGCCGTTCTTTGGGTCTCAGCATTACTTCGACCAGTGAAGCAACCTATCTCGATGCGATTGACGAAGCGCGGGTCGTGATGCGTGCGCGGCGCAAACTGCCGCCGAACGAGAAAGATAATTTTGGCATTATCACGCCGAGTGCCATTAACGAATTACGCGACAAGATTTTCGGCACGATTCAGGTAGCGGCCATCGGGGTGACTTCGATTTCGCTGGTCGTCGGCGGCATCGTCATCATGAATATCATGCTGGTGAGTGTCACCGAGCGCACCAAAGAGATCGGCCTGCGCAAAAGCATAGGCGCGCGCCGCGGCGACATCCTGCGGCAGTTTCTGGCGGAATCGACCATGCTGTCGTTAATGGGCGGCGCGATTGGTATTGCTATCGCTTACGGGATTGCGAAACTGGTGGCGGCGCTGACTTCGGTGCCGACAGCTCTGCCGCTGCTGGCGGTGACGCTGGCGCTGCTGGTTTCCGCGAGCGTGGGATTGGTCTCAGGAGTTTATCCGGCCTGGCGCGCCGCGCGCCTGGATCCGATTGAAGCGTTGCGCGCTGAGACATGATCTTAGTGCTTAGTGCTTTGGACTTTGACGTCTGATTACGCTGGCCAGGTCAATCGAAGTACAAAGCACTAAGAACAAAGCACCAAAAGAATGAAGCTCTCTCGTTCCGACATCTTCGAGAATCTGCGCATGGCGCTCGATACTTTGCGCCAGCATAAGTTACGTTCGCTACTGACCATACTGGGTGTGGTAGTCGGAACCGTAACCGTGATTGTGATCGCCGCATTTGTCTCAGGCATCGATCACAGGGTGTCCAAAGAGATCGAATCGTTCGGTACGAATTCAATTTACATCTACCGCTTCGACCCGGGCTTCAATTTCCAGCCGACGGCGGAGGAGCGCATGCGCAAACCGCTCACCTATGAAGACATGCTGGCGATCCAAAACGAATGCCCGTCGGTGATGTACGCCGCGGCTTTTATGTCGCCGGTGGATTTTCTCGGCGGCACTTTTACTGAGCGCGTAAACGTACGATACCAAACGACGGAAATGTCGAACGCGGCCGTACAAGGTGCTTCGCCAACCTATTTCAAGATGGGCGTTACTAACATTGCGGAGGGTCGTTACTACGGTGAGGAAGAAAACACGCGTCATGCTCATGTGGTGGTGATCGGACATGACGTCGCGAACACTCTTTTCCCATTCACAAACGCTATCGACAAAAGCGTCACCATCAACGGCCGGGAGTATCGGGTAATTGGCGTATTGGCTGAGCGGGACGTCTTTCTCGTCGGGGCAGAAGATCCAAACAACGAAAACAAAGCTGTTTACATGCCTTATCTGACTTTGCGAAAGGCTTATCCCGAGGTCGATGACAATTTCATAATGGCCCAGGCGCAGCCGGGATTGATGAACCAGGCGGTCGAAGAAATTCGCGAACTGTTGCGTCGCCGTCGCCGGGTTCCTTTCGGCGGGCGAGACAACTTCGGCGTTTCAACTTCCGATCAGATCATCTCTCAATTTAATGCGATTACCGGCGGCGTGTTCGCGCTGATGGTGGCGATTTCCAGTGTTGGCTTGCTGATCGGCGGGATCGGGGTCATGAACATCATGCTGGTAAGCGTAACTGAGCGCACGCGCGAAATTGGCGTGCGCAAAGCCATGGGCGCGCGCCGGCGCGATATCGTCACACAATTTCTCATCGAAGCAGCGACGCTCACAGGTTTGGGTGGCGTGCTGGGGATTCTGATCGGCGCGGGCATTGCTCTGCTGATCAGGATGATCATGCCTACTCACATTCCGCTGTGGTCGCCAATTGTCGGATTTGTGGTGTCGGTGGGACTGGGTATCGTGTTTGGATTGTGGCCAGCGTGGAAAGCCGCGCGGCTGAATCCGATTGAAGCGCTGCGCTATGAGTAGCAGGCAACCGCGAAGCGGCGACCAGAGCTCCGGCCCAGGGCGAGGCTGCGGCCCCTGGGTCAAGAACAGAAAAACGTATAAAGCTGCGGAGCAGCGACAGAGTACATTCCATTGTCAACTATTATCTGTCGCCGCTCCGCGGCTCCGACTGATTTGTGCAAGGTCCCCAAGACTCGCAAAGCCTCGCCTTGGGCCGGAGTTCTGGGCGCTGCTTCGCAGCTCACAAACTGTCAACGATGTCATGATCCTGAACACGCTTCGGCAACCCTGGGCTTTGTTGTAATCAACCGCTTCGCGGTTGAAGTAAAATGCGGAAACAATATGAAGCACAAACAACTGCAGTGTGTCAGTCTGTTTTTCTGCGTCGTGATGGCCATCGCGCCGCAATTCACGCTGGCGCAGCAATCATCCGGGCCACAGCCCAAGCCTTTCCAGCTCACCGTCGACAGCATCATGCGTGGGCCACGGCTGGTTGGTTATCCGCCGTCCGGTGTCTACTGGTCGCAAGACAGCCAGCGAATTTACTTTCGCTGGAAGCAAGCCGACGAGCCGCGGCTGAAACAGATGAGCCTTTATGTCGTTAATCGCGACGGCAGCGGCCTCCGGCGTTTGTCCGAAGAAGAAGCGAAACAAGCGCCGCCCGCCAACGGCGAGTTGTCGAAAGACAAAACCATGACCGTGTTCACGGATGAAGGCGACGTCTTTATCTACGATCATGCAAAGCAGGCGCGCCGGCAAATCACCAGGACCGTTGACGTTGAGGTGAATCCGCATTTCACTTTCGATCAGCAACGCATTTACTTTACGCGCGCGAACAATCTGTATGTGATGGCCCTCGACGGCGGATCGCTCGAACAACTCACGGACATTCGCATCGGCGTGGCCGCTCCCAGCGCCACGCCAAAGGGAACTGACAGTCAGGAATATTTGAAAAAGGAAGAGCGCGCCCTGCTTGACGCTGTCCGCGAGCGCGCCGAGCAGCGCGAAGAACAAGAAAAGAAACGCAAAGAGCGCGAAAAGCGAAAGCCCTTCTATGTCCCGACTGGTCAGAACGTTGTCAGTCTTTCCTTGGCACCGGACGGGAAGCGTGTCCTCGCCACGGTGAGTCGAACCCGGCACCGGCGCCAAGAACACCATTGTGCCGAACTATGTGACCGAGTCAGCCTACACGGAAGACATTCCCGGACGCACGAAAGTTGGCGACGTCCAGAGTCGCAGCCGAATCGTCATCATCGATGTTGAGACCGGCGAGACGAAGAATGTCGATCATGGACAGAAACTTCCCGTAACGACGGCCCCTGCCCGAGCGGCGTTAGAGTACCGACTTCAGTCGGGCTCTTCACTTAGGACTGCGGCGCAAACTGAGAGCGAGAGCCCGACTAAAGTCGGTACTCTAACACCGGCTGGGACAGTCCCCGCCGAGGCCAAAGATCGCGACGTGCAGTTGTCCAACTGCAATGGTCAGAAGACGGCAAGCACGTTGTGCTGATGGCCCGCGCTGCTGACAACAAAGATCGCTGGGTGATGTTGCTCGATCCCGCGACCGGTAAAACCAAAGTGCTCGCGACCGTACATGACGACGCCTGGGTTGATGGCCCGGGAGCCTTCACGCTCGGCTGGCTGCCGGACAACGAACAGGTCTATTTCGAATCAGAGCGCGACGGCTGGGCTCATCTCTATTCAGTCTCGATCAACGGCGGGGAGCCAAAGCAACTAACTTCGGGACAGTTTGAGGTTTCCGACGTTCGCCTGTCACAAGACAAAGCCAGGTTCTATTTCACTTCGAGCGAAGGCAGTCTTTTCGAACGGAATCTGTATTCGATGGCGATCGCCGGAGGGCCGCGCACGCGCATCACCTCAGCGTTAGGTAACCATCAAGTCGAGGTCTCGCCCGATGAGACGATGCTCGCTGACGTCTATTCGCTGAGCAACAAGCCGCCCGAACTTGAATTAAGATCGTCTATGCCGCCTGGGCCAAGTGGGCTCCACGAAGTAATACAGGTCACAAAGTCGCCCATTCCAGAGTTCTTTACTAACGACTGGATCAATCCGCGAATCGTTAGCTTCAAAGCTCGCGACGGCGCGACCGTCTATGGACGACTCTATAAACCGGCTAACTACAAAGGTGGCGGGCCGGCGGTGCTGTTCGTGCACGGCGCCGGCTATTTGCAGAACGTGCATCGCTGGTGGAGTTCCTACTACCGCGAGTACATGTTTCATCACTTGCTGATGGAGCGCGGCTTTGTCGTGCTCGACATCGATTATCGCGGCAGCGCCGGCTATGGCCGCGACTGGCGCACCGGAATCTATCGGCACATGGGCGGCAAAGACCTAACCGATCATGTGGACGCCGTGAATTATCTGGTGAAAGAGCATGGCGTCGATCCGCAGCGCATCGGCATTTACGGCGGAAGTTATGGCGGCTTCATCACGCTGATGGCCATGTTCAAAGAGCCGGATGTGTTTGCGGCCGGCGCGGCGCTGCGGCCGGTGACGGATTGGGCGCACTACAACAATCCCTACACGGCGAACATTCTCAACCTGCCGCAGGGCGACACGGAAGCTTACAAGCAAAGCTCGCCAATCTACTTCGCCAACGGTTTGAAGGGAGCCTTGCTGATCTGTCACGGGATGGTCGATCTAAACGTAAGTTTTCAGGACACGGTGCGGCTGGTCGAGAAGCTGATCGAACTGCGAAAAGAGAATTGGGAAGTGGCGCCTTACCCGGTCGAAGACCATGGTTTTGAACGCGAAGAAAGCTGGGCTGATGAATACAAGCGCATCCTGAAATTGTTCGTGACAAACCTGAGGCCTGAAGTAAAATCACCCGCGTCGCGAACCAATCGCAAAACGAGTTGATTGGAAATGATTAAAGAGTGCCCCACCTGCGGGCGAACATACTCAGACACCACCATCAGTTTTTGTCTGGCCGATGGCGCGTTGTTGTCGCCGCCCTTTGAGGGCCTGGAATCGGAGACAAAAGAGACGAGCGATCGGCAGCTGATACTGCGGTCATGCCTGCGCCGCCGGAACCCAAGCCGACGCAAGCGTCGCCTTTGCCGACAATAACTGCGCGCGCGGCAGCTCCAGTCCGACCGACCGCCGCGAAAGAATCATCCCAGTCGGCAAGGCGTCCGCTGGTCCTGGCTCTCGCGGGAGTGGTGGCGATAGCGCTCGTGATCGTGATTGGCTACTTCGTCTTATTTGCGGGACGCAACCGCACTCAAGGGGAAGTCGCCACGGCGCTTCCGAGCCCGACTCCGGCGGCACAGAGTTCTGCCATGCCGACTGCTTCACCGGGGCAAACACCAGGTCCGACCACAAAGCCAACTTCAACCCCAACTCCGGCAAGCAAGAGTGAGGCGACGCCTTCGCCAATCCCGGCGCAAAGCGCTACTCCATCGCCGGCGACATTGGATCAGGATCCCGTGTTGTTCCCGCCAAAGGAAGAGCAGCGGGATTACAATAAGGTGTTTTCAGTTCGCGAAGTTGATCAGCCCGCGCGCATTCTGTCGCGACCTGCGCCGAGCTACACGGAAGAGGCGCGTAAGAACCAGGTGCAGGGGACGGTGACGTTGCGCGTGGTGCTGGCCGCCTCAGGGTCTGTGACTAACATCTCGGTTGTCAGGGGGCTGCCCGATGGATTGTCCGAACGTGCAATCGAAGCAGCGCGACGAATCAAATTTACCCCCGCACAGAAAGACGGCCACGCCGTTTCTCAGTCCGCGACCGTCGAAATGAATTTCAGTGTGTATTGATTGGGGCCGGCGGCTTTGATCTTCACTGGGAGCGCGGGCGCCCTCGCCCGCTTCGATCCTTTCAACCGAACAATGGAAGAACTAAGTCTGCTTTCAAAAACACTTGAGCGCACGCCACAGGCGGCGGACGAGGGCGTCCGCGATCCCAGTAGAGAAGACGCAAACTAACAGTTTGCATTACTTTCGCGCACACGGGTTACTGCGTCTTCACATCGACAATCTCGCCGCCGAAAGTACGCAGGACTTGCTGCACCGTGGGATTTTGAGCGGCTGCTTGGCGCGCGCGCTGTTGGCCGCGCCGGCTGTCTTCTTCTGCCGAGACGGGCGCGTCATCGCTTTCGCCGTCGCGGACTGAGAACCGAATCCCGATGTCGCGACCGCAAACTTGGGCGCAAGTCTCGCGGAGGATCTTGGCATTGTCGGATTTGGCCAGCGTGTCGCGCGAATGTTTGGCGTCGGGCGAGAATTCAATCGATAACTCATCACCTTCGAGTTCGATCCGAGCCGCAGCGTCAATCGCCGCGAGCAAAAGTTTTTTCTTTCTCTTCTCGAGAGCAGTTTTGATCTGATCGACCAGCGATCCCGGGGTGGCCTCCGGCTCGGGCGGGATGTCGGCTGTGGCCGAGTCCTCAACATTCACAGGTGTGGGTGTTGGCGGCATCGCAGGCGCGGCTGCTGCGCCGGCGGCTCTGCCTGGCTTTTGAGTTGGAGCTGATCGCGGCGATGTTTCGGACGAGCCTCGGGGTGCGCTTTGTGGAGCTTTGCGTTCAGCCGGGGCGCGGCCGGTTCGTAGCGCGCTTTCCAGTTCCGCGATGCGTCCGATCATGTCAGTCAGTGACGCCAGCCTCCGCATCTCCATCAGTTTTACCAGACCGACTTCAACCTGATAACGCGGATTCGCAGCGTCCTTCAAACTGGCTTCAGTCTCTGCCAGCGAATGAAAGAAGCGCACCAGGTCGGATTCTGAAAACAGGGCCGCTTGTTGTTTGAGCGCCTCGGTCAGAGCTGAAGATGAATCCAGCAGTTTTGGATCGCCGGCAACCTTCACGACCAGCAAATCGCGCAAATGGCCGAGCACGTCACGGCAGAAGTTGCGCAGGTTGTGGCCGCGCATTACCAGGTCGTCGACGATGGCCAGCGCCTCAGCCGGTTTGTTCTCGGCGATGCCCTTGATGACTCGTTCAAGAATCTCAGCGCCGGCGATGCCGAGGGCTTTCTCAACATCTTCGGTTTCAATTTTTTCACCGGCATAGCTAATGACCTGATCAAAGGCTGACTGCGCATCGCGCATCGAGCCTTCGCCGGCGCGGGCAATCTCGCGCACGGCTTCTTTGGAAATCGAAATCCCATCGGCTTTGGCGATCTGCTGCAGCCGTTCAGCGATTTTGGCCGTGGCGATCGTGCGAAATTCGAAAAGCTGGCAGCGCGAAGTTATGGTTTCGGGGACTTTGCGCTCTTCAGTCGTCGCCATGATAAAGGTCACGCGCGGCGGCGGCTCTTCGATTGTCTTGAGCAGAGCATTGAAGGCCGGACCCGAGAGCATGTGGACTTCGTCAATGATGAAAACTTTGTAGCGATCGCGCGCGGGCGTGATCCCGACACTGCCAATGATAACTTCGCGCACATTGTCCACGCCGGTGTTCGAGGCCGCGTCAATTTCCAGCACATCCATTGAACGGCCTTCAGCGATCTCGCGACATGACGGGCAGGCGTTCTCATCAATCGGGGCGCATGGCGTGGCTGTTGGCTTATCGAACTTATGGCAATTCAACGCGCGCGCCACCAGTCGCGCGGTAGTCGTCTTGCCAACGCCCCGCGCGCCGGAAAAAAGATAGGCGTGATGCAGCCGGTCGTGGGCGATCGAATTTTGCAGCGTCCGGGTCAGTATTTCCTGACCCGTTACATCTTCGAATTTTTGCGGACGCCACTTGCGGGCGATTACCTGGTAGGACATTTGTTTGTGCCGTTTACGTATAAAACTCTTTCAATCTTTCGAGGTGTGTATTTCTTCAGGAGCTTCCAGGCGATGGTTACACTTTCATCTTCGTCGTCGCGGATAACCCGCAACGCCACCAGCACGTCGGATCGCCAGTGATCCGTCGCGCGCAGCAGGTATGTATGGTTGGCCTGGACCGGCAGCATGTCTTTATAGAGCTGACCATTTACCGTGATCCCTTTATTAAGCTCAATTTTTTCGCAGCGAACCATTGGGCCGGCACGCGGCGGTTCATACGCCAACAGGTACGCGACTCTTGAATCAGTTGCTGTGATTGAATCCAACTCGACATCGCCCAAATTCGTCAGCATTCCATAGCTGCCGACACCGAGTCTGCGCGGATACTGACACACCATTTTCCCATTGCCTAATCCCTGGCAAGTGACCTCTCGATCCAACTTAAGGTCTCCCACATAGTCGTGTGTCAGAAAAGTGAATGAGTAGAATGCTCCGCCACCGGGTAATCTTCGGCCGGCCCTTAACCGGAGGCTTAGATCTATCGACCTCGGCCGGCAACAAGCGGATGAGTCCGGAATCAGGTTGCTTAAGAAAAAGCGCGTAAGCTTCCCGATCCAGTGCGGACGGGGCCAGCGGTCCTTTCTGCAAGACGCGTGGTTCAGGCGAGGGCCCAAACTTCGGCTCGCGCCAGTAGTCGGGGCGCCGCCGGGTGTTGTTGTCGAGTCCGGGCAGATGATCCTTGTAATCGCCAAAAGGTGGCGCGCCAAAAGGCGGCGGGTCGTTTTGGGCTAGAGCATTTCCTGTGAATAACGAGAGCAACAAGATGAAAGCTGCGGCAGTGAACGCCTTCATGGCTGGACCTCCTGCTGAAAAGTCGCGCCGATGTTATGGACTGGTTAGGTCAGACTCCGGACTTACCCGCAACACACGCGGCTCTGGCTACCGTTGCTCCGTTCCCGGCCTGGCGGGGTTTACCGAACCTGCGTTGTGCGGAGCCCGAAGTCTGATGGGGCCATTTTAGATTGCCGATTGCCGAATGTCGATTGGCGATGGTTTTCAGTATGTCTTAGTCTGTCTTTGCGCGCCTTTGCGTCTTTGCGTGAAATGCTCTTTTGATTGCGACGTCTCACGCCAAGACGCAGAGCCGCAAAGAAAAACCGCAAAGTAAAACCCAAAGTTAAGACACTGATTTTCTGACAGCTCGCGCTCCCAATTCTCAGACCGCAGTTTTTCGATGAGCAATGATACGCAGCACGCCGTTAATCGCCAGGTGCAGCAAAATGTAAACAATGAAGGCGATGACCAACGGCAACATCAGCGTATGGCCACCATCGGTTCGCGGGCTGGCGACGATTCCGCGAAACGGTTCGTAGAAAGGATCGGTCACGGCGACGATAAAGCGCACGAACCCGGCGGAACTGCGAGCGGCCAGCAGGGCCAGCAAAAACCGCAGCCCCAACAGTGCATAAAGCACAAAGAAAATGTAGTCCACGACCTGAGAGATGCGCGCCACTCCGCGGGCGCGCCCGACCTCGCGCTCAGTCGAGACAACTTCATCGACAGCCTTGGCGCGGAACTCATGCGCGAGCTCGCCGATGCGCTCACTTTCCGGCGGCGGCGCCTCCGCGGCGTGCTCGGCAATCTCGGCCTGTACCTCGCCTTCGACCTGTGCTTTGACAGCACCGTGCTGACCCGCGCGTCGAGCCTCCTCGATCGCCAGTTTGTCGTCTTCCATTTGTTGCCTCCCTGAAAAAGAGTTACGTCCCGTTGATTACCGCGCGCATGCGGCGAATGTTGGCGCCGGGAAATTTACCGGTCGCTTTTACGGTCGCGAGCATGCGATTGGCGTCAGCGAGAGTTGCACCTGCATAGACTGCCATGAATTGGGCGCGGGGGTTGGTGTTCGTATACGAGACTTCACCGGGTTCGGCGCATCGTGAGGCGAAAACTTTGTTTTTGGGGAAAAGGATTTGTGCGGCCAGCCGTTCGGGCTCGGGGATAAAGTTGTCGCAACTGTCTGCCGGTGATACCACACTGCGCAGGATCACTCCATAGAACAAATCTGTATCGTAGATGACGGCGTTGGCTGGCATCCGAAAAGGCAGCACGTGCGGCTCGAAAGTGATCACTGAGGGGCACGAGAAGTTCGGATTGCCGCAAATCGCCAGATGCTTCACGGGTTGCCGCCGTCTCTGGGCGTTGGTGTTTACGCTGAAAGCGCTCAGCATTGCCAACGCCAGACTTATTACCGCCACGACTGATCGAGAATGTTTGAATGTCATCATTGGATCCTCAAACTCACTATACTTGAAATTCAGCAGGGCCGGTTATCAGGGAGGGAAAATTCACGAAATGAAGCCGGAAGGCGCAGCTTCCGATATATGGCGGAAAGGGTGGGATTCGAACCCACGGAACGGTTCCCCGTTCACAGCATTTCCAGTGCTGCCAGTTAAACCACTCCTGCACCTTTCCGTTATTGCCGATTTCCGATTGCCAATTGCCGGTTAGCTTTAACTGGCCTGAGCAACTCTCAAAAAACGCCAATCGGAAATCATCAATTGGCAATCGGCAATAAATGGCGGAGAGGGTGGGATTCGAACCCACGGTGGGCGTAAACCCACTCCGGTTTTCGAGACCGGTGCACTAATCCACTATGCGACCTCTCCGCGTGAAAATGTTCAGAGTTCAAGCCTCAGCTTGCGTGAGCCACCGAAACTAAAGCTTGAACTCTAAATCTCATCGCCTTGCTTTGAAAAATTCCTGCATCAGCTCGCGGCACTCTGTTTCCAAAACTCCCTTAATCACTTCGACGCGGTGATTAAGGTGCGCCGCGCTGCAAATTCCAAAGTGCGACTCGACGGCGCCTGCTTTTTCGTCCGCCGCGCCATAGACCAACAATCTGACCCGTGCTTGAATCAGCGCGCCCGCGCACATCGCGCAAGGTTCAATAGTCGAATAAACAACCGAGTTCGCGAAACGATAGTTGCCCAGCTTCCTCGCCGTTTCGCGGAGCGCGACGATTTCAGCATGCGCGGTCGGATCGCAATCGGTGCGAGTGCGATTGCCGGCCCGCGCAACCATTTCACCGGCGGTAACGATGCACGTTCCAATGGGAACTTCGTCGCGCGACTGCGCCTCGCGGGCCGCGTGCAGCGCCTCGCGCATCCAGCGCGCGTGTTCGTCTGTGGCCGCGGTCTCTACAGAAAACATTTTGTTCAAATAGCGAAACTGAAACTATAGGTTTCGCAAAAATCACTGTCAAGCAAGCGTCCGAACAGCCATTTAGACGGCAGCATTGCGGCATTCCATGTTATTATCGCGCGGAGAAACCGCGAGTAAATCCCGCGCTCGATCAAGCGGCGAACATGGCGATCAAAACCGAATCAGCCCAACCTGACACTGGACAACTTCGCCGCGACAGCATTCATGAATCTCAGATCTCATCTCGTCTCCCGCGCCGCACAACGGGAATTCGCGACAGTTCAGTAGCGCCGGTGGCCGCCGATCGCAGCACCGGCCGATTGCGTTCGGTGTCCCATTCGATTCACGACACCGTGGTGCCGGATCGTTCCTCAGCTCAATCAGCAGATCAAATGCGCAACGCTTCGCCGGCTGAGTTCAACACGGCGATGGCCCACTTTTATCGCGGCGAGGTCCAGCGATCGAACACCTGGCGCAACCGTTTGGATACGACTACCAATTGGGCCGTGCTCAGCGCCGGCGCAATGTTATCGTTCGCGTTCAGCTCGGCGAGCACGCCGCACTTCGTGATTCCGGTGGATTCAATCCTGGTCGCAGTCTTTCTCGTGATGGAGGCGCGTCGGTATCGCTATTACGAGATCTGGTCGAGCCGCGTGCGCGTGATCGAAACTGGCTATCTGGCCCCCATGCTTGATCCCGCCGGCGTGCCGCGCGATCAGGAATGGTCGTCGCACCTGGCATCGGATCTGCTGACACCGAATTTTACAATCAGCGTTTGGGAAGCGATCGGCCGTCGCCTGCGGCGCAATTACATTTGGCTGTTCGCGCTTTTGGCCCTGAGTTGGAACCTTAAGGTCTATCTATATCCCGAACCGGCCCAGAATTTCGATCAGTTTATTATGCGCGCGCAGGTGGGACTGATTCCCGGCTGGCTGGTCTTCATGGTCGGATTTGTCTTCAACGCGACGCTGTTCATCTTTGCCATCAGCACCATTCGTTTGCGCGAAGCGACGGGTGAAGTCCTGCCCCGGCATCAGTTCTCGTTACACCCGTTGCAGCGGATGTCGAGCTGGACGCGCGCTGCCTCGTCGGGTACCAAGGCCACCGTGCGACGGGCAAAGCGAGCCCGGCAACGAATGCGTGGCGGCAGCGGCGACCTGAGAAAAATCGATATAACCCAGACGCCCGATCGCATTCATATGTCAGAAGCGCCCGATCACCGCCTTAAGAAGTAAACGGTGAGCAGTAAGCAGAAGGCAGAAGGCAGCAAGCAGCCGCACTCGTTAATGACTGCTCACTGTTTACAGCTCACAGCTCACTGCTTACCGCTCACAGTCTCATGCTCGAATTAGACGGTCAAAAACTGCCACTCGCCCGTGTCGTCGCCGTGGCTAACGGTGACGAGGGCGTTAGCCTTGCCCCACGAGCGCGCACGCGCGTCGACCAATCACGCACCATTGTCGAAAAGATCGTCGCTGACGGCCGCACGGTCTATGGCGTGAACACCGGCTTCGGCCGGCTTTCGGACGTGCGCATCGAGCCGCAGGATCTGCGCGCGCTGCAACTGAATTTAGTGCGCAGTCATGCGTGTGGGCTGGGCGCGCCACTCTCGATCGCCGAAGCCCGAGCAATGGTGCTGCTGCGCGCCAATGTGCTGGCGCTTGGCTACAGTGGCTGCCGCGCCACCGTGATCGAAAAATTGATCCAGATGCTCGAGCGAGGCGTGACGCCCGTTATTCCCGAAAAAGGATCCGTAGGGGCGAGTGGTGACCTGGCGCCGTTGGCCCATCTCGCTTTAACCGTGATCGGCGAAGGCGAAGCGTTTTATGACGGACGCCGCATGCCCAGCGCCGAGGCTTTGCGCGCTGCGGGCATCGAAGCATTGCAGCTCGAAGCTAAAGAGGGTCTGGCCCTCTTGAATGGCACGCAGGCAATGGCGGCAGTCGGAGGCCTGGCATTGCATCGCGGGGAAAGAGTTGCGCGGCTGGCAGACGTCGCGGGCGCTATGTCTTTGGAAGCTCTCAAGGGGACGCCCGTCGCTTTCGATGAACGGATTCACGCGGCGCGGCCACACCCCGGCCAGACCGAAGTCGCGACGCACCTGCGCGAACTGCTGCGCGACAGCCAGATTCGCGAGTCGCATCTGGAAAACGATCCGCGCGTGCAGGATGCATACTCGCTTCGCTGCATGCCTCAGGTGCATGGAGCGGTGCGAACTGCGCTGGCGCACGCGCGCGAGATAGTTGAGATAGAGACGGGCAGCGCGACCGACAACCCGCTGGTATTTTTGGATAACGGCGAGGTGCTCTCGGGAGGGAATTTTCACGGGGCGCCGCTGGCGCTGTCGTTCGACTACGCCGCGCTGGCGCTGACCGATCTCATGAGCATCACTGAGCGACGTCTGGATCGTTTGGTGAATCCTGATTCCAATGAACAGTTGCCGCCGTTTCTGACTTCGCACGCCGGCACAGCTTCCGGCTTCATGATGTTGCAGATTGTCGCGGCCTCGCTTTTAAGCGAAGCGAAGGTCCTGGCCCACCCGGCCAGCATCGACAACGTGCCTACTGACGGCGGCAAGGAAGATCACGTGTCGATGGGCATGACCGGCGCCGTTAAGCTGCGGGTGATTGTCGAGCTGGCGGAACTAATAGTCGCGCTCGAATTGATTGCCGCGGCCGAAGGTTTGGAATATCGCGCGCCATTGCAGCCGGGCCGCGGCGTGCAGCAGGCCTATGAAATCATCCGTCGCCATGTTTCGCGACTTACTGTCGATCGCGCCATGTCCGGCGAAGTTGAGCTCGTCGCCAGCGCGATTCGCGCCGGCGAATTCGATTCGCTCTAAATATGTTTCTGGTTCCCTGGTTTTTTGCCATTCTCTTCGCGATCTCTGATGAGATAGTCATCAGCCTGCTAGTCCGTCGCGAGTACACCGCGGATCGATCTTCATGGGAAGCCGATGGCAAGCCGCGTGGCTTGTTTTGGATTCCACCCGAAGCGAAAATCGGCCGCCGGTACGTTACGTACACCAGCGGGCACCCAGGCCAACTGGCGCGCTGGAAGTGGCTTTTCACAAATCCGAAATGGATGGCGCAAGCCGATGACGCGCATATTCTGATGTTGCTTCATCGGATATTCCTGTCGGCGTTTCTTTTGTTAGCGATTGCTCCATTTGTGATCGCGGTTCTGGTCAGCAATGGCTAAGACTAAGTGTTCTGACAACGATGATTCATTAACAGTTCAGTCAAAGTCTTCGGAGGAGATCGTCATGTTGAGTCATACCCCTGAGGTGAAGTTCGCTCGCCATTTTCGCGTCATATTAATAGCGCTGCTCGGTTGCGCGTTCATTCAGCTGAATGCCCAGGCTCAGGGCGCAGGCGGAACGCGTCTGCTGCGAACGCCGACCGTCAGCTCAACTCAGATTGCATTCGCCTATGCACAGAACATCTGGGTGGTGCCGCGGGCGGGCGGAATGGCCCGGCGGGTTACCAGCTTTCCAGGACAAACTTCGAATCCGCATTTTTCGCCGGACGGAAAATGGATCGCGTTCAGTGGCGAGTACGCCGGCAATCTGGACGTGTATGTGGTCAGCGCCGAAGGCGGAGAACCGAGACGACTGACGTGGCATCCGGGCGCGGACACGGTGCAGGGATGGACGCCCGACGGCAGATCGATCATGTTTTCGTCCTCGCGCGCGACCTGGTCGCCCAGCGGCGCGCCGCGTTTTTGGACCGTCTCGATCGACGGCGGCGTCGAACAGCCGATGACTTTGCCGCGCGGTTTCCAGGGAAAGATATCCGCCGACGGATCGCGCATCGCTTATCGCATGAACAACTCCTGGGACGACGAGCGGCGCAACTATCGCGGTGGCCAAAATCGGCCGATTTGGATCGTTGATTTGAAAACTTACGATCTAGTTTCGCCGCCGTGGACCGATTCCAAAGACATCGATCCGGTGTGGGTTGGCGAAGATGTCTACTTCATTTCTGATCGGGACGGCGTGGCAAACATCTGGAGTTATGACACGAGCACGAAAAAGCTTGCCCAGGTAACCAGATTCACGGATTTTGATGTGAAGACGATGGACTCAGGCTCGGGCGCGATCGTCTTCGAACAAGCTGGTTACGTGCATGAAATGGATCCAAAGAGCGGCAAAGAGCACGTCGTGAACATCACCGCGACGGGCGACTTTCCGTGGATGATGCCGCGTTGGGAAGATGTCTCGAACCGCTTGACGAACATTGCGCTGTCACCGACGGGCAAGCGCATCGTGGTCGAGGCGCGCGGCGAGATCTTTACGATACCGGCTGAGAAAGGCGATGTGCGCAATCTGACGAACTCGACCGGATCGGCCGAACGAGATCCGGCGTGGTCTCCGGACGGAAAATGGATTTCATATTTCAGCGATCGTTCGGGCGAATATCGACTCTACATCGAAGCCCAGGACGGCCTGACGCCGCCGCGCGAAATCGCGCTCGAGAATCCAACGCACTACTACACTCCTTCGTGGTCGCCCGATTCGAAAAAACTTCTTTTCACCGACACCGGATTGCGTATTTGGGTCCTGGATGTGGCCACCGGCAAAGCGAAAGTAGTCGGCAACGATCCATGGATGGTGCCGGAACGCACGCTGAATCCAGTGTGGAGTCCTGACTCGAAGTGGGTGGCATACTCAAGTCGTCTGCGCTCGCTGTATCACGCAATTTTCGTTAGCAATGCCGAAACGGGTGAAACCAAACAGGTGACCGACGGACTCGCCGATGCTGTCTGGCCGGCCTGGGATGCGAGTGGCAAATACCTCTGGTTCCTGGCTTCGACCGATTTCGGTTTGAAGTCGCAGTGGCTCGACATGACTTCGTACGATCACGATGAGAACTTTGGTTTGTATCTGGTCGTGTTAAAGAAAGGCGATCCCAGTCCTTTATTGCCCGAGAGCGATGAAGACAGAGGCGTAGGCAACGCACCCGCAACTCCCGGCGGACCAGGCGGCGGGCGCCCGCCGGCTACGGGCGAAACGGCAGCACCTCAAACGGGAGCCGAGCCACAAGCGGAGCAGCCGCAACGCCGGCCGCGGCCACCGGTGACTGTGCAGATTGATTTCGATGGATTGCAAAAGCGGATCGTGTCCGTGCCCGGCGTCCCCGAACGGCAATACGTTGCGTTAGGCGCTGGTGCCGAAGGAACAGTGTTCTACCGCGAGCTGGGTCGCGGCGGACAGGGACCAGGTGGTGGGACGAGTGATTTGATTCGCTATCGGCTCTCGGATCGAAAAGCGGCGACGTTTGTCTCAGGCGTGGCCTTCTATGATGTTAGCGCTGACGGCCGCAAACTGGTTTATCGCGCGGCTGCAGCGGGGCTGGCCGGTGGCGGCGGTTTTGGCGGACGACCTCCGGTTCCTTCCTTGTTTATTGTTGATGCGGATCGCGTGTTCCGCCGCCGCCGGGCACTGGGCGCGTGAGCTTCACGCTGCGCATGTATCTCGATCCGAAAGAAGAGTTCAAACAAATTTTCAATGAAGGCTGGCGCAACCAGCGCGATTACTTCTACGTGCCGAACCTGCACGGCACGGACTGGGCCAAAGACAAAGAGATGTACGGCGCCATGTTGCCGTACGTCATGCATCGGGCGGATCTCAATTACCTGCTCGATATGATGGGCGCTGAGATCGCCATTGGCCACTCGTACGTTCGCGGAGGCGACATGCCCGACGTGCCGCAGGTCCAGGGTGGCTTGCTAGGCGCTGATTTCGTGATCGAGAACGGCCGTTACAAAGTCACCCGCATCTACGACAACGAAAATTGGAATCCTGAACTGCGGTCACCGCTGGC
The DNA here is from genome assembly GCA_963734445.1 of uncultured Acidobacteriota bacterium. Taxonomy (GTDB): domain Bacteria; phylum Acidobacteriota; class Blastocatellia; order Pyrinomonadales; family Pyrinomonadaceae; genus UBA11740. The sequence continues at coordinate 700,047 of CAVTGZ010000009.1, read as the reverse complement.
GGTGCCCGGTGTCAACGTAAACGTCGGGGACTATATCCTCGCGATTAATGGCGTCGAGTTAAAAGCCCCCGACAACATCTTCCGGCTGCTCGACGGAACTGCGAATCGGCAAACAGCGCTTACCGTGAACGACAAGCCGACCATGGAAGGCGCGCATCGGGCGGTGGTCGTGCCGGTTGCGAGCGAACAGGCATTGCGCACGCGCGCCTGGGTTGAATCGAACCGGCGCCTGGTCGAGCAACTTTCCAACGGACAGCTGGCGTATGTCTATCTGCCGAATACCGGTCAGCCGGGATATCAGAGTTTTAATCGCTACTACTTTGCCCAACAGGACAAGAAGGGCGCGATCATCGACGAGCGATACAACGGCGGTGGCTCAGCAGCCGACTACATCATCGACGTGCTGCAGAGGGACTTTGACGGCTACTTCAACAACGTCGCCGGAGATCGTTTTCCGTTTACCAGTCCTTCGGCCGGCATCTGGGGACCAAAAGTGATGGTCATTAACGAGATGGCCGGTTCGGGCGGCGATCTGATGCCTTACATGTTCCGGTACCGCAAGATTGGTCCACTGGTGGGCAAGCGAACGTGGGGCGGGTTGGTTCATACCGCGGACACGCCGCCGTTCATTGATGGTGGTTCAGCGATCGCACCCCGCGGCGGCTTCTTTACGCGCGATGGGCGTTGGGCAGTCGAGAACGAAGGCGTGGCGCCGGACATCGATGTTGAGAACTGGCCCAAGGATGTGATCGCCGGTCATGATCCACAGCTTGAGCGCGCGGTGGCCGAAGGCATGCGGCTGTTGAAAGAGCGTCCCGTCGATCGCGCCATCAAAGAGCCGCCTTCGCCAACCTGGGGTGTGCGACCAAAACGGTAACGCCAGAATGATTGACTTTCGGTGTGGTCTTAATAGAATGGCGCGGCAATAAGGCCTCGCCGATTCATTAACCATTGCTTGGAGGTGTCCCCCGTGAGCCTGAGAATCAGAGTGAAATTGCTATTTGCCTTGCTGGCGCTTATGACCGTCCTGGCAAGTCCGGGCCTGGCGTCAGCACCAGTCCTCTCCAATCCGATGATTTACCTTTCCGGTACCGAGGTTTTCCAATCGGGTGGTAAGCAATTCATCCGCTACCGATACGACGTCTTTAACAAGGACTCGTATCCGGCCGAGATGTTCGCCGCGTCGCCCGATCTGCCGCCCTGCGGGTTGAACACCAAGGCGTCGCGCACCTGGGTCGACATCTACACCCAGAGTGGCAAACGCCTATACGGGTTTTGTGCCCTCAAATCGCCGGCCGATCTAAGTCAGATTTGGTTTGCCCTGGAAGAGAGCGAGGTGCCGCCGAGCTGGGTCTACATCGAGCTAAACGACCGCCAAACCAATACCAAGTACAAGTCGAACCTCGCCGAAACGACGCAGTGACGCGCTTGGGTGCTCGCGGCCGTTGATAGCGGAGGGACAGGAGGGCTGCCTGAGACACTCAAAGGCAACTATTGGGCGTCCCTGTGGCATCTTGACTCTGGTTCAAGCCATACCTAGAATCCGGTATTAGTCTCAATGTCCGCGTTACCTGACGATTCATTTTAAGCTCAAGAAGACTTGTTTCCCCGGTTTACGTTTTTAGGAGTAATTCACATGTCACCACGCAGATCGAGCCGCCTGGCCGTCGCTCTTTTGACCATTAGTTTTGCCGTTCCCTCAACTTTCGCGCAGAAACGGAGCGATCAGCAGGATCCGAGCCAGAAGCCTCGAACCGTTAAGCCGGAACTCAAGAAAGCATACAAAGACTGGCTCGAGAAAGACGTTACTTACATTATCACCGACGAAGAACGCCGGGCATTCAAGAAGCTCGCTACCGACGACGAGCGCGAACACTTTATTGAAGAGTTTTGGCGGCGGCGCGATCCTGATCCGGACACGGATGAAAACGAATTTCGCGAAGAGTATTACGAGCGTATCGCGTACGCCAACGAACATTACGCTTCGGGCATTCCCGGTTGGAAGACCGACCGCGGCCGCATTTACATTACGTGGGGTAAACCCGACGAAATCGAAAGCCACCCGTCCGGAGGCTCTTACAACCGTGAATCATACGAAGGTGGCGGTTCGACTACGACCTATCCCTTTGAACGCTGGTTCTATCGATATCTGCCCGGCGTTGGATCGGGAATCGAAATCGAGTTCGTCGATCCGACCGGCAGTGGCGAGTACCGGATTGCGCGCAACCCGGATGAAAAGGACGCGATGCTGCAGATTCCGGGGGGCGGCATGACGCTCGCCGAACAGATGGGCCTTTCCGACAAAGGCGACCGCATTGCCAACGTCGGCGGCATGGGCACTCCCAACTACATGCGCGAGCAGGACAGCCCGTTCTCGCGGTTGCAAGTCCTGACCGACCTTCAGCGGCCGCCGCAAATCAAATTCAACGATTTGGCTTCGATGGTGAATCAGCCGATCATCGAAGACAATCCCCTCAACTTTGATGTCCGCGTCGATTACTTCCGGCAGTCCGACGATCGCGTAATTACCGCTTTTACGATTCAGACTGATAACTCGAATCTCGTCTTCAAGGACAGCGGCGGCATTCAACAGGCCAGTCTGAATATTTTTGGCCGGATAACGCACGTCTCCGGCCGCCGCGCCGGCATCTTTGAAGATCCGGTCATCACGCGGGCCACTACGGAAGAGCTCAGGGACATGAAGGACCGAAAGTCGGCTTACCAAAAAGCGATTGCGCTGCCCCCGGGAAATTACAAAGCCGATGTGATTGTTCGTGACATTGAGTCAGGCGCAACCGGCGTACGACACATCGCCGTCATCGTTCCCAAGTACGACAACAATAAGCTTTCCACTTCAACTTTGGTGCTGGCTTCAAAACTCGAGGGTTTGGGAGATCAGCCTGCGGTCGGCATGTTCACGATTGGCAATGTGAAGGTGATTCCGAACGTTTCGGGCTCTTTTCACCGCGGCACTCCGATCGGCGTTTACATGCAGATTTACAACGCCGGCATCGATCAGACCACGCTGCGACCTTCAGTGGATGTCGAGTACGCGCTCATGAAAGATGGCAAGGAACTCGGCAAGCAGATGGAAGACTGGCGCGGCAATAGCGACTCAGGCCAGCGTCTAACACTCGCCAAGTTGATTGATTCGCGCAACCTGGGACCCGGCGATTATTCCGTCGAGGTGCGCGTCAAGGATCGCGTCAGCGGCCAGGCACTAACACAGACCGCGAAATTTACGATTCTGCCGTAAGGCGCAGGGCAGACGGTTATTACGGATCGCGAGTGGCCACCGGTCACTCGCGATTTTTGTTCTCGCCCGACAGAGTTGCCTCGATCAGGCGGCCCAGCCGATTCGCATGAGTTACTTTTTAGGTGAAGCCATGGCTGACAGAGATATTAGGTTCACACGTCGGATGCTAGAATCTCGTAAACCCATGACATCGCCACATCTCACAGGACTATTGCCGGCGGAGCTATCTGAGTTTGTGGCGACGCTAGGCCAGCCGACGTATCGCGCGAAACAAATTTTCGCCGGCATACACTCGCGCCGGCTGCGCAGGTTTGAGGACATGACCGACCTGCCCAAACCCCTGCGAGCGAAGTTGAGCGAACAGGCACGAATCGAAAGCCTGACGCTCGAGTCGAGATATCTCTCAAGCGATGGTACGCGGCGTTATCTTTTCAAGACTCAAGATAGTTTACCCGTCGAAACTGTTTTTATTCCCGAGGAACGAAGAGATACGATCTGCTTTTCCTCCCAATCCGGCTGTCCTTTGCAGTGCACTTTTTGTCTGACGGCGCAGCTGGGATTGCTCAGAAATCTGACCGCCGGAGAGATCGTCGAACAGGTGATAGTCGCCCTCAACGATGCCTATGGCGTCGGGGTCGAGCCGCCGCATGGAACCAATCTCGTGGGCATGGGCGCTGGCGAGCCATTCCTGAATTTCGATGAGTTAATGAAGGCCGTTCGGATCATGAAAGAACCGACCGGCCTGCACATTGTGCCAAACCGAATTACGGTTTCTACGGCCGGCATCGTGCCGAGGATTCGCGAACTCGCGACGATTCCTGATCGCCCGCATCTGGCGATCTCGCTGGCCGCGCCGAACGATGAATTGCGGAACGAGTTGATGCCCATCAACAAAAAATGGCCGTTGCGCGAATTGCTCTCGGCCTGCAAAGACTTTGAAAAATCGCTGGCGCCGGGTGAGCGATTCACCTTTGAGTACGTAATGCTGCGCGGGGTGAACGATACGGATGGACACGCGCGGCAGCTCGCCAGCCTGCTTAATCGGCAGGGCCTGCGCGCAAAAGTGAATCTGATTCCGCACAACCCCGCAGAGCCTTTGCCTTATCAGCCCTCGTCGAATGAACGCGTCGAATCATTTCGTCAGATTTTGGAATCGAAGGGCGTCCATGCTTTGGTGCGCCGGCCGCGTGGGCGCGACATCCTGGCTGCATGTGGCCAGCTGGCAGCGCGCAGCGATGCGGGCCAGGCGGCGCCAATCAAGATCCGGAATTCGCAGCCTCGCCCGCAAATCGCCTGACGAACGGTTTTCGATGGCGCCAGACCTGGAGGGCGGGTAGAATACGTTTTCAGCTCGGCCGGCATCAGATAAAAGTTCCGCAAGATAGAAAGCCAAATCATCATGAGATTTACTGCCACGCTTCTTCTTATTCTTACTTTCATCGGCGTACCGGCGACACTTGCCGCACCCGAACCTGAACCAAACATCAGCGTCAAAGGTTACTACGCAAACGACAAGGCCCAGCGCGGGCGTACTATGCGCGCCGCCGTCGTCATGGACATTCCTTCCGGCTATCACGTCAATTCCAATCAGCCGCTTGGCAAATATGCTATTCCCACGGTTCTCAAGATCGATGCCCCAAAGGGTATTACGGTGAGCGCTGTCACCTATCCACGTGGGGCGGTGCGCAAACTCAAAGCAGTCAACAACGAGGCGCTCGCGCTTTACGAACGGCGCGCCATTCTCCGCTTTAATGTCAGTGTTCCCGCGAATTATTCGGGTGGGTCGCTTAATCTGAAGGCCCGTCTCCGTTATCAAAGCTGCAACGATGAGGTTTGTTTTCCCCCAAAGACTCAGGACATTGACATGAATATTGACGTGGTGGGCGCCGACGATCGGGTGCAGGGCGCTAACGGCTGGATCTTTGGCGGGAAGCGATAGGACGCTCCAACAATTCCAAGCGTTAGGATGAACATCGGATGTTCCAGCCCTATGTCACGCCCGCTTATGCCGGATTTTGGTGGCGTTTCCTTGCTTACATCATCGACGCTCTGATTTCCGCGTGCGTATTCTTCCCTTTGGGATTCATTCTGGGAATGGCGATCGTCGCCAGCGGCGAACAACCCGATTCGCCGCCCATGGTCCTCGCCCGGTTGGGCATTAACGGACTGTCCCTGCTGGTGACCTGGCTTTACTATGCGTTCTGTGAAAGCTCCTCATGGCAGGGCACCGTCGGTAAGAAAGCGCTCGGCCTCAGAGTAACCGACATGAATGGCCAGCGCATCAGCTTTGGCAAGGCGACCGGCCGTCACTTTGCCAAAATTGTTTCCGGCCTGATCCTCGGAATCGGGTTCATCATGATTGCCTTCACCGAATACAAACAGGGACTGCACGACATGATGGCGGGAACGCTGGTGCTAAAGGGAGGCGCGCCGCAGGACTATCCGATGCCGCCCGCGCCGCCGGACTTTGGCTATCGAGCCGGCGGCAGCCCCGGCTGGGGTTAGTTGTCCCCTTCGCTTTGGTTCGCAGAGGAGTTCCCGATCACGGACATTAATCGTCCGACCCGGCCGTGCACGTGTTTCTCTCGGCGATAAGAAAAGAAAAGATCGTTTCGATCTATTGTGCAGAGCGGCGCCGCATAAATCTGCGTCGGTTGAAGCCCGGCCTCAGTTAGCTGATGTCGGTTGGCGGCGTGCAGATCGATGCGGGCGTGACCGTCCCGGGTTGGGGTGAGCAAATCATCCGCGTACTCGAAGCGTTCCCGGAAGACGCCAATTACTTCGCTTCCGACTTCGTAACAACAGCCATTCGCGGCCGGGCCAATTGCCGCCAGCAAGTTGAGGGGATCCGCGCCATACTCGCGGGCCATCATTTCGATCGCGCGCCTGACTACCGAGGCTGATGTTCCACGCCAGCCGGCATGCACTGCCGCGTACGCCCGCGTAACCGGATCTCCAATCAGAATCGGAACACAGTCGGCAGTCTTGACGGTCAGGAGAACGTTCGGCGTCTTACTTACCAGCGCGTCACAATGCTGATCATCACCGAGGACGCCGGGCGTCGGTTTTGCGTCCGCTGCGGAATGCACCACGCGCACCTCCGCGCCGTGTACCTGCCAGCAGCCCGCCAGAATCCACTCTCCGGAAAACAATTTGAGAAAGCGGCGGCGGTTCTCGTAAATATTTTCGGCGGCGTCTTCGTTAAAGCCCGCGAGATTCAGAGAGGCTTCAGGCAACGGGCTCACGCCACCAAGCCGGGTGGAAAAAGCGTTGGTGAAGCCGTATTCTTCCAGCGGCCGGCAGACCAGCGCGTGCACGCCTTCACGTTCGCGCCAGTAAAAGCCGGCAGTTTCCAGCGCGGCAGCTGCTCGCCGATCGGTTTGGTTTTCTGCTGTGATCATTTCAATCGGAGTCGACATTATCGAAGTGCGGCGTGTGCGCGACACCATCGAGCGCACGCCGCGATTTGCTGAGCGCGTTTTCACCGACGCCGAGCGTGCCTATTGCGAATCGCGCGGTGCGGTCGCCGCGCAACATTATGCCGCGCGCTTCGCGGCAAAAGAAGCGGCGTTGAAAGCTCTGCAAACTGGTTGGAGTGGCGGCATCAGTTGGCAGGACGTTGAAGTAAGTTTGAAAGACTCAGGCGCGCCACTAATTCTGTTCCACGGCCGTGCGCGCGAATTGTACGAGCAGACTGGCGCGGTAGCGGCGCATCTCTCCATTTCCCACACCACCGAACACGCAATCGCCGAAGTGATTTTGGAGAAAGAATAGATCACGCCGCGGCTTCACATGAGTCAAGGACCGGCTCTTCCATGGGCGGACCACCTTCGCCGTAATAAGGACGCCCGTTTTCGATTGCTTCAAAGTATTCGGAAATGCGATCCAATATTTCTTCCACGGAATGCGAATGGTAAAGCGCCGTGCGGAATAGCGCTCCGCCTTTCAGTCCGCGCGTGAATTGTCCCGCTAGTTGTTTCATGCGCCCAATCGCCGCCAGCTTCGGCATGTCCTGTTGCAGCATCTCAAAATACTCCAGCAGCAAGGCGCGCTTGTCTTCGAGTGTCGGTTGAAAGGGCTCACGCCCATGCATCGCATCTTCGATCTGGCGAAATATCCACGGGTTTGCCATGGCGCCGCGGCCAATCAGGACGCCATCACATCCCGTATCGCGAAAGCGATCAAACGCTTGTTGGATCGTTGCCACGTCGCCGCTGCCGGAGACCGGCACCTTCACCACTCGTTTTATTTCCTGCACCAGATCCCAATTCGCAACCCCGCGATAACCCTGCTCTTTGGTGCGGCCGTGCAGCGCAATGTGCTCAACTCCGCAATCTTCAGCCAGCTTCGCTGTTTCGATTGCGTTAATGGTGCTCTCGGAATATCCGGCGCGAATTTTGATTGTCAGCGGAATCGTAATCGCTTGCTTGATCTCTCTGAGGATCGTTTCCAGGCGTGGCAAATCGCGTAGCAACCCTGATCCGCCGCCGTGCTTTACGACCTTCGGCGCCGGGCAACCGCAGTTCACATCCAGGATGTCCGCCCCTATCTCTTGGGCCATTTCCGCCGCCATGCGCATGCGCTCAGGCTGGCCGCCGAAAATCTGCACGGCGAACGGCCGCTCGTTCTCGTAAAAGCGCATCTGCCTTTTTGATTTGGGATTGTTGCGCGTCAGGCCTTCGACCGAAATGAATTCAGAAACAGTGAGCCCGATCCCGCCGCGCTGTTTCAGCAGGCGACGAAAGGAAATGTCAGTCACCCCCGCCATTGGCGAAAGTATCAGCGGCGGACTGATCTCGATGTCCCGAATTTTGAAAGCGCTAATCTCAGTCATGAAAACAAAGCCACACGAGATTTTACCTCATGTGGCTCAGGTACGCAGGCCTCCGGCCTGCTAGCTTAAACGAAAGCAGGCGAGCCGCCTGCGTACCGTCTACCAATTCACAACCAGCTTATCTGCCTGTTCCCAAACCGGCGCGTCCAAACGCAGTGACGCGCGCTGGAGCCGCTCCGGGTCCGAAAGCAGACGTCCCGCACCCAGCGCCACCGTGGTCAAAGGATCTTCCGGCATCGTCACACGCAGATTCAGCTCGCCTTGCAGACGATCGTTCATGCCTTTCAACAAAGCGCCGCCGCCGGTCAGGATCACTCCTGAGTAGTGAATGTCCGCCGTTACTTCCGGCGACGCGTCCTCGATGACCCGGCGTACGGCCGAGATGATTTCTGAGAGCACCGGCTCAAGCGCCGAGCGAACTTCGCGCGCGCTGATCGAGATTGGCTGCGCCGCGCCATTCGCTAATTGCTTTCCGACGATCTCGGTTTCCTTGTCGAGATAGGGATCGTGACGGTCACTTGAGGCGGAGCCCAGTTCGCGCTTGATACGCTCAACGGTGCGCTCGCCAAACTGTATGGCATATCGCAGCCGCAGATAATCACGAATCGCATCATCCATCGCATTGCCACCGGCGGGCAGACTGACGGAATTAATAACGCCGCCCGAGGCGAGGATCGCGATATTCGTCGTGCCGCCGCCGATGTCTACCACCAAGTGGGCCTGCTCGTCATCGAAATCCAATCCCGCGCCCAGCGCTGCAGCCAGGCCTTCGTCGATTAAGTCAACGCGACCGGCCTTCGCATCGCGCGCCGCGTCTTTGACCGATCGGCGCTCCAGCGGCGTGGACGAGCCGGGCACGCCGATCACCAGATGGCTGCGCTTGGGATGATCGTGGTGCTGAACGCGGCTGATCAAGGCGCGCAGGAACTGCTGCGAGACTTCAAAATTATCGATGGCGCCGCGCCGGATCGGTCGATGAACTTCCGTGTCATTCGGCTCACGCCCGAGGAGCTTCAACGCTTGTGAGCCAACCGACAACACCTCGCGGCTGTATTTGTGAATCGCGAGCACCGACGGCTCATTCAAAACTACGCCTTCTGTAGGCGTGTATACGATGGTGTTTACGGTTCCAAGATCGATCGCCAAATCTTCTGAAAAAAAGCCGCTCAATATGTTCATTGTGATTAATCCTCGCTTACTCGCACTCCGGGAGTGCCGAAACATTTGAGCGGGATGTAGCAACCGACATGCCAACGGCGGGCGATTGCGCGAATCGCCAACTGTTCAATTTTCTTCGGCTTTCCCTAAAGCCTCCGAATTTTGCCTAAGGGACGAAAGATGGGATGCGCCCGATTATCGAACGCCCGGGAAGGATCTACCTTATGCAGTCGATGGTCAGGGGAGGATCGAAACGGGCGTACCGACCGAAACAGCATCGAACAGCTCGCGCACGTCCTCGTTTTCCAGAGCCACGCACCCCCACGTCCAATCGCTGCCGGCGCCGTTTCCGTGAATGTAGATGTCGCCACCCAGCGCGGTGTGTTGCGGCGGAGTTTTGCCGGCGTTGACGGCGCGCATGATCGCATCGTATTGAGCTTTGGTGATCAGGCCATCGCGTAATCCGCGCGCGGCATGTGCGGCGTTGGGATAACTAACCCCGAGCGAAAGATAGAACGCGCTCTGATTGTTCTTTGTGAAGATGTAGAAGTCGCCTTCCGGTGTGCGCCGATCGCCCTGACGCACTTTGTCACCCAGTGGACTGAGGCCGAGTCCGATGCGATAAGTCCGCACTACCTTTCCATCTGAAAAGAGTAGCAGTTGCCGATCACGTTTTTTGACAACAATCTTTGGATTGCGGAGCGGCAGCGAGAGCTTCTGGTGCGGGAGGGACTCGTTCGCAATTGCGAGCGTAGAAAGACGTGCGGGGACGTTGCGGCGTTCAGCGATTACCCCGTAACTCGAGGCCACCAGGAGTAAGGCAAGCCAACCGATGATTGGACGCAGCAACCGGAGCATGGCGATTCAGTATACGTTGAAGTTGTATCCCAGCATGGTTTTCTGCCTAGAGAGAGAAAGGCTCAAAGCGTTTTTCGCTCAAGACTTCAATTAAGTCTGCAGCTTCACGCTTCGCCACGTTACGGCCAACCGGAACGGTCAACACGCGAATTTCGATCTGATTATCTCGGCTTTTGAGAGTGATGAGATCATCTGGCTTAACTGCGTGCGCCGGCTTGGCCGGGCGTCCATTAACCAGAACAAGGCCCGCGTCACAGAGCTTCTGAGCAAGTGTGCGACGCGGGCATAAACGGCTGAGTTTGAGGAAAAGATCGAGGCGCATCAAGAGAGTGACAAGTATTCAGTGACAAGTGACAGGTCAGAAAGGATGCACTTCGTCACCTCGTTTCTTAACTTGTCACTCGTCACCGTCCTTTACGGCTTCTTCTCGTTCTTATCTTTCTTTGAAGGCTTCTTTACTGCCGCCGCCGGCGGAACGATTTTCAGTAACGGCTCAACTTCAGCTTTGTAGCTATCGGCGATTTTGACGTAGGCATCGTTGCGCAGGCCTTGAAGATAGTCTTGGCGGGCTTTTTGCAAACGCTCTTCAGTGACCGCGCCGCGTACGTCGTTCTCGTTGAAGGTGGGCGTATTGCTGCCCGCCGTGCGCGTGTCTACGCGCAAAATCTGGTAGCCTTCTTCCGTTTTCAATGGCTCACTAATGCCCCCGGCCTTAACGTTCTTGATTGCGCCGGCAATGTCGGGCCGCAAGTCAGGCACCCGAAACAAGCCAACTTTGCAGGGCTTTTGACCATTGTTGGCTGGACGTTCTGTGTATGCAGCGGCGAGCGTGCAGAAATCCGCGCCGCCCCGCGCCTGGGTCACTAACTGCGTTGCGCGAGCTTTCACATCAGCTTCCTGCTTGCCCCCGAGACCGAGAAAGATTTCCGAAAGCTCGACGGACTCAGGGCGCAGGAACTTGTCCTTGTGCGTCTCGAAATATTTCCGCAGCTCATCGATCTGGAGCCCGTAAAAGATCTTGGAATCTACTTCACTCTCCAGCACCGCCTGCTTCATGATTTCGATTCGCATGGTTTGCCGTGTCGAAACCGGATCGAGACCGGCCCCGCGCATGGCCTGATCGAGCTTCTCGATCGAGGTGATACCGTTTTCTTTTGCCACGGCCAGCATGCGCTTGTTGACTTCGTCTTCAACGCGCTGGGTCATGTCCAGCTCTTTGCCTTTTTGCAGCAGCAACTGTTCGTTAACCAGAGTCGCGATCAGCTCGGCCTTGTGTTTCTCGACTTCGGCATTGGCCTGCTGCTCAGACATGCCGTTCTGCTTCAAAGTTTCTACGCGCTCTTTCATTTCGCGCTTAAGCTGAGAAAGCGTGACGATCCCGTCGTTGACCTGGGCAATCACTTCATCAACAACAACGGGCTCACCTTCCTGCGCGCGCGCAAACGAGGGCAACAACAGACCCGCGCCAATGACGGCCAGCGCGGCGATAATTGATTTAAACTTCATTCTTGACTCCTTCATTCGCTCCAGAGAAGCGAAATGTTTATAGACCCGCCAGCTCTCACAACCAAAAGCTCCTTTAGGAGCGCAATATTCCGCTCCTAAAGGAGCTAAAAAACATTGTGAAGAGTGATCTATAAACATTTCGCGCCTAACGGCGCTTGGGTTCCTTGACATTCTAACCGTCAGCCTTGATTTGCAGCAACACGCGCCGAGCCACGGCCAGAACCTCATCCTTCTCTTCTTCGCTAAGATGCAGCCGCAAAACCCCGCTGGGGGCGAAACTTGCTCCTTCGCGATTGTGGATTAATTCCATCAGCTTATCGGGAGAAACGCGCGCTTTTTCGGCCAATTTTACGGCAATTCCTTCGCGCGTGCGGTCAATCGAAACGACGCCAACCAATTCTGACGCCTGGCGCAAACGCGCATAATCAAAGAGTCGTTCGACCGGTTCGGGAATCCTTCCGTAGCGATCTTCGGTTTCCGCGCGAATCGCGGCTAGCGCTTCTTCGTCGCGAGCCGACGAAACGCGTTTGTAAGTCCGCAGCCGCTGGCCCATGTCGGCAGATGTAACTTTCCGGAATTGCTACGTCGACGCCCAGATTGATCGAAACCGTCGGTCTCGTCTTCGACCTGCTCGCCGCGCAGTTCAGCGACAGTGCGCTCGAGCATCTGGGTGTAGAGATCAAAACCGAGCGCGTCCATGTGGCCCGACTGCTCGCCCGCCCAGCAGGTTACCCGCCCCCCGCAACTCCAAATCAAGGGCCGCGATGCGAAAGCCCGCGCCCAAATCCGAAAACTCTCGAATGGCCGCCAGCCGGCGCCGGGCAATCGGCGACAATTCCTGCTCGGCCGGAATCAGCAGGTAGGCATAGGCGCGGCGGTTCGATCGACCGACGCGCCCGCGCAATTGATAAAGCTGAGAAAGACCGTAATTGTCGGCGCGATTTATGATGATAGTGTTCGCGCGGGGGATGTCTATACCGTTCTCGATAATCGTGGTCGCGACCAGCACATCGTACTTATAGTCAATAAAATCGAGCATCACCCGCTCCATCTCTTTTTCATTCATCTGGCCGTGGCCGACCGCGATGCGGCATGTCGGCACCAGCCGCTTGACCAGCGCCGCAATCGTTTCGATCGATTCGACGCGATTGTGAATGAAAAAGACCTGGCCGCCGCGGGCGAGTTCCAGATCGATGGCCGACTTGATCACCGCATCGGACGACTGCACAACCTGAGTTTGAATCGCCAGTCGATCGCTCGGCGGCGTTTCAATCAGAGACATGTCGCGCAAGCCGCTCAGCGACATGTTCAGGGTGCGCGGAATCGGCGTGGCTGAGAGCGTCAAAACGTCAACGCGCTTCTTCAACTGCTTCAGACGTTCTTTGTGAGCCACGCCAAAGCGTTGTTCTTCATCGACCACCACCAGTCCGAGATCGCGAAAGCTCACATCCTTTCGACAGCATGCGATGCGTGCCGATCACGACGTCGACTTCGCCGCCTTCGACGCGCTTGACTACTTCTTTCTGTTCTTTTGTCGAGCGAAAGCGCGAAAGCAATTCGACCTTTACCGGAAACGGCGCAAACCGTCTGGCGAAAAGTATCGAAGTGCTGATAGGCAAGCACCGTCGTCGGGGTCAGCACCGCGGCCTGTTTTCCGTCCATCACGGCTTTGAATGCCGCGCGCATCGCGACTTCGGTCTTGCCGTAACCGACGTCGCCGCATAGCAAGCGATCCATCGGCGTCGGCGTTTCCATGTCGTGCTTGACGTCTTCGATCGCCGTTTCCTGATCGGGCGTCAGCGTGTATTCGAAACCTTCTTCGAATTCGCGTTGCCACGGGGCGTCCGGCGGGAAAGGCGTGACCCTGGACCAGCTTGCGCTCGGCATAAAGACGCAGCAGCTCATCAGCCATATCGCGCATCGCGCGCTTGGCCTTCGCTTTCGTCTTCTGCCAGCCGATGCCGCCGAGACGATCGAGCGCCGGCTGATGACCTTCGGCGCTCGAATATCGCTGCACCAGATCGAGCCGCTCGACCGGCACGTAAAGCTTCGCTTCGTCCGCGTAATAAAGCAGCATGAACTCGCCGCGGGCCGTTGCCGCGGCCGCGGCGATCGTCGGCGTGGTCGGTCCCAGATCGAGCGTGACCAGTCCGCCGAATCGCGCGATGCCGTGATCGATATGCACGACGAAGTCGCCGACTTTCAGATCACGAAAGTCGGAGAGAAAAGCTGCGCGCCCGCGCGCGTCGCTTTTTCTCTCGCTTGATCGCCGTTGCGCGGCGTTCGAGCGCCGGCTCGGCGGCTTCATCGAACAGATCGCCTTCGACGTGCACGACCAGGTCGCGCTGAGGGCAACTCGAATCCACCGGAAAGTTTGCCGCAGGTAACCACCGCATCAGAGCAATGCCGATTGAGTTCGGACTTGTTCGACGAACGAAGTCAGGCGCGCGTTGACTTCGTATTCGCGCAGGATTTCCGCGACCCGTTCGGCGACGCCGCGAGCTGGGCATCACGAAAAGCGTCGTCGCTTGGGATTCGCGTGCCGGCTGCATTACGTCGCGCGCGAGATCCGGCAGACGTCCGTGATAGCGCATCACCGATTGCGCTTTCCATTCGACTTCTGCCGGTACGCAGCCGTGCCCGGCTGCATCCACATGCGGAAACAAAAACAGCGGCTGCTTCGTTCGCGCGTTCTTTGCCGACGGAAATCTTTGGCTGTTCAGCGTCGAGCGCGATCTCCTGATCGAACTTCGCTGCAGTGCGACCCAGCGCTCGCATCTCCACGCGCTGCCTCGCATCGATCTCGTGCGCGCAATTCTTCGGCGGTCAGAGTAAAGTTCGTCGGGCCGCAGTCCGAGATCATCCGCCGCGTCAGTTTCGGCATAGCGATCTTCCAGAGTCTGAAAAGCACCCGCCAGAAAATTTTCCACCGCGACCGGCTCATCGACCACCAGCACGCGCATCCTTCAAATAGTCGAAGACGCTGGAGCTGCGGCTCGTACGACAGTGAAATCAGCCATTCCCAACCGGGAAAATCCTCTCCTTCATCGGCAAAGTCGGTTCGATCGCGCAGCGACCGGGCAAAGCGCGGATCGCGCCAACGCTCGCGCGCGCGGCGGGCCCACTCGCGAAAGTCCGATGACCTGACGATCAGTTCGCGCATCGGCGCGATTTCGATTTGCGTGCAGTTGGGTGGTTGAAAGCTGGGTTTCCGGATCGAACTCGCGAATCGAATCAACCGTGTCGCCAAAGAATTCGACGCGGACGGGAGCGCCGACGTCCGGGCGGCCAAACATCGAGAATTCCCCCGCGCATCGAGAACTCACCGACTGCTCCGACCGGATCTTCGCGGACATAACCGCTGGCGATCAGTTTTTCGACAAGCTCTTCGGGCGAATGATCTTCGTCGCGACGAAGCACCGCGCCGGCTTTCAGAGATCTCTGAGGCGTGACCGTTCGGCGCGCGAGCGCGCGCGAGGTGCAGGATCACGAGGTCCGGGTTGGTGCCGCGCCAGACGCCAGAGAGCCAGCGCGCGCCGCTCGAGTGTTTCGGCGTGGGGCGATCCACCAGCGTAAGGATCGCTTTCCGAAGCCGGCAATACCGCAATCGCTTCATCGCATTCGGCTCGCGCCGCGCAAAGCGCAATACCAGAAATTGATGTCGCGCTCCCAAGTCTTCGAGATCGCGTTGGGCGGGCACGACGAGCGCAAACTGCTTTCCGGTTTCCTTCTGTAACGCGGCCAGCGCCAGCGCGCGCGCCGGCGCTGCGACCAGGCCACTGATCGAAACGACCCGCGCGCCGCGCTTGATTTGATCGAGCACACGTCGGAACTCCGCGCTGTCGATAACAGCGCTGAGTGCGCTCTGCAGTACTGAAGTTGTTTCGGTGGTAGTGGTCATCGTCGAACAGGCGGGTAGTAGCCCGACCGTAAGGGAGGGCGTTTCAACGCTGACATCGCCGCCCTCCCTGACGGTCGGGCTACCGCCCCGTCTTCTTCATTCGCTCAATAATCTCGCTCGTCGAAACGCCTTCGACGAAAGGCAGGCTGACTACCCGGCCACCCGCTGCTTCAACTTCTTCGCGACCATGAATTTGATCGAGCGTGTAGTCGCCACCCTTTAACCAAAACGTCCGGCAACAAGTTCAGCAATCAACTGGTCGCGGCGAAAGGTCGTCAAAGATCGTCACGTAATCGACCGCCTGCAACGCCGCCAGAATCTCTGCGCGATCCGTTCCTGTTCATCAACGGTCGATCCGCGCCTTTTAACTCGCGCACCGATGTGTCGCTGTTAATGGCGACCACCAGCGCATCGCCCAGTTCGCGCGCCTGTTGCAGGTAACGCACGTGACCGACGTGCAGAATGTCAAAGACGCCATTGGTGAAAACGAGCTTCTTTCCCGCGTCGCGCAGACGGCGGCGCTCGTTCAACAATTCCATGTTTGACAGAATGTTCTTGTTCACGAGGATGCGAACCGCAGAGGACCCAGAGGTTGACGCGGAGGCGCAAGAGGTTCCCCTGTGGCCTCTGCGAACACTCTGCGTACTCTGCGGTTGATGTCAACCTACATGATAACGGCGAAACGCGGCTTTGGTCTATTTGCGATTTCGCATTTACCATTTACTATTCACAGATTGCTATGACTGTCCCTTTTATCGAACAGAACGATCAGACCCAGGCGCGGCGCGACCATCTCGAGGCCCTGCGCGCCCTGGTCGGCAACGTCTATCCAAACAAGTTTGAGCGCAGCAACATCACCGGCACAGTCGCCGGCGAAGACACCATCACTTCGATTGTCGAAGCTTTCAAGAAGTACGAGCCGCAGGTGAACGAAGGCGCAAAGCCTTCCGCAGACGCTCTGGAATCGGCGAACAGCGAACTCAAGAAGATTCGCGTCCGGGTCGCCGGCCGCATTGCCGCGCCGCCGCGCGTCATGGGTAAAGCCGCATTCGTACATCTTTCGGACGGCGTATCGCGACTTGCAAATTTACCTGCGGCGTCAGGACATCGTCGGCTCGCGCAACGATGCCGACGGCGGGGAAGTAAACGGATGGGAACTGTTTAGTCTGCTCGATCACGGCGACTTCATCGGCGTCGAAGGTTACCTGTTCGTGACCAAGACGGGCGAGTTGTCGGTGCATGTCGAAAAATTGCAATTCCTGGCAAAAGCCCTGCTGCCAATGCCGGACAAGATGCACGGGATCAATGACCCGGAGATTCGGCAGCGTCAGCGCTATGCCGATCTGATCGCCGGCAGCTTGAAGCTCGAGCGCGATCCGAAACGATCTGACGCCGCGTGAAGTCTTCGAGCTGCGTTCAAAAGTCATTCGCGAGATTCGCCGCTTTCTCGATGAGCACGGCTATGTCGAAGTAGAGACGCCGATGCTCACGCCGCTGGCGACGGGCGCGGCCGCGCGGCCATTCAGGACTCATCACAATGCCCTCGATATCGATCTCTTCGCGCGCATCGCGCCTGAGCTTTATCTCAAGCGTTTGACCGTTGGTGGTTTCGAAAAGGTCTATGAGCTGAATCGAAATTTTCGCAACGAAGGCATCTCGACCAGGCACAATCCCGAGTTCACCATGCTCGAGTATTACTGGGCCTACGCGGACGTGAACAAGATGATGGATCTGCACGAAGAGATGATGCGGTCGGTGGTGAAAGTTGTTCACCCCGATCTAGTGGTCAACTACACTCAGCAAGTTTCCTATCATATCGGTCGCTTTGTTGGGCCGGAAGAATTCGACATTCGTGGGGTGGATCTGATGCACAGGATCGATTTCTCGAAACCGTTTGCTCGAATGTCGATGAAAGAAGCAATCGCAGCATACCTTCCCGATGAATTTGGCAGCATAACTTTTCACGAAAAGAAATTTGATGTGGGCTGGCTAGATGATCCAGAGCTAATCCATCTTTTGCATGCTTTGATAAAGGAAGTAAACGAAGAGTTCAACTGGCCCCCTAACGCAGCATTAACAAGTGAAATAAGAACGCGCGTCGGGCTCTTAAGACGAATTTCAAGGCTCTGGCCGATCGTAACTGACCGAATTGCTTCGCAGCCGGATACCAACCTCAACGAAGGCACCGCGGCAAACGATTTGACGGGGATCTTTGAACTCATTGCGGAAAAAGAATTGATCCAGCCGACTTTCATCACTGACTTTCCCAAACCGGTTTCTCCACTCTCAAAGGCGTCCCCTTCCGATCCATCAGTCGCGGAGCGGTTCGAGTATTTTGTGGGTGGCCTGGAATCGGCCAACGGCTTCTCGGAATTGAACGATCCGGAAGAGCAGTATCAGCGCTTCAAGGACCAGATGCTCCAGCGCGAGCGCGGTGATGAAGAAGCGATGGTTATGGATGAGGATTACATTCGCGCGCTGTCGTATGGCATGCCGCCGGCCGCGGGCATCGGCGTTGGCATCGATCGTCTAGTCATGCTGCTGGCGAACAAGCACTCAATCCGCGACGTGATCCTGTTTCCGCACATGCGTCCGGAAAGAGCGGAAGGCAGTAAGCAGAAGACAGAAGGCGGAGAGTCAGACGAAATATAGGGGCAGGGCTTGTCCCCGCCCGCCCCACTCATTAAGAAGCAAAGCGGGCAGGCACAAAACCTGCCCCTACAAAACCTGAACTAAGGTCTCACCGGCGTTTCCTGATGCGTAAAAGCCAGCCACTTACCTCTGCGGTTTACCCAAACGCTGCTGGCCCACACGCTCGGAATTGGCTGGCCGGCGCAGGTTCCCTCGGCTGAGCCTTTATAAGTCAGCACGGCCGCGTCCGCATCGATCATTGCCACGTTCCAGTCCGACAATACATATGACTTCACGTCGCAAGGCATTGAGGCCATCATCTTGACGACCTCGGCTTTGGTTCCCACGCCCTGGTCGCCGACCATTACGCCATTCGGAGCCAGCCACATCTGGAACGGTTTGGCATCTTTGTTCTTCCAGGCTTCCCACAGTTTAGTTTCGTTCGCGGAAAGTTTCTTCAGCAACTGCGCCTTGGTCATCCGCGGTTTTGGTTTGGGGGTCGGCGATGGCGACGCCGCGGGCTGGGTTTGTGCAAAACAGAAACTGGCGAACACAAAGACGAGCAGGCCAGCCAGGGGTAGATGTCTCTTCATAGATTCTCCTCGGGGTTTTAGAAAATGATTTTGGATCGGCTTTCAATTTCAGCGGTGCAGTTTCTACTACTACCTGGAAGGGCTGTCAATAGTGCGGGTGAGCCATCTTCCTCCCTCTCCCTTTGGGAGAGGGCCGGGGTCAGGGTCTGGGAGAGAAAAGTAGTTTTGAATTTCCTGCGCGCGGCTCAGCCGCGCGATAGTGAAGAATAAATAGAGGGACGTCGCGATAAGCCCTCACCCTAACCCTCTCCCAGGGGGAGAGGGAAGAAGAAATAAATAGAGGTACGTCGCGGTAGGCCCTCACCCTAACCCTCTCCCAGGGGGGAGGGAAGAAGAGTCACGGAAGGTTATTGTTTATAAACCACCCCATTCTTCATCACGAACACAACTTGTTCGATGGCGCGGATATCTTTCAGAGGATCGCCTGAGACAGCGACGATGTCGGCCCACTTTCCGGCTGACAGTGAACCGACATGCTTGTCCCAACCAAGTAGTCGTGCGGCGTTTACCGTGCCCGCTTGCAGTGCTTCCATATTTGTCAGGCCGCCCCAATCCACCAGCAGGAAAAACTCGTGAGCGTTGGTGCCATGCGGAATTACTCCCGCGTCAGTGCCGAAGGCAATCTGAACTTTGTTTGCCACCGCGAGCTTGATCGACTTCCGCACCGCTGCGGCCGCGGCCAGAGCTTTTTCAGCGCGCAGTCCTTTCAGCACGCCGGACTTTGCGGCCCGCTCAACCGCTTCCGCCGCTGATAAGGTTGGCACCAGAAACGTTCCGCGCTCTCTCATCATGCGCGCGCCCTCTTCATCCAGAAAGGATCCGTGCTCAATTGAAGAAACGCCCGCGCGGACCGCGAGCTTGATCCCTTCAGTGCCATGAGCGTGCGCCGCGACTTTCCGATCGAGTTTGCTCGCTTCTTCGACCAGGGCTTTCAATTCTTCAAAGCTATATTGGGTGGCGCCCACCGCGTCGCCTTCTGAAAGGACGCCGCCCGTCGCACAGGTTTTGATTACGTCGGCCCCGTATTTGACCTGGTAACGCACCGCCGCGCGAATCTCTTCGGGACCATTGGCGATGCCGTCAGCGATGCCTCGATCCAGCAACCCCGGACGATAACCGTTTTCGTCGCAGTGGCCCCCGGTAATTCCCAGCGCGTGTCCCGCCGTTTCCATTCGTGGACCGACGGTCCAACCTTCATTAATCGCTTTACGCAAAGCCATATCGTCAAAGCGTCCCGAGGCGCCAACATTGCGAACACTGGTAAATCCGGCCAGCAGAGTGTCGCGTGCGTGCAGCACTCCGAGCATGGCTCCGAATGATTCGTAGTCGCGGGCGGCAGCGTTCTCGCCGTCGGGATCGCCGAGCACGCGCCCAATCAGATGTGTATGCGCGTCGATAAAGCCGGGCAGTAAAGTGACATCGCCAAGATCGATGACCTTTGCGTCCGCCGGAACCCGCACGGATCGCGCGGCGCCCACGGCCGTGATCTTGTTATCGGTGACGATGACGACGGCGTTGTTGATTGCCGGTGCGCCGGTGCCGTCGATCAAACGCGCGGCTTTGAGCGCGACGACGCCTTTCCCCTCGGGCGGCTCGGGGCGGATGCCGACAGGTTTTTGGCTCTGGGAGGCGACGGAATGTAACAGGACGCAGAGGAGAGAAATGCTTGCGAGCAACCGCGGTCTTTTCATGATGCTCCTTGGTGCTGGATAAACTGATGAGTCAAAAGCGCAGGCATTCTAGTTGAGATCTGTTGCGACTGAAAAGGCCTAAGCTTGGAAACCGGCTGATGCCGTGCCATCCGCGTTGCTCAGTGTGCGTCGTTTGCTTGTGCTGCCCGTATCAGGGTAAAAAGAGCATCGTATGGGCGTAGCCAAACTAACGGATCAGAACACGATCGTACCCGAAAGCAAGTACGCACTCGTCGAGCGCGTGCGGCGGTATCTGCTTCAGGACCTGCCCGAAGGATTGTCCCGAGCCGACCATCATCTGCAAATCACGGACAATTACCTCACCGGAACTGCTTTGCGCATCCGCAAGGTGCGGGACCCGAAGACCAATAAGTGGGTGGTCAAATTTACGAAGAAGTTCACGGCCGATCCGCGTGATTTGTCGCGCACGATCATTACGAACATCTATTTGAGCGCGATCGAAGCGGAAACGCTGGCGATCTTTGAGGCGAATGAAATTCGCAAAAATCGTTACTACTATGAATTCGAAGGCCGGAAGTTTTCGGTCGATATGTTTATCGGCGATCTTTTCGGACTGGTGCTCGCCGAAGTCAGCTTTGACACAGATCAGGAGTTGGATCAATTTCCGCCACCAGCGTTCGCTCTGGCTGATGTCACACAGATTGGTCTATTCACCGGCGGCAGCCTTTGCGAACTAACTTTTGCAGACATCCAAAATGAAATTGCGAAGAGCGGTTTACTAAACGCCAAATCGACAGGGAAATAATGAAGCACAAATTCACACTCACTTTCACCATTCTGATTGCGTTACTTGTTCTCGGCGGGTGCCGGAAACCGGCTGCGAATCAGCAGACGAACAATGCAACTCCGGGAAGCGGGCCGGCTCCGCTCGGGGGCGCTGCGCAAACTGGTCAGAAATTTTTCTTTCGCGGGACAATCGCCGGCACGCTGTCGATTGAAATGATTTTAGTGCGCGACGGTGACCGGCTCAATGGCGCCTACTTTTATCCCAAAGTCGGCAAGAACATCGCCCTCGCCGGAACCGTAGATAAGGACGGAAATGTCTCAATGACTGAGACGGATGAAGCCGGAAAACAGACCGGCACGTTCAAAGGCAAATGGAAGCCGGCAACAGATTCTCCCGATCCCACGCTGAGCGAGATTGAAGGTAAATGGGCGAAACCTGACGGTTCAAAGGAAACAGATTTTACCGTGACGCAGCAGCCGATTGAACTCGGTGACCTGGTGCGGGTGGTCCCGAAAGTCATAAAGGAATCGAACAAAGAGAAGCTCTACGAAGTCGAGGCCGAGTACCCGCAGATCGAAGGTGATGCGCGCTTCGACGGATTCAATCGCGAAGTGCGCACCCTGATTCAGAAAGACGTCGCGGCATTCAAAAGCGGTGAGGAGCCTTCGGAAGAAGATCGCAACGGCGACCTGCCGTCGGAAACAAATACCTCGAGTCTGAATGCGGGCTATGAATTTCGTTACGCGACCAACGACCTGATTAGTGTCGAGTTCGGCGAAGGCACTTATTCGCGCGGCGCGGCCCACGGAAATCTGTTTACGCAGGTCATGAACTATGACGTGCGCAATGGAAAGAAGCTGGCGCTCGCAGATTTGTTCATTCCCAAATCAAAGTACCTCGCGACCATCTCGGATTACTGCATTAAGGAATTGAAGCAGCGAGCGAAGAAAGACGATTCGATGATCTTTGAGGATTCGCTGGAGACCGGCGCCGGCCCGCAAGCCGATAATTATCGTGCCTGGGCAATTACGAAGAAGGGATTGTGGATCACCTTTGACCCGTATCAGGTCGCGGCCTACGCTGCCGGGCCGCAGAACGTTCTGGTTCCGTATTCGGCTCTAAAGGACATCATTAAGCCTGACGGACCGATCGGAAATTTTGCGAGATAAACGCAGCCGGGATGACTGCGTACCGCACGCAGGATGCGTGCGCTCCGACAATGAGTCGCTCAACGGGATTGCTTTTGATCGTGTTGGGGGTTGCTGCCTTCGTGGTCGGCATCCTCGCCTATGCCGGCTGGTTGTCCTGGTTCGGCCGATTGCCCGGCGACATTCGTTACGAGAGCGATCGTGTCAGCGTTTACATACCGCTTGTCACGATGCTCATCATTTCACTGGTGCTGAGTCTGTTGTTCTACCTTCTGCGCCGGTTCTTATGAAGCATCATTAGCCGGTAAGCCTCATCGCGTTTCAAACCCAGCTCGCGGGCGGCCTGCTTCAAAGCGATTTTTGGATCCAAGCCCTCGGCTTCGAATGCTTCGACTCGCTTCAGCAATTCCGTCGCGTGAGTTTGGCCGCCCAGCCATTCAGCGCCCGCGGGCGCGTCGGAACGACCACTAATCATCAGCACCATCTCGCCGCGTCTTTTCTTTTCCGAAAAAGATCCCAGCAACTCGCTCAACCGGCCGCGTGTGAATTCTTCGTGAATCTTGGTGAGTTCGCGCGCGATGACCGCATCGCGATCACCGAGGATATCGAGCGCGTCGCGCAAAGATGTCGCAATTCGATGCGGGGCCTCATAGAAAATCAGGGTGGCGGGAAACGTCACAAGTTCTTCCAGCCGAGCGCGCCGGGCGTTGGAGCGAGCCGGCAAAAACCCCGCAAAGAGAAACTGATCCGCGGGCAGACCCGAAGCCGCCAGCGCGGCAACGAACGCGGCCGGTCCGGGAATGGGAACGACTTGAATCTTTTTTTCGATGGCCAATTGCACTATGCAATAACCCGGATCGCTGATTAGCGGCGTGCCGGCGTCAGAAACGATGGCAATGTTCTTTCCGGATTCGAGCAAACGCGCCAGCTCGTCGGCTCGTTCCGGTTCGTTGTGTTCGTGATAGCTGATTGTCTTTTTCTTGACACCGAAATGGCTGAGGAGCTTCTGCGTGTGACGCGTGTCTTCACACGCGATTAGATCGACTTCACGCAGGATACGCAAAGCGCGGTGCGTGATGTCTTCGAGGTTGCCGATCGGCGTGGCGACAATGTAAAGCGTGCCGGGCATTGAGCGCATTGTGACATGTCCGCGGCCTGCCCGTCAGTTGGCGTCCCAATAAATGCAAGCGAGGACGCTTGCGCTCGAGTGGCCGCGCTTCTTCACAGTAAAGCCCATCGCCGAATTAACGACGACGGGCTTTGGTTGCGCAGTTGCTGGCCTGCTAACTACACGCTGTGAGATTAATACGGCATCCTCAAGCCGTATGCGTCAGCGATCACATGCAGATTAGATCGGATATCGGCGAGATCAGCGTCAACGACCGTGCTTCCAGTTCGCAAGCGCAGATAGCGGTCAAGCTCAACGCCCCGGTTCAGGACTTCGCGAGCTTCGTCCATGCTGCGGTCCCGACCGAAAGCGCCACGCGCACTCCTTTTCAGAGATCTGACCGCCTGGCGAAAATCCCGCACCTGAGTAATCGCGGTGGTGTCGACGTTCCGTACCCAGAACAGCCCGCCCAAGACTCGCCGTTGTCGCCCAACGTTGAGATCGCTTTCCAGTCGAGCGCTGGCGTTATCCAGGCGCGCAATCGCCTCGCGAACATCCCGGCGATCGGAACGGTCGTTATCAAACGAGCGGTTATAGATCTGCGCCGATGCCGTTACCGGGATCGCCAGAATTAGAAGAGCAGTGGCCATCAGAATCCTAATCAATATTTTGTTCTTCATATTCATCTACCTCCCTCTATAGAGTTGTCGGTAAAAAACTCCACTGATGCGATGAATACCGACTTGCGATTGGTGCACCGTGCAATTGAATCGCGCGGGCATCGCAACAAAGGTCTCAAAGTCTTAAGACATATGTAAGAAAGTGGGAACCTCTGCTCAGGTTTGCGCTAGCAGGGTGAAGTGACGTCGGAAATCTGATTCTGCGAGGAGTGCCCGGCGTTCGTTTTTCAGGATGAACCATTGCGGCGAGCCCTGTGCGGAACTAACCAGGACCAGTTCTTCATTCAGGCGTGGCCGGCCCAGATGCTTGATGTTGGCGCAGGCCAATCCATTACCCGTCACGATGCCATCGCGAGGAGCGCGGGGCCAGCCAACCTCGATGCTTAGCGCGCGGACTCCGCGCCGAAAAACCAACTGCGGGCCCACCATCGTTGCCGACCCACGTCGGAAGCGATGCTCAGTCTGTCGCTCGATCTGAATGGCCGCCCCGTGCCGGTTCGCCTCCGCGGCCAAAGCTGTGACGGATTCATGTAACCAGTCGGTTGCCGTTCGCCGCAGCAAGTCATTGCGCCGCCGCAGGTCCAGATAGCGAGCAATGTCTGCGCGACCGGCGCCGTGGGCGCGTTGCGTCGCTTCCGCCAGGGCGAGTTCCCAGGCTTCTTCGAGGTCGAGCATTGGATTCGTATCCACAGATTGAATTTTTTCTACCGCGGCTCAGTTTTTCATTTGGCGCGAAACTGATGTTATCATGCCGACCCCGTCCGTCTTGCTGGAAAGATTGCTCTTGAAAACGCTCCACCGCAATCGCCTTCCCATGAAACGCCTGCATCTCAGGGAGCTCGGATTATTACTTGGGCTCGGTTGTATTTGTCTGCTGGTCGCCTTAGCTGAACGGCAGCCGCAGGCTCGCGCGCAGACGCAGGCGGCGGCGCGGCCCGCGATGACGGGCGCGCAGCGATCGCGGCCGCGGCTGGTGCTCTTAATTGTGGTCGATCAGTTTCGCTACGACTATCTGACGCGCTTCGGAAACCTGTTCGGAACGGGCGGCCTCCGGCGCCTGATGCACGAGGGCGCTTCATGGACGAATGCCAACTTTGATCATGTGCCTACGTTTACCGCGCCGGGTCACGC
This sequence comes from uncultured Acidobacteriota bacterium, assembly GCA_963734445.1. GTDB lineage: Bacteria > Acidobacteriota > Blastocatellia > Pyrinomonadales > Pyrinomonadaceae > UBA11740. Next base: position 674,804 of record CAVTGZ010000009.1, on the reverse strand, counting down.
CGTATTTATGACGGGCGCCACGCCATCGCGGACGGGCATCATCGCAAATGACTGGTACGAACAGGACACGGGGAAGAAAGTTAAGTCCGTCACGGATGACGACACGCTGGCAATCGCGGGCCAGCCGGGTGACAAAGGCAGAAGTCCGCGACGGCTGATGTGTTCTACCCTCGGCGATGAGCTGAAGTCAGCTGACAACGATCTCTCGAAAGTCATCGGGATATCAGCCAAGGATCGTTCGGCGATTCTCCCGGCGGGCCGGCGAGCGAACGCCGCTTATTGGTTCAGCACCGACAGCGGCAACATTATGTCGAGCACTTATTATTTTGATCGCGAGCCGGATTGGGTGACTCAGTTCAACAACCGCCGGATGGCCGATGGCTGGTTTGGCGCGCGCTGGGATCGCCTATTACCGAGTGAACGGGAGTACCTGAAGCGGGCCGGCAAAGACGACGTGCCGTGGGAGAACCTCGATAAATCTTCAAACGATACAAACTACTTTCCGCACGTAATCACCGGCGGCGCCAAATCGCCCAGCCGCCCTTTCTACAAAGCTCTCGATTACACGCCGTTCTCGAATGACTTGCTGGTGGCGTTTGCCAAAGAAGCAATCACCAACGAAAGCCTGGGCGCGGACGACGAAACGGATTTGTTGTCTGTTAGTTTCTCCGGTAACGATTATGTGGGCCACCGGTTTGGACCTTACAGTCAGGAAGCAATGGACATGACGCTGCGCGTCGATCGGCAGATCGCGACGCTGCTGGACTTTGTTGATGCTCGGGTAGGGTTGCGCGACACGGTGGTTATCTTTACCGCCGATCATGGGGCCGCGCCGGTGCCCGAGTGGGCGGCGCGACGCGCTCTTCCCGGCCGCCGTTATCAAAAAGAGACTCTCTTCAAGTTGGCGCAGAATGCTTTGCAGGCAAAATATGGCCGCAAAGATCGTCCCGCAACTGACTACATTCGCAATTTTTCAAATCGGCACGAGACTGAGTACGGTCTAATCAACAGTAACTTTTATCTCAATCGCGCGGCCCTCACGCGGGATGGCGTAGATATCAACGAATGCGAACGCGTGATTGGGGAAGCGGCGATGAAACTGCCGGGTGTAGCGCGGTATTTCACGCGTGCCGAGCTCGAGGCGAAATCCATAGCGCGGACTGATGTCATCGGCCGCCGGGTCTTGAACGGCTTCTACCCACAACGGAGCGGGGATGTTATCGTAGTGGCTGAACCATACACGATCATTTTCGATCTCCCGGATGATCCGACCGATCCGCGCTCGACCGCGACCCACGGTTCGCCTTACAGTTATGACACGCACGTGCCGTTGATTATCATGGGAACAGATTTTCGCGCGGGAAGATATGCACAAGCAGCTTCGCCGAAAGATATTGCGCCGACACTGGCACGCACGCTGAACATCCGCAATCCTGATTGTTCGAGCGGCCGCATACTTTCTGAGGCCCTGGTGCGCGAACCACGGCGGCGGGTACGTCCGGGAAACTAATATTAATCATAATGAGATCACCTTTTATTAATCGTCGTACGCTTGTCTTTGCCGCGCTCGTCATTACCAGCCTCTGGTTTTTGAAAGCCAACCTGCCGGCAAAAGCACAGGAACAACTGCCGAAGCGGACCGGATACATCAACGATTTCGCGGAAGTGCTGGACGCGGCAACTAAGTCGCGGCTGGAAACTATTCTCGAGAACCTGAAACAGAAGACGGATGTCGATTTTGTAATCGCCACGGTTAAGACGACCGGCGCTGAAGATATCTATGATTATTCGTTTCGCATGGCCCGCGAATGGAAAGTGGGCGCGCCCGCCGCGTCCGGCCGCAGCGTGCTGATCGTCATCGCTGCCGATAACGGCAAGTTCTTTAGCCAGACGTCGCCGGCCGCGCGTTTGTACTTTCCGGCCGGATTGATTAGCGAAGTCACCAGCCGCATGCGCGACGGCATAGACAGCGTCGGGTTCAGCGGCGGATTGATTACCGCAGTCAAGACGTTCGTCGATCGTCTCGGCGAGCGACGCAATTTTGATTTTGCAGCGTTGGATCCGCAGAGCGGAAATGGTCTGATAGCGCAACGACAACGGCCGCGCACCGTCCAGAGTCCGACTCCAGAGGCCGAGCCGAGTCAAAATCCGCAACCAACACCCACTGAGACGGGAACCCCGGAAGCAACACCCAGTGCGACTCCTTCACCCGAATCGTCGCCTGAAGCTACGCGGAGTCCTGAAGCTACGCCAGTGCCTTCGGAAACCCCGGCGCCGACTGCGGCGCCCACGGAAACGCCTGCGGCAACTCCGACGGAAACCCCCGGTGCGTCACCAAGCGAGACGCCTGCGCCGACGGAAACTCCGTCGCCTGCGCAAACACCGGCCGAGTCTCCAGCGCCCAGTCCGACATCCACGTCGGCTGAGAGTCCGACCCTGGAAGCGACACCGACCGTATCGCCCGAACCGTCGCCGGTCGCTTCGCCCGAAACAACGCCCATCGCTGCCAACAATTCCGCGCGTCCGGCGAAATCGCCGGATCGAAAGATGTCGCCCGAGGATGAAAAGGAAGAAGTCGAGCTGACCTTGACCAAGCCGCTCGACGAGCGAATTCCATTACTGAAAGCATTCATCACGGCCCATCCAACTTCCGTAGCCCTGCCGCGCGCGCATGAGTTGCTGGTAGTCGCGCGGGTAATGCTGGGCGACAAGAAGTTGCAAGCCGGTGATACCGAGGGCGGACTTCAGTTGTTTCGCGCGGCGATTGCTGAGGCGCCCATCGACGTACCGGACCGCCTGTTCACGGACATCATCGCGCGGATTCCCTTGAATCTTTTTTTCCGCGGTCAGCGCGATGCGGCTTTTGAAACGGCCCGCCAGGCAGAGGCCATGTCCAAATCGAACGCGAAGCGCCTCGTAGCTCTCACCCAGTTTTATCTCGCGATCGAGAACGCGGATGAAGCGGCGCGCGTTGCGGAAGCCGCGCTCCAGCTTGCTCCGGACTCAGCCGCTGCGCATCAGGCGCTCGGCGCGGCCCGGCACATCGCCTTGCGGCTGGATGAAGCCGAGAGCGAATACGCGCGCGCTTTGTCACTGGATCCCAAGCTGGGCGCCGCCCGCATCGCGCTCGCAGATTTGAAGCGCGCTACAGGCAAGGCGGACGAAGCGCTGGCGTTGTATCGCGAACAACTCCAGGCGGATGCCAAGAGCAATGCCGCCCGGGCCGGGTTGATTCTGTCTTTATTGGACTTGGGAAAGAAGGACGAGGCGGAGGCCGAGTTGAAGAGCGCGCTTGATGACAAGGACCAGGCTCGCAATTTACCGCTGCTCGTTGGGGCCGCGTATTGGTTCATCGCGCATAACGATACGGGGCGTGCTTTGGAATTGGCCCAGAGAGCGATTGCGATCGAGCCGCGCTATTCATGGGCTGAAATTGCGCTGGCCCGCGCGCTGGTCGCGGACGGAAAACCTCTGCAGGCTGAGCGCGCACTACGTTTTGCGCGTCAGTTCGGCCGGTTCCCAACCCTCGATTACGAACTCGCGAGCGTGCTGGTGGCCATCGGTTTGTACGACGAGGCGGCGCAGGAACTGTCGCGATCGTTTAGTTTGAAAAACGGCGAAATCCAAACGAAGCTGGCCGGCCGGCTCGATGCGCACGCGGCGAGCTTTTCGGAATTGCTGGCTCCCGAACGCCGCGCCGCCATCTTTCAGAGCGCCCCTGCCGATACCGATGCGAACGGCAAGCTTTTGAAGAGCCTGCTGACATTTCACGCCGCATTGGATCAACCGGAAGCCAAGGAAGATGATCTGATAGCGCTGGCGCAGGACTTCATCAAGGGCGACGACGCCATGCGCACTTATCGCCAGATATATGTCGCCGGCAAGTTTCTGAAGAAGGGAATCGCTCTGGCGACGGTGGTTGAACTGATGGATCAGGCGACCAGCGGAGTCGAAGTCGCGCTCAGCGTGCCGGCCGCGACGGTCGCGGTGCAGGCAGAAGAGTTGGCTGACACTCGTGCCAATGCCCTGGCCCGGGGCACCACCCTCGACGTGCCCGATGCGCCGCGCACAGCACTGTCCGGATTGCTCCGCGGACGAATCGAAGACATCGCCGGCCTTGCGCTTTTCAATTTGGACAAGCCGGCGGAAGCCGCCACGCGTCTGCGGCGCGCAGTCTCGACGGCTACCGAAGGAACTCCGCTCTGGCGTTCGTCGATGTGGCATCTGGGCGCGGCTTTGGAAGCCACCGGCAAAAACGATCAAGCGCTGCTCTACTACATCAAGAGCTATGTCAACGGCCCACCCGACGCCGCGCGCCGATCCGTGATCGAAAACGTTTACCAGAAAATGAATGGAACGTTGGATGGTTTGGAAGACAAGATCGGACCAGGGTTTGCGGCGGCGAGTGCGAGCCCAAGTCCGACTCCTTCACCGTAATTGGCGGCTACGCAAGTCTTCAAAGTCGCGAAGCTTCCAGTATCGAATCCGCATTTACTAAAAAATTTACTTCAGATCGCATGTCGGGGAACTTATCCGCGACTATGATCAAGATCACATTGGACATAGAAAACAATTGACTTAGTTGTGATCGGGGGTATAGTTGCGACTATCAACCGGCTCCCTGCCGCCCACATCGGATGTCTGCGACAGTCTAGCCTTCTCATTCACAATTCTCGTACTCTGGGGAAGGAAGGTCATGATGGCCCCCAAAACAAAATTGAAACTGGTTGCTCTCATGGTTGTCGCGCTCGTAACGGTTCTGATCGGTTCGTTCCACGCAAACGCGAATAGGAATGTCAAAGCGTCGCATCAGGATCAGGAGAGAGTGGTTGTTGACAAATCAATTTCCGACGCTCCTGTGAAAATCACTCTCATAAAGACAAAGAAAAGGGCTATCGAGGACAACAAGAAGTTTACCGACGACGATGACTGGCTGCAAGGCTTAACCTTGCGAGTCAATAACCGCAGTGACAAGATTGTTACGTATGTAGGAGTCCATCTTGGATTTGACAGGACAGCCGATCAGGAGTCCGGCCTTCCCGCCGGGTGGCCGCTGGATCATGGCTTTGATCCTTTTCGACTTGACCCGGAAGATGCCATCCCCGCCCCAACGATTGTACCTATTGCATCGGGCTCTGATGCCGAAATAATTCTTACTGACAATGATTACGCGGAACTGAGAAAGTCCTTGGCGGAAATTGGTTTCCCCGCCAGCCGTAAGAGAGTATCGCTGGATGTTGATGTAGTCGGCTTCAGCGATGGTACAGCCTGGAATATGGGGCATTTGTTTCGCCGTGATTCTAATTATTTGCAGGGGCCGCTGAAGGGTTGGCGACCTTTGGATGATCCTTTAGGTCAGAAGTGGCGACCAAGGAACTACCGAAGCAGTGCAGTTACCCGGCACTGCTTTTTTCATTAATGCGACGCCACCGCTGAATCGATTTCGCATTTATGAAAAGTTCTCTGCAGTTCTGGCATCTTGGAGAACTTATCCGGGAATGTGATTCAGATCACATTGGACACAGAAAACAATCGACTTAGTAATGATCGGGAGTATAGTTGCGGCCAACAACCGGCTCCCTGCCGCCCACATCAACGGATGTCTCCGACAGTCAGCCTCACGTAAGAAAGAGGAAGATATATGTTCTCTGTTTTCCGCGTGACGGTTTCCATCGTGATGCTGGTAGCAGTAGCCTGGGTAGCGCGCGATCTGGCAGATCATCGTCAGGCCACAGGGCAAAATCAAGAGAGAGTACTCAAAAAGAAACAATGGAATAATGAGCCCATCAAAATATCTAAGATTAAGGCGAAGGGCGTACTGCTCTCCCTCGAAGAAAAGCGTTCGGATGGCGACGATTGGTTCCGTGACCTCACAATAGACGTGACGAACATCTCAAACAAAACGATCGTTTTCATTGACTTGGCTCTGATTTTTCCACCGAATACGACGGAAGAGCGGACAGCAAGCGACCATCTAATGTATGGCAACTATCCATCGCCACTAGGCGAAGCCAGTACGATCCATGCGAATGAACCAGCAATACGACCGGGCGATTCGGCAACACTTAGGCTGACCGACTACGAGGGAACGTGTGAGTTTCTACGGCAAGTCGGTAGAGCTCAGAACATCAACGAGATTGAAATCAGTATCGATGAGGTCATTTTCGATGACGTTACGAGATTTTCGGGTGGACAAATGTGGCGACGAGACGCTGACAATCCCAAGATTTGGTTGCCAGAGCGCAAGCCTGTGTCTAGGCGAGAACGGCAACGGTTCGACGGAGATGTGAAGGTAATCGCGACAAGTTACGCTCTTCCATCGGCGCGGGCTGAACCGACTATAAACGACCCGGGAATATTTCCTCCAGACCCTCAGATTTGCTATCCCGTACTCTACTCAGAGGACGAGTTCTGTGGCGAAAACACGAGATGTGCGGTCAGACACGATCACCCGACCGCCGGGCTCTTCCCAGGATCCCTGTACAAATACAAATCGCAAGATGATCGTTGTGTGAACAGAGATACCCATGTCGCTTGTTCCACCTTTAGGTACACCACTTTTAAGGATAAAGAGTGTGATCTGGCGGATCTGCGCGCGTCATGTGAATTTCAGGGCTATTACTGGAACTTCAACAACAGCACTTGTGAGAACACTCCTCCATATGGTTGCAATCCGACCCATTGGGATTTATGGGTCTGTCCCGAGTGGGATTATGAGTTTTGCAGATGTCCGACCGATCCTCCTCCAACGTGTCCGATCATCATTGACGCGCTCGGCAACGGATTTGAACTAACCAACGCCTCGGGTGGCGTGGACTTCGATCTTAACAGCGATGGCCCAACAGAAAGGCTTGGATGGACAGTCGTGGGATCAGATGATGCCTGGCTTGTCCTCGACCGAAACGGCAACGGCATAATAGATAACGGGAGGGAGTTGTTCGGCAACTTCACGCCGCAGCCAAAGCCACCATCGGGTCTTGAACGCAACGGGTTTCTAGCGCTCGCTGAGTTCGATAAGGCGGCTGCTGGAGGCAACGATAACGGCGACATCGATCAGCATGACGCGATCTTTTGGTCTTTGCGGCTTTGGCAGGATGCGAATCATAACGGCATCTCTGAACCATCAGAATTGCACACGTTGCCGGAGCTGGGCGTTGATTCAATCTCGCTTGACTATAAAGAATCGAAACGCACCGATGAATACGGGAACCAATTCCGCTATCGCGCTAAGGTTGACGACGCGCGGCATCAACACGTCGGACGCTGGGCCTGGGACGTGTTTCTCGTAAGTCAATAGTCGATTAACAACTCAGACAACTGAAACACCCGCAGGTTTAATCAAGCTTGCGGGTGTTTTTATGGAGCGTCAGGCCTTTTCGGGTTGAGCTTATGATCCGGTCGCTACCGCTCGCGGTTCTGACACCACTCGTTCCTCACAGTCAGCTACTGGCTCGGGGTTAGTTCTTCACCAGCTTGCCGTCCCCGTCGTACTCTTGCACGCTGCCGAACTTAGCCAGGATTGCCCGCGTCTTTGAGGCATCGCCCACGGCCACGATCTGAAGATGATTCAGATCGATGTACTTCTGGGCCACGCGCTGCACGTCTGCCACGGTAATGGCTTCGACTTTCTGCGGATAGGTGTCCCAGTAGTTGGCCGGCAGATTGTAGAGCTTCTGCGTAATGAGGTTATTAATCTGCGTATTTGGATTCTCAAGTGAGAGCGCGAAGGCGCCGACGATGGCGTGCTTGGCATTCTCGAGTTCCGCCGCCGAAACCTTCTCATCACGAATGCGCTTAAACTCGTTCATGAATTCGCGCATCGTGCCTTCAGTGACCTCGGTGCGCACCGGCGACTGCGCAGTGAAAAGGCCGCGATACTTGTTGGTGTTGAAGAAGCTTCCGACCGAATAAGTGTAGCCCTTGTCTTCACGAATGTTCAGGAACAAGCGGGACGAAGGACCGGTGCCCAAAATCCGATTCATCACATTCAGCGCCACGTAATCAGGATCCGTGCGCTCAATTCCCAGGCTGCCGATCTGAAATACAGTCTGGACTGAGCCGGGCCGATTGATTAAGTGGATTTTGGTTTCAGCTTGAGCAGGCACCGGCGGCAGGGTCAGCGCCGTCACCTCCCCAGGCTTCCAATCACCAAAGACGCGTTCCAGCTTCGGCAGCATTTCTTTCAGGGTCACATCGCCGGCAATGAACAAGGTCGCATTGTTTGGCACGTAATTCTTTGAGTGGAACTTCGCCAGGTCCGCGGACGTGAGCTTCTTTAACGAGTCCGGAGGCGCCACGATCAGCGCAGCCGGATGCGTTCCATAGATCGCCTGATTCAATCTCTCTTGCGCCAGAAACCCGGGCTGGCTGCGCAGCAAAGGCTGCTGAGCGAGCGTCCGTGATTTGAAGCGCTCGACTTCTTCGGCAGGAAAAGTCGGTGTGCGAATGACTTCCGCAAACAGATCGAGAATCTGATCCAGGTTGTCAGTCAGCCCCGAAGCCGAAATATTACTTGTGGGTGACGAAACTCCTGAATTGGCGTTAAGCAGGGCGCCGATCGTATCGAGTTGCTCGGCCAGCTCGCGACTCTTGTGCTTGGCGGTGCCCTCGCGCAAAAGGTTGGCAGTGGTGCTCGATAAACCGCGCATGTCCGCCGGATCTGACAACCCGCCGCTCATCACCACCATTTCCATCGAAAAGATCGGCAGCTTGTGATTGCTCTCCAGCAGCACCACGTGCAGGCCGTTTTTCAAAGTGGTTTCCCGGGCTTTGGGCAACTTCACGCGGAGCAGAGTTTTGTTGACCGGCGCTTTGCCTTTGATCACTGCGCCCTTGGTGCTGCTCGGCGTTTGCGCGGACATGCCGCCGGCCTGTGCGTAGGACGTGGAGGCAAAGGCGGCGATTACGACGAGTAAGAGTATTGCTTTGATGCTCGATATCTTCATGATTGAAATCCTCTCGATTCGCAGACTTTGCGCTACTGTTGCATTCCGGGAGTCATGCCACGGCCGCCCATTGATGCTTTGGGAATCGTAACGACGACAGTGCGATTGGTCGCCACGAGATACTTGTTGGCCACCCGCTGCACGTCTTCTTTCGTGACCGCCATTACTTTGTCGAGGCGCGTGTTGATGAGATTCGGATCGTTGTAATAGACGGCAGCCTGACCGATGGCATTGGCCCGGCCCAGCGAACTCTGTAACGAATTGATGAAGTTGCGACGCGCACCGTTCTTGGCTTTTTGCAATTCCCAATCGGCGATCGGCTCTTTCTGAATGCGCGCGACCTCTTCATAAAGGGCCGCTTCGACATCCGGCGTCTTTACGTTTGGTCGCGGCGTAGCGACGAGGTAAAAGCCACCCACGCCACGCATCTCCTGCGCGAAACTGGCGGCGTTGGTAACCATCTCTTTCTCGCGCACCAGTTTTTGATTGAGCCGCGAACTGGCGCCGCCGCCCAGGACGTTAGAGAGCACTTGCAGCGCGTAAAAGTCCGCCGTGTTGCCGGGGATTGTTTTGTAAGCAACCGAGACGCGCGCCAGACGCGCCAGCTGGTCGTCAACCGACGCTCGCCGTTCGGCTTTCTGCTCAGGTTCAGCCATGTCCACTGCCGGCGGATCGGGTTGACGGGGAATGTTCTCGAAATTCTTCTTAATCAGTGCCAGCGCGTCCGCGGCTTTGAAGTCGCCGACCAGGGTCAGGGTCGCATTGTTCGGCGCATAGTACATCTGAAAGAACGACTTCACGTCCTCGACCGAAGCCGCGTTTAGATCTTCCATCGATCCAATTGTGGAGTGTTTGTAAGCGAAGTTGTCGTACATCAACTCCTGTTGCATTTCTCCGCTCTTGCCGTACGCGGCGTTATCCAATCCGATGCGCCGTTCTTCCTGCACGGCATTGCGCTGGTTGTCGAGGTTCTCTTGCGTGACCGCGAGACTGCGCATGCGGTCGGCTTCGAGGAACAGCGCCAGCTCTAACTGGTTCGCCGGCAGGGCTTCGAAGTAATTAGTGCGGTCTTCGTTCGTCGAACCGTTCATGGTGCCGCCGTTGTTAAAGACAAGGATGAAGTGTTCAGACTTGCCGATATTTTCCGAGCCCTGAAACATCATGTGCTCAAAGAGGTGAGCGAAACCGGTCCGGCCCGGCCTTTCATTGCGCGAGCCGACGTTATAGGTGACATTCACGGCGATCACCGGCGCGCTGTGATCTTCGACCGTAATGACGCGCAAGCCGTTCGCCAACCGCGTCTCTTTCAAATCAACCCGGGGGTTGCGACTTTGCGCCACCGCTATTCCGGTAAGCGCCAGAAGCAGAATGGCACTTAAAAACTTCCGATGAGTTTTCATGGAAAGTACTCCTGAGTTTTGGATCATGTGATAGAAACTGGACTTGTTCGGACCGATTGATAGTACGTCCGCAGACGTGATTTGGTTACAGCTGTATCGGGCACGGTGACTCTATTCAGCTGATTCGTTAGTGTCAAGCCTCGGCTTCGAGGTTTGTCTGAGTTTCGACTTTGAGTAACTTCGCGCCTTGCTGACTAATCGGCGTCGAGCGGGCCAACGGCCAGACCGTAAGAGAGGGCTCATTGAGGGTGCAGCTTTGAGAACGCGATAATATGCTTCACTCAACTCATCTAATGGCTCTGCCACACCGATGCGCGGCAAGTCTTCGACTTGCCGGTTGCGAACCGTCTTTTCGACTCGGTCTCCGACCTCCCCACGGTCACAGACCATTATGTATATGGGCACTTAACGGCAAGTCGAAGACTTGCCGCGCGTCGGCGTGGCAGAGCCAATACGAAAGCTAGATCGCGTCTCGGGGTTCAGGCTTTTCGCACCATGCCCACTCGGTGGACTCAAGTATGTTATTGCCTTTGAGGAGCCCTCCCTGATGGTCGGGCTACTGCCCCGTCTCCAGCGTCAACCTCACGCGTTGACGCGCTCTCTGCGCACCACGCGCACACCCGCGCGCCAATCTTCGTTGATGTCAAAGCGATAAAGCTCGACGTCTGGCGCAATGGTGCGGGCGAGTGTCGCAAACGAAGGATGAAAGCGAAGTGTCGGCGCGACCAGATAAACCAAAGGTGATTCATCGCTAATCTCTCGATCGCCGAAAAGTTTGGCGGCGCTGATGTGACCGCGGCGGCGATGCGCTTCCACGCGCCGCCAGTAATCAACACCCTGGAAAACGTGCTCGCGATCCTCGCTGACCTTTAATTCAATCACCACCAGCCGGCCGTCATACCGAAGCGCCAACAGATCGATGGGCCGCGCCCCACCGCCAGAGATCGCCCCGCCGTGCGAAGTCCTGAACTGTGCATGCAGTGGAGCAATGATCAGACCGGGATCGAGTCTTGAAATGTCCCGCCGCAGAATTGATTCGAGCCACGCCTCGCCGGCCGCGCGATAGAACCAGTGCCGCCGATCGCGGCAACTTTCGTGGCGATACGTCTCCAGATCGTGGAGCAGCTTGGTCCAATCCGGCGCGTGAAAGCCAGCCAGCAAGCGGCGTCGCGACCCATCGATCCCAAACCAAATTCGATCCTGGTTCATTACGCGACGAACGCGGACGAAGGGCAGGCCGTGATAACGAAGAGTCAATCCGTTCCTTGAAGCCACCGCGTCAATCGCAGCGGGCGCACAGGAGACAATCTCTTCCGAAGTTTCAATCAATTCATTTTCACGAACCGGGGGAAAGCGGCTGAGGCGTTTTCGCCAAAGATGTGTTCTGGCGAAAGGCGTGACGGGCTCGATGTGCTGCCATTCGTCATCGATCTCAAAGAATTCGATCCTATGTCTTAGTGAATCACGCAGAAGGACGTGGCGCTGGCGGGCCGCTTCCAAAATGGAGTGTTCGACGACCATTACCAGCCGATTGATCAACGGCCGCTTTGGACTGCTAAGCAGACGGTTGAACCAAAGCAGCGACGATGAAAAAAAAGAGTCGACGTTCCGAGCATCGTTGCGCGCGACGATGGCCGTTACCGCGAGGCGTTCGTGCGTAGACCGCAGTATGACGTGCGCATAGCGGCCAGGGAGATCGCGTCGCATTCCCGGACTGAGGGCAGCGCGTTCAATCTTTAGGGAGAGGGGCACAGACTTCAGTCTGTGGTTCTGTGCGAGAGCATCACAGACCAAAGTCTGTGCCACACCCTGTGAATCACCAACTAAAGTTTGCGCTACGATCTGCGCCAGCTTTTCACAACGCGTCTGTCGCGCGGCGGCGATGCCGGCGACCAGCGCTTTGGCCGAAGCGCGCGGCACCAGTTCGAGCGTGGCTGCTTCGGCGCCCATCCGTCGCGTCACCGCTAAAGAAAGCTTTGTGTCCGACCACTTCCAGCCATTAATGCGCCAACTTCGCGATCCGGTTTCGGTCCAGCCTGAGAAGATCAGCCGGCCGTGTGCGCCAAAGATCTCAAACTCGTCGCTGCGAGTCTCTCGCGGTGCGCCGCCGTTCTCACTCACGAACCATTCGTGGTGCTTGCTAATGAGTCCCCAGATTAGCTTTTGGTCCGCGGCAGGATTAGAGACTGGATTGAATAACGCGGGATTTGGGAGAGCCATCGCGCGCTATGCTAACATCGAAATTTCAGGGACACGGACTTTAGTCTTTGCAGTGAATCTGACAAATTCAACTACGAACTGAAGACTCTGCTATTTCGACTATCCAGATGAAACCAGTATTTCTTGCCGGCGCAGTGCGCACGCCGATTGGCCGCTTTGGCGGTTCATTGAAAGATTGGACGGCCGCTGATTTAGGCACAGCGGCCGCCAAGGAAAGCCTGCGGCGGGCCAACATCACACCCGATCAACTCGACGATTCAATTTGGGGTTGCGCCCGACAGGCGGGCGGCGGCCCGAACGTGGCGCGCCAGATTACTTTTCGCGCGGGCGCGCCCGATCGTGTTCCGGCACTCACCGTCAATCAGGCTTGTGGCTCGGGTTTGCGCGCGATCATTTTAGCCGCCGAGGAAATCATGTTGGGCCGCGCGAACATTGTGCTGGCCGGCGGCACAGAGAGCATGTCACGCGTGCCTTACTTTGCCGAGAATGCTCGCTGGGGCGCGCGCATGGGCCACGTGGATCTCACGGATGGCATGTACCGCGACGGTTTTAACGATCCGCTTTCGGGGATGGTGATGGGCGAAACCGCTGAAGAACTCGCGAAGCGATACGAGATCGCACGTGACGAGCAGGACGAGTACGCTCTCAGATCCCAGCAGCGTGCGGCGGCAGCGATCGCCGCGGGCAGATTTGAGGATGAGATCGTTCCCCTGGAGCTGAAAGCGCGGAAGGGTGAGGTGGTGCAGTTCTCGCGCGACGAGCATGTCCGCGCCGATACTTCAATCGAGAGCCTGCGTAGACTCGCCCCCGTATTTTCGAAAAACGGAACTGTGACTGCCGGTAACTCTTCCGGGATCACGGACGGCGCGTCGGCTTTGGTCGTGATGAGCGAAGAGGCGCTGAAGCAATCGGCAGCCGAGCCGCTGGCGCGCATCGTCGATTATGAGATTGTCGGCGTGCCGCCAGAGATTATGGGGATTGGGCCGGTGCCCGCGACCCGGGCCGTGCTGGAACGACAAAATCTTTCGCTTAAAGACATTGATTTGGTGGAACTGAATGAAGCCTTTGCCGCGCAGGTGGTCGCCTGCGATCGAAACCTGCAATTCGATCAGGATCGGCTCAATGTCAATGGCGGAGCGATTGCTCTGGGCCATCCTATCGGCTGCACCGGCGTGCGCATCACGACCACCTTGTTGTATGAAATGAAAAGACGCGAGGCAAGGCGGGGGCTGGCGACACTTTGCATCAGCGGCGGGATGGGAATAGCTTTACTGTTGGAACGAGATTAGGCAGGTACGCACGCCTCTGGCGTGCTTATCAAGAAAGCCGCATGAAGCGCGCCGGAGGCGTGCGTACCGGCGCGGCGAACTGTTTGGAAGGGGTGCGCATCCGAAAGGACACACTCTCCTGGAAAGGGTCACATCGTGAATAAAAAGATTGCATCACTCTCGATCCTGCTGGCAGCGGTGCTTGTCGTGCTGGGATCGTCTGCACTACTCGGCCAACGTCAACGCTCAGCCGCGAGACCAGCTTCAGATGTCGGCAACTACCTTCCTGCCTCAGACGTCATCGCCGTTGTCAATGTGAAGCGAATGCTGACTGAGACGATGCCGAGCGTTCTGGGTAGCGATCCGGCCAAACTCGCCCAGGCAAACGCCGAAGTCGATAAGTTCAAGACCAAAACCGGCGTCGATCTGCGCTCGTTCGATCGCGTGGTGGTCGGCCTTCGATATGCCTATCCTTCGGCCAAATCAACCAAGTTGGAAATGGTGGCGATCGCGCACGGCACCTTCAACGCGAAAGGGCTGGCGGCCGCGGCGCGCCTGGCGGCCAACGGAAAGTTTCGTGACGAAAAATATCGCGGCGCGAACATTGTCGTTATCAACGTCAATGATCAGATGAAGGTGCTCGGCCTTTTCAATATGCAGGTGAACGAGCTGGCCATCTGCGCCCTGGACGACAATTCACTGGCGCTGGGCACACCGGCGAACGTGCACGCGGCCATCGATGCCGGCAAACGGGGCCGTGCTGCCAACGATCTGATTGCGCTCGCGACGCGTGATCCGAATGCGGTGATGGGCTTTGGCGCGAACATTACGCGCGAGCTGATTGCCAATCTGGATGTCGGTAACGATACGCTCGCGAAAGACGTTGGCTCAATTAGGCAGGCTTACGGATCGGTTGGATCGGTTCAGAGCGACGTGACCATGATGGTCGTCGCGCGCACCGACACAGCGGATTCGGCAAAGAATCTGGGAGATACAGTTGAAGGGTTGCGCCAGTTGGGCAGCATCTTCATCGGGCGGATGACTCAACCGCGCAAAGCTTTGGCCGAAAGCGCTTTGAATAATTTGAAAGTAACGGCGCGCGGCAACGAAGTCGAAATCCGTACCCAGGTCGCGGCGGCAAACTTAGCGGCGCTGATCAAATAATTTGGCGACAACTATCCAGGAAGGCAGCACTGCTCCGGACTTCGCTTTGCCAGACGGCGAGGGCGCAACCTGGCGTCTGTCCGATCAACGCGGGAAGGCAGTCGTCCTGCTTTTTTATCCCGGCGACGAAACTCCGATTTGCACGCGGCAGATGTGCTCAGTCCGCGATCGTTGGGAAGACTATGCGGCGACGGGCGCGGTTGTGGTCGGCGTCTCGACTAATTCAGTCGAGTCGCACAAGAACTTTGCCGAGCATCACAATTTGCCGCTGCGTTTGCTGGCGGACACCGATCGAAAAATAGCTGATCTCTACGGCGCAAACTCGCTCGTCCCAGGAAAAGTTGCGCGCTCTGTTTTCGTAATTGATCCCAACGGCATAATTCGTTATCGGGATGTGCGGCCGTTGGGATTATTCAGGCCGAAGGACGACGACATCATCGCGGCGATTCGCAAAGCGCAGGAGTAGTTTCGAGTTACGAGTTTCGTGTTGCCATTTGCCCGGCATGTTGCGGCAATAATCACTCGATCCTACAATCAAACCCGAAACCCGAAACCCGAAACCCGAAACCCGAGACTGGAGTTCTAATGTCAGACCAAATCAAATGCGCCCGTTGCGGGCAGAAGCGTCCGCCACTCGGATACGCACCGTTGCCGACTGATCTCGGCCAGAAGATTGCCACCGAAGTTTGCCAGGCCTGCTGGGCCGAATGGCTGCAGACCCAGACGCGGATCATCAACCATTACGGCCTTGACCTGACCAGTCCTGACGCGCAGGGCTTCCTCATGGACAACATGAAGGGTTTCTTTTACGGCGCCACGGAAGAACTGGCGCAGATCGATACTTCAAAGGAAGGCTCAATTAAGTGGTAAGCGCTGCTTTACTGTTTTTCTGAAACTCGCCCGTTCGTTAACGCGTAACAAATCTTTCGCCGAGTTTTTGACTTACCGTCGCGTTCGTTCAATCAGTTAAATCTACATCTAAGGTCTTGGATAGTTTGTAGGAGGAAATCCCCTTGTTCACTAAGCATCTTTTCGCTCGCGTTCTCATGTTGGCGACCGCGGTCGCCTTTTTTGTGCTTACGGCAACTGCATCAGCCGAAACCAAACTCCTGCGGTTTCCGGACATCTATGGCGACCGCGTCGCCTTTACTTACGGTGGCGACATTTGGACGGCGCCGGCTGAGGGCGGAACCGCGATTCGGCTGACGGCGCATCCCGGCATGGAAGTGTTCGCAAAGTTTTCGCCCGACGGCAAATGGATCGCCTTTACCGGCCAGTACGATGGCGACGAGCAGGTTTATGTGATTCCCGCGACCGGTGGCGTGCCGCGCCAACTCACCTATTATCCGGCGAAAGGTCCTTTGGCCCCGCGCTGGGGGTGGGACAATCAGGTTTACGGATGGAGCCGCGACGGCAAGCGCATCATCTTTCGATCGTTGCGCGATTCGTGGTCTCTGCCGATCGCCAAACTGTTCAGCGTGTCGGTGGAGGGCGGCCCCGCGGAAGCGTTGCCGATGCCCGAAGCCGGTTCCGCTGATTACTCGCCGGATGGCGCGCGGATCGCCTACTCGCCGCAGTCGCGTGATTTTCGCTCTGAGAAACGTTACGGCGGCGGCCAGGCAAACGTGCTCTACATCTTTGATGTGAATACGAACGACGCGAAGCGGATCACCGAAGGGCCGCGTCCTTCGCGCGACCCCATGTGGATCGGCGACACGATTTATTTTGATTCCGATCGCGACGGCCACTTCAACATTTATGCCTTCAACACAGGGAGTGGAAAGACTGCCCAGGTAACTCACAGCAAACAGTGGGACGTGCGCTGGCCCAGCTCGGACAACCAGGGCCAGATCGTTTACGAGATGGAAGGCGAGCTGCAAGTGCTGAACGTGAAGAGCGGAAAAACAGCTCCGATCTCGATCACTGTTCCTGACGATGGTCTGGCGCGCCGGCCGAGCCGTGTCTCCGCGGCTAACAATATTGAATCTTATGAACTGAGCCCGAAGGGCGAACGGGCCTTGTTCTCGGCCCGCGGCGACATCTTCACCGCGCCGATCGAAAAAGGCCCGACCCGCAACCTGACTCATTCCTCCGGCGCGCACGACAAGTGGCCTTCCTGGTCGCCTGACGGTTCGCAGATCGCTTTCATCTCTGATCTGAGCGGCGAGGAAGAACTCTACCTGGTTCCGCAGGATGGCTCGAAACCGCCGCAGCAGATTACCAGCGGCGGGCAGGCCATGCGTTATCAACCGGAATGGTCGGCTGATGGCAAGACGCATCGCGTTCGGCGACAAGGACGGAAAAATTTTCGTCGTGACGCTTGGCCGATCGAAAGATGACCGAGATCGTTGACGCGCCGCGCGGCCAAATTCGCGATTACATTTGGTCGCCGAGCGGTCAACTATCTCGCCTTCAGCTATGCCACGAACGGCAACGGTTTTTCACAAGTCCACATCTGGAGCGCGGCCGACGGCAAAGTTCATCGGGTCACGGACCAGATGTTCAATGCTTTCAATCCCGCCTGGGACCCGACCGGGCAACTATCTCTACTTCATCAGCAATCGCGAGTTCGCGCCACAGATTTCCAACATCGAATTCAACTTTGCGACGAATCGCGACTCGTACATTTATGCGATGGCTTTGCGCAAAGACGTGAAGCATCCGTTCCCGCCTGAGAGCGACGAAGTTGCGAGTCACCAAGCCGAAAGAAGAAGGCGCGGCCCGCCGGAACCAAAGAAAGAGGGTGAAGGCGAGAAGCCGCGAAGCCAAACCCGCAGCGCCGCCGGCGGCGAAAGTGATGACGATCGACTTTGACGGCATCGCCAGACGCGTGGCGCGCGCGCCGATGGGCGCGGACAACTACGGCGGGCTCTCAACCAAACCAGGATTTTTGATTTATGGCGTGGGCCCGGCCTTCTATTACGGACGAGCCGGAGATCGACCCGCGCAACTGAAGATCTATTCACTGAAGGATCGAAAAGAGACGACGCTGGTTGACGACGGCGGCGGCTATGCGATGTCGCGTGATGGTTCGAAAGTGCTGGCGCGCCAGGGTCCGGGCTTCAGCATTTACGATGCGACGCCGCAAGGGCGACAAGAGCCGCAAACCTGTCTCGACTGCCGGCCTGATGGTCGACCGCGTTCCCGCCGAAGAATGGAACCAGATCTTCAACGAAGTCTGGCGGCGTTATCGCGATTGGTTCTATGTATCGAACATGCACGGTTATGACTGGGTCGCCCTGCGCGAGCAGTACAAGCCTTTGCTGAAATACGTCGCGCACCGCTCAGATCTGAACTACGTGATTTCAGAAATGATTTCTGAACTGACCATTCAACACGCCTACGTCGAAGGCGGAGATTATCAGATTCCGCCGCGACCGCGAGTGGGTTTGCCGGGGGCGCGTTTCGAGCTCGATAAAGCCTCGGGACGCTACCGCATCTCCAGAATCTTCGACGGTGAAAACGAAGAAGATATTTATCGCTCGCCTCTGAAAGAGATTGGCGTCAACGTCAACGTCGGTGATTACGTTTTGGCGATCGACGGTGAGGAACTGAAAGGCACTGACGATCCTTACCGGATGCTGCGAAACAAAGCCGACAACCCGGTGTCACTGACCGTCAACAACAGTCCGACGATGGAAGGCTCGCGCACTGTTTCGTATCGGCCGATCGCGGACGAAGGCAATCTGATCTATCTCGATTGGGTCGAGCGCAATCGCAAGCGAGTTGACGAAGCGACCGGCGGCCGGGTCGGCTACATTCACATTCCCGACATGGGCGCCAACGGCATTCGCGAATTCATCAAGTGGTACTACCCGCAAATCGACAAGGAAGGTCTGGTCGTTGACGTGCGCGCGAACGGCGGCGGCAACGTTTCGCGGATGTTGATTGAACGGCTGCGCCGCAAGCTGTTGGGCGTTAACTACGCGCGGACTGACGATATCGGCAACACTTATCCGGATGGCGTTTTCATCGGACCGATGGTGGCGCTGCTGGATCAGAACTCCGCTTCGGACGGAGACATCTTTCCCGTGGATGTTTCGCGAAGCCGGACTTGGTCCATTGATTGGCAAGCGTTCGTGGGGCGGTGTCGTCGGCATCAACAATCGCGGCCCGCTGATCGATGGCGGCGCGATCTTTGTGCCCGGTTCCGCGCTGGCGAACAGCAAGGGCCAGTGGATCATCGAAGGCTACGGCGTCGATCCCGACATCGAAGTCGATAACGATCCGGTTTCCGAGATTGCCGGGCGTGATCCGCAGCTTGAACGCGGCATCGCGGAAGTAATGGCGAAAATCAAGAATAATCCGGTGAAACTGCCGGGACGGCCCGCGCCGCCGGTGAAGACAATCGGCAGCAAGTAGTCGAGCGGTTCTGCTTTGAAGTAAAAGGCCCGCGTGACTCATCAGATTCACGCGGGCCTTTTCATTCTCGGTGAGTAGGATTACACGAGTCCCTGGAATAAGTCGTCAACCGGCACTTGCCAGCCATTTAAGACCTCCGATTCTGCCACTTCGCCTCGCGCGTAGCGATGGATGCGCCAACTTGGTCGATTGTCGCGCATGCGCGCGTAGCGGACTTCAATTATCAGCTCGTCGGAATCGACCAACCAAAGTTCGCGCACGCCGAGCGCCAGGTAAGTGTCGGCCTTCGTCGTTTGATCGTAGAGGGCGGTGCTCTTGGATGAGTGCTCGAAAACGATGTCAGCCGACGTGCGCTTTTTCCCCGTGCGGGCTCTAAGTTCATCGGACACATACATCATGTCAGGCTCGAGATAGGTCGCTGCGTTAGCGTCACGATAGATGGGCTCGCGCGGGTGCAGCACTTGGCCGCCGATTTTCTGTGCGTCAAGAAACTTGAAGAGTGACCTGGCTAATCTAGAATCGATTTCTCCGTGCGGTGGGTCAGGCGGCGGGACCATAAACAAAGTTCCTCCGATCAATTCGTAGTGAGAGCGATCCTGCGGATCGGGCAATTTCCAAAAATCCTCCAGCGTATAACGGCGAAGCAGAGGAGAAAAACTTGCCTCTATGGTCTGTTCCAGAACTTGCATGGTGTAACCTCCCGCTTGATCCAATCGTAGCACCGACAAATGCCGGGAACCAACGAATCTAATTTGAGCGCGCGTCAGATTTGATTATCAGTTTTTCAATCCCAACCATGGCCGGCATGCCCTTGTGCTGATAACAACGTTCGCCGGCAAAGTGCACGCGGCGGCGGCAGGGCGTGCCTTTCTTCGTGCGAGCCCCGCAGATGTAGACCTCGTCATCGGGAGCCGTCGCGGTTTCATTCTGGTTTGCGCCGGTTGATTTGGTTTTTTCCGTGTATGGCCCATTCAAGTCTACTGGCCCATCCGGGAGCGGTGAGTTCGCCAAACGCTGAATAATCAGCGGCGGCGGCGCTGGGCGCACATAGCGACCCAGGCTATACGCTGCACCGGCAATCAGGGCAAGCACGATTAGCCCGCGAAAGGCTGCAAAGCTTCCCAGCCGTCGCGCGCAACTATCGCAGACGCGCGCGCGCAGCCGCGCACGCCAGCCCTTCTTCGAAAGACGCTCGCCACACTCCGCGCAAAAATTGGCTTTCGGCATAGCGGGGAAAACAACGGTGGCATAGACTTCAGTCTGTGCTTTGCAATCGTCGCTGTGTCAGAACGGCGAGCGGTAGCGATCCGATCAAAACTCAACTTGCGTGATGATCCCATCGCTACCGCTCCGGGTTCTGACACGACGCACCACGGCGCGACACAGACTCCAAGTCTGTGCCCCTTAATCATCGCGCGAAGGGTCGCCGATTATATTGAATTCTGCTGGAAGCAACGGAAATAAGTGTGAGTTTTGACGACGCAAGATTTTTGTCAAACCAACGCGCCGTCACTGGGCTAACGCGTTTAGCTGGCGAGTTGCGAAATTTACAAACTCACAGGCATACTCTCACGAACCCCAGCAATCAAAGCATTTCTAAAACCGATGGTTCTTTCTTTTATTAACACTCGAATGTCAGGCGTAGGGCGGCGACTATTTCTCGCTGCTTTAACCGCGATGCTCGTCTTTCTTGGCGCCCACGGCGCCAGGGCACAGCAACCCGACGATGTAATCACCACCGACACGTCACTCGTGCAGCTGAATGTGGGCGTCGTCGACCAGCAGGGCCACGCGATTACCAACCTGTCGATGAATGATTTTGCAGTTTTCGAAGACGGCGTGCGCCGGCCGATTGTGAATTTTGAGTCGACCGATGCTCCTTTCAGCCTGGTGATGCTGCTGGATATGTCAGGCTCGACGGTCAATTTTCGTCAGCAGATCAGGGCAGCGGCGCTTCGGTTTCTGGACGCCCTGTATCCGGAGGATCGCGTAGCGGTGGTCCAGTTCAACGGCAAAGGCGTCAAATCTTTGCTTAGTTTCACCACCGATCGTAAACGGACGGCTTATGTGATCGGCGAATTGGCGAATGGGGCGGGCGAGACGATGTTGTACGACGGCCTGAAATTCTCGCTGAAAGAGTTGGCGCGCGAAGGCAAGCGGCGCAAAGCGATTGTCGTCCTTACCGACGGTCTGGACACTGAGGTTCGTAACTCTGATCGCTCGCTGGTGGCGAAAGCAGCCGACGCGCAGGTGACGTCGGCGATCAAGCCGGAAACGAATTCACAACTCGTATCAGTTCTCAACGATGCCGATCGAAAAGGCGTGACGATCTTTCCTCTGGCGTTGCCTTCAGGCGATCCGAAACGTCTGCCGCTGCCGGATCCTTTGATCACCGCAATGTATACGGCGGCGCGCACCCGTCTCCAACTGCTGGCGGATCGCACCGGCGGGCGTTTGCACGAGATTCGACGGCTCGACGATCTTTCGCGGCTTTACGCCTTGGTGGCTGCTGATCTGCGCACGTTGTACAGCATTGCCTATCAACCGCCGACGCCGGCCGTGCGCGATGGTAAGTGGCGCGAAATCCGCGTCCAGGTCGGTCGTGGCGAGCTGGTGGCGAGCACCAAGCCGGGGTATTACGCGCGGTAGATTCGTCGCGAGTTTAGAGGCGCTAGGGTACCAACTTCAGTTGGGCATTTTTCTTTCAAACAGCCCGACTAAAGTCGGTACTCTGGCGCCGGTTGCATAAACGGTCCTGGAATTCGCAACTTGAAACTTCAAACCTGAAACTTTAAACTGCCTTTCAATTCACCAAACACGCACCCGTAGCTCAGCTGGATAGAGTACCTGACTACGAATCAGGGGGTCGCACGTTCGAGTCGTGCCGGGTGCACCATTTTATCTTCAACTTAGTGTGAGTGTCTTTCCGTGGCAATGCCGCGAAGAAACTCAGCCGCGCGATCGGATAACAATGGACGCAACTGCTCTCCGCGCCAACGCTGTTAGACGTGGGCGCTTTCTTGAATACCTCACCATCACTTGGAACCTTCTTGAAGGAATAATATCTGTTGGCGCGGGCTTGTTTGCCGGGAGCATCGCGCTGGTGGGCTTTGGCTTTGACTCATTCATTGAAAGCGTGTCCGGTGGGGCGCTGCTGTGGCGTTTACATCTGGACGCGCCAGAGCGCCGCGAACGGGCCGAATACATAGCTTTAAAGCTAGTCGGAATTAGTTTTCTATTACTCGCGGCTTACGTAGCCTTTGACGCGGTCAAGTCCTTAGTCAAGCATGAACCGCCAAAGGCCAGCTACATCGGCATCGCCATTGCTGCGCTGTCTCTGGTTGTGATGCCGTATCTGGCAAGGGCAAAGCGCCGGGTGGCCGCGACAATCAATAGCCGCGCCCTGAAGGCCGATTCGAGACAGACCGATCTCTGCGCCTATCTATCTGCGATTCTTCTGGGCGGGCTGATAATGAATGCGCTGTTCGGGTGGTGGTGGGCCGACCCTGTTTCTGCGCTGATAATGACTCCGATTATTGCCAGGGAAGGCATCGAAGCGTTACGCGGCGAAACGTGCGATGACGATTGTCACTAGCGCCCCTTTGGTCAGTCAAGAATGTAGTTACCGAAAAATTGATGCGAGGCAATGGCCGCCAATGTTGGTGACGTAGTCCCAAACCTGAGTGTTCGGCCGCATCGAATGCAGTAGAATTAGATCCCTAAACCGAAACCTCAATCAATGGCGGACCACCTTTCAAACCCACCGGCGCGCGAACTTAAACCCGAACAAAAGATCGCTGCGCACACCCTTGATTGTCATCTGGCGGTGACGGCGGGGCCGGGCGCCGGCAAAACGTTCGTGCTGGTCGAGCGTTACCTCGAAATTCTGCGCACCAAAAAAGTTTCGGTCGACAACATCGTCGCGATCACGTTTACGAATCGGGCCGCAAATGAGATGCGGCAACGCGTCCGCGCGCGCATCGATTCAATTCTCCGCGCCGCGCCGCCCAAAGAACGGCAAACGTGGCTGCGTCACAAGCGCACCCTTGAAGGCGCGGTCATCACCACCATTCATGGTTTTTGTTCGCGGCTGCTGCGCGAATTTCCCGTCGAGGCCAACATCGATCCCCAATTCCTTTTGCTCGACGAGCACCAATCGATAATGTTGATTGAGAGCGTGGTGGAAGAAGCTTTGGCCGACGCTATCCATCGCGGCAATGAAACCATCCTGCAATACACCCAGGGCCTGGGACGCGCGGCGCTGGCCCAATCGCTCATCGAGTTGCATCGCAAGTATCGCGACGAGGGCTTGTCGCTCGACAAGATAGAACGGCTAACGGCTGACAATCATGGGTCGCGCGCCGCGTACGACGCGGCGTTGAAAGAGCTCGACGCGGCGATGCGGGATCTGTTTTCTGCCGGCCATCTGACCAAAGCAGCTGCGGAAAAAAGAGTGAAAGCTGCGAACGAGTGGCCGGCTTTGCGCGCTATTCTCGCCGAACCGCCAAACGAGCAGACGATGGCCGCCTATGTCCAGGCCATCGAAGACTTTTGGGAAGCGCGCCTGAAGAAGGGAAGTCATCCGGTCGTTGAGCGCATCGACGAGTTGCTGTGGGGCGAAGCGCCGGGCGCGAGCGACAATCTGCGCGGCCGGCTTCCAGCCATCGGATTCGATTTGCTGGCTAAAGACTACTCGCTGGCGCTGCTGAAATTGCTGCGTGAAACTGAGCGCCGCTTGGACGCCGAGAAGCAAAGATTGTCGGTGCTCGATTTTGACGATCTACAGTTGCGCGCCTTGCGACTACTCGATCATCCGGCAGTGTTGGCGCGACTTTCCGAACGCTATCGATATTTTCTGGTCGATGAATTCCAGGACACGAATGGATTGCAGCGAGATCTGTTGTGCAAGATCGCGCTCAGGCGCGGCACGAATCTCTTCATTGTCGGCGATCGGAAGCAATCAATTTATGGGTTCCGCGGGGCCGATGTCGATGTGTTCGGGGAAATGAGTACGACGATCGAGAGCGCCGGTGGCCAGACGCAACCGCTGTCGCTGAATTTTCGCAGCCAAAAGCCCCTGGTTGATTCGTTCAATTTTCTGTTCGCGAAAATATTTCAGGCGCGGAGTGAAATCCCGCGCGTCGCGTTCAGCGAACTCGGATACGTAGAACACGAACCGAGTAAACCGCTACGCGACACTGAACATAATCCGCCGCTGGTGGAATTGCTCGTCAGCGCGCCGAGAGAGATCGCCTCAGATAATGCAGAAGACCTGGGGCCGACGAGTGTCCTAAGCGCTCATGAACGCGACGCTGAGCAGGTTGCGTCGCGCATCCGCGAGCTCACCAGTGGCACAGGCTTCAGCTTGTGTCGCGAAGTTGAATCCACAGACTTAAGTCTGTGCCACTTTGACTACAAAGACATCGCCATCCTGCTCCGCGTCTTTACCGGCGTGTGGACCTACGAGGCAGCGCTGCGCCGCGCTGGTATTCCTTATCTGACCGTGCAGGGCAAGGGCTTTTACCAGCGCGAAGAGATCACTGACTTGATTCAGCTTCTTAGGTTCCTAGACAACACGACTGATGAACTGGCGCTGGCGGCGGTATTGCGGTCGCCCCTGGCAGGAATTTCGGACAATGCTTTGCTGGCATTGCGCTGCGCGCCATGGAAGGGAGAAGTCGCGAACCCTGAGCGCTTGCACCGGCGTAATTTGCTGCGGGCGCTGAGCCGTCACCGGGAAATTCAATTTATTGATGACGCCGAAGACGTTGCTCTGGATCGCAGCGTCGCGTGGCTTGAGTCGCTGATGGAAAGGCGACACCGGTACGGCATTGCGGACCTCTTGCGCTATGCCGTCAGTAGCTCTGAATTCATGACGGTCATCGCCGCGAACTTCGATGGCGCACAGCGAATCGCGAACGTGGAGAAACTTTTTCGCCTGGCGGAACAGTTCGAAAAGACTGGCTTCCTCATTCGCGACTTTGTGCATTACGTCGAAGAATTTGAGGCCATCGGCGGCCGCGAAGGCGAAGGTCAAATGGATGAGACGGCGAATGTAGTTCGCCTGATGACCATCCATCAGGCCAAGGGTCTCGAGTTTCCCGTGGTAATCATTCCCGACGTGCATCGCGATGCTTATCAACGGAATCCGTCGTTCGTGCTCGATCGCCACAAAGGCGTGACCGTGCGCATTCCCGATGGCCGCGGACGCACCGTTCGTGGCGACTTTTTCAACGACCTCACCCGCCGCAACCGCTGGCGCGAAGAGTTCGAGAGCATGCGGCTGCTATACGTCGCGGCCACCCGCGCCGAAGATCGTCTGATCTTCTCGGGCGCCGTTGAGCAGAAGGAACTTGCCAACCTTACGAAGACTGAGAGCGACAAGTGGCTGGCGTGGATTTGGCAAGCGCTGGAGTTGCCCGAACACGCGCAATCAGGAGTAGTGCGATTCGCCGAAGATGCTCAGTTCCAGGTCACGGTCGATCGCGAGTCGTCTCAGCGGATAATGCCCGCTGCGCGTCAACTGCATGCTGGCAGTGAGAGTTCAATCAACTCGGCCCAATCGGTGGCAGAAATGTTTCCGTTGCTGCGCCCCGTCGTGCCAACCCCGGGTAACGGTCTGCGCCGGATGACCGTGACCCAGCTCATCAATTTTCAAAGGTGTCCCCGGCAATACTATTTCGAGCGGATGCTCAGAACTCCGACTGCGGAAGAGCGCGCGGTTTGGAATGACGCGGAAGCTCCCGAGCCGCCCGCAAATCTCACTGCTACTTTGAAAGGCGCGGTGATCCATCGCTTTTGCGAAACGTTCATGGAAGGCGATGACCCTGAGGCGCGTCTGGCCGCAAGTTTTGACGATGTCGTTTCGCAGCGCCAGGCGGAGTTGGCTGGTCGCGCCTTTGACATTGATCCACCCGAAGCGGTGCGCGCCTTGTTGCCTTTGGCGAAGAACTATCTGAAGAGCGATGTGTTCAGGCGAGTGACCACGGCGCAACAAGTGGTGGCGCCGACGTCAGTCGGTGAATTTGCTGCCAGCGATCACAGACTGAAGTCTGTGCCACATTCGGAATCGGCGTCAGGTATATGGAGCGAATTGCGTTTTCGTCTCCGCCGTCCTTTAGGAATTCTCACCGGCACGATCGATAAGTTGTTAATCACGCCTGCCGCCGGAGGCGATGGCATCGACGTAGAGATCATCGATTTCAAAACCAACCGATTCACGTGGGCGGCCCGGACACAGCCATTAACGGGAGCCGTCGCCACGCACACCAATTCCACCGCGGTCGCGATCACTACGCCGCCGGGAGGTCAGGGTTCGTTTGACTTCGAAGTTGTCGTCGAAGAAACCGCCGCCTCGTTGAATGTGCATGAGAAGTCTTCGCCTTTGACGCTCGATGATCAGGTCAAATCTGTTGCTGAGGATTATCGACTGCAAATGCAGGCGTACGCGCTGGCGCTGCACGAACTCGTGGGTGCCGCTAGTGCGGGCGATGCCGCCGGAGGGCGGGGGATCAATATCAAATCTCTGCGTGCAACTCTGCATTTCCTCGATCCAAACATCGAATTTAGTTTGCCGGCTGTTCTCCTCGATCCGGATCGCTGCGCAACGGCGATTGACGGTGCGATGACTACGATCGCTACTCTTGACGGCACGCTCGATGCCGAGCAGTTCCCGCCTTTTCCCGCAACGCACTGCCGCATGTGCAACTTTCGCGATATGTGTCCGGCAGGTCGGGAGTTTTTAGCTCTCGCTCGGCACTGACCGCAGGGTCTTGGCAAAACCAGCGTCGGCGGGTAACCTAGCTTCAACGCTGATGGCTCATATGAACTGGCAAGAACGGATAACAATTGACCCGAAGGTTCTGGTTGGCAAACCAGTCATCAAAGGCACCAGATTGTCCGTCGAGTTCATTATCGGGCTACTTTCTCAAGGCTGGTCAGAGTCGGAAGTTCTACGCAACTATCCGGGTATTACGTCCGAGGACATCAAAGCCTGCCTTGCATACGCAGAAGACATTCTTAAGAGCGAGCGCGTATTCCCAATCGCCAGCTAACGATGCGGATTCTAGCGAATGAGAACTTTCCGCTGGACGCGGTAGTCTCTTTACGCGCTGAGGGGCATGACGTTTGGTGGGTGCGGTCTGAAGCTCCAGGAATGTCGGATCGTGAAGTTCTGGCGCAAGCAAAGCTGGAAGATAGACTACTGGTGACGTTCGACAAAGACTTTGGCGAGCTAGCATTTAAGTCACAACTCTCGGCATCCGCGGGAATAGTCCTCTTCAGAGTAAGAGCATCATCATCGACACAACTCGCGAATTTCGTTACTCGGACGTTGAGTTCTCGAAATGACTGGATCGGCAACTTCGCCGTAGTCGACAACTTTCGAGTCCGGCTGAGGCCCTTGCCGACTAAATAAAACGGAAAAAATCATGGTCCAAATTAAATCCTTCGACGGCGGCGAGTTCGACGGTTACCTCGCTTTGCCCGCCGGCGGCTACGGGCCCGGCATTGTCGTCTTGCAGGAAATCTTTGGCGTCAATCAATCCATGCGTGACGTCTGTGACTGGTATGCCGCGCATGGGTTTGTCGCGCTTTGCCCCGACCTGTTTTGGCGGCAGGAGCGCGGTGTGGATATGACCGACAAAACTGAGGCCGAATGGCAGAAGGCGTTCGCGCTCTACCAGGGCCTGGATGAAGCGAAAGCGGTTGAGGATTGCGCGGCGGCGATGGATTTTCTGCGGGCGCATCCGGCGTGCACTGGCCGAGCCGGCGCGGTGGGATTTTGCCTGGGCGGAAACCTGGCGTGGCTGCTGTCGGTGCGCTTCAAACCTGATTGTGCGGTGGGTTATTACGGCGTCGGCATTCAGAAGACTTTGAACGAAGCAACGAATCTGTCGTCACCTTTGACGCTGCACGTAGCCGGGAAAGATCAGTACTGCCCGCCGGAAGCTCAGAAACAGATTCATGCCGCGCTGGATGCGAATCCGCTGGTGACGATCCATGATTATCCTGAGCAGGATCACGCGTTTGGGCGGGCCGGCGGTCAGCACTACGACGCGAGGGCTGCCGAACTGGCGGACTTGCGCACACTTGAATTCTTTGTTCGTCATCTCGCCGGTGAAGGATTCGCGAACGCTCAAAGGATCCTGTCTGAACGTTGGGACGAACACGTCAAGTATGAGTTAGCGACACGGAACACCGAAGACACGTTGCAGACAATGGTCGCAGATGCGTATGTCAATCACGTGCCCGTAATGACGGGTGGCGTCGGACATGATGAGCTGCGCGAGTTTTACTCGAAACGATTCATTCCGCAGATGCCGGCCGACACGTCGATGACCCCGGTCTCGCGCACCGTCGGCGTCGATCGGGTGGTCGACGAAATGGTTTTCGAATTCACGCACACGATTAAGATGGACTGGATGCTGCCGGGAGTCGCGCCTACGGGCAAGCACGTGAAAGTGCCACTCATCGTCGTCGTCCATTTTCGCGCCGGCAAGCTGGCGCACGAACACATCTATTGGGATCAGGCGTCGGTGCTTGCCCAAATCGGCTTGATCGACGCTGCCAACCTGCCGGTTGCGGGTGTAGAGACGGCAGAGAAAGTGCTGAATCCGCAGTTGCCGGCGAATGAATTGATGAATCGATGACTATCAGAAGCCCGACCGTCAGGGAGGGCAACTGGCGTTACGAGCCCTCCCTGACGGTTGGGCTTCTGACACGACGACTGTCTATTCACATGCAATCAGCCAACGGCTCGACCCCTGACATTGTTTCTCGTCTGCGCCGCGACCTCGGCACGATTGAGTCGTACGCGGCGCTGATCGGAATTTTGATCGGCGCCGGTATCTTCAAAGTCACCAGCGATGCCGGCACGATTACCGGGCCCAGCGTCATTCTCAGCTACATCGTGCTGATGCCCGCGATCCTGGCGACTTCGATTCCTTACGCGGCTTTTATTTCGACGCCGCTGGGCCGCGAGCCGGGCGGCGAGTATCTTCACATTTCGCGCACGCTGGGTGGCTACGGGATCGCTTATGTGGGTTCGTGGCTGAAAATTATTGCTTATGTCGGCGCGGGCGCATACCTCGCCGGAGCGCTGGCGGATTACATCGTTGAGTTGAGCGGACAACGCCTGCGCGGCGAATTTTCTCATCAGGCTTTAGCAGTCGGCAGTTTGCTCTTCTTCTATGTGATTCACGTGATCGGCGTGCGCTGGTTCGGGCGAATCCAGGTGGCAATGTGCGTGCTGTTGGGCCTGGCGATTGTCGTGCTGGTAGTTCCCGGATTATTTGCAGTTCATCGAGCGAACTACTCGCCCTTCTTCACGCGGGGCTTGAGCGGCTTTGCTTTGAGCTTCATTCCGCTGTTCTTTTCCTATGCCGGATTCGAATCATTAGCCCAAACGGCTGGAGAAACGAAAGATAGCACGCGGCGGCTGCCGCTGGTGTTTCTGCGCGGCATCAGTTTGACTGCGCTCATCTTTGTGCTGATGTCGATCATTGCATTTGGCGTCTTGCCTTTGTCGCAACTGGAATCGAGCGCCACCCCGATGACCGAGGTAGCCATGAGATATTTGCCCTGGGGCGCTGCCAGCTTTGTGACGTTCGGCGCGATCATGGCGATTACCACTTCACTGAATCCAACCCTGATTGTGCCGTCGCGACTCGCACTGATTTTTGTTGAAGATGGCCTGGCGCCGCCCTGGTTGGGTTCGGTCAATCGCCGCACCGCGACACCGATAGTGGCTCTGACTCTGAATTTGATTGCCTGTTTGGTTTTGCTGCTGAGCCGCCAGCTGGCGCTCGCGCTGAACATCGCAGTGTTTGCGCTCGTGCTGCTGTACTTCATTCACAGCGTCGCCTTTCTCTTGCTGCCGCGCCTTAATCCGGACCTGAATCGGCAAATCACCATTGCCATGCCGGTTTGGTTACAGCGCACGGCTGCGTGGATTTCAGTCGTGGCGATGGGCGCTCTGATAGTGGTGCAAGTTTCGCGCGACGTGCGAACATTACAGAGTACGACGTTGAGCGAACGCATCAGCGCGCATTCGTTGACGAGTCTGGAACTGGCGGTGGTTTGGAGTTTGGTGGGCGCAGCGCTGTATGGTTTTGCGCGATTGATGCGAAAGCGAGCGGGAGTGATACATCCAGGGCAAGACGAGTTCTGATTACCGGCGCGAGCCGCGGCCTGGGCCGCACCCTGGCGTTGGCTTTGCCGCTGCGGGTGCCAAGAAGTCTTCGCCGGCGCGCGCAAACCGGAAGACATCGAAAATCTGAAGCTTGAGGCGCTGAGATCGGCGCGGAGATCACACCGATCACACTTGACGTTACGAATGATGAAGACGTTAACGCGCGGCGCGACTCGGTCCGATCGACATTCTGGTGAACAACGCCGGCGTGGCCGGCTACGGCAATCCGTTACGATGAATTTCGCAGACGCGCTGGAGGAGATGAACGTGAACTACTTCGGCGCGTTGCGCATGGCGCGCGCCGTGGCGCCGGCGATGATTGAGCGCGGCGAAGGAATGATCGTGAACGTGGCGACGGCTTTTGCCAAAATCAATCTGCCGATCGTTGGGACGTACTGCGCCAGCAAGGCGGCGCTGCTTTCACTGGGCCAGGCGCTGCGCGCTTATCTTTCTGACAAGGGCGTGCACGTAATGACCGTGATGCCGACGACGATCGACACGGACATGAGTAAAGGCGCCGACGTGCCGAAGATGACTACCGAGTTTGTGGCGGGTGAAATCCTGCGTCATATTCGTGAAGAGTCAATCGATCCGCCGATTGGTGAAGAAGCGGAGAGAGTGATGGAAAGTTTGAGAAGCGATCCGGTGGGGTTGGAGAAGATGTTGTCTCAGATTCGTGCCTAGTGTTCCTCTGCGTCCTCTGTGGTTTAAGATTCGTTCACCACAGAGGACACAGAGAAGAACATGAAATCTGCACTTCAAATCAATCGCCGTCGCGAAGAATTTCCGACTCTCGCTTCCGGCATTCACTTGCTGAGTCACAGCCTCGGCCCCGTGCCGCGCGCGGCGCGCGAGTCGATGCTCGCTTATTACGAAGCGTGGGAACATCACACCAGCGAAGACGCCTGGGCCACGAGCTGGTGGGAGATGTCCGCGCCAGCTCGGCGATCGCATCGCGAAGATTCTCGGCGGCGACCCCGGCTCGGTGCAGATTCAACCGAATGCGTCGATTGCGCTGTCCAGCGTGCTTTCGTGTTTTGATTTCAAATCGAGCAAGCGAAACAAGATCGTCACCAGCGCGCTCGATTTTCCGTCGATGCAGTACATCTGGGACGCGCAAACGCCGGTGGGCGCGAGCGTCGAAATCGTTCAGTCAGATGACGGCATCACGAT
The DNA here is from genome assembly GCA_963734445.1 of uncultured Acidobacteriota bacterium. Lineage (GTDB taxonomy): Bacteria > Acidobacteriota > Blastocatellia > Pyrinomonadales > Pyrinomonadaceae > UBA11740. The sequence goes on along the minus strand of CAVTGZ010000009.1, from coordinate 643,081 downwards.
TCCGCTGGAGGAATTTTGGACGCGATTGATGACACGACCGCGCTGGTCGCGCTCTCGCACGTTTCGTTTCGCAGCTCGTATCGCGTGGATGTCGAAGCCATCGTCGAACGCGCGCACAAGCACGGCGCGTTGGTTCTGCTCGATGTCTATCAGTCGGCCGGCGCCGTTGAATTGAAGGCGCGCGAATGGGAGGTTGATTTTCTGATTGGCGGCACCATCAAGTGGCTGTGCGGCGGACCGGCATGCGGCTATCTCTACGTGCGGCCGGATCTGCAAAGTGGCTGCAGCCGCGGCTACCGGTTGGGTGGCGCACCAGGCGCCTTTTGATTTTGCGCCGCCGCCGATGCGCTATACAGATTCGGTGCGCCGTTTTGCGCAGGGCACGCCCAGCATCCCCGCCCTCTACTCCGTCCTGCCCGGCCTGCAAATCATCGAAGAGGTCGGTGTGCAAACGATTCGTGCAGAGTCAGAGCGCCGCACCGAATGGATGATCGACTTTGCGTTGGAGACAGGGTTGGAAAGTGAACAGCCCTCGCGACGTCAATCAGCGTGGCGGCTCAGTCATGATTTACGTTGAAGATGGCCCGGCGATGGTCACGCGTCTGGATGAACGAAAAGTCTTTGTCGATTGTCGTCCCGGAGTGGGCCTGCGCATGTCGCCGCATTTCTTCAATACGGATGAAGAGGTGAAAGAGGCGATGGAGATTCTGGCTGACGCAATGAAGTGAATTAGACAGGATTTACAGGATTAACAAGATCGGAACAAGTAAAGTGTCAGCGAAGCCACTTCCGTACCTCCTGTAAATCTTGTCAATCCTGTCGAGATTTCTTACGCCTCGTATCTCACACTCGGACTTCCCGCCGGATAAAAGACTCCCAGCAAGCGCAACTCGCCTTCCCGGTATTCTCGACGCAATGCACCTGACCCTTGGGCAGATAAATGCATGAGCCCGCCGATATCGGCGTGTTGGTTTCGCCGGCCCACATCCGGCCTTCGCCCTTCAAAATGAAAAGCACTTCTTCGTAGTTATGAAAATGATCCGGCGCGCGGCCCGGTGGAATAGAGCCGACAAACTGCGTCACTTGTGTGCTGCCCACTGCATCATCGACCAGCACGCGATACCAGCGATCGGCAGTCGGTTGGGCGCGCTGATCCGCGAGCCGAACCAGCGGCGGCCGATCTGTTGAAGGCGGCGATGAAGGTTTAGACGCATCGATGAATAGGGGTTCGCGCACGGGATCGGGGCATTGCGAGCCGATAATGGTAATTGAATCCGGCCCTGGATTATCGATCGCAAATGTCTGATGAGGTCGAATGTAAATGCCTGTGTCGGGAGTGATGTCGTAAGAGTAGCCGTCGATCCAAAATTGTGCCGGCTGATCTGTTCGCTCGCTGCGCTCGCTCAGGCGGGCAGGATGCCCGCGCTCCGTTCGAAGTACATACAGGATTTGATCGCAATCATCATTACGCATCACCGGCGATAACCCTGGCGCAAATTCCATCACGCGTAAAGAGATCGCCTGTGCACCGCTGTCGCGACCGATGCGGTTCCAAATTCTCAGCGTGCCCTCGACGAAGGATTCGCCTTCATGCATCTCGGAAACGCGGCATCCACCTTCGAGAATCACAGGCATAGTAAGGTTTGTTCGCTCGCTCAGGCGAGCAAGGATGCCCGCGCTCCATTCGATGCCCGCGCGCCATCCTCTGGCTCGCTCAGGCGAGAATTAACGATCTGATTTTAGGTGAAGCGTCGTGTTCTCCGTTACCGAGCCCGGAGGTTGTACCAGATTCGAAGTAGTCTGTGCGCGCAACAGTGCCGGGGCTGCGTAATTAGCATCGACAATATTCTGCGCGCGCGCATCGGCCGAATGGTCACTGACATCTTTGCGTGGGCGGGTGAAGAAAAATGCGTTTAGCAGAAATCCGAGGCCAATGAAGAACAAGACTATCCCGGCGCCCGCGCCTCCCATAAATCCCTCGAGGTCACCCTCTCGCGCGATCGTGCTCATGAGCACCATCATGATCGTGGCGCCTACGCCGATCGACGAGAGAAGGACACCGACACGCATCCGGCGTAGGCGTTTCTCTTCCGGCGACTCGAGAAACTTTTCGATCTCCGGGAGAACATCTTCGGCGACTTTCTTCAATTCCTTTGCGTCCTGGACCTCGCGAATCTTCTGGGCGACTGCGCGACCGATTTCGTCGCGCGCCGAAACCGCTGAGGCGGTGATCGAATCGGGCCGCTCCAAACTCACGCGCACTGGCCTCAAATCAGTGCCACAGGCGCGGCAATACTGGCTGGCCTGGCGTTCTTCGGATCCGCAACTGGGACAAAACATATCGGTGGACTATACGGTCTGTGCTGAAGAGATGTTCCGGCGCCCTCGGTCCCGGGTAGTCTCCGAATTTCAGTTTCTCTGCGATACCTCTCGGCGACCTCTGCGGCTCTGCCGTGAATAAACTAATAAATGCTCGCCGCGGAGACGCCCGTGAGCGCAGAGGTGACGCAGAGACTTCAATTTCGAAGCACTCCGTCGGGGCCGCAACTGAAAACGACGTGGTTTCAGTTTATACTGATAACCCGAAAGCTTGCCACATCAGGTCGCGTCCAATGCCGCAGATTGTCCAGGAAGGTTCAGAACTGAAAGAACGCGTGCGCGCGTTCTGGCAGGCGCATCCCTGCGGTACAAAGTTTACCGACGCCGAAACCGGCACCCGCGAATTCTTTGAACGGATCCAACAGCACCGCTTCGAAAAGGAATGGCATATTCCGGAAGCGGCCAATTTTGCGGGCGCAAAAGGCCTGCATGTCTTGGAAATTGGCTGTGGGATTGGCACCGATGGATTGCAGTTTGCGAAAGCGGGCGCGGTCTATACCGGAGTGGATCTGACGCAGGCGGCGGTTGAGTTGGCGCGTAAGAACTTTTCTTCGGCGGGCGTTCGGGGCGAGCTCCGGGTCGCCGACGCTGAGCATCTTGAGTTTTCTGATGAGTCGTTTGACGTGGTCTATTCGCATGGCGTGCTGCACCACACCCCCGACATTCAGGCTGCAGTCAAAGAGATTCATCGGGTGCTGAAACCTGGAGGCCGCGTCATCGTGATGCTCTATCATCGCGGCAGCTACAATTATCGAGTAGGCATTCGCGTGCTGCGCCGGGCCGGGGCCGGCTTGCTGCGCAGTGAAACTGGAATCAAGCTCGTTAACCGTTTGACCGGCGAGCCGGTGGATTCGCTACGCGAACACGCGGCGTCACTGCGCAAATCAAACGGCAATGTTTCCGCCGCTGAACTTTTGAATCAGAGCACCGATGGCGCAGGGAATCCCTTGGCCCGCGTCTTTTCCCGGCGCGAAGCGCGCGAGCTGTTCAAGGATTTTCGTGAAGTTGAGTTGCGGGCTTACTTTCTTAACAAGCGTTTCATTCCGTTAATTGGTAAGCTGCTGCCGCGTTCGATCGAATCCGCGCTGGCCGCGCGTTGGGGCTGGCATTTGTGGATTTATGCGACGAAGTAGTGGCCACAAAAAGGCATAAGAGGCACAAATCACCTGTGGCTTGTTCCTGGCTTCATTTTGCGCTTTTTGTGCCTTTTTGCGGCTAAGTTCTTAAACACATGAAGAACATCTTAATCACGGGCGGCGCGGGCTTCATCGGCTCACATTTGGTCGATCGATTATTACGCGAAGGCGATTGGCGCGTGACGGTAGTTGATGACTTCAACGACTCTTACGATCCTTCAATCAAGCGGGCGAACGCCGCGGCACATGAGGCGAACCCGAATTTCAAGCTCATTGAAGCCGACATTCGCAACTATGACGCCCTTTCGCAGGTGTTCGAGGAAACCAACTTTGATTGCATCGTCCATCTCGCGGCGCGCGCGGGCGTGCGACCTTCGTTGACTGAGCCGCGTCTGTATGTCGAGACGAACATCAACGGGACGGTGAACCTGCTTGAGCTGGCCCGGGCGCACGGAACCAAACAGTTCGTTTTTGGCTCGTCTTCATCGGTTTATGGCGAGAACAAAAAGGTGCCGTTCAGTGAAGACGATCCGATCTTCAATCCTATTTCGCCCTATGCTGCGACGAAGGCCGCCGGCGAATTGATCTGCCATACGTATTCGCACTTGTATGACATGCGCATTGTCTGCCTGCGCTTTTTCACGGTGTACGGCGCGCGCCAACGGCCGGATTTGGCAATTCATAAATTCGCGAAGTTGATCAGCGCGAACAAGCCAATTCCCGTGTTCGGCGACGGCGCCACGCGCCGTGACTACACCTTTGTCGATGACATTATCAGTGGCGTGCGCGCGGCGATCGATTACGATCAGAGCCGTTACGAAGTAATCAATCTCGGCGAATCGCGGACTGTTGAACTGCGCGAATTGATCGCGCTTTTGGAAAAAGAATTGAGCCAGCGTGCCGAAATCGACCGGCAGCCCACGCAGCCCGGCGATGTGCCGCAAACATTTGCCGACATAGCGAAAGCGCGACGCCTGCTTAATTACAATCCGCAGACGCAGATTGAAGAAGGAATCAAGAAATTTGTCGAGTGGTTTCAGAGTTCCTGATGAACGGTAGTTTCGCTTTCCGCTCTTGGCGCTCTTAGCGTCTTTGCGTGAAGCAGCATCTCTGCACGAACAGGTTTCACGCAAAGGCGCAGAGTTCGCAAAGCAAACGCAAAGAAAAACCTTATCCCGACATCGAACTGTGCGTGGACCGCTCCTTCGGTTTAGAATCGCTTGAATGGCCGCTAACGCCAACAACATCACCGGCGCTCTTCCCCGCGAAATGCAGCAGCACACCTACTCGATCATGTACGAGGTCGAGGGGAAGCACTGGTGGTTCGTGGGGCGACGCCGAATCATCAGCGCCTTTGTTGAATCCATTTGCCGGGAAACTGGGAAGCTAAAGCCGCGAATTCTCGACGTTGGTTGCGGCACCGGCGCCAACCTCCAGATGCTTTCGCAGTTCGGCGCCGCGGAGGGCGTTGATGTGTCAACCGAAGCCCTGGAGTTCTGCCGCGCGCGTGGTATTTCGCAAGTGCAGCAGGGTGCGGCAGAGTCGCTGCCATACGAAGATGCGTCGTTCGATCTGGTGACTGGATTGGACGTTGTCGAACATCTCGACGACGACGTGGCCGGCCTGCGAGAGATGCACCGCATCCTGCGACCCCGCGGACGCGCGCTCGTGTTCGTTCCGGCTTTTATGTTCCTATGGGGCGTGCAGGATGATATTAGTCATCATCGCCGCCGCTACACGATACCGGAACTGAAGCAGAGGTTTGAGGCGGCGGGCTTGACGGTCGAACGCGCCACGTATGCCAACATAACTTTTTTTCTGCCCATCCTCGTTGGCCGCGCGCTGATGCGGCTGACGGGATTGCGGCCGGCGTCGGAAAATAATGTCAATATTGGAATGCTGAATGGATTGCTGGGACGAATCCTGGGAGCTGAAGGTTGGTGGGTGAAGCGCTTGAATTTTCCTTTCGGAGTGTCGATTGTTTGTGTCGCGAGACGAGATGATTAGATGAAAGTTTACGAAGAAGAAGTCGAACAGCGCGCGGCGCCAGTGCTGCCGAACGAGCGGCCGGATATCTCTGTGTTTCTGCCCGTCTTTAACGAGGAACCAAACCTCCGTCCCTTACACGAGAAGTTGAATGAGTCGCTGGCGCAGCTCGGACGCAGTGCTGAAATTATTTTCGTTGACGATGGATCGAGCGACGGCAGCTTGAATATCCTGCGCGAGATTGCCGCGAGCGATCCGCGCGTGCGCGTGATTGCGCTGCGGCGAAATTATGGCCAGACGCCGGCGATGGCTGCCGGGATACATGCCGCACGCGGCCGCGTGCTGATTCCGATGGATGCGGATCTGCAAAACGATCCGGCGGACATCCGCCGTCTCCTGGACAAGCTTGATGAAGGCTACGACGTGGTTTCCGGCTGGCGAAAGAACCGTCAGGACAAACTGATCACCCGGAAGATTCCATCAATGATGGCGAACCGAATAATTTCGTGGATCGGCGGCGTGCCGCTGCACGATTACGGCTGTTCGCTGAAGGCTTATCGGCGAGAATCTCTGGAAGATGTGCAGCTTTACGGTGAGATGCATCGCTTCATTCCGATCTACGCCTCGTGGTCGGGGGCGCGCGTGACCGAAATTCCGGTTGAACATCACGCCCGCACCATGGGCAAGTCGAAATACGGTCTGTCGCGCACGATCAAGGTGGTCTTCGATCTGATGACCATCAAGTTCATGGCTTCGTATCAGACCAAGCCGCTTTACATGTTCGGCTTCGCGGGCCTGACGACGTTTGTCATTGCGATCCTGTGCGCCGTATTGGCGTTGCTGATGAAGTTCCTGAGCTGGCCACACCATGCCGACTTTGTGCAGACGCCGCTGCCCGTGCTGACGATGGTGATGCTGGTGCTGGGCGTCCAATTTTTCTTTATGGGTCTGCTGGCAGAAATGCTGGTACGCACTTATCACGAGTCACAGGCGAAACCGATCTATGCGGTGAAGGAGAAGATAAATTTCACCACAGAGGACACAGAGGAAAACAAAAAATCGGCAGGGAAGTAGCCTTATGGACAGGAACGAGATCAGTGGCGCAATTGTCGATGCCGCAATGAAAGTACATACAGCGCTTGGTCCCGGTTTATTAGAGAGCGCGTATGCTGCATGTTTGCGACATGAACTGATCAAACGAGGATTAAAAGTCCATTCTGAAGTTCCGGTACCGGTCGTGTACGACGGTATCCGATTGGAAGCAGGCTATAAGATCGATCTTCTTGTCGAAGACACGGTGGTGGTTGAACTAAAAGCAATTGAAGCTTTAGCCCCGATTCATCAAGCGCAAATCATCTCCTATCTGAAACTTGCTAAGAAACCGATCGGCTTATTAATTAACTTTCATTCTCTTCATCTGAAAGACGGCATAAAGCGGTTCGTTGTCTGATTAAAATTGTTTTCCTCCGTGTCCTCTGTGGTTTATTTGATCTTATGTGTGGAATAACCGGATGGGCCAATCTCGATCCTCGCACCGCGCCTGTGGAAGGCGCTGAGGAGCTGCTGCGGTCGATGTGCGACCGGATGCATCATCGCGGCCCGGATTCGGAGGGCTATCTGGTAGATGACGGAATCGCCCTCGGCATGCGGCGGCTGGCGATCATCGATCTGCTTACGGGCGAGCAACCGACTTTCAACGAAGACCATAGCGTCGCCGTGATTCTCAACGGGGAGATCTACAACTATCGCGAGCTGCGCGCCGATCTTGAAACGCGCGGTCATTCGTTCCGCAGCGAATCAGACACCGAAGTCCTGCCGCACCTTTACGAAGAGTACGGTCCCGAGATGGTCAATCATCTCAACGGCATGTTTGCGTTCGCGCTGTGGGACGACCGGAGACGCCGGCTGTTTATTGCTCGCGATCGCTTTGGCGAGAAGCCCCTTTACTGGGGTGTTTTCGACAATACCCTGCTGTTTGCCTCAGAGCCAAAGGTTCTATTGGCGCACCCGGCGGTCAAACCGAACCTCAATCTGAATGCGCTGCGACAGTATCTCTCGTACGACTACGTGCCGGCCCCGTTGTCGATCTATGAAGGAATCAGCAAACTGCCGGCCGCGCACACGCTGACGCTGGAAGACGGCCAGGTAAAAGTCGAGCGCTATTGGAAGCTGAGTTACCAGACCCGCCAACCGGTCCCAAGTGTCGCCGAAGCGGCTGAACAGCTGCGCGAATTGCTGGCCGACGCCGTGCGCATGCGCATGGTCTCAGATGTTCCGCTGGGCGTGCTGCTTTCCGGCGGCATCGATTCTTCGGTGGTGACGGCGCTCGCCGTGCGCGCCTCGTCCGAAACTGTCAAAACATTTTCGATCTCATTCGCCGAAGCTTCCTTCGACGAATCACAATACGCACGCGCGGTGGCCAAATTCCTCGGCACCGATCATCACGAAGAAAGATTCAGTGCGAGCCTGGCTGCCAACCTGGTCAGCGAAATCGGCGCGTGGATGGACGAGCCAATTAGCGATCCTTCGCTGGTGCCGACTTACCTTCTATCGCGCTTCACGCGTAAACATGTGACCGTCGCCCTCGGCGGGGACGGCGGAGACGAAATCTTTGCCGGTTATCCTATGTACTTTGGCCATCACATGGCGCGCGCGTATTTGCAACTGCCGAGATTCGTGCGTCGCGGATTGGTCGAACCGATGGTGAATCTTTTGCCGGTAAAGACGAAAAATCTTTCGTTCGATTATCGCGCCCGGCGATTCATCACGGCATCGCATTACGATGAAGTCGCGCGGCATCATGTTTGGTTTGGCTCTTTCACGCCGGACGATACTGAACAGTTATTGACTGAAGAAACCAAGCGCGCCAGCGAGGCGGACATCTATCGCGACGCGCGACGCGTATTCGCCGAATGTGATTCCAAAAACATTACTGAGTGCATGCAAAGCCTCGACGCCCAGTTCTACCTGGCGGAAGACATCTTAACGAAGGTCGACCGCGCGAGCATGGCTGTTAGTTTGGAAGTGCGGGCCCCCTATCTCGACCCGCGCGTGGCGGAGTTCGCGGCGTCGCTCCCTCCGCGCTACAAGTTGCATGGTTACACTTCGAAGTACATTTTGAAGAAAGCGGCGAAAGGTTTGGTGCCGCCGTTTGTCTGGCGTCGCGGCAAGAAAGGTTTCGGTGTTCCCTTTGCCAAATGGTTGAAGGGCGAGTTGCGACCGCTGACGCACGATCTGCTGGCGCCGGAACGGCTGCGGCGCAGTGGCTTATTCAATCCCGAGTACGTTGCCCAGCTTCAGGACGAGCACGAGCGCGGCATCGCGAATCATCGCAAGCTTCTCTGGACATTGCTTTCGTTTGAGCTTTGGCGCGAGAGCTTTGTCGAGACGCCGAAGAGAATCGAGACCTCGGTCCATGCTTGATATGACGTCAGTTGAAGGTGTGAGGCTCTACTTCAATAACCTCTAAGGTTGGGAAGGGCGGCTCGCCCCCGCTTCCGCCAAAATTACAGACAAGCGGGGGCAAGCCCACCTTCCTTACCTGCAAACTGTCCCCAGTGGTCTATTGCCACCCGACGGCGTCCGATTGCCGAAATGACCGAAACCAATCTCATCATTGCCCACCGTGACCTGTGGAAGTGGTGCCGCGCGCGCGGATTGGCCGGTTACGATCCCTACGACGGACTCAACAGCCGTCTATTTCAAGCCACACCTCTCCGAAATTCTCGCTTCGCTCGCCTGGCGTGGACACAATTTAACAAGCGTTCACCGATTAACTTTCGATCGCTGGTCGGCATCTCGCGCGAGCGGAACGCTAAGGCAATCGCCTTGTTCGCGCTGGCCGCGCTGTCCGACTATCGACGCGAGCCAACCAAAGAGAACGAGACTGAAGCGCGCGAGTTATTGGACGATCTGATTTGGATGAGCCTGAAAGGTTTCAAGGGCGCATGCTGGGGTTACAACTTTGACTGGCAATCACGGTCCTTTTTTGCGCCGCGCGGAACGCCCACCATCGTGCCGACCGCCTTTGCCGCGCGAGCGTTGTGCGAAGCTGCCGAGGTTTTTTCGCGGGATGAATACCTGCCGTTTGCGCGGACGATTTGCGATTTCATTCTCAACGATCTGAATCGATCGGCCGAGAGTGATGATGAGGTTTGTTTCAGCTACTCGCCGCTGGATCGCACACGCGTCTTTAACGCGAGCTTGCTCGCTTCGGAAACATTGGCGGAGGTGGGCCAGGCATTGCAGGAGCAAAGCCTGATTGATTGGGTCCAGCGCTCAGCAATGTACGTTGTGCGGCGTCAGCAACAGGACGGCTCGTGGACCTATGGTGAAGACTCAAACCAGGGTTGGGCCGACAATTTTCACACCGCCTACATCCTGACCAGCCTGTCGCGAATCATCAATTCCTCTCAGGTTGGGAAGGGTGGCTTGCCCCCGCAACGCTCCATTGATCAAGAGCGGGAGCAAGCTGCCCTTCCTGACCTGAGAGAAAGCAATGAGGCCTCTCCCGACTTTGATAATGCCCTCCGCCGCGGCTGCGAATTCTGGATCGAGCGTTTCTTCCTCACTAACGGGTGGCCAAAATATTTTCCTGATCACTTGTATCCGGCTGATGTTCACTCGGCCGCGTCCGCCGTAGTTGCCCTGGTTGAGTTGCGCGGCCGCATTCCGGGTTCGTTATTGCTGGCAGAGAAGATCGCGACCTGGGCAATCGAGAACCTTCACGAAGCGAGCGGGGCATTCGCTTATCAGCGGCGGCGGTTCTACACCGTTCGCATTCCTTACATGCGTTGGTCCGAAGCGTGGATGCTATATGCGCTGTCGCGTCTGCGCGAAGCCGTCGAGAAATAGACGGGGAGTCCGCTTAACCTAAGGTAAACTTAAGCGGTGAACTACGAGCGGGACCCGAAAAAGGCAACGGCGAACCTGCGCAAGCATCGGGTATCTTTTGAAGAGGCAGCGTCAGTCTTGCTCGATCCCTTGCTGTAACTTATCCCGATCCGGATCATTCCGGCGATGAGATGAGAGAAATAACTGTTGGTCATTCAGCGAGACAGAGAGTAATCTTCCTTTATCACACTCAATGCAGAGATCGCATTCGCATAATCGGTGCGCGAAAAGCGACGCCACGAGAGCGCAAACAATATGAAGAAAGCATCACCGAAGAAAAGCAGGGACGAGTTAAGACCGGAATATGATCTCTCGAAGTTAGAGGGAGGCGTCCGGGGCAAGTACTACCGCAAAGCGACTGCCGGCACGAACCTCGTTCTGATCGAACCGGAACTCACCGAAGTTTTTCCCGATACCGAATCAGTGAATCGCGCGCTCAGACTATTAGCTGACACCGCAGTGTCGGTTTCGGGAACAAAGCCCGCTCGCAATAGTGCATCCCGCAAGCGGGTCAAGCGTAGCGCCTGACATGATCCGTCCCTTTCGCGGAGTTCATCCGCAAATTCACGAGACAGCTTTCATCGCCGACACTGCGCAGGTGATCGGCGACGTACACATCGGCGAGCAAGCATCTGTCTGGTTTGGCACGGTCGTGCGCGGCGACATGTTCTACATTCGCATCGGCGACCGCACCAACGTGCAGGACAACTGTGTCATCCACACGCGCACCGGCGAGAAGCCGACCATTCTGGAAGAAGAGGTCACCATCGGTCACAGCGTGACGCTGCATGGCTGCTACGTGGAGAGAAAATCCCTGATCGGGATCGGGTCGATTGTTTTGGATGACGTCCGCGTCGGCGCTGAATCGCTGGTGGCCGCAGGGTCACTGATTTCGCCCGGGACGATCATTCCGCCGCGCTCTTTGGTCATGGGGATGCCCGCGCGCGTGAAACGGCCGTTGACTGATGAAGAAGTCGCGAGTCTTGATCAATATTGGCAGAACTACGTTGAGTATTCGGCAGTTTATCTGCGAGAGGGTTGGTAGTGTCAGTACCGGGGGCGGTAGCGACCGGGTCACAAGTCAATATGTTGAGGGTAAAAGGAAGGAACCCGGTCGCTACCGCTCCCGGCTCCATCTAGGCGTGCTTTTCTTGCCCGGCTGGTTCAGAGGCTGCCGGCGCCGGCATCAGATCACTCTTATACCCACAACCTTCTTCGTCCGCGCACCGGCGCGTAGTGCCTTTCCTGGTGGTCTTCTCGAGGAGAAAAGGCTTACCGCATTGCGGACACTGTTCCGGCACCGGTTTGTCCCAGTAAACGCTGTCGCACTTCGGATAGTTCGCGCAGCCATAAAAGACTTTTCCGCGCCGTGATTTCTTCACGACGATCTCTCCGCCACAGCCCGGGCGCGGACACTTAACGCCGATTGTCTCCTGCTTGATGTACTTGCACTTCGGATAATTTGAGCACGAGATGAATTCGCCAAAGCGGCCTTGCCGCTTCACCAGTTGCGCGCCATCGACGGGGCACTTTTCGTCAATTGGCACCGGCGGGGCGTTGACTTTGCCACTCTGGGAAATCTTGCGGATGTTGCGGCACTCGGGATATCCCGAGCAGCCATAAAACGGTCCGAAGCGGCCACGCTTCAATTGCATCTGCTTGCCGCACAACTCGCAGGCTTCGATCTCTTCTTCACCGTCAGTGGAAGCAGCCGCAGCTCCCTCACCGTTGGCTGCTACCGGTTCGGCGTCGCGGGTCGCGCCGCAGTTGTTGCACTTCAGGTACTTTCCAAAGCGCCCGAGCTTTTGCACCATTCCCGGCGTGTTGCACTTCAAACAGACTTCGTCGGTCGGAGTTTCTTTCTCCTTTATGTCTTTCGCGTACTTCTGAAACTTCGCGAGGTCATCTTTGAATTTGTCATAGAACTCGTGCAGCGCATCGGTCCACTTCAGCTTGCCCTCTTCAATCTCATCCAGCTCTTCTTCCATGCGGGCGGTGTAAGTTTCGTTGAAGAGATCGTCAAAGCCTCCTTCGATCAGCACATCATTGACTGTCTTGCCGAGCGCGGTCGGATGAAAGCGGCCTTCCTTCTTTTCAACGTACTCGCGATCCTGAATCACAGTCATGATCGCGGCGTAAGTCGAAGGTCGCCCGATGCCTTTTTCTTCCAGAGCTTTTACCAGCGTGGCCTCAGTGTATCGCGGCGGCGGCTCAGTGAAATGCTGTTCGGGATCGATCTTGTTCAGCGCCAGCGTTTCGCCTTTAGTCACCAGCGGCAGCGTCCGCTCAGCTTCCTCTTCTTCGGCTACTGTCTCGTCGCGCCCTTCCTGATAAACCTTGAGGAAGCCGTCGAACTTCTGCACCGATCCGGTCGCGCGAAATACAAACCGGCCGGCCTTGATATCGATCGTCGTCTGATCAAATAGCGCCGGCATCATCTGTGACGCGACAAAGCGCTGCCAGATCAGACGGTAAAGCTTCAGCTCTTCCGGCCTCAGATATTTCGCCAGCGAATCCGGCGTGCGCGTGACATCGGTCGGACGAATCGCTTCGTGCGCGTCCTGCGCGTCTTTCTTCGAACGATAATGAACAGCTTTTTCCGGCAAATAATTTGCGCCGTACTGGCCCTGAATGAACCCGCGCACTTCGCCGAGCGCCGCTTCGCCCACCCGGGTTGAGTCGGTGCGCATGTAAGTGATCAGACCGACCGGGCCTTCTTCGCCAATCTCGACACCTTCGTAAAGGTGCTGCGCAATCATCATCGTGCGCTTCACCGGAAAGCCGAGTTTGCGCGAAGCCTCCTGCTGCAACTTGGAAGTGATGAAGGGCGGGACTGGATTGCGCTTGCGCTCTTTGGTGGTGACTTCATCGACGACGAACGCCTGCTGTTTCGCTTCGTCAACGATCTCGTTCGCTTGCGCATCATTGCTGATCAGGATTTCGTTCTTCTTAAGATCCTGATCGAAACCACTGGTCTTGACCGTTTGCTCGCCAACTTTCAGCAACCGCGCATCAAAGGCCGGTGGCTGTTTACCGGCGACATTCGCCGCGATCGTCCAGTACTCAGTTTTCTTGAATGCTTCGATCTCGCGCTCGCGCTCGACGACCATGCGCAGCGCCACTGACTGCACGCGACCCGCGCTCAGGCGCCCGCCAATTGTGCGACAAAGCAATGGCGAAACTTTGTAACCCACCAGACGATCGAGCACCCGGCGGGCCTGCTGAGCATCAACCAGGTTCGCGTCGATCTGCTTCGGATGTTCGAATGCTTCCTGCACCGCGCGCTTGGTAATCTCGTTGAACATGACCCGGAAGGTAGGGCTTGGCAGGTTTCTTAGGCACAATCTCTTCCGCCAGATGCTGGCAGATGGCCTCGCCTTCACGATCAGGGTCAGCGGCCAGATAAATGGCATCGACTTCCTTGGCTGTCTTCTTGAGATCGGCGACGATCTTCTTGTTGTTGCGCTTCTTCGAATCAGGAATGATCTCGTATTCCGGCTCGAAGTTGTTCAGCACATCGACGCCCAGGCCTTTCGAAGGCAGATCTTTGATATGCCCGATCGAGGCCTTCACGATGAAGTCCTTGCCGAGATATTTATTGATCGTTTTCGCCTTGGCGGGCGATTCGACTATGACGAGGTTCTTTGCCATTTATCTATCTATGGTGCATTTCGCAGGCTGCTTTATCTACCAGGATTATTTCCATCGACAATCTTCCGCTCCGGCCACGCACTGATGACACTTCGATGCCTGTGGGTTGCTTCCAATGCAAATGCGAAGAGTTTTTTGAGCGGCCTTGAAAATAACACTAAGAGTGCCCCAGCCGTCAAACCTTTCATTATTGCAAGGCGCAAAGTTGCATTTTTGCTGCGCAATTCTGTATCTTTCGCTTTCCGCCTGAGTCAGTTTGGATTTTCATCCCCGACAAACGCTCTCAGAAAGGAATCACTACAACTCGCTGTCACAAGCTGAGAAGTATCCCCTTAAATGGGCGCAGTGTGTCTTCTTTTAATGTCGTCATTTCGCAGGCACGGCGGCTCGCCCCAAAACTTTTTTCGCAGTCGCACCGAACGCTTTCATTTGAGGCCGCACAACGCTGCAGTGCAGGTCAGGTAAATTAATCCGAAGGTAACACTTATGAATAAATACAAATGGTCACTGCTGATGGCACTCTTAATCTCCTCCGGTTGCGGCCTGTTCTTCTCGAGCCCTTCGTCCGTAGTTAAGCAATTAATGGCTGACGCAAAGAAGGGCGACGTGGACGGAATGGTCAGCCTCTGGGGAAGTAAAGCTATTCAGGAAGAAGGCGCAGATAAGATAAGAAGCAACGCACAACACTTTGCCGACTTTAACCGCCAGGTGCGTGACGCCGGGGAGGACCCGCAGGTGCAAAGCATCCGCGAGACGATCCAAGGCGACCGCGCCCGGGTCTTTTTTCTTTACCGCGACGAGAAGCATAAAGATTCCGTGGGGATGGGCTTTGCCCTGCTGAAAGAGAATGGCACCTGGAAGCTTTACCGGGCGATTGACATCAGCGACGAACAACAACCGTTTGACGGTTCTTTCGCGCCGAAGAAATCGCCGACACCTACGTCCGAAGCGATGCCGAGCCCTTCGATGATGCCGACTGTTCCGCCTCCCCCGGATAACACGGGCAGTAAACCTGACACGAGTTTGACGAGCAACGCACCGATTTCGGGCGGGGTTCTTAACAGCAAAGCCATCAGTTTGCCGAAGCCTGCTTACCCCGCGGCCGCCAGAGCGGTGAAAGCATCAGGGACTGTGGTGGTCAGCGTGACTATCGACGAAGACGGCCGAGTCATATCTGCGGCTGCGACCAGTGGCCATCCGTTGCTACAACCATCTGCGGTGGCCGCAGCTCGCAACGCTCGCTTTAATCCAATCATCGTCGGTGGAAAGCACGTGAAAGTTACCGGCACCATAACGTATGAGTTTTCACCTGAGTAAGAGCCACCGCTTACAGCTTGCGCACAAAACACTTTCCCGGCAGCGCGCGAATCAGCTCGCGCATTTCGAGCGTGAGCAGCGCGCTCGTTAGTTGAGTGATTGAAAGCCTGGTTCTTTCCGCGAGTTCATCAATCTGCTGAGGCGTGTCCGTCGTCAACAGTTTGAAGATCGTCCGCTCATGTTCGGACAAATCCGACGGTGTGAGCTGAAGTTGATCCACCAACTCGCCCCTTTTCTTTTTCTTGCTGGGCGGCGGCAGCAATTGCGCGGCAATCTCGGCCGGCAATTCACTCGCGACGTCCTGCCATTGTTGAACCAGCTTTGCTCCCGCGCCTTTGATCAAATAGTTCGTGCCGAACGAATTTCGTGAAGTGATGTTTCCGGGCACGGCGAATACTTCCCGGTTCTGTTCCATTGCCAGTCGGGCGGTGATTAGTGAGCCGGAATTCTCTGCCGCCTCGACTACGACGACTCCCAAACTCAATCCGCTGATAACCCGATTGCGGTAAGGAAAGTTTTCTGAGACGGGCGGCGTGCCCAGCGGAAACTGCGTCACCAATGCGCCGCGGTGTCCGAGGATCTCATCAACCAGCTTCTTATGATCGCGTGGATAGATTTGATCCAGTCCGGTGCCCATCACCGCCACTGTGCGACCGCCGGCCTCCAACGCCCCGCGGTGGGCCGCCGCATCAATCCCGCGAGCCAAACCGGAAATGATCGTGACGCCGCGTTGGGCCAGTTCCCGCGACAACATCAACGCCGCGTTTTGACCATAGGTCGAACAACGGCGCGAGCCAACAATCCCCACGCACGGCCCCTCCAAGCATTCCGACCATGCGCCCTTCACATAGAGCACCACTGGAGGATCGTAAGTCTCGCGAAGTAACGTCGGATAGACACCGTCGTCGAGCACGAGAATGTCGCCGTTGAGCTTCCGTATCTTTTCGATCTCGGCGTCGGCCCGAGCATGCAGATCGCGATTGGCAATGCTCTCAATCGCTTCGGGCGTCAACCTCAACAACGCCAGTTCGCGGCGGGGCGCATCAAAAACCGCTTCCGCCGATCCGAAGTGTTCAAGCAGGCGTGACGTGACCCGTGGACCAACCCCGGGAGTCATGTTAAGAGCGATCCAATCCTTCATCAGTCAGCAAGTCCGATCAGTCCGGTACTCAATCTGAGTCGAGGAGCGATTGCGGCGAACGATTAACATCTGCGAATAGACTCGTCAAGCAACTGGTCTGCGCAACTTTTTTAGCAAACATCGCGAGCCTTCTTTCCGTTAACGTGCAGCCACAGTATTTTTCTGGCAGGTGTGAGCGGCAGGCGGTTGCGCTGTTTCAGGTGACCAAGTAATCTGTACGCCCCTACGAACTAGACTCTGCTGCAAATGGAGGCGCATCTGTTCTGGTGAATGGCGCGGTCTTCAAAACCGTTAGTGAGACTGCGAGAGCAGGCTCAGGTAGGTTCGATTCCTACACGCCTCCGCCAACTCCTCGTCGCATTTTTTCTCGTCCAGAAACAGGAGAGAAGCGTCAAATGGTCGTGAACAACTCATGAAGGGAGAGACCATGAAAACGTATTTCTCGAGAATTCCCGCGGTCCTTTCGACCGCCGTTACTTTGCTAATCCTTGCCGGTGTTTGTCAGGCGCAACCACGCGTGGCCCGCGGCCGCATCTACACCAAAGGCGATGTTGACCGCGTGATCAGGCGTGTGGAAGACAGCACGGACAAATTCCGAAAGGAATTCGACAAGTCGCTCGATCGCAGCCGCTTGAACAATACGAATCGCGAAGATCGGTTGAATCAGTACGCGAAGGATTTAGAGAAGGCGACTGATGAGCTTCGCAGTCAGTTTGATCGCACTGACAAATGGGTCGACAACAAAGAGCAGGTACGGATTTGCCTGTCGGTGGCTTCACAGATAAACGTGGCGATGCGCAACCGGCGGCTGGGGGGCAAGGTTGAGAGTCGTTGGAACGCCCTGCGCTACGATCTCAATACGCTGGCTGACATCTACAACCTGCCGGGTATCGGTGCAGGCGTTAATCGCTAGCGCCGCTTGAGGTCTCTCCCCATTCCTCCAATTAGCGCAAACCTATCTGACTTGGCATGGTCCGACGCCTTAACGCGAGAGGCGATCTAACCTTTCCCAATGGCTCTGCCACTCCGATGCGCGGCGAGTCTTCGACTTGCCGTCAAGTGCGTATGTATAAGTCGGTCTGTGACCGTGCCGGGTCGGAGACCGCGTTGAGACAGAGGTCGCCGCCGGCAAGTCAGAGACTTGCGTCGCATCGGAGTGGCAGAGCCATTCATTTGGTTCGGCCAGTTATATATCGCCCTGGAGACGCAGAGCAGGCTAATGCCGCGCGCCAACTATTCCATCGATGGGCCCGCTTGACCTCGGCACTCGCCCGCCGTAATATTTCGAACGAGCGTTCGAATGGCGTACTAACCGCCTGCGACTAGCGGGCGGTTGGTCTTTTGGGCAGACCGAGCATGATCAATTTTCAGACATCTCCTAACCAATACAAACACTGGCAGCTTTCCTTCGAAGGACCTGTCGCCAAACTGTCGATGGACGTCCAGGAGGACGAGACGCTGGCAGATGGCTACAAGCTGAAACTGAATTCTTACGACCTGGGCGTGGACATCGAGCTGGCCGATGCGATTCAGCGAATTCGTTTTGAGCATCCGGAAGTGCGCGCCGTAGTTATCACCAGTTTAAAGCCGCGCATCTTTTGCGCCGGCGCCAATATCTACATGCTGGGCACTTCGTCGCACGCCTTCAAGGTGAACTTTTGCAAGTTCACGAACGAGACGCGTTGTACGCTCGAAGACGACTCGCGTCATTCCGGCCGGCGCTATCTCGCGGCGCTGAATGGCACGGCGTCAGGTGGTGGTTATGAACTGGCAATTGCCTGCGACGAGATTTACCTGGTTGACGACGGCAACTCGGCAGTTTCGCTTCCTGAAGTCCCCCTGCTCGGTGTGTTGCCGGGCACGGGCGGCCTTACTCGTTTAGTAGATAAGCGGAAGGTGCGACGTGATCGCGCCGACGTGTTTTCGACTTTAGCTGAAGGCCTGAAAGGAAAGCGGGCCAAAGAGTGGGGGCTGATTGACGATACGTTTACCACCAGCAAATTTCAGGAAGCCATCGCCGAGCGTGTGGCGCAAGCCGTTAACCTGCCGCATTTCGGTGACGCCGACACTGATACTGACAACGGTGGAGCGGCGCAAACTGACAGCGTGGATTACAACGGCGGAATCAAGCTCAATTCTCTCGAATTTACATCGACGGAAAACAGTCGCGATTACAAATACGTTTCGCTGGCGTTCCATCGCGACGGGCGTTACGTCGATCTGATGGTGCGCGGCCCGGAAAAGGATTTGCCGACGGCGCCGGATGAAATTCAGAAGCTGGGCGATGGCTACTGGCCATTGCGCGCGTATCGGGAACTCGACGACGCGTTGCTGCATCTGCGCGTCAATGAACCTGAAATTGGATTGGTTTGTATTCGCACTGAAGGAGCCATCGATGATGTGCTCGCGGTTGATAAGACGCTCGGCGCCAATCGCGATCATTGGCTGATTCGGGAAACTCTTTTGTACATGGCCCGGGTGCTAAGACGTTTCGATCTCACCGCGAAAAGTTTCTTTGCGATTGTCGAACCTGGCAGCTGCTTCGCGGGAAATTTGTTTGAGCTGGCCCTGGCGTCGGATCGCAGCTACATGCTGAACAACACGGACGAGCAAGTTGAAGTCGCGCTCAGCGAGCTGAATGCCGGAGCCTTCCCGATGAGCAACGGCCTGGTCCGCTTGCATTCACGTTTTCTGGCTGAGCCAGCCAAAACGCATGAAGCCTTCGAACACGCAGCTCCATTCGATACTGAAGCCGCGGAAGAAGCGGGGCTAATTACCTTCGCCCCCGATGATCTTGATTGGGACGATGAAATTCGACTCGCGATTGAAGAGCGCACTTCGCTTTCGCCCGACGCGTTGACCGGCATGGAAGCGTCGTTGCGGTTCGCCGGCCCGGAAACAATGGACACCAAAATTTATGGGCGCTTGACGGCCTGGCAAAACTGGATTTTTCAAAGACCGAACGCTGTCGGCCCGAATGGGGCGCTCACGAATTACGGTAAGCCGACCCAGGCGCAGTTTGATTTCAAAAGGACCTAGGGGATTGATTCATTGACTCATTGATTCATTGGAACAATGAAAATAATGAGTTAATGAAACAATGAGTTAATGAAACAATGAACCTTTACGACCGCATTCCTAACAACGTTAACCTTTCCGAAGACAAACGCCTGCAGCGGGCGCTGGAAAACTGGCTGCCGAATTTTCTTTCGTGGTGGCACGACATGGGGCCGGAAGGATTTCAGCAGAAGGATGTCTGGCTGCGCACGGCGATTGATGTCGGGAGTGAGGGCTGGGCGCATTTCGATTATGTGAAGATGCCGGATTATCGCTGGGGCATTTTTCTCGAACCGGCGCAGCCTGACGCTAAGGTCGGCTTTGGCGATAACTATGGCGCGCCTGCTTATCAGGAAGTGCCGGGAGAATTTCGCAATTCATTGCGCCGCATCATCGTCACGCAGGGCGATACCGAACCGGCTTCGGTGGAACAGCAACGACAACTGGGTCACACCTGCCCTTCACTTTACGATCTGCGCAATCTGTTTCAAGTAAACGTTGAAGAGGGCCGCCATCTGTGGGCGATGGTTTATCTGCTGCACGGTTACTTTGGCCGCGACGGACGTGACGAAGCCGATGCTTTGCTTGAACGTCGCAGCGGCGATCCGGACAAACCGCGCATCCTCGAAGCTTTTAACCAGCCCTGCGACGACTGGCTGAACTTCTATGCGTTTACGATGTTCACTGATCGCGACGGCAAATATCAGTTGTCGGCCCTGGCTGAGTCTGGTTTCGAGCCACTCGCGCGCACCTGCCGCTTTATGCTTACCGAAGAAGCGCATCACATGTTTGTCGGCGACACGGGCTTGAGCCGCGTGGTCAAACGCACTGCGCAGTTGATGAAACAGAACCCGAACGAAGAGGTGCGCGATCTGGGCGGCATTCCGCTCGAGATTATTCAGAAGTACATCAACTTCTGGTTCAGTTATTCGCTCGATCTTTTTGGCGGCGAAATCAGTTCTAACTCAGCCGACTTCTTCGCCGCCGGCTTGAAGGGCCGATTCAAAGAGCAGGACCAATACACGGATCACGTGGCGGCCGAAGGCGCCTTTACCTTAATGGTTGTCGAAGGCGGCAAGCTGGCGCCCCGCGAAGTGCCCTTGCGAAATGCGCTGAACGAAGTTCTGCGCGGCGAGTATGTAAAAGATTGCGAGAAGGGTCTCGCGCGCTGGAACAAAGCGCTGACGGGTGAAGGGCTCAACCAGCGTTTGTATCTGCCGAACATCCGATTCCATCGGCACGTCGGCGAATACGCGGGCCATTACTTCGATCTGGACGGCAACCTGATTTCGAAAGAGGAGTTTGAGCAGAAAAAAGCGGAATGGCTTCCGACCAGCGAAGATCGTGAATTCGTGCGCAGCTTGATGAAACCGGTGACGGAAGTGGGCAAGATCGCTAACTGGATCGCGCCGCCAACCTCGGGAATCAAAGGCAAACCGTTTGAATTTGAATATGTGAGACTCTAAAAATTTAGTCATTGATTCATTGCCTCATTGGTTCATTGAAGAATCTTTGGGCGCGCCATTGAATCAATGAGTCAATGAGTCAATGGATCAATGAATCAATCAGCCGATCTCTCTCGCTACGATCAAAAGCTCGAGCTGATTCTTCGCACTTCAGCGCGCATCTTTGCCGAGAAGAGTTATCACTCGACTTCGATGCGCGACATCTCGCGAGCGACGAGCGTGAGCCTCGCCGGTCTTTACTATTACTGTAAATCCAAGGAAGAGCTGCTGTTTCTGATTCAAGACCACTGTTTCGGCCGGGTGCTGGAACGGCTCGAGCAGCGCATCAAAGGCACTAATGACCCGCTGGAAAAACTGCGGATCTTCATTGACAACCATCTTTCATTCTTTGCCGCGAACATGGCCGAAATGAAAGTACTATCGCATGAAGCCGAGTCGCTCGAAGGCGATCTGCACAACCACGTTTCGACTAAAAAAGATCGATATGCCAAGCTGGCGCGAAAAATTCTCCGCGAGATTCAGGAACAAAACGGCAAGCGCTCAGGCGTAGATCTGACGATCGCGACTTACGCCCTGTTCGGCATGATGAACTGGATTTACAATTGGTATGATCCCGGCGGCAAGTTGTCTGTGCGGCAGCTCGTCGATAACATTACGCGGCTGTTCCTGAGCGGGTTTCTGGCTTTGCCTGGCGAACGTGTAGCCATACCAGCGCCGGCGGCTGAAGATATCAGTGTCTGGCGAACGGCCTAGGCTTTTGGTCGAGAGCTTCTATGTCACAACGAAGTCTAATCGATTACGCGGTTCGGGATTCCGTGGCCCTCATCACGCTCAACGATCCGCCGGCAAATACCTATTCTTATGAAATGATGCAGCAGCTGGACGCCTGCATTTTGCGAGCGCGCATGGATGAGAGTGCGCAGGTAATCGTGATCATTGGGGCGGGCGATAAATTCTTTTGCGCCGGCGCGAATATTCAGATGCTTAGCGAGATGACGCCGGAATTCAAATATTATTTCTGTCTGCATGCCAACGAGACGCTGAATAGACTCGAACAAACGCCGAAATTGGTGATTGCGGCGCTCAATGGTCATTGCGTCGGCGGCGGCCTGGAAGTAGCGATGGCGGCGGATCTGCGGATCGCGCGCCGGGGCGCCGGCAAAATGGGCTTGCCCGAAGTTTCGCTCGGCGTGTTGCCGGGAACCGGTGGCACCCAGCGGTTGACTCGGCTGATTGGTAAATCAAAGGCGATTGAGTTGATGGCCGCGGGCGAGCTGTTCGATTTCGAAAAGGGTGAGTCGCTCGGGCTCCTTAACAGGATTGTCGATGCGCCGGCCGGCGAAGAGTTCAGAGAACGCGTGCTGGAATATGCGCGCGAGTTCACTACGCCGAACAAGGCTTCGCGTGCGGTAGGCCTGATCAAACGCGCCGTGCAGACCGGCAGTGAGATCTCATTTGAGTCGGCGCTGGCGCTCGAGCGAGAACTGCAACAGCAACTGTTCCAATCCGAAGACGCGAAGGAAGGATTGGAGGCGTACGTTAATAAGCGGAAGGCGCAGTTCAAAGGAAAGTAATTTTCGGAGTTCCGCCTTCAGGCGGCCTGACGACATCAATCGCCGCCTAAAGGCGGAACTTCAAAACGATCATGTCTGAAGAACTAATCAACATCGCCGAAGACAACGGCATCGTTAAGATCAGCCTCAATCGACCGGACAGACTTAACGCGCTGGTGGGCCACATGCGGCGCGATCTAGCCGAAGCGCTGGAAGAAGCCGGCAGTGATCCGGACGTGCGGGTCTTGGTGTTGACGGGCGCGGGCCGCGCTTTTTGTGCGGGTGGCGATCTGAATTTCATGGCGGAACTGGTCGAGCGCCAGGACGCGGAAGAGTTCGCGCGACTGCTCGGCGCGGCGCGCCGCGTGATCCTCGCGATTCGGCACATGACGAAACCCGTAATCGCGTCAGTTAATGGCCCTGCTTCCGGCGCCGGATTCAATCTGGCGTTGGCGTGTGATTTGCGAATTGCTTCTGCTGACGCAACCTTCAGCCAGTCATTTGTAAAGATCGGATTTCATCCCGATTGGGGTGGCACTTATTTTTTGCCGCGCATGCTACCGTCGAATATCGCCGCTGAACTTTTCTTTCTGGGTGATGCGATTGACGCGCAGAAGGCCCTCCAGCTCGGCTTGGTGAATTGGGTAGTTCCGCCGGGCGAATTAGAAGCAGAGACTCGCAAGCTCGCCGAGCGTTTGCGTGATGCGCCAGCCGTTTCGATTGCCGCCGCGAAGCAAGCGGTTTACGCCGGCGAGCACGACAGTCTCGAACAGATGTTGCAGTACGAAGTTGACGCGCAGCTCCGCTGCTTTGAATCGGAAGACGGTTACGAAGGCGTGCGGGCATTCTTGGAGAAGCGCCCGCCGAAATTTCAGGGAAGATAAGCCACAGAGACACAGAGACACAGAGAAGCATTTGAGCAGTTCGGCTGGCGATAACAGAGACAGCTCCTGCTGATGTTTGACCAAGCCACCGTGGGTCGATCAAACTGTCTACTCTTCTCCGAGGCTCAGTGCCTCTGTGGCAATTTATTTGTGAAACTCAGCAACAGACTCGCATTTATCACCGGCGGCGGACGCGGCATTGGGCGCGCGATTGCTCTGGCATTCGCGCGTGAGGGCGCGAACATTTCTCTGGCGGCGCGGACCCGCGCGCGGATGGAATCAGTGTTGGGAGAAGTTCGCAGCGCCGGCGCGGTGGCGGCTGCATTTGAATGTGACGTCTCACTGTACGGCGAGGTTGAACGTGCCTATGCATTAACGGTCAAGGAATTTGGCCGGGCGCCTGACATCCTGGTGAACAACGCCGGCATTGCTGAGACGGCGCCCTTTATCAAAACGGATGAAGCGATGTGGCAGAAACACATTGGCATCAATCTGAATGGGACTTATCACTGCACCCGCATGGCGCTCCCGGCAATGCTGGCGGCGGGTTGGGGACGAGTAATCAATATCGCATCAATCGCCGGGAAGACCGGCGCGCCCTACATCTCAGCTTACGCGGCTTCAAAGCATGGCGTGCTTGGACTCACCCGATCGCTCGCCCTCGAGGTGGCGGCCCAGGGAATTACAGTTAACGCAATTTGTCCGGGCTATGTAGATACTGAGATGACTTCGCGGGGAGTGGACAACATCGTCGCCAAGACTGGCCAGTCAGCGGAGGCGGCGCTGGATGCATTAAAGAAGATGAGCCCCCAGAATCGTCTGGTGACTCCGGAAGAAGTTGCGGCCGTCGCACTATTGCTGGCATCAGAAGAAGGTCGCGGCATCAACGGACAGGCGATTAATGTCGATGGGGGGACGGTACTGTTTTGACTTGGAGACCAGTATGAAATCTCAAGGTTAGGAAGAGTGGCTTGCCACCGCTCTGAGTTTGTCCTCAGCTATGACGCCAGGCATGATTCTTCTTATGCATTGTGGCGGGCGCAAGCCACCCTTCCTAACCTTGAGGTTTCCACGCATCTTGTGAATCCAAACTGACGCTATGATCGAGAATCTTGGAAATCTGGAACGAACCCATTCCTGCGGCGCGCTGCGCAAAGAAAGTGTCGGGCAGCGTGTGACCCTGATGGGTTGGTGCGCACGGCGCAGGGATTTCGGACCGCTTACCTTCATCGATCTGCGCGACCGCGATGGGATCACGCAGATTGTCGTCAATCAGGAGCAGGCGGCTGAGGCACACGCGAAAGCGAAGGAGGTGCGCGGCGAATACGTACTCGCGGTCATCGGCGAAGTTGTGCTGCGTGGTGAGACTGCCCGCAATGCAAAACTCGTGACCGGTGAAGTGGAAGTCCAGGCGACTGAGATTAGGATTCTCAACGATGCCCGCACGCTGCCGTTTCAATTAGACGCTTCCGAAGAATCTCTCGCCGCGGAAGATTTGCGTTTGAGGTACCGCTACCTCGATCTGCGGCGTCCGCAACTACAGGCTAACCTGCGCCTGCGCCATCGAATGATTCTGGAGATCAATCGATACATGAACGAGCAGGGCTTTACCCACATCGAAACGCCGAACCTGATCAAATCGACTCCTGAAGGCGCCCGCGACTACATTGTGCCGTCGCGCGTCCAGCCCGGAAAGTTTTTCGCGCTGCCGCAAAGCCCACAGATTTTCAAACAGATTTGCATGATTGCGGGCCTCGACAAGTACTACCAGATTGCGCGCTGTTTCCGCGACGAGGATCTGCGCGCCGATCGGCAGCCGGAGTTTTCGCAACTGGATGTCGAGATGAGCTTCGCCACTCCCGAACAGATTTATCAACTGATTGAAGGACTGTTCGCGCGCATCTTTCGCCTGGTTGGCGTCGAACTGCAAACTCCATTTCCCCGATTTAGCTTTGCCGAAGTTATGCGCCGCTTCGGCTCAGACAAACCCGATCTGCGCATCCCGGCAATGGAGCTACAGGATCTTTTACCTGCGCTGGCCGAAACGACTTTTGCGCCGTTTGCATCGGTCCTTTCTGCCGGCGGTGAAATCAAAGGCATCGTCGTCAGCGGCGGTGCGACGATGTCGCGAAAGAATCTGGATGAGTTGCAGGAGTTTGCGAAGCGTTATGGCGCGGGCGCGCTGGCCTGGATCAAGTGGGGTGACGAGCTGTCGTCTTCACTGCTGAAGGCGCTCGGTAATGACAAGGTTGTCGATCTGGCCGGACTTGCCGGCGCCCAAAAGGGCGACGCGGTACTCATCGTGGCTGGAAAATCTGACGTCGTGGCAGCCAGCCTGGGCGCCTTGCGCAACGAAGTGGCGCACCGCGAGAAGCTGATTCCGGAAGGCGTTTATGCGCCTTTGTGGGTGACTGAATTCCCGATGTTTGAGTTCCACGAAGACGACGGCCGTTATTATTCGATGCATCACCCTTTCACGTCACCGATGGATGAAGATGTGCCGGTGTTCCAACGCGCCGTCAGTGGTGAGACCTCGCTGTTCGGGACTATCCGAGCGAAGGCCTACGACGCAGTCATTAATGGGGTGGAAGTCGCCGGAGGCTCGATTAGAATTCACCGACGCGATGTGCAATCGCTGGTTTTCAAGGCTCTCGGGATGACTGAAGAGATGGCTCGCGCCCGCTTCGGTTTCTTCTTAGAGGCGCTCGCTTATGGAACGCCACCGCACGGCGGCATCGCTTCTGGAATCGAGCGCACGTTGATGGTTCTGGTACCAACAGAGAACATCCGCGATGTGATGGCGTTTCCGAAAACTGCTTCAGCGCAGGACTTAATGATCGACGCGCCGGGCGAGGTCGATGCGAAGCAGCTTCGGGAATTGCATTTGAAGATCGTAAACGATTGATGATGTCGTGTGATTGTCTGAATGTCTTCGTCCCGTTGGGGACGAAGTTTTATTAAAAACCAACGTCAATGTCTACGTCCCGTTAGGGACGAGATGTTTATAGAATTCGACAGCTAACTAAATTTGGAGCTCCGTAAGGAGCGGCATAACACTGCAAGGACATGTCGCTCCTGACGGAGCTTTATTCATTCCTATCTTCGACGGTTCTATAAATATTTCGCTCCTACGGAGCGAGGCGGTACCTTGACTCCCTGGTGGTCAGCTCGTTGATACATGATGTTAGTGATCACAAACGAACAGCTAAACGAAATCATCGCCCATGCGCGCGAAGAATCTCCGCACGAATGCTGTGGATTGATCGGTGGCCCGGCGGACGGCGCGGCGCAATCGATTTATCGCGCGCGAAACGTGGCCACTAATCCGCGCGTCGGGTACGAGGCCGCCCCTGAAGATTTGTTTGCCGCGCAGCGAGCCATGCGTGAACGCGGTGAGCAACTCCTCGCCGTTTATCATTCGCATCCGAATGCTGTTAATCCAGAGCCTTCGGCGACCGATGTGCGGCTTGCCTACTACCCAACTGCGGTTTACCTTATTGTTGGACTTGGCGGCCTAGAACCTTGCTTGCGAGCTTTTGGCATTTCTGAACGCGAGCAGCGCTGGGAAGCTCTCGAATTGCAAATCATCGCTGACACGAGCCGCTGAAACTGAATCAGCAAAACTCTCGTAGAGAATTGCGATGGAGCCAAAGCGAACTAAGTACGACACGAATCCGCTCGACCCGAGCGTTTCAGAGCGCGCGAGCAGCTCGTTTGAATCGACCCGGCCGACCGCAGAAGTGCGCAGTGGTGAAACCAGCGATGTTGGTCCGAACCAAAGCGAAACGCAGGCGTATTACGAACTCGACGCGCCGACCCGACTAATTGAAGATAAAATAACTTCTTATCCGTCGGTTTTCGTGCCTCCGAAAACGCAGGAGTACGCGAACTACGAGCCGCCGCGCGTTTCTTTCGAAAGTGTTTACCAGCCGCCACCTGTTCCGCCACCGAGTGTTTACCAGCCGCCCTTGGTCCCGCTTTACCAGGAGCGATCTCGCAAAGTGGCGGGCTTGGGAATTCCCGAGAAGTGGGCGGTGTTGCTGCCCTACCTGCCGTTCTATCTCGCGATTGTAATTGCGATTATTGAACTGTTGCTGGTGCCGCGCACGGAATCGCGCACGCGCTTTCACGCCTCACAGGCCCTGACCCTGCAAATTGGCATTACCGCCATTAGCACGATCCTGGGTCTCGGCAGCCTGTTCACGGAAAGATGGACCGGCTCAGGCTTATTCAATCTGGCGAGCTTTATTTTCCTGATCATTGCCATGGTTCGTGTTTTCAAAGGGAAGACTTTCGTGATTCCGCCGTTGGACGACTGGCGAAAGTGGTTCGATGAGAAGATCAAGCCCCGCAAGAAGGCCGGTTTGGACGGGAAGCTGTGAACGAAATCGGGCTCGTCATGAACCAAATTGGATCAATTCGCTGACGCGTGTCGTGTTCGGTTACTCATCCCGGGAACCCGCCCAGTCAAATCAGTCATAGGCAGACACTTTGGGGGTGCCTCGAAAAAACAATATTTCTTTTACCCTCACCGTGGCGCGTGGCACTGGGCTTGATACAAGGTGCAGGGCAACACCTTTTGATGACCGACATCAAAACAATCGCGAGGTGACGCAAGGAGTTACGCATGAATAGATATCAGAACAGAAGCAGCCGTTGGCTGGCCGCCGTTACCATGATGGCGCTTGTCCTAATGCCGATTG
This sequence comes from uncultured Acidobacteriota bacterium, assembly GCA_963734445.1. Taxonomy (GTDB): domain Bacteria; phylum Acidobacteriota; class Blastocatellia; order Pyrinomonadales; family Pyrinomonadaceae; genus UBA11740. The sequence continues at coordinate 614,915 of CAVTGZ010000009.1, read as the reverse complement.
CGACTTTCGCGCAAACCCAAATCAAACTGCACAGTAACAAGTTCAGCGTGGCCGACGACGTGCGGCTGGGACGGCAAGCCGCAGCTGAAGCAGAGCAACAGTTTCCCTTGTTGCCCGACTCACAGGTGAATGCTTATGTCGAACGAATCGGGCAGCGGCTGGTAGCGTCAATCCCGCCGGAGTTCCAGCATCCGGAATTTCGCTATTACTTCAAGGTCATCAACGCCAGCGATATGAATGCATTTGCATTGCCGGGCGGACCGATGTACGTCAACCGTGGAATGATCCAGGCCGCGCGCACCGAAGGTGAAATGGCCGGCGTGATGGCCCACGAGCTTAGCCATGTAGCGCTGCGGCATGGGACGGCGCAAGCGACTAAAGCCCAGAAATATGCGGTCGGCGCCGGTATCGCCGGAATTCTGGGAACCATCCTGACCGGCAGTAGCGCCGTCGGACAACTGGCTCAGCTTCCCATCGGCGCTTACTTTCTGAAATTCAGCCGCGAGTACGAAACTGAGGCGGATCTTCTCGGCGCCCGCATCATGGCAAACGCCGGATACGATCCGCGCGACCTCGCCAACGTGTTTCGCACACTTCAGGCCCAGGGTGGCGGTGGTGGTGGCTTTCTCAGCGATCACCCCAGTTCCTCGGACCGCTACGCGCGCATCAACCGTGAGGCGCAGTACCTGCGCATTAACACGGCAATGCGCACGGATGATCGAGACTTCTTTTCTATTAAGGAACGTTTAAGTGGCTATCCACGCGCGGCGACTATGGCAGAAATTCAGCGCAGCGGACGTCGTTATCCGAACCAGGGAGACCAGTATCCAAACGGCGACCGCACCGGGTATCCGAATACGCCGGGTGGCCGAGTTGAATATCCATCAACGCGTTATCGAACCTATAACGAAGGCTCATTCACGGTCAGCGTTCCTGACAACTGGCGGCAGATCAACGAACAGGGAACACTTTGGTTCGCGCCGAACGGGGCCTACGGCACCGCCGGAAATGGACAGGCGGTCTTCACACATGCCGTCAACTTCGGTAGGGCGCAGACCAGGTATAGAAATCTGCAGCAGGCGACCAACGACTTTGTGAACAGTTTGCAGCAGGGCAACGGGAGCCTCCGCGCGAGCAGCGGTTACCAACGTGTGGACGTTGACGGGCGCGCTGGCCTGTTTCTGACTCTAAACAACGTGAACGAAGCCACCGGTCGCGCCGAGGTCGTCAACATTATTACGACGCAACTTCGGAATGGAGAATTGTTCTACATGATCGCGGTTAGCCCGCGCGATGAATATAGCTCGTACCAAAACACGTTCGCGGCTATCCTGCGGTCGTTACAGTTGAATGATTGAAGTAGCGCAAGCTTTTCGGCTTGCGGGCAATTGCTGGGAGCGCGGGCGTCCCGCCCGCACTGAGTGCGAAGCACGAACTGGAGTTGCAAAACAGGACTTCGAGTGCGTAACTGCCGCGGGGCTGCGGCGAGACGCCCGCGCTCCCAGCAATTCCGCTCCTTGACACTCGGTGCCGCCCTCCTTATAGTTTCAGTTCGCGCTCGCAGCAATGCGGGCGCTTTTACTGAGAACTAACGGAGATTTAGATGCCTAATCACAAATCAGCAGAAAAGCGCGTCCGGCAGAGCGAACGCCGCCGCTTGATCAACCGCGGTAGCCGCGCCAAGCTGCGCACTTCGATTAAGAAATTGCGCACGGCGCTGGAGGGTGCCGACAAGACCCAGACTGCTGCGCTGCTGCCGCAGACAGTTTCAGAGATTGACCGGGCAGTGCAAAAGGGCGTATTGCACCGCAATGCCGCGGCGCGTCACAAATCGCGCTTAACAGCTCGGGTAAACCAGGGAACAGCGAAGTAGCTACGGCCCGCTTGCCGTAGCAGGCGGGGCAACAATTCCGACATCGTGAGGGGCGGATCGATTTATCGGTCCGCCTCTCTCTTTTTTTGTCTAACAAGGAGAGGCAATGGCTATTAAGATCAAAGACGATCGCGACATCGAATTACTGGTGCGCGCCTTCGAGACCTGCGAACTCAATCCGGCCGAGTTCAAACACGGTCAGCACCTGACAGTCGCTCTCTGGTACGTCGTCCAGCTTCCGTTCGACGAGGCCAGCGAAAAAATGCGAGCGGGGATTAAGAAGTTGGCGTCAGCCCACGGCGCGAGTGCCTATCACGAAACGATTACACTTTTTTGGCTGGCGATTGTGCGCGAGTTCTGCGCCAGTGCCCGGTCCGCAGAGTCGATCAGTTCACTGGCGAACCGTCTGGCGGCGAACTATCAGAAGGATTTTATTTACGAGTTCTATTCGCGTGAACTGCTCAGTTCCGCAGAAGCGAAGAGTGAGTGGATCGCGCCTGACATCAAACCGATGCCGGCAGAGGTCTAGATCATTAACTCGCAAACGAGCATTTCCACCTGCATGCGAGGCGTGGCCTTTGAAGTCTTGATCGCCAGATCAGTGTCCGCGATTCGGCTCATCATCCTGGCCATCGCCGCTGAGTCGATCTGTCTTAACATTGAAAGATAGGCTGACTGCTTAAACTGAGGGACACGCACTTCGCTAAAAATTTCGTGCGGCGCCGCGCCCCTATCGAGCAATGCCTTAGCCATCGCGAGCCGCCGAAAAGTCCCGGCGATAACTCCCGTCAGCAGGACTGGTTCGACCCCGTCGTCGAGAAAATCCCTCAGCACCTTGAGCGCCGCTTTGCGGTTACGCGAAAGAATATTGTCGGTGAGGTCCCAATTCATGTGCTCGCGCGTGCGGCTGACCAGTTGATCAACCAGGTCGGCTGTGATTCGCCCCGCCGGCAGCGCCGCGGCCGCGAGCTTGTTCAATTCATTAGTCAGCGTCAGCAGATCGCTGGCGACGATTTCTACCAGGTCATTAAGAGCCTTGGGTTCAATCTCAGCGTTGAGGGTCTTCAGGTACGCCCGAATCCAGCTTGCCAGCTCGTTTGATTTGAGCGGCTGAAACTCAAAAGCCGCTCCGGACATCAAACGCCGTCCCAGCTTTTTGCGCTTATCGAGATCGTCGCCAACGAAAAGCACCACCGAACTAGCCACGGGTCGTTCCACATAGGCGAGCAGAAATTCCTCGTCGGCTTCCCGCAGACGGCCAAAGTTGCGCAGGCGGACGACCCGGCGTTCGGACATCATGGGCAACTGTTCTGCGGCGGCGATCGCGTCGCGCACGTCGTCGGTAAACAGATTGAACGACGAGTCATTGAATTCGCGGACCAGCGTCCTCTCAAGCGCGATGTCGGTGATTTCCTTGATTGCCTGATCGCGCAGGTAGGTCTCCGGACCGTAAAGATAATAGACGGGCTCGATCTGGCCTTTCTGGAGTGCTGGTTCCAGGTCTTTGCGAGTTCGCGGCATTTTGTGTGGCACAGACTTCAGTCTGTGGAATGGACGTGAGAACACAGACTGAAGTCTGTGCCACTCACTTGTCTTCTTTTACGCCGAATCCGTTCACCAGGGTCGATACAATCGATTCGGCAAAGCTGCGCGCCATGCGCATCACGGCCGGATCTTCTTCGTTAAAGAAGTTGCGCGGGTCGTTGGCAAATTCGAATTCGCCGCGAAAGATGAAATTCTGGTTGTCGTAAAGTACCCGGTTATCGTGCTGATCGCGGACTGTTACGGCGGCGGTGATCGTCACCTCAAAGATGCGCGCGCGGCCCTTATCGTCGAGGAGCACACCGGAAAAGCTGAAAGTCTTGACCACGCCGTCAATCACCGCGTCGGCGCCTTCACGTTCGCTTTGCACGCGCAAGCCGTGACCACGCCGAATCAGCTCGTTCATCACGGCCTCGGTAAAGCGATGTTCGATCTTGAAGCGCAGCGCGTTGTTCTGAAACGCGGGTACGGCAACCGTCTTGATGTGTGCCGGCAGTTGACTCTTGTTCACCGGCTTATAGCATTCGGTGAAACCCGAGACCAGCAGCAGCGTAAATACAAAGGCAGCGCCCCGAATAATGTTTCTCATATCAGAAGTGCGAAAGAGTGTTGATAATACGTCAGCCTACATGCTATAGGAAAGCCGCTAAGGCAGAGGAGAAAACCAGTGACTAACCCGATTCCGATCGGTCCTACCCTTTCCCAGATCGGCCAAATCTTCGTCAACGTTAAAGACCTGGATCGGGCCATCGCTTTCTATCGTGACATGCTCGGAATGACGTTTTTGTTTCAGGCGCCGCCCAACATGGCGTTCTTCGACTGTGGCGGCATTCGCATTATGTTGGGCACCGCCGATCGGCCGGAAATCGATCATCCCGCGTCGATTATCTATTACAAGGTCGACGACATTGAACGAGTCTATGAAGTATTCAACGCTCGCGGCGTTGAATTCATCGTTAAGCCGCATCTGGTGGCGCCGATGCCGACCTATGATCTTTGGCTAGCTGATTTTAAGGATTCAGAAGGCAACATCCTCGCGTTGATGAGTGAAGTCCCGCGCGAAGTGGCTTGATAAACCACAGAGGGCACAGAGGAAGACTCGGAGGGAAAAACTCAGTGAAGGAACCACTTCTTTAACGCCTTACAATTCCTCTTTGGTTTTCCTCTGTGGTTAATTGTCTTGAGCCGTGACCCATCGGTTCACCACCAAACTCAAGCCCATAATTAAATAAAGGATCATCACGACTTCCGAATCGCCCCAGTTGTAATGCACGATTCCGCTGGTCATGAATCCGAGCAGCCCGCCCAACGCGCCCAGGATGATTCCTTTTTCAATCCAATCCTCGGGCGCAATTCGCCGCCGCGTGCGCCACAACGTGAGCGCGTAAGTTCCTAACACGAGCAGCCACGCCAGCAACGCCGGCACGCCGCGCTCAAGCGCGATTTGCAGATAATCCGAGTGCATGTGCCCCAGCGGCAGTTTGCCATTTTCAAACATTCCCCAAGCCCGCCAGTGCGACTTGATTGAATCCATTCCTACCCCAAAGGCGAGATGGCGCGGATTACTGATCAGTAGATTGAAACCTTCCCGCCAGATCTTCTGTCGCCAGGCAATCGAATCATCCTTCTTATCAAAGAACCCTACGTTTCGCTTTTGCTGAAGCACGAATAGGCCCGCGAGGACGACCGGCACTATGCAGATGCCGATAACAATTAAGGTGCGCCGGCGTAATCCCAGCGTGGCAATCAAAAGCGCGGATAGCAGAAACGATAGCCACGACGCGCGCGTCACTGAAAGCAAGAGCGCGCCGCAGATTCCCGCCAGGGCCAGCCCGAGTATCAAGCCATTGCGGGTTCTTTTCCGCGGCAAGGCGACAAACAGCCCGAGCGCGAGTGAGCCAATCAGTTGCAGGCTTTCCGCGTAGGTGGTCCAGTGATTGTAAAATCCCGTCGCGCGCCGATCGCGCCCATAGCCCCAACGCTGGATCCCCAGGCGCTCTTCTGTGGTCGCGCCGGGCAGCAAGCGACCGCGCGGCACTTCCAGCGTCGCAATCCATTCATAACGGTAAACGCCGATTTTTGCCGGCGGCTTGTCGGCGGATTGATCCAGCGCCTTCAGGACATCATCAAGATTGCTGAGCGGTACTCCGTCGACTGTCTCGAGCGTGTCCCCGCTGACTATTGGGATGCGCTGATTTTGCTGTCGCGACATCAGCCGCGCGTCGCTCAATGGACTGTCACCGGCCACGCTCCACACTTTCACGCCGCGGCCGATCGCGAATTGGCCGAAGGTGAAGAGGACATTGACGATGCAGGCGGCGATTAGCAGGACCGTGAGTGTCCGCAGAATCTTTGCCGAGTGAATGTTTTCGGCGAACAAATAGACAATGAGAAAGAGCGAAGCCGCGCGTAGCTTTCCAATCGAAACCGACGGCTCGTAGGAAAGAAAAGACGACAGGGCCGTCAGCAGAAAGAACGCAAACATCGGATAATCGATCGGCGTTCGATAAAGTTCCGGCCGCGGCCAAACAAAAAAGCGCAGCAGCCAAAAGAGCATGCCCAGCATCCAGGCGCCCTGGGTCGCGGCGATCGAATTCGGCGCTGCCACTACACACAGGGCCATCGCCGCGACGATGGCTCGTTCCAGCCATTTGCCGAGCGGTCCCGGCTCTACCGTGCTTTCCTTCTTTGGAATTTCTCTGTGTCCTCTGTGGTGATTATCGTTTAGAATCGCGCCGCTCGGATTATATTCGACCGCAAGTTGAAACCATATATGCGAAGACTAACTGTCGCACTTCTCCTGGCGCTAACGCTGACAACGCTGGCCCGATCTCAGGTCAAAACCGTTTCGGAATACATCGAACAGGTCCAGGTACTCGTAGACCGGGTCGATGTCAAAAGCGCGCTCTGATTACATTGATCGCAATCACGAGAACATTCTGCAGCGAATGGATTGCCATCACTGAAATCAACGCGCCCTCCGGACACGAACAGCAACGCGCGAAATACATCGAGAGTCTGCTGCGCAAATATCACCTCGATGATGTTCATTACGACTCGGCCGGAAATCTAATTGCGGTGCGCAAGGGCAGCGGCGGCGGGCCGGTAATCGTCTTTGACGCGCACATGGATACGGTCTTTCAGCCGGGTCTGCAAATCAAGGCTACTGTTCGCGAGGGCAAAGTGTACGCGCCGGGAATCGGCGACGACACGCGAAATGTCGAAGCGCTCCTGGCCACGATTCGCGCACTCGATGCCGCGAAGGTAAAGACCACCGGCGATCTTGTTTTTGTTTTCACGGTTGAAGAAGAGACAACTTTCAAAGGCGTAAAGGCTTATGTCACCGAGAACAAAGGGAAGATCGATCAGTACATTGCACTGGATGGCGGCTATGAAGGTTTCACCTATGCCGGCATCGGCATCAACTGGTATCGTCATCACTTTATCGGCCCCGGCGGTCACACCCGCTCGCGCACGCCGCCTTACTCAGCCGCTTTGCCTTTGGCGCGCGCGATCGATCGCATCTACCAATTGAAAGTCCCGGCAAATCCTTCTTCGAATCTGAATATTGGAATGCTGGGTGGGTCGGAAGTTGTGAACGCCAAGGCTTCTGACGCCTGGTTCACCGTCGATTTGCGCTCGACCTCGAACGAAGTGATCGCGGATCTGGAAAAGCAGATTAAGACGATCATCGACGAAGAAGCGGCGCGGGTGGGAATGAAGGTGAAGACAGAAGTTATTTCGACTTCGCCAGCGGCAGCCATCCCTGGTCATCGCGAATCTTATTTGGTGCGAATTGCGGAAGCGGTCCACCGCGTGGCCGGGTTCGATCCGCCGATCGGAAATGCCGGATCGAACAACTCGAGCGTGGCTCTGCTGGCCGGCATCTCTTCGATCTCAACCGGCGCCGGCCCGTGCGAAGATGCACACGCGTTGACAGAAAATTGCGAGATCGAACCGCTCTACAAAGGGATCAAGAAGATTCTGTTGTTGGAGTTGGCGCTGGCCGGAGTGCGCTAGCAGCTAGTGAGGAGCCCGCCGCTTCACCAGGCGTAACTGTAAAAGATTAGCCGCAGATAAACGCGGATCTACGCAGATTCGATTCCTTCTTGTCTGCGTCTATCCGCGTTCATCCGCGGCTTGATTTCGACTCCCGGATGACGGCTATGCCTTAGTAACCTTTAAACCCGTCCTCGTATCCGTTCTCGAATCCCTGGCGATAGTATCTCCGGTAAAGTTCACGATCGCCCAACTTCGAACTGTAATCATTGGTCGCGTTGCGGTACTGGCTGAATTCAGAATAGTCACGATGCCGTCCGCGACGCGCATCGTCTTTGCCCTGCTTGTTGCCGGCGTTGTAGCCAGCATTCAAAGCCGTTTGCCGCAGTTCGTACGATCCGCCGAACTGGCCATAACGATTCCAGTCGCGACCCCAACGCCCGTTATTGTTATCCCGATCGCGGTCCCGATCTCGATCCCGATACCGGTCGCTGTCGCTGCGATTGTTTGGATTCTCGGTGTTGTAGCCGTTCTCGAACGCCAATCGGTAATAGCGTATGTAGAGATCGCGATCGCCTAGACGCGAACTATAGTCCTTGGTGGCGTTGCGATACGCGCTAAATTCGTTAAAGTTGCGATAACGATTGCGCGCGCGGTCATTCCGGCCTTCCTTGGAGCCTTCGTTGTATCCGGCGTTGAGCGCCGTTTCGCGAAGTTGATAGCCGCCACCCCAGTTGGGGTAGCCGTCCCACGAGCGACGACGCTGGGCCTCGACGTTTGAGACCGCGCACACGCCAATCGCGACGAGAGAGACAATGGCCAAGGCCGCCATTTTCAGTCTAAAAGCTTTCGTCTTCATATTTTCTCCTGTTGTTGCCATCTTGAAATCCCTGCTTGCTCGAGTGGTGCCTCGATTCCCACCGCAACCCTTATGCCAGCGAAATGAAGGGATTGGCTGCCAATCGCCGAACGTCTTCTATGGGATTTTTCCAGCCCGGCTGCGGAATCGCCCCTTTTGCATTCACCGGAGCAGGCGGCCCCATTGATTTTGATACGGCCTGACGAGCGCGGCACTCAGTCGAATTCCCGCCGAGGTTGGGCCTGTTCGGTGTCCAGGTGACCGGCCTCGATTTTCGCGCGCGAGTAGTTTTCGCCCTTGATTGGTTGTCCGGCGATGCGGCGCAGCATTGCCAGTTGGCCCACGTGAGTGAGCGCATCCGCAACCGGTCCCTGGAATAATCGTTCGCAGGAAGCGTCCAGTTTTTCATCTGAAGCCAGATAGGCGTCAAACTTCTCAACCGCAGCGTGAAAGCGTTTGACTTCTTCATCCCAGGCAAGCAGCTCTGAATTGTTCCAGGTTTCGTTCCCACTGGCGATCGACAAAGCCCAATCCATCAGATCACCAATATGGGCCAGAATCTGGCCCGGCGTGCGCGTCGTTTCGGACGCCTTGAAGTTCGCAAATGATTCATCCGCGCCGCGCACCGCTTTCGCTCCCCGATAGGCGAGCGTCGCCAATGTGTGTCGCAGCATTTCACGTTTGGAATCTGTGTTCATACTATTAGCTCGTTACCAAATCTCATTTGGAATTACAAACACTCAGACTACGAAGTTGGCTTTGCCTCTCCGATGGGCGGCAAGTCTTTGACTTGCCGTTAGATGTCCATATGGATAGCGGTCTGCGACCGCGGCGTGGTCGGAGACCAGATCGAAAGGTGGTTGTTGCGGCAAGGCGAAGACTTGCCGCCCATCGGCGTGGCAGAGCCATTGGAGGAGCCGCGCACTTCATGCCCTAATAAGCATCCTCACCCCGCCACATCACCGGCAGCGTCTGGAGAATGATCTTGATGTCGAGCAGCAGCGACCAATTCTCGATGTAGTAAAGATCCATCCGCACCATTTCATCGAACGGCAGACGGTTGCGGCCCGAGACCTGCCACAGGCCCGTGATGCCCGGCTTCATATCCAAGCGCTTGCGATGCCAAAGCTGATAGTTTTCCACTTCATAGGGAATGGGTGGGCGCGGCCCCACCACGCTCATATCGCCACGCAGCACATTGAACAGCTGCGGTAGTTCATCGATGCTCGTCTTTCGCAGAATTCTTCCCAGGCGCGTGATGCGGTGGTCGGTATTCAGCTTGAATACCGGCCGCTCGTCATCGCCCAGGTTCGAATCAGGCCGGCCCTTAATGTACGCGCGCTGATATTCGCGATGTGGGCCGTCGTCGGTGCCGGCGTGCATCGTGCGAAATTTGTAGAAGAGAAAAATGCGGCCGTCCATGCCCACCCGCTCCTGCTTGTAGAAAATCGGTCCGCGCGAATCCAGCTTGATGAGTAAGGCGATCAACAGCCAGAGCGGAGACAAAAGGAAAAGTGCCAGGGACGCGATGATTAGATCAGAGGCGCGCTTGGTTACCCGGGCGATACTCGACAGCGGCGAGCGAAACAGCGTGACCATGGGCAACGAACCAACCTGGTCGATCTCTGTCTTGCTGGGCAGGCAATTAAGCAGGGTTGGGGCAATGCGGAACTCTACGCCGCGGCGGCGGCCGGTCTGAATCATGACGTCGAAAAGAGCTTCGCCGGGAACGTTTGGATCAGAGATGATCACTTCGTTGGCGCCGGATTCGCGGATGGCTTCCGTAAGGTTTTTTAGATCGCCGATGATCGGAACGCCTTCGAAGCTCGCCGGCACAGATCGGTCAAAGCTGCCATTCTCGACCATCCCGATGATCCGATAGCCCAGTTCCGGGCGGGCGCGCATCTCCTGAATGCACAGCGCGGCTTCCGCTCCGCGTCCGACGATGATCGTCGGAATCAGATTGATGCCGCGGCGCCGAACGAGGATTTGTCCGCCGCGCAGAAGCATCCGCACAGCGCCCACGCTTGCCAGTGCCAGCAGAAAGTCGAGTAGAAAGATCGCGCGGGAATAAGAGAATGTCCGGTAAGCGGTGCCGCCGCGATACATGAAGGCCGCCGCGACGATCAGCAAAGAGCTGATGGCAATCGCTTTGAAGACCCGCGCCATGTCGTCGACAAACGAGAACTCACCACGCACTCGGTACAAACCGTAGTAACGCAGCAGGAGAAGTCGAATCGGGATAATAAAAGGCAGGAGGACGGCGTAAGGCGCGAACTCGCCGCTCCAGCCAACCGAGCCGGCCAGGGCCTTCACAATCGATTCATGGTGACGGAGATAAAAAGCTGCGAAGAATGAAACCGAAACCAACCCGATGTCCGTCAAGACGAGCAGCAGTTTTACGAGCGGCACCACCCAACGTGGCGCTCGCGCGGGGACGCGGACGGAACGGGGATCCGCCACGCGTTCGGCTCGGATTCGTTCAGGTTTCATTATCGATGCGTTCAGCTTCGATTATTCCAGGATCAAACGCACAACTTCGTCGCGTGTGCCGGTTGCATTGCGTGGACGGCCTGCGGATTTTTTGGCAATGGTCAACGCGCCAATATCCTCGCGGCTTTCGATTCTTTGCAAGCGACCTTCGCGCACCAGTTGTTCATCAATCGCGGCCCATTTCCCTTTAAAGACGCTGGCGGCTGGAACACCCAGGGCGGCCGCTTCGCGATTCATAGTGCCCCCGGCGCTAACAACCAAATCAGCAGCAGCGACGAGATTCGACCCATCCAGCACTTCGGCCGGCATGATCACGTTCGCCAGTTTACGCCCTTCATATTCTTTTCGCTGGCCGTCGGTACGTGGCAGGACGATGATTTTGACGTTCGGGTGCGAATTCAAATGCGCCAGCAACTCATCAAACAACTCGTTTTCAAACCGATGATATAACGCCTCTTGCGCCGGGGGCCGGGCCACCACCAGCACATCTTCGCGCGATACACCGAGGTTCCGCAACACTTCAGCAAAGGCCGCGTCCAGTCGAAAGTCCGCGAGATACACATCCTCTTTCAGACCGTCGTAGCGCTTCACCTTGCGCAGCGAAGCGCCGTACTTGCGCAATTCAGCGGCCGGAAACGCGGAGGGCACGATGACGCGCGACGCCAGCCTAAACGCGAGATGATTTGCCGGCTGATGTTCGTAATCCATCAGCGTCACCGCTTTGATCCCGAGCGCCGCCGCCGCCGCGATCTGAGCGTACGAGTTGTGGCTGACGGCGAGATCGAATCCGCGATCGCGCGCCCAGCGACGCAAAGCTGCCGCGCGTCCGACCAGGTTTCCCGCTTTTCCGGCTATTGAACCACCACCGTGGCCACCGACAACATGCGGCAGCATCCCTGCCTGGGCCGCCAGTGCGACTGTCTGGGCAAAGTCACGCGCAGTAATCTCAACCTGATGACCGCGGGAAGTGAATTCAGGAATCAGCGCGCGAAAGAATGGCACATGCGGCGAGTTGGCGAGATCGATCCAGATGCGCATTGAGTTTGATAACAAGCCACAGATGACCGCGGATTTACACAGATTAGATCCTATCCGTGTTTATCTGTGTGAACCTGTGGCTTATCTAATCCGCGGCAATTACCGGATTGCGCAGCGTCCCGAGTTTTTCGATTCTCACTTCGAAAACATCACCGTGCTTCAGCAGCACCGGTGGTTTGCGAAAGACGCCGACGCCATCCGGTGTGCCGCTGGCGATTACGTCACCCGGCTCGAGCGTGATTCCTTGCGACAGGTACGAGACGAGATATGCGACGTTGAAAATCATTTTCGCGGTATTCGAAGACTGCATGACCTGACCGTTCAGTACACCTTCTATCTTTAATGACTGGACGTCTTGAATCTCGTCGCGCGTCGTAATGAAGGGACCCAGCGGCGCGAACGTGTCGAGACCTTTTCCTCTGGTCCACTGCTTGTCGCCGTATTGCAAGTCGCGCGCGCTCACATCATTGATAAGTGAATAGCCGAAGACATATTCGAGAGCGTCCTCTTCGCTAATGCCTTTTGTCTGTCGCCCAATGATTACCGCGAGCTCGGCTTCGTAATCGACCTGCTCGCTGATCGCCGGCAACCTAATCGCCGAGTTGTGCGCGTTCAGAGCATTCGGAAGTTTATTGAATAGCAGTGGCGCCTTCGGCAATTCCGCGCCGCCTTCCGCCGCGTGATCAGCATAATTGCGGCCGATCGCCAGAATCTTACCGGGATAAACGGCTGGCAGGAACTCGATCGAATCAAGCGTGTGCGCGACTGCGGCGCCCCGGCCTGACCCCGTCGATCCATCGATCAGTGCGAGAATCTCTTCCAGCGCTGAAGCCCCACGTTGGATCACTGCCAGAGTGCTGTTTGCTTCCAACAGCCAACTTGCCGGACTTCTGCCTGCGCCTTTGATTGCGCGCGCCAGCTCGGCGACGTCGCAGACGGCATCACCGATCAAAATACCGAGTCGCTGGGCATCAGACTCGCGCGTTTTAAGCTGGCAAAGTTTCATGTGGGTTTTCGAGGGTGCCGGCGGAATCTTATCGTCATAGTAAAGCTTCCGCCAAATCTTTGCGATCTACCGTCGAGATTGGCTTGAATCTTTGGTCCTGGTCTGAATCGGCATTGAGTCCAATGGCTTTGCCACTCCGATGCGCGGCAAGGCTTCGACTTGCCGATCGGTGCCCATATACATCACGGTCTCTGACCGTGGCGGGTCGGAGACCGCGTCAAGAAAGAGGGTCCGCTGCCGGCAAGTCAGAGACTTGCCACGCATCGGAGTGGCAGAGCCATTGGGAAGGACGAGCCGAAGGAGCTTGACGAATTCTCAGTAGCTCAAACAAAAAGCCCGCAACACCTGGAGTGCTGCGGGCGCAGATTTGCGAATAAGAGACAAATCAGAAATCGCCCGGACCGTTCTGTGCTTGTTCGACGGGCGCTTTCGGATCGAAAGGCGTGTTGATGAACCTCTTGGCTACCGCCTGGGCGTTATCGTAGTTGCTGCCGGCTTGCACGGCTTTCTGATATTCCGACACGGCCTGGGCTCGCATGCCCTTGGCATCGTACGCATTACCGCGTTTGATTCGCGCCCAGGTGTCTATCCAGGCAGGTTTGCTGCTGGCAGCATCCAGCGCTGCCTGGAAATTATCCAACGCCAACTGCCAGTTCTTCTGTTCGAAGTAAATCAAGCCGAGGTTGTAGTAGACCCAGGCGTTATTGCGATCGAGTTTCAGCGCCGATTCTAACTGCTGTTGGGCTTCTGCATACTGACCTTCTTTGAACAGCTCGATGCCGCGCCGCGCGACGATAGAAACTTTCAGCTCGTCGGACATGCGCAGAATCTTGTTGTTGGGATCGACTTCAGCGCTGACCGGCTGCCCATTCGATTCGAAATCAAAGTCTTCACTGCGCCCGTCCATGTAAAGCGTCTTGGTTTGCGAGTCGCCTTCAGAATGAAGCGTCAGCTCAACCGGCATATGCAGATTTTCGAAGCTCTGCCTGACCGTCCCGCGCGTGCGAAACTTGCCGGCCCGCGTGCGAATGATTTGATAGTCCACGCTGAATTCAGGCACGCCCGTGCCTTCCACCCATTGCGCGAAAAAGTAGCGCATGTTCTTGCCGGCGACCTGCGACGTCAGCCGCTCAAAGTCGTCAATCGACGCATTCTTATTTTTGAACTGTTCCACGAACTTGTGCAGCAACTGACCGAACTGCTGCTTGCCCATGGTCTCGCGCAGCATGCGATAAACCATTGCGCCTTTATAGAAAACGATCGATTGATAGGCGGCCGATTGATCGTCAAGCGCGGATGGCGCGCGCACAATCGAGGCGGTCTGTTCGAAGGTCAACGCGCGTTCCTGCTCTTCTCGTTGCGCGGCGTCGAGTTGGGCGCCCGTGAGCGTCTGCTCGCGTAAAGCGAACGCGCTCCACTCGGCCAGGCCCTGCGAAATCCATGCGTCATCGAATGATTTTAGTCCGACGGTTTGTCCCCACCATTGATAGGCGACTTCGCGCTGCAGGCGGTCTTCTGAAGATGGGCGGGCCGCATCGAAGAATTTGGAAGCGAGAAACAGCATACCCGAGCCCGAATAAGCATCCATCGTATCGTCGTCGGTTTGCCCGATGATTAAGCGCGTGCCGAAAGCCGGCGCACCATACTCGTTCGTGTAAAACTCGAGCGCCCGACCCATCGATTCGCCGTAATTCGTAATGCGGCTTTCGCTGCCCGGCTTGACGAAGAACTGCAATTCGTAACGTCCCATTCGCAGAGTCTTCGTGACGTAAGTGCCGGCGACAAAATTACCCACCAACACCGGCTGCTTATTGACGAAACGAAAACGCGTCGTGCCGTTCTTCGCATCGGGTTGAGGTGTAACCGGGTCGTCGCTAATGCCGCCGACGACCATGCCCGTCGGTACGATTACGGTAATGTCCGCGGTGGCGCGATCCACTGCATAGTCGTGGAAGGGAAACCAACGCGATGCATACATCAGGTAAGAACCCTCTGAGCCTACATAGGCCAGCCGCTTGTTCGCCAGCGGGCCGCCTTCAGGCGAAGTCAACGCGCCACTCCAGCGCATGCGAAGCGTCACCGGTTGCGCAGCAGGTACCACCGCACCTAAATCGATTCTCACATTCGGCCCGAGCGCCCCGGCGCCCACCGCATCCTGAACAAATCCGGTCAGTGCTTTTCCGTCTTTCTCGACACTGTCAACGTGCAGCGAGCCGTTCAGCTCAAACATCACCGAGCGCGTCGCTTCCTGCGGCACAAACGTGATGTCCGCGCCCGCGCGCAGCGTATGCTCGTCGGGGTTCAGTTGCGCCTCAATTCGATAATTGGTGACGTCGAACCGCAGACCGGGATTCTGTTGTTGAGTCTGGGCGGTGGCAGCGGTCAAGAGCAAAAAAATCACCACGCCAATGCCGAATGTTTGGCCGGTTAATTTGCGGAAGCGACTGGAGAGAAGAGTGATAGACATAGCAATGTTTACTTGGTTCTCAATTATAGTTCGAGGCACTTTCGCCTACTAGCGCGGAGGCTTGGCAACCTTGGGCGAGTCTTGGATGGCCAAAGGGCGGTCGCGGTTGGCTGGACCGGCCACCATAAATCGCCACTGGCTCTGCTGATAGCCCAGGGCGATGGTCAATGTGGCTACGTTTTAACCCGAGACGCTACTACCTTTCCCGATGGCTTTGCCACTCCGATGGGCGGCAAGTCTCCGACTTGCCGTTAGGCAGCCGACATATGTGACGGTCTGTGACCGTCGCGGGTCGGAGACCGTCTCGATAAATGGGTTCACCGACGGCAAGTCGAAGACTTGCCGCCCATCAGAGTGGCCGAGCCATTCGGATTGGATGAGCCAAATAGGTTTCTGCCAAACCACTAGCATCCCGAGATAGGTCTCGATTAATTTCCCGAAATGGAACGCAGATGGTTGACGATGCGCTACGTCGTCAGGCGCCGGTAAATGCCCGGCAGGCGCTCCGGCAAAGTCAGCACGTCGTCGATTATGGTGTAGCCGATTTCTCCGTAGAGATCGCGTAGCTCGCTTTCGGATTCGCGGTCGATGGTAATGCAGAAAGGGGTGATGCCGCGCGATTTTGCCTGTAACAAAGCCTCGCGCGTGTCCTCTCGCGCGTACCGCGCATCGCCATAATCGTGATCGTAAGGGCGGCCGTCAGAGAGAACGATCAGCAGTCGCGTCCGGGCTTCCTGCTTTTCCAGTTTCGCGCTGGCATGCCGGATCGCCGCGCCCAGACGCGTGTTGTTCTGGTAAGTAATGCCGCCAATGCGCCGCATGACTTCGTCGGAATACTGTTCGCCGAAATCCTTCAACACATAAAACTTGACGTTGCGACGGCCTTCGGAGGTAAAGCCGTTGATTGAGTAAACATCGCCAACGGCCTCCAGCGCTTCGCTCATCAGCACGAGGCCTTCTTTTTCAATCTCGATAATCCGCCGGCCCGGATGTGTGTAAGGCTGAAGCGGATGGCGGCCAATCGTGCGCGCGGTCGAAGACGACTGATCGAGCAGGAACGAGACGGCCACGTCGCGCTGGCGCCGCAGACGTTTGGTGTAGATTCGTTCAGACTGCTGGCCATCCGCGCGCCGGTCGATGAAGAAATCGACGACGGCGTTTAGGTCATAGTCTTCGCCGTCGAGTTCATTCGTGATCTTGGCGAGATGCTCCGGCTTCATCAATTGAAACTGATGACGAATCGATGAGATGACGCCCTTGTGCTGTTCGCGCGTGTCGTCGACAAAGGTGCGGCTGCCACGCTTCACTTTCTTCTCTATCACGCGGCACCAGGCGACCCGATGATCGACCAGTTCGCGGTCCCACTCGTCGTAATTAAACGCCACCTCTCCCGCTTCCAGATCCTGCTCGGGCGTTTCGCCCTCACTCCATGTCTCGCTGCCGTCCAGCTCATCGAACTCGCCTTCGGCTTCCGAGTTCCAGGCGTTGAACAGTTCGCGCGCATCGCGCCGTTGCGGCTGCCGATCGGTCTCACGCTCAGCCAGCATCTGCTCAGCCGTCGTGTTTTCGTCTTCCTGATCGAGTTGTTCGGGAACCTCGACCTGCTGTTCAGATTCCTCCCTCGAGATCGATTGAAACAAGGTGTAGACGCGACTGGTCGCCATCAGCGTGTCAGCGACCGACGTAGCTGGAGCGCTGAGATAATCGGCGACGATCGTTTCCAATTCAGATACGACTTGCCGGTAAAATTCACGCGCATCGTCAAGCGCGCCGCCGAGCATTGTGATTTGAAAAAGCAATTCGAAAGGTACGAGTGCCGGCGGTAAATCGATGATCCTGGGCCGGCGGTTGCGGAGATGCTCGCGAATTAGATCGAGATCACGATTCAGCCCGCGATAGGTTTTGCGCAGACGCCGATCGATACGGCCATTCTCGAGCGTACCAAAGATGCGTCGCGCGAGCGCGGGAAGCGGAAATAGATTGATGAGTTGGCGGTAATCAAGATTCTCACCTGGCGCGGCTTTGCGTCTTGGCGCCGTTGCGTGAGATTGCTGCGCAACCAGTTGGCTCGGATCAATTGAAAATGCTTCTCGCTCATCTTGGGTTGCCGGATCGTACAACTCAGCCAGAGATGCATACGCGGCCCGCAGCGCTTCACTGTCACGCTCGTAGGTCCCGAACTCGATCTGGCCTGCGGCGTGTGCCGCCAGGACTTTGTAAAGCCGAAAGTCGAGCTCCTCTTCGCCAAATTCCGAAACCGCGGAAGGTAAGTGAATTGTGCGGCCATCGCCGATGCGGGTCTCGACGGGCACTGCCGCCAGCGCCGCAATTTCGACGGCGCGCCCGGTTAACCCTTCGATATACAACCTCAGCAGGTGTTGAATTGATTCGAGTGAAACGCCCGCCTCGCCGGCGCGGAGTACTTCGTTGCTGGTGCGCGTTTCCAGCGCGTAATAACTGCGGCGAGCGCGAGTGTCGCCTGCGATTAATCCCGCCCGCGCCCAGGCTTCGAACTGGTCGATGGAGACTGTGTGCAGGGCCTTGGCACTGGAGCGCAGACAGGCCAGCGCAGCTTCGGAGTCGACGCGCCCGACTTCCTGCGTGAGTTGAATGACTCGCCGGGCAATCGCCGCCGCGGTTTTGGAATCCTGGTGTGCCGTTATCCCCTGGAAGAAGGCCGGACTGGAACGAACGAAAGCCACCAGCCCGGCGTTTCCATGCGCGGCGATCGTCCAAAGCAGTTCGATCCAGTCGTCAAAACACTCTGGCAGTGTCCGCAGGATCTCACCGCCTGCGGTCAGGACTTGTAGTGCGACCGCCCCGCCGCGCTCGAGAAAATTGATCGAGCGGCGCATCAGGCGCAGCGACTGTTCAGCGTTCAGACGTTCGACCGCCGCCGGCAGCGAAGCCCACGCATCTGCCGCGATGCCGCCGGCCTGTTCGGCGAAGGCCCTGGCGAGATCAATGGCGGCATCGATCAGATCATCGTTTCGAGGCGCGCTACTGCCCGTTGTTGGGTTTGGAACGGCGGGCGGTGGCCCGCCTCTAAACAGCTGATTTGAATTAAGTCCAGCAACGACAGCCGCCGTCGCGTGCAGGAACTCGCTGCTGTGTTTGGCCGATCGGCGAGAGACAATGGTCGCGATTTCGTAGACCGCTCGCAGGACGTTTGCATCTCCAATCGATTCAGCAAACGCCGGCGCCGCGCCGAAAGTCTCAGCTGCCGTCATCGCTGACAGAATCATTTGCCGCGCGCAAACCTGAAACAGGAACGGACGAACTGCCGGAGGCACCTGCGCAAAAGTCTGGACGCCCGCAACGAAAAAACTCACGCCGTTCTCGACGTCGCTCATCGTCAGGCGCCGGCCGAGTTCACCCCAGGCGCGGAGCTCCGCGGGCTCCAGCACTCTCGCCACATCCGGCGTAGCGCGCAAAAATTCAATCGAGGCGCGGAGCGAGACGGCAGCAATTGCCGCGCTGGTTTCCAAAGCGGCCCGGGTGTGTTCGAGCGGAAGATGACTGATCCCGCGCAGCAGGCCCGCGATCGTGCGGCGCTCTGTGGGGTTCTTTACCGCGCGCAGGCGTTCGTTAATTTCGCTTTCAAGAGATTCTTTAAGAGCCTCCTGCGATCGAAGCATTGTGCTCGATTTGTCCTGCTCTTCTTTCATGCGAGGGTTCTTATTTCGGCAGCTTGGTAAATCCCGCTTGCACAAAATGCTTGTCGAATGTCAGCGCCTCAACAATTCCAAGCCGCTTCATCAGGACAAAGGAAACACAATCAGTCAAGGAATACGTCTTGTCGGCATGCTGCTCAAAGTAACCCCAGGCCTCGTAGAACAATGGTTCATCAACTTGAACAACATCAATATTCGCTGCGGTGCGCAAATTGTTTCCGACTCTGACGGCTTTGGCGTGTTGACGTCGGCTGTTGAGAAACGTCACGATCTCATCGAAAACGTAGGATGTGGTTACGAAGGCTAAGGGAGTGTCTATTAAGGTCTTCCAGTGCTCCGTCGCTTCGTTATAATGCTGGTCGTCGGAAACTTCGAGGGCAATTAGATAGTTAGCATCAAGAAAGAGGGGGGAGGTCATTCGTCACCATAGACATATTTATCGAGATTTTCGGACGCGTCAGGAATTCCCAACCTGACCGGATTCTTGCCAATGTCATAGATGGGATCTCTTTTTCCCACAGGCATGACGACAATGAGGCCATTCTGCTTGCGGATGTCTACTTCCGCTATACCCTCAAGCAGTTCTTTTGGGATGACGACGCCTTCTTCGGATACTTTTGTTCTCATTGATGTAAACCTCTTCGCTCAAGTATAACCCGCTCGATGCAGGCGGCCAACACAGACATCGCGAATCCTAAAAAGAACTTGCGTAACTTACAAAATCACAATCTTTAAAGGACATCTCCAGTGCGGGCTCTGGTGTCGAGCCAAAGACATCGCGAAACCTCTCTTCAAGTTCACGGGCTCTGGGATCGACCACTATAATTCTTCTTTCGACGGACCTCATATTTACCGCTTGCCGAAACATGAACTCTGCCATGAAGTCAGTTGCTCGAAGAGAATATCCCACGAATATTATTTGTTCTGCGTCCTCGACGGCCTCCATTGCCATGTTCCACAGAACCTTGAAAGTGGGATTACGGAGCCATGAGGATTTGTCCAACACTGGCGGAACGATCACCGGCTCAAAGTATTGTGTAAAAGGTGAGCCGAATTCCGTCTGAACTGCAAAATCAGCCATTGACGCGCCGCTGCTGATCGGAATCTGGTAGATTAGGTCGCTCTGGTCGTCAGCGATAATTGGTCTCCCCCAATTGATTGACCCATGGAGCTTCAATAGGGTCACCGGCGACCATTTAGTATCGGGATCCTCATTCATGGACTGATGCAAAAACGTATGAGGAGAAGTGGGCATGGCTTTATGAGCAAGAGGGATATGTGCGCCATATCCATCGTATCGTCTCCATTTAGAGGTTCCCTCAAGCAGTTTCTCAATCAGTAAATCGTAATTAAAAGTAATGACCGTGGCTTCGCTCTTAATTAGTTGTTCGGCAAAGTTTTCGTAAACTTGCTTTACCGAGTCCGCGTCGGCCTCAGCCTCCGAAGCATCCCCCAAGAGTCGGACGATTATCTTAACCAATTCGTCATAGAGAATCGAACGATGTTCCCGGGTATTTGTCTGTTGTATAACGTTGAAGGTGATAGGAAGCTTAGTGCCTTCTCAATGTTCGGATACGCATCGTCGCCGAAGTACTTACGAATTACAAATGCTAACTCCTGATGACGGTCGTCAGGCTCATAGATAAAACTGCCCTTAGCCGTTGCGAGGAAATCGCTAACCAACGGAAACATCTCGCGGTTGAAGTTGTAACTGAATCCGGCACCTAATATGTAGACTGGGCGGGACATGGCCTAACCCTCAAATCACCGTCGTCACGATCTCGCGAATGCTGCGTTGCAGTTCGCGATCGTCGGTGATCGGCGAGCACATCGCCACTTCGGCGGCACGAATCGGCGGGATGCCGTTCGCGATTAGCTGGGCCGCATAAATCAACAGCCGCGTCGAAACTCCTTCTTCCAAACCATGGCCGCGCAGGTTGCGCACCTTCTGTCCAATCAAAACCAGATCGCGGGCAGTGCCTTCATCGATGCCGCCTTCGCGGGCCACGATCGCAGCCTCCAACTCGGGTGGCGGATAGTCAAAATCGATCGCAACGAACCGTTGACGAGTCGACTGCTTCAGGTCTTTGAGAATCGATTGATAGCCGGGGTTGTAGGAAACCACCAGCATGAAATCCGCCGGCGCTTCCAGAATCGTCCCGCGCTTTTCAATCGGCAGCCGGCGGCGGTGATCGGTGAGCGGGTGAATGATGACGACGGTATCCTTGCGCGCCTCGACCACTTCATCCAGATAGCAGATCGCGCCGTGTCGCACTGCGGAAGTCAAAGGGCCGTCATGCCAAACAGTCTCTTCGCCTTCGATTAGAAAACGTCCCACCAGGTCGGTAGAGGAAAGGTCTTCATGACAGGCGACAGTAATCAGCGGTCGTTCCAGCCGCCACGCCATGTGTTCGACAAAGCGCGTCTTGCCGCAGCCGGTTGGGCCTTTCAGGATTACCGGCAAATGCGCAGCGTGGGCCGCTTCAAACAACCCAATCTCATTGTCGACGGGCAGATAATACGGCTCGTCAGTGATTTTGTATTCTTCGATGGCGCGTTCAGACATGGCGGAAGTTTCGAGTTTTGAGTTCCGGGTTTCGAGTTCGCTTAATTCCACGGTATTCTAGAGCATTGAGTAAATAACTCGAAACTCGCAACTCGAAACTCGAAACTGATGCGCATTGCAGTTGCCATGTCTGGTGGCGTGGATTCGTCCGCGGCCGCAGCCCTTTTGAAAGAGCAGGGCCACGAACTCGTCGGCTTTACGATGCAGTTGTGGAACCAGCGCCGCGGCATCAGTGTGGATGAAAACGGCGAGCCGCTGCCGTCACGTTGTTGCTCACTCGATGACGTCTATGACGCGCGTCGAGTCGCCGAAGAGTTGGGCTTTCCTTTCTACGTTCTGAACCTGGAGAAGGAATTTGAGCGTGATGTCGTGCAGCCTTTCGTCAACAGTTATCTGCAAGGCGAAACTCCAATTCCCTGCGTGGCCTGCAACAGCCGTTTGAAGTTCGCTTCGCTCGATAAGCTGGCCACTAGTCTCGGTTGTGAAAAAGTCGCGACCGGGCATTACGCACGCGTTGAGTTTGACGACGCTACGCAGCGCTATCGGCTGCTGCGCGGGCGCGATCCCCAGAAAGATCAATCGTACTTTCTCTGGGAGTTAACCCAGGAGCAACTTTCGCGGGCGCTGTTTCCGCTGGGCGAATTATCAAAGAGCGATGCGCGCCAGGCAGCGCGTGACAGTCAGCTGGCGGTGGCTGAAAAAAAAGAATCGCAGGAAATCTGTTTTGTTCCGGACGGTGACTATGCCGGCTTCATCGATCGATATCTCGCGGCCGAACAGCAAACCGATCGCCTGCCGGGATCAGGCGAGATTGTTTCCAGCAGCGGCAAAGTCCTGGGCACTCATTCAGGCATTCACCGCTTCACGGTCGGTCAGCGGCGCGGGATTGGTATCTCCGGTGCGCGACCGCTCTATGTGCTTAACGTGAACTCATCAGAGAACCGCGTAGTTGTCGGTTATGACGACGAGTTGTTGAGAGATGAATTCACGGCGGCGGGAGTTAACTGGATCGCTCTCGATAATCCTACTGAACCGGTGCGCGCGGAAGTTCGCGTTCGCTACCGGCACACAGCCGCGCCAGCCACGATCACGCCTCTTACGAACAGCCGCGCACGGGTAAAGTTCGATCAGCCGCAGCGGGCCATTACGCCGGGTCAAGCTACTGTTTTCTATCGCGGTGATGAGGTAGTCGGCGGCGGTTGGATCGTGAAGTAGCATAGACTTCAGTCTATGCGGTTTATTAGCCTGAGACTTTCACAGACTGAAGTCGGTGTCACTTTCTAAACCTTTTAATCCCAGAGCGCGTATCACAGAGTGTCAGAAAACCCGACCGTGAAGGAGGGCCTCCGCGGACGAAAGCGCCCTCCCTTACGGCCGGACTTCCGACTCAATTTTCATTGAGGTTCATCTATGGCAATGTCCAAAACTCGCAAAGTCGTTCTCATAATTTCCGGCATCGTGCTGGGGCTCGTTTTGATTGGCGTAGTCGGCATCGCGCTCTTGTTCTCCGCGATTGGCGGTCGTCGCCCGTCGATTCAGGACAACAGCGTGTTGGCGCTGAAAGTCTCGGGCGGCATGCCGGACTACGTGCCGGATGATCCGATCCGCCGTTTGCTGGGCGGGCAGCCGCAAGACCTGAAAACGTTCCTCACTTCTTTGCGTAAAGCGAAAGTCGACAAGCGCATCACGGCGGTGATGCTGGACATTGATATGTCTGAAGCCGGCTGGGCCAAGGCCGAAGAGATTCGCGGCGCCATCGCGGACTTTCGCACCTCGGGGAAGCCGGTGTACGCCTACATGGAGACGGCCCTGAATAAGGACTATTACATTGCTACGGCGTGCGACAAAATTTTTCTGCCGCCCCCGGGCGAGTTGTTCACCATCGGCTTGGCTGCGGACGTGATGTTCTTTCGCGGGTCGCTGGACAAACTCGGCATCTATCCGGACCTTTACCAGATCGGAAAATATAAGAGCGCCGGCGACACCTTTACTCAAAAGAAGATGACCGACGCGCATCGTGATTACATCAATTCGCTCCTCGATGATTTGTACGGACGTTATGTCGATGGGATCGCCACCGCACGGAAGAAATCACCAGACGAAATTAAGAAGTTGATTGACGACGCGCCATATTCGTCCGCGAAAGCAAAAGAAGTGGGCTTGATTGATGGGGTTGCTTATCGCGATGAAGTTGAGAAGGAATTCAAGAAGCGCCTCGGTTACAAAGACAACGATCAACTGCACATTGCCCGCGGATCTGACTACAAGGATATTTCGCAGGAGTCGCTCGGACTCAACAAAGGTGAAAAGATTGCGGTCGTTTACGCGGCCGGCGACATTACTTCGGGTCGATCTACCTATAGCTCTTCGGGGCAGCAAACCATCGGTTCAGATTCTCTGGTGAAGGCGCTTAATGACGCGCGGAATGACTCGAGCATCAAGGCGATTGTGCTGCGCATAGACAGTCCGGGTGGATCGGGGTTGGCTTCCGACATCATCTGGCGGGCCATTGAAACTGCCAAAGAGAAGAAGCCGGTCGTTGTTTCGATGAGTGACGTCGCCGCTTCCGGTGGCTATTACATTGCCTGCAATGCAAACAAGATCGTGGCTGAGCCCTCAACCATTACCGGTTCGATCGGCGTGGTCGGCGGCAAACCAGTCGTCAAAGGTTTCTACGACTGGATTGGCGTGTCGAACGAATACGTGCTGCGCGGTAAGAACGCCGGGATGTTTCGCGAGTCGGAAAAGTTCACTGATGCGGAACGCACCAAGTTCGAAGAATTTCTCAAGAGCACCTACGATGATTTCATCACCAAAGTAGGAAAAGGTCGCGGCAAAGAGAAGCCCTACATTGACTCGATTGGCCAGGGCCGCGTGTGGACGGGCAAGCAGGGCAAGGAAAACGGACTCGTCGATGAATATGGCGGCCTCGACAAAGCGATCGAGATTGCCAAGCAGTTGGCAAACATTCCCGCTGACAAAGGTGTGCAGCGCGTGACGATGCCGATCCCGCCGACATTCCTGCAGGAGCTGATGGGAATGAGCGAAGGCGACGACACCGTAGCTGACGAAACGGCCAAACAGCAAGCAGCATTTATTTCCGCTTTGCCGGAAGACATGCGCCACACTCTGCGCTATGCACAGCTTCTGGACAGGGCCCGGCATGGCGAAGCCTTCTACATGTTGCCGTTTAGCCTGCGGATCAAATAGACGGACGGTCTTGACTTCACTTTCTCTGCGTTAGTCTCGGCGACCTCTGCGGCTCTGCGGTGAACAAGCGAACAAATGCTCACCGCAGAGACGCCGAGCACGCTGAGGTGGCGCGGAGATTTCAATTTAGGACACTGCTGGCGGATTGCGCAGGTTTCCGTTTGCCGTAACCTCACACATATACGAAAGACGATGTAGCATAGGGCACATGCGAAGTAAAAGAAGGTCGATTTGCCACTTCGGCATGATGGTTCTGGCAGTCATTCTCTCGACGGCAATTCATATTCGTGCACAAACGCCATCGGCAACGCCTTCGCCAACTCCAAAAGCGTCGGCAACGCCCACCCTCGAGAGCCAATTCTTCAAAAATATACTGCACGATCAGAAAGCCATCTGGACGGCACCGTTTCATCTCCGCGGTCAGGATGCGCGCTGGGCGGTTCCGCTGGCGCTGGGCACCGCCGGGTTGATTGCCACCGATCGCCGGACCGGCGATGAGATGGCTAAATTTCATCGTCAACTGAATGCCAGTCGAATTGTGAGTTATGCAGGTTCGACCTACGGCGCGGGTGGTGTCGCCGCCGGCTTCTACCTGGTGGGAAGGGTCACGCACAATGAACGAGCGAGAGAGACCGGCCTGCTCGCGAGTGAAGCGTTGATCGACAGCATCATAGTCGGGTCAGTGTTGAAGGAGATCACGCAGCGAGCTCGACCACGAGCCGGCCGCGAGCGGAGTGAGTTTTTCGAAGGCGGAACATCTTTTCCGTCCGGTCATAGTATTCAAGCCTGGTCGGTGGCAACCGTCATTGCGCACGAATATCACGATCGAGTCGCGGTACAGATTGCAGCGTATGGGATTGCCAGCGCCGTGAGTGTTTCACGATTTACGGGACGCAAACATTATCTGTCGGACATCTTGGTGGGCAGCGCGCTGGGTTACGGAATCGGAAACTATGTGTACCACGCGCATCATCGCCCGACGGCGGCGGCAGGTGGCGAAGAAGAAGCCCGCACCAGGTCACGATGGCCGCTGATCGCGCCGCAATATGATCGCCACGCGCGTGAATATGGAGTGGCGCTGACGTGGAGTTTCTGAAAGCTCTCTGACAGAACCGCGCGCGTTAGCGAGCGGGTTAAGGAGGTTACTCTCTGCGAGGCCTGAATCGCCTGACATTTAGGTTACGTTTTTATCCCGCTCGCTAACGCTCGCGGTTCTGTAACCGATGCCCACGCGGCATTAGGCAATTTCGAGGTCCCACGAGTCAGCCCTGCAGCTTGCGCAACTCCTCAATAAACTTCCCGTCACTAAATTTTGCGGCGCCGGCTTTCGTTAAGCTTTTCAATTCCGCGAATAGTTTCTTGTCTACCTGTTTGAAGTTGAAACACGACTTACCCTGCATGCGCTTCGACAGTTCGGGGGACATTGTCTTTAACAATTCCGGCGCAACATAAACGGACATCAGATAAAAGCTCACGTAATGTTTCCCGCGCCGCACGCCGCCGAAACTCAGTGGCTGCTTGTTCTTCATGATGTAGCGCGTGTTCAGCAGGTAATACGTGTCGGTGTCTTGCGCCACCTCCATCTTTTTCGCGTAAGGCTTGAAGATCGATTTGAGTTCGTTGAAGACCTCGTCGAATTTATTATGCTCAGCCATCTGTCGGTTCTCCATCTGCGGTCGGGTTGTTTTTCCATGCTGGCGCCAGCAAGCGCCGGCGGCCGTCAGCGGCCATGGCGACGTCCGGCTCATCGAGAACTTTTCGGTCCCACAACTTGCACGTCACCTGCCGATGCGCTTGATCAAGTGCCTCGCAGTAATTCGTATAGGTGCAACGGCGGACTTCATCGCCGCGGCCGCGCTTAACCTTGATGAACCAATCAGGATCCGCCAAAGCCTGGCGGGCCATGCCAATGATGTCTGCCTGGCCGCTTTGCAGGATAGCTTCGGCTTGATCGAAAGTCGTAATGCCGCCGGTAGCCACGATCGGAGTTTTGAACCCGGCGGCATTAACGGCTTGCTTGATGCCGGCGACCAACGGCACTGACCGGCCAAACGGTCCGCGCTCATCGGACAGAGTGGTGGGCATGCATTCGTAACCACTCAGTCCGGTATAGGGATAGACAGCTTGCCCGATTTTAGGTTGCTCAGCGTCTTCAAATTTGCCGCCTTTCGACAGCGACAAGTAATCGAAGCCGGCTTTGGCGAATTCAACTCCGAAATAAGCGGCATCGTCGATACGGTTGCCGCCGGCAATCACTTCATCGGCCAGAAAGCGTACGCCCACCACGTAATTTGCGCCGACGCGCTCGCGCACGGCGCGAAAAACCTCCAGCGGCAAACGCGCGCGATTTTCCCGCGGGCCGCCATAGCCATCGTCGCGATCGTTCAGCGCGCTGAGAAAACCTGCCATGGTGTAAGCGTGCGCGTAGTGCAACTCGACGCCGTCAAAACCCGCTTCCTGCGCGCGGCGCGCGGCATCCGCGAAAATCTCTGGCAAGACTTGCGGTAGTTCGCGAATGTGCGGCAGATTCGTGTCGGTGACTCGTTCGCGATAACCAAAGCGCAGCGATTCAAGCTCGCGTTCGTCCAGAACTCGATCCAATAGTTCGTCAGGCGCGCCGGCGAGGAAGCGTCGAATATCGTTCTCGTCGGCTTCCCGCCACGCCTTCTTCAGCGTTGCGATGGTGAGCGCCTCTCGATGTCGATCCGTAACTTCGAGAAAGCGCGCAAAGTATTTCTGCCGATCGGGCCGCCGTTTTACTGCGAGAAAATCAATAATCTGGATGAAGAGCCTGGTGTGACCATCGCTTGCGTCGCGGACGGTTTCCACCAGTTTCCTGAGCCCGGGCAGAAAACGATCGTGGCCAATCCGAAGCAAGGGACCGCTGGGAATGTCGCGTACGCCCGTGGCTTCGACGACCAGTGCGGCCGGCCGGCCTTCGGCAAAGCGCCGATACCAATCAAGGTTGTCCTGCGTCACGAATCCGTCTTCCGTCGCGCGCCAGGGGACCATTGCCGGCACCCAGGTGCGGCTTTCGAGGGTGAGAGGGCCAATTCTGATCGGCTGAAACAGGAGAGAATTGGCAGCCTCTTCGCGCGCGGGCCAGCGCGTCCAAGGCAGCGCGTGTTTGATCGGATTGGGGAACTTCCACATGAGCGAGACACTTTAACAGTGTCAGAACCGCGAGCGGTAGCGAGCGGATCAAAGGGGTACGCCGAGTTGCGATACAGGGCGCTAGCCCGTTCGTGAGGCGAGGGCTCGCCTCCGGTACGTCGTGGGCTGACGCGCAGTCAACTTGATCCGCTCGCTACCGCTCGCGGTTCTGACGCGCACGCCAAATTTGGATGTGATAAATTACCGTGGAATTCAAACGGAGATTTCTTTGGCTGACATTCTTCTCCAATACCGATCTCAGTTTCCGATCCTCGAGCAGGCGGTCTACTTGATCTCGCACAGTCTGGGAGCGATGCCGCGTGCGACTTACGACCGGCTGCACGAGTACGCCGACACCTGGGCAACCCGCGGTGTGCGCGCGTGGGCGGAAGGCTGGTGGGACCGGCCGGTCACGCTTGGCAATGAGGTCGCCCGGATCATCGGAGCTGATCCCAACACGGTGGTCATGCATCAGAACGTTTCGATCTGCCAGTCGTTGATCCTTTCTTGTCTGTTGCCCGCAAAGGATGGGAAGCGCAACAAGATCGTTTTTGAAGAGCTCAACTTTCCGTCCGTGATGTACGTCTATGAGGCCCACGCGCGCGCGTACGGCTTACGCGTTGAACGCGTCAAATCCGACGACGGCATCACCATGCCGCTCGAGCGCATGCTCGCCGCGATCGATGAAGAGACTCTGCTGGTCCCCATCTCTCATGTACTTTTCAAAAGTGCGTTCTTGCAGGACGCGAAAGCCATTACCGCGCGGGCTCATGAAGTCGGGGCGATGGTCGTGCTGGACACTTATCAATCCGCCGGCACGGTGCCTTTTAGCGTCAGGGAATTGGAAGTCGACTTTGCCACTGGCGGCTCGGTCAAATGGCTTTGCGGAGGACCAGGTGCGGGTTATCTTTACGTGCGGCCGGATCTCATTGACCAATTCGAGCCGAAAACGACCGGCTGGATGGCGCATGAACATCCGTTCGCGTTTGATAGCGACCTGCATTACGCGCCGAACATTACTCGTTTTCTGCACGGCTCGCCGGCCATCCCGGCGTTGTACGCTGCCGAGTCCGGATATCAAATCATCAACGCGATCGGTGTCGCTGCAATTCGCGAAAAGAGTGTGCGGCAAACTCAGCGATTGATCGAACTGGCGGCAGAGGCCGGCTTTCGCGTGACCAGTCCGCGAGATCCATCGCAGCGCGGCGGGACCATCACCGTTTGGGACGATAACGCTGCGGCCATCACCAAAGAACTGGTGCGCCGTGAATTCATAGTCGATTATCGGCCCGGCGCCGGCGTGCGGATCTCACCGCACTTTTACACTAAGGATGAAGAATTGGATTTGATAGTCGCCGAGATGAAAAAGATTCGCGATCATCATGAGTACGAGACTGAGAAAGCCGGCGCGGCATTTTGATGTTTTCTCAGCGCAGTCTCTGCGACCTCGGCGTCTCTGTGGTGAACACAGCTCGAAAACACTCACCGCAGAGGCGCAGAGAACGCAGAGGGGGGCGCAGAGAAATCTAAAATTGGACACGACCGGAGCGCGGGCATCCCTTGCCGCATTGAGCCCGAAGCGCGAAACTGGTTTTTGCAGTTTAGGATGAAAGAAGCGTGCTGCGCACGCTTTGCGGGCAGAGATGCCCGCGCTCCATAACCAAAATGGCAGATCAATACGGAAAGAACGCACCACTCTCATACAACAACTACCTGCGTGTGCCTGAACTCATTGATTTGCAGACATGCCTGTCGTCTCCGGCGCAGCACGACGAGTTGCTTTTCATCACGGTCCACCAGGCGTATGAACTTTGGTTCAAGCAAATCCTTCACGAGATCGACGCCGCCATTCTCTTAATGAAAGAAGATCGAGCCGGGGAAGCTACGCAGGCTTTGCGCCGCGTGGTGGAGATCGAAAAACTTCTGGTGCTCCAGATCCATATTTTGGAAACGATGTCACCACTGCGGTTTCTTGGCTTCCGTGATGAACTAAATCCCGCCAGCGGTTTTCAGTCGATGCAGTTTCGCGAGATTGAATTCTCGTCCGGACTTAAAGACGAGCAAACCCTCAGACAGTTTGCGGCGGATGATTTTGCGCGCAAACGACTGGAAGCCCGACTGCAAAAACCATCGCTGTCAGATGCGTATTTTGCGCTGCTGCGCCGCTCGGGTTTCGATACGCCGGGCTCTGATACTCCACGGGATGCGCAAGAGCGACGCACAAACTACGGCAAGCGGCAACGCGCAATCGTGGAAGTGCTAAGCCATCCGGAACAACTTTACAAGGAGTACCAGTTGGCCGAAGTTCTTTTGGAACACGACGAATACTTCGCTCTGTGGCGTTCACATCACATCAAAATGGTCGAGCGCATGGTGGGAACCAAACGCGGCACCGGCGGCTCGGAAGGTGTGGCGTACTTGAAAAGGACTCTCGACAAAAAATTCTTTCCAGAGTTGTGGGAAGCCCGAACCTATCTCGGCGGTAAGCACGACGCCGAGGGATGTCCTTTTGCAAAGAGCTGACAACGTCGGTTTGTCTGCCGGCAGACTTGCAGCACAAAGCGGCATAGGCAAACAGTTTCCGAAACCTGTCTGGGAGCCCGTGGCACCGCGGGCTCTTTTTATTTCTATCCTGTCGGTCTGAACTTTTGGCGCATTGATTCGGCGATTCGAAGGCGATGGCTTTATCATGCGCCCTATGTCCGAATTTCCCGAACGCTTCAACATGGCCGATTACTTCCTCTATCACAATTTGGAGGAAGGACGTGAAAACCAGGACCTGTCTCTACTTTCGGGATCAAACTTTCACCTATGGCGAGGCGGCACGCATGTCGAATCGTGTCGGCAACGTTCTGCGCGATGCTCGGTGTCAACCTGGAAGATCGGGTTCTGATCGTGCTGCCCGACTGTCCCGAATTTGTCTGGACGTGGTTTGGAGCGGCGCGCATAGGCGCGGTGATTACGATGGTCAATCCGCTGCTGCCGGCTGAAGACTATCGATACTACCTCGAATACACGCGGGCGCGGGCCGCGGTCATCCATCAGTCCTTTGCGAAACCGTTCGTTGAAGCGGCGCGTGGGCGCGCGCTATCTGCGAGCGGTCCTGGTGGTGAATGATGACAGCGCCAGCGACGAAGAGCTGACTCGATCCCATCGGGCCGCGTTAAGTACTTTCCCTTCTCAGAATCTCTTGACGGCCCAGCCGGTCACTTGCGAGCCGCCGACACGCATCGCGACGACATCGCCATCTGGTTGTTCACCTCCGGCTCGACCGGCCATCCCAAAGGCGCGGTGCACCTGCAACACGATCTGCCTTACAACACCGAAGTCTTTGCCAAGCGCACGATGGGCGTGAACGAGAACGATTTGACGGTTTCCGTGCCGAAACTCTTTTTTGGTTATGCGACCGGAACGAATCTGCTGTTTCCGTTCGCGGTCGGCGGAGCGACGGCGCTGTTTGCTGAACGCTCAACACCGGAAAAAATGTTCGAAGTGATCGAACGTTATCGCCCGACGATTCTGACGACTGTGCCGACGATGATCAACGGCATGCTGAATGTCGAGAATGCGAGCGACGCGTGATCTTTCCAGTCATCCGTTTCTGTTATTCCGCGGGAGAGGCTTTGCCCGTCGAACTATATCGTCGCTGGAAAGAAATTTTCGATGTTGAGATCTGCGACGGCATTGGCTCAGCCGAGATGTTTCACATCTACATCACGAATCAACCGGGAGATGTGAAGCCGGGAAGCCTGGGCCGCATTGTCGAAGGCTACGAAGCTCGAATCGTTGATGCTGAGGGTAACGAAGTTCCAACCGGTGAGATGGGCACGCTGAAGATCAAAGGCGATTCAGCGGCGCTTTGTTACTGGAACGCGCATGAAAAATCAAAAGAGACCTTTGCCGGAGATTGGTGCACCAGCGGAGATCAATTTCATGTCGATGGGGACGGCTATTATTGGTATCACGGCCGCACCGATGACATGCTGAAAGTCGGCGGCATCTTTGTCGCGCCTTCCGAGATAGAAAACTGTCTACTGCAGCATGAGGCGGTGTTGGAATGCGCGGTGGTCGGTCATGACGCAGGTGATGGTTTGGTAAAGCCCAAGGCGTTTGTAGTGACGCGTGCGGATGTCGAATTAAGCGCGGCTCTGGGAGAAGAGATTAAGGAGTTCGTAAAATCCAAACTCGCTCACTACAAATATCCACGCTGGGTCGAGTTTATTTCGTCACTGCCGAAGAATGATCGAGGTAAAGTCGACCGAAGGCTCCTGAAGAAGTGATGCGATCTCAAACGGCTTAATTTCGCTTTCCTACCCGCAAGCCGCGATCCTAAAGATTCTTTTTGAAAAGAAATCGCGCGAAAAAACGTCCAAATCGCTCGCCCTCTTGGAATTGGATACCTACTAATCATTTCTTTCCTGTGAAGAGTTGAGCAGACTCTACGGAGGAAAAGTCGAGTGCGAACCCTAATACTTTTGCTGGCAACAGTCGTCATAATCGCTTTGCCCGCGGTTGCGTCGGCCGACGTTGTCACCTTTCAGGCGCCCATCACAGCCCCGAATCAGGGAAGCGGTGGGGCCCGACAATTCGATCTGGATCACCACAGCGCTTACACTTGGCGCATCGACGGTGTGAACCTGGCGGGCAAGTCAATTACCAGTGCGACAATCACGTTTCGCAACATCAGCAACTGGGACCGGAACCCAAATATGCTGTTCATCCACCTGTTGGATACCGCCAAAAGAGCCGGGGCAAATTCTTTTCAGGATGCCCCGTTGAATCAGGCGCCGGTAACGGACATCAATGACGATTTTGCCGGGATGCGGTATCTGAACAACCCGCTCGTGGCGCCAGGCACGGCTAACACTTTTTTGACACAGCAGTCTTTCACGACCACAACCGGAGACTTTGTTTATACGTTTACCGCGGATCAGTTGCAGGTGCTTAGCGCTTATTTTCTCAACGGGGGAGATCTTGCCTTCGGCTTGGATCCGGATTGTCATTTTTGGAACGACGGCATTGTGTTTACGATCAATACCGCTACGAATCCCGTACCGGAACCGGCGACGCTGGCGTTGCTTGGGACCGGCCTGGCCGGTCTTTACTACAACCGGAAGCGAAAGAAGCAGAAAGAGCAGATTTCCTGACTGAACGATCGCTCGCGATTGTCAAAAGAAAAAAGCCGCGGAGAGTTCCGCGGCTTTTTTTGCATATGACGAAGTCTGTGATCTGCGAATGAAGTCTACGCCACTTACCTTAATCTTCCTTCCAGATTGTAATCACGCAAGCGGCGATAGAGAGTTGAAGGAGAAATTCCCAGCACTTCGGCAGCTTTTCCTCTGTGCCAGCCCACGCGTTCAAGCGCGGCGATGATCTGTTGTTTCTCAATGTCTCGCAGTGAGCCAGTGTTGGAGCCCGCGGTCAGATCTCCTGACGAGGCGACGCCGGTTGTTACTGGAAGAGGCGTGACGCTAAAAGGCATTGAGCCGTTCATCCGCGCGACTTCGGGTGGCAATTCAGCGGCGGTAATGCGGCCGTCGTTGGCGAGCAGGACCGCGCGCTCGAGGCAATTGCGAAGCTGGCGCACGTTGCCCGGCCAGCCATACGAGCCCAAGCAATCCAAAGCGTCCTGCATGACTTCCGGCGGGCTGGAGCCACCTAATTGTTTCAGCATGTGATGCATCAACGGTTCGATATCTTCGGGCCGCTCACGTAAAGGAGCCAGATGAATCTGAAAACTGTTAATGCGA
The DNA here is from genome assembly GCA_963734445.1 of uncultured Acidobacteriota bacterium. GTDB lineage: Bacteria > Acidobacteriota > Blastocatellia > Pyrinomonadales > Pyrinomonadaceae > UBA11740. The sequence goes on along the minus strand of CAVTGZ010000009.1, from coordinate 581,285 downwards.
TACAGCAGGTCGGCGCGAAATGCTCCGTCGGCTACAACTGTGTCGAGATTCCGGTTCGTGGCGGCGACGATGCGAACATTCACTTCGACTTTGCGGACGCCACCCACCCGAAAAAAGGTTCGCGTCTCGATCGCGCGCAGCAATTTTGCTTGCAGGCCGGCCGGCAATTCCGTCACCTCATCCAGGAACAAAGTTCCGCCGTCGGCCAACTCAATTAGACCGAGCTTGCGCGCTTTAGCGCCAGAGAATGCTCCTGCTTCGTAGCCGAACAACTCTGATTCAAGCAGCGACTCCTGAAACGCCGCGCAATTCAGGTCGATAAACGATCCGCCTGCCCGGTTCGACAGGCGATGAATGGCCTGGGCAATTAATTCTTTACCCGTGCCCGATTCCCCGGTGATCAAAACGGACGCCTCTGATGGCGCTACGCGTTCTACCAGGCGAAGTGCTTCAGCCATCGCCCGCGATCGGCTCACGATCTCAGGCATCGTCGATTTGCGTTCGATCTGCGCCCGCAATCTTTGGTTATCCACGCGCAGGTTTCGCTTTTCTGCGGCCTGGCGCACGCGCACGTCGAGTTCATTAATGCTGTAAGGTTTGGTGAGGTAATCGTAGGCGCCGAGCTTCATCGCCTCGACTGCAGTTTCAATGGTGCCCTGGCCCGTCAGCATAATTACTTCCGGCGGATTGGGCCGTTCGTGGACGCGGCGCAAGAGCTCCATGCCATCCATATTCGGCATGTTGATATCGCACAACAGAACGTCAACGTTGCTCTCTTCCAACTTGCGCAGAGCAGCTTCACCGTCAGGCGCGGCTTGCACGCGATAACCCAGGCGTTGCAGTTCTTTCTGCAGAACCAAACGCAGGTTCGCTTCGTCTTCGGCGATCAGTAATCTCGCATCACGCTGTTCGTTCACTCGTTGTACCCCGCACTCCGCAAGGATGGTACTAATCAGTTGCGATTGGCAACGTAATTGTGAAGGTCGTGCCGGCGCCGACGGTGGATCGCACGTCGAGGCGGCCCCCATGATCAGATAAAATACCATAACAGACTGCGAGTCCCAGCCCGGTGCCGCGACCCACATCCTTGGTCGTAAAGAACGGATCGAAAATCTTGGTCATGTTTTCAGGTGCAATGCCGAGGCCCGTATCGTTGACTTCGACAATCACCCGGGAACTTCGTTCGCCGGCACGCAGAGTCAAAGTTCCACCCTCGGGCATCGCGTCAATCGCATTCGTCGCCAATGCGACTACCGCCTGTTGCAATTGACCGAGGTCGCCCAGAACCATCGGTAAATTGGTCGGCGTTTCAATTACGATCTTTACGTTGTCACCACGCTGCTGGTGAGTGACGAGGCGAGCCGTTGCTTTGATTACTTCCGTCATGTCGACGGGCACGCGTTGTCCGGCGCGCAAACGGCTGAAATCAAGCAAGCCGTGAGTGATCGATTTGCACCGAAAAGCTTCGTCGCGAATCAAGCCCAAATACTCCCGCAAATCCTGGGCGTCATCTGAGTCACCGAAGACGCCTTCTTCAATTCGCTTCTCGAGTGATTCCGCGCACGCGGCAATAGTAGCGAGCGGATTGTTGATTTCGTGAACCACCCCAGCGGCCAAACGCCCGACGGCGGCGAGTTTCTCAGCGCGCGCGACTGCACGATGCGCTTTTACCCGCGTCGTGATGTTCTCGCCGACGGTAATTACATGGCTCACCATGTCGCTTTCGCCGGCGCGCATCGGTATCTTGCTGATTAGCCAGTGATTGGTTTCGCCGTCACTGGTCACTGTTTCCTGCTCGATGCGATGGATTCGTCCCGTAGCAAACACGCTGCGAAACTCGCGCTCCAGTAGTTCCCGGCTCTGTTTGGTCAGCACCTCGAAAACATTCTGTCCCAGCGCGTCGTGCTTGGCCAGGCCCAGTTCGCCTAACTCACGATTACGGTTCCAGGTGACGATACGATAGTCGCGATCAATCGCATATAACGACAACGGCAGCGCGTCGATAATCGCTTCCGTGAAGCGTTGCTGCATCTCGGCTTCAGCCGTCCGTCGATCAACTTCCTGGGCCAGCGTCGCCGCCGATTCGCGAGCTTTTAAATAGAGCTGAGAAATTTGACCGGCCAAAGCGGCCTCTTGCGCGGCAGCATCGATTAAGCGGCATTCGTCGTCGGTGGCATCCGCGGCATTTGCGAATGCAACGACCAGCACGCCGGAATTTTTTTCTCCGCAGCCGATGGGAACGAGATACTCAGTTGCATGTTCACCGGTCCGGAGCACAAAGTCCTTGCGTCGCGTGAGATGCATTGCAGAATTCGCTTGCGGGGACGCCAGCCACTCCTCAAGCCGTTTCTGATTTATTAGTGTAGTCCCGCCCGCGCTGCCGTCCTGGGCAAAAACGCAAACTGCCAGGCCTTTGCCGTTGTTGCGAATCGCACACGCGACTTCGGCTGCATTAGTCCCTTCGAAGATCGCTCCCGCGACTCGGCTTGCCACCTGTTCGGGTTCGAGCGTTCGCAGCAATCCGCGCCCAAGGTCTGCCAGAAAACTCAGCTCGCGATTGTTGCCGCGCAATACTGATTCGCGTTGTGCGACATTTAGATGAGAATTCACCCGCGAGACTAATTCTCCCGGCGTGGATGGCTTCACGATGTAATCATCTGCGCCGGCGCTAAACGCTTCGACTTTCCTGGCTTCGCTGTCGTCCGCGGAAAAGATCACGAGTGGGAGTTGCTGTAGTCTCGGTTGCGCGCGCAGCAAACGACAGAGAGCGAGACCATCAACTTCCGGAAGCGTTACGTCGACGATAGCGAGATCGCACGTTTGTTTGTGCAGTAGTTGTAATGCTGCAGGAGCATCGGCGACGGCCAATGTGCGATGACCAGCAGCTTCCAGAATATGGCATAAACCATCCCGCGAAACTCGATCGTCATCGACGATTAGCAGAGTTGCAGCAGTGGTTGACTGAGATAATGACAGGGACATTACTTAGGTTGCGGACGTTACGTTGCGCGAGCTGTTATGCGCGGGTAAACACAAAGGGACCGCATTTTAAGTTGCGTACATTATGGGACAAGGTATTGGGTCGAAACGGCCGGTCAGGACGGCGGCCGGTGGCGGGATGGACTCGAGGTGGCCCCGCTTTACCACTCTTCCAATTTGACTGGTCAAGGGGGGTATTGTCAAGGAATTTCGAGGATTTTAGTTGATTGCGAGCGAAGTGAGCGTGTCTTCAACGGTGGTGTCGAGATCAGCCTTCGGAGGTTCCGGGCTGAGCTTATTGCCGCGGAATACACTGGCCTTGTGGGTTGATTTCGCCCGATACATGGCGGCGTCAGCAGAGATTACGAGTTGATCGAGGGTTTCGCCGTCCTTACCAAAGACGGCCGCTCCCACGCTGATGCCGACGCGGGCCCGCCCCTGTCCACGAACCTGGATCGAAAAATTCGACACAATTTGTTCGATGCGCTCACGCAGCTCCTCAACATGCTGAATAGCCACGTCGGGAACTATCGCTACAAACTCGTCACCCGCATAGCGAGCCAGAAAATCGTATTCGCGCAACTGGCCATGAACCAAACCCGCAACCTCGCGCAGCATTCGGTCGCCCAGTTTGTGACCGAAGGTGTCGTTGACCAGCTTAAAGTCATCAAGGTCAAGCATGATTAGCTGGAACGGTAGGCCGGTCCGGCGCGCGCGTGCGACTTCTTCTTCAAATCGCAAATGCAAACCCCGCGCGTTTGGAAGTCCGGTGAGCGGATCGGTCAAAGCATTCGACTCCGCGCGCGCATGCTGCACAGCATTCGCGAGCGCATCGGAGGCCAGCCGAGTCACTGTCTCGAGCAGTCTAATTTGTTCGTCACCATATTCTTCAAGACTGCTTGAGTACACCGACAGGGCGCCCAGCAACAGGTCATCCTTGAACAAGGGTAGCGCGGCCATAGACCGATAATCGCACTCCATCAGCACATGCGTATTTGCAAAATCCAGGCTCGGATGAAGTCGGTTGACCGGTTGCCGATTTGCCAATGCAAAGCCGGTTGCGCCCTCGCCCACAGCAATACAGTGGTCGCGCATCGCGTCCGCGTTCATGCCGACGGCCAGCGCGGTGCGTGCATAGCCTGCGTTTTCGTCAAACAGGTAAATCACGCACGTGTCGAAGGGCGCCAGATGGCCAACCTTATCGACCAGAACCTTCAGCGTGTTCTCGACCTCCAGAGATGAGCCAAACATCCGGGCGATCTCATACAACGCGTACACTTCACGATGAGCGTTCCGGATCTGTTCGTAAGCAGCACGTCCGCGATGTAGGTGGGGTGGTGCAACTTCTTCCTGCTTGGGAACGGTCGGGTTCTGAGAAGCGGTCACATGAATCCCGTCGACTAATCCGCGCGCTTCAATCTCAGCTTCAAATTGCGGCAGATGGGTGATGAAGAGCTCTACGATCACGGGATCAAAATGCGTCCCCGCGCCTTTTCGCAATAGATCGATCGCCGCTTCCCGCGACATCCCGGGCCGAAAAGGCCGATCCTCGCGCACTGAGTCAAAGCAATCGACGACCGACATGACGCGGGCAGTAATCGGAATCTGATGGGCTCTCAAGCCATCAGGATAGCCGCGGCCGTCCCAGCGCTCGTGGTGATGCCGCACGATAGGTAAGACAGGGTAAGGAAAGTCGACCCGGCTAAGGATCTCTGCTCCAACAATCGTATGAATCTTCGTTTTCTCGAATTCGGCCGCCGTCAGCACGCCGGGCTTGTTAAGTATGTGATCAGGCACGGCGAGTTTGCCCACGTCGTGAAGTAGCGCGCCGGCACTAAGAGCGGCCAACTCGCTTTCAGAGAGGCGCAGCAGCTTTCCTAACCGGTCGGTATAGACCCTCACTCGCCGTACGTGGCAGTGGGTCGTCTGATCCTTTGCATCGATTGCGGTTGCGAGTGCTTCGACCGTGGCCAAATGCACCCGCGACATCTCCACGGCCTCGCGAGTTTTCGCATCAATACGCTCAAAATAGATCCGGTAGGTGGCGAAGGTGAAGGCCACGACCGGAATACTGAGAACGGCGTAGATCCAGCCGTACTGGGAAACTCCGATGTAAATCACCGCCGCGGCAATAGCCGAAGCCAAAAAAGACCACCAGGTCCACAGATAACTATCGCGCCAAAATCGGATGATAGGCCGACGTGTTTTCAGCGCATAGATGGTTGAAATCGCAAACCCATTAACCACGTAATGCATTAGCGCCAGCAGCGCCAGGGACGCCAGCAGGTGCTCGGTGCGAATCGGCGCCGCGCCCAGCGGTCGCGTCGAGATATGCGCGAAGTTGTTGAGGGCAAGATAGAAGATGTTCCCGGACACGAACACAGTAATGGCATTCATGGCGGGTCCGCCAATCCAACTCGCCGCCCGCTTGGAAGTTCGGCGCGAGCTTACGAAGGCGTCGGCGACTCCGATGAGTACTGCCGCCGGAACGCCCAGGATTAGGCACGTGAGGAAGGTAAACACGTCACTGGCGGTAAAGCTGGAATTAGTGCTGGGGATGCGGATCGGATACGAACTCGCGATGACGACCAAGGCCAGAAATGCGGCAAACTCACTCCATTGAAGGGAGGTCAAGCCCATGCAACGCACGAGCGCCCACACTACGACGATGCCGCCGGCAAGCACCATAGTGCTCCAATAAGCGCGGGCGGCGCGGTTGTAGTCTGACATGTCGATCAGCTTCATTAAGTAATCATTGCCAGAAGGGTCGCAGCTTGATCGAAAAAAATTGATCGCCGAAAGCTGCCCAACGCTGAAGGGAAAATAGTCCGCGCCGAAAGCAAATCACCGGAGCAACTCGGTCATTCGCCTTCGGCGCGTGACTGGGCAAGCTGACGGAACCTGGCACGACGTCCGTCACCTGGGGTGTAACAGTTTGGCATCTGATTCGGGCTCTACAGAAGCACTCTCAATAATTCTTTGTGCGGCTAGGGGGGCCCAGTGCGGTGGGCCGTCCAGCGGTTAACGCTAGCTAGCCGCACGCTGGTCTTATCAAGGTGCGTGCCGGGAATGCGCGGCCCCGCAATTGCGAAATTCGGGCAGAAATTAAAGCACAAGACGGCATCTCGAATTCTTTCGGTCAACCGTATTCAGAGTGACAGGTCAGAGTGAGAGCTTCTGAAACGTGTTTCGGCGCGCGAGCGATGATATGGACGCCGCAGTTGCCATCAGAACGTTTCAGCGGGCTTGTTCCATTTTTGATTTTGAGTTGCTCGCGTCCTGTCTTTGGGCGGATGTCTTCTCAGACGGTTGCGTCAGGTGAAGGCACGGAGTCGCAAAGAGAAAACCCTATAGTGAAGACACCTCAAAGACGCAGTTTGACAACCTTAACTACTACGGTGCACCTTTCCTAATCATTGTGGCGTAAGAAAAGATGAGCGCTCGCGCACCCAAAAAACGCCCAACTCCGCAGAGTGTCGGCTATCGCGAACTGCTGCGAAAAAACCGTGGTTTCCGGTTCCTTTGGTTTGGCCAGGTGGTCAGCCAAATGGGCGACTGGTTCGATACGATTGCTGTCTACACGATAGCTCTGCACCTTACCGGCTCAAGCCGATCCGTGGCATTGATCATGGTGGCCCGATTTCTACCAAGCGTGGTAATGGGTCCACTGTCGGGTGTGATTGCCGATCGATTCAGCCGGCGCTCGATCATGATCGCGTCAGATCTGCTTCGCGCGCTGGTGGTCCTGGGCTTCTTATTTGTGCGGCGGCCGGATCAGATGTGGCTGGTCTATGTGCTGACGGTCTTGCAACTGGCGTTTTCGACTTTTTTCGAGCCGGCAAAGACTGCTGCCATACCCTCGATTGTTTCTGATCGCGAACTGGTCCCGGCGAATGCGATTGCCTCCGTCACCTGGTCAGTAATGCTGACGCTAGGCGCGGCGATCGGCGGTTTTGTGGCGGGTTGGTTCGGTACCGACGCGGCATTCGTACTGGATTCGCTAACCTTCATCGCTTCGGCCCTGCTGATTTCGACAGTTCACTTTCCGAAAAGACCCCTGCGGCCGAAGACCAAACTCAGTGTCGGCAAGGCCCTCGGCATTTCGGACACCATCGACGGGGCGCATTACGTTAGGCACAGGCCGCGCGTGTTTGCTTATTTGATGGTGAAGCCGGCATGGGGTGTTGGCGGCGGCATTTTGACGCTACTCGCCGTGTTTGGCGAAAGAATTTTTCCGGTTGCGGGAAAGGCGGCCACCGGCATAGGCGTCCTTTTCACCGCGCGTGGAATCGGCACGGCTGTCGGACCCTTCATTGCTCGCCGGTGGTCCGGTGAAACACGAAAGCAAATGCAGACTGCGATCGGCATCGCGTTCCTTATTGGCGGCGCGTTCTACATCGCCTTTGGCGTTAGCCGCAGTTTCGCGTGGGCGCTGGTCTTTCTGGCAATTGCTCATATGGGCGGGAGCATTCTCTGGGTGTTTTCGACCGTCTTACTTCAGCGTTCGGTCGAGGATCAATTTCGTGGCCGTGTGTTTGCCGCGGAGATGGCTTTGGTAACCCTCACGATGGCGGCGTCTAACTACGTCGTGGGTGAGTTGATGGATCGATTCGGATTATCTCCGCGTTGGGTAACGGCCGGCGTGGGCATCTTCTTCCTGCTGCCTGGTGCGATCTGGTTTGTGACTGAGAAGTGGTGGGACCGAAAAGAGCATCCTCCTCAGCCAACCCTCAAACCTGATGAAATGCCGCCGCCAGTTTTAGAAACGGAGCGCATTGAACTCTAACGGATGCAGATGAAAATCAAAGTTGGCGTGATGGGTTCGGCCGCGGAAGCTTCGTCGCAGACGATTGAAAAGACGGCGCGCGCTTTGGGACAAGTGATTGCGGCGCGTGATGTGATCTTGTTAACTGGCGCCACGACCGGATTGATTCATCTAGTCGGGAAGACCGCGCGCGAGACAGGTGCGTTGCACATCGGTATTTCTCCCGGTCAAGACAAACGCGAGCACGTCGAAGCGTTTGGGTTACCCACAGACGCATGCGACGCGATTGTTTACACTGGCTTCGGCTTGAAAGGGCGCAATGTTGTCCTGGTGCGCTCATGTGACATCGTGCTGTTTATTGCCGGATCAATTGGCTCATTGAATGAATTCACCATCGCTTACGATGAAGGCAAGGTGATTGGATGCTTAACAGGAACAGGTGGCGTGGCTGATGAAGCGCGGCAGATTGTTGCGCGTCTTCAGAAAGAGACGAAGGCACGGATTGTTTATGACGACGATCCGGAGCGGCTCGTCGCGGAATGTGTGGATCGCTACAAAGCGGGGCAGTAGCCCGCGCGTAAGCAAGGGCTCCGTCCTGTCTGAGCCCTCCCTGACGGTCGGGCTACTGCTCCGTCCGCCAACGCGAGAGGATCGATAAAATGGATTTTGGACTCAAAGATAAAGTCGCAATTGTCGCTGCGGCCAGCCGCGGAATCGGCTTCGCCTGTGCGCGGGAACTCGCGCGTGAAGGCGCGCGCGTTTTTCTATGTTCGCGTGAAGCGCAGGCTGCTGCGGATGCCGCACGGAAGATTCATGAAGAAACCGGGGCCGACGTTGCCGGGATTGCTGCCGATGTAACGAGCGATCTCGACGTGGCGGCGTTGGTCAACCTCGCCGTTGCACGAGCCGGCAGGATCGACATCTGTGTGACCAACGCAGGCGGTCCACCCGCAAAGACTTTCGCGGAAGCTGAGCTCGATGACTTTCGCCGGGCATTTGAACTGAACGCGCTTTCGGCGATCAGGCTCGCCAGGCTGACGTTGCCGGGCATGCTTGATCGCAAATGGGGCCGCATCATCAACATCACTTCGGTTTCCGTCAAGCAGCCCATTGAGGGCCTGCTTCTTTCAAACACGGTGCGCGCGGGATTGACGGGTTGGGCCAAAACCGTATCGAACGAAGTCGCCGCGCAGGGCGTGACCGTCAACAATGTCGCGCCCGGCTACACGTTGACTGAAAGACAAGACGACCTGGCGGTAGTTCGCGGTAAGGCCCTCGGAAAATCCAAAGAAGAGATTATTGCCTCGTGGGCTGATCAGGCTCCGATTCGTCGCATGGCGGATCCGGCCGAGATTGCCGGCGCGGTCGCGTTCCTGGCGTCAGAACGGGCTTCCTACATCACGGGCGTGACGCTGCCAGTCGACGGGGGCTGGGTGCGCGGACTTTTGTGATCTGTTGTTAGGAGAAGGGGTTATACTGACTACATGGCACGGGGCTGGGAAAGCAAATCGGTTGAAGATCAAATCGGCGCGGCTGAGGCCGAACGTGAAATTCAGGCCGCCCATCAAGTGACGGTCGAACAACGCGAACAGAGTGAGCACAAAAAATCCCTCCAGCTTTCGCGCTCACTAATACTGAGTCGCTTGAAAGCCGCGAGAGATCCCCGTTACCGCGCGCAACTTCAAGTCGCCCTGGATCAGCTCGATGAGCAGTTGCGCGAATTCGAATAATCAGAAACTTTCGCGCAGTCCGACCCGTTGCAGCCACGACATGTGGATCTGAAAACCGATCGCCAACCCGATTAGCACAACTTCCATTACAGCGAGCATAACAATCGGCGCCCACTTTCGCCTGGCGCGCATGAAAGACGGCAGAGGAATAACGGAACCGATTAGGACGATGAGGCCGAATAATCCGGCGGTAACGATCGTGAGATTGAGGCAAAGCTGAATCGTGGTCGCAACTAACGCAACATTGCCACGGCCCATCAGAGTCTGCATGAGAAGCGAGTTAGCTTCCCATACCAATCCTAATGGGACCAGGGTCAGCACCCCCACGATCAAAAAGAACCATCCCGAGGGGGAAGCAGTCTGGGTCGTAGTTACCGCGCGCACAATCATTAAGACTACGGCGGTGGTGATTACGCAAATCGCCAGGTAAAGCGAAACGACAGTCGCGAGATTCGCCTCGGCCATGCCACCCGCCACAGCTCCAATCCCTGCGGCTTCGGCATTCCGCATGGCATTGATGACTCCCATGATAAGCAGAGCGCTAATTGCCGCACCGAGCACGACGATCAATGAACAGAATGCCGGCACGAGACGGGCGAGGACGCTGACTCGTTGATGGGTTTGGCTCTCGGGTGTCATTGATTTATGGCTTCGCTACCGCCGGCATCGCGAACTTCGATTCATCTACCGGAGCGTTCAACTTCATTTCGGTCACCTTCCGCACGTTGAATGGATTTCCGGGATCCATCACCGAGGTTTTGATGGTGAACGGAAGCTTGACTCCATCGACGTCGCGATAATCCTCAAAATCAGTCTGTTCCGGAATAACCCCGATCATTGTCTCCAGATAACTGATCCGACGAAGCAGTAAACCAGTTTGCGCGTCGAAGAAGAGCCGCTCACGTTTTTTCTCTGGCGTCGTGCCGAGCACGATTAGGGTGTCCCGATCACCAATCTTCTCGCGCCCGGCAAAGCGCAGGCTGGCGTATTGGTCCTTAATTCTCAAGTTCCTGAACAACTGCATCGAGAGTTGCAGATCGGCAAGTTGTTGACCGACTAACTCGCGCACGCCTTGAACAGTTTTCTCCCATCCCCCAGTGCCGTTGACAGCGCGTTCCAGCGATCCTCGTTGGGTCACGAACGATTCGTAACCCTTGTCGGGGGCAATCTGTATCGCCTCATACGTTCCTGTGTTGCCATTCGCAGTCGTCACTGTGCCTTTGACAACGCGGCTCTTGATTTTGTCGATTGCCGCTTGTCCACCAACCGCTTCGACGTATTTGCTAATCAATGCCTCCGGCGCGGGCGGTGACGGTCGTGGACTTGGAGAAGCTTGAGGTTGGGCACCTGGCGCGGCCGCGCCCGGAGCCGGACCCGCGGGGAGGGGCGAAGGCGCCGGCAAAGGCAAGGTTGGAACAGTCAACGGATGATTTGCCCCGCGGTGACAGGTGTAGCACGAGACCTCGAGGTTTCCTTTGAAGTAGTTCTTGTTGGTCTCCAGCACCATCTTTATCATTTCGCGAGCCTGATTCTTTTCGGGCTTTGCGTCAGAAGCGTAATCCCACTGTCCCTGATTATTCACGTGGCAGAAATTGCAGCGCCGGCCCAGCGAAGCAGCAAAGTAATTCATTACCGGAATCAATTGTGACTGGGACATTCCGGTCAGTACTTTTATGTTCTTCTGAACTTGTTCGGTCGGCTTATCTTGTTGGGCCGCAGAGACGGCGGGCGCTTGCGCACCAACTTTGTTAATAACTACGACGGCGCTGGCGCACGCCAACGCGACCACAAGAAGTCTCAGGACGATGGATTTCATGCTTGGCTCCGATGAATTTGTTTGCAGGCGCAGGAAAGGTCTCTCGCGCTGGTAACTCACTGTCCGGGGAACAGCGGCCACTTATAAACGAAACATCGAAACGATGCAACGCGTGACGTTCGAGGCGAGCCTGCCGTAAAAAGCAAAACACCCGGCATAACCGGGTGCTTTGGATCGTCTTGTTAGAGCCGCCAGTGACTCTCGCTTTGCCTACCGCGACTTCCTGCGTGCGTGATTTTCTTTGGCGCGCATTAAGCTTTCAAGCGACTGGTAAATTTGAAGGTAGATTTGGGTCTCGCGCGGAATTAGCGTTCGCCAGGCGGCGCCGCCGCGTCGAATGTATCCCGGGATCTTGGCGGCGTTGGAATTGTAACCCCCAGCAACCAGGTCCGTGACGGTGGCCTGCTTTGCCGCCAACGCGTTTTGCACGTCCTCGTTTGCGGACAAATCATTCCAGGTATCCTGCATGTAAAGCAGCATCGCTTCAAGCGCATTGCCGTGATTACGCATGCCCGCGACGAAATCGGGATTCAAACCGACGCCGGGATGACGTTCTCGCATTAGAGCGTACGTCCACGGAATCATCTGCACCATGCCGCCCGCGCCGGCGGAACTGACCGAATAGCGGTAAGTATCCAGCTCATTAAGCGCATACAGCGTGTAAATCTCTTCAAACAGTGCAATGCGATTATCGTTGCGATAGCGATCGTGATCCACGTGCTCCACGATGCAAAGGCGCTTGGCGATCTCCACCAGATTAGGTGCCACGGGGTTCCCGCGTTCTTTCAGACGTTTGGCCGCCAAGTCAACCATTGAATTGACGTAGTTTTGACCCGTTTTCATCAATTCCGGCGAGAGCAAAGCCGGATGCGCTGACGTGTAGTAGGCCATCTCACGGAAGACGCCTCGGCGTTCGATGGGAAATTCAACTACCAGCGGCACCAGCGTGCGATTCTTGTCGTCGAAAATCGTTACCGCCGTGTTTACGCCGTTGGCTCGCAGGATGCGCACTTGAACCGGCAGCCCCGTCGTGCTCATGCCGGAAACGAGCGAACCCTTCGTCAGAAAAGTCGGCTTTGAAATCCGAATCAAATGAATTTGTGAAGTCTCAGGAAGCACGGCGGCGAGCGTGACGTACTCGAGCGACGGAGTCATCGCTGTCGGCAGGGGACGCGCTTTGAGCAATCTTTCCGCTTCACTGATGCGGGTGCGAAGCCGGTTAGGAGAGAGCCGTCGACTCGACTCTTCTCGTGCGGCTGCCCGAGATTCGTCCTGTTGCGTTTGATTTGCTGAGGACTTCTCGCTTTTTTCCGGCGTTGATTTTTGGATCGCCGGCTCCTGGGATTTCGTTTTCGCGGCCTTCGCATCTGCTACTAGACGCGGACGAGTGATCGGATAAGTTGATCTTAATGTTTGAGCTGAAGCTGTGGACGCGATGAAGAGTACGAACGACGAAAGAATTAGGCTGGAGGGCATTTTCATGATGGCAAACTTTCCGGGGAAGTGTCTTCGCGGGAGTACGAAGCGCGACCTCAGATTCGCGTAACGAAACGCGCTTGTCAATTACTTTTTTTCTGGAAGATCACGCGTTAACTTCCAAAAGTTTTCTGGAAGATCGAAACCTTATTTCCCAAAACGTTTTTGGAAGGTGCCGATGTGAATTCCAAGTTTTTTCGGACACATCTTACGTGCGTTTTCCACTTTTCCCAAACTTGGGTACGAACGCTTCCGGCGTGCAATAACCGAGCACGCTTGAGGCGTGCGCACTCAGCGCTCACTGATCGTCTTTTAGCAGTCGTTGTTCCAACTGTTGCACGCGATCTTTTAGCGCCTTCAACTCTTGGCGCATCGCGGGGACGCGGCTTAAGTGGGCGTTCAAACGTTTGTACTGATCGAGCGGTTGAATCGGGATGCCCCACCATACGCCAGGACGGACAATCTTGCCTGGCAGGACACCGGCCTTTGATCCGATGACCGCCCCGCTTTGCACAAGAATGTGATCGCCGAAGCCAACCTGGCCTCCGATCACGCAATCATCTTCGATGGTGACGCTACCGCTGATGCCCGTCTGCGCCGCAATTACCACGCGCTCGCCGATGTCGCAGTTGTGCCCCACATGTACCAAATTATCGAGCTTTGTCCCTTTGCCTATGCGAGTGCGACCCAGGGCCCCGCGATCGACAGTTGTATTCGCGCCCAGCTCCACGTCGTCCTCAATTACGACCGTTCCGATCTGCGGAAACTTGTGATATCCCATGTCGTCCCGCACGTAACCAAACCCATCCGTTCCGATCACTACGCCGGCGTGAAGGATCACGCGATTACCGATGGTAACGCCGTCCTCGATGAAAACATTTGGATGAATGATGCACTCAGCGCCGATGGTAACGTGGTCGCCGATCTTTACGCCCGCACGAAGTTGCGTGCCGTCGCCCAGGCTTGAGCCTTCGCCGATGCAGACAAATGCGCCGATGAAAACCTGATCTCCAATCCTGGCGTTGGGCGCAATGATTGCCGAGGAGTGGATTTCCGGCGTGCGCTTCTTCGGAGGATGAAGGACTTCAGCAATTAGCGCGAAGGCTAACTTCGGATTTTTAACCTGGAGCTTACAGGGGTGGTCGAGACTGGCGTCTTCCGGGACGATGACGCACGAAGCGTGACTGTTGCGCGCAGCTTCGAAAAAGTTTTCATCTTCGACGTAGGCGATTTCACCCTGGCTCGCCGCGTCCAGGCTGGCGACACGTTGAATGTCTTCGTCAGATTTGCCCACGATCCGGCCACCGACCAGGACCGCTAGTTCCGCAACTGTTTTGCTGATTTGAACCATGAAATATTGTCTCGCGAGCGCAGATAGTACAACGGTGATGTGAAGAATGGCGAACGGAACTAGTCGGTTCTCAGGGGAGTTTGATAAGCTCACGCAACCGCCACATCGCGTATAACTCAGCGGCTGAACAATATGAGGCAAAACGCTTTCAAATTTCTGGCCTTGCCGGTCCTTGTCATTTGCGTCCTGACGCCGCTCTTGAGCGCGCAAACCGCGACAAATAAGTCAAAGGCGACAAAGTTCAGGATCGCGGAACCTGAAAACGCGGTTGGAAGCAAGCTCTACGTTACAGTCGGCGGGCGAGAGCGAAAGATCTATGACGAGGCCTACGCAGCCTGGCTGATCAACGTAGGGCGCGACGTTGTGTTTTCCAGCCGCGATGGCGCGGGTGGATTTGAGAATGAAGGTCAGTCGTTGCGGATCTACAACGTGGCAACTCGAACCACGCGGAAAATCCTTTCTGAATACGTGGCGGTCGTCGCCGTGCAGGCAGTCAAAACCAGGACGGGCGCGACCGCTTTGCTAGTCAAGATGGGTGATGGTGGTTTAGGGGGCTCGTACTTTGCCGTTGTCGATCCGAAACGCGGCGAGGTCTTTTACCGACGTTGGGCCGAAGCCATCGCGCTCAATGGCGACCGACTTACGCTCGCGTTTTACAAGGCTGAAGACTTTGACGCAATAAACGAAGAGCACGGCTGGAAACCCGAATCTCCTAATCGCGTGATCTCAACTACGAAGACACGACCATACAAGACTGAGAGTTTTGATCTGAACAAGATTATGCGAGGGCAAGTGATCTATAACCGGCCGTCGTACCTCGACGATTCGTATGATGCGTCCACGCGCAGCAAGGAAGTAAAGATTTTCCTTTGGGACGCTAACAGCAAAGACACTGGCCTGGGCTTGGTCCCGGTCGAAAGGAGTGTCGGAGCGGCCGCCCCCTTGCGGCCCACCTTGCAGATGTTGTTTGCCGGACCCAGCGCTGAAGAAACTGCAAAAGGGCTGAGCTCTTCAACGTTCGGGATGAAGTTTGAGAATCTCAGCTTTCAGAACGGCGTTGCGACAGTGAAGTTTTCGCAGCCGCCGGGGCAGACGAATTACGGCTCGCTCGGCCCGATGATTTTTTCGGAAGCCATCGAGAGAACAGTGAAGCAGTTTCCGACCGTGAAACGAGTGCACGTTTGTGCGGTCGGTAACACGCTGATAGATGCGCAACTCGAACGGCCGTTTCCGAAGTGTAAGTAAGCGCTGCTGAAACACTTTCTGTCGGTGACTCAGTTTTTATTGCAGCGGTTTATGCTCCCGAAAAGCCTGCTAAACCCGCTTTTTGCCTTGGATCAGCGGGTTTGTTCTTGCCTTGCTCGCCCCAGCCAACTATCATGAGCCTGTCGTAGATAACTCATTTTCCAACATCTGCGGCGATTTATTCGAAGTTCGCAGCCTAAGTAACCAGGACGCGGCTAACTGCGTCTGATGATCAGAGGAGACCGATTCATTGTTTAGCGATCAATTCCGCCGCGGCGAGACAGATAAATCGAAGTTGAGCGGAGTCACCGGCTCGAAAATCGTCTCCACACTTTCAGACGTTGCCTGGAAGGCCTTCCAATCCGTCAACAAGCGCCTGCCCGAAGGCGAGGCCATTCGGCCCAAGTGGGCGCCTGGTCCGCTGCTGAAGTCCTACGAACGAACGGCGCCGCCACTTGGTTTTCCCAGAGAAACAGATTCGCTTTGCCCGCGTTGCGTCAAGGAAGTGCGCACCGCGGTGATTTCCGGCGAGACCACGCTCGAATCCCTGATGCATCAACATCCGGGCGAAATCAAAGCCCAGATTGTGGAAGAAAACGGTCAAGTCGTCATGCGTAAGACTTGCCCGAAGCACGGCGAGTTCACGGACGTGATGGCGACCGATCCGGCGTTTCTCGAAAGAATTGAATCGCTGTTCTTTGGACGAGACTTTCGCGCCGCCGAAGACGCCAACGTTCACAAGCATGGAACGTCGAACATCAAGTTTGGCCGTGGCGCTGTGCTGACGGTCGATCTGACCAACCGCTGCAACATGATGTGCAATCCGTGCTTCATGGATGCAAACCAGGTTGGCTATGTTCACGAGCCGACGTTCGAAGACACGAAAGCGATTCTTGATCGCGCCGTGTCGTTCAAACCAAGACGCCAGGTCATCATCCTTTTCTCGGGCGGCGAGCCGACAATATCGCCTTACTACCTCGACGCTGTCGCTTACGCGAAGAAGATTGGCTTCTATCGCATTCTGGCCGCGACGAACGGAATTCGTTTCGCTGAAGACCTTGAATTCTGCAAAGCGGCGAAGGCCGCCGGGCAGCACGGCGTGTATTTACAGTTTGACGGCGTCGGTGAAGAGAAGAACAAACATCGCGGCGTCGGTAACTTGTTCGACGTCAAAGTGCGCGCGATCGAAAATCTCGCCAAGGTCGGAATCAAGGTCACGCTGGTCGTCACAATCGTCAACAGCATCAACAACGACGCGCATCGGTCAAATCGTGGAGTTTGCCGCCAAGAACATCGACAAAGTTCAGACCATCGCCTTCCAGCCCGTGTCGTTCACGGGACGCGACGAAGATATCTCAGATGAGCTGCGCACGAAGTGGCGTTACACGCTGGCCGGCATGACACATGATCTGAAGGATCAGCTCGGCGGCCGCATTCAGCCTTTGCGCGATTGGTTTCCGCTGTCGTCGTACTCAGCCTTCACCAGCGTAATGGATATGTTGCAGGGCGCGGACGCGCCCTGGGGCTGGTCTTCGTGCAATTGCCATCCGAACTGCGGCATCTTTACGCTCGCAGTCGTCAACAAGCAGACCGGTGATTTCCGCTCGCTGTTCGAGTTCTTCAACTACGAACAGTTCATGAAAGACGTCGCGGTGATTACTGACACTGCGCGCGGCAAAAAGCTTTCTTACGCACAGCTCGCGATGGCCATCATGCGCAACTATGACGCGAGCAAAGCGCCGGAAGGCTTTCCGATTTCCCAGATCATCAATCTGTTCAAGCCGTCTTCGACCAACTCAAATTCGGATCGCAACGATCGCATGACGAGCGCCGGCCAGGACAGCCTTGCTGATAATTGGCGCGTGCTCTGCGTTGAAGGCATGTGGTTCCAGGACTTGTTCAATTACGATTTCCGCCGCACTGAGATGTGCGTGATTCCTTACGGCACCCAGGAAGGCGAGATTTCATTCTGCGCTTACAACACGGGCGTGGGCTGGCGGCAGATAATCGAGAACATGCACAAGACGGCAAACCTGTCTGAATGGTACAAGGAACACGAGCGGCATCCCGTGTACGCCGCCGGCCACGACGTCCCGAATATTCCGAAGAAGCATTCGCTGAGCCTGCCGATCATCCATCAGATTCTGGCTGAAGACACCCCGACGAACCCAACTCCGTACCTCGTCGAAGAGCCGGAAGAAGTTCTCGTTTGAAGTCCCCGAGGATCTACAGGAGATAAAATGAAGCCCCTACTTTCCTTACTACTCTCTTTGTCTGTTTTCTGCGTCACCACGATGGCGCGGGAAATCAGTTTCAGGTTCGGTATGTCGGCGGTTCGGTCGCCAGCACTGTAAAGCCCGATGATTGGGGCAACACAATTACCGTAACTCCAGAGCTCATCACCTTGAAACTGAAGGACGCTCAAGAAATCAAGATTGATCCGAAAAGCGTCAAACTAATCACTCATGGTCGCCACGCCAGTCGCCGGATTGGGACTTATGCTGCGCTCGCGATCATTAGCCCTCTATTCCTTCTCGGGATGCTAAAGAAGAATAAACAGCACTTTATCGGTATCGCCGTGGAAAGTGCTGAGGGTACGAAGAACGGCTACAATCTGCAGGCGAAGAACGATCGCTACAAAGCGCTGATTACCGCGCTCGAAGGTGTCACTGGGCTGAAGGTAGAGGAAGAGGTTGAGGAGAAAAAGAAGGACAAGTAGGCCGTGGTTGATTTAAACGGTTTGACTGAAAGGGCGGCTAGTGCCGCCCTTTTTTTATCTGGCCTTAGCATCCTTCTCCATTTTCTTCTTCAAATACTTCGCCAGTTTCTCGGCCGTACTGCGTTCGCCGCGATTAGCGGTCATGCGGTGCGATGAATCCGCGTACACGATTACTTTCGTTTTCAGATTTACCACCTGAATGCTGGCGCTGGCGGCCGGCAGCGGACTGATAAAAATTGCCTTCGCCCATCCGGCTTCCTTCTTCTCGTGCGTACCGGTGATTTCGAAATCCGCCTGCTCGCGATCTGTAACCATCGTCAAAGGCACACCCTTCTTGCGAAGGGCCGCCGCCAGATAAATCTCAAAACCATTCATGGGCGCTAGATAGACTTTTGAATTCACCGGAATGCGCGTGTCCGCGGGCGCCGATGTCGGGTTTTGAGCGCGCGCGCTTTGCAACAGTCCAATGCTCAGGGTGATGCCAAGGCACAGTACGACCATTGCGATTCGTTGATTACACATTGAGGGATTCCTTTCTTGGTTCGGCAAAGTATCAGGGAAGAGACCCGGCAGATAGCGAGCAACGACAATGCCAGTCAAGACTCTGGGCCATCTCAGGCCGTTCTTCATTTTGAGATTTCTGGCAGCAATCGACAGGCTCGTGATGAAAGGCAAATCCTGCGCAAAAAAAATCCGGCGCGACTCTCGCGAAGCCGCGCCGGTGTTCAGTTGACGGGGAAGGAAAATTATCGTTGCGGCACCGGAGGCGGCGCGCCTTCCGGCACGACCCACAGTTCGAACAGCCAATCCTCACGCGCCGGACCCATAGTGACTACGACGCGGCCGGTGTCAATTCCGCGCGTGTTCACGAGATAGTCGATGATTCGCTGACCTCGCGCCTGGGCCTGCGTCGAGCCGGCCTTGCGGGCCGGATAGACGATCACGTAACCCTGCGATCCCGGCTCAGCCTGCAATTGAATTGCGTAGTTGTCGAGTCGCGCTTTTTCATCATTGCGCGCGATGTCATAGTACTCGTCAAACTTGCGTGGCCGGTTAACTATCGGAATGGCGACCGCACAGCTTGCCGGGCACGGCGTACCAAAGCCGCTTACGTCCAGCGTTGCGCGCACAGTTTGTCCAGCAAGGCCCGTGGTGTCGACGGTAATGCTTGGCGTGCCCTGACCTCGGGTAATGCTGCCGGCCGAGATGGTCCAGTTATAGGTTGGCGACATCCCGGGTGCGGGCGTACCGCCACTAATGTCCGCGCTGAAAGTGACCGGCTCGTTCTCTTTACCGGCTTCCGGACAAGAAATATTGACTGTCGGGCAAACTGGTTGCGGTTGCTCTGGCGGGCAATCGAGGACAACTACCGAAATGGATGAAAAAGCGACGCAGTTCAAATCGCGTCCATCGTCCACTTCTACGACCGCTTGGTAGCTGCCAGGTCGCGCACCACCCAGGTCCCAACTCGGAGTTGGGCCGTCGCCTCGCAAACGTCCACCGTTTACAGTCCACTTGTAACGCAGCTTCGCGCCGTCGTTGCTGCGGGCATTGGCGTTCAAATTAATCCGCGCATCTTCACAGGCCTTGATTACCGTAGGTTCCGCCAGGAGCGAAAGCGACGGCGGGCCTGAGGAAACATATTTTTGCTTTTGCGCCTTTACCGCCGCGGGCAGCGAAATGAAAGCAGCGGCAGCCACAGCCAGTGCCAGACCAATCCAGAAGCTCTTTCGAGACATCGTATTTTTACCTTTCAAAAATGGGCCGTGGCCGGGCAACGGACCACGCCGGGTTGAGTTTTCCAGAGAGTTTAGACTCCCGGGCACCCCGAAATCCAGAGATGACACCGAAGTAAAAGACCTAATGCCCTTTGGTTTCCAACCCTTCCGACCTCAAGTGCCCCACTGAGCTACAGACAATCACTGGCCGAATCTCTGACGGTACTCAATTGAAGTAATAAAGGCTTTTACCATTTCCGCGTCAAGATAGTTGCCGTTGAATTGGTTCAGCTTGTTTAGCCAGAAATTGTAACCGTCAAAATTCAAACCCAGTTCGGGCGCATCGTTCGGATTGCGGCGCAAGTAGCCAAAGTATTGCATAAGCACAAAGGCGCGGTTCAATTCCTGTTGCGTCAGGGCCGGGTTCTCGGCGATCCGGCGGATTGCGCGCGCGCGGGCTGCCGTATTGGCTGACGTGAGTGCGCCGCCAAATTCGTTAATCGCCGCTTGCCGTTCGGCCGCGGCTGGGGTGACGCCGGCTTTGGTAAACAGACCATCGACAAACTGGACTGGCGTCAACGATGTCGGATAAGCGTTGGTAAAGCGCGTGCGTTGGACAAAGTCGTTGGTAAAGGCCTGCTTGTTTGATTCGAGCTTTTGCTCCCAGCCGGCCTGCGTAACAATCACACCGTCACTGACGACGCGTGAGTCAATCACGAATTCATTCAATGTCAGCGGCACCGGCGTGCCCGGCATATTCCCGTATGAAGCTCTGTAAATCCGCTCGACGAGGAACCCTGTCTCTTGAAACTCGATCGAAAGAAAGAAAGCCGCCGACACGTTCACACGGCTGGCTTCGATGCAGGCCTGATCGGCGCCACACGAAGTGATTTGATTGATCCAGAACTGAAGACCCGCTGCGTCCGGTTCGCGATTGAGCAGATCGTGGTACTGCATGTAGACAAACGCCTGTGCATCGTCAATTGGGTTCGTTGACGATTCAGGTGAATCGTCGTTGATGTTGATGGTCACGGTGCTTTGCGCGCCAAGGGTCATGTTGCTCGGATTGCTTAGCGCCATGGTGAGCGCCTCGGTTCCTTCGGAAAACATGTCTTCATTGATTAGCAAGACAATTGTTTTGCTCGTCTCACCACCGGCAAACTTCAGCGTGCCGGCAGCGTACTCGTAGTCGCTTCTTTGGTTTGCTGAGCCGTCGTTGGTTTTGTAATCGACAGTGGCCGCGGCGCCGGTATCGCCGTTTCGGATCACGGTGATGGTCAATCCGGTTAGACTTTCCGGCACATTCATCGAAGCCTGATTGAATTGCACCGCGGGCGGCAAAATTACTTGCTTAGCCTGCGAGAATTCCGAGGTGTTGTTGTTCGGGTCCGTGGCGGTCGCACTGATGAATTGGCCGGCAATCGATGCCGTCGGCACGGTGAAAGTGAAATTTGAAACATCGCCGTTCCCGTTGGTGGTCACATTCAAGCTGCCGAGGTAGGTCTTGCCTTCGCCGAAGCCGGTCGGATCGGCCGCCGCACTCGAAAAGAATTCCAGTCTGAATTGAGTATTAGCCAGCGAGTTTAGAGAGCCGCTGATGTCAGTATTGCTGCCGTTCGGAAGAGCGGAGGAGATGACCGGATAGTTTTGATTGTCATTTGCTGTCTGTGCGCCGGTATCAACGTCCAATTGATCGTTTGCAGTTACTCCATCGCCGCCCAAATCGATTCCCATTCCACTATTCGAAAAAATCGAATTACTAAGAATAGCGTTGTGATTAGGTCCCTTAGCGACGCGGACGCCGTAAACGGCATTGAACGCAATCACATTGCCTTCGCCTGCGTTCGTTCCGCCAATCGCGTTGTGGTGCCCGTCCACTATGTCAACGCCGTAGGTATTTCCGAGGTCACCGGTCCCGTCCGCGTTCGTGCCGATGTAGTTTCCCTGAACTTTGTTTCCGAAGGTCGCAATCGTGATTCCGGATGAGGTATTCCCTGAGATCAAATTGCGAGCCCCCGGAGTTGGTCCGCCAATCGTATTGTTGCTGCAAGCCTGAATCACGTAGACGCCGACGCCATTTCCAATGGCGATTGTCCCCGTCACATCAGTGCCGATGTAATTACCTTGAATGAGATTTCCGGTGGCACTCTGACCGCCAATTGCCACGCCCGAATTGAAATCGTTGCCAGAGACAACATTTCGATCGGCAGCCGTCGTGCCTCCCACAATGTTATCGGCAGAGAAGATAGAAATGCCCGTGAAATTGCCTTGCTTGACTGTTCCAGTCAAGTCGAGACCGACGAAATTGCCCACGATCTTGTGATGCCCCGTTCCGCCAACTTCAATTCCGTAGCTGGTGGAATACCGATTGATCACCAGGCCGCGGACGGTGATGCTGTCGCCGTTTAATCGTAGCCCGGTGACGTTCGCACCGGCGTTGACGCCACTGAGTTCGATAATCGGCATGCCGGCAAATCCCGGTTGCGTCGTGCCGTCGATGATTGCCGACTCCGAGATCGTCAGCGATGACAACGGCATGATCGTTTTGGCTCCTGAGCCGATGCTAAAAGCGATCGTGTCTTGCCCCGGGTTGTTATTCGCGGCGTTGATTGCTTCGCGCAAGCTGCAATCCGCATCGCAAACGCCATCATTGGTGTCCGCGGTCTTGGTAACGGTAAAGGTGTTGGCCTGGGCCACTCCTGCGACTCCGATCAGCAGACAGACGGAAAAAAGCATCCGGCGAATGATTCGCTTACCGAGGATTAATTTGTCGAGCGTCTCTGGAACCATCTCTTTAACTCTCCTTCAAATCGATTTCTAAAATTTTGGGCTGGGCCCATGTCGAAGAGATTTATAGAGTGTGCCGCGAGGCGTGTCGCCATCCGTTTGGGTAGCTGGATCTAATCTGAGCGGCTGGTTTATGAATGACACTAAAGCGCGCTCTGACCGCGCCGGCAATTAGTGCCTTCCAAAAAGTTTTGTTGAAGTGAGGTTGAGGTTAGACCAGCCGGTCGCGCATCGCCTTAACGACGGCTTCCGATTTGGAATGGACCTGAAGCTTATCGAAGATGTGACGGACGTGGAACTTGATTGTGTTATAGGTCACGCCGAGTTTTTCCGCGGCCGTCTGATAGTTGTAGCCCTCAGTAAGAAGTTTCAGCAGCCGTGTTTCATGCGGCGTGAGCGCATAGTCTTCGCGATCGGGATTGTGAAACTCGCGAAAGAATCTGATGACGCGGGTGGCCACTTCCGGCGACACCGGGGAGCCGCCGGACATGGCCTCGCGGATATTTTCAAGCAATTTCGCGGGCGGCGTGCGTTTAAGCAGGTAACCGCTGGCGCCCGCGCAGAGCGCGTCAAAGATGCGGTCATCGTCGTCATACACGGTCAACATGAGGATTTGCATTTGCGGGTAACGCTCTTTCAGGATGCGAATGCCTTCGATGCCGTTCATGCCGGGTAAACCAATATCGCTCAGCAATACGTCAGGTATGTTGCTGGGCAAGCGCGCGAGCGCCTCCTCCATCGACGGATAACTGCCGGTGCAGCGAAAGCCATCGGTAAAGTTAATCAGCGTGGTGAGCCCGTCGCGAATCTCCTTCATGTCTTCGACGACTGCCGTTTTGATTACGTTTGTTTGATTTTCCATCGCGATGTCAACGCGAAGATTAATCCCTGGGCCCTGAATTGTCGCCACCCAACTGGGTAGTCCCTGCCCGCGCCTGTCGCACGCTGGCGTCCAGCGGCAGCTGAAGAGCTATGGTCGTACCACCGTCACCGGACGATCTGATATCAAGTTGGCCATTCAATTCGGCGGTCCGCTTTTTCATACTGAAAATGCCGTGGCCCCCTTTGCCTCGGGCCGCCAGGGCCGGGCCGATAAGTTCGGGATCAAAGCCGCGGCCGTTGTCAGTGATCGACAATTTCAGGCTATGCTCAGCGATAACGAACTCGATCTTTACGTGAGTAGCGCCGGCGTGCCTCGCGACGTTAGTCAGCGTCTCTTTGAAAATGAGAAACACTTCACGGCGCGCGTTGGCTCCCAGCGGCATTTCGAGGACGCCGGCCGGCGCACGGAAATCGAAGTGGACTCCTTTGGCTGTCAACAAATCACTGGCAAAGCGGCGCATGCGCTGAATCAAATCCTGCAAGCGATCTTTGTGCGGATTGATGGCCCAAACGATGTCGCTCATCGTTTCGACCAACTCATTCGAAACGTTCACGATTGAATTCAGCGGATCGAGTGATGCGCCATTTCCTTTCATGCTGTGTTGCTTGGCGACTTCACTGAGGATGGCAATTTGAGTAAGTGAAGCGCCGATATCGTCATGTAAGTCGGTGGCAATGCGGCTGCGCACCTGTGCCAGTTCAGCGAGCCGTTCCTCCCGCGCCTTCCCCAAACCTTCTTCGGCGCGCTTGGCTTCGGCCAAAGCAGCGTTGACTTCCCGCAGGCGCGCCAGCCGGTACCGGTAGAACAAATAAAACAGGCCCAGCGTCAAAAGAATGGCCAACGTCAAAAACCACCAGCGCAGCCAAATTGGCGGAAGGATCTGAAACGAAATGATGGCCGGCCTTTGACTGACAGAGCCATCGCCGCTCACGGCGCGCACCAGGAAACGGTAGGTGCCTGACGTGAGATTGGCATACGTCACGGTGCGCTGCTCGGTGGGAGCGCTCCAGTTTGAATCCGCACCTTCCAGCATGAATTGGTAGCGAAGATTTTCGCCGGGCCGGAAATCCAGCGCAAAGAATTGAATTTGAAGATTGTTTTGCGTGGCCGACAACCGGCCTTTTTGAATTTCGGCCTCTCCCAGTTCGGACACCGCCTGCTTTTCTCCGGCGATCGTTAATCCGCCCAGCCAAATCGTTGGCGGCAACGGTTTCTGCTCGACAGCGGGAACCAGTCGCGACAGGCCATTGGTAGTCGCAAACCACAAATTGCCGTCTCGATCGCAATGCGAGTCAACTACGAAATCTCCGGCGAGTCCATCGTTGACTGAATAGTGTTTGACGAGTCCGTCTGGAGAAATTCGATCCACGCCGCGCACCGTTCCGGCGTAAATATTTCCCAGCTTATCTTCCGTAATCGTGCGCGTGTTGTTGCTGGATAATCCCTCATGGGTGGTTAGCGAAAAGAAAGCCGGCCGCGCGGCTGACGGATCGTCAATCCGCTGGACTCCTTCCAAAGTTGACGCCAGCCACAAACGCCCGCCCTGATCCAGATGAAGATCGATGATGACGCCACCTGCCAAACCATCTTTCGTCGTGAACTCTTCGAAGCGATTGTTGGCGAATCGCACCAGGCCGCCTTCATAAAAACCAAACCAGAGATTTCCGCTGCGGTCTTCGGCGAATGACGACGCAGACTTACCGCCCGGCAGGTTCTCAGCCGCAGAGAACCGATAGAAAGTTTTCTCTCCCCGTTTCAATCGATAGAGGCCAAAGTCTTCTTCGCGCGCCGGTTGCTGACTGAGCCAGATGTCGCCGTGCGAATCTTCAAAAACCTGAAACGCCTCGTTCGCCGCCAGACCCTGGGCGCGGTTATATACGGCCAGCGGCTTGTTCAGGTTGGCTGCCGCAAATCGATAGAGCCCATCGGTTGTCAGAATCCACCATTCGTTTTGGCTGGAAAGAAATGCGTACCGTGAAGACCACAGCGATTTGGCGCCGGTCGGCACCTCTGGGTGAACAGTCAGAAAGCGTTGGCCGTCAAAGCGGCTCAAATAGTAATCGCCATTGGCAAAGTACAGGGCGCCGTCAGGGGCCTCGTTGATCGCAAACAGCGCGGCACTGTTTAGACCGTCGGCAACGCCATATGAAATTAAGCCCCTGCGATCGAGCCGGGCCGCGCCAGTTCGCCCGCCAATCCATAAACTACCGACCGTGTCCTCAGCCATTTGGGCCATCCCGAGAGGCAGGCCTTGCGACGATCCGTAGGAGTGAAAAGCATTGCCGTCAAACTCGAGCAGTTCATCGTTCGAGGTGACCCAGACGTGGTCATCGGCGGTCTGAAAAAATCTCAAGGTGAGCGAGCCCAGCGGCTCTTTCATCAAACGCAAAGTTTCGCCGGGCTGGTTTGGCAGGACGACTCGCTCGCCAGACTTAATGTTTACCGATCGAGTTGGCTTGAGCGGCTGTGATGAAGATGGCGCTGTCGCGATCGAGGCTATCGGCGTTGGCTGAAATACATAAACCTCGGGCCCCCAACCAACCCACACGCGACCGGAGTGTTCGATCAGCAGAGAGACACTTCCGAGCCGGCGATCAGTATCGTGCAGCATCATTGTGAGCCGGCCATCCGGCAAGCGCCGCACCAGCCCCTGGTTCGTATTGATCCAAAAACTGCCGTCCGGACCAGCCCGTGTTTGAAAGATGGTTAGTGGACGCGTGGGATCAGAAGGAAGATTCAGCGGCGTCTTCTCAAACTCAACCTTGCCGCTTCGTTCGTAAACACGATAGAGATCGCGGCCCATATACCAGACGTTGCCGGCCAGATCCTCGAAGAACGAGCCGCGGCTTTCGTCGACATATTGCGCGTTCAGAAAGGGCCGGTCGCTGCTGCGATCGTCAGCGCGCGAAAGCGCATCGGCCCGAAAGTAGTACAGACCACCAGTCGTGGTGATCCAGTACGAACCTCGACCTGTTTCAGTAATACTCTCGATACCCGGCGGAGCGTTCTTGTCGCCAATGCGATAGGTAATAAATCGTGAGCCATCGAAACGGCTGAGGCCGTCACGTGTACAGAACCACACGAATCCTCGCGAATCACGGTACAGGTTATCGATAAAGCTGCTGCCTAAACCATCTGCCGAAGTGAAGATTTTGACAGGTAGTCGTTCGGCGCGCACCACGAAGACGACCAGACAGATCAGCAAAGGCCAGCCAAGGCGGGGAAGGACTGTATACCTCATCGTGTTGCGAGAGAGAATAAGGCAGAGACTGTAGCGCGGCAAGACTCAGCAGTGTGATAGGCAGTCTCGGACATCGATCGCCAGCCTTTGGCCGACGCCGAACATCGGGTACTGGTTCAATTTGAGGGGCTACTTGCCACTGGGAGCGCGGGCGTCCTCGCCCGCACTGAGCGTGAGCGCGAAGATTCTTTTCCTGAAATACTTACTTGGCATTGAGAAGCTTCGTCTTCAGCTCGGGCGGGCGAGGGCGCCCGCGCTCCCAGTAAAGCGCAGCCTCATTTTCGGAATTGAACCGCTACCGAACAGCGCCGATGCTTGACCATCCCGCTGGTGCTGGCTGTACAGTCTATATATGCAGCGCGTAGCCGTGCAGTTGAAAGCGCCCGCGACCCAGTATGAAATCCTGCTGGGCGCGAAGGTATTGCCGGCGCTCGGCAAAGAACTCCAAACTTGTTTGGGAGGGAAAAGCCGGCGAGTGGCACTCATCTCGAACAGGAAGGTAAGCGATCTCTACGGCCAAGCGGTGAGAGAGAGTCTGCGCGGCGCGGAATTCGACGTCAGTACCTGGCTGATGAAAGACGGCGAGCGGCACAAGTCATTGCGCTCGTTCGCACAGGCGCTCGAGTTTCTCAGTAAATCAGGATTGCAAAGAAACGACGCCGTGGTGGCGCTGGGCGGCGGCGTCGTGGGCGATCTTGCCGGCTTCGCCGCGGCGACTTATCTGCGCGGCATATCTTTCGTCAACGTGCCGACAACGTTGCTGGCTCAGATCGACTCCTCAGTCGGTGGCAAGACGGGCGTCAATCTCCCGAGTGGAAAGAATCTGATCGGCGCTTTCCATCAACCGCGGCTGGTTTTGATCGATACCGAAACGCTGAAAACACTGCCACGCCGGGAATTGACGGCGGGCTGGTGTGAAGCTGTAAAACAGGGCGCCGTCGGCGATCGAAAATTATTCGAACAAACGGTGCGACTACTTCAGGGCGGTGGCCCAGACTTCAGTCTGTGGTTACGCGACGCAAAGTCACAGACTGAAGTCTGGGCCACGATCGCTGCCCATTGCCGTTTTAAGGCGTCAATCGTAGCGGGCGATGAGCGAGAATCAACGGAACGGAGCGATTCGCGATCGCGCCGGATTCTGAATTTTGGCCACACCACGGCGCACGCTCTCGAGGTCGTCACCAACTACCGCCGCTTTCGGCACGGCGAAGCCGTCGGGTATGGAATGCTGGTCGCCGGGGAATTATCAAAAAATCTAGGCATGATTGCCGCTGGCGAGTTAGAATTGTTGCGCACAGCGGTAAAACGTTGCGGGCCGCTGCCGCGCGTCAACGACGTCAACACGAGTGCGCTGATAAGAGCAATGCAAACTGATAAGAAGTCCGTCGCTGGAAAAGTTAACTGGGTCCTGCTGGAAGCAATTGGCAAGGCGCGCGTGGTGGCCGGCGACGAGATTGACCATCGCACATTGCGAGCCGCTTTGCGCGATGGCTTACTTCCGGCTTAGATAATTTCAAACCGGGCAACTAGAGATTTCTAAATCGAGTTCTTAGCCAGGGGGAACAGATGCAAGTGACAAAAGATCAGACAGGCGGTGCGCGCCTGAAGCTAATTATCTTTATCGCAATCTTCGCGGTGGTTTTGTACATAGGCTATATGTATATCCCCGTGGCCATCGACGCCTACTACTTCAAAGATGTAATGCAGAACAAGGTGAACCTGGCGGTGACCCAGGGCTATGACA
This sequence comes from uncultured Acidobacteriota bacterium, assembly GCA_963734445.1. Classification (GTDB taxonomy): domain Bacteria; phylum Acidobacteriota; class Blastocatellia; order Pyrinomonadales; family Pyrinomonadaceae; genus UBA11740. The sequence goes on along the minus strand of CAVTGZ010000009.1, from coordinate 552,831 downwards.
GCAATTGGGTCAAGGACCAATTGACCAAGAGTGGATCGGAATATCACGTCCCTGACACCGCCGTGATCACCGCTAGTCAAAAGGAAAACCGCCTGGAAGCGCGCGTTCAATTCACGCGCCCAATTTCCTTTCCCGGCTACACCTACAATTACGAATTCGATTACACGGCGCAGAGCACTTCGTTTTTGAGTGGTCGCTAACGCTGTCCTGCCAACCCGCTGCGAACATCTAACGCTGGGACAGCGCGGTGTGGCAGCCGGCTATCTCTTTCGCGAGCGTCGCGCACATGGACATTGCTGCCTACCTCGATCGAATCCACTATGCAGGTCCGTTGACCCCGTCGGCAGAGACGCTGCGCGCCTTGCAGCTCGCGCATCTCTTTACGGTTCCGTTTGAAAATCTCAGCATTCATATTCGCGAGCCCATCGTGCTTAACCAGGAAGCACTCTTCCGGAAAGTCGTTGCACGCCGGCGCGGCGGATTTTGTTATGAATGCAATGGTTTGTTTGCGGGTCTGCTGCAAGCACTCGGCTTCGACGTAACGATGCTGTCCGCAGAGGTCGCCGGACGCGATGGCGCTTTCGGGCCACCCTTCGATCATATGACGTTGATGGTTAAGCTCGAGCGGTCGTCGTTGGTCGATGTTGGGTTTGGCGACTCGTTCCGCGAACCTTTACTGCTCGATAACGCACGCGAACAAGTGCAGGATGGCCACGCCTATAGGATTGACTACGATAATGACTATCGGCTTCTTCTGCGGCGAGAAGAACAGGAGTGGGTGCCGCAGTATCGGTTTACGCTGGAACCGCATGACTTTGAAGACTTCGCCGCGATGTGCCGTTACCATCAAACTTCGCCCGAATCGCATTTCACGCAAAACCGCATTTGTTCTCTGCTGACACCCGAAGGACGAATAACGCTAAGTGACATGCGGTTCATTGAGAGCTCCAGGGAGGGCACGAAGCTGGAGCGAACAGTCGGCCAGGACGAGTATCGGCGGCTGCTGCGAGAACGGTTCGGAATAGCTTTGCCTCAAAGCCTCGGCTAGTGATGATCTCAGCCGCGTAGCGGCGACATATTTGTAGAACAATGCTGCTTATTGAATCCAGCTCCGGAGGAGCGGCATACTCTGTCGCCCATAAATGGGCTAAGACAAATAAAGACTTCTTCGCATCTACAAATATTCCGTGCCTACGGCACTCAAGATCGATTCGCGGTCCCTTCAATTTCTCTCAACGCTCAACCTCTCTCTGCCTGACTTTTTGAGGCAAAGCTGTTCGGGATGGTACTGCCGAACTACGGGAAGAGGGAGACTGCGGGAAGAAGGAGAATGCAACCGGGACGGTTGCGCTCCAGTCATGCTTTGCACGTCGCTCACGCGACAATCGGGGCGTGTGCGGTAGTCGCAAAGGCCTTCAATTGCACTAAAGCCGGCGGAGCTTCAGCCAACCAGGTGGTCGGACAGACACCGCAACGCGTGCATTGATTTACGGAAGGGCAGGGAGCAGTCGAGCGAGCTTCCTGTGCCCGTTCATCTTCTCGTTGCATGAACGAACGCGATAAGCCCGCGTCAACGATCTCCCAGGGCAGAATTTCGTCATGGCGGCCGCATGCGGCTGGTGTGAAACGCAGGATCGATTCCTGTCTCGCGAATCGCGGCGTTGAGATCGCCATGCAACCGCGCCGTCGCTTCGATGACGCGGCGCGATGCGTCGATCTCCGGAAGAGAACAGGGCCTGTTCGTGCGCGATGCGCGCCGACATGGCGCGAACCTCGACGTTGGGAATGCGGGATAAGTTTCTTACCGACGTACTTCAGACGTCGCTTCAATTCCTTTTCATCGCAAATCGGTTCCCACTGAAACGGTGTGTTGGGTTTGGGCACGAAGCCGTTCAGTGAAGGAATGATTTTACCGGCGCGACCGAAACGCTTGCCGGCTTCGAGCATGCGATCCTTGATGCGCTCAACCAGCTTAACCATCTCGTCCAGGTCTTCATCAGTTTCCGTCGGCAAGCCCACCATCATGTAGAGCTTTACGGTCAGCATGCCGCGATCGAAGACGGCGCCGCAGATATCGACAATCTCATCGTTGGTCAGGTTCTTGTTGATAACGCGGCGCAGGCGATCGGATCCGGTTTCGGGCGCGACGGCGATTTGCTGATCGCGCGATTCAACCAGCGCATCCAGTAGTTCTTCCGAAATCTGATCGAGCCGCAGAGACGAAACTGAGATGCGATAATCCATCGCGCGCAGGCCCTGCAGGATTTCGCTAATCTCCGGATGATCGCAGACAGCCGTGGAAACCAAACCGATCTTGTCGGTCTTGCTGCGCCACGCTGCCGGCTTTCGCCAGAATGTCGCGCGCCGGCACGACGCGCGGCGGCCAGTAGTTGTAGCCGGCCCAGCAGAAACGGCAACCCTGCGAACAACCGCGCGAAATCTCGATCAGGAAGCGATCGCCCATCTCGGCCTGCGGCGCCAAGATCGTTGTTGAGGGCGCGAAGACTTCATCGCGTTTCAGTTGCGCGACGATATCGAGTTTGTTGCTTGTCGAATCGCGCGGCGCAGGCTTCCTTCTTTCGGATTCTCAGCCGAGATGGCGCGCCCAACGCGCGCCGGAACGCCATCCTCAAGCGGCGTGTAGGCAGCTACAGTTCCATCGTCGTGATAGCTAACGTAATAAAGCGACGGCACATAGAAGCCGCGTCCCTGGCGCGCGAGCGCCAACAGAATCTCTTCCTTCGTTTCGTTTTCGAGGATTGTATCGACGAGTTTCGGTCCGAGGATTTCGCCCTCGCCGACGCCGATCACGTCGGTGAACTCGGCAATCGGTTCCGGATTCAGAAACGACGCGGCGCCACCCATCACGATTAGCGGATCGTGTTTGGTTCGATCTTTGGCCCAGACCGGCACGACCGCTCATTTGCATCATGCGCGCCATGTTGACGTAGTCAGTTTCGAAAGAGATCGAGAAGGCGACTACATCAAAGTCGCGCACTGGCGTTTGTGATTCGAGTGAGAGCAAGAGGCGTGCGCGTGCGTTCGTACTCGCGGCATCTCGTCGATCGGGGCATAGCCCGACCCGGGGGAGGGCGTGATCGTAACCTGAACTGTGACGCGGATGCCGTGAGCACTACTCCGAGACTCACGCGGAGAGCTCGTCGAGACTACGCCCTCACTCACGGTCGGGCTACCGCCCCGACGCCACGTGACGTGCTGACACTGTCCGGCAGAAAGACTCGTTCGCACGAAACTTCAGGAATGTTATTGAAGATTTCATACATCGCCTGAAAGCCAAGGTTCGCCATGCCGATCGAATAGACGTTGGGATAGCAAAGCGCGATGCGCAACGGCGCGCCACGCTTCAGCACCCAGCCGTCTTCCGACGGCGAGTTTGCGTCTTATAGCTTTCGATGATCTTCTTCATCAATTCTAGTCGTTAGCCATCAGATTGCACACAGATAAACACGGATCAAAAAAAGAGCAAAAACCCATCCGTGTAATCTGTGTTTATCTGTGGCCGATCTCTCTTATCCGTGCTGCACTGTTTCCAGAAACGCTTTCAGTTTTCGCGAGCGCGAGGGATGACGCAGCTTTCGCAGCGCCTTGGCTTCGATTTGCCGAATTCGTTCGCGAGTCACCGCAAAGTGCTGTCCGACTTCTTCCAGCGTGTGCTCTGATCCGGTGGTGCCCAGGCCAAAACGCATCTTGATTACTTTTTCTTCGCGCGGCGTCAGCGTCGCCAGCACCTCGTCGGTGATCTCGCGCAGGTTCGAGGCAACCACCGCATCCGAAGGATTCATGAATCGACTTGTCTTCGATGAAGTCGCCGAGGTGCGAATCTTCTTCTTCGCCGATCGGCGTTTCGAGCGAGATCGGTTCCTGGGCAATCTTCAGGACCTTGCGCACCTTCGAGACCGGAATGTCCATCTTCTTGGCGATCTCTTCGCTGGTCGGTTCGCGGCCGAGTTCCTGCACCAGCGCGCGCGAAGTGCGAATCAGCTTATTGATCGTTTCGATCATGTGCACCGGAATTCGAATCGTGCGCGCCTGGTCGGCGATCGCGCGGGTGATCGCCTGGCGAATCCACCACGTGGCATAGGTCGAGAATTTATAACCGCGCCGCCATTCGAACTTGTCCACGGCCTTCATCAATCCGATGTTGCCTTCCTGAATCAGAGTCGAGAAACTGCAAACCGCGGTTGGTGTATTTCTTGGCGATCGAAACGACCAGACGCAGGTTGGCTTCGACCAGTTCGCGCTTGGCCTGACCGGTCTGATGTTCGCCGGTGACGATGGCCTGTAAGCGAACGCTTCATCTCGACCGGCGAGATGTGATGCTCCTCTTCGACCATCTGCAGACGCTTTTTGGCGGTCGATACGTGTTTCTTGTAGAGCCTTTACGTCGTCGGCCTTAAGCCGCTTCTTGGTCAGCCGATCGCTGTAGGTTGATCGACCTCGCGTTCAGCCGAACGCACTTCCTTCTGCACGTTGCGAATCGCGTTGATCAGCCGCTGCCGCGAGCGTTCGGTCATATTCAAGCGGCCGATTTCGTCGGCGATTTCGATGCGCAGCCGGGCCACCTTGCGGCGCAGGCGCAGCAGCTTCTTCGTCTTCTTGCCGCGCGTGATCTTTTGTTTCGGTGCGTAGCTTGGCCCATTCCTTCAGCGCGTTCTTGAAAAGCTCGGCGAATGCCTTCGATGCCGTCGATGGTCCACTCGCGGTACTCTTCGGCCTTGTCTTCCTCGCCGGCCAGTTCGGCCTGCTCGGAAAAGGTGACGACTTCGCGGATGTTGAGTTGTTGCGGCTGCGAGTTCGTCGCCGATCTTCAGCAGTTCAGCCACGGCGATCGGCGAGCGAGCGATCGCTTTTTGAGTCTTGATCTGGCCGCGCTCGATCCGCTTGGCGATCGCCACTTCGCCTTCGCGCGTCAACAAGGGCACGACGCCCATCTCGCGCAGGTACAAGCCGCACCGGGTCGTTGGTCTTCTCCAGCGCACCCGCGGAAAGATCCAACTCCAGATCTTCGTCGCCGTCTTCGTCATCGGTGGCGATCGCCGCTGCTTGTTCAATCAGGCGCTCGTCAGAATCCGCGACGTGGATGTTCGAGGCATCCAGCTTTTGCAGCACGTCTTCGATGTCGTCTGGCGAGACGACATTCTCAGGCAGTTCGCGATTCAGATCGTCGTAAGACAGAAATTTCTTGTCGCCACCCAATTGCAGCAGCCGATCCATCACGTCATCTCGATCTTTTTCTTCAATAGCCACTTTCGTTTTTTCCCTTACTGATCTCTGCCACAGAGGCACAGAGGCACAGAGAGATGATCAGACGTATATTATTTCGCCTAAGTACCGCTGTGTCTCTGTGTCTCTGTGGCAAAGTCGTTCAATGTGCAGCTTTGTTCTGCGCGTGCGGCAGGAAGTTGCTGCGCTGCTTTGATAATTCAAGTTTCTTCATCACCAGCCGGTCGCAATTTTGAGCATCGCCGGCGCGATCCGCTTCGGCGATTTGGGTGCTCAATTCGTCGATGTCGCGATCCAGTTTCATCAGGCGCAGAGCGTCAAGGCAGCTATTCGCATCAGCCAAAGACTCGTCGAAGGATTCAGCGGGTTCGGTCATCAGAATGCGCGGGAGAATCTCTGCCGCCGCCGGAGTTTCCGCCGTAGCCTCGCTCAACGAGTCGAAAGCTGATCTCCTTTTCGTCTTTGTCCAGTTCTTTCAGCGCGCGAAAAATCGCCGCTGTTGCCAGCTCCTCGTAGTCGCCCGGTTCCAGCCGCGGCAGAATGATGTTTCGCAGCTCATCATTCGCCACCAGCAGCTCCGAGCAGCTTTTCCTCAGCCACCGTGGGTTGCTCGTCGGACTGCGCCAACCACCTTCTGAACGGAGGCCGCGTCCGTGCTTGCGCCGCTACGGACCGCTGCCAGAGTTCGCGGCGCTGTTCCGGCTGCACGCGCAGCGCGTCCATCGCGATGTCAAAGTATTCGCGCTTTTGAATCCGACTGCGGACAGCGCGAACAAACGGGAGAGTCTCCTCGACTGCCGCAGCCTTGTCCGCCGGGGCTGTGAAGGTTACGATCCCGTACCGCTTGATCGATCACAAATTGTATATGGGGCTGTGCCTCTCCTCGGCGCTTCGGTTATACTCGGAAACGCCGTTTTTTCTGATGAAATCGTCAGGATCTGCGTTGTCCGGGAGAACCAGAACCTTAACTTCAAGTCTTCTGCCAGAATCGTTTCGATCGCTCGTTTTGCCGCCTGCACGCCCGCGCGATCACCATCATAGTTCACCACAACCTTACGCGCAAACCTGGCCATTAGTTTCACCTGCTCCGGGGTCAGCGCCGTCCCCAGGCTGGCGACGATGTTCCGCACGCCAAATTGATAGGGAACGATCAGATCGAGATAGCCTTCGACCAAGATCGCAAATTCCTGTCGGCGGATCTCGTCGCGAGTCAGGTACAGGCCGTAAAGATGCCGGCCTTTCGTGTAAGCCGGGGTTTCCGGCGAGTTTAGGTACTTGGGTTCGCCTTCCGGATCGAGCGTCCGTCCGCCGAAAGCGATCGGCTTTCCCTGAGCATCGAAAACCGGAAAGATCAGCCGGCCGCGGAAACGATCATACGAGCCGCCCTCATCCTTCTTAACCACCAGACCGCTCATCTCGAGTTGTTCCTGCGCTCGCGCCTTTCTGGCGCAGGTGAGTCGAAAGCGCCTCCCAACTGTCGGGAGCAAAACCGAGACGAAAGGTCTGGGTGGTCTCGTCCGTAAGCCCGCGGTTCTTCAGATACTGGCGAACTGATGCGGCCGCTTTGGTCTGAAGCTGATCCTGCCACCATTGCATGGCCCACTGATTCAGCTCGATGACTTGATCGACTGTCACGCTTGCGCGCTTCAAAGCGCGAATCGTCAACCATCTTGGGCAGCGGCACGCCCGACTTCTCGGCCACGATCTTGACGGCTTCGGGAAAGGCTACGCGTTCCATCTCCATGACGAAATTGAAAACGGTTCCGCCTTTGTGACAGCCGAAGCAAAAAAACATTTCCTTGGCCGGATTCACGTTGAATGAAGGTTTCGTTCTCCTTATGGAAAGGACAAGGCGCGCGCCAGTTCGTGCCGGCTTTCTTCAGCGAGACATAGTCCTGCACGATGCGAACAATGTCCGCCTGGCGTTTGAGATCATCGATGAAGGTTTGCGGGAAACGCATGCGCAGGAAATACTTCGTCTCCTAACGAGACGTAATGGTAAACGTCACGCGGAACGTTCGATCAATTTCACAGCGGCCTACCGGTGCCTGAAAGCTTATCACACCGCGAGTCGCTGGGACGGCGACGCCGCGCCAAAAACTTTCTTGAAAATCGCCACCGCTTGCCGCAGAATACGCCCGCCAACTGATTTGCCCTGTCTTTAGCTGGAATCGTTTCGGTAAATTTATCGAGCGGAGTCCCCCATTGATCGGCACCACTATCTCTCACTATCGCGTCCTGGAAAAACTCGGCGAAGGCGGCATGGGCGTGGTGTATCTCGCCGAAGACACGCTGCTCGGGCGTCGCGTCGCAATCAAGAGCCTGAATGCGGCCAGGGGTTCAGGCGAACCGCACTTTCGCTCGCGCTTCCTGCGCGAGGCGCGGGCCATTTCGAAACTTTCGCATCCGCACATCGCCGCGATTTACGACTATGGTGAAACCGACGATGGCCATCCTTACATCGTGATGGAGTTGGTCACGGGCTCAACCTTGAGCGACCTGATGGTGAAGGAACAACTCACCATTCCGCGGTCGTTGGAGATCATCAAGCAGGTTGCCGAAGCTCTCGCCGAAGCGCACAGCCACGGAATTATTCATCGCGATATCAAGCCTTCAAACATCGCTATTAATCACCGCGGCGTAGTCAAGGTTCTGGACTTTGGCCTCGCGAAAGAGATCGAAATCGGCCCATCAGATCCCGAAGCGCATACCAGGCTCAATACCCAAACGCGCGAAGGGGTGATCGTTGGAACGCCGATGTATCTGTCACCCGAGCAGGCTTTGGGCGTTGAAGTCGATCAGCGCAGCGATCTGTTTTCGCTGGGTGGGTTGCTGTACGAATGCATTGCGGGGCGACCGCCGTTTTCAGGCAAGACCGCCGTCGAGATTTGCGCCAAGGTCATTCGCGACGATCCAGCCCCGCCGTCGGAGTTCAATCCCGGTATCTCCGCAGAACTCGATCGGATCGCGCTGAAGGCTCTGGCGAAAAAGCCGGAAGCCCGATTTCAAAGGGCTGAGGAAATGATCGCTGTCCTGGAGTCGGTGCAAGAAAACCGGAAAGCTAGTGACTCAGATCGCACCATCACGCGGATGAATGTGTCTGCACCCGGAACTTCGCCGATGGGCGCGCTGGCCACTCTGTCGGATCTCTTCAAACGGCCCAGGCTGTCGATTGGGTATGTGGCGGCCGCAGTTGCGCTTATTGCGTTACTCGGGTTCGTTGGGTGGCGGGTGACTCGGGCAAGACCACATCAACCAACGGCTGAAGCCGAAAAACTTTTGATTACAGGTACTAACGCTATTCGAGCCGGTTCGTTTTTTCAGGCCAGCAAGGCTCTCGAAAGCGCTACGCGTGCCGACGATGGCTTTGCTCTTGCTCACGCAAGGCTTGCCGATGCGTTAATGGAGCTGGATTACTTTGATAGGGCGAGGGAGGAGATCCTGGTTGCCTCCCAGCTTACTCCGGATCGATCTGTACTTGATCAGGTTGACAACCTCTATCTGGACGCGCTGACGGCCACTGTTCGGAGAAAGTTTCCGGACGCAGTCGCCGCGTATCTGCGAATTGCTCAACTTCAATCAGACAAGGCCGATGCGTATTTCGATTTGGCGCGGGCTTTTGAAAAAGACAATCAGTCCGACAAAGCCATAGAAAACTATCTGGAAGCGACCAAGCGCGATTCACAATTTGCTTCGGCCTATCTCCGGCTGGGAGTTCTCTATGGCCGAAAAGGGGATATGGCCGGTTCAAAAGCAGCGTTCGACAAGGCAGAGGAGCTTTATCAGACGAAGGGCAATGTCGAAGGCCGCACCGAAGTAGCTTTTCAACGTGGGGCGCTGCTTAACGACATCGTTCAAAAGCCCGACGATGCGCGCACTCAGTTGGAAAAAGCACGTGATATGGCGAAGGTCGTTGACGCCGTTTACCAACAAATTCGCATTCTCTATCAACTCAGCAGCGTCGCGTTAAAACAAAATAAAGGGGATGATGCAAAACAGTTCGCCACCGACGCACTGGAACTGGCCCAAGCCAACCAAATGGAGACCCTCATCGCGCGCGGCTTCATTGAAATCGGGAATGTGGATTTCCTGGTAGGCGAATACGCGAGTGCGGAGCGTAATTTCAAAGAGGGATTTGAAATCGCCAAGAAGGCCGGCGCGCGATTCAATGAAGCGCGAGCCCGATTGTCCCTCGCCAGCCTATATGAGCGGAGCGGCGAGCCCGACCAGGCGTTGCCTTATCAGGAGCAGGCCCGTGCTTTTTACCAAAGCGGCGGCTATCGCACTGAGACCAATCAGGCGATGAATCTGCGGGCTCGGATCTACCGCCAAAAAGGAGACTACAGTGCGGCGCTTACCTCTCTAGACGATCAACTGAAGTTCGCTGAACAGACCAATGATCAAGCGCAGATGGCGTCAGCTAAAGCCAGCATTGGAAACTTGCTTTTTGACCAGGAGAAATATTCAGAAGCGCTTGAATATTTCCAACAGAGCTACGAGATCAATAGAAATCTGAACAATCAGCTTCAGCTCGGGTATGCGCTCTTGAATCGTGGGGCGGCTTACTGGCGCGTAGGTCGTAATGAAGATGCCCGTCGAGATATTGACGAGGCGTCCGCAAAAGCAAACCGGGATGAAAGTAGCTTTAAAGAATTGCGAGCCTACATTGATCTCGTGGAAGCGCAGATGGCACTGAGTGAGCGGCGATTTCCTGAAGCGAGAGCTAAGAGCCAGGGGGCCCTCGATCTGGTTAGCCCCAAGAGTACCGTGGTGATTGTGCGAGGAAAATACTTCAAAGGATTGGCACAAGCACTTTCGGGTCAGGCTCGCGCGGGCGAGGCGCTCTGCGATGAAGCGGCGAAAGCGGCTGCGCTACTGGGCGATCCTCTTTTAATCGCAAGAGCACAACTTGCGCTGGCCGAAGCCTCGCTCGCCGCAGGGGACACGTCGCGCGCTATTGCCAGTGCCCACCAGTCACGAACTTTCTTCGCGACTGCTGGACTTAGCGAAGCTGAATGGCGCGCCTGGCTCGTTGAAGGCCTCGCCACACAGAAAACCGGCGACCGCGACAAGGCGCGGACATGTTTCACCCGCGCCTCGGAAGTGCTGGCGAGCCTGGAACAAAAATGGGGGAGCGAAGTGTTGAAGGCCTATAGCGCTCGCCCGGACATTCAGTTTTACCGGAAGCTGCTAAATTCCGGTTAAAGACAAACGTCAGCTCGGCTGTCTTCGAATGCCCAGCCTCAGTTAATCTTGAAATTCACGACAAACTTAGCCGGATCGACGGTGATATCGTAGATCTTTCCAGTTATGCCATCGGAGATCAAAATCTTCGTGATATTTTCGGGGATTCGATGCCGCCTCGCGTAACCGGGTTGGGGAGGCGAAACCGTTGAGGGCAGGGTCTTGAAGTCAATGATCACAGAACCACCTCCGCCAACAATGATAGGCGGATCGACTTGCTTCGTTCCTACTCCTCCGTCCTGGGGTTGACTTGTATTGTGAGTTTTCTTCTTGGCCATTTTATTTGCTCCTTTGGATTTTGGAATTTTGGCCTCAGTATTACTACCCGTAGAAGGACTACCAGCAGTTGTTGAGGCGTTAACTGATTGAGAAAACGCCGTTGTCTTCTCAATTAGCAGAATTTCAAATAGCTGCGGCCATCGTTTGCCGGTCACAAACAAATGCCCCGACATCGGATCATGTGCAATACCGTTAGGCACACAGACTGAGACTCCGCAACCTTTAGGTCGCAGCCGGCTCAGTTCGAGATAACCGTTGATTTGACCGTCTTGCGGATCTATTCGAACCATTACGTCGGTAAGATAGACATTTGCATAGATAAACCCATCAACGTATTCAAGCTCGTTCAGTTCTTTTACCGACGTCGTGCCGTCGTTGACGTGGATTGTTCGAGCAATTTTAAAGCTGTTGGGATCGATGAAGTGAATCTGATCGGTTGAGTCACTTAGAATTAGATACTGATCGTCATGGGTAAGCCCCCATCCTCGCTTCCAACCTTTATAATCAAGCTTATCTGGCGGCTGTCGTAAGTTCTTAAGGACGTAGGCCAGCGCAATTTCCGAAAGGTCAGTGAGTTGAAAAATTCTACCTTGAAACAGCGTCAAACCCTCGGCGAAATATTCTTTCTTTACGGGCCGACTGTCCAGGATGCGGCCCGTCTTCAACTCAACACGTCGCATGCTTGAGAGTGGCAGCTGGTCCTTGTCACCACCCGTACTCTCATACAACTCTCCGTTGAAATAGGCTAAACCTTCCGTGACAGCTTTCGGATCGTGGGGGTACGTGGCTACAACCTTGTACTTAATCTCAGGAGCCACGAGGTTCAATTGCTTCACTGTTGCCATGTTCGACCTATTTGATGTGAGGTGACTAAACGACTCTTAAGCTTCAACGGTAAATCGTGGAGGTCGGCAATTGATGCGTCGCCATCAACGCCAAAATGATTAGGATCTTCCAAGGCGCGTTTCTGGTGACGATTTATCCAATTAACTCTTTGAAGCCGCGCTAGCCTATTCAAGTTCACCCTTGCTGTAAAGGATATTCTTTAACATTCCAGCGCGGCTCCGTTCGTGGGGTGAGTAACTCAGACGGGGCAAACGGCGTCGGCTATGCCCATGAGGAATTCCAGCGCGGCGGCAATCTTTCCTCCGTACACCGGAATCTTCTTTACGATTGAAATCAGAATCAGCAGAGCGGCTCTGATCTTGTGATACTGGTCGCATAGGTCACCGACACCGCCTTCGGTGGCGGCGAGCGCCTTTGCTCGACCTGAAAATCCCGCGAGCTCAGCGTCAATGCGATCAAGGGCAGCAGTTTCTTCATTTGTGAGTTTTAGTTCTTGGGCCATCTGTTTTCTCCTTTGGGATGTTGTCTTATTCCAAACCTAATTTCTCCGATGGATGTCTTCAAGCACGTTGACGGTTCACAGCGCCTCGTCACAGCTAAAAATCTTTTCCGTGTCACACGAGCCGCCGCCCACGCTGGGTGCGTCGCTGCACAGACCTTTTGCAGACTTTAAGTTCTCGTACATCTGATCCGCCGCTTCGCCGGCTTTGGCATCCTCCTGCTGGCGCGCGTAGCACTCGGCGGCCCAGGCATACAGGACCGCAGCGGCGACATACTTGTCGCGCATGCAGGCGTCGACTTTTACCGACGGAGGCGTGCCGCTGTCAGAAGCATTCGCCGGACATTTCCAGGCTCCCACTTTGCCCAGCAGTTTGCGCACCCAGTCACCGTGCCGGCCGTTGTAAGTGAAAGTTTCAATCGTCGACGGTTGGCTGACGGTAACGGGCGCGGCAGTCGCGACCTGAGTCGCAACCGGCTCTGCAAGTGAGGTCAACGCGAAGACCACCGCGGCGGCTGTCACTATCATCGACAAGAATGTGGTCCCAATTGTTTTCAACATCTTCGTCTCCTTTGAGTTCGGCCGGCGCTCGTGAAAAAAACAACACGACGGTTGCAAGGAAGCTGAGGAAGAGGGGGAAAGTATCAGCTAACCATCGTGTTGCGTCGTCGTTGGCTTCCGGAAATAGCGAGTCCCGTGCCAGACCAGCGAAGCTCTGACCGAACCGCTCACCACGCGTATTCATCAATAATTAGCGAGTAAGAGACTTTGCGAGATTTGCAATGGCCGGGTAATCGAGTGTCAAAACTGATGATCGCAGTGTCAATTCTGATATCCTCTGCGGGCCCATGAACCCGCGCGTCATCGCCATTTCCGGCTCTCTCAAGGGAACCATCTTCGCTTTAGCCGAAAGCGAGACCCTGATCGGTCGCGACAGCGCGAACGCGATCTGTCTCAACGACATTTCCGTCTCGCGGCGGCATTGCCTGATTCGGCAGGACGATTCCGGATCGGCAAACGCTTCCAGATCAGCAAATGGTGGGGAGTTCACCATCCGCGATCTCGAAAGTTATAACGGCACCTTCGTCAATGGCCGGCCCGTAAGAGAACAGCAACTGGCACACGGCGATCAGATTGCTGTAGGTGATGTGGTCTTGCTGTTTCTGTCGCACGACACTGATACGCCGATGCAAACCTCTGGCGACTCGGCTGAGGTCAATGTGATTACGCGGTCGACGGTCAGACTTCGCAGAGAAGATGCTCTCTACCTGCGGCCGGAAAAGGTCGCCGCGGAATTGCCCGGCAGCGCGCGCATGGCGCGAGATCTGAATGCCCTGCTGAAAATAAGCACCTCAATAAACTCGCTGGCCACGCTCCGGGACCTGCAAAGCGAGCTGTTCCAACTCATCACCGAAGTGATTCCCGCCGAACGCGCTGCGATTCTTCTGCGCGACGGTGAATCCGAAGCCTTTATCTCTGCTTCCGCCTGGCGCAAGCAGGGTGGACGCGACGACTCGCTGCGCGTGAGTGAAACGATTACGGGGCAGGTTCTGCGAGAAGGCGTCGCGCTCTTAAGTAACGATTTGTTCGAAGCCGGCGGCTCGGGGAAGACGAGCCTGATAGAAGCCCGGGTTTGCTCAGTGCTCTGCGTGCCCCTGATCTTTCTGGACCGAACCCTCGGCGTCATCTATCTCGACACAAGTGATCCAAACTCCAGATTTGATGAGAGCCACTTGCAGTTGTTGACGGCCATTGCGGCCATCGCGGCGGCGCCTTTCGAAAATGCGCGCACGATGGAATGGTTGCACACTGAGAACGAACGGCTGCACGAAGAGATCCGCCTCGAGCATCAGATGGTTGGCGAAAGTCCATCGATGAAGTCGGTGTATCAATTCATCGGCCGGGTCGCCGCCACCGACGCCACTGTCTTAATACGCGGAGAGAGCGGCACCGGAAAAGAACTCGCCGCGCACGCCATTCATTTGAACAGCTCGCGATCGGAAAAGCCCTTTGTCGCGATCAATGGCGCTACGCTTTCCGAAACTTTGCTGGAGAGCGATTTGTTCGGACATGAGAAGGGAGCCTTTACGGGCGCCATTTCCCAAAAGCGCGGGAAGCTCGAAGTTGCCGACGGCGGAACTCTGTTTCTGGATGAAGTCGGCGAATTGGCGCCGGCGATTCAGGCGAAGCTCTTACGTGTGTTGCAGGAGCGCGAGTTCGAACGCGTCGGCGGAACCCGCCCCCTAAAGGTGGATGTGCGACTGGTAGCCGCCACGAACAAGGATTTGGAAGCGGCTATCGGCGCCGGAGCTTTTAGGCAGGACTTGTATTACCGAATAAATGTCGTCTCGATCAACATGCCGGCGCTGAAAGAGCGCGGCGACGATATTCAACTATTGGCGAGTTATTTCGTTTCGGTCTACAGCAAGGAATGCAAGCGCCGGATTAATGGCATCTCTCCGGAAGCGCGGTCCGTGCTGCGCGCTTACGATTGGCCGGGCAATGTCCGCGAACTGCAGAATGCGATTGAGAGAGCCGTCGTGCTCGGCTCTACCGAAATGATCATGCCCGAGGATTTACCGGAGGCATTATTCGAAGGCAGCGATATTGAGAGCGCGTCGGCTGTTAACTACCACGACAAACTCAAAGCGGCCAAAAAGTCGATCGTGCTCGAGGCGATGGAAGAATCAAAGGGTAGTTACACAGAGGCGGCAAAGTTGCTGGGTTTGCATGCGACCAATCTGCACCGCCTGATTCGAAATCTGGCTCTGAAAGAGACGATTAGTAAGAGGTAGGGGCAGGCCGAGCGAGTTGCCCTCTCCCCCTGGGAGAGGGGAGATTGGTACACGACCACCTCTATTGACGTAACTCCACAATCGTCGCGCCGCTGCCGCCCTGATCCTGCGGCGCCGGCGCGAACCGCGCGACGTGCGGATGATCGGCGAGCAGTTGGGCCACTGCTTTGCGCAGCGCACCCGTGCCGTGGCCGTGGATTATCCGCAGGTCAGTCTGACCATTGAGAAAGGCTTCGTCGAGAAACTTGTCTACCAGGTCGACAGCTTCGTCGGTTTTCTTGCCGATAAGGTTCAACTCACGGCTCGTTTGAAATGTTGAATCGGAAACCCTTGAATGCAGATGAAGCTCAGTGGCGCCGGCGCTTCTCTGCATTTCTTCAAGGCTCGCTTTGACCCTCACGCTACCGCCGGAGGCACTGACTTTATTACGCTCGTCGCTCGCTTCGGCGGCCAGTTCCAGATTCGCGAGACGCTCGCGCATGTGCAGTGACCCTACGCGGACTTCCGCTTCATCGCCCTTGATTCGATCGATAATGCCAATTGATCCGAACGTGCTCAGCCTGACCCGGTCGCCGACTCGGAGATCTCGCTTTTCGATGCTGGGAGCGCGGACGTCTCGTCCGCTCTCTTTGGAGGGCGCCTCACTTCCCGCATCACTAACAAGCTTTCCGTCGCGAACGACCTTCACTCCCCGCAGCTGCGGGGGCAAGCCCCCTTCCTGACCTGGAGATTTTCCCGGCCGTGCGCGGGTCTGCGAGCGCGCAGCCTCAGACATTTGTTTGGCCGCCTGCTGCGCTTCCCGTTTTAGTTCAGCCGCGCGTTTCTCGGCTTCGCGCTCGACCTTTACGCGCGCTGTTCGATCTTCGATCTTTGAGAGCAGCTCGCGGCTGAGCTTTTCAAATTCGGAAATCGAATGGGCAAGGTTTGCCTGGAATTCTGTCTGCCGATCGGACTCGCGTTTTCGGAATTCGCGATCGAGTGAAGAAAACTTTTCGGCCACCGCCGCCCGTTCTTCCTCAAGCGCCTGGCGCAAAGCGTCAGCCTGCTCAGCTTCAGACTTGATCCGGCGCAGATATTCGATCGTGTCGAGCGACGATTGCTTTAACTGCGCGGCGGCGCCCTCGATCAAGGGGCCGGGAATTCCAAATCGACGCGCGATTTCCAAACCGGAGGACGAACCGGCGAGACCAACCAATAAGCGGTAGGTCGGCCGCAGGGTTCTTTCGTCGAATTCTACGCTGGCGTTTAGCACGCCGGGTTCATTCGCAGCGTAGATTTTCAAACCGGAGTAGTGCGTCGTCGCCATGACGTGCGCGTTCCGTTGCTTGAAATGTTCGACCACCGCCACGCCGAGTGCTGAACCTTCTTCAGGATCCGTGCCGGTGCCGACTTCGTCGAGCAGCACGAGTGCGTAACAAGAAGCGGGCGGGGCGCCCGCGCTCCCAGTAACAATGTCCGCCGATTGGCAGGATGCGATCATGCTCGCGATGTTGCTCATGTGCGAGGTAAACGTCGAAAGGTTCGCAGCGATTGACTGCTGATCGCCGATGTCGGCGAGTACTGATTGATAAAAGGGCAATTGCGCCGACGTCGCCGGAACCGGTAACCCGGACAAGGCCATCAGGGCGAGCAATCCTGCGGTCTTCAAAACGATCGTCTTCCCGCCGGCATTCGCGCCTGAAATAACCATGACTGGATGGTCTTGATCGAGCTGGAGTGTAACCGGCACGACCGTACTGCGGCTGGCGCGAAGAGTTTCTTCCAGGAGCGGGTGCCGCGCATTGATAAATTCGAGATTCGTATCAGAACCCCGAGCTGTAGCGACGGGATCAGGAGACTTTCCGGAGTGACTTCTGGATCCGGTCGCTACCGCTCCCGGTTCTGACACGCTCGGAACCACACAATTGAATCGTTCGCCAAACGCCGCCTTCGCGTTGATGAAATCGAGTTCCGTGATTGCTTCAGCCGCGAGTTCGATCTGCGGCAGCCGCGCCCGCAATTCTTCCGATAGCCCAAACAGAATTTCGGCAATCTCGCGCTGCTCAGCTTCGCGGAGGTTCTGCAATTCATTGTTGGCTTCGATCGTTTCCAGCGGCTCGACGAAAACGGTGGCGCCGGACGAAGACGAGCCGTGCGCCACGCCCTTGATTCTCGATTGATGATCGGCGCGGACGGGAATCACAAAACGATCGTTGCGCACGGTCACGATTTCTTCCTGAATCGCTTCGCTCGAGCGACGCATCAGGCTTTCCAGTGAGCGAGTGATCCGCGAACGAGCATTCGCCAGCTCACGGCGAATCGTTGCGAGTTGCGGACTTGCGCGATCGTCGAGTTCACCGCTGGGGAGAATCTTTTTCGTTAACCTGGTCGCCAGCTCTTTGAGTTGGCCCGACAGGAGCGCAATCGTTTCAAAAAGCGTCGGATGCGAATCCCTTTTTTCGAAAATTTCCGCGCGCGCATCGACCGCGCGCTCACACAGGAAGGCAAGTTCGCGCATCGCCAGCGGATCGAGCGCCGTGCCGGCAATCCGCAAACGCGAAATTGATTCAGCAGGATCCGCGACGCCCTCGAACGACAAACGCGACCCACGACTGCGCAAGTCGATCATCTCGCCAACCGCGCGCAGTTCCCGATTTAGTACCGTGTAATCCGGCAGCGGAACGAGGCTGTCGAGGCGCGCGCGGCCCGGGTCTGTCTGGGCATGTCGTCGCACGAGCGAGCGCAGCGAATCGAATTCTAGAGTTTGAAAGGCCTGATCGTTCACCGAAGGATCGATCTTAACACTTTCGACGTGACGGAGAGCACAGTGGACCCCGCGGAACCGCTTTACTCTGTCAGTTGAAATCATCTCGCTTTGCGCACCCTCGGTCTTTTGACTTATATTCGTGAACTTCACAATCCACATGAGTCAGTGCCACCTGCGGTAGCGCGTGGTTCCGTAGCGTTGACCCACCCGTTACCGGAGGTGGTACTGACTTGAAAAAGAAAGGCAATAATCAAATGCCAACTGTTCCTATCACAGTCGCCTATGGCGACGGCATCGGTCCCGAAATCATGGCAGCGACGCTTCACATCCTGAAAGAGGCGGGTGCGAAGCTGGCGATTGAAAAGATTGAAATCGGTGAAAAAGTTTATCTGTCCGGCAATACGTCCGGAATCGACCCCAGCGCGTGGGCTTCGCTGCGCAACACGAAAGTTTTTCTCAAAGCGCCGATCACGACGCCACAGGGTGGCGGTTACAAAAGCCTGAATGTGACGGTGCGGAAGACGCTCGGCCTCTATGCCAACGTGCGGCCATGTGTTTCGTACCATCCCTTCATCGAAACCAAACATCCGGGCATGGACGTGGTCATCGTGCGCGAGAATGAAGAGGATCTTTACGCCGGCATTGAGTATCGCCAGAGCGATCAGGTGATGGAGTGCCTGAAACTGATTTCGCGACCGGGGTCAGAGAAGATTGTGCGCTACGCGTTCGAGTATGCGCGCCGGCACAATCGCAAAAAGGTGACGTGCTTTACCAAAGACAACATTATGAAATTTACCGATGGTCTATTTCATAAAGTTTTTAACGAGATCGCCGCCGAGTATCCGGACATCGAGAATGAACATTGGATCGTGGACATCGGCGCGGCCAAGATGGCCGACACTCCCAACGTCTTCGACGTGATCGTTATGCCCAACCTCTATGGCGATATCCTCTCTGATGTGGCGGCCCAGATCGCCGGATCAGTCGGTCTCGCCGGTTCGGCCAACATTGGCGAAAACATCTCGATGTTCGAGGCGATCCACGGTTCGGCGCCGCGTCGAGCCGGACAAAACCTGGCGAATCCCTCGGGACTGCTGCTGGGCGCGATTCTGATGCTGGTGCACATCGGCCATACGGCCACGGCAGAAAAGGTGCACAACGCCTGGCTGCGCACGATCGAAGACGGCGTGCACACTTACGACATTTTTGATGAGGGCGTCAGTAAGCAAAAAGTGGGCACCAAAGAATTTGCGCAGGCAGTGGTCGAACGCCTGGGCAAGAAGCCGAACACGCTCAAGGCCGTGAGCTACAAACAAACGGACGTTGAGGAAGTCTTCGGCGAAACCATCGTCAAAGAGCGTTCGGATACCAAGAAAGAACTGGTCGGAGTGGACGTGTTTCTCGATTGGTTGAAAGGAACGCCTGACAATCTGGGTGAGGCGCTCACCAGGATTACTCCGGAGAGTTTGCAGCTGGTGATGGTCAGCAATCGCGGCGTGAAGGTTTGGCCGGGCGGCGCGGCCGAAACGTTCTGTTCGGATCAATGGCGCTGTCGCTATATGTCAAAAAACAAAGGCGCTCCGATTGCGCACAAAGACATTATCGACGTGCTGGGACGCGTAAATGACGCCGGGTTTGATTTCATAAAGATTGAGAACCTATGCAACTTTGACGGCGAGCGCGGCTACTCGCTCGATCAGGGAGAGTAGCCTGGTCCGCTAACTGAGCAGCATCGATTGGAGCGCACACGTCCCTGACTGGAGCGCAAGCGTCCTCGCTTGCAACGAGTTTAAGACAACCGGGACGGATGCGCCCAGTCAACCAATCCCGGTGCCTGCTTCTAACACAAAAGGAAAAATGGCTAAGGCAAAATCTCGATCCGCCAAGAAATCTTCATCACTCGTGGCCGTTCTCATGGGCAGCAAGTCTGACTGGGACACGATGCGCGCTGCGTCAGAGACGCTGGAAAATTTCGGCGTCCCGCACGAGTCTCATGTCATGTCGGCCCATCGGACTCCGGGGCTGGCCTCGAAGTTTGCGAGCAACGCCGACACCCGGGGCATCGAAGTCATCATCGCCGCAGCCGGTGGCGCGGCGCATCTGGCCGGCGTAATTGCGGCGCACACAACCTTGCCCGTGTTGGGTGTGCCGATGACGAGCGTATTGAACGGACTTGATTCTTTGCTCTCGACGGTGCAAATGCCGGGGGGAATTCCCGTGGGAACGCTGGCCATCGGAAAGGCGGGAGCGACGAATGCCGCGCTCCTGGCGATCGCGATTTTGGCCAATAAGCGTCCCGAACTGAAGGCGAAGTTGAAAGAATTTCGCGCCGAGCAGGAAAAGAAGATTCGCGAAACGACGTTGGACTAGTTGCGGTGGCACAGACTTCAGTCTGTGCTTTAGAGCTTTCCTCAAGAGTCAGGCAGCGGAGCGTTGATAGAAATTGAAGCGACTGGGCTTTGCCCAAAAAGTCCTTCCAAGCAAAATCCGAAGTTGTCTTTGCCTTCGCCGCGTAGCGGCGTCCTGAGTTTAGCCCGGCCTTTCAAGGCCGGGATGACATGACCCACCAAAGTTCCGTCGTGTCAGCGACGGGTGAACAATAATTCAATCGTCGCTACGCGACGAGATTTGTTTTGCTTCGCAGCCCGGCCTTCAAAGGCCGGGCTAAATTCAGCCGTCGCTCTGCGACTAAGCAGAATCCATGTCAAAGCTCATCGACTTTTTGGGCAAAGCCAAGCGACGCGAATTTGTCTTGAGTGCTGTTAGGCACGGAATATTTATAGATGCGAAGAATTCTCTACGTTTTAGCCCATTTATGGGCGACAGAATATGCCGCTCCTTCGGAGCTCCGGATTCAATAAGCAGCATTGTTCTATAAATATGTCGCCGCTACGCGGCTGAGATCGTTGGCATAGCCAACGTTTTGAGGCAAAGCCGTGCTTTGACAGAAGTGAATCACAGACTGAAGTCTGTGCCACTAGCTCTGAGAATCTCGCGCCAATAGCGCCGCGCCAATCGCCACGCCATCCGCTCCCAGTTCTGCCGCCACAATCCGAGTAGCCTCAAAGCACGGTTGGAAAGATCGGTTGCGGGCCTCTTTGATAATTGGCGCCAGAACCAAATCGCCGGCCTCCATGATCGTACCGCCGAGGATGATACGCTCGAGGCTCAGCAGATTGATCACACTCGCAACGGCGATGCCGATAGACTTGGCGGTGCGTTCCAACATCATCACGGAAAAGTCGTCGCCGTTGCGCGCCGCCAATGCCAGGTCGCCCGCCGTGAATTCATCGTGCATGGCCAGACTTGAGAGCGAAGAAGTCGAATCGCGGTTCAGTCGCTCGCGCGCGCGACGAACTATGTTCGGACCAGAGGCGATGGTTTCCATGCAGCCCGTGTTGCCACATTCGCATTCGGCGCCTTCGGTGTCGATGGTGATATGTCCGATCTCGCCGGCGCAGCCGGACGCGCCCGTCCACAACTTCCCGTCAAGAATTATCGCCCCGCCGATCGCATCGCCAATCCCGATATAAAAAATATCGCGCGCGTCGCGGCCGGCGCCGGCTTTGTATTCACCATAAGCGGCGGCATTCGCGTCGTTCTCCAGCTCGAATCGCAAACCCGTGGCCTGCATAAGTTCGGCGTGAATGTGCTGCTGGGCCGTGAAGGGCAGGCCGGTCGAAATCAACACCCGATCCGTTTCGCGATTGACGAGGCCCGGAATGGCCAGGCCAACCGAGTGAATCTCGCCGGGTTCGCGCAAACCCTGGGTAAGGTTCGCAATGGCGGCGATCAGATTCTCAGGTTCGTAACTGGATTCGCCGCGCTCAATTATTTCTCCGGTTGCGGAAATCACGACGCCGCGCATCGTGGCCAGCGCTACTTCAATACCCGCAAAGTTGTTTTCAGAATTACTGGGCATGCGAGTGCCTTCCTAAGAGGTTTTCGGTTTGGGCAGGAATTTCGTCGCCATGTTATGCGACGGCTAAGGGACTGTCAAACTGTGCCTTGTGCGTGTAGAATGCACCCGCACAATATGGCGAACACTGTCGAGAAAAGCGGCGCCGAGGGTTTACAGTTGCGCACGATTTTGCTGCCGACAGATTTCAGCGGCTGCGGAAACTATGCTCTGCCTTACGCCGCGGCGATTGCCCGCGCGACCAGGGCCAGCGTGATTTGCATTCACGTAGTTGAGCCGATCGTGCCGGCCGTCGGCTACTCCGGCCTGGCTGAACCGATGCCCATCGCTGACATGAGCGAGCAATTGGAAGATTCAGCCGAGCGCGAGTTACCCCAGCTCGTCGACTGCGAAGATCTCCATGGGCTGAAGGTGGAAGAGGTGATTGCTCACGGCGATGCCGCGGCTGAGATTGTTCGTGTCGCTACGGAACGAGCGGTCGATCTGATCGTTATTTCATCTCATGGACGCACCGGACTGGGCCGCATGATCTTTGGATCGACCGCGGAAGCCGTTGTGCGTCACGCCCACTGCCCGGTCCTGGTAGTAAAGCCCCCGCCAGAAGAGGAGGCAGAAAGCCAGTAAGCTGTAAGCCGCGAGCAGTAAGCGGTAGGCTGCTGCAATTGCCCGATGTGAAGCCCACTGCAACCTTGAGCCACCTTGCTGCTGACTGCTTATTGCTCGCTGCTCACAGCTCACTGACATGTCCAGCCTTCAGCTTTTGTCCCACCTGATCCAGCTATATGGCTTGTACGGCGTGTTTGTGTTGGTCATGGCTGAAGGTGACCTGACGCTGCTGCTGGCTGGGGTCCTGGCGCACAACGATTTTTTCGGTCCTTACAGTTTTGCCCGGGTAGTGTTGTGGGGCACACTCGGCGGCTTTGCCAGTGACAACATCGCCTATGCGGCAGGGCGCATTTTCAGCGGCACGGTTCGCCAGTTTCGCTTCTATCGCAGCGCGAGTTCGCGGATCGAGCGGATGACGAACCGCTTCGGCACGCTTTCAATTTTCATTTCGAAATACGTTTACGGATTGCGTTGGGCGTCGTGCACTTTCTATGGCGTCGCGCGCATGCGCTATCTCCGCTTCGTCCCGCTCTCGCTGGGTAGTTGCTTTCTTTGGGTATTCATTCTCAGCGGCGTCGGCTATTTTTTCTCGAGCGCGGTGATGGGATTGATCGGCGATTTTCGCCACGTGGGTAAGATCCTGCTGGGAATCCTGGTGGGCGGCGTTTTTATCTTTTACCTGATTAAGCGCCGCTGGGTTTCGCGGACAGTGGAAGCAGTCGAGCCGGAACGAATCCAGGAGATCGAGCACGCGGCGCTGGAAGGTCTGAAAGAATTTAAAGATGACCTCCAGGAGAAAATCCATTTGAAAAAACGACAGCCGCGAGAGTAAATTGCCACGCTGTTAGCAGACCCTGAATCAAACTGATTTCAAGTCATAAATGATCATTAAATCATCTGCCCCTACTCGCGTCGATCTGGCCGGCGGCACCATCGATATCTGGCCACTCTATCTTTTCCATCCCGGGGCATCGACCGTCAACTTTGCGCTTTCCCTGCGCGCCAACGTGCGCATTGAGACGCGCGATGACGACCGAATTATTTTGGAATCGCGCGATCGCGGGATTCGGCTGGAAAGCGCGCTTGACTGCATCGGCGATCTGGCACGCGACGAAGAGCTCGAACTCGTGTCGAAGATGGTGCACTTCTTCAGCCCCGAAACCGGTTTTCATCTGACCACGCACAGCGAAGCGCCAGCCGGCGCCGGCATCTCGGGCTCGTCGGCCCTGGCGATTGCGTTAATTGGCGCGCTCAACCGGCTGGTTGGTGAGCGTTATGACAGGGGCAGCTTCATAGGCCTCGCCGCGAATATCGAGACCATGGTGATTAAGGTGCCGGCCGGCATCCAGGACTATTACCCGGCCTTTTACGGTTCGGCCTCGGCGATTCATTTGCGGCCTGACGGAGTGGAACGTGAACATCTCACCATCGATGAAGATGAGATTGAGCGACGTTTTGTTATTTGTTACACGGGCGAGCCGCGCCTTTCCGGAATTAACAATTGGGAAGTGTTCAAACGGCACATCGATGGAGATAGATCGCTGTTTCAAATCTTCGAAGTGATTCGAAGTGCTGCTGAACAGATGCGCGAGGCGTTGGTAGCGGGCGACTGGAAAGCTGTTGGTGAGATCATGCGGTTTGCTTATCCCAATCGGAAGCGCCTGGCGCCAAACATCACGACGCCACACATGAATGCATTGGTGGGAAAGGCGCTGGCCAACGGGGCCGAGGCAGCCAAGATTTGCGGCGCCGGCGGTGGCGGTTGCATTGCATTTCTGTGCGCCGAAGGCCGCCAGCAGGACGTCGAGCGCGCCCTATCAGAAGAAGATGGCGCGGAAGTGCTGAATTGGAAAGTGGCGCGTGAAGGCCTGGTGGTTGAGGATAGTTGATTTGACTGGAGCACAACCGTCTCGGTTGCGGATTTTGAACATACTGCAAACGATCTTCTTTAGCCGAATCAATTGTTTCCCGCTGCTGCCGCAACAGCCAATGAACCGCGAAGCGGTTCTCGTCCTCCAGCCCAACGTTGCCGGCTTTGCGGCTACGTTGGGAAACGAGATTCATAGGATTGCGCAACCCTGACAGGGTTGCTGAACCGCGCAGCGGTTCCACCCTCCAGCCCAACGTTGCCGGCTTTGCGGCTACGTTGGGTAAACGAAAGCCGAAACAACGCCGCAACCCTGACAGGGTTGCGCTCGTTTTTTGCAATCTCTCCCTTGTCGCCGCGGCGCAGTTGATTACGCGATTTCCCGAAACAAGGTTGCTGCACAGGATATGATCTATGCGTGCCTCAATCACTTTCTGCTGTGTATGTTCATCTGGTCTTCTCGGCCAAAGAACGTCGCCCGTTTCTTTGGGATGATCAAATTCGATTTTCATTGCACGCTTATCTCGGAGGCATCTCAAAACAACTTGGGTGCGCACCCATAATTTGTGGTGGCATCGAAGACCACGTGCATTTGCTTTCACGGTTTGGGCGCACAGTTACCCAAGCGGACTGGGTCAAAGAACTGAAGCGCGTTTCGAGTCTTTGGCTGAAGCAAGATCAGGGGCTGCGCCACTTTGAATGGCAGAGCGGTTACGCCGATTTTTCCGTAAGTGCTTCCAATCTGGAGCAGGTCAAGAAGTACATCCTCAATCAGGCAGCCCATCACAAGAAGATTAGTTTTCAAGATGAGTTACGCACGATGTTACGGCGCTATGGCATGGAGTGGGATGAGCGCTATTTGTGGGATTGACCTTATGTCGTCGCAACCCCGATGGGGTTGCGAATGATTGTCCGGTGTTCCCAACGTAGCCGCTGCGCGGCAACGTTGGGCTTTGGGGCACAATCGCTTCGCGATTGATATGTGTGAACGAGGAAGAGCGTGTGACAGCTCATCCTTCTTCCGCACGTTGCTTGGCGGCGGCGGCCAGCTTCGTCAATCGCTCGATCTTCTGCTCGCGAGTCTCGCCTGGAACCGGGCCCGTATCGGTAACGCCGGCGTAAGTCGATCTCTTGAATAGAGTGCGATCAGGTCCGCTGCCCGTTGCTTGCGAAGTGGTAGGCGTTGGTGCGACGGCGGGCGCAACTTGATCGGGCGCCAGGTCCGCTGGAGTTTCCGCGCCGGCGACGGGCGAAGCTGTTGCCGCAGCCCCGCTCAAAGGCGCCGCAGAAGCCGCGCCGGTTTCAGCCTGGGCTTCGGCGGCGGGACGATGCGCATCGGCGCTGGGCGACGAATCGACGACGGTTACGTGTTCGCCGCCGCCCTCGTCGGCGCGTTGCTTTGCGCCCACGACCACTTTTTTCAGCCGCTCGATCTTCTGCTCTTTCGTTTCACCCGCGACCGGTCCCGTGTCAGCAATTCCGGCATAGGTCGAACGACGATTTAGACCGCGGTTCGGATCGGCCGCTGCTTTTGGCGCGGCAACCGGAGGCGTCATCGATTTTTCGGCAATGGCGGCTGCTTGTGCCGGAGCGGGGGCGGGCTTCGTTGTGACGGCGGGAGGCGCGGCCGCGGCCGCAGGCTTGGCTGCCGGAGCATGGGCAGGCGTCGCGCCTTCGGCTTCGACAATTACATAAACGCCCTTTTCATTCTTTTTGATTACGGGCAGAGTGCCACCGGCTGCTTGCAGCAGGGCAGACAACTCAGCTTCCACAAATCTCTTCTGCTTTTGCGGGTCACGCACGTGACCTAACGGCGGTCCCATATAGAGCGTGCCGCACAAGTGACACTTGAACAAGACATCGTCGCCGCGCAGGTGAACCTCAGCAAGTTCGCCCGCAGTCTTCAACTGCTTCAGATGACCGTTGCAAAGTTTGTTTTTCTCGTTACGCTCGTTGCAGACGGTTTGCGCGTTGGTGATCCGTTTGGGGACCGGCGCGGCGGTGGCGGCGGCTGATTGAGTTGAACCTTCTGAGATGTTTGCCGACATATGCGTTTTCGAGTCGAGAAAACTGCGAAAGGATCGAGCGGCATATTAACGGCGAATAGTTCAGAGTTCAACCCTGGTTCGTTCTGGATTCGCACAAGAGCCGAGAAGTATTGACGGAGCGCAAGCGAGGAGGGTCTTACGACTCTGCGTAGCTTTGCGCTTAGCGTCTTTACGTGAGAGCTGGTGTGTTGCCAGGCAGCGGCAATACAACCCTCAGACAGTACGCACCAATGAGGGTTGACGGGCAACCGCGAGCGCCGTGATATTCTTGCGGCCTCATGCTCACCAATTTTCTGGGCGCGATTTGGCGACACTTGCCCGGCGCGATTCGCCGACGCGTCGTGCGCCTGGGCCAATGGCGGTTTACGGTCACGGCGGGCGCAATGCTTTTTGATGACCAGGGCCGCATTCTGCTGCTGGAACATGTTTTCCGTCCCGACAGCGGTTGGGGAATTCCGGGCGGCTTTATCGGCCGGCGCGAACAGCCCGAGGCAGCGCTGCGTCGCGAGTTGCGTGAAGAGATCGCTGTCGAGGTTGAAGATGTCGAATTGCTTTTTGTCAGGGCGCTCCGCCGGCCGCGGCAGGTCGAAATTTATTTTCGCGCGCGTGTGATAGGCCGCCCCAAGCCTTCTAGTTTTGAAATTAAGCGCGCGAAGTGGTTCGCAGTTGATGAATTGCCGGGAGAGCTTTCCAAAGACCAACAGCGCTTGATTCGACAAGCCATGCTCAAGTGAAATGTGCCAGCAATGATGTTATGCTACGCGGCGCCACGCGGGTAGATCGTAAATGGTAAATCGTAAATAGAGGCCCGGCCGGTCTTCCGATTTACGATTTGCGATTCACTATTTACAGCTGATTGAAGGAGCTTCTATGACACCAGCACGAGGCGTGCAACTGATTCCGCCGCCCGAAGACATCATGCGGATTTTGAAACGCACCGGCGCATTTCGCGAAGGGCACTTTGTCTATCCGAACGGCAAACACACGGCGCACTATTTTCAGATGCCGCTGGCTTTTCGTTATTACGACACAGCGCGCGTCCTGGCGGTCGCCCTCAGTCGTAAGTTCAGGGTCGAACGCGACATCGCCAGCCAATTGCCGAAGGTCTCGATCATCAGTCCGAGTTCCGGCGGCATTCCCGTCGCCTTCGGGGTGCGCGATGCTTTGAATGCCGAACAGATTTATTGGGCCGAACAGGAAAACGGCAAGCGCGCCTTCCGCCAGTACATCAACCAGGGCGAAATCAACCCGTGCATTATCGTGGACGACATCATCCGCAGCGGCGCCGCCATTGAAGAAACCGTCCGACTGGTGGGCGAACTCGGAGCGCCGATTATCGGCTGTGGCGCGATTGTCCGGTTTACGTCAGCGCCTAACGAAATCAACGGGGTCGCCATCAAATCGCTGGTTGAATTCGATGAGAAGTTTTACAACTCTGCCGATGAGTGCGTCGACTGTCAGAAGGGCGCGCCGGAAGAGCATGTGCGGTTTTAGGAGATAAGGATTTCTGCTGCCAGGAATGCGAAGAAGTGTCATCAAGTGTTTCGGGATTGGACTGTTGGTGCTGCTGGCCACCTCAGTCAGCGTCGTTGCCCAGAAGAAGTCCGCGGGTTGGCTCAACGGCAAGTGGGAAGGCGTGGGATATCAGCTTGATGACCAAACCACCTGGGCGATGAAGTTTACTGCCCGTCGCGGTCGCTACTCGATCGATTACCCATCATTAAGCTGCGGAGGCCGGTGGAAGCTGATTTCCAGCAACGCGTGGCGCGCACGTTTCCGGGAGGTTCTTAATAACGGACAGGACAAGTGCGCCGATCGCGGGAATGTTTTGATCCAGCGCCTCAACCGAAAGCAGTTGATCTTTCTGTACTCCTACGAGCGCGATCGTGAGATTACCGCCTCAGCAGTGCTGATACGAAAGTGACTGGAGCGCAACCGTCCCGGTGGCAGTTTTAATTAAGAAGTGAGCGATGAATGAAAGCGTGACGCTTGCGCGCCAGTCAGTTTCCGGCTTGTCCAATGAAGACGTTCTTGTCGATCTGATTCGGATTTCCCAACACCACGAAACGAATGTTGCGCATGTATTTCTGCGAAACGCGCTGGACATCAGCCGGCGTGACGGCCCTTAGCTTCTCGAGGAACTGAAGCGAGTTCTGCCAGCCCCCGCCGATCAATTCGTACTTCGCGAGGTCAGCCGCCTGCGCCGCGTTCGTCTCCTGGCCGATGTAGTAGGTCGTCAAAAACTGAGCGACAACCGCCGTGATGTCGTCCTTGCCGACCGGCTCGCGTTGTAGGCGCGTCATTTCATTTAGCATTACGCGCACCGCCTGGTTGGCGTCGACGGCGGTCACATAAATGCCGCCGATGTTGGCTGCCTGCGTTCTAAGAAAAGCATCCGGCGCGTATGACAAGTTGCGCTTGACGCGTACTTCTTCAAACACGCGATCGCGGAGTAGTGACGAAGCGACGTACATCGGATAAATGTCCGGAGAAGTAATCGCGGGTGCGGTGAAAAACCCCTGGATATAGTTAGTCGGTAATTCGCGGCTGGTGATGTCGAGGGTCGAGGCATCAAAGGTCAGCGGCGGCGGCGCCTGCGGCTTGTAATCTCCGCGCGGAAGCTTGCCGAAGGTGGCGGTGATGCGCGTCTTCAGTTGCGCCGCATCGAGATCGCCGACGATCACCAGCAGCAGATGCGAAGTCTGCATGATGCGTTGGTGATAAGCGCGCAGATCTTCGGGTGTGAGCTTGGTCACTGACTCGGCCGTTCCTTCGGGCCGGTTCAAATAGGGGTGACCGACGTAAGCAACTTTTTCCTGCAGTCGTTGCAAGTAAGTGTCCGGCTCGTCAGCATCGTCGCTCAGGCTGGCAACCAGTCGCGCCTTCACCAGATCGACATCTTCCCTGGTGAACGAAGGGTGCAACGCGACGTCCGTGAAAATGTCCCACGAACGATCGAAGTTCGAGCGCGTCGCGGCCATCGACAGCACTGAGTAGTCGACATTGGTCCCCTCGCCGATCACGGTGCCCATGCGCGCCAACTCTTTGCGCATGCGGTCGCGGGGATACTTGGCGCTGGCTTCGCTGGCGACGTTCAGCATGAGCGCTTCGACTCCGGCATTGGTTGAGTTGATATTTCCGACGCCGCCGCGAATAAAAAGGCCGGCCGCAACGGTCTGGCTGCCTTCGCGTTTCTTCACCAGGACTTTCAGTCCGTTGACATCGAATTCCGTGACGAGGCTGGCCTGCCGCGAGATCACGCTTTGGAAATCGGGAGCCGCCGAGGGCGGCGTTTGGGCAGTTGTTTGCGCGCCGGCGACGGATGCACTGAAGACCAACGCGAAGAGCGCGAATGTCACCGTGCTAACTCGCAAGGAAAACCATTTGTCGTTTGCTGATTTGAATTGTGGATGCTTCATCGTCTGTTTCTGCGTTTGTAGTTGCGTCTGGTCAATAATCCCGATGGCCAACTCGAAATAACCAAGTGGCAAACGACAGGCCAATAGGTCAGATAAGTCTCTACCGGCCGATCAGATCCTCCGGCGTCAGCTTCGCCTGTTGTTGTGCCTGCTCAGAAATCAGTGCCAGGCTGACGTGCGGCTTCCCTTGAATGTAGGTCGTGACATAGCGGCTGATGTCGCTCCGCGAGGTGCGCCGCAGATTTCCGAGATACCCGCGGAAGTAATCGATGCCGGTCGAAGACCACCAGAAGCCGAGTGTCTTGGCGTACTCGTCGAATTTTTCTCGCGAGTAGAGATCGTCGGCTTCCAGTAGGGCCTTGGCGCTCTCTAGCTGTTCGTCGGTGTAGTAATCCTTGTCGTTAAAGTGCGCGACCTCGTTGTAGACGGCTTTGAGCGCCGCCTGCGCTTTGTCGGGCGTCGTCTGGAAAATGATGTTGATGGGTCCGACGTTGCGCTGCGTGTAGTAGCCAATGGCGACTCCGTTTACCAGTCCGGTGTCAACCAGGTTTCGCTGAAAGCGCGAATCAGGCTGCTGCATGATGAACGAGAAAATGTCGGCCGCGTAAGTGGCCGCGTCATCTTTGCCGATCGACGGGCCTTGCCAGCCGATTTCGATTAAGACATTGGTTACGGGTTGCTTGATGATGCTGCCCGCGCTGTTCGCGAGCGGCGGATGCTCGACCATCGGAAACTCGACGAACGGATCTTTTTCGCGCCGGGCCCAGTCGCCAAAAAACTCCTGCGCCATGCTGTAAACATCGGCCGCGCGGACGTCGCCGGTGACGACCAGCGCCGAATTATTCGGCACATAGTACCGGCCCTGAATCAATTTCATCATTGCGGTCGTCGCAGTGGAAACGGTCTGGCGGTTACCGAGTGGTTGCTTGCGGCTCGGAAACTTGTAATAGAGCCGCTCGTTCATCTCCTTGTTCAAATAGTATCCCGGCTCTGATTCGTTGCGATCGATTTCGCCGATCACGACCTGCCGTTCGCGCTCAAACTCTCTTTCATCAAACAGTGGATAACGCGCGGCGTCGCGCATGAAATTCATCGCGGCGCGCACGTTGGGACTGGTGGTGGTGAAGTAATACTCAACCACCTCTTCGCGAGTTTCGCCGTTGTAGGCGATGCCGAACTGACCGATTCGTTGCAGATAATCCTCGGCGTTGGCGATGGCGCGATTCGCTTTGAAGAACATGTGTTCGTAAAGGTGCGACAGGCCGTTCAGCTCGGGCGGTTCCGTGAACGAGCCATTACGCACCGCCAGTTCGATGGTGACGATCGGCACGGAATGATCTTCGAAAACGATCACTTCCAGACCGTTCGCCAGGATCTTGCTCTGAATATCCGAAGCGGCTTTCGCCGCCGTGGTGCGAGCCGGCGCCGCGCCCTGCGAGATTCGCGGCGCGTTGGTTTGAAGCGAGATCGGCCGCGCGGCCAGCGGCGCAACCAGAGAAAGAATAAGCGTAAGAACCAGAGATAATCGTTTCACGTGAACTCCGCGAGTGTGACGTTAAAATCAAAAAGGCGGGCGGTAGCCCGCCTCACAAAAATTATTTGCCCGGTCAAATCTACCACAAAGGATGCGGGCTCGCAGCCTTCGATGGTGATCGTTTTTACGTTTGAGCCGGCCCTAAGTTTCGGAATCCGGTGAGGCGATTCGATGTCGCAAGAATAAAAATAGATGCGTGGAAGATGTTCCGAAAATTTGGAGCTACTGTGGTGTTGATGGAGCAGGGTAGGACAAGCCGAAGTCGACAACCTGTTCACATGGCTGGAACGCGATCTCTTTCTTCAGAGCTTCCGCGTCGTGAAGGACTTTGGTGCGAAACCGCGAACGACTTGTAATGCCACATTTTCGTTGATTACCGGTTTGCCCTCAGCATCGGTTACCCGGCCGGTGATTACGCCGCCACGAGCCAGCTTGAGATCGATATTGTCGATCTGTTCACCATTAGCCAACAGAATTGACTTGCTCGACCCTACGAAGAATCCGTTTGAATCATTCGCGGCCTCGGTATCCGCAAATTGCGGCGCCTGCGGCGTTATTTGATATTGCCCGGCCGCCAAGCCGAGAAGTTGATACTTTCCTTCCTGATCGCTGGCGGTCTGTGCCGCCGCAGGGCTACGGCGTCCGAGACTCTGCATCGAAAACGCGGCGATGGGAATGCCGGACGCAGGCTTGCCCGCAACCGTGACGCGACCGCTAATCGATCCAGTCGGTCTTGGCTTCACTTCCGTCGATTGAGAGTTTGCGATCCTGGCGGGAAGGGAAATAACGACAGCAAAAAAGAGTGCGGAAGTCAGTAATCGAAGATGACCGGCCATGGGGGTCCTCCAGATGCTTATTCGAGGGTCAGCCGTTTTGCGGCGTCATCATGCCATCGTCTCCAACCCGGCGCAAGATTAAGGGCGCGGCAAAATTCTTGCTAGGACGAAACGCGGTTTACCTTGTAGAATCAAGCGCAGCGATTTTGTCTTAGATATCCGGTATGGCCCTACTGAAAGTTACCGACGCCAGCGGACGCCAGGCGTCAACATGCACTGCAATCGCAAGGTCTCTTCCTGATTGGACGCGCGCCCGACAATCAGATTGTGCTGGACGATCCGCGCGCATCACGTCATCACGCGCACATCAAGCCCAACGACGACGGCTCGTTCATGCTGATCGATGGCATCTTCGTCAACGGTCAGATCAAACGCAGCGCCAACAAGGTCTATGTCAACGGCGAGCAAAAATTCGAGCACGAGTTGAAAGACGGCGATCGCGTCACCATCGGCGCCAGCACGCTGCGGTTCGAACAGCCGAAGGAAGAACGCACCGCCGATCTGAGTTTCGACGACAAGCCGCTCGGCCATACTCAATTGCTGATGTCCGCTAAGGACGTGTTGACGACGGTCCTTAAGCAATCGGATCCGCGCGTCAGCGGCAGCACCAGCGCGGCGCGGGGCGACAAAGTGCTTGAATCGCTGCAACGCAAAGCGAACATCCTCAGCGAGATTTACGAGATGAGTAAAGCGCTCGGCGCGGGATTCGATCTCGATCGGATCTTCAAAATGGCGACCGATATTATCTTTCCGTGCGACGCCGGCGGATCGTGTGGTCGCTTTGCTCGCTGACGGCATCGTCACAGAGACAAAATGCCGATGAAGCAAAATTGTTCCCGATTGCTACCCGCGCGCGTGACGAAAAGCTGGAAGCGCACGCGCGCAAGATGACCATTGGCCGCACGATCACTCGCAAGGTGATGAAGGACCGGGTGGCGCTGCTGTCGCAGGACGCAGCGGCCGACGAACAATTTGCGGGTGTCGATTCGATTGTTTCGCAAGGCGTGCGCTCGACGATCTGCGCTCCGCTGTTTACTGAGTCGGGCGTTCACGGCGCGCTCTACGCCGACCGGCTTGATCCTTTCTCAGCTTTTAAGCCTGACGATCTGGAATTGATTAGCGCCGTGGCTGCGCAAACTGCGATCGCGGTCGAGAATGTGCGGGCGCACGAGCGGCTCGCGAAAGAAGAGGTTGCGCGAGCGAACTATAGCCGGTTCTTGCCTGAGTACGTGGTCAAGCAGATGCTCGAGAACCCCAACTCGTTTAAGCTGGGCGGTGTTACGCAAACCGTCACGGTGCTCTTCGCAGACATTCGCGGCTTTACTCGCATCTCAGAGCACGCGGTGCCGGAGAAGATCGTGCAACTTCTCAATCGTTATTTCTCGGCCATGACCGACATCATCTTTGCGCACGGCGGAACGCTGGATAAGTATCTCGGCGATGGCTTGATGGCTTTGTTCGGAGCGCCGACCGTAACCCCGAAAGACGCTGCGAATGCGATGGCCGCCGCAGTCGCGATGCAGCGCCGCATGCTCAGCATTAACGATGAACTGCGCGCCGAAGGCTATCCCGGAAATCGGCATCGGCATCGGTTTGCACACCGGCGAGGTGATCGTCGGTTACATTGGTTCAGAACGACGATCCGAGTACACGGCAATCGGCGACACGGTGAACACCGCATCGCGTCTGGAATCAAATGCCAAGGCCGGCGAGATTCTGGTAAGCGAAGTCACGGCGCAGGCGGCGCGTTCGCGTTATCAATTGGCGCAGCCGCGATCCTATCAGTGTTAAGAACCGCGAACAGCCCGTGCCGCTGTTTGAAGTCGAGTGGCAACACTCGATTAGCAGCGCGTAAAATCCCACCGCCAGGGCGTCAGCCGGGAACCCCCTCGTGATTTTGACAGTCTAAGTTTCCGATGCCCTTTAAACTCGGAGCCATCTTCAAACGACAAATTCTGGTTGCGCGCGTCTACGGGATTCCCGTGCGAATCGACTATCGCTGGTTCATTGTCTTCGCGATGAGCGTCGTCTTGATTGCGGCAAACGTGCGCAAGTATCCGCTGCAGCTCGGCACGCTGCGAATTCCCCCTACCGGAGATTTCGTGGCGTGGACGCTCGGCATCGTCACCACCCTGGCGTTGTTTCTGTCTGTGTTTGGTCATGAGTTGTCGCATGCGCTGATGGGTCGCACCGAGGGAATAGAAATTGAAGAGATTGTGCTGCATCCATTCGGTGGCCTCGCGCGTTTGAAGACCCAACCTGAGAATCCGAAAGCAGAATTTCGCATCGCCGTGGCCGGTCCAGCCGCAAGTTTTGTCTTTTCTCTCGTGGCCTTCGCCGGAATGATTTTGACGGCTTCGCTTCAGTTCAATTTCGGAACCGCGTTCTTCTTTTTCATCGGCGCGGGAAATCTGCTGTTGGCTGTCTTCAATTTGTTTCCGGGTTATCCCCTCGACGGCGGACGGGTGTTGCGCGCAATCATCTGGAAGCGGACCGGCAACATTCGTGAGGCGACGCGCATCGCCGGTTTTTGCGGGCAGTTGATGTCGCTGGTGCTGATTGCTTTTGGAATCTACATGGCCCTCGCGCCGACCTTTCGCGCTTACTTCATGGGTCTGTGGTCAGTGCTGGTGGGCGTCTTTCTTTTGGGCGCGGCCACTAGCGTGGTCCGTAGTGCGCGAGAACCCGGCACGGTCGCCGACGCGATGTCCCCACCGGTTGCGCTGGAACCCGATTTGGCCATTAGCCGCTTCATTGACGAGATTCTTACCGCTGCATCGCCACGTCACGTTTCCTGTCGCCCATGAGCGGCGGTTGCTCGGTATTCTGTCGCTCGAAGATTTGAAGAAGATCCCGCGCGAGAAATGGCGCGGACTGCGCGTCCGCGACACGATGCGAACCGTGAACTCGCAGCTCTTTGTTCCGCAAAACGCGACTCTCGAAAGTGTCGACGAACTTCTCAAGCATAATGATGTGGGGGCCGTAGCCGTGGTCGACGGCGCCGGCGAGTTGGTGGGCTTTTTGCGGCAGGGAACCCTGCGCAAAAAGTAATTCGATAATCGTTGCCTCACCGCCATTTTTCCGCGATAATCCCAGCGGAGCGTTTCCAAACTTTTCGGGCTGAACGCGACTATCTGGAGAGCTCCTTCCGATAAATGTTTTGGGCCGCCGGCTGATGAGATGAGGGCATCAGAAGGCTGTGGACTAAGTGAATGTTGATTCTCATGCCGCCAATTCAGGACTACCTCGCGCGATTGGCCGAGCCGCGCGCGATTGCCGATATTGTGCTGGTATTTCTGCTGGTCTATGGCGTGCTGAAGTTGTTGCGGGGCACGCGCGCAGCACCCATGGCGGCGGCGATTGGCGTGTTTGGATTTCTGTACTGGTTGGCCGTGAATCAGCGGCTCACGACGCTCGAGTTTGTGCTGCGGGGCGCGCTGCTCTATGTCGGTGTCGCAATCATCGTGCTCTTTCAAACTGAGATTCGCCAGGGCCTGATTAATTTTGGTAATCGTTTCCGGGTGCCGTTTACCCGCCGGCATCGCGGCCAATTCGGAGACAGCATCTATGATGAGATTGTGCTGGCGGCGACAACGCTGGCTTCGACAAAGACCGGCGGCCTGATCGTGATTGAACAGAATGTGGGATTGAAGGGCATTGTTGATGGCGGGGTGCGACTGGATGCGGAGCTCAGCTATGACCTTGCTGGTTTCGATTTTCAATCCAGCTTCGCCGCTTCATGACGGCGCAATCATAGTTCGCGGTGATCGCATTGCTGCGGCTTCTTGTTTTCTGCCGCTGTCGATAAATCCGCTGTTATCGAAAGATCTGGGGACGCGGCACCGGGCTGCGCTGGGCTCACTGAAGATTCTGACGCGGTGGTGATTGTGGTCTCAGAAGAAACGGGGCTGATTTCATTTGTCCGCAGTGGCCGTATTAAGCGAGCGCTGGATGCAACGCGGTTACGAGCCGCAATTTACAAAGAGATCGAAGGACGTGCTTCGACCCGCAGCAGCGCTGTAAATCCGCAAACCACGGAGTCGGCCGAAGCGTGAGCGAACTGGAAGTAGTTTATGCCTTTGCGAGACATTAGACGCGTAGCAGAACCACACAGCTTTACTGAGCGCTGGCTGCGGCGCATCTTCATCGAGGATTGGAGTTTGAAGTTGCTGGCCCTGGCCATTACGCTAATCCTCTGGTTTCTAATTTCAGGGCGCGCAGCGCGGTGACCGATAGCTTCCGAATCGTCCACTCATCCCAGGTCGCAAGTTGAATCCAAACAAAAATACTAAACTCTTCGGTACGGACGGCATACGCGGAGAAGCCGGCAAGTTTCCGCTCGATCCGCTGACAGTGCGAATCATTGGCGCTTCGCTGGCTCGTCACCTTTCCGAACGCTTCCCAGGCCGTGCTCCGCAAATCGTAATAGGTCGCGACACCCGCGAGTCGGGTTCGCCGATATCTCGGGACCTGAGCGCTGGAGCGAAGGCAATGGGGGCTCAGGTTAAATCGGCAGGCGTCATTACCACACCCGGGGTCGCTTTCCTGGCCCGCGTGTTGCCGGCTGACGCAGGCGTGGTCATCAGCGCGTCTCACAATCCCTATCAGGACAACGGCATCAAGATCTTCGATCCTTCTGGTCGCAAGTTGGATGACGCCACGGAACGCCAGATCGAAACAGACGTAGCTGACAACACATTCAGTGAAGCCGTTCTCAGCTCTGAGGTTTCGGACGGTGAACCGGACAGCTGCATTGCGGGGTCGTTACTTCGAGTATTTGCGGCGAGACGTCGCGCGCGGCTTGAGTCTTGATGGTTTGAAGATGGTGATCGATTGTGCGAACGGCGCGGCTTATGAAATCGCGCCGGAATTATTTCGCGTCCTCGGCGCTCAGGTCGCAACCATCCACAACCATCCTGACGGCCGCAATATCAACTTAAATTGCGGCTCGTTGCACATTGAAGGCTTACAGCAGTGCGTCATCGCTGAGCATGCCGACCTGGGCGTGGCTTTTGACGGCGATGCCGACCGCGCGCTCTTTGTGAATGCTGGGGGAACATTCGTCGACGGCGATGCCACGATGTGGGTGCTCGCGAACTATCTAAAAGACCGCGGCGAACTCACTGATGATCTGGTTGTGGCAACGGTAATGACCAATCTTGGCTTGGAAGTCGCACTTCGATCTCGCGGAATCAAATTGGCGCGGACTGATGTGGGTGACAAATACGTCCTGGACGAATTGCTGAGGTCGAAAGCGGCGCTCGGCGGTGAGCAATCGGGGCACATTATCTTTCCCAAAATCAGCCTCGCAGGTGATGGACTGATTACCGTGATAAACCTCTTGCGCGTGATCCGCGAGGAAGGAAAGTCGCTGGCGGCAATTAGTCGAAGGCTTCACTCGTTACCCGCAAATCCTCGTGAACGTGCGCGTCCGGAAGAAAGTGCCCTTTGAAACCCTTAAGTCAGTGCAAGAATTGGCGGGATAGCATCGAAAGGTCACTCGGCGACCGCGGCCGTTTGTTATTACGGTACTCGGGAACTGAGGCGTTGGCGCGCGTAATGATCGAAGGCGAGGACGAGTGTGCAGGTAAACACCCACGCTCAGGCGCTGGCCGACGCGATTAGATCGGAAATCGGTGCTGACACAGGCGTGGGAGTGATCTACTGAGCCAGGTAAAATTTTCGTCAGCAAGCAAATCTTACCGGCAAGACCGTGAAACAATTGCATTCAGGACATTTTTGGTGCGCTCCCAAACTTCACAGTCTTCAAGTTTTAGGCGCGTTTTCCGCTCTGAAAAAATCTCTATTGCGCGGCACAAGCGTTGCGATGTATATTGTGGGGCAAGAGAGACGGTTGGTGGATCCTCCGTCTCAAGTGGTTGCTGGGGTGAGGACAGTAACCACGAAAATGGATGGGCGCTGCGACCCCCACGTTGCAGCGCCCATTCTATTTTTGGCTTAGCGCAAGCTTGCGGACTTGCGCTTTCTTTTTGCCCGTGTTCACTGGGGCAAAATCGCAGATGAACAACTGCCGTTTTCTCTTGTCGATTTGACTCGCGCCTGCAATTCGCGTAGATAGGTGCGGTTTCATGACTGCGCCATTTGCCAATAAATCCATCGCGGAAAATTCTCGTTCGCTGCTTTGATCCTTTCCATCGCGTCTGTTTGCCGGCTGTCGCAAAGGAAGCAAGCCGTAACTCAAACGCA
This sequence comes from uncultured Acidobacteriota bacterium, assembly GCA_963734445.1. GTDB lineage: Bacteria > Acidobacteriota > Blastocatellia > Pyrinomonadales > Pyrinomonadaceae > UBA11740. The sequence goes on along the minus strand of CAVTGZ010000009.1, from coordinate 514,742 downwards.
AACGGCGGTCAGGCACTCTCGGGTACAAGCTGATTCCGAAGCAGGCGAAAGCGTGAAGCGCAATCGCTGGTCGATAAGGGCAAGGAGCTTTACAAGAACGATCAGGACGAGCAGGCCGTTGAGGCTTTCAAGCAGGCGATCAAACTGGATCCAAACAATGCCGAGGCGCACCTGCGACTGGGGATGAGCTACGCGGCGCTGGACAAGAAAACAGAAGCCGACGACGAGTACAAGAAATCGATAGAACTTTTCAAGAAGAGAGTCCAGGCTGACTCGAAAGACGGGGACGCGTTTTTCTATCTGGGCGAAGGCCATAGCTTTCTGCATCAGGACGAAGAAGCGGCGCGCGCCTATCGGCAGGCGACAAAGCTGAAACCTGAAGACGAAGAGGCGTTCTACCAACTCGGAATGGCTGAAACACGGTTGGCGCACTATCCCGAAGCGACGGCGGCTTTTCAAAAAGCTTTGGAGTTGGATCCTAACGACTATCGCGCGAGTGATGCAATCGAAAATGCCAAGGAAGGGTCGCAGCGAATCAAAGAAGGCAAGAAGCACGCGGAAGAGATGCTGCGGAAGCAGCAGGAGAATGCAAACGCCAACGGAAATCTGAACTCAAACTCCAGCGGTAAATCCAACAGTAGCAGTCGACCAAGTCCAAGGCGCTCTCCAAGCAAACCGTGATAGAGTGTTAGAGCAGTAATCGAGATCAATGGCTACATACACACCGCCACCTTATTTTCCGCAGAGTTCTCTTTCACCGCCGGACGAAAATCGTTATCGCAAGTTCAAACTAATTGTGGCAAGTGTAATCATCCTTCTCGTGGCCGTTCTGGCAGGTGCGGTTACCGGAATCGTTTACCTGATTAAGTGGCTAGGGCACTAACCCGGCGTTCTAACTCGCCAGTCATACAACACGGGCCCAAGCCCAAGTCCGCCGGCATCAAATCTTGCCTATGTTACCTGCGGTTGGCCGCTTGACATACTATGACGGCGTCCGTATAGTTTCCCGTTTCGGACTACGGTCTTGATTCCTCTAGTGCAACGCTGCAACTGGTTCTGTCGGTGCGGAGGCGTTGCCCGGTTCGATGCGCAGGCATCGACCGTTTAACTATTGTGGCGTAGACGCTCGCGTCAGATCTTGCTGACGCGAGTGCTGCAGACGCGAACCCACTCGCTTGGCGACGCTACAGAAAAGCTTCGGCTTATTTTGGGCTATTGGGAAGCCAAATCCGCGCCCGCCTAACAGCGAAATCAGAACGTCCCTTTAAGATAATTTAGATAGCAGGGCAGTTTGTCTGCGCTGACTGCCGGACGTGTTCCGGAAAGAGGCAGGCCGCGGCCCTTTTTGCGCTTTAGGCGCAGTGACAGTTAGCGGCGGGCTAGCGCCGCGAGATGCGGCAGGATGCCCGCGATCCGGGATCAAAGATGCCGACGATTAATCAGCTAGTTCGTAAGGGCCGCCAGCGGGTCAAATACAAAACGGCCAGTCCGGCGCTGCAAAGCTCGCCGCAGAAGCGCGGCGTTTGCACTCGCGTCTATACCCAGACGCCCAAGAAACCGAATTCAGCGCTGCGCAAAGTCGCGCGCGTGCGTCTGACCAACGGCATCGAGGTCACGACTTACATTCCCGGCGTCGGTCACAATCTGCAGGAGCACTCGATTGTCTTGATTCGCGGGGGGCGCGTGAAAGATTTGCCGGGTGTTCGTTATCACGTGATTCGCGGCACGCTGGATTCAGTCGGCGTCGGTGATCGCAAGAAGAGCCGTTCGAAGTACGGCGCCAAACGTCCGAAGGGAGGCGCGAAGTAATTTATGCCGAGACGTAGAGTTGCAGAGCGACGCGCCGTTCTTCCCGATCCGGTCTACAACAGCCCGCTGGTGACGAAGTTCATCAACGGCATCATGTGGGGCGGCAAGCGGTCAATTGCGGAAAGAACCTTCTATACGCGCCCTGCGGCAGGTTGGCGAGAAGGCCGGCGACGAGCCTTTGAAGGTTTTCAAGCGCGCGATCGAAAACGTGCGACCGACGGTCGAAGTGAAATCGCGTCGCGTCGGAGGATCCACCTATCAGGTTCCGGTCGAAGTTCATCAGGAACGTCGCGGCGCGCTGGCAATTCGCTGGATCGTTGCATATGCGCGCGGCCGCGGCGAAAAAACGATGACCGATCGGCTGGCGGCTGAGCTGCTTGATGCAGCCAACAATCGCGGCAACGCGGTGAAGAAGAAGGAAGATACGCATCGCATGGCCGATGCCAACAAAGCGTTTGCGCATTACAAGTGGTAATGGCTAAGTACGACCTCAACAAATTTCCGGAATATCGGCATCATGGCGCACATCGATGCCGGTAAGACCACCACCACCGAACGGGTCCTTTATTACACGGGCGTCTCGCACAAGATCGGCGAGGTGCACGAGGGCACGGCGACCATGGACTGGATGGAGCAGGAGCAGGAGCGCGGCATCACCATCACCAGCGCGGCGACGACTTGTTTCTGGGAGCGGAACGGTGTCGACCATCGCATCAACATTATTGACACGCCGGGCCACGTCGATTTCACGATGGAAGTCGAACGCAGCCTGCGCGTACTCGACGGCGCTGTCGCCGTGTTTGACGGCGTAGCCGGAGTTGAGCCGCAATCCGAAACTGTCTGGCGTCAGGCCGACAAGTATGGCGTTCCGCGTATTTGCTTTATCAATAAACTAGACCGCGCCGGCGCTTCATTCCAGCGTTCGTTTGATTCGATTATTACCCGTCTTGGCGCAAATCCCGTCGCTCTCCAAATTCCCATCGGAGTAGAAGATCAATTCAAAGGCGTCGTCGATCTCATCACGATGAAGGGCTTGATCTGGAACGATGAATCCAAAGGCGCCGAGTACGAAACCGCTGAGATTCCGGAAGAGTTGAAAGAAGAAGCCGCGGCCGCGCGCGAGAAATTGATCGAAGCCGTGGCGACCGTCGACGACGACCTGATGCACAAGTACGTCGAAGGCGAAAAGATTACTGAAGACGAAATTCGCGCGGCGCTGCGCAAGGGAACGATCGAGCTGAGATTGGTTCCGGTCGTCACTGGTTCGGCCTTCAAGAACAAAGGTGTGCAGACGCTGCTCGACGCGGTCGTTGATTACCTGCCGTCGCCGCTCGATATTCCGCCGGTTGAAGGCGTGAATCCGAAGAACGGGCAAAAAGAGACGCGTCCGCCGGATGCGAGCGCTCCGTTCAGCGGCTTGGTCTTCAAGATCATGGCCGACAAGCACCTGGGCCAGCTTTCGTTCGTTCGCATCTATAGCGGCACGATCAAGTCCGGCTCTTACGCTTACAACGCGGCGAAGGATACGCGCGAGCGCGTCGGCCGCCTGATGCGCATGCACGCCAACAAGCGCGAAGACATCGAAGACGGCCAGCGCCGGCGAAATCATCGCCATTGGCGGCATGAAGCAGGTCACCACCGGCGACACGATTTGCGACGAGAATAAACCGATCATTCTCGAGGCGATCGAGTTTCCGGCGCCGGTTATTCGCGTGGCAGTCGAACCAAAGACGCGCGCGGATCAGGACAAGCTGGGCATCGCGCTGGGCCGTCTGGCGCAGGAAGATCCTTCGTTCAACTGTCTCGACCGATCACGAAACCGGACAGACGATTATCGCCGGCATGGGCGAGCTGCACCTGGAAATTATCGTCGATCGCATGAAGCGCGAATTTGGCGTCGAAGCCAACGTCGGTAAGCCGCAGGTCGCTTATCGCGAAACGATCACGCAAGCCGGCAGCCGGGTAAAGAGATTTTCAAGAAGCAGACTGGTGGTCGCGGCCAGTACGCGCACGTCGAGCTGGAGATCGAGCCGGCACCCGGCGAAGGTTTTGTTTTCGAGAACGAGATCAATGGCGGCGCGATTCCGCGCGAGTTCATCAAGCCGACCGAGCAGGGCATTCACGATGCGATGGAGCGCGGCTATCTCGCCGGCTATGACCTGGTCGACATCAGAGTGCGTCTGGTTGACGGCGGTTTTCACGAGGTCGATTCCGACGAGCGAGCGTTTCATTATTGCCGGGTCGCTGGCGTTTCAGGATGCGGTCAAGAAGGCCAAGCCGGTGCTGCTCGAGCCGATCATGCGAATCGAAGTGGTGACGCCCGAGGACTACATGGGCGCGGTCAACGGCGATCTGAATCGTCGTCGCGGCCAGATCGAAAAGATGGAGCCGCGGCCGGGTGGCGCGCAGGTCATCACTGCCTTCGTGCCGCTTGTCGGAAATGTTTGGCTATACGACTGACCTGCGTTCAGCGACGCAGGGGCGCGCGACTTCGACGATGCATTTTGAGCGATATGATCAAGCGCCCAAGAACGTCGCCGAAGAAGTGATCGCGAAGGTTCAGGGCGTAGCGAAATAGTTTGTGGCACAGACTTCAGTCTGTGCTGTTTTTGTTTGACATGACGTTCCGAGGCTACCACAAACTGAAGTTTGTGCCACGAGCAGAAAAGATGAGCAAAGAGAAATTTGATCGCAGCAAGCCGCACGTGAACATCGGGACGATTGGGCACGTGGACCACGGGAAGACGACGTTGACGGCGGCGATCACGAAGGTGCTGGCGAAGACACAATCCGAAGATGCAGTTTCGTGGCTTTCGATCAGATCGACAAGGCGCCGGAAGAGAAAGCGCGAGGGATCACGATCGCGACGGCGCACGTGGAGTACGAGACCAAGAATCGGCACTACGCGCACGTGGACTGTCCGGGTCACGCCGACTATGTGAAGAACATGATCACGGGCGCGGCGCAGATGGACGGAGCGATTCTGGTGGTGGCGGCGACCGATGGTCCGATGCCGCAGACGCGAGAACACATTCTGCTGGCCAGACAGGTAGGAGTGCCGGCGATGGTGGTGGCTTTGAACAAGGTCGATGCGGTTGACGATCCGGAACTGCTGGAGTTGGTGGAGCTGGAAGTTCGAGAGTTGCTCAGCGCAGTACGAGTTTCCCGGCGACGATATTCCAGTGATTAAGGTTTCGGCGTTGAAAGCTCTGGAAGGTGATGAGCAGTGGGAGAAGGCGATCGTGGAGCTGATGGACGCGGTTGACGCTTATATTCCGACGCCGGCGCGCGACATTGAGAAGCCGTTTCCTGATGCCGGTCGAAGACATCTTCACGATCCAGGGCCGCGGGACGGTGGCGACGGGCAGAGTCGAGCGCGGCAAGGTGAAAGTGAACGAAGCGGTGGAAGTAGTGGGCATCCGGCCAACGATGAAGACGGTAGTGACTGGCGTTGAGATGTTCAAGAAGCTGCTTGGACGAAGGGATGGCGGGCGACAACGTAGGGCTGCTGCTGAGAGGAGTGGAGCGCAAGGACATCGAGCGTGGACAGGTAATAGCGAAGCCCGGGCTCGATCACGCCGCACACGAAGTTCAAGGCCGAAGCATATGTGCTGACGAAGGAAGAAGGCGGGCGGCACACGCCGTTCTTTACCGGCTATCGGCCGCAGTTTTACTTTCGGACGACGGACGTGACCGGGGTGGCGCACCTGCCGCAGGGAGTGGAGATGGTGATGCCTGGCGACAACGTGCAGATGGAAATCGAGTTGATCGCGCCGATTGCGATGGAGAAAGGTTTGCGCTTCGCGATTCGCGAAGGCGGCCGCACGGTGGGCGCGGGAACGGTTTCGGAAGTGGTGGAATAGTCGTAGGCGTGCCGCTGGCGCGCAGTTAGAGAAAGCACGCCGGAGGCGTGCGTACCGATTATGCTGAACGAAAAAATCAGAATCAGGCTTAAGGCTTACGATCACCGCGTGCTGGATCAATCAACGACTGAGATCGTTGAGACGGCGAAACGAACCGGGGCGCGCGTGGCTGGGCCGATTCCGCTGCCGACGGTCAAGAACAAGTGGACCGTGCTGCGTTCGCCGCACGTCGATAAGAAATCGCGCGAGCAGTTCGAGATCAGAACGCACAAGCGTCTGATGGATATTCTCGATCCGACGCCGCAGACGGTTGACGCGCTGATGAAGCTGGATCTGCCTGCGGGCGTGGACGTCGAGATTAAGGCGTTCGGAAAGAGCTAGAGGATTTGCTCGATTGTTCAATTGCCAATTTCCGATTGGCTCATTGAAAATGAATCAATGAGCAAATCGAAATCGACAATTGAAAATCGACAATGATTAACGGAATCATCGGCAAGAAAGTTGGGCATGACGCAGTTGTTCGCGGCTGATGGCACGGTCACGCCGGTGACGGTCATTAAAGCCGGACCCTGTGTCGTCGTGCAGAAGAAAACCGCCGGCGGCAAAGACGGTTATGATGCGGTGCAGGTTGGTCTGGTCGAAGATCGCCCCATCAAGCTGAAGAACGTCAACAAGCCGATGCGCGGCCATTTCGAAAAGACCGGCGGCGGTATTCCGCCGACGCGAATCTTGAAGGAATTTCGACTGACCGCTGTCAGACGACAGCACGAATGTCGGCGACAAGATTCTGGTCGATCAATTTGCCGACGGCGACATCGTCGATGTCGTCGGCAAGTCGAAAGGGCGCGGATTTGCCGGCACGATTAAGCGTCACAACTTTAATCGCGGTCCGGAGTCGCATGGTTCGATGAACGTGCGCGCGCCCGGATCGATTGGCGCTTCGGCTTATCCATCGCGAGTCGTCAAGGGTATGCGATCTTCCGGCCACATGGGTGATGTGCGCGTTACGATTAAGCGGCTGACGGTGGCGCGGGTCGATGCGGAAAATAATCTGTTGATGATTAGGGGTGCTGTGCCGGGCGCGAACGGCAGCGTCGTCGTCGTTAAGAAAGCGGCGCGACAAGGCAAGAAGTAGTTAGCGAGACAAAACCCGACTTTGTTTCTAGCGGAGGTTCCGTTTATGCCAACAGCCAAAGTTCTGGATCTGACCAGCAAAGAAGTTGGCGAGATCGAATTGCCAGAAGTGGTGTTCGATGTCCCTGGGAATGAGCCCTTAATTCATGAAGCAGTGCGCAGCTTCCTGGCAAACCGTCGCGCCGGCACGTCGGCCACGAAAACGCGCGGTGATGTGTCCGGATCCGGGCGCAAGCTCTGGAAGCAGAAGGGCACGGGCCGCGCGCGGATCGCCAGTTTGCGATCACCGCTTGTGGAAGGGCGGCGGCAACGCGCACGGACCGCAACCGCGCGACTGGTCCTACAACTTGCCGAAGAAGATGCGCAAGCGCGCCATGTGCGCCGCGATTTCGGAGCGGCTGCGTGAAGGGAACCTGGTTATCGTCAACGATTGGAATTTGGATGAGCCGAAGACGCGCGACTTTATCAATATGCTCGGCACTCTGAAATTGGGTGGCAAGACATTGATCGTGGATTCGCTCAAGAACACAAATCTGATGCTGGCGTCGCGCAACGTGCAAACGACCAAGGTTGTGAACAGCTATGGCGTGAACATCTATGACCTGGTGAATCATCAGAAGTTAGTGCTGACGCCCAAGACGGTCGAAGAGTTGACGGACATTCTAAGGCCGCGGGCGAAAGATGACGGCGAGGATCTATGGAGCGCACCGGCACGATAGCGAGAACCGGCCGCCGCGGCGTGTGCCGGGTAATAGAGGAGCAGCAGCGTAGAAATGCGAACCGTTTGGGACATCATCAAGTCGCCCGTGATCACCGAAAAGGCGCTGGTGGCGAAAGAAGAGACGCAGGACCGGCGTCAGTTGCTGACCTTTCGCGTTGATCGGCGCGCGACTAAGCCGGAGATCAAGATCGGCCGTCGAAACGATTTTTCAAGTGAAAGTCGATGAAGTACGCACCGCGCAATACATGGGCAAGATGGCGCGCCGCGGACAGATTTGAAGGGCGCAAGCCTTCCTGGAAGAAGGCGTTTGTGACGCTGAAGCACGGCGAGAAGCCGGTTGATTACGGCGAAGCGATCTAAGAATTGATTCATTGAATCATTGTCACAATGAATCAATGAACAAATGAATCAATAACTATGGGCATTAAGAAACTAACACCGACATCGCCGGCGCGGCGCTATCAGACTTATCTGACGCGTGATGAGTTGACCGTGGGCGCAGTGCCCGAAAAGTCTCTGCTTGAGCCGAAGACGCGGATTTCGGGTCGCAACAACGACGGCCGCATCACGGTGCGTCGTCGTGGCGGCGGCCACAAACGTTTCTATCGGGTGATCGATTTCAAGCGCGACAAGGACGGCGTGCCCGGACGCGTGACTCAGATCGAATACGATCCGAATCGTTCGTCGCACATTGCGCTAGTGACTTATCTCGACGGCGAAAAGCGTTACATCATCGCGCCGGTTGGTTTGGAAGTCGGCAAGATGATCGCCAGCGGCGAGGACGCAGACATTCTGCCGGGCAACACGTTGCCGATTCGGAACATTCCGCTGGGTACGCAGATTCACAATATTGAGTTGCGGCCGGGCAAAGGCGGACAGATGGCGCGCTCGGCTGGTTCGTTTGCGCAACTGTTAGCGAAGGAAGGTCTCTACGCGCAATTGCGTATGCCTTCGGGTGAAGTTCGTCGTGTCCCGGTTGAATGCCGCGCGACTGTGGGACAAGTTGGTAACGTCGAGCACGAAAACATTTCTCTCGGCAAAGCTGGTCGTTCGCGTTGGAAAGGCATTCGCCCGCACGTGCGCGGCGTGGCGATGAACCCGGTGGACCACCCGCACGGCGGCGGTGAAGGCAAGACGTCCGGCGGCCGTAATCCGGTGACGCCCGTGGGGCCAGCCGACGCGTGGTTACAAGACGCGCCACAACAAGCGCACGAAGAAGATGATCGTAAGAGATCGGAGAGTTAAGTAATTGCCGATTTTTGATTGCCGATTGCCGATTGGCTCTCCAGGCCAGGACGCGTTTTTAAATCGGCAATTGGCAATTGGCAATCGAAAATAAATCATGCCACGTTCAGTTAAAAAAGGGCCCTGGATCGACAAGGGCGTTCGCAAGATGGTTGAGCGGGTGCGCTCCGGCGGTCAGCGGCCGCAGGTGATTAGGACCTGGTCGCGGCGTTCGACGATTACGCCGGATATGGTTGGGTTGACGTTCGGCGTTCATAACGGCAAGCGTCACATCCCGATCTACATTACGGAAAACATGGTCGGCCATAAGCTTGGCGAGTTTGCTCCGACGCGAACGTTCAAGGGCCATTCCGGAACGAAAGCTGAGAAGGCAGAAAAGACTGCGAAGGTGGCGCCGGCTGCTTCGGCGCCTGCGGCATAAGCAAGATTTATTCATTGCCCCATTGAGCCATTGACTGATTGAAAAGCAATGAATCAATGACCCGATGAAACGATGATTCAATAGTCACCATGGAAGCAAGAGCGAGTGCAAAATTTCTTCGCGGGTCGCCGCAAAAAGCGCGGCTGGTCATCGATATGATCCGCGGCAAGAACGTCAATCAGGCCCTGGCGATCCTGCGCTATTCGAACAAGCGCGCGGCGCTGGGAATTGAGAAGTGCGTTAAGTCGGCGATTGCCAACGCGAACGAGGCGGCCGAGAAGGCAAACGTCTCGGTCGATCCGGATGATCTTTGGTTGAAGGCAGCCTTTGTCGATCAGGGGCCGACAAAGAATCGTCGCCGCATGCGTCCTGCGCCGCAGGGTCGCGCGTACCGCGAGCGCCGTCACTTTTGTCACGTCACGATTCTGCTATCGAGCGATGAGCAAGATGCCGCGCCGGGCGGCAAATCTGCTGATACCAAGCCGGCGGTGAGCAAGCGCGCGAAGCGTGGTGGCGCGGCTGCAGCGCCGCGAGGAAAACGACGAGTTTCTGAAGCGGCGACCGGGGAGAGTTCTGCAGCTAAGCCGGCTGCGCGAAGAGAAGGCACGGACGAAGGCCAGCAAGGCAGCCTCGAAGCTGGGCAGCGCGCTGCGAAGGAAGAAGAAATCGGACGGAGAATAATTGCCACAGAGGCACAGAGACACGGAGAAAAATGACGAAAGAGAAAAACACAACCAAAGCCTTAACTGCCGTGTGATTTCTCTGTGCCTCGGTGTCTCTGTGGCAAATTCTGAAAGAGGAGTAACGATTGGGTCAAAAAGTTCATCCATACGGCTTTCGCCTCGGCTACAACAAAGACTGGCATTCGCACTGGTTTGCGAAGAAGCAGTACGGCGATTTCCTGATTGAGGATCTTAAGGCTGAAGCGCGATCTGAAGCAGCGCTTTACCGGCGCCGGCGTTTCGCACATCGACGTCGAGCGCGCGGCCAACCGCCTGAAGATCATCATCTACACTTCGCGTCCGGGCATCATCATCGGCCGCAAAGGATCGGAGATCGACAAGCTGAAGGGGGACATCTCTTCGCGCACGGGCCGCGAGGTCCTGGTTTCGATTCAGGAAATTCACAAACCTGAATTGAACGCGCAGCTGCAGGCTGAGAAAATCGCCGCCCAGCTCGAAAAGCGAATTGCTTTTCGTCGCGCCATGCGCAAAGCCGTGGAAGAATCGCTGCGATTCGGCGCCCAGGGAATCAAAGTGAAGGTCAGTGGCCGCCTGAACGGCGCGGAAATCGCGCGCAGCGAGTGGCACCTTCAGGGACAGCTTCCGCTGCACACGTTGCGTTCGGATGTGGACTACGGATTTGCTGAAGCCCATACGACCTTCGGCGTGATCGGCGTGAAAGTCTGGATCTATCGCGGACAGATTCTCGATGCGAACGCGGCAATGGCCCGCGGCACGGGAACGGATCCGATTAACGATACGCGTCCCGGTCAGCGCGAAGGGCGTCCGCGCCCGGCCCGCGCGCGTCGCGAAAGACCGGAGCGGCCGGACAGATAGGGTTAGAAGCTAAAGCTGGAACTCGGAACGCGGGGAATATTTCTTATGTTGATGCCGAAAAAAGTTAAGCACCGCAAGCAGATGCGCGGCCGCATGAAAGGCGTCGCGAATCGCGGCAGCGCGATCAGCTTCGGCGAGTACGGGTTGAAGACGCTGGAAGCAGCCTGGATTACCGATCGGCAGATCGAAGCGGCGCGCATTGCCATGACGCGTCACATTAAACGCGGCGGCAAGATCTGGATTCGCATGTTTCCGGATAAGCCGGTGACCAAGAAGCCGGCGGAAACTCGTATGGGCAAAGGCAAGGGCGCGCCTGAATACTGGGTGGCCGTGGTCAAGCCGGGCCGGATTCTTTACGAGATTGAAGGCGTCGACGAGAAGACGGCGCGGGACGCGATGAAGCTGGCGTCACAGAAGCTGCCGGTCAAGACTAAATTTGTGACCCGCGCCGAGCAGGAAGGCGGCGCGATCTGAGTCGGATTTGAGTTTAGCAGTTCGGGCTACCACCCGCTGATCGTCGGGCAGTAGCCCGACGCTAAACATCGCGCAATTGGAATCATGAAGAGACGTGAAGAAGTCGATAAGTATCGCGATATGGCGGATGAAGATCTGCAAGCCGAAGCAGATCGCTTGAAAGAGTCGCTGTTTCGTCTGAATTTTAAACTGGCGCTGGGCGAAGTCGACGCGATCAAAAAAATGCGCCAGGACAAGAAGTCGCTCGCGCGCATTCGCACCGAAGTGCGCCAGCGCGAGATCGCGGCGAAGTAGATTGGGTACGCACTCCTCTGGAGTGCATTACAAAGCACGCCAGCGGCGTGCGTGCGGAGAAAGCACGCGACCGGCGTGGGTACTGTGAGTACATAAATGTTTAGAAGAAAAAAGAAAGACGAACCGACCGACGCGCCGCCGGCCGCGGGGCAAGCTGAAGAGGCTGAGGCGGCGCCGGAAGCGCCGGCCGCAACTGAAGCTCCGACGGCTTCCGAAGCGGCACCGGCGGAGACGGCTGCGCCGGCTGGGACCGCCACGGCTGCGAAGAGCGACGAGAAATCCCAGTCGTCCAAGCGGCGCGGGAATCGCGTGCAGAAGGTCGGCACGGTTTTCGTCCGACAAGATGCAAAAGACCGTAGTTGTGCGCGTGGATCGACTGGTGTTGCATCCGAAGTATCGGCGTTATGTGCGCCGCACTTCGAAGTTCATGGCGCATGACGATTTGGGAGCGACCACCGGTGATCGAGTGCGCATTGTTGAGACGCGGCCGCTGTCGGCCCGCAAGCGCTGGCGCGTAGTTGAAATTGTGCAGAAGGCGGCGAAGTAGTCATGATTCAGATGCAGACCTCGCTCGAGGTCGCCGACAATTCGGGAGCCAGACGCGTCGAGATGATTATGGGGATCGGCGGTTCGACCGGCGCAATTGCCAGTCTCGGTGATCGGATCAAAGTCACGGTCAAGGAAGCGTCGCCTGATGGCGCGATCAAGAAAGGGCACCGTGCAGGATGCCGTAATCGTGCGGACGCGCAAAGAAGTGCGCCGGCGAGACGGCACCTACATTCGTTTCGATCAGAATGCCGCGGTGCTAATCAAGGAAGACGGCACGCCGATCGGCACGCGCGTCTTTGGTCCGGTAGCGCGCGAGCTGCGCGATAAGAATTACATGAAGATCGTTTCGCTGGCGCCGGAAGTTATTTGATTGGCGCGGGCCATTAGCCTGCGATGGAGTGAAGCTTTGAAGGGAACAAAGAGAGCCAAGATCAAGAAGAACGATCAGGTGATCGTGATCGGCGGGACGCGACAAAGGGAAGCGCGGCCGCGTGTTGGCGGTGGCGCCGACCAGGGGCAAGGTCAAGGTCGAAGGCGTCGGGCATGATCAAGCGCCATCAGAAGCCGGCCGGGAATCGCGGCGGCGGCATCATCGACAAAGAGTCCTGGATTGATATCTCAAATGTGCCGATTGTCGATCCGCAATCCGGTAAGGCTTCGCGCGTGGGCTATCAACACAACGACGACGGCTCGAAATTCAGAGTGGCGACCGCGAGTGGTCACACGATTGAGAAATAGGATTTATTCATTGACTGATTGATCCATTGAATCAATGAGCAGATGAATCAATGAGCAGATGAATCAATGAGCAAATAGTTATGGCCAGACTTAAAGAGCGTTATCAAAAGGAAGTCGCTCCGGCGATCGCGAAAGAGTTCGGGATCGAGAATCCGATGGCGGTGCCGCGGCTGAACAAAATTGTGCTCAATATGGGCATGGGAGAGGCGATTGCCAACGCCAAGGTCCTGGACACGGCCGTGGAAGAGTTGAAGGCGATTGCCGGACAAAAACCGGTGATTACGCGCGCGAAGAAGTCGATCGCCAGTTTCAAGCTTGCGACAGGGCATGCCGATCGGAGTGATGGTCACCTTGCGCGGCGAACAGATGTACGAATTCTTTGACCGGCTGGTGTCGATCGCCCTGCCGCGCGTGAGAGATTTTCGTGGCGTTTCGCCGAAAGCGTTTGACGGCCGCGGTAATTACACGATCGGTGTTCGCGAGCAGTTGATCTTTCCGGAAATCGATTTCAATAAGGTCGACAAGCTGCGGGGCATGAACATCTCGATCGTGACGACGGCGCGCGACGATGATCAGGCGCGCGCGCTTTTGAAAGCTTTGGGGATGCCGTTCCGGGCGTAACGAATTTGGATTTTTGATCTGCGATTTTCGATTGCCGGTTTTGCGATTCAAGGTCGGTTCGAATCTGACGAGAAATCAAAAACCTGAAATCTAAAATCGAGAATGTGAACTGATGGCAAAAAAATCATTAATCGCGAAAGCGAATCGAAAGCCGAAATTTTCGTCGCGCGCGTACACGCGCTGCCGGCGATGTGGCCGGCCGCGAGCTTACCTGCGTAAGTTTCATCTGTGCCGCATATGCTTTCGCGAACTGGCGCTGGCGGGACAAATCCCCGGCGTCGTGAAATCGAGTTGGTAGAACGTCGGTGGTCAGTAGTCAGTGGTCAGTTGCGACTGACAACGGACCAACTGACAACGGACAATTTTTGGAGTTAAGGAATGACTGATCCTATTGCCGACATGTTGGCGCGAATTCGCAATGCGGTTTCGGCCAAGCACTCGCGCGTCGATATTCCGGCGTCAAAATTGAAGCTGGAAATCGCTCGCATCCTGAAAGAGGAAGGCTATATCAACAACTTCGTCGTCAAAGGCGAAGGAGCGAAAAAAGTGGTTCGCATTTTTCTGCGGTACGACGCGCGGGGGACTTCTTCGATTACGCACCTGGCGCGAGTGTCGCGGCCCGGACGGAGAGTTTATGTCGGCTCGCACGAAATTCCGCGCGTGCTGGGCGGCTACGGCGTCAACATCGTTTCCACTTCACGCGGATTGATGAGTGGCAAGACGGCGCGTAAGGAAAACGTCGGCGGAGAGCTGCTGGCGGAAATCTATTAAGAGATTGGATCATTGGTTCGATTGAATCAATGACTCAATCGGCAGTTGAAATCGAGTCGGAAATAACCTATGTCTCGCATTGGTAAAAAACCGATAACGATTCCCAAGGGCGTCACCGTCAACATCAAAGACGGCGAGCTGGAGGTTAAGGGCACCAAGGGCGTTCTGAAGACGCCAGTTCCCGAAGGGATCTCTTTCAAGCTTGATGGAGAGTCCCTGGTGGCTGAGCGCGCGTCGGACGACCAGGCGGCGCTGCACGGTCTGGCGCGCGCGCTGGCGAACAATGCCATCCAGGGCGTGACGGAGGGATTTTCCAAGCAGATGGATGTGGTCGGCGTGGGCTACAAAGCCGACGTGCAGGGCCGCAAGATTGTTTTCGCGCTGGGTTATTCGCATCCGATTGAGTTTACCCTTGCCCGAAGGCATCGAAGCCAAGGCCGAACGGTTGACGACCAAAGGAAGTATTCAGCAGTATCAGACAACCCTGACTGTCTCGGGAATCGACAAGCAGAAGCTGGGCCAGGTATGCGCCGAGATGCACAAGCTGCGCAAGCCCGACGCCTACAAAGGCAAAGGCGTGCGTTATGCCGACGTGCAGTTGAAGCTGAAGCCGGGCAAGACCGGTAAATAATTGCCAATTGCCAAATGCCGATTTCCCATCGCGTGGAATGAGGCGACCCAATTGGCAATCGGCAATCGAGAATTGGCAATAGTACAAATGGCTAATCGAAACAGAGCAGAAGTTCGCACCGCGGTTCACTACCGCATTCGCCGCAAGGTGCGCGGCACGACCGAGCGCCCGCGGCTGGCAGTCTATCGCAGCCTCAATCATATCTATGCGCAGCTGATTGACGACGAGAAGGCGCGGACAATCGCGGCTGCCTCGACGACCGAAAAGGGTTTGGGTCTGAAGACCGGCGGCAATGTCGAAGCGGCCCAGAAGATTGGCCAAACGATCGCTGAACGAGCACTGGCTGCCGGCATCGAGCAGGTGGTGTTCGATCGCGGCGGTTATCTTTATCACGGCCGCGTCAAAGCTCTGACGGACGCAGCGCGCGCGGCGGGACTGAACAAGAACGAAATAGTCGAGGCAGAAGCAGCCGAAGCTGAAAAGCCTGAAGCCGCCGAGGCCGAGTCTGCGAAGCCCAAGAAGCAGAAAGAGCCGAAGGCCAAGACTAAGAAGGAAGCCGCTCCGAAAGACGCGGGCGCCGGTGAAGCTGGTGCGAAGCCAAAGGCCAAGAAAGAGGCGGCTCCAAAGGAAGATGCTGGCGCCGGTGAGACCAGTGCCGAGCCAAAGGCCAAGAAAGAGAAGGCTCCGAAAGAAGCCAAAGACGCCGAAGCTAGTCCTGACTCAGAGGGGACTGCATCGAAAGATGAGGTTGGGATGTATATTGACGGCGGCGTGAACTCCGGCTAAAGCGAAAGAAGAGTAAATGAGACAACCGAAACAGAGAATTACGGCGCAGGGTTTGGATCTGAAGGATCAGGTCATCTCGATCAACCGCGTAACCAAGGTCGTTAAGGGCGGCAAGAATCTTTCGTTTGCGGCGCTGGTCGTCGTTGGCGACGAAGGTGGCCACGTGGGCTTTGGCACCGGCAAAGCGCGCGAAGTTCCACTGGCAATCAAGAAGGCTGTAGAGGCTGCGAAGAAGAACCTGATCCGGGTCCCGCTGATCGAAAACACTCTGCCGCATCAACTGATCGGACGATTTGGAGCTGGCCGCGTCATGATGAAGCCGGCCTCTGAAGGTACCGGCGTGATTGCCGGAGGCGCCGTGCGCGCGGTCATGCGGGCTGCGGGAGTGCGCGATGTGCGCACCAAGGTCTTAGGATCGACAAATCCGCACAACGTGGTGCGCGCGACCTTCGATGGTCTGCTGAAGATGAAAGATCCTTTTGAAGTGGCGCGTCTACGCGGCAAGCAAGTGGAAGATTTATAGTTTCGAGTTTGGAGTTTCGAGTTTCAAGTTATGGCGACGAAGAAGCAAAATGAAGCCGCGGCGGCAAAGATCAAGATCCAGTACTATCGGAGCACGATCGCGTTTCCAAAGAAGCAAAAGGAAATCGTGCGCAGCCTCGGCCTGCACAAGTTGAACCAGATTGTCGAGCGGCCCGACAACGACTCCATGCGCGGCGTGGTCGCGAAGGTTCCGCATCTTTTAAGAATTATTGAATGATGTACTTGTACGATTTACCAAGTTACCAATCATGACGTTATCACTCAACAATCTCCATCCCGCCAAAGGTTCCACGCACAAGAAGAAACGCGTCGGTCGCGGTCCCGGCACTGGGCTGGGAAAGACCGCGGGTCGCGGTGAAAAGGGCCAGAAGTCGCGCTCGGGTTACTCTTCGAAGATCGGCTTCGAAGGCGGCCAGATGCCTTTGCATCGGCGTCTGCCGAAACGTGGATTCACCAATATCTTTAAGAAGCAGTGGATAGAAGTGAGGCTCGAAGCGCTCGAACGTAACTTTGCGGCCGACGACGAAATTACGCCCGAGCTGATGCACCAACGCGGCATCATCAAGAAGGCGAAACACGACATCGTGGTGCTGGGCAACGGCGAAGTGTCGAAGGCGCTTGAAAGTTTCGGCGCATCGTTTCACCAAAAGTGCGCGCGAGAAAATCGAGAAGGCCGGCGGCGCCGTCACAGTATTAGGCACTTAACCGTTTTCCCTTTCCCTGTGGGAGAGGGCCAGGGTGAGGGCGAAGCTTTGTGGCGACAGCAAATAAATTGTTTCTTTATTAGGATACCGTAAGCCCTCACCCAAACCCTCTCCCAAGGGGAGAGGGCTTTAATTCTTATGGAAAAATTCTTAGCCGCAGTTCGCAACATGTTCCAGGTCCCCGATCTGCGCCGGCGGATTCTTTTTACGCTGGGCATACTGGCGATCTACCGGCTTGGCGCTCACGTCTCCGCGCCGGGAATCAACAAGCAGCGACTCGACCAGGTTTGGCACGACGTCAGCGGAACCTTGCTGGGGGTTCTCGACCTGTTTTCGGGTGGTAACTTTCGGCTGATTTCCATCTTCGCTTTGGGCGTCACGCCCTACATCACCTCGTCAATCATCCTCCAGTTGATGACCGTGGTCTCGCCGCAATTGAAAAAGTTGCAGGAAGAAGGCGAGATGGGTCGGCAAAAGATCAACCAGTGGACCCGCTATCTGACCGTGGGTTTAGGCGGGTTGCAAACGACTTTCGTGGCGCACTGGCTGCAAATCAATGGCGTCGGACCGCCGACTTGGGGATTCCTGCTGACGACGGTGTTGACGTTGACGACCGGAACGATCTTCGTCATGTGGTTAGGCGAACAGATCACCGAGCGCGGTGTTGGCAACGGAATTTCGTTGCTGATTTTTGCCGGCATTGTGATCGGTTTGCCGCGCGGCGTGCAGCAGGTGATGGAGCGCGTCAGCAGCGGTGACACGATGGAAATCATTGGCGTCATCGCCTTGGTCATCGCGCTGGTGGCGATCATCGCTTTCATCGTCTTTGTGGAAGCAGCGCGCCGGAAGATTCCGGTCAGTTACGCCAAGCGTCATGTCGGACGACAGTTGGTCGGCGGCCAGCAGACGACGATGCCGTTGAAGCTCAACATGGGCGGAGTCATTCCGGTCATCTTTGCTTCGTCCGTCTTGTCGATGCCCCAGAGCTTGTTCTCGGCTCTGCCGCCCAAGAATCCAGGCAACTGGTATGGAAAGATCTTTTCATTCTTTCAGGTGTTTCACGCCGGCGATCCGTACTACGAGCTGGTTTTCCTAACGCTGATTATCTTCTTCACTTTCTTCTACGTATCGATCGTTTTCAATGTCGAAGAAGTCGCGGACAATCTGCGAAAGCACGGCGGCTTTATGCCCGGGATTCGGCCCGGCCGCGCCACTGCAGAGTACCTGAACACTATCCTGACTCGTTTGACGACTGTAGGCGCTATTTATCTGGCAATGGTTGCTTTCTTTCCCCAGTTCATGCTGAGCGGCTTTAAGGTTGGCCGGCTTCCTTTTGTCGGGACTTTCCTGGAGTCGTTTGTGAGCACGACGCCAGGGCTCGGCTGGATCCCAACAGGCATGGGCTACCAATTTTATTTCGGCGGCACGTCGTTGTTGATTTTGGTCGGCGTGGCCATGGACACGGTCGCCCAGATTGAAGCGCAGTTGGTGATGCGCAACTACGAAGGCTTCCTGGGCGGCGGCGGCAGGCTGCGCGGGCGGCGAGCGTGAGAAATTGATTCATTGGTTCATTGAATCAATGAGTCAATGAATCAATCATGTCCAAGATTATCGTTCTGATGGGCGCGCCGGGTGCCGGAAAAGGCACACAGGCGCGCTTGCTGCAAGAGCGACGAGGCTGGCCGCAAATTTCCACGGGCGATATGTTCCGGGCGCTCGCGAAAACCAATTCGCCCTTGGCTGAAGAGGTGCGCGCGATTCAGCAGGCCGGAAAGCTGATTCCGGATGATCTGGTGATTCGCGTCGTGGAAGACCGAACGGCGCAGGACGATTGTCGCAATGGTTACGTGCTGGATGGATTTCCCCGCACGGCCGCGCAGGCTGAAATGCTCGAAGAGTTAGCGGCGCGCCAAAACAAGAAGCTGAAAGCGATCCTCGTGGATATTGATCGCGACCTCCTTGAGAAGAGGATGACGGGCCGGCGGAGTTGTTCGGTTTGTGGCGAGATTTATAATATGTATTTCAAGCCGCCAAAAGTGGACACCGTTTGTGATTTTCATCCGGAGGCGCAGTTAACACATCGCGCGGATGACACTTCAGAGAAAGTCACCGTTCGTTTGGAGACTTACACTCGCGAGACTGCTCCGCTTATCGAGTATTACGATCGTACGGGGCGCTTACATCGGGTGGATGGGACGCAAGCCCCGGAAACGATTTACGCGGACATCGATCGAATCGTAAAGAACGGATCGGCCGTCGCCGTCCAGATAACGAAGTGATCATCGGAAAATCGCAAAAAGAGATCGAGAAGATGCGCGCCTCGGGGCAGCTGGTGGGGCGTGTCCTTCAGAAGTTGCGAGCGATGGTTGAGCCGGGTATGACCACTCTGGAAGTCGACCGGGCAGCGGAAAAGATGATTACCGACGCCGGCGCCTATCCCACTTTCAAGGGTTACAACGGTTTTCCCTATTCGATCTGCGCTTCCGTCAACGAACAGGTGGTACATGGGTTTCCTTCCACCTACCAATTGCGGGAAGGCGATATTTTTTCCATCGACGTTGGCGTCACCCTCGATGGGTTTGTGGGCGACACAGCGGCGACGGTGCCGGTCGGCAAGGTCAGTGAGGATCGGCTGGAACTGATTCGCGTGACTGAAGAGTGTTTGGATCGGGCGATCGAGCAATGCCGGCCGGGGAAGCATCTGGGCGACATCGGCTGGGCGGTGCAATCGCACGCCGAGGGGCATGGGTATTCTGTAGTTCGGGATTACGTTGGTCACGGCATCGGCCGCAGGATGCATGAAGATCCACAGATTCCGAATTACGGTAAACCCGGCAAGGGCGTCAAGATCAAAAAGGGCTACGTTTTTGCGGTCGAACCCATGATTAATATGGGTGGATTGCACACGAAAACCCTGAAAGATGGCTGGACGGTGGTGACGGTCGATAATCAGCCCAGCGCTCATGTAGAGCATACGATTGCCATCACTGAGGAAGGTCCGGAAGTCCTCACTCTGGTGAAATCGTCCAGCGTTAAGGAAGAGCGAATCGCGAACGTTGCATAGCGACCCGGCCCGGCTTGGCAATTGCTTTTGGCGCGTGTTAGTATTCGAAGTTTGCCAGCAAAGGCAGATTTGTGTCCTACGATCTGTATGGCTAAGGAAGAGGCGATAGAAGTAATGGCGAAAGTCCTCGAAACGCTGCCGAATGCAATGTTTCGGGTCGAACTTGAGGAGAGCCGGCACCAGGTGTTGGCGCATATCTCAGGCAAGATGCGCAAGCACTTCATCAGGATTCTTCCCGGCGATCGAGTTTTGGTCGAATTGTCGCCATATGATCTTAATCGCGGGCGCATAACTTATCGATACAAGTAAGGGCAAAAGATATGAAAGTACGCGCGTCCGTCAGAAAAATTTGTGACAAGTGCAAAGTGATCCACCGCAAGGGTGTGGTGCGGGTCATTTGCGATAACCCGAAGCATAAACAGAGACAGAAATAGGAGTGCTGGAAACTTATTTGAATCGTGAATCGTCGAGGCTGATGGTTCAGATTTCAAAATTCAAGATTCCTAATTAAGAACATGGCTCGTGTCGCAGGTGTAGATCTTCCGCCGAATAAGCGGGCAGAAATTGGGCTGACATACATTTACGGAATCGGCCGGTCACGCTCAGCGTCTATTCTCAACGAAGCGCAGGTCAGTTTGGATACGCACGTCAGAGATTTGAGCGAAGAAGAGTTGGGACGCATCCGTGCGATATTGGAAGCGCAAGGGGAAATCGAAGGCGATCTGCGCAAGCGCATCCAGATGGACATCAAGCGTTTGATGGACATCGGGGCTTACCGGGGCTTGCGGCATCGACGCGGTTTGCCGGTGCGCGGTCAGCGGACTCATACCAACGCCCGCACCCGCAAGGGTCCCCGGCGCGCAACTATCGCGAAGAAAAAGGCGCCAGGCAAGAAGTAAAAACGGTTTGCAGTTTGCAGTTTTCAGCAGCCGCTGAGGGACTGGGACTGAAAACGGAAAACTGATTATGGCTAAAGCAGCAGCAGGCGGAAAGAAAAAAGTTTTTCGCAAGAAAGAGAAGAAGAACATCCCCAGCGGGATCGTGTATATCGCGGCGTCGTTCAACAACACGATGATCTCGATCACGGATCTGGAAGGGAATCTAATCGCGCAGTCGTCTTCTGGAGCGCGCGGATTCCGCGGCTCGCGAAAGGGGACTCCGTTCGCGGCGCAACAGGCGGCCTACGAGGCGGCCAAGAAGGCCATGGAAGCCGGCATGCAGCAGTGTGAAGTGCGCGTTAAAGGTCCAGGCGGCGGCCGCGAATCGGCCATTCGGGCCATCAACAACGCCGGCATTCGCGTAGTTGCGATTCGCGATACGACGCCGATTCCGCATAACGGCTGCCGGCCACCGAAGCGGCGCAGAGTTTAAGCATTGCCGATTTGCGATTGCCGAATGCCGATTGGCAAGACGCGTTTTTGAAAATCGGTAATTGGAAATTAGCAATGATGTTGACCTAAAGGATGAAGGGCTCTGATTCTTGAATTCCGGATTTTCAAAAATTCAAGATTCAAGAATGCGGCCTGTAAACTTTTCCGTCTGTAATTGAGACTGGAGGCAGAAACGATTGGCTAGGTATAGAGATGCGGTGTGCCGCTTGTGCCGCCGCGAAGGTGCAAAACTTTTCCTCAAGGGAGATCGCTGTTACAAACCTTCCTGTCCGATTGAAAAGCGCGGCACACAACCGCCCGGACAGCATGGCAATTCCATGCGTCGTGGAAAGGCGCTCGCCGGTTACGGCCAGCAGCTCCGCGAAAAACAGAAGGTCAAGCGCATCTACTTTATCCTCGAAGGACAATTTCGTAATTACTTCGAGCGGGCGGCGCGGCAAAAAGGAATCACGGGCGAAAACCTTCTGTTCCTGCTTGAGCGACGGCTGGATAATGCTGTCTATCGCGCCGGATTTTCGACTTCGCGCCGCCAGGCGCGGCAGCTGGTAAATCACGGGCACGTGCTCGTCAATGATCGGAAAGTCGACATTCCCTCTTATCAGATCAAGCCCGGTGACATGATTTCCGTAAAAGAGCCCAGCCGCAAGAACGTGCACATCGAAGGCGCCTGGCAAACCGCGGCGGGACGCGGCCGTCCTTCGTGGATTGCGGCGGCCAGCGGTGACATGTCGGCGACCATTAGCGCTTTGCCGACCCGGGAAGATATTGACCGCTCGATTAACGAGCAATTGATTGTGGAACTTTATAGCAAGTAATTCGCGATTCAGGAGCGCGACTGCGCAGCGCGCTCCGGCTTCGCTTCTCCTCAAACATCTACGGTACGTTATGGATCAAAATAATCTCTGGACAGGTTTTCAGATGCCGCGGCGGTTGGCTGCTGACAGCGAAACGCTAACCGAACGCTATGGAAGATTTTCGGCCCAACCGTTCGAGCGCGGCTTTGGTACTACGGTGGGTAATTCGCTGCGGCGCGCGCTGCTTTCATCGATTGAAGGCGCGGCCATCACCGCGGTAAAAATTGAAGGCGTCGAACATGAATTCTCTTCGATCAAAGGTGTCGTTGAAGACGCGACGGACGTCATCCTGAATCTTAAGCAGGTGCCGTTCAAGCTTCACGGCAGCGAGCCGAAGACCTTGACGATCACCAAGACAGGGCCCAGTGAAATTACCGCCGGCGACATTCAGGCCGACGCGGACGTTGAAGTGCTCGATCCGGCTCTGCACATCGCCACGCTGAGCGAAGGGGGCACGCTAAACATCGAAATGCGTCTTAAGCGCGGCCGCGGCTATGTCTCTGCCGAGCGCAATTTCGACGAAGATCTTTCGCTGGGTTACATCCCGATTGATTCGGTGCACACGCCGGTCAAGAAGGTTAACTATGCAGTGGATGCCGCGCGCCTCGGCCAAAACACGGAATACGACAAGCTCAGCATCGAGGTCTGGACTGACGGTTCCGTAAAACCGGACGACGCGATCGGCCTGGCCGCGAAGTTGATCAAGGATCACATGGCGATCTTCATCAACTTTGAAGAGGACACCGAAGACTACAGCTATCAGCAGGCTGAGCGGCCGCCATTGCCGCGCAATGATCAGCTCGATCGCTCGGTGGATGAGCTGGAACTTTCGGTGCGCTCTTACAATTGTTTGAAGAATGCGGGCATCAAGACGATTCGCGATCTGGTCCAGCGCTCAGAACGCGAAATGCTCGCCACCAAGAATTTCGGAAAGAAATCCCTGGGCGAGATTCGCGACATCCTGCGCGGGATGGGGCTGGATTTTGGAATGCAGTTTGACGAACAGGGCAATCCGATTCCCGGCAGTGGCGAAGGTGAGATTGAAGATCTCGGCGGGGACGAGGACGAGCTACCCGAAGATACAGTGCAATAGGGAAAGCCTGGCGGGGCATGGGCGTTCGCGCTCATTGAAGCATGCGCGTGATGCGTGCGCGCGCCAGCAGTAGGACAAGCAATCATGCGTCATCTTAAAGCCCATCGGAAACTTGGGCGCTCAACAGAACATCGGGTCTCGCTGTTACGGAATCTCGCGACGTCGTTAATTAATTCGCGCGATGATCGGATCGTTACTACTCTGCCCAAGGCAAAAGAACTGCGACCCTTCATCGAAAAAGCAATTACGTTGTCGCGTCGCGCGGCGAGTTTGGAAGGCAACGGTTCCGAGGTGCAGGGGGTGCATTTGCGCCGCCTGGCCGCCGGTTATTTTCATGCGGGCAACTATCGCCGGGCAACGTTGACTCGCCGGGGCCAAACGCCGCCACCGCGCTCGGCGGGCGTAGCCGCGATGCGCCGACTTTTTGATGAGTTGGGCGAGCGGTTCAAAGATCGCCCGGGGGGCTATACACGAATTATCAAAATGGGGCGCCGCTCCGGGGACGGCGCGGAACTAGCGATTATTGAACTTGTCGATAACGTCCGTGACAAGGAAGCGGAGACCAGTGCCCGCAAGCGCGCCGGCGGATCGAAGAAAAAGAAAACGACGACTCCTAAAACCGAGCCTGCGGCGGCAGAAAAAGCTTCGAACGAAGGCGAGGAGTAGTCTGGTTTGTTCATTTAGCCCCGATCGCCTATTGTGGCCCGATTGGGGCTTTGTATTAGTCAGCTAACGAACGGTCTCTGGATAACGCAACTACCGCAAACCCCGAATCGGAGGTGCGATGGCAACCGGAGTTAAGAAAGTAATGGCCGACCAAACAGACAAGCAGGCTGAAATTGTATCGACGCCAGCCGAACGCCCAGCCGAACGCCCGGCCGAGCGCGGTCCTCGTGAACGCGATCGTGATCGCGGTCGTCGGCGACACCGCAACCAGGATCGCAACCCGGTAAGGCACATGGAACAGTCGGTTAACATGACCGAGCTGCGCGAATTGGTTGGGCTGATTACGGATAACGGCCTGACATTGCTGGAACTCGAGCGAGAAGGCTTTCGCGTGAAAATTGGCCGCGGGCCTTTCTATGAAGAAGCAGCCCCAACCGCGGCTGGCCAAAAACAGATCGCCGGTGCAACGGCCCCGCCTGCGGGAGGGGTCGCCCAGAGTGTTCCTACATTTATTCCGCCACATCCGGGCGCGCACGCTGAAGAAGCCGCTTCCGAGGATCAGGATCTGCACATTATCACGTCGCCAATTGTAGGGACGTTCTATCGCGCCCCTTCACCAACAGCGGACAGCTTCGTCCGCATTGGCAGCCAGGTCGAACCAACGACGGTAGTCTGCATTATCGAGGCTATGAAACTGATGAATGAGATTCAGGCCGAAACGACCGGAGAGGTCGTTAAGATCTACGTCGAGAACGGACAAGCTGTCGAATACGGTCAACCACTCTTTGGAATTAAATCACAGTGATCGGTGAGCAGTAAGCAGTCGAACGCTTCTGCTCACTGCTAACCGCTTACTGGTTACTCTTATGAACGGCCCGCGACACTTCCGCAAGATCCTGATCGCCAATCGCGGAGAAATTGCCTGCAGAATTATCTGGACCTGCAAAGAGATGGGGATTCGCACGGTCGCGGTCCATAGCGAGGTCGATCGTGATTCGCTGCATGTGCGCTTCGCCGACGAATCAGCCTGTATCGGCCCGGCGCCGTCCTCGCAAAGCTACCTGAACATTCCCGCAATCATCAGCGCCGCGGAAATTTTCAACGTCGATGCTATTCATCCCGGATATGGTTTTCTGGCTGAGTCAGCTTATTTCGCGGAGATCTGTGAAGCCTGCAACATAAAATTCATCGGCCCACGTGCTGACATAATCCGTTTGATGGGTGAAAAGGTCGCCGCGCGGAACGCCATGAAAGAAGCCGGCATTCCGATTCTGCCGGGCAGCGAAAAGGCTTTGGAATCCGAAGCGGAAGCGAGTCTCGTGGCGCGCGAGATTGGCTATCCCGTGATCGTCAAGGCCTCGGGCGGCGGCGGCGGACGCGGCATGCGAATCGTCTATTCGGAAGGTGAGCTGGGCCATGCGCTGGAGACGGCTTCCACGGAAGCCGCGGCGGCATTCAAGAACGGCGATGTCTACATCGAACGGTATGTTGAGCGGCCACGCCATATCGAAATTCAGGTGATGGCCGACGAGCATGGGGAATGTGTTTATCTTGGCGAACGTGAGTGCTCGATTCAGCGGCGGCATCAGAAGCTCCTCGAAGAGTCTCCTTCGCCGGTGATGACTCCGGAATTGCGCGAACAGATGGGTGAAGCGTCAGTGAGAGCAGCCAAAGCGATCGGCTATTCAAGCGCCGGCACTTTTGAGTTCCTGCTTGACGAAGATGGCCGCTTCTACTTTATGGAAATGAACACGCGCATTCAGGTCGAGCATGCAGTGACCGAGATGGTAACGCTCACCGACATCGTGCGAAATCAAATTCGGGTGGCGGAAGGCGAACCGCTGGGATTTACGCAGGACGATGTAATCATGGTTGGCCATGCGATCGAGTGCCGCATCAATGCTGAGAGCCCGGACACCTTCACCCCGTCACCCGGCACGATTACCACTTTTAATTTGCCGGGTGGTCCCGGTGTGCGCGTCGATACGTACGTGTATCCGGGCTACAAGGTGCCGCCTTTCTACGATTCGATGATCGCGAAAGTCATCGTGCACGCGCGCACCCGCGAACTGGCGATCGCTCGCATGCGTCGCGCGCTGGACGCGATGGTGATAGAAGGAATCAAGACCACCATCCCGCTGCATTTGAAAATCATGGATAGTCCGGACTTCCAGGCGGGCAAGTTCTCGACTCGTTTTATGGAAGAGTTCCTGGCCCGGGACAAGGATGCGGTTCGCAAAGTGCCAAACACCACAGCCTCTGCCGCTTTGACTGGCGTGTCCGCCTGAATTTATAATGTTCGACTTTTCGGTAGTGAGTTAGGCTCACTGAGGGGTGTAAGAGGATGTCATTCGCAATTGTCAGAACTGGTGGAAAGCAATTTCGCGTGGAAAAAGGCGAGCAGGTGCGGGTGCCCGCGCTGAAAGACGACGTTGGTGCGTCGGTGGAACTGGAGGTGCTGGCGACGGCTGAGAAGATTGGCGCGCCGTTAGTCGATGGCGCCAAGGTCACGGCCTCGGTTGTCGACCATGGGCGGGAGCCCAAGATCGTGGTATTCAAAAAGAAACGCCGCAAACACTACAAGCGCACCAAAGGGCACCGGCAGGGATATACGACCCTGAAGATTGATTCAATAGGATAAATTGAATCATTGATTCATTTGTTCATTGATTCAATGAGTAAATGATTCAATGGATCAATACAGAGGTTTTTATGGCTCATAAAAAAGGTGTAGGTTCATCGCGTAACGGTCGCGACTCGAATTCGCAACGGCTCGGCTTGAAAAAGTTTGGTGGAGAGCGTGTGCTCGGCGGCAACATCCTCGCGCGCCAACGCGGCACCAAGTGGAAACCGGGAAAGAACGTCGGTCGCGGTAAAGATGACACGTTGTTTGCGATGACTGATGGTGTGGTCAAATTCGAAGACAAAGGCCGCTCCGGCAAATTCATTAGTGTCTATCCGGAAATGGCCGCAGCTTCGTCTTAGAGTTCTAAGGAAGTCCGATTCATAAGTTGTTCTTAAGTAGTCCTCAATTTAATGCGACGCCCGCGCCGAAGGCTCTTCAGCGGGGTCGCATTTTTGATTTGTGGTTTTCACGTCAGCAAGTTGACTAACAATTCTTAGCCGGCAACAGAAGTTACGAAGTGTTTATTGATCGCGCAAAGATTCGCATTCAGGGCGGCCACGGCGGTAACGGCGTAACTGCGTTCCGGCGCGAGAAGTTCGTCCCGCGCGGCGGTCCCTCCGGTGGCGACGGCGGCCGCGGCGGAGACGTATGGATGGTCGCGGATGAATCGCGGAACACGCTGCTGCACCTGCGGTACAACCCGCTGCACATTGCTGGTCGCGGTCTGCACGGTGAGGGCAGCAATCGCTCGGGAAAGGAAGGCAGCGATGCCACTGTCCGGGTCCCGGTTGGTACACAGGTTTTTGATCCGCAGAAGAACGAGCTTCTCTTCGATTTCGAGGCGGACGGCCAGCGTTGGTTGGCGGCTCGCGGAGGACGCGGCGGATTTGGCAATGCCCACTTCGCGACTTCGACGAACCGCGCGCCCCGCTATCATCAAGAGGGCAGCGAAGGCGAAGAGTTCGAATTACAACTCGAGTTGAAGTTGCTGGCTGATGTAGGTTTGGTTGGTTTCCCCAACGCCGGAAAATCAACTTTCATTTCCACGGTTTCCGCGGCGAAGCCCAAAATCGCGGACTATCCGTTTACCACGCTCGAGCCCCATCTTGGCGTAGTCGATCTCGGCGACTTCCGCACATTTGTGATTGCCGACATTCCCGGGTTGATCGAAGGCGCGCACGAAGGGCACGGATTGGGGGATCGGTTTCTGCGACATGTCGAGCGCACATCATTACTGCTTCACCTGGTCGATGTTTCATCGTCCGGGCGCGATCCGGTAAGTGATTACGAAATTATCAATCACGAGCTCTCAGCGTATGATGCGCGGCTCGCCGATCGCGAACAGATCGTGGTGGCTACGAAGATTGATGCCTTGGACGAACCGGCTCGGGTTGAGTCCTTGCGCGGACGCGCTGAACAAGACGGTCGGAGGTTTTTCGCAATTTCGGCTGTGACGGGCGAAGGGGTTCGCGAACTGATCCGCCATGTCGCAAGCCAGGTTGAGAAGCAGCGGAAACAGAAATTGCCTCGGCAGAGTGCAACGGATGAACAGCTGGTCGGCAGTGGCTCGCACTTTTGATCGCCACGGAACGGCGCACGTGTTGGTTCGAACTAACTGATGACGTTACGGCGCGTAGCGATTTATGGTGGCACGTTCGATCCGGTGCATAACGGACACATCGAAGCCGCGCGTGCGGTGCAAAAGTTCTTTGAACTCGATCAAGTGATTTTCGTTCCGGCTGGTGTGCCTCCGCACAAACGAAACGCAAAAATAACTTCAGCGTTTCATCGTTTTGCAATGCTGGCTTTGGCGACGGAAATGGATCGGCGATTGCTGGTCTCCACGATTGAACTGGATGCGCCCGCACAACCGTACGCGGTTGAGACAGTGACGCGGGTTCGGGAGGAACTGCGGGCTCAGGTTGAGTTGTTCTTTCTAATGGGTGCGGATTCGTGGCTGGACATCAAATCCTGGCATGAGTGGCGACGATTGATGCAGTTGTGCAGCTTCATTATCGTGACCCGGCCCGGCTATGAACTTGGCGCCAACGCCACAGCGGATATACCGATTCCGGTCGTGAACGTTCGCGGCGTCGGCTGCCGCCAAGGGGACAACGCGCGAATGACTAACGATCAGCCGCAGGCCTTCGTGACCGATGTCGTCATGTTGGATATCAATGCGACGGGAATTCGCGCGGCGGCCAGAGCAAAGGACATTGCGATGTTAAAGACTATGGTGCCTGAGGCGGTGGCGAACTACATCGAGAAATACGAGTTATACGAAAACTGAATGAGTCAGAAGCTAAAAGAAAAATCTTTGAGTCCGGAAGTACAGGCTGCCTCGATCGCTGGTCAGCCGGCGACCACGGCGACAATCAACTTGTCTGATCTTGATGAGCGCGTCCGCCGGGCCTTACATGCCGCGGCGGAAAAGAAGGCAATCGATCCGACCGTACTGGATCTGCGTGGCATCTCGAGCTTTACAGACTTTTTTGTAATCTTCACCGGCGCGAATCGCCGGCAGGTGCAGGCGATCAGCGACGAGATTGTCGAACAGCTCAAGCGGCACGGCAGTCCCGCGGCCCGCGTCGAAGGTTACCAAAACGCGGAATGGATCCTGATCGATTTTGGCGACTTCGTCGTGCATGTGTTCGACGACAAGGCGCGCCGCTTTTACGATCTCGAGAGATTGTGGCGTGAAGGGAGCCGGCTCGATATTTCGAGTGACGACCTCGCCCTGGGTTCTTTGAGAGAAGCATAGTGATTGAACTAGTGGCGTTGTCAGATGCGATGCGCGAGGCTGTCGGTCTCGCCCAACGCGTCGCCGCTACCGACGCGAACGTGCTCATCACCGGCGAATCAGGGGCCGGCAAAGACGCCTTGGCGGCTTTTATCCATCGTCAATCGCCGCGTGCGGATCGCCCGTTGGTGAAGATCGATTGCGCAACATTGCCGGGCGATTTACTGGAGGCCGAGCTTTTTGGCTACGAGCGCGGCGCGTTCACGGGCGCGACGGAAGCCAAGCCCGGCCGATTGGAGGCAGCGCACTCCGGGACCCTGGTCCTTGATGAGATCGCGCACCTGCCGCTTGAAGCTCAGGCAAAGCTGCTCCGGGTCATCGAGAATCGCGAATTTGAGCGCCTCGGCGGGCGCAAGACGATTGCCGTTGATGCACGGCTGATCGCTTTGACGAATGCCGACTTGAAAGACGCGGTTCAGCGTCGCGCCTTTCGCGACGACCTGTTTTATCGACTTAATGTCGTGCATATTGTCGTGCCGTCGCTGCGAGATCGGCAGAAGGACATTCAGCCGCTGGCCGAACGTTTCTTGCGGGCCTACGCCGCCAAGCATGCGCGCCGCGCGCAGACGTTAGCGCCGGACGGCCAAAGAATTTTGGCGGCTTACGATTTTCCCGGCAACGTACGCGAGCTGGCGAACATCATTGAGCGCGCAGTAATTGTTTGCGAGGGCCAGGAGATTCAAGCGACGGATTTGCCGGCAGGCATGCGGATCGCGGCTGAGCAACGTCGCCGGGGGCGGCGGAAGCCGACGCTGGCGGAGGTCGAGGCTGATTACATCCGCGAGACGCTGGCGGCCACCAGGGGCAACAAGAGCGAAGCCGCCAGGATTCTCGGCATCAGTCGCAAGAATTTGTACGAGCGGCTGGCGAGGGAAAAAACAGATGTCACAGATCAGATGTCGGATGTCAGTCTGAGCGACAATTCTGATGTCTGACCTCTGATATCTGACCTCTGTCATGCGGATTCGTTTCATCTGGCCGGGCAAGACCAAAAACGAGCACTTGCGCGCGCTGCTCGCGGAATATTTGAAACGGCTAGGCCGGTTCGTTCGTTGTGAAGTCATTGAAACGCGTGACTTCGCCGGCAGTGATCGCGCCAGTGTGGAAAAGGAATCAGCACGGGTGTTAGCGGCGGTTCCGGACGACAGCCTGATGTTGCTGTTGGACGTCGAGGGACGCGAATGGAGTTCGCCTGAGCTCGCCGACCAGGTGACGCGGTGGGAAGACGACTCGGTCAAGGAGATTGTTATTGTGATCGGCGGACAGGACGGAGTTAGTTCGGAACTTAAGCAGCGCGCCGATAAGCGCTGGCGTCTATCACGCCTGACTTTGACGCATGAGATGGCGCGAGTGCTGACGGTCGAGCAGTTCTATCGCGCTTATACGATCAAACGTAATTTGCCGTATCAGAAATAATCGAAGTTATTGGGGGAGGCAGAACTGATAAATGGATAAAAGGAAAGCAAAGACTTATCGAGATAAACTGCTGCAGCGGCGCGAGGCGCTGGTGGGCCAGGTGCAGGCTGCGGAAGCGTATAGCCGCGAGCGGGATGCCGAAGCGACGCAGGATCCGGCCGACATGGCCGCGAACGCTTACACCAAAGAGTTGCTGATGTCGATGTCCACAAACGATCGGCAGCTGTTGGAGTCAATTGACTCTGCGCTTTATCGGATTCAGGCAGGCGAGTATGGGTATTGCGACAACTGTGGAGAGGCGATTCACGAGAAGCGGCTTGAGGCGGTGCCCTGGGCGCATCACTGCGTGCGCTGTCAGGAACTGAACGAGCGCGGATTGCTGGTGGCGGAAGAGGAATAAATCTTTCACCGCCAGTTTCGGCGTGACATAATCACGGCCTTTCGGGAAACCGGAAGGCCGCTTTTATTTTTAGCAGCCCGCTGGTTTGTCTGGATCGCGGGCGTCGGTTTGGAGCGCGGGCATCCTTACCCGCAATGAGCGCGCAGCCTCAGTATCGTGAGCGGTAGCGACCGGGGGTCAAAAACACTTGATTACTACACTCTCAAACCTAACCAGCTATGCCGCGAACGCCGCGCTCGCCCTCGTCTATCCACAGGCCTGTGCTGTCTGCGGCCGTAGTGTCGAGTCGCGCCATGACGGTGTCGCCTGTGACTCCTGTTGGAATTCCGCGCCGCTGTTTTCAACAGACGACCTCCTTTGCTGGAAATGCGGCGCCTTGAGCCGCGCGAGAGTATGCGAAGAAAAGCGCGCCACGGTCCGTTGCGGGCGATGTGATGATGAAGCATTCACGGCAGCGCGCGCCTGCGGCTTGTATGAAAGCGCGCTGAGGGCTTCCATTCTGGAGTTGAAACGCCAGCCGCATGTTCCGCTTCGCCTGCTGAACCTCCTGTGTCAGCGGCAACAGTGCGAGCCTTTGAATAGCGCGGATTTGATCATTCCCGTGCCTCTTCATCCTGCCCGCGAGCGCGAGCGAGGTTTCAATCAAGCCGTTGTGCTGGCCCGCGCGCTGGCTCGGGCTGTGAAACTGCCGCTTGATGAGCACAGCGTCGTGCGCCGCGTTCACACTGAACGCCATCGCGGTGGCATGGATGCCAAGGCCCGGCGCGAAAGTGTTGCCAATGCTTTTGCTGTTCGTCACGCTGACTTGATCGCAGGCAAGCGAGTCCTGCTGATCGATGATGTGTTCACGACCGGCGCGACCGTTTCGACGTGCGCGATCGCTTTGAACGAAGTGGGAGCGGAAGAAGTTTTTGTGCTGACGATCGCGCGTGCGCGGTAAGACAGATGAGCCAAGTTGTGTCTCACTGAGGCGGACTATAGAATCTCGTCACCATGTCACAACTGCGAACCCTTTACCCCGCAAACGAACCCTACAAGACTGGTCGTCTACGAGTTTCTGACCTCCACGAGATCTATTACGAAGAGTGCGGCAATCCTAACGGCAAGCCCGTCGTGTTTCTGCATGGCGGTCCGGGCGGTGGCGTCATTACGGAGTACCGTCAGTTTCACGATCCGGACGCCTATCGCATCGTGCTGTTTGACCAGCGCGGGTCGGGACAAAGCACTCCGCATGCTTCCATCGAAGAGAACACAACCTGGGATCTCGTCGCCGACATTGAGAAGTTGCGGGCGCATCTCGGCATCGAGAAGTGGCAGGTATTTGGCGGATCGTGGGGCAGCACCTTGTCGCTCGCTTATGCTGAGACGCATCCCGAACGCGCCACTGAACTCGTGCTGCGCGGCATCTTCCTTTGCCGGCCCAACGAAATCAAGTGGTTCTACCAGGAAGGTTGCAGTTGGATCTTCGCTGACGTATGGGAAGAGTTTGTGAAAGTCATTCCGGAAGACGAGCGCCACGACATGGTAAGCGCCTACTACCGGCGTCTGACGAGCGATGACGATAAAGTGCGCATCGAAGCCGCGCGCGCCTGGTCGATTTGGGAAGGCAGCACTTCAAAGCTCTTCTTCGATCCTGAATCGATCGAAAGATTCGCCGATCCGGACTTTGCCCAGGCGTTTGCGCGCATCGAGTGTCACTACTTTATGAATAATTGCTTCTTTCCCACCAATGATTATCTCGTCGAAAACATCGGTAAGATTCGTCATATCCCCGGCGTAATTGTCCAGGGCCGTTACGATGTGGTTTGCCCGATGACCAGCGCGTGGGACCTGCATCGCGCCTGGCCCGAAGCCGAGTTGCACATTACCCCTGATGCGGGCCACTCGATCACGGAACCGGGGAATCTGAGCGCGCTCGTCGAAGCGACTGATAAGTTTCGGTAGGATCGGTACGCACGCCTCTGGCGTGCTTGTCTCGCGCAGACAGTCTCGCTCGACCCAGCACGCCAGAGGCGTGCGTACCGCCAATTTTTGACACTTTCCGGCGGGCTCGCGTAATATCAGCCTCAATCATGAACGCGCGTGTGCTAGTCCTGAATGCTTCCTTTGAGCCCATCAACGTGTGCACTGAGCGGCGCGCGGTGGTGATGATCTTCAAAGGCGTCGCGCGCATGGAAGAACACAACGGCCACATGCTGCGCTCGCAACGGATCGAGATGCACGCGCCCGCGGTCATTCGCCTGACCGAGTACCGGCATATTCCGTTTCGAGCGGCGTTCGCTCTCGCGCAAGAACATCCTGCTGCGCGATCACTCCTGCTGCCAGTATTGCGGCAAGCAATTCGCGCCGTCTGAGCTGACGCTCGATCACATCGTGCCCGCGATCACGGGGTGGTGAATCGACCTGGGACAATCTGGTGGCGTGCTGCAAGCGCTGCAATCATCGCAAGGGCAATCGCACCCCGGAAGAGTCGGGGATGGATCTGCTGCGTCGCCCGCGCGCGTTTTCGCTGCACGTGAATCGACAGATCATGCGCTACATCGGACGCGCGGACGAGACGTGGCGCAAATATCTTATTTTATGAGTCCGACGGTCACAGCGAGCTGTGTGTACGCGCGTAAGAGAGAAGGAGAACCCCTATGACTGTGCTGCTGTTCGCGATTGAAAGCCCGACGATCATCTTGCTGGTGGTTGCGGCGATCTTCCTTCTGTTTGGCGGCAGCAAGTTGCCGCAACTGGCGCGCGCGTTAGGTCAGAGCAAGAAGGCCTTCAGGGAAGGATTGGATGACGCCGATCGCGACAGCCGTGATTCGCGATCCAAGCTGGATGCGGTCGATGACGAAACGTTGTTCGAAGAAGCCCGGCGGCGGGCGCAGCAGATGAAAGCTGACGAGATGAAGAAGATCGAGCGATAACTCATGAGCCGCGCCGTCAGGCGCGAGATGTTTTATAGAGATAAACGAATTTCTCAATACGACGCAAGCGCGAAAGGATTGCTTTCGCGCTTGCGTCGTTTCTCATAACAATCAAATTCTGCAAATAGGTCGTGCCTGCGGCACGAGGCGAACGTTACTTTAAGACAGGCTACGGTCGATCCTGCATAGAGTCACTGGATTCGACTCTTTTTCCCTACCACCAGTGTCGCTTTCAAAGTTAGCGCAAATGGTCCGCTGTGCCGCTCTTCATCGATAATTCGCGACAGTTCGTTTCGGACTTTTTCCTGCGCGGCTTCAGGAACTGATTTCCACCACCTTGGCAATAAGAAATCGATGATTAGCGGCGAGTTCACAAATTGCTCGCCTGACTCGTAATCGAACTCTTCAATCGCGGTCCATGATTGAATCTTTTCGAGGTCCGCTCCCTCTGCCCAGCGTTCCGCATCAGACGCCGACGGTAGATCTGTGATCAAATTACCGACATCTACATCTTCGATACCGGCGGCAAACAAGGCCTCCCAATAGACAGAAAAGAATTCGCCAAAGCTGGAGGCCGTCGGCAGCCACCATGCTACCGTGGCGCCCGGTTTTGCCACTCTCACCAGTTCCGTCAGCGCCGATGAAAGATGTCTCGGCAAGGCAAACGAAGCGTTTGCCAAGACCAGATCAAACTGATCGTCGGCGAATGACAGAGCCTGTGGGTTCTCGTGCCGGAATTGAGTTGGCTCGTTCAGGGCCGTGGCCTTAGCGCGGGCGACTTCAAGACACTCGTCGTTTTGATCCGTGCAGAGCAGTTCGAGCTTCGCGCCGGCGCGCGTCTGTAAAGCCAGGGCGTGTCCGCCGGTACCGGCTTCGACATAAAGCGCAGGCCCTTCCTTTGGTACTTCAACATGCGCATCTACCAGTTCGGCGAAGCGCTCGCCCCAATCGGTGGCGACGTAAAGATCGTGGAGAAAAGCGAGTTCTTTATGGGTCTTCATAGATTAACCGCAGAGGACACGAGAAAGACAAACGCATAAGCGGGAACCGTTTCAGAACTTATTACTTTAGAGAACTTGCCTTATCCTCTATTCTTCTTCTCTGTGGCCTCTGTGGTTCCATCTTCCTTAAGATAAACGCGGCCCTTCAACTTTTCGGGCAGACACGACATCTCTTCTTTTGCGGCCTGGTCTTCATGCACGTAACGATATTCTTTGCCGTAGCCGAGATGCTTCATCAGCGGCGTAGGCGCGTTACGCAGGTGTAGCGGCACGGGTTCACGCGAAGTCTCGGTTGCATCTCTGTGTGCCGCCGCGTACGAGCTAAGCACGGCATTCGATTTCGGCGCGCGCGCCAGATACATCGTTGCCTGCGCGAGAGGAAACAAACCTTCCGGCATGCCAATTAATTGCACAATATCCGCCGCCGCGGCGGCCTGCACCATAGCCTGCGGATCTGCGAGGCCAATGTCTTCGGAGGCGAGAATACAAAGACGACGAGCGATGAAAACCGGATCCGCACCTCCCTCAATCATTCTGGCCAACCAATAGAGCGCCGCATTCACATCTGAATTGCGAAGCGATTTGATCAACGCCGAGGCCAGGTTGTAGTGCTCCTCGCCGCCTTTGTCATAAGCGAATTGCGCGCGTCCCAGCGCTTCAATCAAAGTCTCGCCGGTTACGCTTCTAATCCCGCTTGCGTCCGGAGCTGTTGCGGAAACCGCAGCCTCTAAAGCAGCCAGCGCGACGCGCGCATCACCACCTGAAAGATGCGCCAAACGGGTAATCAATTCGCTGGAAACCTGAGCGTTCATGCCGGCCAGGCCGCGTTCTCGATCGGCGAGCGCCCGCGTAATGATTGTTTCAATCTCACTTTCATCCAGCGGATTCAAAACCAGGACGCGACTGCGCGACAACAGCGCGCTAATCACTTCAAAGGAGGGATTCTCAGTGGTGGCCCCGATCAGAGTTACGGTTCCATCTTCGACGGCCGGCAGTAACGCATCCTGCTGTGCTTTGTTAAAGCGATGAATCTCGTCGATGAAAAGAATGGTGCGGTGGCCACGTTGCCGCGCTAGCCGTGCCTCACCAATCGCGCCACGCAGCTCTTTGACTCCGGAGAAGACGGCCGACAACGCCGTGAACTCCGCCTCTGTGTTCTCAGCCAGCAACCGGGCGAGCGTCGTCTTTCCCGTTCCCGGAGGACCCCACAAGATGAGCGATGGCAGGATGCCGCCGCTTTCAATCAGGCGTGTCAGCACGCGACCTTCGCCGACCAGGTGCGTCTGTCCGACAAATTCACTGAGCGTGCTCGGACGCATGCGGTCGGGCAACGGAGCGCGCGTAGCTGAGCTGGCATTGTCCGGCGCAGCCATTTCCGGAAACAGCCTTGAAGAACGCGGTTTGGGCATCGAGTAATCCAGCCTACCACGAAATGCTGCGATAATAGGACTGCTGAATGACGTCGTGTGTGGGCCGAAACGATTTGGCGCGTGGTAAACACCTGACGGATAATGCACGCCGTTCGCAGGACGTTACCGGAGGCATCACCAGTCAGAAAATTATGCAATGTCTCGCCGCAGATTCGCTCAATTACTGGGCGCCGGGACAGCCCTTGTTGCCGCCCGCCCGAACTGGCGTGAGCATCTGCACTGACATTTTCCATTTACCGCGATTACAATTGTCCGCATGATCTCAGCCCAGATAGCCCGACGCGCCGTGTGGCGTCCGTTATTGCAACTTCCACGCCGGCTGGATCTGATCCTCTCTCTCACTAAGCGGGAACTTTCGGCGCGTTACCGCGGATCAGTGCTGGGCATTGTCTGGGCACTGTTGACCCCCATCGTCATGATCACGATCTTCACGGTCATTTTTTCAGGGATCTTCAAAGCGAAGTTCGGCGGCAACGATTCGCAATGGGATTATGCGCTTTACCTCTTTTGCGGGCTGCTGCCCTGGAACGCATTTCAGGAATCTGTACAGCTCTCTTCAAGCACGATCGTGGCACATGCAAATCTGGTGAAACGCGTCGTATTTCCGCTTGAGACTCTGCCAGTATCGTTGTCGCTGGCGGCTGCCGCTAACCAGATGTTTGGAACGTTCGTGTTGGTGGTCGCGGTAATCATCCTGCGTCGAGAGCTGCACCCCACTCTTCTGTTCCTGCCGTTGCTGGTAACGGTCCAGTTGATCGCCACCCTTGGATTCGCCTGGTTGGTCGCCTCTTTGGGGGTCTTTGTGCGTGACATTGTGCAGGGCATCACGCTCGCGCTGATGGCATGGATGTACCTGACGCCTATCATCTATCCTGAGTCTTTGGTTCCCGAGCAATACCGCAGAGCGGTAAACCTAAACCCTTTCACACCCCTAATTCGGAATTATCGGCGGATCATTCTCGAGGGGACTACGCCCGATTGGGGTGGCCTGGCTTACTTCTCTGCTTTCGCCGTGCTGTCCTTTCTGTTCGGTTACTGGTGGTTTGCCCGCACCCGCAAGAATTTCGCCGACGTAATTTAGCGAATACCCCAGTCAAAACCCTTGTTTTCAACTGTTTTCCTTCGAAAAACGACGTTGACACTGGCCAATTTCACGTGTTAGCGTAGGAAGTGCTGCTGCTCATCGCGGCGGTTTAGCATGCTAAGCCCGATCGTCCTCTTAGGCGCGAGGTAACCCGACCTCCCCGTCATTTTCATTCCGCGAATCAAAAAATGGTGCTCGATAAGGTAAAGACTCTGAGCGCGGCCGAGAGATACCTGGAGACGGGTAAGATCCCGGCGGCGATAAAAGAATACTGCAAGATTGTCGAAGCTGAGCCGAACGATTTTACGACTCTGAATATTCTCGGCGACCTTCATGTGCGCGTCGGCAATAAGGCCGCGGCGATTGTCTGTTTTCGCCGCATGGCCGAACACTATCGCGAGCAGGACTTTGCCCTGAAGGCGATCGCGATGTTCAAGAAGATCGATCGCCTGGAGCCCAATGACGTTGAAATCGTCACAACGCTGGCCGAGTTGTATGCCCAACAGGATCTCGTCGTCGAGGCTCGTGCACATTATCTGGCGATAGCCAACGCACACGCCAAATCCGGCGCCACGCAGGCCGGCCTGGAAGTGTTGTGCAAGATCGCGGATCTTGATCCTCAGAACACACAGGTGCGCATCAAGCTGGCGGAAGGTTATGCGACCGAAGGAATGGCGAAAGAAGCGGCCGCATCATTTACAGTCGCGGGGCAATACCTGATCTCGCGTGGCGCGCTCGATGAGGCGCTGGACGTCTTCAATAGATCTCTAGAGCTTGAACCGGGCGACCGCGAGACTCTCGAAGGATTGCTGGCGGCCCATACGGCTCGCGGTACCGCCGATGAAGCCGCGGAAATAGTTGCCCGCGAATCTGAATTGCGCCCGGACGATCTCGCCCTGGTCTCAATGACGGCTCGCGCCTATCTGGAAGCTGAGGATCCCGAGCAAGCCGAAAAAGCGACCGCGGCGTTGATAGCCAAAGACGCATCGGCTTACTTGAGTATGACCGAGGTGGTTCATCTTTACCTGCGACAGGACAAAGTCAACGAAGCCGTGCAGGTCATCGGCGGGATTGCAGATCAGATGCTGGCTGAGCGGGAACAGGGTCAACTCTTTGAGTTGGTTAACGAGGTTCTCACGTCTGATGCCGATAACGTAGCTGCCTTGCGCTTGCTGGTGCGTGCGTATTGGTGGCAACGAGACGTCGATAATCTGAAGGCAGCACTGGAGCGCCTCGCTGAAGCGGCGCAGGCGGCCGGTCAGGAAAGCGATGAAAGATATGCCCTGACTCAATTAACACGGTTAGCACCGGACCTGACCGAGCATGTCGAGCGACTGAAAGAGTTGGGCGGCGCCGAAGAATCGGCTGCGGCTGAAATGCTACCTGAGTTTGAAAACCATGCCGAATCAGCGGCAGAGCCGGAGACTGTTCCTGATAATCAGTACCTCTTGGCATCGGAGCAGTCACCGAGCGACGAAAGTGTCTTTGAATGGAATACGGTTGCCGATCCATCTGACGTAAGCGAATCTGCGGATGAATTCGCCGACGAACGCGGCTTTACCTTTGAGACCGTTATCGCCCAGGAACTGCCGCCCGCGTCGGAGGAAATAGTTTTGACGGCGGACGTCGACGAGGATCGGCATGCTGCGATGCGCGCGCAGGAACTCGAAAGCGTCGATTTCTATATCGCACAGGGTTACATCGATATCGCGGTCGACACCCTCAACCTGCTTGAGAACCAGTTCGGCAAACACGCAGACATTGATTTTCGACGCCAGCAAATTGATCGAGTGGCGAACGGTGAAGCGATTACCGAAGATGCGCCCGCGGTCATTGAGTCCGCGCCGGTCGAGGAGAGCGAGTCAGCGTCAACGGTGGGTGATCAAGGCAACGGAAACCACTCGGCGCCCGTGTTGACCGCGCAAGTAATCGATCCCGGCCTTGCTGAAATATTTGAAGAGTATCGCGTTTCCGCGGAGAGTGAATCGAACGGCAACGGCGATTATGAAACTCATTACAACCTGGGCCTCGCCTATCAGGAGATGGATTTATTTGAAGAGGCAGTTGAGGAATTTCAGTTGGCCGTCAGCCTGGTCTCTGCTGATGATGGCAGCCCCCGCTACCTGCAATGCTGTAATTTGATCGGCCAATGCTTTCTGCGGAAAGGCGTGCCGCAGCTTGCCGTAAAGTGGTTCATTAAGGGGCTAAGCGCGCCGACCGCCTCGGAAGACGAGCGGCAGGCCCTGCGGTTTGATCTGGCGGCAGCCTACGAGCAAGCGGGTGAACTGAATCGCGCGATGGATCTGTTTACTGAAGTATACGGAGTGAATGTCTCTTACCGCGGTGTGAACGAACGATTGCGTTCGCTGCAAACGCGCATGGCTCAATAGCCCGTCTTCCCCGGCTTTACTTTTGCCACAAAGCTACGACATATCGGTCGGCTTTGTGGTATTTTTGTTTGCACAGAATGCATAAAATGTCTTCGCGACTTTCAGTAGTTTTCTACATTATTCTTTGTTTCGAGATCGGCATTGTGCTGACAGTATTGCCGTGGGTGCCGCACGGATGGTGGGGGTTAAGCGACTGGGGCAACAACTATTTTCTGGTACTGGCGTCGCGCAAGGTGGGCTTTGGAATTCAGCGATTCATCGCCTCAGGTTGGATGCGTGGCGCGGTCTCAGGAGTTGGAATTCTGAATATCGGCATGGGCTTGTGGGAACTACTGAATTTTCGCAAAACGGTCCGCGTGCTGGACGCGACCGAGCCAACTGTGAAAAGCTCGGCCACGAATACGGTATCAGCTAATGCCGCTTCCCCTGTCACAGCCGATCCTTTATCTGATTACCCACGGCGCCAGCACTAACGCGACCACGCCGGACGCCCCGGAGTTCAAGAATATCCTTCGTCAAATTTCCGCGGCGGTTGATGCCGGGATTGACTTAGTTCAAATCCGAGAAAAACAGATGAGTGCGAGGGTGCTGTTCGAGCTGACTGAGCGAGCCGTCGCGCTCACTCGTGGCACAAACACACAAATCCTGGTAAACGATCGGGCGGACATCGCCGCAGGCGCGGGCGCCGACGGCGTACATCTAACGACGCAATCGATAGACGCGGCTATTATCCGCGAGAAGTTCGGCAAGGATTTTGTGATCGGCGTGTCCACTCATACGTTGACGGAAGTGATCGCCGCCCGCGAGCAAAACGCAAGTTTCGCTGTTTTCGGACCAGTGTATGAAACTCCGTCCAAACGGCGCTACGGAACGCCTTTGGGGCTGGCAAAATTAGAGGAAGTCACGCAGGCACTCGCCGATTTTCCGCTGGTAGCGCTGGGGGGCATTTCAATCGATAACGCAAAAGATTGTCTCGAGGCCGGCGCCGCGGGTATTGCCGGCATCAGCCTCTTCAGTGATGTCGACAGTTTGAAACGAGTAGCTGCCGAGATTAGAGAATTTGCAAAGGAAGCGACCTGAGATGAAGAGCAAATTCACTAGCCGGACATCGTGGCGCGAGAAATTCGAGAGGCCTCAGGAACCCAGGGTCGTAAAGATTCCACCAAAGATGGCACGGTCGGGCGCGCAGACAATGCTGATTCCTACGCCAAAACTGCTGGACGAGCTGATCCGCAAAGTTCCCAAGGGCCGGCTCGTCACGGTCGGGGAGCTGCGCCGCAAGCTCGCGGCTGATTTTTCGGTGGACGTGGCTTGCCCGCTGACCACCGGCATCTTCATTCGCATCGTCGCGGAAGCGACCGAAGAAGAGCGCGCGAACGGTCGCAAACGGCTGACACCGTACTGGCGAATCGTGAAAGACGATGGCAGCCTGAATCCAAAGTTTCCCGGCGGCGTCGATCAGCAGGCCGACAATCTGCGCGCGGAAAATTTCGCGGTCGATCCCAGCGGCGCCAAACCGCCAAAGGTGCGGGACTTTGAACCACGAATGCACCGACTGACGTAGAATCGCGTAAGGACATGGATGTTGCCAGGGATCCAAAATCGCCTCCCGTCATTCTGACCATTGGCGGTTTTGACCCGTCTGGTGGCGCGGGCATCATCGTCGACGTCCAGACCATTACAACTTTCGGTTGTAAGCCAGTTGCCGCGATAACGTCACTTACTTTTCAGAACTCCCACGAACTATTCGGGGCGATACATGAGAGCGGTGAATCACTTCGCGCGCAAATCCTGCCGATTGTGTCGGAACACACCATTGCTGCTGTCAAAGTTGGGATGATGCCCACATCCGAAATTGTTTTTGAGGTCGCGGGACTGATTGCCGACGTGAACCTGCCCGCGCCCGTGGTCGATCCAGTCATTCAATCGTCATCAGGCTATGCGTTAATGGAGAGTGACGCCATCGAAGTCCTCTTGCGCGAGCTGCTGCCCGCAGCCCGCCTGCTTACGCCCAACATTCCTGAGGCCGAGAAGCTGACCGGACTGCGAATCGAAAATGAAGACGGAATGCGAGCCGCGACCGGTAAGCTACGCGAGATGGGCGCCCGCGCAGTGCTCATCAAGGGTGGACATTTGCAGGTTCAGAAGACAGATCGAGAACCAGAGGCAGTCGATCTACTTGACGATGAAGGTCATGTCACTGTCTTTCGCAGCGTCTGGATCGATGCGCCGCCGCTTCGCGGTACGGGGTGCAGATTGTCGTCGGGAATTGCCGCTGGGTTGGCCCAGGGCCTTCCGCTGGAAGATGCTGTTCGAGAGGCCAGGAACTTTGTCGCCAATGCGATACGCAGAAACGAGTAGTGAGGTAATTGTGTGTTGCTGCCCCGGGGCATTAGCCCGACCGCGAGGGATGGCTCGAAAAGTCGCATATGGAGCCCTCCCTTAGGTAGTGTCCTAATTTGCGGAAGTCAGCGGGGCGAGCCTCCTCCTGACCACGAGGTATTTAGAGTTGTCTTGAAGCATTTAGAGGTTTCTTTAGAGACCTCAAGGTCAGGAAGGGTGGTTCACCCCCGCTGACTTCCCAACGCTGCGCGGCAACGCTGGGCTGGAGGATGAAACCGGTTCGCGGTTGATTCTTTCTAAGTAGACAAGTCAAATTAAGACACTACCCTCCCTTACGGTCGGGCGAGTGCCTCGCTCTGGGCAGAGCATTACCAACACACCGTGATTAGCTACCCTTCGATCGAAACCTTTTCCATCTTCACTTCTGAAATTGGACGGTCGCCACTGTCCGTCTTGCTGGTCGCAATCGCATTGACGACGTCCTGTCCTTCCAGTCACGCGACCAAAAATTGTGTAGCTCGGCGGCAGCGGATAATCCACGTGCATGATAAAGAACTGCGAACCATTGGTGTTCGGGCCGGCGTTGGCCATCGCGACAGTTCCGGCTTTGTAGCCGCGCTTATAAACATCGGATGACGGATTGATCTCGTCAGCGAATCGTCCGCCCCAGGCTGATGCTCCGCCGCGGCCAGTCCCGGTCGGATCGCCGCCCTGAATCATGAAGCCGTTAATGCACGCGATGAAAAATGACTCCGTCGTAATAACCCTTCTCGGCGAGTAAACGAAAATTCTCAGTCGTCTTTGGTGCGTCCTCTTCTAAGCAACTCGAATTTGATCGTGCCTTTGTTGGTTTGAATGGTTGCGGTTCGATTTGCCATCTAGCTGTCCTCTTTCGAATTAAGAAATTGTTTGATGTCAGCAAGCTTAAATGGCAAATGAGAAATGTCAAATGACCAATGAGAAATTAGAGCAATAGGTTGCGACACTTATAACCCGCTCGCTTTCGCTCGCGGCTCCGAACCGCCGCAATATTCCGACTCCACCTGACGGATTTCTCCACAAACAGCTATGATATTTGGCCGCAAATTGCCGAAAGGAACCGAAGCAAAACAATGAATGTTACGCATCTTGAATGCGCCGCATGCGGTCTTCGCCACGAGGCACGACGGTTGCACAACCTTTGCACGGAATGTGGAAAGCCGCTGCTGGTTCGTTACGACCTGGAGCGGGCCTCAGCTTCTTTGACAAAAGAAAGTTTGCAGGGACGAGGGCCGGATCTATGGCGATATCGCGAAGTCTTGCCCGTCGAGCGCGACGAGAACGTGACGAGTTTAGGCGAAGGATACACGCCGCTCGTGCACGCCTCGCGATTGGGCGAGCAGCTCGGATTGAGCGAGCTCTACATCAAGGACGAAGGACAGAACCCAACGCAGAGTTTCAAGGCGCGCGGCATGACCGCGGCGGTTTCGATGGCGAAAGAACTGGGCGCTGAAGAAACTCGCGGTGCCCTCGGCCGGTAACGCCGCCGGCGCGCTGGCAGCATACGCCGCGCGCGCGGGATTGGAGGCGCACATCTTCATGCCGAAAGACACGCCGCGCGCCAACGTGATCGAATGTGAACAGACCGGCGCGCACGTGACGTTGATGGACGGCTTGATCACCGATTGCGGCGCTGAAGTGGGCAGACGAAAAGAAGCCGAAGGTTGGTTCGACGTTTCGACTTTGAAAGAGCCCTATCGGATCGAAGGCAAGAAGACGATGGGCTACGAACTCGGCCGAGCAATTCGATTGGGAATTGCCCGACGTGATCCTTTATCCGACCGGCGGCGGCACCGGATTGATCGGAATGTGGAAAGCCTTTGATGAGATGGAACAGATGGGTTGGATTGGACCGAAGCGGCCACGGATGGTGACCGTGCAAGCAGCCGGATGCGCGCCGATCGTTCGCGCTTTCGAAGAAGGGAAGCGATTCGCCGACGAATTTCCGAACGCCCACACGACGGCTTCAGGTTTGCGAGTGCCGAAAGCAATCGGCGACTTTTTGATTCTCGATGCGCTGCGCGCGTCCGGCGGCACCGCCATCGCAGTGACAGATGAAGAGTTGATTGCGGCAACGAAAGAAATCGGCGCGACGGAAGGAATCTTCTGCGCGCCCGAAGGCGCGGCCTGCTTGCCGGCCCTGGAGAAGTTACTGAGCGAGGGCTCAGTGAAATCAGACGAGCGCGTCGTGCTGTTCAATACCGGTAGCGGCGTGAAGTATCTCGAGAGTTTTTCGAGCTAGTGGGAATTGGCGGCTTTGCCGGTCGATGTGCGGAAAGGCTTGGCCTTT
Organism: uncultured Acidobacteriota bacterium; assembly: GCA_963734445.1. Lineage (GTDB taxonomy): Bacteria > Acidobacteriota > Blastocatellia > Pyrinomonadales > Pyrinomonadaceae > UBA11740. Next base: position 470,077 of record CAVTGZ010000009.1, on the reverse strand, counting down.
CCGGCCTCTCGCTAAGAGCGCCATGAGGCTGTGCCTCAATCGAAATTGGTTCGCAAGGATTGGGGCCTAGCCCCCCAATTAATCAAAAGAGGAGCGACGGTAAGGCGGAGCCACCGCACATCAGACGGCATAGCCGCGAGGAATTTGAAGTTAATGAAAGTCCAAACGAGTATCGCAATTCTTTTTCTCCTGTTTGTTCCGTGCATTGGCTTGGCGCAATCAGCCTCTGCGGCCTGGCTTACCGAAACTGATCGCGCAAAGTTCGAGACGCTGCGCATCGCGGGTTCAGAGGCGCTCTTTAATCTTGATTACGAGGCGGCTCGCAAGAACTTCAAAGAGATGGCCACCGCGTTTCCCAATTATCCTGCCGGTCCGCAGTTTCTCGCGGACACTCTCTGGGCCGAAACGCTCTATCAATCGAGGCGTATGCAGTCTTCGCTCTACAGCGACGACGATACGTTTTATTCCACCAGCGACGACAAACCCGATCCGAAAGTGGTCGAGCAGTTTCGTTCGCTGACGCGCCAGGCGCGCCTGCTCACCGAAGCGCGGCTTGAAGCTGAACCCAAAAGACATCGAGGCGCTTTATTTCATGGGCGCCATCGAAGGTCTGAAAGCGTCGTTTGAAGAAGCCGTCGAGCGGCGACACTTTGCTGCGCTGAAAGACGGTTCAGACGCGGTGGATAAGCATCGCGAAGTGATCAAGCTGGATCCGAATTATCACGACGCCGAGATCACGATTGGTTTGTACGATTACACCGTGGGCGCGCTGCCGCTGCCAGTGAAGCTGATTGCGGGAGTGGCCGGATTTCGTGGCTCAAAGAAACGAGGACTCGCAACTCTCGAACGCGTGGCCAAAGAAGGCCGTTGGATTCACGACGAAGCCAAGACGCTGCTGATTGTTTTGTACACGCGTGAAAAACGGTATGCCGAAGCGGCGGCGTACGCGCGCGAGTTGTCAGCGAAATATCCGCGAAACTATCTCTATCGATTAGAGGCTGCGGATGCGCTGGTTTCGCAAGCGGCGCTCGAGCGTCAGGCCAATCCACGTACGGAGATCACGGCCACCGAAACTGAAGCTTTTGCCACTTTCGAATCTTTGCTCGAAGGACAAATCAGTTCGCGAGACTGCGGCGCACCAATTCGACCTGATTCATTTCAAGTATGGCGAAGCTTTGATGACTGCAGGGCTATTCGATCGAGCGGTGAAAGAATTTCTGGCTTCGGCCGATGCGCCCGGCGCGCAGCAGGGACTGGCGACGATGGCCCATCTGTACGCGGCGCGAGCGCTCGATCTGGCAGGCAAGCGCAACGATGCGCTGAATCAGTATCGCGCCGTGCTGGCGCGGCCGAATGTTTACGACGCCCACGAGCAAGCCCAGACCGGATTGAAAGAAGCGTTTAAGAGGAAGCTGACGTGATTGGAGCGCGGAATGGAGCGCGAGCATCCTTGCCCGCCTGGGCGCGCAGCGCGAAAAGTGTCGCGTTCGTTCTAAGCGCCGTCAAGCGCGCAATGTTTGTAGAGTGCTGCAGCGAAATCAAATCGGCTTTTGTTGTTAGGGTCACCGTCTCCTTTTGGAGCGTACTTGTTTTTCTTCGTCCCTAGGCGGAGCCGGGTGCTAATGAAATCCTCGCGTCGAGCGTTGCTATAAGCAGCTGGTTCCTAGTGGCTGCCTGATCGGAGCGAGATGTCTGGCGACCATTGCCTCTAAACTCTCCGCACTCGCGTCGTCTCTTTCTCAAACACAAACCCGAGCGTTTTGTAAATCAGCTTCGCGCAGAGAAACGCTGAAGCATCCTGTCCTTCGACGTACGAATATTCCGTCAAGTCCATTCCCACGACGTTGCGCTTGCGCGCCAGCGTGCGAATCAAGCCGATTGTTTCGTACCAACCCAGACCGCCCGGTTCCGGCGTTCCGGTCGCCGAAACCAGCGATGGATCCAGCCCGTCGATGTCGATCGTGAGATAGACATTCTCAGTTAACCCATCGACTGCTTCGTCCCACCAATCGTCACGTCCGACAATGTCTTTCGCCCAGAAGATTCGGGTTGGTATTTGGTCGAGCACGCGCGCTTCGTCGACAGAGATCGATCGAATGCCAACCTGCACCGACGGAATGCGCAAGTCCTTAACGACGCGCGCCATGATCGAAGCGTGCGAGTAAGGGGTGCCGTCGTAGGTGTCGCGCAAATCGGCGTGCGCATCGATTTGCAGCACGGAGAGGTTCGAGTATTTCTCGGCGTGAGCGCGAATCACGGGCGCGCTGACTGAGTGTTCGCCGCCGATCATCGCGATGAACTTTTCACTGCCGACCAGTTCTGTGGCGCGATCGTAAAGCGAGTCCATCATACGCTCGGGCGGATCGAGCGACGGCGATTCATCGACCGTGTGAATCCCGAGCTTATAGACTTCGGCATCGGTCTCTTCGTCATAAAGTTCCATGTTGCGCGAGGCGTCGATGATTGCGGCCGCGCCTTTGCCGGTTCCGCCCCCGTACGAAACCGTGCCTTCGTACGAAATCGGCCAAACCAAAATGCGCGCTTTGTCGAAAGCTGGAAAATTCTTCTTCGGCGATGCCGCCGAAGTTCATCGGCAGGGACTGCGATTCGCTCATGCGCGGAAGTTTAGCCGACGTGATGGCGAGAAGCTAACGCGGAAATAAGGGAGTTACGAACTACTGATCTGATGATCCGCAATCCGTTCCGACAGCGCGCTGATCGTTGCCGAAGGGTTGACCGAGAGTGCGGTGGGAATGATCGATCCGTCCGAGACGTACAGGTTCGGATAATTCCAGACTTCGCCGTATTCATTGACCACTCCCTGCGCGGGATCGTCTGACATTACACAGCCGCCCAACGGATGCGCCGTCAAGAGCTTGCGCCACGGCCAGCCCCACAGGATGCTGGTCATGTAGTCCCCGCCGATTGCTTTACTCAATTGCTTCAAAGCGACTTCCATCTCGGCGAACATCTTGCGGCTGCGGCTGCTGTTCCACTGAATCTCCAGATTGCCCTCGGACATTTGCATGCGGCCGTCCGCAGCGTCAGTGCCCATTCCGAGATAAGGCAGAAACTTTGGCGTCACGCCGCCTTTGAATAATTTGTCGGCGCCGTCAGTGAAGGCCGAACCGTGGTCCAGGCCCAAGGTGCGCATGAAATACTTGCGAAAGAAAAGACTGAGGTTCTTGAGTCGTCGCGGCACGGGCAGAGCGCTTTCCAGATACCAGAGAAATGGATCAGGAAAACCCAGATCCTGAATCATGATTCTATTGTTTGCCGTCGAAACATCGACGGCCGCAGTGATGCTGGGGCCCGCGCCGGGATCGACTTCGCGATTTGATTCGAGCGTACCCGCCAACAAAAAGTCGCCGTTGCCGGAAAAGTTTTTGCCCAGCGCCGGGCTCAGCTTCGGCAGCGTCCGGTGCAGGTCGCGACAGCGCAGCAGGATCTCAGTCGAGCCCAAAGAGCCGGCAGAAATAATGACTTTGCGACCGATGACTGAACCGGGCTGAGAGGTTGGCTCTGGTCTGGCGCCGCGATCAAACCGGTCTCCGTTGACTGTCAGTGGCTGCGATTCGGTGACCGCAATCTCGAAGTGACGAAAGTGAACTCGATAGCCATTTGTCTCGACCGGATCTATCGGTTCGATCTTTTCCACCTGATGAAGCGGATAAACTTCGGCGCCATTTTTCTCCGCCAGAGGAATGTAATTGAGATCGAGGGTGTTCTTGGCGTGCACGTGACATCCCAGCATGCAGTTGCCGCAGTAAACACAACCATCCTGCACAATGCCCTGACGATTGACCTTCTCTGGACCGGTGTAGACGCAAATCTCCATCAACTCCGGCTGGCGTCCGGCGTTTTGCGCCGCCGCCATAAACGCCTGCGTCCGCGCCGGCATATCAAAGTCGGCGGGCGGTGTTAGCGGCCGCGCTTCCAAGATGTCACGCGCCTGGTCGTAGAAAAGATTGAGGACGTCGCGCTTAACGCCTTGGGGCCAACGTGGATTTTCAAAAATTTCCTTTGGCGTGCGGATGTGCACGTTGAAGTAGACGAGTGAGCCGCCGCCGACTCCGCTCGCCTGAATTACGTCGATGTTTTCAAAAGCGCGATAGTCGAGCAGCCCAAGATCTTTGTAGTTCCAAAACGAACGCGCCACCTGTCCCGTCGTGCGGGGAAAATCTTTCTTGCCCCAACGCTTGCCGCGTTCAAGGATGCAGACCGATCGGCCCGCCTGCGCCAACCGGCAGGCGTTGATAGCTCCGCCAAAACCAGAGCCGATGACGACGACGTCGTAGATGTCTTTCATGATCGACGGGAGAACGGCGTCAGAGTACCGACTTTGGTCGGGTCTTTCCCGAGTAAACCAAACCACCCAACTAAAGTTGGTACTCTAACGCCTGTCACCAAAAATTAACCCTTCAGCTTCTTCACACTCAGGCGCACCTGTATGAACCCAACGATGAGCGGCAGGCCGGCCAGGAGCAGCAGCACGATAAAGTTGTAGAAGAACGGCTTGTTGGCCACGTAATAGCGACAGGGCAGCGAATACGGCGCGGCTTTGAAGTGCGCAAAGTCGCAAACTTGAGTGGGTGCCGGATATCGCACCCAGACAATCGCAAACGTGATCGCCACAATTACCAGATAGAGGACTCGCAATTTCTTGCGCGCGCCGTTCAAAACCCATTTGAAGCCAAGCCAATTACCAAACCAGCCGCCGAAAAAAACCGCCATCAGAAAAATTCCGTAGGGATAGGCATTCCAAGGAAAGTTGATCGTGTCGTTGTAAGCGATGGTGTTATCAAAGATGCCGCTGATGTACTGGGTCTCCCAGGCTGGGTAAGCGAGCAGCGAAATCGTGGCGACCGGGCCCAGAAACACACCGGCGTAAATTAACGAGCGCAGCATGTACGACGAATATGTTTTCGCCAGCGCCGCTTCGGATTGTTTGCGCGCCGCTTCGATGACGGGAGCGCCGGCGTCGGCAAACAGAGCACCGGCAGCAAATGCGATTTGAATATCAGTGAGAACGACAGCCATTTGGTCCTCCCATTGGTTTGAGTCAGTACCCCGACCTGTCGGGGTACTGCCGTCGGACCGATCACGTATTCTGTAGATCAAATCCTATGCGCAAACGTCTTTGGTGCCACTCTTCGTCCATCAAGAGGAAGTAGCCGAACAGTCTGTACTTGTATTCCTCGATGGGTGTTTTGGGATCCCAGGGCTTTAACCAATCGGTCGCATAAATTAACTGACCGAGATAAAGCCCTTCCGCGATTTGTGAAATCTCGTCAATGCAGAAGCAATCCGGCGGAATGTTCTTCAAAGGCTTCCATCGATAGTTGAATTGATAGATCTTCTTGTCTTTGTTTTCAGGCAGCATGCTCGCCTTGTTCGGCCGGCCAATAAAAAAGAAAGTGTGCGCGTCATAGCCGTACTGCTGCTTTTCTTCCGGCGTGGCGTCTTCCATGCGCACGCCCGCGAGCTTGGACGTTTCGCGAGTAAATTTCTCTTTCAAAGTCCGAAAAGCTACTGTGTTCGAACAGTTGAACGCAGGATCCGAACCCATTGGCTCACCACCTTCAGTCCATTTTGCGAGTTCTTCGGCATCGATCGGAGTGAATTTCTTTCCTGTCCAAGGCGAGAAGAACCGAAACGCCTGCCAGGCCACATCAATCGTGTTTTCGTGAAACGGAGCCAGCAGCCCCTGGCTCTGCCAGGAAATCAGCGCACCACGATAGAAACCGTTCATGCTCTGCGGCGCGATACCGGCATTGAACAGGGTGTGCAGTTTGTCGAAGACCGGCGAAATAGTCTTGTGCTCAGCATTCAGGATGTCCGAATAGCTCTTCAACGTCCGCATGATGTCGCCGGCGCTCTTAAGATCCGCACGGACTTCATCAAGGCGAACCGAATCGACGTCGCCATCAACCGGATCCGCTAACGTTAAGGTTGAGAACTTGTCAGTCGTGGTCGCGGGCGCCGGGGCGGGCGCAGCAGAAGCCTGGGGAACTTCCGCAGGCACGGCGACGTCGGGCATTTCCAGAAAGGGAAAGAGGCGCTTGGCTTCCGCGTTCCAAAACGGCTCGAACAAAAGAAAGTAACCAAAGTTTTGATAGTGATACGTCGACGGGTCAGCTTTAGGATCGTACCGGTCGAGGAATTTGGTGGTCGCGAAAATGGCCTGGCCCAGAAACATGCCATCGGCGATCTGCACCATCTCGTCAATCAGATAGGTCAAAGGCGGGTAGTTACCGAGATCGGTGTAGCGATAATTCAAACGAAAGACTTCGCGTGGCGTTCCGGGATAGATCGACGGCGCGCGGTGTGAAGCAATGTTGCCGCCTTTGTAGTCATAGCCGTACTGCTGCTTCTCTTCGTCGCTAGCTTTCTGCAAATGCCACATGAAAGTCAGCAGCGCCACGGTGGCAACATTCACCGGGGCATTTTCGATCTTGTTGAAATGATTGATGCCGCGGACGACTTTTACACCGGCCGGCACCGTGTCGCCCAGAATCTTTGCGCGATCTTCATCGCTCATCGGAAAGTAGCTCTTGCCGGCCCAGGGACAATGGCCCACGATTGCCGAACTCCAAATGAATCCCAGCAAGTTGCCGAATTCCGCCGCCACGCCCGTTAAGTCGCCGGTGCGAAGTCCGGGACAAACTCCGTAATAGTGACCATCCAGCGAATCAAAGGTTTCGCCGAGATCAAATAGTTTCGCCAGCTTGCGAAACGGCGGCGCATCGTTATTGAAGTTGTCCCGAAGCAGCGCCATATAGTCCTTGATCATCTCGAGCACGGATGACGCCACTGCCAGATCCTGCTTGATATCGTTGACCAAAGGGTCGTTCGGATCTGCCTTGCGCAGGCAAGTCAAAGTTTTCAACGTAGCATCTTCGCCGGCCATCCCAGCCTCAACGTTTAGTGACATGACAAACTCCTTCCGTCTGAAACTAGCGCGCGATTAGTTCGCTGTGGTGAACGCCGAGGTGATAACCGAAGAAACTATTCGTGAGGTGATAGTGATTGTAGCCGCCGGTTCCGGTTACTTTCTTTCGAAATGGCAGAAGCTTTTCGTAGACTTTGCGAAAAGTCTTGCGATCGTAAACGGCGATGGTGTTGTAGCCGCGATTGCCGGTCACGATGTATTTGCCGTCCGGCGAAACGCGCGTCGCGTAAATACCGTCCAGAATTCTCCAGCCCGTGATCTGAAGCGTCTGGAGCATGTAGTGAGTACTCGACGCGGTGGCTTTGCGCGCCATGGCTCCAACCAGCGTATGCATTTGATCGTTCAGGCTGAACAGTCGCGTAGTCCAACGAGGTATGCATTCGAGGAAACGAAATTCGGCAAAACGGTCGAGTGGGATTTCCAGCACGCCGTGACTGCCGCCGCTGGCCACGTACATGACGTTGTCGTCGGTAATATCCACGTCTGAGTTCAGGTGGCCCGGAAACTCTGCGGCGCTGCTCCAGGTGCGCGTGATCTTCGCGGTGGGCAGATCGATTTCGTAGATGTACTCGCGCACGTAGCCCGGTGACCAGTTCACCCAGTCCTCGTGGTCGGTAATCAACGAATAGGTGAGGGCATAGCCAACCTGCTTTTGCGGGTGCACGCGGCAATGCCAGACATTATTTTGCACTCTGATTTTTCGCGAGCGTTTTTTCGGATCGGGCTCCATGAGATCGAAAACACCGACCTGGCGAACGTCTTTCTTCTCTGGTCCCAGATCACCCATGAGAATGTACCGATGGGTCGAGTCCCAACGCAGCTCGTGCGCATTCTCGAGATAGTGCGGGCCGAGATTCTCCGGATGCTTCAGATCGTCCACGCGGAACTTGTAAAGATGATCGCCAATCGCCCCGATGAAGCTGGCGCTGTCCGGGTACCACAGATGATGAGTATTCGAGCGCATTCGGTAAGGACTCTCTTCGAAATACATTGTCGATTGGCGCGCGACCTCACGAATGTTGTTTCCGTCTTCAATGTCCAACAGCATGATGGTCTGGCTAAAATTGCCCAGCAGCGCGAGCTTGCCGTTTGGAGCCAGCGACGGATTGTGGCCGGAACTTATCCCGTCAAAGTGTTTGATGTAGAACTTTCGCTCGGGCCAATCGAACCGCAGAATGCCGGCGCTGCCGACAAGGCCATCGAGGTCGGGTCCATCCAACGCGTAATAGACGCTAAAAGGTTGGTCGTCCATGGGGTCTCCTTCATAACTGAAGAAACGTGCGAGGCCGGCGAGTGGCGGAAACTGGGGCGGTGCTCACTCGTCGGATCAGCGATCATCCGAGCGCTCCTTGGGAATTCAGTTCAGAGAGCAGTGCGTTATCTAGCGGCCAACGGCAAGTGCGCAGGGCTAAGCAGGCCCGTGAGTGTCTAGCCTCTGGGTAACGGAGTGCGAACGATATGCGCGTTAGGATGGAATGTCAATACTTTTCACGTGGGCGTGAACGCGTGAACTAAATGAATGTGTAGGAGTACGTGACTTAGCAAAGATTTTGTTAAGGCACGTCAATAATCAGGTCCTTTCCGGCAAAGGTGAAGTTCGGCCGGCGGCGTGGGTGCCCTTCGTTCCTTACGTAAGAACTTGACGCGCCTGTCCCGAGAGGTGATTATCACCTAATTGACGAGGCCGAAGCACAGTCAATGGCAACTAAACCTAACGTCAAATGCTTGCTGATTTCTTCAATCACATCTTTGATTACTCAAGATGAGGTCGTCCGGCAAGCGCTACAAGCGGCCGCAAGGGATGCAGGGGTGGAGCTGTCCTCGCTCGACGAAACCGCGTTTGAATATGGAACCGAATACTTGCCAAACGCTGTTTTCTCAGCTGTCGCAAGGGCGGACCTAATCGTTGCGCTTCTTACACGGCCGAGCGCAGGTATCTATTATGAAATTGGCGTGGCCCAGGCTCTGGGAAAGCCGGTACTTGTTCTAGTTGAAGAACATGAGCTGCCTGCTCTAGCCGTTCTGCCTTCCTTTACGCTGACTTATAACCCTAAAGCACTGCGAAAACTGCGAAACGATTTCAAAAGTGTGCTTGATCAGTTCAGAAGGAATCCCAGCAGGTTTTCCAATCCAGCTCTGAAGCTAACTTCGTCGGCACCCGTTATTGATCTCACGCGTCTCGCGGCGCGCGACTTCGAGAATCTATGTTTTGAACTCTTAACCCAGATGGGATTTCGGCGAGTTGAATGGGGGAAAGACGTTAAGGAAATTGACGTCGTTGCTACCTTACCCAAGAAAGATCCGGATGGATTTGAATATCGGGAGCTTTGGTTAATTGCGTTAGGGCGTCGCGCTCCTCCAGAAATGATCATGGATATGATGTTGATGGAGCCTGAATACGTATTAGATCGTGTGTTGCGTCGAAGCCATGTCGAAGAGAGGAGCGGTGTCTCGCTGGATGCGCCTGTTACCCTTCTAGTAATTGCATCACCCGAGCTCAAATCGATCGAAATTTTCGAACAGCAGCTTAAACGCGCCGAGCGAAGATTTCTGAAAAAGCGATATCCGATCTCAATGCGATTTCGACTCTGGGATCAACAGCATTTACTCACTCTTATTCAACAATACCCTCAAATCGCATTTAAGTATTTCTCGGAAGAGGGACGAGCTCAGTCAAAGTATAGAAAGACGCCCGACGAGTTTTATAGAGAAAGTGTTTTGCTAAATGAACAGCTTCGTGCGAGTAATGTAGCGCTGAGAGAGGAGAAGGAGAAGCGGGTTAAGGCTGAGCGTGATGCCATTTGGAAAGACGTGGCATTCAAGGCTGCTCACAAACTTGGAAACCCGGTTTTTGCACTCGAGACAGACTTGCAAGGTATAAAGCGACGGATTCTGGATAGCCCCCAGGAAGCACTAGAGGTCGCTGAAGAGATGGGCGGTTCGGTAGAAAAAGCTAAGGCCATCATCGAGCAATTCAAGTCATTGATCAGGGCACAGGAGAGCACTCCCCGGACAGTAGACATAATTCCGCTTCTCGAAGCCGCAGGGCGTGTAGCTCGCGAGAACGGTGTTAGTGTGACGATCGACTCCGCACCTCGGCATCCCCCGACATTCGTAGATCCGTTAAGGATTACTGAATGTTTCGATGAACTGTTTGCTAATTCTTTGCACTGGCTTGACAAAGATCAGAAGAAAATTTTCATAACCGTCGACGTTCCCGCACAGAAGGAACTGCCGGCCGAGTTAGATCCTTCTCGGAAATATGTTCGAATCCAATTTGCAGACAATGGCTGCGGGGTCCCGATTGAAAAGAAAGCACAAATATTCTCTCCCTTTGTAACAACAGATCCTCATGGCACAGGACTCGGACTGCCAATGGTTCAGCGCGTGGTGGAGGGGCATGGCGGTCTGATTAGAGAGATCGGTAAAGAAGGCGAGGGAGCACTCCTTGAAATGTTTCTACCCCAAACTGCCACAAACGAAAAGGAACAGTAGCTATGTCGAATATCCTCATTGTCGACGATGAAATTCAGAATATCAATGCGTTAAAACGAGAACTTCAGGATCGCAATCCGTCGTGGATGGTCCATACGGCCTCCAACGAAGCTGAAGCTGGTGTCGCGATAAGCCAGTATTCAATAGATGTCGTTATTACGGACCTGAAAATGACCAAGGATCAAAGTGGAATGGAAGTATTATCGCGCGCTAAAACGCGAGATCCGTTAATGATGGTGATTATGATCACCGCGTTCGAAAAGTTGCTTGATCGCTACCGAGCGTTTGAATTGGGCGCTTTCGATTGCGTTCAAAAAAATACTCCAGGGATCATCGCAGCTGAGGAAATTTATATCAAGACGGAAGCCGCATTACGATTTCGGGAGCTAGCATTACAACAAATTGAAAACGAGCGACGCTTAAGTTTCTTACGACGATACTTTGATCCACGCGTGTTCGGCATACTTGAAAACACCCCAGAGATGCTCAGTGTTCAGAACCAGACAGTCTCGATTTGCTTCTGGGATATTCGCGGCTTTTCCAAGTTATGTGAGAGCCTTAAGGCACATCCAACTCTAGTCGCTGGTTTTCTTCAAGAGTTCTTTAAGATGGCCGCCGAAGTGATCTTTGATCATCATGGTGTTTTGGACAAGTACATTGGTGATGGGGTAATGGGATTATTTGGATCGCTAAATCATAAAGAGGACGAAGGACGAGAAGACGCTGTAGAGGCTGTTAAAGCATCACTTAGTCTGAGGTATCAATTTACCGGGTTGCTGGATAAGTGGATTGAACAGTGGACTTTGTACACACCTCAGAACATCGACATTGGTTTAGGATGTGGAATTCATACGGGAGAAGTGCTTGTTGGCAACGTTGGAACCGACCTTCGAGACCAATATACGGCACTCGGTCCCAACGTGAATTTTGCGCAGCGCGTCGAAGCACGTTCTAACAAAGGCGAGATCTTAATCTCAGCCTCTACTCAAGCTCGAGTGAAGGATGATTTTCAAGTTGTAGAAGCCGGCACGATAAGTGATATTAAGAACATCCCAGGGGAATTTACACTATATTCTGTGGTGGCTCGCAAGGCTTAATCACTTGCAACAATCCACACTCCGACAAGCCCTCAAGGCACGTCGATAATCAAGTCCTTTCCGGCAAAGGTGAAGTTCGGCCGGCGCCGGCCTTTCATGTACTTGGCCGCGGTTTGCGAAAGAGCGGTGATGACGATGGGCAAAGCGATGGTCGCGTCGCAGTTCACATATGCGGTCAGCGCGCCGCGGCCCAGCTTTCCGTAAACCAGCGATTCATCGAACGAAACCGCGGTTGAACGGCCGCCGGGATGCGGCGCGTCGGCAGAAAACTGGATCGCGTATTTATGTCCGTGGATTTGCTGTTTGAAGATGTGCGCGGACATCTCAGTTTGGCGAAGAAAGCTCTTCGGGATTCCGCCACCGATATTGATCACGCCAGAAACGCGCGCGCGGATGGCAATCTGCGCCAGGTCGAGCACGTCCTGAACGATATCAAACTGGAACGTGTTCTTCTTTTCAAACCGTGAGCCCGCGATGCCGACGGCGACGCCGCTATCCGTAATTCCGGGACAGAACACGGGCACGCGCGATTTGTAAGCCGCGGTGAGCAGGCCATCTTCGGCGGCGATCTCAGCCAGTTCGCGACCGAGCAAATGAAGAAACTCGCGCGTTGAATAAGGCCGGGATTGATCAAGCTGGCTGGCGAACCCGCCGACCCATTCTTCGGCTTCGTGATACTCCTCTTCACTGGCCAGCAGATCCCACATCCGATTAATCTGCGAAGCTTCCAACTCGGCGTCAGTCATGTTCGGATGCGCCTGAAAGTGATGGCGGCCGAGGGTCTCGTGCAGGTCATGAAAAATTACTGAGCCGGAAAGAATGAGGACGTCGACGAAACGATTTTTGATTACGTAAGCCAACAGCCGGCGCATACCTGCCGGAATCAGAGCTCCGGACGCGGCCATGAAAATCGTTGTATTGTCGCCGAGCATGTCCAGCCAAATGCGATGCGACTCAGCCAGTTGGCGGCCACCGAAGCCGGTGCCTTCCATCTTTTCCAGCAACCCGGCGACGGAGCGATCGCGATCGACCTGCACGGGCCGGGTGGGAATTGTCAGGTACTTACTGGGCTTTGGTTTGCGTTGTGTTACCATAGTTTTTCCTTCATGTGGCACAGACTTGAGTCTGTGCGGCAGCGATAATTATCACAGACTGAAGTCTGTGCCACTCAATAATCATGACGACGCCGACCCTTCATGCGGTTACCATTAACTGCAACATAGGTGTAAGCGTCGTATCGTGACTCGTAGAAATTAACCAGGTCGGCGCCTTCGGCTTCGCTCAGTTCGTCGTCTTTGATTCTTTGCGCCACCAGCCGCCGAAAGCCATCGTGGAGCAGGCTACGTTCATAGCGCGCGCGGCCGGCGGCCTCGCCGACAGTCGTGCCGCGAATTACTTTCTTGATCAAATAGCCTTCGTCATCGATGTGAATTTGAGCTTCATTCGGCGCGCCAAACAAATTGTGGTTATTACCCATCACTTCCTGGTAAGCGCCGACCAGCATAAACGCGAGATAATAAGGCTCGTTCGGATCGAGCTTGTGCAGTTCCAGCACGTGCTTAACATCGTGAAGGTCGACGAATTTGTCCACGACGCCGTCTGAATCACAGGTGATATCGCAAAGCGTCGCGAACTCAGTCGGTGTCTTGTTCAAAGATTGGATTGGCACAATCGGGAACAGCTGACCGAGTGCCCAATGATCCGGAACCGACCGAAAGACTGAGAAGTTTGCCAGGTACTTAGCGCAGAGCAGCCTTCGCAGATCGCCGAATTCCTCGGGAACATATTTCGACTGCTGGGCGTAGCGGTCAGCACGTTCGCAAACGTCCCAGAACAAGCACCTCGCCCTTGGCGCGATCTTCGAGAGAAATCAGGCCCAGGATAAAGAGCGTAAAGAGTTCTTCGCGATGCTCGAGCGCGTCGTGATAGTACTCGCGGTAATTCTTAATCGTGATGGTCTCGCGCAGATCGCCCAGTTCGATCACCACCTGCGGATCGTCTTCATCGATTTCGATGGGCGTGATGTCTTCGACGACCGTCTCGATCTCTTCCAGCACGTTGGTGACCAGCATTGCGTGATAGGCCGAGAGAAAACGGCCCGACTCCTGAATGATGGTTGGGTGCGGAACATTTTCATCGTCACAGACCTGCTTGATGGTGTAGATGACGTCGTTGGCGAACTCCTGCGCTGAGTAATTCGCCGAAGATTCGAACGCCGTCTTTGAGCCGTCATAATCCACAGCCATGCCGCCGCCGACGTCCAGCAAATCGATCGGCACTTTCATTGAGCCGCACTTTCGCATAGACGCGCGCGGCTTCTTTCATCGCGTTCTTAATTCGCTTGATGTCGGTGAGTTGCGATCCGATGTGAAAGTGCAGCAGACGCAACATGTCGATCTGACCGGCGTCTTTCAAGCGATTGATCACTTCCAGCAATTCCGTCGTGGTCAAGCCGAACTTGGCTGCTTCGCCGCCCGATTTTTCCCAGCGCCCGGATCCCTTTGAATAGAGCTTGACGCGCATGCCGATCATCGGCGGGTTACCCTCATGAGTTTCAGAGATGCGCATGATGTGATCCAGTTCGCTTAGCTTCTCGATGACGATAACGACGCGTTTGCCGGACTTGGCGCTGGCGAATGCCAGCTCGATGAACTCTTCGTCTTTGAATCCGTTGAGCACCAGCAGGCTTTCGGGCGACTGTTCCAACGCCATGGCCGCGTAGAGTTCGGCTTTCGATCCCGCTTCGAGGCCAAAGTCATAGCGCGACCCTTCGCGCAGATATTCTTCGACGACGGCGCGCTGCTGGTTGACCTTCATCGGATAGACGCACATGTGCGCGCCCTGGTACTCGAACTCGCGAATTGATTTACTGAAGGCGCGCTGAAGTTTACGCACCTGCGCGGCCACTAATTGCGGGAAGCGAAGCAGCACCGGCGCCGTGATGCCGCGGCGGGCCAGGTCTTCAATAATCTCTTTTACATCGGCGGACCTGGCATCGCCTTCGGCGGGACGTACGACCAGATTGCCCTTGCGATTTACGTCAAAGTATCCTGCGCCCCAGTTTTCGATCCCGTAGGTTTCGACAGTCTGTTCGATCGCGGTGGTCAACTAGCGGTCTCCCGGCATGCGCCCATGATAAGCATTAATCCGCCTCGGCAACCGGCGTGGATGCGTAATTCCGGCCAAATAGCGGTCATTCTTGGGGTGGTACCTTGACCGCAGAATGTAACAGAAAAGGCCCGTTGCGGTCTATCACTTTTTTGTGGCTGTTTTGGACCATTACGGGGAGCAAGCAGGCCGGCATTGCCGGAGGCAGAAGGGAATCGCGACGCGTTTGTAAGCTAGATCCTACAACAAACTGCTTGACAGACAAGATTCACCGACTATAATGCACGTTTTTTACGTGCGCGGTTAATGACATTTCGCGCTCCGCAGACTGCCCAATCCATCAAGGCTTCGCACCAAAACACACGCTTCGGGGCGAAGGTCAGCAACATCACTCACTTTTTTTCCGACAGGAGATTAAATGAACGCTAAAACTGTGTTGAAGTACGCCTCGGAACAGGGTGCAAAATTCGTTTCCACCCGCTTTACGGATCTACCCGGATCCTGGCAACACCTTACTTTTCCCATCAAGGAACTGACTGACA
This sequence comes from uncultured Acidobacteriota bacterium, assembly GCA_963734445.1. GTDB lineage: Bacteria > Acidobacteriota > Blastocatellia > Pyrinomonadales > Pyrinomonadaceae > UBA11740. The sequence continues at coordinate 454,883 of CAVTGZ010000009.1, read as the reverse complement.
GCTCGTTCGAAGACGGTTTTGGCTTTGACGCGTCATCGATTCGCGGCTGGGCGGCCATTCATGAATCAGACATGTTGCTGGTTCCTGATCCCTATCGCTACTGGATGGACCCGTTTGCCGGCGAGCCCACGCTTTGTCTGGTGTGCAATGCCGTCGATCCGATTTCGCGGCAGGGATACGCATTCGATCCGCGCATGGTGGCGGTGCGTGCAGAGAGTTACTTGAAGAGCACGGGCATTGCCGACGTTGCCAACTTTGGCCCCGAAGCCGAGTTCTTCGTTTTCGACAGCGTGCAATATGAAAACGAGCCGCAGCGCTCCGGCTATTCGATCGATTCAGATGAAGCCCATTGGAACAGTGGTCGCACGGCAAACGACTCAGGTCCGAATCTCGGGCATCGCATTCGGGCGCAAGGAAGGATATGTTCCTTGCGCGCCGCTCGACACGCTGATCGATCTGCGCTCAGAGATTTCGCTGACGCTCGCCGATTGCGGCATCACCGTAGAATGCCTGCATCACGAAGTCGCCACCGCCGGCCAATGCGAGATCGATTTCCGTTTCTCGAACCTGCTGGCCACGGCTGACAACCTCCAAATCTTCAAATACGTCGTCAAGAACACGGCGCGCAGGAACGGCCAGACGGCGACGTTCATGCCCAAGCCTCTCTATGGTGACAACGGTTCGGGCATGCACTGTCATCAGTCGCTGTGGAAAGGCGACAAGCCGCAGTTCGCCGGCGACGGGTATGCCGGGTTATCCGAAACGGCGCTGCATTACATCGGCGGCTTGCTCCGGCATGCGCCGGCCATCGCGGCGTTCGCGGCGCCGACCACGAACAGCTATAAGCGTCTGGTCCCAGGTTTCGAAGCCCCGGTCAATCTCGCTTATTCGGCGCGCAACCGTTCGGCCGCGATTCGCATTCCGATGTTTTCAACGAATCCGAAGTTGAAGCGGCTTGAGTTTCGACCGCCCGACCCAGCCTGCAATCCGTATCTGGCTTTCTCAGCGATGTTGCTGGCCGGACTCGACGGCATTCAGAACCGCATCGATCCGGGACCGCCGCTCGATAAGGACATCTATGATCTGTCGCCTGAGGAATTGAAGGACGTGCCGAGCTTGCCCGGCTCGCTCGATGCGTCGCTGACGGCGCTCGAAAACGATTACGATTTTCTGTTGAAGGGCGACGTGTTCAGTCAGCGAATGATCGATCGTTGGATCGAATACAAGCGAGAGAGGGAGATTCAGCCGCTGCGTTTGCGGCCGCATCCGCTCGAGTTCGCGATGTATTACGACGTGTAGTGGCGCCTCGGATTGTGGTGAACTGGAGACAGCGGCGCCATTTAGCACCGCTGTCTTTATTCTTTCGCAAGGTTACAGAACCGCGAAGCCAGCGGGGGTGAACCACCCTTCCTGACCTTGAGGTATCTCAAGGAACCTCTAAACGCTTCAAGACAACTCCAAATACCTCGTGGTCAGGAAGGGGGCTTGCCCCCGCTGACTTCGCTACCGCGCGCTACCGTTCGCGGTACTGACGGTCGCCGCGTAATATAGGCGACGTGCCGGCGACGAGCGAAACCATTCAACAACAACTTCGTACGCTTCCTGAGCCTCACGCGGCAGCCCGTCTCTTTGATCATCTCTCCCAGCACTCGCCGACAAAATTGCTGCTGGATCGGAATCCGGCACTATTAGCCGATGTCCTGACACTGGCCGCCTGGAGTCCGTTGTTGGCAACCACGCTGGAAAACAATCCGGACTATCTTTCGTGGCTGCAACGAGAGCGTGCAAATACGCGCGTTCGCACGCGCGAAGAGCTGGGCGAGTCGCTTGCGCGATTTGCGCTGGTCAATTCGCAAGTCGATCCGCACGTGATACTGGCCCGCTTTCGCCGGCGCGAGTTGTTGCGCACCTACCTGCATGACATCCGCCGGGTCCGGACCGTGGTCGAAACCACGGAAGAATTGTCGAACCTGGCCGACACGGTGCTTGAATATGCGCTGAAGCTGTCGCGGCAGGAGTTGGACAATCGATACGGCGCGCCCCAGACAACAGACGAGCACGGGCGGATTTCAGGCGCCGAGTTTTGCGTGATGGCGCTCGGCAAGCTGGGCTCGGGCGAACTGAATTACGCTTCCGATATCGACCTGGTCTTTCTTTTCTCACACGATGGCTTGACTGCTGCTGGCGGAATGACGCGGTCAAATCACCAATCGCGAGTACTTCGTCAAACTCAGCGAACGGCTGTTAAGAATCGTCAGCGAGCCGACCGGCGAAGGCGCATCCTATCGCATAGACGTGCGGCTGCGGCCGCATGGGCGCGAAGGCACGCTGGCGTCTTCGCTCGAAGAAGCGGTCAGGTATTACGAAAGCAGCGCGCGGGACTGGGAGCTGCAAACTCTGATTCGATCGCGCGCCGCGGCGGGCTCACAAAGTCTGTATTCGCAGTTTGCCAAACGCGTGGTCGATCGCATCTTTCGCAAGGACATCGGCGTGGCGAGCGCGCTCCGGAATGTGCGCTGGTCCAAAGAAGAGATCGATCTGCAACGCGAGCGTGACGCGAAAGGCTTCAACGTGAAGCTGGGCCGCGGCGGCATTCGCGAAATCGAATTCATTGCCCAGGCGCTGCAGGTTGCCTTTGGTGGCCGCGATCCCTGGCTGCGTGCCTCGCATACGCTGATCAGCCTGGGCCGCCTGGCTGAGCGCGATTTGATTACTGAGAACGAGCATCAGCAGCTTTCCAATGCTTACCATTTCTTGCGGGCGCTCGAACATCGACTGCAAATGGAGCATGGCCTGCAAACACACTCGCTGCCGGTTGAGGCCGCGCGCCGGGAAGTCGTGGCGCGGCGGATGAACTTTGCCGGGCCTGAAGCACTGGTCGAGTTCGAAGCAGCTCTGCGCTTACATACGACAAATGTGCGGGCAACGTTTGACCGCGTCTTTGGCGCGGAGGCGGCGCTGGAAGAGATTCAAATTCCCACACCTCGTCCCGCCGCAATTGCCGTCGCCAGCGCCGAAGCCGATGCTGCTTCCATACAGTTCGCCGCCAGAACTTTTGCAAAACATGGCGAGCAAACCAAAAACATCGATGCTGACATTACGGAAATTACCGAGCTGTTGCGCGACGAATTAGCCAAGTCGCTCAATCCACAACGCGCCCTGGCATTGACTTCTCGGGTGGCCGCGTCTTTGGACAAGGAGACCGAGCCGGTCGTGATCGGCGAGCGCGCGATTCGCCGGCTGGTCAGGCTCTGCGGCCTGTCTGAGTTTTTCGGCGAGATGCTCGCCGGTCGCCCGTCGCTCGTGCAAGTGTTGGGCGAGCCACGAAGCGAAAAGACAAATGCGGGCGAGCTGGGCGAGTGCATTGAACAAGAAGAGAGCTTTGCCGGCCAGCTGGATGCATTGCGGCGCACCTGGTCACGCCGCTTTGTCACCGTCGGCGCTCGCGACGCCGAAGGCGAATTATCTTTAGCAGAGTTGAATCAAGTTTTAACCCAACTGGCGTTGGCAAGCACCGATTGCGCGCTTTCGATCGCTCGCCGCGAATTGCATCGCCGTTATGGATCGTTGGCGCAGGAACCGCGGCTGGCAGTGCTGGGACTGGGCCGTCTGGGGAGCGGTGGCGTGGATTACGGATCGGATCTCGACGTGGTGCTGGTTTATGACAGCAACGCGCCCTCGCCCATTAACGGCCTGAGTCACGAAGAACTCTATGCGCGTCTGGCGGAATTCCTGATCACGGCGCTGTCCAGTATCACGCGCGAAGGTTATCTGTATCGCGTCGATTTGCGCCTCCGGCCCGACGGTCAAAAGGGCGCGTTAGCCACGGGCTCACAATCGTTTCTCAATTACGTGCGAAATCGCGCGGTGAGTTGGGAATGGCTGGCATATGTGAAGCTGCGTGCGGTGGCGGGTGATTTGGAATTCGGCCGGCGAGTTGAAGCAGAAGCGCGACATGCGATTCACGAGTTGGCGCGCCAGAGCGATCCTCAGCAGCTTTGTGAAGAAGCCCGCCGCGTGCGCGATCGTCTGGAGCGTGAAAAAGGGCTGGCCCGGCGCGGCGGAACTAACATCAAGCACGGTCAGGGCGGCATGCTGGATGTCTATTTCGCGACGCGTTACTTGCAGTTGCGCGACAACGTGCCCGATGATGAGACGGACCGCACGACGCAGCATACGATTCAGCGACTGCGAGATTCGGGTTCGTTAACAGAATCCGAGGCCCGCGCCTTAAGCAGTGGCTACGAGTTGCTGCGCGCCGTCGATCATCAATTGCGTTTGATCGTGGGACGCTCAGCGGCGCTGCCGGCCCCGGAGCAGCCGGCGTTTTTTGACATCGCACGGCGGCTGGCTTTCAACTCGGCTGCTGATTTATCAACGGCGTTGCGAGAGCGAATGTTCGAGATTCGGGAAGCTTACGAAAAAATAATGCGAGGCTAACTATGACGAATAATTTATGTCCGCGCTGCGGCACTCCCGGCTTAAAGTCCTGGCATCAGTTGAGCGACGAAGACCGCGAAGTCGTAAAGCGTCTCCCGGCCTCAGCCGATTATTCAATCGACGAACGAAAAGCACGTCATCAATGGTGTACCCGCTGCTGGTTTGAAGACACCGGCCGCACTCCGACACTGGCCTGAACCCATGAACCCGTCATTCACGTAACACAACTGACAACTGACAACTGACAACTGACAACTGACAACTGACAACTGACAACTCTTTTCATGTTCCGCGTCAAATCGTCTTTCAAAGACAAAATCGAAATCAAAGCGCCCGTCGAGGCGGTGAAGAAATTTCTTTTCAGACCTCTACGAATTTTACCGACATGCTTCCGGGTGTTGAAGGTATCGGCGCGAGGCGGGCGGCGTGGCGCGTTGGACGATTGCGACCGAAACCCCGGTTGGTCACGTGCGCTTTTCATTTCCGATCCGCGAGACTTCACCGCACGCGAACGTTATTGAATGGTCGCCGGCGGCGAATGAAAAGGGAAATCTGCTGCGCTATTCGTTGAAGTTTGAAGAAAGAAACGGGGTAACAGCGATCGACATCTCGCACCAGGTTGAGCTGCGCCGTAAGCGCGCGTGGGACCTGCATCCGGGCGTCGGCTTAATGAGCTGAGACGCGTCTGAGTAAGGCGTTGCAGCGCAGGATTAACGAAGCGATCGAGAATTTTTTGGATGCGCGTGAAAGAGAAGCTGGAGAGTAACGCAAGCTGTTAGCTCGCGCGTTCGCGGCTAAAATCAGCCACAGATGAACACGGATAACCACAGATAGGAAAGTTTCATTCTTCTTATCTGTGTAAATCTGTGTCCATCTGTGGCTAATTCATCACCGTCCGTAGCTAATCATATTCGCCAGCATGCGATACGCTCCGGGCACGCCGGCCGCGCAATTCGCGGTACCAAACCATGCTGGTGTAGATGTAATGGCCCTTGCCATAATCCGCGACCAGCAATCCACCTTTCAAAGGCTGCTCGTTGGGATCGTTTGATTGCAGCAGCGCGTGAAACTGCGGGTCCCACTCTTTCGGATAATAAAGCCCGCGCTCCTGAATCCAATCCTGGAAATCATCCTGATTCAACTTGTTCGGACTATTCAAACAGAGGGTGATCTGCTTCGATGAAAGTTATCGGCGCGTTCTCGTCCGTGATGCGTTCGTTGCCGAGAATTAGTTTGTAAGGCGCAAGCTGCGGCCGGTTACGACGCTCGTCAGGATTCCACTCGTCAGATTTGTGATAGAAGACGATCAAGTTCCCGCCCGCGTTCGCGTAATCAAGCAGCTTCTGATTAGCCGCAATCAGTTGCGGCTTCGATTCATAGACGCGATTATCGACGATGACTGACGTGTATTTGGACAGGTCAGCCGTCTTCACTTCATCAACGCTCAACTCTTTCGATTCCACTCCTAGCGCGTTGAGCGCATTGGGCAAGCTGAAATCGAAGCCGCGGATGTAGCCGACGTTGAGATTCGCAGCGGTGCGAGCACTGCTATACGCAAAAACAACTGGCGACGATTCACCAGCAACTTCTTTCAATTCTTTGCCAGAGCTGCCTGCGAGCGCCTTGAACATGACTTCGTAGTACGCATTGCCTGACAACGATCCGTTCTGACGATTCATCATGCTCGGCAGAGGAATCGATATTTGGATTCTAACGGTTTCACCCGGTCGCAAGGTCACGCTCTTAGTCATCAGCGGTTGAAGACGCCTGGTGTCCTCGAACGCCGCTTCTTTGCAGGCAATCGAGTCGCACGGCGGTTTTACGTAAGGAACTATCCGCCCACTGAAAGATTCCGGTTCATTGTTTGTTGCTGAGACGATGAACTGCCGCGCAGCTGATTGCCCAGTAGCAACAAAAATCTGCGGGGCTTCGATCTGTATTGGCGGGGCGATGTCAATGTCGGTAGCCTGATCGAGATAGAAGTGCGTCACACCAGAAATCTCGACTGTGCAACGTGTGTTTACGACTTGCCCCAGCGCGGTCGGCTCGTACAGATGCTGGGAGACTGGAAGATTCACCGGCACGTCAGGCGGAATCTGCAATTTACCGTTTGAGCTGACGCGGCCGGGTCTTGAGACTAACCACGAATTACAATTGCGAATTGCAGAGCCGCTGGCACTGTTCGATTTAACCGAGAGATTAAGAATTGAACCGGGAATAGCGCGCGTTGCACTTGGGCTAATCTCCAGATGGATTCCACCCGCCAGCGCCAGCGCTTGCTGAGCGCGGGCCATCATTATGTCGCGCCGAAGAGGATCCACAGGTCGCGCCACTGCGTGGCCGTAACTACTCCGTTTGAGACCTTCGATCAGTTGTGCCATCGCCTGTTCGCGATTTGCGGAAAGTTCGAGCAGTGAACCGTTCAAGGCCGGCACGGCACTCTCTGATGCGACCTGGTCGGGGAGGCGCAAGCCATCCAGAAAATTATGCGACTCCCGATTTGGCACCTGCGCCGCGCCGTTCGCTGATTTCACGAGCGCATAACGAATCAGCGGCATCTGGCCTGCGGCGCCGCGCCTGTCCGTGAAGGCCCGAAAGCGTGCCGTGAATTCGGCAAAGCTATTCGGCCAGGGACCCTGGGTCGCGTGCTTTTGCAGAGCGGAAAGCGCCTGCTCAGCGAACATCGTTCCGCGAACGGGATCGCGTTCGTTCGGATCGATGGTCACGATCTGTTGACCTGGCGCCTGCCGCTTGGTTGCCCCGCACACGCACGAACAGCCGCTGCACTTGCCAGGTTGTAACGCCGTCCTTTCAACTGTTCCGGAAAGCGTTTCGGATCGGCAGCCGCGTCGAATGACTCGACCACCAGACGCGCCGTCGCCTGATGATGACCGTGATCGTTACTGGTGACGGAGTGATTGGTGATGATTACGTCCGGACGTCGCGTGCGAATCTGCAAGACCATGCGGCGCAGGGCTTCTTCGTGGCCCCAGAACTTAAATGCTTCGTCCGCAGACTTTGAATAGCCGAAATCCTTCAAACCGAGAAAGTGCGGCTCCGACCCCTGGATCTCAGCTGCGGCCATCGTTTCGCGCGCGCGGATCGCGCCGAGTTCTTCGTAGAGCTCCGGACCGATTGCGTTCTGTCCGCCTTCACCGAAGGTCGAAAACAGACTGACCGTATGCGCGCCGTACTTATGGCGCATCACGATCAAAGAGGTGCCGTCTTCATCGTCCGGATGCGCGGCGACGCACATCACCGTCCAGGGATTCTGCAGATCCAGCAACGCCTGATAAAGCGCGACGCGATCTTCGGGAGTTTCAGAACCGCGAGCGATAGCGAGCGGAACCAGCGATTGACGATTGGCGGAGAACGTTTGTTGCGCGCGCGGAATGGTAGCGATCGAGGCGATCGCGAGTGCTGCGAGTAAAACAGAACGATGTATCTTGGTTCGACGATTGAAGATTTTCATGGCGGAGCAACCGAAAGTTCAGGTCCGTTAGGACCGAAATATTTGTAGTCTGCGATTCCTCATTACATCACGAAGCTCCTTTAGGAGCGAAATGGATGTCGCTCCTAAAGGAGCTGGATTGTGAATCGAATCGGGGCAGTAGCCCGACCGTCAGGGAGGGCGCGTGTCAGAACCGAGAGCGGTAGCGACCGGATCAAAACTCAACTTGATTGCCAGATCCCATCGCTACCGCTTCGGGTTCGGACACAGGCGAGTTAGTTAACTCTGACGGTCCCGTAAGCGATCTAGAGATCGACGCCTCGACAACCGAATCTTTTTCACGTAAACACTCTGCCAATGCCGAAACCAGCTGAACTGCCGAAGCCCGATCCGAACGATGCTGAACCGCAACTAATCCGCGGCGTCGGCCTTTGGGGCGCCACGACGCTCAACATGATCGACATGATCGGCGTCGGGACCTTTCATCACGATTCCGCTGATCATCGCCGCGATGGGCGGACCGCAGGCGATGCTTGGCTGGATACTCGGCGCAGTGCTGGTTGTCTGCGACGGACTTGTCTGGGCCGAACTGGGAGCCGCACTGCCCGGCTCGGGCGGTTCCTATCGATACCTTCGAGGGATTTATGGCCCGCGCAAGTTGGGCCATCTGATGTCCTTTCTTTTTATCTGGCAACTCACCTTCAGCGCCCCGCTTTCGATCGCTTCAGGCAGCATCGGGTTGGCGCAATACGCCACCTACATCTTTCCCGGGCTGGGCCAGGGAACAACGGTGGCGCTTCCCGTGCTGGGCAACGTCGAGATAAATGCGATTCCGGTGGCGCTGGTCGCGATCGCCGTGGTCGGATTGGCGGTGGTCCTGCTTTATCGCCGCATCACCCTGATCGAGCGGCTGTCGAAATTTTTGTGGGTTGGTGTAATGCTGACGATCCTCTGGGTGATTTTCGCCGGAGTTACGCCATTTCGATCCAAAACTCGCACTTGATTTTCCGCCCGGCGCATTCACTTTGCGGCCGGAATTCTTCACCGGACTCGGCGCCGCGCTGCTCGTCTCGGTCTACGACTACTGGGGCTATTACAACGTCTGTTTCTTCGGCGGCGAAGTTAAGGATCCGGGCCGCACGATTCCGCGCGCCGTGCTGCTTTCGATCCTGTTCGTCGCGATCATCTACATCGTGATGAACATTTCGATCCTCGGCGTTATCCCCTGGCGCGAGTTTGCCGGGACCGCGAACACGCCGGCACAGCGTTACGTGATCTCGTCCTTCATGGAACGGCTGTATGGGCCTAAGGCCGGCGGTGGTCGCCGCCGCGCTGATCATGTGGACCGCGTTCGCGTCGGTTTTCTCGCTGCTGCTCGGCTACTCGCGCGTGCCTTACGCCGCCGCGCGCGATGGCAACTACTTTCGCATCTTCGCTAACGTCCACCCGCGCCACCGCTTTCCTTATGTCTCGTCTGCTGGTGATGGGCGGCATTGCCACGCTCTTCTGCTTTTTTCGGCTGGCCGACGTAATCGCGGCGCTGGTCGTGATTCGCATCCTGGTGCAGTTCCTCGCGCAGATCGTCGGCGTAATCATTTTGCGCGTGCGCCGGCCTGACTTGCCGCGTCCGTTTCGCATGTGGCTTTATCCGCTGCCGGCGCTCCTGGCGCTCGGCGGTTTCATCTATGTGCTTATCTCGCGCAAGAATTTTGTGAAAGAGATACGGTACGCGGCCGTGCTGGTCGTCGTCGGTCTCATAATCTACTTCATTCGTGCGCGCATACGCGGTGAGTGGCCGTTCGTGAGATCGGCACCGGTGTAGCGTTGACGACCCAACTTTGCGTCACTTAGCGTCTTTGTGCCTTGGCGTGAGCACTTGCGCGAGGGTTTGGTTCACGCAGAGTCGTAGAGTCGCAAAGTATGAGTGATCTGAGCCACGCTCGCGTTATCTACTGACGGATTTCCAACTCAGCCACTACCGGAACGTGATCTGAAGCGAGAGTTTCCACGATCCATGCACGTTTGGCTCTTATTCGATCGGATTCTCGGGTGAAGATGTAATCGATGCGCTTCGCCGGCTTGTCTGCCGGATAGCTCCAGCCTTCATCGCCCCCGCGGCTCTGACTCCATGAATCGTCGAACATCGAGCGCATCAATTGATAGGCGCCGTCCGCCGGAGTGTCGTTGAAATCACCGACCACGATCAATGGGCCCTTTACATCTTTCAGCGCCGCTAGCAGTTGTTGAGCTTCAAACAACCGGCCATCTTCGTATTGAAAATCGAGGTGAGAGGTTACAAAATTCAGTGCCCGGCCATCAATCCTTACTTCCGCACGAATGAATCCCCGACGTTCGGCTTCCCGCGTGTTTTGATAAAGCCGGTGCTCGGTGGCCCGGATCGGAGCGCGGGACAGGATGGCGACGCCGTACTGCCCACCCTGATATTTCAAGTTGAACGCGAAGGCATAGTCCATCCTGGTCAGCTTCGCCAGTTCCACGATCTCGTCGATCCTCTGCGTGCGCTGAACGCCACGGTCAACTTCCTGTAAGCCAACCAGGTCCGGATGTTGTTGGTTGATGACCTCAGCGATGCGGGCCAGATCCAGCTTCTTGTCCATGCCGACGCCGACGTGAATATTGTAGGTCATCACGCGGATGGTTTTGGCGAAAGCTGAAGGCGCGGCAAGGAGAAACAGAGTGAGAAGAAGAGCGCGCAGGAAAACGGGCGTTAGAGTACCGACTTTAGCCGGGTATTCGTAACGCAAACTGTGAGTCAGCGATCGATCGTCCGCAAGCTGACAGCTTACTGTTCCGCCAGAGCCCAACTGAAGTTGGAACTCTAACGCCCTTGCACCACGCGGCGAGCTCACTCAGCGCTTTCCGGATTAATAGTCTCGGCGGCTTGAAATCCGATCTTGCTGTGAGTGCCGTCGCAGAACGGTTTGTTGGATGAAGCGCCGCATCGGCACAGGGCAATGCGTGGCCGATCGTCGGTGGCTATCTTGTTGCCGGCGGTGTCATAAACATCGACCGGCCCGTCGATCAAATACGGACCGTTTGGTTTGGGACGAATAGATACGTCTGCCATTTCATTTCCCCCTGAAGAATTGTGATGAATTGCGTGTGGGCATTCTAGCATCTGTTTGGAGTTCCGCCTTCAGGCGGTTCAGCAAAAAGCGGGGGCGAGCCACCCTTCCTCACCTGAGAGGTTTCTCAAGATTCTAGTTTCTGCAAGAGCGCTTCGTCTGGAAGAACCTCGCATTTTCATAACCTCTCAGGTTGGGAAGGCGGGCTGGCCCCGGCGTGAAGACACAATTTTTCATCACCTTTTCTTTGGGTGATTGGGGATTTCCTTTATGCTATCGCGCAATGTCTCTTGTTCATGCCGTTGCGATGGTTGTCGCCGCCTTCTTTGCGGGGGTCGTCAATTCCATCGCGGGTGGCGGCACCCTGCTTACATTTCCAGTTCTGATTTGGTTGGGTCTGGATCCAAAAGTTGCGAACGCCACCAGTACCGTGGCGCTATGGCCGGGTTTGTTCGGCGGGTTGTTTGGCTATCGGCGTGAGATGGATGACAGCTCGACGATGCTGATCCGGCTGGGGGCGACCAGCGTCATCGGAGGAGGTTTGGGGGCCTGGCTCTTAATCATTACTCCTTCGTTGACCTTTGCGCGCCTGGTTCCGTTCCTGATTCTCTTCGCGACGATACTGTTTATGTTACAGAACCCCGTGACGCGCTGGCTGCGTCTGCCCTCGCCCACCGAAGGGTCGCAGAGAAAGTGGTGGACAATCGCGATCGTGGTGCAGTTCTTCTCCGCAATGTATGGCGGTTATTTTGGGGCGGGCAACGGCATCTGGATGCTGGCCGCGATGGGACTGCTCGGCATGCACGATATTCATCGGGCCAACGGCATCAAAAATTTTCTGGGCATCTGCATCAACAGTGTGGCCGTGGTCGCCTTTTCGATAACGCATCTGGTGTCCTGGCCGCGGGCGCTGCTGATGGCGGTGGCGGCCCTGCTGGGCGGCTATTTCGGCGCGCGCACAGCGCGACGCGTCGGGCGCACGTTCATTCGCCGGGCCATCGTGGTAATCGGATTTGTGATTACGATCGTGATGCTGTGGCGGATGAGGTGACGAGAATAATTCACAGATTACGCAGATTACACAGATTAGGCAGAGACCGGATCAACTATGTTCAGGGTGCCGTTATTGCTTTCTTATTAATCTGTGTAATCTGCGTAATCTGTGGATAGTCCCATGAAACTTCCTCGCGAATTCTACACCCGGCCGAATGTACTCGAGGTCGCGCGCGAGCTGCTCGGCAAAAAGTTGGTGGTGCCACAGCGGAACGGCGCGCGCGTCTCGGGCATCATCGTGGAAACAGAAGCCTATCGCGGTCCCGAGGATCGCGCCTCGCACGCCTTTGGCGGACGCCGAACAAATCGCACCGAAACGATGTACGGGATTGGCGGCACCGCGTACGTTTATTTCGTTTACGGCATGTACAACCAATTCAACGTGGTAACCAACGTCGAGAATGTCCCCCACGCGGTGTTGGTGCGCGCGCTCGAGCCGTCCGAAGGACTCAGCGTGATGCGCCGTCGCCGGGCGGGACGATCGGAATACGAGTTAACCAGTGGACCAGGACGTTTATGCCTGGCGATGGGAATCGATCGCAGATTGGATAAAGCAGACTTACTTGGGAATCGCGTTTGGATTGAAGAAGGAATTTCAATCTCGCCGCGGCAGATTGCGCGCGGTCCGCGCATCGGAATTGATTACGCCGAGAAGTGGGTGACCAAGCCCTGGCGCTTTTGGGTGCAGGACAATCCGTTTGTTAGCCGGCGCTAATCAAAGACAGAAGTAACCACAGAGGACACCGAGGAAGAAGACAGGAAGGATTATCTAATGTTGCCCACCGGTAAACTTTGCGGTTTTTCTTTGCGGCTTGGCGCCTTCGCGTGAGCAAACGGGTTTGGTTCACGCAAAGTCGCAAAGACGCAAAGGATCTAAGGAAAATCACACCGCACCGACTCACGGAAGAACCTTCAATGTTTGCTTAGTGCTTTTGTTCCTCCGTGTCCTCTGTGGTGAATATTCTCTCAGCCGGAGACCAGCATCTTCCAGATACTCGCCTCGCCCTGACTGCGAACCATTTCGGCGACGCTCAGATAGGCTTGGGCGTAAAGACTGCGCATCTCCTGCTGGGTGCGCGGGTGATCCATTCTCTGGGCCAACTCCTCGTTTGAAATCCGCGTCTTCATCGCGTAACGCGAAATCGTCGGCCCTTCGCCGGCCAGATAGAGCGCAAACCCTTCGGCCAGCCAGTGCGGCGTGCGTCTGTTGCTGAGCGAGTCGATCACCGCGTGCGCCAGTTCGTGACGCAAAGTGGTGAAAAGCACGCCGCGCCGTTTCAGAAGCCCGAGCGGCTGCATCTCGATGCGGTTTCCTTTCGTCGCGGCCGCCGCCCACCAGGGCTGACCGGTGCGCGACGTGAAGTCGCCCGTGCTTTCATTGAAGCGAATTTCCAGCGTGGGAATATTCAGCGGGACAGATGCCGACGAAGCGCGGCGCAAATAATCAGTGCGCGCTGTTTCGAGTGTGTTGAGGACCTGGTTAGCATCCCGGCGATCGACATCGGCGGGATAGGTAAGGCGGAAGTGTTCGGACGAGATGGTTATTGTGTTCTTTGCAGGCGCGTGATGAGATAGAGTTTTTAACCGCGGAGGACGCAGAGGGTTTCGGAGAGGGAGCATAAGATTTTCCTCTGCGCTTTCTGCGAGTACCTCTGTGTCCTCTGTGGTTGAATTCCCCAGCTTGGCTAGCGAGCGGTTTCGATTTCCAAGCTGCGTTCCCGGAAAATACTTTTCCAGGATCTTCTGGTAGTTCATGCCGCGCGTGGCCATTATGTGCGCGCCCTCCTGGCAGAGACCGAGGCCATGGCCAAAGCCGCTGCCGCGAAAAACAAAGTTCGATCCGGCCCGCGCGACTTCAAAGCGTGAACTCTTCAAAACATTCCATCCGAGCACGCGGCCGACAATGATCTTGAAATCCCAGCCGCGCACGGTTTTACGATGCTCGCCTTCGAGCGTGATGAATTCAGCTCGGCCGGTTTCGTCGCGCTTACTGATCGTGATCTGCTCCAACCTGCTGCCAACGTCGGTGCGCGAGTCACTCTGCGTAGCCCGCAGCAGATTCGCTCGACTAATTGTATCCGTCCATTTTGCGTGTGGCCCCGCATCGCAGTATTCATCGCGCACGCCGCGAAGATAGGCCGGCGGAGTGACCCCCCAAAGGTCTCCGATGTTGGCCGTCTCGCCACCGCAGGACGCGCCGAAGTATGAATCGACTACCTGACCACGATCGTCGAGTAGTACTTGACCCTCGGTGGCGCGCAGGGCATCGATCAGTGAGCCCTCCCCCGGGGTCGGGCTACTGCCCCGGCCAGCGGCAAGCACAAACCGCTGACAGTGTGTCGTCGAACAAAAGTCGTAGCCGTCTTTTGCGTGCCGCCCGATGTTCTTCAAAGCGTAAGTGCGAATCGCAATCGCCAGGGCCTTCAAGGCTTCCGGCTCTGTCTCCATGGTTCCTTCCGCTCGCATCACGCCGAGCACGTAATCTTCCAGAGAGAGTTCTTGCGTGATGTTGTCGCTGACCAGGTGGACTTTGACGGTTACTGATGCAGAGCGCGGAAGCGCTGGAGACGGAGAGAGGTTGCCATCGTTTGCATTTACGGATGGTGAGATTCCCGGCGCCTCTGCGTCTCTGTGGCTAATTTCGTTCGCATACGTCTGAAAGATCGGCCGCGCCATTATCGCGGCTTCTGAGCCATGCGCACGCGACAGCAACACGAGCACCGCGAGATCGACTTTCGAAAGATCAGAATCACCACTGCTTTTGAACGGTCCGGCAAAGCCGACAAACCAGCCGTTAGTGCGAAATCCTTTCGCGGGCATCGCCGTGCCCGTCTTACCCAATATGGTGAGGGGCAGTGAATCGAGCCTTGCGGAGCGCGCCGTTCCATAGCGCACTGCGCCCTCCATTCCTTTAGCAATGACTCCGCGATGCTCCTCTGCGATGTTGAGTCGCCCGCGCTCGATTGGTTGAAAATTATCTGCCGCCGCCATTCGCGGCGCATATAAATGTCCGCCGTTAACTAGTGCCGTGTAAGCGCTCAGCAGTTGCACCGGAGTGACTTGGATGCGATTGCTTTCGCCGACGGCTTCGCGCGCGCTGCAATCGGCTTCTTCGGCAGCGTGATTGGCCTCTGCTCTGCGAACACGCGCGTTAGTTCCCAGGTCGCACAGTCGCACCAGCCCGCCGGCTTCGCCATCGGCAATTCCGGTCGGCTGGCCAAACCCGAATTCGCGCAGCGTCGCGACCACTTTGTCGCGGCCCAGGTGTTGGCCCATCGACGCAAAATAGTAGTTGCAGGAATAGGCAATCGCCTGTGAAGGCGAAAACGGCGGCAGATGATCTGCGTGTACGCACGGCAACGAAAAACTGAGTCCGGTGAAGCGGCCCGGACAGACGGTGCGCGAGTCCTCATCGATCAAACCCGCGCGCAGCGCCGCCAACGCCGTGAAAGGTTTAATCGCAGAGCCCGGCATCAACGCCTGTGCGTAAGCTCCTTCCGGATTGACCATCGCGCGAATGCGGCCGGTATGCGCATCCATGACGATGATCGTGCCCTCGCGATTGCCGAGGGCCGCCGTGGCCGCGGCCTGAAGCGCTGCGTCTATGTCGGATTCATTCTGCGCTGAATTACGATCGCCGAGATGGATTAGGCTTTTGAGCGGACCGGCCGGAAGATTGAAGCAGAGGATCGCGACGCACGCGCAGGCCAGCAGGAACGCGTGCTCGCGGCGCGCGCGACGCAAAGTGCGCATCCCTAAACCGACCAACGTCACGCCACTGCCTCTGCCTGCGCTCTGGGTATCTCAACCGCAGCAGCAGGGGCCGTTTCGATTGTGCTTCTGGTCAGGGCGCTGATGGTGACCACCCAGCCAACTAAACTGAAAATGTAAGTGAGCAACAGCCGCACAATAAACACTGCGAAATCGGTCTTGTTGCCTTTGGGAGAGAAGGGTGCCCACAGGGCGGCGTAAGGCAAAACGAAAAAGACAATCAATCCGAGCGCGTAAATCAGAACTGCTTCAGAGCCGAACGCGCGCGAGATCGCCGCGCCCAGTCGTTTGACTAATGGTTGCGCGCCGCCGCTGAAATGCGACCGCACCTCGCCGCCGGCGATGGCGATCCAGAGATGAATGGTCGCGAGCGGCAGCGCCACGCCGAACAGCACGAAACGCAAGGTCGCAAAAAGCAAAGTCGGCCAATGAAGCGGCTGAGATTTCGGCGGGCCTGGCGCGGCCGGCAAAACCTGAACCACCGGAGGCGGATAACGAAGGGCAATTTTGTTGAGCAAGTAATAGAGCAGCCATCCAAGGAGCAGCACCGGAATGGTTATGGCGAGAAACTTAAGAGCATCAATCAAGATCACGCGCCAGCGAAACTTCTGATCGAGCACCCGGTCGATGATCGCGGCCTGGAAGATGAAGAAGAGTACCGGGATCAGGATCATGAACGTGTAAGTCACGAACACCTGCCACACGGTCGCTTCCCGAATCCAGATGAAGCGGAAAAACGTCAGCAACAGCAGCGCGTAGAGAACTGCAAAGACAACCAGCGCTCCGATCTTGGTAAGCGTGGCTTTGAGTGATCCAAAAAAGAGTTTAAGCGTGCTCATGCTGAGCCCTCCTCAGTTACTGTTGCTTGTGATGTGTCGTAACCCAAAATCCTTCGACGTATGCCGCTTTTGAGGACGGCGACGTTGAAATTGATGAGTAAACCTACCCGCCAACCGCCAATCCGCAGGTAGGTAATTAACTGCGCGTCATGAATAGGAGCCAGTGCTTCAATCGATTTCACTTCGACCACCACACAACTAGCCACCAATAGATCCAGGCGATAACCACAACCCAGATGAATTCCCTTGTATGCGAGCGGCAAAGGCTTTTCACGTTCGAACGGAACGCCGCGCAGTAACAGTTCTCTACAAAGACACTCGCGATATGACGATTCGAGCAAGCCAGGCCCTAACTGACGGTGGACCTCAATCGCAGCGCCAATTACTTCGCTAGTGATCAGATTGAGTTCATTAATGGTCTTGGTCATTCGTGGGAGTCTCCTCTCGCAAGTCTTTCCACCACAGAGGCACAGAGTTCACACGGAGACACAGAGTTCTCTGTGCCTCTGTGAGATCTCCGTGTCTCTGTGGTGAACATCCGTTCCAACAAAATGCCCGCGAAAGAAACGCGCTACTTCTTATCCAAAATCCTCAATCGATCATTCGACGTATTTGCCTGCACGGTCGGCTGATACATCAATTCAACGCGGGCCGGCGCGACCTTGAATTCGCCGGGCACCTCGACACGCATCGCGTATTGCAGTGTCGCGTCGCCATCAAAGTAATTCATGAAGATCGCCGTGCGGTTATCGCGGAACTCGCGATTGCTGTACCAATCACTCCATTGCCCAAGCGAGTGGTTCAAGTAAATCCCGCTCACCTGCGCAACCTGTTCGGCGCCGGCCGGGATCGGATCTTCGATCATCAGGTACTGCGCGCGCTGCCCGGTCAGGCGCAGCCGCACGACAATCATGTCGCCCGAGCGCAGCTCGCCTGACAGCGGCTCAATCTTCCAACTGGCTTTACCATCCTCGTTCTCGGACACCCGCAGCCGCAGGTACTCGCGCGTGATCTTCAGATTTGGCGACGATTGGGCGGCGACGTTTTCATCGGCCGTGAAGTATTCCACCGCTGAGGAAAGATAAAGCGCACCTTTGCCGTGCTTCACGATGCGAATCTGGTTCGCGTCGCCGACTTCCGTGCCCTTCTTGTGAATGGTGATGGTTTGGGCGCTGGTTGCCTCGCTCGCGCCGACGTGCTGGCCGCCGACTTTTACGCCGTTCAAATAGACTTCGAACGAATAGTCGGGCGACAACTCCTTGCTGACTTTCAGGTAATCAGTCAGCCCATAGATGGCGAATGCGGTTTCCTTGGTCGAGAGCCAGTAGTAACCGTTGCGGCGGTTCTTAACGAGCCAACGCGCGGCCTTCGGGAGCAAGGGTGAGCCGGGGTTGATTTGCGGCAAGTGCTTTTAGCGACAGCGAAGTCGCCTCAGCGTCGAGATAAACATCACGCCCGTAATCGTTCACCCGCGCCGTCGCCCAGTGCGCTTCGAACTCATCCTGCTGGGCTGAACCCTCGATGAGCTTGCCGATTTCCTGCGCGCGTCCGTCTTTGCGTTCCTGCAAGGCCAGCGCCAGCAGCGCCCGGCCATACGATCCGAGGTTGTTGCGCTTGCCATACAGGTCTTCAAGGAAATGCGTGTCGCCGTCGCCGCTTTCGGTGAAGGCATAGATCATGTAAGCGCGAGTTTCATCGTCGATCGGATTGCCGTTGTCGTTCTTCCCGGCGCTTAGCAGCGAAGAGAGTTTTTGCCGGCCCTGGTCGCGCCGCCACGAATCGACCTGATAGCCGGCGCGGTTGGCCATCGTCAGGCCATCGACCACATAAGCAGTCATGAACGGATCGCTCTTGTCGTCTTTCCACCAACCCCAGCCGCCATCGTCGTGCTGGTAAGCGTAGAGTCGATCCAAACCTTTCTGCACTTTGGTGTCGAGATCGTTCGAGGCGCGAATCTTGGCTGACGGAATATCTTTCAGCGTTTGCGCGACGACGATGTTAGGCAGAAAGCTCGACATGGTCTGCTCAGTGCAGCCATAGGGATAGCTCGTCAAGTAATCGAGCGCACCGAACAAAGCGCCGGCGATGGAAGGCGATGCTTCGATGCGCAGATAGCGCGCTTTTGGATCAGCACGTCCCGGCACATCGAGATTGAAATTCTGATCCGCCTCATCGTTCATTACCGTCGTTGTGTTGCCGGTGGTTTGCTTCAGGCCATGAGGCACGATCTCCATGGTCATCTCGACCGCGTCGGATTCCGTGTCGGTCAAAGCCTTCGCCAGGAGCGTAAGTTTCCCACTCGTGTTCGCCTGGACCCGCCAATCGACGCGATGCTCGCCGTTTTGGCGAATCGTCACAGTTTCGCTGGCTGAATCGAGCAACTGCGCGCCGTTAAGCTCAAGCGAAATCTTGGTTGACTTGTCGCTCTTCAGGAAGTTGTGGACGACTCCCGAGATCGTGACCGTGTCGCCTTCAGTTAAGAAGCGCGGCATCTCCAGACGCATGATCACGTCTTTGCGCGCGATAGTCTTCTGTACCGCCGATCCGACGCGCGTATCCGCGGTCACGCCCCGCGCCGTCGCGCGCCAGGTGGTCAGGTTGTCGGGCAGTTTGAAGCTAACCGTCGCCTTGCCATCGCCACCGGTCACGACGTCCGGCTGCCAAAAGGCCGTGTCTTTGAATTCTTTGCGGATAGTCGGCTCTGCGAGAGAAGAACTTTCGTTCTTGAAATCGGCGAGCTGGTAACCCGATTTGTTGCGGGCCAGGTCAGCCGGTTTTTCTCCGCCATACCCCGTGAAGGTGTATTGAATGGCGAGACTCGTCTGCACCTCGTCATAGCGCCGGCCATAAAACTCGCGCTTGATGTTCGCGGCGGTTTCAGCGGCGATGCTGTAGATCGCTTCATCGACGATGCCCAGACTCACTTCGGTGTTCGCGGCCGGTGAGCCATCGTCATTGCGCGCCACGATGGTGTAAGACGCAACATCACGCGGCTTGAATTCGCTCTTGTTCGGAACAATGTCGAGCTTGAGCATCTTGTCAGTCGCGGGCACGGCGAGCATCTGGCTCTGGTTGTACATGTCATTGTCTTTGACAAACGACACGTCGAGATAGACATTCGGCTCGTACTTGCTTTTCGATGGGCACGTCGATGACGATGCTGCGGCCGGGAGCGTCGATCTGGCGCACAGTCAGCACTTCAGACAATTCCGTCGTTACCAGCAGATGAGCTTTGTCCGCGGGCAGCATAGCCAGCACGTGCGCAGTCTCGCCGGGTTTGTAAGACTTCTTGTCGGGAACGAGCTTGATCGATTTCTCGTCAAAATCGCGATATTTCAAAGTCCGACCATTCGCCTTTCTTATCGGGCGCCCAGAACGAGCCGCCGCGATTTACGATCTCTTTGCCATTCTCAGTGATGATGGCCTTGACGTAGATGCTGCCGGGTGAAGGAACGGTGAAGTCATAGGTGGCATTGCCCTGACTGTCGGTGTTCACGTCGGCCGAACCGAGTTCGCGCTCGTGCAGTATGTAGTCCACGTCCTCGTACTTGTAGCCGTTCTCTTCTTTCGGTGTGTCGATCTTTTCCCACTTCTGTTCGATGAACTTCAGCGTGACTTTTTCGGATACCGGATGGCCCGCATAGTCGGCCGTCTTAACGCGAATCTTCGCCACGTCGCCCTGATAATAGAGATAGCGTTCGGGATAAGCATCGGCCACGGTTTTGCCGCGCGTGCCGATGAATGAAGCCGCGCCCTGCATCTCGCGCCGTGACGCGTCGGTGACCTGCGCTTCGAGGCGATATGAATAGTCCCACTCTTCTTTGTCTTCGGGCGCCGGCACTTCGAAATCGACAAAGGCCTCGCCCTTGGAATTCAGGGCGGCGTCGCCTTCGGTCACCAGGTCGTTGCCGTAATAGCCGTAGTCCTCATCGTCACCGCCTTCGTTTTCCGGACCGGCGGCATCGTCGAATTCGTCGTTTGAGTCATCGCCCCACCACCAGTGGTAATAGCGCTGCTTGTAAATGTAGTAATGCACGTCGGCGTTGGTGACCGGCGCGCCGAAGAAGTAATTCGCGCTGATGGTAAAGCGCACCTTTTCGCCGACCGCGGCGAATTCTTTCGGGCCCCTTGACCGTTACTTTGAATTCCGGCTTTTTGTATTCCTGAACTTCAAAGTAGCCGCTGGACTTTGGCTTCACCGATTGTGGCGGTGATGTTGTAGCTGCCGAGCGGCGCTTCGTCGCCGATGTCCAACTCGCCGCTGAATGTGCCGCGATCGAGAGCGGCAAATCTTTCTCAAAGACTTTGCCGTTGTTGGGATCTTCGATGGTCACGTTGACGGTTTTGCTGTCGAGCAGTTCGTACCCGTTGCGACCCCATTGACGCAGAATTCCTTTGAAGAAAACTTTCTGCGCCGGGCGATAGATTGGTCGATCGGTGTAGATATAGCTGGTGAGTCTTCGCCCGTGAGCACGTCGTCTTCAGCCGCCTTCGCCGCCGAAGTAAAACGAGTCGACGTCGGAAATGACAAAGTTGTCGCGCTCGCGCGCCATGATCAGAAAGGGATTACTTTTTGACTCTTCGCGGATCGACGTCTTCGGCGCGCGTCTTGCGGCGGTTCCGGGAATCTTTACCTCCGTTTTGAAGACACCCGATCTTGTCGGTCGTGCCGGTAGCCAGCGTATTGTTTCGCGTTGGTAACTTCGACGACTACACCTTCATGAGGCGCGCCGGTTTTGCGATCGACGATATAGACCATGACCTGGCCATGCGCGGTTCGTCTTTTCGATCATCGTGAGGTTCGTGACGATGGCGATCGAGTAAGCGCGCATATCGCCGTTGACGCCTTCAATGAGATAAACGCCGGATCGACTTTGCCGAGCGAGATCATGCGGCTGTCGTATTCGTTTTCCAGCGCCGGTAGCTTCTCGCGCCAGTCCTTCACTTTCTGATCGGGATTCAGCAGCGGCACGCGAGCGTAATCAGCGACATTGAGCGGCGTCGCGTTCGGCTGCGTGGTTCTTTGCGATATTTTTCGTTGAAAGTTTCGCGATGCTCTTTCAGCAGGTGCGTGCGCACGTAATCCCTGACCGACGAGAATAGCGAAATCTTCAGGCGATGCGTGCGCTCGAGCAGAGAGATTCGCGCGCCGTAACCCTGCGCGATCTGCTCCTTTTCTTTCTCGCCCATTTCGTGCGGGATCGTCGAGTTGCTTGAAAAACTTGTTCGGATCCTTGATTCGATAGACGCGAAAATCCAGATAGTCGATGTTCTGATAGCTGGCCCAAAGCCGCGCCGATTCGTTCGGCGAATAACGTGCGATTCGTCGTCAGCGAAAAGTATGGCTTGGTGCTGGAGACTAGTTGGCGCCGCCGGTTGTTGCGGGCTCGGTTGCCGCAGGCGTGGTGCGCGCGCGCATAACGTTGAAGCCGAAGACCGAAGCTACGAGCGCCAGATAAACGACTGCGGTCGCAACATAACGACGAAGCACGGGGATTGGTTTCTGACATGATGTTTACCCTCGAAAGAGGTTACTTAGCTAAAGAACTCTCACCACAGAGGACACAGAGGAACACAATTTAAGTATTCAGAGTTCCCTGAATTCCTCATGCCTCATCTCTGTTACCAGTCGTTCTTGCTTTCCCTTGTGCCCTCTGTGGTGAAATTTCATTTGATACCGAGACCTCACTGCAAAATCTTCAACCGATAAAACCCAAGAAAATTCCGGTTGCTCTCCACCGGCCGCCAGCGCGGATCGGGATGCTGATCGAGGACTGACAGCTCGACCTTCTTCACAGTTGCCTTGATCGTTGGCGACGAACCAGTGTGATAGACGACCCAGTCCTGCGCGCCGTTCGGCGCGACCCGCGGCGGGCCGAGAAAGATCATCACGTGATACGGAAACTTCTGGACCCAGGGTTGATAGAAGAAGAGCAGATCGCCGGGTTGGGCCTCGCGGCGATCACGACTGACAAAGACGCTGTTGAAATTTTTCAACGAGCGACCGTCGGCGAATTCTGAAAAGCGGCCGTTGCGCAGATCGCTCTCGTCAAATGATCCGAAATCAGTGCGAAAGATCTTTTCGCCGAGACGGGTTATTGTCCAGATCAAAGCCGTTAACATCCGGCGCGACCGTTTGATAAGCCGGGCCCATCTTGCTGCAGCCAGACGCGGTCGTGATGGCGCAATGCTTCGCGGATGGCAAAGCGGGCCAGCCCGGCGCAGTCGCGCTGCTCGGCCTTCCACTGATCGCTTAGTTGATAGAACTGAGTTTCGGCGATCGCGGTGAACCAACGGCGAAAGCTGTCACGATCCTGAAACGTGCGCAACTCGACCACGTCAGGAATGCCATCGTTGTCTGAATCGATTAAGGCTCGTTTTGGAAACCCGGTCCGAGGATGCAGCGAATTCTGCCTTCTGCTTTTTGCTTACTGCCTTCTGGATTTCAGAGGCGGGTGCCCCTTCAACTTTTCCGGGGCGCTGAAGCTTAGGTGAAACTCCAGGCCAGCGTCGCGATGGATACGATTAATGCTCCCGCCAGCGCTAACCAGCGTCTTGAAGGGGCACGCATTTGCAGGGGGTCTAGCATTGCCGCCTAGTATTACGATTGGATTAGTGTGAACGGAACGCGGATGCTATCACGGATCGGCGCGGGCAACCACTGTTATGTGTTGGTAGGTACAGGAGCGCGACTGTGGATTTCCTCAGTGCGTGGGAAATCTATCAGAGTCATGGAGTAGTACCATTCGCGTCAGCGAATCGATCAAGTGGCAGCTTTAGCCCTTCCGCTCACGGGGATGGTACTAACTTCAGCGTGCGACAAAAAAAGAAAGAAAACAGTATTGCAAATTGACAGGGCTGCGGTTAGATTGAACAGCGCGATAACACAGAAACACGCGCAGCGCGCGTCACTGAAATCGGAAAACGGAGGAACCAGAAAAGTGCCGACCGGAACGTGTCCCGAATGTGAAGCCGATGTCCATGTCGATACCGACGCGGATAAAGGTGAAATTGTAGATTGTGAGGAGTGTGGAGTTCGGTTGGAAGTCGTCGGCCTTGATCCCGTCGAATTAGATCTCGTTGCAGAGGAAGATCTCGACGACGATGATGACGAGGATGAATTCTGAAAAGCAGAAGGCAAAAGGCACAAGGCAGTAGGCAGAAGAACGAGCTGCTCCTGCTTTCTGCCTACTGCTTTCTGCCTTCTGCTTTCCGGCTCTGATATCCGGCGCGACTTTGACGCAGCGTCAATCCCGGCGGTCCTTCAATTCGAATCTGGTGAAACTTGCCGTCCTTCCGATTCTCGACCGGCGGGTAGAAGCCCAACACATAAGCGGATGCGACTTCCTCAGCAATCGCGCGAAACAAGCCACCCAAATCCTTATCGTTTGCATAAATGCTGCGGCCCCCGGTGCGTTCCACCAAGCCGCTGACATCCAGCGGCGTCGGCAAAGGCGTCATCTGCGTCGCGGCCAGCAGACGCGTGTACGAGGGCATGGTCACTACATAGACGCTCGTGTCCGCGGCATTCGCTCGTTCGATAACCGTCGCCGGTGAGACCGTATCACCAACCGGAAACCCGTCTGTAATCAACACGACCGCCCGTTTGACTAGTTGATGCTGCCGGGTCAGGGGCGCGTGCCGGGCCAGCATCCGCACTGCGTCGTCAACTGCATCGTAGGCGTGAGTGGACATGCCGTTGGGTTCATGCGTAAGCCTGACGAATGCGCGTTCCAGCTTCTCTCGATCGTTGGTCAATGATTGAATCGTGCGGACCTTGGTGCCGAATGTCATTACGCCGAATACTGCCGGATGGTCATCCAACTGGCGCGAGAATTCGCGCATGGCTCCGCTGACGCGGTCAATCTCTTCGGGCGTCATGCTGCCGGATAAATCAAGAGCAAATACGATTGCCACGGGCCGTGGCGCACCCTCGATCTTTTCAATATTGAACGAAGCGATCGAACGCTCGACGCCGTCTTCAAAGAGTTTGAAATCTTCTTTCCTGAGATTTCTAACCAGACGACCTTTGGCATCCGTGACCGTAACGTCCAGCGGCACCAAATCAGTATCAATTTTGAGAATATCCTGCGGCTCGGGATCCGTCGGCGACACGCGGCGGGGGCGTTCTTGTTGGGCGGGATTGTCTTGGGCGGCGGCATCTAATGACGCGAACAAGAGAAAAAGAGGAGCGGCGAGCAAAACTGCGAGTCGCGAGAATTGTGAAAAGCGTTGATAGAGCATTACGGTAACGAGATTATACCTTCGTGTTTGGCGACCAGCTATCGGGCAACGAAACCTGTGCGCGCATGTCTCTAAGCCTCGTCAGGCGCTATGTCTTTGGGGAATTGAATGAGGTGCCTGACCTCGCTCGCCCGCATGGTTCGGTTGCGTGTAAACTCTCCAAGTGAAAATCGATATGAGATACCTGAGATGTGCAGTCGTGGCCGCGGCGTTGTTTCTGCTTCCGGGCTCAGTCGTACCGCAGGACCAGAACACCGCCACCATTAAAGGCAAAATTGGCGTCGAAAAAGGTCCGCCCGCGGGCGTGGCCGTAATGGTGATGCAAGGCGAACACGAAGTCGCGCAGACAATCAGCGACAAGAGCGGCAACTTTCAGATTAAGCGCCTGCCGCCCGGCACCTACAGTGTCAAGTTTCGCAAGGCAGGATTCGCCGTTGGCACAATCGACAATGTCACGCTCAAGGCGCGAGACACTCGGACGTTTAAGAGTCTCATCCTGACGGTCGACGAAGGTTCGATAGTTTTCATTCGCGGGAGTGTGTTCACAGAAGGCGGTCACAGTGTGCCGGGGGTCCGCGTGGAACTGGTGAAAGTAATCAACGAGAATTCGATCCTAAAACTGGATTCGCGGATCACCGGTGAGACAGGCGAGTTTGTTTTTCGGCTTCCGCCGGATCCGGCGAAGTATCGACTGATACTTAAGGCCGACGGCGCCGAACCTTCCGCTAAAGATGTCGACGTGGAAAGCGCTGCGGTGTATCGTGTGGCGCTGACCTATAAGAAAAAGCCGTAGTTTGGAGTTCCGCCTTCAGGCGGCCCCAGACTATTGTGGATTTCCACCGCCTGAAGGCGGAACTCCAAACCAGAATGCCCGATCGCGAAGAATTCCTGACCGCAAAACAGCTCGCAGAGATTTTGCAGGTGAGCGAGTCGACGGTGCGCCGCTTGGCACAACGACGCCGGATTCCTTCGGTGCGGCTGACGCCGCGCATCATCCGCTTCCACCTCGACGCCGTGCGTGAAGCGCTGGACGTACCGCGCGTCTCCAGTCCGCATCATCTGCAGACAGATGATGCCCAATTATCATTCGAAGATTTGTTGTCGTGATCGAGCGCGACGGCGTTGGGGTGGCACAGACTTCAGTCTGTGGTTGCCGCGCGAGTTCACAGACTGAAGTCTGTGCCACTTAGCGCCTTCCGAGGGGAACAGGAATCCATTTGCCGTTTTGATTGACGAAGGCTTGGGGTTTCTTAATCGGGAATTTGCGCGCAAAGCTGGGATTACTCTTCAGGAATGAATTGATCGTCGCGTTGTCACCGGTCGCCACGCGCCAGCTGCCGTCTTCACGAATCAGATACTGCTGCACGACCAGTTTGCCGTCACCATCGAAAGGCTTGGAGATGTGCGCGTACATGGTCGTATCGACCACCGCGAGATTGCCGGAAACGCGGACCGCCCCGATTTCGATTCGTTGCAGTTGAAACATGTCCTGGCTGCGACGCAGTCCCTGCACCAGGCGATCGCGCGAGATTCGGCTGCGCGAAGACGAGGGCAGGGAGTCATAAAGTGCTTCGTACTGGCCGGCTTTGAGCTGATCAAAGACGCGCTGCACCGTGCTCCGCACGTCCGATTCATCCGAAGCGGGCGCAGCGAACACGGCTGGCGCGGTTGAAGCGAAGATGCAAAATAAAATGATGGCAGCCGATGTTAACTTAATCTTCATTTCGTTCTTCAGGAACTGGTTCTTCACGCGATTCCGACTCATCCGACTCTGAATTATCCGGCAGTTGGCTCCGCAATTGTGAGCGATAACTAAGAAACCAGGCGCAAGCTCCCAACGCAGCACTAACGAACGCAGGCGATAAATTGTTCCGCCACAGAAAAACGCCTGCCGTGGTAACCAGCAGGATGGCCAGAATCATCCAGACGCGCTCCCAGCTCATCTAACCTCAACGGAAATCGTGGCGTTAAGTGTGTCGGGCGGAAAACATTTTTCCTGATCACAGGCCTGAACGCGCAGGTTGATGGGAACTGAAATCGTTCCTTTTGAGTTTGCGTCCGCCCGCAAAGGCAGTTTGATTTTGGCGTCACCCTCGTAAACTGCGAGCGGCTCTTCCGCAAAAGCAAACTTCTTTTTTTCGGCTGTTGGGTAAACTGGTTTGTCGGCGGTGATGCCCTCGGCCGCTCCCGCCGTCACCTGAGTCGCGATCAGGTAAGGGAACGTGGCCGGGTTCCCATTCACGTGATAACCGGGCGAGATCGAAAGCGCGATCGTCGCCTCGCCGCTCCCGCCGGCGGGAATTGAAAAGCCGGCGGCGCTGACCTTCACCACGTCCCTGGATGATCTGACGTTGTCAGCCGCCGGTGCGGCCTGGTTTGTTTGCTGAGCCGGCTGTTTCGCACAACCCGCAAGCCCCAGCAGCAGCGCGGCGGCGATAGCTAAGAAAGCGAAGTCTCTGCCATTGATCCAGCGTTTCATTCGTCGTCCTCTTCCTTACTTTCTTTTCCGTCCGCCCGTTTGATCCCAAATTTCTCCAGCCGGTACTGCAAAGTCCGAAATGTCAGTCCCAACAACTTGGCCGCTTTCGTAATGTTGTAGTCGGTTTGATCCATCGCTTGCAGGATCAGATTCTTTTCCACCTCTTCAAAGTTGATGCCTTCGGCAGGCAACTTGAATCCTCCGGTGGTGGCGCTGGACGATTCCTGTCGAACTTCAGAAGGCAAGTCTTCGGGCGCAATCAGGTCACCTTCGCATAACAGAATTGCGCGCTCGATCGCCGATTCCAGTTGACGCACGTTGCCGGGCCAGCCGTATTCAAGCAGGATCCGCCTGGTTTCGGGCGCCAGACCTTTGATCAGGCGCGACGTGTTTCGAGTATGTTTCTTGAGAAAGAAATCGATGAGGACTGGAATATCTTCGCGGCGCTCGCGCAACGGCGGCACATCGATCGACAGCACATTGATTCGATAATAGAGATCGTCGCGGAAACGGCCGTCACCCACCATGGCGCGCAAATCGCGATTGGTCGCTGCGACTACGCGCACGTCAACCGGAAGTTCGTAGGTGCCCCCGACGCGGCGAATTCTTCGTTCCTGCAAAGCGCGCAGGAGCTTCGCCTGCATGCTCACATCCAGCTCGGCAATCTCGTCGAGAAAGAGCGTCCCGCGATCGGCAACCTCGAACAAACCTTTCTTGTCCGCATGCGCGCCGGTGAATGAGCCCTTTTCGTGGCCGAACAGCTCCGACTCCAAAAGATTTTCATTAATCGCAGCGCAATTAACGGCCTGAAACATCTCGGACGATCGCGGCGACTGATTATGAATGGCGCGGGCAATCAATTCCTTGCCGGTGCCTGACTCGCCCCGAATCAAAACGGTCGAGCTCGAGCGCGCGACCTTCAGAATCATCTTCTTCACGGCTTCCATTTTCGGCGATGCGGAAATGATCTCGACGTCGATTCGGTCGAGCGTGCCCAGCGCTCGCTTGATGGTTTGCAGCAGGATTTCGCGGTCGAACGGTTTTTGCAGATAGTCGAACGCGCCGCGGCGCAAAGCGTCTTTGGCGGAATCGATCGTTCCATGGGCCGTCAACAGAATCACGATTATTGAAGAATCGAGGGCGAGCAATTGCTGCAGCAACTCGATGCCGTCCATACCGGTCATCTTCAGATCGGTGAGCGCGAGATCGAAGTTGCGATCTTTGGCAAACTTGAGCGCCGCTTCGCCGGAAGCAGCCGATGTCACGTCGTAACCGGCGTCGGTTAGAATTTCAGACAGAATGTCCCGTTGTGGTTTGTCGTCGTCAACTACGAGTATTGATTTTCTTGGCATGATGAATTCTCAAAAGAGTCTTGCAAGGTCCCAGTAAAAGTCCTTCGATCGTGTCCTATCCCACAATTGCCGGCGGCTCTGCGGGCAGTGTTATCGTAAACGTCGTCCCCTCTCCAACTTTTGATTTTACCCCGATCGTGCCGTGATGATCGTCAACGGCCTTTTTGACGATGGCCAGTCCCAGGCCGGTTCCGGTTTCCTTCGTCGAAAAATAGGGCTCGAAAACTTTCGAAATATCATCAGCCTCAATCCCGCGTCCCGTATCGACGACATCGATTCGTGCCCGTTTGCCTTCGTCCTCGCCTGATAAAGCAATTGTGACTTTACCGCCGCTCCCATCCATCGCCTGAAGACCGTTGATGATCAGGTTGGTGAGCGCCGAACGCAGCGACTCGCCGTCGGCAATCACGCGCGGTACTTCACCCTGCGTTTCGACCCGAGCGTCAACATTTGTTTCCGCGGTCTGCACTTCAAACATGCGCAGAGCGTCCCGGGACAGCTCCTCAAGATCCAGCGGTTCCGGGTTGAGTTTAGGCGGCCGCGAATAATTAAGAAACTCAGTGATGCGATCGTTGATGCGCGCAACTTCTGCTTTCAACTGCGTGGTGAGGCCGGCGAACTTCTCATATTTCTGCGGGTCGTTGGGCGCGAACGTCACGCGCAGGTGATCGAGCGTCAGGTTGATGTAGTTAAGCGGATTCCTGATCTCGTGCGCGATGGCAGAAGCCAGCCGGCTAACTACGACGGCCTTTTCGGCGTTGTAGAGTTGGGCTTCCAGCTCGCGTGTGCGCGCCAACTTTACCGTCATGTCGTTAAAGAGCGTCGTTAGCTCCCCCATCTCATCGCCGCGCGTGGTCACTGGCACGCGGAAGGAAAAATCACCGGAAGCGACCCGGCGAGCGGCAATCGACAATGATTTGATTGGCCGCGTAAAACGCCACACCACAATGGCGGTCAGAAAGGTTGTTACGAGTAGTACGGCCAACGTGTAAAGCAACGACTGCTGCGCCTCGCGTTTCAATAAAACCGTCATCGTGCTGGCTGAATCGAGCACGACGATTACATAGCGCCGACCCATTTCCGTCGTAACCGGGAAGTAGAATGCTCCGGCACTATTAGCCTTATTCTGTGGCGCGATCGTCATGCCCTGGGGGAGAGGGGTAGTATCCGTGGAGAGATCGACGGCACTGCTCAGCGGCGGAAGACTGACGTCCTTTACATTCACATAACGGATACTATTGTCCGGGTTGAATTGAGGCCGTTGGTTCTTGTCCAGGCTGTTCTTGATGTTGCCGAGTTCGTCTGCGATCAGGATATTCTTGATCCGCTCAGAGTGTTCGCCGAGTAACGGTTGCGGTGACTCGTCCTTCATCTCGTAGAGGTACTTGCCGTTGGAGATGCTCTGCACTCCCACGGCAACACCCACAGCGATGGCCTGCTGTTGCTGGACAATGAATTCGGTGTTCCGTTGCACCGAGCGCTGATTGACGAAATACTGAACACTGAGGGTCAAGACGAGCAGCGCCGCCAGCAATAGCAGCAAGCGTACGCGAAAGCTGTTCAGCAGTTTTGACAAAGCGGTTACGCTACAGCAAACCACACGCCAATACACTCATAAGAATGACTGATTTTCGTGTTGCTGTTTCGTTATGGCCGATGTTATAGTTGGCCCGGCCTCAACGCAAACTCGACTGAGGCCGCCCACGGGAAGCTGGTCCCGTCTCACTTCAGGCAGCGGTGGAATTCGAACTCGGGGGTTTTGTCGCCGGAAAACCGGCACCCTTAACGGTTTCTAAAACTTACAAGGACGGCAGCGCGCGTCGCCCCTCGGCGCGTGGAAATCAAAGCAACGAGAGTTTTTCGTTTCCGCCTCGGTCGCGTCGGCAGATTATTTTTTTCGAGGGAGTTGCCAATGAATCTGAATCATTCCTCCAGAATCTCGCTTATTTCGTTTAGTCTCTTCATTCTCTTCGTCCTAATTGGTTCATCTACAATTGAAGCAAATGCCCGCCCCCGGAGTCGCGGGCGCGCCGCTGCCCGCGGCAAAACACAGAAAAAAGTAGCGCGGGGAGCCAAGCTATCCCGCCGCGAGCGCCGCCAATTGGCACGCGCCGGAAAAAGCGGTCGCGTGCGGCTGTCTAAGCGCGAAATGCGTGCAGAGCGTGCGCGCAGCGCCAGGGAACAATCATCCTACATCGCCAAACTGCAAAAGCGCGCCGGCCGCAAGTTGAGCAAACGTGAGCTGGCCGCTGAGATGCGCAAGTTTCAATCGAAGAATCGCCGAGCCCTTGAAGAAGCTCGTCGCCGCCGGGAGGCTGCGCGAGCCGCCGCCATCGCGCGTCAACGCGCCATTGATGAAGGCATGCGTAACGAAGCAGAAGCTAACATCTCGAGAGATTCTACTGTCGGCGAGGATTTGGAAGTCCGCAAAGCTGCCGTCGAGGCTTTGGGCCATCACGCCGGAACAGTTGTCGTAATGGATCCGAAGACGGGCAGGGTCTATACCGTGGTTAATCAGGAGTGGGGACTCCGCCGTGGTTTCAAGCCGTGTTCAACTATCAAATTGGTAACCGGCGTCGCGGGTATCTCTGAGAAAGTCATCCAACCCGTTGAGTCAGTCACCGTCGGCGGCAACTACAGCATAAACCTGACTGACGCCCTGGCGCATTCGAACAATTCGTATTTCCAGCGCGTAGGCGGAGAAGTCGGTTTTGACAAGATGATGTCGTACGCTCGCGAAATGGGGCTGGGCGAAAAGACCGGGGTCAACTATGCAAATGAGTATGCCGGACGCGTTCCGCTATACAAATCGGGGTACGCGGTGAACCATATGAGTTCGCATGGCGACGATTTCGAGGTCACCGCGATCCAGTTGGCAGCGCTTGTTTCCGCAATGTCCAACGGGGGCAGACTAGTTACTCCGCACGTGCCGCGCACGGTTGACGAGAACTCGCAGTTCAAGACTGAAGTGCGGCGCAAGGTCAATATCGATGGCGAAACCTGGCGGAGAATGCTGCCGGGGATGATCGGCGCCGTGAACTATGGTTCCGGCACGCAAAGCCTACCGGCCCGAACAGACCGTCGCCGGGAAAACCGGAACCTGTATCGGCCAGGGCTCGTGGCTCGGCCTCTTCACATCCTACGCGCCGGTCGTGAATCCGCGTTTGGCGGTGGTCGTCATCACCCGCGGAACAGACGCGCACAATCACTTACCCGCGGCAGTTGCCGGCAGTATCTATCGCGCCCTGAGTCCGCGCTTCGGCACTCAGATCAATTTTGATGTGGCGCAAGGTTCGGATGATGACATGCCGAAGGACAAGAAGGGGGCGGCGTTAGACGAAGAAGCGCAGGAAACCAAGGCAGCAACCGAAGCCGAAGAGAACGCCGATGAAGCGGCTGCTGACGCCACCAACGGAAAAGCGGCCGACACCAGGACAAACGGCAATGGCGCTGATGTGTCAACTAAGGTTAAAGCGACTGTGATGCCGATCGAAAATAAGGCCAAGTCCGCGGCCCCGCCGGCTGTGAAAAAGCCTGAGCCAAAGGACCCCAAAGACGGCCGGACCCGCCGGGTTCAACCTAAACCAGAGTAACGGGCCAGGACATCAACAGGCCGAATTTGCGACAAAATTGAAGTGCCGGACTCTCGTGAAGAGTTTGCGAGAGTTCGGCATTTTTCATGCGATCGTGCGATCGCAGAACGCAGTCCGCCTTGAGGCTTGACACCGCGGTAGATGTTGCACGATTATTTCCGCTCTACGCCGCAACTGATCCTCGGAGTCAATGTCGTGTCCGGTTTGGCGACAACGAGCGGCTCGCCGATTGCATCTTAAACGTTGCGCCGAAGGCGAAATGAAATATTCGCCGACTGGCCTGTAGAATTCTGGCATCACGAAACTGATCTAAGAGGAATCGATCGGAGGCTTTTAGGAAACATGAAACGAACGATCAAATTATTGGCACTCGCCGCGATGGTCGCGGTGTTCGCCGTTCCCACGTTGGCGCAGTCGAAGGAATGTAACGACGAAAACAAGGGTGCCTGGTACAAAACCTTTTACGACAATTTCAAGGGTGACCCGGCACAGCAGAAGACTGCTTACGAAGCAGCGAAGACCTACCTCGCAGCTTGTCCGGCGGATCCGGCCGATCAACAACGCCCGTACATGGAGAAATGGGTAAAGAAGTATGACGAGGTCATGGGCCGCGCTGAGCTAATCAAGCAGTTCCAGGATGCCGTCACGGCTAAGAAATACGCTGAAGAAGTTCGCTTGGGTAAACAACTACTGGCCACTGAACCGGAGAACGTTGCTATTAATATTGTCCTTGGCGGCGCCGGTCTGGGCGACGCAAATGTTCTCGGTGAATCCGTCCCTTTCGCGAAAAAGTCGATTGAACTCATCGAAACCGGCAAGCCGTTCGCCCCGTATACTTCGAAGGATCAGGCTTTGGCTTACATGAATTATGTAATCGCAAAGAACACAGCCAAATCCGATCCGACCGCGGCGATTCCTTACTTTGTGAAAGTCGCAAAGTACGATAGCGATCTTAAGAAGAAAGCATTTCTGTATAACGAACTCGCAGCTGCTTACGGTGGCGGACCGGTCGCGAAGTTGGCGGAAGACTACAAGCCGTTCGTCGGAAAGCCCGAAACCACGGAGAGCAAGCTGGTGCTGGCTAATCTGAACCAGGCGATCGATCGTCAGATCGATGCGTTCGCTCGCGCGGCGGCTTTGAGCACCAATCCCACCGATAAGAAAGCGGTCATGGATGTGCTTGTTGAAATCGCCAAAAGCCGAAATCAAACCGACGCAGACGTGAACGCGTTGGTGGCCAGTGTTCTCTCGAAGCCCGTCCCGGAACCGCCCACCCCGATCACGACGCTGCCGGCCACGCCGGGCTCGACGTCTTCGACGAACGGTGGCGGGAGCGGTGCGGGTAACGGTGCTGGTACAGGCGCCACGAATAGTGGCGGAGCAAGCAACACCACCAAGCCTACGACGACGACCACAACCACTAACACATCGGCCGCTGGAGCGGCTAAACCTGCGGCCAGCCCCTCGCCCATGATTAAGAAGCCACTCAAGTATCGCCGCAACTAAGCACGCCGACTTGACGGCGCGCTTGCTCATTGCGCACCAAACGCCGGATGCATCGTCAGTTTCGACGCTGTGTTCGGCGTTTTGCTAAAATCCACTTCCGTGAAACAAACCCAGCTCGAAAACCTCGACGAACTCGAAACAGTCCTCAACTATCGCTTTCGCGATCCGGGCTTGCTGACTCAAGCTATGACCCACCGGTCCTGGGCCCACGAACAAGTTTCACCGCGAGCGCAAAGGGATGCACGCAATCTGCATAACGAAGCTCTCGAGTTCCTGGGGGATTCAATTCTGGGGTTAATTGTTGCCGACTATCTATTCAAAGCCAACCCGCATGCGAGCGAAGGCGAACTGTCGCGCATGAAGCATCGCCTGGTGAGCGCCCCGACTTTGGCAAAGGCGTCGACTGAACTTCGCCTCGGCGAGTTCGTGCGGTTCGGCCGGGGGGAAGAGAAGAGCGGCGGCCGTCGTAAGCACGCTCTGCTGGCCGATGTTTTCGAAGCGGTCACCGGCGCAATCTTTCTCGACGGCGGATTGGAAGGCGCAAACGATTTTGTTCGTCACGCGCTCGGGGAGGAATTGCGGGCGGCCGATCCGGTGGCCGCGGCGGCCGCCGATCCAAAGACCATGCTCCAGGAGAAGCTGCAGGCTACGCACCAGCCCGGTCCGCAGTACACGGTGGTGGAAACGCTGGGCCCGCCGCACAAACGAATGTTCCGGGTTGAGCTGAAATGGAACGGCGGTGTTTCGCAGGGCGAAGGACAGACAATCAAGGCCGCGGAAGCAGCCGCGGCGCAAGCTGCTTTGAAACTGATGGAGAACGAACAGATCTAGCTTAGACTGCGTTAGAAGCCCCGATCGTAAGTGAGGGCTTCACACTCTCGTCAGTAATTCGGGTGAGGACAAAAGTTTCCCTTCCGGAACCCAGTCAGGGCTTGCTTGACCGTTAGGATCGCAACATCTACGATGGCTCCAATGAATGATTCCGTGACGACGACTGAAAAGAAGACGGCTGAAAAGCCGGAAGTGTTCAGCTCACGCGCCGTGCGTTCTAATGGGCGCGAGGGCGAGGTGAAGGTTGAGAAAGAGAAAGAAGTTGGTCCGCCCAAGAGTGTCATTCGCGAATATTTCGAATCCGCCGTCGTTACCGTGATCATGGCTTTGTTCGGGATGACGTTCGTCGTGCAGGCAGTCAAAGTTCCCACCGCGTCGATGGAGAACACCATTACGGTCGGCGATCATCTGCTGGTTAACAAGTTCATCTTTGCGCCCGGTCCGCGCTTTCCTCTTTTGCCGCAGCGCGAAATTCGTCGCGGTGACATCATCGTCTTTAAGTACCCGGGCAATCCTTTCGATCCTGAGCGCGACAAGCAGGAAGACAACATTCCCTACAAAGTGAATTATGTTAAGCGCGTCATCGGCCTACCGGGCGACTCGGTCGAAGTGAAGGGTTTAAAGGTGTATGTAAACGGCGAGCCGTTGCCGGAGCATATCATCGTAGCGCGTAACGTGGGCGAGAGAGCGCGGCTGGAAATCGTTGAGGATTCACCGCGCCAGCCGAATGAGCTGTATGACGTCTTTTACTTCGCCGACAGAGTAGCTGCAGCGCGCCAGGGTCGCGAACTTAACGCTGGTCCTGATTTTCACTTTGCCGTCAACGGTAAGCCGGCCAAGGTGCCGGCCGATCGGTACTTCGTGATGGGTGATGATCGCGACAACAGTCTGGACAGTCGCGCTTGGGGATTCGTCCCGCGCGAGTTGGTTATCGGTAGGGCCATGTTTGTCTATTGGTCGTACGATGAAACCAAAACCTTCACCAGCCCACTGGATTTTTTCACGAATACTCGCTGGTCGCGCACCGGCACAATGGTGAAGTAGAGTTCGGAGTTCGGCCTTTAGGCGGCGACAACTAACCGCCTAAAGGCGGAACTCCAAACCGACCGCCGTGTTCGAGCGATTGCTCTCAAAGAAATTCTGGCGCCGCGTTTTAGAGCGCAGCGACGAAGACGAAATCCTCGGCCGCGCGGCACAACTCTCATACTATTTCCTGCTCGCGCTCTTTCCTTTACTAATCTTCATCATCACTCTGTTTTGCTATATCGACGGTGGCTCGAAGCTCCAGGGTAAGTTGCTTTCATACCTCGGGGATGTCATGCCGCCCGCGGCGTTGCATTTGGTCGTTTCCACGCTTGATGAAGTGATCAAGGGACGCGGTACGCTCAAGTTGTCATTCGGAATCGCCTTCGCCTTGCTGGCCGCGTCGAGCGGAGTCAATGCGTTGGCGCGCGCCCTCAACGCGGCTTATGACGTGCGCGAGACACGGCCGTGGTGGAAGGTGCGATTGATCTCGGTCGCGCTGACGATAGCTTTGTCGCTGCTGATTATTTCTGCGTTACTGATAGTCCTTTACGGCGGCAACTTCGGCCAGACGCTGGCGGCGCTGATCCACGAAGGGCGTGCGTTCGCCGCGGTGTGGCGCATCCTGCAATGGCCCATTGCCTTCGCGTTCGTCTTCCTGGCCTTCGACATGATTTATCGATTTGTGCCAAACGTCGCGGCCAAGCGAAAAGGCAAGGGACTGCCTGCCGGTGATTATCGCCGGCGTTGGATCTCGCCCGGCGTTTTGTTTGCCGTGGCGTTGTGGTTGCTGGTGTCACTGGCGTTTCGTCTCTATCTGAATTTCTTCGATTCCTACAACGCAACTTACGGATCACTTGGCGCGGTCATCATCCTGATGCTTTGGTTTTATCTCACCGGCGCAGCGATCCTCCTCGGTGGTGAAATCAATTGCGAGATTGAAAGCGGCGAGTAGAACAGAATTAACCACAGAGGACACAGAGGACAACAACACTTAAGCAAAGACCGATGGAGCCGAAAGATGAATCGAGCTTTGCGCTCCAATAAGGTTTACCCATCTCGCCCTTTTCCTCTGTTCTTCCTCTGTGCCCTCTGTGGTTAACTCTTTACAGTTTCAGTTTGATGCGAAGCATCGTTCTCTTTTAGTCCAAACCCGCTCACGGCTGGCGCCTTAACCTCAATATCAACGCG
Organism: uncultured Acidobacteriota bacterium; assembly: GCA_963734445.1. Taxonomy (GTDB): domain Bacteria; phylum Acidobacteriota; class Blastocatellia; order Pyrinomonadales; family Pyrinomonadaceae; genus UBA11740. The sequence continues at coordinate 418,024 of CAVTGZ010000009.1, read as the reverse complement.
GCATGACCGTTGCAGCTATCCGCTTCAGCGAATCACAGTGTACCAAGAAAGGACGGTCGAAAATTATGTTGTGGACGATTCTATTAGTGCTGCTGGTCTTGTGGTTGTTGGGCTTGATCGGCGGCATCGGCGGTAACCTGATACATGTTCTGTTGGTGGTCGCCCTTGCTGTGTTGATTATTCAATTGGTCACCGGACGGCGCGCGGTCGTTTAGCGTCTGTTCCTTAGTCCCGACCGGAACGTTTACGTTTACAAGGAGAGAAGCTATGCGATACGAAGATGAAATAGAGGGCAAAGGTAAGGAAATCAAAGGCGCTGCGAAAGAGCAACTTGGTAAGTTGACTGGCAATTCGGATCTCGAGGCTGAAGGCCAGGGAGATCGAGCAGCGGGCAAGGTACAAGAAACAGTCGGGAAGGCCCGCCGCAAGGTGGGCGAGGCAGTAGAAGATCTCGGCGACCGAATCGCCGGCTAACGGTAAAGCTGGCGATTCTTCGTTATCGAGCAAGGAGACGAAAAAGATGAAAAGAGATTTGTTGCTGGCGGCGGTCGCCGGGTCAATGCTTTCGTTCGGGGCCTGCAATACGACTGAGATGAACTCGAATGCGGGCGCGAACGTCAACGCCAACAGCAACACCCGAGTCAGAGCGGTCTCTCCGACCGTCACGCCGACACCGAAGTACACGGAAGAGCAGGCGCGCGAAGAACGCGAAAAGGCAAAAGCAAACAAGGAAACCGTTGGCCAATCAATCGAGGACGCGTGGATTCATACGAAGATCGTGGCCAAGCTAATCGGCGAAGCCTCAACGCCTGAGCGAAAAATTAATGTCGATGTGGTTGACGGAGCGGTAACCCTGCGCGGCAACGTCGACACCGCGGAAGCCAGGACGGAAGCTGAGCGAATTGCCAAAGAAACCGATGGCGTAAAGAAAGTGACGAACCAGCTGAAGGTGGCGCCGGCGAAGCCTGCAAACGCGAGCAAGGGAGCTAAGACACCTTAGTAAGTGCTCGTGGATAATGAGCCGCAGGGCGGCGACAGGTTGGTAGTTTAGCCGGTTCTTTTGATTGTCTTCCGAGATGAGCGAAATGTGCATTTCGCTCATCTCGGACATTTTCTTTTGTGCGCGCGGTTCTATAGATATTGGGTGCCTACGGCACCGCCGCCGTTCCTTTGGGGACCCGACTTTCATCCATGAAGAAAAGTCCTGGCCGCCTGACAGCGGCGGCGTAAAAACCTTGAGGTGAAAATATGGAAGGACCGTTACGTGGATGTCTCGCCGGCGCGGCGGCTTGGAAGTGGGGTGGCGGATGCTTGTCGACGATCATTATCTTCATAATCGTTTACATGCTCCTGGGCCATGTGAAGTGCTAACTGGTAGCGCGAACTGTTAGTTTGCGATCTCAAGCAACCCGCAACGCAAACTTTTAGTTTGCGAAATGCCATCAGTTGGCGATCGTCTGTTGCCCTCAGTGCGTCTGTGGTGAAAATAAGTTGAGTAGGAATCTCCCCACAAAGACACCGAAGACTTCACAATTAATCCATGCAGAGGATGCGATATTTGGGTACGACCGTTTCGACTGCTCCTGCTGTTTTATTTCAAAAATGTTTTCAAATGCGAGCGATTTTCGTGTAGGCTATACGGTCGAAAATGACCGAAAAGATCCGCAAGGTCCTCGCGTTCCCGTCCCCCGTTCCGGCGAAGGCGGATTATCAGCGCGTCAAATCAATTTACTCGATTCGCGAAATCAAACAGATGTTTGGTTTGAGCGAGCGAACCATCCGTCGCTGGACTGAGGCCGGGATTATTTATGCCACGCCGGACGAGGCGGGCGAGTACACTTACGATTTTCAAGCGCTGACGTTGTTCCGGCGCGTGCGTGAGATGCGCGCCCAGAACCTCACCATCAAGCAGATTGAAGCTGAGCTGCAAGGCCAGATGAGTTTGTTTCGACCTGAAGCCTCAAAGGTTCAGGTCGCGCGTCTTTTGACGCCGTTCGAAGAAGCGTTGGTTTTGCACGAGCATGGCGACCTGACGGCTTCTGATTTCTACCAACAGGCAATCGTCGAAGGCGACAACATCGCAGAAGCGTACTGCAACCTGGGAATCATTGAGCTCGATCGCGGGAACATGATCGGGGCGCTGGAAAACTTTGCCCAGTCTTTGAAGAACGATCCGCGCCACGTCGAGGCGCATTACAACCTCGCCAATCTTTATTACGATGCGGGTGACTTTCCGCTGGCTCGGCTGCACTACGAAGCGGCCATTCAAATCGAACCCAACTTCTCACTGGTCTATTACAACCTGGCGCTGGTTTATCACCGTCTGAACAACGTCGCCGGCGCGACGCAGGCACTAAACAAGTACAAAGATCTCGAGCCCGGCGACGAAGAAATCGAATTAGTCGATCAACTTCTTAAGGCGATGGAGACGGGCCGGCCGAATCTTTGAGTTTCAAGTTCCAATGTTTCAAGCGCCAGGCTTTAAGTCTGAGGGTCCGGAGTCTGAAAGCACTAAAGCCCAAAGTCGCCAGTCCAAAACCCCGAGCCCAAAGACCCAAGCCCTGAGTTTCGTGACTTGAGACTTGAGACTTGAAACTTGAAACCTTAAACTGTCAATTCCTTTTGGCGGGGTAGCTCAGATGGTTAGAGCGTGGGATTCATAACCCCAAGGTCGGCGGTTCGATCCCGCCCCCCGCTACCAGACATCCTCGCGAAGATTGTGAAAATCGCAAGCCTGACCCCAGCTTAGTTCGCCGCTACCAAAACTCTCAGGTAGTTCAGTCATTTCCCAGCCGTCGTCGACGAAGACCGGGGGTCGTGCCGAGATCTTGCTCGAGCGTGCTCAACCATCAAGTCACAGACGTCTCCTAATCTCGATAGACAGTAGAGGAAAATGCCTCACGTGGGTAAAAGGAAAAATGCTTGACTTCCCAAGTTGTCTAGCGCACAATCCCGCGACTAAATGTGGCTTCTCTCGGACGGATTAATCTTCTGCGCGATTCCTGCCCGATAGGAACAGAACATTGAAGCTGATTGTCTTCGCCATCACATTGACTTGGCAGGAAGATGGTTCCGATCCACGTCTGCGCCTCATGCAGGCAGTGTCCAAAACAGATTAAGGAGAACAATGAACGTTAAATCCCCCAACTCAATTCGGTTGATTACCGGTCTCAGCGTCCTGGCTCTAATGGCGATTTTGGTTCCGATCGCATCCGCACAGGGCAAACAGAATTTCACTGTCATCAACAAATCAGGCAAAGACATTAGCGAGCTATACGTTTCCAAGGCTTCAACCGACGATTGGGAGGAAGACATTTTGGGTCAAGACACTCTGCCAAACGGCGAGAGCCTTGAGATCACCTTCAGTCCGAAGGAAAGAGCTGCGAAATGGGACGTCAAGATGGTGGACGATAAGGGCAAAGAGCACAAGTATTACAACCTGAACTTGCTCAACATCTCGGAAATCACCGTCAGAGATAACGGCGATGGAACCTGGCATTGGAGCTGGAAGTAACTGTCGCCGCTGAATAGTGATGCATCGACGCGTGAAGTACTTCACGCGTCGATGCTTGTTTGGCTTGATTGCTTTGCTCTCAGGGCCCCCATGCTCTGATATCGGTGATTACCGCCTTACCGAAAAAGCATGCATCACACCAACCCTACCGCCCCCAACTGGGTTCCAGGTTTTTGCTGTCTAATGTTGACTTAAGTGACCAGGGACGTGAAATCGCCTGCATCCTTCAGATTCAAGGAGATTAATAATGACTAAGAGGACTTTGGTTTCAATTGTGCTGGCTGCGCTCGCCGCAATTCTGATGGGTTGCGGCAGTAAAGTCGCCGTAAACTCTTCATCTACCAACGCGAACAATCGGCCCGCTACAACAAATAGTCCGAATACTACTGCTTCAAGCGGCGGCTCGAACGCTCCGGTAACCGTCACTGGCAAGTGGGAGATGGTTGGCGAGGAAGGTGAGTGGAAAGGCACGGTCGACATGGTCGGTATGGATGGATTCATCTGGAGCATTGAGTCAGATGGTTCGCTCTTTAAGACAGACCCTGCTACCGGCAAAAACACCCAGGTGGGAGATAAGGGCTCTTTTACTAAGCTGAAACTCCTCGAGGGAATGGACCACGTTTTGTGGACGGTCGAAGGAGACACGCTCTACAAGAACGATCCGGCTACCGGCAAGTGGGAAACCATGGGCGACGGTAGCGGATGGGGTAGGACGGTGGCCATGGCCGGCCTAAATGGGATTCTCTATTCAATCGAGCCCGACGGATCGCTCTGGAAGACCGATAAGAGCGGCAACGATACAATGATTGATAAAGGCGATTTCAAAGGATGTACGCAGTTGGCCGCCATGAACGGGAAGCTCTGGACGATTGAAGAGGGCAATCTTTACTGGACGGATCCCAACACCTTGAAGTGGGAACAAATCGGCAAGGAAGGCGAGTTCAAGAACATCACCGTGATGATCAGTGGCGGCAGCTTTCTATGGATGCTTGATGGCGGCGGCACAATGTACCGAGTCGATCCGGCCGGCACGAGCACCGCAATAGGAGAGCGTGGCAGTTACGGGACAACGACAGTCCTGACCACTCTGAATGGCAAGCTGTGGACAGTCGAAGGCGGAAGTCTTTACAAAACGAGCTGATACAGTTCGGTCCGGGACAACAGACTCGGGGTCAGGCCTGCGATTTTTGCGATTCTTTTAGCTTGTCGGTCCTGACTTGGCTAAAAGCAGCAAGCTCATGCTCCTCGAACTTGTGACGGTATTGTGACTGCATAAGACTGCCCATAGAAGGACATAAGACCTGCGAAAAACCCTTATTGACTGCAACTGAGTTAAGTAAATTCACGAGGCAGGGATTCATAACCCCAAGGTCGGACGGTTCGATCCCGCCCCCCGCTACCAACCTCTTCCTTACTCTTCAATAAATTACAGAACAGCAACGTTGCAGCGCAGCGATGTGAAACCTGCGCGGCAGCGAAGTTTCACACAAGCAAGGCGTAGGTTTACGCACGGCCGGAAAATCGCGTGCGAATTGAAGCGAAACCGCGCCGAATTGATCATTCACCGGCGGAACACCGTTTGCGAAGTTTGGGCTTGGTTTCTTCATACGACGCCCGAGGAGGCAACACACTATGATGGGATATTTAGTTGACATAGAGGCCAAGTCTCTAAGCAACGAATGGTTCAGAGAAGTCCTTTTTACCGGAGTACACAGCCAGTTGGTTGTTATGTCGATCGCGCCCGGCGAGGATATTGGCCTGGAAACCCATGACCACGTCGATCAGTTTATTCGGGTTGAGGCGGGCACGGGCAAAGCCATACTCAACGGAGAAGAACACCTTCTGAAAGATGGTTCCGCGGTAGTCATTCCGGCAGGAACGCGGCATAACATCCTTAACGGGTCGCTGTTCGAACCGTTAAAGTTGTACACGCTTTACTCGCCGCCAAATCACGCACCGGGCACGATTCACAAGGACAAGGCTGAAGCTCTGGCTGACGAGAAAGAACATCATCACTGAGTGCCTTGAGCTGAACACCGCCGGCAACGCACGGGCAATCGGGTGCTGGTTCGCGCGTTTTTCAGATTGAGCCCAAAAAGTCAGTCAGGATCGGTGGCCGTCGTTACAGAACCGCGAGCGTAGCGAGCGGGATAAAGCGCACTCACGGCGTCAGACGATTAAAGCCTGACACGACTAACTAGTTCCGCGCCCTGAAGAGAGTAACCCCTTAACCCGCTCGCTCTGTACCAGAGTTAGGCTCAGCATTATGCGGAGAGGAGTTTTTTGGCAAAGCCTCTTTTTCATAACTTAGTAAATAGCCTAGCCAAAAAAGAACGGCTAGGCCCGACACATCAGGACTAGCCGTTTTGCATGGTCCGCGCCGAGCGGATTTAATTCTTTGTCACGACGGCTCTCTGCGGCGCGTAATTAATTCGGCGCAGCTCACTCATGCGGCCATCGCGCAGACCGCCTTCAACGATCTCATAGCCGAGCAACGCCAGCACTCGCCCGCGCACAAAGATTGGCCGCGAGTTGCCGTACCAATCGACGCACGACGCACGACAGCCATCGTCAACTGCCTTTTCAGACTGCGCCGCCAGCTCGCCAATCTCTTCAAAGTGCAGAGACTGATTGCGCAGAAAGAGAATCGCCGCCGAACCTTCAAACAGATGACGATATCCGGGGCGGCCCGCCACGCTGATCGGCAGACCGAGCACGCCTGAGTCCCGGCCGTCAGGTTTGTAGAAAAAGCCCTGGCTGCGCAGTTCTCCCTGCGAAGCGTCTTTGCGAATGTATTCGTCAGCGACTGCGGGCGAGTCGCCCAGACGAATCGCGGTGAAGTGCAGATCGTTTCCATTCGTGCCGACCACGATTGCGTCTGAGCCCAGCGCTTCAATTCGATCGACGCCATGATTGACGGTCAGCTCATTCGTGTCGCCATCGGTCCAGCGCACGGTGTAAAGACTCGCTTGATTGTTCTTGCCTGGCGCGCCCCAGCCACTGCCGGTTCCGTAGAGCAGATAATTTCCGACAAAGCGATTTTGAAAAGTGTAGCCAGCACGGCTTCGGTAGCGGGTGATAAGCCCACGACGAGGCATTGTCGCTGCCGTCATTGAACATCGAAAGCGGCACGCGCAGCATCGCGACATCGCCGGCCGCAACCTCTGCCGCCCACATGCCGTCACCTGCTGCCTCAGAACGCACCAGCACGTTCAGATGTTTGTCTTCGCTCTCAAGAAACGAAAACTGATCGACCGGACTGCCGGAGACGCCGATGGCACTCGGGCTCGATCCATCGAGCGGCATTCGATAGAGCATCGAGCGGTCGCCGCTTCGCTGTCCTGAGCGTGACCAATCAGTTGTCCAAACGTAGACCGATTCGGGCGATACATAGAAGACGCGTCCCGGCGCGCCCAGTACCGCCGTCGCATCACACTTGAAATCGTCGTTGGCGAGATCGCAAACCGTCACCGTATGCAGCGCCAACCCATAGTTCGAATTGATCTTCCGCGCGGGCATGTAAACCCGAGCAGCGGAAACAATACGCTGAAACTCAGCAGCGGTCGCGCCTTTGTGCCACTTGCGCACGGCCGGAAACTGCGCAAACGGATCCTCGTTATAAGGGTTCAGATAGAGCGGCGTGTAAAAGATCAATTTGCTGCCAATCAAGCGGCTGGCATAGTTGCGCGATGAATAGTAATCGTTCGAGCGCAGGTGATAAGTCGATCGGTAAGCGAGATTGCCGGCGCGATCGATTTTGAAGAGCCCGACTTCAGTACCACCGCGCGCGTAGCTGTAGCCGATCACAGCGACCGTATCGTCGGAAACCAGCATTTCGTCGTACCAGGTGCCGCTCGGATCGATGTCGGGACCGAATGCATCAACTGCCGAGATCGGCTTCAGAGAATTGTCGCCAATCGCGACGGTGAACAAGCGGCCACGCCGCAGCACTACGAGGTGATCGCCGTGCAGCTTGACGATGCCGCCTTCGTCGACGCCTGCATGCTGCGTGTTGGTGATCGATTCGTCTTTCGCTTTGCTGTCAGACTGCGCCAAACCCTCAGACGCCGTCGTGGCTGCCGGGGCCGGTGCGTTCAAAGATTGATTGCTTGAGCGTCCAGCCGCGCGCCGGCGCTCTTCGGCCAACTTGCGCAGATACGCCTTTAAGTCCTCTTCTGAGCCAAAGGCCTGCATCGTCTTTTTAGCCTTGGCGGCAACCGGCGCTCCGGTAACGCGGCGCCCGCCGCAAGCCGCGAGCGCGGCGATGATTGTCAGCGTGACAAAGGCGGAAATGACCAGGGAAGTAAAAGTAAGCGCGAAATTTCGCGCGGGTCGGGCAAATGTTTTCATGGTAACCAGCGTCTCCTCAGCTTCGAGTCGTCTAACACATCTGAAGAACGCATATGGTTTCGGAAACTTGCAGTGGAGACTGTCAGAAGCCCGACCGTAAGGGAGGGCGACTATGTTACGACGGATCAAATGGACAGGATTTACGGGATTAACATCAGAGGGAAGGATTTTGATGAACTCCATGGCTGGCTGGTAGGGATTTCGATAGTATGGCGAATAGTAGATGGGTGGGGTTGATCATCGTTCTTGTAAATCCTGTAAATCATGTCAAATCCACTTCCAATTCATCTGGTGCCCTCGCTGACGCTCGGGCTTCCTGACACGGCGCTTAAGGATTTTCCGTTTGAGCGTATTCGGGAGGCTGAGCTATAGTCTCAAAATAGACTTGCTGCGGAGGGGTCGCATAATGGTAGTGCAGCGGTCTTGAAAACCGCCGGCCGAAAGGATATGCAGGTTCGACTCCTGTCCCCTCCGCCATTTCTTTTCAACAACTTACCGCGACCCATAAAATCACCTTCCATCCGTTCCGGTGGCCACTTGGCGCGATTCGCAGATTTCACGCAGAAGTATTTCTCCAATCTGTGTCAATCCGTGTTCATCTGTGGCTGATCATGCTACGCTCACGCATTGTCGAAAATAGCCACAGATTCACGCAGATAGTCTTATTCCAACCTGCGTCAATCCGCGTTCAACACGGCTGATTATGCGGGCCTACTTGGATCACAGGAAAGGAGCAACGAAATGTTTGCGATTCTCGGATGGATTGTTTTTGGGTTAATCGCAGGAGTAATTGCCAAGGCGATCATGCCGGGCAGAGATCCTGGTGGCTGCATAGTCACTATTCTGATCGGCATTGCTGGATCGCTTCTGGGTGGATTCATCGCGCACTACTTACTCGGATATGGTACGGGTGGTCGCGGTGATGTCAGCGACTTAACCAGACCAGGATTCTTGATGAGCCTGGTGCTGGCAGTAGTTGGGGCAATCATTCTGCTGGCGATCTACAGGCTGATCAAAGGCCGCAGCGGTTCCGTCTGAGCCCGCACCGCCAAAGCGTAACAAGCCACTCGCGCTGCGCGCTCAGTGCGGACTGGGACGTCTGATCTGCTCCCGGGACGAGGTAAGGAGCGGATTGATCTCGGTCATAGCCTTCCTCTTATCATCGTGTGCCGGATTATCAAGTAGTTCAGCTCAGTCAGAATAACGACCGACGGCACCGAAAGAATCGCCGTCTTTGTAGGGGTACGCAGGTTCGAGTCCTGTCCCCTCCGCCATTTCTCTTGACCGATAATCCCTTCCCCAATTCGAAAATTTCATGGAAAAACAATTGACCCGGCTCCAAACACGGCTTAGTGTGAGCAAAACTCATCAGCCGCTGGAAAGGTAGGCGCATCGCGGAAATATGAGAGAATGCACCTACGTCGCCTTTAGGATTTGATTGAACGACCCGGAATTGGTTTAACGAAACGTTCGAGAGCGCTGTGTTTCTGCTTCTAATCCAGAATCTGCAAAGTCTCGCCTCAAGCATCTGGCGCGACTATATCAATCACAAGTTCACCGTCGGCAACATTGAAGTTTCGCTGACGACGCTGCTCGAGGGAATACTCATTTTTGCCCTCGCGCTCTTTCTGTCGCGGACGCTCAGCGCGTTGTTGCAGAAACGAATTGCCAAGCGCGCATATCTCGATCCGGGCCTGCAATACACACTCGGAAGACTGACACAGTACTTGATTGTCGCGCTGGGAACGCTGCTCGCGCTGAAGGCGGGATTCAGTCTCGACCTCACCTCGATTGCCGTAATTTTCACGGCACTCTCAGTGGGCATCGGCTTTGGCTTGCAGTATATCGCCGCGGATATCGCCTCCGGCTTCATTCTTTTGTTTGAACGGCCGGTGCGCGTAGGGGATCGCATTAGCATCGGCAATCAGGAAGGTGATGTGCAGAGCATTAACCTCCGCACGACGGTGCTGATGACGAATGATCGCGTTTCCGTGATCGTGCCCAATTCAAAGCTGGTGCGCGAGCACTTGATCAATTGGTCCTATGGAGATCCGCGGGCGCGCATGTCAATCCCTATAGGCGTCGCCTATGGCTCGGATGTCGATCTTGTTATGAAGACGCTACTGGAAGCAACGATAGATGTTGACAACGTGCTGGGGGATCCGCCACCGAAAGTTCAATTCCTGAATTTCGCAGATTGGTCTCTCGATTTTCGTCTGCTGGTGTGGACCAATCGACCGCGGTTGCATAGACAGATTCGCAGCGATATCAATTACCGGATTCACAAACTGTTCGGCAAAGCCGGCATTGAAATCCCTTATCCGCAGACTGAACTCCGCTTTCGTGACGGCGCGGTGCACATCAACGCCGGCGACAACCTGCCGATGGACGATCAGCACGATCGCTTGTCCAGTGCTGATTAACGAACGGGCCGCCGTTTCCGGCGCGGCAGTGTGAATCCCGCACACTTGCTTTTTGGATTGTTCGTGGTGGCTTCGCATTTTGCAGCCGGAGTCACCTGGGCCAGTCCCAATTTTGATTTGAGTTGGGAAAAAGGGAACCAGGCGCTGGCGTCAGACGCGCGGCATTGGGACTGGTCGGTGTGCTTGCAAACATCAATGGCATAGATGGGATGGATCTCCCATAGCGCCAGTCGCTCGAAATCCCTTTGATTGTCGCGCGCCGGATTGTTTCCCGCGCGACCCTCGGCGGTGCAGGGCACATGGCTGCCGTCAAAGAAAAGTTGACCGGTGATCTTTACCGGATGGGCCTTGAGAAAACTCGTGAAGTCCGGCGAATCGAACAAATCCCAGGCGGGCGGTCGAAAATGAGGGATTATTTCGGCGACGATCGTGCGGCACATCTTCTGTTCATCGGGATTGTCAGCCAGCGTAATGTGAATGTCGTTATAGGCGCAGCCCAGCAGATTGCACTGCACGCTTTCACCATTGCCGGCCGTGAGCGGATTATTTTTATCGACGTTCGAGTGACGAGCTTCGATCGCATAGCTGATAAACGACACCACCTTTCCTTCGCCTAATTTGCTGCCATTGGCGAGAGTGATGATGTTCTTCAGTTTGGCGCGGCTCGCCGGCGGCTCGCCTTTCGGAATCGTCGGTTCGTTATTACTCGCCGTATTTAATTCACTGAAAGTTTCGAGGCTTACTGGCGTGATCTGATTAGTAGCTGCGCATAAATCGTTCTTCCTGGCATTCTGCAGGTCGTTGGCCGCGCTTTTAAAGCAGCCAGTATTTCCGCAGAGAGCATCAATGCGCTGCGGTTTGTGCGTGAAGGGTTTCAGCTGCAGCGGCAACGGTTTAGTACAGGTCCTGAACTTTAATTTTTGGGCGGATCCAAGTTGCGCGGATAGCGTGACGAGAGTGAGCAGCAAAAGCGTTCGGGCAGCCGTTTGTTTCATAAGCAGCGGCGGATGCTATCGCGTTGCATCGCTAGAGGCAACAAAAATTTGCTTCCAACCTTGCCACTTGGCGTGGCTAAGGTTAGGCTAAATGAAACTGAATGGCGATTCATTCAGCCGGAAAAGAATATGGCGCGACGCACTTCACGCAACGGAGCAACTGGCAAACGCGAGCTAATCCTGCGGGCGGCCACCCAGGTTTTCGCGCGCAACGGCTATTTCAATGCGAAAGTCGCCGACATCGCGCGCGCGGCCGACGTCGCCGACGGTACGGTCTATCTCTACTTCAAAAGCAAAGAAGATATTTTGCATTCAATCTTCGATCAGAATATGGCCGAGGCGATCGGCTCGGGTCGCAAGCTGATTGAAGCGGTCGAGGACCCGCGCGAGAAACTGCGCCGCATCGCGAAACTGCACTTGCAGCGGTTAGGCGCGGATCGCGATCTGGCCGTGGTCTTTCAGGTTGAGCTGCGCGGCTCAACCAAGTTTATGCGCGAATTTTCGGCGGCAGCCTTTGCAGAGTACCTCGATCTTCTGTGCCAAATTTTTCAGCAAGGCCAAAAAACGGGAGTGTTCCGCAAGCAACTGAATGCGAAAGTGACGGCAAAGATTCTGTTCGGCGCGTTGGACGAGATGGCCACGAATTGGATCATCTCCAAACGAAATTACCACCTCGAGCCGATGGCCGACCTGGTAATGGATGTGTTTCTGAACGGAGTCGCGACCGAATAAATGACTATCACTCTGCCGCGCTAAAAAACGATTTGGAACCGGGTCTTTCTCCCTCTCCCTTTGGGAGAGGGCCGGGGTGAGGGAGCGAAGCTAGTTAAGTTGTTATCAATTTCTCTTAGCGAGGCGAAGCCTCGCGAAAGATTAGAACGGGGTTGTAATCGCGTAGACCCTCACCCTAACCCTCTCCCAAAGGGAGAGGGAACAAGAAGGGGATGAAACGTCGCCTGGATCTCACCCAAATCTTCTCCGAAAGAGAGGGTGAACTGAAGAACTAATGATTGGTTTGGAACACAACACGATTCCGGCCGAAAGGAAACGCACTCCGCTCAGCGCCGACGAACCGACGACTCTGGTCGAGGTGTATGAACGGGTTGCGCGTCTTCATCGCAAACCCGACACAATAAATTACAAACGGGATGGGCAGTGGCATTCGATCTCGGCTGCAGAGATGCTCGACCGCGCCCATCACATCGCCCTCGGCTTGTACTCGCTGGGAGTACGCAAAGGCGATCGGGTGGCCATTCTCTCCGAGAGCTGCGTCGAATGGGTTTCAGCCGATCAGGGGTGCATCTTTGCCGGTGCGATCACCGTCCCGATATATCCCACCCTCACGCCGGCGCAAGCCGCCTACATCATTAGAGACTGCGGCGCGCGTGCGATCTTCGTATCGAACCAAGAGAAGCTGGCGGAGATCCAGGCTGAACTGAATAATTGCCCGACGATCGAAAGCGTCATTCTTTTTGCATCAGATCAAATCGAGCAAGCTAATACCCTCAGTCTGTCTGCGTTCCAGGAAAAAGGTGAAGCGCTCAATGCGCAACAGCCTGAGTTGATCGGCGAATTATCCCGGGCCAGCCAGCCTGAAGATCTGGCGACGATCATCTACACCTCGGGGACCACGGGCGAGCCGAAAGGCGTGATGCTGACGCACTCGAACATGGTTTCGAACTTGATCGACTCTTCCAATCATCTGGAATTTGGCGAGCAGGATTCAGCACTTTCCGTGCTGCCGCTGTCGCACAGCTTCGAGCGGCAGGCGATGAACATGTATCTGCATCACGGCATGAGCGTGTACTTCGGTGCGCTCGATACGCTGGGAGAGAACCTGCGTGAAGTGCAACCCACGGTTTTCGTGGGCGTGCCGCGGATTTACGAAAAGATCATTGCCCGCGTTCAGGACCGGGCGGCGGAAAAAGGAAAGCTGAACGCTTCGCTCGTAGACTGGGCCATCGAAGTCGGTAAGCAATGGGCACAGCTGATGGCTGAGCATCGCTCGATTCCGTTGGGCTTGAAACTCAAGCATCGTCTGGCCGACCTGGTGGTTTTAAAGAAGCTGCGCAAGGCCATGGGCGGCCGCATTCGGATTCTGGTTTCGGGCGGCGCAGCTCTTTCGCCTGATATAGCACTGGCTTTTCTCGGCGCGAGCCTGCCGATCGTGCAGGGATACGGGCTGACGGAAACTTCGCCGGTCACGACCGCGGGCCAGCTTCATGACAATCGCGTAGGCACCTCAGGAAAACCGATCCGTAATGTGGAAGTGCGCATTGCCCCGGACGGCGAGATCGAAACTCGTGGGCCGCACATCATGGCCGGCTATTGGCACAAGCCGGAAGCTACGCGCGAAGTTTTTGCTGAAGATGGCTGGTTCAAGACCGGTGACATCGGTCATCTGGACGCCGACGGTTTCCTGACCATCACCGATCGCAAGAAAGAGCTATTGAAAACTTCGGGTGGCAAGTACATCGCGCCGCAACCGATCGAGCAACTGATCAAGACCTCGCGCTTTGTTAATCAGGTCGTGGTGATCGGGAATGGGCGCAACTTCGCGGCCGCGTTGATTGTGCCCGACTGGCAACAGCTCGAGGCTTATGCGACTTTGAAAGGACTCGATCTGCACACCCCGGCGGAATTCAGCGCCAGTCCGCGAATCATTGATCTGTTCGAACGCCAGATCGCGGCACGCACGCAGCACCTTGCGCAGTTTGAAAAAATTAAGAAGGTTGCGTTGCTCGATCGCGAGCTGACCGTCGAAGGAGACGAGCTTACGCCGACGCTGAAGGTGAAGCGCCGGGTGGTGGACGAAAAGTATCGCGACGTAATTGATCGGATCTATAAGGACAGTGGCACAGACTTCAGTCTGTGATGAACGGAACTCGTTCCCGCTTTGTTAACCACACCGCGCCTTCGAGGTGAAGTGACCCCGCCAGGATCTGGAAAACATTTGGACGGCATTAATTTTCTTGGCTCATCCAATCCCAATGGCTCTGCCACTCCGATGCGCGGCGAGTCTGTGACTTGCCGGCTGCGAAGGCCTCTCTCTCGATACGGTCTCCGACCGGGACGGTCAGAGACCATCATATTTACGGGCATCTATCGGCAAGTCAAAGACTCGCCGCGCATCGGAGCGGCCAAGCCATTTGGAACGTTCTCGTCTCTGTTCAGAGCGTGCCCACGCCGGCGCGGTGTTAGGTCAAGCATGAGATTATTTAAAAGGGTGATTCGCGAACCTTGATATCGAACGAGGCCAGAATCTTGTCCGCAGCTTCACGGGCCGCTTGTCTCAAGGCATATTCCGAGTAAAGCGGGCTATTCTTCGATGGCAGCGACACGCCGCCTCGTCCGGTTTGATAGATGTGCTGGTGGGCTCGTCCAATCTGCTTGATCTTTGCGGTTTCGGGTTCGAAGATCACGTACGCAACGTACAGGTCGTTCTGATTGTCGCTCGTGCGGCGGCCCGCGTCGGCAAGCTCGTTTCCCACTTCCAGCAAAACAACGTAACGGACTGTTTCCTGTCTGGCTGCTTTGATCGCGTCAGAGCGATTCATGTCGTGTCCGGCAGAGGTCGCAAAAACAATTTCCGCTTCACCCAGGCGGCGAATGCAATTTTCCAGCACCGAATCGTAGAGATAGTAAGGAATGCTGGTGAAGACCTCGCGGCCAGTGATGCCTACCAGCAATTGCAGCTTTGGCTTTGGCGCGGGCTTTTTTTCGATCTCTTTTGGACCGCTGACCGATGGTGCAGTCGTAGTCGTCGTTTTGCTCGTGCCGCGCCGGCCCGATTGCGCCCAAACATAGTTCGCAAAGAGCAGCAAAACGCAGAGAGCGAATAGAAATCGAAGCCTGCGTGACCTTTGCATGATCGAGCCGATTCTACCACCAGTGGCGAGACGGCAAGAACCGTGTCGGTACCGCGAGCGATAGCGAGCGGATCGAAATGTACGTTGCGCGATGAACGGGTGGCTACGGCTCCCCGCATTGACACGTTAATCTGATCGCTACCGCTCGCCGTACTGACGCACCGCAAACTGAAGTTTGCGTTACCCCTCGCGGTACTGACACGACGCGCTGCATGAATTAGACTCGTTTCTACTCGATGGAACCGCAATCGTTAATTATTACTTGTGTTCGTCAACGGGGCCGCTACATTCGTTCGTTCGATTTGCGGCCTGAACAGGCAGACGACCATCACGGCGTGGACTTTGTTCCGGGACAAGTCGCCGTCTTACGCGTCGGCGATGAAGAGCCATCATATTTTGCCTTTGCCAGCGCGCCCGAGGATCCCGAGCTGGAAATACTGGTGAAGCGGACCGTTGGCGCCAGTGTTGCTTTGTTCGACATGAAAGAAGGCGACCGCCTCGAATTACTCGATGTAGCCGGCCACGGATTCGATCTCGAGGAGCAGCAGGGAAAGGATCTGGTGTTCGTCGCGATGGGAACTGGCGTTGCTCCACTGCGATCAGCTTTACGACACGTGCTGGGTCGCAAGCATGATTTTGGTCAGTTGATTGTGCTTTATGGCGCACGCACGCCGGATGACTTTTGTTACCGCGACGAAACGGAAACCTGGGAAGAGGCGGGGGTGGAGTTACGCCAGGTGATTTCCCGTCCGGATGGTCATGATTGGTCCGGGCCCACGGGTTACGTTCAATCGCTGCTTGATCATGTGCTCCCGGATCTGAAGTCGCCGGTGGCTTTGGTTTGTGGTTCGCGCGAAATGATTGCGCAGACTAGAGATCGCCTTCAGCAAATGGGTTTCGCTGCCGACGCGATCCTTACAAATTATTAGCCGCAGATGAACACAGATAGACGCGGATAAAAAGAAGCTAAGACATTAGGCGGTAACAGGTTGATGCTTCGGCCGTTCTCGCGACTCGCGTCGGGCAGAACTTCTCGCTCGAAAAAACCGAAAATAATTAGGGTCAGCGTCTGATGTATTTCGTTTCTTATCTTCGTTCATCCGCGTTCATCCGCGGCTCGTAATTCGTTAGTTCGTCGCCCCGAAGCCATGCTTCTGCTTGCACAAACGACAGAACGCTGGCGGCTCGAAATTATCGAGTTGATGCTTTACTGGCTTAAGCGTTTTCAGATAAGCGAAGATCGCCCTGAGATCTTCGTCGCTCATCTTTCCATAAAAATAAAAGGGCATTGAGGAACGCAGTGGTCGGGCGCCGACCTTGCCCATGCGCAGGGCCTGTATGAATGTCGCTTCATTGTAATAACCGATGCCCGAAGCAGCCGGCGTGATATTCGCCGACACAACGTCGCCCTTCGGCTCGTGCAGCAGAAATCCACCGGCGAATTCCATTCCCGGGATCGGCTTGCCGTTTTCCTGCGGAGTATGACAATCGGCACAGGCGGCCAGGTTGACCAGGTACCCGCCGTACGCGACCTGATTCGATTGCGGCGGAGCCGAAATGGCGGCAGTCACAGGCTGGGGAACATTCTGAATAAGAAAGTTGAGCGGGAACGGCATCTTCGTGGTCGGCAATTGGTTCTTCACCGGCGGCACTGTGCGCAAGTAGACGATCACCGAAGCGAGATCTTCATCAGACATCAGTCGATAGTGCGGGTAAGGCATCATCGGAAACAATGCGCGTCCGTCGTGCCCGATGCCTTCGCGAATCGCCCGGGCCAGTGTGTCATCAGTCCAGTTGCCGATGCCGGTCTCTTTATCCGGAGTGATGTTCGGGGCCACGAGCCAGGGCATATCCTGATCCGACCAGATGTGTCCCGATCCTTCGCGGCCGGCCACCGGCGGCGCGCCGGGCTTTGACCAATCCTGGTCTGTGTGACATCCAAAACAACCGTTAACGCCGTCGACCAGGTACTTGCCACGGAGCAGACGCGCTTCGGTCACTTCAAATTTTCGATCTGTTACTGTGCGCTTTTTGGCTCCGATGATCGGCCGCCAGCCGATTGTGAAAGTAATTCCCAGGAGCACTGCCACAATGATCATGACGAATGTGATAAGGGTAAATTTCTTCCAACGGGGGATCATTTGATCTCTTCCTTATGCATTAATGTCTGGATTTTGATACTGCCAGGCAGAAGCCAGTATCCGCGCAAGGCGGGGCAGTAGCCCGACCGTAAGGGAGGGCGTAAACGTCGCGATAAAGCGCCCTCCCTCACGGTCGGGCTACCGCCCCGTGCACCGTGGCAATATTAGTACAAGACCGGTCAGAACCTGAGGCAGATACAGCCGTCAGGGTAACAGACAGCAATCGGACCACACTTATCTGACAGGAACAGATCGTTGCAGTCCTCGTCACCGGTGCACGCGCACGCCAGATCCCCACAATCATAATTCAGACGACCAGCACCGACGCGCGTTCCGAATTTCTGTGCACGTATGTCGCTGGTCATTCCGACGCGGAGCGGGCCAGTGATTGTCTTTCCTGATTTCTGCACCAGTTCCGCGACGGTCATATTGCCTTTGGCGGTTCGAACTTGCACCTGACTCGTATCAGCGTCGGCGGCCAGGTTGTAAATCGTTCCTGCCTTCGTCAAGTCCATCATGTAATGCTTGCCCCGCGGTTGGCTTTTGACGGTCCGAGCGCTGACCTCGACTTGTTTAATGGGTTTTCTTGCGGAGTCAGCGGTTGTTCTCCGCGTAGTAGTAGTACTGGTTTTCTGAGCGGTGGTAAAACCAACGGCCATTAACAGGACAGTTCCGAGCAGGATTATTCTTTTCATCTTTTCACCCTTTCTGCAAAAACCCTTCGTCATAAAGAATCGGGGAGTGTCCCGATTCAAGTTTCTCTGCGTTAGTCTCGGCGACCTCTGGGGCTCCGCGGTGAATAACCTATGAGATGCTCACCGCCGAGACGCCGAGTTGGCGCGGAGCTCTCAATTTTAGAGCACTAATAAAAATCAGCATGAATCGTCGCGGGTCAACGCACAACCATAGAGTTCGCATAGCGCACGGTGTACGTCAGTTCGTAAGCGGGCGCGTAACCGAACGTTGGTTTCGTGTGACCGGGTCCCGCAGGAATCACGTAACGCTTACGAACCTGAATCGTATGCGTTCCCGGCGAATAATTTGCGGTTCGTTGAAAGGCGTCGAACGCGCTATCGACCGGCTGAAAATTCGGTTGTTGGCTGACGTTCGCAATGACCACGAGCGAGTCGAGCAACGGTCGGGTCAGGTTAACCGGCGGAATTGTCAGATTAACTACGTCGCCCTCTTTCATCGTCAATGTGCTTGATTGGTTGTGAGCAAAATTGGCATATGTATCGAGGACAATGTTTTCCGTTGGACTGTAGAGCACCCCCCCGCCATAACCGTGCGCGGCCAATCGTTTCAGCTGATTGAACGTCACTTGCAGTGACTCTCGGGAAACGGCGGTTCCATCAATCGGGCGAAAGCGCGGCGGTGGATCCCAGGCTATGAATCCAAATGGGTCTAATGGTTGTTGCGAGGCTGAAGCGCCAATCGTCACACATTGGCCGTTAGGCAACGTCTGAGTAACCGGCATCGGCGCGGAAAAATTACTCCGCACCTGGTTGGTTATGTAGTCTCTGATGTGCAGGACGTCTTCGATTATGTTGCCGCCTTCGATACTCGCGGGCCCGGGCTGAGCCACGATCGTGACTGCCCCATTGCCCGTCTGCCAACCCTTACAGGAGATGTTCAAATCCAGCGGGATGTAGATCTGCCGGTCTGCGGCCACCGGGATGTCCACATTAATTCCGATGATGGTCGGCAGCTTCAGATAGTATTCATTCGGTCGATCCGGGTACTCGGTTGGAAAACGCGAAGGGTTCCACGACTTAAGAGGCATCGCTTGCACCCTGATGCTTTTGCCCTGGCTCTGCAGCGTCGCGTTTATGTTGTCTACGATGGTCTGAACCTGCGTTTTAACGAAACCGGTTAAGATGCTGGTGCCGATTTGGAGCCTATCCGACTTGTAGCTGTTAGGACCAAGCGGCGGCGGTTGGCCCTGGGCCAAACTCGCGATTGAAAAAGTCGCGAAAACGAGTAGTAAGAGCTGAATAAATCTTTTGCTGAGCGCATCATAGCTAAGGCGAGTGCAAGAGCTTTGATCTGCCATTGTTTCCTCCTGATCGGGTTGCAAATTCCAATTCGAATTGCTCGTGTCGGCCGCTAACCCGGCAGCTCTGCTTCTGCCGGCCGTCAGCTGACACGTTGCACAAATTTTTGAGGGGGAAAAGGTCCGCGGGTTTCAGAATGCGAAACAAATCTGACCTTTGTGGCCTGCCATCATACTCGCTTGGTCGCGCGAGTAAAAGAGTTTTCTTAGCGCGGGGTGCGGATTAATTTGCCTTGGCTACTTAGAAAGAATTAACCGCGAGGCGGTTTCACCCTACAGCCCAGCGTTGCCGCGCAGCGGCTACGCTGGGAACACAGACTAGGTGAAATACGCAACCCCGATGGGGTTGCGGATCGTGTTAATCCAAAACCCAACGTAGCCGCTGCGCGGCAACATTGGGCTATGGGCCGCGACCGCTTCGCGGTCAGTAATTCAATCTTCACTCAAATTAAGATACTACCGTTAGCCCGGCGTGGATCCGGAGACGGCGTCTATCTGTAAGAAGTCCAGGATGGCGCGGGCTGCTCGCCTTGACGCTCCGGCATCGCCGAGGCTCTTGACGATTTCGCGAAGTTCGTCGCGCATCGCCACGTTGCGTTGCGGATCCAGAAGCATTAGTAGTTCGCGCGCCAGCGACTGGCCGGTAAAGTCATCCTGCATGAGTTCAGTGGCGACGCGGCGGCCGGCGATCAAATTAACCAGCCCGTAGTGCTCAGTGGTGATCAGGCTACCCAGGGCGTGCCAGTTCAGCGCCGATTCCTTATAAACGATTACGAGCGGCGTGCCTAAGAGCGCGGCTTCGAGCGTTACGGTGCCGCTGGCGGCGGCGGCGACATCGGCGGCCGCGAGCGCTTCGCGCGTCTCGTGATGAATGATCCGCACCGCTTCGGCTTCGCCAGCCGCGATCGTTTTCACTTCTTCGATGCTGCGGTTGGGCGCGGCCACAATCACAAACTGAACATCGTTGCGCTCTTTCCGAATTTCTGACACGGCATCGAGCATCGGCGGAAGAATTCTTACCAGCTCTTTGTGCCGGCTGCCCGGCAGCAGCGCGACGACGGGCCGGGATGGATCGAGATCATTGCGCCGGCAAAACTCGGCGCGATCATAACCCGCGCGAACCTCGCCGGTGAGCGGGTGGCCCACGTACTCAACGTTAGTGATGCCGCGCGTCGCATACCATGCTTTTTCGAAAGGCAGGATTGAAAGCAACAAATCGACGTCGCGTTTGATGTTTCGCGTGCGGTAAGAGCGCCAGGCCCACAGTTGGGGACTGATGTAATAAATTGTAGGAATGCCGCGGCGATGCAGCCAACGCGCCAGTCGCAGATTGAAATCCGGCCAATCAACCAGAATGGCGGCGTCAGGTTTCTTTTCCGCCGCTGCGCGTTTTAGATCGCCGAAAGCGCTCCAGAACTTCGGCAGCGCGCGACCGATTTCCCACAGGCCGAGAATCGCCAGCTCGTCAGCTTTAACGATTGATTCAACACCCGCCTCGCGCATCTGGGCGCCGGTCGAGCCAAAGAAGTTCTGGCCGATCTGCGGCGCAGCTTCGCGCAACGCGCGCACTAGGGAAGCTGCATGCGCATCGCCGGACGCCTCACCGGCGACAATCAAGAGATTGAGCGAGGCCGGAGGTGTCATGCACTTCTCCCTCTCCCTTTGGGAGAGGGTCGGGGTGAGGGTTTTGCGCGACTCTCCCTTTCCGATCCTCGTCGCCCGGCCCTAGAGGAAAGAAAGGTGCTCAGCAATCTCGCGTAATACTTCTTCGGTTTCATTTAGGATCCGGTTGTTGCTAATTCTTAAGATACGCAAACCATGACCAGCCATAAAGGCGTCCCGTTGCCGGTCGTGATGCCAGGCTTCATTTTGATCATGTACGTCACCATCGCACTCAATCACAAGATTCGCCTCACGGCAAAAGAAATCTACGACGTAATTGCCGAACTGATGTTGCCGCCTAAACTTGAATCCCAGCAATCGCCGATCGCGAAGTAGTTCCCAAAGCAGAGCCTCTGCAGAAGTTTGGGTCCTTCGCATTTCCCGAGCGAGGTTGAGTAGTCCCGCAAACTGAAAGCCTCCTCGGTATTGACGGTCACTCTTCATAGCCTCTCGCAACGTTATCGGCGGCAAGACGGAAAAAAGTAATAGTTGGTTTGCGCGCAAGCCCTCACCCCCGGCCCCTCTCCCAACGGGAGAGGGGAGAAAAGCGCTCCCACACGTGCCTTGTCCCGCTTCGCGCGCGCATGTTAGCATCGGCGCATTCCGTTAGCGAAAACGGCGCGCCTGATGCGAGTTCGATCCGACTTTGCAGAGGGCGCGATTGATTATTATCTTGCGCGGAGATCTTAACCTTTCACATTTGTTCTCCGGGCCGCGAACCAGCAGGTTGCTCGCGACCCGCCCGCTCGTTCTCTTAACTCTTGCTTGCTGCATCGCCGTGCTCGCCTCGCCGGCGCGCGCACAACAAACCAATCCTGTCGAACGCAAAGTCGAGAACCCGGTCACTGACACACCTTATGTAAACCCGCTGCAACAGGATCAGCCTGTGAAGCTGACGACGCAGGGAAAGATCCCGACCATCCAACCAGGCGACACGCTGGATGTCAGTTGCGCGCGGGAATCGGTCACTGGCCCGAAAGAATCGCGCATATCAATTTGCGAAGGCAACGTCGACGCGCGCATCGGCACATATCGTTTACAGGCAGACAAGGTGACCGTTTATGACGCGAAGAATTTGGTCGTCGCCGACGGGAACGTCGTGTTTGATCAAGGCGACCAGCAACGCATTACCGGCAGTCATGCCGAATGGAATTACAAGACCAAGACCGGTTTCTTTATCAACTCAACCGGTTACACAAATCAGACCAACGACGGCACACGCATGTATTTCATCGCGGATCGCGTCGAAAGAGTCAGCCTCACGACGATTGTGCTGACCAACGTCGAGATCACCGCGTGCGATGAAGAAAAACCGAAGTGGAGTTTTCGCGCCGACAAGGTTCGCATCAAGACCGGCGATCGCGCCCGGATGAGCTCGCCTACTTTTCGAGTGAAGGGAATCCCCATTGCTTACCTGCCGTTCGCATCCGTTTCCCTAAAGAAGCAGGATCGCGCCTCGGGATTCTTAACCCCGACCTTTAGTGCTTCCGGCGCCAAGGGCTTTCGCCTCTCTGAGGCTTATTACTTAACGCTCGGACGTTCGGCTGACTTCACCCTGCGCGGCGATCTTTTTTCCAAGCGCGGCATTGGCGTCGGCGCGGATCTGCGGACGCGCGCCAATTCGCGCTCGTTCTTCAACATGGGATTTTATGCGGTGAAGGACCGCATCTTTGGCCACAAGGCTGACGCCGAGCATCCGGATCAAGGCGGATCGAGCGTTTACATCGATGCGGTACATTACTTCCCGAACGGCTTTCTGGCGGCGGCTGACGTCAACATCACTTCCAGCCTCGCCTTTCGGCAGATTTTTTCTGATTCGATCCAACAGGCAATTTCGCCGGAAGAGCGTTCCCAGGTTTTTCTCAACAAGAATTACAACGCCTACAGTTTCAATTTTCGCCTGAACACCCAGGCGACGTCTTTGCAGGATTCGCAGATCCGCATTCGCGAGCTGCCGAGCATCTCGTTGGATCGACGGCCGTCACCCATCCCCTGGTTCAAGAAAATTCCGGTCTACTATTCATTTGAGAGCGCGGCCGAAGGAGTCAGCCGCAAAGAAACGGCCGCGGACCTGGCGTCTTTCATCGCCGCGACTGGACGCGCACCGATGATTACGCCGTCGATTGTGCAGCGTCTGGATTTTCATCCGAGTGTTTCGCTACCGTTGAACTTTGGCGGCTGGACGTTGACGACGACCGCCGGCGCGCGCGCGACGTATTATTCGAATTCGATCGATCCAACGACGCAGCTGGTGACGCCGCGTGACGTGGTTCGCGGTTACGGTGAACTCGAGCTGGACTTGCGGCCGCCGGCGCTGGCCAAAAACTTTCATCGCAGCGATGGCTCGACCTGGTTTCGTCACGTCATTGAACCTTATGTGATCTATCGCAGGATCGCCGGCATCGACAATTTCCGTTCGATCATCCGGTTTGATTACACGGACGCGATTGCCGACACGAACGAAATCGAGTACGGGCTCTCAAATCGTTTCTATACCAAGCGATCGAGCGAAAGCGTCGGCAAGAAAGCCGCGCGTTCAGCACGCGAAAAGAAATCTCTGGCGACCCAGCCTTACGAAGCCCTGACGATCACCATCCGCGGCAAGTATTTCTTCGATCCTCTTTTCGGTGGCGCGTTGGTTCCCGGCCGTCGCAATCAGTTTTATCCGATTGATACCTTCTCCGGCTTTACTTATGGGGCGGTGCCGCGGCGGTTCTCACCCCTAAACGTTAACGTGCGCTACCGCCCGAGCGAGAATTTGTTTGCAGACTTTCGCGCCGACCTCGACACCAAGGGCGGCGGCTTGCGCGCCATGTCCGCGACGTTCGGCTTGAATCGTTCGCTAGTGCAAGCTTTCTCGACTTTTTACTACACGCGCGCCGTGCAGCTCGTGCCGTCGCTGCAACAATATGCGACGCCCGCCGGAACTGAACCCGGAACTCTGCGCGGTTCACAGTGGAGCCCTTCACTCTTCCTCGGCAATCAGGAAAAGGGATTGTTCGGCGGCGTGGCTCTGTTCTTCGATTTTCAGAAACATCCATTCGCGGGCAGCAATCGCGCGCTGATCAGTTCGACGGTCACCATCGGCTACACCTGGAAGTGCTGCATGATCACGGCGCAGGACTTTACCTTCAATGTTGGTCTGCGCAACGAAAACCGCATCGTCTTTGCGTTTCGTTTGAACGGCATCGGCACGTTTGGAACCGAAAAGATCGGACAGTGGGCGAGGTAGTCGATCCCCTCTACCGAGGGCTTGGCCACTCCGATGCGCGGCTTTGCCTCAAAAGTCAGGAGGGAGAGGCTGAGCATTCAGAGAAAATGAAGCAACGCGAATCTGTCTTAAGTGCCGTTAGGCACGGAATATTTGTAGATGCGAAGGATTGTTTATTGTTTCCGTCCATTTATGGGCAACAGAGCGCTTTGCCTCAAAAGTCTGAGAGTCTTACTCTCATTCACACCGGGCTTCAGCCCGGTGATAAAAGACCGTGAGAATCATAGGAACCGTTTCAACGGTTTCTCCGTGTCGTTTGCGGGGCAAGTCCTTCGTAGTCAATCGTCTGAGTGGCTTGAGAAAGTTAGTAAACCGTTAAAACGGTTCACTAGTCTCCTCCTCTGCTTATCACCGGGCTAAAGCCCGGTGTGAATGAGAGGTGCCCTTCGGACTTTTGAGGCAAAGCCGCGACAGAGCATGCCGCTTTCTCCGGAGCTGGCGTTCACTAGTCAGCATCGTTCTACAAATATGCCGCCGCTACGCGGTTGGTAGGATTGGGCCAAGCCATTAGGAGAGGAGCCACGGATATTATTGCCTTAGGTAACTAGCTCCCGATCCGCTCGCTACCGCTCGCGGTACTGACACGGTCCGCAAGCTGACAGTTTGCGCTACATTCGGCGACCAGGCACGCTCGCAAACTGACAGTCTGCGTTAATTTAAGTCGTTGACAACCCTCAAGGGCGACGAATACATTTACCATGCCCCGAAATTTGGATCTCTTTGCAACCACCGGTTTTGATTTTCCTTCTAAGCACTGTCGCATAGCCTTCGCGAGATATCCCCTTTATGAAACATAGAACTTTAGCCACCGCTCTTATTTTTACGCTGCTCCTCGTCTTTATGATTTGGAGTTTTGCGTCGTCAGCGGCCAATCTGACTAGTCAAACCGAGAGCCCGAAACCCACAGACGTTAGCGAAGCGAATGAAGTCTTTCAGGACAACAACGAGGAGGAAGCCGATGCCGATCTGGGTAAGTGGGCGTCGCGCACTGGAGCCCCCATCGACCGTGAGGACTATCTGCGCGCCCGCGGCGAATACATCGCGCGCAAGCGCGGCATCGAGCCCGGACGCCCTTTCAATCCAGACCTGCGCAGTCAGGCTATTGACCAGATGGAGCGGCGGGAGAAAAACAGCCGCCTGGAATCAATCGTTAACGGTGATCTAACCCCAGCAGCTGGGGGCGCATGGACTGCAATTGGGCCCGCGCCCTTGCCTAATGGTGTGGGGACTAGCAGCGGCGCGACTAGCGGCAGGGTTACTTCAATCGCCGTCGATCCGACGAACGCGAATAATGTTTATCTCGGCACGGCGCAGGGCGGTGTCTGGCGATCGACGAACGGCGGCACGACCTGGACGGCAATCTTCGACACCGCTGATTCGCTGGCCATCGGCGCGCTGGCGGTGGCGCCCTCGCAGCCATCCACGGTGTATGTCGGCACGGGCGAATTCAATGGCTGTGGTGACTGCTTCTTTGGCGCGGGCCTTTACCGGATTGACAACGCCAACACGTCTCCGACGCTTATCGGGCCAATCAATCCTCAGGAAACAATCCCGATCTCGAGCCTTACTTATCGAGTATTTGAAGGCCGCTCGATTACCAAGATCCTGGTTCACCCAACCAATCCCGCAATGATTTGGGTTTCGACGGCTCGCGGTATTGGCGGCAGTGGCGCAAGCGGCAAGGGTACAGTACCAACGGTCGCTCAGCGCGGCGTGTTTCGCTCAACGACTGCCTGGCCTTCGACAAACCCCAGCGACGTGCATTTCGAAAAATTGAGTTTGCCGGCGGAATCGGCGGATCAGGACACTCCGGACATGGTTATGGAACCGGGAAATCCTGACAATATTGTGGTAACCGCCATCGGCATATCGGGCAATTCATCCCGAATTTATCGAAGCACAAACGCCACGGCGGCCTCACCCACATTTACTCCAACACTGCTGCAAAGCAACAGCACACCTTTAGAATTGGCAAGTGGTGTCAGGGTCAGTCTGGCTATCAACAAAACCGGCTCCACCGTTACGGTCTACGCGGCGACCAGTGAGACGCCGACAGTAACCACTGCCTGCGCCGCTTCAAATGACGGCGCCATCCGCAAATCCACGGACGGCGGTGCAACATGGTCCGGGCAGTTAGCAGGTGGTCAGGGATTTTGTGCCGGTCAGTGTTTTTATGACATGCCGATCGCCGTGGATCCCAGTAATGCGAACGTGGTCTTCATCGGCGGCCAGGTCACCACGACCGTAAACAGCGGCGCGACTACCTGCGGACGACTAGTAGGAAAGTCGACTGACGGTGGAACGACCTTCGCTAATAACAGCACGGGACTCCACGCCGACGAGCACGCGTTTGCTTTTGACGGCGCCAGCAACATCTTTACCGGTAATGATGGCGGAGTGTGGAAGCAAATGTTATCGACTACCACCTGGCAGAATCTCAATACCTCGCCGCTTAATACACTTCAGTTCGAAAGTATCGCCGTTCACCCGACAGATCGCTTCCTGATGATTGGCGGAACGCAGGACAACGGAACTGAATATCAACTCACTTCGTCCGGAAATTGGCGGCGTGCCGAAAGCGGTGACGGCGGATATGCCCTTATCGATTACAGCGCGACCGACGCGACGAACGTCACCATGTATCATACCTTCTTCAACATCTCTAACGATCAAATCTTATTTGATCGCGCGACTTTGACAAGTTGCCTCGCGAATTTTGATTCATGGCCAACTTTCGGAGCCCTCAGCTGTTCACCCACAACATTGTGCAGCAATAATTTGACTCCCAGAAGTGATTGCGACAACGGCCCCAATTTCAAGACTAACGGCATTCAGCTTACGGACAACGTTTTGTTTTATGCGCCGATGGCTTTAGGGCCGGGCGCGCCGAACACTGTCTATTTCGGCACCGATCGTCTTTATCGCTCGAACGAACGCGGCGACAACATGACGATCGTCAGCCAATCACCCATCAACCCGACTGGTTCCCGAAGTCCAGTGACAGGCGGGGCGGCAGTCAGCGTGGGAACACAGATCAGCACGATCGATATTTGGCCGGGAGGCGACAATGTCCGATTGATTGGCATGCGCAACGGGCAGGTGCTCGCGACGTCAACAGGCTCAAGTGCGCTGATTAATCTCGCGCCGCCAATTCCCTCGAACCCAGTCGATCCGACGGGCCCTAACAAGTTCATCGGTCGCGCGATGATCGATCCCAACAATAAGAACGTCGCTTACATCACGCTCTCGTACTATGCGCCGGCCGGGCAGGGAATTTGGAAGATTACTAATCTGGCGGCCGCAGCGGTTGCGGGCGGGCCGGCGCCGGTTTGGGTCCAGTCGGGTAATGGCATTCCTCCGATCCCGATCAATGCCTTTGCCATTGATCCGCAGAACTCAAATAACCTGTATGCCGGCACGGACATTGGCGTTTACTTTTCCAGCGATGGCGGCGCGAACTGGAGTCCTTTCGGCAGTGGTTTGCCACGCTCGGCGGTTTTTGATCTGAAGATTCAGCCTTCATTCCGCATTCTCCGCGCGGCTACCCACGGCCGCGGTATCTGGGAGACGGATTTAATTAGTCCCGCGGCGTCGACGATACAGTTCTCGGTCGGCTCGGCGTCGGTTACCGAAGGGCAGGTGAGCACCACCGTAACCGTGACCCGCACCGGAGACACTTCATTCCCGGCGACGGTGAACTATGCGACCAGCGATTCAGCCGGGGCCAGTGGCTGCAGCTCGGCCAACGGTTCGTCGCGATGCGATTACATTCAGACACTCGGGACGCTGAATTTCGCCGCGAACGAAAATTCGAAGCAGGTCTCAATTCCGATCATCAACGACGGGTATCTTGAAGGTCCTGAACAATTCACCGTGAGCTTGAGCAGTCCGGGCGGAAACAAGGTTTCGCTTGGCGGACAGGCCTCGATCACGATTACGATCAACAACAGCGGTGTGTCCGGCAATCCGATCGACACTACCGATTCGTTCGTGCGCGAGCAGTACATCGATTTTCTGAATCGTGAGCCGGATACTGCCGGTCTGAACTTACTGGGTGAACAACATTAATAACTGCGGTGGTGATGCAGCTTGCCGGGAAGTGCAGCGCATCAACACCTCCGCGGCGTTCTTCCTCTCGATCGAGTTTCAGGAAACTGGGTACCTGATCGAGCGAATTTACAAAACCGCCTATGGTGACAACACTTCAGCCAGTTCGAGTCTGGGCGGCAGCCCCCCTCATTCTATTACTGCACCCGTTATCAGATTGAACGAGTTCCTGCCCGATACCCAGCGCATCAGCCGGGGCGTGGTGGTCCTGGTGGGGAACTGGCAGCAACAGATCGAGGACAACAAGCAGGCCTTCACCGAAGAGTTCGTACAGCGGCCGCGATTTCTGACAGCGTTTCCGCTGAGTATGACGCCGACCCTGTTCGTTGATACGCTGAACGACAATGCCAAGGACGCTAACGGCGCCCCGCCTCTATCGACCACGGAGCGGGATCAACTGATCAGCGATCTGACGACGGGAATGAAAACGCGCGCTCAGGCTTTGCGCGCCGTGGCCGAGGATCAACAGCTAAAGGATTCCGAGTCAAACCGCGCATTTGTGCTGATGCAGTATTACGGCTACCTGCGGCGGAACCCGAACGACGCGCCTGAGGCGGGCCTGGATTACGCGGGCTATGAATTCTGGCTGAACAAGCTAAATCAGGCCAACGGAGACTATATTCAGGCGGAAATGGTCAAAGCGTTCCTGAGCTCGATTGAGTACCGGCAGAGATTTGGGTCGTAGACGCCCTGGCGGTCGCGATAGGTGGCTTTGCCACAGCCACATTGCGGTAAGCCTTTGGCTTTTACCGCGATGAAAGATTGAGATGCTTTTCCCCCTCTCCCTCTGGGAGAGGGCCGGGGTGAGGGAGCGAAGCTTAGGTAGCGATTTCTTTTAGAGATTTCTGCGCGAGGCTTTGCCTCGCGCAAACGCGAAATAGGGTGACTCGCAGTACGCCCTCACCCTAACCCTCTCCCAAAGAGAGAGGGAACCAGGCATTCGGACCTGTGCGAGCAACCACTATCCTGCTTCACGAAACTAAGCGGAGTGGCCACTTGCGGTTACGGCTGCCCAACGCTTACAATGTGCGGCCTGACGGCGTAATTTTACTTGCTGTTTTGGTCCGACTCCTCAGCGGAGCACTTTTGATCGTTCATTCGGTTTCTTAATGTTAAGACTCATTATCGCTTTTTTGTGCGCGGTCGCGGCGTGTATGCTCGTCGCCGGCGCGCTTACCACTTCCGCACAGGGGCCGGCTAGTTCGACGCCGGATCCATTCGTTGGCCAGATCAGCAGCTCAAATCGCGTGTCGGCGACCAACCCCGTGGGTTCGTTCGCCGGGGACACCACCGCGAACGGCCGCTTTGTAGTCATCGAATCCAATGGCGACATAGCTACGGAAAAGACCGCGGCACGGAATAACCAGGACGGCAACCGCGAAATCTTTTTGTACGATTACGCACAGCGGCGGATCTTTCAGATCACCAACACCCGCAACGTGCAAAAGCCGGCGAGCAGTCCTTCACCGTCACCCAGTCCGAGTCCCAGTCCGAGTGTTTCCCCCAGCCCGTCGCCCTCGGTTAGTCCGACGCCGCCCGTAGACGAGCCAGCCGACACCCAAATTGAAATCACGAATAATCGGCCGATGATTAGTTACGAGCCGATTCTTTCAGGCGGCAATCGTACTTACACAATTGTGTTCAGCTCGAACGCGCCGGTGACGCCGGCCAATTTTGACGGCACGGATCCGGGCGCGCCGACGAACACAGACATGAACCAGGAAGTCTGGACTTACGATTTCACAGTCGCCGACACTGCCGATCTTTCGACCGGCGCCGAAGTGGGACCGATCGATTTGACCACGGGAACGTTCACGCGAGTTACCAACACACCGGCCAGCCGCGGGCCATCACCGGGCGGATTCGTTTCGCCTTTCATCGCGGACGATAATCGCGAGGCCACGATCAGCGATGATGGAAAGATCATCGCCTTCATTTCGACGGCAAATTTAGTTGGCAGCGGAAATACCGATCGCAATCCGGAAGTCTTTCTCTTCAATCGCGCCACGTCTGCGTTCACGCAGGTTACCAACACGGTTTCGCCGCCAATCGTTGTTCCGACTGACTTCAACAAACAAATCTTCAACTCTAATCCTGCGATCAGTAACGACGGTTCGACCTTTACGTTCATCTCGAACGCGAACCTGACTGGTGATAACGATGATGGCGGCGGCATTAACACAGCCGAGATCCATATTGCAAACTTCAACGGGACGGCCGTTTCCGGACTGAAGCAGGTAACGAAGACAAAATTCGACGCCTCAGGTGCCACCGTCAATATCATGACGTTCGGCCGCCGCCTGAGCCGTGATGGCCGTTTCATCGGTTTTGAGTCGATTACTTCAGATCCAAAGGCCAATGGCAGCAATACGTCTTTTTATGCGACCTTTGTTTACGACGTGACCGCGGACACCTTTGCTCAGGTCGGACCGCGAGCGACAGTGGCGCCGGGCGATCCCGTTCTGCACGTGCCGGTCTTCACCGACTACGGTGGCGCGTGTGCGCTGGGGCCTTTGACTCCCTGCTCGGTAATGTTCACGTCGGCGCTCAATTTCAGAGCGGACGGAACTTTTCCGGCGACCGAGGCTGAAGACAGCACAGGACTAAATGCATCGCGCTTCCCGCAGATTTTCCTGGCGCCGCTGCCGGCCCTTTCGACCGGGCCATTCACTCGCCTTACCAATTTCCCGTCGAGCAGTGGCTTTGCGGGTGTGGGCGCGCTGCCCAGCAATTCGCGCCGGAGGTTCGCTTTCAGCCGGCCGGGAGAAATAGGCGCCGGGAACCCTGATGGTTCAATCGAAGTTTTCTATGAGTTGTTGCCCGCGGTGACGACCGAGTCAGCCTCAGCGTTGACCTTGTTCACGGGTGCGAGCCTGATTCCGGTTCCGATTGCGAGCCCAACCCCGAGTCCCACAGCCAGCCCCACGCCGAGCCCGAGTCCTTCGCCCAGCCCATCGGCGAGTCCCGGAGTAACTCCGACCGGATTGGCCGCCGGAGAATTGGCCGTAGTGCAGGGCTCTTTCGGAGCAGTCACCAGCGCCTCCGTCAGCAATGCGAACGCGTCCGAATCAAAACGGGCGCCCGCGTTACCGATCGAATTAAATGGCGTGTCACTTTCTATTGGCGGAGTCGCAGCAGGGCTTTATTCAGTTAGTTCGACCGAGATCAAATTTGTGGTTCCCATCGGTCTGGCGACTGGCAGCTATCCGCTGGTTATTAACGCCAACGGCACGGTCTTTCGAGCGCTCGTTGCGATCGTCGGAGCGCAGCCGGATATTTTCACCACAACGAATGGTCCCGGCGGCCGGGCCGTGGTGTGCAATGCGACCATCGCCGGTGTTTGCACGCCTGAACCTTTCTTTGTCACTACTAACGATGGCAGTGGCACACAGGTGCCGACGGTTCTGCGCGTATCTTTGACTGGTGTGCGCAATACAGCAGCCTCGGCCATCAACGTGACCGTTGGTACAACGACAATTGTGGCAAGCATCAATACGACTACTGATCTGCCGGGCACCGACAACGTGTTCTTCACTTTGCCGTCGAATGTCGACACGGGCGATCTGCCGATCGTGATCACCGTGGGCGCTGCCTCGAGCCGGGACACGGTCACCGCGCCGCACATCACGATCAATTCGGGTGGCTCGCCGTTGCCCAATCCAGTCGATGGCGTCGCGTTCTTTGTGCGCCAGCACTATCTGGATTTTCTCGGTCGCGAACCCGACGCCGCTGGGTATGACTTCTGGCAGAACGAGATCAACTCGTGCGGACTTGATGCTCAATGCATCGAGGTTAAGCGCATCAACGTGTCGGCGTCGTTCTTCCTGTCGATCGAATTCCAGGAGTCGGGTTACCTGGTGTATCGGGCTTACAAGGCTGCCTACGGTAATATCCCGAATACGCCGGTGCCGATCACGCGCGCACAGTTCCTGCAAGACACGCCGTTGATTTCAAGTGGCGTAATTGTTAATCAGGGAAATTGGCAGCAAACCCTGGAAACGAACAAACAAAACTACTTTGCAAATTTTGTGAACCGGCCTGAGTTTGTGAATGCCTATCCGGCCAATTGGACATCGCAGCAGTTCGTTGACGCGCTTTACAACCATGCGGGGTTGGCCCCGAGCTCGGCGACGAACCGTTCAGCGGCAATCAACGAAATTGATTCCGCGCCTCCGGCTGATGCTGATGCGCGCGCGCGCGCCCTGCGTCTGGTGGCCGAGGATCCGATGGTCATCCAACAGGAATTCAACAGCGCCTTTGTGTTGATGGAATACTTCGGGTATCTGCAGCGCAATCCGAACGATCCGCCGGAAGCGACACTCGATTTTCAGGGCTACAACTTCTGGTTGAATAAGCTGAACCAATTCAACGGCGACTTTGTCCGGGCGGAAATGGTCAAAGCATTCCTTTCCTCGATCGAATATCGCCAACGATTTGGACCGTGAGGGTCAGTGGCACAGACTTTAGTCTGTGAACGTCTCCGCGGATTCACAGACTGAAGTCTGTGCCACTTAAATCTGACCTCCAATGAATGCGCGTAGGACTCGACGGATATCCACTGTCTGAAGCGCGAACCGGCGTGGGTCATTACACGCTTGAACTCGCCACTGCCTTAGCTCGTAACTTTCCCGCTGATCAATTCGAATTAGTCTCTCCGAAACCGTTCGATGCTTCCGTTCTCGAACAGATCGAACGCCAGCCCCTCCCGAATCTACTGCTGACTACGGCAAAGTCATCATCCCTGCGCGGCCACTGGTGGTCAGTCGGACTGCCGCTTTATGCCAGGCGCGCCGCGTTCGATCTGTTTCACGGCACGAATTACGAGTTGCCGCTGTGGCGCCGCCGGCCAACCGTCGTAACGATTCACGATCTCTCCACGCTGCGTTTCCCGGAGCTGCACCAGCCCCGGCTCGCGCGCCGCGCGCGTTTGCGCTTGCCGATGGCTGCGCGATCCGCGCACGCCATCATCGCGCCCACCGAAGCCATCAGACGAGAAGTTTGTCAGCACCTGAAGATCAAACCGGCGAAGGTAACGGCGATACATGAGGCTCCCCGCGCATTCTTTCAGCCAGTCCCCTGGGAGAATACCGCGGCCGTGCGTCAGCGGCTAAACGTCGAAGACAATTTTCTTTTTTTCGTCGGCACGCTTGAGCCGCGCAAGAACCTTCTGTCTTTGCTGAAAGCCTTTGCGCTGGTTCTACGAGACCTCAGGCAAAGGCCACAGTTGGTGATTGCCGGCGGTGAAGGCTGGCTCATTGAACAGACGCTGGCGTTTGCCCGCTCGAATCCAATCGCCGAGCGTTTGCGCTGGGTGGGTTATCTTAACGATGAGGAACTGCGCGCTTTGTACTCTTCGTGCAAGGTATTCATCTATCCCTCGCTGTATGAAGGTTTCGGCTTACCACCGCTCGAAGCCATGGCCTGTGGCGCGCCTGTGATCGCCGGGCGGGTGCCGGCATTGCAGGAAGTTCTCGGCGATTCCGCGCTGTTGATTGAGCCTCTGGATGTAGATTCGCTCGGGCGCGGGATAGTTGATCTGTTGCACAGCGAGCGACGCCGGAGCGAGTTAGGTGCAGCCGGACAAAAGCGGGCGGCGCAATTTTCATGGGACCAGGCGGCGCGCGAAACCTATGAGATTTACCGAGAAGTGTGCAGCGCGAACCGCTAAGATTTAGAGTTACAACCGAGACGCATGCGCTCCAGTCACGGTGGGGGGGATTTAGTTCGGCTTTCCCAAAAACTAGGGCGCGCGAGCGAACAACCTCGTCGAGCTGCGAAGCAGCGGTCTAGCTAAGCCCAAGGCGAGCTTTTGCGAGCCTTGGGAAACCATGCCCGTTCAGATCAGCGGGAGCCCGCGTCGCGGGCGACATTTCAGTCTCGGGTTTAGTGTTTTTACTCTTGAGTTCAATGCGACTACCCCGTTGAGTGGTTATCGGTCGCCGCTCCGCCGCTCCGGCAAAATTTTATTCACTGTTAGCCCAAGGCTCGCCGAGCCTCACCTTGGGCTTAACTGCAACCGCTGCTTCGCAGCTGCTGCACATTGTCAGCGAAATGTGGCGTGAGTGAGCGATTAATCAAGAGCATTTAGCGCCAACTAATACTTTTGGGGCAGGTCTGGATCACTTCGAATATCTAAGCCACATCATCCGCGCCAGCGTGCGGGCGTACGCCCATCCGAACTTGATCAGTTTGGCCTTGGACTCGCCGGCGTTGCGGACTCGGTAGTGAAACGGAACTTCTTTGACGCGGCCGCCGCCGGCATAAACTCTCACCAGGATTTCTTCCAGCGCATCGAAATCACGCGCGGCAAAATTTAGCGAACGCAAAACCTTCCGATTGTACATACGAAAACCGCTGGAAAGATCGCGCACCTTCACACCCAGCAGGACCGCGTAGGTGCGATTCAAAATCTCGCTCAGGATGCGGCGGCCGATGCCCATTTCGGCTTGGCCTCCCGCGACGTAGCGCGAGGCGATCAGCAAATCGAACTCGTTGCGGTCGCGCCAAAAATCCCGCAGAAACTCCGGCGGATGTGAAAGGTCGGCATCCATCGTCACCACATAAGGGGCTCGGGCCGCAGCAAATCCGGCGAGTAGCGCGCCGCCGTAACCGCGTTCCTGCTGATCGAGCGCGCGAGCACCCAATTGCGTGGCCACCGCCTTTGAATGGTCGCGCGAACCTCCGTCGACGACGATTATCTCGGCTTTGATTTGGAGTTCGGCAAGCGCGTGCTGCACGAGCGGCAAAAGCAATTGCAGGTTTTCCTGTTCATTCAGCGCGGGAATGACGATGGAAACATCGGGAGCATCGGCAGGTTTCACGGTCATAGCAAGAGACGTCGAGGTGCAACATTACACGATCAACGCGCTCTGCCGGAAACACTGTACCGCAAACTTTAGTTTGCGCTCTTCTCTTGAACGGGAGTGTACCGACGGGTGCCAAACAAAAGGTTGACGTACGGAATAGTTAGAAACGGTTGCGATACTCGATCGAGGAGAGAAAAGCCTTCACCATTTCGGCCTGATTGTAATTGCCGTTGAACTGATTCAGCTTCGAGAGCCAAAAGTCGTAGCCCGTGTAATCCGTGTCCTGACCGCCATTGGGATCGCGGCGCAGGTAACCGAAGTACTGCATCAGCACAAAGGCGCGATTCGTTTCTGCCTGCGCCAATGACGCATTTTCAGCAACGTCACGCAGCGCCTCCGCCCGGGCCGCGATGTTGTTGGTATCGGAAGCACCGCCGAATTCGGCAATCGCCGCGGCTTGCTCGTTCGCGGAAGGTGTTACGCCGGTGTGTTTAAACAAGGCATCTACGAACTCTGCCGGCGTTTGCGATGTCGGATAAAGCGAAGTGAATGCTGAGCGCTGTACGAAGGAATTAAAGTAAGCGACCTTGTTGTTCTCCAGCACCGTTTCCCAACCCGGCTGCAACACGATTACGCCCTGGCCGATTTGCTTGACGTCAGGAATGAATTCACTAAAGCGCACGATTGGCGCCACCACGGAATGGTTTCCTCCGAGCGTGGAGATGGCGTTGGGCGCGTCTCCGTACGCCGTCTTATAAGTGCGCTCTACCAGGTAACCTGTTTGTTGAAATTCAATCGAGAGGAAGAAAGAAGCCGAAACGTTGATACGCTGTACCTCAACGCACTGCGCGTTGCTGCCGCAGTTGGTAATTTGGCCCATCCAGAAATTGAATCCCGCCGAGTCGGGCATGCGGCTGAGAAAATCGATGTACTGCTCTTGCGTGAAGAAATCCGTGTCATCGATGGTGATGAACTGGGGAGGATTTGTTCCCGGACGAACGCGCAGCGGTTTGACCTTAACGTTGCCGTAGTAGAGATCCGACGGCAGATTTGGATCGATCGTGACGATTTGCAGCGTGGGTGCCTGGCCCAGCGCGACGACCGTCGCAATCCCGATTATCAATGTGGCGATAAGTGGTTTCATCTGCTTCTCCTGGTGCCGAAATCTCAACCAGAAGTGGGGCCGGCTTCGGTCCGCGCGGCGTTTCAATGAGGTATTCGCAGTTTAGCCGCCGCCATCGAGGGGTGTCAACGGAATACTCCCACCGGATTCATAGACGCGGAAGACTGCTATTTGGCTGATCCATTAGCGACTGAATAATATAGCTGGTCTCACCGGGCATGGTAGGAACCCCTTTTACCCGAGACGCGATCTAACCTCTCCTGGTGGCAGAGCCAAATTGGATGATCCAAATATATTGCTGATCTATCAGGGGCGGAATCTTTGGCCGTACTCGATCGAGGTAAGGAACGCCTTGACCATTTCGGCCTGCACAAAATTGCCGTTGAATTGGTTAAGCTTGGTCAACCAAAAATCGTAGCCCGAATAATCCAGGCCTGACTCAGGCGCCTCGTTCGGGTTGCGCCGCAGATAACCGAAGTACTGCATCAGCACGAAAGCGCGATTGAATTCCGAGTTCTTCAAATCCTGATCCTCAGCCACAGCTCGTAAAACCTGCGCGCGCGATTTGGCTCCAGTGGCCAGGTCGTTAATAAGCTGGTCGCGCTCTGACTGCGTTAGCGGCTGATTGCCGTTGGCGTCTTTGGCATTGTCGTTCAGTTTGTCAACGAACTGAGCGGCGGTTATTGAAAGGGGGAGCGCGGAGACGAATGTGGCGCGCTGCGCAAACTCTTCGGTGAAGGCCACCTTGTTGTTTTCAAGTTGCTGCTGCCAGTTACCCTGATTCACCACCACGCCCTGACCGATCCGCTGCGTGTCGGTGAGAAAATCGGCAAACCGTATGACGGGAACGACCACATTGTGATTGCCGGTGATAGTTGAAACTCCGTTGGTGTCGCCAAAAGCTGTCTTGTAGACTCTTTCAACCAGATACCCAGTCTCCTGGAATTCAATCGAAAGGAAGAAAGACGCGGAAGTATTGATGCGTTGCACCTCGATGCACTGCGCCTGCGTTAATCCCGGCAGCCGGCGGGCCGGATCGTTGCACTTGTCGATATTGTCGATCCAGAAGGCGAGTCCGGCCGCATCGGGCTCGCGATTCAGGAAATCAAGATACTGTTGGCGCACGAAGAAGCTGGTCGTGCTGAGCGGACTCGAGCCGTTGCCACTGTCGTTGTCGACGATAGTTACGCTTGCGGTAGTCTGCGCGCCGATTGACGTGCCTATTCCGTTATTGATACTGATGGTGAACGTCTCATCAATCTCATCAAACGCGTCATCGACGATAGGTATCGTCAAGGTCTTCGACGCTTCGCCGGGTGCGAATTGGACGGTGCCGACAATCGGCGTGTAGTCACAGCGCGATGATGCATTGCCATTTATCGTCGCACAGTTCTGCGTTCCCGCGCTGTCGCTGGTGTTTAGCGTGACTATGGCGCTGCTGCTGACATCACCTGATCGGCTGAGCGTAATGTCTGCGTGTCCCGCGCCCTCGTTGACGCTATAGGTGGCGTTAGTCAGTTGCACCGTGGCCCGCGGCGCAAAGACTCCGTTTTGCGCGTTGGTCAAAGTCTTCGGATTCAATTCAGAAGTGAGCTGATCGAGAACGTAAGGATCAGCCTCGCCGTTGGCTATGCCCACCACTGGAAGCAGATTTAGGTTGCCGTCGCCGTAACGGGTCTTAATAGAGCCATCGGCGCTTAGCTCGATCTCAAAATTGATAAAGCTGTTCGGATCGGTCAGGGGTGTTCCGGGGCAAGCTGAATTCGTAAATGGCACGCCCTGCCAGCGAAAGATGATCCGGCCGGGCGCGGGCTGAACGACAAAGACATCGGCGTTCGCGCGGAAGCATTGCCGCAGATCCAAATCGGCCCACATCCCCGCGATCATCTTTGAATTGGCCAGATCCGAAATCGAGCTGGGCACATCGTCGGCGTCGCCGCCGCTTCGTTTCGGTGGCGTCGAGAAATACAGACTGCCGTTCGTTGAAACAGTAACCGAGTTGTAAAGCTGTCCGAAGAACGAAAATGAAAACGGCAACGGATAGTTTTCCTGGTAGCGATCGTCAAAGCTCAGGCCCAATCCGGTGCCGCCCGTCGACAAGCTTTCATGCGGAGCGACAGAGGCCGTGTAAGGATCGGCAATGTTTGGATGAACGTTCACGGCGACCGTGGCCGGGGGTCCTTCGTTCCCAACGTTGTCGAACTCTCGCACGCGAATCGTGCCGGCTACGTGCCGGTAAGGAATGTTGACTTGAATAGTTTGCTGCGCGCCGCTGGCAACAGGCGCCACACTTGTTAGCGGAATGACCGCGTTCGTCGTCTGATCCACGAACCCAATTCCATATAGCGACGCCTGGCCCGCAGCGCCGTCATCGCCTGAAGCGGTCCAGGTCAAGCGGACGCTGCGGCCGTTCTGAGAAGCGATCTGTAAGCCTGCGACCGTGCCCGGCGGCGTGGTGTCGTTTTCATTTAACGCTTGCAGAGACTTGAAGACATTCAGCCGGCGGCCCGAAAGCGTCCTGCCCTGGAGCGCCGCGATGCTGTCGCCGTTGAAGGCCAGCAGCGCGCGCAATTGGTTCACTGAGAGATTTGGATTAGCGGCGGCTAGCAATGCCGCGGCCCCGGCGACATGTGGCGTAGCCATCGAAGTGCCGCTCAATGTGCCGTAATTGTTATTAGGCGTGGTGCTAAGAATGGCCGACCCGGGCGCCCCCATCAGGACATTGTGCGCGCCGAAATTCGAGAAGCCCGCCAGCGTATCAGTGCTGGTCGTGGCTGCGACCGAGATAACATTGGTGAGCGAATAACCGGACGGGTAGTGCGGATGAACATCCGCGTCGTTGGTTTCATTTCCCGCCGCCGCGACAAACAGCACCCCCGCCTGGCCCAGAGCATTGATGGCATCGGCGGCCGCTTGCGAATAGCCACCACCGCCATAACTCGCATTCACTACCCGGATGTCCGCGCCTTTAGTGTGGCCCGAACTCGCCCAAAGATCGCGCATCTGCTTTACATAGTTGTAAGCCTTGATTGCATCCGCGTCGGTCCCGGTGCCGGTCGCGCCCGAAATAAATCGCAGCGACATGAGGCTGACCTGCCAATTGACACCGACGACGCCCGTGTTGTTATTGCCGACCGCGCCAATCGTGCCGGCCACGTGCGTGCTGTGCAGCTCGGGCACAATTGTTCCCGTGCCGTCGCGAAAGTCGTAGCCGTGAACGTCGCTACTGATACCGGCGATTGAACCGGGACTCGGATTGGTCCAGATGTTGGCTTGCAGATCGGTGTGGGTGAGATCGATGCCTTCATCAATTACCGCGACCACGATATTGCGACTGCCGGTCGTGGTGTCCCAAGCCGTCTGTGCGCCGATCAGATTCAATCCGTAGAGCTGCCCAAACGAAGGATCATTCGGCGTTGCGTCTGTGTGCCGCACGTAATTCGGTTCGGCATAAAGAACGTCGTCGCGCGCCGCAAATGCGGCGACCGCGGTCAGCGTCTCTTCCGGGGTCATGCGCGCGACCCGCAATCCCTCGACCAGATCCGATCCGGCGAACTTATCGATGGTTACCGCGAGGACTTCGGGTGCGCCTGCTGGTGAGTCCAGCGCTGCAGTGGCGGGTTCTCCGTTCCTGCTAATCCCTAAGAGTGTGGGGCCTTCAAACGCCCGGTTCTTCCTAAATCGAACCAGCGCTTCGCCGGGGAGGAATTCGGGTCGCAGGCGCTTTTCGGTTTGGATCTGCTTCGACGCGGGAGGATCCTGGGTCGCCCCGGAGGGTTCAGGCCACAGAATGGAGCCAGCGAGCAGCAGCACTACGCCAATAAGGAGCGCTACCGAATACGGCTGCCGCCGTTTCTGCATAGAATTTTGATTTCTGGGATGTATCACGGGCTCGGAAATCTCTGATGCGGCCGTCTTCTGGCGCGATGTTCGCGCAGGTTCAGCATACCGCAATAAACCGGCCATCCGTAACCGCCCCACGCGGAGGTGGTGGAGTAATTCTGTGTTGTTAACTAATCGGCGCGCAACGGGACATTAACCCGACCGAAAATGCAACGAGGAAACGCCGGCTGCGTGGTAAGATTGGCGAGCCCCAGCGCCAATGTGAACCGGGAGCATCCTTCTCTTCTCCCATTGGGAGATGTTGGGTGAGGGTCCGCAGCATAGCTACCGGATCGAAGCTTAACCTCGAAGACAAAAACGAACCCGCCTCGACTAATGATGGGACTTAGTGGCAGACGGCTCAGCGCCATCCTTTCGCTGCTCGCATTCTTGGGAGCACACGGCCCAGCTCGCGCTTACACCCTTCAGTACCGGGACAGTTCGGGAATCGCCGCTCGTCGCTGGCTGTCTCAGCCGATCATCGTCGCGTTTTCAACCTCTCTGGCTTCACCACCGGCGAACGTGAAAACGGGGACCGATGTTCTGGGCGCGGCACGCCGCGCGCTGAATCATTGGGCGAATGCGGCCAACATACAGTTCTTCGAAACGACTTCAAATTTCCAGACTATTAGTCCGCCGAATAACGGAGACCGGGTCAACCTGATCACTGTATCGGGCGATAATTCTTCGTTGTTTGGCTCGGCGGAAAACCCTGGGCGCACCCGAGTGTTCTACGATGCGGGTGGCTCGATCTCGGAAGCCGACATCGCACTCAACCCAAATGTGGCGTTCTCCAGCGATGGCACGCCGGGCACTTACGATCTCGAATCGACTTTCACGCATGAGGTTGGACACCTGTTGGGGCTTGAGCACTCGGCGATTCTGGGCGCGACCATGCAGCCGCGACAGGCGCTGAATGGTCTCTTTGGCTTGCCGGCGTTTACGCAAAGGACGCTGGCCGATGATGACGTAGCCGGCGCCCGCGCTTTGTATGGATCGCGAGCCGGCACTGGTTCGATCGCCGGCCGACTGGTGGCGACGTCGGTCGGTGGACAGTCGCGGCCGGTTTCCAATGCTTTTGTTTTTGCCGAGGATGTTTTGACCGGCAGAGTTGTCGCCGGCGACGTCACGTTAGCTTCCGGTGATTACCGGATCGAAGCATTGCCCGCGGGCAATTACCACATCATCGGCCAAACGGTGGATGGCCCGATCCGCGCCGACGAAGTCGCAGCTGCAAAGGGCAGCGGTTTCGCATTGACTGACACCAGTCCATCCTTCCGGACTCACATCGTCACCCGCCAGTCGTCAGAATTGATTTCAGTAAGCTCTGAGGCCACGACCTCGCTCGGCTTTTTCGTTTCGACAAAGCCCGCGCCGGCGCTCAAGCCGCGGCTCATCGGCATCAACGGAGACCTTTCGACCGTCGCCATTCCGCTAAAAGCCGGCACCTCGATTCGCGTTTACGTGGCGGGCGAGGGAATCGACCAGCTTGCCGGTGACGGCATCACTGTCACTTCACCATTCATCACGATTGATCGCGAGACGTTGACCGCAGAGGAGTTCGATCTGGCCTACCCCGTGGTCAGTTTCGAGATTGCCGTGCGCGCCGACACGCCCGCCGGAGAATACAGCGTGGTGCTCCGGTCGAGCGATGGAGAGATCGTTTATTTGGTGGGCGCGCTGACCGTCGAACCTTAGATATCGCGTTCTTCCTATCTCCAGTTCACGTACCTGACTCACCGAGTAGCATAGTAGGAATGCTTTTACCAGAGACGCTACCTAGTCTTTCTGGCTTTGCCACTCTGATGCGCGGCAAGTCTTTGACTTGCCGTTGAGTGCGCCTATACATCATGGTCTGTGACCACGGTCGGAGACCGTGTCGAGAGAGAGGTTCGCCGCCGGCAAGTCGTAAACTCGCCGCGCATCAGAGTGGCAGAGCCATTGGATTGGAAGCGCCAAGAAAATAGTCGCCGTTAGGACACCCGCACAGAAGTTCGAATCCCATCATCTGATGGCAGGACAATAAAAAAGCTCAACGAGAGCGCCAACGTTTGTCGGGCAACGTTGCGCAACTCGTTGAGCCGTCCGACGGAGGATTGCCTCGGATCCTCCGAGCTCAGTCGATACCACCTCCCGGCGGCCGCGGAGGTCCCATACGCCGCATCTGGTTGTGCCGCTCGGCGAGTTGGGCCTTTTGCTCGGCGGTGAGTACATTCGCCACCTGCGACATCATTTTTGCGTGCATCACTTCCAATTCGACCTGGAGCTTGGCACGCGCTTCCGCAGCGGAACGAAACGCGGCTTCATCAAAGTTGCCGCTCATCGGATCAATTCGATTTTCGTTTAGCGTGCGCATCTGTTCATGCAGCTGCTTACCGGTATCACCGAAGCTCTCATGAATCTTCTTGATCTGATCTTTCTGCGCATCCGTGAGGTTCAGCTCGGCGAGCGGCCCCAGTCCGTCGCCCGGGCCTCCCGGACCTCTGAATCCAAATCCCGGACCCATCGGTGGACCCATGGGCGGACCCATCGGGCCCTGCGGCCGCTGCGACAAGACGACTGCTGCCGTCATTAGTAAGAATGCGGCCGCCACGATCGAGACGCTGATCTTCTTTAGATTAATTTTCACTTTCCCTCTCCTTAAGAAATCAAAGTTGCGATTGATGACGAAGCTCGCTCTCAATCCGTTTAATGATTAGTCGTTGGTGGAGGGACTTTGTATGACAGGAGAGGGGAAGAGGAGAGTCCACAGGTTAATGAGACGGCGATGGAGTCAGTACCCCGACGGGTCGGGGTAGCGACCGGGTATTAATCGCGCACCGATCAAGATCGCCGAGGTCTTAACCCAGTCGCTACCCCGACCCGTCGGGGTACTGACCTCACCAAGAAAGAAATATCCGCAGATTACACAGATTTCACAGATTGGAAATACAAGACAGAACAAAAGGGACGTCAGCCTTAACTGCCGTCCCTGTCTCCTTAAATCTGTGTAATCTGCGTAATCTGTGGACTAATCTTCTTCTTCTCCCCGAATCCGTCCTTCATCCCTGGCCTGCTGCACAATCTTCTGTGCCAGTTGCCCCGGAACGGGATCGTAGTGCGAAAACTGCATGTGGAATGATCCGCGCGCGGCGGTGATCGAGTTCAGCGTCGATTGATAATTCAGCATTTCGGCCATCGGCACCTGCGCCTTAATCAATTGGTTCTTGCCCCAGGTGTCCATGCCTTGCACGCGGCCGCGGCGCGAATTGAGATCGCCCATGATGTCGCCGCTGCATTCCTGTGGGGCGGTGATTTCCACGTCCATGATTGGTTCGAGCAGCGTGGGCTTTACCTTTTCCATGGCATTGCGAAACGCTTTGCGGCCGGCGGCCCGGAAGCTGTGTTCGTCTGAATCGACGTTGTGATACGAACCATCGATCAACTGTACTTTGAAATCGACCAGTGGATAGCCGGCGATGGCGCCGTGGGATGCGGCCTCAATAATTCCTTTTTCAATCGCGGGTCGAAACTGCTGCGGCACTGAGCCACCGAAAATCTTGTCTTCAAAAGTAAAGCCCTCACCGCGCGCCAATGGTTCAAAGATAACTTTGCAATCTCCAAACTGTCCGCGGCCACCGGTCTGCTTTTTGTGACGGCCCTGGACTTCCGCCCGCTGGGTGATCGTCTCTTTGTAAGGCACCTTCGGTGGATGCAGCATGACTTCCACGTTGTAGCGCTTCTTTAGTTTGTCGACGATTGTTTCGACGTGTACCTGGCCTGAGCCGGCGAGCAGAAATTCTTTCGTCTGCGCGTCCCGGGTAAAGGAAAGCGCTGGATCTTCTTCGAGGATTTTGTGAATCGCGACGCTGATCTTTTCCTCGTCCTGACGGGATTTCGGTTCG
Organism: uncultured Acidobacteriota bacterium; assembly: GCA_963734445.1. Lineage (GTDB taxonomy): Bacteria > Acidobacteriota > Blastocatellia > Pyrinomonadales > Pyrinomonadaceae > UBA11740. The sequence continues at coordinate 373,944 of CAVTGZ010000009.1, read as the reverse complement.
ATCGCGAACGCGATTGCCGCTTCCGGATACTGGACCGGATCGTAAACGATCGGGTGAGCTTTGTCGCAAAGCGTGTCGCCCGTCTGCGTTTCTTTCAATTTTACGCAGGCGATAATGTCGCCGGCATTGGCTTCCGGCATCTTGTCGAGTTGCTTGCCCTGGATCGCGTGCAGCGCGCCGAGCCGTTCCGAGACACCGCGCGTCGAGTTGTAAGCCGTCGCGTCGGTGCCCACCTTTCCGCTGATGATCTTGAAGACGTTGATGCGGCCCGCGAACGGATCGGCGATGGTCCGGAAGCAGTAAGTCGAGAACGATTCGCTGCTGGTGTACTTACGTGTTTCCTCTTCGCCCTTTTCATTCTTACCGTGTTCGGCCTCGTGATGCGCCGGATCAGGCGCGAATTCGATGATGTGATCAAGGAGCGTCGAAAGGCCAACCAGATTCATCGTCGAAACCGCGTACACCGGACAAAGTTTGCTGTTAGCAATCGCTTTGCCGATGTTCGGCAGCACGTCCGAATCGTCCAGCGTTCCCTGATCGAAATACTTCTCCAACAGCGCATCGTCTGATTCCGCGACCAGTTCGACCAGTCGCTCGCGGGTCTTATCAACTACGTCGCGGCCTTCTGCAGGGATTTCGATCTCTTTGGCTTTGCCGTTCGCGTCGAACTCGTAGGCTTTCATGTGGACGACGTCAACGATGCCCTTGAAGTTATGTTCCTTCCCGATCGGCAAGGTGAAGGGAACGATCGCTCGCTTGAAAACGTTGTGCGCGCTGTCGAGCGCGATACCCATATCGGCATGCTCTTTATCCAGCTTCGTCACGACCATCATGCGCGGCAGCATGAACTCGTTCGCATAATTCCAAACTTTTTCGGTTTGTACTTCGACGCCTTTCACCCCATCGACCACGACGATGCCACAATCGGCGACGCGGACGGCCGGCCGTGCATGCGAAACAAACGCCGCGTATCCCGGCGTGTCGATCAAATTGACTTTCGTTTCTTTGTGCTCGAGGTGGGCGAGTGCCGTGTTGAGCGTGATCTTGCGGGCAATTGAATCTTCGTCGTGATCGGTAACGGTCGTACCTTCATCGACTTTGCCCCAGCGGGGCGTGGCGCCTGCGACGTAGAGAAGCGAACTGAGCAGTTGCGTCTTCCCTGCGTCGCCGTGTCCAATGACCGCAAGGTTGCGAATGGCTTCGGTGGCGTAGACTTTCATAAGAGCGAATTAGTCCTTTCAGAGATCAAGTTCCAGCGAGACATCCTCAGCTTCATTCGTAAATGAAAAGACAGGATGGATCGGCGGATTGAGCGATAATTTATCCGAGCGGAAAGGCGAAAGGCAAGTTAGCGATCCCCAGTTGCCGCCCACCGGCCGCGGCGTGAAGCTGTGGCTTTACGCGGAAAGAGCAGATGCGCCCCCACGAGACAGGAAATGGCAATCAGAAGTATGTAGCCTCGGTGGAAGACGATTGCCCGGAGAGTATCTTGCTGCGTTAACTCCCCGTAGTTCCAAAGCTGGTACAGCATCGGGTTGTAAAGCCAGTGGTTGTAACCAAGGTTGTAAAGATAGAACAGACCTGACGCCGTTCCGATGCTGACAACGTAAACGAGGTACTTGTTGCGCAAAACGACATTCAGGAAAAGCGAGACGGCGGTGACAAAGACCGCGCCCGGCAGCAGGATGATTCCGTAAACTCTTAAATAGGCAGACACATCGATTGGGGTATGACCGCGTAAGATCTGATATTGAGCATTGTTCTTATGACACAGTGCCGGAGATGGGCACACCTCTTCGCATAAGGACCCCGCATACCGGTCTCAGATTTTGGTTTGGTTGTCTCAGTCCTTACCTGGAGAAAATCTACTTTAAGGAAATAACTCGCTCAACGGGAGTACGCTTGCTCCGGTCGTAAGCCGCCAAAGAAATTGGCAAGTCATTCAACTTTATCAGCGACGAGTCATCAGGCTTTGAAACGTACCTCGACGGATTCATCCCGCGCAGGTAGAGCAGCAATCGGCTCAAGACGCCGACGGCCATCAAAATATCGCCCACCCGAGTAAAGTGATACTCAGGACTGAAAACACGCACGAGAACTCCGGTTATGAAAACGAATCCAAAGAACCACTTCAAGGCCGTCACCACCGGATGATTTCGGCGGGTGATCCTTACACATTCGTCTCTGATCTGTTCCAGATTACCGAAGCGTTTGAGCGCCGTGGCCTGCGCTTCATCCCACGGCATGTTTTGCCGGCAATGCTCTTCCGTCAACAGATCAAGATGAAATTGCAGTTCTTCTTCTACTTCACGGTGAGCCCGCCGGCTGTCCAAACGTCGAAATAGTCCGGTCAAGACGTTCACTGTCGTCCTTTCAACCTGTTCCTACGCGGTCTTCAGAATCCGTGTGATGGCTTGCGACACGCGCTCCCAATTGGCCCGTTCGCCGTCCAGCCGTTTCCGGCCGGCTCTGGTAAGCCGATAAAACTTTGCCCGCCGATTGTTATCAGAGACTCCCCATTCCGATGCAATCCAGCCGCGCTCTTCCATGCGATAGAGCGCCGGATACAGCGAGCCGTCTTCCACCTTCAACAAGTCGTCTACCGCCGCGTGGATTCGCTGGGCGATGCCGTAGCCGTGCATGGGATCTCGCGAGAGCGTTTTGAGAATCAACAGCTCCAGTGTGCCTTGCATCAAGTCGGTGCGTACCTTTGCCATCGTGTGTGGGTATCGATGCCGTCGATCTTGCCGGGTGAAGCAAAACTATGACCCGTTCCCTAGATTGTCAAGGGAAAGAGGTTAGACAAGCGCCGTCAGGTTTTTGTTCCCGCGATTAGAGCATTGTTCAAAAACTCGTCTCCGCATCCGTTTGACTCAACTCTGTTACAGAACCGCGAGCGTTTAGCAAGCGGGATCAGGAGGTTACGCTTGAAGGCCCGAATTATTTCACAGCCCTGAAGCTTAAATCGCCTGACCTCAGGGTGCGTTTTGTCCCGCTCGCTACGCTCGCGGTTCTGTAACCGAGGGCTCTGGGATCCGGGACTGACTTCTCGAGTAAAGCCCTGGGATTACCAATCAGTATGTTCGCGTTGATATCGGCGAGCGGGACCAGTTCCACTTTGCGCAACCGAACCAGTGTTGTATCGTGCGCGCAGCAACCGCTGTATCAAACCTTGGCAACTCAACCGACAATCGAAGTCTATACCGACGGCCACTGTAGTCTGTGCCGCTGGATGCGCGAGCATGTCGAGCCGCTCGATCGAGACCATCGCCTCGAATGGCTGGACTATAACGATCCGGAAATTTTAGAACGGGCGGCGCCGCACACGCGCGAACAGATGGCTGATGAGATGCACGCGCGGACGTCTGATGGTCTCTGGGCGAAGGGTTACTTTGCCTGGATAGAAGTCATCCGCGTGCTGCCGCGTTGGAAGTGGCTGGCGCCGATCATGAATATCTGGCCGTTCACCAAACTGGGCCCGCTGTTCTATCACTGGCTGGCGGCGCGCCGTTATACCCTTTTCGGTGTCCCACCACCCTGTGATGCGAGCGGCGTTTGCCAATTGCACAAGTAGCTGACAAAAGCGCAGCACGTCAGTATCACTTGCAGAAGCGGGTGGTGCATCTCAGCCTCGACCGTCAGGAAAAATCAGCCACAGATGAACACAAATTGGCACAGATAAGCAGCGGAAAGAATTGACTGTCAAATCTGTGCCTATCCGTGTCAATCCGGGGCTAATTTCGCCCCATGGTCGAGCTTCTGACACAACCCTGGAGCCTCTAAAAGCATCTTAAAACCGACCCAGACAAGTCATTGAAATTACTGTCAGCGAGAGATTCGCTGGGTTAGAGGTCTGATTATGTTGAGAAAAATTTCTGCGTTCTTTATCGCGTCAATTTTGGTGGCGATGAGCCTTGGCGCGTCCTCAATGGCGAACGCCAAGGCGGCCCAAAAAGAGACCGTGAAGGTTAACGAGCCGCTGAATATTGCCATCCTGATTCAGGATGATCTGACCTCGCAAGTGGGCAATGAACTTGGGATGACGCGTGATTTCATTCGTTCACTGCCGCAAGGCTCACGCGTAATGGTCGGCTACATCACCGCCGGCACGTTGCAGGTGCGCCAGCCGTTCACGACCGATCTTAATCGCGCGGCGGGTTCGCTTCGCATTCCCATCGCCAGCACGGCAGCTTCGCCTTACAATCCTTATGTTGAAGTGATCGAAGCCTTGAAAAAGTTTGATCCCAGCTGGAAGCACAACGCGGTGCTATTGATTTCTGACGGCTTGGATACGTCGCGTGGTTTCGATGCCACCACCGCCGGACGTACGATCGATTTGGAGCGCACAATTGCCGAAGCAAAGAGGCGCAACGTTTCGATCTTTTCGTTCTACGCGCCCTCAGTAGGGTTGACCAGCCGCAGCCGTCTGGCGGCCAGCTATGGTCAGAGCTCTTTGAATCGCGTGTCCAATGACACGGGCGGCAGAGCGTTCTTCCAGGGTACGAGCGGCTTCGTAACTTTTGATTCGTACTTCACGCGTTTGCGCGCAGAGTTGAACCGGCAGTACGCAACGGCTTCGTAAAGCGCAAGCTTATTTTGCGATTGAGGCGCCGCGGTTAATCCCGCGGCGTCTTTGTTTTGGGTAGGAAGGTTCGCTCCGTTAGGAGCGAGATGTTTATAGAACCTGGACAGTCCCTTCGTCTCTCCAGCTCCTTTAGGAGCGGCATATTCTGTCGCCCATAAATGGGCTGCAACTCTCGTTGGGTTTTTGCAGATGCTCTTTGACTCGGTCGCTATGCTGCGCACCCTCACCCAACCTCTCCCAAAGGGAGAGGAGAAGAATGCTCCCGGTTCTGACACGAACTCCAAACAAAAATCTGGCGCTTTGGCGCTGTGCGATGGTAAAGTGAGGCGTCAAAAACAGGCCAATAGCAAATGCCTTTGTTGGCCTTCGCCATGACTGCTAATCGAACTGCGATCGCCCCAGGTCTCAGGTTGCGGACATCCTGCCCGCACTCCAACTCAACTTGCTTCGCCGAATCATGACTGAAATTAAAGGCCGCGAATTTTGCCTGATTGTCGAAGGCGCCTACTTAACCGAAGGCGAAGCCGAGCACGCCCTGCGCGATCCCTTCATCGAAGACTGGGTCGAGCAGCACGGCAATTTCAAGATTCACAACATGGACGACATTCAGGTGACGCCCGGCGTGACGCTGGGTTCACTCGGAGTGATTGAGTTGGACGAGCGCGTTTTTGAAATCGCGAGCGTCGATCCGGATCATCCTTTGACCGAACATAAAGCCAAGGGCGTCGCCGAGGCGCTGCGGCGGCAAGACATGTTCGATGAGGTCAGCGTTGAGCCGCGAGAGGAGGACGCTTAGAGTTCAAACTTTAGTTTGCCGATTGTCAGCAAGCTAAAGCTTGAACTCTGAACCCAAAACTGAATTCCTCAATGGCCGCGTCACCCTGGTCGTCGGCGACATCACTAAACAGGATGTCGAAGCGATCGTGAATGCGGCGAATTCGTCGTTGCTTGGTGGCGGTGGCGTCGATGGCGCCATTCATCGCGCCGGCGGAGCGGAGATTCTTGAAGAGTGTCGCGAGATCCGGCGCACCAGGTTTCCGCAGGGACTGCCGACCGGCGAAGCCGTGATAACCACGGGCGGTAAGCTCCAGGCACTTTACGTCATTCACACCGTCGGCCCGATTTATGGAGAGCACCGTGGCAAAGAAGCTGAATTGCTGGCCAACTGCTACCACAACTCTTTGACGCTGGCGGTCGAAAAGAATTTGAGTTCGGTGGCGTTTCCATCGATTGCCACCGGCGTCTATGGGTATCCGCGACCAGAAGCGGCGGAGATTGCGTCCCGAACTATCGAGAATTTTCTGGCGACTGATCGGCAATTGAAGGAAGTGCGCCTCGTGTTCTTTCGGGCGCCGGACGCGGAGATGTTTTTGCAACATCAGAAATTCAGCGAGTAAACGCTTTGCGTCTTGGCGCCTTTGCGAGATATCAGCTCGCGGCCTCACGCCAAGCCGCAAAGGCGCAAAGCGACGCAGAGGGATGTTGCGAACCACTGAGTCGGTTTTCGCGCAACGTTTGACGTGACGGGTCACTTTCTGCAAAATCACAAATTCTTTTAGGCGGCGACAGCCGCTTTACTTTTGCTCGATTGAAAACGCGAATGACTCCTGAGATCGAAAACGCACTCCAATCTGATTTTGCCGGCCGGCAGTTGCCGCCGACGCTGCAACCCTTGCACGACCTGTCGTGGAACTACTGGTGGAGTTGGGCGTCTGATGGCCCGGAAGTCTTTCGCGATCTCGATTCAAATCTATGGCAGCAGTGCGAACAGAATCCGCGCATCTTGTTATCGCAGGTTTCTGATCTCCGATTGACACAGATGGCGGCCGACCCCTCGTTCGCCGATCGCGTCCTAAAGCTGCACGCGACCTTCCTCGCGTACATGGCCGAGACGAGCGCCTGGCCAAAGCTGCAACTCAAACCTGAAATTACGCCACAGTCGCCGATCGCTTATTTCTGCGCCGAGTTCGGCGTCCACAATTCGCTACCGCTCTATTCCGGCGGGTTGGGGATTCTCGCCGGCGATCATTTGAAGTCAGCCAGCGATCTCAATCTCCCGCTGATCGCGGTTGGTTTGCTCTATCGCTTTGGTTACTTCCGCCAGCGCATGAACCGCGAAGGCCGTCAGGAAGAGGTTTACCGCGAGAACCATGTTGATGAACTCGCGCTGCAAAGCGTGGACGACGCCACGGGCCAACCCCGGCTGATTCAAGTCGCCATGCGCGGGCGCGTCGTAAGCGCGCGAGCCTGGCGCGCGAATGTCGGACGGGTTCAGCTCTACCTGCTTGATACGAACATTCCTGAAAACGAACAGATCGATCGCCTGGTGACGGGCCATCTTTACGGCGGTAATCGCGAGACGCGTCTGGTGCAGGAAATGATGCTGGGAATCGGCGGCGTGCGTCTGCTCGAGAGTTTGGGAATCGAGCCCGCCGTTTTTCATTTGAATGAAGGCCACTCCGCATTTCTGACGTTGGAATTAGCCCAGCGCGTGATCGAACGCGAGGGTGTGAACTTTGTCGCGGCGGCAGAGCGGGTGCGTGACCGTTGTGTGTTTACGACGCATACCCCCGTGGCGGCGGGACACGACGAGTTCAGCGCTTCATTGATTCAGCAGGGCTTTGGTGATTGGCCGCAGCAGGCTCTGGGTTTGTCTAATGATGAGTTTCTGCAGCTCGGGCGGGTGAACGGTGATGCGCAGGGGTCGTTCGGATTGACACCGCTGGCGTTGCGACTGTGCCGCTCGACCAACGGCGTCAGCGCTAAGCACGGCGATGTTTCGCGGGCCCTTTGGCACCAGCTGTGGCCCGAGCGCGCGCTGGCTGAAGTTCCCATCACCTCGGTCACTAACGGGGTGCATCCGGCAACCTGGGTCGCGCCCGTCTTACGGCGCATGTATGAGCAGCGGGTCGGCGAAGATTGGATTGAACGATCGCGCGAGGCGACCGTGTGGGCGTATGAAGTCGAGAAGCTTTCCGATGAAGAGTTGTGGCAAGCCCATTCGCTCTTGAAACAAAGACTCGTCGCCTTTATTCGCGATCACTCGTTTGATGCGCGACTGGCCCGCGGCGAGAATGAAGATTACACCGAAGCGGCGCGGACGATGTTCGATCCGAAGATTCTGACGATTGGATTCGCGCGAAGGGTCGCCGGTTACAAGCGCTGGGACCTGCTGTTGAGCGATACAGAACGGCTCACGAAAATGATTAATGACTCGGAACGCCCCGTGCAATTTGTTTTTGCCGGGAAGGCCCATCCGCAGGACGAAGGCGCCAAGTTGATCTTGCAAAAGCTCCTTGATTGGCAGCGCGATCCCTCAGTGCGACAGCGCGTAGCATTCATCGAGGATTATGATCAGGAGATTGCGCGCCAATTAGTGCAGGGCGTCGACGTTTGGATGAATGTGCCGCGCCGTCCCCAGGAAGCTTCGGGCACGAGCGGCGAAAAGGCCGCGATGAACGGGGTCCTTAACTTCTCAGTGCTCGACGGTTGGTGGCTCGAGGCTTACGACAGCGACAATGGCTTTGCCATCGGCGACCTCAGCGAGGTGACGGATGAGGAAGCGGACAGGAGCGAATCAGAATCAACGTATCGGGTCCTCAGCGAAGAGATCGCTGCTCGCTTTTACGATCGTGATGCCGGGAATATTCCGCGTCGTTGGGTGCAGATGATGAAGCGTTCAATTCAAACTTTGGTGCCGCGGTTCAGCAGCGACCGGATGGTGGCGGAATATTCTGAGCGGATCTATTGAGCAAAAATAATGTAACCTATGCGACTTATGGGACCAAATAGGTCGCATGGGTCCTGTGAGTCCCATGAGTCCTATCAGTCCCTTCCTCTTCGTTGTAAACTAATTCACCAATGAAATACTGCGCAGTCTGCCAGGAAAAATTCGACGACAGCATCAGCTTTTGCCCAAAAGACGGCGAGGTGTTGGAAGAGGATTCGGGTTCGCTCGTCGGCAAAGCTCTCGACGGCCAATATCAAATTGAAGCACTGCTCGGCAAAGGCGGCATGGGGGCCGTCTTTCGCGCACGCCACATTCTGCTGGGCGATCGCGTGGCCATCAAAGTTCTGCCGCCCGAGATGCGCAGCAATACTGAATGGCTGCGACGGTTTCAGCGCGAAGGCCAGGCGGCGCGCCGCTTTCGTCATCCGAATGCGGTCACGGTTTACGATCTGCGCACGTCTTCCGAAGGCACGATCTATCTGGTGATGGAATACGTCGAGGGCAACACGCTCGACGTTGAGTTGAAGCGGCGCGGCCGATTTTCCGCCGCCGAAGCGGTGGGCGTGCTGACTCCGATCATGAGCGTGCTCAATGCGGCGCACGCCATGGGCGTCGTGCACCGCGATCTCAAACCGGAAAACATAATGATCGGCAAAGCCACGACCGGAGGCGACCCGGTGGTGAAGTTGCTCGACCTCGGCATCGCAAAGTTGCGCGAGGTGGCCGGCGCGGAAAAAACCGGTAATACCAATCTAACCATCGCGGGTCAGATGCTGGGCACTCCTTACTATATGTCGCCCGAACAGTGGGGCGAGCTGCCTGATGACGGGAACTCTGAGATCGACGGGCGGGCCGACATCTACAGTCTCGGCGTGGTTATTTACGAGTTAGTTGCCGGCAGGCGTCCTTTCCATGGACTGACGTTGCCCGAGTTGCGACGCGAACACATCAGCGTCATGCCGCCGCCTTTGCATGAAGTCGCGCCCGGCGTTCCGGAGGGTTTCAGCCGCGCCATTACAAAAGCCATCGCGAAAGATCGCAGCCAGCGTCAAGAGACCGCCGGCGACCTGGAAATGGAATTGGTAGCCGCACTTTCGGCGCAAGGAATTGCGCCTGTCGCTCATCTAAGCGGCCCGCCGGCGACCCCGGATCAGCCGGCTGGGTCTGCGCGCGGCAGTGTGACTTCGCCACATCAAACCGCGCCGACATTAATGACGGAAATTGGCGAAGCTTTGTCACCCGCGCCTCCGCAGGTTGCCAGCCAGGCGGCGACGATGCCGACGGTAATTGCCCAGCCCAAACCTGCGGCGAGTCCGACCATCGCCAGTGGTTTGAATATCGCAGCCACGCCTGCCTATCCACCTGCGCCGATTTCTCAGATCGCCCCGCCAAAGAAGAGCTCGCCGTTGATATTCATCGGCGCGGGAGCTTTGGTTTTGCTTCTGATTGTCGGAGTGGCTGGATTTTTCGTGGTGCGATCGATGATGGGCAACTCGACCAATACTTCGTCAACGAGTTCGCCATCGAACACGAGTGGTGAAACCGAAGTAGCCGCCGGCCATGAAGTCGGCCGCTATTGGGTACAGGTTAATGGCGACGACTCGGTCCGCGCCGACGAGCAGGTCACGATGAATTCCGGCCAGCAGTTTAAACTGCATTTCTCGCCCAGCCAGAATGGCTATCTCTACATCCTGGGACCGGGCGAGCAAAACGCGCTCACCACTTTTCTCTCTGCCAAACCCGCCCCGGAGTTCGGAGTGCATACGAATGAGGTCAAAAGTGGAGAGGATTTCACCTTTCCGGCCGACACCGCCAGGAACGAAAATTGGATGAACCTTGATAAGAATGCCGGCACGGACGAGTTCACCATAATCTTCTCCGGCACGCCGCTAACCTCACCGGGTTTTTTCGCGGAAGATGCTCTGCATGAATTAACCCAGGACGAGCAAAAAGAGTTTGATGATGCGTTGGCACGGTACAAGGCGAACCTGCTTGGAACTGAAGTCATCAAAACCGGTGCGTCGCCGTTCGTGTCGGTAAAGATCCCGCAAACGGCTGCTGAAGGCGCCCCCGTGGTTTTCAAACTAAAGATTGAACACAATTGATTGGCGGGCCGAGGAAAGTCTAAATAGGGAGTTACTCGCAAAAAACCGGGCGCATCTTCGTCGTTATTAGAGGGAACGATCCTGGAGGAATGGAATGAAATCAAGAATTGCAATAATGCTGTCAGTCGGAATCGCATTTATTTGCGGTTTCGTGATCGTTGGCGCTCAACAGTCAGATGAAGAGGTTCGCGGAGCATTTCTCAGTTCGCGGCCTAAGACTACGAACGCGAACGCGCCGGCCAGGCGGCGGCGCCGGCCGCCACGGACGACCGCGACCACCAACTTGTCGGTGACCGTCGTAACTAACGGAAATTCAAATAGCGGAAAAGCGTACACGGCAAATGCGAATAGCTCTGCCGGCAAGAGCAGTTCATCGGTCGCCGTTGCGCCGGCTATCGGACTTGGCTACACGCTCTATATGCGCGACCTGAATGGACGCGCCGTGCGCGTCGAGCCGACGCGCGAGTTTCACAATGGTGATCGCATTCGCATCTCGCTCGAGCCAAATGTTGACGGCTACTTTTACGTCTTTCACACGGAAGGCGATGGCCCGGCGGAAATGATCTATCCGGATGCGCGCCTGGAAGGCGGCGACAATTGGATCGAAGCGCACGTGCCGATCGAAGTCCCCTCAACTCTCGAGACCGATGAGCGGCTGCGTTGGTTTCAGTTTTACGGCAACCCGGCGACTGAGCGCTTGTATGTCGTCGTCACGCGGGAGCCACTCGCGGATGTTCCCATCAGCGAGAACCTGGTCGCTTTGTGCACCGCGAATAAGGACAAGTGCCCCTGGCGGCCGAGTGCCGAACTGTGGACACGAATTCAGCAGGCTGCGAAAGCGGAAGTAAAAGTTGTGACGAGCAATAACGCTGGTCTGGCCCAGACTGAGAAAGAGCAAGTCGCGACCACGCGCGGCCTTGGCTTGGATCAGACCGCGCCGCAGCCATCAGTGATTCGCATGACCGCGACGACAAACGCTCCGGTGCTGGTGACGGTTCTGGATCTGGTTCATAAGTAAGCAGCCGCAGAGCGGCGTAATGTTTATAGATCGGAACTAGATATTTTTTACTGCGCTGAGCGACCCCCAAACGGGAGTCGCTCAGCGCAAGGAGTTAAGACGATGGGGAAGCGTTTCTATAGATATTTTGCGCCTACGGCGCTGATCACCGTTCTCTTGTCTGTTCTGTGGTTTTCAACCGGGCGGCCCGTTAGGGCTTCTTTGGGTTTCTTACCTCAAACCGATTCCTCAACCTCTCTTTCACGCGGCCGCGCTCTGCTCAAGCAAGGCCACGCCGATCAGGCGCTGCCGTTGCTGCAATCCGCGCTGACGGCTTTCACCCAAGCCAACAACGCGCGCGGCGTGGCCGCGGCCGAAGACGCCCTCGGCGATCTGTACATGGTCCAGGGACAGTACAAAGTTGCGCTTGATCATTATCAAAACGCCTACAAATCATTTGTCGTTGCCAGCGGAAAAGATCAGACGAGCGCGGCGGGTGCTAACACGGCCGCAGGACTTACCGGCAGCGGCACGGCAAGCGCCGCAACTCAGACAGCCACCAGCACTATGGACAACGGCTTTAATGCGAATTTGATGCTGGCGAAAATTGGTGACACGAATTACCGCCTGGGACAAATGTCGGAAGCCAGCACGGCGTACTTCATGATGAATGTGAAGAAGCCCGAAAGTGCGGCGGCGAAGGCGACACGCCGGCTCGGCGGGTTGGGAGGGATCGGCGGCATCCTGTCTACGGGCCGGCCGTCAGTTGAAGTCCCGACCACTGCCGCCGTCGGCCTGCTTGAGGCGAGCAAAGAGCTGCAGGAGTATCGCATCGCGATCGTCTACATGACCTTTGAATTGGGAACCGGGCGCATCGCTTTTGCCAACAAGGACCTCGAAACTGCGCGCAAGCATTTTCAAAATGCGCTGGATGCGGGTTCGGGCGCGCTGCCGGTCGTGGCCAAACTCGGACAGACGCAGCGCTTTCGCACGGCCGCGCGCACCAGCCTGGGTGATGTTCTGCTGCGTGAAGGTCGCTTCAAAGATGCGACCAAGATGTTCACGGACGCCGCCGAAGGCGCTAAGAAAGACGAGCGGCTGGAATTGATGTGGCCGGCACAGCGCGGACTCGCGCGCAGTCTTTGGTTGCAGGCGGCGACAGAGAAAGAAAGCAACGCGACGAAGCTGCGCGAGCAGTCGCTGGCTGCGTACCGTGAAGCCTTGAAGACGATCGAAACCATTCGCGCCGGCAGTTTGCGCGCTGATGAATCGCGCACGACTTTTCTCGCCACCACCGCGGATGTTTACGACGAAGCGTCCAACGCTTTCGCCGAGATGGCACTGTCAGTACCGGGCGCGGCAGCGACCGGGTCGGGCGGCAGCTTGTCAGGGAAGGCCCTCGATTACGCGGCTGAGTCTTTCCGCATCAACGAAGCGGGGCGCGCGCGCTCGCTGCTCGACATGCTGGGCGAAGTGCACGCGCAAATTACGGAGGGCGTGCCGGCCGATTTACTCAAGCGGAAGCAGGACAATCTTGATCGGCAACAAGCAATCGCGGAACAGTTGACCGGCATATCGCTTTCGGGCGATCAGAAAGACAAGCCTACGGATCTGGAAAAGGAGCTGGATAAGTTACAGACCGAATTCGACCAGATCGAGAATCAGATTCGCGCGGCCAGTCCGCGGTATGCGGCTTTGACTGCGACCCAGCCGCTGTCGCTGGCCGAAGTGCAACAGAAAGTTCTGACTGACGGAACCGTTCTGCTCGAATATGCGCTGGGCAGCGACGCTTCCTATCTTTTTGCCGTCTCGTCCTCCGGCGTCGCGATTTACAGGTTGCCGCGGCGCAGTGATCTCGACAAACTGGCGACCGACTTTCGCGCGCAGTTGATTCCGCCGAAGCTGCAACGACGAATCGTCGGTATCGATGTCGCCGCGGATCAACAGCGCGGCCTCGGAATTGTGCAGGGCCCCTCGGAAGATCTTGCGCCATTCGTTGCGGCTGCCAATGCTTTGTACAAAGCGGCGGTCGAACCGGCGGCTTCCATAATTGCGGACCATCGAGTGCTGGTTGTCGCGGACGGAGCGCTCAACTACGTTCCTTTCGAAGCGCTGGTGAAAAATGCTGAAGGCGCCGACTACGCCTCGCTTAATTACCTGGTGAAGACGAATGAAATCGTTTATGCACCTTCGGCATCTGTCATCGCCGCGATTCGCGGTAATGCAAATGCGCCTTCCGGCAAGAACATCCTGTTGGTTGCCGATCCGGTTTTCAATGCCGACGATCCGCGAGCCAAAGGAAGCGGTGCGGCCACAGCCGCCGGCGAAACTCGTGGCCTGGGCCTGGGACTTGAAGCAGCGGTGAATGATGTCGCCGGCGCTCCCGCATCTTCCGGCGGTCTTAGGTTGGCGCGGCTCGCAGGCACGCGGACCGAAGCCGACGAGATTTCCAAGACCGCGAAAGGCGGCGGCGCCGCAGCCGATCTCTGGACGGATCTTAATGCCAGCGAAGACAACGTGCGCAGCCGGGACCTGACCGGCTATCGCTATGTGCATGTGGCCACGCATGGATTGCTGGATGCCGAGCGGCCACAGTTTACGGGCGTGGTGCTTTCGCTCGTCGGCAACAAGAACAACGATGGCTTTTTGCGTACAGATGAAATTTTCAATCTGAAACTGGGTGCGCCGCTGGTGATGCTTTCGGCTTGCGAAACTGGTTTGGGAAAAGAGAAGCGCGGCGAAGGTGTAATTGGATTGACGCGCGCGTTCATGTACGCGGGGGCGCCCACGGTGGGCGTGAGTCTCTGGTCCGTGGCCGACAAATCGACGGCGGACCTGATGACCGATTTCTATCGACGCTTGTTAGGATCTACAACGCAGGCCCCGGGTGCTTCCATGCGCGCGGCGCAACTTGCGATGATCGACGGCAAGGAATACAGCGCGCCTTTTTATTGGGCGCCGTTTGTGCTGGTCGGCGAGTGGAAGTAAGAGACCGTCAGGTGAGCGACAGATCCTTTCTGCGCGCTTTCGTCGTAGGCTCAGTATGCTTTCCATCATCTAATAATAGTGGTCCCTTTGGTTTCCTCCCGGTGATGCCCCACACCAGGCGCGAGAGCGCAGCATTAGCGTTCTGTCTGAAGTCTACCCACGTCAATTGACGAAGGAAGATTGGAAGTTCTGGGACTCGCCTTGCCTTTGGAAGGATTACGGGAATCACCGGACATCGGCGACTCAAGAACTCAGATAGGAAGGCTTGGATCTCCAGGTTCTGCCACGGTCCAATACCGGATCGTCCAACAAAGACCGCGGCACTCTCTATCGCGGTAATCTGCTCACTGAGCACGACCTGCCATGGAAACCCGGGACGTAATTGCTCCTCATCAAACCATGTCCGTATGCCTAAGGCTTCCAGTCTCTCCCGCACCGCGCGAACCTCGACCTTATCTTTGGAGTTGTGACACAGAAAGACCGCGAACTTGTCGTTGCTCCTTCTCGCCCGCGACGCCTTGCGTGTCTCTGGGCGTTTGAACCGAGCCGAAGTCTTAAGGCTCTTCCAGTAGTCTACAATGCTTCGTCTCTTACGCGACGCCTTGCCAAGATCGGTAATCAATCGGGTGACGGCAGCTAAGAGTTTCTTTTCATTAGGGTCGAGGTTGTATTTAGCAATGTGGTTCTTACAGCCCCGGCAAAAATGGCCAGACTTCATGCCGGCATCGACGCCAGTCTTATCCCAGAGAAAATCATTGATACATCCGGTTACGTCTTGGTGAGGGCCGGGCAACGGCAAACTAAAGCGTAAGATGCTTGTCACGAAATAAACCATGCCGTTTTCCAGCGGAAGTTGAGTAAGTTGTTCCCAAGCGTAGAAGGACACTACTGCCAAGTTACCTTCACTCTCAAAAAAGTAGTTATTGTCGTAAGCAACCTTCGTGAAACAGATAACGAGATCCGCAGTAGCCGCCTCTGTCAAGAAGCTTTTCGGCAGCTGCTTGTACAAACGGGCAAATCGAATTGACTGCCCAGATATGTGAAATTGCTTCTTACCTTTCTTGAAGGCTATTTTTTTGTCGCTGACGGCGTTCAATCCTGACAACAGGCCGTCTAAGTTCAAATCAATAGTGCTGTCTTTGTAGAGGAGGACTTTCATAATGAATCACTTCGCGAGGAAAAAACGAATGCTCGGGTGCTCTATGGGCACGTCCAACGATCACATCCGACGCGGTTGGCGTCAGGTTGCACGATTGTGATTAGAAACTGGCGCGGATTCTAGCACGAAATGTTGCAAGGGAAACAAATAACCTTAGTCAATTGAGTTGTTCGAGATTTGCTTTAAGAACGACAGTCTTCGTGGTGCGTTAGTTCGGCTGATGAGGATTTAACTTCGGACTGCGGGGGTGGCGCGCTGCGCGCTTACCCCCGGCTACTATCTGCAACCGCTACGCGGTTGTTCTTAGCCTTAGCATCGAACGAACAAGAGCAAGTCTGAAGATTTCGTGAAGAGATTGAAGAGCCAAGCGCGAAGGGTATGCGAGCTTACGCAGCTTCTTCATCAATCTTCTGTTGCAGCCACTGATTCACCAACGTCTCTACTTTCACGCCGCGCTTGGCTGCCTGTTCTTCTATCTCGTTCAATAATTCGAGGTGGACGGGAACGGTGCTGATGACTTCGAATTGAGCGTCGGCGGCATTCGTATCAAATTCGGTGAAGTCGTGGGTATCCCAGAACTCTCCGATCTCTTCGTCAGACTTGGCTTTCGAGATGCTGCTCAATCTATTTTCTTCCATAGGCTTTGCGCTCTTTGTCGCTCATGTCGCGAGCGCTAATGATAGCGGCAGTTTTGCGTGCCGGTTTGTAGATGAAGAAGACCGACAGATATCTGCCGCCAAGCGTTTGACCAAATGCGGCATAAACATCTTCGCCCGCGGTGTGTCCCCTTTCTGCGAAACGAATGCGAGGCTCACCGAAGAAAATCTGTCTGACTTCGCGGAGGCTAACACGGTGTTTTGATGCAAGCTTAGCCTCGATCCGTTCAGAGCAAACGATATTTTCGATTTGCACTTCATTGAATTCCCAGAGCTCTAGATATCATCGCATGCTCTAACCGGGCAGGCGCTTTTTTCTCGACTCAGGAATATTCTCCAAACGCCGGCGAAATTTGGAACCTGAGACTTCTGCCCTCTCCGGCTTGTTCGTGGCAGCCTGAACCACGACTTGATGGTTATATTTGATGAATATCAACGCGCCCATTATCTGCCCACACCCGATGATTGGCAACAGTCTGGGAGCGCGGCCCTTCGGGCTGGCTTGCGCCGCAAACTAACAGTTTGCGTTACACCCGCCCGTGGACGCCGCGCGAATCTTCCGCTACAATCGCCACCAATGACCAGCAAGAGATCACTTACCAAACTCCTTCTTACAGTGCCGCTTCCGCGGATGCGCTAGTGTCTGCCGCCGAAGCGGCGCAACTCGATTAACAATTGAAGAGTTGGCAGCGAAACACGGTTAGGCGTGCGCGCTCAGAGATGTTTTAATAAAGCTTTGCGCGAGCTGCCTAATCATGAGGCGCCTGAATCTCAATTTGGGATCTCAAAGGCAATCAAGCGTAGGGTTTGCGAGTGATGGACGAAAAATACTTTCCGGAAAAAATCGAAGAGAAATGGCAAAAGCGTTGGGCTGAGACCGAAGCCTTCGAAGCGCGCGAAGCTGACGATCCGCGGCCGAAGTTCTACGCGCTCGAGATGCTGCCGTACCCGTCGGGCTTTCTGCACATGGGCCACGTGCGCAACTACTCGATAGGCGACGCGCTGGCCTGGTACAAGCGCCTGCGCGGGTTCAACGTGCTGCATCCGATTGGCTGGGACAGTTTTGGTCAGCCGGCGGAGCAGGCCGCGATCAAGCGTGGCATTCAGCCGCGTGACTGGACCGAAAAGAATATCGAGCACATGAAAGGTCAGATGCAGCGGCTCGGCATCAGTTATGACTGGTCGCGAGAGATCGCCGCGCACCGGCCTGACTATTACAAATGGGATCAGTGGTTCTTTCTGAAGATGCTGGAGCGCGGGCTCGCTTACAAACGAACCTCGGCCGTGAACTGGTGTCCGAAAGAAGAAACTGTCTTGTCGAACGAGCAGTCGTCAGGCGGCATCTGCTGGCGCTGCGGCACGCCCGGTCACGAAGAAAGAGATCGAGCAGTGGTATCTGCGCACCACGAAGTATGCCGAGCAACTGGTAGCCGACATCAAAGAGATCGAAAGTGGGTGGCCGGAAAAAGTTCTGAAGCGGCAGCGCGACTGGGTCGGCCGCAGCGAAGGCGCTTACATCGATTTTCAAGTCAAAGAGCACGACGGAGAAGATTCGCGTGTTCACGACGCGCATCGACACGATCTTCGGCGCGACGGCGATTGTGGTCGCCGCAGAGCATCCGATTCTGCCGAAGCTGCTGACCGATTCAGTTTTGAAGGACGAGATCATGGCTTTCGCCGAACAAGTGAAAGCCGCGCGCGCCATCAAGACTGAAGACTTGTCAGAAGACGAAGAGAAGCTGGGCATCAACACGGGACAGCTCGCCATCAATCCATTCAACGGCGAGTTCCTGCCGATCTGGGTGGCGAACTATGTGCTGATGGATTACGGCGCGGGCGCGGTGATGAGTGTTCCGGCGCACGACGAGCGCGACTTTCGAGTTTGCGCAAAAATACACCCTGCCGATTCGTCAAGTGATTGCGCCGGTGGTGCACGGACAACAGAGTGAGCCGGCGGACCAGGCGCCCGGAGGCGATCAGTCCATGGAAATGAAGACGGCGTTCACCGAGTACTGGGGTGCTGGTCAACAGCGGCGAGTGGAGCGGCCTGCTGTCACCTGAGGCCATGCGTCAGATGGCGGAATATGCTGCAGAAAGAAATTTCGGCGGGCCGGCAGTAACTTATCGTATTCGTGACTGGGGCATTTCGCGCCAGAGGTTCTGGGGCGCACCGATCCCGATCATTTATTGTCCGGAATGCGGCATGGTCCCGGTCCCGGAAAAAGATTTGCCGGTGATGTTGCCGGAGAATGCTCAATTCACCGGCACCGGCGAATCGCCTTTGAAGAGTGTTCCTGAATTTCTGAACACCACCTGTCCAAAGTGCGGTAAGCCGGCGACGCGTGAAACAGACACGATGGACACCTTCGTGGATTCATCCTGGTACTTCTTCCGCTATATCGACCCGCACAACGAATCGATGCCTTTTGATCCGGCGATCGCCGCAGAATGGACGCCGGTCGATCAATACATCGGTGGCGACTCGCACGCGGTAATGCATCTGATCTATACGCGGTTCTGGACTAAGGTCATGCGCGACCTGGGTCTGGTGAAATTCAACGAGCCGGTCAAGCGCCTGCTGACCCAGGGCATGGTCACGAATCTGGTCGAAGGCACGAACGAATGGAAGGCCATGTCGAAATCGCTCGGCAACGGCGTGGATCCGGACGAGATGATCCAAGCATTCGGCGCCGACGCGACGCGGCAGTTCGTGTTGTTTGCCGCGCCGGTTGAGAACGAATTGCGCTGGTCGGAAAGCGGTATTGAAGGCGCCGTGCGTTTTCTGCGACGGGTGTGGACCATGGTTTACCGGTACGCAGGCCTCCGGCCTGCCGCATCCGTTTCAGCGCCGTCCGGACTGCGTACCGAGTTCCGTGATGCTGCGCGCGCACTCCGCCGCAAGACGCATCAAACCATTGCACGCGTGACTGATGATTTTGAGAAGCTCGATCTGAACACGAATGTGGCGGCTTTGATGGAGTTGTCAAATGCCCTGGGCGAATTCAATGTCGATTCGGCTTCCGCCTCAGACTCTGATTTGTTTGCCGTGCGCGAGGCGCTGGAAGCTTTGGTCGTAATGCTGACGCCATTCTCTCCGCACGTGGCTGAAGAGATGTGGGAAGGGTTGGGTCACACGGGCGGCTTGTTGAAAGATGCCCCCTGGCCCATTGCCGATCCGGAATTGGCGAAGAAGGAAGAGCTGGAAATTCCGGTGCAGGTCAACGGCAAGCTGCGCTCGCGCGTCGTGGTTGCCCCTGACATTTCCGAAGCCGATCTGCGCACGATTGCGCTCGCTGATGCAAAGGTGCAGAGTTTTATTGATGGTCGTCAGGTCGTCAAGGTGATCGTGGTGCCACAGCGGCTGGTGAATGTCGTGGTGAAAGCGAAGTCTGATGCCTAAGCGTCAATTAAATTCCTACCCCATCGTAGAAAGAAAGCAAAGAAAGGATCGGTTATGTGGAGTTTACGCTCGTCCTTTTCATAGTCGATGACCGGCACAGAGCTTTCGTCAGTTGAGCTAATTTTGGCCATCTGTTCAAGAACGCGAGAGACTTCGTTCGCCTGCGGGAGACCTTCATTTAAGATACCGCGAATCGAAGCACGCAGAGGCTCATATTCAATCGTTTCAACTCCGGGTTTAAGTTCAGCCAATCCAATTAATACGACACGATAGATGTCCGTCTCATGTCCGGTCTTGAGCTTTCGAGCCTTGCGATCGGTTCGAGTTCTCGGACCTCGTGCAAGTCGTTCAAAGATATTCTTACCAAGTTCCTCAGCAACTTCGCGAAAGATTTGCTCATAAGGAAACGTAGGATCTATGAAGCGAGGCTTAAGGGCAGTTTCTTCCAAACCACTCTTAAAGCAGATCTTCTTACAAAATTCCTGCATTAGGTGGGGACTGCCTTGCGCCTCTTTCGCGAGTCTTATGGATGTGAGGATTTCCGGTTCGATATTGAGGAGTGGAAAACCCAATTGTGCAATTTCCTTTAGTTCACTTACCTCCCAAGTCGGAACCTGAACGTTTTCAACTCGACCATTCATCTCTCGCTCAACCTTGACAGCGTCAAAGCGCCGATGCGGTATTGCTATATAGATAACGGGAATTCCTTCGAATACCAATGGCTTCAAGACTCTCGTAACGTCTCCCTGGATCTCTCGTCGCAGATAATGGAAGTCATCAATGACGACAGGTCGTTGGGTACGCCTGAGAGCCGCTAGCGCCTGCCCTTTCTGAGATAAAGAACGCTTTCGAGTTGTTGAAGAGGATAACTGAGACCCTGTTTTCGGACTCCATTTAAGGCCGCCTTTAGCTAAGAGCGCTCCCGCTTGAGCAGAGAATTCGGAGCTTATTTCCTTAGAAGACGTTTCGACGCTAGATTCTTCTTCTCCTTCGACCACCTCGAGTTGATCACTGACCAAATCCCAGAAATCGTTTGTAGATTGCACCGACCCGCCGTCAATCCAAACCGCATCTTCACGCGGAATAACTTTCCGAACCAAGACAGTCTTTCCGCACTTTGTGGCGCCGGTGACTGTCATGATCTTACATAGGTTTTCTCTTGATGAAGAGATGCGGCTTTCCAAATCACGGCCGGCCCTGGCCACGTATGTGTGCTTAGGGAGCCCTCCCGGTACAAATACTTCTGTAACCTTATAGCTCATGGGTTGTGAGAGATTGCATTGTATAACATTCGTATCAGAAAAAGTATGCTGAAGACAAAGTCTGCCAAAGCTAGTAAGCACCTTGCTCTGCATCACCGCAGCCGTTAAAATCTCAAGGTACGTCATGACTCGCGGGGCCCTCGTAGTCGTAGAACCATCGGATGAAAGAATGTCCAACCTGTCGCTGTTGTTTTCCTGACGACGTGCTCCACTGTCCGGACGACGGCAGCGCCACCACCACGTCGATCAGCGGCGAGCCCATCCTCGACGGCCGCTATCAGCTCGAAAAACGGCTCGGTCAGGGCGGTATGGGAGTGGTCTACAAAGCCCGGCATATCTTTCTCAAAACCGCGCACGCCATCAAGATCATCCTTCCCGATCTGGTCGGCAACGATCCGAATCTGGTAACGCGTTTTCGCCAGGAAGCCCTCGCGGCCGCCGCCATTCGTCATCAGAACATCATCGCGGTAACCGACTTTGGCGTGGTGAAGGGCACGATGCCGTTCCTGGTCATGGAGTTTGTGCAGGGCAAGTCCCTGCAGGACATCATGTCCGAGGAGGGCGCGATGTCTCCGGTACGCGCGTTCGAACTGATGCAGCCGATTTGCGCCGGCATAGCTGCGGCGCATCGACAGGGCATCGTGCACCGGGATCTAAAACCTCTCAACGTGATGATCCAGGACGACATGCGGGTGTCGGAAGCGGTGAAAATTCTGGACTTCGGTTTGGCGAAGATTAAGTCCGGCGAACTGCTGGGATCGTTTATCGCCGCGCAGACGACCGGACTGATGGGCTCGCCCTTCTACATGGCGCCGGAGCAATGGTCCGATGAACCGCCAGACGCTCGCGCGGACATCTACAGTCTGGGTGTAATGCTCTTCCAGATGCTTTGCGGCGAAGTGCCGTTCAAAGGGAGTTCGATCCCTTCGATCATGAAAAAGCATTTGACGGCAGACGTGCCGACGCTTGAGTCAAAAGGCGCTTCGGTGCCGCCGCAGGTCGAAGCGGTCGTGCGCCACGCGTTGGAGAAAGAGCCAAAGGATCGCACGGCTTCGGCGGAAGAGTTTTCCGCGGAATTAAACCACGCGATGGATCAGGCCAGCGCCGAGCTAAAGCGCACTGCTGATAGTTCTCCGTCGTTTGATAGCGCTAAGACCATCGTGGCCCCTGCGGCGCCCGACACATTTCCGCCTACAGGATCGACGACGGCATTTGATCCGTTGGCGGGAACGATCAGCGCAGCGCAGCTCAACGAAGAAGAAAATAAGACGCTGTTTGCGCAGCGCGAGTTAGCGCGCGAAGCGGCAGCCAAACAAAAATTCGCCGCTGCGGAAGAGGAGCGTCGCAAAGCCGCCGAGCAGAAGCAACAGCAAGAGGATGCCGCGGCGCGCGAAAAGGAACGCAAACAGCTTGAAGAAATCGTCGCCGCCCAAACGAAGGTTCTGGAAGAGAAGTTGACCCAGCTGGCTTCGACGATGACACCGAAGCCGGCGGTTGATGCCGAGACGACCCATATCCAACGCGCCGGCGTCACGACCGGCGGTGACGCCAGTTTTCCCGGAACGTCCGCGCACCCTTTTCCGCGCGTCGATGTGGGGCTGACACCGCAGAAGCGATCGGTTTTGCCGATTGTGCTAATCGCTGTGCTGGTGGTGCTCATTGGTGGAGGCATCGGCGGTTACTTGATCTTGAAATCCAAAAGCTCAACAACTTCAGGTCCAACCAGGCCGACCGATCCGGGCGAGGTTCCCATCAAGCCTGACCTGATCGAGATTACCGGCGGCACGTTTCAGATGGGCAGAAACGATTCTCTTCCTACTGAATCACCCGCGCATGAAGTTACCGTGCCTACCTTTGCGATGGACAAGACTGAAGTTACTAATGCTGAGTACGCTCAATTTGTCCGCCAGACAAATCACACTCCACCCGAGCACTGGGGCAGCGTGAAGCCACAGGTCGGTCAGGAGCTCTTGCCGGTTTCCAATGTTTCCTATCCAGATGCGGTGGCCTTTGCCGAGTGGCGATCAAAGCGCGACAACGTAACCTATCGATTGCCGACTGAAGAAGAGTGGGAGTACGCGGCCCGCAATGGCGACAAGGACAATCTTTATCCCTGGGGTAACACCTGGCAGCCAGGACGAGCTGCGACCCTGGACGCGGGCGTAGGCAAAGAACAGCCGGTAGGCACATATCCGACCGGAACTAATAGGTGGGGCAATCAGGACCTGATGGGGAATGTTTGGGAATGGACTTCGTCGAAAGCATCCGTTTATAAGGGAAACAATCTGCAGCTCCCCGCCCAATACAAAGATTGGATCGTGGTCCGCGGTGGCAGTTACAGCAGTCCTTCCAACAAGGTTAGCGGCACCATGCGCGACTGGTTTGCGCCGACTTACAAAAATCCCGTCCTCGGATTTCGGCTGGTCAAAGTGAGCCAGTAAGGCGAAATGTTGACTGACCTGAGCTTGCTTTCACCGCCGGCTTTCCTCAAAATCAGCGCGCAAGGTTAAGCAACTCGTTTCGTTCAGACTCGGTTTTCAAAGTCGCAAGGTCCGCACGGAGGAGAAGATGTTCCGCGAAAGTATTGGCAGGTTTGGCGCGATCGGTTTTTGTTTGGTGGTACTGTTGGGCGTCTGTGCCGGAGTGTTTGCTCAGGCCGGCGGCGAGTTGACTGGCGGAGCGGGAATCTTTCGCCCGAAGAATCCGGAAGCCAAACGCGTTCGCAATCCGACTCGGCCCACGCGCCCACGACCGAACCCGAATACGCCTGAGCCGCGACCTAACACGGCGGAAGTTGAAGAAAGATTTCTGGACGCTCTGGCTGACGGTAACGATGCGCGCGACGCGCACAAATTCGACCTGGCCGAAAAATCTTATCGAGCCGCCCTGCACATCAAGCCGCGGGACGCGCGCGCGTTTCAGGGTTTGGGAAACGTGCTCGTGGATCAGCAGCGTTGGGATGAGGCCGAAGCGGCTTACCGGAAAGCGGTGGAGTTTGCGCCGATCAACACGGACGCTTTGATGGCGTTGAGCTTTGTGCTGGTGCAACCACGGCCGGGCGCTCTTAATGCCAAACGATTTTCCGATGCGGAAATGTTTGCCAAGCGTGCGGCGCAATTGCAGCCGACCAATGCCGTTGCTTTTGATCGCCTGGGGGCGGCCATGATCGCGCGTGGCATTTTCAATGCTGAGACGGAAGCCGCCTTGCGCCGCGCCCTCCAATTGGATCCGAACTACATGGTGGCCCAGGTCCACCTGGCCCGCGTGCTGCGGCGCATGGATCGCGCCTCGGAAGCAGATCCGCTCTACTCTGCGGCGATCGAAAATGCAAAAGATGCGCCCACGCTCGTCCTGATTGCTGAGGCGATGCAGTCGGAACAGCGCTGGGGAGATTCAGAACCGGTTTTGCGACGAGCGTTGGATTTGGATGCGCGCAATCCGGGGGCTCTGTTCCTGATGGGCCGAATGCTGTCGGTGAATCGAAAATATGCCGAGGCAGAGCCCTATCTGAAGTCCGCCGTCGAGGTGAGTCCGAAGTTTTTCGAAGCCCGGAACATTCTGGCGCGATCATATTTGGCGTTAGAGCGGTATGATGACGCGTTGCGTATTTATGAGTCGGCGGTTGAACTGGCGTCAGATTCGGATCGTAAACAGATGGCCGGCAACTTCGGCTTTGGCGGCGTCGGCGACGGATTTATGAAAGCCGGCCGCGCCCGCGATGCCGTCCGGGCCTATGAACGCGGGTTGCAAATTGATCCGGCGAATGTTGAGTTGCAGGCTAAGCTCGCTGCTGCCCGCGCCAAGTAACATATGATTGAGACTACGAGTCACTGCCAATGAAGCGTTGCCCACAATGTAATCGCACATTCACCAACACTGCGCAGAAGTTTTGCACGCAAGACGGTATATCTTTGATCGATGACGAGGCGCCTGCGCGAACCGGACAAACCGATACGATCCGTATCGACGGCGCGCAACCGCAAGCGCCCGAAATTGACGACGAATCGACCAGAGAGATTTCGCGCGACCGCGCGGCTGCGCCGTCCGATGACTTCGACCCTTACAAAACCGTAGTCAGCCGGCCACCGGACACGTCTACCAAACTCCCGGCTGATACTGGCGAACTGGCACCGCCATCGACGCCACTGCCTGGCGCCGCACCAACCTCGGCTTCATTGCCTTCGGTTGACGATCTCATGAAGACGATGATGTCCGCGCCGCCGCCAGTGCAGCGCCCAATCTCGGCGCCGCTGGAACCGTCACGTGCCGAGCCGTCACGTCAACCATCGGCGCCGCTGCCTTCAACGCCATCAACTCCTCCGCGGCAGTCCGCACCGTTGCCCGCAGCGATTTCTGCTGCTTTACCCGCTCCGGCTGCACGCGCAAAAAAATCTAACCTGCCGCTGGTGCTGGCGCTTTTAGCGGTGCTGCTTTTCCTGGCTCTGGGTGGAGTCGTCGCCGGCTATTTCTTTGTGCTGCGACCGATGTTGGAAGCTAAACAGACTACGCCTGAGGCCTCGCCGACTCCGGTGGCAACTCCGTCTGCCAAACCGACAGCTGAAAAAAAGAAGGAAGAAGCAAAGGAACCGCCGCCATACTCGCCTCCGTCTAATGCGGTTCAGTTTGTGAATTCAATTGATAATCTGAACGGCAAGCTCAAAGAGCATTACGTAGACTTCTCGTTTTATTATCCCGAGAATTGGCAGAAGGATCCCAGCGCCGGTGCGCGCGGCGCGAGCAACTTTGCGAAAGTAGAACGTCGCTTGCCGCCCGATTTCACGCAAGAGAATTTTGCTGTCGGGTCCTTTGTGTCAGCTGGATCGCCGGAAGGCAATCGCTCGATCTTCCCGACTTTGGCCAGGAACCTCAGCGCGCAATATGAAAAAGGTTTCGCGGAATATAGGAAAGTGTCGGAAGGCCCGGTGACTGTCGGGGTCTACGACGGCTATCAATTTCGCTTCGAGAGTTTTTCGCGAAACACCGAAAAGGGCGACATTAAGATTTGGGGCAGAGTAATCTTCCTGCCACCTGTCAACGGCGGCAGGAATGGCGTTACGCTTTTGATGCTGGCGACTTCCCTGGCGCCGGAGCTGAAAAGCATCGACGACGTTGGCGTCAAGGGAGAATTGCCCATGATGCTCGAGTCGTTTCGGTTCGGAAAATAATAATGCAGGTGGCCCAGACTTCAGTCTGTGCTGCACTTGTCCATCCGGTCACCCACAGACTGAAGTCTGTGCCGCTCAGATAACAATGAAGCTAGTTCTCGCAGAAGATCGCAGCGGCCAACTACACGGCGAACGCGCGTTCACCAATGAAAAAGTTCTCGTCGGGCGAGATCCGGCGGTGTGCCATTACTTTTTCTCGCAAGAGGAATGGCCGATGGTTTCGCGCCAGCATGCCGAGTTCACTCTCGCGCAAGGCCGATGCACCATCAGAGATACCAACTCGCGCTTTGGCACTTTTGTGAATGGCGAGCGCATCAGCACGCCAGTCGAAGTGCGAGTCGGAACGCACATTCAGGTAGGCACGGGTGGCCCAATTCTGCGCGTCGTCAGCATTGAGCAATCTCCGGTGGCCGGCGCCGGGTCCCGCGATGCTGACGCCCAGCCGATGGAAACGATTCGCGATCCGCTGGCCGCCGCCAAGGCCGTGGCCCAGTCGCCCACGGCGGCGCGACCCGGCGCGACTCCGCCATCACCTCGTCCTCCAAGTCCGCCGCCGCCCAAGTCGGCCGCAGCGCATCTGGATTTGGTTGATGCGCGCACGGGGCAAACTCGACGCATCCAGCTCGATCGCGAAGTCACCCGCCTGGGTCGCGACCCGGAAGGCGAAGTGGTGATCGATGCGGATGCCGCAGTTGTTTCCCGGCGTCATGCCGAGATTAAGAAGAGCGACGAGCAGTTCATCATTACCGATCTCAAGAGCTTCAACGGCACGCTGGTTAACGGTCAGCGGATCACCGAAACAGTGCCGCTGTTTGATGGCGATGAGATTCAACTGGGAGTCGGCGGGCCGCTGCTGCGACTGATCGATCCATGCTCATCCGGCGCCCGCGCGGCGGGTGGTCCAGGCGGGCGGCGCCTACGCCCAGCCAGGTAGATATCCCGTCGGCGTTTGGTCAAATCGCGGCGATGGCCCAACGTGGGGGCCAGATTAACGCCGGCGCGACCATTGTCTCGACTTCCGGCACCTTACACCCGCCCGCCCCGCAACCGTCGAACCAGCCACAGTTGCTGGCGCGGCTGTCGTTTGAAACCCGTCCGCAACTTTCCGTGGGCCGCGCGCCGGACAACGACCTGCGGCTCGATGGGCTGCAAATCTCAAATCATCACGCGCGCTTCGTGCGCCAGAATGGCAGCATTGCGGTCGAAGATGCGGGATCGACGAACGGTGTTTATGTCAACGGCGAACGGATCAGCGGTCGTCGTGGCGTGCAACTCTCCGACGTCATTCAGATTGGCCCGTTCGTGTTGCAGGCCGATGCCGCGCAGGGCGTCGCCGTTTACGACACGCGATCCAAGACCCGGATCGACTGCATCAACATCACCAAGATCGTCAAAAATCGATCCGGCGGCGGCACGATCAAGTTGCTCGACGACGTGGGCCTCACGATTCAGCCGAACGAATTTGTCGGTTTGCTTGGTCCATCAGGAGCAGGGAAGTCGACGCTGATGGATTCGCTGAACGGCATGCGTCCGGCGACGAGCGGCTACGTGCTCATCAACAATCTCGATCTGTATCGGCATCTCGATTCGCTGAAACAATCGATCGGCTACGTGCCGCAGGACGACATCATTCATCGTGAGCTGACCGTCTATCGCACGCTTTATTATGTCGCGCGGCTGCGTCTGTCGCGTGACGTGTCACGCCGTGAAATCGATCAGATCGTAAATGAGGTGATGGACGTCACCGGTCTTTCCGAAAGACGTGACGTGGCCATCTCGCAACTTTCCGGCGGCCAGCGCAAGCGCGTTTCGATCGCGGTCGAGCTGATTACCAAGCCTTCGGTGATCTTTCTTGACGAGCCCACGTCTGGCCTCGATCCGGCGACGGAAGAAAAGATCATGAAGCTCTTCCGCCAAATCGCCGAGAGCGGCCGCACCGTCATTCTCACGACGCACGCGATGGAGAACGTCAAGCTGTTCGACAAGATCGTCGTGCTGATGCGCGGCAAGCTGGTCTTTTACGGCGCGCCCCAGGAAGCGCTGGCGCACGTGAAGGCCGAAAGCTTCAAGGACCTTTACGACAAGCTCGAAGATCCGGTTGATCAACAACTGGCCGCCCTGGCGCCTTTGCCGCCCACTGCCGGCAAGGCCGAGAAGGCGGCGCGCAAGCGGCAGCGCGAACAGATTTCTGAGCAAGTGGCCGAAGACTGGAAGCTTAAATTCCAGAACACCGAACAGTACCGGCGCAACGTGGTCGAGCCGCTCAGCGTTCTGCCACGCGACTCGCGCGCGGCCGCGCCCGCCAAGCGCCGCATGAGTATCGTCGACACGGTGCGGCAGTGGGCCACGCTGACGCGCCGCTATCTTGAAGTGCTGACGCGCGACAAATTCAATCTGCTGATCCTGTTTGGCCAGGCGCCCATCATTGCGTTTCTCACTTACCTGGTAGTGCCCAACGACGCGCCGCGCGACTTTCCCTACTTTGTGTTGGCGTTGGTGTCGATCTGGTTCGGCACTTCGATAGCCTCACGCGAGATCATTCGCGAACGCGCAGTCTACACCCGCGAACGAATGGTCAACCTGCGGCTTTTTCCTTACGTGGGCTCGAAACTCTTCGTGTTGGCTGTCATCGTATCGTTGCAGTGCCTACTGCTTTACGGCTCGCTCAAGTTCATGCATTACACCGGGCTGATGAGCGTGCCCGGCTGGGCGATTCCGCAAGTCATTATTGTGCTGATTACCGCCATGGTCGGCATTTCCCTGGGTCTATTTATCTCCGCGATTGTAAAGACCTCAGAAATGGCCACCAGCATGGTGCCGCTTATTCTGATTCCGCAAATCCTGTTTTCGGGATTGGTGGGCGTGCCTGAGAACACCGCGCGAATCATCAGCACGGTAATTCCGGCCACCTGGGCCTTTGATGGCATCAAACGCTTTTCAACTTTGGATACTCTCGATGAAGAAGGCTCTGATCCTGACGGTGAAAATAAAGGTCGTGGCTTGTACAAGCACTATGAGGACTTGAACGACGACCACATCGCCAAGGCGCGCGAGGACCTCGACAAGTACAAGAAAGATGCCGAAGCCGATTCGAAGGAATACGAGCGCAAGATGAAGGATTACATCAAGGACTTGCAGAGCGGCGTCCAATCTACTCAGCCCAGCGCGCCGAAGCTGAAGGACCCTCCGAAGATCGCCGAGGCCGACAGAATTCCCGAGGACTTAAGCAACTACATCGCTTTCAAGCACCCGTGGGGCCACGGTCTGCTCGACCCCTTCGTTCTGCTGATAATGTTTTTCGCCCTGATTATCGCGACAGTGATCACGCTGCGAGCCCAGGATGTTTTGTAGCCCTTTTACTGCAAACCATCGGTACAGTAACCCGCAAAAGGATTTGTATGGCGGCTTGCCGTTATTGATGTTCTTGTGCTGATCACCGCAACGGTGATCACTTTGCGCGCGCAGGATATTCTGTAGCCCTTTTACTGCAAACCATCGGTACAGTAACCCGCAAAAGGATTTGTATGGCGGCTTGCCGCGCACCAGTGCGGTAAGGCTTGCCTTACCGTCATTGGTTAACTAATCTCCCGCGGCGAGGCTGCGCCTCGCCGGAACTATTGAACTACATTTCTCCTAATTCTCCAGCCTACTATCTTACTTCTGTTGCTAGGGGTCGTCTGCCTGTGTTTCGACATAATGTGCTGAAGGCTGTCACTTGTGCAGCGCTCAACGAAGCACGCATCTCTGGGCAGTTTCTGATCCTGGCGTACGTGATCATGCCGGAGCACTTGCACGTGATTAGCGATGGTGAAAGGAAAGCTGCGGTGGTCCTGCGTTTCATTAATGGAATTATCAGTCGGCGCATTATTGACTTCCTCAAACATGAGGGTCATGAAAAGTCGCTTGCTAAGCTAAGACGCTCTGCATCTCGTCGTGGACACGAATACTCACTTTGGGATCATCATCCGAACGTTCGTCTCTTGACCAGTGAGAGTATGCTCATGCAGCGAGTACAGTACACACATCGAAATCCCGTGCGGCTGGGTTTGGTTAAACGAGCAGACGATTATCGTTATTCAAGTGTGAGGATCTGGAACGGGAGCGCTTTAGAAGATGAGCCGCTGGCTGTCGATATAGACAAAATAAAGTGGAGACGCTGAGGCGTAGCCTCGAAGAGTTTAAGGAAGTTCGTCGGTAAGGCAAGCCTTACCGCATTGGAGGGCGGCAAGCCGCAGAATGTCGCTCGGCAGGGCACGCAACTCTACCGGATAGCTACGCGACCGTTGGAATTCATCTACTCCTGCGGCGGCGCCTTTTTGAAAATCATCACATAAAGCTGAGTGGCCATCCCCGCATTCAGGGGCCGCAGGATCTGGTACTCGGCTTCCGCGTCCCTCTTCTTTCCGGTCATCAGGTAAGCCACGCCCAAATTGTAATGCGCGCCGGCGTAGTCCGGTTTCAGACGGATCGCTGTCTGATGAAAAGGGATCGCCTCGTTGAATCTACCAAGGTTGCCATAAGCAAACCCCAGGTTGTTCTGCGCCGCAGGCCAATCCGGCTTTAGTTGCACTGCCTGCTGAAATTCCGTCAGCGCCTCGTTCTTCTGATTCAGGCGCGTGTACGAGATGCCGATGTTGAAATGGCTCTCCGGCAGATCGGGCTTGAGCTGAATCGATCTTTGCAGAGGATCAACCGCGGCCGCGTAGTTCCCGGTGTTGTTGTAGGCCCAGCCGAGATTGCTGTAAGCCTCAGCATAATCCGGCTTGAGTTCAATCGCCCGCTTGAAAGCCACAATCGCTTCCGACCAGCGCTTGGTCTTGCCGAGCGCATATCCCATGTTGTTGTTGGCTTCGGCGTCGTCCGGTTTTAGTCGAATGACTTGCTTGTAAGCTTCCGCGGCTTCCGCATAACGGCCCTGCCTGTCATAAATCAGCGAAAGATTGCTGTGCGCCTCGAGCAGATCCGGTTTCAGTTGCACCGCATGCCGGTAAGCCTCAGCCGCTTCGTTGAGTTTGTCGACCCGGCGATACGAGTCGCCAAGATTGTTGTAGGCTTCCGGGTAGTTCGCTTTCAGATCAATCGCCTGCCGGTAAGCCGTGATCGCGTCTTCATATTTGTTTGCGTTGTAAGCCTCGACACCCTGATCAAAGTAAGCGAGACTCAGCGCGCTGCGGGTTTCAGGATCGTTTGCGTCGAGCTCGAATGATTTTTTGAGAGCGGCAAGCGCCTCTTCGGAACGCGAGAGCTTCAGATACGCAGTTCCCAGCGCGCGATATGCTTCGGCCCAATCGCTGCGCAGGCGAATGGCCTGATTGTCGGCCGTGATCGCATCCTCAAACCGGCCCAGATTGAAATATGTTTCACCGAGATTCAGATAGGCGTCGGCAAAATCGGGTTGCAGTTTGATCGCCTGCTGGTACGCTTCGGCTGCCCTCTCAAACTCGCCGGCATCGAAGTATCCGTCTCCCTGCTGGTTGTAGTCCTCAGCACTCAGCGTTCGTCTGGCGGCGCCTCCGAGCGGCGGACCCGACACATTGCTGGAGGGATCAGCCTCAGCCCTGGTGGTTGGGGTTGTGCCGCTCCGTTGCTGTTGCCGGGAAGTGTTACCACTCGATTCTCGATTACTGGCGGTTGTTTGCCTCGACGTATGCGCGGACCTCACCGGCCGCGGCACCGTTTTCTTTTCGAGCTGCTTCGCGGCATGAGGCTTATTCTGCGCGGGCGTAAAAATTCCTTTGCCGAGCTTTGCTTCGACATCGGCGCTGGCCAGCAAGACGCCGGCGCCGCCGCTGATGTCCTGCGCGAGCAAAGTGCTAAACGAGAGCACCAGTGCCAGAATCGAAGCGGCCACCCGCGAAAAAATAGAAGATCCGTTCATAGCCTCACCCCCTGATGCTAAAGTTGCCGTTACGAAAAATTCGGCAGTGCTCCGTTAGTGTGTTCTGAGACAATAGTGTTGCCAAATGTTCAAGGAAACCGTCGCGATCGTCTAGCTCCGTAGGAGCCGGATGTTTATAGCAACAAGCTGCTCCAACAACCCTAGCTCCGTAGGAGCGAAATGTGACTCACTTGATAATATTTCGCTCCTACGGAGCTTACTCAATAATAGAGAGGCCATTGGGCTATAAATATTTCGTCCCTACGGGACTAAGGCCGTTCTTCTCAAGCTATTTTTATTAAGCACAACAGCAACACACTAACAGACCACTACGAAAAATTCGCCGCCAAACTGCGACAGAGTTTAATGTGGCGTGCGCTTGACCACAAGTATCGCGTCACGTACGGTTAGATGTTCAAATGAAAGCGCGCGCGTTTATGAGTTTGCTGTTCTGGGTGGCGATGGCCGGGTTATGGGCAGCGCGCACCGCCGGCGCACAGGAGTTCCTGCCGTCTCCACCTGCCGATCGCAGCCTGGTTTACGTGCTCGATCAACAAAATACTCTGGCGCCGGTTGCCTTTGAGCGCGCCGAGACCCCGCTCCATCCCGACCAAACTGCAAAGACGACCAGGGTCAGTTATGTCGAATTGAAGGGCGAACATTCCGAGACGATCTTAGGGAAGGATCAGCGCATCTTTCTGTTCACGATTGAACGTGGCGGCGCGCATCCGCCTTTGATTGTCTGGCTCACGCCGCGCCGCGGTGCGCGTCGCGCGACGGCCATCGCCCAGCAAGGGATGGCCGGGTTCGCCATCTCTTCCGAAGAGATAGTTAAACCCTTCGTCCGTGGCCTGGCCAAGGATGGCGAACAGGTTTTCATGGAATTACGTCCTCGGGTTTCGCTGATGCCGGGCGAGTATGCGATTATTGGCAACGACCTGACGAGAGTGGCAACTTTCCGCGTCGTGGCCGCTGCGAACGAATGAAGGGGTGTTCAATGGGCTCAACTGACAACTCAAGGCGCAAGCCGGAACCAGCCCGGAAAAATTTCTGGAGCGCAGGGCGGATTGTCGTTAGTCTGGTCGCCCTGTCGGCGTTGGGCGCGCTTGGCCTGTCGAGTTGCAATTCAAACGAAAGCGCGCCGCCGGCAAACGGGGTTTCATCAAACAGCGCGGCGCCGGCAAACTCGCCGGGGACGACTCCTCTTCGGAACAATCCGGCGCCGGGTGCTTTCGTGGCGCTGCCCGCCGGCGTCCGCGATATCAAGCTGCAAACTTTAGACGGCGATTCGTTTAAGCTCTCTGATTATAAAGACAAAGTTCTGGTAGTAAATATTTGGGCGACCTGGTGCGGACCATGCCGGCAGGAGATGCCTGAGTTGGTGAAGATGAGCAACGAGTATAAGGCGCGCGGACTCGTCGTGCTTGGTTTGGCCACGACCTATAACGAGCAGAACGATCCTGAGCACGTAAAAGAATACATTCGCACTCAGAAAGTGCCGTACAAGATCATTTGGGACGACGGGACTTTCGCGCAGCCGCTGCTGCAAGCCGTGGGGGCGCGACCCGTGATTCCTCAAAGCTTCGTCATTTCCCGTGACGGGCGCATCGTGAAACATTTCCAGGGCTTCAGCCCGCTCTCGACGCCACAGTTGATGCGGCAGGCGATCGAGGATGCGCTGAACGAGAAGAGCAAGGCGTGATCGGATTCGCAATTTCCCTCTCCCTCTGGGAGAGGGTTAGGGTGAGGGTTTAGCGTGAGAAATTAACTTAGTCCCTCACCCCACCCCACCCTCCAATGGAGAGGGGGAAAGTTGAGCATTGAATTGTCCTCGGGCGTAGCCGAAGTCAAACAAAAACTTCAGACAGAGCTCGATGAGCTCGAGACCGAGTTGCGCATACACCTGCCTAAAGAGATCAAGCGCGCCCGGGAATTCGGCGACCTGCGCGAAAACTCGGAGTATCAAACTGCGTTGCAACGCCAAACGATGGTCAAGGCCCGCATCCGCGAGCTGCGCCAACGCGTGAGCGAGGTTGCTTCAATCGATGTTTCGCGCATTTCTCACGACAAAGCCGGCTACGGCTCGACGCTGGTCCTCTACGATGCCGAGCGTGAAGAGGAAGTGACGTATCGCCTGGTCACTCCCGAAGAAAGCGATCCGGCCGCCGGGCTAATCTCTACCGTCTCACCAATTGGCCGCAGTCTGATGGGCAAGGAAGAGGGCGACGAAGTGGTCGTTACTATTCCTTCGGGCTCCCGCAGATTTGAAATCCGAAAACTAAAGACACTCCACGACCAGGAGTGAATCAGGAGAGCGATTCAATGTCTGCGCCCTTAACCGAGCAGGAATTCTCACAACACGTCAACACGAAATTCCGGGCCCTCGCTGGCGATCAGAATTTCGAGTTAGAGCTGGTTGAGGTCAAAGGTTACCAGCTGAAGGAAAACGAGCAGCAGGGACTCGAGCGGTTTTCAGTTTTCTTTTACGCCCCGCACCCACTTCTGCCTCAGAGCATCTATTCAATGCAGCACGAAAAAATGGGTCAGTTCGATTTGTTCGTCGTGCCCATCGCGCAGCAGGGCGACGGTTTCCGTTACGAAGCAGTCTTTAACTATTACAAGACGGAAGACAAAAAGCAGTAGGCAGAAGGCAGAAGGCAGTAAGCAGTAGGCAGTGGGTGGTGTCTCGCAACGGGCTACTTCGCATTTTAAACGTGCAAAGAATGCCGTAGGCTGGGCTTTCTGCCTTCTGCCTTCTGCCTACTGCCTACTGCCTTCTGCCTTCTGCTTACTGCCTTCTGCCTTCTGCTTGCCGCCTTCACTCGACTTCCACTCCATGTGCTTGTACGCACCCAGGTCGTCAATAATGACAAAGCCAAGACGTTCATAGAAACGGTGGGCGTCGTTATTCAGCACAAACACCATGTGACGAAGCAGCTTCCCGGTTTCCGTAGCCTCGTCGATCAAGCCTTTCAGCAAATGCGTGCCCGCGCCTCGGTTTTGAAACTCCGGCAGAATGGCAATATCCAATAAGCGAATCTGCTCTGCATCGCGGCCAATCCAAATTCGTCCGGCCCGCTCGTCGCCGATTAAGATCACGTAATATTCAGCGTCGGGAAAGCGAGTTTCGTACTCCTGTCTTTGCAAGATGAATTGCCATTTGAGAAACGCCTCTCTCTGTCCTTCCATCCAAGTCGCCTGGTCGAGTTCTTCGGCGCGCGTGCTTTCGTACACGGAGAGGAGAAAGTCGTCATCTTCCGCCGTCGCGCGCCGAAGCCGCAGCGGCTCGCCGTTTGGCAAGACGATCTGGGCGTCATTTATCCGTTCCAGAAACATAGGTTTTACCCGAAAAAGATCAACTTCAAGATTGAATAGTGACGCGAAAGATAATAGACTGCCCGGCGGCAATTTCGATAATCGCGGACCTCAACCTCCGCTCCGGCTGTTGGATCCACCCTCCAACCCACGTCTCCAGGAGGGGAAATGTCCAAATCTCGACGGTACTTTCTTAAAGCGGGAATGACCGCTGCCTTGGTGGCCGCGATCCCTTTAAAGAACACATTCTCGCAGGACTGGAAGAACCGAGATGGCGACCCCGGCGACACTTCTGGTCCCACCCCGGGCGATCCGCTGGCGTATTACACCAAAGCCACCTTTAAATCGTACGTAGGTTCGATTTTTCAACTTCATAGTGTTTACGGGATCATCGAAGTTACCTTGCTAAGAGTCGATGATTTTCCGGCGCCTCCCAATGGCGAGTGTTTCTCGCTGCTTTTCCGCGGCGGCAGCCGAGCCTTGCGTCAGGACACTTACATGATGGCGCACGGTTCGCTCGGGAACTTCCTGTTGTTGCTGGTTCCGGTCGGCAGCGATCAGAACGGCGCCCAGGGATACCTGGCGACGCTGAATCGATTGTCACCCGCAGACGCCGCCCGGATGTCGCCACCCACGCGCGCATCGGGCGGAACGCAGCGTAACCAGGGCGGCGCCTCTTCACCAAACGCAACGACAACTCCGACGACAACGACGTCGCCGGCGGGCAATACCAATACCCCGCCGCCTACGGGCCCCGAGCCTGCGCAGACCGACCCGCCCAAACCGAAGAAAAAGCGAAAGCCGTCCTGGAAGAACAAGGATGAACTCTTCGACATTGGCATTGATGACTTTTTTAGCTAGATCAGGCGCCAAGAGAGCAGCAGATGCTCTGTTTAGCAGTGTCTTACTTTGCGGTTTTTCTTTGCGGCTTTGCACCTCTGCGTGAGCCGTCTTGCCTCAGATGTAATCTCACGCAAAGACGCCAAGGGCGCAAAAACACGCAAAGTCAAAATAAGACACTACCCTCTGTGTGTGGTAATTCCAATAGTCGCAAACGTCCTGAGATAATAATAAATCGTCCTTCGTAAAAAATTTTGCTTGCAATTGTCTCTGCTTGGGATTAGAATCCGCGCCGCTTCAACCCTTGCTGTCGTAACTCTAGTCTCTCCAGACGTTAGTTCCGCTGGATAATTCGTGGGCAAGGTGGCTCTTTCCATCTCCAATTCCGCAGGCTGACACGTAAACCTGCACTACTCAATGGAGTAAAAGACAATGGCAGAACCATTTCTTTCTGAAATCAGAATCATGAGCTTCGTCTTTGCCCCGAAGGGATGGGCGCTTTGTAATGGCCAGTTAATGCCTATCAATCAAAACCAGGCGTTGTTCAGTTTGCTCGGCACCACCTTCGGTGGCGATGGTCGGGTCAACTTTGCGTTGCCTGATTTGCGGGGTCGCACGCCGATTCACGTCGGCAGTGGACACACGCTGGGCGAAAGAGGTGGCGAGCAGGCGCACACGCTTTCGATCGCCGAGATACCGACGCACGCGCACGTCTGGAACGCGGTCAACATTCCCGCGACCACCAGCAACAACAATGCGACGGTCACTCTCGCGCAGTCGGTGCAGTCGAACTTGTATTCCGCCGCAGCTAATCTGCAAGCCATGGCGCCGAACATGGTCGGGAATGTTGGGGGCTCGCAAGCCCACCTGAAT
Organism: uncultured Acidobacteriota bacterium; assembly: GCA_963734445.1. GTDB lineage: Bacteria > Acidobacteriota > Blastocatellia > Pyrinomonadales > Pyrinomonadaceae > UBA11740. The sequence continues at coordinate 336,991 of CAVTGZ010000009.1, read as the reverse complement.
ATGCAGCCCTTTCTGACGTTGACTTTCTGTATAGCGCTGCAGGGCATCTTCCCGTCGCCAAACTAAAGGAGAAACTCATGGCACAACCATATGTAGGGGAAATCAGGATGTTCGCGGGCAATTTTCCTCCGTCGGGCTGGATGTTTTGTGAGGGCCAGTTGCTACCGATTTCCGAGAACGAGACCCTGTTTCAATTAATCGGTACCACCTATGGCGGCGACGGGGAATCAACTTTCGCGCTACCTGATTTGCGCGGGCGAATCCCTATTCATCAGGGCAACGGCTTCATTCTGGCTGAGACAGGAGGGGCCGAGGAGATAACGCTAACCGTGCAGCAGATCCCCGCTCACACCCACCCCGCGCTCTGCAGTATCGATACGACGACCGGAACGTCGCCGACCAACAACGTTCTTGCGGCGCCTCCCGACGTTAACACGCTACCGTACGGAACAGACGCGCCGGTAGGTGCAATGAACGCTGCGTCCATCGGTCCGGTCGGCGGAAGTCAGCCGCACACGAACTTTCAACCGTATCTGTGCGTCGATTTTATTATTTCGCTATTCGGGATTTTCCCGTCGCCGACATGATGCTGGATTGTTGAGAGGCAAAGCATACGTTCGATCTTTTTCCGTCAGACTAAGGAGATTGTCATGGCCGATCCATTTGTTGCTGAAATCAGGATTTTTCCATTTAACTTTGCGCCTAAAGGCTGGGCCTGGTGCGATGGCCAATTGATGCCCCTCTCGCAGAACACCGCGCTCTTCTCTTTGCTGGGAACAACCTACGGCGGTGATGGCAAGTCGAACTTCGCTTTGCCGGATCTTCAGGGCAGGGCACCCATGCATCCGGGTCAGGGGCCCGGTCTTTCGCTGCACGATCTCGGCGAGACTGGAGGCTCGGAAACCGTGAGTCTGCTGGAATCCGAGATTCCGTCGCACAGCCACGCGCTGAACGCTTCGAAGGCCGATGCGACCGAGCGGATACCGGCCGGACAGTTGCCGGCGAACGGTGTTGGCGGCATCGTGGCCTACGCCGCGCCGGGTGCATTGACTCCGCTCAGTCCAAATGCGCTTGCCCCAGCCGGTGGCGACCAGCCGCATAACAACCTGATGCCATACCTGACTTTCTATTTTAATATCGCGTTGCAAGGAGTGTTTCCAGCGCGACCGTAGCGCAGAGACCAGGAGTCAGAGTCAGAAAGCCGCCGGTGCGATCGAAAGATCGGCCGGCGGTTTTGTTTTTGGGGTTCAAAGGACGCAGATTACTTAGATAGGCAATAAAAAACGGACAGGCAACGAAGGGAGGTTACCTTCGAAGTTGGCGAATTTTCAGTATGCTCTTCTGTTGCTTTGGTCTATGTAATCTGCGTAATCTGTGGATTCATGGCATCATACGAATCATGAAAGTATTTCTCGCGATTATTTTGACGGTGCCTGGAATCTCGGTCGCTTGCGCCGGATACAAGTCGGCGAGTTCTCCTTCGGTTGCGAATGACGCGGCGCCCATTGCTCAAGCTTCAAATCGATCACTCGATTCAACCAATCAGGATAAACCAACTTGTGACCTCGGCCTGTCGCAAGCACCGATCGTCAATGGTCTCAGACTCGGAATGACCACGGAAGAGGTGCTGGCCCTGTTTCCGGGGAGCAAAGATGATCCCGAGTTGCGCCCCAGCTTGTCCAAGCCGCCCAGCCAATTCGGAACTTCCGGCTTCTTAATCAAACCATCGCAATACGAAACCCGAGAGAAATTCGTCGACATTAAGCAGATCACGTTTACGTTTCTGGACGGGCGCGTCTCAAAAATGTACGTGGGATACAACGGGCCGGAATGGCCGCACGTGGATAAGTTCGTCGCCAGGATTGTTGAAGGAACAACTCTTCCCGGGCCCGATCGGTGGGAAGCTTATGTCGGGATGGACAATCAATTGAAGACGCTCACTTGTATTGGCTTCGAGATTCGCGTGTTCGCCGGCGGGCCGGGCGGAAACATCAACTATGTCCAGATGCAAGACCTGGAGGCTGACAAGAAGTTGAAGGAACGAAGGGCCAAAGCGAAAGCAACGGCAACTCCGGGCTAAAGTCAGACGGCAGGAAGCAAACAGCAGGAAGAGAAAGGCCGCCGCTACGATTAAGGAGATCGAATTCGATTTATTCCGAGTAACCGGCTTCTTCGACGCCGAGACCTGCCGCGACCTCATCACCGAGATGCGGTGCTCACCTGGCCAACCAGCACTGACGTACGGAAAGAGCGCCTTCGGTTCAGTTGAGGAAACGATGCGCAGAGTTGCGCGCATCACCCTTTCATCAGATACAGTTGAATACGTCACCCAGCGAATCGCGGAATGTCGCGAGAAGATCGCGCAGCATTTTGGGACTAGAATCACTAGCTGCGAAGCGCCGCAGTTCTTGCGCTATCGGGAGGGAGATTTCTTTGTCGCTCACCAGGATGGCAACACCGGTCTCGTGCGGATCGAGACTGAAGCACGTCGTGTCTCGGTGAGCATATTTCTGAACAGTCAGGCCGAGCAGCCGGGACCTGAAACGTATTGTGGAGGCTCGCTCGTCTTTTCCGATTGGCGCGCCGGCAGGGAGTTTAGGCTCAACGGTGAGGCCGGAACCCTGGTCGCGTTCCGTTCTGAAGTTACTCACGAAGTCGTTCCGGTAACGCATGGCGAAAGATATTCGATCGTGAGTTGGTTTGCAGGTGGTCCTGATCTGCCCCTCGGGGCATCAGATCTGTCATCGCATCGATAGTAGTTACTGTCGCTCTGGCTGGCACGGCTTACTTATCCAGGCCACCAACCCTTGAGCTAAAGCGCGCGCAAACGCCTCCGCGCCAACGAAATAGTGAGTGATAAGCTGTAAGCAGTAAGCGGTAAGCAGCAGGCGACAATCATACCGTCAGAATCGCGGTTCCGACTGCTCATCACCGGTCACTTTATCGTTGACCTAATTGCCCTTCCGTATTAGTCTTGTCGCTCACCGAAAAAGTTCTTGCGCTTTTTCTGTTCACCTATATCCGATCCAAATATTTTGAAGCCGTCTGTTCGCGACCTGAGGAATTAACCCTGTGAAAAACCAACCCCACGACGCGAGCCCTAATAGTCGTCGCGTATTCATCGCCTGCTTACTTTCATTCTCTATCCTAATGACGCCGTTTGCGGCGATGGCCGCTCGCAGCCAGAGGTCAGAGGCTAGAGGTCAACGGTCAGACAACAAAGCGACCACTGGATCCAGTTCAACGAAAGCGACGGCAAACGGAACGTTCGCCAATCCGGCGCCCGCGATGCCGGCCGCCTCGCCGATCATCACGGCGTCAATGACGGACTCTATCGAGAACGACGACGGCGACACGAAGATCGATCCAACTGACGGTACCGGATCGACGGAAAGAATTATCTACAGCACGACGATCAGCAATACCGGCACGGTAGCGGCCACCGGACTGCAGTTCGCCGACACAATCGATTCGCATACAACGCTGGTTGGCGGCTCGCTCAACATTTCGCCCCTGGCCGGCGACGACAGCTACGACACGATCGGCAACACGTTACTGGAAGTTGGTCCCGTCGGATCGCCGAGTGCTCAACCAAAAGTGACGGTCACCGGCAGCGTCTTTGATAACGATACCGAATTCTTAAGCGACACGTTCACCCTCTCAAAGCTTCAGGCGACGACTTTTGTGTCCGGCACGGTCACGGCCGCCTCGGCAAGCGGCTCAGTGACGATGGATGGGACAGGGAAGTTTTCGTACACACCGAACGCCGGTTTTACCGGCGCCGATACATTCACCTACACGATCAAGGATGCTGGAAATCTCGAGAGTACCGCGACCGTTACCATCAATGTAAATACGCAAAGAGTCTGGTACGTCCAGAACAATGCGGCGCCTGGCGGTCTTGGCCGCTCGACAGATCCGTTCGATACGCTGGTAGAGGCGCAGACTGCCTCCGCAGCCGGTGATACGATCTATGTCTTCGCGGGAAATGGAACTACTAGTGGCCAGAACGCCGGGATCACGCTGAAAGCCAACCAGCGTTTCATCGGCAACGGAGTACAGCTCGATGTGCCGGTGAGCGTGAATGGCGGTCCGAATCCAACTGTATTGCGAGCTGCCGGAGCCGCGCCGATGATTACCAACGCGGGTGGTGATGGTGTGACGGTGCTGAACATCAGCGGCGTATCGATTCGGGGATTCAATATCGCGGGCAGCAACAATGCCATCGATGTTACGACGAGTGGCGCGAGTAGCGGCGGGGTTACGATCAGCAATAATGCGATCAGCGCGGCAGGAGCTGAGGGAATCGATGTCAACACCGGCGGTTCGGGCACGCTCACTCTGGATGTAAATACTAATACGCTGAACGCAACCGGCAATGCTTTCGATGTGTTCACCACCGCCGGTACGACTCTCCTGAACTTCAGCAGCAACACCGGGATTACCAGCGCCAATGGGGCAGGCAGTGCGGTGAATATCGTCCGGAATGCCGGCGCCTTGACCATCACCGGCTTTGCCAACAACGCGGTCAGCGGAAACGCGGCGGGCACTGGAATCAATGTTACGGCGGCTACGTTCGACGCGAATCCCGGCACAGTTAATTTGGATCAGGTTTCGGGTGGAACGACAGTGATAGGCGCTGCAGGCAACGGCGTTGGCGATAGCGGCCTGATTTTGACCGGCATGGTCGGCGATCTCTCTTTCACTGACCTTGATGTGGTTAACGACAACGGGACAGGGTTGAGCGTATCAGGCGCCGGCCAACTTAACGCTCCCGCCGGCACAGGCTCAAAGATCAGCATTGGCGTAAACGTGGGAGTGATCGCTTCTACCGGCGGCCCTGCGGTCAACGTTAGCTCGGCCACGGCGGACCTGCAACTTTCTTCGCTTACGAGCACGAACAGCGGAAGTCAGGGTGTGCTGCTAACCACTGTCAATGGCACTTTCTCTGCCCCATCAGGCAGCAGCATCACCAACGCCACCAACGAGGATTTTGGCATCTCTGGCGGCACGGCAAATGTGACTTACGGCGGGACGATTACCGACGATCTCGGCACGCTGGTTTCAGTCGGCAGCACGACCGGTGGAACCAAGAGCTTTACCGGAGCAATTACCGACGGCAATGACGGCGACGGTAGCGGGATTTCGTTAACCAACAACGCTGGAGCAACCATTCGTTTCTCTGGGGGGCTGGTGCTCTCAACCGGCGCCAATCCAGCGTTCACTGCCACGGGCGGCGCTACCGCCATCGAGGTCTGCGACGAAAGTCCGTGCAATCCCGCAGCGACCGGCGCGCTGGTCAACACACTGACGACGACCACCGGCATTGCGCTCAACGTCGCTAACACCACCATCGGCGCCAACGGCCTTGAGTTTCGCAGCGTCAGCTCGAACGGCGCCTCGAGCGGCATCGTCCTTAACTCAACCGGCGCGCTCGGCAGTCTAACGGTTAAGGGCAACGGCGGCGGTTGTACCAGCGCCGGCACGTGCACCGGCGGCGCGATTCAGAACTCGACCAGCCACGGCGTGTCACTGACCACCACTTTGAGTCCGAGTTTCACTCGACTGGCAATTCAAACCACCGCAGGTAACGGGGTGAGCGGCACGGACGTCACTAACTTCACCTTCCAGAACGGCTTTATCGACAACTCCGGGACCGGCCTGGCTGCTCAAGTTTCTAACATCGCATTCAATACGCTTAACAACAATAATGTCGACGGCGTCGTGAGCATCATCAACAATACGCTGACGAATGCCTACTTCCACGGCGTCGCCATTGAGAATTACTCAGGCACGATTACGAGCCTGGACATATCCAACAACACCATTACCAGCTCGACCGCCGGCGGACCCGCTATTGCGTGTCCGGCGTCCGCGCCCGCCCGGAATCCCACCACTTGCTCACAGGGCAACGGCATCCACGTGATCATCCACGGCACGGCTGCCGTCACGTCGAACCTCAACGACGCCACGGTCAGCAACAACATCATCACGAACTTCCCGCTTGGCGGCGGCATCATCATGCAGGGCACGAACGCAGCCGCCGGCTCGCCGCAGCTCACGTTCGGTATTCCCAACGACGCCAACAACATCATTTCGATCACCGGCAACCGCGTCGCCGGCGCCAGCTCCGCCAACAAGATAAACACCAACGCCATCCAGGTGAGCATCAACGGCACGGCGCGGGGAAACTGGGAGATTAACAACAACGGCACCATCGCCAATCCGATCACCAACATCGGAGGCAACGTCATTTCCACCTCCGTCCTCGGCAACTCGACCGGCACGGTCACGATCAACAACAACCGCATCGTCGCGAATCACACCCCTAACTTCGGCGGCCCGTTCGGAATCAGCGCCGGCGTCGGCGCGACTTTCGGCGTGACCGATGTGGAGACGCTCACTCTCGTGATTGATGGCAACAACGTCTCGCAAACGGACGGCAACGGCATCAAGATTCGTGGCGCCGAAGCCCAGGGCACAATCAACGTCCGAATCAGCAACAATACGGTCGCCGCACCGCTTTGCACCTGTTTGCGCGAAGGCATCTTCGTCGAGGCCGGAGGTTCCACCGCCGGCACCGATAACGATGTTTGCGTGGACATTGTCGGCAACACCACGGCCGGCGCCACGGACGGGTTCGACACTGCGCCTGGCATCCGGCTGCGCAAGCAAGGCACGAGCCCGACGGTCAACGCCTTCAGCGTCGAAGGCATGGCTGCCACGGCGACTCCTGGCGTCGAACAGTATGTGGGCAATTTTGCCGGAGGTAAGAATCCGGGTTCGGCGAACGGCACCTATGGGAATAACGGCGTAGTCCTGGGATCCGCCACGTCCGGCTTCAGCAATTGCTCCGCCGCGCCGCTGCGGTTTGCAAACGGCGGTGTATACCGCAACGGTGATTCACCGTTCCCCGCATTTGACGTATTTGATGACGGAGCAGTCTCACTTTATCCAGCTCTTGCCGGCAACTCCTGGCGTCATTCCGCCGCCGGCAACGCGTCGTCTTTGGTAAGTCTCGACGCTAATGCCACCGGTGTTCTGACTCAAACAGATATGGATCACGTGGTCGCGGCGGCCATTGATCGCTGGTCAGCCACGGGCTTGACGCTGAAACAGATCGCTACTTTGCGGGCTATCAAATTCGAGATCGCCGATCTTCAAGGCGCATATCTGGGCGAGGCAGCCGGCAGCAATCGCATCCTGGTCGATCGAAACGCCGGCGGCAGGGGCTGGTTCATCGATGCAACGCCGATGTCCGACTTGAATTTTGCCCACGCGATATCAGCCACGCGTCTCTATACGGATCCCACCAGTCTGCCCGCGGGTCACGTCGATTTGCTGACGGCCATCGAGCACGAGATCGGCCACAAGCTTGGCCTGAACGACTCCTACGCTCAAAAGGATCGCAATGGTCTGATGTACGGTTATCTCACGGTTGGCGAGCGGCGTCTGCCGGCCAGCGGTGAAGCGAAGGCTGCACGGAAGGGTTCGCCGTCTACGCACTTCCTGACGTTAGCTGCTGACGACAAGGATGCAGTCGATCTGTCTTCCGCGCTTAAGAGTGGCATGACAGGAATCAAGAGCGCAGAGGTTAGAGATCAGAAGTCGGAAGTCCGCCTGAACCAAGCTCCGAATGCCAAACCCGAAACTCGAAACTCGAAACTCGGAACTAGTTTGGCGCCGATGCCTCCGGGCCCGACGGTCAATGAAACTATCGGGACCCTGCCCGCGGGTAAGAGCATCACTATTGTGTTCAAGGTGACGCTTAATAACCTGCCGAACCTGAGCTTGTTGAACCCGCCAAGGGTGAGCAACCAGGCGACGATCTCAGGTGGCAACTTTACCAGCGTGCTGAGCGATGATTCGACTGTCGGCGGCGCCAGCGATCCAAACGAGACGCCGGCCGATCTCTTCAATACGACGACGGTAGTGGGGACGAGTGGTTCGCCATCATCAAGCGGCGATTCGCTGACTTTCACCGCCACGGTGACGTTCAATCCGACGGGCTCGCCGACGGGCACGCCGGGAACGCCGACGGGCTCTGTCCAGTTCAAGGACGGCGTAACCAACATCACCTGTGACGAAGGCGCGGGCGCACGACCGCTTAATGGCAGTGGTGTGGCTACCTGTACCACTTCGACGCTAAGCTCGGCCGTACATACCATCAATGCGGACTATCTCGGTGACGGGAACTTTGACACGAGCACGGGCAGCGTTTCGCAGACAGTTATTGCCTGTAATGCGGCTCCGGTGGTCACCAAGATCGCCGACACCGACGATGGTATCTGCGATGGCGATTGCTCGCTACGCGAAGCGATCTCGTCGGCTTGTACGGGTGCCACGATCACGTTTGATACGGCAGGTGTGTTTGCGACGCCGCAGACGATCACGCTCAGCCTGGGCGAGTTGTCTGTCGCCAGAAACATGACGATCGACGGACCCGACGCGGCCGGCAATCACGTTACGGTGAGTGGCGGCGTAGGCATCCGTGGCTTTAATGTCGCTTCCGGCAAGACAGACACTATTCGCGAGTTAACCATTACAGGCGTCAACGTAGCTCCCGGCGATGCTGCCGGTGGAATTCTCAACGCGGGCACCCTGACGCTGATCAACTGCACCGTCAATGGCAATACCGCTACCGAGGGCGGCGGGATTTATAACGGCGGCACGCTGACCGTTATCAACAGCACCATTAGCGGCAACAACTCTGCCACTTTCGAGGGCGGCGGAATCGTTAACAACGCGGTGGGTGTCTTGAATATCATCAATAGCACCGTGAGCGGCAACAATGCCGCAACCGACGGCGGCGGTATCTGGAATGGCAACACTCTGACCGTCATCAACAGCACCATCTCGAACAACCGCGCCGATCTGGACAACAATGCCAGCGGCACTGGTGGCGGCATTTTCATAAACGGCGGTACGGCCGTACTGCGCAACACCATCGTGGCCGGTAATTTCAATGAGGATGGCGTCACGGATTCGCGTGACGACATTAATGGCCCGCTTGATGCCGCCGGCATTAACAACCTAATCGGCGACGGCACGAACATGACGGGCATCAGTAATGCTGACGCAAATTCGAATCAGGTTGGCTCTTCCGGTTCGCCGATTGACGCCATGCTCGGCGTGCTGGCTAATAACGGCGGGGTTACATTCACGCACGCGCTTTTGCCGGGAAGTCCGGCGATTGATGCTGGTGACAACACGGCGGCGACGAATGCGAGTCTGACGACGGATCAACGAGGGACAGGTTTCCCGCGCATAGCTGATTCGGCGGACCTTGATACGACCGCCACAGTAGACATCGGTGCGTTTGAGTTGCATCCGTCGATTGAAGATATTCAGGACACGTCTACGAATGAAGACACAGTCAAGAACGTCGTCTTCAATCTGGGTGACGACACGGGGACGCTGATTACCGGAGGCGGTGGTTCGGTGACGGCGACTTCGTCGAACACGACGCTGGTGCCAAATGCGAACCTGAGCTTCACGGGCTCGGCCGGTTCACGGACGTTGCAGATCACACCCGCGCCCGATCAGAGCGGCTCGACCACAATCACGGTTACCGTGACGGCGACGAATGGGCGGACGGCGACCGATACGTTTGACCTTACCGTCAATGCGGTGAACGACAACCCGAACGTCACGGGCGAGACGATTGGCAACATTGCCGAAGACTGCTCGTCGGGGTGCACTTCCGGTAAGTATGTGGTTTCATTCGCCAGCCTGCTGGCCAACGACAATTCCGGGCCGGCGGACGAGTCGGGCCAGACAATCACGATCACGGCAGTAGGCAGCGCCTCGGGTGGCACGGTGGCCATCAACGGCACCAACGTCGAGTTCACGCCGACAGCTGACTACAACGGCGCGGCCAGCTTCCAGTACACCGTCACTGACAATGGCGCACCGCCGGCGGCGGCCAACGGCACCGCCAGCTTCACGATTACGGAAGTGAACGACGCGCCGGTGGCGACCGATGACGTGCTCACGAGTGTGAATGAGGATTCCGGCCTGCGGACGATTCCGTTTACTGACCTGACGGGCAACGACTCGAAGGGTGCGGCGAATGAGAGCGGGCAGGCGCTGACGATCACCAACGTGACCAACGCGGTCGGTGGCACAGTCAACATCAACGGCGCGAACGTCGAGTTCACACCCACTGCGAACTTCAACGGCACCGCCAGCTTTGACTACACTGTGTCTGACGATGGCACGACTAACAGTCTGGCTGATCCGAAGACCGACGTGGGCAGTGTCAGCTTTACGGTGACGGCGATAGCCGACACGCCTTCGGTGACGAACTCGTCAACCAACGAAGACACACAGACGACGACCGGCCTGGTCATCAGCCGTAACGCGGCGGACGGGGTGGAAGTAACGCACTTCAAGATCACGAGCATCACCAACGGGACGCTGTTCCAGAACGACGGCACGACGCCGATCAATAACGGGGACTTCATCACGTTCGCGGAAGGTAATGCAGGCCTCCGGTTCACGCCGGCGCTGAACTTCAGCGGTAACGGGACGTTCCAGGTGCAGGCGGCCACGGATGGGGCCGGCAGCGGATTGAGCACCGGGTTTGCAACAGCCACGATTGCCGTAGGCTCGGTGGCCGATGTTCCGGGGGTGACGAATGCGACCACGGACGAAGACACGCAGAGCACCTCGGGCCTGGTAATCACGCCGAACGCCAACGATTCGGATGTGACGCATTTCAAGATCACGGCCATCACCAACGGCACGCTGTTCCAGAATGACGGCTCGACGGCGATCAACAACAACGACTTCATCACCCTGGCGCAGGGCGCGGCTGGCCTCCGGTTCACGCCGTCAGCGAACCTTTACAGCTCGGTGAGCACGTTTAGCTTCCAGGTCCAGGGCGCGACGAATGGTAGCGGGGCGGGCTTGGGTAACGCGGCGACTGCGTCCATCACGGTGAACCCGATTGCCGACGATCCGTCGATCTCGCCGAACCCGCAGACGACGGCCATCAGCACGCAGACGGGACCGATGGTGATCAGTCGCAACGCGGCCGATGGAACTGAAGTAACGCACTTCAAGATCACGAACATTACCAACGGCACGTTGTTCCAGAACGATGGGGCGACGGCCATTAACAACAACGACTTCATCACCTTTGCGCAAGGGAATGCGGGGTTGAAGTTCACGCCGACGGCCGGGTTGAGCAGTCCGGGGAACACGTTTGGCTTTGACGTGCAGGCTTCGGTCAATAACACGAATGGCGGCCTGGGCGGCAGTCCGGTCAATGAGGACATTATCGTCAGTTGTTCGGACCCGCAGGTGGTGACGAGCACGCTCGATGATGGTTCAGCGGGAACGCTGCGGTACGCGATTGCCAACTCATGTCCGGCGACGGGCACAATCACTTTCAATCTGCCGGCCGGCCCGCAGACTATCTTGCTGGCGAGCGAGCTGACGATTGCCAAGACGCTGACCATTATCGGGCCGGCGAACCAGGCGGTCACGGTAAGCGGCGGTGGCAACCGGGTGTTTAGTATTACCGGCGGCGGCCCGAGCATCTCGAACCTGACCATTACCGGCGCTCTGGTCAGCGGGAGTAACGGTGGCGGCTTGCTCAATACGAGCAGCGGCACGGTGACCCTGAATGGCCTGACCTTTACTGGTAACTCGGCAGATAACGGTGGCGCGATCGCGACGACGGCCGGGACGGTGGTCATCAATAACTCGACCATCTCGGGGAATACGGCGACGACCGAGGGCGGCGGGCTTTACGTAAACGGCGGCACGCTGACGCTGTTGAATGACACCATCACCAACAACACGGCGACGGCGGGTCAGGGCGGCGGTTTGCGCCGCGTCTCTGGCACGGTCAATGTGCAGAACACGATCATCGCGGGCAACACAGCGCCCGTGAACCCGGATGTGGTGGGGTCCATTAACGACCAGGGCAATAACATCCTTTCGGGTGATGCGAAGCTGGCGCCGTTGGCCAATAACGGTGGTCCGACGCAGACCCATGCGCTCTTGCCGGGGAGCCCGGCGCTTGATGCGGGCGACAATGCTGCGGCGAGCAGTCTGACAACTGACCAGCGTGGCAACACCTTTGGCCGGTTGCGGGACGCGGCCTCGGATGCGGACACCACGCAGACGGTGGACATTGGGGCGTTTGAAGCCGATCCGTCGGTTGAAGACATCAGCGACAAGGCGACGGGTGAAGACACTCCGCTGCCGAGCTTCAGCTTCAACGTGGGCGATGCGTTCAGCGCGTTTGACTCGATCACGGTGACCTCGAGCAACACGACGTTGGTGCCTAACGCCAACATCAACCTGAGCGGCAGTGGTTCGACTCGCAGCCTGGACATTACTCCGGCGGCGAATGTGTCGGGCACGACGACGATCACGGTCACGGTGAGTAAGACCATCAACAGTACGGTGGTCAGTATGAGCGACACGTTTGTGCTCACGGTCAGCACAGTGCCGGATACGCCGTCGGTAAGTAACACCACCACCAACGAAGACACGCAATCGTCAGGCGGTCTGGTAATCACGAAGAACGTGGCTGACGGCGCGGAGGTGACGCACTTCAAGATCACCAACATCACCGGCGGCACATTGTTCAAAAACGACGGCGTCACGGTGATTGCCAACAACAGCTTCATCACGGAGGCTGAAGGGGGCGCGGGATTGCGGTTCACGCCGGCGCCCAACTCGATCGCCACCGGCACCTTCCAGGTGCAGGGGTCGACCGATGCGGTGGGCACGGCGCTGAGTCCCAGCGCGGCGACGGGAAGTATCTTCATTACGCCGATTGCCGACACTCCGTCAGTAACCAACACGACGACTAACGAAGATACGCAGACCACGAGTGGTCTCGTGATCAGCCGCAACGCCGTGGATGGCGCGGAAGTTACGCACTTCAAGATCACCGGCATCACAGGTGGCACGCTCTTCAAGCACGACGGCACCACCGCGATTGCCAACAACAGCTTCATCACGGTGGCTGAAGGCAACGCGGGTCTTCGATTCACGCCGGCGCCGAACTCGATCGCTACCGGCAGCTTCCAGGCACAGTCTTCGACCGATGCGGTGGGCACTTCATTAAGTGGTGCGGCGACGGGAAGTATCTTCATTACGCCGATTGCCGACACTCCGTCCGTTACCAACGCTACGACCAACGAGGACACGCAGTCGACTTCGGGATTGGTGATTACTCGAAACGCAAACGACGGCGCTGAAGTAACGCACTTCAGGATCACCAACATCGTCGGCGGCACACTGTTCAAGAACGACGGCGTAACCCCGATCCTCGACAACAATTCCATTACGGCTGCTGAGGGTGGCGCAGGATTGAAATTTACGCCAAGCGCGAACTTGCGCAGTCCATCCGCGACCTTCAGCTTCGCGATCAAAGCCGCGACGAATGCCGGCGGCGCCGGCGCGAGCAGCTCGATCGTGGCGGTTATCACTGTGATTCCAGTGGCCGACACGCCGAGCGTGACCAACGCCACAACTAACGAAGACACGCAGACCACTGCAGGTCTGGTGCTCAGCCGCAACGTGGTGGACAGCGGTGAAGTAACTCACTTCAAGATTACCGGCATCACCGGTGGCACGCTCTTCAAGCACGACGGCGCCACCGCGATTGCCAACGGCAGCTTTATTACTTTCGCCGAGGGCAACGCCGGCCTCCGGTTCACGCCGACGGCGAATCTGTTCAGTCCCACGACGACGTTCAGCTTTAAGGTTCAGGCTGGGACGGATGGATTGGGGGGTGGCCTCAGTAGTGGGATGGCTACCGCTACGATTACCGTGAATGCGGTCGCCGACACGCCGAGCGTGACCAACGCGACGACGAACGAAGATACGCAGACAACTTCAGGATTGGTAATCACCAGAAACGCGAACGATGGCGCCGAGGTGACTCACTTCAAGATTACCGGCATCACCGGCGGCACGCTGTTCAAGCACGACGGCACGACCGCGATTGCCAACGGCGGCTTTATCACCTTCGCCGAAGGCAACGCCGGCCTCCGGTTCACGCCGACAGCGAGCCTGTTCAGTCCCACGACGACGTTCAGCTTCAACGTTCAGGGCGCAACCAATGGATCGGGCGCCGGCTTGAGCGGTACGGCCACCGCCACGATCACGGTCAATTCGGTTAATGATGTGCCATCATTTACGAAAGGCGCGGATCAAACCGTCACCGAAAACGCCAATGCTCAAAGTATCACCAATTGGGCAACGGGTATTTCGGCTGGGGCGGCGAACGAGTCCGGCCAGACCCTGACTTTCCAGGTCACGGGCAATACTAATCCGGGGTTGTTCGCGGCCCAGCCCATAGTGAGTTCAACTGGCACGCTTAGCTACATACCTGGGACTCACGCATCCGGTACGGCGGCCATTACCATCCTCCTGAAGGACAACGGCGGGACCGCGAATGGCGGCGTGGATACTTCGGCGCCGCAAACCTTCAACATCACCATCAACGATGGCGGCACGCTGCAGTTCAGCGCAACTACTTACAGCGTGGGCGAAGGCAGCGGCCCGGCGGTCATTACCATTAACCGAACGGGTGGGACGGCCGGTACGGCCACGGTGCTCATCTCGACGAGCAATGGCACGGCCACTGGGGCCGACTACACCTCGATTACCAATCAACTGGTCACGTTCAATGATGGCGAAACCAGCAAGACGGTTAACGTCACCATCACAAACGACCTGTTCAATGAAACCAACGAAACGATCAACCTGACACTCAGCGGTGTGGGCGGCTCTGGCCAGCTGGGATCGCCCAGCACGGCCGGGTTGACGATCAATGATGATGACGCGGTGGGTGGCTACATCAAGTTCAGTTCTGCGACTTACAGCGTGGCTGAAGGCGGTGTCGCGACTATCACGGTGCAACGCGTCGGCACGCTGACTCAGGCGGTGACAGTGGACTTTGCCACCACCGACAACAGCAATCCGGCCGCGCCGGTCTCCTGCGCGCCGACGCTCGGCAATACGCTGGCTTCGTCGCGTTGCGACTTTACCAGTACGTTCGGCCGGATTAGCTTCGCTGCCGGCGATGGCGCTGACAAGACCTTCACGGTCTTAACGGATCAGGACTCGTACGTGGAAGGACCTGAGACGCTGACGCTGACCCTTTCGAACGCGACCGGCGGCGCCAACCTGATCCTGCCTTCGACCGCTACGTTGACAATAAATGACGACGTGAGCGAACCGGCGGCCAACCCGGTTGACGATACGGCCACTTTTGTCGAACAACTCTACCGCGATTTCCTGAACCGGTCGTCAGATCCAGCCGGCAAGGCGTTCTGGGTAGACAATATCGACAAATGTCACGATCCGGGACGACGCCCCGCCGGCTTAACTGAAGCCCAGTGTATTGAGGTCCAGCGCATTAACACTGCGGCGTCGTTCTTCCTGTCAATCGAGTTCCAGGCAACCGGCGGCACGGCGTACCTGGCGAACAAGGCTGCCTACAATGGTCTGCCGACGTTCTCAACGTTCGAGGCTGATGCGCAGGCGATCGGCAAAGGCTATGTCTTTGGACAGCCCGGCGCCGAGGCGATCCTCGAAGCGAATAAGGTGGCCTACTTCAACGAGTTCGTCACGCGTACTCAATTCACCGCGATCTACAACTCGACGACTAATGCTCAATACGTCGACGCGTTAATTGCCAACACTGGGGTGACTTTTACACCAGCAGAACGCGACGCCCTGGTGAACGGATTGAACGGCGCCACCGAAACCCGTCCGACCGTGCTCCGTAAGATCACCGAGAAGGCCAGCTTCCACGCTGCCGAATTCAACTCGATGTTCGTCCTGATGGAGTACTTCGGGTTCCTGCGGCGAAATGCCGACGCGGCCGGATTCAACTTCTGGCTCGACAAGCTGAACACCTTCAACGGTGATTATATTGCTGCGGAAATGATCAAGGCCTTCATCACTTCCAGTGAATACCGCGGACGATTTGGCCCTTGATTTTGGCTGCTCGTAATCGAGAAGTGGGCGCAGGTACGCACGACATCGTTGCGTACTTGCGCCTTTCTGCAAAATAGGAAAGACTAACTGGTTGACACCCGCAATCGCTCGTTCTTATGATCGTGGTTAAGTAACAGCAGAGGAAGAAATTCAGGGAATGTTTGGATCAAGCATCGGCCGAGCGGGCCAGCGTATCATTGATACGATGGTTCGGTGGCTGGCGCGGGGACATATTAACCCCAACATCCTCACTTCTGTCGGGGTGGCCATCAATGTAGGTTCGGGTCTGCTGTTCGGCTTTGGCCTGTTCTTCTGGGCCGGCATCGTGCTGATCGTTGCCAATCTGTTTGACATGCTTGATGGGCAGGTCGCGCGCCTTTCGGGCCGGGTCACCAGCTTTGGCGGGTTTCTTGACTCGTCCCTGGATCGACTTTCTGACATGGTTGTGTTCGTCGGGCTCATGGTGTTCTATGCCCGGGCCACGGAAGATCACTCAACGCTCAATGTGTTTCTGGCGGGCGCCGGGTTGATGGGCTCAGTGATGGTCAGCTATGCGAGCGCCCGGGCCGAGAGCATGATTCCGAAATGCGACGTAGGTTTCTTGCGCCGGCCGGAACGCGTCGTTTTGTTCATTATTGGCGCATTGTCGACGGTGCCCGGCTCAAACAATTTTTTTGCCAATCGGATGCCGGCCGTGTTGTGGGTGCTGGCGATTGGGTCCTATTGGACTTTCGCCCATCGCATGTATCATACCTGGACGGAAGTTAATAAGAGCGAGGCCAAAGCCAGCCTGGCCGCCAAAGAGCTCAAGGAAGCCGAGCAGGCGTCGGATGTAAGACGCGAACCGACGCTGGCTCACAAGCCGAGTTAGCTGGCAATCGCGTGACGAAAATCAAAACATTTCAATGACGGGAAACTCTTGACTAAAAGGCCTGCTCAGTTTTAATTTAGTCGCGCGGTTTTTTGATTTCTCCTGAGGTAACTGCATTTGCTTATCTGCCCCGCTTGCGGCTCTAAAGTCGAAGTTGATCTTTGTGTCGGCTGTTCATCCTGTGGCGCTCGCGCCGTAGGCCCGCCGCTCGCCAAAGCTGAACATCAATTGCCTTCTTTTGGACGTGCCAGTTTGGCATGCGCCAGCGGCCTCGTTATGGCGGCCGCCTTTATTGGTCTCGTAATCGCTATTCTGGTAGAGCAAAAGCCCGGACGGCTCGGCCTGGGGACCATCGTGTCTGCCGGAGAGGTCGCGGCCTGGCGGGTTAAGTGGTTGGTCCTGCCGATCGCCCTCGCCGTTATCTGGGTCGGGGTTCGGATCGTGAGAAGCGTTAGGTCGAATGCTTCGCTGTTCATTGGATTGCGCGCAGCCCGGCTCGGGGTTATCTCAGCAGCGTTGGTGACACTGGTCATCGCGACGCTGATTGGCATCACGATTCCGGTGAGACTCGAGCGGAGGCAATGGGGAATTGAAGCAGCGACTTATGCTCGTGGTTACGCTTTGAACCGGGCACTCATTGCATATCGTGACTTGCACGGAACTTATCCCACTGACCCCGAGGCCCTTCGAACCCTGCCGGATCCCGATGGCTCGATCGCTGAGGCGCTGAAGTTCGTCGATCCAGCAGGCTATCAGGCGAATGCTCAACTGGCCGCCGCCTCAACCAAGGTGAAACCTTTGGTTGTGCGCGGTACAGCGCTGCGGGGTGTTAGTACAACTACAAACCCAGAACCCGCGGGTGTGTCGTTCACGAGTTATCAATTGCGTTTACCCAGTGATCACCGCCTCTTCGCGTCGGATGATGATTACCTCCTGATTGACGGCGTGATCTATAAAGCATCAGAAGTGACCTCGACTTCATCCCCATCAAACCGCCCGCGTACTCCTTAGTTGTCATGTCCATTCTGGGGTGGTTCCGTCGCACGAAAGAAGATCCTGAAGTTGCGCGTCGGGCTCTGCTTTTGCGGGCCGGCCGTATCGGTGAAGCCACCATCCTGGACACCAATCATGACAGCGACGGCAACGAAATCATTTCTTATTGTTACACCGTCGGCGGAGTGGATTACGAAACGGTGCAACACCTGGACGAACAACAGCTGCTTCGCAAAGATCATTATCTTCCGGGCTCACGCGTGAATCTGCGATACGATCCGCGCCGGCCGGCAAATTCAGTTGTAGTTTAGCCAGTTGTTGGTTGTCAGTTGTTAGTAGTTTAATGTCTGTGGAACTGACAACTGACCACTGACCGCTCCATGTTTCGAAAAATCCTAATCGCTAATCGTGGTGAGATTGCCGTCCGCATCATGCGGGCGTGTCGCGATCTCAACATTGCGCCGCTCGCAATTTTTTCAGAAGCCGACGCGGCCGCGCTGCACGTTCGAATGTCGGACGAGGCTTATTGTGTGGGCGCCGCGGCTTCGAAAGACAGTTATCTCAACATCGCCGCGATTATCGATGTGGCAAAGCGAGCCGGCGCGCAGGCAATTCACCCCGGTTACGGATTTCTGGCTGAGAATGCTGACTTCGCGCGGGCCGTTAACGAAGCTGGCCTGGTCTTTATCGGTCCCAGCGCCGAGGCCATGGAAAGCATGGGGTCAAAGACCAACGCGCGTCGCGCTGCCATCCAGGCGGGCGCGCCGGTCGTGCCGGGAACAACTGAAGCGCTGGGGAACTTAGACGAAGCAAAAGAACTCGCCGGCAAGTTTGGTTATCCGATCATGCTCAAAGCAGCCGCGGGCGGTGGCGGCAAAGGCATGCGGCAGGTGGCCGATGAGAGCGAGCTGGGATCGGCTTTTGAAGCCGCGCAATCAGAAGCTGGTGCCGCCTTTGGCAACTCAGACATTTACCTGGAAAAAGTAGTTGAAAAACCGCGTCACATTGAGATCCAGGTTTTCGCTGACACCCAGGGCAGCTATGTTCATTTAGGTGAGCGAGAATGTTCGATTCAGCGCCGGCATCAGAAAGTGATCGAGGAATGTCCATCGCCAGTTAACGATCCCGGCTTGCGGCAACGGATGGGCGAGGCAGCGATCAAGATTGCTCGCGCCGTCAACTATGTCGGGGCCGGCACGGTGGAGTTTCTTTACTCAGACGTGACGAGTGAATTCTATTTCCTCGAGATGAACACGCGCCTGCAGGTCGAGCATCCCGTCACTGAGCTGGTGACCGGATTCGATTTGGTTCGTGAACAAATCACCGTTGCCGCGGGCTCGCCCTTGTCTTTCCAACAGGAAGATGTGCGCTGGCTGGGGCACGCCATTGAATGCCGCGTTTACGCAGAGGATCCCGACAACAATTTCTTTCCCTCGCCGGGCAAGATCACGTTTTTGCGGGTGCCCGAAGGCCCGGGCATTCGGGACGATGGCGGCATCACCGCCGGCGACGAAGTCTCGATTCATTACGATCCGATGATTTCCAAACTGGCGGCATGGGGACGCACGCGGACGGAAGCGATCGATCGGCTGCGGCGAGCCCTCGACGAATATGCGGTCGGCGGCATCAAGACAACGCTGCCATTTTTTCGTGAGCTGGTGCGCGATCAGGAATTTGTCGACGCGCGGCTGGATACTGGCTTCATTCCGCGCTTCAACGAGCGCCGCAACTCGGAATACCGGCATCCTGACCGCACTGAGCGCGAAGCTCGACCCGAACAGGACATGGCAATCATTGCCGCCGCCCTTGCTTACAGTGACAGGCAAAGCGCCGGGCAAACAAATGGTCGCCCCTCTGAGCAGAGTAAATGGAGGCAGGCGGCCCGCAGCGCTGCCGTTAATCAGACGCGCGTAACCAGGGGATTTTCGCAAACGTGAAACTTGACGCTGCCATCGCTGATGCAACTTTGAAAGTCGACGTCCGGCGGGAAGGTCAAAATGTGTTCGCCGATGTTGGCGGGCGCCAGTACGAATTGACCGTCGAGTCCGTCGGGTCGGGCTCGTACCTGATAATTTCGGACGGCGCAGTCTTTGATTGTCGCGTTGACGGTGCTGAGAAGTCAGGAGAAGCGTTGGACGTTTCCGTGGGGGCTGAACACTTCCGAGTCACGCTCACCGATCCGAAACGCTTGCGCGGCGCACACACCGCGGCTGGACATGCGGACGAAGCTGCGCGCATCGTCGCGCCCATGCCCGGCAAAGTCGTGCGCATCTTAGTCGAACCGGGTGCGCCGGTTGAGGCCGGCGCCGGCATCGTGGTGGTAGAAGCCATGAAGATGCAGAATGAATTGAAAACTCCCAAGGCCGGAACTGTGACGTCGCTGAATGTGCAAGTAGGCGCGACGGTGAATGGTGGCGACGTGCTGGCGGTGATCGAGTAGTAATTGATCCATTTGTCCATTGATCCATTGACTCAATGAACCAATGATTCAATGAACCAATGAATCAATCCTTAAGAATTCTCCTCTGGGATATCGACGGGACGCTCATGCGCGGCGCCCGTTACGGTATCTTCAAAGACTACACAATTCCCATGCTGGAGACGGTGTTTGGCACCGCCGGCTCGCTCGGACAGATGATTGTTTCCGGTATGACCGATTTACAGATCGTCGAGGAAGCTTTGCGCTGCGAAGGCATCACGCGTGAACACATCTGGTCCCGCAAGGACGAATTGCAGCGCTGCTACATCGAACAGATGAAGCTGGCGATCGGCAATGGCGCGCACGTCATTCAACTGATACCCGGCGCCCAGGAAACATTGGAGCGTTTGGACCGGCACCCGCGCTATCAATCTGCGTTGTTGACTGGAAATATCGAGCCGGCCGCGCACTTGAAGGTTGAGATTACCGGATTGACGAAATATTTCCGTTTGCCCGGCGCGTTTGGTAACGAATCATTCGATCGGCGCGACTTGCCGGCGCTGGCCGCGCGGCGCATCAACGAAACTCTCGGCGTCGAGCTCGCTCCTGAGCAATTCATCGTTATCGGCGACACACCGAATGATATTGCCTGTGCGCGACACTTTGGCGCCCGCGTCGTCGCCGTCGCAACCGGTCGCATTCATTCGCAGGATGAGTTGCGCGCCTGCCAGCCCGACGCTCTGCTTCTCGATCTGGAAGACGCCGATCTGGTGATAAAGACTCTCGATTCTTTATAAACGCCGCCAATTCGCAATCCTTCTGCCCGCGTAATCTTAGATCGAAATCTCTGCGCCACCTCCGCGTGCTCGGCGTCTCTGTGGTGAGTACTCCTTAATTTATTCACCGCAGAGCCGCAGAGGTCGCCGAGACTAACGCAGAGAAACTGATACTACTTCTCGCCGTCCGACCTTGATTCCTCTCACTCTTGAGCCATAATACAAACCAACCCTCTTCAGTGTTTGGACAATGCCGCAAAGGAACGTGTGACTATGCTCGTAAATTGGATCAAAGATGCTGACGCCGCCCTGGCAGAAGCAAAATCAAGCGACAAACCGCTGCTGATCGATTTCTCTGCCGCGCCCGCCTGAGGCGCCTGTGCTCGGCTGGAAGCCGAGTCCTACTCTGATCAGGAAATCGCGGACTTCATCCATCAGAATTTTGTTCCGCTGGAAGCTCACATCAAGGAGCATCCGGCGTACTTCAAGCGTTTCGAAGCCGTCTGGACACCCACGGTGTTGGTCATGGATTCCGCCGGTGTCGAACGCTATCGCATCGAAGGCTATCTGCCGAAAGATTGGTTTCGCGCGCGGCTCGAGATGGGCATCGCGCGGGTCGCGTTCATGCACAAGAAGTTCGCTGACGCCAAGGAGATCTATGCGAGCATCGTGAATCGATTCGGGAATCTGGCCGTAGCAGCTGAAGCGATCTACTGGCGCGATGTCTGTAACTACAAAGCGACTAACGATCACACTTCATTGTCAGGAGCAGCCCAGGAGTTAGCTGAGAAGTTTCCGCAAGACGAGTGGCGGCTGAAGAGTCTGCCTTGGGCGGGGTGATGTATATGTGGCACAGACTTTCAGTCTGTGTTCGAACGCGAACCCGACACAGACTGAAGTCTGTGCCACTAGATTCGGTGGAAGCCTTTCAGAAGATCCTGCGTGGCTAAGCGCAGAATTACCGGCCGGCCGTGAGGACAGGTAGTAGGCGAGGAAGTCAGCAACAGCCGATCGATCAGCCAACGCATTTTTTCAGGCGCCAGCGGCATGTTTACTTTGATGGCCGCGTGACAGGCGAGTGAAGCCGCGATCTCATCGCGCAGATTCGCGCGCGTGCTGCCGCGCTTCTCAGCATCGACGGTTTCCAAAACTTCTGACAGTACATTCCGCGCTTCACTCGCAGGCAAATCGGCCGGGGCTGACTTGATGGCTACCGTGCGCCCCGACAATCTCATCAGTTCAAATCCGTAGCTTTCCAGTTCCGCGGCCACCCCGTCGAAGGCCGACGCTTGCGCAGGCGTCAGGTCGAACGTCTCCGGAATCAACATTTGCTGCGACTCGGGCCGGCGCGAGGCCTCGAGCGCCCGATACTTATCAAACAGGACCCGCTCGTGGGCCACGTGCTGATCGATTAACAGCAGGCCTTCGTCGTCCGTCGCGATTATGAAACTTTCATCAAGCTGGCCGAGCGGTCGAATGTTTGACGAGACGGATTCGACGGCGACTTCTCGAACGAACTTCAGGGCCGAGTCGAGCGGTGGCAGATCTGGGAAGGCTTTGACTTTCGTGAGTGGTTGCGAAAGATCGTTTGCCGTCAAAGCATCTTCGCCACGCGTATCAAGGTGTGCCGGCCGCTCCGGCATGAATATGGGTGTAGGAGATTCAACTGCAACCGGCGGGTTAAAAAACGAAATTCGCTCCTGTTGCATTGGCGGCTTTAACTCCAGCGCCGGCGGCGGTGGTTCAGATTGAGGCTGCGAAGATTCGCCGACCGTTTGCCCAGACTGGATAGTTTCCGTATCAACGCCGATCTCTTCAATCGCAGCGGAGGTGTCGCGAATCTCAGCCGCAGGCGCATACCCGGCGCTTGCCAGTCCTGCGCGCACGGCCTCGCGCACCGCGTCCGCGACCGCCGCAGCGCGCCGAAAACGAACTTCGGTCTTGGCCGGGTGCACATTCACGTCGACCTCTTCCAGCGACACCTCGATGAACAACAGAGCCACCGGATAGACGCCGTGCGGCAGAATCGACCGGTAGCCTTCCGACAACGCTCGCCCAATCAGGCGATCGCGCACGAAGCGTCCGTTCACAAACAGAAACTGCGCATCGCGTGACGTACGTCGTTCGCGGGGCGCTGAAACAAAGCCGCGGACCTTCGCGATCTGGGGTAGCGCAAAGCTCGTCTCAGTCGGCTCGCTCACGGCGTTATTTACTTCCAGCAGGCTCTCAAGAAACTGCGGTCCGAAAACCTGGTAAGCCCGCTCGCGTAAGTCTTTCGCCGGCGCCACGCCCAGGGTCTCGCGCCCGTTGTTGGTCAAAGTGAAACTGATTTCCGGATGCGCGAGGGCATAGTGAGTGACGAGATTGGTGAGGTGATAACTCTCGGTGGCTTCTGAGCGGAGAAATTTCCGGCGCGCCGGTGTGTTGAAGAAGAGATCGCGGACGGCGATCGTAGTGCCGCGCGGATGGGCCGCGTCTTTGACATCACGCATGCGGCCACCCTCGATTAGTACCCGAGTACCCGCCGTCGCGTCTTCGGTGTAGGTAATAAGCTCAACCCGGGCCACGGAAGCGATCGACGCCAGCGCTTCGCCGCGAAATCCGAGCGTGCCGATGGCCGCGAGGTCTTCCGCTTTACTGATCTTCGAAGTCGCATGTCGTTCGAAGGCGAGCACCGCATCATCGCGGCCCATGCCCTCACCGTCATCGGTTATTTTCAACAAACGCCGGCCGCCGGATTCGACGTCGATGACAATCCGCGTCGCCCCGGCGTCGATGGCGTTTTCGACCAATTCTTTGGCTACTGAGGCCGGACGTTCGACGACTTCGCCGGCGGCTATCAGGTTGGAAATATGATCTGGGAGAACGCGGATTTTGGACATGACGATTAGCGACGCTTCTTTTCAGGAGGTCGAAACCCGATGTGCGGACGACTGTCAGATTGCTGGTCTCTCATCAGATTGCGAATAGCATCAAAGACCACTTTGAACTGGACATCATATCTCTTCTCCAATTGCGCCAGCTTCTGCGCAAGCTCGTGATGCCCGGCAAGCATTTCGCGTAATCGAACAAAGGCGCGCATGATGGCGACGTTGACCAGGACAGCTCTCTTACTGCGCAGGACGCTGGAAAGCATGGCCACACCTTCTTCCGTGAAAGCATAAGGATTCGCACGTCGAATTCCGCCCCAACTTGAAGTCACAATTTGTGACTTCAAGTTCTTGAACTCCTCGGCACTTAATTGAAACATGAAGTCTTCGGGAAATCGTTCTAGATTTCGCTTGACCGCTTGAATTAGGACTTTTGGCTCCACACCATAAAGTTCTGCGAGGTCGGTGCTTAACATAACCTTTTGGCCGCGAATCAGAAAGATGCGATTAGCTACGGCTTCAACTCTAACGAGGGAATGGGCTTGTGACTTGGGCCTTCGTGAGGACATAGCTTAAAGGTAAACAATCTCATGTTCCTTCGAGTCCAGATCGATCGCGTCGAAGATCCAATCGACAAAGTAACGTCCGTGCCGGGCCATGAACGACATGATGTTGACGCGGCGCTCCTGCAAAGTCTTCTGCGGATAAAGCAGATCGAATGCGTGCTGAATTTGACGGTGCACAGCTTCGTCGCGCGTGACTTGCGCCCGATTGAAACGAGTGCGCAACCCGTCGATTTGATAGTTAATCTTGCGTCGGCCTGTTTCCAACGCTTCGGCCAGCGTCGGGTCGACCTTCCGCAGTTGTTCCTGCAACCCGTCGAGTTCCGTGTTGAAAGTCGCAGTCGTGTGCTCGAAGGTTTCGGCAGTTTCCTTGCCCAGATATTCGGTGACGACACGTTCGATCACGTGATCCGGTCCGGCGAAGAAATCGTTGAAGCGTAAACCGTAACGTTCAAGCGATCGCCACGTGTGCTTTTCCACAAACGTTAGGCTCGCGCGCGGCAGAATGGGCGTCGCCGGGCGATTAAGAAGACGATAGACTTCGGATGTCTGAGCGAAGTAGGCAATCTCTGCCGCGCCGCCGTAATAACCTATGGTCGGCAGCAGATAGTCCTGGACCACGGCGCGCAGGGTCACGTTCGGGCTGAAGCGCTCCGGTTCCCGCAGCGCCCAACCAGAGAGTTCATCGGCCGAGTATTCGCGACTATCGCTCTTGCTTCGATAATTACCACTCGAGGTGCGCGTCAAAGCGTAACGCGCGCCATTGAGTTCGTGGAGAAAGAGCGGAAATGAATCTTCTGACGGAGTCACCTGTGCGTGATAGCCCGCCTGTTCAAGTTCGCGGCTGCGGCGGACGATCGCGGTGGCAATTTCGCTCGCGTGTCGGGCCGCTTCGGCATACATCGGCGCGGCGAGTTGTTTCAGCTCAGCATCGAGTGGATCCAACAGCACCAATCCGCGGTCTGTCGTCAGCGCGGTTATCAAGCGAGCGAATGCCTCGCCAAACCCGCGGCCGCTGCGGTAAGCCTCGCGCAAAAGGCTTTCTAGATCAGGCGTGAATTCGGTGCGGGGCAGACTGTCCAACAGCGACTGCACAATCGTGTTAACGGATTCGTCGAGATTGACTCGGCCTACCGGCAGTCCGTCCGGATGCAGCGACTCAGACAGTGTGACGCTGTTCAGGATGCAGTCGCGATTGATGAATTCAGAGGTCGCGACTTCAGCAAAGTCATGATCTTCGGTCGCGATCCAGAAAACGGGCACTGCGTTCACGCCGCGTTGAGTTAAGCACTCGGCCAACTTCACCGCCGAGAGCGCCTTGTAAATGGTGTAGAGCGGCCCTCCGAAAAGACCGGCTTGCTGGCCGGAAACTACGGCAATGCAATCGGATTCCCGCAAACGATCGATATTTTCGAGCGTGGCCGCGCCGGCGCCCCAGCTCCGATTCAGCCGCTCGAGCGCTTCGCAAATCCTGGCCCGGTCTGTCGTGTAATTGGCCAGCACCACTTCGCGACGTGCGGGAAGATCATAATGATGCCGGACGGCTTCCGGATAGAAAGCCTTTAGCGCCGTGGCATCGTGCAGATAGTCAAGAAACAGTCGACTGTGCTGGGGAATCTCAGTGAAGGGAACTGGTTCGACACGCAGTCCCGCCTGTTCGGGCGTAGCGTGACAGGCAGTTTCGGCAGTGCTCAAAATTGGGTTTGCTCCTGTCGCAGCATTTTACGCGGTGAGTTGTGCGAGTGCCAGTCGCGTGTCAGAAGGGCGAGCGATAGCGGCCGGATCAAGAGATTCTTGTAACAAACAGATCGTCATTCCTCGTGGCCGTTTGATCCGCTCGCTATCGCTCGCGGTTCTGACACAGCCGAGGCGTTGCGGAGAAGCCCCTCGATCTCCGCGCAGGCTTTTTCGTTCGGTCGTCGCAGCGGCGCGCGCACGGCGCCTCCAACATATCCGGCCATCTCTAAAGCGGCTTTCAGTCCCCCGATGCCGTAGGTTTTTGTGACCGCGCGCGCCAGCGGCGTCAATTTCTCCTGCAGCGTCGCCGCGCGATCAAGTTCGGAAGCTTGAACCGCGCGATAAATTTCGAGACATAACTCAGGGACGACGCACCCAACGGCGAGAATGCCGCCGCGTGCACCCGCTTGTAACGTTTCATTGAAAACGGTGCCATTGCCAATCAGCATGGCAAAATCTTCGCCAACCATCTCGACCGTTGTGCGAAACCGGGCCACGTCGTTCGAGCTGTCCTTCATGCTGATGATGTTTTGGTGTTCGCTCAGACGCGCCGCTGTCTCAGGCTCAATCGTGATGCCAGTCAGATCGGGCATGCTGTAAAGAATGACGGGAATCGTCGCGGCATCGGCCACCGCCCGGTAGTGGTCAATTAGCGCTGGCTGGGTGATCGCCGCCCGATAGTAATGGGGCGTGATCACGAGAACTGCTCTTGCACCCGCCTGTGCCGCTTGTTTGATCTCGGCGATTGTGCCGCGCGTGCTCTGCTGGCCGGCGCCCACGATGAAGGTCAGCGCAGCGGGAACTGCTTCACGCGCGGTTTCGATTACTTCGAGGTATTCACGTTCATCGAAGTTCACGCGTTCGCCAGTTGAGCCGAGCACGACATAGCCCGTGATCCCGGTCTGATTCCAGCGCGCAAGATTCCGGCGCAACCCGTCAGCGTCAATTTCCTCTGCGAGCGTCAGGGGGGTGGTGATTGGCAGCATCAATCCGTCCAGTTTGATTGGCATATCGCGCGGAATTATAGCAAACGAATACAGCTTCGCAGTCTCGCGGCTCCGGGAGTCAAACCAGAGCTGTCGGCCGCAACGGCTGGAGCTTCACCTCGAAACGTAACCAGGTTGCGGCCCTTAACTGGCTCACCTATAATTTCACGGAACTGCAGCCAGGATTTTTTGAGAGAGCAAACGCATGCCATATCTCAAGCCTGAACGTCCGGAGAAAGTTAGTGCCCCTTCGCTCAGAGCCAGTAAAGAACGAGGGGAAAAGCTGGTGTGTCTGACGGCATACGACTATCCGACTGCGAGGATTGTTGATGAGGCAGGCATCGACATCATTCTGGTCGGTGACAGTCTGGGCAACGTCGTGCTGGGATACGGCAATACGGTGCCGGTAACGCTGGACGAGGTTCTGATTCACGTTAAAGCGGTGCGACGTGGCGTGCAGCGCGCTTTGCTGGTCGCAGACATGCCCTACGGATCGTTTCACACCGGCGCGGACGATACGGTGCGCGCGGCGTTGCGTTTGGTGAAAGAAGGCGAAGCCGAGGCGGTGAAGCTCGAAGGTGGACAGAAACGGGTAAAGCTCGTGAAGCGGCTCGTGCACGAAGAAATCTCAGTGATGGGTCACATCGGCTTGACGCCGCAGTCGATCAATCAACTGGGCGCTTATCGAGTTCAGGGAAAAACGGCTGACGCCGCGCGCAAACTGCTCGACGATGCTCATGCTTTGGAAGATGCCGGCGTCTTTGCGATCGTGCTCGAGTTAGTGCCCCGGGAAATCGCGCAGATGATTACTGAGAGCGTCAAGGTCCCCACGATCGGGATCGGCGCCGGCGTTCACTGCGACATTCAGGTGCTGGTGTTTCACGATTTACTCGGCATGGCTTTCGGAAAATTGCCGCGGTTCGTGCGCGAGTACGCAAATCTGCGCGAAACGATCACCGACGCCGTTACCCGCTGGGCGGAAGACGTTCGTGGCGGCTCTTATCCATCGGAAGCAGAATCGTACGGCTTGCCCGCTGAGGCCGCGGAAGAATTGAATATTACAACGAGGAAACCAACGTCAGATCGGCAGTGAAGTGTGTTTTGGGTCAGTTGTCAGTCGTCAGTTGTCAGTTGCATTTCTGATGAAGGTTGCCATTGACAACTAACAACTGACCACTGACCGTTTTTATGGAAATCATCAGCAGACGAAGACGAATGATGTCCGTGGCGCGTAAGCTGCGCCGCGAAGAGAACCGCACCATCGGCTTCGTGCCCACGATGGGCGCCCTGCACCAGGGACATCTCAGTCTGATTCACGAAGCGCGGGCCTTGTGCGATGTCGTGGTCGCGTCGATCTTTGTTAATCCGGCGCAATTCGGGCCGCAGGAGGATTTCAATTCCTATCCGCGCGACCTGACGCGCGACTCGGGGCTACTGGCTGAGTACAACGTAGATTACGTTTTTGCGCCCGCGGTCGAAGAGATTTACCCGCCGGGTTTTTCCACCTATGTCACGGTCGAAGGCCTTACTGACAAACTGGAGGGCGCGGCGCGGCCGGGACACTTTCGTGGGGTCACGACCATCGTGGCAATTCTGCTAAACGTAATCCGGCCGAATTTTGCTTTCTTCGGACAGAAGGACGCGCAGCAATCAATCATCATCAAAAAGATGGTGAGTGATCTGGCCTTTGATACTGAGATAGTTGTGCTGCCGATTGTGCGTGAGGAGTCAGGGCTGGCCTTGTCATCGCGTAACGCGTATCTCGATGACGCGCAAAAGAAAGCGGCGGCGGTGTTGAATGCGGCCCTGTCGGAAGCCAGTCGCTCGTATGAAGAAGGTGAACGCAACACCGGACGGCTGATCGAGTTGGTTCGTACCCGCATCGAGCAGGAACCGCTAATCCGCGTCGACTACGTTAGTGTCAACGACGCTGAGACGTTGGAGAAATTAGACCGGGTGGACGACGGCGCGGCGCTACTTTCTCTCGCCGCGTTCGTGGGTGAAACTCGTTTGATTGATAATGTGATATTGGGCAAAGCGAAGGGACATGACGCGGCCGGAGCCAAGGCATAGGTCGGTACCGGGAGCTCTTCTCCTCTCCCTCTGGGAGAGGTTGGGTGAGGGTCCCGACCTTGTCGGGTTAGCGACCGGGTTGATGTAACTAATGGAGAAGCAGAAATCCCATATTAGATTTGTTTTGAACGGCGAACAGACTGAAGTTGCGTTTGCGCCGCACAAGACGCTGCTCGAGGTGCTGCGTGAAGATCTTGCGCTTGACCGGGAACAAAGCATGGGTGTGAGCTGGGTGAATGCGGGACTTGCACCGTGCTCGTCGATGGCCGATCGATTCTGTCCTGCTTGATGCTGGGCTTGGACGCCGAAGGCCGCGAGGTGACGACGATCGAAGGCATGGCTGAAGGCGACCAGCTTCATCCTTTGCAGGATACTTTTGCCGATCTCGGGGCGGCGCAGTGCGGCTATTGCTCGCCGGGGTTTCTGCTGGCGGCGAAAGAGCTGATCGACAAATCGCCTAAGCCTTCGCGCGACGAGATCAAAGAAGCCTTATCTGGAAATCTCTGTCGCTGCACCGGCTATATCAAGATCTACGAAGCGGTCGAGTTGGCGGCAGCGCGGATGCGTGGCGAAGAAATGGAGCTAAGCAAAGAGGCTCTCTACGGATTATGAGTCGAGACGCGGAGTCTCTCAGGTTAGGAAGGCGGGCTTGCCCCCGCCGAAGCATGACTAGCGGGGGTAAACCACCCTTCCCGACCTTGAGATATCTGAGTAGCTCTGAATTGCCTTGTGCTGAATGTCGATACGAACAGTCAAATAACGGAAAACCACTCAACGTAGTCGGCAAGCCTTTTCGCAAGGTCGATGCGCGCGCCAAGTGCACCGGCCAGACGAAGTTTGCCGACGACATCGTTCTGCCGCGCATGCTCTACTGCAAGATTCTGCGCAGTCATCGAACCGCACGCGCTTAATCAAGAACATTGATCGTGTCGAAAGCGTTGGCGCTGCCCGGTGTGCATCGCCATCATCACCGGCAAAGACTTGCCGATTCCTTACGGCATTCTGCCCGTCAGTCAGGACGAGCACGCGCTCTGCATCGACAAGGTCCGTTTCGTCGGCGATCCAGTCGCAGCGGTCGCCGCGATTGATGAAGACGTCGCGTTCGACGCGATGAACTTGATCGAGGTCGAATACGAACCGGCTGCAAACAATCACTTCGATTGAAGAAGGTTTGATGATTGACGAGCCGCGTATTCACGACT
This sequence comes from uncultured Acidobacteriota bacterium, assembly GCA_963734445.1. GTDB lineage: Bacteria > Acidobacteriota > Blastocatellia > Pyrinomonadales > Pyrinomonadaceae > UBA11740. The sequence continues at coordinate 306,526 of CAVTGZ010000009.1, read as the reverse complement.
ACGGCGACGGCGGCAACGTTCACAAGAAAGTCTCTCTGGAATTCGGCGACGTGGATGAAGGATTCGCGGAAGCCGATCTGATTCGCGAAGACACTTTCTTTTACGAAGGCAACACTCATCTGCCGATGGAACAGCACGCGGCAGTTGCATATTTCGACCCGATCAAGAAGCTGACGCTGTGGAGTTCGACGCAGACGCCGCACTACGTCCATCGCGCCTTGGCCAAAGTTCTAGACATTCCGGCGAGTCACATTCGCGTCATTGCCACGCCGAATGGTGGTGGCTTTGGCGGCAAGAGCGATCCGTTCAATCACGAAGTCGTGGTCTCGCAAACTCTCAATGATTACCGGCCGTCCGGTGAAGTGCACGCTGACCCGCGAAGAAGTCTTCTATTGTCATCGTGGCCGCCATCCGGTCCTGATGCATGTCAAGACCGGTGTGAAGAAAGACGGCGCGATCACCGCGATGCATTTCAAGTCGTTTCTCGATGGCGGCGCGTACGGCAGTTATGGCGTAGCCAGCACGTTCTACACCGGCGCTTTGCAAACGGTGACCTACGAGGTGCCGCGTTACAAATTCGAAGGCGTGCGTGTATTCACCAACAAGCCGCCGTGTGGGCCGAAGCGCGGGCACGGCACGCCGCAGCCGCGCTATGCGCTGGAAGTTCATCTCGACAAGATTGCTGAGCAGTTGAACCTGGATCCGGCAGAGATGCGCCGGCAACATCTGGTGAAGCCGAACTCCGTGACTGCGAATTATCTGCGCATCGGCAGCATGGGTCTGGGCGCCTGCATCGACAAAGTTGTCGAAGGATCGCGATTGGAAGAAAAGTTCTGGTGGCCAACGCGCAATGAACCGCCGAGGACACGGAGGATTGCGCAGAGAAACACAGAGGAAGACTCTGTGACCTCTGCGAGCACCTCAGCGTCCTCGCGGTTAATGACAACCGAAGACTTCCTTACGGCAAAGGCATCGGCATTCGCGTGCTCGTTCTTACATTTGCGGCGCGGGCCTGCCGATCTACTGGAACAACATGCCGCAGTCCGGCGTGCAGTTGCGGCTCGATCGCCAGGGCGGCGTCTGTGTGATGTGCGGCTCGACCGATATCGGACAGGGCTCGGATTCGATTCTCGCCTATATCGTCGCCGAAATTCTGGGAATCGATCCGTTCGATATTCGGGTCGTCACGGCGGACACCGATTTGACGCCGGTTGATCTCGGCAGCTATTCCAGCCGCGTTACTCTGATGACCGGCAACGCAGCGATTCAAGCCGCCGAGCGCGCGCGCGAACTGCTGACGATCGCCGTGGCCGAGAAACTCGGCGTGCCGATCGAAAATATCTCGTTCGCGGAACGCCGCGCTTTTGATGTCGAGAATCCCGGACGTGGGCGTTTCGTTCGCTGAAGCGGTGGTGCTGGCAGAATCAAAGTTCGGCACCATCGGCACTGTCGGTTCCTACTCGCCGCCGCGCTCGCCCGGTAAGTACAAAGGCGCGGGCGTCGGCCCGTCGCCGGCCTACAGCTATTCTGCCGCGGTCGCGGAAGTCGATGTTGATCCGGCGACCGGCATCGTCACAGTCGAACGTGTTTGGATTGCGCATGACATCGGCAAATCGATCAATCCGGTGCTGGTGATGGGCCAGGTCGAAGGCAGCGTCTACATGGGACTGGGCGAAATCCTGATGGAAGAGATGTCCTATCGCGCCAATCGCAACGTCGTGCACAAGTTTCCGTCGATGCTCGAATACAAGAGTCCGACGACGATGGAAATGTGCGACGTGAAGACGTACTCTGATCGAAGACCCCGATCCGAACGGTCCGTTCGGCGCGAAGGAAGTCGGCCAGGGGCCGCTGCTTCCCGTTCCGCCCGCGGTCGCTAACGCGGTCTACAATGCCGTCGGCGTCCGCATCGATGAAGTGCCGATCACGCCGGAAAAAGTTTTGAAAGCGCTGCGCGAAAAGAGCGAGGGCGCGATCGGCGTTATGGACCGGATTCGATTCCTTCCGTCGATTGGCCCGATCCCTTGCGCGTGTTGACTCCGGCTGAGGGCGGCGATGGAAGAGAGATGCCGCGCGTGGCGGTACATTCATAAGGAGAATTCTATGAGACTTCCCAATGTTGAGAGTGCAGTTATTGATATCGAGAAACTTCGTCTTTACTCGCTTAGTTCAATTCATCCTAGAGGGAAACATAAGGCGAAGCTTTTCGAAGAGAAGTTGGCAATTGGGGTTGACGAGGCAGAGTCATTGCGTGAAGCAATTCGAAAGGCAATATTGATGGCTGACGCTGTGGAGTTGAAGCCAAACGCCTATGGTCGAAGGTTTAGGTTAGACTTCGCACTAGGACGCGGGAAAGGGATTATTTGGTTCGAAGCCGGCGTCCGCTCAGGTTGGATCATTCGCAAGAATGAGGACTTCCCACGCTTAACAACCTGTTATAACTTTCGCAAGAGCGCTTAGGGCAATGGACGAAATCAAATTGCTTGATGTGGTGGCACTGGTCGAAGATTTGGATTCTGAAGGTTTGCGCCGGGGCGAAGTGGGTACAGTTGTTGAGCAGTGGAAAGAGGGCGTGTTTGAAGTCGAGTTTAGCGACGACTCTGGTAATGCTTACGCGTTTGCTGCCTTGCGTCCTGATCAGATTATCAAGCTGCGCTTTCGAAAGGACGAAGCCGCTTGAACCTCAACTGCTGAAATGCGCCGGACCGCCGTTCATTCCTAACTGGTTATGAAAAAGTTTTTACCATTCGCAATCATCATCATCGTCCTGGCTGCCGCCGTCGGTGGGGCGCTTGTACTCATGAGGGGCAAAGGGATGTCCAACTCGAATTTAACTTTCGCTGCGAACAACACAGCGGCGCCAAGTGCCAATCCCAATCAACCCGCGCAAGCATCCGGCGGTCTAACTAAACCGAATGTGAAGGTCAGCTCGCCCGTCATCATCGAAGAGTATGGCGACTATCAGTGTCCACCGTGCGGGCAACTCTATCCTGAGCTGAGACAGATCGAGCATGAGTACGGCAATCAAGTGCAGGTTGTCTTTCATCACTTTCCGTTGATGAAGATTCACAAGAATGCTTTGATCGCAGCCCATGCCGCCGAAGCTGCGCGCAATCAGAACAAGTTTTGGGAAATGCACGATCGCCTCTATCGAAACCAAAAGGAATGGTCGGAACTGGAAGATCCAAAGCCTGTTTTCCTTTCTTATGCGCGACAACTCAACCTCAACATCGACCAATTTACGAGTGACCTGGACAGCAACCTGATCGACCAAAAAATCAGCGCCGACCTCCAGCGCGGGGCCTCTGTGGGGGTTACCGGGACGCCCACCGTGTTTCTCGATTCGCACCTCCTCCGGTACGAGGCGACCAACCTCGAGGGCCTGCGCCGAGGCATCAACCTCCTGCTTGAGCGGAAGGCGGGTTCGTAGCTCCCCAAAACGGGTCGCGCCGTAAGCTTGCTTGCCTGGTTGCAACTTAAACTTCCTAAGCTCAAGTTGTTGTTGACATGTCGTACGCATGCCTTTATAGTGGCGACCCGTAGGTCGTATCTGATGCTAGCTTCGGCGTCACCCCCCGCATCGAACGACGGATGCCGATGTTCAAGCTTAAGACGCCTCGAAATTACGGGCTTTAAGTCCTTCGCTGACCACACCGACCTCATCTTCACCGGTGAAGGTATAACCAGCATTGTGGGGCCGAACGGCTGCGGCAAAAGTAACGTCGCGGACGCTATCGCCTGGGTTTTGGGCGAGCAGCGGGTCAAGCATCTGCGCGGCGGCGAAATGAAAGATGTGATCTTTCAAGGCTCGCGCAATCGTTCCCCGAGCGGCATGGCTGAAGTCGTGATGCACCTCGTCCGTGACGAGGTGGTCGAAGCCGAGCCGGACATTGAAGACATTGATTCCACCCTTGAAAAACTGGATGAGCAGAGCGTCGCGCCTTTTGACGTGTCAGAACCGGGAGCGATAGCGACCGGATCAAGTGACAGCGTCGAGGACTCGGGCGCACCAGCATCTGAAGGTTCAGTAGCGGACGCGGCGGCTGCGAACGAGCCAATTGATCCCGTCGCTACCGCTCCGGGTTCTGACACTCCTGTTGCCAATCCAAAGACCACGCATCACCGCCACTGGCGCCAGCGTCGCAACCTCGCACTCGAGTTTGCACCCGGCGAATCTGTATCGGTAACTCGCCGTCATCTATCGATCCGGCGAGAGCGAATACCTGCTCAACGATCGGCCTTGCCGTCTACGCGACATTCAGGATCTCTTCTCAGGGACGGGGCTGGCTGGTGGTCACTACGCGATCATCGAACAAGGCCGCATCGGTCAGATACTTTCAGCTAAACCGATGGACCGCCGCACGATCATCGAAGAAGCGGCCGGCATCACCAAGTTTCGCGTGCGCCAGCGCGCCGCCGAAACCCGCCTGGAATCAGCACGCTCAAACCTGAGTCGCGTTTCAGACATCATTTCGGAAATTGAACGGCAGGTAAACAGCCTGCGTCGGCAGGCTGCTAAAGCTCGCCGCTATCGCATTCTGCGCGAAGAGCTGCGCGAACTTCTGCGGCGCGTGTACGTCGCCGAAGACCAAAGTCTGGCGAGTTTGCTTGAGCAAAGTCAGACGCAACTTGATGCGGCGGCCGAGACAGAACAACAGCTCACGCTTGAGTTAGCGCAGCGCGAAGAGAACAGTCGCGGCGCGACCCAGCAGGCCCGCGCGCTTGAGGGCGAGTTGGCACAAGTGCGCGCGGCAGTCGCGGATGCGGCCTTGCAGCGTGATCGCCGGATTCGCGAGCGCGTTTATCAGGAAGCGCAGATCCAGAGTCTGACGAAGCGCCGCGTGGAAATCCAGAATGAGGTTGAAGCGCTCAATGCCCGGCTCGTAGTGATCGATTCTGAGTCGGAGAGATTGCGAGCTGTCGAGCGTGATCTGACTTCGGCCAACGAGCAGACCGTGGTTGCCTTGCGCCAGGCTGAAGACGCGCACGCGCAGAAGCTGGAGTTGGTGGCGCAGGCAGAGAATGAAATCGAATCGGCGCGCGCCGAACTGCTGCGTCACACCGCGGCGGCTGAACGCCTGCACGAGCTGGCGCGACAGCTGGAAAGCAGCCTGGAAAAACTCGCACAGCAGGCGGAAGGTCTGGCACGAGAAGGTGAACGGGCCACCGCGGCCCATACCGAGCGCCAGGCGGATTTCGAAAAACTCAACAGTCAGATTGCGACTGCCAGGGAAAAACTGGCACGGCTAACGGCGGAACGGGAAGCGGCCGTTAGAGCCGTGGTGGAAGGACACGAGCGCGTTGCCGACAGCGATGCCGAACAAGCGCGCGTGAGGGATGAGTATTCCCGGGCCTTGCACCGTTTAGAGAGCTTCAAGGAACTCGACGAGCGGCGCGCGCATTATTCTTTGGCAGTGCAGGAAGCATTTCACGGCTAACGACCGCGAAAATTTCCATCTTATCGGGACCCTGGCGGACAAGATCGAAGTCGACGAGCGTTGGGAGCGCGCGGTGGAAGGAGTCTTCGGATCATCGCTGCAATCGATTCTGGTGCCTACGCCGGACGACGCGATCCGCGCCGCGGCCTGGCTTAAGTCCAACCAGGCGGGACGCGCGACGTTTCTGGTGACCGGCCTTCACGGGGGGAGTCGAGGACGTCGACATCGATTTGTTGGGCTTCACACGCACCGCGTCGAACGATACCGAGCGAAAAGAATACGCGCCGGTAGGCATTGATGGTCCCAGATTGATCGACACGTTGCGCGCGCCGCGCGAGCTGTTGTTGGTGCTCGAACGCACCATGCCTGAGCGCACGAATGCCCGCATTGTCGATACGCTCGACGACGCGACCGCACTTTCGCTGGCAACGGGTGACATGTTCGTCACCACCGACGGTGATTGGGTCGCGGGCGGTCAATTCGTGAACGCCGGCAACGGTCGCGCGCTCGAAGAAGGCGCCGGCCTGCTCACCTTCAAACGCGAACTGCGAGAACTGGAATCACGCGTGAGCAGTGTCACGGCGGAACTCGCCGTAGCTGAGCTGGCAGTCGGTGATGCCCGCTCACGGCTTAGTGACCTGGAAGAATCAGTTGTCCTCCTCAATGCTTCGATTGCCCGCGAAGAGCGCGAGGTGATGGCCCGAGAGATGACTGCCGAGACTTTGCGACAGGATATCGAACGCGCCGAACGGCACATGCGGGTCGTGACTGACGATGCTGAACGGCTGCTTCATGAGCAACGCGAGTTAGGGGAGCAACGCGCGAAGACTCTCGGGGAAGCTGCAACCGCAGAAGCGATGCGGCAGTCCACGCAAGAACGCATCGAGCAGACAAGTATCGTGCTCGCCAGTTTCCGCCGCGATGCGGATGCTGAAAGCGAGTCGCTAAACCAACAGCGCGCGGGCGCTGCGGCCGCTGCCGAGCGTCGTCGTTCGACTAACGCTGATTTGCGCCGCCTGGAAACGGAACGTGAAGACGTCACCTCGAGGATCGAGCGACATCAGGCGGAAATGACCGAAGCATCCGGGCGCATCGATGAATTGACCGTATCGATAAACGAAATAGATCGCCTGGCGACTACGATTGATGAAGAAAAAGCCCGCGAAGACGAGCAGATCGCCACGGCCACGGAACGCCTTGAAGCTGCGCGGGCGGAAGCCGACCTGCTGGCGGCCGAACTGGCTGAATTGAATCGCACGGCCGCGGCGGCGCGCGACGCTCGCGCTGGGATTGAAGTTCAACGTGCCGAAGCCTCGGCCCGCGTTAGCTTTGTCCACGAATCATGCGCGAACGAGCTCAATCAAAGCCTGGAAGAAATCGCGCGCGAGGTGACGCTCGATCCCGAGTTCGATCTCGAAGCAGAGCGGACGCGGGTTGAGGATCTGCGCAATCGTCTGGAAAACTTCGGCGCCGTAAACATGATGGCGCTTGAGGAACTGGCCGAAGCTGACGAGCGTCTGGCTTTCTTAACCATCCAGCACGACGACATTACCAACGGCATCGCGGCGACCGAAGAGGCGCTGCGCGAGATCAAGCGCCGCTCGCGCGAGCGCTTCCGGGACGCGTTTGAAAAGATTAACAAGAATTTCAGCGAGTTGTTCCTGGAATTGTTTGGTGGGGGCCGCGGCGAAATGAGCCTCATCGACGCCGACGACGAGCTCGAATCGGGAATCGATATCGTGGCTCAGCCGCCGGGCAAGCGACTGCAAAACGTGCTGCTGCTTTCCGGAGGCGAGAAAGCCATGGCGGCGCTGGCGCTGGTTTTGGGCATCTTCCATTATCGGCCGTCACCCTTCTGCCTGCTGGACGAAGTTGACGCGCCTTTGGATGAAGCGAACATCGGCCGCTTCACGAACAAGGTGGTTTCGATGTCGGCCAATACCCAGTTCATCGTTATCACCCACAATAAGCGCACGATGGAGACCGCGCGCGCTTTGTACGGCGTGACTATGGAAGAAGTAGGCGTCTCGAAACTGGTCTCGGTTAGATTCGAATAGGACTTCAGGGGGCGCCGGTTTTCCTGCCTGCATTGCGCACGCCGAGGCTTTGCTGCAAAAGTCTCCCGTTCAAGAAATCTGCGGAACCGTTGGTCTTCGCCGCGTAGCGGCGTTTGAATTTAGCCCGGCCTTTTAAGGCCGGGATATGCGCAGCGTCAAAGGCATCGTCGCGTCAGCGACGGCTGAAAATCAACTCAATCGTCGCTAACGCGACGCGACTAGATCTACTTCTTCGATCCCGGCCTTAAAAGGCCGGGCTAAATTCAGCCGTCGCTCTGCGACGAAAGCAGAACCTCCAAGCCTAGGAGCGAAAGGCTTTTGCAGCAAAGCCGCCCGCCGCGCATACCTAACTCGCTCCTTGCTTCTCTCCCCAATCCTCTTCAAAATAATCGGCAACGCGAATGGGAACCAAACTTGTCTTTGCTCTGGTGTTGTTTTTGGCCGCAGTCCCGACTCCGGCGCAGAAATCAAACAAGCGAAACGATCGCCCTCAGGAAGTTGCTTCACCTTCTCCGCAACGCCACGAAGAAGCCAAGACACCCTCAGACGCGCGGCGCTACACCTATGAATTCCGGCAGCCGGAGTTTCTCGTTAGTCACGTCATGATCGAACACGATCAACAGGGACACGGGAAAATTACGTTTGAGCGGCATGGCGAAGAGACGCCCATCATCGAGCCGCTGGAATTATCCGCCGCAGTATTAAGCCGGCTTTTCGGCTTTTGGAACGATCTGCATTTTCTCGATTCAAGTGAAGACTACCAGGCGGCCAGGAACTTTGCTCACCTCGGCACTTACCGCATCGGGATGGACAATGGCGCGCGTCATCGCACCGCCGAATTTAATTGGAGTGGCAACAAAACCGCCTGGGGGTTGGTGAACGAATACCGGCGCGTGGGCGAGCAGGCGATCCTGGTTTTCAACCTCAAATTAGCCCGCGAGATGCAACCTTTGAATGCGCCGCAACTACTGAACGAGATGGAAGTATTGCTGGCGCGAAACGGATTGTCCGACCCGCCGCAACTGGTTCCGCTCCTGACTGAGCTCCGAACGGATGAGCATATTCCACTCATCGCCCGCAATCAGGCGGATCGCATTCTGAAAAAGATAAAGAAATAGCAGCAGTTTAGCCTCCTCTGCACGCGCATTGTGACCTGGGGATTTTTCCTCGTGCTGGGCAAACTGCCCCAAAATATCTGGAGTCGAAAGATAAATACACAGTTACAATGACGGCACGGTCGTTGCCCAGCCACGTCCTGTCGCTGTTGCCACCGCAGGGCAAATCTGTGGCGATCCGAAATTGAGATGAAATCCAGGTTGAATAGAAAATTGATGGCCGGTTTAGTGTTGGCAGTCTCTGTTACAGCCGGCGCGAGCTACGTCAGATCAGGCCAGGAGCCGGCCGAAACGGCTCGCCCATTAATTCAATCCGGCGACTTAACGAGACAAGAACTGATTACGAATCAACTTCGCGATCTGTTGGTGCCCGTCGGTATCCAGGTTCCCGCGGACCTGCAACCGAGGGAAGATGCGGTCACGAAACAGTTAACGATCCGTTGGCAAACGACGAGTCCAGGGAAAACGGGCACGGCCACGGAACAATCATCGGGAAGTTTTTCAGTTACCAATTCGAAAGTTTCAGTGGGCAGTCTCCCGCGACGGCGATCAGTCGAGCTAGCTGAATCTGAAATCTTTGTGGCCGCCGTCAATGAAACGGGCGCGCTTGTCTGGTGGCAAGTGATGAGCGACCCGCGTCTTGTGCGCGCAGAGGCCGTGTCGGAGTCGGGTGAAATCTCAGGACGAGTTCTCTACCGTTCGGACGTCGATTTTCTGATCGGTTATCCCGACGACCCATCGATTAACGAGTTGCGACTTTATCATCCCGATTGGACGGGCGATCGGTTCCGCCTGACGCCACTTACCATCATCAGCGTTCGCTAGCTCCCATGATTATCCAAAAACGCTTTTATTTGTTGCTGGCGATAGTGGCGCTGTCGATCTCCTGGTCGGCGAAAGTTGCGGCTGAGCCTTTCGAGACGATCGTCAACAATGGCGATCCGCAGAACCGCGTGGACCTGGTGATTCTGGGCGATGGCTACACGGCCGCGGAATCGCAGAAGTTTCGGTCGGACGTACAGACCTTCGTTCAAGGGTTCTTTTCCCAGGAACCGTTCCGCGAATATCAAAATTATTTCAATGTGCATCGCATCGACGTTGTCAGTAACCAGTCGGGAGCGGATCATCCCGAGCGGTCTTTCTTCGTCGATACGGCATTCGATGCAGCCTATAACTGTGAGGGAATTCAGCGCCTGATCTGCGTCGACGGATTCAAGGTGGGGACGGTGACATTAAATACACTCACGCCGGCCCAACGCGACATCACGCTCGTCATCGTCAACGACTCAGAGTACGGAGGTTCCGGCGGAGCCATTGCGGTTTCGTCCACGCATTCCGCCGCGATCGAAATCATTCTTCATGAAGAGGGTCACAGCTTCGGGTTCCTCGGCGACGAGTACAGCTCATCGCCGCCGGAGTGCGTCAATACTGTTGAGCCTGCGGAGACCAATCTCACCAAAGAAACTGAGCGCGCGTTAATCAAGTGGGTGCCGTGGATTGATGCCGGCACGTCGATTCCGACGACCTCGGCGCTGCCCGGCGTGCCGGGATTGTACGAGGGCGCAGGCTACTGCGTGTCGGGCCTGTTCCGGCCGACGTTCAGTTCGAAGATGCGCGTGCTGGGCGCGCCATTTGAACAAATCAACTCGGAGCAACTAATCCGGCGCGTTTACAACCTGGTCTCGCCGCTGGACACGTCTCTGCCGGCGGCCAGTGGCATCTCGCTGGTTATCGGGACAACGCAGGCTTTCAGCGCGGTGGTGCCGCATCCCCTTACTCACAATCTGAATGTGACCTGGTCTTTGGACGGTCAGGTGGTCGCGAATGGTCTGACCTTCACCCTGGACGGCGCGGTCGTGTCACCGGGGACGCATTCAGTCACACTCAACGTCAGCGATCCGACCTCGCAGGTGCGCAGCGATCCAAATCAGTTACTTAAGGCGCAGCGAACCTGGACGGTTAGCATCGGCTCGACTCCACCGGTGCTTCAGCTTAGTGCGAATACGTACGCCCAAAACGAAGGTGGTGGGGGTGTAGACGTCGTGGTCACCCGCACGGGCGATATGTCCGGGACGGCCACAGTTATTTACCAAACCGCTGACGATTTGGTGAGCATCGCGGTGCCCGCCGACTGCGCAGCCTTGACGGGCTCGGCCCTTTCCCGCTGCGACTATCTAATGACCGCGGGCACGCTTCACTTTGCGCCCGGAGAAGCGACCATGACAATCACCATTCCGATTGTTGATGATTCTTACGCGGAAGGGCCGGAGCATTTTCTGATCACATTAACCAGTCCGTCGGGCGCCGCGCTGGGATCTTTCAACTTGGCCACAGTCACCATCAACGACAACGAAACGGTGACCGGCGCAAATCCAATGGATCAGGCGCAGGCATTTGTGCGCCAGCACTACATAGATTTTCTCAATCGCGAACCTGACCCGGCCGGTTTGCAATTCTGGACCGCGGAGATCACCTCCTGCGGCAATAATCCGCAGTGCATTGAAGTTAAGCGGATCAGCGTCTCGGCGTCATTTTTCCTCTCCATCGAATTTCGGGACACCGGCTATTTTGTTTATCGCACCTACCAGGTCGCGCACGGCAGCATCGGCATGCCGGTGCCGATCCGTCTGAGCGAGTTCATGCCTGATACACAGCAGATTGGACGAGGCGTGCAGGTGGGCATCGGCAACTGGCAGCAGCAACTGGAAAGCAACAAGCAGAGTTACTTGCTTGAATTCGTCCAGCGTCTACGGTTCACGTCGGACCATCCTACGACGAAAACTCCGGCCCAATTTGTAGATAAGCTCTTAGTGAATGCGAATTTTGGCGCCTCGCCCGATGAGCGTAATTCGCTGGTAGCCGAATTCGGCACGGCCACGAATACTGCGGATCAAGCCGCCAGAGTGCGCGTGCTGCGCCGAATTGCCGAGCATCCGTTCGTGGTTCAGCAGGAATTCAATCGCGCATTCGTGCTGATGCAGTACTTTGGTTACCTGCGTCGTAACCCGTTTGACGCGCCCGAGCAAACCCTTGATTTTGCCGGCTACAATTTTTGGCTTATGAAACTGAACCAGTTCGGCGGCAACTTTATGGACGCCGAAATGGTGAAGGCCTTCCTTACCTCGATCGAGTATCGCCGACGGTTCGGGCCGTAAAGTCAGAAGTAGAAAGTCGGTGAAGCCGACGTCATAGCAGTAGCCCACAGCGCCAGCTGTGGGTGCGGATCAAAAAACAGGCCGTGAGCTCCGGCACTAATCACCTAAAACCTTCTGGCAAAAATCGATCAGGCGATTCTCCGCCCAAAAGCGATCTTCATCCTGCGAATTCGCTGACACGAATGCCACATGTCCGCCGCGCTCAGTTGCGATCAAGAGCACGTAAGGGTTCGTGGCGATTGACGGATCGCGCAACGGCGCGAAGGGGATGAAGGGATCGTCCTCGGCGTGAATGATCAATGTCGGAAGGCGAATATTCCTGATGAGGGGCAGGGAGCTCGCCTTGGCGTAATAGTCACGCGCGTCGGCAAAGCCGAACGCCGGCGCGACGAAGCGATCGTCAAACAGTTCAATGCTGTTGATGTCGCCTAAATCGGAGATATCGTAAAGCTCAGGAAAGAGTTTTTTCTTTTTCCTGAGGCGATTCTTCAAACGCCTGAGAAAATCCTGCTGGTAAATCCAATTCCGACGCTGGGCCATGTGGGTCGTGCAGGCGCCCAGATCAACCGAAGGCGAAACTGCACAGAGACCCATTATTTCGGGTGGAGAATTCTCTCCGTATTCGCCGGCGAGCTTAAGCACCATGTTGCCGCCCAAAGAGAATCCGGCCACGACGAGACGCGGCAAATGATCTGTGTTGATTAGTTCGTCAATCACCACCCGCAAGTCGGCAGTCAATCCGCCGTGATAGATCGTCGGCGATAGATGCTCGGTCCCTCCGCAATTGCGAACGTTCACGCGCACCACGTTGAAGCCGGCGCGGAAAGCTTTGTCGGCCGTCGATACCATGTAGGCCGACGCGGTCGAGCCTTCCATGCCGTGCCACATCACGAGTGTGGGATGTTCCTCCCGATCGGTTTGCCAGCGACAACGGGCCAGCACCTGGCTGCCGGGTTCGACCTGAAACAGCCGCTCTTCGTCACCTGTCAGATCGCGCGGCCGCAGCGGCCACAGATAGGCTACGAGTGTTTGCGTATCACCGCGTTGGAAAATGCTATGCGGAACGAAGGCGTGGGCTTCCAGGTTTTGAGTTAGCTGTTCGCGGAGGATCTTGATTGAGGTCTTATCGTACATCTACCTTTGAGAGTACGCTGATAGCATTGTCACTCCAAACGGGCCACAGTTCTCGCCGCGGGCGCTCCCAGGCAGGTCGATCGTTTAGAGGAGGGATATTCCCGCCGCTTCGGAGGGCAATAACGCTCGACTCACCAACGCAGGGGTGTTGTAGCCCACGTGAGCTAATTCGTTCCGTATGGCTTTGCCACGCCGATGCGCGGCAAGTCTAAGACTTGCCGTTAGCTGCATATGTTTGATGGTCTGCGACCGGGGGGGTCGGAGACCCGTCGAGAAAGAGGTTCGTCGCCGGCAAGTCGTAGACTTGCCGCGCATCAGAGAGGCCGAGCCATTGGATTGGATGAGTCAAGAATGTATTGGCTTGTCGGAGAGCGGGAGCCCTCCGCCAAACTTGTGGTTTATCTACTCCAAGTCCGATCTGAGTCACTTGAAAGTTACCAACACATCGACAGTCTGATTCTGGGCATTCGGCCTGGTTTGAACTTCAACCTTCAAACGCGTGCCGCGTGAGCGCTGCGCCAGCTCGATCATAAACTCTCGCAGGCCCGACTTTCGGAATTCCTCAAGGTACGAATCGTCAAACACGGCGTTGGTCCCGAGCGTCCATTTGGCTTTTAGCTGATCGGCGTCCGCCGGTGAGAGTCCTGCTACGATCAGTTTGCCCATGAAGTAGCGCGGGCCTTCGCTAATATTAAAACGATAAATCACGGTCGAGCTATCGTCGTTGTACTCGATCGATTCATTGACCCGGGCGCTGAGATAACCCTTGCGAGCATAGGTCTTCGCCACATTCTTTAGACCATTATCGATTCTGAGGCCGTCCGCGAGATCGCCGGGATTCATTCCGAGGGCAGTCGCCAGCTCCTCAATCGCCAGCTTTTCGTTTCCATCCCAAACGGATTTTTCCCAGCGGTAGGCGCGGCCTTCTTCAACCGGAATAGTTACCGCGACGCCACCCGCACATTGCGCCGAGCTCTCGAGCACGACCGTAGGCGTCTGAAATTCAGCCCGCAGGTGTCCAATTCGCCGATAGAGCGGCGTCAGCTTGATAGGCGCAAAAGTCGCCGCGTCTTTCCGCGAATAGTCTGAGTTGAGCAACTCGCGAGAAGCCTTGATTAAGTCGGCTTCGGAAACGGCCGACGCGCCAGGAAAATGCAGTGAACACACGGGGACGCGCGCGCCTTTCACGGTGAACAGAAGTTCCTGCTTGTCCTTACTTACATATGGCAGGTATTCGACGCGGCCGGCGATATGTTTGGAAGCGAGCAAGCGTTGCAGGATATCGACGATCTTGTCCGCCGTGTCGCCTGTTGCCGGCGCTGTGCCGTTAAAGAAAGGAACTTCGCGCCGAATGGCCTCGGCAATCTCTTCATCGGTGAACCAGACAAAGTTCTCAAAAACGACCGGCAGATTGACCGCTGATTCCTGAACATCAAACGTTACCGTGGCGCGATCGTTGGCGACGCGGACGCGATACGAGAGTCGGCGGAAAAGCCCCGTTTGCAGGAGCTTATTCGCGGCGGCATCGAAGATTTCCTGGTTGACCGGTTGACCGATAGTCAGTCCACTCAGGGCGATTACCTGTTCGGTAGTAAGCTTTTTCAGGCCGACGAATTCAATTCTTTCCAGACGGACGCCGGGCTGGGCCCAGGTCGTGGAACAGCTCAAGGTTACGAGCCCGACGACAACGAAAAAGAATGCGACCCGGCGAATCAGGATTCGAAATGTGTTTGACTGTGAATGCATAGCTAACGCATCGTTAGGTGGATCGATTTTATCTTGAAGTTATCGGCCAAGGCCAACGCTGTTTTTTCAGAATGCCAAATGACACCAGCCGCGGTTTGATGATTGCGACGTGGCGCGGGTTGGGCGAGCCGCCCGCCGGCGCAAAAGAACTTCGCAAAATTCAGCGAGTGCTTGAAAGGGAATTGGGTGAAGGCGGCCTTCCGAGTCCTGCGGCAATCGCCCGGGTGCTTGCCGATGAAGGTGCAGAATTAGTTCATCCGGAAGTCATTGAATGCGATGCGCGCTGGCGGGAAAGGCAAATTAAGCAGCAGGCCGGCAATTTCCAGGGGCTCGAACGACTGCTTACCGGCGAGGAGTTAACCTTGGATCAGGCCGAGGTCCTCATCAATCGTGCGGAGGAGTTGCGGCAACAGTTTCTGAGTGAGAATGATCGAGACGCGTTGACTTGCTTGAAGGCCGCTGCTGTGCGCGCCCGTGAAAATGCGGAGTCTAACTCGCGGCGGCGCGGAGCTGACCAGGCAAAACAAGTTGAGCAGGCAGAGATAGCTGAGTGGCTGAAGGTTTGGCTGCAAACTCCGGCATTGTTTAGTGATTGGGTTGAGCTACGCAAACGCACGCCGGAGTTCAAACGAAGATTCACGCAGATAGTTTCTTAATGAGTTTCTTGGCGCGTCCTTTGCGCTCTCGGCGACTCGGCGGTGGGCCTTTTCAAATGTTTATTCACCGCAGAGTCGCTGAGTATCGCGGAGCGTAACGCAGAGAAAAACGTAAATTAACATACTGCTTGGAAGCCTGAATCAGATTGAGTCGACGTGAATTCGCGGCCGGTGCTCGAATGGATATGCTGATTGATATCCGCGCGTCAAACGCAGCAAGGTGGCCTCGCTCCAGTACGGCCCGAGCAGTTGCATTCCGATCGGCAATCCTTCCGACGACAATCCGCAAGGAACACTAACGCCGGGCGCGCCGGCCAGGTTAGCTGTGACGGTATAGATATCATTCAGGTACATCGCCAGTGGATCGTCAACCTTCTCACCGAACTTAAATGCGGGCGTGGGTGTGGTGGGCGTCAGGATCGCGTCGCAAGTCTGAAAGGCATTCGCAAAGTCCTGTCGCAGCAACATGCGGACCTTCTGGGCTTTGAGATAGTAGGCCTCGTAATATCCGGCGGACAGTACATAGGTTCCCAGCATGATGCGGCGTTTAACTTCTGCGCCAAAACCTTCGTCGCGTGTCTTACGATACATCTGGCGCAATGCCGGCGCCTCTTCCGCACGAAAGCCGTAGCGCACGCCGTCATAGCGCGCGAGATTTGAAGAGGCTTCGGCGGTGGCGATGATGTAATAGACGGCGATCGCATATTTAGCATGCGGCAAATCAATGTCTACGATCTTGACACCCAGATCCTGGTAAGCATCGATCGCTTTCTCAATTGCCGCGCGCACCTCATCGTCCAGGCCTTCGCCCATCAACGAACGCGAAACTCCCAGGCGGAGTCCCTCAATACTTTTCTCGGTTTCGCCGATGTAATTCGGCACCGGAACATCAGCAGTAGTTGCGTCGTGTGGATCGCGCCCGGCGATGATTTCCAGCACGGCGGCGGCGTCCTGGGCGTTCCGCGCGAACACTCCAATTTGATCCAGCGAGGATCCGAACGCCACCAGTCCATAACGGGAAACGCGGCCATAGGTCGGCTTTAATCCAATCACGCCGCACAGCGCCGCCGGTTGGCGCACTGAACCGCCAGTGTCGGACCCGAGGGCGACCGGCACAATCCCGGCTGCCACCGCGGCGGCCGAGCCGCCTGACGATCCGCCCGGCACGCGCGAAACATCCCAGGGATTCCTGACCGGTCCGAACGCGGAATTTTCATTCGACGAACCCATCGCGAACTCATCACAGTTGGTCTTGCTTATGACTACGGCGCCGGCGTCGATTAGCCGCTCGATGGCGGTGGCGTTGTAAGGCGGATGATAAGGTCCGAGAATGCGCGATCCGCATGACGTCTGCAGGCCGCGAACACAGATGTTGTCCTTAACGGCGATGGGAACACCGGCGAGCCGCAGATCGACATCAGTTTGAGATTTGATCTGTGCGTCAATCTCGCGCGCTCGCTTCACGCCGCCATCCCGGTCGATCTCCAGAAACGCATTCAACGTTTCGTTGAGCTTCTCAGCGTTTGTCAGGGCAGCTTCCACCGACGCGCCGGCCGTAGTTTCGCCGCGTGCAATTCCATTCCGGAGATCTTCAATCGTTTGCATTGTTAGTTGAGCGAGCCGCGACTAGCCCAAAACCTTTGGCACGCGAAAATGGCCGGCCGCCGCATCAGGCGCCTGATCAAGCGCGACCTTTTGCCCCAAAGATGGTTGGACCTCATCAGGCCGTGAAGACTCAGTCAGTTCACCTTCCGGCGTTAAGCCGCCCAGCGCGGGCTCAACTGCGCTGGTGTCGACGGCATTTAGCTGCTCGACATAGGTGACAATTTCAGAGATCTGAGGCGCAAACAGTTTCCGCTCGTCGTCCGTAATTTCGAGGTGCGCCAGCTGGGCAATTTTTTCGATATCAGATTCAGTGATCGGCATAGCTTAAGCCTCAGGTTTCAGCATGTCAGCGTCGGATTCTCGGTTGGCGGCGCGCGAGTCGCGACGCGAGATGCAATTGCCCGCCGCCCGAACGAAGCGTTCTCGCAGATCCTGATCAGTAATCGATTTGGCCGCAAACAAGAGTTCGTCGGGTAGCGGCGCGGCCGGAACTTTCGCTTCCTCAACTGCCGCTGCCGGCTGCGCTGCGGAAACCTCCGCCGGATTAATCTGAAAGGCGAGCGCGTCAACCAGTTTTTGACCCAGGCAATTGTTCACTCGAAAGAGTAGTTCAGCGCGCATGTGCTCAAGTTGTCTTTGCCATATCGCGTCGGCAACCGCCACGGTCAAAATTCTTTCGCGCCAGCGAACCGGCACGGCGTGCCGGCGCAAACCCGCTCCCGCTGCAAGGGACCAGGCCAGCTTCACAGCCAACTCGAGGTTTCCGCCGTTCGCGCGCAGAAGCTTAGGCACTAAGCGACTCAGATCAATCATTTCGAGCGTGGATTGAAGTTACGAATAAAAACTTTCACAATGAAATGCCGACGGTGAGTTTAAGCGAAGACCGGCAGAACGACCAAACATCGACGTCTGCCAATGCATCTGTTTGAAGACGAGGTCAGTACCCGGAGCGGTAGCAATCGGGTCAGGTGCCGAGCTTCTCATGAGACCCGGCGCTACCGTTCCCGGTACTGACACCGTGGCGGGAGTCGCGATTTACGCACTATGCATCTACGTAATTGAGTTTCCGAATAACCCGTTATGATTGAGCTTCCCAGAATTGTGCTCGCCTCTGCGAGTCCGCGACGCGCGGAAATTCTGCGCACGGTCGGATGGCCGTTTGAGGCGCTGCCGGTTCACATCGATGAGTCGCGAAATGCCGGTGAGGCCGCCGCAGATTACGTCCGCCGGCTGGCGCGCGAAAAAGCGGAAGCCGCCGCTATCCAACTAACGAATGGAATTATCGTCGGCGCCGATACCACGGTCGTGCTCGACGAACATATTTTGGAAAAGCCCGCCAATCGCGAAGACGCGCTCCGCATGCTGGGCCTGCTCAACAACCGTTGGCATCAAGTGCTGACCGGAGTAGCAATTGTCCAGAGTTCCACGGGACAAGTGAAAGTTGCGCACGAGACCACCGAAGTGAAATTTGCCCAAATGAGCGAAGCGGATATCGACTGGTATGTCGACACGGACGAGCCGATGGATAAAGCCGGCGCCTATGCAATTCAGGGACTTGGCGCGCGCTTCATAGAAGGGATCAAGGGAGATTATTTCAACGTGGTGGGACTGCCGGTGCGTCTGGTCTATGAGTTAATCGTTCAAGCGTGAGATTAGATCAGAGAATCTTGTTCAGCTTCTCAGCCAAACGACTTGCGAAGTCCGCCGTGGGATCCAAACCGCCGAGTGATGCCGCGACCTGGCCCTGCTTGTTCAGTATTACGGTGGAAGGCAATTGATCGACTCCCAATCTGCGCGACACTGCGCCGTCGGGATCGCGCAGCACCGAAATCTTGTACTTGCGTCCTAACTGGCGAAGGTCCTCATCGGCTGCGAAGTTCTTCGAGTTTGGCGAATCCGATTCCGTACTCGCCCAGTAAACTGCGACACCGCGTCCCGCGTATTCATCAGCCAACTTCTTCAGGCCTTCCATCTGATTGCGTGTTAGCGGCAGCCACGAAGCTCCGAACGCCAACACGACTACTTCACCGCGTAAACTGTTGGAAGTCACCGCAGGTCCGTCGACCGCACGGAGCGAAAAATCAGCCGCCTGTCCCTGGCCCAATGTCCCCGGCGCAGCGCTCATCACCAACACCAACAGCGTGGCCGCGATGATCGATTTGCGAATGATAGTTAGCATCGAACTCCTTCTGCCGGGCCGGCGAATGATGCTCAGCTGAGCCCGGGACAAATGCTTAGATGCAGAATTTGATCGTCAGGCACAGGCGCGAAAAAAACGTCTATTTGCTGGCGAAATAGCTCAATTCTGCCGGGGCAGCTCGCCGAACACGTCTTCGTAGAGGCGCTGGTAATCTTCCCACGTGTCCATGTCGCGCGCAACGTAGGGCGAATCAACCGCCAGCCGGCGGACGTTCTGGCGATGCGCTTCGAAGAAACCACGCAGCCCCGCGCCGGCATCAAGATTGAGCAACTCTTCACGAAAGCTCAGATCGATCAAGACCGGATGGCCACCGCGGCCGTCGTGCTCAGGCTGAACGAGGCGGCGCCCCGCTTGCCACTCAGCAATTATGGCCTTGATGGTTTCGCTCGAAACTGCCGGATGGTCCACGAGTGCGATTAGCACCGCCCGCGCATCAGCCCTTAATTGCATAATTCCGCAAGCGATCGAGACACCCATCGGCGTATCCGGGTCAGGATTTACCGCGAACCTCACCTCAGCGTTACTAAGGTGAGCTCGGAGCTCGTCAGCAAGGTGGCCGACCACGACCACGATGTCTTCGACTCCGGCGTTGCGGAGACTATCGATGCATTGGGTGATTACGGTTTGGTGGCCAAAGGGAAGCAGCGGCTTGAATGCGCCCATGCGGCGTGAGCGCCCGGCGGCGAGCAGAATGGCGGCTACATCTTTCATCCAAGGATTCCAGAACAGAACGAGGAACGGATTCGCCCGATGAAATTACCGAGGACTTTCCCGGCCTTGAGGTTAACGAGTTCGCAGTTTCCTATTGCAGTTCATTCAGCGCGAGAATCGTGTATTGCCGCGCCATCTGCTTCCGCCATTGATAGACGAAGTCGGTGTTGTCCAGGGGCCGCGCTTTGATATAAGCAGCTTCGGCGGCGGCTTGAATTTGATCTTCGTTAAGAGGTTTTCCGATCAATGCCTGCGCGCTGGCGCTGACTTGAACCGGAGAAGGCGCAATGCCACCGAGGACAATTTTGGCATCTGCTACTACCCGGTCGCTATCGCTCCCGATACTGGCTCCGTGTGAAGAGGTCTCATAGCGCACATAGGCAGCAACCCCTAGCACGGGAAAGTCGAATGCCCCGCGTCTTCTCAACTTCTGGTACGACGCACGCCAACCATCTGTCGGCGGCAAGTGGATGTCGACCAGCAATTCATCAGGCCGTTTATCCATATAATCGATGCCATCATCTTTGTAGAATTCGCGCGCTTCAACCATGCGCTCGCCCGCGGTCGATACCAGCCGCAGTTTCGCGCCAATCGCCACCATCACGGGAACCAAATCCGACGATTGCACGGCCCAACACTTCGAACTGCCGGGCGCAACCCAGCAAACATCGCCGTCTTTCTTCAAACAGAAATTGATGGCTTTGCGCCACTCGTAATTCTGGTCGTAGTAATTGCACCGTGTGTCGAGGAGGAGATTCCCGCCGATGGTTCCCATATTGCGCAAGATGGGCGTCGAGATGGTGCGCGCGGCGCTGGCAATTACCGGATAGTCTCGTTTGATGATTGCGTGCTCAATAATCTCAGTGAGCGTCATCGAGGCGCCAATTACGACGCCTGATCGGCCATCGCCAGTGATCTGATTCAATTCAGGAACGCGCATGACCGAGATGACAACCTTGGGCATCTGCTGTCGCCGCTTCATATTCGGATAGAGATCAGTGCCGCCGGCAACAAACTGAGCTTCCGCTCCGGAGTCCGCGACAGTCTTCACCGCCTCCGCCATAGTGCGCGGCACGCGATAGGTGAATTTGGGAAGACGCATCATAACGTTTGAAACTATCTCTGCTGAAACTCTACGCAGCCACCATCACTGGTCGATAGCGCAGCTTCACGATTTGATTTAGATCAGTAATGTCAGTCTGAGCCTGGACCTGTCCGAACTCATCCACAAACTCCACGATTAATCCCCCAGGGTGATCGGCGGTAGAGTCGAAGACCTGAATGACAGTGCCCAGGTCGCCCCGCTGTAAGCCGATCTCGGCTTGATCGACTAACAAGACGACTACGTCGTTTTCATGGATGTTGCCATTCACGCTCGCTTCTTTTCTTTGATCTTCAACTCCGGATGGCGCGCAAGAAATCCGCCGCGCTTGAATTTGTAACGGCCCGGTTTCATCGTAGCCTCTTCGTCGATCCCAGCTGCAAGGTCAGCCTGATAATCTTCGTCAGAGATTTCAATCGTAACGTCCACGCCATCGTCCTCAACGATGGTAAAAACGAACGGCCTAAAAGTTGAAGGTTCTTGTTCGCTCATAGATTTGTTGTTCGGCTCGGTCAGCCTTCCGTGCTGATATTATTCTTACTACGTCAATCACACGTTCAGCGTAAATCACATACAATAAACGCCGAGTTGATAAACCGATAATACTGAAACGCACTTCCTCAACTGAGTGCTCAATATCATAGTCTTCGAGTGCGTTTGGATCATAAAACACCTCGGTCGCTTCTCCGAAGCTAACACCGTGCTTCGCGAGATTTTCAATAGCTTTCTTGTCATCCCACTCGAATCTCAAGGCGGATTCTTTTATTCTATGCCGGTCTTAGTCGAAATACACCTACCGCTTCACATCCCGCCTCACATACAGCAGCAAATCAACCCCCGGCCTGAGCGGGTAGGCGCCTTCATCTTCGCCTGAACTCAGTACATCGTAACGATCGCCGTAGGTCGCTTTGAGTTGGTCTTCCTGGGCCATGGACCCGATGATGATCGCCTCGTTTGTCGGGACGATCTGCTGGTAATAGCCAACTCGCTTGTAATCTCGGAAGTACCACGGCAGCGGCCAGTAATCGGGCGAAACAATCGCGATGCCCGTGTCTGTGCCCGTGCCGTTCTTTTGCGCCACGCGTTCAATCTGATCCAGCATCGTCAGCATCTGGCGCTTCGTATGTGCGTACACGTAGGGCAATTGGTCGTCGTCATAATGAACAAAATTCAGTTGATAAAGCTGGTAACCACAAAGCGCCACAATCAACACGGCCGGCAAGACGAGAAAGAGCGTCTGGTTGTACTCGCGCAGCTTTTCGTAAGCCACTTGCGCCGTGTAGCCGGAAGTCAGGGCCATCGGTACGATGAAGTTCAGACTGATCCAGGGCGTCTTGTAGCCGACCAGCGAGTAAGCGGCGAGCAGCCCGAATGACCACAGCGCCAGAAACAAGGCGAGCCGGTTGTTCGCTCGCCAGAGTGCGATTAGCGCCCCCAAGCTCGACAGCAACACGACGACGCCCTCTTCCCAAATCATCCAATAGATGTACTGATACCAGGGGTGCTCATGCTCGTGTGTGCGCTGGCGCCAAAGGTTCAAAGTCTTCAGGGCATCGCGCACGCCTTTCGGATAATTAGTGAAGAACGAGGAATAGAAAAGGACGTTGACGATAATAAAGACAGCAATCGCCACGAGCACGATCGTGGCGATCGGAATCGGGCCGCCCATCCGCTGAATGATTGTCTCGAACCACCCAGAGAAGGCACTGCGTCCGGCCTGGCGCCGGGAGGACAGCAGATCGCGCAGCCAGAAATAGAGGGTCGTGGAAATCAGCGCAATCAACAGCACCGGCCCATTCATGATCCAGGTTTCTTTGGTCGCGACCATCAGCGCCGTGGAAATCGACGCCAGAATCATGTACGCGCCACGACCGGTGTCGTAGTACTTCAAGGCGGCGACGACGATGCCCAGCGTGAAGAAAACGAAAAGCGATTCGTGAATGAAATAGCGCGAAAGATAAATCGCCCCGGGCGAGATCGCGATCAGTCCGGCGGCGGTTAAAGCGCCGATCGTTCCCAATCGTCTTCCGCAACATCAGAGCCAGCAGGATCGTGCCGACGCCAAACGCGGCGGTCACAAAACGAACATTGAAAGTCGTCAGACCATAGGTATCGCCAGCTGCTTTTCCGCCGAAAAAGCGCACGACCCAGGGAATAATGGCCGAGAAATAATAAAGCGTCGGGCCGTGATAGTTCTGCGGGTCGTAGAAGTACTTTCCGTCGCGCACCAGCGTCACGAGAAAGTTTCCGTTGACGCCTTCGTCGTGATGGAAAGGAACCAGCGAGAGATTGAACAGTCGCAGGAAAGCGCCGACCAGAAGAATTGCCAGCGACGAAATCCGCCAGGCGCGCTCATTTATCGCGACACTGGTTTCCGCGCGCAACCGGGTTCGTCCGCGTCGCCGGCAGACCTGGCTTTCTGTCGGCCGGCGTGTTGGTTTTGCTACTGCGTGATTTTGTAGAGATGGTACTCACCTACAGTTCAAGACTTTCGGGTAACGGCTAAAGAACGCCGTCGTTGACCGTCATCACTGAACGTTCCTGTGGATCGACTACAACATAATCGACGCCGTATTTTGCCAGCAAGGCCGGCGCGTCAGGTGCGCCCTGCATAAATCTTCTTGATTTCCGCTTCGCGCGGGCCTGAGTCGATGCCGTGTGTCCAGATGTGGCCGGGATAACCCATCACCGAACGCCGGCCAGTCAAAAAAATCGGCGTGTTGTGAATTGGCGCGTGCAGGATCGTCGCGCGCGGCGATCGTCTTTTGCTTAATCATCTCAGCGAAAGTAACGCCATCCCGATCGAATTCCTGATACTCGCCCTGGCGCGTCACCAGCGCCAAAACATCGAGACCGCCCGCCAGCGTCAGCATGACAAATAGACTGCCGGCCATCACGCGATTGAAGATCGGCCCCTCCCAGAGTCGCGCCAGCAGCAAGGCCACTAAGGGCGCTGAAGCAATCCACCAGTAGAAGAGGATCTTGATGTTGTCCCAAATCCACGGCGCGAACTTAATCAGGTTGGGAACGATAAAGCAGAGCGTGAAAGGCAGATAGAACAAGAGGAGCTTGCGCGAGACCAGATATGTGTTTGCTCTTCCACAAGCAACGCGGCGATCAGCAGCGGAATGAACAACCCGGTGTTCTTGAACCAAAAGAGAAAAAAGTTCTCGTCACCATGGCCCCAGCCAAATTCCCAGCCTATAAATGAGCGCGTGCTGACGGCTGAGCCATGGGTGGACCAGAGCAACTGGGGGCCTGCGATCACCGAAGCGACAACGAAGAACGCGAGCCAGTCGCGCCATTTTCGAAAGTTGATCAGGGCCAGCACACCGCCCACGCCCATCACCGTGATGAAGCTGTGGGCGTGAACCAGCGGAAGTAGACCTGCGATGAAACCCGCGGCGATCATTCGGCGAGAGATGAGGTCAGTACCACCTGCGGTAGCGGGCGGGTTCTGTCGCCGTTTTGACCCACCCGCTACCGCGGGTGGTACTGACTTCGTTCTCATCGCTGCCCACCACTGCGTAAACACGATTACGGCCAGCGGAATGCCCAGCAGGAAGCCTCGTTGCGGCACCAGCAGACTCGTGACTGCGTTTCCCCAGCGCCAGCCCAGGTTCACTTCGGGCAGAATCGTGTACGAGTGCTGAATATTTTTGAGGACGTGGAAGATGCCGCCGTCACCTTTGTTGATGTCCTCCCAAAGCATCTTCCAACCCAACCCGCCATTGAGAATGATCAGCACCGGCGTCAAAATCGCGGCCGTGCGATTGCGCACGAGTTTGAGGCCGAATCGATGAAGCACGCCGACCATGGCCACGCCGATGATCCAGTTCTCAATAAACATTGAATGGCGCAAACTCGCGCCCAGCCGCACAAACAGGGCCGATACAAAGTCAGTCAGAAACGGATACGTGAATCGAGCGCCGGCGAAAGTCGGATCTTCAGGTGGATAATTCTGGCCAAACGCGAAGCGCGTAATGACGCTCAAATGAAACGGCAGGTCGCCGTAATTGTTCAGCACGCCGGTGTAATAACCGTCGGGCTTTTCCAGTAAGGCCCGGTCGAATACCAGCCACATCCCGATGGCGACGGCGGCGTAAAAAATGAAATAGATGAAGGCCCAGCGATCGGGTTTGCGGGTGGCGCGGCTGATGGCCTTCAGTGCCTGATCAATGTCCGAATTGATTTGGTCGCGCGTTGGTTGCTTGTTCAGCAAGAGGATGGGCAGGACGAGCAGCGCGGCAGTCAAAGCGATCGTGTAAAGGCTAAGCCCAAAAATGAGCGCCAGCAAAAAGCCGATGAGGGCCATCGCCGCAAACCCAATGCACGCGCCGCTACACAAACGCGCGGCGAGCGGCGCGTCCTCATCATAGGCGTAAGTAAGAAGCGTGCCGCTCGCGATGGCCAGCAGAGATAGGGCGAGAGATGCGATCATGAAAAGAGTGGCACAGACTTCAGTCTGTGATGAACTCGGGGAGATTCACAGACTTAAGTCTGTGCCACCAACATCAGACACTCATG
This sequence comes from uncultured Acidobacteriota bacterium, assembly GCA_963734445.1. Lineage (GTDB taxonomy): Bacteria > Acidobacteriota > Blastocatellia > Pyrinomonadales > Pyrinomonadaceae > UBA11740. Next base: position 281,080 of record CAVTGZ010000009.1, on the reverse strand, counting down.
ATTTCGTGTTCCTTAGACTTCGACAGTTCGTCAATCCTGGCAATGTGAGTGTCGGTGAGTTTCTGAATCTGGTCGAGACCATCGCGTTCTGCGTCCTCTGAGATTGACTTATCCTTCAACATTTTCTTGAGCTTGTCGTTCTCGTCACGACGGATGTTGCGAATGGCGGTGCGATGCTCTTCGGCGATTTCGTGAATCTGTTTCGCGAGTTGTTTGCGCCGTTCTTCGGTTAGCGGCGGAATTGGGATGCGCACCAGCTTGCCGTCATTCGAGGGATTCAGACCGAGATCGGCAGCGCGAATGGCTTTCTCAACACTCCCAAGTTGGGTGATATCCCACGGCTGTACCGTCAGCATCTGCGGTTCGGGCGCGTGCACCGAGGCCATCTGATTCAGAGACGTGGGCGTGCCGTAATAATCAACCATCACGGTGTCGAGCAAGCTCACCGAGGCGCGCCCGGTGCGCACGGTCGCGAGTTTCCGTCTTAAAATCCTCAATCGCGCTTTCCATGCGCGGACTTGGTTTCTTTGATGACGTCTTTGTCGTTCATGGCGGTCGTGAATAGTAAATCGTAAATCGTGAATAGACAACTGCAGTTAGGCGGTCTATTTACAATTTCTGATTCAAGGTTTTTCGAGGCAGACCCGCGTGCCGACGCCGGCCTCTCGAGAGACAGCGCGCGCGATGTTTCCGGGTGTCCGCATGTTGAAGACTACAATGGGAAGATTGTTGTCCAGCACATTGAGATAGCGGACGCGTCCATCACTTTCAATTGCTTTTCCAGCACTTCCTGAAAGGTAATGCAGTCGAAGCGCGTCGCCGTCGAGTCCTTCATCGGATCTGCGGAGTAAACTCCATCCACCTTGGTGCCTTTAAGAATGACGTCCGCTTTGATTTCGAGCGCGCGTAAGGCAGCAGCGGAATCGGTTGAGAAAAAGGGATTGCCCGTGCCCGCGGCCAAAATAACGATGCGGCCCTTCTCGAGATGGCGGATGGCGCGGCGGCGAATGAACGGTTCGGCCAGTTGCGGAATGTCGATTGCCGAAAGCACACGCGTTTGAATTCCGGTCTTCTCCAGCGCGTCCTGCAAAACCACTGCGTTCATGACCGTCGCCAGCATGCCGATGTAATCGGCGGCCGCGCGATCCATATTGCCGGCGCTTGCCGAGACACCGCGAAAAATATTGCCGCCGCCCACGACGACGGCGACCTGAATTCCGAGATCGTGGACCCGCCGGACCTCTTCGGCCACGGAGCGCGCGACCTTAACGTCGATGCCGAACGACTGTTCACCTATCAGTGCTTCGCCGGAAAGTTTCAGCAGTACGCGACGAAAAGCCGGTGTAGTTTGAATAGGTTCCATCAATCTAGCTGTTGCACGCCTGGTTCGATTTCAGCCTGGTTCGATGTCGGTACCGGTAGCGGTAGCGACCGGGCTACTCTTCTGACACTCGATTCGTGATGCCGTTTGATACCCGGTCGCTATCGCTCCCGGTACTGACATCGTTGACTCAACTTCCTGCCAGCTTCGCTACTTCATCCTGAAAGTCGTCTTCGCGTTTGCTTAACCCTTCGCCCATCTTATAGCGGGCGAAACGACGAATCGTGACTTTCTCGCCGGTCTTGGCGATCCTCTCAGTCACCAGTTCGCCGACAGTTTGCGCCGGATCTTTGATGAAGGGTTGATCGAGCAGGACAAACTCTTCATAGAATTTGTTGAGCCGTCCTTCGACGATCTTGTCGATCACCTGATCGGGCTTGCTCGCGTTCTTCGGATCGTTCCTCGCCTGGGCGCGGGCAATCTCGCGTTCCTTGTCGAGCGTCTCAGCGCTGACTTCGTCGCGCGATACGTAGCGCGGTTCAGCCGCGGCGATGTGCATGGCGATGTCTTTGACGAGTTGCTGAAATTCGTCGCCGCGAGCCACGAAATCGGTTTCGCAATTCACTTCGACCAGCACGCCGACTTTGCCGCCCATGTGAATGTACGAGCCGACGACGCCTTCTGCCGCCACGCGGCCCTCCTTCTTTTTGGCCGACGCCAGGCCGCGCTCGCGCAGGATTTCGATAGCGCGCTCTTCGTTGCCGGCTGCTTCAGTAAGCGCCTTCTTGCACTCCATCATTCCGGCGCCGGTCTTATCGCGCAGCGCTTTGATGTTGGCTGCGTTTATGTCTGCCATGATTTTTCAAGCCTCTTATTTATGACAATTCAGGCCTCAGAATTCGGAAGTTAGAGAATTATCACGCCGCTCTGGTCTGTCCCTCAGTAAAACGCGCAGCCCGGCGGAGGTTCCGCTGTCTGAGGCTGCGCTCGCCGATGTGTCTAAAAATGCATCGATTAGGTAGCGGCGACGACCTCCGCACTTTCGCTCGGTTCAGGTGCTGCCGCTTCAAATGATTCTTCCGGAGTCGTAGCCGTCTCGGTGGTTTCCGCCGCGGCCGTTGCCTCGGGGGCGGGTGTTGCTTCCGGCGCGCTGGCGTCCGCTTCGGCGGCTTCCGCCGGCGCAGTTGCTTCTGCCGGCTCATTCGCTTCCGCCGTCGCTCCGCCTTCGGTCAGCATCTGCTGGCCTTCGAGCACGGCGTCGGCAATCCGCGAAGCGAACAGGCGAACCGCGCGCAGGGCGTCATCGTTGCCGGGAATCACGTAGTCGATTCCTTCAGGCGAACAATTCGTGTCAACCACGGCAATCACCGGGATACCGAGCTTGTTAGCTTCAGCCACCGCGATCTCTTCCTTGCGAACATCGATCACGAAGACGGCGTCGGGCAGTCGATTCATGCTCTTAATGCCTGAAAGCACCTTCTCCAGGCTCAGCCGTTCGCGATCCAGTTTGATGCGTTCCTTTTTGGTTAGCTTCTCATAGCGGCCATCGGTCTGCATTGCTTCGAGATCTTTCAGTCGCTTGATCGACTTTTGCACCGTCTGAAAGTTCGTTAGCAAACCGCCAAGCCAGCGATGATTCACGTAATACTGTCCCGAACGTTCGGCTTCTTCGCGCACCGCATCCTGTGCCTGACGTTTGGTGCCGACGAACAGCACGGTCTTGCCGCGATCTTCAGCCACCATGTTGGCCACGGCCTGCAGCGCCTCGCGAAACATCTTCTGCGTTTTTTGCAGATCGATAATGTAAATACCGTTGCGCTCTCCGAAAATGTATTCCTTCATTTTCGGATTCCAACGGCGGACCTGGTGGCCGAAGTGAACACCGGCCTCCAGCAATTCTTTCATCGTGACGGTAACCAAGACTTACTTCTCCTCTTAATTGGTTTATGTACTCGCCGCGTTCGCAGCCCCTTTGGGACAACCAATCCAACGCGACAATGGGTTTACTGCATTTCCGATTTTCAATTGCCGATTTAAAGCTAGGTCGACATCTTGCGAGAGTCCCAATCGGCAATCGGAAATCGCCAATAGGCAATAGCCTATCGTTTCGAGAACTGGAAGCGCTTGCGCGCGCCCTTTTGTCCGTACTTCTTTCGTTCCTTGATGCGCGGATCGCGGGTAATCAGTCCGGCTTGTTTAAGGGCCGGGCGCAAATCCGCGTTGTACTCCATGAGCGCCCGAGTTATGCCATGACGGATCGCGCCGGCCTGTCCCGCGGGACCGCCACCGGCTACGTTTACCAGCACGTCGAATTTGTTCGTCGTCTCAGTCAGATTCAAAGGTTGACGAATGATCATGCGCAACGTCTCGTTCGGGAAATACGCTTCGAAGGGCTTGCGATTCACCAGGACACTGCCACCACCTGGGCGCAAATACACGCGGGCGGTTGAAGTCTTGCGGCGCCCAGTTCCGTAATATTGAATATCTGCCACGTCTTAATCCTTTTGATTTCTAATTTGTTTGCGGGAAGGGACCTCGAGGACTTGTGGTTGCTGCGCCGCGTGCCTATGTTCGGCGTCAGCATAGACTTTTAGTTTTTTTGCCATCGCGTGGCCAAGTTTTGTTTTCGGCAGCATCCCCTTCACGGCGAATTCGATCACGCGTTCGGGATGTTTGGCAAACATCTCGGTTACTGAAGTCTCGCGCAAACCACCCGGATAAAGAGTGTGACGCCGATAAACCTTGTCGGTGGCTTTGGAACCGGTGAACATCGCCTTACGCGCGTTAACGACGATCACGTGATCGCCCATGTCCAGAAACGGAGTCCACTGCGGGTTTCTCTTGCCGGATAAAAGTGCTGCGACCTCGGAGGCCAAATGGCCGACGGTTTTGTCGGTAGCATCGACAACGTGCCACTTTCGAGTTCCAGCCAAACCTCGACCGCTGGGAAAGTAAGTTGACATAGATAAGTCCTTCTCTAAAAAGCGCCTAAAACGCGAACGGCTAGAATAGGAAACGAACTAAAGCATTGTCAAGTTGTGTTACCTGCCTTTTCCGACCTGATTTGCGGGCGTCGTCAACATTGATGCGTCTAAAGGTTTGCTGAGAAGTCGCGCGCGACAGGCGCGATTGAGAGTGTGCTTCACTTTGGAATTTTGTGCTGATAGTATTGCGAGGTCGCACGCCGGCGTAGCTCAGTTGGTAGAGCAACTGATTTGTAATCAGTAGGTCGGGGGTTCAAGTCCCTTCGCCGGCTCCACACTTTCAAGCTGATTTGGAAGCCGCGCCTCTCGTCCGTTGCGCTCCCGAAGTTTGTTCGCTGCGCGCTTGCAAAAGGCAACTCACCTCAGTTAAAGTGACGAGTTTGCGAATAGGGCCGGAGTGCGCGCTATCGAAGGTCGGTTAAAGTTTTCTCGCCGGTTCGTTTCGCATTACTTGAACACAGGCAGGGGTGGTCGAGTGGTTAATGGCACCGGGCTGTAAACCCGGCGGGCTTCACTGCCCTACGTAGGTTCGAATCCTACCCCCTGCACCATTGGGCATTGCCGATTTCGAATTGCCAATTGCCGATTGAAAATCTCTTGACGGTGAAGCGAATAATCGGCAATCGGCAATAGTAGTGGGCGGGTGTAGCTCAGTTGGTAGAGCATCAGCCTTCCAAGCTGAGGGTCGCGAGTTCGAGTCTCGTCGCCCGCTCCAAATTAGTAGAACAAACTTTGGTTTGTTCGTTTGAGATTTGGGCCGCTTGCGTTACAACGTGCCCGCGTAGCTCAGGGGTAGAGCGCCTCCTTGGTAAGGAGGAGGTCATGAGTTCAAATCTCATCGCGGGCTCCAGTTGAAGAAGTTACAAAACCGCGAGCAATGGCGAGCGGGTTAAAGAATACGGGCAAGGATGCCCGCGCTCCTTAGACGAGGCAGAGAAAAGATGAGCAAAGAGAAATTTGATCGCAGCAAGCCGCACGTGAACATCGGGACGATTGGGCACGTGGACCACGGCAAGACGACATTGACGGCGGCCATCACGAAGGTGCTGCAGAAGCACAATCCGAAGATTCAGTTTCGGTCGTTTGATTCGATTGACAACGCGCCGGAAGAGAAAGCCAGAGGCATCACGATCGCGACGGCGCACGTCGAGTACGAGACCAAGAATCGTCACTACGCGCACGTGGACTGTCCGGGTCACGCCGACTATGTGAAGAACATGATCACGGGCGCGGCGCAGATGGACGGCGCGATTTTGGTGGTGGCCGCGACCGATGGTCCGATGCCGCAGACGCGAGAACATATTCTGCTCGCCAGACAGGTAGGCGTGCCGGCGATGGTGGTGGCATTGAATAAAGTCGATGCGGTCGACGATCCGGAACTGCTCGAGTTGGTGGAACTTGGAAGTTCGCGAGTTGCTCTCGCAGTACGAGTTTCCCGGCGACGATATTCCAGTGATTAAGGTTTCGGCCTTGAAAGCTCTGGAAGGTGATGAGCAGTGGGAGAAGGCGATCGAGGAGCTGATGGACGCCGTTGACGCTTATATTCCGACGCCGGAGCGCGACATTGAGAAACCGTTTCCTGATGCCGGTCGAAGACATCTTCACGATCCAGGGCCGCGGCACAGTGGCGACGGGCAGAGTCGAGCGCGGCAAGGTGAAAGTGAACGAAGCGGTGGAAGTAGTGGGCATCCGGCCAACGTTGAAGACGGTAGTGACTGGCGTTGAGATGTTCAAGAAGCTGCTTGATGAAGGCGTGGCGGGCGACAACGTAGGGCTGCTGCTAAGAGGAGTGGAGCGCAAGGACATCGAGCGTGGACAGGTAATAGCAAAGCCCGGCTCGATCACGCCGCACACGAAGTTCAAGGCTGAAGCATATGTGCTGACGAAGGAAGAAGGCGGGCGGCACACGCCGTTCTTTACCGGCTATCGTCCGCAGTTTTACTTCCGGACGACGGACGTGACCGGGGTGGCGCACCTGCCGCAGGGAGTGGAGATGGTGATGCCTGGCGACAACGTGCAGATGGAAATCGAGTTGATTGCGCCGATTGCGATGGAGAAAGGTTTGCGCTTCGCGATTCGCGAAGGCGGCCGCACGGTGGGCGCGGGAACGGTTTCGGAAGTAGTGGAATAGTTGGGGTACGCACGCCTCCGGCGTGCTTTTGGAATTAGCGCGCGAGACGCGCGCGTACCGATCGGAAATGATTTATGCCACGCGATAACATTGTGTTGCAGTGCGGTGATTGCAAAAGCCGCAATTACGTGACTACGAAGAACAAGAAAACTACTCCGGATCGGCTGGAGTTTAAGAAGTTCTGTCGCCGCTGCCGTAAGCACACGGATCATAAGGAAACGAAATAACATTGCCGAGTGCCAGCTTTCGATTGCCGATTGGCGCCTGGCGTTGAGGGAATCAAATCGGCAATTGGAAATCGGAAATCGACAATGCCGAAGGGGTATAGTGTCAACGGCTAGCACGTCGGTCTCCAAAACCGAAAGTCCGGGTTCGAATCCTGGTACCCCTGCCACGAACCGAAGTTGTGCAGAAACGTAGACGGTCTAATGAGCGAAGAAGATACGACGAACTTATGTGACCCCTTCCGCGCCGCCCGTGCGTCGCGGAGCGCAAGCCGTCGCAGCGTGCGATGCGGGTCCGCGAGGATTCGTCAACGCGCACGGCCAGTTCGTGCGTGACACGCGCGCAGAGATGCGCCGCGTCTCGTGGCCGTCGATGAACGAAGTGAAGAACACCACGATCATAACCCTGATCGCGGTTGTCTTTTTTGCGCTTTACTTGTTTGGCGTCGATCGCGTGTGGGCGTTCCTGATCGATCATCTGCACACCTGGATGGGTGGACACGTGTAACGAAAGAGTATTCTGATGAATCAGTGGTTCATACTTCATACTTACTCGGGGCACGAGAAGAAGGTTTGTGAAAGCCTGAAAGCTCGCGTCGCCGGCACCGAACTGGAAAGCGCGATCACCGAAGTGCTGGTGCCGACCGAAACTGTCGTCGAGATGCGTGGAAATAAGCGCGTCGAATCTTCGCGCATGTTTTATCCGGGTTATGTGCTGATCCAGATTGAATGCGACGAACGCGGTCACATTCCCGATGACGTGTTTCACGCGATTCGTTCGACGCCGAAAGTGACCGGATTTGTCGGAGGTCAGATCCCAACACCGCTGACGCAGGAAGAGGTTGAGCAGATTCTGAATCAACAGGCCGCAGCGGAAGAGAAGCCCAAGCCAAAGTTTTCGTACGCGCCAGGGCGAGACGGTGCGCATCAAATCCGGACCGTTCCAGAGTTTTACAGGCAAGGTGGAAGAGGTTAACGAAGACAAGTCCACGCTGAAGGTGACAGTCACGATCTTCGGGCGCTCGACGCCGGTCGAATTGAACTTTCTGGATGTCGAGAAGGTCACATTCACGGAAGAAGAGTAAAGATTTGCTCATTGATTCATCGACTCATTGAATCAATGAAAAAATGAAAAATGAGTCAATAAGACAATGGCAAAGAAGATTACAGGTTATATCAAATTGCAAGTGCCCGCCGGGCAAGGCTAATCCGGCGCCGCCGATCGGCCCGGCGCTCGGTCAGCACGGCGTCAACATCATGGAATTCTGCAAGGCCTTCAATGCGAAGACCGCGCAGATGGATCCCGACATGAAGATTCCGGTCGTGATCACGGTTTATGCCGATCGCTCGTTCACTTTTGAAACCAAGACGCCGCCGGCGGCGGACTTGTTGAAGAAGGCGGCGGGCATTTCCGCACGGCTCAGGCAAACCGAATAAAGAGAAAGTGGGCAAGATTTCCCGGGCCAAGGTCGAAGAGATTGCGAAAACCAAAATGCCCGATCTGAATACCACGAACCTCGAGAGTGCGATTCGCACGATCGAAGGAACGGCGCGCCAGATGGGACTGACGGTTGAGTAATTTTTGATTTTGGATTTGCGATTGCCGATTTCGTGGAATCGCATCTCCAATGTTTTTGAGGGAGGGAATTCGCGCTTTTTGGATGAATCGAAATTCAAAAATCGCAAATCAAAAATTCCCGCTTGCACCTCGGAGTTGAAAGATGAAAAAGCACGGAAAGAAATATCGCGCTGCGGCGGAAAAGATCGATCGGGCGCGTAAGTACACTCTCGACGAGGCGGTCAAAACTCTCAAAGAGATCGCCTTCGCCAAATTCGATGAAACAGTTGAGTTGACGATCTGGCTCGGAGTCGATCCGCGGAAAGCCGATCAGCTCGTGCGCGGCACGTTGGTTTTGCCGCACGGCCTGGGACAGATCAAAAACCAGTCCTGGTCATCGCCCAGGGCGACAAAGTTCAGCGAAGCCGAAGAGGCCGGCGCTGATTTTGTTGGCGGCGAAGACATGGTCACAAAGATCAAAGGCGGCTGGCTGGATTTTGACGCGGTCATCGCTACGCCCGACATGATGCGGCTGGTCGGTGCACTTGGGAAAAGTGCTCGGACCCGCGCGGCCTGATGCCTAACCCAAAGACCGGCACGGTCACTTTCGACGTGAAAACCGCGGTCAAGGAAACAAAGGCCGGCAAGGTCGAGTATCGCGTCGATAAAACCGGTGTGATTCACACCGCCGTCGGCAAGGTTTCGTTCGACGAGATAAAGATTGCCGAGAACGCGCGCGCGTTGATCGATGCGGTGGTGAAGGCGAAGCCGTCGACCGCCAAAGGCAAGTACATGAAGAAGGTCAATCTTGCTGTCGACGATGAGTCCCGGTGTGCTGCTGGACGAAGCGGCATTCGCCAAATAAGTGAGGAGCCAGATTATGAAGAACAGAGCACAGAAACAAAAGGATCTCGACGCCCTCGCTGAACAGTTTAAGCAGCGCGAATGCTGCGATGCTCGTCAGCTTTCAAGAACATGACCGTCGGCCAAGGACCAGGAGCTGCGACGCCAGTTGCGCGAAGCAGGCATCACCTATTCGGTCGTTAAGAACACGCTGGCGCGCAAGGCTGCGGCGGGAACTCCGCTCGAGCCGGTCGCCGATCAATTCAAGGGCGTGACCGCGGTCGCGCTGAGCACCAGCGATCCGGTGGGCCTGTCGAAGGCGATTTCCAAATTCACCAAAGCGAACCCCGACATCTTCAGTTTCAAAGTTGGCTTGGTCGAAGGGAAAGTTGTCGAGCTGAAACAGGTCGAAGCGATCGCCAGTCTGCCTTCGCGCGAAGAGCTGCTCTCGAAGGTGCTGTTCCTGATCAATGCTCAGGCGCAGCGTCTGGTAACCGTCATTAACGCGGTTCCCCGCAACCTGGCAGTAGTGATGGGACAGGTGCAGGCGCAGAAGGAAGCGCAGGGCGCGTAAGACATTTGAAAAGTGGCACAGACTTTAGTCTGTGAGTTGTCTCGGCGCTTCACAGACTGAAGTCTGGGCCACTCAAATTTCGAAACTAGTTTGAGGCCGTCGCTACTGTCAGTGGACGGCCACGGGAAAGGCAAAAATTGCGGCGATGCAACCGCGGTGGCTGCCAGTAGGAATAAGCAGGCTGCGGCTTGCGTCAAGCGATTACAGGAGAACGTGATTAATCATGGCACTATCGAATCAGGAAATTGTTGATGCTCTGAAAGAGAAAAGTCTGCTCGAAACCTCAGAGCTGGTGAAAATGATCGAAGAGACCTTCGGCGTTTCGGCCGCGGCGGCCGTGGCGGCTGCGCCTGCGGCAGCTGCGGGCGGCGGTGAAGCTGCCGCGCCCGCTGAAGAGAAGACTGAGTTTGATGTCATCCTTCAGGCTGCGGGTGGCAACAAGATCAACGTGATCAAGGTCGTTCGTGAAGTGACCGCGCTCGGTCTGAAAGAAGCGAAGGACCTGGTTGAGGCTGCTCCGAAGGCGGTTAAAGAGGGCGTATCCAAGGAAGAAGCTGAGACGGTCCGGCAAAAACTGGCCGACGCGGGCGCGACCGTCGAAGTTAAGTAACGACTTTCGGATTTTCGTATTTCGGGCATGGGCAGTAGTTGCCCATGCCTTCTCCGTCGCATCGTGCCGATGTTGACGGCTTGATTTTTGGCTGTTGGGCGGTTAACGTAGGGGAGTATTGAGGCGCTGGCGTTACTCCCGAAAAACTGGAAGAATGCAATCGCTTTTTTCAACATGAAGCGGTCAGGGCATTGTGCGCTCTGACCGCATACGTCGTCTGTTGGCGCATCGATTGGCCGAAGGCTTAAGCGTAAAGACGAATAGGGAACATTCATGTCTGCAAATTTACTTGAAACGACAAATACAGGATTGGGGCGACGGACGAGTCAGGCGCCCGAACGCGCACGACTTTTCAAAGATCAAGACTGCGGTGCCGATTCCGAATCTGATCGAGATTCAACGCGAATCCTACAACCGCTTTCTGCAGATGGATCTCCTGCCGGAAGAGCGCGAGAGCACCGGCCTCCAGGCGGTCTTCAAATCGGTCTTCCCGATCTCTGATTTTCGCGAAACGGCCACGCTGGATTTTGTCGAGTATCAAATCGGCAACTGGCAGTGTAAGTGCGGCAACCTCGAAGGTCTGAACTATCTGCGCGCGGCCTGCAAGAGCTGCGGCGCCAGCATCAAGGTCGATCCGCTGCGGCCGGGCGAAACGCTTTGCCACGTTTGCGGCACTTTCAACTCAGTGCGTCCTGAGCTGTGCCCGAACTGCGGCGAGCCGGTCGGTCTGAAGCACAAGCACGATCAGCAGGAATGTCAGGAACGCGGCATGAGCTACAGCGTGCCGCTGAAGGTCAAAATTCGGCTGACCGTTTACGACAAGGATCCCGACACGAACGTTAAGTCGATTCGCGACATCAAGGAAGAAGAAGTCTTCTTTGGCGAAATTCCGTTGATGACCGACAACGGCACGTTCATCATCAACGGCACTGAGCGCGTCATCGTTTCTCAACTTCATCGTTCGCCCGGCGTCTTCTTCAAACGCGGCCAGCTCTTCGTCGCGAAGATCATTCCTTACCGCGGCTCGTGGGTCGAATTCGAATACGACCAGAAGAACCTGCTCTATGTTCGCGTCGGCAAGCGCAAGTTCCTGGCGACGATCTTCCTGCGCGCGCTGGGCGTGTGGCTGCGCTCGAGCTTCCACAGCAAGTCGTTCGGCAGTGATGGTCAGTTGGAAGAGGCCGTCAAGAACGCTTCAGTTCCACTGATGAAGACATCCTGCGCACTTCTACGTAGTCGATGAAGTGCGCGTCGAAGAGGGCGCGCTTGATGGTTCAGGTGCCGGAAGCCGGCACAGACCAATCTGGTCGGCATGAAGGTCGATTTTGAGATTAAGGGCCGCGGTCCCGATCCGATCGTGCGCAAGGGCAAAGAGATTAGTCGCACTTCACTCGAAGGCTTTGCGCAAAGCAAACATCGGCGAAGTTGAAATCGATACTGGCGCAATTCGAAGGCGCCTACTGCCGCTGCCGATGTTGTCAACACCGAAACCGGCGAAGTCATACTCGAAGCCAACAACGAAATCACGCCGGCGAAGCTGCAGGAAATTATTCGAAACCGGGGTCAACAATTTCGCCGTGTTCTTCCCGAAGCGCGACGACGTCGGCGTGGTTATCGCGCAGACGCTGAAGAAAGACACCATCACCAAGCCGGTTGATGCGCTGCTCGAAATCTATCGCAAGATGCGTCCTGGCGATCCGCCGACCGTGCAGACTGCCTATCGTCTGCTCGAAGGGATGTTCTTCGATCCGCGCAAGTTCGATTTCTCGCGTGTCGGCCGTCTGAAATTCAACATCAAGATGGGCAAGCCCGAGAGGGATCGCATTGAAGATCCGCTGCTCGCAGGCCAGCGACTTTTTTGAAGTCGTGTCATACGTCCTGAAGATGCGGCGCAATCCCGTCGATGACGCGAAGCGGCCGATCTATCAGGCGGACGACATCGATCACCTGGGCAACCGCCGCGTCCGCGCGGTCGGCGAACTGCTGGAAAATCAGTTTCGCATCGGCCTCGAACGCATGGAGCGCGCGATTAAGGAAAAGATGTCGATCCATCAGGAGATGCAGACGACGATGCCGCGCGATCTGATCAACGCCAAGCCGGTCACGGCGGCGGTGCGCGAGTTCTTTGGCTCGTCACAGTTGTCGCAGTTCATGGATCAGACAAATCCGCTTTCTGAGATCACTCACAAGCGCCGCTTGTCGGCCCTCGGGACCGGGCGGCTCTGAGCCGCGAACGCGCAGGTTTCGAAGTGCGCGACGTGCACCCGACGCACTATGGACGCATTTGTCCCGATTGAGACGCCTGAAGGTCCGAACATCGGTCTGATTTCGTCGCTGTCGTGCTATGCACGCATCAACGAGTTTGGGTTTATTGAATCGCCTTACCGGAAAGTTGTTAATGGTATCGTCATCGAATTCGTGCGCGTCGTTAACGGCGGCGATACGAAATTCAAGCCGAACGATCACGTGCCGCAGGAGGAAGTGGACAAGGCGAACAAGCGCGTCAGCGGTGAGAAGGCGAGCTACGAACCTTATCCGTTTTACCTGACGGCCTGGGAAGAAGACAAACACGTTGTCGGTCAGGCCAACATCGAACTGGACGAAAACAGTTACATCGTCAACGAGCGTAACGCGGCCCGTAAGGCCGGCGAATTCATTCTCGCGCAGCGCGATGAGATTGAATACGTCGACGTCTCGCCGAAGCAGCTGGTTTCGGTGGCCGCCTCGCTGATTCCGTTCCTCGAGAACGATGACGCGAACCGCGCGCTGATGGGTTCGAACATGCAACGCCAGTCAGTGCCTTTGCTGCGCGCCGAAGCGCCGTATATCGGCACGGGCATGGAAGATGTGACGGCGCGCGACTCAGGCGCCGTGGTGATCGCCCGGCGCGACGGCGTCGTCGACTACGTCGACTCCGAACGCATCATCGTCAAAGCCGATCACAATGTGGACGGCACGATCTCGCGCGAAGTGACGGCCGACATCTACACGCTGATCAAGTTCAAGCGTTCGAATCAGAACACCTGCATCAATCAGCGGCCGATCGTTCACGTCGGCGAGCGCGTCAGCAAAGGGCCAGGTGATCGCCGACGGGCCGTGCACCGATCGCGGCGAACTCGCTCTGGGCCGGAACGTGCTGGTGGCCTTCATGCCATGGCGCGGCTACAACTTTGAAGACGCGATTCTGGTGTCCGAGCGGCTGGTGAAAGAGGACTACTACACCTCGATTCACATCGAAGAGCTGGAGATTGAAGCTCGCGACACGAAGCTCGGACCGGAAGAAATCACCCGCGACATTCCGAATGTGGGCGAGAACATGCTGCGCGATCTCGATGAGAGCGGCATCATTCGCATCGGTGCGCAGGTCAAGCCGGGTTCGATTCTGGTCGGCAAAGTCACGCCCAAGGGCGAGACCCAGTTGACCGCCGAAGAGAAACTGCTGCGCGCGATCTTTGGTGAAAAGGCCGCCGACGTGAAGGACGCGTCGCTCGTTTGCCCTCCGGGCATCGACGGCACGGTGGTCGACGTTCAGGTCTTCACGCGCAAAGGCCAGGAGAAGGACCAGCGCTCGCTCTCGATCGAACAGGAAGAAGAAGAGCGTCTGCGGCGCGACCTCGAAGATGAAATCCGCATCCTGCAGGAGCAGCGCAACGAACGTATCTACGAGCTGTTCGAAGGTCGCAAGCTGTCTGCCGATCTCACGGTTAATCGCGACGTAATGATTCCGAAGGGTGAACCGATTACCCGCGAAATGCTGCCAGGCGTTGAGCCGAAGGCTTTGCGCAAGGCGCAGGTGGCTGGCTTCGCGAGTCGATGCGGCGGCCGAAGTTAAGGAATACGAAGATCGCACCGAACGGCAGATCAAGATTCTCTCGGACATCTACGAAGAGAAGATTGCCAAGCTGCGCCAGGGCGACGAACTCAGCCCCGGGCGTGATCAAGATGGTCAAGGTCTTCATCGCCATGAAGCGCAAGCTTTCCGTCGGCGACAAGATGGCCGGCCGTCACGGAAACAAGGGCGTGATCGCGCGCATTCTGCCGGAAGAAGATATGCCGTACCTGCCCGACGGGACGCCGGTCGAGATTGTGCTCAATCCGCTGGGCGTGCCTTCGCGTATGAACGTGGGACAGATTCTCGAAACGCACCTGGGCTGGGCAGCGCGCGTCCTCGGTCTCTATTTCGCGACGCCGGTTTTCGACGGCGCGACGGAAAAAGAGATCAAGCAGAAGCTGGAAGAGTCGGGGGCGCGTGCTCGCGAACTGGGTCTGCCGGAGATCGTCAACGAATCAGGCAAGGCAGTGCTCTATGACGGATTAAGCGGCGATGCTTTCGAACAGAAGGTGACCGTCGGCTACATCTACATGCTGAAGCTTTCGCACCTGGTTGACGACAAGATTCACGCGCGCTCGATTGGACCGTACTCGCTGATTACGCAGCAGCCGCTGGGCGGCAAGGCGCAGTTCGGCGGACAGCGTTTCGGAGAGATGGAAGTGTGGGCGCTCGAAGCCTACGGCGCGGCGCACATCCTTCAGGAATTGCTGACAGCCAAGTCCGACGACGTGGCCGGCCGCTCGAAGATTTACGAGGCGATCGTCAAGGGCGAAGCCGATTTCGATCCGGGCTTGCCGGAATCGTTCAACGTGCTGGTGCGCGAACTACAGTCGCTGTGCCTGGACGTTGAACTGGTGCAGAAAGACGGCGCGCCGGACGAGACGATTGCTGAGCCGCTGATTACGTCGGGGATATAGTTGGGACTGTTTAGAGTCGGCATACTGCCCGACGACGGCGGGCGGTAGCCCGCCGCTAAACGGTTGGTGATAGGGATAACGGGAGAAAAGATGTTTCGATTTCATCAAGAGAAAACGCAGCTTGCGCCTAACTTTGAGGCGATTCGCATTTCGCTGGCTTCACCGGAAAAGATCCGTCAGTGGTCGCACGGTGAAGTAACCAAGCCGGAAACGATCAACTATCGCACCTTCAAGCCGGAACGCGATGGGTTGTTCTGCGCGCGCATCTTTGGGCCGGTTGCCGACTGGGAATGTCTCTGCGGCAAGTACAAACGCATGAAGCACCGCGGCGTGATTTGCGACAAGTGCGGTGTCGAAGTAACTCAGGCAAAGGTTCGCCGCGAGCGTCTCGGCCACATCGATCTGGCCAGTCCCTGCTCGCACGTCTGGTTCTTCAAAGGACTGCCGTCGCGCATCGGTCACTTGCTCGACATTCCGCTGCGCGAACTTGAGAAAGTTCTCTACTTCGAATCCTACATCGTCATCGATCCCGGCGATCTGAAGGAAATCAAAGAGCGTGAGCTGCTCACCGACGAACGGTATCGCGAACTGATGCGCGAATATCCCGGGCAGTTTGTCGCCAAGATGGGCGCCGAAGCGATCAAGGAGTTGCTCTCGATGGTCAACATTGAAGAGCTCGCGGTCGAGCTACGCCGCCGCATGCGTGAAGAGACTTCGCAGCAGAAGAAACTAAAGTTTTCGAAGCGCCTCAAGGTCGCGACTTCATTTCTGAAGTCCGGCAATCATCCCGAGTGGATGATCCTGGACGTGATCCCGGTGATTCCGCCTGAGCTGCGGCCGCTCGTGCCGCTCGATGGTGGCCGCTTCGCGACTTCAGATCTTAACGATCTCTATCGCCGCGTTATCAACCGCAACAACCGTCTGAAGAAGCTGATGGAGCTGCGCGCGCCCGAAGTCATCGTGCGCAACGAAAAGCGCATGCTTCAGGAAGCCGTCGACGCGCTGTTCGATAACGGCCGTCGCGGTCGCGTGCTGCGCGGCGTGAACAATCGTCCGCTGAAGTCGCTCTCCGGAACACTCAAAGGCAAGCAGGGACGTTTTCGTCAGAACCTGCTGGGCAAGCGCGTCGACTACTCAGGGCGATCGGTAATCGTTGTGGGACCGGAGTTGAAACTTCATCAGTGCGGTTTGCCAAAGAAGATGGCGCTCGAATTATTCAAGCCATTCATCTACAACCAGCTCGAAAAACAGGGCCACGCCGCCACGATCAAGCAGGCGCGGGAAATGGTTGAGCGGCAGGAGCCGGTGGTCTGGGACATCCTCGAAGAAGTCATTCGCGAGCATCCGGTGCTGCTTAATCGCGCGCCGACGCTCCACCGCCTCGGCATTCAGGCATTCGAGCCGGTGCTGGTCGAAGGCAAAGCCATCAAGATCCATCCGCTGGTCTGCACCGCATTCAATGCTGACTTTGACGGCGACCAGATGGCCGTGCACATTCCGCTTTCGCCGGAAGCGCAAATCGAAGCGGCCGTGCTGATGCTTTCGTCGAACAACATTCTCAGTCCGGCGAGCGGCCAGCCGATCGCGGTACCTTCACAGGACATCGTGCTTGGGATTTACTACCTGACGCGCGACAAGGAAGGCGCGAAAGGGCGAAGGCCGTGTATTTGCGTCCAAGGAAGAAGTTTTCCTGGCGCTCGATTCCAAGGACGTGACGACCCAGACTCCGATCAAGCTGCGCATCATCGGCGACTTGATCGATCTGACCCAGGAACATGACACGCAGGACATCCTGCGGGGAACGCTGCAGGAAGACATTCGCCGCGTCATCAATACGACGGTCGGCCGGGTGATTTTCAACGATGCGATTCCGCGTGGTTTGCCGTACATCAACGGCACGCTGCGCAAGAAGGGTTTGCAGTCGCTGGTCAACTATTCGCATATCCGTCTCGGTCACGAGATGACTGTGAAGATGCTCGACGATCTGAAAAACCTCGGCTTCCTGTACGCGACCAAGGCCGGCATCTCGATCGGCATTGACGATCTGGTGACGCCGCCTTCGAAGCCTGAAATCGTCGGCAAGGCCGAGAAGGACGTGATCACTGTCGAGCAGCAGTACCGCGACGGCGTGATCACGAACGGCGAGCGCTATAACAAGGTCATCGCGATCTGGTCGGAAGCTACCGACAAGGTCGCCAAGGAAATGTTCAAGGCGATGGACGATCGCGAAAAGGCGACCAAGGAAATGAATCCGATCCTGATCATGTCGGATTCCGGCGCGCGAGGTTCGGCGCAGCAGATTCGCCAGCTCGCCGGCATGCGCGGACTGATGGCTCGGCCCTCGGGTGAAATTATCGAGACGCCGATTCAATCAAACTTCCGCG
Organism: uncultured Acidobacteriota bacterium; assembly: GCA_963734445.1. Classification (GTDB taxonomy): domain Bacteria; phylum Acidobacteriota; class Blastocatellia; order Pyrinomonadales; family Pyrinomonadaceae; genus UBA11740. The sequence goes on along the minus strand of CAVTGZ010000009.1, from coordinate 263,702 downwards.
AAGGCCTGAACGTGTTGCAGTACTTCATCTCAACGCACGGCGCGCGCAAAGGTCTGGCCGACACGGCTCTGAAGACCGCCGACTCGGGTTACCTGACGCGTCGTCTGGTTGACGTGGCCCAGGACGTGATTATCAGCGAGCAGGATTGCGGCACGCTGCGTGGCATTTCTTCCGCGGCCATCGTCGAAGGCGGCGAGGAGATCGAGAGCTTGCGCGATCGTATCGTCGGCCGCACGGCGCTCGAAGATGTCATCGATCCGGTTGAAGGCACGGTGATCGTCGAATCCAAGCCAGGAAATCGACGAAGACCTGGCGGCTGAGATTCAACGTTCCGGCGTGCAGCGCGTCCGCATTCGTTCGGTGCTGACCTGCGAATCGCGACGCGGCTGCTGCATCAAGTGCTACGGCCGCAACCTGGCCACTGGTCGTCCGGTGGACATCGGCGAAGCGGTCGGCGTCATTGCTGCGCAATCGATTGGCGAACCCGGCACGCAGCTGACGATGCGTACCTTCCACATCGGCGGCACGGCGCGTCTCGAAGAATCTTCCAAGCACGAAGCCCGCGTCGAAGGCACGGTCAAGTATATCGAACTGCAAACGGTCAAGAGCCGCAAGGGCGAGCGCGTGGCGATGAATCGCAACGGCGCGTTGACGATCATTGATGAGCGCGGCCGTGAAGTGGCGCGTTATCAGATCGTTTACGGCGCGCACATCCTGGTCGAGGACGGCGATCTGGTGGCCGCAGGATCAACTGCTGGCGACCTGGGATCCGTTCACCTTCGCGATTCTGACCGAAGTCGCGCGGTCACGTGAAGTTCCAGGACCTGAAGGAAGGCGTGACCTTTGAAGAAGAGACCGACCAGGTGACGGGTCTGTCGCACATGGTGGTCAAGGACTCGCCCGACGAAAAGAAACAGCCTCGTCTGGAAATTCGCAACGCCAGCAACAAGGTCCTGAAGACTTACCAGATGCCGGTGCGCGCGAACCTGATGGTCAACGACGGGGAGCATGTCGAGCCCGGCGACGTCATTGCCAAGATTCCGCGCGAAACCACCAAGACCAAAGACATCACCGGCGGTCTGCCGCGCGTCGTCGAGCTGTTCGAAGCTCGCCGGCCGGCCGAAGCCGCGGTCATGTCGGAGATCGACGGCACGGTCAAGCTCGGGCCTATCTCAAAGGGTAAACGCAAACTGATCATCGTCGGCGACGACGGCGAAGAGCGCGAGTACGATATCCCGCGCGGTACGCACATCAACGTGCAGGAAGGCGATCGCGTCCGCGCCGGCGAGGCGCTGCAGGACGGGCCGCTGAATCCGCACGACATTCTGCGCGTGCTGGGTATGAATCGTTTGCAGGAATACCTGACCAACGAAATTCAGGAGGTCTATCGCCTGCAGGGTGTGAACATCAACGACAAGCACATCGAAGTGATTGTTCGCCAGATGTTGCGCTGGGTGAAGATCAAGGAAGTCGGCGACACCGAATTCCTGCTCGAAGAGCAGGTCGATCGCTTCCGCTTCCAGGACGAGAACGAACGCGTGCTGCGGCGAGAAGGGTGAAGTCTCACAGGCTGAACCTTTACTGCTCGGCATCACCAAGGCTTCGCTCTCGACTGACTCGTTCATCTCGGCAGCTTCGTTCCAGGAGACGACCCGCGTGCTGACCGAAGCGGCCATCTCTGGTCGCGTCGATTACCTGCGCGGCTTGAAAGAGAACGTCATCATGGGACGTCTGATTCCGGCCGGTACCGGCATGGAGTATTACCGCAACGTCGATGTCGATCGTGACGAGACGATCGGTGAATCAGAGCGCGAGGAGGCAGACGACTTCCAGGAAATCCTGGGCGGCGCCGATATTCCGCAGCCGGTCACGCATGCCGTCATGGCCACGGTAAGCGAGCCGGATGCCGAAGAGGACATGGCGGCGGAGCCCGAAGCCGTGGAAGAGCCGTAGAACTCGGGTTAGGTTATTAATCGACAAAAAAGCCGGCGAGGTTCCTACCTCGCCGGCCTTTTTGATTAAGGGCTCGCCAGCCCGCAGCCGGCGACAGTTGAGTGAAGCGCGCGCTCCAGTGCCGCAAGCGTGGGGCTCGTTTCAAAGTCACAACGAATACATCCGCCGTGATTACGGGGTGACTGTTAACGTAAAGATCGCCGCCGGGACTGAACTCTTCAGGTCATAGCTCTGGATATCCAGATCCGCGAGCGGTTGGCCTTGCAGGCGCGTCATGATGTGGAACGGCAGCATCATGCAGTCGGCGCGGCGATAGGAGCTGCGCTGTTCTTCGATCAGCACCTGGCTGCGATAACGCGTGGTGATCTTGTCAATCAAAAACGTCTGCTTGTTAATCCAATAGCGGACCGTATCGTCGGAATTGAACTTAACTTCGACGACATAGTCGCCGCCTTCATCGGCCTGACGCGCCGTCACCAGCTGGCCCTCGATGGCTCGATTCAAAGTATCGAAGCCCATCATGCCCCAGTGCCGCGAGGCCGCGGTTTCGCGCACGCGAAATTCGTTTCCGAACATCATGCCGCCGCCGGTCGAACCCGTGAACACCAGATAGGTGCGGCCGGGCAGAGTGGTCGTCGGCGCGACTTCGAGCCGTCGTCGCATGAGCTTGTCCTGATAGTCCGTGATCGTAAGTTTGACTTCCGCCATGCCGCCGAGCGGGTTGGCGCCGACTCCGCCGAACGCGACTGCGTTGACGAATCCGTTGGCGCGAACGGTCACGTACTGAAGATTGGCATAGTCGACGCCGCCGTGGGCGATGCGACTAACGCTTAAAATTTCGCGGCCGGAAAAATCGGCGGCGGAGTTGGGGGTCGGTGTGGCGATGACGGCGATGGCCACCAGCGCCACACAAGAAAGGGCGAGCAACAGTGCTTTTTTGGCAAACAGTTTTCGTAACATATGGGCCTCCTGAATCAGTTAAGTTGGCGTTTCTTAGAGCCGAGAGATTAACACAAGTCTCACGAGTTTCATCTGGCGTAACGTAACGGCACCGTTACCAGCAGCGGGCCGCCGCTCCGGCGGGCCACCCGATAGACGGTTTGCGGTGGCGGTCCACCCTGGGTGAGCTGCCGGCCATTGGCCATGCCGGCTAACTTCTCTTCGTTGGTCCAGGTGCGACCGGCGCCGCCCACCAATTCCAGAGTTTCCGCGGTGCCGCCATAAAGCCGTTCCCAATCGCTAACCTGCTTTGGCGCCAGCTTTAACGGCTGGCTGCCGATGTTCAAGGCCAGCGGTTGCGGAACCAGAATCACGGTCAGCAGTTCGGCTATTTGATCGCGACGAGTGCCGGCGGGTTGGGCCGTAAAATAGCTGTATTGATCCTCCTGGGCCGGAATGTCGATCAGTCGCCCCGGCATTACGCGATTGTCGCCGCCGCGCGTATGCAGCGTGGGAAAGATTAGGACCGGTTCGCCGAGCGAGCCATCGGCGTACTGTTCGCGATCAATGATGTAAAGAAAGCCGGGCCGCGGGGACTCGACCGTGATGCGCACCCGATCGCCGACATTGAGCGGCGTTCCAGATTCGATCCGTTCGGGAGTGTACTCAGTCTGTTTTAGTCCGTCCATGACCACCACGCGTCCGCCCTGATCGTTGTCGCGCGCAGGCCGCAGCCGCCAAACAGTCACTCCGATTTCTTCCATGGCCGGCGGCCGCGAACCGCGGCGAGCCGAAACACGCGCATTACCCGTGCGCCGATAGACCGGCGGTTTGATCTTGGCTGCATTCGCGGTGCCGCCACCGCCCATTCCGGCCGAGGCGTCAGACGAGGGGCGCGCTTTGTTGAAGCGATCGAGGACGATCTGGCGCGAAGATTCGTCGTCGTTTTGTTGTGGCTGGGCGGTTGCCGCAATCGATGCGAAGCAGCAGGACGCCACCATCAAAATGCATTTAATCATTCTTTCCTTGGACATGATTATTCTTGACCGCTGCCGGTCGAAGCTAAGCCCGCTGAAGCGGGCTCGCCAAGTTCTTTTGGACGTCTTAACCAGCCGTAGAAGAGTCTGTGTCAAAACTCGGAGCCTGGTCACCCAACGAATCTTAACCGCAGAGGAGGCTGAGGATTTCGCAGAGGCCGCAGAGGAAGTACAGCCTTTGCGCTCCTCTGCGGGAACCTCTGCACCCTCTGCGGTTAAATTTGAAAGATTCATCACCACGCGAGTTAGTTTTGACACTGACTCTAGAACGGCTGGTCCAGCAACCCTGGGGTAAAGCCGCGTTAACGCGGCTAACACTTCCGTCATGCGGCTCTATCGATCGAAGATGTCCGCCTCAATACGGAAATACTTTCGCGCTGCGCGCTCATTGCGGGCAAGGATACCCGCGCTCCAATCAGGCCCGCGCTCCAATCAGGACGCGCTCCAATCGGGCCCGCGCTCCAATCAGGACGCCCGCGTTCCGATCAATGATGTTCCAGCTCGATCGCGTTAACCAGCACGTCACCTTTGCCTTTGACGACCGATTCCTTCGTTGCTGAATCTTTTGTGACCTCAGGTTTAGACGCAGCCTGGGCGCTGAGAAAATCGCGCACCGATTTGGCTTTGCCGGGATCTTTAATTTCGCCAAGATCGCGATCATTGACCACGTCCGTGACTGCTTCCAATTCCTTTACCGGCGAAGCCGACCAGACTAGCCAGAACTTTTCGGTACCCTGGTTGTCATCAAAGCGCATCCAAGCCGTCTGCAACTTTTGATTGGCAGCGACGCGCGATGAACCGTTATTCGTTTGCGATTCGGGGAAAAGCACATGATAGGTTGGGTTGGCGCCTGATGAACCTTCGTTCAGCAAGTAAAGATAACCATTCTGAAGGTTCGAAAGATTCATGCGGAACTTCCAACCGTTCTCGAAAATCTCCTGACCCGAGGATTCAAACTCAGCCTGATAGGGCTTGCCGTCGCGCATCTTCTGTACGGTGAGCGAGTAGTTCAACGATCGCTCACGGCCACCAAACAACGCATCGCGTTTCCAAAATACGAGGCCCGCCGCGGCCCCCACCAACAGCAGGGCAACCAAAGCGATCGCGATTTTCAGTCCCGCGCCTGAATGGTGCCGCTCTTCAACCGGCGGAATGAAAGAAGGTTGATTGAGCGTGTCGACCCTGGCCGGCTCAAATCGTCCCGCGATGGTCTGGGAAGAGATCTCACCAGTGGACCGTGACAGCGAATTGGCATCCGTGGCCAGTTGGGTCGCGGGAATCACGCCTGCGCGCCGGCCATCGCCGGGGGCCGACTGATCAAGCAGCGCCCGCGACAGCGCGTCACCCAATTCGCGCGCGTTGGCAAATCGATGCTGGGAATCAAAACTGAGCGCGCGCAGAATCAATTCGGAAGCGTGCTCACTCAGACTCGGCCGCAAATCTTTCGGTCTGACCCGCACGCCCGTGCGCTGCATCTCGAGTAACTCAAATCCCGTTTCCGGATTAAACGGTTTACGGCCCGTCACGAGTTCATAAGCGATCGCGCCGAGCGCAAAATTGTCGGTCGCCGTCGATACCGGCCGCCCGCTTAATTGTTCGGGCGCCATGTAAGCGACCGTGCCGGCCGTGGCGCCCGTCATCGTGCTGGGGGCGACGAGCGAATCCTTCAGCTTGGCAATGCCGAAATCGATGATCTTGACCTGCTCTTCGCCGCTGCCGAAGCTTTGCAGCATGATGTTTTCCGGCTTCAGGTCGCGATGCAAAATCCCACGATCGTGCGCGGCGGCGAGCGCCCGGCTGGTTTGCTTAAGGATTTCCGCGGCGCGTTCGAGCGGCATTCCTTCCGGCTTGATTAGTGAGCGCAAGGTCACGCCGTCGATGAACTGCATTACGAGGTAAGGTTTGCCGTCCGGCATTTCGCCCGTGTCCAGAATGCCGACTACTCCGGGATGATCGACGCGCGCGAGGGCTTCTCTCTCCTGCTGAAATTTCTGCACCACCCAGGAATTCTGCAGTGATTTTTCCAGCAGTACCTTGATGACGACGGGTTTGTTGTGAAGCTTTCGGTCGCGCGCGAGATAGACCGCGCCGACTCCGCCCTGACCGATCTCGCGTTCGATTAGATAACGGTCGTCAAGAGTTTGGCCGGCGAGAATCGCCGGCTGAGGCAGGGTGGTTTCGCTAAGAGGAACGGCGGCGCCTTCGCTCAAGGTTAGGGTTTCGAGTTGTGACTTGTCCGGGGGCATTATTATTCAGTGTGCGCCGCTACTGCTTCTTATCGCTGGCTTGAAATATTGGGACCAGCGTGCGATCCCTAACCTTATCCGCGCCCAGCAACTTAACTTCTTTCAAATCAATTAGACCCTTCTCCTTCGCTACGAGACTTAACGAGGCGTGCCCGACAAAGAAATAGCGGATCGAAACTCTGATGTAGTACTCCTCGCCGGTTTTTAAGTCGATTTCAACCGCGCCCTCCTTGTCACCCGCCCGGCAAACATGTTTGCCCGGTTCCAGACTCGCGCCAAAGTAGCGACCGTTGTCCATGCGCGCCAGTTCTTTGCCGTCACAATACACATTTGGATTCCAGCCCGAACCGATAGACTGATTGGTGCGGTAAAAATAGAGCGTCACTTTTTTTGCGGCACTTGCAGTTTCCGTTACCTTTGCGCCTTCACGGGCTTTAGCTTCGAGGGCGGCGATGCGATTGTTGGCCAGGTCAACAAACAACCCGCTGGGAAACTTCGTGACGTAAGTGCGAAAGTCGTTTGCGTTTTCACTGTTCTTGATTTCGTTCCAGTAGGTCAACTCCAGTGGATTTGCGTCACCTGAAGTTGGCCTGGCCGAGATTGCAGCTTGCAGCCGAGACTTAGCAAGCGCCGCAAAATGGCCATTGGGATATTTTTCAAGATAGGATTTGAAGTCTTCCGGATTAGTGCTGGCTTTTATCGATTCCCAGTAACTTAATTCAATCGCCGCGGGATCAATGCCGCCTGAGTTCGAGGTGTTCGCTGAATTCGAGTCGGTGGAATTTCCACTGAAGTAGAAATCACCTTTCACATTTGCCGAGAACCAGGGTTCTTGTTTTCCATTCGTGCGTGAAGATACACGTTCAGTGACGCGCCGGAACATTGTTTCGACCAGGACACCTGAAGCCTGCATCTGCTTGACCAATTCCTGCGTGTAAGGACTGTTCGTTCCCATGCCGTCGGCGGCGATGCTGTCTGGTGCGGTGGCGTAAGCGATAAGCGTTCCCGTCGGCGCTTTCACCTGTGCCAGGCCCTCCTGTGCCGAACGAAAGCTGCGCGCAAATGGATTATTTCGGCAGGCGTCGAGGATGACGATGTTCAAAGCGTTCTGTGCGTCGTCCATCAAATTCAAAACGTAATTGAGATCGACAGCTACGTCTTCGAGATCGGCTTCCGTTTGAATGTCAGCATCGATTGGCACCAGGTAGTTACGGCCTTTGGCTTGCACACCATGCCCAGCGAAATAGAAAAGGCCAACTCCACCATTTGCCCGCAGACTCTGACCGAACTCGCGCATGCGTTGCTTCATCTCGCGTTGGGTCAGGTTCGATCCGTTCTTCACTTCGAATCCAAGTTGCCGCAGAGTAGCCGCAACCAAAGTCGCATCACTGGGCGGATTCGCGAGTCGGCTGGAATGCTCATAAGCGCCGTTACCAATGACCAATGCCAGACGCCGCCGTGAATTTTGCGTTTGCTGGGACGGGTCCTGGATCAGTTGCCGGTTGGATTGGTCTGTTTGCGCGGTTGATATCGGCTCGAATGACGAGAAACCGACGATCGCGACGAGGAGAGAGAAAATCAATTTTGACTTCATGAGGTTTTTGGCTCCAGGAAAGTCGAAGTCGTTCGTTTTAAAAGGCGCAGCATTCACTGATTAATGCGCGCCATCTTGCAGGCTTCGATCACGCCGTTGATGACGTTGGCAGTAATGTCCACGACTGGCGTCTTAACCAACAAACCCTGGCCGCCGCGGGCAGTCCAGTACACAACGGTTCGTTCTTTGCCACCCGGGGGCGCTGTCAGATAAAGATTCACGTGTGGCGGCTGAAACCCTGACTTGCCCGATTCGATGCGCCTGATTTCTGAACATTGAATGGTCTGATTTCTCTTGGCGTTTGCCTTCTTCGGTTCAAACGACAATGTTCCCGGCGCCACGGTTAGCGACCCTTCGGTGCCGCCGGGCGTCTCTTACTTCATAAATGTGAGTGTTGCGAATTCGCTCTTCGGCAGCAGCCACTGTTTTGGCTTTCACTGCTTCGTTGGCTTCTGCTTCGAGCGTGGCGATGCGGCTGTTGGCTAATTCGACGAAGATGCCGCCCGGGAACTTGGTAATGTAAGCCCGAAAGTCCGACGAGTTGCGGCTGTCCTTAATCGCGTTCCAGTACATCATTTCCACGGAATCGCCGCCGCCTCCATTGCTCATTGGTTTGGAGGCCTGGGCGCGAGACTTTGCCAGCTCGACAAATTGGCCGTCAGGATATTTTTCCAGGTAGGATTTGAAGTCGTTGGGGTTGTTACTGTTTTTGATCGTGTCCCAGTAGGCGAGTTCGATCGCCGCCGGATCAACCGTCGTGATGTTGCCGGGAATATTGCTGGTCGTGTTCGTCGCCGCGTTGGTAACCGCCAGCACCAACTCGTCCGCACGATATCCCTCGATCACCGCGAAAGGTTTCTGCTGTTTGGTAGATCCAAGATCGATGGTAATCCGCTTTGGCACCGCCTCCTGGACGTATTTGACCAGCTGGGCCAGCGTCACTTCGCCCTTATCGTTGGCGGCGCCGCCTTTCAGACCCTCAACCACGGCCCAACTAAAGTAGCCCTGTTTCTTTTCGGTGTACTCGTACGCGCGCTGGCCGATTCCGGTCGCGTAGATGGTTGCAAACGCCTGCACTTCACGATTGCGTACATCGAAGTTGAAGGCATTGACGTAGGCGTTGCTCAAAGGATTGGGCGCATCCGCGCGGCCGCCCGGATCGTTGCGACAGGCATCAAGCAGCAGAACCACCTGGCCGACACCGGTTTCTTTGATCCAGGATTTGACGCGGCTCATGCTGATGGCGGTCTCTTCGAGAAAGGAAATCTGATCGCTGATTTGCGCGTCGGCCGGCAAGAGAAAAGCCTGGCCGCCGCGCTCCATTCCGTGGCCGGCAAAAGCGACCAGCAGCAATCCATCTTTCGGAACTGCGGTGCTGAGATTAGACAGGCGGCGCAGAATATTTACGCGCGTTGGTTGCCGCTCGACCGGTTGATTAGTCGCGAGCAGGATTACCTGATCCTGCGGAAATCCGGAATAACGCACCAGCGCATCGGCGATCATCCGCGCGTCGTTGTCTGAACCCTTCAGCGGACTGATCTGCGGGTCAATGTACTTGTCCACGCCAATGACCAAAGCCCAACGCTTTGCACTCACGGGCAGGCTCTTCACTTGATCAAGTTGCGAAGAGACGGCCTGTGTCGAAGTCGTAGTCGGCTGGGTTTGAGTTTGAGCCGGCGGCAACTGTTGCAGCTGGCGCGATGCCGGGTCGTCGGTGACGGCCGGTTTTTGCTGAGCTGTTTCCGGCGCCGTCACCGTCTGCGGTTTCGGCTGAGCTGCAATCGTAGCTACTCGGCGAACGACCGGTTGTTCTGCCGGCGTAGTTGTTTGCGTCGGCTGTGTGGTGATGGACGACGCCACTTCATCCTGAATTTCCTTTTCCAGTTTGCGCGCCAGTTTTGGGTCGATCGCGTTTAGCTTCCTGAGCTGTTCGTTGGCCAGATCCGTTTTACCCTGCTTCGCATACGCCTGGCCCAGACCGTAGTAGGCCTCGCCAAAATCTGGTTTCAGCCTGACCGCGCCTTTAAAGTAACCGATTGATTTGTCGTACTCCGTGCTTCGCAGGTAGGCATAACCAATTCCATAGAAGGCTTCCGCGAAAGTCGGGTCGAGCGACGATGCTCGTTGGAGCGGGGCGAACGCTTCACCGTGCCGGCCCATGGCGTTGTAGAAGTAGCCCAGATCGAATTGAGCTTGCGCATCGTTTGGCGCCAGGCGCGCTTGTTCTTTGTAATTGACGAGCGCCTGTTCGGAGTTTCCGCTATTCAAGTAAGCGTCACCCAATCCGCCGTACGCTGGCGCATAGTTCGCATCCAGGCGAATCGCCAGCCGGTATGCCTCGATCGCTTCGGGATACTTTTTGTCGTCCAGGAGCTTGTCAGCTTCGTCGACCAGGCCGGCCGCCTTGCTGACGGATCGCTGCGGAGATCGCGCCCGCTTTTGCGCGAAGGTGGGCAATGCCGCAACCACAAATGTAAATAGGATCAAGAGGAAGATCGACTTCGAAACGGGGGCTTGGATCTTCATAGTCAACTCCTTGTTGGAACTCAGCAGCTCGCAGGGCCGGATGAAGCTTGACGCCGGCTCGAAAAAACTGCAACCAAAGGCTTTACGCGTATAGGCTAGGCCTGCGGACGGCGCTTGTCAACGCCGAATTTGGGTGCTCCCGCCAGGCTTCCGTCTATTTTGATCAGCACCCACGGGACGGCTCGAATTCATCGATTTGCGTAAATGGCGTAACTGTTTGCGCGGAGCGTTCCGCTATTCTCCTCGGGCCATTCATCGGGGCATGCGGTGCGCGAGCGCGCTGGCGTGACTTTCATTTGGCGAGGTGCCAAGAAGACTCGCAACTCGGACATACTCATTGATTAGTGGTGTCTTAGTTTCGACTCTGCGAACTTTGCGCCTTCGCGTCTCTGCGTGAAAGCCGGTTTTTTGTGTAGGCAATTCACGCAAAGGGCGCGAAGACGCAAAGAAAAACCGCAAAGTAATGCACTCCGCGTCATTCTCCCGAATTGTCCGGCACTGCTGCAGGGTTTATGATGAACCAGCGGCGTTTTCGAGAAGTTATGAGCAACCCTTTCATTGAGATTGCCGACGTTCTGTCTCTGGATCAGTTCGTGGCGAGTCCAAACGGATCATCCGCGATCCTGTTCAAGCACAGCAATACTTGCGGGGTCAGCGCCCGAGCCTATCGCGAGATGTCTCTGCTCAGCCATCCGGTCGGATTAGTCACCGTGCAGCAGGCGCGGGCTGTCTCAAACGAGATCGAAAAGCGCTGGCAGGTGGCGCATGAAACCCCGCAGGTGCTAATCGTGCGCGACGGTAAAATTGTTTGGGAAGCATCACACTTTCAGATCAAGGCTGTCGCTGTTGAGGCAGCGCTCAAATAATCAAGCATGGCTGATCCAGCACAGCGGCGGCAGGCAATCGAGCCGCGCGAGATTTCACAGGAAGACGACACTCATGTGCGAATCACCTGGGCGGATGGCCAGGCGTGCGAATATGTGGCCGCTAATCTGCGCCGTGCTTGTCCTTGCGCGCAATGTGTAAACGAGTGGACGGGCGAACGCACTTTGAAACCCGGGGCAATCTCTGACGAAGTTGAAATTAAGGACCTGTCGATCGTTGGCCGCTACGCGCTGAACTTTCGCTGGAGTGACGGCCATGAGACTGGCATCTACAGTTTTCAGTACTTGCGCGACCTTTGTGACGATGCACCGGTCAGTGAAGGCTGAGGGCCCATAGCCGCTGGTTCTACCATGCCCGAATCGCAACGAATCCTTCTGGTGACTGATGCCGCCAATGGCGGGTTAAGTCAGTCGCTTCGGAAACATGGCTTCGTCGTGTCTGTCGAATCGGACTGCCAACGGGCGCACTTGCGTTTGGCCGAGGCGCCGGCTGCTCTCTTGATTATTGATTTGGCGGATGCGCCGGCCGCTCTCGATTTGGTAAAGCGTGTTCGGGCCACAGCTGAATTCAAAAGAGTGCTAATTATGACTGTTGCCGAATGGGGCTCAGGCCAACCAACTCTATTGCTTTCGCAAGGCGTTGATGCGTTCGAGCCGAAGCCAATCGATGCGGTGCGCTTAGTGTCTGCGGTTAAGAGGCTGCTGCGTCCGCGGAAGGCTATGACTGCGAAGGCGAGCGGCGTGAAAGTCCAATCAGGCCTGAAGGATTGATGCGTGTCGAAAACCAACGGTGAGGGAAAGCAGTAGTGTCCTACTTTGCGGTACTTTGCGACTTTGCGTCTTGGCGTGAACAAAGAGCAGGTATTTCACGCAAGGCGCTAAGCCGCGAAGTTCCGCAAAGCCGAATTAAGACACCACCGGAAAGGCACTCTGCCAGCTTCCGAGCGCGGGCTGTGATACGCTCCTGATAACCATGAATGAAAAAGACTTCTTTGACGAGAAACAAGAGTCCAAACAAGCTTCTTTCGTTTGTCCGCATTGCCGTGAGCGCAATGATTACGAGGTGCGTTGGCTGAAACGCACAAGGAAGCCGGCGCCACCTCGCGGCGCCAACGAAATGGATCGCGCCCGGTTTGCCAAGTCGCGGGACTACATGGTGCGAATTGACGACATGCTTGGCTGCCGTAATCCTCGCTGTCGCAAGAGGTTTGAAATTCCGACGTCGCAGTCGGTGGTTTTCATCTAGTGGCACAGACTCCAGTCTGTGGAAAATAACGCAGCGTCTTCATCTAGTGGCACAGACTTTAGTCTGTGGAAATAACTGAGCATAATTAAAGCAATTGTCTACGCGAATTGTGGGGTTGATTAGGAGCGGGAACACGTGTGGGGTCTGGCTCAGACAAAAACGCTTGAGAACGTGCGGAGTCTTTTAAGCGATCCTATCTTTGGTTCGCATTGTAAGTATCAATCAAATCAGCCTGAAACATATTGACCGCTATCTGGATGAGTTTGATGTTCGATTCAACAATCGCCACAACCCTTTTCTGGTCCGCGATACGTTGTTGAGGCTTCTGGCCTCATCGAACCTAGAATACAAACAACTAACGAAAGAAAAGGCCGCGTAGCTTCTATTTGCTCGCAGGATGAATAGCCTCTGATTTAGTGCCATCTACGATTAGAACCGCTCGATTTGATGACCATTCCAAAGTAACAGAATGCAAGCCTTGATTGTCGCTTGCTGATCGCAGCATTAGTTTTACTCGCATTATTTGGCCCGACGATTGCGCCTTGCTCTCAAAACTTACTTCTCTAGTCACCGGATTAAATATAAAGCGCCGATCTTCGCTAACTGCAACTGAAATGTTTGGCGTGCCATCCGGTTGCACTTCTTGCAGAACGAAATGAATAAAAGACCCTGGCCGAGCAAATTCAGCGTGGAGCATGGCGGAAACCTGATCGACGGTTATCTTACCTTCACCACGTGACACACTAAGAGGGAAAATCGGTTGTGGTTTGACTGGCTTAGTTATGAAAAATTGATACTTGGATAAGAAACTCTTGCGAGCGCCTTTAATGTCGGCATCATGGCCTATCTGTACATTGAGGTTGGTATCTTTGTCTGGCGGGATGGCGTCTGGTACTCCAGGTATCGAAAGGCTCTCTCCTGGGCCTAGATTTCTTGGAATTATGTAACCGCCGACGCCTTCCGCCGCCCACAAATCCGGCGTTCGGGAAACGATGTCAGTGATCGTGGCGGGTATTTCCCCGTTCTTCACCTCTAAGTGATACTTGACCTTGCCTCCATCAACTGAGTCAATCACGAGAGTTGTAATTATGTCGGCTCGTTCAGGTGTGTTCGCTTCCCTTATCGCGCGCGCGATGCCTTCTTCAGTAAGAACCTTCTCTGGTTGCGGCCATACATGGTGCGCCAAGAGAACAAGCAAGCCAGCCAGCACTGTGAGCGTTAATAATCGCCGCCCGAGAGTCTCTTGAATCCAAGGCGCAGTCGAAAGAGGAAAAATTAGAAGGCCAAACATCAACAGCACGGCGAGAATCACTGCGACGGGAGACTTGGGAGGCACTAGCCAGAGAAAGATACCCACGGCTAACCCTCCCAGCACGGCCGAGATGTTAAATTTATCCATCCCTGACATGCCGCAATTGTACGACACTTGGATACCGCGTCAATTAGATAATCTCCCCAATTACTTCGCGGATACGCACGACAGACTGAAGTCTGTGTCACTCTTCGTTTGGCTCGATGATTGCTCCTTCAATTTTGCTTGGCAGTGTCATCAAAAGAATCAAAGGTGAAAGAAATGCAGAGAGAAGTTGATGCAGGCGCTTTTGGGAAACCGGGAGCAGGGGACTGGACCGCGCGGGTTTATGGCCAGCAGACGTTTGCCGGCGCGGGCAAATCCAACAGCGGACTGCTGGTGCCCATCGAGAGAAAGCTGGCGCGGTTTGTTTTGCCGCGCGTGCCTTTATGGCTGGAGACTTACCACCTCACGTTGCTGACGCCCGTGTGGTCAATCGGCATCGCCTTTTTTGGATACCTGGCGGCGCGTGATCTGCGCTGGCTGTGGATGACAAATCTAATGATTGTCCTTCACTACTTCACGGACCATTTTGACGGGAAGCTCGGCAAGTACCGGAATACGGGCCTGCGCAAGTGGGGCTTCTATATGGATCACCTCTTCGATTATGGATTCCTCTGTTCGATACTGATCGGCTATTCATTTTTGATTCCGCAAAAATCCGTCTTCAACCTGATGCTCGTGCTCTGTGTGATGAGCGCCTTCATGTTTCACACGTTTCTGATGCTGGCGGCGACCGACGAATTCAAGGTGAGCTTTTCGCGTTTCGGGCCGACGGAATTGCGGATCGCCCTGATGATTCTTAACGCTCTCATAATCACATTCGGCACGCGCGGATTGAAGGGTGCTTTGCCGTGGATTGCTTTTGGAGGGGTCATCGCGTTGAGCGTGCTGGCCTTTATGGCGCAAAAGAAGCTTTGGGAGGCGGATATGAAGGCCAAGCGTGAAAGCGAGTCAAATAGGGTATAATCAGAGCTCCGGATTTTCCGCCGCCTTAATTTTCTGCAACCAAACCACCCCCGGCGGCGTCTAATTAGTCGCTTTCCCGGAGATCAGGCCAAATTCAGGTCGGAACTTTCCAACGTTAAATTCGTTTATCCTGGTTACAATCTGCTCTCCTTTTTGAATATGTCAGATAGAAAAGTAAAAATCGTGAAACGCGCTGAGCGCGTCAATCGCAAGCCAAAGAAATCCAAGCCGGCTCGCAAATCAGCGACCGACATGGTGAACACGGTGACCAACTGGGTCAGTGAATTTCAGCAGCGACAGCGCGCGGAAACCGCAAAAGCAGTCGAAAGTCTCATCCGCTCACGCCAGCAGCAACCGAACGAGGCTTAAAGCCTTATCGCTTCAACAAACTGATTGACAGTCCGTCGTCGCGGCGATAGCATCCGTTCGGTATCGCCCTGCCGGACGTGATGAAATCTTCACACTCAAAGCACCGAAAGCGGAAAGCGTCCATCATCAGTTCGATACGCCGGCCGCTGGCGCCGCCGGGCCATCCTTTGACTCAGGCGAAGCCTGACGAAAAAGCACGTCCCGCGGGCAGAAAAGCCAAGCACAAACAACCGCCCGAAAAGTCGGCCATCGGAGAAGAAGACTGAGTTCGATTCGAGTGCCCGATGACAAGCCAAGTGCCGGAACAGGGAACTGACGTGGGCAGGTCGTTCATCGCCCGCTCTCGCTATCACCTGAGCGAAGATTTTTTGCCAAAGATCGAACGCTGTCTGGATTTATTGAACGATGAGCAGGTTTGGTGGCGCGCTAATCCGCAGTCAAACAGCATCGGCAATCTCGTGTTGCATCTGAGCGGTAATGCGCGCCAATGGATCGTCTGCGGCTTAGGGAGCTCGACCGATTCACGTGATCGCGACTCGGAGTTTGCGCAACGCGAGTTAAATCCGCGGGCAGAACTGCGAGTCCTGCTGAAGCAAACCATCAAAGATGTCGACAAGACGCTTGCGAAATTCGATCCGGCTGCTTTGCTGGATCCGAGAGTGATTCAAGGGCTCGAGGTCTCAGCCCTGGAAGCGATCCTCCATGTGGTTGAGCACTTCTCCATGCACACCGGACAGATAATTTTGCTTACGAAGCTACTGACCGGAGCGGACCTTCGCTTCTATGATTTTGAAGCGGATAAACCGTTGCTTCGTTTTTCGTCCTCTTCATCTTAAGCTCCTCATCCGTCCCCGGGAACAGTCAAAAAGTGGTGAAGGTGTCAGTTGCGCCGCGCCTGAGCGCCGCTCAGGCGACAGGCTCCTCGACAGCATTTCAAGTTCCCGTCGAACAGGTGTACCGGTAGCGGCGACGCGCGGCTCAGGGCCGAACGAGATACCCTCGCGTGCTGGTCGCCACCGGCGGTGTCTCAAATGTCTGCATGCCGGCTGCCGGTACTCCGTCGAGCAATTCCTGCATCGCGGCTCGCATCGGATGTGAACTCCGGCCGAAGACCAGCTTCGGGCCGCCTTTGAGAAGCGCGCTCTCGAACGCGCCGAACACGTTCCATGAGTACGCGAAGATGAGTCCTTGCGGATTGCGCGTGTACTGCATGATCGGCGACATGGCGCTCAGCGCCAGACCCGGCGGATTCGCGTCGATGTTGAGCGTGAAGATGGTTTCCTTCGCCTCGACCGGATCGTTGCAGCTCACGACCCAGATCTTCTGCGAAGGATCGTTGACGTCCGGAACCGTATAGTCGAACGTCGTCAAAAACGTCGGCTCATAGAACAATTCATTCCCCGCTTTGACCGCGAACGGGTTGTCGGCCGGGACGTACAGGCGGTACGCGCCGAGAGTTTTCGTCTGCTCGCCGCCGGCGAGGAAATCAGCGAATGAGATCGCCGGCGCCTGCGCGGTGAGCGCGCTGGGGTAGGCGATGATGTTGAACTGGGCCTCGTTGACAACCGACACCAGACTGGAAATGAACCCCGTGTAGCGCTGGAAGTTCAGCAGCACCAGGGCCTGTTCGTTGAATAGCGCCGGTTCGAGAGCGATGTCCTTGAGATACGGCGCCACCTTCTCGGGACTGACCTTGTAGTACATCCAGATCGAGTTAACGGAAGCGTAATAGAAGGGGAGAGAGAACCCCTTGGGCAGTGGAGGGAAGATTTTTTTCGAATTGGTCGGCATTTTCTTTCTCATGTCCTCGAAGTAAGAGGGACGGGCTCCCGCAAATCCAGCGGCATGGCCGAGTCGAGTGAATCACTTTTTAGGCAAAGCCCGCCGAGCCAAGTCGTCAGTGATGCGAATACGGAGACAGCAGCGGCGTGACCTCCACCACGGTCATCATCCCCCGGTCTTCGTGCGCCAGGATGTGGCAATGGATGACGAACCAGCCCGGATAGTCGACGAAGCGGCTGCGGAGCTTGAAATAGCCATTGATGGTGATCTTGGTGCCGTCGGTCTTCGTCGCGGCGACGCCCGAGGGGATAGGAAAGACGTCCCACCAGACCCTGTGGGCGGCTGGCGCGGTGGCGACACACGGCTTCCAGGTGTCGGCCTTATCCGGATTCACCCGGCATTGTCCCGCCTGAATCGGGACGTTGGGATCGGTTGAGACGACGTACATCGGCGTCGTTCCGTCGGCCAGCGTCGAGTTCGGTGCGAAGACTTCAGTGACCTGGAACGGATTGATGTGGATGTGGAACGGGTGAGAGATGTTGGTTGTGTTGTTCGTCACCTTCCACTCTTCCACTTTGTTCAAGAGCACCGCCACGCCGACTTCGCCGCTGAACTGTTTACCGTTGATGGTGTGGACCGCGGCCGGCGACTTCGGTGGAGCGCCATTGACGAAACTCTGCGGCACCGTGCCAAAGTCGATGATCTGTGTTCCCTTGATCTCGTCGTCGGTGATGTCGCCCAGATCGCCAGGAAAGGTCTTGGCCGGCGACGAATCGGGGAAAGGCATGTTCACCGGATTGCCGGCTACCTTGATCGTCGCCAGGCTGATCTTGAACGGCCCGCGCGCCGGCGGCGTGGCGGGCTTCAGATCACCCGGATCGACTGAGTTGTGGACCTGCAGCGGATACGAACAGCCGCCCGGCGTGGTGCATGCCCCGGCCTGCACCAGTAGATCGATGCGATTGCCAGCCGCCAGCAGGAATCGTTTATTAGCGCTCTTTGCGTAGTTGTCCGTGTAGAGCTGGACGCCGTCGATGGCCAACGCTTTCCAGCTCAGGCCCGCCGGCGGCTCGAGGAAGAGCGCGCCCGCGCGGCCTGAGGCGTTGACGATGCGCCACATCTGCACTTCGCCCGGCTTCATGCTGATGATCGGATTCGTGCGGCCATTGATCGAGAAGTCCGGGCCCTTGTCCTGTCCGGCGCCGCCCTTCAGATTGGGCGAGGTGCCGAACTGGTTGATCACCAACACTGGTTGGGTGCGCGTCCAAAGCGTTCCCTGCGGCGCGTAGGCCTTATAGACATCGCTGATCTCGTCGTCGTACTGGCCTTCGATGATGAACGCCCCCACAAACCCGTTGGAAACATCGATGGTGGTCGAGCCGTGCTTGTGCGCGTGGTACCAGTGTGTGCCGGGCGACTGTCCCATCATTAGCGGTCCGCCCTGCTCGACTACAGCGGGAGCAGCCATCCCATAGTGCGCCTGCATTTCCGCGCTTCCCGCGCCCTTCGTCGACTCCGGCGATGCGGTCACATCGGGTTTTTTCGGCAGCTTGAAACAGTAGGGAAAGCTGCCGATGTAGTATTGCGGCCAAAGCTGGTGATCGAGCTGCACCTGGTTGACTGGCCAGAGCTTCTGGCCGATGTTCGGTTGGGCGTCGAACCTATCAATGAGCTTCTTCTGCAGGTCGGTATACTCTTTGGGCAGATTGGCCCAGGTAACCGGCCATTCGACGTGCGATCCTTTGGACAACTCAACTTCGCATTGCTTGAAGAAGTCATTGAAGCTCGGAGGCGGCGGTACAGGTTGGCTGCCGGTCAGCCTCTTCGAAGAGAGAATCTCGAGAAACACGTTGTCGCCGGTACTGTTCGGGTTGGTGTGAGTGCCATGAAAGTGGATGTTCGCGGTGGTCGAGCCGTGAAAACAATTCGGGTACGTGTCGCGGGCGCCTCCGGGATAGCCCGCCGAGGTGCTGTCGCAATCGGCAGTGTCGCCGCGGTCGATCGACTGGCCGAACTTCGCCGGATCGATTTGGTTGAGAAAAGTCAGCTCGATGAAGTCGCCAACGCGCGCGCGCAGTGTTGGTCCAGGCATCGGATCGGCCATGCCGTTTGTCGGCTTCGGGAACGGCGTGGAAGTGTTGGGACTGCGGAAGGTGCGGACCCATTCGGGAAAGCAGCCTTGAAACGTCTGCGGATCACCTGGCTGCGACGGCTTGCCGTCGAATGACGTGGGATTGCGCGAAGGCATGCGCACCTGCTCGGTTCCCGCAATTAGCGTCGCGCGTAGTCTGCCGTCCTTGGAAATAATCTCCGGAATCCTGACCAGCGGTTGCTGCGGCGCAAGACAGGGAATCTGGCTGGTGGGCGGAGGCGTAGGCGCAGGCGTAGCCGACGACTGCGGAGACGAAGCTGCGGTCTGCGCGCGAGCCGGCAGCGCCGACAGAGCGCTCAGCGCGAGTGCGAACAATAGTGTGATGATCGGCGTGATGGGCTTCATTGGCACTACGGCTTGCACGACGATGCTTCCGGTCTCCCCCTTGTGCTTGGTGCATTGATACGAGATCGAGCCGGACGCCGGCGTCACATAGTCGGTCTTCGACGTAAGCTGTGGCAGGATCTCGTTAGAAGTGTAGCTGCCGTCGGCCATCGCTATCTGGTGAGTGTCCTTGGTCTGGTTGTCCCACGAGACTATCGAGTTCGGAGCGACGGAAAGCGGATCACCCACCTTGCTGCCGGGTAGGTCGGGCTGGAACCCTGCTAGCCCGCTACCGGCGGGAACGATCTTGATCGAGAAGTCAGGCATGGTGTTATTCCTTCCTCTTGGATTTCGTGGATTTCTTTGAAGGCGAATGCGCCTGGAAGGCGCGGAGTGGGACAGAGGTAATGGCTTCAAGGGCCGCTTGCGTCGCCGCGGCCTGGCCGGCTTTCGAGTCAGCCATCTCGACCAGCACGGCGTCGACGATGTCAGCGTACGACTTGCCGCCCGAGATGATCAGGCTGACCACCGCCGCTTCGAGTGGCGACATGCTCGGGTTGAACGCGGCGTCCTCTGCGACCGAGCCGGTGAAGATGCCTCCGTCCCTGGTCTTAAAGGCCATGCCGGCATAGTCGAAGGTGTATGGCGCGTATGAGGCGTTGGCCGCCTTTAGCGCTGCCAGCACGACCGGGTCTTCGGTTGCCGACGAAAGCGTCATCCTATGCGACTGCGGCGACATTAGCCCCGCGGTAACGCCCAGGTCGGCCGGCCCGAACGCGTCAGGGATGAGCGATGTCAGGAGCGCCGGCGGCGTCTTCGGCAGCAGGATCAACAGAGTCGACGCCGTAGTCAGCTCGTATAGAAATTGACGGCAGTAGCCGCATGGCGCGGCGGAAACAGCGAGCATCTGCAGACCGATCTCGCCGTGGGAGATCGCGTTGGCCGTCGCGGCCTGTTCGCCATGTACGGTGAAGCTGAGCGCCTGTCCTACGAACTCATAGTTCGCCCCAAAATAGAGGCTGCCGCTCGTCCCAAGGGCTACGGCGCCGACGAAAAAGTTTGAGATCGGCGGCAGCGCAAACTTCTGCGCTTCCGGGATCAGGGCGAGCATTAACTCGTCGATGGTCATACCCGACGAGCGTAGGAACTTCGCAACCTCCGCCCCAGGAATAGTGCCTCCGGTGACCGGTGGGAGTTTTGGATTGCTCATCCTACGAATGCTTCCTTTCGGAGAAAGCCGGCGAACCGCTTGAGCACCGACGTGGTCATGTAGGGATGCATAGTCGAGCCCGGTACGGCCTGCACAAACAAGTCGCCGTGCGCTTTGAGGAAATCCTGGTAAACAGGCTCCTTGGTGTGAGCCACGAACGCGTCATGGTCCTTCCACGCGGAGTTGTATGTCACCGCGTCGAGTTGCATCGGCGGGATGGCCGGCGAGTCCGGCGATTGATCCGCGAAGCTCACCGTGTACATGTAGGTCCCGGGCTCGTTGTCCTTGACCGCCTTTACATAGTCGACGAGTGCCGCCTTTACTTTCTCCCGGTTGCCCGGCTTCATCACCCAGCGCGCCTCGACCTGGAACACATTCGGGTCCACCTCTTCGGGTCGGATGAATCCGACTCCCAGTTCGAGCGTCTGAACGATGACGAACGGCGAGGTCGGCCCGTACATGTTGAGAAAGAGCGAGCCGTAGTCGGCGATGAACTTCGCCAGATTCGGACCGTGGTGATGCTTGAGGAACGCTGCGCGGTTCTTATAGCCCTCGACGAACGCCACCTGCACTGGGGCAGGTGGCGGGTAAATGTTGATGCCGGGATCGAGATCTGGCGTGTGGATCAGATAAATCCAGGTGCCGGGCTCTGTGCGCTCGATTTGCGCGGCGAGCGTGCCCAGCGCCGCGTACGCCTTTGCCTCGTTGCCTGGGACGATCGACCAGAACGCATTCACGATGTACATAAGATTTCCTCCTCAGGAATCGAGTGCGGCGAGGATGCTCTTCGCCGATTTGAACGCCAATCCCATCAGAGTTAGCGTCGGGTTTGCGGTGGCTACCGTCGGGAAGCTGCCGCTTCCGACGATCCAGAGATTCGGTACGTCGTGCGAGCGCTGGCTGGCGTCGACGACGGACGTGCATGGGTCAGTGCCCATCCGGTGCGTCCCCATGACGTGCCCGGCGCCGTAGTAGTGATAATTCGTTCCTTTGTACGTGAAGTCGCCCGTGCCGCCGGCGCCAGTCTTTGTGAACTCGGTAGCTCCCATCCGCTCATAGATCTTCGTACAGACATCCTTGGCCACGCGAAAGCCTTCCATGGTGTAGGGGTCGAGACCGTACTCGATGTGCGGCCGCGGCAGCCCGAGGCCGTCGGTGTAAGTCGGATCGAGCGTGACGCGGTTTTCCTCCAGCGGAGCCTGATCGAACATCACTCCAATGCGGAACTGGCGCGTGAATAGACTGTTTAGCTGCTGCACGAGGGCCAGGCCGCCGAGGCGCTGGTTGTTCGGGTTAAGCTGCGCTTGGTTGTTTCCCTGGATGTAATCCATGGTGGTGTTGTAAGGATCGCTGGCCGAGAAGTTCCATCCCTCGTTGCCGATCTCCATGCGGAACGAGGAGCGGTGTTTGCGGAAGTCGCCGTCGCGCAGCGATTCGATTCCCGAGGTGGCCAGCGGCCCGCGATATCCCCAGATCGGGTCGTCGCTGGGGTTGATGAGCGCCCACGACAAATAAAGCACGTGATCCATCAGATTGCGGCCGACCTGATCGCTACGGTTGCAGATGCCCTTCTTGTTGTTTGACATCAACAGGAGCTTAGCGTTCTCGATGGCGTGGGCCGCCAGGACGTACCGTTTGCCGGTGACCGACTTCGGCTCGCTGGTCAGTTTACCGCTCGCGTCGCGCGCCCACACCAGGTAGTCAATGTGCGTGACGCTCTTGCCCTCCACCGCGATATTGATGGCGACCGATTGATAGCTGACGGTGACGTTCCCAGTATCGAGCGCCTCGCCGAGGGTGACCGTCGGGTCCCACTTGGCCTGGATGGGGCAGATGGGGATGCAGTTGGTGTTGCCGGCGCAGACGCGACGATCCTGATACGGTTGGGAGTTGCGCCCCTGCGGCGTCGGCGTAACGAAGACGTCGTACATGCGCGAGTCGTCATCGCCGTCGAGCATTCCGGGCACCTGCATTCCGGCCACGCCGGTACTGATGGTCTGATCGACGATGCTCATCGGGATGGGGCCCATCGGGTATTGATAGCCCGGCGGATACTTCAGGCCGACCACTTCCAGCGGCTCCTGCTGCACGGTGCTGGCCGCGACGCCGATGGCCTTTTCCGCCTTGGCCCACAGCTCCTGCATTTCGGTATAGGTCACCGGCCAGTCATGGAAGACGCCGTATTTCGTCTCCATCTGAATGTCGTTTTCCAGCTCGCGAAGCGAAGTACCCAGCCAGTGCCACGACGTGCCGCCGCCGATCCGCTCGTACGTGCTCGAGAACTGCAGGCCGCGCACGTCGGTTTTGCCGTCGGAGGATGGGTTCGTCCCAGTGCCCTGTGCCTGGATGAGATAGCTGGTGTCCGGGGTCCCACCGAGCCCCAAAACCGTCGCTCGCGGCGTCGGGAGATCCTTGGGATTGAGCTGGGCGATGTCCTGGGCGCCGGTTTTGGGGTCCTTAACCGACTGCCGTCCGGCGATCGCCGGATACGGCGCCTCCGGCGTCTTCGCCAGCGCGAGGTAGAAATTTTCCATGTACTCTTCGCGGCTGTCGGGCACAGCCACGCCGGCCTCGAGAATCAAAACTTTCTTGCCGGCCAGGCCGAGCTGCCACGCGATAGTATTGCCAGAGACGCCGCCGCCGATGATGACGACATCGTATTGGGGATTGTTTGCGCTCATTGTCCACCTCCGTTACCGGTGTTCACTCCGAAGCTGGACAGCGGTCCAGGCGGCTGGCTCCAATAGCCGAAAGTGAAAGGACTGAAGCCCATGGGGTGCGACTGCATTACCTTCCAAACCAGTCCGTTGGTGTAGGCCTCAGAAGAAATGATTTGCAGCGGCGTGGGCGGAAAGCCAAAAGCGCCTTGTATCCCCGGGATGTACCAGGCGCCGAGGTACCACATGGCGACGATGCTCTGGCAGAGCAGCGCTTGCCCGGACGGCGTGGCGCTGCTCGTCTCAAGCAAAGTGTCGGCGATGGTTTGCGGCGGTTGCGTCTTGATCGCGCGGAACGCATTGAGCAACGCGGACATCTGCGTGGCTCCTACCTGCGCCAGGGCGAACTCATAGTACGTGCGAGCCAGTCCAACGGGGTCGAGCTGTGGCTTAAGCACGCTCGACAAAAACCCGGTCAATGCCGCCGACATGTCGGCGAAGTCCTGAACGTCGGACTCGGGTGCGGGGGTCGGTGTATCGGTCATGGTCTCAGCCTTTCTTCTACCGGGCGCGTTGCAGGACGTAGGTGAAGTCGCTCGGCACCGGCACGGTCATGGTGGCGTTGTTGTGACACTCGATGCATTGCGACGAAACGTTCGGCTGCGGTGGCGTCCTTTGGAGGTAAGTCTCAAGCGTAGTGTTGGCGAGGAATGTCGGTGCGGGCGTGCCCAGCGGATCGCCCGGTACCGCCCCGCAGTTGCCGGGGTTGGTCGGCCACATGGTGCTGATCAGTTCATAGTTCAGCCAGACCGACTGGCTATTGACAGCCGCGAGGAGCTTCCACGCGTCGGCGTTGCGCGCAGCCGCGCTGGCCGCATAGACGGGAAGATTGAACAAATTCATCCGCACGATCTGGCTATGAAATGAGCTCACCTTGGTCGGGTTCCACGGACGCGGCGGGATCTGGTTCACCGTGCAGGTCTTGCAATTCGGATCGTAGTAGTTGTACTTCCCCTTAAGCTTCCCACTCTTAACGTCCGCGTCGGTCGGCACGTTGTCCACGTGCTCGAAGGTCGACCAGAGCCACTGCGAAGCGCTCTGCGTCTTATGTGCGATGTGCAATCCGACCAGCCCCATCGTCTTCGCGGTACAGGACGCGTGGTATTTCGGATTCTTCGATGCGGGCGAGTAAATTAGAACATCCTCGGAGTGGAAGCGCGCCTTCTCGGAGGCGTCAATCACCTTCCATGCGGACTTCACCATAATGGCCCCCTCGACGCCAGGGCTTCCCGTCGTGCCGAGAGTGCCGCAGGTGAACTTCACCGGTGGCGTGAAGACCTTCTGCCCGGCCTTCGAGTAGAGCGAGTTGTTGAGGATGTAGTCGAACATCGTCTTGTTGATGAGAATCTCGAAGCGGGTGTAGATGCCGTTCTGGTCGATGATCGGTCCGGTGTTGAATGGCTGGCTCGAAGCTGTGAGCACCGTCGGCGTCTTGCCGACCTGGCTCAGCACGCGCATCCCCGGTTTGTAAAGGGTCTTGCACTGGCTTGGCACTGGCTGCGACGGCCCGTTCCAGGTCGGTTTTTTACCGCCGGGGAGGAAGACGTCGCTCACATCGCGGTAGTGCTCCCACACCGTGTCGTTGTCGCCGTTCTGGCCGATTTTCTGATTCGGATCGCCGTTGCCGTTCGGTCCGGGCGGCCAGTTCAGCGCGATGAAAGTGTTCCAGGAGTAGACGTCGAAGTCGGGCTGGAACGCTTCGATCGACACGGTTTGAGCCGTGACATTAACGTCGCCAGGAATGGCGGGGCTCAGGACGATCGGTGGTGGAGCCGTCTGCGATCTGGCGGTAACCAGCAGCATCGCCGCGATGATGATCAGTTTTCTCATGAGTCCTCCGTTTCGACTTAAGCGATGGACGTGTGGAACAGTGGCGCGTAATTACCGGGCGTCGGTTCGAATGGCGAGCCGACCGCCTGCTGAAAGTTGAAGTGGCCGTTGGGATCCCAGTCCTTTTTGATCCTAACCAGTTTTTTGTAATTGCCGCCGTAGAACTCCTGCTTCCAGTTGGTGAGCAGCGGATCGATATAGTTGACGTATGCTCCGATGTCGTGCGGCCGCATCTCTTCACCGAGGCGATAGGCCCAGTCGACGTTCTGCTGTAGCTGATCGTCCGCGCCGTAGATTGCTTTCACCTCCCACAGGAAGCGCGCGTCGCGGTGCCAGTACGCGGTGGCGTCCTTTTTCACGGTAGAGACCTTGCCACCGGTGTGAGTCCAAACCAGCAGACTGTCGGGCGACGGCGCGCTGCCCATGAAGCTGGTCAGCGTGTCGATAGCCGGCGGCGTGAATGCCTTCGGAGCCATGTAGCCGGATCGAATGTATGCCTGCTTGCCGCCGACGATGGTCAAGAGGCCGTTGTAGATCTCAAAATCCGGCAACGTCATGTCGTAGAGGTTGATGAAGATGTTCGGGAACTTGAGGATCGGCGCAATGAGATCCATCCCCTGCCGCGTGTCGCCGTTGAATATCGGCGTGAGCCCGATCGAGTGGACTTTGGTGTCCGGATGCGCCGGCAGGGCCACCGGCCCCATGAAGCCGTACACCGCCAACTCGTCGGGGACGGTCTCGATCCAATCGTTGTAGAAGCCGAGGACGTCCTGCGCCGCGTCGGCCGGATAACGGATCTGGCCGACCAGCATGGTTGGCGTAGGCGGCTTGTGCACGCGCAACTCGAAGGCCACGGCGATGCCGAAGTTTCCGCCGCCGCCGCCGCGACACGCCCACCAGAGGTCTTGCTCAGCTTTTGACTTGGAATCGGCAGAAATCGTGCGCAGCTTGCCGTCCGGGGTGACAATGTCGATTGAGACGAGATTGTCGACACTCAGGCCGTAAGAGCGGGAGACGAAACTGAGACCGCCCCCTAGCATGAACCCCGGAATGCCGACCGTCGGGCAGCCGCCACCGATGGGAATGAACCCGGTGTTGGTATTTTGCAAATAGATATAGAGGTCGTGCCAGCGGTTGCCGGTCTGGGCCCAGCATACCTGGCGGTCGGCGTCGAGGCGCTTGGCGGTCATGTTGGTGAGATCGATAACCAGCCCACCCTGGTTGAGGCAGTAACCAGCCGCGCTGTGCCCGCCCCCGCGCACGGTGAAATACATCTCGTGCTCTACGGCGAACTTGTAGGCGGTGATGACGTCTTGCGCGTTCGCACACATCGCGACCACACCCGGACGAAGATCGATGCGGCCGTTGTCGATGACCAGCGACTGGTCATAACCCGGATCGCCTGACTCGAGCAGTTTGCCGGCCAGCTCGCTACGAAGCTTCTGAATATACTTTTTGGGAATCACGTTTCCTCCAGATTAACCGGTGGAAGCAAAGTATCAGGTTGAAGTGGCGGGACTATATCAGGGTTGCAACGAATTGCGCAAGAAAAACTTAAGAGATTAATTAACTACATATGTGCGGAAGTCTAGAAACTCAACTTGACCGCGAATTGGATCAGCCTGGGATTGTTACTTGTCGCAACGATACGGCCGAAATCACCGGGATTAATGATTCGTCCGGTGTTCGCATCGATGCTGCCTCCCGACGAAGTGATCACGTTGAGATTGCTAATCGGCAGATCAAAGTTCACGTGATTGAGCAGGTTGAAAAACTCCGCGCGGAACTCGAGGTTCTTCTGCTCATGAATGCGGAAGCGTTTGATGATCGAAAAATCCACGTTGGTTTGTCGTGGGCCTCTCAGAACGTTGCGGCCAACGTTACCAAAGTCGGTGCCGAGTCCATCCGCGCGGGCCGCGCCGTTCGAACTGGGAATTAATTGACCTGCTTGAATCACCGGCCGTACGAAAGCAAACGGGTTGAAGAAATATCCGGCCGGCACGTTGCTGAATGCCGCGCCAGGCGTGGCGCCCGCGGCCCAGTTCGGTCGCGCGAGCGCATTATTACCGGCGTTAAGTCCATAGAACCCGCCGGCCCCGCCGTCAACGATGTCGATCGGCAGGCCCGACATTGCGGTAATGATGCCGGCCACTTGCCAATCAGAAAATAACAATCGGCCGGTCGTAGATCTTGCGGCGAAGGACGGCTTGGGCAAATCCCACAAGTAACTCAAAACAAATCGATGCGTGCGATCAAAGTCAGAGAGACCGCGATTCGCTCGATTGTCGAGTTGATTGCCTAAAACGATGGCCGTATCGCGGACTGCATCTGCTGAACCACCGTTGGTCCCCGAAGAATTATCGAGGGACTTTGCGTAAGTGTAAGCGGCCAGAAATTGCAGGCCTTTCGAAAGCCTCCTGATCAAACTGATTTGCAGAGAGTTGTAGCTTGACTGGGCAGTGGTCTGAACTTGAAGAAAGCCGCCGACTTCAACTCCCTGATACGGCGCCCGCAACGACACATTCGTCGCGTCCACGGTGTTCGTGGTAATGACCCGGCCGTTGACTGCGTTAATGATTGGATGTTGAGGACTGGCAAGTCGCGCCTGGTTAATGCCAACGCTGCGAATCAAATTAAGACCTCGACTGCCAACGAAAGCGACTTCGAAGAGCGAGTCATGACTGAATTGATATTGAACGCTCGCATTGTATTGCTGAATGTAGGGCGTGCGCAGATTGCGATCGAAAACCTGGCCGGCAAGCGAAATCCCTCTTACGAATGTCGGAAATTGATCGGCTGAAGGCAAGGTAGGGTACGGATTTGCAAATGCTATCGGGGCGCCGGCGGCGCTCCGCCCAATCGCAAACAGCGGCGGCGCGTTGACGCCGACGATTAGGTAAACCAACGAGGACCGGGAATAGAAGATTCCATAACCTCCGCGCACTACCATCTTTTGCGACGCGAGCGGCGAGTATACGAATCCGAAGCGAGGCGCGAAGTTATTTGGATCGTTGCTGGTCAACATACGCTTGCCGACGTTGGGGACATTCGGCAAATCGTATTGGCTGATGACATTGCTCGGCTGAACAAAGCCGCCGCTTGGGGGGCCGATCGGGTTTCCGGCCGCATCAACCTCCATGCGCGGTTGATAAAGCGCCGGATCGAATGTCGAGAGCGCTCCTTTCGTCTCGTACGGCGGCAGATCTAACTCGTAACGCAAGCCAAGGTTCAGCCTGAGCTTTTGTGTCACGCGCCAATCATCCTGGAAAAAGAAACTGTAATCGCTCGCCCGAATTGTGCGCGCGACAAGACCGTCGCCATAGGTTGAGTTGTTGGGCTGACCAATCAGAAAGTTGTTGAAGTTGGGGAAGATTACCTGGCCGCGCCGGTTGTTATTCGTCGCAATTCTGTCCTGGTAAAAGAGAACCTCGCCGCCCAGACGAAAGCTGTGTTCGCCGTGATTTATCGCTAAGACGTCCGCCAAAGTGATCGACGATTGGGCCGACTCAGTGTCTACGTTTGCGCCGGAGTTGCCGATTGCGAGCGAGTTGGTTCCCGCCGCCCCGATCCGAATCAAACCCAGACCAGGATAGGCTGCAGCATTGGCCCTCTTTATCCCGATGTCTGAGTCTCGGATCGGGTTTCGGCCGAAGGCATCAGCCCGAATAAAATTGTAACCGGCGCGAGCTTCGTTGACGGTCTGCGAAGTGAAAGTGTGGACATCGTGAAAGGCGATCACGCGGTTGTTCTGACGCGCGTCTGCTCCAAAACCAGGCACATTCGCGCCGCCGTTCGGCAGAGCAAAAAATTGTGGCGCGTGCGAAAAGAACAATTTCGCCGCCAGCCAGTTGCCCTGACCAATGCGGTAATCAACATTCGTGTTGAATTGATTCTCACGATAGGTCGAAATAGCTGCACCCGAATAGCGCCCGTCGGCTTGCGGCGTGGGAATCAGGAATTGTCCGTCCGGAGTTCTTGCGTTCAAAAGAGCGAGCGTTACAGGATTAATAGCCGTCGCCAGAGTCCCATTGGGTAATCGCGGTCTGAACGCGGCCAGCAGCGTTGGTTGCGAGCGATCGTCGGTCAGTCCCGAAGCGATGAAGATGCTGGAACTCAAACTGTTTGCCGATGCGCCGTTTCGCTCGCGTATTCCCTGATACGAAACAAAAAAGAATAATCGGTCTTTTCTAATTGGCCCTCCTAACACCCCCCCAAACACATTGCGCGCGAGTGCCGGTCGTTTCACACCAGCGGCTTTGAGAAACGGATTGTTAGCATTGAGGGCGTCACTCCGAAAGTACTCATAGCCCATGCCGTGAAAAGCGTTACTCCCGGACTGTGTCACTGCCTGAATGTTGCCTCCGCCGCCGCGTCCGAACGAGGCATCGTACAGCGAAGTCTGTACCCTAAACTCCTGAATAGTCTCAGGAGCGGGCACCGCCCAGAAGGCCGCAGCATTATTGGCGATATAGTTTGCGTCGACGCCGTTCAGTTCGAAATTATTTTGCGTAACGCGCGCGCCGTTCACTGACACATTCTGAGAATTACGACCCAACGCGGTGTTGTCAGCCAGACTTACTGAGGTTCCGGCCGAGAGCGCCAGAATCTGCGTGAAGTTACGCGTGGCCAGCGGCAATCCCGATACGGTTCGTGTGTCGACAACGCGGCCTAATTGCGGACCATCTCTGTTAACCAGAGAATCGACTTCTATTGAGACTGTGTCAGGTCCGGCGGGGACCATTTCGGCATCTGCATTTGTCGTCTCCGTGATGATGACTGGCACCGGTGCATACAGGGCCGGCGCGAAACCACGGGCCGCAATCCTGACGACGTATATTCCCGGAGAGAGAAGAGAAGCGCTGTAATTTCCTTGCTCGTCGGAGGTGACTTTTCGCTGCTCCCCCATAGCGTTGCTCGTAATGGTTACCAGGGCTCCCACTATGCGAGCGCCCTTTTGATCCTTAATAGTACCGGCGATGCGTCCGGTGGTTGGGCTTTGGCTAAATGACGATGAGGTGCAGAGCGCGCTTAATAGACAAGCGCGTAGCAACACAATGAGCGTTTTCGAGAACTTCGTAGTCGATCGCATTGATGTGATATGCGAATCCAACAACCTCGCAAACTCCCTGTTCAGTAGGCGGAGATAGCTTTTCCTCCCGCGTTAGCTTTTGCGACGCAATGGGTTACTTCCTATTGTCGATTTTCTTTCATCGCGGGAACCCGAAGCCTAACATTTACTCCACTATTTGCAGACTGGCAATACGAATACTGCTGAAACAAGGTTGTCACGACAAGAGGTGTGGGATTTGTTTCCATTAGTATTGGGCCTTTTGTAAGGCGATTGGCCTTAGCCGAGTGGCTGGCGTCTTCAAGGTTCTCGGCTCGGCATTGAGCAAAGACCTGCTACTTGGGGCGAAGGCTGTACCTACAAAAGGCGCTGGATCGTTTGGTAAGAATGTTTGAAACGAGGTCAGAATGTGGTCAACTCGATTTCTTCAAACCTCTAAACAAAAGAAAGGGAAACGGTTGTGATGCCGCTTCCCATTTCGATGCACATGGGGCAGATAATTCTAATCACGAAAATGTTGTCCGAGAGCGATCTTGCTTTCTATGAATTCATTGATTCAAAGCCAGTCCTTAAGTGGCAGCCTCGCAGCTGAGCCGTCACCCTGTGGATCCACACCGGCTGAAGACTGTGCTACATTTAACGCCGCAGTAACTTCATCACACCTGGAGGTTGTTCCTGGATGACTTATGTAGTGGCCGAGCCGTGCGTCAATTGTCGCTACACTGATTGTGCAATTCCTTGCCCGGTTGAAGCGTTCCACCTCGACGATGACATGCTCATAATTAACCCCGAAACCTGCATCGATTGCGACGCTTGCGTCCCTGAGTGTCCGGTTGAAGCGGTTTTCTCAGAGGACAAACTACCGGCCGAGTGGTCAAATTTCACGCAGATCAATGCCGAGAGGTCGTTGAGCGGTCTGCCGACGATTAATGTTCGGCTCGATCCGCTCTGCCAGTAATTGGCTTTGGTTTTCGGTTCAGAAGGCGCGCAGTCGCGGCAACCCCAGCGGGCGGCGCGCCTTCTTACTATCTTCGGAACGCGTGTTGCTCTTGTAAAACAGGCCCGTGAAAAAGCAGCGTTCCAGGATCCAATGATTTAAGAGGGCTATGAATAAAAGCACGAAGCGCTGGTTGGGTGGTTTGGCGCTGGGAGCTGCCGCCGCGGGGGCGATTGGCGCAGTCATTATGAGACGAGACAGCAAACCAGGACGGCGGCAGCGCGAAAGGGCAAAGCTCTTGGATAAATGGGCGCGGCCCGGGATGAAAGTCACATTTCGTGCGGAAGTGATGCCCGGACGCGAACCTGCTGAGCGAACTTATGAGGTGCAGAATTTATTGCCGAGTGGGCGCGTCCTGCTGACGGCGTGACTGGCGAACATGCGCAAAAGGAATTCGAACCGGTCAGATGAGTTATTAATTCCGCACCACCCTCACCATTTGTAGACCCGGCCGGTTTCCATCACACTCAGGTTAGCGATTCCCAACTTGCTCAATTCATCTATCAGAGTCTCGCGGTAAGCCGGCTTCAGGTGAACGGTGAGAATGTCCATGCCGTTATGCTGGAGCTTGGTGAGTTCATGCCGCAGCATTGAAGGCGTTAGATGTTTGGAAGCGCGCGCCAACTTTTCCATTGAGTCGGGAAAAGACGCCTCGATGAAGAGAGCATCGAGATTCGGAGCGCGGTTGACAAGGATCCAGAACTCTTCCGTTTCCGCCGTGTCGGAACTAAAGGCGACCGTGGTCTTGCCATCCGAAATCAGCAAACCGATCGTCGGCACGATATGATTGACTGCGACCGCGGTGACCGTCAGATGCCCAGCGCGGAATTCCTTGCCCGTCTCGAACGGAACGTAATTCATCACATGGCCGTGCTCGTTCGTTAACTCGTCAAATTTCGGATAGACCGTATCATTGAAGACATCGGCCTTGAGCAGATCAATGACTTCCTGAGTGGCGTGAATGCGAATGGGCTGTTCGAGTTCACTGAAGAGATCATCGACAAAAATTGGCAGGCTGGCGATGTGATCCATGTGCGGGTGCGTGACGATTACATCCCGCACCGTTTGGCGCTGGTCTTCAGTAAGAGCGATTCCGAGGCTGCCGGCATCGACGGTGACTCGGTCATCGATAATGAAGCATGTCAAACGTTGCGCAGGAGTCGCGCTGCCGCCGGCATCGAACGAACTGGGTAAGAGTTGGATCTGCAAGTATCGGGTAAAGTTGGGTTCAGACTCTAATCAGAAATCGACCCAAGTATAAGCTATCCATTGTTTTGCTGCGAGACTTTTCCTATCGCGGACCGGCGGCGTTTGCGGCCCGGTTAAGTTTCTGTCGCAGCTCATGCAGCATCTGCAAGTAAGCATTTTCGCGTTCCTGAGCGTCCATCGGGTCGCGTGCGAAGCCGCGGGCCACCCGACTACGATGAAAAGCCAGCTCGCTGGCGATTTGATTACACCGCATTCGAGCGCGCCAGGCCGAGAATCCTTTTGAACTCATGGCGTTCCATGACATGCCCATGCGCCCTCGGATAGTGCACAGCTTTTCATACTCCATGGCATCGAAAACTCCGCGCTGATAATCGGAGTAAAGAAACTGCCGCACAATGCGTCCTTCGCGCCGCAAGGAAAAGAAAATCACCATCAGGGTCACGATCAGCGCCGGACCCATGATTAAGAAGTAACCCGCAAAGAAGCCCAGCGCGCCGCCATAGGTAGCGGTGCCATTCCAGGTCGCATGCAGTAGGATGGCCAGCATGAAACCGAGCACCGGCACGAAGATTTTCACAAACCCGTTGTTCGACTGCCGCGACCAGCCCAGGCCGATGCCTGTCATGCTGGTAAAAAGCGGATGTGAGAACGGCGCCGCCATTCCCCGAAGAATAAATAGGAATGTCAGCGCCCCCATGCCGTGTTGTGCGGCGCGACCGTAGTAGAGAATGTTCTCCGTCATGGCAAAGCCAAGCCCGACCATGCCGGCATAGACGATGCCGTCCACAATGCCGTCGAACTCATCCTTCTTCCAAAGAAACAGAATCAGCAGGATCAGCGCCTTGGCGCTTTCTTCGACGATAGGCGCGGAAATGACCGCGCCGAAATTGTTGCCGATCTGTTCACTCCTGGTCGCGGCGGCCACAATGGCGCCGTTAATCGTGTTAAGAATCAGAGCGATGAAGACGGCGACGATCGCGCCCCAGAAGAAACTTGTGGCCAGCATCCAGAGCGGCTCAGACTCGTACCGGTCAATCCACAACAGCAGCATGATGTAGATCGGGACCGGCAGCGAAGCGCAAATCAGTCCGATGACCAACTGCACCAGGCCCGTCTCAGAGCCGATAATCAGGAGTACGATCAGCCCGACCAGCGCCGCAATCATTAACGCGAAGATACCGAAGACAATCTTCAGTGCGCTCTGATGACCGGAGCGGCGCATCGGACGCATTGGATAGGCGGTGACGTTGGGGACGAAGGCGTTGTTCATACCATTTCCAGGCACTTGGAATCTGGCGCAGTATATCCAGAATTGCTCCAATCGGCTAGACGAAAGAATCTCTCGCTGGAAGCTTTGCCGATACTGCCAACCCCTGCACTCGGGCCGCAGAGCGCGCTTGCGCATGGCATTGGAAAGGACGCTCCGGCCCAGTTCCGGCGTACTGAAATTTGTTGCAATCGTGACTCTAAGCGTTTATGCTACGCTGGATTTTGAGCAAGTCTCCACTTCAAAAACGCGCTCGTCGCGAATCCCACTCGTTTGCGGCTGGTAGTGTTTCTGACCGACTGAGAAAGGGAGGCCTCACATGAACCTAACAGCTGAACTAATAGAACTTCGAAAACATAGCGCTAGCACCAACGAATATGCCCAGCGTTGTTGTGAGTTGGCCAAGCGTTTGGAAAAGGCAGGCAAGTACGACCAAGCTCGTGAGTCTCTGATCGAGTTTTGGTCGGATCTAGACAAACCACCGGTTGTCGGCAACCTTGACGAGACAAACAAGGCGGA
The DNA here is from genome assembly GCA_963734445.1 of uncultured Acidobacteriota bacterium. Classification (GTDB taxonomy): domain Bacteria; phylum Acidobacteriota; class Blastocatellia; order Pyrinomonadales; family Pyrinomonadaceae; genus UBA11740. Next base: position 229,513 of record CAVTGZ010000009.1, on the reverse strand, counting down.
AGTGATGTTGCGCGTGGGATCTTTGGCCGGTTGGCTCGCGAGTGCTAAGCAGATACCGGGTGGCCAGGAATTCGCCAAAAATATCATAACCGGCAGTATTGAATTGTTTGATCGCCTGGGCGATTCGAAAAAGGCTGTCGAAGCTCAAGCGGATCTCGCTCTTTGTTACTGGCGCGAAGGTGCTCATGACGAAGCGCGAATCCATTTGAGTAATGCGATGCAGCGCTTGGGTAAGGACGACTCGGATCTTAAAGCCATACTTCTTATCAGGGCCGGAATCGTAGAGGTTTCAGCACGAAGGCTGAATGAGGCGCTGCGTTTGTTTAATCAGGCCGCGCCGTTGGTTGAAAAGAGTGAAGACCATTCAATCAAAGGCAGCTTTCATATCCAATATGGACTGGTGTTTCGGCAACTGGCGGCGCCTGAGAATCGCGAGGATTACATCGATCGGGCCTTGATCGAATACGCGGCGGCGAGTTTTCACTTCGAATTGGCCGGCAATGAGCTAGCGCTCGCGCGGGTGGAAAACAATCTGGGTTTCCTGTTCTACACGGTGGGCCGTTACAAAGAAGCCCATGCGCATCTGAACCGTGCCCGCAGCCTTTTCACGCAACTCAAAGATCCCGGCAGTGCCGCCAAGTGTGACGAAACGCGGGCGCGTACCCTGCTGGCTGATGGCCGGCTGGATGAGGCCGAGCGCCTGATTCGCCAGGCCGTGCGAGTCTTGGAGCGCGGTGACGATCAATCCGATCTCGCTGATGCACTCACCACCTATGGCGTGGTGACGGCGCGTCTGGGAAGATATGCTCGCTCTCGCGCACTTTTGGAGAGAGCAATTGAAACTGCGTTGACCGCCGGCGATCCTGAAGGAGCTGGGCGCGCGAAACTGAGCATCATTGAGGAACTGAGTCCACAGACGTCTCCGGTCGAGATGGCATCCGAGTGTCGATCGGCATTGGAGCTGCTGGACAACTGTCAGGATCCGGCAATTGGCAAGCGATTGATCGACTGCGCGTGCCAGGTTATGGACGCGCTCACTGAGGTCAAACCAACCGAACCGGAAGTGCCTGAGACTTCCTGGGAAGGGTTCTCGTTTAAACGAGAAGTGCTCAAGATTGAAAAGGTGATCATTGAACGGGCGCTGCGAGACGCGGGCGGTTCAGTTACCAAAGCTTCCCGTCTGCTGGGCTTCCGGCATCATCAAAGTCTGATTGCGCTGATCAATAGCCGGCACCGTGATCTCCTGGGTACGCGTTCGGCCGTCCGCAAGCACCGGCGTCATCTTTTCTCAAAGCCCCGGCAGATCAAAACCAAAAAAGCAGATCCTTCCGACAACGGATCTTTTGCCGAGCAACCCGATGGCACGACAATCGTAGGCAGCTGAGAAAAGCCAGTTCAACCATCAATCTATCCGCTATGAACTCGAATGGAGCGCAACCAGGATGGTTGCGCTCCATTCAACTGTACGGGCTCACCCCAGTTCAGCGGGCGCAGGTGAGCGCGCGTCCTCCGTCGATCTGATAGGTCGCTCCGGTAATCCACGACGCTTTTTCGGAAGCCAGGAAAAACACCAGCTCGGCAATCTCGTCCGCCCGGCCGACTCGGCCGAGCGGATGCGTCGTTTTTGAGTGCTCGAGGAAAACATCGTAATCCGCTTCGCTCATGCCGCCTCGTTTGTGAATTTCAGTTATGACGACGCCGGGATTTACGGCGTTTACGCGCACGCCGTGGGGCGCTAATTCGAGCGCTGAGCAACGCGTCAGCTGATCTAAGCCGGCCTTTGAAACACAGTAAGCCAGAACGCCGGGAAAGGATCGCAGGCCGGTCACGCTCGAAATGTTCACGATGTTCCCTCCCGTCTTGCTCAGATGTGGGGCGGCAAGTTGCATCAGTTGGAACACTGACCGAAGGTTGACATTCATCATGGCGTCCCAGGCGGCGAGGCTGGTCGTTTCAATCGTCCCAGTAGAAATGTGACCTGCAGCATTGACCAGAACATCCAGCCGACGCAACTTTCCCAGGGCAGCGTCGAACGCCCGGCGAAGTTCATCTTCCCTGGTCACATCGACAGCCATCATGAAGGGAACTCCGCCGGCCTGCCGGATTTCCTGTTCGGCTTCTTCCAGCGCCGAGCGATCGCGTCCGAATCCAATAACTGTGGTCGCCGAAGCCGCAAAGCGTCTGGCAACGGCTCGACCTATACCGGAAGTCACCCCGGTTACTATGATTGCGCGTTCGTTCGTTTTGCTCTCCATCACTTCTTCCTCGGTTAAGATTGGCCGCCCATATTGACATATACTGCGCTTAGTTGACTATAATTCGCGCGGATTCGTTATGAAGCGCGATCCCGGCTCGAATTTTCCTTCCCTCAGACAAAATTAGTTGCTTTCAACCAAGTGCCGATAGAAGCCCAATCCTCTGGAATACACTCGCCGCGGATGCGTGATTCTCGTCCGCTCGAAGGCAGTGCTTTGCGAAGACACGATTTAGGTCCGGCCGCCGGTTACATGACGGCCGCCGCCGCGATCGCCGTAGCGCTGTTCTTTCTGCTTTGGTGGATGCTTCAGGAAGAAGAAATGCCCTGGGTGCCAGCCGGATTGGCGGCGAGCGTCGTGATTCTGGTGGCGGCGTTTGCCCGCCTGCTGGCTGTCAGGCGAATGCGCATTCAGGTACGCGACGATGCGCTTCGTTATCGCAGCCAGGCTCCACGGCCCAGGCACACTTCGAGCATCATGAAATCAACCAGTCTGCACGCGGCCGCCCTGCGCGCTCTGCAAAAACAATCACTCGAGGCTGACGCTGCCGACGCTCCTGAAACACATCGACATCTTTACGATCTGTGCACTGAGTATCTGGCGGGAGCCGAGAAGGCTTTGCAGTCCCCATCGCTTCAGGCAGACGGTCGGGTCGCCTTGCGCGCCGGCCAGGAGCGCGTCCGCGACCTGCAAAAGCATCATTTACTGAATTGGGCGCGAGGATCGGCGCGCGCGTTTACGCATGAGGCGCAACAGCGAGTACGTTTGTTTGAAAAGGTCGAGACCGCCAATCGCGCGCTTGACTGCATCGACTCAGCCCTGAAGGTTTATCCTGACGAAACGGAACTGCATGTCTCGGTTCAGGCGGTGCGCGAGTTCATTACTTCCAGCCGCGTGGCGCATTGGGTGGAACTGGCCGAGCGGGCTGCTTTCAAGGGCCACTTTCAGCGGGCGATCGATTGTTATCGCGATGCGCTCTATTATTTAACTCGCGATCGTCCGGACGCGGCGGGCGAAGCCGCGGCGGAAAGAATCACTCGCGAAATTGAATTGTTGCGTGCCGGGCTGGACACTGAAGGCGCCATGGAGGCAGGCCGGAGGACGCGCCCCAAAAAAGTGACACTACGTTAATGTTTTTTGAGATACTAAAGGCCGATTTTAAATTCGCCGGATAGCGAAAAAAATGCTGAGACCTAAGTGTCCGAGATGTGGCAGCGATCGAATTCGCCGGGGTTACCGGCGACTTCCCTGGTACCTGCGAATGGTTGGCATCCTTAGCCTTTTATGCGATCATTGCAACTGGTTATTCACAGGGTTCGGATTGCCTGCATCTTATCCGCGCAAGTCCAAGCGGCGAACGTAACGCCTCTGCTTGTGACTTTCACTATGGGTATTCTGTTGCGAACTCTCGCTACACCAGATTAAGAGGTTTTTGGTTATGAGAATTAAGTTTATCGCGCTTCTGTCTCTGTTTGTGATTTTCGCATTGGGCGCTTCGGCCTGGTCCCAGGGACAGAATCCAACCTCAAATGGAATGGCCGCCGATGCTCAGGGCGTGGGCAGTTATCTGCTCGGTCCCGGAGACCTGTTGGATGTGCGCGTCTTTGGGCAAGCCGATTTGAATTCTGTCGTGGAAATTGATGGTGAGGGCAACATTTCGTCTCTGCCCTTCCTCGAGGCGCCGATTAAGGCCATGTGCCGCACGGACAAGGAAGTTCAGAAAGACATTACGGCTGCCTATGCAAAATATATCCGTAACCCTCAAGTGAGTGTGCGGATTACGGAACGAAAGAGCCGCCAGCCGGCCACCATCGCGGGCGCAGTACGGACAGAGATGCAGGTCACGATGATGCGTCGCGCCAGACTGCACGAGTTAATCACCCGCGCCGGCGGCACAACTGATCGGGCCAGCGGCACTATTCAGGTGATGCACACGGTGCCCCAGATGTGCCCCGAGCCGGGAGTTACCTTTCAGAAGGCCTCGGCTACAGATCAGAAGACTCCGGCTGCCGGTAACTTCAGCGAATTTGGAATTGCGATTTATAGGCTGGCGGAGCTGAGAGCCGGCAAGGAAGAAGCGGATCCTTACATTTGGCCCGGCGACATCGTCTTAGTAAATGAAGCTGAGCCGGTGTATGTCATTGGTGCGGTGGTAGCGCCGCGCGAGATTCCTCTGCGCGAGGGATTGACCCTCGCGCGCGCGATTGCGATGTCTGGCGGCGCTCAACGTCTGGCCAAAGACGAAGTGGCGATCTACCGCACCAAGCCAGGACTAGTAGGGCAAGAGACGCTTAAGTTTGACTACAACGCGATCAAGAAAGGCCGGCTGGCGGATGTGCCTCTGCAACCCTATGACATTATCGACGTAGGTATGAGCGGACCGCTTTCAGGAAAGGGCCTCGCGGATTTGTTTACCAACACGATCCGCGGATCCTTCGGTATGGTTACAACGCGCGGCGTTCTCTTCTAGTCCTGGAGGCGCGCGATAAGACGCTATTAGTAATGAGTCAAAGAATCTCAAAAGTAAAAAAGCGACGCGGGTTCACGTACCTGTGGATATTTGGAATGGCATTGCTGGTTTTCCTGCTCATCTATTTCGAGCAGACGCCACTGCTTTACATCCTCTCGACACTCGGTGTAACCATTCTGCTGGTCATCGTGGCGCTAGCTGATCTTGGGCGCAGCGAACTCTCTTCCGCCGAGGGCGAAGCAGCGCCTGCTCCGGTCGCTCGCACCCGCGCGGGAAAATAGAAGATGTTGCAGTAACGAGTCCCGTCCATTTCCTCGTAGACTTGCCCGTTTTTTCAGCCGCGCCACACTCTGACCGATCGCCCTGTCGGTTGGAAAACTTCTGCCCGTCGGACTAAAGTATGTGCGCCGACAAACCGTTCATGATTTCCTGGAGGAAGACCCCAATGAAGACAATCAAGATTGCATTCCTTTCACTGGCAGTGTTTGCCCTGGTGGCCCTGGCAGTAACGGCGCCCGTTACCCTCGTGCATGCTCAAAAGAATGGCGACGGGGGAGCCGGCAGTGCGCCAATAAGATATCCAGAGACCAAAAAGGTCGAGGTCGTTGACGATTACTTTGGCACCAAGGTGGCTGATCCCTATCGCTGGCTCGAGCAAAACGACTCGCCTGAAGTAGCCGCCTGGGTTGAAGCTGAGAACAAAGTTACTTTTGCCTACCTCGACCAGATTCCGTATCGCAATACGATCAAAGAGCGCCTGACGAAACTCTACAACTATCCGAAAATTGGCGCGCCCAGCCGTCGTGGTGAATGGTTCATCTTTACCAAAAACGATGGCCTGCAAAACCAGAGTGTCTTTTACATTCAGAAGGGGCTCGATGGCGCGGCCGAGGTCGTGCTCGATCCAAACAAGTTTTCCGCGGACGGCACGTCGCGGCTCGGCGCGTTCGCCTGGTCGCCCAAAGGAAAATACATCGGCTATGGCATCTCGCAGGGTGGATCTGATTGGAACGAGATTCACGTTCTCGATGTTGCGACCCGCAAACCGCTGAGCGATCAGTTGCAGTGGATAAAGGCGTCGGGCGTGTCCTGGCGCGGCGACGAAGGCTTTTTCTACAGCCGTTATCCGGCGCCGGAGAAAGGCCGCGAACTCTATACCAAGAACGAGTTTCAGAGCGTTTGGTATCACAAGGTCGGGACCCCGCAGTCGGAAGACGAGTTGGTTTATGAAGACAAGGAACACTCACAGCGGTTCCAGAGTGTCTCAGTGACAGAAGACGGGCGCTATGCGTTTCTCTACGTGTCTGAGCGCGGTAAAGGCAAGGATGGCAACGCGCTTTTCTTCCGCGACTTGTCCAGGAGCGAAAAAACTTTCGCGCCAATCGTCAGCGAAATCACGAACGACAGTTACGGCGTGCTCGATAATGTCGGCAGCAAGTTCCTGATTGAAACCAACCACGGCGCGGCTAACAGTAAAGTCGTCCTCTACGATCCGGCGAAGGGCAGCTGGAAAGATGTGGTACCGGAAAGATCTGAGCCGCTGCAATCCTCCGGCACTGCCGGCGGGAAGCTGTTTTTAACTTATTTGAAGGACGTGACCACGCAGGCTGAGGTGCATAGCCTGGACGGGAAACTGGAAAACAGAATCGAACTTCCGGGCCTGGGAACAGCCGGAGGCCTCGGCGGGCGCAACGATGACAAGTTCGTCTTTTACGGCTTCACTTCATTCAATGCGCCGCCGACGATTTATCGCTACGACATCGGCACGAAGAAATCCTCGGTCTTCCGGACCGTCGATATTCCCGGCTTCAACGCCAGCGATTACGAAGTTAAGGAAGTGTTCTACAACAGCAAAGACGGCACGCGCGTGCCCATGTTCCTAACCTACAAAAAAGGACTCAAACTCGACGGCAACAATCCAACCTTGCTTTACGGTTATGGCGGATTCAACATCACCACGAACCCGACGTTTAGCGCGCTGCGCATCGCGCTGCTCGAGCAGGGATTCGTTTACGCTTCAGCCAACATGCGCGGCGGCGGTGAATACGGCGAGAAGTGGCACGAGGCCGGCACGAAGCTTAAGAAGCAGAACGTGTTCGACGACTTTATCGCAGCCGCTGAATACCTAATCAAAGAGAAGTACACCTCGTCGGCAAAACTGGCCATCGAAGGCGCTTCTAATGGCGGTTTGCTCGTCGGCGCCGTCACGAACCAGCGGCCCGACCTGTTTCGCGCTGTTCACCAGCACGCCGGCGTGATGGACATGCTGCGGTATCACATGTTCACGATCGGTTGGAACTGGGCCGCGGACTACGGCCGCAGCGATGCGAATGAAGCTGAGTTCAAAGCGCTGTATGCCTACTCGCCGATTCACAACGTGAAGCCCGGCAACTATCCCGCGATCCTCGTTACTACTGCCGATCACGATGATCGGGTGGTGCCGGCGCATTCGTTCAAGTATGCCGCCGCGTTGCAGGCCGCGCAGACCGGCGACAATCCGGTGATCATTCGCATCGACACAAAGTCAGGACACGGCGCCAGCAGCACGACAAAGGCGCTCGAACAAACTGCCGACATTTACGCGTTTTTCATGTACACGCTCGGGGTTACTCCCAAGTGGTAGGCTAATCGCGGATTGAAAGGTTTCGGGCCGCGGCGGTTGCGGAAGGCGCAGTTTTAGTCGCTGCGCGTTTCGGCATCAGCCGCGGCTTTTTTCTGACGCGAGACGGTTCCGGGCCCGGGCGAGCTCGTCCTGTACACGCGCGCGTGCCGTTCCGCCTGCCCCGGACTTTGTGGCGAGTGTCTTCTCCAGTGACAGCGCTTCAAAAACATCCTGCTCGATCAGAGATGAAAAGGATTGCAGTTCCTCAAGCGGCAGTTCGTCCAACTCAACGTTGAGCTCAATTGCGTGCGTGACAATCCTGCCAACCGTTTCATGCGCTTCGCGGAAGGGCATCCCGCGCCGGACGAGATAGTCGACCAGCTCTGTCGCGTTGAGGTAACCTTGGGTCGCGGCTGCGCCGGCGCGCTCTTTGTTTAAGCGCATGTTTCGCAGGACTGTTGCCGTAACCGCGAGGCAGTCTTTGGTGGTATCGATTGAATCGAAAAGCGCCTCTTTGTCTTCCTGCATGTCTTTGTTGTAAGCGAGTGGTAGTCCCTTCATCATCGTCAGAAGGGACGTGAGGTGTCCAAATACCCGCCCCGCTTTGCCGCGCACCAGTTCCATCGAGTCCGGGTTCTTTTTCTGCGGCATCAGGCTTGAGCCGGTTGCGACCGCGTCACTCAATTCGAAGAAGCCAAACTCAATTGTTGAATAGAGAATGATGTCTTCGGCCAGGCGAGAAAGATGAACCATGATCAGCGACGCCGCGGCCGCGAATTCAATGCAGAAGTCTCGATCACTGACAGCGTCGAGGCTGTTACGTGACGGCGCTTCGAACCCGAGGGCCCTGGCGACGGCTTCCCGGTCAATTGAGTGAGAAGTGCCCGCCAACGCCGCTGAGCCCAGCGGCATGACATTCACCCGCATGCGAACCTCAACCATGCGTTCCCGGTCGCGCGCCAGCATCTCAAAGTACGCCAGGCACCAATGCGCGAAAAGAACCGGCTGCGCGCGTTGCAGATGCGTGTAACCGGGTAGGACTGCCGCGCTATTGGCGTCCGCCAAATCAATCAGCGCTTGTTGGGCGTCGCGCAACAAAAAATCAAGCAGGTCAATCTCCTCGCGCAACCACAAGCGAAGATCGGTGGCTACTTGATCGTTGCGACTGCGGCCGGTGTGCAATTTACGGCCCAGGTCGCCAATCATCTCAGTCAGACGCGCCTCGACGAATGAGTGAATATCTTCGGCGGCGAATTCATCCAGGTAGCTCGGGTTTTCCCGACCCTCGGAGAGAATGGCCGTCAGCGCCGATTTGATCCGATCAGTTTCGGCAGTGGTCAATACTCCGGCCCCGGCCAGCCCGTCACAGTGGGCGATGCTGCCGCGCACGTCGACTGCAAACAATCTCCGATCAAACGAGAATGACTCGTTGAACCGTACGAACCCGGCGTCCGCTTGGCCGGTAAATCGTCCGCCCCACAGCTTAGTGTCCTTTTGCTTGCTCATGTGCCTGGCAGGGTATCAGAGATTCGCTCCGTTACTTGACGTTCCTGCATAACAAGCGTAGTTTATGCAGGTATGCATGAAAAATGCAACTATTCTGAATTTAGGTACGTCTAATCCTGGGATGCTGAAGCGAGAGCGGCAAAAGCGCATCTTGAATTTGATTCGAGCAACGCGAATCGGCACGCAGGACGAGTTGCGCGCGCATCTGGAGCGCGGCGGCGTTCCCGCCACGCAATCGAGTGTTTCGCGCGATCTGGAAGAGTTAGGCGTGATCAAGCATCACGGTTTTTATGCTCTGCCGCACGCAAACGGGGACACCGCGCGCGGCTTGGTTGGTTTGGACATCGCCGGTGACGTGCTGGTAATCGCGAAATGCCTGCCGGGCCGCGCTTCAGCGGTAGCTGTGGAAATCGATGACGCCGCCCTCCCGGAAATTGTCGGCACGCTCGCGGGCGAAGACACGATTTTCATCGCGACGCGCGAAGCGAAATCGCAGCGGGCGGCGATGAAGAAGATTTGGGAGCTAATGATGAAGTGAATCATTGAATCACTTATTCATTGAATCAACGAGCAAATGAGTCAATGAATCAATGATGAGAACATGAGTAACGGAAAAATAAACAAGATCGTGCTGGCTTACTCTGGCGGCCTCGACACGTCAGTGATGTTGCGCTGGCTGAAAGAGAAGTATCAGTGCGAGATCGTCTGCTACTGCGCGGACGTCGGTCAGGGCGCAGAGATGGACGGGCTTGAAGAGAAGGCGAAAGCAACCGGAGCATCGAAGCTTTATATCGAGGATCTGCGGCGAAGAATTCGTGAGCGATTACGTCTGGACGGCCGTCAAGGCAAACGCCGTTTACGAAGGTGTTTACCTGATGGGGACATCGCTGGCTCGGCCGGTGATCGCCAAGCGACAGATTGAAATTGCACAGCTTGAGAACGCAGATGCCGTGGCCCACGGCGCGACCGGCAAGGGTAATGATCAGGTGCGGTTTGAATTGACGTATTACGCGTTGCAACCGGACATCAAGGTGATTGCGCCTTGGCGTGAATGGGAGTTTGGCGGGCGCACCGATTTGATCGCTTACGCCGAAAGCTACGGCATTCCGGTGACGGCGACAGTCGACAAGCCTTACTCGACGGATCGCAACCTGATGCACGTTTCTTACGAGGGCGGAATTCTCGAAGACCCGTGGGCTGAGCCGCCGGAGAATATTTTTCAAATGACGGTAGCGCCGGAAAGGGCGAAAGACGAGGCGGAATACGTCGAAATCGGGTTCGCGAAGGGCGAGCCGGTTTCGATCAATGGCGAGAGTCTCGATCCGGTTTCGCTGCTGGAACGGCTCAACGAAATCGGCGGCGCGCACGGCATTGGCCGCGTCGATCTGGTCGAGAATCGTTTCGTCGGCATGAAATCACGTGGCGTGTACGAGACTCCGGGCGTCACGATCTTACAGGCAGCGCATCGAGCCCTTGAATCAATCACCATGGATCGCGAAGTAATGCATCTGCGGGATTCGCTGGGAGTGAAATTCGCTGAGAGTGTTTACTACGGATTTTGGTTCGCGCCTGAGTTTGAGTTGATGCGAAAGATGATCGATGAAACTCAGCAGACTGTTACCGGAGATGTGCGGCTCAAGCTCTATCGTGGCAACGTAATCGTCGTGGGGCGCCGCTCACCAAACTCTCTTTATGACGAACGCATTGCCACGTTTGAAGCTGATACGGTTTACAACCAGCGTGACGCGGAAGGCTTTATCAAGCTCAACGCGCTTCGGCTGAGATTAGGAAAAGCTCGGTAGTCCCATAACTGTTTAGAGGCGGGCAGTAGCCCGGCTCACGGCAACACAAAAACATTTGGCGGGCAGTACCGCCTCTAAAAACAAAGAAATGTCACACTCAAACCAAATCGAAATAGACAAAATCGGATCGGCAACGTCGCCGCTTAATTTACCGCGCAGCGTGAATATTGTTGACGGAAATGGGACGGCGCGGGCAGGCGACGTCGTGGTGGTGCGCGTGCTTACTGACAACGCGACTTACAACATGCTCGAGTTACCGACGGGCAGGCTGGCAAAGGTCAATCCGGAAGATGTGATCGCGGGCGTGCTGGGCCGCCGGCGCGCGTTGAAGGGCTTTGTCGGCGATGTCCCTGAGAGTGTCAAAGCCGGAGACGAGCTTCACCTGCTCAACATGGGCGGAGTCATCGGTAAATGCAGCGGGCATCATTCCAGTCTGAACGACGCGATCAAGGTTGAGGTAATCGGCTTAGTGACGAATGGCGGGGGCTCAATCAAGAACATCGCCGATGTCGCTTTGCCGCTGCGACATGAGCTCGGTCCGACTGCGCCTTTGGTCGTGATCGCCGGCGCGTGCATGAACAGCGGCAAGACCTACGCGGCGACGGAAATAATTCAGTTGGGGACTCGCGCCGGTTTGCGCATCGCCGCCGCCAAGTTTTCGGGTGTGGCCTGTCTGCGGGATACGCTCAACATGCAGGATCACGGCGCGATTGCGACCGCGAGCTTTCTTGATTGTGGATTGCCTTCAACCGTTGGCGCGGACGATCTGGCGGCGGTAGCCAAGCGATCATCGCGCGGCTGAACGAAAGCGCGCCGGACTTGATCGTGATTGAACTGGGCGACGGAATCCTGGGCGGCTATTCGGTTGAGTCGATTTTCGAAGACGAGGAGCTTCGCGCGGCGATGAGCGCGCTGGTCTTTTGCGCCTCGGATTACGTAGCGGCCTGGGGTGGCATTGAACTGTTTCGCCGTCGCGGGATGAAAGTCGATCTCATCGCCGGTTCAGTCACTGATTCAAAGATGGGTGAGGACTATATTGAAAGCGAATTCAACGTGCCGGCAGCTAATGTCCGGCGCAACGGCACGAAGCTGTTTGAGATTGTCAGAACCAAAATCTGGAGTGCGCCGGCAGAGCGAAGCGGCGACGGCGCTTTGGTTTCTTTATGAAACTTCTCGTGAGAACGGCATTAGATCGGCTTCGCCAGACATTAGAGTATTCCGATGCGCCGAAGCGCCGTCGCCGCTTCGCTGTGCCGGCGCACTCCAAATGACATGAAAATTAAGATCGCCATCTTCGGTGGCTCAGGCTACGGCGGATCGGAACTGCTGCGGATTCTGCTGCAGCATCCCAACGCCGAGATTGTCTTCGTCACGGCAAACGAGCAGGCAGGCAAAGCCGTCAGCGAGGTCCACAGAAACTTACTGGGGTTGACTGATCTGCAGTTCGTCAAAGCTCCCGAACATCCGGAGAGCCCTGGCGATCTGGATTGTGTCTTCTTTGCTCTGCCGCATGGCCAGGCGATGGAGGTTGCGCCGAAGCTGCCCGCGCGCGTGAAGATGATCGACTTGTCCGGAGACTTTCGGCTGCGTGACGCAGACACATTCACGAAACACTATGGGCGCGAGCACACTGCCATGGCCGCGCAGTCCCAGTTTGTTTACGGGCTGACGGAAACCAATCGCGAGGTGATCAAGTCGGCCACGCACATAGCGAATCCGGGCTGCTTCGCGACGGCAACTTTGCTGGGCTTGGCGCCTTTGGTGGCTAACAATCTCTTGAATGGTCGGGTGATTGTCGATGCCAAAACCGGCTCGTCCGGTTCGGGCGCCAAGGCCGCGGCGAACACGCACCACCCGCAACGCAGCAACTCGTTCTATGCATACAAGCCTTTCACTCACCAGCACGTGCCGGAGATCGAACAGGAGTTAAAGTCAGTCGGCGACTGGAGCAATGAGCTCGTATTTATGACGCATTCATTGCCGGTGGCGCGCGGCATCTTTGCTTCGATTTATACTGAGACGAAAAAGGAAATAAGCGCCGCCGAAGCGCGCGCGATGTTTGCCGACTTCTATCGTGAGTCGTTCTTCGTGCGTCTGGTCGATGGGTCGCCCGACATCAACTGGGTGAAGACAACCAACTTTTGCGACATCGGCTTTGCCGCGCGCGGCCGGCAACTGGTCGTTTTTACGGCGATCGACAATCTGGTGAAAGGCGCGGCCGGCCAGGCAGTGCAGAACATGAATTTGATGTTCGGCCTCGACGAGCGGACGGGCTTGATGCTGGCCGGAACGAATCCGTAAAAGGAATTAACCACAGAGGACACAGAGGAAGAAAAAACAAACAGATAGTATTCGTCGGTTCTTACGCGTAGTTATTCCTCTCTGTGTCCTCTGTGGTGAGTTTTATGCCAACTACTATCAACACTACGGAACTCGAAGAGCGCTACCAGCTCGCGACCTACAAGAAAATGCCGGTTGTCGCCGAGCGCGGTGAAGGTGTGTGGCTCTACACGAGCGACGGCGAGTGCTACCTCGATCTCTACGGCGGCCATGCCGTCGCGGGGACCGGCCATTGCCATCCGCACGTCGTCAAAGCCATTCGTGAGCAGAGCGATAAGCTGCTCTTTTATTCAAACCTTGTTTACTCGGAACCACGCGCACGCGCGGCAGAGAAGCTAATTTCGATCGCGCCTGGGCCACTCACAAAAGTCTTCTTCTGCAATTCGGGAACTGAAGCGAACGAGAATGCCATGCGCATGGCGCGAATGGCGACTGGGCGCGAGAACATCGTTACTTTCACTGGTGGATTCCACGGGCGCACTGCCGATGCGATCAGCGCAACATTCCTCGGCAAGTATCGTGAGATTGGCAAGCCGAATGTGCCGGGTCACTTGCAAGCCGAGTTTGGTGATATCGATTCAGTGCGCGCAGTGGCTGGCGATTCGGTGGCGGCGATCATGCTTGAGCCGATTCAATCGATGGCCGGCGTGCGGATGGCTGAGCCGTCGTTCTATCGAGCGTTGCGCGAATTGTGCGACGAACGCGGCATCATTCTGATTTACGACGAGGTCCAAACAGGTGTGGGCCGCACCGGCGAATGGTTCTTTGCCGGCAGCAACGCAGGCGATCGAGTTGTGCCCGACATCATCACTCTGGCGAAATCTCTGGGCAGCGGCATTCCGGTCGGCGCGTGTCTCGTGACTGAGAGCATCGCGTCGCACATCAAGGAAAACGATCTGGGAACTACTTTCGGCGGCGGCATGATCGCCATGGCTGCTGTGAGCGCGACGCTGGAAGCGATCGAGAATGATTGCATGCTGCCAGGTGTTCGTTCGGTCGAGGCATATCTGCGCGAGCGACTTCGCGAAGTCGAGCAGATCAAAAATGTTCGCGGTCGCGGTTTTCTGCTGGGTCTGGAATTTGCCGGTCCGGCCAAGCCGATTCATGAAGCTTTGCTTCAGAAGAAAATCATTACCGGCACCTCGAGTGATCCCACGGTCTTGCGGCTTTTGCCGCCGCTTTGTTTGCAGAAGGAAGAGGTTGATTTGTTTGTTGAAACTCTGCGGAAAGTGCTGCAGATGAAGTAACACTTGCGGCTCTGCCGTAGCACAATGCGGTAAGGCTTTGCCTTACCGGACGAGTACCGCTTGTGTATTGTCGCCGAGGCTGAGCCTCGGCGCTGAATCAAAAAAAGATTAGCCGGAAAGGCGGAGCCTTTCCGCACTGTGCGGCGGCAACGCCGCGTTTGCGAGATGCACTTTCTATCAACAGCCGACCTATCGCATGAGGATGTCAGTCGCCTGCTCGATGCGGCAGTGCGATCCAAAAGCGGCGCTGATCAGTCGACGCCGCTCGCGGGCCGCTCAGTCGCGCTTGTCTTCTTCAATCCGAGCCTGCGGACCCGCGCATCGATGCAGGTGGGGATTTACGAATTGGGCGGCAACGCGGTAGTGCTGGAGCCCGGCGGCACCAGCTGGACGCTCGAACATCGCGAAGGCGTCGTGATGGATGCCGATAAGACTGAACATGTCGCGGAGTTTGTGCGCGTCCTCGGTCGCTACTGTGTGGCCATAGGCGTGAGGACTTTCGCGGCCCTAAAGGATTGGCCCGAGGAGCGCACCGATCCGATTCTGAACGCGTTTGCCAGGTATTCGGAGGCGCCAATTATCAACCTCGAGTCGGCAATGCATCATCCCTGCCAGGCGCTCGCCGATATGATGACGATTCGGGAGAAACTCGGCGAGGGACGGAAAAAAGTTTTGCTGACCTGGGCGTGGCACCCTAAGGCTTTGCCGATGGCCGTGCCGAACAGTTTTGCATTGGCGGCGGTTCAGATGGGACATGAACTGGTCATTGCGCATCCGCGCGGCTATGAGCTTGATGAAGAGTTGATGTCCGAAATTAAAGGGCAAGCCGCCGCCAGTGGTGGCAGCATCACGATCAGCAATGATATCGACGCAGCTTTCGAGGGGGTCGAAGTCGTTTACGCAAAGAGTTGGGGAAGCAAGAACTTTTATGGCGCGGCGGACCGGGAACTTGCCGAGCGCGTACCATATCGGGATAAATGGATTGTTGACGAAGCAAAAATGGCACGGACCACCTCAGCAATTTTCATGCATTGCCTGCCGGTGCGAAGAAACGTAATCGTGACCGATGCCGTAATTGACTCTCGATCTTCGGTTGTTATCGATGAGGCAGAGAATAGATTGCACGCGCAAAAAGCCGTAATGGAACGATTGATTCATTGACTCAATGACTCATTGATCCATTTGTGGCATTGCGAAGTGACCAATGAGCTAGTGAACTAATGAACCAAGAACTAATGAACCAAGAACTAATGAACCAGTGAACCAGTGAACCAATGAACCAATGGCTCAATGTATCAATGGCTCAATGAATCAATGAACCAATGAATCAATAACCCTATGACTGACACCAGCGAAGTTGGCAGCCAGTTGCGACTGGATCTTCTCCGTGAAGCGCTTCCCTACATTCAGCGCTTCAAAGGGAAGACCTTTGTCGTCAAATTCTCAGGCAAGGTCACTGAGGATCACGATCGGCTGATCTCTCTGGCCGAAGAGCTGGCGCTGATGCATCAGGTCGGCATCCGCCTTTGCGTGGTGCACGGTGGCGGCAAACAGTTAAGTCAATTGGCCAAAAAGATGGGCATCGAACAGACGATTATCGAAGGACGTCGAGTTACCGACGACGAAACGCTGGAAATGGCCAAGATGATTTTTGCAGGCAAGATCAACACGGACATTCTCGCGGCGCTAAGGAACCGCGGCATTCACGCCGTGGGACTATCCGGCATCGATGGCAACATCGTCCACGCAGAGCGCCGGCCGCCACGCGAGATCGTCGATCGCGCGACCGGCGAAAGCGCCCAGGTCGACTTTGGGCATGTCGGCGACATTCTCGAAATCGATGCCCGCCTGTTAACGATCCTTCTTGATCATGATTACTTGCCGGTCGTTTCCTCGCTCGGCGCCGACGCTGACGGCAAAGTCTTCAACATCAACGCCGACACGATAGCCGCAGAGATTGCGATTCAGTTGGAAGCTGAAAAGCTGGTTCTGTTGTCGGACGTCGATGGAATCTTTCTGCGGGCGGGCGAGCCGGCGACCAAGCTCTCACGGCTGACCGCGGAAGAAGCTGAGGCGTTGATCGAAAAAGGCACGGCCACCGAAGGAATGATTCCCAAGTTGCAAAATATTATCGAGTTGCTGCGCCGGGGCGTGAAGAGCGCCCATATCATCAACGGCAACGCGCGAAACTCGCTGCTCGCCGAAGTCTTCACCGATCAGGGGACCGGGACGATGATTTCCGCATAGCGAGAACCTGCCGCCCGGCAGCTTACACTCGCGCTGCCCATCAGATGTACGTCGGCACTTCGCGGCTAACCAAAATGTGATTTCGGGAGGTCCTTATCGCGATCAAACGGGGGCTCTTCGGGCGGCGGCATCTCAAAATCGGGGAAGTCCTTTGCCCATTGTTTGCGATATTCCTCGTCGGCAAAGTACTTCATGTAGAGATGCATATCCTCGTCGCTCCCGCTGCCCAGAAGGTCGATGGTGTAGACATAGCTTGGGTCCTCTGGAAACAATACGGTCGGTTCCCGCAACGCGTCATTGAAAAGATAGGAATACAACTCACGGTCGCTCACATGATTCGTATTCAGCAGATACGCTCCTAACGAAGCCAAACGGTTAATGACCTCCCAGAGTTTGGCGGTCAAGAGCTCATCGGTGAGTCCTGCGGGAGCCGGCACGGTCAGCCCGGCGTTTTCCAGCCACTGCATCAAAGAGATTTGTTCGGCGGTTTCGAACGCCAGGATATGTTTGAGAAATTCTTCTTCCATATCCGCCGGCAGGTCGGATTCGTGAGAGATCCCATCACCGAGCTTTTCCAGTTCTGTGCGCAGATTCTCGATTCTTCTTTCCTGATCAGGTTCGTCGTCAAAGTCGATCATCCGATTTCCCCCTTCTTTCGGCCGTCGTTCCTGATGGCCGCGATCGCTTCATTCCATTTCCGTTTGGCGAATAACCATATCGTACACGCCTCCGCAAGGACTGATTTCTTGCAAGGGCGGAGCCCTTCGAGTTTCGCCGTTTGTCTTCGAAAAAGCGGTGTTGGCGCTTTCTCACTCTGGTTCAGCCCAGCTTGGCACACTCATTGCCAATGTCTCGGTGGAGGTTGGCGATGAAGAAAATTTTCGTAGGCATACTAACGATAACCTTATTGGCCGTGATGGCAGCGCCAACATTCGCCCAGGGAAGAAGCCGCCGAACGTATTCACAGCCGCGGACGACGCGGACTTATTACGATAACAGCAGGATCTATAGCGGCAGCCGCGTCTACTATGACTATGGTTATCGCGATCGCAGCTTTTGGGATCGTCATCGGGATAAGGTGACCCTGGCGATCGGCACGGGAGCCGGGGCCGCAGTCGGTAGCTTGATCGGTGGCAAGCGCGGCGCTGTTATCGGAGCGTTAAGCGGGCTTGGCGGTTCGGCACTCTACACTTACAAGTTGCGTAACCGTCGCATTCGTAACTAGTCGAAAAAAATTGAGTTCGGTTGTCGCGAGACGACCGTGAGTTGAGGCCGGGTTGTGAAGGGGAGAGCGCGATCCGGCCTCGATCTCTATTTGGGGTACGCACGCGTCCCGCGTGCTGCATGCTGCATGCTGGAAGCATGCGTACCGCTACGGATAGATCAAACCATAAAGCCTCTCGGCCCAATCCTGATCCAAATTCTGAAGAATCACGTACTGCTCAATCGCCGCGTCGCGGTTGCCCTGCGCCAGCAACGTCTTGCCCAAATTGAAATAAGCCTTGCCAAAATCCGGCTTCAGGCGAATCGCCTGACGGAAAGCTTCGACTGATTCGTCGTGTTTGTTCATCGCCTCGTAAGTTTCGCCCAGGCTGTTCTGCGCCACGGCGTCGCCCGGCCGCAAGGCCGCCAATTGCCGGAAAGCCTCAACCGCGTCGGAATATTTCTTTAGCTGTAGATATCGCTGCCCCAGACGATCGTACGCGGCCGCATAATCGGGTTTGAGCCGGAGCGCCTGCTTGTACGCCTGCACCTCATCATCAAACTGTCCCCAGTCGCGATAGGTCAGGCCGAGCGCGTAATAAGCGTCGGCGGCGTTGTAAGGATCGAGCTTGATGGCCTGGCGATACGCCTGTTCTGATTCGCGATACTGCTTCAAATAATAATTCGCCAGGCCGATATTGAAATACGATTCGGGCGAAGGCCGAATGCTGACCGCTTTTTTTGAAGCTTCCACTGCGTCAGCATGACGGCCAAGTTTCTCGTGACAGAAGCCGGCCTGCGCCCACGCCTCGGCATAGCCGGCGTCCGACTCGGTCGCCTTTTGAAAGTAAGGCAGCGCGTTCTGACAATCGTCTTTCGACAGGAAAGTTAGGCCGTCACGGAAATATTCGACGGCGCGCGCGCGTTTGTTGCGACTTGTAGCGGCGACCAAATCGCCAAGCGAAATCTGCTGCGAGCCGTCGGTCTGCGCGCTGCGATCAAGTTGGGCAATTCGCGCGGAGGGAATAGCAAAGTTCACACTTTGACCACCGGTAATCTGCAGAGTCGCAACGCCAATCACCTGGCCCTGCATGTTGACGACCGGGCTGCCGCTGGAGCCCGGCGAAATAGGCGCGGTGATCTGAATAATGCGTCCAAATCCGGGAATGTCTCGGACTGCAGACACGATTCCGTTGGTGACGCTGCCCTCCAATCCAAAGGGGTTGCCAATCACAACGATGCTCTCGCCCTCCTGCGGTGAGGTGCGGTCAAGCGACAGCGGCCGCACCAGGTTGGCGGGCGCGTCCACCTTTAGCAGCGCCACATCACCTTCGGCGTCGACCGCAATCACGTTCTTAACTGGAAAAGTATTTCCCGAGGTGAGGTGGACCTCGGCGCGATAGGCGCCTTCGATGACGTGACGGTTCGTCACGACGCGATCCTTGTCGATGAAAAAGCCGCTGCCGCGGGAAAGTTTGTCGCCACGGGCGTCGAAGGTCTCGATGGCTACGGCGGAAGGCTTGATCCGGCGGACTAAGTCAGGAAGGTCGTCCTGGGCCGCGAGCGGTGAGATCGCAAGCAAAATCCAGCAGACCAGCACGCCGGCCCTGGCCGTCTGTCTAAAGGCCGAAAACACAACCATGAGACGTTTAGTATAACTCCGTTTATGTTTAGAGGCGGGCTACTGCCCGCCTCTCTCATTTTGCGCGATGGGCGGGCGGTAGCCCGCCTCTAAACCGTAATCTTAAGATTCAGACAGTGCCAACTTTTGCGCGCGCGCCACTACTTCACCGAGCGCTACATCCTCACTCGTCTTTGTCCGCCGGTCGAAGAGTTCAACTATCTCATCGCCGATCTTCTTGCCGATGGTAATCCGGTACGGAACGCCAATCAGGTCGGCGTCTTTGAATTTTACTCCGGCGCGCTCATCGCGATCGTCGAGCAGCACGTCCAGACCCGCGCGCTGGAGTTCCTGATAAAGATGATCGCCCGCCTCGCGCAGCTTTTGGTCTTTAATATTGGTGATCGTGACGATCACATCGAACGGCGTAATCGATTTGGGCCAGATGATTCCGTCCTTGTCGTTATTCTGTTCGATCGCCGCCGTGATAATTCGTTCGACGCCGATGCCATAGCTGCCCATTACGATTGGCGCCTGCTCGCCGTCGGCCGTCAGCACGTTCGCACCCATCGACTCGGAATATTTTGTTCCGAGTTTGAAGATGTGACCGATCTCCATGGCCTTGAAAACCTCGAGCTTCCCGGTCTCACAACGCGGACAAGCTTCGCCCGAATCGACGGTGCGGAGGTCGGCCCATTGATCGACTTCGATGTCGCGCTCGATATCTACGCCGCGAATGTGATGGTCGTCTTTGTTAGCGCCCGTGGTCATGTTGCGCCGGTTTTTTAGACCACGATCAGCGATAATGAAGAGCGTTTTTTTGCCATCGCCTAAATACATGCGAACGGGGGTTACGCCGTCACGAGTTATTTCAGGGAACAGTCCAACCCGATATCCATGCTCGGGCGGTCTCAAATTTGACTTCACCGCACCAAGGCTTCCCGCGCTTGCGCCGAGCCATTCCTTAATCTCGTATGGGTAAGCGGGCCTAAATTCTTTCGCGGCGAGCGCGTCGGTGAGTTTGACATCATGAAGTTGATGGTCACCTCGCATCAGAATCAGCGTCGGGCGACTATCGATGACGTATGCCAACGTCTTGATTTGCTGCGTCGCTGGTGTCAGGAAGGGTGCCTTCGTCAAATCTTCGATGGTTCGAACATTTGGCGTGAGAAAATCTTCCGGCTCTGGAGGCCCGGGTTCATCTTCGATCTTTGGCAGACCAGAAGTTGCCTTCTCGAGGTTCGCTGCGTAGTCGCAGTTCGGACAGCTCGCGATCAAATCTTCGCCGGCGTCGGTCTTGGCAACGAACTCATTCGATTCCGATCCGCCCATCGATCCCGAAGAAGCTTCGACAATCGAGAATTGAATTCCGCAGCGCGTAAAGATTTTCTTGTAGGCTTCACGCTGATCGATAAAGGAGCGATCTAGTCCTTCCCGATTTACGTCGAACGTGTACGCATCCTTCATGATGAAGGTGCGCAGCCGCATGAGACCGGATTTGGGCCGCGGCTCGTCACGAAACTTGATTTGAATCTGGTACCAGACCTGCGGCAGCTGCTTATACGAGCGAATTTCGTTGCGGGCGATGGTGGTGAAGATCTCTTCGTGCGTCATCCCCAGGCACATGTCAGTGCCTTTGCGATCTTTCAGCCGGAACATGTCATCGCCGATCGCGCTCCAGCGGCCCGATTCCTGCCAAACCTCCGCGGGATGCAGAGCGGGCAAATAAAATTCCTGGCCGCCAATGCGGTTCATTTCTTCGCGCAGAATCTGCATGACTTTCAACGCGATGCGTTGACCAATCGGCAAATAAGAGTAGATCCCCGCAGAAAGCTGGCGGATGATTCCCGCCCGCAATAAAAGTTTGTGCGAAATGACGTCGGCATCGGCCGGGTCTTCACGCAGAGTTGGAATGAAATACTGTGACCAGCGCATAGACGAAGCATTCTCGCTTAGCGATGTGCGCAACGCAACTTCACAGGGGTTTGGAGTTTCGCCTTAATTTCAGCCTTCTCTGCGCAGTCTCTGCGAGCTCGGCGTCTCTGCGGTGAATATCAGGCTCAAATACACTCACCGCTGAGACGCAGAGAACGCAGAGGTGGCGCAGAGAATTTCAGAATTAGGGCGCTACTGCCTTTTGAAGTTCCACCTTTAGGCGGCCGACAACATGTTTAGATTCCGCCTGAAGGCGGAACTCCGAACTGCATTGCGACTCGTCAATCACTGATGTACCATCGCTACAAATCAAATAAGAGAAGCTAAGATGAAAATTGCAATTGCCAGCGATCACGCCGGTTATGAAGAGAAAGAGCGCCTGAAACCGCTGCTGAACGAACTGGGTATTCAGTTCGAAGACCTGGGGACGGTTTCTCCGGAATCGGTAGATTATCCCGATTACGCGCGGAAGGTTGCCGAGGAAGTCGCCAGCGGCCGTGTCGAGCAGGGAGTGCTGGTATGTGGCTCGGGCACGGGCATGGCGATCGCCGCCAACAAAGTTCCCGGTGTGCGCGCGGCCGTGGCCTGGAGCGAGGACATTGCGCGACTGGCGCGCGAGCATAACGATGCCAACGTGCTATCGCTGGCCGCGCGGTTTACACCCTTTGAAGAGTTAGCGAAGATTGTGCGCGCCTGGTTCGCCGCCAAATTTGATGGCGGTCGCCACGCCCGTCGTGTAGACAAAATTCGCGAAATCGAAGAGTCGGAATGCGGCCATACCTTGAAGTAAACAAATTGGGTGATTGATTCATTTTTTGATTGATTCATTGATTCATTGGCTCATTGATTCAATGAGCCAGTCACAATAAGGCAATGAACAAATGAATCACTGATTTAATGAACCAATGATTCAATGAGCCAATCTACTATGAACAGTCTGCTAAATCTTCCGCTGGCCGAAATCGATCCGCTGGTCGCCAATGCCATCGACAATGAAGTTGCGCGCCAGGCGAACGGGCTCGAACTTATTGCTTCCGAAAATTTTGTCAGTGAAGCCGTGCTCGAAGCGGCCGGGTCGGTCTTTACCAATAAGTACGCGGAAGGCTATCCCGGCAAGCGTTACTACGGCGGGTGCGAATATACGGATGTAGTTGAGCAGGCAGCGATCGATCGGGCCAAGGAATTGTTTGGCGCCGATCACGCGAACGTCCAGCCGCACAGCGGCGCGCAGGCCAACATGTCTGTCTATCTGGCAGCGATTCAGTACGGCGATCAGATTCTGGGAATGAATCTTTCGCATGGCGGGCACCTTACGCACGGGCATCCGCTGAATTTTTCCGGATTGAGCTACAAAGTCGCGGACTATGGCGTATCGCGCGAGACAGAAACGATCGATTATGACGAGCTGCAGCGGATCGCCGAAGAACACAAGCCCAAGCTGCTGGTGTGTGGCGCGTCGGCTTATCCGCGCATCATCGACTTCAAACGCATCAGCGAAATATGCCAGAGCGTCGGCGCGCGCATGTTCGCAGACATTGCGCACATCGCCGGCCCAGTCGTGGCCGGGCTGCATCCTTCGCCGGTGCCGGTATGCGGATTACGTAACGACGACCACGCACAAGACTCTGCGCGGCCCGCGCGGTGGTTTGATTCTTTGCAAAGCGGAACACGCTAAAGAGATCGATCGGCGTTTGTTTCCGGGCGTTCAGGGTGGCCCGCTGGTGCACATCATCGCGGCGAAGGCGGTGGCGTTTGGCGAAGCTCTGCGCGACGACTTCAAGGAATATCAGCGACAGATTCTCGCGAACGCGAAAGCGCTATGCGCTGAATTACAGGAGCAAGGCCTGCGCATCGTTTCGGGCGGCACCGACAATCACCTGATGCTGGTCGACGTTTGGATGGACGGGAAGGGAATCACCGGCAAGGACGCCGAGAAAGCCCTCGAAGCCGCGCAGATCACCGTCAACAAGAACACCATTCCTTTCGATCAAAACAAACCGTTCGTCGCTTCGGGCTTGCGCATCGGCACACCCGCGGTCACAACGCGCGGGATGAAAGAACCGGAGATGCGTGAGATCGGCCAGATGATTGCGGCGATTGTGCACGAACCCGAATCCGAAGAAGTCCGCACACAACGTGAAGCGCAGCGTGGCGGAATTGACCGCGAAATTTCCGCTGTACGCGAAGCGTTTGAAGCGTAGCGCAGCCGCGTAGAAATCCAATCCACAGATAAAAGCTTAACGCCAAGACACGCCTGAATCAGATGTTCGCGGGCCTTGCGCCATCACGCCTGGATTAGTGCCGCCCTGAGCTCCCAGTTTGCAAAATTCATTACTTGCCGCCGCAGGTAGAATGAGTATGTAGCGGCGTTAACGCCGCTTACCGGGTTGGTGGACGAACCGTTTTACGGCTGGGTGATGCGGCGAAATGGTCGCGTAGCGACCAATGAATTTAGCCCGGCCTTTTAAGGCCGGGTATAAGTTTAATTATTGGATCCTCGTCGCGTAGCGACGACTGAAAAGGAAACTCCCATGGCTAACACCTACACCTCTCTTCATTATCACTTCACTTTTAGCACGAAAAATCGCGAGCCTTGGATCACACCTGAAATCGAAACTAGGGTTTGGGCATACATTGGCGGCATCGCGCGCAAACACAAAATGAAGGCGATTCAAGTGGGCGGGATAGAGGACCACATCCATGCCTTAGTCCTCGCTCCGCCGATCATCGCGCCGAGTCAAATCGCACAATATCTTAAGGGCGACTCGTCAAAGTGGATCCATGAAGAGTTTTCGAAGATGCGTGCTTTCGAGTGGCAGGTTGGGTATGGTGGATTTACAGTAAGCAGGTCGCAGGTTCCCCAGTTGATTGAATACATTAAGAATCAGCGCGAACATCACCGGAAGAAAACGTTTCAGGAAGAGTACCTGGAGTTGTTGAAGAGGCACGGGGTCGACTACGATGAGCGTTACTTGTGGCGCTGAATCAGTCGTCGCTACGCGACGGGGTTGCGATCCGGCGGTTCTGCCGGCCTTGAAAGGCCGGCCTAAATTCATGCGCCGCTACGCGGCGAAATCGCAGCGCTAAAAGCGCTGGTTCAGAAACCCCGCGGGAAAGCCGCGTGAACGCGGCTGCCGTCGATTACGATGATCGCTATCTGTGGCGTTGATTCAGTCGTCGCTACGCGACGGGGTTGCGCTCCGGTGGTTCTGCCGGCCTTGAAAGGCCGGCCTAAATTCACACGCCGCTACGCGGCGAAATCCCAGCGCTAAGAGCGCTGGTCTGGAAACCTGCGGGAAAGCGCATAAGGCGGCTGCTGAAAACGCCGGCTACCGTCGCCTACGATCTGTGCAATCTCGGTAATCTGTGGATAATCTCCCTTTATCATGCAGTCAATCTTCGGCCCCGAAGGCCTCATCGCCAAAGCTCATCCTGAATATGAACACCGGCCCGGCCAAATCGGCATGGCTGAAGCGGTGCTGCGCGCGTTTGAGCAAAAGCGTCACCTGATCGTCGAAGCCGGCACCGGCACCGGCAAAACTCTCGCTTACCTCGTGCCGGCCATCGCGGCCGCGTGCGGCAGTGGCGCGCGGGTCGTGATTTCGACGGGCACGAAGAATCTGCAAGAACAGTTGATGAACAAAGACATTCCGTTTCTTGCAGGAGGTGCTGCCGGCTAAGTTTCGCGCCGCAGTCATGAAGGGACGGAACAATTACGCTTGTATCCACCGCATCCATGCCGCCGAGAGCACCCCGGTCCTCGACGGCCTCGATCAAATTGATCAGTTTGATGAAGTGTTTCGTTGGGCGACGAAAACGGAGACCGGAGATCGGGCCGAGCTTTCCAACCTGCCCGAGAATCTTCCGTTCTGGCGGCACATCGACGCGCGTTCGGACACCTGCCTCGGGCAAAAGTGTCCAGACTTCGATCCGTGCTTTATCACGCGCATGCGCCAGCGCGCGACGGACGCCGATGTGATCGTGGTCAATCATCATTTGTTCTTCGCCGATCTGGCTTTACGGAATGGAGCGTATGGCGCGGTCTTGCCGGATTATGCGGCCGTGATTCTGGACGAAGCGCATCAGATCGAAGATGTGGCCTCAGAGTATTTTGGCGTGCAGATTTCGAACTATCAGATCGATGACCTGCTGCGCGATGCCGGGTATTTGAAAATCAATGACCGCGAGATCGAGAAAGAGCTGTCGAGGATTAGTGCGCGCATCCAGCGCTTCGCCGATAGCTTTTGGGTTTCTTTTAGAGAAGGTCGCGGCTTGGAAGGAAGATTTACGCTGGCGGCGAGGTGCAGTAGTTCGGCCGGAAGGGAAGGCGCGGATTATGAGGACGAAGATACGCAAGCAGGGATGCTTGCGAACCCCTTGCAGGATGCGGTCGCTGCGCTCGACAATTCGTTGCATCGCCTGGAGACCACGCTGGCGATCTTGAAGGATGCGTCGCCAGACGCAGAAAACATTTTGCGCCGCACACGCGAACTGCGCTTTGCGCTTAACTTCATCGTCAAAGCTGATGACCAGACCTTCGTCTACTGGCTGGAGCGCCGCGGACGTGGAGTCTTTCTGCGCGCTTCGCCGATCGATGTTTCGGGGTTACTTCAGGACAAATTATTTGAGAAGGTTCCCACCGTCATTCTCACGTCGGCGACGCTGTCCAGCGCCGGCAACTTTCGATTTATTCGTGAGCGTCTGGGCCTGGACGAGGCCGAAGAGATGATGGCTGAATCGATCTTCGACTTCCATGAGCAAGCCGTTCTCTATCTACCCGCGAAAATGCCCGATCCGCGTTCGCCGCAGTGGGGAAGAGCGGCAGCCGAGGAAGTGATTCAGATCGTCAACGCGACTAACGGACGCGCATTCGTCCTTTGCACGAGTAACGCCGGGATGAACGAAATGTTCGAACGGGTCGCTTCGCAGATCGACTTTCCCTGTTTCGTGCAGGGTTCAGCCTCGAAGGGTGCTCTGCTCCAGAGATTTCGCGAGACACCCAATGCGGTGCTGTTTGCGACCGCGAGTTTCTGGCAGGGTGTCGATGTGCGCGGCGAGCAACTGTCGTGTGTGATTATCGACAAGCTGCCGTTCGCGGTGCCCAGCGACCCGATTGTCGCGGCGCGTCAGCGACACATTGAGGACCAGGGTGGCTCGAGTTTTTATGAGTACAGCGTGCCGCAGGCGATTATTAGTCTGAAGCAGGGGCTGGGACGTTTGATTCGCAGCACGACCGATCGCGGCGTGCTGGCAGTCCTCGATCCGCGACTCAGGACCAAGATGTACGGGCAAATGTTTTTGAAGAGTTTGCCGCCATGCCGGATTACTTCGGAAATTGATAATCTACGTCGAATCTTGGAGCCTACGAGCTTTGCATCTCGCGCTTTATAGAAAGAAATAGGAAGCAACATGGTCCAAATCGGTGACTTAGTTAATGACCGCTGGAAAATCGTTGAGAAGTTGCCCAATGTTTCGGGGCAGGGCGAGACATATCTTGCTGAGGACCATCTCTTTTCTCGTCCGGTGGGCAAGAGATATGTCATCAAATTGCTCAAGATCAAAGATGAAAAGGCCGTTGCGAGATTCTCTAAGGAGATCAAATCTTGCATTAGTCTTCAACATCCCAATATCGTCAAGGTGGTCGACTCAGAGTATAAGGGCACATTGACCCCGTATCTTGTCACCGATTATTGTTCTGGTGGCGAGTTGACAGCTGAAGCGGTTAAGATCCTGTCGGTCATCGAGCGGCTGAAGGCATTTGAGACAATTTGCGGAGCAATCGCTTACGCTCATCAAGCTGGCGTCATCCATAGAGACATAAAACCTGGCAATATCTTTCTTGAAAGCCTGGATTCATTCATACCCATTGTAGGTGACTTTGGACTTTGCTATCTCAAAGGTGATGATCCTCATGAACGTCCGACCGAAAGCGAATCGATTGGCAATTGGGAATTCGGCCCACCCCAAGGACACATGGGTCGGCAGGAATCTCCTAACGAGAGTTTCGATGTTTATAACCTTGGTAAGGTCCTATATTGGTTTCTCTCTGGCGGAGTCAGGTTGTATCGCGAGTACTTCGAAAACCCACAATACGATCTGAGAAATGATCACGATCACGTAATCCACCGTTCCTACGAGGTGCTCAGGAAATCCATTACTGAAGAGGAGTCAAGCCGTTATACAACGGCCGTTGAAATGCTCGCGGATGTGAGGGAGTTGGTCATGTTTGCCGAAAGCGAGGGTAAATATCTCGATTGTAAACTCGTGCAGAGATGCGTGTTTTGTCGTATTGGGAACTATCAATGGCGGTTCATCCCAACTGTTCAGTACGACAACAGCAAGCTTCGAGACACCTTCAACTATAGAACTGGGCGATTCTATGGACTCACATTTGAGTTGGACGGTCATGACACGAACGTCTCCGCGCATCCACGCGTACTCATAGGCAGATGCGACAACTGCGGCAATGTTCAGCAGTTTCGCTTGGACACCGAATTTGAGGAGACTAGTGAGTGGAAGAACCTGCCCCCACCAGGATGATAGTTCAGTCAGAGGAATCCAAATGCCCGGACAATTTGAAGTCATGATTGAGCGCAACTTTTCCAGCGCGCATCAACTGCGCGGCTACCGGGGGAAGTGTGAGAACCTGCACGGCCATAATTACAAGATCGAAATCTACGCGCGCGGCAGCGAGCTGAACAACATTGGACTGCTGGTCGATTTCGTTGAGCTGAAACAGGCCGCGGATGATCTGGTGGCTTACGTCGATCACCGAAACCTGAACGAGTTAGAACCCTTTGTCGAGGAGCAGAACCCTTCGGCCGAGAACGTCGCGAAGTTTTTTCTGGAGAGGCTGGCTACCAGGATCAATGACGACCGGGTGCAGATTTACAAGGTCAGATGTTTTGAGACGCCCACGAGTGTGGCCACTTATCAGATTGACTAATTAGCCACAGATGAACACAGATTGACTCGGATAATTGAATAGCTCAGGTTTGATCGGTGAAATCTGTGTCTATCTGTGGCTAGTTTTCCCCGCCAAGTTCCCGCACATAATCTTCAAACAACTCTCGATCGCGTGCTTTCATTTCCGAAATGCGCGCGCCGATCAAGTAACCTTCTGGAAGTTTTTCATGACGTACCGGCGTCGCCCGAATTTCGATCGCCAAACCGTTTGGTAAATCGAGCTCGATGGCCATTGAGCCCTCGCCGCCGGAAAGATAATCCTCGTCAATGTTTTGCGCGTGGAGAATCACCGCCAGTCCTTCCGCGCTCAGGTTAACGGTGTGACCGGCGCAGGCGCGCAGATGTTGCACGCCGCCCTCCTGAGCTCCCGCTTCGCGCAGCAATACGCTGAACTCGAGCCGAGCCTTCAGAGTTGCTTTTAGCCGAGGAGACTGTCGGCGATCTTCAGGGTTTAGAGGCACGTCGGCTTTTCCTCTCTCGGTTCCGATGAATCTAGTTCTGGCTGACGGCTTCGGGACCGATCTTGTATTTCTTGATCTTGCTGTACAGGCGAGGACGGTAGATGCCCAGCATGTTCGCGGCCTTTTGTTTGTTGCCGCCAGTGCGTTGCAACGTGCGTTCGATGACAAATTTCTCGATGTCTTCGAGGGTCATGTTCGGCGGCACGTCCCACGAGAGGGTGGGCGCCGCAGTGCTGGCATTGCCACCGTCGAAAGGCAGATCCAGGGGTTCGATCCGTTCGCCTTTCGCGAGCAAGACAGCGCGCTCGATGACGTTTTGAAGTTCGCGCACGTTTCCGGGCCAGGGATGAGCAAACAACCTTTGATACGCCGATTGTGAGACGCCGGCGATGGGCCGTTCATACTTGTCGGCATAAACCTTGAGGAAATGGTCGGTGAGCAACTGAATGTCTTCCATGCGCTCGCGCAGGGGCGGCACATGGATCGTGATCGTCGAGATGCGATAGAAGAGATCGTCGCGCAGCAAGCCGTCGCGAATCGCATCGGCGGGCATGCGATTAGTCGAAGTGATCAGGCGAAAATCGACGGGGTAGCTTTTTTCTGAGCCAATCTTTCGGCAGGTGCGTTCTTGCAGCACCCGCAGCAATTTTGGTTGCAGCTCGATCGGCATTTCCGCGATTTCGTCCAGCATTAGAGAGCCGCCGGCCGCGTGTTGTACCAGGCCTTCTTTATCGGCATGCGCGCCGGTGAAGGCCCCTTTGGCATGGCCAAAGAGTTCAGACTCAATTAGTTCTTTCGGCAGCGCCGCGCAATTTACTTTGATAAACGGTTTCTTGGCGCGCAGGGAATTGTAGTGAATCGCGTTGGCGATTAACTCTTTGCCGGTGCCGGATTCGCCGACGATCAAAACGTTGGCATCGGATTTGGCGACTGACTCGATCATTTCATAAATCGTCTGCATCGGCTTTGAAGAGCCGATGATGTTGAAGTATTCGGCCCGCGTGGAAAGCTGACGCCGCATATTTTCTGTTTCGGCCACCAGGGCGCGACGCTCGAGCGCCTTGTCGACCAACGGCAGCAGCTCTTCAAAATCGAAAGGCTTTTCGACGAAGTAGAAGGCGCCCGCTTTAGTTGCTTCGACAGCAGTCTGGACGGAACCAAAACCGGTTACGACGATTACTTCAGTCGCCGGCTTGGCGTCTTTCATGTGCCGTAACAGCGTCAGTCCATCCATGTCGGGAAGTTGCAGATCACAAATCACCAGATGGTGCGCGCCGCCATCAAACAGGTCGATTGCCTCCGCGCCGCTGGCCGCGGTGTCCACGGCATGACCTTCGTCGGTCAGGTGTTGACGCAACGAATCGCTGATCATCGGTTCGTCATCCACGACCAGGATGCGAGAATCTTGAGCTTTATTCTTATTCATTAATGCTTCTTATGATTTTGGCTTGTTCGTTAGTGGCAGCCAGGCGCGAATGACATTGCCGTCCCACTCCGCTCGGCCGCCTTGTGCCTCTATGATCTTTGCGCCCAGTGCCGAGTGCACGGTGCCGCAACCTATCGAACCGCTGAATGAATTTTGACGCGCGACCAGATTCGCCCCACGCCACTCGATAACTGCTTCAGTTGTTCCTGAGTTCTGTTCCTGCCTAACATGCAAAGAAAACTGATTCGGTTCCCTGGACTTGAACGTATTGCGCACGTCGTCGGTAATCTCGCGAAGAGCCTGCGTTAAAGCATTCGGATCGAACTCGCCAAACATCTCCGCGCTATCAAAGTGCGCACCGATCGTCATGGGCGGCAACCCTCCGGTTTCGCGGGTTTCGACATCACGAACAAAATCCGAGACGATTTTTCGCAAATCGATTCGCGGCTGCAGACGCAACTCAACCGGTCGGGCATAGCGGACCAGCGCGGTCGTATCCTTCGCCGCACGGTCAAGTCCCGCAATTAATTTCGCCACAGTTTCGCGCTCTGCCGTGGTCCGATCTTCGCGTTCAAGCTGCTTGCGGAGATATGTGGCGTACAATTTGAGTCCGTTGAGTTGATTCTTGAGGTCGTGTACGATTTGCAGCGTAGCGCGCCCCAGATTTTCCAGGGCGGTGTCATCGTCCTTAGACTTGGCGACTGCAGCTTTCATAGCGAGTGGCGGAGCATGTTAAGGAGAGAACTGTACGAAATAAACCCGATTAGTTCACTATTTTGTGTCGCGTTTTCATGCGACACAATAGCAGACCGCTGTAGGCGTACGCTAGTGATGCGGCGCCGAGCCCAAAAACTTGAGGTTTTTGACTGGCTCTAATTTTGACTGGCCCTGCCAGGCGACACCCATGAGGCAAGAGAAAAAACTATTCTTAGTAGTCGAGGACTTTGAGGACAGCCGTTTCATGATGCGGCGACTGCTGGAGATGGCCGGTTATAGCGTGGTCGAGGCTAGCGATGGCGAACAGGCGGTACAGATGGCAGTCGAGTCGCGACCCGCGCTGATCCTAATGGATCTCAGCCTGCCCAAGCTGGACGGCCTGGCCGCGACCCGGCAGATCCGCCAAAAGCGAGGATTTAAGCGGATTCCGATTGTCGCTGTTTCGGCCCATGACTCGCCGCAGTCGCGTACTGAGGCCCTGGAAGCAGGGTGCAACGAGTACGTAACCAAGCCGATCGACTTTGATAGCCTCAATGAAATTTTGCACCGCTTCGTGAATTGAGGGAGCTTGGACTGCGAGCGCCGGCGCCTATGTACGAGAATCAACCCACCTGCGGTCGATAATCTGCCAGCAAACGACTAATTTTCGCCGCTTTCAGATGGCTGCCACTCGATTGTCAACGCATTTGAGCATGATTGTGTGTGGGCACGTGAAT
The DNA here is from genome assembly GCA_963734445.1 of uncultured Acidobacteriota bacterium. GTDB lineage: Bacteria > Acidobacteriota > Blastocatellia > Pyrinomonadales > Pyrinomonadaceae > UBA11740. The sequence continues at coordinate 197,999 of CAVTGZ010000009.1, read as the reverse complement.
TGATTCTGTGGAGTGGCAGGAGGTCCCGCAAGCCCGAACCTTAACGGGTTGTTGACATGCGTTGTGAAACAGTGAAAACCGCAAACAATATCCCACGAGAGGCGACACTTGCTGATGATGCCCTGATGATCCATGACCGAGCGACCACCAGTTTCGCCAACGCGATGAGCCACGAGTTACGCACTCCTCTGAACGTTATCATTGGAATTTGCCAATTCCTCGAGCGGGATCGCGCGACGCCGCTCTCGCCGATGCACCGTGATGCCGTAGACCGAATGGAGCGCAACGCCCGAGCTCTGCTTCAGTCCGTGAATGGCGTGCTGGAGCATTTGCGTAACAGTCCTGCAAAATAACGACGGCAACCTTTCATCCGACCTTCAACAAGCGCAGAGTGCGACTTTGACGCAATCACCTGGTCCGTCAATATTCAGTTGCGGCGCGACGGATTTCGATTCGGACGCCGCCAATCGTCCCAACTTCCGTTGTCGGCTCCTGAACCATTCCATTTCTCATTAGCGGGGGGCGTTCGATTCTGGGAAGGTTTTGTTTCCCAGCTCGCATCGACGCGCGCAGCGGTAAAGTCGCTTCTGAGCTTGCGAATTTGTCTGGGGGCTACCCACTCGTCATCCGAATCTTCATAGCCATAAAAATGAACCAGGTATCTGCCACCGCGGGCCTCGATGATGCGTCCTTTGTACCAATCACCTTCCGAACGCACTTCGGCGCGAAGGCTAACCAGAGAATCCGTCTTGCGCGCCGCCTCAGCAACGACCATGTCTGACGGAAAAATGCCGATGGTCGTAAAGGTTGACCGTTGACCTTCAGCAAACGCCATGTCCTGCCTGATGTCTTCGGCAAGTTCGGACAGCGTCACGTCGCCGTCGTTGTTAGTGTCGGCGAATGCTTTGCCGCGCAGGCCCGCCAAAAGCATTTCCGTGAAGGTCCAATTCCCGGTCGATTCCTGATTCGATGACGAGGATGTAAGCGAAGCGTAGGAAACACGGTGACCAATTCGTTGGGCCTGGGCGGCCAGGCTGCCTGAATAACATGTGTCGGCGGTCAGCAGCGCGCGCGACCCGCGGAAATATTTTTCGATGTCGCGCACAATTGCATCAGTCGCCCACCCTCCAACACTTTCGCCGGCGTCATATGTCGCAAAATAAGTCGAACGCTCGTCCTCAGATTTGTAGCCGTGGCCGGTGTAGTAAAAGAAGAGCAGGTCCCCGGGCCGGGCCCTGGCCAGGAACGCCGGAAACTCGTACTGAACTCTCCGCGAGGTGGCCTGGGTGTCCTTCAAAAAAATGATCTGATCGTCGGGAACTCCCTGCGCGCGAAAGTATTCAACTAGTTGCGCGTCGCGCCGGTTGGTTTGCGGGAACGAGTTGAACATATCGCGATGCTGCCACTTAAGAACGCCCACCACGAAAACCCAGGTGCGTTGCGCTTGCCAGTCTCGCTCGCGGGCCCAGCCCGGCTGCGCAAAAGCGCAGGCGACTACGATCCCAATTGAAAACAGAAAGATTCGAAGGTTACGAAAGAGTTGTCTGTTCACGAGCATACTTTCCCGATATCGAGATTGCGAAAAGCGGAGAGAGTGTAGAGCGTTTGAGAAAAGCTGGTGTGACTGCGCCGGCCCCTGTTTACCAATCATCCCTTAGCTTGACGTTCGCCATGACGGTTTTTGCGCAGCGATTCGACCAAGAATGATTGGTGAGTGATTAGAATGTGCCCTCCCTCACGGTCGGGCTTCTGACACGTTAGTTCGCAAGGGCCACGCGTCGTACAAGTAAAGCGCAAATGGAATCCACCAAATCAGATCGTTGGTGAGGCAAAGGACAATCGTTGCTTTCGGCCATGCGCCGCTCCAAATCAGCCTGGCCAGCCCAATGGGCCCGATAACTTTTCCGATCAATCCCACGGCCGCAAGCAACCAGCCTCGCTCGGGAACGCGCGCCACTTCGAAGTAAATGATTCCGTAGAGACCGACGACCATCGCGAGACACGCAAAGATCGCCGGATGGTTCAGTAGCGGCAGGCCGGAAAACCGGAACAGCCATTGGGGATCGTAAATCGAATAGAGACCCCAGGCGATGTTGTAGAGTCCGGCCGCGATAAAGACTACGCGATGAAATTTTCGCCGCCGAATCATTGCGGTGGGCAATATACACGACTTCTGAAAGGTTGGGAGTTCCGCCTTTAGGCGGCCTCCAACTCGTCACGATAATCAATGCCGCCTAAAGGCAGAACTCCAAACTGATAATGCTCAGATACCCTTATCTGAAGTCTGTCGCCCGTCGATTACCTCGGGAGTAATTCGATAGAGAGCGATGTCGACGGCGCGGCCGAGCGAATCGACCTGCGTGGCGCTGATGGCCGGCGTCAAAGATGGATTGCGTTCGGTAATCGCTTTCATCGCGCGCTGAGTATCTTCGGTCCTGGTAAGTTTCTCGGCGTTGCCGATGACCATTACACTGCGCCACTGCGAGCCGTCCAGCACCTCTTCCACCTGCAAGCAGACTTTCGGATTAGTGTCGATAAATTGCGTCTTCATTCCCTCGGTGGTGAAAAAATAAAGTTCCTTGCCGTCATAGGCATAATTCATCGGCACAACGTAGGGGCGGCCATCGCTCGAGCAGCCCAGATGGCCGAAGCTCTCGCGCTGTAGGAGCGCATGCATGTCCGCGGGCGACATGTCCTCAACTTTTAGCATTCGTATTCAGTCCTTTCGGCGCCAGCGGGAGTGAGCGAAGACGCACTCCCGTGGCATTAAAGATTGCGTTGGCTACTGCGGGGGCGAGGCCGACGATGGGAGTTTCTCCCGCGCCGGCAGAAGCTATGTCCTTGCGGTCGATCACCTCAATTTCTATCTCGGGGAGATCGGAAAACCGCGGGACCCGATAACCCGAGAATTTCGGATTTAGAATTTTCCCGTTCGCGAATTCAATCGATTCAAACAAAGCGCCGCCAATCGCCATGACGATCGCTCCTTCAATCTGATTTTTCAGGTGAGTTGGATTCACCACCGCGCCGCACTCAAAAGCTTCGACCACCCGAGCGATGCGCACTCGATTGTTCTTTGCGTCTTCTTTCGGCGTGGGCGGGTCGATGGCGATCTCGACGCAGGTCGCGACATAACCGCCTTTCTCAAACCCGCAAGCAATCCCGAAACCGTGATTCGCTGCAGGCTTCATCTTGCTCCAGCCGAATTTGCCGGCGGCTCGGGTCAGCACCGCTCGCAGCCTCTCGTCACTGGTATTTTTCAAACGAAACTCAAGCGGATCCATGCCCACAGCGTGCGCCAGCTCATCAATGTGCGATTCGCGCGCGAAGTGATTCGCCGTTGCGGCCAGACCGCGATACGAGCCCTGCCGCAGCGGTGAATTCGACTGATGAAAGCGAATATCGTTGTTCGCAATGTCGTACTTAATCTGAATACCGGCCGGGCCGGAGTTGTAGTTGTGAAATTCCCACGCGGTGATTTTACCGTCGTTCTTAACGCCACTCTTGATATCGATTACGCCGGCGGGCCGGAAGTAGGCCCAGGTGAATTCTTCTTCGCGCGTCCAGACAAGCTTTACCGGCTTACCGGCCGCCTTCGCCAGGCGCGCAGCTTCGATGGCGCACTCGCCGGTGTGTTTGCCGCCGTAACCAGATCCGGTGTCCGGAACAATCACGCGAATTTTGTCCTCGCCAAGGTGAAACGCCTCAGCGAGTTCACTGCGGACGCCGAATGGTCTTTGCGTTCCGGTCCAGACGGTGAGCTTGTCACCGTTCCATTCGGCTACGGCTGCGCGTGGCTCGAGCGGCGCGTGCGCGATGTATGCGACCGTGTAGGTTTGTTCGAGCTTCTTATCGGCGGCAGCCAATCCTTCGGCGATCGACCCTTGCGGACGCGAGCCGCCGCCAACACCTTCGCCGCCCCCGCGTGAGTCCGTCGCCGGCTTGCGCAGCAGATCGAACAGCTCGGCATTTCCCGGTTGGCCGGGAGATTTCCAATCGACGGCGATACTGTTTGCTGCCTTCGTCGCGGTTTGCTGGTCCGCAGCCACTACCCCAATGAAGCTTCCATCATTTACGACCTTGATGCCCGGCATTGCTTCAGCCGCTTTGGTATCCGCCGATACAAGGGTGGCCTTGAAGGTGGCCGGTCGAACGATCTTACCGTAAAGCATTCCTTCGCGTTTGATGTCGGTCGTGTATCGATGTTTCCCAGAGACGAAGGTGCTCGCGTCAATTTTGGTTACTGAAGTCCCGGCAATGGTCCAATCTTTTGGCTGAGTAATGGCGATGTCTTCAGGAATGACCTTGACCAGCTTGCGGCCCTTGGCGACTTCGGCAAGCGTCAAGGTCTTTGACTGGTCATGATTCACAAATCGCGCATCGATCATTCGCAGATCGGCTGCGGCAACTTTCATTTGCTCAGCAGCCATGGCGATCAGCATCTCGCGCGCAGCGGCTGCGGCTTTGCGCAACTGAGGCGCCATCGTCGGCGTGCTGCGGCTGCCAAAAGTGCCCATATCGAAGGGAACCAAATCGGTATCGCCCATCACCAGTTGGACCGAGGGAATGGGAACGTGCAACTCGTCGGCGACCGATTGCGTCAGCGTGGTGCGCGTGTTCTGTCCGACTTCGACTTTGCCGGTAAAGACGGTGACTCCGCCCTGTTCATCGATGTGAATCCAGGCGCCGACGTCATTCGGGAGGCGGTCATTGAATCCGCCGCGGCCAGACTCGCCGACCGTTGCTGGGCAATTGCCCGAGTAACCGGCACCAGAAAAACGATTCCGAGCGCGAAGGCTTTGATGAAGTCGCGCCGATCAAAGATGAAGTTGTATGGCGGTGCGGCGAACAGTTCGTAGCGCTCAACTTCGATCTCATCAAAGATGTTTTGTTCTTCGATCATCGCGCCCCTCCCTCTGAATCGGTACGCACGCTTCCAGCGTGCTGCAGGCCAGAGGCCTGCGTACCGGACGCCTGCGTACCGGAAGCCTGCGTACCGGACGCAATCTGAATTGCTTCGATGATTCGCTGATAGACGCCACAGCGACAGATGTTGCCGTTCATGCCGCTGATGATTTGGTCGCGGTTCGGCTTGGGGGTTTTGCTAAGCAGTGCGCTGGCCGACATGATCATTCCCGAGGTGCAATACGCGCATTGCATCGCATCAGCCTTGATGAAAGCATCCTGAAGCGAATTCAGCTTGCCGTCTTTCTCCAATCCTTCAATCGTCGTGATTTGCTTGTTCGCTGCGCGCCCAACCTGCGTTATGCATGAGCGCGTCGCGGTCCCGTCAACTAGTACCGTGCAGGCGCCACATTGTCCTTCACCGCAGCCATACTTGCTGCCGGTTAAATCGAGATCATTACGCAAAACGGAAAGCAGGCTCACGCTCGAATCGACATCAACCCTCAGCTTCTTTCCGTTGACGTTCAGCACTGGTGATCCTCGCCATAAGCACCTCCAATGAATCGACTAACTGATGGTTGGCGGAATTAGTATAACTCCGCCTTTGCGAGATCGAAAAAATGATGATTAAATCCATCGCTAATGAAGAAAATGTTCAGCAGCTTTGCCGTCATACTTTTACTTTTGGGGCCGCTGTCAGTTGGGCACGCACAGACGGGAACTGCAAGCAGAGAAAAAGCTATCGCCGATCAAATCAATCACCTGCGCAGTCTGCCCGATGACGTTCGAGCGCGCACGACGAAGCAGTTAGCCCTCGAAATTCGTCAACTACCAGCGTCAATGAATAAGCGAAACCTCGCCAGCGACCTCGCGAATTTCTCGACCGAAGGTGATTTCGGCCGCGACACGTTACAGGAGGTGACGACGACGTTGGCCGAAGCGCTGCGCGAGCAACCGATTCCGATGAAGGAAGGGCAGCCCGCGTTTGAATACGTTTCGCTGGCTCAGCTTTCGCGCTACGAAGGAATGAAAGTTTCCATCAATGATCCGCAGTATTCACTTGCGATGGCTAAACTCGAAGCGGATGACGAAGCGCGCCGCCAGGCTGATTTCACACTCACTGATCTGCACGGGAAAACCTGGACCCTAAAGTCTTTGAGCGGCAAAGTTGTGCTGGTAAATTTTTGGGCCACCTGGTGCCCGCCCTGCCGGAAAGAAATGCCGGACCTTGACGGGCTCTACCGGCGCTTTAAGGATCAAGGCCTCGTAATTCTTGCGATCTCTGCCGAAGACGAGGCTAAGGTCAAGCCTTTTCTCGCGGAGCGGAGTCTCAGTTTCCCCATTTTGCTCGATTCCGGCCGCAAGGTGAACGAGTTGTTCCGGATCGACGGCATCCCCAAGTCTTTCGTTTACGATCGCAGTGGCAAGTTAGTCGCGCAATCGATCGACATGCGCACGCAAAAACAATTTCTCGATCTGCTCATGAAGGCCGGATTGCATTAGCCGTTGTATCGTGAATCAGCGCATCGAATAGTTGCGCTGAGCTCGAAATCTTCCAGGAGACGCTATGACAACTCAGCGCTTTGTAAAGTTTCTCTTTGCAACTCTATTTGTATTCACCGTCGCGCTTACGGCACTCGCTCAGCCCGGCCCCATGACGCGCGAGCAGCGTGAACTCGCCGATTACATCAAGCGCAATTACACCAAGAGCGAAGTCCTGATTCCCATGCGCGATGGTGTGAAGCTCTTTGTTTGCATCTACGAGCCGCGAGACAAGCGCCAGAAATATCCGATCATGTTCGATCGCACGCCGTACAGTGTCGGCCCCGTATGGGCCGGATAGCTACAAAAGTGTGCTGGGCCCTGACGAATTGTTCGCACCTGAAGGTTACATCTTTGTTTATCAGGACGTGCGTGGCCGCTACATGAGCGAAGGTGTCTATGAAGATGTGCGCCCGTACATTCCCAACAAGACTGGCAATCAGATCGACGAGACCACCGATACCTACGACACGGTCGATTGGCTGATCAAGAACGTGCCGAACAACAATGGCCGAGTCGGTGTTTACGGAATTTCCTACCCGGGGTTTTACACTTCAATGGCCGGCATCGATGGTCATCCGGCAGTGAAAGCGATCTCGCCGCAGGCGCCCGTGTCCGATTGGTTTCATGGAGACGACACTCATCACAACGGCGCTCTGTTCCTGGCCCAGAACTACAGTTTCTCTGCTTACTTTGGTCAGCAGCGACCGACGCCCACCGGCACCAACGACTATGTGAAGCCGTTTCCCTGGGGGACGCACGATGGCTACAAGTTTTATTTAGAGATGGGCGGTCTGGGCAAATCCGGCGACCTTTATCAACAGAAGCTCGGCATGCGCATGAAGTTCTGGGACCAGTTGCTGCAGCATCCGAACTATGATCAGTTCTGGAAAGAGCGAAACGTCCTCCCCAATTTGAAGAACATTCACGCCGCGGTCATGACTGTGGGTGGCTGGTACGACAATGAGGATCTGTTTGGGGCGCTGAATACTTATCAAAGTATCGAAAAGCAGAACCCGGGCATCTTTAACGTCCTGGTGATGGGGCCATGGTTTCATGGTGGGTGGGCCCGGTCGGACGGTGAATGGCTGGGCACAGCCTATTTCGGCGGCAAGACCGGTGTTTATTATCGCGAGCATTTCGAGCTGCCGTTCTTTAATCACTTTCTGAAAGACAAGGGTGAGATTGCGGAGATTAAGGAAGTCAACGGTTTCGACACGGGGTCTCATGACTGGCGCGATTTTGCGATCCTGGTCGCCCGTAGCGTCAGCGGACACTCCAGTTTATTTGATGTCGAACGGCAAACTGGTTTTTGGTGACGGCGTGACAGGTAAGCGACCGCCGACCGGAACATTGCCGCCGGGTTCCGGCGCTGGCCGGCAGCCATGGTACGACGAATATGTTAGCGATCCTTGGAACCCTGTGCCTTATACACAGAAAATTACGCTCAATTACCCGCGCGATTTCATGACTGAGGACCAGCGATTCGCCGCTACGCGCCCGGATGTGCTCGTCTATCAGACTGATGTTCTGACTGAAGATATTACCGTCGCCGGTAACATCAAGCCGGAGCTTTTCATTTCTTCGAGTGGCACCGACTCAGATTTCATAGTCAAACTGATCGATGTGTTTCCGGATGATTATCAGTACCCGCAGACGGGCAAGAAATTGGCGAACGGCGATCCGGAACGAGTCAAACCGCCTGAAGATTCAGCATCGTCGGTTTTCAAGCCCGGCGGCTATGAAATGCTTTTGCGCGGTGAACCTTTTCCGGCGCGCTTCCGTAACGGCTTTGAAAAGCCCGTGCCCTTACGCGCGAACACGCCGGCGAAAATTTCGTATGTGATGCCGGGCATCGTGCACACATTCAAAAAGGGCCACCGGATCATGGTGCAGATTCAGAGCACCTGGTTTCCACTGGTCGCTCGCAACCCGCAGAAGTTCATGGCGAATTACAAGCTGGGCACCGATGCTGATTTTCAGAAGGCCACCGAACGGGTTTATCACTCGCCGCAATACGCATCACGGATCGTTCTGCCAGTGGTGAAAAGGTAGCCTTTGAGCGTGGTACAATTGCCGACATGACGCGCCGAGTTCTCTTATATCCGGGTGAGGATGGTTATGTCATTGCCGAAGTTCCGAGCTTGCCGGGATGCATCAGTCAAGGCAAGTTTCGTGAGGAAGCGTTGGCGAATGTTCGGGAAGCAATAGCCCTGCACGAGGATGTCTTACGAGAACGCGGCGAGCCCGTGCCGGACGATCAAACTGAGTTGGTCGAGGTCGCCGCATGAGTAGGTTGCCGGTCGTTTCCGGCGTTGATTGTGTTAAGGCGCTCGGCAAGATCGGATTCTCAGTCTATCGCCAGCGAGGCAGCCACATTACCGTTGTCAGACAAACCCGCCAACACAGGTAACCATTCCAAATCACAAGGAATTAGATCGAGGAACACTGCGCGCGATTATTCGCCACAGCGGATTGACCGTCGAAGAGTTTGTCGCGCTTCTTTGAGATTTCATCCACAGGTGCCGGTAAATTGAAGATAATTGACTTGACCAGCACATACCCGGATTATGAGCGCGTAGCGTCGTGCGTTGACGGCGATTACCGCGGCTTCATCGCCATTCACAGCACCAAACTCGGCCCGGCGGTCGGTGGCACGCGCTTCTGGCATTACGAGAACGATGAAGCCGCAATCAAGGATCTACTGCGGCTGGCGCGCGGCATGACTTACAAGAACGCGCTGGCCGGAATTCCCTTCGGCGGCGGCAAATCGATTGTGCTGCGCAACGGTGACGATTTAGACCGGGAAAAACTGTTTCGCACGCACGGACGCTTTGTCGAAACATTTGGCGGCAGCTATATCACCGCGGAAGACGTCGGCACCAGTCCCGCAGACATGGAATATGTGAGGAGCGAAACGAACCATGTGGCAGGGCTGCTCGGCAAGTCCGGCGATCCATCACCGGTCACGGCGCGGGGCGTGTTTCGCGCAATGCAAGCAAGCGCGAAATATCGTTGGGGCTCGGATGATCTGGCGGGGCGAACTGTGGCTCTGCAGGGTTGCGGCCACGTCGGTTATTACCTGGCGTCGAATCTGCACGCCGCCGGAGCGAAATTGATTGTCGCCGACGTGGACGCCGCAAAAGTTGATCGCGTCGTCAAGGAATTCGGAGCGACGGCTGTTCCGCCGGCCGCGATTTATGCGAGCGACGCTGAAATCTTTGCGCCCTCGGCGGCATCATCAATGACGAAACCATCCCGCAATTGAAAGTCGATATGGTCGTGGGCGGCGCCAACAACCAGTTGTTAGAACCCCGACATGGCGACGAACTCAGCCGCTTAGGGATTCTCTACGCGCCCGACTATGCGGCGAACGCGGGCGGCATGATCAGTGGGTGCCGCGAGTTGCTGGGCTGGGAATCGTCGCAATCAGCCGCGAAGGCAGATGAGATTTACGACACCGTGCTGAACATTTTCCGCATGGCTGAGACTCAGGGAATTCCTACTTACAAAGCGGCAGATCGTTTGGCGGAGGAACGGTTAAGAAAAGAAAACGAAATTGGTTAACGAGTTGCTCAGATTGTGATAGCCTATAAATATGAGTCCGAAGAAGTCCTCGCATGGGAAAACAAAAGCCGCACGCTCGGGATTGAAAAATGCCCGATCCAACGGTTTACAGTTTACCCCCTTGCCGAGTGAAGATGTCGGTTCCAACGGGATGAGGCACGAATATCAAATCATAAGAAACCCCTACGTTCCTGGCGCGCGGGAGAAAATGCTCGAGAAAAGGAACAAGTTAACTTTAGAAGCATTCCAGATCGCATACGAGAATAAGCACAAGCGCAAAAGTTCTTAATGTCGTACTTCACTTACGACACTTCTGTAATCATTTCGCGGAAAGATAATTCCCTAATCGTGCCGGACCAGAACGATTGGCTTCTCACCTCGCGCATTCTCTTTTGGTTGACGCAAGGACGAAGGCGCACAGCCAAAGGAAAGCTTAAAAAAATGCCAGTGGCCGCCACTCAACGGATGGCGCTTGATGTCCTGATCGCGGTCAGCGCACGTCGCTGGAGGGCGACTGTCGTGACGAGAACTACGATGACTTCTAGGCGATTCAGCGGTACTGCAATACAAAGCTCGCGAAGGCTTCAGACTTCTTTAGCCGATAAAGCGATTTGGGTTACATGGTCACAGAATCGGTTCTACTTCCCAAACCTTGAATCACTCAACGTCACATCCGCGCCTGCCCAGGCCTTTTTGAATCTTGCTTCGACCAGGGCTGCGTCTTCAGCTTTTCCCTGCGCCTTCAGTGCTTGCGTCAGTCCGTAAAGCGACCAGCCGCTCTCGCGATTGCGTTTTAAGTCTTCCCAGTAAACTGTTTCCGCTTCCGCGGGACGCTTGGCTTCCAACAAGACGGCGCCTAACGCCTGGCGCGGCGGAAAATGGAATTCGGCGGGCTCGGTGTAAACCAGTGCGTCCTCGAGGCGCACTGCCCGCTCAAGGTGCGCTACGGCGTCATCGTAATTCTTCTTCGCCGCAGCAATCTCGCCGCCGAGAACTTCCTGCGCGATCGAAAGCACCGCATGACCGGTGTTCGGCGAAAAGAGAGGCTGGTCGAGCGACTTGTCGCTCATCATCGCGCTCAACTTCGCAAGCTCCTGTTCGGCATCGCTCGTTTGTCCTTTGCCGAGAAACGCCGTGCCGCGCGCGTAGTGCCACATGCCACGCAGGTAAGCGCTGGTGTCGGGCGGCTCAGGCTCGCGCAGCATCTCGTCCCACTTACCAAAACGGGTCAGCGCATAGTAAGGAACCACGCGAAAGCCGGCGAGCAAGGGGGCAGCCTTCAGAGTGTCGTCGTCAACTCGGGAAGCTGCCTTCCTGGCGGCCTCGATTGCTATCTTGCTGTTGCCTTCAGCCGTGGCCGCGAACCAGAGAAAGTGCAGGTTATGTGGATAGTAGGCCATGGGATAAAGACCCTGCGCGTTGCACTGCGCGATGTAATCCTCGTCCGCCGCGATCGCCATCACGTTGCTTTTGGCAGCATCGGCATAGCGACCGACGCGTTGATAGATATGCGCGGGCATATGCACCATATGACCGGCAGCCGGCATCAGTGTCAGCAGTCGATCGGCGGCGACTTCGGCTTTGTCAGCCTGGTAGGCCTCCATCAAATGGATGTAGAGATGCAGCGCCCCCGGGTGATTTGGATTGCGCGCAATGATCTTTTCGGTCAGCGCCACAACTTCGGCGGTCCGCTCATAAGGTTTTCCGTCGCGCGTCCAGTAACCCCAGGGCCGCAGATCCATCACCGACTCCACGTACAGCATGGCGATGTCCTGATCGTCAGGGAACTGGAGATGCACTTTGCGCATCGCGTCGGCGTAAGCAACATCGCGCGCGCGTCGATCTTCTGCGCGGCCTGAGTAGCGTTGCGTCAGCGCGTCAATCAAAGCCTGCTCGCGTGGCGACGCTTTTGGCTTTAGCGCGATTGCTTTCTTAATTACCTCGAGCGCCTTTGGCTCGTTCGCCGGATCCATCGGCGCGTTGATGTTCGGCCCCAGCGCGAGGGCCTCGCCCCAGTAGGCGATCGCGAGATTTGGATCGAGACGCTCTGCTTCACGATACGCGCGGCCGGCTTCCGCATGATTGAACGCGTACGAAAGGTTCAACCCCTGATTCATGAAGAGTTGCGCCTGCCGGTTCTTGGTCGAGACCGGAAACACGTGCGTGCCAAGTTTTTGAAGCCTGGGCGCGATGGCCCCGGTTGGCGAAACTGTTTGCTGAGTCGGTTCTTTGTAATGAACGTGATGCGGCGCGGATTTCTGATCCTGCGCAAGAGTTATTGCCGGCAGCGCAATCAAAGCTGCCGTAAGTACCAATGCGCTAAGGATGTAGCGGGCGAATTTCATGGACGTATCCTTTCGATAGCTCAACTGGGTTTTTCAGGGGGTGGCTTTACTTTCGCTAGAGGAATTAGAGTACCGACTTCAGTCGGACATTCCAACGGCGAATGAAAAGGCCCAACCGAAGTTGGTACTCTGACACTCGTGAAACCAGCCACCATGTTTTGGTAGTGTCTTAATTTCAGTTTCTCTGCGCTAGCCTCGGCGACCTCTGCGGCTCTGCGGTGAACGAACAAGAAATGCTCACCGCTGAGACGCCGAGCGCCCAGAGGTTGCGCAGAGATTTCAATTTAGGCACTACCGATGTCTTGGGGGAGGGCGATTCTATCGCAACCTTGGGATATAATCACGCTTTTCTTACGCTTGATCGAAGACTCAAAAAGAGGAGACCAGAATGCATCGTCTAAGCCGCCTAATCCCAGGGTTTTTCCTTTTCATGCTTATCAGTTTTGCGGTTTCGTCCGTCACCGCACAGACTCAGCTGCCAACGGACCTGGCCCAGAAGATCGATACTTTGGTAGCCGACACGCTGGCTAAAACGGGTGTGCCCAGCGCGTCAATTGCGGTCGTCAAAGATGGAAAGATCGCTTACGTGAAAGCTTACGGCGATGCGAAGCTCGAGCCCAGGACACCCGCAACCTCACAGATGCGTTACAGCATCGGCTCGATCAGCAAGCAGTTTACGGCGGCGGCGATGCTGCTGCTACAGGAGCAGGGCAAGCTGTCTCTTGATGACAAAGTCGCGAAGTACATTCCCGATCTGACGCGCGCCAATGAAGTGACAATCCGCCAGTTGTTATCGCACACTTCGGGCTATCAGGATTACTGGCCGCAGGATTACGTAATGCCGGGAATGCTACAGCCCACGACCTCGCAGAAGATCATGGATGCCTGGGCGAAAAAGCCGCTCGATTTTGAGCCCGGCACGAAATGGCAGTACAGCAACACAAATTATGTGATCGCCGGTGTGATTATCGAGAAGGTCGCGCGGATGCCCCTCCTTGATTTTCTCCAACAGCGAATCTTCAAGCCGCTGCAGATGGCGAGTGTGACTGACATTGATTCTGAACGGCTCACGGAAAGTGACGCAATCGGTTACCAGCGATTTGGTCTGGGGCCGCTGCGTCCGGCGCCTAAAGAAGGGAAGGGCTGGCTGTTTGCGGCCGGCGAATTGGCGATGCAGGCACAGGACCTGGCCAAATGGGACATTTCGATCATGGACCAGAAGCTTCTGAAGCCCGGGTCGTATCAACTGCTGGGAACGGACGTCGAATTGAAGAATGGTTTGGCGACGCAATATGGATTGGGTGTGAGCGTTGCGTCGCAGGGAGGGCATCGTTCGCTATCGCATGGCGGCGAGGTTTCGGGATTTACAGCCCAGAACATCGTCTTTCCGGATGATCGCGCGGCGGTTGTGGTGCTGACCAATCAGGACGCTGCGGGCGCGGCGGGTCCCATCGCCGGGGCCATCGGACAAATGCTTTTTGCCATCAACGATCCGGCGACACCCACCAAGCTTGACCAAGCCAAGAAGATTTTCGCGGACCTGCAACAGGGCAAGATTGAGCGCTCGCTCTTTACCGACAATGCGAATTTTTATTTCAGCGAACCGGCGCTGAAGGACTTCGCGAGCGGACTGGCGCCGCTGGGCACGCCGCAGTCCTTCGTTCAGACTTCACAAGGTTTGCGTGGAGGAATGACGCTGCGCGTTTACATCATCCGATTTCCGCAGAAGGTTTTGCGGGCCTGGACTTACGAAATGCCGGACGGAAAGCTGGAGCAATATCAGATAGCGCCACAGAATTAGGGGTGGCCATTTCGATGAGCAATGTTAGTGAGCGTGGTTCGTTCTTCGGCGCGTAGCGGCGGCATGATTTTAGCCGTGGCTTTTAAGCCACGGATACCGATTCCGAAAAAATCTCGTCGCGTTAGCGACGATTGAACAACAACCGTCGCTACGCGACGACAACAGAGGAACCGCACCGTTCCCGGCCTTAAAAGGCCGGGCTAAAATCATTCGTCGCGCTGCGACGACAGGCGATGAGAGCTATCTATCACTTCCCCGACCTACTGTCGACGTAATCAATTGTGCATCACCCCTCGTTGTGACACCCGTCACATTCCCGCGCAATTTCCCCTCTTTTCATGACAAAGCGATGACAATCGAAATCACGGGTTTTCCTAGAATATCCGCGTGATCAATCAGCTGGTCATCGTCAACCTTAGACACGAAGCGCGGGAAAAGATGCCCGCGGTGCTTAACGGCCTCGAATGGCAGACCTGCCTGCGCCGGATTCTCGTCCTCAACGCTAACGAAAGTGCATCGACACTGGCCGCGATGGAAAGCGGCGAATTGAGCCTGCCCACGGTGGAAGTCTACCGGGGCCAACAAGCGTACCGGTTTCTGTTGGAAGTTATTTGCGGTTTGAATTCGCCCATCGTCGGAGAGACCGCAGTGATGGGCCAATTCAAGGAATTTCTGCTGAGCGCCAAGTTTCCGAAAAATCACTGGGGTTCGTTCCTGCGCCAGATGGCTACGAACCTGATGATCGACGCCAAGTGCGTTCGCCACAATCACCTTCAGGGCATCGGCAGCCAATCCTATGGCAGTCTCGTGCGGCAGCACGTAAAAGGGATGCCGGCCGTGGCGGTCCTCGGCGCCGGAAAGCTCGCGCGCGAAATTCTTCCCTGGCTTATCGGCAAAACGAAAGTGCTCGTCTTCTATCGCAACTGGGAACATGCGAAAGACCTGCTCGAGACCTATCCTGAAATCGATCTTGCAAAGTATGCCGATGCTAATGCTGGTTGGCGCCAGGATGAAGTGGCCCTGGTGATTGCGGCGCCGCTCAAGGCCGAACAGGTTTCAGAGTGGACGAACTCGCAAAGCGTGACCTTCACCAAGTGTCTGGATCTTCGTGGCGAAGCCGCCAGCGATCCGGTATCCTTGTCTGGCGACGTGATCAAATTGAACGAACTATTCGATGCGCTCCGCGCGGAACGCCAACGCCTCGAGGGACATGTTGAAGCCGCGCGCGCCGAGATCAAGCAGTTGGTCCAGCGACAATCCCGGCAGGCGCAATTCCGGCCATTTGGGTGGGAAGATTTATGCGCGTGACGATCGCGTCGCGTCGCAGTGACTTGGCACGAATTCAAGCCGTTCAAGTCGGCGCAACTCTCAGCGCCGCACATCCTCAAGTCGAAATCAATTATTCCTTTCACGAATCCCTCGGCGATAAGAATCTAAGCGATCCACTGTGGAAGATGCCTGAAAAGGGAGTCTTCACACAGGATTTTCGCGAAGGACTGCTGCGGGGCGAGTTTGATCTCGTCGTGCACTCGTGGAAGGACCTGGCCATCGAAGACGATCCGGAAACTGAGATTGTGGCCACACTGCCCCGGGCCGATGCCCGCGATCTATTGTTGGTGCGAAGAGATCGCTGGGCCGAAGTAGAGCGCACGGGCATTGTTTCAATTCTGACATCGTCGCCGCGGCGTGCTCACAATCTTGATTCATTTCTGCGCGCAGCGCTGCCGGCGAAGATCAATGAACTGAAGTTTGAAAACGTGCGCGGTAACGTGCCGACGCGCGTGAAAAAACTGCTGGCGCAGGATGTCGATGGCTTGATCGTCGCGAAGGCC
Source organism: uncultured Acidobacteriota bacterium (assembly GCA_963734445.1). Lineage (GTDB taxonomy): Bacteria > Acidobacteriota > Blastocatellia > Pyrinomonadales > Pyrinomonadaceae > UBA11740. The sequence goes on along the minus strand of CAVTGZ010000009.1, from coordinate 182,007 downwards.
GCGATTGATCGTTTGCTTGAAGCTCAGGGCAGTAACCCGACCGTTGGGGAGGGCACAAATGAATTCGCCGGAACTCAAAGAGATTTGCGCGAAGCGTTGACGCAGTGTCGTTGGATGGTTCTGCCGCTGTCGGCTAATCCTTCGGCGCCGGCGCAGGGAGCGCTGGCAGTCGAGATTGCTCGCAACCGGCCTGACATGCGCGAGTTGTTCGCGCCTCTCAACTGTGCCGATACCTTCAGCGCCGTCATCAGTGAACGCGAGATCCTGCGCAGTTACGGCGGCGGTTGTCATCAAAAAATCGGAGCGAGCGTGTTGCGACGTCCGTTTGGTGAGATCACTTTTCTACACGGTGTAACTGATGACCGCCAGGTCCTCGTCAGCCATGTTTTGAAGTCTTCAAAACCGCGTCCACCCAGAGCTTCACGTAATGAGATATGGCCAGTGAAAACATCGGATGCGGATTGGTTTGATCGTGAGAAGATCGAGGTCCCTCAGCCCGCTCAGGAGCATGGGCTTTGGATAGCCAAAGCCGACGCCCTGCCCGGTGATTGGCATGTCTCTGCGGAGACGATTGTTTGGGCCAGCGGCGTGCAAACGTGGAAGCGTCTGGCGCACCGCGGTGTCTGGGTGAATGGTTGTGCGGACAGTCTCGGCGAGCAGGAATCGCCGCTCATCGAAACCCTAACCGGATCAGATCCGGATTGGCTTAAGCTTACACACGAGAGCGGCTACACTGATGGCGGCATGCCGAGCGTCGGAACGTATCGGCTGACGCCGAAGAGCGAAAGTCTCGACTTGAGCGGCAAGAAGTATTTCTTTTGGAAGAGCGGTTCAGCCTTCGAATTGGCGTTGTCGCAGAATCCCTGGTTGAAGGAAATGACGCATTTTTGCGGGCCGGGAAATACGCAGCGCATTCTGGAAAGAAACGGTATCGAGCCGCATGTGTTCTTGGATCACCAGCAATGGCTGGACGAGATGATGCAATGACGAGCGTTGACACAGCGCACGCTAGAGTACCGACTTTAGTCGGGGGTCTGTGTTGCGAAATATCCAACTAAAGTTGGTACTCTAACGCCTGTCCCAGAGGAGCTCTAATGAAACGTTTGATGCGCCTGCGCGCTTCACAACATCTGCGCGATTTGTGCGCCGAGACCGAATTCAATCGGGCCCAGTTGATTCAACCTTTCTTCGTGGTCGAAGGGCTGGAACATGAAGAACCGATTCCCGGTTTACGCGGGAACGTGCGCCACAATATTCCTTCCGCTCTTAAAATGATCGAGCAGGATTTGGCGGCCGGCGTGACGCACTTTTTGCTCTTTCCGGTGCCGGCGGAAAAGAAGGAGAGCGGCTTTTCTCACGACGCGACACAGAAGACGATTTCCGAAATTCGCCGCCAGTTCGGAAACAGCCTTTGCCTGTGGATCGACACCTGTCTGTGCTCGTACACGACGCACGGACACTGCGCCGTGCTCGACGATAAGGGAATTAAGCTGGACGAGACTCTGAGCGAGTTGGCGAATTCTGCCGTTTCGTTTGCCCAAGCCGGAGCTGACGGGATTAGCCCCAGCGACATGATGGATGGGCGCGTCGGACGAATTCGAGCAGCACTTGATGAGAAGGGATTTGATCTCGTTCCCGTGATGAGCTACAGCACCAAGTTCGCCAGCAACTTTTATGGGCCGTTTCGCAATGCGGCGGATTCAGCGCCACAGTTTGGCGACCGGCGTGGTTATCAGCTCGACGTGCGCAACCGCAGCGGCGCGATCGCCGCGAGCGTTCGCTGTGCCGAAGAAGGCGCGGACATTTTAATGGTCAAGCCCGGCCTGACTTCGCTGGATCTAATTCGGCCGATCTCCGAAGCGACCGGCTTGCAAGTTGGCGCGTATCAAGTGAGCGGCGAGTATGGCGGAATGTCAGTCCTGGGGGAACAGGGATTGATTAAGTTTGAAGATGCGTTGTTGGAAACCTGGCACGTCTTCAAGCGCGCCGGGGCACAGTACATCATCACGTACGGCGCGCGCTATGCGAAGAGTTTGGGGATCGGCAAGTGATTATCTCCCTCTCCCTTTGGGAGAGGGCCGGGGTGAGGGTCTATGGAAGCACTATTATCTAGTACTCTTCGTCGCCCGCTTTAGCTGGCGAGACCGATCTGTCGCCCGCTAAAGCGGGCTGCAGATTTTTTCGAGGAACTAGCGTAAGCCCTCACCCTAACCCTCTCCCAAAAGGAGAGGGAACTAAACAAGAACATGACACCTCTAGAAGCAACATCGACTAATGCTCGCTCGCGCGAACTTTTCGATCGCGCCGCTCGCATCACTCCGGGCGGGGTGCATAGTCCCGTGCGCGCCTTCAAGGGCGTCGGCGGCACGCCTGTCTTCTTCAAGAGTGCGCAGGGCGCATTGATGATTTCGGTGGACGGCCGCGAGTACATCGATTTCTGTCAGAGTTTTGGTCCGCTGATTCTTGGTCATCGCGACCCGGACGTGAGCGCCGCCGTGCGTGAAGCTATCGACACCGCGTGGAGCTTTGGCGCTTGCGAACCTTACTCGCTCGAACTTGCAGAATGGATCACTTCGCGTCTGCCGTGGGTCGAGATGCTGCGTTTTGTCTCGTCCGGAACCGAAGCTGTGATGAGCGCGCTGCGCGTGGCGCGTGCGGCGACGCATCGCAACCGGATACTGAAATTCGAAGGCTGCTATCACGGCCATTCCGATTCGCTGCTGGTAAAAGCCGGCAGCGGCCTCGCCGGAGAATCCGCCAGTTCCAGCGCCGGGGTTTCGGATCAGGTTGCCGGCGACACTTTGGTGGCGCCGCTTGATGACGAAAACGCAGTTCGCGAAGTCTTCAACCGGCACGGCAAGGAAATCGCGGCTGTAATTCTCGAGCCATTGCCGGCGAATTACGGTCTATTGATTCAACGACGAGAGTTCATCGACGAAGTTATCAAGTTGGCGCGCGCGAATGGGGCGCTCGTTATCTTCGACGAAGTGATCTCCGGGTTTCGCGTGGCGCTGGGCGGCATGGCGGAAGTGCTCGACATTCGACCGGACCTGGTCACCTATGGCAAAGTCATTGGCGGCGGATTTCCAGTGGCGGCCTACGGCGGACGAAAGGACCTGATGGAACTCGTCGCGCCGGTGGGGCCGGTCTACCAGGCCGGGACTTTGAGCGCGAATCCGGTCGGCATGCGCGCGGGCTTGGCGACGCTACAAAAGGTCGAGCGCGAAAATGTCTACGCGCAGCTGGAACAAACCACTAAAGCGTTTTGCGATCGCTTGAATGGTGAGCTGACTCGGAACGGTTTGCCGTTCGCGGTTACGCAGACGGCTTCGATCTTCTGGTTGCATTCGGCAACTGATCAACCGATTCGCCGAATCGAACAAATTCCGGCCGCTAACGCTGAGGCCTTCGCCAGAGTTTTTCACGCGGCGCTGGATCGAGGTGTTTACTTTTCGCCCAGCGGTTACGAAGTGAATTTTCTGTCGCTGGCGCATTCAGGAGAATTGTTGGAGAGAGCGCAGGACGCGATTTTGAAAGCGGCCCGGGAAAGCGCAAAGTCTTGATCTCCCTCTCCTTTTGGGAGAGGGCCGTGGTGAGGTACGAAGTTACGGCGAGAAAGCCCAATTTTTTGTTTCTCAGGCGGTACTAACGCCCTCACCCTAACCCTCTCCCAGAGGGAGAGGGAACGAAATGAGCATGGAACGCAAACGCAGATCGCTCGCCATCGCCCTGGTCGCCGTGTGGGTCGTGTTCACGGTCACGCTGGCTGGATGGTGGCTGGTGTTCGGATTGCGGCAACTCGATCTAATCAAGCGGCTGACGGTGGCCGGCGCTCCCGACGTTCATCGCTATTACCAGATGCTGATGTGGGAAGGCGGCATTCTGATCGCATCGTTGATTGGCGGCGGCCTGGCGCTTTTTTATTACGCGCGGCGCGAGCAGAAGCGGCACGCTCAGGTCGAAGAATTCTTCGCCGCGTTCACTCACGACGCGAAGACAGCGCTCGCCAGTCTTGCGTCTGCAGGCCGAAAGCCTGCGCGAGGATTTGGGCAGCTCAGAGCCGAACCCATTGCTCGACCGTCTGCTGAGCGACACGCTGCGACTGCAACTGCAACTGGAGAACTCGCTGTTTCTGGTTAATCTGCCGCGCGGAAAATTTTTCCCGCAGCCGATCAAGCTGAGCGATCGAATCGAAGCGCTGCGTCTTCATTGGCCCAACGTGGCGATCACGCGAACTGGCGATGGCGTCGTGATGGCGGATGCGCGTGCGCTTGGAGAGCATCCTGACGAACCTGGTGCAGAACTCGGTCATTCATGGTCACGCGACAGAGGTCGACATTAGTGTGCGCCGCGAAGGCGGTCGGGTGATTGTGACCGTGATTGATAATGGCCGGGGTTTTCAAGGCGATCTGAGTCAACTTGGTGAATTATTTGTTCGCCACGCGCGCAGCAGTGGCAGCGGCGTGGGACTTTACATCGTGCGCCAATTGGCGAAAGCGATGCACGGCAGCATTCGGTTTTGCAGCGGCGACAGAGAGCGGTTTTGTGGCGCAACTGGAGTTACCTGAGGCGCCGGGTACGCACACGTCCGGCGTGCTAAGCGGGAAGAGCAAGCTCACGGACGAACAGCACGCCGGAGGCGTGCGGACCAATTATGAAGCGACTGTTGCTGGTCGAAGATGATCGTTCGCTCGGCGCCACTCTGCACGAGCGTCTGCTGCGCGAAAAGTACGACGTAGCATGGGTCGAGACCAAGCAGCGCGCGCTGCCGGAAGTTGGACGAAGGGATCTGGGACTTAGTCATTCTCGATATTGGATTGCCCGACGGCTCAGGATTCGAACTGGCGACGGCACATCAAAGAGAGAACGAAGATCCCAATCATGTTCATGACGGCGTTGAGCACCGCTGAACATCGCTTGGAGGGTTTTGAAATCGGCGCGGAAGAATTTATTCCCAAGCCGTTTCATCTGCGCGAGCTTGCTGCTGCGGGTTGAGCATGTGCTTGACCGGCACCCGGTGCAGACATCAGGTGTCGTGCAATGGCCGCGTGATCGATTTAGAAACGCGCGCGATAGTGCATCCTGACGGCCAGCGCGAAAATCCGCCGGCGCGTGATTTTGACTTGCTGCAATTGCTGATTACCAGCAGCCCGGCGGTGGTTAGCCGCAACCAGATTCTCGATGAGTTGTGGGGCGAAGATAAGTTTCTGAACCAACGCACGATCGACAATATGATTGTGCGACTGCGACAGACTGCTCGGTGATACCAGTAGCACGTGCATCCGATCGGTGCGTGGCGTTGGATATCAGTGGTGCGGAGATGCGGAGTGAGTTTGGAGCGCGCCGGCTTGGTCCCCTCTCCCTCTGGGAGAGGGCTAGGGTGAGGGCCTACGGCGAGGAAACAAAAAATAATTTGTCAGCAGTCCTCACCCCAACCCTCTCCCAAGGGGAGAGGGAGAAAGCAACAGATGACTTCAGTAGCGACAACGGAACAAGATCGGTAACGCCCGCTTTCAAAACGCTCTGGCGCGGCGTCCGCAGCCCACGCCGCCGATTTGGCTGATGCGCCAGGCCGGCCGTTACCACCAGCACTACCAGGCGTTGCGCGCGAAACATTCGTTCATCGATTTGTGCAAGCAGCCGGAGCTGGCGGCGGAAGTTGCGCTGGGTCCGGTGCTTGATTTTGGTTTCGACGCAGCGATTCTGTTCAGCGATCTGCTGTTTCCGCTTGAAGCTCTCGGCATGGGTCTGGAATACACCGACCACGGTCCGCAGCTCGGATGGAAGCTGGACGAGAGCTTCCATCTCGCTCGCCTGCGCTCGGTTGATGATGCCTGGCCGGACCTGCTCTTTCAGGGAGACGCCATGCGCGCGACGCGCGAGCGAATTCCGCCGGACCGCAGCGTGATTGGTTTTGTGGGTGGGCCATGGACGCTTTTTGTTTACGCGGTTGAAGGGACCCACAAAGGGTCGCTAACCAACTCGAAGCGACTGCTCTCGTTGTTTCCGCGATTCTGCGCGAGCATCGTGCCTTTGCTCGAACGTAACATCGAACTCCAGCTGGAACACGGCGCCGAAGTCGTCATGATCTTCGATACAGCGGCGGGCGAGCTTGCGCCGCAGCTTTATCGATCTGAAGTAGTGCCGCAGCTGCAAACGCTAATGGCTGAGAATGGTTCGCGCATCGGCTACTATTCGAAAGGGAACCCAGCCGGCACATTTGCGCGATGCACTTTTCACCGGCGGCCGACTCGCCGGCATCGGCGTCGATCATGGCTGGGACATTCGCGAAGCGTTCGATGTCTCTTCCAAAGGTTTCGTGCAGGGCAATTTCGATCAATCTTTGTTGCACGCCAGTCGCGACGATTTGAAAAGGCATTTGCGCGACTATCTGAGGCCACTCGCCGACCGCGAATGGCCCGGTTGGATTTGTGGTTTAGGCCACGGCGTTCTGCCCGCCACGCCGGAAGACAATGTGAGACTGTTTGTTGATACAGTTCGAGAGGTATTACAGAACCGCGAGCGATAGCGAGCGGATCGGGTGCGCACGCCTCCGGCGTGCTGCCTCCTAAGCGGTAATTCGATGACTTGCACGCCAGAGGCGTGCGTACCAGAGGTAATGCAGTGACAGATCTATTTGCCAAGTACGACGTCCCGGCGCCCCGCTATACGAGTTATCCGACCGTGCCATTCTGGACGGACTCGCCCACGACCGATCAGTGGATCGAGCACTTGAACCAGGCGTTCGTTGATGAAGCGGCCACCTGGTCGCTCTATTTTCACCTCCCGTTCTGCGAATCGCTCTGCACCTTCTGCGCTTGCAACACGGTGATCACGCGCGACCATGGACGCGAAGAAGGATACGTGGATCTGCTTTCGACTGAGTGGAACCTTTATCGCGAACGCGTGCCCGCGTTCGTCGAGAGACCGCTGCTGGGAGTGCACCTGGGCGGCGGCACCCCAACCTTCTTCGCCAAAGAGAACCTGGAGCGAATCCTGAAACCAATTCTGTCAAAGGCCCGGATCGATCAGGATCGTTTCGAAGCTTCTGTTGAAGTGCATCCCGGTCACACGACGCGGGAACAACTCGTCCTGCTGCATGACCTCGGCTTCACACGGATTTCGATTGGCGTGCAGGATTTCGATCCGGAAGTGCAGCGCCTGGTTAATCGCCACCAGCCTTACGAAGTGACCAAATCGATTACCGACATCGCGCGCGAGCTGGGTTACACCTCGGTGAACTACGATCTGATTTATGGCCTGCCGCGACAAAACCCCGATCGTTTTCGCGACAGCAGTGCGAAAGACGACCGAACTGCGGCCGGATCGTATCGCGCTCTACAGCTTTGCGCGCGTGCCGTGGATTAAGCCGGCGCAGCGCAGTTACAAGGACGAAGACATTCCCGTGGCCGGCGAGAAACGCGCGCTTTACGAACTGGCGCGCGAGATCCTGGCCGACGCGGGTTACATTGAAATCGGAATGGACCACTTCGCGTTGCCGCACGACGGCATGGCCGAAGCGCAACGCAATCACACTCTGCACCGCAATTTCCAGGGCTACACCGAAACGCGCACGACGGTGCTGCTGGGCCTCGGTGTCAGCGCGATCTCGGAAACGCCGACCTGTTTTCATCAGAACGAAAAAGCCTTTCCGGTTTACGAACGGCGCGTGCGCAACGGCGAAATTCCGACGCTGCGCGGTCATTTGTTAAGCGCGGAAGATCGCGAACTGCGCGAACAGATTCTCCAGTTCATGACGCGCTTCGCGGTTGGGCTGGGACCCGCGCAGCGCGAAGACGCGCAGAGTTTTCTGCGACCGATGATCGAAGATGGTCTGGTCGAGTTAACGAACGGAACCTTGAAACTGACAGAGAAGGGAACCCCGTTCCTGCGCAACGCCTGCATGTTTTTCGATAAGCGATTGCGCAGCCAGGAGCAGCGCCCGCAATTGTTTTCGCAAGCGTTGTAACGAGAAGTTCTCCCTCTCCCTTTGGGAGAGGGCTGGGGTGAGGGCTTTGCGAATCGTAACTTCGTCCCTCACCCTAACCCTCTCCCAGAGGGAGAGGGAATTTTTATGACGCCAACAATTACAGTCGTCGGCGCGGGTTTCTCAGGACTTACTACCGCGTACTTCCTCATCGAGCAGGGTTGCCAGGTACGTGTAGTCGAAAAAGCGGATCGCCCGGGCGGACTGATCAAGACGCTTCAGACAGAGCATGGATTAGTTGAGACGGCGGCGAATGGTCTGCTTAGCTCCGCTCGCGTCGAAGCCCTCTGCGCCGACATTGGCGTACCGCTTTTGACGACGCGACGCGAAGGACGCAAGCGGTTCATTTATCGCAGGAGGCCGAAACAAGTTCCGCTCCGGACCGGCGACCTGTTGGCGCTCTCGGCGCGGCTGGCAGTGAACGCCGCGAGCCTGCGGCCGCGATCGTTGGAAACGATATCCGCTTGGGGCAGACGAGTCTTGGGCCACGGAGCGACTGACTATCTGTTGATTCCCGCGCTCGGTGGAATCTATGCCGGGGATCCGAACGAATTGAGCGCCAGTTTGATTTTTGGCCGCGCGCAGCTGCCGAATCATCTCGGCACACAGCGTCCGGTGAAAGGAAAGTTGCGCGGCACCGTGGCGCCACCGCGCGGCATGCAACAACTGATTGATGGATTGTACGAATGTCTGAAGCAGGCCGGCGCCGAGTTCGTCTTTAATCACGAGGAGAGGGCCGATACGAACCAGCCAACCGCCGTTTGTCTTTCAGCGCCCTCCGCCGCCGAATATCTTTGTGAGGTGGCACCCGAGTTAAGTAGTGCGTTGCGACGCATTGAAATGCTTTCGTTGGCCACCGTGACGGTGTTCCATCCGAATGATGGGTACACAGGCCTCCGGCCTGCTGCAGGCCAGAGGCCTGCGCACCAAACGGCCACACTTAGCGGCTTTGGCTGCTTGTTTCCGCGCGATCAGGGTTTTCGCGCGCGGGGTGTGCTCTTCAACGATTCAATTTTCGAAGGACGTGGTCCCGCCCATGCTGAAACCTGGATTTTTGGCGGCGCGCTCGATCCTGACGTGGTTAACTTGACCGATGAACAATTCGCGCAGTTGATCGGAGCTGAGCGGGAACGATTCTTTGGGGTTCGAAACGAGCCGATCGCGGTTCACGTCACGCGTTGGCCCAATGCGTTGCCACACTATTCGATTGAATTGGAAAAGATTTTGACGACGTTACCTTTACCGCCGGCAAATGTCGTGTTGGTTGGAAATTATTTGGGCAAGATTGGATTGGCGAAGATTCTGGAACGGGCGGCCGTAGTAGCCGATAGGATCAACTCTCTGTGACTCTGTGCGCCCTCTGTGCCTCTGTGGTTAATTGCTGTCGAGGTGCATTCACCACAGAGACACGGAGAGCCACTGAGTCACAGAGCAAGAACTCATGAGCACAGGCGTACTTCTCATCAATCTCGGCACACCTGACGCGCCTACGCCCGATGCGGTCGGCCGCTATCTGCGCGAGTTCCTGATGGACGGCTATGTCATCGACACGCCCGCGCCGCTGCGCTGGCTTCTCGTGAACCTTGTGATCGTGCCGCGCCGCAAATATCAGTCGGCTGAGGCGTATCAAAAGGTTCAACTGCCCGAGGGTTCACCGCTGCTGGTTTACACGCGCGCGCTCGCGCAAGAGGTCGCCGCCCGCCTGAATCCTGATGAATATCTGGTCGAGTTCGGAATGCGCTATGGAAATCCTTCGATCAAGTCGGCGCTCGGCTCTCTAAAATCAGCCGGGGTCACGCGCGTGATCGTTCTGCCGCTTTATCCTCAATATGCGGAATCGAGTTTCGAAACCGCCCTGGTTGAAACACGTCGCAGCGCAACAGAACTTGGCTGCGAGAACCTCCTGACCTTTCTGCCGCCGTTTTACGTTGAGCCGGGATTTGTGGGCGCCTGGTCTGAACGGATTCTGGCCAGCGTGGATCCGCAAACCACGGATCACCTCATCTTCAGTTTTCATAGTATCCCCGTGCGTCACGTGACGCGCCTGCATCCGAACCATTGCCTGCAATCGAAAGAATGCTGCGCCGCCATCACCTCCGCAAATCAGAATTGTTATCGGGCGCAGTGCTTTGCTACAGCGCGGGCGATTGCCGACAAGCTCGAACTAAACGCCGACGATTACACCGTCTCGTTCCAATCGCGCCTGGGCCGGGCCGAATGGATTGGGCCGAACACTGTGGATGTGTTTCCGGATCTCGTGAACCGCGGCCTCAAGCGAATCGCGGTCGCCTGTCCTTCGTTCGTCGCTGATTGTTTAGAAACCGTGGAAGAGATGGGCATCCGCGGCCGCGAAACTTTCCTGGCCGCGGGTGGCGAAGCGTTCCAGTTGATTCCGTCGTTGAACTCGGGCGCGACTTGGGCAGAGGCGGTGGCCCAAATGATCCGAACCGCTAACTCGCGATAAAAACCTCACGCCTTCCGTGATAGAATCCGCGCCGCACGTAACAGCCTTTATATGAGCTTCTGGCAGCAAATCCTGGCGGCCGCGGAGATGAAGTCCCTTCCCTGGTTTCTCTTAATCTTCGTCATCGCCGTGTTCTTTCTATTCGTAGTCAAGCCACGAGAGCGCATGCGTCTGCGCACTTCAATGCTGCTCTTTGCCGTCTCGCTCGTCGGCCTGGTGGCGGCCACAATTTTGCTCTCGTATGGAATCAGCCAAACCAGTTCAGCTTACCGCTGGGTTAGCTGGTCGTGGCGTATCTTCTTCGCTTTTGCGGCGGTAAATGTCGCCAGCGTCTTCATCTTCGAAGTCTTTCTCGACGCCCTGCGACTGAAACCTCCGCGCATCATGCGCGACCTCTTGCTGGCGTTTGGCTATGTAATAGCAGCGATTACGATCCTCTCACGCTATACCGATCTCACCGGAATTATCGCAACTTCTGCGGTGCTGACGGCGGTCATCGGTCTGTCATTTCAGGACACGCTCGGCAACATGATGGGCGGCATGGCGTTGCAGATGGAGCGCGCCATCGGCGTGGGCGATTGGGTTCGGATCGAAAATCAGGAAGGCGTGGTCAAAGACATTCGCTGGCGTCATACATCGATCGAAACGCGTAACTGGGACACGATTGTAATTCCCAATAGCGCGCTGATGAAGTCACACGTGATTGTCCTCGGCCGCCGCACCGGCCAGCCGCGCCAGCATCGGCAGTGGGTTTACTTCAACGTTGATTTTCGTTTCTCGCCGACGGAAGTGATCGATTTGGTCGAGACGGCATTGCGCGCTGAGCCCATCGCGAACGTTGCGACTGAGCCGTTGCCGAACTGCGTCCTGATGGATTTCAAAGAAAGCTTCTGTAGTTATGCGGTGCGCTACTGGCTGACGGATATGGCTGTGGACGATCCGACAAATTCGGTCGTCCGCACGCGCATCTATTCAGCTTTGCGGCGCGCTGACATTCCGCTGTCGATTCCGGCGCATGCTCTGTTCGTTACTGAGGAAGAGCAGGCCCGAGTACAAAGAAAGCGTACTGAAGAGATCGAGAAACGGGCGGACGCGCTCAAGAAAGTCGATCTGTTTCAGACGCTCACCGATGAAGAGCGGCACGCGCTGGCAGGACGCCTGCGCATTGCGCCCTTTGTTCGTGGCGAGGCCATGACGCGCCAGGGCGCCGAAGCACATTGGCTTTACCTGATCACGCAGGGTGAGGCGGAAGTGCGCGTGTCGGTCGACGGTCGTCTGAACGAGCGCGTGGCCACGCTGAGTGCCGGCGATTTCTTTGGCGAGATGGGGATGATGACCGGCGAGCCGCGTTCGGCGACGGTCGTGGCCTTGTCAGATGTTGAATGCTATCGGGTCGACAAGGACGCTTTTCACGACACGCTGCGCAGCCGTCCGGAGATCGCGGAAGACATTTCGCAGGTGCTCGCGCGCCGCCGCGTTGAGCTGGACGCAGCGCGCGAGGGTTTGAATGAAGAAGCTAAACGGGCGCGGATGCGCGATCACCAGGGCGCGCTTTTAAAGCGAATCAAAAACTTCTTTGCGTTGTAATGGAGCGCGGGCCTAGCCCTGACCCCAACACCGGAGCGCGGGCATCCTTGCCCGCATTGAGCGCGACTCTATGGCTCTGCCATTCCGATGCGCGGCAAGTCTATGACTTGCCGAAAAGCTGTCCATAAGTCTTGCGGTCTAAGACCGCGGGTCGGAGACCCTGAAAAGAAATGCGCGGCGACGGCAAGTCAAAGACTTGCCGCGCATCGGCGTGGCCAAGCCACGAACCGCGAACAAGGAGCGCGTGTGGACCGGAACGAATACACGCTTCCCCACCTTCTAAGCAAAAAAGCCCTCGCTCACGTTCGGGCTTCTGAACACTCGCAGCGTGATCACTCGCGTCACCTTGTGGTAAGGTGAAACTTCTCAATTATTCAGAATCAAACGCCAATGAGATGTCTACATAAGGGCAAACCTAAGCTCAGGTCAGTGCTGAGTGCCTGGTGGCGAAGCGCGCTGCTCGCCGCGAGCACTCTCGCCTGTGCTTTTTCACTGCCCGTCTGTGCACAGCAGGCTGATTCGCAAGCGCCGGTCGTGGTGCAACCTGGTGCGCCGGGCCAGCCGACCCGGACACTGCCGCCATCGACGAGGGCGACACTGCCGCCACGTTCGCCGAAAGATGTGGAGTTCATGCAGGGCATGATCATGCATCACGCGCAAGCGGTTGAGATGACCGCGCTCATCGAATCGCGCACGAGAACAAGGATCTACGCCTGCTGGGCGCGCGCATCAGCCAGTCGCAGTCGGACGAAATAAAGTTTATGAAGCGTTGGCTGGAGGCGAGGGGCGAACCAGCTTCGGCGCCGATGAAGGAAATGGCAGGCATGGACATGTCCGGAATGTCCGGCATGGATATGTCACGCCATCAAATGCTGATGCCCGGCATGCTTACGCCAAAGCAGATGGAGGCTCTAAGAAATGCAAAGGGCGCGGAGTTCGACCGGCTGTTTTTGACGGGGATGATTCAGCACCACAACGGCGCCTTGATTATGGTGAAGGATCTTGTTCGACACTGCGGGCGCGGGACAGGACGCTGAACTATTCAATTTCGCGACGGATGTCGACAGCGGCCAACGCGCCGAGATCCGGATTATGCAAACCATGCTGGGGGAAAAACAGTAAGTGGCTGGTCTTATTTCTCCTCTGCGAAGTCTCTGCGTTCTCTGCGTCTCGGCGGTGAAGGGTACAAGACTCACCGCAGAGGCGCAGAGAACGCAGAGCGATCGCAGAGGATTTCAATTAGCCCACTGCGGAAAAAATCTTTGGAGGAGAAACGATGAATCGAGTACACGGTATCGCTTTTCGCATGCTATTAGCTTCACTTGTTTTGTGGCGTGCTTTGGCAATGAGGACGCAGGCGCAAACGGCTTCGCCGTCGCCCGCGCCGTCGGCAACGCCGGCCGCTCCGACGAATCCGTTTGCGCCTGAACCGGCGCCGCCCCTGCCGGAAGGAATGACGGGCTCAGACGCAGCCGACCCACGCGCAAACTGACGCCGGGAATGTATGACGCAGGTGAAGCAGTCGATGGGCATCAAGCATCTCATGCTGCTCAAAAAACCTGATGCGTTTCAACTCGGCTCAGACGATCCTGATGATCCGAAAGTCAACAAGAGCCCTGGGTCTAATCGGGGTAGGGGACCCTTCGAAGATGCCTAAGCCGTTGAAGTTGGTTCTTGCCGGGCTCGCTTTTGCGAATTCGGACCTGGCGTTCCAGGGCAATCACCTGTTTCAGGGAAACTTTTATGGCGTCAGTATCTATGACATCTCGAATCCGGCGAAGACGACTTTGGTGACTTCGATGGTTTGTCCGGGCGGACAGGGTGACGTGTCGGTTTACAAGAACCTGATGTTCATGTCGGTTGAGATGCCGAACGGCCGCCTGGATTGCGGCACCGGAGGGTTTCCACCGAACCCGCCGCCAGCCGCCGGAGAAGAGAACAAGCCGAGCTTGCCGGCCGCGCAAAAAGATCGTTTCCGCGGCGTGAGAATCTTCGACATCTCCGACATTCAGAATCCGAAGCAGGTGGCCGCGGTGCAAACTTGCCGCGGCTCGCACACGCATACGCTGGTGGTCGATCCGAATGATAAGAACAACGTCTACATCTACGTTTCCGGCACCTCGTTTGTCCGTCAAAGCGAAGAGTTGGCCGGGCTGCTCGGGTGAGAAGCCGGACAAGGATCCGAACACGGCGCTGTTTCGCATTGAGGTGATCAAGGTGCCGCTGGCGGCGCCGCAGAATGCAGCGGTAGTTTCCAGTCCGCGCGTGTTTATGGATCCGCGGACCGGCGCCATCAACGGCCTGAATAACGGCGGCTACCCATGGCAAGGCTGGAACGGAATGGAAAAGCCATCGCCGACCAATCAGTGCCACGACATCACCGTGTATTCAGCGCATTGGTTTGGCGGCGGGCGCCTGCTCGGGAAATGGAATCCTTTTGGACATCAAAGATCCGGCCCATCCAAAACGCGTGGACGCGGTAAACGATCCGAACTATTCGTACTGGCACTCGGCCTCGTTTTCGAACGATGGAAAGAAAGTCGTGTTCACCGATGAGTGGGGCGGCGGACTCGGCGCGCGCTGCCGCGCGAACGATCCGAACAAATGGGGCGCTGATGCCATTTTCAACTTGAAGGACAACAAGCTGAACTTTGCCAGCTACTACAAGATGCCGGCGGCCCAGGGCGACAGCGAGAACTGTGTGGCGCACAACGGCTCGCTCATTCCGGTTCCGGGCCGCGACATCGAAGTGCAAGCCTGGTACCAGGGCGGCATCTCAGTCATGGACTTCACCGACGCCGAGCATCCGGTTGAAATCGCCTACTTCGATCGCGGCCCGATTGATCCAAAGATGCTCGTGCTCGGCGGCGACTGGTCCGCCTACTGGTACAACGGCCACATCTACGCTTCCGAGATCGCGCGCGGCCTGGACATCTTTGAGCTGACGCCGACAAAGGACCTGACCCAGAACGAGATCGACGCCGCGAAAACGGTTCAGATGTCTGAGTTCAATGTGCAGAACCAGGAAAAAATCGTGTGGCCGCGCACAGTTGATCGTGGCGAAGGCGTATGTGGATCAGTTGGAGCGATCGCAAGCTCTGCCGGCTGATCAAGATTGCGAGTGCTGCGGAAGGCGATCCAAAGCGCGGAAAGCTCACGCATGAATAAGAAGTCACTCGCAAAACTCAAGAGCTTCGCGCCGTCGTTGGAAGAGGTCGCTTATGTAACGGTATCAAGGAGCCCTGCCGACGCCAGCCGTCTGCGGGCATTGGCGGAGATTTTGAAAAGGCCGGCAAAGTGAACCAGTTTATTGCGAGAATCGGCGATAGATTCTCCGCGAAAGAAATTTGCCGGCGTCGTAAAGTCGATGATGTGACTTTGCCTCAAAAGCTGCAAAGAGATCACGAGACCTTAATACTGGGAGCGCGGGCGCCCTCGCCCGCATCGCATCGCAAGAATCGGAGGCCAGACCCCAGTCTTTTTTGAATTTGGGACATCTGCTGAAAGCCATATAGAATCACGGCGCTTAAAATATCCGAAGTGGAGGATTAGAAAGATGAAACGACGCTTCTACGTTGGACTACTGCTGTGCACAGTATTGTTCGTCTGCTTCGAATCTTCTCATTTGTCCTGTGCTGCTCAGGTCCGCGGGGTAAGAATCGAGGGCGTTGTCTTCGACCCGGCTCACCGGCCCGTACCGAACCTCGAAGTAGAACTCCAAAACGAATATCGGACTATCAACCGCGTGCGAACTGATTCAGGCGGCCGCTTCAGCTTCTTCGGATACGACTCCGGTCACTACAACGTACACGTCATTACGACCTCGACAAATTACGCCGATTACACCGAAGGTGTAGATCTCGATAGCGCAATCGGCGATGCTCTCCTTGATATTTACCTGAAGGTGGACAAGCGCAAGGTCAAACCAGGAAATGCGCCAATCAGCGGGACCGTTTTTGCGCAAGACGTTCCGGAAGAAGCACTTCGATTGTACGAGGCAGGAGTGCGAGACATTAATGAGCCCGACGGAAAGGGCCTTAAAGAGATCGATGACGCAATCAAGATTTTTCCAACTTACTATTATGCGCTCGATACTCTGGGTCGGGAGTACGTCGCGCGCAATGAGTATCAGAAAGCCCTGCCGTATCTGATCAAATCAAGCGACGTGAATCAAAAAAGTTTTTCCAGCTTCTATGCGCTGGCTTATGCGTATTATCAGCTGAATCATCGGCCCGAGGCGCTGCAGGCGGCCCACGCCGCCGTTGTGCTTCAAGGCAATTCATTCAACGCTCAATTGTTGTACGGTACTCTGCTGCGCCTCGACGCGAAGTACCCTGAATCAGAGAAAGCACTGCGCGAAGCTGAGAAGCTGAGCAAGGACACTCCGGTTGCAAAAGTGTATTGGCAATTGGCGCTGCTCTATAACCGCATGGGACGAAATAAAGACGCCGCCGATCAACTGGAGAAATATATCAAGCTGGAACCTGACGCGGCTAAGAGGAAAGAGATCCAGGATTTGATTGCAAAATTGCGAAAAGAATCTCAGACGACCAAGCTTCAATTGGTAAACCAGTAGCGCGAGCACTAAAACTGGCGAAACTGGGGTCAGGCCTTCGATTTTGCGATTCGAGCGCCCCATGATTTTCATCCCGTAGGGACGACATGTTTAAAGCCCTGTGACCGCCGGAAAACTCCGATGTTCTTTCTGATGATGCGCGGCAAGTCTTCTCCGACTTGCCGGCCGGCTTCGTCTCATCCAGAGGGTTTCCGACCCTCTTGTACGGTCGTAGGCCGCCGAATTCAAAAGATAATAGGTACGGCAAGTCAAAGACTCGCCGCGCATCGGCGTGGCAGAGCCATTAGGCATGATTGGTAATCGGGGTCAGGCCTTCGATTATTGGGATTTTTTGACGCCAAAAATAGAATCGCAAAAGCCGCAGGCAGGAGGCCGACTTTCCTAACCAGTATTCCTCATTCGCTGCGAGAGCGCCAGACACCCACTCTCATCAGCACGATAGTAAACGCTGGCAACCTCAAAGTTTAGTCATACAACACGTGGAACCGCTCCAGGGCTTCTCGTTCGAGAGTCTCGCGGTGGTCCGGGTGGGCAATGCTGATCAAGGCCTTCGCCCGCTGGCGCAAGCTTCGGCCGTAAAGATTGGCGACGCCATATTCCGTAACGACGTATTGGGTGTGGGCCCGCGTGGTAACCACTCCTGCTCCGGGCTTTAAGATGGGGACTATCCGCGACTCGCCACGGCTGGTTACCGAGGGCAGGGCTATGATCGGTTTGCCGCCCTCAGAGAGCGCCGCGCCGCGCATGAAGTCCATCTGCCCGCCAACGCCGGAATAGAGTCTCGTGCCGATCGAATCGGCGCAAACCTGACCCGTCAGATCGACCTCGATCGCACTGTTGATGGCTGTCACTCTTGGATTGCGGCGGATGACGGCGGTGTCGTTAGTATAAGCGACGTCGAGCATCGCGACCGTTGGATTGTCGTCGATGAAGTCGTACAGCCGGCGCGATCCCATAACAAAACTGCTGACTAACTTGCCCGGATGAATCCGTTTCTTCTCGCCGGTGATCACACCCTTTTCAACCAGGTCAATAACCCCGTCGGAAAACATCTCGGTATGCAGTCCCAGGTCTTTGTGTTGACCCAGCGCCGCCAGGGTCGCGGTGGGAATTGCGCCGATTCCCGTTTGCAGAGTGGCGCCGTCCTCAACCAGGTTTGCGCAGTTTTGACCGATGGCTATTTCAACTTCGGTCAATTGGTGCACGCCCGCTTCAGGCAGCGGATCGGACACTTCGACGCCATACTCGATGTGGCTGATATGTATCAGGCCGTCGCCGTGTGTGCGCGGCATATTTGGATTGATTTGCGCCACGACCTGGTCGGCCATGTGGACGGCCGCCCGCGATACGTCCACGGAAACGCCCAGCGAGCAAAAGCCGTGACGGTCGGGCGGCGAAACCTGAATCAGCGCCACGTTCAGCGGCAGAATCTTCTTATAAAACAGCGCCGGAATCTCGCTCAGAAAAACGGGTATGTAGTCCGCCTGGCCCGTCGCTACCGCCTGTCTCGCGTTCGGCGCGATGAACAGACAACTGGAGTGAAAGCTTTGCTCATACTCGGGCCTGAAATAAGGCGCCTCACCTTCGGTATGCAGGTGAACAAGCTCAACTGAACGCAATTCGGGCCCGCGCGCAGTCATGGCTTTGACTAGTTGCTGCGGCGCGGCGGTGGCGGTATGAATGAAAACGCGATCACCTGACTTGATGATCGCGACGGCTTCTTCGGCGGTTACGTATTTCATCGGTTTCAAAGTAAAGAACTATCCCGGACGGCCCGCAGGGTTATCCATGCGATCCTTTTTAAAATCGTATTTATTCAAACGCAAGTAATATTCCGGCCGATATGATTGCGAGATGACTCAAGCGCCGCTGACTACCTTATTATCAGGTGCGCACAAGCACTCAATTACTTGGACTACTGCGTACCTTCACCCATAGTCCCTGCGGCTCTGCGCAAGCCTCAGCCGGGATGACAGCGGGCACGCCTTCCTTCCGCAAACGGTTGATGATTGGCGCTCGTCAGTCTAAATTGACCGGTGAAAGGCGGACTCAGCAAAACGTGAAATTCAAACTCAAATTGTTCGGCGCCACGTTGGCAGCCATGGTTCTGTTTCTGTCGGCGGCCCAGGCCCAGCCCGCGGACAAACGGATTCTGACCCTCGATCGAATATTTGCATCGAACGAGTTTCGCTCGGAAACCTTTGGCCCGGCCCGCTGGCTCGGAGACGGAAGCGCCTACACTACTCTGGAACCGTCCGCCACCAACCAAGAGGCCCGCGACATAGTTCGGTATGAAGCAGCGAGTGGCGCGCGCACGGTTTTGATCGCGTCCGCGTCGCTCGTGCCGAGCGGCGCCTCGGCGCCGCTCCGGATTGATGATTACGTATGGTCGCAGGATGGGCGCAAGCTCTTAATCTTCACTAATTCAAAACAAGTCTGGCGTCAGAACACGCGCGGCGACTACTGGGTCTTTGATATTGCGGCGAAGCAGCTTTCGCAAATTGGCAAGAACGCGACGCCTTCTACGCTGATGTTCGCCAAGTTCTCTCCCGATGGGACACGCGTGGGTTATGTGCGCGAGAACAATCTCTATGTCGAAGATCTGGCCACCGGTCGCATCACACAACTTACCCGCAATGGATCAAAGAGATTCATCAACGGCACGTTTGACTGGGTTTATGAAGAGGAACTCGATCTGCGAGACGGCTGGCGCTGGAGCCCGGACGGCCGCAGCCTTGCTTACTGGCAACTGGATACCGAGGGTGTGCCGGACTATTACTTGATCAATAACACTGATTCGCTCTATCCGAAAATCACCACCATTCAGTATCCCGTAGCCGGCGAGACAAATTCTGCCGCGCGTGTCGGTGTCGTCAGCGCCGCCGGAGGAATCACCCGCTGGTTACAAGTCCCCGGCGATCCGCGTAACAACTATATCGCGCGCATGAATTGGGCAGGGAACTCAAACGAGGTTGTTTTGCTGCAGCTTAACCGGCGACAGAATGAGCTCAATGTCATCCTCGGAAACGCTCACACTGGTCAGGTCCAAACTATCCTCGCCGAAAAAGATGAAGCCTGGGTCGATGTTGACGATTTGGCATGGCTGGCGGATGGCGAGCGATTCCTGTGGTCCAGTGAACGAGACGGATGGCGTCACGTTTACGTGGCCTCACGAGCCGGCCCTCCGCCGCAGCTCATCACACCGGGGGCCTTCGATGTCATCAGCATTGAAAGCGTCGATGAAAAAGGGGGCTGGCTTTACTACATCGCTTCGCCGGACAACGCGACCCAGCGATATCTCTATAGAACTGCGCTTAGCGGTAATGGTCAGCCGGAACGTATTAGTCCCGCGGCTGAGGCCGGCACGCATTCGTATTCAATCGCGCCCAACGCCACCTGGGCTTTTCACACTTTCTCGAACATTAGTTCGCCGCCGACGGTTGAGTTGATTCACTTGCCGGATCATCGCGCCGTGCGCGCGCTAGCTCCCAACGCGGCCACGATCGCCAGGGTTAGAGAACTGGACATCAATCCACCTGAATTTGTTAAAGCAGACATCGGCGGCGGGATCATCCTCGATGGCTGCGTGATTAAGCCGCCGCATTTCGATTCGTCAAAGCGTTATCCCGTGTTGATTTATGTCTATGGCGAGCCCGCCGGCCAGACTGTGCTCGACCGCTGGATGTCGACGCGCTATCTCTGGCATCAGATGCTGGCGCAGCACGGGTATATCGTTATGAGCTTCGATAATCGCGGCACGCCGGCGCCCCGTGGCCGTGCCTGGCGCAAAGTGGTCTACCGGAAGATCGGCGTACTTGCCACCGAAGAACAAGCCGCGGCGGCGCGCGTCGCGCAAAGCTGGCCTTTTGTAGATCCGAAACGTATTGCCATCTGGGGATGGAGCGGCGGGGGCTCGATGACTCTTAACCAGATGTTTCGCTATCCGGACATTTACCAGGTAGGCATGTCGGTCGCTCCGGTTACCGATCAGCATTTTTATGACACGATTTACCAGGAGCGATACATGGGTTTGCCGCAGGACAATGAAGAGGACTATCGTCGCGGTTCACCGGTGACGCATGCGGCGGGTCTGGCGGGCAAACTTCTGATTGTGCACGGCACTGGCGATGACAACGTTCACTACAAAGGAACCGAAGTGCTGGCGAATGTGCTGATCGCAAATAAGAAGCAGTTCACCATGATGGCTTATCCGAACCGTCGCCACGACATTAGCGGCCAAGCCACCACCAGACACTTGTTCGAATTGCTCACGCGATTCTTAGAGACGAACCTGCCGCCGGGGACGCGGTGAGCAGTGGTACGCACGCCTCTGGCGTGCTCCAGTAGTGAAGCACGCCAGAGGCGTGCGTACCGCGAACTGAATCGACACATGACAAGAAACACTTACGACCAACTACAACAAATCGCAGAAAATTTCTGGGCCTGGCGCGCTGAGAATCAGCCAGTGTCCAGCGACGACATACCCCGCATAGAACGACCTCCCGAGTGGGCTCCCGACTGGTCACCAAAAGCGTTTGCGCGCCGGCGTCGAGAATTAGCTCATTTCGCCCGGCGGCATCGGGAGATCGATGCGCGGTCGTGGCCGGTGCCGCAGCAAGTTGATTACCGCTTGATTGGATCGGCGATCGCGCGAGTGCACTGGGAGTTGAATGTCACCTGCGGGCAGGAGCGCAATCCCGGATTCTATGTCGACCAGACGCTTGGATGGCTGTTTCTGTCTTTGCTAAAACCTTCGCCATTTACCGAAGCGCGTAGCCGGACAATCATCCACGTCCTTCAGAGTTTCAGCGGGACAGTTCGGAGCGCCGGAGAGAATCTTGCCGGCAAGGCGATCAGACCTTTTGCGCTCGCGGCGATCGAGAAGTTGGTTGACGTCCGTGTCCGGCTCACGAAAGTGGCCGACGCGCTTGGCCCACTGCTTTCAGGTGTAAGCCCGGCGGAACTGAATGAATCCACCGGCGATGCGTCTGCCGCGCTTGAGTCGCTTCACGACTGGTTGAATACCAACCTTGATGAGATGAAGGAAGAAACATCCGTAGGCCGTGACGCTTACGTCTACTTTCTTAAACACGTGGCCTTAATGCCTTTCACGCCTGAGCAGTTGCTGGTGATGGGAGCGCACGAATGGGAGCGCTCGGTCGCGTTTGAAAGCTTTGAGCAAACTCGGAACCAGGGCTTGCCGGAACTCGACTTGTTTCCCGATCAAGCGGCGCAGATGGCGCGGGAATATGTCGAAGAAGGAAGAGCGCGTGAGTTTCTCGAAGCGAAGAATATTCTCAGTGTTCCGTCCTGGATGAAGCACTATCGCAACCTGCCCCTGCCGCCTTACCTCGAGCCCCTATCGTTTATGGGAGTGGCTGACGATCTGACTTCCGACACGAGACTCGATGAAGATGGCGTGAGCTATATCAAACCGCCGTCTCCTGATCTGGATTATTTTTCGTTGTCGATTGCCAAAGACCCGCGACCACTGATCGTGCACGAAGGCGTGCCCGGCCATTACTTTCAAATGACGCTGTCCTGGGCGCACGAAAACAAGATTCGCCGGCGCTACTACGATTCAGGCGCGAATGAAGGCATCGGCTTTTATGCCGAAGAGCTGATGCTGCAGTTTGGTTTCTTCGACGATCGTCCCAAGCTGCGCGAGATCATGTACAACTTTATGCGTCTGCGGGCGCTGCGCGTGGAAGTGGATGTGAAACTGGCGACGGGTGAGTTCACGATCGATCAAGCGGCCGACTATCTTGAAAAGATCGTGCCGGTCGATCGCGGCACGGCGCGGCAAGAGGCCGTCTTCTTTGCTTCCTCTCCGGGCCAGGCGATCACTTATCAGATTGGCAAACTCCAAATCATCAAATTCCTGGCTGACGCGCGGCTTAATCAGAAGGAGAAGTTCAACCTGCGCGCATTCCATGATTATTTGTGGAAGAACGGCAACGTTCCGATCGCGTTGCTGCGTTGGGAGTATCTCGGATTGCGTGATGAGATTGAGTTGCTGGCGACGTGAGGTTTCGAAACTTGTTTGGGCCACGGGTCAGTACCGGGAGCGGTAGCGACCGGGTATTCCCTCTCCCACTGGGAGAGGTTAGGGTGAGGGTGCGCAGCATGAGCCTGCGGAGGGGCGATAGAATTTGGAGCGCGGTGGCAAGCGCAGCGCGACCCCGCTTTGGATGTCTGGCCGGTAGATAATCCAAAGCGCCGTCGACGTCCCGACAAGTCGGGACTCTGCCGGCGCACTCCAAATCTGACACCCGCTTCGCGGGTTAGGAGCATTCCCCGGCGCAGTTGTTTACGGTGTGAGTTTGTTAATTGCATCTCCGTGGCGTTCGCTCCAGCGAGGTCGTCGAAGCAAGCGGCTCGATCAAAGTTCTTGAGCCCATCAAGACTTTAAACCTGCTCGTCGCCCCAAATATCTGAAGCGACTTTGATGAGAATCGGGTTTCCGCAGAACTCACATCCCGTAGCCGCAACCGATGGGGTCAAAGCCGCAACCGATGGGGTCAGGCCTTCGATTCTGCGATTCTCAATCCTCAGTCCCTATAGATGTAGATCAGATCGAATCGGGGTCAGGCCTTCGATTCTGCGATTTCGGTTGCGGCGGCCCTTTGATCTGGCCGGCTCACTTCGACGACTTTCAACGAGCCCCGATTCATCGGGGCGGTCAGAACTAAGCCCAGGGCGAGGCTTTTGCGAGCCTTGGGTTAACGTTGTAATAAATTTGTTTGGAGCCGCGGAGCGGCGAGCCAAGTATTTGGAGGCAAGAATCTGCCTGACTAAAGAAAACCAGAACGGGGTCAGGCCTGCGATTCTGCGATTCCTCGTCCCGTAAGGACGAGATGTTTATAGCCCGACGGCCTTATAAGTTTTTCGCCTCTCGGAAGTGGCGACGGCCACTTCCGAGAGGCGATCTGCTTTCTAATGATTGCAGAGAGCTATAAACATTCCGCTCCTCCGGAGCGGACGGGCAACGCCTTTTTTCGAAGACTGTGGTGATCTACTTAGTGATTTTAGTGGTGAGCCGAGCAGGACTCGAACCTGCGACCCACTGGTTAAAAGCCAGTTGCTCTACCAACTGAGCTATCGGCCCACGAAGCTACGAAGTTTAAGGTTTCAAGTTTGAAGTTTCAAGTTAACGGTCTGGTACTTTGAGCTTGGTGCTTTGTACTTAGTATGTTTGGTCACGAAACTCGAAGCCGGTTTAATCTCCTGTGGGGCGAAGTTCAAAGCACAAAGTACCAAGCACAAAGTACCAAGCACAAAGCTCCAAGTACGTCTTATCCCCTGAGCCATCCCGCTAACGCCGAACCCCTGACAACGATCGTTTGCAGGCGCTCGGGGCCGGTCGAAACCAAACCGATCTCTACGCCAATGTGATTCGAGAGGAAGTTAATGTACTCGCGCGCCTTTGGCGGTAGCTCGCTTAAGTCTGTGATACCGAGCGTCTCAGATTTCCAGCCGGGCAGCGTTTCATAAATCGGTTCAACTTTGCGCAGGTCCTGCGAAACCGAGGGCAGGGAGTCGCATTTCTTGCCGTTTAGGTTATAGCCCACACAGACTTTAATTTCATCGAGCGCATCCAGCACATCGAGTTTAGTCAGCGCCACGGAAGTGAACCCATTAATCTCAGCTGCGTAACGCGTCGCGAATGCGTCGAACCAGCCGCAGCGTCGCGGCCGACCGGTCGAAGCCCCATATTCGCGGCCGCGCTCGCGAATCAAATGGCCCAACTCCGCTTCGCTTTCGAGCATTTCCGTCGGAAAAGGTCCTTCGCCGACGCGCGTCGTGTAGGTGCGCACAATTCCCAGCACGCCGGTCAGATGCTTCGGCGCCAAGCCCGTACCGACCATTGCGCCGCCGACGACAGTGCTGGAAGAAGTCACGAACGGGTAAGTTCCATGATCCACGTCGAGCAGCGTCGCCTGGGCCCCTTCGAGCAGAATTGTTTCGCCGCGGGCGGCCGCGACATTCAGGAAATGGCTCGTATCGCAGATGAAGGGCGCCAACCGTTCCACGATCGTCGAGGTCTCGGCAATAATGAGTCTCGGCGTCGAGCGGCTGCCCACCGTACGCGACAATGATCCGATTCGCGTCTTCGAGATTACGTTCAATGCGCGAGCGAAGCACTTCCGGCACCAGGGCATCGGCCACCCGCAACCCGCGCCGGCCGGCCTTATCTTCATAAGCCGGACCAATGCCGCGCAGCGTTGTGCCTACGCGTTCATTGCCTAAGCGCTCTTCGCTCGTATGATCAAGGGCGCGGTGGTAAGGAAGAATCAAGTGCGCGCGTGAGCTGACCTTAACTCGCTCCGGCGTGATGCTGATGCCCTGACGCCATCAGGCGATCGGCTTCTTCGAAAAAGGCTTTCGGATCGATCACCATGCCGTTGCCGAGCACGCAAGTCTTTCCTTCGTGCACAATTCCGGATGGCAGCAGATGAAGAACGAAAGACTGATTGCCAATCTGGACTGAATGTCCGGCATTGTGGCCGCCCTGGTATCGCACTACGACGTCGAACCGCTCGGCGAGCAGATCGACAATCTTGCCTTTACCTTCGTCGCCCCATTGGGCGCCTATGACGGCGATAACCATAAACAGAGATCAGAAGTCGGAAATCGGAGATCGAAAATTGTTGGTTCAGGCGGAACGCCAAACCACAAGACACAAAACAGGCGCGGCTGCCTTTGAAAAGACATAACCGCGCCCGACTGTCTCACGGATTATATCCTTGCGATTAAGCAGCAGTGGCTGCCCCGATATGCTTATCAATCATGCGCGAGATTGCGCTTTCGGAAGTTGCGCCGACGACGCGCTCTTCCTCCCGGCCGTTCTTAAAGAGAATCAGTGTGGGAATGCCCTTGATGCCGAAGCGCTGCGAAACGGACGGATTGTCGTCGACATTCAGCTTCATGACGCGGGCGTTGCCGGCATATTTTTCGGCTACCGCTTCCACCGTGGGCGCCAACATCCGGCAGGGCGCGCACCACGCGGCCCAGAAATCCACCAGCACTGGCTGGTCGGCTTTAAGTACATCAGCTTCAAAACTGTTATCACTGGTTTCTTTTACGTGTTCACTCATGCAAAGCTCCTTAGGGTTCTTACCGACTATTCATATTATGACTACTAACGATTAATTAGCGAGCCCCGTCATCTGTTCATAAAGCCCGATATATTTTTTCGCGGCGGCCGACCATGAATTATCCACAGTCATTCCGTTCCGCTGAATCGTCGTCCAAGTTTCCGGCTGGTTATAAAAGTAAAGCGCCTTGCGAATTTTTTCAAGCAGGGCGGCTGCCGAATAGGGGCCAAACTTGAATCCATTTCCCTGACCCCTCGATTCGTCAAAATCCTGGACTGTATCGTCAAGTCCTCCGGTCGCCCGCACTACCGGCACAGTGCCATAACGCATGCTATACATTTGATTCAGGCCGCAGGGCTCGTAAAGCGAGGGCATCAGAAAAATGTCGGCCCCGGCTTCGATTTGATGCGCCAGCGGCTCGCCGGCGAAGCCTTTATAGATACCGACACGGTACGGCGCGTGGTCATGCCAGCTTTGCAAAAAGTCTTCGTACTCGCTCGCGCCTGCGCCCAGCCCGATGAAAAACGCGCCGGTACTCGAGAATCCCGCGCGCCGCATCCCGGATCAGGTCATAGCCTTTCTGGGCTACGAGTCGCGAAATGATCGCGATGATGGGACGTTCGGGCTCCTCAGGCAAGGCAAACCGGCGTAGTAGATCGAGTTTGCATTCGCGCTTGCCGGTCATGTCATCGGCGGAAAAGTTTGCCGCCAGGTTCGGATCAGTTTCCGGATTCCAAATCTCGTAATCGACGCCGTTAGTAATTCCTACGAGCGAATCGCTGCGGGCGCGCATTAACCAGTCGAGTCCATAACCTTGTTCCGGAGTTTGAATCTCCTGAGCATATCGCGGACTAACTGTGGAGAGCGCGTCAGCGGCCAACAGCCCCGCTTTCAGCGCCGACGCTGCTCCGCTGAGCATGAAGTCGTTCGTGTAAGGCGCAAACTCCAGCCACCAAAGATCCGCAGGACTAAATAATCCCTGATACGCCATGTTGTGAATGGAAAAAAGGATCTTGGTCTTTGCGAAAAACTCTTCATGCTGACGGCGCGCGCGCATTTCGACTGAAGCAAACCCGCATTGCCAGTCGTTGCAGTGCAGCACGTCCGGAGCGTCACCCTGGCGCCGCAAGAGCGCGATGGCCGCGCGGTTAAAGAACGCAAACCGCTCAAAATCATCGCGGTCACCGTAAATCCGCCCGCGTCCAAAGTAGTGCGGCGCATCGATTAGGTAGGTGGGCGCGTTGAGCGCGTCACTCCGCCAAACAGTGACGCGAGGATGCCTGCCTCGCCATGGCACTTCCAGATCGTTTAGGAAAACTCTGGTTAAAAGCGAGCGATCGATTTGATCGTAAAGCGGCAGGATTAATGATGAATCAACGCCCTCAGCGTGCAGCGCTTTGTTAAGCGCGCCGGCCACATCGGCGAGTCCACCGACTTTCGCAAAGGGAACGGCTTCAGGTGAAAGGATGACGACGCGCATTATTCAAGCAGCCGGATCTACGTCTGTTTAGCTTGCAGTTTTTCCTGGAGGAAAATTCTATCGGGTATATCCTTTTCGCGATAAGTTTGCTTCATGCGCAGAAGGAGTCTTGCGGATGCAAAGGGAATTCGCACGCCACGAATTTCTTTGAATTCTATTTCTTCAACAGCGTCAACATAATTGACTCCGCACGCTGAAAGCATCAGATCAACCACAACCTCATCGGCTACGCGCACGACCGAGTACTCGTTCAAGTCATTATTCTCCACCTGCAGGACGGCTTTGTCGGGAAGAACTTCCAGTGCCCGCAGAACCTTTTCTTGATTCTGCTTTGAATCTTCTAAAAGTAGGTCTATATCCTCAGTGGCCCGCAGATACCCTTGTTGGTTAACAGCGACGCCCCCAACGACAACATACAGAGCACCCTCGTTGTTGAGTGCTTCGCAAATTTTCACGAGATCGTTTTCTTCGGGAGTTCTTGGAGCTGGTAACGTTTCTTCCATTCGTCGAATTCCTCAAAGCTCTTGAAGCGGAATACTCCCTTTGGACTGACGGGTTTTCCCAGTATGAGGTGTGACCTGCGCTGCAGGCGAGTGAAACGTTCCCAGAATGGAAAGTTCCTTCCGCCTAC
Source organism: uncultured Acidobacteriota bacterium (assembly GCA_963734445.1). Classification (GTDB taxonomy): domain Bacteria; phylum Acidobacteriota; class Blastocatellia; order Pyrinomonadales; family Pyrinomonadaceae; genus UBA11740. The sequence continues at coordinate 154,184 of CAVTGZ010000009.1, read as the reverse complement.
AACTTTCATTGTAGGTTTCCGTGGCGAGTTGTCATTCATAACTAAGTCTGCATTGAAGCCAGGAACTCAGCGTTGCTCTTGGTCTTCTCAAGCCGCTCGAGCACGACTTCCATCTGCTCAGTCGGCGACAGTGGGTTGAGGACGCGCCGCATAACCCAGACGCGGCTGAGATCGTCCTTCGGAATCAGCAGCTCTTCCTTGCGCGTACCTGACCGTTGCAGGTCGATGGCCGGGAAGAGGCGTTTGTCGCTCAGGCGGCGATCAAGGTGAATTTCGCAGTTGCCGGTGCCTTTGAACTCTTCAAAGATCACGTCGTCCATGCGCGAGCCGGTGTCAATCAGCGCGGTAGCGATAATCGTAAGCGAACCGCCTTCTTCGATGTTGCGGGCCGCGCCAAAGAAGCGTTTCGGTCGCTGCAAGGCATTAGAATCGATACCACCTGAGAGAATCTTGCCGCTGGGCGGCACGACGGCGTTGTGCGCGCGCGCCAGACGGGTGATCGAGTCAAGCAGAATTACGACGTCCCGTTTGTGCTCGACCAGGCGCTTGGCTTTCTCAATGACCATGTCGGCGACCTGCACGTGGCGCGTCGGCGGTTCATCGAAAGTCGACGAGATAACTTCGCCCTGCACCGAGCGCTGCATGTCCGTGACCTCTTCCGGGCGCTCGTCGATCAGCAGCACGATCAGCGTGACTTCGGGATGGTTCTGCGTAATCGAATTCGCAATCGTCTGCAGCAGCATGGTCTTGCCGGTGCGGGGCGGCGAAACGACCAGCGCGCGCTGACCCTTGCCAATCGGCGTCACCAGATCGATTACGCGCGCCGAGAGGTTATCCGGAGTAACTTCCATCCTGCAGCATTTCGTCCGGATAGAGCGGCGTCAGATTGTCAAAGAAGACTTTTTCGCGCGCCTGATCGGGCGATTCGAAGTTAATCGCTTCGACTTTAATCAGCGCGAAGTAACGTTCGCCTTCCTTCGGCGGCCGAATCTGGCCGCTGATAGTGTCGCCGGTGCGCAGGTCGAACTTGCGGATCTGCGATGGCGAAACGTAGATGTCATCCGGCCCCGGCAGATAGTTGTATTCCGGGGCGCGGAGAAATCCGAAGCCGTCAGGCAAGGTTTCGAGCACACCTTCCGAGAAAATCAGTCCGCTCTTTTCTGTCTGCGCTGCCAGAACCTTGAAAATCAGTTCCTGTTTGCGCATGCCGGTGGCGCCCGGCACATCCATGCCCTTGGCGACCGAGGTGAGCTTGGAGATCGACATCTCTTTCAGCTCAGACAGATTAAAGACGTCGGAGTTTCCGTCGCGGGGGGCTGAGGATTCCGGGGGCGCCTCGGCGGTTGCTACGCCGCCTCCGTTGTCGCCGTTCCCGCCGTTGCTGTTGCTTCTTCTTTTGTTTGCCATGTTGATTCTTTCGGGCGCGGGAATTGTGGCCGCGCGTTATCGGATTGGTTACTTGTCAGTTGATTTCAAAATGCCGGTCAAAGGGAATTGTCCGCGCGGTGGTTAGGAAGCTCGTGTGGGGGCTTCCCGCCGCTTTGATAATTTCTTTTTAGCCTCTCCGTCAGAGGCCGAAATCCACAGGACTATAGTCGCTGAAGTTGGATGCCGGTTAACGGGGATTGCGTGGTCTCAGGTCAGACTCGGATCAGCCAAAAGGTCGGCGCTGTTCCTGGTTACTTGAACTTGATGGTTCGGAAACTCAATTCTAAACAAAAGTTGAAAAATCGCAAGCGGAAAAACCACGGCAGCCTTTTTTCATTCTAGCGCTTCAGCGACTTTTCGATTGCGCCCCAAATAGCTTCGCGCCCCCGCCGCGCAACTGCTGAGTAAGTGGTTACCTGGTCCGTATTGAATGCCAGCGTGATCCGATCAATGCTTTGGCGCAGTTGGTTTTTCGACAGCTTATCCGATTTGGTGGCGACGATTAAATGTGGCTTTCCCTGATGAACCAGCCACTCGTGAAGCTGCAAATCCTGTTTCGAGGGTTCGTGACGCGAATCTACGATGTGAATTGATAACACAAGCTGATTGCGTTTCGCAAGGTAGCTTTCCGCGGCCGCGCCCCATTCAGCTTTGAGCGCTTTGGGCGCGCGGGCGTACCCGTAACCAGGCAGATCGACAAAGCGAAATTGACCGTTGATTGAATAGAAGTTCAGCGACTGGGTTCGCCCCGGGGTAGACGATGTGCGCGCCAGGCCGCGCACGCCCAAAAGTGAATTAATCAGACTAGACTTGCCGACATTTGAGCGTCCCAGAAACGCGATTTCGAGCCGGTTGTCGCGCGGCCAGTCAGCTTCCTGGAACGCGCTCTTGATGAATTCGGCGCTCGTGATTTTCATATTTCCACGAGCGCCTCCATCATCCTGGTTTCGCGGTTATCGAACTACGACGTCGCAGCCTTTGCCTTGGCTTCGCGTTCGGCCATCATTCCCTGGATCATCTTGATCCGCTCGCGAATGCCGGCGAGGATTTCCTTATTGTTGGGCACCCGGCGAACCAGCGTTTCGTAATGCTTCAGCATTTCCGGCTGGTTCCACTGCTGACGCAGTTCGTCAATAATCGGTTCCAGTTTGGCAAAGACGAAAATGTGTTCGCCGTTCGCATCGTTGAACATCTGCTCGTCGATCGCGCCGTTGTTGACCAATGACGCAGCCATATCCCAATAAGAAACGACCATACGCAGATGACCGCTGTGCGGCCCCATCATGGCTTCCATGTAATCCGCGGCACTGGTGGGATTGAAAGTGAAAAACCAGTTGCGTGCTTCGCGCATCACCGGTTCACGCCGTAGCTCGTAGAGTTTCAAGATCAGATCTGCATCTTCATGTTTACCCATTCGCTAGCTCCTTATTAGAGAATAAAATCAGAACCGCCTGCGGTAGCGGGCGGTTGATGGTTGGAAATGTAAGAGTCAGAAACTAACCGCCCGCTACCGCAGGCGGTTCTGACAGACTATTGTTCGGCAGGGGTTTGCAAACCCTGTGGTGGTTCAGTCGTCCAGATCGGCGGGGCCTTGGTTTCCTCACCTACCGCCAAAGGCGTGGCCGGCTGATCCTCCATCGCCAGCGCGATTACCTCATCGATGGTTTCGACCAGGTTGATAGTAAGAACACTGCGCACCTCTTCCGGCACGTCCGGTAAATCCTTTTCGTTGTCCTTCGGCATGATAATCGTATCAATGCCGAATCGATGCGCGGCCAGAAGTTTTTCTTTTATGCCGCCAATCGGCAACACGCGGCCACGCAGCGTAATTTCGCCGGTCATCGCCACGTTCTTGCGAACCGGTACGCGCATCAGCGCCGAGGCCATCGCCGCCGCCATGGTGATACCTGCCGAGGGGCCATCCTTGGGGATGGCGCCTTCGGGAATATGAATGTGAAGGTCGCGTTTGCGAATGAAGTCGAGGCTCATCCCTAAGCGTTCAGAGCGCGATTTGATGCAGGTCAGAGCAGCCTGCGCGGATTCCTGCATCACGTCCCCCAGTTTCCCGGTGAGGGTGACGGCGCCGCGGCCCTTGACCAGCGTGGCTTCGATTTGCAGCACTTCGCCACCGACTTCAGTCCAGGCGAGGCCGGTTGCCAGGCCGATTTCGCTTTCGGCGGCCACTCCTTGCTGGCGGAACTTGATCGGCCCGAGCATTTGCTGGACCCGCGCCGCGTCCACTTCATCCTTGAAATCGGCCGCGACGTTTTCGCCGACAAAATTGCGCGCAATCTTGCGGCAGCAGGAGCCAATCTCGCGTTCAAGATTGCGGACTCCCGATTCGCGTGTGTAATGCCGGATGATGTCCAGAATGCCTTCGTCGGTGAAAACGAATTGCTCATCTTTCAGGCCGTTGGCTTCCGCTTGCTTGGGAATTAAGTGGCGTTTCGCGATTTCGAGTTTCTCTCGCTCGGTGTAACCAGAGAGCCGCAACACTTCCAGACGATCCTGCAGCGCTGGCGGGATGGTGTGCAACACGTTAGCGGTGGCGATAAAGAAGACCTTCGAGAGATCGTATTCGACGTCGAGGTAATGATCCTGGAACATGTGGTTCTGTTCCGGATCGAGAACTTCGAGCAAAGCCGCGCTCGGGTCGCCGCGAAAATCGGTGCCGAGTTTGTCGACCTCGTCGAGCAGCAGCACTGGATTCACCGTGCCCGCCTTCTTCATCATCTGAATAATCTGTCCCGGCAGGGCGCCGATGTAAGTGCGCCGGTGCCCGCGGATTTCCGCTTCATCGCGTACGCCGCCAAGCGAGAGCCGAACAAACTTGCGGCCAGTGGCTCGCGCAATCGACTTGCCCAGACTGGTCTTACCAACTCCCGGCGGGCCCACGAAGCAGAGAATCGAGCCTTTCGGATTCTTTACCAGCTGCCGGACGGCCAGGTATTCCAGTATGCGGTCCTTGATCTTCTCGAGACCGAAGTGATCATCATTGAGGACCTCTTCGGCTTTGCTTAGATCTCTAATCTCTTTTGACTTCTGCTTCCAGGGTACGTTGACGAGCCAGTCGATGTAAGTCCGCGAAACCGTGCCTTCAGCCGACATCGGCGGCATAGCTTCGAGCCGGTGCAATTCCTGGAGCGCTTTCTCTTTCGCTTCGTCGGTCATGCCGGCTTCTTCGATCTTCTTTTTTAGCTCATCGAGTTCTGCGCGTTCGTCCTTCCGGCCCAACTCTTTGTGAATCGCCTTGATTTGCTCGTTCAGGTAATACTCTTTCTGGGCCTTCTCCATCTGCCGTTTAACGCGCGTTTGAATGGTGCGGTCAAGCTGGCGCTTCTCAAGCTCAATTTCCAGAATCTCAATCAAGCGGGCGAGACGCGCCTGGGCTGAAAACAGTTCGAGTAACCCTTGCTTATCTTCGACTGAAATGCGAAGTTGCGACGCCAGCGCATCGGCCATGTGCGAAGGATCAGCATTGCGCATTGCGGTTTGCAGAGCATCGGGCTGTACGTCGGGAGCCAGCCGCAAGTGCTGTTCAATCAATTGCGCGATTTTCTGAACGAGCGCGTCGGTGCGGATGCCTTCTTCGCTGACTACCGGCGCGCGGCGCACGGTGGCGGTGAAGGCGCCGGCGTTATTCTCGACGCGAATCGTCGGTCGCGCGTTCACGGCCTTCGACGACGACCTTAATCTGTCCGTTGTCCTGTCGCTGTGATTGCAGGATACGGGCGATTGTTCCGACCAGGTAAATCTGATCAGGTGTCGGTTCGTCGACGGTCGCATCATGCTGCGTAGACAGGAAAATCGTACGATCTGAGGCCAGGGCCATTTCTAAGGCCCGCACCGAACCGGGACGGCCGATCTTGAATGCAACCTTGGTGAACGGAAAAATGACGACATCACGAATCGGCACCATGGGGTAACGGGCGATGTCAGCAGGGGTTCGGTCTGAATATTCTTCCATGATTTTTACTGCGGGCGTGAAATACTGAAGTAGTGCAAGCTCTTAGCTTGCGTGAATTATTAACATGCCTGGCTTGGATCGACAAACGACAGTTTGCGTTACCAATATATGACGAATGGGGCCGCTCTCCCTTAACTTCAAAGCCGGTTTCGTCAATCGTTGTCACGAGGGGCAAACCGCCACAAGCGATCGATCTCCTCTTTCGAAACAAGCTGATTGTAAACTATTTCGCAGGATGGTGCTACTGGCTTGTAAGAGACCTTTGACGTGGCGAAACCCCACGCTTCTTCGGGCAGCATCCTGCTTTATGTTGCGAAAAAAATTCGGGTTTCGCGACGTTAATCGAACCGATAACCAACTTTTTGGACACCAGCCGTGCAACAGATTGGGAAGTTTTCCGAAAAAGGTAACTTAAGGCTTAGGCAGCACGGGAATTCCGGGAGTTTGCTTGAGTTTCATGCACTCCTTAATCAGTGCTTCGGGCGTGAGAGGTGACGAATAAGTGACGATTGTCATCCGCCAGCTTTGTCCTGCAACTCTTCCTTCAGACCCAGATTTCGCACCAGCCGATGTAGATAATTGGGATGGATACCCAGGAGCTTCGCGGCCACTGTAAAACTGCCGTTTGATTTTTGCAGGGCATCGACGATGAGTTCTTTCTTTGTGTTGGTAACACCCTCGTGGTAGCCGGCTCCCGCTGAGGCATCCGCGGGCGAATTAACTTCCAGAATGGCTTCCGGCAAGTCTTCAGGCAGAATCTGATCGGTGGTGCCCATTACGACGGCGCGCTCAATAGCATTTTCCAGCTCGCGCACATTTCCCGGCCATTCGTATTTCAGCAGCCAGTCGTGAGCCTCAGGCGAGATCTCGAAAACTTTACGCTTGCATTTGGCGGCATATCTGGTGAGAAAGTAGTTCGCTAACATGGGTATGTCTTCCGGGCGCTCGCGCAGGGCGGGCATTTCCAATTGGACTACATTGAGCCGGAAAAAAAGATCCTGCCGAAAACTGCCGTTCGAGATTGCCTTGTCCAGGTCTCTGTTCGTCGCCGCGATCACCCGCACATCAATCTTGATTGGTCGCGTGCCGCCGACGCGTTCAAATTCCCGCTCCTGGAGCACGCGCAATAACTTGGTCTGCAAAGGCGGAGACAGTTCGGCAATCTCATCCAGAAAGACGGTGCCGCCATCGGCGATTTCCAAACGCCCCTTGCGCTGCATCAACGCGCCGGTAAAAGCGCCCTTTTCATGACCGAAAAGTTCACTCTCGAGCAGTGATTCAGCCAGCGCAGCGCAATTGACGGCCACGAAAGGTCGATCGTTGCGCTTGCCGTTCCGGTGGACGGCGCGGGCCGCCAATTCCTTGCCCGTCCCACTCTCGCCGGAAATCAACACGGTCGAATCGGTCTTCGCAACGCGCGCAATCAAGTCATAAACCTGCTGTATCAAAGGGCTTTCCCCGATCATGTTGTGCTCGAAATTCGCATCCGCAATCAAAAGCTGATTCTCGGCCTCGAGCCTTTCAAAGTGGCGTGCGTTTTGAATCGCGACCGCCGCAATGGCGGCTATGGCGGTGACCGACTGAAGATGATCCTCGTCGAAATTGACATCGGGAATGTCGGTGTCGAGATAGATCACACCCAGCGTTCGGCTGTGCATAACCAGGGGCACGCAGAGTAACGATCTGGAGTGGGCCGCAATCAGGCTGTCAGTGTGCAAAGCCTCGTTCCGGCCAGTGTCACCAATCAGAAGCGCCGTGTTGTCCTTTAACACGCGACGCACGATGGTGCTGCTGATGGTGATCTTTTGACTCGGTCCCAAAACGCGGTCGAGACCACAAAAAGAGATGAATTCTCGTGCCGGATCGGGATGATCATTGCAAAGCAGAATGGCTCCGTGCTTCGCGGGAACGACCTCGAAAATAAGAGCGAGCAAGTGTTCCTGCAACTCGTTGAGGTCACGGATCGCATTGATCGCGGTACTGACTTTCAGCAGGGCGCTGAGATCGCGGGCCATCAGGCCCAGCACGTCGGCATAACTCCGGCGCACCGTGGCGGCGCTGGTAATCTCGCTATCGTCGAAGCGAATCTCGCTGGTCCGTGCCGGATCCTCAGAATCTTCGAATAGGAAGAAAAATTGTGACTCGCCAATCCGCACCCGATCACCGTGTTGCAGCTCGCGGCGCTTCACGGGAATGTCGTTGACGAAAGTTCCGTTGCGGCTGCCCAAATCGGCGATGACGAACCGGTCACCGTCTTTTTCGATCATCGCATGACGGCGCGATACGGATGCATTGGAAATCTTCAGAGTGGCCCCAGCCTGCCGCCCGATCAGCACAGGCCCTTCATTCATCGAGATGACAGTGTCTTCCAGTCTTCCGGTGATGGCGGCGATTCGCGGTTTCATGGGGTGCCTCTCGCGGCTAAAGTGAGTTTTCGCCCGCACAGTGTACGCGCGTGTTCGACTTGTCGCAAGAATTTTTGCAAGACGTGAGATGCGTCAGCGAGGCGACGTTTCTATCTGAATGGATAATCGCTCTCACCGAACGGATAGCAGTTGGGACGGCGAATCCAGTTTGCCGTTGAGGCGCAGGTGGTTGGCAAATCACGATAAACGATTCGCATGTCGAAATTAGCTGCCCTTCCGTTGAGCCGTCTGCGCCGCGCCACTCTTTGGCACAGCGGTCGCACATACCTTCGGTAAATTCAAACGGTCGATACTTCGACCAAACTCCCGCAAGGGTAGAGGAGGAAGGATGACAAGGCAGATTATTAAGGCGCTGGCGATGCTGGCGTTGGCTAGCGGATTGACGGTGGCTTCGGCGGTGGTGGCAAATGGTCAGTCCGGAAAGACCGTGAGAGCGAATGTTCCCTTCGATTTCATCGTCTCGGAAAAAACTCTGCGCGCCGGTAATTACGAGATTGTCGTTCCCAGTTCCGGCGGCAACGCTTTGGCGCTGAGGAGTCGCGACGGAAGCGAACGGGTCATGCGGCAAAGCCACCAGGCGCAGCGGATGCGCGATGAAAAGTTAATCACCAAGCTCGTCTTTCATCGTTATGGATCGACGTATTTCCTGGCCCAGGCGTGGACGGCCGGCGAAGAGATTGGCTGCGAACTGGCGAAGTCGAGACAGGAACGCGCGATTGAGAGCGAGTTGAAAAGGATCGCTGCCTATCGAGGAGATACACAGCCGCTCTATGAACTGGTTGAAGTAATCGTGACCGAACGGTAATCGGTTCGCGGCTCTCCCCCAAAAGAAAACGGCAATCCCGAAACCTCGGGGTTGCCGTTTTTGCTTTTGCTGTCGAGTCGGTTTAGGCGGCTGCGTCATCGACGCCGGCCAAACCTTCGCCGGGCATCGCGCGGCGCCGATCCACCATTTCGCTGGTAATGACGAATTCCTTGATGCGCTTCTGCGACGGCAGGGTGTACATTGCATCAAGCAGAAGTTCTTCGAGGATCATCATTAAGCCACGCGCGCCGACTTTCCGTGCGAGCGCCTGTCCCGCAACTGCGCGCAGAGCGTCTTCGGTGAAACGCAACTTGACGCTGTCAAATTCGAATTTCTTCTGATACTGCTTGACCAGAGCGTTCTTTGGTTCAGTGAGAATCTTGATCAGGGCCGGCTCGTCCAGCTCATGCAGCACGCCGCACGACCGGCAAGCGGCCGACGAATTCCGGAATCAATCCATAGCGAATCAGATCTTCCGGCTGCACATGCGCGAGCGCATCGGCCTGGCGCTGCGATCCCGTTTTTACTTCGGCATGGAAGCCGAGCGACTTGTTGCGCAGGCGCCGCTCGACAACTTTTTCGAGGCCGACAAACGCGCCGCCGCAAATGAAAAGAATGTTGGTTGTATCGACCGGGAAGAATTCCTGATGCGGATGCTTGCGGCCGCCCTGCGGCGGAACGTTGGCGACGGTGCCTTCCAGAATTTTCAGCAGGGCCTGCTGCACGCCTTCGCCCGAAACGTCGCGGGTGATCGAAGGGTTTTCGTCCTTGCGGCAAATCTTGTCGATCTCGTCGATATAGATAATGCCCTGTTGCGCGCGCTCGACATCACCGTTCGCGGCCTGCAAGAGTTTGAGAATGATGTTCTCGACGTCCTCGCCGACATAGCCGGCTTCGGTGAGCGTGGTGGCATCGACGATGGTGAAGGGCACGCTCAGCATGCGCGCCAGTGTCTGCGCCAGCAGCGTCTTGCCGGTGCCGGTCGGGCCAATCAGAGCGATGTTGGATTTTTGAATCTCGACATCGGCGCGGCGGCGGGCCAGTTCGATTCGTTTGTAATGCTGATAGACGGCGACGGCGAGACGCTTCTTGGTCTCGTCCTGCCCGATAACGTATTCGTCGAGAAAAGCCTTGATCTCGCCCGGCTTTGGCAGAGGCGGACGCGAGGCTACGGACTCAGCCTGCTGGTCGTCGCTGATGATCTCGTTGCAGATGTCGATGCACTCATTGCAGATGTAAACGGTGGGTCCGGCAATGAGTTTCTTGACTTCATTCTGCGACTTACCGCAGAACGAACAGCGCAGGGTGTCATCGGTTCGTCTTACCATAGTCTGGGGAACTCCGTCTGACTATCGCACAATCCCGAAGGTTCGGGACTGCCTGGGTTTCGTCGAGTCTGCAAACTAACCGGCTTGTCTTACTCGCGGTGCGCGATCACCTCGTCTATTAAACCATATTCCTTGGCCTGCGCGGCAGACAAATACCGATCGCGTTCAACATCGAGTTCGATTTGTTCCATGCTCTGACCCGTGTGCTTCGCCAGAATTTGCGAGGTCAGCTCGCGAATGCGAATGAGTTCTTCAGCGTGAATGCGCACATCGGTCGCCTGACCCTGCATGCCGCCCGAAGGCTGATGAATGAGTATGCGAGAATTTGGCAGCGCGAAGCGTTTGCCCTTGGCTCCGGCCGTCAGCAACAAGCGCGCCCATCGACGCGCACATGCCGACGCAGATCGTGGTCACGTCCGGGCGAATGAATTGCATCGTGTCGTAGATCGCCAGATCCGGCGGTGACTGAGCCGCCAGGTGAGTTGATGTAAATGTTGATGTCTTTTTCCGGATCCTCGGCTTCGAGAAAGAGTAGCTGCGCCACGATCAGGTTCGCGATCTGATCGTCGATCGGAGTGCCGAGAAAAATGATGTTGTCTTTGAGCAGTCGCGAGTAGATGTCAAACGCTCGCTCACCGCGCGACGTTTGCTCGACGACCATTGGAATCAGTGCCATATCAGAAATCAAATCTCAGATTTGAGGTCAGAATAAGCAGGAGGCAGTAAGTCAGAATCAAAAGTCAGAATAAGTTGCGATTCATTCTGGTTCTGACTACTGGCCTCTGACTCCTGCTTCTTCTTCCTTCCATTCTTCATCGGTTACGTGCGCATTTGCGACTAAAAAGTCGAGCGCTTTGCGATTGCGCAACCTCGCCAGCGATGCTACGTTCGCCACCTTGCTTTGTCAAGACTAGCACGCACTTGTTCCGGCGTCTGTCTCGATGCATCTGCGATCGTCTTGATCTCGTCTTCGATTTCCTGATCGCTTACTTCGATCTTTTCTTCATCGGCGATGCGCTTCCAGCAGCAAGCGAACTGCGCAGATCGTAACTTGCTTGCTCTTTCAAAGAGTCGCGCGCCTTCTCCCAATCAAGTTCCGGATTGCGCGGATCGATGCCGTGACCGATCATGTCGCGCACCACCGATTCGAAACGATGCTCAGTTTGATGTTCGACCAGACGCTCCGGCAATTCGAACTGATGCGCCTCGACTAGCTTGCGCAAAAGATCCGCTGCGCAACTTTCCCTCGGCTTCATTCTTGACCTGCGGCTTCCAGATCTGCGCGTACCTTCTCGCGCAATTGATCGAGCGACTCGATTTCATCACCCAGACTTTGCGCCCACTCGTCGTCAAGCTTCAGGCAGTTCCTTGACGCGCACGGCGCTGACCTTCACCGTGTATTCGACCTTCTTGCCGGCCAGACCTTTGGCGCTGAAATCCTCCGGATAATCGACCGAAAACGTCTTTTCGTCGTCCGCTTTGGCGCCGGTCAGATTGTCGGTGATTTCCTGCACGACGCCTTCGCCACCCAGGACTACGTCAACGTCCTCGACATTGATTGGCTCGGCTTCCGGTTCGTTCAACAAACTTGCCGTGAAAATTGGCGGTGACCGTGTCGCCCAGTTGCGCGCCGCGATCTTCGACCGGTTCCAGCGAAGCCGAGTTTTCGCGCAGCTGACTCAATCACGCGGTCCACGTCTTCATCTTTTACCGGGCGCGTGCGCGCGCGTCGCCTCAGGCCCTTGTAATCGCCGAGTTTGATTTCAGGCAATACATCGACGTTGACGTTGAAATGAAGATCGGTTTCTGCCCAAGTTGATCGAGACCTTCGGTGTTTTCCAGATTCAGTTCAGGCTCGCCGAGCGCTTCGAGTTTGTGTTCGCCGATCGCTTTCTGCACGGCGTCGGGGAGCAGTTCGCGCAGGACTTCGGTGCGAATTTGATCTTTGAAGCGCGTGCGCACGACTGCGCGCGGCGCATGTCCCGGACGAAAGCCCGGCACCGTTGCCGCCTTCGCATAGTGATCGCTGATGCGGTCGTAGACCGCGCGCACAGCGTCCGCGTCGATCTCGATGTCGATCTGTTTTCGAGTTGGCGAAATTTCTTTGAGTTCAGTTTTCATAAGGAAGATAGAGGTCAGAGATTCAGAGGTCAGAGTCTGTCAGATGCGTCGCTTTGTCCGACCTGAGACATAGTTCTAAACGCTCTGACCTCTGATACTGGCCTCGGTTCTTTGGTGCGAAAGGGGGGACTCGAACCCCCACACCTTTCGGTACCAGATCCTAAGTCTGGCGCGTCTGCCAATTCCGCCACTTTCGCAAATTAATCATAAAGCGAAAGTGAGAATAACACAGCGGAACGAGCGAGCGCATCCGACGAGCGGTAGTCGTTAGTCGCTTATTGCTAGCGTGCGCCCGTTAATCGTGACGCAGGTAGATAGACGGATAACTGGCGGCCAGCAAACCCAGCGCCCACAAACTATTTTTCTTGTCGCGTGATGATGGCGCCGACCAGAAAAGCGATCGAGCCGATGATCACGATCGAGCGTCGTCCAGGGATAACCCCAGGCCCGATAAGGCCGCGGCAAATCGGGCTCGCGCCGCCGCAGCACGAAAACCGAAATGTATCGCCATCGTGTAATTAGCCACAAAGAAAAAGGCGAGCGCTGCCAGGACCTGTATTGAAGGTGCCGCTGACGATGAAGAGCGACGGCCACGATCGTGCTGATGAAGAGCGTGATGGTCGGCGTGCCGCCCCTGGTTAACTCTCGTTGCCGTGATGCGTAAACAATTCGTCGCAACTCATCGCATAGAGAATTCGCGGCGCACTCAAGGTGTAAGCATTGATCGTGCTTAGCAGCGAAAGAATCGCCAGCACGCGAATCGCCGTGTCGCCGTAGACGGCCAAAGATTACGCGCGCGACAGCGCCGACTGCGAGTGGCTCACCCGCAAGTTGCGACATCGGCAGCACATGAATCAGAGCGAGATTCACGAGGACATAAATCACGATCACCAGTAACACGCCGCCAAACATCGAACGTGATCACATCACGTTTCGGATTGCGAATCTCTTCGCCGAAATAAATGACGCCGTACCAGCCGTCGTACGTGTAAAGAACTCCTTGCAGCGCGATGATCGATGGCGGCGAAGAAAGCAAAACCCTGTGCCCTCGCGACGGGCGCTGAGGTTCGCGGCGGGTGTTCGATATAAGAAGGCCGGACAATGGAATTGCTGCAAACACAATAGCCTTTAGCCAGGCTCGTTACATTCTGGGTGAAGCTGCCCCAGCGAATGCCGCGCCATTGCAGCAGCGGCGAAAAACGCGACGATGATCAGAGCAATCGCTGTCGATCTGTCTCGCCAGCGCGCGGAAACAGCACGCCGATGTATTCGGCGACGACCATTGAGATGACGGCGAGGTCCCGCAAGTCGACAGCCAGTCGCTCCAGCCGACAACAAAGCCTGGTAGTTGCCGAGGGCGCGATGAACAAAGACATACCAATCCTCCGGAGCGAGGAATCATCGCCCCCAACTCGGCAACTGAGATCGCTCCGAGCAGGGCATAGAGTCCGCCGACGATCCAAATGCCGATAAAGAGTGTGGGCGTCGGAAGTTGTTTCGCGACTTCTCCCGGCGTGCGCAGAATGCCCATGCCGATCGTTCCGCCGATGGTTACCGCCAAACCAAAACCGACGCCGAGCACTTTCAGCAGGTGTCCTTTTGGTTTTGACGATCGAGGTTCGAGTGGCACGGGCGGCCGGGCAGTGGAACCTGCGGTTTGAGAACTCACGGGCGTGAGTTTAGCAGAGTTACGCCAGCTTGGATTCCAAACGAGTCAGTCTTTCATCTGAGTTGCGCATCTCGTCGCGTGTATCGACCAGGGTCTCGAGAACGAGGTCTATCCGGCGCGTGATTTTGACTTTGAAATCCCGTTGGCTTTCTATCAGTTGGTCGTGCAGGCCGGCATAATCAACGCGCATGGCTGCGAGATCACCTTCGACGTTGCCGAGTCGCGTTTCGATCGTGTCTACTCGGGTTTCGATTCTTCCGACGCTGGTTTCGATCGTGTCGACCTTCTTTTCCAGAGTCTCGACTTTCGTCTCAAGCGTGTCGAACTTCTTTTCAAGCGTATCGACCTTCGTCTCGATCACGCCAACTTTCTTTTTAATCTCGCCCACTTCCAGCGCCGTATCCATAATCGCTTTTAGTGCTCTTTCCCAAATCGGTTTGGTGTCATAGCTGCGAGACTCGAACTTTTCGAGCCGATTTTCAATTGCTTCAAATCGAGGCTCGAATCTTTCGAAACGTTGGTCGATGGCATCGAAACGAGCAAACACTCGCTCTTCAAACGAACGACTGCCGGAAAGTTGCCTGGTATTTTCTTCGCTCATCGATGCTGCAATTATCCGCCTAAGCCGAAACACATACAAGACAGTTTTTATCTGTCTCGGCAATTTGCTTGGCTTGAGAGCGACTGACTAAACTAGCAAATTCTTTTCAATGGTTAGAGTGTTCTCGTGACCTTCGAGAGAGAGCGTGGTTTGTCCGGATCTAATCCCTTTGCCTCTGCCAAAAGGGCGGCGAATAGTTGCGCCGGAATGATGTAAGGAATCGGCGCCAGGAACTCATCAATCTCGCGCGGCATGATGATCGAGCGCGAACACATCGCCGGCAGTTTCAATATCGCCGGTAATCGAGAGCGTATCGGCGCGGAGTTCCCGCAGGCGGGCGATCAGATCTTTCGTGCCGTCCAGCATCACTCCTGGAGGCGCAAACAATATCACCGGGAAGTGACGTTCGATCATGGCGACTGGCCCATGCAGAAAATCGGCCGACGAGAATCGTTCCGCCACCACGTAACAAGTCTCCATCAATTTCAGCGCGAACTCATAGGCGTTAGCGTATGCGAGGCCGCGGCCCACAACGACGCAGTTTTCCATGAAAACGTACCGCTGAACCAACTCGATGATCGCCGGTTTTTGTTCCAGCGCGCGGGCTGCGAATTCAGGAATACGCTGATAATCGAGCGCGCGGCCATCATTCCCCAACGCTGCGGCCAGCATATAAAAAAGGATCATCTGGCCGGTGAAGGTCTTGGTCGCGGCTACCGAACTTTCTTTGCCTCCGTGCATCAGCAGCGTCTCGTTGACACAGTTCACCATCGATGATGCCGGCTCGTTGGTGATGCCAATCGTGAAGGCTCCGCCCTGGCGGGCATTGTCGAGCACAACGTTAATGTCTTCGCCTTCACCCGATTGCGAAACGCCAATGACGAGCGCGTGTCTTCAAATTCAACTTTGCGTGGTAGAGCGTGTGAACGGACGGCGCCGAAAGTGAGACCGGAATGCCGGTGGTGATTTCCAGCAGGTAACGGCCGAACAGAGCAGCGTTGTCCGAACTGCCGCGCGCCACGAGCACGATCAGGTTAACGTTTCGCGGCGCGTAGTCGACTGCCCGAGTTGCCGGATCTTCTCGCGCTCTTCCGCGATAGTCTTAGCCAGCGCGGCCGGCTGCTCGGTGATTTCCTGAAGCATTAAAGACATGATCTGATGTTAGCTGTATTCGCTGCCGATATCAGGTAAATAGTCGAGCGCTTGCCCATCTCAATCAAGAAAAATTTATGCCAGTTATAAGCACATCCGGTACAATGCAAATAACTCTAACACGAACCTTCGCGTTGCGAATGGCAATTGTCCTGGCCGTTTTGGTTGCCTGCAGTGCAGCGACGGCACAATCCCAGACGGTGCAGATTATTCCTGCCCCGAAAACGCTCGAGGCGGGCGCCGGCACATTCAGACTCGACCGGCGCGTTCGCGTGATGCTCGCCGACAGCAATTCCGCTGATGATCGTTTTGCGGCGCAGGATTTTCTCGATGATCTGAAAGCGACGGCTGATGTCACCTTGTCGATCGGCAAAGGGCGTTCGCGCCGGGACATCGTCGTCGGTCAAATTGATCTTCCGTGGATCGCCGACGCGCTCAGGCGAAATGGAGTGACAGTTCCGCCCGCTTTGACTGCGGAAGGCTATGTGGTGATTGCCGATCCGGATCAGGTGATTGTCGCCGGAAAGACAGCTGCCGGCACCTTCTACGGATTGCAGACGCTGAAGCAACTGGTGCGCGGCGAAGGAGCAAGCGCGTTCATTCCCGCCGTCAAAATCATCGATTGGCCTACCATGCGCTGGCGGGGCGTGTCTGACGACATCAGCCGCGGGCCGGTGCCCACAGTCGATTACATCAAGCGGCAGATTCGCACCGAAGCTTTCTTCAAACTCAACATGCACTCCTTTTATATGGAGCACACGTTCGCGAGGCGAGTCCCATCCGCTGATTGGCCCGGAAGGTGGCTCGCTCACCCCCGCGGAAATTCACGAGCTGGTCGCGTATGCGCGCAACTATCATATTGAGTTGGTTCCTGAGCAGCAGACCTTTGGCCACTTCATAAAGCTCTGCGTTTGGAGAAGTATGCCGAGCTGGCTGAGACGCCTTACGGTGATGTGCTCTCGCCACAACAACCCGGTAGCTACAAGCTGGTCGCCGATTGGTACAAAGAACTGAATGAATTGTTTCCGGGACAGTTCTTTCACATCGGTGAAGACGAAACCTTCGAACTCGGAGAAGGGCAGAGCCGGTCCGAAGCGCAAGCCAAAGGCGTCGGCGCGGTTTATTTCGAGCACCTGAATCGTGTTCGCGATTTGTTGAAGCCTTACAACCGGCGCCTGATGTTCTGGGGCGACATCGCGCTGCATCATCCCGATCTGATTGGCAAGATTCCCAAAGACATGATCGTGATGAACTGGCAGTACGGCGCGCGCGACGATTTTTGGTCGTCGATCAAACCATTTCAGGATGCGGGGCTGCAACAATTTGTCTGTCCGGGCGCACAGACGTGGAACCAGATCTTTCCCAACACGGATGCGGCGCGAAAAGAACATCGTGAACTTTGTCCGCGACGGCCAGAAGGCCGGCGCGATCGGAGTGATGAACACGACCTGGGACGATGATGGCGAATCGTTGTTTGAGATGGCCTGGTATCCGATCGCTTTGGGCGCGGCGGCTTCATGGCAGGAGGGAGCCGTCGATGTGAGTGCATTCGATCAAAATTTCGACTGGGCGTTCTTTCCGCAATGACGGAGATCAATTTGTGAAGGCGACGCGCGCAATTGGCGGCGTCAACATGATGCTGACGGCGGGTACCACCGACGAGCTTTTCTGGCGCGATCCCTTTACGACCCAGTTTCAGAATCAGGCTCGCAATATGAAAGATAAGATTGTCGCGATGCGGCTCGCAGGTGGAAGACGCTCAAGAGACGGTGGTGAAGAATCGCGCGCGCGCGCGTCGTAACCGCCAGTCCCTCGCCGCGATGGAATTTGCTGCACAGCGATTCGATCATCTGGGTCGCCGTTACCAGGTGATGCAGAAATTCAGCGATCAATATTGGGACGCATACCTGAATCTCGGCGACCGCGCGAAGGTGCGCAAGCTGCGGTATTACTCGGGAGCGATCTACAACAATCTGCGTGAAATGGCGGAGGAACTTTCGATTCTGAAGGAAGGGTATCGCCGTCAGTGGCTGGCCGAGAATCGGCCGTACTGGCTGGAGAGTGTGATGGCGCGATATGACCAGATGATTTCCATCTGGCTGAACAAGAGCCGGCAGATGGACGAAGCGCTACGAAGGTATGAAGCGACGTCGACGTTGCCAAATCCGGAAGAGTTTGGCTTGGGAACGCGGCCCGGCGCGCCTCCGCGGTAAACTGGATTATCCGCAGATTACGCAGATTACACAGATTAAGAAGAAAGGATTGAAAGACGTGCTCATGCAGTCTCCCACCGACAAGGATCCTAGAACCTTCGCCATCATCGGGGCAGCAATGGAAGTCCATACACAACTAGGTTGCGGCTTTCTCGAAGCTATCTACCAGGAAGCGCTATCGATAGAGCTTGCGAAGCGGAATATCCCGTTCAAACGCGAAGTGCGCCTTCCGGTTTACTACAAGGGACAATTGCTTTCGACTGCGTATTGCTCGGACTTTATTTGCTTCGATTCTGTCGTTGTTGAGTTGAAGGCACTCGCGCATATGACCGGAGTCGAGGAAGCGCAAGTGATCAACTATTTGAAGGCAACCGGTTACGAAGTCGGCCTGTTGCTCAATTTCGGATCTCGTAGCTTACAACATCGTCGTCTTGTCTTTTCCAAATCTGCGTTATCTGCGTAATCTGCGGATTATTTCTTCGCATGTCTAACGACAAAAAGCGCCTGGTTTCACTGGATGTCTTTCGCGGTCTGACGATCGCCGGGATGGTGCTGGTCAATAATCCCGGCACCTGGGCGCACATCTACTGGCCGCTCGAGCACGCCGAATGGAATGGCTGGACGCCGACGGATCTGGTCTTTCCGTTCTTCCTCTTCATCGTCGGCGTCGCCATTCCGCTGGCGTTTGGGAAACGAATCGAACGTGGCGATCCGCGGCGCGCTCTCTTCATCAAGGTCGCTCTATCGCTCGGCAATCATCTTTCTGCTCGGGGAATTTCTCGCCGGCTTTCCTTACTTTCATCTCTCGACAATTCGGATTCCCGGGGTGCTGCAACGAATCGCCGTCTGTTACTTCCTTGCGTCGCATCATCTATTTGACGACTCGGCCGCGCACCACCGCGATCATTGCCGTGGCGCTGCTGGTCATCTACTTCGTCGTGATGAAGCACGTTCACTGCGCCCGGCTATTACGTTGGCGACCTGAGCAAGGAAGGCAGTCTGGCTTCATATTATCGATCGCAAAGTCCTTGGCCCGCACATTTGGAAGCAGGGAATCGTTTACGATCCAGAAGGCATCTTGAGCACGATGGGCGCGCTGGCGACGACGCTGTTTGGTGTGCTCACCGGTTACTTGATCCGCGCGAAAGACAAAACCCCGATTGAAAAGGTCGCGCTCATGTTCATCGCCGGCATTGGTTGCCTGATCGTGGGTTGGTGCTGGAACCCCTGGTTTCCCATTAACAAATCGCTTTGGACCAGCTCGTACGTGTTCTTCACGGCGGGACTGGCGCTGCAGTTCCTGGCGCTGTGTTACTGGTTAATCGACATCAAAGGCTACGCAGTGGTGGACCAAGCCGTTTGTGATCTTTGGCGTGAACGCGATCGTCCTGTTCGTGGGAACGGGAGTGATGGCGCGGCTGATGGGAATGAGTTCGGGATTTATGGGAAGGTTTACTGCGCTACTTCACATTACCAAGCCGGATGGATCGCCCATGGCGCTGCAGCCATTCATCTACAACCATCTGTTTGCATCGTGGCTTTCGCCGAACAATGCCTCGCTGGCGTTCGCGATCAGCTTTATTCTGTTATGGCTGTTTCTGATGTGGCTGCTGTATCGGAAGAACATCATTATCAAGATTTAGTGTCAGAAAACCGACCGTAAGCGAGGGCAAGTGTCTCTCGCTTGCGGTCGGGCTTCTGACACTTTCATTCCAAAGGAGACTAACTAACCATGCCAACTTACATCGCGCTGCTGAACTGGACGCAGCAGGGAATTGCCAAAGTCAGTTCGAGCGCCAAACGACTGGATGCGGGCCGCAAGGCTTTCAAGAAGATGGGCGTCGAACTTAAAGACACTTATCTGACGATGGGTCGCTACGATTTGGTTTGCGTGATCGAAGCGCCGGATGACGAGACCTATGCTAAGGCCGTTCTCACCTTGGGTTCACAGGGAAGTGTCAGCACTGAGACATTGAAGGCGTTCGACGAGGATCAATATCGCGAGATTATTGGCGGGCTTTAGACAGAGGAATCAGCCACAGATTAACGCAGATGACACAGATAAAACTGCGATTTGAGATTTGATTAGTTCTTATCTGTGAAAATCTGTGTTTATCTGTGGCCTGTATATCCCGGGCCACGCAAAACTCTTCCCGCATTCAGCCGGCGTCCGTTGTCCGTTGTCGACTTCGATCTGACCATTGACGATTACGTAATTGATGCCGACGGGATACTGATTTGGCTCTTCAAACGTCGCGCGATCAATCACCGTTTTTGGATCGAAGATCGTGATGTCGGCAAAATATCCTTCGCGAAGCAGGCCTCGCTGTTTCAACCCGACCTTCGCCGCCGGCAAACCGGTCATCTTGTGAATCGCAGTTTCGAGCGGCATTAACTTTTCGTCCCGAACATACCGGCCGAGAATCCGCGGATAGCTTCCCCAACCGCGTGG
The DNA here is from genome assembly GCA_963734445.1 of uncultured Acidobacteriota bacterium. Classification (GTDB taxonomy): domain Bacteria; phylum Acidobacteriota; class Blastocatellia; order Pyrinomonadales; family Pyrinomonadaceae; genus UBA11740. The sequence goes on along the minus strand of CAVTGZ010000009.1, from coordinate 134,022 downwards.
ATGCGATTTCGATCCGGCCAACGGCCCGTCTGTGGCGCGCGCGCCGCTGTCGGTGCAGATGCTGACGAAGGGTGACTTCAGAGCGGCCTTCATATCGCTCTTCGCTCATCATGAAAAAGATCGCGCCCGTTTGCCCGTGATCGGCGATGATGAAATCAAAGAGCGCATCCAGCGGATCTTTGTTTTGCGCCGTCGCAATTTCCGACAGCCGCTTGCCTTGCCACGGCTCCAATTCGCGATTTGTGACTGAGCCAATCAGGATTCCGCCTGGGCCACCGCTGCCGAGATAAATATTCTCCCAGTCTTTCGAGTCAGTTCCTGATTTCCCGTTTCAAACGCTGCCGCGTCTCGGCATCTTTAAGCCGAGCGACCATTTTGTCGGTGCCGCCCTCCAGTGCCCAGGGCGGCAGACACGCGCTCAGTGAAGTGCTGCCCGCGACGTACGGATAGACGTCTGGCGGTGATCTTCAATCCGCGTCGGCGCGCCGCGGCAATTCGTCTCAGCATTTCAGGCATGCGGCCCCAGTTCTTTTTGTAAGCAGTTTTGAAATGCCAAATCTCAACCGGAATATTCGCGCGGCGGGCGATCTCAAAAACTTCGTTCATCGATTCATCAATCGCGTTTGCTTCGCTGCGTTGATGCGTGATGTAAATGCCGCCATATTGATGCGCGACCCTGGCCAGTTCGACAATCTCATCGGTTTTCGCGAACCGCGCCGGCACGTACTGAAGTGAAGTTGAAAGGCCGAGCGCGCCCTCTTTCATAGCTTCGGCTACCAGCTTTTTCATCTGCTTCGAGTTCCGCCGGCGTCGGCGGACGATCGTCATAACCAATCACGTATTCGCGTACCTGCGTCGCGCCGACAAAAGTGCCGAGGTTGACGCCCGCGCCCTGTTTGTCCAGACGCTTGAAGTAGTCGTCGAACGTGCGCCAGTCAACCGTCAGATTGTAGCGGCGATTGAAATCTTCCTGCTCTTTCAGGATTCGATCGTTGATGGGTGCGATGGATTCACCTTCGCCGGTGATCTCGGTCGTGACGCCCATCATGACTTTGCTCATCGCGCGCGGATCGATCAGGACGTACTGCTCAGACTGGCCCAGCATGTCGATGAATCCGGGCGCCACTACCTGGCCGCGCGCGTCAATTTCGCGCGTCGCGGTTGCCCCGCGCAGATTCCCGATGCGGACGATGCGATCGCCTTTGATCGCGAGATCGGCGTTGTATCCGGCGCGACCAGTGCCGTCGATGACGCGGCCGTTGCGGATGATGATGTCGTACTCGGGCGGCGGCCGCGTTCGTTAGTGCGGGCCTGCGCGTGAAGCTAAATCCGACAATTAATAGGCAAAAGAAAGCGATGAGAAGTCTCATCTGGTTACCCTCCAGTGATAATCTAAATCAAAGATTCTCTGCGTTCCTCTGGCAGAACCTCTGAGTCCTCTGCGGTTGAATATTCCTGCCGCGATTATTAACCGCAGAGTCTCACAGAGGGTTATGCAGAGGAAGGTTGAAATCGGCGGCGCCACCCAGCCTCCCGCGGCGTGTCGGAAAACGGCGGCGTTGATTATAATCGCGAACTAGTGATTTGAATCGAACAATTAAGCGAAGAGGTCATTTGATAGGCAAAGAAGGAAATGCAATCACAGTTGCGGACGTTGTTCGCGTCACGAACGGAAGACTATCCGGAGGCGCGGAGGCGGTAATCACGGATGTCACACATGACTCGCGTCAGGCGTCCGCGGGAAAGTCTGTTTGTCGCCGTGCGCGGCGAGCTGTTCGACGCGCACAAATTCCTTCCGCAGGTCATGGAGCAGGGCGCGGTCGGCGTCATTTCGGAGCTCGCCCGGCCCGATGATTTTCACGGCGCGTGGATTCAAGTTGAAGACATTCGCCGTGCGATGGCCGCTCGCCGCGGCCGAAGTTCATCATCATCCTTCGCGCGAACTGAACCTTGTCGGCATCACCGGCACCAACGGAAAGACGACCTGCGCATATCTTGATCGCTTCGATTCCGGAAGCCGCCGGCGAGCCGGTGGCCATGACCGGCACGGTTGAATACCGGCTGGGCAAAGAGAGAAATAAAGCCGGACGCACCACGCCGGAAGCAACCGACATGCAGCGTTTGCTGCGACAGGCGGTCGAGATTGGCTGTAAGACGGCCGTGATGGAATGCTCTTCACAGGCGATGGATTTTCATCGTTGCGACGAACTCGATTACGCCGTGGCCGTCTTTACCAACCTCACGCGCGACCACCTCGACTATCACAAGACGATGGAGAACTACTGGTACGCGAAGCAGCGGCTGTTCGACGGTCGCCTTGGTTCGCGACCCAGGACTTCAGTCATCAATGTTGACGATCCGTATGGAGTTGAGTTGGCAGATCGTCTGCGAGAGCGAAGGCCTGCGCGTGGTGACGTATGCCGTGAAGGCGGACGCCGACGTTACTGCGCAGAAGGCGGAATTCTCGCTGGCGGGGATGCGCTTTCGATTGCGCACGCAACAGGTACGCACGCCTCTGGCGTGCTGCACGCTGGAAGCGCGCGTACCGAAATCGACTTTCAATCGCCACTGGTGGGCCCGCCCCATGTCTACAACACTCTGGCCGCGGTCGCCAGCGGGTTGGCGCTGGGCTATTCACTCGACGTCATCACCGAAGCGCTGTCGAAATGCACGGGTGCGCCGGGCCGATTTGAGCGCGTGCCGCACGACGGTGATTTCGCCGTGGTCGTTGATTACGCGCACAGCGACGACGCCCTGCTGAACGTGTTGCGAACTGCGCGCGAGGTAACGAAAGGAAAAATCATCACGGTGTTTGGCTGCGGCGGCGATCGCGACGCATCGAAGCGCGCGCCGATGGGCGAAGCGGCGGGCTCGCTTGAGCGATGTTGTCATCCTCACCTCAGACAATCCTCGCACCGAAGATCCAAACCGAATTTTGGCAGATGCCGAAGAGGGAATTAGAAAAACCGGCAAGCCTTACGAAAAGATCGCGGATCGGCGCGAGGCCATTCACCGGGCCATCGCGCAGGCGCGAAAGGATGATTTGGTTTTGATCGCCGGCAAGGGTCACGAAGACTACCAAATCATCGGCCGCGAAGTTTTTCATTTCGACGATAAAGAAGTCGCCCGGGAAGCACTGCAAGCACGCTAAGTGGCACAGACTTTAGTCTGTGATTCTTAGTCGCGCTTCACAGACTGAAGTCTGTGCCACTTACTTTTCCATGCGAGACTCCACAACTTCATCAGAAGGTCTGGTTCGCGGCATCCGCAAATGGGATCTGGTGGCCGTCACGATTAACGGCATTATCGGCGCCGGAATCTTTGGCTTGCCCTCAAAGGTCTATGCGCTGATCGGCAGTTATAGCCTGATCGCATTCGTGGTGTGCGCGCTGGTGGTAATGCTGATTATCCTTTGCTTTGCGGAAGTCGGCAGCCGCTTTGAACAAACCGGCGGACCTTATCTTTATGCGCAGGAAGCCTTCGGGTCAGCCGTAGCATTTGAAGTCGGCTGGCTGATTTGGCTGGCGCGACTTACTGCCTTCGCCGCGAACTGCAATCTGATGATTGCTTACCTGTCGTTCTTCTGGGCGCCGGCAAATGTCGGTTTGACTCGAGCGCTGATCATCCTGGCGGTGGTACTGGCGCTGACTGCGCTGAATGTTTTAGGTGTGCGGCAAGCCGCGATTGCCAGCAACCTGTTCACCGTGGGCAAGCTGGTGCCGATGCTCATCTTCATCGCGGTGGGACTTTTATTTCTCAACCCGCAGGCCTTCGCTTTGGGAGCCCGGCCCACGACCGGAGCGTTTTCGCAATCGGTTCTGTTGTTGCTTTACGCCTTCACTGGTTTTGAGATGGCGGTGATTCCCGCCGGAGAGATTCGCGATCCGCAAAAGCATCTGCCGCGCGCACTGCTGATCGCCATGGCGGTAATCGCGTTCACTTACATTCTGATCCAGGTTGTATGCATCGGCACGCTGCCGGAATTGGCAAAATCAACGAAGCCGCTGGCGGACGCGGGCAGCAGATTCATGGGCACGGCGGGCGGCGCAATTATTTCCGTGGGCGCAATCATCTCGGTGGTGGGCAACCTGAACATCACCGTCCTGTCGGCTTCGCGCGTGCCATTTGCGATTGCCGAGCGGAAACAACTCCCTTCGATGTTCGCGCGCGTCCATCCTCGCTTCTTTACGCCGCACGTTTCGATATTTGTCACGAGCGCGTTGATGCTTATTCTGACTCTGAAGAGTTCATTCGTGGCCGCGTTGACCATTAGCACCATCGCGCGTCTAGTCGCCTACGCTGTGACTTGCGCGGCGTTGCCGGTATTGCGAAGACGCCCCGATGCGCCACCGGCTCACTTTGTATTGCGAGGTGGGCCCATCATCGCGATCGCTGCGTTACTCCTGTCCGTCTGGCTGCTGCTGAACAGCACGTTGTATGAGGCAATCGTGTCCACGATTGCGGCGGCGGTGGGATTTGCGATCTATTTGACGTATCGGTTTTCCCGCGCGTCTCGGTGATGAGATAGTTCTCTCCCTCTTCCCTTGGGAGAGGGTCGGGGTGAGGGAGCGAGGCTTAGCGAGAGTTACTCCATTTTCACTTGTCTTCGCGAGGCATAGCCTCGCGAAGATAATAAGAGGATGGACGATCGCGTAGAGCCCTCACCCTAACCCTCTCCCAAGAGGGAGAGGGAATAAGAAAAGACGAGTGGTTCGTTGGACCCTCACCGTCACCCTCTCACAGGGGGGAGAGGAAAAAAGGGATTGCTCATCTACCTCATCTGCGCCAATCCGTGTTCATCTGTGGTTTCCATTACTTCGTTTCATAAACCACGCGTCCATCCATAATCGTCATGGTGACTTTGACCTTCTCGATCTCGTTCGGATCGATCTTGAAGATATCGCGCGAAAGAATCACCAGGTCGGCGAGTTTTCCCGGGGTGATGGTCCCTTTCTCATTCTCCTGAAATTCAGCGAAAGCTGAGCCGAACGTATATGCCCGCACCGCTTCCTCCACGGAAATCCTTTGTTGCGGAACCCAGCCGTTTGGATGTTTTCCGTCGAGCGTGCGGCGCGTCACCGCCGCGTAGATCGAAAGAATCGGATCAAGTGGCGCGACGGTCCAATCGGTCCCGAACGCGAGCGTGGCGCCTGAGTCGAGCAAGGATCGAAACGCGTAAGTTGTCTGCGCGCGTTCTTTGCCGATTCGTTTTTCGGCCCAGCGGCCATCATCGATCGCGTGATACGGCTGCATTGAAGCGATGACTTTGTCGCGCGCGAAACGCGGGATGTCCTGCGCCCGCAAGTGCTGCGCATGTTCGATCCGAAAGCGCCGATCGCGATCGCCGTCCTCCTTTTCCACCTGTTCATAGATCGAAAGAATCTGATCGTTCGCGCGATCTCCGATGGCGTGAATCATCACCTGCAGTCCCGCGCGATCCGCACCGCGCACGCGCTCAAGCATGGCGCCTTCCGGAAACATTTCCGGGCCAGGGATGCCTTTGGTGCCGGGTTCGTCGTTGTAAGGCTCGTAGAACAGGGCCGTCGTCGAGCCGAGGCTGCCGTCGGCAAATCCTTTCAAGCCGCCGGTGCGCAACATCGCGCTGCCGTAATGCGCGCGAATACCAGTGCGCGCCAGGCGGTCCCATGATGGCAAGGGCCAGACCGCGTAGATCCTGGTTTTTAGTTCGCCACGATCGAGTAGAGTTTGATAGACGCCGACATCGACGCCGGCGGACATGTCCTGAACGCTGGTTACGCCCAGGCTGGCCGCGTGATTTGAAGCGGCCCGCGCGGCGGCGAGTTTCTCTTCGAAGGTCGCAGCCGGAATGACCTTCCAGACAAACCCCTGGGCTGCGTCCTTCAGTACGCCGGTGGGTTCTCCTGTTTTAGGATCGCGCACGACAATGCCGCCGTTGGGATCTTTACTGTCTCGTGTCACGCCGGCGAGTTTCAGTGCCAGGCTATTCGCCAAAGACATATGTCCATCGAGACGGTTAACGAACACCGGCGTGTTCGGTGTGTATCGGTCGATCAACTCCTTCGTGGGAAGTTTGGCCTCAGGCCAGCGTTCGTGGTCCCAGTCGCCGCCGGTAATCCATCTTCCTTCCGGCAGCTTTGCCGCAAAATCGCGGATCCGCTCAGCGAATTCCTGCGGGGTATTCGCGTCGCGCAGATCGACGCTCGAGAGTTGAAAACCGCCGCTCATGAAATGCGTGTGAGCATCGTTGAAGCCGGGCAGTACCAATTGCCCCTGCGCGTCGATTATTCGGGTCGCGCTGCCGGCGAGCTTTTTGATGTCCTGCGAAGATCCGATCGCGACGATCCGGTTGCCGTGAATAGCGACGGCTTCCGCCGTTGGCCGGTTGCGATCCATCGTGTGGACCTTGGCGTTGATGATGATTGTGTCGGCAGCCAACGAGGGTTTGTCCGCATGGGTCACAAAGTTAGTCGACATGAGTGCAAAGGGCAGTAGCAGCAAGAGAAGAAGTTTTGTTTTCATAGCCCAATCAGATGTCAGAACCGCGAGCGCCAGCGAGCGGATCAAGAGGTAAGTTTGGACGCCGGAAAAACATTACTAAGAACACAGTCGCCCTGTGATCCGCTCGCTGGCGCTCGCGGTTCTGACACGGCGGCGCGTAGTGTATCATCACGCTAATCGTCGGGACAGGAAAAGAATCCACTCAGCAGCATGGTCGCGACCACAACAGAAATTGAGAAAAACGACGCCTTGCTTGACGAGCTGCGCCACATTGTCGGCGATGAAAATGTCCTTTCAGAACCGGACGAGCTTTTGGTTTACGAATGCGATGGTTTGCCGCAACACAAACATCTGCCGCGGGCCGTCGTCTTCCCGAGTTCTACCGAAGAGACCTCAGAAATTTTAGCGCTCTTGCACGATGAGGGGGTGAGCTTTGCTCCGCGGGGAGCAGGCACGGGACTCTCGGGTGGCGCGCTCGCAATTGATCGCGGTGTCGTGATCGAACTCGCGCGCATGCGGGCGATTCTCGACATTGACACTGAGAATCGCCTGGCTCGCGTGCAGACCGGCCTGGTTAACGCTCAACTTTCGCGGGCCGTCGCGCCTTTTGGTCTTTACTACGTGCCCGATCCCTCCAGTCAGCCTTCGTGCACGATCGGCGGGAACATCGCCGAAAATGCCGGCGGCATCCATTGTCTTAAGTACGGGACGACGACCGATCATGTAGTGGCGGCGCGCGTGGTCCTCTCCGATGGCTCGATCGTCGATCTCGATCTAAGGCGCGCGGGCTGTGATCTCCTGGGCGTATTCGTCGGCTCAGAGGGCACGTTCGGAATCGCGACCGAAGCAACTCTCAAACTCACGCCGATTCCACCGGCAGTGCGGACCCTTTTAGCAGATTTTCTCGACGTGGATGCGGCGAGCCGCGCGGTCTCGGCCATCATTGCTGCCGGCATGTTGCCTGCAGCGCTGGAAATGATGGACAACGCGATCATCCGGGCTGTAGAAGCCAGCGTGTTTACTGCCGGGTTGCCGACTGATGCGCAAGCCGTCCTGCTGGTCGAACTCGATGGGACTTCTGCAGGCATCGATGACGAAGCTGAAAGGGCCGAAACAATTCTGCGCGAGTACGGCGCCAGATCAGTCCATCGCGCGACCGATGAAAAAGAGCGAAAGAAACTGTGGGCCGCGCGCAAAGGCGCATTCGGCGCCGTGGGACGTCTGATGCCGGACGTGATGATCCAGGACGCAGTCGTGCCGCGCTCGCGGCTGCCCGAAGTGTTGGCGGAAACCTATCGCATCAGTGCGAGGTACGATCTCACCCTGGCCAATGTCTTCCACGCCGGCGACGGCAATTTGCATCCTCTGATCTGTTTTGATCTCAGGCGCGGCGCCGATCTTGAGAAGGTGAGACAGGCCGGCCGCGAGATCATGGAAACCTGCGTGCGCGCTGGTGGTTCCATTACCGGCGAACACGGCGTCGGACTGGATAAGAGCGCGTACTTGCCGCTGATCTTTTCTGAAGCGGATATGGACACCATGCTGCGAGTGCGCGCTGCTTTCGATCCGTCAGGCTTGTGTAATCCGGGAAAGATCATTCCCATGCCCAAAGGCTGCGGCGAAGCCCGTGCAGTAGCAACGCAGGCAATGTCAGTACCGGGAGCGGTAGCGACCGGGTCCGACACGTTACCGATTGCCGCGATTAACCGTCGAAGAGAGCACCCCGTCGCTACCGCTCCCAGTTCTGACACGGGAGAGGCCATAGCGCCCACTACCGCGGTTAATAATCGACAGTTGCTGGCCGCCCGCATGAACGAGACGCGGATGGCGCGTGACCTGTCGCATCTGCTTGGCGATGTTGGGGTGCGACGGCTGCCTGATTTTGATCTTGAGCTTACCTCAAACAATCGCGCCGAACGTTTGATCGAAGTGGCGCCGGCTTCGGCCGAACAAGCGGCCGAAGTTATCCAGTTTGCGGTGGGCGAAAGACTCGCAGTGATTCCCGCCGGTGCGCGCACGTTGTTGGATCAGGGAAATCTGCTGACGAAAGCGGATTTGATTCTCAGCACTCGGCACATGGATCGACTACTCAGACACGAACCGGCGGATCTCGTGGCCACAGCAGAGGCTGGTCTGCCGCTGACAGAATTTCAAAAGCAACTTGCCGAACGCGGACAGTGGCTGCCGATCGATCCGCCGGATGACGGCCATAGTACTCTGGGGGCGGTAGTCGCCACTGGTTCGAGCGGACCGCAGGGTCTCGGCTACGGACCACTACGATCTTACGTCATCGGAATGCGGGCCATACTCGCTGATGGCCGGCAAATCAAGGCGGGCGGTAACGTGGTCAAAAATGTGGCGGGTTATGATCTTTGCAAACTCTTTACCGGCAGCTTTGGCACGCTTGGAGTGATCACGGAAGTTACTTTCAAACTGCGACCATTGCCGAGCGAGACTCGAACGATTGTCGCCTCGGGCGCGCGCAACGAGTTGGTGGCCGCCGGCCGCCGGATCGCCAGCCAATTTTTTCCGGTTGCAGTTGAGTTGATTTCTGCGCGCCTGTCGGAAGATTTGGCGATGGGCGCAAAACGCGACGACTGCACGTTGCTGGTTCGCTTTGCCGGCTCGGCACGATCCGTTGTGACGGAAACCGCTCAGACGCTGAAGCTTTTGCGCGAAGCTGGATTTCACTGCGAGACTCGCGACGAGGACGCAGTGATCTGGCAAAAGGTCGCAGCGACGCATTTGCGATTGCCGCACGATGTAAGTTGGTTCGCCCGCATGCGGCCGACAGACTTACCGGCGTTTGTTGAAGAGGTCGCGCAACTCGAGGGCGCGGAAGATTCGCACGTCGGACTGCGCTGGCATGCCGGGCTTGGCGACGGTCGAATGCAGGCGATGGCGCGGGCGCCGATTTATCATCAGGAAGCCGTGCGCGCGCTTGAACGATTGCGGTACGGGGCAGAAGATCGGGGTGGCAGTTTGTTTTTGCAGAAGGCGCCGGCCGAAATCAAACGCGAGTTTGATTCATGGGGCAGTTTTGGCTCGGCGAATGAGTTGATGAAGCGAGTTAAGCGACAACTCGATCCCGATGATTTGTTATCGCCGGGACGATTGTTCTGATTCGTGGCTTCGTTTAGAGGCGGGCTACCGCCCTGTAATCTTCTTTGCGGGTTTTCTTTGCGTCTTTGCGCCCTTGGCGTGAATTAACCATTCAAACTGCCCTCACGCAAAGACGCTAAGGCGCAAAGTTACGCAAAGTGGAGACTGCACGTCCGTTTCGATTATCGAAAACATTGGCGGGCATTAGCCCCCCTCTAAACCGAGAGAAAATCATGGCTAACATCAAACGCACGCTGGCATTCTTCCTAATCGCTTTTTCATTCCTGGCTGCTCCGGCGTTGCCGCTGTTGGAAGCACCGGCAGCGAACGTAGCGCTGGCCGCCTCGCGCGACCCGGTGCGGGCGCGACACGGCATCGTTGCTTCAACTAATGAAGTCGCTTCGCGAGTCGGCGTGGACATTTTGAAGCGCGGCGGAAATGCGATTGACGCGGCGATTGCGGTGGCATTCACGCTGGCAGTGACTCATCCTGCGGCCGGAAACCTGGGCGGTGGCGGCTTCATGATGATTCGTTTAAGGGACGGCCGCACAACCGCGATTGATTATCGCGAGATGGCGCCGGCCGCGGCGCATCGCAACGTCTATCTGGACAAGAACGGCAACGTCATCGAAGGCGAAGGTGGTTCGATTGAAGGCTATCGCGCTGCGGGAGTACCTGGTACCGTCCGAGGCATGGAGTTGGCTTTGAATAAGTATGGTTCGCATCGACTAACGTGGGCGCAGTTGATCGAGCCGGCGCGGCGTCTGGCGGCGAACGGATTTACCGTGACGAATTCACTGGCGCGGGGGCTGCGCGGTAACCGCGAATACCTTTCGAAATATCCAGAGACCAAACGGATTTACCTTAACAACGGCAAGTTCTACAACGAAGGCGACAATTTCGCGCAGCCCGATCTTGCCGCCACCTTTGCGCGTTTACAGCAGCGCGGGCCAAACGAATTTTACGAGGGGCAGACGGCGCGCCTGATCGTCGATGATATGCAACGTCACGATGGACTGCTCACGTTGGCAGACATGCGCGGCTATGTCGCGAAAGAGCGCGTTCCACTGCGGGGCAACTATCGCGGCTATGAAATCGTTTCGATGCCGCCACCGTCATCGGGTGGCGCTGTGCTGATCGAGATGCTCAACATCCTGGAAGGCTTCGACCTGAAGAAGATGGATTCGGCCTCGTCTGAGCGTTATCACCTGATGACTGAAGCCATGCGGCGCGCGTTTGCTGATCGGGCGGAGTACATGGGAGATACCGATTTTGTAAAGGTCCCGATTGCGGGTTTGATCGACAAGAAGTACGCCGCGCAACTGCGCAGCACCATCAGTCTCGAACGCGCGTCGACCAGCGAGCAGGTGAAGGCAGGAAAGCCGGCGGGCTATGAATCGGACGAAACGACCCACTTCACCGTCGTCGATGCCGAAGGTAACGCCGTCGCCAACACCTACACGCTAAACAATTCGTTCGGTTCAGCCGTCGTCGCGAAGGGGACGGGGATAATCATGAATGATGAGATGGACGATTTCGCGGCTAAGCCCGGCACGCCCAATCTATACGGCTTGATTCAGGGTGAGCGAAACGCCGTCGCCCCTCGCAAACGTCCGCTGTCGGCAATGACGCCTACCTTCGTGCTGCGCAAGGATGGCGTCGCTTTGGTTTACGGTAGGGAGTCCCGGGCGGACCTACGATCATCAACACCGTGCTGGATGTGATTACAAACGTGATCGACTACAGATGAACATTCAGCAGGCGATCGACGCGCCTCGCATTCATCATCAATGGCTGCCTGATGAATTGGCTTACGAGCCGTACGGTTTGTCGGGTGATACGCAGCGGGCGCTGGCCGCGCGCGGCCACAAGTTGGTCGATAATCCGCGTTACCTGGGCGACTGTGAAGGCATCATGATTGAAGAAAAGACGGGCATGCGTCTCGGCGCCACCGATCCGAGAAGGAGTGATGGGTTGGCGTTTGGGTATTGAGGTGCCTTTACAGAACCGCGAGCGCAGCGAGCGGGTTAAGGCGTTATTCTAAAACTTGAGTGGTTTTTATCCCGCTCGCTACGCTCGCGGTTCTGTAGCGACCGCCAATGTATTACCCGCCTCGATCGTGATGATCTTGCTATAATCCATGCGCTGAATGATAACAAAACGGATTCATCTTGCAAGACATATCGGTTAACTCATCGCTCAACTCGTTACTCGCTCGCGAAGAAGAAAAAATTCTCGCTTGTGTTCATTGTGGGCTGTGCCTCGAAGCTTGCCCTACCTATGTCGCGACCGGAAATGAGAATGACAGTCCGCGCGGCCGCATCTACCTGATGCGCGCGGTCAAAGAAGGACGGCTCAAGAGTGATTCGCACGCTTTTGAAAATCACATCGATCGCTGTCTTGGGTGTCGCGCGTGCGAGGCGGCCTGCCCGGCGGGCGTGGAGTACGGACAGTTGCTGGAAGCCGCGCGCGCACAGATTGCAGATAACGCCGGCAAGACGACCCTGACTTACCGGTTGTTGAGGTTGATCATGCGTCGCGTTTGGCTGCAACCGGGACGGTTGCGACTGGCGTTTAGCATGGCTCGTCTTTTCCGCGATTGGAACGTGGCCTATTTCTTGTTGCGGTCGGGCATTGCCCAGGGAATTTCCCCTCAGTTCGAGTTCGCTCTGGCGTTACTCGAAGGGTCGCGGGGCGATGGAAAGAAGAATGGTGCAGGCAGGATGCCTGCGAATCCCGACTCGTCGGGACAAGATGCGGGCGCTTCAGGTGCCGGCGTTCCTAAACTAGCTGTCCCAGTTTCCCTCTTCAAAGGCTGTGTGACCGAAGGATTATTTGATCGCGTGAACCAGGCTACGCGACGGGTCCTGGAAGCAAACGGTTGCGAACCGAGTGCGCCTGAAGCCCAGGTTTGTTGTGGCGCTCTCCACGCGCACGCCGGCGATCTCGAAGGCGCGCGCCGGCTGGCCCGGCAGAACCTCGACGCGTTCGCGGCCGCAGCGAACCTGGATGCGACTATTCCGATCGTCACGAATGCCGGCGGTTGCGGTGCGATGCTAGCCTCGTACTCGCATCTCCTGGCGGACGACCCCAACTACGCCGAGCGGGCGAAGGAATTTTCGCTGCGGGTGAGAGATATCGGTCAGCAACTTCACGCGATCGGTTTTCGCAATGGCGCCGCGATCGGTTTTGAACGCACGACGTATGATGCTTCGTGCCACCTGCTGCACGGGCAACATGCAGCCGATACATCGCTGGGAATGCTTTGGGCAATTCCTGAATTGAATTTCACGATGCTGGCCGGGAGTGACGTCTGCTGCGGCGGTGCGGGCGTTTACAATCTACTCGAGCCGGAATTATCCGGTCAGGTGCTGGACGAAAAGCTCAAAAGCATCGAGGCGAGTGGCGCCCGCGTCGTGGCGACGGGAAATCCGGGTTGCCACATGCAGATCGCGGCCGGGGCGAGACTGGCGGGAATGCCTGTGCGAGTTTGCCACCCGGTCGAGCTGCTGGATGACTCGTATCGGCGCGCCGGATTTTATGATTGAAAGGCCACTTGCCCTCCAACGATTGTCAGCCGCACGTTGAGGTCCTGATCCAAAGCCACCAGGTCCGCCCGTTTTCCTTCTTCGATCGAACCGCATTCTTCATCAATCCTCAGCAGGCGCGCGGGATTGTGCGATGCCATGCGCGCAACTTCCGTCTCTGAAAAACCAAGCGACAACATCATCCGTACCGCATCGAGCATGGTAATGACAGAGCCCGCTATGCTGCCGCGCGCGTTCGCAGTGCGGCCATTCCGAACTGAAATCTGCTCGCCCCAGATTTCGTAATCGCCGTCACCCTGTCCGGCAGCCGCAATCGCATCGCTGATCAACAAGACTCGCGCGGGAGATTTTGCGCGCACGATAAATTTCAGGAGCGACGGATTGATGTGGATGCCGTCTGCAATCAAATCAATACCGGCGGTGTCGTTAATTAGTCCCCAGCCAACCGCACCCAACGAGCGATGATGCAGAGGCGTCATGGCGTTCATGAAGTGGGTCATGTGATGCGCGCCGGCAGCCAGTGCCTGATCGAGTACACCAACCGTCGCTCGGGTGTGGCCGATTGAGACTATCCAGTTCCGCTCTGTCAGCGTTTTGATCAGGTCGATACCGCCTTCCACCTCCGGCGCCAGGGTCATCATGTGAAGGGCAGTCGGATGTTTGATTGTGGGGAGTGTATCCAGATCAGATGTTTGCTTGAAAGCGCGAAAGTGTTCGCGATGGAGTGCGCCGCACTGTTCGCTATTTACGAACGGACCTTCGTAATGAACTCCGAGAACCTGGGAGCGCGGGCGCCCCGCCCGCCAACCTTCAGGCGAATCGCTGGTAGTACTGTCCCGGGCTTTTGCCGACACAGCGCTGCGGACGGGGCGTCCGCGATCCCGGTTCGGCGCGACCATCGATTCGGAGATTGCGTTTATGGCCGCTTCGTATTGCTCTTGGGGCGCGGGTACCAGCGTCGGCAGCCAGGCCGTTACCCCTTTGCTGGCAAGAAACTCAGCCACGCGCGCCAGGTCTTCCGGGCTGGCGTCCATCGTGTCTGCGCCGGCCGCGCCGTGAATATGAAGGTCTATGAAACCGGGGAAGAGTGTGAGCCCGTTCAGATCGAGTTCTGAATCAGTCTCGGGAAGAGGTTCTGTCTGAGAGGTGAGAATCCGGACGATGCGATCTCTCTGAATAAAGACGTCGGCCCGATCAATGATCTCGTCCGGTTGGATGATGCGAACGTTTCGAAGAAGCACAGAGTTTTCGGAGCAATTCACTTCTGTCCGTTGCGACCTTCACTGATTTGGCGTTCGACTACATTGATGAGTGCGTTGAGACGATCGTCCGTGGTGCGCGTTTGTTCGCCGAGACTAAGAATCTGTTCGCTGTTTTTCATAATCTGTTCGCTGTGACTTTCAATCTCGCGCTCATGCAACTCGGCGATCGAGAGCAAGGCTCGGATACCTTCAGTATTGCGCGTCTGCGCGTCGGTCAGGGCGGCGAGCTTAGCACTGGTTTGCGCCTGCTGTTCGACGATGAAATCCATCGCTCTTTGCATTTCTTCGTTAGTCATAGGCTGCTTTTCCTACTCAACCCTGATGCATCTGTCAAATCGAAGCAATATTGTAACACTGACGATCATATTTCCAGGATCAAAGGCTCCGCAGAAAGCGAATGCCCGCGACGTGTGCCGCGGGCATCCGGAAAGTTGCGCATCGACGAGTGCTAGCTTAGAAGAAGAACTTAGCACCCAACTGAATCGTGCGCGGGTCACGAACCGCGTTAATTTGGCCTTCCAGTGTCGACGTCACGTTGGTGCTGGCAATAGTTCTAAAATTCGTGTGATTGAACACATTGAACATTTCCATGCGCAGTTGCAGGCTCTTGCTGCCTTCACCAATGCCGATGTTCTTGAAGAGCGAGAAGTCGACGCGCTTGGTGGGTGGACCATTAATCTGTCCGCGAGAGCTATTGCCCGGCACATTGGCCACAAATGCGGGAATCGGGTTTGGCGTGTCCTGGAAGCAAGCGGTGTTATACCACTGCAGGAACGTGTGCGGCGCGTTTGCATTTGGATCGCAGAGCACGTTCGGGCGCGCGACTGTCAGCGGCGGGGCAATGATTCCCAAACCCGCGGGATCCCAAGCAGAGGTTGCGGGTGAGAACGGCAGGCCCGTTTGCAAAGTCACGATGCCCGAAATTTCCCATCCACCGAGGGCCCGGCCCACAAAATCATGCCGCTTGGAAAACAGCGGAATGTCGTAAATGTAATTGGCCGTGAAGATCTGACGGCGATCGAGAGCAGCCCTGCCGTAGTCTCCGTGGATGTTATAGGAGTTCTGCGGAGCAGTGCTGCGATCGGTCTGGTTGTCCGTCAGGTTCTTTGCCCACGTGTAGGCAATGTTTACCTGTGAAGCGCCTGAGAACCTTTGTTGAAACAACGCTTGCAGGCTGTTGTAGTTCGAGTTGAATTGCGGCGTGATCATTGTGATCGAACGATATCCACGATAGGGGCGAATCTGATCGAGAATGATTTCCGCCGTCGATGACGTGAACACCGTGCCAGCACCCTGGCACACAACCGTCGGAGTAGTAGAAGCGCCGGTGGCGCATAGCGTGTTGAGGGCCTTACCCGGCGGAAGTTCATTCAGCTCATAGCCGCCGATCAGGTGCGTGCCCTTCGAGCCGAAGTAGCCAACACTAATCATCGTCTTGTTGCCGAAGAGGTGCTGGACCTCAAAAGACCAGTGCTGCATGTAAGGATCTTTCCACAAGGGCTGCAACGCGCGCAGGTTCGGCGCTCCGGCGGGTGCGCTTCCCGGAGGGCATGAGCTGCCCGCGGGCACCGGCGAAGCCAGGCTGGTAAGTGCGAACGTGCATGTTTCCTGATATGGCGGATTCACGCCGATGTTTTGTTCATAAGTGCCGTTGAGTACCTGGTCGTAGTACATCCCGTAGCCCATACGCACTGAGGTGGTACCTTTCTTGAAAGGATCCCAGGCCAAACCGACGCGGGGCGCGAAATCTCCCTTGGGCGCTTTCACGACATACTTGCCATAAGGAGAGATGGTCGGCGTGCAGTTGGTTAACGTTTTGGGATTCTGCGAATTGATGATCAATCCATTGCAGAAATTGCCCGTTCCGACGACGCGGTTGCCTGTTCCAGTAACCAGAGGTGCATTCGCGGCCGTATATGCGGCGGGATCAAAATTTGAGAGGAAGCCGTTCCTGTCATAGGGCGATCCAAAGTAGGAATAACGTACCCCGTAGTAAAGCGTCAGGTTCTTGCGGAAGCGCCACTCATCTTGCCCGTAGCTTTCGAACGCTATCTGTCGTAAGTCCGCGGTCAGATCGAAGCGCGCCTGAGTGAAGCTGAGGTTGTTGCCTTGCAGGAAATTCGCCCACAGCTGAAGGTTAGCCACCAGGGTGTTTCGCTGAGCGGCCGTGCCGCCCAACGGGACCGCCTGCGCTATGGCGTTGGGAGCGAGCACGCTTGACTGTTGCACGCTATTGAGCGCCGTATTCAGGAATCCGCTGAAAGTTCCATGATTGGCACCACCAAGCGCGTTCTCGTTTTTGCGATAGTAAGAATACACCGCGCCAAACTTCAAGGTGTGCGCACCCTTTGTCAGCGAAAGGTCGCCGGCGAAGTTGTGTTTATACGAGAAGTTGTCGTAGTTGCCGAACGTCGCCAGAGATCCGAACCCATTACCGGAAACTGTTGGAACGAAATCGCGCGTCTTTGTGTAGGGCAGTGGCGGCGTTATTGGCGATTGTGACAAGCCTATGGTCCCGATCGTCTTGCTGAGAATAGCGCCATAACCATAAGTCCAGCGCCCAACTGCCACCATGCTCGGACTGGCGACCCAGGTTACTTGGGCGGTGTGAGTGCGACCCGGTGAATCGGTTGCGGAAGTCGAAACACCCGGCAAACTCGAACCGGACGAGAACAGTGAGTTCACGTCGATGGTTGGGATCTTGTCCCGTTCGTACCGGTAGTAAGCCGAGAGGTTGTTGCTGAAAGCGTGATCGATTCTTATTATTTCCTGTCGAAAATCCGCGATGCCCGAGGCGGGGAAGACTAAGGCGTGAGAGAAAGCATCAGTGGGCAGCGGCAGCTTTTTATAAATCAAATCAAGATACTGTTGAGCGACCGGGCTGATTGACGCCAGCGGCGTGTTTGCCGGCAGTACGCTCGTGCAGTTGGCTGACGCTATGGGTGTCACGCTGGCTGCCACAGCGGTAAAGGCACTTAAGCAAATGTCCACCGGAAAGACTCCCAAGCGCATATTGGCGTCAGGAACTGTGTTTCCGCTGAGGGTTGGAAAGCGGCGATCTTTTCGTTGCTCTTCAGAAAAGAAGAAATAGGTCCGGGACATCTTCTTGGCCATGGGACCGCCTTCGCCGAATCGAAACATCCAAACAGGGCCGCCAATGGTCAAACCATAGTTGTTGTAACGGAACGGTGCGCGTCGGGCTTTGCCGTTAGACTCGCGACCAAAAGGCGGGTTGGGGGTCGCGGCGGTCGGTGTAAAGCGGTTGGAAATAAAGTCATTCGCATTCAGCTTTTCGTTGCGCACAAACTCGAAAACCGATCCGTGAAATTGTTCACCTCCCCCGCGCGTGACGACATTAATCTGACCGCCGCCGCTGCGTCCTGATTCTGCCGCAAACAGACTGCGCTGAACCTTAAACTCAGCAATCGAGTCAACGCTCGGATAAGCCTGAATCGTGATGTTCGAACCGCGGTCGGTCACATCCGCGCCGTCGATCGTATAGGTGTTCTGAGCACTGCGGGCGCCGTTGACCGAAATGTTCATAATGTTGGCCTGACCCGCGGGATTGGTGGTGCCTACATAAACTTGATCGGCCAGGTCGTTTGAAACTCCGGGAGCCAGCGTAATGAGCTGGACCCAATTACGGTTGTTCAATGAAAGCTCGCGTGCCTGATCGCCGCTAATCACGGTGGATACTGTCGGGGTGGACAGCTCGACCGCCACGGGGTTGGCTTCGACGGTCACCACTTCGGCGACGCTGCCGACTTCGAGATTGATGTTCAAATTGCGCGGCGTGCCCAAGTCAACCTGGACCTTGCTGGTTATGTTCCGCTTAAAGCCGGGGGCTTCAACCGAAACCTCGTACATGCCGACGTGAAGGTCTCGAGCGGAATAAGCGCCGTCGTCATTCGTCGTGACGGTGCGGATGACCTCCTTCTTTTGCGGATCGGTCACAGTAACCGTCGCGCCGGGCACGGCGGCACCGTTTGCGTCCTTTACCGTGCCCACGATCGAGCCGGTAATCTCCTGCGATAATGCGACACCAGTCAAGCCAATTAACAGCGTGGCCACAACGAACAGAGAGCGCACGAATCTGGGGTGATGTTTCATGATTGTTCCTCGTAATCGATTGGTTAGAACCACTGTTGGACCGTTACCAGCAACCTCGCCCAACACTTTGCGGGAAGGTCGCAATCTTATAAGTGCGGGACTTACAATCAAAGCTAAAAGATTTTATCAGGTCGATAACCAGCTTTAATGACTGCCCCTCGCCGGATTGACGCGGCGAACCCTGCATTCCGAGTTTTTCAGAATAATGGATCGCCACTCCATATTTTCGTAGGAGTTGTAGGCCGAGCACAGATCGCAATCGCGCTAGATGACTTCGCGAATAGAACTTGAATTGACGTTTTGCAAAGCTTTACAGCAGGTGATGCCGCGATTCTGGAAAAACTTTTAACGCGAAAGTTCTCGGCTGTATATTTTCGTGCAATTCTTGTGCGCGACGCGATGCTTCCCAGCCGAGAGGCAAAACGCCACCGCGCCCGCGCAGATGGGGGCGGACGCGGTGTCTGAGTTAGGGAAGTTAAGCGTTGACGTAAGCGGCCTGCACGCCGGTCAGGAAATCCCACAGCGCCTTCGCCGCGCGCTCAGCCGCCGCGACGACGTGCTCTTGTGATTCCCGGGTGTCGCATTTGGCGCCGAGGACGCTAATTTCGCTCTGTCGATGAATTACGTCCGCAGTCTCGTGCACTGTGAAGAAAGAGTTGGCGCGCTCGTCATCGAGTCCGTAGAACTCCTTCAGTCCGGTACGTTTGGTCCTGGCCACTTCAGGTATCTGAGATTCGTAGGCGTAGAGAGCCGCAACGCCAAGACGAAAATCATCGCTCTGAGTAATTGCCTTAAGTTCTTCGACCGATTTGCTGGTTGAGTCGAGCAACGTCGCACTCTTAACTTCATCGCGCGAGACGCCCAGCCCTTCCGCAAACCTCAGCCACAGCTCAGGATGGTTTTCGTCGCCGCGCTCCTCTTCGATCAGGTTCTCAAGCAGGAGTTGTCTTACTTTCAGATCGTCACAACGCGAATGCACGCCGCTGACGTAGGTTGGAAACGCCCGCACATGCGCATAGTACTGCTTGGCATACTCGCGGAGGATCGTTTGATCGAGTTTACCTTCCGACCACAACTGGTAAAACGGATGTTTCAACATCGCGTATTTCGCTACTGCATCATCAATTCTCTGCTGAATTTGAGTTGTCACTATTCTTCCTCCGGCCTGCGGCCAAAATTGTTTACGCGTTTTCTGCGTGGGAGCGGGCATTATAGGCGACGCGCCTACTGAATTGGCAAGGCCTGATGGTCCTATTGATAAAGAAGATACTTTGCGCGCAGGCCGCGAAAGGATTCAAGTGCGGGCCGGTAAGACTGCGTGATCTCTTCAACTGACGCGCCCCGCTTTAACTTTTCCAGCGTATTGGCGTTGACCAGCA
Source organism: uncultured Acidobacteriota bacterium (assembly GCA_963734445.1). Classification (GTDB taxonomy): domain Bacteria; phylum Acidobacteriota; class Blastocatellia; order Pyrinomonadales; family Pyrinomonadaceae; genus UBA11740. Next base: position 114,141 of record CAVTGZ010000009.1, on the reverse strand, counting down.
GACGGGCGAAGCTGTCGACCTTCCAGTCGGCGGGAAAGAGTGAATGCAAGGCGACGGCGATTTCAATGCCTGTATGCACCGATCGAAATCTGGCGCGATCGGTAATCAGAATATTTATGCCGTTGCATTCTTCGTTTTTGAAAACGGAAGTGTTGGGCTTGAAGCGCACCGGAACGAACCGCACGCCCGGAATGCGGCGCGCGTTGAGGTGAGCGGCCAGCGTCGGGCCATCCATCCATGGCGCGCCAATTACTTCAAACGGTGTGTCTGTCCCGCGGCCGACTGACACGTTAGTCGTCTCGAGCAAACCGATGCCGGGGTAGAGCGTTGCTTCCGTCAGGCTGCGCATGTTTGGTGACGGATTGATCCAGGTCTGGCCAGTAGCATCCAGCCACATCGTCCGCCGCCAGTTCTCCATTTGAATCACGCGCACATCAGCGCCAATGTGTCGCTGTTCGTTGTACAGCCGCGCCAGTTCGCCGACGGTCAGGCCATGGCGAACAGGGATCGTGTGATAAGCGGTGAACGAAAGTTTGTCCGGGTCGGCCAGCGGGCCTTCGACGTCGATGCCATTGATTGGGTTCGGGCGGTCAAGAATATAGACGGGCAGTTTCGCTTTCGCTGCTTCCTCCAACACGTACCCAAGGGTCGAGATGTAAGTGTAGAACCTGGCGCCGACGTCCTGTATGTCATAGACGAGAGCGTCCAGGTCCTTTAGCTGTTCAGGTTTTGGCCGGCGCGTCTCGCCGTAAAGCGAGTAGATCGGCAGTCCGGTTTGTTCATCCCTTGTGTCTGAAACCTTTTCGTCCGCGAGTCCGCGAATACCGTGTTCCGGTGAGAACAGCGCGGTAAGTTTGATGTTCGGCGCTTTGAAAAGCACATCAATCGTCGAACGACCGGATCGATCACGGCCGGTCTGGTTTGTGATCAGCCCAATCCGCAAGCCGTTGAGTGGTTTGAATCCGTCACGAGCCAGGACGTCGATACCGTTTAAGACCTGCGCGTCGGCAACCGGCATCACACCGGCCACGCGATTCGTGTTGGCATTCAGTCGCGCCAGGCTGGCCAGCAGTTCTGTCGTAGCTATGACGGATTCTGTGCGGGCTGTCGCCACGGTAGTGTCGGTAATTGAACTGGCTACGATTGAAGCTACGCGCCCGCGCACCGAAGCGACGTCGCCCTTGCCATCAGGATGAACCCGATTGCTGAGAAAGATCACGAATACGTCAGTGGCGGGATCAATCCAAATCGAAGTGCCCGTGAAGCCGGTATGGCCGAACGAGCCCAAAGGAAACAAATCTCCCCGGTTAGTGGAAAAGGTAGTGGCGATGTCCCATCCTAAACCACGCGCCGCGCCGCTTTCGGCAATCGCACGAGGGCTGGTCATCGCGGCAATCGTCATGGGACTGAGAATGCGAGTGCGGTTATAAGCGCCGCCATTCAAAAGCATCTGACAGAAAATCGCCAGATCGTCAGCCGTCGAAAACAAACCCGCATGACCGGCAACGCCATTCATGCGAAACGACGTGGGATCGTGAACCTGGCCGCGCAGCCAAAGGTCGCCTTCCGAACCGGCGTCCGCGCTGCTATCGCCTAAATAGTTCAACTGACCGCGACGTTTCTCAGTCGGCGCGATTCGCGATCTCAGCCTCGGCTCAGGACGAAATCCGGTGTCGCGCATTCCCAGCGGAGAAAAGATATTCCGGCGCGCAAACTCATCGAGCGTCATTCCCGACACGCGATGCACTACTTCGCCCAGCGCGATATAGCTGATGTCGCTGTAAACGAAACGCGTGCCCGGCGGATTGCGCAGCGGCTCGCGATACAAATGCTTCATCGCTTCGTCGTACCCGGTCCAGCGCTCGCGCAAATCAAAATCGGGAGCAAAGCCGGCCATATGCGTCAGCAGTTGCTCGATCGTAATCGCGTCGCGGCCCTCGCCCTTCATTTCGGGAATGAACTCCACGACGGGATCGCTCAAACGGATCTTGCCTTGCTCGATCAGGATCATGATGCTGGTAGTAGTGGCGACGACTTTGGTCAGGCTGGCCAGATCAAAAATCGTGTCCAGCGTCATCGCCTCGCGTTGTGGTTCAACGGCGCGCGCACCATACGCTTTGCGCCAAACGATCTTGCCGTGACGACCTACCAGCACCACCGTGCCGGGCAGTTCTTTCTTTTCAATTGAAGTGTTGATGGCAGCGTCCATGCGTGACAGACGCTCGGCAGACATTCCCTGGGCGGCGGGCAGGGAAGCCGGAAGTTGAGCGGCGACAGAGTGCGCAATTAGCAGCGCAACAGCGATCGGCGACCAGATATAACGCGGCATTTTTTTAACGGGTGGCGTTCAACTGAATACCAGCGCCGCGAGGATACAACCCCGGCAAAGAAATCGGCAAACGACCGTTGACCTCGATTTGACCAAGTAAGGCCTGAGCGACGGCTTCTTGCAAACTCGGCATGTCACCGTAAGCCACGACGTAGGTTGGCAGCGCGGGAAAGCTCATCAGAATGTAAGGATTGCCAAAGCTGACTCCGACGAGCGGTGCTTTCTTTTCAATTAACTGGTTCAGCGCATTCGTGCCCGGCTCAGGCAGCGCGACGCTGCGCGCCTGCCCGGTGCGGACGCGGCCGTACATCGAAACGATCACCACGTCGGCGCGGCTGGCTTTCTCGATTGCCCTGGCTACGTCCGTCTCGGACGATCGATCGTCCAGCACCAACGTCTCCACCTTGATGCCGCCGCGCGACATTGCGGAAACGAAGGGCTGGGCAATGAAAGCCCGGTCGTCTCCGTTAGTAATGGCGAGGTTGAAAACGCGCGAGGCGCCGGTGAGCTTTAACGGCAGAAGTTTTCCGTCGTTCCGCACCAGAGTGAGCGCATGGTCAGAAATCTCGTCCGCCAATTCGGTGGCTTTCTTTCCCGCGACTTCGCGATCGATCGCGTCGAGCGAAGTTATCTTCTGTTGGACGAGGCCCAGGTCATACTTCGCCGCGAGTATTTTGCGGACCGATAGTTCGATCCGTTGTTCGGTCAACCGGCCGCTTTTCACGGCCTCACGCACGCCACGAAAAGCTGCGTCAGGATCGGCGGGCTTAAGAAGCTGATCAGCGCCGGCTTCGAGCGCGCGCACTGATGCCTCTTCCTGCGTGAAGTAAATCGTCAATCCGCTCATGCTCATGGCGTCGGTGACAATCAAACCGTCGAAATGCAGATCATTGCGCAGGATTCCATTCATGATCGGCGACAGCGTCGTGGGCATGGTTCCGTTTGCAATGATTTCGCCCTCATCATTCGTGTCGATGGGCCGCAACTTAACGTCCCGCGGCAGCGGTTTGATTGGTGTCGAGTCAATCAGCGGCAGGCCGATGTGGCCGGTCATCACGGCCCCAACTCCGGCATCGACCGCGGCCCGAAAGGGAACCAGCTCGATTGAATTTAGCCTTTCACGCGTGACATCGATCTCCGGCAACCCGCGATGCGAATCAGTTGCGGTGTCACCGTGGCCGGGGAAGTGTTTGGCTGTCGCAATCACGCCGGCATGCTGTGCGCCTTCGACGAAGGCGGCGACAAACCGCGCCACATCGATGGGATCTTCGCCATAAGAACGCACGTTGATCACCGGATTGGCCGCGTTGTTATTGACGTCGGAAACCGGCGCGTAGATCTGCTGGATGCCCATCGCACGTGCTTCGCGACCGGTAAGCTCGCCGGCCCGCCGCGCATAGTCGGGATTGCCGGTAGCGGCAATCGCCATGTTCCAGGGGAAATTCACGGTGTCGTCAAAACGCATCCCCGAACCCGCTTCCAGATCTGCCGAAATTAAGAGGGGATACTTCGCCAGCTCCTGCATGCGATTCACGAGCATGACGGACTCATAGACCGGCCCGCGAAAGAGAATGATTCCCCCGACGTGATTATCGACGACCTGATGGCGCAGAGCTTTGAAGGCCTCGCTGTCCTGATTTAGAAAGGTTGCATTGATGCCCACCGAGATCAGCTGTCCGATCTTTTCGTCGAGCGTCATCCGCTTCAGTTCCTTGTCGGCCCACTTCAGCGCGTCCTTCGAAGCCTTTCTTGAATAGGGTTTCACGCCACTCGCGCTGGCCGGCGCGTGGGTTACGCGGGCCGCCGCGCGAGAGCCATCCAGCCACGGCAGCATGGCGACAGCCAGAGAAAAGGAAATCAAGGTTGCGAAAAATCTGCGTGACTTAAAACTCATAAGTTTCACTCGCTCGAGCGTGTCGGCGACAACTCGTCCTGTTTGGCTGCGGGTGCGGGCGCGAACGCGAGGCTGGCCAGCCCGGATACAATCACGGTTATGGCGCTGCCGATAAAGACGTACCAGGTCCAGGCGATTTTGGTCCCAAAGAAAACGTAGAGCATCACCACGATGCTCGCCAGCATTCCGATCAAGGCGGGTGGTTCACTCACCCTGCGCAGAAAAGTTCCGACCAGGAACACACCCAGCACCGGCCCGTTGATAAGCGACGCAATCGAGAGCGCTTGATCCAGTGCCGAACGATTCCGATGACGCACCAGCAACGCGACGCCGATTTGCACCACGCCCCAGAACAGCGTCAGCACATGCGAGACTTTCAAGTAATGTTTGTCGGATTTCTTGGCGCGAAAGGGTTTGTAGAGATCGTTGACCACGGTCGCCGCGATCGAGTTAAGCGACGATGACATGGCGGCCGCAAAAATCGCCGCCACTACCAGTCCGGATAAACCAGTCGGCATATGCCGGGTGATGAAGTCGGGGAAGACTCGATCGCCGCCGGTAAAGGGAAAGGCTGTCGCCGACGCAGTCGCATAACCCGGATCGGTAAACGGGTGATAGTAAGAAAACAGCAGGACGCCGATGAAAAGGAAGCCAATGAACTGCGCCAGGACGATGGCCCCGCTGGTCAACAACGCAGCGGCAGCTTTCTTTGGTTTGTCGGTGCACAGGTAACGCTGAACCAGATATTGATCGGTGCCGTGCGTGCTCATCGTCAAAAAGCACCCGCCGATTAGGCCCGCCCAGAAGGTGAAGGTCTTCGTCGCATCGAACGTGAAATCAAACAGAGAAAATTTGCCGAATTGCCGGGCATTCGCCAGCGCCGTACTTAGTCCGCCTTCGATCGAATTTGTCAGAATCACTGCGGCCGCCACCGCGCCCGCGATGTAAATACCGAGCTGCACGACCTCGACCCAGATGACCGCTTCCATGCCGCCAAAGTAGGTGAAGATAATCATGGCGACGCCCAGCAACACGACCGACGCGACCACGATAGTCTCAACGTTGGCCGCCGGCTGAAACGAGGTGTAAACCGCGGCTAGTACGATCGCTGTCAGCAACAGCCGAATTCCGTCGGCAATGTTGCGCATTACGACGAACAGCGACGCCGCGATCATTTTGATCTTCGATCCAAAGCGCCGATCCAACAGTTGATAAACCGTCAGTAGTTCGCCGCGAAAATATGACGGAATGAAGAGGAACGAAATGACTATGCGTCCGACCAGATACCCAAATACCAACTGTAGGAACTGAAAATTACCGCCGCGGGCAAACGCGATTCCGGGGACTGAGATAAAGGTAATCGTAGAAGTTTCAGTGGCGACGATAGAAAACGCCACGGCCCACCAGGGCACCGACCGGTCACCGAGGAAGTAGTCAGTCGTGGTCTGCTGCTTGCGCGCAAACCAGCTCCCGAACAGGACAATCCCCACCAGGTAGCCGAAGATGATTATGAGATCGAGGGTCTTCATGAGCGCGAGCTAACCCCGAAGTAACTCAATTGCTTTCCGCACAACTCCGGAAGAATCTGTGAGCGCCTGACGTGCCTGTGATTTATCGGCGTTCGTTCCGGCGATAACCAACGCCAATGGCAGATCGCCATCCGCGGCTTCCAAGGCTTTAGCCGCCGCAGCCTCGTCCAATCCAGTTTCCGCCGCAAGTATTCGCAGTGCCCGCCCGCGCAACTTGACGTTTCGCGGCTGCACGTTCGTCATGCGATTGCCCGTGACGTAGCCCAGTCGAATCATCGTCGCCGTCGAAAGCATGTTCAGAACCAGCTTCTGGGCGGTCCCTGCTTTCATACGCGTCGAGCCGGCGATTACCTCGGGACCGACAACCGCAACGATGGGAATCTCTGCCGCTTTCGAGATGCGAGATTCGGGTACGCAGGTAATCGCTAAAGTCAGCGCGCCGATTTTCCGCGCGTACTCAACCGCGCCGACAGTGTACGGCGTTCGTCCTGACGCCGCGATCCCCACCAGCGCATCGGCGGCGGCAAATCCTCGTGCCTCCAAATCATGCGCGCCCGCTGCTTCGTCGTCTTCGGATGCTTCTACCGCGCGATAACAGGCATCGTATCCACCGGCAATGATTGCTTGCACCAAATCTGCTGATACGCCAAAGGTGGGCGGACACTCTGACGCGTCCAAAACGCCGAGCCGGCCCGACGTTCCGGTGCCGATATAAAAAAGTCGACCGCCATTCTGCAAGCGTTCGACGATCGCGTTAACCGCACGAGCAATCTGCGGCAATACTTCAGCGACGGCTTGAGGAACCCGCGCATCCTCTTGATTCATCAGAAGCAGGATCTCTTCGACCGGCAAAGAGCTGATGTGCGCGGTGCGCGGATTTTCTTGCTCGGTTAGCGGGATTGAGTCGGCCTGCGGCATCGGAAAGAAAGGTGAGCGGCAGTATGCCAAGCAGCCGGTTCATACGGCAACCGGCAAACGTAGATGCTCCTGGGCCATGCGGCCCGCCGCCACGGTAGGCGAAAAACTTGGATTTGCAATAAAGGCCTTCCGGGCAGCGCGGGTGATTTGCTCGCGGAGCGGCGCGATGACCAGTTCACCCGCAGCAAATACACCGCCGACGAAAGTAATCTGAAACCGCTCCTGCTCCATCTTCAACTTGCGGATGACCGTGATCGCGGCCCGGCCCAGCTCTTTGCCCGCATCTTGCAAGATTTCGCGCGCGACTTCGTCTCCTTCGCGGGCTGTCTCGATCACGATCTTGCTAAAAGCTGCAATCCGATCATTGGTCATCGACGGCGCGTAAATCGCAGTGGCCAGATCGTCCGGCGTGGCTACCTGAAAGAACTCGCAAGCGGCGTCGGTTAGCGACGTCTTCGGACCGCGCTCGTCCGTGGCGCGAGCTACGGCCTGCAGCGCACGGCGCGCGATCCATGATCCGCTTCCTTCGTCGCCGGCCACCGGGCCCCAACCACCTGCGTAGGCGCGTTTGCCTTGACGATTAACACCGACCGAGATCGATCCGGTTCCGGAAATGACCACGACTCCGGCGCGACCATCTGTGGCCCCATACAACGCGATGTCGCCGTCACTTACCACTTCAATGTTGTCGATTCCCAGGGTTTCAATGAGGACGTCACGCATTCGCGTGCGAATATCTATGCGGCGGACGCCCGCCAGTCCGATACCCACGGCCACCACGATCGTCCCGATGAATCATGGCCGCGGCGCACGCCTTATCCACTGCTTCGCGAATCGCCGGGCCCCATTCGGCAATGCCCACTCGCAAAGGATTTGAAGGTCCAGCGGCGCCTTCGCCAAGGATTCGGTTGCCGTCGAGAATGACGGCTCGGGTTCGCGTGCCGCCGCCGTCCACACCCACGACCAGTCTGCGCAGGGGCGCAAGCCTCCGCGGCAGACGTCTCGATTGTTTGGGCAGTTGTCGTCATCCAGTGATTTCGATGTCCGGGAGGGCTCCAGAGATTTCTATTCTAGGCAGGGGCGGAACCATAATGGAAACTAAAAGATCTTATTCATGTAATAATGCACGTTGATGTAAAATATCCTTATGGACATCCGACAACTGAAAGCTTTTGTAGCCATCGCCGAAAGCGGGACCTTTACCGCCGGCGCCGTGCGCGTCCATGTCACGCAGGCGGCCATCAGCATGCAGATTCGACAACTGGAAAACGAAACAGAGATCCAGCTTTTTGTGCGGGCGCCGCGGAGAGTGATTTTGACGGAAGCGGGCGAGCGCCTGCTCGAGCGAGCTTATGTGATTCTTCGCGAGCACGATGCGGCGCTTGAAGAAATGGCCGCACTGACTGGCGCACATCGCGGTCGTTTGCGTATTGGCAGTGCGTCGGCCGGAGTTAGTGGCGATCCTTTGCCGCAAATTCTACGCGAGCTTAAGAAAAGCGCATCCAGGCGTCGAAGCTTCGGTCGCTTCAGGCACCAGCGAGCAATTGGTGCAGCAGGTTCTGGCGGGCGAGCTCGACGCGGCCTTCGTGTCATTGCCGGTCGAAGCACGCGGAGTTCAGACGGAACAACTGAGCGAAGATTCTTTGGTGGCGATTGCATCGCCGCGGCACAAGATGGCGAAGCAGAAAGTGGTAAGCGCCTATGCGCTCGCCGGCGAAAAGCTGATTCTGGGCGAGCGCGGCGGAAACACCCGGCGGCTGATCGATCAGTTCTTCGCGCAGGCGGGCGTGACGCCGAAGGTCGCCATGGAACTCAGCCGCATGGCGGCAATCAAGCGAATGGTTGAAGAAGAGATGGGCGTCGGTATCGTTCCTCTGCAGTCGGTGCGCGACGAGGTGGCGAAAGGTACTTTAGTGCGTTGGTGGATTGAAGGCGCACAGATCAATTGGCAACTTGGAATCGCGCGACTGGTTGGAGGCTACGAATCACCAATTCACCAAACATTTTTGCAGCTGTGCCGGGAGCATTTTCAGAAGCCCGTGTCGAGCCCGCCGTCGCGAAATAAACCTAAGCCGAAGAAAAAAGGCGCGAGCGCGTGATTCAATGTTTGGAGGCGGGCTACTGCCCGCCGTTTTATTTGGCGCCGTTCGGCGGGCGGTAGCCCGCCTCTAAACGGAACTGAACGTTCTATCTAGCCCCATTCAACCCCACGATCAACTTCTCAATATCATCTTCGTTATTGAAGAAGTGTGTTGCGACGCGAATGCCTTCGGGCTTCTCGGTCACAACTACGCCACGGCGGAAGAGTTGGCGCACCACTTCGCCTGGCTTTTCGACACGCACCAGCGTCTCGGCTGATCGGAACGCCTCGTTTTGGAGTGGCGAGAGAACTTCCCAACCATCTTCTGCCAGACGTGAAGTCAACAATCTGTTCAATCCCAAAACGCGTGACTGGATCTGCTCGGCACTGATCTCTTTGATCAAATCGACTGATGTGCCCAGCGAAAATATTCCCGCAAAGTGCGGACAACCCAGCTCAACTCGCGCCGCCGTGTCGTGGCGGGGACGAAACTCGTCGTTGCGCATGTCAAACGGCTGTTCGACGCTGAGCCATCCAATCGATCGCGGCAGCGATTGATCGAGCAACTCGCGGCTGAGATAAACAAAACCCGATCCGTATCCAGCCAGCATCCATTTGTGACCCGTTGCGCACAGCGCATCGATCCTCATCCGCTTAACATCGATTGCAAACGCGCCGGCTGATTGACTGGCGTTCACTACGAACGCGTGCCTACCCTTCATCTCACCGACGGCCTGTAGATCGATGCGAAATCCATTTGAGAATTGCACGTGACTGAGAGCGATGACGCCGGTCTCGTGGGTCATCGCGCTGCTAATGCCCTCGATTGTTACTTCGCCGTTCACGGCGGGCAGCCGGTGGACCGGAATTCTGCGATGCATCCACGGCAGCGTCGTGACTGGAAATTCCAGTTCCGAAGAGATTATTTCGCCGCGTTCCTCCAAAGCGTCGACGATGATGTTCATGCCCGGCAGAGGTGTTGGTGGTGAAAGCGATCTCTTCCGGCTCTGCATTGATGAACTCGGCGATCTTTTTGCGAATCGCTTCACGCTCAGCGAGCCAGCGATTCCAGTGTACGTCGCCATCGCGCATCATCTTTTCGTAATAGCGTGATGCGGCTTCGTAAGATGCGCCCGACACCGGCCCCGCCGCCGCGCTGTTGAGATAGGCAAGGCGCTCAGTGACGGGAAAGTGTGAGCGTATTGTGGGCCAGTCGATCATGTGTGATGAAGATACACGATGAATGCAGCGGGGCAGTAGCCGACTCAGGGTGTGTCAGAACCGGGACCGGTAGCGACCGGGTCGAACACGACTTGGAATTCACAGACTTGCAATTCGATACAAAGGCTTCGCAAGGAATGGCAACCTGCCAGGCTAATTTAGGCTATTGCATTGCACACCCTCGGCGCTTAAGCTAACGGTTGAAGATGAAGGCAGATTACGACTTCTCAAAAGGCATAAAGAATCCGTACGTCGGTCGCATCAAGGTACCCCCGAAAATGGGAAGAATCATCGCTTCAGTGACAATTGATAACGTCGCGGACAAGTCGAAGAGCATTCGATGCGACGCATTGGTTGATACAGGGGCGTCCTTTATGGTGCTGCCGATGGAATGGCGCGATCGACTCGGACACCTCGAAACGATGACTGAGGTAGAGATGGAAACTGCCACACAAGAGACAATCAAAGGCATCGTGTGCGGTCCTGTGCGGATTCAGATTGAAGGATTCCGTCCCATCCATCATGAAGTAGCATTCGTCGAGATGGCTCCCCAAGATGGCGAGTACGAGCCGTTGATTGGCTATTTGGTGTTAGAACATAGCCAAGCGGGCGTAGATATGCTTGGACATCGATTGGTGAAAATCAAGCACATGGATTTGAAATAAATCTAGTCCGCACTCGATGGCGAAGAACCCAAGCAAGGCGCAAATCGACAAACTCGGTGACCGGCTCCGAGGAGGTGATATTACCGAGGCTGACTTGCGATTACTTGATGAATATCGTCTGTCCTTTGGTGACGTTTATGAAGCTATCGTTGGAGCAATTCGAAATGAGTTGGGATTAGAGCCCACAGGACGACCTGCAAAATCGACCAGTTCCATTACCGAGAAATTGCTTAGAGAAAGCATTCGTCTCAGCCAACTTCAGGACATCGCGGGATGCCGAATCGTTGTTCCCGGAATAGCCGAACAAGATCGTGTTGTTGAGGCCCTTCGCTCACTGTTTGACAATGCGACTATCGCAGATCGTCGTCGTCGACCTAGCAATGGTTATAGGGCAGTGCACGTCATCGTCAGCCGAGACGGTAAGCTTATCGAGATTCAAGTGCGTACGTGGATGCAACACGGGTGGGCAGAATTGTCAGAAAAGGCGTCGGACGTAATCGATCCCGCCATCAAGTACGGATCGGGCAATAAGACGGCGGTGGAAGCATTATTGGGTACATCAGAATTGTTAGCCGCACAAGAATCTAAGGAAGCAAAATTCGCGGAGCTAGAAGCGCGGGCGGCTCGTATTACGTCCCTCGAAGAGAGCGGCGTGGATGAACCGGAAAAGCTTGCTGAACTTAAAGAAATGATGGACGATTGGAAAAAGAGAGAGAAAACGAGAAGAGACGAAATAATGACGGCCCTTCAAGACATGCTAGAAGACCTTTCGCAACAGGAGATCGATGATGCTGTTTCTGATTGAGTATGATCGCCAGACAGGAAAGATCGTAACGCTGCGAGAATACAGTGATAGCGACCGTCTGGTCGCAGAATCTGACCGACTGGACTTGGAAGTGGATCTTCATAACGTCGAAAGAGAACATGAAGTTGTTCTCCTCCAGGCCGCTTCTCAAGAAGCGTTGCGGCGAACGCACGCCCGATATTTTGAAGACATCTCTGACCTCGTCAAAGCCTCGTGAACACTGCGACGCCCCTCCCTCACGGTCGGGCTACCGCACCGGCCCCTCAAACCACATCGTCCCCAGCGGCGGCAGCGTGATCGCCGCTGAATAGTCCAGACCGTGCCACGGACTTTTTTCCGCACTGAATGCTTTTCACCACGCCGAAGCCTCCGCCACAATATTTCTCGGAGTCAGTGTTGAGAATCTGCTTGTAAGTTCCTTTTCGCGGCAAACCCACGCGATGGTTTTCGCGCACCAGAGGAGAGAAGTTGCCGACGCAAATGATCTCTTTGCCCGTTGATGGCGAGATGCGGCGAAAGGCGATCACATTCTCGGCGGCGTTATCGACCTCGATCCAACTGAAGCCGCTGACGTCGGTGTCGGCTTCCCAAAGGGCGTTGTGTTTTTGATAGAGACTGTTGAGATCCTTGATCAATGCCAGAACGCCTTTGTGCACCGGCGTCTCCAGAAGATGCCAGTCCAGACTTTCAGTTTCAGTCCATTCGCGCCATTGGCCAAACTCGCCGCCCATGAACAGCAGCTTCTTGCCTGGATGTGCCCACATGTAAGCGTAGAGCGCGCGCAGGTTCGCAAACTTCTGCCATTCGTCGCCGGGCATCTTGTTCAGCAGTGCGCCCTTCATGTGCACGACCTCGTCGTGAGAGAAGGGAAGAATGAAGTTTTCGCTCCACGCGTACAGCAATCCAAAGGTCAGTGCGTTGTGATTGCCGCCGCGAAACAATGGATCGGTTTGAAAGTATTTGAGCGTGTCGTGCATCCAGCCCATGTTCCACTTGAAATCGAAACCGAGACCGCCCGCATAGACCGGCGCTGACTACCTGCGGCCAGGCAGTGGACTCTTCCGCGATCATCAACGCGCCCGGACATTCGCGATGCGTCACTTCGTTGAGTTCCTTAAGAAGTGAAATCGCCTCGAGATTCTCGCGCCCGCCGAACTCATTAGGCAGCCACTCGCCTTCTTTGCGGCTGTAATCGAGATAGAGCATCGACGCGACGGCATCGACGCGCAGGCCATCGAGATGAAATTCGCGCAGCCAGAACAGCGCGTTCGCAATCAGGAAATTTCGCACCTCGTTGCGGCCGTAATTGAAGATGTAGGTGCCCCAGTCGGGATGCTCGCCTTTGCGCGGATCGAGATGTTCATAGAGCGCGGTACCGTCAAAGCGCCCCAGCGCAAATGCATCTTTCGGAAAATGCGCCGGCACCCAATCCATAATCACGCCGACCCCTTTTTGATGAAGATGATCGACAAGAAAACGAAAATCATCGGGCGTGCCGAAGCGGGAAGATGGAGCGTAAGTAAGCGCTGACCTGGTATCCCCACGAGGGGCCGTACGGATGTTCTTTTAGGGGAAGAAACTCAACATGCGTAAATCCATTTTGCCGTGCGTAACTCGCCAGCAGCGGCGCCATCTCACGATAACTCATCGGACGGTTGTCCTCTTCAGCAACGCGCCGCCATGATCCGAGATGCACTTCATAGATCGAGAGAGGCTCGCGCCAGGCTTGTCGTTTCCTGCGCCGAGTCATCCACACGCGATCATGAAATTTGTAATTTGATTTGAAGACGACCGAAGAAGTGTCCGGCGGAACTTCCATCATGAAAGCGTAAGGATCGGCTTTGAAGAATTCATGCCCCCCGGTTCTGATCGCGTACTTGTAGAGTTCGCCGGCACCCAAGCCAGGAACGAATAATTCCCAAACGCCCGAGTTTTTCAATCGGCGCATCGGATGACTGGTGGGGTCCCAGCCATTGAAGTTGCCGGCGACGCTGACTTGATCCGCGGCCGGCGCCCAAACCGCGAACGAAACTCCCGGCCGGCCTTCATGCGTGATTGGATGCGCGCCGAGCTTCTCGTATATACGCAGGTGCTTGCCTTCGCCGAAGAGATGGAGATCGAGGTCGCCGAGGGTTGGAGTGAAATCTTCCGCGAGGCGTTTCGACTTTGGGCCTTTGCGTGAAGAGGGTGGCCGCCGAGCAGGCGAGGATCGCATCTTCTTTTGAGAGCTCTTGCTCACGGTCGGGCTACTGCCCCGCCTGGCCCGCGGCGGGACCGTTGATTTGTTTGGCGGCTTCTTACGATTCATATTTCACCCGCCTGCTATCGCAAGCGGTTCTGTACCTATCGTACGTTCATGATTGGGATTAGACGGCTCGACAAATCGAAGGAAGATGTCCGCGCCTGAGCCCATTTCAGGTTGATTGCTCTTGGCTTCCGACAAGATTTCCAAGAAACGTTCCCGCGCGGATGGCAGTTTGAGTTGCTCCATTAAATCGATTGCCCGCGCCGCGTACTTCAGAATTTGAATCGTTTCGATTCCGGCGATGTCGTTAAAAAACCAACCGCAGCTCGTATACATCAAGAGCAGCATGCGTTGCAGTTCGATATAAGTCAGGGCGCGCTGCTGTTCGTCACGCGCCAGCCAACGGCCTGCTTGATCAAACAGGAATTCTTCGCGCGAATGCTGGTCGTCAAGAATCAACGCAATGCTGGCGTCGCGTGCGTGCCAGGGATCGACGAATAGTGAACCACGCGTTGCTTCAAAGTGCTTAGCATTTTCGTCACGCAGAAAATTCAGAGCCTGACGCAGCGGCCTGCGCCAACTTTGATTCCAACCCGCTTCACCGCCGGTATGACAACCGCAATCGCGAATCCACCGTCCGACGCCATGAATGCAGCTCCATGATGTTCCTTCGCCGTCCGGTCCGGTGTTAATCCCGACTTCAAACTCCGGCGCATGCTCTTCGAGGTAGGCGCCATAGTTCGTAACCGTAAAACCTCGCGCGGGAGCTTGTTCGGTCAGCGCATGAGCCAGACACAAATCGCCGAACTTAAAATGATGGCCATAGGTTTCGCCATCCGTCGCGATGTTGATCATCTGCTTTCCGTTGGCGGCTTGCGCAAAGGCATCGACGAAATCGTGGCTCGATCTGAGTAACTTTTCAAAAGCAATTGCGCGCGAGGTTGGCCCGTCGTAAAAGAAAACGGCGATTGATTTGTTTGGATTATCGCGATGCGTGTAGCGGTAAGGAACGCCGGAGTCGATCGTTGAGTCTTGGGTGGGATTAACATGTGCGCCGCCGTTCCCGGTACTGACCTCCTGGCTAATCCCGACGCTATCGCTCCGCGTACTGACACTTGCCGCTTGATGGGGCGCCAGAATGACATAACGCAGACCTTCTTCAATCAGCGCTGCCACGACGCGCTCATTGCAAGCCGTCTCGGGTAACCACATCGCTTCCGCTTCTCGCCCAAAACGATAACGAAAATCAGCCAGCCCCCAGCGGATCTGCGTGCGCAAGTCCCGTTCATTGCACAGCGGCAAAATCGCGTGGCCGTAGGCCTGCGCGATCGAGTTGCCGTGGCCGCCATGTCTTAATGCGCTGAAGCGATCCGCGGTCAGAATTCGCTCGAATGTGTAGGCGTGGTGTTGCTCCAACCAACTGAGCAAGGTCGGCCCAAAGTTGAAGCTCAGGAATTCGTAATTGTTTATGAATTCCTCTTTGGTTGATTCCGTCGCGCTGAGGCGAACAAAGGCGTTGGGTCGATAACACTCGAAGTGGATGCGCTCATTCCAATCGTGAAAAGGCGATGCACTTGTTTGCTCTTCAAGCACTCCAGTCCACGGATTCTCGCGCGGAGGTTGGTAAAAATGTCCGTGGATGATTATTGACGGCATGGTCTATCCAGAAGTATTTAGCCACAAAAAAGCACAAAAGGCACAAAAGAAAAGGATGCAGCCTCGCGCTCTCGAAACGTTTTCTTTGATGCCTTTTGTGTCTTTTGGTGGCTGATTTACGTGCGTTATCCCTTCCTGCGTCCGAACATATCGAAACCGACGGCGGCGACTAGTACTCCGCCTTTGACGACGTACTGCGCCCAATTCTCGACGTTGAGGAGAGACATGCCATTATCGAGACTCGCGAGAATCAAGGCGCCGAGCACCGCGCCGAAGACCGTGCCCCGGCCTCCCATCAAACTGGTACCACCGATTACGCAGGCAGCGATTGCATCGAGTTCCATTAGGGTGCCCGCATCAGGTGAGGCGCTGCCGACTCGCGCCGTATGCAAAACCGAGGCGAGTCCCGCGAGCGCACCCATGATGCAAAAGGCTGCGAGGATGTAACGCTGCAGATTTATTCCCGACAAGCGCGCGGCATCGGGGTTTCCTCCAATGGCGTACAGATAGCGGCCCAATGTCGTGTTAGCGGTCAGGAATGCTCCCACGAGTGCGACCGCGAGCAGAAAGAGAACTGGGATAGGAACCCCGCCGGCTTGATTCATCAGAAAAATGAAACCGACGACCACGATTGCGGGAATGGCGATGCGCGCAATGAGGGCGGCGACGCTCAAGGGTGCTAAACCGTGATGTTGTCTGGCGCGTTGACGACGAATGTTCGTCCATGCGATTCCGGCGACGGCCAGCGCCGCCAATCCAAAACCGATTCGCGGATCAATAAAGTCCCGGCCCAGCGATCGAAAGAAGGGAAGTTCAACCGGAATGGTCGCACCCTTGGTTAATTTTAGAATGATGCCGCGCCACGCCTGCAACCCGCCCAGGGTGACAATGAAGGCCGGGATACTGGCATAGACTCCGAGTCTTTTCTGGAGTCGCATACTGAAAAGACCGGCGAGAATGGCGGCCGGAACAGCGTACTTGAGCGAGTAACCATTGAACGCAGTCGTCAAACCGACTGCCAGGCCGATCACTGGGCCCACGCTTCCGCTGGTCACCAGACTCCCCTGGATCGTGCCAATTGCCAGACCGACGAGAATTGCTGAGATGAGGCAAGGCATGACTCCCCAACCTTGAGTCATCGCCGCTATTCCGCCAGCCAATCCGACGATAGCACCGACCGACAGATCGATGTTGCCGGTGACGATTACCATCAACATGCCTACGGCGAGAACGCCCGTAACGGCGGTTTGCTGCAAGAGCTTGGAGAAGTTGATCGCGCCGAGGAACAGGCCGTAGGGATGATTTTGATCGATCGTGGCCCACTGGAAGAAAAGCCAGATGACGATCAGCGCCAACAACATCGTGTAAGCGCGCAACGCCGATGTGCGAAGCTTGATTCGGGCCGGGGCGGATTGCTCTGAAAGGTCCATTGGTCGCGGATGATCGATTAGCACTCTCTTCGAAAATTTGCTCGCGAGCAATCAACCGGGAAGCAAATGTGAAGCAGGTTAAGATTGTCGCGCTACGAGGCGCGGGTTATATCATCCGATAGAATAGCGAATCAAGAAGTTTCTAAGATAATCGTGAAGAAGAGCCGCAATTGCCTAAATCGAGAATTGATTGGCGAGCACCAGCTCAGCCTTTCTCAATTCATACCTTCCGCGGCCGAGATTTCCATCGGGTCTCAACGCCAGCACGGCGAAATAATCCTTATTAAATAGGCGCATGATAAAAGTAACTTTGTCGACGGAAACGACCAACTCGCGCAACCCGCCGAGAGCCAGTTCGCTGGCGGCCTTGCCTGCGCTGCGAACCAGCGAAGTAAACTCCGCCGCGGCTACATCCAGGTTCGCGTTTGCACCTTCATCATTAAAATATTTCTCAACTGATAGACCGTCCGCGCCCATAATCAGCGCTCCCAGGCTGCCGTCAGTATTCTCGACCATCGTTTCCAGTGCTTCTTTGAACATTTGGGTTTCCTCAGACTATCAGGCGCAATCAATCATCAAGAATCTACCATTAAAGAAATTCGGTGGTCGAGCTTTTGCTTCGACCACCGAAGTGAATTGGCCGCCTCGCGACGACGCAGATTATACGAGCAAAGAGGCCCGTGCTGTTTTGCCGGCTAAGGCCGTTGGCCATTTACCGCACCGGGCCGCGCCGAGTTTGTCTGATTCTGCGCCGGATTGTTCGGTGCACCCAGCACGTTCGGTTGAGTCAGCGGCGTCTGTGTGGGGTTCTTCTCCTGTTGCTGCAGTTCAGTCGGCGTAGTGGTGTTGGTTTGCGGATTGCCAAGCGGTACCGGCTGCGGCACGCTTTGCGTCCGCGGTCCACTGCTCGGCGTGGTCGTCATCGGCCGGCCAAAGTAATCCGGTCGATAAATATGCGGCGTGATGAAGAACAGAATCTCGGTAGAATCTTTCGTCACGAGTTTCCGCTTAAACATGTTGCCGATGATCGGAATGCTCGCCAACCCGGGCGTTCGCTGTCTTTGCGTAGCCTCTGAAGAGGCCAGTACGCCACCCATCACGGTTGTGCCACCGTCCGGCACGAGCACTTCAGACTGCATGCGCTGAGTGTCGATACCCGGAACGCCGCCGACCGCGATACCAGTGTTAACGGTATTGTTTTCGATCGTGACGCGCAGCACCACGGTGCCGGCGTCCGTAATCTGTGGAGTGATGGAAAGACGTAGCGGAACCGAAACGAAAGTGGTGGTTACGACTGCGGTGCCGCCGGCGGCCTGCGTTGTTTGCACCGGTATCTGCGATCCGCTTTCAATCTGCGCCGGACGATTGTTCAGCGCCGTCACGCGCGGGGTGGCTACGGTTTTTACCTCACCTCTGTTTTCCGCCGCACTGATCAGCGCGCTGATCTGCGCCGTGCCAAACAGTCCCGTCGTCAATCCAATGATGGTGTTGGCCGCGGCCGAAGCCAGATTGTTGGTCGGCTGATTAGTTCCACCTAATCCGCCAAACACGCTGAACGGATTAGTTCCCGGAGGAATGCCTTGAGTTTGGCCCGTACCACCAGTGCCACCGGTGCCACCAGTTTGAGTGGCAGGCAAGGTGCTGATATTCGCCAAACCACCGCGTCCCAAGTTCATAACACCCAGCGAGAGCTGCGCGCCGAGGTCGCGGCTGAAATTGTGTTGGGCGATGACGATGCGGGTTTCAATCTCAACCTGGGGTTCCGGCTGATCCAGAATCGCAACCAACTGGCGGATCGCCTCGACGTTTTCCTTAACGTCAGTGACGATCAGCGTGTTGCTGCGTCCTTCGACTTCGACTGAGCCAAGCCGCGACAAGCGCCGCTTGATAATTGGCAGCAGTCCTTGATCGCCACCGCCGCCAGTCTGATCACCACCGGCGCCGCCGCTGAAGCTGAGGTTCGTCGAACCGCCGGCAAAGGCGCTCGTCGAGCCCGCGGTCTGGGCCAACGTGCCCGATGCGCGCGCGTAGTTGAGACGGATAAACTCGGTCACCAGCGGCGAATTAGTGAGCTGCGATTCTTTGATGATTCGCTGCGTCTCGGATTCCTTCGCCAGTGTTTCGCTGGTGGCGACGCGGAGAATATTGCCGTTGACATCCACGCCTAAGCGGTTCGCGCGCAAAATCGCATCAAGAGCATAATTCCACGGCACGTCCTGTACATTCACTGTCACCGGCACGGCGCCGACTGAGCTATCAATGACAAAGTTGATGCCGTACTGCTCGGTGATGTAGTTCAGGATGTCGCGCACATCTGCGTTGACGACATTCAAATTAATCGGCTCGCCGACGAATCCCGACTGGCCATACTGCCGACCCTGGGTTGCCTGGGTGGACATGTTGTCCTTCGCTGGCGAAACGATCGCTTTCACCGGCGACGGGGTAGGATCCGGCAGCGGCATCCCGGACGTCGCAAAAGTCCGCGAAGACTTTCGCGCGGTCCTGGCTGAGGCGCCAACAGCCAGCGCGAACGTATTGAGTGACAGGCCGGCTACGCATGCGAGAGCGCATGTTCTGGCGGCGAGATTCTTGAAGTGCTTAGGCATTATTCCCTCCTCAGGGATTGGACTGACGTCCGTCGCACGCTCGCTCGGAAAATGCCTCAGAGGAGTTTTCTGAACGCGCGCCGCACTACACGGCAGTCAGTGGTTTGTCAAAAGGCGAACGCAGTTTGTCTTGAGCTGTCGTTCACGGGTGGGGCCGTTATCATGCTTGCTAGCATCACAGCGGCTTTCGAAAATTGGTTACTGCTTTTCGGGGGTTGCCGGCTTCGCTGTTTCCACTGCCGGGGCATCGGCAGCGGAGGTCTTCGCTGCCGTCATTGCTTCGACGGGACTGGGCGTACGCAGCGCTTTGATCTCAACAGATTTTTCTCTGCGGCCATCCGTCCAAACTATGTCGCGACGAAACACGAGACGGGTTTCTTCGATCGCCACGAGCTGACCATCGAAGAAAGTTTCGCCCGGATAGATAACATAAGAAAGCTTCGGAGTTAGCGGCGTGGCTTCAACCATCGCAGACCAACCCCGGGGCGTGCGAAAAATGCCCGTCACTTGCAGTTCACTGAGCAAGAGTGCCGTCGTAGGTTTCGGAGGGGCCACGTGCGCGTCGGCTGCGGCCATCTTTTGCGAGCGATAACGCTCGATGCGATCCTGAATTGATGGCGCCTCTAACTTCCTAGTTGATTTCGTCTTGACGGACGGCTGATATTTCTTAAAGGGATCTCGACCGCCTGATTTCTGGCTGGTGGCGGGTTTGGCTTCCGACTTTTCCTGGGCAGCGGCCGTCGTCGCAAAAACAACTGTGGCGCAGAGAGCCATGGCGGCCGTCAGCGTGTAGTGAATGGCGTGCTTGAAGTTCATGATAGTCGTCCTAATAAACGGTCGAGTTATTTCGCCGGGGAAGCCGCTTGCTGCACCGCTTTAGTAGCTGCCGCAGCTGGATTAGCGGCCGGCGCATTCGGCTGAGTCGTAGCTGCTTTTTGTAACTTCTCGGAAGATACGTAATAGGCAGTTAGATCGAATCGAGCTTCGACGGTTTGATTCTGTGCCTGTTTGTCCAACTGTTTGATCTCGAAGTTAGTGATCGAAACAATCCGCTGATAGTGGGCCATTTGATCGAAGAATGATCGCAGGCCGGCAAATGAACTCTGCACCGAAACATCGATCCTCTTGCCGCTGTAAAAATCCTGTTGCACATCGTCCTTGGGCGTGAACTTTCGCAAGGACAAGCCACTGGTGCGGGCGCGGTCCTGGATGCCCTCTAGTACCTTGGTGAGTTCGCGTTGCTCGGGTAACAGGGCCTTCAGCTCTTCCAACTCTTCCTGCTTGTTCTTGTAAGAAGCGCGAAATTCGTTCAGGCGCTGTTGACGCAATCTGAGCCTCGGCATTAGCTCTCTGGAGGGTGCTGATTTGCGCTTGCAACTCCTTGGTCTCTTTACGCGTGCCGCTGGTCACGAAATACCAGAACCCGGCATAAACAATAATGGCGAGCGCGCCAAAAATTCCCAATCGCGCATACCAGGGAAGGTTGTTGACATTTCCGATCTTCATGATTGTTTCCTGTACTTTCAGGCGGGCTTAGTTGCGAGCAGCGACCTGGTTAGATGCGTTGCTGGACGCAGTGTTTGGGCTGGAACTCTGCGGCGCTTTGTTCTGTGCGTAATTGCATTTAATCGTGAAGGTCACGACCTCGGGTTGAGGAGCGGCCGCCGCCGTTGATTGTGCGGCCGTCGGAGCGGTGGCCGCAGTCCTCGCCGACTCGGCAACTTCCCGCTGTGTTTCGATGTTCAGGTTCGTGAAAAGCCCGGACGAGAATTCCAGACTCTTGCCAAAACGAGTTACTGCGGCTTCGTTGGGTGACTCGCCCTTAATGACAATCTCAGAGTCTTTCTGCTCAACGCTCTTGAGATAGAGACCGGGAACGCTGTCAAAGCGAGATTTGATTTCAGCCAGTACTCCGCTTGGTCCCTGTTGCGAGGCGCGCAACTTTTGGATCGCATCAATCCTAAAGTTAATGTCCGCTAATCTTCTTTTCGAGATCAGCCTGCTCGCGCTTCACCGCATTCATCTGATCGTTGATGCGGCGTTGCTTTTCAAGTTCGAGCGTGGCTGTCTGGTGTTGAGCGTTCGCACTGACGTAGTCGTACCCTACGCCCAGCACGAGCAAGCGCGACCACGGTCAGCGCCAGCAGCAATGTTTGCGTGCGCGTACTCGAGACTTTGTCTTCGACGAACGCAACGCTGACAGGCCGATCTGTTATCGATTCTAAAAGATTTATTTTGATCACCGCGCGTCAACTCCTCTCAGCGCTAATCCGACGGCGATTGCCATCTCTGGAACGATCTCGCGCATGTACTCCGGATCGAAACCTCGTGAATCGATCTTTATTTTCTTGAATGGATCGAAGATCTCGACAGGGATTTCAAACTGAGCTCGACAGAAACTCAATTAGCCCCGTAAGTTTCGATCCACCGCCGGATACCAGAATCTTTTGCACTGCAGAGCCACCGTCTTCAACAGTTGCGCGGTAAAAGTCCATGGTCTTCTGTATTTCGAGCGCGAGAATGTCAGAAACAGTTTCCAGGATCGGAGCTATTTCGCGATCCTCAACCCCTTCGGGCAAGGGGCATTCCACGCTTGACGTGCTCAGCCTGTTCGAAGGTCAGGCCAAGTTCTTTTTGCAGCAGCGACGTGTACTGGTTGCCGCCGAAGGAGGCATCGCGCGTAAACACTGACCGGTTGCCGTTCAGAATGTTGATGTTGGTAGTTGAGGCTCCGATGTTGAGCAATGCTACAACTTCACCAGGCTGCGGGTCATAATTAATCTCGTAGCAATTCTGCAGCGCGAACGCATCGACGTCGATAACCGTCGGCTGTTTACCGGCCAGTTGAATCGCCTGTTTCAGGTTCGCAATCTTGTCGCGCTTGCAGGCGGCCAGCAAGACATGAATCGCATCATCAGAATTGCCAATCACGTGATAGTCGAGATTCACATCCGAAATATCGAACGGAATGTGCTCTTCGGCATGCCACGCGAATGATTCCTGCAGTTCGTCGGAGCTCATCTGCGGCAAGACGATATTCTTGACGATTACCGAATGGCCATTAACTCCGGCAGCGACTTTGGTCGTCTTGATCTTGTGTTCGTTAAAAATGCTTCGCGATCGCATTCGAAACCGAATTCAATTCCATGATTTGGCCATCGACGACTGAGTCGGCTTGTAACGGCTCATAACCCAGACTGACCAGTTGGAAGTCCCCGTTCTTACCCTGTAGTTCGACAGCCTTGACGCTGCTCGAACCAATGTCGACGCCGACCATGCTTTTGTTGCTACGTTTCCACATCATTAATTGCTCCTCGCAATCTTGAACATCATTAAGCGTTGCCGGCGCATTCGAGCCCGAGCGCGACGCGCTCGTGACAATCCAGGACGCACCAATCTTAGTCGGCAGAAATAGCTTGCGTTCTTCATCATCGAATTTTCCAAAACGGTATTTGAAAGGCTTCGCATCTCTGCGAAGGGCGGGGCGGTGTTTCGGCGGGGTTCCGCCAGCAGCGACAGGTGAAAAGAACTAGAGCCCGGATGGCACCCGGAGTCACCACTGCCATCGTCAGGCTACCAATTGAGCCAACCATTGTCAACAGCATTTTCACATAACAAACGTAATTAAACTCCAACGTCAGCTCCGAAGGCTCAGCTGTAGCGCAATGTTTCATAAGCCAAGGCCAGTTTCTCCGCCACAGTTGCTAGGAAGCCTCGAGGATATTAGGATGCGTCCGTTGATTAACCGACGCCGAATCCTTCTTGCCGTCATTATGCTCAGCGCGGCCTTGGGGGCGGGTTGGCTCCTCTGGAGTAGACCTGCGCGCAAGGATCTGTCCGTTTGGGCACCCGCGGATAGTTTGGCCTATGTCGAGCTGAGCGATTTACCTTCGCTGATCAATGGAACCGAGAACACGAACGCCTGGAGGTCCTTGGCGGGCCCCATTGGCGCGCCAGCCAGCTTGAGCGTGAATCATTGGTGGCTCAGGCTGGCGCGGTGGACCGGGATCGGTTCAGCTGACGCCATCCTTCTCGCCCGGTCGCAGGCCGCTATTATTTTTAGTGGTGCCGAAGGGGAGCAAAATGGATCGACGTTTACTGTCAAGCCGTTAACGACATTCGTCGTTGAGACCCACACCTCGCAGCGACGAATGAGAGCGACGGTGGAACGGCATATCGAAGAGCTGGCCCGACGCGTCTATCCCGGTCCAGTATTCATTCGGAAGCAGATTGACGGGATTGATCTGAGCGAGTGGGCAGCCGCGGCTGATGGTTCCCGGCATATTGTCTTTGCGTTTGTTGATACCGCCGTGGTTGTCGGGAACGATGAGGCCTCGGTTACACGAGCGGTCGAAGCGCACAACGGCCGACGCGCATCGCTGCAAGGCAATAAGGAACTCGCGGATGCGCGCAGCAACTTGGATTCGACGAATGCTCCGATTTTCGGATTCGTATCACAGCCCGGTGTTAGGTCGTTCCTGCAAGCCTTTGCTCTTTATCGTGGAGGTTCTTCGCCCGACGCCTTAACAGCGGCACGCATCTTCGCTGACACAGTGGGGGGCATAGTCAAGAACCTGGGATGGACGGCCAGGTTTCGAGACGGCATGGTCGAGGATAGGTGCTTCGTAGCCTTGGCAGAAGGTGTGGGTGAAAAACTAAAGACAAGTACGGTGCCGGATCACGGGCCGAGCCTGACAAGCTTACCGTTTGTCCCGCCTGATTCATATTCAGTGTCGCTTTACCGATTTCATGACTCAGCTGGTTTTTGGACGGATCTCAACGCAGCGATTTCTTCGCACACCGATTTAGTTGGTTCGATTGCAACACGTCCAATGTTACAAGCGATCGTAAAACCATATGGGATTGATGATGCGGACAGCTTTTCGCGCGCGATTGGCCCCAGCCTGCAAACCATTAGGCTTGAGGAGGGTGCGCCCGCCGTATTAATTGCCGAGGTATTTGATCGCCCGGCGTTGCTGAAAGCCATTTCTCCGCGGTTTGGACAAAAGCCTTCGGTCGAAAAGATCGGCGATATCGAGCTGCTTTTGTCCCCAAAGGACAATTGGGCGGCGACTTTTGTAGACAACTATTTTCTCATTGGGCCAGCCGACGGCCTCCGCCGGTGTCTGTTAGGCCAATCTCAAAAGCAGTCGATAACTTCAAAGGACTCGTTTCGAAGTACGCAGCAACTTATCGATATTTCGCTGCCGATTTTCGCGATGACCTTCAGCAATGATCAGCAGCGCGCAATTTCGTTTGTCGAGTCGTTTGCGGACCATGAGCGGTCCGCTTTCTCGACCAACGCCGACGCCGTCGCACAAGCTGCCGGCGCCTTGCCGTACGCAGTTAGCGTTTCGTTGCTAAAGCCGTCAGGCGTTGAATGGAGTTCCCGTTCATCCTTCGGCCTCGGTGGGTCGTTGGTCGTACAGTTGTTTCCCGGGGCAAGCAAATGATTGAGCGGCGCGCGCTTGTCTTAGGTACACGGAACAAAGGGAAACTTCGCGAACTGCGATCCTTACTCAGCGATCTCCCCTTTGAACTGCACGAGTTGACCGACCTCCCTTACATCAGCGATGTACCTGAAACGGGAAGAACATTCCTCGAAAATGCCTGTCGAAAAGCCGCCGGATACGCGAGGCAAACCGGACTTCTGACGCTCGCCGATGACTCAGGATTGGAAGTTGACGCGTTACTGGGTCGGCCTGGAGTTCTATCAGCCCGTTATGGAGGTGGTGGCGCTTCAGATGCTGAGCGAACGGCGAAGATCTTGAGTGAGATTTCATCAATAACGGAAGACAAACGCACGGCGCGATTTGTCTCAGTGGTGACAATTGCCGACGAGCAAGCAGAAGTCATCAAAATTGCGACCGGCATTTGCGAGGGCCGGTTGGCGTGGAATGCACGCGGATCCGGCGGTTTTGGTTTTGATCCGATCTTCATTCCACATGGATACGATGTTACGTTTGGAGAACTGTCGCCGGCAATAAAGAACGGGATTAGCCATCGGGCCCGCGCGCTGACGCAGGTGCACGAATTTCTTCGATCCTTGACCGTTCAACCGACCGCTGGCTAGAATGGCGAGTCTCTTTTTAAAGATGGAGTCAATTCGGCGGGGCGTAGCACAGCCTGGTAGTGCGCTCGGTTTGGGACCGAGAGGTCGGAGGTTCGAATCCTCTCGCCCCGACCAAATTCCAACTCCCGCCTTTCTTAATAATTAGTAGGCCGCGATTGCTGCATTCCTGGCGCTGGCGTGTCTGGCGGCAGGGTGGCTGCCGAGATTGAAAAAAATAGGCAAATACGCGGCAAAATGCGATTTTTTAGCAGACTTTACTGCCTTGTCTGTGGTATATCTGGCTGCGAAAGTTTTCACATTTTGTTGACTTTTTGGAGGTCCGAGACCACAAATGGCGACCAGCACAGCAGCAGGGAAGAAGCGGATGACCCAGTCCGATGTGATCAATTACTTCGCAGAACGGACGGGGATGAAGCGTGCCCAGGTCAAACAACTTTTTGAGGATTTGGCAAACTTGGCGACTACTGAAGTAAAAACAAACGGTGAGTTCGTTCTGCCAGGCTTTGGCAAACTCGTTCAGGTCTGAGCGCAAAGCGCGCGAAGGCCGCAACCCGGCAACCGGCGAGACCATTCAAATTCCAGCCAAGACTACGCTGAAATTTCGCGTAGGCAAAGCAATGAAGGATTCAGTCCTTCCCCGGAAATAGCCAGCTTTTCCTGACGGGCAGTTTTCGCGAAGGTGTTCGAGGCGTCGGTGACGTGTCCCTCATTATGAGGCACGTCGCGGGCGCTTCGCTTTTTTCCGGGGATTTTTGCGAAAATCGGAGGCTAGCGGCCCATGTTGGTAGGGCAAGTGATGTTCGCCGAACCTCCCGGCGGACACAAAAAAGTGAGGAAAAACATCTGGATTTTTCTAGTAGGTATTGCTATAGTGCCGGGTTCTGCTGGTACAGTTCAGGCTATCAATCTTCCCCTTCTTGGGCTTGTACTCTGCAAAAGTCCGAAAACCACAAGGAGTTTGCATCCTGCAGGGCGTCGAGAGGCATCTATAGTTGTGAAAACGATACTGGATTTGACTGACATAATCTAAGGAGACTAAGCGAATCGTGAATCTTTACAAAGGCCTGCCGCTGGCTGAGCGGCTTCAAAGAATCGATCATATTCAAGCAAGGCGGTTTTCGAAGTTGACCGGCACTGCCAGCGAAATCGCGACCGAAGGTATTATTCGGCATCTTGCTGCTTGTGACCGCATGGACGTTAACCCTGACATTTCTGCTGTCCGCGAAATCATCGATGATGCTCTGAACGGGCGGCGCGTGTACGCTGAGGCTGCTGAAATTACGCGCGCAGCGTAAGCGCACAAGTTCAATCAAAAACGAGTTGTTGAGGCTGCCGGAGTCTATTCCGGCAGCCTATTATTTTGTTATTTGGGGCGAATCTTACCGCGTGTTAACATCGCTCCCACGGTGGCCAGGCTCCCGTAGCTCAGTGGATAGAGCATCTGCCTTCTAAGCAGAGGGTCGCAGGTTCGAGTCCTGCCGGGGGCGCCAAAACCTTCATTGATCGTCAAAGTCGGTGCGAGTGCCTTCGCTTCGTTGACCCACTGGCCGATCCCTTCCCACATTGAGATGATCAAAATTCAGCGCCGCGTTGAAGATCAGGAAAAAGCTGCCCTGGGTTTGATGTCGCCACATAGGATTGTTGGCAAACAGCACCACATGACCTTCGGCCTACCGGAACATCCACCACAGCCGGGGCGTTGGTCAACTCTGATCCGCCGGCCAGCATTCCGCTAATCAAAAGGTTCTTTTCGTCGTTTGCAAACCGTAGCACGATGCGAGGTCGCAAGCCCGGCGGAGTGTAGTAAGGTCCCTGCTGGAGGCGTTGTTCCTGTGTCAGTTCGCCAGGTTGGCGCGGCGTGGCCGGCGCTGCTTGCGGCATCGCCTGCACAATGTCCGGATCCGTCAACGTCCCTCGGCCCGATGCCCGACCCGCGGCGCCAGCGCCTTCCGCCCCGCCGAATCCACCACTGCCAGCGGCCGCGACCTGAAATAGCGGCGCCTGATTAAAATAGATGGGCAGGGTTTCGGTGTATCCATACGCAATCGGACTGCTCCGATCGGCGAACGTGGCATTGTAAATAGAGCCGCGCGCCTGAAGTTGCCGCGGTTCCTGAATCGAAACGCCGCTGATGATTCCGTAATCGATCGCGACGCGAGTGCAGTTGGTAATGGGAATAAACAATCCACCCTGTTCGACGAATTTCTGGAGATTAACGACGCCGGCCAGACTCATTCCGCCGCGCATGTCATCGGTTTGGTCCGGGGACAGCGCCATGTTCGGAGTCACGTCACTACCTTTCCACGGTATCGGTGCTCCGCGCATGGGCATTCCGTTGACGATCGATTGTGCCGATCCGCTGACCGGCGGAAAAATAATCACATCGAACTTGTCGCGCAGTTTGGGAGTGTTGCGAATCACCTGATCGGAGATGTAAGTGTACGGAATCTGTAGTCGATCAAATTCGATCCGAAACCAGCCATCATTTTGGGTGTTGATCCAGGTGTGAAGTATCGCAATGCGGGGAACCGCGAGCAGGTGAGTCTTGAGCTCCGGCAGCTTTTCGACAGCCACTGCCTTAAGTCCCGAATCCGCAATTGGCCCCGCTAATGCTTGCTTTAGATCACCCGGAATTTTCCGCAGTTTTGATGATGAAACTCCCGGCATTGAATTTTTGTCCCGCAGCCTCGAACGGCTCTTCAGCAGTCGCGATTTTCAAATCCTTTAGCTTGTAGCGCAAAGTCATCAGCGTATTTTCCGCATTGTGATTGATCGACGTACGCGACCGGCGCGGAGACGTGCGAAATTGTACCGGTCACTTTCGCGTCCTTTGTCATCAAGGTCATCGTTGTGGCCAGCACGCTTTTATCGACAACGCGCACCGTCTTAACGTTTCGTAACGCGCCGAGCGTCCATCCGGTATCGTCGTAGGGCCGCGGATCGTTAACGTTGTAGTACTGCGTATCCAGCAGCATGTCAGCCATGCGTGAGTAAGGTTGATCCATGCGAATCACGTATGATCCTGCCGGAAACTTCTGGTCTTTGACGGTGATCTCCTTGTCTGCGGTGTGAACCTCGACGCCCATCAATCGAAGCAGATTAACCATATCAGCTGCCTCGACGACCCGACTTTGATCGGAGGGAATCACCCAGGCCGCGGGTCCTTCGTTTGTCGCCTTTGCCACTGATCGCTTGCTCTTCAAATAGAAGTTCTTCAGGAAGCGATCCTTGCTGCTCGAAACAAAATTCATCGCCAGCAGGATCGCCGACTCTTGCATGTTGACGTTGTTCCGCAGAGACCACTTCACGCGCGGTTGTGGCGGATTGGGACGGAACCAATCACGCTGCGATTGCGCGCCCACAGTGCGATCCATCGTATCGGCGACGCTGTTGCCAAAGGTCTCGTAGAAGCGGCCGATCGAGTTGTGACCATTCGCGACATAGAACATGTAGTTCGGCGCCCACCCATCGTAGAAGCCATGCGTCCAAACTCCCGGCACACCGCGCTTAGTCATCTCCTCGATCTCGTGGTAGGCGAGCAAGTTCCATTCATCGACCACGATCGGATCGAGCCAGGCGTTGTAGGGTCCGGTTCCGGTCGATGTGTAGAGAAAAGGCACCGACTCGTGCAGGTCGTGCAGAACCGTCGGATGATATTCGAGGAACGTCTTCATCTGATTGCGCGAAAGCGCCAGGGCCATCCCCAGACCATCACGATTGTTGTCGTGGGCCACGTATTTGCCCCAATAGACCAGCGGCGGCGCATTCTTCTCCGGATTCGCCTTGCGATAGTTGTAGGTATCGACCATCATGTCGCGCCCATCGACTTCGAGCGCCGGCGTAATCAGCACGATGACATTCTTGCGAATTGCCTGGATGAACGGACTCTCTTCGACGGCGAGTCGATAAGCGAGCTCCATCAACATTTCAGGAGAGCCGGTTTCTGGTGAGTGGATCGATCCTGAGGCCCAGTAGAACGCTTTACCTTCACCGATCAGCTGCTCGGCGTCTGACTCAGTAATCTTGCGTGGGTCGGCGAGCCTGGCGGTGATCTCTTTGTAGCGATCCAGCTTCGCAAGTGTCGCTTCGTCACCGACAGCGATCAGCAGTTGTTCTTTTCCTTCCTCGCTCTTCTCTGGGGCGGTGAACACGCGCACGCGCGGCGTTGCTTTCTCTAACTCGCGATAGTAGCGATACAGATCTTTCGTATAGGTCAGGTGACCGGGCGCGCCGACTTCGTAACCCAGAATCTTGTCCGGCGAAGGCACTTTGTCCGAAGCAGGCAAGTGATCGACCAACTCAGTCATGAAGTAGGACTCAGTCGTGTATTCCCTTATCTTCGCACCGTAGGCGAGATTGTTTGCCGGTGCGTTTGTAGCCGCCGGCTTCGCAGCGGTGGCTGGATGTGCTTCCTTTTGGTCGCTTCTTTTCTGTGCGCGCGCACCCCGAGAAAACTGCCAAAGCGAAATCGTGGCGATTGCCGCGAGCGCCAGGACACTCGTGACCCGAAGAGACTTTCTGATTCTCATGATCGGCTCCTGAAGGAAAGGTAACTTGGCGTGCGAAGAATACTGCATGGCAGCGCGAAGTTGCCAGCGATGAGTTCCTGATGATGGGTCAGTTTGAATTAAACGACGAAAGCAATTGCTGGGAGCGCGGGCGTCTCGCCCGCACTGACTGCCAAGCACGAACCGCGTTTGCGAAAACAGTAGTCGGGAGCACGTAACTGCGGCGGGTTGCGGGCGAGACGCCCGCGCTCCCAGCAATAAAGAGCGTGTTACCGGGCAACTGATCCGCAACTGTTCTGCCGGCGGCTGTGACGGAACTTGAACAAACTCGGTTAGCTGGTGTAAACAACTCGTTCAGGGTTATGCTTGGCTCTGAACTAATAATTATGACGCGTGGCGGCTATAGCTCAGTTGGTTAGAGCGCCTGACTGTGGATCAGGAGGTCGTGGGTTCGAACCCCACTAGCCGCCCCAGAAAACCCTACTGTTATCAAAGGAATTACATGCCAGACGCACAGAGAACAGCAACCCATTCCCAGACCATGGTAGTTGAGGCCGACGATTTTTCGTTCGATACCGTCGAACAGGAAAACGGCCAGGCCACCGTAATTCGTTTTCCCATTGACGCTTCGAAGTATTATGCTGGCGACGTGCTCCTGGTTTTGTCAGGCACCGACATACATTTTCATGGAATGATCGGCAAGACGGGTGAAGGTTGGGCCATTGCAACCGACCGTCGCGGTTCGCTCTTGCCGGCCACGGTTCAGTAAGACTAAGTCGCGCAAACTGCTGATTTGCGCCCCCGGATAAAACCTATTCACCACGCGAACTGATAGTTTGCGTCAGAGCGGGAGGTAACCATGAAACGCCTTCTCTTGGTCGCCGTATTCTCAGTGGTTGCGCTCACCTCTTCTGCGTTTGCCCAACGCAGTCAGACAGCCCAGAAGTATCGTCAAACAGGGAATTGAACTCTTCAGCAAGAACGACATAGTCGGCGCGATCGCCGAATACGACCGAGCCATTGATCTGGACCCGAAACTTGCCGAGGCCTATCTCAATCGCGGTAAGGCAAAGCGAGCCGGCGGCGATCTTGACGGGGCTATCGAGGATTACGATACCACTGTGCAGTTGGATTCCGCGCTGGCCGCCAACAACCGTGACATTACCCAGGCCTATCTCAATCGCGGCTACATCCGATCGAATCGCATGGATTTGGAAGGGGCGCTTTCCGACTTTGACCGCGCCATCAAGCTCGATCCCAACGACGCTGATGCCTACTTCAAACGCGGGCGCGCCTTTCTGATCGTCGGCAACGCCAAATTCGCAATTGCTGATTTCGACAAGAGCATCTCGCTTGATGATCGCAATCCTCTGGTTTATGCCGAGCGTGGTTACGCCCGCCAGACCCAGGGACAAAAGAGCGAAGCGCAGAAGGACTTCGAACGAGGGCTAAAGCTGAACAACGATCTACGACTGATGCTGGATCTGCATTTGCTTGACCTGCAAATGCAGATAAAAGAGATGCAGCGGCGGCAGGAAATGTCGCTCAAGAATATCGCGTGAGACTATCTCGTGTAGCCGGCCGGATGACGAATCTCAACGTCCCGCTCCAACGGCTTGATATCCAATTTGTGAAAACCTTTTTTAGTGTGCGTTGACAGATAGGTGAGAGCGATCTGTCGATTGAGCAACGCGTCAATCTCTTTCAAAAACGGATCGAAGCTGACTGGGGCCGAGCTTCCCTGAAAAAAAGCACGTCCGCCCGTGTCATTTGAAAGCAGTTCGAGGCAGCTTTGACCATTCAGGTTCAACCCCTGCGCGCCCGTCGCTGCGGGCGGGGCGAAGATCGAATAAATGGCGACGCTGCGACGCTGGGCTTCGGTAATGGCCCGTCGCAGATCCACGCTCTGGCTGGGAAGTGAACTGTCGAGACCGCGGGAAACATCGATCCCGTCGCTAATCACGATCATGGCCCGTCTTCCCAGTGGCTGCGAGTCGAACCGACGCAACCCTTCAATGATTTCCACGTAAGGATTAAAGGGGCCAGCGCTGACCAGGCCGAGTGGCGGGCGCACGCTCGCCGCAGCTTTGTCCAGTTCGTTCGTAAATTTTCTGCGTACCTCAATCGTACCCTGGCGTATGTATCCAACCATGACCCGCGAGCCTCCGGGCTGGTTGCGAATGAAGTTGGCGATTGTTTTTCCTTCTATGGAAACCGATGATACGAGATCATCCTGCATCAGGATTGCCAGCGTCATGGGACTTTCGTTTGGCGTGCGCGCTGAGAGGATAGTCTGCATCTCGCCGTCCTCGCGGAGCAGGTAATCCACGAACCGCATCTCGACGGGCTTGGTATCTTTCAAGCGAATCGTTACCGGCACCGTTACGGGCTTGGCTGATCCGCGCGGGCGGCCATCCTGACCAATTGCTGAAACGGACAGAGACAGCGAGGCCAGCACGGTAAAGAACGCGAGGATCGTCTTTTTGATTATTAGCATCGTCACCTTTCGGTTGGGTTGATGATATTACAACCAGTTTGAGTGGCAAAACCGAGCGCTTTGGCGCTGGCCTGTCTTTTACCACGCGAGTATCATCTAACGCTTGCACGATGAGCGATGAACTAGCAAAAGCCTATCCGCCCGAGCGGCCCGGCAAGATCACGGCCCGCGAAAAACGAATAGCGCAGCTGTGGCAAACTGCGCCGTGGCTGGCGTTGGGCGGCATCACTGTGGTGCCACCGGCAGCTTTCCTGATCGCTTATCTCCTATCGGGGTTTTCGCCCCTGTTTTTGGTTTTGACTATCACGTCGATTCCTTTTTCGCTGATAACGGCGATCGTCGTGATGCTGATTGTCTTGCTATTTCGCCGGAGCTGGGCGAAACAATTCCGCGCCCGTCTTGCTTCTGATGGTATTACGGCGGATGAAGTTGGATTCTTTCTTTCAGAACTTACCGGCGGCGAGAAAAAAGCGCTCCGCGAAATGGAAAAACGGCAGCCATTGCTGGCCGACGCCTATCGCGAAACCCTCGCCCTGCGGCTGAATGCGACCCGCCTGACGGCGAACGCGCGGCGCGATTTGCTGCTGGTTGAGCGGCGGATCAACCGTGCCCGGTACCTGAATGCGCCCGACACCTCGGTGCTGCTGGATGAACTGGCGCGGGACCGCGCGCGCCTGGAGCGTCTAAAACAGGAAGGCGCCTCGCGACGCGCGGAAGCCGAGGCGCGGCTGCAAATGATTGAAGCGGCCGCCAGCCGCGGCGCGAGTTGGACCGAAACGAACTACATGTTGCAGCGTTTGGATGAAGGCAGAAAGAACCTCCCGCTGGGTCTGGAAAATGCGCGCGCCGAACAAGAGTTGCGAGAAGATCTGGAAAGGGAATTACGGAAGGAACTGACGCCTTAGGGTATTTCTCACAGCCTGCTGCTGCTGTATCGGCCCCGAAATACTTCTTAGCCATAACTGACCCCCAATCAGTCCCTAACGACTTCATTTCAATCAGTAGGTCGAGAGGGTAGTGGTTCGATTCGAAAACGAAGCTCCGCTTTACTGGGAGCACGCGCTCCCAGTGGCAAGTAGCCCGACTCCTCAAATTGAACCACTACCTCCGAGAGCCGTTCATCGGCGTTTTGAAAACGACCATGTTATTCTTTCATTGAAAATCGAGATTTGATTTGCATGAGTGACCAACCGGGTAAAGCAACTATCCAATTTGCAGGCAACGATTTTTTTGTCGGCATGACGCCGTCGGGCCATGCGCAAGCCATCGAAACCAATGGGGACCGTGGTAGCGCGGCTACCCCAATGGAGTTATTGCTACTCGCTTTAGGCGGTTGCACCGGCGTCGATGTAATTTCGATTTTGCAGAAAAGCCGGCAACAGGTTACTGATTACCGCATCGAAGTAAGCGGCGAGCGCCGGCAGGATTTTCCCCGTGCGTACACGCGTCTGTTTGTGAAGCACATCGTGCGCGGACATGGAGTTTCGGAACAGGCCGTCGCGCGGGCCGTTGAACTATCCGATCAAAAGTATTGCAGCGTCGCGGCCACTCTCCGCGGCAGCGCTGAGATTGTGACGAGTTATGAAATTATCGAAGACAACGCGCCGGAAGCGAACGTTTGAACTCGCGGTACTGGTCGCTTTGATCGCGACCTTACTGCTGACGGCCAGTGTTTATTCACAAAGCGCCAGCGACGCGTCCCTGAACTCAGTGCGCGCGAGCGATCAAATCGATCGCGGCAAAGATGGAAAGTTTCGCGCTGAGATTACTGCCGCTGAGCACATGCGCCGCGCCGGCATCTACATGGCCAATCGTGCTTTCGCGCCGGCGCGCGAACACTGGCAGGCCGTCATAGATAATTTTCCGAGTGATCCAAACGTGGCCGGCGCCATCTATGGCATAGCCCGCTCGTATTATCAGGATCGACGTTATGAAGAAGCGCGCCAAATGTACGAGCGCGTCGCCCGCGATTTTCCTGAAACGAAAGAAGGCCGCGAAGGTTCGAACTTCGCCGCGTCTGCACTGTTGCGAATGGGCCGCGGCGCCGAAGCCGCAGCGCGCTACGAACAGTATCTGAACAAGTACCCAAACGGAGAGCGCATCGACACTGCACATCTCAATATCATCGATGGTTATCGGGAAGCCGGACGCGCTCAGGATGCGATTACCTGGGTTGATCGGACGCGGCAAAGATTCGCCGGGACGCCTACGGAGCTGAGCGCGATCTTTGCGCGCTTGCGGTTGGATATTGCAATCGGCGATTGGAATCACGCGGTGCAGTCTGCGGACGAGCTGCTGCAAAAGCCGATTCCGAACGCTGCCAATACCAGCGCTGACGAAGTGCTTTACCTGAAGGCCCACGCGATGGAACGCGCGGGTCGCACGCAGGATGCGATTCGCTTCTTCATGATGATTCCGGATCGAATCGATTCATACTACGGTGGATTAGCGACGAATCGGCTGGCGGCGATGAATGACGCGACGGCCCAGCAGGCAGCCAGCAGTCGCTCACAGGCAGTGCGCTCAGCCATCGAGCGAGCGGTCGCAGATTACCCGGCGCCCTACAAATTTCAGGTAGTCACTGAAGCGCGGAAGCGGGCGCTCGATCCGCGGCTCGTGCTGGCGATCATGAAACAGGAAAGCCAGTTTAAGCCGAACGCCAAGTCTCCCGCGGCGGCCCGTGGCCTTCTCCAACTAACTATCGACGCAGCCCAAAGGTATGCGTCCGGAGCGGGACTGAAGCAGGTTACGGATACATCGCTGTTTCAGCCGGCGACAAACATCGCGGTCGGGAGCGAATACCTCAGCCAACTGTCGCGCATGTTCGCAGGGTTATCGGAAGCGATTGCCGCGTCCTACAACGGCGGCGAAGACAACGTGGCGCGCTGGTTGGGCCGCTCAAACCAGAGCGACCCAGGCGTATTCGCTGCGGAAGTAGGATTCACTGAAACGAAGGGCTACGTCTTTCGGGTGATGTCCTACTATCGGGCTTACCGTCAGCTCTATGATTCAAACCTGAATCGCAGGTAGAACTCCCTCTCCCTCTGGGAGAGGGCTGGGGTGAGGGCGTAATGCGTAATGCAACCTGCCCCCAAAATATCTTCGCGTGCAAGCGCCGCCGACGGCTAAGAAATAGAAAGTTATCTGCCACCAGGCCCTCACCCTAACCCTCTCCCAGAGGGAAAGGGAAAGACTCCTCAACCAATCGGTCAAAGGCTAATACGAGTTGCCTCACGGCTGCGGGCAAAACTTCGGTTCAAAACCCTGTGCCCGCTCGCGTCGATCGAGAACGTCGGGCCGCGGATAATCGCGCGGAATTATTCCCAGTCTCACCAGCGCCGCCCGATACTCATAGCGAATCATAACTTCTCCAGCGGGGCGTGACTCGAGATCCATATTGACCCAATGCACGTCATTCGATACCGATCGACCAATGCCCGTGGCCGCGGATTCATCGTCCGGAGGCGGATATGCCGGCGCGCTGCGCTTGGCCGAGTCGCGTGCGCCTTCGGTTGACGATGTTGAGCCGGGACTGTTCTGCGGGGTCCGTGTCGATTCTTCTTTATCGTAGGAAGGCCGGGTTTCGCCGGGTGTTACCGGCATGATAGTGACAGGACGGCGCTCGCGGAAGAACACAGCCGAAATGACGCCCAGGTTCGCTGCTTGTCCCAACTTGGCCGCATAAGAATCGCGCTCAGTGGTGAAATAGAAACGGCGTGCGTTATCGGCACTCATCTGCCAGCCACGCACGGAGATTGTGCCATAAGGTGCGATCACCCATTTGCGTCCCTCCCAGGCGCTGGTGTGCCGAGCATCAATGGTATTGAGTCCGTCCACCGACAAGGCCACGGCGACGCGGGAGCCGGTCGGGTTATGAATTCTTAGTTCATACTCCGCATTTTCCAACGCTTCGATATAGCGCCGGCCGCGCGCGGCATACTCGGCTACCGGCCTGCCCTCAATCAAAACTTCCACTGAAAATCCGTTATCGGCGGCTGGTTCCGGTTCGATCGAGGGAGAAACTTCGGTCTCGACCGCGGCTGTTGCTCCTCGAGAACCATGCCCCAGAACGAAAACGGTCAAACCCAATAGCGCGGCTAACAATCCCGCGCCCGCGATTGTCTTCTTTAGCATCGGTGTGTCTCCTTTGGTTGCGAATGAGGGGAAGCCTCCATTTGCAGAACGCTCATGCGACCATTTCTTGCATGGGGCGAAAGGAATTTTGGTTTTTACCGGGGCGTGCGCTAAAATGCCCCGTCGTTACGATCTGAATTGATTGAGGGAGCAGAGTCCGGTAATTACTGCGTCCTGATTGAGAAATAATAATGGCCGAATACGTACTGACAGCGACCAAGACCCAGGCACGGGCGGGTTCGTTTTACGATCGCATCGAACGCTTTTACGACCTCACGTTCAAGCTTAACGGCTACGGAAAGTCTCTCGATCAATACCTGCAGGCTCATCCACTGCCGGTTTTCGAGAACGCCCGCATTCTGGATGCCGGTTGTGGCACCGGAACTCTGACGCTTGCGCTTCTGCGCGCGCTGAAAGTGCCGGTGAAGTTAACGGCCGTGGATCTCTCCGCTTCAGTCATCGCCACCGCGCGAAAGTATGTAGGCAAGAGCAACCCAAATAAACAGGAAGTGCGCTTTGCTCAAGGCAATGTGCTGGCCCTGCCGTTTGCCGATGAGTCGTTTGATTTGGTAGTGACCAGCGGAGTGCTGGAGTACGTGCCGCTCGAAGACGGTTTTACTGAGATGGCGCGCGTGATCGCTCCGGGTGGTTACTTTCTGCATCTGCCGATGCGACCTACAGCCGTGACCACGCTGCTGGAACTCTTATTCAGATTTAAGGCACATCCACCGGAAGAACTTGCCGAGACTACTGATCGACACTTTCAAGTCGTCAGCCACTATCGCTTTCCACCATTCCAAATCATCGGGTGGAGTAAGACGGCCGTCCTGGCCCAAAAGATCTAATTACAGTACCGCGAGCAATAGCGAGCGGATGAAGCGCGACGTGTCCGAACGCGAGCGATAGCGAGTGGGATAAGCGGGATCCTGCTTGGGTGGGAACGCGGGCGCCCTCGCCCGCACTGAGCGCGCAGCGCGAAAAGTTATACGTGCCACCAAAACCTTAGCGGGACGGACACCGGAACAAAGCGTAGCGGGCGAGGGCGCAGGCTCCCAGTTAAAGCAGTTGCCTCGCTCAAGTCCCGTTTACAAGCACGCATGGCAGCTGTTTTGTGCACGCCACTCACTTATTCTCTGCTGTGGGCGCCAATCTCAAAATTCGATCATCATCACTTGCCGGCTGGCCGCGGCCGTCGCGATTGGAAGTTGAAAAGTAGATATACCCGTCGGGCCCTTCGGCGATTTCTCGAATTCTTCCGTACTTGTGCTCCAGCAAGTTTTCCTGGCTTACCACCTGCCGACCGTTCGTCACGACCCGAATGATGCGCTCACCGCGCAGACATCCGAAAAGGAAGTTGCCCTTGAATTGTGGGAACTTCGCGCCGCGATAGAAGACTCCACTGGCCGGCGCACAAGCCGGGGTGTATTCCAGCACCGGTGATTCCATTCCGGTTTGAGTCGCGCGATGGTGAATCACCGGCCAGCCATAGTTCTTGCCGCGCTCAATAATGTTGACTTCGTCTCCGCCGCCGGGTCCGTCAAAACCGCTTGGCCCATGCTCGGTTTCCCACATGAGGTTTGTGCCCGGCTGAAAATCTATGCCCTGAGCGTTGCGGCTTCCGTACGCCCAGATTTCCGGCCGCGCGTTCGATTGTCCAACAAACGGATTGTCAGTCGGCACTGTTCCATCGTCATTCAGGCGCAGAATTTTTCCCGCGAGCGAATTGAGTTGCTGCGCCAACTGGCGGTCGGTCGCATCGCCGGTCGTGATATACAGCTTTCCGTCCGGGCCAAATCGCAGACGGCAGCCCGCATGAAACTGCGCGGCAGGTATACTTTCGATAATCACCTTGCGGTCAGTCAGTCCCGCCGGCGTTTCCCGGTAACGAACAACGCGCACCTGTTGGCCGTCTGCGCTGTAAGCATAAGAAAGATAGAGCAGATGATTGGCAGAAAATTGCGGATGCAGCGCGAGGCCCATTAAGCCGCTCTCGCCGCGCGGTTCAACGTCGGGCACGACGAACAAGGGTTGAGGTCGCAGTTTTCCATTCTCGTAAACTCGTACTCGGCCCGGCCGTTCGGTGAAGAACATGCGACCGTCAGGCGCCCAGACAATTGACCAGACAACCTCGAGATTCGGAATAAAGGTTTCGACTTTGAAACTCGATTGAGTTTGGGGCGAGGTTTCAACTTCACCGGCGCCACGACCCGGAGGAGGCTGGCCGCAGGCGAGTGCTAAGGTAAGCGCTAACAAGAGTGACGACATGCGAAGCATTTGAATCGGCGAGCAAACGATCCCTTCACGCTCTTTCAATCTGTGTAATCGCTGTAAATCTGCGGACAATTCTGCCTACTGACTGATGTATTCATGCAGCAGTTTGAGCTCATCGCCTTGCGCGCTCAATTCCACCCGGAGCAAATCGCGAATCGAAAGCATGCCAACCCATTTCTCGCCGTCAACCACCGGCAGGTGACGGGTTCCGATCTGCTCCATTCGCTCCAGCGCCTGGCGCGGCGTTTCGTCGCAGTTAATGACGGCGCGCAAGGGACTCGCCACCTCTTCCAGCGTGACCGCCGACGGATCCTGGCGCGGGACGATGACCCGATTTAGGATGTCGCGCTCAGAGAAAACGCCAATCAACTTTCCGTCTCCATCAAGGACGCACACCGCGCCGATTCTTCGTTGGGCCATGAACTCAGCCGCTTCCAGAACACTCGCCGAAGCTCGCAGTGAATATGGTTCGCGATTACGGATGACATCTCGAATAAACATCGGTTTGCCTCCTGCTACAAATGGATTGATCGAGTGCGGCCATTATACAGAGAAGTAGAAGCTGCTGTCTCTAGCTTCCTGTTAAAAAAGCGTTGCGAGTAGACGACGTTCACGAACCCGGCAGGGAATTGCCGCCAGCCGCGCTCATTGAGACTTCGTCAATGGCCTCGATTACGCTCAGGGCCTTCGTGAAGGGAATCTGATGGCCGGTGTGTTCAAGCACCGTCAGGGTTGAGTGGGGCAGAGCGCCATGCAAACGATGGGCGTTCTCATGCGCCGGCACAATCTGATCGGAATCGCCCGTCAGTATTGCCACAGGGAGGTGGAGTTCTGAATAGCGGGGCGTGAAAACCGGCAGCGAAGAGTTCAGCAGAGCATCGTCGATTGAATACCATTTCACTTTCTTTGGCCGCGTCCATTCCGACAGCGTGTGACGCAGATAGTCTTTGGGAACTTTGTCCGGCGCGAACGCCTTCGCCAGATCCGTTCTTACCAGCCAGGCTCCGAGCAAGGGCGTAAAAAGAAAATTCAAAACGTCACCAATCACCGGCCAGCCAGGCATCTTCGAGAGAAACGAAACGCCATCGTCGCTTTCATAGACTGCCGGCGCCAATAAGACCAGACCCGAGACTTCGCGCGGATAAAGCAATGCATAGACAACGGCGAGGGCTGCGCCCCAGGAGTGTCCCACCAGAATCGGTTGTTCGACACCAAGCTTTTCGAGTGACGAATGTAACAAGCGTGCCTGCACGTCGACGGTGACGGCTCCGCCGTGATCCGTTCGGTCGCTGTGGCCGTGTCCGGGACGGTCGAAAGCGAACGTACAATAGAGCTCAGCCAGCGGCTCGAAGAGCCTTACCCAGTCCCCGCACGAACCAGGATTGCCGTGAATCAGGACCACGGCCCGTCCCGAACCTTTGATCACAAAGTGAAGATTTGTGCCTTCGACATTTACAAAACTTGATTTGGCGTACGGGTACTCGTGAGCGACGCGCGACGAAACGAACGCTTGTTTTAATCGGCCGGTGACCTTCATGACAAACTTTTCTATCCGAGGGACGCGGGGCACTGGAAAACCGAAGCGGGGGACTTTAACTGTTCACGAGGGCTTTGGCACAAAAAGTCCTGGCTGAAATCGCACATCTGAAAACTTGGTAGTGTCTTACTTTGAGTTGTCTACTTAGAAAGGTGCAACCGCGAAGCGGTTTCATCCTACAGCCCAGCGTTGCCGCGCAGCGGCTACGCTGGGAACAGATTATGTGCATGATGCAACCCCGACGGGGTTGCGAATCGTGTTGATGTACAAACCCAACGTAGCCGCTGCGCGGCAACATTGGGCTATGGGCCGTGACCGCCTCGCGGTCAATACAATTCAAACTTCACTCAAATTAAGGCACTACTGAAAACGCTCTCAGGTGGGGAAGGGTGGTTTACCCTCGTTGCTTTCTTTTCCTAAAGCAATTTGGCTATTTCAAAGTGCGGGGCCAAGCCACCCTTCCCGACCTGAGAGATAATTCTTGATCCAAATTTCCTTTCATAGACTTTTTGTGCAGAGCATTTCAGGAGTGTAAACGGCTGAGCCGATCACCCACTTACATCTTTGAGCGAATCACTCGCAGCGCCTGTCGCGTGAGAACCTGTGACAGGCCACCGGGGACCAGCGCTCTGACGATCGCATGACCTACGCGCGGCGGAATCGTAACGCCCCTTTGATGCAATGCGTATTCGCTTTCCCAGAAACTCGGTACGAACTTACTTTTAAATCGTCTCAATCCTTCAAAGTTATAGAAGGCGCTGAGGCGCCGCGAAGCCAGGTCGAGCGTTCGCGCCACCACGCGACTTTCGCATGGCACCTGGTCGTCACCAGCGGTTGCCAGCGGCGCCGTACCCAATGTCACCAGCGTCACACCTTCCGCTTTGAGGGCCTTTAATGCCCCGGCAACCAGCAGCGTGGCGGTTCCCGTGGGCGCGTCGGGCGCGCGAATCACGTCTTCCACGTACCAGCCTTTGCGCGCGGGGATGGGGCTGGCTGAGACGAAGCCAACCAGCCTTCCCTCCATCCGTGCGGCGAAATAGCGCTTGTATTCCATATGGAGGAAAGGATCGAGCGCGATCAGCCAACCAAAAGTCGTTGCCGATCGACGGGCACCGAGCCAGTTCAGACAAAGCTCCGCGGTCTCTCGTTTCAGTTCGGCATCGACGGTAACAATCTTTTCAAAGGTGACGCCGGCACGCTGCGCTTGATTCACGCCCGCCCTCATCTTCTTGGCTGCATCTCCGCGCGGGTTCCACTTTGGCAGATCGAAATAAGGTGAGGCGCCAACTTTGACCGCACTGAACAATTCGGGCACCACCTGTTGCGCGAAGGCGGCGGTGGTGGGCACAAACGCGACCACGCGATTTTTTCTTTGCGCGAAGGCCGTGAACAGTCTCGCCAGCTCAGTCGTGTCCGTCGGCGCCGCCAGAGGATCGCCGGCTGCTAACCAGACGCGGCCGAACTCGCCATAAATGATGGCCCCGTCGATGTCGGGTGTTGACCAAAGCTGTGCGCCCGGGGCGATGCTTACCAGCGAATGCGGGTTGTAGCCGTGAAGTGTTTGCAGCCGCAACAGCTCGCCGCTCGGATCCGGGGTACGCCTGCGGCGGCGTTCAGCCAGAACGAAATTGATCCGCGCCTTCATGTAACGCGCGGTGTAACCGGCACCACCGCCGGCCGCAGCCAACCACCATAACTGCCGAAGTGGAATGTACATACAGGGGAGTTCTTCTTTTACGCCCGCCCATTTCGTTTAGTCAACTTTGGGTGGAATTGGGTAGTGCTCCGTCAGGGTGTTGCGGAGATAATAATGATTTGCCAGGTCGCCATATCGTCGCGATCGTTTAGCTCCGTAGGAGCCGGATGTTTATAGTAACAAGCTGCTCCAACAACCCTAGCTCCGTTGGAGCGAAATGTTACTCACCCGATAATATTTCGCTCCTACGGAGCTTACTCAATCATATTTGAGGCTATCGGGCTATAAACATTTCGTCCCTACGGGACTAGGGCCGTTTTTTCTCAAGCTATCTTGTTATCACACACAACAGCAACACACTAACAGACCACTATCTGGAATTGAGTACTGAAGAGTTTGGTTCGCGAGTTAGCCGAACAGAGATCCCTGGGCCGTCGGTCGCCGGAAAGTATTCGCGCGCGTGTGGTGATCGCTTCCGACGCGATGCTCGTTGAACCCGAGTTTCCTTGCATAGACTTCAAAAAGGTTTTCCTGCGCGTCCCAATATTGACCCTTGCCCCGCATGCGCTCGCCAAATTTGCTGGAGTTGAGTTTGCCCCCGCGGGCATCGCGAATCCGATTGAGCACGCGATCAGCTTTGGTGGGAAGTTTTTCGCGCAGGCGCTGTTCAAAGTAGGGCGCCACGCTGCCGGGCAGGCGCAGCATGTTGATAAAAGCTTTGGTCGCGCCACACTCTTTCGCCCGCTGTAGCAGACCGGGAATGTCCGTCGTCAGTCCCGGAATCGTCGGCGCTATCCCGATGCCTACCTGAATGCCGGCATCGGCGACTGCTTTCATCGCCCCGAAGCGCGCATTCGGTGAGGGCGCGAATGGTTCGAGCGCGCGGGCAATGTCATAGTCGCCAAAGGGAATCGAAAAATAGACGCCGACACTCGCTTCGCGCGCGAGTTTCTGTAGCAGGTCGATGTCCCGGCGAATCAAAGCGGACTTGGTGACGATCCCGACCGGATTACGAAACTCGGCGCAGACTTCCAGACACGCGCGCGTGAGTTTGTAGTTCGCTTCCAACGGGATGTAGGGATCCGAAGTGAACGAGAAAACGATTTCGTCGCCCTTCCAGGATGGCTTCATCAACTCTTTGCGCAGCAGTTCCGCGGCCCGCACCTTAACTACAATCTTGCGTTCAAAGTCGGTCCCGGCGCCGAAATCCAGATACTCGTGGGTGGGCCGGCTGAAACAATAGGTGCAGCCATGGATGCAACCGCGATAACAATTGATTGAATGATCGAAAGCCACGTCGGGACTGTCGTTGGTGCTGATTATTGTGCGAGTTTCGGTCTCTTCGAATACTTCAATCTTGACGGCCGGCGGCTCGCCAATCCATTCGACGGAGTGGCTGAGCCAGGGATTTGGTGGATTATCGACGTAGCGCATGCTTGCAATGTCGTCCTATCGGTGAAACGCAGGATAGCCGTTCGCAGTCGAAGTTTCAAGTGAGAACGGGCCGGGGTTTTGACGCACGCCATTGGGTCAGCACCGGGAGCGGCCGCCGGTGTTTACCTGCAGCCGCGTGCCTACTAAAAAAGAAGCACGATCGCCGATTACCTAGCGGCAGCGATCGTGCTCACAGAACTACAGTTTCATCTTTCCGCCTACTGCCGCGGTCTCACTGGGATATAAGCTGTCTCGCCCCGGCGATTAATCAGCAGCAGAGCGGGCTTGTCGCCATTCTTGTCGATCGCCGCGCGCAGCTCTTCCGCCGAACGTACGGGTTGCCTATTGACTTCCTGGATGACGTCGCCGCGATCAATGCCGGCGGCACCCGCCGGTCCGGCGGCATCCACTGAAGTAACCACGACTCCCTGTGTTCCGGACTGCAGATTGAGCTCCTGCGCCAATTCGGGTGTCAGTGGCTCGACCCCAATACCCAGTTTGCCGCCGCCACTTCCTGAGTTTGGCCCACTCTCATTTTGATTTTCGGAACGCGCCGTGTCCGGGTTGAATTCACCGAGAGTGGCGGTAATCTTTTGCTCGCGGTTGTCGCGCAAAATCGTGAGCGTCACCTGGCTGCCGGGTGCATTACTCGCGATGCGATTACGAAATGCATTCGTGTCGCTCACCGTGGCGTCGTTCAGCGCGGTAATTATGTCGCCGCGACGAATTCCGGCGCGCTCAGCAGCGCTGCCCGTCTGAACCGAATTGACGATCACGCCTTTGGCTTCCGACATTCCGAGGCTCGTAGCGATATCAGACGTTACCCGGCTGACAGTAATTCCCAGTTGACCGCGACGCACCTTTCCATCCTTCACCAACTGTTCCATGACGCTCCGGGCCATGTTCGAAGGGATGGCAAAACCA
Organism: uncultured Acidobacteriota bacterium; assembly: GCA_963734445.1. Lineage (GTDB taxonomy): Bacteria > Acidobacteriota > Blastocatellia > Pyrinomonadales > Pyrinomonadaceae > UBA11740. Next base: position 69,689 of record CAVTGZ010000009.1, on the reverse strand, counting down.
ATGCCGATATTGCCGCCGCCGGCGCCGGGCAGGATCTGAGAATTGATGCCAACTAACTCGCCGACTGTGTTGACCAGCGCGCCACCTGAATTTCCCTGATTGATCGGCGCATCGGTTTGCAGAAAGTCTGCGAATGTACCGCTGCCTAATCCGGGTCCCGAGCGGCCCTTCGCGCTGATGATGCCCATGGTCACGGTTTGGCCCACGCCGAACGGATTACCAATAGCGAGTGCCACATCGCCGACCCGAACCTTGTCTGAGTCACCGGGTGTCAAAGTGGGTAAGCCCGTGGCCTCGACCTTAAGTAAAGCGATATCGCTCGGTGCATCGGTGCCGATCAATTTTGCCTCGAGCGTGCGGCCGTCGTTGAGGTCGACCTTGATGTCCTGCGCGCCATCGATGACGTGATGGTTTGTCAGCACATAGCCGTCGGCGCTCACAATCACACCTGACCCGAGCGCGCGTTGCAGCGATTCCTGTGGCTGTTGCTGGCCCCGATTTCCGAACAGATCGTCGAAAAAGGGAAATTGCCGGGGCGTGCGCACGCGTTTGTCAGCTCTGATGGTGACCACTGCGGGCGCGACCCGGCTGACCAAATCGGCATAAGAATTTTGTGGCGCAGTGTCCGGTACGGGCGCGAAATTCAAAGATGGGTTCGCGCTCTTGCCCTTACAACCGGCAATGGCCACGAGCACAACCAATGCGAACAGACCACGCTTAACTCTTACGTCCCTGAATATTTCGTCGAGCTTCATGACAATTCTCTCCTACATAAATACGCTTAGTCGTTTCGAATTATTTTGTCCGATTCTAGCAGATGGAGTTTGAGAAGCGGCAAGTTGCGGATGACAACGCTGGCCTCGGTTGATTTCATGAATCAACTTGCCGCAAGCGGTTTCCAGCCTCCAGCCCGACGTTGCCGCAGGCTACGTCGGGTCGGGTGCAATTACGAAAGACGCAACCCTGACAGAATCTGTCGGAGAATAAAGCCGCAGAGCGGCGAAATGTTTATAGATGGCGACAACCCCATTGGACTCTATTCCGCATTGAGCGAATATGCCCAGCATTTCGCTCAATGCGGAAAGATGCAATAGAGATCAATTCCGTTTCTATAAACATTTCGCGCCTAACGGCGCTTTTTTCCGACAGACTCTGACAGAGTTGCCACGGACTAATCCAGATCGTCGATCTGCAAACCGATCGGTGTAGCGCCGGTCCCTTTGAGGCTGTCGAGCACGCGGACCACGTCAGAATAGGGAAGTGATCTCGGGGCCCTGATGAAGACTGTCTTTTCAATGCGAATATCTTCCGGTAGGTCGTAACGGTCGCGAAGCTCATTCTTGTAAGCATGGTTCTGCGCGCGTTGATGAAACACGTCCAGCAGGGACGCGCACAACTTACTCGTGTCATACACGGAACCCATATCAGTAGTTCTGTTTAGCATCAGCGTGCGATCTGCCTTGATCGTTACGATGAGTCCCAGCGGAGGTGGCTCAACGTCTTGGCTTTGATCCGGTTGCGAAGGCACCTTCGTCAGAAACCTGGCCGGCTTCAAAGGTGCTGCCACCATGAAAATGATCAGCATCACCAACAGCACGTCGATTAAGGGAGTTACATTAATGTTCGGTTTGGAGTAAACACCAGGCACACGCAGGCCATCCTGACTGGAAGTCATTATCGCTGTCCTCCTCGCTAAACGAGTTAGACATTGATGGCAGGGAAAGGTTCCCGCGGGAGCGGCTTCAGTGAGCCTGGATAGTGCGTCCGCTACTGCTTCGCGATCGTCGGCGAGGTCGTATAGCTATCGCGCGCGCGCACTACCAGATTCGGGTAACGCACTTTCACTCTGATCGAATGTTCGCCGTCACCTGATTTCTCCTGGGGATAATAACTGAGGCTGTATTGCACGCCGAGTTCGGCAGTGATCCTTTCGAAAGCTGGCGCGACATCGCGCAGATCATCGGCCTTGTAGAAGCGACCGCCGGTCTTCTCGGCAAGTGAACGCAAGTAAGGCTCGCTCAGCGCATAACCTTTCAGCAGACGCTCCTGAACTTTGCGGCGCGCCTTCTCGTTTTTGATTACGCTCAAACGCTGTGGCAACTGCGGCAGAGTGTTGTACTGCACGGTGTAAATCAGGACGTCCTGCTCGGTAATATCGTCGAGCGTGCTTTGCAGCGTGGCCGCCGTGCTGCTCTGATCGACTCCGTCGGTCATCAGCACGATGGCTTTGCGGCCCGGAATCTGCGCCATGCGTTTGAGGACAAAAGAGACCGCATCGTAAAGCACTGTGCCGTCCGTGACTGTCGGGATGTGAAGCTTTGTGCGACGAACCATCGCAGCGCTGGCGGGTTCCGTGAGCACATGAATCTCGCCATCGAAAGTCAGCGCCATCAGGCGATCGTCCATTCTCAGGCGCCCGAGAAAGGTATTCGCCGCATCACGGATTTGCGCGAGCTGATATTGTGTCGAGCCGCTAACGTCCAGCATCAAGGCCACCGTGAATGGTTTTTCTACGGATGCGAACGTGACGATTTTCTGCTCAACACCGTCCTGGTAGATCTGAAAATCTTCTTTGCGGAGATTGGCTATATATCTTCCGTTACGATCCATTACGAGGGCGGGAATAGTGACCAAGGTCGCCCCCGACCGATCGGTGGCGGTATTTGTTTGCGTGGCTCTCGCCTCGTCTGATTTGTCTGAAAAGGAGCCGCCAGCGCGAAGCACGGGTGGTCTTCGCGGTGGGTCACTGGCCTGGGCATTCAGCGATTTCGCGATTCCCAGCACAACCAAAACGATCAGTAACGACGATGTGAGCCGACTATTCATGAGTTTCGCGTTCCCGCGCTTCTCAGCCTGAATGGCTGAGATTTTGTTCGTTTGCATTAACAAGCTATGGAAACGGCGAAAAGCCTGCGAGTTTCAGCGGTTAAGCTGATCGAGATATGGCAGCGGCGGATTTTGTGCGCGATTCTGGCCGCTTGCCTTTACGCCTCGGGCTTTTCCACTTAACCTATCGTTCATGTGGCGCACGGTCAGATACATTATCTATGCGGGTAGCGGCATCGTTTTGGGCGGACTAATCTTCGAGGTCATTACACTGCCGCGAGCTGGTGAGCTCCGCGATCAGAATCCTGCGACTACCTCGATGATCGAGGCGCGAATCAGGGAAGCTGAACAAAACGGTCAGCAACCAAAACGCGTGCAGATCTGGGTGCCGCTGGAAAAGATCTCGCCACAGCTTCAGCGCGCCGCTCTGGCCGGCGAAGACACAAACTTCGCGACCCATCACGGATTTGATTACGAAGCGATTCAGCGCGCCTGGGACCAGGCGCAGAAAGAGGCTGACAAAGACGCGAAACAGGAAGGCGAGAATGATTCGTGGCTTCCTAACTTGCCGGATTTCAAGCGAGGAGCTTCGACCATTTCGCAGCAACTCGCGAAGAACCTCTATCTCTCGAGTGAGCGTTCGTTCATGCGTAAAGGGCAGGAGGCGATCATTACCTACTTCATGGAGCGCAGTCTTTCGAAGCGCCGCATTCTGGAAATCTATCTCAATGTCATTGAATGGGGAGATGGAATTTATGGCGCGGAGGCAGCGTCCCAGTATTACTTTCACAAACCCGCCGCGAACCTAAATCAACGCGAAGCCGCATTTCTGTCGGCGATGATTCCCAACCCGCGGACAGTTTTCAACCCGCAGGTAAATCCCAAGCGCGTGGCGCGCCGGCAGCGAATAATTTTGCGTTTGATGCCGGGAGTGAAAATGCCGCCCGGCATGGGATGAGGGTTCAGCGCGACAGTCTATTAGTCGCTAAACGCGCGGTCTAATCTTTCCCAATGGCTTTGCCACTCTGATGCGCGGCAAGTCTTCGACTTGCCGGCGCAACCCTCTTTCTACATGGTCTCCGACCCGCCACGGTCAGAGACCGTCATACACATGGCCCTAACGGCAAGTCACAGACTTGCCGCGCATCAGAGTGGCAGAGCCAAGGCTTGGATGAGCTAAACATGTCATGCCGAATTGTGCGAGGCTCAGGCTGCTTGTCGTGCATGCCCAGTCGCGCAAGACATGACTGCCTCAGGTGTGGCTTCGGCGCGCGTGAACTCGCCTGTGAGGCGGCCTTCGTGAAGCACCAGCACGCGATCCGAAAGACCGAGGACCTCCGGCAGTTCTGATGAAACCAAAACAATCGCCAGACCGCTTTCCGCCAGTCGATTGATTTGCCCGTAGATTTCCTGCTTGGCACCCACATCAATGCCCCTCGTGGGTTCGTCGAGAAAAAGTACGCGCGGATTGGTCAATAGCCATTTTGCCAGGACTACCTTCTGCTGATTGCCGCCGGACAAAGTTCCGGCGATGGTAAAAACCGAGTTGGCTTTGAGACGAAGATCGCGCGCGGCGCGTTCACCGGCCGCGGCTTCAGCATTCTCGTCAGTAACAAAGCGGCCCGACAGTTTTCGCAAGCCGGCCAGCGTCATATTCCGCAGAATTGTTTGATCCAGGATCAAGCCATAGCGTTTACGGTCTTCGGTTACGAAGCCGATGCGATGGTCGATTGCGTCACCCGGACTATCGATCTGAATTTGCTTCCCATCGACGAAAATTTCAGCGGACTTGCGGCCCGCGTGCGCACCGAAAATAGCCATCAAAAGCTCTGTCCGGCCGGACCCCATCAGACCTGCGATACCCAGTACCTCGCCTTTGCGAACCTCGAAACTAACCCGGTCGACAAGCAACTTTCCGGCAACTGAGGTGTCTTCTACGGTCACATTGTGGGCCGCGAAAACGACGTCGCCGTGCGCGTGCTTTGATTCAGGAAAGATCTGATCGACCGAGCGTCCGACCATCTGTGAGATTACCTGCGGTTCATCCAATGCGCTCGTCGGATTGGTTTCGATGGTCCGGCCATCGCGCAGTACAGTTATGCGATCGCTGATCCGAAACACTTCATCCAGCTTGTGCGAGATGTAAATCATCGCCACGTTGCGTGAACGCAAATCGTTGAGGATCCCAAACAGCGTTTCGACTTCGGTGTCCGTGAGCGCGGCGGTAGGTTCGTCGAGTACGAGCATTCGCGCACTCTGCGAAAGAGCTTTGGCAATTTCGACGAGTTGTTGCTGGCCGATGCCCAGATTGACCACCGGCGTGCGCGGATCGATTTGCAGACGCAGTTCATCGAGCAATTTTTGCGCGCGGCTGTAAAGCTCTTCCCAATTGATAATGCCGAACCGGCGCGGCTCGCGGCCGAGAAAGATATTTTCGGCTACGCTTAATTCCTTCACCAACGAGAGTTCCTGATAGATGACTGCGATGCCGGCCTGTTCTGAATCACGAATGCTGGCGAAGCGACGCTCAGAACCTTCGAGAATGATCTGACCTTCGTACTCAGGATATGGATAGACGGCGGCGAGGATTTTGATGAGCGTGGATTTGCCGGCGCCGTTTTCACCGACCAGCGCGTGAATCTCGCCGTGATTCAAATCGAAGGTGACACCATCGAGAGCTTTCACACCCGGAAAGCTCTTCGAGATCTGTTTCATCTCCAGCAGTCGTGTTGTCATAACAAGAACGGATCATTTGAGGCGTTAGAGTACCGGCTTCAGCACGGGATTTTCCGACTCGAGAAACGCCCAACTAAAGTTGGTACTCTAACACCGCAGGTTTAAGGGTCCACTTTACTGCTTCGGCCATTGATCCTTCGGCACGTTCTTATAAACTTCTTCCAACTTGTGATAGCCGTCCTTAATGACCGTCTGCATCACATTATTCTTGTCGAGGATCATCGGCTCAAAAAGCAAAGACGGCACGTCAATTTTTCCGTTGTTAATCTTGTCCCTGGCCTCGACGGTTTCGCCGCGCGCGAGCTTGATGGCCGAATCAACGGCCGCATAGGCGAGCGGCTGAATGGGTTTGTAGATCGTCATCGTCTGTTTGCCTTCGACGATCCGCTGCACCGCATCGAGTGACGCATCCTGTCCGGTAACCAGGATCTTCCCGACAAGTTGTGGCGGCAGAGCCGAAATCGCGCCGCCGGCCGTGCCGTCGTTTGAAGCCACCACCGCCTGGATGTCGTTGTTGTTTTTGGTGAGCGCGTCTTCCATGATGCGGAGCGCTTCGCTGGCGAGCCATTCGCGCGCGAACTGTTTGGCCACGATCTTAATCTGGCCCTTATCAATGGCGGGCTGTAAAACCTGCATCTGGCCGTCCAGCAAGAGCAGCGCGTTGTTGTCCGTTTGCGAGCCCCCAATCAAGACGTAGTTTCCCCTGGGCGCATGGTCCAAAGCGTACTGCGCCTGCAATTGCCCAATTTTCACGACCTGGTGCGCGACGTATAGATCGACATCAGAATTGCGAATCAGTCGGTCGTAACTGATCACTTTGACGCCCTGGCGATGCGCGGCTTCGACAATCGACGCGGCAATCTGACCGTTGTGCGGGGCAACGATCAGGACATCGATGCCTTTGGTCAGGAGGTTGTCGCATTGCTTGGTTTGCACGGCATCGTCGCCGTTAGCGACTTGAATCTCGCAGTCGGCGCCAACTTCTTTGCATCGTTTTTCCACCATTTCCTTATCGCGCTGCCAACGTTCTTCTTTCAACGTATCCATGGAAAACCCGATGCGTACCGCCTCGTTGGGTCCTCTCTTCTTGCCCGCTGTGTTCGTTTGAGTCCCGGATACGCACGCGGCCGTGAGTGCCAGTGAAAAAATCGAGCCTATCAAGATCGTTCGTGTTCGCATTGAACTGATCCCTTCCGTTCTAATTTCGATTTCCGAAAGCTATTGGGGGTTGGTGGCCGGAGTTTATCAGAGTACTGGCGGTAATTACATAATGAAGTTTCGAATCCTCCGGAGATATTTGGGCAGTTAGTGCTCGTTTTCGGAGTTTGAGAGCGCGCGACAATAATGCAATAAATGGGGAGAGGGTCGCTACCAATAAATGTTTGTAATTGAATTCTTTGTTTTTCAGTGGTAGTTTGTCCGCATCGCACTCGACATCGTTCCCATGACAGTCGTTAAGGATTTAACCCCCAAGTTTGCGACCCTGTCATTCGATCGCTTTTGTCTGGACTAGTATTTCCCCCGATCAGCCGTACACAGGAAGGCGGAGGTTTAATTATGCATAGGAAACAAGGTTCCCTGCGCGTCGTTTGCTGCGCATTGTTCGTGCTCTTTGTGACCACGATTGCCAGCGCCCAATTCAAGGCGGGCGTCCAGGGCACTGTGAGTGATGCCAACGGTGCTCTCGTGCCGGAAGCTAAGATAACGCTCACAAACACCGAGACGGGTAAAACCCAGGAGACTACGACCACCGCTGAAGGTTTTTACCGAATTTCCGGGCTGGCGCCGGGTAAATACCAGCTCACTACTGAGAAGACAGGTTATAAGAAGTCAGTCCTGGAGAGTGTCACAATCGGCGCTGAAAATGTTCAGGGCGTCGATATTGTTCTCGATGCCGGCGACGTCAGCGCGACAGTTACGGTCACAACTGAAGCATCGTCCCAGCTTGAAACTGAGAACGCCAACGTGCGCGCTGCGATCACCGCCCAGGAAGTTCAACGTCTTCCACAGGTGGGCCGCGACCCCTACTCGCTCGTTCGCATCGCACCCGGCGTCTTAGGCGACACGGCCCGCGGCGGGCCCGGCAATAAGGCTACTTTTCTTCCCGGCACCGAAGAAGTCGGCGGCGGCTCCAACACCGGCGTCTTCCAAACCGAGAACCAGGTGCAAATCAGCGCCAACGGGCAGCGCGTGTCGAGTAACAACTATATGATTGACGGCGTAAGCGTCAACAGCCTTGGTCTGGGCGGCGCGGCTGTGGTTACCCCGAATCAGGAGTCGGTGAAGGAAGTCTCGGTGGTGACGAGCAGTTACAGCGCCGAGGACGGACGGAATACGGGCGCGCAGGTAAAGGTTGTATCGCAGAACGGAAGTAACAAACTACACGGCAGCGCCGTTTTCAATTACGGCTCACCGAAACTAAACTCATTCAACAAGTATCGTGGTCCAACCTCGATTGCTTCCAGCAATCTGATTTGCCAGGGAGAGACCTTCTTCGCTAGTCGCTGTCCTGAAAAAGTGGATATCTGGGAAAGGAATGTCGACTGTGTGCTCCGCTGAATGGCGCCCAGGTGCGGATCTGGCGGAGCTGGGCCGACGACAATCCCGAGCGCATGGTCCGCGGCGTCATCCTCGATCTCGCGCCGGGGCAGGAATCGACCAGTCTGCTGCTTTCTCCCGAGGGATGGCTCATCGGTTTGATCGATATCCAAGACGCGGAAGATGGTCGACTCAAGGAACCTCCCTGGTGCTTTGTCAAGACACAGTTCGGACCAGTCGAAGGCCATGTGGCGCTCGTCGAGATGCTCACCGCCCTCAAGCGCGAATTCCTGCCCGATCTGGAAGTGTCTGATGACGGGGGCTACTGGGAGACGCGTGACCTTGCCGAGTTGGTCCGAAAACACTCGCTGACAAAGCGAGCCATCGACGGTCTGGCCGAGGGGCTCCGGCGCCACGGACTCAGTCGCGAGGCGGCGGAAGATCCGAACATCCTGCTCCGGCACGTCGAGCGGGTCGCGGAGCAAGTCCACCGAATCTTGCGCCGCCCGGCGGAACATCCCCCGGTCGAGCTTGACGGAGACGACGACTTCGGCGGCGCAGCGGATCCGGAAGCCACGGAAAGGCTGTGGGACGAATCTCTCGAAACAGAACCGCCGCCAGCAGGAACGGATGCAGCGCGCCCTCGACGAACGGCGGAGCCGTGGTCTCGACGATGAAACCGCGTTCCAGGACGCGCTGCGGGACGTCGTCCCGGACCTCCCGACGACGAAGCCGAACATCCGACGAGCCGTGGCGCGACGACGAGCATCCGCCGTTCGGTGAATCGCCCGCGGACGAGGCCGCGGGGGAGGGCGCTGGTTTCCGGGAAGCGGACGACGATTCGTTCGAGGCCGGAGAAGAGGAACGCCATCCACTTCTGCAAACGGCAATGGACCTGCTCGTGCGTTTCGGATTCGCTTTTTCGTGACGAGGACCCGCGATTTGCTCCTTCGCTGGGCACGCTCTATCAAGGCGCCGGCGACGCGATGGGCGGCCTGGCGCAGGGCGCTGTCCGATCGTGACCACGACGCCGAGGATTATGGCCTGCGCGTCGTGCAGCTCAAGCGTGCCCTTCGCGGCGCTGCGTTTGCCCGCGGCGCCCTCTTCCCGCTTCGATCGACGATGAGCGCGGAACAGTTTGACGAGCTGTTCCGCACGCTTCAGCAGATGGAGACAGACATTGTTTCCGAGCTGGGCAAGGTTCGATCCGAGCACCACGGAGACGACTGGTAACACTTCGATGCTTGGACCATGCCGCAGCGCGCGGCTTTCTATCCGGGGTGGTGAATCCCAATTCCCAGCACTACAATCTCCTCGGAGGATCGGTGCCGTTTGACGCCCCTTGCGACTGCGGCAGCTCGTCGAGGTGGGGAGGTCACGCAAGGAATTCCCGACAGGTGGGCTGGGGCTGGAACCGCCGAGGGTCGGCCCGAGAAAGGAGCGATCATCATGGCTACCGTGACGCACCCGACTGCCCCTGCCGATTTGCCCGCGGCCGAGTGGCGGCTGCACCGTTTCACGAACGAAGCCTATGCGGAGATGGGCCGGCTCGGACTCATCAGCAAGGAGCAACGGGTCGTCCTGATCGAAGGGCTGCTGGTGGCCAAGATGAATAAGGGACCGAGCCATGTCACGACGGTGGAGAACGTCGTCGAACTTCTCAAGGGGCTCGCCCCGGTTGGCTACCGCGTACGACAGGAAGCCCCGATCGTCATCCCAGGGAGGGACGGGGGCCGCGATAGTACGCCTGAACCCGATGTGGTGCTCGCCCGTGGCACCAAGGCCACCTTCCGAGTCCGCCATCCCGCCCCCGATGAGGTCGCCCTGCTGGTTGAGGTCGCGGACCACTCGCTTTACGAGGACCGGAAAATGCTCGCGATCTACGCTCGAGCCGGGATCCCGCGAGTCTGGATCGTGAACCTGGACGATGCGACGGTCGAGCTTTACGGGTCCCCTTATGCCGATGCCGACGGCGGGCTACGGCGAGCGCCGTACCGCCGGCGTGGTGGAGGACCTTGTGGTGTCGGATCAGGGCCAGGACCTGGGAGTCATTTCCGCTGCGGCGATCTTCGCGTGAGTCGCGCAGATGATGGATGGGAGCGGCGTACCAACGTCAAACGGATGGGAACTCCCGCATGACCGAAAACCCGATCGCCGAACCCTCGCCCCGCGACCTCCCCTACGACTGCCTCGTCATCAGCGACCTGCACCTGGGCAGCGACGTCTGCCAGGCCAAGCTGCTCGAGGAGTTCCTGGAGTGGGCCGTCGACCAGACGCGCGAGCTGGTCATCAACGGCGACATCTTCGACGACCTGAACTTCAAGCGGCTGACGAAGCGGCACTTCGCCTGCCTGAAGGTCATCCGCCGCAACTCCGACCGCGACGACTTCCGCCTGGTCTGGGTCCGCGGCAACCACGACGGCCCGGCCGACATCATCAGCCACATCGTCGGCGTCGAGATCCTCGACGAATACGTCTACGACAACGGCCAGATCCGGCTCCTGATCCTCCACGGCGACCAGTTCGACACGTTCATCACCGACTACCGCTGGCTGACCGAGATCGCCTGCGGCGTCTTCTACTACATCCAGAAGTGGATGCCGCACCGCGCCGCGCGCTGGATCCGGCGGATCTCGAAGCGGTGGCAGCGGAACAGCCAGCTGATCGAGCGGCGGGCGATCGAGTACGCCCGGAGCCAGGGCTTCCGGTTCGTGACCTGCGGCCACACCCACCTGCCGCTGGTCGCCGAGGTCGACGGCGTCCGCTACGTCAACAGCGGCACCTGGACCGAGCACCCCCCCTGCCCGTTCGTCGCCGTCAAGGGGGCGGAGGTCCGGCTGGAATACTGGCCGCTTGCCCGGCGTCGAGCGGCCGAGCCCGAAGCGGAGACGGCGGCAGACGTCTCCGCACCGCCCGCTGCCGGCGTTCGGTTGACCGGACCGTCGGACCGAGGCACGGCTCAGTCGAGACGCGTCGGCATGGGTGGTCCGGCACAACGCGGACACTGTTCCGGCCGGTGGCAGACGTTCCGGGGCGGGTCGAATATGCTATCATGGAATCGTCCGGTCCGCCCCGGACACGGGGCGGGGCGGATGATCGGTTGGTCGCGATCGATGGACTCGCTGCGGAGAGACTTGCCTTGGCCAAGACTCGCACGGAACGAGACTCGATGGGGGAGATGGAGGTCCCCGTCGAGGCCTACTACGGGGCCCAGACGCGCCGCGCTCGAGAACTTCCAGATCAGCCCGCTCCGGTTCCCGCGCCCCTTCATCCGCGCGCTGGGCCTGATCAAGAAGGCGGCGGCCCAGGTCAACATGGACCTGGGGCTGCTGCCCGCCGAGCTCGGCGAGCGCGATCGTCCAGGCCGCGCAGGCGGTCGCCGACGGCCAGCACGACGACCAGTTCGTCGTCGACGTCTTCCAGACCGGCAGCGGCACCTCGACGAACATGAACACCAACGAGGTGATCGCCGGGGTCGCCAACGAGCGGTTCAACGACGGCGTCCGCGGGGGCAAGTCGCCCGGTCCACCCCAACGACGCGGTCAACATGGGCCAGTCGTCCAACGACGTGATCCCCACGGCCATCCACGTCGCGGCGCTGGAGGGGATCCAGAAGCGGCTGATCCCCGCGCTGCAGGACTTGCACCAGCTGCTCGACGAGAAGGCCCACGCGTTCGACGCCATCGTCAAGATCGGCCGGACCCACCTGCAGGACGCGGTGCCGATCCGGCTGGGGCAGGAGTTCTCGGGCTACGCCGCGCAGGTCGAGCACGGCGATCCGGCGGCTGACGCACTGCGGCGAGTCGCTCGCCGAGCTGCCGATCGGCGGCACGGCGGTCGGCACGGGCATCAACACGCACGCCGAGTTCCCCCAGCGGATGGCGGCGCATGCTGAGCCAGGAGACCGGCCTGGCGTTCCGGCCGGCGGCCAACCGCTTCGAGGCGATGGCCAACCGCGACGCGGCCGTCGAGGCCTCGGGCGCGCTCAAGACGGTCGCCATCAGCCTCTCGAACATCGCCAACAACATCCGCTGGCTCGCCTCCGGGCCGCGGTGCGGGATCGGCGAGATCCGGATCCCCGAGCTCCAGCCCGGCAGCTCGATCATGCCCGGCAAGGTCAACCCGGTCATCCCCGAGGCCGTGATGATGGTCGCCGCGCAGGTCGTCGGCAACGACGCGACGATCGCCTGGGCCAACGCGCTGGGGTCGAACTTCGACCTCAACGTGATGATGCCGGTGCATCGCCTACAACCTGCTCCAGTCGATCGACCTGCTGGCCAACGCCGCCGAGCACCTGGCCGACAAGTGCGTCGACGCGCGAAGCACCTCGCAGGCAAGAAGGCCGAGGGGGTCGCCGCGATCGAGGCCGACGCCGAGCGCTGCCAGTTGCTGATCGAGCGGAGCCTGGCGATGTGCACGGCGCTGGCCCCCCGGATCGGCTACGACAACGCGGCGGCGATCGCCAAGATGGCCTATCAAGAAGGGCTCGAACGTCCGCGAGATCGCCCTGGACCTGGTCGGCAAGACGTCCCGCGGAGATCGAAGAACGACTGCACTCCCCCGCGCGGCGGCCGTCTTAAAGGAGAAGGGCGGGTTCCCTGCGAGCGAGGAGATCGACGCGCCTCCTCGACCCGCACGGACAGACCGTCCGGGGGACCGGCGTCGGCGGCTCGGCCGGGGGCTGAACGATCGGGCAGGGCGAAACCGTCCCCGACGGAGAGGTGACCCTGATGACGACGAGCACGACTTCGCGATCGATGAGGGAGAGCTGCAATCGGCCGCCGATCTCCCGGCGGGAAATGGCGTCGTCCTACAGATCCGGCAGCGGCGTCGACCCCGGAGGCTCCCGCCCCGGTGTGATCCAGTATCGCAACCGGGGCCTGCACGCGACGCTCCTGCCCCCACTCCTGATCCTCGTCGGCGCGGTCGGATCACCTCGTATCAGCGTCAGGCCCGGCTCCGCCCCCGCGCCTCGCCGCGCGACCTCGACCAAGGCCGCCGAGCCGGCCACTTCCGCAGGGCCCGCCCGAGGCCGGGTCATCATCGTCGAGGCCGCAAGGATAGGGGCCGCGGTCGAGCCGATCATGGTGCGGGCCGCGACCCCACCGCCTCCCTCCACACCACTCCCGATTCCGACGGCCAACCACGCCCGTCGTGGCGCGGCTGCTCCGTAACCGCCCCCTCCGCGCCCGGACGACTGCACCCGCCCCGAGCCCGAGGCGCAGGACGCCCTCGCCCACGCGGGCCGTCCCGTGAGTCCGGCCCTTCGCTCCGCTCAGCCGCGAGGCGAGAACGAGAAACTCACGCGCGGCGCCCGCTCGAGCCCCCCGCTCCGCTGACCTCGGCCGCCGGCGGCCGCTCTCGTCTCGGACTCCCGCCGGAGCTGGCCTTTGCCCCGGCCGACTTGTCGCGGCCTAACCCGAGCCCGCCCGGCCCGGTCGTCGCGACGGAGCCCGCGGTGACGAAAGAGCAGATCCTGGAGGGAATCCAGGTCGAGGCCCAGCAGAAGAAGGCGGAGCAGGCGAACCTCGAACGCGAAGTCGAGGCGTCGAAAGGCGCGCCGCGAATTCCTCGAGACCATCCGGAAGCCACAGTACGATCGCCAGCCCTTTCCACGATGAGCTCCGCCGACTGCTGCGGGAACTCGGTAGATGACGCGGGAGTCGAGATCAATAACCTGTGCGACCGATATCGGGCGCGCGACCCACCCCGAAGTCCACAAGGTCGTGATCCTGGCGCTGAATCGGTCGGCCGCCGGCTCAATCGTGAGGCCAAGATTAGAACTGTTGCGGTCGCTCGGCGTGCCCGAGCCGGTGATCCTCGACTACCTCGCGAAAGATCTGCATCATAAAATTAACGGCAACGGGGCGGCCCCGCGAACCGAACGGGGTTCGTGTCTTGGCCGCGCTGATCTTGCTCAATTATCCGCCGCCTCCGGGCCGGAGGCCGGCCTCCGCCGCGACCCCGGCACGCACACGTCCGATGCGGGGCGCACCCCGCGACTCCCTCACTCACTCTTTAAGGGCTTTTCCATGCACCTTCGGGTTCCCGTCGTGCCCTGGGACTGATCCTGCTCTTCGCCCGCCGGCGGTCGACCTCGCCGATGACCTGAACGCCGATGCCGACACCGGCAAGAAACTGCTGGCCGAGGGCGACGACCTGGCCGACCAGGGAAAGACGACCGACGCCGTGCTCCACTACAAGCGCGGCTTCGAGCAGCTCCTGCCCGGCATGCGCAAGCTGCCGTTCAAGCACGAGGTGAAGCGCGACGTGACGCGCGCGAGGAGCTCAAGGCCCTGTCTTGATCAAGGAAATCGACGAGGAGATGACCCCCGCCGAGTTCCGTGCCAACGATGACGATGGCCTTCGTGCCGTTTGACTTGACTCGGAGCTGACCATGCGCGTGGTCGCCGCATTGGGAGGAAACGCACTGCTCCAACGCGAGCAGCCGATGACTGCTGAGAACCAGCGGGAGAACATCAGACGTGCGTGCACCGCCCTGGTGCCGATCGCGCTCGAGCACCAGCTGGTCATCTCGCACGGCAACGGCCCCCAGGTCGGGCTGCTCGCCCTGCAGGGCGCCGCGTACGGCGAGGTCGGGACGTACCCGCTCGACGTCCTGGACGCCCAAACTGAGGGCATGATCGGCTACCTGATCATGCAGGAGCTGGGCAACCTGCTCCCGTTCGAGAAGCCGCTGGTGACCCTCCTGACGATGACCGAGGTGGACGCCGGCGATCCGGCCTTCCAGAACCCGACCAAACCGATCGGGCCCGTCTACAGGGAGGAGGAGGCCAAGGCGCTCGCCGCCGAGAACGGCTGGACATTCAAGCCCGACGGCGATCACATGCGCCGTGTCGTTCCGTCACCGAAACCAAAGCGCATCTTCGGGATCGAACCCGTGCAGTGGCTGCTCGAGCGCGGCTCGGTGGTCATCTGTGCCGGTGGTGGCGGGATCCCGACCGTCTACACCGAGGACACCGGGGCTTCCGGGAGGCGGCTCACCGGCGTCGAGGCGGTGATCGACAAGGACCTCGCGAGCGCTGTGCTGGCCGCCGACCTGCACGCCGACGCGCTGCTCGTCCTCACGGATGTGGACGCGGTCTACTCGGACTGGGGGACTCCGCACCAGAACCCGATCAGGCATGCCACGCTTGCCAACTTGCGCCACGCCGAGTTCGCCGAAGGCTCGATGGGGCCAAAGGTCACGGCGGCGTGCCAGTTCATCGAGCACGGCGGCGAGTTCGCCGCGATCGGATCGATCGGCGACGCGTCGGCGCTACTCACGGCTGCCGCGGGCACCGTCGTGATGCCGACGCCGGCCGACCTGGCAGGCGTCACCGGCACGGCCGAGGGGCCCTGACCACGTGAGCTCGCGACCCACCGTTCTCCTTGTGCCGCTCATCGTGTTGCTGGCCGTCGGCGCGGGGCTGGCCGCGAGCGCCGGCAGCGCCGCTGCCGCCGACACCACGACCAGCGACACCACGACCATCCGCCCCTCCATCACCACGGAGACGAAGACCGTCACGGAGCCGGCGAAGACGGACACCGTGACCGAAACGAGGACGTCGACCGCGACCACGTCGGTGACGAACCGAACCGCCACCGTGCAGGTGGCGCCGGCGACGACGAGCACGCAAGCTCAGTCTGGGAGCGGCGGGCTGCCGGCGTGGGGCTGGGTGCTGATCGGGGTCGGAGCGGTCGTGATCGCGGTCGCGACATTCCTGGTCGGGCGTCGAAGCGGACGGCCACCCGCCGGTCCGGCCGGCACGCCGGGGCCGCCGGCGCCGGGACCGGGCGCGTCCGGGTAACCGTTCGCGTGGCAACGTTTGGCGAGACGTTTGACAACGCCGGCGCGGCTGCTCGCTGTGATGCTGGCGTGGTTCGCCGCGGTGCTGTTGTGCGCGATCCTGTGCGGGAAGCTGCTGGGGCTCGCCGAGAGGCCGGACGGGTCCACCGCCGTCGACAGCTCGATCACGTCGTGGATGGTCGCGCACCGTGCGCCCGTCTGGACCAGGCTGGCCCACGTGCTGTCCACGGTCGGAAGCCAGGCGGTACTGATCCCCCTCGTTGCGGTCATCGCGTTCGCGCTTCTGACGCGCCGGCGATTCGTGCCGGTGGGGTTACTGATCGCCGCCTGGGGCGGAGCGATCCTCCTCTACAGCCTGACCAAGCACTTCGTCGAGCGGTCCCGTCCACCGTCCGACATCTGGTTGTCCGACGTGGGCAGGAGCACGTCCTTCCCGTCCGGGCACGCCACCCAGTCGCTGGCCACGTTTCTGGCGGTCGCGCTGGTCGGTGCGGCGTGGCTGTCGAAGCCGCCATGGCCCGGATGGGTGCTCGCGCTCATCCTCGCCGCCGGGGTTGGGTCCTCGCGCGTCTACCTCGGGGTTCACTGGACGTCAGACGTGCTCGCAGGTTGGCTGATCGCGGCGGCCTGGCTCACGGGCGTCGTCTGGCTGGCGAGGGTTGCGCGCCGCCAAGGCGCCGCCGTCACGCGCCGCCGACAAATCGACTAGCTGCACTAGGCTGGGCCGGCGCCGGACGGTGGTGCCGCCGGACTCAAGTCCTGCGTCGCCGCTCGGCGGAACAGCACCAGCGCGACCAGCGTCACTGCGAGGAGGCAAATGCCGGCCTTCTGGGCGCGGGGCGAGCGCAGCACCAGCCACCAGCGAAAGTGCATGAAGCGCGGCCGGCTGGAGGTCCGGCGGCGCTTGTGCCGCGCGCGCCCGCGCGGCCGAAGACTCGGGCGAGCCTTGCTCGCCGAGCGCGATCTGTGGAGCGTCCTGGCCATCGACGGGAGTCTAGGTCTCGGCGGGCGTCAGGCATCATCCGGATCGGAGGATGCTCATCGCCGTGGTCGCCCGGGCCGGCTGACGCTACCGACGGGGTCGCCAAGGCCAGCTGGAGAGCGGGCTGTGGCGCCACGACAGGTCGACGACACCCGACACGTAGCGCCCTCCCTTGACGTCCCCGTCGGTCACGAGGCGAGGCTGGCCGAGCGGCGTCCCGTCCTCGTTCAGGGAGATCAGCGGGACGAGCGCTCCCCACGCTTCGGCCGGCGTGACGTGGCGATGTGCCGTCGGACCCGACCGGCGACCGAGGTGCCCAGGTCGCTGCGGATCTGGGCGGCCCGGAGCACGTCCTGAAGGGTCGGGCCGGTCTCGACGTGCTGTGGGTCGCCGTGCAGGCCTGGAAGGTGGCGCCCAGGGTTCGCGCGGGCAGCGCCGCGAGTCCGTTCGAATTGACGACTGTGGCGTGACGGCCATCCTCGACGGTGATCGCTCCGGCGGCGGGCGAGGTCGTCGGGGTCGGGTTCTGCGCCGCCACCGTGATGCGGGCCACGGCTTCCACCGTGCGTGCCGGGTCGCTGTCGCCGGGTACGACCAGCTCGGGTGCGGAGAGCGGGTGTCCGTCCTGTTGCAGTGCGAGGTAGGCGGGATGGTTGCCGAAACTGGGGTCGAGCTCGCCGAGTGCGAAGGTCACGGACCGACCCACGCGCCGCTGATCGCGACGGTGACCCGCAGGAGCGCGTTCTTGGCCACGGGCGCAGCGCCAGAAGGACGCCGCCCAGGATGCAGAGCAGGGCGACCGGGATCGCCGTCCATGCCGGCAGCAGAGCCACCGGGCGGCGAATCAGCCGATCAAGCGTGGCGTTGATCCTCATGTGCTTCAGTCGTCGGGGAATGGGCGATCAAGCGCGATGTCGTCGCCGGCGCGGTCGAGCATCGCGAGCGTCGCGGGCATCTCGACCGTCTGAGCGGTGATGAACAGCACGACGCCGGCATCGGTGTCGTCTTGGAGGGTGAGGCCGCTGGGGAACCGAAGCTCGACGCGGGCGATGTCGATGCCGGGGTCGTGGATGCGCCCGCCGGCGTAGAACTGGTCGGGCCAGCCGCCGCCTGCGAGGTTGACCCAAGGTGTTGAGCGTTGGGGTTCGTCGCCAGCGCCACCGGCGCCGCCGCGCACTCGCCAGCCGCCGTTGGGGTCGCGTTCAACCGGGAATAGGTAGCTCGAACGGGTATTGGCGGTCCGGATCGAGGTGGGGGATCGTTCCTTCAAAGGTCACGAAGTACAGGTGCCGTCGCTCGGATTGGCGGTGCTTGACGAACCGGACAGTTGAGAGGTCGGCTCGGAACGGGTGGCCGCCGCGCGCGATCCCGGAGTGCCATCCGCCGGGGCTGGTTCCGCCTGGCTCCCACTGACCGGGTGGGCCGCTCAGCTCCTCCAGGATCGCCTGCTCCGGGTCGGGTGCGCCCACTCGGCGAAGTTCAGCACACGGGGTATGGGCCCGAGGGGTCACGCGTGTGCCGGCTCGTGGTCTTTGGCGATGGAGTTGCGTATATGTGAACTCCATCGCCATCGAACACGAGCGAGGGGCGCTCGGGTTCCCGCCCGGGTCGGGGCGCTGCTCGGGAATGGGGATCGACGACCGTGGCTGGGCGCTCGTGACCGGCCGGTTCCCGGCGACCGGACTGTCCTGCGGATCACACCGGCCGGCACCAGGGCGCTCGACTACTGGCTGGGCGTGCCGGTGCAACACGTCCGCGACGCCCGATCGATGCTGCTGCTGAAGCTCTTGTTCCTCGCTCGCCGAGGCCGCGACCCCAGACCTTTGCTCGAGGCTCAGCGGGCGCGATTCGAGAGCATCGTCGAGTCGCTTCGCGCTGGGGTCCGCGAAGCCGCTGGATTCGATCAGACACTCTTACGCTGGCGGCTCGAAAACGTCACCGCCGCCGTCCGGTTCGTCGACAGCATCATCGATCAGCAGTCCCGATCCACGACGCAGGCCAGCGGAACCGCTTCGCCGTGAGGAAGCTCACGCTGGGGTGCAAAGCTGCCCCCGCGCTTGGCCGATCCGGCCCGGTGCCGGCGAGGAGACCCGCCGGCACCGAGTCGGGGTCTTCGGATCTAGCCGAATTGCGGCGGCGCCTTAGAAGATGCGGACCGCCACCTCGGCGGGCGCGTCGAACAGCTCATTCAGCTCGTCGTCGAGCTTCACGAGCGTCAGCGATGCGCCGGCCATGTCGAGGGAAGTGCAGTACTCGCCCACGTAGCTGCGCGTGACGTTGATCCCGCGGTCGGCGAGCTGCTGGTGGGCGCGGCCGTAGAGGATGTACAGCTCGGAGATCGGAGTCCCGCCGAGCCCGTTGATCATGAGCGCGACGTCGTCGGCCGAGGTGTACGGCAGATCGGACGCCACCGCCTCGAGCAACTCGTCGATGATCGCGTTTGCGTCTGCGAGCTTCTCACGCCTGCGTCCCGGCTCACCGTGGATGCCGACGCCCATCTCCATCTCGTCCTCGCCGAGCTCGAACAGCGGGGAGCCCTTGGCGGGCGGCGTGCACGATGTCAACGCCATTCCCATCGTCCGGGTGACCGAGTTCACGCGTTGCCCGAGCGTGACGAGCTCGTCGAGCTCGGCGCCGCGCTCCGCTGCCGCGCCGACTGCCTTGATCACGAAGAAGTTGCCGGCCACGCCCCGGCGGCCCACCGTGTACGTGGAGTCCTTCACGGCCACGTCGTCGTCCACCACGATCGTCGCGATCTTGATGTCCTCGGCCTCGGCGAGCTCTCGTCCCATGTCGAACGACATGCGATCACCGGTGTAGTTGTTGATGATGTGCAGCACGCCCTTCGGGCTGGCGAGCAGCTTGGTGGTCTCGTACACGTAATCCGACGGCGGCGCCGCGAACACGTCGCCGGGACACGCGGCGTCGAGCATGCCCTTGCCGACGACCATCACGTGGGCCGGCTCGTGTCCCGACCCGGATCCCTGGATGATCGAGACCTTGTCCTCGCGCGGTGCGTCGGCGCGCATGATCAGGTTGTACTCGGGGATGTAGCGGAGCTTGCCCGGGTTGGCGAGCTCGATCCCTTTCAGCATCTCCGGCACGAACTGCTGGGGGGCATTGACGAACTTCTTCACCTGATCTCCTCTCGAGTGTCCTGCCTCTTTGCGCGCTGACGGATCTCGTCAGCGTCCAACCCCGCGCCTCCCATCGATTTGTCGGCGGCGCCTTATCCGCCTGCCGCCCTGACCGTCAGGCCAGCTCGAGCTCGGCCTGGAGCCAGGCCTTACTCACCGCCTCGAACATCACCGCGATGCCGATCGCGCCGGCGTCCACCGAGTCCCGGCTGCGCTCCCCGGTGTACGAGGCCCGCCCTCGCATGGCGAGCATGCCCTTCGTCGCCTCGGCCTTTTCCCGCGCCGTCGCGGCGGCCCGCTCGATCGCGACCCCCGCTCCGTCGGAGAGCGCGGCCTCGAGCGTGTCGACGGCGGGAACGAGCGCATCGAGCAGCGTCTTGTCGCCGAGATCGGTGTTGCCGCGCTGCTTGATTCCCTCGATCGCGGCCCGCATGGCGGCGATCACCTCCTCGCCGCTCGGCTCGGGGCTATTCGTCAGCGAGCCGCCCGCGCGCAGGAACGCGGTGCCCCAGATGGGACCCGAGGTCCCGCCGATGCGCTTGGAGAGGACGATCGCGGTCTTCTTCAGCAGGCCGCCCACGTCGCCGTACTCCATCGCGTCCCAATCTCCGAGCACTACCTCGAAGCCCCGCGCGAGCGAGTACCCGAAGTCGCCGTCACCGACCACGGCGTCGAGCTCGCAGAAGTAGGTCTCGTTGTCGACCGCGGTCTGGGCGATGACCCGCACGACCATCTGCGCGCGTGCGAGCGCGTTATCGCTCATACAGCCTCCTTGTCGAGTAGGGGTTGGGTCCGGCACGCGTCGAGATCGGTGAGGGTGACCAGCTCGCCCGGCTCCGCGGCGCCGCGATTCGCCAGTACCACCGCAGGCTTGCCCGGGTCGCCGAGGCTGGTGACGGCGAGGACGGCCTCGCTCATGTCCTCGTCCGCCGTGTAGCCCGAGACCGTCACGACGCAGCGCAGCCCGGCGCCGATCGCCGCGAGCAGCCCGTTGCGCGAATCCTCGATCACGATCGCGTCGTCCGGTCCGATCGAGAGTCGTTCGAGCGTGAGCGCGTAGATCGCGGGGTCCGGTTTCTTCACCGGCACGATGTCACCGGCGAATACGGCGAACCGTGCCGCGTTGCGGTTGCCGACGGCGTGCTCGAGCACCGCTCTGACCGACTCTTCCGCCGAGGTCGACGCGACCGCGAGCGTCCAGCCGGCACCGAGCGCCTCCTCGACGATCCGCCTGATGCCGGGGCGGCCGGGCAGCCGTCCGGCCTGGACCATCGCCTTGTAGCGCGCGGTCTTGCGCCGGTGCCAATCGGCTAGGAGCTCCCGCTGGCCGTCGGGGTCGGTCGGGAGCCCGTTCGCCCGGACGAAGTCGTCGGTCAGGAGCGAGGCCATCCGCTCCTTGCCTCCGCCGATCTTGAGCTTCTCCCCGTACTCCTGCTCGGACCAGCGGACCGGAAGCCCGACGTCCGCGAACGTCTCGTTGAAGGCCGGACGGTGGCCGTCGCGCTCGGTGTCGGCGAGCACCCCGTCGCAGTCGAAGATCAGCGCCGGCACCGCTCTAGCCGACGGAGGCGGACAACGACCGCGCCCGTCCCGCCGACCCGAACATGCCGATGTGGTACTCGGCCATCTGCTTGACCGCCGCCCTGACATGACTGAGCATCGACGGCGGATCGTGCTTGCTGGGATTGGCCTCCAGGTACTCGCGATGCGCGTCGACGAACGCGATCTTGAGCGCAGTGGAGATGTTGACCTTGGCGCATCCGCGCGAGATCAGATCCGTGAACTGCGCCTCGGTGAGGCCGGTGCCGCCGTGAAGGACCATCGGGATCGGGTGCAATTCGACGAGCTCGGTGACACGCTCGGGCTTGAGGTCCGGCGTGCTCTTGTACAGACCGTGCGCGGTGCCGATGGCCGGCGCGAACGAATAGACGCCGGTCTCCTCGATGAACCGGGCCGAAACCTCCACCGGGTGAACCCGGCCCGCCTCGTCGGAGCCCACGCCGTCCTCGACGCCGAGCACGCTTTCGATCTCGCCCTCGACCTGGGCGCCGTAGCGCTCGGCCTCGGCGACGACCTCGATCGTCTGCCGGGTGTTCTCGGCCACGTCGAGGTGGGACGCGTCGAACAGAACGGAGTTCCAGCCGGCCTCGAGGCAGGTGCTGATCCATTCACGGTCCGGGCAGTGGTCGAGATGCAGCGAGACGGGAACCGGCACCTCGTCCGCGCGGGCGCGCCACAGGCTGTAGAGCGCCTTCGGACCGATCGACTTCACCGTCTTCAGTGACGTCTGCACGATCAGCGGAGAGTCGAGCTCGGTCGCGGCAGCGAGCACCGCCTCGAGTGTGAGATCGTCTACCACGTTGATCGCTGCCACGCCGTAGCGCTCGGCGAACGCCGCGTCCAGGATCCGACGGATCGGTACGACCGCCATCAACAACCTCCCTCAATGCCCCCGACGCCGCCCCGGTGGAGCGAACCTGAGCGCCAGGTCGTTCGGCGCAAAGTTTACAGCTCAAGCGTTTCCTGCTCAAGCAGTGCGTGGGCATTCGGCGCCAAACTCAGCACCGAAATCCCGATTCGCGTGCGCACATTGGCGAGCGGCGGCCACAACCGATCGCCCGCGCGCGAGCGCCGCAGGCCGCCTGGGCCGTCGCGAGTCGGGTTGGTAGGCTCGCTGCCGGTGTTTGCCTCTTCGGGCGGAGCGGACTGCATCGGCACCGGCGCTGCCGGTGGTGAAAGGTGAGACCGGTGCGGGCCGACGCACAAGCGTTCTGGTTGCGCGAGCCCGGCTGCGGGGAGATCCGGCCGGTCACGCTTCGCGACCCGGAGCGCGACGAGGTGATGGTGCGCACCCTGCACACCGGCGTCAGCCGGGGTACCGAGACGTTGGTGTTCCGGGGCGGTGTCCCGCCGACCCAGTACGACATCATGCGTGCCCCATTTCAGGAGGGTGACTTCCCGGGGCCGGTCAAGTACGGCTACCTCAACGTCGGGGCGGTGGAGGAGGGGCCGGTGGAATTGCGCGGGCGCACGGTGTTCTGCCTGTACCCCCACCAGACTGCCTACGTGGTGCCGGCCGCCGCGGTGACCCCGGTGCCCGAGGGCGTGCCGCCCGCTCGTGCCGTGCTCGCGGGGACGGTCGAGACGGCCGTCAACGCCCTGTGGGACGCCCGGCCGCTGCTCGGCGACCGGATCGCCGTCGTCGGCGCCGGCATGGTCGGCTGCTGCGTCGCGCGCCTGCTGAGCCGGTTTCCCGCGGTGCAGGTCACGCTCGTGGACGTCGATGTCGGCCGCGCCGATGTCGCGGCGGCGCTCGGCGTCGAGTTCGCACTTCCGGCCGACGCCGCGGACGGTCTCGATCTGGTCGTGCACGCCAGCGCCACGTCCGCCGGGCTTCAGCGGTCGCTCGACCTGCTCGCCCCCGAGGGCACGGTCATCGACCTCAGCTGGTACGGCGACAGCGAGGTCCGGCTGTCGCTCGGCGGTGCGTTCCATTCGCGTCGCCTCGCCATTCGCGCCAGTCAGGTCGGTACCGTCGCGCCGGCCCGCGGCGACCGACGCACGACCGCCGACAGGCTGGCCCTCGCGCTCGAGTTGCTGCACGACCCAGCCTTCGACGCGCTCCTCACCGGGTGCTCTCCATTCGGCGAGCTGCCCGACGTGATGACCCGGCTGGCCGCGGGGAGCCTGCCGGCGCTCTGCCACACGATCTCCTACGACGGCGTGTAGTTCGTGGACGGGATGTAGTCCGTGTTCAGCGTGACCGTCCGCGATCACATGATGATCGCCCACAGCTTCCGCGGAGACGTGTTCGGCCCGGCGCAGCGCCTCCACGGCGCGACGTACGTGGTCGACGCCACGTTCCGGCGCGCGGCCCTCGACGCCGACGACATCGTGGTCGACATCGGTCGAGCCGCGGAGGAGCTGCACGCGGTGCTGGCCGAGCTCAGCTACCGCAACCTCGACGACGAGGCCGCCTTCGCCGGCATGAACACCTCCACCGAGGCGCTCGCCCGGGTAGTGGCGGATCGACTCGCGGACCGGGTGCGGGCCGGCGCCCTCGGCGACAGCGCTCGCGAGCTCGACGGGATCACCGTCACGCTGCACGAGTCGCATGTGGCCTGGGCGAGCTACGAGCGCCCGCTGTGACGGCGGTGCACGTCGTCGTCCCCGACGGCATCGACGATCCGGCCCGCCCGAGCGGAGGCAACACCTATGACCGTCACGTCTGCCGCGAGCTCGGCTCGATCGGCTGGTCGGTGCACGAGCATCTCGTGTCCGGCGGCTGGCCGTTACCCGACGCGGCGTCGTTGGACCGCCTCGCCGACGTCGTCGAGCGGATCCCCGGGGACGCCGTCGTTCTGCTCGACGGGTTGATCGCCTCGACCGCTCCCGGGGTGCTCGTCCCCCACGCGCGGCGGTTGCGCCTGGTCGTGCTCGTGCACATGCCGCTGGGTCACCGTCCTGTTGATGATGCTGCCCGGCCGCGGGAACGCGACGTACTCGAGTCCGCCGCTGCGATCGTCACGACCAGCGAGTGGACCCGGCGCCGGCTGCTCGAGCTGTACCCATTGCCGGGCGACCGGGTGCATGTCGCCGAGCCCGCGGTCGGAGCCGCCGAGCTGGCGTCCGGAACCGAGGCCGGCGGCGCGCTGCTGTGCGTCGCGGCGGTCACGTTCGACAAGGGGCACGACGTGCTGCTCGACGCGCTGGAGACGATCTCCGACATCCCCTGGCGCTGCGTGTGCGTGGGCAGCCTCGACCGTGACCCAATGTTCGTCGAGACTCTCCGCCGCCACGCTCTGGGTGACCGCGTCGATTTCGCCGGACCTCGGACCGGGGTCGACCTCGACCGCACCTACGCCGCCGCGGACCTGCTGGTGCTGGCGTCGCGTGCCGAGACGTACGGCATGGTCGTCACCGAAGCCCTGGCCCGCGGCGTGCCGGTGCTCGCAACCGATGTCGGCGGGGTGACGGAGGCCCTCGGCCACGCCGCCGGCGGGGCCCGGCCGGGCATGCTCGTCCCGCCGGGCGACCCCGCGTCTTTCGCCACGGCGCTTCGGGCCTGGCTCGGCGATCCCGACCTGCGAGCGCGGTGGCGCCGAGCCGCACGCGAACGGCGCGATTCGCTGTCCGGATGGTCGAGGACCGCGTCCGTCCTCGCCGGCGTGCTGAGCGGGGCCTCGCGATGAGACCCGGGGAGGTTCGGGTCAGTCCGGACTGGCTTGCCCTCCGCGAGCCCGCCGACGCGGCCGCCCGCGCCCGTGACCTCGCCGAACTGCTGGCCCGACAGCCTCCGGCAGCCGGCCGCTGGTTGATCCATGACCTCGGCGGCGGCACCGGCTCGATGGGTCGCTGGCTCGCACCGCTGCTCCCCGGGTGCCAGCACTGGGTGGTGCACGATCGGGACGCGGACCTGCTGAACGTGGCCGCGGCCGAGATGCCCGGTCCAGCCGCCGACGGGGCCACCGTCACCGTCGAGGCGAAGCGCACCGACCTCACCCGGCTCGATCGGTGCGATCTTGACGGTGCAACGCTCATCACCGCCTCGGCCCTGCTGGACATGCTGACCGGGGACGAGTTGACCGGGCTTATCACCGTGTGCGCCGGAGCGGGATGTCCGATTCTGCTCACGCTGTCCGTCGTCGGACATGTCGAGCTGACCCCCGCGGACCCACTGGACCGCCGCATCGCCGCCGCCTTCGACGCCCACCAGCGCCGCGAGACCGAGCGGGGGCGCCTGCTCGGTCCGGACGCCGTCGCGTCCGCCGTCGATCAATCAGGCAGGCTGGGGGCCGAAGTCCTCGTCCGGCCCAGCCCTTGGCGACTTGGCGCCGCGCACGGCGACCTGGCCGCGGAGTGGTTCACCGGGTGGGTGGGTGCCGCCTGCGAGCAGCAGGTCGAGCTTGGCGCCGAGACCGACGGCTATTCCCGCCGTCGTCTGGAGCAGGCAAGGGCCGGAGAGCTCGTCGTCACCGTGGATCATGCCGACCTCCTGGTCCTGCCGTGACGAGGGCTCTCACCCCGCCGACAGCGGAGTCGAGGTCGGCGGCGCCTACGGCGCCTTATTCGAGCATGTGCGCGCCCTTGCTCGCCTTGGTTGCCAGGTACCGCGCGTTCGTGGGGGACTGGAGCCCGTCGGGACTCGCTTGGTCACGGTCACCCCGAACCGGCGCAGCTGGCGGGACTTGTCCGGATTGTTGCTGAGGAGGGCGATCCGCCACACTCCCAACGCTTGCAGCATCTGCGCGGCGACGAGGTAGGAGCGTTCGTCCTCACGGTGGCCGAGGGCGATATTCGCCTCGTACGTGTCCAGCCCCGCGTCCTGCAGCGCGTATGCGTCAAGCTTGGCGTACAGGCCGATGCCCCGCCCGGCTCGATCGCCGAGCCCGAAGGCGAGCGCCTCCTGTCCTTCGACGAGCCCGGCGAACGAGAACACCCGGGCGGTGGTGGTGTACCCGTCGGTGAACCGCAGGGGCACCGAGACGTGGGTCCGGATCGTCGCGGTGGGCACCGGCAGCGGCATCGAGCGCCTCATTCGGCCGGACACCGGGGAGAGAGCGCGTAGCGCAGCAGGACGACGTCGCCGATCTGGCGGACCTCGGCGAGCGTCGCGCGGCGGTCCGGGTTCCACGGGAAAGCGCCCGTCGCTCACGAACCGCGGGGCCCGGGAGTCGCCGACGAAGAACGGAGCGACCACCAGGTGCAGCTCGTCGGCGAGGTTGTCGGTCAGGAACTGGGTGTGGACCTTGCCGCCGCCCTCGACCATCAGCCGCTCGCACGCCGCGCGCGCCGAGGTCCTCGCTGATCCTGCGCATCTCCACCGGCTGGCCGCCGTCGACGACGGTCGCCACCGGGCCGAGTCGCGAGCGCGCGTCGGGCACCCGCCGGCTCGCGCAGTAGACGAGCTTCTCGGCTGTCGCCGGTGGTGAAGAAGTCGGCGCGCGCGTCGAGCTCCACCCGCTCGGTCACGGTGACCTTGATCGGCGACGGCGGGAGCCCGCGAGCCGTCGCGCTGATCGCGGCGGGTCTGCGAGCGCACCAGCAGCCGCGGATTGTCGTTGCGCACGGTCGCCGCGCCCACCATGATCGCGTCGCAGGAGGCGCGCACGGCATCGACTCGGTCGAAGTCGGCGTCGTTGGACAGCTCGAGGCGCCGCGGCGTCGCGCTGCCGAGATAGCCGTCGATCGACATGCCGCAGCTCAACAGGGTGTACGGGCGGTCAGGCATGTGCAGCTCCCTCCGCGAGGACGGTTCCGGGCGCCCGAAGGCCGGGCAGCACGGAACCATGCCACCACGAGCACGGCGGCGCCCGGCAGGCTGGCGACGAGCACCATGACGCCGTAGACGACGGCGGTGGCGACGCCCTCGCTCGGCACCCAGGCCGGCCGCGCCGAACGCCCAGGCCGCCACGCCCTCGCGCGGGCCCCAGCCGCCGACGCTCGGCAGCACCATGGCCAGCATCACGAGCAACGCCAATCGGCAGCATCCGGGACGGCGGCGCGGTGGTGCCCGCAGTCCGCGCGGCGATCAGGAAGGTCACCGCGTGTCCGCCGACGACGAGCGCCGACGCGAACGCGATGCCCAGCCACGCCCGCCGGGCGAGCAGGCCATCGCGGATGTCGCCGGCCGATCGTGCCGCCGGGCCCGCGCCCACGCGGACCGGGCGCTGGCCGGGTCGCGCCCGCGCGACGAGCGCGACGACGAGCAGCACCGCCACGACCGCGAGCCGCCACCAGCGGCATCGACGAGCGCACGGGCGACGGCAGCAGCGAGCAGAACGACGACGGTCAGGAGGGCCTGCACGAGCTGTCCGGCGAAGCGTTCCCACCCGACGGCGCGCAGAGCGCGGCCGACGTCGCTGACCTCGCGACCGTGGCTGACGCCGCGGTGCACGTCGCCCACGATCCCGCCGGGGATCGTCAGGTTGAGGAACAGCGAGCGGTAGTACGCGGCGACCGCGGCGGACAGGGACAACTCGACGCCGAGCCCGCCGGCCACGATCCTCCACCGCCAGGCACAGCACACCGTCGTGAGCACCGCGATCCCGACCGCCGCCGCGAGTGCCGGGCCGTCGATCGTGCGGATGCCGTCGAGGAACGGGCCGGCGCCCAGACGCCAGACCAGCACGCCGAGCACCACGGCCGGGCCGGCGAGACGGCCCCACGCCCACACGGCACGGCTCATCCTGGGGCTCCTTCCGCTTGGGGGAGACGCCGCTCCGATCGGCTCGGCTGCCGCCGGAAAGGCGTCTCGAAGACCGACGCGAAGGCCCGGGCGAACATGATCGTCAGCGGCAGCACCAGGGCGAGCGAGACCACGAACGCGGGAACGCCTTGATGGACCCTCCCGGCCACGATCCCGTCGTAGACGATCACCACGATTGGGGCGTGCGTCAGGTACAGGCTGTAGGACGAGGAGCCGAGGCTGCGGACCGGCCCCGCATCGAGCACGCGCAGGAGCGACGCCGGTCGGCCGGTGGCCAGAGCAGCCAGGAGACACGCGATGGTTGGACCCAGCGCCAGGTCGACCCAGAACAGATGGTCGAGCGTCCACACCGAACCCTGCCACCAGATCGTCGCCAGCACGGGCACTGCGGCGCCAAGCGCGAGCCAACCCCACGGCCACGACCTGCGCGCCGCGCTCGCCCCGACGATGCCGGCGGTCAGGATGCCGACGGCGAACAGCGCCGCGAGGTCAGGCGGAGACTGGATCACGAAGGTGTCCAGGCGCGAGATGTGCGGGCCGAAGATCCCGAGTCCGGCCACGACGAGCGTGACGGTGGCGAGCATGGCCACGGCGCTCCACCGGCGGACCACCAACAGCAGCAGAGGGAAGAGGAGATACAGCTGAGCCTCGACGGCCATCGACCAGAACGCCGCGTTTGGGCTATGGGCGCCGACGACGTTCTGGACGAGCAAGCCGTTGACGAGGACCGATCTGGCGTCGGGCACGCCGTGGCCGGGCTGCGGGAAGAGCAGCCACGCCACCGCGAGGCTGAACGCGAGCGCGGCCCAGTACGCCGGCAGGATGCGGCGCGCGCGCCGGACGGCGAACGCGGCGACCCCGTCGAGCCGCCAGCCACGCCGGGCCGGCGACAGGGCCAGGGAGAAGCCCGACAGCACGATGAACACGACGACCGCGAAGCGCCCGTAGATGAACCAACCGGCCCAGAACGGTGCGTGGTCGGCCGGGTAGCCAGGAAACGCACGCAGGAAGACGTGATTGATCACGACGTACAGCGCGGCGAGGCCCCGGATGCCGTCCAGCCCGACGAGTCGCTGGCGATGGTTCACGGTCATCGCCGGCTACGACGCCGCTGGTTTCGAGTCGAACGCGGTGAGGAACCGGTTGCGGAAGGCGTTCATCGGCCACACCGGTGCGTTCGGCGTTGGGCTTCAGACCTGGGTTCCAGCCCCAGCTCCCGATCTGCTCGAGCACCTTCGGATCGTGGGCGATGATCGAGATCGGCACGTCGTGGTTCGAGTTCTGGCCGCTGACGATCGGTAGCGGCTGGTGGTCGCCCAGGACGATCATCACGAGGTTCTTGTTGCCGTAGTGCTGAACGAACGAGGTCAGCGTGTTCAGCGCGTACACGATCGACACGCCGTACGCCGCCTGCACGCGCCGGGGGTTGCTCCAGAACGCGCCGGTCTCATGGATCATCGGGATGCTGGTTGTAGATCGAGCCGTTCGCCGACCTGGTTCCAGCCGACCTGCCGGGGATGCGGTTCCACGGCATGTGACTCGAGACCGTGTCGACCTCCGCGAACAGCGGCTTGCGGTTGGTCTTCGCGAGCTCGAGGCGTTGCAGCGCCGAGAAGATGTACTGGTCGGGCATCGACGCATAGGTGAATGTGGGGCCGTGATAACCGACCTGATAGCGGTTGTAGATCTGGTCGAAGTGGTAGAAGCCTTCCCTTGTGGCCACGGGCGGTCGTTCGATGGATCGTCGTCGACGGTCCGCCATCCGGCCCGCTTGAACGCCTCGGCGAGCGTGAAGCGCTTGGCCGGGATCAGCTGGTTGTAGCGATCCTGGTTGTTGACCCAGAGGCCCGCCTGCAGGCTCGAGTGCGCGAGCCAGCTGATGCCGCCGTACGTCGCGGAGTTGAGGAACGCGCTGCGAGACGAGAAGCCGGCGCTCGCGAGCCGCTTGTTCCCCTCGGCCAAGGCGGCGTCGACCTCCGGGGAGAACGATCTGCCCTGAACGGCCTGCTGGCCGTAGGCCTCGACGAACACCAGCAGGACGTCCTTGCCGCGCAGTGCGGTCAGCAGCTGGTTGGTGGGTGTGCTGGCCATGGGGTCGTGCTTGATCTGGGCGGCGAACACGCTTCTGTCGTGGATGTCCGCCCGAAGCGCGTTGACCTCGTTGACGACCAGATTGGCGGAGAGCGTGGAGGCGATCGGCGTATGGGTGAGGAGCTGGGCGCCGAGCACCCAGCAGAGTGCCCAGACAGCGCCGAGCCCCGTGACCGCCCGCAGCGCCCAGCGCCGGTTGTCGGCCGCGACCCGGGTCAGCCGCAGCATCGCCAGGGTCAGCAGGACGGCCAGCACGATGGTGCCGAGGACCGCGCCGAGCTCGATCAGCTTCGTCTCCGTACCACCGACCAAGGAGCGCAACGTCTCGATCCCGTTTCCGAGCTGACTCGTGTCTCCGAGCGGGTCGTACGGCCGGTCGTAGAGCGTGAACATCTCGTAATTGATGACCTTCAGAACGACCACCAGCGCGAGGACCAGTCCGCCGCTCACAGCCAGGATGCGCCGAGGGGTGCGGGGCAGGACGGCGGCCAGCGCGATCAGGACCAGCCCCTCGAGCGGGATCCTGAAGAACCCGTTCAGCGTGAGATGTGTCGGCTCGTAGGGAGCGACGAGGGCGACCCACACGACCAGAGCGGCGAGGATCGTGAGCACCGCGGCAAGACGAGCCTGCCCGCGCGGTCGTCCCGGGCGGCCGGGGGGGCCGACCGATCCGTGATCGCTAGCGGGAAGGGCGACTTCCGTGAGATCGCTGGCCCTGTCTGCGACCGCCGCCGCCACTCGATCCTGCCTGGCGCGCCGGTTGCCCCACAGCCACCGCACGTCGCGGCCGAACGACTCGGCAAGCATGGAGAGGGCGACGACGAGGAGGGCCTGGGTCGCGGTGCGCGGCAAGACATCCGCGGCCGCGATGGTCAGCACGATCCCCTGCGTCGCCGCGACAGTCTTGCGCCAGAAGCGAGGCGGCAGCTGCGCGCTCATCCACGGCAGCGTCCACTCGCCTAAGAGGAACGCGTACCGTGCCGCGCCGATCGCGAGCACCCACGCGCCGGCTGAGCGGGCGACATACACGCTGAGGATGAGGATCAGGAACGCGTCGACCTCTCCGTCGAACTGTGCGCCGAGCGGCGCTGCCGTCCTGGTCCGGCGCGCGACCCATCCGTCGACCGCGTCGAGCGCGAGCGCGATCGCCGCGAGCGACACCAGCGTCGTGACCCGCGCGGGCCGGTTGAACGAGTCCGCAACCAGCGCGGCCACCCCGGCGGTGAGCGTGGCGCGCGCGAGCGTCACCCAGTCCGCGACGCTGAGCCGCTCGGAGCCGTAGCGGGACAGCCCTTGCGCCAGTGCGAGATTCGTGATGACTCCGCAGCTGACTCCGACGATCCAGCCGGTGCGGCTGAGTCCGGCGCCACTCGCGTCGAGCGTCCGGGCAACCCCGACGAGCAGCAGCACCATGGCGATCAGCCCGGTCACGGGGCCGGCGTGAACCATTCGCATCGGGCGCCCGCGCGGGGACGGAGTTGCCGCGGCAGTCGCGTACCCGCCCCACGTGGCGCTTGCACCGTCCTTGAGCTCCATATCTCAACATGACGCCCGCGCCGCGCTGCGCCTTCCCGGCCGCAGGCTGCCACTGAGGCGTCGCCGGCAGGCGCCGCCGACAAATCCGACATCCTGTGCGGGGTGAAACAGGACGAGCGCGCTCCGTTCGTCAAGGCCCTCCGGCGCGCCCGGGTGTCCGCGTACCCACCCGGCGAGTACGTCGAACAGGAGAGCTTCATGCTCGCCGGCGAGATTCGGGACCTGGCGGCGCAGGCCGGCATCGCACCCGGTGTCTCCGTGCTCGACCTGTGCTGCGGCGTTGCCGGGCCGGGACGACTCATCGCCCGGGAACTGGGCTGCGCCTATCTGGGAGTGGACTTCAGCTCCAGCGCGATCGACATCGCGCGCGAGCGTGCCGGTGAGCTTCCCTGCCGGTTCGAGGTTGCGCGGATCCCGCCGCTCCCTCCGGGCAGGTTCGACGTGGTCCTCCTGCTCGAGACGATGCTCGCGTTTGCCGAGAAGGAGCCGCTGCTTCAGGCGATCTCGCGGGCGCTCGGGAGCGGGGGCCGGTTCGCGTTCACGCTGGAAGAGGGCCTTCCGCTGACCGACGCCGAGCGAGCGGCGATGCCCGACGCCGACACGGTCTGGCTCACCCCGCTGGAGACGATGCGCAGGTGGCTGGAGGGGGCCGGGCTGGTCGTTCGCTGGCAGGCGGACTGCAGTC
Source organism: uncultured Acidobacteriota bacterium (assembly GCA_963734445.1). Taxonomy (GTDB): domain Bacteria; phylum Acidobacteriota; class Blastocatellia; order Pyrinomonadales; family Pyrinomonadaceae; genus UBA11740. The sequence goes on along the minus strand of CAVTGZ010000009.1, from coordinate 37,139 downwards.
GCTCACACCAGGCCGTGGCGGATTCGTTGATCGACGCGTTCGCCGCCGATGCGACGGACATCACCGCGCAGATCGGACGCCAGGCGCTGGAGGAACTGCTGGCCGCCCACCGGCTCTGGAGCACCTGGCTAAGGGAAGGCCGGGTCCGCAAGCTCGCCTTCGTGGCGGAGAAGCTGGATGGGATTTGACGAGAGGCTGGTCGAGAAAGGCTCACCCCGCGATCTGCCACGATCTCGCACATGGCCAGCCGAGCAGCCGAGGAGCAGCACCTGCGCGACCTTGCGCTGCTGCGCCGTGTCCGCGACCGGATCGACCGGGAATACGCACAGCCGCTGGATGTCGAGGCGCTCGCCCGCGGCGTGCACATGTCGGCCGGACACCTCAGCCGCCAGTTCCGGCTTGCCTACGGCGAAGCGCCGTACAGCTACCTGATGACGCGGCGGATCGAGCGCGCGATGGCGCTGCTGCGCCAGGGGGAGATGAGCGTCACCGAGGTGTGCTTCGAGGTCGGCTGCTCGTCGCTGGGCACCTTCAGCACTCGCTTCACCGAACTGGTCGGCATGCCGCCGAGCGTCTACCGGCTCCGGGAGGCAGGCGCGACCGACGGCATCCCGCCGTGCGTCGCCAAGCAGGTGACGAGACCGATCAGGAATCGAGAAGCGCGGTCGCCCAGCCCGACCTAGCATCGGCGCCATGGACATCACCATTCACTCCACGCTCCTCCCGCATACCGACCCGGAGGCATCCCTGGCGTTCTATCGCGACACCCTCGGCTTCGAGGTGCGGAACGACGTCGAATACGGAGGCATGCACTGGATCACGGTCGGTCCCCCCGATCAGCCCGCCACGTCCATCGTCCTGTACCCGCCGGCCGCCACGCCCGGACTCACCGAAGACGAGCGCCAGATGGTCGCCGAGATGATGGCGAAGGGCACCTACGCCAGCATCAATCTCGCCACGACCGACCTCGACGGCACCTTCGAACGGCTCCAGGCGGGCGCCGAGGTGGTCCAGGAGCCGACCGAGCAGCCGTACGGGCTTCGCGACTGCGCGGTTCGCGATCCGGCCGGCAACCTGATCCGCATCCAACAGCTGCGCTGAGCCGTCCTCGCACAACCGTGCTGCATCCCATGTCCGGCCCGGCGGATGCCGACAGCCACGACTACATCCGCGTCCACGGCGCGCGGGAGAACAACCTCAAGGACATCAGCGTCGAGATCCCGAAGCGCCGGCTGACGGTGTTCACGGGCGTATCCGGCTCGGGCAAGAGCTCGCTGGTGTTCGACACGATCGCGGCGGAGTCGCAGCGGCTCATCAACGAGACCTACAGCGCATTCGTCCAGGGCTTCATGCCGACGCTGGCGCGGCCCGAGGTCGACGTGCTCGAGGGACTGACGACCGCGATCGTCGTCGACCAGCAGCGGATGGGGGGCGGGGATGCTCGATCAACGGTCGGCACCGCGACGGACGCGAACGCGATGCTGCGCATCCTGTTCAGTCGGCTGGGGCAGCCGCACATCGGGCCGCCCAACGCGTTCTCCTTCAACGTCCCGTCGGTCCGGGCGAGCGGCGAGATGACCGTGGAGCGGGGTGGCGGCAAGACCGTGCGACGGAGCTTCACCCGCGCCGGCGGGATGTGTTCGCGCTGCGAAGGCCGCGGCACCGTCTCCGACGTCGACCTCACCCAGCTTGTCGACGACTCCAAATCGCTGAACGACGGCGCGATCACGATCCCGGGCTACACGACCGGAGGATGGAACTTCCGGCTGTACGCCGCGTCGGGCTTCTTCGACCCGGACAAGCCGGTCCGGAAGTACACCAAGCGGGAGCGGCACGACCTTCTGCACCGCGAGGCGACCAGGATGAAGATCGCGGGCATCAACATGACCTACGAGGGGCTGATCCCACGGATCCAGCGCTCAATGCTGTCCAAGGACCTCGATGCCCTGCAGCCGCACATCCGGGCGTTCGTGGAGCGGGCGGTGGTGTTCATGGCATGCCCCGAATGCGGGGGCACCCGGCTGAGTGAGGCGGCTCGCTCCTCGCAGGTAAAGGGGATCAACATCGCCGACGCATGCGCGATGCAGGTCAGCGACCTGACCGGATGGGCTCAGGCCGTCGACGAGCCGGCGGTGGCGCCGCTGCTCGCCGCGCTGCAGCAGATCCTCGACTCATTCGTGGAGATCGGGCTCGGCTACCTCGCGCTCGACCGTCCGTCGGGCACGCTGTCGGGCGGCGAGGTGCAGCGCGTCAAGATGATCCGCCAGCTCGGCTCCTCGCTCACCGACGTCACCTACCTGTTCGACGAGCCCACCGCGGGGTTGCACCCCCACGACGTCGAGAACATGAACGCCCTCCTGCTGCGGCTGCGCGACAAGGGCAACACGGTGCTCGTCGTCGAGCACGAGCCGGACACGATCGCGATCGCCGACCACGTCGTCGACCTCGGCCCGGGCGCCGGCACGTCAGGCGGCACGGTCTGCTTCGAGGGCGCCGTCGGCGAGCTGCGGGCCAGCAGCACCCTGACCGGCCGCCACCTCGACGACCGCGCTTCGCTCAAGGACAGCGTGCGCGCGGCGACCGGCGCCCTCGAGGTCCGCGGCGCCAACCTCCACAACCTCCAGGACGTCGACGTCGACATCCCGCTGGGCGTGCTGGTCGTGGTGAGCGGCGTGGCGGGGTCGGGAAAGAGCTCGCTGATCCAGGGCTCGGTGTCTGGCCGGGACGAGGTCGTGTCGGTCGACCAGACCCCGATCCGTGGCTCGCGACGGAGCAACCCGGCGACGTACACGGGGCTGCTCGACCCGATCCGTCAGGCGTTCGCGAAGGCCAACGGCGTCAAGCCGGCGCTGTTCAGCGCCAACTCCGAAGGCGCCTGCCCCAACTGCAACGGCGCCGGCGTCGTGTACACCGATCTGGCGGTCATGCACAGCGTGGCCACGACCTGTGAGGACTGCGAGGGCAAGCGCTTCGACGCATCGGTGCTGGCGTATCGCCTCGGCGGGAGCGACATCAGCCAGGTACTCGCGATGTCGGTGGCAGGGGCCATGGACTTCTTCTCCGCCGACGGCCCGACGCATACGCCGGCGGCGCACGCGGTCCTGGTGCGGCTCGCCGACGTCGGCCTCGGCTACCTCACGATCGGGCAGCCGCTGACCACGCTGTCCGGCGGCGAGCGCCAGCGGCTGAAGCTGGCCACCCACATGGGGGAGAAGCGGTCCGGCCGGGGCAGGTCCGAGTCGGTCTACGTCCTCGACGAGCCGACCAACGGGCTTCATCTCGCCGACGTCGAGCAGTTGCTCGGCCTCCTCGACCGGCTCGTCGACTCCGGCAAGTCGGTCATCGTCATCGAGCACCACCTAGCGGTCGTGGCGCACGCCGACTGGGTCATCGATCTGGGCCCAGGCGCCGGGCACGACGGCGGCCGGATCGTGTTCGAGGGCACACCGGCCGACCTCGTCGCAGGGTGGGCGGGAATGCCATCACTCACCGGCGAGCACCTAGCGGCGTACGTCGGCGCCTGACCGGTCCCTCAGTCCTTGCCAGGCCGCGAGCACCCGCTCCGCCATCCGATCGGCCGAGTAGCGCTCGGCGACCGGGCGCCCGTCGACGCGCGGATCGGGATCGTCCAACACCGCTTCGAGAGCGCGCCGCCATTCCGGGAGCGAGAACGGACCGTGGTGCGTGCCCGGGACGCCCGTCAGCGCCTCCGGCGCGATCCCGACATCGGTGGCCAGCACGGGCACATCGCAGGCCAGCGCCTCCAGCGCGGACAGGCCGAAGCTCTCGCGCTCGGAGGTCACGAGCACGGCATCGGCCGCGTTCACCCACAACGGAACTTCGCTCGGCGCCACCCGCCCGAGGACCAGCAGGCGATGGTCCCGCGCCACCGCCTGAGCCCGGTCGAACCGCTTTTCGGTGCGGCCCGGATCGGCCGGGAACAGCAGGTAGCGCGGGCCGGGCTCGAGTCCGAGCCGCGCCCGGGCCTCCGCCCGCGGGATGGGTCGGAAGCGGTCGGTTGCGACGCCACAGGGCAGAATCGCCAGCTTGCCCGCGATCAGCCGCGGCGGGAGCGTGCCGGCGAGCGTCGCCGACACCGGCGCGACGAGGTCGACGAACGGCAGCGCGGCGAGCGTAACCAGGCGCGAGCGGGGGTTCACGACGTCCGTACCGTGCAGGGTCACGACGTGCGGTGCACCGCGCATGGCGAGGGCCGCCCACGCGGTCAGCCCGAAATGGGCGTGAACGACGTCGAACTCGCCGTCGCGATACCGACGGCGCAGGGCGCGCGCGGCGCGGGGATACGGGGAGCCTCCACCCGGTTCGAAGGCGAACAGCTCGACCTCGACGCCGGGCAGCCGTCGGAGCGCCTCGACCTGATCGCGGACGAAGCTTCCGCGGGCGGGTGCGGCCGCGGTTGGATACATGTTCGTGACGACCAGCGCGCGCACGAGCGGCGAGGCTAGACGACCCGTTGGGAGGAAACATCCACATGCTTGATGTTTCTTCCCAAGCCCGCGGCGACGCCGCCGGGAAACGTGCGTCGGCAACGGCCGGTTACAGTGCCGGGGCCAAGTGAGGATCTGGTTCGACATGACCGCGTCCGCCCACCCGGTCGTGTTCCGCCCGGTGATACAGCGGCTCCGGGCGCAAGGGCATGAGGTCGCCATCACGGCGCGCGATTACGCCCAGACGCTGGGATTACTCAGGTTGCAGGGCCTGGACTACATCGCCGTGGGGCGTCACGGCGGCGCCTCGCGGGCGCGGAAGGTGGCGGCGCTGGCCAGCCGTACGACGAAGCTGTACCGCTGGTCGCGGGGACGCTTCGATCTGGCGGTCGCGCACGGTTCGAACGACCTCGCTCTCGCCGCCGCGTGGGCCAGAATCCCGGCCGTGAACACGTTCGACTACGAGTTCGCGAACCAGCAGCACAACATCGGGTGTCGCCTCGCCAAGCTGGTCATCACGCCGGATGCCATACCGCCCGAGCGCCTGCGCCGCTTCGGGGTCACCGAGGAGAAGCTTCGTCAGTACCCCGGTCTGAAGGAGGAGTACTACCTCGCCGACTTCACGCCGGACAAGACGATCCTCGAGCGATTGGGGGTAGATGCCTCCCGCGTGGTCGTCGTCGTGCGGCCCCCGCCCGACGTCTCCCTCTACCACCGCAAGGCCAATCCGCTGTTTCCCCGCGTGCTCGACTACCTGGGCCGGCTCGAGGATGTACAAGCGGTCGTCCTGCCTCGCACGGATGCCCAGCGCCGGCTTGTCAAGACGCTCGCGCTCCCGTCGGTGATCGTCACCGACGGCGCCGTCGACGCTCAGAGCCTGATCGCGGCGGCGGATCTCGTCGTCTCGGCCGGCGGCAGCATGAACCGCGAGGCGGTCGCCCTCGGGGTCCCGGTCTACACCACGTACGGCGGCCGCCTGGGAGGAGTCGACGAATCGCTGATCAGGTCCGGGCGCCTGCGCCCGCTGACCGACCCCCGCGCCCTCGAGTTGACCAAACGCGACACCACGCTCGACTGGCCGCGGCGAGATCCAGGCGTGCTCGTCGACATGATCCTCTCGGCGGTCCGCTGATGCGCCCCGCACTCACTCGCGTACAGTCCGGCGCGATGCGCCGCCGCGCGGGCAGCGAGAGCGTCCCCCCGCCGCTCGAGCACGATTCGCTCGTCGAGCAATTCGCGGCGATGGCCCACGAGTTCGAGCCGCGCCCCGTCGATCACGTCCTTCGCGCCCTCGACGTCGTGATCGGGAGTGCTGCAGCCCTGCTGACGGCGCCGGTGGCGCTGCTCACCGCGCTCGCCCTGAAGATCTCCTCGCCGCGCAGCCCCGTCCTGTACCGGGGCTGGCGTGTCGGGCGCGGTGGCCACCTGTTTCAGATGGTCAAGTTCCGAACGCTGACGGTCGACGCCGAGCAGCGACTGGGCCCCTATCTCGGGCCGCAGCTCACCGAGTTGACGGCGGGAGAGGTCACCCGGCTGGGCCGCCTCCTGCGCGCGTCCAAGCTCGACGAGCTTCCTCAGCTCGTGAACGTCCTCCAGGGGGATATGAGCCTCGTCGGCCCACGTCCGATCCGCCCAGCGTTCTTCGCCGAGCTGTGCGTGGGCATCCCGCAGTACTGGCAGCGCCTCGTCGTCCGGCCCGGCATCACCGGACTGGCACAGCTGCGCCTCACCCGGGAGATGACCTGGGGCGAGAAGCTCGCCCACGACCTCGAGTACATCGCCGACCGCTCGCTCGGGCTCTACCTGTCCGTGATCTCCACCACGATCTGGCTGATCATCGCGCGCCCGGCGAACGAGCGAGCGACGCTGAACAAGCTCCCGTAACCCCGGGAAGCGCGATGTGCGGCATCTGCGGCAGCTACGACTTTCTGTCCGGACGCGCACCGGACCCCGCCGTCCTGGGCGCGATGAACGCCACGCTCATCCATCGGGGGCCGGACGGCGACGGGATGCATCTCGACGGCCCGGCGGGCATCGCCGCGCGCCGGCTGGCGATCATCGACCTCGAGCACGGCGACCAGCCGATGCTCGCCGCGGACGGCGCCGTCTGCGTGGCGCAGAACGGCGAGATCCTCAATCACCTCGAACTGCGGCGCGAGCTCGAGAGCCGCGGCGCCCGTTTCCGCACGCAGTGCGACACCGAGGTCCTGCTGCATCTCTACCTGCACCACGGGCCAGGCTTCGTGTCACGCCTGCGCGGCATGTTCGCGTTCGCGATCTGGGACCGGCGCGAGCGGCGTCTGCTGCTGGCGCGCGACCGTTTCGGCATCAAGCCGCTCTACTACCGGATCGACGCCGGGCGGATCAGCTTCGCCTCCGAGCTCAAGGCGCTGCTCCAAGAGCCCAACTTTCCCCGCGAGGTCGACCGCGAGGCGCTCCACAGCTACCTCGCGTTCAACTCGATCCCCGCGCCGCTGACCATCTTCAGGGCCGCCCGTAAGCTGCCCCCCGGTCACGTCCTCACGTGCTCGCCGGCCGGTGCGACGATCGAGCGCTACGCGCGCCCGGCTCCGGCTCCCGAGGGCGCAACCCGCGAGGAGGCGCTGGAGGTCCTGGCCGAGGAGCTTCGCGAGCGCATGCTCGACTCCGTCCGCGCGCATCTGCTCGCCGACGTCCCGGTCGGCGTGCTGCTGTCCGGTGGAATCGACTCCTCGGTCCTCACCGCGCTCGCCGCGCGCGCGGCCGGCCGGCGTGTTTCCACGTTTTCCATCGGCTTCCAGGAGCCCACGTTCAACGAGCTCGACCTCGCCCGTCAGGTCGACGCCGTTACGGCACCGATCACCACGAACTGGTGGTGTCGCCCCGGATCGAGGAGCTGCTGCCGAGACTTGGCCGCCGCCTTCGACGAGCCGTTCGCCGATTCCTCGGCGATCCCGACCTATCTTGTGTCCGAGCTGGCCGCGCGGCACGTCAAGGTGGTGCTCTCGGGCGAAGGTGGAGATGAGCTGTTCGGTGGTACGAGACGTACGTCGCCGACGAGCTGGCCTTGCGGGTCGGGGGCGGTCGCCGCGTCGGCTGCGTCCTCTTGTCGATCGCCTTCCCAGCTCCGACGCGCGGGTGAGCCTCGACTACCGCGCGAAACGGTTCGTGCGGGCCGCGGCGCTGCCCCCGCTCGAGCGCCACCACGGCTGGAAGGAGATCTTCTCTCGGCGAGCGGCGACGCGAGCTCTTGCAGCCCGATGGCAGGACCCCGCGGCCGACCCGCTCAGCGCCCTGGCGGCCAGCGCTTGCGCGAGACCGAGGGAGCGCCGCTGCTGGCCCGGCTCCAGGACGTGGACCTCGGCGTGTACCTCGCCGACGACCTGCTCGTGAAGACCGACCGCATGAGCATGACGCACGGGCTCGAAGCACGAGTCCCGTACCTCGACCCGGTGGTGGCCGAGCTCGCGCTGGCGCTGCCCACCGAGCTGAAGGTTCGCGGCCTTCAGAAGAAGCGCCTGCTCCGGGCCGCCGCCCGGCCGCTGATTCCGGCGTCGATCACGCGTGCCCGCAAGCGGGGGTTCTCGATCCCGGCGGCCGCGTGGCTGCGCGGGGAGCTCGAGCCTCTCGCCCGCGAGCTGCTGGGCCCGGCCCGCACCCGGGCCCAGGGCTATTTCGAGCCTGACGCGGTCACGCGACTCCTCGACGACCACGTGGCGCGCCGCCGTGACAACAGCCGCCAGCTGTGGGGCCTCATGTGCTTCTCGCTCTGGGCGGAGCACAGGATGCGGGCGGGCGAAGTGGCCGCGAGGTAGTCGGCTTGTCGGCGGCGCCTGACGGCGGCGCCTTAGTATCCGCCCGACCGGATCGGAATGACGAGCGCGAGCGGCACCACGGAGCGGGCAGCAGCCTCGGGTCAGGCGCCCGAGGCCTGGACGATCCGGGCGTTGTTCGCCCGGCACAAGGCCGTCGGCATCGCCGCGCTGTCGCTCCTCGCACTGCTGGTCGCCATCACCGTCGTCGCGATCCTCGCGTCGGGCCCGCTGGTGGTCAGCGACACCAGCACCTGCACGGACTGGGGCTCGGCCAACTACGCGCAGCAGCGCACGTACGCCCGGCGGTACGTCCAGGAGCACGGCTCGCTGCCCGGCGGTGCCAGAGATCCGGCCAGCGTGGTGGCGGCGATCAACCTGGGCTGCACGCAGGCCTACGCGAACGACGTCCAGGACGGCCTCACCGTCGTGCAGGCGATCAGGGGGTAGCGAGCTGTGGACGACTACGCGGACGTGGCCCAGCTGACCGTCGAGCTTCTCGCTGCCTACGTCGCCGGCGCGCGGGCGGGCGTGGGTCCGGTCACCGTCCAGCCAGACCCTGACGAGCTGGCCGCCAAGCTCGAGCTCGACCGCTGGATCCGCGAGGGAGGCATGGACGCCGAGGCGCTCGCCGCCTGGCTTCCGCCCTACCTCGAGGCGACCGTCCGGCTCCACCACCCGGGGTCGCTGGCCCACCAGGTGGCGACTCCGTCGACCGGCGCCGCGCTCGCCGATCTGATTCACGGCGCGACGAACAACCCGATGGCCAAGTACGAGATGGGGCCGGCGGGGGCGACGATCGAGCGCGAGGTGGTGCGCTGGATGCTGAGACAGGTCGGTTTCGACGCTGACACCGCCGGCGGGGTGCTCACGCACGGCGGATCGCTCGCCAACCTGACCGCGCTGCTCGCCGCCCGAGCGCACGCGGCACCGGATGCCTGGCGGGACGGCGTGGGCGCCGACCTCGCTCTGCTCGCGCCGCGCTCGGTGCACTACTCGATCACCCGCGCCGCCGCGATTCTCGGACTCGGCGAGCGGGCGGTGATCGAACTGGACGTCGACGAGCTCGAGCGCATTCGCCCGGACCGCCTGGAAGCGGCGCTTGACCGGTGCACCGGTGCCGGGCGGAAGGCGCTCGCGCTGGTGGCGACCGCGCCGGCGACCAGCACGGGCCTGCACGACGATCTGGCTTCGATCGGCGCGTTCTGCGCGGAGCACGGGATCTGGCTGCACGTCGACGCGGCGCACGGCGGCTCGGCGCTGCTGTCCGATCGCCACCGCGGCCGGCTGGCCGGGATCGAGCGGGCCGACTCGATCGTCTGGGACGCCCACAAGATGCTGCGCACCTCGGCGCTGTGCGCGGCCGTTCTGGTCAAGCGCGCACGCGACTTGCCCGCCGCGTTTCAGCAGCACGCCGACTACATCTTCGACGGCCACGATTCGATCGGCTTCGACCTGGTCGACCGCGCGCTGGAGACGACCAAGGCGACGCTCGGCCTGAAGCTGTTCCTGTCGCTGGCGTGGGCGGGTGAGCGCGGCCTGGGCGAGTACGTGGCATCCCGCTACGAGCTGACTCGCCGGTTCCACCACGCTCTCTCGCGCGAACCCGGCATCAGCTGTCCGTACGTTCCGGAGAGCAACATCCTGTGCTTCCGGGTCGAGGGCTGCGACCAGCTCGATCTGCGCGAGCGGATCCTGGCCGACGGGCGGCTGCCACATCAGCTCGACCACGATCGCCGGCGAGCGCTACCTCCGGCTCGTCGTGACGGCCCCCGACACGAGCGAGGACACGATCGACGTGCTGCTCGGTACGCTGCGGGACATGAGAGGGGCGGGACGGGCGCCGCAGCCCGCTCGCCAGCCCGTTCTTCAAAGAAGATCTCACCAACGCGGCCTAGCTTGGTCGGGACAAATGAGCGGTCCTCGGCACTTGTGGTCTGGAGATTGGCGCAATGAGTCCTCGGCTCATGCCGAGGATTTGGAGGCACGCCGCGTCCCGGGTGAGGCGCCCGCCGAGGCGGCGCGCGCGGTGCCGCCCCGCCGCGTCCCGCCCCGCCGCGTCCCGCTGTGGCGCCGGGCGAGCCGAACCCTGCTGGCCCATCTGCGGTCTCTGGGCCTGGGCGGTCGAGATCGGTTGCGCGCCGCCGGGCTGGTCGTGTCGCTGACGCTGCTGAGCGCCGGCGCCGCGTACGTGGTGACCTCGCTGGTCGTCCGGGCGATGGGCGGGGCGTGATCCGCACAGAGCGGCCGCCGGTCGGTGATTCATGAGCTTTCTGCACCCTGCACTCCTCGTCGCGCTGGTGGCCATTCCGTTGCTGATCTGGTGGTACGCGGGGGAGCAGCGCCGGCGCGCGAAGGCGGCCTCGGCGTTCGCGGCGCCTACGCTCAGCGCCTCGGTGGCCCCGCGCCGTCCGCGCTGGCGCCGGCACGTGCCGATGCTCGCGTTCGCGCTGGCGCTCGCGGTGCTGATCGTGGCCGCCGCCCGTCCGCAGCGGACGGTGGCAGTGCCGATCTCCACCGCCACGATCATGCTCGCGAACGACACCAGTGGGTCGATGGCGGCCCGAGACGTGGCTCCCTCCCGGCTGGCCGCCGCACAGCGCGCCGCCAATGAGTTCGTGGCCGGGGTTCCGGATTCGGTCCGGGTCGGGTTGCTCGAGTTCAACTCGAGGGTGACCGTCCTCCAGGCTCCGACCGCCGATCATTCGCTCGTCCGCTCCGCGCTCGCCCAGCTGCGGGTGACCGGCGGCACGGCGATCGGCGATGCGATCCGGACCGCCCTGCGCTCGGTGGCGAGCGCCGCGAAGACTTCTGGCAAGCAACCGCCGGCCGCGATCGTGCTGCTCTCTGACGGCAGCTCCGACGTCGGCTCGGATCCCCTCACGGCGGCGCAGCAGGCTGCCGCGGCGCACGTGCCGATCTACACGGTTGTGCTCGGGACGGCCAACGGAACCGTGACCGAGAAGCGCGGCAGCGGGACCGTGACGATCCCGGTGCCGCCCGATCCACCGCAGCTCGCTGCGATCGCGCGCATCTCCCATGGCCAGGCCTTCACCGCGACCAACGCGAAGGGGCTGGACACCGTCTACCAGCATCTGGGCGCCGAGCTCGGTCACAAGAAGGTCAAGCACGAGATCACGGCCGGCTTTGCCGGAGGCGGATTGGTGTTGCTGCTGCTCGGAAGCGTCGCCTCGCTCGCGTGGTTCGGCCGGCTGGTCTAGAGATCTTGCAACTAAGGAGAACACATGACTGACATCGACAATGCCGACGAGCTGCGCGGGGAGGCCCGCGCGGCGCTGGGCGAGGCCCTCCACGAGATGAAGCGGGTGATCGTGGGGCAGGACGCGATGCTCGAGCGGCTGCTGGTCAGCCTGCTCGCGGGCGGCCACGTGCTGCTCGAGGGCGTGCCGGGACTCGCGAAGACGCTCACGGTCAAGACGCTGGCGGCGGTCCTGGGCGGCTCGTACAGCCGGATCCAGTTCACCCCCGACCTGGTCCCGGCCGACCTCGTCGGCACGCGCGTGTATCGACCCGACACGGGAGGCTTCGACACCGAGCTCGGCCCGGTCTTCTGCAACTTCCTCCTGGCCGACGAGATCAATCGCGCCCCGGCCAAGGTGCAGTCGGCGTTGCTCGAGGTGATGCAGGAGCAGCAGGTAACGATCGGGGGTACGACGTACTCAGTCCCTCTGCCGTTCATCGTGATGGCGACCCAGAACCCGATCGAGTCGGAGGGGACCTATCCGCTGCCGGAGGCGCAGGTCGACCGGTTCCTGATGAAGATCCTGGTCGATTACCCGAGCACCGGCGAGGAAGCCGCGGTGGTGGGTCGCAGCCTTCGTCCGCCGGCACCCGTGCGGGAGCGCCTCGCCGTCGCCGATCTGCAGCGGTATGCGGCGGCCGCGGAGACCGTGCTGGTGGACCGCGAGACGATCGGCTACGCGGTGACGCTCGCCGACGCGACTCGGCGCCCGGCGGCGCACGGCCTGGGAGACCTCGCCCCGCTCATCGAGTTCGGGGCCAGCCCGCGCGGACCGATCGGCCTGGTCGGCGCGGCAAGGGTACTCGCGCTCCTGCGCGGTCGCGGGCACGTCGTGCCAGCCGACGTGCGCGATCTGGCCGCCGACGTGCTGCGCCACCGGATCGTGCTGTCCTACGACGCTCTCAGCGAGGGCGTGACGGCCGATGCGCTGCTCGAACGCGTGCTCACGGCGGTCGGGGAGCCCGACGTCGTAGACCTGATCCACGACCGCTCGACCGTGGTGAGGGCGGGTTGAGCTCAGCCCTGCTCGAGCCGCCCGCGGCCCGTCAGGGCCCGGGGCCCCTGCCGCAACCGCTGATCGAGGCGCTCGACCTGGCGCTCAGCCGGATGGTGTCCCGGATGCTCCCCGGCGACCGGCGAGCCGCCGGCGTCGGCGTCGGCACCGAGCTCGCACAGGTCGGTCCGTATCAGATCGGCGACGACGTGAGGCACATCGACCCGGCGGCCACCGCCCGCACCGGGACAGCCGCACGTACGACGGCACGTTCCCGAGCGCGCGCTCACCACCTGGATCGTGCTCGACGTCTCACCGTCGATGGCGTTCGGGACCGCACATCGCCTGAAGGCCGACGTGGCCGAGGGCGTGGCGCTCGTGTTCGGGCGTCTCGGGGTACGCAGGGCGGGCAGCGTGGGGCTCGTCGCCTTCGGCGCGGCCACCCCGCGCTTGCTGCCGCCGCGGGGCGCCAAGCCCGGAATCGTCGCGCTGCGGCAGATGCTGGCCGAGGGCGTCGCGCCCGATGGACAGCACGACCGGGACGGGTTCGGGGACGCGTTGCTCCGCGTGGGTCGAATGGCCCGCCAGCCAGGCCTCGTGGTCATGATCAGCGACTTCCGCGATCAGAAGGACTGGCAGCGTCCGCTCGGCTCGCTACGGATCCGCCATTCGGTCCTCGCGGTCGAGATCGTCGACCCCCGCGAGGCGGAGCTGCCGGCCGTCGGGCATCTGGCGCTGGTCGACCCCGAGACCGGGGCGCGGATCGAGGTCGACACCTCGCGCCGGCGGGTGCGCCAGCGGTTCGCTCAGCTCGAACGCGAGCGCCGCGAGGAGCTCCGCCGTGAAATGCGCCGCCTGCGCGTCGACCACGTCACGCTGTCGACCGATCAGGACTGGCTCCTGACCCTCGGGCGCCACCTGCGATGACCTTCGCGTCGCCCATCTGGCTGGCCGCGCTGGCCCTGGTGCCGATCGCGATCGCCGCGTCGATCGCGATGCGCCGGCGGGCCCGGCGCTACGCCGTTCGGTTCCCGGCGGTGTCGACGCTCGCGGTCGCCGCGGGTGAGCCCGGCGCGGCGTGGCGGCGTTTGCTGCCCGCGGCCTTTGCGCTGGCCGCGATTGCCGCGCTCGCCTTCGCGCTGGCCAGGCCGCGGGTCAGCTACAGCGCGCCGGTCGAGCAGGCGTCGCTCATGCTCGTCACCGACCACTCCGGCTCGATGGCCGCCACCGACGTCCAGCCGACCAGACTGGCCGCCGCCCAGCGAGCCGCCAACACGTTCATCGATCAGGTGCCGGCGAAGGCGCTGGTCGGCGCGATCGCGTTCTCGAGCGCGCCCGACGCGGTCCAGCCGCCGCAGGCGAACCACGACCCGGCGCGGGGGGTCATCGACGGGCAGGACGCGGGCGGCGCGACCGATACCGGCGACGCGCTCGAGCTCGCCCTCCAGCTCCTGCGCGGAGCGGACAAGAAGCACCCTCCGGCCGCGATCGTGCTCCTCTCGGACGGCTCGGCGAACCGAGGCGCCGACGTGACCACCGTGGCGCGCGAGGCCGCGCGCGACAAGATCCCCATCTACACGGTGGCGCTCGGAACGCCCGACGGGACCCTCCCCAACCCGGACCCGCTCGGGCCGCCGGTGGCCGTCCCGCCCGATCCGCAGCTGATGCAGCAGATCGCCGAGATCTCCCACGGGCGCTCGTTCAACGCCGAGACCGCCGGCGAGCTCAGCTCGATCTACAAGAGCCTCGGTCACCAGCTCGGCAGCGTCACCCGCAAGCGCGAGGTCACCGCCACCTTCGCCATCGGCGGGCTGGTCCTCCTGCTCCTGGCGGGGGGCACGTCGACCCGCTGGTCGGGGCGGCTCCCCTAGGTCGTAGCGGTTCAGTCGCCCGGGGCGGTCGCCTTCGCCTCCCAGTCGTGGATGGCGAACCGTTCGGCACCGGCATGGGCCACGAGGCGGAGATCGGCGGCCTGGACCGGCTCCGCCACCGCGAGGCCCACCTCGTCGCGGTTGGCGCGCGCGCCTCGGCGCGGGTGCCGACGATCACCCGGCCGGCCACCCGCCGGCGACCGCCATCGCGCGAAAAGGGGAGCGCGGCCACGCCCGCGCCGGCATGAATCGTCGCGCTCGCGCGCGAGCCGTTGCGCTCACGGCGAAGACGACACGACGGGTGCTGGAGCCGTCCCGCATGGCGGTGGGGGAGACGGAAGAGAGCTGCGCGCACCTGTTGGGATTGTTGTCGTCTCCGATCGTGGTGGGCTGGCGGCGCAGCGACACCGTCATCAGCGAGCACAGCGTGGCGCCGTTGCCGGTCACGAACGCGCGGTCGTGCGCGCGCGCCACCGCGTGAGTCGCGCGGCCGCGCGTGCCGCCCGGCGAGGGCGAGCCGCCGGGTCAACCGTTGGGGATCCGGTAGTCGAACCAGATCGTCGTGGCGCCGTTCTGGCCGCGCTCGGGGAAGGCCTGAACCTCGGAAATCGGCAGCGTCTTGAACGTGAAGCCCTCGACCAGCCGCGGGACGCGTAGCGGACCAGCGCCGCGGAAGGACGCTTCGAACCGGCGCATCCACTCCTGCGCGATCCGATGGGCGGTGGGGCATTTACCGCCCGCGATCCGCAGCTGGAACACGCCGAACGTTCGCGGGCCGCCCGGCATGAACGGGTAGCGCAGGTCCGCCGAGTCGCAGTGGCGCACGCGCGTCGCGGCAGTGGCAGCGGTGGTGGCCACGGCGGTGGCCGCTGTGGTGGCCGCGGCGACGGCCACGGCGGGCAGCAGGCAGGCGGTGATGAGCAGCACCCCGGCGAGCGTCTTGTATACGCGTGCCATGCCCGCCAACGACGCGGTGAGGCCGCCGATTCTTCCCGCCGAGGGTGGGAAGGACCGCGCCGCCGTCGGCGTCTAGCAGACAGCAGACATCAGACAACTCCAATTGGGACGGAGCGACACGCATGGCGGATCAGCTCGAGCAGATCAGGCAGTACACGGAGCCGTTTCTGGACGACGGCGAGCGGCTCATCGCGGCGATGACCGCCTCGCCACGGGGCCGCAACACCGCGACCGCCGCCGGGGGTGTCGGCTCGATGATCGGCTCCAAGATGGTCTCCGGACAGCTCCAGAAGGCCGGCGCGGCCGGTCTGCGCATCGAATCGAACATGGCCCTGCTCCTGACCCACCGGCGCCTGCTCACCGTCAAGGTCGGTTACTCGATGGGTGGGACCATCACCGGCGTCAAGGAGTTCCTCAGCGCGGTTCCGTTGAATCAGATCGAGGCGATCGAGGGCAAGCGCTTCGGTCTCGGCGGCGTGCTGATCATCACCCCGCGCGGCGGCCGGCCGATCAAGCTCGAATGCCGGGCCGGCCGGGCCCGCGCATTCGCCGAGTCGTTCGCGCGGGCGGCGAGTGCGGCGCCGGCCGGAGCGTTCGCGGACGCGGCCGACGCGGCGTAGGTCGGCCGGCGAGGGGTCGGGTCCGCGTAGGGTCGGGGTCCGCGTAGGGTCGGGGTCCGCGTGGGCCGGGTGTTTTGCGGAGGGCGGACCGGCGGCAGGAGGTGCGTTTCGCGCCAAATCGGCCCCCGGGCTCGCCGCCTTGGCGACATGAGCATGCTCTCCATGCTTACGTCGCCACGAGGAGGCGGCGGGGCGGGACTCTGGCGTGTTGTACAGGGTGCTCAGGGCCGGCCATCAGATACGCCTCGCCGTTGTCGAGCGGGATCGTCCCGGGTTGTCGAGCGCCGCCGTCCCGGGTTGTCGAGCGCCGCGGTCCCGGGTTGTCGAGCGCCGCAGTCTCGGGTTGTCGAGCGCCGCAGTGCGTGCCGGGGTGTCGAGCGCCGCCGTCCCGCGTCCGTTGCACATCATCCGAGTCGCTGCCGCCGCCGTGGTCCGCTCCGCCCACCCCGACGCGCAGACCCCGACCGGTAGACGCCGCCCCGCACGCTCCGCCCCGCCCCGCCGGCCGCACCCGCCCGGCCCCGCCGGCGCCGTTACCCGACTCGGAGCCGGGGGTGACGGTTGGTGTTCGGGATGACGCTGTGTGACACCGAGTCCGCCCCGGAATTCACGAAGACGTGCACGCCGGATTCCGACAAGAACGACCTCACGGGAACGAACCCGAAGGCCGCCAACTACATCGGCAAGCATCCCGGGAACGCGTTCATGGAGCTGCAGTTCTACCCACCCGGCTACGTGGAGCAGTTCGAGGGCTTCGGCTGCACCGCCACCCAGTACTGCGCGGCGATGACGATCGACAGCCGCACGGTCGACCAGAACCACGGCGACTCCAGCGGGGCCGCGATCGAGAACACGGACGACTGCAACAACTACATCCTCGGCGGCGGCGAGCCGATCAACTGGGCCTACATCACCAGGAGCGGGCGCTCGCAGGCGCCGGCCAACCCGCTGTTCACGGGGACGTTCGCGAACCCGCACTTCGCCGCGGTGAACCCCGACCCGACCAAGGACCTGATGATGAACCCGGGCGACCGGATCCTCATCCACATGCACGACACGCCGGCCGGCCTCCAGATCAACCTGGTCGATCTGAGCACCGGGCAGACCGGTTCGATGACGGCCTCGATCGCCAACGGCTTCGGCCACATCCTGTACACGCCGACCTCGAGCACCTGCCAGGAGGCGCCGTACGCCTTCCACCCGGAGTACTCGACGGCCAACACGCGCGGGAACACCTGGAGCGTCCACACCTACAACATCGCGATGTCGGACGAGATCGGGCACTTCGAGAACTGCCTCGAGCTCGACGCGACGTTCAACTGCGCCGTGCCCGGGAGTCAGGACGCAGGCGGGGTCGACGAGGACGACGGCAACAACTTCTGCGTCCCGGGAGAAGACTCGACGCTGGTGAAGATCGACGGGTGTTTCAGCGACGACCTCGACTGGGACGGCCAGTCCTACCAAGCTGATTGGCCGGGGACGAACCCGAAACCGTCCGCGGACCGGGCCTTGCACCCGACGCCGGTCCTGTTCAGCAGCCCGGTCACCTCGCGGGGAAGGAACTACCCGACGATCGCGTTCGAGACGGATCTCCCCAACCTCGAGGCGGCGCAGGACAACCCCCCGTTCTGCGACAGGAGCACCGGCGCGAACTGCGTCAACCCGAGGCGCGGGCTCAAGTTCGTCGAGCGGGTCAACCGCTGGGGTCCCAAGTTCACCTGGCCGGCGATCATCATCACGCCGTTCCTGCCGCTCCCCAACGCGATCGTCTACGCGGTGGCCGGGTGGACGGGAATGAGCTGGGTCACGTTCCTCGTCCTTGACGCGATCGGCTCGCTGGCCTGGGCCGGGATGCTGGCCGGCCTCGGCTACGCGCTCGGCCAGCACGCGGTGTCCGTCGCCCAGACGGTTTCCCGGTACGGGCTGTGGGTGTCCATCGGCATCGTTGTCCTCGTGGTGGCGGGCCAGATGAGGAACGCGCGGGCGCAACGTTAACCTGCATGTGCATATTGACGCAATGTTAACCTGCACGTGCATATTGGCCGTGCAGTAGCCCTTGCAGGTGCATGCGCTCATGCGCCATGATGTGTCTGCGTCAATCACCCGGATGACGCAGACAGCTCCTCGGGGTCACGATGAAGTCTGCACCAACTGGAAACGCTGCCTACCCGGACGCGGGTGCATCCCGCCGCGAAGCAGCCGCTCGATGTGTCCGCCCGGCTGGCGCCGGCACCCCGGCGCCCGCGGATGATGCGGATGCCCGCGGACTGGTGGGACTCGCCCTCGGCGGTTGGCTGCCCGCTGTCCCGGGGCCCGCAATCCGCGCGCATGGCCCGCAGGCTGACCAGGAACACGCTGCGCGAGTGGGGCCTCACGTACCTCGCGGAAGACGCGGAGACCATCGTCGGAGAGTTCGTCGCGAACGCGGTCACCCACGCGGCCGCGGGCGACCTGCCGCGCAAGCAGGTGGCGGAGAACCTGGGGCTGCGCCTGGTCCGCCGTACCGGCGAGGTGATCTGCGCCGTCCTCGACCCCTCGGACTCGGCCCCCGTGCTCCGGGTGCCGGGCTCGGTCGAGGAGTCCGGGCGTGGCCTGCAGATGGTTGACGCGCTTAGTGACGTGTGGGGCTGGTCCCCGGTGGCAGGCCGCGGCAAGGCGGTCTGGGCGATCCTGTTCTGCGCCTGAGCAGGACCGCTGCCTCCGCGCTTAACCGCCTGAGCCGACCCGAGGAGGGGCGAGCCGGGTCAGGCGGTTAGCGGCGGAACGCGTGATGCTAACCTCGCATGACGCTGTGAGCGAAGAGGAGGCGCGGGCCTAATGCCCTGGACCTGGCGGTACGAGAAAGAGGACGGCGCTGTCGTAAGCGGCGCTGGGCTGCAGGAGGCGATCTTCGCCAACCAGGGAGAAGCGGAGAGCTGGCTCGGCGAGAACTGGCACGAGCTGCTTGACAACGGGGTAGACCAGGTCACCCTCTTCGACGACACCCGCAAGGAGTACGGCCCGATGTCCTTGCACCCGGAAAGCTGAAGTCGGGCACCAGAAAATAAGCGTGGACCGCAGCCCCGGAGCGGGGCGACGGTCCACGTCTGTGCGATAAGCCTGTGCGGTAACGCGGCCTACGGGCCTTAGAACTGGTCGCCCGGCTTGAGGCGCGGTGCCGGGGTGCGGAAGCGGCGCAGCTGCAGGCCGCGCATGATGGCGTAGAACGCCAGGCCGCGCGTCGACTCGTTCGGCAGCCGCTCATGCACCAGCTTGAAGACCGACCGGCGCAGCAACCAGGCGTCCACCGCGATGACCGCGATGATCACCAGCAGGAAGATCTGCATGTAGTTGCCGAGTGCCGCGCTTGACCGGCCGGCGAACAGCGCGAGGATCAGCACGATCAGCGCGTACATGTAGAACTCCATCGGCCGCCGGTGCGCGTCCACGTAATCCCGGGCGAGCCGCTTGGCCGGGCCGCGGTCGCGCGGGCCGAGCGCCCATTCCTCGCCCTGGCGCATCGCCTGGAGCCGCTTGCTGCTTTCTTGCCGCGCCCTGGCCTTCTCCTCCGGCGTCGCCTTGCGCCTCGGGTCGGCTGCCTTGACGGGCCCGCGCCCGCTGGTGGTGGAGCCGGTGACCGTCCGGTACCGGCTGGCCTCGGCCACGCTGCGCTTGGGCGTCGGCCGCCCCTTGCCCGCCGATGCGGCTGGCTTGCTCTTTTCCGGGGCTTCCGCGGTCTGCGCGCCCGGCGGACTCTGAGAACCCTGGGCCTTACCTTCGGTAGCCCCGGCGCTGTTACGTCGGAACACGCAGACAGCTTACTGCGAGGGAACGACCCGCTGTGTCGCTCGGTGGCTGAGGTTAAGGCCTGACGGTGGCTGAGGTCGCCCGACGGTGGCTGGGGTTAGGGCCTGGTGGTTGCGGTTCTGCAGGCGCCGCACGAGACGCGGCGCCTTGGCCGATTATTGTTCGGGATGGTTTGCCCCGTTTCCATGCGGGGTTTCGGCATGGGATAAGTGGCTACCACTCGCAGCAGCGCGTAGGGTTGATTGCGGTGAGCCGGCGGCGAATCGCCGTCGCCTGGTGGCATGTGCCGCTGGGTGCGGCGCTCAGGTAAACGAAGGGGACGGCCGCGTCTATGAGCGTGATGAAGCGAGTCTCGCTGATTTTCCGGGCCAAGGCCGACAAGGCGCTGGACCGGATGGAAGACCCTCGCGAGACCCTCGACTATTCCTACAAGCAGCAGGTCGAGATGCTGACCCGGGTCCGGCGTGGTGTCGCGGACGTCGCCACGTCGCGCAAGCGTGTCGAGCTCCAGATGAACTCCCTGCAGAAGGAGATCACCCGGCGCGACACCCAGGCGCGCGACGCGCTCGGCAAGGGCCGTGAGGACCTGGCGCGCGCCGCCCTGCAGAACAAGGCGCAGTTGCAGACCCAGTACGCCGACCTGGAAACCCAGTTCGCCACCCTGCAGGAGCAGGAGGAGAAGCTGACCCTCGCCTCGCAGCGGCTCGACGCCAAGGTGCAGGCCTTCCGCACGCGGAAGGAGACCATCAAGGCGACGTACACCGCCGCCGAGGCGCAGACCCGCATCAACGAGGCGTTCTCCGGCATTTCCGAGGAAATGGGCGACATCGGCCTGGCCATCCAGCGGGCCGAGGACAAGACCGCGCAGATGCAGGCGCGGGCCGGCGCGATCGACGAACTGCTCGCCTCCGGCGCCCTCGAGGACCACGTGGGCGGCGACACCAGGACTCCATCCAGGCGGAGCTGGACAAGCTCGGCGCGGGCACCGGGATCGAGGCGGACCTGGCCCGGATGAAGGGCGAGATCGCCGCCAGCGCCCCCAAGCAGATCGAGGGCAACGGCGCCGCCCCGGCCCAGCCGCAGGCCGAGCCGGCCGATCAGGAGGCGGGTGACGTTTCGTGATCGTCCGCATCCTGGGCGAGGGCCAGTTCCGGGTCGACGACGACGTCGCCGCGAAGCTGACCGCGCTGGACAAGGACCTCGACGCCGCGGTCCGCGATGACGAGGCCGCGGTCTTCACCGCCTCGCTGCGGGCCGCGGTATCGCTGGTGCGGACATCGGGCGCGCCGCTGGCGGCGGACGAGATCGTGACGGCCGACTACATCCTGCCGTTCTCCGACGCCACCCTCGACGAGGTGCGCAAGCTCCTCGCGGACGGAACCATCCCCGGCGATTCCGTCGGCCTGCCTTAGCGGGCCGGAGAGGCCGTCCCCGCCGCACCAGCCAGCGCAGCAGCCGCCCACGGCGAACCGCGTCGTTCACGCGTTTCGCCGTGGGCGCAGCCGTTTTGGGGCCGTTGAGGCGGCTGAGCGGAACGATTCAGCCTGCCCTCAGCGTTCTACGGATAGATTGAGATAGATCTCGCTTGGGCTCCCCTCGCGAGACGGCGCACCGGGAAACCCCCCGGGAACCGGAAGCGTTACTGAGGTAGATTGCCATTGACAACCAGGCGCGACGCGGCGAACCCCGACAAGTCGCAAGCCTGGCTGGAGCGGAGGTGCGTTATGGCGACGCGGACGAGGTACGCGCCCGACCGGGGCCTGACCGTGCGGATGACCGCGACGATGTTCCTGCTCGGCCTGGTCTTCGTTGCGTTTGTTGCCCTGGTCATCGGCCTGATGAGTTACGCGCACGCGAGCGCGGGCGCGATCATCTTCGTCGCGCTGCTGTTCGGCGGCGGCTCCGCGTTCATCTCGCTGTTCTACAGCGACAAGATCGCCCTGGCCGCGGCGGGCGCCCGCGAGGTCTCCCCGCAGGAGACGCCGGAGCTGCACGCGATCGTGGACCGGCTGTGCGCGCTCGCGGACATGGACAAGCCCCGGGTGGCGATCGCCCCGACCTCCATGCCGAACGCCTTCGCGACCGGCCGTAACAGCAAGAACTCGGTGCTATGCGTGACCGAGGGCATCCGCACCGGCTGGACAACGAGGAGCTCGAGGGCGTTCTCGCGCACGAGCTCAGCCATGTGGCGCACAAGGACGTCCAGGTGATGACGTACGCCAGCCTGCTGGCGATCGTGGCCGGCCTGCTTGTCCGGTTCGCCTTCTACTCCGAGCTGTTTGGCGGCGGCCGCCGCATGGGCGGTAACAACAACAGCCAGGCGGCGCTGCTCATCCCGCTCATCATGCTGGTCTCGGCGCTGGTGTACGCGATCAGCTTCCTGCTGATCAGGATGCTGTCGCGGTACCGCGAGCTCGCCGCCGACCGCAGCGGCGCGCTGCTCACCGGCAACCCGGCCGCCCTGATGAGGTGCGCTGCAGAAGGTGAGCGACGGCATGGCGGTGATCCCGACCAAGGACCTGCGCTCCGCCGAGCCGCTGAACGCCTTCTACTTCGCGCCCGCGCTGAAGCAGAACGGCCAGTCGCTGGCGAACATCTTCTCCACGCACCCGTCGCTGCAGAAGCGGATCGAGGAGCTGGCGAAGATCCAGCGCCAGCTGAACCAGACCACGCCGGGCGACCGGTAGGCCAGGGCGCCACGGACATGGGCTTCCTCGACACCATCCTCGGCCGGACCAAGCCGGCGCAGCCTAAGCTCGATGACCTCTTCGGCCTCCCGTCGGCGGCGATCCAGCTCCAGGCGGCGATGGGCTTCACCCCGACCGGGTCCGGCTCGGTGGCCTTCAAGGCGGTCGCCGGCAAGACGTTCGGTGATGTCCAGCGGGATGTCGAGGAGCTCCTCGACATGGACGCGGCCAAGCCGGGTGGCGGGCTGCCCGTCGAGGTGACCAAGGACAGCTACGGCTACACGTGGCTGGTGAGCAATCACATGTCCGACGAGATGGACGCCCTGGTTACCGACCTGCACGCGGTGAATACCGCGCTGGTCGACAACGGCTACGGGCCGCAGCTGCTCTGTACCCTGGTCGCCTTCCGCGACGAGAGCCAGCGCAGCCTAGCGCTCGTCTACCTTTACAAGCGCGGCGCGTTCTACCCGTTCGCGCCGCTGCCCGGCCGCGGAGACAACCACGACATGGGCCTGGAGCTCGAGGTCAAGGGCGTGCTCGCGGAGGACCTCAAAATCGAGCAGGACATGTCCCGCTGGTTCCCCATCTACGGGGCACCCGGCCTGTGACGCGGGGCCGGCGTGGGTGGCTGACGGGATTGTCACCGGCGCCTGGCAGGAATGCCCGCGCCGTGCATACAGTTGAAAGCGAACGACGGTGCCACGCACGTGGGCCGGGCAACCGACGCCGTACACACCAACGACGCCGTACACACCAACAAGGCATTTCTCAGACGGGAGCTAGTCACAGATGACCGTTCAGGACGAAGTGACGCAGCAGGGGATCACCCTTACCGAGGCCGCCGCGAGCAAGGTTGCCGTGCTGCTCGCCCAGGAGGGCCGGGATGACCTGCGGCTGCGGGTGGCCGTTCAGCCCGGCGGCTGCTCGGGGCTGCGCTACCAGCTGTACTTCGACGAGCGCTCGTTCGACGGCGACATCGTCAAGGAGTTCGGCAACGTCGGCGTGGTGACCGATAAGATGTCCGGGCCGTACCTGATGGGCGCGACGATCGACTTCGTCGACACCATCGAGAAGCAGGGCTTCACGATCGACAACCCGAACGCGACCGGCTCCTGCGCCTGCGGCGACTCCTTCCACTAAATCGCGGCCGGCCAGGCCCACAAAGCTGAATAGAGTCTCCTCACGATGCGGATAGCTGTCACCGGGTCGATCGCCACCGACCACCTGATGATGTTCTCTGGCAAGTTCACCGACACCCTGATCGCCGGGAAGCTGGACAAGATCTCGATCTCCTTCCTCGTCGGCGACCTGGAGATCAGGCGCGGCGGCGTGGCCGGGAACATCTCTTACGGCCTCGGCTGCCTCGGCCTGCGGCCGCTGCTCGTTGGCTCTGTTGGCCAGGACTTCGCCGAGTACGAGTCCTGGCTGACGGCGCACGGCGTGGACACCTCCGGCGTGCGCACGTCGGCGACCAGGCACACCGCACGGTTCACCGCCACCAACGACGAGACGGGCAACCAGATCGCCTCGTTCTACCCGGGTGCGATGAGCGAGGACGGCGAGATCGACATCGTCTCGCTCGCCAGCGCCAACGCCATTGACCTGGTGGTGATCGGCGCGGGCGACCCGGCCGCGATGCAGCGGTTCACCGCCGACTGCCGGGCCGCGGGCGTGCGGTTCGCCGCCGACTTCTCCCAGCAGGTCGCCTTCCTCGACGGGGCGGCGATGCGCACCCTGATCGAGGGCGCCGCGTACTTGTTCTGCAACGAGTACGAGGAAGCCGTCATCGAGCAGAAGACCGGCTGGACCGGCGAGGACATCCTGGACCTGGTGGAGACCCGGGTCATCACCCTCGGCGCCGCAGGCGCCCGCGTCGAGCGCAAGGGCGCCGCCCCCGTCGTCGTCGGCCCGGTCAAGGACGCGACGCTGGTCGAGCCGACCGGCTCGGGCGACGCGTTCCGCTGCGGCTTCCTCGCCGCCACGGCGTGGGGCCTGCCGACAGAGCGCGCGATCCAGCTGGGCAACCTGATGGCGGTGCACTGCCTGGAGGTCGTCGGGCCCCAGGAGTACGACTTCACCCCGGCCGCCCTCGCCGACCGCGCCAAGCACTCCTACGGCGAGGAAGCGGCCGCCGACCTGGCCGTCCACCTCCCGGTCTGACGGCCCGGGCGGCCAGGCCTTCGCACGACACCGGATACCCCGCCTGGAGCAGCCATCTCGCTCCGCGCGGGGTATCCGCTTTTCCCGAAATCCCCAAACCCGTGATCCCGAACGGGCGCGTGCTCCGCCTCCCCAGCCCCGGCACCCGCCGAGCGGGGCTGGCCCTCACCGCCAGACTTCCCGGTCGTGCACTGCGGGGACCGGGGCATCGCGGGCGGCTACGACAGGGGGTAGTTTTGCGGTATGGCCCCGCTCGCGACCGCTTACAGCGGACCGCCCAAGCTGACCGTTGCCACGGCGTTCACGCAGTGGCGCCTCGACCTGCCGATGCTGGTGCTGATCCTGGCGCTCGGCGGCTGGTACCTGGCGTCCGCGCGCAAGGTCGGCCGGGGCGGCGGCCGGTGGGGGAGCGGCCGCACCTTCGCGTTCGTCGTGCTCGGCCTTGGCTTCCTGCTGATCGCGACGATGGCCTGGCCCGGCGCCTACGAGAGCGTGCTGTTTTACGCCCGCGCCACGCAGACGGTACTCCTCGTCCTCGTCGTCCCGCTGTTCCTGGCGATGGGGAAGCCGCTCACGCTGCTCGGCGCGGCGCAGCCGAGGATCGGGCGCCGCGTCGAGCGGGCGGTGCGCAGTCGGGCCCGCGAAGGTCGCGACGTTCCCCGCGATCACCACGCTGCTGCTCGTCGCGGTGCCGATGACCATGTACTTCACGTCCTGGTACACGCACGTCTTCACCAGCGCGGCGGTGCGCGAGCTCACCTACCTCATCCTGATGGGGCCTGGGTACGTGTTCTTCTGGACGCTGCTGCATGTCGACCCGGTGCCCAAGGAGTACCCGTACGGCGTCGCGATGTGGATCACCGCCGCCGAGGTGATCGGCGACGCGTTCTTCGGCATCGCGATCATCGCTGACCAGACACTGATCGGCGCGGCGCACTACCGCGCGGTCGGCTACCCCTACGGCCCGAGCCTGGCCACCGCCCAGGTTCTCGGCGGCGGCATCATCTGGATTCTCGGCGACTTCGTCGGCCTGCCGTTCCTCGCCGTGCAGCTCATCCAGATGATGCGCGCGGACAAGCGGGAGGCCGCAGAGATCGACGCCGAGCTCGACGCGCGCGAGGCCGCCCGCGCCGCGGTAAGCGTGGCGACCCCGGAGGCGGAAGAGCCCGATGAGGCCGACCGCCCCTGGTGGGAATCTGACCCCCTGATCACCGACCGCTTCAAGCAGGTCTAACCGGCATAGCGGGCCTAGCAGGCCGCATACGCGGCGCCCGTGACGAAGATAACAGCAACCGGCGTCCCGCAAGGCGGGCCGGGTCAGTAGCGGCGGCGGATGCCGAACGACCAGCCGGTCGCGTAGCTGGCCCGGAACACGCAGTCATGCGACTTGAGCGCGCACCAGGCCGGGATGTCGGAGTAGGCGGCGGGGTCGTCGGCGAGCACCGCGATCACCGCGCCGACCGGGACGTCGCCGATCTGCTGCGCGAGCCAGATGATCGGGATGGGGCACTTGCGGCCGAGCGCGTCGATGGTGACGACCGGCGCGGCACCGGGCGGAATCACGTCCGGCAGCGACGCCGCCGACGCGGCCGAAGCCGCGCGCGCGGCTTCGGTCACCGGCGAAACGAGCGGTTCCTGCGGCATGCTGGCCATCACCGGCGCGCCGAGGTAGCCGACAGAACCGGGAGACCACGGCGCCGCGGCGGCGCGCTCGGTGCCAGGCTGCACGGGTTCGGGGCCGACCGCAGGGGTCCCCGGACGGCCCGGACGGCCCGCGCGGGCCCGCGGCATGCCGGCCGGCCGGACGGCCGCGGCGACTAGGCCAGGGCACGCGGCTCATGCGATGACCCTCACACCTCCATAGTGCCCCGGCCCCCACCCCGTTACGCCCGCGAATACGGAAAGAAGTACCTTTCCCGCGCTCGGCGCCCGGGTTTCCCGGGCGGGTACCCCGAACGCCGGGGGTCCCCTGCAGGCCGCGGCAGGCGCGCGATACTGTTTGCACGACACGCTGTAGAAGACCGGAGACCGGCCGCCTGAAGGAGATAACAGGTGGCCGGGCGACGTTGTTGGGAAGGCGCTCCTTTGACTCTGATTCGCCGGCAGGCCGCGCCAGGCGGGCGCGGTACTGGGCTGCCGAGCACTGGCCCGCGCGGGGCGGGGACACCCAGCACTGACCCGCGGGGCACCGGGTCGCTCGGTCCTGGCCACCGCACGCGAGCCCCGCGCAGCCGCCGGGCTAACGCGGTGCGCGTCGGCGCGCTTGCCGCCATGCTGCTCCCGCTCAGCGGTTGCGCGTGGAATAACGACTTCACCCGCATGGGCTTCCCCAACCCCATCACCAAGCAGGGCGCGATCACGCTCTCCCTGTGGCAGGGCTCCTGGATCGCCGGCCTGCTCGTCGGCGCCGTGGTGTGGGGCATGATCCTCTGGGCGGTGATGTTCCACCGCAAGCGCGGCGACAAACTCCCGCCCCAGGTGCGCTACAACATGCCGATCGAGATCCTGTACACGGTCGTGCCGTTCGTGCTCATCGCCGTCCTCTTCTACTACACCGCCAAGGACGAGAACACGATCGACGCGGTTCCCAGCAACCCGGCCGTTTTGACGGTCAACGTCACCGGCTTCCAGTGGTCGTGGGAGTTCAACTACCCGCAGTACAAGACCGCCGGCGGCGGGTCCGTCACCACCGACGGGTACATGTGGGGCCAAGGGCCGCTGCCGGTGCTCGAGATCCCGGCCGGCGAGCCGGTCAACTTCAATCTCACCTCGCCGGACGTGGTCCACGCGTTCTGGGTGCCTGAGTTCCTGTTCAAGCGGGACGTCGTGCCCGGTCACCCGAACCACTTCTCGATCACCGCCACCAAGACCGGCACGTACACCGGGCACTGCAGCGAGCTGTGCGGCCTTTACCACAGCAGGATGCTGTTCACGCTCAAGATCGTGACTCCTGCGCAGTTCAAGACATGGATCAGCCAGCAGCAGGCGATCCAGCAGACGGCCTCAGGGAGCACTCAGTGACGACCCTAGAAAACCCGGCCGCGCTGCGGGCGGCAGCCCGCGCTCAGCGTACCGAGCGCAAGGGCTCGGTGCTCGCCGGCTGGCTCTCCTCCACGGACCACAAGATCATCGGGCACATGTACCTGATCACGTCGTTCGTGTTCTTCCTGTTCGCCGGGATCATGGCGCTGCTCATCCGCATCCAGCTGATGTCGCCGACGAGCAACTTCCTGTCGGACCAGATCTACAACGAGCTGTTCACCATGCACGGCACCATCATGCTGCTGCTGTTCGCGACCCCGCTGTTCGTCGGGTTCGCGAACGAGCTCGTGCCGCTGCAGATCGGCTCGCCCGACGTGGCGTTCCCGCGGCTGAACCTGCTCAGCTACTACTTCTTCCTGTTCGGCGGCCTGATCGTGCTGTGGCAGCTTCCTCGCCCCCGGCGGCTCGGCCGCCTTCGGCTGGTACGCCTACGCGCCGCTGACCAGCGCGACGAACTCGCCCGGGCATCGGCGCGGACCTGTGGATCATGGGCCTGACGCTGTCCGGCCTCGGCACCATCCTCGGCGGCGTCAACTTCGTCACCACGATCTTCTGCATGCGGGCGCCGGGCATGACGATGTTCCGCATGCCGATCTTCACCTGGAACGCGCTGCTCACCTCCATCCTGGTGCTGCTCGCCTTCCCGGTGCTCGCCGCCGCGCTGCTCGTCCTGGAGATCGACCGCCGCCTCGGCGCCCAGGTCTTCGCGCGCCAACTCCGGCGGCGCGATCCTCTGGCAGAACCTCTTCTGGTTCTTCGGCCATCCCGAGGTCTATATCCTCGCGTTGCCGTTCTTCGGCATCGCGACCGAGATCCTGCCGGTGTTCAGCCGCAAGCCGCTGTTCGGCTACAAGACGCTGATCGCCGCGACGATCGCCATCGCCGGCCTGTCGATGACCGTGTGGGCGCACCACATGTTCACCACCGGCGCGGTGCTGCTGCCGTTCTTCTCGTTCATGACGCTGCTGATCGCGATGCCCACCGGCGTGAAGTTCTTCAACTGGGCGGGCACCATGTGGAAGGGCCAGCTGAGCCTTCGAGACGCCGATGCTGTACACGATCGGCTTCCTGGTCGTGTTCCTCTTCGGCGGCATCACCGGCATCATCCTGGCGTCACCGCCGATCGACTTCGCGGTCTCCGACTCCTACTTCGTGGTGGCGCACTTCCACTACGTGCTCGGCGGGCACCGTGCTGTTCGAGATGTTCGCCGGCCTGTACTTCTGGTGGCCGAAGATGACCGGCAAGATGCTGAACAACGCGATCGGCAAGGTCCAGTTCTGGGTGATGTTCATCGGCTTCAACCTGACGTTCCTCGTCCAGCACTGGTCGGGCGTCCAGGGCCAGGTCCGGCGCACCGCGAACTACCCGTTCCTGCCGGGCGACGTCACCACGCTGAACGTCATCTCGACGGTCGGCTCCTGGCTGCTCGCCCTGTCGATCCTGATGTTCCTCTGGAACGTCTACATCACCACGAAGCACGGCGTAAAGGTCACGGAGGAGGACCCGTGGGGCTACTGCTCCTCACTGGAGTGGGCCACCTCCTGCCCGCCGCCGCGGCATAACTTCTACCGCATCCCGCGGATCCGCTCCGAGCGCCCGGCGTTCGAGGCGCACTACCCGCACATCCTGGCCGGCGCGGCGTCGCGGGGCGTCGAGCAGGCCATCCCGCCGATCAGCGCTGCTAAGAAGTAGGGGCGTGTATCTCACATGAAGGTCGAAGGCTGGCTCTTCCTGGGCTGCGGCGTCTTCTTCGGTGGCGCCGACATCGTGTACTGGTACGTCTCCTACGACCCCACCGGCACCACGGCCCTGGCCCTGGCGGTCGGCCTGGCGCTGCTCACCGGGTTCTACGTGCTGTTCACCGGGCGCCGCCTGCCGCGCCGCCCGGAGGACGACAACGCGGGCGAGATCGCCGCGGGCACCGGCGAGGTCGGCTTCTTCAGCCCGCACAGCTGGTGGCCGCTGTGGGTCGGCCTGGCCGCCTCCGTCGTCGCGCTCGGCGCTGCGGTCGGCTGGTGGCTGGTGCTGATCGGCGTGCTCGCCTTGCTGCTCACCGCCATCGGCTTCGTCTTCGAGTACTACCGGGGCTACTTCAGCCACTAGCCGGCTGACGCAGCCCGCTAGATCAAGAGCGGCAGCCCCGCCTCCCGGCCACTCACGGCCGTGGAGCGCGGGGGCTATGCGTTCCCTGGTGCCCCAGGCAAAGTCATGGCCGTGGCCCGTGCCCTGGCCAGGGCCCACGGCCAGGGCACGGCGGCTCAGTCGAGCGCGAGCACCGGGGCGGCGGCGAGCACCGCGGCGGCCAACTCGGCATTGCCGGTGATGTGCACGTCGAGTCCCGAGGGGTCCGCCCGGTTGGCGACCAGCCGGCAGAAGTCCACCGCGTCGGAGACGATGACCACGTCGGCGGGCTCGGCTGTGTTTGTCCCGCCCGCCCCCCCTGTCCCGCCCGCCCCCCCTGCCCCGCCCGTGCCCGGCCCGGCCTATCGGGACGTCCCAGGTGCCGCCGCCGGGCCCGGTCAGTACCAGGTGCAGGCTCATCGGCTCGTCGACCCCGGTCCGGGCGGCGGCGTGCGGCAGCAGCCTGGCCGCGACCTCGGTCATCAGGCCGAGCGTGGCGGGATCGGGTACCGACGGCGGCAGCCCGGCCGCTTGGCGGATGTCGTTGTCGTGGACCCACAGCTCGAACGCCCGGACGATGAGCAGGAGGCTGAGCGGTATGCGCAGGCC
The DNA here is from genome assembly GCA_963734445.1 of uncultured Acidobacteriota bacterium. Taxonomy (GTDB): domain Bacteria; phylum Acidobacteriota; class Blastocatellia; order Pyrinomonadales; family Pyrinomonadaceae; genus UBA11740. Next base: position 6,790 of record CAVTGZ010000009.1, on the reverse strand, counting down.
GTGCACCGCCATCTCGGCGTCCAGGTCGCCGCGGCGCGCCAGCTCAAGGGTGCGCTCGGCCGCCTGCCGCCACTCCTCACGGGTCTGCGCGGGCGACCGCCCGGCCTGGCCGGACCGCCGCGGCCTGCGTCGACGCCACGTGGTCGGCTGCGGCCACGGCCGGGTCCCCGGCCAGGCAGCGTTGCACGTCCTCCTCGACGCCGGTGAGATGACCGACCAGGCCCTGCACGTCCAGGTCACGCAGCGCGGGCCGCGCCCAGTCCGGGTCGGGCAGCTCCCGCAGCAGCTCGTGGAAGGCGCTGGCCGCGCGGCGATAAGCCTCGTCGGGGGAGATTGGCTCAGGCACAGGATCGGGACGGCCCGCCGCCCGCGCGAGCAGGGCGGCCGCGATGACCCGTTCACGCAGGCCGGTGGGCACAGCCGGCCTGGTGGGCAGCGCCGCAGAGCGCTCTTCGCCCGTCATGATGACTCCAAGAACTCGCGGTCGAGCATCGTTTCCAGCTTGGCGAGGGCCAGCCGCAGGCGCGACTTGGCCGTCCCTTCCGGGATCCCCGCGGCCTTCGCGGCCTCCCGGCAGGTAAGCCCGCCGAAGTAGGCAAGCTCGACGATCCGCCGCTGGCCGTCGGGCAGCCGCCGCACCGCGGCCCGCACGGCCGCGGCGGCCTCAGACTCCATCGCCTCGTCGAGCGGCGTGGGATCCGGCTGCCGCGGCGCCAGCCGGTAGCTGTGCTCTTGCCGCGCCACCCGGCGCAGCTCGCTGCGCACCACGTCCACCGCCCGGTGCCTGGCGAGCAGCACCAGGTAGGCGCGCAGCGGCCCGGCGGCCGGGTTATACCGGCCCGGGTGGCTCCACAGCTCCACGAACACGTCCTGCACCACATCCTGCGCGGCGGCGGCGTCGCCGAGGACGCGGTACGCGCCGCCGTATACCGCCGGCCCAAGCCGGTCGAAAGCCTCCGCCAGGGCCCGATCATCCCCGGCGCCCAGGCGCGCCGCGAGCAGCGAGTCACTGTCCCCCACATGGTGGAGGCTAACGCGCCGTCAGCCGGCCGGCAATGGCCCGCCCTGGCCAGCGCGGCCGAGTCTTCTTCCAGCAATCCCGCGGTAAGCACCCCGCCTCCTCCGCCCACGAGACGTACCTGCCGGTGATACGTCACCGGGCGCCGCGCCGGATCACTTCGCCGCGGGCAAATTTGATCCCGATTGTGAGCCCGATTGTGATCCGGACCCGGCAGCGGTGACGTACCCGGGAAGTCAGGTCCGCGTGCCAGGACGGCGCGCCGAGTACAGGGGAGGGGTTCAGACAATGAGCGTGCTCGTTACCGTCAAGTTCCCGGGGGACACCGCGACGTTCCGCCGGGCGCTCACCGGCCGCGCCGATGAGTCCGCGAAGCTCAGGGAGAGCGCCATGGCGGCCGGCGGTATCCACCACCGCTTCGGGGTCGGCGACGGCTTCGTCCTCGTGGTGGACGAGTGGGAATCCCCGCAGCACTTCGAGCGGTTCTTCGGCGACCCCAGCCTGCAGGCCTTCATCGGCACGCTCGGCGCGGACCCGGTACCGCCGGAGGTCACCCTCACCGAGGCGGTGGACTCACCCGACCAGTACTAGACCGGCCGGCAGGCACTACCCCGGTCCGGCGCGGACGGCGACGGCCAGACCGGGCAGCAGCATCGCCTCGCCGACGCACGGAGCCGCCGCGGGCTTCCCCCCAGGGAAGCCCGCTCAGGGGCGTGGCGGAACCGCGCGTGCCAGGCCAGCCTGGTAGGCGATGATGACGAGCTGGACGCGGTCCCGCGCGTCCAGCTTGGTGAGCAGGTGAGCGACGTGCGTCTTCGCCGTCGCGGGGGAGATCCGCAGGTGGTCGGCGATCTCCCCGTTCGACATGCCGGCCGCGACAAGTCGCAGCACCTCGCACTCGCGGTCGGTGAGCAGCTCGGTGACCCGCGCCACCGCGACCCGGCCCGGCGGCGGACGGCACGCCCCCGCCGCCGCCGGGCCGCCTGGCCGGTGACTCGCGGCGCCCGGGTGCGCCGGCAGCCCGGCGCCGTCGCCGCGGGCAGGCCGAGCGCCGGAGTCCTGGCGAACTCGCTGATGAGGCGCCGGGTGACGCTCGGCGCGAGCAGCGCCTCGCCGGCCGCGACGACGCGGATGGCGGTGATCAGGTCCTCCGGGAGCGTGTCCTTGAGCAGGAAGCCGCTGGCCCCGGCGCGCAGCGCGCCGAACACGTACTCGTCGAGGTCGAACGTGGTCAAGATGATGACGCGGACGCCGGCGGACGCGGCTGCGGACGTGATCTGCCTGGTCGCCTCGATCCCGTCGAGTACCGGCATCCGCACGTCCATCAGCAGCACGTCGGGCTTGGCGACCTGGCGGCCGCGACCGCCTCCGCGCCGTTGGCCGCCTCGCCGACCACGGCGAGGCCCTGCGTGGCGGCGATGATGCCGCAGAACCCCGGCCCGGACGAGGGCCTGATCGTCGGCCACCGCGACGGAGATGGTCATTCCCCGCCGCCGTCCGCCGCGACGGCGAAGGCGGCACCCGTGCGAGCGCGGAGCCCGTGGCGCGGACGGCGCCCCTCCCGCTCGACGCCGGGTCCGCTGCCCGTGGCGGCGCCGTCACCCCAGTCAGGCGCGCCCGCCGGGGGCAGCGGCAGCGGCAGCGCCGCCGTGACCTCGAAGCCGCCGCCTGGCCGCGGCCCCGCGGCGAAGGTGCCGCCGCACAGGTGGACCCGTTCCCGCATGCCGATGATCCCGTGCCCGGTGCCGGCCGCCGCGATGCCGGACATGCCGAGCCCGGCGGGCAGGCCGCCGTCGTCGGTCACCCGGATGACCAGGTCGGCGTCGGTGTAGCAGAGGTTCACCACGCATACCGCGCCGGTTCCCGCGTGCCTGACCACGTTGGTGAGCGCCTCCTGGACGATGCGGTACGCCGACAGGTCCACGCCCGCGGGCGCGGACCGCGGCTGCCCGGAGAGCTCGACGGTGACCCGGACCCCGGCACCGCAAGTCCGCGCGACCAGCCGCTCGAGGCCCGCCAGGCCCGGCGCGGGCGCTCGCGGTGCCGCCCCGGGCCGGGCCGTGGCCGCGGCGGACGCGGCCCGGGCCGGCCTGTCCCGTCCCGGCCGCCGCGATCCCGGCCTGACCGGATCCGGCGAAGGCGGGACCGGTGTCCTGCTGGCGGAGCACGCCGAGCATCCGGCGCATCTCATCGAGGGCATCCCTGCTCGTCGCCTGGATCGCGCCGAGCGCCTCCCTGGCGCCCTCGGGGCTCACGTCGATGACGTACTGGCCGTAGCCCGCCTGCACGGCGATCACCGACATGCTGTGCGCCACCACGTCGTGCAGTTCCCGTGCGATCCGCAGCCGTTCCTCGGCGACCGCGCTGTTCGCCGCCTGCTGCTGCACCGTCACCGCGTACAGCCGGCGCTGCCGGGCCGAGTACCCGGTCATCCAGGCGATGACGCTGGCGAGCGCGACAGGGATGAGGTCACCCGGCCCGACGTGGTCCTGCCGCGAGCCTAGGGTCCCTCCCGCCACGGTGAGGAACGCCATGACGGCGAGCACCAGGCTGAGCGCGGCGAGCCCGGACCGCTTGCGGCTCTCGACCGTGACTGTGTAGAGCACGAACGCGGCGCCGAGGAAGACCACCGCGGGCAGCGCGGGCCCGAGCGCGGTGGCGAGCACGCCCAGGATCAACAGACCGCAGAACGCGGCCACCGGTGCCCTGCGGCGCAGGGCCACCGGGACGAAGAGCACCACCATGAGCAGCAAGACGAGCGGGAACCTGGGGTCGGCGGAGACGTAATGCTTGGCCGCGGCAGCGCCGGAGAGCGCGGCGAAGCCGCCGACCACGCAGTCGAGCGCGATCCAGTGACCGCGTCGCATCCGCTTGGTCAGCGGCGGGCGGGGCGGCCGGTACGGCCCGCTTCCCGGGTACGCGGGGTACGCCGAGTACGCCGGCGTCCGGCGGTCGTCGACCGGATGCGGTATGTCGCGTTCAGGCCCCACGATCCTACGGTATCCGCCCGGGGCGCCGAGCGCCTCATCCCTGGGGAGTAGCCCGCGATGCTGACCGGCGCGGGCAAGGTTTTTCCGATATCACCGCGAAGGGGGACGCGACGGGCCGACGGTCCTGACACCCTTGGCGCCATGAGAGCATCCCCGCCGGCGGGACAGGCCTGCCTCGACGCCCGCCCGGTGATCGAGGCCCCCGTGATTGAGACAGGCGCACTGACCAAGGTCTACCCGGGCGACGTCACCGCGCTCGCGGGCCTGACCGTCGCCTTCCCGCCCGGCGTCACCGGCCTCATCGGGGCCAACGGGGCGGGCAAGTCGACCCTGATCAAGGTCCTGCTCGGCCTGCTCGAGCCCACGCAGGGCATGGCGAAGGTGCTCGGCTACGACTGCGTCAAGGACGGGATGAGGATCCGGCAGCTTGTCGGCTACATGCCCGAGCACGACTGCCTGCCCGCCGACATCACGGCGACCGAGTTCGTCACGCACATGGGCCGCATGTCCGGCCTCCCGGCGACCGCCGCGCGGGAGCGCGCGGCCGAGGCGCTGCGCCACGTCGGCCTGCACGAGGAGCGCTACCGGCAGATCGGCACCTACTCGACCGGCATGAAGCAGCGGGTGAAGCTCGCCCAGGCCCTCGTTGGCGACCCGCGGCTGCTGCTGCTCGACGAGCCGACGAACGGCCTCGACCCGGCGGGCAGGAACGCGATGCTTGAGCTGATCGAGCGGATCGGCGCTGAGTTCGGCATCCCGATCGTGGTCGCCAGCCACCTGCTCGGCGAGATCGAGCGGATCTGCGACGGCCTCGTCGCGATCGAGGCGGGCAGGCTGCTGCGCGCCGACACGATCGACAGCTTCACCCGGGCGAGCCAGACGCTGCTCCATCGAGGTGGAGGAGGGCACCGGCGCGCTGCTTGCGGAACTCGCCCGCCGCGGCCTGCCCGCCCGGCCGTACCAGCGGGCAGTGCTCGTGCCCATCGCCGGCGACGACACCTACGACGCGGTGCGGGACAGCGTGGCCGCGCTCGGCCTGCCGCTGCAGCCGGCTTGAGCAGCGCCGCCACCAGGTCGAGGAGATCTTCCGCGACGACCGCCTCGGCCCCATTCAGGCCAGCACGGCAGCCGGAGGCCGCAGATGCCCACTGAGACCACCGCAGACGCGCACGGCCGCCGCCCGCCGCGGGCGGTCATCCACGACCTCGGCTACCAGCGCTACGACGGCCCGCGGCTCGGCAGGCGGCGGATCGTCGCGGCGCTCGCCTGGCACAGCTTCCGGGCCGCGTTCGGCTTCGGGCGCGGCGCGAAGGCCAAGGTCGTCCCGGTGATCGTCATGATCGCGATCTGCCTGCCCGCGGTGGTCAACGCGTTCGCCATGTCCGGGGCAACCCGCGCCTGGTCGACTACGACACCTACACCCCGGTGCTGCGCAACCGGTCATGACCGTCTTCGTCGCGGTCGCAGGCCCCCGAGCTGGTCAGCCGCGACCTGCGCAGCCGGGTGCTGCCGCTGTACTTCTCCCGCCCGATCAGACGGGCGACTACCCGCTGGCCAAGTACCTCGGGTTCACCGCCGCCTGCCTGTGCCTGCTCGAGGTGCCGCTGCTGATCCTGTACGGGGTCGGTCGCCAACGTGACGGCGGCGCGGCGGTGCTGGGCGCAGACCAGGGCCCTGATCCCCGGCCTGCTGCGTCGGCGCTCATGTGGGCCGTGTCGCTCGCCGCGATCAGCCTGGTCCTCGCGTCGTGACCGGCGCGCGCGGCTTCGCGACCGGGGCGGTGGCGATCGTGTTCCTGCTCACCTACCGCGGCGGAGATCCTGCTCAGGTCGAGACCCAGGCCGCCGTGCGCGGCCAGCGCGCGGGAGCACCGACGTCACCCTCGGCTGGATCGGGCTGTTCTCCCCGATCACCCTGGTCGACGGTGTCCGGTCCTGGCTCGGCGGCACCACTCCGCCCCGCACGTCGCCGGGCCGCCCTACGGCGCGGTCTACGCTCTCGTCCTGGTGGTGCTTCTCGGCATCCTCGCGGCAGCTTGGCCGTCCGCTACCAGAAGGTGGGAATGTCGTGACCACGATCAGCATCGACAAGGCCTCACGCTGGTTCGGCAACGTGGTGGCGGTCAACGACATCACCATGGCCATCGGCCCGGGCGTGACCGGGCTGCTCGGGCCCAACGGCGCCGGCAAGTCCACCCTCATCAACATGATCGCCGGCTTCCTCGCCCCGTCCGAGCGGCGACGTCACCCTGGACGGCGCCCCGATCTGGCGCAACGGCAGGTGTACCGCGAGATCGGCATCGTCCCCGAGCGGGAGTCGATGTACGACTTCCTGACCGGCGGCAGTTCGTCGTCGCCAACGCGGAGCTGCACGGACTGCCCGACCCGGAGCGCCGCCGGCCGGCGGGCGATCGCCCCGGTCGAGCTGGAGTACGCGCAGGACCGGCGGATCGAGACGTACTCCAAGGGCATGCGGCAGCGCGCCAAGATGGCCTCCGCGCTGGTCCACGAGCCGCGAGTGCTGCTGCTCGACGAGCCGTTCAACGGCATGGACCCGCGGCAGCGACTCCAGCTGATGGACCTGCTGCGCCGGCTGGGCGCCGAGGGCCGCACCATCCTGTTCTCCTCGCACATCCTGGAGGAGGTCGAGCAGCTCGTCCGCCACATCGAGGTCATGGTCGCCGGCCGCCTCGCCGCCTCCGGCGACTTCCGCAAGATCCGCCGGCTGATGACCGACCGCCCGCACGTGTTCCGCGTGAAGACCATCCGACGACAGGCGGCTC
>CAVTGZ010000008.1:0-12264 GCA_963734445.1 uncultured Acidobacteriota bacterium | reverse complement strand
GTGCGACGCCGCTCGCGGGCTTGGTGTCACTGCTGGCCCTCTTGTGCTTTCTTGAAATCTTCAACCCACTACAAGGTGGCCTGGCCGTCGGATTCTCGGGCGCGTTGTTCACCCTTGTGCCACTCGCGTGGTTCTATTTCGGCCAGGCTGCCAACGAAAGATTTTTCCGGCTGGCGCTGAAGTTGATTGTCTTCTTGGGCATTCTGGCCTCGCTTCACGGCGTCTATCAGATGCTGATTGGCTATCCTGCTTTTGAACAATACTGGATCGATAACACCGATCTCTATTCCGCAATTGCCGTGGGGCACGTGCGACGGGCTTTGGCGACGTTCAGCAGCGCCGAGGAATGGGGTCGCTATCTTGAGATAGGCGCGATAATCGCTTTTGGTTTTGTCGCCGCGGCAAGGACTCTAAGGGCACGCATCGGTTGGCTGATTTGCGGTTTGGCCTCCACCGGCGCCGTGATGCTGAGTGGCCAACGAACCGCAATCTTTGGATTGATGTTAGGCGTCGCAATCCTGATTCTTCTTGGCACGCGTAGTCTCAGCGGAGCGATCGCTCGCCTGGCGATTATGCTGTTACCGGTGGTGCTGGTCGCAGCATTAGTCAAGGCGCCAACCGAAGATGAAGTTTGGAGCAAAGATGAAAATCAAACTGTCGGCGCGCTTTTGTCTCACACAGAACGAGGCACACTGAAGCCCGCTGAAGAAGACAGCCTCCAGATTCGTTTCGAGATCTGGACGCAACTGGTTACCCAAGTCATTCCTTCCAAACCTTTGGGCGCCGGACTCGGCGCGGGTTCGCTTAGCGAAGCGCGTTTCGCGCCCGGCGAGGAAACGCCGCCGATTGATAATTCAATTCTGGTTATGGCAATCGCCTGCGGAATCCCGGGTGCGTTGCTCTTTGTTTGGATCCTTTCGCGCGCAACCTGGTTATCGCTGCGGCTGGCGCGGCGAGCCGGCGATCACACTGAAAACGCGGACCTCAAACGCATTGCCGCATCGCTGATGTTGCCGGTGGTGCTAAATAGCTTTTTTGGATTGACGTTCACAATCTATTCAGTCGCGCCAATCGCCTGGTTGCTAATCGGCTGGATCAGCGCCGAGACAATGAGAACCCGGCGCGAACCCCAACGCGAAATCATCGAGATATAGAGGCAGACTTTGAGGATTCTTTTCTACAACCACACGGGGCAGGTTGGTGGAGCAGAGCGTTTGCTGTTGACGATTCTGACCCGTCTTGACCGCGTCAACTTTGATCCCATCCTGGTTTGTCCCGAACGGGGGCAGCTGCGAGAGTTAGCCACTGATACAGGCGTACCGGCAGAGACCGTACGCCTCCTCGATGCTCGATTTACCTGGCGAGTGGATCTCCTGCTGCGATATCTCAAATCATTTATTGAAGTGATCCTGGAACTCCGGAAAAAGATCGTCAGTGCTGACCCCGATCTGATTCACGCGAACAGTGTCCGTGCCGGGCTGGTTGCAACTGTGGCGACCCTCGGCCTCGGCAAGCCTGTGGTTTGGCATATACATGATCTGCTGCCGCGACATCCATTCAACCCGCTGATCCGCGCCGTTGCTCTTCTCGCGCCGCGAACGCGAATGATTGCCGTCGCGCGGGCCAGCGCCGATCGGTTTATGGGCTCGTTCCACGGTTTGAAACGGCGCACGACTGTTATTAGAAACGGAATTGACACGGGAATTTTTCACCCGAATCAATTCGCGAGACGGAAGATTCGTCGTGAATTGAATTTGAACGGAACCGGACCGGTTATTGGCATTGTCGGACGAGTAACTCCGAGCAAAGGCCAGTTGGAGTTGGTTCAGGCCTTTCCTCGCGTGTTAACTGAGTCTCCGTCCGCCACGTTATTGATTGCGGGGGCGCCTGCGTTCAATCAAGAACATAAATATCTGGAAACTTTGAATCAGGCGGTGGCCGAGCTTGGCATTTCAAATCACGTCCGAATGCTGGGGGCTCGGAAAGATGTTGAGGCGATCATGCAAGCACTGGATCTTTTGGTCATTAACTCCTCAGTCGAGGCCTGCTGTTTGGTCGCGCTCGAAGCCATGGCGTGCGGCACGCCGGTTCTGGCAACTAACACCGGCGGAACTCCCGAGATTATCGAACACGGAACAAGCGGATGGCTGATTCCCTTCAAGGATGAGGACGCTTTGTGCACGGCGGTTGTAAATCTAATCAGTCAGCCAGGCCTTCGCGCCCGTCTTGCCGAGAGCGGAAAAGAACGCGTCGCATCGCATTTCAGTGTCGGTCGTTACATGACAGACCTTCAGAGCTTCTATCTGCACGGTCAATTCGTCGCCATAGCGAGCGATGCTCAACACACTCCGGCAGAGTCGAAATTCGCCTGAAGGAAAAATAGCTGGCACCCAAGAGGGAAGGGCGAGCCAATGTTCTTTTGGCTCCCGCGATAACGTGCTGCTCCATGATTCTTTCCTGCGACAAAGGTGGGCAATCAAGCACGCCGCCACGCGATTAGTCGTTCTTCGATCGCTCGCTTCATGGAAATGATCCCCCCCAGTTCTATCCCAGAGTGAGCATCTGCGGCACTACGCCACGGGCCGGAACCCCTCGATAGTCTTAAAGTTAAGTTAAGTGCGGATTGAAAAAACGAGGCCTTTGCGACTTTCTTAGTAGGGAAAGAGTCGAGGTCAACGGCTTGTCAAGAATCGCACTAGTTCACGATTATTTCGTTCAGATGGGAGGCGCCGAACGCGTGGCTGAAGCCATGCATGATTCGTTTCCATCTGCGCCCATTTACACAACCGTGGCGCTGCCTCAGCGCCTGCCGAAACGGCTGCGCGCCGCTGACATCCGCACATCGGCGATGCAACATCTGCCGGCGATGGATCGACGGTTCCGGCATTACTTCATGCTTTATCCGTTTGCCGTCGAGCACTTTGACCTTTCATCCTACGATCTGATCTTCAGCAGCAGCTCAGGGTACGCCAAAGGCGTGCGCAGGCGACGCAATGCAATTCATGTCTGTTACTGTCACACGCCGATGCGTTGGGTTTGGCGATACGACGATTACGTAGCGCGGGAAAAATTCAACGGGGGAATGCGCACCCTGCTGCCACTTCTCTTGTGGGGATTGCGCAAGTGGGATTTGCGTGCTTCTCAGCAGCCAAATTACTACATCGCCAATTCGCAGCTGGTCGCTCAGCGGATCAAAAAGATTTACGGCCGGGAGTCCCACGTGATTCCGCCGCCAATTGACGTCAATCGCTTTCACATGTCGAACGACATCGATGATTATTACCTCGTGCTTTCGCGTTTGATGCCTTACAAGCGAATCGATATCGCCATCGAAGCCTGCAAGCGCATGAACCGTCGCTTGATCATCATTGGGGATGGGCCCGACCGCGAGCGACTGGAGAAGTTAGCGGACGATCGCATTGAATTTCTCGGCAGGCAGTCCGACGGCGTGGTCAACTACTATCTGGCGCGCTGCCGGGCGCTGCTGTTTCCCGGTGAGGAAGATTTCGGCATGTCCCCGCTGGAAGCGAATGCGGCCGGACGTCCGGTGATCGCCTATCGAGCCGGTGGCGCGGTGGAGACCGTGGTTGAAGGCAAGACCGGTGTCTTCTTCGATCAAGCCGATAGCCGCTCGTTGAGCACCGCCATCGAACAGTTCGAAAGCATGCATTGGAGTCAGATTCTGTTGCGGCGGCACGCGGAAAAATTCGATCGGAATGTATTTGCTTTTCGAGTATTGCAATTTCTCGGCTCAGTCGCGCCGGCGAGCTGCTCGGCGGAATTGTTATCCGGCGCGCGCCTCCTTTCGGAAAACATCTCTCACCGAGTTTGGCCGCGTTTGGCGGTCGTGGGATAAATCATGGACGCAACTTCACTGTTTCACCGGAGAGGCGCGACGGCCACAGCCGCTGCGACTGCCCGCCTGCAAACGTGGCGCTGCGGACCAAAAGAGCCGGCAATTTGGCAGAATGAAGTTCAGGTTTGGCGGGCCAGGCTGGATAGGCAGTGGTCGTGGACGCTGGATGAAGCCCTGACGCTCGAAGATCGCGCGCGCGCGGATCGATTTCGCTTTGAATCCGACCGCCGCCGATTCTGTATTGCGCGCGCCTCGCTGCGCATCATTCTCGGCCGCTATTTGAAAATGAACCCCGGCCGGGTGCAGCTCGACGTTAATAACTACGGCAAGCCTTTCCTGGCCAACCCGAAAATTTCGCAAGGTCTGCGTTTCAACCTCTCACATTCTCATCAAATCGCGCTCGTGGCGGTGACGCGGGACCGGGACGTTGGCGTCGATGTCGAATACGTCCGGCCCGATTTTGCTACCGACGATGTTGCCGAACATTTCTTTTCGCGCGCCGAGGTGCAACAGTTTCGCGCCCTGCCCGCTGAGTTGAAAACCGAGTCCTTCTTCAACTGCTGGACCCGCAAAGAAGCGTACATCAAGGCGCGCGGCGAAGGTTTATCTTGCCCGCTTGACCAGTTCGATGTATCGCTCGCGCCGAGCGAGCGTCCTATGCTGATGAATAGCCGGGTTGATCCACAGGATGTTTCCCGCTGGGCGTTTCAGAATTTACATGTCGAGGATGGCTACGCGGCCACTCTCGCCGTTGAGGGCCAGTACTCGCGGCTGGTGCTCTGGGATTTTGGTTCGTAAAGCAATCCCGACTTGTCGGGATTGCGCATCGCAAACTAACAGTTTGCGTCACAAAATGAAATTGCGTTTCGCCCTTGCGGTTCTTTTCGGCTCTCTCGCCCTCTTCACTTCCGCCGATCATAAATCAAACTCATGTTCCGGATGTTGGCAGCGCGTGGGTGATGCTCCGACCGTTGAGCAAACCCTCGGCGTGAACATTCATTTCACGGACGCTCAGCCCGGCGAGGTGAAGATGATCGCCGAAGCTGGTTTTCGCTGGGTCAGAATGGATTTCGTTTGGGAGATTACTGAGCACGAGCGCGGCCGATACGACTTTTCGTCGTACGATCGCTTGCTTAAATCGCTCGACGAATTCCAGATTCACGCGCTGTTTATTCTCGATTACGGAAATCCTCTGTACACGGATTCCAAAGCGGTGCGCACGCCGGAAGCACGCGCAGCATTCGCGCGTTGGGCGCTGGCCGCGGCCAGACACTATTCCGGACGCGGTGTGATTTGGGAGGTCTTCAATGAGCCGAACATAAAGATCTTCTGGCCGCCCGAGCCAAACGTAAACGAATACACAGCGCTGGCGCTGGAGGTTGGCCGCGCCTTCAAGGCAGCGGCGCCAAACGAACAACTCATCGGGCCGGCCGTTTCCGCAGCCGACCTTACCTTTATTGAATCCTGCTTCAAAGCCGACCTATTAAGCTTTTGGTCAGCGGTTTCTGTTCATCCTTACCGTCAAACTGATCCGGAAACAGCGGCAGCGGAATACGCGAACCTGCGCGAAATGATCGGCAGGAATAGAGGCAAAGCTTCTGAAGCAAGCCAACCTCAGATCCGATTGATCTCAGGCGAGTGGGGATACTCTTCAACCTGGCCCCGCATGGATGAGAACAAACAAGCAGTGCTGCTGGCTCGCACGATGCTGACCAATGTCGCCAATGGAATTCCGCTTTCCATCTGGTACGACTGGCGGGACGATGGCACAGACTCGAGGGAAGAGGAACATCATTTCGGATTGGTTCGACACCAATATCGGGTCGGCTCATTGCGTGCTTACGATCCGAAGCCTGCATATCTTGCGGCCCGCACTCTCAGCGAACAACTGAAAGGCTATCGCTTCATCGAGCGCCTGATCGTAGGCAGTGACGATGATTACGTTTTGCTTTTCGGCAATGGATCGGATCAGAGAATTGCGGCCTGGACCACTTCGGCGATGCCGCACCGAATAACAATTGCCAAACTGAGCGGTAACTTCCACATCGTTGACCTCACCGGCCAAACCACCAAACAGCTCGGAACCGATCGCGGCGCGCTCGCGATCGACATATCAACGGCTCCCATCTACATCGTCGCGGCGAACTAGTTTGGGCGAAACCTGTTGCCTTACAGGTTTGTGCTGGCGGCGTTTTGATTCCATACTCTACCCGTAATCTAAAGTGTTCCAATGTAACGCAACCGTGAAAGCGTCAATCGGCAAACGCCGAAGCGGTTTTGGTGGCATGTAGCTTGCCCTTGAGGCACATGCCTGAGTGTGGAAGGAGGGGACTAAGTGTTTAGAAGAATCTGGATTGGTGTCGCAATAACTTCGCTGGCGATGTTTGCCGCGAGCTGTTCGAGCAGCGACACCACGAACACGAACGCTAATGCAAACGCAAACACCAGCACCGAAACGGCAAATACAACGGCGCCGGACAACTCTGAAGTAACAACAACAAACGAGAACGGTGTCCGTACTGAGACGCGCACCTTCAAGAGTAATCCACGCGTTTCCAAGGTTGTGGTGACGACGCGCGACGGCAACCGCACCGTGAAAGTTTATTCGGCGAGCGGTGAAGAGCGCGAAATGAAGAGCGACACAGATAAGGCGCTCACAGCCACCGGCGAAGCGATTGCTGACTCGGTCGGCTTCGTCAAGGACAAGGGAAGTGACGTTGTCGACAAAACCAAAGAAGGCACCGAGAAGGTCGTCGATAAGACCAAAGAGGGGACTAAAGAGGCTATCGACAAGACCAAAGAGGGTGCCCAAATCGTGAAGGACAAGACGGTGGGCACGGCCAAGACTGTCGGCGAAAAAGCGAAGTCGGGGACCAACACCGTGATTGACAAAACTGCCGAAGGCGCCAAGAAGGCCGGCAAGACAATTAAAAAAGTCATCAATCCTTAACTCGGGGTTATGACTTTTCTTTCAGCGAGCGCCGCCACACGCGGCGCTCTTTTTTTCGGATCGTTCTCGCATCGTTTACTGGGAGCGCGGGCGCCCTCGCCCGCACTGAGCGTGAGCGCGAAGATTCTTTTCCTGAAATTTTACTTGGCATTTGAGAAGCTTCGTTTTCGGTTCGGGCGGGCGAGGGCGCCCGCGTTCCCAGTGGCACGTAGTCGGACCCCTTAAATTGAACCAGCACCGCCTGGGGCTGGCGCTGGCCTCCTCGCGCCTCTCGCTGCTATCATTCGCATTCGTTGTTACCAGCAAAGATTTATCCACGACAGATCTGAAACTCATGACTGAATCCGGCCGCTTTACTATTGTTTGTCCCTGCTGCGAAGCAACCCTGACCATTGATTCCGAAACCGGCGCGCTGCTCACACATGAAGAGAAGCATAAACCGCTCGGGTCGTTCGAAGACATGGTCAAGGATCTCGACAAGCAGAAACAGACGCGCGAACAGATCTTTGCCCAGGAAATGAATTCGCATAAGGACCGCGGCCGGCTCCTGGAACAGAAGCTTGAGGAAGCCAAGAAAAAGGCCGAGAAAGACACGAAGATTTATCGGAATCCATTGGATATGGACTGAAGCCGTGAGCAGTAACAGTCTCATTCACGCCTCGCTTCAGCGAGGCGATCAGAAAGAAGAGAAATGGACAGAAATCGTTTCAACAGTTTTCCAAAAGCCGTTGAAACGGCTGGCATCCTAAGCGATTTGTTTTCACCTCGCTGAAGCGAGGTGAGAATGAGATCGGCAATATACAGAACTGGAGATAAGAAATGTTTCGAAGGTTGACGTTGCTATCAATACTAGCGGCCGTTGTGTCAGCTGCCGGCACGGCACCGGCCCAAATCAAGATGCCGCAGATCACGTTTCGCGATCGCATGCTGAAGAACGGCATGCGCGTGCTCAGTGTCGTCGATAAGTCGAGCCCTACAGTTGCAATCAATGTCTGGTATCACGTCGGTTCCAAAGACGATCCCGATCGGCGCAGCGGCTTTGCGCACCTCTTCGAACACATCATGTTCAAGTCCACCAGGAACATGAAAGCCGAGATGATGGATCGGCTTACGGAAGACGTGGGCGGACAGAACAATGCGTTCACGCAAGACGACGTGACGGTCTATTACGAAGTCGTGCCGTCGAATTATCTGGAGACCCTGTTGTGGGCTGAAGCTGAAAGATTATCCAGTCTGACCGTCGATGACGAGAACTTCAAATCTGAACGGGCGGTGGTTCAGGAGGAATTTCGCCAGAGCGTTCTGGCGCCCCCGAACGGACGTCTTTTTTACGCGCTCGATCAAAAGTCTTTCAGCAAGCATCCCTACATGCGGCCGACGATCGGCAGCATCGAAGACCTCGACGCGGCGACGATCTCAGATGTCATCAAGTTTCATAACACCTACTATCGTCCCGACAATGCGACCCTGATAGTGGTCGGTGATTTCGATCCGAAACAACTCGACGCCTGGGTCGACAAATACTTCGGGGCGATTCCGAAACCGAATCTGCCGTTGCCGCGGGTCCAAATTACTGAACCAGCGCGCACGGGCGAAAAACGTTTCCTGGAATACGGGCCGAACGTTCCTTT
The DNA here is from genome assembly GCA_963734445.1 of uncultured Acidobacteriota bacterium. Classification (GTDB taxonomy): domain Bacteria; phylum Acidobacteriota; class Blastocatellia; order Pyrinomonadales; family Pyrinomonadaceae; genus UBA11740. The sequence continues at coordinate 3,827 of CAVTGZ010000008.1, read as the reverse complement.
AAAAGGAGTCGCGTTCACGTACCTGGTTCCTTCAGAAAAGAGCGCGGACGCGGACGCCCTTGAAATGGCGCGATGATCCTTTCGCAGGGCCGCTCGTCGCGGCTGTACCAGTCGCTCGTTTATCAACAACAGATCGCTACGAACGCAAGTGCGAATGCCGACCTGCACGAAGACGCGGGCTTGTTCAATCTGATTGCGATTGTCGCCAACGGCAAGAATCCGGAGGACGTCGAGAATTCTTTGAGAGCCGAGATCAAGAAGTTGCAGGATTCACCCGTGTCCGCGGCCGAACTCGAAAAGGCGAAGAATCAGATCGTAACCAGCCAGTTGCGCAATCGCGAAACGAATCTGGGAAAGAGTCAGACGTTGGGTCAAGCCGCAGTTCTGCTGGGCGATCCGAATCGGGTGAATACGGATTTGGAACGGTTGCTGGCCGTAACCGCGGACGATGTTCAGCGAGTCGCGAAGAAGTATCTCACTGATGAGAATCGATATGTTTTCTATTACCTGCCGGAATCTGAGCGGCCGAAGACTACCGGGGCCAATGTTCTGGGCGCCGATACGAAGGGAGGTCAGGGACGATGAGATTCTTTGTCAAATCATTCGCCGCCTCTTTAGTTATCATCACGGTGGTCGCCCTGACTGCCGTCAATTCGCTTCGCGCAGGAACCACAGGCGACACCTCCTCCCCCACAGTCGCCTCGCTCGGTGACTATTCCCTAACCGGTCGAAAAGACTCTGGCGAACGGCTTGCGCGTTATCGTCGTGCAGCGATCTGAGATGCCTCTGGTTACGGCGCAGCTTCTCATTAAGAGCGGCGGCGAAGTCGATCCATCCGACATGGCGGGTGTGGCGGATATGACTGCTTCGCTGTTGACGCAGAGGCACGACCACGCGGAGCGCGACCCAGATCGCGGAAACCATCGAAGCGCTGGGCGGCACGCTGAACTCGGGCGCGAGCTGGGATTCATCCTCAGTCACGACCAGCGTGATGTCGTCGCGCATCGGACCGGCGATGGAGATTCTCTCTGATGTGGTCCGCAATCCAGCATTCAAAGACGAAGAGATCGAACGGCTGCGCAAGCAATACCTCAACAATTTGCGAAAGTGTCCTTGGGCAGCCCGCATCGATTGCTCGGTTTGCCGCCGGCGCGCGTCGTGTTATCGCGACGTCGCCGTACGGTCATCCGCTTTCCGGGACGCCGGAATCGTTGCCGCGCATCAAGCGGGACGACATCGCGCGAATTGCACGGGATGTTCTACCGGCCGGACAATGCGATTCTCGTAATCGGCGGCGACATGACACCGGAAGATGGTTTTGCTCTGGCGCAAAAATATTTTGGCGACTGGCAGAAGCCGGCAACCGATTTGCCGAAGCTGCAACTCGTGACGCCGGCGAGCGAGGCAAAAACTCGTCGCATCCTGGTCATAGACATGCCCGGCGCAGGACAGGCGGTTGTGCTTGCTGCGCGCACCGCGATCAATCGCGACAATCCGGACTACTTCCCGCGGCATCGTTTCGAATGCCGTGCTGAGTGGTTATTCAGGTCGTTTGAATTGGGAGATTCGCGTTAAGCGCGGGCTGAGTTACGGCGCGGGCAGTTCGCTCGACACGCGGCGTTGGGCCGGGGCGTTCATCGCCACGGCGTCAAACCAAGAACGAATCAGGGGCGGAAGTAGCGGCATTGACGCTCGGGCGAAATCTGCCAAACTGGCCACCGGCGATCTTGCCGCAAACTGAGTTGACTCCGCGCAAAGCGAGCCTGAAGGCGGCTTTGCGCGGCGACTGGAAACCACTGGCGGTCTGGTTGGCCAGGTGAGCTCGCTGGCGATCTACGGAGTCAGCTTTGATCAGCTCAATCAATTCGTCAGCAGCGTGCAGGCCGATCAAGCCGCAAGACGTAAAGAACTTTGCGGCGACGAACCTCAGCATCGACAGCACCAGCTTGATCGTGGTCGGCGATGCGAAGAAGTTTCTGCCGGATTTGACAGAAAGCAGTTTCCGCAGGTCGAAGTGATTCCCGTCGCCGAATCTGGATCTGAACAGCGCCACGCTTGCGACGCCAAGAAATAACCTCTGTGTTCTCTGTGTCCTCTTGTGGTTAATGAACTTTCCACGGAGGGCACGGAGGACTCACAGAGAAAATCCTAGATGCACTCGAAATCTTCGCTCCTTCCTCGACCTCCTGCGCCGTGAAAAAGATCTCGTTACGATCGAAGCTGAAGTCGATCCTTATCCTTGAACTCGCCGAAATTCATCGCCGCGTGATCGAACGCGGTGGGCCGGCGCTCCTCTTCAAGCGAGTGAAGGGAAGTCGCTTTCCCGTCGTCACCAATCTATTCGGCACCGCACAAACGAATCGAACTCGCCTTTGGCCACAAAGCCCGAGAAGTTCATCAAAGAGCTGGTCAGCGTCGCCGAAGCCCTGCTGCCTGCCCAACGCACAGAGCTTTGGAAACATCGTTCGCTGGTTCGCGATTTTCTGAAGCTCGGCACGCGCACCGTTTCGCGCGGGCCGGTAACCGAAGTCATCGATCGGCCGGCGCAGTCTTGATGAACTTACCGGTGCTGACGACATGGCAGGAAGACGGCGGGCCCTTCATCACGCTGCCGCTGGTCTACACCGAACATCCGCTCACGAAGAAGCACAACCTCGGCATCTATCGCATGCAGGTTTACGACGGCGAGACTGCCGGTTTGCATTGGCAGATTCAGAAAGGCGGCGGCTTTCATTATCACGCGGCGGAAGCAGATGAATCAGTCTTTGCCGGTGACGGTTTTTCTCGGCGGTCCACCCGCGCTGATCATTTCGGCGATTGCGCCGTTGCCGGAAGATGTGCCCGGAGTTGATTCTTGCGTCGCTGCTGGGCGGCGAGAAGCTAAGAATGACAAAGAATCCGATCGGGGCTGCGCATCGGCTGGTGGCGGAAGCCGAATTTGCCCTGATTGGTCATGCGCCACCGCATGAGCGCCGGCCCGAAGGCCCGTTCGGTGATCATTACGGCTACTATTCGCTGCAACACGACTATCCAGTCTTTCACTGCGAGGCGATCGCGCATCGTCGCGACGCGATCTATCCGGCGACAGTCGTGGGCAAGCCAAGGCAGGAAGACTTCTTCATCGGCGATTACCTGCAGTCGCTTTTGTCGCCACTCTTTCCACTGGTGATGCCGAGTGTGCGCGACCTTTGGAGTTACGGCGAAACCGGATTCCACTCGCTGGCGGCTGCGGTGGTGCGCGAGCGTTATCACGCGCGAGGCGCTGGTGGCCGGCTTTCGCATTCTTGGCGAAGGGCAACTCGCCCTGACAAAGTTCTTGATCCTGACCGACTCGGCCGTCGACCTTCATGATTTTCCGCGAGTGCTCGAACACGTACTCGCGCGTGTGAAATGGGAGACGGACTTCTTCATCTTCTCAAACACGTCGATGGACACGCTCGATTACACCAGCGGAAAAGTGAACGAAGGCAGCAAGGCGATTCTGATGGGGCTGGGTGAGCCGTCGAGAGAGCTGCCCCGCGAATTTCGCAGCGAGTTGCCAAACGGAGTTTCGCGGGCGGAAGTGTTTTGTCCGGGATGTTTGGTTATCCACGGCTCTTCATATTCGAGCGAGCCCGATCAAGCCGCCCGCCTGGCCGCTGAACCGGCATTCCGCGACTGGCCGCTGGTAATTCTTCACGATGATGCGAGCGTGGCGAAATCCTCAATCGATTTTCTCTGGTCAACGTGGACGCGCTTTGAGCCGGCGGCGGATATCTATGCCGCGCAAACCAAAGTCGTACGCCATCATCTCGCCTACACGCCTCCGATCATCTTTGATGCGCGCA
>CAVTGZ010000007.1:0-297059 GCA_963734445.1 uncultured Acidobacteriota bacterium | reverse complement strand
AGAATGGTGCGGCGAGAACGAGCAGTGGTAAAGAAGCAACAAGGGATGCGACGTAATCTGCTGCGAGCCTCACGTAGTCTAATGGCTGGCCAACCGTTCCAATGCCCAACAAGCGGAAGTAGGCGAGATGGACCGTATAACCTAAAGCGTACAGAAATGCCGCGGCACCGACCAATAGTGCCGAAATGTCTTTAAGTACGCCTAGTAGTTTGTTCAAATCAGTCGCCCGCTAACATAAATCCGGCCCAAACCATCGGAAGTTGATCCTTCATTTTTCCCTTCGCTTCTTTGAGAGCCTCAGCCGGCTGTACCTCTCTCGACAATGACCCAAAAAGCTTGGATACAAACTCTTCCGTCAGGGCATCGTCTCTGATTTTCCATTGCGTCAATAAAAGCTCTTTGCTCCCTGCAGCAAAGAAAGCCCCGCTCAAATTAGAAAACGACTCCCCATATGAACAGACGCAGCCGCTAAAAATGGCTTGAACGTATTCACCATTCTTTTGCGGATCTAGAGGCGTGCTGGTTCCCATCCGGTAATTGTCATTGGCTTGTGCGGTTTCACACGACGATAGGACCGTTAAGTCCGCGTGGTTTTTGAGGCTCGTAATGATTTTTTCGCTTGTAAGGTGGCCGTTGAGTTTGCCGCCAGCTCCAAATAGAAGATAGAAGCTCGCATCGACACCAGGTTCAAAATAGTTGTGTGTCGCAAAATGTAGGAAACGCGCATTGGCGATATCTGCCGAGTGTTGATAGAGATCGTCTTCGGTCGCGTTCGGCACTTTCAGAGCATTAGGGAAGTAGCGGGCAGCATTTGTGATTTCGGTTTCAGTATGGATGAGATTATTACCTTCCCTGCCCGAATACCCGAACCCAGCGTATTTTGACTGAAAGTTAGCCGTGCGTTGTCTTGTAGACGTTCTCCTTTGCCGGAGGTAGTAGAACACGGTTGCCGATGGCACATAAGTGATATCGAAGGTGTCCATCATCAGCTTGCCGTCGGGAGTCGGCATGATGTCGAACGGCAATGCTGAGAGATTAAGATCAGTAGCAACAATCAGTCGTCTGTGCGGCGTAAGCTTAAGCGGTGCGATCAATTTCGTGTAAATGCCCTGCAGGCCACAAACCTCGTTGCTTTGATCGTCCGAAACGCATGGGCCGGATATTTCTTTCAAGGACGCGCCTGCAGTAATCTTTTTCTTAATCCAATCAATGCTGTCGTAAAGGGGTAGTGTGAGTATCTCTGTCTTAATAACGACGGATTTCGGATCGAGCGGCTGGTTCTTCTCCAACTTAAAAACATAAACCTTCCGGCCATTGTTTGTGTAAAGAAAAGACAGAAATGTTTCGTTGTCGGCTAGCGTATCTCTAATCCGTTGAAGTGAGGGAATCTCTCCAGCCAAGTCTGCGTACTCGGGCAGGCTCTTGGAAATCTCGGAATCAATGTTCTCAATCCTCTTGTCGGCGGAAGTGGGCCCAAGCAAGTTTCCAGAAACTACCCGTTGCCTATTTCGCTCAGTTCGTTCTGTTTTGGTGGTGTCTATCAATTGCTGAACTTTCTGTCTATCGGTCGGAGTCAACCGAGACATCGCCGCATTAATTAGATCGACGCGCAGCAATCTTGATTTCACTCTTTCGGTCATTTGCCACGCCAGTTCCATGCAGTTTGTCGTTTTGCAAAGGTTCGGGTGCACCTGCAGTGTATTAAGCATGAACTTCGCGTAATTGCGGCTCACGTCCTTGATGATTAGAGACTTTCTAATTGTCTCTTGCGGACTGTCAGCGGGGTCGATCGTAATGAATGGATCCGCAAAATTTGCGAACATGAGATAAAGCAGCATTGCTGGCTCGAACTTGTTTTGATCATAGAACTGCCCGGCACTATCGTTAAGCGTCATGGCAGCCATCTCATATCTGCCTTCGTTAAATACGGCTCGGAACTCTTGTAGCGCCGGCTGAATAGCGGCTTCTGGAGATATGTTCGGCCGCGTCGTTGACACCGGGGGCCGTTGTCGGGACGTGCTTGGCTTGGTTCTGTTACGTGACTGCGATTGAGCCCGGCTAATGCTTAGATTCACGGATGAGCCGAATAAAAGAATTATAGTCAAAAGAACTGTAATCCGTTTCGGAAAAGGGAGTTGGGAAGGCATGATTACCTCATATGGGAGAGTAACGAACGAAACAACAAGGGGCGCTTGATCAATGATAGTCCCTAACGGGATTCAGAGCAAAAAAGTCATGCGACAAGGCCACAACACTTCTTGTACTTTAGAGTGCTGTTGCAAGGACAGGGATCGTTTCGACCAGGTTTACCGAACTGGTCGAAATACTTTTCAAGTTTGCGCTGACGATACCGCTCCACTTCCTGGTCCTTCTCGGCATCGTGGCGCCAGGGCGCCGAGAAGTATCTAAAGTCATACCTGTTCGTCTCGTCCGATGCGTCGACTATCAGTAGGATCCACTTTGCATACTTGAGCTGATATTTCCGCATCAGGGAGTAGCCAGCAGCGCGTGCGATAGACGGCGATTCCTGATTTGTCGAAACGAGAATCGTTAATCCTAAGCTCGAGTTTCCAAATTCCAGGGTTAGGTCACGATCTTTTCCGTCACGCAGCGCGATGACCCGACCTTGTCGAATGTTTTCCAAAATGACTTCCATCGCGTCGACATCAAAATCAAGAAGCGCTGCAGTCACATCGGAGAAGTTAGGTTTTTGCGTAGCCTCAAGTCCCCGGATTAGCGTCTTATAGTCTTCGGGAACTTCGAGTCGCGGCTTTTCGCCGCTGGAAACGCGGCCTGCTTGGAAGTCGTACCAACGATCCAGCCGCTCGGTGTATGCGTGCAATCCAAAGCTCCCCTCTCGACCCAGACGGCCGTCCTCAAAATACAAACCGTCTTTTAGGTAGTACATGAAAAAGTCGAGTTCGTCGCATAGTCGAAGCTGAGGATAGTCATTAGCTCTGATACGGCGCTTTAGGTAGACCAAAAACTCTGAAGGACTTTCGACCAATTCAGAAATGACCCGCAAGTCAGCCAGAGATACTGACCACGGCCATTCTTTACCCTTAATCAGATTTAGTTTTTTCAAATTAACTAGTTGCGACGACAAATGGGCCAGACTGTCTAATGTGACATTTAGAAGGTACTCGTTACCGAACTGCTTCTTATTCTTTAACACCAAAGCTTCCGAGCCGTTTTCATATTCGAACCGAGATTCGTCAACGGTTTCTATGTATGTTTTCGTCCTGAGAGCCTGGTCATAGGCCTTGTCAACGAGTTCGCTGAGGTCGCGTTTAAGCCGTGATAGTGCCCCGCGCTTCGAAGGTGTCGTTAACGATCCAGCCTTGCATTCAACGATGAGAAGGTTTGTGTCATAGACCACCAGCAAGTCTGTTTCTGCACGTCTTGTTTCCTCGTTGACTTGGAACGGATAAAAGAGTTCCTGAAAGATTTGTGCACCTGGCAGTAGCGCTTCCAGGTGCCTTGCGGTCTGATGGACCAGGTAGCGCGCGCGCGCTTTTTGAAAAGTCTGTTGGAAGTATTGCTCGTCTTTCTCGCGAATGAGATCCTCAAGCAGCTGGATCAGATTTCTATAGAATATCTGTGGCGCAAAACAATAATATGCGTCGTTGAAGGAGATAATCGGGCGACGGCAAACTATCGAATCATTCGTAGGCCATGCCGGCGACTTCGCGAAAGAAGCAAATTCCTCATTGTCGCCAAACCTCGCACTGACAAGCTCTAAGAACTCCTTGGGCAGTTGATCGTGAGGCTTTACGTGAAACAGCGGACTAATTTGACTGTGTAGCTCATCGAGTTCTGTTTTCTTAGATTGAACCGCCGGAAGTGAATCGAACTCCCGAAGGCATTCCTCAAGACTGTCAAAAGAGTCGATACCTCGTTCGTCAACAAATGCTTGATAGATTTTGTGTGTTTCGCGGAGCTTCGAGAAAAGTGCAAGCTGAGAGAACAGTGCATCCGTTAGCTGAGCTTCGATCTGTTCGATCCAGCCAATTAGGTCGTTCGTGCAAAAGCCATAGGACGCCTGGAAAAAGGAATCGTGTGGAGCAAACAATCCGCGAACGAGTTCAAGGTAATGCTCAGGATAAGCATCACCACGAACCATCAAATTTCTCATTATTGACTGATAGCGCACGTGACTCTCAGTCTCATCACCTTCTTGCAAACGTTCGGTTGCGAAGAACCATCCGACGTCACTGAAAATCTTTGCGATCAATTCCTGTGTGCGATTGATTGCATCTTCGGATGCATTAATCTCTAGCTTGGGCTCCGCGATGGACAGTGCCAGACTTACGGCATATTCGACGTAGCACTCTCTGCCTTTGTGCGTTGACTCCGTGTATGTTTCAGGATTCGCAAAAACGTTTTTGAAGGCTAACACCGAAAGCAACTCCAAAGGATTGCATTCACGCATTATGGTAAGAAGCTCCTGGATCTCGTCGGTAATTTCCTTTCTAAATGGTTCCTGATGTGCTTTGACACGAGCGATGTATTTCTCAAATTCACCAGGCGGCCAATTCGAACTTATCGCGACGAATCGCCCTGACTGTTCCAATCTAATAGGGCCAAATTGATAAACGGTATCAGGGAGCTTCGGGCGAACCCGTTTCCTCCGCGCTTTGGAGCGATGGTTGCGTCTCTTCGTCATGGATCAACACTGAGGTTATAAGCACGATCGAATCTTGCGGATACAAACGTACACAGAAACGATAGATATTTTATGCCCCTCCTTTAGCAACCGGTCATGGATTTTCGCACCGGACATCCGAAGACCTTTAACAGCAGCTTCATTCACTAACTCCTTTACGCGAGGCGTGATTGCTTCAACAACCGGGCTGTGCCGTGGTCCTGCGGGTTTACCAAAACGTTGAGAACCCCCTTCGCCCGCACGCTTTTGTTTGAATGATTCACGCCGTTTGCGAACAGCTTCAACATTGTCCTTTGAAAAAAAATTGTGTCCAAAACCGTCAATATTGGGTCCGCAGACCGGTTTCAGTTCTCCGAGTTTTACTAACCGACTGAGGTGAGTTGGGCCTAAATTGAGCGCAGCGCAAGCATCCGCAGCTCCCATAAGGTTGTTTATTCGCGCAGCTAATTCCTCCACATCTCTTTTTCGAAAGAACCGTCTCCGATCGCCGTCGACATGAACCACTGCGAGAGCGTTTGTTTTCGCGAAGCGCTCGTCGAAAACTGTAACTGATCGTTCACAGATCTTCGCCGCAACTTTAGCCGTCACCAGCCCGAAGTATTTTCCGACCTTACCGATCAGATGACGAAGCTGTGTCTCGGTAAAGCAGTTTCTGTCTAGAAGCTGTTGAGTTCGCGACGACCACGTGGTTATGACCCCATTAGCCGCCAAATCCGAGAGAGTCTGCGGCTGCGTGTGCAAGAACCGGGCGGCAGCCGTGATATCCAAAAGCTGCGAGTGCGAAGCAACGCCTTGTCTCTTCGCCTTGATAAGTTCACCGAGCTTTATCCGCTCGATATCGCTGCGCTTAAAAACGTAGCAGCCGGGTTTACCCTCAGCTATCGATTCGGGAATTGGTTTGATCCCTTCCATCTCCAGAATGTTAGTGAGATAGCGAGTCGACGTCTTGAATTGCTTCGCTAGTGCCTGTGTCACAAAATATTCCGAGCGGAAATCTGAGATTGCGACTTGGGGAATAATGAGCCGCAAGCGAACGTTGTCGGCTCGGAGCAGCCCCTTCGTTATTAAGAATCGGACAACAATGTAGTGTGCATTTAAGGCCTTAGCGGCCTGAAAAGTGTTCAACCCGCCCGGATATCGTTTTCTGCAAATCTTGTCTCGATATTCGATTACATCGCGGCGCCGAAACTGGAGTGCACGCAATCCTACGTCATCGGTAAGCCGGCATGATCTTACTTCCCGGTCGAGTATTGCCTGGACGAATTGAACGATGCTGATGTCGTAGCGGCGACTAAGAGAGCTTATTACCTCGATGAAACCCACGGTCTCAGTTTTTGGAGACAAGCGCACCCGTTTTTGTACGTTAGCTGTTTTCTCAAGCAGAGCATCGACCTCTTTGGTGCTGTAGAAAACGTCCCAGTCGCTTTGAAGATCGTAGGCCTTGCGTTGAGTTAATAGACTCGGAGCCAGAAGCCGTGTTTGGTCGATAGTGATTCCTAATCGCCTGGCTGTTTGGAGTCGGTCGATTAGATCTCGTCGACGTGCCTTTAAAGAGTCGACCTCAGCTAATGAGATCAGAATCAATCGCCGGCCGCCTCTAGACTCGATGTGGGGCATTAGTTGGCCGGTTTCGATCAAGCGATCGATTGTTTCAGCTGCTGCTCCTAGTATCTTGCACGCTTGTGGTTTTGACACATATCTAGTTTGTCCTGCTTTGAGCCGCCTGATTTGCGATGCATGGCCACCCTGCCAGAACCGTCTTAAGTAAACGTCAAAGGCGTCGCGGAGGAAGTCAAATGCCGACACTAGGGGTTTGCGATACAACACACTCCACAACTCGCCAAAGTCTCTTTGGACTCCGGCCATCCTTTTGTTTGATTGCAAATAACTGGCGCGCCAGCCAAGAAAATCAAAGAAGTTATTGGGCCACTCCCGAAATACATTCATGGTTTTGCACAACAGAGCGTGCGCATCTTTGACCTTAATCGCCTCTCTCAACCATCGCGTTGTTGTATCTACGGCACGAATGCCACAGCCATAAGACACGCGATAGTACTGGCTGGTAATTAGAGAAATGATCTCAATTAGATCGCGTAATTCCAGGGCACTTAAGGGGCCGTTGTGCCCAGGCGCTTCCCATGTTCTCTCAAGATTGCACAAGACGTGCACGCGCCGAGTTAGCTCCATTTCGTCTTCTTTAACAGACGGCGTCTTGATGTTTCGGAGATTGTGTCCAGATCTACAAAAGTTCAGTCGTGGTCTGAGAAAAGGAATGCTCCGATGGCACCTGGGACATTCATCGACCAGCAAGCACTTGTGCAGAGGACAGGCTGTAACCAAGGTCAGTTCCCAAACACGGCGCACATATCCGTGTTCGCGTAAGCATGCGGGGCAAATTCTCGCAGTGCGTAATCGAATGGCACTTCGCGGAACTGAGAGACCGAAAAACCTTGAAGCAACAGAGTCATGCCGTCTTGCGCTGTGCCTTTGGTGCGTGATTTCCAGCAATTGCGTAACCCCCACTCCAGTGAGAGCAGACAGGTGGCCGAGCCTTTCGCGTTCGGGAAAAGCAAGCGCTTCCTTCCTTTCATAATTCCCGAGCTTCGCCAATTGAAGGATCCAGGATGGTGAATCGTAGTGGTTTAGATCTGTAAGCCGCGTAAGATAGCCGGCAAAGCTTTCGTCAGGATGTGGGCTGGCGGTCAGAATAAGTTGTTCGGATTGGGAGACCATAGATTCTTTGGTCGGCGACTGTAATCAGGATTGTGAGAGAACGTCCGATATTGACCGTCGCAATTTGCGACGCTTCACCCGCTTGTTTGTGGCATTAGAAACCTTGTTCGCTCGCTTCGCGGCTTCTTTGCTTTTGTTTGGCTCGAGCTTAGAGTTGAACGGATTGGGTCGGTTAGGGAACGCCTTAGCGATTCGTTTCTCATAACCCTGAGCAAGGAGTTCGCAATCGATTCGTGCCAATCCCGACTCAATGGCTAAGGCGGCGGCGGTTCGCAGCAGCTTCATCACGTAATAGATAATGCCGTCAGTGGCCGTATAGATGAGGAATGAGGTTTTTAGATCCGCCAAATGTGAGTCTTCGATGAGTGGCAGTGCGTCGTCGATGCTTTTTAGTAACGACCTAAATTCATTAACACCTTTGGGCGTATCCCAAGTAAAAGGCAGAATTTCTTCCCGCGACGCAAACCGACGCTTCAGTTGCTCATTCCCTTTCTGATCGAGAACACTTTCACATCCAGGCATTCCTACCAGAATGATGGGGACGTTACATTGATTGATCAGATTCTTCAGCCAATCTGAAATTGTCTTCAGAACATTCTTGGATTGGCGATCATCGAAGTGTTGAAATTCGTCGAGAATAATTAACTCAACCTCGCAATCGGCTATGTATTTTCTTAACCGCAGTGTTTGGGAGCTGACTGCGCCTTTATCCGCGGCCGGATCGCCGATTGCCTTTAGCATCTCAGTGGCCAGGCCTTTTACCGTCGCGGGTGACGGGACTAGCACGACGAGGACGGGATGGATTCGCTTTTCGGGCAAGATGCGAACCGGAAAACCGCTCGCGTACCATTTGATCAGCGTACTCTTTCCGGCGCCTGAGTCGCCTGCGATGAGCATGCACTCAGGCTCTGCTGCAGTTGTTGAATGTGTCCTACAAAAGTCAATTCGTTCGCGTAGTCTCTTTAGACGCGGGTATTGGATGAACACCCTTTTTACCAACTCCAGCCGCGCCGTCTCGGTGTATTTTTCGAATCGGCTTTTACGGTCTAGGGGGTTATCGTGGCTGTGTGACGCTAGCTTTGGCATAAATCATTCCCCCAATGGCAAGTAATAGTTGGACTCGAACTCTCCCGTGTCGATTTCATCCTCAGTTGGAAAGTCTTCAACTGACTCCGCTTTTATTGAAGGCGGATCAGCACTTTCGACAACTGTTTGGTTTGGCATCTTATGAGCCCGAGAACGGTTTTTTTGTTTCCCTGTATGCGGAACGATCTCCACTCCGGATTCATCGACCGGCAGTTCTGGCGCCACATCCCCGGTTGGCGTAGATAAGGGTCCCCCAACGGAATCTGGAATAAGTCGTGGTGATTGATCATGATTGTTCTGTGAAGTCTTGATGGTCTCATCTTGGCTCACCTCAAGACGACCGGTTCTTCTACTGGTAATGTCATTCCACAACGCGGACTTTACGTTTGCCCCGATCTTACTGCGTGACGTGAATTGTTCAGCGACAATCTTCTGAATTCGAGCCTTAGCGAGGCAAAGCTCTCCCAGGTCTACGTAATCATCAACCGCCAGGCGGGCTTCTCTCTTGATTACTTTGTGCTGCCATAACGAAAGGCCAGGTGCGTAATCCTGAGCAACGGCCGGCACAGTGATGTAGCGATTGAAAACGCGATCGTAGACGTGAATTACTCCGATGTCGGATGGGTCATATTTGACTTTGATCCTCTCACCTTTTGTTGTTTGGGCTTTGATTGGACTTAAGGCCGGGTCGTTGTAGTAAAGCCCCCACATCTCCACTCCTGAACTCGATATTGTCCGGTGTTCGATGTGTCCCAGGAGCACGTGAAGTTCATCGGCATCAAACGGCAATGCCGGCGGGAAGTCCTTCGTTCCCATCTCCCAACGGCGTGCCGGAACATCGTTGATTCCACGATGGTGCTCCTGGTGATAGATGTCGACGAAGAAGTTGTGAGCTACACGGTCTAGACTTTGTATCGAAATGAGTGCGTTCTTTTTCGGGTCGTAGTCCCACTTATGCGCAATGCTGGAGAAGGTTGTTCCTGGCATCTGGTGCAGAAGTTTCGTATTTAAGATGCCAAAGAACCGTTCGATTGAAGGTTTGTAGTAAGGATGTCTGACTGGGGCATATTGCGTGATAATTCCGAGCTGCAAGCAAGCTTCATCGAAACTAGCGCTGTAATATTGTTTCGCATTGTCGACGACGACTAACTCAGGAATTCCATAGGCGTCCCACGAATGGACAATCTCCGGGTATCGTTCTTTTACATAGGTTTTGGGTCGTATGCTGTGAAGAAGCGTCTGCATCACCGATAGATAGCTGGGCTTAACGAAGCTGAGGTAATAACCAAGAACCATCTTCGTGAAGGCGCAGATGGCGACCATTAGCCACGGTCGGCCGATGGGCAGTCTTGTCTTCTCATCTACAACGAAAAGATCCAGCTTTGTATCGTCAATTTCGACGCGCTCTAGAGGCCGCGTTGGACGAACACCTTGCTTGTTTACCTTGTGTCGCAGGTCAGCAATACGTTTGCCAAACCGCGCTTTTTCCTTTTCATACGGGTCTAACCGAGCGATCTTGCGGTACAGCGTGTTCCTATGCGGAAAAGGAAGTTGGTCGTCAGGGTTGCGAAATCGATTTTCTGCCACGATGCGCGCGACGACTAGATCGTAGGTGGCCTGTGCTTTGGGACGAGTTGGTTGCAGATAGTGTTCGTTAACTACGTCATCGATGATTTGGTCGACTGCCTTGCATGTTTGCAGGTCTTCGCTTATGCGACGTCGGTCGTGGTGCTTCGCCCTGCCACGCGCTTTGTACGCCGGCGAAAGACTGCGAATGTCGTCGCCCGAGGAGGTGTAAACGTTATACCAACGAGCTAGTGTGACGCAGCTTGGCCCCTCGGGGTCGCCGATCTCTTTGCTCACTCGTTCAATAATCGGTTTCAGCCTATACGCGTTGTTTCCAAAGTCGGTCAACCGGGCCTTCTGCACGCCTAGGATGTATTTAAGTTTTCGCAGCGCTTCCCGCTTCCTAGGATCAGAATCGTCGAGAGCTTCGAAGTCATTGACAGTCGAGCATTGCAGTCTGGCTTGCAGAGTCTCAACCTCTCCGTTTGCGCCCAAAAGTTCAGCACCGCCTTCGAAAAGAGCTTTCAGTATTTCCGCTTCCGGCTTATTCGTCAGAGTTTCGGTCGCTAAATGCTTCAACTGAAGCTCCCCGTCGGCCAAACGTTTCTTAATCGAAAAGCGTTGGCCGGAGAGCCTAATGTGCATGCCTTGTCGTAGTCTTTGACCTTTCATTTTTCTACTCCTGGGCTAGCGTCCGATGACGAAACGTCAAAACCAAGGATCAACCCGGTGGAGCGACAGACCTTGACCATTAGCCACGGTCGGCCGATTGGCGGTTTTGTCTTCTCATCTAAAACAAAAAGATCCAGCTCCGTGTGGTCGATTTCGAAGCGCTCTGGCACCGTTGGATTTATCACTCGCGTATCCTCTTTGTGTCGCAGGTCGGCGAAGAGCTTACCGAAGCGTGCTTTGTCTCTTTCATACGAGTCGAGAGGCCGCTCATCTGCGTCAGGAAATTGCTTCATAGGTCACCTCGATGGTTATTTTCACTGTCAGTTGGGAGCCATACCGGACTATTCAAATGCAGGGGGATTGAGTAATCCGTCAGAATGAAGTTGTGGTGCATCAACGCGAGAACTACGCTTCGCTCCTCATCTTGCGATTGAAAGAACTCGAAGACTTCAGCGAGCGTCGCAGAGCCGCGGCTTGAGAAGAATTCATGACAAAGAAGTTGGTGCTGCGGATGTAGAGGAATGCGCGAGTAGCTACGTAACCTTTTGAAGGTAGTCAATAGTGGCTCTACGAAGATGTCGCGTTCTGTTCTTACTTCGAAATCAAACCCGGCGCGATCACATACAGGCCGAACGATCCGGAAAAGCTTTTCGAACCAGGGCGTAATCTGTCGCTGGTACTTTGTTTCTACAATTAGCGGACGGCCTAGCTTGCGATGGACGACAAAATCGGCCGTATAAGACCTTCGCTTGCCGTCCAGTTCGTAGTGGATTCGTGCGGTCTGAGTGGAGTAGGAAATCACATTGCGGTCTCGTTCGCAGATCATCGCAAAGCACAATTCAATCATTGATTCCGTCCAAACATTGCGAGCGTTCTTCTCGCTTGGGAACTTACAGACATTTATACGACGCCAACCGTTCTTGATATCTCTGAGCATAGTGTTCCCCTGAGTTTACTGTGCTGAAAAATGCGAGCCAGGAGCAGGTGTTGCACATCGGCAAGTGTTATCGGTGCGTGAGTGACAGTGAGCGCCTATTCTTTGAGCGATCCTCAAGAGTGACGTACGATCAATCTTCAAGCGCCGGGCGGCTCGGCTCATATTTCCGTTGTTACGACGCTTCACAGCTTCAATAGCTGCACCTCGCACGCGCCGCGAAAAATCGTGAAGAGATTCAGCCGCAAGGAGAGTGCTGCAAGAGTCAGGCAGAGCGATAGTGTCCGAGTCGAGATACTTGAACCGGGCCAATTCAGCGCGAACATGCGCAACCGAGATCGCGTTGCCGCTAGCGTAACAAGCCAGCCGCGCGACAACGTTCTGCAATTGTCGAATGTTGCCAGGCCAACCATAAAGACAAAGTTCTTTGAGAGCACCTTCATCTAGTTTCACGGACTCAAGTCCGCCCAATTGAGCCTGCTCGGCAGCAAGCCGTCTGTAAACAAGTTCCGGAATATCTGGTTCACGATCGCGCAACGGCGGAACGTCGAGTTGAAGCACCGATAGGCGGTAATAAAGATCGTCCCTAAAAGTGCCGACCGCGGTCATGCGCGGAAGGTTGCGTGACGACGCAGCCATAAGCCGTACGTTGCAATGAATGTCAGCGATCCCTCCCAACCTTCGGATCTTTTGGCCATCAACCGCTTTGAGTAGTTTCGCTTGCAGTTCAGGTTTGAGTTCGCCAACCTCATCCAAAAACAGTGTGCCGTTGTTCGCAACCTCGAACAGACCTTTCTTTCGTCCCATGGCTCCCGTGAAAGCTCCTCGTTCGAATCCAAAGAGTTCGCTTTCAAGAAGGTGTTCGGGCAGGGCGGCACAATTGACGTCGACGAAACGAGCGGCAGAACGTGTGCTGCGCTCGTGAATGATCTGAGCTACAGTTGTTTTGCCAGTGCCAGATTCTCCCGTTAGCAGCACGGGATGCTGTACTCGCGCCACGTGACATATTTGTTCGTCGAGACTGCGCATGCTCGACGATTCACAAACCCATGTGACGTCCGGCGAAGATCCGGAAAAGGAACGGCCTTGGGCTTCCGCCAAAAAAGTTGCGTCAAGTGTGGTCGAGGTTTTCTCCATCGACACGTACACCTCCCCCTGAGATATTTGCTGACTTGGCTGGCCCGAACGGGCCTAGAGAGGAGACAGGTGGGCGGAGGTTGCGGACGGGGCCCCACCAAGAGCGAAATTATTTCTCGCTCTTCACATACTTATACGCACGGGCATAACAGGCGGGGTAAAAGAATACTGAGAGTCGACGGTGGATGCGGAGTAAAGTTTATGTTATCAAGTCCTTAGCTCCGGCACGTTTTAGCGCGGCCCGAACTTTCGATAACCACTTGGAGACCTGGAGAGATGCTGCTTGCTGGTCCGGCAGGTGGCCAGAGATAAGTGCCAGATCGAATGAATTCCGAGTCAGTGTTTCAAGGTCAGCGATATGCACGCGATAAATACAAGCGAGTTTGGCGATTGCGTTTACTGACAAATTCCACGGTATGGATTCAGTTCTCTCGATCTCTGCCAATTGTTCGACCGACATGTCAGCCACAGAAGCTATGTCCTCTTGGCTAATTCGATGATCGGTCCGAGTGAACTTGAAGTAAGTGGGAAGGGGAAAGTGAAAAGCCGGTTTCTCGAGGTGAGAATTTCGCAAGAACGCTAACAGCTCGTTAGGATCATTAAACTTCAGGCGCCGTTTGTGGACGTTTACGTGGAGGAGGCGGAGTTCGGTCACAATCTCTGCGTTTCGATGGGTTAATTTTTTGCGTCGACTCACCATTGTCCAACCTTTCGATCGCGTTTCTTAATCTCTCGACTGCGCGACTTACTCTCATGCGCGCCGCAGATTCTTTAATGCCCAATTCGTCGGCAATTAAGTCAAAAGGCAAGCCATGTTGAAATCGTAGTTTAAGAATGAGTTGGTCGTCTTTACTTAGTGAAGGCAGCGCGCGTTCTATCAACCGCTTTAACGGTGATGCGCCGCTGTCGTCCTCTTTCTCTTCCGGTTCACTGAATAGCTTGCCTTCTATCTTTTTAATGGCTTCTATGTCTTCAATGGATTCTATGTCTTTAACTTGAGTGTCGAATTCTGCGCAGATGAAACTCTCATGACGCAACGTGCTTATGGCATCGTTTTTCGCGACCGTCCGAAGCCACGTTGTAAAGCAGCCCTTCCTTGGATCGTAATCAGAGCATCTGGTTTGGAAGAGTTTGACAATGGTCCCTGATATCAGATCCTCACTCAGATATGACAAGCGCCGTTTGGCGTAAAGCGTACGGAACTTGAGACGACAGTACTCACGAACGACTTCATACGAATTGGGATTGCCAACGCGTAATTCTTCAAAGAATTCCTTCGAGTTTAGTATGTCCTTGAACACAGCGTGCTACCTTTCTAAGCGCATGGTTCAAGGCTTGCGAACGGGTCTCCCAGCGTGGTATACACTAAGAGAGTGCCGCCGGCCTTGGTGGCGCTTAAACGTAAAGGATTTTTAGGCGGTCTGCTTTGCGAGAGTTAGCCGCCGCGAATCCGAAAGTTTTTATCGAGGGTTGACGGTTTTGCGGATCGTCAACCCTTTTTCATTTTTTAAGGGCCGCGCGTTGGGTACCACATTATTGGTTCGGGAAAGCCGCAGCGCGCAGGCACGTTGTGTGGCCAGGATGAGCGATTGTCTGAAGTAAATTCCCTCGGCTGCATGGTCCAAAAAAAACGAAAAGACCCGCTTCCTAGACACACCAATACTCCTTCGGGCTTGGTGTGCTAGGAAGCGGGTCTACGAAACTACTGTTGTTCCGCTACGCTCTATTCCGAGAGCGACGCTTCTTTCAATTCGCCGGCAATGCTAAAAAGTCGCTCTCTGTGCTAGTGCCGACCCCAGGAACCAGAGAGCCAGCTCGGCCGTCCCCATCTAAGAAGCGGGACCCTAACAGAGTTGGTATCTTCGTGTATGAATGTTTGCGACCATCAACGGCTGCATTCATCCCTGTCTAAAGTCTAGCCTACTGCACTTTGTGGGATCAAGGCTTATGGCGAGCAATCAACTTTCGGAGGATGACTACCGCGCACCCTTGCGCACCTCAGACCTACATCCGTGTGAGATGATTACTTCTCTTCCTTTTGTTTGTTAGACGTTTTAGGCGTGACGTGCTCTCGCTGGAGTGCCTTCAGTTCTTCCACCATTTGCTTAAGGCGCATGCTACCGCGATCGCGGGACGTACTTGGCTGGGTACGGCGAAAAAATGAACGGGCCTTAGCAACGGCGAGCCGTGCCTCCCGCAGAGGAGCTTCACCGGCTTTCACGGCGGAAACAATAGATGAGACGTCAGTGAGATGTTGGCGAATCTTGATCGGTTGGGTCCTGCGCGCATCTGCTTCGAGGCCCATTAGATCAATCTCAATAAGCATGACGGTAGTGGACCAACGTCTTCTGACAGTCTTCGTGAAATCCGTGTGTCGGAGAATTCGGCGCATTTCCTTTATCATGCCGAACGCCGCTTCGAAGTTGGGTTCATAATCCATATTTCGACGGTAGTTTTGCTCAATCTCATCAAGCTGTTCATTTAATCTTTCGAGTCGTTTGATTGCATGCCGTCGCGCAGTCTTTGAAGGTGGAGGCTGTTGAGATCTCATCCTTTAATCTTGATAATGACGAAAGGACAAAACTAATAGGTAGAGGCTATGAGTTCCTGGATCACACGTTTGAGCGCAACCGGGCAGAAGGTAAAACTGTAGGCAGTTACTCGGCGGAAGCGTTAACGCTGGCGCACGAAATCCTGGTAACCGGAAAATCGGGATTTAGACCTTCAGCCGGGTTAAGAAGAAGTTTCTTCGGATTACCGCGATTCTGCCTGAATACCAAAGAGATCATGATTGGCGGTTTCCATGATGCGTCGGTAAAAGGGACGTTCATTCTGCCAAAGATTAGCCCAACATTGGCATCAAGCGAGTGCGCACTTCGCGAATAAGCTTTGACTTCTCCAGAGATCGAATCACCTGCGCCGTTTGTCAGGGTAATTCTTCCGCCTTCGATTTCCAGGTTTGTAGCAGTGATGCCGGATACTTGGATGGCTGGCGTAGCTGAACATCGCTTTAGTGAGAGATTAATCGGTTGTCCGGGTTCAAAATTGCTCGCAGGACGCTGGGCTTGTTTAGCTGCATTCGCGGTCGACCTCCGTTTCGGCTGCGCGCTGATTCCCTGAGTGAGAATCATAAATCCGAACACGCTTAGCAGAAATAATTTATGGAATGTCGGTCCTTTTGAACCAAGTCTCAGCATCGTGCTACTCCTTAGAGGGTCGACAGCGCAAGTCTTATGGGTTCTTATCTCTTAAGTTAACCACTTTTGTCCGAGACAGCTTGTGATGCTTTGATCGCACGGGCGTCTTTTTCATCGGAGGCACCTGGCTCTGTATTTCTGGATCGGGAGCTACGATTGGTTCCTTCCCACTTGGACAAATGTAGAGGTCAACCTCGGAGTTCCTGAAGACTCCGCCGTCTTTAGAAACGATCCGATTGAGAGATAAACCGCGATCGTCGCTTAAGTATTTTATCGCGCGATCAATTCGATATTGGGCCGTGACCACGCCCGGTGATGGATTCATTCGCGTACCGATATTACGACTGGACGCGCCCTCACCAAATGCGACAATATATCCAGTTGCTGCGGGTTCCTGATTCAAGAAAATAGCAAAGTTATCCAACCGGGCCTTCTCGTCGTTGAACTCAATAGGTCCATACTTGTCAAAGACCTTGCACTCCTTTGGGAGCGGCTCGACGTTAACCGGCTCGCTGTGCGCGACAGTCATATCACCTTGAGCAGTCGCCTTGCAGGCCGGATCTAATCCGCCGAGAGTTAATGTCGCTCGAATCGTTTGCCCGCCTAGCCCGGTCGTGTCGACGTTAATAGACGGCGCGTCATTCGCGCCGATGATATTTCCATGATCCACCTGCCAGTGATAAGTAGCACTGCTGTTTTGTGCGAGGCCCGTGATCTGCGAACTGAAAGTTACCTGAGTGCCTTCCACCACTGATGGGGGGTTGTTCACCGCGACCGATGATGGGCATGCAGGAGATACTATAGGAGTTTCGCACTCACAACCCTCGATGGGGATCGTGAACTTCAATACGACATCGCCGGTCTTAACCAACTTATGGTTCTTTATGGTGTAGTCAGGATACAACGCCTTCAGCTCATAAATTCCGGGACCAGCACCGCTGAGATCCCACAGGACCTGCTTGCTTCCATGATCCGGAACGACGCGAGTATTAACGCTCGGAATCCAAGTGATCAGAGACTCGTCAAGCTCCTTTTCAGGATCTTTGCCAAAGGGCATCTGTTTCCCGTCCTCATCCACAAACCGGGCCTCGAAAGCTTGCTGCGTTACTAATGGATTTGGAACCGGACACGAACCTGTTCGCGGTTGCTGACCTGCTGGACAGCCCAGAATAATTTTCGTTAGACGCGATTGATCGGCTTGCGGAAGAGGAACCAACTCACCCGACGTGGCGCCTGCCCTGCCTTTAACTCTGTCCCGTCCAAACAAGAATTGAATCAAGAACCCGTTTGCGGTGCTGAAAGGATTGAATGTATTGAGTGAAAGGGTGCTTCCAGTATTGCCCTGGGGATTAAGATGACGACGATATGCGGCGCCGATTCCGATATTGTCCATCCCCAAAAACGTAACGGGCAAATAGATGCGGCTACCAATTAGCAACTCCACTGGATCATGTTCGAAAGCATTCGGTGTTCGCGACCCGACGTATTTGGTGCCGCGGACTTCGAAGATTGGTTGATAGTCGCCGAATTGCGGAGTGAAGTATGAATAGTCGAGGCCGAAACCGTAAACAAACTCGTTGGGCCGATCAAGTAGCGTGAGTTTCTGGCCGCCAAAGAGATCGGTAGTCGGATTGCTGGTCACTGTGTAGCCTGCGTTGAATGATATGTTTGCGTGGGGTCCTATTCGCGCAGCCGCGAAGCCAATCAAACCGAAGTCACCGCGATTGCCACCTGGACTTGCGCCCCTTTGCAGCATATTGAAGCCTGCGCGACTGTTCCCGTTGTCTCCGTAAAACCTATAGAAGGGTAATACGCCAAAATTGGCTAGATGTTGGCGATCGCGAAAACGCAACTTGGTGCCAATCACAAATGAGTTGAATGAAGACTCCCCGTAGAGCCGATTAACAAACGGGGCATCGGGCAAGTAAGAGGGAGCAAGTGTAGTGGTTTGTTGGGCAAGATTCAGGCTGGTCGTCGTGGTCGGTGGCAAAACAATCCCTGGGAGAATGCCTCCGACCACCGAACCGATGCCGGGAAAGTTCGCCGCCCCGCTGCCGTTGGCCTGAGCGGCCATCGTGCCAACAAAGGCTGGCGCGCCAGTGATACCGAAATTTCCAGTATTTTGGCCGACGAATGGAAACTGGACAAAGGGTTGATTGCCAGCCGGCCGAAACAATGCTCCGGTTAGTCCGCGATTGTTTATCGGAGCGAGTACAAACGCGGCACCGATCCCTAATTGATTGGAGTTTAGCAGGAACTGTGAATTCGGTAAGTAGAAACTTGAGAGCAGGGCCGGGTTATAGATCTTGATTTGTCGGTAGAGTTCGACATTAAGGAAAAGCTCAACCTTCTCTCTCAGGCCGTAGTTGAAAGTGAATTGACTCTGACCAATACTAGCCTGCCCGGGATCGCGGTGGTAGTTGCTATAGGAGAGACTGAACGTGAAATCATTCTGGTGCAGTGTTTTTCCATCGAGAACGGTAAACAGTCCCGTCGCTCCTCCGACTGGCCCACCCATGCCCACGGTGGGCGCGGTTCTGCGCCTCGCATAGTCAAGCAATTTGTCACGAGTTGGGGATGGGATTGGTGTTGGGGTTGGCGTCTGCGCATAGTTCGCAGCAGCCGCACTTAATGTCAGAGCGAAAATAAGACGGCTTTTCCTGATGAAGTTTCGCAACACGATTCTTGTTTAAACTGCATCTAGCCTGGCGTATGGCTCGCGCCGCGAGATCCCCGAGAGTTGCGCATTACGGATTAAACTCCGTGAAGCCCTTGACATAGTTCAAGCGGACTCGCCTTCTTCCATCAGCGGGCATTTCACCTTCTCCGAAGCCAAACGTATATTCGATTCGTTTCAAGCCCATTCGCTTATTGGACGCGCTCTTATCGATAAGACCGCGAAAGGTGATATCACCCTGCCCGCTCCCTCCAGTTCCGTTATTCGTAAGGTTTGAATAATTAATCTCGAAGGTCGCTCCGTCACGCGTAGTGAAAATGTCGCTGCGCTGATAATCCGCATCATAAAGGCCGAGAGCTCTCTCGCTCGCTTTCTGCTTTGTTCTTCCCGGGATCAAGATTTTCTTGAAGTCCTCACCATGATAACCAAATCTCTCGAAGGCGGATCGCGCGACGGTAAGCGCGTGGTTAGTTGGTGCCGAGAGTACCGCGCGCATACCAAAGTCTTCAGCCGTCGTTGCGTCTGTATGGTCAAAGTGCAGCGTTACGCCATTCAAGTTGTCGCTTTTTAGAGAGGGGGTATAAAACCCCAAGTCGGAAGCCGGCGGCAACAACAAGTGATGCGCTTTCGACTGATTTAGATGATTAGTTCCGATTCCGGCTGATTGTGTGCAAGGCAAGGACTGAATCAAATTGCTGACTAATCTAATTCCAATTTCGCTAAAAGATTGACTTGGACGGTTAAGAATGTTCAGCCCGAATCCAAGCCCTGTAGCTTCAGTCAAACCATCTCTAATAGCGTGGTCCGCGATTTCCCGTTTGTTGCTCGATACACACCGCAGCAAACCGGTAATTGCCGGGATGACTCCGCCAAACCCAAATAGACTTGCAGCCAAATCTAGGATCCCCAGGAACGTAGCCCAAAACCCACGCTTGCGAGACGGTGAGGGGGAAGGTGTTGGTTGAGGGAATATCCATGAGGGTTCTGCCAGTTCGAGAGTACCCGGAGCAGCCAACCGGCGCGCCACAGGCACCAATGCAAATCCAGTAGCGCCGGTCATACCCGCAACCAAAAAATTCCTTCGATTTGTGACAGCCAGAGACTGACACGGAGCTGTGCTCTTCGCATTAAGGTCATCCACGAGACCCTGCGATTCGATATTAGATTGGTTCTTCACGGCCATAGGAGCTTCCTTTGAAGAAAGTGAAATGGATTGGAAACAACGAGGTTGTCGACCGCGACGTAAACGATGGAAAGTCTTCGAGGATGAACTCTCGGACGACGCTCAAACGTCGTGGGACACCTTGAGTGATTTGAGACCGGCAGAGCTTACTTTCAATGCCAATTTCTGTCAATCATATTCTGCTCGCTGAGGCTCACCCGATTACGCCATCTTTGTCATGCGCTTCCGTCTCTTGCAGAAAATGATATCCGGAGCGAGTCTTCCAAGCAACTAGGCGGACTGGTTCTAAGAATGAGAATGCCGGAAAGACTTGTTCTTGGTAACGAACTGCATCGAATTAAAGAATTTCTCGCAGGCATATTTATTCACTGGCCTCTTATCGATAACGGAACCACAACCTAACGTGTATATGCGAGCGTGCCGCAGGATGCTACGTCGTAACGTGTGTAGTTCTGCTCCATTAATTGGGGAGCTTAACAACAGCTCGGACTCGATGATATTTTTCGTCAGCCGATGGGTCTGAATCCTGAACGTTTTGAGCCCGGTCGGCGGCGGCAAGTCTTACTTCTGAGTCTGTAATCCATTCATTGTTTTCACGCGCCTTCGGATCAGCTCCGATATCTTGGAAGTTGACCGAAAACACGATTCCATCTCGTGACGTAACTTCGTAGCTCCTGACGAGCGTAATTGGACCCTGTTCGACCTGCTTCAGTGCGGGTTTCTCGGGGAAAGTAAGCGTGAAATCACCATCCGGGCTTTTGAAAATGACCCACTCCTCGACGCGAGTCTTCCGATTCCTCACTTTACGTTTTGAGGTGCGTACTTGCGCATGGCCCAATGCGGCAAGTCGTTTCTTGTACGGGCCGGCTAGCGCAAACGGCAGGATCGGTGTTGAAAGCAGAAGTACGGTCAGAAAGAGTGACTGGTGGCGGTAGGCTTTGGTATTCTTGGCCAACTCTTTGACAACCGATCTGGGCCTGATGCGTTTGGTAATTCGACGTCGTTGCGGATGACCAGAACCGCCTTAGTAGTAATCTCAGTTTTGGCGGCGTCTGAACCGGGCAGCCTTGGTAGTCCTGAATAGGACTACTGGCAAGTTCTTCTTAGCAGGAGGGCAGTCCTGATGGGAAGAGCATCTCGTGAGATACCAAAGCGTTTGGGTGAGAAACTTCTGCAGATCAGGATGGCATTGGGCTTGTCGCAGGATGGGATGCTCAGAAGATTGGATCTAGACCGGGAATACGGTCGGCATTACATCAGCGGTTTTGAGACTGGCGAACGCGAGCCCTCATTGTTGGTATTGTTAAAGTATTCTGAGGTGGCAAAAGTTTGGATAAACACCTTGGTTGATGACACAGTAAATCTCCCTACAAAGCTGTCAAGCAAGGAAATGCAAGGCGGTACGGGACGTGTTCGTCACCAGAGACCAAATTCGCATTCGAGACGCTAAAACGATACTTTTGCTTCACAGGCCATGCCGGCCTGCGACCGCGCAAAATAGGATAGAGGATATCTTGTCACTGACTCCTTTTGCCGGTATGGT
This sequence comes from uncultured Acidobacteriota bacterium, assembly GCA_963734445.1. Taxonomy (GTDB): domain Bacteria; phylum Acidobacteriota; class Blastocatellia; order Pyrinomonadales; family Pyrinomonadaceae; genus UBA11740. Next base: position 275,665 of record CAVTGZ010000007.1, on the reverse strand, counting down.
GGTCTCAACATTACGAGGCTGACCTTGATCCTCAGCGCCAGTCGGAATTCTTCCGTATAGCATTAGGCGCGTTTTCTTAGCCTACACTGCTCATGAACGAGCTCTATTACTCAGATGGTGTTCGTTGGCTACCGTTTCCTCACTGGGCAAGATTTTTCCTTCATCTTGGTGAGGAGCTTGCGTCACACATCAGTACAAATAGAAGACTCGTCGCTACCATTGCCGTTCCCACGCGATCTTACACCGCGGCACTTGTGGCGTGTGGCGTTGTGGTGCAACGCTCTTTGCTGCCTGCTGCCACAATTGCGGTACAGGAATATTTTCAGCTGCTGATACAAGCCGAGAAGGGGACACCCGTTACAGTATTGAAGAAGGGTGTTAGGCATAAGGGTGTTCTTGATGGGTACTTCTTGGCGCATGAGACAACTTGGCTGCGCGTCAAGATTCGCGGCGGAGACTTGGGGGCGTGGGCGTGTGTTGGAGAAGACGATGCGCTAAATGTTGAATTAGTGAGCGATCAGCAGGATGAAGCGATTCCAAAGCGAATAACTGCAAAAGCTGTAATGCCACTGAGCGCATTTGCAGAGAGCTTGATTGGTCCTGAAAGAGCTGCTTCCTTTGGAATGGTGTCCCGGTGTGACTGCGTGATAGTAGGGCACGTCACTAGCCTGGAATCCGAAATACTCGAGACGAGATTCGCGGTGCGAGACCAAGCGGGTGCCTTCAATCACGGTGTTCTACAGGACGTGCTTCGAGTACGTGACTTTCTGGATCCTGGAGAGCATTTCCGGTCGGTTTGTATGACTCTTTCTAGGCGGTCGGCGCCAAAAGCGTCCACGCTCACTCCGTCTGTTGTTTTATTTGATGGTTGTACTGCTTTTCTGAGATCTCGAGGGCTGTTCCCTTCAGCCAACTGGATTGCTGTGCTGGATAATCGGGATGCGACGTTTGCCGATGCGATGACGGCCTGTAATCAAGACTATGTAAAAAGGAAAGCGGGCGATATTCGATTTGATAGGGTGTTGGACCTTCCAGATGGGATTGATTTAGTTACGTATTATGAGTCGCGATGAATCACGATCTTAGTTCAACTCAATTCTTGCAGACTAGCCGGATCTACGACTGCCTTCGTCGTGTTTCAACCACGCGCATCTGGGTTCGCTTTCCGGAACTTAATAGATTGAGCGAGTGTTTTCGAAAATTAAAGTCTCGGTTGGGAGAGAACGCAGACGATGACTACTGGGTTATGTTTAACTGGCGGATTCGTCGGTACCAATTTCTGTTGTCGTGTGTTCCTCTTCCTCCCAATCACGCCTCCTTGGGCGGTTCGGCAACGCTGGGCGTTTTGCGTGACCGATTGTTAGGCTGCAGTCAGTCGTATCCAGCTCATACTGATAGAGTAAATGACGTGGTAACCGCTTTTGAAAGCGTCTTCCAAAATGAAGCGAATTACTTACTCCAGGGCGTCATCGATCAAACAATTGAGAATGATAGTGGAACCATTTTGGTGATCAGACAGGGCCAATTCGTCGGTGTAGTTCAGCAAGACATCCTTCTGAACGCGGCAACAAATAAGATGCGGGTTATGAGTCCAAAACAAATTAGTACCAGTGAGTGTTGTCGCAACATAGTTATTTTCGGCCCACGCCGCTGGTATCCCGAATATATGTTTACGGCTCCCAGAGGTGAGAGTGTCTATCTAACCTGTTATGACTCGCTCTCTGATCGTTGGAGTTCTCAACACGTATTTCTGAGGGCCGCTCACGTATACACTAAGAGGGAAATTTCAACGGAGCAGAATGTTCTTGATACGAGAGGACCTGACAAAGAGGCCACTGATGACGACGACATAATCGCTGAGATCGACCTTTCCCAGCTCGCGGTGCACTTTGCTCAATCACGCGACGATTCTTCCGAAGGCGAGCAAGTAGATGCAATATTGCTGTTCTTAGAGGGAGACGCAGCCGTTTTCGTTGACGCGTCCGAGGACAGCAAGACGTTGACAATCAACTTGGATCTCGATCCTTCCCTTGAAACAGCGGTTGGAAATCGCTCTAGATTCCGCAGAATTCCTAATGTCAATATTAACATCGGTGACTGCGTTATTTTACGGACGAAAGGTGGCGGCGATTACCTACGTCCGGTCGCTGACAGGTTTCTGGGCCAGAACGCGCAAAAAGCGCGAGCTTGTCAACAAGAATGGAAATACCGGCTTAGCGCACTAGTAAGAGCTGACGGCGCTTTGGCAACAAGTATCGCATTACTCGATAGGGGTTCTATTCGAGCTGACGAAAACAATCTACGCACATGGATATCCAATGGAAACATAGGCCCTCAGAACTTTCGTGATTTTGAAGCGATCATGGAACTAATCGGCTCGGGCGAACATATCGCGGAATACTGGTCCAATGCTCAACTAATTCGTTCGGCTCACATGAGGGCGGGAATGTATATACGTCGATCGCTTCTGAAAGTTGTAGCCGCCGCCGACTTAAGCACACTTGGACTGACAGGACAAATGGAATTTGAACTGCCCGGCACCGCTGCGGGAAGCCTCACCGCATTCAGAGTTCGTTCTGTTTCAGAAAAGCGATTTAAGATCGCATCGTCGAGAATTGCTGAGCCTTTTGAGGTATTCGAAATGTTGGAGACGTCTTAGCGATCAACACGAGAAGTAGAAGATGGTCGAACACGTAAAGAACAGATCAGGAATAGTCGCCGCCCTTACAGAGGAGTTGATGGGGCCCGCGCCACGCGGACGCGAAATAGATTGTTCAGTTGATATTAGATTCTCCGATGCTTCGGAATCGTACGGCCCGTTCAAACAGGCAGGGAGTGGCGAAGAGATCCTACAACGGGATACACCTACGAAGCGTTATGGAGTTGGAGTTCTTTATCCGCAAGGTCTTGGTGTAAACGACGAAGATCAAAAGTCCACCGACCAACAATCAGATGAGCCGGAGCCTCTTGACGCGATCCAAACCTCGAACGAGGAAGACGTCGAGCAGAATCTAAGATCTGAAGCGATTGAGAAAATTGCTTCAAGAACTGCTGCGGATAACCTAAAAGATTACGATGAAGACCTCGACGTTTCGAACGCCAATCTCTATAAGCCCAGTACGATGGCTGTGAGCTTCCTCGCTGAATTCGAAAGCGATGCCACTGTGATAGTAGAAGCCACTGGCGGTCGCTATTGCGACAAGACGGTTCAAGTTGGAGACAAGCAGAGAACTTGGTGGCTTCGAAGCCCAGTTAAATTAAAGGCCAAGTTTAGTGGTGCAGACATCGTATCCGCAAAAATCGCGGGTGCTGTACAACCGACATCGTTGACCGCAAAGAACGCAGACGGATTATCGCTTGAAGTAACCCTCGTTTCTCGTCCGTACGGTGGATCTAAAAAGTACCTGCTGACACCCTGCTTAATCAATAGGAAGCCCAAAACGGCGTCAGCGAATCTATATTCGCTCTTTCAGTCCCACTTTGTTGTTCGCCTCCAATCGCCGCGGGGAACGGCACGTTTGTTACCTTATCCCGCCCCAGAGGTGTCGAAGCTTGACCCCGAAGAGGAGTCACTGTCGCTCCTTTACCGATACGCGAATACGTTTGCAGTGGGTCACGGGTGTGCGGCGGACTGGGGTATTCGTTCCGATGCAGCTCACGATGATTGGGTCTCGGCCGAATGCCTGCCCACATTTGAGACCGCGAGCATAACACCGGAGCTCGACGGCAACGGAGTCTCCGCAGAAGTATCGATGGCGGCATTAGCCGGGTTACTTCCTGACGACGACGGGTTTCCAAAATTAGCACAAATCATTGAATTGTATGAGCAATGGATAATAAGGAAACGCGCTGAAATTAGCACACTCAATGACACATACCGCGATACGGCGGGACGGCATATGACCACGTGTTCGGCCGCGGCCAGGCGTATGCGCGACGGCCTTCAATACCTTAAGACAAATGCCGAGGCGCGACGAGCATTCCAACTTGCTAACCACGCGATGCTAATTCAACAAGCACGCAGTAGACGTGAGGCGCGGAAGGCGGTATTTGACACGAAAGCTAAGCGCCTTGAGTTCTTGCCGGAATTGGAAAATCCGAATCTGTTGGGCTCAGAGCGAGGCAAGTGGCGCGCTTTCCAGATCGCCTTTCTTCTTCTCTCAATTCGTTCGTGCGGTGAGGCGGAGGATCCGGATCGCAGGACTGTTGAATTGATATGGTTTCCTACGGGTGGCGGAAAGACCGAGGCATACCTTGGCCTCGCTGCGTTTTCAACGTTTCTCCGTTTGTTGCGAAACAGCGCTGACGCCGGGGTGCACGCGTTGATGAGGTATACATTGCGATTACTCACAGCCCAGCAATTCCAGAGAGCGTCAGGTTTGATTTGCGCCATGGAGTATCTGAGGCGAGTCGAATCTAAGGTTGACAAGAGTTTTGCACAGAGACCGATAAGCATTGGGATCTGGTTGGGAGGCAGTAGTACGCCGAATTCGCGAGCTGACGCGATAAAGGATCTGAAAGCACTCAACAGCGCGAAGAAATATACGGAAAACAGGTTCTTGTTAGGGCGATGTCCATGGTGTGGAGCGCAAATGGGAGTCTTACGGTACGAAGGGGAAAAGCCAAGCGGAGCTCCTCGAGTAATTGGCTACGAACAAGAAGGGAACACTGTCGTTTTTAAGTGTCCTGACAATAGCTGTGAATTCAGAGATGGCTTACCTGTTTATGTCATAGACGAAGATATTTATGAATATCGGCCTTCACTGATCATCGGCACCGTGGACAAGTTCGCCATGCTTGCCTGGCGTCCTAACGCGAGGCGGATCTTTGGGATTGATGATGACGGCAAGCGCGAGCTACCACCGCCGGGGTTAATTATTCAGGACGAGCTGCACTTGATAGCAGGCCCGCTGGGTTCAATGGTTGGTCTGTACGAAGCTGTGGTCGAGGAGCTGTGCACTAACCGCGCCGCTGGGATGCCTGTGGTGCCAAAGATCGTGAGCTCTACGGCGACGATTCGCAGACACGAGGAACAAGTGAAAGCTCTCTACGCTCGAGAGAATGTCGCCCTATTTCCGCCGCCAGGACTTGAAGCTGGCGATTCTTTCTTCGCGCGTTTCGCAACCTCGTCCGATGGTCAGCAGCTTCCAGGACGTCTCTACGTGGGTGTTCATGGTCCGGGACTGGGTTCGCTTCAAACCGTTCAGGTTCGTACACTCGCCGCTCTGCTGCAAGCACCGATCGCACTTTCACCGGAAGACCGTGATCCCTGGTGGACACTAATGCTGTTCTTTAACAGCCTGCGAGAGTTAGGTACGACGCTGTCATTATTCCAGTCAGATATTCCAGATCATTTTGGCGTCTTGCGAAACCGATTGGGTTTGGCAAAAGGTGATATGCGCCGCTTTTGGAGACTTCGAGAACTCACCGGTCGTTTGAAAAGCAGTCAGGTTCCTGAGGCAATTTCTGCATTAGAAATCTCTACAACGAACCCGTCTGATGAAGCTCTCGACGTTTGCTTGGCCTCAAACATTATTGAAGTTGGTGTCGACATCGACCGCCTGTCACTAATGTCAGTAGTGGGCCAACCAAAAACGACATCGCAGTATATTCAAGTTACCGGCCGTGTCGGGCGTAGGTGGTGGGAACGACCGGGCTTAATCATCACGATCTATAGCGCGTCAAAACCTCGCGATCGATCACATTTCGAAAAATTTCGGACTTATCACGAGAGATTGTACGCCCAAGTGGAGCCGACAAGCGTCACTCCGTTCTCGCCACCTGTCTTAGACCGCGCGTTACATGCAGCGATGACCGTTTACGTGCGCCAACTGGGAGACACGGCGCTCGCAAACAGTCCTTACCCGTTTCCTCGCGATTTGATTGATCGATTACGCGAAATCCTGATCACGCGCGTGAAGGAAGTTGACAAGGATGAACTTGAAAACTTTGAACGGGTGTTTGATGCCAAGAGCGAAGAATGGAGGACATGGGGGCGCATGTCGTGGGAAGGAAAATGGGACGAAACGGATCCTCCGTTACTCCGAGAGGCCGGAGCTTACGTTAGCCGTGAACGCAAACGCATATCGTGGCCTACGCCACGTTCAATGCGCGATGTCGATGCGGAATGTCAGGCCCAAATAACTCAGCTTTATATCAAAGACGACGTAGCCAAAGATGCCTAAGGGACCAATCCGTCGAGCGCAATTGATAGCGCCTTTCGGCGTCGGCGCAATGCTGATTGTCCGGGACGGGACGTCCCTTATCACGTGTGGCTTGGATCACTGGTACGAAAAAGAGGATGACCCTGAAGGAGTACCGATCGATCCAGCAGAATACATATTCGACGAGTGGCGATTGCAGCAGCAACTGCGCGTCAATCATTTCCGCTTACCTCCCGACTATCGTGAAAATCGGCGATTCGGTGAACGCGTGCCAAACTTCAGATTGACCGTACCGTTCTTGCGGTTTCCGCAGTGGCATTTTTGTCCGGATTTGCGATGCAAGCGCCTCTATGAAGTCTCAATGACAGCGCGTGATCGTATCAAGTGTGAAGAATGCCTCAGCAATAAGCGCACTCGATATCTTGTTCAAGTGCCTTTCGTCGCTATGTGCGAAAAGGGGCACATCCAAGATTTTCCGTGGCGCGAATGGGTACATGCAACGATAAATCCGACTTGCACAAAGCCCATGCGACGAATTGCCACCGGTGGATCCTCGCTTGCGGCTGAGAAAGTGAAATGTAAGTGTGGAAAGGAGCGAACGCTTGGCTCAATCACAGAGGCAAGCGCAGATTCTACTTTTCTCACGAACCGTTTGGACGCGAGTGGAGAAAAATACTGGTGCCGTGGTCGGATGCCGTGGTTGGGTCCTAGCGCTCAGGAGGCGTGCGAAAAGCCGGTGAGAGGCACGTTGAGAAGTGCATCCAATGTTTACTACGCGCACCTCAAAACCGCTATATACCTTCCGCGTGGAAACAGCGCAGTGCCGGATGAGTTGCTGCAGGATTTGAAAACACGAACGCTCTTCGCTCCCATAAGCATGCTTTTGCAAGCGGGTGTCCAACCGAACCCGAGTCAGCTTAAGGAAACATTTCCAGAACTTCTTAGCCCATACTCTGTGGAACAGATAGACGAAGGGCTGAAGTTCTTACTGTCCGCTCAGGAACAGCCGGACGACGCAAGGGTACCAAGCGATGATTCGGAGACGGCTTTTCGCCGGGAAGAATACGAAGTGTTACGCAACGCCCGTGATGAAAAGCAATTGCTGATCAGGCCAAACAAGTTAGACAACTACGGCGGGATCGTTAAGGATTATTTTTCAATCGTTAACTCTATTAACAAATTAAGAGAAACGAGAGCTTTGGCTGGATTTAGTCGAATCCTCCCTGAAAATGATGAAGGACTTGAACGCCGGAAGGCTATGTTACGACGGCGTGCTTTACCGCCAGCGCATTCCTGGTTGCCGGCATATATAGTCTTCGGCGAAGGAATCTTTCTGGAATTCGATCAAGCACGACTCAGCGCGTGGGAATCACGGCCTGAGGTGCTGTCGAGAGTTGATAATCTCGACAAGCGCTACAAGCAGCAACAGGCGAAGGGTGGGCCCGTGAATGTGTCTCCGCGGTTATTGTTGTTGCACACTGTGGCGCACCTGTTAATGAATCGTCTCATATTTGAGTGTGGTTATGGCTCAGCCTCGCTATGTGAGCGGCTTTATGTCTCCGACGATAAAGAATCTCCAATGGCTGGCATCCTTCTTTACACTGCGGCAGGGGATGCAGAAGGAACGCTGGGTGGTCTTGTCAGAATGGCGAAACCTGACTTGCTGGAGCCGATGTTGCGGAGAGCTTTAGAATCGGCACGATGGTGTTCGGCCGATCCTGTTTGTATGGAGATGGGAGTGCGAGGTGGACAAGGGCCTTATTCCTGTAATTTAGCAGCATGTCACAGTTGCGCTTTGGTACCAGAGACTGCTTGCGAAATGTTCAACCGATTCCTGGACCGCGGCGTTGTCGTCGGCGATCTGTCGACGAACAAAATTGCGTATTTCATTTAGTTGCTAATCGTGATATACCGGTGTCGATGACTCAGACCCGCACCGCGATCGCGGAAACTTGCAAGAAGCTGGCGTACACTTCCCCAAAAAGGGCGAGTACAGGCACGGATCAAGTCCCAGTCATCTCGTATTTCACCGGTGGCGGGTTTTTGGATCTTGGCTTTATGGCGCAAGGATTCCGAATAGTTTGGAGAAACGAAAACAATGCCGCGTTCATCGAAGGCTTCGAACATGGCATGTCAACACTGCTTGGGGCGCAGAGTGGGCATTCAATTGAAAATAAAAGCTCAATTCTTTCTGTGTCACCAAAACAAGTTCTGAAGGAAGCTTTCAATAATACTCCCAAGCCGGAGACCTTTGGCGTAATCGGCGGCCCCCCATGTTCTGATTTCGCAAATGGCGGTAAGCACAAGGGCGGCGAAGGTCAAAATGGAATGCTCACGAGAGTCCTCGTCGACCACATCCTTGCCCTTCAACCATCTTTTTTCTTGCTCGAGAATGTCAAAGGTTTGTTTCAGATACACAAACCGTTCCTCGATGGATTGGTCGGCAAACTAAACACACGCTACAGCACCAGCTTGAGGTTATTGGACGCACTCGACTACGGCGTCCCGCAGAGCCGCGAGCGGATGTTTCTCGTCGGTCTCGATAAGCGATGGGTCAAAGACTCGCTAGGAATCGACAAAAGCCTGAGCGGCGATGGGAGCTGGTTTCCCTGGCAAAGGAAGAGGCATCGTGACGCAAAGAATTCCTACGTTTGGCCGTCTCAAAGCCCCTTCGGCGGCTTGCCTAAGAGGCCGACAGGAATTCCTGAAGAGCTAATGGTCGGCACTTGGATTTGCGATCCAAATATTGACCTCACTAAGCTGCCGAACGGGCTGGACCAGTTTGTGGCTAAGAGCGATAAATTTAGCCGAATAAATGAAGGTGATGATAGTCGCAAGAGCTTTAAGCGCCTTCATCGGTGGCGTTATAGTCCAACGGCAGCTTATGGGAAGAATGAAGTTCACTTACATCCGGTTCACCCTCGTCGATTAAGTGTCAGAGAAGTCATGCGAATCCAAACGGTTCCCGATGGTTACGCCCTACCGGAAAAAATGTCGCTTTCACATAAGTTCAGGCTAGTGAGCAATGGGGTTCCAGTTACGTTGGCAAAGGCCGTCGCGAGTTCGTTTCAAAAGATCATATCCGGTCACTCGTTAGGCGCGAGCGAAAAGCGACGCTGACTTCTGCCCTCCTTCTGCTCGAATTGTTTCGAACGGTCCTCACCTCGTTGGATCGCAGCCAGCTACATGATGGCGCCAATGGGCAGCTTGAGCAGCGAGGTTTGGTCGACTTGCAAATCGACGCCGCAAAGTCTAGTAATCCGTAGTTATGCTCTTCAACTCTTGGTGAAGTGCGAGGCAACCCTTTGCGTGCGATGTCTTTGATCATGGCGTTACGTCGAACGTCCGCCTTCACTTCAAGTCCGTAGTACCTCGACAATACCCGCTGAACATTTACATCTACAATTTCGAACCGCTTATTGAACCCAAAGCATAGGATAGCTCCTGCTGAGTAAGCGCCCACATGGGGAATCCTCATGAGATCCTCAAAACTATCCGGCACTTTCCCGTCGTGGTGTTCAATTAGCCATTTTGAGGCTAAAAGAAGCGCCTCGGCTTTTTGATTTCCGAATCCTAGGATTCTTAGTTGTCTTGCAAGCCTTTTCTTAGGGGTTTGAATTACTGAATGAGCGTTTGGATACGTGTGCACGAGGCTAAGCCACAGTTTAGCTACTCCTTCAGCGCGTGTTTTCCTGAGAAGCAACTCAGTAATCAAGTGATGAAAAGGATCGAGCTCTTGAGAACGCCAAGGAAAATCCCGTCCGCTTCTTCGATACCATTCAACAAAAAAATGGCGGCTTATCTCTTTCAACTTTCCTAGGCCTTTACCTCTTGTCTGCTAAACTCACAATAACTGTGAGACAGAATTTCACTAACTATGGTGCGGATTTCACTAACTATGAGAACCGACAGTCAGAGTCTTGAGTAAGTCAATCCTGTCTGCCCCTGATACTTGCCGCCGCGGTCTTCGTAAGAGGTGTCGCAGTCCTCGTCGGATTCGAAAAATAATACTTGCCCGATGCCTTCATTGACATAGACGCGCAGCGGCAGGTCGGCGAGATTTCCCAATTCAATCACCAGACGTCCGACCCATCCGGCTTCCAGCGGTGTCGTGTTGACGGCGAGGCCGGCCCGCGCATAAGTGCTCTTACCCATGCAAATCCCCGTGACGTTGCGCGGCATCCTGAATGTCTCGACGGTTACGCCGAGCGCATATGAATGCGGCGGCAGCAGATAATATTTTGATCCGTCCGCAGCGGTACGCAGCGGCGGCTCAACCAACGAGTCCTCGTCGAAATGTTTCGGATCAATCTCGCGGCCATGAATCGGCGAAAAGACACGAAAGCCGTCATCGGCGAGACGCATGTCGTAACCATAGCTCGACGCGCCGGCGGAAATGATGCGCGTACCGGCGACTTCGCGGACGAGGCGCGCCTCGAACGGATGAATGAGGTGCGACTCTTCGCACATGCGGCGTATCCAGCGATCTGATTTAACTGTCATGTGATTGTTTTGAGATCAGCAGTCTGATTAAGAGCGGGCCAGCATATGAAATTTGTTGACTGGAGCGCAAGCGTCCTCGCTTGCACCGTAGGATTCAGTCATCAAGAGTGCAACGGGACAGTTGCCTCCAGTCGATTTTCAATCTAGCCTGCGTTGCATGCAGCTCGTCGTTCTCGGTTCCGGCACTTCGGTTTTCCACGCGCAACGCGCGGCGGCGGCATTCTGGTTGGAAACCAGCGCGGGCTCGATTCTGCTCGATTGCGGCGCCGACGCTCCTCATCGCATGGCCCAGGAGCAGCTCGACTGGCCAAACCTTGATGTCATCTGGATCAGCCACTTGCATCTGGATCACTGCGCCGGGCTGGCGCCGTTTCTGTTTGGCATCAAGCACTCACCCCAAACTCAATCGCGCCAAAAGCCGCTCCGGATTTTTGCCTGCGCGGGCACGGAAAAGCTGCTCCGGGCCATCGACGAATCACACAAATACAAACTATTCGAGGCGCCTTTCCCCATTGAAATAAAAGAGATCCCTGCCGATGGCTCCGCCCAGCCTTTCCAGATTCTTCCTTCGATCAACGCACAAGTGCGGGCCACTCCACATCGGCCGGAGAGTTTAGCGATCCGGCTCACCGACGAAAGCGGCACAACGGTTGTTTACACGTCGGACACGGGATTTGCGGAAGACATTGCCGAGTTTAGCCGCGGCGCCGACTTGCTGATTCTGGAATGCTCGTTCCGGCGGAACAAACCGGTGCCCACGCATCTGGAACTGACTGAGGCGCTGCAGATCGCGCGACTCGCCAAGCCGCGCAAATTGATGTTGACGCATCTTTATCCTGAATGGGATGGCCTCGACCTCGAGTCAGAGGCGAAACAGCTTTGGCCCGGGGAAACTGTCGCAGCTTATGATGGCCTGAGATTGGAAATTGCTAAGGAAGCGGGGGCAAGCCCCTCTTCCTGACCTGAGAGGTGACCGCGGATCGGTCCATTCATGAGAAAGAACAAAACAAAAGTCAAACCAAAGTACTTGGCAATCTCAAGGTCGGAAAGGGCGGCTTGCCCCCGCATTGTCTTACTCGTCTTTACCATTTTGTTATTTATGAGTTCGGCCCACAGAACGTCAGCTCAGGAACAAACTGAACTGCTTGAGACAGGTCAGGCATCAAAGCTCATCAAACCAAGCGAATCGCCTACGGACTTTTTAGTCGTCACCTACAACATTCGCTGGCGTACCGGCGAACAACTCAATCAAATCGGCGATTGGCTGAAGAAAAAGGGCGCCGTTGTGATTGCGCTTCAGGAAGTCGACCGCGCCAGGAAGCGCACCGACAAAACTAACAACGCACGCGGGTTGGCTGAGCGTCTCGGGATGTATTACGCGTGGGCCGCGCCGCCGCCTCCACAGTCAGGCAAAGAAAAGGAAGAAGAGACGGGCGTCGCGTTGCTCAGCCCGTATCCGTTGACTGATGTTACCCGAATCGTTTTGCCGCACGAGGGTCCCGGTGGCCGTGGGCGAGTGGCTTTGAGCGCCACCGTGAAGATTGGTAAGACGGACCTCCGCGTCTATTCAGTGCACAGCGAAACGCGGATTGCGATTCCGCAAAAGATAAATCAGCTGCGTGCGGTGCTTGACGATCTTGCGCGGTTTCCGAAAAACACAGCCGCAATGGTCATGGGCGACTTTAATAGCTGGGAACCTCCTACAGTCGAACGCGTGCGTGAGTTGTTCGCCAGCGAGGGTTTCACAACTCCATTCGCGGACGATGATCCAACTTTTAAGCGAGACGCAGTGTTATTCGACATTACCTTGAAGTTGGACTGGATTTGGCTGCGGGGATTGACGGCCAAAACCTCCGGCATCGATCTCTTACTCACCGTCTCAGATCATTTTCCGTTATGGACGGTGGTGTCTTTCTCGTCGAAATCCAACGGCTCAGATGCTTCCACTAAGCCGTGAACTCAGATCAAGAAATCGGTGGTCCTTATTCTGATTTCTCTGTGTTTTCTGTGCGTCCTCTGTGTCTCTGTGGTGAAATTCTTCCCCAACGCATTTTCACCACAGAGGCACAGAGGACATACAGAGATAAGGAGAAACCCCGTATGGGGAAAGAGTCACCTTAGCTGCTTGCGAAACTGCCACGCGCTTACTGAAACCATGATGAAGGCGATCGCGGCCAGCGCGAGCAGTTCCGGATAGAGCACGTCGACCCCGCTGCCTTTCAACAAGATACTGCGGGAAATGATGGCGAAGTGCTTAACCGGATTGATGGCCGTGATCGGTTGCAGCCACGCCGGCATCGCCTCGATCGGCGTCGTGGCTCCCGACAGCAGCGCCAGCGGCGGATTGGTGAAGAAGCTCATCAGCTGCGCCTGCTGTTGCGTGCGCGTGAAGGTCGCGATCATCATTCCCAAGCCGATGCCGCACAAGACGCACAGCGATGCGGCGAAGAAGAACAACGCAAAGCTGCCCCGCAACGGTACCCCAAATACAATTCGCGCCACGACCAGCGCGAGCCCAATATCGAAGGCGAGCAGGAGAAAGATCGGCGCGACTTTCGCGATGATGATTTCAGAATTGCCGGCGGGCGTCATCAGCAATTGTTCGACCGTCCCGATCTCTTTCTCGCGCACGAGCGACGCGGACGACACGACGGAGCCTTGAAGGACGAGGAGCAAGCCAATCATGCCGGTAGTAATGAACCACGAACTCTTCAGGCCCGGATTGTAAAGCAGCGTCAGCCTGGGTCTGACCGAGGCCCGCGCTGCCGGCGTTGTCACCATCGCCAGGCTTGAATCCCCTCCCGGGTTTTGTTGTCGGCGCGGCTGAGACAGCGCGATCTTCTGATTGAGGCTGGCGATGATCCGGGCTGCATACCCGCCGGCAATCGTGGCGGTGTTGGCGTTGACGGCGTCGACCAGTAACTGCACATCGAAGGTTTCATGGCGCGCGCGCTGGTCCGCAAAGTCATGCGGCACGACCAGGCCGGCATCCAACTCGCCACGGCTGATTGCCTGGCCCATTTCTTCGGTTGAAGCGTAGTAAGCATGCGTCTGAAAAACCAGACCTTCGCCAAATGCAGATATCAGTTCGCGGCTTTCCGGCGTGCGACTGTAATCAACCACCCCAAGTTGCAGATTTTCGAAGGTCGGATTCAGCGCCAGGCCGAAAAGAATGATGTTTAGCGTCGGCGGGATAATCAGCAGGATCACCAGTCGCCGGTTGCGCCGAATCTGGTGGAACTCTTTCACGAAGAGAGACCAGAGACGCGAATTGAAGATGTTTTGAAAAGCGAGCATTTTTGTCTGTGGTCCGTTGTCACTAGTCAGTCGTCAGTTGTCAGTTGTCAGTTGTCAGTTGTCAGTTGTCAGTTGTAGATGGTCTTTACCGCTACGCACGACTAACGACTAACAACTAACCACTGACCACTGACTAATCCTTAACCTGCATCTCTCTCATCACACTCCAGGCGCGCCAAAAGAAGAACGTGCCCAGCAACGCCAGGGCTATCGGCGCGGGCCAGACACCCGCCCAACCACCGCCGCGCAAAAACGCATCGCGGATCACCTCGAGGTAGTAACGCATCGGGACGATGTAAGACAGCGAGCGCAGCGGCTGCGGAATGTTCTGCACCGGAAAGATATAACCGGACAGCAGAAACGAAGTCAGAAAGCCGCCGAGCTGCGTAGCCTGAATCGCCGCCGCCTGGTTTGGAATCGCCGCGCCCAGCATCGTTCCGAAGCACGTCGTACAGAACAAATAGAAGAAAGTAGTTACCAGCAACGGTGTTGGATCGCCGGCCAGGCTGAGTCCGAAAACGGCAAACAACACGATCATTCCCGCGATCCATTCTCCCCACGCGACGATCGTGTATGCGATCACTTTCCCGAGCAGATATTCGAACGCCGTGATGCTGGAAACGTAGACCTGCAGAATTGTTTTCAGCTCGCCTTCGCGCGAGACCGCCAACGCCGCCAGCAAGGGCGGAAAGAGGGCCATGCCGAACGCCAGCACGCCCGGGCCAAAGTACTTCAGATCTTCGCGGCCGGGATTGAACCAGTAACGAACCTGAGGGCGGATCGCGGGCGCCAGCCTTTCCGGTTGAATTTGAGTCGTGAAGTTCAGCGTCACCGCTGCTGCTTTGCCGCGCATAACATTGGCTGTGTTGGCGTCGGTGGCATCGATTAACCACTGCACCTCGGTAGTCTGGCCGCGCATCAGATCACGCTCAAAGTTCGGCGGGATGACGAGCGCGCCCCGCGCCTCATTACGCAACAGCGGTTGCTCAGGCGAGACGTTCGGAGGCAACGCAGTTAACTTGAAAGAAAGCGACGCGCCCACCGCTTCCAGATACCGGCGGGACATTGGGGTCTTGTCGAGATCCTGCACCACCAGGGGAATGTCCTTCACGGAAAGCGATGTCGCTTTGCTTAACAAGAGGAGCAGCAAAACCGGCAGGACCAGCGCCAGGGCGAGCGTCAAACGATCACGCCATAACTGCGTGAGCTCTTTCTTAACCTGGGCCAGAATCCGTTTCATCAAATCACATCCATTGGATGAGAAGTGATCCACACGTCCAGTTGATTAAAGCGGATCTTCAGTTTGCCCTTGAGTTGTGTGAAGAATTTTCGATGTTCGGGTTCATCTACCACATCTACGAAAAAACGGGTGAAGTTTTCTTCGTATGTGGTTCCCTCATGCTCCCATGAACCCCTCAGGACCTGGGTTTCCCACGAGGCTGCGCCGAACCGATCACGCAGTTCGGCGAATGTCTGTGCCAATAATTCCTCAGGCACAGGCTGGCCGTCATTGAACACCAACGGTACTAGGATCTCGTAGCGGCGTAACGTACTCATAAGGAGCCGGGCCGATGACGGTAAATTGGATTCCCTGGTCCGCCAGAAAGCCGAGGGCCTGGGCTGGCACGGCGGTTTCGCCGGTGCTCCAGCTCTTGCCCGAAAAGCGCGGAATGAGCTTCCCCAAGGCACGACGCTCGGTCTCAGGGTCAGGGAACTTGATGAGTATCTGCATATCTCAATCGTAGGCTACGAAGGATATTTCAGCAAGCGTTACTTCTACCCCTCCGCGCTCTTCCCTTCCTTCTTCATCTTCTCAACTACTGCAATGAACACATCTTCCAGTGAATACGGCAGCGTCTCAGCTTTCGCGACTCGCACATTCTCTCGCGCCAGTCTTTCCGTGATGTGACTAATTGCCTGCTCGGGCGCTTCGTCCACGATGACGTGCAGACGATCACCAAACAAAGACACTCGCCAGCTCTCCATCTCGCTCTTCAGCAAATTGTTTGCGCGTTGCGGTGCATCAGTGAAGATCTCGACAACGTGACCCTTCTGTTGGGCTTTCAGATCGGACGGCGTGCCCTGCGCCACCAGTTCGCCGGCCACCATCAAACCCAGACGATTGCATTGCTCGGCTTCCTCCAGGTAGTGGGTGGTAACCAGAATTCCCATGCCGCGATCGGCGAAGCTATTGATCATTTTCCAGAAGGCCCGGCGCGCCAGCGGGTCGACGCCCGAAGTTGGCTCGTCGAGAAACAGAACGCTCGGTTCATGCATCACCGCCGCGCCAAACGCCACGCGCTGTTTCCAGCCGCCCGGCAGACTGCCCGTCATCAATTTGCCGCGGCCTTGCAGGCCCGAAAACGATAAGACCCAACGCTTCTTTTCGGTCCGTTCAGCCAGAGGCACACGATAGACACCGGCGAAGAACTCGAGGTTCTCCTCGATAGTTAGATCGTCGTAGAGCGAAAACTTCTGCGACATGTAGCCGACGCGCTGGCGCACGGAACTCGATCGCAACAAGCCGGTTTCGCCCGCCAGCTCAGCTTCGCCATCGGTCGGTTCCAGCAGTCCGCACAGCATTTTGATCGTGGTTGTTTTGCCGGCGCCATTGGCGCCTAACAAGCCGTAAATCTCGCCGTATTTGACTTCGAGGTTGACCCGCTTCACGGCCTCAAAATCGCCAAACGTCTTCGTCAAATCGCGCGCGCCAATCGCAATCGCGCCGGCCTGTCGTTCCTGAAACTTCCGCTTCACCGGAAACGGAGCAGCTCTGACTTCGTCTTCCAGGTGCCGCAACATCGCCACAAACGAATTCTCGAGCGTCGGCGATGCAACCTTGATTTCCTCAATCGGGATTCCCGCTGCCTGTAGAGTTTCGCGGGTCAGTTTCTCTCCGGCGGCCGCTTCTTTCACCATGACATCAAGGTGATCCCCAAAGCGTTGTGCGTCATCGATTCCCGGCGTGGTGTCCAACAAATCTTCAGCCGGGCTGAGTTCCGCGGTGCGCACAATCAATCTTTGCAGCCCGAGATGAGTGCGCAATTCGCGAGGCGTTCCCGTCTGATGGATCACCCCTTCATGCATCAGCGCGACGCGCGTGCAGCGTTCCGCTTCATCCAGATACGGCGTGGCGATGACGATCGTAATGCCCTGGCTGGAAAGATCCGCGAGCGCGTCCCAAAATTCGCGACGCGAAACCGGATCGACGCCCGTCGTCGGCTCATCCAGCAGCAGGATCTTCGGTTCAATGATCAGCGCACAGGCCAGCGACAACTTCTGCTTCATGCCGCCGCTGAGTTTGCCGGCGAGGCGATCGGTGAAGCGATCCATACCGAACATCTCGAGATAGCGCCGGCCGCGTTCCTCGATGTCCCGATCCGAGAGCCGTCGCAGCTCGCCCACGTAACGAAGATTTTCCGCGACGGTGAGATCGTGATAGAGACTGAAAACCTGTGTGAGATAGCCGACGTAGGAACGGGCGTCGCGTGTCGAGCGGCCGAGCATGATCGCTTCACCGGCAGTTGCCGGCATCACGCCTCCGAGAATTTGAAAGACGGAAGTTTTTCCGGCGCCGTCCGGCCCGATCAAACCAAAGATCTCGCCGCGCTGAATGTCGAGATCGACGCCGCGTACGGCCTCAATTGCACCATAGTTCTTGCGCAAATCGCGGATATGAATGGCGGAGTCGCCTGTGAGGGCGGACGCCTCGTCCGCTGCTGATGAAGAATCAAGTACCGCGTTCATGGCAAATCCGCCGTTTAGATTTTGGACTGTTCCCAATTTGTGTGGGGCGAAGCCCCAAATTCATAACAACCGGAACCGAAGCGCAGGCAGTGTTCTAATTTCAGGTGTCAGAGTACCAACTTCAGTGGGGTTCTTTAGATCGGTCAGAGAAAAGCCCGACTAAAGTCGGTACTCTAACGCCGCTATCAAATTAGGGCTCTACCTTCGTCCGGTATCCTTTGGCCAACTCGTACCCTCAACCAGAATCTCGCCGTCAGCCGGCATACCCGGTTTGGCGAGGCCGCTTGGGTTCTTGATCAGCAGCTTCACGCCCACCACCTGCTTCACTCGTTCATCACGGAAGTAGGTGTTCTCAGGCGTGAATGAAGCTTCCGGATCGATGCGCGATACGACAGCTTCAATAGGCGACTTCGGATTTGAATCGAGGTAGACACGCGCGGGTTGATCCAGCTTGACGCGGGCAATATCGCCTTCCGGAACAAAGCCGCGCAGGTAAATCTTGCCGAGATCAATCATCGTCACAATCGCCGTGCCTGGCGCCACAACTTCGCCCGGTTCGGCCACGCGCGTAGCAATCGTGCCGTCAAACGGCGCGAGGATCGTCAGGTCAGTCCGATTGGCCTGGGCTTCCTGCAGTTGCGCGCGAGCGCGTTCGCTTTCGGACTCGGCGGCGGCAACATCGGCTTGCGCCTGGTTGATCTGTTTTTGAATGACGGCTGCCTGTGAAGATCGAATGGGAATGTTTTTGAGGTTTGCGCGGGCGGCGGTCAAGGCCCCGCGCGCCGCCGCCACCTGCTTCTTCATCGATTCAACAACGGCCGCCTGGCTCTCAGCCGCAGTCTTCGCCTGCTCGCGTTGCCGATCGGAAACATCGCCGGTGCGCGCCAGCCGGGTAAATCTTTCGACGTCGTATCGTGTCTGTTCGTAAGCAGCCTGGGCCTGCGAAAGGTTCGCTTCCGCGCTGGCCACCTGGGCTTCGGCCTGGCGCACTCGGCCTTCGGCATCCTGCCGGGATTGTTCGACGGTGATGTTTGCCTGCTTGAGCTGTTCGCGCAGAACTCCGATCTGTTCCTGCGATCGGATAACACGCGTCTGGCTTCCCTCCGACGCGGAACGCGCTTGTTGCTCGCGGGCGGTCGCTTGATCTTCGTCGAGCAGCGCAATTACATCGCCCGCTTTGACGATGTCGCCCTCGCGCACGCGTATCTCGCGAATGCGGCCAGAGGTTTTGCTGGCCACCGTCGAATCGTCGCCTTCAATGCGCCCACTGAGCACGATGATGTTATGTGGAACAGGAGGCTCGCGAATCAGAAACCACCAGCCAAGAAAACCGGCGGTAGTTACCAACAGTAAGACAACGACGATAACAACCGCTCTGGGAACTTTTTTCGGAGGCATCTCTATCTGGATGTACGACAAACTCTAGTTTGCCGCTTTAGTTTGTCTCTGATGTACGACAACTTTATTTTGTCGCTTATTCTAATTTGATCGGCATGCTGACAAACTGAAGTTTGTCGTACTCTTCACCGACAGACTAAAGTTTGTCTTTCCTTCAACGTACCGTCACCGTTACATTATTGGCGGTTAATGAATTCCCGGTTACGCGCTGCAATTCAGCGATGGCTTTGTTCACGTCAGTCTGTGCGCGCAATTCGTTGCCACGCGCGGTCGCCAATGCGGTTTGCCGCTCGAGCACGAGAAATACGGTCGACTGACCAGCATCCAGCTTCCGCTTTTCACTTTCGTATTGCTGTTCGGCCGTTGACCGCGCCACGCCGGCTGAGCGCAGACGCGCTTCCGTCGTGGCCAGCGATTGCAAAGCGTTCCGCACTTCGACCTGGATCAATTGTTCCAGCTGTTCGCGCTGGGTCGCAATCCGCTTGCCTTCGACCAGTGAATGGCCCAGCTGGCCTTCGGCCGTCCGGTTTCGCAGCGGCAGGCTGATGGCGACACCCACGCGAAAATTGTTAAAGCGGTTCGCCGCCAGGTTCGCCAAAGACTGCGGATACCCGCCCAGCAGAATCGGATCGATCGTACTCGCCTGCGGCGCCGGCAATGGCTGCAAACCTTCAATGACCGACAGCTGATTCACACGAACGCGCAAAGCATCATTGCTGGCCGTAATTGGATTTGCGGTAGAAGTAAGGGTGCCGGCATTGCCGGTCACGCCATAACTACCAACTAAATTTACTTCCGGCTTGGTCTGCTCGCGATACAGTCTCTGATCGAGCAAATTGATTTCGCGCGCCAGATCCGATTGCTTTAGTTCCTGCCGGTTCTGCAGGGCTGCGTCCATGGCGTCAGTCAGCGACACCTGTGGCACCAGCAAATCGACATGATCGGTAGGAATGATCGATACCTGCCAAAGCCTCGCGTTGCGATCTTCGGCAATCATGTTCTTCAGACTATTTTCCGTGCGGTTTACGTCTTCGAGGGCGGCAAACTCTGTCTGCTCGAAGTTTGCCACCTGCGTTTCAGCCGCCACTACATCGATGGGCGCCAAGGCTCCTTCCGCGACCATGCGCCGATTGTGCTCCAGCTGCGCCCGCGCATCCGTCAGCGAGTCGCGCTGAATTTGAAGATTGCGCAAGGCGAAAACCAAATCCCAATACGCGCGCTGCACGTTGGTGATCACCTCGATCGCCCGCTGGCGAAATTGGGCGTCAGTCAACGATAGATTTTTCTTGGCGACCTCGATTTGCCGGCGAGGCAAATCAAAACGCAGTCCCCGCCAGAGCGGTTGCGTGTAACTAAACGTCAGGCCGGTCGGGTATTGCGGATTAAGCGTGGCGAACTGGCTGTTACTAGTCTGCCGGATCGCAGTGAAATCGAGGCGGTAATTTCCGCCGTACTTTTTAGTCAGGCCTTCAAAACGGCTGGTCGCGGTGAAGTCAGAAGTCTCAACGCGCGAGGCGCCGCTCAGAAAACTGGTGGGCGCCGAGTTGAGGTTTTCGTAATAGGTTTGCGCGCTGAACCTGGGATCGTAGGCGCCGCGCGCCGTCAGCAGATCAAATTCGGCTATCTTGACGTTGTCGCGCGCGACTTCGATGTCCTTGTTATTCTGAAGCGCCAGGGCGATTGCTTCACGCAAGGTCATCGGCTGCTGCTCATCCGTGTCCACGCCAACGCGAGCGAGCGGCGGCAACGGCTGCGCGATATTCGCGCGAAAGTCCACCGCCACCGGCGGCACCGAAACCGCCTGTGACGGCGACGGAACCGGAGTTGGCGACACGGTCGGCTCCTGCGCCATGACCTGATGCGAAATGATGAAGACGAGAACTGTGGCGATAAAAAGAGTCTTGAACATTTGTCCTAATAGAGAGGCCGCCGCGGTTGCTGCTCGGCGTCGCGCGCGGCTGAAAATTCCCCTGGCTGCGGAGCCGAGTTGCGACCAAATGCGGCTGCGACCAAGATCGTCAAACAGCGAGTAGAAAACGGGCACTGCCAAAAGCGTCAGCAGCAGACACAGCGACTGACCTCCGATCACCAGCACGCCAATAGATCGATTCGTGCCGGCGCCGGGACCGCTGGAAAGCACGAGCGGCGTCATGCCCGCTACCAATGCAATCGTGGTCATCAGGATCGGGCGGAGACGATCGCGATTGGCCTGAATAATGGCGTCGTGCCGCTCCATACCCTGGCGCCGCAAACCGTTCGTATGATCGATTTGCAGGATCGCGTTTTTCTTCACCACGCCAAACAACAGCAACAACCCAAGTCCGGAAAAAATGTTTACCGTCTGCCCGGTTACCAGCAGCGAAACGATGCCGAAGGGGATGGCCAGAGGCAGCGTCAGCAGAATTGTGATCGGGTGAATGAACGACTCGAATTGCGCCGCCAGCACCATGTACATGAAGACAAACGACAGTACGATCGCCAACAGAAAGTAAGTGCCGGCGCGAGTCAACTCTTTCGATCGCCCGGCCAGCGAGGTGCGATAGGCGGTGTCCATGTTTTCCTCTTTCGCAAACTCGTTAAGTTTTGCGATGACGGCTGTCTGCGAGCCGCCGGGCTTGGTGTTAGCCGTCACCATCACTTGTCGCTGCCGGTTATATCGATCGATGGCCGCCGGACCGGTGCCTTCCTCGATACGCACCAGGTTGTCGAGGCTGACCCAGCCGAGTTTTTGCGAAGCCACGAGCATTCGCGTTAGGCCTTCAGCATTGGCCCGGAATTGGCCAATAGCCCGCACGCGCACGTCGTATTGATCGATGCCCGCATTGAAGGTCGAGACTTTCTGGCCCGCGACCAGCGTGTTCAATGACTGCGCTATGTCGCCTACGCGTACGCCCAGGTCGCCGGCCCGCGCGCGGTCGATCACCACGCGCAATTCAGGCTTGCCGGTGACCAGGGTCGAGTCGGCATCCACCACGTCAGGCACCTTCTTCAATTTCGCGAGCATGTTCTCGGCATACTTGGTGAGCTTGTCGAGGTCGGGACCGCCGATCACGAATTGAATGTCCGCGTTGCGAAATCCGCCGCCGGAAAACGCCGCCACCGGATTTACGCTGGTGCGCAGCTGTGGCATTTCTTTCAAATACTTGCCGATAATCTCTGAGCGCGCACGCAGCATTAAGTCCTGCTGGGCGGCCGACCGTTCTTCAATCGGCGCCAGCTTGATGTAAATATTCGCAACGTTGACGACCTGTTGCTGCCCGCCGCCAATCGTCACCAGCGTGTCGGTGACCCCCGGCAGTTTGCGCGCGTCCGTGGCCATTCGTTCGGCCAACGCGGAGGTCGCCGACAAGGTGTAGCCTTCCGGCGCGCGCACATTGATTTCAAACTGCGCCTGATCGTCGACCGGCAGAAAGTTCTTGCCGACAAACATGAACAGCGGCACCGTGCTGACGATCACCAGCAGCGACAAGATCACGATGACCCAGCGGTGGGCCATCGACCATTTCAGCATCCATGTGTAGGTGCGATCGATGGGCCGATAAAAGCGGGACTGTTTTGAGCTGGCCTGCTCGTACTTGTCCTTGAATTCTTCCAGCGAGCTGCGCGGCTCCAGCGAATCACCTGATTCTTTATGGGTCTTTGCGCGGTCGCTAGTGCTCCCGGTACTGACACGGACTCGCTTTCGCTTGATCATTCGCGCCGCCAGCATCGGCGTCAGCGTGAACGACACGAGCAGCGAAACCGCGATCGCAAATGACGCGGTGAAGCCGAACGAAGACATGAACCGGCCGACAATTCCCGCCATGAAACCAACCGGCAAAAACACCGCCAGCAGAGACAGAGTCGTCGCCGTTACCGCCATCCCGATTTCGCGCGTTCCTTCAATGGCCGCCTGGAACGGCGGCAAACCCTTCTCTTCAACAAAGCGAAAAATGTTTTCCAGGACCACAACCGCGTCGTCGATCACGATGCCGACCATCAGCGTGAGCGCCAGCATCGTGATCTGGTTGAGCGTGAAGCCCATCGCGCGCCATCAATCCAAAGGTCGCAATGATCGAAGTTGGAATCGCGATGGCCGCGATGAAGGTCGAGCGGAAACTCCAGAGAAAAACAAACACCACGATGGCCGCGAGAATGCTGCCTTCGATCAGGTGCAGGTTGATCGAGTGCAGCGCCGCCTTAATGAAGATCGTCTGGTCGCCAACAATCTGGGTCTTCACATCCGGCGGTAAGGTCGACCTCAGTTCTGCCAGCCGCTCTTTCACAGCATCCGCAACCGCGACCGTGTTCTGTCCCGATTGTTTCGAAACGACGAGCGTCACGGCGGGCTGACCGTTCAGGCGGGCTTCGGTGCGTTGCTCTTCGGCGCCATCTTCGACATAACCGATGTCGCTGATCTTGACTGAGTAGGTGCCGCGATTCGCCACCACCAGATTGTTGAACTGCGCGGGATCGGGTATGCGGCCCATAGTGCGCACGGTCATTTCGCGCTGTCCCGCTTCGACGCGGCCGCCCGGCAATTCCATGTTCTGCAGGCGCACGGCATTGCCTACGTCTGCGGCCGAGACGTTGTACGCGCGCATCTTGTCGGGATCGACCCAAATCTCGACTTCGCGTTGGCGGCCGCCAACGATTTCGACACTGCCAACGCCGCTAATCGGTTCGATCAACCGTTTGATTTGTTTGTCCGCGATGTCCGTGACTTCGCGCAATGATCGCGGGGCGGAAACCGCGATGCGCAGCACCGGCGTGGCGTCAGTGTCGAGCTTCTGAACGATCGGAACTTCGGCGGTTTCCGGAAGATCGTTGACGATCAGATCGACCTTGTTGCGCACTTCCTGCGCGGCCACGTCGGCATTCTTTTCCAGCAGGAAGGTGATGAAGACCTGCGACACGCCTTCCACCGAAGTCGAACGCAGCTCATCGATGCCGCTGATCGTATTCACCGCGCTTTCAACCTTGTCGGTGATTTCGGTTTCGACCTCCTGCGGCGAAGCGCCGGGATTGACTACCGTCACGGTAATCGTCGGCAGATCGACTTTGGGAAAGAGATCAACTCCGAGCGAGCGAAACGAAAACACGCCGACGACCGTGATGCTCAGGATGAGCATGGTCGCGAACACTGGACGACGAACACAGATTTCAGCAAGTTTTTGCATATTGCTTTCCCGGGAGCGCAGGCATCTTCCCTGCGGAGCGCCGGCATCCTGCCGACTATAGCGGGCAGTAGCCCGCTTCCAAACGCGCCTACTGCTTTATCGCAACCCCATCACTTAACTGATCGACATTGCTGGTCGCCACGATCTCGTCCGCGGCAACGCCACTCACCAGTTCAACCAGGTCGCCTTCAGTTTGGCCGGTCTGCACCAGTCGCTGCTGCGCTAATCCGTTCTTAATCACAAACACATAGGTGGCGCCCGAAATTGTTCGCAGCGCGCGTTGCGGCACCAGCACTGCCGGCTGATTCTGCGGCAGCAAAATTCGAATCGTCGCAAACTGTCCGGGCTTTAACTCGCCGCTGCCGTTCTCGACGTCAGCCTCGACCGTCAGGGTGCGCGAAGCGGTCGTGACACTCGGAGACACGCGCGCGACGTGCCCCGCAAAATTTCGATCCGGATAGGCCGAAACGGCTACCGACACGCTTTCGCCGACATGAATCTGCGAAATCGCCTGTTCGGGAATATCAATGCGAACGCGCAGCGGATTCAGACTGACAATCGTCGCAACTTTTTGCTGGGGTGAAATGTATTCGCCGATGTCCGCGGGCCGATCGGAAACATAGCCGGCCATCGGCGCGGTCACGACGGTGTAAGTCAGATTGCGCCGGGACAGCGAAAGGTTGGTCTGCGCGGCCTCAACCGCGGCCTGCGAATTGGCCACGGTCGGCATAGTTCTGTTGCGCCTGGTGGATCAGCGCCTGATACTGCTCGGCCGCTTGATCGCGCTGCGACTTCTGCTGGTCATAGATGGCGCGCGAAACGTCGCCACTCTCAACCAGCTTTTCATAGCGCCGCAGGTTCTTCTCGGCCAAATCCAGGGCAGCTTTCGCCGCGCGAACTTCCGAAACGTTCTCGGGAATGAACTTCTGCCCGGGGCGCAAACCGATCTTCGCTTCGTTTTGACGCAGCGTCGCTTTCGCCTGATCCAGCTGGGCCTGCGCCTGCTGCACCCGATCCTTGAAATCGGCGTCTTCCAGTTTGATCAGCATCTGGCCGCGGCGCACTGAACTGCCAATGTCAACGCCGACGGCCGCAACTTTGCCGGACGTTTCCGCCGCGACGTCCGTCTGCTGATTGGCAGCCAAACTTCCGGTGGCTTCGAAGTAGCGCGGCATTTGTCGCATCACCGCGGCCGCTGTGCTGATCTGAACTATGGCAGGCGTGGGGCCCGCCGCAGCGGCGGCATTAGGCTGGCCATTTGAGCGTTTACAGGCGAGAAAACTCAGCCCTGCGGCAAACGACAGCAAAACCAGAATGATGACTTTGATCGATCGAGGAGAAGTCATTTTTTAGTTCTCTTTCCCTTTGTATCTTTCGGCCCCGTTAAATCTTTCAGTGTGGCGCGGCGCGTACCGTTCTTCCGCCCGTTAGTTCTTGCTCCTGGCGTGGAAACTCCGTGCAAGAGAATGTTCGTGAAGGCCCGCGCCGCAGACTGATTTGAAAGCTTAAGCAGCTGTTGCTTGCGGTCCCACAGATTGTTATTCAGCGAGTGGTGAATGATCATGCCCACAAAAGCGCGCACGATGACCAGGGGTTCGCCCTGGGCGATCGCGCCTTCGCGCTGCCGCTGGCGAATGTAAGCACGCAGCGATCGGTAAACCCGGAGCACAAATTTTTCCCAGAACATGTGCGCCAGCTCGTGTTGTTCCAGAGCCGAGTGCAACAGCAAGCGCTGGAATTCCGGATCGCAATCATGCTGGTTGAGCGCATCGAGGGCGATACCCTCAAAGACTGCGCGGTCGTCTTTTCGCGCGACCGCGTCGGCCACCTTTTGCAGAGGATCAAGCGCGTCATGAAGACAGGCCTTGTGATCCAGAATCGCGCTGTAAAGCTCTTCCTTCGTGGCGAAGTGGCGAAAGACCATCGCTTCCGAGACGCCGGCAGCCTTCGCGATCTCTTTGGTGGTCGTGCCGCGAAAACCGTGTTGCGAGAACAGACGCATGGCTACACGCAGAATTTGCAGCCGGCGTTCACCACCGGCCATGCGCGCGCCGTTCGTATTTGCGATGTTACGTTTCCGAGTATCCAAGGAGATTCCGGATTCGGGGTCCACCGAAGTAAGTGCTTACTTACCATTGACCACCAAAATAAGTCAAGACGACAAGTGACCTTGTAGCCGGCAGGAATTATTGCTTTTCTGTGTCCGCGATTGAGTGCGCCAGCAGCGCGGATGGTTCTGCAAATTTTTGGCAACCGCGGGTTCCGTTTCCTCGTATAGATGATCTGTTCGCTTACATAAGGAGCAACTAAAGATGGAAACCACACAAAACGGGCAGCACAATAACCAGTCAATGATCTACAGGGGTGAAAGCAGAATGTCGGAATTTTCAGATACCGCTCAGGAATACGGCAAAAAGATCGCGGACGCGGCTTCGCGGGCCGGCGATTACATCGAGGAAAAAGCCGGCGTCGTTGGCGAGAAGATCAAGAACCTTCAGGGAAAGAATTTTAACGAGATCGCCGATGAAGCTAAGGACTATGCGCGGCGCAAACCGGGACAAGCGATTCTAATCTCCGCCGCGGCCGGTTTGGTTTTGGGATTCCTGCTGCGCAACAGCCGACGCGTGTTCTAAAGAGGCGACTTTGGTTGGGCAATAACATACTTGACTCACCAAGGCATGTAGCCACGCGATCTAATTCTTTCCCAATGGCTTTGCCACTCTGACGGGCGGCAAGTCTACGACTTGCCGTTAGCTGCGCACCCGAATGACGGTCTGTGACCGGGCGGGGTCGAAGACCCATCGCGAATAAGATTTCGTAACCGGCAAGTCATAGACTTGCCGCGCATCCGAGTGGCAGAGCCATTCGCCGCGCTGCCAACTATCGATTGTTGAGTCCTAAGGCGGGAGCAGCAACTCTGGGCTTTTGGGTCGAAACCGCTTCGGGGTGGAACAGTCTTCACCTTCAGCTCAAGTTACTTCCTTTGCTCTCAGTAAGCTCTTAAATGCTTCATTGTCTGTAGCGCCAATCCCACGAACGACTGCACTTCCTGCGGTTGAAATCGATGGCCCGACCGAAACACAAAAAGCTGGTTTCCCCCGGCGTCTGTACAGGTGCCGGGATAACCCTCGTAAAAATCCAGCAGGCGATCGCCGAAGGCTCCGCGGATGGCCGCCTCGTCCTGTCCGCGCAAAATGTATTGACGCGAAAACTCAGGCCGCTGTCCAAAGTCTATGTCCTGATAGCCGAAGGCAGTCAGCATCTTCTGCATCAAGCCTTCAGGCCGTAACGAGAATGCCGGCAAAGTCAGGTTCGGAGGCTCAAGGTAAACAACCGATTGAAAATAGGTGGTGCGATTTTTCCCGGACCCGACGACGTAGATGTAATCAAAGACGGCCGCTTTGACACCCTCCGCCTCGCCATACATGAAGTTCTTAATTTGCTTGCTGTGGCCCTGACTAAAAAGAGCGAAGCGATCCAGCCAGGGAATCATGTTCCAGGGAGCCACGGGCGCAAACTGCCACCCAAGCTGAGACGCAGTTACCTGCAGTGCCCGGGTTCGCTCTTTCTCTTTCTTGTTGTTGTAGATTATGAGAAAGACGGCCAGGCCAATAAACAGAACGAAGAATAGAAGTGTGACAGCGACCGTGAACATGTTGGTGGTGGGCCTTTCACGACGTTCCCGATGACGCGCAAGAAAACTCTAATCGTCATTCTGAGAACGGTGCCAAAAGAGGCTATGTGCGCGCAGCGCGCTAAGTTACTGAATCGTATATTGGACTGTCTTAGCCAGTGTGTTATTGACGTAGATCTCGACCTTGTAGCTGCCCGGGGGCCAATCGGAAGGAAGGCTCAGGTTGCCATGGACCCTGGCCTCGCCCGCCTTGGTGGTGTAATCGACAGTCTTGATCACGCGATCGACTGCGCCCACAACTTGAATTGTGCGCCAAACAAACTTGACCATCACGCCCCCATTTTCCTGATTTAACTCCACCACACAGTGAATCGTGCGGTCTGAAACGCCAAAGGCCGTAGTGGCTTCCGTGGCCGCCGCCGGGTAAGTCTTCAGCAGATAAGCGCGCACCAACGAGACCTCTCCGCCCACGGGCACATTGCGCGCGTTGCGCGCCGGACCAGAGAGTGTGCTCAGGCTCGGGCGGCGCAATCCCACATACTCAGGGGCAATCTGCGCGGCGCGCGTGTCCGTAACGCGCGCCAGCGAATCTTCTCCCAGCGCCCGATATACATCGCCGAGCATCAACCAACCGTCTTCGTCGTCAGGAGTTTTTTGCGTGTACGCTTCCAGTTCCCGGCGCGCGTCAGCCAGTCTGGCATCGAGGATCATTATGCCGATGCGATCCGGATCATAGGTCGAGCCCAGCCCGATAGCGGCGTTCCAGTGTTGTCGCGCGGCGGGAAATCTTTCTGTCATGTAGTAGATCAAGCCAACGTTCGAATGCGGTGAGCTGTCTTTCTCATTCAATTTAATAGCTTCGAGATACTCGGTTGCCGAAGGCGCCAGTTGGCCCAGCTTCTGCAGCATGAGCGCATATTGAAATCGCGCGGAGTAGTCTTTCGGATCAACGCCGACCGCTTTCTTTGCTTCCAACGAAGCCTCGCGATACTTGCGTTGCTCGCTCAGGATGCGCGCCAACTCAGTATGCAAAACCGTCATCGGCTGCGGCGCCAGGGTTACGGCCTTTCGATACGCTGTCTCAGACCCCGCGTAACTGTGCTGGAGCGAAAGCACATAACCGAGAGCGAGAAAGCCATAGTAGTTGTCCGGCTGGGCCGCCACGGCCCGCTGAGCCGCTGATAGGGCGTCACTCAGCCGTTGCATTTCAGTGTAGGTAAAAGCCAGGCGCGCGTAAGGCTCGCTATCACTGCGACTCAAGGCCGCAGCTCGAGCGTAGAACCTTTCAGCATCTGGATACTTTTTCTGGTTGTAGTAGAGATGACCGAGCCCGAGGTACGCGCGCGGATCAGAGGGAACCAGTTTCGAAGCCAGGAGGTAACCGCGCTCAGCCGCCTCGTCACGGCCGTTCTGCCGGGCGTCGTCGGCCAGGCTTAAAGCATCTTCCAATTGAGCTGAGTTGTCCGGTGTCGTGCGCGTGCCGGTTCGCGGCGGCCTGGTGCCGGTCGTGGTGCGCACGGGTTTCTTCACCGTGACCTTCATTGTCTTGCCGGCATCCGCGGCGCTGGCGCCCGCGCCACCACCGCCCGTCTGGCCGTGCTGCGAGTAAGCCGCGCCCGCTGCCCACAGAATGATTGCCAGGATGCACATACTCGCCTTGGGCGCTGAGCTTGAATTGTTACTCATGAAAAAACTATTCCCCTCTCGGAAAAATTCTCGGGACGTTACTGCTGCTCGTGGACCACTTTTTTAGGAATCACTCCACCTGCGGATTTCACCTCAGGTAGTCACGACTTCGCGGTATTCGCCCCAAACGCTTCGCAGGCGGTCGCTGATTTCGCCCACGGTGGCAAAGGCCTCGACACAGTCAAGGATTCTCGGCAGCAGATTTTCGCTGGTGCGCGCAGCTGCTTCCAGTTTGACCAGACCGTTTTCGGCTGCAGCCGGATCGCGGCGTTCACGGACGGCGCGCACCCGGTCGATTTGCGCTTGTTCGATCGACGGATCGACCCGCAGGGTTTTCATCTGCGACTCTTCGTCGGTCTGGAACTGATTTACGCCGACCACAATTGCGTCCTGCGTCTCGACGGCGCGCTGATATTCATAAGCCGAGTTTTGAATCTCGCGCTGAATGTATCCCGTTTCGATAGCGTGCAATGTACCGCCGAGGGCATCGATCTTGTCCAGATAATCAACCACGCGTTGCTCGATTTCGCTCGTCAGTTCCTCAATCGCGTACGACCCCGCCAATGGATCGACGGTGTCCGCGACACCTGACTCGTAGGCAATAACCTGTTGGGTGCGTAAAGCCAGGCGCGCAGCTTCTTCGGTAGGCAGGGCCAACGCTTCGTCCATGGCATTCGTATGCAATGACTGGGTCCCGCCCAGAACTGAGGCAAGCGCCTGAATGGTAGTGCGCACGATATTTACTTCCGGCTGCTGGGCAGTGAGTGTCGAACCGGCGGTTTGAGTATGAAATCGCATCATCAGCGATCGCGGATCGCGGGCGTGAAAGCGCTCGCGCATCAAACGCGCCCACAACCGCCGGGCCGCCCGAAACTTGGCAATCTCTTCCAGCAGATTATTGTGCGCGTTGAAGAAGAACGAGATACGCGGAGCGAACTCGTCAATCCCCAAACCTGCGCCCAGCGCCGCTTCAACGTACGCGATTGCATCGGCGAAGGTGAAGGCCACCTCCTGCACCGCCGTCGAGCCGGCTTCGCGAATGTGATAGCCGCTAATCGAAATCGTGTTCCAGTTGGGAACTTGGTCGGCGCAGAAAGCAAACGTATCGGTAATCAGGCGCAAAGACGGTGCGGGCGGAAAAATGTATGTGCCGCGCGCGATGTACTCTTTGAGAATGTCGTTCTGAAGTGTCCCGTTAACTTTTTGAAACGGCACGCCCTGGCTGACGAGCGACCGCCAGATACAAGCACAAGCAGGATCGCGGCGGTCGCGTTGATGGTCATCGAGGTCGAAACTTCATCGAGCGGAATTCCATCGAACAATCGCAGCATGTCCTCGAGCGAATCGATGGCCACGCCGACCTTGCCGACTTCGCCCGCGGCCAAAGGATCGTCAGAATCCAAACCAATCTGCGTTGGCAGATCGAAGGCCACCGACAATCCGGTGGTGCCTTGCGACAAGCAAATACTTGTAACGCGCGTTTGATTCCTCGGCGGTCGCATAGCCGGCGTACTGGCGCATAGTCCACAGCCGCCCGCGGTACAGGTTGCGCCGGATGCCGCGCGTGTAGGGAAAACTCGCCCGGATCGCCGAGGTCGCGATCGTAATCAATCGGTTCAACGTTTGACGGATTGAAATCGACCGGCAGTTCGATGCCCGAGGAAGTCTTGAAATGCTCGCGGCGTTCTGTTTTAAGCTTTGGTAGGCCATCACTTTGCTCCGTCTGGCAGCAGCGAGGCTATCAGAGCAAACGTTCAGAGTTCAACCTTTGGAACGATGCATTCTGCGCTGGGAGCGCACGCATCCTGCTTGCGGGTCGCGGGCATCTGTGCCCGCATCCTGAAGAATCATGCCGGCAGGATGCCTGCGTTCCGCCTGCAGGCATGCAGCCGCTCCAACGCTTGAACTCTAAACCGCGCTGGCATAGCATCGCCTCGTGGAAATGGACGAAGAAACAAAACGGTTGGCCGAAGAAGTGGGTACGGCGATCAACGAATCGGTGCGTGACTCGCCGGCAGTCGCCGCCGCCATTGAGCGCCTGCGCGAAGCAGGTTTTGAAATGGAGCTGACGCTGAAGCTCGAAATTGGGTTGCGGCCGCACAGCGATGACGAAGAATCCGAACCGGCGAGCGAATCGTTCGACTTGACTGACGAGGACCTGCGAATTCTGCGGTCGATGAAGATCAAGATTGAGCCGGAAGAGTAGTAGCGATTTTCTTCGCGCCGTTAGGCGCGAGATATTTATAGAACTTGGATTCGAAATTAGATGGCCCGCGAAATCGAAACATCATTTCGATTTCGCGGGCTGTCTTCTTTTAACCAGCGACAAGATCTATAAGTAGTTCGTGCCTAACGGCACGAGGAGCCGGTGACCACGACGATGAACTCAGGTTACTCAGGCGTTTCCTTACTGCCGGTAAGCGTCTGCTGCCGCAGCGCGGCCGCTCCAATCAACCCGCCCATGCCCATCGATTCAACCGCACTGCTCGGCACGAGCATGAGCGCGCCTTTTTCTTTCAAGCCTTCGTACAGCATGTTCATCGCGCGCAGATGCAGCGCGGTCGGATTGTCGCGATACGACTCAGCAGCCTAGCGAACCGCGCGGCGATTTCGACCTCGGCCTCTGCCAGAATTACGCGCGCAGCCTTTTCGCGCGCGGCTTGCGCCTCGCGAGACATCGCATCCTGCAACGCTGCGGGAATGATCACGTCGCGCATTTCGACTGATTGCACGGTCACGCCCCAGGGATTCGAGCGCTCATCGATCAGCTTCTGCAATTCATCTTCGATGCGTTCACGGCCGCGCAGCAGATCGCTCAGCGAAGTGCGGCCGATGATGTCGCGCAAGGCCGTCTGCGCGGCCCAGCTTACCGCCGCCGGGTAATTCTGCACCTCGAGCGCCGCCTTCTCAGGATCGTAAACCACCCAGAACAACACCGCATCGACATTTACCGGCACCGTGTCGCTGGTCAGAGTTTCTTCAGCCGCAAAAGCCGTGGTGATTACGCGCTGATCGATCCAGGACGAAATGCTGTCGACAAACGGAATGATCCAGAACAATCCCGGGCCGCGCAGGCCGATGAACTTGCCCAGGCGCAGCACCACCGCGCGCTCCCATTGCCGCGCGATCTTTGGTGATTGCGCGAGGAAGCAACCCCAGCAGCACGCCCAGAATCGCGCCGACCGGATTCAAAGTCATCGAGCGTCGCGAGCGCGCCGAGCAGGACCGGCGCGATGAACGCCGCCGCGGCCACCACAATTGACGCGGGGGGCGGTGGGTGTCGGCAGGTTGTTGCGTGCTTCAATCAAACTCTGTTGAATGTTAGGCATCTGTATTTCTCCTTTGTAGCGCAAGTTGCCAACTTGCGCGCTTTCTATCAGACGGGTTCGCAAATTAACAGTTTGCGCTACTTTCTTCGTCTCTTTTCCAAATGCTCGATCACGTCCTCAATCGAAAATCCGTGCTTGTGAGTTTCGGTAACGAAATGGTCCGCCAACTCCCGCAGACGCCGGTCGCGATCGCGGCGGCTGGCCGCTTCGTTGGGCCGGGCAGTCACAAACGTGCCCGACGCCTCGGCGCGTTTCGACCACGCCGCTTCGCTCCAACTCGGTATAAACCTTGGCGACGGTGTTGGCGTTGATGCGCAAATCGACCGCCAACTGCCGCACCGTCGGCAACTGGTCGCCGATGCCCAGCTTTCCGGTC
Source organism: uncultured Acidobacteriota bacterium (assembly GCA_963734445.1). Taxonomy (GTDB): domain Bacteria; phylum Acidobacteriota; class Blastocatellia; order Pyrinomonadales; family Pyrinomonadaceae; genus UBA11740. The sequence continues at coordinate 242,372 of CAVTGZ010000007.1, read as the reverse complement.
GCAATCGCAAACCGGATCGACCGCTCGAGCTGATGGTAAAGCGGCGTTGGATGCTTGGCGTCAACCTGGAACATCGGTTTCACCATTGTACTACGACAGTGGTACAAGTAAAGTTTCGAAAGTTTGGGACATCTGCAAGGTTTCGTTCCCCTGCTCCTCTGGAAGGTCGACTCTTCGCTGCGGTCTAAGTTTCAACTCGATGAACGCAAGGCTATGACGATTCGCGGAAGCACTGCGGTGCGAAATTATCCGGCCCACATGGAGTCAAAATTTCAAGAGCATTGAGGCAGTCAAGACATCCCATCCGGCAACCATTGAGATGCGGTCTCCGCTTTCGATCTCAGCAAACAGTGCGCGCAGTCTTCCCAAGAGGCCGCGGTCTATGGTCTCATCATTAGAGCCTCTGCCGCTTTGTGCTCTAGCAACCTATGTTATCTTCTCCCTCTTAAAAACCCTTCCAGTTTTTTCGCCTGTATAGGCTTCGCATTAATCTGAAGGAGTTGACTGAATAGAATATGGCTACGCCTAACGGAAACGGCACGAACGGACACGTCGGTAAAGTCGTGCAAATTATTGGACCGGTGGTTGACGTTGAGTTTAGCGAGAATTATCTGCCGCCGATTTATCAGGCGCTGCGGATTACTTCCGAAGGCTTTGAAGTGCCCGATCCGATCGACGTGATCGCCGAAGTGCAGCAGCACCTGGGCGAAGGCCGCGTGCGCGCCGTTTCGATGTTGCCGACCGACGGCATGGTGCGCGGCATGAAAGCCACCGACACCGGCGGACCGATCACGGTGCCGGTTGGCGAAGGCACGCTCGGCCGCGTCATGAACGTGATCGGCGAGCCGGTCGACAATCTCGGCGAGATTCCGCATCAGCAGCGCTATCCGATCCATCGTCACGCGCCAGTCATTTGAAGAGCAATCAACCGAACTACAGATGTTCGAAACCGGAATCAAGGTCATCGACCTGATTCAGCCGTTTCTGCGCGGCGGCAAGATTGGTTTGTTCGGCGGCGCGGGCGTAGGCAAGACCGTCATCGTGATGGAGCTCATCAACAACATCGCGAAGGCGCGCTCAGGCTTTTCGGTGTTCGCCGGTGTCGGCGAGCGCACGCGCGAAGGCAACGACCTGCTGCGCGAAATGGTCGAGTCGAAGGTCATCGAGTTTGGCGAGTCCTTCTATCACAACCTGGAAGAGACCGGCGCGTTCGACATGACCAAAGTCGACATGAAGGCGATCGAGAAATCAAAGGTCGCGCTTGATCTACGGACAGATGACTGAGCCGCCGGGCGCGCGCCTGCGCGTGGCGCTTGTCCGGTCTGACCGTCGCTGAATATTTCCGCGACCAGGGACATGGATGTGCTGCTCTTCATCGACAACATTTTCCGCTTTACGCAGGCTGGTTCGGAAGTGTCGGCGCTGCTGGGCCGCATGCCTTCGGCCGTAGGCTATCAGCCAAACCTCGCGACTGAGATGGGCGAGATGCAGGAGCGCATCACCTCAACCAAGACCGGATCGATCACTTCGATTCAGGCCGTGTATGTTCCCGCGGACGACTACACCGATCCGGCGCCGGCGACGACCTTCGCGCACCTCGACGCAGTCACCGCGCTGTCGCGGCAGATCGTCGAACTGGGAATTTATCCGGCGGTCGATCCGCTCGCCTCGTCATCGCGCATTCTGGATCCGCGCATCGTCGGCGAGGATCACTACAACACGGCGCAGAACGTGAAGCAGATTCTGCAGCGCTATAAAGATCTTGCAGGACATCATCGCGATCCTCGGTCTCGACGAATTGTCCGACGAAGACAAGCTGGTGGTTTCGCGCGCGCGCAAAATTCAGAAGTTTTTCTCGCAACCGTTTCCACGTGGCGTCGCAGTTCACCGGCCGCGAAGGCAAGTACGTCAAGCTCGAAGACACGATCAAGGGCTTCAAAGAGATCATCGAAGGCAAGCACGACGATCTTCCCGAGCAGGCCTTCTACATGGTCGGCACGATCGAAGAAGTAGTCGAAGCCGGGAAGCAATATCAGGAATAAGACGATTGAGTCAACGAGTCATTGATTCATTGGATCATTGATTCATTATCGGGCGACCAATGATTCAATGGATCAATGAGTAACTGAATCAATTGCAACTTGAAGTCGTCACTCCTGAACGCCGCGTGCTGGCTGAGTCGGTGAATTCTGTCACCGTGCCCGGCCGCAACGGCGAGATGCAGATCCTGCCCGGGCACGCGGCGCTGATTTCAGAGCTGCAAACCGGTGTGCTCACCTACAACCATGATGGAACGAATTTCCAATTGCACGTGTCCGGCGGCTTTATCGAGGTCAACAACGATCGGGTTTCGGTTCTGGCGGAAATCGCCGAGCGCCCTGAAGAGATCGACGCCGCTCGCGCCCGCCTGGCGCGCGAACGCACCGAAAAGCAATTGAGTTCGTGGAGCGGAACCGAAGAAGATTTCGAGAAGGCGCGCGTGAAGCTCGAAAAGTCGATGGTCCGCCTGCAACTGGCTTCGGGATCTCGCTAGGTATTTCAGCTTCAAATTAGAACTGCGGCTTGCGAATCATCCTTGTCCTTGCGCAATCGCCTCGCGCATCTCTCGCACCGCGCGATCCAATCCAACAAATACCGCTCGCGAAATGATGTGGTGACCGATATTGAATTCGGACACTTCACTGATCTCCGCCACGGCGACGACGTTCCGCGTAGTCAGTCCATGACCGGCCGCAACATGTAAGCCATACTGGGCCGCGAGCGCGGCGCCTTCTCGTAAACGGCGCAGCTCGTGATTCGCGCGGGCCGCGCTTTCGCCGTGAATCCCGGACGCGCCCAGCGTGGCTTCGGCATACGCGGCGGTGCACAACTCGACCTGTTGGGCATTCACTTCGCGGGCGGCCTCGATCTGACTTCGGTTCGGGATCGATGAAGAGACTCGCCATGATGCCGGCTTCCCGCAAGCGATTGACTGCCGCACGCACAATCGCGACGTTGGTCCGGACATTCAGACCACCTTCGGTGGTTATCTCGCCGGGATTCTCCGGCACCAGCGAAACCGCCTCAGGCTTAACCTCAATCGCGATCTTCATCATCTCTTCGGTGGCGGCCATTTCGACATTCAGGTAAGTCGTGACCGCTTGTCGCAGCAGGAACAGGTCTGCATCCTGGATGTGTCGCCGATCGCCGCGCAGGTGGACCGTGATGCCGTCGGCGCCGGCTTGCTCGCAAATCATGGCTGCGGCTACGACGCTGGGTTCCGGCGCGCGCCGCGCCTGGCGCACGGTAGCGACATGATCGATGTTGACGTTCAGTCGTGCGGTCATCTGTTACTCCCAGAGAGAATTAACCACAGAGGACACAGAGAAGACAAAGCAAAAAAGTTAAGCATGAAATCATTTGCAACCCAGCCGATCTAGTGAAGCACCAGGCCCGATTAAGCGTGAAGTCATTCGCAAGCTGCTCGCCCACCAGTTGTTTCCTGCTTTTGTCTTCCTCTGTGTCCTCTGTGGTGAAGATTGTTTTAGGCGAACGACCGCACAGCCAAGCCATGCTTTGCTTCCACCATCGCGGCCGTTCTGGCCGCGCTGATCGCTTCGCTGTAATCACCGGCGTTGGCGGCGGCGCGAATTCGGCGCACTTCATTAATCATCCGTAAGCTGTCACGACTATAGTTCGCCGATACATCCAGCGGGCCTCCCCCAATATGATCCCAGCGCACCGGGATTTCCTGTAGCCGTAATTGCGCCAGATGGGCCAGGTAGATCAACTCGACATCGAATCCAAAGCGATCGATTTGCGCCGCTTCGATCAACGGCCGGCAGACGCTCAGGCGAAAGGCTTTGAACCCGCATTGCGTGTCCCAGAAGGGCAAGCCGGTCGCCACGCGCACGATGAGGTTGAACACGCGCCCGCCCTGCTCGCGCCGCCATGGTTGATGCACGCCAATCAAACGGCGATTCAAGGCGCGCGAGCCAAACGTCAGATCGAATTCACCGGAACGAATCGGCCCGACGAGCTTCGGAATTTCAGTAATCGGGGTCGAGAGATCCGCGTCAGAAAACAGCGCGATGTTCGCGCGGGACTCGACTAGTCCCAAACGCACCGCATATCCCTTCCCCCGGTTTTGCTCGTAACGGATCACGCGCGCCGCCAATCTTCCGGCCCGGGCCACGGCCTCTTCGGCAATCCGTCCCGTTTCGTCCGTCGAACCATCATCGACCACGATCAATTCGCATTCATCGGAGCGTTCATTCAGGTAACTTATGATCTTTTGCAGCGAATCACCGATGCGCGCGGCTTCGTTATAGGCGGGAATCACGATCGAGATTTTTGGCGACGGCATCCAAACACATTGTCAATGAATCCTAAGACACGCACAAGCCATGATGGCTTTGTAAATTGAAATCTCTGCGCCATCTCTGCGCGCTCGGCGTCTCTGCGGTGAGCATTTTTTAGTTTTATTCACCGCGGAGCCGCAGAGGTCGCTGAGACTAACGCAGAGAAATGAAAATGGAGACGCACAAGCACGATGGCTTCGCCCAGATTGTAGCCACTGTGTTATATTCGACTGAAAAGCGGGCCCCCCAGCTCACTCAAATTATGAGTCGGAAGTTCATTATTATCGCCGCCCTGGTAATTGTCGCGGCCAGCGTCGCCGGCGGTGTGCGATCCAGGGCTTCGCGCCGCCACGCTCCAAGCTCCAATTCCAATTCCGCAGCCCAGGCAGACAAGTACGAAGCCGACAAGATTGAGTCCGATTATCGCGAGGCAATTGCCACGGTCGAAGACAAGTATGTCGGCGATATCGACTACGAAAAAGCGACCCAGGCGGCGATTCAGGGAATGCTCTTCACGCTCGACCCGCACTCAGTTTATTTTCCGGCTGTCGAATTCAAGAAACTGAAAGAGGATCAGTCGTCGAGTTTCTATGGCATCGGTGTCCAGATTCAGCGGCATGACGACGGCGTTTATGTGCAGTCAGTGGTCGAAAACACGCCGGCTTCGCGCTCTGGTTTGCAATACGGCGACCGAATTATCGAAGTGGACGGTAAAGACGCGCGCGACTGGTCCAGCGAAGAGGTCTCGAAAAACGTCCGCGGCGATCGGCTCAAACCGGTGCAGATAAAGGTTGAAAAGGCCGGCGAGGCCGTGCCCGTCACTTTCAAGATTGTGCGCGATGCGGTGCCGCTGCCTTCGATCCGCAACTCGTTCATGATTGGCCCCACCACGGGTTACATCGGACTGGTCGGCGGTTTCCAGCATACAACCGACGACGAATTGCGCGAGGCCATCGCCAGCCTGGAAAAAGATGGCATGCGCCAGCTCGTGCTTGACCTGCGCAACAATCCGGGCGGTCTATTGGATCAGGCAATTGATGTGGCCAGCGAATTTCTGCCGCGCGACAAAGTCGTGGTTTCCGTTAAGGGCCGCAGCGAATACACCGAGGCCGCGGTTTACAAATCGAACGGCCGCGATCCTGAAGAGATGCCGCTGGTCGTCCTGATTAATCGAAACACCGCTTCGGCCTCAGAGATCGTCGCCGGCGCAATTCAGGATCATGGCCGCGGTCTGGTCGTAGGCGAAACCAGCTTTGGCAAAGGCTTGGTCCAGCATGTTTTTCAGCTCCCTTATGGTTTCGGTTTGACGCTGACGACTGCTCGTTACTACACGCCTTACGGCCGTTCGCTGCAGCGTGATTATTCGAGTGGTTCGCTTTACGACTATTACGTGCGCCACGACGAGAACGATAGTCAGCAACCGATCCAACCGGGCCAGCCTTCTCCCAGCGATTCGGTCCCCCAATTACGCGGATCCAGCGCGCCGGCTTTTCGCACCGCAGCGGGCAGAGTTTTTTACGGTGGGGGCGGAATCACTCCCGATATCGACGCCCGGCCGTTGACCCCGACGCCGGTGCGCGGTCGAATCAGCGAAGCCGCGTTTTACTTCACGCGCCTGCTCGCTGCCGGAAAGATTAGCGGGCTGGAATCATATCGCGTCGGCAAAGTGGATTACCTGAATTCGGCTAAACCCAGCGACTATCCGATTACCGATCGCGTCCTCGAAGCATTCCGCAATTATGTGCGGAAAGAACAGCCGCGTTTGCAGTTGACGCAGCTCGATGGGGACATCGAGTTTGTTAAGCTGCGGCTGCGACAGGAAATTGTTACGGCCGCGTTTGGCGCCGATGCTGGTCAGCGGGTGGCGCTCGAGAGCGATCCACAAACGTTGCGGGCCGTGACCGTCCTGCCTGACGCAAAGCGTTTGGCCGAAAGCGTTCGTAATGGCACACCGGTTAGCTTGAACTTTAAGCCGACGCTTCGTCGTTGGTTGAACACACCCTCCCTTCCGGTCATGGAAGAGCCGGACGAAATCCTTATTTGAGACCGGAGCGCATGTGTCCTCGCGTGCATAATCGTGGCTCTGCCACTCCGATGCGCGGCAAGGCTAAGACTTGCCGGTGGCGAACCCTCCTTCTGAAGGGTCTCCGACCCGGACGGTCAAAGACCGCCATATATATTTGCACTTAACGGCAAGTCGAAGACTTGCCGCGCTTCAGAGTGGCAAAGCCATTTCTCCAGGCGTTGCACCTGAAGTTGACTTTTCCCGAGCCACAAACTAGAAGTTCCGCCGTTCGATCATCTCGTCCACATCGAGGACTACATGAATCGCAGAAAATTTGTTCGCGCCGGTTTGGTAGGCGGAGCAGCCTTAGCATCTGCCCGGATCATCACTCCCGCAAGGGCTAACACTACAAATGATGTCGCTACCCCGCCCGCCTTCGAGCTCGATGAACTAACGATTGCCGATCTGCAAGCCGGCATGGCGGCCGGAAAATTCACATCGCAATCACTGACGCAACAATATCTTGAGCGAATCGAAGATATCGATAGACGCGGGCCGGCCATCAATTCGGTGATCGAAATAAATCCCGATGCTCTCGCCCTTGCCGCCCAAATGGACAAGGAGCGCAAAGCCGGCCGGCTGCGCGGACGCCTGCACGGAATCCCGGTGCTGATCAAAGACAACATCGGCACGCACGATCGCATGACGACCACCGCCGGTTCGTTGGCGCTGGCGGGATCTATTGCCCCACAGGATGCGACCGTCGCCCGGAAATTGCGGGAAGCGGGCGCCGTGATTATTGGCAAAACGAACCTCAGCGAATGGGCTAACTTTCGTTCGAGTCATTCGAGCAGCGGTTGGAGCGGCCGCGGCGGACAGACGAAAAATCCCTACGTGCTGGATCGTAATCCGTGTGGCTCGAGTTCCGGTACCGGCGCCGCAGTGGCCGCCAACCTGGCAGCGATTGGCGTCGGCACGGAAACCGACGGCTCAGTCGTGTGTCCCTCGAACGCGAATTCGCTGGTCGGAATCAAGCCCACGGTCGGACTCATCAGCCGCGCCGGCATCATTCCGATTTCGCACAGCCAGGACACGGCGGGGCCAATGTGCCGCACGGTGACCGACGCGGCTATTCTGCTCGGCGCACTGACTGGAGTAGATTCGCGCGATGAAGCGACGCGAGCGAGCGGCGGAAAATTTCTGGTTGACTATACCAAGTCTCTCGATCCAAACGGCCTGCGCGGCGCGCGCATCGGTGTGCATCGCAAGTCTTTCGGCTTTAACGACGCGGTCGATAAGCTGATGAACGACTGCATCGATATCATCAAACGGCGCGGCGCCACGGTAGTCGATCCGGCCGACATCCCAACGCAGGGAAAATTTGATGATTCGGAATTCGAAGTGCTGCTCTATGAATTCAAAGCGGATCTCAACGCTTATCTGAATTCGCTTGGCCCACGCGCGCCAGTTACGTCGCTCAAGGAAATTATCGATTTTAACGAGCAGTATCGTGACCGCGAGATGCCCTGGTTTGGCCAGGACATTATGACTAAAGCGCAGGCCAAAGGGCCGCTGACTGATAAGGCCTATCGCGACGCCCTGAAAAAGAACCAACGCCTGTCACGCAAGGAAGGCATCGACGCGGTAATGGACAAGCAGAAGCTGGACGCGTTGATCGCGCCGACCGGAGGACCGCCCTGGCCAACCGATTGGTTGAATGGCGATCACTTCACGGGCGGCTACTCGACGGCATCGGCGGTTGCCGGATATCCGCACGTCACAGTGCCGGCGGGTTATGTCTTCGGATTGCCGGTGGGAATTTCCTTCTTCGGCCGCGCCTGGAGCGAGGCGACTCTGATCAAGCTTGCTTACGCTTTCGAACAAGCGACCCAGGCCCGCCGCACCCCTAAATTCATGGCGACAGCGAGCCTGGGTTGATGGTGGGTACGCACGCCTCTGGCGTGCCGGTTAGGCATCACGCCGCAGCAGTGGAGCCCAATTGGAGCACGCCGGAGGCGTGCGTACCGAACCTATCCGGCCTGCGCCAAGGTTGCCACAGGCATTAGCCCGACCGTAGGGGAGGGCTCTAAAAGTCGCACAAGCGGGCCCTCCCATAGCGCGTGTAGTTTTATTCGCGCTTTGCGCTCATGCGGGCAGGGATGGCCGCGCTCCATTCATCGCGCTTGTTATGAGCTTGAATGAATCAACCCGAACGAGTTAGTCTTAAGCTGTTAATCAGCAATTTAATTGATTTCTGAAGGAGGAATTCTATCCAATGCCTGAAGTCGGCGACATGGCTCCGGATTTCGAATTGAAGAGTCACCTCGAGAAAGACAAGAAGGTGAAGCTTTCGGATTTTCGGGGCAAGAAAAATGTAGTTATCGCGTTTTATCCGCTGGCCTGGACCCCGGTCTGAACGGCGCAGATACCCGCGTACGAGGCGGATTTCGACCGCTTCCGCGAGTATGATGCCCAGGTTCTGGGCATTTCAGTCGACAGCGTTCCCTGCAATACAGCCTGGGCCAAGAGCCTCGGCGGTATTTCCTATGATCTTCTCAGCGATTTCCATCCCAAAGGTGAAGTGGCCAAAGCGTTCGGCGCCTATCGTGGCAACGATGGCATCTCTGAACGCGCGCTTTTCATCATCGATAAGGAAGGCAAGCTCGCTTACAAGGACATTCACGACATTTCCGATCAGCCGGACAACGAAGACTTACTCGAAGTGCTGCGGAAACTGTAAGTCAGAAGTCAGAGATCAGACGTCAGATGTCGGACACGGGGTTCGGCATCTGACATTCTTCTTTGCGCTTGCTTTGCGACTTAGCGCCTTTGCGAGATACATTTCCTGCACTGCTGTTCTCACGCGAAGACGCCAAGACGCAAAGGAACGCAAAGTGTCCGGTTTGTAACCTGTTTAGGATTTGCTAACCTACGTTCGATATGACAATTTCCAGAAAATGCGTCCCTTTCACTCCCTTCGAGCGTGAGCTATCGAAGAGCACGATTGCGATCGTGACTGCCGGCGGCGTGCACCTGAAAGATCAGGAACCATTCAATATCGCCGACGAGCTTGGCGACCTGGGCTATCGCGAGATTCCGCCCGACGTTGATGCGTCGCAATTGATGGTCACTCATCATCATTACGATCACAGCGACGCGGACGAGGACATCAACGTCGTCTTTCCCATTGCTGTGCTGCGCGATCTGCAAAACGAAGGTTTCGTCGGCGGCATCGCCAAGAAACATATCGGCTATATGGGCTACACCATGCAGCTCAAGGCGATGTACGAAGGCACCGCCCGCGAAATCGCAAATGAGATCGACAAAGGATCGCGGGCTGACGCCGTCGTTCTCACTGGCGGTTGACCCAGCGTCTGCCACCGCACGGTCGTCGCGGTCCAACGTGAAATCGAAATGAAAGGCATTCCGACGGTGCTGATTACCGTTAGTCCCGAAGTCTCTGCGCAGATGCGTCCGCCACGCGCCCTGTATCCAAAGGGTTTCAAGATCGGAAACAGCCTGGGCCGTCCGGGCATGCGGGATTTGCAGCAGAAAGTCCTGCGGGACGCGCTCAGCTTGCTGACTCAGAACACGCGGCCCGGTGAAGCAGTAACCATCGAATATCCCGAGTACGGTGAACAATACGAGCCGCCGCGGGTGAAGAAGCTCAGTTAAGCTTCGTGTGACGCGCGTCACTGCAGCCCCACAATTTCGGCGAAACCCGCTCGACAGACTTGAATGTAGAGGCGTAGAATCTCGGCAGTGACCGCTGCTCTCAAGAGGATTCTGACTTTCCGCTGCCTGGTCGCGATCGCGCTGACGATTTGGTGCGCAGGCGCCGGCTGCATGATGGTCAGTTACGCGCAGAGCGCGATGAGCGCGGGAGATTCCGCCGCCCCCGCTGCTGAGCAGACGATTGCCGCCAGCTCGGCCGCGATGGATTCGCACGCCTGCTGCAAGGCCAAGCACAAAGCTCTCAAGCCAACCCGCGCCGCCAGTAAATCGACCAACATCGAGCTCAGCGAATTAACCCTGATTCCTCCAGCGCGCGGCGACGCGATGAGCTGTTGTCCGCTGACGAGCGGTTCGATCGTGGTTGCCTCTCGATCTCAGTCAACCGAGACCGGGTCGGCTCTCGAACTCGCTGATTCTTCCGCACTTAATTTACAAACATCGTACGAAACTCCGCTTACAGTTCCGCTCAGACTACCGAATCGAGCGCATTCCTATCTGCTCGATTGTGCCTTCCTAATCTAGAAGTCTGCCTGCAAGTAGGCCCGCTATCCCGATGCTTCGGGATTCTGACAGGCATCAGTGTGTTCGCTGATGCCAGGCAATAATCTTTCTAACAGGAGAAATTTGAGATGAATACTTTCCGACGATTTGTTCCGGCTTTCGTGCTGGGACTGACTTTAGCTATGGCCGGTATTGGCCTCGCCCAGAACACGACCCAGTCCGCTGATGGTAAGAAGATGGAATCGTGTTGCTGTTGTGGCGATTCATGCGCGATGAAATCCGGTGACATGAAGAAACAGACGGATGCCGACAAGCACGAAGGCTGCTGCTGTGGTGATTCATGCGCGAAGAAGGATGGCGCCAGCAAGGACGCCAAGGCTGCCGGCAAACACGAATGCTGCGGCGATTCATGCGCGATGATGAAAAAGGACGGGATGAAAAATCACGTCATGTCATCCGACAAAGATGGTTGCTGCTGTGGCGACTCTTGCGACATGAAAGACGGCGCAAAGATGAACATGACCGGCATGAAGCACGATGCGAGTTCTGACAAGCATTCGTGCTGTGGCGACTCGTGCAACATGAAGGACATGAAAGACATGAAGGCCAAGCCGTAAGGTTGCGGCCTGACTTTGGATCTTTCTTAACCCGGGCGCGGTCCTGGTTCCGCTGGCCGCGCCCCCGTTCTTTTTTTTCCCTCGAAGTTGGAGCGAAAGGATGCTGCTCAAAAAACTGCTTGACCCTGGAATCGATTCCAGACTCTACAATCGTTTTCCGAATGATGATGCCCGTAAAAAGGGTGGCTGGCGGATTGGAGAACTGGCTGCAGCTTGCGGAGTTAGTCCCGACACTTTGCGCCATTATGAGCGCAAAGGCGTACTCAAAGCCGCGCGCTCGGCCAATGGTTACCGTCAATATCCTCAAGAGGCGTTCCTTCGCGTTCAACTGGTGCGGCGGGCGCTGGCGATGGGATTCACGCTGGACGAGTTGGGGACTGTGCTGAAGATGCGCGAGCGCGGCGGCGTTCCTTGTCGCCGGGTTCGTGACCTGGCCGCTGAAAAACTTTCGGCTGTTGAGTCACAATTGGCCACTCTGCTTATCCTGCGCGACGAATTGCAGACGGCATTGGAGGATTGGGATGGACGGTTGGCACACGCTGGTCCGACGGTGCCGGCCGGATTGCTCGAAGCATTGGCGTCGAGCAAAACCAATTCGCTCGATAAACGGCTGCGTCTGGCCTTAGGCAAACGCAACTCGCAGACGATGGGAGAAAATTATGATTAAGAACAGCAGTTCGATCTTAACTTTGATGGCAATAGCGATATTGACAGCGGCGCCCTCATTCGCGCAGCAGCCGCAATCCGGTGACTCGCACAGGTCCACCCACGACTCGATGGAAAAGATGAACGAACGCGGCGACAAGGTGATGGGCTTTGACCACACGAAGACGACGCATCACTTCTTGCTGAAGGCAAACGGCGGCGTGATTCAGATCGAGGCGAATGACAGCGCTGATACGGTGAGCCGCGATCAAATTCGGCAGCATCTCCCTCACATAGCCAGGATGTTCAGCGAAGGAAATTTCTCGGCGCCGATGTTGATTCACGAACAAAATCCGCCGGGAGCGGACATCATGAAACAGCTCAAAGCGAAGATTAAGTACGAGTATGTCGAGACCAAACAGGGTGCTCTCATTCGCATCTCAACTGACGATGCGGAGGCGTTGAAAGCAATCCACGAATTTTTGCGGTTTCAGATCAAAGAGCACATGACGGGCGACCCACTTGAAGTCAATTCCGAAAAACCCTGAGGAAGGTGGCATGGTACGAGGCTTTATAGTCCGACGAGTTTACTGGGCAATCATTTGTGGCGGTTTCCTGGTCTTAGTCAGCGGGATATCTACGCCGGCACAACATCAGGGCCACGCACCGACTACAAAAGAGCCGCCGCCAAAAGCGAAGTCTTCGCCGAGTCCGTCAGCATCGGCGACACCGGTACCGCCTGCCTCAACAGGCGGTACCAACACAAAGCCTTCCCCAACTCCAGCACATATCCATATGCCGGGCATGCAAATGCCGGCGGCTTCGCCCTCACCTTCGCCACAGATGAATATGCCGATGCCGTCATCCATCGCTTCACCTACTCCAGGCGAAATGCCGGGAATGAATATGGGTGGGATGGATACGGACATGGGATCGCTGGTCATTATGAATGGCGACGACATGGGCATTCGCATTGGCTCGAGCGAAAAGAATTCGATGTCGATGGGTGCAATGGGATCAGGAACTTCCTGGCAGCCTTCGTCGGCGCCGATGTACATGCAGCATTGGACGAAGAACGACTGGCTGCTGATGTTCCACTACAACGTCTTTGTGGGCGTGAACCATCAGGGCGGCCCGCGCGGCGTGACGAAGTTCGAATCAGCAAACTGGTTCATGCCGATGGCCTATCACAAGCTGGGCCCGGGCACTCTGCAACTGCGCGGAATGATCAGTGCTGAGCCTTTCACGTTTCCGCCCGGCGGATCACCTCTGCTCTTTCAAACCGGCGAGACATACAAAGGCCGGCCGCTCATCGATCGACAACATCCGCACGATCTTTTTATGGAGCTGTCGGCGCAGTACACGTTTCCGCTCGGCGACCGCGGCACCTGGTTTACATACTTTGGTTACCCGGGCGAGCCGGCGCTGGGGCCAGTCGCGTTCATGCATCGTGCGTCAGCTTCCGAAAATTCGTCGGCAACTCTCTCGCATCACTTGCAGGATTCGACCCACATCAGCTTCGGCGTATTCACCACCGGCTTCACCTATCGCTGGTTCAAGTTGGAAGGTTCGATCTTCAATGGCCGTGAGCCGGATGAGAACCGATACGACTTTGATGCTCACAAGTGGAACTCGCGGTCGGCACGCCTGTGGTTCATGCCGAACCGCAATTGGGCGATGCAGGTTAGTTACGGACTGCTGCGAAGTCCTGAAAATCAAGAGCCCGATGTGGACGTGCGGCGGGCCACGGCTTCAATTCAATACAATCAAAAATTCGACCGCGTTAACTGGGCGTCGACCCTGATTTGGGGACGCAATCACGTCATCGGGCATGACCAACCGATCAACTTGAATAGTTACACCGCCGAGTCAACCGTGCAGTTTCTCGACAGGAACTATCTCTACACGCGGCTCGAACTGGTCGATAAGGATGATCTGCTGCGCGTGTCTGATCGAGCGTTGTTGGGAATCACGCAAGCTCATCCGTCGTTTCGCATCGGCGCCTACACATTCGGCGGCGCGCGTGACATCTGGAACACGAAAGACGTCTCGCTCGCTTTCGGCGGGGACGTTACGTTCTATTCAAAGCCGCCGATTCTCGACCAGATTTACGGCGACAAGCCTGTTTCGTGGAAATTGTTTTTCCGTATTCGACCCGGAAAGATGGACATGAGCACTCACACGACGCATGGGAATATGAATGCCAATCGAGAGAAAATGCCGACAAAATAAAGTGCGAGGTTTGTCACGGGTTTGGCGGGTATTTACGCAGATGAAGTCCGACTGGGCTGGGGATTCCCCCAAAAACCGCGAGGCATGGTGGTTGCCGAAGCTAAACATTCGTGCCTGGAAATGGGAACCGGGCCTCAAAACAGTTGACGGCAGTTACTGATTCTAACTACAGTCACACTTGGCAATGAAGCAACGTCTCGCATCTTTGTTCCTCTTGCTCGTACTGTTTGGCGGCGCGTTTGCCGGAGTGCCGCTGAGCTTTGGTGAAGGCCATTGCAGCATGAGCGGCATGATGGACATGGATTGCTGCAAAGCCGCGATGCGTCAAAAGGAAGCGACCAAAGTTTCCGAGGAAGAGTTGCTCTGCGCGCTCAACTGTGCGCAAAACGGTACGACATTACCCACGAGCGTGGTGCGCATCACTCCGCCGGACCAAACCATTCAGCCGGCTCACCCGGCGTTGACGCAGCCTCTGCCGATGCCGCAGTCGATATCAAGAGGTGCCAGGCAAACTCACGATCCGCCCGGTTCGGCGCCAACGTATCTCCGCAATCTCAGCCTTCTAATCTGATTCCAACAAGGCCTTAGTGTGTCTTCTGTCAGTTCGAAGAGAACTGCCAGAGGCCGGTCTATTTGTGTGCTTTGCACACTTACAATGTCCTTGGAGGTTCAGATGAAGTCTCTTGTCATTACATCATTTCTAATCGCGGCGCTCACGGTCTTTGCCGCCTGCACTGAGTCATCTAGTGACATTCCTACCGGTAAGCCAATCGCGTCGGTTAGCGTCAACAGCTTGACCGCGACGCTTTCCAACAGCACCGGTCAACTGAAACAAGGCGACCAGCAGATGACGCTCGCGTTCACTGACTCGTCGGGTAAGCCGGTCGACGTCGGCGCCGTCTCGCTGAACTTTCACATGCCCGCAATGGGTGGAATGGCAGCGATGAATGATGCGGTGACCTTTACTACCACCGGCACGCCCGGGATCTACAGCGGTAAAGTGAATATTGGGATGACGGGCGAATGGCAGGGGCAACTTGCTTACGAAGGACCAGCGGGAAAAGGAAAGACGACTTTTAGTGTGACGGCGCGGTAAGGCATTGTCGATTGCCAATTGCCGAGTGCCGATTTCGGTTTTTCGGCGCTAATAAATTGGCAATCGGCAATCGCAAATCGGCAATGGCATGATTCATCGACTCATCGAATTCAGCATGCGCAATCGCGGTTTGGTGATTGCTCTTTACCTCGGCCTGGCCGCCTGGGGTTATTGGGCGTTGCTGCGCACGCCGATCGACGCGATCCCCGATCTCTCTGAGAATCAGGTCATCGTCTTCACGGATTGGACCGGCCGTTCGCCCCAGGAAGTCGAGGATCAGGTCACCTATCCGCTGGTGACGAACCTGCAAGGCCTGCCCGGCGTGCGCGTCGTGCGCGCGAGTTCGGCGTTTGGCTTCTCGATGATCAATATCATCTTCGAAGACAACGTCGATCTCTACTGGGCGCGCACGCGGGTGCTCGAGCGCCTGAACCTGGTAGCCGCGCAATTGCCGCAGGGCGTTACGCCGACGCTCGGACCTGACGCGACGGGTGTCGGGCAAATTTTCTGGTACACGCTGGAAAGCGACCAGATGAGCCTGCGCGACCTGCGCACTTTGCAGGACTGGTTCGTTCGCTATCAGTTGAA
Organism: uncultured Acidobacteriota bacterium; assembly: GCA_963734445.1. Taxonomy (GTDB): domain Bacteria; phylum Acidobacteriota; class Blastocatellia; order Pyrinomonadales; family Pyrinomonadaceae; genus UBA11740. Next base: position 226,613 of record CAVTGZ010000007.1, on the reverse strand, counting down.
TTCAGTTCCTGGCGTAGCGGAAGTTGCGAGCGTCGGCGGGTACGTGCAGCAGTATCAAATCGATGTCGATCCAAACAAACTACGCTCGTACGGACTGCCGCTGTCGATGGTCGTCGAAGCCGTCGAGCGTTCAAACCGACAACGTCGGCGGCAACGTTATCGAGCAGGCGGGTCAATGGTCCGTGGTCCGCGGCGTGGGCTTGATTCAATCCGTGGGCGATGTCGAAAACATCGTGCTCACGGCGCAGAACGGCATTCCGATTTACGTCAAGAACGTCGCCAACGTAAAGCTCGGCGACGCTTTTCGCCAGGGCGCCCTGGACAAAAATGGCAAAGAAGCGGTGGGCGGCGTCGTCATCGCTCGCTACGGCGTGAACACGCTGGAAGTAATCGACGCGATCAAGCAAAAGATCGCGGCGATTCAAAGCGGCTTGCCGAAAGGTGTGCAGCGTCGTTCCGTTCTACGACCGCACGCAATTGATCCAACGCGCCACTTCACACACTCAAACGCGCCCTAATCGAAGAACTGATTCTCGTCACGCTGGCACACATCCTATTTCTCGCGCACTTCCGCTCGATCCTAATCGTCACGATACCGCTGCCGCTCGCGGTGCTGCTTGGCGTTTCTGTTCATGTACTACATGGGCATCAGCTCGAACCTGATGTCGCTTTCGGGCATCGCCATCGCCATCGGTGTGCTGGTCGATGCGGGAATTGTGGTCACCGAAAATGCGTTTCGCTTCATGGAACAACGCAACGTTGATCCGAAGGATCGGCCGCTGGTCTGGCAAACAGTCCTGGAATCGACGCGTTTGGTCGGCCGCCCGATCTTCTTTTCAATGGCGATCATCATCCTCGCCTTCATTCCGGTCTTCTCACTCACCGGCGAAGAAGGAAAACTATTTCATCCGCTCGCCTTCACCAAGACCTTCGCAATGGTCGGAGCGACGATTATCGCGGTCACGCTCGTGCCGGTGCTTTGCACGCTGCTGCTGCGCGGCAAGTTTCATGCGGAGCAGGCGAACCCGGTCATGCGCGCGCTGCACTTCATCTATCGCCCCGTCCTGCGGTTTGCATTGAATCATCGACTGATTACGGTCGCTTTCGCGATCCTGCTGTTTGCCGGCGCGATTCTTCTGGCGACCGGAATCGGCAAAGAGTTCATGCCGCCGCTCAACGAAGGCGATCTGATGTTCATGCCGGTCACCGATCCGGCGATCTCGATCGACGAGGCGCTGAAGATCACACAGCGACAGGACGAAATTCTGAAGAGCGTTCCGGAGGTTGAATGGGCCGTTGGCAAAGCCGGCCGCGCGGAGACTTCCACCGATCCGTCGCCGATCAACATGACGGAGACCGTTGTTCACCTTAAAGCGCCTGAGCAGTGGCGCGCCGGTCTGACCCGCGAATCGCTCATTGCCGAGCTTGACGAGAAGTTGCGCATGCCGGGCGTCACCAACATCTGGACCCAGCCGATCAAGAACCGCATCGACATGCTTTCCACCGGGATTCGCTCGCAGGTGGGCATCAAGATCTTTGGCAACGATTTGAAGACGCTCGAGGATTTGTCGCGGCGGATGGCTGAAGTCGTGCGCACTGTTCCCGGCGCGAAAGACGTTTACCCCGAACAGATCAGCGGCGCGCCTTACATTGACATTAAGATCAATCGCACCGCGGCCGCGCGTTACGGCATTGACGAGCAAGCCATCAACGAGGCGATCGAAAAAGGAATCGGCGAAACCAACCTGTCGATCACGATCGAAGGTCGTCGCCGCTTTCCTGTTCGCGTGCGTTATCGCGCCGGAGTTTCGCGGCAACCTGCAAGCTCTTGGGCAACTTCCGATCACTTCGCCCACGGCGCAGCCAATTCCGTTGGCGCAGCTTGCCAGCATCACCGAAGTACAAGGGCCGACGATGATCTCCAGCGAGAACGGTCTGCTGCGGGGCACGGTTTTGCTGAACGTGCGCGGGCGCGACGTCGGCGGCTTTGTCGACGAAGCAAAAGCGGTAATCGCGCGTCAGGTGCAGATGCCTGCCGGCTACTACATCGAGTGGAGCGGCGAGTATGAAAACCAGCAGCGCGCACGCAGCCGTTTGCTCCTGGTAGTGCCGATCGTGCTGATTGTGATCTTTGCGCTGCTTTACATCACCTATCACTCGGCGCTGGAGGCGGCGCACGTGCTGATGGCCGTACCGTTTGCGCTGACGGGCGGTATCTATCTGCTCTGGGTCCTGGGCTACAACTTTTCAGTCGCAGTTTGGGTGGGCTTCATCGCGTTGTTCGGGACCGCCGTGCAGACGGCCGTGGTGATGGTGATCTATCTGGAAGAAGCGGTCGAGCGAAAGAAGCGCGAGGTTGGTCAACTGAACCGCGCGTCGTTGATCGAAGCGGTGACCGAAGGCGCGCTGCTGCGCTTGCGACCAAAGGTGATGACCGTATCAACCGTAGTCGCGTCGTTGCTGCCGATCATGTGGAGCACGAGCGCGGGCGCGGAAGTGATGAAGCCGCTGGCGACGCCGGTGCTGGGCGGGATGGTTTCCAGCTTGCTGCACGTGTTGGTCGTGACGCCGGTCATCTTTTTCTGGCTAAGAGAACGAGAACTAAAGCGAGAAGGACGCGTCGAAAGTCGAGATGCGATTGACTAAAGGAACAATTTCACGCAAAGACGCAAAGGCGCAAAGAACCGCCATCTTTGCGCGTCTTTGCGGCTTTGCAGCTTGGCGTGAGATCGCTGTTACCCAAACTTCCCTGGCTCTTGTTCTCATCACGACTATTTCGTGCGCTCCCACCGTTTTCGCGCAAACGACGTTACCGGATTCGACGACACAACGAGCGCAAAAATCGCTTTCTCGCTATCTCGATCAAACAAATGGGATGACGGCCGATGAAGCCGTCGCCTACGCCCTTTCGCACAACGCTGAACTGGAAGCTGCGCGAAAAGAGATTGACGCGGCAAAAGCAATGGTCAAACAGGCGCGGCTGCGCGCCAACCCAATGCTGGAAGTCGAAGGCAAGCGGCAAGTACCGCCGGGCAAGGACAACAGCATCATGGCCGGTGTCGGGCTGCCGCTCGAGCGCGGTGGCCGCCGTCCCGCCCGCATTGTCGTCGCCGAACGCGAAGTGGAGGTGCGCGAGCGCGAAGTGGCGAATCGCGAACGCATGCTAGCCGGAGAAGTGAGGATGAAATTCGGCGAAGCGTTGGCCGCCGCGCTGAAACTTTCATTCACGGATCAACTGGTCGAAGCCAACCAGCAAAGTTTCAATCTGATTGCTGCGCGGGTTGTCGAAGGCGCGACGCCACCGCTCGAGCAGAACATGGCGCTGGTCGAACTCAACCGATTGAAGTCGATGCGCGAAACTACCGAAGGCAAAGTTGAAGTGGCGCTCCTCGGACTACGGAATCTCATTGGGATGTTGCCGGAAGAGCCGCTGCGTTTGCGCGGCGATTTCGATCACTTAATCGATCAGTTGCCGCCGATCGGCGAAGCCACCGCACAGGCTTTGCTTAACCGTCCTGACTTGCAAGGATTTCGGGCGGTGGAGAACCTGGCACTCGCGCGCATTGAGCAAGCACGCGCCGCAGGTCGCTGGGATGCGAAGGTCACTGCGGGTTACGAACGTATGCACTCCGGTTTTCCTTTGTTCGGCGTTGACGACCGTGGGGGACTGCAGCCAATTGAGAGCAACTCTCATTTTCTGAAACTTGGTGTCTCGATTGACTTGCCGGTGCGCAACAAGAACCAGGGCGCAATTGAAGCCGCCGTCGCTGAATCTGACGCCGCGAAATTGCGCCGTGAGTTTGCCGAGTTGACGGTGCGCCGCGAAGTCGCCGCCGCTTATGCCCAGTACGATCGCGCGGTAAAGGCCGAGGAAATCTTTCGCGTGGGCGCGCGCGAACCCGCGAAAGCAAACCTCGATGTGGTGCGTCAAACCTACGAATTAGGCTCAAAAACATTGCTGGATTACATCGCGGAACAGCGTCGATTTATCGAGTTGGAAAACGATTTCATTGAGGCGCAGTTTGCGGTCTACAACGCGCGAGTTGAAATCGCACGAGCGACGGCTTCGCCGGAATTGACAAAGCGATAAGGCGGGGGCAAGCCCGCCTTCCAGACCATGAGATGACTTAAAGAGCCGCTGTACCGAAAATAAGAGCAGGCCCGGCCACCTCAAGGTAGGGAAGGGTGGCTTGCCCCCGCTGAAGGAGTTAACCGATGGACGGAGACACAGACAAGACCTCTTCTGAGACAAACACGCCAGCCACCCCGCCGCGTGTTCGGCGATCGCATTTGCCAATCGTGGTCGCGGTTGTTGCGATGGTGGCCATCGTCGCCATCGTCGCGGTCTGGATGCTTTGGCCGAAGCAGGCCGGCAAACCGGTCGCCGCACCGCGCACGGTCTCGTTCGAAGAGGCGCCGCAGACTCCGACTACAGGAGAGCAGAAGCTGACGCTTACGCCGGAGCAACTGCGCAGCACTCAGTTAAAAATTGAAACTGTGGGAGAAGCGCCGTCGACTGAAGCTGCCGGACAAATGGCCACCGGGGTTATCCAGGCAAACAGTTACAAAGAAACGCCGGTGGTGTCTCTGGTCGGCGGCATTGTTCGGACTGTCGGGGCCGAACTCGGTCAGAACGTCAGACGCGGCCAGCGTGTCGCGGTGGTTTTCAGCAACGAACTCGCTGATGCACAATCAAATTACCTGACGGCTGTAGCCGTTCTTGATGAACATCATCGCCATCATATGCGTACCGCTAAGCTTGTGGAGATTGGCGCCGCCAGCCGGCAGGAACTTGAAAGTGCGACTTCGCAATATCGCGAAGCTGAATCCAGGGTAGCGAATCTCCGTCAGAAGTTAATGTTGTTGGGAATGCCGGCGATGCGAATCGATAGTTTGAAGAACACCTCGCAGATCAGCTCTGAGGTCGTGGTTCCTTCACCGTCGTTTGGCACAATCACATCACGCAGCGTCAATCCGGGCGAAGTGATCGAAGCAAACAAGGAGCTGATGCGCGTAACTGATTTGTCGACTATTTGGGTCGTGGGACAAGTTTACGAAAAGGATCTGGCGACTGTGCGAGTCGGCAGTGGAGCAAATGTCACTTCCGATGCATATCCGGGAAAGGTCTTTCGTGGCCGCGTCAGTTATGTCGATCCGAAAATTGACACCCCCACGCGCACGGCACAAGTGCGCATCGAGCTCGCAAATCCGCGCCAAATGTTTAAGATCGGCATGTACGTTAACATCGCTTTCGGTGCGCTGGGCACGGCGGAAAAGACAACGCCAGTCGTCTCTAAAGACGCCGTACAAACCGTGAACAATCAGCAGGTTGTTTTTGTAGCAACTGACAAGCCGACTGAATTCATCATGCGGGCTGTGCGTGTCGGCGCCGAAACCAACGGTTTCTTTCCAGTGCTGGAAGGGGTGAATGTGGGTGAAAGAATAGTTGTGTCCGGGAGCTTTCTGTTGCGCGCCGAATGGTTGAAAACACACGGTGCACAATGACCGCCGCCACAAGTGACACCCAAGACGTGGCCAAGAAGTCAGTTACGGAACCGCGAGCGTAGCGAGCGGGATAAAGAGGTTACTCTTCAAGGGGTAGGTTGTTGGCGCCAAATCCAGATTGGCCCGCTTAAGGTGCCTCTTTATCCCGCTCGCTACGCTCGCGGTTCTGTACCTGCGGAGCGTAAGCCACGGTAGAATGGTCAGGAAAACAAACCGTGAAATCGATACCCAACTCACAAGCAAACGGATCTAAGTCCGCAATCGACCCCGTCTGCGGCATGACCGTCGATCCGCGGAAGGCGGCAGGCTCGTTTGAGTATGACGGGCGAACCTATTACTTCTGCTCGAAGGGTTGTCGCGAGAGATTCGCGGCCAATCCGGACCAGTACCTAAATCCCACCCCAGTTCCGATCGGGATTCAGCGCAGCCAAAAGCCGGTGACGATTGGCCCGGAGTCTGCAGAAACAGAACGGGCAAGTCCGCGCCCCGCGACCGAATACACCTGTCCGATGCATCCTGAAGTACGGGAGCTCAAACCAGCGTCCTGTCCAAAGTGCGGTATGGCTTTGGAGCCCGCGACCATCACCGCGCCGAAAGAAAAGATCGAATACACCTGTCCGATGCATCCGGAAGTTGTGCGCGAGGCGCCCGGCAGTTGTCCGATCTGCGGCATGGCGCTCGAACCGCGCACCGTCACCCTCGAAGCCGAAGCGAATCCCGAACTTGTCGAGATGACGCGGCGCTTCTGGGTGAGCGTAGTTCTCTCTCTGCCGTTGCTCTTAATCGCCATGAGCGAGATGCTGCCCGGCAATCCGGTTGCACGGCTGCTGCCGATGCGCACGATCATCTGGATTCAACTGGCGCTGGCAACACCGGTTGTCGTTTGGGGTGGTTGGCCGTTCTTTGTGCGCGCGTGGCAATCGATCTTCAATCGCAGCCTCAACATGTTCACGCTGATCGGGTTGGGCGTCGCGGTCGCTTTTGGCTACAGCTTAACGGCGACACTGCTGCCGCAGATCTTCCCCGCCTCGTTCCGCGATCACATGGGCAACGTGCCGGTGTATTACGAAGCTGCGGCGGTCATCACAACTCTGGTTCTCCTGGGCCAGGTCCTGGAGTTGAAAGCGCGCAACGCCACTGGGAACGCGATCCGGGCGCTGCTGGGACTGGCTCCCAAGACTGCCCGTCTGGTTGCGGAAGATGGCAACGAACACGAGGTGTCGCTGGATCAAGTGCGCGTGGGTGATCATTTGCGCGTGCGCCCCGGCGAAAAAATACCGGTGGACGGTGTGGTCAAGGAAGGCGCCAGCGCGGTCGACGAATCAATGGTCACGGGCGAGTCCATTCCGGTTGAGAAACATGCCGGCGATCGGGTGATCAGCGCGACGGTCAACGGCAACGGTTCGTTCGTGATGCGCGCTGAACGCGTGGGCGCGGACACTTTGCTCTCACAGATTGTGCAGATGGTTGCCGAAGCGCAACGCAGCCGCGCGCCGATTCAAAAACTGGCCGACGCCGTCGCAGGCTATTTCGTGCCCCTGGTAATTTTCATCGCCGTCGTCACGTTTGTCGTTTGGGCCATGACCGGACCCGAGCCGCGGATGGCTTACGCGATGATCAATGCTGTTGCGGTGCTGATCATTGCCTGCCCGTGCGCGCTCGGTCTGGCCACGCCCATGTCGATCATGGTGGCGACCGGTAAAGGCGCACAGGCCGGGGTCCTCTTCAAGAACGCCGAAGCGATCGAGGTGCTGCGTGAAATCGACACGCTCGTCGTGGATAAGACTGGTACGTTGACTGAGGGCAAGCCAACCCTAATGACCGTCGCGCTGGCCGGCGGCTTCGAAGAAGCGGAAGTACTTCGGCTGTCCGCGAGTCTTGAACGGGCCAGTGAACATCCACTGGCGGCAGCGATCATCGCCGGGGCCCAACAGCGCGGGCTGGAACCACTGAAGACGGAAGAGTTCGAGTCCATCCCCGGCAAAGGCGTGACGGGGAGAATAGGCGGCCGCAAGGTGGTTCTCGGAAACCGAGCATTGTTCGACGATCTGAGAATCGAGCTGGGCGCGTTAGCCAACGATGCTGAGAAGCTTCGCGCTGACGGTCAGACCGTGATGTTCATTGGCGTGGACCACCGGCTCGCCGGCTTGCTCGGCGTCGCCGATCCGATCAAACAGAGCACGCCGGTGGCGATCAATGAACTGCACGCCAACGGGATCAGAATCGTCATGCTGACCGGCGACAGCCGCACCACTGCTGAGGCGGTAGCGCAGAAATTGAATATTGACGAGGTGGTGGCGGAAGTTCTTCCCCATCAAAAAGTGGAAATCGTCAAACGGTTTCAGAGCGAAGGCCGTAAGGTCGCGATGGCCGGCGATGGAATTAACGACGCGCCTGCGCTGGCGCAAGCTCAAGTCGGAATAGCGATGGGCACAGGAACGGACGTCGCGATGCAGAGCGCGGGAGTGACGTTGGTCAAAGGCGATCTGCGCGGCATCGTGCGTGCGATTCGCTTGAGCCGCGCGACCATGCGTAACATAAAACAGAATCTATTTTGGGCCTTTGTTTACAACTCGATCGGCGTGCCGATCGCCGCGGGTGTGCTGTATCCGTTTTTTGGTCTGCTGTTGAGCCCGATGCTCGCCGCCGCCGCCATGAGCTTCAGCTCAGTTTCGGTGATTGGAAATGCGCTGAGATTGCGCAATACAAAACTGGTTTAGCGCAGCAATTTGAAGGCGTGCATCCAGTCATTTCGCGCGAACCCTGGGATGCACCACAAGATACACAGCGGTTCGATCGCGCGCGCGGCTTCAGCGCTTCCCATGTCCGCTGTCTCCCAGCCAAATTGATCCAGCACTCCACGAACAATGTTCTTGGCCGCTTCGTCATTGCCGCAGATAAACATCGTCGGTGGGCCACCTTCGAGTTGCGGATTGACCATGAGAGCGCTGCCGACGCAACTGAAAGCCTTGACGAAACGTCCGTCCGGAAATCTGCTCTGCAGCTGCTGCATGAGCGATTCGTTGGGTCCGACAAAGAACTTCAACACGCCGTCCACGATCGGCGCATCGGCAATTGGATTGCACGCATCGATGATGGGCTTCCCAGCAAAATTCTCCGGTCCCGCCGATCGCAAGGCCTGAGCGGCAACCGTGCCCTTTACCGCGAGCACGACCAGTTCGCCGAATTTTGCCACGTCAGCAAAGCTGCCAACCTGAGCGCCGGGATTCCTGGCTCTCCAATCGTCAAGTTTTGCAGAATCGCGCGTGCCGAGCATCACTTCGTGGCCATGCTTGATGAAACCGTCGCCCAGCGATTGAGCGACCACACCTGAACCTATTATTCCGACCTTCATGATTGATTAGCCTCAAACCGCGGCGGCCGCGACCACCTTCTCCAACGTGCGCCACTGTCGGGTCGTAGCCGCAACCCCAAGTTCCTTTTCAATAAAGTTATTCGGAAATCCGAACCAGCCGGTTTTTTTCCGGCGCGCGACGGTGAAGGCGGCGCGGTTCTTTATCGCGATGACTTTAAGGTTTTCTTTTTCGGATTCGAGCGGCAGCTTTACGTTTGGGACCTCATGCTTCAGGAACGTGACGAGCAACATCGCTTCAGCTCCGGATCGCGCACGCGCGAAGAGATCGTGTTTGAGTAGCTTTTCTAATTCCGCAACCGAGAAAATGACTACCGCAATGTCATGACCGAACGTCTCCAGCAGCTTCTTTTCCGCCTTCTTTTCCAGATTATCCAACTTCGTCGCGCGACTATCGAAGATCACGTTCCCGCTGGCGATGTAGGTCTTCACGTTGCGGAACCCTGCCGAGCTGAACGCGTCGGCCAGCGCCTCCATTTTGATCAGTTTGTTGCCGCCGACATTGATGCCGCGGAGGAACGCGATGTATCTCTGCTTATCGGGCATACGCACTGACCGCTCCGTATTAGCGGAGCTTCTCATATGGCTATTTCAAACCCTGCGGAAACAAACGTGAACCGCGAAAGATCGTAAGGATCTTTACTACCTCGCCAGTTCTATAAACGATGCGATACGGTGGCTTGACGAGTTCACGTAGATCATTGCGAGGCCGTTCGGGCACGCGTCGGCCCATAAAAGGAAACTGCTCAAGATGATCTTGCCGCCAGGATTCCTTCTACCGTTAATTGGGCGTACCGAGGCGAGTCCCGTGCGATGAAATCGAATATCGCTTGAAGATCGTCGGCTGCCTGAGGTGTCCAGCGGACTGTGGTCACTTTAGGAATCGGGCTTTGATCTCTTCATGAGAGATCGTTTCACCATCAGATTGTTCCAGGCCGCGCTCAACCTTTGAGAGGAAATAGAGACGCTCCATCGCATCTTCCACCGTCGCATCGTCGGGAAGATCCTGAATTATTCGAACAATGTCAGCCTTTGCTTGCGGTGTCTCCATGGAATAAGCCTAACACATTTTTTTGATTCTGTTCGCGCTCTCTTCCGCGAAGGAAATAGAACTGATTGCGCACTGGATAACGTAACATCCTTATCAGTGGAACAATGAATGAGCCGCGCTAATAGAAATTCACTTCATTTATCACTTCAACTCTGTCAGCGAGGTCCACCCTTCAATCCTCGCTCTTCCAAAAGTGGTTCGACGATCGGATCGCGACCACGGAAATTGCGGAAGGTGGTAGCCACATCCTGGGTTCCGCCCTTCGACAAAACCAGCTCGCGAAAGCGCTGGCCATTCGCCCGGTTCAACCCGCCATGTTCCTTGAACCAGTAGTAAGCGTCATCATCCAGCACTTCGCTCCAGAGATAGGCGTAGTACCCGGCGGAGTAACCGCCATCCCAAATGTGCGAAAAGTAAGTCGTGTGATAACGCGGCGGTACCTGCGGCAGATCGACCTGAAACCGCTTCAGCGCCTCGGCTTCGAACTTGTTAACGTCCTGCAGCGGAGTATCAGGCGGCAATGAGTGCCAGGCCATGTCCAGCAGCGCCGCCGACACGTATTCAGTCACCGCGTAACCCTGATTAAAAGTGCGTGAGCGTTTGATCTTATCGACCAGCGCCTGGGGCATGGGCTTGCCGGTTTGATAGTGCTTCGCATAATTCGCGAAGACGGTTGGGTCGAGCGCCCAGTGCTCGTTGAATTGCGACGGGAATTCAACGAAGTCCCGCGGCACGCCGCCCAGCGTCGGATACCGAATCTGCGAAAACATCGCGTGCAATGCGTGGCCGAACTCGTGGAACATCGTCGTCACATCATCGAAACTCAGCAAGGCCGGCTGACCCGCACTGGGCTTCGAAAAGTTCGTGACATTGATGACGACGGGTTTGGTGCCCAACAGACTACTCTGATCGACAAAGCTGTCCTGCCAGGCGCCCCCGTCTTTATTCGCTCGCTGAAAATAATCTGCGTAGAAGAGCGCCAGCGATTTTCCATTGGCGTCAAAGACTTCAAACACACGCACGTCCGGGTGATAGACCGGCAGATCCTTGCGCTCTTTGAAAGTGACACCGTACAGCTTATGCGCCGCAAAGAACACGCCGTCCTGCAAAACGTGCTCGAGTTCGAAGTACGGCTTGATCTGCGATTCGTCCAAATCGTATTCAGCCTTGCGCACTTTCTCGGAATAGTATTGCCAATCGGCTGCCCCCAGAGTGAAACCGCCCTTTTCCGCATCGATGATCTTCTGCATGCGCACAGCTTCATCCCGAGCTTTTGCCGTTGCCGCCGGCACAATCCCGGTCAATAGTTGTTCGGCGGCTTGCGGCGTCTTGGCCATTTGATCGTCCAGAGTGAACGTAGCGAGATCGGGGTAGCCAAGTAACTTCGAGCGCTGGGCGCGTAACTGCGCGAGCCGGCTGACGATGGCTTTGGTGTCGTTCTCGCCGCCATGATCGCCGCGATTCACGGAAGCATTGAAAAGCCGCGTACGCACGGCGCGGTTCTTCAGAAACGTCAAAGCAGGCTGTTGCGTCGTGTTCTGGAGGGCGATTACCCACTTGCCGTTCAAGCCTCGCTCTTTCGCCCGGTCAGCAGCCGCGGCAATGTCACTCTCGCTTAGCCCATCGAGGTCAGCCTTATTGTCGATGATCACCGCGCCGTTGTTGGTTTCGGCGAGTACGTCATCTTCAAATTTGGTGGTCAGCTTGGCTTCTTCCTGGTTCAGACCGCGCAGCGTCTCCTTATCGGCATCAGACAGCAGCGCGCCGCCCCGAACGAAGGCCTTGTAATAGCGCTCAACCAGATGCCGAGACTCGGCGTCGAGCTTAAGCGCATCGCGCTGCTCGTAGATCGATTTAACGCGCGCGAACAGCTTCGCGTTGAGATAGATGGCATCGGAATGAGCGGCAAGCTTCGGCGCTTCATCAGACTTGATCTTTTGCAGCGTATCGTTGGTATTCGATTGCGTAAGATTGAAAAATACTTTGGTGACGCGGGTCAGCAAAGTCCCTGAACGTTCCATTGCTTCAAGCGTGTTGGCAAAGGTCGGCGGCGCCGGGTCGTTAGCGATGGCATCTATTTCCGCCAACTGTTTCTTCATGCCTTCCTCGATCGCCGGCGCATAGTCGCTTTCCTTTATTTTGTCGAAAGGCGGCGCGTGATAAGGCAAGGTGCTTTCGGCGAAAAACGGGTTGGTCGCCGCGGGCTCAGAAGCACGTGAAGATCTAACTGAATAACTAGTCATGAGACAAAGGGTCGCAAGGACAAGAAGCAATGATATGAATTTCATGGGCACTTACTCCGGTTAGCATTTAGCGTCACGTTTTTCTGATGTCAATTTTAAGCGCGCGGGTTGCAGCGAAGCCCCGAGGGCGTTGGTTACACTACTACCGAGGTTCGCCTTTTCTCAAGTTTCCACCCCCCGCGGCGAAGGAACCAGCGATGGCTTGTCCTAAACGGTCGTCGTCAGAACCTCATCCAGTTCCGCTCTCCCAAAACTGTCATGCAGCTCATGGTGAATCCGTTGACGAACTCGGTAATCAGCGAGCTTCTCCCCGGGGCCCGGCTAAGACTTAAGCGCGTGAGGATCGCTAAGCTCTTTCTGGCCTTATGAAAAAGGCGCAGTGCCGAAGCCCTGCGCCTTATTCTTTCCCCTTAACCAACCAGGGCTGGAATCCTCCCTGACGGTCGGGCTAGTGCCCGTACGTTACGGTAAAGCCGCACCCGCAGCGCAGCTTTGAATCGAGCCTTTCTGCGCCCCGGTGATAAGCCCCGCCTTCTTTAGCTGATTAGTTAGATCGGCAACGCCGCTGACAAACTGGCCGTGATTGCTTGAACTCGCAGCGATGTGCGCAATCAGATCTGAGAGTGTGCAGCCACTTGTGAAGAAGAAGTTGGTCACCCCACTATCGCAGCCGCCAATGACGACTGTCGAGGCGAAGTTCGAGTGTGGCTCGCAATCCAAGTTGTCCGCCAAGCCGTCGGTATCGGCATCCGGGAACCAGCCCACGTCGCGCAACAACTCCAGAGTAAGATCGTCAGGAGCTTTGAGGTTGTGAGTTAGATCGCCATTGATTGCGGGCTCCATCAGCAGATTCTTGAAAGCGACCGTATCGTAGTGCGAGGTCGAAGAACCCGGTGCAACCGGGAAGGGAGAGTATAGACGTGCTTTACCTGCCGCGTCGGCTCCCGCGAGCACGCTCAAATCGACGCTCATCTTGGCGGTGGTCGGCGTCGCCACTTGCGCCAGAATTGCCAAACCGTCCGCCCGCGTGACACTTACCGTCGGAATCGTCACGAAGGCGCCGTTAATTCCGTCGTCAGCCATTCCTGGGGGCGCCGCGCCTGAATTCGCCGCGTTGTTGTAAATAATTACGCCGACGGCGCCGGCGTCGGTGGCGTTCCGTGCTTTCACTGCAAACCCGCAAGTGCCGCGCTCGATCAGAGCGATCTTGCCGGCGACTGCGGCGGCATTTGTAAATGCCGTGCAGCCATCGGTGGTCGTGGGCCCTGCTACATTAGCTGCGTCCTGCGCATCAATAACATTGGCGGTAACGCCGGGGCTACTCAGCGCAGGACCAAAAGCCGCATTCCCGAATTGGTATGCGCCCGCGATCGCGGCTGGAGTTAGAACGCGAACTTCGGGGCTGCCGAACGAAAGCACGTTGGGAACGTCGGCGTTGACGTTCGTGCCATCCCAAACAACACGGCCAAATCTGGTGGCCGAAGCTTGCCGCTGCGCCTGAGTCATCTGGTCCCAATACAAATTGTTGGAATCGTCCAGAATATGATGAGCGTAGACGTCGGTAAAACCGGCGAAGTTAGCACCTGACGAAGAGTTAACGAACGTCTGGAAATTCAGCCCGTGCGCAAACTCGTGCAACAGTACTGTCACCAAATCAGGCAGCGCGCCATGATTGTTATCGACGCCCAGGTAGAAATTGAAATTACTGCTGAACTGCGCGTTGATGTCGGCGAATCCCGGATTCAAATCAACTCCCGCCCGCTTATCGGCGAGCGATGAACCATACCAGGTGCCGGGAAACTCTGCTCCGGGAAACAGGCCGGCGCCAGTAAAGTCTCGAAACACGAAGGTCGTCCCCGCGCTGCCCAGCACGTTTGGCGCGAGCGGGTTAAACGCGGCCTGAATCACAATGTTTACATTGCTGTCCAGGGTTGAGCCCCAGATATTAGCCGCGTACGTGAACGCATACAGGCGCTGCGCTCCTTTGGTGGCCCCGGGGTTACCGCCCACCGGAGCTGCCGGCGTCGGATCGTTGAAACCCTCGTTCGGCCCGTCGAGATTGTTAATAACTATGTTGGCGGATCCGAAAACGCTACCGGAACAAGCGAGTAACACGGCCGCTGCTAATAGGATGAGTGAACGCTTTTTGTCGAAAGTATTTTTTCGCATCATCACTGTCCTCCCTTACTGAGTGTCTTCCTCGAGGCCCAGAAAGTCCGCAGCCTCTTCGAAAGTGAAAACGCAGCGAACCTCGGTGCCGCCATCAGCACTCGCACGGCCAAGCACCACGCCACCGAAGCGTCCTTGCAAATCCATCTTGGCGCCGTTGGCTGTGTAGGTGGTGGTCAACCCGTCAGTGGAACGGTTCGCCAGCGATTCAATTTGCCTGACCATGGCGTCTGTCTCATCCTGGGTGGGTTTGCGACGCGTGCCGGTGGCCGGATCCAAAATAATCTCTTTCGTGGCCTTATATTTTTTTGGCGCCGCTTGAGTCGACTTGTTGGGTAATGCGATGCCAACGACAACACCCGCGGCAAGAACAGCGATGGCCACAAGCATCACCATCTTCGCGCGTTTGCTCTTAATGGATTTGGATTTGTTTGCAGGGATTTTCGGTCTTGATCTCATCTGTTTGCTCCTTCGGGGTTAAGAGACGCCAGCGTTTGAATTCGCCATGCGATAGTTGAGCAAAGGCGATACGTCTCGACAGAGTAAGCTCCGGTTAATGATTGATTCGCTTGTCCTGGCTCGTAGCCTCCATCCGGTGCTGGAGGCAAAAAGGCAAAAAGTAACGGCTTGAGCGAACGCAGTCTAGTCATGCGCCCAAAGTGTGTCAATGTTTTTGAGCTGGGTTTTGGTTAGGTAGCGGTCGGGCTCTTTATCAGTTCAGTTGAAAACAATTCTGTAAGACGTGCCGGTTGTTTTTGAAGGCGGGTGGGGGACGACAACTTGGTCCGCATGTTGAGACATTGGTAGCCTAATCCCCATCCAATAAGCGGGAGAGATCTCTAGCGTTGTCCCTCCCGCAGTCGAAGGGTTGGCGACCAGGTACGCTCATTACGTTGTCATAGACGACAAATCAACAGCTCGCGCTCGTAGATCATCTCGGGCGGCAGGCGATCGTGCAGATCCAGAAACAATTCTTCGTGACCGAGGACTTCCTGGCGCCACGCTTTTCGATCGAATGCCTGCAAGCTCGTCAAACTGCTCTTCGGAAAAGTCCAGACCGTTCCACTCGATGTCTTCATACCGCGGGGTCCAGCCGATCGGCGTTTCCTGTCCCAGCGCGCGACCGTGGGCGCGATCGACGATCCACTTCAACACGCGCATGTTCTCGCTGAAACCCGGCCACATAAAGTTTCCATCTTCATCTTTGCGGAACCAGTTCACGTGAAAGACCCGTGGCGTTTCGCGACAGCGAGCGCTGCATCCTGATCCAGTGACGGAAATAATCGCCCATGTGGTAACCGCAGAACGGCAGCATGGCCATCGGATCGCGGCGCACCTTGCCAATCGTACCGGCGGCCGCGGCGGTCATCTCCGATCCCATCGTGGCGCCGATGTAGACGCCGGCGGTCCAGTTGAATGCCTGGTAGACCAGCGGCATCGTCGTGGCGCGGCGACCGCCAAAAATGATCGCGCTGATCGGCACGCCATTTGGATTTTCCCAATCCGGATCAATGGTCGGACATTGCGCAGCGGGCGCCGTAAAGCGGGCGTTCGGATGCGCGGCTTTCGCGCCGGTCTCTTTGCCGATTTCCGGCGTCCACTTATTTCCCTGCCAGTCGAGGCATTCGGCCGGCGGCTCGTCAGTCATGCCTTCCCACCAAACGCCGCCTTCCGGCGTCAGCGCGACGTTCGTGAAGATCGAGTTCGTCGCCAGCGTGGCCATCGCGTTCGGATTGGTTTTGACTGAGGTTCCGGGCGCGACGCCAAAGAAACCGGCTTCGGGATTGATCGCGTGCAGACGTCCATTCGCATCCGGTTTGATCCAGGCAATGTCGTCGCCGACAGTCCAAACCTTCCAGCCCTCAAAACCTTTGGGTGGAATCAACATGGCGAAGTTGGTTTTGCCGCAGGCGCTCGGAAAAGCGGCCGTGACGTAGGTCTTCTCGCCTTGCGGATTCTCGACGCCGACGATCAGCATGTGCTCGGCCATCCAGCCTTCGTCGCGAGCAATGTTCGAAGCGATGCGCAGCGCAAAACATTTCTTGCCGAGGAGCGCGTTGCCGCCATAGCCTGATCCGTACGACCAAATTTCGCGCGTCTCGGGAAAGTGCACGATGTATTTTTCATTGTTGCAGGGCCACGGCACATCTTCTTCGCCGGGTGCCAGCGGTGCGCCGACCGAGTGCATGCACGGCACGACGCGCTTGTAATCCTTGTCGATCTCGGCATATACGGCCATGCCGATGCGCGCCATGATGCGCATATTCACGACCACGTAAGGCGAATCGGTGAGTTGCACGCCGATCTGCGACATCGGCGAACCGATCGGGCCCATGCTGAAAGGCAACAC
Source organism: uncultured Acidobacteriota bacterium (assembly GCA_963734445.1). Classification (GTDB taxonomy): domain Bacteria; phylum Acidobacteriota; class Blastocatellia; order Pyrinomonadales; family Pyrinomonadaceae; genus UBA11740. Next base: position 209,922 of record CAVTGZ010000007.1, on the reverse strand, counting down.
GTACATAGTGCGGCCCTGCATCGAGCCATCGAAAAGTTCTTTCAGCTTTCGCCGCATCGCGAACGGCTCTTCCCAGTTATTGGTGGGACCGGCGGCGTCTTTCGACAGCGAGCAGATGAACGTGCGGTCTTCGACGCGTGCGACATCGCTCGGGTCCGAGCGCGCGTAGTAACAACCCGGCCACAGTTCTTCGTTGAGCTTGATAAAAGTGCCGCTTTCGACCATCTGCGCCTTGAGCATCTCGTCTTCTTCGACTGAGCCGTCGACCCAGTGAATGGCTGCGGGCTTGGTCAGGTTGGCCATCTTCTCGACCCAGTTGAGCAGGTGCACATTGCTGCTGAGCGGCTTTGCAGGATCGCGCGTGATTGTCGGTTGCTTAACAGGAGAACTCATTCTGTGCTCCGATTCTATGAATTAGAATTGCGGTGAAAAAGTTAAATGTAAGTGTTACATCAGACGGATAGCGGAATCAAGGTGTCAGAAGCCCGACCGTTAGGGAGGGCTCACTTAAATCCTGCTATCATGCTTAGTGCGCGTGCGCAGATGAATAAGTGACGTTGCCAATGGATCAGAGACCCGGCCCAAGTGCCTTCACCCACAAGGAATGGCGCATCATTCAACGCCTCAACACGCCTGCAAAGGTGCAGCGCTGGCTTACTTCCCTGCCCTACAACTGGGAGCGCCAGGGCGGCACGATGCGTTCATTTCGCGAAGTTGTGAAAAGAAACGAAGCGCACTGTCTGGAAGCAGCAGTTTCGGCGGCGGTAATTCTCGAACAGCATGGTTATCCTCCGTTGCTGCTGGATCTCGAATCCTGGGATTTGCTCGATCACGTCATTTTCGTTTTTCAAAAGGATGGCTTGTGGGGATCGATTGCGCGCTCGCGCGACATCGGCTTGCATGGACGTAAGCCAATCTTTCGCAGCCTACGCGATCTGATCTGGAGTTACTTCGATCCATACATCGACATGACCGGCCGGATCAAAGGTTATGGCCTGACAAGTCTATACGACCTGGGCACTTACGATTGGCGCTTCGATCGCCGGAACATGTACAAGATTGAAAATCACCTGCGCGCGATCCCGCACAAGAAATTGATCTCATCAGATCGCCGGTACGAGTACTGGCATGAACGTTACCAGAAGTACAAGAAGCGTTTCCCTGAGCGCTCGCCTTCGTATTATCCAACCCGGCATCAATGGATGCGATAACGAGAATCCCCAGACGATGATCTCGTGCAAATCACTTAGGTGAGTGGCGCGCCAATCGTTTGCCGCGTGTCTCCACCAGCATGTGAACGATAACTGACGTAATTATGATCGCGCCTCCGAGAATCGCCCATCCGGAAGGCCGCTCGCCCAGAAACAAGAACACCCAGACAGGATTCAGCACCGGCTCGACATAACCAATGATGCCGGCATCCAGCGACCGCACGCCGCGGGCCATTGCCAGCGTAAACAGCAGATATGCAAAGCCAATCTGTACGACGCCCAGATAAGTAATACAGGCCAGGTCCGCTACGCTAATCCCCTGCTGCGCGGCGTGCAAGAACGCCGGGGCGCACAGCATGACTACGATTAAATTTCCATAGATGGCCGATGACGCACGGTTGACGTTGCGCGCCTTTGAATGACGCAAGAGTAGAAAGAACAAGGCAAAGCAAACACCGGAAGCCAGCGCGAACAGGTTACCGCTCACGTCTTCTGGTCGCAGCTTACCGACAAAGAACAAAGACATCCCGGCCAGGCACGCAGCGACGGTAATGAAATCGCGGCCGCGAAACTTCTCTTTGTAAAAAAGCGGTTCGAGAACAAGGACGTACACCGGCGCCGTGTATTGAAGGAAAATCGCATTCGCGGCCGTGGTCAGTTTAGTTGCGAGAACGAAGAGAATGAGTAGCGCGGCGTAAAGGACCGAGGTGATCGCGCTAATGCGGTTGATGCCGAAGCCTTCACGCCGCGTGAAGATGGCAATCGTAATCGCCGCCAGCAGCGAACGGCCAAATGAGAGTCCAAAAGCAGAAAGCTGAGTGGCCTTGATGAATAAGCCGCCGGTGCTCCATAGCATTGCGGCGCCCAGCACCAGCAGCAAAGGCGAAGAACGGTAGCCGTCGCGTTCGAGCTGCAGTCGGGGCATCGCGATATAATATCGTAAACTGATTCCATTAATTGATGAAAAGGCGCAGATGCCAATCAAAGCTCGCCCATTTAGAACGAAAATCGATGACGCCGTTGTTGAGGGGTTCTTCGATGGATCCGACTTTGTATTTCGTTTTTACGAATTGGTCGAGTTCCGACCGCCTGTCGTGAGCGTTTGGCGAAGATGAGTGGGGCAATTACGCCGTGCTCAAAGATACTGAAGTATCGTATCCGGACGGATTCACAATCAGAGTTGAGATCGGCGTCAATGACATGCTGGAGTGCGAGTGGGGCTATGTGCTCACTTTCCGGCGAAGCGACCTTGGAGATCGGAAATTAGTTGGGTCGTTGCTTCGAGAGAAAGGAGTTAATCCGGATTCCGCGATCGTAATTATTCCTTCAAGGCAATCATTTTCATTGTCTTTCAATCCGCGAGGAGAAATTGACGGTAGCAGTCAACTATTAAATAGTTCTGAGTTCCTAACAAAGGAAGTTCGCGCCGCCGCCACTCAGCGAATCCTTTTTCTTCCACATGCTGTCAGGCAAATGTCCAGGCCGGACCGAATGATTACGACAGCCGAAGTTCGCTACGTGGTGGAAAACGGCACTGTGATAGAGTCCTATCTCGATGATCCGCGCGGGGCGAGTTGTCTAATGTTAGGTTATGGGGAAGAGGGCCGCGCGATTCATGTAGTCTGCTCGCCTAAACCGGATTTTCTGGCTATCATTACAGCATATTTGCCAGACTCGGATGAATGGTCGGCAGACTATAGCGCAAGGACAAAATGATGAAATGCAGTCACTGCCAAGGCAAAATGGAGAGGGACACTGCTCCTTTTCACGTAGATCGTAATAGTTACCATCTGCTGTTCGATAAGGTCCCTGCATGGGTTTGCCGCCAATGCGGGGAGGTGTACTTCGACGAGGCTGAAGTCAACTCTCTTCAATCGGCAATCCGCGCACTCGATGCTCAAGTTGAAAAGATTCCCGCGTTGAGCGTCGCGTAAAGAGACCCCCAACCAAGGTCACTGAATCATTTGAGCGTCAGTTCTGTCTTCCTGGCTCGGCTCAGTTGCTAATTGATTTCCTTCCTTAGCCGATCGTAAATACTTTCCGAACTGTCCATTCCACGGCGGGATCACGACTGAGACGGCACCGTTGGCTTGGGCCTGACACGCGAGCCTAATCAGCGGCTTGGGTTCCGCGGTGTCGATGTAACCGAACTCCTTGATCTTCTTGCCTTCGCGCGCCGCAACGTCTGAGAGTTTTTCGGCGCCACCCAGGACGCCCACCCAGCAGGTACCGCAGGAAGCCGAACGACACTCGACGGGGATTGGGCCTTCCGGGCGGCGCGGGTCCATGGCCCGCCAGTCGCGCGATTGATCCGACGCGGCTCCCCATGCGAGGTCCTGTCCTTCGCGCAGTTTGAATTTCGCGCCCTTATCGTTCTCGTCCCAGGTCACGGTCCATTGCTTATTAACCGTGCGCAGAAAGCCGAGCATGCCCTGGCTGTCGTCTTTGGCGCGGTCGCGCAGAATCTGTTCAGGAGATTTGCGCGCGTGCTGGCGGTCGAGCACCATCGTGCCGGGTGCGGCCTTGAACGCCTCGAGCCCAGCTTGCTGGATCGTCATGAACGCGACCGCGGTAATGCCAACCAACAATGATTCGTTTTCTTTGATTTCCGTGGCGACGCTCCGGGCGACACTGAGGATCTGATCAGCCAGCGACTTGGCACCAGCTTCAGTCTGTGACTCAACTCCGTGCCATTGGCCCGCGTACTGCTCAACGGCTCGCTTAACCTGCGGCCAGAAGCGATGTCCATACAAGAAATTGTGCGAGCTGTCTATTTGATCCTTTAGTTCATAATTGCCCTGCAGCAATAGTTGCTGGGCCAGCTTCTCTCGGTCCTCAGCCTGGTTCAGCGCCCGGTGCAGGTTCAGTGGGTAGAACGCAAACCAAATTTGCGTCGCCTGCCGATCGACTTCGTGAAGCGACCGCAGCAGCGTCGCCAGAGTTGCCGACCAAGCCTCTTCGTCGTGCTGGTTAAGAAACTGCTCAAAAGTATTTCCGCTGTTCATAATGATAGCAATCAAATGTCCCTTCAATGAAAACGGAAAGTTTAGCAGGAACACGTGGGTTTCAGAAGCTGACCGCAACGCAGGATCGCCTTTGCGGCATTCTTTGCGCCTTTGCGTCTTGGCGGGAGTAACCCGGTTTCAGAACAAGCCCTCACGCCAAGCCGCAAAGACGCAAAGAAAAGGCAAAGTAACGTCTGGCTTCTGACACAATTCTCGTTTGACAACTCGCAACTGGCGGAGTAAAAGACGCTTATCAATCTATCAATCGCGTTGGAGATCCAGCATGGCTGAACAGACGACTCAGCAGGTAAAGAGTGGCCGCACGTTTGACGCGGCTTACGGATTTTCTTTCAGCATCGCAGTGGGCCTGTTGCTGTTCATTGCCGGCCTCATCATCAGCCTGACGGTCGGGGAAGGCACCAGCATCGGTTTGATCTTTGGAATACCGCTGCTGGTTGCGGGCTTGATCATTCCTTTGTTCATGATGCGCGATCTGTTTAAGACCAACGAGATCAAAGAACCATGCCCAAACTGTGGCGAGACGATTCGCACCACGGACGCGACGCTCCAGTTGCGCTGTCCAGCTTGCCAGCACGTCATTGATGTGCGCGACTCGCAATTCTTCCTGGCCGAAAATTAGCCTCAGCGGATTAGCCGCGGATTTACGCAGATAAGAACCAAGCCACAAGGGTAAACTAGAAGCGAGAAGGCCGCGCTTCATACTCTTTCCACACTTCTGTTTTCGATTCTTATCCGCGTAAATCCGCGTTCATCTGCGGCCAATTCAAGTTAGGTAGATAGAGGAGCCAGCCACGAGCGCGTCCAATAGTCACTCAGAGTTACCGCGAACATAATCGCGAGCCACAAGAGCGCGGCGGCGATCACCAGCCAAATCAGGCGTCCGCTGTAACGGACGTGCATGAAATAGAGGACGACCAGAGAGGCTTTGATAACGGCGATGGTTAAAGCAACCACCGCGTTGAGCGGGCCGGGGAAATCATAAAATGCCGCGACGACCGTCAGCGTAGTTCCCAGCATCAGCGACAGGAAGATGACAATATAAATTCTCGGTTGAACTATGTGCTCGCTCATACTCGGTACGCGCGCTTCCGGCGCGCTTATCGGAAGCACGCCAGAGGCGTGCGTACCGAACTCACCCTATGTGTCCTTCCAGATGCCTTCCCAACAAATAAAGTAATGGAAACAGGAAGATCCAGATAATGTCGACAAAGTGCCAATACAACCCCGAAATTTCCACTGGCGCGTGATACTCGGGACTGAACTTTCCGCGCCACGCCATGATCAAAATTACCGTCATAATGCCTAGTCCAATGATCATGTGCAGCGCGTGCATGCCGGTCATGGCAAAATAGATCCAGTAGAACAGCTCAACATTCCGCACGGATGCGCCTTCCACCAGGTGCAGCTTATGCGGGTCGGTGTCGCCCGGTTGCGCCACTTCAGGAGCGAAGGGCCGGCTGGGAATCAGTTTCCCGGGGATCAAATGGTCTCGATACTTGTCGTGATACTCGACGGCCTTAATTCCCAGGAAGGTGGCGCCGAGGATCATCGTCAGAATCAGACAGATGATAGACATCCGGCGTTTTCCAACTTGGGTGCTGTAGACGGCCATCGCCATCGTAAAACTACTTACAATCAGCACCCCTGTATTGACGGCGCCCAACGTAATGTCGAGGTGATTGCTGGCGCTGACAAACGCGGCCGGGTACTCGCCACGGTAAAGTGTGTAGGCGAGAAACATCCCGCCGAAGAACATTATCTCGGTGACGAGAAAGACCCACATGCCGAGCGTGCCCGCCTCGCGCTGCTGCTCCATATTCTCGAAATGGTGCTGCAACGCGGGATGCGGTGCGTGTTTGTGTGTTGCTGCTAATCCCTCAGGCATATCAGAAACTGCAAATTGAAAATTCTAAAATGAAAATTTCAAAGTGATGCAAACGCCAATTCGTGAGCCCGTCGACAGAATTTGCACTTTTCAATTTTCAGTTTTCACTATGTCTTCTCTATGTCTCCGCCGGATGTTGTCTTTCAAACTTCCCAATAATTTCTTTGTGCTCAGGCGGCGCGAATTCATACGCTTCGTGCGTTACTACGGGGGTCACCAGGAAATTCTCGGTCGGCGGCGGCGATGAAGTTTGCCACTCGAGCCCCGGCAAGTTCCAGGGGTTCGCTTCGGCAATTCTTCCGTAGCGCAGCGACCAGGCGAGATAAATCAACGGGATCAATAATCCCACGCCGAGGATCGACGCGCCCGCGGTCGACAGCACGTGCAGCACCTGCCAGGACACCAACTCTGCCGGATAGGTGTGATAGCGGCGCGGCATGCCCATGTAGCCGAGCACGAACTGAGGCAAAAACGTCAGATTGAATCCGACGAACACGACCAGCGCGGAAAACCGTCCCCAACCTTCGGGATACATGCGGCCACTAATCTTCGGCCACCAGTAGTGCAACCCCCCCAGGTAAGCCAGCAACGTCCCGCCTACCATGATGAAGTGGAAGTGCGCCACCACGAAGTAGGTGTCGCTTAAATGCACGTCGGTGGCCAGCGTCGCGACGAACATGCCCGTCAATCCGCCGACGGTAAACAGACCGATGAAGCCAAGCCCGTACAGCATCGGCGTATCGTACGAGATGGACGCCTTATAAAGCGTCGCGGTCCAGTTGAAAACTTTGATGGCTGATGGAATCGCGACCGTAAAACTAAGGAATGAAAAGATCATTCCGGCGTAAACCGACTGGCTGGCGACAAACAGGTGATGTCCCCAGACCAGAAAACCGAGCACCGCGATCGCCAGGCTCGAGAATGCGACAAACTTGTAGCCAAAAATATTCTTGCGCGAGAAGTTGGCGATCAACTCGCTGACCACGCCCATCGCCGGCAACACCATGATGTAGACGGCCGGATGCGAATAGAACCAGAAGAGGTGCTGAAACAAAACCGGATCGCCGCCCGCGGCCGGATCGAAGATGCCGATGTGCGCAAGGCGCTCGAGGGCCACGAGGAGAATCGTGATGGCCACGACCGGCGTCCCCAAAATCATGATCAGGCTGGTGGCATAATGCGACCAGACAAACAGCGGCAGCCGGTACCAGGTCATCCCCGGCGCCCGCATCGTGTGAATCGTAACGATGAAATTAAGACCGGTAAGAATCGACGAGAAGCCGTTAATGAAAATGCCGACGCCGGCCGCAATTACGTACGAGTTTGAAAACGTCGTGCTATAGGGAACGTAAAAGGTCCAGCCCGTGTCCACGCCGCCGGCCAGCAGCGCGTAAATCGTGATCACGCCGCCGATGATGTAGATGTACCAGCTCAAAAGGTTGATGCGCGGAAAAGCCAGATCCTTCGCGCCAATCATCATGGGAATCAGGAAATTGCCGAGGGTGGCCGGGATCGACGGGATCAGAAAGAAAAACACCATGATGATCCCGTGCTGTGTGAAGGTCTTGTTATAAGTGCTTGACTGCATCAGGTCGCCCTGCGGCGTGAGCAACTCGATGCGGATGGCCATCGCGTAGAGGCTGCCGATGAAAAAGAAGAAACTCACCGCACCGAGATAGAGCATCGCGATGCGCTTGTGATCCTTAGTCAGCAGCCACGACTTCAGACCGTACTCGGCGTTGAGATAGTTCGCGCGTGGCGGTTTTGGTATTTCGAATTCTTCCATATCGTTGTTCTGGTGCCGTCGGCACCGGATGTTTATAGCCGCCGCCAGTTCGAAAATGCTCGCCATCCCGTTTACGGGCGACAGAACATTTCGCTCCTAAAGGAGCTTGAGCATCTGTTCCATATCGCGATCTATAAACATCGCGCCGCTACGCGGCGGCCCTCTCCTGAAACCTCAAGCAAATTTATTTCTTCGCGCTAACTGTTGCGCTTCCCTTCGGCGTGGCACTCGGCGATGCCAGAGGTTGCTTGCCTGTCGGTGTCTCAGGTTTGGACGTCGAAATCGACTTCACATAAGCCACGACCTGCAACAACTGTTCTTCCGGAATCTGGCCCTGGAACGAGGGCATAATCGGACCGAACCCAGTCACGATCTTCGCTTGCGGATTCAGAATCGATTCGCGAATGTAGCCTTCATCGGCAGTCACATTCTGACCGTTGTTCAGAGTTACTTTGCTGCCATACAGGCCAATCAGCGACGGCCCGCGCCCGCCTTCGGCGTTGGCGCCATGACACGAGACGCAGCCCAGCGACTCGTAAAATCCGCGTCCGGCCGCCGCCGGTGAAGCCTGGTTCGCGTTACCGCTCAACCAATTTTCATACTCGGTCGGCTCCATCACATAAATATAGCCGCCCATTCCCGAATGATTCATGCCGCAATACTCGGCGCAGAAGAAATTGTATTTGCCGGGCTTGGTGGCTTCGAACCATTCGGTGGTGTACTTGCCGGGCACTACGTCGGCCTTGATCCGGAAAGCGGGAAAGAACAGATCGTGAATGACGTCTTCGGTCGCCATGATCAACTTGACCTTGCGACCGACGGGCACGTGCAACTCGTTAATCTCGCGCTGGCCCGTCGCGTGCTGAAACTTCCACATCCATTGCTTACCCACGACGTAAACTTCGATCGCATTCTGCGCGGGACGATACTCATGAAAGTAAATCTTCGCGCCCCAAACAAAGAAGGTCATCGCAATGATCAAAGGAACCACGGACCAGAGCGCTTCGAGTTTGAACGAGCCTTCAATGGGGCGTGGGATCTCGTACGGATTGCGCCGGCGATACCGGATCACGAAGTAGATGATGACGCCGGAAATCAGCAGCGTGAAAAAAACCGTCACGCCCGATATGTAAAAATAAAGCGCATCAACCTCGTCCGAGATCGTCGAGGCACTTTCAGGAACCAATGGAAACCAGGATTGCATTGTAATAATTCTTAAATTTCAGATCTCAAATTCGCTTTGCTCGCGGTAATCACTCGCTCGATCTCTTGATCCGCTCGCTAACGCTCGCGGTTCTGATTCACGGTCGAACTTCTGACACCACGAACTGCCTGCGCCGGCTGATCTTGCGCAAGAGCAGTATCAGCGCGGCCATTAAAATCAAAGTAATCACACCCGCCACTCGGATAATGTTCATTACGACGGCACCGTATTTTCCCGTCGCTGGGTCGTAGTGATAGCAGTAAAGCATCAGTGTATCGACGGGCGTGCCAATCTTGTTCGCGGAGGCCTCTACCAGCCCGAGCCGCAAATCGCGTTGCGGATACTCAATGCCGTAAAAATATCGCGCCAGTTTTCCTTCCGGCGTCACGATCATGATGCCACTGGCGTGGGCAAACTGTTTTGTCTGCTCGTCCCACAGATATCGAAAACCGACCGCCTCAGTCAGCCGCTTGATGTTCGCTTCGTCACCGGTGAGAAAGTGCCAGCCGGCCTCGCCGCTCGGACGGTTATAAGCCTTTATGTACGTCGACTTCTTCTGTGCTGCGAGGGCCGGCGTCTCTTTTGGATCAAAGCTGACGGTGACGACTTCAAACTGCTCGCCGGCATTGAAAGAGATTTGCCGAAACGATCCCAACATGCCATTGAGAATCTGATTGCAGAGCATTGGGCACGAATAATAGACCAGCGACAAAACTACGGGACGACCTTTGAAGAACTCGCCCAGACGAACTTCACGGCCCTGCTCGTCCTTAAAAACGGCGTCCATCGGGACCGGCTGATTCAGCTTCTGATCGATGCCGACTTTTTTCAGCACCGGCGGCAATCCAACGGAAGTGTTCCCCGATTCGGGAGCGCCGCCATAAAGAGGCGAATTCGGCCGCGGCACCCCGGGCTGGGCGTGGGCGAGAAGGCAGAAGGCGGAAAGCAGAAGGCAGAAGGCAGAAGGCAAAAGGCAGAAAGCCGCGGGCAATCTGAAACGCGCAAACCGCGGCACCCTCCCGATCCGCGCGCCCGGGCGAACCTTGCGATCATTAATCGAACTTCTTTTTCTGCCTTCTGCCTTCTGCATACTGCCTTCTTTCTACTCCTTACTGCTTACTGCCTGCGCTCTTACTCACCGGCAACTGCTTTAGAACTTCCTGCTTGGCTTGTTCGATGGGCATGCCGTATCGCTGTCCGTTCTGATCGACCGGGCCATTCTTCAGGACATCTTCCCACTGCCGCCGCAAGATCACGATTTCCCACAACGGATCCTTCGGACTGGGCACCGTGCTCTTCACTTCGTGGCCCGCTTCCGCCTTCTTTTCTTTGGCCGCTTGTTTCTCGAGCTCTGCGGCAAAACCGGGCGCACCTTGCAAGCGCGGCTCTGGTGGCCGGCGTTCCTGCTCGCTTAAAGCCATCGGAGAACGCGGCGGCTCTACGGAGCGGGACTGCAAAGAGCGAAACATCGCCCACATCAAAATAAACGAGACCACCATCAGCACTACGAGCCCGATGACAAACCTGGCAATGCCGCCAATGTAAACGTCACTGACCTCATGCGTTACATCGACGTTCTTGATGTAAGAAGTATCAGGTGTCTCAGTGATGTGTGGTTTGTTAGCCATTCTATGCTCAGGTTTGGAGTTCCGCGTTTACGCGGCCGTCTAAAGACGGAACTCCGAACTCTTAATGCTCATGCACTGGTTCCAGTGCTTGCTCGATTTGCGGATCGTTAATCGGCAGCAGAGAACGCTTCTGGAGCTGCCACGCAAACCAGGAGATCCACAATCCGCCAATCGCGATGGGCGCGACCATATCCATCCAGCTCAAACGAAAATGTTCGCCCGTGAACGCGGGCTCGATCAGCCAAATCACATCTATTACCCGCATGACCAGAATCAGCAGCGCGAGCATCGCCAGCCGCTCGGAACTCTTTTTCGCGGCGCGGGACAGCAGGCTCAGAAACGGAAATGCGAATTGCAAGACGACGATAGCCAGGGCGATGACACCCCAACCGCCATGCTTGCGCGCCACGTACCAGGTTGTTTCCTCTGCCAGGTTGCCGGACCAGATAATCAGGTACTGGGAAAATGCAAAGTAGGTCCAGAGCATCACCAGCGTCATCAGCAAATTTCCCCAGTCATGAAAATGTGCGCGCTGGACAACGCCGCTCAGCGGGGGCCGTTGCGAGAGCCACGACATGGTAATGATGGTGAAGGAAAGCGCGCTCAGGCTCCAGGCCGCGACAAAAATCAAACCAAAAATCGTCGAGGACCAGGCCGGCTCGAGCGACATCACCCAATCGATCGCAGCAAAAGTAATGGAAATGATCAGCAACCCGAGCCCTGGCCCGCTGATCACCTGGAAACGTTTGCTAATTTGCTTATCGCCGCTGCGATCCTGCTGTATGGACAGCCAGTTCAGCAGCATGGCCATCAATGACCAGAGCGCAAAATACAGAAGTGAGCGAACCACGAAGAACGACGGATTCAGGTAATGCGCTTTTTGCTTAAGCGCGTCAGTCTGGGCCATGAATTCCGCGCTGGTCCACGGATAGATCTGTTTCAGGCCCACGATAATTGGCAGAAACAGGATCAACATCAGCGGCAACGTCCTGGTCGCCGCTTCCAGCACGCGCCGAATTACCAAACCCCAGACGCCGCCGGTCAGGTGCTGCAGCATCAGCAGCGCCAGACTACCCAGCGTTATTCCCACCCAAAAAATGAAACCAACCAGGTAAGCATGAAAGAACTGCGCGCGGTCGACGAACAGGCCGACGACGAGCAGCACCACGAAGACAACCCCGACAATCAGCGCGCGCGTGCTGATGCGACTGAGTTCGGCTGGTGGTGCGTAACCAAGTTGGGTCATCTTATCGAGTTCCCTCTCCCACTGGGAGAGGGTTAGGGTGAGGACCGAAGGTATGCGAGAGAAAAAATAAAGCTCGCTCGCTGATACCCTCGCCCCGGCCCTCTCCCAAAAGGAGAGGGAGTTAATCCCATCCTCTCATCGTTGTTCCTGTTTCATCTGACTCAATTGCAAGGCCTTGATGTAGGCCACAATCTTCCAGCGATCTTCGACGGAGATCTGTTGCGCGTAAGATGGCATCGCGCCCCATCCGTTGGTCATCACGTCAAAGAAATGACCGACCGGCGCCTGGCGCAGGCGATCCTGGTGATAATTTGCGGGTGAAGGTTTATTAAAGCCGCGCCGCGCGACCATCCCGTCACCGTAACCCGTCATGCCATGACAGACCGAACAATAAATGTTGTAGCGCTCCTGCCCACGATTCAGTTCGGTGGCACTAATCGTCATGGGAATCGTATCGACATCATCCGCGTAGGCAGTAGTTTGATTATTGCCTATGGTCGCTGATTGTTCTTTGTTCAAGTCGCCGGCGCTTAATTTCTTTCCGAAGAAGAATGCTCGATCTTCGCGCAACTGGCCGCGTGGCACCGTGCCTTCGACCAGCGGTCGCGAGCCCGCGCCGTCCTTGTAGAACGAGTTGCCGCGGTAAGCGATCACCTTCGGCTGATCCTGCATGTCACGGCGACAGCCAGTAGCCAGAAGGCAGAAGGCAGAAGGCAGAAGGCAGAGAGCCACCCATGACCGCAACCCCGGGCGAAAGCCTGAGTTTGCTGCTTTCTGCATACTGCCGACTGCCTTCTGCTTTCTAAAGCTCAACATCGTTCACTTCCATCGGCTCCAGAGTCCTCAAGAACCGTACCGCCTCGTCATGATCGAATTTAGGATCCTTGGCTTCGATCACCAGAAAAAAACTGTCGCGCGTAGCGAGCGCAAAATTTGGCGCGTTGAAAACCGGATGATACGGCTGCGGCAACTTGTTCAGCGCCAACATCCCCAGCACCGCCGAGAACGCCGCTACCAGGACCGTGCATTCAAACGTAATGGGAATGAAGGCCGGCCAACTATTGAAGGGTTTGCCCCCGACGTTAATCGGATAGTGACCACTTCCATCCAGTACTGCATGAAAAAGCCGCCCAACCCCCCGATGATGCCACCGATCAAGACAATAAGAGGCAATGCTGTGCGCCGAAACCCGATCGCTTCCGACAACTCTTCAATCGGAAACGGCGAGTACCCGTTAATTTGCCGATAGCCCGCCTCGTAGGTTTCGCGCGCCGCCGCCACCAGGTGGCTGGGACTATCGAACTGGGCCATTACGCCGTAAAGATGTGGGTGCTTGGCTTTCATTTCTCGATCCGAACTCTGTACTTGGTACTTTGTGCTTCGTGCTTGGATCTGTTGCCAACCAGTTAGGTTTTCAGTTCAAACAGTCATGTTGAAACCACGTCAAAGTACAAAGCACAAAGTACAGTTCTATTCTTCAACTTCCGCTTCCGGCAAAATCGTGCGCATCTCGAAAATCGAAATCATCGGCAGGAAGCGGATAAACAGAAACAGCAGCGCAAAGAAGAATCCGATTGTGCCGATAAACATCGACCAATCCCACTGGCTCGGCGAGTACATACCCCAGGACGAGGGCAGGAAATCGCGATGCAGACTGGTCACTACGATGACAAACCGCTCGAGCCACATGCCGATACTGACGACCACCGCAATCAGCCATAGCAGCAACAGGTTCCCGCGAATCTTCTTGAACCAGAGCAGTTGCGGCGTAAAGCCGTTACAGAAAATCAGTGCCCAATAGTAAGTCGCGTACGGGCCGTGCATGCGATTCCAAATCATGAATTGTTCGTACTGGTTGCCGCTGTACCAACCAAAGAAAGCCTCCATCAGATAGCCGTAGAAAACGATCAGGCCGGTGGCCAGCATGACCTTGGCCATGTTGTGCATGTGCCGCATCGTGATGAAACTTTCCAGGCCGTACAACTTGCGCAGCGGAATCGTCAGCAACAGCACCATCGCAAAGCCGGCATAGATAGCGCCGGCGACGAAATACGGCGGAAAGATCGTCGCGTGCCACCCCGGAATAATGCCCACGGCAAAGTCAAAACTGACGATCGTGTGCACTGAAAGCACCAGCGGCGTCGCCAGACCCGCGAGCAGCAGGTAGGCCATTTCATAGCGATGCCAGTGACGCGCTGAGCCGCGCCAACCCATCGCCAACATGCCGTAGATGATCTGAAACGGCTTGCTCTGGGCGCGATCGCGCAGCGTGGCAAAATCGGGAATCAATCCGACGAACCAGAAAATGGCCGAGACCGTCGCGTACGTCGAGACGGCAAACACGTCCCACATCAAAGGGCTGCGAAACTGCGGCCAGATCCCCATCGTGTTCGGATAAGGAAACAGCCAGTAAGCAAGCCACGGCCGGCCCAGGTGCATGATGGGATACATGCCGGCCTGCGCTACAGCGAACAGCGTCATTGCTTCGGCAAATCGATTGATAGAAGTGCGCCACTTCTGCCTCAGCAGAAGCAGAATCGCGGAAATCAAAGTTCCCGCGTGGCCGATGCCGATCCACCAGACAAAGTTCAGGATGTCCATTCCCCAGCCGACGGGAATGTTGACACCCCACTCGCCAATGCCGACGAAAACCAGCTTGATGATCGCCAGCATCATCAGCTGGAACAGAGCAAACGAGACCGCAAAGCCGATGAACCACGCGATCGGCGTCTTGCGCTTCAAAACGATCGCGCTGATCTTGTCGGTGACCGAGCCGAAAGTCAGCTCTGTCCCCACGACCGGATGCGTCGCGTGAATCGAAGAATTAAGCTCGTCGTCTCGTTCGTCCATTGGTTCCAAATCAATTAGCCACAGATGGACACGGATAGACACAGATCAGATCCAGTTCCTATCTGTGCAAATCTGCGTGTATCTGTGGCTCGTCTCGTCATCTCAAGCCTTGATCTCCGGGTTCGGATTCCTCAGCGCTGACAGATACGTTGTGCGTGGCCGCGTGTTCAATTCACCCAGTAATGAATAGTCGCGCTCCAATGCTTTCAATTTCGAAACTTTGCTGTTCGGGTCGTTGACATTGCCAAAGACTATGGCTTCAGTCGGGCATACCTGCTGGCACGCGGTCACGATCTCGCCGTCGCGCACGGGCCGCCCCTCGATCTCTGATTGAATTTTTGCCGTCTGAATCCGTTGCACGCAGTAGGTGCACTTCTCCATCACGCCGCGGCTGCGCACCGACACGTCCGGATTGCGCATCAGCTGGTAAGTCGGCGTCTCCCAATCCTGATAAAGGAAAAAATTGAAGCGGCGCACCTTGTATGGACAGTTGTTCGAGCAGTACTTGGTGCCGACGCAGCGGTTGTAAACCATGTCGTTGAGGCCTTCGGCGCTGTGCACGGTCGCATGGACCGGACACACCGGCTCGCATGGGGCATTCTCGCAATGCATGCAGGGCACCGGCTGAAAGAACGGCCCTTCGGCTTTATTCGGATCGTCTCCCTTGAAATACGCATCGATGCGAATCCAGTGCATTTCGCGACTGCGCGCCACCTGCTCTTTACCAACGACGGGAATGTTGTTTTCGGCCTGGCAGGCCAGCACGCAAGCGTTGCAGCCGACACAACTGTTTAAGTCGATCGACATGCCCCACGCATAGCCCAGCCCCTGGTTCTGGTAATCGAAATCCGGATAAAGCGAAAGTTCGCGGTTCTCTTTTTCCTGGTGCTTTCGCTCTTCTGCTATGCGGTGTTTTTCGCGCTCGTATTCTTCGATTGAGCTGGAGCGGAGAATGTCGCGCCCGTCCATGGTGAAATGTGCCTGCGTCGAAGCGATGACGTAGCGCTCATTTGTTTTGCTGACAGAGACACCGGCGGCTGTCCACGCCGAATCAGAAAACCGAATGTCGTAAGCATTAAAGCCGCCATGGGGAAGGCGCGAGTCCGGATCGGTAATCGACATCGTGCCGACGCGACCGGAGCTCGTGCGGCCGTAACCGAGATGAATGGTGATGACATCGTCCGGCTGTCCCGGCATGACCCAGGCGGGAACCTGCTGCGCGATCGAGCGATCGCGATTCGTCAATTTGATCGTATCGACATAGGCTTCGCGCCCGTGTTTGCCTTCTTCATAATTCGGGGGCAGTACCCCCATCTTCTGCGCAGTGTTGGGGCTGATGAGCGCGACATTGTCCCAGGTCACCTTCGTCAAAGGCTTGGGCAATTCCTGCAACCAGCCGTTGTTGGCGAACCGGCCGTCGTAGATTGACGGATCGGGCCGGAAGATGACTTCGTAGGTGTTCGCTGAGAGCGGGGGCGCCGGATTCTGCTGAAACGAAGAAGCCCAATCGGATTTTACAGAAAGCGTTTTCGCCGGCAGAGCCGTGTTGGGAATGAACCCATCGTGCAGAGATTTCCGCCACCACGATTCGAAGTCGGTAGGAGCGCCCACCGTTGGAGCGCTCCCGACCTTGTCGGGATTCGCAGGCGTCCCGCCTGCGCTCTGCACCCGGTCGCTACCAGTCCTCGCGCTGACTCCTTGTGCTGCGTTTGGCGTTGGCGCGCTGCGCAAACTGGCCTGCTGTCCACTCCAATAATTCCGCACAATGTCGTAAGGCTTCTGATCGTAGTTGTCGCTGAAGAGCGCTAGCACTTCGTAAGCGGTCTTGCCGTCATAAAGTGGAGCGATCAAAGGCTGCACGATCGAAACCGTGCCGTCTGCAGAGCGCGCGTCGCCCCATGATTCAAGATAGTGCGTCGCATTGATGTGCCAGTGACAAATTTCAGACGTCTCGTTGTTGTAAAGATTCAGGTGCGCGCGCAGCTTAATCTTGTCGAGCCGGTTCTTATCCAGTCTTAAATCGACCGGCGTGTTGTAAGCCGGATTACCGCCAATGATGATCAGTAACTCGACTTTGCCCGCGTCGATGTCTCCGACGAGCTCGCGCAACGATTGAGTCTGATCAACTGAATTCGCTTCGATGGGATCGGAGTAGAAAACGGTCTTGCCCACGTTGCCAAGCTGATTGTTTGCGAAATGGGCCAGCGCGTGGATCTCGGCTGGCTGTTCGCCACCGGCAATAACGATTGAGCTTCCTTTGTGCTCTTGAAGGTCGCGATAAAGCGCCGGCAGCCATTTGCCGATGTCTCCCGAGGCGCGAACTGTTCCGGCGTTGCTGATTCCCGTCGCCACGCTCTGCATCTCGCTCGGCCTTACTGCAAACCGGTGATCCGCATTCGCGCCAGTGATCGTCGGGGTACTCTCCACGACGTAGAGCCGGCTGAACAAGTCGGAACCTTCCAGCCTGGTAATACCTTCTTCAGGACGCTGGGCGGAATTTCGGCGCCTCGCAATATAGTCCTTCGCAGACCGCAAATTTCCCGGCCACGCATTGAGAAAATCGGCGCCCAAAGAAACAATGCGATCAGCTTTGCTGAAGTCATAGGTGGTGTTGACGGGCTGGCCGAACGCCATCATCGCTCCCTGGCGAGCATTGTCGCGATTGACGGGCTCGTACTGGTGCCACTTCGCCTCAGGAAAGTCCGTCAGGACCTGTTTCATTTGCGCGGCCAGCGACGGTGAAGTAACAGTCTCAGTCAGAATGCGCAGGCCCGCTCCTCGCCTGGCCTTCAGTCCCTCGCCTTCCTTTTCGATCAGACCGCGAATCTCAGCAACGAACTGCGTCCACGGTCGTGTGTCGCCGCGATAGAGTGGCGTCTGTGAACGATCGGGATCGTAAAGCGTCAGGATCGAAGCCTGCGAAAAAATGTCGGTCGCGGTTGCGCCAGTGTTGCTGGGATGATCGGGATTGCCCTCAACTTTCGTCGGCCGCCCTTCGTTGCTGCGCGACAAGCAGAGGCGTAGCAATGCCACTAAGCGAGTATGCGGTCGCAAAAAACAAACCCTGGCCCGGAACAAGTTCTTCCGGCTGCTTGACGTAGGGAATGACTTTTTCGGGGGGCTGAATGACGCAACCGCTCATACCCGCCAGCGCCAGCGAGGCGCCCATCAATTTCAAGAACGTGCGACGCTCGACGGGATCGTTCCACTCTTCGGCCTGCTGCGGAAACTCGCGACGCACGAATTCTTCGAACACCGGCGAGTCGGCCAGTTCGTCGAGGCTGCGCCAATATTGTTTGGGCGATGCGGACGAGCCGTCCGCGCTCGCAGTCCCAAGGACGCGGTCGCGCAGCAGCTTAAAATTAATGTGACGATCGTTAGACATCTAGTTCTTCCCTCTCCCTCTTGGAGAGGGGCAGGGTGAGGGCCTGTGCCCGGGCCACACACCCATTTTTTTCTTCGGTTCTACCAAGCAGAGAGGAAGGACAATTCAGTTCTTCCCTCCTCTAAAACCCTCACCCCAACCCCTCTCCCAGAGGGAGAGGGGCGAAATCACCTGTGACAAGTCGAACAACTCGTTAACACCGTCGTGTTGTTCGTGGCGTTAACCTGGATTCGATACTGGCTCACTAACTTCTTTCCCTCATCAATCTCCTGCTTCGAAGAGTTCGTGGTCCGCCATTCCATATCGAACACTTTGTCCTTTGGCCGGACAAATTTTTCGGGCGCCCGGTGGCATTCCAGGCACCACTCCATCTGTAATGACTGCGTCTGCGAAACCACCGGCATCTGATCGATTCGACCATGGCAGGTCGAGCAACCAACGCCCTTGTTGATGTGGATCGCGTGGTTGAAGTAAGCAAAGTCCGGCAAATCATGAACGCGAATCCATTCAAGGGGCTTGCCCAACTTGTAACTGGCCCGCACCGGCTCGAGGTAAGGGCTATCAGCCCAAATCTGTTTGTGGCAATTCATGCAGATCGCGGTCGAGGGCATTCCGGCTGACGCCGAAGTTTCAACCGACGTGTGACAGTAACGGCAATCAATGCCGTCATCGCCGACGTGATGCTTGTGGCTGAATTGAATTGGCTGTTGACGCTCGATGTGCTGGCCGGTATTCCAGCCCGACCGGGTGATCTCTGCCGTCACCCAAAGCGCGGCGAGCAAAATGAACATCGCGCCAAAGATCGTGGCGCGAGCCAGGTAGTTGGTGCTATGTCGAAAAATCTGTGGCATCGCCGCAGATAGAACTCAGTCGCTTATCAGGCGGACTACATCCGCCGATGATGTAAGCATGCGGGGGCGTAGTCCGAACGCTAACTTCGAAAAATTAATTTAAGTAATTGCTAGAGCGTTTACTTTAGCGACATGTGAAGATTTTTTCAAACGAGGATCGATTAAATGTTAAAGTGGCGGCCACCAAATGTTCATTGGACACTATGCTGTGGGCCTCGCGGCCAAGAAGTTTGCGCCGCGATGCTTCGCTCGGCGCGTTAATCGCCGCGCCCATTTTGCTCGATCTGATCTGGCCGATTTTTGTGCTCCTTGGATGGGAGCATGTTTCGATCGTCCCGAACGGCAATCCCTTTCTCAGGCTGCAATTCGACTCCTATCCAATTTCCCACGGACTGTTGGCGGTCATCGGCTGGGCCACTCTGTTTGCGGTCGGTCTATTTTGGCGTTACGCGTTACGTGGCCGGATCAATCGCGATTTGGCTGGGCGTCGTCAGCCACTGGGTGTTGGACCTGATCGTGCACCGGCCGGATTTGCAGCTCTATGCGCACAGCCGCATGTTCGGGCTGGGTCTGTGGGACCATCGCTGGTTGACGATGGCCATCGAGGTGGCGCTTTTCGCGATCGCCATCTGGACCTATCAAAGGCAGACGCGACCCGTAGACAAGATCGGGCTTTATGCGTTTTTGGCGTTTGTGCTGGTTCTGCTGCTTGCTTATGCGGGCGCCGCTTTAGGGCCGCCGCCGTCCAGCGTCAAGAAGTTAGCGCTTATCACTTTGATCACCTGGCTCACGATCCCCTGGGCGTGGTGGTTCGATCAGCATCGCGAGCCGCGTGCGAATCAGCTCTAGCCAGACAAGTGGCACAGACAGTCAGTCTTTGAGACTTCACCACGCACAGACTTTAGGCCGCGTCCCGCCGGCTTACTCACACCCGCCGCCGGCTGATCAGATTAATCACCGCCACGAACAGCGCCGCGCCGATAATTGACCAGACGATTGGGAATCGCCAGCCTCCGACCGGAAGCGCCAGCAATTCGGGCAAGCCGAGCTTACCCGCCAGCCAGCTCCCGAGCAGTGCTCCGATGAAGCCCAGCGCAATTGAAACCAGACAGCCGCCGTGCGAATAGCCGGTGATAGCCTGCCCAATGGCCCCGCAAATCCCCGCGATTAGCAACAGTACAAGGAATTGTATAAGCATGCTCGCCTACCTTTCGCTTCCCGAGCGCTGGCTAGCAACTCGGGTCTTACCTGACGCATCTGAGTTTGCCCGATTGAGCTTCTGCCGGTGCATCGCAGAATTAAAATTCTTCCCAACAGTCGCACCACTGGTTATAATCGGCAAAGTTGTTGGCGCAAACCGATTCGTCAACGCACTTGCCCTTCGCTTGAAGATCCGAAACCGCCGTCCCTCGACAACGCTTTTGCGTCGGCGCCACTAAATAGTCTTAGGAGTTCAAACCTTATGTCGAAAGTTCTTTCAATTCTCTTAATTCTGGTCGCCACCTGCGCCGTGGCTATTTCGCAGGAACAATCGCAACCAAACAACGATCCGCCCAGCACCGGGTTGGCGCCCAAAGTTGAAAATGGCATTGGCCGCGCCGATGTTCGCGTGCGTGACGAAAATGGGAATCCTATCAAAAACGCCTACGTCAAACTAGAATCGACTCGCACGGACGGCTTTTTCTGTGAAAGTTGGAACGACTCGGACGAGCGCGGGATTGCGGCGCTGCCGCCGATTCATATGGGCACCCTCAAGTTGAAGATCAAGGCAAAGGGTTACCAATCGCAGGAGTTGGAAGTGCCGGCGGATCGTTTGGGCGATCCGGTGCGCGTGACTCTGAAGAAGAAATAAGTTCGGAGTTCCGCCTTCAGGCGGCCGCCGCGATTTCGCTTGGGTTTTTTGCCGGGTGTCTCGTGCCTTCGACACGAGATGTTTATAGCCAGGTTCAAAAAAAGCTGCGGATGAGAGCAAACGCTTGCTCTCATCCGCAGCTAAATCTTTGTGACGGCGTGGCGGACGATAAACCTTTCGCTCCTATCCGGAGCGAAGACGTTCCTCCACACCTAAACTGCCACCGGATGCGCTGCCTTCTGCGGCGCGTAGTACAAGAATCCGATTGCAATTATCGCAGGTAATGATTTCTTCACCGCGCCGCACGTCGGCCATGATTTGTGGCCGCAGCGCCATATAGCACGCAGTGCAGGCGCCGTTGCGAGCTTCGGCAACGGCCACACCGTCACGAATCCGCGACCTGATGCGCCGGTACATAGCGCTCATCGTCTTGGGCAGCTCGTTCATCAGATCCGTTCGTGCTCGGCACGGGCCTGGTCCAGTTCCCTTTGCTGCTGTTGGACCTGCGCATCAAAGGCCTTAAAACTCTCTTCCATTTCCCCGCGCAACTTTTCCACCTCTGGCGCGCGTTCGCTCAATTCCTTCTCAGCTGCTTCAAAGATTTCCATTTGTTCGAGCACGTTGGTCTCGAACGCCGAAATCTGCTTGCGCGCGGCATCCGCTTCGCGAATCGCGGCCGTGTACTCATCCGGCTTCTTCGCGGCCATTAAGTTTCGATCCGCACGTTCGGCGCGCTGCTTTTGTTCAAATATTTCTTTTTCCAGGCGGGCGCGTTCGTGAAACGCGAGGTCGCGGCGTTCTTCCAGGCCGCGAATTTCAAAGGCGCGCTGATCGAACTCTTTTTCGATCTCCGCGCGCCTCTCAGGGATGCTTCCGATTTCTGCCTGTAGTCTTCTTATATTCGTATCTGCATTCTGCAAAGCTATTAACTGCGCTAACTCCGCTTTCACTCTTATCGACTCCTCAGATATTTGGGTTTGTGAATGATGACATTCATTGACCCAATAATCACACACGGAGCGGCAGCCATGCAAGGCGGGCATCGTGAAGAGCATCTCACTTGGCGGTTTTTCTTTGCGTCTTAACGTCTTGACGGGAACTGCGCTACGAATGCCACAAGCTTTCACGCAAAGATGCGAAGGCGCGAAGTTACGCAAAGCAAACTAAGACACTGCCTCATCGCGACGGCCTCCAGAGCTGCCTTGAAGCAAAGTCTCGCACATGCTATACGGAGCCACATGAGATTCGCCACGCGCTTTTGCCTGCGAGTCGCCTTTGGGCTGGCCGTACTCAGCACTGCCGGGTTAGGTGCGCGGGGACAGTCTCCCACTCCTTCTCCCACAGCCACGCCGCCGCCGAGCGATATCGTTTTGATCGATGTGAAAACAAAGACCAAACTGCTTACATTTGGCCAGCCAAAGAAAATTACCGATTACGCCGGCTATAACAATCAGCCGTTTTTCATGCCTGACGGGCACACGATCCTCTACACATCGATTCGCGCGGGACAGGCCGACATCTACCGATATGAAATAAAGAGCGGCAGAACCACGCAGGTGACGAATACGCCGGAAAGCGAATACTCGCCCACGCTGATGCCCGACGGCCAAAACATTTCCGTCGTGCGCGTCGAAGCCGATGGGACGCAGAGGCTTTGGAAGTTTTCTCTCGTCGGCGGCCAACCGTCGTTGATTCTGGATCAAGTGAAGCCGGTCGGCTATCACCACTGGGTAGATGATCACACGCTGGCGCTCTTTGTTCTCGGCGGAGCAGGCAAGCCAAGCACTCTGCAAATCGCGGACATCAACACCGGTAAGACTGAGATCGTGGCGGAAAATCCCGGGCGCATCCTGCGCAAGGTTCCAAACCGAAATCAGTTCAGTTTCGTGCACAAAATTTCCGATCAGCACTGGGAGATTAAGGCTTACGATCTACGAATGCGAACCATTGCTTCGCTGATTGCGACCTTACCGGGCGTCGAAGATTACGCCTGGCTGCCTGACGGGAAGTTATTGATGGCGAAAGATTCGAAGCTGTTTGCTGTGGTTCCTTTGACAGGTCAAGCGTGGGAAGAGGTGGCGGATTTATCGAAAGCCGGAATCAAAAGAATTACCCGCATTGCGGTGAACAAGCGCGGCAACCAGATCGCGTTCGTCGGTGTCCGAGATCAAAAATAACGTTACGTAGCCAGGCGCGCCAATCTCTAACGGTGTCAGAGTACCGACTTTAGTCGGGCTTTGCGATGTCAAAGAAAGAGCCCAACTAAAGTTGGTACTCTAACGCCGCTGAAATCTCTACTTCAGATCGCCCAAGCGATGCTGTAACAACGCCGGGATCGTAATGGCTGCCGTTTCCGCTCTTAAGATCCGGCCTCCAAGGGTCACGATTTCCCATCCGGCCACGCGCGCTTGCGCGATTTCTTCATCAGTCCAGCCACCCTCTGATCCGACCAAAGCAGTCACCGACCGCGAATGCTGGCCGGCACGTAGCTCAAGTTGAAGCGGTTCGCCTCCACGTTCGCTAAACATCAGTCTCAATTCGCCGCCGGCGTGATCGGCATGTTTGATGAGGTCAGCGAAGAGTGCTGGCTTATCAACTTTCATCAGCAACGCCCGCCCGCATTGCTTCGTCGCCTCAAGGGCAATTCGTTGCCAACGCGCAATTTTTCGATCCGCGTCGTGGGCGCTTTTGATTTTCACATCCGCGCGCGTAGTGATGATTGAAATCAGGCGCCGCACGCCGAGTTCAGTCGCCTTCTGCACCACCAGGTCGAATTTTTCACCTTTAAGCAAAGCCACCGCGAGGGTCAGTTGAAGGGGCGATTCCGGACTAGCAGCCTCAACCGCTTCGATCAAGTCCACCCGCGCGGAGGAACCGGCAATTTCGTTAACCAGGCCCCGGTATTCCTTTCCCTCGCCGTCGAACACATTGACCTCGTCGCCGGCGCGGAGACGCAGAACTTTGCGCAGGTGGCGCGCTTCGTCAGCGCTTAAGGTCACCGACCTGCGGTCATCCGAACAGGCAGCGGGCGGCGCGTAGAATCTGCGTTGGGTCATGGTGTGGAATTTCTTTGCGTCTTTGCATCTTTGCGAGAGATCAGTCCTCACGCCAAGGCGCAAAGCCGTCAAGTCACGCAAAGACACTTACGCGACAATCGCGATCCATTCTCCGTCCTGCTCCACTTCGAATTGAGTTACTGACAATTGCGCCAGACGCGACTGCACCATCTCAACCTGCTCCTCAAGAATCCCCGACAACACGAGTCGGCCGCAGGTAGCGTCAATCAGCGCGGGCAACAATTCAACGATCACCGGCGTTGTCAGATTTGCGCAGACGAAATCGGCGGAAGGCGTTTGTTCGTCGATGCTGCCGACGCGAAAATTTATTTGATCGGCGACGCCGTTCAGCGCCGCATTTTCTCTCGCAATGCTGATCGCGTCCCCATCGGTATCGCACGCCGTTATCGTTGGCTGCCCTTCCTCATGGTCGGGCTTACTCATCTTCGCCGCGGCGATCGCGAGCACTCCGGTGCCGGTTCCTACATCAAGAAAGCTGCCGCCGCGAAAATATTTGTCGATGGCTTGCAAGCACAAGCGCGTCGTTTCGTGAGTGCCGGTGCCGAAAGCCATCCCGGGATTGATGCTGATAATTATGGAGTCAGAACCCCGACTGGTCGGGGTAGCGAGCGGATCATTGATCCCAATGGGGTCGGATGATCCGCTCGCTAACGTTGCGGGTCCTGACACGAGCCACGGCGGTGCGATCATAAAGCGACCGACCTGCACCGGTTGCCATGACTTCTTCCATTCGGCCAGCCAGTCGCGATCGGGAACTTCCCGCACGTTCACATCGGCAATCGCTGATGAGTCAAGCCCGTAAATTCTCAGCGCATCGTTGAGACATTCGCGAACGCCTGCGATTTCAGGATGTCTCTGGAAGTAGCCAACCACCGACACGCATGCGCCGCCGTCGTCTGTTTGGGTGCCCATCGCCCCCGCTTCCATCAAACCATATTGAATTGCTTCCGAGGCGTCAGGAAGAACAGTCGCTTCGAGGGCATACCAGGTCTTCGGTGGGCCGTTCACGTCTCAGACTCCCATCTCGTCCAGCAGGTGCTCGCGCTCGCGCCAGTCCTTTTCGACTTTGACAAACAGTTCGAGATGGCAGCGATGGTCGATCAGCCTTTCGATATCCTGGCGCGCTCGTATCCCAATCTGTTTCAGGCGCTGAGCTCCATGGCCGATGACGATCTTCTTCTGCGATTCGCGTTCGACGAAAATGGCGCAATAGATGCGCGTGAAGTCCGGGCGCACCTCGTCCCATTTCTCAGTGATGACGGCCGTCACGTAAGGAATCTCTTCGCCGGTTGTTTCGAGAATCTTTTCGCGCACAATCTCAGCGGCGAGCGCGCGCAACGGCTGATCTGTTAATTCATCTTCCCCGAACAGCGCTTCGCTCTCAGGCAAGTAATTGAGCATCTCCTGCAACAACTGTTCGATCTGATCGCCCTTCAGCGCTGAGACAGGAATAATGGCTTGCCACTCATGTTCGGCTCTGTACCACTCAATCAATGGCAGCAGCTTTGATTTATCTTTGAGCTTGTCGCTCTTGTTGAGTAACAGCAGCGCAGGCTTTTCCGATTGCTTCACGAGATCCAACACAAAGCGATCGCCGTTGCCGGTCGATACGGATGCATCGCGAATCAAACAAATTAGATCGACACTGAGCAGCGCATCATGCACGGCAGCCATCATCCGCCGGTTCAGCGCGAACCCGGGCTTGTGCACCCCCGGCGTGTCTACTAGAACGATCTGACCTTGCGGACGATTGACCACGCCCACAATTTTGAAGCGGGTGGTTTGCGGCTTATTTGAGACAGCGGCGATCTTTTCGCCGACCAGACGATTCAGCAAAGTCGATTTGCCGGCGTTGGGGCGGCCGATGAGCGCGACGTAGCCGGCGTGAAATAATTCAGAAGGTTTAGGATTTGCCCCTGCTGCCATTTGGTCGATGCGGCTTTGCCGCAGCACAGTGCGGTAAGCCTTCGGCTTACCGGCATCATGGTTTCTTTCTCTTGAAGCTCAGCCTTAAGAGAATAGTTTAGTGGCTGCGAATTCGGAAAGGCAGAGCTTTTCCGCAATGTGACGCGGCAGAGCCGCATTGGCAGTTTCCGGAAGGGATCTTAAGCCAGGCCTTTCAACGGCTGACCGAAAGTGAACTCGACCACGTGCCCGTCGGGATCACGCACCGTGGTGAAGTAGCCGACGACGCCACCGACATCGACCGGCGGCTCAACCAGAATATCTTGTTCGCGTGCGATCTCCGCAAGGCGATCAACTTCCGCGCGCGAATCGCATTGGAAACCGAAATGGTCCAGTCGCGATTTGACTTCCTCTTGCACGATTACCAAAACGAAGGTCGGATCTTCGTCCGGTTGCGTCGCCGGCCCCAGCCAGACGTTGTGACGCCCCTCAATTCTGCGGTCGCGCACGATAGTCAAACCACAAAATGAAGTGTAGAAATCGACAGAAGCGTCAATATCGCTGCAATTAATTGTGATGTGGGTCCAGCGTGGCGGCATTTGATCGGTACACACGCCTCTGGCGTGCAGCCTTATTGATCGGTACGCACGCCTCTGGCGTGCAGCTTTGTTTTACCGGCTGTCGCGCACCATCTCGCAACAACCCTTTCAATCAAGCCGGCAACCCAAGGCGCGCGATTGAGATCATGACTTCAGAAAAGCGATCGAGTTCCCAAAGGGTCGTGTAAACGTTCGGAGTGATGCGAACGCCGGAAAACTCTTCGTGGACAATCGGCGTCGTGAAAATGTGATGCTTGCTGAACAAATAGCTGCCAATCTTACCAGGGTCCATGCCCTCGATCTGCACATTGGCAATCGCGCACATCTGATTCGGGTCGAACGACGTGTTAAAGCGCACCTTCGGGACATCTTTCAGTTTGTCCATCCAGTAACGCGACAGATAACGCAGTCGCGCCTCTTTCCGCTTGCCGCCGATCCCTTGGTGAAACAGGATGGCCTCGCCAATTGCCAGGCGCGGCGCGGCTGAGTGCGTGCCGATCTCCTCGAACTTACGAATATCAGATTTTTGTTTCTCTTCTGCGGGAAACAGCGGCCACACGTTGGCGATCTTGTCGCGCTTAACGTACAGCAGTCCCGTTCCCTTGGGAGCGTATAGCCACTTGTGCAGCGAAGTAGCAAAATAATCGCAATCCAGATCCGTCTGCTTGAAATAGAACTGCGCGAACGAATGCGCGCCATCAACAATTGTCTCGACGCCATGACGACGCGCCATCTGACAAACTGCTTTAACCGGAGTGATTTGGCCGGTCAGATTGATCTGATGAGCAATCTGAATCAAGCGCGTGCGCGGCGTGATTGCGCGTTCGAAGGCCGCGGTGATTTCGTTGATGTTCTTTGGCGGAATGGGAATCTTGATGAGATTGAGTTTGATCCCTTCCCGCTGTTCGCGCTGCCGAATCGTGTTCAGCATGCGCGGATAGTCCTGCGTAGTGGTCAGGACCTCATCACCGGATTTCACATCGAGGCCGAGCAATAAGGTTTCGAGGCCTTCTGAAGCGTTGCGGGTGATCGCAATCTCCTCGCGGTCACAACCAAACAACTCAGCTAACCCGGTGCGAATCGTTTCTGACTGTGGCTCGAGAATTTGCCACATCGTGTAGGCCGTCGCATCTTCCTGCTGCCAGATGTAACGGACCAGCGCCTCGGTAACGATGCGTGGACTGGGACACACGCCGCCGTTGTTGAGATTAATAATGCCGCGGGTCACGCTGAACGCGTTTTGAATGGTCGACCAGTAATCCTCGTCCATCGCCGCCTGTTCCGCCGTCAAGTGCGCGACCGACTTACCGGCCGCCTGAACATCCTTCAGCAACGAGCCGATGCGTGAAGAGGATAGTGCGGCGAGACCGAGACCCTTGCCGGTGAGCGAGAGAAAGCTGCGTCGGGGAAATTGATTTGTCATTTTGTGCGTCAGTTTTCCTGAGTGGAAAGAGTTTTTTCAAACCACAGAGGACACAGAGGAATCTACAACTGATTCCGAGGACTACATTTTATCGATCTTCTCTGTGTCCTCTGTGGTTAATTGTTGTTGACGGCGGCCGGCCCTTCGACTTCATAGCCCGCCTTAATCCACGCCGTCGTGCCACCAGTTACGTTCAGCAAATCAGCAAATCCCAAGTCTTGCAGGATGCTCGTCGCCGCGCTCGATCGATAACCGCCGGCACAAATAACGGCAGTCGCACGCAAAGGATCTAAAGCTAATGACGGAATAGTCTCACGCAATTTCCCGAGCGGAGCTGTGATCGCTTTGGGAGCATGGCCGCTTTGATATTCCGCCGGCCGCCGTACGTCTATGATCTGAAGATCGGGACTAGTTTCAACTAGATCCTTCAAATCACCGACCGTGATTTGCGGCACCGTCGCCAACTTGAATCCGGCTGCTCGCCACGCTTCGATCCCGCCGGCCAGATAGCCCTTTACATTTTCCAGACCCACGCGAGCCAGCCGTATGCGAGCTTCCGCAACTTTTTCTTCCGACTCAGCGACGAGCACGATGGCAGCATCGATCGGGATCAACGTGCCGGCCCAGGAAGCAAACTGGCCACCCAGTCCGATGTTGAGCGATTCCGGAACATGAGCGGCGCCGAAGTCAGCTGCGGAACGCACATCCAAAATTATTGAGCGCGACCTGTCAGCGCCGGTAGTGAAAGCGCGAACTTCATTGGGAGGCCACGGCGGCGGCGGTTGCAGCTCGCTCAGGGCGGGAGCGCCGGTGCGGTTGATCTCTGCGTCTTTCGGAAAATAAGCAGGAGTTTCAGGCAAGTCCGCAGTCATCATGCGAACGAATTCATCTTTCGACATGGGCTGGAGCGCGTAGTTGAATTGGCGTTGCTGGCCAATCGTTGACGAAGTCTCCGTCGAAAGATTCTTGCCGCACATCGAGCCTGCGCCGTGGGCTGGATAAACCTCGACCTCATCATTCAACTTCAAAAGCTTACCGTGCAGACTTTCGTACATCATCGACGCCATCATTTCCGGCGTGTAGCCTTTGCCACCGGCTAAATCGGGACGGCCCACGTCGCCAATGAAGAGCGTATCCCCGGTGAGAACTTTGGGTACGCAGGCGTCCTCGCCTGTCGCCTTCCTTTCCTTATCAGTCACCAGCACACAGATTCCTTCAGGCGTGTGACCCGGCGTTTCCAGAATCGTTAGCTTCACGCCTCCAACCATTAATTCATCGCCGTCGTGAACCGCACGATGCGGAAATGCCACGCCGGCTTTCAAGCCAAAGACGATCTCTGCTCCGGTTTTATCGGCAAGTTCCCGGTGACCGCTAACAAAATCAGCATGCAGGTGGGTCTCGATGATGTATTTAATTTTCAGATTCTGACTGTCGGCGTCCACGATGTACTGATCGACGTCGCGCTGCGGATCAACCACTGCCGCTTCGCCTTCTGAACCGATCAGATATGAAGCGTGCGCGAGACAGCTCAGATAGAATTGCTTGAAGTACATGGTTCCTCTGGCGAATTTGTATCCTGATTATTCTCGCAAAGACCGGAAGACGCAAAGGCAGGGAGCCCTATGGTCGGTCCGCGTCCGGATATGAGCCCGCCGGTGTGAAATGGAGCAGGCGCAGCCGATCGTTTTTCCATTCGTAGTAATAAACGCCACTCGGTCCCCAGCGCTCAGCTGGACCGAGGCGTGGGCGGCCGATGGCTTATTTCGGTAACTTATAGAACTCGCGCGCCGGCTTTAAAGGCCGCAGCATCCAGTACGGCCGGCGCTCGCCGTTTGGAGAATACTTGTCGGCAGGCCGGGTTTGCGCCAGCCATTCCTTAAAAATTTCATGCGATTTCGCGGTATCGACGTGAATATCGCCATAGCTGTCGCTGGAGTCAGCTTTGCGTACGCGCACCGCCTGATGCCAACAATGCATTCCCGAAATCGGATCGGGATGCACGGGAAAAGTGAGATTCTGATGCACGCCGACATCGTTCCACCAGATGCGCTGCGTGTCGGCATCGCTCGAGGCAAAAGGCTCAGCGCCGCGCTCGCGCCTCAATCCCCACTTCGATCCGTCATGGTCCAGACGCACCGTCGCCATCATTTGACGCTCGCCGCTTTCATGAACTTTCCAGCGGCCCATGTGATGGCTACAGGCAACGATGCCGGGCTTGATTCCCTCAGTGACCCAGGCGCGCACCACGAAATATCCAATATCGGTTTCGACTCGCACCAGATCTCCGGTGCGAATTCCGAGTTTCGCCGCATGACTCGTGTGCAGCCAGAGCGGATTCGTGTGGGCGATTTCATTCAGCCATTTCGAATTGGCGCTGCGCGTGTGAATTTGAATCGGCAGACGGAAGGTGGAGATCAGGATCGTCTGATCCGATTCGAGACTTTCAGGATGAACGTGACTGACGATGTAGGTGGGAATCGCGCATTCATCCCAGCCCCATTCGGCCAAAGTCCGCGAAAAGAATTCGAGCTTGCCACTCGGCGTCGGAAAGCCCCGCTTAATTTCGCCGTCCGTCCGCACGCCAGCGAGACGGCGGCCTTCAGCGTCGCCGTCAGGACTGGGGATCGGAACTACGTTGGGCGATGCCGGCTTGGCCGCGCGCGTGAAGACACGGCCGAAATCGTCTTCGCGAATGTCTTCGAGTTCTGCCGCCGGCACGGCTTCTTCATAAAGCGCACCGGTCTTTTTCTTGATCTCAAACGCGGCGTAGCGACGCATGAACTCAAGCGGCGTGAGATTCTCGGCAGCCGCTTTGTCCGGTAAACCGGGAACTGAGTTTTCAAACATCCAACCGTAATATTCATCGACGCCGAGACGCGTGCCCGGATTCTGCTTCGATTCGACAAACTGACGAATGCCTAAGCTTCCGTCCCGATCGATGCGCCAGGTTAGCTCCATCCAGAACTCATTCTCTTCCCAGACTTCGCCCGGATTGACTCTCGCGCGTGTCATTCACCTCTTGGCCGGCCTTTTGCCGCGCCGCGCGCATCACCGGCTGTCGGAAGCCCAGCCACTGCGCGTCGTGTGTTTCGTATGAATGGATGTCGTGGCGCTCTGGCCCGAGCCCCATCGGCAGAATGTAATCCGCAAAGTAAGCCGTCTCGTTCCAAACCGGCGTCAGTGCGACATGACAGCCGACCAGGTTTTCATCAGTCAACATTTCGATCCACGAAAAGCCATCGGGATTGGTCCAGACCGGGTTGTAAACGCGCGTGAAGTACGTATCGAGTTTGCCGCGGCCGTCTTTCAAAAGGTGTGGCAGGAGGAAAGACATTTCGTGCATCGCCAGCGGAAATTCGCGCGGCCAGGTCTTTTCGTTCCACATCTTCGGGTGCGGCGGGGTGTGAATAGGCTTCGGCACGAACTTGTTCCAGGCGTTGGGAAAGACGCCGCCCTCGGTCGCGACGGCGCCGAGCAGAGCGTTGAGCATGAAGAGACATCGCGCGGCTGACCAGCCATGACTGACGCCGGAAGTGACGCTGCGCCAGTTGTGACTGCTCAATCTGGTGCCGGCGGTTGAGACGACCTTAGCGATCTCTTTAATTGTCTTCGCGTCAACGCCCGATTCGTGGGCCGCGAATTCGAAAGTGTATTCGGCGTAGAGTTGTTTGAGTGCTTTTTCGAATTGATCGAAAGTCAGCGGGGGCAAGCCGCCCTTCCCGACCTGAGAGGTTGCCGAGGTTGCTTCGGATCTCTGATCTCTGACCTCTGATCTCTGCTCCAGATATTCTTCCCAGTTCCACCACCTCCGCACGAACTCGCGGTTGTAAAGATTGTTCTGAATCAGGTAGTTCGCAATGGATAAAAGAATCGCCGCTTCCGAACCCGGATAAGGCGCGATGTAGTAATCCGCGTGCGTGGCAGTATTCGACAGCCGCGTGTCCATGACGATCAACTTGGCGCCGTTGGCCTTGCCGTCCATCACGCGCTGCGCGTGCGGATTGAAGTAGTGGCCGGATTCGAGGTGCGCGCTGATCAGCAAAATGACTTTCGCATTTGCGTGATCCGGACTCGGACGGTCGAGACCCATCCAAAGTTGATAGCCTTCGCGCGCGCCCGACGAACAAATATTTGTATGCGAGTTGTGGCCGTCTACACCCCAGGCGGCCAGGATGCGTTCCGTGAATCCGTCTTCGCCCGGACGGCCGACGTGATACATGATCTCGTCTTTGCGATCCTCGACGATGGCTTTCCGAATTCGCGCAGCGAGATCGTCCAGTACTGCGTCCCAACTGACGCGCTCCCATTTGCCTTCGCCGCGTTTGCCGGTCCGTTTCAGCGGATAAAGAATACGATCCGGATCGTTTATCTGATTCAGCGTCGCGGGGCCTTTGGCGCAGTTGCGCCCGCGCGACCCCGGGTTCTCCGGATTGCCTTCGAACTTCTGAATCGCTCCCGTGTCTTTGTCGATGTAGGCGAGCAGCCCGCACGCCGACTCGCAGTTGAAACAAGTTGTCGGCACCAGAGAGTAGTGCCGCTCCTTGCGTCGCGGCCAGGCCTGCGAATCCAGCTCAGTCCAATCATCCCAGCGCTCCTTGGGCGGAAAGGCGGAGAGATGGATGCGTGAAGGGCCGGGATATCGAGTGTTGCTCATTTCACTGTCGCAACTAGTTGGCTTTCAAAAACTCAACCAATGATCTTTCTTTAGGTATTAAGCATGGCTCACTCGTAACAAGGTGTTCAACTTTCTTAAAGCGTCGTCCGTTACAGATGACGGCAGCTTGCAAATCAGCTTAGTATCGCGCGCCTTCCAATCAAGGCTCTTGATTTGATCCGAGAGAATTGCTCCCGTCACTTTCAATCCCTGGGGTATCGCGACCTCGAACGGATAACCTTTGACTTGATTTGTGATCGGGCACAACACCGCGAGCCCGACTTTGCGATTGTACGCAACCGGCGATAACACCAATGCCGGTCGCCGGCCAGCCTGCTCGTGGCCGGCCTGAGGATTGAAGGTGATCCAAATTACGTCGCCGCGCTCGGGTGCATATGCCATTTACCACACCTCTTTTCCCACGGGCGCGCCGAAATCAACTTCCGAGTGAAGATTGTTCCTTGTTACTCGCGCCAACAACTCGTCCAGCGAGTATTCCTGATCTTTCGTGGCTTCCACGATCATTCTGCCGTTGTCCAGCGACAGATCGACGACCGAGCCTTGCTCAATGTTTGAATGAGACGCGAACGATTTAGGAATCCGCAGCGCCAGACTATTACCCCATTTTTGAATTCGAGCTTTCATTGATCTTACGCCTTCCTAATGTATCTACAAAGAAGATACTACAACTGTTGGCCCGCCCACAATCGCTTCAACTCCGAAATCCGCGCCAGATGATGGTCGTCGTGCTCGGCGATGAAGAAACCGAGATCGATGACGCGAATGCGTGTCTGCAGACGCGGATGCACGGCGGTCCGCTGCACGAACGCTTCATCGTACGAATCCAGTCGCGCCACGAATTCCATTCTTTCTTTGCGAAACCCCGCCAAAATGCTTTCAATCGAATTCGCGTTGTGATCCGCTTCGTCCGTCTGGCGATTCGTCATGTCGGCCGCGACCAATGTTTCGCGTCCCCCTTCGAAATCGTCAAGCCGGCGCATCCCCATCTCTTCCAGATCGAGCAGATGTCCCGCCTGTTCTTGAATCGACCACTTGTCGCCATCGCGGTGCGTCAGGGCTTCACGTGACAATCCACGGGTCAGATCTTCCAGGCGCGCGGGGGTGCCGCGCACACGCTCGACCACGTTCGCATACATGCCGAGTGGCAGCTCGAACTTGAACTGACGCTTAATCCATTCGGTTCGGTCGACCATCTTTGGAGTGCGGCGACTTGTCGCCGCTTTTTTGACTTCGTTCGATTCCAAACTGGAGTAAGAAAGCGCCGTCAAGCCGGCGCACTCCAAATCATGCGAGTGGCACCGACTGTCCCGCCTGCACGTACGCATGCTCGTAAAGCATCAGCCCAATCGCCGCCAGGGCGGCACTCGCCACCCCAATCGAGAGGTGGCCGAATAAGGTCGCAAACGGCAGCGCCGCGCCGATCACGGAAAGCACAACGCCAATCCAGAAGAAACTCCGATAACGCCCGCGCGTCAGCTCCCACACGGCCACGCGAGCATGTGCCGTCGGATGCGTTAATGACACCTCACCCAAAATCATTAGCAGATGGAGCACGCCTGCCAGTCCCAGAATCCAGAGGGTCGCAATGAATGCCGGAGAGAAGAAGTCGTCCACCCCCGGCGAATCGAACGTACCGGCCAGGGCAAAAGGCATGAGCACTGCCGAGCCGAGGATCATCGACTGCACCAGCAGGTGTGGGGGCAGCAAAGGGTTCTGCCACAAGTCGCGCGCTTTAGCCTGAGCAAACAAATACGCGGTGTAGATGGCGGTCATAGCTGCAAGCGGAATCCCGGCAATCATCAACCAACTCTGCAATGAAGTTGATCCTGCCAAGCTTCCCACAAAGTGCAAAGCCAATACGAGCGAATAACCTGCGATAATGAACGCGCCCTTTACCAGCCAACTGCGCCATTGCGCACGCGTAAAAATCATGTAGAAACGCGTCGGATGTTCGAGATCCCAAATCAACAGCAGCCCGGTGAGGCCGAGAAACGCGCCGGACATAATCGGCGCGACCCATAACCACAGCGGACTGTCCGCCTGCAAAAATCCGAACAGTACCAACAGCGCCGCCACCAAATAGACACCGCTCGCGATCCCCTTCGTCCAGGTGTACAAGCTCACGCGCCAGTCCCAGGGAATCGAGTGCGCCACGTCATAACTCAAAAGGGCTGCCGCCGAAGTATTGCTGAAAGTCGGATTGCCAGAGACTACCTGTTCGGCTGACTGTTGTTGCTCGCTCCACATAAAGAGCCCGGCTTCAGGCCGGCGCGCCGCCAGTGGATCGAGCGTCGACTGGTGCGCACCTTTATAAAACAGTTTTGGCAGAGTCTCTTTCTCCGGCCGGCGCACATTGACCGGCTCGCGATTGACGATCTGCGCGACATACGAAGACTGATCATTCATGTCGCCGATCAGGATCGCCTGCGTCGGACAGACGACCACGCACGCTGGTTCCAGCCCAACGTCGATCCTGTGCGCGCAGAAGTTACATTTCTCGGCCGAATGATCCTCAGGATTAATGAAGATCGCATCGTAGGGACAAGCCGCCATGCAAGCTTTGCAGCCGATGCAGATCGACTTGTCAAAATCGACGATCCCATCAGCGCGCTTGAACATCGCCGCCGTGGGACACGCGGCCACGCAGGGCGCGTGCGCGCATTGATTACAGCGAGTGACCTGATGCGCGCGCCGGACCTGCGGCCACACGCCGACATCGACGTGCTTCACATAAGTCCGCGTCACCCCGATGGGTACGACGTTTTCAGACTTGCACGCGGTCGTGCAGGCATGGCACCCAATGCAGCGAGTGTGGTCAATAACCTTGGCCCACTGAATGCGATCGGCCTGAGTCGCTTCCGGTTCAATCATGTGGCTGAAAAATTCGCGCGCAATATACCATGAAAGATAGTCTCGCGGTCTCATGTGCATGAGAGTATTTTGACTGGAGCGCAAACGTCCTCGCTTTCCGAAAAACGTTCGTCGAGCAATGGCAAGCGTAACCTCGCGCTTCAGTCATACAAATGCGACCGAGCACCCAGTTCCGCTTTTCCGACTACTTTCAGAAAAGTTCTTTGTGCGATAGTAGAGTCGAGGAAGCTGGCTGAATAATGAAAGAGCGACTGCTTCAGTATCTTTTGTGTCCCTCGTGTGGCGGTAAGATCGATTTCTCGTCAATTGACGAACACGAGTCGGGAGAAGTCATCAGCGGTCAACTCTCCTGCGCTTCGTGCGCGAAGGGGTGGCCCATCTTGCGTGGTGTGCCGCGTTTCGCCGAGCTCGACCAGGTGGAAGCGGACAAAGCCGCGACCGCGGCGAACTTTGGCTGGCAATGGCAGCACTTCACCCAGTCTGACGAAAAGTACGACCAGCAATTTCTCGGCTGGATTGCGCCGGTTGAAAAGCAGTTCTTCAAAGACAAAGTCGTATTGGAAGGCGGGTGTGGTAAAGGCCGGCACACGCAGCTCGCTGCGCGGTGGGGCGCGCGTGATGTAGTGGGCATCGATCTGAGTTCCGCCGTGGAGACGGCTTTTGCGGCCACCCGCGATCTGCCCAACGCGCATATTGTCCAGGCTGATATCTATAACCTGCCGGTGGGACGCCAATTTGATTATGCGTATTCGGTCGGCGTGCTCCATCACCTGCCGGATCCGCGCGCCGGTTTTCAATCGCTCACCGCGAAAGTAAAGTCCGGCGGCCACATCTCGGCCTGGGTTTATGGCGCAGAAAATAATGAATGGATCACGCGCTGGATAAATCCGTTGCGCGAGCGCATGACTTCGCGCATGAACCCGCGCGCGCTATTGCAACTTTCAAAGATACCTACGGCTTTCATGTTTGCCGCTACCAAGATGGTGTACGGGCCGCTCAATCGCTCGCCGCGCGGCGCGGCCCTGGCCGGCCTGCTCTTCTACAACGAATACCTAAAATCAATTTCAAAGTTTGGCTGGCGGGAACAGCATACGATCGTTTTCGATCATCTGGTGGCGCCCACGGCCTTCTATATTTCGCGGGACGAATTCGCCGACTGGTGGTCTCAGATTGGCGCGCAGGACGTCGAAATCAGCTGGCACAATCGCAATAGCTGGCGCGGATTTGGGCGAATTGGTTAGTTCGGAGTTCCGCCTTCAGGAGCGGAAGCCCAGAAAAACCGGCCGCCTGAAGGCGGTACTCCGAACCTCGCGGACAAAGTAGTTGACGCATCCTCGCGCCGGTCGCTAAGATGGATTCACCGGCGACTTGCCCAAGTTTTTCCGGCCTTTCGGTTTCTTGCTCCAACCTCTCGAGCTATTCAGGAAACCAAACCATTTTCAAAGAGCTTCCCCATGCCTATTAAGATTGACGAACTGTTATTGACTGCCACGGCCCATTTCGCCTCGGACCTTCATTTGAAAGCCGGATCGTTTCCGGTCATGCGCATCGGCGGCGAACTGCACCCGATCGTCGAAGTGCCGAAGCTGTCCCCTGAAGACACTCTGGACATGGCGTTTTCGATCATGTCCAACCGCCAAAAGCAGAAGCTGAAAGAATTTTCGGAAGTTGATATCGCATATAGCGTGCGCGGACTCGGACGTTTCCGCGCCAATATTTTTCAGCAACGCGGCTCGGTAAGCCTGGTGCTGCGCGTCATCCCCGATCAAACGAAAAATATTCAAGAGCTCGGCTTACCGCCTGTCATTGAAAAGATATCTGAGGAACGACGCGGCTTGATCCTGGTGACTGGGGCAACCGGTTCGGGAAAATCGACCACACTGGCGGCGATGATCGATCGGATCAACGCAACCCGCTCAGGACACATTGTCACCATCGAAGACCCTATCGAATTTTTGCATTCCGACAAGCAAGCCTTTGTGACGCAGCGCGAGGTCGAAGTCGATACTCGCTCCTTTGCCGAAGCATTGCGTGGCGCGCTGCGACAAGACCCTGACGTGATCCTGGTTGGCGAAATGCGCGACCTGGAAACGATTGAAACAGCGCTGACCGCGGCCGAAACCGGCCACCTGGTGCTTTCGACTCTGCACACCCTCGACGCCACCGAAACGATTACGCGCATCGTGTCCTCGTTCCCGTCGCATCAGCAAAAGTCGGTCCGGCTGCAACTCGCCGGAATCCTAAAAGCAGTGATCTCGATGCGCCTGGTGCGGGGCGCAAAAAGTTCCGCGCGGGTGCCGGCGATCGAAGTGCTCGTTTCGACCGGTTTGATTCGTGACTACATCATCAACGAAGAGAAGACGTACTTGATTCGGGACGCTATTGCGAACGGCAATTCGCAGTACGGCATGCAGACCTTTGATCAGTCGTTATTCAGTTTGTTGCAGGCGAAGTTGATTAGCATGGAAGAGGCGCTGCACAACGCCACCAATCCGAATGAATTCAAGATGCGAGTGTCGGGAATTCTTTCGACTGAGCAAGCCATTGACGCGGAAGGAAAACTGCCAAAGCGGGTTGAGCCAAAGCACGAATCCATCGAATCGCTGATTGTGAAGTTGTAATGGAGCGCGGGCGCCGTTACCGCTTCGCTTCCTGCCAAAGCGCTTCCAGATCTTCGAGCGTCGTAGCGTCAAAGTTCCGATTCTGCTCGCGCAACTTCTTTTCAATGTAGCCAAAGCGTCCGCGGAATTTGCGGTTGCTCAATTTCAAAGCGGCTTCCGGTTCAACGTTCAAACGTCGGGCGATATTGGTAATCACGAACAGCAGGTCGCCAATCTCTTCCCGCACGTGAGCGTGATCGGCTTCATCGTTTGTATCGGCATGGGTGCTGATCGCTTCGCGTAACTCGTCAAGTTCCTCATGCAGCTTGTCAAAAATCTCTTCAACATTTTTCCAGTCAAAACCAACGCGCGCGACCTTCGTAGAAATCTGGTGCGCCTCCATCAGGGCCGGAGCCTTCGCTGATACGCCGTCGAGAATTGAAACATTCTCAGCCGTCCCCCTGGCTTTGCCGGCCGCGCGTTTTTCTTCCGCCTTGATGGCTTCCCAGTTCTTCAGCACTTCGGCCGAGTCGCCGGCTTGCACGTCGCCGAAAACGTGTGGGTGCCGGCGCACCATCTTTTCGTGCACCTGCTCGATCACGTCGTCGATGGTGAACTCGCCGCGCTCTTTGGCTACGCGCGCGAAGAACGTAATTTGAAAGAGAAGATCACCAAGCTCCTCACGCAGATCGTCGGGCCGTCCGAGCCGGGCTTCCTCCAGCGCATCGAAGGCCTCATATGCTTCCTCGAGCAACATTGGCGCCAACGTCGCATAGGTCTGCTCGCGGTCCCAGGGACAGCCGCCAGGCGAACGCAAACGATCCATTAACTCGACCAGGTCAGCGAGAGTTTTGCTCATCGGATTGAGATTGTCAGGATTTCGTGTGAGGTTCAAGTAAAGCGTCTCAAACGGGAAGGCGTCGAAAGGCTAGATCGGTGATTTTCGAAAATCTTCGCCCTGAAAGTATTGACCTTTTGCATTTGTTAAGGCATTCTAAGTTCAACTATGGCTAGGAATTCTCACATTGAATGGACCCATCACACCTTCAATCCATGGTGGGGTTGCACGAAGGTTTCGCCAGCCTGCGACAATTGTTACGCTGACCTGTGGGCAAGGCGGATGGGTCATGACTTGTGGGGTGCCCGCGCTCCGCGCCGTTTCTTCGGAGATACACATTGGGCTGAGCCTATTCGTTGGAATCAAGAAGCAGCGCTCACTCATACTCGGGAGCGGGTTTTTTGCGCCAGTATGGCAGACGTCTTTGAGCGCCGCGCCGACCTGCATGCAGAGCGCAGGCGCCTTTGGGAATTGATCGAGGCGACCTCGAATCTTGATTGGCTACTTCTAACCAAACGTCCCCAGAACGTCGCTCGCTTGGCCCCATGGGGCAAAAGGTGGCCCTCTAACGTCTGGCTAGGAACCAGCGTAGAGAATCAGCGGGTCGCAGAGCAGCGGTTGCCCCTACTGTTAACGACACCTGCCGCCGTGCGATTCCTTTCCTGCGAGCCGTTGCTTGGGGCATTGAATTTGGGAACATGGTTCAGACGCCGGGGATTTTTTCCAATCGATTGGGTAATCGCGGGCGGAGAAAGCGGACCCTCCTCTCGACCGATGCACCCTGACTGGGCTACAGGATTATTACAGCAGTGTCAGCAAGCTGACGTCCCTTTCCACTTCAAGCAATGGGGTCACTGGGCTCCTGCAGAGTTGATGAATGGCATAGCAGGCGCAACACTCCTGACGCTTACAAATGAACGACCCGTACGAATGATTCGAGTAGGTAAGAAGATCGCGGGTCGCATCCTTGAGGGCGCGACTTGGGATGGTATTCCTAGATCCTCACAAAATGCTTGACCCTGATTTATCAAATTACCGAAACCGCGAACAAGCATTCATAAAGCACGGCTTACTGCGGAAGTATCTACCGGAACTTGCTTACAGAATAGGCAAGAAATGGGACTCCATTGTTTACGTTGATGGATTCGCCGGACCGTGGGAAACAAGGGATCCTGAATACAGTGATTCATCATTCGGTGTTGCTTATGAGACGCTTCGCAAAGCTCAACTTGGAATGAAGGAGCGTTGGAAAAGACAGTTGGCGGTCCAGATGATCCTTGTGGAGCGGCGAAAGCGGGCGTTTTTGCGGCTCAACCAATATGCGGCTCAGAGAACTCAGCCTGAGTTAATAGTAAAGGCGATTTCCGGAAAATTCATCGATAGTATTCCGCTAATCAACAACCAAATCAAAGAGGTAGGAAAGAATCCATTTCGATTTGTTTTGTTGGACCCAAAAGGTTGGGCCGATATACCGATGCAGATCTTGGGACCGTTCCTGCGTGGCCGTAGCTGCGAGGTACTCATCACCTTGATGACACGCGATATCGTTAGGTTCTTAGGCGAAGACAACAGAGCTGAAAGCTACCATAGTCTATTTGGCCGCACCGAGGTTTTGGAAATACTAAGGAAAATTCCCGAAGGGCCTGAACGTGTCGAGCGAGCCGTAAGAGAGTACTGCCGGAGTTTGAGGAAACTTTGCAATTTCGAATATGTTTCGTCCGCGGTGATTTTGGAGCCGGCAAAGGAGCAAGTTAGATATTTCTTAGTTTATGCTTCGAATCATCCGCGCGGTGTAGAAGTGTTCAAAACAGCAGAGAACAAGGTATCCAGAATTCAGGACGATCTCCGTCACGAGATCAAGTTGGAAGGACAGACCGAATTGTTTGCTGTAGACGAAACAGCCTCACCCCTAGTGCGGCAGCTTCATCGGCGATACTCAGAACGGGCTCGAAAGAAGGTTATTGAAGAACTCTTAGCAAAAGAGCCCGGCGTAGAAACGCCGTATTCCCAGCTTTTCTGCGAAGGGATGGCATTCCCTTTAGTATCTCCTGATGATCTCGTTCAATGGCTCAAGGAACTCGAACCAGCGATCGAAATAAAGCTCGACGGGAAGCGGCGCCAAAAACCGTCGGCCACGAGGAATGATCGAGTGGTCGTCTTGAATCGGAACCTCTTATTGTCGAAGTACTCCCGTGGCAATTGAGATAAAGTCGCCGCTTTTGCGATCCGGTAAAAGCGAATGCTAACATCGACTGCGTCCTAAATAACCTAAATTAATTCACTGCGCCGCCGGCTCAGGACCGTGCGCGCACGACTGTTTCAAAAGCCATGAGCGAAGAACAACCCACATTCAAAGTAGTTGACCGCCGCCCTTTCAATCCGGACGGTTCGCCGCGCGAACTTTCTGAACAGGAGAAGGAAGAAGCTGAGCGCCTGGCCCAGGCAGCGGCCATTGAGAACGCCGCTGCTGCCGCCATGTCATCGCCACCTAAAGCGAATGAATCAGCGCCGCGACCAACGCGCCCGGCAGCTTCGTCGCCTCCACCTCGACCAGGGCCCGCTCCGGCGCGTAGC
This sequence comes from uncultured Acidobacteriota bacterium, assembly GCA_963734445.1. GTDB lineage: Bacteria > Acidobacteriota > Blastocatellia > Pyrinomonadales > Pyrinomonadaceae > UBA11740. Next base: position 168,436 of record CAVTGZ010000007.1, on the reverse strand, counting down.
GGCGGCGATCCGCTCGACGATCCGGCCAGTTTTCTTAGTCTGATCATGTCGCTGGCATCGAACGCCGCCGCCAACCTGGGCATGATGCCGCATCCAGTCACGGGTGAAACGGGGGTCGAACTAACAACCGCCAAACATTGGATAGACGTGCTGGGAATGCTCGAGGATAAGACGCGCGGAAATTTGGATCCGCAGGAAGCTCAGGTGCTCGAAAGCCTTTTGGCAGACCTGCGCATGCAATACGTTTCGTTTGCCAATTCACCCACGCCGCAGCCGGAGAAATTCAGCGCGAGCGATATCACCGGTGGAAAGTGACTTGTCCTTTGTCAGTAGTCAGTTGTCAGTGGTTCTGCCGCAACTGGCTACTAACCACTGACAACTGACGAAATGAAACTGACTTTCTTAGGTACCGGCACGTCCACGGGCGTCCCTTCAATCGCCTGCGAATGCGAGACCTGCACGTCGGATGATCCGCGCGACAAACGACTGCGCGTTTCCGTGCTGATCGAACACGCCGGGCAAACCATAATCGTCGATACCTCGAGCGATTTTCGGCAGCAAGCCCTCAGGATTGGTCTCAAACATCTCGACGCGGTCCTCATCACCCATTGCCACGCCGATCACATTTTTGGTCTGGACGATATCCGGCCGCTGAATTTTCGCCACGGCGCGCTGGGACTTTATGCCAACGAGCGCGCCTGGAAAGACATCCGCCGCATCTTTCAATACGTTTTTGAACCATCGCATTTCGGCGGCGGTTTGCCGCAAATAGTTCCGCACACGGTCGTCAATGGCGCGCCCTTCTGCATCGGCCACGATTTGGAAGTGACTCCGCTCGAAGTGATTCATGGACGCCTGCCGGTGATTGCCTATCGCTTCAATGATTTTGCCTACGCCACTGATCTGAGCGAGATGCCGCCGGCGACAATTGAAGGGCTGCGCGGGCTGAAAGTGCTGGTGCTCGACTGCCTGCGTATCCGCCCACACGAAACCCACTTATGGTTAGCGCGCGCACTTGAGTACGTTGCCGAATTGAAACCCGAACAAACTTACTTGACGCACATCACTCACGAAGTGAAACACGAGCGTGATACAGCGTTACTGCCGGATGGTGTTGAATGGGCGTATGACGGATTAATTGTTGAGGATTGAATCAATGGATCATTGACTCATTGGTTCATTGACTCATTGGATCATTGACTCATTGATTCATTGATTCATTGATTCATTTGATTCATTTGATTTATCCGATGAAGTGATGAAGGCATGAATTAGTCAGTCAACGAAATCAAATGAGCCAATGATCCAATGATTCAATGATTCAATTCGACCATGCGTTTATTTCACGGAACCCAGAACGCGGAAATCGCACGACCGACCGTACTCACGCTCGGCATCTTCGATGGTTTGCACCTCGGTCATCAGTTAATCATGAAGACGGTGGTCTCGCGCGCGCGCGCCACCGGCGCGGTGCCGACGGTCATCACTTTCGAGCCGCATCCGCGCGCGGTACTGCATCCCGAATCGGCGCCGCCGCTCTTGCAAACTTTGGATCAGAAAATTGAAGCCATGGGCGTGCTCGGCATCGAGCAAACTATCGTTATTCACTTCGATAAGGAATTCTCGCAGATTGGCGCTGAGGATTTTCTGCGTGAAATAGTTGTCGATCGGCTACAGGCGAAGGAAGTTTATCTCGGGCGCGGCTTCTTTTTTGGCCACCAACGCGAAGGCAACATCGATTTGCTGCGCAAGGTCAGCGGCAAGCTGGGATTTCTCGCGGACGAAGTTCCGGAAGTGCGCCTCCGCGGCAAACGCATCGGCTCAACGCGAATTCGTGAACTTCTGATCCAGGGTCACGTTAATCTGGCGCGCCGAATGCTCGGCCGTCCCTATGGCGTTGAGGGACCGGTGGGTCATGGCGCCGAGCGCGGTGTGCAGCTTGGTTTTCCCACTGCGAACATCCAACCGCACAATCGGGTAATTCCCCGCACCGGCGTCTACGTCACCGCCACCCTGATAGATGGTAAATGGCGTCGCAGCGTCACCAACATCGGCACCCGCCCAACGTTTGGCGATAATCTGGAACCTTCAGTCGAAAGTCACGTCCTGAATTGGTCAGGAGATCTTTACGGCGACGTAGTCCGTGTCCGATTTCTGCATCGGCTGCGGGATGAAAAGAAGTTTGGTGGAATCGACGAGCTAAGAAAACAGATCACTCACGACGTGGCCCGCGCCGAGCGCTACTTCGATCACGGCGGGGTAAAGCGATCGCTGACGATCACGTGAATTCACTGGGAGCGCGGGCGCCCTCGCCCGCATTCTTTCGCCAGCGGGCGCTACTGAACGGCCAGTCTTCAGGCCTCTTACACAGTCCTGCCTTCACGGGATTATTTTCGATGTATCTAATCGAGTTCACGAAGTGGTCAGCATTGCGAATGTAACGGTCGTAATAATCTGCCATCCAGAAGTGCCCTCTTCGCGATAAGAACTTGTTTGCTTTATGGGAGGTGAGCGATTTGAACGATTGCATTATTCCTGCGAGATTAGCCGTCTCGAACCTGGTTCCTAAGAAATGAATGTGGTTTGGCATGACAACCCATGCTGATAAACGAAATGCTGTACCGTCGAAACTCAGCAAATCATCTTCCACCATCTGGGCCACTCGGTAATCTCCAAGAAGGGCCTCGCCGTATCCCTGGTCAAGGTATCTCTCGATGCGCCTCTGCAAAGCTATTTTATCGTTTTTCGAGTTTGCCAGGTCGAGTTCTCGCGTCCATCTCGCCAACACCGCCGACGGTACCGAGTCCCAAAGCCGGCAGGTAATAAATTGTGAGACCTCGTTGCCATCGAAGTGCGGCAAATATCCACGGCTATGCCAGCCTGCATCGCGCAGGTCACGATGTCGTGAAAGTTGCTCGTAAAGCACGTTGGACGACGGCGGGCGGGGGCGCCCGCGCTCCCAGTTAGTCGGGCTCGCTAAACCCGAAGAGCGAGTTGCAAAGGAATGCGGGCAGGGGCGCCCGCGTTCACCACTAGGGTACTTGTGGTGTCAAGGTAATGAGATTTGCAAGCGTGGGGGGACGGGACGTCCGCGCTCCCAGCATTTAGGCGCCCGCACTCCCAGCATTAACCGCGCTCAAATCACAGAGCGCTTACACACCGTGAAGGCGCAGCCGGAACTCGTCGTTGAAGGCGACAATCTCTGGCGGCTTGTTAGCAAACTTACGCGCTTCGCGAAAGAGCATCGGTAAGCCGCCCGTGGGCAGTTGCAGACTGTAAGCGGGACTGCCAAGGATCGCCGCGATTTGTGGACTCAAGCGCTCAGGGACACCAAATTTGATCGCTTTCAAAGCAGTCGGCGCAAAGCCGCCACTGCGCCGCGGATTTACGATCTCAATCGCTCGGTCGAAGATGTGCAGGCGAGTGGTGACGTCGCGCACCACCAGATCGCGATGCATCAAGGCGTTGGCAATTGCTTCGGCCACCACGGCGCGATGATAGTTGGCCCGGGCCACTACTGGCGCCTCAGGCTGCTCCGCCGCGAAGCGAGTTGGTCCCGCCTCCCACAGATCACAGTAGCGGTTTACAAACCGCAGACACGATTCGAATACCGTCGCGAGATTCCCTCGCATTTCCAACCGCTCGACCACCGGAGACTGGCTCGTCCTCCCACTGAACCGCGTCGCGACGACCGCGGCGCGCGGCATCAGTCTCGCGACACTTTCGTCGCTACCGAAGAGCAATAAGCCGGCGACCGTCGGCACCACGTCGTCGGCGACACTTGTCGCCAGCAGCAGATACTTTTCCAGCATTTCCGCAGTGGGATAATCCCGGGTGCGGGCTTCATCGAACACGCCGCCTTCGAATCCGCGCAGGAAGCTCCATAGGTGTGCTTCGTCGATGTCGCGGATGGTCGCGCGCGGCACGGGCAGATTTTCAAAAGCCATCGGGCGCGTGTCATCGAGCAGCGTGGCCAACTCTTCCGGTGTGGCCTCGCGTTTTTCTGCGCCGACGCGAATGAAGAAGCGGCCGTCGCGCGTGCGATAAGGACGGCGCTTGCCCTCGACTTCGAGGGCCACAATCCTGCGCCCGTTATCGAAGGCAATCCGATCAATGAACGGGATCAAAGGAGGCGAGACTTCATCACGACAGATCCGCACCAATTCATCCTGGACCTCTTCGGGATGATCGATGCCTTCAACGCGCAATTGATCGTTCACGCCAAAGACAATCACGCCGCCACCGGTGTTCGCCAGTGCGACGATGCCCTGGGCGATGCGCTCAGAATTCGAGAGCTTTACTTTTAATTCGAGGTAGGTGTCTTCACCGCCACGCACCAGCCGCATCAACTCAGTGCGGGTAGTCAGTGGCGCCGCGGTTTGATAGAGGTATTCCTGGAAAGAGCGGTCAGTGACCGGTTCGTTGCGTTGCGAACTGCGGAATCGTTTGCGAGCCATTTGTGTAAGGACGGGGCCGGCCTGCCCGCCCGGACGCGAATGCGCGTCGCTGGTATCAAAGTTCGTGCTTCACGGGGATACATTGTCAGTGTAGCATAGCGCGGTTTGGAGTCCCGCCTTCAGGCGGAAAACTCCAGGCCACCATACTCCGCCTGAAGGCGGAACTCCGAACTCAATGTTCACGCACCGCACTCACATAACCCGGGCTTACATTGCGCTGGGATCCAATCAGGGTGATCGCGCCGGCAATTTGCTGCTCGCGGTGCGCGGAATGATGGAAGCTGCGCTTTGCGTGACGCGCTTGTCGGCGATTTACGAAACTGAGCCGATTAGTGAAGTTGCGCAGCCGCCTTTTCTCAACATGGTTGCCGAAATCGGAAATCCTCTGCCCGCGCCGGAGCAAGTGATGGCCCGGCTCCTCAGAATCGAATACTTGCTCGGCCGCATTCGGGACCTCAAGGATGGACCGCGAACGATTGACCTGGACTTACTGATGTATGGCGATGTGCTGCGCGACACTGAGTTTCTCAGGCTGCCGCATCCGCGCCTGCACCTGCGCCGGTTCGTGCTGGAACCGCTGGTCGAGATTGCGCCGAATCTGCTTCATCCAACCTTGAAATGTAGTTGCGGAGAGTTGTTGGCGCTGGTGGAGGATCGCTCCGCGGTGAAAAGGTGGGGACCGGCTTGCGACGTGTCCGCTATCGGCAAGTAATAATTCGCCGCTGAGAGAGATTACGCAGTCTGTCGCTTGCGTCCCGATATCCACGCCACGAGCACAGAAATCGCGTACAGCACAAACATCGGCGCCGCAAAGAGCAGCATGTTCGGCACGTCGTTGGTCGGTGAAAGGACGGCCGCGACGATCAGAATCACGACGACGGCAATGCGCCAAACGCGGAGCATCCAGCCGGCCGTGACCAGCCCCATCCGCGCCAGCACGTAAGTGATGGCCGGCATCTGGGCGACCAAACCCATTCCCAACATCAGCAGAATGATGAAGTCGAAATAATCATCGGCCTTCAGAAAGAGCCGGAAATCAGAACCGAGCCCGAGCAGATATTTGGCTGCGGGTGGAAAGATGAGGTAGTACGCGGTGGCCGCGCCCAGCATAAAGAATATCGTTGACAGGGCGATGAAGGGCGTCACGTACTTTCTTTCGTGCGGGTACAGTCCCGGAGAGACAAACGCCCAGATCTGCCACAACAGAAACGGCACGGATAAAGCGATTGCCGCGTAAAGAGAAACCTTCACATACAAAGCAAATGGTTCGATCGCTGTAGTGACGATCAGCTTGTCATTCGGATCCGCAAGCTTTTCATAACCCTTGGATAGATCGACCGGCAGTTTTACATCTTTGGGGATGACATCGTTGCCGGCCCACAGCGGCTCGTCAGTAAACAAACCGAGATTGCCCTGCGCGTCTTTGTCGACGCGGGCCATTACCGACGCGCCCGCGGGAATTGATGCCGGCCCCAGCTTCATCAACTCCGGAAATACGAAACGAACCTTATCGTTTGGTTGCAGCGAACTCAGCGGAACAATCGAAACCTCACCGTTTAGCCCGGCGATGGTGACTTTACGTTGTTGCTGAGCTTCCGCCAGCGCTCGATTGATTGGGCGCGCCAGGAAACGGTAGATGTGACCGGAAACAAACCAGCAAGCGAAAGCAGCGATCAGCACGAAAGCCATGCTGCGAATCAGGCGGGTCCGCAGCTCGTCCAGATGCTCGAGAAAAGACATCTGGCCGCCGAGGTCTTCCTCGCCGCTCTCTTTTCCTTGCTCTGATTTAATGAGTTTTAATCGCGGCATTATGGCCGTGGCACAGACTGCAGTCGGTGTTAATGATCACAACCATTCGTGTTTGTCGCCGGTGGCCGTGACTGGTTCCGGTTCAGCGTCTGGCCCGGTCGCTTGTCGCGGTTGAACCAAAGATGGATCAATTGGCGTCACGGTCGGCGCGATAGTCGCGGCGGTCGCAGCGACGCCGGCGGATTCCAAGGCAGCCGCTTCGCGCGCCGAGCGAATCTTCTCGGTGGCCTTATCAAGCAGCGAACTGCTTCCGCTTCCGGTAACTCCCTGGTCCAGGTTTTCGAGATTTACTTCGCGTTCCCAGGTTCGCTTAAAATCTTCAGACGCGCGGCGAAACTCAGCCAGACCCTTGCCAAGCTGGCGGCTGAGCTGCGGCAGACGCCGGGGACCAAAGAAGATCAGCGCGGCGCCGAGAATGACCAGCAATTCCGTGCTGCCGAGCGAATCTAGAATCATTAAGTACATGTACGGTTGAGACGCGCCGCGTCTACGAACGGATTGTAACGCGGACGTTAGATGAGGTACAGAAGGCCAGGTTGGTTGAGTAGTGGCCTAATTGCAGTTGCTCGGCGTCATTCTCGGCGATCTCTGCGGCTCTGCGGCGAATAAATTTAGGAAATGCTCAGCGCGGAGATGCCGAGCACGCGGAGATGGCGCAGGGATTCCAATTTAGGAGACTAACAGTTGGCTACTACAAGCCCGCTCTTTACTGGGCCGCGAAGCGCTGCCGGTATTCGATCGAAGTGATGAAGGCCTTAACCATCTCGGCTTCTACAAAGTTGCCGTTGAAGCTGTTCAACTTGGTCAGCCAGAATTCGTACCCCGTGTAGTCGCCATCGGGAGCATCATTCGGATTTCGGCGCAGGTAACCAACGTACTGCATCAGCACAAACGCACGATTAAATTCGCCATTGTACAAATTCTGATTCTCGGCGATTTGCCGCAGGGTTTGGACGCGCGCAGTTGCGTTGCTCGAATCCGGCGCGCCGTTGAACAACGCAATTAGGGCCGCGCGCTCGGATGCGTTCAGCACATTGCCCGCGTTCTGATTCAGGCGATCGACGAAGTCCGCCGGCGACATCGACGTGGGCAGCGCAGTTGTAAATCGCGAGCGCTGAACAAACTGAGAAACAAAATTCTGCTTATTATTCTCCAGTACGTTTTGCCAGCCTGTCTGCAAGACCACCACCCCGGCATTGACCTGCTCGGTGTCCATCAGCAGCTCGTTCAAGCGCACGGTCGGAACGGATAGCTGATGCGTGCCGCCCGTGGTCGAAGTGCCGGCAGCATCGCCATAAGCAACCTTGTACAGACGTTCGACCAGATAAGCGGTCTGCTGAAATTCAATCGACAGATAAAACGCGGCTGAAGTATTAACCCGCTTGACTTCGACGCATTGCGGATTTGAACCGCAGGCCGCAATTTGGTCAGCCCAAAAACCAAAGCCGCCCGCGTCCGGCTCGCGATCGAGAAAGTCCACGTAATGCTGATGCACAAAGTAATCGGTGTTATCGGGATCGCCCGGGGTCACGTTAACCAGTGCCACCGCCAACTGTCCATCAATGCTCCCGGACAAATCAGGCCTGGTATCACCGTTGAGATCGGTCACGACTACTGAGACACTGCTGCTCCCGATTATCTGATCGCCCAGATTCTGAAAGGTGCCATCGCCATTTCCCAACAAGATCTGCAGTGCGCCGGTCGAGAATACCCCGGACGTGACCAGATCAAGCTTGCCGTCGCCGTTGAAGTCCGCCACCTTCAAATCGGCAGACGTGTTGCTCAGATGAAATGGCGTAGCCGGCGTCTTGAAGGTTCCATTGCCGTTCCCTTTGAGGATAGTCAGGTATTCATCAGTGGCCGCTACGTCGAGCTTTCCGTCGCGATCGAAATCGCCCACCACAATCGAGTACGGGCCCGTGCCGACCGACCAGTTACCATTCGAGTTGATGGGAGACTGAAAAGTACCATCACCGTTACCCAACAAAACGCTGACAAAGGCTGCCGAGAAAACCGAGTTATCTCTGCCGAGCGCGAACAAGTCCAGCTTGCCGTCGCCATTGAAGTCTCCCACGGTGAAAACGCGCACGGTCGGATGCGGAATGGCAGAGCTTTGCGGGTTTTGAAAACTTCCGTCTCCGTTGTTGATAAGTAGGCCCAGACTGGTGTTCGTTAGTTGCGTGGCGAGATCAAGCTTGCCGTCATTATTGAAATCACCGACCAGCGGCCGCCGTCCAGAGATGGCATAGAGCGTGGGCGCATTGAAGGACCCATCGCCTTTACCCAGCATCACGCTGATGTGCACCGGTGAGACGGAATCAGCAAAGATCAGATCTAGTTTGCCGTCTCGATTAAAGTCACCGACCGCCAGATAACGCGGCAGCGAGGTGACGTGATAAGTCAGCGGCGCCTTCAATGTGCCGTCTCCGTTGCCAAGCAACATGATGATGTCGCTGCCGGTCAAGTCGCCGGCCACCAAATCCACCTTGCCATCGCCGTTGAAATCTCCCGAAGACACGACATACGGACGGCCCGCCGGATACGTAACCGGCGAGGTGAACTTCACTGTCTGGGCCGCCACCAGCTGAGTCGTTGACAGAATAAGTATCGGTAAAAGACAGAATACTCGACGTACAACGTGACGAGATGAGAATGATGGAAGCGTGGCTGACGACGCCTTGATCGCCCTGAGGCAAGCTGTAGTTCTCACGTTAATCTCCTGGCTTTCGGATCGCGGGAATCCGAGAGTGGGTGGAAATGAATCTGATGTCGGGTTCGCAACAATCATACCTCATACAGGCCTGATTTTCGTTCAGGGTTTCGGTTTGCACTGAGCCTCGTCAGCGGATTTTTCCGCCAGGAGTGAAATTCTTCGCGCAATCAAAGATGCACGGGGCACTAGCCCGACCGTAAGGGAGGGCTCAAGTCGCATAAGGAGCCCTCCCTTACGGTCGGGCTAGTGCCCCGGACGCTCAAATACCCCACCACGTGTTCCCGAGGTTGCGATCGCCGCAAGCCCCATCGAAAATAACTGCCAATGTCTTTACCTTCAAACTCACTCGAACAGTTTGCCCGCACGGCTGAGGCCGTGGCAGCGACAACCAGGAAGCTGCAAAAGGCCGCGGTACTGGGCGAGTATTTCGCGCACTTAAACGATGATGATCTGGCGCGGGCCGCGCGTTACTTCGCGGGCCACGTGTTCGCGCAGAGCGACGCTCGCACCACCAATGTCGGAGGTAGCATTCTGAGCGAAGCTCTGGTTGCCGCCAGCGGTGTTGCGCCTGAGAGTCTCGGGCCGCGTTACGCGCGCTGGGGCGATGGCGGTGATGTCGCATTCGAAATTTTTTCTGAAGCGAAGCCACGCAATCAACCGTCGTTGTCGCTTGCCGATACGGAAAATCTGTTGGCGCAGTTAAGCACCACGCGCGGAAAGAAAGCTAAGACTCAGGTGCTCGTCAAAGTATTGGCGAAGGCGACGGCCCTCGAAGCAAAGTACCTGGTCAAACTTCTTTCGGGAGATTTGCGCATCGGTTTGCGCGAAGGTTTGGTGGAAGATGCGATCGCGCGGGCTTTTGCTCAGCCCCTGGCGGATGTCTCGATGGCGAACATGCTGCGAGGTGATATTGGGGAAGCGGCAGTGCGCGCGCGCGCGGGAGCGCTGGGCGGCGTCGAGATGCGTTTGTTTCACCCGCTGAAGTTTATGCTGGCGACGCCGGCTTCCGATCTCGCCGACATCGAACGAACCATGCCCGATGAATTCTTTGTCGAGGATAAGTTCGACGGCATTCGCGCGCAGGCGCATGTGGAGGATGGCCGCGTCGCCATCTACTCGCGCACGCTCGATGAAATCTCGAACCGGTTTCCCGAGTTGCACCCACCTCTGGCCGCGATGCCGACTGACGTGATTATTGACGGCGAGATCATCACGGCGCGCGGCGCACAGATTCTCCCCTTCAGCGATCTGCAAAAGCGTCTCGGTCGCAAGACGGTTAGCGAAGAGTTGCTGGCCAGCACGCCTGTCGTCTTTGTCGGTTGGGATCTTCTTTATGCCACGGGCCGCGTCTTGATCGACGATCCTTTGCAAGCGCGGCGCGTGCGCCTGGAAGAAATCATCGGCGGCTCAGGCGATTCTGAGCGGGTCCGTCTTTCGCAAGCCAAATTATTCAACGCCGCGGCGGCCCTCGATGATGAATTCGACGCGGCGCGGGCGCGCGGCAATGAAGGCCTGATGATCAAAGATCCGGCGTCACGCTATAAACCGGGCCGGCGCGGGCGCGAGTGGCTGAAGCTGAAGAAGGCGCTGGCGACACTCGATGTGGTCGTTACCGCGGTAGAGCTGGGTCACGGCAAGCGGCGCAACGTACTTTCCGATTACACGTTTGCGGTCCGGCGGTCAGAGGCGGACGGTGAGTTATTGAATATCGGAAAAGCGTATTCCGGACTGACCGATGCTGAAATTGCTGAGATGACCGAATGGTTTCGGGCGCACACGCTTCAGGAATACGCGCACGGCCGTGTCAGAATTGTCGAGCCACGCATCGTTTTGGAAGTAACTTTCGACCGGGTTCAACCATCCAACCGGCATAAAAGCGGTTTTGCGTTGCGTTTCCCACGCATTGTCCGCCTGCGGCCCGACAAAAATGCGGACGAGATTGACACGCTTGAAGCTGTGCGGAAACTGGTGGGAATGAGCTGAGACGGGCATCCTGGAAATCAATCTTGCGCTTACCTTGCGCAAACTTTTGCGGGCTTTGCAACTTTGCGTGAAGTTCGCTTTGCCTCAAAAGTCAGGCAGAGAGAGGCTGAGTATTGAGAAAAAATCAAGCGACTGGGAATCCGTCTTAAGTGCCGTTAGGCACGGAATATTTATAGATGCGAGGATTATTTATTGGTTTTAGCCCATTTATGGGCGACAGAATATGCCGCTCCTTCGGAGCTGGGGTTCACTAGGCAGCATTATTCTACAAATATGTCGCCGCTACGCGGCTGGGAGCGTGGGCATTTTGAGGCAAAGCCAGTGAGGTTCGAGATTGAAAGAGCCGTGTTCACGCAAAGACGCGAAGGCGCAAAGACTCGCAAAGCTAAACCACTCTCGGCCCCACAATTTGCAGTCAGTTTTGCCGAAGTCCGCAAGTTCCCATATGATTCATGGCCGTCATTAGATGTTGAGCGGGCTGCGCAAACTCTGCGGGCAGGAAAGCCCGCGCTCCAGTTAGAAAAATGAACTTAGCTAAACTAACCCTTTCAATTTTCGTTCTCTGCGTTTTGTTCGGTGTCACGACCGCCCAGCGACGACGCCCGACACCCAAGCCGGCAACGCCAAAAGCGACTCCGGCCGCCACGCCGGCGCCCACGCCCCAGCCGACTCCGGCGACCACCACCAACTCATCGTCACCGGCCATTGCGATAGTCAATGACCTGACCATCTCGGCTTCGGACATTGAAGCGGAAGTTAACGAACGGGTGATGCAAGATGCGGATCCCTACTTGCGCGATTACTACGGCGATCCGGCCAAGGCCGTTCGCGAAGCGCGTTTGCGCGCGGTCGATGCGCGGTTGGGATCAATGCTGGTCGCCGCCGAAGCAAAAAAGCGCGGCAAGACATCGGATGCGATCCTCGAAGCGGAAGTGAGCTCGCGCGTGGCGGCGCCGACGGATCAGGAAATTCGTGCTGCTTATGACGCGAACAAGGATCAGCTGGGCTCAGCCGACCTTGAATCGGCGCGGCCGCAACTGATCAGTTTCATTCGCGGGCAACGCACACAGGACCTGTACGCGGCGCTGATCAATCGGCTCAAAATGACCAACGTCGTCAGCCGCAACGCCGACATCAACGCGCCAAATCTCGCCGCAGGCACGGTGATCGCGGCGGTTAACGGCGACCCACTACGCATCGAAACCATCAACGAACGAATGAAAGCCTATGCCTACAAAATGGACATGAGGCTTTACGCTATTCGCAAACAGGTGCTCGATCGCCGCCTCAACGATCTGCTGATCGTGGCCGAGGCCAACAAGCGCAAAGTCGCGCCGGAAGACATCATCCGCACAGAGATTGACGACAAGGCAAAGCCGCCGACAGAGGCGGAAGTCTCTGCCTTCTATAACGAAAATAAGGCGAAGATTAATGGCGACCTCGCGAGCGTGCGAAACCAGATCGCTACTTACCTGCAACAGGAGCAGCAGGAACGGTTGGAAGCCGCGCTGGCTGAAAAGCTGAGGGCCTCAACCAAAGTCCAATTTCTTTTGAAACAACCTGAACCTCCGGTGATGGCGGTGTCTCTCGGCGCCGGAGCATCGCGCGGTGATGTTAACGCGCCCGTGACCATCGTCGAGTTCACAGACTTTCAGTGCTCAGCTTGCGGCGGGATGTATCCGATTGTCGAAGAGGTTCTGAAGTCTTACGGCAATCGTGTTCACTTTGTTATCCGCAACTTCCCTCTGACGACTGTTCACGAAAATGCTTTCAATGCCGCGCAGGCTGCGGAAGCGGCCAAGGCCCAGGGCAAATTCTGGGAATACATCGATCTGCTGTTCAAGAACCAGACGACGCTCGATCGCGATTCGCTAAAGAAATATGCGACCCAAACGGGGCTGGACCGGAAACGCTTTGACGCAGAGCTTGATGCCGGCAAATACGAACCCATCGTGCGTCACGACATGGAGGAAGGCGAAGGTTATGGCATCGAAGGGACGCCGACCTTTTTTATCAACGGCGTGATTCTGACTGAGTATTCAGAGGAAGGCTTGCGGGCGGCGATCGAGAGAGCATTCGCCCGCACAAAGTGACCGTAGAAATACCTCCGATTCCGGTTTCTATCTCACTGAATAGAGGAGAGTCTCAATGAAACTAACAAACAAAACGATTGCATTGCTACTCGTTTGTCTTATCGCGCTAACCACCGCAGTTGGCGCCGGCCTGGCTGCCCAGCCTGCGGTAACGGTGCCTGGAGTCTATGAGAATTTCACGGTCGGCAAAGAATCCGGTGATCTGGAAGGAATGCGCGTCGTGATCGTGCCGGCCGGGGGTGGACATTACGCCATTGTGCAAATCGCGCAGGGCGGAGCTGAAGATCCGAAACCCGAGTTTGTTCCCGCAGAGGTCAAAGGCCGGACTGTAACGTTCAGCGTTAACGACGAGAAGTACACCGCGACGGCGACCGCTACCGGACTGACCGTGAAAAATTCCGCCGGTGAATCACAGGTGCTGAAACGAAAACCATGCGCTTCCTATTTCAAATAGAGCTGGTGATGAAAGGATCCAAGGGGGAAAGCCGGCGAAGTCGACGTGTTGGAAGCGCCGCGTGGCGGCGAGATGTTTATAGCCGATGCCGGTGTTTACGGCATTCCTCGGAAGCCTGCCTCACACCGGCCACAAGAAATCATGCGTCTTGAGGCAATGCCCGCTAAGCCTACGAGTTTCCCAGGTTTTTGAATAATTCTTCGATCGTCTTGTCGAGCGCGAGCTTCCACTCGTTATCTTCCTTGACAAAGTAAACCTTGTCCCACTTCTTAGTCTCTTTGTTTTCAACTTCCAGCGTCGCGTTGTCGCCTTCGATCTTTTCGTTACGCGTCGCCGGCGTCTCTTCGGGCGTGGCGCCGGGCTTTTCGAACCCCTCGGTCAAAGCCTGATCGACAGTCTTCTTCTGCTCCTTCGCGGATTTCTCCATCATGGCCAAAGAGCTTTTCGACAAGGTTTTCTTTATTCCGGCCACGTCTTTCTTCTTTTGCGCGTCGAAATAAGCCTTGAAGGTCGCGGTGGGTGATGAGGAGCCGAACTTGCAGCCGCTCAGCGCCAAAGCGAACAGCGCGAGCGTAAAAAGGAGTTTACTTAGCGATAGTTTCTTCATATTAACTCCGGATGAAGGTGGCACGGACTTAGTCCGCGGCTTGTTGGTACTCACAGATAGAGTCTGTGCCACGCGAAAGCTCATTCCGTCCCCTTCTTGTGCGTCAGGATGTTGCAAGCATCTGCCGCACCCGCCGTGTCAATCGCAACGGTCCCCTCATCGATGTGCTGAATGACGCCGTCTTTGTCGATTACGAACGTCGCGCGATTGCCATAGCCGCCTTCCTCATTAAAGATGCCATAGTCCTTAACCACCGTTCGTTTGAAATCACTGAGGAGCGGGAACGTGATGCCGTTTTGCTTGGCGAACTCGCGATTCGCCGGAACGCTGTCGACGCTGATGCCGAAAACCTGTGTGTCCGTGCCTTCGAATTTGGCGATATCAGCCTGATACGCCTTCATTTCCTTCGTTCAACCACCGGTGAAGGCCAGCACGTAAAAGGCCAGTACCACATTTTTCTTGCCCTTAAAATCGCTCAGCTTATAGCGCACCACGCTGCGACCATCCGGCGCGGCGATGGTGCTGGGCAAAGTAAAGTCCGGCGCTGCCTGGCCTACTTTCAAAGACGTATGCGGCACCATCGGCGTGGGCTTGGGTGTTGGCGTCTGCGTAGGCGGCTGAGTTGATGGGCTGGTCACTGCCGGAGTCGGCACCGATTGCGCGCCGGCGATTGTAGCTGCGGCCAGGATAAACAGGCTAGAGAGGGCTTTTCTGATCATACCTAAAACTCCTTTTACAGCTCTTCGCTTCAAAAGTGTTTCCCTTCTGGCGAAGGCTGCGAGAGTTTACCGCGCCTTCATCCAAGTAACAATGAAGGTCTCATCGAGGTAGTGGTAGTGAGTCAGTACCGAGAGCGGTAGCGACGGGGTCGCGACCTACCCATGATCCAGGATCGCGATCGCAAGACCCGGTCGCTCCTCCCGGTACTGACTCCTTCCGGTAGATGAGCCTACCCAAACCAGGTTCCTACCCCCAATTATCTTCACAAACTGCCCTCTTGCAATCAAAACTCAAGAATTCCTCAAGGGGGTTTCGCAATAATTCCCACCGTCTGCGCGATATGGATGTCCAAACAAGAAACTAGCGGAATTCATGCGACGGCTTATGAACAAGGAACACTTCATCCACGAAAAAATCGAGATTTCCAAGGCGGCGCCCAGAATTTCGCGTCCGCGTCTTATTAAACTGCTCGCCGAAAACCTGATTTCGGCGAACGCCACCGTGATCAACGGCCGCGCCGGGACGGGCAAAACTGCGCTGGCGGCTGACTTTGCGCGCCACGCCGGACGCGCCGTGGCCTGGTACAAAGTCGATTCTTCGGACAACGACTTGCGGTCATTTTGCGAATACCTCGCCGCGGCAATCCGCTTACAACGGCCATCGGTCGATCCTGATCGGCTGCTGGAACTAACCGAAACGATTGAAAGCGATCGCGCCGAATTGCTGGCTGAGGCGTTCGTCTATCAACTAAGCGACCGCAGGTCAGAGCCCCTCCTTATTGTCATCGAGGATCTGCATCTGGTTTATGACGCCGACTGGGTCGTCCCGTTCTTTCGCCGGTGGTTACCGCTGGTGCCCGCTGACACACACGTTCTGATTACTTGTCGCAGTTTGCCGCCGGCGCCACTTTGGCGGTTGCGCTCGAAGCAGATGCTGCGCGTTGTCGAAGAAACCGAACTGGCGTTCACCCTGGAAGAAGCGATCGCTCTGTTTGAAACTTACGGTTTGAGCGAAGAGCATGCCCGCGTGGCGTGGACCCAAACCAATGGCCGTGCCGCTACCATTTTAGACTTTGCCGCGACGCCCGGCCGCGCCGGCCGCGCCGTTGCCGACACGATTCTTTCATTCAAGCATTCTCCCTTTGCATCGTTGCCGACCCCGGATTTTCAGACGTAACTTCGGCATCATATATTTGACGCATCAAGCAAATAAAAGCCCTCTCCCCTTGGGAGAGGGTTGGGTGAGGGTCTGCGGGGCCAAACCAATTTCGGAGTACAGCGAGAGATGAATCCGCCATGCGAATTCATCTCTCGCAAAATGGTTAAAGATCGAATGGACGCGCGGTAGGCCCTCATCCCCGGCCCTTCTCCCAAAGGGAGAACGGAGGGTTCTGACACCACGATTCAATGACCGACGATATTCACCCCACTCACGTTCGCCCCGACGCTTTATCCGGCGCCGTTTTCACAACTTGTCTGCCAACTGATAGAAGTACCGCTTTCAGCTATGCTACGCTCCGCACGTTCTTCGAAAGCTCGCGGCTGAGAAGTCTTATGAGCAGGCACAAACGAGCAGGAACCTCGGCGAGTGGATCATCGATTCCCTCGGCAAAAGGAACCGCCGGCACGTTTTTTCTTCGCACAAAGCTGTTACCTCCGCGCCCGGCGCCTGAGATTCTGGCGCGGCCGCGATTGATCGAACGATTGCGGGGCAACCTCGCTCTGCCGATGACGCTGGTAACAGCTAATGCCGGCTCAGGGAAAACCACGCTGGTGGCGGACTTCCTGCGCAAGCAGGAACTTCCCTACGTTTGGTATCAGCTCGATCATACGGATGCTGACCCGGCCGTATTTCTCGGTTATCTCGCCTATGGCATCCAGCAGCGAATTCCTAACTTCGGCGACTCAACCTTTGCTTATCTTCAGCAACCACAGGAACTGGCCCGGCAGCCCGAACGGGCCGCGGACGTGCTGCTGAATGAGATCCTCGAAGGCGTCGAACAGCAGCTCATCATTGTTCTCGACGACTATCACCACCTCGGCGCTGATACGCCGGTGCACGATGTTCTCGATCGGCTGATTGCTTACCTGCCCGACGTGATTCACGTCGTGATCATCTCGCGCGAGCTGCCGCCCTTGACGCTGGCCCGTCTGCGTTCACAGGACTCGCTCTCGTTTATCGACCGCAGCGATCTGCTGTTTACCGATGAAGAAATCCAGGAGTTGTTCAGAAAAGTTTTTGGCCTGGCCTTAACGGCTGAGCAGTTGCGCGAGTACGGCGAGCGCACGCACGGCTGGATTACGGGACTACAACTGGTGCGGCAGGTGGCGCAGCGACAGGTTGGCGCACAAGCAGAGCCTCTGGATCCGCTCACCGTCCTGCACCAGTCAGAGCGCGACATTTTCGAATATTTCGCCGAAGAAGTTTTCGCGGCTGAGCCTTCGGAAACTCAGCAGTTCCTGATGCGCATCGCGCTCTTGGATCGGCTGGAACTTGAAACCTGCGCCCGGCTGTTTCCGGAAGTTCGGGCGTCGGTCGTCTTGCCGGCTCTGGTTCGCGGTAACGTTTTTATGGCGGTCGCCGCCGATCGGACCGGCGAAGAATACCGGCTGCACCCGTTATTCCAGAGTTTTCTGCGCCGGCGTCTGCGCGCGGAGATTGGTCTGACGGGAGTTGCTGCCGAACATGGCCGGTGCGCGACTTTCTTTCTTGAGCGCGGCGCTTGGGAACCGGCTGTCGGTCACCTGCTTGAAGCTGAGGATTTCGATCGCGCCGCCGAGATCATAGCTCTTCATGGCAATGCGTGGATTGGCACAGGCAAACTGGCGTCGCTGGCCTCGCTGGCTGAGGCATTGCCCGCGTCAGCCCTGGATTCGCATCCGCGCGCGCTGGCGTGCCGCGCCGAAGTTGCGCGGCTGCGGGGCGATTTTGAATCAGCGCAAACTCTGTTTCGCCGGGCGATTTCGCTCTTGCGCGACCAGAATGATCACGAAGGCGAGGCCGAGGCCCTGCATTCGCTGGCCACCATCGCCCGCAGACGCGGAGACTATGACGCCGCCTTTGAATATTTGGATCGCGCGGTCGAGCTGACACCGCCCACTTCAGCGGTCCGGACAAAATGTCTGAACACGCGCGGATTGTGCTTTGTCACGAAAGGCGAATGGGCCGCTGCGGAACGGGAATTCCGGGTGGCGCTGCAATCTGCCGAATC
This sequence comes from uncultured Acidobacteriota bacterium, assembly GCA_963734445.1. Taxonomy (GTDB): domain Bacteria; phylum Acidobacteriota; class Blastocatellia; order Pyrinomonadales; family Pyrinomonadaceae; genus UBA11740. Next base: position 150,389 of record CAVTGZ010000007.1, on the reverse strand, counting down.
TCAACACGACGAGCATCACGTTCGCCTAATCAATCACAATCTCGGGCTACCGGCGATGATGCGCGGCGATTTTGGCGAAGCGCTTCGGTGGCTTGGTCGCATGCTGCGCAGTGATTCTGATCTACCCCCGATTCCACAGGAAGCGACAGCGCATTTGAACCTTGCGCGCTGCCACCTTTACCGGGGTGAGATGGAGCAGAGCGAGCAGCATCTCGACCTGGCGCTTGAGCGCTGCCAGCTTTTCAACATGGTGGGTCAGCTCGGCGAGACTTTCGAGGCGTATGGCAACCTCTATCGCGAGCGGGGCGATTTCACCCGGGCCGCCGACTACTATGAACGTGCGGCACGTTCCTATGACGCCGCCGGCATTGATCTGGATCGGGTCGAGCTGCTCGAAGAGCGCGCGCTGATGAGTCTGCGGGCCGGCGATGTGCCGCGCGCACTCGGCCAGATTGAGCGGCTGTTGGAGCGTCGGCCCGCCGACAGGAATCCGATTGGCCATTTCACAGCCAGTCTGGCTCGCGCACGAATTCTGCTCGCCCAGCCAGATTTCGAGGCAGCCCGCGCGGAACTCACTCCCGCCCTGAATTATTTTCGCGAGCAGGGACTCTACTACTACGAAGCGCAATGCCATGTAGGGCTGGCGCTGTGCGAAATCAGCACTTCGGCTGAAGCGCAAATGCTCGAACATTTGCGGCGCGCCCTGGATTTGGCGGCGCGCTATGATTACGACTACTGGCTGCGTCAGGAGATTTCCGCCCACCCGGCGCTGTTTGCATCCGAGGACGCCCAAGAACTCTTACCGGCGGAACTACGCGGCTGGCGAACGGTCGAACCTGCTGCGCCGGTGATCGAACAGCCAGGGCCGGCGCTGGCGGCTCGAGCGCTGGTCGATTTGACCATCAACATGCTCGGCCCGGTCGAGATCTTTCGCGATTGGGCGCGACCGTTCGCACCCGATGCTTGGACGACGCGACGTGCCCGGGACATCTTCTGTTTTATTACTTCGCGGCCGCATCATCGAGCGCCGAAAGACTCAATCATCGATACCTTCTGGCGAGATATCGATCTGAAAACGATCGAGAAGAATTTCCACCCGACGATGTCGCACATCCGAAAGGCCCTGAACAGTAATCAGCCTCTTAAACAGAACTTTCTCGCGTATCGGGACGGCGATTATCAACTGAACCTGGAATTTTCTTACCGCATCGACACCGAAGAGTTCGATCGGTTGATTGCCGAAGGTGAAGCCGCCCGCCGCGAACGCGATTTTGACCGCTGCATAAATTTATACGAGCAGGCCGTGGCCCTGTATCGCGGCGAATTCATGCATGGCAGCTATGAACCGTGGGTGGAAGAGCAGCGTTCCTATTACCGCGAACAGCATCTGCGCATGCTGGAATCGCTGGCAGCCGTGGCCGAAAAGAAGCAGGAATTTGCTCGCGCGATGGATCTGGCGCAAAAAATTCTCCGCGACGATCCATTCCGTGAGGACATTCACTGCATGGTCATGCGGACGCAGGCGGCACTTGGCAATCGTGTAGCAGTCAAAGAGCAATACGAAACCTTGCGCGAGCTTTTGCAGAAAGAACTGGGCGTCGAGCCGGCGATGCAAACTCAGAAGGCGTACCGGGAATTGGTCGAGGCTAGAAATGAAGGTCCTAACCCAGAATAAAATTGCAAGGCTGTCGCAACAAAAACGGGCGAGTCGCTGTCTAGAATCCGCTGGTCGTCTCAGTTTTCTATTGAAAAGTTCACCTCGCCCGATTTGCTTAACAAGCCACTGTCTTTGACCCGACCGTGGCGATGGCTTGTGTTGATGACACACAACCGCTTCAAGACAATTGAGCAGCTGATTGCCCTGACACTCGTGGTCCTGTTGACGTCTGTCCCGGCCATGGCCGGACTGACGATTACCGGGACTAACGGGATTACCGTAAGTGGTGCGGACGGAATTCTCTACACCGGCACAAACGGAATAACGGTGAGCGGGGCGGACGGTGTGCTCGCCTTTGGACCCAACGGCATCACGGTGAGCGGCGCCGACGGCATCACCGCGTCTGGCGCGGACGGCATTACCGTCAGCGGCGCCGATGGCATCACTGCCTCAGGCGCAGACTCAACCACAATAAATCGGGCCGATGGCATCACCGTAAGTGGCGCGGATGGAATCACCGTCAGTGGCGCCGACGGAAAAACCTATCAGGTCGATTCAATCCGTCTTAGCAATCCTACCGGCATAACCGTCAGCGGCGCAGACAGTCTCATCGCGACTGGGACGAACGGAATTACTGCCGGCGGCGCGGACACTCGGAACATTGTGCATGGCGATGGCATCACGGTTAGCGGCGCCGATGGCATCACTGTCAGCGGCGCGGACACTATCACGGCAGTCGGAGGCGACGGCGTTATCTCTCAGATCCCTCCGACGTCGATTACGATTATTGGGCCGACCGGAATTACGGTTTCCGGAGCGGACGGTATCACCGTCAGCGGCGCCGATAGCCTTGTGCAAACCGGCGTTAACGCTCTCATTTCGGCTTTGTACGCCGCCGTTGGTCAGACCGGACTGCAGAGCGTCGATCCTGAGCTGGCAGTGCTCTTGAATCGCTTAACCGATGACAGCAATGTGGACGCGGTTATCGTCTATCATCACCTGCCGACGGATACGGATATTGCGGATTTACAGAACCTCGGGGTCCTTGGCGGCACGCGTTACCGAGCGCTGCCGATGATTGCCGTAACCACCACCAAATCACGTGTTGCTGCGATTTCGCATTTCCCCGCTGTCCGGTCGATCTATGGCAATCGCACTTTTCAATGGAACCTGGATCTGGCAGCGCGAAATTTGACGGGCGTGGAACGCGTCCGCCGCAGTAATGAATTGACGCAAGCCAACAGAGGACTTCCGGTTAGCGGACGCGGCGTGACGGTAGCGGTTTTGGATACCGGAGTTGACGGAACGCACACAGATTTGGCGGGGCGCGTCGTGCAAAACATTAAGCTTGCGGACACCCAAAGCCTGGGCGCCGGTTTTAACTATCCGGTTGCCACCTCAACCCTGCCGAACACTGACCAGGCGTACGGCCACGGAACCTTCGTCGCAGGTGTCATCGCCGGCAATGGTCAGCAATCCAGCGGCAAGTATGCGGGCGTAGCGCCGGGCGCAAACATTCTCGGGTTGAGCGCTGGCGACGCAAGTTTGTTGTTTGTTCTTTCAGGCTTTGATTACCTTTTGGCGAACGGGGCCGCGTTCAATGTGCGAGTTGTTAACTGCAGCTTCTCAGCCAATACCGTATTCGATGTTAACGATCCGGTAAATATTGCAACCCGGATGCTCACCGACAATGGAGTCAACGTGGTCTTTTCCGCCGGGAACACCGGGCCCGGCGCCGATTCACTGAATCCCTACTCGGTAGCTCCCTGGGTGATTAGCACGGGCGCCGTTGACAACCTGGGCAAACTCGCCAGCTTCTCATCGCGCGGCGATTTCGGCAGTGCGCTGTTTCGACCGACCATAGTTGCTCCTGGAGTGAACACTGTGAGTTTGCGTGCGTCCACCGTGGCGGCCGTGACTACGGTCGATGGGGCAGCGGCCAATGACGCAGCGCTCAGTTCGACCGAACTTCCGTATTACACGACCGGCAGCGGCACCAGTTTTTCAGCGCCGCAGGTCGCGGGCGTCATCGCTTTGATGCTTGAAGCGAATCCTAATCTCACCCCAGCACAGGTGCGCGACGTTCTGCAGCGCACGGCGACACCACTGCCACCGTATTACCTTTACGAGGTAGGCGCGGGCCTGCTGAATGCGCACGCGGCGGTGGTGGAAGCCGCCTATCCGCAACGCCATTTTGGCGCCTGGCGGGGTGCGGCCTTCCAGAACCAGGTTGGTTTCACCAGCAGCACACAGACTTTCAATGGCAATGCCGTGCCCGGCGCCGCCAGCGACTCATCGCTGAATATACCGGCCAATGCGTTACTTTCCTCGGTCGAAATCGCCTGGGGCGATCTCGTCAGTCCAGTCAATCTAAACCTTAGCGTTATCGATGCAAACGGCACCCAACAAGGCGCGTCCAACCAGGCAAACGCGAGTGGCTTAACCGGCAGACGACAACGCGTGCTCATCAACGCACCTGCGGGTGGCGCCTGGAAAGCGCGAGTGCAGGCCTTGACCGACAGTTCCTTGACTGGAGTTACCCTCGCGAATACCGGGAGCAATTCGGTGTCTCAGAGCTATACCGGAGTGCTGCGAGTCACCAGCGCGCGCTATGCGTCGATGAGTGATATCGCGGGACTCGATTCAGTCTCTCAGTCCGAAATTAACCAGTCACTTCGATCGTTGCTGATGGCGCCGTATGGATCGCGTTTCCGTCCCGGCTTCGCCGTAACCAGGTCGGAACTGGCCGCCGCCCTGGTCCAGGGCGCGCGCGTGCCACAGTACCTGCCCAGCCAGTCGAACTACGCCGATATTCGGGATCGCGCCACGATGCTATTTGTTGAAAGTGCGCAGGCCTCGCCGACTGGAGCACTGTTCCCGATGATTACTGCCGGCTCGTCGTTTCAACCGGATGCGACTGTTGATCGTCTGACGGCAGTCGTGGCCTTGGTTCGCGCCGCCGGACTGCGCCAGCAGGCGGAATCGGGCGGGTATACCGTGACCTATACTGACGCCCTGTCAATTCCGGCTTCGTTGCGGGGCTACGTTGCCGTAGCAGTTCAGAATGGTTTGATTAGAACGACGGGAACGGCATTTAATCCGCAAGGAAGTTTTACTCGACTCGATCTGGCGCACGCCCTGGCCCGCATCACCGCACTTCCGCAGTAGTCTTGCCGCGCTTCAGCCGGTCGCCGCTGGCCCTTCATACTATCTGCCCATAATAAACTTCGGTTTCGTAATCGAAATCAACTGTTCCGTTGACTTCATTTGCATCAAAGACTGCCCGCAAGTCTTTGATCATTTCGTCAAAAGCGGGATGGCTCGGCTCGGGAGCGTAGGAAGCTGACATCAAACGACCCTTCAATCCCTCGAAATCAAATACCTGCCTAAAAGAAAAGCGGGCCGACCTGCATTCGGCCGGCGAAAAAAACGATTCCACTTCCAGGCCATCGATTTCCCGCTTCACTTCCTGGTAATCAGTGCCGTAACTCAGGACGATCTGCTGATAACCGCGGACCAGCGCGCTGGTCTCTAATCGAAAACCGTTCCAAATCAGCACCACCCAGCCGCCACTTTTGAGAATTCGTTTGAACTCAACCTTGGCCCTGGCCCGATCAAACCAGTGAAAGGCCTGGCCGGCTATTACCAGATCTATCGATCTCTCAGGCAGCCTAGTCTCTTCCGCAGTCGCATTGACGCTGGTGAAATTAGGGTACTTTGCTAAGACTCGCTCTCCGGCGGCGCGCATTTCGGCGTTGGGCTCGACGCCATAAACCTGTGTCCCGTTTTTTAGAAAGAGTTCGGTGAGCAGTCCCGTACCGGAACCCAAATCCGCGATGACTGATTCGGGCGTCAGGCCGCATTCGCGTTGTAAGAGCGAAATAATCTCCGGCGGATAACCGGGACGGTACTTGAGATAGTTCTCAACCCGTTTTGAAAAGCGCTTGGTCGGATCCAGCACGGACGCATTATACCCAACTGTCAGAGACCTGCACGGCGCGGTGATCTATCGTGGGGGGACCACACTGCCTTGAGACACGGGGGTTTTGTAGTACTTGGCGAGAATGCGAAAACCTAACAACACTAACAACACAAAAGCGAAGGTCAGCGGCAGCCGCACATCAGATTTCACCAGCAGGTAGTAATGCACGACTCCTAACACTCCAGATAAGTAAACCATTCGATGAAGCCGCGCCCAATTCCTGCCGCCCAGACGCCTCACCATTTTGTCCGTCGAAGTAATTGCCAGCGGCAACATGAGAAAGAACGCCGTCATGCCGATGGCGATAAACGGCCTTTTCAATACATCTGCAGGAATGGTCGTGAAGTGGAAGAAGCGATCGAAGGCCACGTAGGTCAACAGGTGAAGTACCCCGTAAAAGAACGCGAAAAGACCCAGCATCCGGCGGAACCGAACCAGCCAATTCAGACCCGTGGTTCGCCGCAGCGGCGAGACGGCCAGTGAAATCAAGAGGAAGACGAGCGTCAACATCCCAGTCGTGCGCGTGACGAACTCCAGCGGATTCGCCCCTACCTGCTTGCGCGAGACATCCCACAGCAGCAACGCCAACGGCACCAGGCTGTTAACGAACAGGACGAGTTTCGTGAAGCGTGTGTCTTTCATGGGTGGTCAGCCACAGATTTGCACTGATTCACACAGATCAGAAGCAGCAGATTTCTTATCTGTGCCATCCGTGTGAATCTGTGGCGGGGCCTAGAAATTCGCTCGCAAGTCCATTCCCTGATAGAGATTCCCAATCTGCTCAGCATATCCATTCAACATCAGCGTGGGTCGCGAGCCGAACTCGCCGATGCGATGCTCCATGCGCTGGCTCCAGCGCGGATGATCGACGTTCGGATTCACATTTGAATAGAAGCCATACTCGTTTGGACTCTCGATATTCCAGGTCGTGGGCGGTTGATCGGCGGTCAAAGCGATCTTCACAATCGACTTGATCCCCTTAAATCCATATTTCCACGGAACGACGAGTCTTAGTGGCGCGCCATCCTGCGGCGGCAGCGCTCCACCGTAAAGACCTGTGGCCAAAATCGCCAGTGGATGCATCGCTTCGTCTAAACGCAGGCCTTCGACGTAAGGCCATTCGAGTACGCTGGTGCTTTGATTTGGCATGCGCTTGGGGTCAAGCAGAGTTTGAAAGGCGACGTATTTCGCGGATGACAGCGGTTCGACCTGCTTCAGCAGCGCGTTCAGAGGAAATCCGACCCAGGGAATCACCATCGACCAGCCCTCAACACAGCGATGGCGATAGATTCGCTCTTCCTGCGGCGCCAGCTTCAGCAAATCGTCGATATCGAAAGTCTTTGGCTTATTAACCAGGCCGCCGACTTCGACTGTCCAGGGCCGGGTGATGAATCCGCGGGCCGCCGGCGCCACCGATTCTTTCACCGTCGAAAATTCGTAGAAATTGTTGTAGTTGGTGATGTCTTCGAATGACGTCGGGGCTTCATTCACCCTGAAACCGTTAGCGACAGCGTCACCAGACGATTGTTTCACCAGGCCGGCGATCTTTGGCTGCTCCTGGACGGCTGCCGGCGCAGGATTCAGTTTTCGATAGACGAGTCCGGTCGCCGCCACGGAACCAGCCAGCACCGCGCCGCGGATAAACAGACGCCGATTCAGATAGACTTTCTGATCGGTGATCTCGCTTGATTTAATGTCCGAGGGCTTCTTAATCAACATATCCGACAGTTAGTCCTGCAATGAAGAGTTTTCCGCACCCACTCGAAATTGTGACGCCGGTTCGTCATTTTGGGATGCCGGCCCATTTGTAATAAATCTCTTGAACCGGGCAGCGCTCAGAGTTTAGTATCGCCGCGTTTTTTGCTCCGTCAAGTAAAGCGCCAGTCCCTCTGAAATGAAAGCTGCCGATCGCGAATCACCGACACATAACGAGCAGCCGATGAGCGTGTTGCAGCGAGTGATTCGCTGGGCAATTGTGCTCGCCGTTGTGCTGGCTGTTCTGCTCTCGCCCGTTCCAGCCGGCATAACGGCGCCATCCTGGCGGCTGCTCGCCATCTTTCTCGGCACGATTACCGGGTCGATCGTGCGGCCAATTGCCGGAGGCGGCGTTGTTTTGTTGGGCGTCACTGCAGTCGCGGCAACCGGGGCACTGCCTGTGCGGGACGCTCTGGGCGGTTATGCAGATCCTATCGTGTGGCTGGTGCTCGCGGCCTTTTTTATTTCGCGGGCTATGATCAAAACCGGCCTCGGCCGGCGGATAGCTCTGCTTTTCATTCGGACCATCGGGCACCACTCGCTGGGTTTAGCTTATGCGTTGATTTCGACTGATTTCTTACTCGCCAGCATTATTCCCTCAAATGGAGCGCGTTCCGGCGGGGTGATCTTTCCGATCGCCAAAAGCCTTTCGGAAACCTATCAATCAAGACCTGGCGAAACAGCGCGTAGATTGGGCGCGTTTTTGATGGTGCTCTGCTATCAATGCGATGTAATCATTTGCGCCATGTTCCTTACGGGACAGGCCTCAAACGTATTGATTGCCAAGTTCGCCCAGCAAACGGCTGGCATTGAACTCACTTATACTCGTTGGTTTGTGGGCGCCGTCGTGCCCGGCTTGATCTCTCTGATCGTAATTCCGCAGATTCTCTACCGGCTTTACCCGCCGGAAATTAAGCACACGCCCGCGGCCGCCGAGTTCGCCAAAACGGAATTGAAGGAAATGGGGCCGATGAAGTGGCAGGAGTGGCTGCTGCTGACAGTGTTCATCGTTGTAGCGGCGATGTGGATCATGAAAGGCCTGAGCGGTTTGCTTCCGTATTTACCGTCTCAGCGATTGGTGACGGCTTTTACCTACATCGCGGGATTCGATTATGCCGTTCCGCCACTAATGGGTGTTGGGGCGTTGTTGCTGACCGGCGTGCTCGAATGGCGCGATATCATCAGTGAACGAGGCTCGTGGGATGTTTTCATTTGGTATGGCGGCCTGGTGCGGATGGCCGAAGCATTGGGCGAGACAGGCATTACGAAAAAATTTGCGGAAGCTGCCGGCGCTTTGACTGTCGGTTGGATTTGGTGGCTGGCGCTGGCCGTGTTGCTGCTGATCTATTTCTATGCGCACTATGGGTTTGCGAGTATTACGGCGCACGCGACGGCGATGTACACGCCATTTCTGGTCGTGATCATCGCTGCCGGCGCGCCTGCGTATCTGGCGGTGATGATGCTGGCTTATTTTTCCAATCTAAATGCGTCACTGACGCATTACGGCACGACTCCGGCGCCCATTTACTTTGGCGCCGGCTATGTCAAGCAGCGTACCTGGTGGTGGCTGGGACTCGTGGTATCGGTGCCTAACATTCTTATTTGGACGATCGCCGGATTAGTCTGGTGGAAATTACTGCGGCGTTGGTAATTCTTCGAGGTGATGAGCAATGGCGGGTTATTCCGGAACGCCTTTAATTAAGAAACTTGGGATTAAGCCAGGTTTCAATGTGGCCTTCGCGAACACTCCCGCAAATTTCGTGAAGTCTCTCGACCTGCCAGCGGATGTGACAGTTCATGCGCGACCGCGAAAGCTGCTCGACTTTGTCCTACTGTTCGTTAAAAGCGAAAAAGATCTGACGGCAAAGTTTCCGACTTATGCAGCCCAGCTCATGCCCGCAGGAATGCTCTGGGTGGCGTGGCCGAAGAAAACCTCTGGCGTAATTACTGATCTCACCGAAGATGTAGTTCGCGCCATCGGCATTGCTAATGGGATGGTGGACGTTAAGGTTTGCGCGGTCGATGAAGTGTGGTCAGGACTTAAGTTTGTATATCGACTGAAGGACCGCGAAAAGCTAGGGAATGCCCGCTAAACGCAGCGAAAATCTCCTCTAGTCTCTCCAAAATCCGTTTCCACAGAAGCTGTTGAAAACTTGTGGATAAAACGGAATTACGGTTGTTAAGTCACTCTTATTAAGAGGCTTGTCGGTTTTGCACAGGCAACTGATGTTCACAGCCGCGAAATCGTCGCGGATGATGCCCGCCTGACTCTTCGAGCCGTTGTCTAACCTCAAACGCCTATCGCACTCTGTTTAAATTGATCACTACACTTCAAAAACTTGCTCTAACATCTGAGTAAGAAATCGACCAAATTGATCAGAATCGACATGCGGCAGAGTGCGAGTCAGCGCCGGCGCGAGTGCTCCGGAATTTTTTCCATCAACTAATAGTTGGCCCACATCGCTGGGCCACAAAGGTTTAGCGCCAAACTTTTGGCGAACGCTTTATGGCCAAAGATTAAGTGCGCATTTTTGTTAATCAATATGGCGACGCAGCTTCGAAACTTTTTCGCTGATCGGGTTTTTGTGAACTGGTGATTCATTCAGCGACTTCTCGTAATCGTTTCTGTTTACAGACGTTGCGAAAAAGATTTTTTTTATTCACGCACTTTCACAACGAAAAGTGATCCTAATCACGAGTGGACCAACATAACGCGAGAAACGAGTTGCAAAAAAAATCTGCTTACATATAATGCGAGTCCCTTGTTGTTACGGTGTATGCGCAGTGTGATCGAGTCGATGAGCGTAACGGTGAAACCCAGCGGCAATACTTAGCCTCGCAAGTTACGTTAGCTACTCCAGCAAACCTCCTCGACGCGTTTGTTTCGCAGGCATTAACACGGAAGGGCATCGCGGTCTGATGGCAATTCGGAGAGTCGGCTTTCGATAGCTCTTGTCGCCGGTCCCCGCACTGGGAGTACAAGGCAAACATCTTAGTTCATACAGGGCGGATCGAACCCGAGGGTGCAGGCGGCTTGGCTCTCTGCGGTGAGGTTTTCTGTTTTGAAATCATAACGCTCTTTATCTCTGGAGACGAACGTGACGTTACTAGCCGAAGTTAGCGAAATTGAGTTGAAAAGGTGTCCACGATGCGAAGAGTCGTTGCCCCTGTCAGAATTTGGAGTATGCCGAGCGCGCAAAGACGGCCTCAACCTCTATTGCAAGCGTTGCATTCGGCAAAAGATTGCCCTCAGCCGCCAGGCGCTGCGTGAATATAAGAAGGCACGCGTTAAGCATGGAGGCCGACCTGATGCTTTACAGCCGGCCGACGATGCGAAAACCAGTTTTTCTTCCCGGCGCATCGCCCGCATGTTGCGGAAGCTCTCGCCCGCCGACCGGGTGCGCGAAGCCATTCGCTGTGGCGCCCACACGCAAAAAGAGATCGCCATCGTAACCAAACTGCCCAAGGACGAAGTGTGTGACGCGCTGGCGAATTTACTGCTCTGGACGCGCGAAATTCGCACTCAAATCGTTCGGCATCAGCGCATGTACTTCGTAAACGAAGCGATGGAGGAGTTGACCAACGGCCAGGGCTCGCCCAATAACCGCAACCGCAGCCTGACCGCGTCGTTCAGCACGGTGGGAGAGTTGATGCCGGGACGGAAACCGTCCGCCAAAGGCAAAAAGCGAGTGGCTAAGGGCGCTGCCACCGCCAAAGCAAAAAACGCTGCGGGATAACGCGCCGTACGCTACTCGTTAAAAGCTGCCAACACTTCTTCCGCATGCTCTTCCGGTTTGACCTTGTCAAACACTTTCTTGATTTTTCCCTTTTCGTCGATCAGAAAAGTCATGCGGTGGTTCCCCATATAGGTTCGCCCCATGAATTTCTTTTCGCCATAGGTCCCGTAGCTTTCCGAGATCTCCCGCTCAGTGTCCGCCAGCAGCCGAAACGGCAAATCAAATTTTTTCGCGAACTTCTGATGTGATTTCTCGCTGTCGAGTGAAACTCCCAGGACCTCTATTCCGCGCCGCTTGAACTTCGCGAACGAATCGCGAAACGCACAGGCCTCTTTCGTACATCCCGGCGTGTCGTCTTTCGGGTAAAAATAGAGAACGACTTTCTTTCCACGCAAATCTTTCAGGCGCACAACTTTGCCTTCGCCATCCGTCACGGCGAAATCCGGCGCTTTGTCACCTGCTTTGAGTTTGGTTGCCACTTTGTTTTAGTCCTTTGCCAAGAGATTTAGAGGTAGAATTCTACCGAACGAACTCGGATTCGAAAACTCAAGCATGATTGAAATCTATGACAACTTCGAAGAAGCAAAGCAAGCAGTGCTGGCTGGTTAAGCAGGAACCGGAGGCTTATTCCTGGGACGACCTCGTCCGCGATCGTAAAACGCAGTGGACCGGCGTGCGAAATTTTCAAGCACGTAACAATCTGCGCCAGATGAGCGTTGGCGACGCCGTGCTGTTCTATCACTCCGGCAAAGAGAAAAGCGTGGTGGGCATTGCGGAAGTCGCGAAAGCCGCCTATCCCGATCCGACTGCTGATGATCCGTCCTGGATTGCCGTGGACATTAAGCCCTTGAAGCCTTTGTCACGACCGGTGTCGCTGGCTGAGATCAAAGCCAGTTCGGCATTGCGCGATTTTTTGCTGGTTCGGCAGTCACGTTTATCGGTCATGCCGGTGGCGCCGGATGAGTTTGAGTTGATTGTCGGGATGGGAACGGGTCAGAACCGGGAGCGGTAGCGACCGGGTCTCGATCTTCGCCAGAAGGGCACAAATGGGAGCCACTAACCCGGTCGCTAACGCGCCCGCTTCTGACCTTAGGCTCGGCGAATGAACTTTGCTGCCAGCCAACCGACCGGAATCAACACCACCATGTGAATCCAATCGTAGCCGCCAGTCGTGGTGCCGCCAAAATGATTGCTGATCATGAGAAAAACTACGGGCACGGCCATGAAAGTGTTCTGCTTTGAACGAAGCTTGGCCTGGGCCGCCAGTTTTTCGTCCGGTTTTTGCCCGGCCTTGATGGCCTCGATCATCTTTCGCTGCGCCGGCAGAATGCGCATCCAGACGTTCGCGGCCATGATCGTGCCGAACATGGCGCCGACATGAATGTAAGCAGCGCGCCCGCTTAATACTCGCGTCAGTCCAAAAGCGGCGCCCACAACTCAGGACGATAAGCGATGACCGCGAACAGCTTTTCATTTCGACCGAGCGGCGAAATCATCAGCAGGTCATAGATGAGCCAGCCAAGAACCAGCGCGCCTACGCCAATTCCGACGGCCGCCCAAGGCTTATCTCGGCTACGTCACGATCGACCAACGCGCCACCGCCGAGGTAGTAGACGATGATGAGAAGCGCGAAACCGCTCAACCAGGTCGTGCCGGCCTCCCACTTAAACCAGTGCAGCTTGCGCGAAAGCTCGTCCGGCACTTTGCGCTTCTCGACCACGTAGAAGCCGCCGCTGTGTACCATCCAGAGCTGCGCGGCCTTGCCTGACTGGCCGGCGCTTTCTCTTCCTCGCTCAGGCGTGCGTCGAGCCAGGTGAAGTAATAGGTTGTGCCGACCCACATGATGCCCGCAAACACGTGCACCCAGCGCGCAATCAGGTTGAGCCATTCGCTGATGGTTGGATTGATCATATCAAGTGGCACAGAGACTTTCAGTCTGTGCTGTTTTCGATGAACACAGACTAAAGTCTGTGCCACTAGCTGCCACGATAAGTCGAATAGCCGAACGGACTGAGCAGCAGCGGCACGTGATAATGCTGTTTTGGATCTTCAATTCTGAAAGCAACCACAACTTCCGGATAAAAGCTTTTGGCGTTTTGGGCTGTGAAATAGCTCCCGGTGTCGAAAATCAGACGATGTACGCCGCGGGCGAGTGGTTCATCTTTCCCCAGCAGGTCGCCAACTCTTCCGTCCGCGTTCGTGGTGCTTTTCCCGAGAAGTTTCCAGCCGCCTGCTGCTTCAACTTCCAGCGTCACAGGGACACCTTCGGCGGGGCGGCCTCTTGACGTATCCAGCACGTGGGTGGTAATTGCGCTCATTGATTCAGTAGTTTCTCCAGTCTGAGCCGCATTATCTTTCTTTGCTCTTCGGCGGCCACGCGCAATTCGGTCGCCGGCTCGTTCGGCAGTCGCGAGTTTAAGCTGGCCAGCATTTCGTCTGAAGACTTGCCGGTGGCGCAAACAATAAAAATAAATCCAAACCGAGCTTCGTAATCGCGATTTCGCTGTGCAAGTTCAGCAATCGTGTTTGACGAGGCGTTTGCGACTCCAGATTGTTCCTGTGTTGACCAGCCCCGCGCTTGTTCGGACTGCGCGGCTGCGGCTTTGTTTTCCCCAATCTTCGGATGAGCGTGAAAGGCTTCCAGCCAGTCATCCTCGGTCAACGACCACCAAATCTCGTCGGCTTTCGCAAATAGTTCTTCAGTATCAGCAAAAGGCCGCGCCGCGGTCATCATCTGTGCCCAGCGCTCCGCGCCGCAGCACTTGAGGAATTCGACTTCGGCAGAACGCGCCGGTAACTCATTCAGCCACGCGATTGATTGACTCATTGGTTCAATGGATCATTGATTCAATGGATCGATGAATCAATGGATCAATCTGCCAATATCCCGTAAACACGCAAGCGGCTTACTCCGCCATCGGGAAAAATGTTGAAGCGGACGTGTGTCGTCAAACCTGCGTCCATTACTTCATCAACAAGATGTCGAGTGTGAGCCTGCAATTTGGTGCGCGCCAGGACGGGCTTCCACATAAAATCCGGGTCTTGCAATCGTTCGAGCGATGCGTCGACGGCGTTACAGGCTTCCAAAGAACAGCTTTCCGGAAAGTTACCTTTGAACCAGGAAGTATCAACCTCTAGCCTGCGAATGTGGCCGGGCTTTCCGAGCTTAAGAATCGTCCAGTCGTGCCCCGGCCCGCGCCGTCGCTTCGTCTCCCAGCCGTCGCTCATATTAAGTGCTCGGCCCGGCATGATCAGATTATGTCGATGCCCAAAGAACATATCGCTACAAGAAAGCACGAGGCCGCCGTTCTCAATCGCCGCCAAATCGATTTCGCCGCCTATTGTCTGCAGCCGATTCCAATCGGGAACTACTTCGCCATAGACGCGCAATCGCGCCACGCCGCCATCCGGATAAATCTTAAAACGCAGGTGTGTCCAGCGCTCGTCGTTGGTTATCGTGAATGGATTGTGCGAGTCGCCCTCCAGCTTTGACTGCGGCAGAATCTCAGTCCAGGGAGTTGCGTCGCTAATCAATTGCTCGGTGGCCGGTAATCCGTCGACGGCGCATGCTTCAATCGAGCAATGTTCCGGATAATTCCCTCGAAAGTGACTGGTATCCACCACCACGCCCCGAATAATTCCGGCCAGGCCGAGCCGCACGACGCACCAATCGAAACCGGGCGTGCGACGGCGGCGCGATTCCCAACCGTCCATCCACTTCCCCAGGTCCGTATATTTGCCTTCGATGAAGACGGGCGATGCTGCTTTCAGAAGATTTTCCTTGGGCGCGAAAAAGTCATCGTTGGCGTAGAGCACCGCGCCACCAAGACGTTCTGAAGCGAGATCGACTAGTTCCGTAAAGTCCATACTTTGCGTTCCTTTGCGACTTAGCGCCTTCGCGAGAACCGTTTCACGCAAAGTCGCAAAGTTCGCAAAGATAGGCGCCGGGCCGCAAGGTCGCTCGCCCGACTGGACCCAAAAAAGTTTGCCCATCATAAACCATCTGTCCACGCAGGAAAGTCTTTTCTACTACTCCACGCAAAGTCTCACCCGCGTATGGAGTTAGCTTGTGGCGGTGGTGAATCATCTCGGGGCCGACGCGAAACTCGGCTTCGGGATTCCAGATGACGATGTCTGCATCAGCTCCGGCCTTCAAAGCGCCCTTCAAACTTTCTAATCCGACCTGTTTGGCGGGTTCGCTGCAGAGCCATTTCGTCAGATCCTCAATTCCGAATCCGCGGGCACTGGCATCCGTCCACATCACCGGTAGCCGTAATTGCAGAGAGGAAATTCCGCCCCAGGCGTTCATGAAGTCTCCCTGCTCGCCCAGTTTCATCTCCGGCGGGCAAGGCGAATGATCTGATACCACGAAATCGATCGTGCCGTCGCGAAGCGCCTCCCAGAGTCTTTCGCGATTTTCGCGCTCTCTGATCGGCGGACAGCACTTGAACTCGGTCGCGCCGTCCCGAATGTCCTCGGCCGCAAAGTGAAGATAATGCGGACAAGTTTCGACGGTCATGGGCAAACCGAAGCGTTTGGCGTTCCTCAAGATGGGCAGCGCATCGGCTGAAGAATGATGCACGATGTGAATCTGGCAGCCGGTCTCGCGCGCCAGCATAATCATCAAAGTTACCGCCTGATTTTCAGCCTCCCGCGGCCGCGAGCTGAGAAAGGTCTCGTACGAAGTCGCGCTCGCACCCGCTGACTGGCAGCACGCTGCGACCGGTCCCGGCAACTCCGCATGCACAATTAACGGGGCGCCCAGACGAGCCAGCTCCGGCATTGCTTGGCGCAAGTCGCTCTCTGAAACATTGGGAAACTCGTCGACGCCCGAATGAATTAAGAAACATTTGAAGCCGACGACGCCGGCTTCCCAAAGCTTTGCCAGCTCACCCGTATTGCCCGGCACGACACCACCCCAAAAGCCGGTGTCCACATAGAGTTGCTCGCGAGCAGCCTCGAGTTTCGCCTGCAAGCCGTCCAGCGTAGTAGTCGCCGGAATCGAATTGAGCGGCATGTCGACGATGGTGGTGACCCCGCCTGCCGCAGCCGCGCGCGTAGCGGTTGCAAACCCTTCCCAATCTGTTCGTCCCGGCTCGTTCACATGCACATGCGTATCCACGAGTCCCGGCATGACAACCGACGGCTCGTAAACTTCCACCAGATCGAATCCGGCCGGTACGTCTTCGAAAATCGAAATTGAGGAAACATATCCGCGGGTAATGTGCAAAGACGCCGGGCCGACTGAATTTTCAGTCACGACCCGGCGTCCGCGGATGACGAGTTCAGGAGCGTGCATCAATTACGCCCAGTTGGCCGGCGGAGGTGGCGGCGTGGGGAACGTTTCCGGAATGTCAGGAAAGACGCGGCGATAAGCAACGGCCATGGCGGCGAACGAAACCGGCAGATAAAAGTAAACGCCGATAACGCAGCAAAGAATGCCGACGAAACCCAGCAAGGCATTCAATAACAACAAGCCCAACACACCACCAAAATTCGCTTTCCCTGCCCGGTAGCTGAGTTTCACTGCATCCAGTCCCGACAGCTTGCGGTCTGCCACCAACGGAAAGGCAAACATGAAGAAGATCTCGATGCCGATGCTCACCACCATTACCACCACAAAGAAGACTATTTCGAGACCAAAAACGCTCATCATGAATGCGGCCGAGTCGTCCGGGCTCGACCTTCCTCTCGGCATCGTGGTGAACATTATCACCATCATGATGATGTAGAACGGAATCATCAGGACGATGATGGGGATGACCTTGATCAACGCGACGATCAGTCCCTGCACAAAATAATCGAAGCCTTTGAACAAGGTCCCGAATTCCACCGGCTGCTGCCGCTGTTTTTGCAGAAGACAAAGAAAGATACCGACCATCATCGGCCCCAGAAGCACAACCGGGACCGCGCCGCCAATCAAGAGGCCAACCAGCGAGATGCCAAAGAACAGCCAGTATTGATCCTTGATCAGTGCCCATCCTTCTTTCAGGCACTCGACAGGTTTTATGACTCCGGTACGAAACTCGGTTTGCTCGGGGGTCATCGAATTCTCCTTCGTCTCAGATGACGGCGAGATTTATCACGCCCTTGCCTTACATGCAACGAGGATTTTGCCGCGCCTTACTGTGGGTTCGATGGCGTCGCGAGTGTTGGCGGATCTCGCAACCAACCATTGTCGGTAATCAAGGCCTTCAAAAGCCTGCTGATGGCGTCAGCATAAATGGCGGCGCCTTTGCGATTGGGATGTCCGACGGCGGCCAGCTCGCAGCGCAACAGCCGGTCCAGGCGCGCTGCTTTGTCCTCGGCTGATTCTTTTTCCGTTTTTGCGAACAAAGTCTTGCACAATTCGCTGCGCTGGTTTCGGCGCTCGTCATTCGTGTGCAACCGAACCCTCCCCAATGTCAGCACCACCAGAATCTTTCGCAGAGCCGAGGCGTCAAAACCCCAGAGGCGTGACTTACTGGCCGCAAATGCGTTGTCCGGAGCAAACCCGGCGTCAGCAAAGAGCACTCGCTGGTGCAAGCCGCGCGTGCGCAAATCAGCATCAATCTTTCTGGCCGCCGCTGAAAGCATTTGATCGGATGTCTGATACCACTCGCGATTGAGTGAAATGAGTCGCGCCCGCAGGGTTTTGTCGCTCAGTTTCGGCCCGCCGGCCGCGGGCGTGTAAAAGCGTTTGGCCAACGCGCGAATAAACAGATCGTTCGCGGTTTTTTCCGTGAGGATGGGATAGTAACCGGTAACCACCACGTGCGCATTCGGAAACAGGTTTACAATTCGCGTCAGCAATGCCTCCATCGGCGGTCCGCATTTCTCCTGCGCAAATTCACGAATGTGATCCGGCGTATTCGCCGCGTTCAGTAGTCGCCGGGAATCCAGATCGTTAATACAACCGTTGACCAGCACCAGGTCAACCTGCTTCGGATCGGCAAATCGCTTGATCGCGTTGTCCAGCTGGCCATTGATGGTGGGATAGGCGCGACTCAGTTCGCCGTCCAGGTCCCATCTCGATGTCCCGTTCGGATCTTCCGGCGAACCAATGACGGCCCCGGAATGGGCTTCGACTGTCGTGCGTACGTCGCGACCTGTGGTTTGCTGGAGCCAGGCCTTAATCAGATACCAGGTTTTATGTTCATCCCTAAGACCCTGGCCCCACGAGATCGAGTCTCCCAGGACCACTATATTTAGAGGCCGATCATCCTTCCGCCCTGGACCTGACGATTGTGCGAGAGCAGCCGAAAAAACGAGGAACGTGGCGGCGAACGCCAGCGCTAAACGTTTCGTTTGGGGAACGACAAGCTTCATAAAGCTTGAGAATTGTAACTTACAAGATCAATCCCGGCCACTGACGATCGTTTAGGCTTGTGAAACTGGATGGCTGAGTCGAAGCAGAAAATCCTGAAGCAGATTCAGTGAGACGCGCAGGCGGTAATCCTTGGTAGATCGAATGTCGTCAATCGGTGAAATCTCAGCCGCGAGCTGGTCCACAGCGCCGGCAATCGTTTTCTCGTTCAGCGGCTGATTCAGCACTGCCGCTTCGGTCCTGAGGCAACGCAGCGGAATTGGCGCGACGCTGCCCAGGGCTATCCGGACGTGCGCGACGCGATCGGCATTCATCCGGCCGAGCGCCGCCAGGCAAACTTTCGAGATCGCCTGGGCGCGTCGGGTTCCCACTTTGCGATAATAGTGCGTGGACGCGTCGCGACTGCGGGGCAGATGAATCGCCAGCAATAACTCGTCCGGCCTAATCCCCATCTGCTTGTAGGCAGTATGAAAACCCGAATAGGGAGCGCGGCGAGCACCGCTTTTCGATATCAGCTCCAGCTCAGCGTCATACGCCAGGAGCGCCGGCGGCGAGTCAGCCGCCGGTGAAGCGTTGATGATATTTCCACCCAGCGTGCCGCGATTCTGAATCGCAATCCCGCCCGTCTCTCGCGCTGCCTGACACAGCATGGGAAACTCTTCCCGCAGGATCGCATGCTCTTGAATTTCCGAATAAGTCGTCAGCGCTCCGAGCGTCACCTGGTCGTCCGTTACTTCAATCCCGCGCAGCTCCTTCAGCTTCCAAATGTTGACGTAATTTTTGTGCGGGAGTTTACCTGCTTCGAGCAGCACCATCAGATCGGTGCCGCCGGCGAAGGGCTTCCAGGTACCGTGGTCCTGCGCGAGAGCATCAAGCGCTTCGCTAAGCGACGCCGGAGAGATCAGTTGATAAGAAGGAACGTAGCCTCTCATTGAATCAGTCTGCCCTCGTGTTTCGCTATCAGGATCGGCAGCTCGGGGATCTCCTTCTCTCCGCGAATCTCAGCCATTACCGACCTGATCACCGTCATTAATCTCTCTGCATCACCGAGGCCTCCCGCTCGCTTGATGCGGGCCGTTATCGCTTCGGGCGACATGTCTATCTTCGACTTTTTCTTTAAGGTCATCGCAATTCAAGTCCGACAAGCCCGCACTACCGACTCGAAAATTTTCATGTAGCCCGTGCAACGGCAGAGATTACCGGCGAGACCATTGCGAATCTCATCCTCGTTAGGATTGGGATTTTGTTCGAGCAGGCTCACTGCCGCCATGACCATTCCCGGCGTGCAGATGCCGCATTGCGCGCCGCCGCATTCGATGAAGGCCTGCTGGACCGCGTGCAATTGCATTTCACTGATGGCGATGCCTTCGATCGTTTTGAGCGTGCAGCCTTCAACCTGCGCCACGGGCACGAGGCAGATGTTCACGATCTGGCCGTCAATCATTACGGTGCAGGCGCCGCACTCACCTTCCCCGCAACCTTCCTTGGTCCCGGTCAGATGCAGCTGTTCGCGCAGCACGTCCAGCAAACGTTCCATGGGATAAGCATGAAAAGTCTTCGCCTTTCCATTGATTGAGCACTTGATCTCGCTTTTATCCGACAAAGATTTTCCTCTGTGTCCTCTGTGGTTTATTCAGTCGCCGCCATCACATCTTCCGGCAGCAACGGAATGCGATTGAAACTAACACCGGTCGCATTCTCAATCGCGTTGAGAATCGCCGGAGCCGGACCGTCCATCGGTAACTCGCCGATTCCTTTCGCTCCGCCCGGGCCAAACGCGTATGGGTTTTCTGCAAAGAAAACGCGAATCGGCGGAATGTCGGCCGCCGTCGGCATGATGTAGTTGGTCATCTGACCATTCGCCATGCGCCCGTTCTGCCAGACGACACTTTCGTAAAGCGTCATGCCGATGGCCTGCGCCACGCCGCCTTCGATCTGCCCGGCGGCGAGGACCGGATTGATCACGCGGCCAACTTCCTGCACCGCGACAAAGTCCACGACGTGCGCTTCATAAGTCAATGGGTCGTAGGACACCTCCGCCACGTAAACGGCCCAGGCAAACGCGCCATACGCATCGCCCTGATACTTCTCGTCGTCCCAATGAATGTTAGGCGGCGGTTGATACTGACTGAATGATTTGAGCGGGCCAAACTTCGCAACGTAATCGCCGCAAGCCTTCTGAAATTCACTTTGCGAAAACTGTTCTTTAAGTAAGCCACTGCCGACGAGCGTCTGTTTCAAACCCAGCACCGCGGATTCGACCAGTTTGCCGACAATCATGCAGGTGCGCGACGCTACCGTCGGCCCGCTGTTGGGAACGTTAGCCGTGTCCGGCTGCACAACTTCTACGAGATCGTAATCGATGCCGAGCGCTTCTGCAGCAATCTGCGCGAAGATTGTGTTGGTGCCCTGCCCAATCTCAGTGCTGGCCGCGAGCACCTTTACCCGGCCCTCGGCAGTTGCTTCGGCGCCGACCACGGATTGCAAATAGACTTCACCAGAACCGGTGAATCCCGCGCCGTGCATGAACGTAGCAAAGCCGATCCCTTTCTTAACCGGGAGCGCGGACGCCCTCGTCCGCAATGTTTTTTCTAGCGTGCCATTGCGGGCGGGGGCGCCCGCGTTCCCAGCATTCTCGCTCGCAAACCTCTCTCGCTTCGCATGATAATCGCTCAGCTCAAACGCGCGATTCAACAAGCCATCCAGATCGACTTTCTCGTGAATGACCTGACTCGTCGCGGTCGTTTCACCTTCCTTGATGAAGTTACGGCGCCGGAATTCCTCAGGTGTTAAGCCCATTGCTTGCGCCACCTTGTCCATGTGCCGCTCCAGCGCAAAGATGCTTTGCGGCGCTCCGAATCCGCGAAAGGCGCCATGCGGCGGCACGTTAGTCGCGACGGCCTGGCTTTGAATGCGGACGTTTGGACAGAAGTAAGGACCGGCGGCGTGAATCGTTCCGCGCGAGAGCACCACCGGCGAAAGCGTGCAGTAGGCCCCGCCATCGATCGCGAAATCGATCTGCATCGCCAAAAGCTTTCCATTCTTGTCGACGGCCGTTTTATGTCTGGTTCGTGAGGGATGGCGCTTCGTCGTCGCGGCCATGTCCTCGGCGCGGTCATAGATCATCTTGACGGGTTTGCCTGATTTCCAGGCGAGCAAAGCCGCATGGCCCGCAATCATCGACGGGTATTCCTCTTTACCGCCAAACCCGCCGCCCGTCTCAGTCTGGATGACGCGAATCTTTTCTTCCGGCAAGGCAAACAGCTTGAGCAGAGCCTTGTGCACATAGTAAGGGCACTGCATCGATCCCCAAACGGTCACGCCCTGATCCGCATTAGCGATGGCAATCGCGCCGTTGGTCTCGATGTACAGTTGTTCCTGGGCCCCCGTTTCATACTCGCCTTCGATAATGAAATCCGCCTGCGACCACGCCTCATCGACATTTCCTTTATCGACCAGAAATTTCTTGAAGACGTTATCTTCGCCCCAGATGATTTCTTTCTGCGCAAGTGAATCCTGTAGAGACAAGACTGCCGGCAGCTCTTCGTACTCAATGCGGACATTGCGCCGCGCTTCTTCCAAAAGATTTTTGTCTGAATGGGCGAGCAGGACGATAGGCTCTTCAGGATGATTCACAACTTCGTCAGCAAGATAAGGCTGGTCGTTGAGAATCAACGCGACACTGTTCTCGCCCAGCTTAAGCTCGCGAATGTCTTTGGCCGTAACGATCGTGAATTCATCCCAGGGAATATCGCAGTCAGAACCCCGACTTGCCGTAGCGGGCGGTTGATCGTAGGAAATCGACTTGATCCGCCCGCGCGGAATCGAGCTGCGCACCGTCACCCCATGCAACATCCCGTCGAATTTCAGATCATCGACATAGAGCGCCTGGCCGGTAACTTTCTTCCGGCCTTCTTTGCGGGGAATGGATTTGCCGACGAGGGTCATTAAGTTTGGCCGCGGATGAACGCGGATACTCGCAGATAAGGCGAGTTCATGGTAGTGAACCTAAATTGACGGATGGGGTCAGTACCGCGAGCGGTAGCGACCGGGTACGCTCCTGTCCATCCCGCTCTTGTCGTTGCCAGCGACCCGGTCGCTACCGCTCCCGGTACTGACCCATGGCGTGCCGCGGGCTAAAACTCAACTGCCACTCGGCTCGGCGCGGCCGACTCTTCGCGTGAATGCATGGTCTCAGCCGCGCTGGTGATCCGGGTTGGATACCGCTCGTTCCAACAAGCCACACATGAGTCGTCCGGGCTGAGGCCCGTCGCCTCCTGCATGCCTGACAGCGAAAGATAACCGAGCGAATCCGCTTCGATGAAATCGCGAATACCCTCGATTGAATAGTTAGCGGCGATCAATTCAGATTTGTTGGGCGTGTCCACGCCGTAATAGCAGGGACTGACGGTTGGCGGACAAGAGATGCGCACGTGAATTTCTTTGGCGCCGGCTTCGCGCACCATGCGCACGATCTTCTTGGAAGTCGTGCCCCGGACGATCGAATCATCGATCAAGACGATGCGCTTGCCTTCGATTAGATTACGCACCGGATTCAGCTTGATGCGCACACCAAAGCTGCGGATGGATTGCTTCGGCTCGATGAAAGTCCGGCCAATATAGTGATTACGAACCAGCCCGAACCGAAACGGCAATCCACTCTCGGCCGAATAACCAATCGCCGCGGGCACGCCTGAGTCGGGAACCGGCACCACGATATCGGCGTCCGCAGGCTGTTCGATCGCCAGACGCTCTCCCATCCTGTGACGCGAGCGATTCACCGACTGGCCGAAGATAATCGAGTCCGGACGCGAAAAATAAACGTGCTCAAAGATACACATCGCGTGTTTCTGAGCATGCAGCGGATGTGTCGAGCGCAAACCTTCTTCATTAATTACGATCATCTCGCCCGGCTCAACGTCGCGAATGTACTTCGCATCAATCAAATCAAACGCGCAGGTTTCCGAAGCGATGACATATGCGTCGCCCAGGCGGCCCAGCGCCAACGGGCGGAACCCACGCGGATCGCGAATCGCAATTAACTCACGCGGCGTCAGAAACAACATCGAGAAGGCGCCTTCGGTCTGGCGCAAAACTTCCGGGATGGCTTCGGCGACACCGGCGGCGCGCGAACGCGCCACGCCGTGCAGAACGACTTCCGTATCGGAGGTTGACGAGAAGATGGCGCCTTCTTTCTCCAGACGAAGTCGTTCTTCACGCGCGAACGGCAGATTTCCGTTATGACAGACTGCAATTTGTCCGTGCTGACATCGCACTACGAAGGGCTGGCATTCACGAATCGAGACTTCGCCGGCGGTCGAGTAGCGGACATGACCGATCGCGCTCAGGCCCGGCAGCCGATCGATGCGCGCCTGATCGAAAACTTCCGACACGTAACCCATGTCTCGTTCGGACAATAGCTGCTCGCCATTTGAAGAAACCATTCCGCATGATTCCTGGCCGCGATGCTGCAGGGCATAGAGGCCGAGATAAGTCAGGCGCGCAGCTTCGGTGTGTCCGTAGATACCGAAGACGCCGCACTCTTCGTGAAGTTTATCGTCTTGATAAGCGCTCATTCGATTTCCGATTATAGCGGCTGGCGCTGCTTTCGACTATCACATCTAGTAATGAAGTAATTTTGTGTTGACATAGCACGGGGCACTAGCCCGACCGTGAGGGAGGGCTCAACAATGTCGCAACAGGAGCCCTCCCTGACGGTCGGGCTAATGCCCCGTCTGCCGCAGAGTACTGGCAACACGGATTACTCCACTACCTTACATCTTGAGCGAGACAAAGCGTCCTGTTTGCGTTATAAAATTCCGACGGGTTCTAAACCGATTCGGAGGGCAGAAATTGAAGTCAGTAAAGCTTCGGCTTTTCATATTGGCAGTTGCCGGATTAACCACCGCGATGTTCGTCGGAAACATCGTATCGTCGTCAGGACGAACCAGCGGGGCGTCGGCGAGTGCTCCTGATGCCGCGTCAACATTCAACAGCAAATGCGCCAAGTGCCACGGCCGCGACGGACGCGCAAAGACGTTTTGGGGGCGGCGCACACACGCGCGCGACCTCTCGAGCGGTGAATGGCAGAACGATGTATCCGACGAGCGCATCTTTAATTCAATTACCCGCGGGAAAGGCAAAATGCCTTCGTATAAGAAAAGCCTCTCGGAAAATCAGATCGATGGCCTGGTGAATCATGTTCGGCGGCTGAGAAAGTAAGCAGTTTGCGGCAGCGAGATCCATCCTTGATTAGAGTCCTGCGAATCATTCTCGGATTAGCTTTGCTGGCAGGGTTGTTCTTTGCCGGCTGGAGGATATACCACCGTCTCCCTATTGAAGGCAGCAATCCCGCGCCATTCGACAACTCCGCGGCGAAATCCGAATTGAATATTGTGCTGCGCGATGTGTCGAGTGGCGAGGTGAGGATTGAGCTTTATCCCATTGAATACGCCGCCGTGCAGAGAGATTTTCGTTTGAATGGGCGACCGGGGCGGGGTCTTGAGGACTATCTTGCGCTGCAGCTGAAGAACCTGCCGTCGGTGCGCATCCAGACTGATCAGAAAGGACGCGCCGTGGCGCGGCTGAGCGCCGGACACTGGTGGATGCGGGCGACTTCCGCGCTGGCCAATGGCGAGCTGACGGAATGGAGACTGCCGTTGACGATCTCGCAGCCGGTTCACACAATCGAATTGTCCGGCGACAATGCCTACCAACGCACCAGGAAGTTTTGAATACAGAAGTAATATGGAGTGCGCTGACTTGTCAGCGCTTCTGAAAAGCGGTGACCAGTCGCCGCACTCCACGTGACCACTAACTTATTTAATTGATGAAAGCCCTTCGCTACGAAGATCAGAAACTTACGGTCGCGGATGTACCGAGGCCCGATGCGAATGGCGAGGCGCTGGTGCGCGTGACGCTCTCGGGAATCTGCAACACGGATCTGGAAATCGCGCGTGGCTATGCGGGATTTGAAGGGACGCTTGGTCACGAATTTGTCGGCGTGATCGAAGAAATGTCAGAAGCCCGGCCGTCAGGGAGGGCAGCGTTGCCAAACGCGCACATTGCATCAAATGAGTCTGCCCGTCCGGAGCCCTCCCTCACGGTCGGGCTTCTGGCACCCGGCGTTCGGGTGGTCGGCGAGATTAACGCCGGTTGCGGCGTCTGCAACCTCTGCCGCGCCGGTGACTCGCGGCATTGTCCGCAGCGAACGGTGCTCGGGATCGTCGCCCGCGACGGCGCTCATGCTGAGTTTCTGAAATTGCCTTTAGTCAATCTGCTGGCGGTGCCGCCGGAAATTTCTGATGAAAGAGCCGTGTTCACTGAACCTCTGGCGGCCGCTTGTGGAATTCTCGAACGCGCATCGATAGACAAAGACAAACGCGTCGCCGTGATCGGCGATGGCAAGCTTGGGCTGTTGTGCGCTCAGGTCGTTGCCACCACCGGATCAGCGGTAACCCTGATCGGCAAACATGAAAACAAGCTGGCGATCGCCAAACGCCGCGGCCTCGAGACCATCTCTGCGGAAAGCGTTAAGTCCCGATCCCGCTACTACGACGTCGTGGTAGAGGCCTCCGGCTCGGCCTCGGGATTTGAGCTGGCAATTGAGCTGGTGCGCCCGCGTGGCGTCCTCGTTTTAAAATCTACGTTTCAAGGCATGACGGAAATAGATTCGGCGCGTATCGTGGTCGATGAAATCAGCGTCGTGGGCTCGCGCTGCGGCCGTTTTGCGCCGGCTCTGCAGCTTTTGAAAGCCGGAGCTGTCGATGTGGAAAGCCTGATAACCGACGAGTTCAAACTGGCTGACGGAGTCCGTGCCATGGAGCGGGCCGGACAGCCCGGGGTGATGAAGATTCTGCTACGTCCCTGACTTCTAGTCCGGCCCGGTTTCGTCTATACTTCCCGAATCTGCTCCCCAGCGATCGATGAATTATCGGCAGCCTCATTCAGTTTCAAGTTCTAAGGCGGTGAACAATGTTCGACTCATTCAATCAAACAACCGACGCTGAAAAGGCAATTCTGCGAAAATTGCGCGTATGGATTTTGGCCCTCGCCGGCGTTTGCGTACTCGCGGGTTTTGGCATTGGCGCAATTCTCGCCGGCCGCACGGCGGTGGCGCAGGATGGCATGCAGTTATCGCGTGCGCCGGAAGCTTTGTCGGCGTCGTTTGTAGAGATCGCGCGCCGCGTGGAACCAGCCGTGGTGAACATCGATACGATGCAGGCAGCGGATCCGGCTGAGGCTGACAACGAGGACAAGAGCGACCGCACGCCGAACCCTTATGACCTTTTTCGGCGCCAACCGCCAAGGCCAACGCACGGTGTGGGCAGCGGGTTCATTATCGACGCGAAGGGTTACATCATCACGAATAATCATGTGATCGAAGGCGCCACGCGCATCACTATCGGTTTGTTAAGCGGCGAGCGCTTTCGCGCGAAAGTGATCGGCATCGACAAAGAAACTGATCTGGCGCTGCTGAAGATTGATTCGGATCATGAACTGCCGGTCATGAAGTTTGGCGACTCGAATGCCGCGCAGGTCGGTGATTGGGTCCTGGCGATCGGCTCGCCTTTCGGTCTTGAACAGACCGTAACCGCCGGCATTATTTCCAAGAAGGATCGGGACTCAGCTAGTTTCCAAACTTTTCAACGATTTCTGCAAACCGACGCGGCGATCAATCGCGGCAACAGCGGCGGCCCCCTGGTCAACATGCATGGCGAAGCGATAGGCGTGAATTCACAAATTGCCACGCTTACCGGCGACTACAACGGAATTGGGTTTGCTCTGCCGTCCAACGAAGCCAAGTTCGTCACTGAGCAACTACTATCGCAGGGCCGCGTGCGTCGTGGATTTCTCGGCGTAACGCTTGAGTCGGTTCGGTCTGAGTTTGCGCGCGTCTATCATCTGCCGGATGCAAAAGGCGCGGTCGTGGCTGACGTGCAACCGGATCGGAATGGCCAGCCCACGCCGGCGATGAAAGCGGGCTTGCAGGTAAATGACGTCATTGTGGAGTTCAACGGCCAGCCGGTTCTTGATCACAACGACCTGATTGCCAAAGTCGCGGGGACCAGCGTCGGTCAAAGCGTCGCGCTCACCTTGTTGCGCGATGTTGATGGCAAGCTGGATCGCCGGACGGTCACAGCCACGCTCGCCGATCGCTCCGAATCATTGAGAGGCGATGGTGACGCGGCCCCGAAAGACAAGGCCGACATTGCCAAGACCAACAGCGCCCGGCTGGGCCTGACTCTCTCGGAGTTAACGCCCCAACTGATCGACGAAAAGCGTTTGAGCGGAGTAAAAGGTCTCTACGTAAAAGAAGTCGATCCGAACGGGTTGGCCGCGGATATCCGGCCGAACGAAGTGCAGGTAGGCGAAGTCATAACGCGCATCAATCGCATTCCGGTGACGACGCTCGCTGAATTTCAGCGCGTCATCGAATCACTCAAGCCCGGCGACGCCATCGTGCTTGAATCTCTCCGGCTATTCACGTCCGCAAAATCGCATTACCTCGCGGATCGTTCAATTTACTTATCAGTAGGAGAAAGGGTTTTGGGTGTAGGGTGTTGGGTGTAGTACAGACGTCGGCTTCAAACGAATTTCGAATTTATCCGAAGTCTGATTTTCGCAGTTCTCTACACCCTAAACCCAACACCCTGCACCCTCACCTGTCATGGCTCAAGCAAAAAAAGCATTAGCGAAGAAATCTCGAAACTCGCGCACCGCAAAGAATACCAACACCTATCACAACTACATCGGCGGCCGCTGGGTGCCGAGCTCAAGCGGCGAGTGGAACGAGAATCAAATCCTGCCGACACGCGTGATCTGATCGGCCGTTTTCCGCGCTCGACTGAATCCGATGTCGACGCGGCCATTAACTGCCGCCGTGGAAGCCTTCGACACCTGGCGGCTCACGCCGGCGCCGCGCCGCGCGGAGATTCTTTTTCGCGTCGGCGAAATCCTGATCCGCGATAAAGAAAAATACACGCGCGACATGACCCGCGAAATGGGCAAGGTCCTGAAAGAAGCGGGCGGCGATGTGCAGGAAGCGATCGATTGCACGTACTACGCGGCCGGTGAAGGGCGGCGCCTTGCATGGATTTACCACGCCGGCCGAGATGCCGAACAAGTTTGCCATGTGCGTGCGCCAGCCGATCGGCTTTGCGGGCTGATCACGCCCTGGAATTTCCCGATGGCGATTCCGTCCTGGAAGCTGATGCCGGCGCTGGTTTGCGGCAACACAGTCGTCATCAAACCCGCGGAAGACACGCCGCTCTCCACTTACAACCTGGTGAAAGCCTGCGAAGAAGCCGGCATTCCACCCGGGCGTGGTCAATCTGGTCATGGGCCACGGCTCAGTCGTCGGCACGCGGCTGACGGATCATCCGGCGATACGTTTGATTTCGCTTGACCGGCTCGACCGAAACCGGGCGAGCTGTGGCGTCCGCGTGCGCTGAGCGCAACGCAATCTGCTCGCTTGAGATGGGCGGCAAGAACGCCATCATGGTGATGGACGACGCCGACGTCGACAACGCTGTCGAAGGCGCAATCTGGGGTGCGTTTGGCACCTCGGGGCAACGATGCACAGCCTCATCGCGCTTGATAGTCCACAAGAAAGTCTACAAAGAGTTCAATCGAAAGCTCGTGGAGCGCGCCAAAGCGTTGCGCATCGGTAACGGCGCCGATCCCAAAGTCGACGTCGGCCCGGTTATCAATGCCGGACGCGGTCGAAAAGATCATGAGCTACATCGACATCGGCCAGCATGAAGACGGGGCCACGCTGGCGTGCGGCGGACAAGCATCTGACCAGAGGCAATTACGCGCACGGTTATTTTATCGAGCCGACAGTCTTCACCGATGTGGCGCCCGATATGCGCATCGCTCAGGAAGAGATCTTCGGCCCTGTAACTTCAGTTATTCCAACCAAGTCGCTGGACGAAGCGATCGAGATCGCCAATGGCGTGCAGTACGGATTGTCGGCCGCGATTTACACACAGGATGTGAACCGCGCGTTTCATGCGATGAACGAAATCTACACCGGGATTTTTTACATCAACGCTTCAACGATCGGCGCGGAGGTCCACCTGCCGTTCGGCGGCACCAAAGCCACCGGCAACGGCCACCGCGAAGCCGGCACGCAGGTGCTCGATATTTTCTCAGAATGGAAATCGGTTTACGTCGATTACAGCGGCAAGCTGCAACGCGCGCAGATCGATAATAAGAAAGCGATTGGGTGATCTAAGAAACATCCTGAAAAGAGCGGACTGGCTCTTCTGACACTTCGCCCGACTGGATGAGTCCCTGCGCACGGAGCAGCTGCGAAGGAAGTAACTTCGCTCTCGCCTTCTCTTGTGATTGCCTGCCTGGTTGGTTTTTGACTTTTCACAGTCTCACAGTTACTGTGAACCATCATGAAGAACATCACCGTGAGCGTCAACGACGAGATCTACCGCCAGGCCCGCCGCAAAGCCGCTGAACACAATACGTCCGTCAGCCAACTTGTGGCCGAATATCTGCGCACGTTGAGCAAAGACGAAGAACTGCGCGCGGAACGAAATAAGCGACTCGACAAGCTCTTTGCCAAACAGGATCGAGGACGCAAGCGAAAACCCGTGGGCCGTCTGAAACGAGAAGATATTTATGTCCGCGATCTTCGTTGATACTAACGTGCTTCTGTACGCAGCGGGCAACGCGCCTTCTGAACGGCGCAAGTCCGCGACCGCGAGGCGCGTTCTGAAAGAGGAAAACGTTGCCTTGTCGGCGCAAGTGATACAGGAGTTTTATTGGGTTGCTACGCGCCCGAACAAGCTGGCGCTGACGCATAGGGAAGCAATGGATTTCATTGAAGTCTGGAAGACGTTCCGCTTTCAAGCCACTACTCTCGGCATTATTGAAGACGCACTGTTTCTTTGTGATGAGTTTCGAGTCAGCTATTGGGATGCCGCGATTATCGCCGCAGCTCGACACCTGAATTGCGAGATGATTTATTCCGAAGATTTGAGTGACGGCCAGGATTATGGCGGTGTCATTGTTGTCAATCCGTTTAGATCCACAAACCATTCACGCAAGCTAAACGGCTGAGTAAACGAATGACAAATGATCGCATTCGCAACTTCTCGATCATCGCGCATATCGATCACGGCAAGTCCACCCTGGCGGATCGTCTGCTCGAACTGACCGGCGCGGTGACTGGCCGCGACATGGAAGCCCAGGTGCTCGACGACATGGATCTTGAGCGCGAGCGCGGAATTACCATCAAAGCCCACGCAGTGCGGCTGGACTACAAAGCGCGGGATGGACAAACGTATCTGCTCAATTTGATCGACACTCCGGGTCACGTCGATTTTTCTTACGAAGTTTCGCGTTCGTTATCGGCCTGCGAAGGCGCACTGCTGGTCGTCGATGCTTCGCAGGGTGTCGAGGCGCAAACGCTCGCCAACACTTATCTCGCGATCGAAAACAATCTCGAACTGATCCCCGTCATCAACAAGATCGATCTGCCCGGTGCAGAGCCGGAAAGAGCGATCGAAGAGATCCGAGCACTTCATCGGCCTGGAAACTCACAACGCGATTCTGACCAGCGCCAAAACCGGCGAAGGTGTCGCCGAAGTCCTGGAAGCGATCGTCCGCGACGTGCCGCCGCCGAAAGGTGATTCAAACGCGCCGTTGAAGGCATTGATCTTTGATTCCTGGTACGACTCGTATCGCGGCGTGATCGTTTTGTTTCGCGTGATCGACGGCATCATTCGTCCGGGAATGAAGATTCGCTTCATGAGCGCCGGCCGCGACTATCAGGTTGATACCCTCGGCGTGAATCGCCCGCGACCGACGCCTATCGATCAGCTTGGCGTCGGCGAAGTTGGTTTTCTGACTGCTTCAATAAAGACAGTGGCCGACGTGCAAATCGGCGATACGATTACCGAAACTGCGCGGCCCACGACTGAGCCTTTTCCCGGCTATCAGGAAATCAAGCCGATGGTTTTTGCGGGACTCTATCCGGTGGATACAAACCAGTACGAAGAGCTGCGCGATGCGATGGACAAGCTGCGTTTGAATGACGCGTCGTTCTTTTACGAACCGGAGTCGTCCACCGCGCTTGGTTTTGGATTTCGCTGTGGCTTTCTTGGCTTGCTGCACATGGAGATTGTGCAGGAGCGTCTGGAACGCGAATTCGATCTCGATCTGATCACCACGGCGCCCGGCGTGCGTTATAAAGTGACAACCACTGACGGCAAAGTCACGGAGATCGATTCGCCGGCCAAGATGCCCGACCCTGGCCGGCTGGTGAAGATCGAAGAGCCGGCAATCCGCGCGACGATCCTGACTCCGGAAGAACATCTGGGCGGAATCCTGGCGTTGCTGGAAGAAAAACGCGGACAGCAGAAAGGCTTTGAGTACATCACCTCGAATCGAGTGATGCTGACCTACGAACTGCCTTTGAACGAGATCGTGCTCGATTTTTATGATCGCTTGAAATCAACTTCGCGCGGATACGCTTCGCTCGACTATCACCTGGCGGGTTATTGGGAAAGCGATCTGGTTAAGCTCGATGTTTTGGTAGCGGGCGAGCCCGTCGATGCGTTGTCGCTGGTGCTTCATCGCGACACTGCGGCCGCCAAAGGCCGGGCCCTGGCAACCAAGATGAAGGAACTGATCCCGCGCCAACTCTTTGAAGTCCCCATCCAGGCGGCCATCGGCGCGAAAATAATTGCGCGCGAAACCGTGAAGGCGATGGGCAAGAACGTGATCGCGAAATGCTACGGCGGCGACATCAGCCGCAAGCGCAAGCTGCTGGAGAAGCAGAAAGAAGGCAAGAAGCGGATGAAGAAAGTCGGCCGCGTAGAGATTCCGCAGGATGCTTTTCTGGCGGTGTTGAAGGTGAATGAGTAGGTTCTTCGTTTGCGGGCTGAGTTCCAATCAACTATTTCCTATAACAGAAAAACTAGACAGCGGCCGCTTGAGCGCTTACTGGTGTATTTTGCCACTCCCATTCAAGTTGGTACTCAGCTCCGAACAGCGGATGGGGAATCCGCCAATAAACGAGTTTTCCTTCATCTACAATTATCGGAAGGCCTTTCTCTTTATCTTCAACCTCCTGGCGCTTACCTTTGCCGACTTCCTCAAATCCCTTTATGCCTTGGCAACGCTGCCCTTCTGGAAACAGCAAGATGATAGTAAGCGAAACGGTCGGGAAGTTTACGTGAGAGTGAAACCATTCTTTTTCTCTGCTGTCGAATGCACTAACATAAGTAACTGCGTTGTGAACATAGATAATCGCTTCCTTTGCGACGTCTTGAACGTTCAATCGAATCTCGTATTGTTTCTTCAGATGTTTGTCCTCGCCAAGGTGGACGGAGTCGGGCGTTGTCTCGACCCATTTTTGAGTGAGGTATTGCGAGACGCAGGAACCTTCCATGCCATATCCCATAGTTGCGTATTTGAACACTACATCTGACTCATCGGTGAGTTTTCTCAGCTTGTAGTGATCGATAAGGACAACCCGATTCCGGGGTGCCTTCTCGGCGCCTTCCGGCGGGACGGGTTTTTGGTCACGCATGTCTAATATCTTGACCGTTTCCTCCGAGGAAAAGGGCTGTCCTTTCAACTCGTGCTTTGGGATTTCGCTTGGATCCGAGCCAAAAATCTTATTCAACAGTGCCGCAGTGGCCAGGAATCCAACGATTGCGCCTCCAAGGTCATAAACACTGTTCTTAAAAGTCCCCGTGGAACCCAGGACTCCGAATGTTATTACAGCTACCAGCAGAGCCAGTCCGACAATGATGATGGTCTTTCCCGATCTTTCCCAGAACGTCATGAAGGCCTCCCATAGCGACTTATCGCGACTTTACTCGAACTTCCCGTCATCCTCAGACTCAATGAATTCCTGCGCAACTAATTCGCGCCACGTTCTCATCACATCATCCTTCGCGCCGAGTGATTCCAAGGCTTCGCTAACAGCACCTTCTTCCTTTTTCAACTCTGGAAACGTCAATAGCAGCATCGCCAGATCTCGCCAGTCGGTTCCGGCTTTCGGTTGACCGCGACGTGCGTGATAAGCAATTACTTTGTGAGCGATGAGGTCGGGGGAGACATTACCAGCACGTCTTCGATTCGTTCGGCATGTGGAAGTGATTCCGCAGACCGCACGTCTACCAGATGGCGATTGCGGGGTTTCTGAATCTGAAACAAGCGATAACCTTTACCGGCGCCGATCACTCGTACGCGAACGGCGATATGGAAATGCTCACTCAAATATTCCCGCAGTTCTTCAGCCAGTTCGGTTGCGCGCGTGGAAACCAGATCTATGTCCTGACTCATGCGCGGTTCGCTCACGTATGCGTTGACAGCTTGCGCGCCAAACACAACGGCATCGTCGCGCCCACGCAAGAATTCGAGCACGGCGTCGTGAATCGTCGCGAGTGGAAGTTGTTCACGCATGGCAAACTCCTGAAATGTCAGAGTTCCCGCATTGAGCATGCTGTGAATATTACGCTTAGGGCAGCCGGCTCTCCAAGGCTTTGATTGCACCCCTGGTGTTTCTGGTTTGAAATTCATGCGGGCGTCAAACACTGAGGCAAGGCCCGCCTACAACTGAGCTGCCAATCGCGCCGCAATCGCCGGTTTCCCTTGCGCCCCAATAATTTGATCTACCAATTTTCCATTCTTGAAAATAAGCAAAGTGGGGATGCTGCGAATGCTGAATTGAGCGGAAGTCCGCGGATTCTCATCGACGTTTAACTTCGCGATCTTGTAACGGCCGCCCGACTCAGCCGCCAGTTGATCGAGCACGGGCGCGATCATCCGGCACGGCCCGCACCACTCAGCCCACGCATCCACCAAAACCGGTTTCGCGGACGACGCGCCGATTACGTCTGATGCGAATGAAGCATCGGTGACAACTTGTGGCTTCCCCTCCGGGGCAGCCGACGAAGCCGCATCAGGCAATTTCGCGCCACATTTACCGCAAACGGGCTGACTCGTGCTCGCCGCGGACTCATCCACGCGATTCTTGGCCCCGCAATTTGGACAAGTTGTAATAGCCATGCGTCATCGGAGCCCTCCCTCACGGTCGGGCTACTGCCCCGTTATGCTGCTGCGCCGCCCAGATGTTTGCGAAAATGGTCCCGCACTTTTTGCCAGGCATCCTTCGCCGCCTCGGGATCATAAACCTCGGGCCGAGTGTCGTTGAAGAAGGCATGATCGGCGTCATAGCTAATCACTTGGACCGGCAGTTGGTGTTTCGCCGCGGCTGCTTTCAGGGCGTTGACCTTCTCTTCATTGATCCACGCGTCGCGCTTTCCGGCAATAAACAGTGTCGGCACGCTCAGCTTTTGCAAAACTGCTTCTTCAGGAATGTCGCCGTAAAATGGCGCGGCCGCTTTCAACTCAGGAATCTCACAGGCCGCACGCATAGCGAAAGTCCCGCCCATGCAATAGCCGGTGATGGCGAACTGTTGCACCTGGTAAGTTGCTTCGGCAGCCTCCATGGCTTTGCGAATTGTTTCCATGCCGTCGTCGATCTCCAACGCGTGCATCATGGCCGACGCTTCGTCCGCGTCTTTTGCGAGGCGGCCGCGATACAAATCGGGCGCCACACAGAGATAGTCTTCATTAGCGTAACGACCGGCGAGGTCGCGGATGTGCTCGTTGATGCCCCACCATTCCTGGATCAGGATTACCGCGGCATTCGTGTCCGCATCTGGCCGCGCGACATAAGCAGTTGTGGCTCCGCGTGAAGTGGACAAATTTAGAGATTCAGCATTCATCAGCCTGGCTCCTCAGTTTTGACGGATTGTCTTTTATGGGATTGTATTTCCATCCTTGCACAGGAACAACTCGGCTCTTAATTTCAGGTGTCAGAGTACCAACTTTAGTTGGGCTTTTTCGGTTCGACGGAGAAAGTACGACTAAAGCGCAACGCCGACCATCGAAGTAAAAAGCCGATCATTACCGGCTAATGACCAATGAGCCGCCTTGGTATAAAATCCTCCACTCACTCCGAAATCATTTTCAACAGGGAGATCCGATGAAAACATTTGCGTTTGCAGCGGTGCTGCTTTTCCTATTTTGGATTGCACCATCCGCTCCAAGTCCCGCGCTCGCCGACCTGGTTCTGCTGAACGGGAACGTTTACACGGTCAACGAAAAAGAGCCGCACGCCCAGGCCGTTGCCGTCAAAGGTGATCGCATTGTGTTTGTCGGCTCAAATGCCGCCGCTAAGAAGTACACAGGAGCTAAGACGCGAGTGATCGATCTGCATGGCGCGACCGTCGTGCCGGGAATGACCGATGCTCACTATCACTTTATCGGCGTGGGCCAGCGCGAGATGAACTTGAATCTCGAGGGCATCACCAATCTTCAAGACTTTCTCGCCAAAGTGAAAACGCGCGTCGATCAGGCCAAGCCCGGCGAATGGGTCACCGGACGCGGCTGGATCGAAACCTTTTGGCAGCCTCCGGTATTTCCGACGCGCTGGGATCTCGACAAAGTAGCTCCCAACAATCCCCTGTTTCTAACGCGCGCCGACGGCCACGGCGCGGTAGCCAACAGCGCGGCGCTGAAGATCGGCAACATCACCAAAGAAACTAAGGATCCTTTTGGCGGGCAAATTCTGCGGGACAAAGAATCGGGCGAACCGACAGGCATGCTGCTGGATAACGCGCAATCTTTTGTCGCGCGGCATATCCCCGCGCGCACAGAAGGCGATGTCGATCAGGCGATCGTTCTCGCCAACAAGCGCAGCGTCGAGCTCGGCTGGACGCAAGTGCAGGATCCCGGCGGTAGCTATGAGGACGTCGACCATTACAAAAAGCTTTATGGCGAAGGCAAACTCAAGATTCGGATTTACAAAGCCGTCTATGGTCCGGGGCCGCAAGCCGAAAGGCTTTTGCGCGAAGGGCCAATCATCGAAGCGTTCGGAAATCATTTGAATGTGCGGGCGATTAAAGTCGTTTCGGATGGCGCGCTTGGCTCGCGCGGCGCCGCCCTGCTCGCGCCCTACAGCGACGCGCCGGAGAGCAAAGGCTTTCTCAGAGTTAAGGATGAGGAACTGCTGCCCATGCTGAAGAGTGCCCTGGAAAAAGGAATCCAGGTTGAGACGCACGCGATCGGAGATTACGCCAATCGCTGGGTCCTGGACGAATACGAGAAGGCTCTGAGCGCAGTGCCGGCGGCGCAAAGAAAGATCGCTGCCCCTCGCTGGCGAATTGAACATTCACAAATCGTTAACCCTGCCGACATACCTCGTTTCGCAAAACTCGGAATCATTCCTTCGATGCAGCCTTCGCATGCGATCGGCGATCTGCATTTCGCGCCCAGCCGGCTGGGAATGGAACGGCTGAAAGGCGCCTACGCGTGGAACACCTTTCTGAAATCAGGGGTGATTATTCCGGGCGGTTCCGACGCGCCGGTCGAACGTGGCGAGCCGATGATTGAGTTCTATGCGGCCGTGGCGCGCAAAGACATCCGCGGATTTTCCGGGGATGGTTGGCATCCTGAAGAGAAAGTCACACGTGAGCAGGCCTTGAAGATGTTTACGATTTGGCCGGCCTATGTGGCGTTTGAAGAGAAGCTGCGTGGCTCGATCGAAGCGGGAAAGCTTGCTGATCTGACTATCCTTTCTGCCGACATCATGAAGATTCCCGAGATGGAGATTTTGAAAACGCGCTGCGTGATGACCGTAATCGGCGGTGAGATTGTGTTCGAAATGAAATAGATTGACAGGTTCTACCTTTTCACCTAGATTGCACGCCTTCTTCTAAGCTTTAACCTCTATTTGGATGGCTTCAGGGACCGGAATGCCCGTACCCCGATGCTTGAGCCCCAGACCATCGTACGGGCAAGGAGATCACAATGAATAAGAAACGAATCGTTGCGATTACGATCGCAATCCTGGCCTTGGCGCTTGGCCTTTCCGTTTACGCGCAGGTCAACCGTCCCTATCACTCCGGCAGTGTCTGGAACATCAGTTTCATCAGAATTAAGCCGGGGATGGATGCGGCTTACCTTAACTATCTGTCGGCGCAGTGGAAGGCCGAGCAGGAAGCACTAAAGAAAGACGGTCAGAGCTTGTCTTACAAGGTGCTTTCGGTTGAAGGTCACACGCCAGGTGAGTTCAACCTGATGCTGATGACCGAGTATAAGAACCTGGCCACAATGGAAGCGAACGAAGACAAGGCAGATGCTCTCGCGCAGAAAGTCGTCGGCAACGACGATAAGCAAATGCAGGGTTACAAAGAGCGCTTAGAGATTCGCGAGATCGTCGGCGAACGACTCGCCCGTGAGATTATTCTCGAACCAAAGCGATAGGTCTTTACCATTAAGCCTGAAAATAGCGCCGCTCTCGTTTGCCGAGGGCGGCGCTTTTGTTAACATCGGAACATCGCTACACAAGTTTCGTTCTTGAGTTTGTAAGGGGTGTAACTATCAGTCCGCTCACCTTCAAAATCCTGGTTAGCGCGGCCATCGTCGTCATCGCGACGGTGCATGGATACGGCGCGGCGTGGTTGGCCATCTGGATGCTGTTTCATCCTTACCAGCCGGTGAAGCTGTTCGGCATCACTATCTGGCCGCAGGGAATGATTCCGCGCCACCGCGCGCGGCTGGCGCAATCGATCGGTAACGCCGTCGGTAACGAGCTGGTTTCGCAGGACACGGTTTTTGACGCCTTGTTTGAAACTGGTTTCTTCGCCACCAAAGTCGAAGGTTTTGTCCGCTCGTACACGGACGAACTGCTTTCAACCGTCCATCCCTCTTTAATCGAAGCCCTGCCGACCGGTGCGCGCGCGCCGGTGCTGGACACGATCTCGGCGCTGCAATACCGTCTGGCGGAACACATTGCATCGGTGTTGAAAAGCGATCAGACGGCGCAGGCGATTGACACGTTCGTCGATCGCCAGATCGATAAGCTCCTCGACAAGCGTCTGAACGAAACGATCACCGAAGACACCCTCGAGGTCATCCGTCATTTTGCCCAGGAGCGCTTTCAAGCATTCGTCAGCGCCGAACAGTTTGAAGCGAAGGTCTATGTATTCGTCAGTGATCGCATTGACGATCTGGCGAACAGTGATGCGTCGCTGGCAGAGATGTTCTCGCAGCAAACCGTGAATCTAATTAAAGAACGCGTCGATCAACAGGTGCCGCCCATCGTTCATAATCTCGCGGATATTGCCGCGAGCAAGAACACTCGCGAGCGAATCGGCGCGCTCATCAAACATGAGGTCGATGACTATTACGACCGGCTTTCGTTCATCAAGAAGATCTTCATCTCGCGCGAGCGGATCTATTACGAAGTCGACGATTTGGTTAATAACAACTTGCCGCGCCGCGTCGAAGAATATTTGCGCGGCGAAGCATTCGCTCAGGAAGCCACCCTATTCCTGAACGCCACCGTCGACAATTTTATGCAGCGGCCGCTGAAAAATCTGCTCGGGCAAATCTCTTCCGAGAACTTTGAGACAATCAAACACCAGGCGGCCGAGCGGTTCGTGGCCATGCTGCGCAGCCCCGAACTGACCGATTCGATCAATACTTATCTGGATGATGCGATGGCCAGGCTCGGCCCGCACACTCTGCGCGAATTGCTGGAAACGTCGAATCCTGAATCCGCGGCCCGCGTCAAAGGATTTCTGACGAAGAGTCTGCTCACCGTCCTGGCGCGCGACGACACCGCTCAGCGGATTAATTCAATTCTAAGTTCGCAGATTGAGAAATTCCTGGTCACACCGATTGGGCGGCTGGCCGATCACATGCCGGCGGGCGCGATTGATAAAGCCTCCACTGCGCTCACTGAGAGAATTGTCGCCGCGGCCCGCGAAAGGTTGCCGGCGGCAATCGCCGAGTTTGATGTGGGCGGGCTGGTGCGGCAGAAGGTCTCCGATTATCCGATCGAGAAATTAGAGCAACTGGTTTTGTCAGTCGCGCAACATCACCTGAAAACGATCGAATTGTTTGGAGCATTAATTGGTTTCTGGATCGGCGTCGGGCAGGTAATCTATTTCTGGTTTACGTATGTGCCGGGACGATAAGCTTTTGGAGTACGCCGGCAGAGCGCAGCTGGGACGGCGCTTTGGATAACGTTAATCGATGAACATTTAAGAAACCAAAGCGGTGTCTCCCGACAAATCGGGATTGCCACCGCACTCCAAATAAAAGTTTGCGTTACATGCGAAAACTTTCCTGTTGACAATCCGTCCAATAGAGAATAAACATTTCTCTCTTTGAAAGGAGTCATTCACGAATGACATACGTTGTTGCTGAACCGTGCGTTGATTGCAAGTACACTGATTGCGCGGCCGTTTGTCCGGTAGAAGCTTTTCATGAATTACCCGATCGCCTTTATATCAATGCCGACACGTGCATCGATTGCGATGCGTGCGTGCCTGAATGTCCGGTCGAAGCGATCTTCGCCGACAACAATGTGCCCGAGCAGTATCAGCACTGGACGCAGATCAATATTGACGAAGCGCCGAACTATCCGGTGATCAGCCAGAAAATTCCCGCGCTGCATGGACCCAATTGCACTGGTCCGGCCGAATAAGATCAGTGGCACAGATGGCTGTGATTCGCGCCGCGAACACTCTGCCCTCTGTGCCACAACTGTCTGTTCGTTAATAATCTTCTAATCCAGCTTCATCCGTCTCTCGCAGCGCCCGTTGCGCTTCTGCGGAATCAAACTCGATGGCCTGGCGCTCGAGCGCTTGCCGCGCCACCACGCCATCGACAGGATCGCGCACCAGCGCCAACAATCGTGGCGTAGGCAACTGCGTTAATGCTTCCTGCGCCAGCGCCCTGACGACCACGTTGTTGGCCCGCGCCAGTTCGCAAAGCTCGCTGGGCGCAAGCCGCTCTGGCAAAAGATCCGCCAACGAATCCACGCGCGCGAAATCCTTTCGCTGATGCGCCCGCCCGATCAATTGCGCGAATACTTCGGCCGACTGCGTTTGCTGTCCCAGCAAGTCGGCGCAGGCATTCGCCATGTGGCGAGCTTTCGCCGCATCTTCGGGCGAGGCCGTCCCCTCGGGCTGACTCTCGTGTTCGTCAAGCGCGGACAGCAACTGGATCAACTCCTGGTCTGCGCGTGGGTCGTAAGGCAGCCCGCGCGGCGCCGGCGGAGTCGTACCTGCGGCCGACGACTGCCAGGCCCGCTCGACCAGATTGCGCGTCGTGCTGCGCAAGTGATTCCACACCTGCGCCACCCGAGGTCCAAAGTCTTCAATAATCATCAGAAGTTATTATTTCCCCATTAACCACTTCCCAAAATCAGTACGGCGCGAATTGTACTACATGCGCTACTAGAAATTTCATAATGCTGTTAAGCTTAGCCAATTCACGACGCGCCACGCGTAACGGCGCATCAGCAAAAAGAGGACAATCATGGCAATCAGCGAGCAGCTTTTGGAGATTCTGGTTTGCCCGGCGTGCCGCGCCAAAGTTGAGCTCAAGGCGGATGGCAGCGGCCTGAAATGCGTCGAGTGCAAACGAGTCTATCCGATCCGCGATGACATCCCGGTGATGTTAATTGACGAAGCAAAAATCGAGGATGAATAGTGCGGTACGCACGCCTCCGGCGTGCTTAAGACGAATTCACTACACGCCAGAGGCGTGCGCACCGAATGAACAGCCTGCGGCAAATAATTGAATCTTCACCCAGCGCGCGCCACCTCGGCTTTGCCGGAGCGCTCGGTGCTGAAAAGCCGCAGCCCCTGGACGTGGCGCGTTGGGATTGGTCAACCGTCGGCAGTGTGCTGGTAATTCGTCTGCGGTCCATCGGCGATACGGTGTTGACCACGCCGTCTCTATTTGCGCTGCGACGATTTCTCCCGCACGCGCAGATCCATGTGCTATTGGAAGATTGGGTCGCCCCTGTCCTCGAGGGTTCTGATCTAATCGATCAAGTGATCACGATTCCTCGTCACAGCAACGCGGCCCGCGCGCGCGTGGCGCGCGAGCTGCACCGCCGGCATTACGACGTTGTTTACAACTTGCATGGCGGAACCACAGCGACGTTCCTGACGCGCGCAACTGGCGCAGCGCAACGCGTCGGCTTTGGACACTATCAGTATGCGCGGCTGCACAATCACCTGGCGCCGCCGCCGGCTGAGATTTGGCGACGCAAGTCCCTGCACTCGGCTGAGCAACAACTCGCTCTGCTTGGTTGGACCGGGGTGCCGGTAACAGATCGCCCGCCCACACGACTGCCGGTCAATGAAAGATCGCTGAGATTGATGGCCGAACGGCTTTCTCAACACGGTCTGGATTCAGCGCAGCCGCTCGCTTTGATTCATCCTGCGGCCGCGCTCGAAACAAAACGCTGGCCGGTGGAAAACTTTGCCCGGGTCGTCGAAGAAGTGGCAAGTCGCGGGCTGACACCGGTAGCCATCGCGTCACCGAGTGAACGACCGTTGCTCGATGCGTTGGCCGGCCGATCATCTGCGCCGGTCATCGGTTTCTCGAATCTGTCATTGCCGGAAGTAGCTGCCCTCGCGTCGCGCGCCAGCCTGTTCGTCGGCAACGACAGTGGCATCGCGCACATCGCGGCTGCGGCCGGCGCGTCGTGCGTGGTCGTTTTCGGATCATCAAACGTGGCGCATTGGCGGCCGTGGACCACAAATCCAAACGAAGTCGTTCGTGAAGAGATGCCATGCCAACCGTGTCACGGCTACTTCTGCGCCCAATTCGAAAAGCCTGAGTGCATCCTGCGCGTGCCCGTCGAACGTGTGATCGGCGCAATCGATCGAATCCTGGGACGACAAATCGTTGTCGGGACCAATCGCTTGATTACTTTGTCCAAAAAGCGAGCTGAAGAAATCCTGGATCGGGCGCGCGAGTGCCGCGTTGTCATCCTGGGCGACGTGATGCTGGACGAGT
The DNA here is from genome assembly GCA_963734445.1 of uncultured Acidobacteriota bacterium. GTDB lineage: Bacteria > Acidobacteriota > Blastocatellia > Pyrinomonadales > Pyrinomonadaceae > UBA11740. The sequence goes on along the minus strand of CAVTGZ010000007.1, from coordinate 108,087 downwards.
TTATCTGGGGCGACGTCACGCGCGTCTCGCCCGAAGCGCCGGTGCCGGTGGTGAACATCAAACGCGAATCGACGCGATTGGGCGGCGCGGCGAATGTCCTGGCCAACGTAACCGCGCTGGGCGCGGCGGCGAGCGTAATCGGCGTAGTCGGAAAAGACATCGCCGCAGAAAAACTTCGCGCCGCTTTGAAGAAAGACGGTGGAACGCAAACGCGAGGAGTCGTTGATTACGGACGAGCATCGTCCCACGACGATCAAAACGCGGATCATTGCGCATAATCAGATGGTCGTGCGCGCCGATCGCGAGCATCGCGGCCCGCGTCAACGGTCACGTCGAGGAGCGCATTATCAGCGCCGCGAAGTCGGCAATCATTGATGCTCACGCCCTGGTGATTTCGGATTATGACAAAGGCGTGATTACGCCGCGCATGCTTTCCGAGGTGCTGCCGCTCGCGTATCGTCGCATGCCGGTACTGATAGATCCGAAGGTGAAGAAATTTTGACTACTTATCGCCCGGCGACTTTGGTAACCCCGAACCATCACGAGGCTTTGCGGCTCGCGAATTCCGAAGAAGATACCGACGACGGATTGCGCCGCGGCGGCGCAGATGATTAAGAGCCGCCTGGGCTGTGACGCGGTACTAATCACGCGCGGTGATCGTGGCATGATGCTGATCGAAAGCGACGGCAATCCCGTTCTGGTAGACACCGCCGCGCGCGAAGTTTATGACGTGACGGGCGCCGGTGATACGGTCATTGCGACGCTGGCGGCGGCATTGGCGGCCGGCGCAACGATGACCGAAGCGGCCGTGTTGGCGAATCACGCGGCGGGCATAGTAGTTGGCAAACTGGGCACGGCGACGGCAAGTGCGGAAGAAGTGCTGGCGTCGCTCGCATAAACACCGGGTGTGATGAAAGAAAGAGCCTTCAGAAGATTCGGCATCAGCTTTCTGCTGGCAATCCTCTTCGTTAACTTTTCATCGGTGGCTGAGCTATGCGCGCAACCGGCGCCCACGCGTTCAGTCGCCGCCGCGCGCAGCGGCCCGGCCACACTTGCTGAACTGCGCACCCGCATCGAAGAGATTGTGCGCCAGCCGGCGCTCGAGCCGGGGTTCTTCGCGGTCAAGATTGTCTCGCTCGACAGCGGACAAGCGATCTTTGAGCAGAACGCAAACAAGTTCGTACGGCCGGCGTCCAACATGAAGCTCTACACGGTCGCGACTGCGTTCGATCGACTGACACCCGACTACCACTTCATCACTTCAGTTTACGCCAAAGAAAAGCCGGACGACGGCAAGATCAAAGGCGATCTGATTGTTTATGGACGCGGTGATCCGTCGATCGCCGCGCGCTTCAACAACGGCGACTACTTCAAAGGCATAAACGATCTTGCGGATCGAATCGCGGCAGCCGGCGTGAAGCGCATCAAAGGCGATCTCGTCGGCGACGAAAGTTACTTTAACGGCGCGCCCCAGGGCAGCGGCTGGGAATGGGAAGACCTGACATGGTCGTACGGCGCGCCTCTCAGCGCTCTGACCATCAATGACAACGCGATTGATCTGAACATAAAGGCGGGCGAGAGGGTGGGCGCGCCGGTCGTGATGTTTACCGGCCCTCCTGCAGCTTCGTTCATAAATATAGTTAATCGGGCGACGACTACCGCACGAGGCACGCGCGGAACTTTGCGAATCTACCGAGGCCTGGGTGCGAACTCTCTTGAAATTACGGGCACGTTGCCGCTCGGTGACGCAGGATTTGTCGGCGGCGTTGCGATTCCCGATCCAGCACTCGCCTTTGTTTCGATGCTGCGCGATGCGTTGATGAAGCGAGGAGTGAAGATTGATGGTCGGGTGCGAACGGTGACTGCGCGGTCGGGCCTCAGCATCGTTCCGTCAACCGCCATGGCTCCCGTGCTGGCGAGCTCGCCGACAACGACGCTCGTCGAAATCGCCAGTTTGCAATCGCCGGCTTTCAGCGTGATTGCGGGGCACACTCTTAAGCCCAGTCAGAACCAATACACCGAGCTAATTCTGCGAACCCTGGGGCGGATGCAGCCGCCAAACCCCAACGAAGTGAATGGAGCGAAAGAGGACGAGGAACTCGGGCTGGAAGCTGTCAGAAACCTTCTGCGTCAGGCTGGGATTCGTGACGAAGAAGTTGCGCTTAACGATGGCTCGGGACTGTCGCGCAACGATCTGATTTCAGCGAACACCACGGTGCAGTTGCTCACGTTCATGTCAAAGCATAAATACTTCGCCGCAGTTTCGCGAAGCTTTGCCCATCGCCGGCGTCGACGGCACGCTGCGTACGCCGCATGCGCGGCACTCCGGCGGAGGGAAACCTGCGCGCGAAAACCGGCTCGCTTAGTTCGGTCGCTTCCCTTTCCGGCTATGTGACGACCGCGGGCGGCGAGCATCTGGTCTTCTCGATGATGCTCAACAATTATCCGGACGCGGCCGCCCTGCGACGTGACTCGATCGATGCGATTGCGATTTTGCTGGCGTCGTTTTCGGGAAAGACGCAATAGTGGCGATGGGCGCGGGCATCCTTGCCCGCGGTCGCTGGATCCTGCCAGCACTACATTCGCAAAGGAGAACCCGAATGTCCGTTCAAAACATTGTCGAAAGCTGGAGAGAAGTTCGCGCCGGCTTGATCGATGAAGCCAACCAAATCCCGGCTGATCAATTTTCTTTTCAGCCGGCGCCTGATTCGCGCTCAGTCCGCCAACTGCTTCAGCACCTGGTTGAATCACAGAAGTTTCTGGTCGGCGAAGCCTGCCGGCCCGACACGAATCTGATGCGGCAATCATTTGCCGAAAATATTAAGCAGTACGCGCCCGGCGTGCGCGACATCGAGGACAAAGACGACCTGCTGGATTTGTTGCGCACCAGCATGGACGAAGCCGCCGAGAAACTCACTGCTGCTGCGGATGAGTTGCGAAACACCATGAAGCGGTTTGACGGCAAGGAAATGCCGAAGCTTGGTTTCATGTCGTTCGCCATTGCGCATGAGATGTATCATCGCGGCCAACTTACAGTTTATGAGCGGCTGCTGAAGATCGAACCGGCGCTGACTACTCGCTTTCGCAAGGCGTTCGGCGAATCACCTCCGTAAATTGTTAACTCCCTCTCCCTTTGGGAGAGGGCCGGGGTGAGGGTGCGCAGCATAACGCGGATAATTGGGTTTTGATCGTTGTCGTGAGGCTTCGCCTCACGACAACGATAATCGAACAAGATTAACCACCGGAACTACAAGCCCTCACCCTAACCGCTCTCCCAAGGGGAGAGGAGATCAAACGCCATCACGTCGACGCATTGTCATGTCTCCACGCTTCACAAAATTCCACGGCTACGGCAATGACTACCTGGTTTTCGAGGCTGATGAGTTGAAGACCATCAGTGACCTCGGCGATTTTGCGCGTCGTATTTGCAATCGCCATTACGGCGCGGGCGCCGATGGCATCGCTATCACGATACCTTCCGGCGTCACAGATTCAGACTTTCATGTTCGCATTTTCAATCCCGACGGCAGTGAAGCCGGGATGTCAGGCAATGGCACGCGCTGCGCCGCCTCATATCTCTTTTTCCATCGTCTTTGGTCAAACGAAGTATTGCGGCTACAAACTCGCAATGGCATCAAGCGCTACGAATTGCTCAAACAAGGCGATGATGGATCATTTCTGTTTCGTTCAGAGCTGGGTCAGCCTCGATTCGACACCGCTTCCATTCCGATGACTACGCCCGAACCTCTCGAACGAGTGATTGATTATCCGCTCACCGTCGGCGACCAAACAATCAAGGTAACGGCCCTGCAGATGGGGAATCCGAACTGCTGCATCTTTGTCGATGACTTTGAAGCTATAGACTGGCGCCGGCTGGGACCGCAGATTGAAAATCATCCGCAATTTCCTGATCGGACTAACGTCATCTTTGTACGAGTGCGGGATCGCGGAAATATCGAGGAGCGAATCTGGGAGCGCGGCGTCGGCGAAACCGAGAGTTCCGGCACCTGCTCGTGCGCTGCCGTGGTCGCTTCGGTCATCAACAACCGCACCGATCGCCAGGTAAAGGTGCACGCTCCGGGCGGCATCCTGCCGATTGATTGGCGCGCAGACGGCGAGGTTGTGCTGACCGGAACCGCGCAGGCGGTTTACAGCGGCGAATGGCTTATGGATTAATATGACAGGCAATAGTCTCAGTTAGTGAAAAGGTGTCCCCCGTGTTGTTCCGTCCCCCTTGTCGATCATTCCGCGGTAGCGGTTTCTTCTTAATCATCTGCGCGGCTGTTTTTTTGACTGGTTGCACGGGCAAAGCCGTAACTGAAACTCAGCCGCCGAAGATCGAAAAGCCAAAACCGCCGACCGCTGTGCCGATGTGGCTCGGCAACGGCGAGCGCAGCTTCTTCGGCACTGGTCCCTGGAAAGAGGGCCCGCTCAAGGTCGTCTGGGAAGTCGAGACCGGATTCATCACCGGCCGCCTGCACAAAGATCCGTGGGGCGGCACCTCGTGGCCGGGCCAGCCCTCGATCAAAGACGATCGCGTTTACTTTCCCTCGGCCGATGGCAACCTCTATTGCCTGGATAAAAATGACGGTAGTGTCATTTGGAAATTCAAAGCGAAAGACAGCTTTAAAGCCACGCCCGTTTTGCTCGAGGACAAGATTCTTGCCAGCGGTCTCGATCATCATCTCTACTGCATTAACCCCAAGGATGGATCGCTCATTTGGGATTACGAGACTGGCTTTGAAGTTGACGGATCGACGATCGTGTCAGACGGCCGCATCTATTTTGGCGGCGAGGATCACAACTTTTATTGCTTGAACCTGGCGGATGGCTCGCTGATCTACAAAGTTCCGGTCGGCTCAGTCGAAGCCAGCATCACAATGAAGGACGGGCGCATCTATCTGGGCACAGAGGGCGGCGATCTCTACTGCATCAACCCGGCAGACGGCAGCTTCATTTGGAAGACGCGGATCGGCGCTGATTCAGATTCAACCCCGGCCATCGTCGATGGACTGCTCTACACGGCCGCAGAAGACGGCGTGGTGCGGTGTTACAAAGCCGACACCGGCGAGCTGGTTTGGACTTTTGTGACCGAAGGCGGTCATCTCAACGTGGCCAGCGAGCACATTGGAATTTGGGCCAGCCCGATCGTCGTAAACAAACGCGTCTATATCGGCGCGAGCAATCATTACTTGTATTGCCTGACCGCGGACAAAGGTGAAGTCGTTTGGAAGTACAAAGCGCGCGCCGCGATTTGGGGAACGTCGCCGGTGGTGGATGGCCGCGTGGTTTTTGGCGACAAGGCCGGATGGATACACATGCTGAACGCTGATAACGGCGAGTTAATCTCCGAGCTGAAGATCGGCGACAACGTTAATGCGACGCCGGCCGTGCTGGATGGCCGGATTTATATCGGAGCGTTCAATGGTAAACTTTATTGCCTGGAACCGGATCCGACGGCAACGCCGGAACCATCACCATCGCCCGTAGCGCACCGGAGAGCTAAACGCTAATTACCATGATTCTTTTAGTCGACAACACTGTCGAAGGCGTTGGGTCCAGCCCGCGCGAAATTCGCGCGGCGCTGCAAAAGATTGAGCCCGACATGCGCGTCGTCACTGAACCCTTCGATAAAATTTCACCTGAGTTCGTGAAGACGTTGGCGCCTACGCACGTCATTCTCAGCGGACAAAGTCACCCCTGGGATCATTATTCAGCTGATGCGCTGGCCGGCATTTTCCATGTCATTCGCGAGGCGCGGCAACCAATCCTGGGCGTATGCGGCGGGCAACAGCAGATCGCTTTGGCGTTTGGGGCGCCGGTGGATCTGATCGAGCGGCTTGCCCCCGGCGAAGATTACGACGGCGCTTACCGCGAACGCGGTTTTACTGCGGTGGAATTGACCCTGGAAAATGAAGGCAGCTTATTTGCCGGTTTGCCCAGGCAGATTACCGTTTGGGAATCGCACTGCGACGAGGTGAAAGAGCTGCCGCGCGATTTTGTGCGCACGGCCACGAATCCGATTTCAGCGATTCAGGCGATGCAGCATCAAACGCTGCCACTCTTCGCGGTTCAATTTCATCCGGAACTCTTTGATGAAGAGCATCCGCATGGCCAGACAATCCTGGAAAACTTTCTAAAGATTTGAGCGGCTCGGCGTTAGGCTCGCTTGGCTTTGCGCAACCCGCGCGACAGCACTCTAGACTCTGATCGGGTGATCTTTGGCGTAGGAGTAAGCGCACCAGGCGGAAATCACGTGAACAATCAAACCGAACAGACCCACGGATCCAAGCCAGGAAATGCCAAATACCAGCATCCAGATTAGGCCGAATACAATACGCCCATTGTATATTTGCCCGAGTCCGGGAATTAATAAACTGAGAACGCCGGCAATAACAGGATTCCGCATGGTTTATGGCCTCAGCGGAATTATACGAAGAGTACCGGCGGCAGGTTCCGAATCCGACATCCGCTCGTCATACACGTTAAATGAACTTTAAACCGCGCACCGTAATTTTGTTGCTGGCGCTCTTTATCGCGACATCGTCCGTCCGTTGTTTCGGTCAATTGGTCGCACACGATCCGCGCTACCCCGCCCATTGGTTCGCGCCGGTTGTCGATCCGAAAAAGCCGGACTGGGAAATTCTGCCGCAGGAAGCCGGGCCAGGCGAAGTAATCCTTTCAAAGCGCAACGAACTTGGGTTGCTGTCGAATTTCGCGCCGACGCCTTTTGTGTTTCACGGCAAGCGATACGCAAGTTTGGAAGGATTCTGGCAGATGATGAAATATCCTGAAGGACCTGACGATCCGCGCGCCCGGTTCCCCGGACTCGAATGGAAATACACGCGCGAGCAAGTGGGACAGATGGTCGCGTTTGAAGCCAATCGGGCCGGCGCACTCGGCAGCGCGAACATGGAAAAGATGAAGATTACATGGGTCAGTTTTGAAGGAGAACGATTCGAATACAAGCCCGCCGTCCCCGGCCGACACTACAAACTAATTGTCGCGGCGACGTGGGAAAAGGTTAAGCAGAATCCCGAAGTGAAAAAGGTACTGCTCTCAACGGGCGACTTAATCCTCAAGCCCGATCATCATCAAGAGCCTAACGCGCCGGCGGCGTGGAAGTATTACGAGATATTGATGGCGATTCGGAAGGAATTGCAGAGAGCGAATTGATCCATTGGTTCATTTAGCCATTGATTCATTTGTCAATCGGCCATCGACGCTTCAATAGTCAGCGACTCAATTGCGCGAACCGCAAATTCCCAATTCGATACTTCTGCCAATCCTCGTAATCGAAGTGCCACCACTCAGCCGAATACACGGTAAAGCCTTCCGACTCCATCACCTCGCGCAGCAGTTTTCGGTGCCATCTTTGCAGTGAAGTGCCGCCGGAATAGTCAGGATAGGCGCGCGCCGTAGTTTCGTCGTAAGTGCTGACCATCTCGACAGGCCGTCTGGTTTTCAAGTCGTAAAGCGTCAGGTCGACCGCGCACCCACGATTGTGACGCGAGCCTTTAGCTGGATCGGCGACGAACACTTTTTTGTCATCCGGCGTCGCGTCCCAAAATACTTTGGTGATGTACCAGGGCCGGTACGCATCGTGAATCAACAAGCCATAGCCATACGCTTTTAGTTTCTGATTGGCGCGCACGACCGCTTCGGCAGCCGGGCGCTGCATAAACGCCCGCGGCTCTGAATAAAATTTTGTGCCGAGAAAATTGTTGGTCGTCGCATAGCGAATCTCCAATCGAATGGTTGGATCGAGTTTCGTCAACTCCACCAAATCGGCTGCGCGGAAGTCGCCGCTCTCGGCTGGCGGCTGAGCGGCAAGTGCTTCTCTCATCAACTCAGGAACTGGTCGGACCGGATTGATGTGCAGTTGGTTACCGGATTCCGGTTCAATCTGCCGCCGCTTGAAGGTGGTCTTGTCTATTACAACTTGCGTCGCCCGGCCGTGCGCGTCGCGCGTGAAAACAACTTGCCGGGTCTCGTTCTGATTCGAAAAATGGAAGGCACTTCTGGAGACTTCGACGAGCGTTTCTAATTGCGTCCGCTTGAACAACGCGGCGAGTTGTCCATCCTTCTCCAGGATGATCACGCTATTGTCCTCGGGTCCGTATTCACCAATTAGCCCACGCCAACGCGATGGCGCCGGCAGTGGCTTTGGTTCGCGAAACCCCTGGCTAGCCGCGGAACGAGAATTCCCCGAAAGCGTCTGTCCGTCGCTTACGTCGAATAAGCCGAAAAAGATCAGCGGACAATGGAAGATGAGGACAAGTGATAACGTGCGGAATTTTGATTTGCCGAATAATCTCATAGAGTGATCCTGGTCAGATGTACACAGCTCGCAGTGAAATTACCGCGTGCCGTGCTCCTGAAGTTTTCGGTGAATTATACGGCAGGGAGAACCGTCTTCGATATTGCGGGAGGTACCCTAATTTCAGTTTTTCTCAGCGAAGTCTCAGTGACCTCTGCGGCTCTGCGGTGAACACAAGCTTTAAAACAACACCGCAGAGACACAGAGAACGCGGAGGGGGCGCAGAGAAATTTCAAAATAGGAGATATATTGCGGGAAGCTTCTGATCAGTTCTTTAAGACGGGAGGGCGAGAACCGCCATACTTAAGAATCGTGCCGCCAAAACCGACAGCCCAGCCATTAGTGCCATCGAGGAAGTAAAGGCGCTGCAGACTGTGCGACGTTCCACTGGGCTGGACCAGCCAGTGCGCGCCACCGTCAGTTGTATGCAATAACACTCCTTCAACACCGGCGGCCCATCCTTCCACAGCGCTAACAAACTTGATGTCGAACAGATCGCTGTCGACGGGCGTCCGCTGCTCGTACCACAATCGACCGCCGTCAGCCGTCGTGAAAATAGCTCCCGCCAGACCAGCTGCCCAGCCCAGGTTATTGCCGGCGAAGTGGCCGCCGTGAAACGTGTATTCGCAGCGTTGCGGACAAAGTCTTTTCGCCAGGTCAAACCACCGTCACTGGTTTGAATGATTGTTGCGCCCGCTCCCACCAGCGACAGGCGGCTGTCGTTGATTAGGGTGCCGCCCAGCAACAGAAATCTGGTGGGTGCCGACTGCGCCGTCCAACGAACGCCTCCGTCGGTCGTCGCCAACACGGTCCCTGTCTCACCAAAAACCCAGCCGCGGCGCGCATCGGCAAAGACTAGGCGCAACAGGCGGGCGTTCATATTAGTTTTCGGAACGACTCGGCGCCAGCTAACACCGCCGTCTTCGGTTCTTAGAAGGTAAGAACGCGGTTCGTCATTGCTTGCTAGTTTCAGGAGGTCGCGTTCAGCGACGAGCCATCCATTATGCTCATCAGCGAAGAAGACGTCATGCAGCGTGTCTTTGGTAAGCGGCAGAAGCTTTTTCCATGTCGTTCCGCCGTCAGTGGTCTTGAGCAGCGTCCCATTGCTGCCCGCCACCCAACCGTGATTGTGATCCAGAAAGTAAACGGCGCGCAGCCAGGCCATCGTGCCGGATTGTTGGCGGGTCCAGGAGGAAGCAGAGACGGAAGGCAGTAAGCAGAAGGCAAAAAGCAGAAGGCAGACAGCAGTTGGGCACAAGTGGCAGGTCACCACGGCGTACGAACGACGTAAATGGCTGGCGTCTTCAAGAAGCATTGATAATAAACTGCGCCTTCCGCCTTCTGACTTCTGACTTCTTAAAAGAGCCCGCCTCGGAACAAATTCGCGAAGCTCAGCACCTGCGCGAAGCCCATGATCGTTTGCAACTTCTTCAGCTTGTTGCCGGGCACGATCACCTGATCGCCCGGAACCAGATAAACTGAATCCGCCGCCTGTCCTTTGTAGACCGCCGAGAGATTCACCGGAATTGGCTTTAACGTTCCGTCCTGCTGTTTGCGCAGCACTACGATCTTGCTGCGATTGCCGGTCTGCAGGACGCCCCCCGCTTCGGCGACGGCTTCACTCACGGACAAGCGGCGGGTCATCAAACGAATGCCGGGTTGGGTCACATCGCCGATTACGCTGTAGCGATACGATCCGGCCTGATCAAGCGAAACCGAAACCTGCGGATCGATGATGTACTCGTCGTACCGTTTCTTAATCAGTTCGGCAACCTGGTCGGCGGTTTTTCCGTTAACGAAGATGCCGTCAGGAATCAGAGCCAGATAGACGCGACCACTGGGCGGAATCTTGATGCCCTGCTTCGAGTAGCGATCCTGTCCAAACACGTTGACGGAAATCACATCTTCCGGTCCCAGACGATAGGTCGTGAAGAAGTTGTTGTAATAAGGAACAATGGCTTCCTCTTCTGAATCATCGTCAGCGCGATTTGTTTTTCCGTCCGCCGTGACGTCAGGAAGAGATTTGGCCTGATCTGTCTTCTCGGAAGGCTTAGTCGTATCGGCCTTTTGAGTTTCTTCTGCGGCCATGCGGCGTTGTCGCGTCGCGTTGGCTGGCGACTGCGCAAACGTGCTTAAGGTGATCGTCAGGGCGATCGCCAGGACAAGAGTGTGAGTTAACAGCTTCTTCATGATTACCTCCGATAAGTGGCACAGACTTCAGTCTGTGATTTCCACCGTCAGACACAGACTGAAGTCTGTGCCACTAAGTACCTCTCCCAAACAGAATCGTCTTAATCGTTTCGAACATGATCGTCGCGTCGAGCGCCAGACTCTGGTTCTTGATGTAGTAAAGATCGTATTGCAGCTTCTGTTTCGCATCCTCGATTGAAGCGCCGTACGGATACTTAATTTGCGCCCAGCCGGTGAGACCCGGCGCGATCAGATGCCGCTGTTCGTAATAGGGAATTTCTTCAGCCAGCTGCGAAACGAAGTGTGGCCGCTCTGGCCGCGGCCCGACAAAGTTCATATCGCCGCGCAGGATGTTCCAGAACTGCGGGATCTCGTCCACGCGAATCTTGCGAATAATACGGCCGACGCGGGTCGTGCGATCGTCGCCGGCGCTGGCCCAGACCGGACCGTTCTTCTCCGCATCCGTTCGCATCGAGCGAAACTTCATCAGCGTAAACGGACGGCCGTTCTTTCCGACGCGCTCCTGTTTGTAAAGAACGGGGCCGCGCGAATCGATCTTGATCAGAATCGCAGTGACGATCGCAATCGGCAAAGAAAGAATTGCGCCCATGAACGCCACCACGCGATGAATCGTGAGACAGGCAATTTCGTTCAGCCTGGCGCGCCGGCCGCGGCTGGAAAAGATCAGCCACGACGGGCGAATCATGTCCAGCAAAACTCTTCCCGTCAGGCGCTCATAAAAAGAAGCGCTTTCTTCGATCGAAACATCACCAGACAAGCTAAGCCGCAGCAGTTCCTGCGTGGGAAACTGCCCTCGCCGGTCTCCGATTGCGACGACGATCCGATCGATGTTTTCGCGCTTAACCAACTCACCTAGTTGAGAGGTTAGGCCAATTACCCTTGGATTGATTAGGCTTTTGCCAACCAACTCCGGATCGTTATCGACAAAACCGACGACCCGAAAACCGGCGTCGGGACGGCCGAGGGTCTGGCGCGCGATCTCAATGGCGAATTCGCCTGAGCCTACGATCAGAATGCGCTCACCCAGGTCCGGATGACCCAGGACCCAATGGATTGCAACGCGCCAGCCAACCATCAGCGCCAAAGCCAGCGGTAACGAAATCAGTGACACGCCCCGGCCAATCATCACCTGGGGGACAGCATAAAAAAGTATTGCCAGCGCGACCCAGGCCAGTCCCAATGCTTGCAACAGCCGCAGCACCAGTTCCGCCCGGTCGTGCATTACGACGAAATCATAGAGATCGAAGAGATAGAACGAGGCGAGACAAAAGATCGTCGCCAGCGCGGCCTTATAAAACCCATAGTGAACAATCAAAGCGTCTTCTGCACCCGCGGCGCCCAGCCGCACGTACACCGCCACTATTAAGCCGCTGAAGAGAAGCATGGCTTCAACCAGCAGCAGAAGGACAGTTCGTGCGTTGAATCGTGATGCTTTCATGAGTTTGTTCCCTCTTACTCTGGAGAGGGTTAGGGTGAAGGACTTAGGCACGAGCAACAAAAGAAAAATATTTTTCTGTTCTCATCTAAATCCCTCACCCCAGCCCTCTCCCAAAGGGAGAGGGAGTTACTAAGACACTGCTTCCTCTTCGATATAGATCATCTCCGGCTCGTTACTGCTCTCTTGAATAGGTTCGGGTTCCACGTCCCCTTCAGCTGCGGCCTCAGCCGCGCGTTGATGGCGGGGCTGGTAATAATTTGCCGTTTCATCAAGTTGTGCTTCAGCGCGATTGAGCACCACACCGAGCATTCGCTCGCGCGGCAATTGCTCGAGCAAACGATCTACTGCCGAGTACCGAGTAACTGAGGCGCGTACCACGAGCAGCGCTGCGTCGGCTCGATTGATGAGAAGATTTGCGTCAGTGAAGACGCCCAACGGCGGCGCATCGATGATGATGTAGTCGAACAGCTTGCGAGCTTCATCAAGCAGGCGGCCGAAGCGCGGTCCGGAAAGCAATTCCGCGACATCTTCGCGAGCCGTGCCCCCCGGGCAGGACATGCAGGCCCGCCGGTTGAAGCTTCACAATCGCCTGGGCCAGTTTTGTTTCACCCGTCAACACTTCGGATAAGCCCACTTCCGTTTCGATCCCGAGGTAGTCGGCGGCGCACGGTTGACGCAAATCAGCATCGATGATTAGCGCGTTCACGCCATCAGTTTGCGCCAGCAACCACGCCAGATTGAGCGCCGTCAACGTCTTCCCTTCTCCGACTCCGGCGCTGGTGATCACGAATGCTCGCTTGCCTTCGCGCTCGCCCGCTTGCAGCAGACGAGTGCGCAGCACGCGGAACTGCTCGCATTCAGGTGAACGTGGTTCGGTGATCGCCACTAGATGTGGTTCGACGCGCGCGGCCGAGATGTCTCGTGAAGAGAACTCGGCGGCGCGCGTCGATCCGACAGCGCCCAAGGTTGCCCCAGCATCACGGGAAGCTGGTCCGCCGGGGAGTGCCGACCCGACGGTCGCCTCGGCCGTGTGCGCAGTGGACGCTGAATCGAATGCCGCGGGCATTCCGGTGAAAGCTGATCGCTCCCAGGGATGCTCGTATCCGTTCCGGGGAACAAAGTACGAGACATTATCCGGAGTGCCGTTGTGGCGAATTGAAGAATTGGTGGTGGCTTGGCTCGGCGCGGACTCGGCGCGCTTCAGCGCATCATAGACTCTGCCCATTGTTTCCTCTCCCGAGACTGGAACGTCTGAAAACCGAAGCTGAGATCTTCTAAACTTCTCGTGGATTCGGTCGCAGATCTTTCTTTGAACATGATCTCCGGCTCAGACTTTGGTGAGATGGCGATAAATTCAGAAGGCTCATCGGCCTCGGCTGCTTTTCCATTGCCATTGCTTTCACCGCGGCCTGCCGACCAAAGCTCAGCGCGGCTGGCCGCCGGAAAGATTCGCGCCGGAGCTTCGCGCTCTTCAACCTTGGCGATGCGCGGCAGCACGTCGAAAGTCTCGGCAACTTCCTGAATAATCGCGCGGCTAATCATCCGTTCACCGGCCGCGAAGCCGTTCAGCAAAGCGTTGTCGCAAAGGTTGTTGATGGCCCGCGGAATGCCGGCCGTGCAGCGAAAGACGTAATCAACGGCGCCCGGCGAGAAGATATCCTGGTGGCGAGCTCCCGCAACTTTGAGCCGTGAATTGATGTACTGCGCGGTCTCTTCGACGTTAGGCAGCGCCTTGATTTCGCAGCGCAATGCGACCCGCTGTTTGAGTTGGCGCAGCTCAGGATAATTGAGCACTTCGCGCAGCTCCGGCTGACCGGTGAGCACGATCTGCAATTGCTTCGCAGTGTCTGATTCGAAGTTGCACAAGCAAGCGAATCTCTTCCAGCACCGCCGGCGATAGGCCGTGTGCTTCATCGACAATCAGCACGGTCCGCAAGCCGCGACTGTGGCGCGAATCCAGCACCTTGCCTAACTCGAACAGCAGATCTGATTTCGTTTCCCAGTTGCGAATGTCGAACAGAGTGGCCAGGTGCTGATAGAACTCAGTCACCGACAATCGCGGGTTGAAGATGTAGCCAACCAGGACTGTCCGATCGAGCCGTTGCATTACCCAGCGCAGCATCGTCGTTTTGCCGGTGCCGACTTCGCCTGTCACGACGATCAGACCTTTGCCGCTTTCGATGCCATAGTGAAGGTTGGCCATCACTTCGGTATGCGACGGCGTGAAATAGATGTAGCGCGGATCGGGCGTCAGTCCGAATGGCATCTCGTTTCAGTCCGTAAAATTCAGCGTACATATTTTCCTCCAACGTAACGCAAGCTGTCAGCTTGCGTGGGGGCTAGCGCGCAAACTGGACAGTTTGCGCTACTACATCATCAAAAACTTGTCGAACACGTGTGTCTGCTGCAGTACGAATGCCAGCGTCGGAATGCTTACAATCGCGAAAGCGATCCCGGCGGCCATGGCAAAGGCCCGGCGGCGCGGGATGGCGCGCGCTTCAGCCGCAGTTAACAATTCCGGAATCGAAGCCAGCACCGGCAGGTCCGTGTAGTGCTTGGCATCTTCCGTCGTCTGAATCGTGAAGAGACGCCGAAGCTCGAAACCCAGTGCCAGCAGCAGGCCGATAGCCAGGCCAATCGCGCATCCGGCGACCGTCAACAGGAATCGCTTGGGCGCAACCGGCCGTTCGGGCAAGTTCGCAGGATCGACGACCTGAATACCGCTGCCCTGCTGATCTTTCGCGGCATCGGCGCCGATCACGACCTTCTGTTGCTGCGACAGCAGGTTGTCATAGTTCGACTTCTTCGTCTGGTATTCGCGATCGATCGCTTCGAGGCCGACTTCCGCATTGGGAATTGCATTGATGCGCGCGTCGAGTTCGGCAATCTGTTGATTAGTCTCGTTCAGGAGTTTCTGCTGCCGCTCAGTATCACTGTCCATCATCGCAATCTGAGTCTTGAGACTCAGGATGCGCGGATCGCTCAACTGTTGAAGTTTTTGCTTGCGCTCCTCAATGCGATCTTTCCAGTCGGCAATCATCTGATCCTGATCACGCTTCACGGCGTCGAGCTGCTGCTTCTTCGCGACGACGTCCGGGTGCTTTTCTTTGTATTGAGCCAACAGGCTCTGCAACTCGTTTTCCAGCTCAGATTTCTTGGCCACGAGGTTTGCCCAGGCGACAGTCGTCTTCGGATCGGTGGTGTTCTCAGCCGACAAAGCCATCTCTTCCTGATAACTCTTGGTGATGTCGGCGAGCTGACTGCGATAAGCGGCGGCCAGATCGCGCGAGCGGCCCAGCTCGGCAATCAGGGCCTTCTGTCCTTCATGCAATGCAGTAAGACGGCCAACCAGCGCTTGAGATTGCGACGGCAGGTTGTTCATGTTCTGTTGCAGGTAAGTAAGTCGCTGAGTATCGATCGCGTCAAGCTCCTCTTTCGACTGGCGCACTTGCTCTTCAATGAATTGTTTGGCAGACGTGCCGGCGTTGACCGTGCCTTTGGTTTGTTCGTCGATGTACTTGCTGGCAAGTTCAGCGGCGACGGCTTGCGTTGTTTTTGGATCGCGGCCGCGATAGGTAATGTTGAACCCGTTGGTAATCTCGTTGCGCGTCGTGTTGACTTCGACCTTTATCTGTTTGCGCATCTGATCGATGAGCAGTTCCATCGGCTCGCCACGTTTCCGCTCATCTTTATAGAGGTCGTACTTTTCCATTAGCGGCTGAAGCGAGCTGCGGCTGGTGACGACTTGAGAAATGCTGGTGAGCTCGCGCGTCAGTGTTTCTTCTTCGATTGTCGGCACAACTGAATTCGGCAGGGTCGAAGGTTTCACGACGATCAGTGTCGTCGACTCGTAGATGTCGGGCAGCCGAAAGACGACATAAGCGATTGCCAGCCCGACCGCGAGCGTCGGCAAGAGGATCAGCCATTTGCGCTTGCGCGCGATATTCAAGTATTCGGCTGGTTTGCGTGGTCGAAATTCAACACTCATCGGTTTCTCCATCGTTTAGCAGCGGGCTACCGCCCGCTGATTGTCGGGCAGCAGCCCGACTCTAAACCGTTACAAAGTCGCCAAAGTCTTTCTCGCTTCGCCGGCTTCGGGGAAGTTGGTTTTTTCGCTCAAGCGCAACGCCGTTTCGATCTCTTTGCGCGCGGCAGCCTTCTCGCCTTTCGCGGCCAGGGCGACACCGAGATGAAAACGATAGGTCGGCGACGGCGTGCCGTTGCTTCGGCGCGCAGCTTGCTCATCGATGGTCACGGCTTTCTTGAGCTGTTCAGCCGCGGCCCCGTACAAGCCTTTCTTGTAGTAAACCCAACCGAGCGTGTCGGAAAAACTCGGCACTCCCGGATTCGCCTGGACTGCTCCCTGCGCCAGCCGCACCGCTTCATCCATGTTGCCCTTCGCAGGGTATTCCGCGTAGAGCCAGGCCAGATTGTTCGCGGCAAACACGGCGTTTTCGTCCTTCGCCAGGGCCTTGCGATAGTTGTCGATGGCCGCGTCGATGTTCTGGCGATTCATCTCAAGCATGCCGATCAGGGTGTAGGCCGCGGCGTTGTCGGGACGGCGTTCAACGATGCGGGTATATTCAGCAATCGCGCGGTCTTGCTGGTTCGTGTTGACGAACAGCGCGCCCAGCGCAGAATAGGCGGCGAGATAGTTCGGATCGATCTCCAGCGCCCGGCGAAATTCGCTTTCAGCGCCGGCGGCATTTCTTTCGTAGCCGTAGACCTGGCCTTTCAGAAAATGCAGGCTGGCATTGTTCGGCTGGGCCGCAAGTGATTGATCAATTCGCGCATGCGCCTGATCCAGTTGGCTGCGCGCAACGTAAACATTGATAAGACCGCGCAGCGAATTGAAGTTGGTACTATCAATGGCCAACGCGCTGTTATAGAAGCCAACTGCTTCATCGATCTTGTTTTCGAGCAGAGCCACCGATGCCAGGTTCACATAAATATCGGTGCTGTTCGGTGCGGCGTCATGCGCTGTCATGAAATCCTGCCGCGCAGTTTTGGTGTCGCGCATTTGCAGGGCGGCGGAGCCATGCGCCACCAGAGCATTGGCGCGCAGGTCCGCAAGCATCTGCGGTGGCGTATTGCGATCAGGAGTCGCCTTGGTAATCCGATCCAGGAGTTGGGCAGCGCCCAGCAAAGCGGCCTTGGGATCTCCGCTCGCCAAATTTATCTGCACCTGCATCAATTTCCCAGGCAGGTAATCCGGATAATTGCGTTCCAGATCGCCGGCAAAGACCCGCGCTTGATCGATCTGGCCCGCGCGGAAATTGGCTTCAGACATAAAGAAAAGCCCGGCCCGTGAATTCGGTTCCTGTTTCAGCACCTCCTGCAAATCGGCGATTGCGCCTTTCAGATCGTTTTGATCGCCGCTCTGCATCTGGATGCGCGCGCGCAGAATCATCGCCTGACGATCGTTCACATCCTTCTTGAGAATGTTGTCAACTTCGGCTTTGGCATTCGCCAGATCGCCGCGATTCAACATCAGTTCGGCCAGACGATAGTGGCCCTGCGTGTAATCAGGCGCGTTCGCCACAACTTCTTTGTAGATTGCAATCGCTTCGTCCAAACGACCGGTGGCGCCATAGAAATCACCCAAAACCGAGCGGCCCTGGGGTTTGTCTTTGTCGAGGTCGGCGAGTGCCTTGTAGGCTTCTTCTGCTTTGGCAAACCGCTTGTTCACCAGATAGAAGCTGGCGAGGACGAAACGCGCATCGCGGTTCGTTGGTTCAACCTGTACTGCCGTGTTGAATTCGTTTTCCGCCTGATCGACCCGGTTCGTCTGTACCAGATACTTTGCAAATTCATAGTGCGCCAAAGCCGATGAAGGATTCACCGCGATTGCGCGTTGGAACGTCGCATCCGCAGTAACCATGTCTTTCGTAAGAGCATGAAACCGCGCCAGGCTCAGATACGATTCAACTCGCTTCGGATCGAGCTCCACCGCGCGATTCAATTCCGCGAAAGCTTCCGGCTTGTGGTCCTGAGCGAAGAGTACACTCCCCATCAGGATGTGGCCTTCGATATGATTCGGATCTTTTTGCAACACTTCTTTCGCGAATCTTTCGGCTTCGGAAACGGCCGCCGATGATTCCTTGCCGCCCATCAAATAGTAATTGCCCAACTTGACGCGCACATCGAGGTGGTTCGGATCCAGTTCCGCGACCTGGCGCATTTCTTCGAACGCTTCCTGGTAGCGCTCGAGGCCCTCGTACGCATTCGCCAATCCCCAGTGCGCATCGGCGAGTTTGTCGTCGATTTGGATAGCGTTGCGAAACTCCAGCGCAGCCTCCTGAAACTTTTTCTCTTTCAGCAGGGCCTGGCCACGAGCGACGTGTTGAGCTTTGGCTTTTTCGGGGGTCGTGCACGCGCTGATGAAAAGCGCGATGACGGTGACAAGAAGCAGAGGAAGAGCAAAGAACTTGCGGCGGCACTCTCGATTTTTCATTACTACGGTCTCCGTGAGCTCGTGTAAGGCAAGCTGTTAGCTTGCCACCGCAAACAGACAGTTTGCGTTACGGCTCGATTGTCGCTGAGGCGATGGTCTTCGTCAGCGGGCAAAGCCTTCGAAGGTCGCGATCAGCGAAGTGAACAAGGTGTCAAAAAACGTCACTCGCGTGCACCCGCGAGTCATAACTAAGAAAGCGTGAATTGGGTGTTACTTTCAGGAATTGCGTCAGAAGCCCGACCGTCAGGGAGGGCTAACCGCCCTATTCCCGCACTCGCATCTGACACCTTGCGAACTAATCCGGAACAAACGCAGGGAGTTGGGTCGCAGCTTGAGAGGCTAAATCAATTGCAGCTTTTTCGGCTTCTGGCTGAGAGCCGACGACCGGGACCATGACACGAACCAAGGCGCCGTCTGAGCGACGGCGGCGGACGCTGTCAAAAACTGTGTAGATCTTGGCCCAATACTCGCTGGCCACCGCGCTGCCCCGACCCTGATACCAGTAGATCATCAAGGCCCGCCGGCTGCCGCTTTGAATCAGGTAGCGATTAGCTTGGAAAGTTGCGCCATTGGGGCTTGAGATAGTGATTTGCCCGCCATCGCTCATTACCCACCCTGAGCCTGGCAAACAATTAAGGGGGCTATGATAGGTCGCACCCGTTCTTTGCGTAACGTAATAACCTATGTACAAAGAGCCGACTATGCCATTCGCCTCAAAGTTGCGCGAGACGTAGTCATCCGCCCGCAAAACCTTCTCGGTCTCACTATCGAAGCGAACGTCCTGACCCTGCTGACGCCATGAACCAATTTGCCGCGGAAAATCTTTCAAGGACTGACGTGCGACCTTCGCTTCGCCGGCGCGGTCCCAGAGATTGATAACGACGCCGCCGAGGAGCAGCGCCACAAGCAGAGTCCAGAAGCGAACCGTTTGCGATTGCATTTTCATCGCTTACTTCCCAACGTGATTTCGTTTAGAGTCGGGCTATGGCCCGACCAGGCGGGCGGTAGTCCGCCTCTAAACGGCTTTACATAAACTGTTCGGCCTCGATCCATAATCCATCCAGTCGCGAACAATAGCGCGGCCGCGACGATGTAGATCACCCAACCTGAGAATGAGTGAAAAAAGCCATCAGCCACGCGCGTGCCGTAGTAATGAGCAAGGATGCCCGTGCCACTGACCCGCACAGCATTGGTGAGAATGGCGATCGGAACCGCCGCGACCACCAGAATTACGGAGCGAACTAATGCGTAGATCCGGGACGAGGTGGGCCTCGTAAAGTAAGCATAAATCAGCGCCAGCGTTACCAGGGTCATCAACGATCGAATCCCGCTGCACGCTTCAACCACGGCAAGCTTCTTTGGCTCAGTAGCGCCGAGCGGCATTAGCTCGATTACGTTGCCTTGACGAAGAACGGGAATGCTAAAAAAAGACATTGCGCCAACCGCACAACGCGACGCGAAGATCTGCAAGGGAAAGGCTATCCGATTGAAGATAATTTGCGGAATCGGAATTGAGACGAAGAGCAGTATCAGAGGCACGGCGACCCAGCGAAAAGCGCGCAATCCCCAAAAGTAAATTGCTATGCTCGCCAACATGATCAGCAGCGAAAGACGCTGGACGTAAAGCTCGGCGCCCGCTGTCCCGGCCCAAAGCGCAAACATTGCGGCAACGATTCCCAGGGCGGCAAGAGATGTCGCTGTTCGTGATTGTGACTCGGCGAAATGGTTTCGCTCCTGCCACAAAATGAATCCGATAACGAAGGGAATGAGCAGCCCGTGCGAATAGTTCTCGTCATGCCACCAGTCGTTTCCCAACTTCACCAGGACAGTGAAATAGAGAAAGCCGAGCGCGGCAGCGACCGCCAGGAGCTGAAATATTTTTCGGGGAATCACAGCACTCATCGTTGGACTGAGCATTCGTGTCAGAGGGGCAATCTCTGTTGCGAAGCCTATTTGGCGCGGGCCGGAGTATCAGGCGCGAGGCCAGTTAACCGGCTCAAACAGAAGGGGCAACCAGATGCTCGAGCCCGCCAGAGGGAATAAACTTGGAATGGGTGGAATTTCCCATGATGTCTGGCCCGAATCGGTAATACATCACTTCGAAACTGCCAGGCGCCAGGCGAGATAACGCCCTGAAGCTCGGTAATTCATGTCGTAATCCTTCGCTTTACCCGAGTCAGCCAGGCAATGCAACCCATCGATCTTGTCTCCGTACGATGCTTCAAAAACATCTTCTCCCATCTGTTTGAAAGCGGGATCACGGGTCGCGAAATACGTGTAGCCAAAAGCATGATGAATCGTTGAGTTCAGATGGCGCGCCATAGTTACCTGGCCGGGATCTTTGTTGGCAGTTGTGCTCGGCGGGGGCGGGCTGTACTGCTTCGGATTGGCCACGGTACCACCTCCCCAAAAGTAGACCATGCTGCGCCAGCGATAAGGCGGAAGATCGGTGACGCGATGATCTCCTTCAAAGGCGTCCAGGTAAAGATGACGCACACTCCGAGTCAGTTGGGCCAACAACTTCGATTTGACGTCCGCGTTCGCGGCGAGCTGATGCAGAAGCACCAACGATTCCAGGTACAAGCCGACCATGAACGGTTGTTCAACGTCGCGCTGCTGCTCGGCTGGATTGGCGCTCCCGTCGGCGTTCCAACGCCACGAACCATCCGGCCTTTGCAAGCGTCCGAAAAAGTTTATGGCGGTCTCTTCTGCTTGCGACAGGTAAGCTGCTCTTCTCGCGGCGCCATCATTCACTGCCCCAGTACGCGGGTTGAGCGTTCCTTTCGCATATTGCGAATACACATTTGGCAGGACCCGCGCCAACATAACGGCATAAAGTTGCGCGTAACCATCCTCGCGAATGTCGTAATACAGTTGCGCATCATGGCGACGAAGATAGACCCAGGCTTGAAACTGAGCGCGGGTTTCGCGATCCAGGTAGTCCCACATCTCCGGCCGGCCATCCAAGGCCCGCAGGATCAAACCCGCGAACGCCATCGATCGTGGTGGCAAGTGATTTACACCCTCGGTGACTGTACCGTCGCCGATCCACTGTGAATGCCAAAAAGCGTCGGCAATCTTGCGCGCATACTCAAGAAATGCTGGATCACCCGTGCGGTAATAGTTGAGGTATTGCACCAGCGCCGTGTCGTAATAATTAGCGAGATAGTAATAGTCCGTGTTCGCGCCATACGCATCATGATTGTCATAAAACGTATCGGCGACACTGTCGCTGACTGAGTTGAAAGACCATGGCGCAGTCAACGTTAATCGCGTATCAGACTCGACAGACCGAACCTTCACCGCTCTTTCGACACCGGCAGCATCGCGCATTCTCAAGTTGCCATTGAAAGGAACGGGCCCGCTCGGATCGACATCCGATGTAAAGCGGGTGCCGCGGCCCGTGACCGTGGCGCTGTCACGGGCAACTGACAGCCGGCCGGCGATGATGCTCTGCCACTCTTTCGTGTGCGTGCTGACGCTCATCGGCCCGACAGGAGCAATGCGCGGCGTTCGTTCTCCGAAATATTTCCCTCGCGCAAGCGCAATCTTGTCGAACCATGGAAAAGGATTCAGTGAGCTGTTTGCTCGTAACTGTGGTCCGCAGATGAAAGCGATTTCAGGGCTTGGGTATCGGACGAATTCGTCAGCTGCATTGGCGGGGGCGTTGATGTTGTTGGAGTTTTCCTGGTTGACCCGCCGCGGCCGTGAGTTGTTCGGATTCTGAGCGCGCGTGCCGTGCAGCGCTATGTTGGAACAAAGAGTCGCACCGAGGACGAACACGACGAACAAATAGCGATACTCCCTGAATGTGTAGATAGATGAAGGAAGAGGCATAGGACAGGTTTTCCGAGAAGCCGCGAAACTACGATGGGTTTTCTTGAAATCTGATGAGATTGGTTGGGGTGGGACCTAGGCTGAATCTCTCCAGCTGATAGCAATCAACTAGTTTTGACACGTTCTTTCTCAAGTCAAATCTCTCCTGCACGGTCCGCTGGGCGGTAGCGCCCAAACGATTGCGAATTTCGACGTCCTTCAGTAGCCCTAGTACCCTTTCGGCCATCGTTTGTGTATCGCCGCGATCTACCAGAAAACCGGACTCGCCTTCGTCAATGAGTTCAGGAATACCACCGACGCGCGTGGCGACCACTGGCTTGCGATGCGCCATTGCCTCAGCGATCATCCAGCCAAACACTTCTTCCCAGCGAGAGAATTGACAAACCACGTCCGCCGCTTCGAAGACACCTTCGCCAAACGGATCTTCAACCATGCCTGTCCAGGTCAAATGATCTCCGATACCCATTGAGTCTGCGTCCTTCATGAATTGCCGGCGCAAGACACCATCACCAACCAAAGCAAATTGTACGTTTCTGTTTTGTTGCAAAACGAGGCGGGCAGTTTCCAGGAAGTCCGAAATGCCTTTTTCCGGAATCATCCAGCTGACCTGAGTAACGATTGATCGCTCCGCGGGAATCGAATACCGCTGACGAAAGTTTTGGGCACGCGCTGGATCGAATTTCACGCGCGACAAGTCAACGCCATTGTAAATCATTTGAAAGCGGCTCCGCGGCAGCAGATCCAGCGCGGTCATGCAGTCATAGCCGTAGCGGCTGACACAAATCACTTTGTTAAGCGGCCAATTGATCACTCGCGCGGCAGCGCGCTTCCAAATTGCCGCGCGCTCCTGAACGTATCCGGCCGGGCGCGAGTGGTGATCGGTAAAGAAAACCTGCTTAATTGAATTCGTCCATGCCAGCCACGAATACAGGTTCAGGAAACTGACAAAGTGCAGATGAAGGATCTCGGGTTGAGTGGCGCGCAGAATCTGCTTCAGTGCTTGCCGCGTCGGCCGGCCACCGTCTGTCGAATTCGGCAAAACTTCGAGCCTGACATTTGGCAGCTCAAGAAAGCTCTTCACTTCTGCCGAAGGCTCTGAGAGAAAGCAGAGCACGCTCTCCCAGCCGCGCTCACCAAGTTGCAATGAAAGCTCGCGCGCAAAGGTCTCCGTGCCGCCGATGCGGCGCGGTTCGACGCCAAAGACTGAAACAACTGAAGACACGGATGACTTGGAGCGATGCTTACTTTCGCAACAGCAGCCTGAGCAGAAACTTCGCGCGATTCATATTTCTTTCTCTCGCCTGCCCCAGCCGTATTCGCACGTCGTTACAAACGCACATAGCATGATAAGAAAATGGCGGTTTATCGTTCCTTTGGAATGCCGGTTGAAAATTTGTCTTATCGCCAAAGCCGAGAATCCGCCGGTCTTCCTCATCAAGGTCGCCCAGGAACGCCGCATTTAAGAAGAGCGGATGGTAGCGGTAAGAAACCACATCCTCTTCACGCAAAGGCACTGACGGATCATGGTATGCGTAAAAGATTGCTTCTCGCGGCTCCAGCACCGGATGCGCCTGCCGATGGATTCCCGAGCTGTCGAACATGAAAACCGTGCCGGCTTTCCCCTTCACTTCAATAACGTCTGACATGGAAAGGTCTTTAACCTCGGTTTGCTTTAAGTCATAGGGATGGCGGCGCTGGTTGCTGCCCGCAAGGTAATTGAATGCCCCGCTGCGCACATCAGTCAGGTACATTGCCACTTTGATCTCGCGGTGAATCTCAGTCGCGATCGCCTGGTCATACCATGAATCGCCGTGCCAGCCGTGAAAATTTCGGTTAGTCGGTTTCGACTTCCATCCTTTCGCTTCCGTGAGCGCGTAACTGGTACCCATCGCCCGGTTGAGAATCTGTTTGATGAGCGGATGCAGGGCCAAATCGACAAAGCCCTGGTCGAGCATCAAGACGTCCTCGATCATTAAGCGGAACGGTTCGGTTTTGCGGTAGCCGTCAAACTGATTCCAACGCATTCGCTGCAGGCGAGCGGCGAACGCTCGCTGCATGCCGAGGATTTGTTCAGGACTCAGGACCTCCGGCAGAACGACTATTCCTTTGGTGTTTAGTTCGTCTGCGAGCACGTCGGCCTGTGATCGCAATGGCACGATGTTGCCGGAGGTGCGAGAAATGTGGTTGATGTTTCGCATGACTTTGGTTAGTTGAGCGGCAGTAGGAAGTCGCAAAGCCGCTCGTACTCGGCGGCGAAGTCTTTGTATTGGCCGGGCATCGCATAGCGCAGGTTCGGCGCGTTTCGTTTTGCCACGATGTCACGTGTCCAGGGCAAGCCGCGACGTTCGGCGTTGGCCTTCAGAGTCGCATTTAATTTTTGGGTCGCGTTTTCATAACCGATGTTTTCCTGAGCCCAGGCCCGCGGCTCGAAGCGTTCCGGATGATCAATAATCGTGCTGATCGCGTTGACCAATTCATCATCGTCGGCGAGTAGTCCGGTTCGTTCGTTCACATGATCAAGATTGATTCCGCGGTGATGTCGATAAACGATCACCGGCGTGTCGCAGAACATGCTCTCGTAAACTGAGCGATTCGAACCTTCCTGGCGCGAGAGCAGCAGCGATACCCGGGACTCACTGACTATGCGCGACACCTCAGCGTGGGGAATTCTTTCAAAGATCGCGCAGTCGTTCGCCAACCCGTACTGATTCAATAAATCTTCAATCGGCTCCCGCGTCCAACCAAGCGGATAACCAATCAGCGCCAGGCGCAATGCCCGCCCGCGCTCTTGCTTCAGTTGCGCAACCGCATTGAACAACAACTCATGGCGCTTCAGCGGATCCCAGGCCGCCACCATCACGACGTCGAAATCAGGCTCTTGATTCCGCGGGCGAGGGCGGAACGTTGACGGATCAACCCACTCGCCGCTCCCGACGCGCACCGGCGTGAGATTCGTTTGCAAACCTTCGATGAATTCAAAGTCCTGAATTCGTGGTGATTGAATGACTACGTCCAGATCGCAACCCAGATACAAGAAGAAGCGTGCATCCTGATAGCCCCAGCCGCTGGTTTCCAAAACGATTGTGTACTGCGTTGCCAATGCGCCCAGGTCAAAATTCGCCGCGAAGCTGGCCATCGCTTCGCCGTACATAACGAGTATTACGCCACGTTCACCTGATTCCGCGTCGAAAGGTTTCAAAATGATCAGATTGCCCTGGCGCTCAGCGTCGTCATCATTCGGGACCCTCAGGCGCACGCGATCCGCGACGTCAAACGTTTCGAAGAACGCGCGCTCTTGTTTAGCTTGTTGCGAATGAATGAATTCACGCCGCAGGCCGTTCTCGGCAGCGGACAACAACCGTCCGTCGCGATAGCAATTCTCGCGCACGATCTGCATCAAGCGCGCGACCCGGTTTGGGCCCACGACCTCGTCGCCTAAATGGCGCCACATGTGGAGTAAGCGGCGCGAGGCTTCGTAAGGTTGACTGCGCAGCAGCGCGAATTCTGTTTGTAGATCGAGCCACGACCGATACGAATACTGGAGCGCGCGCGAGTTGTAGACACGCTCTTTCAACCGTTGCGATCCTTCTACCGACAAAACCTGTGATCTGATACTCAAAGTTGTGCCTCTTGGTTAGGCCACTGATGGACGCTGCCGCCGAAAAACCATTACGAGCATGTCTTTAAGACTGCGCAGCGCCAAACGGCCGGCTGGCAAAGCGGAAAAAACAAGGAGAGACGAAGCGACGGCAATCAAGAAAGCCAAACTTAGCCGCACCGCCAGACTATGAACAACTTCCAACCATGGTCGAAATGCAAATAACGCTGCCAAGGTGCATAGCGTCGCGCACACCGACGGCGCGATCGTGCGATAGAAGTCACGTGGCTGCACCGGACCGCGACGGCCGACGTACCAAAACAGAAGCGGTGTCGAAATGCAGAAATCGGAAATCGCGTAGGTAAAGGCTACGCCCGTTGCTCCCCAGGGTAATCCGAACAGGATTGAACAGACGGCGATCCCGCTGCCGAAGAACCCCCAGTTAAGCATTTCGCGTGTGCGCCCCTGCGTCGAAAAAAGCCAGAGCGCTGAGGACGTCACCGGCTGCATGACTGCTGCGACGCCGAGCAAGCGAAAGATGTGCGCCGTCTCAGTCCACTGTGGTCCCAACAAGAAAAGCACCAGCCAATCTGAAGTCGCGCACATGAAAATCACACCGGGCATGGTAATCATGGCGATCTTTTCCAGAATCTTCAGATAAGCCGCGCGATATCGTTCGGGCGAATCGGACAGACGGCTAAGCGCCGGCACAGCTACCGACCAAAGTGGCGTATTGATTTGTCCGATCGGCATCAGTAACAGTTGATAAGCGCGTGAATACAGGCCGAGTTGATACGCGCCCCAGAACTTTCCAATCAGTGCGTTATCCAGATTGCGCGCGAAAAATTGCATGAAGTTGTAGCCCGTCAGATTGCCACCGTAGGAAAGCATCTTTCGCAAGCCCGTTCCGCGCCGCGGTAGACCCGGCCGCCAACGACAAGCGGTCCACGTCCCGATCACGATAACCGTCCAAACGACAATCTGATTTAGCACTAATGCCCAGTACCCTGCGCCCAGCACAGCCGCGATGATCGCGGCCACCAGTCCAATCACCAGCGAGGCAATTTCGATCAACGCATACACACCAAAGCGCATCTGCCTCATCAGCAGTGCCTGGTGTTGGATTGAGAGACCTGTCAACAACAACATGACGCCGTAACCGATTGCGATTCCGACGAGTCGCGGTTCGTGATAAAACCAGGCGAGCAAAGGCCCACTCGCGAAAGTCGCCAACATGATTACCGCACTCAAACTGAGATTCACCCAAAATAGAGTGCTGACCTGTTTGTGATCGAGCTGGGTCCATTTAATGGTGGCGGTCGACAGTCCGAGATATTGAAACATCCCGACGAAGTTGACGATGATCGCTACCATGCCAATCAGCCCGTAATCTTCAGGCGTCAACAGTCGGGCCAGCACGATTGCCGCTGCGGTGCTGGTCACAAACTTCAGCAACTGCGCCGCAAGCGTCACCATCCCGCCGCGCGCAGAACGGCTGCCGAGATTTTCTTTCAAATGATCGGTCCGGAAATGATGATCGTGGTCATCATTGGCGAACTGGTGCGATAGTGAAGGTTTACGGAACGGCATCTCTGAATTTTGTGAGCGTGGGAACCTGGGGTGGGCCACGGGGCGGGACAAACTGCCGCCAACATTATACAAGATTAAGACAGACTCTAATCCATGAATTTTCCAAATTTGCGCAACTTTTCTGAGGAATGGCGCGGTTTTGCCGTTAGAATCAGATGCGGCCTAAATTAAAATCGCCAAGCTTGGAGCATCGCCCTGAACGCAGACCTATCGCACATTCGGATCCTTCAGTTTGCCCCACGCGTTTGTTGGCCGCTGGACACCGGCGCCAAACTTCGGAATTACCATCTGGCACGCGTGCTCTCCCGCCAGACAAAAATCACCTTACTAGCGTTTGGGGACAATCGAAATGGGTTAACGGAACTCGAGCAAGTCTATGAGCGCATCATTACGGTGCCTCGCCAAGGCGGTTATTCGTTCGACAAGATAGTGATGGGCGCTATTGGCAGGACGCCTTTGCCTTTGCTGAACTATACGACTGAGCCAATGAAGCAGGCTCTGGCAAAGCTGCTTCAGGAAAGCGCCTTCGACATCGTTCAAGTCGAAAGCATTCATCTGATGAACTATCTGCCGGTGATTCGTTCCGCGCCGCGGCCGCCGCTGGTGATTTGTGATTGGCACAACATCGAAAGCGACTTGCTGCAGCAATACAGTAATCGCTCACAAAGTTTTGCGCGCCGTGCCTATGCTCGCAAGACTGCGCGGCTGATGAAAGATTCTGAGAAGCGAGCCCTCGCCGAATTTGATGCGCACGTCGCGGTGAGTCACAGAGATGCCGAACGACTGCGGGCGATCAACTCGGCCGCAGAGATTCTTGTGATTGAAAATGGCGTCGATGCCGTTCACTTCATGGGCGAAGATTCGGGCTCAAAAAACCGGCTGGTTTTCGTAGGCTCGATGGATTACCACGCAAACATTGACGGCGCAGTTAGCTTTGCCCGCGACGTTTGGCCGGATTTGCAAAGAATGAAACCCGAACTCATCTTCACAATCGTCGGCCGCGATCCCACTCCAGCGGTTCGCCAATTGTCGTCTATTCGCGGGATTGAAGTAACCGGCAGTGTAGACGATGTGCGACCGTACTATCACGAAGCGGCCGCTGCGGTTGTGCCTTTGAACGTAGGCGGCGGCAGCCGGCTGAAAATTCTCGAAGCCATGGCGGCGGGCGTGCCCGTTGTTTCAACTGCGCAAGGAGCTGAAGGCCTGGAAATCGAAAACGGAAAGAACATATTGTTGGCAGATGGCCCGCGGGAACTCGGCCATGCGATTCTCCAAGCGATTGACGACGAGGCATTGCGGCGAAAGCTGATCGGGTCCGGCCACACGCTGGTTGCCGACCAATATGATTGGTCGATAGTCGGTGGAAAATTACTCGCGCATTACCAGCAGATGCTTGCGAAGCGAGGAGCGAGCACGGGGTAAATAATGAAAGTTGTTTCGCTAATCGAGGCCGCAACCGTCAACGCTGTCGCTAAGGGGGCGATCGAATATATCCGCACCTCGCGACAAATCGCCGAACAATGCGGCGATGTGCCGATGGTTCAAGGGACCTTCATCACTTATGACCGCCGTCTTGATCATCGCGAAACGCCAAATGAATTTGTGCTTGCCAGCCGCGCTGCCGAAATCGAAATCGATGTTATTCCGGAGCAGCGACGTTTTGATCTGGGCGTAATCCCGGAACTGCGAACTCTGATCGAACAACGGCAGCCCGATCTGATGGTGACCCACTCCGTGAAATCGCATTTCGTGATGTGGCGCTCGGGTCTGGCGAAGAAGTTACCGTGGTTGGCTTTCCATCACGGCTATACCACCACCGATCGCAGGATGCGGATTTACAATCGACTGGATCGATGGTCGCTGCCAAAAGCCGATCAGATTCTCACGGTTTGTCAGGCGTTTGCTGGCGAACTCGCTGAGATCACACGTATTCCAGTCGGACGAATTCTGGTGCAACACAACGCCATCAGACCTGGACCAGCTCCCCCCGGGGACATCGTCCAGGCACTTCGCGAGCGCCTCGGAATCGACGACGACGAGTCAGTTGTTATCTCAATTGGCAGATTGTCGAGAGAGAAGGCCCACGCCGATTTGATCGCAGCTTTCAACGAACTCTGCGCACTAAATCCAAATCTCAATTGCAAACTGGTTATTGTCGGCGATGGTCCAGAGCGCGCACAGCTTGAACTCGCCGCACAATCATCCCCGGCAGCTAACGGAATAGTCTTCGCGGGATGCACTAATGACGTCCAGCCTTTTTACGCGTTGGCGAACGTTTTCGTGCTGCCTTCGCGGAGCGAGGGGTCGCCGAATGTTCTGCTCGAAGCAATGGCTGCCGGCGTTCCCGTGGTCGCCACCGCAGTCGGCGGCGTGCCGGAGATGGTTGTGAATGAAGAAAGCGCTCTGCTGGTTGCGGCGAACAGCCCGCCATCATTGGCGGCAGCGATTGCGCGCGTCTTGAGCAACAGAGAAATAGCGCAGCGGTTGATAGCGAATGCTCATGAGTTAGTCACAACAAGATATCAACCTGAACTCTACGCTCGGAATTTGACCCGAATTTATGAGTCGGTGATAGAGGCGCGGCGAGCGACTCGCTAAGGCGGTAGTGTCCTGAATTGAAATCTCCGCGCCAGCCCCCGGTGCTTGGCGTCTCCGCGGTGAGCATTTCCGAAATTTATGCACCGCAGAGCCGCAGAGGTCGCCGAGATTAACGCAGAGAAGGACACTACCCGCTGAGGCTTCAGTACCTGGACCAGTAATAAGCCATCTTTACGTATTCACCGCCCACCACTTTCCATCCCCAGCGGCGTGACCACCAAAGCCAAGGCGAAGGCGTCTGCCATCCGGGCGGTGGACTATCGATGCCGATTTGGATGCCAGTTCCTACGAAGGCCCGACGCATTGACCAGAACGCGCGTCGCGAATGATACGCAGAAGTCACGACCAGTAGCCTCTTGAGCTCGTGACTCGTGGCGAACTCGCGAATCTGTAAGCTCTCTTCATAAGTTCCGGCGGCCGCGCCCGAAACGATCTGTATTCGATCAGCCGGCACCCCGGCGTCCTGCAATCTCCTCATCGCCAACTCATAGTAGTAAGGATTGCGCTGCTCTTTCTGGTCCCAGCCGCTGATTAGCCCATCGTTGGTGAGCATAACCAGGGGAGCGCGGCCTTCGCGATAGAGTTTTGCTGCCCACGTGGTGCGCTCGACATAGGTCGATGAACCGCTGAGGACTACGATCGCATCGGCGGAAGCAACTTCGGACTTGACGATTAGGAGTTCGGCAGCGAGCCAGGCTGCCAGCAAACACGCCGGAAAGATCCCAAGCGCGAACAGGATTATGAAGCGTCGGCGCACAGTCTTTTGCGTGCGAAACATCTTCATTCGATCACGCAGCGCGTCGGTTCGCAGATAGTTCGCGAACAGCATTCGCAGGTTGCTGCTTTCTGAGGACCGTAATGATATTCGTGCGCCAATTCTTACAGCGCTCAGTCATCAATAATCGGAGATAGATCAACTCAGGAATAGCAATCGGTGGAACTAGCGCGCAGACCGCGTCCGAAACCGTCAAGCGAAATTTCGCGACATCGAAACCTGTCGCTTGCGCCAGCGCGCCGATATGTCTCTCGGTGTTCGCGCGGTAGTGTGTCTCAAACACGTCGTTTTCCTGGCGGCCATCCAGAAGATAAATCAGTTTGTGTTTTAGCTTCTCTGGCACCATTTTATTTATCAGCGTGGGATAGCCCACAGCGTTCGGCGTATGAAATAAGAAGACTCCACCCGGCTTTAGGATTCGATAAATTTCGCGGAATTGCAGGGCCGGATCAGCGAGATGTTCGACCACCATATTCGCGGTCACCAAATCGAAGTGCGATTCCTTGAATGGCAGCGAATCAATGTGGCCTCGTACGCGCAAGGACACGCTGCGGTGGTTTTGCAGCGAGGCCAGGTCGTAATCCATCCCCACGATCATTCCGCAACGAGAGATTAGCTCGCGTTCTTCCGGTTCCCGCCAAAACGGCAAAACTTGATGGCCGCAGCCCAGGTCGAGCCACTTCGTATCACGGTCTACGTGTTCCTTGAGCACCTGTTCGTAAAGGTGCTGCGAGTGAGTCAACCTTGGCGCGATCAATCCGCGCAGCTTCCAGTACATTTGAAAAAGTTTTCGTCTCATGGTGTCACACTGATTGCTGCACTTGTCCCATGGGAACCTTCGCGGGAGATTTGTGACTTAACAGTTCATCGTACAGCTCGAGCGTATTTCGCAAGTGATGCTCACTGGCAAATTTTTCGTTCACTATCATTTTGGCGTGCGCACCCATTTCACGCGCTCTTCCGTTATCACTTAGGACTTGAATAAGCCGTTTTGCCATCGCGGTGTCATCACCACTCGGAACGATGTAACCGGTCTCACCTTCCATGATGGCTTCGCGGACTCCGCCAACATCAGTGGCGACTACCGGGAGTCCGGCGGCCATATATTCCAGAATTGCGTTAGCGAATCCTTCAGCTTTCGAGCTCAGCACGCCGATGTGCGAAACAGAAAGCAGGCTGGCAACATCGTCACAGCGGCCAATGAAGTGAACGTCGGCTGCGATTCCGACAGAGTCAGCCAATTCGCGCAACTCCGGCATCAACGACCCTTCGCCCGCGATGATAAACGCTGCGTCGGGCACGCGCGAACGCACCTGGGCCGCGGCGCGCAGAAACATCTGGTGATCTTTGACCGGGTTATGCAGGTTCGCGACGATGGTGATGAAGCGACGCGGATCCTGCGGCAAGCCAAACTTGTTCAGAGCTGCTTCGCGAGTTAGTCCGGCGGGCGGCTTCATTCTTTCAAGATTCAATCCGTTGTAATGCTGGATAATTCGCTTTGGATTCACGCCCTCGCGAATCAATTGATCTTGAACTACGAGACAGTTAGCGATGACTCGATGCGCCAGCCGGAACGCGATTCTCTCCGTCCGCTTTTGCATCGGCGTGCGAAACCCGTCGGTCTCACCCTTCGACGTCACGCGAGCCGGCACACCCGCCAGGAACGCGCCCGTCATGCCGAAGATGTTGGTGTAAAAGCAATGAGTGTGAACCACATCGATCTGATTCTTTTTGATAAAGGAAACCAGTCGCTGGATCTGTCTGAGGAAATTCAGATCGTAAAAACTGGTCAATGCGTATTCGCGAATCTCGCCGATTCTCAGCGCTTCAACTTCAGCGCGCAGCGAACCTCGATCCTGTAAGCAAGCGAGATGCACGCGGCAGTTGCCGCTCTCGTGCAGCTGGCGCAAGAGTTGGAGCGCCTGGCGCTCGCTGCCTCCCTGCTCAAAACTGTCAATGATGAAAAGGACGTTTGGTTTCATGCGCTTCTGATATACGAGATCCGGAGTCCGAATTCAGCTGTCGTGTTATCTAATCGGTTCCCACCGCGCGTAACGCTCACCGCGCAGAAACTTAAGGAAGGCCAGTAGGGACGCCACATTTGCCAGCACAAAATAGTGCGGCAATGCCAGCACGCGACTGCGCACACCGATTTTTTCAAGCATCCAGGCGAACGCCGCAGAGGCGTATCCCGCGACTTGCAGCACTAATACAATCCGGTAAGCCAGAGAGCCGGCGGCCAGTATCAGTGAACACAAAAACATCATTATTAAGAAAAGCGGGACTGCATATCGCATGACCTTGTGCGAAAAGAGTTGCCAACCGAACAAGCCGCTTCTCAAAGGATTCAACATCGCTCGATGCCGCCACAAATCGGTAAACGTCTGCGCGATGATCCGCACGCGCATCTTCATTTCGTTGTCATCGCGCTGATTGGTTTCCTCTGTGCAGATCGCATCCGGTTCGTAAATCGTGCGTAATCCCTGCTCCACCATTTTGGTGGCAATGATGAAATCGCTGCACGCTTCATCGTAAAGCGTTACGTAGGCCGTTCGGCGCACCGCATAAAGACATCCGGACACGCCAATTAGTGAGCACGCTCGGCTTTCGTGTCGTTTTCAGGAAGGTTTCGTAGCCCCAATACGATTGCGCGCCGCGGCCAATACGCGAGTCATTCGGATCGACATAGATCAGTTTGCCGCCCACACAACCCACCGAAGGATCGGCAAAGCTCGGCACAATCTTTCGCAGAACGTCCGTTTGATAGAGGCTGGTCGCATCGGAAAACAGAAGGATTTCGCCGCACGCTTTCGCCACCGCAGCATTTTGGGCCGCAGTTTTGCCGAGGCGTTGCGGCTGCCGATGAAGTATTACCCCCCGATTGGCAAAGCTCCG
Organism: uncultured Acidobacteriota bacterium; assembly: GCA_963734445.1. Lineage (GTDB taxonomy): Bacteria > Acidobacteriota > Blastocatellia > Pyrinomonadales > Pyrinomonadaceae > UBA11740. The sequence continues at coordinate 74,371 of CAVTGZ010000007.1, read as the reverse complement.
CGCAATTTCGTCGGTGCCGTCGGAAGAGCAGTCAGATGCAACGATGATTTCCAGTAGCTCACGTGGATAATCAAGGGTCAGCGTGTTTTCGAGCTTGGCAGCCAGATCGCGTTCTTCATTGTAAGCCGTGATGATAATCGACACCCTGGGAAGAATATCGGCGCGCTTAACTGGTTGCGGCCGCAGCACGCTAACGAGAGCGATCAGCAGCGGATAACCGACGTACGCGTACATAAGCGCCGCGGCGCTCAACCAAAACATCATCTCGGCTGCTGCTCGTAGGTTCATGCCGTGACTACTCGGGGCTCGCGGTCCATCAGCGCAGCACCCTCGGATTCTTTTTCGCTGCGGATCTTCCGCTTCTCAATCACTACTAGTTTTCCCGTTTCTGATTCATACATGCGCCGGAAACAGACCGCGTACCCAACCAGATAGTAGACGTACCAGGAGTAGGCGACTGACAGGAAAAAGCTTGAGATCATGTAGGCCAGCAACGAGGCCTGTAGTCCCAGCGCCAAATAGTAAAAACGTGAATGACGTCGCGCAGTAAACGTTTCGCGCACGATGACTGACAACTTTCTAAAAGGCGAGACGATGAACATCGTGTATAGCACGAGCGCGGTCATCCCCATTTCTGCCGCGACTTGGGTGTAGGAGTTGTGCGTAACCAAACCCTTCAGGGACATCAGTGGCTGATAGTTGCCCATGCCGATGCCCAGCAGCGGATGACGCAGCGCGACATAGGCTGAGCGCATTAACTCACCCCGCCGCGAGTCCGCCGATCCGCCCGGATCAAGACCGGGCACAAAGATCGATAACAAGCGAGTACCGTAACCGCTGGGCGCCAGGAGGACTATCGCTATTGCGCCGGCCACAATTGCCAGAATCACGCCAAGTCGGTTGCTTTTGGCAATGCGGAACGCGAAATAGATCAGGACGACGAACATTCCCAGGAACGCGCCACGAGAATACGAAAGCAGAATTCCCGACATCATTACCAGCGCGCAAGCACCATGAATGGTTTTCATCAACGGATTTCGCGAACCAAAAAACAAGCCGATGGAAATCGGCAGCATGGTCACGAGGTGCAACGCCATGTCATTCGTGTTCCCAAAGATGCCGGTTCCGCGACCAGCCGCGCGATAACCTTCAATGGTCATCAGCCCCAGGCGATAATCGTTAACTGCCTGCGCACTGAGAACTATTGCCGTTACCACGGCTACAAAAAGCAATGCCTTCAGTCGCCGTTCCGTGCGAACAACGTTGATAATTACGATGAAGATCAAGATTCCGCGAACGTAGGTCGCGCTAAATTCCCCCCAGGCAATTACCGGATCGATTGCCAGAGGAATTGAAAGCAGCGCAGTCACCATGAAAAGCAGCACCAGGTGAAGTTCCCGAGGTCGGGCACTCAGAGTCCCTTCAACCGTTAGCTGCGTGATGGAATAGAGCGCCAGCGTGACGATGCCGACGGTCAGTGCCAGGTAATTGGTGAAGGCTGAGGGGTAGAATTCTGCCGGACGCGCATACAGAATTACGGTGAACAACAACAGCGCCACGAATGACAGAGCGTGGCCGCGCTTGAGGAACGTCTGCTCCGCCTCGACGGAGCTGGTCACTTCGGTCCGGCGAAGAGAGAGCGTCTCGACGAGCGAAGGTTTCGCAGTCACGCTGTTGCTCGCAGGCGACGACTGCTGCTTTGCCAGACGCGAACGCGTTACTGTTTGGTAGTCTTTGCCTGGGGAACGCCTGATCATTGCGACACTCAAAACTGGCGCTAAAAACAAAGAAGCGCAGGTGGCCCCGCGCTTCCTGTATCGACTGTGTGTTTCCTAGCCGAGACGCGGTCCTAGCTCGTCATTACTTCACTGCCCATCGGCACCATCGTCCGGACACGCTCACGCAGGGCCAACTCGAACATGCGCGCCTCCTCGACTTCGGTAAACGACAGCGCCCTCAACTCCTGTTCAATACGGCGCCGGTAGTCGGATACCAAAGAATCAGAAACGCCTAATGTAGCGGCAACTTCCAATTGAGTGGCGTGGTCTGGGCTCAAATAACAGTGCCACAGAACTCCCAGCATGCGGTTGTATTGCTTGATTTTTCCGCGCACATTCCCGCGCAGATTCGTAAGGAACTTATCGACTGAACCGGCGGCCTCGGCCTGGGACTCGTGGCGCAACAAACTCTCTTCCGGGTTCTCTCGGAGATCGGCGGGATCATAATGCGGGCCATCTGAATCTGGATCATCGCCACCCAGCGGTACCAGATAAATGTCCATCACCGGAAGACGCGACATCACCAGGCTGCGCAAAGTGCGCACATCAGCCGGCCCGTCGATGGCCTCAAGGACAGACACAATCAAATCTTCCAAATCAGAGTTGCTGATGACGATTTGTGCGTCCCCCGTGCAGCCCACCATGCGCGTGTCGCGCTGGCGGACGGGAATCATATGCGCGCGTTGCTCCATGTCGTGCGAGCCGCGACCGGGCTTATTCTCAGGCCACTCACTCAGACCGTACACGCGATCGGCCAACCGGCGATGTTGCTCGTCGTTGCCGCCGTTGCTGTCAAATCGGCGAAAGTTGGCGCTCGACTGAATCAAAGTGGAGATACGGCGCGCCAGTCGATAACTTTCCGGGTGGCGTTTTCTCAGTTCCGCCGTTAAGAGATTCGTCAATTCGATTTGTCCGATCTCGCATTCGATCTCGGCGTCGGTCATCGACGTATCAAGATAATGCTGAAATCGCGATTTGGTAAGAAGTTGGACAAACAACTCCTGCGTCAAATCAGTATAAGCGCTGCTTGCGCCTTCTTCGATTAAGAGGCCGGCGCTCCGCGAAGCTCGCACCAAAGGATGATTGCTGACAATGCGGTGTAGCTCGGCCCACAAGCGGTTGACGTCAGAGTTCCGCAAGCTTTCGACCCAGTGACCGGCTCTGGCGCTGCGTTCGGCAGAGCGGCTGGGGCGCGTAACTTCTCGCGGCACGCTGACGCTGGAATCGTGCGTCGTCTTTTGAGTGATTGATTTCACGGTTGTTTTTTATCCCGAAGATGAGAGTGGATGCGACTAGTTGGCAGCTAGTTAAGATCCGGATCGATCATCACATCCGTGGTCGCTGTTGTTTTGCGGGCAAGCGTCGATCAGGCCGTGAGGTCGAGAGAGGGCGACTCGGTTTTAGACCGAGAGGCGTGATCGATGAACAGCTATTCTGTTTTACCTTTTCCAGTCCCGGAAAGATGGTGCTTGTTCCTGACTTGGCTGGTCAGGGTTAAAGCGGGAGACTGCGGTTCGACGTGGATCAAGGAGCTAATGACTCCTCAATCAACCTACGGCCATCTTAACAAACGAAGCTGACAATGAGCAACATTTTTTTACGCAGGAGTTAAAGTGTTGATTCTAATCAAGAAAGCCTTGCAGGGCACCGGAGCCGAGTCTGGAAATCCCGGGCGATTAGAGTTTTTGTCCTGATGTAGGTCTATATCGCACATGACGGTTTCATTATTGAACGAAAGATTCTGCAAGACGGGCGATTGCCCTTCATCTGAGGTTTTGCTCCGCTATCGTCGTCATCGGCTGCCCCTGAAAGACCGTGCCGCGATCGAAATCCATCTAAGGCGATGTGATTTTTGTAGCGCAGAGCTTCACTTGCTGACTCAGCATCGCGTTGCAACGGAACAGCGAAGATGTGTTGAGATCCCGGCACGGTTGCGCCGCCTGGCTGAAGATCTATTGATGAGGAGCGCCGAGTCGTTCGTAGTCATTGACACTGCTGACACTCATCAAATGACACATTAGTATCACGCAACTGGACTGGCCGTGGCCACGGGCACCTCCTCTGTCTCGGCGGCTCGTCTTGGCAGTTCAATCGTGAACGTTGTTCCCTCTCCTAAACGCGACGACACCCTCACTTCGCCATCGTGACTGCGAGCGAGGTGTTTGACGATCGCCAGACCCAAACCAGTACCGCCCAACTCGCGAGAGCGCGCGCGATCCACCCGGTAGAATCTTTCAAATAGACGATCAAGGTGATGGGAAGCGATTCCCTCTCCCGTATCTTCGACAGATATGCTGTCGCGGTCATTAACTTCGTGCCGTATCTTCACCTCTCCACCCGGACGATTGAACTTGATTGCGTTTTCAGTCAGGTTGGTCAACATCTGAGTCATTCGGTGAGGATCGACGTAAACCTCGGCGTCCGGCTCTACCAGGTTATGCAGAGCAACGTCCCTGGCAGCGGCCCTTTTGTCGAGACTGCCGATCACATCTTCGATTAGGGACCGCAAGCGAATTGTCTCCGGCCGCACCTCAACATTGCCTGCTTCGATGGCGCTCAGCTCAAGGATATCGTCGATCAGTCGACGCATATGGGCGGCGTTCTTTTGAATGATCGCCAAAAAGCGACGATTGTTCTCCGCGTCGTCGATAGCTCCCGTTTCCAGAGTCTCTGCTAGAGCGACGATCGCCGTAAGCGGCGTTCGCAATTCGTGAGACACGTTGGAAAGAAATTCCTGTCTGACTAATTCCAGGCGCTCCAGGCGGGTCACATCAAAGAAGACGCCCGCGGCTGCCTTTCCGCCATTAGACAGCTTTAGCGGAATAACTCGGAGATCGAAGACACGACGAGCCGGCCCATAGATCTCGACCTGTACGCCGGATCGTTCTGTGCCGCGAACACCATCCAAAAATGCCTCGTAGACGGCCGGGTTGCGGGTCAGCTCCGTGAGCCGCCGCGAATCTACGGGTCCTTCGATACTTGAAAACAGACCGCGAGCCGCCCGATTCGAGGCAATCACTCGCATCTCTGAATCGATGACGAGCATTCCTTCCCGCATTTCGTTAACGGCGGCGCTGAGAAGCTCTACCGTGAAACCCTTGGGCTCCGGATGCCGCTCATCGTGGATCCGCTCTTGCGAACTCGTGCCCAGCTTCCACAGCCAACCGGCCACCATGCCGAGCAAAAGCATTGACGCTGCGAAGCAAAGCCATCCGGCCGTGCCCGCAATCAAAAGCGACGCGGCGAGCACACTGAGCCCCAGCACAATCAAGATGCCTAAGAAAAAGCGGGAGTTATTCATTTGGTGGCGCCGGTTGAGCTTGCCGCCCACAACCTATGAAGCGATAGCCAACTCCAATAACCGTCTCAATGCAGTCGCCGCAGGCGTTCAACTTCTGCCGCAGCCGCCGAATGTGGACGTCCAGCGTCCGCGCATCGCCGTAGTAACTGTATCCCCAGACTTGATCGAGCAGCTGCTGCCGAGTAATCACTCTTCCTTTTTTCCTGGCCAGGGTCGAGAGCAGCAGGAACTCTTTATTTGTCAGCTTAACATCGAGGCCATCGCACGTTGCTCGTACATTCTCAAAGTCGACGGCGAGATGTCCATCGTCATAGCGCTCAGCTGATTCGTCTTCTACGCGGCGCAAAACAGCGCGAACGCGCGCGAGCAACTCACGCACGGAAAATGGTTTGGCGATGTAATCGTCCGCGCCGAGGTCGAGTCCGGCAATGCGATCGGCTTCGGATGTTTTCGCCGTCAGCATAATAATCGGCGTCCGGCGCGTTTGATTTTCGCGGCGCAACCGGCGACATAACTCCAGGCCGTTCATGCCGGGCAACATCAGGTCCAGGATTATTACTGCGGGCGGGTTCTGCGCATCGAGCGCGAGGTTCAAACCTTGCTCACCCGTAGTCGCCACGACGGGATCGAAGCCGGCGCTCTTGAGGTTATAGCGAACGCTCTCAGCAATGTCGGGATCGTCTTCGATAATCAAAGCAGGTCTCGGCATGCCAAAAGCCATCGAGCAGTTTAGGTTGATAACCCGAACTAAGTGATAAGTCTGTGAATCAATTCAATAACTAGAAAAGATAGAGCCGCGAAGATCGCTGCGGCGGGAATTGTCAAAATCCACGCCCACACGATTCTTCCCGCCACACGCCATTTAACGGCCGACAGTCTGGTTGTCGATCCCACTCCGGCAATAGCTCCGGTGATTGTGTGGGTAGTCGAAACGGGAATTCCCATGAAAGTCGCCCCAAACAAAGTAATCGCTCCGGCAGTTTCAGCGCTGAATCCGCCCACTGGCCTCAGCTTGGTAATCTTTGATCCCATCGTATGCACAATGCGCCAGCCGCCCGCCAAAGTTCCTAATGCGATCGCCGCGTGGGCCATCAGCACGACGTAAATAGGAATAGCCGGCACAGTCCCCTTGGCTCCTAACTGGAGATTGAACATTCCCGCCGTCGCCAGCACCGCCGTAATGATGCCCATCGTCTTCTGCGCGTCGTTGCCGCCGTGGCCGAGTGAATAAGCCGCCGCCGAAAGCAATTGCCCGCGCCGAAAAGTCTTATCGACCTGGGCCGGTGTCCAGCGATGAAAGATCCAATAAACTGCCACCATCAAGGCAAACCCAATGATGAATCCAATCACCGGGGAAGCTACGATGAAGACCAGCGTCTTGATCCATCCTTCGGGCTTCAACAATCCGCTGAATCCTCGATAAGCAGCAACCGCGGCGCCGCCGTAACCACCGATTAGCGCGTGCGAGCTCGAGGTGGGCAGACCGAGGTACCAGGTGATCAAGTTCCAGACGATCGCTCCAATCAATCCAGAGCACAGCACATACAGGCGCAGATTCTCATTAATCAGATCGATGCGGACCAAATCGCCGCCAATCGTCTTCGCCACCCGCGTTCCAAAAATTGCGAACGCAATAAAATTAAACAGCGCCGCCCAAATGACGGCATAACGTGGCGAGAGCACGCGCGTGGAAACGACCGTAGCGATCGAATTCGCGGCATCGTGAAACCCGTTCGTAAAATCAAAGATCAGAGCGACCAGTACGATCGCGAGCGCAATGGCTACTGTCGTGGTCATGCGAATCCCGTCGAAAACGTTTGGAGTTTAGTGGAACGACGGTCATTCAACCACACTTTCGAAGTCACTGGCTAGCAAATGCGAATCCGAAACCAGCCGGTAAGGCTCAACGCCGGTGTTTTATGATCGCTGCTTCAGCCATGTAAACGGTCAGTTCGCAGATGTCCGTGACGTAATCGCCAATTCTTTCAAGGTGCTTGGCGATAAACAGCAATCGCGCATCACGCGTCGCCGTCGACGGCTCCTTGGCCATTAACTCAATCAAATCATGAAAGACCTGGTTGTAGAGTACGTTGATTTCGGCATCACGTTTGATTACCTCGCGCGCCGCCACCGCGTCCCGCGTAGTAAAGGCATCGAGCGCCGTCCGCATCATCGCAGAAGCCACGTCACCCATTTGTCTTAGCCGCACGTGGTCTTTCAGTTCCGGTTCCTTGTTGAGCTCGACGACCACGCGCGCAATGTTCGCTGCGTGATCTGCAATCCGCTCGAGCACCGGAGCCATTTTCGCAACCGACATTACAAACCGGAGATCGCGAGCCGCCGGTTGCCGCAAGACGAATATGTCCACGCACTGCTGATCGACTTCAACTTCCAGTTGATCGATCGCGTCATCATGTACCAGAACCTCGCGAGCGACTTCATCATTGCGATCAGACAAGGCCTGCATCGCTCGCATCAAAGCATGCTCGGCTTCACCGCCCAGACGCAACACGGTGTCACGCAACCGATCCAACTCTTCATCCAAGTGTCGATGAACTTCCATATTCAGCCAAATCTTCCGGTGATGTAGTCTTCGGTCAGCTTCTCGTCAGGAGCGGTAAAAATCTTCTCGGTGGCATTTACTTCGATGAGCTTGCCTAACAAGAAAAATGCCGTCAAGTCTGAAACCCTGGCCGCCTGCTGCATGTTATGCGTGACTATTACGATCGTGTAATGCCTCTTCAGTTCAAAGATCAACTCTTCAATTTTTGAGGTGGCAATCGGATCGAGCGCTGACGCCGGCTCGTCCATCAGGATTACTTCGGGCTTGATTGCCAAAGCCCGCGCGATGCATAAACGCTGTTGCTGCCCACCTGATAATCCTAACGCCGACGACTTGAGACGATCTTTGACCTCATCCCACAGTGCGGCATCCTTCAAAGCCTCTTCAACCCGCGCCTCCATCTCAGCCCGGCTGGAAGTGATGCGATTAATCTTCAAACCGTAGGCGACGTTGTCGAAGATCGACTTCGGAAACGGATTTGATTTCTGGAAGACCATGCCGACCTTACGACGCAGATCAACGACGTCAGCAAGGGGGGCGTAGATATCTGCCTCGTCGATCGTGACTGACCCTTCGACGCGAGTGCCGGGAATCACATCGTTCATGCGATTCAGTGTGCGTAGGAACGTCGTCTTGCCGCAGCCGGACGGACCGATGAAGGCGGTCACCATCCGTTCCGGAATATCGAGCGAGATATTCTTCAGCGCCTGGCTGCGCCCGTAGTAAAAGTTCAAATCACGCACTGAAATCTTGGTGGCGCTCGCAGGAGGCATCGCGCGACTTCGAATTTCAAACTTAGGCGCTATCGTTTGCGTTGAAGGGGTCATCTCTTAGCTGAATCTCTTGCGCGTCACAGCTCTCACTGCGATATTGATGGTAAGGATCAGAGCCATCAGCACCAGGGTCGCCGCCCACGCTTGCGCATGCCATTCGTCATAAGGCGAAAGCGCGTAGTTGAAGATTTGCACCGTCAGCGAAGCAATTGGTTCGTTCAGACTGCGCGGATAAAAGCGACTGCCGAACGCTGTAAACAGAAGCGGCGCCGTTTCCCCCGAGACGCGGGCAATCGCCAGCATCGCCCCGGTGGCGATCCCCGATGCCGCGGCCGGCAGCACGATTCCCATCGTGACTCGCCATTGCGGCGCACCCAGTGCGAGGGCGCCTTCGCGCAGACTGTGAGGCACCAGCTTGATCATCTCTTCAGTTGTGCGCGCGACGATCGGGATCATAATTAGGGCCAGGGCCAGACCACCTGCGAATGCCGAGAAATGTTTCATCCTCAGCACCACGACGGCGTAAACAAAAACTCCGGTAACGATTGAAGGAATGCCGGTCAGGGTATCCACCAAAAAACGAACTATGCCGGCGAACCAGCCGCGCCCCAGTTCGGAGAGATAGATACCCGTGGCTATTCCAATCGGAATTCCGACCACACAGGACAGCGCCAACAGAACGGCGGAACCGACAATTGCGTTGCCAATGCCGCCGCCTTCACCGACGGGGCGAGGTGTGTCAGTCAAGAAGCGTAAGTTGATCGCACTCAGCCCGCGAATCGCAATATATCCCAGAATAATCGCGAGGATTCCGACCGCAACCACCGTACATAGCGCCGTCAGAAACGTCATCACGCTGCTGATGGCCCGGCGAGCTCGATCTGATCTACTTAGTATCCTCGGTCTCATGTTAAGAAGTTTTCAGCGCGACGCCTTGCTGGCTTCTGCTCGCCGTACTGCCTCACGTTTCTCTCTACGCCATCGCTCCGGCTGTTCGGCGCGTAACTCGCCAGACCAGCAACCTCGCAATGGCGTTCACTGCAAACGTTACGACAAACAAAATTAAGCCTAGTTCGACTAAGGCGCTCAGATAAGTGTCCCCGGTAGCTTCGGTGAACTCGTTCGCGATTACCGATGCGAGCGTGTAAGCCGGCTGAAACAACGATGTAGTTATTTCTGCGCGGTTGCCGATGACCATGGTCACTGCCATCGTTTCACCAATCGCCCGGCCCAGCCCGAGGATTACCGCGCCGGCGATGCCCGGCGCGCCGTTGACCAGCACGACTCGCGTCGTTTCCCACTTCGTCGCGCCCAGCGCCAGCGCCGCTTCTCTTTGCGTATTCGGAACCGCCGAGAGCACATCGCGGACGACCGCGGAAATGATAGGCGTAACCATGATCGCGAGAATTACTCCCCCGGTTAACAAACCGATTCCGGTGATGGGGCCGGTGAACAGCGGCAACCAGCCAAACCAACGCGCCAGAAACGGCTCGACATGAACCCGCAGGAACGGCGCGAGCACGAAAATCCCCCAGACCCCATAAACGACTGACGGGATGGCCGCCAGCAACTCAACCAGGAAGGCGATGGGGCGCGCCAGGTAAGTTGGCGCTTGCTCAACCAGAAAAATAGCGATGCCGAGCGACAGCGGCACACTGATCAAGAGACCGATCAGCGAAGAGACCATCGTTCCGTAAATGAACGCGAGCGCACCGAATTTTCCTTTGACCGGATCCCACTCGCGATCGATTAGAAAATGGAATCCGAATTGGCGAATCGAGAGAGTCGAATGCGAAGCGAGCGACACGATCATCGCAATTACGATCAGTACCACCAGGATCGCGACTGAAACGATTAGCACGCGAAAGATTGCGTCGCCCTTGTTACCCGTCGGCGATAGTCGCCGCCAGAACCGCGCGCCCGGCTTGGGCCGTTTTGTTCCCTCTCCTGGGAGAGGATGAGGGCGACGGCCTGCCGAGGAACCATCAATATTTTTTCTTTCTTCTTCCACGCGCAAGATTCAAAACCCGGCAGAAACCAAACCTTGAAATTGTTCAGCCGGCTTTGCCCAAAAACTCGTCTTCTGCATAAGCCGACCCTGACTTCGTTACAGAACCGCGAGCGCCAGCGAGCGGGTTAAGGAGCTACTCTCTCTCTTCAAGGCCCGAATTATTAGGCATGCCAAACTCTAATCGTCCGAGTCCGAGTGCGTTTTTGTCCCGCTCGCTACGCTCGCGGTTCTGTAACCACGCGCCACAAATCCTTGGCTGACTTTTTGGCAAAGCCTGTTCAGCCAGACCCTACTCAATTTCCCAAAGGGAGGGGAAACGAAACCTAGCCCAGACTTATCGCAGCGGCTTTCCTCCGGCCGTGATTGAATTAATTTTTTCTTCCGCGCGCTTCACAATCTCGGCGGGCAGTGGCGAATACTTCAGGTCGCTCGTAAACTTCTCACCGTCATGAATACACCACCAAAGATAATCAACCAGCGCCTTGCCCTTGGTGGCGTCCTTCTGCTCTTTGTACGCCAGGATGTAAGTGTAGCTGGAGACTGGGTAAGCGTTTGCCCCGGGCGAATCAGTTATGGAGACTCGCAAATCGTCCGGAGTGTTGGCCACCGATTCAGCCGCCGCCGCGGTTACTGAGTCAAGACTGGCAGGCACAAAGTTTCCGGATTTATTCTTGATGAGTCCCACCGGTAAATTGTTTTGCAGCGCGTAGATCAATTCGACATACCCAAGGGTGTTGGGCGTTTGTTTTACCTGGCCCGTCACACCTTCATTGCCTTTGCCACCGATGCCTACCGGCCAATTGACTGACGTGCCGGCGCCAACTTTCTCTTTCCACTCGGGGCTAATCCTGGACAAGTAATCAACCCACACTCCGGTGGTGCCGCTGCCGTCCGAGCGGTGCACGACGGTTATGTCCGCCGCCGGAAGATTTACCCCGGGATTATCAGCTTTGATACGAGCGTCATCCCACCGTTTTACCTTGCCCAAAAAAATGTCGGCGACCACGTCGGGCGAGAAACGCAGCGGTTGCGATAGGCTTGGCAAATTGTAGGTAATCACCACCGCTCCCAGCACCATGGGAATATGCAGCATACCGGGTGTGGCCTTCAGGTCCGCATCGCTCATAAAAGAATCGCTGGCGCCAAAGTCAACGGTTTGTTCCTTAATCTGTTTTTGTCCGCCTCCCGAACCGATTGATTGATAATCGATGCGAACGTTCGGATGGAGCTTGCCGTATTCGCTGATCCATTTTTGATAGAGCGGATTGGGATAAGTCGCGCCGGCGCCCTGTAAGCGAAGTTCGCCGGTGGCGCCGCCACCGCATCCCACAAGGACCAATGCAGAAGCGGCCACGGTGATTATCAGAAGGGGAAAGAGCAGAGAGTGTTTGATTGCACGCATAACAGTGCGCCTCCGGAATTCGGATTCAAATGCAGAGTAAACGAACTCTGAATCATGAACGCGCGAAGTTAAATTGACCTGAACTGCGTGTTAACTTGATGTAAACAATTGGCGGGTGGTGGGAAGCTGGGCGTGAGGTAAGGTTGGTCAGTTCCCGGAGCTGCTTGCTCCTCTCCCTCTGGAGAGGTTGGGTGAGGGTCCCGACTTGTCGGGATAGTGCACCATCCCCCCAAGAAAGCATTGCCTGACAGTCGGGCGAGCTTTTGTCCAGTCCCCGTACTGACACCCTTCAGGTTCGTATTTATGCATGGTAGATCGTGTTAATGACAATCATCACCACATGCTTCGCCGCGCAATGCTTCAATCCCTTCCCTGGCGATGATGGGGACCATAACGAGGGCCGCCAAAGGATCGGCCCACCACCATCCAGCAACTGCATTCAGAAGCAGCCCGCCCAGCAGGATCGCTGAAAGATAGGCGCAGAGGTCAGTTTGTCGTGAATCGGCTCTCAACGCGCGGCTATTGATTGATGCGGCGACGCGCCGCTTCGCTCGGGCAAGGTAAGGCATCACCACGAGTGACAATGCCGCAATACCGATCCCCGGATAGCTGACTTTTGGAAGTTCGCGTTCTACCAACGATTTGATGGCGTCAAACGCGACGTATGCGGCTAATAACAGGAAGCTGACGCCGACGAATTTTAAAGCTAGACGCTCAGCTCGCTCGCGACGTTCGGGAGCGTCCAGATGCAATCGCCATAAGAGCGCTGCCCCGGATGAGACCTCGATCAAGGAGTCAAAGCCAAAACCAACCAACGCAATGCTTCCGGCAAACAGGCCCGCGCCGATCGAGATGATTCCTTCCAGGCAGTTCCAAAGGATGGTCAGATACTCAAGCGACCGTCCGCGTCTTAGCATTGCCGCGCGCTCGGAAGCTTCCAGATTGATTTCGTCAGGCATAGCGTCGGGATTGATCTGTTGCAGGATACGCGCGTCAGTACAGGGAGCGGTAGCGAGCGGATCCACAGGTTCGGACTTGACGGGGTCGGCTGCCGCTCTCCGAACTGACATTCTTCGCGTTCGTGTTTTTTCCATGTCGCTCATGTCTTGCGTGCCGTTGACACGGAATATTTTGCCGACGCTGAGGATTGTTTATTGGTTTGAGCCCATTTATCGGCGACAAGAGAAGCCGCCCGTTCGGAGCTCCGGTTCATCAAGCAGCATGGTTCTAAAAATATATCGCCGCTACGCGGCGGGAAGCGTTGGGCATAGTCTGAGGTTTTGTGGCAAAGCCACCCGGCGGCCACGAACGCATGAATCGCCTCGTGCTAGCGCCGGTCAATGCTCGCAATAATACGCGAGTGCCCATTCGCTGTGATCTTGCGCACGCGTGGAAGCCAGGCCCTCCGATCCTCTGGCGCCATCGAGGCCGCCGTCTGCAGGTACTCGAGCACGTAGAGGTCGCTTCCGAATGCAGCGACTGCCGTAGGTGTCCAGGGACTCTGAAGTTGTAGCACAGTAGTAATCTGACCACCTTCGGTGACCTTAAGCACGCTGGCGCAACCACTCGCCGCAACGTAGATTGTGCCGTGAGCGTCGACGGTGAGGCCGCGAAGCTGCGAACGCGTCGTTCCGGGGATGGATACGCAAGTGGCAAGTGTAGGATTTGTGATGACCGTCGAAACTTGTCCCCTCGCGCTGACTCGGCGAATGGCGTTATCTTCAGTGTAGTAGAGCGAACCATCAGAGCCGGCGGCGAGACCGTTCAGGTATCGAAGGTCTCGACCTCCCGCTGCGGCAGACAAGTTCGTTAGCTCTGTGGTCCGGCCCGAAGGCGTCAATTCCAATATCTTCAAACCTGAGCCAGGAACAAAGTCCGGGTAATACAAGCTACCGTTTGCACCGATCGCGATCGGAAAGTCACTCGCGACGAGAAGCGTCGGCGTTGCTCCTACCCGAGTAATGTCGCCACGCGCCCCTGACGGCAGCCGCACTGTGTTGAAGCAGTCGTCAAGGTCAATAGTCATCCAGTGGAACCTCGGCCCGGGGAGTTGCGTCAGCTTGCCGTGCAAGTCGATTTTCCACACGCCGGATCCAGTATCGAGGAAATAGACAGTACCTTGTCTGTCGACCACGATACCCGACCCAGGATGGGCCATGATCGAAGCATGAAAGAGAGCGAACGCTAACAGGATGAGAGCAGTCAGTAGACATATCTTGCCAACATGTAATGGCAGTCTCACGATATTATCCTCAAGCATTAGCGGTTGAATGTTATTTCTTCTTAAAGACCGTGCGTTTTACCGTGGCGTGATATTGTCCGTTCTCGTCCTCTTCGCCCTCGGTTACTACTACGAGGACCCTTTCCGCAGGATCAATGAACTCAAAAAGACATTCCGCCATAGCACTGCCGCTACAGGTTACTAATTCCCGGTAGCCTCTCTTCCAGAAGGTTGGACCATTGCCCGACTGTGTAGCCGGATCGTCGCCGTAAGAGATGTGCCTCTCGTTTGGTTGCCAGCCTTCCTTGATCAAAAGCTTTCGCGCAACACCATATGTCTTCCCGTAAATGTTGGGGACTGAGAGTTGTCCGCTGGTGTTGGGTTCAGAGCTACTATTAGTGTTCTGACTTTGACTCGGCGTAGCTTTCGCTTGCGCATTGTTCTGCTCACTCTTGGGAGTAGGAGTCGCAACGCTGGGACTTGCTACAGTCGAGTTAGTCGTCGAGTTAGAATCTCGCGCCGGAGTAGGAGTCGAAGTTGGTACAGTCGCAGCAGATTCCTGCGTCGAATTCTTTTTCCCCCACCACAAAGCCAGGCTCCCCACAGCGATCAAACCGACAACCAACGCGGCGCCGAGGTAAACGGTCCGCCGCCTGTTAACAGGTGACACCGGCTTAATCGGCTTCGGGCGCGGAGTCGGAACCGGTGTTTTCTCGGAACTCTCAGTGGGCAAAACCTGCTTGATTCTCTCGGCCAACGTTTGCAGATGGTCCTCGAGTGGTGGGGTTACCGCATCCATCCAGTGTGTGGAGCTAAGTTGATACTCAAGAGACTTGGACAAAGTCACATCCTCGATGCGAAAGGGTATGACGATGACATCTTTATTTACCGCGCGCTCGACTTCGCGCCTGACCTGAGACGATGAGTTTGAGTTCGATGAAAGCACGAGCACCATCACCCGGCTTGCGGCTATTGCATCGATGATTGCGCCGCCCCAATCCATGCCCGGCAAAATATCGCGGGGCGCCATCCAGCACCGCAGGCCGTTAGACTCAAGTGTCGAGCACATCGCCTCAGCAATCGGTCTGTCATCAGCTGAATAGCTAATGAATACATCATGTGCCATATGTAATAACCTCCGGCGGCTATGTTCTGTGGCGCCCGACAAAAAGCCTTTCGATTAATTCAACTCTCATCTTTAATCCATCCGCTACTGCGGACGGTACCGACTTCATGTTCCGGGTCGCGCATGATCCGGTCGCTACCCCGACTGGTCGGGGTTCTGACACGAGCGGCCGAACGTCCGACGCATCGCCGCGCTCGGAAGTTTCCGCCGTAATGTCTTCTGATTTCGTTGTCATGCCCGGATGGAAAACCTCTTTTTGAGGAAACGTTTTAGGGATTTCACTTCGCGATCTGTTGGGAGATCGGGAGGTGAGTTGTCAGCAACCCGCCCTGAAGAGTGGCCCCGGTGCTCGTGATTAAGCGTTAGGGAACGAGATACCAAATGGCCGGCATAGAAAACGCGCGGATTCTAGCATGAATTGTTGCTAGCCGGACAAGGATTCGCGGTTTTCTTGTGAGTTTTCGTACGCCGGAGTCGGAACACTACATTGTAAATACGCCGCG
The DNA here is from genome assembly GCA_963734445.1 of uncultured Acidobacteriota bacterium. GTDB lineage: Bacteria > Acidobacteriota > Blastocatellia > Pyrinomonadales > Pyrinomonadaceae > UBA11740. The sequence continues at coordinate 58,693 of CAVTGZ010000007.1, read as the reverse complement.
CGGCCCTCTCTAATGGTCGGACTTTTGATAGCGATGTCAGAACCGGAAGCAGTGGCGACCGTATCGAACACAAAAGATATGTGTTGATCGGGTCGCCGTCGAACAGGCCAAGTTGCGCATTGATCCGGTCGCTATCGCTCCCGGTTCTGACAGGAGCGGATCCGCGGTTTATTTCCCTCAGAAGCTAAACACGAGCTGTTCCTGAATTCGATACTGGCGCGGCGTGAACGCGTTAAGCGGGACGAAGAAGTTTGGAAAGTCGCCGCTGTTGCGCAGCTCGTTCTGAATGTAGAGCAGGCTTTGCAGGGTGACTTTCCTGGACAGACCGTAATCGAAACGAAAGTGATGCGTGCGCATGTTGACGCCGCTGTTGGTCCCCAGGTCATCATCGGTCACTTGCGAAATCATTGAGTTCGCGCCCTTCTGCGAATAGACGTAAAGAAACGCCATGTCGCCACGGTTTGCGACCCGGCCAATATTCAGCGCCGCCAGCAAAGCATCGCGCTCCTTGAAACTGATGCCCACGTTGCGGGCGGCCTGAATGTTCAGAGTTACCGGATATGTGCGAGTGCCGCTCTTGAATCCGGCCCAGTTCAGGCGATAAGTCAGTCGCGCGATCTGAAAATTCCGCGCCGTGTAGATTGCGCCGCCGTTAGTCGTGGTCGCGTTCCCAGTTCCGCTCAACGGCCCCGACAGCGTAATGCCCAGCCCGTTCTGCACGATCAGCGGCACGCCCACAGTTGTCGAAGCCAATTGAATCTGGTTGGGATTGCGATAGAGCTGAAGGTCGCCGCCAAACTGGCTGCTCCAGCGATCGTTGAACTTCTGATTTACGAGCAGCCCCTGATGGAAAAGATTTGCAGTGCGCCCGGTCGAGCCGACCTGAGCGCCAGCCAAAGCCAGCGGGCTGCCCGCCGTGACAATCGCCACGTTCGGATTGCTGAGGATGTATTGCCCCGCGCGCAATTCCAGACTGGCAACGTTCAAGGCGTTGCGCTTGAATGAAACTACATACTTTTCATTGAAGCCGTTGAAGCGAATGTCATCATCGAACAGAAAGCGCGAGTTATCGGCAAAGATCTCCTGCAACCGGCCGGCCTGGAGTTGCGTGGCCTTATTCGGGTGATAATCGATCCAGGCTTCACTGATAAAGAACGGATGGCGTGTCGTCGTCTCGCCAAAATCCTGATCATTCGTCAGCGGATTGTTGAGCTGGCCCGTGGAAAGCTGGCCATGGAAACTCAGCTTTGGATTGATGTCGGTATCAAAATTCAAGCGCACACGGTAGCGCATGCGCGCGTTCTGCTGGTGCGTGAGTGGCGCAAATCCAGCGGGTGGGTTTGGTTCGGCGCTGCGGAAGACACTATCAAAACGCAAACGGAAATCACCGCTGAATCGCAATGGGCCGATCGCCAGGACTCGTCCTTCCAGTTTCTTGACGCGATCGTCGAGCGTCGGCGTTTGCGCCTCCGTTGACACTTCACTTGTCGTTGCCGGCTTCGACAGGGCGGTGTTGTCAGCTGTCACACTCGCTTTCACTTCAGAGCTGTTGGCCTTAGCCGTCAGCGTTTCGATCATGCGCTGCTGACTCGCAATGAGGGCCCGCATTTCCGAAAGCATCTGGTTTTGCTGCCGCAACTCTTCTTCGAGCCTGGTCAGACGATCGCCAACCGTCGGCGCGTCGGCAACTTTGTCTGTCCCGGCCGCGGCGTCGGCAGCTGCCGATCCCGATGACGGACCTGACTTCTGAGGCGCGGACGATTGCGCGGCGGCTGCGCCAGCGGCGAACGTCATCGCGGTGATGGAAAGAATCAGTTTGAAAACAATGGACGGCTGGCGGCTGGTTTTGGATTTAGGCATCTTCTCAGGCTCCGGTGACTGGTTGCAGGACTGTCATCCTTGCGAACGACGGTTCGTAAAATACTGCGGCGGAAGCCTGAGCGTAAACTATCGGCGTTAAATCTGTCTGAACTCTTACTGAACTTGGTGTTACACGCGTGAGCGCCTGAATGCGCCTGTGTGAGCCGCATCAGGAGAAGATCGCCTCTTGTAGATGAGCAGACTAACCACTGTGAGCGTGGTCGCGACGAGTGCGAACCCTAACGTGAGCGGGTAATAGCATGCTTGACTCACCAAGGCATGGTAGGAATGTTTTAGGCCATGCGATCTAATTCGTTCCCAATGGCTTTGCCAGTCTGATGCGCGGCAAGTATATGAATTGCCAACTGAAGCGGGGTCCGCGGGCGTCATCAATTCAATTCATCGCGAACGAATTAGGGATGATCGTTGGGCGCCGCCAGCCGGTATCCAACACTGACCAGCGTATCGATGCGAATCCTGTGAGGCAGAAGCTTGTTGCGCAGTCGATAGATATGAACGTGCAAACTTTCAGAATTGAAAGGCTTCTCACCCCATGCGCATCGCCACAGGTCTTCCGCCGTGACCACGCGTTCAACGGATCGCACCAGCCTGGAGATCAGCAGGAACTCAATGCGCGGCAAAAAAATCGCCTGACCCGCACAGGCCAGGTAATAATTCTTGTGCTCTACGCGCAAGTAGCCATCGTCATAAACGTCTTCGGACGAAGAATTCGTGACGTGACGATCCGGCAGTGCGATCTCGGCTATGGACATGGCATTCGAATAGAGCGTTGGTATTGGTAACGCACAACGGAGGAGCTAACGTTGGCTGTTAGCTCCTCGGTCGCGGGTTATGTTGATTGTCGACCACGTTAGAAATTCAGTCGCAACGCGAATTGAATCTGGCGGCTGGTCCCGAGGCCTACATCGCGAACCACCGTCTGCCGCAAAAGTCCGAACGTCCCGCCGGCGGCGCCCTGCGTGTAAGGCGAGCCCGGCTGAATGCTGGTTCCACTCGCGGTGCACACTCCACCTGTACAAGCGACGGTCGGCAAGGCCAGGTTCAAACGCGAGCCAGGAATATCAAAGTTCGCCCGATTGAAGAGGTTAAAAACTTCTGTTCGGAATTCGAGGTTTGTTGACTCTGAGAACTTGAACCGCTTGCTCAGGATCAAATCGAACTGCTGAAAATTCGGGCCGCGCAAATAATTTCTAGGCGCATTACCAAACGTTCCCGGCAGCGGCGTACTGAATGCCGCCGGGTTCAGGACTAATCGATCATTGGTCAGGTACGGATTGACGCCCGGTATCAAGTCCGGTCGACGAACGTTACGCGAAGCGCCTCCACCCGGCGTATTAACCACCGCGACGAACCCCGCGGGAAGTGGGTTGGCAGCATTGATTGTCCCGGGCAGCTGACCCACAAATCCGTTGGGCAGCCCGCCGCAGCCAGCGGCATTAGCACACTGAATCACTACGTCCGGCCGCACGATGCCGATCTCCAGAGGGACGCCGGACCGAGCATTAACAATCGCCCCGACTTGCCAGTTGCCGAGGAGAATGTTGCCTACGCCGCCGAGGTCGTGTGTCTTTCCCTTACCGAAAGGTAGATCGTAAATCGCGCTGAAGTTGAAAGTGTGCCGGACGTCGAAGTTGTTTGAGCCAAGGTCATAGTCAAAGTCGCTGAGCGCTCGTGCATTGTTGGCGGCGGTGCGCGCTTCATTGGATCCGGTAGTGTTACCGACTGAGTGCGCAAACGTGTACTGCGAATTCAGCGTGACTCCGGTATTGAAACGGCGCGTGAGCGAAAACTGCAGGGCTTTGTAACTGTCGTGCCCGCCGCTGGTTTTGTAATCAACTTCAGCGAACGGGTTCTGCACGGAGGACGTGCCCGAGACAATTGAGAATTCGCGGATCGTGTTGACTGCGATTACTTGTCCTGCCGCGTTTGTGCGATTTACTACACCAAAGCTCGCGGGCAGTGCCGTGCCGTCAGCGATCACAGTTTGACCGGGAAGAATCCGGTTGGCGACGCTTCTCAGAAAAAGGTTGCGCCCCTGCGAGCCTACAAAACCCGCCGTCAACACGACGTTATAAGGCAGTTCTTGCTGGACCGACACGGTGTACTGATAAATCTTCTCAGGAATTGTGTAGTCGGACGCGTATGCCCGCGGTTGGAAAGAGCGATTGTTCGGATTGTTGATAAAGTTTGCGACGATCGCATTCGTGTCCCGGGGAAAACTTCCGCCGCTGATCGTCGAACTAATCCGGTTCGACTCAATCGGCTGAATCTGATCTTCGGTCTGGCCGGGCCCGTAGTAAAGTCCGAAGCCGCCACGCAGTACAGTCTTCCCGCCGCCGAAGAATCCATTTCCGGAAGGATTCGGGGACCAGGTTAATGCCACGCGCGGACCAAAATTGGTTTTGGACGATTGATACGGATCGCCGCTGGGGTCGCGCAGGACGCCGGAAACAATGTCGAAGAGAATTTGCCGGTTATCCTTCTCACGAAGGGGCGTGTAGTACTCGTACCGCAAACCATAATTCAACGTTAGGTTCGGCTTGATCTTCCATTCGTCCTGGCCGTAGGCAATGTAATAAGTCTGGCGAGCCTGCGGTTGACCGGTTGAATTGTTGAAGAATGGTGACGGCGCTGAGACGTCGCCCAGGAACTGCGTTGACTGAAGCGAGTTCGTCAGAAAGTTGTTGATGCTTGACCAGGTGTAGGTCGTCCCTCCGACTCTGTCGGTCCACATGCGAATCGCGCGAACTTCGCCACCGAACTTGAGAGAATGGCTGCCGCGCGTCCAGCTCAAGTTGTCGATGAACGAAAGTGAGTAGGGCGTGTAAGGCTGACCGCTGCCGTTGGTCGCGCTGTTGGCCCGCACTAAACCGCCCGGTGTGGCCACACCCGCGTTCGCTCCCTGACCGGGAAGCGCAAACCCGGCGACGCTGCCGGCGATGTTTAGCGAAAGCCCGGAAAAATCAATTCCGTTTATGGTCGGCGCGATACCATTGATGCGCGAAAGCGCTCCGTTGTAGCCAACCTTGAATTCATTGAGCAGTGTTGGCTTCAGCACCGACTGAAATGCAACCACACCGTTCTGCGGCAGGCTACGAATCACGACTGTTCGTCCGGTTACGCCTTCCGGCTGAGTGTTATTTCCCTGGTCGCGGAAGAAACGAAAGTACGCTGAGTGCTTCTGATTGAATCTGTAGTCGAGGCGAAAAGCTACGGCCGTCTCGTTGACAATGTTATTCGCCTGACGTTGCACGGTGTCGAAGAGGTCGGGACCGACGCGCAACACGACCGCATCAGGCGCGCGAAACGCTGGAATCAACGCTGCTGTGGTGGCGTTGCAGGCGATAGCTCCGGAGCCGAGCGGCGCAGCACAGATCCGCGATGCCAGCCCCGGCACGGCTTCTACTGAATTGATGCCGCCGCGCAAACGGTAGCCTTCATAAGAAAAGAAAAAGAACGCCTTGTTTGGTTTGATGGGGCCGCCAATCGAACCGCCAAACTGGTTCAGCCGAAGTTTGCTTTTCTGGCCGATCACGTTGTCAAAGAAATTACCGGCGTCCAGCGCGTCATTTCTTAAGTATTCGAAGACAGAACCGTGAAACTTGTTACCGCCGGACTTGGTGATAACGCTAATCTGGCCGCCCGTTCCGGTACCAAACTCAGCCGGGTAGTTGTTCGAATCAACTCGAAACTCCTGCACATTTTCCAGTGACGACTGCAGCCGAAACGGCGTCGGCACCTCGCCGTTCAGGTTTCCCGGCGACGTATCGATGATCGCAGTGCCTTCGATTCCATCGTAGCGAATCTCGTTTTGCTCAACGGCTCGACCGGAAAAACGAATGTCTCCGTAAGTGCCGGAACCGCTGTTCACCGAACCGGGCGCTTGCAGGTAAAGCTGCGACAGTTGCCGCCCGTTCAAAGGCAAGCCTTCGACTTCGCGCGGATTGACGTTCGCGCCCATGGCTGCGGATTCCGTGTTGAGCGAGGTGTCGGCTCCGGCGACAACGTCCACCTTGGCAGAGAGACCTGTCGTTTGCAGGCTAAGATTCAATTTCAGTTCCTGCCCCACCAAAACCTGGACGTTTGCTGCCGTCGATGACAGACCCTGTGTCGTTGCCGTTACGCTATAGGTTGCCGGCTTCAGCGATGTAACCACGTAAACTCCCTCGCTGTTACTTGTGGCGGTGCGCTCTTCACCAGTTTTTTCGCTGCGGACAACGATCGTTGCGCCGGGGACCACTGCTCTATTCGCATCCGTTAGGATTCCGGAAATGCGGCCGGTATCTGACTGGCTCAACGCCGCGGCCGGCGCGAGCGCCAGGATTCCAAGCAAGACAAATGTGAATCGAAAGTACCTGCTGAGTTGTCGAGATTGCTGCATTGATCTCTCCTTATCCATCTGAGTTCTTTTTGTTCTTCGGCCCCTGCGCATACAGAAATGGACTGACTGCTTAGTCGCAAATAATCATTCAATTCAAATGCACAGGAGCAATGCGAAATTCGAATAGCGGTGTAAGCGTGGAGGCTAACCGATGATGGTTACAGCTGAGTGAACGCAGAGTTAAATCAAGCTTAATTCTCTGAAGAGCGCGGGTTCAGTTGCATTCCGGTTGTGGCAGGGTTTGCTGCGAAAGTCATCGGCTCAGAGAACCTATTCGCCGCGCAGCGGCGGCTTGAATTTAGCCCGGCCTTTTAAGGCCGGGATTGGCGAAAGGTCAAAGACATCGTCGCGTAGCGACGGCTGAAACATTCACTCAATCGTCGCTACGCGACGCGACTTGCTTGTCGTTACGATCCCGGCCTTAAAAGGCCTGGCTAAATTCAGACCGTCGCTCTGCGACGAAACCGAAACCTCTAAGCATCGGCTGATCGACCGATAGACTTTGAGGCAAAGCTTCGGTTGTAGGAGTGTTCTCTTCCCCGGAATCTCGGTTTATTTAACCTCGAATTAACACGGACTTAACGCCCGCGTTATACGATGGCCGCTCTATTTTTGAATCAAAAAGAATCTGGAGTGCGTGAGGTGGCCGTGGCTATTCATAACGAACTCAGCAGTGAGATCGCCGTCGCTCTATTGACCGAAGAGCGGACCGCGGAAGAACGAAACGAGTTAAAGGAAGTGATCCTTGCAGTCCATGACACTTTGCAAGAGCTCACCGCAGACTCGCGGCAAGGTTCGGTTAAGGAGCAGGAGGACAAGGCGTGGGAAGCGCGCCGCTAGGTCAACTTAGTTACCGCCAACTGCAATCTGTTCTCGATCGAAACCACCGATCAAGGTCGCATCCCACATGATCCAATAACGATGACTCTTCGCCGTCGTCGCGTCGTTCTGATCGAACGCCAGACGAACATATCTGGTTTTGAAGTTGCTCTCACGAGCGTCGGGAAAATACGAGAAGAAGTAATCTGTGCGAATCGGCAGACTTAATTCGCGCCGCATTTGATTGAGATGATCCTCGCACTCGCCGGCATCTCCGGCCGCCACAGCGTCTTCTGAGTCGTTAATGACATGATCGATCTCATGGAGAAATCCCCAGCCTAAATCGAAGGACCGGAGGGCAGCGCGATCACCAATCACATGTTCAAAATCTGCAAAATCGATTAGCACGACAAACGCCGGCGGCATTCTCGACTGATGGTTTTTCCACCTTGCCGGGACCACCCGACAGAAAACTACATCCTGGCGGTCGCTCGCGTCTTCAATGATGATGACTTTCCGGCCGGCTTGCGCCTGCTCGAGCAGGTCCCTTGCCGTTTGCGATCCGTGCCCCGCGACGTGTGAATCGATTCTCAACCCGCCGCTCTCATCAAATTTCAATTCAGGCCAGCCCGTAATCACGCGCAGTTTCGCCGCTAAATCTTCTCGCTTGCTGAGTGAGAGTTCCTCGCGACAAATGATTTTACTCGGCGTGGCCACCGAACTTAACAAGGCTTCGGGCCAGCCGAAAAGGAGCAGGCAGAGGAAACTTATCCTGCCAAGTGCAGAGACGACTCTTCCTTGCGTCTTCAATCGCACTTCTTCTCCCTTGATAGGTTTGGGACCGGCGGAAGCTAATGCAGGCGTCGGTTCTGTCTTCCGTCCGCACGGAGGGGCAACGCGGATTGGCGCCATGTTAACAGAATGTTAACTGGCTGAGTACAGGAATATTTTCAAAACCTAAGAGGCGTAAACGGCGACTGAACTATGCCTGAATTCATTCTGAACTTTTCCGTTGTGGTCAGAAAATAACAGGACGCATTGTCTCAATTCACCTGCCTGTAACATGGCCCTGCCAACATGCGAGCTGTCGGTCGTGTACCAATTTCAGTTTCTTCGGCGTCAGCCTCGGCGATCTCTGCGGCTCCGCGGTGAATAGACCAGGAAATGCTCACCCCCCGAGACGGTGAGCGCGCGGGGGTTGCGCAGAGATTTCAATTTAGGACACTGCCCGAGCTGTCCACTTGATGGCAGATAAACTTTTGATCTTCGCTTCGCCATGAATTCTGTGTGCCGCACACGGTTGCTGTTTGTCTGCGTCGAAAACTCGAATCGCAGTCAAATGGCCGAGGCGTTTGCGCGAATATATGGCAAAGACGATGTTGAAGTTTACAGCGCGGGATCGCGCCCGTCAGGACAGACCAACCCAAAGGCTGTCGAAGCGATGAAGCCAATCGGATACGATCTATCGCGCCACCGATCCAAATCGCTGACCGAACTGCCTGACGTCGAATTTGATGTCCTGGTGACGATGGGCTGCGGCGACGAATGTCCGAATGTGCGTGCAATGGCTCGGGAGGATTGGGAGGTTCCCGATTCCCGGAACCCGACACTCGAAGAAACCAGAGCCATTCGGGATTTGATCGAAAAGAAAGTCTTGATTCTGCTGCGGAAGCTCGCAATTACGGGTCATCGACGCTTTGGCTGATCCTCGACCCGGGTCTCTTCCTCACTCTTGCTACGAACAAAACTGCTGCCCTAATTGCGACGTGACATGTAGGTCAACCAGCCATACACTGTAGCTGCATATTCGCCCATGCATATCTCAAAGCCGTGGCATTCGACGTAAACAACGCAGGTCAAATTGATCGGAGGGTCGTGCGGCCCGCGCGACTTTCATTCCTGGACCGCTTCCTCACCTTGTGGATCTTTGCGGCGATGGGTCTCGGTGTCGCCATCGGTTATTTGAATCCAAAGGTTGAAAACTTCATCAACCGGTTTCAGGTCGGAACGACCAACATTCCGATCGCTATCGGTCTAATTCTGATGATGTATCCTCCGCTCGCCAAAGTGCGCTATGAAGAGTTGGGAAAGGTCTTTCGCAATTGGCGCATCCTGGGACTCTCGCTGTTGCAGAATTGGGTCATTGGCCCAATCCTGATGTTTCTGCTCGCCATCGTTTTTCTGCGCGGCCAACCGGAATACATGGTCGGCTTGATCATGATCGGCCTGGCGCGCTGCATAGCAATGGTGATCGTATGGAACGAGTTGGCGGGTGGCGATAAAGAATATGCGGCGGGCCTGGTCGCCTTTAACAGCATCTTTCAGATCCTGTTCTACAGCCTTTACGCATGGTTTTTCATTAGCCTGCTGCCACCGCTATTTGGTTTACACGGCAGCATCGTGGAGGTCAGCATGGCCCAGATAGCCAAGAGTGTCTTGATCTATCTGGGAATCCCGTTTGCGGCGGGCATGCTTACACGATTTGTGCTGGTCAAGGTAAAAGGCAACGAATGGTACGAGCGTGAGTTCATTCCCCGGATTAGTCCCGTTACTCTGATCGCTCTGCTTTTCACGATTGTGGTGATGTTCAGCCTTAAAGGTAATTTGATTGTGCGGCTGCCTCTGGATGTCTTGCGGATCGCGATTCCCTTATTGATCTACTTTGTGGCGATGTTCCTGGTGAGTTTTTATCTCGGACGCAAAGCCGGAGCGGACTATTCGCAGACGGCGACCTTGTCTTTCACGGCGGCCAGCAACAACTTTGAGTTGGCCATCGCGGTGGCCGTTGCCGTATTCGGGATCAATTCAGGGGCGGCCTTCGCGGCCGTAATCGGACCGCTGGTGGAAGTGCCGGTGCTGATTGGCCTGGTCAGCGTGTCGTGGTGGTTCCAGCGGCGCTGGTTTGCGAATGAGACTTCTGCTCTGAGCGCCGGCACTTCATGAGGCCCGGCCACACTTCGCGCCAAGCTGTCATAAGGAACGATAATGTGGTGACACGTCTTCTATTCGTTTGCGTCGAAAATTCCAACCGCAGCCAAATGGCTGAGGCGTTCGCGCGCCTTCATGGCGGCGATCGAGTCGAAGTCTACAGCGCCGGGTCGCGACCTTCAGGCAAGATTAACCCTAACGCGATCGAAGCGATGAGAGAGGTCGGGTACGATCTGTCCCAGCATCGTTCGAAGTCTCTCGCCGATCTTCCCGACGTAGAATTCGATTTCGTCGCGACGATGGGCTGTGGCGACGAGTGTCCGTTCGTACGTGCGAAGCGGCGGGAAGACTGGGACATCCCTGATCCAAAAAGTCTGCCGCCCGAGGAATTCCGCGTCGTGCGCGATCTAATCGAGGTGCGAGTGAAAGCAATAATACCGATGTCCCTGGACTCCGAGGCGGCCTTCGATCGAAACAGACGTGGATAAGACTATTCAATCCTTCATCGATAGCATTAACGCACATGACGTTGAAGCCCTCGGCAAATTGATGACTGCTGACCACGTTTTCATAGACGCGCACGGCAATGAAGTTCGCAGTAGAGAAAGGATGCTCGCTGGTTGGCGCGGCTACTTCGAATGGTTTCCCGATTACCGGATTGAAGTCAGCGAAGTATTTCCGGGCGAAATCACTGCCGATAGCCAGAACTTCGCGCTGTTGGGTTTCGCGGAAGGGTCATTCAAAGGAAATGCAGACGCGAGTTGGCGCCTTCCCGCCGCGTTGAAAGCGGTCGTACAAAACGGGCACATAGCCGCTATGGCAAGTTTTTGCAGATACGAAGATCCCGTTTGAAATCATCGAGCGAAACGCGCGAGTCGAGAGCTGAAGCGCCTTGCTCCTATCTCCCGAAGAAACCCGGATCCATCAGATACCAATTAACGAGTCCCGCAGCGAGGCCAATTCCGAACACTACAAAGACGATGATTTTGTCGGCGGTCGTTTCGGGCTTTCCGGCTTTTGCAGGAAAGATAAGAAGAAACAAACCGCCAACGATTCCGGCTGGCCCAAACGCTGCGATCTTGAGAGGATACTTGCCCTCAGACATCAATTGATGCCACCCGAGATACGTCAAACCCGCGAACACGATGATGATGAAAATGGCCAGTAGCCGCGTCTTGAGATGATTCATTGATTCTCTTTCGTTGGGGCCGCAAATTTAACGAGAAGTTCTCATTTTATTCACCTGCTGTTAACTCGCAAGCTCTACCATGCTTCCCGACATTCCCGATAACGTTCGAACAACTTCTTTGACCGCGTCGTAATCTAAGTGAGTGGCGACGCAGTCATCGCCCAGAGAGGTTCGTCATGAGCGCCAGACAAACTGCTTTTCCATTTCGGGCCAAGCGAGCGGACACTCCGCCTGACCCGAATCAAGATCTGATCGGCCGATCCTATGAAGAAGGGGACGCGATCATTACCGTGATCGAGACCTGCCTTAACGATCAGCGCCGGGTCATGGTCCAGCGGGACCTGGACGGCCACACGTGGTCCATGCCGGCGTGGCTGATGAGACTCGTTTTCAAAGAAACGACGCGCAAGCGAGCGGCCTAGGGTCACAAAAAGGCCAATCCCGGAAACTGTCGGGGTAGTGTCCTCCATTGCGATTTTCTTTGCGTCTGCGCGCCTTTACGTGAATCGTCCGATGCAATCAGCTTTCACGCAAAGGCGCTAAGCCGCAAAGTTACGCAAAGTCGAAACCAAAACACTGACGAACTGACTGCTATCACTCCTGCGGCATGAGTTAGAATCTCGTCATGCCCAAATATCTCGACCTCGACACCTGGCAGCGGCGAGATCTTTTTGAATTCTTCCGCGGCTACCAGAATCCCTATTTCAATGTCTGCGCGCGACTCGATATCACTAAGTTGATCGAGATGGTTCGCCAAAAACAAACCGGCAGCGTGTCGCTCGCCTATCATTACTTTGCCCTGCGCATCGCCAACGAGATCGAGCCGTTTCACTATCGTCTGGAAGATGACCGCGTAGTGATTCACGAGGTCATCAATGGCGGCACAACCGTGCTGCTTCCGAACGAAACCTTCACCTACGCATATTTCAACTACCTTCCGGATTTCGAGCAGTTCGTTACCCAAGCTTCCGCGGCAATTGATCAGGTCCGCGCCGAAGGTTCTCTGAAACCGACGATGCGTTATGACCTGATTTTCTTTACGACCTTGCCCTGGATATCTTTCACCAGTTTTGCCCACGCGCGCACACCCGGCCGTGGCGAATCCATACCCAGAATAGCTTTCGGAAAGTTCATGCACGAAAATGGACGCACTTTGCTGCCAATCTCAGTTGAAGTACACCACGCGCTGATGGACGGTTTGCACGTAGGGAGATATCTAATGCGTTTGGAAGAAGTCCTGGCCAGCCCGGCAGATTATCTCACTTAATATTCGGCGATCCTCTTTTTGGTTTGTGAACGTCAAAAATCATTGACACCATCAAAGCCGTTCACTAACATGCCTGCGCGTTCCCAAAGACAGATCTCCTCAAAGATTTAGTATGGTTTGCTTTTCGCCTCGCGCTGAAAGAAACGGATCTAAGACTAAGACAACAGGAGAAGCTCATGCACAGAATGACGTTCCCCGCTTTTGTCCGAATGGTCAAAGGAATCAGTACGAGTCTGCTGATAGTTTTCGCGTTTGCAGTCACAGGGGTTTCACAAAGCCAAATGACCACCGGCACGATTGAAGGCACTGTGACCGACGCAAACGGGGCCTCGGTCGCTGGCGCAAATGTCGAAATCAGGAATCTCGACACGAATCTCTCGAAAACTTTTACCACTGATGAAGGTGGTCGCTTCGTAGCTTTGGCCTTGCCGCCAGGAAAATACTCGGTCACTGTCAGCAAGCAGGGATTTGCTACGGCGGTGGCGGAAAAAGTGGACCTGACGGTTGGTCAGACCCTCAATTTCCCCGTGGCGATGAAGATTTCGTCTGTCGAAGAGCGAGTCATAATCACGGCGACGCCGACTGTTGACACGGTGAAGACGGAATCAAGCACAACGATCAACGAGACCGCCGTCAACACCACTCCGATTCTGGGCCGCAAGTTCGAAGATCTGCTGACCCTGACCCCGGGGGTGAGCGTGGTACAGGGGCCCGATGGAGATGAAATCACTTTCGCCGGCCAGCGCGGTGTCTTTAACAATGTCAGTTTTGACGGCGGCGATTACAACAACGGATTTTTCGGTGAGCAGCTCGGCGGGCAGCGCGCGGCCATCGATATCCCGCTGGACGCGGTGAAAGAATTTCAGGTGATCGCCACCGGAGCTACTGCCGAGTTCGGCCGCTCCGCCGGCGGTATTATCAACGTAATTTCAAAATCAGGGACCAACGAATTCCACGGCAGCCTCTTTTATTTTCAGCGGCTGGAAGCGCTGACGGCAAACGCGTCGGACGGTAAGCCGCTCAAGGATTTCAATCGGAAGCAATTTGGCGGCACCGTCGGTGGTCCGATCAGCAAGAACAAAGCGTTTTTCTTCTTTGCCTTTGAAGGTATTCGCGAACGACTGAGCCGCGCGAACCTGAGCGAAGCGATCGGAACGCCCTGTGCGATCGCGGCCCCGGTGATTACCAATCCCGTACATGAAGCAGCAATCAACACCAGCCCCGATTGTCAAAGAGTCGCGCTCATCAATTTCATCAGGGCGACCAGAAACCAGGACGAGGGACTGCCGGTCCTGCATAGCATCAGTAACGCGGCGTTTCTGGCCAAGGTCGATTGGGACCTCAATTCGTCGAACAAGCTGGCGATCTCGTACAACTTTGACCATTCCCGAAACGCGAATCAAACGTTTGACGTGGCCACCTATGGAAACTCGGCAAATGGCATTGAAGGCCCGTCGAAGATCAACAACCTCAACCTCAATCTTTTCAGCTCGGTGTCATCCAACATGGTGAACGAGGCCCATTTCTCTTACACGCGCGAGCTGCGGCCTCGAAACGCGGTGGCCTCGAATGTGCCGGCTGATACGGCCATGGATTTCGTGACCAACTTTAGATTCGGGAGCCCCTTCTTTCTGAATCCAAACGTGGACGAACTGCTCTGGCGCACGGACGTAAAGGATAACTTTTCGATTGTCTCGGGCAATCACACGATCAAGTTTGGCGGCGAGTGGCTGCACACGCTCAACGATCAGGTTTTTCGTGGGTTCTTTACCGGCCGATATATCTTCGACAGCGTTAGCGGCTTTCTGCGTTACGCCTCGCCGGATGCGATCGGAGGATTTGGCTCAACAGTCGGCGAATGCTTTAACGGCGCGGGCGCGTTTACCGGATGGGTGACCCAGGGCGCTGGCTTTAACCAGGCCTGTCCCGCGGGCAGCGCCGTCGGCGGGCCGTTGTTGTTGTATTTACAGAACGGAATTCCGACCGGAATCGCGGGCCAGCCGCCGCCGGGCGCATCAACCATTAAGAATGAAGACCTGTCCCTGTTCATCCAGGACAAGTGGCAGATTCGGCCGCACTTCACTCTAAATTACGGTCTGCGATGGGACGCTCAAATCTTTCCCAAGCCGATTACCCCGCCCGCTCAGACAGCCTACGGGCCGTTGCTGGCCAATCCACTCTTTCCTTCTGACGGCACGTTGCACAGTCCGAAGAAGGAGTTTCAACCGCGGCTGGGGTTTGCCTGGGACATCTCCAAGAAAGGGACGTCCGTGCTGCGAGCCAGCTATGGTATTTTCTATGGCCGGCAGAACATGTTGACGCAGGTGGGCTCGATCACCGACAACGGAGTCCAGCAGTTCGGTATTTTCTGCAACTCCAGCTTTGCCTTCACCTGTTTTGGCGCGGCCGCCAGGCCGCCCGTCTGGCCGGGAATACAAAACGTGCCCCCGTTGGGAGGAATTCCCTTCGGCGCTTCGGTGCGCGTCTTTGACAAAAATTACGCGAACCCGCGCATCTATACATTGAACGCGCAGTTCGAACAGGAACTAGCGCGCGATTTCTCATTGTACTTTGACTTCACTCACTCAAAGGCCGTGCACCTGACCCGCTTTCTCAATTACAACCGGACGGGCGCTCTTATGCCTGCTGCTCCTCTGTTCCCGACTCTGGGTGACGTCTTTGTCTCCAGTGCCGTAGGTAAGTCGCTCTACAACGGCTTCACGGTAGGAGCGCGGAAGCGGATGAGCAAACGGTATCAGTTCGAGCTGAACTATACACTAGCGAAGGATCAGGACGACGATTCGAATGAGCGCGATCCGTTCACTGATCGGTCGCTGACATTTCTCAACCTCAGCCTGGACTATGCAGTGTCGGATCGAGACATTCGGCACAAGTTCAATTTCTTTTCGTTTGTGCAAATGCCGTGGGGCCTGGAAGGCAATTTCCGTGTCCAGGCACGTAGTGCGCAGCCTATCTCAGGGGCGCGCTCGCCGGCCGCACCCGCGCGAAACACCCTGCGTAAGGACAACGCTTACTTTTCGTTCGATTGGCGCATTCAGCGGCCGTTTAAATTCGGCGAGCGCTTTGCGCTGATTCCGATCGTCGAGCTGTTCAATACCTTTAACAACAAAAACAACATCAACCCGCTGACCACGCCGGGTAACTTTAACTTTGACGGATTCCTGCGTACGGGCGTGGGCGATCCAAGGCAGTTGCAGTTGGCGGTGAAGTTCACGTTCTAGGTGGCACGGACTTTAGTCTGTGACTTTGCTTGAACAGCAAAGAAGGCGCGCGGAGAATTCAGTTCTCTTCGCGCCTTCATTTCTATCTTTAGAGGCGGGCTGACACTCGCCCAGACTGAACCGTAATTCCCTATCCCTCTGGGAGAGGGTTAGGGTGAGGGCTTAGCGCCGGCAACCGGAAGATTTCTTTTTGAATTGTCGCGAGGCTACGCCTCGCGAAACCAATTCTGGCCCATACTTAACCGCTAAGCTTGCGCACCCTCACTCAGCCACCCCGCAGGAAGAGGGAGAAGACGATGAGCACCAACATCCGCCAACAGATCGAAGAAATCGTCAACCGCGAAACCCGCGCCTGGGACACGCAGGACGTGGATCTCTTAATGACCATTTTTCATCCGGACATGGTCTGGCCCTGGCCGCGAACGCCTCACTCGCACGATCCGATGGACTGGGTAATCGTTTGGGGCCGCTATGACTATGAACGCTGGAAGAGCGGCTGGCAGAAGTTATTTGACACCCATCGCCTCGTGCACAACCGACGCGTGATTCGCAAGATTGAAATTTCAAATGAAGGCGATGGCGCCTTTGCGGTCGTTGACATCGACACGCTCTGGATCGACGCCGCCGGCAACGACAATCATTGGCTGGGCCGCGTCTGCAAAGTCTATGCGAAGGTTGGCGACGAGTGGAAGATGACGATGCACACCGGCGTGCTGGACTATTCAGATTTCGAGATGCCGGGAAAGTGATTCGCCAATTCGACAATCGATTCGAGGTAGATGTCCGGCGCCGAGCCGCGCAGGCGCGCGCTGCATGGATAATTGCCGCGCAGTCCGATCGTGAACACGCTGGCGCGTTTCCCCATCTCGATATCTTCGGGCGCATCGCCAATGAAGGCGGCTGTTTCCGCCGCGGTCTCGAGCTGCGCCAGCGCGATCTCCAGTCCTTCCGGATGCGGCTTTCGATGCGTGATGTGCTCGTGACAAACGACTGTGTCGAAGAGATCCGACAATCCAAACTGGTTCAATTCACGCTGCACGCGATCATCATTGCCGCTGGTGACAACGCCCAGCCGATAGCCCTTGCCATGTAAATCGCCCAGCGTCTCTGCCGCCCCTTCGATCAATTGCGGCGTCTGCCGATCGTAGTGGAAACGCCAGAGATGATCCGCGCGCTCCCACTTCTCCTGCGGCAAACCCAGCGCCTCGTACACGGCGTGCCAGTTCGGCGAATAGCTGGCTTCGTAGATTTCCTCTGAGAAGATACAGTCCAATTCCGCGAAGGCCTTTTGGTATGCCAACAGACCCAGGTGCGCCGAATCGACAATCGTCCCATCCCAATCGAACAGGAGCGACGAGATTGTGCCGGTTAGTTTCAGCATCATGTGGAGAGACGGCTCGTGTTGCAGGCTGTCCCAAACTGGTTAATTGCCTTGGGGATCATGACCAGGAAATAGCGGATCAGGATCGATAAAGATCATCGATGAGGCGGCCGTACTTCTGATCGATCACGGCGCGTTTAACTTTGAGGGTGGGAGTCATCTCGCCTTCATCGATCGAAAATTCTTCAGGCAACAAGGCTACGCGGCGCACGCGTTCGTAGTCAGTCAGATGCGCCATGATGGCCGTAACATCTTTTTGCACCAACTTGGCTGTGACCGGGCGCTGCGCGATCTCGGCGTGCGTTCCATTTGCATCTTCGCCGGCTTCGTGTAGAGCGCCTTTCAAAGCTTCCCAGTCAGGTACGATCAGCGCCGCCGGATATTTCCGGCTCGAACCCACGACGACCACCTGATTCACGAATTCACTCTGCTTCAACAGGCTTTCGAGCAACTGGGGCGCAATGTACTTTCCGTTAGACAGCTTGAAAAGATCCTTCTTGCGATCGGTGAGCCAGATATGGCCGTGATCATCGATGTAGCCAACGTCGCCGGTCGCAAACCAGCCGTCGCTCATCACGGCGGCGGTCGCTTCGGGCTGGCCATAGTAACCGCGCATCACATTCGGGCCGCGCACCAGCATCTCGCCGTCTTCGGCGATGGCCACTTCAATTCCATGGAACGGTTTGCCAATCGATCCCACGCAATTATCTTCAGGCCGATTGGCGCAGACGATGCACGTTTCGGTCATGCCATAGCCCTGCAAGATCTTGATGCCGGCGCCCAGGAACGAATAGGAAAGTGTCGGCGATAGCGGCGCACCACCTGAAACGAAATAACGCAGTCGGCCGCCAATTCCCTCGCGCCATTTCGTAAAGACCAGACGATCGGCGAGTGCGTGTCGCGCCCGCAAAGCCAACGGCACGCGCTGTCTTTTGTCTTCCAATTCCGCGACCTTCTGTCCGACCGCCAGCGAACCGGCGAAAATCTTGCTCTTCAGGCCGCCGGCCGACATGCCCTTTTTAATAATCCGGTGATAGACCTTTTCAAACAGCCGGGGAACAGCCGTCATGATCGTCGGCCGAACCTCGCGCAGAAATTCGCCGACCTGATCAAACGACGCCGCGTAATTCACCGACACGCCGACAAAACAGAAGACGTAAAAGACGGTGCGTTCGAAGATGTGCGACAGGGGCAGGACTGAGAGCGAAACGTCCGCCGGCGAGATCGGCAAGCCCGTGGTAATCGAGCGCACATTCGCGATGAAATTCTCGTGCGTCAACATTACGCCCTTGGGTTCGCCGGTTGTGCCGGACGTGTAAATAATGGTGGCCAAATCTTCTGGGCGAAGCGGGCTAATCAGATTGTCGAAGGCGTCTCGACCTTCGCGTTCGATCGCCGCGCCGCGCGCTTCGATGCTTTCCAAAGTAGTTCCGCGTTCCAGTTGCTTCGCGCTTTCGGCATCGAACACGACGACGTGCTCAAGCTGATCGGCCTTCTCAAATCCTTTGCGTGCGTGCTTCAGAATCCGGCCGCCCGAAATCAACAGCGCGCGGGCGCCGGAATCCTTCAGAATAAATTCGATCTGATCGATTGATTGGGTGGTGTAGATCGGCACGGTGATCGCGCCGGTGCTGAGGATGGCGAGATCGGCGATCGACCATTCAGGCCGGTTTTCTGAAATCAGCGCGACGCGATCCTCTGGGCGGATTCCCAAATCGGCAAGTCCGAGTGCGATGTGCCGCACACGGCGGACAAACTCGATCGCTGAAATATGAACCCACTCGCCGTCCCGTTTTTCGCTGACCGCATCGGGTTTGTTGTTTCGCGTAATTGCTTCCAGACAAAAAGCGGGAAGTGAATTCAGCGTCGCGCGGTCTGCGGTCTCTGATCCCTGACCTCTGACATCTGACCTCTGATTACTGTTTTTGGCGGCGGCTGCCGAAGACACTATGAAACGATCTCCTTTGATTTGCGGCGGCTCTTAATATCTTAGTCGGTGATAAAAGACAAGGGAAAGCGCTGAGAGACAGACTACCTCGTTGGGAAGCCAGATCCAAACTGATCGGGCCTGTTCATACCGGTTTTGGCTCAAGCAAAGGAGGTTCGACGGTCGTGGCGATCGGGTCCTGCAAAGATGGCGTACGCCGTTTTCTCCGCCGCCGTCCCCCACCCGAAGTGTCCACTCGATGATCCAGCGTCGCCAGCGCCGCCAGCACCAGAAACAGCAAAGCATTCGCGGTCGTGTGCAGAGTGAAATCGAAAGCACTGTGCACGAGTACAGCGAAACAGCCGGCCAGCGCTCCGGTGGCAATGCCGCGGCGGAACTTGTCTTCCGTATCGCGACGCTCAAATCCTTTGCGAAACAGGATGATGAGAAAACTCAGGCCAATTAGGCCGCCCAGGATGCCGCCGTCTGACAGAATCTGCAAATAATCGTTGTGCGCCTGCTCGAGGCGGTAAAAGCCATTGCGCGAATCGTAGCGCGTGTAGATGACTCCGAACGAGCCCAGGCCCGAGCCCACGATCGGGTGAGCTTTGATCACATCGAGGGTAACGCTCCAGAAATGCGAGCGGCCGGTAGTCGGATCGGATGCATTAACGGTCCCGAGCAAACGATTAAAGACGTCGGCGCCGCCCACCGCCAATGTGCCGCCAAACAGGATCGCGACCAGGCCCGCGGCCAACCCGGCCCGTAATAACATCGCGCGCAGACGTTTCGACTTCTCTTTCGTCTTCGCGAGCGGCCCGGCAATGAGCACCAGAAAGAAAAGTTCCGCGGCCAGACTGATAATGCCGCCGCGCGAATTCGTCATGATCAGCGAGACACCCATCAGGACTGCGGCAAAGGCATAGAGCGGCCGCTTGTAATTTTCGATGGCGCCGGAAAACAGAAGCCCCAAGGGGACCGCGATCGCCATTTCCATGTAACCGGCGAAATGATGGCGATTGATGAATGGACCAAAGGCAGTGCTCTGCGCCAATTCACGAAACCAGTAAACTCGCGTTCCGTCCGTGGTCAACGACTGCGTCAAGCCGAACATCGCGAGGAAAAATCCAAAAATCATGATCACGCGCGCCAAGGTCCGCAGGCGGCGTGGCGAATCAGTGAAGATTATGGTGGCGACAAAGTAGATGAATAACGAAATCAACTGCACCAGTACCAGGCGTGTCGCGTAAGGATCGAGCGACAACGAACGGGACAGCGACAGCGGTAAGCCCGCATTGTCCGCGGCCGATCGCAGCGGCAGCAACTGAATGAATCCCAAAAGGATGAATGCCAGCAGTGGGAGCTGCAAAACACCCCGATTAAGTTGCACCGACCGCAGGGTCATTCCATCGACGCACCAGAAGACAACCAGCCCCGCGGCTGAGAGGGCGAATACGCCCATGGCCCAATAATGCACGGTGCCATATGCCAGCGTAGTCAGGACAATCGCCGTGCAGATAGTCACAAACGCCATGCGACTGGCAAAGGTATGCCGTCGCTTTGGCTGGGCTGAAACAGCCGGCTTAGCGGGCGCTAGTTCCCGTGCTGGTTGCAGAGCCGGGAGTCCCGACTGGTCGGGGCTGAAGGTTGAAGTCGTCATACCAGACAGTGCCAAAGATCGGACACGGTTCAGTCGGTTCGCTACACGCAGTGCGCGTAAACGAAATTGAGATACCGTCATTCTTCGGCTTTGTTTTGAAATCCAGAGTCACCAGTTGCCAGTCGTTGGTTCCCGACGGTCCAGGGGGCGACGATACCAGAAGCGCGCCATCAACTGCGTCGGTAATATTGATCATGGGCTTGGCCTCGCTGACCAGGTCCTGTGTACGTACATAAAACTGGATCCGGTACCTTGTGTCGGGTTCGACGATTATCGTCTGAGTTATGGGAATCGAATCGAGTTTGTTCGGCGCCCGGAAAACTATGCGCAGACTCCCGCTGCCGCTGTGCGCCTGCGAGTCGGTGGCCATTTGCGCCTGGGGACGCGAATTGAGCGCCCAATGAAAAGGCCGCGGATCCATCTGAGGTATGTTTTCCTCAAAGCCGCCGTTCGAAATTTTTTCGGCTGTGGGCAGTTGCGACGCGTCGCTTTCTGTCTCACTCATCATCGCCAGCGCCGCGTGAAACTGCTTCCTTTCCAGCAACGTGGTGACGACCTGCGCACTCAATTCAGTTTGCGCTTTTCGATCTGCGGCCCCGACGCTGCGCAACACGCGCATGGCGTCGTCGAATTTGGTCGCGTTGATCAGACTAATCGCAAACTGCATCCGCACGGCGGCCGACGGCAAGGCCGCGATCATTCTGTCAATGTCGCTGCCAAAAACCTGAGTCAGGAGGGCAAAGACCTGTGGCTGCATCAGCGGGTCTGTCTCTGCTGCGCGCGCGAGCTGCGCAAAAGCGTCATTCAGCTTTCCCTGCCGCAAAAGCAAGTTACCGTAGTACCAGCGCGGATGCGAGTACGCCGGCGCCAATTCAACGGCGCGCCGCAAAGCTTTCTCGCCGCCGTCGGCATCGCCGGCGGCTTCCAACGCGCGGCCTAACTCCATCCAGTAACGATAATCATAGGGTGCGGCGGCGACGGCTGCCTGATACTCGCGGACCGCCGCGGCGATATTATTCGCGCTGAAGTTCTTCTCCTGGAAAGAGGCCAGCCGCCAGTGCGTCAAGGGATCTCCGGGAGCCCACTTGACGGCCATACTAGCCATTTCGGTTCCGCCCTGATCCGCCGGCGGAGCATATTCGGCAATTGTATTGCCGACGTACCAACGCACCGAAAACCAGGCGCAGACGAGGGCCAACAACGCGGGCAGCAACAGCACCCAACGTGAGGCCGGCGGATTAAAAGTCAGGGTAACTACGGATTTTGTCACAATCTGATTTCAGGCGAAGCTAATGATCTCCGTTCGTAGGCGCATAGCCCAGGGACTTGAGGGGATTATCTGAAATAGCTTCGATGCGAATGGACATGCGTTTGAGTTCGATATTGCGAGCGTCACACTCGCTGAGAATCTCAGCAATGCGCTCGTCGGAGATTCGGGGAGTAGAAATGAGAACCTGTTCTACTTCCTGCTCAGTGACAACTTTAGCCAACAATCCATTTCCGCCAAAGACGCGAAACCCGTGAATCAGCTTTCCATGCTTGCTCTTATCGTCATCCATGAACCCAATCGGCGCGTAGCGCAACTCGCGATTGTTCAGCAGTTCGCGCAACAGCAACTCACCTGCATCACCGGCGCCATAGATAAGAACGCGACGCCCTTTGTCAGCCTTGGCCGCGGGCAGCACCGTACGGAAGAAACGGAAAGCGATGCGGCTGGCGGCGAGCAGAAGCAACATCACCAACGCATCGATCAAAAACACCGCGCGCGAAAAACCCTGGAAGCGAAACTTGAACAGCACGATGAGCATGCTGATGATCGAGCCGGCCGCGACGGCTTTCGCGAAAGTGAATCAGATCATCCATGCCGGTATATCGCCAGATCCCGCGGTACACCCCCAGCACCAGAAACGCCGCCAGCCTCACTACGACCAGCACCGGCAAGGTGCGCAAGAAGAGGTTCCAGGCTGGGCTGTTTGAGAAGGGCTCAAACTTGATCGCATAAGCCGACCAGTACGCGAGCGTGATCAGAATTACATCCAGCAAGACTTCGAAGATGCGCCGCTTGTAGGAAAAATCGATCAGGAAAGCGTAGAGCGGCTTGTAACGCGCGGCGCCTACTTCAGCTTCTTCGTCATAACCCTTCACCCCTGCGAGATAAACGCCGAGAAACGTCAGGCCCAATGTGAAAATGGCCAGCAGCGCGATCGACACATCGGGCTTTACCTCGCGGACCATTATCGCGAGGACGCCCGACACCGCGGCCAAACCGTAAAGCAACAGCACGGCCCGCTTTTCCGACAGGCCCAGCGCAACCAAACGATGCGACGTGTGGTCGCGACCGCCTTGCGAAGCGGCTCGCCCCGACAGCTTGCGCAGGATGGTCACAAATGTCGTATCAAAAATCGGAATGAAGAGCACCAGGATCGGTACCGCCAAAACGGGAACAAAACTACGCGACCGACCGCCCGCGACATTGATGAGCGCGGCGCCTGCCAAAAAGAACCCGATGAACATCGATCCGCTGTCGCCCATGAAAATCGACGCCGGATTCGAGTTGTAAACCAGGAATCCCAGCAGCCCGGCAGTGAAGACTCCGGTCATCAACGCCTCAGTCGTCTGACCGGACGTAATAAAATTCAGCGTAAGAAAAGCAGAAGCAATCGCGGCGATGCCCGTTGCCAATCCATCCATGTTATCGAGCAGATTGATCGCGTTGGTAATTCCAATCAGCCAGAAGATCGTAATGATCATATTGACGGACAATGAACGCGTCCACGGCAGCAGCAATCCATAGTTGACCACGGTGGCCGCGCCAATTACCTGTCCGATCAATTTTTGGTAAGGCTTGATGTGCAACCAGTCGTCGACCAGGCCGACCAGAAAAAGGAATGAGGCGCCGCCGACAACCACCCAACCCGCGCTGGTGTGCGGCACAAACACCAGATAGGTCGCGATGACGGCCATCCAAATGGCGACGCCACCCATCATCGCGGTCGGGCGCTTGTGCCAGCGATCCGTCTTGGGCTTGGCGACAAACCCCCAACGCCGCGCCAGAGCGCGCACCACGGGTGTGAATGCCACCGCCAGGGCGAACGACACCAGGGGCGGAATCAAAGTGGATGTGCTGATTGGGGTCATCGATGCGACGAAAACGTGCTGAAAAAGCTATTCGATTAGAGCGGCAAAGGCAAGGGGCGGGTAAGGGTAAGTAGTGATGCAGCTTCAGACTCCATAAGCAGACATGAGATCTGAAGTAGGAAACGGTTGTCTTTTAGCCGCGTTGACGCGGCTTGCGCTTAGGGTTACAAGAGCACTCCACAGCGGATGCCGCGCTGGGAGCCGACGCTTTACGCCCGGGGTTAATGACGCGCCAAAATTCCGAGAATGACGAGTTCACCTTGCCCAACTCGCACTCATTGAAAGAATGGCTCTGATGCCACTCTGATGTGCGGTAAGTCTCTGACCAGACCTGTCCAAAATAGGTTTTTGAAAAGAGAAGTATGAGCGGCACTCCATCTGAAGTAAGGTTTAGTTGGTTTCGAAGCAATCTAGACCTAACTGGAGAAGGAGGCCGCACAGGGATGGTACGTTCAAGTAGCTTGTTCAGCCAAGTGCTGGGATTGGTATCGCGTCATGAATTTGAGCAAGACGTGAAAGCGGAAAAAGCAGATCGGCACGCGAAGGGGTTTGGGAGCTGGTCACAATTCGTGTCGATGATTTTCTGTCAATTGGCTCAGGCGCAATCATTGCGCGAGATCACGAACGGGTTGCGCTGTTGCGTAGGGAAGTTGAATCACTTGGGACTGCAGGAAGCGCCGAAGCGATCGACGCTGGCCTACGCCAATGCGCATCGACCGTGGCAGTTGTACGAGCGGACGTTTTACCGTTTGTTAGGGCGTTGTCGGGAGGTGGCACCGGGACACAAGTTTCGGTTCAAGAACAAGCTGTTGAGTATGGACGCCAGCATGGTCGATTTGTGTCTGACGATGTTTGACTGGGCGCAATACAAGCAGACGAAGGGCGCACTGAAGCTGCACATGTTGCTGGATCACGCGGGTTATCTGCCCACCTTCGCACTTTTGACGGACGGGAAAACGCACGAGGTAAGGGTAGCGCGAGAGTTACAGCTAGCGCCGGGCAGCATCATTGCTGTCGATCGGGGTTACACGGACTTGGCCCTATTCAGTCGCTGGACCACTGGAGGCGTGTGGTTCGTCACCAAGATGAAGCAGCAGTTGGTCTACCAGGTGATGGCGGAGCAGGAGCTGCCACAGCAGCGGAAGATCTTGCGCGATCAGATCATTGTGCTGAGCAGCGCAAAGGCGCGGCGGAAATGCACCCAGCAATTGCGGCGGCTTGAGGTTTGGGATGAGAAGAACCAGGAAGTAGTGGTGCTGTTGACCAATCATCTAAAGTTTGGCGCCACCACTATCGCCGCCATCTACAAAGATCGCTGGCAGATTGAAATGTTCTTTAAGGCGCTGAAACAGAATCTGAAAGTGAAGACCTTTGTGGGGACCAGCGCCAATGCAGTGCGCATCCAGATTTGGACTGCACTAATTGCCATACTTTTGCTCAAGTACCTGCAGTTTAAATCCCGGCTCGGCTGGGCGCTGTCGAACTTAGTGGCGTTGTTGCGCTGGAATCTCTTTACCTATAGAGATCTGTGGGCTTGGGTTGATAATCCATACGAAACCCCACCCGAAACTTCGGGGCCTGAGCAGCTGCTGTTGCTAGAAAGGCTTTTGGACAGCACCGCCGTACTAGTCGCTTGATACGCGCGACCAAACGCCGCCGGGGGGCTTCTTATCGATCAAAAGCCAGAAAGGTCCCGATTGCTAAAGAACTAATCTGTCCAAAGTGCCATTTGTAATTATTTTGGACAGCACTGGTCTCTGACTTACCGGACCGGCTCTTTTTAAAGGTGTTTCGGGTCTAAGACCCGAAGATGAAGAGGGTCTCGGTGCCGGCAAGTCGAAGCCTTGCCGCGCATCAGAGTGGCGGAGCCATAACCAGTCAGCACCCGGACTAAGGCCTTCACACCGCCGACGTGGTCTTCGCCGGTTCTTGTTGCCCGCTGTGAAACTCAATCACGGATCTGAGGATACCGTCGAGGTTCATCTGGGGCTGGAAGCCGACCTGCTTATTCACTTTTGAGATATTCGGAACGCGGCGAGGCATGTCTTCAAAGCCTTCCTCGTAAGCTTCGTCATAAGGCACAAGAATAATTTCCGATTGGGAGTCCGTCAGCTCTTTCACTCTCTTTGCCAGCTCGCCGATGCTGATTTCCTGATCAGAGCCGATGTTGAAGACCTCTCCCACCGCTTTTTCGTCGTCCATCAGTTTGATCAGCGCGCCCACGATATCGCCGACATAGCAAAAACAGCGTGATTGTTTTCCGTCGCCATACACCGTGATCGGCCGGCCGGACAGCGCCTGCTTCACAAATGTCGGGATTACCATTCCGTACTGACCCGTCTGTCGCGGACCGACGGTATTGAACAGCCGCACGACGGTCGTCGGCAGCTTCTTCTCGCGCCAGTAGGCCAGCGCCAGAAACTCGTCGATCGCTTTCGAGCAGGCATAGCTCCAGCGGCCTTTGGTCGTCGCGCCCATGACCAGGTTTCCATCTTCCGTAAACGGAACCTGGGTGCTCAGACCGTAAACCTCGGAGGTCGATGCGACTAACACCTTCTTCTTTTTCTTGTTGGCCAGAGAGAGGACGACTTCGGTGCCGTGCACGTTTGTCTCGATCGTGCGCACCGGGCTTTCCACAATCAGCTTGACACCCACCGCCGCGGCCAGGTGAAAGATCACATCGACCTGGTCGACGAGTTCAGCCGTGACCGGCTGGTTATTAACGCTGTCGATCGTGTAGTGAAACCGCGGGTGATCTTTAAGATGCCGGATGTTTTCAAAACTGCCGGTGGAAAGATCGTCGATAATAAAAACCTCGTCGCCGCGCTGCAGATAGGCGTCGGAAAGATGCGAGCCGATAAAGCCCGCGCCGCCGGTTATTAGAACTCGCAACTGTTGTGCTCCTTCAGATGCTGTGGTTAGACATGACTAGTCTAACATGACAGGCCTGCGCCACAGGCGGGGCAACCGCTTTCCAGACCTGAGAGGTGTTTTGCCAACGATGAAGGCCTGCGACTTGGAACCAATCCTCAAATCCGCGTTATCTCAAGATTAGGAAGGGCGATTTACCCCCGCTTTGTTCTCGAGCGATTTCAGCCGTGACTCGGCAGACTGCCTTGAGTTTCCTGTCGCCGGCATAAGTCGGGCATACAAGCCCGACATGTCCGATAACAGACGTTCTTTCGCATAGTGTCGCACGACAAAGTCGCGGCCGCGGTCCCCTAATTCGTTACGCACAGCTTCGTTCTCAATCAAATATTCAAGGCCATGCGCGAGCGCCGCCGCATCGCCGCTTTCGACGGAAACGCCGCGGGCGCAGACGCGATACGCCGCGTTCGGCTGCGATTCGGTTTGGGCGCCCAACAAATCAACTACTCCGCCTACGGCGGTGGCAATCACCGGCCGCGCGTTGGCCATCGCTTCAATCAGGCTGAGCGGCGTGCCTTCGTTCAGGCTCGTGAGCGCCACAATGTCGAGCGCCGGATAGAAGTTTTCCGGATCGTTGCGCGTGCCGAGAAACGAGGTGCTCTCCATCAACCCGAGCACCGCCGCTTGCTGTTCAAGCGACGCTCGCAAGTTACCGTCACCGATAACCAGGAAGCGTACGCGCCGGCGGGTGGATTTCTTCAACAAGGCGGCTGCCTCGAGAAAGAGAGCGTGATTTTTTACTTCCGTTATTCTGCCGACGATACCGATTAGCAGCTCGTCCGGCGCGGCGCCCAACTGTTCGCGAAACTGCGCGCGGCGTGCTTGCCAATTCGCATAGACTCCAAGATCGATTCCCAGCGGAATCACCGCAAACTGTTGCGGCCGTCCCACGCGAAACTGATCATTAATTTCCCGACGTTGTTGCTCGCTGATGACCACGATCCGATCGGTCGCCAGCCGCGCCAACAATTTTTCGATCGTTAAGAAAAGGCGAGTCTTTGCAGTGCCGTAGTAACTGTGGAAAACATGACCGTGATAGGTGTGCACGAATCGGCAAGCGCGCGGTTTTCCAACCAGTGTGGCCGGCGTCAGCCAACGATACATCAAACCAGCTACCCGCCCGACCGTGCCCGCCTTGGCCGTGTGCGTGTGCACCAGGTCCGGTTGCTCGCGGACCATCAACCGATACAGTTTCCAAACGGTCAGCGCATCTTTCAAAGAAATCTCGCGACTCATCTGCGGGATTATTAGAGGCTCAACACCCGCCTCGGTCGCGACGTAAGTCATGTCGTCCTCGCCCGCCGGCACGACACCTGAAACAAGTACGGTTTCATAGCCCTCGCTCTTCAGACCATCAGTTAACCAGACGACATGCCGTGCCGGTCCACCAACGTTCAGACGAGCGATAATGCGAAGCACCTTCATAAAGCAGTAGGCTGTAGGCGGTAAGCAGTACGCGGTGCGCAGTGAGCAGTAGGCAGTAATCGGAAAGTCGCTAAAGGTATTTTACAGACTGGGTCTCGCTGCCCTCTGCCTTTTGCTTTCAGCCTTCCGCTTTCTAGTCGGCCATCCAGAAAACGGTCTCTGGATCGTCTTCGTGTCTAATCTCATCGACTTCTTCGCGCCGGCCTTCGCCTTTATAGAGCCGGTTCGCGCAATTGATCACAATGCCCTGGACGTCACCGACGTTCTGGTACGCATGGACAATGCCCTTCGGAATCAGAACCGATTTGGGGTTGTCCTCGCCGACGACGAGCGTCATGCGGCGCCCATATGTTTCGGAGTTCTCGCGGTTGTCCCACATGCGCAGTTTGAAATTCGAGGGGCCGATAAAGCAAAAGAGGTCGGCCTGATCGACATGCTCATGCGGACCACGTTTTACGCCCGGCCTGGTAGCCGAGACGTAACACATTGCCGGAAAGAATTCTTCATCAATCTGATCCCGGCGAAACAATTCGCTGAGCCATCCCCGATCGTCATTGAATCTACCCAGGTCGGTGACAACGACGTCTTTGATTTCTCCGTCTTCAAACTTAAGAGTTGGCGCTGGCTTCTGCTGCATAACTGAGTTCCTGATTGTTCGCTCCCGTTTTGGCGACCAGCTTTGAGGCGTGCAGCAGACTTTCGAACGTGCCGGCATCGCTCCACCACCCTGCCAGTTCGTCCCAGGTCATGTCGCCACGCTCGATATAGGCGTTATTGACATCGGTAATTTCCAATTCGCCGCGCCCGGAAGGTCTCAACGTGCGAATAATGTCAAACACATTCGCGTCATACATGTAAATTCCGATGACCGCATATTCTGATTTGGGTTGTGCGGGCTTCTCTTCGATTTGCAGCACGCGGTTACCGTCGAGTTTCGGCACCCCGAAGCGCTGCGGATCGGACACCCGCTTCAGGAGAATCTTCGCGCCCGTTCCCCGCGCGCGATACGCGTCAGCCGCCGCGCGAATGTTTCCCTCAATGATGTTGTCGCCGAGCACGACGCAAATCGCCTCGCCGCCGGCAAAATGTTCAACCAGTGAGAGGGCCGCCGCAATGCCGCCTTCCCCTTCCTGATAGGTGTAATTCAGATGTTTGAGTCCGAACGCCTTCCCGTTGCCCAACAACTTCAGAAAGTCGCCGGCTGAATTGCCGCCGGTCACGATCATGATGTCGGTAATACCCGCATTGACCAGCGTCTGGATCGGATAGTAGATCATCGGCTGGTTGTAAACC
Source organism: uncultured Acidobacteriota bacterium (assembly GCA_963734445.1). Lineage (GTDB taxonomy): Bacteria > Acidobacteriota > Blastocatellia > Pyrinomonadales > Pyrinomonadaceae > UBA11740. The sequence continues at coordinate 29,234 of CAVTGZ010000007.1, read as the reverse complement.
GGCAGCAGATGCTTGTTGGTGACGGACGTCAGCGGCTTCAAACGTGAGCCCAACCCTCCGGCAAGAACGACGCCTTTCAATTTAATCACCCCCAGTAATTTGGTCTTAGGTCTTTAGGTCTTTGGTTTAGGTTCCAAGCCCAAAGTCCAAAGTCCTAAGTCCTGCTTCAGTCAATAAATCTCTGAAACCAAAGTTCCAGCATCAGCAGCGACCACAGGCGATGCGAGTGATCGATCCTGCCCGCAACATGCTGATCGACGATTTGCCGTACTTTGTTTTTATCGAACAGTCCGCGAGCCAGCGCCTTTTCGGAAAGCACAGTCTCGCGCAGAAATGGTTGCATCGTCCCGCGGAACCAATGTCCGATGGGAACCCCAAACCCCATCTTGGCGCGATTCAGATTTTCTGTCGGTACGAGATTTTTCAGGACGCGCTTGAGCAGGTATTTCGTAGTCATGCGACGCAGCTTTAAATTTTCCGGCAAGCTGGCAGCAAACTCCATCAGATGATGATCGAGAAACGGCGAGCGCGCCTCCAACGAAACTGTCATGCTGGCGATGTCCATCTTGACCAGCAGATCGTTCGGCAGATAAGTCATCGTGTCGGTCAGCAGCGAGGCATCGACAATACCCGCGCCGTTCGCTTTCGCAAACCAGGGACGGATGATATCAATCGTCGAGTAACCCGCGGTCTGTTGACGAAAATCGCTCGGAATACAGCTCGGATTTCGCCGTCTCGTCAAACGCGCTGACCCAGCGCAGGTATCGCTGCGACAGGACCGAGTGACGCCGCTCCCAGAAACCGTCTTCGCCTTGCCAATCGGATTGCCCCGGGATGGAAACTCAGGCAATGCCTTCATCACATTACCCACGACGCCGTTTCGCACTGCGCTTGGAACCAGTCGGTTATAGCGCTGCGCCAGATTCATCGCCGCGTATCGCTCGTAACCGGCAAAGCACTCGTCGCCGCCGTCGCCATTCAAAGCGACCGTCACGTACTGCCGCGTCTCGCGCGAAACGTAGTAACTGGGAATCGCCGACGAATCCGCGAACGGTTCGCCGTAATGCTCGACCAGCGTCGGCAGAATCTCCATCGCGTTGGGCCGGACAATGAATTCGTGATGATCGGCGCCGACGTGCTCGGCCACGCGGCGCGCGTGATGAAGTTCGCTGAAATCCTGCTCGTCGAAACCGATCGAAAAAGTCTTTACCTGCTCAGCCGACTCCTGGGCCATCAAAGCCACGACCGCACTCGAATCGATGCCGCCGGAAAGAAATGCGCCCAGCGGAACTTCCGACATCAAGCGCACCTTGACGGCGTCGCGCAGCAGATCGACCACGCGCTCGCCGGCTTCCTGCTCGCTGATTTCGATCTTCTTTGAGAAGTCGAGTTGCCAGTAACGCTCGATCTTGATCTCGCCGTCTTTCCACAGCAACCAGTGGCCGGGCTCGAGCTTGCGAATCGACCTGATAGGCAGTCAGCGGCGCGGGAACGCAAATGAATGAGAGGTAGTGATGAATCGCTTCGTAATCGACGTCACGGCTGATGCCGGGATGCTCGAGCAGCGCGCGTGAATTCAGAACCGAAAACCAAATCGCCATCGACCTGGGCGTACAGCAGAGGTTTCTTGCCGACGCGATCGCGCGCGAGAAACAGAGACTTGTTCCGCTCGTCCCAAATCGCCAACGCGAACATGCCGCGCAGATGTTTCGGACAATCGGTTCCGTATTCATCGTAGGCGTGAACGATCGCTTCCGTGTCGCTGTTGGTATAGAACTGGTGGCCGCGCTTTTCCAGTTGCGCGCGCAGCTCGCGATAGTTGTAAATCTCGCCGTTGAAGACGATCCAGGCGGTGCGATCGGCGTTGTGGATTGGTTGTTGGCCGCTGCTCGAGATCGATGATCGCCAGCCGGCGCATCGCCAGGCCCACGCCGTCGCTAAAATAAAAGCCATCGTCATCGGGACCGCGATGACGGATCGCTTCGTTCATCCGCGCGACCAACTCGCGGTCAACCGGGGCGCCGTCGCGGCGAACAATGCCTGCTATTCCACACACGTGATTAAATCAAGAGTCCTGTCAGGCTTATCTTAACCTATCAGCGCGGGACGAGGCAGCGGCGGTCAGATAATTGTGCTTATTAGTTTCAACGCGGCCGCGACTACCAGTAACGACAAAGCCTTGCTGAGCGGCGCCAATGGCACGACGCGCATGTCCATCTCGCTGCCCACCCATGCGCCGATGAAAGCCGCGGGAGCCCAGTAAATCATGTTAGGAACCAGGAAAGGCGTCTCCCACTGACCGAGCGAATAGACAATGATCGAATTAATCAGCACAAACGGGCCGGCAACGCCGATAGCTTCATTGGTCTTGGCAAATCGCGCCAGCAGCAGCGTGGGGGTAAGAAAAATGCCACCACCGATGGCGGCCACTCCTGAAACCAAACCAATCGCCGCACCGGCCGGCACGGCTACCCAGATGGGGAATGCCCGGGTTTTCTTTTCGTTTTCCATCCCCAGGCTAAAGAACAGCCGCACCGCCGAATAAAGCATTACCAGTGCTAGCACTGCGAAATAGGTAAACCTTTTTACACCCACATAGGTCACGAGGAAGGCTAAGGGAAATGAACCCAACGCCAAAGGCCAAAAGAGGCGCCAGCGGAAAAACCCCGAGCGAAATGAACGCATCGAACCGACAAGTGCGACCAGGATATTTAGCGCCAGCGCCGTAGGTTTATAAACGCCGACAGACACGCTGAAAAGCAAAAGTGTCGCGGCATAACCTGTAGACCCGCCGTTACCGGCGTTGGAGTAAACAATCGCAAACACGAAAACGCCCGCCGTTGTCAGGATCTTAATGATGATCGCGGTATCCAAGGAGTTTCGCTGAAAAACGTAAGGGGGTGAAAGAACGGCCAAATGAAACCATTTTGCCACGCGAAAGTCCAACTACGTGCGCAGACTCCGAACGAAGTCACCAATGGTTTATGAGCGAAGGACGGCCGTTCCGGTTCGCGCTCTTAAGCAACTCGCTTTGCTGGCCGGCCACTGTTATGGTAAGGCACTTCCTATGAAAGCACGGTTGATGAGCATTGGCATCTCTCTGGCGATCTGCCCGATGTTGCTAGCGCAAACCGCAACTCCGGAACAAACTTCCCGCGGGTTTGGCGCCTGCGTTGCCGGCAATAGCGTCATCGTCGCCAACCAGTGCCCCGGCGCGACACTCGGGATGAAAGTGAACGCGGCTGATGCGGTCCTGGGCAGCAGCGCAGGCGAGATTTGGGTTTATGGGGGCGGCGCCTGGGGTGACGAGAAGTCGCGCTCAACCATCTCATCGAATCACATCCTCCGATTGTTTCCCGGCATGTACACCTCAACTTCAACGTTTGGCTACATCCTGTTGAAAGACAACTCGGCACTTGTTTGCCAGGATCCGGCGAACACCGTTCTCTATCAGCCGGTTCGAACGCTGACACCTGGTACGGATGTTTGGAGCATCGTAAAAGCCTTCGGTCAGAGCGGGAACCCACAGCTCTTCATTCCCAACCAAAATATTTCAGTGAAGGGGTGTCGCTTTCGCGGAGAGCGTTCGGGCTTTCACGCCGGCCAGGCCGTGGTCGAAATGGGAAACTGTCACCACTGCGAAGTCAGTGGAAATGTTTTCGAGAACCTGGTGACCATCGCAGTCGCCTACGGTGCTCCTGCAAGTTATGGCGCCGACCCGTTATCACTCGGCAAATACGCCGAAGGATCCTCGGTTCACCACAATACGTTCATCCACGGCAACGCGGTTAACGTGGCGATGACCAACGGGCAAAATATCTCGATCAACGACAATATTTTTTTACGGCCGGGTTATAAGAACGGAAGCTATCCTGCTGCTGTTGACATTGAACCAAATGGACGGGGTGACAGGGCAGTCAATATCTCGATTCTCAACAACCTAATCGATTTCCACGGCGCTGAGACAATTGGTGATGGTGTGACCATCAGTAACTATCCCGGTATAGCACCCGCTTACTTTGGTCAAATAGTAATTACCGGAAATACATTTCGCGGGGGTTTGGATTCGACCGTTACGCGTGGGCGCCAACTGCGCACGGCGTTGCTGGTGAAATCAGGGGTCTATGATGTGACGTTCACGAATAACATAATCCGTTTCGTCCGAGCCAGCGGTATTTCTGTAGATGGTACGCGCGTGCATCTGGAGGGAAATTCGATTATTGGCGTGGGTAATCCTGCGGGCGGCTATTATCCGATTCTGCTCAACAAGGATAGCGCGGATTCGATCGTCGTGCGCAACCGTATATATTGCCAGCCGGGTCCGACCCAAGCGTGTTCGACGTCCATTCGCAACAACGGCGCCGCTTCTAATGTCATTCTCGACAACGTGTTCTTCGGATCCGGCAAGAAGTGACAGACCGTTTGAGGATCAAGGAGTTTTCGGCGGATGCCAAATCGGCTTCACCGGTCCGATGGCATTCGTATCCAGCCATCTCGCCAGCTCAGAATTCGAGGGGATGCCCTGTTTGAGGATCTGCATAATCATCTTCCTGGTAATCACGGTATTGAATTCACGACTATAGATAAATGGTCCTTGATTGCCGGCGAGCTTGATCATTAAGGGCACGGTGTCTTCAGGCATGCGTCTGCCTGCGGTTTGCGAATCTTCGGGTCCCCAATACGGCCCGTCTCTCCAGAAATAAGTTCGCCACCAGTGATCGGCAGTAACAATCACGGTTGATTTCTGCCACGTACCCGATTGCTCCATCGCCCGGCGCAGGTTACCAAAACAAACATCTGCCAGAGCAACGTTATCCAAGTAAGAGTGCTTTGTCGTCACGTCCAGTTGCGCCGTTCGGCGATCATAGATAGCAGGCGGATGCGGTATGGGCAGATGAATATAAACAAAATCGAAATTTTGATCAGCAGCGAGCGCATTGGCTTCGCGAGCCGCGAATTCATATTCTTCGAGGTCGTTTCGCAGTTTCCACTGCCCCAGCCAAAGGCGAGAAGCAAACGGAATCGCATCAAGAGCCAGCAAAATTGACCTGCTCATGCTCTTGGGTAAACTTTCGCTGGTTCGATAACTGCGAAAATCGCGGCAGCTATCGATGCTGCGGCCCAGAATTGCGCAATAGGGAAAATAGACGCCGGCTAATCCAGTGCTAACGCCCTCGCGCGAAGTTTCGGAAAAGATCGTCATGTCGCGGTTCCAAATAACCACTTGGTTTGGATCGTCACCCCAAATCGCCAACGCGGTTTCACCATGCGGCGTTTCATTCGGCACCATACTTCCATTCAGCAACGCCGGCACTGATTGGCCGGTTTGGGCGCCTGGAGGATGGGCCGCTGACGCCACGAAACTTTCCGCGCGAAATCGGTCAAACTCTGGCAAGGTCACGGAGGCCGGCCGCTCTTTGAAAGCGAGCCGCATATCCAGTTCGTCGAAAATTATCCAAACCACACGTGATGCATTCGCCTTCAACGCTACCCGAGGTCGCTCGGCGGGCTTTGTTTGAGCAGCCCTCTGGCGCACTGCGCGATATGAACTCAACAGTGCCCCGCCCAACGTAAAAATCATAAACGGGGCGAGCATTAACAGCAGGACAATTCCATAGCGCGTAAGGAATTGCAGCCTGAGCCGCCGGCGAAAGGCGGCAACAATAATCGGCAGGGCCAGCACAGCCAGAAGGAGCAAGGCGAGCCAACGATATTTGTCCGTGTAGATTGGTACGAACGATTGATCGTAATAGAGCCGCAAGGCATTCAAGGGAATCAGGAGCAGAAACAGGAAAATAATTCTGGCTGCGACAGAGAGGCGATGATAATTGCGCGCCAGACGCCAACTCAGCCAAAGCAACGCGCCGGTCAGCAATACACAGAAGGCAATGCTCGTTTTATCCGGCTTGAAATCGTCCAGAAAACTTCCGATGTTTGATTTTTCCCAGGCGCGCAGAAAAAGCAGATTAGCCAGTGACAACGCTATCAGGATATCTCTCACGCAGTCTCTCCCGACCGACGCTCCATCAGATATATCCAGCGACCTGATTTGGCCAGCTCGGTCGCGCGCCGTGACTCAAAGTGCCGGCCAAAGGCATCCTCAAACGCCTCGCGATCATAGCGCGCCCAATCGCTGTCGCCGATCCAAATTCCCGGCATTCGGTTAGCCAGCGGATCCTCGCGCGGCACAAATTCGACAATTAGCCACCGATCGGATAACCGACCCGTGAGCCGCGCAACCTCGGCCAGCGGCAACCGTTCAATCAGACACAGGTGATGAACCAAAGCCAGCATCATCACCATCTGAAAGCGGGCCTGCTCGGCTCGATCCAAAAAGGAAAACGATTCGCGATAGTCCCAGCCAAGGGCCGGCGTCGGACGAGCTATATCTACTACCAGCGGCAAGATGTCCTGTTGTTTGCTGCGCGCTGCGCGATACAGTTCGCCAACACTAGCCGCGTCGCTGTCAACCGCGACGACGCTGGCCCCGGCCGCCGCGGCCATAAAACTGAATTGGCCCGTGTTGCACCCGATATCGACGCAGGATTTGGGCCGAGTCGTCTCAAACACCTCAGCTACGAATTTCTCTTTGGCGTCAATGTATCCGGAGGCGAATTCGCGGGCGGCGACTTCCTCGGCGTAATCTGTCCAGTCCGACCGCGTCGGCGAACGCGTTATTACACGATCCAGGGCCCGCTCAAGTCGACGGAGTAGGCGCGAAATCACGAACTGAGCTTCTTCCGCAGAACGAGCGCGGGCTGGACGAACTTCGGCTGTGGTTTTCTTTTTCTTGCGCGCCCAACGGGCGAGCGCCGCCGGGACCGCACAAATCTCGATTCCGGGGGCGCGGAGCGAACGCGCAAGACCCAGACGTCGAAAGCACTCTTCCGGTTTTAGTCCGTCACGTGACGAGCGAAAATGTTCTCCCGGTGGCACCTGGGTCGCGCGCCAAAGCAACAGAGGTGTCAGAAAAGTTCGCACGAACTGTCCATAGGGCATCCAGACGCGCTCCAACGGCTCGCGACGTTCGAAGGAAGCCATATCGAGGAACACCGGTTTGGAGCCGCGGAACATCACGTTCCATGGTGTGCCGTCTTTCAAAGTAAATCCGAGGGGAATCACCGCGGCCGCCAATTCCAAAGTCAATCGTGCCGCGCCTTCAAACATCTCAGCCGGCCATTCACAGGGATAGCTGGGAAAGGTGAGGAGGTCGTGTTCGAAAACTTTCGATCGCAGATTGTGCGGCCACCCGGCAGCTTCAAGAGTCTGTGCGAGTTCGTTCGGAATCGAAGCGGGCACCCGAGTGCCAATTAATTTTTCCTGCTCGATTGCCCGTTGCGCGACTTCAGTTTTTAGAAAGTCCTCCAGCACCAGTCCGGCCTGGGCCGTCATCACGCGAAAGCAGCGATCTCCCAGGAGCACAACCCGGCCTACCGGATCTCTGAAAGATGTCGTGCGCACAATTGGCTCAGTCAGAGTGTGAGGCATAAATGCCAGATTTGCTGTCGGATGCGTTACGCGGATGTCTGCTCTGTTTTTGCTTCTTTCGCGGAAGAGGTGCTGGGTTCCGCGGATCGCTCAGCTCTTTTCCGCTGGAAAAAGCCTTTCAGTCGGCGGCGAATCGTGACCAAATAAAATGCAATTCCAATCAGGAAGCTGAACAGCAATTGCGCCAGCAGGCTCCCGGTTCCGGGGTCGACGTATTGAAGCATGATGACGAGGCTCACGAGAACAATCCTTTCCGAAATCCGATCATCGGGGCGCTTAGCTTCTGAAACTATGCATGGAAATCCCGGAGTAAGCGCCTGACGGAGTCTGAGTACGCGGTCCTCATGATAGGCGAGAAGCGTAGCAACTACAAGATGTCAACTACTGCCGGCCACGCCAATTTTCTGGCAAAATGCGGCCGCTCGCTCGGAATTGTTTGTGTTATTATCCGCGTCCAGTTCGGCCATCCATCAACTACGATCAGGGAAACTTTCCTTATGCCCACAACCGTCCGGATCGGCTCTGATAATTCGAAACCGGCCTCGTTTCGCGAATTTCTTTCCGCATATCGAATTCCAATTCTGATCATGCTGCTCCTTTTTTTCGCCTGGCGGGTTTTCCTGGTCATTGGTTTTCCGCATGGCTCCGGCGATGAAACACGCTACACCGTCCCAGCCATCAATATGCTTGCGGGCCATGGCTTCTCTTCGGATGTAAGCGAGCCGATTTTACCAACTGAGCACACTGTTCCGCTCTATCCAGTTTTCATCGCCGGCATCTACGCTATATTCGGCGAGCACAATTCGGCCGTGAGAATCGCGCAAAGTGCTATCGACCTGATTACTTGTTTGCTGGTGGCCTTTGTTTCCTTCAACCTGGCGCCGCCGTCGTTGAAGAGATCTGCCGCGATGTCCGCATTGATAATCTATGGATGCCTCTCGTGGTTTACGGTTTCCTGGACGAGATACATCCTGACTGAAACTCTGGCAATTTTCCTGATGATGCTCGCGGTAGCTATAAGCATCAAAGCGATGCGGAATCGACCGCGCCGCTGGCTGATTGTAGGAGCGATCTGCGGCGTGGCACTCTTGACGCGGGGCGATTCGGTATTGCTTGTATTTGCCTTCGGTCTATTTCTCACGCTTCGAATCGCGCGATGGCGATCGTCAGAGAGTATCACTGCTTTACTTCTTTTTTGTGCAGCTATTCTCCTGGTTCTCGCTCCCTGGACAGTGCGCAACTACAAAGCGTTTGGAAAGTTTCAGCCGCTGGCCTCTCAGTTCGGTATGCCTCGAGGTGAATATGTGCCCATGGGATACGTGTGGTGGACCAGAACGTGGATGACGAACCAAACCTACTCCAAAGCTTTTGACATTATCTTCCACCCCGGTTGGCGGTTCGACCCCAATGAATTGCCCGATGACATCTTTGACTCCCCGGAAGAGAAGGCCCAGGTCTTTCAGCTATATGCCAGGTATAATCAGGATGGCCAGCTTACGCCCGAATTGAGCGACGAATTTCGCGCCATAGCTATTGAGCGAATCAAACGAGCGCCAATGCGGTTCTTGCTATGGTTGCCACTAAAGCGAATCACTTCTATGTGGCTAACCGGCTTCGCCACACACAATCCATTCCACCGGCTGCTAAGAATCCTCTTCGTACTCCCGATACTGATAGGCGGAGTCCTCGGCTTTGCTTTTTGGATTCGTCGTCAAACGCTCGCCGGGCTGATCGCTCTAATTATTCTGACGCGTACTGTATTTTTTGCTTACCGGTATCCTGACGAGCGCTATATGGTGGAAGGCTACCCTTTCATCATCGCAGCTTGCGGCGTAACGGGCGCTGCTCTTTGGCAGTACTTGAATCGAGTTTGGAAGATGAGGCGGCCTTGACTCCGGGTTTGAGATTTCTAAAAGTAGACATCCAGTTATCGATGTTATTGGGCTTCCCCCCGGTGTACGCGTTTGCGCACCTTTGGTTGTCCGGTTCCTTGGTTACTCAAAAATGAGACTCCCAGGCTGGCGCAGGCCCATCATATCCGCGCGGTTGCGGACCTGGTGACGAGCTTGGTTTTCATGTCAGAAAAGGATTCCAAGGCTTTACGTCATACGCATTTGTTCAGGCGACCATGGACGATGTCAAAGCTTACCGACGCACTCCGCTCCGCGATCCTTTCTTACCCTTCTGCCTACTCAGCCTTCAGGAATCTCTTGAGAAACCAGGAGCATTGCAATGACTACATCACGACCTACCTTCGCCCCCTGAAAGGGAACAAGTTGCTGGATATTGGGTGTGGCCCGGCAGACATTCTGACGGATCTGCCAGAGGTTGATTACACCGGCTTCGATCTAAATCCTAAATATATCAAGGCGGCTCGAGAGCGTTTTGGGAACAAGGGGACCTTCTTCTGCGGCAGGATTTCTCGCGATACGGTTCCGGCCGATCAAATCTATGATCTTGTTCTGGCGAAAGGTGTATTGCATCATTTGAATGACTCCGAGGCAATTGAACTTTTCAATCTGGCAAAAGCAGTCTTAAAACCAACGGGGAGGTTGGTTACTCTGGATGGATGCTATACCGAAAACCAATCCACCATTGCCAGGTTCTTCTTGTCCCAGGATCGAGGTAAATATGTCAGGCAATCTTCCGGCTATATAGAACTTGCCTGCTCTGTCTTTCCTCGAGTTCAACCGGCCCTTCGGACAGATTTCCTTCGAATTCCATATACTCATCTCATTATGGATTGCTCATCAGAGACTGTTTCCTCGAGTCTCCTATCTTGAAATCCCTAACCAAGGTGCAGTTGCCTGGGCCGGAGTGAACCTCAGCGCAGGTCAGGGCACATATTGAGATTTAACTAACCGCATCCAGGTGTTCCATAACAATCTGTACTGCAAGTTGAGCTTGTGTCTCATTGAAATTCCAGTCGTTGAACAAATTGACGACCGATTTGTGCAGTTCTTCAGCGCGCGGGAACCTCCTTTCAGAGAAGATTCCTCCCAATGATGAATAGTGTCGGCTGGCGAAGAGTTTGGCTTCAAACAGGCGAGCCACCAGTTGATCTGCTTTTGAAACACGAATATTGAAGCGCCATTGCTGGAAGCTCTCAGGCAGTTGTATCTCGGCAGGAAGAGTCGTCTGATAGATCTCGTTTATTCGCTGCTTGTGTTGCTCGGTTCTGAACAACACATCGAGCAAGCGTTGCCGGTAACCAGGCCATGAAAGACCGGGCTCTGACAGGTCGAGCCATTCATCTCCTCCCCCCGTAAAGGGACTGCCACTGGCAATGGCGTCCTTGTATCTTTGGGTCACTTCCAATAACGCAGCTTCAGTGAATTTGCTTGCGTGACTTTGATAAGGAACCGAATCGTTTAGAAAAGCAAACCCACCGAAACCGAGATCCACATACTTGGAATAACCAGTGCTGAAGAGTGTGACGTCAGAAAAAGGGGCCAACCGTAAACCATCATAATCAGGTTGGCAAAGGCACTTATCGTCTATGATCAATAAACCTGGCTGCAATCTTTTCAGCTCGGCGAAAAAGTTCCCAGGATCGATTTCGGCTCCGTAAGTGTGAACAAATATCATGCCTCCATAGTTCTTCGGAGACTCGCTTACGATCTGAAGACACTCGTCCTTATCAATAAGCAGGTCCGCGGCTGATATGTCTACGAAAGAGAAAGGCCGCCCAGCCCTGAGGAACGTGATAGGTACTATCGGACAGATGTTGGATGGCAGCAGGAAAGGGCGCTCATCGCGTTGAGAGCAAAGGATATTAAAAAGCACGCCGCATGCTCTGGATTCATAGGCCAGTCTCATTTAAAGATCGCCCCTCGTAACAAGTCAACTATGTCTTCAAATATGAAATAATCACACCCAACTTCCTCAGCGCTTGATAACAGTTCGATGCGTTGCAGCTCCTCATCTTTCCGCATTGCGTCGAGGTAATAGGTACGCAAACTCTCTCGCCCGATCTCATAAGGCTCCGCAAATGTTCTAATGACCTCAACTGTTTCCTCCCACCTCAGCGACAAAGGATAGCCCAAATATCGCATCTCAGGATAACAGCAGGCCTCAACGTATGAGACTACTTCAGGCGGAAGCGTACTTTTGTATTTCCCGACCGAAGACCGGTTGATTCTTGTTGAAGGATAATGCGAAGAATTGCTCTGCCAAAGATCACCTTTTTGGTCCTTAATTCCTTCCGCAAAGAGGTTTTCAGTAAAAGGAATTACTTCCAGCTCTTCGGCCAGCCTGTTCAAGCTTTGAATAGGGTGTGTGACTAGATCTTCGTACCGGAGCCACAAAAAACCCGGGTCGTTTTGAAGATGAAGCACAAAAGCGATGCTCTTGCGCCAATTGCGCAGATTGAATAATGTTGGCTTGAGTTTCCCGCCATGATCCTGGCCTGTACCATAATTCAGCGAGGCCAGCATGTCACGAGGATCGCGAACGATGATTAGGCACTTCCACCCCTGATCGAGAAGATACGGAATAAACTCTTCACAGATTGTTTCCTTACCTCCACCCCAATGAACTCCGCGTTTTTCGGTAAGTTCTGCGTATAAACTAGAGAGAAGGCTCGCAAAATCGTCGGCGTAAAGTCGATCAACGGTTGCTTCCAGCCTGGCCTCGTCGAATCGAGTATACTGGCCGGAGAAATCTCTCATCTCTGCAAAAAGTTTGAGTATCAATTCGCGATCGAGGCTGTAACCTCTCAAATGTCCGGCGAACTCTTCGACTCGGTATCCACTTTCTAAGAATAGATTTCCAAGCGGATATTCTGCATGACCCTTACCCAAAGTTCGCAAAAAAGCGCGCTTGGCCTCGATGAATAAAAATGGGAATGGTTGCGAGAGAATAGAAATCTGGTGGTGAGCGGATAATAGCTTGTCAAGCAAGGTGGTTCCGCACCGCTGCATTCCGGACACGAACAATGTTGCGTGGCCCATGGTGGCTAATAACGCTGAAGTAAGACTTCCCATCCCCCAACCAGGTTCCAGATGCGGTCCTTTCGACCCGAGCGCGACAGGGCCCCTTCGATCTGGCTGGGAAGTTTCAAAGCGTAAGCAGCTAGTGTGCGCAAAGGATCGGTTTTCCACGTCGTTCCGACCACTGATGGTCCAGAATAGAGATAGCGAGCCTCAAATCCAAAAGTGTCCGCGGCGCGGTTCCAGAAAGAGCTACCGAGGTCATGAACGTGATTGGGGAACGTAAGATCGAGATTAGGTATGATCAATTTGAGCGGTACCATGAACGGAGTTCGGGCATAAAAGCAGCCCCCTCTAGCAATGGCAGCGAAAAGTCGTTGAAGGATCTGGTTCAAATTGGGGATGTGCTCCAGCACCGCGCTTGCTAAAACCAAGTCATACTGGCCGTCGATCTCCGCAAATGTAGCCACCCGTCGCATGGCAATGTGCTTAGAAGATCTCGATGATAAGTTGGCCGGACAACTAGGATCGACCAACAACAATTCCACGTTTCGGGATAGATTTTCAGAGATGAGAGACTCCGCGATCGCCATCCCCAGGCTCCCATCGCCGCTGCCAAAGTCGCAGACGCGAACTAAGTTGTCCAATCCACCCCGCGGAATCAAGCGAAGGATGTGCTTAGCGAACCGCACATCGCCAGAGAACGTCACGCCTCGTTCCTTGTTGTTGTAGTATCGTTCGTAGAGGCTTTCCAGATACTCAGTTGTCGGCATACGGGATGCCGAGTATCCCTTACAACCTTCACACTTGAGCAAGAAAACATCAGGCTCAGATTGAATCTGGAACGCCGCCCTCCGCTGCACTGTGCTCGTACAGATAGGGCAGGACTGCGTCGAATCGATTAACTCTGTCTCGGACAGGTGGTACGTTTCATGGGCTCTGGTGACTCTCATTCGCTCTCTCTGCGTTTTCAGATCCGACGGTCTAACCTCCAGCCCCAAATGTAAAAAGGTGCTTCGGGGCCAACATGGAAAAGGAGATCTATGACGCTCAACTGATGAACAAATGGGGGGAAGAATTGCGAATACTCCGGGTAGCCGGCATAGTCTTTCCAAATCAACTCAATCCCGAGCCGATCGAAGCGCTCGGCTTCGATGTAGGTCCTAGCCGACGGCCCTGAGACGTAGACAGTAGCGTCTGCCTTTGAGAGCAAGTCAAGAAGCCTGTCGAGCCTCTGTCCGGTTACCTGGTAGTCACGAGAATCACCAAATTGCGTCGAAAGGCCAAGAAACTCCCGCGAGATCGACCGGATGAGATGCTGGTTGAGCTCCGACAGCGTCTCCCACTTCGTGCCGAGAAACACATCTTCAAAGAAAGGCTGGTAACGCGCAAAGTGTGGAGCCTTAGCATAATTCTGCTTGATGGTTTGCCAGTGGTTGCGTGCCCAGTTCCCGTCAGAAGGGCGAACTTCGCAGATCCTGGGATGCCCGTGGGCGCTGACTGGAATCGTCACCCAAGCGACGCCATTCGGTGTTTTTATCCGATTGCGGTTTCGCCAGTCATTCTTCGTATATTGGACATCATCGTGAAAGATGAACAGGTCAACGTCGTGGATAATATCAAAATATCCTTTCCACGGGAGGTAGTTGGACTGGACGACCGCGACGCGTTTGGATTTTAGACGTTCCCCAAGCTTCACTTGTCAGACTCGATTCCATGTTGTAAAAGTTTATGACGAGATTTCAAGAACGAAAAAGGCTTTTCTAAGCCCGCATTTTGCTAACTTGATCAGCGGCTAATAAAATTCTTAAAAACCAGTCATCTTAAAACTCTTCCCCAATTCACGGAAAGCTTATCCACTCATCAACGTTTGTTGAGGAGTTCATTATCTATGATGATTAGCACTAAGCACAAAAGGATAACCATGCAAGTCCTCACTAGAATGACGCGATTAGTAGCTTAACTCGGGGGCATCCCGTTGGAGCGGCCTTGTTAATTTCCATTGTCATCCCGGTTTATAATAGTGCCGTGCTCGTGGAACTTGCCGAGCGCATACATGGGGTTTTTGAAAAGCTACCCGAGGAATATGAGATCATCTTCATAGACGATTCCTCGCCAAACTTGGATGTCTGGCCTTCATTGGCTGAAATTGCCGGGAAGAGATCGAACATACGAGCCTTACAACTGACGCGCAACTTTGGGCAGCATGCCGCAACTCTATGTGGGCTTGTCGAATGCCGAGGCGATTTCGTGATTACCATGGATGATGACCTCCAGCACAGCCCCGAAGACATCCCAAGGTTTCTGGAGTTGAGGGACTATGATGTAGTCATAGCGCAATTCAAAAACAAGCAGCACAGCACTTTTAAGCGGATTACGAGTCGGATCAAGGGATTCTTCGATCAAATTATCATCGGCAAGCCCAAAAATATTGACCTTACCTCATTCCGGATGCTCCGCCGGGTCGTAGTCGAGGGCATGCTCTTGACTCGCACCGCACACCCCTTTATTCCGGCGCTCATCTTCCACGTCAGCAAAAACGTAATCGGTCTTGAAGTCGAGCATCATAAACGCGCAATAGGCAAGAGCGGATATGATCGCGTTAAACTATTTCGCTTGTTCAATGACCTTGTCTTTAATAATTCATCCGTGGTCCTGCGGATGGTTGGGCACCTCGGCATTTTATTCGCTAGTGTTAGTTTTCTCATCACATTACTCATTGTGTACAGAAAATTGGTACACAGAATTGGGATACAAGGATGGGCCTCTCTCTTGGCTGCGATTTTGCTGGTCGGCGGGCTACTTCTGTTTGGGTTAGGCGTGATAGGGGAATACTTGATACGCATAATAGAAAGCAGTGAAACCAGGCCCAGCTTTTTTGTCCGTCGCCGAGTCGAGCCGAGCATGTCAGATCGTATGTAGGAATAATCTGGTTCCACCAAGTCCGCACCCGGTTCTCGAATGCCAGGATGTTAGGCTGAGAAGGCACACGATGCGAATCAAATAGAGTATTGGACTGTTGTAAGGTCGAGTTATTTCAGCGTTCTTTCATCTCAAGCGAACCCAAACAGTACCACGCCATATCTTCATGAGTGCCGCTCGCGACAATCGAACGCTAATCAAGCCGGGCATTGACGATCAGTATGAACCGCCATTAAGCCCCGAGCTCGTGCTCGACACTATTACACACTCGGCCGAAGACAACGCAGGGCGCATAGTTCGATACCTCGTAGAACACGAGTTGATCCCTCGAGAAGCTTCTCCAGTGATCAGCGGCGAGCGCTATATTGCCGCAGCGTGATGGTCGTGAAATGACGTGCTTCTATCTGAGAAGCTTCCGATAATCATCGGACTGACCATTTCAAGAGTATGGTGAAACTAGTCGCTTCAAGATAGATGGGCCCTTGCATGCGCCTCCTTTGAAATGTACTTCTGTTTTGGCGAACTTTTATGGTTCCATTTAATAAGCCTTACGCTGTTGGAAAAGCGTTTGAGTACATCCGGCAGGCCATAGCTAATTTGCATCTTTCCGGCGATGGATCCTTTAGCAGGAAGTGTCAGGCTTTTCTGGAGCAAGAGCTTGGTGTTCCCAAAGCGCTTTTGACTACCTCTTGCACGCACGCGCTCGAAATGGCGGCCCTGCTCCTGGACATCAAACCGGGCGACGAAATAATCGCACCTTCCTTCACCTTCGTATCGACAGTTAACGCTTTTGTGCTACGCGGCGCGCGGCCCGTGTTTATTGATATCAAGCCTGACACTCTGAATCTTGACGAAAGACATCTGGAGTCGCTAATCACGCCGCGAACCAAAGCCATTGTGGTAGTCCACTATGCCGGAATAGGTTGCGAGATGGAGGCTATTCTGCCAATTGCTGAACGACACGGCATAGCTGTGGTCGAGGATAACGCTCACGGGTTGTTCGGCAAGTACCGGGGCAGGTATTTGGGGACCTTCGGCTGTTTGGCCGCGCAAAGCTTTCACGAGACTAAGAACTTTTCCTGTGGCGAAGGCGGTGCGTTGCTGATTAACGATCCACGATACATTGAACGCGCCGAAATTATTCGGGAGAAAGGAACCGACCGCAGTCGTTTCTTTCGCGGCGAAATCGACAAATACACCTGGTTGGACATCGGTTCGAGTTACCTGCCTTCAGATATGCTCGCGGCTTTCCTTTACGCTCAATTGGAAGTGCGTGAACTGATTCAGGCCAAACGGAAACGAATTTGGGAGTACTACTACGAGCAACTTAAAGATTGGGCAAGGGATTTCGGTGTTCAACTTCCCTTCGTACCCGACCATTGCGAGCAACCGTATCACATGTTCTATTTGCTAATGCCCTCGCTTGATCAACGCCAAGCCATGATTGCCCACCTGAAAGCCCAGGAGATTAACAGTTTGTTTCATTACTTACCTCTTCACCTGTCCAGGATGGGTCAGCAGTTCGGAGGTAAAGAGGGAGAGTGCCCGGTCACTGAGGACACAAGTGATCGCTTGCTTCGTCTCCCTTTCTATAATGACTTTGGCGAGGCGGACCAGGCGCGGGTCGTGAACGCAATCAAGGGTTATGGGCAATCGTGACTCTAATCAGGCGAATGCGGCGATCGCAGCCTGTGGCTTGAAGGGGTGCCGCTCTTTAGGGCCGTTTGAACCTGATTCGGGTGAGAAAATGAAATCGGTATTTCGGCTGGAAGAGGTTGATACCTACCGCAGCAGCAGCTTCTTTCTGGCCCGTTATCATGTGCCAGGTATCAGAAAAGTCACCGGGGAGCATGATCAAATCAACGCCTGCCTGCCCTCTCGCCATGACTTTCTCTCGCCATGATCCTAATATAGCGAGCCTTGGGCTCAATAACGACAGATTAGGACGTCAGAGCTGGACCCCTGCATGTGAGGGGCGCGCACCCGTGAACGTTCAAGCAAATATCCGAAAAGCAATTTCAGAAGTTAAGCACGGCCCAAAGGGTTGGCTAGTCCTGTTGGCCTGCGCCGCCGTCTTGCACCTGGCAACGACGACCGCGGTCTTTGTCGTGGGCCGCACGGCCCTGATGCCCGCGCAATTCGATCGGCAAGGGCTGGGCGCCTTTGCGTCCGACAGTTTCTTTTATCAGGAAGACATTGTTTCACTCACCGACAAACTGAGAAATGAAGGAATCGTGGCGTGGGGGAAAGCAGTAGCGCCACTTCACGTCAAGTTCTATTCGCTGTCACACTTCTTCTTTAGCCGCTGGACCACCCCAAACGTCCTCACCATCGAACCGTTGAATCTGTTTTATTACGTGGCGGTCTTGTGGCTCATTTATAAGCTGGCTGCAATGGTATTCGACCGCCGGTCGGCGCTCATCGCGATGGCCATTATGGCCATCTGGCCATCGTTTCTGATGCACACAACGCAATTAATCAGGGACCCGCTGTTGTTCGTCGCGATTCTGCTATTTGTACTCGTGGTTGCGAGTTGGCTGATGGCCACCGCATCTTTCCGATGGAACTTGATGGCCGTCCTGCCGGCCGTTCTGGCCACGCTCACGATATGGATTGTGCGACTGGCGATGTGGGATGCGGTTCGCGCAATAGTACTGATGGGATTTCTGCTGCTGATCGTTCGGCAAGTGCGGGAACGGCGTTTCCTGGCGGGGCCTCTCGTGAGTGCACTGATATTGACTCTAGCGATTCTAACCGTTCCGCACTCGAAAACGTTTAAGTCTCAACAACGGCGAGAAGCTGACGTCGGGCGACCCATGTTAGCTGAAAAAGTTGCGAACTTGCCGGTCACGGAACGAATAGAACAACGCCGCCAGGCGTTTGCTAGACTAAACAACAGTAAATCGAGCGCCAATGGTTCCAGCATAGATAATCAAGTAGAACTAAATGGTTTGGGAGATTTCGTTCGCAACCTCCCGCGCGCGGCCGAGATTGGCTTTTTCGCTCCTTTCCCCTATATGTGGTTTGTCCGAGGAACCCAAGTCGGCTTAACCGGGCGCATCCTTTCCGGTTTTGAAACGCTGACTACCTATGCACTCGAAATATTGGCGATGTTTGGCCTATGGTATTCGCGGAAGAATCTTGGCGCATGGCTCCTGGCTCTGACGACCGCTTCAGCTCTGACAGCTCTTGGTTTCATCGTTCTTAACATCGGTTCGCTGTACCGGTTTCGTTATCCCTTCTTAATGTTGATTGTAATGCTCGCGGCGAGTGGTGCCGTTCATATTTGGCAAACTCGTGCAACTCGACAACGAAAGCTCGACGCGATTTAATCCTCCGTATAAATGCTCCACCTATCTATCGCAGGAATCGTAGGCCGTTGATCCGACTCAGTCTCACGCTGGCAGCGTTGGCAGTTTGCAACGCCCTCCTCGCCGTGCTGTTGCCGTGGTATGTGGTGACGCACCTCGGAGTCGGCGTAGCCACGGACGCCTTCTTTGCTTCAGGTGCGCTGCCCCAGCTTATTTTCGTAGTTGTCAGCTTTTCCGTAGGCCACGTGCTCATCCCACTGCTGGCCACCGAAGACGAAAAGACTTTCCGGCGCGACGCCTGGGGCTTCTTTCTCGGCGTGAGCGGTTTCTTCACGTTGCTGGCGCTGGTACTCGGAGTCACCGCAAAGCTCTGGGTTCCCTTACTGGTGCCCGGCTTTTCAGTTCAGGCCAAACACCTCACGATTACGCTCAGTCAGATTCAGCTAATCGCGATGGTTGGCAACGCGGCGGTGGCCGTTCTCTGGTCGGTCTACTACGCCCGACAGAGATTCATTTGGGCTGAGGTGTCCGCAGTTCTCGCGAATCTACTCGCATTGCTCTACCTGTTCTGGCTGTTGCCCGTGCAAGGCATTTCGGCGGCTGCCTGGGCAACGGCTTTGAACCTGGCATTAAAAGTCGCGCTGTTAATGCCCGTTTTGGGACGTTGGCAAAAACCGCAATGGGATTCCTACGCGATGAAAGAGGCGTGGCGACGCGTCAAGCCATTTCTGTTTGGCCAGACTTACTCGCGGACTGATCCTTTGATCGATCGGTTTCTCACTTCTTTGAGCGTCGCCGGCAATCTGTCGATGCTTTACATCGGGCAGCAAATCTACTCGGCAATCAACCTGGTGATTACCAAAGCCATCTCGACGCCGACGGTGCCGCGGCTGGCAATTGCTGCAAAGTCGCATGACTGGCCGCGCTTTCGGCACATTTACCGCGAGCGATTATTCTGGATGGCGGGAATTACAATTTTGGGTTCCGTCATTCTGCTGCTCTTCGGTGAATCGCTGTTACATCTCTTGATAGGTCATGGCGGCATTACGGCCGGAAATGTACGACTCCTCTGGTGGATAATGATCGCGCTGCTGGGAGTGATGGTGGGCGGCACAGCAGGGCAGGTCACGTCAGCGGCATTTTACGCCATGGGAGATACCAAAACTCCCACAAATTTATTCATCGTGACGTTCACGATCTATATTCCAATCAAGGTGCTGGTATTTCTTCGCTACGGATTAATCGGGTTAGCAGTCGCAACCAGTGTCCATCTGGTGCTGAATTTTCTGCTGCAACTTGCCGTCCTTGAGAGGATCACGTCTCCGGCGCGGGCCGATGCGCTGAAAGTTAGCTCAAGGCAGTCGGCCGGATCGGATGAGGCACAGGCGTGACGGACAAAGCTTGGCTTTTCTGGGGTCGCGGTTGAGTTAAAGTCCGCTTGCCCGGGTATACTTTCGTCCATCAATTACCTTCGCTCATCTTGAGTTAGGCGATTGGGCTATCGCTTTCCAATATTGCTTTTCAGATTGAATATCTATCTCCGTCTCGTAGTAAGGATTAGTAATCGTAGTAGGCAGGTCGGAAACACTTTCCACCGCGCAATTGTCAATGTTACCTTCGCGCGCGCATTTTTCGTACTGCACATGCCGTTTGCTAACTGCTTGATCGTAACGATAGGCCCGCCCGCGCACCAGATCCATGATTGCCACGCGCGTGTTATTGCCAAAAAGCAGGGTGCATAGGATTAACGGAACTGCAATGACATAAGCATAGTTCGGAAGGTCCGCAGGCTTGAAGCCCCATCTCCTATTCAGGTAATCCACCCAGAGCGCAATATTAATAAACCAGCCGATCACGAAGAAGAAGTACACGGTAGTGATGGTCCGATGTTGCCCCATCATGCCCATGCTCCAGTACGCCGGGAACAAGCCAAGGAAAATCAACAGCAGCAGCGCGGTCGAGAAAAGAATGGGATTGACTCGGAGCCGTTTAAAAGCGGGAAGTTTTTCGGAAAGACCGGCAGCGATTGGGATGAAGAGAATTGTGCCTAACACAAAAGCGAAGTTAGAAAACCAAATCAACAGGAAGCTTACTTCCTGTCGCAAGGACATTCCAAGCGAATAGAAAAACCTGTGATGTCCTGGGTAATAACTGCCTCGAATCGCGTTACCGGGCGCCAGGATCACAACCGCGCTACAGATTACTGTGAGAACCGAAAAAACGAGCCACCACCATCGTTGATCGCTCTTCGCCGCCCATGTCTTTATCGTTATGGGAAATACAACCAGAGCCAGAATCAGCATCGACGTTTCAGTCGAGCCAACAATTGCGATGATCAGGGCACAACATAGCAACATGAGGAGCAGTTTAGAAAGTTTTGATTTCTCTGAGGACTTAAGGACTAATGCGAAAAAGAACAGGGTTAGGATATTGGGCAGATGGTATACGATTGAACCGGTCATGAAATAATATGATTCGGTCACGTCCGGCATTTGATTACAGAAGAGAGCCGTGAGAAAGCCCGCGGCGATCAACTTATCAAGGCGACTGAAGCTGGATTTGAGAAGAGCACCTACGAAAGCAAAGATGGACAAAAAGGTCAACAAGATAATTAGCAAGGCTACTGCTTTATAGCCCGCAAAACTTTCGCTCGGAAGCGGATTAAACACCGTGATCAGCGCCGTGGGAAAGTATCTACCGCCCGCAGTCTTGTATATGTCTACTTGCCTTTCAATGAATCCAGTTTTGAGGACGTGCGCGCCGATCAAATAGTCATCGTACGCCGGATGACAAAAGAAACTGAGAATCATAAAGGGCAGAATCGCCAGCAGCGTACCAAGAAGGGTCAGCTTCTTTATTGTTGTTTTTTGGAGGGTCAGGCGCTGAAGCATGAGTGCATTGTGTTCCGAAAGCGTCAGTCCTGTTTGACCAGGATCGAATCAAGATAAGTGGTTTCGGCTTGGGTGCGCAACTAATACAAATTCCAATGCCCTTTTTTTGAACCGAAGAACGGTCAATCCAGAGAGCGGACAGTCAAAGCCGGGCCGGCGCAAATCTATTGATGGAACGCCGCCAGAGTGTCGACAACGTACTGCGCTTGCGATTGAGTAAGGTGAGGTCCCATCGGCAAGCTCAGGGCTTCGGCTGCAATCTTCTCAGCGCGCGGAAACGCCCCCGGCCCGTAACCAAATTCAGCATAGGCCGCTTGCAGGTGCGGCGGTAACGGGTAATGGATCAGAGTGCCGATGCTGGCGTTGGCCAGATGCTGCTGCAGACGATCACGTTCGGGGTGACGAACTACAAACAGATGCCAGACCGGATTCGTCCAATCGGGCGCGTGTGGCAGGACAAGATCGGCCACACCCTCCAAAGTTTGGGAATAGAATTCGGCGACGCGTTTACGGCGTTCATTCCATTCTGTTAGATGGATCAATTTCGTCCTGAGCAGAGCCGCCTGTAATTCATCGAGCCGCGAGTTAAATCCTTTTACTTCGTTGTAGTACTTTACCCGCGAGCCATAGTTGCGCAGCACGCGCACGCGGTCGGCCAACTGGGGATCGTTGGTGACAATTGCTCCGCCATCACCCAGCGCACCAAGATTTTTACCGGGAAAGAAACTGAATGCTGCGGCGTTGGCCAATGACCCGGCGACACGGTCTTTATAACGAGCGCCATGAGCTTGCGCGGCATCCTCGATCACTTTCAGTCCGTATTTTTTGGCCAGCTCGTTAATTGGATCCATATCGGCAGGCTGACCGTAGAGATGGATAGCAATTATCGCCCTCGTTCGCGCAGTAATGGCCGACTCGATTTGAACAGGATCAAGGTTAAAGGTTCGGTCATCGGGTTCAACGGGGACTGGAATAGCTCCGGCATAAGAGACTGCCAGCCAGGTCGCGATGTAGGTGTTCGACGCAACGATCACCTCATCGCCGCTCCCAATCTCCATGGCCCGCAGGATCAAATGAAGCGCATCGAGACCATTGCCCACTCCGATACAGTCCGCAGCCTCACAATAGCTGGCAAACTCCTGCTCAAAGCCTTTCAACTCATCGCCCATCACAAACCAGCCGGACTGAATCACGCGCTGGCACGCCTCGTCGATCTCCGGTTTCAACTCGGCGTAAGCAGCTTTCAAATCAAGAAAAGGAACGTTCATCGATTATTTACATTCTGCGGAAGCGTACTGACCGTGAAACCGTTACCGCCCGTGATTAACCGGTCCGGTCGAACGAGTCACAGGTCTCTGGCTGTTTATTCCAGGGAAACCGTGGTTTGCGGGAAATGTGACTCATGCTGGCGTTCAAGTGAAGATAATGGTCTAATATCGAGCGACCGATTATGAACTAGGAAAAATTCCTGAACAAGTCGCAACCGCCAGCCACTCTTACGTGGAAGATTTGTTTGAATGGATATCAAGCAAACGCCCCGGCCTGAGGGAACGAAAAAGCTCTCAATTGTCATTCCCGTTTATTTCAACGAACCATCGTTGCCGCCGCTGTTCGACGCTCTCTCAAATATTGAGAAGAGCCTATTGGAAAAGAACGTCGAGACGGAATTGATCTTTGTTGACGATGGTTCGGGCGACGGCTCTTTGTCGGAGCTTTTCAAGATAAAGCAGCGCCGGCCCAGCACAAAGATTATCAAGCTCACCAGAAACTTCGGCGCCGTTCAAGCCTCCAAAACAGGACTTCAATTCGTTACCGGCGACTGCTTCGTGATGGTTGCCGCAGATCTGCAGGATTCGCCCGAGTTGATACCCACCCTCATAGACAAATGGCTACTTGGAGCCAAGTTTATTGTCTGCAAGAGAACTCATCGAGGTGATCCGCTTTTTTCGAAACTCTTCGCTTACATTTATTACAAGCTTGTCCGGCTCTTTGTGGTCGAAAAGTTTCCCTCGCGCGGATATGACCTGGCTTTGATGGATAAAGCCCTTTTGACTTACATGCAAAACACCAGCAAGAACATAAATCCTCCTGTTTTTGCATATTGGCTTGGCTTTCAACCTGAAGTAATTCTCTATGAACGGAAGAAAAGGATTCACGGAAAATCCCGTTGGACGTTTCGCAAAAAGGTCAAGCTCTTTTTGGATTCGCTTTTAGGTTTTTCCGTGGTTCCGATCCGAGTGATCTCGTTTATCGGCTTGCTGGTATCGGCGGCGAGTATTCTTTACGGCATCTGGATTGTGATCAACGCATTCCGCGGTAAGACCCTGGTGCAAGGATTCGCCACGATTGTAACGATCATTTCGCTCCTGCTGGGCCTGGTGATTATTATGCTGGGCGTCATCGGCGAGTATGTCTGGCGTATTTTTGATGAGATTAACAAAAGGCCCGAATTCGTTATAGATGAAATTTATTAATCGTGAGTTTCTCCGTTTCGTCTTCTGGGGCGGAGTCAATACGTTGACGGGCTATTTGATATACGCAGTCCTGTTGCTGTTTTTCCCCTATCTGGTTTCCTACAGCGTCGCATACGCAATCAGCATTTTCATTTCCTACTTCCTTAACTCGAAATTCGTCTTTAACGAAAAGCTAAGGCTAAGGAAGGCTCTCAAATATCCCCTGGTGTATCTCAATCAGTATGTGCTTGGCGCGCTGTCCTTGTTCCTGCTGGTGCACTTTCTGAAAATTGACAAGTTAGTAGCTCCGCTCCTGGTGGTGATGCTAACAATTCCGGTGACGTATTTCTTGAGTCGAAGAATTGTCCGGGGGAAAAAGGAAGTACTACGAAAGACGGGCTAGGTTTCGATAAGACTGGCGACCTACGACCCTTTGGCAGCCCTCAAGAACTCTTGATACTCGCGGTGATAATCGGGTTCTTTGAAAAAGTCTGATGCCAGCACCATGCAAACCGAACCTGAGGAAAAATTATCAATGCTTCGCCAGATCATCGGCGGAATGTAGAGGCCGTAATACGAACGATTCAAGTGGTATTTTTTCTTGGCGCGGCCATCATCGATCTCGACATCAAAACTGCCCGACATGGCTATTACCAGTTGTTCGAGTGTCTTATGTCCGTGACCCGCCCGTGTGGCCCCGCCCGGAACATCGTAAAGGTAATAGACACGCCTTATGGTGAACGGCACGTGTCTGCCCGTTTCTATGAACGTCAGGTTACCTCGCGGATCAGCGATTTTCGGCAGCTCAATAATTTTGCATTGGTCCAAGCCCATTTAAGTCCTCAGGAAAGTGCAATCTCGTAGAAATCATGAACAATGGCCCGCCCGCCAAAGCTCTGCTTATTCTCGATCAGGCCGGTGTTCAAGTAACGACCGTCGTCTTCGGTAGAAATGCCAAAGTCAAAGTAGTCCTTGTTCCGATAATAATCATTTATCAGATAATCAAGAATCAAATCCAATGCTCCTTTTTGTTTTCCCTCATCATTGGCGGCGATGTATTGAGCGTGAGCCACGGTATCGCCTTCGTAAACCACAACTCCCGCCAGCATTGTATTATTGCCGTAAGCACAAAAGAGTTTGATATTGTCCGGGAAACGTTCGGCGAGCATTTGGATTTCTTCAGCCGTATGAACGGGCCGCGAATTGTGTTTCTCATCAAGCACTTGCTCCTCAATAGCCATGAATGAGCGGAAGCCATCGCTCCTCCTGACTTCCAGACCATTCTTCAACGCTTGCTTGATCGCCCACTTGCGACCTTTGCTAAAAAGCAATCTATCTTTCATCACAATTGCAGACGAAATATCACGTCGCACCAGCTGCGCGTTATGCCGGTAGAGCGCGTAAAGATCTTCTTCGGCCGGCAATCGATGGTAAATGTGGGGCAGAGCCTTGTAGTGTATTTGCTTCAAGCCAAGCTCAATCGACTTAGCATACAGCGCCTCAAAGATTTCGAGCATCAGTGCCGCTTTCATGCCACCGTTTGACACAATGCCGCCGAAGGTGAGCCCCCCATGACTGGACAGAACATCTCCTTGAACAGTGGCCGGCAGGAGTGCCACGAGCCGGCCGTCAGTATCGGAAAACATAAGCGAGGCGTCAGGGAATCTTTCGCGGTGATAATCCATGTAGTCGCGCTTGAAAAGGAAAATGCCGTTCTTCGCCGTGGCAACGAACTCGTCCCATGCGCGCTTTTGCCCGTCGTCGTAGCGAAAGACATTAACCATCTTGGAAACAATCCCGCGGCCCGCCCGCGAGCCTTTAGCTCTGGCTAAAATGCAGTAACCGGGACGGCATAGCAGACTACGTCCATCCCATCCTCGCCCTGCGTGCGCAGGAACAGCTGATGATCGGGCGCCAGCGCGCGAAGTTGCAGCGGCAGTTCCCACAAATCATCCGGCTTGTGGTAAACGCAGACGGCGGCGATTGTTCGCTCACTCTTAATCAACTCGGCCGCTCCTTCAAGCGCTGCGGCTTCGGCGCCCTCGACATCGAACTTAAGAAAGAATACGCCTTCATCGCGCCACGGCGTGACCTCCTGAATCGCCAAAACATCTACTTCTTCAGCGCCGGCATCGCTCAGGGCCGAGGCCATACCGCCGTTCGACTCAAAGCGCTGACGTGCTCGGCGCGCGCCCACTGCGGCGCGCCAGAGATGAATTCGACCCGCTTCTGCGCCGAGCGTCGCAACATACTCAGCCAGGCGGCGGAAATTCTCGGCGTCGGGCTCGAAGGCGTAGATCTCGTTGAAGCGCCCGCGTTGCCGCTCGACGAAGCGCCGCACCGTGTCCCCGTCGAAGGCGCCACAGTCCACGAAAGTCGTATTGGGCGGAAGCTCCGGCACGACCCCGGCTGGGAAATAGTCGCCAAGATTCGAAGCGGGCAACGCCGCGAAGTCGAGCCACAGGCGAAACCTCAGGTGCGCAACGAACTGTCGCCGGGACTCTGCGTCGGCAAAGACTCGAAAGCCGCGGCCGATCGCCTCGGCTTTCTGAAGTACGTTTTGCGGAAGCTCGAACTGGTAATGTGGCAAAAAATGTTTTGAGTACTTCCACGCAAGCTCGAGAAACGAAGCGACCCGTGCCCCGGTCTGCGCCTCGAGCCGGCGACTGATTCGAAGGAAGCTCGCCGCCGGATTAAAGATGGTAACTACAAAGACTGCGCGCGCGCCCAACCTCTCGGCAAAATCGCGCGGCGCCACTATGGGCAGGCCGTCTACCGATGTTCCCTGCTTCGCGGGGGTATCATCGGCAAAGGCCTCCGGCTCAATCCCGAGCGAGCGCAGCCGCAAGAGGACCTGCCGACCCAATTGGCCGGCGCCGTAGAGTGCGAGGGCGTCGTGTTCCCCGATCGAGAAGCCGGAAGCTGCGCGGCGCTCCGCATCAAAAGAACTTTCCGAGAGGAGCTCGTTTAACTCAAGCTCCGTCACGTCGGTCGCGGTCTGGTGCTGACTAGCGTTCATCAACTGAGACGCCCAGGGCGCTAACGTGCCTCGAGCCTCCTGAGCCGCCGCGCGCGAAAATCGACGACGCTCGCGTCGGGCTCGCTATCATAGCCGAGGAATTTCGACAGGAACGGATCGTCACTGAACTTACCTCTGAGAATCTTAGGCAGGCTGATCTGCTGCTTGAGGAATGGGATGGTATACATGTGATTGATGGCCCGTCGCTTTCTTGACGACTGGTTGCGCCCGCCGCGGTGATACAGCATAGAATCAAAAACGATAGCCGAGCCTGCCTTCGCCTCAACGCCAGTTTCGTGTCTCAGAACAAACTCCTCAGACGGAAACGACTCGGTCTTATGACTGGCGGGAAGTACGCGCGTGCCGCCCGTTTCTCCAGAGAATTCGTCCACGCAGAATAGCGCGCTCATCGAAACCGGTCTCGTGCTTACGAAGTGTTGATAGTTCAGGTCGCGGTGCCAATAGCCTGCGTTTTGCTCATCACCCGTTAACGGAACATTGATCACACCGTTTTGCAACATCAGGATGAAATAGTCGCCGAGGAATCTTTCGACTATTTCCAACACTCGTTGGTGGCGCGCTATGTCGAGGAAGAAATCGTCGTAGGCCAGCAGGCACCGCGCGGTATAGCTATCGTTAATAGCTTCCAGCTCTTGCTCGCCGCCAATTTCTTCCAACTGAAGCTGGTAAATGCGGTCTATCTTCTCCCGCGCCTCTTCGACTTCTTCCGGAGTCAGCACGTTGGTGAGGATTGTGTAGCCCGCAAGTCTTACCTCTTCGACGTGTCGCTCTAACTCCGACGCCGGGCGATTAAACTCCTTCACCCCAAAGGTTCTTACCGTCGGCTGCATGACCTAGCTCCCTCACCAACTCTCGAGTACCGCGTAGCCAAATCCGTCGCGGCCATAGTCGTTGCCATTGTAAAACATAAATGTCTGGTCTCCGTAGGTGACCAGCGCCGGATAAGCCTGCATTTGCGAATCCCATCCGGAATCAGAAACCTGCATTCCTAATTCTTCGTCCCGGCGGATCCAGGTGATCCCATTGCTCGATTCCGCATACGCGAGGCGGTAGCCTTCTTCCTTCGTGCCGCCGCCGAAAAACATTTTGTAAAGACCACCGTGTTTAATGACGTACGGGCGACCCACTCGGTACTCGCCGTCGCGCATATCCACACAGAGCTGAGACTTGCCCGTGAAATGGATTCCATCGTCTGAAAACGAGTGACGGATGTTGTACCGCGGATACTGGCGACCATTCTCAACATCGAATGAATCTCCGGCGCCGTACCAGGCGCGCCAACGTCCGTCGTCCAGCATCATGGTGTGTATTACGCGAAAGTACAGTTCTTCATCGGTCCGGTCACAGACAGGAACGCGACTGAAGCGGGTAAATGTTTGGCCTCCATCCTCGCTGATTGCGAGCCCGCTAAACACATAAAATTTTATCTTCTGTCCCAGCTGATAACCTGCGTAAAAGAGATAGAGTTTGCCTTCACGCTCTACAACGGCACATGGCACGACGCCGTTCTCGTCGAATGCTCCCGGGATTCCGACATCCAGCGCGGGCTGATTTGAAACGTTCAGCACTTCAGACGGGTTGGCCGCATTAAGGTCTGCAAAGCCGACGCGACTAACACCATAGTCGTCGCGGAAACCGGCGAAGACTCTAATCACGCCTTCGGTCGGTTTCACGAGCGGCGTGGGCTGCAAGGCCGAATGCCTGGCCCACGAGTTTTCGCCCGACGGCCCGTAGATGAGGCCTTTTTTTGTCCACCGCATTTGTGGCTTCAGCTCTCTATGCCCAGGGCCGCGAAACTATCAGCAAGTGGCTTGGCGGGATTTCCGACATAGACCTTGCCTGGCGCGGTGCTTTTGTTGACTACGGCGCCCATCCCGATAAAGCAATCCTCGCCAATCTTGATTTTGTCCGCGAGACAGCTATTGACACCCAGGAAGCAGTTCTCGCCAATCTCGCAATAGCCCGAAATGACAACATGTGAAGACACGAACACGTTATCGTGAATCACGGTTTGATGGCCTACGTGATTGCCGCTCCACAGCACGACATTGTTCCCGATTCGCACGGCGTACTGGAGCACATTGTTCTCCATGATGAAGCAGTTCTCGCCGATCTCAACGTTGCGCCAGACAAAAGCACGCGAGCTGATATACGAAACCAGTTCGTAACCTTTCCGCCTGGTTTCGTGATAGAGCCGC
>CAVTGZ010000006.1:0-636454 GCA_963734445.1 uncultured Acidobacteriota bacterium | reverse complement strand
GAAGAGAGTAGGGGTGAACGCGAGTCGCCGACAATTGCAGGCGAAGTGCCTTCATTCCACGATAGTAGATGTTTCTCGTATTCGCCAAAGACTGCTTAAGAACAGCTGCGGTTTCAAGCAATGTGTATCCGTCAAAATGAACGAGTTCAACTGTTCTTCGCTGACGGGGATTCAATACTGAAAGGCACTCTTCAACAAAAGTCGCTCGCTCAAGAACGCCTTGGGATGCAGAGAACTTCAACAATCCGGACTCAAATTCAGAGAACTCGTCAAGGTTCACCAGCTCTCTGGTTTGGATATAGCGCCGCTTCATCAGCGCCTTGAAATGCGCGAATTGCGATATCCAGGTCTTCACCGATCCGCGAGTCGACTCGTACCTGTCTCTCTGAATGTAGATCGTCAGAAAGACCTCTTGAACGATATCCTCGGCATCAGTACGATCGCGCAATATCTTCCAGGCTATTGTGAAAACAAGCTTCCAGTATCGCGCAAAGAGGACATCAAAACACTTCTCACAGCCATCTTGAAGTGAATGGATCAACGCGAGGTCATCGGCAGACTCTGAATGAACATGCTCGCGGGGACAAGCGTAGCGGGTTGTATCAACCTTCAGCATCTCGTGATCGGGAGGAGTATATTCTTGCTTGCAAAACGGTTGCAAGAAGAATCTTGCATCAAACATATGTGCCTCCGGGTAAGACAATTCCGACTTACTGAGAACAATGGCGCGATTCGATGCAATCCTTGTTTGGGTAATTCATAAAAGATTTGTTCTGAATCCGGGGAGTTTAGA
This sequence comes from uncultured Acidobacteriota bacterium, assembly GCA_963734445.1. Taxonomy (GTDB): domain Bacteria; phylum Acidobacteriota; class Blastocatellia; order Pyrinomonadales; family Pyrinomonadaceae; genus UBA11740. Next base: position 635,661 of record CAVTGZ010000006.1, on the reverse strand, counting down.
TGCTTCAAAAGTCGATGACTTGTTATTGAGATCAGCCCCTCCCCGAAGGCTCATCTCCAGCTTCCCGGCTTCTGACTCGTAATTTCCCGGCAGAGTAAGCCCCAGTCTCAATCAAAAGCCAAAAGCGGCGAGGCATTGCAAACAGATAGAGTTTCACTGACTTCGAATGCGGAGAAGCCGACAATCGGTTCAGACCGTTCACTGCTTGGCGCCAGCATCCGCAGCCTCTCGCAACAAGCCGGACCCGATGTCGTCTCTAAGGCTCGTATGGTAGGAACCCAAAACAACGCATGTCAACATGGCCCGTCAATAAGTTACCTATACAATCGAAATGAACAATGAGAAGAAGAGCTGAACACAGACGCTATGCCCGAAAATCAAAAGACAAACGAGCGCTCAATGCAATGCGCGGTTTCGGCCGAGTAAACTCAGCTTGAAGATGACCCCGTTTACCGCTGTTCTTATGCCCAATCCGCATGCGCGCTTCGCGTTGGCATAGCCTAATATAGAATGTCTCGAGGCTTCTTCTGAGCATCATCGACAAGCAGATAGCAAAGAAGCATCGGATGACTCAACCTACTGGTCTATTTGCTCATTAACATATACAACTTTTTCCGGGTTTATCTATCCTTGTTTAGACAGATTTAGCTACAATCGCTTCGGCGATGCGCTCGCACCTTGCTTGGATTTCGAAGCCACGATGGGCGGACAGAGGCAGCGCTTTCAGTCCTGATAAAGCGCTCGACGGAACTCTGGCGTTCGGGGTGCTTGTGATGGAGATTCGATAATGCCCACTCGGTTACATGGCATTCCAGTCTTCGCGATCGCAGGGTTTTCTCAACCCTTAGAGTCGGAAACACATCTGTGTTCGACTCTGGTGAGCTGCCTTCCCACTTCTGTCGGCGATCGACGAGAGGAATAATGAAGATTCTCAGCATCGGCGAAGTGCTTTGGGACATATTCGACCACGACCGGGCGTTCGTGGGAGGCGCGCCTCTCAATGTTTCCGCACACGTTCGACGGCTGGGAAACTCTGCCGCCCTTTTTTCGGCGGTTGGGAAAGATCTTCGTGGAGACGATACCCTCGAACGGATCAAAGCGTTTGGCCTTTCAACGGATCTGATTCAGCGTGTCCCTGGACAGTCTACTGGAACTGCAATCGTCAAATCCGATACTGAAGGCAATCCGGTATTCACTATCGCCCGACCCGCCGCATTCGACTTTCTAAGCTTCGACCAGGAAACACAAAGCCGGCTTCAAATGTTCGCTCCAGATTGGATCTATTTTGGGACGTTGGCCCAATCAGAGAGCCGCAACGAAAAGACTCTTAATCGCATCGTCGACTGTTTTCCAAATGCAAAGCGGTTCTATGACATAAACCTCCGGGATGGTCATTGGAACCTCGATCTCGTGTCGCGCTTGTCCTATCTGGCAACCACCTTGAAGATGAATCAGTCTGAGGCTGAAGTTCTCTCTCGCGGATCACTTGGGAACCGGCCATTCCGCCTCAAAGAGTTTTGTGACTACTGGTCATCAACTTACGGTTCAGAAATCATTTGTGTCACTCTTGGTAGTAAGGGGTGCGCCGTATACAGTGACGGTGAGCTCTCCATCTTTAGCGGCTACTCAGTTGATGTAGTGGACACAGTTGGGTCGGGCGATGCATTTGCGGCTGCGTTCCTCCATGGCACTGCCATGAAGTGGCCAGTTGAAGAGAGGGCCGCATTTGCAAACGCGCTCGGAGCCCTGGTCGCCAGTCGACCGGGTGCTACTCCCCTTTGGACCCTCACTGAGTGTCGCCAGTTAATGAAGTCATCCCCAAACGTCTCGGGAGAATCCATTCAGAGTATTTTTGACCTCCATGCAGAACCTCGCAGAGAGCACAAATGAAGAATCAAGTTCAACTCATCACTTACGTCGATCGCCTCACTGGAGGCGGACTCGAGGACCTCAAGCATCTTTTGGAAGGGCCTCTGGCCGACGTCTTTGGAGGTGTACATCTTCTGCCATTCTTTCATCCCATCGACGGCGTAGACGCTGGATTCGATCCAATCGACCATACGCAGGTTGACCCGCGACTTGGCTCATGGAGCGATCTTCAGTCTCTCGGTTCAACTGTTGAGCTGATGGCTGACCTGATCGTCAACCATGCTTCAAGTCTGTCGCCGCAGTTTCAGGACTTTTCCCGCCAAGGGGACAAGTCTCCCTATTCCGGCATGTTCCTCACCTTCGATCGCGTATTCCCGAAGGGCGCGACCGAAGCAGATCTCCTTCGAATCTATCGCCCCCGGCCGGGCTTGCCCTTCACATACTCGATTTTGGCTAACGGTGAAAAGCGGCTCCTCTGGACCACCTTCACGCCTCAGCAAATCGACATCGACGTGAATCATCCGCAAGGAATCGCGTATCTGAATGCAATTCTTGAGCGCTTTCACCAGGCTGGCGTTCGCTCCATTCGAATGGATGCAGTTGGATACGCCATCAAGAAACCTGGCACAAGTTGCTTCATGATTCCTGAGACATTCGAGTTCATTGATGACTTGACCGCTCGAGCCCACCTGCTTGGAATAGAAGTTCTCGTCGAGGTACACAGCTATTACAAGCAGCAAGTCGACATCGCCCGCCGCGTAGACTGGGTCTACGACTTCGCACTCCCTCCGCTTGTCCTTCACGCGCTTCTTAAAGCCGACGCCAGGCCTCTCGAGCGATGGCTCTCAATTCGTCCCAGGAATGCAATCACCGTGCTTGATACGCACGACGGAATCGGAGTGATCGATGTTGGCGCAGATGCCGGCGGTGACCCGGGCCTGCTGGAACCTTCGGAAATCAACGACCTCGTCGAGTCGATCCACCGCTTAAGCAACGGGCAAAGCAAGAAGGCCACCGGCGCAGCGGCGAACAACCTGGATCTCTACCAGGTCAACTGCACCTATCTTGACGCGCTTGGCAATAATGAGACGCTCTATCTCATTGCACGCGCGATTCAGTTCTTTGTGCCTGGAATCCCGCAGGTCTATTATGTCGGCTTGCTGGGTGGAAGAAACGATATGGACTTGCTCGAGCGAAGCGGAGTGGGGCGCGATATCAATCGTCATTACTACACAGCCGATGAAGTAGTCTCATCATTGCAGCTCCCAATGGTCCAACTTCTCATTGCACTTATCCGGCTTCGCAATTCTCATCCCGCTTTCAACGGAACGTGTATCGTCGAATCCACCTCGCAGAGACTCCTCACAATTACCTGGACGCTCAACAACCACTGGATCGCTCTTTGCGTAGATCTGGCCCAGCCTTCCGCATTCATTGAACATTCAACCAATCAAGCTGGCCGTAGCGCAACCTTGAAAATTGAATAGTGACTCAACTCTCTGCATGGAGAATGGACGATGACCCTCGACAAGCCCGGCGCCAACACCATACTCATTAAAGCGCTCACCTTCACAATGTTTATGATGTTCGCTATGACTACCGACTCGGTCGGCGTCATCATACCCGAGGTCATCAAGGCGTTTCATCTCAGCATGACAGCGGCAGGCGCATTTCATTATGCCAACATGTCCGCAATCGCGTTCGCCGCAATCGCGCTGGGTTTTCTCGCAGATCTCCTCGGTCGAAAGAAAACCATCATCTTCGGACTGATCTTGTTTGCGCTTAATTCATACTTGTTTTCTGTCGCGAATTCTTTTTCTGCATTTATCGTGCTGCTGATCATCTCCGGTGCGGCCATTGGGATCTTCAAGACTGGCGCGCTCGCATTGATCGGCGACATCTCCCACTCCACCCTTGAGCACACTTCGACGATGAATCTGGTCGAGGGCTTTTTCGGAGTCGGCGCAATTATCGGCCCCGCAATCGTTGCGCGACTCCTCGTAAGCGGTGTCTCCTGGAAATGGCTTTACGTGATCGCCGGAACAATCTGCGTCATCCTCATTATTACCGCATCCTTGGTGCGATACCCGCAGACAATGAAGGTTTCTACGGAACGCATCAATCTTGCGCGAACCGCCCATCTTCTAAAAAATCCCTACGCCCTTGGCTTCTCCATGGCGTGTTTCTTCTATGTCGCTGTGGAGTGCGCAGTCTATGTTTGGCTGCCTACCTACCTTGAAAGCCACAAGCCTTCGTCGGCATTCATGATGGCCTATGTCGTCTCGATCTTCTTCATCCTTCGCGCGGGCGGCCGCTTTCTGGGTGCATGGGTGCTGGAACGGTGGAGCTGGACAAGCGTGCTCGTGGTCTTTAGTGGCGCAATCCTGATCTGTTTCCTGGGCGCAATGTTTGGCGGCCCAAACGCAACAGTCTATCTTTTGGCGCTCTCCGGCCTCTTCATGTCGGTCATCTATCCCACCTTGAACTCCAAGGGGATTAGCTGCTTTCCAAAAGCCGAACATGGCGCCATTGCCGGCGTCATTCTCTTCTTCACCTGCGCCGGCGCCGCTCTCGGCCCCTTGGCGATGGGGGCAGCGAGCGACATGTTCGGAGGACTGCGTGCCGGATTTGTTCTGGCCACATCTTTTGCAGCGTTGCTGTTCCTGGGCCTGCTTTATAACTGGATCGCTGATCCCACACGCAATGTTCTCCAGCACTCTGACGCAAGCGATTACGGAATTCTCGATGAACGGGCGCCATCGGTAATTTGATTGAATACCTCAATCAATAATTAATTCGACTGGAGACATGCCCTTGAGATCTGCGCTGGAAAACTGATTGACTCGCGGGCGGATTCGAAATCAAGAGAATTTAATATTATTTCCGTAAACCTGCCATCTTCAAGCCACCCGAAACAAAACCACGAAGACGAAAAACGAGGGATGCAACAAAGGGTCCTGGATCGTGCCAGTTCCACCACGCAAACGAACGCGCACTCGCGATTGATTTGATCCAGTTCCACAAATTGCTCGATCGTTCTTTTTGCGTTTCTTCGTACCACGCGGAATACTTTCGGAAACTCGTCCAGGCCACGTCCCGCTGCTGAGTCGACTGAAGTACGGATTCGTCAGGTTCGCCGATCAGATCAAGGTAAGCAAGGTAAGCGAGATTGACGCCGGCATCATCGAAGATCCCGTTGTACCAGGGTAGCCGCGTGTTCATTTCGATGAAATAGTAGCTATTATCACTAACCCGATACTTGAATTCGAGTGAACCTAATCCCCGGTAGCCAAGAGCTCGCAAGAGTTTCATCGACTCTGCCAGCAGCTCCTCATTTCTCTCGGTCTGTCCGTAACACATAGTGCCATAGCGAAGCGGGTATTGATGTAGTTTGCGCACCGTTGCATGCACGGTAGCGCCTGAGTGTTTGACCAGTGCTGTGCATTGGAGATTGTTCATCTCCGCCTTCGATCAATTCCTGGACCAGCGTCGCGCCTTTGAGTTGAGGATTGGTCTGGAAAAATGACTTCAGATCATTGACGTTCTGTGCAACAAATACTTTGGCAGCAATTGGAAACTGCACCGTTTGTCGATGAACCGGTTTGACCAGGCACGGGTATGACGCTTCATTTGCGATCCAGGATGCATCATGCTCAACTCGTGTAACCAAGGTACGGGGAACGTGCAATCCTGCTTTCTCGCAGAACTCAGCGATCTGCCCTTTGTCCGTTATCGTCGTGAAAACATCCTTCGGCACCCAGTGAAACAGAAGCTCGATTCGAGTTCTTTCTGACAATTGCATAGGAACCTGGCAAACCAGTCCGAAGTCGCAAACAGCACCGGCTTTGTATCGAAAACTTTTCCCCACTTAACGAGCAGCTCATAGAGTTCTTGTTCGTTCGGAATGATATCGTCTGCGTAAGTCCTCTGCTGGTGGGGGTCGTTCGGAAATGTGTGGCAGCCGAGGCAATAACGCGAAAAACGAAGGAAATCTTTGTTCTTGCCGTCTAGAGCAATTGTCGATATTCCATTTCGCCCCAGGCTGCGCGCAATCCCATATGCAGACGCGTCTAGACCTTCAACAAAGGCCGGCGCGGTCGCGGGACGATTTCCCATCTTGTTTTCTAGTTTCAAGCGCGAACATTTCTTAATTTGAAGCGGCAACCATTGGTTTGGACGAGAACCTTCGCAACAACGACTTGATTGCTGCCCGTCCGGAGATTTTCAAAAAATGCAAAATGCTGCCGTATGGAGATTTAGAGAAAGCAAACCATGTATAGTGATTTCGCTCTTCCGAAGCCCAACGAGTTTCGTCCCATTTTGGTGATGCGACAAAGTCCAATTCTCTAATGCCGGATGGACCCAAGTTTCGAAGCACCTCAAGAACAATCAGGTGCCCGGGCCCGCAGCGGCTGTAGCTCTCATCATACGCAGCCTTCAGAAGTAGATAGCGGCCATTCCAAACCATTGCAAAGTGTGCGGCAATGGGCTTTCCATCCAACTCGAGAAAATCAAGACTAAAATAGCCATCACGCGAAGCAGCGGTCGCCACTAGTTCGAAAAACAGACGCGTCCCTGGATCGCACGCAATTGCCGTGCCTTCGCGCCCCTTCCATCCCGAGGCTTCTAATTGGAAGAACCGCGCAAGCGCCTCCGGATCTGCTGAAGAGCGGTGCTGAAATGAAACGCGTCCGAGCTTATCAAGCTCTTTTTGCGTGCGACGCAGATTCGCGCGAAATTTTCGCTGGGCTCCAGCCAGCCATGGCTCAGCACCGTCCGGCTGCTCCCGAAATGTTGCGTAGAGCGCACGCCATGCCAACTTGCGTGCAACCGAATAGCCGTCGCTTTTTGCCAACTGCAAAAGTTCGTCAATCCCACTGCCCTCTTGCACGTAGGGGAGTTCCAGTACGTCCCACTTATGAAGCCGGCTGATCTCGCGCCACATTGCACGCAATACCTCTTTGCGCTCCGGGCCGGTGCAACAGACGAGATCGAATCGGCACGCAAACTGGCTGGCGCAAGACACTAGCTCGCGAACGGGGAGTCCTGACACAAAGCCGTTTGTCAGCATCAATGGCAGGTAGGCGCGAATCCGTTTGCCGTCCCAGACACTGAACAGGATCAGCTTCCCCTGCGGGTTGAACGCCTTCACGTAGGCTTCGCTCCAGTCTGGCTGATAAAACGGCTCACTCAAATTCGCTTCTTTACATAACGCGCGGGCGTCCTCTGAAATCCGTTCAAGGATTTCTAGGCCTCCCACCTCGGTCTGAGCCATAAGCAGAGGCTTGGTAGCGCTCGACGTCATCTCCCGCATCCCCTGGGCCGTCCTGTCTTTTAGCAAGAACAAATCTTCCCCCTTTATAAGATGCGTAATACCAGATCAACTTCGGTTTTTTCTCTCAAGGTCGCAAACTGCATAAACTCAATTTAGTTGACTGGAGCTTGTCTTGTTTGTGAAAACTCGAATCAGGAAACTGGAAGATTACTCGTCCGATTTACCTTATATCCCGTTCCTTCCAAAGAGCTTTCCACAATTGCAGATCAAAGAGGTATCCCACTTGTGTTCAATTACTTTGTACCCTCTTTAGCGACGCCCCAAACTGCGAATGGCTTTGCCTTTGACTCTTAAATTGCGCGACTTTCTTTCAATTCCCCGAGCAAGTTTACGTTAGTCTCGTTATTCGCCTGTGCAAAATCAGTGACGTTCGACACAACGCCGAAGCTGGCCTTCGAATTCGCCTTGAATTTCCACCATCAGCCGAGTTTTCCACTGCGTCTCCCGGCGCTGATCAGAGCAAGAAGTCTTGAGGAACCCGGCCGAACAACAGAATCCGTCAACGCAGCAGTGATCGAGGGGCGGCGCGGCTGGTGACACCACGTCGTTTGCGGAGTTTTGAACCTATAAATCGAACGTAAGTTATTGATCTGTTATGACTTAATTTCTTGCTCTAACTCATAGCCGCCCGATTGACAATCAAGCAATTACGGAGTTCAAATTTGCTCGCGATCTCTCCACGGATCTGATTCGAAGCACCTTCTTCGGACTCACACGCAAACGTAATGTTGCAATCCCGGTAATTCCCCGCAAAACTCGACCATCCCTCTCATAAAGACTCCCAAATCGGCTCCGCGAAGCAACTCCGCTCCAAAAGAAGTGTTCCGGACAGTACTTTTCAGACTCCACACAGACATCAACGAAGATCAAGGGTGCCTTCAAGCGGCGTGTGAGCGGAGGATGGCCCGGCAAATACGTGATAGCTTCCCGGAATAATTGACCATCCGTTCTTCTGCTCGTCGAAGATTGACAACATCTGCGGATCGATCGTGACGCTGACTGCCTTCGATTCCCCCGGTTTGAGTTCAACCCGTTGCCAACCAACCAGGCGTCGGAAGGTTTCTCCTGCCGCATCCGGCAACGCCGCATACACCTGCGCGATTTCGGTTCCCGTCCGCTTGCCGGTGTTCTTCACCGTGAAGCTGACAGTTCGCCCTTCGCATCCTCTGCTTTCAGTCCTGAATAGGCGAAGCTCGTGTAAGAGAGCCCAAAGCCGAAAGGAAACAGAACCGGCTTATGCTCGGCCCGGTACCACTTGTAGCCGACCTTCGCGCCTTCAGAGTAGGTAACCGAGTATCTGGACGAAACATGCGTCTCGCCATTCACTGCACCAGTTCCCTGCCCTTTGTCTTTCGCCGAAAGTGCCGCAATCGTGGGACGAGGCAGGTCCTCTTCGCTCGCAGGGAAGGTCATCGCGAGTTTCGCGGATGGATTCACTTGTCCAGTCAGGACATTTGCCAGTGCCTTATGACCGCTGCTCCCTGCATACCAGGCCTCGACGATGCCTTGCACTTTGTCGATCCATGGCATCTTCACCGCAGTTCCGGTCTCCAGGACCACAATCGTACGCGGATTGGCTTCAGCCACGCGCGCAACCAGTTCATCCTGTCCGTCCGGCAACGAGAGATTTGGAAGGTCCATCCCCTCCGATTCCCATTGGTAGACAAACACGATGGCAACGTCCGCACGTTTTGCCAGGTTGGCGGCTGTAGCCAGATCCTTCCCTGAGTCAAAGTCGATTTGGGTTCCCGGCATCGCTAGGCGCAAGGCCTTCAAGGGCGAAGTGGGAAACCATATGTGGTCCTGCCAATGCGTTGCGCCCTGCCCGGGCGGCATCATCGCGTTCCCGCCCGGAGGATCGACTTGCGCCGAGCCCCCTCCGGAGATCATTCCAATATCCGCATGCCCTCCAATCACGGCAATCTTGCGCACATCGCCGCTATTGAGAGGCAAGATCGTATTTTGGTTCTTCAGCAGAACAATGCTCTCTTCCTCTACTCTCTGCGCCGCATCGAAGCCTGCCTGAACATCAACAACGCCTTTCTCGATCGGATGGTCCACAACGCCGGAAACGAACTCAGCGTAGAGACCCGCCGCGCGCTGTCGTCGATCTGTGCCATCGAGACCTTGCCCGCCTCGACCGCCTCCTTCAACCTGGGACCAAAAAACTCCGCCATCGGCTGCTCTTGGTCGAGCCCCGCCGAGATTGCCGCCTCTGTGCTGTGCGTGCCACCCCAATCTGATAAGACAAAGCCTTTGAAACCCCAATCCTGCTTCAGCGTGTCACGCAGAATATAGGGGTTCTCGCACGCGTAGTCCCCATTAACGCGGTTGTACGAACACATCACAGCGGCGGGATCAGCGATCTTGATGGCGATATGAAAGGCAAGTAGATCACTCTCCTGCATCGCTCGTTTGGAGATAATCGCATTTACGATGTTCCGGCCGGTCTCCTGATCGTTCAACGCATAATGTTTGATGTCACCGATCACATGTTGCGCCTGTTCGCACTTCATCAAGTTGCCGACCATGGTGCCCGCTAGAAGCGGATCTTCCCCGGCATACTCGAACGTCCGTCCATTCCTCGGATCTCGTGTCAGATCCACCCCGCCGCCGAGTGTCATGTTGTATCCCTGTGCGCGCAGTTCGCGGCCGATCACAGTGCCGTAGTCGCAGGCCAGCTCCGGATCCCAACTCGATGCAAGAGCAACGTCGAGGGCAACGCAGTCGAATAGCGCCCGTTGGCACCACTGCCCCGAACGCCGTATGCCGCGTCGGACATGAAGATCGGCGGAATTCCAAGACGCGGGACTCCCTGAACATAACCAGCGCCACCGTTCGCCAAATTCGTAAGCGGCATCTGCCAATTGGGAGCGCCTGGCATGCCATTGCCGTGCAAGAGCGCCAACTTCTCGTCGAAGGTCATCTGCTTCAAAGCCAGGTCGGCGCGCTCGCCGGCAGGCAATGTTCTATCCATCCAGGGTTGCGTCGGGGGATGCGGTGGAGCTTGAGCCAGCGCAGTCGGAATCGTGAGCAGCAATGATGTCGCGAATATTGCAAGCATTAGCTGGAATGAACTTTGCGGACTGAATTTGTAGAGCTTCATCTTTCCCCCATTTCCATCCGAGGACTTGCAGAATCCCAAGCGAATAATTCGGAACTCGGGAGCACGGTCGCCTTCTTCAGCTGCCCCGAATCCCTGATTGCTACCGTCCTCAATAGATCGCAATCCAAACTCCATCGCCAGTGTACTTGACCCGCCGCTCTCGCCGCAGCAACGCAGTCGTATCCAACCTCTTGCGCCACAAGTCTGCGCGCAGGCAAACAAGGTTGCCGGCTAGCGTTGAAATGGATCTAACACGGATACTCGGCTCGCCTTTGTCATCAAGCCGGCAGTATCTTGAAGCAATAGGCGTGATGGCAGGGCGGACTCTTGCGGAACCTAAATCCTCAGTCCATCCGGCCCTCTCGTCCACTTGACGTCGCTCCTTCGCCCCCAGCAGTTCCACCTTGCGAATCTGACGCTCGTAGTGCGGTGCGGTGCTTGCGAGCGATTTGATCAACACCTGGTTGTCCGGCGGCCAGCCCAGAGCGATGGCGTACAGCGTGTCGCCCTTGGTCGTGAAGCGAATGTCCGTGTGATCGAACTTGATCTGCGATAACTGATAGGCACGGGACCTCCTTGGCCTCGGTCGATGGACCTTCTCCGAAAATCTTCCACGGACGCGTGCCCTTTGATCGCTTCCGAATTGACCTGCTGCCACTCGGCAAGTTCCTCCAAGAACGCGAGCTCATCGCTGTCCGGCTCTCCATGTCCCGGCAGAGGAATGCTGAGAAGCAGGTTGCCGTTCTTGCTGACAATATCGACGAGGAAAGGAATGATGAACGAGGCCTTCTGATAGGTATGGTTCTCAAAGAGCGGGCCCGCTCATAGTGCCAACTCCCGATGCACGCCTCGGTCTGCCATGGACTCTTCCTGCAGCTTGTCTGTCAGCGACATCTTCGAAGTCGCGGGTGAGCGTGCCCCAGATCGGTTCGGGAACCTCTTTCAGATCGACCACGCCTTCCAGACGGCCGGAATGCGCCTGGATGTTCTTGTTGTAGTAGTAAGCCATGATCTGCGGTGCAAGGTCCGGAATGCCAAGCCACACCTTCAAGTCCGGAGCGCCGGGGCCGCCAGCGTCGAAATTGAACTTCGCGCCGTCGTCGAAGGTGAGGATGTCCGGATCGTACTTGATCGATCACATCCTGGACGCGAAGCATGAACTGCTGCACGAACTCCGGGCAAGGGGTATTCTTTCAGGTGCGGCTTTCCGTTGAGCAACTGCGGATCCATCCCGTCCCACCACTTGCCCTTGCCATCGGCGATCGTCTGCATGCCGTCGTAAGGAACACCCGCCAGCGGGCCTGTCGTGTCGCTCTTGTAGCGAACGGGGAGAAACTCATCCCAGATGCGATGCGGCGTTCCGTGATAGCTGACTCCGAATCGCAATCCGTTGGCGCGCGCCGCCTTCGCCCAGGTGCCCACGATGTCGCGCTTCGGGCCGACGTTGACGCAGTTCCAGGGCTGATACTTCGAATTCCAGCAATCGAAGTTGTCGTGATGAGTGGCCAGGGAGACGAGATATTCCGCACCGGCCCGCTTGTAGAGCTTGACCAGCGCATCGGGGTCCCATCGCTCCGCCTTCCATAGATGGCAAATATCCTTGTATCCGAACTGCGACGGATGCCCGTATTGCTTGACGTGATACTCATATTGGCGCGTGCCCTGGATGTACATATTCCGCGCGTACCAGTCGCCCTGTTCGGGAACGCACTGCGGGCTCCAATGCGCCCAGATTCCGAACTTCGCATCCCGAAACCAATCGGGGCAATGATAGGACTTCAAAGACTCCCAGAATGGCAGGAAGGGACCACTGCGGAACGTCTCCGCGAAAGAACGGCGAGTCTCCTAACGCATGCGCCATGCGAGACAGCGCGATCATCGAGAGTCCGCCCGCGAAGAATGACCTGCGATTCATAGTCCGTATTCCTGCCTTTCGAAAACTCACCGAGTCACTTTCAGGAGAATCCTCTGAACCGGACCGCATAGAATTAACGGTTTGTACTCGCCGGCCGTTTCGATCTGAAGAGTTGCCTGCACCGGCAGCTTGTCACTCGATCCGCCGGCGAGCACGCGTACCTGCTCCTTCTCGACGCGCCACGCGTGCCGCAGCGGCGTCCCAATACGCAAGATCGCGCGGCTTGAGTTCGAGGCGACCTTCTTTCTCTGCGCCCGGCTCGATGTGGACGCGCTTGAAGCCCTTCAGTTCCAGTTGCGGACGTTCGACCGCCGAGCCGAGGTGCTGCACATACATCTGCACCACTTCATCGCCGGCGCGCTTGCCGGTGTTCTTCACCTTCACGGTCACCTCGACCGTGCCGTCCGCATTCACGCGCGGCGCGCTCAGGCTCAGGCCCTCATACGTGAAAGTGGTGTAGCTCAGCCCGTAGCCGAACGCATAGAGCGGCTTCTCCTTGGTGTACATGTAGGTGCGGCCGTGGCGAATGTTGTAGTCCATAATCGGCAGCAACTGAGCGTCGCCGGTGGGCCAGGTCTGGTTCAGGCGGCCGGCCGGCGAGTAGTCGCCGAACAGCACGTCGGCCAGCCCGTGGCCTTCTTCCTGGCTGTTGTGCGTCATGTGCACGATGGCCGGAAGATTCTGCTGGCTCCAGACAATCGCGTACGGAAAGCTCGAGCGCAGCACCTCAATCGTGTGCGGATTGGCAGCGAAGATCTTCTTCACCAGTTCTTCCTGCTCGAGCACGATCGTCTTGCGATCCACATCTTCCTTGCCGTTCGAGGGCGCGGGACACTGATCCCATCCCGCATTGCAGGTTGGATGATTGCCGACCACCACGATCGCCACATCCGCCTTGCGCGCCAGCGACTGCGCCTCCGCGGCATTCGAGCCATCGCTAAACAGCACCTTCGCGCCAGGCGCTGCCTCCTTGATGCCCTGCACGATGCTCACGCTGTACGGCGGCGTTCCGCTGTACCAGTCCAGCAGCACCTCGTCTGTCCACGGACCGATCACCGCAATCGTCTTCAGCTTCGCGCGATCGAGCGGCAGCGTGTTGTTCTCGTTCTTCAGCAGCACGATCGACTCATCGGTTGCCTGACGCGCCAGTTCCCTGCTCGATGCGCGCTCCCAGGGCGGAATGCTCGCCCTTCGACTCGCGGCCGATCTTCGCGTAAGGATCGACTCCGGGCGGATCCATCTCGCCGAGGCGCAGATAAACGCGCAGCAGATTCTTCAGCGCCGCATCCATGTCGGCTTCGGTCAGCAGACCGTCCTTGAGCGCCTTCGTCAGGTCCGGCTTGTACGTGTCGAGAAAGTGATTGATGCCGGCCTTCACCGCCGCCGCCGAGCCATGTTCCTTGTCGGGAAAGCTCTTGTGCGCGGTGATCAGCAGTCCCAGCGCGCCGCCGTCGGTGCAGATGAGGCCGTCGTTGCCCCACTCCTTGATCATCACGTCTCTTGAGCACGGGATGAATCATCATGGGCGTGCCGTTCCACGAGTTGTAGGCGGCCATCACCGCGCGCGAACCGCCCTGCTCAAAGCCCATGCGGAACGGCACGGAATAGTATTCGCGAAAGAGGCGCTCGTCGAAATCGGACGAAGTATGGGTTCGGCCGTTCTCGTTCTCATTGGCGAGGAAGTGCTTCATCAGCGAAGCTGCCTGCCAATGTTTCGGATCGGGCCCCTGCAATCCGTGCATGAACGCCACCGTCAGCGTGCCGACCAGGTACGGGTCTTCGCCCATCGACTCTTCCGTGCGGCCCCAGCGTGGATCGCGGCTCAGATCGGCATTGGGCGCGCGCACCACGACTCCGCCACAATCAAATCCGGATTCTGGTAGTAGTAGCGCGCCTCTTCTCCCTCGAGCGCGCCAATCTTCTTCAGCAGCGCCGGATCCCAGGTCTCGCCGAGCCCTTTCTCCTGCGGAAAGGTCGTCGTCGGCAGGGCTGGCGGCCGCGCGGACCCCACCCGCCCGGGCCGCCCAGCGCCAGGCCGTGCAGGCCTTCGGCCTGGTCGGAAAACACGAGATGCAGACGCGGAATCTTTGGATGGCCATCCATGAGGTCGACCTTTTCCTGCAGAGGTCAGGCGCTTCAACAGGTCCGCAATGCGCGCATCGTCGCTTAGCTTTGGATTGCGGAACGGATAATCTGCCTGCGCGCCTGCTCTGAGCGCAATCAATATAAAAGCAAAAAAGAAAAGCCAACCGATCTCCTGCATCCATTCTGCGGCATGAAATACCCCTATTTTGAACAACGATCAAAGTCTTTCAATCGAGAACGCACTGCAATTGGATCGACAACGCTCGAAATGCCGCCACCTGTTTCCAATCAATGCCGTTTCTCTATTCCACAAGATCCGCCTGATATGGCCCGAGTTTCATTTCGCCCTCGTACGATTTGTGCGAAAGAACTCCATGCGCCTTCGCTCCGACCGCGATTCCTTCTCCTCATCGGTCGTATTCACGTAGAGCGTGCGGCCATCCACCACCCGTGCATAGACTCCCTCCGGAGTTTTCGGCCCCGGCTGAATTCCCAGTGGTCGCATAGAGCGTCCGAAGAATCGGTCCAATGAAGCGATGGCTGGGCTGGCGCCGCCAGATAGATTGCCTGTCCCTTACCGTACTTGTTCACCGTGACCGCGGGTGGATTGCCCGGCATGTTCGAGAATCTCGCCAGTGTTTTCGCAGTGTCGCGGCTCCAGAACTTCGTAGAAGCGAATGCTCGCCTTCGCCGTCTTGCCGTCCAGTTCGAACTCCGGCGCTTCGCTCGGCTTGTAGAACTGCGCAGTACGCAGTCCGAAGACATCGCTCAATCTGCCCGGCAGCGGCGTATCGAACCATTGCCCGTGCTCGTCCACTTTGGCTGAGAATGCCGTCATCAGCACCGTGCCGCCTCCGCTCACGTAATCCCGAAGAGCCTTTGCGCTCGCCGCATCCATCACGTAATCGGCCGGCACAACGACCAGCTTGTAGGGCGAAAGACTGTCATGCCCGATGTTGATGATGGCCGTATCGATATTGGCGCGGAAGAACGGCTCAAAGGCGCCTTGCACCTGCTCGGTGTAAGGAGGCTTGAAGTATTGGAGCGTCGTGTTGGAAGGGCCGTTGGGATGCGAATCGATGAAGGAATCGAACGAATAGGCGATGGCGACTTCGGGATGCGTATAGCGCGGGAATCCGTATTTCGAGAGCTGTTTGAATTCCGAAGCGATGCGCGCAAACTCGTCCACCTTCCACGAAGGAGTGCCGTCGTGATCGACCAGCCCGAAGAGCGCCTGCTCCTCTCCGCCGAGATGGCTGTTGAAGGTCCATGCGAGGAATCCCTTGCGCGCCCATCATGAGCCCGAGATAGGCGTACATGCGGCTTCGGCCCGGCGTTCCGTAGATAGCCGCCGCCGCCGGCGGTGAACTCGTTGAACCAGATCGGCGTCGGCAGATCCCCTTTGGTCATCAGCGCGCCAAGCGCGCCGCTGATCGGGTCGCCGGGATAGAAGCCTTCCGCGCCGTAGGACACGTAAGACTTGTACGTGCGCGAGATAGTCGAAGCCTCGTCGCGACGCGGTAGTCCCAGAGATTCGAGATCGAAGGGAGTATCGGGCATATTGCGCCGGCGAATCGCATCCAGTTCCTCGAGTCGCGCCACCGTCACATCCGACCAGTAGCGATGCAGATCCAGGTAGCGTTCGGAAGGTCCGGGTCCATCGGCGAGCGGCAGGTCGACATCGTCAAAGCTGTTCAAGCCGGCGCGACCATCGCTGCGTTGCCCAGGCCTTGTTCAGTTCCTCGATCGTTCCGTACTTCTTCTTGAGCCATGCGATGAATCGCTGCCGGTCGGCCTCCGAATACGACATGAAGCCGTTTCCGATCTCATTGTCGTAGCCGACGGCGATCACCGCGGGATGATGCGCATAGCGCTTCGTCAGCGCGTCGGCGATGATCCCGACTTCGCGCACGTAATCCGGATCGCTGATGTCGTCCATGTAGCGCTCGGCGGGAGGCAGGCGCGTGCCGTTCTGGGTGACGATATCGACGCCCGGGTATGTGCGATGCAGCCAGATCGGCGCAGGCGAGCCCGGAATGTCCAGAATCACCCGGATCCCGTTGGCCTGCATCTTGTCCATGATCTTGTCGAACCATTCGAAGTTGAACTTGCCTTGCGATGGCTCGAACGAATCCCACGACAGATCGCCCATGCGCACGACGTTGAATCCCGCGCGCTTCATGATGGCGATGTCGTCGATCGATCTGCTCGGGCGAGCGATCGATGGGCTGATAACAGGTGCCGACAAAGAGCTGTCCCGGGCCCGGCCAGTTGGGATGCGCAGCCGGCGTCCTGAGCCACAGACGCAGCGCTCAACATGCTCGATGCCGACGAGAGACGATGCAGAAATTCTGATGATGATGCTACAACCTTTTCGAGTCCTGCACGACGACGGTTTTGGATCAGACCCTTCTGCAACATGCAAATTACTTCAGCTTTCAATTGCTCTGGCACGAATTGCATCGGACGAGCGTGCAGATCGTTGCTGCCGATCGACACTGTTCACCTGAGACGCAGGGCCGACAGCATGTGCGTCGACTTCGTATAGAGAGTTGATTGCGTACCTTCTCATCGGTTCCGTACCCGCGAAGTCCCGCCGGAACAGGTTCGCAATCGATATGGCCGCTTGCTCGGATTGTCTTCTGTGCTTTTACACTAAATTGCTTCCGTTCTAAGCGGCCGGCGGAGCTCGCTGTGCGGAACTTCGGAATTTGCAATGATCAGATGTCTCCTTGTCAGATTTGGCAGTGAAAATTTGGCCGGGCCCGTTTTCAGCGGGCCCGGCCTTTCTCACTACCAGCTCAACTTGGCTGACAGTTGAAGATACCGCGGTGCGTTGGTTGGTCCGTTGGGTCCCTTCCCAATGGTTCCCCAGTCGATGCTGGTTGGATCGTTGTTGTAGCCTTCGTCCCAAGCCGGGTGATTGAAGGCATTGAGAAGATCGACACGAATCTGCAGATTCGATCGATCCCCAAGGTGGATCTTGGAAGCCTTCGGCAATGCCGAAGTTCTTCGACAGCGCCATGTCGAATCTGTACGCGCCTGGTTGACGGACACCGAAGTCTACATTCTGCCTTCCAACCGCGTACGAATTCGGCGTGCGCACAAACTCAATGCTGGAGCAGCCGGCTGCAGTTGCCGCAGGGCTGGGAATGATAGCGCCCGTGTCAGTGTCTTTGTAACCGACGCAAGGAGTCACGCCGCGAATTCTGCTGTCCTTGTGTGTGCCGTCTGGAGGCAGGATGGTGTGGTTAACGCCCATCGACTTAGTGATCGGTCCTCCAGGATGCCATCTCCCAGTTTCCCGCGTGGTCAAAGATCGTCTCCCGTTTCCGCCGGAATCGATGGGCGCCACGCGAACCCGCTGTAGTACGTGTAGAGCGGGCTGATCTCCCAACCGTTGACGATCTCATCGACAAACCGATTTGCATTCGAAAGCAGAAGCCGGTTTCTGCCGAACGGCAAGATGCCGACTCCCGAAACCGTGATCGAGTGGTTGACATCGTTTGACGTGCTAACCTGGCGCGCCAAAACATGGTTGAGTTGATCCACCCAGCCCCCGGAGCTGAACGCCCTTGCATGCGTGTACGTTGCATGCAGCGACAGGCTTCTGGAAAGCTGATGCGACCCGACCGCCTGGAAAGCGTTGTACCAGGTCTTTCCGTCGTTGGTGGCGCCGTTCTCGGTAATGTCTCCAGAACTCCGGAAACGGACGAGTAAAGTTGGACTTGGAAAGGGTGGTGGAGTTGTAGTAGCCCGTACCGCGCGAAGCCGGCAATGCCCAGGAATGGGTTGGCGATCTGGCCGGCAGAGCCGTCGCAGAGCTGACGGTCACCGCCACGCTCCACGTCGCACTGTGCGTTCCACTGCGGTGAGATCTGGTTGATGTTGATGTTTTCCGGGTTGTTCGGAACCCGGTTGCCGACATAGCTAACCGAGAACACATCGTGTCTCGTCGGAGCTATCTCGTAGGTCAGGCTCCAGGACCAAAGTGACGGAATCTGGTAGTTCGGGTTGAAGAACGAGAATGACTTGCCGAGGTCCTGCGAAGTAGCCAAGAGACGACCCGCTTGGCTGAGGCACCACCGGGATTGGGTTGCTGAGGCCCTGCCCGGTTGTGGACGTGTAGGGCGTAAGTCCGTTGTCGAGCGAGTTTGTATAACTGGTCGAGCTGCTGAAGCCGTCCGAACCGTTACTCGACTGATCGGAGATATAGCTCAGCCCAACTCCGCCGCGGATCGACATCTTTTCCGAAATCGCGTAGGCAAAGCCGAGGCGTGGCTGAATATCCAGCTTGTTCATCCTGTATGCGCCTCTGCGCTGGCCGTTGACGCCGGCAAATGTCAGGCCGCCCTGAACGTTCGTGTTGCTTCCCAGAGCCGCTGTTCCGGTAGCGATCATCGCGGAGACCGGGTTCAAAACAGTTGAATTGAACGCGCCATTCATCTTGTTATGGCGTTCTATTTCTGGCGTGGTGAAGTCCCAGCGCAAGCCGAGATTCAATGTCAGTTTCTTCGATACCTTCCAATCGTCCTGGACCCACGGTGCGAAGTAGTGCTGAGACCAGAACTGGTAAGTGTTCCAGTTCACGTTGCCGGAGTTCGGGTAACCGAGCAGCAAAGAGGCGATCGGACATGCCGCTGGTGTAACCAGGCGCATCCGGTGGATTCCAGTATTCGTTGGTGAAATTCGAGGAGAAGTTGAAGCCGTTGCCATTGCCTCCCTCTGGATTGTCCCACTGGCTGAAGTTGACGTTGACTCCCGCGCGGATTGTGTGTGCACCCTTGATATAGGTCAGCGTCGGAAGGAAATCGAGAGCGTGCCTGTCGCCGGAATAGCCAAGCCAGTTTGCACCGAACTCGACAAAGTTCGCCGCGTTCGGAAGGCCGTTGGAGGAGATATCCAGGAAGTGGTTGTTGTTCTCGATCTGATTGTAGAAGGCCGAGGCAAATCCCAACTTCTGCCGACACATTGTAGGATAGGGTCGTACCCTCGAAGCTGATTGTTGTCAAAATTCATCGCACTGAGCGCCGATGTTCAGCAGAAGGTTCGGACTGAAGACGTGTGTCCATTGAGCGGCATAGGTTTGAGCGTCTGGCGCATTCCCTTGTCCGTTCCCGTTGGCTGGATCCGAATTGGGAGCGCCTACGCCCCAGGTGGCAAAGATCGAGCGGCCCTGATTGCTATAGCGAAACGAGAACATGTTCTTGGCGCTCGGGTTGAAGTCGATCTTGACCGCGCATTCCGCCATAGATCGTTTTCCACCTGCAAATTCTGATAGTTGTTGGTCCAGGGAGCATATCCCGCTCCTGGGTTGACGTTTGGTTTCAGGTAGCTCAAATACGACAGAATGTTCGTTGCAACCGGATCGATCCGGCCGGTGGGAATCTTGTTGCCCGGGAATGGCGCGTGCGCCTGCTTCGTCTTTCCATCGATTGGATCGACGACGGTCGTGCAGCGGCGTGAGTGGATCGTAAATCGTCAGCGGTTGCAGACTTTGCGTCGTGCTATTCCAATAGGTGGCCGTGCTGAAGTCGCCAGTGAGCCAGGCCGGGTTCGGAATGGAGTAGGTGTTGTACGACGGGTTGGGCAGGATATCCTTCATTTCCTCGTAACTGGCAAGGAAGAACAGTTTGTTCCTTCCGTTGACCAGATGCGGAATCACAACCGGCCCATCCCCTCGAAGCCGTATTGATCGCGCTTGTGCTGGGCTTTCTTGTTGCCGTTGTAATTGGATTGCCAGTCTTCGGTGTCCAGCCAGGTCCGGCGCATGAAATAATTCCGCGGTGCCATGGAACTTGTTGGTGCCGGACTTCAATGACAAGTCAACCGCCGAACCTCCGGAGTGCCCGTAGGAGGCGTCATACGCATTCAACACGATCTTGAATTCCTGAACGACATCCACGGATGGCACATACGCTGCTCTCCCCGCATCCGCTACGTCGTTGCCCACGCCATCGACATTGGTCTGACTCACTTGCGGCGAGCCATTCACATACTGGTTGCCGGTCACGTTGTCGAACGGTCGCGGATATTGCGAACTCGAGAAGTCGTGCGTGCCGGGGCTGAGTTGGAAAAGCCCATAAGGATTGCGCGAATCCAGAGGCATTTCTACAACACGCTCGTTGTCGATGATTTCGCCTCTGTCGGACTTGGTGAGTTCGATCTGAGTCTCGCTCGCGTTCACGCTGACGACTTGGCTTGTAGCTCCAACCGCTAGTTTGAAATCGATTGTTGACGTCTGGTCGACATTCAGCAGAATGTCCGTCTTCACGATGGACGCGAACCCGGCCTTGGAAACCGTAATATTGTAGGTCCCAGGGATCAGGTATGTGACCGTATAGGCGCCACTGCTTGTTGTCACAGTCTTGGTGTCTACGCCGGTCGCCTGATTGTGGACAACCACTTGAGCCTCTGGAATAACCGCCCCAGTGGAATCGATAACAGTTCCTGTGAACTGCTGCGTCGCCTGTGACCAGGAAACTTCAGCAGAAAACATGCACAAGATACATAGGACCAAGCCCCATAGAGCTTTGGATGCCTTCTGTTTCGCGTACTGCATTTTGTTACCTCCTTGAAAGTTAACCTGCCCGATGTTCTATACCAGTTGGATTGTCAGCCTGCGGCGGGTAATGGACTTGACCCGTCCCCGCAATCGGGGTCTTGCAGAGTTGAAAGCGTTCTTTGCTTCGGTTCCCGGCGTTGCCCCGGTCAGCCACGCGGCCGGCGCGGCTGGGCTTGTAGCCCAATGACGAGTCCGGCATGACAGCCTTGTCAACGACGCGCCATCCATCGGCCAGCGCAAAAAGCCCCGAGGAGTTGAAGATCCCTCCATTCAGAAACTCTCTGCTCAGTTTTAGGTTGAAGCTCTCCCAGTGGCTGTTCTCTTTGGGTGAGCCACGATCGATACACGGTGCTTGCGCTTCGGTAGGGCCGGTTGCCTGGGCCACCCGGATTTGCTGGTGGCGTACAGGCCTCAAGTGAGTCAATTCCGATTTGGACACTCGCCAATCCCCCGATGTCCAATCAAGCGAACACGCCAAAAATCGCACTGAAAAACGAAGAAGTCATACTTGACCCTGATTCCTTCGGATTTTTCGTGCTGGCGGTAACGTCCCTCAATCAGATGAACAAGCTTTATACTCGAATCGATTAGGTCGGTGAACGTACCTAACGGTTCGTTTCCGTATTGCCAGCCGGAAATGGCCCCGTAAGCGTCTGAAACCATTCGTATAATGAGGCTCGCCTTCAGGGCAACGTAACGGCCAGGTATTGAGTTTCTGGCGAGGGAAATATAATCGATTTGTGATCGCGCTATCCATCAGGCAAGATGCTTACCGCCCCATGTTTTTGCAGCCTTAAATAGGATTAAAATGAAAACGTTATCCAACCGGAAAACGCAATTCGGTAGCCCTGTCCAACTGCTTCATAGCAATTCAACACCAGGATTGAACGACGAGGGCAATCAAGCCGATAGTGGACAACTGTCCGCGCAATCGCAGACACTCAAACCCGAGAGGAGTGTAAGCACAATGAGTCTCCAGGAACCAGGACACGAATCAACGCAATTTGCTGATTCTGACTGGAATCGACCCGACGAAATCCTGAGCCAACTCACGCAGATCCAGAACAGCCGTGCCTTCTGCAACAGCGCCCGCTCAAAGGAATTTCTATCCTATGTCGTCGAACAGACTCTCGCTGGTCACACCGACAACTTGAAGGAACGTTCAATTGGAGTGAATCTCTTTCATCGTGCGCCGACCTACGATACGGGCGAAGACCCGATCGTTCGAGTCAAAGCTGGTGAGGTCAGAAGACGCCTGGCGGAATACTACGCTGCGGAAGTACAATCCCCAGAATTTCAAATCGAGCTTCCCGTTGGTTCATACGTCCCCAAATTTCGACGGAAAACCCATCCAGCCCCAGTTCCCCACGCTCCGCAAGTTGAAGCGGTCGAGCTTCCGCTGGTGCCCGCAAAACAGCCGGCGCGCTGGAGAGTTCGCGGAATCGCCGCCGCCGCCATCCTTGTCGGAATCGCTGCCGTAATCCTCTTCCGAACGTACTATCACCGCCCGTCGACAATCGATCTCTTCTGGTCCCCGCTCTCCTCGGTAAAGCAACCCGTCCTCATCTGCGTACCGTCCCCGGTTGGCTATGCGGTCAGCACTGATCTCTTTCGACAATCGCCTGCAGCTCACACTGGAATCTACGACTCCGTGGCCAAGCGCAATGCGACACCGCTCCAGTTGGACCCCGAAACTTCTGTCAAGTGGAAGGAAATTACGCCTCTCCCCGATTTCTATATCAATAAGGATGACGCTTACGCCGCTGAGGAACTTTATGCGTTCTTTTCCAGAGAGCACCGATTGTCACAACTTCGCCTCGGAACCGACTACACATATGACGACCTCCAGAGTTCACCTGCGATCCTGGTTGGCGCTTACAACAATCCGTGGATCAATCGCGTCATGTCCGACCTTCCGATCGGCTTTCACGAAAATGAAGGAATCCTGTGGATTGAAGATCGAACAAAGCCGGGCCAGGTCTGGAAAGCCAGCGAGGAAGGCCGTCGGGGCAGTAAGGACTTCGCTCTCGTCGCCCGAGTCTTGAATGCAAAAACCGGCCAATTCCTGCTCATCGTCAGCGGTGTCGGCATGGTCGGCACAAAGGCAGCTGGCCGGTTCATCACCAACGAAGGAGATTTGGAAGCTGCATTTCGATCAGTTCCTGCCGGATGGGATCGAAAGAATGTTGAAGTCGTCCTCGAAACCGATATCGTCGACGGATCTCCGTCCCCTCCCCATGCAGTCGCCATTGAAAGTCTGGTAATCCAAAGCCCTCAAGTGCCGCGGACCTTGATCAAACTCAAAATACTTCATATCGATTAGATTTGAAGCTATTCTCACTCTGTTTCGCTCGTTTTCGAGGTCCGTGATCCTGGGTTGCTTTTGTCTGTTCCACACCCACTGGAACTACCTCGATTCAATGCGCTTCCATCCAGATCAGCGGATGCTTCCGTATACTTGCTGCCAATCAATTGGACTGTCGGAATTGCCGGAGATATACTTGGGACCACTCGACCTAATCGATTTATTATGGCCAAAGAAATCAATCCTGCTCGCACAACCATCCGGGACGTAAGCCGGCTCGCGGAGGTATCAGTCGCCACCGTCTCCGCGGTCCTCAATGGCAAACCCCCAGTCAGCGATGAGCTAACCAAGCGCGTGCGTCACGCTATCGAAGCCCTGGACTACCACCCTGACTTCCTGGCCCGCAGTCTTCGCATGCAGCGGTCGGGCATCATGGGCATCGTTATGCCCCAATTTGCAAGCTCTTACTATGCTGAAGTCCTCCGCGGTGTTGAAGATATCGCTTCTCAACATGGCTATTCAATTCTGGTTTCCAATTCAAGAGGAAATCCCGAGCAGGAGAGAAAAGAGATTTTCGCGCTCATCTCACGCAGAGTCGACGGTATCTTGCTCGCAACCGCGGATCCCCATTTCGCCTATCAAAGACAGTTCACTCGACGTTTCCCGTTGGTGCTCTTTGACCGCTTCCCGCCGGCTTTCACAGGCACGGTTGTCGCCACGGATAATGTTGCGGCGAGCTTCGAAGCAACAAATCATTTGATCCAACTCGGCCACCACCGCATCGCCATTATTGCGGGAACCCAGGGGATCTCGGCCGCCGACGAACGCGTGGAGGGCTTTCGTCGCGCCATGAGCGAAGCGGGTCTCCCAATCCGCCCGGAATTCATTAAATTCGGCGATTTCAATATGAAAGGCGGCTGGGAATGCGCATTGGAACTCATGAAACTGCCCTCACCGCCCACGGCAATTTTTTCCCAGAATTACGAGATGACCCTCGGCTTGATGCGAGCTCTCGCCGAACTAGGCGTGCCCTGCCCAAGACAAGTCAGCATTCTAGGCTTCGACGATTTTGTCGTCGGCACCGATGGATTCAGCTGGGCCACCATGTTTTCACCCAAACTCACTTGCGTCGCGCAGCTCAGCTATGAGATCGGGCAACGTGCCGCTGAGGCCCTGTTGAAGAAAACACAGCAGCGCGATGGAGAAGATTTCAGCGATGAGGGCTTCATTAGGCTCCGCGCTGAGTTGCGCATCAGGGAATCCACTGCTCCCCCTCCGTCGCTTTAGCCGACGGCCCGCAATTACAAACAAATCCGAATCGAATGCGGTCACTTGCCGGGATTTCCTGTTCCGGCACCGGATCGCCCGCCACTATGAGTGTCGCCCATGTATGGACAACCGCGCGCCGGGCCAGAGCAATCCGGCGTCGGGGTTGTTTGAACTCCTTGAGCCTACTCCATTGGCCAACACCCAGAGTTAACTCACGAGTGTTTTCCGCTGCGAGCAAGAAGTCCTGCTCATAGAAAACAAGCCGCCGATCATACTACATCTATTTATGCAACACACTAGGAATTTGCACCAACCGGCCCGTATTTACCGGTAACGTTCCGTTACATACCTACTGCGAACTAATCGTTTCGACTATCCTCGGTTGACTACAAAATGATGATCGTGATCCTGCCAATGAGACCCAAAGGTGTTTTGCGCAACGGAACCATGCCTTTCGGTTTCGATGAGGATGCCGTAGCCCAGCTCGACTGGAAAAGACTCGTTGCCTTTTCCCATCGGATCGAACGCCATTCGCAACCGACATTTGCCCGCCAAGCGAAGTCGCGTGAATTCCAATACTCCGGAGACAGACAACGACATGCATCGTCGAAATTTCTGCAAGATTGTTGGGTGGAGTTGCAACCGCAATCGTCACTTCACCTGCTGGTCGAGATTACAGGCTCGCTGCCGATGCAAACGGATACGGAAGTTCCGACTATGCACAGTTCTGTGCACTTCCCGAATCTGAGCGGCTTTTCTCAGTCGTTTCAAAGGATCGAATTGTCACCGAGAAGCTGGACCCTGCCAGTTGGAAAGCAGAATACCTATGATGCTCCTCAGAAACTCCCTGGAATTCCCGATTCCTGGGATGGCGTTCCGATGGAGTCGCCGATACCTGGACTCAACGGCAGCTGGCCCGTATGCGCCAAACTGGGACTCCCTTCTGCAGTACGAAGCTCCGGAATGGTATCAGGACGCCAAGTTCGGAATCTGGGCCCACTGGAGCCCGCAGTGCGTACCTGAGAAGGGCGACTGGTACGCGCGAAACATGTATCTGGAAGGATCGAGAGCAGTACAAATACCACCTCGAGCACTACGGGCATCCTTCCGATTTCGGCTACAAGGATCTGTGCCCTCAATGGACGCTTCTGAATTGGCAGCCCGACGAGCTCATCGACCGCTACAAGAAAGCCGGCGCACGCTTCATCTTCTCTCTCGCAAACCATCACGATGGATTTGATTGCTGGGACTCAAAACATCATCCATGGAACGCTCGAAGAATCGGGCCGCACCGCGATGTCGTCGGCACCTGGGCCAAGGCGGCGAGGGATCGGGGGCTGCGGTTCGGTGTAACGGTGCACCAGGCAAGAAACTGGTGGTGGTTCGAACCCTCCCATGGCGCCGATAAGACAGGTCCATTCGCCGGCGTGCCCTACGATGGAGAACTCACCCATCGTCAAGGCCAGCATGAGTGGTGGCAGGGATACGATCCCCAGATGCTTTACGGACCCAAGCACCCCGCCGACGCCCTCCCCGACCCTTCCTATGTGAAGAACTTTCTACGATCGAACCCGAGATCTCATCGACCAGCACGATCCCGACATCCTCTATTTCGACAATTCGATGTTCCCGCTCGGTTGGGCCGGAATGAATATTGCCGCCTATCTTTACAATCACAGCCTGCTCAAGCGAGGAGGCAAGATGGATGTAGTCGCCAACATCAAGAATGTGCCGGCTCACCTGGTCAAAGCAGTTGTCGCCGATTTCGAGCGCGGCCTCACCAATGAAATCACGCCCTACGTCTGGCAGTCGGAAACCTGCATCGGAAACTGGCACTACGATCGCGGCACTCTATGATCAACCCGGCGAATTCGGCGGATACCTTCATCCGCGCGATGTAATTCACTGGCTCGTCGACACCGTCAGCAAGAATGGAGTCTTTGTGCTCAACATTCCGGGCAGGCCCGACGGAACCATCGACTCAAAGGAGATCGCCGTTCTCGACAAGATCACAGCATGGATGAGCGTCAACTCCGAAGCGATCTATCGAGACTCGTCCCTGGAAGATCTTCGGCGAAGGACCGAACAAGGTTTCGGCCGGCGCGTTTCACGGAGACTACTGTTGCCAAGCTTGGAGCCAAGGACGTGCGATTCACGCGAACCAAGAACAACCGCGTAATCTATGCCATCCTCCTTGGTCTTCCCAGCCAGGAAACAACCATTGAAGCACTCGGGCTTTCGAGCACAGACTTCGCCAGGTAAAATTGAGAAGGTCGAAGTGCTTGGGGCCGGCAAGTTCCAAAATGGAAGCAGACGCAAAACGGCCTGACAATCAAAGTTCCCGAATCGCTTTCGGGAGTTCCCGAGTACGGAGTGACGGTGAAAGCGTATCTCGCCTGATTAAGCATGCGCGTCGGGATTCGGGCGCTCGCTGCGCGCCTCTTCGCCTGCTGCGCGCCTCTTTATCGGTAGGCTCAACTTGCGTTGTCAGTTGTGAAGCCGCCTCGCTATACTCGACCCCTGGACTCAAAGTGCAGGAACCGCGCGGCTTGCTGGTTCGAGGAGTGCACGAGAATGTTTCATCGTCGGTTTTGCGCTGATCTCAGGCTTGGAATTCTAGCCTTCACCGGTTCGGTCGGCTCTCGCCATCGCGCCACCTCTGTGGTCTGCTCCTGCGAGGCCCCGCACCCTTGGAGCGCGAGTCCACTCCCATCCGGATGCCGACGCCTATGCGGCCTTGGGCATTTGGTTCGGCGAGAACAGCAAATCCGAATGCGCCGCTCAGGCCTTTCAGGCTGGACTCAAGCTGGAGCCGAACTCGCCTCGCCTCACTTATCTGCTCGGATTGAGTCTCTACACTGCGGGAAAACTGCAGGAGTCCGTTGCCCCTCTTCGGCATGCGGTTGAGTTGCATCCAAAGAAGAAAAGCCGCATCTCTTGCTCGCCTCAGCCCTGAGCGGGACTCGGCCGGGAGTAAGGAGGCATTCGTCGAGTGGCAAGCGGCACTCAGAATCAATCCCAACTCCAAGATGGCGATTGGATGGAATCGCCAAGATCCTTCTCGCCGCCGGCGACAATGAGACCGTCATCGCCCAGCTCTCGAGCATGCAACTCGATGAGAACCTCACCCTCGATCTGGCCACCGCCTACGGAAGAGCTGGACATCTTCGACAATGCTGCCCGCAGTCTTGAACGAAGGCATCAAGACCTACCCCAACTCGGCGTCCATCACCTCTCGCTTGTGTCCGTTTACGTCAAGCTGTCGCGCCTTGAAGAGGCCACAAAGCTGCAAAGCAACTGGCCCGCCGCAATCCCCAGGACATCGAGGCCCAGCGCGTTTATCTGCAGGTGCTGGTCTTTAACGCGGAGAATCAGGACGCCGCGCCCCTGGCCCGCAAACTCCTTGCACAGGCGCCGCACGATGCGGATTTTCTCTATCTGAACGGCGTGCTGGAGCGCACTACCGGCAGACTTGCCTGCCGCGCGCAAGCATCTCGAAGAAGCCGCAGAGCTCGATCCCAACCGCTACAGCACGCGCTTCAACCTCGGTTACACCCTGGAGCAGCTTCAAGATTATGCTGGCGCCAAGCGCAGTTGCAAAAGGCGATCGAACTCGACACCGACGGAGCCCGAGAGCCGCTTCGAACTGGCCAAGGTCCTGCGCAAGCTCGGCGAAACCGATGCTGCGCAGCAACAATTGGTTCTCTACCAGAAACAAGTGAAAGAGCAAATCCGACCACACCATCGCCGCGCAAAAGTCCACGCAGGCCGCGGAAGCAGCAAGGGCAGGCGATAAACAAATGGCCGCTGCGCTCTATCGGGAGGCGATCGCAGTTCTGCCCGATAACGCCGGATTGCCTTATCAGTTGGCAATGGTCTTGGCCGACCTCAACGATATCGAGGGTGAACGAGCAGCGCTCGAACAATCCGTAAAGATCGATCCCAACTTTGCCCTGGCCCATTATCAGCTCGGCAACCTGGACTCTCACGATGGAGATAATGGTGGCGCCGAGCAGCACTTCCGGCTGGCTATCAAAGCCTCTCCCGGATACGTACAGGCGTGGATGGCTCTCGCCGCCACATTGGCCAGGGAGTCCCGCTTTCCAGACGCACTGCAGGCCGTCGACAACGCGCTCAAGATCGATCCAACAACAGCGAAGCGATTGAACTCCGCAAGAACCTGGTCGATGGTCAGGCACAACGCTAACCTGGGCGACACAGCCGTTTCTTGAGGACGACAACAGTCATGAACAAAAACTCAAAAGGCCCCTTGAACCGCCGCGAACTGCTGCAAACCATTCCCGCCGCAGTCCTTGGCTCCTTGTTCTCCCGCAAGGTCATCGCTGCGCCGGGCGCGCCAAAACCTCTCGCTCCCTTCTCCCGCTTCGTTGACGTTGCACACGCCGCTGGTCTCACTGAGCCGACCATATGCGGCGAGCCGCACAGCTTCACCTACATCATCGAGTCCATGGCGACCGGCTGCGCCTTCTTCGACTACGACAACGACGGATGGATGGACATCTTCATCCTGAGTAGCCGGCGCCTCGAGAACACTCCTCCCAACGCCACCAACCGCCTCTACAAGAACAACCGCGACGGCACGTTCACTGACGTCACCGTCAAGGCCGGCTTGGTCGACGTCGGATGGGCGCAGGGCGTTTGCGTCGGAGACTACAACAACGACGGCTTCGAGGATCTCTTCCTCACCTACTACGGCCAAAATCGCCTCTATCGCAACAACGGCGATGGCACCTTCACCAACGTGACTGAGAAAGCAGGTCTGCTTCATCCCAGGACCCGCTTCAGCAGCGGATGCACCTTCGTGGATTACAACCGCGACGGACTGCTCGACCTCTTCGTCGCCAACTATCTCGAAATCGACCTGGCCACCGCGCCCAAGCCCTCGCTCTCGGTGGTCAACTGCAATTTTGAAAACGTGCCGGTCAACTGCGGCCCCAACGGTCTGGCCAAGGCCCAGAACTATCTCTACCGCAACAATGGCGACGCACGAAAAACATTCAATCGCTCGTTGCGCAGCAACACGATCATTGCCGCGATCGTCACGATGGGCGTCACGAGGTGAATTGGATCTTGGGTCGTGTAACCGACTATTAGGTACTGGGCGCGCCGGAGCAGACCGCGAAACGGCTCGAACACCATCATTGCTACCAGGGCGCCTTCGAGGCCCATCAGCAGCGGCAGCGTCATTAGACATATTGCAGCGGTCAGCAGCCACGATCGCAGAATTTCTCCGCCGGCCGTGATTGCCCACACTGTGAACAGACTCGCAGCTTGCAGCGGCGCTATCCACAAAAGCGCCAGTTTTCGCGGCCGGGCTGGATGTGTGGTGACAACTGTGCTCATTTAAATCAAATCAGCCTTCGGAACTGCGCGCGCGCAAATTGAAACTCGCTAGCGCTACTATCTTGGCGAAAGGTATATCGTGTCGGTGCGGTCGCAGGTATCGCCAGAAGCCTAGTTGCCGCCGCCGAATCAAGCACACCAACGCGACGACCAGCATGACGCTATATCCGAGGAGCGACGCTATGGCCGCGCCCTCTATTCCCATGCGTGGTATGAGAATGAGCAAAGCGGGAGCGGTCACCGCCGCCGATAGAAAACGCGCAATGGTGCTCAAACCGGGATAACCAAAACCCTGTAGGCCACTGATCACAATTGCGCCGGCGCTCCAGACGACCGCGGCCGCAAGCAACCAACGGAACGCGCTGGTGGCCGGAACAAATTGCGCGCCAAAAAGCACTCTTAGAATGAAGGGCGCTCCGAACCAAAGAGGAATCAGGACCAGTACATTGGTATAGATGGTCAGCCGCAGGGTCCGGCTTAGGAGATACTCAGCTTGCTTCCCGCCACTTGACCCGGCGACTTCCGGTAACAGCGCGCCTGCCAATGCCTCGGATACGTACGTGGTGACTTCGGAAAGCCGCACCGCGATCACATACAGACCAATCGCCGCGCTGGAGGCCATGCCGCCCAGCATCAATTGATCCAGGCGCAGGGTCGTAAAATCAGCAACGCACCCCGGATAGTCTCGCAAACCGTAGTGCATCGAGTTTTTGAACTCAGTCCAACTTGGTTGCCAACGCGGGCGCAACTGGCGCCAGACTGCGAACGTCGCCAGCAGGGCGGAAGCTGTCTGCGCGCAAATTAGGGTGTAGGTGGCCGTGGCGACCGTCAGATTTCCAACGAACCAGAGGCCCGCGAAACCTGCTCCCTGAACGACGAATGACAGCAGTCTGGCCATGCCGGCCCAACCAAACCGCCGCGTGCCTTCCAACAATCCGCGCATCAGATTCAGAAACAGCGCGGCCGGAATATTCACTTGATAAACGCGCAAAAGAGTCATGACTTGCGGGCTTCGGTCGCCCACAAGATGAGGAACGATGAGGTCCGCCAGGGCGATGGCAACTGTGCCGACGATCACTGTGTAAATGACTGAATTCGAAAACAGCCGAGAGCATCGCTCGGGTTCTTTAGCCATCCAGTAGCGATGCGCATTCGGCAACCCCAACTCAGCGAGCAAGGCAATCACCAGCGGCCATAACGCGATTACCAGCAAGTCGCCGCGGCCGGCCGGCCCGAGAGCGCGCGCGCCCAAAAGACTGGTGACGACAGTGCACAGCAGAATGGTGCAGTCTGTTATGAGAATCAGTCGTGCGCTGCGAATAATCACTTTATTTCAACTCTGACGTCTGTCCGGGAAAGGTTTCAATGGACCAGGCTTTCGGCCACAAGTTTCGAACGCGGTGGTATCTCTGCCGGTGATTCGACTGATTGGGATGGACGATCCGTTGGTGCATTGACAGATCGCTTGAGCGTGGATTCTGCGTGTTTGATCCGATTGCGTTTCGAGATCGCCCAGTTTCCAAACCAACGCAGCCATGAACGATTCGCCCAGTCCCACTCGCCTAACATCTCGACGGGACGGCCACCAGCGGCTCGCTTAAAGCGATACACGCCCGGATTGCGAACAGGATCAATACCCGCAAAATCGAAGATACCGACGTCCATGTTTCGCAGTTGACAGAGGAGCGCCCAACAGATGGCGTACGAGGAATGCAGCTCGCGACCTTTTTGCGTCGTCGCCGAAATCACCAGGCAAGCTTTTTTGCCGGTTACGATGCAACCCATCACGCTTAGTAAATCGCCGCGCGAGTCGTCGCACCGGTACAAAACAAGCTGCTTGAGATTTTTGAGCATCTCTGCGATCTCGACGTCAGACTGCTGCTCGTCCAAACTTTTCAGGTTCTCCATCGCTCGGTAGGCTGTGGCGATTTCGCCCGCGTCAGGGTGGAGCCACTGACGAACAGTCAAGTCACACTCAGTCGACCGCTTGAGGTTTCGTCGCCAGTTTCGTTCACAGGCACCGAGCAGCGCTTGTTCAGTCACGTTCAGATCAATCGTCATCGTGTAGTTCGTCGTAATTATCGACCAGGGCATTGCCCAGCCCAGCATGGTTAACCGCAAAGAATCTTCGATGTCCCGGGGTCGATCGCAGCGAAAGCGGCAATAAACATGTCGCAGGCCGCTGGTTGTTTTGAGGGCGTCATGAAGTTCGTTACCACAGACAGATAGATCGCCAATAGGCCCGCCTTCGCTCCAAACCAAACCAACGCCGAGCAGATAGCGGCGCACATAGCCCTGCATCATCGCGATCGGAGTTTCATTTTCGCCGTACGCAACCCAGCGGCGCGGTTGCCAACCCAGCGCGCGGCGATACTCGCCCCACGCGTACGATTGAAACGGTGAACAATCGTCAAAACGCGTGAGCATTTCATCCCACGACACCTGAGCTTCTTCATCACCAAGTAATTTCCAATGAGCCATAGTTCTTTAAGCGGCCGCACTCTCGCTCTGATCCAATCGAAGAGTATTTGTGTTTCGCGCGTCCGCACTCGGCGCTGCCCTCGCGGTCAAAACTTCCTGGAAGAATTCATACGTCTTTTCGGCGACGACATTC
The DNA here is from genome assembly GCA_963734445.1 of uncultured Acidobacteriota bacterium. Classification (GTDB taxonomy): domain Bacteria; phylum Acidobacteriota; class Blastocatellia; order Pyrinomonadales; family Pyrinomonadaceae; genus UBA11740. The sequence continues at coordinate 603,234 of CAVTGZ010000006.1, read as the reverse complement.
CATGAATAGTTTTCCTCAACGCGCGCCAGCCCGAGGGTTACGAGGCGTTCGCGCAACCCGACATTTGTTAACAATTGCTTGATGGCTGCGGCGAGCGCAGTTGCGTCTCGCTCCGGAAACACAAGTCCCGCATCCCCGATTACTTCCGGAATCGCGCCACAGGTCGAGCCAATAACCGGCACGCCGCTGGCCATCGCTTCGACCAGCACTCGACCAAACTGCTCACGAATTCGATCGGTCGTTTCGGTCGGCATTACCAACAGACCAATCTCGTGATACATCTTCGGCACCTGTTCATAGCTAATTGATCCGGTGAAGCGTGCCCTCGCCAGCAGGCCGCTCTCGGCGAGTGCCGTCTCGAACGTTCGACGTTCGGGTCCATCGCCAACGACCAGCAGGTTCCATTCTTCTGACGAGAGCATCGCCAGCGCTGGCGCCAGAATGTTCAAGCCTTTGCCGCGAAGCATGCGCCCGAAGAAACCAATCGTCGGCGTCGCTTCTCGATTACGGTTGGCGGAGCCACTTGGCGAGAACGCTTGGGTGTCAACTCCGAACGGAACTATCGCAACCGGTTTATTGAAGCCTTTTGCGCAAAGAACTTCGCGGACCGTCTCACTGCAAACGGCCGCGCCTGCTACGCGTTTGATTGCGCGGCGTTCGAGCCAATTGAATGGCGGCGGATAGTTCTTGTAGATGTTCTGACAGGCGTGCAGCACGATGACAGCTTGCGGAGCATAGCGAGCACACAGTGTTAAAACTTCGGCGCAGGCGATGCTATATGGCTCGTGATTCAGATCAATGATGTGCGGACGAAAGCGGCGCAAGACCCGAATGATCGGTCGCGGCTCGTAAGCGAACAACTGAATGTGATTTGAAAGGCGCGGCCTGACTTTCGTCACTGGAAACAGATCATCATCCATGGCTTCGACTTCAACTTCCGCTTCACGCCACCGCGTCGTCGTGATCAGTTCCAGGTTCACTTCGGGGTACAGTCGCGCAAAAGCGCGCTCGCGCTGTCGCAGAGCGGGTGTCAAGCTGGCGTGCGCGATCCGCAGTACGCGCAAACGATCATCTTTTTCAAGTTGATTTGGTTTTTTCATTGTTCGCAACGCAAGCCGCTAGTTGGTGGCGTCGCCCGTTCGGCGACAGTTGGCGTCATCAATCGATGCAACTTTGCTTCAGTCAAGGCGTAAACGCCCAAAGCCTTCGCCCTGAACCGCAGTATGTTGTCCCGATTGCCGAGCGGCACGCGCCAATGCGAATGCGTACCGTTGTTTCCTTTCCACACTGACCATGACGCGCGATAGCCGCACTCGCCGCTCAGCGTTTCCACCTCTCCGTTGCATTCACCATAAGGCCATGCGAGCAGGTCGACTTCGGCGTTGATTAGGTTGCGCAGGCGACGTCGCGACTCGAGCAACTCGAAACGCGCGTCCTTCCGCGAAAGAGTGGCGAAATTGCGATGCCACAGCCCGTGCGATCCGATTGTGATCAGCGGATGCTTCGCCATCTCTCGCAGATCGTCTGGCGATAAATAGTTTTCGCGACCAACGAAGCCCGCAACCACGAACAGAGTCATCGGCAGTTGGTACTTCTCCAGCAAGGGCAGGGCGATCGTCAGATTGTCTCGATAGCCATCATCAAAAGTGATCGCCACGACGTTTTCTCTTCGACTGCGCGTCAAAGTCTCAACGAGTGGGACAACTTTGCGCCGCCGCGAGAGCCAGCGCAGTTGTTGCTCGAATCGCTCAGGCGAGATGCGCTCAGCACAGTCGCCCTGACTGTCCGCATGATCAATCGTGTGATAGACGAGTACTGTATGCATCGGTCAGGATTCGTTTACTCTTTCCAACCAACACTCGCGCCAGAACAGCAACGACCGGCGCGGACACAAGCGATGACAGACTCCGTCGCAAACCGCACCTTCCAACATAACTGTGTCTTTGATTTTTCGTTGCCGGGTAGTGGCTTCAAGCACGATGTTTTCAACCCGGTCACGCACCTTCATCACTTGTCCGCAGTACTCAGCCATTGCCGGCGCAAACAGCATCTTCTGGTTCTTGCCCTCCTCGTCGAGCGTGGCTTTGATCTGATCGAGGGTCTTTACGCGTACTGCTTCGCCGGGCTTAAGGTTTAGCGGCGTCAGGCCATGTCCGTTGTTCGCGGAGCCGGTCACCGCCTTCCAGGAACGCCAGCTAAAACCGGCCGCCAGCTTGTTGTATATGGCGATTAAGAAGCTCTTAGCAGCCAAGGACGCAGGCGCACGGTTGTATTTGAGGTCCCAGAAGTACTGCTTAGGCTCCCACCAGGGCAGCGCCTTGGATGCATTGACGATCTCAGTGGATTGGCAGAAGAATTGGCCGTCCCTGACCGCCAATGCCGACAGATCGGTTTCGGTGATCCGCGCTTTCGCACCATGACCGTTCGCTGAAGTGCCCGGCTTCTTCAACCATGCGGTTTTCCAAAAGATGAGACAGCCGCGGTCACAACTAGCATGGCTGGCGCCATCGCAGCGCACCTCTTCAAGAAACAATGTGTCATCAAACTGGCGCATCTCGCCGTCGTCAACACAGGTCTTAAACGCCCGCGCCGAAACACGAAATTGCTTGCCACAGAACGCCAGCATTTCTGGCATGAACGGCAGATTGTGAAGCGTTCCGTTGCCGTCCAGCGTTGAGAGAATCTCTTCCGCCGAACAGACTTCAACCAAATCGCCCGGCATCAGGCGCCCATTTGTGACGCTGTTCTCGACGGTCCTTTGCATTGAATTCTAGGTTGCGCCGCGCGCGAAAACGATCGCGGGAATAGTGCGCAGCAGGATCGAGGCATCGAGTCCCAAAGACCAATGGTCGATGTACTGTAAATCCAGCTCCATCCACTGCTCGAAAGAAAGATTGCTGCGACCGGACACCTGCCACAGGCAAGTAAGTCCCGGCTTTACGCTAAACCTGCGCTTTTGCCAGGCCTGTTCCATCCGCGTGGCGTCACGCACCGACAGTGGCCGCGGCCCGACAATGCTCATATCTCCAAACAACACGTTGAAGAGTTGCGGCAGCTCATCGATGCTGGTTTTCCGCAGCCACTTGCCCACGCGCGTAACACGTGGATCGTTGCGGATCTTGAAAATCGGTCCGCTCTTCTCGTTCAGGTGCTCGATGTCTTTCATGCGAATCTCGGCATCCGCCGACATCGTGCGAAATTTGATCATGCGAAAGCGGCGCTTGCTAAGGCCGACTCGCTCTTGAATGAAGAACACTGGACCGGCCGAATCCAGCTTGATGGCGATCGCGGCGATCACAAACGCCGGCCAACTTAGTAGCAACAAGCCAATCGCGCCCGAAAGATCGATGAGCCGCTTGGCCTCAGTGCGCCAGCTAAAGATGGGCGCGCTGTCGAGCGTGATGATCGGGAACCCGTCGAAATCCGTGGGGTTTGATCGCGCCAGCTTCTGAGGAAACAGATCCGAAAGCAGATGAGTAGTGATTCCCTGCTCTTCCAGCAGCCCGACAATCGATTCAATTTGAGAGTATTGAGACTTAATCGGCAAAGCGATGGCGACTTCGTCGACTACCTCGTTGGCGATGATTTGCGGGATATCGCGGATGGAACCGAGCCACGGGGCTCCCTCCATTTCTTCTCCGCAATAGACGGGATCCGAATCGACATAACCGATTAATTTGTAACCAAGGTCGTAGCGCCGTCTTAGCTGCGCGGCGAAGCGTTGGCCGCGAGCCCCACCGCCGACCACGAGCAGCGTTTTCACGTTATGCCCGCGAGCGCGCAAACGCCGCAGGTTCAGTCGCAAACCAAGACGCGCGATCGCGACCGCGGAAAAAGCATTGATGGCGAAGATCCCCACCGTCGCCGGATTTATTGTTGGCCACTTGCCCAACTGTGCCGCGATCAGCAACGCGCCGGCGGAAAACAGAACCGCGCGCCCGATCTCTTTCAACTCGTCGCTGATAGTGCTGAGGCGGTGGGAAACGTACAGCCCCTGCGCCGAGAAAGCTGCATACCAACACAGGATCACCGCAATTCCGAGAGCCGCGTTTGTTACTTTTACGCGCGTCGAAAGATAATCGATAACAAACGTCGGGTTTTGTGCGGGTGAATACCGATAGACAATCGCCACCCCAAGCGACGTGAGCAACAAGGACTGGTCGCATGCCTTGAGAAAGAAATCCGAGATCTTGCCGTGACGAATGATCATGCTGGCTAAAATCGGGGCGCCATGAAGGCAGCCACACTCGCGAGTCTCATAAAGCGCTCGATCTTTGAAATCTTGTCCCGCGGCACGTAAACCATGTCGCCTGCCTGCAGGGTCAGATCGTTCTCCAAATCGCTGGTGCGTCGAATACTTTTTAGATTAAGTAGTTTGACTTCCGCGGTGTCTGAATTGATTTTGCGAAATACGACGACCTGGGAAGACCTGGCGGTTTCTTTCATACCGCCGGCGAGCATAATTGCCTGAAGCGCAGTCACTCGTTCACGCATCTCGATCTTGCCGGGTTGTGCGACTTCACCGGCAACGACGAAGTAAGGCCGCTGGAACTCCTTCAACACGATAGTAGTGACGGGGTCCTGCAGGCGCTTGCCTGCTTCGCGCAGGATTGCCTGGCGCGCCTGTTCGACGGTAAAGCCGGCCACCTTGAGATCGCCGCCAATCTCCAAAGACACATAACCGTCCGGCTGCACAGTGACGGTCTGATTGAATTCGGGCGAGTAGCGATACTGCACTTCAAGCACGTCGCCTGGCTGAAGGCGATAGCGATCCTCAGTAATTGTCGTGAGACGCGGCGCTCTTTGCTCCTGCGCCGAGACGCTCAGCGAAAAAGTGAAAAGAAAAAGGATTAGACCTAAGAATATTCGATACTTCATTGGCACTCTCCAGTTTGGAGTTCCGCCTTCAGGCGGCCGTTGCACGAATTCCGCCTAAAGGCGGGACTCCGAACAAAACTAAAGTCTCCGGTACAGCCATTCAGGAACCGGATACCGGCGCTGATTCAGCACGAACCCGAGAAAACTTCCCCCAGCCGTCTCGACCGTCCTTTGTGCATTGATAATCTCTTCGCGTCGGGACTGTCCGGCATCGACTACCACGACGACGCCGTCAACGCTCGAGGCCAGCATGGCAGCATCCGTAGAATCGTTGATCGAATGGCAGTCGATCAGGATGTTGTCAAAGCTGACGCGCAAAGCGTCCACTGAATTAAGGCCGGTATCTATTTCCTCGCCTTCCCGGGCCACGCGCATCAGAAAAGATCGCTTGGGCAACTCTCGCGTCTCACGATGGCCGTTTCCATTTCTTCGCGCTTTCCGCGCCGGTAACATCCAAAGGTTGTCGATGTTGGTCGGGTGACAGTTCCAGGGCATTTGCAGGTAATCTTCGACGCCGAGGCTCTGTAATCTTTCTGAGTCGATGACCAGTGTGCGCCGGCCCGTATGCCTCGCCAGTTCGACCGCGAACAGCTTGGCGACGTCTTCGGCGCCGTTCCCTTGAGAGGCTGAAGTAAAGGCGAGCGCGGAACCTTCGCGTAGTTTCTGTGAGCCATTCTGCAAGCTAGCCAGCAGCAACTGCAGGTTATGCTGCTTGTGTCCATTGCGAGCAGGGCGCGCCGGCATTACAGACTCGATGATTTGATCTTCTACTTGCACTTTTTTCTAAGCGTTCAATTCGGCTATGTGCCGGGTTTGGATTACCTCAGCCTGGTGCGGCTTTCTGATCAGCACGCGGCGGCTGTTCAGCGGCACGGTGGCCAGCACCTGTACACCGGTAAGAGCTTCAAGTTGTCTCGGCGTATGCACGGTGTCGCTCAAAAGTTCGGCTGAGAACACGCTGATCAAACTCAGGAACGCAGCCAAAACCACACCCAACAACAAATTCAGCGGCCGATTCGGCCAGGTCGGCAATTGCGGCACCGTCGCCGCTTCAGCGATCGAGACGTTCGTAATCTTCTGCTTGTCCAACTCGTCGGCGATGCGCGCTTCTTCGCGCTTCTTCGCATAGAGTTGATAGTTGTCTTCCGCTTCCTTCTTCTGGCGCTGGAGGTCGTCGTGCTTCGCGGTGTCGGCCTCTAACTGCTTCAGCGACGCCTCGTACTGTTGCAGTTGGCCCGCCAGCGTATCGCGCTTGGCTTTGGCGCCACTCTGTTCCAGGCGGGCCCGCGCCAATTCGGTCTCGAGCGTCTGGCGTAATGGATTCAGATCTGTCGCCTCTTCAACCGAAGTTTTCTGATCAGCGCGAGCCAAAGCGGTACGCGCCGTGCGAATCTGTTCGTCAACTTCCTTCACCAGACGATCCTCGGGTCTAAACTTGGTCAGCAGTTGTGTGCGCTTGTTTTCCAACTCAACGATCATCGTGTTCAGACGCTCAGCTGAATACTGATTGGGGAGCTGACGGCTCTGGGTCACGATGCGTTTTGGGATTGATTGCAGTTGCTGCTCAACCCGCGCGATCCGGTTGGTCGCTTCGTTGAGCGCCGCGTCCGCATCCAGCATCTTCGACTTGGCCTCGGCCGTCTTTTGCAGCGTCAACTCTTTCTGTTGGCTGAGCACGACCAGATTGTTGCCTTGCTGAAAGTTGGTCAGGTTCTGTTCTGACTGCTTGAGCTGCGTTTCGTATTCGTCCGCTTTGTCCTGGAAGAAGGTCGCCGCGCCGGTCGGATGGTTTAAGTGCAAGTGTTTTTCCAGATAGAGATCCCCGAGCTTTTTCAGAACGGCGGCGGACAGCTCAGGCGAGCCGGACGAATAGTTGATCGTGATGATGTTCGCTTTGCGCACCGCGGTAATCGACAAATCCTTCGTCAGCCGGTTGACTGCCATTTCCACCCGAACCGCTTCGGGTAGCGAGCGACCAAAGAGAGCGGCTTCGTAATTCGCCAGGCCTGTCTGGGACACGACCTGGGTAAGCAGATCCTTGCTATTCAGCAGTTCGATTTCAGAATTGATTTGGTTTTCGCTGACTTCGTTTTCGACCGTGGGGGCTTTACCGCCGACGGTGGCCTCGGCGGTGATGGCCACGTCGACGCGCTGGTTCTTGACCAGAATCTTCATGCGCGATTCGTATCGATTAGGTTGCCAGAGAGTAACCAGGACGGTGCCGATGATGACGGTCAGAAAAATGATTAGGACGAGGGTTTTGCGGCGGAATAGAGCGCCGGCGCCATCGCGCAAACTGATTTGATTATTGGGTAAACCGGTAGTTAATTGGCCCTTCATCGCGCCGCCTTCCGAAGGGGTTAAAACGTTGAATTCGCTGATATTTCCAAGGAATCTGGAAGATCGGAATGGATCCTGGCGGGTTAAGACGTGGGGACGCCTTCCGGGCGGTCGGTTTGGGCTAGGAGCCTATGTCAGGGTCGGTCTCGTCCGCCTACACTGCGTTCTGCTCGCTCTTCTGCCTACTGCCTTCTGCCCACTGGTTTCCTTTCTGCAGCTCACGGCTTACTGTCACTGTCTTTCGAATCGCAGAATCGGAGGCCTGACACCGGCTTCCGCCAGATAAGGCAGCAGACAAAAGGCAGTTTGGCGGACAGCAGTATCGCCGAGATCTGTGTACCGCCCCTTGTTTCCAAAATCATTTCACAACGGTGATCTTTGCTTTCGCGGTGGCCGAGCCTTTGTCGCTGAACCAGGCGACTTGTTCCTGAACGAGATCGACCTCCAATGTATAGTCCCCCAGTTCCTTCGGAGCCGTAATTACCAAAGGCACCTCGGTCTCCTCGCCGGGTTTCAGGTCCTTCGCAATTCCATACCGGCCATCCATATTGGTGTGCAAAGTCCCGTCAGCCTTTAGCCAACGATTTCCGGCGGCGAGGTAGAACTTGTTATCCGGCCGGTTGTTAACAGGAGCGCCCCGAGCCCACCACTCTACCTCACTCGCGTTCTTAATTTTGACGCGCACGGTTTCTTTCTGTCCGCTCCTTAATTTGGCTGGTGGCTCGATCAAAGTGATCTCTGCCTTGAATCCGTTGTTCGGTAACGCGGCCGGTTCAGTGGGTATTTGAGTCCTGGGAGGAGGTTCGGTTTGCACGACCGGGCCCGGCGTTTTGCCGGCGCAGGCGATCGCAAAAACAATCATCGCCACTGCCAACACCCCAAGAAATAATTTGCTTCGCATTAAGAATGTCTCCTTCTCTTATGACAAGCCTGCTTCAACCGATGAGATTCTATTCAACTCGTACTCTTAAACTTAAGACTTCAGAGCCCCGATCCCCAAACCACGCGACGCCCTCCTGGATGGCATCAAGTTGCAGAATGTAGTTCCCAGCTGCATTCGGCGCGGTTACGGTCAGGAGAATCTCGACAGATTCAGTTGGCTTCAGATCCTGGAACAGCGCAGCTCGTCCGTCGACGTCGGCGACCTTCGCGCCCGCCTCAGTCAGCCAGCGATTACCCACCGTCAGTTGAAATTGCCAGGTTGGCTGGCGACCGGGCCAGGTAACCGGGCTGTCGTTCCTGAGGATTGCGCGAATCGAATACTTCTGTCCCGCACGCATTACCTCCGGCATGTTAGCTACCGACAGAGTAGCTTTAAAAGCCATGTCGGCAAGCGGTAAACCCTTCTCGGGCTGAGCCTGAACGGACTTATTCTGCCAGCTTGGCCGGACTTCCACCAAAAGCATGTCGAACGCCAGCGAATCTGAGAAATAGTAGATTGAAACAGCCCGGGTGTCGCCCATCGATAAGCCACGCGCTGCCAGCACGCGCCGGGCGTCCTCAAGGCCCTCACGATTGGTGAGGGTAAAAAGGCGTTGTCCGGGCATGTCTTGTCCCGGGGGTTGGGTTAGGCCCAGGACGTCGGAGAATTTCTTTCTGGCTACGTTGGTTTCGAAATAGTTGGGAGTGCGCACGCCGATGACCGGAACATCCGGCTTCAACAAAACTTCAAGCGCACTAGTTTTGTAAGTTGTTTCGACCCAGACATCAACATCGTCAAAGAGAGCCAGATCCTCTTTCGCCAGGTAGGAGCGAAGCGATCGGTCGCGAAGAAAGTTTTGTGACTCGTGCAGAATGGCTTTGCCACGCCTGCGGAAGATAGTGTTTCGCGTGCTCCACTCCCAATCTTTTGCGTATCGCAGAGCGAAGTAACTGGGCGCCAGAAGCAGCAAACAGACGGCCGCCGGGACGAGGAGTCTGGCCCAGTTGGGGAACTGCGCCGATCTCTTCCAAAGGTATTGAATGATCCATATCAAAAGAATGCCGCTGGTCAGTTCGAGATAGAGCGCATAACGAATGTAGCCGCTGCTCGCGCTCCACAGAATTGATCCCAACAAGGTGATAAAGGCAATGGCGCGAATGTTTCGATCGCCGCGCGCAATCAACAGGCAAACAGCCGCCAGAATGTAGCCGAGTGAAAGCCGGCCGGAATAGAACGGGAATTCACTAAGCCGTTCCGGCTTGAAGTACATCAACACCGGCCAGACGATGGTTTCCCAAACACCCCAGGGTCCCCAACGCGGATCGAATACCGCGCCCTGCGGCCAGTAAGGCGATTTGAAGAGCCCATTGTAAAGCGGAAAGATTGGATTGCCCGTCAATCGATAGATGAGGATCGTGAAGGGCGCCAGGGGTGCAATAAAGAGGAGCGTGGCGATGGGTGTTGATTTCAAAGTTGCCCGAATGCGTTGTCCCCTTGAATCCTCGCTCGTCAGCAAACAAAAGCCATAAACCAGGACTATCGGAACCGCGATGAAGAGATTTGCCAGTTTGAATGCGGTGGCCAGACCAAGCCACCAGGCGAGCATCACCGTGCGCCGGGCATCCAGCTTACCGTTGCTGCGGTCGATTGCCAGAACGGTCGCCTCCAGCAATAACGGCAAGGCCAAAAGGTCGACCATGTAGTTATTGATCTGAAACAGGATCTGCTCAGTACACAGAACGAAGAGCACACTTAGGCTTCTGAGCCACGCCGAATGAACGTAATCGCGAAGCAGGCGATTAAGAATCGCGCCGGTCCAAATCAGGGCTAGATAATTGACCACTGTTCCGAGCCGGTAGCCAAGCAGATAACGATACAGCCCGGTCAGAATGTCCGGTGTGGGATTGAAAGGCGCCGGAGTGGGAAAGAAATCTCCCGGAACGAAGAGTGAACCGCGCAGGGCGCGCTCGCTGTGAAGGATATGATAGTTCAAAACATCGAACGAAATGTCCGGGAAGGCGACCCGCAACAGAAAAGCGAACAGCAGTGGCAACGCCACGATGGGCCAGAACTGCCAGGGCAGTTTCTCAGGAGCAGCAGCTTTGAACACGACGACCGCATACCAAACAACCAGCGAAACAATTACCGCCCCGGTCCAGGCCAGTGGCTTAATCTGAACTATGCAGAAGTACTGCCAGACGATGGTCAGAACATAGGGGAAGAAGATAATCGAGCCCGGATCGAGGTGCTCGCGGAAATTGTTTGGACTTAGAGAGTGCGCGAGTCTGGAGCTGCTGATCATGATCCTTGCCGTGAATGTTGGGCCCGTAGTTCATCGCCCAACACCTGGATTTGATAATCGAGCTCCTGAGAACGCCGCGCGATCGAGTGCAGCACGAGTCCCACCGCAACTGACAGCAGGCCGCAAAGGAAAATCCCCATCGCCAGCATAGCCAGCATCGGCCGCGCGATCGCGCGTTGCCGGGCGAATTCCATGATCACCGCCACGGCCGGAATCAGCGAGATGAAGATTAACGCCAGGCCGGTCGTGCCAAAAAAGGTAAGCGGCTTGTAATCGCGAAACAGCGCGAGGATCGTGTTGAGAATCAGAAAGCCGTCGCGGAGAAATCTGATCTTCGAGTGACTTCCATCGGGCCGCGCCGTGAGCCGGGTCGGAACCTCAACGATGCGAAATCCGCGAGCTACTGCCTTGATGGTCAACTCGGTTTCGATCTCAAAGCCGCCGCCAAATACGGGAATCGTCTTAACGAACTTTCGATTGAAGGCGCGATAGCCCGAGAGGATATCAGTCAGCCTAACGCGAAACATCGAGTTCAGGACCGCGAGCACCAGACGGTTGGCCCAACGATTAATCGCTCTGAACTCGCTCGCTGTATCTGCCTGCAGCCGCGAACCGACCACCATGTCGGCCTCGTCTTTCACAATTGGATCAATCAGACGGCGGACCTCTCGCGCTGGATAGGTCGCGTCACCATCTACTATGACGTAGACATCGGCCTCGATCCTGCGGAACATTGACTGCACGACAAAGCCTTTGCCCTGGCGGGGCTCAGAAACTATAGTTGCGCCCGCGGCGATGGCGCGCTCGACCGTACGGTCGGTCGAGTTGTTATCGAAAACGAAAATATCTGCTTGCGGCAATTCGGCTTGAAAGTCGGCGACAACTTCCGCGATGGTGAGTTCTTCATTGTGACAGGGAATGAGGATCGCGATGCTTTTTGAGGTCGCGCCCGTAGCGTCGTCATTTGCAGGCATGCTTGACATGGAAGCGACCCAACCTAACACTGCGCAAGGCAAACGACAAACTCAATAAACACCAGGGCGAGAGCAACAACTTTTTCTTTTGAAGTGATCTGAATCACGGGAAAACAAGATTGAGAGAGTGGGAGACTTCGGTCCCCTGTCCCAGTTCAAGAGCCGCGAAACATGAGTTTTCGGCGCCACGCTGTTTTGTGGCCGCGCGGAACTAATGTTGAATCTCGAGTGTTGGCAAAGACGCCCTGCGCAGCTCCAGATTCAATCCCGACACTCCGCTGGATTTCAGTGTTTCCCAACTCGCTTGTAGCGCGTTCGAGTCTTTCGTTACTTCGGGAATCGCTGCCCTGACCTGCGGCGTCGGCGCGAGATCCACTTCTTCGATCAGATTGAAGAGCGTCCGAATTCTGCCGGTAGCAGAGGCGAGTGTCGGTTGTGCGGACGCCGCGGGTCCAAACCCGCCGCCCCCACCAGCTAAAGCCTGAAGCTTATCCGCCAGCGCATCCACATTAGCTTTGAGCGTTGCGTCGGTAACCTTGGGCCGCAACTCTGCCAACTGCGCCCGAATCTTTCTCACTTCCTCTGAAGCCGAATTCAGTGCCAGCCATTCATCGTAAAGCTGCTTTGAAAGCTTGAATTGATCACCCAAATCCGCTAGCGGTGTCTTCACTCGTGGGTCCATAACTAGCTTGAGCTGCTGCTCGTATTTCTTGCCACCCACCGTTAGCACGACTGTGTAGGTGCCGGGCATAGCCCACGGCGAGGTCGCCTCGGGCGCCGTATTCTTGTAAACGGCGGCGATGGGATACTGCGGTGCGACTCCCGGCACTGGCGCATAATGCAAATCCCAAAGAAAGCGATGCAGCCCAATTTCGTTTGTAAGCCTTTGCGTGGGGCGGATCCAGTAGAGCGGAATGTTCAGACCCGGATCAGGTACGGGCGTCACGTCGTCGCTGGAATAACGGCGCACGACGGCGCCCGTCGAGTCCTTGATTTCCAGCGTCAGCGGCCCGGCCGTGGTCGAACCGACGTAGTAATCGATCATGGCGCCGTCCGGCGGATTTTCTCCGGCGGCAACGTCGGGCGGCAAAGGCGTGTCGGTATTCAAGTTCCAGCGAACGCGAATTGCCGTCTGAGGGTGGAACAGGTAAGCACTCGACCTGGTAATCGAATCCTGAAGCTGGCGCAGTGGCGTGATGTTGTCGAGAATCCAAAACCCGCGGCCATGCGTGCCGACACAAAGGTCGTCGTCCTTGACGATCAGATCGCGAATCGAAGTCGCCGGCATATTAAGACGCAGAGATTGCCAATGCTCACCGTCGTCGAACGACACGTGCACTGCCCGCTCAGTCCCCGCAAATAGTAAGCCTTTTCGCTGCGGGTCTTCACGAACGACGTCCGTGTTCTCGTTCTGGGGAATTCCGTTGGTGATTTCCGTCCAGGTCGCGCCGCCGTCACGCGTGCGATAGATGTGCGGCCTGCAGATCATCCAGCCGCAGAGTATTAATCGCTGCATACGCCGTATTTTTATCAAAGTGGCTGGCGTCGAGGATCGAAACTTTTTGCCACGGCGTCATTTGCTTTGGCGTCACGTCAGTCCATGTCTTGCCGCCATCCGTGGTGCGGTGGATCAACCCATCATCCGTGCCGGCCCAAATCACGTTGATATCCAAAGGTGACGGCGCGACCGTATAAATTACGCCGCGCTGCGTTGGCTGCGCCGTCGGCTGCGCTTTGAACTTGCCGACAGTGTTGGGGACTTCAAAGGTCTTGCGCGTTAAGTCAGAACTGATCTGGTCCCAGTTGCCCCCGCCATCTCTGGTCTTCCACAGCGTATTTGTCGCGAAGTACAGTACGTGTGGATCGACCGGTGAGAACAACACGGGCTGGTGCGGACGACGCGAAAATCGGCCGAACGAAAAGGCTTCGGCATGATGTTCTGAGCCTGGCCCGTCCGCCGATCATAGCGCGTCAACTTGCCGCCGTAGACAATATCGGGGTCAAGCGGATCGGCCACCACATACCCGTATTCTTCGGCCGCCACCGGATGCCACTCGCGAAAAGTGATTTCGCCGTCGTTCCCGCGACTGGCAACACACGCCGATCCGCTTTCCTGCTGTCCGCCGCACAAACGATACGGAAACGCGTTGTCGGCGCTCACGTGATAAAGCTGTGCGGTAGGTTGGTTGTACCAGCTGCTAAAGGTTTTGCCGCCGTTGACCGTGATGACAGTTCCTTGATCGCTAGCGAGAATAACAATGTCCGTGTTAGTGGGATTGATCCAGACATTTTGATAATCGTCGCCGCCCGGTGCGCCGCGAAACGCCGACCAGGTCTTCCCGCCGTCAATTGATTTCCACGAGACAATGCTGGCTGAATAAACGATCTCCGGATTTTTTGGATCGACGCGCAGCACGGCGAGATCGCCGCCGCCGATTCGTCCGGCCGGACGCGGATCAGTCGTGATCTTGATCCACGTTTCACCGGCATCGTCCGATCGATAGATGGCCAGGCCCGGACTCAGAGCGATCGAAGCAAATAGGCGGTTCGGAGCGCTGGGCGCAACCGCGAGATTTGCCTGGATAATATTTTCCGGCAAGCCCCCGCCCAGTTGCCGCCAGGTTTTCCCATTGTCAGTCGATTTGAAAACGCCGCCGCGGGTGCCATTCCACGCGGCGTTCTCCCACGGACCCTGTCGCGCTTCCCACACTCCTGCATAAGCAATCTCAGGATTCTTTGGATCGAAGATTACGTCAGCACCCCCCACGTTTTCGTCCTGGTAAAGAACTTTTTCGAAGGTCTTGCCCCCGTCAGTCGAACGGAAAATTCCGCGCTCTTCATTCGGCCCGTAGGGATGTCCCGCGACCGCCACCAGCAGGACGTTGGCGTTACGGGGATCCACCGCAATCTGGGGAATCTGCTGGCCATCACGCAGACCGAGGTGCACCCACGTCTTGCCCGCATCCGTCGACTTATAAATCCCATCACCGACTGAAAGATCGGGACGTTGCAAGCCCTCGCCACTTCCGACATAAATGACGTTCGGATCGGACGGCGCGACGGCCATGCTGCCGACTGAGCCGGTCGGTTGATCGTCGAAAATCGGCGTCCAGGTCCGCCCATAATCATCGGTCTTCCAAACCCCGCCGTTCACCTGCGCCATATAAAAGACATTCGGCTGCGAAGGCACGCCGGCAATCGCGCGCACGCGGCCGCCGCGGAAGGGCCCGATACTGCGCCAGTGCAAAGCCTTGAAAAGATCAGGAGAGAATTGCTGCGCGAACAGCGGAGTACTGAGGCCCACGACGAGCGGGCCGATAAGAGCGGCGACGAAACTGACTCGGCGCAAGACAGAAGAAGAGTTTTTCATTTTGCAGACCAGAATAGGAATGATTTGTGAAACCGTAGCGCGCGCATAGTATCGCATCGAGAGAGCGGGGGTAAACCACAGTCCCTGAAACTTGAGCAATAACTTCACTTCGCGCATGTTAATTTGGCAACCTCAACACTCTTAGGTTGGGAAGCGCGGTTTACGCCCGCGGCTGGCTGATAGATAATCGCGCGGCTTTTACACACAACTCATGAAACTACTCATCCTGAATCACACCGAGGTCGGAAAGCTTCTCAACATGGATGAGTGCATCTCGGTCATGGAAGATGCATTCGTCGCTCTCGCGCGCGGTCAAATCGATCAGCCGTTACGCTCAGTTTTTCGGCCCGCAAGTCTCTCCGGCGTGATGGCCTTAATGCCTTCGTATCGTGGCGGCGACGGCGCCCTGTTTGGGCTGAAAGCGATCTGCGTGTTTCCGGGGAATGCCGCGATCGGCAAGGATGCGCATCAAGGCGGTGTGCTGTTGTTCGATGGCGTCACCGGTGAGCTTCTGGCACTCGCGAATGCGTCAGCCATCACGGCGATTCGCACCGCTGCCGTCAGTGCGTTGGCGACTCGAGTGCTCGCAAAATCCAACGCGGCTGATCTGGCAATTGTCGGCGCCGGCGTTCAAGCGCGCACTCACCTCGCGGCCATCGCCTGTGTGCGTCCCTTGCAACGCGTTAGAGTTGCAGCTCGGCGATATGAAAGCGCCCAAAGATTCGCAACCGAAATGCGGGACAGATTTCCCTTCCCCATCGTCGCGGTTCCGAACGCCGAGGCGGCGGTGCGCGACGCTGAAATAATTGTCACTGCCACCACGGCCCGCGAACCCGTGCTCCAGCGGGATTGGCTTTCGCCCGGCGCGCACCTTAACGCCGTGGGAACATACTCGCCGAAAGCGCGTGAAATCGATTCCGCAACGATGGCCTCAGCCACCTTGTTCACCGATAGACGCGAATCGATTCTTCATGAGGCCGGCGATTACCTAATCCCGGCGCAGGAAGGCTTAATCAACGAAGAGTCAATCGCCGCGGAACTTGGCGAAGTGCTGGTTGGATCGCATCCGGGACGCACCACCGATGATGAAATCACGCTGTTCAAATCGTTGGGGCTGGCGGTTGAGGACCTCGCGTCCGCAGCATTTCTTTATCAGAAGGCACGAACGGATATTGCGGGAACCTGGGTCGATTTCGACTGACTACAGGCTTCGGCAGGTGGGTAGATTTCCCTTGTCGGATCGGGCTTTGGCGGTCAGTTTGAAATCATCAACGTTCCAACCCTGACGTTGCCAAAAAGTGCCGTCACCAAACTCGACGCGATTGATAATAACCCTTCCGGTGAACGTCATTTTTCCTAGGCTCTTTGCGTCGACTACGTCGCTTGGTCCGTGCAGTACGAACGCCCGCAGATCTTTTTCTTGCTGCGGCTTTACCTTAACGCTACAAAGAAATTGCCGCTGCGTAACCTGTTTAGGGTCATTCACGTCGACGAACTCATACAGCCAAAAAACTGTCTGGGTAACTTTCGTGCTGTCGTTTTGAATTCTTATTTGATAAACAAAGCCTTCAACCGGCTGAGGCTCGCGCGATTCCTGAACGATCCGATCGAGTTCCGCGGCGCGGCCGTCAAGCGTGTCAGCAGTCGGATCTCTTATGCCGGCAGGATCGTTTACGCGCTTCTGTCTCTCGTTGCTTTTGTTTGGGCTAATCATCGCAGGCTGCAGGGCGACTGATGCTGATACCGCATTACCAATCGGCTGCCGATCACGACCCCACTTTGAACTTAGAACTGTCAGCGGCGCTTGCTCGGACTGCCCCTGTGGGCAATAAGTTGGGCTAAACAGAAGTGGAAGCAGGAGCAGTAAGCTATGCATCGGTTACCTCCTCAGACCAGCGATGCCTTGACCGACAGATACTTGAGCGGGCGACGAGGCGCAACTCGCAACTTTTTAGCGCGCGGGATGCGTCACCCTCTTGATAGTTCGAGAACTTACCGAACTATTGGGGAAAAATCAACGTCTCTTTAGGGACGCGGCCGCAAGCTTTTCCATGTCGGCGGCACAGTTGGTCTAAAGTATCGGCATGCTATCGCAAGCCAGCCGGCGATTAGCCGATGATCACGCCGCTCTGGATGAACTGTTGAGGCAACTCAAGGACGCGCTGGACACCGTCGATGTTGCAGCCAGCCACGCCTGTCTCGATCTATTGTGGGCGCGCCTCGCTGTCCACATACGCGCCGAACATCTCCATCTTTTTCCCGCGGTCATAAATGGCATCAATAACATGACAGCCCATCAGTCGGGCGCGCCTACGCTAAATGAAGGACGACTAGCGGTGGAACGGTTGCGCGCGGACCATGATTTCTTCATGCACGAGTTGGCGCAGGCAATTGGCACTTTGCGCGAGCTTTTGAAAATCACGGATCGCCGGGCCATCAACAAAGCAATGGGAAAAGTCCGCGATGCCGTTCTCGAGATCGAAAAGCGTCTCATCATTCACAACGAAGTAGAAGAGAATCAAATATATCGTTGGGTGAGAACTATTCTGAACGAGCAGGAACAAGCAGACCTGGCGACGCGAATAAATGCTGAACTCGCCAAACGGCCGCCAAGATTTTCGCCAGCGGCGTGGTCGCTCGATGAGGCCCAGGCTTGATTGGTAAGGGAGGCAGTAGTGGGTCAGTTTGAGTTTAGAGTTCAGCCTTTAGGCTGCTAATAAAGCCCCAAACTAAAGTTTGAACTCTAAACTGACCCCCTAACTACTGCCCCGGATGCCGGTAAATCTGTGTTATAAATTAGATCTGTCAGCAAAACCCAGAGTTCGCCCCCTACTTTTTCGATAACGACTGTCTATGACTAGCCCGTCGACCAATCGTAAGCCTGTGCTGCTCGCGTTGGCGGCGTCTTTTCTACTGACAATTCTGATCGTCATAGGTTCACGCAGTCTCGAACACTACGACGCCGCGCTTTTCGGCTACACCATCGCGAGTGTTGTCGCCTTCGGCGCAATCGTCTTTCGCTATGCCGTTTGGTTGCAGCGGCCGGCGACGCGCGTTTATTGGCGCCGGGGCTGGAAGCTTTATTTACAGCGAGAGAAATTTGTGCAGAACACCGCGAACGCGGCGAAGACCCTGGCAACCAACCTCGTCGGCCAACGCTTTATCTTCAAGCGTGGGTTCTCGCGTTGGGCGATGCACTTCTTGATCATGTGGGGCTGCGTGCTTTCCGCACTGATTACCTTCCCGCTCGTCTTTGGCTGGGTGCACTTCAAGCTGGAAGGCGAGCTCGGATACCGGGCCTACGTGTTTGGTTTTCCTTTGAACGTGGTGCAAGGCCGAAGCGTGATTGCCTGGGTGACGTTTCACGCGCTCGACTTTACGGCAGTGATGGTGATTGCCGGTTGCGCCATTGCGATTCATAGGCGGTTACGTGATCGCGGTGCGATTGCGCTGCAGCAATTTACGCTGGACTTCGTTCCGCACATGCTCCTGATTGCTATTTCAGTGACCGGCCTGATGCTGACCGCTTCGAGTCTTTGGCTGCACGGCTACATGTATCACTTCATCGCTTTAACGCATCAGGCGACAGTGATCATGACGCTGTTCTATTTACCTTTTGGCAAATTGTTTCATGTGGTGCAGCGTCCCGCGTCAATCGGCGTCGAGCTTTATCAGGAATGCGCTCGGGAAATGCCACAAGCGACGTGCGCGCGTTGCGGAGCGGAATTTGTGGCTCAACTTTGGCTTGATGATTTGAAAGTAGTAGTAGACAAGCTTGGCTTCGACTATTCGATGGACGACGGGAAGACGCTTCAGGACTATTGCCCGCGCTGCAAACGCGTCATGCGAGGGTTGGCGTATGCGAATTTACCTGAGACCACAGAGAGAGTCTTTAAGGGATCGAGATCGTAGCTCCGTCAGGAGCGCAATGTTTATAGTCATACGAGAGGATTTTCACCAAAGCTCCGTAGGAGCGAAATATTATGTCGCCCCTAAAGGAGCTCGATAAAGAATGAGGCGCCGTTAATCTATAAATATTCTGCCCCTAACGGGGCTTAAGAAAACCTAAACCGCCAAAAACCGATCAGACTCCATGAGCAAAGTAGAACATCTCGATCAGATCATCGAGGCCTACGGGCCCCACCTTCATGACGCACCGCACGGTGGCTGGCGCGCGGATCGGGTCATCGACAAAATCGTGCCGACTCATTGTCCATACTGCGGCGTGCAATGCGGCATGAACCTGCTGGTTGAGGATGATCATGTGGTCGGCGTCGAGCCGCGCTACGACTTTCCGGTTAACGAAGGCCGGCTGTGTCCCAAAGGCGTAACCGCATATCTCCAGGTTCATCATCCCGATCGCCTGCTATATCCGCTGATCAAACGGAGCGGACGCTTCGAGCGGGCCAGTTGGGATGAAGCGCTCGATCTCGTGGTCAGTAAATTCAAAGAGCTGCAGTCGAATCAAGGGAAAGATTCGATTGGCGTCTATTCAGGATCGTCTCTGACGACCGAAAAGACTTATCTGATGGGCAAGTTTGCCCGCGCGGGGCTCGGCACTCGTTATGTGGATTACAACGGAAGACTCTGCATGGTCTCGGCAGCGGCCGGCAACAACAAGGCATTCGGTATCGACCGGGCAGCTAATCCATGGGACGATATTCCGCTGGCTGAAGTCCTGCTCATCGCCGGATCGAATTGCGCCGAGACGTTTCCGGTGCTGAATAAGTTTCTCTGGCAGCAACGTGATAATGGCGGACGTTGGATCATCGTCGATCCGCGCGAAACAGCAACGGCGCGTCAGGGCGATTTGCACTTGCAGTTGAAGCCCGGCACCGACGTAGCCCTCGCGAATGGAATGCTGCACGTCCTGATTGAAGAGAACTTCATCGATCAAAGCTTCATCGATTCACGTACCAACGATTGGCAAGCGACGCGCGATTTGGCGATGCGTTACTCGCCCGATGTCGCGTCACAAATCTGCGGTGTGCCGGCAGAAAAGATTGTCGATGCCGCGAGACTATACGGTCGGGCGAAAACAGGAATGGTGATGCACGCGCGTGGGATTGAACATCACACGAACGGCGTCAATAACGTGCTGTCCTATATCAACCTGGTGCTGGCGACAGGAAAGATTGGCGCGCCGGGCCGTGGCTACGGAACCATCACGGGACAAGGCAACGGGCAAGGCGGGCGCGAGCATGGGCAGAAAGCTGATCAACTTCCCGGCCAGCGCTCAATAAACAATCCGGAACATCGAAAACACACGTGCGAAGTCTGGGGCCTTCCTGAAGACGAGCTACCGCAAGCGGGCGTCTCAGTGGTCGAGATGTTTCAGAAGATGCGCGAAGGCGAGATCCGCGGCCTGCTTTCAATTTGTAATAACGTGATGGTTAGCCTTCCGGATACTAATGACGTGCGACGATCGCTCGAAGGTCTCGACTTCTATGTCTGCATTGATTTCTTCATGTCGGAAGGCGCGCGCTATGCGGACGTCGTCTTACCCGGTTCCGCCTGGAGCGAAGATGAGGGCGTCACCTGCAATAGCGAAGGTCGCGTAGTGAAAATTAATAAGGCGAACAATCCGCCCGGACAGGCCCGGGCTGACTGGTGGATCATCAACGAGATCGCTCGGCGCATGGGTCGCGGGAAATATTTCACCTTTAATTCGCCACGCGAGATGTTCGACGAGCTGCGAGTTGCTTCGCGCGGCGGCAATGCTGACTACTACGGCATAACCTGGGAAAAGATTGAGCAGAACAATGGGATCTTCTGGCCCTGTCCCACTGAAGATCATCCGGGAACGCCGCGTCTATTTGAGGAACGCTTTTATCACCCGGACGGCAAAGCTAAGTTTCACGCAATTGAATACAATCCGCCGAATGAAGTTCCCGATGAAGAGTTTCCTCTGATTCTCACCAGCGGACGAGTCGTCTATCAATATCTTTCCGGCAATCAGACGCGGCGCATTGGATTCCTGGTTGAGCAATGTCCCGAGCCTTACGTCGAAGTTCATCCGGAAACCGCGATGAAACTAAGGATCAACGACGGCGAGCGCGTGCGGGTTGTCTCGCGTCGCGGCGAAGGAGTGTTTCCGGTGCTGGTAGTGCGAACAATCAGGCCGGATACGATCTTTATTCCTTATCATTGGGGTGAGCAGTTGGCTGTGAATCAATTGACGAACCCGGCGCTCGACCCGATTTCAAAAATTCCTGAGTACAAGGCCTGCGCCGCTCGCATTGAAAAGATTCATTCGCGACAGTTGCCGATCCTGGGGAGACAACGCAAAGGCGCGTCGCTTAGTGAAGTGCAGAAAGGCCACGAGTGATCAGCCACGGATGAACACAGATTACACAGATCAGAAATGCTTTCAACCGGCAGACTCGTGAATTGGTTTTCGTTCTTCTTAATCTGTGTAAATCCGTGTTCATCTGTGGCTAATTAGAGGTAACCGATGGAAGAGACAATGTTCATCGATCCGCAACGCTGCATTGGCTGCCGGGCCTGTGTCGCCGCCTGCCGCGAGTGCGCCACGCACAAAGGCTACCCGATGATCTTTGTCGACTACATTGATCGCGCCGAAACCACCGCGACGATGCCGACCGTCTGCATGCACTGCAACGAACCGACGTGCGCGTTGGTCTGTCCGGCAGATGCAATCAAGGTTTCCGACGATGGCGTAGTCATGTCCGCGCTCAAACCGCGTTGCCTCGACTGTCGCAACTGTGTCAATGCCTGTCCGTTCGGCGTTCCCAAGTACAACACACAAATGCATCTTCAGATGAAGTGCGACATGTGTTACGACCGTTCGTCCGAAGGACTGAAACCCATGTGCGCGAGTGTCTGTCCTACCGGAGCGATTTCCTTTGGTAAGTACGAACAGATCGTTCCGCTGCGTCGGACGAAGCCCGTCAACGTTCACGTGTTCGGAAATCAGAAAGTTGAAACGAAGGTGTACTTGATGCTGCCTACGGATGCGGACGAAGTAACGGTTGACGGTTGCGGCGTGTTCGAGGGAATGCTGACGCGAGCGGAACCAGAGGCACCCACGGCAGAGTCCTGGATAGACACGCAGGTCGAGCAGTCGGACAAGAGTAATGAGTTTTAGAGGTGTCAGAACCGCGAGCGGTAGCGACCGGATCAGGAATTCAATAGCGCATAGACGGACGCCTGCATAGTTGAGCTTACGATCCGGTCGCTACCGCTCGCGGTTCTGACACGCTGTTGTTTATGAAAAATCTAAACGAAACCATCCAGAAAGTGCTGCGCGACGAAACCGACGTGCGCGCTGCTACCGCGCCCTACCAGGCCGACTTTCCCTACGATCGCGATGACGAAGCTCAGGTTACGCGGCGAGAGTTCTGCAACTTCCTGGGGCTAACGTCGGCGGCGCTCTTTCTCGGAGCCGGCGGTTTTGCTACGAAGGCCGCTCTCGACGCACGACAGTCAGAGTCCTTCTCTGCCGCGCGAATTGACGGCGCGGAAACACTCGCTCCCAATAGCAGCTTGAATTTTAATTATCCCACTGAACGAGACTCCGCGATCTTGATTCGCACGAGCGACGGCGCGTATCACGCCTACGGCCAGAAATGCACTCACTTGAGTTGTCCCGTTTACTATTCACGCGATCACCAGCGCCTCGAATGTCCCTGTCATGACGGGGCCTTTGACGCCGCGACCGGCAATGTACTTTACGGTCCACCTCCACGCCCCCTCGATACTATTGAAGTTGAATTACGCGGAGAGCAGGTGTGGGCCACAGGCAGAAGAGCTTCGGCAGACGAACATGCAAGCTGACTTCAAAACATTTCAGAGTAACCCGTCATCGGGCAACAATCGCAGATCCAAGGCTGGGCAGGCAGCAGTTTGGCAGGCCCGGTTAATCATGCTCGTCATGATTAATATCGCGCAACTATGGATACTTGCGGCCACGGTTGACGCGGCTCTGGCTCGTCATTATTCGGTCTTGATACCGCTCGTGGTTGCTTCCGGTGTCTGCTTTCTCATTACCTTATCGATCATTCGGTGGTGGCGGCCCACCTCACGCCAGAAGACAAGCTCAGGGTATGTACGCGACCAGGATCGATGAAGCAGAAGATCACAGGTTTTGATAGAGACGATGAGGATCATTGGCGCGCAATTCTGGAATGCGGCCACCGCCAACACCTGCGACATGATCCGCCGATGACCACTCGCACCTGGGTGCTGACTGACGAAGGCCGCGCCTCACGCATCGGATTTGAACTCGATTGCAAGCGTTGCGACGAAGAAATCAACATACGGGCAGTGTCCTAATTTGAAGTTTCCTCTGCGTTTCTCTGCGAAGACCTCGGTTCTTCCTCTGCGGTTCCATTTCGCAGGACTAAAGATTAACCGCAGAGGCAATACTGAGGATCCCACAGAGGCCCGAGCGGTGAATCCAATTGGGCGCTACCAACACTACCAATGAGTAAGCCGACATCCTTAAATGAGTAATTCCAAAACCAACCAGCGGAACGTTGTCTTGCGGACAGCGGCGGATCTGTTACCAGCGTATTTCGCCCTGGTAATGGCAACCGGAATAATTTCCATTGCCTGTTTCCTGCTGGAGATGAAGACGATTGCCCTCGTCTTGCTTGCCATTAACGTTGCTGCCTACGCGATTCTTTGGCTTTTGCTCCTACTGCGGCTCTTCTTTTTCTTTTCACGCGTTAAAGCCGACATTAACGATCATCAGCGTGGCCCAGGATTCTTTACCGTCGTGGCCGGCACGTGTGTCCTGGGCAGTGAACTCCTGATCGTTTCGGATCAATATCGAATTGCCGTCGCACTGTGGGTTGTCGGCCTCTTGCTTTGGGCGTTGATTATGTACACCTTCTTTGCGGCCATGACCGTCAGAGAAGACAAGCCGTCCATCGAGGCGGGTCTTAATGGGGGTTGGTTGCTGATCGTCGTCGCTACGCAATCGATTTCTGTGTTGGGGACATTGCTGGCGAACCACTTCGGCGCCTATCGTGAGCTGGTCCTTTTCTTCACGCTTTGCATGTTTCTCCTGGGCTGCATGCTCTATCTCCCGCTGATTACCTTAATCTTTTATCGCTTCACATTCGTCAACGTCACGATGGCCTCGCTCACGCCTCCCTACTGGATAAACATGGGGGCCGTCGCGATCACGACGCTTGCAGGTGCGCGATTGATCATGGCTGCTCCCGGATGGCCTTTGCTGAACGAGGTGGCGCCATTCTTGAAAGGATTTACGTTGTTCTTTTGGGCTGCCGGCACATGGTGGATTCCGCTGCTGTTCATCCTTGGGTTTTGGCGTCACGTTTACAGAAGATTTCCGCTCCGATATGACCCGCAGTATTGGGGAATGGTATTTCCGTTCGGGATGTACACGGTATGCACCTTTCAGCTGGCCAAAGCGCTGGACTTCCCTCCTCTGCTCGTCATCCCGCGTTTCTTCGTTTACATCGCATTGATTGGTTGGCTCGCAGCATTTATTGGCTTACTTTACAACTTCAATGCAGCACCGACTATTAGCGCTAAACCTCCGAAAAATATAAACGTGCGCAAGACATGATAAAGCTCCCTTCCTCGCACTGCTGCTGCTTGGCAGGTTCGACTTGAAGAGAGCAAAGCCGAGCAGTGGAGTGTCGAAGCGGAACAGGCTACGTCTCATCGACCACCCGTGATGTAATTTTCCAGGTGTTTGATGGTGTACTCTTGTTCAGCAATAACAGCCTTGACGACGTCGCCAATCGAGATGATTCCGATCAACTGGCCGTCTTGCAGCACGGGAAGATGCCGCACGCGCTGGTTGGTAAACATCGCCATACAGTCTTCAATGTTTTCCCCTGGACCTACGAAATATACATTCGCGCTCATGATTTCTCGGGCCTTGAGTTCTCTTGACGATTTTCCGTGCAGGATAACTTTTCTGGCATAGTCACGTTCCGACAAAATACCGGCGACGTTCGCTCCATCGATCACCACCAGCGCGCCAACATTCCGGTCGGCCATTACCTTGAGCGCGTCGAACACGATTGTCTCTGGGGGGATTGTCCAAACTTCACTGCCCTTGGTTTGTAATATGTCAGCAACGGTTTTCATATACCCTCCTTAGCTGATTCGTCAGTCAGCAGGCAATAAGTTACCGCGAGCACGAGTTTTTTGGAATGACGGCAGGGTCCGCACCATGAGGCCTGTTTTGCGGCCGGCCTGAACCGAATCGCTCCCTCTAAACCCCAGGATTTGATCGACTGGATTCAATTCTAGATTTCTTTTGCGCCCGACGTAAGTCGTTATTCGAGTTGTGATGACCCACTGTCTTCGTGCAAAGACCCCTTTTCAGGTTGCGCGGCTTCCAAATATCTATTCCAGAACCCATGCGAGAAGAGCCATGCGCAAAATCATTCCGTCCTGTGTCTGGCGGAAGTAGGCGGCCCGATGATCGTTGTCTACTTCTTTTGAAATCTCGGTAAATCTCGGCAGCGGACTTAGAATGATGGAATCCTTGTTCATCAATTCGATCGAATCCTTATCGATAAAATAATTCTCTCTGAAGTTTTGGAATTCGGCATCACTACCCTTAAAGCGCCCTCTTTCAATCTGGGTGGTATAGACGACATCTACCTCTGGCAGAACCTTCTGCAGATCCGTTTCGACCGTGTACCAGGTGTTATGCTCGACAAGATGATCAAGAATATCCTGTTCCATCTGCAAGATTTCGGGAGAAACAAAATACAATTTTATCCGCTCAAATTTGCTCAGCAGGTATGACAGCGAGCGAACCGTTCGCCCTTCGGCAAGATTACCAACGAGCGCCACTTTTAGTCCGTCAAGTTTATTGGTCTCTTTGTGAATCGTGTAGAGATCTAGAAGTGCCTGTGTGGGATGCTGCCCGCCTTTGCCGTCGCCGGCGTTGATTAAGGGAACAGTGCAAACTTTCGACGCTCTTTCCGCTCCGCCAATTTCATTGTGGCGAAGAACGATCACATCGCAGAAATCATCAACCACCCTGATGGTATCTTCGAGAGCGTCATCCGGACTTGCGGAAAAAAAAGTGAACGCATTTTCCGCCGTCAGCACTTTGCCGCCCAGCCGCGACATGGCTGACTCAAATGAAAGCCGGGTCAGACTCGACGAATCATAAAACAGCGAAGCCATTATCTTGCGGTCGTAATCACGGGTCCCTCCCCGTTTTACGATTTGTTCCATTTCACGAACCCGAACAAACAATTCTCGTAGTATGGGGAGAGTAAATTGTTGGGAATCTATAATGTGTTTAAGCTTCATGGCCTGGCACCTTTTCAACTTGAGGCTGCGCCTCAAAAGTACTCTTGCTTCTTTCATTCACACCCGGCTTCAGCCGGGTGGGCAACTATTGGCGCAAGTTTGGGAAACCGTTTAAACGGTTTCGGTCTAAATCGCGCTCCCCGAACACCTGGCTGAAGCCAGGTGTGAATTAGACAAAGCCGCTGAACCGTTGACGGCTACTCTTGAGGCAAAGCCTCAACTTGAGAAGATGTGAGTGCCTGCTTTCCCTTCCGCCGCCTCAGAAATCAATTCGGGGCGGGTGATAATGACTTGCCTGCCGCCTTTCGAAAGAAAATCAATAGCAGCTTCAATCTTTGGCCCCATGCTCCCGGGCAGGAAATGATTCTCGCTCAAATATTTTTTCGCCTGTGCAAGTGAGATGTTGTCGAGAGCAAGCTGGTTTGGTTTCTTAAAATTCAGGTAAACCTTATCGGTGTCGGTTGAAGTAATAAATGTTTCCAGGCCCAATTTGTTTGCCAGCAGTGACGAAGCCCTGTCTTTATCAACCACAGCTTCCACCCCGTGATAAACTCCGCCCTTATCAACCACCGGAATTCCGCCTCCGCCTGCGGCTATTACAATGAAGCCCTGTGAGAGGCAATATTTGATCGCCTCCAATTCAACTATTTCAAGCGGGCGGGGTGAAGGAACCAGGCGCCGGTAACCTCGTGCCGCATCTTCGATTATCTTCCAGCCTAAGTTCATTTTTCTTTTTCTCTGCGACTTCCTTTGAATAGAAAGGACCGACAGGTTTCGATGGATTTGAGAATGCAGGATCAAGTTCATCAACCACCACTTGGGTAAGAATCGTTATCACCGGGATTTTGATTCCTAGTTCATGTAAGGCAGTACGCATAGCATTCTGCAGAACATATCCCAATTCCCCCTGAGTGGAAGCATCACAGCTATCCAAAGGAAGTTGATAAACCTGGAGTGCGGCCATTTCAGATCGGATGAGTTGGGCTCCGACCTGTGGTCCGTTGCCGTGGGTGATCACGATCTTATGTCCCTGCGCAACCAGTTTTGCGAGGTGTCGGCAAGTGGTGTTTGCATTTTCTATCTGCTCTTTCACCGATCCGCTTTGTCCCGCCCGGATCAGTGAATTGCCGCCGATCGCAATTAATAAAGGTTTGGCCATGAAGAGGTTTAAATTGGCTGGCGCAAGAACGGCCGCGTAGCGGCCACATGAGTTTAGCCCGGCGTTTCAACGCCGGGTCACCGCAACTTCTTGCCCTCGTCGCGTCAGCGACGGCTGAACAATGCCTATTCAGACGTCGCTAGCGCGACGTGGAAGACCCACTCGCACTATTCCCGGCGTTAAAACGCCGGGCTAAATTCATTCCGCCGCTACGCGGCGAAAACCTGTCTGGGCCGGTGCCGGCAGAAGCTTTCCGGCAAGCCCGCAAGCGCTCGTTACGCAGTCGTCTCAAGCTTGTTGACACGCCGCGTACACCATCGGAAATGCCGCGTACCATGCTGCCGCTTTTACCAGTTGCTCAACCGGTATATGTTCTGTTGCCATGTGAGCATAGATTTCATTACCGGGTCCGAATCCGATGCAGGGAATACCGTGCATTCCCATTACCGCAACTCCGTTGGTACTGAATACCCATCTGCCCACTACAGGTTTTTCACCGAACAAACCTTCGTATGCTTTAACGCCGGCGGTTAAGACCGGGTGATCTTCAGGCAAAAGCCAGGTCGGAAAATACTTCCTGGTCGGATAGGTCAGCCCTTTCCAACTTGGCACTGCATAGTCAAGAACCACGACTTCTGCCTCAGCATTCTTGACGCTTGGCAGATCCTGAATCTCTTTTACGGCTGATTCCAATGTATCGGTAGCCGCCAGCCTGCGATCAAGGTGAATGGTACTTGAATCTGCTACCGCACACAGTGATGGTGAAGTTGCCCGAATATCAGAGATAGTTACCGTGCCTTTGCCAAGAAATGGTTCGCCGCCCAATCTTGCATTCAGCTTTTCAATGTCCTGAATAATAGGCGCCATCTTGTAAACGGCATTCACACCTCTTTCAGGTGCGGACCCATGGCAGGAAATACCCTTTGTTCGCACTTCAATTTCCATTCGCCCGCGATGTCCCCGGTAAACCGCCAGGTCTGTAGCTTCCGCAATAACCACTACATCCGGTCTTAATTTGTCTTCGTTGATGATGTATTGCCAGCAGAGACCGTCACAATCTTCTTCCTGCACGCTGCCGACAACGTAGAGTGTGTAGTCGCCCTCAAGATGCAGGTCCTTGATAATCTTGCCGCCGTAAACGATTGAAGCGAGTGGGCCTTTCATGTCACACGCTCCGCGGCCATAGATGATGCCGTCCTTTTCATCGCCGAGGAACGGATCAATATTCCAGTTGTCAGGGTTCCCGACATCCACGGTATCAACATGCGCGTCCAGGGCGATCACATGTTTTCCATTGCCGATTCTCCCGAGATATTGCCCATCGGATCGATTGTGACTTCATCAAAGTTGCACTTCTCCATCTCCTGCTTGACGCGCTGAATACAAGCGCCTTCCTGCGAACTCATGGATCTGGTGGCAATCAGGTCGCGGAGAAATCCGGCCACCTCTCGTTCGTTTTTCTTTGCTTCTTCTAGAATTTTATTGAACATTGGCGTTCGTTTTTATGAAAGAACCTCCTGATTGGGTAATGCTCCTAATATGGCTTTGCCAGATCCTTTGCGGCTTTGCGCCTTGGCGTGAGATCTCTCCTTCGACTGAACTAATCTCACGCAAAGTCGCAAAGACGCAAAGAAAAACCGCAACGTATGGGCCCTACCCCTGATTGAATTCCTCGATCAACTTGTCAAACAAAACCACTTCTTCTTCAAACATAGTTTGCCAGTACGCCGGTTCCCATTGTTCTTTCAGTTCTTCCGAAGATCTTCCCTGCTGCTCCACCCACGTAAAGTATTTGAGGTTGTGAATCGCTTTCTTGTCGTAGTAAGACAGCTCTTTATAAAAGTCGATTCCCTGGTGAGCGAGAGGCCCCGAAAAATCCATCGCTGCCGAACCTGAGAGTAGGCGCCGCGTTCATGTGAAAGTTCGTCGAGACGTGAACGGTACATCTCAACCGAATCCGTAAAGACGGTCATGACCACATCGTTTTCGCCCATTTCGTAATACTTCGCTGTTTTAATCGAAGCCAGCAGGTTCCCGATGCTTGAGATACCCAACAAATCTAATTCATCGATTCTGCTTTCATCGATGCCGAGCGATTTGAGGAAATCTCTTTCCCTGATCTTCATTGAATAACCTCAGCACACGCATGCAGTCCTCATCATCAATCGCCGCGACCGCATCCGTATTGCGTACGTTGTGAACCCAGGGGATGTGTTTATCTCCAATACCTTCAATCCGGTGTTCACCAAAACCATTCATAAATAAGGTGGGACACTGCAACGCTTCGCTGGCAACAACTTTTAACGAGGGATACAGAGTTCTTGAGGTAGTCGCCGGCAGCGATGGTTCCGGCAGACCCTGTTGCTGATACATAAGGCAGCAGCATTTCCATTTTCTACAGCCAGCGCCTTAAAAGCATCGTCAAGCGCCGGACCGGTAACGTGGTAATGCCAGATCGGATTACCAAACTCTTCGAATTGATTGAAGATAATATTCAGCGGATTCTGTCTTCAGCTCCCAGCATTTGTCATAAATCTCTTTTACATTTGATTCCGTACCGGGTGTGGCAATCACTTCAGAGCCAATTTCTTTAAGCCAGGTAAATCGTTCTTTCGACATCCCCTCAGGCAGGATGGCGATCGGCGTACAATCCAGCAAACGGCAGTCGAATGCGCCGCCCCGGCAAAAGTTTCCGGTTGATGGCCAAACCGCTTTGTGAACTTCAGGATCGAATTCACCGCTTACCAGTCTGGGCACCAGACACCCAAAGGCAGCGCCAACTTTATGTGCGCCCGTCGGAAAATACTTTCCCGATGATGCCGATGATTCTCGCTTTCACCCCGGTTATCGCCCTCGGTATTTCTATGTAATTCACATCTCCAAACAAACCTGTCTTGATATTGTTCTTCCATGAAATGCGGTACAGGTTCAGAGGGTTTATGTCCCACAAACCTACTGCAGGTAATTTGGACTTTATCGATTGAGGAATCGTTTCGGGATCACGCATCTGGGCAAAGGTTGGAATGGTAATTCCGTGTGCTTTGCATCTCGCGGCGGTCTTCGCAACCACGGCGTGATCAATGTTCTTGATGATTCTGGACATATATGAAAACCGGGGTCCGACTTTGCGGCTTTTCTTTGCGTCCTTTGCGACTTTGCGTGAAATTAGTTCAGTCTAAGGAGCTGGATCTCACGCCAAGACGCAAAGCCGCAAAGGATCGCAAAGCCAAATCAAGCTACCCTTCTCTTATCATTTTTAACCATGCTTCTGAGCTTTCTAACCGGATCGCTGATGCGCGAAAGGAAATATGATCGCTGCTATAACGAATGGTTTGTAACCGGCTTCAGCATAGGTTGCCAGACGGTATTTTTCGAATACATCTTTTGATACTTCACCCTGAGCGCAACTTACGCCGGTGATGTCAGCCGGCAGGCAATGCATATACAATGCCTTGCCATTTCTGGTCAGTTGCATTTTCTTTTCATCACACTCCCAGTTTGCAAACCTGGCATTATTTTCAAGACATTCCTTTTCAAGGTCTTTAAGTCCCGGCTTGTCGTTCTGGTTTAATAAAACCGTTCTGCGCTGCATGACATGAAAAGGGGCCCATGATTTCGGATAGACGATGTCGGCATCTTTGAACGCATCTTCCATACTATTTACAACTTCAAAACTGCCGCCGCTTTGTGCAGACTGTTTTCTTGCCTGTTCAATTACTTCGGGAATCAGGCCATAGCCTTCTGGAAATGCCAGGGAAACATTCATGCCAAAACGCGACATGAGTCCGATGATTGCCTGGGGAACTGAAAGCGGCTTCCCATAACTCGGCGAATAGGCCCACGTCATGGCGATCTTTTTGCCGCGCAGCTTTTCAACCGAACCGAAGGTATTTTTCAGATGCATCAAATCAGCAAGTGCTTGAGTTGGATGGTCGATGTCACACTGCAGATTCACGATCGTCGGTCGTTGATGAAGGACGCCTGCTTCATAACCTTCCTGCAGCGCTGCGCCAAATTCCCTCATGTACTTGTTGCCTTCGCCGAGAAACATGTCATCGCGGATGCCGATCGTCTCCGCGAGAAATGAAATCATGTTGGCCGTTTCGCGAACAGTTTCTCCGTGTGCGATTTGTGATTTTTCTTCGTCTAACTCTGAGAGTCCCAACCCGAGCGCATTTGCCGCCGAAGCAAAACTGAAGCGAGTACGGGTTGAGTTATCCCGGAAAAGAGCAATAGCCAAACCTGTGTCAAAGGAGCGGATGGAAACACCAGACCTGTGCAGGTCGCTCATTAGTTGCGCGACATCAAGAACCGCTCTGATCTCGTCGTCATTTCGCTCCCAGGTTAAGAGGAAATCACGGTTAAGCATTTCGGTTCTTAAGTTGTTCAGCGATTCCAACAGCAGATCTGCGTTTGATTGTGTGAGCGTGCTCATCATTTTATTATCTAGTCATTAGAGCGGATTGCCTTCGCGGCCGGCGAATCTTTCATCGGCAGTTTATATCTGCGGATGCCGTCAAACTTATACAAAGCTCCGGCGACGGCTCCCGCCGTAGGGACAAGCCCCACTTCGCCTACGCCTTTTGCGCCAAACGGACCTTCAGGTTCGTTTTCTTCAATTAAGATAATTTCCGTTTCCGGCATATCTTTGGCGCGCAATATTCCAAGTGAACGGAGTTTGAAAGATTCAGGCACGCCGTCTTTTAACCTGAGTTCTTCAGTAAGCGCATACCCAAGCCCATATGAATCGAGCCTTCCAACTGTCCTTCAATCATCTTCCGATTGATGACCCTGCCTACATCATGAGCGGCCACAAACTTTTTCAGTTTTCCGTCATCATCCAGAATGCATACCTGCGTGGCAAAGCCGAACGACATGTGAGTAATTGGTTTATCCGTCTTTGTTTCCAGTGAAGTCGTGTAATCAATGTTAACTTCCCCGAAATATTTTTTACCCGTCAGGTCTTTCAAGGTTCTTCCCTTATCCAGGTCTTTCTTCATTTCCTCCGCCGCTTTGATCACGGCTCTTCCTCCCAGAACGGTAGCTCTGGATGCCGTAGTCATTCCGCAAGGCGTGGGTTCCGTCGTATCAATTTTTACCCTGACGATTCTCGGATCGATGCCGGTAACATCGCAGAAGAACTGGATCATAACCGTGCTGAAGCCTTGTCCCATTTCAGTGAACCCGGTATGGATCGAGATGGTCTGATCAGGATTGACAGTGACGATTGCCTGTCCGGATTCCTTCATGCCATTACCGATGCCCACGTTCTTAATTCCACAGGCAATCCCTGCATATTTTGAGGAGTAATACAGATCTTTTACCGCCAGGAGGGTCTTCCTAATACCCACCGATTTATCAAACACCTGGCCCGTGACAAAGGTGTCACCCGGTCAACGACATTTCTCCATCTCATTTCCCATCCGTCGATACCGACTTTTTCAGCGAGGATATCCATCATTCCTTCCATCGCGAACGCGGCCTGGTTGGCCCCGAATCCGCGCATGGCGCCACAAGGTGGATTATTGGTGTAAACCGCAAGGGCCTCCACATCGGAATGAAGAATGTTGTAGGGGCCGCAGGCATGTCCGGCCGCGCGCTCGAGGACTTTTGTTCCTACGGATGCATAAGCGCCTTTGTCGCCAATCATGCGTGCCTGAACCGCAGTCAATTTTCCGTTTCGATCACAGCCCACGGTGTATGTCATTTTTATGGGATGGCGCTTGGGATGAAATCGGATACTTTCTTCCCGCGTGAAGGTGGCCTTTACCGGTTTCCCGGTAAGCAAGGTCATTAAGGCAACATGGTGCTGAATGCTCAGGTCTTCTTTACCTCCAAAAGCACCGCCGTTGGAGACAAGCTTAACCGTAATCTTATCTTCGTCGAGATTGAGGAAGGATGCTATTTGTTTTCGGTCGTCAAATATTCCCTGTCCCTGACTCAACACTTCAATACGCCCGTTTTTGAAACTGGCGATTGAACTTTCGGGCTCGAGAAATGCGTGCTCAATCATCTGCGTTTCAAAGGTCCTGGTTTCGACGAACGCCGAAGTTTTAAGCTGTTCCTCTACATTGCCTCTTTTAATGATTGACTTTGACAGTAGGTTCGCATGATCGTCGTGAACCTGGACCGCGCCCGGTTTCAGCGCTTCTTCCGGATCGAAAACGGCTGGAAGTATTTCGTATTCAAGGATGATTTTTTCGACTGCTTTCCGCGCCGTCTGAACATCACAGGCTACCACCCCCGCCAGAATATCGCCGATACAATGCGTAATCTGTCCTTCAGCGATAAATGCCGGCCAGTCCTGGTAAATCGTGCCTTGCCTGATTCTTCCCGGAACATCTCTGGCCGTTACAATCCTGCTGACACCGGGCAATTTCTTCAGCATCAGAAGTATCAATCTTATTCACTTTGATCCGAGGATGCGGTGAGAATAAGAACGCAGCGTATTGCATTTCGGGAAGTGTGACATCGTCAATAAAAGGACGCTGTCCGAGTACCAGTTTTTCTGCCATCCATTCTCGGCAGGCTTGAACCTATCTTGCCGGAATAATCTGCTTCCGGAAGCGGTTTGCCATTCAACGCCTGAGCAGCCATCTCTATGGCATCAACAATTTTTACGAAACCGGTGCAACGGCAAATATGATTGTTCAGGGCATTTCTTAATTTCATCTCTCGAAGGAAGCGGGTTTTTACTAATCAGATGTTTTGCGCGCACCACGATTCCGGGAATACAAAACCCGCACTGGACGCCTCCCGTAAGCGTAAATGACTCTGGCAAAGATGTCCCTTTCCTTTTCCGTGAATCCTTCCAGCGTGATGACATGTTTGCCTTTCGCGTTCTTTGCCGGAACCGCACAGGATGAAACGGCTTTACCATCAACGATGACAGTACAGCCGCCACATGACCCCTGCGGAGCACAACCGTTCTTCGGCGATGTCAGCCCAGCCTGTTCCCGAAGCACAGTCATCAGCGAAGTGTCATCGTCAATCATCGCGGAGAATGGCTTCTCCGTTGAGAATGAATTCAAGTTTCGACTTTTGTTTCGCTGTCTAGGCTCATATCCGACTGATCGTATGGGCCTCAATATTCACGAAGTTCACACGGCTCGTGTCCAACATTCCTTTCAGCAAGACTGACATGGCATGGTAATACTGCATGTCTATGACTCCTGTTCTTGCATTGATCAATGAAGCTTTTCTTATTTCATGTGTGGATGCATTTGTTTCGATGGCCGCCGTGTCTGAACTGAAAACATATCTGTCAAGGACAGAATCCCAGCGTCAATTCAAATTCCCGGTCCTTGAAACGGCCGGTCAAGGTAGATCTGTTTTGTTTTATGTCGAGATAGAATCCGCTGAGATTTTGGTAATGCCTGAATGAATTGAGCGAGCCGAAGAACCTGGGCTTTTCGACGTAAGGACCACCATCCTCCGGACAGAACACATCGCAGTTACCGCAGTCGTTGCAGGCATCAGCAAAGTTGGCGATCTGATCTACCTCTTCAATCTTGAAAGTTACCGCCTTCGGTTTTGTTCCATCCATTCTCGTTCACTTCAACCATGAAATACTTTACATCAACCGGTTCTACGTCAAAACAGAAGTTGGCATCATTGGGGCAAACCGGAAGACATTTATCGCAGTCGAGACAATCCCAAAACAGCAGATGGCTGCCGACTTTCCTGGGTGCCTTTTGGTTATTGGTCATAATGATACCGGGGATTATCAATACTCCTTTTCAGCAGGTCTGACGTGTTGGACATCACCGCTTTTTCAAAATCTGCGGTTGTCGTTTGCGTCCTGTGATTTGTTTGATTTTATGATGAATTCTTCGATGTTTTTGAGCCGGTCGCTTTCATCTTCAGTTCTAAGTTCTGAAGATACTGCGGCAGCCTGCCATACCCTTTTGGCCTGAGCAGATCAGTGCAGGTAGTAACCGGCACCAGCCCGATTGAAACACAATCAGCAAAGTTGTTTGCGTCAACACCTGCCGAGAAAGAAATCGGGAAACTTCGCACCGAATGTCTTCCGCCATTCATCCACCAGTTGCAGATGCAATATATGCAAAGGCTGGCCCGACAGTATACTGGACTTTGTCTTTCAGAAAGTTTCCTTTATTGATCACTTCAAGTGTGTTTCCGAATTTAACGCCGACTCGCTTTCCCTCTCTTGTCCGCCGTTACCTGTAGTCTTCTTACCAATTCAACGGCGTCGTTGTAAGTGATGCTTGCTCTCATATGCATTCTCATTTACTTCAATATCTGTGTATAGCCGAGCTTTTCATGCAGCAGGTGCTCTAGTTTTTCCTTTCCCAGCATGGGAGGATTCATTTTGATAACCACATTAAAATCCAACTCTGTGATAAGAAATTCGCAGATGCTTTCAATTTCTTCCGCCCTGGTTCCGTGAAACGTGGAAAGCGTGATGCTGTCGCCGATTTCGGGATTGAAATAGAGGTCTTCTGTAGACGGAAAATTCAGCGGGAATTTGTTTCCGG
Source organism: uncultured Acidobacteriota bacterium (assembly GCA_963734445.1). Taxonomy (GTDB): domain Bacteria; phylum Acidobacteriota; class Blastocatellia; order Pyrinomonadales; family Pyrinomonadaceae; genus UBA11740. The sequence goes on along the minus strand of CAVTGZ010000006.1, from coordinate 567,517 downwards.
TATTCTTCAATGAGTGAGGTTGCGTTTCTCATTGAATGCAGCCAGTCGCGGATTCTTAACGGACTGAATTCCCGCCAGGTCGTAACCGACACTGAGATCAAAAATGGTGTCAAATTGTTTTGGCTGGGATAGGGCCTGCTGCTGATCAGAGAGGAAACATCCACTGCTTCAGTATTTCAATAATCATGGATGCTTTTACATACTCGCGCAGTGACTCATCCAACGATAGTTCCTGCGACCATTCGGTGTTGTAACCGATGGTTGCCATGTCTATACACGGCCTGGTCAATTCAATTCTGTCGTTGAGCTGGACTGTTTTCAGTTCCAGTATCCGGGAGCCTGCCAGCCATGCGAGGACAATATTCTGGGCGAGTTGGGTATGTGGACCTGCCGCGGGCCCGACAGGATTAGCCGCATTCTTCCCGAGAAACTTTACCGATAAATCATACTCGTTTCGCGGCCGATGAAAACTCTCTTGACGAAAGATCGAATATGGAATCCGTCTTCTCATATTCGTAGAAGATTCTACGAAGCAGGCGGTCAAATGGTATCGGTGTTAGTTTGGCCATAAGTTAATGAATCAGGTTGGCCTCAAAACCACCCTGAAGGTGAGGCCGCGCGTCATTTCATTCACACCTGGCTTCAGCCAGGTGTCGCGAAATGCGGAATCATCTGAGAAACCGTTTAAACGGTTTCCCAATCCATTGCGATTCCAGTCACCTGGCTGAAGCCAGGTGTGAATAACATTACTAGCTCTCTTTAAGGCCAAGTCATCCATCAGGTGCTTCTCCCCATCTTCGTCCATAACTTTCTGGCAAGTTGCCGGGATCTTCGCAAAGACTTGATTTTCATCAATTCCTCGAATCTTGCGGTTTTTCATCACCCATCTGCCGCCCACCATTACCGATTCAACCATGGACGACTGCATACCAAATAAATAATGGTCAAGCAGGTTGTCTTTCTCCATGGGTGTAGGTTCGTTGTAATTCATCACCACGAGATCGGCTATTGCACCTTTATTAAGAGTGCCGAACTTTTTTCCGAAGATGTCTGAAATCAGTCTTTGTCCGCCGGTGATGAGATTCACATAATTTACGCTTCTCATCGATGCGTGAATCCCTCTTCTTATGAAATGCAAATCTGGCTTCTTCAAGCATGTCGCTGGGAAACCCATCCGTACCCAGGGCAAGCTTGTCTCCGAAAACGGTGGACCTTCGCATACCCGACACGGTTGTTCATGTTCGAGCGGGGATTGTGGACCAACCAGCACCCTTTCTTTTTGCTGGTTTTGAATTCCCTCGGGGTCAGGTGGACGCAGTGCGCAAGGATGGACTTGTTTGTCAAAATCTTATGTGACGCCAATCTGCCAATGACAGTACTTTTATGATTGTCGTTCAGCATCCTTCACATCACAAAGCATCTTCTGCCACATGAATGTGAACCCCAGTGTTATGCTTCGCGGCCATCTCACCACAGAGTTGCAGTGACTCGTCGCTCAAAGTGAATGCGGCATGTGCGCCAACATATCCCCGGAAGTATTCATCCGTTTTATTTCCTTCAATAAATCGTTCGTTTTCTTCAAGCCCTTCGATCACGTTTCTTGCTTACCGCCGCGATCAGTCACCTCGTAACACAACACGCCGCGAACTCCGACCTGCGTCAATGCTTTCTTGATGAGATCGAGAGAGCCTTTGATCGATGAAGGCGAGGCATGATGATCTACCAGAGTTGTAGTCCCGCACTTTATTGCCTCAATCGCTCCGACAAGTGCGCTGTAGTAGATCGTTTCTTCATCGAGAGCTACGTCCAATTTCCACCATATCTTCTCCAGTATCTCAGTGAAATTTGCCGGCGCTCTTGACGGCATGGGCATGCCACGTGAAAGACTTGAATAGAGATGTGTGTGCGCGTTGACGAACCCGGGTAGCACGAGTCTTCCTCCAAGATCTACTACCTTTTCATTCTTCAACGGCACAAGTGATGGACCTTCGGCAGCGATCTCGGATCCTTTGATCCGCAGACGTGTCTTCTTTAGCTGTGCCGGCGCCAGGGTAAATGTGCGGATGTTCTTAATTAACATGATTCGACAGAACCTCTGTTAAGTCCGCTAACGATGGTTTCACATCCAGTGCTCGTCCGACTGCTTGTTTTGCTGAACGAATATCCTTCAAGCCGTTTCCAGTAATGACGCAAAGTACAGATTCGGTTTTCTTGATGATCCCTTTTTCAATCGCCTTCTTCAGACCCGCTACTCCAGTTACTCCTGCAGGCTCTCCGAATACAGCTCCCATACGGGCCGTAGTGCGCATTGCTTCAAGGATTTCATCATCACTGACAGCAATCATTTCTCCGCTCGATAACCTGATTTGCTTTAATGCCCTCCTCCAGTTGCGCGGTGTGCCCACGGCTATGCTGTCGGCAAGAGTATTTGTCTCCGATGGCACGACGTCTTTTCCGCTGATGAACGCGTCTACTATCGGTTTGGCGCCTTCAGCCTGTACTCCCAGCAACCGAGGAACGCGATCGGTAATTCCCAGACGCTTCATTTCCTGCAGACCTTTGCCTATGCCGCCGATCGTGCAGCCGTCGCCAACTGACACTAAAACCCAATCGGGCAAATTCCCGCTTAGTTGTTCTGCTATTTCCAGTCCGGCGGTTTTCTTTCCTTCAACCAGGAAGGGGTTGGCTGCCGCTGTTTCGGTTGTACCATCCGTATTTTTCGCAAGCAGCTTTGCAAAGTTCGAATGCCTGTTCGTAGGTGCCAAGCACGCGGAGAACCGTGGCTCCGAATATCAAGCAACTGTGTCACCTTAGGCTCAGGAGCCCGTTCGGGAACAAAGATGTAACTCTTTAATCCCGTCGCTGCTGAAAGCCCGGCGAGTGATGACGCAGCATTTCCGGTTGAGGCGCACGCTATTTCGTCGAATCCAAACTCAATACTCTTAAGCACACCAACTGAGCTGGCCCTGTCTTTGAAAGAGTTGGTTGGATTACGTCCGTCATCTTTCAGAAACAACTGCCTGATCCCGAAAGCCTTCGCCAGACGAGGTATGTCGTAAACCGGCGTCCACCCGACGAACAAATGTGGCCGCGCGATATCGGCAGATACCGGAAGCAGTTCTTTGTATCTCCAGATGTTCTGCTCCCGGTCTTGTAAGGGATGCTTTGAAAATGCTGACGCAACACTTTCGTAATCGTACTCAACATCCAATATGCCCTTCATCCCCGCAAGAGGGGCATGTGTACACATTGCCGTGCTGTATAGGATGTTCCGCAGATTTCGCATTTCAAGCCGGTTACGTAAACAGGTGGTGCATACTTCATTAGGAAGGTCACTCGGGATTCCATTCGTCCTTCATCAATCGATCTGTCCTAATCAAAAGCTAAGAGAGTGTGCAAGACCCATTCCCAGTCTCACTCCTCCTTTGGAGCGAGCTATTTGCAGTTCAATCACGGTCCATTTGGCCGGGATGCGAGAATATGCTCAACCTGACAGCAGAATTCCCCAAGGCAGATCAAACTGAGGCGCTGGCCCAGGGCTTTTGAATAGCCCCAGGCAATGAACCCACGACAGCCTTTTGGTTTATCGACTATGGAAGGGCAACACGCGGAACATCGAGGACGTTTCTAATCTCTGTGTGGCGTTGCATTCGACGTTAAGACTTTATCGAAAGGAATTGGAGCGGGCGACGGGAATCGAACTCGTAACTTTCAGCTTGGGAATCTAAATTTTCGATCCTTTATTTTCAATACTTACAAAATCGCTCAGAAAAAATGTACGTGCATGCGCTGCATACCGTGCATGCATTGCCTGATTTGCGTGTCGCTGGGGGACGTTTGGGGGACGGATTCCGTCATTCGACTTTCACGCAATCTTACTATTCACCCTACTTTTTTCGTAAAGAAAATCGCTGATGCAGTCGATTACAGAGAACCTCCCGCGACCTCGCTCTTAAACCTTTCGTGGATTCAATCAGCAAGAAATGAGCTTCTGAACTCTGCCTCATCCGTTTAAGAGTGCCTGCTTAACTTAGCACTGTAGCTCCCGGTTGAGCGTGGCGTATTCAAAGAGACTAATAGTGCAAAGCGTGCGCCGCTATTTTGCGCTGCTGCGATGAACCTTGGAGAATCTCATCTTATGCTCATTTCGACTCATCGCGATGGTTTTTGAGATCCCTTGCCGGCCGCGCCGTATTGAAGTGAGAAATTGAAAACCGCAGGTTTGCCGATCGGAACGAGGCTTTGATAAAGGACCTGAGGCGGTAAATCATTTTGTGTTAAGACCGGTGTGGTATCCACTAAGCCTTTAGCGCCGGCGCTTTGCTCTTGTGATGTTTGAGCCAGACCACTGCCCCCATTGAGCAAGCCACGAAACGTCCTCTCTTTGTCTGCGCGCACCAGGAAACTTATCAAGCTGGATGGAACCGCGATAGCATCATTCCCAATCTCTTCCGCACTTAGTAACTGTGTCTGACTCACAACGACCGTCAGGACATCCGCCACCAGAACTTTCTGGCTGTTTCGAGACTTGACACAAAAACATCCACCAGCTCGTGGCAAGTGAATCTGTTGTCCCGGCTGCGCCCAGTTCTTACCACTATCGATTTTCCTGGTAGGAAAAATTAGGAACCCCTCGCCCAATGAGCCATCGTCGAACTGTTCACGATCAATGATGTAGACATATCCGCTCTGGGCGAGTGACTCCAGCCCCAGGCGCACGCGTTCTCCATTATTCAGAGGCACGTTATCGTCTACGCGAGTCGCCGTGTCCACCAGTCCTTTGCTGGAATCAGCGGATGTCTTTGGAAGGGGACAGTCCGGGATGGGACATTGGCTCGGAGAGAGTCGCCAAATAGTCACGCCCATCCGGACATATTCATAGTTGCGCGGCGGCGGTCCTTCCGGAAAATCCTTGTCAACGAGGTACACGAACGATGGCATCGTCTGAGGTATCTGCGTATCCTTACCTGGCTTTCGCCGGCCTGAGTTGCTCTTATTGCCCGCTACTGGGCGCGTACTCTGCGAAACTTTTGCAGAGGACCCGGCCGCCCCTCCCCCTGGAGTTTCAGCCGGCCGCTTCTCCAGGTACTCTTCCGACTTTATCGACTTCGAACCTTCCTGCGCTGAATTGACAGAACACGTACCGCAAATCAAAACGATTAGGAGCCACACGCAAATGTTTGTTTCGCGGGGTTTCGGGTTCATGAGGTTCTCCTGCCAGGAGCGGCTCGCCGCCCACGGCGCTTTATGAGTTAGGCTTATGAGAAAAATCCAGACGCCGCACAATTACGTCGCCGCGTCCTTTGAGGATAGCTCTCTCCGCACTTTCATCCTGGATTAATTCCGTTGATGACGACTCGTTTTGTTTCAAGAAGTTCTGCAATTGCACTTGCTGGGCTGAGTTGTGGATCACGCCATCTTCCTGCGCGTCACGAAAGATCGGGTCGAGCACTTGTGTCCGCTTTCGCGCCCAAACCAACCACACGCGCTCGACTCCGACCCCGCCGGTAAACCTGTACCCGCCAGTCTTGATCGCTTGCTGCGCGCCCACCAAAGGCTCGCCCTGGTTGATCTCTTTGGTTGGAAACATGATGTTCCACTCAGTCATTCCTTTTTCGTCGCGACCCTCATTGACGATATACAGCGCGCCCGCTTCAGGAGTGATGATGTTCAGAACAAACCGATCACCAGTATGAAAATATTCGCGCCCCGCGGAGTCAAAGGGTTGGCCCAATGGTTTATCGTCGTACATTCGCTGCACGCTCAGCCAATAAGTGAGTGAGCGCTCGGGTCCCGCGAACCAGGAACGATATTTCAAAGCAAAGAGTCCGGCAAGCCCGATCAACAACACGACAGATAACACCGCGACGATGCGAGGCCAACGGGACCTTGCTTCTGGAACAGACTGCGCTGCGCTTCCGAACGGGGCGGCCTCGGGTTTGATCAGAGAGACCGCTGTCCGTTCTGACGGCCGTTCAGATTGCATTGTGGCCATCATCGTAGGAGTGCTTGCGGGACCGATCGCAGACTTTGCGGCTGGAATGGCGGCGGCATTCTCGTTCTCAAGCAGAGCTCGCACCAGATCATCAGCAAACTCACAGGCCTTTTGATATCGACCGGCACTTTGATAGGAGAGAGCCTTCAGAATCGCATTTTCCGCCGCCGGCGGCAGAGCCGGGCGCAACGCTCGCGGGGCAAGCGGTGACGACTTTTGCATTTCGGAAAGCTGAAAAGTAGTTTCGGGATTAAACGGCCGGCGCCCGGTTACCATTTCGTAGGCGATGACTCCCAGGGCGTAGACATCGCTGGCGACCGACACCCTCTTGCCTTCAACCTGTTCCGGCGACATGTAGCTGGCCGTGCCGGCAACCCTTGCGGTAACTGTGGTGGGCGCTACAAGCGAGTTCCTGATCCTGGCAATTCCAAAATCGATCACTTTTACTTGCCAAGAGCCGTCCCGCCGCTGGCGCACCATGATGTTTTCCGGCTTTAGGTCCCGATGCACCACGTCGCATTCGTGGGCGGCCGTGAGCGTGCGGCCCAATTGCTGCCAGATGTTGACCACATCGTCGAACGGCATCCCGCGATCCGGACGCATGACACTCCGGAGGTTGTCGCCTTCGACAAACTGCATCACCAGATAGGGATGACCGTTCGGCAAAGTTCCGGCGTCAAGCAGGCCAACTACGCCTGGATCATCGATCCGGGTCAAGGCCTCTATCTCCTGGCGAAACTTTGTGACGACCCATTCATCTTCGAGGGCTTTTTCCTGTAAGACCTTGACGACTACCCGCCGTAACATCACCTCGGGTTTATCGGTGGCCAGGTATAAATCCCCAATGCCGCCGCTGACGAGCTTCTGCTCGATGTAGTAACGACCGTCCAATGTCTGGCCGGTAAGATCGAGCACCGGCGGTGGCGCCGCGTTTGGAACTTTTGGTGAGGGTGGCAGAATGGGGGTGCTTATTCGTGACTCATGAGCGGCCAAAATGGATTCGACCTCGCGCTGCAAATTGGAATCTTCGCTGCACGAACGGGTGAGAAAGATCCTCCGCTCCGCCATGTCGAGCTCCAAGGCTTCGCGGAACAGCCTTTCAATCAATGGCGAACGATTCGAATCCGTCATGGATTTCTACCAGCGGAACTTCACGCTTGCGTCGGGTGAAGTCAAACAAAGATGGTTGTTGTTCCTGGATCCGTGCATGACCAGCATTCGGGCCCGTTCCACAAACACCTGGATCAGCGAGCTCTCGCTTTCGCAAAACCAGCCGTGGACGATCGTTTCGTTGTTCTGATTTCGGCTGAGTTTCGTTTGGCGGGCCGCGGCTGGCTGGCAAAGAGTTTCGGCACCTCCGCCACCGCGTATTCCAGCCACTCGTCCAGAAAGATGGTCTTATCCCGCGGCTTGAAGTCAGCCTTGTTTCCGCCGAGCCCATCTTCCAATAGAGCGTAACTCAAGACCCGTGGTTGACTCGGGCCTGCTGTCTCCAACAAGAACAATGAATTCTTCAATAGTTCCTTTAGTCAAAGTTCACTCAAGGGCTCCGCACTAACACCGTATCTCCACCTTGTCGCGCGAAGTCAAACAGCGCCGGTTGTTGTAACTTCGTATTGTTCGCCGACGCGCTCGGTGTGACGCTGGGCGCGGGGCCAGTGTCCTGCAATCCGCGGGTGTTGGCGATCAAGAGCAGTCGCGGTTTGTCGCCAGTGCTCCCGCTTGCCGGATTCTGTCCGGCGATGATTTCGTCGTTGAGTTTAGGAACACGGTCTTCGCCATACTCGAGCCATTCCAACAGAGTGATTTTCTTATCTTGTGGCCTGAAGTCAGCGTGCTGTCCTTCCAATCCATCGCGGGTCAGCGAGTAAGTTAGCAGACCCTGGGCGATCGACTTATTTTCCAGAGCTACGTTATCCGCCTGGGTGGCGGTCAGAATTCTCATGCCTTTGTCGTATGACAATTGTCCCAGGCCGCGACTGCCCATCGGCCCGGGTTTGAAATCCAGACCTTCGATGGCCGCGGTCGAATGACACGCATCCACGATCATCACCAACTCGCCGGCATCCACGTCGCGCAACCAAACGGAGAGATCGTCGCTCGAGATACTATGCTGGCGCACCGTTTCAGTGAAAACCTTTTCAGTTCCCGCACCGGTGTCGTAAGGAATCAGATAAAAGTTCCCGGCGCGATCGGCGTATCCGTGGCTCGAAAAAAGAATCAACACCAAATCGTCAGGCGTCGCAGGCCGCAACTTATCAAAGTTTGGAATCCCAGAACCAGTGACCGGTTGAGCCGCCGCGACCTCGATTCCTTTTGCTGGTGAAGCAGAAGCTGGACTGGTCTTGCGTGGCGGCCGCCGACCCCTCGGCGCCGTTTTAGTCGCCACCGGAGTGGGCGTTGCCGCCACCGCAGGTTTTGCCGCCGTCTCGTTCGCAAGTTGATTACGATTGCTGAGGCGCATCAGGACTTTTTGAAAATTGGCTTTGGTGGCCAGCTTTTCTGTCACCACCAGCTTTTCGCCCTGCCTTTGATAATCGGAGGTAAGAGTGATCGGGACCACTTCGGAAAACTGTCCGGCGGCCAGGAGATCTTTTTCGATCACCGTCCGCATCGCTCGCGCGTCGTTGTCGGCAAATTCGAGATTGAAGGTCGGATTTTCGAACGCACTAACACCGACAGAGATGATATAGGCCCGGCCCTTGCGTGGTTGCGCCGTAGCAGGCAGATCGTAATAGAAACGATCGGTCAAACTCTTGACGCGATCTTCGTTAAAAGCGTACGCCGAAAAGATGACCCGACTTTTTTCTGCGTGTTGAGGGACTTTGACATTGTCGAAGGTGAGCAAGGTTTTTCCGGTCGAGGCATCGAGGCTAATCCGGTTAGCTTGTTGCCACGCCGCAAGTTCTTCCGTGAATTTCTGGGCGCCTTTTTGTTGTGCTAACTGTGCCAACTTGTCCGGCGAGGTGCTGTACCCCACCAGTTGACCATTGCGAAACAGCCGCACATCGTAAACCCCCGACCGCATTGGCTGGCCCTGCACATTCGTTTGAGTTTCGCTGAGGCCGTCCGCTACCTCAATAATGACGCGCACGGTATCGGCACTTACAGGGACCACTTCTTTTATCTTCACCTTTGGTTGAGCGCGATTCATCTTGGCCAGGTCGGGGATTGGTTCGAAATTGTCAGCGCTCAACAAGCGCGTTAATAAACGCGGTTCGTAAAAATAACGCATGAACACTTCGACGGCCTCAGGATTGAAGGGTTCGTTCGGCATGATCCAGTGAACCTCTTCAATCTCGTCAAGCCGGCTGGTATCAAATCGCCCATCGGGCGTGGTCAGCATCCAATCGTCTTCGTTTGGCGCGACCAGCGATCCCAACTCGTCCTGGGTAGTGACGTTGAATAACCTGACTTTGTTTTCCACTCCGCCAAGCGCAATAGTTTTGCCGTCAGGGCTGTATGCGAGACTGCCCCAAAGATCGGTTTCGATTTTCAGCTTCTCGACGCGTTTGGTGGCTAAATCCCACGAGTAAATTCTGCTGAAAATGGTGAATGTAAGAGAGTTTTTTTGGGGGACGAAGACAAAGCTGCTGATGTTTGTTCCGAGATCGAGTTTATGTTCGTACAGTTGTTTACCGTTGCTCGCATCCCAGACCTTAATCGTGTCTCGATCCTCGCTGGCTAACAGTTTGCTGTCTGAGCTAAAGACCACTTTCGAGACGTAGTTGCTCTCGAACTCTCTTTCCACATCTTTTTCATAAATCTCGCGCCAGGGAGATGGCCCTACCTCATAAACATCGATTTCGGTTTTGTTGCGAAAGGAATCCCAAAGAGATTGACCCTTGGGCATGTACGCGAACTTCTTTGAGTCCGGGCTAAACGCAAACTGATTCTCGAGGATGTTAGAGGCATCGAATACTTGTTGACCGCTGCCGATATCCATGACGCGAAGCCGCACTTTGCGCGACGCGAAAAATTTCAGTCTGACTTTTTCCTCCAGGATTTCCAGAACCACCATTTTATTGTCCGGACTAAACTGCGCGGCGATGATCTTCTGGTTCGGTGGATCTTCAACCGGAAAGCTCCGTAGTTCTTTTTCAGAATTAAGCCCGTAGACCATCAAGGTTTTCTCGTCCGGGGAAACCCGTAAGAGCAACTCCCCGTTGGGGGAAACCGGCAGATTGTTACCCAAGGCCGGCGAGGTTTCGACGACTCGCTGAGGATTAGAACGTTTCTCCAGGTCCCATAGCTTAACGCCACCGGCGAAACTCGAAGTCAGCAATAACTTATCGTTCGCAAATCTTGGAACCGTGGTGAGAGGAAATGGGATGGGTACTTTTTGACCTTTGATCGCGCCCCTTTTCGCTACCGCGAGTGTCATCAACTCCTGACCGGTAACTGCATCCCACCTTTGGATGTTCTTGAAGTTCTTGCAGCCATTGATCGTCTTGCCGTCGGTGCTGTACCGAATCGGACAAAGCTGACGAAAGTAAGCGCTGACCGCCTCGCTCGGTTTCTTGGTCGTAATTGCGCCGCTCACTTTTGCCCCTAGGCTTTTGGTTTTGTTCGTTCCGTCGTCGCTATCGAAGGGATCATCCTGTTCGACGCTCAGGATTTCCTTGGTGTCCTCAATTCGGAGCACATGGATAACGTTGTCACCAGCCTGATAGGCCAGGGACTTACCATCGGGATTAATCGTCACCGCGCGGATGCTCTTATTTTTGAAGAGCAGATTGCGCAACTGATCTGCGCCTTCGATCAAGTTGGAAAAGGTATCACCGAGATCCCCGACGATTGGAACCCTTCCGATCTTTCGCCCAATCCCGATGACGTCTTCTTCGCCGGGTCCGTCGATGAGTTTCTTCACTTCTTTTCCATCATTCGAGTTATAGACCTTCAGCGTTCCATTGATATTGCCGCAGGCGATAAGGCTACCGTCCGCGCTGAACGTCAGCGCTGAGAGCGCAGCTATATCTGTGTTAATGATGCGGGTCTCTTTCCCAGTTGCCGTTGACCAGAGTTTTATCCGATAGCCCTCAACGACACCGGCCACCAGACTACCGTCATTGGTTAGCGCTACCAGTGGCACGAACTCTTTATTGGCCATTTGGTACATGACGCTGCTCTTGGCTATGTCCCAGACTTTTACGCCACCGTTTCCACCGCTTACCAGAACTCTTCCGGTTGAGCTGTAAGCCACCGGCGATGGCAGATTGAAGAAGGGATTGATTTCTTCCTTTTTGCCTATCTTTGGAATGGGAAGCGGGATCAAACTTCCACTGCCGCTTTTAATAGGCGTTAGGCGGTGAAGGATCGCCGCCGTGCTGACATCGAAAATACGCAGAACGCCGCTTTTGCTGAGACATGCGATGCTGCGACTGTCTGGATGAAAGGCCATGCCGACTATTTGATAACCGGGAATGCTCACGATCTCCTGCCCCTTGCTGGTTAACCAGAGCTTTAACACTCCGTCCGCGCCCAGAGTGGCGAGCAGTTTCCCATTTGGACTGTAAACAAAGTCCGTCACCATTGAAGTGTGACTGGTTTGCACAACCAAGCGCGGACGCGCGGCCATTGAGCTGAACAGATTACTGCTCGGTACGCGCGGAGCAGTGGGAGCATTGCCACTCTCGACCGCAGGCGCTGCATTCGGCGTTGACGCGACAGTCAGGGAAGAAGCCCTGGCAAGAATCGCGTCCACGATCTTGGTTTGGACTGACCTTAGAATGTTCTCGGGATTATTCCCCTTCTCAGTCAAACTCTGTTCAGGTGAACTTTGGTCGCTATTCGCGTCCTCAATCCGATACTGGACTTCTAATTTGTATTTCTTTCCGAAGGGTAAACGGAAGGTTGGCGAGTCGCCAGCGATGGTCAGAGCCAGAGTAAGTTGACAACCCGCATTTGCGACTTCCTGCTTGTACGTGCTCGGGTCATTGGCGTTTTCTAAGACTGCAGCATGAACTATTTGTTCCTTGGGTTTCAGTTGCCCGATCAAACGATCAACAAACGCTTCTCCGGATAACGACCCCTCTTTTACGGTTGGCGTTAATATGCACAACCGCGTCGGCCCTTTGATCTGTTGTTGAGCCTGCGGCTGAAAACCTGGGGGCGTGAAAAGGATCACCGCAACTTTATGATCGAGAATCCGGCTGACATCGGTTCGGGCCATAGGTTGCGCAAGCGGGGACATCAGGGAAAACCCTGAGGCGCATACCAGCAGAGCGGTTAAGAACTTCTGACGCCAAGAGCGGAGAAAAGAACGATGAGTATTCGTTTTCACGGAGCACCTCCCAGGGAGCAGGCCAAGTGGCCGCTGAGGCTGTCTTATTAGTAGGTTTACATCTCTTAAAATCGTGAGTAAGAGGTGTACGAATCAAACAACTAGAACTATTCCCCGGCTCTCCATCGAATCGCAGGAAAATTCTGCGGGAACGGTGCGCGCATAATATCACAGACGCCATTGGTGCAAGAAGACTTTGCAGTGACGCGGCGAACGATAAAACCATGGTCAGTACTGTCAGCAGTGATTGAGAAATACTCTTGCAGAAATCAGCTGTCAACATTTTCGCAGGGAGTGGCAAGTTGCCAGGTTAGTTCTAGATGCTCGCGGCTGACTTTCTCATTCAATCGAAAGCGTTTGTCATAATGTATTGTGCAACCTCTTCCGAAAAGGTCGCAGATATACGACGCATTTGCAGCTGCATAACATTGCCTGGCGACCGCCTGCCATGTCGTCCGCGATACTAAATTCTAAATTTAGGAAAGACGGCGATTGAAGGTAGTCGCAGACTGATCTAATCGTGCATTAACTACTGAGATAGTCGCGATCGGATACGTACGAAATAGGGGGCTTGCCGAGGAGAACTAGCCTTACAACGTGCTAGCTAAATCGTCTTTCAGTTTTAGGGTCGTTTCCAATGTCAACTCCGGAGGCTGACAGTTACGCTGAGCGAAATCTTCGGGCCGGTTTGCTGGACCTTTCTAGAGTTTCTCTAACGCTTGGAAAATTGAGATCAAGAATTACTCAGCAAATTGGAGCGGGCGACGAGGCTCGAACTCGCAACTTTCAGCTTGGGAATCTGAATTTCCGATCCTTTATTTTCACAACTTACAAAACCGCCTAGGAAAAATCAACGTGCATGCAACGCATACCGTGCATGCAGTGCCTGATTTGCGTATAGCTGCGGGACGTTTTGCGGGACGTTTGTCACGCAAACTTTCGATCACTTCGGAGACGTTTTCGGTGATCGCCAAACCGCTCTCGCTGCTCCAGAAAAAGCTCGTGTCGCAACTGTGTAATCTCGGAGACTGAACGTTGCCGACTTAAGAGCGGCTGAGAACGTCGCTTACACAGCGTGTTAATGACAGGTAACAAACTCGGATGAAAAACTCGAACGAGATGTTTCGATACTCAGGGACACGTTGATTTGAATTGCGAGTGGCTAAGCCTGGAATTAGCGACGGTCGCGCTTAACTCGATCGCTTAGGCCGTCGGTGCCTTCTCTTTTCCCAACTGAAAGTGACATCGTTCTCCCGCAAGAAGCGGACGAATTCAATCACGTCGGCCTTGGCCTTTTCCTCGCTCGGTTTGTCGATGGCCACGATCTCTATTTCCTGAACTTCGCGGCAGCTGAAGAAATATTGCTGCTTCTTGTCCACTTCTTCAACAGTCACCGGATCGGCTTGGCCGAGAATTTTCGGCAACCGTTCGGATATTTCTGATCTGTAATGTGTAATCTCACGTTCCAGGTCAAGCTCCTCCCAAAAGTGAATATCGAACGGATATTTGCGAGTTCGGCTAATCTTCTCAATCCAATCTTTCGTAGCAGGAGTAAGAGTGTTTGTAACAATAAGCAAAACATTGTCAGGGCTGTGCTCCTCCGCATCCTCCAGAAATGATTGGACATCACGCTTTGTGGGCGGCTTTGTCGTATAGCGTTTACATTGAACGATCCATCTAGCCATTCTTTTGCTTGATGGCAAAGGCGATTCTTCTTTGTTAGCTGTGAGGTCCCGTCCCTTATCGCCACCGGATTTTCCAAACCATTGAATATCTGTAAACTCCATCTCGTGTAGGATCAGGGAGCATAGTTTCTCAAATTCAGTCGGTGTTAGTCGCGACCAGTTTATCTTCATTTGCTATTACCTCGATCACACATTGGCAGAAATTAAGCCTGTTATGAATTTGGTGATCGGGTAAAGCCTTCTGACGTGATCGTTAAAGGGCCGATCCGAAGTGAATCAGTCCAAGCCGCGGGCGTATTTGCTACGTCCACAAGTCCATCCCACCGGTCAATGATTCTTTCGCCACTCAATAAAGTAAGTCCACGACGTCGAATTAGAAGTGTTGTCCCATGGGCATCGTCCAATCGCCGCTGCTCTTGTTCAATTAGCGGCTTAACAGGTTGTCGTATCGGCTGGCTTTCCAACAGGGAATCAATCGTTAAGCTTTCTAACACCTCACGCGCGCCGCTACGTGTATGAGGCGCGTAGAACTGGCAAGGATCGCCGGTTAGTGCGGGTACGAGACCCCTGAGCGACGCTGGTACGCAGCCGAGATCTTCGAACGGAAAGGCTCGCCAACGGCGCCTAGTGAGTCGAGCAAATGCATGGTAGATAAACGCGCCGACGAAAAATGATTCGGTTAGCCTAGTGTGAACTCCGAGATAGTTCAAATATTGTTCTGGTGCCGCGTAGCCGAACTCACCGCCTGAGCAAATGACTGGCCGTGTGCCATCGACCGCATCTTCGAAATCAATAATAACGACCGTGCGATTCTGTGGGTGGACCAGAACATTTCGGGCCGCCAAATCCAGGTGATACACCCCGAGTTCTTCCAACGCCACGAGAGCGCGTAACAGATCGAGCGACACGTCTAAAACCTCGCGCTCCCCCTGACATGCACGAAGCCAAAGGTCGAGAGGGATATGCCCGCCAATAAAAGACATCCGAACCGCCTCGTTGGATTTCAGACGGTGTTCAGAAGATTCCGGAAACCACCGACCCGTCAGCTTTTGTAGTGCGACAGCCTCGTGAGAAGCCACTGAAGCTCGTGACACTTTCAGAACCTCGATAGCTTTACCGTTACCATCGACAGCCCACAATAGATTCTTCTTGGTGGCCGCCACCAGCCCGATCGGCTCCTCATGCCGGCGGTCTGGAAAAGGATTCTGATTTGACCCGTCGACTATCGCACGCACGTCCAAATCCCAAACCTTATCAATGAATGTTATTTCCCTCTCGACCGCTTCCAGTACCTCGGCCGCATCATCGTGGCGCAGGCAGGGATCGACGGTTAGCGAACTATCGAGCGAGCGCGCATCTGCAGTGAGTACACGTGCACCGCTCAATCCTCGAATGCGTAGCGGCAGGAGGATGCAGGCGAGTGGCTTGTAGATCCAAGGATTCTGCACATGAGTTTCGCCAAGAACTTGCAGGGAGCAATAGCCGTTAGGAGTTAACCAGCTACAGTTGGTGCGGCCGTTGGCATTCGTGACCAAGCTTGTACGCGACGATTGGCCCCCTTCTGCAACGCCTGGGTTGTGCACTCCCAGAGCCGAAAGTTCTTCCACGTGTGCGCGCGCAATCCGGTTAAGCAATGGAATTTCGCTTGGGAGAAGCCCGGCACCATCCTTACAACACGCACCGTCACACATGAATGGCGTGCAGCGATTCGTCTTGAGCGCATTCAGCGAGCGGACATCGACAATCTCAGGGCGAAGCTCTGGGAGAACCCTTAGGCGGGCTTCCGCTAGTTCGCCGACCTCAACATCCGGTGGCTCTGCTGCGCGCCGTCGTACGAATGAGACCACAATCGAGTAACGAGGCCGTCTCGTCGTGACTTCAGTAACAGCGTGAAAAGACGCCGGTGAGATTTCGAACAATAACGCACTGTTCATCTCTGGCACATAAGCGGCCTTCATAGCTCCTATGTCAGCCGCGGCAAACGTAACAAATAGCCCACCATCTTCGAGCGCCCAGTCCGCGTTTAGGTGAATGGTGAAACGGCATACTTCTCCGTCGGGATAGAAGTCGTTGTGGATGCCAATCTGCTGCCCGGCGGTGCTTCTATGACACGCAACATCCACTACTTCAAGCGCCCCCTGATCCGTGATGGAGCTGATAAAATCAGCGAATTCCGCACCCATCGCGACTTCGCGCAGCACATCCAGGGCACTTCCTGTGTAAGGTCGCTCAGTGTCAATTAAGGAGTCTTCGTACTGCTCGTAGAAGTCTGTAGTTGCCAATCGCCACGGCAGGTCCTCTATGTCTTGCGCGAGCGCCTTCGCGAAGGTCGGCTCGAAGACATCCGGTATGAACAGATGTCGATACGGCTGGGCCCTGTCAAATCGGTCACGTAACACACCGGATGTGTGAGCACTGCGCAAACGAAGCGCGAGTACATCGTCAGGTAACACGGGCTCCTGCAGGAGTTCTGAGCTGCCTCCGCTGAAGTCCAGGACTTGTACGTCGGGCACTTCACAGGCGTACAGCGCTGCCAACCGATGTTTTCCATCCCACAGTAAACCATCGGGACCAATAATTAGGGGATCGAAGGAGTGCCTGCGTTTGTGCGCTCTAATCAGCGAAGCTATGCGGCGTCCATGGTCGGCGACAGTGTCTTCGTACTGGATTCGTGCGTCCTCTGCAGTTAGAGGAGCACGGCGAAAACCAGATGTTGCTAGGATATATGCTGGACTTGGAAGATCACTGCCCCAGCTCCGACGGTGCGAAGTGCGACTCCAGAGTGTTGCTGTTCTCAAATGCCTCAACACTCGTCGCCGATCAGAGACGAGAAGTTCTCGAATACTCCACGTTTGTCCCTTCTCGTCGATATGATGACTGTCGTAGGCCATAAATCTTTAAGCGGCTGCCGCCGTAATAGTCTGGACAATCCTCCCGCTTGCCTGCAGTACACGCATCCCAACTTCCGACAGTTCATTCGTATCAAGAATTTGCACGGTTGTTTCTAGATCCTTCAGATGTTCTCGAACGCACCGGCCTGCGTATTGACGCAATTGAGGAAACTTGTTTCCTGCGTTTTGCCAGAACCAAGCAAGGTGTGAGAAGACGTAAACCGCGTGCAGCATGCCGTCGATGCCACGCATCGTTTGCTTCCAAGGGGAGAAATATGACCCTGGCTGCGCCGTGCGAATTGTCAGTGGTACGGCTTCGTCTAGTAAATATAGTCGGTTGTGTAAGTGTTCGTGTATGCAAGACTCGGCGAGGTGTAGGGCGTCTATCCACGTGCCGTCACCTTGTTGTATTCCTACGAAAATAACACCCGGCAGTGCGGGTGAAGAGAAGCTCGGGAGTTTCGACGCATGAGCGTCCTGTGGACGAATCGGATTCAAGTATTGAGCCGTTTCCCGCATTTCATTTAGAGCGCGTGGAAATGCTGACCCAATAACTGTGACCGCTTCTGCCAGAAGCGTTTCGAGCGTGCGTCTCGCTGAAGAGTCTAATTTGACAGACACATTACCATCTTCAAAATCATCCGAGAAAGCCAGCCATCCATCTATGATCTCAAGCCTATCGGATCGTAATGAAAAGTTATGCGATGATTGGTTAGCGTCCTCGATGGATACCGTTACTATCGTTCCCCCAGATCTTGGTGAAAGTCTCATGGACTGTCTGTCAAGCGATAGCTCAGGATCGTTCATGACACTTGTCGACATTCGCACAGCCTGACTACCGAGCGGCAAATAATCAAGCGCAAGCTCTCCTGACCACGAAAACTTTCGATGTGGACCTTTGGGACAAAGTTCAGCGAGACGTGATAAAACCGCCACCGATATGTCTGCAGGTGGCAACACATTATTCAGCAAAGCATCCACGTACAGCGCTGTTTCTGGCGCGGCTAGTACGCGATGCCTTGCTATGGGCTCAATGGCGTTTAATTGGTCAATCACATAGGAGAGTTCATTGCTTGGTCGCTCACTGCACGATCTCAACAGAACGTTAAGGCGAACTGCGCTACGACGCCACGCCAAGGATTGCAACGTCTTAGGGTCTCCTTCTGGGACAAGAAAGCGCTCCAACTTATCAGCACTGACGACTCCAACCATTCTCTTTATGCTCCCTTGACAAACACGGCTGGATTTTGGCTTTCAAGTAGCGGCCTAAGGGCATTTCCTAAAGCGCGATTCACATGCGAAATGAGCTTGTAAAGATCTGCGCAGTATACCGAAGGATTTGCAAACCTGTTTTCTTTAGACCAGCGATGAGGGACGAATCCGCCGCCACACGCCTGCACGGCTGGACAATCGCGGCATGTGTGACAAAGCCCGTCGATTGTGTTTAACCGATGACGCTCCACCACCGTCGGTGAGGACGTTAAATCAACGAAACGAGTAGTGGCTACATTAGGCGGTCGCTCTAAGAGAGGAGCCAACGTAGCAGCACCCGAATACGCGGCCTTAAAGAGATCCACGTCTTCAATGGCGCCGTCGGTTTCGATCGTAAGCAAGTTAAAACTTCCCTCACCTGTGCCGTCCGTTTGGCTTCTACCACCGAGAAGAACATCAATCAGGTTTTCAAAGAGTCGAATTTCTGTCTGTCCAGGATGGTTGAACCACTCATCGAAAATAGGTATCAGC
This sequence comes from uncultured Acidobacteriota bacterium, assembly GCA_963734445.1. Classification (GTDB taxonomy): domain Bacteria; phylum Acidobacteriota; class Blastocatellia; order Pyrinomonadales; family Pyrinomonadaceae; genus UBA11740. The sequence goes on along the minus strand of CAVTGZ010000006.1, from coordinate 548,920 downwards.
CAATCAGCGTATGGCGTCGGCGTTCTTGTTACACTACCACCGCCACGGATTCCCGGGGGCGGTAGGTCATGTGTCCCTTCCGGCAAGAGAAAGTCGAGGCGCGGCGGCTGCCAATTCAAAAGGTATTGATAGGTCGAGATCGGATCGTTTCGTACGTCTATCACACTTAGGAAACCACGAAACAAGTCGCGGTAAGGGCTTACTTGTATGGTTCGAAGTCCTTGTTCGACATCACCGTACGAAGACTGTTTGTTGTGATCGACCCTGTGTCGGTCATTGGCGGCTTGATCGCCATCCAAACTCACTCCAAAGGTAATTTGAAAGCGGGCGAGCACTTCCATCCAGCGCGGCGTTAGCAAGACGCCGTTAGTCTGCATCGCGAATTCCAAAGAAGTACCTAGCGGTTCTAGTGCGGTTTGGAGGGCAGTGCAGAAACGAGTTATGCGCTCTTCACCTGCAAGAAGAGGCTCACCTCCATGGAGCAGCACCGTCACTTCATCGAGCTTGGCCGTAGCAACGTAGTCGGCCAGGTTGCGACCGAACGCCTCAACTGTCGAGTCGCTCATGAAGCGCGGACGGTCCCGCCACGACTGGTCAGCGTGGTGGTACATGTAGCAATAGTCGCAATCAAGATTACAGCGACTCGCCACCTTACATAGGAAGGTGTTAACGAGAGGAACTCTCGGGGTCACGGGTGGAGCTCTCCGCTCCGCCTATCAGCGGGTTTTAGAGTGAGAGTGATACGCCTTATCGAACTTGTTTTTGAATCCCTGGGCTGCTTGCCCATGCTTAACGCGCTCGATCGCCGCGCGTACGATTGGATTCTCCACTGCTCCGACGGCATCCGCGTTCAATTTGTCGAGCGTAAAGCCGAACGGGTCGTCAACCAAGTTAGTGTTCACCTCTTGAGCGTTTTGCGCTTCCATAACTATAATCTCCTTAAAAACATTATACATTTTTAAAAATTAATCGTCACGTCAACGTTTTTCCAGTCATTGTGGGTGTTTATCCATATAAATTATGCCTACGACGAGACCCTTCGCAAACTAAAAGCTCGCGGCATTAAGCACCAAAGAAAATCAAATGTTGTTTAGAGAGTGTCACGTTTCACGGTTCGCGTGGCTGGAGCGGTTAGATAAGTCAGGCAACGTCCGCATCAAATTCAGTAGGTTTGATAACCATCGTCAAAGTAAGTATCAAACCTTCACGCTTTGATACGTGCAGCGGCGATCCCAAAAACTCAGAACTTCGGTATGCAACTACGCGACTGTATAGGTGGTAAGATAGCAACCATGGAAGTCAGCGAATCCTAATCCTGCTGGACGCGGTGGAAAACCTTTTAGCCTCTATCCGCACAGCTTTGATGAGGTTGTGGATAAGATGCTTTCAACTCCACCGCCGCCAAAGGCAGAGCCGAGGCAAGGCAAGAGGACAAAGAAAACTGCGAAGAAGCGAAAGGCTCTATGACACTCGACTTCGATATTCTTAGCCAAATACCAAAGCTCTTCAAGGAACTCATATCAATTGTTCAAGAGCCTTTGGAGGCCCGACGAAAACGACGAAACGAGTTTTTCAACGCTGAGATTGCCCCGATCCATGAGTCCATGACCGCAATCAACGAGGACTACATGGCTAGTTTTTCAGAGCTTCTTGGTCTACTTGAATCTCAAGACGACATAGCTCGAACGATAGAACTACTGAAGAAGAAACGCTTGGCACTAGTAACGAAGCGAAAAGATGTGCTGGCTTACGGTGAAGTATTAGAGAACGTCAAGAAGCATGGCTATATCAGAGAAAAAGAGGTCAATGCGTTTGCAGATTTTTCGGACAGTATCCGGTCTTACATGCGGGGAGCGAGTCCTGTGGACGCGCGTTTTTCTTGGTACAGCGGATTCATCGACGAATTTGAGTCGTTGGTTCGGAGAGGCGTTTCGCCTTTTGAGGTAGCCAGCTTCAACTCGATTACGACCTCGGGATCTCCAGTCGAGTTAGTACGAAAAGCCTATGCGGAAGCAGTTCACAACGAAATCCCGGAAGCCTGGAAGCAGTATTCAAAAGCCTTTCATGCCCTGCGGCTCGCACTCACAAGCTGAAGAATTCTTAGCTTCGAATAAACTTTCCGCGCTCGCATAAACACCACCCAAAACCACCCACCAGCCGTGCATGTGTCTACATAATCTCGGGCAAAGTGCTCACCATCTGAACAAGGTGCGTTGGTTAAGGAGCGTGCCTACCATTTATCGATATTCGGATTTCCCTATCCAATCCAATCCTTACAAATCACCTCTGCCTGTTCCAATACAGTCTGCGTTGCACTCTCTTGTTTATCAGGCGGATAACCATACTTGCGAAGAACCCTCTTGACCATAATTCGCAGCTTCGCACGAACCGATTCCTTAACTGTCCAATCTATCGTCACGTTTCGGCGCACCATTTCGACCAATTCACGCGCGATCATAGTGAGAGTTTCATCACCAAGAACCTGCACCGCGCTATCGTTAACGCCAAGCGCATCATAGAAAGCTTTCTCATCATCGTTGAGCCCGAGTTCTTCGCCGCGTTTCTCAGCCTCGCGCATATCGCGGGCGATATCGATTAACTCTTGAATGACTGCGGATGCTTCAATCGTACGATTCTGATATTTGACGATTGCTTGTTGCAGCATTTCAGAGAACAGACGTGATTGCACAATGTTCTTCTTACTACGAATCTTGATCTCGTTATTCAGCAATTTCCGCAATAACTCAACCGCAAGATTTTTCTGCGGCATGCCGCGCACTTCGGCTAGAAATTCCTCTGACAGAATCGAAATGTCGGGCTTCTTTAACCCGGCGGCAGCGAAAATATCAAGGACTTCATCCGAAGCAACCGCGCGCGAAAGAATCTGTCGCAAAGCAATGTTAACGTCTTCTTTTTTCTTCTGCCGATCGGAGGATGTCTTAGCAATAACTGCTCTCACTGCCTGAAAGAATCCAACATCATCGCGAATTGCGAGTGCTGATTCATGCGGGACCGCGAGAGCGAAAGCTTGCGTTAGGTCAGTAACCGATTTAAGCAGGCGTTCTTTGCCTTGTTCCTGCTTCAGAATGTGTTCCTGTGCAGGAGGCAATAGGCTCAATTTCTGCGCGGCTGTGCCCTTCCACGAAGACCAATCGAATCCATAAAAGAGATCGCGGCAAATCTCATATTTCGTTAGCATCACCTCGACCGCCTCTTCCTGATCGATTGCCGTCTGGCCTTTCCCGCCGCTCTCCGTGTAATTCGCGAGCGCCTTCTTCAGTTCATGCGCTAGCCCTAGATAATCAACGACCAATCCGCCTGGCTTGTCCTTAAAGACTCGATTCACCCGAGCGATTGCCTGCATTAGCCCATGCCCACGCATAGGCTTGTCAGCGTACATCGTGTGTAGGCAAGGAACATCAAACCCCGTCAGCCACATATCACGCACGATAACAATCTTGAAAGGATCAGAAGGGTCTTTGAACCGATTTGCGAGATCACTTCTCTTCTTCTTGCCTCGAATATGTCCTTGCCATTCCAGCGGGTCAGATTTCGCTCCCGTCATGACGATCTTCATGACGCCTTTGGTGTCGTCCGAATCATGCCAATCGGGCCGGAGCTTGCGGATGGCTTCGTACAAGTCAAAGCAAATGCGACGGCTCATGCAGACGATCATCGCCTTGCCGTCCATTGCATCCAGCCGCGCTTCCCAATGTCGCACCAGGTCTTCGGCAATCAACGCGATTCGCTTCTCGGTTCCGACTACTGCTTCTAAAGCGGCCCACTTGCTCTTGAGCCTTTCCTTTTGCTCAACCTCTTCGCCTTCGGTCGCTTCTTCAAAGTCTTCGTCCAGATGCGGCTTCTCGTTCGCGTCCAACGCCAGCTTCGCCAGACGGCTCTCGTAAAAGATCGGTACCGTCGCCTTATCTTCAACCGCACGCTGGATGTCGTAGATGCTGATGTAATCGCCAAAGACCGCGCGCGTGTTCGCATCCTTCAATTCTATGGGCGTGCCCGTAAAGCCGATGAAGGAAGCATTCGGGAGAGCGTCGCGCATGTGCCGGGCAAAGCCATCCACAAAGTCATACTGGGTCCGGTGAGCTTCGTCAGCGATGACTACAATATTGCGCCGATCTGAGAGCATCGGATAGACCGCGCCCTTTTGTTCGGGAAAGAACTTTTGCACGGTCGTGAAGACGATTCCGCCCGATGCGACTTGAAGTTTTCTCTTCAAGTCGTCCCGATCTTCCGCCTGCACGGGCCTTTGTCTTAAAAGTTCGTAACAACGCGAGAACGTTCCGAACAACTGATCGTCGAGGTCGTTTCGGTCAGTTATCACAACCAGCGTCGGATTCTCCATCGCCGGATGAAGGACAATACGTCCGGCATAAAACGCCATCGTGAGGCTTTTGCCTGACCCTTGTGTGTGCCACACAACACCGATTTGTCTTGTGCCGTCGGGTGACGAAGCATTCACAGTTTCCTCGACCGCCTTATTTACGGCATGAAACTGATGATAGCCCGCCATCTTTTTGATCAGTTCGCCGTTTTCATCTTCTTCAAAAACGATGAAGTATCGGAGCAAGTCGAGAATCCGTCGCTTATCAAACATTCCACGCAATAGGACTTCCAACTCAGGCATCAGGCGCGGCGCGAGTTCTTCACCTTCAATCGTGCGCCACGGCATGAAGCGCTCCCAATCTGCACTCATCGTCCCCGCGCGCGCGCACGTTCCATCAGAAACTACGAGTAGTTCGTTGTTAATGAAGAGAGAAGGAATAAGTAGCTTGTATGTTTGTAGGTCTTTGAAGGCTTTGTATGAGGTCGCTTCTTCATCAGCCGCGTTCTTCAACTCAACGATTGCGATGGGAAGACCGTTAACGAAGATAATTATGTCGGGACGTCGATTGTTTTGTCCTTCAACGATTGTGAATTGATTGACCGCCATCCAATCGTTCGCTTTTGGATCGTCGAAATCGAACAGTCGAACGCGGTCACCGGCAATGCTTCCATCCTGGCGCTGATATTCGACATCGACGCCATCAACCAGCATTCGATGGATCGCGCGATTGTTCGCGATGAGAGACGGAGCTTCAGGGCGACTTATCTTTCGCAGCGCTTCATCAATTGCTTCCTTCGGTATGTTTGGATTGAGTGAGTAAACCGCAGCTTGAAGTCGTCTTGTGAGAATTGCCTCACTGAACACGTCGCGCTCCGCGAGCAATTCGCCTGGCGCGATCTCTGGGCCGGCGAGAACTGAGTAGCCAAGCTCAGCGAGCCACGAAAGGGCGGCTTCTTCAACAACGGACTCTGTGAATCGAGACGCTTCAGCCACAGTTATGATCGGAGTCTAGGCGTTGGCAGCTGTTGCCTGCGATGTTGACTGCTGACAATATTTTCTTACTTCTTCAATCCATGGCTGGTACCAATACCATGTTTTAGCTATCTGAACGCCAAAACCTTTTCCAGAGGCCTTCGCGTCCAGTTCTCTCCAGAGCAGAGTGTGTTGATGCATGGAGAAATCAGAAAATCCCTCACCTTTCATCAGACGCACAATTTCGCTTGGCAAATACTTCGGGCGCTCAACTTCTTTTATTGTGGTGTAATGAGTATTCACCTGGTGAGCCAATTCAGAATCGGCCTTAACAAACTCAATCACTTCATCCGCTTGACCCTTGCGGTTTGCCAGTTTCGGCACAAAGAGGACTCGATACGCAAAACGCGGGCTTTGATACTCGGCCTCTGTTAGCGCGCCATCAAATCCCGAGATGAACTTGCGAATAGGGCCAGGCAAGTCCTCAATTTTGTCCAATTCCTCGACTTGAAGCCTTGAAACGGATGAGAACTGAAGACTAAATGCGAGGTTCTCTTCTATTCCATGTATCCGCGGAAAGAGTTCCTTAAGGTAGTGGTTGTAATTGAGGCAACAAGCTTGAAATCTGGCGCTGATTAAGTCGTCGATTCTTGAAGTCATTTGATGTTCTATCTCATGCCGAATTCCTATCAAGAAGCGTAGGTTGTTTTTTGTGTCACGATCGAGCGGGCAGTTAGTTTCATTCAGGCAGCGCTCCAGTTCCCAATACTTATGTGCGCCATGCCTAGTGCGATCGAATCTTCGTCGACTATTCAAAACCTGAAAATATCTGTATTCGATGCGTTGGCCTCTGAAGTAGGCGTGAAGCAAGTACGTCCACGCTATATTCATGAGCACGATGTAAATCTCTGATTTGAAGTGAATCGTGGGGCTGTTGAAGATTTCAACTGCAGCAAGAGCGGCTTCTTTCGACTTGCTAATCAACTCCTGTTTGACGGAACCGATTCGTCTTTTCCGCTTTTTTGTTGCCATAACAACGCCGTGTGATTGCCTGACCAGATCATCTCACCCTAACGTACTTCCGACCCGATCTAGCTACGCAGATCCCGTTTTTGATAATGAACGCTTCCACCCAATGTGTCCCGAAATAACGAGTGCTTTCCCATCTAACATTATCTGTATTGGTCTCGCTTCGATAAAAGTCACCGCGCAATTGATCGGCTTCTGCGGCTTCTCGACCAGTATTCACCACCTGCCATTGAACACTGTAGGGACGCGGCGCATTCGTCTTGACCACGAACCTAAGCCACACATCCTTTGGAACCGACCGGTCTGTAAGCTCCCACAGTTTCCTTCGAGTAGATTTTGTAAAATAGACGCCTCCAGACAGGCTTGCGTTGAACTGTTGCCGAAGCGGCCAGAGCGGAGCTTGACAATGGCTGATGCTCCCAAGTGGCGCAACCTGAATCGCGGTTTGCGTAGCTGCCGACTTGCTCTCCACCTGAAGACTTCTAGCTGCATCACGGACTTCGGGCCCCAACCGAGGGGCGAGCGAGTCGACAGCTTCACTAAAACTAAGTGACCTCGATGCCACAACGAAATCACTTCGGATCCTTTCGATCCAGGCAAGGAAGGCCTTTCGCTTCTCAGGACTCTCATTCCACTTGTCCGCAAAGTTCTCGTCGGGCTCAACGGGGTTTTCGACCCACCAACGACCATTGCGGTTCTCAATGAAGTTGGTCATGTCGCGAAGAACATCCGAAAGAGCATCAAAGAGGTCTCTTTGATTCCGATACGCCTTCGCAGCCAAGGTTGTAACGATTATTGATGACGCTTTGTTATCAAGATCATCTTGGAAATAGATGTCGCGGTGACGCTTAATCAACTGGATCGAACGCTGCAAGGGCGTCTTGATCTGCCACTCTTGGATTTCCTCGACATTTGCTCTAATCGCTTCAGCAAATTGAAGCGCCTTCTCTTCAAAAACCACTTCCATGCGTTGGTAAAACCACTCGGCATAAGCCTTGGGATCGCTTTGCTGCCAGCGAGTGAGTTCTCTATCGGTAAGGAGAATTCCTGTTGGCGGATTCTGGATATTGGGAATTGCCGGAAGAACATCCATGTGGAATTGCTTTGGATAATTGAGCCGCCAACATCGTCGCAAGGGCTCCAGGATTCGAGCGAGGTCGGAACGTAATCTGAGCCGATCTCCCACCATCTTTTTCAGATCCTTTTGCGTAGTGGCTTCTTTTTCAACTTCAAGTCGACAGACAAAGTCAATGTCGTATTCATCTGCATCGACAATTGGACGCACCACCGTGCCGAGGCGAAAAGAGCCCTGTGGGTAGATCTCGGGAGAATACACGCGAAGGTTTGAGTCTTCAGCTCCGAGCCATTCGCCAATATCCTCATACTTTAGGGTGGCCTCCTGACGCAATTCTTCGGGAATGTCGAGCGAATCGGCCGTCGCCTTAAGGAACCTTTGGAGCGTGAGTGAATCAATCATTGGGTTTGCAGTTTATTGAAACAAGGGCGAGAAGGGCCTAGCAGTGTGGGCCCTGAACGTCTGCTCGAACATCGGAGAGAATGCGCGGCTATCATGCGCTGCCCGAGCAAGCAAATCCTCAACCTTGTGAACGCCTGCCAAAGAGAATTCGCCTGACGCTACCTTTGGACTTACTCGTTCGATGTTTTCTTTGCCAATCAATAGCCTTGCCTGGTTGTGAGCCGCAATACTCTGTCCGCGGAGGATGACGTCGATTGCTGCGTTACCCAATGCCCAAGCCAGAACTCCGCCAGAGTTTAGTCTTTGTCGCCGATAAGAGACTGGTTCGGAGGTCCCAATGCTTAGAACACGCATTGAGGTTAGCGGCACGTCAAAGAACCGGTGCGCCTCCACGATACCAACCATCACAGGGTTATTAGCCCAGACCCCGCCATCAATCAGCCGAAGATTGTCGATTTCACGGCTGCAAGGAAAGAATGTCGGAGCTGAGGCAGTTGCGAGTGCCACTTTCCACGCCAAGACTTTGTAGTCACGCTTCAAATTCTTGTAGTGTGGCGTCCGAAACAAATAAACGTCATCAGCGCCAAGATTGTATGCGGGAATTACAAGCGGCTTCATACTTGAGCCGAAGGTTCGATCCTTGAAACACCGCTCAAGTGCCTTTCTTAGTGGTCTCGCCGAAAACTTCCTATATATAACGTGCTGGAACAACCTAGTGCCTAAACGACTCGGAAAAATGGCCGGCCCTTCGCGTAGATAGAATTCGACAATCTCGCGGGGCTTCATTCCCAAACCGAGACCGATCGCAATGATTCCCCCAGTGGAGGTTCCGGTGATGAGGTCAAAGTGATCAATTATTCTCGCGCCAAGGTCCTCCTCGATGGCCGCAAGAACGCCTGCAGAGAACAATCCCTTTATCCCTCCACCATCGAGTGAGAGTATCTGAAATCGATCGTGCGAATTAGTGTTGTCCGGCGCTGTTGTGTGAGTCGACATTAAGTTTTGGTCTCTAAGCGCAGCGCGCCCGAAAGGAGTCTGGGTAAAAGCGCGTCACGCAATTTGGTGAGAGTCTCAGATTCTTGAGTATTAACGAAGATGCGTTTGTCCATTGGCCCCACCGTTTGTGCATATCGCTGAACAAGTTCCGAATTTGGTATTACTAATTTCGCGGCAGCAAGAACTTGAGCACTTGCGTTTGGTTGTGCGGAGCCTCCGATGCAACCCGCCACATAGTCGAAGTATTCTGATGTTCTCATGAACATGCCGACAAAGCGTGCGATCGCCGGGTCTGAAAACTGAAACCGAACAAGGTAAGAGGCGAATACAGCATCTGGAACGGCAGCAAGATAGACATTTTCGCCGGTTGACGCTCCGGTCCGCGCAACCAAAACGTCGCCTTTCTTCAAACGGTAGCGCACAAGGTCATCTGTTGAAATTTTGCAGAACGGAACGCGGCTCCAATCGACATGCCCTCCTTGAATGTCGGTGATGCGCAAGAAGCGAGGGCCGATCGGTTCAGTCGAAGCACTTTGGGTAAGGCCGTATTGAATATTGTTAGCCAGCTCACGAATGGAACAGCGTCGCCAACCCTTAGGCAATCCGCCCATAATCGAATCCACAAACCATGCCTTGAAGAGCGCTTGGGCCATCGCTTCCAGCGTCTCGTTCATTCGCCGGTTCAACTCAATCTTGTCGTCAAGCGTGCCGAGCACGCGCGCGATTGCGCGCTGCTCGGCAATCGGTGGAACGAGAAGTAAAACCTTACGAAGTTCGCTCTGACGAATCCCAAGCACTGTTGTACCAGTCGAGCGAGCCTTGAGTTGTTCTTGAACAAACTGCGATTGCATTAGAAACTTCAAGTATGTGTTGTCCAGTAAGCCGGGCTTCCCTCGTAGCGTGATCAGACGCTGAGCTAGCGCGACTTTCCGACTGTCGAGTTGTGCGATCTCTCCGAGCGGTGCCTCCGTAGTCATGAGAACGTCGCCAGCTTCGGGTAATCCCCGGCGCATCCAGTCGTTGAAATCTTCATCAGCGATAAACTCTTCGGGGCTTTCAATTCGACCATCCTTTACGATTTTCGCGGTGATAAGCGGAATGCCTAATGTCGTTTTGCGTGGCGACTTGCCGCGATAGTCGATTATCGCGGACATGCAATCTTCTAGCGGCACAGTTTGCCAATCAGAGGGAAAGCCGTTGCGCACCGTCTAGCGTCTCCAGATTCTCGCGAATCAGCTTCTCCAATCTTGCTGATTCAGTAAACTGCTCCTCAAGCTTGGCGCTGAGTCTCCTCATCTTTTCGTCAAATGGTTCGACCTCATCTTCTGCGTCTTCCGCGCCAACGTAGCGACCGGGTGTGAGCACGTAACCGTGAGCGCGAACTTCATCGAGTTTCGCAGACTTACAGAAACCGGCAACGTCCGCGTAGTTGGTCGCTTTTTGATCGCCACGCCAAGCGTGATATGTATTGGCGATCACGTGAATGTCGCCGCCAGTCAACTCGCGATGGACTCGATCAATCATGCCCCCCATCTTTCGAGCGTCGATGAACAGCGTCTCGCCGCGACGATCGCGAAAACGATGGTTCCGCTTGTCGCGAGCGATGAACCAAAGGCAGACTGGAATCTGCGTGTTATAGAAAAGTTGGCCGGGCAGCGAGACCATACAGTCAACCAAATCGGCTTCGATTATGTTCTTTCGAATTTCGCCTTCGCCCGATTGGTTCGAGGACATGCTGCCGTTGGCGAGAACGAAGCCAGCCAGTCCAGTTGGCGCGACGTGATGAATAAAGTGCTGCACCCAGGCAAAGTTTGCATTGCTAGGCGGCGGTACGCCGTATTTCCAGCGCACGTCTTCGCGCAGGCGCTCGCCGCCCCAGTCGCTGTCATTGAAAGGTGGATTAGCAAGTATGTAATCGGCCTTTAGGTCCTTGTGCAAATCGCGATGAAAACTGTCAGCGTTTTCCTTTCCGAGATTGTTCTCGATGCCGCGAATCGCAAGGTTCATCTTCGCGAGCTTCCAAGTTGTCGGATTCGACTCCTGTCCAAAGACGCTGATGTCACCGATGCGTCCGCCGTGCGCTTCAACAAACTTCTCACTCTGTACGAACATTCCGCCTGATCCACAGCAGGGATCAAAAATGCGGCCTTTGTATGGAGCAAGCATCTCGACAAGAAGTTGAACGACGCAACGCGCCGTGTAGAACTGTCCGCCCTTCTTTCCTTCGGCACTAGCAAACTGGCCGAGAAAATATTCATAGACGCGACCAAGCATATCTCGCGACTGATTCGCCCTGTCACCGAGTCCGATTATCCCGATCAAGTCGATTATTTCGCCGAGCCTCTGCTTATCAAGCGCAGGCCGCGCGTAGTCTTTTGGCAGCACACCTTTGAGCGTAGGGTTGTCGCGCTCGATTGCGACCATCGCATCGTCGAGAATCTTGCCAATCGTTGGTTGCTTCGCGTTGGCGCGCAGGTGTGACCAGCGCGCTTCCTGCGGCACCCAAAAGATATTGGCTGCGATGTATTCATCGCGATCTTCGAGCGCCGCCGCGCGTTCCTCGTCTTTGTCGAGATAGAGCTCGCTCTTCGGATTCGCGATGTCTTGTCTAAGTTTGTTCTGGTGCTCTTCGAAGGCGTCGGAAATGTATTTCAAGAAGATCAGCCCAAGGACGACATGCTTGTATTCCGCCGCATCCATGTGCCCGCGCAGCTTGTCGGCAGCCGCCCACAAGGTTGCCTCAAGCGACTTTGCCGGCGCCTCCTTTTGCCGATTGCCGCGCTTCTTCTTTGTCGCTTCGGGAACTGCTTTGATTCCCACAAATGACTCCAGTTTTCTGAGACTGAATCAGACCGGCTTTTGGCTGTCATCCAGCAAGGGTAAAGCCAAGACGATGCTGAGGTAGGCTAATAGTGCAACAACAACGGTGTGAATTTCCAGTGGAAACCGTTACGGTCTTGAGTCCGACGGGAGTCTTTGGGACTTGGGAACAAAACAAAACGGGCGAGGCCCTCCCACAAGCCCCGCCCTGAGGCTACGTGTCCTCACCCCACGTAACCGCTTCGCCCACCGGGGAGGCGGGCGCGGCCAGAGATTATGCATAGGTTACGACGCGATGCAACTGTTTCTGGTCGCATCTCTAAACAAGGCTGTGTTGTGGGACACAGACAGCTTTCGACTCTTATCGTATCCTTGTCGCTGGGCGTCCACATAAACCGCACCAGGCGTTGTTGAGGCGAAATTGACTCTAGATCAACGGAACAACCCAAATGACTTAGTTGACGAAGAGCTACTCCCCTATCTCAGATCGACCGACGACGCAAAGAGTCAGGAACAGCTTCATCGCCTTTTGGAAGCGGCGAGACCAATCGTCTATAGAATTGCCCGCAGTATGCGAATGGGCGCTCCCGGCACGACTGCGACATTCAACACACAAGATGTTTTCGGCGACGTTTGTGTAAGGCTCTTGCCGCGACTGCGCCTGTTTAAGAAGAGTTCAGATGATCATCCCATTTCCAATTTCGCGGGACTCGTCGCGACTACGACAACCACGGTTTTCTCGGACCTTCTGCGTGGACAGGATCGTCAACGACGCAGCCTCTCGCAAAAGATTCGACGCCTGATTGCCGCTAACGACGATTTGGAAACCTGGAAGGATAACCAAGGCAAGTTGGTTTGTGGATACCGCGGATGGCGTTCCGAAACGTCCAATGTCGATCTAGTTGGGCCTTCCCAGATGGAACTTGATTTTCGCGCCCATCGATCCAGCGATGCGCACAAGCCCAATACCGCCGAACTCATCCTGCTGGTTTTGAAAAATGTTCGCAGGCCTGTGAGGTTCGATGAGTTGGTTGACTTGGTGAATATTGCTGTTGCCGGCGTACAGGTTCAGACCATCAGTATCGAAGATAAGCACTATGTTCAATCGAGCCCGCTAGTAACTTACCAACCCGATATGATCGCATACGTTGACAACCAACGTTTGCTCGATCGCCTATTCACTGAAATACAGAGCCTACGGGTCGAGCAACGAAAGTCTTTGCTGCTCAGCATGAGTGGTAGCTTTGGGTACGGCATCGAGTGGTTTCTGTTCACAAAGATTGCCACCGAGGAACACCTCGCAAGACTTTTAGAGGTTTCTATCGAACAATTCAGGACACTCCTTACTAGTCTGCCAATGTCAGATTCCGAGATCGCTTTAGAACTGGGAGTCAGTGAAACAAAGGTAAAGAATATTCGGAAGGCGGTCCGCGCGCGCCTGGCAAGACGCCGCCAAGCTTTTCTCGACAAGAGAATCCGCGTTACGTGAGGATCAAAATGAGCGCACATCTTTCAAACGAAATTGTTGAACGTTTCCATGCCCAAGCCTTAGCAACCGGCGATCGTGGAGTAATCTACAATCACATCGTCGATTGCGAAACGTGTCGGCGGCGAGTCGTGACCACTCAAATCGAAGCGGTCGCCCTTCGAACGTTAACCGGCCATCTACTTCCTACTGAAGACGAGGAGCCTTTCCACCTCGAACTCGAAACCATCGAGGCCTTTGTTGACGACAATCTTAATCCATTGGACCGAAGCACCGTTAAGCTACATCTGGAAGACTGTGCTGAATGCTCGGCGGAGGTAGCGGATCTACGCGAATCACTGGCGACAATGAAAGGAGCCTCGCGTCACCAGGCCAGTGATCATCAAACAAGAGAAATTGAATCGGGTCGAAGAATAGTGTTCTCTATGCCAATGCGGATTGCAGCGATGGTCGCACTAATTGCCTTCGCCGCTGTTGCGTTGATAGTAACGTCAAGATGGAGATCAACGGGTCCGGGCCAGCAACCAACTAATGGTAGGGGAATCAGCGCCGGATCTCAGCCAATGCCGTTGGCTTCTCCTCAAGCTCCGAACCCAGCTCCGTCACCCAACATGGTGAACCCACCGAAGCTCGCAGAGAACCCTCCAGGCAAAGCACCCGATAGGCGACATGACACCATGTTGGTTGCTCTCAAGGACGGTGCAGGGGAAATTGCCATCGATCAAAGCGGGAACGTCATTGGCTTGCCTTCATTGCCTGCGGAATCACGGCAAGCAGTCAAAGAAGCATTAACGGGAGGAGCACTCAACCGGCCCGAAGTGCTAGATGAATTAGCAAGCGCTGACGTCTCGGTAAGGGCGACGACTGGAAATGAAGAACGAATCAATATCGTTTATCCCACAGGGACGGTCATTGAAGAAACACAACCAAAGCTTCGGTGGAGGACGTCAAAAACAGCCGAGGCGTACAGAATTGAAATAGCGGATGAGCACTTTCATCAGGTGGCGAAGAGTCAGAATCTTCCTACGACCACTTTAACCTGGGCGCCCACTTCGCCGTTGAAGCGCGGCATGGTTTACACGTGGACGATCCGTGCGGTGAATAAGAGCGGAGAGTTGTCTTCCGCTACCTCGCAAGGAAAATTCAAAGTTCTTGGCAAAGACAAAGTCGAAGAGCTTAATGGATTGAGGTTGGACTCCCAATCGCATCTTGCACTTGGAGTCTTCTTCGCTCATGAAGGAATGGTACAAGACAGTCAGCGGGAATTTCAGATCCTGATCCGCGATAACCCTGGCTCGAAGGTTCTAAGGCATTTGCTTAGGGACGTTCAATCATGGAACCGACGATGAATGCGACGTTGACCAGGTCGTTAGCACGCCTTTTGTCGCCATCAGTCCTCAATCACCGCTGAACTGCAACTACACGAATGGTCTGAATGCTCTCTCATCGAACTGCCAACAGATCAACTGCCAATGGTTAGACTCGACGGCGACAGCCGCGACGTATCCAGGGCCCGGCTCCAGTTCGGAAAGCGACCAACGCTCCGCTTCTGACTCGTCCCATGCGGTTCGGATGAGGGCTGCCGGTTCCGCAGGCGCGAGCGTCACGTCGAAATTATTCAGAGGCAGCGATAGGCCGGCACCCTTGGCCTTAAGGAAAGCTTCCTTGCGAGTCCAGCAGTTGTAGAAAGCTTCATTCCGCAGATGCGTCGGCAGCTTGTTAAGGCAAATCAACTCGGTATCGGAAAAGAAGACATTGGCAATATCGTCGCTGGCAAAGTCCGTCCTGAGATGCTCGATGTCGATGCCGAGCTCGCCAACGAGCGTGATGGCAAAGAGTGCTAAACCGCCAGAATGGGTTAGGTTGAATTTTAAGTAACCTTGGCTGCCGGTGAGTCGGGGTTTGCCGCAATCTGAGTAAGTGAATTTGATTCCAGCAGGATCGGATCTTAGATAATCCCCTAACACCATTCTTAAGCACGCCCGCGCCACGATCGAATGTCGACGGTCGTCTTCGCAATGAAAGCGGTCAGCTCTCGCCTGCTCATCGGGAGACAGCAGCTGATATAGGCCTTGAACCGTCGCTCCGCGTTGCTCTAAAGAGAGTCGCCAAACGTGAACGTCAGTTTCTCCTAGCACAGATTGATTTGGTGGCGTAGACCAACGTCGCGAGGAATCGAAATGAGCTTGTATGCTCCGAAGCACCGCTAGAACCCCTACCAATCTCCCGTAGTTAGTTGCTTATTCCTCCCTTTAGATCCCAAACCAAACTGAAGTCTGCCACGACTCGCCAGTTAAGACTAGCCTTATTTTCCATCTCGTTTCTCGGACTTAACGGTCGCACTGCTAACGATGCGCATCCAACAACCACACAAACTACCTATCAAGAATTGTCTTGATAGACGCATGTCGCCTCTATATAATCCGAGCGTTTTCCCTTTCCACGCTTTACCCGTCAACCACGCGAGAACGGACCAAAGCTACTGGAGGAAGGTCGCTCATGCTTCAATCACCTCACCAAGACGTACCTTTTAGAGTTCTCGAAGTGTCTAACCGCTTGGCTGCGGTTCCTAATAACAACCAAATTAAGCGTGCGCCGCTCAGTGCTAAGCACTACGAAGTTGTTGGGCACGCCTCCAGTGGAAGCGAGGTTGCCGAAAGACCTCGTCACGCTTCCGCGAAATTACGCAGCCGAGCTATCAGAAGAACCTCCTCCAACCAGAACCTCCTCGTCGCACGAGACGTAATCCTGGTGCATGCAACAAAATGAGTGACAATTACGGAGCCTTGACTAACTTGGTAAAGGCCGCTGGGACTCTAGTTTCGGCAAGCGTAGCAATTGGTTTGACTTGGCGCGGACGAGCCAAGTGGGAACCATCCGAAGTAGATATTCCTAAGGGTCCCGAACGAGTTGCTGGTTTATTGACGGCAGTAGCCATTGGACTTATTTGGTCGGTAATTTCAGATACAACTCACCTAAAGCTTCTTACACAAATGGCTATAGGATTAGCCATTGGCACCTTATTCGCCCTCATTATTTACAGCTTCTTAATCGGTACTCAAACGTACCGACTCGCCGCAGATACAAGTGAAAAGAAAATTATCGGAGGGTTCCTACAAACAAAGAGAGCAAGGAAAGCGCTTGGCAAAACAAATTGCGACCTCACTACACAAGAGTTTTTTGCAAGCAACAACTACGATCCCGATAAAGTGTGGACCCGAGCTTCCCGATCTCTAGCAAAGGTTTGTTTCTTGGTCTGTTACATTAGTCTGACCGTTTGTGGAACGATTGCTATTTCGTGTGCGTCTATTGTGTTCTTGCTAAGCACGCCAAACAAGGAAATCCAGATACGAAAAGAAAAAAAGGTTGTTCATATTGCGATTGTTCTGAATGGGGAAATCTACTATACACGCAATATCATGACTGGGTTCACCAGCAAACTGGACCAAATGTTAGAACCAACGCCCTATGTCGCGCATTATGAGTGGACCACAGGTGTTGCAGAGGCTCCGCAGAATGAACAGAATGAAGCGATATTCAAATTGTTACTCAGCAGATTTTCATCCAAGCCTGACTACTTAATAACAGTTGGTACTCAAGTAAGTGAGTATGCAAATCAACATTACCTGAACGAAATCCCAATCATTTTTATCGGCGTCACCGACCCTGTTCGCAGCGGTCTTATTAGGCATTATGAAAAAGATCCCCATCGTGGAATCATAGCGGGTACTACTTTCGACATACCACTTAACCTATACCTTGAGTTCTTTGCTCAGGCTTTCCCAGGGAAGACTTTCGGGTTTGTGTATAATCCGATGCTCTACCATCAAGATGAGCTAGAGAAGGATCGCCTGTTAGCGGCTGCTGCTGAGATGAAGCCTCCGCTAACGATAATCTCCATTCCGGTTGAAAAGCCTCAAATTAGTGAAGAACAGCAAGCACTAGCCGACATATTCTTTGGGAGATACTATATGATCAAGAATCTCCAAGAACTTATATCCTCCAGTAAAAAGCCTCTGGTCGCGGCAGACATTAGTAACGTTTATAAGGGGGCAATCGCTACCATCTCGACTGACTCTACGGAGCTTGGAAGCGTTGCGGCTGAACGATTGCTTTATGTCAATTTAATGCAAGGAACAGCTCTTTCAGATTTGCCAGTCATCGTTCCACAAAAAACTTTGATTGGGGTTAACTTATCGGCGGCGCGGCGATACAATATTTCAATATCACAGAAGGCCATTGAAAGAGCTGACAAGGTTATTCAGTAAGCCATTCGGACTCAGCCGCCCGCCTATATTGATCCGGCCATTATTCATAGTTACAAACTTAAGATCGGATGTACTCCGTGAAATGGAGTTGACCATGTTACCAGTTCCAATCCTAAACTCGGTGATTACTTTGGCGCTTCTAAGTTCTATGTGCTTGGGTCTCATAAACATTGAGCAAAAGCGGTCTGGCCAAACTCGTGTGTCTCAAGCAGCCGAGCCTAGAAGTGACATATCAAAAAGACTGATAGGCACTTGGAAGTTAGTAACAACCGAAGGTCGGCCCGCTGGAACAAGGAGCGAGCACAATCCGAGTGGCTATATTGTTTATGATTCAACGGGACATGTTAACGTGCAGATCATGCTTCGTAACGATCGCGAGCGATTTTTTTCGGAGGATTTAGCGAAGGCCACAATCAAAGAGAAAGCATTGGCGTACGATACCTATCTTGCATACTACGGGACTTACACCGTCAATGACGCTAAGGGCACCATTGCACATCACGTCGAAGGCAGTCTAGATCCAAACGATGTAGGTAAGGACTTGATAAGATATTTTGAGTTCTCGAACGAAAGGATAACTCTGATACCAACTCGTCTCGTCGGAAATGCTCTCATCCCCAAGATTGAGGTTAGACGTCGCTTGACGTGGGAGAAGGTGAATTCGGACACCACCCTAAAGGGAGACCGGCCTTGAAGGCTACCGGCTAGGTCGCTCGACGGAAGGCCGTTGCAATCGTTGGTTCTCCGCCGAATTTCGCCTCGGTTTGGCGCGAGGTAACGTCAACGTGGCCGAAGACAGTAAATGCGACGAGGGCTCAAGGGCAGCAAACCTCTACGTCCGCGAAGTTTCAGAGAGTCGACGCAAGTCAACTTGGTAACAAAGTCCGATTGCAAGTAAACCTCGGCTTCGAAACCAATGCTTTTAAGAAACCTGCTGATCTCAGGCTGGTTTTTGAACGACCCTTGCCGAACTAAAGAACCTCGGGGAGCCGCGAACGGCGCCACTCTTTTCTTCCCGTATGAGCGTTCACGCTCTTTAACTGTGGCAAAATCGGGTGTAATCCACACGCCGCCTCTTTCTCGTAGTAGACGATGAATATTTCCCGCGATTGTGCGTTGAACGGACCGAGTCTTATAGATTAGGACTCCTTCTGTCACAATCGTGATGTCCGAGCGGAGTTGCTCCGCTGCAGTTGACAATTCGTAGTAAAGTTGTACGTCAACGCCTGCGAAGAGTAGATTGCTTCGGCTCATACGCGATCGACGCAAGATGGACCGAACGACTTGTTCCTTCGCGATAATGTTCTCAGGTAGATCGGTCTCAAGATACGTCAATGAATCATCCGCCGTCATGGTCAGGCCCCGGGTCGAAAGCCCGGCTCCGACCTCAAGAATCTGTTTCGTGCCTCGTTTCAATATGAGAGCTGTGATGCTCTTGAACCGTTGCTCGGCCCGTGGCGCCACATCAAATACACCTGCCTCCAAAGCAATCTCGGACGCGTAGGGTAAGTCTGTGAATGCGCGAAGCATTGCCAGTTGTTTGATCGCTCCCTCAAAGCCAGCTGAATTCAAGACTCAGGTCCTCCGGAACCAAACATTCCTCTAAGCGTGTTCAACAGATAGAACGGCAACTATTCAAAATGATCGGCCGTCGGTAAGCACAAGGCACTCCAATTTCCCCTGACACAAGTGCGCGGTTCGTCGCGGTCACGTTGACATCAGTCTTACGCCGGCATAGGCAGGCGGCGTGAACTGGAGGCGCGCTGAAGTATGATTGAGGCGTACTGTCCACCGAACCCAAAAGCGTTTTTTAGAACCGTCTCGACGGGTCGCTCAACCGGCTGCAGATTAGTCTTTACATTGCAGTCAGGATCGGGTTCAGTGCATGTGACGACCGGGAGGACCACGCCTTCACACAGCGTCAGTGCTGAGGCGATTATTTCGATGATGCCAGATGCGGCCGAGGCATGGCCGGTGAGCGATTTCACCGCACAAACATCAACCTCCCTCATGTGCGCGCCAAGGACGTTGTGGAGCGCCCTAGCCTCAGTGATGTCATTCAGCCGCGTTGACGAACCGTGCGCATAGACGACCTCGACTTGGAGCGGGTCCAACGCAGAATTTTCGAGTGCCGCGCGGATCACACGCTCGACCAGTTCGACCTGCGGCGCAGTTACGTGGGCCGTATCGACGGCAAGCCCCCACCCGCCAAGTCTCGCGTAGACAGCATTGATGCCACGACGTTTTGCGTGCTCCGCAGTCTCTAGGATGACCGCTCCAGCACCTTCACTAATCACCATGCCGCTCCGGCGTTTGTCAAAAGGCATGGATGCCTGTTCGGGTGGCCCCTTCCAACGCGACACTGCCATAAGCTGAGCATATTGTGAGAACACATAGTGCGTGCGCCTGGAGACGACTGATGCCACGACGGCGACGTCAGCGCGGCCAGCCTGCAAGAGTCGAGCGCCTTCCGCGATTGCGCGTAGTCCTCCCGAACACGTAGCTTCGAGCCGTGTTGGGATCAAAGGGACGCCTAGGCGGGCACGGACCTCATTAGCGAAACTGGAAGCCTCCGCCGCTTCTGAAGTCAACGTCTCTTCGCGCAAATATTTGATAGTCTGAGTGAAATCCTCACCGACGGCGCGGAATTGCGCGCTCTGCCTTTTGGCATGTGCCTCAAATTCTGCCGGGTTGGTCCCGCTTGACGGACAGCTTTTCACCCAAATAAGGCCAGCTGGCCGCGACAGTCTGCGGTCGAGTCTCGCGTCCGCAATTGCCTGCTCGACGGCGCCATTCATGAGTGTTGCGCCCCAACTCCGTCCTTGACTTCCCCACGTAGCGTTAACCGAAGCCCTGAGGCCGTCCCCAATAATGCCCGCGACCCAACCGCAAGGGAGGTCTGATAGGTCCATTTCGGACTCACTTCTTAATCCTGAAATGCCGGCAAGGTTTGCGTGCCAGAAAGACTCGGTTGTCGCACCAATCGGCGTCACGAGCCCAACCCCGGAAATCAGCACCTCCTTTTCAACCATGATCGGACCTCCTGATCACCGCTGCTCCGGCACACTTCGTAGTCACGTGTCCGAAGCCCGTAACCAACGCCGTTTTCGCATCCGGCAGCGCACGTGACGACCCGACCACGAAATCAATGTCGCCCAAAGCTGGATCCGGAGTCCGAAGCAGCCCAACGGGTGGAAGACTTTTACGATGAAGCGCCTCGCAGGCGAGCGCCATGTCGATCAAACCGGAACATTCAAACGCGTTCCCTATGGTTCCCTTGCTTGACGTAGCGGGCGCACGCACCATCGCACCAACGGCATGGCATTCCTCAAGATCCAGGACGACCGAGCCAGCACCATGCGCCCACCAAATGTCGGGACTGTGCGGGATGGCGGAAAGAACGATGTCGAGCGCCATGTTGATGGCCTCCCGACTAGTTTGCCCACAAATCACTTCGCATTCCAAGAGCTCAGCCATAGGCTTAACTCCGCGTTGTAACGCAGTCGGTTCTGTCTCCAGTATTAGAGCGGCGGCACCAAGGCCGAGTAGGGTACCTGCTCGGTTGAGGTCAAACGGTCCGCAACCCAAAGTCGCTTTAGTTCCTATGGAATCTAGCCCGTCGATAACGAGGAACGCCTTTGGCGTGATGACGGGGGCAACGCCGACGACGATTACCCTCTCAAGCTCTCCGCTACGCAACAAGCGCATTGCGAGCGCGACAGCGCCCAGACCGCCAGCAGTAGCTTCACCATATACGGCAACGTTGGATCCCCGGAACCCTGTCGCCTTGGCAACGAATTGCCCACATTGAGAAGGGATTCCGCGGACATAGGTGTAGTCCGGCATCTCGTCGTAAAGTAGTGTGGCTAGAGGTCGTGAATCCTCGTTGGCCATTGCCAGGAGGGGCAATAAGATTTTGTACTCTTCGTCGCCATAGCCGCCAAGCGTCATGATCACGCCACAGCGCGATGCGACTTCCGCGCTCGCTGGCGTGTCGAGCGCTAGGAGTGCGGCAGACACGGCCCATTGCGACGTAAGATTAGCGAACTTTCGATTGTCTACCCACCACGGATCATCCACTGGCCAGTTCATCGCGTTGGGATCCGGTACTGCGATCGGCCAAGCACCCAACATTGAGGGATTTCCGCACAGTTGAGAGCCATCGAAGAAACCAGCGTTCGCGACCATCCCATCCAGAACCGGACCGGGTCCCGTTCCGGCGGCGGTGATTATCCCAGTCCCGGTAATCACAATTTTAGGCAAATAAGTCCCTCTTAAAACTCTTGCAAGAGTACGCTAAGGCGCTCAAAACTGAGGAAAAAGGGAGTATCAAGATTCCTGTGGCTCCCCCGTCGGTTTGACGGACCGCCTCGTTGATCTCCAAAGTGAGAAGCCACCGTCTACCGTGATCGTCTCCCCAGCAATCCAAGCGGCCTCGTCTAGGCATAGCAGCGCCACCGCATCGGCGGATTTTTCCGGGGTCGTCATTTGCTCCCCTGGCCACGGCGAGACCTTCTTCTCAAGAGCCACGCCTACATTAAAATCTGGGCGCACCTCAAAGACACTCGTCTGAACCAAACCGGGCTTTACACAGTTCACCACTATGCCATAGGGGGCGAACTCATATGAGAGGTATTTCGTGAGGGCTTCAAGGCCTGCTTTAGCCACGGCGAAAAGGCCCCCCCGATAGATAATTCGATGTGGGGTCGAGTTAGTGATGGTTATGAACCGTGCGCCGGGACGGTGCTTCATTAGTGGCAATGCATGTTTCGCCAAGAGCCAAGTCGCCCGAGCGTTCGTGTCCTGCACAAACTGCCACTGTTCAATCGTGGCCTCTTCCAACAATGCGAACTTGGTTGCACCAGCATTCTGCACCACGATGTTTAAGTTGCCATGAATACTACGAATCTCCTCCATCATGTTTTCAATGTCCTCAGGCACGCTGAGATCGGCCCGATGAAGACTGACCGTAAAACCCAACTCCTTCAACTCAGCCTCAATCTTGCGTGCAGGCCGATCCCTATCGACATAGTTGATGCAGACATTGCATCCCCAAGCCGCGAGCTTGCGAGAGATGGCCGCTCCAATTCCTCTTGATCCACCCGTGATAAGTGCGACCTTGCCCTTAAGTGGTTGATAATCGGTCACGACCACCTCCATGGTTTCTTGCTTACTTGTTCAGAGCTGACGGGCCGTTCTTAGGCTTTCAGCGACGGTTCTGATGGGTCCGTGTTACGGCCTGGTCGACGTTGGATCAAAGCGCTGAGTCTGCCGATCGCGTAGACGCGATCATCTTCAGCGAAGACGCGACGCACGGTGTTGACCAGTCCGAGGCTTTCATCGACCTCGCTCGAGTCCACAGTGGTGTTGCTGAAATAGAAGGGACAGTCTGGGTAAATCGGACGCACAAAATCCCAAGTCGCAGACCTCAAGCCAACAACAGCAGCAGGGCCAGTCTCCCTTACTATCCATCCCGATGTGAAAGGGTGAATAAAGCCACCGGGGACGATTCTCCCCCGTCGCGATGTCCCAAGAGCGAATTGGTGACTCTCATGGACTGGATGTTTCTCGCCCATCAACTCAAGGAGATGATCAAGCAGTTCTGAGCTTATAGTTAGTGGGCCGTAGGTATGCGGCTGAGTCCCCCTGATGTCTTCCCAATATCTAAGGGCTTTCTCTGAGCCCTCGATCATCGTTCTTCTCATGATTGCTCACTCAAGAGAAATGGCGCTTCATCCGAAGTATCGATTTGAAAACGGTGACATGGATTTGTTAGATGCGTCGAAGTCCCCGCGCCGCTGAGTGCTTTTAGGTGCCGTGAGGTCGCATCACGGACCGTCCTCCGTCAACCGTTATTAGTTGCCCTTGGATGTAATCAGCCTCGTCACTTGCAAGGAAGGCGACCATGCCGGAGATGTCTTCGGGCAAGCCCCAGCGTGACTCAGATGTATCTTCGCCAAGCCTTTCAGCCAGAGCGGCTGTCATGTCCGTCCTTACCCTACCCGGCGCGACCGCATTAACTCGAATGCCTTTGCGGCCTACCTCGATAGCGAGGCTGCGGGTCAACGCCTCAAGCCCCCCTTTGGAGGCGCTATAAGCGGCCTGACCGGGCCCTGGAGTACGCGCGGAGTTAGATGAGATATTGATGATCCGTCCCCATAGCTGATCCATCATTATTGGTATTACGGCCCGTGACAAGAAGAACGCTGCTGTGAGGTTCACCCGCAGAACGCGTTCCCATTGGACTGTCTTCATTTGGATCACCAAGCGGTCATCAGTGATCCCCGCGTTATTTACCAAGACGTGAACGGCGCCCTGTTCATCCGCTACATGGTCGACCAGGTCATTAGCTTGCGCTTCATCCGATACGTCGACCTTGTGAATGAAAGCACGCCCGCCAGACAAGTTGATGTCCTTCGCGACGCGTGCAGCTGCATCATCTGCGTCTCGGTAGATGATGTTGATTATCATTCCATCGCGCGCCAACCGCGTGCAAATAGCCGCACCAATCCCTCGTGAGCCGCCCGTGACAATAGCTACTCGTCCGCGCGCTTGGTTCTCAGGCATTCATAGCGCCTCCCAAATTGCGGCGAGAAAAGGAGCCCCGACCTTGAGAGGTCTTCAATGTTAGGTCAACTTCCCGTCGCTGTGGAGATAGTCTCGTGAAGTGAAAGGACGGACAACTTGTGATTCTTGCTGTCTGCCAACCAACTCTCCGAATCAAAATCACGATTCAACTTACGCCGAACCGCGCGGAGGAGTTGGGCTACATCAAGGGAATCAAGTCCCAAGCTCTCGGTCAAGTAGTCGTCGGGTGTGATGTCGACACCCTGCAGCGTGGGCTTCACCGTTTTGATGAGCTTAACCAATTCTTCGAACTTGGCAGAATCTTCCATTCACTCCTCCGCTCGAAGTACGTAAAAAAAGACTAAGTACGTGATCGTAGCGAAGGTGTTTTGGCTAGTCAAGAGAGTCGGCATGACTGGATCAAGTTCAGACGATAGCGACTCTACCTTGGGAAAACTGAAACACAACATGCCGTAGGAGCAGGCTTCGCAATCCACAAGGGAGGTGCTAGATAGGAACGAATAAATCGTAAGAGGTATTGACTGTCAATTTTCTTTATCGTATAAAGTCTGTCCATGAGCGACAAAAAACCTTGGCACGAAAGCGTCGCCCTGCCGGCTCTTATGCGGCTGGCACGCAACACCTACGGCAAAGCGATACGTAAGGCGCTATCTGACGCTGGCTATGACGACATCCCTCGCAATGGCCTCTATGTCATCGGAGGGCTGGCGCTGGGTTCCGGCAAGGTTCCCTTGGGTCGTATGATCGAGGAGTTGGACGTTTCCAAACAAGCCACGGGCCAGTTGATAGATACGCTTGTGCTGCGTGGCTATTTGGAACGGGCAGTCGACGAAAGTGACCGGCGCAAACTGACGGTGACGCTGACGGAAAGGGGACGGGCAGCGGCATCGGTTCAGAACGCAGCGCGCGAAAGAATAGACACCGAGCTCGTTGCCCGCATGGGTGAGGAGAACGTCACCTGTACCCGCAATGCCCTCGCCGCTCTGTTTGCCATCGGGCGTGACGCAAAGGTGATGGAGAGCATCAGCTCCCGATGAGCGTCCATGGGAAATGAGTTGTGATTGGCTTGACCGATTTGTTTACGAAGGCTGAGACACTGACTCGAGTTTATTTATCCTTCCCTATCATTACGAAGCCTCCCCAAAAGTATGGATGCCGGTAACGCGGGTCTTTCATTAGCGCAACCGCCGCTTGCTGGAGAGCGCTTGCTTTAGTGTGCGTTGTCGTTTCATCTCTTAGCCGTTTGTGAAAATCGATCATAAGTTTTGCCGTACTCGCCGAATCGACTTTCCACTGACTGGCGACCATCGTCGGCACACCTGCGACAAAAAACGCCCACGACATACCGATCATGCCTTCTCCAGCACCAAAGCGTCCTCGTGCCGTTTGGCAAGCCGAAAGCACGACCAGATCAGCATGAAGATCAAGCTGCATAATCTCACGGGCCTCGAGTAGTCCGTCGTCGTTCGGATCGTTGTCCGCCCGAGCCATTACCAGCCTCGAATACATCGGGCTCTGATCGTCCAAAATCCCGTGCGTAGCTAGATGAATGACTCTGTATTTCGAGGCTTCCGTCCGAAACACGGTCTTGCGCGCGTTTGCTCCAGTTAAGACACGACTCGAAGACGCTCCCCAGATACTCTTGAGGGCGCTCACTTCTGCCTCCGCGTCAGGAAGTGGACCAAGGACCTCACCGCGATAAGTGGTTTTGATATTCGCAGCAACTTCGCCAGGCATGGATGGATTGCCGAATGCGAGTAATGCCGTGGACGCTTGTTCTGTTTTCTTCTGAACAGACATTTGCCCAAGCACACTCAACGACGGCGCATAGGATATTGCATAATCTTCAACGAGATAGTGACCGTCCCTTGCCTCTAATGCTTGGAACGGCAGATCCCAAAGAATTCCGTCTGGAATAATGCAAAGCGACGTCTTGCCATTCAATTGTTGTTCAGCGGGCTTTAATAGCAAGTCGTAGAGTTGGCGAGCCTCATCAGCGAAGGCGCCTTGCGTTGTAATCATGTCGCGGAAGTCGCGAATCCGCTTTGCAATCTCGCCGCCCGCCATCGCGATTGGGTAAGCACGCAGTGTTGGCGATCTATCATTTTGAGTCTTGGTCAAGACCAGCAGATACGTTTTGGACTCGGTCACTACATACTCAAGAAACGCCGTGTCAGGATCACTAAACAGATTACTGAGACTCGCAAGCGTTACAGGTTTTGGTTGCGCAGGGTTGATCCTTAGCTCTGGATGCGCGGCGTACAGCGAGTCCTGAAAGGTCTCGTACTGCGTACGCGCGGACCTTACCTGCTCGTCTAGAGTTTTGAGCCGTTTAGCGTCTGGAATCCGTTTTCCGTTCTCGTCTCCAATTTCATTGTTCAAATCAACCAGACGCTTATTCAGTCTTTTTTCTTCTTCCTTCTCGCGATTAGACATCACTTTCGTCAGATCGATTCTGCCGGTACTGAATACATCAAGGAGCACGCGAGCTTTGGCAGATTCCGCAGTAAGCAGCGCTTGTTCATTGCTAATATCTTTGTTCGTGTTCAGGAGTATGTCCACGATCTCGTGATAAGGGACAACCTTGTCCTCAAAAAATAGCTGGCGCTCGTTCTCAAGGCCAGCAACTTGCCTCCGCATTTCTTCGATTTGAGTAATGGCTTTGGTGAACGTTTGAACGGCCAGATCCCTTTGCCCCGCAGCTCGATATGCTTTGCCTAGTGTAGTCAAAGCTAGATACGAAACATTTTTTAGACTGAGTTGTTCCGCCAGCCTGTTCGCCTCGCCGGCATTTTGAATGGAGTTCGCTACGTTACCGTTTGCAAGCTGTAGTTCTGATTCGCGTAACAGGAGTTCGGCTATTCTCGTTTTGTCGTCCTTCTCTTTGGCTATAGCAAGCCCACGATCAAGAGTTTCTAGCGCTTCTTTGTACTTGCCTTGCTCTTTGTATACCGTTCCGATCCCTTCGTGAATGGGAATGATCAGTTCCGAATAATTGATCCGTTTCGCGAGTTCCAATGCGCGTTCAAAGTTCGTCAGAGCATCGGCGTAATTCCCCTGAAACTGATAAGCCACGCCGATATTGAGCTGCATGTCAGCTTCTTCGAAATGAGCGCGCGCGTCGATGGTTAGCTTAAGACCACGTTGAAAAAACTCGATCGCTTTGGAGTAATCACGCTGGTTCAGATAGAGGATGCCGAGGCTGTTGCAGATACTTGCCTCCCTGTCAGGATGAGACGCCTTGGCTAAGGCCATCGCCTGATCGAGATAGGTCAGCGCTCGGAGATAGTCGCCAGTAGCGCCGTAGGTGCGGCCGATGTCCGCAAGATCATCAAGAATGTCAACAGAATATTTGCCGGTGCCGCCATTAATTCGTTCATACGCCGCCAGCGACTTTTGAAAGTAACGGACAGCTTTCTCATACTCAGCATTTCGTCTACTTATGTTGCCGAGGTTTGAGAGCGCGGTGCCAACGCCATATTCATCAGGCCAGGCACCAGGAGGTTCAGTACTGCCTTTCAGTTGCTCGGCAAGAGTGAGACTGTTTTCAGAATAGTCTTGCGCCTCTTTGTAATTGGAGCTGAAAATACAAAGCGTGCCCAAGTCGGCAAGAACGTAAATCAAATCACGCCTCGCGTGAGCTTCTTCAAAGAGACGCTTGCTTTTCAGGTAGTTCTGGATCGCTGAAGCGATATTGCCGCGTCCGAACTCAGACCGCCCGATTCTGTAATAGTTCAAGGCCTGCAACCGTAACTGATTCGGCTTCTCAACTTGCACGTTGAGTACCTGCGGTTGTGCAGTCGCGCGGCCTGAAGCAAAGACAAGTAGCGCACATAACACTAACAATGCGCTACGCCCTTTTTCGCGAGTTTTCATGAGACACACAATCCCGAAAGGAGGCGAATAAGTACAACGCCTCCCTTCGGCAATGGATCGCGGGGCGAATAGATCCGATCAGAGCAAACCCAGGAGCCACAGAATGATGAGCCACAGCAGATAAAGATCGGCCTGTGACGTTCCCGAGCTTGTAGATGGCGACTTCGATTTACTCTCCGAAGTCCCCTGCGGACCAGTGTCAGCTTGTACTCTCAGGACCGAGCCGGTGCCAAACACGAAAGCGATCGCTAGAGTAAGCACCGCGATTGTGCGTTTTAGTTTTTTCATGGTTCCTTTCTCCTTTGGGACAAGAATAGTTACAACTTGTTTTCGATCAGTTCAGCAGAAACTGTTTGACGAACATGACCGTTTCATATAATTGAAGGTCAAGGGTTTTCTGCGTGAAATCATGACCTTCGTCTTTCGCTAACATGTACCACACGGGCGTGCCAGTTTTTCTTAACGCCTGAACCA
Source organism: uncultured Acidobacteriota bacterium (assembly GCA_963734445.1). Classification (GTDB taxonomy): domain Bacteria; phylum Acidobacteriota; class Blastocatellia; order Pyrinomonadales; family Pyrinomonadaceae; genus UBA11740. Next base: position 520,592 of record CAVTGZ010000006.1, on the reverse strand, counting down.
TCTGATCGGCCTCGCTCGCCCGTACGCGAGGATCATTTTCACCTTGAACAATCATTAGCGGCTTCTTAATCTTCTGAACGTTATTCAAGGGTGCAATCCGATTCAGAAACTCCCTCATCTTGGCATCTCGATCGTCGCCATATTCTTCACGTCGTCGATCACGGCGCCAGTCTTCGGTATGCTCGATGAATGTAACAATGTTCGTCTGCCCTGAAATTGATTCTGCGGCGCGAATTCGGTCGGAATAGTTTGCGGCAACTGAGAGCGCGACATATCCGCCGTAACTCGATCCCGTGACTAGAACTCGATCAGCGTCGAGGTTCGGCTGATGCGCTAATCCACTCAAGGAGCGATCCGATGTCCTTGATTGCGTCCTCACGTTTGTAGCCATCATCGAGTTTTAGGAAGGTCTTGCCATAACCGTTTGAGCCGCGAATATTCGGATAGATCTTTACGATTCCCAATTCGTTGATGAAGTAATTATCGGCACCGTTAAAGTCGGGCCGCGCCTGGTCGTCGGGCCCGCCATGAATATCAATGATGACTGGCCGCTTACCTGTGAATTTGGCGGGCGGACGATAAAGAAATCCAGAAATCTGGCGATCGTCGAAGGGCTTCCAATGAATCACTTCGGGTTCGGAGAACTTCTCTGCGTCCAAACCATCACTTGTGCCTTTTACCCAACGCTCAGTTTTTCCAGTAAGAGCGTTCAGCGAATAGATATCCCAAATAGAGCGAGCTGATACGAACGTGAATGCCAGATCAGTATTGTTGTTATGCCAATGAAGATTTGAAATTACGCCGACGCGTGGCCACGTCACGAGCCGTTCCTTGTTGGTCGCTGTATCCAACAAACGCAGACGACTCACGCCATCTTCGTTGCTGACAAACGCAAGTGTTTTACGGTCGGGTGAAAGGCTAAATAGTTCGATGTTCCATTTAATGCTATCTGACAAGTACGTGACCTTTTTCGTGGCAAGGTCCATGTATGCAAGTCGCAGGAATTCCGAATCGCGGTCGGTGGTTAGGTAGATGCCCTTTCCGTCTGGGCTGAACTGGGCATAATCGTATGCGACCTTTTCTACCCCAATTTGTGGCGTGAGCAACGTCTTCTCGCCAGACGTTACATCGACTGTGTAGAGGTAACTCTCGTTCGCGGAGAGCCAGTTGTAGAACAACGCTTGATGATCGTCGGGAGACCAGTCAGATACCTTCAGATAACCTTTGTCTTGAGCTAGAAGCCTTGTGGTGTTTGGCTCGAAGGGCTTGGCGACGTACAAATCTGTATCCGTCCCATTTCGGCGATTAGACGAATAGATGACCCAATCACTTGCGTTAGACCATACTGGTTCGGTGTTCCGAGATTTTCCATCCGACAGAAGCGAGGCTTTGCGATTAGACGGATCGTATGCGTAGATCTGAAACTGTTCGTTCCCATCCGTGTCTTTCACATAAACGGCTGACTTGCCATTAGGTGAGTAATAAACGTCATAGGTGTTCGCTGGAAAAAGTGCGCCTACTTGAGGCGTGTCACCCGGTGAACCAACACTTGCAATACCCAGGTACGTAGGCGTGATCGCCTTTGCCCAAATCTCCCGCCGCGAAGGATGCCAACCCGCAAGGCCATACGAGGACATGCTTGTATAGGGACTGACTTCGCGGACTAACGATGGCGGAACCTTGGGAAGAGGATCTTCTCCGGCATAGGAGCCTTGGCCCAAAGCTAGTTGGTTACTCAGACACAACAAGAGCCAAATGGTGACGAGTGCCCCCCAGCTTTTTCTCTTCAGAGAAAGCATGACCATACCCCTCGACGACTTTCAGTTTTCTGTTGGCGCTTAGTGCCTTGGGCAGTCTGTCGGGGAGACAGTTTAGCCCCAAAATGTCCCTAAGGCGTAGGCAAGATACACGATCCGGCGAAATCTGTCTGTGTTCTGGAACACAGCGATAATTTGACCCGCCGAGACCGTTTCCCGGTATTTCCCCGCTAATTTCACTTCCATTAGCTCTCGGACAAGAAAAGTCAAAAATTTTTCGAGGGGGGATGGGAGCGAAACGCAAAATGTGCCGTCATTAACATAGTAGAGGCAAAGATCGAAAAATTTGGTTCAGTCAAGGGCTGTCGAGTCCTTTTGCTTCCGATGCATTCGTCTCCGGCTAGAATCGAAATCACCAATCGCTTGCTCGGGACCCTTTCCGCGCCTGATTATCGTCGCTTGTCCGCAAGCTTGCGACAGGTACACCTAGCCACCGGTAGGCTCCTTTACGATGCAGGTGATCAAGCCGATTTTGTGTACTTTCCCTTGAGCGGAGTGGTCTCTTTGCTCTCAAGCACTCAGGCAGGAGAAATGGTCGAAGTGGGAATGATTGGCAATGAGGGCACGACGTTCATTCCCGTCATTGGACATTCCCAAGAACTGCCTTACAGGATGCTGATACAAGCTCCGGGCGAGGCGCTGCAATGTGAGGCGGACATCGTTCGCGACGAATTCATTCGGGCAGGTAAGTTGCACGGGCTTTTGATTTGCTACGCCCATACTCTGTTCGCGCAAATAGCGCAGTCTGCTGTTTGCAATCGGTTTCATTCGACCGAAGCTCGCTTCTGCCGTTGGTTATTGTCTATGAATGATCGTGTCGACTCCGGTGATCTGCCTTTAACACACGAAATCATATCCAACATGCTGGGAGCTGAGCGTGCCCACACCAGCCGAACAGCTAAGGCCCTTCAGAAAGCCGGCTTGATTAATTACACACCCGGCTCGATACAAATTCTCGACCGACAAGGTTTGGAGTCCGCTTCGTGTGAGTGTTATCAGAAAGTGAAACGACAAGGTACTCATTGTCTCGCAGCCTAGTTTTTACTCGACTTCAAACACCTGAATGGATCAACCGATGCTTAGTAATCGAGAACTATTTATAGCTTCTGAATTGCCATTCAAGACGAATGGCATCGTAGGAGCTTCGCCAGCTATGAAGACTCTCGACTGTCAGATTGCTACGGCAGCGCGTAGTGATCTGCCGGTTCTTATCACCGGCGAATCGGGTACGGGCAAGGAACTTGTCGCTCGCGCAATTCATAATTCCAGCGACCGAAGCGAGAAACCATTTATCTCTTTCAACTGTGGAGCGCTTACCGAGACTCTTCTGGAATCTGAGTTATTCGGTTATGAGCGTGGCGCATTCACGGGCGCTAACCAGACTCGCAAAGGATTATTTGAAGCGGCGCGCAATGGCACGATCTTTCTCGATGAAATCGGAGAGATGTCCACCTCATGCCAAGTCAAGTTATTACGCGTCTTGCAAGAGAGTGCTGTCCGGCCGGTCGGGGCACACAATGAAATTCCGGTTGATGTACGGGTGGTTACAGCTACCAATCGCAACCTTCCCCAGGAAATCGCTGTTGGTCGGTTTCGCCAGGACTTGTTCTACCGGATTGCCGTTCTGACTATTGTGAGTCCTCCTTTGCGCGAACGAGCCTCTGATATTCCCCTCTTGGTTGAACACTTCCTTCGCGAAGCCGCAAAGGGCATGAAGCGGGTCAACTTGCTGACGATCGCGCCGGATGCCTTGGCAGCCCTGTGTCTCTACACTTGGCCCGGCAATGTGCGCCAACTTCAGAATGTGGTGCAGCGCCTCGTTGCCGGAGTGACACATGGTCATCTGATCACCCTGTCCGAAGTCAATCAGGCTTTGCGCGAGGTCGCCTCATTTGAGGCTAACCCGCAAGTGCCGCTTATGTTCCGTGAGGACGATTCGTTGGATGAATTCTTGGATCGAATCGTCCTTGGTCTTTACAACCACTTCCGAGCATTAACCGGCAATCACGCAGACGCTGCTCGCCTCATGCGTGTCGATCGTAACTCGCTCTATTCGCGTCTCCGGCGGGCGCGCCGTCGTATGAACGGCAACGGATCTAACGGAAAAGGGTCTATGACGGAAGAAGAATGGCTCGACTGAATGTTCTTAACTCAGGCTCTGCCATTCGTTTGTGGGAACGAACATCGAAAGGTGTCGCGGATTTGAACTCGCGATGATGGCTTCGCTGCCTTCATCAATCAATATTGAAGCCTGAGCAGCAAGAATTACGTCCGCATCAAGCGCCGCGTTATCGGCGGTAGGCCTTCCGGCTTTTCGAGCCTGCGCCCAAAACTCAGCCGCGCGAAGCATGACAACCGTTGTGATCGGCAAATAGGCAAATGTCCTTTTAACTAGATCAAGGCGTTCAAGGCCGCTTCGCTTGTCGGCGCGTAGTAACTCGCGCCGTACCTCATAATCGGCGATCTCCGGCACAATCACCACATTCCCTTGCTCATGTTGTCTGATTGCCCATTCTCGACAAGCGAGAACGATGTCGGATTTGCTTGGATTGGAAATGATTCCGAGAGGACCGCTGTCTAAAAGGATCAGCTTACTCATTCTTAAAAACGGGCTCGGCTCCTACGGAGGCCCGAGATTCATTGAGGGCTTGTTTCAGGTCGTCGAACGTTTCAGCTCGTTCGTCTGCGTCATACTTCTCTAATTCGGAAAACAAGGTGTTAATTGTATGGGGATCGACGGGTCGCACGACTAGACCTGTCTTGCCAGCAACGCTTTCGAGATCAGTTGTAATCGTGACGGAATTGCTCATTTCAGACCACCCCCGCAGTAAAGCTACGGCATTATAGCATGAGCCGAAAATACGGTTGGTTCGTCAGAAACGAATCCTCATTCCCTGTCCCACTTCCCTGGAGATTTCGCGTCCGACCAGAGCGATGACCGATGCGACTTGACGAAGCTTGGCTGCTTCTAGGCCAGCGCCGCGGATCTGACCGGCGGCGTCGACCTGACTAGTGTAAGCGGTCCGATTCGCATCGAGTTCCTTGCTGTAATTCTGCTCGACGCCGCCACGCGCTTGCGCCGCCCCACGTCTATAACCGGCAATCGCTTCGCCGGCTCCGGCGTTAACGCCGGCAATCTGCTGGCCAGCCTGTTTGTCGATGCCTTTATTCATGTCTCCCTGGTACTGCTGAGAAGAATAGATGACTCGGTTGGCAATCGTTTCCTGATTCTGAACCATGTCGCGGCTGTATTGTGTCGTAGCATTTGTGGCAACGTTCTGTTTAGCATTGACTGCCTCGATCTTCGGCCAAGTCACCACGCCCCTGAGTATTGGCGCGTCGGACGGAATCATGGATTCGGTCACTTCCATGGCCTTCTCGATCTTGCCTACTGAAGCGTTTCCGCGAGTCATGCTCAGATCGCGCTCGGCGCCGGCTACAATATTGCTAACTTCCCTCGACGCACCGATATCCGTTTCGCGAATACTGCGGGCTACATCTGCGCCGACTTGAGTCTTCTGAAATCCAGCCGCCGCCTGAATGATCAGTCTTTGTGTTGTAGCTGCGCCACTCGTCGCAGCGACCTGACCAGTAAGAGCCGCCTGAATGGAAGCGAGTTGAGCGCTTCGCTGTCCTTGCGCTCGCATATTCCCCGCGTCTTGTTGTCCCGCCGATCGAGTAACGTCGGCTTGATATCCGGCATTGTATTGCGTGTTTTCTGCTTGCCGGTTGATTGAAGCAGCAGCTTCCGCACTGTACTTCTCGATCCCCGTGCCGACCATCGCGCCCATCCAGCTCGAAACGACCGTGGCGACCGATTCATAAACACGGCCGGAGAGGAGGTACAGAGAAATGAAGGGTGTCCCATAAAGACATAGCGCGCCCAAGCCCATTGCAAATACAGCGAGGGCGATTGTGTATTCCGGCTGCACCAGCGGATTCGTGATCGCCCGCATCGTCTGGTAATCCCATACATATAAAGGACTACTATCGCCCACGGCCATCGCTACATTGCCCCACATATAAGCAACTATGCGGATGACTTTGGAAACCGAGGGCCAAAGCAGCGTGAGGGCGATTACTCCGTAGAAGAAAGGATAAGTAGTCTTATTGGCGATGTTCTTATCAACTATGCAAGCCAGCATGAAGGGCATGGCCAGCTTTAATCCAAGGGTGAGAGCTGCACCAAGGATCACCAGAATGAGATCTCCGAATTCAATGAGTGCCCGTTCAAAGTTGAGCCAGGTCATCATCGTGGCGATGTTCCATTGCGAAACGTCCGCCTTTTGATCGAAGTTCTGAATTGTGCTGTCCGTATCGATCAGGATTCCGAGTACCGACTCAGTGCCTAGCGGAACCGGAGTGACGGCCTCTTCACGGCCATCGACCTTCACCGTAAACATGTTCTGCTGAAACTTCGCGTACGAATCATTGAAACTATCACGCTGTGCCAGGTAAAGCCGCTGCAAGACTGACTGTTGTCCCGTTTCATTACCATTGGCGATCTCATAGCCTATAGCGCTCATCCCGTTGATGATTGCCAGCCCTGTCCCCGACAACATGAAGAACAGGGCCAGTCTGCCGAACCACCAGTAGAGGTCTGAACCCTCTCCGTTGTTCTCACGCATCACGCGCAACATGGCAAAGCCCGCCAAGCAGTTACCGAAGACCCACGCCAGCAACTCAAACCAACCAATTAGCTTCGAGACAATCTCATCGTTGATGTAAGGCAGGAGCGACCCGGCGCGTTGCGACATGGCGGCAATATTGTCCGAGAGAGACCTGACCGGCGATGGCACCGGCGTCGGGCTCGGCGCTTGCGCTTGCACCACAACTGGGAGCAGAAACATACCGATCAGAACGGCTAGAGAAATGATTCGTTTGAGTTTCATGATTTACTCTCGGATCGATTTGCAGATCTTCTTCAGCGGTTTACGGCTGACGCGGAGATGGAGATGGCACGCCGCCTCTTTGAATCGCATCGAAGATTCCGTCTTTCACGATGTTCAATTTGTCCCATGCTTCGTCCGTTGCCTTGACCCGATTAGCAATCCGCACCCGCTCTTCCATCGTTAGGTTGTAGCGCTTTACTCGGTCTTCAATTTGAGTAGAAAGATTCGTGATTTGAGTATCCAGATCGGCAATCATCTTTTCACAGGAGGCAATCTCCAGCTTCAAGTCCGAGATGCAATGAGCGCATTGCTCTATTTGCGGCTTGGCGAGTTCCGCATCGAGCTTGTCCTTTGCCTGCTTCATTTGTGTCGCCGCTCCCGCCTGTCTGGCCTCGGCTGTTTGTAGATCGTGGTACAGACGAGCGAGCGTCGCATCAAACATCGCAATGCGATTCATCGTGGCAATCTTGTCCTGCTCTTGGCGCCCGATTGAATTGCGCAAGTAATCCTCAAAGTCACGTAAGTCGGCGTCAGGATCAAAGATGCCGTTCATCAAACGCGTCTTGATTGACTTGATCATGTTCAGACGGGAGATCACCATCGTCTCAATCGCTCGCTTGAGTGCGAACACATCACGCACCGTTTGCCCGATCTGCGCCATCGTGCGCGTTAGATTGTCGTTGTGCAGTACCAATTTCTCAGCCTGACCGAGGACTCCTTTCATCGTGCTTAGCTGTTCCGCCAATTTGTTGATCTCTTCGGAATATTGCTTGACGCGTTCCAGCCAGCGATTGGCTTCCTCGATTTGCCGCTCGATCTGTAATGAGTATTGCGCCGGATCGAATACAGTCCACTGCGCTTGAGCAGTTGATGGCGCCAGAATCAATCCGATTAGTACACCGAGTATTAGTTGCCTTAAGAAAGTCTTCATCGATTCCCTTCCTTTCAGGCAGCCGCTTGAAGAAGCGTTTCGTCAATCTCCCGCAACCCCAAGGCAGTCAGCCCGCGTGGATAGTGTTCGGCCAGCCAGGCATGGATTTGCATGTCCGACCAGTTCGGGTGGTAAGCCAGAACTCGACTGCGCGCGTTTCTTTCGTCGGCATTAGTAGTGAGTGTCCACAACATCAGCGGACTCAATTCGTGCTGGACAATCTCGACCACCTGGTCGGGACCTGTGCCAATCACCATCACGAATTGTGAGAATCTTCCCGGCGCAGTTTTGAGGTGGGCGATCGCTTCCGCTCCATTGGGGGAAAGTTTTGCGTGAGCCACCATCTTTGAATAATCACCAAGCTGTTTTCCCATAAAGAGGACGTTGCCGGTCTTCGAGAGTGAGGCTACATCTTCAATATCCTCGAACGCGTGTGTCGCCAGTATCGTTATCGAGTTTTCTTTCGGTCCCTTCCGACCCGCGTGCTGAAGCACTTTGAAGATGAAGGGATACTCTTCTTTGATCTCCCACATTTCGTCGAAGAGATTAGCGGTGGGAGCGCGAGTGCCATCGGCCCGTCTGCGCCCAATGCAGCGCGCGACGTGAGCGGCGATGCGATAAGCCAGCGACAACTTGACGTCATGCGGAAAATCACGGAGCGAACCTAGCTCGAAAACATCGAATGGTGATTTCTGTTCGTAGTCGGGATGAGTAGGCGCATCCAGCCAGGGATGTCCAATGTAATTACTCAGCCCAAGCACGAGTGTTTCGCGTCTCTCTTTAACCATCTCGGAGTCGAAAGGAAAGGTTCGGAGCTGCGCGACAAAATGAGAAAGTGTCGGCTCAAAGAGCGGTCGACCTGGTCCGTTTTGCGAGACGATGTTTTCGTAGACTTGCGAAACGACGGCGCTGATTATGTCCTCAGCTGTCTTGTCGTCATCTTTCACCCGCGCCAGCATCTTGAGATCGCCGACTACTAACGCTTTCTGTACATCGTCCGGCTGCTCACCATCTCTCAGACCTTCGTATGACCAGATATTTATTGCCCGCACTTCATCTGGTTGCGGTCGGATGTAACGACCGCCGAGTACGCTAACGAGCGGCAGCAATGTCTCGCCGATATCTATCGCATTGACGCTCGCGTCTCGGAGGCTGGCGAGAATGTCACAGGCAAACTGCGCCATGAGGATCGACTTGCCGCCGCGCGGAGCAGCAATGATCTGAATCAACGGAGACGGAATCTGGTTCCGATCAAATAGATCGACGCCGATTAAACGGCCAGTGGCGGTTGCAAGCAGAGTATGTGGTCTGGCTGCGCCCGGCCATGAGTCTTCCGTCGGCGTTAGCGCCGTCACTGAAGTGGAAACTTCCGTTAGCTCGCGGCCAGTCAGATTGGGACTCAATTCACCAACAATCGCGGACGGGTAGAGCGCGCGCAGGGCTTCGGGTTCTTCTCTTTCGGCATTGGCTCCCGGAATCTGGCGGATGGCGGCAACAACTTTTTCGCACTGTTCGTCGAGCTGATCTATTGACGCCTTCAGTTCAACGAAGTTTCTGGCTCGTTCACCATAGAGCAATACATAAAAGCGCGTCGGCAAGAGAGATTCGCGTGCCCCGGCAACCTCATCCCGCACCGCGCGCAGGCTTCTCAGGGCCGCCGCACCTTCTGGATTGTCTCGCTTAGTGAATGTCCGCTTTACCTGCTTGATGCGCCGATCAAGACGCTTCGTTTCTTTGAGCTGCGCAGGAAACAGATATTCAGTGACGATAGTGTGACGACTATTGAAGTCTCGACGGCCAATCAATCCTCTTAGCGCATCGGCAGTTACGAATTCATTAGGCGGCGTAAACATCGACACGACGGCAACCGGATATTCGCCGTGCATCAGGTAGTTCAGTTCTCCCTCTATCGTTTCACTGCACAAATAGTCGCGCAGATCTCTTCCCGCTCGTTCGGGCAGCATTGGGATCGATCCGGCGTTCTGACAGTTGCCGTAAAAGATAGCTTCCCAGATTTCCTGGCGCGTGAAGCGGCGAAGAATTAGTGGTGATGAATTCTCAATCTGGCGCCAGACCTGATTCGCGTGACTGTAGTTGCGCTTCTCATCTTCCAGCGTACGCCTGACAACTGCATCGTCCGCCGTTCGGCTGTAAGTGGCCGGTATGCTCCGCAGTGCCGCGAAGAAACCGTTCGTCTCGATTTCATTTCGTAATTCCTGTTTGAAGTCGGCTAAGGCGCTGAGAGTGGAATTGGTCCGCTTTTTCGGCGGGACTCTGACCCAGACTGTGAGCACGCTCCGACGATACGGGACGCGCTTGGCCCCGCTCTCGATGTATTCCAGATTGGACGCCTGTAGCAACGACGCCAGTGGGTGAGTTCCCTGATCGGCGCGTGAACTTATGACATTGATTATGGCGTAGCCGGGATCGGGAATAGTTGAATAGCGGAACTGCATCATTGTTCCCGCCGGTTTCTCAAAGGCCAACATCCGGGCGAGATCGTCATAGCGAATATCAACCAGCGCGTCGTCTGCAAACATCGTGGCCGGCGCTTCTACGTTGTAGGCGACAGTCAATGAGCCATCCTTGTGTCGTAGCGCATCGCGATAAATGCCAACGATGGACGAATCCCGCCTTCTACCCGCTGGCCGTCTGAGCGTACGCGTCCGTTGATTCGCTCGTTTCGCAAGCTCTAATTCGTCGTAAGCAAGAGCGTGTTCCATTTCTCTTCGCATGCCTCCTGAAATTGGCTGTTGTGTTCAATCAAACAACGGATGGGTGTGGTCGCTTGCGCGTGCTGCGACTCGGATCGATCTGTCACGTCTGAATCGATGATCCAGGGTCGCGTAAATCCTCGCCCCTTTCCGTTGGGAATTGAGCGACAGTGGCGATGGTGAAAGAAGAGCGCCTTCACCCGGTGCTGCAGCCATCGAGGTCTGCGCCCAATTCGAATGTAATTAAAGAAAGCGATGCTGCCCGCTGTTACCAGTAACCACGTCCACATCTGCAACGGCACGTAAAGGACGGTGATGCCGAACGGAACGGGCAGGAGATATCCTGTGCAGGAGATCAACAGCACCGTGAACCAATCGCTATCGGCGACGCCGAACCGCACTACCGGCAAATATATGTTTGGTCGAACCGGACGTGATCGCATGAGCACACCTCACTTGTTTCGTCAGCGCTGACGAGATTGAAATCCGTTTGCGCACCCATCAGAAAGTGTTATCCAGCGGTACAGAATCGCCCTGACTGAATGCGTAAACCGCCGCGCACACGCCACCGAACGCAAAACACGCTGCGCCGGTTATGAACTTCCAGGTGGAAAGCGATTCGCGCAGACCGGAAGTGATGATGCCGACCGCAATGAAAATGATTCCGGCAATGATCATCGCAGCCGCCAAAAAGAACGTGACCGAGCGAAGACTGTTACCGAGTTGCGAGCTGTTCCCATTGAAGAAAGACCCGCTCGGCGTCTGCGCAGACACGGAGACAACTCCTAGGAAGATCATCAATATCGATGCGATCACGCCATGCAAGGCCTTGAGGCCGAACGCGACTGCAATCAGCCGATGACCCATGCGCGCCGCTCGCGAATTCTCCAGACCAGGAAAACTGATTAGTTCGTTTAAGGTGTTCATCTCGTAGTTCTCCTAACTCTCATTTCTTGGCGTTCCCTCTCGCCCTTCTGAGTAGCGAGTTCCGTGTTGATGTTTGCGCTCGGCTTTCAATTGCCGTGCCAAGAAAGTTGGCCCACCGGTTGCACCCGAGAGCGCACCATGAAAAACAAACTCGTCAATTCGCTACTTCTATCGCTGTTGTTGGTGCCAACTTCACTGGCCCAAATGCGCAACGATTCACCAGCGCTACCGGAGAGAGCGCGGGCGTTGGAGCCCTTCATTATTGAGTCGGCCAAACGCTATGGAATTGACGTTCGCATCTTGCGGACGATGTGTTTCGTTGAATCGCGATTTCGCGTTGACGCCGTTAGTCCCAAAGGCGCGCGTGGACCAATGCAATTCATGCCGGAGACAGCAGTCAGATATGGGCTCATGAACCCGCGCGATCCGAAGGCCGCGATCGACGCCGCAGCCCGCTATCTGCGGGATTTGTTAAAGAAATTCGACGGAAGGATCGATCTCGCTATAGCAGCTTATAACTCCGGCGAAGGCGCAGTTGAGTCGTTCCGCACGGGCAGGCCTTTGCTTTTGCGCTCCGGCAAAATCATAAACCCCCACCAACTCGTTACCGGCGGCGTTCCGCCGTATCGCGAAACACAAAACTACGTAAAGCAAATCCTCATGCCGTTGACATCTGGCTTAGTCGCACGTCCGAGCGTTACATCGACCGCACGAAAAACTGAAGTCGTTAAGCGAAAAGTGTCGACCCTTGATGTCAATGCTCCTGTCCCTTCCGGGGAGTCAATAAATAATCGCGCCGCGAATTCTTCGTTCATCGAGATCAAGGACGATCTGTAAACTTTTTGACAATCAGGTGCTAACTTTTTGCCAATCCTGACACCCAAGCAACCACTTACTCCTTGCTTTCCGAGTGGCACATTAATTGTTGAGGCGACCACGAACTAACGAGAAGGAGTTTTTGGAGCCGAACAATCGCAGGAGATTGCTTATGAGCGCAGATGCGTTGGATCTAAAGATGCCAGTCGTCATTGATGACGAAGCGAGAGACATTCATGCGACGAGCGATGGTTATTCCAAGAATGGACAGCCGCCGGTACTTTGTTACCGCGACCCGTCTGATGTGCGCACGATTCGCCGCCAATCGCGGTTGTTGATTCTGTCATTGGCAATCGTCGGCGTTGCCGTTGTCGGTGTCGTCTATAAGGCGATTCAAAAACCGGATCGCATCGTCGTCGATATGACGTCGGGCCGGACCGTGATGATCAATGACCGCGAGTTGGGAGCGACCGAAGCGGTGAAGCTGGAGAAGGACAAGCTGCAAATCGCCGATATGGATTACGTGGTTAAGGCTTACGTCGAATATCTCTACCGAGTCGACCAGCGATCCCGTTCTAAGGATATCGAGGCGGCGCTCCGATTGATGGTTCCCGGCCAGGCCAAGAAGTTCGCGCAGTACCTCACGGATCAAAAGATCCTGCAAACGCAGCGAGAAGAGCAATGGAACGCCACGTGGAAACCTGAATATCTCGAACACGCTCCGGGCAAGCCGTTAACGGTCAAAGTCTATGGGACGCAGGAAATCGACATGGTGGTGAAGAACGAGAGCAAACATGCGACAAAGCACATTTTGCTCACAGTCGAATTGCTGCCCGACGCGCCTGAAAACGGCACGTTTCGTCTCGATCGGAATCTGCGTTCCGGTTTTCGGATTAACGCGATCGACTACAAGGAACTTAGCGCCACCGAGACCGAAACACCCGTAGTAGCTTCAACCCAGAATTAATAGGAGCCGAAATGAAATTCATTCTTTCCTTAACAATTGTATTGTGCTCGTCCGTTGAACTCTTCGCCCAACAACCGACGCCGACGCCAACCCCAGCGAAGCCGATCGTCCAACGTCGATGTTGCGGTCAGCGATTTCCGAAACGTGTGGTCACGAGCGCGCCGACGTCCCAACCGACTCAAGCGACACCAGATTTCTATGTAGGCGATGCGAAAGTTGATGTCACGAAAGACGAAACCGTCGTCAGGCTGGCGATGGCGCAACACGGCAGCGTTCTCATCGAGCTGCCGGCCAATGACGGTCCGCGTTACATCATCCCCGGCGATCCTGAGATGGCTACGGTTGACGAAAAGGCGCTGGAAAGAAATAAACGCGCCATCGTTGTGCGGCCAGGCACTTTGTTTGTACCGCCTCTTCCAAATCATAGAGCCCGCACACCAGCGGCCACCGTGACGGCGCAGATGCGCAGCGGCCTCGTAGTTACGTTTCTGTTTTATCCCGTAGAAGACCTCGCGCAGAACGTTCATCGCTGTGTCCTGACTTACAACCGCGATGAAGTAGTGGCGCGACGACGCGCGGCAGGACTGCCAGTGAACCTCGACACCAGCACCAGCCAGGAAAGGAGGATTGACACTGGGCAGTCCACCGCGCCGACTTCTATTTCCGTAAACGCTGACGATGACAAGCCTCTCGATGAGTCGGCGGCGAAGCCGAGCGTCGCAACCGACTCTGTTAAGCAGTCCAAGAAGGAGGAGACAGAGAAAGGCCTTGTCACTCCGTCATCGAGCGTAACGCCATCCACTGCACCGAAAGAGATGAGCGAAGTCAGCGACAAGGTGATTGCTGCTACGCAGTCGGCCTTAGAACGCGCTCTCAAGAAACCAAAGCAATTCAAGAAATGGACCAAGCCGGTACATGGTCTGGCTCTCGCTGTCATCGAGCAGAGCGATCCAAAGGAGAGTTTCAGAGTCGCGGTCGTGGCCGTAAAGAACGCGAGTTCGGAAGCATTGAAAATCAGTCCGGGCGGACCCGATCTGTCATTGGAAATGCTCGACGATCAGGGAAAGCCGGTCAACGTCCAATCAGTCAAGCATCTCCATCTGCAAACAAGTGAAGCGACGGGAACCATTGCGGCAGGAATGACTGTCTATTACGCGATTGCCTACACGTCGCCTGTGCTAGGAGCGCACGAACAATTGAGAGTTGCGATCAGCCAAACTGCTGCGGCTGACGAACCGGCATCTTTAACCCTCGCTGGAAATATCCGCTGAAGGAGTCCACATGAATCAGAATAATGGCCATCATCGTCTTTCCGCCGTCGATGTTATCGAAGAGGAACGCGCGTCCGACCAAACGGGAACGAGCTTCTACGATGCAACGAGCCCTGAGTTTAGACCCGCGAAACAGATCGACGTTCGCCGTAAGAAGAGTTGGAAACGGAAGCTCGTTGGCTGGTCGGTGGCACTGCTCCTGATCTGCGGAGCTGCCGTCGCTTTGTATCTGCTTTTGCGAGTCAACCGCGTCAACGTCAGAGTCCAGGCTGACGCTCGGCCCGATTCACAAAACGCAAAACCCAGAAGTGACTCTACTAATTCAGATAACGGTCTGACCGCCGAGGCTATCAACATTGCGAGAAATGCCAGCGGCACCGACACGGCCAATCCGACTGCATCGCCCGGCGCGTCACCCGCGCCGTCACCATCAATGGTTGCTAACAATGGCCGGAATCTTAGTTTCACGCTCAACTCACCGGCGACGGAACCATTCAATGACGGCAATACCGATCGGAGCGCAACCCAGCAGCCAAACAACAGCACTGTTCAGCCGCCTCAGAGCTCTTCAGATTCATCGACGACAGCTCTTCCGCAAAGTCACGCGAACGCTACTGCCAGCATCTTTGTCGATGATTTACTGTTGAGGCCTGCTATTCAGCCGCAACCAGCGACATCAGTTTCATCTCGCGTTGAAAAGAAAACTGCCCCAGCAACATCGCTTAAGCCGTCGCCGACAGTTGTGCCGCCATTCGGGACGATGCTGCCGGTTCGCACGCAGGGAGTGCTCTTCACCGTTCGCAACAACTCCTATGCGCGGCTTGAACTCACGAGGGACTGTTCCGGTACGGGTTGGTCGCTGCCAAAGGGCACAGTCCTGGTCGGTCGCACGTCAGGCAGTGAATACGATCGCGCTTTTGTGAACGTGATCGGCTACATCGATCCGCGTGACAACAAACTCGTAAAGATGACGGGTGAAGCTTTGGGAGCCGATGGCGCCACCGGCATTCCGGGAAAACGCATCGGCGTTGATCGCAACCGCTTGAAACAGACATTTCGTAAAGTCGCGGCAAGCGGAGTGCAAATTGCCGGAACGATGGCCGGAGCGTTAACCGGGCGAGGAACCGTGGTCATCGACAGCGCCGGCTACCGGCTGATGAATCCCATCAGTAGCGATGCGCGCGCGGCGATCGGCGGAAATGAGCAGAGAACTTTTGTGAAGGTAATGGCCGGGCAACCCGCTTATGTCATGGTCGCCGATCTGCCCAAGAGCGCTCAAACCGTCGATGCGCCCGGCGATGACGAAATTCTTCAAGCGGCAGGCTCTCTTTCGGATCGCGACGTAATGGAGCTGATCCTGTTTGGCTCGCCGGATGAGATCCGCGCCGCACTGCCGTTAATGACCGATGAGCAGAAGCGGTTGGCCTCAAAGACTCTCGCTCCTGAGGACTAAGGACAAATGATTCCTTCCGATCCACATCGTCCGGTGATCGATCCGCGTCGACTTGTGCGCGAGCATGGCCGCGGGGATCTCGCTGATCTCGTCGCTCGCGAATCCGGTTACATCTTTCAGTTACGGCCGCTCAAGGATCTCTGCCAGTCGCTGAGGTCAGGGATGCCGCTGCTGGCCGAAGGCGAGCGCGGTGGGGGCAAGACCGAAATGGTCGACGCGCTCGCCTATTCCTGCAATCGCCCTTACTTCGAATTGCAGGGAATGGACGATCTGAAGCTGAAAGATATTTTGTTCGAGTGGGACGAGGCAGGACAGAACAATTTCGTCGTTCAAGCGGTCGGCTCAAACCAATTGACATTGGACGAGGCAAGGCGACAACAGTGGCGTAGGGAGTTCATGAATCTTGGCGAGATTCTTAAAGCTTACGATCATCTCGCTTCGACTGGCGTTGTCCCGATCGTGAAGCTAGATGAATTCGAGAAGTTGCCACAGGTTTGCCAGGCATTCTTCTATCAGTTATTTACCGACGGCCATGCTTCAATTCCGCGACTCGCGGAGAATAACGGGCACGTTGGCGTCGGCAAAGATGATGAGAAGCCGATCGTCATCCTCACTTCGAACAATCAGCACGTCGTTCATCCACCGCTGCGATCACGATGCGTTTACACCAAAGTGAGGCTACCGACGGATTTTGAAGAAGCACGAATTCTGCATTCACGTGTACCGGAGGCGGGTTTTGAATTGCTTTGTCAGGTCATCAAAGTCGTCAGGTACATCCGTCTCATGCTGCCGACCGTGCGTGACAAGCCGGGCCTGCGTGAGTCGATAGCTTTGCTGCGCGCGCTTACGAGTGAAGAGGTCGATGTCTTCTCCGGTGAAGTGATTGACGATCATCTGGGCTTCATCGCGCGTAACGCGGATGATCTTGCCAACCTTGAGCTTGGGCTGTTGCGGCTGGAAAAAGCGGCGCAGACAAACGATTCGGTTATCGAGGAAATGATCCATCAGGTTCTTTCCGAAACGGTCGTGCGACTTAGAGAGGCGGCATGATGATTCGAGAACGCGGAAATCTTTGGCCGGTAATATCTGTCGCTGCTGGCGCTTTTTTCGTGCTGGCGATCATGCCGCTCATCCTACACCGGCAGCAGAGCGGCCAGATGGCTACCGTCGATGCGCAGGTCACCATTGGCGATAGTGGTACCGATTCTCTCACGAATCCTACTACCGCAACCTATCGATGGCCGGACAGCGAAGTGCCTCGCACCGCCGAAAGACTACGAGATGTGACCGCAATATCGATCGCTGCCGCGAGCAACATTGCGGAAGGAGCGATCCACCGCCAGCTTCCGCGTGACGCTAATGACATTCTTAACCGGATCGCTCAACGGCAACTTATCCCTGCCGCATGGTTGACGCAGCAACCAGGAATTTTGCAAACACCGCACTCGACGATCCACATACGTTACGCGCCGCAGAACGTCACGCTGGAAGTCATCTCCATGCCGAATGAACGCAAAGACGGGCCGGCAATGCTGATTCGCATTCCCGATACTGAGAACACGGGTGTTGGGCCTCGTTACTTCGAGTCAATGCAACTCGATGGAATTGTTTATCCCAGTCCGTTTGCGCCCATCGCGGTGATCATCGCGTCCGGCTGGCAACCGCGGCTGTTCAAGCAATCCCAGATTCCCGACGAACAGCGAACGCAGTTGGAACAGTGGGTAAGAAATGTAACCACCAAACAGAATCAGTGAGGGTTGACCATGAGCTTTCGCGCCAAACTCGAACGCATAGACGCCGACTACTTCATTCCCCGCCCTGCAGACGAGCCGGAGTTGGATTCCTTTCAAGCGGCCCGTCGCTTTATTCAGGACTTATCAACCTGTGGAACTTTTTTATTATGCAGTTCGGTCGCGGGATACCTGTTCTTTCGCTCCGGTCAAATGCTTGCGCTGGACCTTAAGTGGATGACGTTTGTTTTATTGGGAGCGTGCTTCGTCTTTTTGGTGGGAATCTTCGAATCGATCTCGCTGGCGTATCCCTATTACAGTTTGAACCAGAGACTGACGCACGGCTCGGCCCGCTGGGCAACAATTCCCGAACTTAAAGCGAAGGGATTGGCGTATCGCTCAGACAAACCGTTGCCATCCGGCGCGGTTCGCATTGGCAGACTTAGTTCAGCATTGAACCCCCGGCCGTACGATCTCGTGCTTCCTCTGAAACAACTGCTCACCCATACCGGCATCTTCGGCCCTTCCGGTTCCGGCAAGTCCGCCACCTTCTACATGAACATCCTGCGCGACTGGTCACAGTGGGGATCGGCGCTGGTGATGGATATCAAAGGCGAACTTTACGCACACACGGCTCGCTACTTCGATCAAGTCTATCGCCTCGATTTGGAAAATCCCTGCTACTCCGATCTCTGGAATCCGCTGCCTGCCTGTTTGAGTAATGGCGAACTGGCGCATTCGATTGCCTCAATCGTGGTCGGATACGAACCGGAGAATATGAAGGTCAACGACGGCACGCACTACTGGATCTCCGGCGAAACCGCTCTGATGAAAGCTCTCTGCCTTCATCTACCGACAATCGCCGTGAATCCCACCTTGCCGATGATTAAGGAGTACCTCTCTCGAAACGATCTCAAGAAATTAGCTGAAGAAATGAACGCGTCTGAAGACGATGAAGCACAAATTGAATGGGGCAACTTCACCAAAGTTGATCCGGAGAAAACCCAGGGCGGAGTCATTACCGGATTAAATAATAAGATTGCACCGCTTCGGTCGCCCAACGCGATGGCGATTCTGCGAACCCCGAATTATGAGGAGCAGGCGCGCGGCGTCCGCGAAATTAACCTTTCCCATCTGCGCATTCCCCGCACGGCCATTTACGTCGTGCTCTCGGAACGGCAGGCCAGCCAATATCGCATTCTGCTTGAACTGATATTTGGTCTGGCAGCAATCGAGATGGAGGCTTCCACGGAGAAGAACGCGACACCAGTGTTGATGGCTCTGGATGAGGCGGGAAACATCCCGCCACCGAAGCTTCAGGATAAACTCAAAATCGGCAGGTTTCGTAACACTCCATACCTGCTCGGCTTTCAGGACGTTTCACAGATCAAGAACAAGTTTCAGGAAAATGGCGGGAAGGCCGTACTGGCGGGCATCAAGAACCAAATCTTCCTGCCAGGAATCGATCTTGAGACGGGCGCCTATGCTTCTTCCCTGCTTGGTCCTACCACCGTCTTATCGCGCACCGAAGTAGATGCGCCGGGAACTAAGTTGGACTCAGAACGCGTGTCCGAGAGCCGCCGCGATTTCAAACAAGCTCCCGAGCTGCGGCGACTCGTTAACTATCGGCAAGCGATCGCCATCATCGACACGGTCGATCCGATTCTCTTTCGGTTTCCTCCCCGCGCTGATCTTGGAGACGGCACTGTGCCGCCGCGTCGTTTGCTCGACGCGCCGTGCACCTTGGCTGAAACCGTCGTGGCGATGGACGAAATCAAACAGGCGGAGAAGGAGCGCCACGCAAGCTCGGCCAATCGCGTCCTGGAATGTATCGAAGCTAGTGCTCCTGATCCGGCGCATCCTACCTCAGACGCCGCGAGTAGCGAGGAGCGTCTCACAGTCCAGGAATTTATTAAGGACAGCGAGACCGATCACAAAGCCGATTCGGTTCCCGAACCGTCGACGCCACCGCGCTTAACGATGGTGACGTCGGCTGCCGATCCAAATCAACGCGAATTGTTTGAATCAACCGATGAGGAGGACACATGCGCGGCGTAGAAGGAAAAGAAGGCAAGCACCGGTTTGGTTTCTCTTACATCTTGCTCGCGGTCGCGATCGTCACCTATCTCTGCACTTGGGGTTATTCAGTCTTTGCGGCTGATTGGAGAGCGAAGGCCGATGTCCCGCAAATCGATCCGATCCTCAAAATAATCAAAGGGCTGAGACAGTACCAACAGGTCAACGCCACCTTCCCGCAGACCTTCAATCAGGTCGAAGCTCAGGTCTGGAAACATCCACATCCGCCAAGCTATGGCTCCGACGGTCGCACCCTGGTAATCAAGAACTATTATTATCTCTACACGTGGATCAGTCCCACGCGTTGCACCCTCTGGGCGATTCCGTTGGGCGCTCATGCCAGCGAAGCCAGCAGTTACTTCGTAATCCTGACTCCAACCGACCGAGAGAAATTCAAAGGCCCGCCACTGGAACTGAAAGAAGCGAGCGCACTCACCGGCGCACCGACTTACACACAGCTCGCAATGCTCGGGTTGCTCAAGCAGGATTCGCCGCCGCAAAACAAGAGATAACTCGGATGCGAGTTGTCTTTCACATCATCTCAACCGGCGGAGGCGGCGGCGTCAGTCGTACGACTCGCTATATCGCCGAACGCGAAAAGGACCCGACCCGCGAAGGGCCAGGCCCCCGTCCACTCTTCAGCGAAGATCGCGATGGCCTCACCTATCGCAAAGCTGACCGCATTCTCGATCCCGTCGAAGGACAACCGGAGAAAGACGACTTGATGCATTTGTCTGTGAGCTTTCAGGAAGAAGACTTCGAGAAGCTCGGTAAGGACGAAAAGGAAAGACAGGTTGGCCTGCGCCGCGTCATCCGCGAAGGAATGAAAGGCATGGCCGAGGAGCTAAACGTAGAAGGGTTGACATGGGTCGCGGGGATTCATCGCAACTCTGAGAATCCGCACGCCCACATCGTACTGCGAAATCAAGCGGTTGAACGCGGAGCAATCCGTGAAAAGCCAATTGGGAGAATCCGAACCAGTCTCTTGCCGCACAAACAAATAGTGGACGGCAAGGAAGTGATCGTGCCGGGAAAAATCGGCGATAGGTTTCTCGGAGCGTTGGATAGACAGCAAGATCGTTTTCTCGAACAAAATCAAGATCGCACCAGAGCGCGTGATGCATGGGAGGAACTTAGTCGGGACATACAAACGAAGAGTAGCGGGCGCGAATCATTCGCATCGCCAGAAAACGAAACAGGAGATGACAAGCTCACTAGACAATTCAAGAGTTGGAGAAACGCACCTTCTCACCAGACGCTGGATCAGCGATCAATGGCAGCGAGTTGGCGCGAAGGCGCGGTCTTGTGGGAGCAGGATCACTCTGACTACCGGATTGCGCTTGGCAAACACTTGGAGTTCAGCCTGCGTCTGGCTTTTGCCGAAGTCTGGCACGAGCGCGCCGTCAAACATGGCGATACTTTTCGATTCAACGTCATCGATCAGACGACGAACGAAGAGCGGAAGATTTCGGAACTGGACGTGCATCGTCGCGCGTCAGCGCGCGCGCAACGCACGAATGCGCCTGATCGTGCGGCCAGGGAGCAGGCATTTGAAGCTGACTTGTCCCGTCACCGCGAAACACTTGATCAATTGCTCGAAGCGCGAGAAGCCAAAATCGCTGCCCTCGGAAAGGACGTTGGCTCCTTGCGCGGGACAGTCGGCAAGGTCGAGCAAGTCCTAATGCAGCGTAATGACACTCCCTCTGAAAAGCGACTGATTCCGATCTTGTCCCGCCAAACTCTTTCGGAGCTTCAGGAGACCGCCGTGAGGCTGAATCTGGCCGAGAGAGTAGACGAGCTGGAGAAGCTACGCGTAGGTCTCGCGCGGGAATACAAGGCACCCATCCGCACTGATGATGAAGCCTCAATGTTGGCTGCGCAGGTCGATGTCGCGCGGGCGGATTTAATGGCGAGAAATGAGCGTTTGGAAAAGTTTGAAGCCTCAGTTCATTTAACGCCGTATGAAGTCCATGACGAACGCTGGTCACTGGCCGCGCTCGACAAGCTGATCTCCCGCCGGCAAGAAGACAGCAAGTTTGTTCCTGAGCGAGCGATGCGCTTGGATGTTCGCTCTCTGACGCGTTTCAACTATTCGACCGCTGAACGAGAGAAAGCCGCGACCGAAGTTGAACATCTGACATTTATTCGCGGCGAAGTGGTTCGCCAGATTAACCAGCGCCGGGAACCGCTCAACATTGATCGTGACCTAGTGCAGCGGATGGTGGACGTTCTTGAAGATGCCTATGACCGCGAGCAGCGCACGCACGAGCGAGAGGGCAAAGAGACACCCGAGCCTAAGTATGAGCCTTTCCACATAAGAGCGCTGGAAACGAGTGCCGAAACCCTACGCGATTCGCAGTTATTACGCGAAGTAGATGACTGGGAAAAGACGG
This sequence comes from uncultured Acidobacteriota bacterium, assembly GCA_963734445.1. Classification (GTDB taxonomy): domain Bacteria; phylum Acidobacteriota; class Blastocatellia; order Pyrinomonadales; family Pyrinomonadaceae; genus UBA11740. The sequence continues at coordinate 498,605 of CAVTGZ010000006.1, read as the reverse complement.
CCTTTAAGAATGATCGCGAAGGCTCCTGGGAAGGCCGCGCTGTCGCCAGAGAGATGATGGCCGAGATAGGTGTGCAGGAAACGAAGGAGCGCTTACAGCACTTCCTCGAAAGCAAGAGATCAGCTTCGCTTAATCTGGGCGATCATCGCACCGGGACTTTGCGTGAAGTCGAAGCCCGAACCCTAACGGATTACCTCGCCAGAGCGATTGAATCAACGCAGCAACGTGATCAGAGACACTCGATCAATACGGCCGCGCGAGAACATCATGGTCGTCTGGTCAGTGATTTCGAGAAGGCGAAAGACTATTACGCGACGGCGCGCGAATTGGCTTCTGAAGCGCACGGTAGTGAGCCGCAGTTTACCGATAAGGAAAAAATCAACTTGGAGATTTATGCAGAGCGCGTAAATAACGATCTCGACCGCGATCAATACCTCGCTTTGGCCCGAAGCGACCAAGAATCTGGGGGTTATGAAGCGAGAGGTAGATAAATGCTAATTGAAGTATTGGGCAATGGACGTGACTATCGTAATGTTCGATTTGCACAAGTTTGATGTGGTATCTTAAGGGCCAACACGTAGGCTTGCTCGCAAATCGAAGTCAAATTCCTTCAGCTGAGCGCTTCGCTTACGAGCAAGTGAAGCAGATAAATAGGTAATCATGTCGATTCTAATACGAATTAGAGATTAGATCAGCTTTCGCCCGGAAGGAGAAGCCTGCTCGATTACTCACAGGCTCCAATAGGAGGTCCCCCATGCGCTGTCCTCTATGCCTCAAAGAACTCACCGCGGATGATGAGTTTGAACGTTTCTGCACCGAACACCCCGACACGAAAGAGACATTTAAGTATCTGTCTCAATCCAAGAAGATGTTTTGCTTAGCGGGTAGATGTGTCCACAACAAATCTGTCGGGCTACCAGGCGTGTTTTTGCGCCACATTGGTTGTGGAGCAACGAATCCATTCTTGGTGACGGATAAGGACGGAGCGCGCGTACAGTTTCCTGAAACAAGCGGAGAAGACAGCCTGCTCACGACGACAATAGACGGGAAGAGCGTACAGATAGACCACTGGGAGGTTGCGCTCCTTCGAATGGTCCCTAGTAGTGCGCGGGAGATGTGGTTCCCTTTGATGCTCATGAGGGCCATGGCAGAAACCGTCAAGTCAAAAACGAGCGGGGTCGAAAAGAGGATCGGTACACTCGTAGAACTTGCTGGTGCAGCATTGGTGGGTAAGACAGTGCTCGCCATTCAGGCCATGGATCAAAAGGGATTTGAACTCTATAAACCTGCTCTGGAACGGTTGGAGGTGAGCGACTACGTTTGCTCACGAGCGCATATCGAAGGATCGACGGATAATCCTTTTCTCGAGGCTCTTCATATCCTGAATCGGCTTCGCACCAATGAAATGAAAAATGGTGCAGCGGATGTTGCGGTGCCGTCACCGACGAAACCTGCAAAAGAGCCCGGTGATTTGAAGGTCGCATTTTTCAGGCCATCAAGAAAATCCATAACCGAAACTCAACAGGATCATGGCCCGAAAACGGGAATCGGCCAAGTGCTTGAAGACGCTCGAAATGCTCTTGTCAAGATGTTCGCTAGTCCAGATGGTGAGGCTCCGCCGTTTTGGTACACCGTAGCGTTCTACGATACGGCAGGTGAGATTCAAAAGCGACAATACAGTGCTTTACGAAGCACGGTGGAAAAAGCCGTATCTAAGGTCGCTGTTCTAGTGGACGCTGTAGAGGTCGTGGGAGGCGAGAGCAAGGCGAAGGGCAGCATTCAAGTTGCCGTACAACGGATTAAACAAATACGGAATCGGGAGGATTTGGACTGGTGTCTTGTCGTGACTCAGATTGATCGAGTCCAACCCAGGCTAGATGAGAGTAAACGACGGCAATTGGCCGACATCATTGTCCACCCCAATGACAACGAGAACGATCATGATAAAGCGCGAACACTTTTGAAAGCTCTCTTAGATGAGAATTCCAATCAAGACACAAGAGATCTGAAAGACGTTTTGCTCGACACGGAACCAAAGATTTTCTTTGTCGGAACTGAGAATCTCCCCGAGGCGAATCAGCGGCACCCGCAACATCCAAAGACGTACGGGCTAGCTAAATTCGTCTGTTGGTGTCTGCAGATTGATTGGGCCGATATCAACCAACGATAGATATGCACTTCAATTGATATGCGTCTACTTGCGTATGGAGGAACTAGCTATACGACCCGTTGTCGGATCGGGGACTGGCCTTCTATACCGGAGGGCGCTCTTGGCGACCGATCTACGCTAACAAGCGAGTCCCTCTCCTTTGGTGTCGGTCTCTTGGAAGATGCTCAACCCTTCCTCATTGTCAGACAAAAACAAAATGCCCATGAGCGGGGCGGTTACGCTTTCACGCTTCTTCTCGACCCAGGTCGCGACGTATGGGAACGGTTCCAATGGAATGGTCCCCAGCTTGCTCTATCGTTGTTTGGAGATACGAATACATTGGGAAGCAAGCTTTTGGCGGAACCAGAGCGCTTCACCAAAGAGCAATTAGAACAAATCCTTAACGTTCTCGAACCAGTCCACATTTCCTCTCAGTGTATTAAGATTGAAAAGTTTTCTGCCGGTCTTGTCGGTAGTGTCCTTCAAGCTGATCTTATCGTTGTACCGCCCAACATGGTTGGCTTTGGCAGTAACCCCACCATGCGACAGCTGGCTTCATTGCTTCAGTGCGTGCCGCCTTGCTTCCGTTCAGGATTCGGCTGGTTAGTAGGTGGCAGTAGAGAGAATGGGCGAGCATTTGGCAGCCGCTTCATCATCTATGATCAATCAACCCTGGAAGCCGACTCTCTCGATTGTATCGAGAGAGGAAGAGAAATTCTTTTATCTTGGCAAACCATCGCTGGCGATCCCGATATGAAAAGGGCGATCGCTAGGCAGAGCACTGTTCCCGTCTGGGAATGGGAGCGCATTTTTCACGAGTCGCATGAGGGCTTTTTCAAACAAACTAAGTTGCTCGCCAAGTGTTTGAAGCCGGCAGGCTCGGAAGAAGATCTTATTGAATATATAAGCGACGATTTTCGTGAGGAGGGCGAGACAGCTGATCTCATTCGTCAAGCGGCGCGCAAACTAACGCTATCGGGCAACGGACGATTAACGCCGTTGAGGACGCGACTACTCCTGCGTAACGCACTCGATGGTAAAGCTCGCCTCGACTCCTTAACGGTCTCGCGACTGGACCCAGACGTCTTAGTCCAAGAACTGATCAAACGAACAGTACTCCCCACCGCGATTCCATTTGATCTGCCGAACGACGTACGCGCTAAGCTTTGGCGTGAGCTTATAGAGAAGGAGAATGACGTAAGTCGCGTCCCCGAGTTGTTAATCGCGGCCGTTGACAATTTAGACGCCGAGAACAGTCAGGAGCCTATTCAAAGTCTTGCGCAGGTTGCTCTTGATGTTACCCTGAACCGGAGCGTGGATCTCTCAACATGGACGCCATGGCGAAAACACAAGGTTGTACGGGAAGTGCTGCGCGACCGTCTACGGGAAGAAGCGCTCAAGAGGGTGACCAGCCAAAGTAAGCAATCGTCTTTAGACTACCTTACTTTTGTCGACGACAATGGCGCGCATCAATTAGCAACTCTGGGGATTTCTGATAAGGCCCTCTTAAAAGTAATTGAAGTGATTTTGAAAGAAGCCGATGATGGCGGCCAGATTCAGAAGGAAGCAATGAAGTGGCTGAAATCCCTTGCGGGTTCGCCATTAAGAGGACAACTTCCACTTCAGAAAAAGGTCGAAATCGCTAAAGCGGTGGGCTCAACCTGGCAGAATTTTCTTCGAATTTGGCACCTCTATTGCGGTCAAGAAGAGGAAGCGAAGACGACTTCAAAGACGAGCAGCTTTGAGGATGAGCAATTACGGGTCGAGCTAGCTGCGATGATCCGCGAACACTCGATAACGGTTCCACCAAATCTCAAAGAACTTGTTAATGTTTTTGGCTCGTTTTCCCAAGATACCATTCAACTCTTACGCGAGCTTCGTCCACACCTCTCGCAAGAAACTGCATCAAGATGGATTGAGGGATGGCGCTTACTCGATCCGGATGGATTGCGCAATGAAGTTTTTCGGTTGTTCCTTGAAACGAACGAACTGACACCCGAGAGCTGCAGGCTCTACCAATTTAATAGCGATCAGCTCGAACCGCTTTTCTACGAGCTTCTCTTCGGCGGGAAGGAGAAGAACGATATTAACTACACTGCAAAGCTCGAAACGCTAATGGCACGCGCCGACAGAGCTGATCTTGTTCTCACCAGCATAGCGAATGTGATGACGCGCGCATGTGTGGTCCCGCTCGGTCATCACGCGGGTGGTAATACGTCGAATAATCTGGGAACTTGGTTCACAAATTCAGCGGGTCGCCTTACATTTTTTCGACGCTTCGCGTCTAAACTTGCTTTCTTGGATCGACTTTTTGATCGAATTCCAACGCCGATTCAGGATGAAGTGATAAGGGTTTTTCTTGAACAAAACGAGAAGCAATTCGTCGATCAGGCGTACGAACTTTTTAAGGCTGCGCAGATCTCGAACCCGAAAACTTCCTACCAGCTCGCCGTATTACGCTTTCTTCGTTCTATTGATGGCGAACCGATCAGATATAAAATTGGATCACAGGTGTATGGTTTCATGAATGCTATCGCCATCGACGAAGCTTTAACCGAAATGATCGGTAAATCTTCAGATGACGATTCAACTGAAGGTGTTGAGACTGAAGAGTCCAATTCGGAGTCCAAACATTGGTTGGTTAGGGCAAAGAATTTTCTTAGTCGTAACCTGCCGAAAGATGTTAGCAGAAAGCGAACGCGCAATCCTTTATCAATTCTGCCGCAGGAAGCTGATACAAAAGGTAAGAACCCAAAATAGGCCTTACACCGGAGATAAGCCCTCATGATGATTGCCCTCGGATTCTTAGCTCCTCTTTTTGTCTACCTGGTCCTCTATGCAGTCGTTCCAAGATCGAGACTTAGTAGTGTCTCTTTGATTGCGACTGCGTTAATTGCATTAATCTCAACCACCACACTTATTTGCTCCGTGTTCCTGTCCTCGCATTGGTCGAAGGGAACTCAAATCGCCTGGACAGGCATTCAAGCGAAAGAAAATCGGCTGACTATTGGAGGCCCTCAAGAGCAAGCAACCGTAGCTTGGCCAAATGGATCATTTGCACCTCGGTTTGATGTCAAAACCGAAAACGCAATTGCGTCAATCGACCTTATCCAAGGCCGCGCATTTTTGCTTGACGAAAACAACACAGCTCTCAACGGTGAACCTGTCAACTTAGGAGAATCAAAATCTTTCAATTCCGGTAAATACACGATCAGTTTGCAGAGATACTATCTCTTTTGGCGTCGTATAGAGATAAGTAATTCCACCAACGTAGTTCTTGCGGAGTTCAGCCCACCGAATGAAGAGGACAGAGCTTATTCCTTAAGCGCGTTCATAGCCAAGAGTCGGAGAGAGGCAATGCCGGATTTGAGCAAGCTCGCGGAGCTTGACGGTCTAGAGGACTGGGCGACAAGTGTGCGAATACTTCTCTCATCAAAGGGCCAAGTCCGAATCCTGGAAACCACAAATGAGTTGCACACAACCTGTCATCTTCCGTGTCGCATGTCACTGTTGTGGTCTAACAATCAAAGACTGCCTATTAAGATTGAAGATGTTGCAGGCGGGGTCGCGCTCAAGTTCTTACCGCTTTGGCGATATTCCAGTCCGATACCTCCTGTAGATTCAAAGCAACAAGCCAAATTTGTGGTTACGAGTTATGCGCGACCTGATGATGTCGCGTTTTTGTTGCCCTTAGGACATGGAATTCGAGATCCTCGCGAATTGATCAATCTTTCAAGCGATCAAACCCCGGTCTTTGCTTCTCCGAATGCTATCGTCTCGGGGCGTGACACCGGTGGCGGCCTGCCCTCGGTTGCCCGGCCTGAAACGAAAATAGAGCCAGACGATGACGGCGTCACCTCTCGGATCGCCGTTACAACAGATGACGTTTCGTTTTTTCTCGCAACTGTAACAAATGGACTTCCCCGAGCGAGTGTCTTTCTTTCCCTTATTCTAATAGCGCTGCTCTGTCTTCTGGCTGGCCTTTGGTTAATACGGCCGCGCGTCCCTCCGGTAAATCTATGGGTGCTCTGTGGACTCGTCGCAGTTCTTTGGAATTTGCTTACTTTTCGACTGCTCTTGTCGGTACGGTATTCACTCGATCCCGCGTCCTTGGATCGACTCACCATTCAAGGTGTTGTTACCGCCTTCATTGGACTCGCTGTCTTACCCGGGGTTGTCATTATCGCGGCTAGACTCAGATGTGATTGGTTCATGCCGCGTCCAGCACAGAAGGAGCAGCGAACAGCATTTCGTTATGCGGCAGCATATCTGTTAATGCTCTCAGTTGCGTTTTGGATCGAGTACTTCGGTTCTATGCATCTTTGGGCTGGACTGCCCCTGAGATTTCTTCCCGATTTAGGTTTGCTACGCGGTGCCTTATTTGTTTTCGTTTTCTTGGTGCTCTCTCTTTATTTGTTCGGATCAATTCTATTTTTGTATTCCGCAGACCCTTCTGGTAAGAACATTGCCTCATTAACGGCTCGGATTTTCCTTCGACCATGGGCGTGGGTTGAAAACTTCACGAAGAACGCAAGCGGTATATGGACTGAAATAGTTGATCCACCATCGCAGACACAAAGGCTTAAACCCTTCATCTATCTTGCTCTCTTTTGGGGCATCTTTACGCCGCTCTTCCTATTTGTAATCTTTAGGTTGTTCCCTCACTTAAAAGTCATCGAAGAATTTAGTATCCCGATCATATTCTGTTTGCCGTTCGCAATCTTTTGGCTTTCATCCAGACGACGGTTTTTTGGCGGTAAGACAGTGCCATGGAAGAATCTTAAGTCATCTCGCACCCTTGCAGTGCTTATTTGCGCGGCCGTCACAATTCTCCCTCCGGTTCTTCTACCATTTTTTGCCGTTGATTCTGGCAGCGTGCTGGCGGTGCTAGCTATTTTCGCCCCAATGTTGGCGATACTTCTTGTGGCCGCCACGAAGTACGGCTGGACATTAGCCGTTGTGTTTTTTGTTGTGCTATTCGGTGTGGTTAGTCTGATTTACCCTAACGTTGAGTATTTGTCTTTTACTCTTGGTGGAAAATCCCAAACCAGAGTCCTGACGTTCAGGGAAGGTGACGCCATTCAAAAGTACATGTTGTTTGCGAGCGTAGCGAAGGGAACAGGGTTACCTCTTCAAGATTTACAAAATACGTATCAACACACATGGGAGAACAAAGCGATCGCACATGAGGGAACATGGGGCGGAATGGGCTTCGACGAAGCGCCGACACGACGCTCAAGCGTCCGTCAAGATACTATCCAGTTCGATAGCGTGTTCAGCTTTTTTGTTGCAAGTGAATACGGGTTTATAGGGGGCGGCGCGCTGCTGTTGCTGTACGCAATACCGCTGATATTGGTTCTCGTAGGTGCGCGCAGGCGTTTCGATCTCGGATACGCGGTCGCATGTGTCGTAGCGGCTTCTTTCTTGATTGAAGCTCTTTTTCACGCAGGGATGAATCTTGAAGCCTTCCCGTTCACGGGACGCAATCTTCCGCTTCTTAGCGTTAATTCAGTTTCCGATTTGCTTCGGTGGTCGATTCTTTTCTGTTTGGCAGCTCAATCGATATTCTGGCGTTACATAGGCAAGGGGGATTTGGACGATGACGCGATATCAGTAATCCATTGTGAACAATCCCCGATTGGCCGGTATCTCGGTAGTCGATTGTCTTCTCTCAGCCGTTACCTGGGTACGCGACTATCTCCATTCCTGAAACGTTTCTCTTTTTTGAATCGAAGCTCGGGCGCGGCGGGAACGATGGAGCTTGAGGATCGGCGATCCTATTGGAAAGCAGTGGTAATTATCCTCTTGCTTCCGTCGCTTCTTTTTCTGATCGTCGGCTGGCGGGCTTTTCATGTTGCTAAGGATGAGGCATTGGGAAATCCGTTTGGATATGAAGAGTTACTAAGTTACCTTCAGACAGAGCTCATCGACAAAAACCGCATAGTACTCAATCCGCAAACCCTGAAGATTGAACCAGTTTCATCTGAAATCACAATTTCTGATGAGCAACTCATTTCGCAGGAGATCGCTCGCTTTAATGCCTTACCCGATGACGAGAAAATAGAAGGACTCAAACGCGACGATTACAAAGTGATTGTGGACGATCTATCTCTAGTTAGAAGTCTTGCCGATTATGATGCAGTAATGAATCGCATTAGGCAGAGGAGTCTCGTTCATCAGGATCGACACCGAATAAGTCTATTCAAGATAAAAAAGGATGCTAGCGGAAATTATCGTCTAATTGCTAATCCGGATTTCAATGTCAGGTTAAGCTTCAAAGTAAATGCCGCTCAAACCTCGTTTCGTGATGGTAAAACCAAACTCATTGGCCCAGCGTGGATAATGGGTCACTCGATAGCAACTTTCGACCCCGATTCATCACTCCCTTGGGTCTCGGAGCTTGCCCAAGTTCTAAATGCGCAATGGTCACCTGATCGGTTTGGACCCGTAGAGGGCCAGCGGCACTTTGGCACCCTTACCTTGGATCAAAAGCTACAGAATGCAGCCATGCAATTCATGGCAGAAAAAGGACGTCAGTTGCATGCACAAATTCTTGATTCACAAACGGGGAAAGACGTATTCGATAAGTTGCCGCCGCGCGTCGGCCTTTCAATCGTAAGCTTGCCTGAAGGTGAAGTGATTGCCCTAGGCGGTTGGCCTCGGGCGATCGCCGGTTCGTTTTGGCGAAGGGCGGAAAATCGCGACTGGGTTCCACCACTTGAGTGGATTCGGCGAGATGCACCGCAAGCGTTTCGCACGAGGTACGACGGCGACCGCAACTTTGATATCGGCCTTGTAATGGGATCATCCACTAAGCCTCTATGGGCAAGCGCTGCGTTAGCTGTTCATCCAGACCTCGATCGACAGTTTCGTGTGAGGGGCACCGACACAGACGAGTCCGACGTCTTCGGAATCAACATTGGCGGAAGCTGGGGAGTTAAGCCGTCACCAGGCTGGGTGGACTTTAGGACTTATTTGCGAAGGTCGGATAATCGATATCAAATTCGTTTGGGGTTTCTAGGACTCACCGAACAAACCGGTTCGACAGTGCAAACTGATTCCGGCATTTCAAACTCTCAAAAAGAATCCATGGATGGTGTCCATGCTTGGAGGCGTTATCCTCAGTTTTTTTCTTCAATTCGATTCTCTAAAGATCATCCGACTGCAATGATGAATCTTCATAGTAGTCCGCTCGCGTCCTACTTGCACAACATGTTTTCGATCGGTATGAGCAATAGCGATCCAGACTATCGCTTCTCTTTCTGGACAAAGAACGAAAACGATGACTTCGCCAAGACTAGAACTGAGTTTCGCTCTGTTTCTCCTCAAGCTGCCAATTTTCAGTTTGACGCACTTCCGACAAATCCCGACAGAATCCAAAGCCCACGCGATTATGTTACTCGGCTCCTGGGAGGCGGCACCAACCTGTGGGCGAATGTAGATATAGCGGGCGCTTTTGCGACTTGCGTAACAGGGCACCCTATTCTCGTGCATATAGTAAAAAACGCAGATCCTATTGTCCTTCCGCAGTCACGTCAGGGCATAGGGGTGGATTTCCCGGCAATCGCTGCGAAACTCCGACCGGGGCTTGAAGATGTGGTACTGGCATCGGACGGCACGGCTCACTCGCATCTTTCACCTCAGGCTCTGGCCATCATCGAAGAGTGGCGACGGCGTGGTGTTAGGGTATACGCCAAAACGGGAACACTCGAAGCTCAGAAGAACGCCCGCGAAACATCAAGAATCCTATTGGTTCTCGCCAACTGGAATGATCCGCAGAGAGGTTTAGTTCGTTCGGGTCTGGTATTCTCGATGGTCGCCGAAGACGCTGAAGTTGGAAAAGCGACGGAATGGTTGGGGGAGTTCCTGGTAAAAAATAGATCTGATATCGAACGATTTCTGTCGCAAAACCAGTGACTCGAGTCGGGCACGCCGAAGAAACAACTGGGGCTTACAGAACTCCGGTTTGGGTCATTCCACACCATTCGCTCTTGGCATATCACAAGTAAATGCTCACCCCAGGAACAATATTACAGAACCGCTACCGTATCGTGCGCGAACTTGGCCATGGCGGACTAGGTAGAGTTTACGAGGCGTTTGACGAAAAGCTTCATCGCGTCGTTGCGCTGAAAGAAGTCATCGTCGCCGATACCGAAGAAGCTCGGCTTGCATTTGAGCGAGAAGCTTCCCTATTGGGAGGATTGCGTGATCACGCCCTACCAAAGGTTTTTGAGTATTTCAGCGAAGATGGCCGATATTTTTTTGTGATGGAGTTTATCTCAGGCCACGACCTTACAGAGCTACTACAATCGCAGGGCAATCCATTTTCGCAATCGCAAGTCATGAACTGGGCCTTCGAGGTGCTGAGAGTTCTAGAGACACTTTTGCACTCGCAGCAACCGGCTATTCTCCATGGAGACATAAAACCCTCCAACCTGATGCTAACCAGACAAGGCGAGCTCGTTCTGCTTGATTTCGGTTCTGCGAAAGGTGTGGTCGAATCAGTGCCCGGCCGCTCGGACGACCAGGGCAATTATGGATACTCGCTGTTCTATGCCCCTATCGAGCAAATTAATGGAGAGACCACAGATCCGCGAAGCGACCTATACAGCTTAGGCGCAACGCTCTATCGTCTACTGACCGGAGAGCCTCCGAAGAACGCCTTGATACGCTCTGGTGCGATCAACGAGGGGCGACCTGATCCTCTCCGTCCGGCAGATCAACTTAATCCGCAGGTTTCGCCGAAAGTCGCAGCGGTTATTCATCGGGCGCTGGCGATCGATCCGAACGATCGTCCCGCGAGTGCTGCCGAGATGCGTTTGGATTTGAAGCGGGCGGTCGATCAGAAAGAACCGATTGAGCGCGTGAACGAAGAGGAGACTACACGGGCTGCTAAACCATTGCATCACCGTTTCGAAGTTCAAATAGAACCCGACCCCGTTGCGAATTCAACCAAACCCAAGGCCGAAAAGGCTGGCGAAAAGAATAGGCTACCGTTTCATAAACTAGTCCCGAAATTGAGAGTCTCGCGTCGATCATTGCTTATTGTCGGCTTATCTTTCCTTTGCGTGGTTTTGTTAATTCTTGGCTTCTTCTTTGGCTTCAGAGGCAAGTCGGTTGAACGTAGACTCGATGAGGCAATAACTGGAGGTAATCTCTTCTCTCCTCCGACTCAGAATGCCTACGATCTTTACCGTCAGTTGAAGGAGAGCGGCGCCAGCCAAGAGAAACTTAGCTACTACGGTGACAGGATCTTGCCACAACTTACCAAACGACCATTGGAACTAATCACTCAGTTTACCGTCGCGGGCAGCGATGATCCGTCGGTCAGCGATTGGGAAAGTGCCGCTCGGGCTCTTAACTGGGCTCGGGATCTAAAACCGAGCGACGATTCTTTGGCGGCGAGAGCTTATTATTGTCAGGGTCGCGTTGCATATTTAGGAAAACAAGAAGATCAGGCGCTTCAGTCTTGGATCAAAGCTTCTGAATCTGACAAGAAGTGGCCTCTTCCGCCCAACGCACTTGGCCTGATATATCTCGCTCGAAAAGACTACCAAACGGCGAGGCGCTATTATTATGAAGCCGTGCGTCGCGATCCAAATTGGGCAGTGCCGTACAACAACATTGGCACGTCATATTATTACGAAGCTAATTACGATTCCGCGAAGGAGAACTACCGTACGGCGGTGAGACTATCTCCTCACTGGGCGCGTCCGCACGCCTGGTTAGGGGATATTGCCGCAAGACAGGGAGACAACAACGAAGCCCAAGCACAGTATGGGGCGGTACTTACAACCGATGCTGTAGGTACGAGTTCCTTAGACTTGGGAAAGATTCATTCAGAATTTGAGAAAGCTCGCAATGCTTCCGCCGTACCGCGAGCTTCACCATAATTTTTCGACGCGATGGAAAGGTCGCCGAGAATTCCCTAACGACTAAGATCCTCGCCGACCGCGAAATGGCAAGCGACCGTGCGACGCCCGTCGTCAAGCGAATTGGGAGGGTTTTCGTCGTCCAATCAGAAAAGGGTCAATGTCTGGCCCACCTCGACATCTACGGGAGCGAGTAGATCGGGTGTGTCGTTGTCTGGAGAGTTCAGGCTACTGGTGACGGGATGCGTTTTCATCATCAAAGAAGGAAATGGCTTCAGCATTTCTGTTAGCACCCTGCGATTTGTTCTCGGATCGAGCCAAGGATCGAGAAATTCATCGACGAGTATTGCCGGCATTCGGTCATGCAGTTCTCCGACCAATTCGTTTGCCGCTGTGGTAATGATTGCGCAGGACGTAACCACGTCACCGCGATTGCTCCAGGTATCCCAGATACCCGCGAACGCGAAGGGCAATTCGTCATTCAACTGAAAGTAGAAAGGCCGCTTCTGCTCTGCCGGTCCGCTTCCATTCAAAAAAGCCGTCTGCTGGAATCAAGCATCGACGCAATCGAAAAGACTCGCTGAAGCTCGGTTTTTCTTCGATCGTTTCAGCCCGAGCGTTTATGAATCCTTTCCCGTCTGTACTCCAAGATGGAATTAGTCCCCACGTCGTTAACCGAGCTTCAAGGCCAGTTCCAAAATCGCCGATGGTCAAGACACTCTGACTTGGCGCAATGTTGTATCGCGCTTCAAACGGCAGATCTAGGGATGCCAGTCCTTTGAGGTTGATCCTATCTCTCGAATGAAGTGTGAACCTGCCGCACATGGCAGCACAATACTGTATGGACTAATCTCGTACAAACGGCGGACTAGGAAAATGAAGAGCGAGGCGCGGTCGGGGAAATGCCTCACGGCAAGTCTCCAAGGACCTTTGCCTCGCTCCGTATCTCGACTATCTCAGCCGAGATTAAGTTTCAGGCCGCCGCGTCCCACCCCGCTTCGCGACGGCCTGGCGGCACTGGTCAACTCCCTAAGTCTGGGCAGGAGGCCGTGCCAGACACGTTCATTACGGATTGGGTTGAACTTAGCAGAAGTCGTTTGATGGCGCTATGAATCGCTGAAAAACTCTCCGCCTTTTGGACGTATTCATTTCCACCGGATGCGCGCGTGAATTCGTTTAGGCGGCTTTCGACTTCCCTGCCAACTATGATCGCTGGCAGGCCCTCTCGATGCTTCAGAGATCTAACCAGCCGCGCGAGATCAAACGCTGCTCTGTGGCGCATCTCGTGATCGAAAGTAAACAGATGATATCGGATGTCGCTTTTTATGAACCTCTCTGCGGAGTCGCGATCAGGACACGATACGACGTGGTAATCCGGCCCGTGAAAAGCTGTTCTTAGGAAGCGGATGAGAGCCAAGTCCTCGCCAACATAAAGCAGCCGAATCTGGCTGGCTGAGTCACTATGCCCGTTTGTGTGGTGGTGAGGCATGACCCAAAAGGGATGATTAAACTACTCCCGTTCTGTTATCCTCTGAGCCGTTCTGATCTTTTAAAACCCGACAACGGCCAAATGCGTAGCTCACCATCCCGTCAATTCGAGTGATGAGCATCGCCGTTGAGCATGGAAGGTTCCAACTCACGGCGAATCAGTTACGCGAATCAAGTCTATCTGCAACTACAGATAGTGTCAACAGTAATGCGCCTTGCTTTACATCAGGAGGTAACTCCTGATGGCCAGAGGAGCGCGCATAAGACCGGAGCGTTTGCCTGAGAAGCTTCTTCAGATTCGAGTTGCTCTGGGTCTGTCGCAATCCGAGTTGCTCAGACGACTCGGACTAGAAGAGCAAATGGACTATCGCCGGATATCCGAATTCGAGCGAGGAACCACCGAACCTCATCTAACAGTGCTTCTGCAATACGCCCGCGCCGCTTGCGTTCACATGGAAGATATTGTCGATGATGAATTGGACCTTCCAGCGCAGCTTCCCGGCAATGTGAAATACAAAGGCATCAGAAGCAAGTCCTTGTTTCGCAGACGACGATGACGCGATCCAAAGCTAAGCCTCCACCCGGAGCGCGCAAAGCCAAGCTGACGGGCTTCGTCTCCCCACAACTCGCGACCCTCGTCAAAGAACCTCCATCCGGCGATGAATGGCTCCATGAACTAAAGTTCGATGGCTACCGAATGCTCTGCCGCATCGATCGCGGTCGCGTAACCGTCTGGAGCCGAAACGGAAAAGACTGGACAGAGAAGTTTCAAAACGTGGTCGAAGCGGTTAAGTCGCTGAAGGCAACAAGCGCCATCCTCGATGGTGAAATTGTGATCGTTGATGCCCATGGCCGTTCGAGCTTTCAGAAGCTACAGCGCGCAATGGGAAAAGCGACGACCACCGGCTTTGCTTACGAGGTCTTCGATCTCATTTATCTCGACGGCTACAGCCTCACTCAGACTGCGCTCAAACATCGGAAAGAACTACTGAAGAATCTGGTGGGATCGAATTCGCACGGCGTCATTCGCTACAGCGAACACATCTCCGGAAACGGAGACCAGTTCTTCAAACACGCGTGCGAGTATGGCATCGAGGGAATCGTTTCAAAGCTCGCCAACTCACACTACGAATCAACTCGCAATCGCAACTGGCTGAAGGTGAAGTGCGCGAAGCAACAGGAGTTTGTCATCGCGGGTTACACTCCATCGTCAAAAGGTTTGCCCGGCTTCGGCTCGCTCGTCTTAGCTGTTTACCAGAAAGGACAACTCGTTTACGCGGGACGCGTAGGGACCGGCTTCACATTCAAACAACGTAGCGACTTGAAGAAGCAACTCGATAAGCTTTCGCGACAGACGTCGCCGCTCGCGGTCGTGCCGAAGGACCCAGGCTTGCGCGAAACGAAATGGTCAGAGCCAAAGATAGTTGCGGAAGTTGCATTTACTGAATGGACTTCCGATGCTTCGATCAGGCACCCATCATTTCAAGGATTGCGCGAAGATAAGAATCCAAAACAGGTTGTCCGCGAAGAGCCATCCGCGAGTTCACTGAAATCCAAAACGAGATTTAAGCGCTCAGGCTGACATTGCACATTACATCTGACGGAAAGTTGATGGGGCGCTGAATGCGATCTCTCATCTTCGAACCGGAGTTGTGATCTCAGCGAGATCCAACTTTCTCCAGTTACCTATCTGAATGAAACTAGCCCAATAATATGGATGGCTCCGCTGAAGGCTTCGGAACATATTAAGTTGAGCATTGCGTAACGCTTCGCCGCGTCCTTCACCTTTCTGCAGGCGCGTGTAGTATTCCGTCATTAAATCTCGTGTTGCGATGTCATCTACCTGCCACAAAGTGGTGACTTGGCTTTCCGCCCCGGCAATCACTAAAGCTCGTCGCAGACCATAAACGCCTTCACCGACTTTCACTTCCCCCACTCCCGTGTCGCAAGCGGAAAGCACGACCAGTTTTGTACCCTGCAGATCCAAACTTGCACCTTCATAAGCAGTAATAACTCCCGTTTCGTATGAACCGTTTCGCCGTGTATTGGCGCCAGCGAACGCTAAACCGGAGCGCAGAAGCGGATTTTGAATGCCCAAAATACTAGGTTCGGATTTGTTTCGTTCCCAAACCAATTGACGACTTACTGAGCGTTGCGTCGTCGGTTGAGGGTCATCCGCAAGAAAGAAACCATGAGTAGCGATGTGCAGAATACTAGGACCGCTTAGTTTTTCGAGCGCGCCCTTAGTTGCTTGTTCTCGAGTAAGGACAGTGGCGTTCGGAAGAATCCTACTCAACGCTCGCGCCTCTTCCGCTGTACCGGGCAGCGATGTAAACCTCGCTTTGCTAAAATCCAGCAAGCCTGTCGTAGCTTTCTTTTGCGCTGACGCTGGTAGCGCAGGTGTGGCGCTTGCATTGCTATCTAGGTCGAAGCTTGGATCGGCGAATACGACAGGTCCCTGTCGACTCTTTTCCTGCACCTCAAGTCTGAATAGATCGCGACCGCTGGTTAGATAAACGAAGGAGTAAGTTTCAAGAAGATAGTGATTCTGTTCGTCAACCAGAGCGCCAAAAGGAACAAGGTTCAACCCTCCGTCCGGTGACACAAAGACCATTTTAGAACCACCGAGTAATTTGCGAACCGGACGCATAAGTTTTTCGTCGAGCGCGCGCCCCACTCGCATAACGTCTGCGCTCTTCGGATCGCTCAAAGCAACTCGAAAGTTCTTGATCTGAGCGTCGATTGCCGACGCTTCTCCCAAATCCACCCAGGCTGGATCTCCTGTATTCGTCAAAACATAGGCGGCGTAGTGCGGCGAGCCAAACCGCTCGGTTAGTTTTGCCTGAAGATCGAGAGGCTTATAAGCGATTATCTCTACGAGCGCAGCATCGGCAGGGATTCGATTCTGCACTGCTTCGATCGTTACGGCTTTTGTAACTGCGCGGAAAGCCGAACTGCGCTCGCTCACGACAGCCTCAAGCTTCTGAACACTTTCTTCGAGTCGATCAAGTTCCGATTTATACTCCTGGATGTTCGAGTTGCCAGGGCCTCTCAGCATGAGAGTGGACAATTGCGTTCTGGCAGATGAGAGTTGGTCCAGAAGAGTAATGTCTTCAGGCTTTAGATGGCTTCGCAGTGCCGCTATGTTATTGACCATGGCGTCGAGTGCGCGCCCTTTTCTTCTTAAGACAGTTGTTAGAGAAAACTTGGCCGCTTGAAGATTGTTGGGAGCTATCGCTAGGTGCAGTGAGACAGCGCCGTCTGTTTCCCATCGAATAGAATCCATGTACAAACGTTTCTGTTCGTCTGAGCCGACGGTCAGAATTAGACGAAGATTATTCTCACTAATCTCTTCCGCATATTGTGCATATTGCACAGCCTTGTCTTTGTCGCCCTTTGCTACATACAATCGGGCTAACGTCGCATAAATGGTGCCCACAGTCGGATGCTTCGGACCGAGTTTGTCTTGAGCTAACGCGAGAGCCTTTTGCAGGAAATCCTCACCCTTTTTCAAATCCCCTTTTTCTGTATAGATTGTCGCCAGATTGCCTAGAGCGTTGACTTGATCGGGATGACCGGTCGGAAACGCTTTATTGGAAATCACCAGGGCACGATTGAATAGTTGTTCAGCTCGCTCATAGTCACCATCGAGCGCGTAAGATAGTCCAAGGTTATTGAGTGGAAGAAACAAATTAATGCTCTCCGGCCCAAAGGCTTTTTCATCGATGCTCACAACTCTTTCGCGTAGTTCCTGAGCCAGTTTGTAGTTCTCTTTTGATTGATAAACCAAAGCCAAATTCCCAAGCATGATGGCTGTTCTTGGGCTGTCAGGTCCCATCGTCTTCTCAAGCACAGCTATTGCCTTTTTGAAAGTAGCTTCTGAACGATCTAAATCGCCGCGATAGTAGTAAAGAAGTCCCAAATTGTTCATAGGAACCGAGGAAATATAATTGTCGGCACCAAGCACTTTCTGGGTAACGTTTACAGCCAACTCAAGAAGTGGCTCTGCTCCTACGTAGTCACCTTTCGCAATGTAAAGGAGACCGAGGAACATTGATATTGTTGCAACCTCTGGTGACTCTGATCCAAGGGTTTTCTTCTGGATTGCTAAAACGTTTCTGTATGCCTCCTCAGCTTTCTTGTAATCGCCCTCAGCCTGATAGAGCGACGCTAATGCCGTGAGCGACCCAACTATGTCGGGATGTTCGTCTCCAAGTCGAGACGAGATAATTGACGCAGCCCGAAGATACAGCTGCTCAGATTCCCGAAACCGTCCTTGTTCTTTGTAGACCGATGCAACATTGCCCACGTAATAAATAATCTCGGGGCTATCCGAACCAAAACGCTTCTCCGCTATCTTTAAAGCATCGCTAAAAAAGCCCAAGGCAGTTTTCAAATCACCTTTTGCTAGATTTAGATGGCCGAGCAAGGACAAGGTATGAGCAACCGACGGATGTTCCTCACCTAGTTGCTTCTTTTGGATGTCCAGAGCTTGGCGCAGTAAGGGGAGCGATTTCTCGAAACTCCCCCTCTCTCTATAGAAGTTTGCAAAGTTGTCTAATGCGGTGGCAACAAGCAAACTATCCGCCCCAGACGCCTTTTGGAGGATCTCGACGTTCCGCTGATAAAAGGCTTCTGCCTTGCCGTAATCACCAGTTTCTGTGTAAACGGACGCGAGAGAAGAAAGAACCACTGCCGTGCTTGGGTGGTCGCTTCCCCAACCCTTTTCTGCTATGGAGAGAGCACGCCGATCTAGCGTTTCTGCTTGGCTATATTCATGCTTCGTTTCATACAACAATGCTAGATTGCGGAGCGGCGTAATTAAGCTCGTACTTTCAGATCCCCACGCCTTCTCCGAAAGCATCAAAGCTCTCTTGAAACAAATCTCAGCTTCCGCGAATTTGTTAGTTTTGATGTAGAAAAAACCAAGTGATGCAAGAGTGCCTGCTATCTGCGCATTTTCCGCTCCCAAAATCTTCTCTTTGATGGACAAGGCCCGCTTAAAAAACTCTTCAGCTTTCACGTAGTCGGCCCTCGCTTGATACAGCGATCCAAGGCTATTCAAAGTGACCGCGACATCGGCGTTATCCGAACCGTAAAGCTTTACGCGAATCGAGAGAGCGCGCAGGTAGAATTTCTCGGACTTCTCGTAGTCATATTTTGCTTGATACACGTCTCCTAGATTTGAAAGTGTCGTGGCGGTAGTGGCATGCTCAGGCCCAACCGTCTTCTCATGTATCTCTAACGCGCGCAGCAGGAGAGGCTCGGCTTTGTTCGCATCTCCGCTCCCGAAATAAATCATTGCGAGATTGTTGAGAGAGATACCAACACTTGGATGATTTGGGCCTCGCGACGCCTCCAAAATGTTCAGCGCACGTTTATTAAACGATTCCGCCGATTTGAAGTCCTCTTTCAGTGTGTAAAAATTAGCTAAGTTATTCAGAGCCGTCGCAACTCCGGTGCTCGATGCGCCGAGCGTTTTTTCATAGATTGATAAAGCGCGCAGGTATTCTGTTTCCGCCTTCTGATACTCTCCCTTCGCAACGTGCAGTTGAGCTAAATTGTTAAGCGTGTCAGCAGTTCCTACATTGTCGCTCTGAGGTTCAGCCTGTCGAATTTCAAGAGCCTGGTTGAAAAGATACTCCGCTGTCTTGTAATCGCCTTTCTCAAGGTACGTCAGCGCTGCGCCGTTTAGAGTTTCTGCAACCAGAGGATGCTTGGGTCCCAGGGACTTAACCCGCATCGCTGCGACTCGTCGGTAGATCGGCTCCGCACGATCGTATTGCCCACTTAGTCTGTAAACGTCCGCAAGGTCATTGAGTACCGTAGCCACGGCTAGGTGATCTGGCCCAAGCTTTGGTCCCAAGATGACGAGAGCCTTCGTAAGCGATGATTCTGCTAGCGCATAATTGCCTTGAAGAGCATAAACTTCGCCGATGTTTTCAAGACAATGGCCTACAAGAAGATCTGACTCGCCAAACTCTCTCTCTGCACTAGTGAGCGCGCGTTGAAGTATCGCTTGTGCACTATCAAAATTACCCGCCGCGCGTTGATTCTGCGCTTCCTTTATCAAGTCAATAACCGCTTGAGATCTTGGATCAAGCGCGGGTGATTGCTTTTCCTGAGCCTTACTTAAAGCCGGCGTAATGAGGAGGAGGAGTGCACACGAAAGTATCACTATTGGCGAAGACAAGCGCATAGCTTCATTCACCACGCTGCGGTTGAGAGACATTAGGATAACCGAAATCCTTTTTGAGTTAACAGATCAAAAATCACTTGCTTATTTCATCCAGTAAGAGCTTAGCCGCGTTCGCATCGATAGACTTGAGAATATTGTATTCCTCAACTGCTGCGGCTTTGTCACCCTTCTTGAGAAAGGCTTGTCCTAACTTAAAATGTGAAGGAACGAAATCAGACTTGATCGCAATCGCTTTCTTGTAGCTTTTTATCGCGTCGTCGTAACGTCCGATATTTGCGTACGCAACCCCGATATTGTGATAACTAGTCGGTTCGTTGGGGGCCAATTTAATGATTAGTTCGTATTCAGCGATCGCTTGCTCGCTCTTGCCCAAATAGGAAAGCGATTGGGCGAGACGGAAGTGAGCCTGCGCTGAGCCGGGTTTGAGTTGAACCAGTGACGTAAACAGTTCGACAGCCACACTGTAATCTTTGGAGGTGAAGTATATATCACCGAGATTCTCGTAGGCGTCGTCGAATTTCGGATTTAGTCGGATCGTCTCTCTGAGCGCAGCGATTGCGTCTTCTCGTTTTCCTAACCTCTTGTACGCGAGACCCGCAAAGAAGAAGTTTGCCGGATCGTTCGGCTGTAGTTTGATCGCCTGTCTCAAGGCTTTGATTGCTTCCTCAGGCTGGTAGGCTTCCGAGTATGCGACGCCAAGTCCATTATAAGCTTCGGCGAAGTTCGGATTGAGCTTGATAGCTTGCAAGTACTCAGTTATTGCCTGTTGGGGCTTGCCTGAATAAAGAAGTGCATCCCCCAATCCGTTGTATGCCTCGGCGTAATCGGCTTTGAGTTTGATAGCTTGCTCGAAGGCCCGTATCGCCTCGTCATACAGCCGCAGCTTCAGATGAGTCCTACCCAGATTGTAAAGCGAGCTCGGGTCACCAATGATCGCCTCCGTATTCGTGCTGCTCGCCGGCTTAGGAGTTGATGTGCCTCGATCGGCTTCTCCCAGAATTTCCGCGATAGTCTTATCTTGGTCAGTCTTTTGCGTTTGCACCTTGGCAGTCAGGCGCTTAAATTCTGTTACAGCAGCGTCAAAGTCATTCGAGGCAAGCACGGCGTAGTTCAGAACCGGTATAAACATGTCGTCGATATCGTGTGAATCTCCAAAGCAACCGATCGCGAACTCTTGATTCTTTTTGGTCTTGCTTTCGAGAGTCAGATAAGAAACTTTTCCATCCTTTGACGACCTAGCTCCTTTGAATTCACTTCTGGGTATATTGAACGCATGTTCCGCTGATTGATCAGCATCTGGTGTAAAGAATATTCGATTAGCTGTGATACCTAGCCAACCTCTTTCGCCCCACTTGCTGCCATGAAAATGACTTACTCGAACTGTGACCGCTTCTTCCTGGCCTCCAAGCTTTCCGTAACTGATCGGAGATTCGCATCCCTTATTGTCTTTGTATTTAAGAGCGGGTTGCCCGTTAGACAATACGGGCTCTAGTTGCTGACCTGAAACAGCTATAGGTAAAAGTGAAGCGAGGAGCAGCGCCCAAAGCTCAAGCCACATGAATTTGTGAGAGGATCGCGCTTTCATTAAGTCCCTTTCCGACTCTGCCGAAATCTAGAATCTTTCCAAATCTCCGCCATTCCTAACGCTTCACCGCTATAGGAAAATCCGGCACGGTGTTTGGCTTGGCGGTGGTTGGGGTCTGCTTGCCTCCGGTTAGCTCCTTTACGCGCTCTGAAAGGTAAAGGTCGAGCATGTTGACGGTGATCTTGCCCTTGCCGGTGTAATCAGCTCGGCCAGTAATTCCTTCGACCAAAGCTTTGGTAAATGCGCCGTTGTTCCACTTCGCGTCTTCGAACGAAGACTGATTTCCCGTCGAAGCTGCAAAAACAACCGCGCCGCTCTCCGCGCTCGCGAGTTCATTGATAACGCCGTTGAGATCATCAGCGAGTCCGCGCCGACCGCCGAGCACGTTTCCTGAGTGACATGTGTCAATAAAGAAGAGCGTCTTGCCCGCGAGCGACTGCACGGTATTCTTGATATCGGTGAATGGCACGCCGGTGCGCAGAAGCTTTTCCAAATCGGTGTTGTAAGGCAGAAAGTAATAGACGCCATTCTGATCGTTCAAGCCGTGGCCTGCGAAGAAAACCATCGCCACGTCTTTGCTGGTCGTCTCTTTGCGAATCCAATCGAGGCCGTCGAGGATTTCATCTTTGTTTGCGTGCTGATCAGTAAGCACCTTGACAACGACATCGCGATAGAGCAAACCCTTTTGAATGGTTGCGGCAGCCGCAAAGTCCTGAGCGTCCTTGGCGGCAAACTTGAGCGAGTAGGAAGGATTCTGATACTGGCTAACACCGATCGCCAGAACATAAAGCTTCGGTTGAATGACGAACGCTTCCGTCGTTGGCGCTGCACCATGCCATTTCAAACGAATCGTCGCCGGAACGCTCGCGGCGAATCGGTTCTCGGCAATGATCGAGACCTCGCTGTCCTGTTCAGGCATGGACAGTTTCAATTCCCGAACGCCAGGTGCAGACGCCTCTTCTCGAGTGAGTTGACGATTGCCGGAAACCGGCCGGCCATCGACTAGAGCCCTGACGTTTGTGACTGGTTCGCCCGAAGGTGTGCGCAGTGAATAACGAACGGTGATTTCGGACGTTGACACTTCTGAGTTGTCAGCCGGTGAAGCGATCTCAACTATCGGCGGCAGCATCTGCGCGACCGACGCGCTTTGTGACTTGCGCCCGCGTTCTTCATTTGCGAGTTGAACCGCGCGCGCCTCGTCGCCAGCCTCCAGGATTTTGGAGATTACGTCGGGTCGATAGTAGATCGAGCGAAACTGACCGACTGGAAAGAAATCCGCCGCTTGATCCTTTCCGTTATTAACGTGCCAGCCTATCAATTCTTCCGCGCCGGGCGACGCGTCGTAATAGCCTGACGGTGTCCACAACACCCAGCGCTTACCATCGGGATGCGGAAAGAAGGCGAGCAATTGCTTACCATCCGTCATACGATGCCACCGGATTATGTTGTCTGTGGAGGTTGCTACCAGTAACTTACCGTCGCCGGAAATGTTGACCATCCCAGTTTGACCTATCGGCGCTGTCCACAATTCCTTGCCGTTCCGGTCAAAGAGTTGTATTGCGAAACTTGTCCCTAACGCGAAGCTTGAATAGTCGGGCGCGATCGCGAGACTGCGTGATTCTTCATCCCGGTAGAGCTTGCCTATCGGCAAAGTCTTGCCGTTAAGCTTCGGGGCGGTGTTGTTGCACCAATCGGTAATGTTTAGACCAGTGGTTCGCGGCGGGGTTAAGGCTATCGACGTGGTTTGGGCTCCCAACTGCCTGGCGAGTACTGAGAACGACAAGACTGATTCCCACCATGGATATTGTAAAAATGTGCCATCAACACTCAGTTGCAAATGGCTACGCCGCTCACAGGGAGAAGTGACGCTTGTGTAATTGGTGGTATCCTCACCGCTCAATACGATGCGCCGACCTTGCGTGTCCATTTGTCCCCAACTTGGTTCACCTGTTGCATA
This sequence comes from uncultured Acidobacteriota bacterium, assembly GCA_963734445.1. GTDB lineage: Bacteria > Acidobacteriota > Blastocatellia > Pyrinomonadales > Pyrinomonadaceae > UBA11740. The sequence continues at coordinate 475,355 of CAVTGZ010000006.1, read as the reverse complement.
TGCAATTCCTCCATCGCGCAGTGGCAGCAGGTCAAAAATGACACCGACTGCCACGCTGATGTCACGCGGCTCGCCGCGCCCACCGTCTGCCCACTCGCGGATTTGAAATTGCAGTCTCTTATTGTAACGGCCAGCTGCATACAGCTTGCTGCCATCCATCGACCATGCAACACTGCTCAAATTTCCATTATCCACGCCAGACAGACTCGGCTGGTAAAGCACTGTAAGATCCTTCGATGACAAGACGGCCACCGAGTTTGAATCGCGAAAGCCTGCCGCTATCTTGGAGCCGTCTGGTGAGAATCTAACTCTAAGGGGAAGTGAACCGCTTGAGACACTGCGTTTGACCAACTGTCGCAAATGACCATTGGTCAGTTGATACAACCGTATCGTGCCATCAAAGCAGGAAGTGACTACTCGACCTTGTGAGTCAAAGTCGGCCCGGTCATTCATACCACCAGAATCGCTGTCCATTTGTGTATAGCTTTTTGTCTCATAAATACGGATGCCCCCAACACCCAAAGTCGCCGCCAGCCAGCGACCATCGGGCGAGTAGACAAGGTCCAAGATTTCTTCGGGCAGGCCAGTAATTCGGCGAATTAGTCGTCCACTCTCACGATCGAAAATGTAAATGCTGCCGGCTCTATCCCACTCGAAACCCGTCTCGCCAGCGATTGCAACTGTATTGCCATCGGCGGAAAGGGCCACGGCCAAAAGAATTCCATCGAGATTTCTTCCGATGGGTGGGCGCAACACGCGCAACAGTCTACCTGTGGAGGCTTGCCAGACGCGGGCAGTCTTATCGTCAGAAGCTGTAACGAAAAAACGGTTTTGAGCGTCCGTACTTATCTTCCAGATAGGGGCACTGTGCCTACCGGTTTCTATGCGCAGTATTGGCTCACGTGAAGGCTCGCCGGTTTGCGCTATCGTGATACTCGAAAAGCCAACTAATGACCCGAGCAGAAAGCCTGCTAAGAAAAATCGTATCACCCAGCTGCCGATGATGTGAGACTTCATATTCATGATTGCCGACGTTCCGAATGCCGGACTTCTATTTCGTATAGCGAAGCCGACCATTCTCTTCATTTCTTCACCGCGATCGGAAAATCAGGGACAGTCTGCGGCGAGATCATTGTCGGATGTTGTTGGCCTTTCGTCAGTTCTTTCACTCGCTCTGAGATATATACGTTCAGCATGTTGTAGGTGATGCGGCCCGTATTGCCGATGGACGCTGCGCCGCCCAAGCCTTCGACCAGAGCTTTCGTGAATGCGCCGTTATTCCACTCCTCGCGTTCGTACGACGACTCGCTGCCTGTCGAAGCAGAAAAGACGACGACGCCGTTTTCAGCGCTCGAAAGCTCGTTGATGACGATGTTGATGTCGAGCGGCCCGCGCCGCGCTGCAAGGCCAATGGCATTGCCGGAGTGACATGAATCGACGAAGAACAACGCCTTGCCGGCGATCGCCGAAACCGTCTTCTTGATATCACTGAAGGCCACGCCCGTCCGCAGCAACCGGCTCGGGTCCACATTGTACGGACAGAAGTAATAGTAGTTGTTCTGATCATTGACGCCGTGGCCGGCGAAAAAGACCATTGCCACATCGTTGCTCGTGGTCTCCTGTCGAATCCAATCCAGCCCATCGAGCACGTCATCCTTCGTGGCCTTCTCGTTGGTTAAGAGCTTCACCACCACCTCGCGATAGAGCAAATCTTTCTGCGCCATCATCGCTTTCACAAAATCGCCCGCGTCTTTGTCGGCTAACTTTAGATTGAACTTGCTATCGGCATGTTGGCTAACGCCGACTGCGAAAATGTAGAGCTTTGGTTTGACGACGAACGCCTCAGGTCGAGCCGCTGTCGCGCTGTGCCATTTGACGCGCACGGTTGCCGGCACACTCGACGTAAAACGGTTCTCCGCGATGATTGCGATCTCGCTGTCGCGTTCGGGCACGGTGACCCGTAGTTCGCGCATTCCGTCCACGTTGTTTGTGGCCGCTTCCCGAACCAACTGCCGCGCACCCATCGGCCGGCCATCGACGAGCGCTTTGACGCTGGTCACGGGTTCGGCCGAAGGAGTACGAACCCGAAATCGCACAGCGATCTCGGTTGAGGAAACCTCGCTGCTATCCGACGGCGACATGATTTCGACCACCGGTGGCAACTGCTGGGCGACGGTCGATTCCTGCTCTTTGCGTCCCGCCGCTTCGTTAGACTGTTGAAGAGCAAGGCGCTCGTCGCCGGTTTGCAAAATCCGAGCGATGACATCGGGGCGATAGTAAGTCGATCGAAATTGTCCAACGGGAAAAAAGTCTGCAGCCTGATCTTTGCCGTTGTTGACATGCCAGCCGATGAGATCTTCCGCGCCGGGTGAAGCGTCGTAATAGCCAGACGGTGTCCATAGAACCCAACGCTTACGGTCGGCGTGCGGGAAAAACGCAAGCAACTCTTTGCCGTCCGTTGTGCTATACCAGCGGATCGTGCCATCGCCGAAAGCCGCGGTTGCCAAACGCCCGTCGCCCGATATATTGAGGCTCCACGCCGCGCCGGGAGCCGACACCTTCCACAACTCTTTGCCCGTCCGGTCAAACAAATAAATAAAACCACCAGTTCCGAGCAAAAACTTTGAGTTGTCAGGCGCGATGGCGAGACTAATCGAGGTTTCGTACTTATCCCACAGAGCTAGTTTGCTACCGTTAAGTTTCGGTTCGTGAAAAGTCACATTGTCATCGCTACGCCAATCGGTGATGTTGAGCGCGTCAGTGCTCGGCGATTGCAGTCTGGCATTGTTGCCCTCGGCGGCAATCAAACGACGTTCGCTCAGAGAAAACTGGGTCGGTAGTTTGCCGAACTTTTGATAACCGAATTGGAATTCCGTGCCGTCGTTGGAAACTCTGAAATTCTCTCGCAACCCGCGATAATCGGCGATGCCGGAAACGACGAATCGGGTGCGTTTGCCGCTTGCATCAATGATTCCCCACGCCGGATCGCTCGCTCCGTAAATCACGCCGCCGTTTGGCAGCGGCTGAATATCGTTAACCACGCTGAGCGAGGCATTCGTTTCTTGATGACCGCCGCGTCCGCCATTCGTCCAAAAGCAAATCGGAACATTGCCGCCGCTCGTACGGTATTGACCGCTCGCGTAAAGGATGTCGCCCGTCGCCGACCACGCTACGCTAAACAAATCACCGTTGTTCACGCCACTTGTGTCGGCCGCCGCGAAGAGCAAACTCAAATCGGCTGCCGACAGCACATTGACATTGGTTGACTCATAAAACCCGACGGCGATTTTGCTCCCGTCAGGCGAGAACTTAACCGCAAACGGTTGTTTGGCGCCACTCGCCTTCTTCTTGGCGAGCCGCAAACCGGTTTGACTGACGGCGTAGAGTCTGATGAATCCATCGAAGCAACTCGTCACCAGTCGTCCACTCCGGTCAAAATCGGCGGCGAAACTCCTGTTACGGTAATCGGCATCCGCCCCGATTTGCTGCCAGCCACTTGTTTCATAAACGTGGACACCGCCCTGACCGAGGGTGGCCGCGAAATATTTGCCGTCCGGCGAAAAGACGAGATGGTAAACGGTGCTTGGCAATCCACTTAACCGTCGGACGAGTCGCCCGCTTGCACGATCAAACAGATAAATTGAAAATGATTTGTCCCATAGTCCAGTGTTACCGCTAACGGCGACAGTGTTCCCGTCGGGCGAGATGGCAACCGAAGAAAGTTGGCCTTCGATACCGGCGCCAAGTGGTGGACGCAACACGCGCAGCAATTCTCCCGTCGCAATGTCCCAGATTCGCGCGGTTTTATCGCCGGAGGCCGTCACCAAAAACCTTCCGGTGGCATCAACTCCGATTCCCGCTATGGCGGCGGTGTGCATCCCCGTCTCGATTCGCAGGATTGGCTCGCGCGACGGCTCCCCGGTTTGTGCCATCGTGGTAATTGAAAGACCAAGAACTGACCCGAGCAGAAAGACTGCCAGGAGAATTCTGTTCACGCAGTTGCCGATGAAGGGAGACTTCATATTCATGATTGCTGATTCTCCGAAACGCAAGGCTGAATTCACTTCGTATATCGCAGCCTAACGTTCACAAAGATTGCTTTGTTATCAGCGGCAGACACGCGGTAGATCGTCTGCGGCGCCGGATCGTCGCGAGTTAGTTGCCTTGTGCCTTTCCTTGCGGCGGCTTGCTGTTCCTGTTTGGTCCATGCCTCACCAGCGCCACCTTCCATCTCAAAGCGCTCGCTCTCCCCGCCCCATATTTTTTCCCAATTTCTCATTTGCCCAGTCGCGATCTGAAAAGGCTTATCGGAAATCGGCAAATCTAGCGGCGATGAAGTGACGATAAACGTTAATAACTCGCCAACCTGATTCGGGCCGGTTAGTCTGGCGGTGAAGTAGCTTGGATCGTCTTCCTGAGCAGGAATGTCAACCAATCTTCCCGGACGCATTTCATTGCCCGCGTCAGACCACGGATAGATCAGCATCGCGCCGCCTGTTGTGCCGTCGGAAAACAAGTCACGATCGACAACGTAGAGATAGCCAGGGCGTGGCGATTCAACGCTAATCCGCACATGGTCGCCTTCGCGAAAAGTTGTGTCGCCCTCAACTCGTTCAGCCATCCATCCGGATGATTTCCCTTTTTCTCGGATCAGAGCTCTACCACTTGCTTCACCATCAGCGGGACGCAAACGCCAAATCGTTATACCCAACTGTGCGACAACAGACGTCGATGACGGTCGAGTTCTTATTGCCTTCTGCGAAGCGAGCCGATATGTCCGGCGGATTGGTCTGTGTCTAAGCGGCGGGCTGGTCGCGTTTCCGTCCTGCGGTGTCTTATTGTTGGCAGTTGCAGAAGCTGCCTCTTGCCGGTTCTTTGTGAAGTCATCGGAAACAATCTTTCGTGGCGTGCCTTGAGGAGGATCGCCGAAAGCGGCTGAGGGAGTGCCTAGCGTTATTAACAAGCACAAGAGAACCAATAATGGACGGACTGCATCGCCCATCTTCATTTTTTCCGGTTGCGGGGGATTAAGCATTTGTAGACCCTCCTAAGATATCAAAACCGCAGAGCGCTTCGCTTTGCTCCTCTTATCGATGCTCCAGCTCAAGTTGCTTGACCAATAGATCACCACCCGCTCGGACGTCGGTTTGCTGCTTGACCGTGTCCTTAGTTGTTTCAGGCTTCGGATCGGAATGCTTCGTTAAGAAGTCCTTAACATTTCTAACCGTCGTGGAGTCTGTGATCGCGCCTTCCTTATTCTTAAATGCTTCGTCGCGAGCGGATTCGAGTTGAGTGACCGCCGTCGCCGACCAAACGATCCAAAAGTGTTCAGTTCCAGTCTCGCCCGCAAACGCATTCCAATTCGTCTGAACGGTCTGATTTGGATCAAGTTTCGCGGAGCCCTTGTTCGTCAACGGAGTTGGATAGATTATCGTGAAATCTGTTTTGTCCTTTTCAGACGCACCCTCATTAAATACGTACAGATAACCTGACTGTGGACTCGACACGTTGAAGCGGAACTTGTAACCATTCTCAAAGACTTCCTGACCTGAAGACTCGAATGGTTCTTTGTATGGCTTGCCATCGCGCATCTTTTGCACGGTGAGTGAATAAACGAGGGAGCGCGGAGACGCTGGATTGACCGGACCTGTTTCGGTGACGTTATCGAAGAGCGATAGGCGCTTGGAAATGATCCAGTACGCGCCGAGTCCTAACGCAGCAATAACGACGAGACCGCCCACGACCAGGGGCCATCGTCTCTTAAGAGGTTCAGGTTCAACATGTGATACCGGTTGCTGAAACGTGTGGGGCTGCGCCGGTTCAAATGGAGTTACGATAGTCTTGTCTGTTTGCGGAGTTGTAGCAGGACTCGGAAGAACCGGATCGACCGAAACCACGGTTGGCGGAAGAGGTACTGGATTCAGGCCCTGCCTCAGCGTCTCTTCATCGTTCACGAGTGCGCGCGACAACGCGTCCCCAAACTCTGCTGCATTCTGATAACGGTCTTGCGGGCCAAAAGCGAGTGCTTTTAGGATGATCTGTTCCGCGTCCGGCGATAACAGCGGACACAAATCCATCGGTTTCACTCGAATCCCTTCCCTTTGCATCTCAGCTAAGTGCGCGGCAGTCTGCGCTTTGAATGGTCGCCGCCCGGTGACGATCTCGTATGCGATTACTCCTAACGAATAGATATCACTTGCCGCCGACACCTTCTGGACGCGCAATTGTTCCGGCGACATATAGGAAATGGTCCCTGCCGAAGTCGCATCAGTCACAGTACTCGAAGCGATGAGTGATTCTTTAACCTTTGCTACGCCGAAGTCCAGAATCTTGACTTGCTCTTCGCCACGCCCTACACGTTGAAGCATTATGTTTTCAGGCTTTAGATCGCGATGATAAATATTTCGTTCATGTACAGCGCTTAGAGCTGAACCGGCTTGCTTGATTATCGACGCCGCGCGATCGAGATCCATTCCCTCTGGCTGTGCTTTTATCGCCTCACGGATAGAGATACCATCGACGTACTGCATCACGATGTAAGGTTCCCCATCCGCCAACTCGCCGGTGTCGACAATACCAACAACTCCGGGGTGGTCTATGCGGGCAAGAGCCTCTTTCTCTTGCCGAAATTTCAGCGCAACCCATTCATTCTTCAACGACTTTTCAAGCAGAACCTTAACTACAACGTGCTTGTTGTGAAGTTTGAGATCGCGAGCGAGATATACTTTGCCCACTCCGCCCTGGCCAAGTTGTCGTTCGATTAGGTATCGCTCATCAAGCGTTTTGCCCAAAAGTTCATCGGGACCTCGATTCTCGATTGTTGCGTCTGTCTCGTGACTTGTGAGGCCATCGTCCGAGAGAATCTTCAGGCCTAAGTCGAAGACAGCAGCCTCGAGGAATCCCCCTGAGGAGTCGTCAGCATGAAGAAGCGATTCAACCTCCTCCTGCAGTTCTGAATCGCCGGAGCAAGCACTTGTCACATAGGCAGCACGCTCAGATCGGCTCAACGGAACGGCTGAGTGATAAATCTCTCCTATGCGATGCCAGCGCGGGGTGGGGCTCATTTAGTGGTCTCCGGTACCGAGAGATAACACTACGAAATGAAGGTCGTGCAAGAGCCAAAAAAGCTCAGGTCTGAGTATTCGTGCATTCATCTTATATGGAGCGGGCAATTCATAGCAAAGTGAACGTCTACTCACTAGAGCCGCACCCAGCAATAATCTATTCGCAAGCCTTCCCATAAGCCGGTCTGTATCCTTTGCCTTGGGCCTGCTTCTGCGCCATGTATTCGCCCTGTTGGGTATTGCCATACCAGCGAGTGCTTGGGCAGTGATAAACACCGGACTTAGTGTTCACCCAGACTTTGACGTTCGGGTTTCCGGAATTCTGAGTCTGCGCGTAAGCGAACTGCTGGGTCGGCAAAGTTGCCGTCCTGGAATTACAACCCAATAGCGCCGATGTGAGCAGAACCAGAGAAAAGATTCTCCGCATAGTTAATTACCTCCTGTTTAAGCTAGGACTTCATAGTCAGCGGACTGGAAAGACCTCTACCGAGGAGCACTTCTCCAGTAGCTACGGACATACGTGCCATCACGCCTCGTGTAACTACGGACGTAGACTGTCTTTGGCCTGCCAGTCCGTTCGCTGATTTCTCCGTAAACAGACCCGTTCTCAGCAACGCTCGGCTTATATGCTGGCGCTATGCTCGGAGAGATGTATGACGGCGAACTGTATGAGCGACTCGGCGTCTCAACGGATGTGCTTGAATATGATTGTTGCGTATCTTCGTTATCCGCGCTTGCGCGCGACGAAAGCGTGATCGGTTGGACTACTCGTGATCTTGTAGGAGTAGGTAGCAAGTTGATTGACGCGGGGCTCTCCCGATTAGCAGTGTCTGTCTCTTCTGAGGTTGCTGCACTGGCCAGGCCTGTTGTTGACTCGCTGCTACCATTGTTGATTTCTGCCGTCTCTACCTCGCGCGTCTCCCATTGCCCTATCTTGGCGTTTCGGGCTGCAGTCTCATCCTTGTGGAAGTCATCTGTAAATCGATAGGTGTACCTTGCGAATGCACTACCGTAGCCGTGCTTAATTAGCTCCGCGTTCAGGAAGGTACCGTCTTGCAGATAAACATACGCAAGTGTTCGTCCGCGACCGTCGAACGAGTGGCCCGGCTCATACTCCAGCCGAACCTGCTTGGCTGTGATCGCGCCGGTGGTAAAAGCGACCGCTTCATGAGCAAGCGCGACTTGCAGTGGGTCAGTGTCGTCCAACTTTGGACAACTGACGCCGATGAGGTTTACCTCAGTTCCGTCATCAAGCTTGACTACATCTCCTTCAATCACCTGGGCCACTCGGAAGTAATGAGAAGCGTTATCGCGTTTCACTTCGTCGATCCGCGGCGGCTCGGTTTTCGGCGGACGCAGCGTACTTGCCGCGAGCTGAGCGCCTGACGGCGTAAAAAGGTCGAGCCTGCTTCCCTCGTAGAAAGCCAACGCGGATGCTAGGAGACACAGGACGATTACTTTGACTGTGGACCATTGAGATCTGTTTTCGGTTGACATTGGATTTGTTACCTCCTGACGTTAATGTCCTATCCTTGTGCTCGGTTGCAGAATCGGCGCCCACGACTCGAATTCAGGGCCTGAGTCTTCGGTTTGGTTCGCCACCAAAGATCAATGGCGCTGGGCTCGAATAGGGGTTGCCGTAAGAGCCGTATCGGTTATTGATCGAAGTCGGCGAGTAGCGGCTGCCATAGACGCCGTAGGGATTCGAGGTGGACTCCGGGTCATAGCGGTTGGCCGAGAGCCGACCGAGGTATGTGCCATCCGGGGCATAGAGTCGCGGCGCGCTCGTCGTGTACGGGTTGTTGGCGCTGTAAGCGCTGTAGGGACTTCCATAGACGCTGTACGGGTTGTTGATCGACGTCGGCGAGTAGGGGCTCCCGTATTGGCTGTAGGGATTCGACACCGATGTCGGATCGTAGGGATTCGTCGAGAGCCTGCCCAAGTATTGCGATTGCTGGGCAAGCGCGGGGGTCGCAAAGATGAAGAACAATAAAACGTTCAGTAGTGCTTTTCTCATGGTGTTTCCAAGCTCCTTATAGGTGGTTATTTCTTTCTTCCATCTCTAATGGCGATAATTCATGTCAAAACCCTTAACAGGCGGGGAAACGAAGGTGATTTCAGCGCGGGTGAGCTTATAATGCGCCTTTGCTTAGCTGGGCGAATCGTTCATGGGTTTCAAGCACTAGATGACAGAAACACACGAAATCACTGAGTTGCTTCAGGCGTGGAGCAAAGGCGATAGCGAGGCGCTGGAAAAGCTGATACCGCTAGTCGACAAAGAACTCCGGCATCTAGCGCACTCTTACATGAGTCGCGAACGGGTTGGCCATACGCTTCAAACGACAGCCCTTATCAATGAGGCACTAATTCGGTTTATAGAGTCTGACAAGATTACTTGGGATAGTCGCGTCCACTTTTACTCGATCGTAGCTAGACGAATGCGACAAGTACTCGTTGAATACGCGCGAGCGCAGCTGGCTGCCAAGCGAGGGGAACGACCCGAGCGTGTCGATACCTTAGCGACGCAGCGGCTGTCGACCGAGCAATCCGAAGAACTACTAATTCTAAACGCCGCCTTGAACAAGTTGTCCGAAATTGACGAACGGAAAGCCAAGGTCGTCGAGTATCGCTACTTTGGCGGATTTACAGAGTCTGAGGTTGCGGAGATGTTGGATGTGTCGCTCGGCACAGTTGAGCGCGAATGGCGGTTGGCACGTTCGTGGCTGCGACGCGAAACTACGGATAGCGGCGGCCAGATACAGCCACGCAGCTGGTCTAAAGAAACATAGCCTGCGTTGTAAGGTCTGTGACCTCGCGTCATTCATCGACTCATCTTCGGCGAGTCAAGCTAAGTTCTTCGAATACAATCAGCAAAGACCGCTCGCGCATATGACGCGCACAGTTTCACTTAATCAAGCGCGATGGCTAAGCAATTAGCGGTTCTCCAGCGAGATTGAATTTGTACCCTTGAGGGGATGTCATCGCCCGGCAGCGAAAATCACAATAAGGCGCGTAGTCGCTCCTTTAGGATAGCCTCTTTCGGCGATCTGACTCCACGTTGCAACCACTCTCGAACCTTGGTCACTGGCAGCGTGTGCGTCACCGAGCTGCGCACCTCAACTTCCAATTGAGTCAAACCAGCCGGTTCCAGTTCGTGCTTTCGAAAGGCACACAAGCCCAAAACCGAAGCTTCATACAGCCCCTCGGCTTCGACCTCCACTGAATGGCGAACGCCATCCAGATCGACGAAAGATACGATGCAAAGCGCCATTTTGGGGCGAAGTTTAGCATTTTCGGCAATTTTCGCCAATTGGATGATGTGCCGTTGAAGAAACATGCTTACCCACACGCCGCGAATGCGCGAATCTCCTGCCTTTTGATTCCTCGCGAGCCGTGGTCGTAAGCCTTCGTCCTCACACGACTTGCTACTCGATAAGCGCTCTGTAACTATGTTAAATAACGTCCGGGTTTGTTCGTTCTAAGAGAGTTGGAACAGTCAAGGGAAGGTTGAAATTCTTGAAATGTTGCTTCTGAACGTCGCTGATATCCATTTTAGATATCCTATCTGCAACACGCAGATGGATCCAGATCGTCCGTTCAGGACCATGCTTATTCAGGATGCGCGCACGTTTGTCGAAAGACTCGGACCGGTAGAAGCAATTTTAGTCGCTGGAGACATCGCATTTGCGGGCGTCAAAGAAGAATATGAGGCTGCTCTTGAATGGCTGACCGGCCTCTGCGAGGCTTGCAGGTGCAGTCTTGATCACGTTTTTGTCGTACCCGGAAATCACGACGTTGATCGCAGCGTGATTACAGGCAGCGCAAGCGTTCGAAATGTCCAAGCTGCCATTAGTCAGGCCACTAACAAAGAGAAGGAATTGCGCGAGCAGTTCTTCGACAAAGAGACGGGTCACTCTCTTCTTGCTCCGATTGAGGGCTACAACGATTTTGCTGCTCGCTTTGATTGTCAATTGTACGCTCCAGAAAAACTGTTTTCGCGTCATGAACTTCAGCTTGCGCCGCATTCGACTCTTCGAGTTTATGGTCTGACTTCCACATTGCTGTCTGGCGCGCGGGGACTCGATGACACGAAGCTGAGCTTGTACCTAAGTCCGCTGCAAACCGCGCTGAACCCAGAACAGGGAGTTGTGAATCTCGTTATGTGCCACCATCCGCCGGAGTGGCTGATCGATGGCGATGACGTTGAGGATGCTGTGTGTGGGCGAGCCGCAATTCACGTTTTTGCCCACAAGCATCGACAGAGGATCCATCGTGAATATAACTACATTCGATTCAGTTCAGGTGCGGTGAATCCCGATCGAAATGAAGTTGGATGGGAACCCGGTTATAATCTTATTCAACTTGATGTCACTGAGCAGAATGGCGAGAGATTTCTCGATATAGCGGCACACCTGCGTGTGTGGCAAACAAATCCCGATATGTTTCGGGCGAAAATGGCGACTTCAACGGACGATGTGTTCAAGCATCAGCTTAGAATTCACGGAGCGTCTGCCACAATGCCTAGCTTGGCTAGTGGGCGGACGACCGTCGTATGCGAGGCACTGCCGGCGGAAGCGACCGGTGATCCTGAGACGAGCGCTCTGCCCCACGTGGAGACAACAATGACCGACGAAAGGGCACGCAATCTTGTACTCCGCTTTTGGAATCTGGCGTCGAGTGAACGCCGCGAAATCGCACTAGATCTAGGTTTGCTTGAAAATGAAGAAATCCGACTGCCTGAGCCCGAGCGCTATGGTCGCGCGCTAAGTCGCGCTGGTGAGCGTGGTCTTTTGGAAAGGATTGCCGACGAAATCGAAAAGAGGGAGACAACTAATGTCGAATAAGGGAGATGTAGCCATGCATCCTGAGTTTCCGCGGTGGTATCGAGAAGTAGATATCGGTGAGAATCGCGATCGGCTCAAGGGACGCTGGAATGGAGTCGCAACCGTGGCAGCGCAGGCGACGGCTGCTGATGTAGAGACGCTGCTAACAGTCGTGTTCCGACCGAAAAGCATTTCCTCTATAGAAGGCCTCACGCGCATTCGCCAGCAATTCAAAGATGCTGACGACTCATTCGACTTGAGTGGAAATGACCGCGAGTTGGAGATCCTGTGTGGTTCAGCCTTGGCAGTTCTACTCGAACGAAATGACGACGGAGCAGCTTCAGCTTCATTAGCTCTATCAGCGGCAAGCCTCGATGGTGCGCGAACTACCAATCTCCCAATGAATCTACCTTTACTCGCTACGGCCGCAACGGTAAGGATTGCTGAGCACCGCCGGAAACGTCCTAAGTTAGATCGAGAGCCGTTGCAGTCAATGCCAAAGGTCGACTTTGCGGATGCTAAAGCCAAGTTTCAAGCGCAACCGGATGCCACTGGCATGGGTGCGGCATTTGATGTCGCGGCAGCCTCTGTGAACGTCGCGTTGAACAACGTCGGTGATTTGCTTTCTGCGTCGCTTCGGAAAAATGACACCTTCATCGCAATTCAAGATGAAGAGCTCGAATTGTTATGGTGGGTTACCGGCGAACGTAGCGACGATTTGAACAAACGTTTTGATGAAATACCAGCGAATGTTGGACCCCTAGTGTTTGCAAAGGAGTTGGCGAGCGCCACTCAGTTTCTACCTGGCCCAGTTTCAATTAGGTCTTTACTATCGCGAGCCGGACTGAGAGATAACGTACCTGTAACTATTCCAGAAGCTTTGAATGCTTGCGATGCGGGATGGTTAGCTTCGTTGTCCAATCTAAACGGCGCTTCTGCGCTCGTGCGACCCATTCACTTTGGCATAGGGCGCAAATTGGAAACCGGCGACGAAACATCCTGGGTAGCAGGGTGGGCCAAGGCGTGCGGCATCGAAGAGCAACATCCTTTCTCGCAGCTCACATTGGGTTGTTTGTTTTATGGTGAGCGGCTGCTGTCTTTGTCTACTTAGGAGTTACTTGTGGCGATTGACCTTGAAAAACTCGTTTGTAGAAATCCGGACTGCCGAGTTTCAGAAACCGGAAAATGCCTCGAAGGCTTGACGGTCGATGACTGCCCTCAGATCGCTAGGGACGTTTCTGTCTCGGAGATCTCGGAGATCGAGGAATCATCAGCGATCTCGAAACCAAAAGACATTGCTTTACCAAAATCCGAGCGACTTTCTCTCGATGAAGCTGCGGTGATACTGCGATCCGGTGAGACAAGAGTTATTACGATAGTGGGGCCAACGGATTCTGGGAAGACCAGTCTCATTGCTTCACTATGCGACCTTTACCAGATCGCGCAAGTTAGTGCCTGGCAATTTGCGAGGGCTCGAACATTGTTCGCATTTGAGCAGGCCTGCCATGACGCAAGAGCCGCCTCTCTTCGTAATATTCCTAAAACAGAGCACACGCCGTTTGGGAGCGGTGTCGGCTTCTACCATTTGGCTCTGCGAAACAATGAAACGCCAGATATTGTGAACCTCTTAATGGCAGATCGATCAGGTGAAGAATATCAATCCGTCGCAGACGATATTTCGGTGGCGACGAGTTTCTTCGAAGTTCATCGCGCGGATCTGATTACTATTCTTGTTAATGGTGAACTTCTTCTCGACATAGGTGCTCGACACAATATTAAGCACGAGGCGAGCATGATTCTGCAGGGCTTGATTAATGGCAACGCAACTTCATCCAATCAACGAGTCGCTCTAGTACTGACAAAGTTCGACACGATCGCTCGTGCCTCGACGCCGGACCAACAGCGTGCTGATCGAGACTTTGCGGAGATCAATCAAGGTGTACAGCGGAGCTTCAGCGACTCATTTAAAGAAATCCGACCGTTCAAAATAGCTGCCTCACCGTCAAAGGCAGATTGCCCTTATGGATATGGTGTTGACGAATTGTTGATGTTTTGGATGACGCGGCAAACAACAACTCCAACTCAGAATCTTGTATTTCCACGGCCCGCCAGGGCCATGAGTCGATTCGCCGCTTCGAGCATTTAGGGACGCACATGCAGCGATCAATAGTGATTTGTGGGTTTCCCGAATCAGGAAAGACTACGTACTTAGCTGCGCTATGGCACTTGGTGACAGAGCGCAGTGAGGAAACATCTCTTCGTTTTGAATCGCTGCGTGACGGCGACCATTCGCATCTGAATGCCCTTGCCAAAAGATGGCGTGATGGAAAGACGCAGATGCATACAGAGGTAGCATCCAATCAGCTTGTTAGCATGAATTTGGTGGACACGGCCGGTCAAAACTTACGTCTTACTTTCCCAGATTTGTCCGGAGAGTCCTACCGTCAAATGTTTGAAGATCGCGAGTGTGATCCGACCGTAGCGAAAATAATAACGGACGGGGAGGGAATGCTCTTCTTCGTACATGCCGACAAGATTCGCCTGCCGCATCTTGTGACCACCGTAATGGCTCAATCAACGTCCTTGGGCGCGACGATACCCTCGGGTCAATATACCCCTTGGAATCCTCGTACCTCACCAACCGGAATTCAGATAGTAGAGTTGCTACAGTTGCTTGGGTTACAGCCGTTGAGTGTACCTTTTCGACGTGTCGCCATTGTACTTTCAGCCTGGGACAAGGTGATCGACGAAGGCAGGACGCCGGAGGATTTCTTGGCAGAAAGACTGCCCCTACTAAACCAGTACTTGCGCGCACGAGCTGACGGATGGGACTGGCGGGTATATGGCATTAGTGCTCAAGGAGCCGATTACGAGAAAGAGAATGAAACCCTGACCGCGGTTCAAGCAGCGAAACTCCAGCAGATTCGATCCTTGGACAGCCCTTCAATGCGCATTAACGTTGTCTCAGCGGGTTCAGAATCGCACGATCTTACGGAGCCCATCTCATGGCTGATCAAATAGCAAGGGAGAGGATTCGCCTAGAGCAGACGTTGCACGGTTATGAGGACGGACATCGACTCCTTTCTAGTTCGATTAGCGTAAAGCCTAGAGACCTAAAGACCATGCTCATGATGAGTGATGCATCCGGGCCGGGCGCGCAGATCGCGTCCGAAGGCTATCTCACGGGTTACCCCCTTGCCGACTCGGGTGTCTATGCGTTGGGTCGGACGTGGGCAGCAACTGAAGTGTCGCGTCCAGGCTGTGTTTGGACACACACACTTCTATTACGCTTTGAAGACCTCGCAACGCTGCCTCAAATGAACGATCTTATCGCCGCCTTCCGGCGGCCTCAACAGCCCTATTTCGATAGGGGCCCTTATGAAAAACCACTCTATGTTCCAATTCGGACAATCAGCAGTCCGTCCAATTTGATTAATAGAGAAATGTTGGCGCACGTCCTTATAGCTTTATACGATCACCCGAAGGACAGAATCATCGCTTCTAGTCACCAGTACACTACGGAACTCGTAATGTCATTGTGGGCGCAACAGTGGCCTCGCCTGAGAAGATCGTTTCGATTCTGCACCTTGGCATTTGGTGATCGGTCTTCGGAAACTGCTAACTTCGATCTTCAATTTGTGCCCGCCGACTTGCGCTCGATTCGATCTAGATTTTCCGGCGCAGTCGACGCCGATCGATTGAGTATCGACAAAACGACTTGGGTAAAAATAGCCCTTAAGGATCTACTCGGTGAAACGGACAATGGGCTAAGAACATTTTTACGGCAAGTTGGAGCTGATGTAACAAGTGGACGAGAGGCATTCCCGGTCCTGTGTCGCCTTTATCAGTTGATGCCCAGCCTCACCCAAGACATCGATTCGGTCGACGAGGCCTTTGAACTCATCGGGTCGTTTCGCGGCGACTCAGGAAAGTCCGCACGTAAACTGATTGTGTCGACCGTTATCAACAACGCTCAAGCTCTCGAGGGGCTGGTTGCCAATTCTATTCTGAAGCATCTGGATTTGATTGCTGAGGAAGACGTTCGCCGAATAGCCCCAAGAATTGGATATGCGGTTTGGTCCCATGAACCTCAGGCGTTGCTCGCAATGCTCGATGAAGGGCCGCCCAAATCTCTTATCGCGGAAGAAACTCTCGCTGCTATGTCTCTCGATCATCTGATCGATGGCTTAACACATCATTCGGAAATGATCCCGACTGTGCTGAAGTGGCGACCCGAATTGCTCACGTCAGCGAGTTTGTGGGCTATCGCCGGCGCTTGGCAAGACAAAGCGCTGGCATTTGCGGCTGGCGATCCAAATCTTGCTGACCGTGTCTTATTGGGTATTCTCAGAGCGAACCGAACTGAGATTGCCACAAAGTTAGTTCAAACGTTTGGCAGTCTAAGAGTCTTGAATGCGATAGCCAAACAGGCCTCCGAAGGTGAGTGGTCTCCAGACATCCTTCGGCCTTGGGTTGCCGCGTCAGTTAATAATGCGCATGCAGTTGCTGAGTTTCTCGGTAGTGATTTGGTGCTCGATAGAATGCTGGTATTCACCATCGCACAGGAGACTTATCCTGATTTCGTGCCCAATGAGTATGGTGAAGATCCTTGGTGGACTGCGGCGAGAAAAATAGGAATCAACATACCTGAAGACGACGGTCAATATGTTTCGGCGTATCTACTCGCACGGGCCCTCGGTTATGTATCACGCAATCAGGCAGAACTCATTCAAGTATCTTTCGATAACGTCTACTCACCGTTGGCCCACTCTCGTTTATCTCAGCAAGCTTGGAGCGTTATAGATGCAAGATTACCACGGTCATGGGCTTGGTTTTTTGACTGGGACTCCTGCCAGCGATTGCTGGACGCCGTTGCAGTCGCTTTTATAGATCGTGAGCTATCGCCAATAACGTTCACCCAGGTCACAAAAGATGATTATGTCTTCAAACGGCTAGCGAAGACGGCAGCGAATACGGTGCGCGGGCGACAGTTCCTACAAAAAGCCATCGTGTCCGTGACGAGTCAGGATCAACTGTCTGAGCGACAAAAGATGCTTCAGGAGCTTATTTGACTTCGGGGCCTCTCCTTCATCATGGCTCACAGTGGTCTTCACCGATTGAAACTTCAAACGTCAGGTTGAGTTCAGGGTCTCCGCCGGGTACGCTCGAATTAAGGAAGCCAAAGAGAGGCCTTGAAACTCCTAACCTATGATTACTACAAACTCGAGAATATCTTCATCCTAGTCTTCGGAGCCATCTTCCGAGGCTGCGCCTTCCCAACTCGTGCGTGACAACAGCCGAACGCTGCTCCGTCCGATAACTAGTTTTCAATAATGCTCACCTTCATTCCGCCACCCTCCATTCCAGCCGATTAGATTGATTTGAGTTTCCACCTTCCTACGTCTCACCTTTGAACGAGAGCTCGTGACCGCAACCTGCCTGAGCGTTGCAAGCAGTAACACGAAAAATAACCGTGCCAGATCAAGATCGCTAGTTCCGAACATTTTGCTTAAACTGATTCGGAATGCGAGGCCAACGAATCATCCTGGACAAGTCCGTCGTCTTCGGGCTGAAAAACGCGGAAGTTGATTCTCTCGATCGTTATTTCTTCCAAATTGTACCTGCCATACTTGTCAATGAAATTCTCGCAGATCTGACTAAGGAAGCCGATTCAAAACATACCAGCAGAATCGGTGCACATGCTTATCGGGTCAGCGGAAATCATGGGCTTACGCTCGACTACCGAACGCGGCTTGCTAATTCGCTGCTCGGGAACGAAATTCCGATGGACGGGAGGTTTTTAGCATCGCGCGAAGTAGTCGTTCGAACCGTTAGCGGTTCTCTTGCAACGATAGTCGAGACTCCTTTGGAAGATGCGATCCTCAGTAGATGGCAACGTGGTGAATTTAGTGAACAAGAACGACGCTGGGCTCAGCAATTTCGCAAAAGAATGGAGCGCCCCCTTAGTCCCAAGCTGTGCCTCGATAATATTCAACGGGCCGGTCTGTCATTTGAGATTCCTCGGTCAGATGAAGAGCTAATCGCATCAGTTAATGGATTATTGAATGACAGGAAATTACTACCCAGGCTTTTTGCGATCCTCGCTCGACATTTCAAAATTCCCCCACAGTCGATCAACGAAGTCACTTTGCGTTGGTACAAGGAAGGTCGAAGGCCGTTTGATGAATTTGCTCCGTACGCCTTCTTTTGCTTAAAAGCGAACTTTCTATGGCACCTCAGCCTGACCAATCCCGCGCTTTTTAAACCTGACAAGAACGATAGAAAGGATCTGGAGTACTGTTACTATTTGCCAAGCAGCCAAATTTTCGCCACCAAAGACGACAAGCACAAACGTTTACTTCCCGGTCTCTTGCGGCCGGACCAGAGTCTTGTTGACGGAGATGAGCTTAAACAAGACCTTCGACGAATCAGTGAAGCGTGGAATCAGTTGACCAAAGAAGACAGAATTTCTCTCAATGCACGGCGCGGCGATGCGCCACCAGAAGATAGAAATTCGATCATCTATCAGCTCTGGAAAAAGCACGATGGCGAAATCAGTATATCTCAACACAAGCAGCTAATAGGGGCGAAATTGATTGACCCAACGCTTCCGAAAGAACAGCAGATCGAATTCACCATTCGTGAATTTATGCAAAAGAAGACCAAGGAAATACATGAGGGGGTCAGACTTTCCGAAGCAGAATTGCAGGAATTGAACCAACGCTATAAGGGCCAAGATCCGACCACGATCCTAATGTTTAAGAGTACCGTCAGTCGCGAACGATTAAAGGAATGGCATCCAGAACTTACGGAAGCAGATCTCGCACAGGAGAATGCTGACATATACACTCAGATCTATTTAGACCCTGAAGAATATGGGCACTTTCAATTTTGCTAACCCGTAAACCGTTGCTAGTTTATCCTCGACAGTAAACTCATAACGCCTCGTCTTCATTCCGCTTCGCTCCATTCCAGCCGAGAAATCTAATTTAGTTTTCCCCCTTCTGCGCTCTCATTGTGCCACGGGAGCCCGCCCGACAACTCTCCGCAAAGCCTCCGAGTCCTCCACTCCGTTCCGGCAGTGCCTGTGTCGGTCGAGCACCCACCCGTGTCCCAACGTCGCTACGAAGGGGGAAAACTCCTGTTCTTAAGCCAAAGACCAAAACCACGCGCAGCGAAAGGAGCACCGACCAATGCAACGATACGCCACCAAACCAGCGCCCGACGTTCCCAAGTGGTCAGCCTTGTTAGTTGAAGCAGTCAACAAGCCAGGTCTGATCATGGAAGCTTACTCAGCTTTTCACAACTACTCGATCGGAAATCAAATCCTCGCCCTCGTGCAATGCCAATTGCGCGGACTTGAACCCGGCCCGATCAATACCTTTCCCGGATGGCAAGCACTAGGCCGCACCGTCAAACGCGGCGAGCGAGCCTTAATCCTTTGCATGCCGATCACTCGCAAGGTTCGCGACGAGGAAGCAGCGGCGACGAGAGCGACGGCGAGAACGGCGAGCGCAGATTTACCAGCTTTATGCATAAGGCGCGATGGTTCGCCATTAGCCAGACCATCGGCGACGAATTCACCGCGCCACGCTTGCCGGAGTGGGAAGCCGAGCGAGCGCTTAGCCGCCCTCGACATTGAACGGATCGCATTCACCGACACGGACGGCAACTGTCAGGGATACGCGCGGAAGCGCCAGATCGCGATCAATCCCGTGGCGCAACTTCCACACAAGACGCTGTTTCACGAAACGGCCCACGTCATTCTAGGCCACACCAGCGAAGCCGATTTTACCGACACCGAACGGACGCCGAAGAACTTGCGCGAAGTAGAAGCCGAAGTCAGTCGCCTTGCTTTGCTGCGAAGCGTTGAACCTCGAAGGCGCGGACTATTGCCGAGGCTATATCCAGAACTGGCTATGTCCCGCCATTGGCTACAACGGCGACGCCATCCCCGAAAAGAGCGCACAGAAGATTTTCCGCGCCGCTGATCAAATCCTGCGAGCCGGACGACTACAGGCAAGCGAGAACGAACAGGAGCAGTGAGGAAACGAGAAGGGGCTAGGAAAGCGCGTCAACGCTCGCCTAGCCCAGGCACCAACTTTTCAACCCGTGAAGGAGAAAGACTCGATGCGACGAAACCATAACACAACCACGCAAACCAGCGTGACGCGCTTTGCGCTTGGCCAAACCTTCATCACGCCCGGAGCCGAAGAAGCGCTCCAGATTGCCGGACAAACAGCGATTGAGTTTTTGCGCCGTCACATGTCCTGCGATTGGGGAGAGCTTTCCGACGACGACATTCAGCGAGAACGAGCTTTCACTTAAGCAGGGTTTCCGACTGTTGAGCAACTACCACACCGGAAAGGGCCAGCAGCTTTGGATCATCACCGAAGCAGACCGTAGCGCAACTACGGTCTTGCTTCCGTCCGAGTACTAAGCCGAACAACCGAAAGAAAGGAGCAGCGCGGGTGTTACTACCACCCGCGCCGCTTACACCGTGACTTGTCCGAATTCAAGGAGCAAAGCCAGATGCCAGATCAGAGTACAGGTGTTTGCGCGGCCAGAACAAACGCGCTTGTTTGCAATATCCACGAACTAATCACCGAGTTAGAAGAACGGATCGAGGACGGAGAGCCGTTCGACAATCCGAAGCTAACCCGAACCGCTGAACGAGTATTCGGCGGCAGTAGAGCGCAAGGCAGATACACGCCGCGCGATGCTTACGACGCCGTAGAAATCGCCGTCAATAACTATCTATTAGAGAAACACGCCGCAGAGCTAATGCAGATGGACGTGACCGAAGCGCTTGCTTCTGTCTTGCGTCCATTGATGCAGCGACTACCGCGACAAACGGATCGCACGTTAGAGCAGACCGAGCTACAGCAATTCTCGACACCGCCGACGCTCGCTTACCTCGCCGCGCGATTACTTAATCCAAAACCCGACGACATTGTTTTAGAACCATCAGCCGGAACCGGCAGCCTCGCGATCTGGCCTCGCGCAGTTGGCGCGAAGGTTATCTGTAACGAGACGAGCTTGCGGCGATTCTCTTTGCTTCGCTGTGTGCTCAACTTCGATCCGTTTCCGCTTGATGCCGAGTTCATCGACGACCTGTTACCCGCCGACATTCAGCCAACCGCCGTCTTGATGAATCCGCCGTTTAGCTCCACGAGCGGGAGAGTCACGAAAACCAATCCACTGTATGGCGGTCGCCACGTAGCCAGCGCCTTACGACGATTGAAAGACGGTGGACGCCTGGTCGCGATTGTCAGCGAAGCGATGAGCTTTCACCATCCGAGCTTTAGCGAATGGTGGCAACGGATCGCTTGTCTCTGCAATATCCGCGCAAACCTCACCCTCGACGGCAAAGAGTATGCGAAATACGGAGCCGCGCCCGACGTTCAAATCCTCGTCATTGATAAGACCGGAGCGACACCCGGAGCGAACTGGCAAGAGCAGCTAAAGCAAATCAGTTGGGGAAGCGCAGCCACGCTTGAGGATGCCTGGGAAGCCCTCAAGCACTTAGTTGAGCCGTCGCCCACACCCGAGGACGACCCCGACGATTCAGAACCAAGCGGCAGCTCTGTTTGTCCCATACGTGCCAGCGAAGGTGACAGGCGGTAAACCGCATCCGGCCGTAATCGTTGAGTCAGCATCAATGGCCGCAGTCACGCCGCCTGACATTACTTACAAGCCACACCTTGCGCCGGAGATTGTCAGCGAAGGCCGACTGTCAGACATTCAGCTTGAGCGCGTTATCTATGCCGGACAGCGACACGAGCAAAGACTACCGGACGGATCACGCGCAGGGTTCTTTGTCGGCGACGGCACCGGAGTCGGCAAAGGCCGCGTACTGGCCGGCATCATCGCCGACAACTGGAATCAGAACCGCCAACGCGCGATCTGGCTTTCCGTCAATAATGATTTACTCGAATCAGCCCGCCGCGATCTCACCGACTTAGGATTGGAGAGTATTCCGCTAGCGCGAATCAATGACTACCCACCAGCCGGAGAAATCGCCTTACCTCGCGGCGTTATCTTTAGTTCTTATTCATCCCTAATCGCCGCAGCCAAGACGGGAGAGAAGCGGCTAGACCAAATCCAACGATGGCTTGGCAGTGATGGCGTAGTCATCTTTGACGAGGCCCACAAAGCCAAGAACGCCCTTGCAGGTGGACGAGGCGAACCAACACTCACCGGACAAGCGGTCATTGACCTACAAGACCCGGAGCGGAATGCAGATTATCGCGTGGTCTATTCGTCAGCCACCGGAGCGACAGACGTGCGCAACATGGCCTATATGACGAGGCTTGGACTTTGGGGAATCGGCACCAGCTTCCCCGGAGGCTTTCAAGAGTTCATGCAGGAGATTGAATCCGGCGGAGTGGGCGCCATGGAAATGGTCAGCCGCGATATGAAAGCCCTTGGCATGTACTTGTCAGGCTCAATCTCTTTTGGCGTATGTCCGCAGAGCGGTAAAGCCGTTGAGTATCGAGAACGGATTCACCTGCTAACACCACAGCAGCGCGAAATGTACAACCGCGCCGCCGACGCGTGGCAGAGCGTATTGCGGAACATCGACGCGGCCTTGGAAGTTACCAACGGCGGGCCCCGCGCTCGCGCCGTCGCCCTCAATAAGTTTTGGGGAGATCATCAGCGATTCTTTCGCCAAGTTATCTGCGCGTTCAAAGTGCCGAGCGTGATCGCCGAAACCGAAGCCGCATTGAGCGAAGGCAAGTCAGTTGTGATCTCGCTGGTAGGAACTGGCGAGGCGCGAACGAAGGAGCAGGTTGCAAAGGCTACAGCGAATGGCGGCATGCTTGAGGACTTGGACTTCTCACCGCGCGAAGTAATCGCCGCCATGGTCGATCGCGGCTTTCCCACGACGCTCTATCAGGACGTTACCGACCCAGGCACGGGCAAGACAATCCAAGTACCAGTGAGAGACGGCAAAGGCAATCACGGTACAGAGCAAAGAAGCCTTGCGCATGAAGCAGGAAGTTATCGACGGTCTGTCAGCCTTGGAGTTGCCGGAGAACCCGCTTGACCAACTGGTCAATCACTTTGGCGAGCGCAATGTTGCCGAGCTAACAGGAAGAACGCGACGTTTGATTCGCGACTCACGCGGACACGTCGAATACAAGAAGCGAAATCCCGAAGGTGTCGCGATGCACCGCACCAACGTTCACGAAATGGAACAGTTTCAATCTGGCAAGAAGCGTGTCGCGATTATCAGCGATGCCGCCGCCATGGGAATCTCGCTTCATGCTTCCAACCGCGCGGAGAACCGACAGCGCCGCGTACACGTCACGCTTGAGCTTGGCTGGAGCTGCCGACAAGCAAATGCAGACCTTTGGCCGGACGCATCGAACCGATCAAGCCGTGCCGCCTGAGTACGTCTTGCTCTCAACCGAGTTAGGCGGCGAGAAGCGCTTTAGCTCCACCATCGCGCGACGGCTTGGCAGTCTGGGAGCGTTGACCAAAGGCGACCGGCGCAGCGCCGACAGCGGCGACCTCGCGAAGTACAACTTTGAGACGGAAGAAGGCCGAGCGGCTTTGTGTCTAATGCTTCGACGCATTGTCGAAAGCGGCAATGTCCCAGGACTCGCGAATCCCCGTCAGACGTTGCGCGATATTGGCTTGCTGGTCCGCAACCGCGACGGCTGCGAGGAAGTACGCAAAGAAGATCTCTACAACGTGCCGCGATTCCTTAACCGCGTGTTGGCGCTCGACGTGGATCACCAGAACGCGCTCTTTGATCACTTTGTTGACTTGTTCGATCAGACTGTGCGCTATGCGAAAGCCAACGGAACCTTTGACGAAGGCGTAACCGATATCAAAGCGCTGGCGATTCGGATCGCTAAGCCTCAGCGCGTAGTGCATACCGACGAAATCACCAACGCACAAACCACGCATTACACCTTAGAGATTGACGTGCCTTCGAAGGCCGTCAGTTTTGACGATGCCGAACGAGTGAGGAAGCGCAAGACGGGAGCATTCTTTCGACATCGGAAGAATGGTCACTTCATTCTCGCAATCGAATCAGGACTCCACACGAACGCTGAGAACGGAAACAGCTATCGCACGTTCGCGATCTGGAAACCCGAAGCGGCGCGAAGTACCTACATTCACGACGACGAGCTAAAGGAGAAGTACCGCGCCGTGATTCCATCGAAAGCCCGCGACTGGTGGATCAAGAAACACGCGACGGTCCCGCCGATTGAAACGCACGAGACGCACATCATAGGCGGCGCAATTATCCCGCTTTGGCAGAGATTCAAAACCCACGAAGAAGCGCGACTCCGCGTTGTCCGAGTCACCACGGACGACGGAGCAGCGAATTGTAGGCATTCGAATCCCGCCCGAGCAGGTTGGCCCGATTGTCGCGGCGCTTGGCGCGACGCGCGACCTTCGCGAGCCGGACGAAATCTTTACGCGGCATCCTGGACGAAGGCGAAGAAGTCACCCTCGTTTCCGGTTTGAAGCTTTGCCGAAAAGTGGTTCACCGAGAGCCGGTCATAGAGCTAATCGGAGTCGATCCATACAGGTTCGCCGAGGTTCGCAGCCTTGGGCTAATCAATGAGCAAATCGATTGGAAGCAGCGATTCTTTGTTCCGACTGATGAGGAAACGGGAGTCGCTACGCTGACTGAACTGCTTGTTCGCTATCCGGTACTCGTTGGCGAAGTTGTGGCCGACGACGAAGCGGCGATCGCGGAGATTGAGCCGACCGACTTGGCACTGCCTCAAATCGTTGACCTCGACGAGTGGTTTGTCTCTGTCGCGACGCCCGAGCCGACGAGCGAGCCGGAATCGTCAGTCGTCGCGATAGCCAAAGACATTGAAGATGCCGAGTTTGGCCTTACGCTACCGGCCTTTTACTTTGCGCGACGTTCCGATGTGCCGCGCGATGTAGAGGAAATACAACTGGCTTTGGACTTCGGATGAGAGGCGAACCGATGCTGACGAACTCAATCAATTGCATCGAAGAACGCACAGACCCACGCGCAGCAAACGCCAGCGGCGGGGCTTTAACTATCCGCTGCTATGTCTATCCGTTGATAACGACCTCGCCGCGCCCGCTCTGGAAACCGGACCGGAAACTTGCTTTCGAGGCTATGACTCTCCTCATGCGCTTAGACCGCGAGCTGAGAGAGGCACGAGCTGATTGGAATCAGGACTGGTTCCGGCGGCTAATGCGCCTGCGCCCAAGGGTAGTTGCCCGACTGCGCCGCCGTTGGGAGATCCTCAATCCGCTACCACCAATTCCGCTCGGAACTCTGCGCCGGCGTTATCATGCCAATCTCGCTGGCTATCTAAATGAGTCAAGGTAGTAGTTCCTTCTCTGGTCTGCTTCTCGGGTAATCTGGATGCTTCGCCCCTTGCTTCCGCCCGCCTGTGAGAAGCCTCAATACTATTACCGGCAGCCTGACCTTCCCTTTATGGTTTATTTCACCCTATAGACGATAAGACAGTTTTAGGAAGATGAGGACAAAAACCTCGCTATTCCCAGGTCGTGGCTTGCGCGCTCTCAAGGCGCGTCCCCTGTGGTAATGAAACAGGCTTGCTTAACTCCAGGCAGGTCTCTTCCCGCTATCGGCATAGGCGATTCGGAATGCCAATCTGACCGACTTTCAAGAGTCATGAAGTTGGACGGACGGGGACTGTTTTTCAACCCGAAACGGGTTGGTGAAATCAAGGTTAGCAATGAAGATTAATGAGCGGACAGGATAGGGAGCAGATTTTAGCAGTACCGATGAGGCTAAGTTGATGACTCTAGGAACATTAGCCATTTAACAATGCTAACCTTTTTGCTTAGCAATGCTAACCTATTCTCCAACTCTCGTGCTTTCAGCAATTTAGTGCTTAATGTAAACTCACTTTTTGAAAAACTTTCGAAGGCAGAATCGAAGAAGGTTAGCACACCATGAAGAAGAGCAGACGAAAGATCACTAGACTCAAAATGTACGGATTCAATCCGTTCGCTGATCAGGTCGCTTCCATCGATCAACTGGTCGCGAAGTCAGGAGAAAACGAGGCCACCGTTCTGAGAAAGCTGATCGATGAAGCGCTCATCTCGCGGCGACGGAAGGACGCGGATGAAGAATTGCACAAAGGGCCGGCCGAAGGTTCCGCTTCGGAAACCCTCCAAGCGATTCAGGCACTGTTAGTCAAACTTGTGCGACAAGGAGAAACCTCACTGCGCGTACAAGACGTGAGCTTAGCGCTGCTACAAGACATGTTTGCAGAGAGTCGAGCTGGCCGAAAGGCAGCTTGGGGCCTTCTAGCCTCCGGTATGAAAGAAAAGGGCGCCAGCAATGCCGAAATCAAGAAACGCTTCGACACCGAGACGAGCGAAGCCAGGGACTTTGCTTACAGCACCGCCAAGGAGATCAAACGGCAGCAGAAAAAGTGACGGATGCGGTTTCGGCGAGTCTTCGCAGCGGATTCCATTCGCCGAAATTGACAAAGTGATTATGCGTTTTGTTACAGGTAATCGAGCGCTGTTTTACTTCTACTCCCTGATCCATTTCAGAGAATCTGAAAAAACCAAGGTTTTCCGAACTCGGATTCAGACGCGGGAGGGCTTTCATCTATAGCAAGAGATGGCATGGGGATTGAAAGACAGATGAGGCACCTGGCACTACATTCATTCCTGAAACCATCATGCAGCAAGAAATTGAAATCGCCGCCTCACAAACTACTGAGCAGAAATTCTCGATCGCCAGAGTCGCACAAGTTATCGGCGTACATCCGGCTACCGTTTCTCGTCTGATGGATAGCGGTAAGCTTGGCTACTACCAAATCGGAACTCGCCGCATCGTAGGACAAACCCACCTCGAACAATACCTGTTACTGGCGGAGCGAAAAGCAAAGGTGACTGCCGTCCATTAACTCGAAGAGTCATTTAATAAACTTTGCCCGTTGTCTAATTCACGCCCGATGCTTCAATGATTGACTCTGGATTTGCGGAGTCTTGCTGCTGCCAGTTCTGCAGAGCAATGCCTGCTTGCTTGATTACATCGCGAGTTCGGTTGACGTAGCGATGCGTGGTTTTGGGATCGCTGTGTCCGAGAACTTGGCCGACCAGGGCGAGTTGCATCGTCTGTGCTAATCGGGTCGCGGCTGTATGGCGCAGATCGTGAAAACGAACGTGCTCTAAGTTCGCGTCTTTTCTGGCTGCCCGCCAGCTGTTCTGCACGTTGTTGGTGACGCCGAACACAAGCGCGTTGTCCGGCTTATTTCCAGATGTGCGGCCTCGTTTAAAAGTAGCCGCCCCGCGCCTTTGTTTTAGATCAAGTAAGGCTGCTCTGAGACGCCCGGTAAGCGGCACTTCGCGCCGTTGGACGGTCTTACCCTTATAGCTGGTAACGTTCTTAATTACGCCCTCATCGAAGGCGATGTCTGACCAACGAAGCTTCAGCAGTTCACCTTGACGAGCGCCGGTGTCTAACGCTGCGATGACTAATACCCCCAGATGTCGCCGCCAGTGGGTGGCGCAGGCTGCGAGCAACACCTTCTCCTCGGCGGGTGTGAGGATGGTTTCGCGCTTACGCTCATCGGCGATGCTAATCAATTCACCGGGACGCACCTTTTTGAAAGGATTCACCAAAATCCAGTCGTTAACCATTGCCTCGTTCAGCATCGCGCGCATGGTGGACAGCTCGCGGTTGACGGTAGCTACGCTCAGTCGCTTCTTATGTCGATTCGTGCAAAAGAGGCGGTGCTTCCGATAAGCGCGCAGATTAGCGACCCGGATGTCTCGCAGTTTGTCTGGGCCGAAATACGCTTCCAACGCCTTGATGTGCGAGTCGATCGTGTCTTTGCCTCTCACGCCAATGATCTTGCGGCCTTCACTATCATACTGGGCTTCGCAATAACGAGTCTCTTTGCAATGCTTCACCAATTCGGCGAAGGTCATCTGGTCAGTCTCGACCGCTTGC
This sequence comes from uncultured Acidobacteriota bacterium, assembly GCA_963734445.1. Taxonomy (GTDB): domain Bacteria; phylum Acidobacteriota; class Blastocatellia; order Pyrinomonadales; family Pyrinomonadaceae; genus UBA11740. The sequence goes on along the minus strand of CAVTGZ010000006.1, from coordinate 447,522 downwards.
TGCCCTCCGCTTTCGAATTCATCTTCTAGGTCCTTTAGGCAGCGCTTTGCTTCTGAAATAGAGGGGGCACTTCGAGACTTTTCTTTTCTCGCTCCGGTCTCCTCATCGTGGTACATCAGGCGGGCCAGGTACTCGACCTTTTGGTGTCGGCGTCTCTTGCTAATGGCAGTGGTGTAATCCATGTCGAGCGGCTAGTGCAAAGGGCGCGCCAAAACTCGACAAAAATAGTCGTTTTGAAATCGATTTGCGGGACGTTTTGCGGGACGGTCGTGTTTTCGACTCGCTAAGCGATCAGACATTGCGATTTTACTGAGGAAAAATGGAGCGGGCGACGGGGATCGAACCCGCAACATCCAGCTTGGGAAGCTGACACTCTACCATTGAGTTACGCCCGCTTGAGAAGAGTGATGTCGGCGAAAGAATGAAGCATCAAAGCCGTTGGTGTCAACCACCTATTACGTCGACCTAAATGTGATCCGGCTCACATAGACCGCGGTGATTTTGCTCAACCGTTTTTGAAATTTTGAGCATGAACCCATAGCGCGATACGAGTTTTTCCGCACCCTTCTCCTCCTTCCCCACATATTCGGCCACAAATTTCAGTAAAGCGAATCGGAATGGTGATTGCTCTCATCTTTGCTGCTGCGTGAAGTGTGTCGCAGAGGAGAACCAATGACAAATAAAGTGTTGCTCGGTGATGAAGCCGTTGCGTTAGGCGCGGTCCACGCCGGGTTAGCCGCCGCTTATGCCTACCCCGGTACCCCTTCAACTGAACTACTCGAATATCTTTTAACTTACGCGCACGAACACGGTGGGCCACATGCCGCCTGGTGCAGCAACGAAAAGACAGCTTATGAAGAAGCTCTCGGCTGCTCGTTTGCGGGCCGCCGCGCGCTGGTCGCGATGAAGCATGTCGGTTTGAATGTAGCCGCCGATCCTTTTGTTAACTCGGCGCTCGTCGCCATCAATGGCGGCCTGGTGCTCGCCGTCGCGGACGATCCCGGTATGCACAGTTCGCAAAACGAACAGGACAGCCGCTTCTATGCTGATTTTGCGCGCATTATTTGTCTTGAGCCGGCCAATCAGCAAGAGGCTTACGACATGACACGCGAGGCTTTCGATCTTTCCGAGCAGTTTCACATTCCGGTAATGATTCGGCTGGTGACGCGTCTGGCGCACAGTCGCGGCGTCGTCCAGGTACGTGAGCCTCGTCGCGAAAATCCGATTCACAGACCTGCCGATATTTCCTCCTGGACGCTGCTGCCGGCGAACGCTCGGCGCCGTTGGCACTCGCTGATTCAAAGGCAGTCTGAGTTTGCCGAGTACTCTGAAAAGTGCGCGCACAACTCGCTCATGCTCAACCAGAACAATTGCGCGTTGGGAGTGATTACAACGGGTCTGGCGCAAAACTATTTTTTGGAAAATCTGGATGATCTCAGAATTGCACCGTCGCATTTGCACATTGGCGCATACCCTTTGCCGGTCGAGAAGATCAGGCGATTGGCTGAGCATGTTAATCGAATTCTGGTTCTGGAAGAGGGGCAGCCGTTTCTGGAAAGCCGTCTGCGCGGCGTCCTTTTTACGCGCGTTGAAATTGAAGGGAAAGAGTCGGGGCGTGTTCCGCCGGATGGAGAGTTAACGCCGGACATCGTTCGTGAAGCGCTGGGTTTGTCAATTCGCGAAGGAGTTGCGATTCCCCATCTCGACTTGCCGACTCGCCCACCGCAACTTTGCGCGGGATGTCCGCACGGCGATAGTTTCCAGGCACTGAAAGATGTGCTCAGTGAGTTTCCTAACGCCGTCGTCACTTCGGATATCGGTTGTTACACGCTGGGGGCGTTGCCACCCTACTGCGCGATTGAATCATGTGTTTGCATGGGCGCCTCGATCGGAATGGCGAAAGGGGCGTCGGAAGCCGGTTTGCGGCCAGCGATCGCGGTGATCGGTGACAGTACGTTTTTGCATTCGGGCGTGACAGCTTTGATGGATGCAGTGGCGGCGGACACAAACATGACGCTCATCATTCTCGACAACGAGACAGTGGGGATGACCGGCGGTCAGCCGACCATACTGCCCTCGTCTCGGCTTGAAGATCTGGTTCTGGCGCCCGGCCTAGCGGCAGATCACTTCCAAGTCCTGAGCGCTCATCCAAAACACGAAACCAAAAACAAGGCGGCGATTCGCGCGGCGATCGATCATGAGGGACTTTCGGTCATCATCATGGTTCGTGAGTGCATTGAAACCGCGAAGAAGCAGCGCAAAGCGGAAGCGCGAGACGCGACACCAGCGAATCCATCGGTGGGGGTGCAGGTATGAAATACGACATCATCGTCGCGGGTGTGGGCGGTCAGGGCACACTCTCTGTTTCGAGCATCATCGCCTGGGCGGCCATGAGCGAAGGCCTCTCAGTGAAGCAGTCCGAAGTTCATGGCATGTCTCAACGCGGCGGCGCGGTGGTGACAAATCTGAGGATTTCCGATCGCCCCATTGCCAGCGATCTGATTCCGCTGGGCTCGGCTTCAATGATTCTCAGCATCGAACCGCTCGAAGGGCTTCGTTACTTGTCATACCTCTCGCGGGATGGCGCGCTGATTAGCTCGAACAATCCGGTGACGAACATTTCCAACTATCCCGAAGTGAATACGCTGCTGGAAGCAATTCGCAAATTGCCGCACAGCGTGCTTGTCGATGGTGAAGGTTTGGCGCGAGGCGCCGGCTCCGTTCGCGCGACGAACATGGTCATGGTGGGTGCGTCGTCGCGGCATCTGCCGATCCGGCCGGAGACAATCGAACACTTCATTCGGAAAAGTTTTGCGACCAAAGGAGAGCGCGTTGTCGAAACAAACCTCAAAGCCTTCCGCGCCGGACGCGAGGCGGCCGGCGTTGCCTGATGAAAAGAGAATCGGAGAAATTCTCTCCGCCGCCCACGAGCGAAGCGATCGCGTCTTGCTGGAAACTGAAGGCTTCGCGCTTCTCATAGCACTCGGCCTTAATACTCCCCTGTTCGTAACTGTTCGCAATGCGCGCGAGGCAGACAAATCGAATTTCTTTCCCACTAGCGACAAAGTAGTTGTAAAGGTCGTCTCGCCAGAGATTCTTCACAAGAGCGATGTCGGTGGCGTAGCAATCGTCAAAAACGATCGAGACGTGGTCGTCGCAGCGATTGCCGACATGGAAAGGCGCCTGCACGATAAGAACATAGCCGGCTTCACCATAAATGAATTCGTTCCGTACGACGCTACGCTGGGAGGAGAGTTGCTGCTCGGTTTGCGACGCACGGAGGATTTTGGGCCGGTGGTCACCGTCGGCGCCGGCGGCGTTTATGCTGAGTTCCTGGCAAATAATTTCAAGACCGGCCGCGATGTCGCGATCCTTTCCTCGGAGTTTAGCGGCACCGAGCTGTCCGGATTCAGCGGGCAGGTCGAAGATGATTCTGCGCCCTCGTCAATTGCTGATGTGCTAAGCGATCTTCCGTTGGTTCAGCTCATCACCAATCCACCGCGCGGACAGAAAGCACGTCTCTGCCTAAATCAGCTCGTCACAGCAACCGGTAGACTGCTTTGGCTCGGCCGCCAGTTCGGACACCTGATCAGTGATTTTGAAATCAACCCACTGGTCATTGCCAACGAAAATCTGGTGGCCCTGGATGTCCTCGTCAAACTCGGCAGCGTCCCACAACCGGTGAACAATCATCGGCCGGTCGGCAAGATCAAGAACCTGCTTGAGCCTCGGTCGGCGGCGGTGATCGGCGTGTCCGAGAAACTCAATCCGGGCCACGTGATCGTGAACAACCTCCTGCGTGAAGGGTTCGATCGCCAGCGCCTCTACATCGTCAAACCCGGAATGAAAATGTTGGAGGGATGTCGTTGTTATGCAGACGTCGCTTCCCTTCCCGAGCGCGTTGATCTTCTCGTTTTGAGCGTGGCCGCGGCCCTGGTGCCCGAGACCATCGCGCAGGTCATAGAGTCACGTAAAGCGGAGAGCATCGTCGTGATTCCTGGCGGGCTGGAAGAAAAGAGTGGGACCCAGGAGATCACGTCGCGATTACACGCGGCGCTCCGATTGTCGCGGGCCACCGATTGGCGTGGGCCCGTAATCAACGGCGGCAATTGTCTGGGCATTCGTTCCCGTCCGGGACGGTACGACACCATGTTTATTCCGCAATACAAATTATCGACGATGACTGATGACACTCCGGTCTCTCCGGTAGCCGTGATTTCCCAAAGTGGCGCGTTTGGTCTCGCCAAGGCAGACAAGCTTCAGCGCATCAACGCCAAATACAACATCACGCTCGGCAACCAGATCGATCTGACGGTCGGAGATTATCTGGAGTACCTGAAAGATGATGATGAGATCGAGGTCTTCGCAGTCTACGTCGAAGGTTTCGCAAGGCTTGATGGGATCAAGTTTCTGAAAGCCGCTCGCGAGATCACGGCTGCCGGTAAAACTGTTGTCCTCTATCGCGCCGGTCGCACCGTCGCCGGCGCAAAGGCATCATCCAGTCACACAGCTTCAATCGCCGGCGATTATACGGTTACGCGCGCTTTGTCCAGGCAAGCCGGCGTCGTTGTCGCCGAAACCATCGCCGACTTTGAAGATCTAATTCGGATGTTCACCTTCCTGCGCGGCAAGCGATTCACCGGACGACGCCTCGGCGCAATTTCGAACGCCGGCTTTGAATGCGTCGCTATGGCGGACAATCTCGGCAGCTTCACCTTACCGGCTTTTACCGGGCAGACCCTGCAGCATCTCCGCGAGGTGCTTCAACGCGCTCGTGTCGACCAGGTTGTCGACGCTCACAATCCCTTCGATTTGACACCGATGGCAGACGACCTTGCCTATGAACAAGCCGTGAAGACGGTGCTGCTGGACGGAAATGTCGATCTTGGAATTGTCGGATGTGTTCCGATGACGCCCGCATTAAATACTCTGGCTCGGGGACCCAATCATCACGAAGACAACGCGCGGGAAGAGTCACTCGTGCAGCGCTTAATACGATTGCGCGACTCGATCGAAAAGCCGTGGGTTTGTGTCGTGGATGCCGGAGGGTTGTACGATGCGATGGCCGAGCAGTTAAAGTGCGCCGGCATTCCAACTTTCAGAACCGCAGATCGCGCGTTGCGTCTCTTGAATGTTGTTTGTGCTAGTCGAGGCTTTGCCCAAAAAGTTGTCGGCTCTGCGCTTTGCCCAAAAGTCTTCCTCGAGAAATCGAACCAGCTCTGAGTCATCGCCGCGTAGTGGCGGTTTGAATTTAGCCCGGTCTTTCCAGGCCGGGATCAGCGCCAGTCATGAAACAGCGTCGCGTCAGCGACGGCTGAAACATTCACTCAATCGTCGCTGACGCGACGTGACTTGGTTTGCCTCTTCGATCCCGGCCTTGAAAGGCCGGGCTAAAATCAGCCGTCGCTCTGCGACGAAGCAGTCCTTCTTAACAAGGCTGATTCGACTTTTTGGGCAAAGTCGTCGGCTGGCAGGGTGCTGAAAGACTAATTTGGAGTGCGGCGGCAATCCCGATCCATCGGGAGACGCCGCTTTGGATTCGCTGACCACGAAAATGCTAAGAAATCCAAAGCGCCGCCGTTGTCGGCGCACGCCAAATTTGTCCGCACATCAGTCGGCATAGCCGCGTCGCGTGAAATGGCAACGTTACTTGATCCGGTAACCCGGAATCTCGTTATTAAATATCCAGGCAACGACAGATCCAACTCGTATGTGCCGATGCGGATACTCCTCGCGACGAACGGCCGCCGAGCCATGCTCATCCAAATGTGAAGCGCGCTGCGACATCGCTGCGAAACGCTGACGCCAGTGTTCAAGATTCTGCGGCCGCAGATCGACCCAGCCCTTCGCAGCCCAACTGTCAACATCCTTACCGGTGAGCGGCACACTTGCGACCCCTGGAATTTCCGGGATGCGAATGTGCGGTCCGCGAAGTAGCGCACGGCCGTCCGGAGTCAGGATCGGCAGACCGACAGAGTTGATGGTGTTCCGAAGATTCGAGTCAGTTTCGAGGAGCGAATAAAGCTCCGACGCTAAACTTTCAGCCGTTTCCGCGAGCACTGCGCTAAGGGTGCCAAATCGCGTCTTGAGTAAGTGAGCTTCCCAGAGCAGCTTTCCTATTTCAGGCGGACCCAGCCAACCAAGCGCCACGGACGGCGAGTCGCCGTTATTCGCGTGCCGGCGTTCCAACTCGTCCGCTTCTTCCAACGCCAGATGTCGCAGATTGCCGGCGCGATAAGTTGGATTCATGACTGAGCCGTCAACTGCTGCGATCACATCGTGGCCCGTGTTGCTTCCCTTTATCTCAAGCACGGCATGGCGGGCGATCTCTTCCGGGGTAATGAATTCCATCTGGCCAATATGCGTGATCGTTTCAAACTCGCACTTGGTGAACAGTCCATTTTCGCCGGTGTCTACGACGACCATTTGCATGGGCTGAAGCCGCTCGTACAGGTCCGCACTCTCGCGCAGCGAAAGCGTTTGATTCAGCACTTCCCGGCGACTCGCGAACAAGTGCAGAGGCGCGCCGTGCTGCGCGCGTTCACAAATGACTCGCCGGCTGATGTGGTTATACCCGACCATGGCCGCCGGTTTTAGCTCTTTCACGACCGGCCCCTGCGGCGTACGCGCCATCAGGAACATCAGGCCGGTGTGAGCAAAAGCCAAAGCAGTCTTGGTCATAAGTCGCGCGGACGGTTTGTCCTCGGAATGGGTGTAAGGAATATTGAGTCCCATGCCACCCGTTCCGGTCGTGCCGATCTTGAGATAAAGCCGTGTGCCCGCTTCAGTCATCGCCCGCTGCAGAATGAGCACATGACGAATCAGTTGCGGAATCGACTGGGATATCAAGAGCGCTTCGAAGTCTTTCTGCGCCACGTTGAGACTGGGCAGAACGTCCTTTTGCTCGCGGCTGCAGATGTTCTCTTTGAGCGCTTCGAAACTCGTCTTCGCCACTTCAGAAGCCGTGTAAACATCCTGATAACTTATCGCCGTCGCGGTGTTGATACTGTCGACCACCACATCCGGCTGGTGCGTAAGAATAGGTTGCGCCAACTGCGAGCAAGCATAAGCAGATTCAAAGTCGTGGAAGACGTCGTCAAACAGCGCGGCGCGCGATTCGTTTGAAGACATCAATTGGGATCGCGTCGGCCGGTTCGCTTCGTCGCCCGTATTCCAGTCGGCGCGCACAAAAACGTCCCCGCCAAAACCGGCGAACTCAACCAATGGAAACTCGCGCCGGCAATGCTCGATTGTTTCCTCGACTTCCGAGAGTTCGCGTGAACAAATGATGACGCAGCGCGGCTGCAGCTCGCGGGCAATCTCGTGCACGACCTGCGCGCCAATCATCCCGCCGCCGCCCAGGATTAGATAGGATTCACCTTTCATGGAATTCACAATTGAAGACTAGAGATGAAGTCATCCCGCGCCTCGGTTTCAGACGAGGGAGACAATCGGCAATTAAATCCAAATCAAGCAAACGTGCTCAGTGGAAATAGTCACGGGTTTATCTCGGCGCTGGCTCGGCGTACTCGGCGTCTCGGCGGTGAAGAAAACCGGTAACAGCATTCACCGCGGAGACGCAGAGCCCGCAGAGATTGCGCAGAGGATTAGGACATCACCCCGCTCAGTGGAAATACTGCGCCGAGTCGCCCTCGACTCCGTCCGGCAGATCGTAAACGTCGATCGTTGCGAGCGAGCTGGTTCGCTGTGTTTTGACAGCAGCGGTCGCTTCCCGGCAACGCCGGCAGCCACACGGATAATCACCGCGACGGATCATTCCACGGCTTGATAACTTCACAATCACTTCGGTTTCACACGGCACGTCACAGATGCTCGTCTGCTGCCGCAATCCCGGTATCGTAATGCTTCCACCCATTGGTTCAACTTGCATGTTGCCTCTTTGAAAGTGGTCGACGAAGTTCGGACCAATTCCGCAAAGTGATTGAGCAACAGTTGTGCCTCCACCGGCGGATTCTTCCAACTAACGATTTTCGTTCAATTTGCCTTGAATTTTGAGACGTAGAGGCAGGTGAAGAGAAAGGTGTTGCGAGGGGACTCGAAAATTAACGCAATCAGCGTGAAATTTCGCGCGCAGCTCTGGGAACGCGGGCACCCTCGCCCGCATTGAGCGCGCAGCGCGAACAATCATCGGGTTCCATTTTCTTAGAATTTGCGCGTGCTGCGCAGGCGTTTGCGGACGAGGGCGTCCGCGCTCCCAGTGTCAAGTCACCCTTTAACTTGGTAGTGGTACAGTTTGACTCCCTCTCCCAAAGGGAGAGGGAGCCAAACTGTACTACTACCTTTAACTTTGGATTGAGTTTTTGGGCAAAGCCTCAATGCGTGGTGACCTGCGCAATTAATTCGTCCCAGCGGTTCTGCGCTTTCAGGATCAACTCGATGATTTCACGCACGGCCCCATTGCCGCCGGCGAGGGAGGTCACGTAATGCGCAGCGCCTTTGGTATCCGGCGCGGCATCGGCGACGGCAACGGCCAGGCCTACGCGACGCATCACGGCGATGTCCCCGATATCGTCGCCGACATAACAACATTCATCAAGAGATACCTTCGCAGTCGCGACAATCTCGTCAAGCGCGACGATCTTGTCCTTCGCATACTGGTGAACGTATTCCATCTTGAGTTCGTGAGCCCGGCGCACCACGCTGGCGGAAGCGCGACCTGAAATGATGCCGCTCTTATGACCGGCTTGATGCCAGACTGAGATTCCCTGCCCATCGCGAGCATGAAATGTCTTCTGCTCGTCACCATCGCCCGTCAGCCAGAGCCGAGCATCAGTCATGACCCCGTCGCAATCCAGCAGCAACAGTCTGATGTGACGGGCGCGTCGCGTTACGTCTTCAGTTGCGAGTGTTGTCATGAGACGTATAGTTTGAATAGGTCGTGCGAGACCTATTTCTTATCAGAATCGCCGCGGCTATTGATCAAGTGGGCCATGTAGCCGGCCCCGAAGCCATTGTCGATGTTGACCACTGCGATTCCCGGCGCGCAGGCATTCAGCATGGTCATCAAAGCAGCGGTGCCGCCCAGGCCCGTGCCATAACCTATGCTCGTCGGCACCGCGATCACCGGAGCAGCGACCAGACCGCCAACCAGGGTGGGCAAGGCTCCGTCCATGCCCGCGACTACTACGATTACACTCGCCGCACTTAGTGTTTCGCGCGCCGCCAACAACCTGTGTACGCCGGCAACGCCTACGTCATAGAGACGCTCGGTGCGGCTGCCCAGCGCATTCGCCGTTACTAATGCTTCCTCAGCCACCGGCACATCGGCAGTTCCCGCGCACACGATCAAAACCGTGGTGGCCGTAGGTTGTTTGCCATTAAAACCCAGCTGAATAACGCGCGCTTCGGAAAAATATTGGGCGGCCGGGATCTTCGCCGCGACGGCTTCGAAAACTTCTTGCGTCGCCCGCGTTGCCAGCACTGGCGAGTGTTTCTGCTCGAGCCGCTCCATGATTTCGACGATGTGCTCGATGCGCTTGCCTTCGCAGAAGACAACTTCCGGAAAGCCTGTGCGCAGCGCGCGATGGTGATCGAGCCGCGCGTAGCCGATATCTTCAAATGGAAGATCGCGCAACCGCTCGACCGCACTTTCGACCGTGCGCGCGCCGTCGCGCACTTCAGCTAATAGTTCACGAAGTAACTCGGCTTGCATGTCAGTACCACCTGCGGTAGCGGGTGGGTTCTTTTGTTAGCGACTTTACGGATCAATCCACCTGCTACCGCAGGTGGTACTGACCCGCTAGCTACACCGCGTCAGTACCGCTTTTGGCTTGATAACCTGCCGGATCGAGCACTACGTTTGGGAAGCCAAGTTCTTTCAGGCGGCTGGCGATTTCGTTTTCACACGTTCGCATGAGCATAAAATCACGAGGCTCAACTTCAATGCGCGCGGTATCGCCATGATGTCGCACGCGCACCTGCCGCACGCCCAACGTGCGCAAGAATGTCTCAGCTCGATCGACCTGCCTTAGTGATTGGAGCGTAATCGGTGTGCCGTGTGGGATTCGCGATGAAAGGCAAGCCAGCGCCGGCTTGTCCCAGATCGGCAACCCAAGTTGCCGCGACAATTCGCGGACTTCAAGCTTGTTGAGTTTCACGTCAACCAGCGGCGAGATAACTCCAAATTCGATCGCTGCCGCTCGTCCCGGCCGTCGATCGTCAAGGTCATCCAGGTTCAACCCGTCGAGAATCGTCGCCTTCTGCTCGCGCGCCGCGAATTCACCAATGCGCGCGTACATTTCGGTCTTGCAGAAGTAGCAGCGGTTCGCCGCGTTGGCGAGATAATTCTCATCCTGCGTTTCAAAAGTGCGAATGACGAGGTGGCGCGCGCCGATCGAGGCCGCCAGTGCCTTCGCCTCTTCCAACTCGCCCGCCGGCAACGACTCGCTCAGAGCGGTTACGCCCAGCGCCTGATCGCCGAGCACATCGTGCGCAACCTTCAAAACCAGCGTTGAGTCAACCCCACCCGAAAAAGCAACGACGCACGATTCAAGTTTACGAATCCGTTCGCGCAAGGCTTCGAGTTTTTCGTTCAGGTTGGTCATTGAAAATGTTTTGGTAGCGTCGGACTACCTGGTTAATCACCTTAGCCGACAGCAAACCGCTAAACAAAGCGCGCCACTTGATCCGCTCGCTATCGCTCGCGGTTCTGACACTCACTTGACTTCAAAGAATTCAATCGCATTCAGCTTAAGCGCACCGCCCACGCGAGTAACGATGTACACGGCCGTTCCGGCGTGATCGACACCAAGCTGCCGCGAATTGAGAGCCACATCAACGGCCACGCGGTTGGCATCAAGTTGCTCAGTTCTCAGGACCCGCGTCTGCCACGCTTCGGGCTGGGTGCCGACGATCTGCTGAACAAACCGGATCAGTTCGCCCGGCACTACCATGGTTGCGATCTCAGCCTGGCGGCCGGTGCGAATGGTCGCATCCAGTTGACTGATGAAGTTGCGGATAGAGTCATCAACCGGAGGGGCGGCCGTGCCCGAAGTCTCGGCGCGAATGCGGCCCGCGCGCGCGGTGAGGGTCGACGCGTACTCAGCATCTGCGCGGACGCCGTCGTTAAACTGCTTCGCGGCTTCGCCTGCCTGACCACGCCGCAGCGCAACCTCGCCCAAGCCTATGCTGGCCCAGGCCAGGGCCGCGGGTGTAGGCAAACGTTCGTTCATCAATTGCTTGAATTCTTTCTCAGCGTCGTCGTTTTTGTTCTGCGCCAGCAGCGCGCGCGCCAGAACAATGCGCGCATCCTGTAATGCAGGCGACGCGGCTATTAATTGCCGCGCCAGACTCTCAGACTTGGGGTACTCCTGCGCGCCGTACAGGCGGTTGGCCTCGGCCAGTGAAACCGCAACTTCCGGCACGCGCGGCGCAACATCGTTAGAGTAATCCAGCTGCGGATAATATTTTTCCGGGTCAACTTCAATCTTCACCACGTTCGACGAACTGTTGAATATGGCCTGGCCAAAATCATGCGCCGGAACAATCACCTGAGCAGTCGTCGTCTGACCGGCAGCGTTGACTGCCGACACTGTGACCACCGCTTCCACGGAACCGAGATTGCGCAAAGCCGCTGTCCATCGTCCCGCTTCCTGATGCGGCAGTCCCGCCAGCAGATCCATATCGGTTGTCTGATCGAGTTGGCTGTCGAGCACAGCTTTCAAAGAGTTGCCGCCACGTTCCGCAAGCAGACTGCGAGCCCCGGCCAGGGAAAAGCCATCTACTTCTGCCTGCGCGCTTTGCGACAGCGTGCGCAAAGCCGCAACAAATGCTTCGCGGCCCATCAGGTGATCAATCAGCCGCCAAACCATCGCGCCTTTGTTCGCCACTGAGCCGAAGTAAGTTCCATCGACGGGCGTAGTTCGGGACAAGGCGCCATCGCGTTTGGCAATCCCGGCATAAGCGAGCCGCTGGCGCGCACGTTCGGCCTCAGCCGCTTCCGGACCAAACTGTTTTTCGATAAACAGCGTCGCGAGAAAACGCGTCAGGCCTTCGCGCACGACGCCGTGACCTTCACCGCGGACAGGAACGCTGCTCCCTATCCACAAACGCGCGACGCCTTCAGCGATACTCATTGCGGTTACCGCGTCGATTTTTTTTCTTCTGAACGATCCTTCGCCGAGCAGAATGGCCCCCGCATCATCAAAACCGCCGCCGCGCGTAACGGAAATCAACTTCACCGGAGCGTCGACCGCCGATCCGAACAGACTCGCATAGAACAAACGGGCGTCCTTCGCCAAACCGATCAGCGCTTCTGCCTGTTTCTGCTCATCGGCCGACGCGCCCTTCGGAATGTAAGCGCTAATGCCGTTTGCGTTCGCCCCGCCCGCCACCCGATCCCAGGAACCCACGATAAAGAATGGCTGCGCATTCAGGGATTGTTCGAAGACGCTGTTAGTACCGCTACTCTTCTCAACGCCTGACGATATTGCGTTGCCACCCGTCAGGGTCAGACGAAAGGGCGCAAAGTCCGCGCCGCGCACGGCGTACGCATTGTTGGCAACCGGATACCACATCGACTGTGGAAGAAACTGCGAGCCCACCGGCGAGATAGCATTCAGCCCACTGTTGTCGGCAACCGGCAGGCGATACTCGAGCGTTGCGATCACGCTCTGACCTGCGGCCGCCGCCGCCGGCAGCGTGATCGTCAATCGCTGTGAATTTCCCCGCGGCTCAGGCCGGGACTGATAGGCTGCTGAAGCACTGCCGATACTGATCGACTTAACCTCTGCTTTGGGATTAATGCGAAGACTCAGAGTTCCGCCGGCGCCGCGGCCCACGTTCCGGACCGAAACAACCGCCCTGACACTAAGAACGCGGTCGGCGCCGAGACTCGTAACGGTCACATCGAAGTTCGTCACCTGCCACATCGCGCGCGCGTCATCCTGAGCAGACACTGTCAACGTGTGCGAAACGATTACTGACAGACAGAGAGTTAGAAAGAGAAGATTACGTTTCATCATTCAGTTGAGTTCAGAGTTCAAGTTTCAGGTTGTAACAGATGGCACGCTGAAGCTTGAACTCTAAACTGGCGCCGCCTGCGCGCGTCTGTGCACTAATTCATGTACATCACGGAGCATCTCCAGAAGTGGCCCCATGCGCTCTAATGGCAACATATTCGGCCCGTCAGAGGGCGCGCGTTCCGGAGCATCGTGAACTTCCATGAATACTGCGTCTACGCCGCAGGCCACCCCGGCGCGCGCGAGTGGTTCGATGTACTGCGATAAGCCGCCCGTTGCATGACCCAGCCCCCCCGGAAGTTGCAACGAGTGGGTTACGTCAAAAACTATAGGCACACCAAACTCGCTCATGATCGGAAACGCTCGCATGTCCACGACCAGATTGTTATAGCCGAAACTAACGCCGCGCTCGGTGAGCATCAACCGATCGCCACCCGCGGCCTGCGCTTTCTCGACAATGTTACGGGCGTCCTCCGGCGCGAGGAACTGGCCCTTCTTGATGTTGACTGCTTTTCCGGAGCGCGCCGCTTCGGTAATCAAATCGGTCTGGCGACAAAGAAAGGCCGGGATTTGCAGAACATCGGCGACCTCAGCCACGCGCTCCACTTGCGACACATCATGAATGTCGGTGAGCACGGGCACGGAAACTTCTTTCTTAATCGTACGCAAAATTTCCAGACCCTCGTCCAGGCCAATACCGCGGAAACTTTTGATCGAAGATCGATTTGCTTTATCGAATGAACTCTTGAAGACAAGGTCGAGCCCGGCGTGGCGGGCACGCGCGGCGCACTCGCGCGCCATCATCAAAGCGTGCTCTTCAGATTCGATGACGCACGGCCCCGCAATGATCGACAAGCGACCGTCGCCGAACGTCGCGGAACCCACCTGAAATGCTTTTTGATCCTGAGGCATTGTCGCGCTTCAGTCTAAACGAGCACTCGTCGTTTAGTAAAAGGGTGCACAACGTCAAACCGCAGAGAACGCAGAGGTTTTCGCAGAGGCGCTGAGGAGTTCTCTGCGTCCCTCTGCCAGTCCTCGACTTCCTCTGCGGTTAATTTTTATTTCCCCACCGCCACAATCCGCTCGATGATCTTCGGATCGTTGGGCAGCAAACCGGATTTGGGCAGCCGGGGCGTCAGCTCGATCCAATTTCGATCGATTGCAAATACACGCTTGAACAGCGGCAACGATTCATCCACGCGGCCCATGTTGACCAGCGCCACGGCATGCCAGTAGATCATTTCGGCGTTGTCGGGGACTAACTTCTCGGCCGCGCCGTACTCGCGCAGCGCGCCTTCGTTGTCTTTCTTTTCCACCGCCAGGTCACCAGCATTCATGTGGTTGTAGGCACGTTGAAGTGTTACCAGCCGGCGCAATTCTTTCAAGGGTTCGGGACTATCATCAACTCGCAGATCAAAGACGCGATCCTTCCAGGCCGCGCCCGTCGGTTTGCCCGTGACGATAATTATCGCGGCCGACTGCCTGCCTCGAATATCGCCGCCCACTGATTGCGCGGCGTCGAGTGCCGCGAGCATCCGCTCTGCCAAATCGCCTTTCGTATTCTCAAACGCCGCCGCCATCGCCGGCCAGACCTTGTCGTTAAGCATCAGATTTGCCTGCACTGAGTAGTCTTTGCCCACATGGTGGCCGGCGGCCTGAATGTCGTTTTTGCCGGTCCAGGCATCGACGCGTCCCTGGCTATCAATCATCGCGACCTGGCGTACATCGCGGCCTTCGTCTCCAGCCAGCAATGCCTTGAGAGCATCGGGCGCGCTGCGGCCCGCGCGGATCAACTGCAGACCGAGTGGGCCATAAGAAGGATCGACAAACGATTGCGTCGCGACTGCGCCCACGCCGGCTTCGGCCCAGGGCACGACTGCGCCGACCGAGAACCAATGCGATTGGACTGCTACGCCCAACTCGCCGGTGTTTGGATCCCGCGCCACGATCGAGAATGTATGAACGGGACGGAGTGGCTGCGAGGGGTTGGCTGCCTCTGATCTTTCCTGCGCCACGGCGCTGTGAACGCATCCGAAGATCACAATTCCAGCAAGCAGGAAAGCACTGATTGATTTATGCATCTTGATTCTCCATTGGGAATTCAACCGAAAATTAGGGACCAATCACGGCAGCAAAATTCGTTTCGTCTTTTTCCAGATCGATTTCAGCTTCGATTCCTTTTTCGGGGGACGATTTGACTGATTAGTTCGTTTGACCGCCGGTGTTGGCGTCGGCGTAGGCGTGGCGGTTGCCGTCGGGCTGGGTGTCGGCGAAGCCTCAGCGGCAACCGTTCCACTGCCGTTATCGCCACGCCACCAGCGCGCTGCCAGAACCCCGGACCCGAGCATTGCAACCAACAGAATTATGATGGCGATGGCCAGATGAGATCGTTTCGAGGGCGGACGTTCCAGCGAAACCTTCATCCGATTGAACTCGGGATGCGGCGCAGCGGCTGGCGGCGCGGCGGGGTGGCCCAATTCCTGCCCGGCATTGCGGGCACCAATCGAAGCCTGCACCTGGCGCAACGTAGCTAAATCGATCACCAGGCGCCCGGACGGACTCTCGGTTCCCGCACTTCGCAACTGATCGAGCGTCGGCGATCGCCCGCTATCTGCCTGCTCATATCCCAGTTCCTCGGCGATGCCGATCAACTCGTGCCGGAATTCGTTTGCGGATGATGGGCGAGCCTGCGGGTTTTTCGCCAGCGCGTGCATCGCAACTCGCTCGAGTTGCAGGGGAACAGTCGGAACAACTTCACGCAACGGCCGCGGCGCTTCGGACACTTGTTTGAGCGCCAGGGCAAGTGGCGTCTCAGCGCTGAACGGTACCGTACCGGTCAGCATTTCATAAAGAATGATGCCCAGACTGTACACGTCTGAGGCGGGTGTCAGCGCTGCGGTGCCTGAACACTGCTCGGGCGACATGTAACGGGGCGTGCCGATGATCGCTCCAACCTGCGTCAAGGTCGCATAGTCATCATCGTGTTCTTCGACGGCGAACTTCGCGACACCGAAATCCAGGACCTTCACCACCGCGGGAACGTTTGGACGTTGTTCGATGAAGATATTCGCCGGCTTCAGGTCGCGATGAATCAACCCGGCCTCGTGTGCCGCGCCGACCGCCGCGCAAGTTTGCAGCATGCTCGCAACAGCCCGTGCGGGATCAAGCGGCGCTTCATGTGCGAGCAGATCGCGGAGCGTGCGTCCCTCGAGCAGCTCCATGACGATGTAGAGATAGCCATCTTCCGTCGCGCCGAAATCCGTAACGGTAACGGCATTCGGGTGCTGCATGCGACCTGCGGCGCGAGCCTCACGCCTAAATCTCTGCTGAGCAGTTTGATCGCCAACAAATCGTTGGCTCAGGACCTTCAGCGCCACCGGACGATCAATCAATAAGTGTGTCGCCCGATAGACAGTGCCCATCCCACCACCCCCGAGCGTCTCGTCCAGGCGATACTTGCCTTCAAAGACGCGGCCCAAAAGCGGATCGGCTGGAACGTCTGCGATGGTAGCGTCAGCTTGCAGCGGCGTGTGATCGCTCGGGCAAACCAGAACGTCGTTCTCAAACTGACGGCCGCACCTTGGGCATTGAAGCATATTGTTGATCGATAAATATCCGAGAGAGCGCGTCGCTTATTATTGCGCAAACGGGAGCCCGAACGATAGCGGCCGGATCGTGCGAGAGCAAATCGATGATGGGGAGCTCTGCCATCCTTTGTTTCAAAATTGCAATAACCGAATGGATTGCCGAGTTCGGCAAACGCTAAAGCGATCTTGTATGCTGCTGTGTTAATGAGCAAAGGAAAAGCCAGGCGTTATGTGCTGTTGGTATTGGCGAGTGCGACAACGGGCGTTGCGGTCTGGGCGGCTTTGCGCTTCAGCGCTCCCAGCAGGTTCTGGCACGCGCAATTGACGGCCGCGCCAACTACCACCGCGGACGAGATGAATTCCGATCGTTGGGCGCAGGCCGTTGCTCGCGCCAAAGAGGATCGCACAGATCCAGCTAACGCCAACGTCGCGCTCGAAGTGCCTTCCGAGCTTCGGCACTATGAAGATCGCCACTGGTTTCTGGCCACCCAAGTCGCCGAAGTAAAGAAAAGCAATATTCAGAATTGCCAGGATTTTCTCGACGTCGCGGCGATGATCTCGCGCAGCGAATTGGTCCCCGTGCCTGCGGTCACGGACGAATTTGTGCTCATGGGCGTGGGCGCGCGGGCTGACGATAAAGCGTTCACCCGCTTTGAAGCCGATAAGAACATCGCCCTTTATGACGAAGCCCAATTGCGCGCCGAGTACCAACGACTTTCCGAGGTGCGGGTGCAGGCGCAAACCGAAATTATTCGTTTGCGTAACCAGGCGGCTTCACTGAAAAGTCGCGATCGCGCGAAACAAAGCGAGCTGCAAAAACAGATTTCTTCGCAACAACAACAGCTCACTTCCATCGATGAACAGAAGACGGTGCTCGATCAGTCGTATGGACGGCCGGACAAACGACAGAAGCTATTCACCGACTACCAGAGCCTGCAAGCGCTGGCCAGGAATTTTCGCGGCCGATCATATGATCTCGCGAACGCAAGCGATCGCCAGGCTCTCAAGGTGGCGATGCTCAGCTCGCTGCGACCCCCCGCGCTGAAAATTCTGAAAGAGGTTGCAGCCGCTTACCATCGCCAGTTCGATCGGCCTCTGCCGGTCAGCTCGCTGGTGCGGCCCGAGGAATATCAGCACGTCCTGCGCAGGTTCAACCGAGCTGCCGTGATCATCGATACGCCTCCGCATTCTACCGGACTGGCCTTCGACATCGACTATCGATATATGAGCCCCGCGGAACAGAATTTAGTGATGAACGAACTTGCTCGCCTGAAGCGCGAAGGTCGAATCGAAGTTCTGCGTGAGCGGGGCGCTAACTTTCATGTGTTCGCGTTTATTGACGGCACGCGGCCGAGCGACGAATTGATCGCCGCGTCGCTCGAGGAGGCCAGTCCCGCTTTGAAGGAAGCAAATCACGCGAGCGAGAAGTCCGCCGAGGCAAAACCCGCCCAGCAAAAAAAGAAGCAAGCAAAGACCACACGCCAAAAACCCAGGGCCAGAAAACGCCGCTAAATTTAGCTCCAATCCAATGGCTCGGCCACTCCGATGCGCGGCAAGTCTATGACTTGCCGGTGCCGCGCCATTACTCTTCAGGGTCTCTGACCCGCGGTCACAGACCGGGAGATTTATGGCCACCTTTCGGCAAGTCGAAGAAACTATGAAGCCGGGTCTCCCGAAGTCGGTTTGAGAGTTGGATAATATCCAACCGAAACGAGTTTGGCCTCGACGAGTCGGGGTTGACTCAAAACCAAGACTTTGAAAGGAGTACCCGGCGATGAAGATATTGTCATTGGATTTAGGGAAAAACAAGACCGTGGGATGCGACTACGAAAGAGAGAGTGGGGAGCACCGGTTCAAGACGGCGTTCAGTACGCGGAGCGGGTTAGCGCAGATGGTGAAGGAAGTGAAACCAGATCGGGTGGTGATCGAGGTTTGCAGCACGGCGGGATGGGTTTGTGATTTGTTGCGGGAGATGGGGATCGAGGTGCAGGTAGCGAATACCAACGATGATGCTTGGCGGTGGCGCAAGGTCAGGAAAAAGAATGATCGGCGGGATGCTTTGAAAGCAGCGCAGCTTTCCGCGGTGAACCAGTTGCGGGAAGTGCACGTACCGCGCATCGAGGTGCGACAATGGCGAGGGTTGATTGCGTTTCGACAAAAATTGGTCCAGCGCCGGACGAAGATGAAGAATCATATTCGGGATCTATTGCTGCGTGAAGGAGAGATTCTGCCGTCCGGTCAGAAGTGCTGGACGCAACTGGGAATGGCTCGGCTCGAAAGCATGGCCCGACCGCTGAGCGAGTTAGGACTGAATGAGCTATGGCGGGGTGAGCTGGATATCGAACTGCGGCAGTTGCAGGCGGTGCAACAAGAAATCGCGGTCATCGAGGAGCGCTTGGATGCCATCGGAGCGGCGGATCCCCGCGTGCGGTTGTTGCGCACAATCCCGGGAGTCGGGCCGCGGCTATCAGAGGCGATCGTGGCCTTGTTGGATCGGCCGGAGCGGTTCCGTAAAGCGCGTGAAGTAAGCGCCTACATTGGGATGGTGCCGAAGGAACTGGACTCGGGAGAAACGCAACGACGTGGGCGCATCACCAGGCAAGGTAGTCGCCTGGTGCGGTCATTGTTGGTGGAAGTAGCTTGGACTGGTCTGCGGCACAACGGCTGGGTGCGTGAAACCTATCAACGCATCCACGGCGGGAAGAAGTCGCGCAAAAAGATCGCCATCGTGGCCGTGGGTCGCAGATTGTTGGTGCGTTGTTGGGCGATGTTGCGCGACGGCACCAGTTGGCAGTGGACCTCCACCCGGGACGACTCACTGCCGGCAAAAGCATAAAGTAATCGCGGAAGTGAGGACCAGGGGGAAACGATTGCGTGCGCTGTTTTTGATCTGAAGTTAGGCTCAAGTGGGTAAAGAGAAGGTTCGGAAACCGATTGAAATGACGATTAGCTCGCGGCAAGTCTGAGTGAAAGAACTCGTGTCGAAGAATGAGCATCGTCGCACCGTTGAATGAGACCACGCCAATGAATAGCTCCGGCTGTCCGTGGAAACTCGAATAGAAGGGTGAACCAATCGACCCGAACGAATCTCTTGACACGACCCGGCTTCATAGAAGACTTGCCGCGCATCGGAGTGGCTGAGCCATTGGAAAGATAGACCACGTCTCGCTGGCACCGTCTTGCCCTCTTGTCTATTCGGCCGTCTTTCCTTCTCTTCCCCTCTTCTCTATTTTTCCTCTGTGTCTTCTGTGGTTAATTCCTCATCAAACCCTCGCCGCCGTTTGCGCATCTCAACACTCTGCCCGACAATAAGTCCTCACGAAAGGCGTCACCACAATAGTTATGCAGACCCTGAAGTTTCGTACCCTGCAACTTTTAGTCGTGCTCAGCGTGATTGCGAGCATTGCCGTTTTGGCAGTTCGCAGCAGTCGCGGCCAATCACCGGCCGGGAAGACCGAATCGCAGAATCAGAACACTGAGTCGCTCGTGAAACCCACGGTGCTAGTGCCGAATCGGGTTGCGGGAAAGGGCGTCGTCGCCTCGCCATTTGCCGAAGCTGCGGCGCAGAATTCCGTGCTGAGAAGCGATCTGATTTGGACTTTCGGGAAGAAAGAACAGCACGGCTGGTATCTCTACGATCTGCTGATCGGCCAGACGCTGAATATTAAGCACGCCGTTTCGACGGGTGACTTCGCCAGTGCGATTGCGGACTGGCAGAAACGGAAGGGCTTGAATCCCAATGGCGTCCTGGACGAGAACTCCTGGATGGCCCTGGTGGCTGACTGGCAAACCAATCGCCTGAAGGACAAGACACCTGCCACACCGGAGCAGTTGCTGACCGCCCCGCCCTCAGATTTTTATGATCCGGCGCGACTCGAAGAACTGCGGCAGGTGGAGAAGCAAACCTATGCGGCTTATAAAGCGATGGTGGCGGCGGCGATTGCGGATCCGACATTGAAGCTGGCTCACACGCCAGCAAATGAGCTCGCGCCGACTGAGAAGTTCTTCAAAATCGTTTCTGCGTTCCGTTCGCGTGAGTATCAGGAAAAGCTGCGGCGCGAGTCGCCGAATGCCGGCAGCGCCGGCCTCGCCACCAACAGCCCGCACTTCACGGGGCGTGCTTTGGATCTGTACGTCGGCGGCGATCCGGTTGATACGAAAGATTCAAATCGCGCCATTCAGGTCAACACCCCCGCCTATCAGTGGCTCGTGCGCAACGCCGGGCGCTTCGGCTTCCGACCTTACTTCTACGAGCCGTGGCACTGGGAATATGTAAAGTAGCAGGGCTCTTTGATTGACGCGAGTCACCTCCCAACCTATCATCGGATTCATGTCAACCCAACGAGTGAACATCGATCAGGCGAAAGACCAAATATCTGACTTGATAGCTGCCGCCGCAAAAGGTGGCGAGGTTATTATCGAGGACGACGGTAAAGCCCTGGCCCGGTTGATTCCGGCCACCGATCAAGCGGCGTATCACTCGCATCAGCCAACCCCGTCAGAATTCTCAAGCGACGAAGATTCGTTGGCTTGGAAGGCTGATGGTTGGGAGGACGTCGCGTGAGACGCGGCGAGATTCGCTGGTATACTTTTTCGACTTCCGGACAAACGTCGCCCGGTATTGATTCTCACTCGTAATGGAGTGATCGACCGGCTCAACGAAATTATTGTCATACCCGCTACTCGAACTGTCCGCGGCCTGACAACTGAAGTTGAGCTAACGTCGGACGATGGAATGCCGGTCGCTTGTGCGCTCAACTTCGATCACATTGCCCTCGCCCAACGCGATCGCATTGGCAACGTCCTCTGCACGTTGCCTGAATCGCGATGGCCTGAAGTAAAGCGAGCGCTGATGATCGCCTGCGGCTTCGAACCTTCGTCAGCATAAACTAATCGCGGTCCGGAAGCTCTCAATTGACTAACAACTAAAGCTCCGTAAGCGGCAACCTCCGATACCGCTTGCCCGTCAGCTTCGCCAGCGCGTTGACGACTGCTGGCGAGATCACCGGCACGGGCGGCTCGCCGCAGCCGGTAGGCGCTTCAGTGCTGGGCACGATGTGTACATCGACAGTGACCGGAGTATCGACGATGTAAGGTGGCGTATAGCCGTCGAAGTTTCGCTGTTGCACACGGCCATCCTTAAAAGTAATCGCGCCGCCAGCCACCAATTGAGTCAGACCGAAGCCGAGACCTCCCTGAAATTGACTTTCAATAGTCAGTGGATTGACGGCGAGCCCGCAATTCACCGCCACGGTAGCGCGATGAATCTTCGGCCGCTTGTTTTCGATCGAAACATCAACCGCGCAGGCGACCGCCGTCCCAAAGCATTCATGACTCGCGATGCCGGCCGCGTGTCCTCTGGGTAAAGAGTTTCTCCATGCAGTCTCTCGATCCAAAAGATCCAGTACCGAACGCAGTTTCGTCGCTTCAGGTTTCAGGAGCTTGCGCCGATACGCAATCGGATCCATTTTCGCGCGGCTTGCCAGTTCATCAATCAGCGTCTCCATGACAAAGCCGTTGTGCGTGTGTCCCACTGATCGCCACCAAAGCACGGGCACGTTCACGGTTGGATTGTGCGCTGAGACGTGAAAGTTCGGAATGTTGTAGCTGGTGTCCGAGGTTCCTTCGACTGTGGTTTGATCGACGCCATCCTTAATCATCATGACGGCGAACGGCGTTCCGGCTACCAGAGATTGTCCCACGATCACATGCCGCCACGCCGACGGCATTCCATCCGCGCCAATGCCAATCTCGACGCGATGCGCGTGCATCGGGCGATAGTAACCACCGCGCACATCGTCCTCGCGCGTCCAGACGAGCTTTATCGGCGTTCCGCGGAAACGTTTGGCAATCGCCGCTGCTTCGCGCGGCACATGCGAATCGATTACCGCACGTCGCCCAAAACCTCCGCCTGCGTATTCAGTATGGAAAGTCACCTGATCCGCTTTTAGCCCGAGGACTTCCGCGACCGCCATCTGATCCATAGTCTGAAATTGAGATGGCACCCAGGCTTCGCCCTTGTCTCCTTCAAATCGGACCGTCGCATTCAAAGGTTCCATTGGGCTATGAGCCAGGTAAGGAAATTCAAATTCAGCGACAATTCGTCGCGCCGTCGGCAGACGAT
Organism: uncultured Acidobacteriota bacterium; assembly: GCA_963734445.1. Classification (GTDB taxonomy): domain Bacteria; phylum Acidobacteriota; class Blastocatellia; order Pyrinomonadales; family Pyrinomonadaceae; genus UBA11740. The sequence goes on along the minus strand of CAVTGZ010000006.1, from coordinate 424,831 downwards.
TCAGCGCGCTGTTATCACCACGAGCGACGGCGACGCTACCCGGAGTGCGGGCTAATTCTTTGTATCGCGCCCAGAGCTTTTCGCTGTCGGGTTGTTCTAAGGTTGAAACATCCCAATCGATTTTCAAAAGATCGCGCGCCTGTTTGGCCGTCCAGAACCTGTCAGCCACGACGGCCACGCCGCTGCCCTTCACCAGTGGCAGCTCGAAAATATCTCGCACGCCGCTGAGCCTGCGGGCTTCCTTGTCATCAAAGCTTCTGACTCGTCCGCCGAATACAGGTGGATGGGCGACCACGGCGATTTTCATCCCGGGCAGATCCAAATCGAGACCGAACTTTTGCGAGCCATCACACTTTGCCGCGCTGTCCAGCCGCGGCACTCGCTTGCCGATTAGCCGGAACTCAGAGGCACTCTTCAGCCGAACTTTTTCCGGCACTGGCTGACGCGCCGCGCGATCTGCAAGCTCGGCATACCGAGCCGATTTATTTTCCGGTCCATACACAATGCTGTTCTCGGCCCGGCACTGAGCGGGAGAAACCTTCCAGTGTTCTGCCGCCGCCGCAATCAACATCGCCCGTGTCTTCGCGCCCAACTCGCGGTACTGCTGAAAAGAATGAGCAATCGAGCCGGAGCCACCAACCATCTGGATTCCGAAAACCGGATCCTTGTAAACATCAGCGGCCGGCGCAAGCTCCGGCACCACCTGCGACCAGTCAGCGTCCATCTCGTCGGCCAGCACCATGGGCAGAGACGTTTGCACGCCCTGACCAAACTCGAGCCGGTTGACCGTGATCAGAATTTTTCCGTCTGACCTCACGTGCACAAAGGCGTCCGGGGGATAGACCTTCGCCGGCGGCGCCCCTCTTCCCTCTTGTGCAACGGCGGGAAGATCGAAATACAACGAAACCAATAAGCCTCCCGCCGCCACCGAAGTTGCGCGCAGAAAGCTGCGCCGGCTCACCGGTAAATCGTTTTCTTGCTTGAGTGCTGGTTGCATCGCTCGATCTCCTTCACCCGATCTGTTCGGCTGCGCGCTTAATCGCTTCGCGAATTCGCACATAGGTCGCGCAGCGACAAAGGTTCCCACCCATCGACTCTTCGATGTTCGCGTCCGTCGGTTTCGTCGTCGCCTTCAGCAGCGAGACCGCGCTCATGATTTGGCCGCTTTGGCAGTAACCGCACTGGACCACATCTTTTTCGACCCACGCATTTTGCACCGCGCGGCCGACCGGATCAGATCCGATGCCTTCGATTGTGATTATCTTCTGATCGCCGATCAGTGAAACCGGAACAATGCATGAGCGCGTCGCAACGCCGTTCAGGTGCACGGTGCACGCGCCACAGGCGCTTATGCCGCAACCATATTTCGTGCCGGTCATCTTCAGCTCTTCGCGCAAAACCCAAAGCAGTGGTGTTGATGGATCCGCTTCGACCTTTTTCGTCTGGCCGTTCACGTTTAGTTGATAAGTTGCCATGAATTGCTTCTCCTATCTTCCGCGTGGGCATGGGGCACCAGCCTCGACCCAGGTTCGAGTCGCGGCGACAAAAGCTTCATGTGTGAGGGGAGGCACACTTCGCATCGTACCGTCCGGACGACGGCCCGGGCTCCAGGCCCAAAGCACCAGTGCGGCCTCCTGGTGATGCGTCAACAGCGCGCGCCCATCCATGTTTTCATTGCGCGACCGATCGGTGACCGCGCGGCACACAGCCGCACTCGACAATGGCCGATCATTCGTGTCCTGCCAGCGCATTGACAGCGGCGCCAGATGCCAATCAGGCCCACCGGGAACACCCGTACTGTCGGCGTTAACTTCCTGATGACAACCGATGCATCTCAGTGCGGGCACGCCTCGGCCTTCCTGACCGCGTATGATATTCGCGAAATGACGATGGCGATCATCGCCCTGCTGTGGATAGTTTGTCGCCGTGTGACAATTCAGGCAGCGCGGCGAAATCAGCACTGAATAGACTTGCGCCCAGGCCGCCAGGCCATCAGCGAGTTTGGGGTTGGCGGCTGAGACCTTATTCGCGGGATCGTTGTTGGCTCGACTTGAAAGATTGACGCAAGCCAGGAGAACGATCAGTACGACCAGCAGAGTCGGGAACAGCAAACGATGATTCGTTAACATAGTTGCCTCCCCACGAAACGATCCTTCAAAGATCGTCCGGGTTGCCGTTTTCAATCAGAACTTGTGGGGGAATTTGGTCACCAAAGTAACACGGTTCATGCGGAAAAAGTAATTGGGATGGGAGATGTGGAGTAGCGCTCCGTTAGTGTGTTGCTGAGATAATAGCGTTGCCAAGTTCAAGGAACGACCGCCATACCGTCGCAATCGTTTAGCTCCGTAGGAGCCGGATGTTTATAGCAACAAGCTGCTCCAACAACCCTAGCTCCGTAGGAGCGAAATGTGACTCACTCGATAATATTTCGCTCCTACGGAGCTTACTCAATCATAGTGAGGCCGTGGACTATAAATATTTCGTCCCTACGGGACTAGGGCCGTTTTTCTCAAGCTATTTTGTTATCACGCACAACAGCAACACACTAAGTGGGTGATCCGGTCTGAAGCCATCTTCAGACGGGTTGCTTCGCGACTTACCGGCCAACGGAGCAGTTCTTCAAACTCAGACAACGATATCTGAGTAATCGCGGATTGGCTTAATCTTCTGTTTGCCGGCGGTTGAGGTATCGATTTCCAGCGTGCCCGGATGCCCGCCCTGCGCGAAATGATCGTGTTGAGTCAAAACGCCGAACTTGAGTCCTGTCAGTTGTTGCAGGTGAGCTAGCGTCACTTGCGCCGCAGTCACGTCGAACTTCTCTTCAAAGCCGGGAAGTTCGGTAATGTCTTCCTGCCCCAGCGTGAATGCGGTCGCCGCTAACGATCCGTCCTGGCGCTTCAAGCAGCAGACCTTCCAGAACGCCAGGGGCACCTGAGTCGTGTAGTTCATCGCCGGATTGTGATACTTGGGATCCGTGGATTTCAGAACAGGTCCCGTGAAGACGATCATCTTGCGCTCATCTTTCTTGGCGTGCTGCTCCAGCAGAAACAGCTCAAGCCCCTGCCAACGTTCCTTTCCTTCGTTGAAGCCATCAAGCTGTAACGTGCAATTCGTGAAGTGAAAGCTGTCGTTCGTAGCCTTCACCGCCTCGACCTTATCGGCTCCCCAGGAAAGATCCTTAAAGCGCGTCAGGTGCCCACGATCAGTATTCTTCCCGGCGTAAAGCTCCTCACCCATTTGGAATTTGCTATCAATGCGCGGGTCGAGAAACCATTTATCTGTACCACGCTTGAAATCCTTAAAGTTCTCTCCGTCGATCATTCCTGCGGAAAACCAGGCGCATCGTCGCTTCTTATTCATGGCCACGCTGTAGTGGTAATAATTCAGAATGTGTTTCTGGTTGTTCTTCCGAAATTGCGGCGGCACCTCAACGGTGTTTTGCTGCATCGAGGCCGACAACGACGGCATCGGAATGTTAGTTACGAGGAACTTCGGATTGTAACCGTTCCGCTTGGACCAGTCCTGATCGATGGTCACCTCTTCGCCAAGTTCTTCCGGTTTTGGCGTTTGGGCCTCTGCGCGTTCGGCAACCGGCGCTGCTTCAGCCGCGGCCCCGCCAACGGTAACTGTGACTTGAATCGGAATTGTCCACGTATGCGATTGTCCCATCGTTGCTCCTCCTAAAATAATTGGTCCATTTCCGGACGGGGATGGCGCGTCGCTGTCAGTGCGCACGCCTTGCCGGGCGAGCTCAATTGGATTTGGTGGTGTGCCGTCGAGCATCTGCGCTCGCCGCTCACGCCACTCGGGATTAAAGTCTGCCGCGCGCAACGCCGCGACGATCGCGGAAACGCGCGCGCCTTCGTTGCCGATCCACTTAATCAGACCCTCAGGATCCTTCCCTTCCCGCCACACCTGGCCATCAGTCCTGAGAATCTGTTTCTGTTTGTTTAGCTCGGCAACGCCCGAGTGATGCAAAGCGATCAGCTCCCACTGATCGTTGAAGCATGGTGATCCCGACGAGCCCGGCTCAGTATCCGTGGTGTAATAGAGAAAATCCTTCTGGCCTTCGGGGATCTCGATTACTTCATTGCGCCGGAAAGCAATCTGTTTGAGGCCGCCGCGGGGATGCTGGATGATGTTCACGTCATCGCCCTTCTCGGCCTTGCCCAACTCAGCAATTAGGCGAATCCATGGATAGCTCGTCAGGGCGCGATCCCGCGTCGAGACATCTTCCACGGCGATGACTGTAAAATCGAGCACCTTGTCCGTGTAAAAAAACTTTTCGGGATTCGTCCGGTAGTCCTGCCGGACGAGCAGCTCGCCGCTGGCGTTGTCCTGATAATCGAACTGAGCTATGGCGCGGCGGCCATCCGCTTCATCTTCGATCACGTGGTGATTTGTCATCAGCACGCCCGGGCCCACCAGAAACCCGGTGGCGTGGGCGTCGCCAATCTCTATGCGCGCCACGCCTCGGCCCACGGCAATCGCAAGCTCGAGGTAATTAATGTCGAATAGATCACTGGAGCCTATGATTCGCTCCTGCGAAAGCTCGGCCAGCGACGCGCTCGGTGGAGTTGTCTCGCCCGCCGCCGTGGCTGCCGTCGCCAGAAAGTTGGCCTTCGTTTGGGCGAGGTTATGCGATAGGTATTTTTCGCGACGCGACGGAACGGGAACGCTGCCTCGTTTCTTAACGTCCTGGTCGTAACGCGCTGCCGCGTTGACAATGCGTTCGGTGGATTGCATCTGCATGATGAGTTTTCTCCGATTCGTTGAACCGATCGAGACGGGTACCTGAGACTGCCGTACTGTACGAGTAATACGACCGTACTAGATCTAATGTAAGCGCGAGGTACCGCCACTTTTACATCATAACGAGGGCTGGCGCAAGAAAATCTAATGCGTCGATAGTGGGGTAATTTGTTTTGCTCTGTGCATGCTCTGTGGTTCTCGGTGTCTCCGTGGTTAATTTTTCTGAGAGTATTTTCACCACAGAGGCACAGAGTCCCACAGAAATTCTGAAATTAGGGCGCCACGAATGCGTCCAGGCAGGCTAAGCCTCCGAGCCCTGGCATTAAGGAGTAGCGACGTAACCAGGCGTGTTCTAAACCCGATCCCCCAGCTTCCAAATTTCCACGTCCGAAAACGTGCACAACATTCTTGCTGGTTCGTGTATCTTGGTGCGCGAACATGCGCATTGATCGTCGAACTTGTTCGCAGGCGCGCTTAACGCGCGATGCACGCTTTGATGGCCGCTTCTTTATCGCGGTGCGGAGTACGCGCATCTACTGCCGTTCCGTCTGTCCGGTCCGCGCGGCGAAAGAAGAAAACATCACTTATTTTCCAACGGCGGCGGCGGCAGCTGAAGCCGGTTATCGCCCTTGCATGCGCTGATTACGCGCACGTCGAGGATGGGGCCGCGCGGACGTTACCAACGAACGAAGTAAGAGCCGACTGGCGCGACAATCTTAGCGAACCTTTGCGCCTTTGCGACTTTGCGTGAATCACAAACAAGCTCACGCAAAGCCGCAAAGTCGCAAAGCACAACCACTTTGAGATCCACCATGAACAAACTTCGCACTCTCCAAACTTCTCTTCTTTTATCTCTCATCATTCTGCTTTCGGCGCCCATGAATTTGTTCGCCCAGCAGCAGAACCTTCTCCACACCAACCGGGCGTGGAATAAGAAAGGATTTAGTTTGGCATTTTACTTTCAGCAGGTCGTGATAATATGCGCGCCCGGTGCAACTTGATTCGCCATTGCCATCATTTGAAGGAGCCGCTGAGGGGCTCAACGCCTACGACAACAATCCGATCGCTAAGGGCCGTCCCCTAATCGTCCACTTCTGGTCCATCAGCTCCGCAGCCGCCGCGGCGAACCTTCCGCATCTGGCCGAATTGCGTGACCGACGCGAACGCGAGGGGCTGCGCGTAATCGCCGTGCATTTGCCACTGCGGCCAGAAGAGCGCGAAGCGGAAGTTGTACGCCAGGCAGCGACGAATCTTAATCTCACTGAGCCTTGTGCCATCGATAATTACCACGCTTTGCGCGATCTGTTCTTCGCCGCGTCCGATGACGTGCCGGCATATTTTCTTTTTGATATCGAACACCGGCTCAAACGCTCAACGACCGGCGCAGGAGGTTTGGAATTAATTGAGGACGAGCTGGCGCAGATGCTCATTGATCTACGCGCAAACAACCCCTTTTGCCCTGAATGTGAGCTGTTTCTGAACGAAGAAGCACTCTTTTGTTCTGAATGCGGATTGCCCTTAACGCTGCCGAGTTCGAAAGGCGCTCATCCTTATTACGAAAGGCATATCTCGGGAGCGCTGCCAACGATGCGCCTGGTCAATCCTGACCCGCTCATCGGGCTGAGAATCCAGGGCAAATATGAGTTGTTGGCGCGAATTGGTGAAGGTGGTTTAAGCCTCGTCTATTGTGCTCGTCGGGTTCAGATCGGCGATGAAGTTGCCGTCAAGATTCTGCAGCGGAAATTTGCCGGCGATGATGCCGCGCGCGCCCGCTTTCGCAGTGAAGCCAGCGCGGCCGCGATGTTGCGACATCCGAACATCATCACAATCTACGACTTTGCCGAGGCTGACGACGAGACGATTCCGGCGTTTATCGTGATGGACTTGATCAAAGGCGCTCCGCTGCGCGAGTTGCTAAACAGCCAGGGTCGTCTTCCGGTCGGGCGTGCCATGCGCTTGATGCGTGGGATTTGCGGAGGCGTAGCCGCCGTGCACAAGCGAGGCATCATTCATCGGGATCTCAAGCCGGACAACATTCTCGTGGTTGCGCCAGATGACGTATCCGAATTCGAGAGTGCCCGCATCGTTGATTTTGGTTTCGCCAGACTGATCCGTGACGACCAGACCGATGAACGAGGCACCGTAGTTGGCACGCCTTTCTATATGTCACCTGAACAGTGTCTGGGCCAACCGCTGGATTTCCGCTCGGATGTATACAGCCTCGGCGCGTCTTTCTACGAAATACTCTCTGGCAACCGTCCGTTCACGTCAGAAAGAGTTTCCGGAATTATCAACCAACACTTGTATCAGGAACCTCCTCCATTCGCGCCTGAACTTAGTATCCCTCGCCGGATCTCGAATGCGATCGCGCGAGCTCTGGCCAAAGATCCTAAAGACCGGCCGCAGAATGCCACCGAATTGGCGCAGCAAATGCAGTTGATGTAAACGACTTTTTTGGCAAGTTAAGTAAGACCGCGCACGCGCGGAGGCCAATTGGGATTTAACTCTTCGTCATCTTCAATCCCGTAACAAACACTTCGGTATTATGTGCTGAGCGCAGGCCATACAGGCCGTCAGTGCTCTTCAGCTTGCCTGCGGTAACGAGATCGGTCTTTGGTGCTGTCCACACGACTTTGTTGTTGATTGAGCAAGTGACTTTGTCGCCCTTCACTGACATGGCGATATCTTGCTCGACGGGTTGGCCCACGGCCGCGGCTTTGTTGACGGCCGGATCGGGCGTGCCGCGTCCATTCATCTGAAAGGCTGCTGGACCCATCCCGCGCACGATGAACTTACCGTCACCATACGCCGCGCAATACAGATAGTTCTGCTGGTCTGTCCCCAGATCATTACCCGCGATGACGATGCCGTAAGGGTGCGGATGCGTGTTCAGGTTCATGAACTGCGGTTCGCGAAAATGCGCGCTGACGGTGTAATCGCCCGAAGCTTTGTTTACCGGATTCCAGTAAGTGATGGCCGGTCCCGTGACGATGTGAAGCGCGTCGCCTTCTTTCGCGAACTTCGCGCTGTTGAGAGTCATTCCCTGCGAAGCCTCGCGCGCATCGACCTTGCCGGTCCAACCTTGGACCGTGACGCCACCGCCCGCAACCGCCCGCGACGTTTCGTCCTGGCCGGCTTGCGAGAAGACTGTAGGGATGAATATGAGGGCTAAGATAGACAAGTAAAATACAGAACGTCGCATCATGAGTTCCTCCTGATTGATGTTGGTAAGTAAATGATAGCGGGAATGAGTCAAGTAAGAAACCCGCCAGTCGCGCGGTGGCGGAAGGCCGAGGCGAGACATTCTGTCGTGCGAGTGCTTCATCTACGATAATGAATGCATGCCGACAATCTCAATGTTCTACGGCATTATCGTCCGGATGTACTTCGCGCCGAAAGAGCATCCGCCACCGCATTTCCATGTCACTACAAGGCCACCGTTGACATACGGGCTTGCGAAATCAGGGAAGGTGATCTTCCGGCGAGACAAACAAGGCTTGTGTTAGCCTGGGCGGAGCTACATCAGGAAGAATTGTTGGCGGATTGGCGGCTGGTCTCCAACGGTGAAGAACCGTTCAAGATTGAAACTTTGAAGTAAGGTGGCTTGAATGTATCGAGCAGTAAAAGAAGTTACCCCACACGAGGATTACACGCTAAATGTCGTTTTTGATAGCGGCGACACTGGTATTCTCGACGTGAAGCCGATGCTTGAATTTGGCGTGTTTCGCCAGTTGAGAGATGACGAGGCTTTCAAGCGTGTGCATGTCGCTTTCGACGCAATTGGATGGGACTGCGGCGTCGATCTCGATCCTGAGTTTGTTTACGCTAAGTGCACATCACCTGTACTTGCCTAGCTGCACGCCGATAGCGTCCGGATTAAGGGCCTATTATATCTACCACGGGAGCCTCTCCGGTCAACACCAAGCTGCTCTGAAATCCGATCGTGCTCGAATGATCCGGTCGCTACCGCTCGCGGTTCTGACTCGCTGCCGTAACATAATCGATTGTTGCCGACTCCGTCTCCGGCATCTGCTCCAGAGCCGTCTCAGTCTGCAAGCGATTTTGAAATGCGGCGTGGACAAACGAGGCGAACAGCGGGTGCGGGGCGAGCGGTTTCGATTTGAATTCGGGATGGAATTGGCAGCCGAGGAACCATGGATGTTCATCGCGCGAAAGCTCGACGATCTCGACGAACTTGCCGTCGGTTGAGACGCCGCTGAAGACCAGGCCGCCGTTCTCCAACGTCTGGCGAAATGCGGGATTGAATTCGTAACGATGACGATGACGTTCGCTGATCTCGTCCGCGCCTTCGTAAATATCACGCGCCAAGCGAACCTTCCGCCAGCCGGCAGACCCATGCGCCGAGACGCATCGTGCCACCCATCTCTTCGACGTTCACCAGATCGCGCAGCTTGAAAATAATCGGATAAGGCGTCTCGACGTTGAATTCAGTCGAGTCCGCATCTTTCAAATCGCAGCCGTTGCGCGCGAACTCGATGCACGCGGTCTGCATGCCAAGACAGATGCCGAAGTAAGGCGTGCGCGTTCTGCGCGCGTAGGAAATTGCGCGAATCATGCCCTCGACGCCGCGCTTGCCAAAACCGCCGGGAACCAGGATCGCGTCAAAGTCGCGCAAGCGCGCTTCGAAATTGCTGTCATCCATCAACTCTTCCGATTCGATCCACTTGACGTTGACGCGCAGATTGTTGGCGACGCCGCCATGCGTCAACGCTTCGCGCAGAGACTTGTAAGAATCTTCCAGCTCGACGTACTTGCCGACAATGGCAATTGCAGTTTCGCCCGCTGAAGGCTCGCGAATCGTATCGACCAGCTTGCGCCAGGCCGTCAGATCAGCAGCCGCGGCGGTTTCACTCAAGTGCAGCGACGAAACGATCAGTTCATCGAGGCCCTGATCGTGAAAGGTGAGCGGCACGTCGTAAATCGTATCGACGTCCTGGGCGGTGATGACCGCCGATTCTTTGACGTTACAGAACAGCGCAATCTTCGATCGCAGATCGTGCGACAGCGGCCGATCTGATCGACACAACAGAATGTCGGGGATGATGCCGATCTCGCGCAGCTCGCGCACCGAGTGCTGCGTCGGTTTTGTCTTCAGCTCGCCCGACGCGGCGATGTACGGCACCAGCGTCACGTGAATGAACAGCGCGTTTTCGCGTCCCTCTTCATTGCCCATCTGGCGGATCGCTTCGAGGAACGGCAGCGATTCGATGTCGCCGACCGTGCCGCCGATCTCGACGATCACGACGTCGGCTTCGCCATCGACGGTGACTTTGCGAATGGCGTCTTTGATTTCGTTGGTGACGTGCGGAATGACCTGAATCGTCTTGCCGAGATAATCGCCGCGTCGCTCTTTATCGATCACTCGACAGATAAATTCGGCCGGTGGTCCAGTTGTTCGCCTGCGACAGATGCGCGTGCGTAAAGCGCTCGTAGTGGCCGAGGTCGAGATCGGTTTCCGCGCCATCGTCGGTGACGAAGACTTCGCCGTGCTGAAACGGCGACATCGTGCCGGGATCGACGTTGAGATAAGGATCGAGTTTGATCAGCGTCACGTGCAGCCCGCGCGCTTCGAGCAACGCGCCGATCGAAGACGCGGCCAGGCCTTTGCCAAGACTGGAAACCACGCCACCGGTTACGAAAATGTATTTAGGCATATGTCACTCCCTGGGTACGCACGCCTCTGGCATGCTCATTTTTCGTTCGACTGCACGCCGGAGGCGTGCGTATCCGCCCGCTTCCGGCGGATCGTCGGCTTCTTCTTTGTCGTCGTAAATTCCGCGACGCAGATCCTGCTGCACTTCCACTGCTTTCTTCGCGGACGGATCCAGGATCTGCTGCAATCCACTCATTCCTGCGACCATCATGCCCGCGCTTTCTTTTCTCCGCTTCTGAAATTCTTCTTCGGTCTTTACGTCGTAGGGCTTGGTGATTTGGTTGAGCAGGAGCAACCCGCCCATAATCACCAGCGCGATCACGCCAATTCCGATCCATTCGCTTGCACTCATGCTTCTTTCCGTTCCCTCTCCCAATGGGAGAGTTAGGCATACCTCATTTTTCTTATCCCCTCTCCCCTTGGGAGAGGGTTAGGCATACCTCATTTTTCTTATCCCTCTCCCCTTGGGAGAGGGTTAGGGTGAGGGCCTACGCGACTTCTACACCTTTTTATCTTTCGCGAGGCTACGCCTCGCGCAGAAAATAAAGAAGTAGGAACGCCCTCCCTCACGGTCGGGCTACTGCCCCGTTAGCCATCTGAGATTCCATGATCGCCCTCACGCGCTCCAGGTCTTCCATCGTATCCACCCCAATCGAAGGCGATACTGCTTCCACGACTTTGATCTTGACGCCGTGATCGAGAGCGCGCAACTGTTCGAGCGACTCCTTACGTTCGTTTTCAGATTGTGGCCAGCGCGCAAACTCCAGCAGGAACTCGCGACGATACGCATACAAGCCGGTGTGCTTCCGAAAATTAAAAAGCAGCGCCGGTTCCGCACCGAGCGCCGCTTCGAGAGAGCCGTATTGCTCCACGGCCTGATTAGAAAGCGGAATCGGATTACGCGAAAAGTTCGTTGCGTAACCGTGTTCGTCAAAGATTACCTTTACCACCGAAGGGTTCATCACGTCGGCAATTTCGTTGATCGGCTCGCACGTCGTCGACACCTGCGCATTCGGATCGTCAATGAGCGCGGCCACTGCCCGATCAATCGTCAACGGATCGATTAAGGGCTCGTCCCCCTGCACATTAACGATAATATCGGCGCGCAGATTATGCGCGACTTCGGCGACGCGATCCGTTCCGCTCAAATGATCTGCGCGCGTAATCACAGCGTCAAAGCCCGCTGCATTCACCGCATCGACGATGCGCGGATCGTCAGTCGCCACCAAGGTTCGCGAAATAGTCGACGCCGCGCGCGCGCGTTCCGCGACCCAAACGATCAGCGGTTTTCCGGCAATTGGTAACAAAGGCTTACCCGGAAGACGGGTCGAACTGTAGCGAGCGGGGATTACTGCGACGGCTTTTTGTGGGGAATTTGAACCCGTGTGAATCACGGGATTACACGGTAGCGCTGCCACTCGTTCATGTCAATGCGGGAGCTGTCCGATGTCGATCTGATGTTGCGATTCTTTACGAGTTCGCGCCGTTGCGTGAGTCAGGCACATCAGAGGCTGAGCCGAGTCGCGTGAAGGGTGTTTGTCGAGTTAGGCACCGCGGGCGAGCACGAGAAGCAGTTCGTCGATCAAGGGAATCTGCCCGTTCAGAATCTTGCGCCGCGCAGCGGGTGGGTCGAACCACTCCGCACGATCCACCTCCGGAAACTCCTGCATCCGACCGGACTTCGGTGGCCATTCCTGTTTGAACGTGTTGCTTTGCAAGGTTTTCGGATCGAAATCGAACTCGATTGCCCAGGCATGAACTGTTTTCCCACCCGCTTGGCGAACGGGCCGGAGCTTTAGAAACTCGCCTTGGGGAGGTTGCGCGCCGGTTTCTTCTCCGAACTCGCGTAGCGCCGCATCGAGGGGATCTTCCGAATCATTGAATTCGCCTTTGGGGATTGTCCACGCGCCTTCATCCTTTTTTCGCCAGAACGGACCACCCGGATGCACCAGCAGTAGTTGCAGTCCAGCAGTGTCGCCGTTTCGTCGAAACAACAAAAGTCCTGCGCTCTTTTTTGGCATTAGTTTCTGTGAGTGCTCGCCTTACCTCCCCTGTCGATTTCGTGTTTGTTCGATCAACGTCGCACAACCAATCGACGCTGGCATTGCGCTTGCGCTTCACCGCACTGAGCCCACTTGGCTTGCAGCATTGGTCTGTAAACAAACAGCGCGCTTCGGAAACGTATCGTACGAATACAAACCCGCGGAGACTGAAACGACATCTCCGACCACATCAACAAGGACCGAAAGAAAATGGCACAGGCCAAAGACCAAAGACAAGCTCCGGGCCGCCAGCAAAATGACGAAACCGACAAAGACCGTCGCGAGATGCGGTCATCCGGTCGGGAACAACAGACTAATCAGCGTTCCCGAGGCAACGGCGGCGGCGCGAGTTCGCGCGGCCACGGCGGCCGCAGCGCTAAGCCGCAAAAAACCGCAAAGTGGGACGCCACCTTACTCGTCCAACCGCGCCTATCCAGAACAGTTCAGTTACAATGGCGGCAGTCGAATCTGAGTTCAAATGAAGCTGTCGTTCCTTTTGTGCCGGACCCTAATGGTGTTGGCGCTCGCGTCATCCGCGGCTTGGGCGCAAACTGCGCAGTCGCCGCTTCCGGCGCCCACCGGTTACGTGAACGACTTTGCTCACGTCATCGACAGCGAAACCAGGCAGCGACTGGAGACCACGCTCAAGAACCTGGATCAGCAACAGCAGATCCAATTCGCGGTAGTCACGGTTGATTCAACCGAAGGTCAGGAAATTTATGATTACTCGCTGGCCGTAGCCAGGGGCTGGGGCATTGGATCGAAGGACACGCAAAAGCCGAGTCTGCTTCTGCTTGCCGCCATTAAGGATCGCAAATACTCTACGCAGGTGAGCCGGCACCTGGAAGGCGATCTGCCGGACGGCCTGGTCGGCCAGATTCAACGAGAGAAACTTGTGCCCGCGTTCCGTGCCGGAGACTATGGCCGCGGCCTGACAGATACGATCAATGCTTACATTCTGACCGTCGCTGGAAAGAATGGCTTCAGCACTGACAAGATATTCGCGGGCGGCGCGACCCCGTCGCCGGCGCGCCCTCAAAACAAGGGCCTGACGAGTTGCTGTCCGACGATTATCGTTCTCGCCGTAATCCTGCTGATTGTTTTGGCGATCCTGCGCCGCGGCGGCGGGCGCGGCATCGGCGGAGGTGGCGGCGGGTGGTTGGGATGGCTGTTGCTTAGTTCATTACTAAATAGCGGCGGACGATCCTCATCCAGCGGCTGGAGCGGTGGCGGGTTTGGCGGAGGGTCAGGCGGCGGTTTTGGTGGCGGCGGCTTCGGAGGCTTTGGCGGTGGCGGCGACTTTGGCGGCGGCGGAGCCGGAGGCAGTTGGTAAAAAAAGCAGTCCCCTGTTTGAATTATCTATTCGGCGCATTGGTGCGATTCATGTCTGTCTCTGTGGATCTGCGTGGCTCTGTGATAAAAGTGCTGGCTAGTGAGACACAGGGATTCAGACAGATACTGAAGCCCGGTTTGCATTTGGGCTTAAGACATTAATAGAGGAGAAAGCGTATGAAGAAAGCCACTCTAATTGTAATCGGACTCGTGGTACTTATCGTTCTGATCTTTGTTGTCGTTGGGTTTGGCAGCTACAACAAGCTGGTCACCAAACAGCAGAGCGTTAACGCGCAATGGGCGCTCGTGCAGACCCAGATGCAAAGACGCGCAGATTTGATTCCCAATATTGTCGCGACCGTGAAAGGCATAGCCGGTTTGGAGGAGCGCGTGTTCACAAACATAGCGCAGGCGCGATCACAACTGCTTTCGACAATGCAGAATCCGAGCAGCACGACCGAGGACAAGATTAACGCCGACAACAAACTGACCCAGACCATGCGCGATGGCGGCTTGCTGGGAACCGGAGGCCGTTTTCTTTCCATCGCCGAGAACTATCCGCAGCTGAAATCAAACGAGAGTTTTCTGCGACTTCAGGACGAACTCGCGGGCACCGAAAACCGTCTGGCGACGGCGCGGCGCGACTACACCCTGGCGGCGCAGGATTACAACACCACTCGAAATCGCTTCCCGACAGTTTTGATTGCGGGTTTGATGGGATTCAAAGAACAACCCTATTTCCAGGCTGACGCGGCTGCACAGCAAGCGCCGAAAGTCGATTTCGGCAAGTAGCAATGTATTGTTGAGGTCTGCGAATGGGCGATCCGGCAACATCAAAAGAACTGAAGCGGCTGCTCAGTGATCTTCGGGCCGAGCTCGGCGAGAATCTCGTGTCCGTGATCCTGTACGGGTCATCCGCTACGGGTGATCAAGCGGCCACCGTTTCAGATCACAACGTGCTGGTGGTGCTGAAGCAAGCGGAGTTTGACGATCTCGAGCGGCTGCGCACAGCAATCCGCGCGTGGAGCACTGCCGGCCAGCCGCCGCCGGTTCTGTTTACGATGAACGAACTCACGCGCGCTGCAGATGTGTTCCCCATCGAATTCCTGCAAATGCAGAAAGCGCGTCGGGTACTTCATGGATCCGACGCGCTTGAGTCGCTCGACATCTCACCAGCAAACCTGCGGCACCAAACCGAATACGAGCTGCGCACAAAATTTATTCAGCTGCGCCGGCTCTATATCTTCCAAACGCTCGCGCCAGAGAAGCTCTCAGCATTGATGCTCGATAGCTTCTCGAGCTTCGCGGCCCTCTTTCGCGCGGTGCTCATCCTGCACGGCGAAGAGCCGCCCGCAGGCAACGCCGAAGCCGTGCGTCGCACTGTTGCTCTGCTACATTTGGATCCAGAACCGTTTGAATGGATTCTGCAAAGAAGAGGCGGAGACTCAGTCAAGCCTACCGAGCAGGAACTAAACCATCTGTTCGCGTCTTATCTGAAGCAAATCGCAGCCGTCATCTCGGCTACGGATCAAATCTAAGGAACGCCGTGGAGTCAGTAGCGGGAGCGATAGCGACCGGGTAAAACTCCTGGCAGACTAGATCTTGTCGTTGCCCGAGACCCAGTCGCTACCGCCTCCGGTACTGACCTGCTCGAGTAGCAAGTTAGGGCACTGCTTACGGCTGCTTCAGCCATTCTTTCGCCGACACAAAACCCCGGGTGTCATAGATGAGCACGATCGTTCCGATGGGCATCGACTTAAACATCTCGACTGCCGCAGAATTCGGAATGCGAATGCAACCATGGCTGGCGGGCGTGTTTGGCACTGAAGAGTTTCCGTGAATTGCCAACCCGTCGCTGAAGTAGTTCGGATAGTAGAGCAGACCCAGCGGCGATTTTCTCCAACCGGCGATCTTGGCGTAAATTCGGAAACGGCCGCGCGGCGTGTACGCCAAACCGCTCATGCCTTTTTCTTTGTACATCTTCTCGCTGCCGGTCGACACCGGCAGAGCTTTTCTCACCACGCCTTCATCGTCGGTCAGCAAGAGTACCTGCCGGTCGAGATCGACCTCGACGTGTTTGTAACCCAGGTCCTTAGCCTGTGGCGCGCCCGCGCTTTGAATCGCGTCAAGCTCATCGCGCGTCAGGCGGCCAGTTGCCTGGCGGCCCTGATACTTCTGAAACGCGATCAGAGCATTGTTGCCCTTGCCATAACCGAGTTCGACGAGGCGCGCCTGCGCGTCCCTGATTTCGGATCGCGACAGCGCTTTCGCGCGACTGACAGGCGAATGTCGCTTCCGCTTCTGAGCCCGCGCCACGGATGAATCATCGTGACCTGGAACGAGCAACGCGAGAATGATGAAGGTCGCGGTGGTAAGTATCTTTCGAGTTTTCACAAGGCCCCCCTGAAAACGAAAAGCGCTCGCGGTAAGAAATCGAGGAGAAGTGGCTAACAAATCACGGGTTCAAACTCGCCCCTCAACCCGATTCTTATATCCGCTCAGCGGACGATCTCATCCGATAATACGTAGCCGCAAACGATTTTTTGCGAGAGTCATGACGATACGCTGCCTGAGTTGCTGAGGTCAACAGTCAACTAACTGTGAGAAAACGAGCGATTTCTAAACGGGCCGGCTATGAATGCGTTGGGGTAAACCTCAGCGCGCCGGCCTGCGTATAAAGCGCAACAAAATGAATTCATTTGGCTCAATGCCTGGAGACTTCAGGAGCAAAGTTACGTGTCAACAAACAGAAGAACTTTCTTAGAACTTTCCGCCATGGCTGGCGGCAGTGTCGGCCTGGGACTAATACCGGGTATCTCCGGCCTGGCTAGATCATCAACAAAATCAAAGGGACTGCGCATACTTATTCTCGGGGGTACCGGATTTACCGGACCTCACCAGGTGCGTTATGCCCTCAGCCGCGGCCATCAGATCACGGTTTTCAATCGCGGCCGCACGCACCCGGGTGAGTTGCCAAAAGAAGTTGAGCAGTTGATTGGCGATCGCAATGGCAAGCTTGATGCGCTCAAAGGGCGAACCTGGGATGTGGTAATCGATAACCCCACAACGCTGCCGGTTTGGGTCCGCGATGCGGCGCAAATCCTGAAAGGCAATGTTGACCGTTACGTGTTCATCTCAACCATCTCCGTGTACGCGGACACGAGTAAGCAGGGGATGGATGAGACGGCGCCACTCGCGCCCTACACAGGCGCTGACGCGATGAAAGAAACCAGCGCGACGATGCGCGCGGGTAACTTTGCTCTCTACGGTCCACTCAAAGCTTATTCCGAAGCGGAAGCCGAAAGATGGTTTCCCGGAAAAACTTTGCTTATTCGGCCGGGATACATCGTCGGCCCCGGTGACGAGTCCGACCGCTTCACGTATTGGCCGGTGCGCGTGGAACGTGGCGGCGAAGTTCTGGCGCCGGGCAGTCCTTCCGATCCGATTCAGATCATCGACGCGCGCGACCTGGCCGAGTGGACGATACGAATGGTGGAGCAAGGCACCACCGGGCCATTCAACGCCGTCGGTCCGAAATCGAGATTGGGGATGGGGCCGATGCTCAATGATATTAAGAAGACCACGAACTCTGATGCGCGGTTCACCTGGGTTGACGACAAGTTTCTCGAGAGCGAAAAGATCATCGATCAAATTCCGATCTGGACTTCGACCCATGGACAGGAGATCGGCTATTCCACGATGAATATCAACAAGGCTGTCCGCCACGGCCTCACCTTTCGTTCGCTGCCCGATACCACCCGGGCCACACTTGAGTGGTTCAGGAGCCAACCGGTTGCGCGGCAGCTGAGGATGCGCGCCGGAATCAGGGCTCAACGAGAATCAGAAGTGTTGGCAGCGTGGCACGCCCAGAAGAAAGAAACCGCATAGTAGGTCAGTTTAGGTAACAAGTTCCTCGTTAACTGGGGAGCGCCGGCGAACCGCCCGCGCTTCCCGTTAAAAGTTCGTGTTTGACCGCGAACATCGCAGCGCCTGCCCTCGTACAACTTAGCGATAACCAAGCCACGAAAAAGGGTCGCTAATCCCAATGATTCCGCCTTTGTCCGGCAACTCAATCTACCGAAGATACATCGTAACCGCCTACGTCTTTGCGGTGTCTATACTAAGTGATGCATAACTCCTCACACTTCCGAAATATTACTGTGTGCTGCAAGAAAGCAGCGATTTTGCTGGCTTTTGCGGTGTTCTGTTTTGTGTCAGCCGGATCGGCGACAGCTCAGACTGACAAGGCGGCTGCAACCAACGGCCCCGAGAGTAATGCGAGCAAGCAAAGCGCCCTCTCTGACGATCGGGCCACTGCCCCGACGGCTACAACCGGCGATTTGAAGAGCAGCCTCAATTCCCTTTCGAGTCTTTATCAGAACGAGGTCCAACGGCTCGAGAAGCGAAACACTCAGTCACAGGCGCTCTACAAAGACGGGCTGATTTCACGCGTGGAAATGGAAGCCAGCGAGAAGGCGCTCATGGAAGCGCGTGCGAAAGTGGAAGAAGTTGCGCGGCAGATTGCCGAAGCAAACAAACCGGCGCCGCAAACGGTCGTGACTGCTGACTCGGGTAACGGGACTATCAATCAGGCGTGGACGACAGGTAACAGCCGCATCGACAGCCTCATTCGCTATTACGGGAATCAACACGGCGTTGACCCTTACTTGATTTACTGTCTCATGTCCCAGGAATCGAAGTTCACCTCAGGCGCGATCAGCCCCAAGGGCGCCCAGGGACTAATGCAATTGATGCCGGGGACGGCGGCCCGCTATGGCGTTGCGAATCCTTACGATGTCGCACAGAACATTTCCGGCGGCACGCGTTATCTTAAGGACCTTTTGAAGATGTTCAATGGCCGAGTGGATTTGGCGCTGGCCGGTTACAACGCGGGCGAAAACGCGGTCATCAAGTACGGCTACAACATCCCGCCGTATGAAGAGACGCGGAACTATGTCAAGCTGATTATCAAGCGCTACGGAAAGAAGCAGGGCTAACGAGAAGTTACGGTCCGGCATCCGAAATTAGGAAACCACGAACTCATCTGCGAGTTAGTGGTTTTTTCTTTTTCATGGTGGTCTTGGACCACTGCGCTGCTGATCACGTGTCTGTAATGGCTGTGTTTTTTTTGGTTGTGTTCTTAATGGATGCTTTCGTAAATGGCTGCCTCGTAATGGCTCTGCCACTCCGATGCGCGGCAAGTCTTCGACTTGCCGTTAGGTGTCCAGCATCTAAGACGGTCTTCGACCGCTGCGGGTCGGAGACCCGTTCAGAGAGAGATAGCGTCGCAGCCGGCAAGTCACAGACTTGCCGCGCATCGGAGTGGCAGAGCCATTAGGTTAAATGACCAGGGAGGTCAAAGGCTAATTTCATTTTCGCGGGCATGGTCAGAAGGTAAAGACGTCCGCGTACACGACGCGCTTGGCGACACGGACCTCGGTTCTTGGCGGATCGAGGGAAGCCGCATCATCGGTCCGGAACCACTCGAATTCTTTCAGGGTCAAGCGGAACAAACCGGGACTCAGCGGCGCAATTAACGGGACGTCTCCCTCCCACTCACCCGGCGTAGCCGGATTCTGAAATAGAGTCGTTCGCGTCGCCTCGATGGGCTGCCAGCTCAATTCGTTCGCCGGATCGTCGGCCGGATCGCGCTGCTCGATCACTGCTTCAATCTCGCTCAATCCATTGCTTTGCGGAGAGCCGCCAAAGCTCGGCAGCCGGCTTCCGATGGTTGCCGTAACCTCGGAAGCGAAGTAAACCGGACCATGGACTCGCAAATGCACAGAAGCAGCTGCCACGATAGTCTCCGCCTGTCGCCGGGGCGGCACCGCGATATAGTCCGCGGGCACAACCGGCGAGATAAAAGCGCCATCGATGGACTTCGGCTGATAGCGTGCCAGCGCCAAACGCACGAATGGCCAATAAGTGTCGCCCGCTTCGATGCGAATGTCGGCGAAGCGGAGCTTTCGTACCGGATCGTAATCGACCGGGTATCCCACGACCGTGACGACTGCCGCGCTGTCGGGCAACAGTGGCCCACTCTGGGCCTCGACTGCGTTTTTGAAATGCGCTTTCTCGACCTGGGCCGCAATCGGATTCGCATCCCAGATCGGATCGGCGCCCCAAAAGGTCACCGCTCGCTTAAGGTTGTCATCCAGCTTGAGAACATCCACACCTTCTTTGAAAACGATACCCAGCAACTCGCCATCTCCCGAAGAAAACCACGGCCGATCCAGATAAATACGCAGACCTCCTCCGGTTCGCCGGCGCTTGACGACTCCGGGCGTTCCGGGCGGCGTGTCCCACTCAAACACGGGGAGGGCGTAGAGAAACTTGGGCATTTCAGGCCGCGCCGAATTCAGGACGTCAGCGGAAAGTGCGACGCCGGTTTCAGTAGTCGCCGCTGCCGTATTGGTGATGGCGGGAAAATATTCGCGGAAGCGCGTGACGGCCACCGGCGTATACCAAACGCGATGGTATTTGGTGTCGTGGAATTCCTGTTTCGGAGGTTGAGCGGTTGCGCTGTCCTTAACAGCGACCGGGCTAACGCCTTCCGGAACTTCGATCTCGCACACGGAAGCATTTTGGTTAACCGTCGCCGGATCGTTCGGTGGATCGTCGATGGGATCGGCCCAACTGGCGAGCAGCTGAATCCTCGCCGTGCTCGGCGCATCGACCTTGATACTGCCGGAGACGGTCGCGAATGTCTCTCCCAAATTCTTTTTTGGATCGACAACGGCAATATCCGGAGGCGCGAGCGGCTTCTGCACCGCGTGCACGAGCGTAAGTTCTCGCCACGGCAAATGCGCCCAATGCCGGCCTTCGATAACCGAGTTCTTTACCTGCGCCAGATTCGCCGGCCCGAGATCGTCCGTCCATTTCCAAACGCCGCGGCTGTCGAGATCGGGCGGGTCGAGGAAACTGTTGATGCGAACCGTCGCTCGTTGCGCAGGCGCAAGTTGGACCGTCAGCGTGTCCGCCGCGAAAGCCGGAGGCGCCGGCGCCGCGCCCGCTGGAATTGGTTGCAGTTCGACGCGGAAGGCCCGCAGATCGGGCCACGTGTTCGCGAAAGTTATGCTGCGGACGGCGTCGGCCGTTGCTTCGCCGGGCAAACCCGTGAAGGCCACGCCGCGTGCGTGCGGATCTGGTAAGTACGTAACCGTTAGCAAAGGCGCCGGATCGATCCACGGATCAGTTTCCGCCGGCGTCAAGGGAATCTGCCCAGGTAATCCATCGAGTGCCGGCCTGGTTTGCTTAGCATTGTCTTTGACACTCTTTGATTCTCGCGCGGCGAGGTTGTAACCCGTAATCGATCCATCAACTGAACCGTTGTCGAACCGGCTGTGCAACTCGGCCATGAGCTGTGAAGTCTTGGGCGGCGCCACGTGCCGGGCCGTGGTCGTACCCAGCCCGCCGATGGCGGGCGTGCGAATTACCAATCGCTCGACCGACTCGCCTTCAACCGGCGCGCTTTGCAGCATTACGATCGGCGGCGCTAGTGGTTCATATCTGACCGCGGTGAATTCCGGGGTCTTTTGCGGAACATCCGCATCGTATGAGGTTTCTCCCGGATTGGTCACGCTGTTCCCGGCCAGATCCGCGACGCGTGCGCGCAACCGATACTTTCGTCCGAACCGCAGACGCGGCAAACGCTTTGCCTTGAAGCTCGTTTCGATCTTGAAAGGTGTGACGGCTGAGTTAGCCGGATCGGCATGTGAGTCGTCGGGCATGATCGCTTTACCGGGCCGCGGCGCCGCCAGACTCCAGCCATTCCAAGTGAAGATGGTTTCGGCAGCGCGAATCGTTTTCGGGGCGGCGGGATCGCGCGGCTCAGTCGCGGCGAATTGAATGAAGCCTTCGTCACCGGCTGTTTCATTCAACGGTCCGCCCGCGGCTTCAAGAAAACGATATTCTCCATCGCGCTCGCACAGAGATCGCCATACGCCGGTTTTGGTATCGAACACGTCGATGCGATAGCCGCGCACCAAATCCTCCGCAAACAATTCATCCGATGGCGCCGGGGGCGCGCCGCTGGGCGATACCGGCGGCGGCTCAGGCGAGAGATCCTTTGAAGCAAGAAAACGATTGAGTGCGCACGAGCGCAAAAACTGGTTCTTCAATTCGTCGCTGACTTCGCTGCGCACCAGAGAGATGCCCGCGGTTCGCAGGGCGGGCAGTCCTCCCTGCCCCGGCAGATTTCCGGGTCGATCGATTGCCTTGGCAAATCGCAGCGCGTGCGTCGCTGTGTTGCGCAGCTTGATCGCATCTCCCGGCACGTCGCTCTGAATGACGCGAAATCGAGCCGTGTCGTCGACGCGCAAAAATCCAGCGGCGATTTCCGGTTGGGTCGGTCGCGGCGCCGCCGCAAACAAGTCAGCCGATGAAGTGAAATTCGTGCGCGGCGTGACTACCGTCGTGCCCGGCTGCCAGGCGACGCCGGTCGCCGAAACTCTGATCGTTCCATTCGCGGGCAGAACTGTTCCCGCCGGCAGAAGCAGATCGACCACCAATCCCAGACGCCGCATCATCACCGGATAATCGCCCAGGGAAGAAACTGCCTGATGAAAATCCCACGTCTCAGCCAGCTTCAGGGTGTCGGGCAAAGCCGGCGCAACTCCCGGGAATGGTTTAAGGAACGCATCGAGCGCATCGAATGCATCACGCGTTTTTTGCTGGGCCGGACTGAGCGCCGGCGGCAGAAACGATTTCTTCGGCGGCGGAGGGGACGCCGGCGCAGCAGGCGTCACATCAGTCTTAAATGACGGAGTCGGCGCGGGCTTTGAAGGCGGAGTCGAAGTGATGCCGCCATCCGTATCGGCGCCGGTTCCCACCGGCGGCAAACCTACCAGACTTCGCAACCAATTCAATGGCAGCGCCAGACAGCCCGCACAGCCACAACCCTGTGGCGCCGCTGGCGGTGGCGCATCCGGATCAGTTTCCGGCTTTTCTTTTATCGGCGGCGCGTCCGGAAATGGCGTCGCGGCTCTCTCCGGAGGATTCCACACCGGGTCGGGTTCCGGCAGCGAAGGCCGCGCGATGGCCGAAAGGTCCGGATCGGCAGCTAGAATGCTGAGGTCGGGACGGTCGCGCCCCGCCCCGTAACCTGGATCAGAAGAAGCGCGACCATACACTCCGGCGATCGTGTCGTGAATTTTCCAGGTGGGAAAAGACTCGATCGTCGCACCACGATTGTCTTCAAAGCGAAATGGTTTGACTTGCGTGGTGGTGTGAAACAGCGCCGACCACAAAGTCGGCTTGAGTTGATTGACCGGGTTCGTCAGGGGCACCGCGGGCGCGCCGCTGATGCTCGCCTCCCACGCAAGCGCCGACAAACGAGCCGGCCAATCCAAAACGTCCGGATACTTGTCGAGCGTGATGTTGGACGTACCCGGCGTGTCAGACCACAGGCGGTGCGCGATGAACACGGAAACGCGGGGCGTACCATCCGGAGCGAATCCGTTCGGCAGAGCTGTGAAAGTTAACGTCTGCTTTTCCATTTGAACTCTACGGCTCAGGCGCGAATGCGCCACAATAATCTGCCCATTCGCCGGGGCCCAGCATTTCTGCGAACGTTGGATCGCTCCCGGCAAATTCGCGCTCGATGCTGATGCTTACCGAAATACTGAAAAAGGCGATTTTGATTTTTACTTTGACCGACGCTGTTCCATATAAGTAACCGCCGTGCGGCTTTGACTTATCCGATTCGTAACTCAAGCCGACGTATAACTCGACTGAGATACTGATAATGCCCAGCACGCTTAAGGAACCGGCGGCGCGGAAGAAGGCCGTGATGTTAAAGCCGGCGCCTGATTTCTGATAGTAGACGCCTGCCGTGATCGATGCCTTGCCTTCGGCAACTCCCAAATTAAGCGCAATGGCTGCGCCGAATTCAATTGATGCCTCGACGTTGGTTACTTTTTCAGTGTCGAGGTCCAACCCAAAGAAACCACCGCCCCCAAACAAAGAAACCGTCAGCAGAAATGGATGATCGCGTTCACAGAATGCGAATCGTAACGCCGCGGCGCCGCCAATGAACGGCAGAAAGAACCCCGCGCTCAGGCTGATGTCCTGAAGAGTGAAGATGCCGACGCCTATCGTAGGAATGCCCAAGGTAAAACCAGCGCTCACGCCCTGAGAATTAACGTCGATGTAAGGCGGATCGACGAAACCATCCAAAGGAATGTACTGGCGAATGTCGTTTACAAAAGTAAGCGGCCCCAGAAAGACGATGTCGATGAACTCTACTGAGACATCGACTTTTTGGCCGGTGCCGGCGCTGAATCGCACGTGATCAAACTTCGCGCCAACCAGCGCATCCTTTCCCGGAGGCAGCACGACCGTGAATTTCTCGAGCTTGCCGGTAACCGTGAATCGCGAAGGAGATCCGTCGAGCGGAGTGTCAATGACGCTCTCCAATTCAAACTTTGAACCCGGAATTTCCGGCTGAAAGATCGGTTGTGACTGGAGCTGTGCATGAGTTGCCGTCCAGACGTAACGAGTGCGGATCGCGTTTCCGACCTGTGTGGTAGTCAGACCGGGAACCGTCGCGCCGGCCTGCGACGGCCACGCAAAAGGAACTAGTTTGAAAATTTTGTCGAGCGGAATGCCCCCGAGAATCTTTATGCCCGGCGAAAATTGTTCCGGGATTGAAACTGCCGGTTGCGAAATTCGCCGCGTCGCCGACGGCCCCAAAGTGACGCGAGAAGCCCTGCGGCGTGAAATCGGGCGCCACCAGCCCACCGGTCTTCTCTACCGGAAATTTCACTCCCGGCGGAGCATCAATGCGGGCGAAAACCTCGCCGGAATTTCCGAACGAACCGGCGGTCCCGGCCAAATACTGAGGGTCGTAGCGGATTAAAACCTTGCCTGCATCTTTCGAGATTTGACGCAGTGATGGATCGTTAACGCGGGCGCCGCGCAGCGCCGGTAAGAAGTGCGGAGCGCCGGTGGCATTCAATGCCGCGAGAATGACTTGATCAGTGTCCAGCGTAGTGTCGCCCGGCTTCGCGGGCTCAGTCGCAGTTGCAGGCGTGGAGGGTGCAAAAGCGATTTTCTGACCCCTGGTGTCAACAGTGCGACGCGGTGATTCCGGTTCCGGAACGAGCGGCGGAGCTGATGCCCCGTTATACGCGGTTACCAGTTTCCCAATGTCAACTCCCTCGTCAGCTGTAAATGGAACGAAAATCAAAGGCACTGAGAAGCTGGTGATCCGGCCGTCCCAATCTGTCCCCTCAACGAGGAACATCACATCTCTTCTGGCCCCAGGTGATTCTTCGTATTTGGGCCAATAACTCGTCGCTCCCCCCGACGCGATCGAGATGATATCCGACGGATCAATCTTTGCCAGGTTCGGACTTCGTAAGGTTTTGAATTCGACGATGCGAAATGGAAATGCGCGGTGCGTAAATCGCTTCACCGGCTCGCGAATCACAATAAAGCGCCGCTGCAATAAGTAAGCAACCGGCTTCCCTTCCAGATGATGCGATGTTCCCATGCCGAGCTTTCGCTCAGTGATCGTGATCTCCACGGCCTTATGGCCCAGAGGAAACAGGTAACCTTTCAAAGCGACCTTAACGAACTGATCGCGCCCGAGCGTTGACACCTGCCGCCACTCCTTGAGGTCCAGCTCACTGTCCCAAGAGCCATACAACTTCATTCCGGCGCCCAATGCCGAAAGCATGAGGCGCTCAACCGCCGCCGGAGCATTGCCGGCAAGTTCTCGATCTGCCGTCGCGTGCACAATTTGATCGCGATGATAGCGGCGCAAGGAAGTGAGAAACGGCGAAGTATCGGTCAGCGGCACCGGCGGGAATGATCCGCGGTAGTCGGGCGAGTAGACCGCGCGTATTGTTCGTTTGGTCGTGGACTTTTCATCAACAGCTGATCCTTCTGCAGGCTTTACGCCGAGACGTGTGTGCCACAACTCAGTCTTCTTGCCCTGGCGCACGGCCTTTTCGGAATGCGCCCAACGCGTGTCGGGATGCGGCGAGAGAACCAATCGCCAGGGAGCTTCGATGGTCGAGAACTCGGAACGGACACCACCAAATCTCGCAGCTCCGCCGACGGGCGGCGTAGGCAGCGGCGGTGTGACTTGATCGACGATTAGCTGCTGGCACTGACCGAGCGCGGTAAGAATTTTCTCCAAAGAAAAATCGAGCGGCAGTAAACCTGGATTGAGATGAAAGACGAGATGCGATTCGCCGGCCAGGCGGGCCGCCACCGGCGGCGGCTGTAAAAACTCTGCTGGTGGCCCTTCGTCGAAGGCCTGTTCGGCGATGTGCTGCGGAGGAAAGTGGACGACGATAAATGAATCGCCGGGTCCGTCGGGAATCAATTGTTTGCCGCCGGCGATTGGTTTCAGCCGCGTGTTGTAGAAGTCCAGTCGCAACACGAGCAGGTCGTCGGCCCTGACAACATCGGCTGAAAAGTTTTTCTGCTGAGTCTGGGGCGGCACAGGTGACGGCCGGCTCGGCGTAAAAATCGCGCGAAAAACTTCGGTGATAAGGTTTACGAGCGTTCTGAACATGTTCAGTTGCTTCGCGCTGGCTTGGGATAAGGGGGCAGGGAGCATAGCAGAAAACCGCTCAGCGCACGAGAAATATTTCATGCACAGAAATTAGCCGGAAAACGGATGCGTTCTTAGCTCATTCAATTCAAATGGTTCTGCCACTCCAATGCGCGGCGAGTCTCTGACTTGCGGGCGCTGAACCTCTTTCTCGACACGGTCTTGGACCGCCGCGGTCAGAGACCGTCATATATTGGGGCACCTAACGGCAAGTCGGAGACTCGCCGCGCATCGGAGTGGCAAAGCCATTGGGAGGGGTTAGATTTCGTCTCGCTTAATGAGGGAAGTTTCGATGATGCCAACGCGCTCTCGGCGTGCAGCCTTTTTCAGATGATTATTTATCTAAAAGTCGCGGAGTTACACGGAGAAAAGGCGAAGCAATCACTACCCGACCGCTGGCGGATTGCGCGGACTTCGCAGTATTATGGGATTCTCAAACTCGCCCGATAGGATCCTAACTAGTCCGAAAGATGATTCCCTGAACCGCTGTTGTGAAGATCAACTACATAGCCAATTAGAGACGGTTTAGGTGTAACCGGGAAGGCCCACATGCGTAAACTCACAGCTTTTATTCTGGCGCTGACCGTAACCTGGTTCGCGCTCGTTTTGCCCCAGCCGTCGCTATCACAGGCAGCATTTCAACAAAACCAACAAGGCGTCGAACTGATTGGCGGTTATCCTGCGGCAGCAAACCGCGTCATCGTAAAGTTCCGCGACGCAAAAGGCGGAATTGCGACGGCTGCGATAGCGCAGTCTTTGGATATCGATGCAGATAACGAATTGGGAGTCATCGGTGCGCGCTTGCTGCATTCGCGTAGCCGCACCACGGCCGCATTGCTCGCCGAGCTGTCGCAGCGCGACGACGTGCTTTATGCCGAACCGGACTATCTGGCCTATGGCGGCGCCACCCCAAACGATTCTTTTTATGCGGGGCAGCAGTGGGGACTGCACAACACGGGTCAGACAATTTCAGGACAGCCAGGAACTCCCGGCGCTGACGTTTCGGCGCAACAGGCGTGGGACATTTCGCACGAGTCACCCGACGAAGTCGTGGCGATACTCGACAGCGGCATCGATTACAACCATCCGGACTTGTCGCCCAATGTTTGGACTGCGGCCACGCCGTTTTCGGTCACCATCAGCGGCGTAACCATCAACTGCCCGGCCGGATCTCACGGGGTTAACACCATTACCAACACTTGCGATCCATTGGACGATCACAATCACGGATCCAATGTCTCAGGGATTATCGGCGCCGCCGGAAATAATGGTATCGGCGTGACCGGCGTTAATTGGCGCACCCAACTTCTCGGCATCAAGTGGCTGAACAGCAACAACTCGGGATTTATCTCAGACGCGATTGATGCTCTCGAGGTCGCGGTTCAGCTCAAACAAGCCGGCGTAAATATCAAAGTGCTGAACAACAGTTGGTTCGCCGGAGGGTTCTCTCAATCACTTCTGGATGAGATTCGCCGGGCCCAGTCTAACGATCTGCTTTTTGTCGCGATCGCCGGAAACGGAACCGGCAATGATGGCTTTTCTCTTGGTGGTCACGACAATGACAACGGCACCACGCCAACTTACCCAAGCAACTACAATGAACCGGGCATGATCTCAGTGGTTGCTACCACTAACCGTGATGAGTTGGCGTTCTTTTCAAACTGGGGCAAGCAAACTGTGCATCTGGGCGCGCCGGGCAACGTCATCTTTGCGACGTTGCGCAATGGCACTTACGGGACCTTCAGCGGCACATCTCAGGCCGCGCCCCATGTGGCCGGCGCTGCGGCCTTGCTGCTATCGCGCTGTCAGCTAAAAGCCGCGGGACTCAAAGGGGTGTTGATTACGAACGTCGATGCCGACTCTGCCTTGATCGACAAGACGACCAGCGGCGGCCGCTTGAACATTGCGAAGGCGCTCACCACCTGCATGGCCTACAGTAATATCGTCGATGAAACTCAGTTCTTTGTTCGCCAGCAATATGTCGATTTTCTTTCGCGCGAACCGGACGCCAGCGGTTTTGATTTCTGGAAGCAGAATATCGAATCCTGCGGTGCCGATGCGCAGTGTCGCGAAGTCCGGCGCATCGATACCAGCGCGGCTTTCTTTCTTTCGATTGAATTTCAGCAGACCGGCTATCTCGTCTACCGAATCTACAAAGCGGCGTTCGGGAATCTCAACGGCAAACCTGTTCCGGTCCAGCGGACACCGTTCCTTACGGATACGCGAACGATTTCGAAAGGCGTAGTCGTCCTCCAGCCCGGTTGGGAACAGCAGTTGGAAGCGAACAAGGGTGCCTTTACCCAGGCGTTTGTCCAACGATCGCAGTTCGTCGCCGATTATCCGAATGGCATGAACTCGGCGGCTTATGTCGATAAGCTTTTTCAGACGGCAGGCGTTACTCCGACCGCTCAAGATCGCAACGCGGCAATCAGCGCGTATGGTTCCGGCGACACCGCGGGCCGCGCGGCGGCGTTAAGATCAGTCGCCGAAAATTCCACCCTTCAGCAGCAGGAATTCAACAGCGCGTTTGTCTTGATGGAATATTTCGGTTATCTCCAGCGAGATCCTGACTCGGCGCCGGACAATGACTTTGCCGGCTTCAATTTCTGGCTCGACAAACTAAATCAATTCCACGGCAACTATATTGAAGCCGAAATGGTTAAAGCATTTCTGTCATCCATCGAATACCGGGCGAGGTTCTGAAGTAGTTAGTCGTGTCTTAATTTGACTTGTCTACTTAGAAAGAATCAATCGCGAAGCGGTTTCATCCTACAGCCCAGCGTTGGCGCGCAGCGTTTGGAAGTCAGCGGGGGTGAACCACCCTTCCTGACCTTGAGGTCTCTAAAGAAACCTCTAAACGCTTCAAGGCAACTCTAAATACCTCGTGGTCAGGAAGGGGGCTTGCCCCCGCTGACTTCCAAACGGTCAAGACAATTCAAACCTCACTCAACTTAAGACACTACCAAGTAGTTCAGAGTACCGCGCCCAAGATGTGATTCACAGATCACAGAGGTCTCGTCTCGCCCGCACCCGGCCGACCTTGCCAATCCTGCGCGCCTTGTCGAAATCGCTCGCGCTCGTCAGGCGTCATATTTTCCAGACGCTCTGACACCCGGTCGGCAACCCGATCCGCGATGCGCTCGCCGGCGCGTTGCGAACGCGAATGCGATCTGCGTGAGCTGCCCCCGAATCCACCGAACAGAATTCGGCACAGTACCAGGATTCCCAGTGCCTGCCAGAAGGTGATCATCGGCAGACGAAAAAGAGGCGGGAGCAGCGAATTCCACAACAGCATCACTACGCCGCCGCCAATCGTGACAAAGACCACCATTCCCAGAATCGCCAGAGGCGCAATCCAAATCAGCTTCTTTATCTTCTCTTGTCTGTTACCCATGTTTCCCTTCCTCACTTCCGTAAAAGCTATTAACTTGATTCGCTTTTGGTTACCCGTCGCAGCATGTTTGATGAATCGCAGTTAGCAGCGAACGCGCTACCCAAGCTTCAAGTCAGAGCCCATCGCCAAATTCCTCATAAACGTCTTGCAGCCGGTGGCGCAGACGATGCACCGCATAACGTTTGCGCGAGAGTAGCGTATTCATGCTGACGCCGGTCTCGGCGGCCATCTCCTTAAAACTGCGTCCTTCCAATTCATGCGCCAGAAATACTTCACGCTGGTCTTTTGGCAACTCGGCAATCGCAGATTCAAGTTCCTCGAGCAGCGCATTCCGCAGGTAGACTGCTTCCGGCCCCGCCTCGCGCGAAGGTAGCAACTCCTCGAATCGCAGCCGGTCGTCGCCTTCTTCGCCGTACCGCAAATTGTCAATTCGTCCGCGCGCGTCGTAAGGCGAATCATCCGCGTCCGGCCCGCTCCCAACCCTCCGCGTCTTTTCTCGCCACAGATCCACGATGCGATTGCGCGCGACGCGAAACAGCCAGCCGGTTATATGATCGATCGGCATCAGCAGACGATTGGCCTCCACCAGCTTGTAGAAGACGTCCTGCAAAACATCCTCGGCGTCGCGCGGGTCCGGCACACGCCGGCGAATGAAGTTAAGCAGACGCGACCGATCGCGTTCGATCACTTCAGTGATGCGCTGATCCTGTTCAGCCATCTCGTTCGCTTTCCAAGGTAACGGCCATCTTCACCAGCGCGTAGCGCACCTACTAGTGAAGACGAACAAGCGAGAAGAATATTGTAGACATCGATCCAAATTTCGGCCTTCAATTCCTTACTGGTAGTTTCCCCACAAGTTTGGTGCGTTAGTCATTAGCACCGACAACTACAGGAGCATCTATGAAAAACCGAACGCGCGTGGTACTCGCCGTTGTGTTAACAATTGCCGCCGCAGCAGCTCTGGGCCTCTCGGTCCCGCTGCTGGCCGCGGGGCCGGCAGAAACTCTCCAAGGGCGATCACCGGTCGCAGAATTATGCGACAGCAAGAGATTTCCTTCGACCCAACAAAAAGCGGCCCAGTGTTGTCAGGATGGGAATCGCACCTGGCATAAACTTTCGACGGCGGAAACGGTGGTTTTCCGCTCGTACGGCGCGCCATGCCGTGAGGAAGATGGAGTGGGAACCAACTGCGGAGTGGGTACTAATCCTTTTAAGCCATGTGCGTATGGTCCCTGCGGAGCGAAAAACGAATGGGCCATTCACGGAGTCAGCGCTCACATCTTCCACCCGACATCCCAGTCGAAAAAGTGCGGCTGGAGCGTGCAGAACATTCTCGACTTTCCTCTTTGTACTGATCCCGGCGGGTGCGGAAAATTGGGCGGCACACGCGATTCTCCGGAGAGCTACACTACCCAAACAGTGTACGCTGGTGTAACCGGCAGTTGTCCTTACACGCGATGCCTCAAGGGCGGTACGCCTGCATTGCCCGCGCCTTGAAGAATCGACGCTCAGGCGGGTACTACTAATTCAGTTTCTCAGCGCTTCCTTTGCGCCCTCAGCGTCTCGGCGGTGAGTCTCTTCAATGAATATTCACCGCAGAGGCGCAGAGTTCGCTTAGTAGCCGCAGAGAAAAAGCGAAATTACGACGCAACTAATCCTCTTCAGTTGATTTGCCCCCCCCTGGCCTGTACTTTCCATCGCTCTCTTCCGATCGTGTCAATTCCGAAACGTCGGAATAGCGGCCGGTCAGCGCGCGCCGTCATCTCTTCCGTCGTCGTCGTCACGGGAATATGCGAGCTTCGCGGCCCCAAGCAAGCCGGCGTCGTCACCACACTCGGCCGGCACGATCTTGACCAGGTCGGCCAGCAGTGGAAAGGCGCGTTTGGCAACCTGCTCTTTCATCGCTGATTCGAACAAATCCCAGGCATTCGCGGCGCCGCCGCCGATTACGATCATTTCAGGATTCAGGATATTGATTAGACTTGCCACCCCGATGCCGAGATAGGTCCCCATCCGGCGAAACACTTCGAGCGCTAATTCGTCACCCGCTACACCAGCGCGGTAGATCTGCTCAGAAGTAAGATTGCCGCCGGCACTGAGACGCGTGTCTGGATGTCTTGAATGCGCTTCCCGCGTCATTCGCACAATCGCGGTGGCGGATGCGTAGACTTCAAGACAGCCCTCACCGCCGCAACCACACGCGACTCCTCCGAAGGGCTCGATGCACATGTGGCCAATTTCCGCCGCGGAGTCATGCGCGCCGTGCCACAATTTTCCTTCGATAATTATTCCGCCGCCGACGCCTGTCCCCAACGTCAGGCAAACAATCGTGCTCCGGCCACGAGCGGCCCCCTGCCACATCTCGCCTACGGCCGCGGCATTCGCATCATTTTCGACGATTGCCGGTCGCTGCAATTCGCGCGTGAGAGCTGCGGCCAATTCAAAGCCGCTGAGCCAGGGCATGTTGGGAGCTTTAATGATCGATCCCGCCGCCACATTGATTGTGCCCGGAGCCACGACGGAGATGGCCTCAACCGTTTGACCGGCGGCGGCACTTTGCCGATCGCATTCGCGCATGGCCGCAGAGATTGCCCGCACAATTTCCTTGGCAGTTTTCCCATCAGGCGTGTTTTGCTTCGCACGGAAGTAAAGCGTGCCGCTTCGATCGACAACTGCCGTGCGCAAATGCGTGCCTCCTAGATCGGCCACGAACACGCGTTGCAAATCGCTGGAGCGCTCGTGCAAACGATTATTCTTTTCAAGTGCCATTGCTGTTTTGATCGATATGCCGCTTTAATTGTGGTTGCCGCGACCGTAGGTTTCGGTCATCTCTTTCAGGCGTTCAGCGAGCTGTTCGGTAAGATCTGCGGCGGCAAATCTCCATCTCCAGTTCCCCTCTTTGCTGTTCGGACGATTCATCCGCGCCTCGGTTCCCAAGCCCAACAAATCTTGCAGCGGCACGATGGCGGTGTTGGCGACAGAAGCCATGACCGCGCGTATCAAATCCCAATGAATTTCTGCGCCATCGCTGTGCAGATACCTCAAGCAGAATTCTCTTTCGGACTTGAGTTGCATGTCGGTGCACGTCGAATCGGCGCCGCTGAGACTTTTGAACCATCCGACGGCCGTGTCGTTATCATGCGTGCCCGTGTAAGCCACGGCGTTGCGCTGATAGTTATGAGGCAGATTCACATTCTCCGGTTCGCCCCCGAACGCGAATTGCAGCACACGCATTCCCGGGAAACCAAAATCGTCGCGCAACGTCTCGACCTCGGGTGTGATCACGCCGAGATCCTCTGCGATGACGGAAACGTCGCCGAGCGCTCTTTGAATTGCGCTGAAAAGTTCGCGACCGGGCGCCTCAACCCAACTGCCGCGTTCCGCCGTCGGGTCGCCGGCGGGAATCTCCCAGCAAGCTACAAAGCCGCGGAAATGATCGAGCCGCACAATGTCGACCATCTGTAAGTTCGCCCGCAGCCGTTCAATCCACCAGGAGAAGCCGTCCTGTAACATGTAGTCCCAGTTGTAAAGCGGATTGCCCCAGAGCTGCCCGGTCGCGCTGAAGTAATCGGGCGGCACGCCGGCAACCACCGTGGGACTGCCATCAGCTTCGAGCTTGAATTGCTGCGGGTTGGTCCAGACGTCAGCGGAATCCAACGCCACAAAAATCGGTGCGTCACCGATTAGACGGACATCACGCTCGTGGCAGTAAGCCTTCAGCTCGGTCCACTGTTTGAAGAAGAGAAACTGCGCGAACTTCTGCGCTTCGATCCGATCTCTTAGTTTGGCTTCCGCGGAAGCTATGGCTGCCGGTTCACGCAGCCGTAGCGCCGGCTCCCACTCGCGCCACGAATTGCCGCCGTGCTCAACTTTGAGCGCGCGAAAAAGCGCATAGTCGTTTAGCCAGAAAGAATTGTGTTCAGAAAAAGCTGCAAACGCGGATTTAAGCTCGAGGTCATTGCGGCGCTGAAAATGCGCGAAGGCCTGGGCCAGCAGTTTATCCTTGAGTTCATGGGCGCGGCCGAAATCGATTTGCTCAGCCGGAAGCGAGGGAAGTTCATCCAACTCGCTGCGATCGAGCAATCCGGCTTCAAAAACTCTCTCCGGACTGATCAGGAGATCATTGCCGGCAAATGCGGAATAGCATGCGTAAGGTGAGTCGCCATAACCCGTGGGTCCCAGCGGCAGCACCTGCCACAGTCTTTGTCCGCTCTGCTTCAGAAAATCGGCGAAGCGCTGCGCCGCTGGGCCCAGGTCCCCAATGCCGAATCGCCCCGGCAACGAAGTCGGATGCAGCAGTATGCCACTGGCTCGGGAAAGGATCATTGCGTCTTTGCTTCGTCGCGTCGTCGCCGGGAAGTTTCGCTGTCAGCGTATTGTTCACGCCAAATCGCAAAGACGCAAAGGCCGGCGCAAAGCCCCGGAGGATTGTGCGCGCCGCGAAGACACGGCCGATGGCCGAAAGCGGACGGAGCGAAGGGATCTGAAATTGGAAGCTTAAGCGCTAAGGGAGGTCGACGATGCGTAATACTGGTAGGCACGAGCGGACTCGAACCGCTGACCCCTACCGTGTCAAGGTAGTGCTCTACCAACTGAGCTACGTGCCTAAAGGGTCGGAAACTCGCTCAAGGGTTGTGTACTTTGGCGAGGAGCCGAAAGTAACAAACGGCCGTTTGCAGTGTCAAGAACGGAAACCCTTCCACAGCGCCCTTGCGGATTTGGAGACTGACGAGTCGCTTGAAGATAAGTAACGACAGAGTTGACCGGACGCGGCGTTTACATCCAAGCCTCGCCGCACCAAGCGTTCAGTACCGGGGAGCGCTAGCGACCGGGTTCGCCTTTCACGCTCCCGTCGCTCCGGTCCAACGAATTGTTCGGCGCGACTGGATCAACTACTCGAGAGCAAGCCTCATAGACCTGAGGTCAAGTGTTACCACGCGCGCCTGGTTAAGTAGGTCTAAGCCAATCCAGATATGCCACCAGCGGCTGTCAGAGGTGGTTTCCTTCAACAGCACTTGAGCAGGGCGCAGTACCGCGTCAAAGCCATTGATCCGAAGTGCTAATTCGGGTAGCGTGATGACATCGACTTCTACACTGCTGCCTACTCCCGTCACCTGATCCGAACCTTTCCTGCCGAACTCGTTAATGAAGCTGGCGAACTCTTTGGCAAAGAGAGGCAGAGCGCGTGTACGGGTCGCGCCGGTGTCTAAAAATACATTAATCTTGCTCTGCCGAAACTCACCCTCGATGATGAGATTTGCGCCTTCAAAGCAGATGTTAGCTTTAGGACCTTTCCTCCAGCCGGAAGCAAAACCGACCTCGAATGTACCCTCCTGTTTCCAGCGTAAGGTCTGGAAGGCGAGCAAGACGGGCAAGCCCAGGACTCCCCGCTCGCCGGGCGGTAAATCAATGAACGGCTGCTGATTATCTGGCACCACCAAGAAGGTAACGTGCCTGAGACGGATGCGGCCGACTGTAAGCTGGTCGGCGACGGCAATGCGAACATCAACAGTAGCGCCCGCGGCATCGCCCATCCTGGAGCCACCACTCCCTTGAATGGTAAGCCCCAGTCGTTTGGCTTCCGCTTCGCTAATGAGCGAGAAATTTGCGCCCGTGTCAACCACATAGTTAGCTGACTTCAGATTGACCTCCACCGGGACAAACATGTTACCGCCCTTCATGCTGTAGCGAATTCGGGAAAAGCGACGCTCCACGACAGACTGCTCCGGGTAATGGCTGAGAGCGCCGAAGAGTGCGCGCGCGTTTTTCAAGCCGGCATCGTCGGGTTTTGCGGCCAGCTCCCTTTCAATCTCCGAAAACGCCTGCCTGTAGTGCCCGGCACGCTGGTATATGTAGATCAACAATGCGCGTGCGTCGGACACCTGTTCAGACTCCGGCGCAGACTTAATGAAGGACTTAAGATCCTTCTCCGCCTGCTTGACGTCGTTGAAAGCCGAGGCAACAACGCCACGATAAAAAGCCGATGCCCTTTTTGCTTGTACGGCGTCACGCAGCTTGAACCATTGATGCGCTTCGTAAAGCGACTTCAGTTCTGCATTCTGACTGTTAGCAGCGTCACGCTTCGTTGTTCTTGCTGTACGATTGGTTTGAGCGACCGGTGATGTGACAGGCGTGAAGAGCCAAGCGAGCAGACTTATGCAAACCATCAGACGGAGTCGAGATATAGAAGGTACGATCAACGTTTTCTCACTCCTACCTCTCCATCAGACGAGCGCCGAACGGTTGAGTTGAACGGGCGGTGCGAATCCACGCAACCTGACCGCAAGTGCGTTGCGTTTACGTCTGCCGCTTCGCTCTCACGCGCGGAGGAGTGATTCTTACTGCCGCTTGGGAAATGTCAGTTTCTCAAAAAACTCGTCGCTTAGAGAATATAAATCTTCCGTCAATCCTCTGGTATTCGAGTAGTTGGAAAACTCTATTTGAACAGCCGAATCCTTAGCGTTCGAGCGCGGAAGCACATAGCCTGTGACGTTGAAATACACAAATTTGTTTGCTGATGTCTTCTCGCGCGGAAATATCGCATCATAACGCAAGCACAGCGCACCCTTGAACCTCGTGTAATTGAAGTGAAGGTGATCCTGCTTCAATTTACTAAATTCTTCTTGTTTAAGAGCTTCCCAGCCAGTCAGCCGTTCCTTATCCGTCTCAAAAGTTTTTGTTCGGATAGTTTTGACGCTGGCGTTTAAGATTCCGCTCTCACCGCGCTTCTCAAAGACCGTTTCCGATTTATCTGCTTTTAGTAATATCCATCCAGGTTGATTAGGCGACACAACGGTTATTCCGTCTTGGTCGTAGATGCTGGCAGGCTTAATCGATGTCTGTGCTCGTGCTGGCACGGCGGCACAAAAAAGCGCGGTGGCAATTATAACTATAAAGTGATTCATGAAAATTCCTTCTATCACGATTGACAGATTTCCAACAAGAAACGCCCAACGGTTGAGTTGACCGGGCGGCGCGATTGTCAGTACCACCTGCGGTAGCGGGTGGGTATGCAAACACGCCACCCGCGCTCCGGTCCAACGATTTGTTGGGCGCGACACATCGAGCCCCTATGAGAGATGATGCTTGAGAAACTGAATCGTTCGGCTGTGCGCGAGGGCGGCGGCTTCAGGGTTGTAATCGAAGCCGGGGTCTGAGCCTTGCGGACGAAGGAAGTTGCAAAATGAATGCCCCGCTCCTTCGTAGTAATACATTTCAACTGGTGTTTTCTGCGCTCGCATCTTTTTCTCAAACAGCTTGGCGTCTTCTGCCAAAGCAACCTTGTCCAACACCCCGTAATGCCCCTGCACGGGAACTTTGATTCGATTGACTATCTCCAGAACATTCGGTACCGGATCGGCTTTGGGGTTATTAATATGGTAAACCACTGGCCCATAAAAAGAGATTAGCGCCTTAACATCTTTCGACTGAGTTGAGAAGAGGAACGCAAGTCGACCACCTCCACAAAAGCCTACCAAACCAACACGTTCTCGCTTGGTAAAGGATTGTTCTCTCAGGTAGTTCATAGCTGCTTGAAGGTCCTGCATCTGGAGCTTTACGAATGTATAGCTCGTAATGCGAGCCACCCACTTGTCACGTTCTCGCGGGTCGGCGGGTTGTGGTTCGCGCGATCCCCAGTCATAAACCAAACTTACATAGCCAGCTTTAGCTAACTCTGCCGCCGTAAATTTAATGTCCGCCGGCACTCCGGGATTACCATGTGCAATCAAAACTATTCGATACCGCCCGACTTTTTTGGGGCGCGCCAAAAAACCCTTGATAGTATTTGTGCCGCTCTTGAAACCAATCTCGTCGAGAATGATGTTCGGGTCATTAAGAGCCTTTTGCGCGGATTGCTGTCCTGCTGCCTTTAAGGCAAATGCTGCACCCGCAATGGCTGTTGTGGCGCCCGTAAGAAAAGACCGCCTGGTGATGCCTTCTTCATCACAGTCAATACACATAATTACTTGCTTCCTTTAGAAACCATTAGAGATTGCTGCTTGCTGTACAAACACGGCGCGCCGCAATTGTGCTACAGGAATTTCACCAAGCGGCCGAACGTCTGAGTTCAGGTGGCGCGCGCGGTGGCACGCAACCCGCGCCGGACGAAGCTAGTTGAGTCAAAGCTGACCGGCAACTCGACGCCTTCGCGAACCATTACGCCTTCCCAGTGACCTTCAATTGAACTTTGAGCCGCAGAGCTTGAGACAACAAGACCGAGCAAGAGCGCGAGCGCCGAAATTGAATTCTGCTTTCTCATAGTCTGATCCAAATTCTGAGGAACGATTCGGATTGAAGCCGAACGGTTGAGTTGACGCTGCGGCGCG
Organism: uncultured Acidobacteriota bacterium; assembly: GCA_963734445.1. Lineage (GTDB taxonomy): Bacteria > Acidobacteriota > Blastocatellia > Pyrinomonadales > Pyrinomonadaceae > UBA11740. Next base: position 386,745 of record CAVTGZ010000006.1, on the reverse strand, counting down.
ATTTCCGCAACCTTCGTCGCACCAGGTTTGATGCGAAACATCCCGACTCGTCGGGACTCCGGTCCAACGATTTGTTGGGCGCGTCGCAACCAAATACGCTACTTTAACTTTCCAGCGGTTACCCTTTGCCCTTCCTGATTAATGATTAACTTTGTCACCCGCCCGGTTTCATCTCGAACAAAGACGAACTGCGCGGTGAATCCCTTGATGAAGAACTCAATTTCTGATTCGGGCAACAACTCCATTTTCGGCTGTCCGGCTGTCTGACTCATCAAATTCGCGCTCTCAGTCGTAATCTCAAGCACGACATTGGGGGCAATCTCATACCGACCGACGTAAGCACTATAAATTTTAGAATCGAGATTGATGGCTGTGCGTTCTGTCGGTATTCGGCTGTAATGCCGAGCGACAACTTGCCACCGCTGCCCGCGCTTCAAAAGAGTATCGGTAAAACGTGATTGAAAATTGAGACTGCCTTGTACTTTAGAAACAATGCGCCCTGTAACAATAGCCGCATTTTCATAAACGCGCACTTGCAAATCTTCGTTGGTGAGGGATGCATTCACGGAACCAGGTGGAGCCTGAACGAGCGCTCGTTCTTCGCCTTTCGTGGCAAATTTGCCGCTTTCATCTGTTCTGGTGAAATCATCGGCAACAACTCGGTCAAATGTCTGCTTATCACCACGTATATAAGAATTAAGCCACTCATTCTCAAGCCGCTTTAATTCTTGCTCAACATTATCTTGCGTGGGGCTTTCGTTTTTCATTTGACCGAGAGAAAAGGAAAACGTCGCAATCAAAATCACGCCAGCGAAAAGTAATCGCATAACTAGCTCCTTGCATCTTGAAGCGATAGCGCACAACGCTGGGCATCAGCGGCGCGCACGAACCGCCGCTAGCGACACGCCTAGCATGAGAGACATGCTAATTGCGCGTCCGCTGCATGCCTGGTTGGGCGGCTTGGTTGGCCCAACCCTTAGTCTGTGGCGTCTCAAGAGAACTTTATCATCTTCGATACCTGGTAGATCGAACTAAACCCATTGAGAAAAGCATGGAGCCAAATTCCCTGCCACACGTTTCGACTCCTGTAAACCACGAACGCCAGAAACAACCCCATCAGAAATTGTTCCTGGATGGTGCTTGCCAACGAACCCATCGCGTCATGGAAGAATGGCGACCGTTGATTGAAATACCTCATGGGAAAGTGATAAACGCCAAAAAGCAACCCGCTTAGGAAAACGGGAATTGCCACCTTTCCGGTACAAGCCTCCCAGCTACGCAGAAGTACGCCGCGAAAAAAGAACTCCTCCCAAAACGCCACGATCAGCAGCATGTAGAGGACGCCCAACGGCAAATATAAATAGAACGATGGGGTTCCAGTCATGCGACGGATCGCCTCGGCATCTCTCACCCCAAAGAATAGAAATGGCGTTAACCAGACGCTGACAATTATGACATCGGTAAAATTGCGAAAAATCTTTCTCCACTCAAACCCAATCGCGCTGAGCCGCACTTTGGACACCTTCAAAATGATCACGGGAATCGTAAATTGAACCAGCCAGAGAGCGATCGATGCAGCAAGAATGTGAACAAAATAAATCAGCACGAAATACACAAAACTGTAAGCCAACAGGACAAGCGCCACTTTTCGGCTTAGCAGCTCATGAGACGGGAGGTCTTGTTTTTTAGTGGGATACTTCCAGTAGTAATACCCGCAGGGAACAAGGAGGGAGATGACAAAATACAAGTCGAAAGGCTGTTTTAGAACATGAAGAGACCAGGAATAGAGAACTATGCCGAGCAATGACAGGGCCACGAACCAAACAACCTGACCTCCCAAGCTATTACGATCTTCAATTCGCGTCATTTCAGTCACAAGATCACTCCGCGGCAAGCGCAAGCTAGATCTCTGGAATGAAAACCGTGTGCCGAACGATGGAGATCAGCGGGCGGCGCGTATCAGCGCAACCTTCGCCGGACCAAACAAGTTAACAAACACGCTCCCGCCGCTCCGGTCCTTGTTCGGCGTCGGGTTTGCAGAGCGGATCCGCTGCCCACACAATTAGGCGGCCCTTGCTGAGCGCCACGTAGCTACAATTAAGCACACAGTGATTACACCTGAAAAGGCAATGGGGATAGTGAAGAAGTACATCCAACTCAAGACGGTCACGGCCGCAAAGCAGACCGACAAAGCCCACGCACTGCTGCGCACAAGCCGCAGGGTCTCTGCTGGAAGGCTACTGAGCTGCCATGCAAATATTGCCGCGAGTAGCAGAAATACGCTGACGAACAAGCCGAACCCGACATAGAAGTTCCAGTACGTTCGGGTGAACCCCAGGACTTTGAAGTGGCTTGACTGGATCGCGCCAAGATCCACTCCCCAACTGGGATCGGACCAGGGATAGCCAGCCGTATGGCCCAGGTCAAATAGCAGGATTAGAACAGCCGCGATTCGATAAATCACACGAGTCGTCAAGGTTACTCCTTTGCTTATGAGGCTCCCGCTCTAGCGGTAACCTTAGTTCCGGCGATATTTCAGTGGGCCGAACGTCAGAGTTCAGGTGGCCGCGCGAGTCGTGACAACCTGAGAGAATAAAGAGGTGATGAAGGACACGCAATCGATGGCTCACCTGCAACGACTTGTTCGGTGTCGCTGGCCATAAACCGCATCGAGTTAAATACAAGATGCGGTCCTTGAAGTTACATAAAAGGGCCCACCTTAGTTCTTTTTCACCTTGAAGTTATAGTCTTTTCTGATTTTGCCTAAACAGGCGGAATTGGGCGCGGATTTCGGATTATCAAAAAAGTTCGCGATCATTTCGCGCGCGCACGGAACTGAGAATGCTGGACCATGTCCAGCCCAGGGGACTTCAAAAAGAAAACTATTTTTCATTGTCTTGGCTATCAATTGTCCCCAAGCGGACGGCGTATAGGCGTCGTATTCAGCGGTTAAGATCATTGTGGGAACGTCGCTCCGGACAGGTTTGTTTTCAATTTGCTTTGCCGCCGGAACTTTCCAGACGCGGCAAATGTCCGGCAGTGTCATCACTTCATAACCGTTAAGGCGCGAATAGCGAGAAGATTGCGCCTTGATTTTTCGCATATTTTCAAATGGAACTTCCTCGCTGCACCAAACGGAGTATCGCATCCCCAGTCCGCTGCCTGCGCCAATCTTTGCTTTCGCGTAACGCTTGAACACTTCGTAATCGCCTTGAAAGGTTTGCTTAACAACCAAAGGAACATCCGCGATGGCAGAGGCATCTACGGAAAGCAGGTAATCAACAATCCATGTCACGAAATCGTTTCCGTCGAGCTTCAGTTCGTTTGTTTTACCAGTTGTCTCATCTTTTACACTTGCCGAGATAGGCGTCTTATTCAGCTTGCCGACTACTTCGTAAAACTCATTTTTCAGATTTGGATACGCTTTGGCGCACTCAACATCTGATGCACAATTCTTGAAGACTTGATGCAAAGCATTGACTATGGCGTCAACGCCGACTTCATCATAATTGACCTCCGGCGGGAGAGGTGATTCCAAAACGACGGCGCGAATGCCATCCGGGTGATCGCGCATGACGTTAAGCATCAAACGGGAACTGTAAGAAACTCCCCAAAGATTAATTTTCTGCAGTTTCAAAACGCGTCGTAAATCTTCAATATCCGCCGCGCTCTCCGCACTGTTGTAAGCCGCGAGATTATTGCCTTGTTTCATCAAACGCTGATAACAAATCCCAGCCGCTTGAATTTCGTTTCTCCGTGCGCTTGCTAAGTCGAGTTGTTTTATCGCGCTGTTGATTTTTGTTTCATTAACTTCTGGACACTCGAGCGCGGGTTGGGCGTATTTCGTGCCGCGCTGTTCGAAGATAATCAAATCACGGTCTCTCAACCAGGGTGAAGAGGGACGGCTTCTGACCAAATTCATGGATGACGAGCCAGGGCCACCAAATGTCCGCAAAATCGGGTCAGGTTGCGGACTTGGATTTTTGCTCCTTAGAATGACTATAGGCAAACGGATTGTTTTGTCATTCTTTATTTTCCTGCTTTCAGGAACAATCAGATAACCGCATTTTACGGTTTCACCATTGGGAATCGGAACGGCGCAATCAGAGACTTCAAATCGCGGAACGGAATCTTGACCGAAAACACTTAAGACCGAGACGAAAGCAAATATAGAGAAACAGCTAGCCAATCGAAGAACAACACAGCGGGGGTTCATAAACCCCTCCAAAGAAGATTCTCTCCACGCTTCATAAACGGCGATCTATCCATTCTGTCAAAAGCGTATTTGCTCGGTAGCTAAAATAATCAAGAGGTTGATCCATTAGCGAGACGCCGAACGTCTGAGTTGACGCGGCGCGATTCATTCAACCTTCGCCGCATCCTTGATGATGCGAAACACGCTATCGCGGCTCGCGTCCACCGATTTGTTCGGCGTCTGTGATTATTTTCTATTGAGTTCAATTTCATGGGCCTTTACTTCCGCCAAAGAATGTAGCCCCATTATGCGCCTCATTTCATCTGTCACACCTGCCCCGACCTGATAAAGTCGAATAGGGCCATTCCCTTCAGACCGGAATTGGGTAGCGAATCGTTGAGGTCGCCCAATATTCATCAAAAAGCGATCCTCACTGGAGACTGCCAACCATTTCGTATCCTTATCATTTTTACCTTTTGCCATCGCAATTACACAGAACTCGTGGGAAAGCAGGAAGTCTTCGGGTTCCTGTCCATGCTGTAGAACTAAGGCCGCCCGATAGTAGTCATTGCCTGTCTGTAGCTTGTTTTGCGCAAGTAACTCTTTCACTCGTTGCAGACGCGATTTATCGCGTGGGCCAACGATGGCCCAATCTATCTCTTTACCTTTTGGAGGCGTTCGATCAGCTTGATCTTCATCGTGGAGCCGTTTCAATTCGGAGTTGTCTTGTGTGGGTTTTCTTGTCGTGTTTTGTCCATGAACAGAATAGAAAACTAGCGTGATGCAGATCAGCAGGAAAGATAAGGCAAAACTAAGAATCTTGGCTAATTGGATTTTACGATGACCCATAACTTATCTTTCCTCCAATTTTGATCGCCGGGGTTACATTGGACGCCCAACGGTGAGTTAACCGGGCGCGATTTCATTCAACCTTCGCCGCACCAGGTTTGATGCGAAACACGCTCCCGCCGTCCCGGTCCAACGAGTTGTTAGGCGGCCCGGCTCACTCTTTTCCGGCTGGCAGCAACCCAAGTTGCCTCATGACCGTGGAGAAATCGTAGAACTCCTTGTAGCGTGAGATTTTTCCTCGGCGTACCTCAATGATACTGACGCCGCGCACAGAAAAATTCTTTCCGGTCTTAAGCAGCCCTTTGTCGGTGCCGCTCCAGACCCATTCCACCACTCCGCCCCCGTTGTGAAAGGAACTACTTACGACCTCGATCTTAAAATTTTCAATGTCAGCAAAGGCTCCTTCGGCCCATTTGCGCACTTCGGCTCTCCCACGGCTAATGTGACCTGCGGCCACGTCCTCATACACCCCATCCTCGCTAAACGAAGCCGCCACCTTGTCCGCATCACGTGAGTTCCAGGCATCAAACAGCTGCTCAATTACGTTTTTGTCCTTGGCTGATTGTGGTGTCGCGTGTATCGAGGAGTTCCCGGCCTTGCCAAGGTAGGTCAAAGACAGTACGACCACTATCGATATTGCCACCCTGAACAGTCTTTTCATCGGTGTCTACTCCGTGTTGATGCTCGTGTTTTTGCTTTGCACGGGATGCACAACTCTGCCGCCTAACGGTTGAGTTGACGCGGTCGCGCGGTAGCGCCAACGTTAATCTACAAAAGCTTCCCGCGAAACAAGCTGCCGCCGCTCGCGTCCAACGATTTGTTCGGTGGCGGTCGTCACATTAACTGGCTGGGGGTCGCTCATTTGTCTGGGCGCGCCACCATCGCCGAATGCGCTTGCGTGCCCACAGATAATGGGCGGCAGTAGCTCGCGCGCAAGTAGTCGCTCAAGGTCCACGAAGGCCCCGTCCAACTGAACCGTCCGAGTGTCACCAAGTCGGAATCTGGAACAGCTTCGATGAGTGCAACGATCCGCTGGTGATAGATTCGGTAATCAGTCATCACCGCCTGAAGTGACCGCCGATGATGTTTGCGATAAATCATCTGGTTCAAACGAGGCAGCTCCCGCAACGTGTATCCCGGCGCCGGCATCGCTGGCTTCTCACCGCGCAGCCCAGCCGCATACCAGTCGAGGTTCATCTGTTGCCATTCGACCAGGTGAGCGAGGACGTCCTTTACCGACCATCCACCGCGAGTGACACCCGCCTTGGTCATCTGACGAGTCGACAAAAGTGCGAGCGTCTCGTCGAGTGCGGTTCGCTCGCGCTCGATTTCAGTCAACAGGTCTTTCTTGCGTAGTCGCCTTCCCATGGATGCGTCTCGTTCTTGGGTAAGCCGCCGAACGGTGGAGTTGACCGGGCGGGAAACAACGGTGCTAAGCGCAAGTTGTCGTTAAGAAACCCGCTGATCCCGCTCGCGTCCAACGATTTGTTAGACGTTTCCAACATTCAAAACATACTTCGCCAGACCGCCGAGACGTTGCAAAGTCTCCGGACGCATGCGCCCGGAATGGTCGCCCGGCGATGCTTGAGCCTCTCGTGGGACAAAGTGAGCTTGTATCGAACGCCGTGGCCTGGCCGACCGGTTTGCACCATGGCTATGCCATACCGACGCATTGAAGATGATGATTGATCCTGCTGGACCACACGCGAGGACTTGCTCGTTGTGGGCGTCTTGTGGATTGTTCATCACCTCACCAGGTTCTCGCGACTGCAAATGAGACCCCGGCACAAATCGCGTAGCGCCGTTCGTGGCGTCGAAGGCATCAACCATGAAGATGCAGCCAACCAACGGCCACCCGTTGGCTCGATGCTTGACGTCCACATGAAGCCCTTCAGCCGGTGCGCCAGGATTGAGCGTCCTTGCGCGCATGCCGCTGAGTTTGAAAGGTGCGCCGATGATCTGACAACAAGCAGCCAACAGCGGCTGGTAAATATAGATCCCATCGAACTCCGACCCTCGATTGACGAAATCATCAATACGTGTCGAAGAGCCCGTCGCTACTGCGTGATCGTAGGCATCGGATAGTTGTCCGCAACCACCTTTAATCGCAGGACCAGGCATGACGATAAAGCCAATCTCGCGCAGTTGTCGGGCAGCGTTCGGCGGCAAATGAGGTGATTCCGCAGCGATGAAGCTATGCCAGTCGTCTGTCGGTGCCATGATGTTTTTCGTCTAACGTCTGAGTTGACCGGGCGGCGCGAATTCATTCAACCTTCGCCGGACAAAGTTTGATGCGAAACACGCTCCCGCCGCTCCGGTCCAACGAGTTGTTATACCGCGTCTAGCCAATTGTTGGCACAGGTAAAAGACCCGACCACAGAGCGATTTCTGCGGCCATGCTACCCAATAGCCCGATGCCAAAGAGAAGTTTTAGGACCAACGGCGATTTGATATCGTAATTCATGACCCCGGGATACCTGACGAGGAATTCCGCCCCGCCAGCGATGTAGACCCAAAAGACAGTCAACGCCCACTCAATAAAACCGGTAACATGAAAAGCAATGACATACGGATTGCCTGAGCGTGGGTCGAGGTAATCGAAGACGCCACGAGTGCCGCCGACGATTATCCCCAGTCCCATCACGAGCCAAGGAATATTGAGGAACACCAAGTAACCTTTGACTAGCTGTGCGTAGCCCTCCGCCAATTCTGGGTTACGTTCGATTTCCTTTTGGGCACGCGATCGAAGAAGGAATGCATTCACACACGTGATGCCAATGGCGATAACCCAAAATACTTTGTCGATTCCGAGCATGTGTGAGATACGCGGCATAACGCCTGAGTTGACCGGGCAACGTGTTTTCATTCAACCTTCGCCGCGCCGAGTTTGATGCGAAACACGCTTCCGCCGCTCCGGTCCAACGATTTGTTGGATGGCGCTGCGTCTCAAAGAAGTTTCTTGAATTGTTCGACGTTGAGTCCAGCATCGCGCGCAATGCCACCCATCGTGAAAGCGTTTACAGGATTGTGGCGAGGAATCGTCACAATGCGAACACCATCCGACATGACGATGTGTTTACCCTGGCGCAACATACGGAAGCCGGCCTTTTCCAGCGCCTTACGGCATCGAGATGGTTGACGCCGGGGATCTTCGGCACGTTACACCGCCACCATCACTTCGCGGACGTCCTGACCCTTCACAAGGTCGTCGATGGCGGCGAGGTACTCGCGAATGGCATCCTGGATATTTTCGAGCGCTTCGGATTCGGTTTGGCCCTGGGACCAACAGCCCGGTAAACCGGGACACGAAACGCTGAATCCTTCTTCCGATTCATTAACGACAACCTTGTAGTTCATGTGAGCCTCCGGCCGATTATACGCCGCGAGAGATTTGAGAGCCATCCAACGGTTGAGTTGACGCGGCCGCACGCAACTACGTTACACGCAAGTTGTCGCTGACAAGCCCGCTGGCTCGGCTCGCGTCCAACGATTTGTTCGGCCGCCCCAGATCGTAACGCGTACCAAGTACGTTTCCCTCAGCGCGGCGAGCTTGCGACGAGCAACTATGATTACGAATGCGAGCGGCGCGGGGCAATAGGCCCCGTTGTTGTTTGTCATCAAAAGCAAAGTCGGCCGAACGTCAGAGTTGACCGGGCGGCGCGTATCAACGCAACCTTCGCCGCGCCAGGTTTGATGCGAACACGCTCCCGCCGCTCCGGTCCAACGACGTGTTATGCGTCGTCCGTGCCACCACTGTCTTCTGCTCCTTCACCTGTTTGCCGTTCGCCGAACCAGTAGCAGAGCCCGTCCGGCGCGACCAGGTAGAAGACCTTCCAGCATGTACCCTCGTGTTTTTCGATTTTGAAGCCGGGTAGCTCCTTTTCCAAACCATTCGCCTTCAACTCGGCAAAGGCCGCCTCCGCACTATCAACCTCGAAAGCGCAGCCGTCCTGCGTCGCATCGCCGCCGTTTTCAGCCAGACCTATCTGGATGTCATCCCTGCCAAGGACTGCGGACCTGTGTGGCGAATCGCTCCGCGATCGAACCTGGAAACCCATTACAGTTTCGTAAAAAGGGAGCGCGGCTTCCAGGTTTACTACCGGCAGGTTCAGGTTGTTTCCCTGATAGCCCCATGCGCTTTTGAACACCGCTTTCATTCCGGCCTCCTTCGCTTATCAGGGATGTCAGATTCGGCGCGCGTAACGCCACTGAGAATTGTTAGCCCGTAGATGAATGACAATAGAAGTTTCATTGAATCCATTCAAAAGACGCATAACGGTGGAGTTGACGCGGCGCGCACGAACCTGGTTACCACGAAAGCCTCGCGCTGAGAGCTTCGCGGCTCGCGCTCCGGTCCAACGAGTTGTTCGGCCGCCCCAGATTGTAACGCGGGTTTTTCGTCACGACAGCAGCGCGGCCGTCTCGCGATCCCACAATCCACCAAGCAAACGATGTCCATTTGCGACGAAAGGCCGCGCGTTCCTCTGGCGACGTCACCACGCTAGATCAAATATGCTTCCCTGTCTGGTTCTCAAATAGCGATGCGGCCGAACGGTTGAGTTGACGCGGCGGCGCGAATTCAATCAAGCATCGCCGGAAGAATCAAGTTGAGAAACACGCTCCCGCCGCTCGCGTCCAACGATTTGTTCGACATCGTCTCGCGTGGAGCTAGTAGAGGTTGAAATTGTACTCCAGCTGCAAGGATACAGAAACGAGTTGACCATTCTTTTCTGCAGGGAAGAACTTTATGTTCTTCGCAGCGGTAATCGCCTTTTCGGTTAACCCGTCCCTCAATGGTTTTATTACCTCGGTGATGATAACGTCCCCCGTTGATGTGAAGGTACCCCTCAGCACCACGGTACCGATCCGTTGATTCGAGCGTGCCGCTTCAGTGTAAGTCGGTTCTGGTTTCCAGACGACAATTGCTTTCGGAGAAGTTTCTTTGCTGGTGAGTATGGTTCCCGGAGCCAGAGCTGCCACAACAGAGTCGTCTTGGACCTTTGGTGTGACGGTTCCAGCGATCCCGTTTTGACTAAGCGCGAAGGAAGAAAGAAATCGATTAAAACTTGGATGGCCGGGCGTTTTGGCCGCGCTAGTGACAACGTAAACATGTTTGCGACTGGCGAATACGTATACATTGCGTGTGACGCTAGTCCGCCCTATCGTGTACTTCATGGCAGTGAATCCCAAGAAATTTGCCTCGCCCGAGGGTTCCATTTGAACCGAGCCGAAGTTTCGAAATAAGCGGTTAACATCTTTGAGAAGTTCTTGCGGACGAGTTGCTCTATAAGATTCGATCACGAAAATGAAACCGTCTGCATAACCACTATATGCGCGATAGCTTAGAACTTTGTCACCGCCATATGAAAACCAGCGTCCGTCCGGTTTAATCAGAACACTTGGCTGAGTGGGCACCAATACTGAAAATTCCTCGTCCGGCAAAATCATTCGTCGCCAATTGTCGCCGGTAGAATTCTGAGCGGGCGACGAGCGAAGAATCGCCGACGGCTGCGGAAAGAAGAGCAGGATCGAGATGGCGATTAGAAGCAACTTAGTCATGACAGAAGATGTCGAACGGCGGAGTTGACGCGGCCGCGCGGTGGCGCCAACTTTTGATTTACGAAAGCTTCATGCGAAACACGCTCCCGCGGCTCGCGTCCAACGATTTGTTCGATGCGTGTTCGGAAGCGGCAACTATTTTGCGGCAGTTACGAAAGCACCTTCGATTTCGAAAGGCGGTTCCGGTGCATAATCGTAAAGATTGTCCCAAGCAGCACGAGCGATTTCGCCTTTGAGTCGTATACGCAAAGGTTCACCGTTCTTGTTGGAGACGGGATACCGCAAAACTAGGATCGGAATGTCTCCGTCGCGGAATTTCGCATCGATAATGGTGCCCATGTTTATGATGCGAGTTTCGCCAACTCTGACAAGCATCGGGTTTTCGGATTCGCCTTCCAATTCGTCAGCCATAAGTGTAAAGCCGTCCTTTCAATAAGCATCGAACGGCGGAGTTAACCGGGCGGCGCGAAACGAAGTACCTTCGCCGGATCACGCTTGATGCGAGAGGGGCTTCCGCCGCTCCGGTTCAACGATTTGTTGGATGGCGTCGTGATTGAAGTCACTGTCGCCGACTCGCGCGCGCGACCTTGCGAACGAAGCCCTTTTCATAGATCCAAGTCTCGGGCGGAATGTAGCCTTTGCCGCGATTAGGCGGTCCACCCGGAATGAAAAGCGTGACCTTGTCTTTCGCCCACGTTATGACAGGTTGCCGCCCGCCACAAAAATCGACGTCGTTTGAAAGGACGTACGATTTGTCGGTCTTTAAGCCCAGAAAAATGAAACCGCTGCCGTTACACGCGTTGCCCATCATAAACATTTCGAACAGAACAACCTCGGAAAATTCGCCCACCCCTTCCGAGGCGATTGATTTGTAGTAAGTGTGAATCGTTGGTTCGGGTGCCGAGTTGTATTTGTTTGAGTCGTCGTTGCAATCGGTATGTAGGACAATCTTCCCGTCCAGAAGCACATTGTATTTGCATCCGGTCTCGATTTCGAGGGTTACCAAGTCACCGGCGATTGTATGAAGGGAGTCAGTCGTCTTTTGTCCGAACGTCAGAGGCGCTATAGAGATGATGGAGAGAAGAGATAGAAGAAGTTTCATAAGGCAAAGCCATCCAACGGTTGAGTTGACGCGGCGGCGCGAATTCAATTCATCCTTCCGCCTTCATCCTTCATCCTTGCAGTTCACGCCCCCGCCGCTCGCGTCCAACGATTTGTTCGGTTGCGTTCCATGGAATCAGTCAAGCGACATGATTTGCGCTTTTTGATCGTCGTTCACAAAAGGCGACGTGTGTACAGCCGCGTCAACGTTTGCTTTGAGAATTTGTCCCTGCGCGGAAATGATTACACCGGCGATAAAGAACACGGTAAACACCACAGCGCCCCAGAGCAAACCAACGATCAGAATTACAGCGTCAACACCATCGGTTCGTTGGCCACGCAAGTTTCCCGAAGAAACAGAAGCGGCAAATGAAATGAAGGTGAACGCAATGAGCGCACCCAATAGGAAACCGATGACTTTTATGACGGTGCCGAGCGTTACGAGGAATCTAGCGATGCGGTACGCATCCGTGTACCTACCCAAGACGCTACCAATGCGTTCACTCACCTGGTCAACCGCGGCATCGAGCACTGGTACCGGTTTGGTCGGCGGGGTAGTCGAGCCGCCGTCGAAAGAGACGCCGCGATTTTTCAATTCCGCCTTCGCAACGTCAATGGCCTCCCCGCGGTAATCGGCGGAATCAACGGTCACCATCTTCGTCAGGGCATCCGTGGATTGAGAGGAGATGCGTTCGCGAAGTTCCTGTTGTTCTCGTGATACGGGTTTCGAGGAATAGGATTGGGACGAAACGCCACCTCGCTCCGTTTGACAGTTCCAGCAGGCTTCAAAGTTATCGTCAACCTGCTCTCCGCAATTTGCGCAAGTCCACATGAAGTTTGATCACCAAGTAAAGCAACCCAACGGTGGAGTTAACCGGGCGCGCACAAACGTGGTTACCACGAAAGCCTTGCGCTGAGAGCTTCGCTGCTCGCGCTCCGGTTCAACGACTTGTTGGGCGTGGCCTATGCGGCAATGTCCACGTAAGAGGAATAAGACGAAGGTTCAGGGATTGGGTAGCCTTCGTCGCGCAAGCCTTCAAGATGGAATTCAATCGCTTCTTGGATATTGCGTTCGACTTCCTCTTTGGTGTCGCCGACCGAGCCACAGCCGGGAACATCAGGCGAGAATGCCGAGTAGCCCGTGTCAGTTTCTTCGACGATGATTAGATACTTCTTCATGGTTTGAGACCCGCCTGCTTGAGAATATTGTTAAGCGTGCCGATGGCCAATTCCTTTCCTGGATTTCCGGGCACCGTGACCAAACCAGGCTTGGTCGGGTGTTTGTACTGGTGATGACTTCCTTTGGTTCGCACCCAATACCACCCATCATCTTCAATTAACTTAATAAGGTCGCGAACCTTCACCAAGCCACGATAATTCTTTCACCAGATGTGGTCAACATTTGCCACGCCCAACGTCTGAGTTGACGCGGCCGCACGCAACTGCATGACACGCAAGTTGTCGCTGACAAGCCCGCTGGTTCGGCTCGCGTCCAACGATTTGTTATGCCGCGCTCGAGTGGGTCGCGCCGACCACGCACCGCGGTGCAGAGCGCGCGACCACAACACCCGATTCAAACGACTTCCCTACCTCGTCGCGCGCGATGGCGGCCACTTCGGCGCGACGCGTAAAGAGAAACCACACTGCCAAATTTTCAAAGCGGCGTCGGCATAACGGCGGAGTTGACGCGGCGGCGCGAATCAAAGCACCCTTCGCCGCACCAAGTTAGTTACGAAACACGCTTCCGCCGCTCGCGTCCAACGATTTGTTGGGCATCGTCCGTTATTGAGGCGGCGTGATCAGATTGCGAATGCCGGCGAAGTTGTCGTCCGGTCGGTGGTGGCCCATCGTCCACAGCTGAACCCGGCGTGATCAGATTGCGCAAGCCAGCAAGGTGTCGTTCTTCAAGCCTAAACTCCAAGCGTCCGAGTTGCGCCTCGACGCTCTTGGCGTTTGCTATTCGCAAGAATGTCTCATAAGGAAGAACAACGGCCAGCGATTCTTTGTTCCCGACGTAAGGAACGACGGATTCCTGTGAAGCCATCATTCCGAGATCCATTCGCGTACCGTCGACAATGAGAATAAGATTTCGATTTCCGGGATTCCTGAATTCCCAATAGGCTTCGAGAGCTTCGAATGCCAGGGCAACTTGCGTTGGTTTGGTCCAAGTCTGTCCCTGATATTGGAAGCCGCCAGTCAACCAGAAATCAGCGATACCGTATATTACAGGCGTGTAATTATTGTTGCCGATGACGAGCATGTTTTTCATGCTGACGGTCGTTAGATCCTTGAATCGGTCATAGAATGAAGTTGTTTTTATTGGTCGAGTCGATTCATATTTCTCTTGGCGCTTAGCTTCCTTTTCTTGTTCCTTGCGTTCTCTTTCAGCCTGCTTGGCCGCTTGTTTCACGGCTTCTTTGTCCTGTTTCGATTGAGAAGTCTGAGCGAATGAGGTGCCTGTGGTCAGAGTCAAGAAGGCTACAATGAGAATTACTTTAGCCATTTAAGTCCTCCCAAATAACAAAAGATGCCCAACGGTGGAGTTGACGCGGCGGCGCGAATCAGAGCACCCTCCGCCGCACCAAGTTAGTTGAGAAACACGCTCCCGCCGCTCGCGTCCAACGATTTGTTGGGCGGCGTTTCACTGGGGAGATCTAATCAGAACCGTGTCTTTAAGTAAATCACGTTGCGTGCGACCACGCTCGTCCATGTCAGACAGGTTCTTAATATACATCTGCGTCACGTTCTGATAGTGCGAAACCCATCCGTTATATAACGTCTTGAGGAAAGCCACAGAGACATTTTCAAAGTAGTCTTCGTCGCGATACAGGTTTACCCACAAACGGGAAAGTGTTGGATCGTCAGGTCGAATCGTTGGCACGTTGACGGTTAGATAGACGACAGTATTGATGCTTTTGTAGACATCCGAAGGATTCAAGATTCGCGCAATGAAGTGTCGAATATGTTCAGGTTGAAGAAAATAGTTTCCTTCGCTGCCAATAAACAGCAAGCCTTTATAGTTGTGCAGGCCTAATCGCGCCTTCGTTTTTTTGATTTGGTCATTGGCTGATTTGATGTGCTGCTTAACGGAGCTCATGTAGAGTTTAAGGATATCGTTGTAGCACTCATCAGGGAGTTGGCTGATTTTTGTTACCCGTTCCAGTTCAGCGGGAGTGATAAATCGTTTCTTCACCCATTCAAGTTTCTTTGATTCGAAGGAGTTTAAGAAATCTTTGTTCTCAAAGGGATTCTGCTTGAGAAGTTTCAGTTCCGCGACCACAACTTCATCGTGAAAGATGTAGTCGGAGTTAGTAGGTTTGTTTGGTCCCGATAGCGTCTTGTCCGATATTTGTGCGCCGCATGCTTCTAAAAAAGCGGCGAATTCTTTTTCAACGTCGACTAGTGGAACTGTCATACGAGTAAAAAGGAGCCGCCCAACGTCAGAGTTGACCGGGCGGCGCGATTTCATTCAACCTTCGCCGGACCAATCAAGTTACAAAACACGCCCCCGCCGCTCCGGTCCAACGAGTTGTTGGGTGCGTTTGTATTGAGAATCGAAAACAGTTGTGCGCTTGATTAATGGCACCACGACCTCAAAAGACTCAAAACCCTCGGAAGGATGATTTGTGAAACTGAAGCGGTAGTCAACGCGGAGAGTTCCGATTCCATCCGCGATCGTTGGCATGTCAGCGATGGCGCGGGCCAAGAATTCGTGAACCATTGTGTCCCGTTCGTATTTACAAAAGGTCCACTCGCCCCACGAAATGTCGTCGAAAATAACGACCTGTCCCGTAGTAAGAGTCAGTTTACAAGAAATGTCTCTGAGATATGCGGACAATCGAAAGCCGACGTTCGTGTCAATCATTAAGTAGCTTCGGAGATGCAGAGACACTTGGCCGTTCTTTTTTCGATAGAGCCGAATCGATGTGTCTGCGAGCCGCAATATTTTCACGTAGCACCCAACGTCGGAGTTGACGCGGCGGCGCGAATTCATTCAAGCATCGTCGGATGAATCAAGTTGAGAAACACGCCCCCGCCGCTCGCGTCCAACGATTTGTTCGGTGCCGCCGACAGACATTTGTCAACGCGCATTGTATCAGGCAACGGTTTGCCTGGCGCATAACTCAGCCAAGCCACATCCTTGATGCCAGATGCCCACACAGCGCCACTCGGGCCAACGCTACCATGCATGATCACGAGTACATGGGTAATGACCGGCACAACGAGTCTGCGAGCAAGACCTGCGCGAACCGTGCGCTGAGGAGATTCGACGTTCCCGTTCGCATCAGTAAGACGGTCGTCTGTTTGATCATTGCCCCCAACGTACAATGAATAATGACCCCAACTTTGAGTCACGCGCATATTTGCGCAACGCGTTCCGCTCACGTCAATGACCTGAAGCCGCCATTTGGGAATCACGGTACTCTCCAAAGGGAACACCGCAAGTATGACAATGAAACAAACGATGCCCGCGATGAGGTAGCGTTTGATAGTAACGGTCATTCAAGTTAGGCACCGAACGGTTGAGTTGACGCGGCGGCACGCAACTACGTTACACGCAAGTTGTCGCTGACAAGCCCGCGGGTTCGGCTCGCGTCCAACGATTTGTTATGTGCGCGATGGTGCCAAACGCAGCCGACGAAAACGCCAGAGCGCCGCCTGCAAGAGAAAAACGCCGGCGAGCGCAATCGTCACATATCTTGCCAGAGCAACAAAGCTTTGACCGCAGTCGCCGCCACCGCCACCGTAATGCCAGATCGGATGAAGAAAACCGATGGCAACGGCAAGCAAAATTGCCGGAATGCCAACGCGACGCCTGAAGAAATAGAGAGCCACGATTCCAACGAAGATAAGAATAGCGACCACGCCCCACCAATTGACGATTACATGATTGGCAGCAGTGGCTTCGCCGGCGTGGGGACCGCTGCAAGCAAAAGCATCTCGACCGAACGCGACGAGCATCAACAGAGCAGCGCTGGTGATTCGCAAGATTCGTTGAGGTAGTGGGAAGCACATAACGTCAGAGTTGACCGGGCGGCGCGACTTCATTCAACCTTCGCCGCACGAGGTTTGATGCGAAACACGCTTCCGCCGCTCCGGTCCAACGAGTTGTTGTGCGCCGACACGTCAAGGAAGATTATCCGGCGATTTAGGTGCATCGTTGTTGTAATCGTAGAAGTAAACATCCGCGTAACGCGTCGGTTTGTCTTTGTGTTCACGTTTGGCGTCGACACTCCATATTCGCGCGCCTCTGGTTACGTCGGGGTTATGGTACACCACCAAGTCAACGTGATCAGTTTCGATTTGTGCCCATCGGAGACCCGGGATACGAAGACTTTCGGGGAGTTCTTCAGGTGACCGCAATGCTTTGTTTGGTTTGTCACGCTCTTCCGCAATTAGTTTTCGAGCATCAGTAACTGCAGCTTTGGGATCCGAAAGCTTGATGTCGTTTGGCCCGATAAAGAACCCGCAGGCGGTTAAGGCCGCGAGCGCGAGAAGTTCTGTTAAGAAGAAGAATAGGCGCACAACGGTGGAGTTGACGCGGCGGCGCGAATCAAAGCACCCTTCGCCAGATCACATTAGTCGAGAAACACGCTCCCGCCGCTCGCGTCCAACGATTTGTTCGCTGGCGTCCCTTGGCTAGCGGCGAGACCGTTGGCGAAAACAGATCGTTACATCAACGAGAGGTTCTGATTTATCAAGCCGGATTACCACGTTCGTAAGATGCAATGGATAAATAGCACGTTTGAGCGTGCTCATGCGGCGCAGACTCGTCAGGAGCTTGGCGCGCGTGAATACATCGCCTTCATTGATAATGGGTGTCATACGATCGCGAAGGACGTGGTCGCGCGTGTAAGTAAGTCCAACGAATTCCGTTCGCCGCAAGGTGAATTCGTTTCGTTCAGCTTGGTCGATGAGGTTGGTTCGTTCATTCGCGGACTGTACGCACGCCGGATTAGTCGCATGAGCCCCTAGCAAGAAAAGTATCAGTGCTGCAGTCGACAACATAATGATCAAAGCCAGCGAACGGTGGAGTTGACCGGGCGCGCACAAACTGGGAAACCACGAAAGCCTCGCGCTGAGAAACCCGCGGTTCGCGCTCCGGTCCAACGAGTTGTTCGGCCGCCCCAGATTGTAACGCGGGTTTTTTCGTCACGACAGCAGCGCGGCCGTCTCGCGATCCCACAATCCACCAAGCAAACGATCTCCATTTGCGACGAAAGGCCGCGCGTTCCTCTGGCGACGTGACCACGCCCGATTAAATAGGTTTCCCTTTGTGGTTCTCAAATAGCGATGCGGCCGAACGGCGGAGTTAACCGGGCGCGCACAAACTAGATAACCACGAAAGCCTCGCGCTGAGAGCTCCGCTGCTCGCGCTCCGGTTCAACGACTTGTTCGGCCGCCCCAGATTGTAACGCGGGTTTTTTCGTCACCACAGCAGCGCGGCCGTCTCGCGATCCCACAATCCACCAAGCAAACGATCCCCATTTGCGACGAATAGCCGCGCGTTGCTCTGACGACGTGACCACGCCCGATTAAATAGGTTTCCATTTTGTGCGTTCTCAAATAGCGATGCGGCCGAACGTCTGAGTTGACCGGGCGCGCACAAACTGGGAAACCACGAAAGCCTCGCGCTGAGAAACCCGCGGTTCGCGCTCCGGTCCAACGAGTTGTTCGGCCGCCCCAGATTGTAACGCGGTTTTTTTCGTCACGACAGCAGCGCGGCCGTCTCGCGATCCCACAATCCACCAAGCAAACGATCTCCATTTGCGACGAAAGGCCGCGCGATTTATTGGCGACGTGACCACGCCCGATTAAATAGGTTTCCCTGTGTGGTTCTCAAATAGCGATGCGGCCGAACGGTTGAGTTGACCGGGCGGCGCGAAACAATTCAACCTTCGTCGCACCAGGTTTGATGCGAAACACGCTCCCGCCGCTCCGGTCCAACGATTTGTTGGGCACACTCAATGGGAAAACGTTTAGTAGCGAATGTGTACATCGCCAATAGACGATTCGTTTCGCACCACGTGTGCCCGTTTGTCGTATGAGATCACGAGCTCCGTTCCGTTCGCCCAAGAGACGTTTACGCCAAAGTTAGTATCCGCCACGAAAACATTACCACTGGTAGCAGGCAATTGTTCCAACGAGGGAAGAACAGAAACCTCTGTGTAAAACGGTTCCGCGGGACTACAGGCGCGAACAAAGATAACGGCTTTCGATTTACCTCCAGGGTAGCCGATCTGTTGTTCGATAGTGTTGCGGCAATTGTCTGAGCGGGTGCGGCAACCAGCGGAACCGACAACCGCGAACACCAGTGTAAGGGTGACGAATAGTTTCGACGGCATCAGAGTGTGCCCAACGTCAGAGTTGACCGGGCGGCGCGATTTCATTCAACCTTCGCCGCACCACGCTTGATGCGAAACACGCTCCCGCCGCTCCGGTCCAACGAGTTGTTGGGCCGCCGCCAGAATCAGCGAATGGCGTCAAGGAGAAACCGTCAACCCCGTTCGCGTTGCGATTTCACGGAGTTGTTGAGCGACTGGATGATTGATGTGAATCATGTCGGAAAGCAAGTTAGCCGCCGACCGGTCGCCGAACTTTGGCGGGGTTGGACCTAAGCCTTTCCCGTCCGTGTGACGATCCCGGTCGAAGACGACGGCGCGAGAAAGGAGAACATCGATGTCCTGGTAGATAGCACGAACCCAAAAGAAAATTTTGCCACCGTGGCCATCCAAGTCTTCCACGAGACCAAAGACTACACCGGCAACTTCCGGCATGTCGGCAGGGCGAACCCTGCCGTCTTTGGCTACATGTTGCAGAACGCCGACCTGCTGGTTGCCAAAAGCATTTGGGTAATACCCCAAATATACAACGGAGTGTTCCATACGACCTCCTTGGCTAAAGTGAAAGGTGGCCCAAGGTTGAGTTCACCGGGCGGGAGTCAACTACATTATTGACCCCTTGTCGCTGAGAAGCCAGCTGATTCCGCTCCGGTGCAACGATTTGTTCGCGCGCCCCAAATGGGAACGCGCCACTGATTCTTCGTTAGCACGAAACGAGCCAGCGCGGCGCGCCGGGAAGATAACACAAGCCGCTTCGTCGAAGGCACATAGCCGCGCGGTCTGCGCAAGCGACAAGTCTCGCGCTGGTTTGTCTTTCTTTTCAATTAGCGATGTCGCGCGAACGTCTGAGTTGACCGGGCGGCGCGTTTTCACGCAATCGTCGCCGGACCAATCAAGTTACAAAACACGCTCCCGCCGCTCCGGTCCAACGATTTGTTGGGCGGCGTCGCACCGCGCCTGCGGTTACGACTCGGCCGACGCTCCCGGGGGCGGCCACGCGCCGATCCGCTGCCGCAATGCAACGATCTTGCCAAGGTGATATGCGTTATGTACCGCCACACTGTTCAGCTCGTCGGCCAATGTCACGCCCGGCTCTACCTCGAGCGCCAACCGCTCAGGCGTCTGCCCCAACGCTGCCGCAGCGCGAGCGCCGTCCAGGAACACTCGCACCAAGTCGTGCCATTGGTGCTCGTGCTCCGGTGCCGCGCTCGGGTAGAAGTCGCCGGCCGGTTCGCCCGGCATCGATGATACTCTGCTGGTACGCCACAACGTGCCACAGCTCCTCGTAGATCGAGTGCGACGCGCCGTCCGGGCATAGCGTGACTTGCTCGAGCGTTAGCCCGGACAGCAGGTGGGCTCGCGCGGGGAACTCGCCGACCAGAAACAGATGTTCCAGGTTATTCACCACTTCACTCCTTTTCTCGCGATGTTCGTCACTACGACACGGTAGCCGCCCAACGTTTGAGTTCAGGTGGCGCGGGCGATGGCACGCAACCCGCGCCGGACCAGGCTAGTTGCGAAAGGCGCTATCCCGCGCTCACCTGCAACGATTTGTTCGGTTGCGCCGTCAGCAGTTGAAGTAGCGCACCGGGTTTTGGGTAAGGCGACCCGGAATGCGCCGCCCCACATATTTGTTTCGTACTTCGTCGGGCGCAACACGACCAATGAATTCGTAGCGCCCGTGGTTTAGTCCCGGTGACATGCGTCTGCCTTGGGAGAGAAGTTTCGCTTCCCAATAGCGCCTGGACTCAGCGGTCGCTGGAATGCATTGGTTGATTTCGTACACTTCCTTGATTAAGCCCTGGTACACCCCAAGCAAGTAACGCGCGTTTTCCGCACGCCGCGGGTTGAGTCGCCATAGTCCACGCGTGCATTGATACAAGTCGTCGCTGTTTCGCACGAAAGGATATTGCTGGTGAATGTTTATGACGACCACTGGGTCGTCAATTGCGACCGGTTCGCTGCCAATCGTGGGCGCCTGCACGGGCACCTCGGGAATTGTTGCCTGTAGTTCCGGCTGTCGCAAAACGAGAGTTTCGTCAGGATCGTGGGCGCGCAGTAAGCGTGTCCCGTCCTCAAGACAGAAGGAGAGCGAGTCGTCATATTTAAGGTTACATTTAGGGCAGCGTTTCACGAGTGAGAAATAGCAACCGAACGGTTGAGTTGACGCGGCGGCGCGAATTCAATCAAGCATCGCCGGGCCAATCAAGTTGAGAAACACGCTCCCGCCGCTCGCGTCGAACGATTTGTTCGGTTTTCTACGTCACGCTGTTCGGCGTCGAAGGTGCCATAGCATATTGTTCTCGATCAGCCTCTCGTCTGCGCTGTTCTAACGCAACCTGGTCATAAACCGTATTAGGAATGGTCGGACTTCGATCTGCGAGGTCATCGAAGAGAGTTGCCACTTCGTTAAGTTCATCAAGAGCCTTCGCGCATGAGGGTTCGTCGAGGTCATCCACATCTTTGTATCGCAAGGCAAAAATGTCGAGACGACGACGTAGCGCTTCATATAGCGCTGCGGCTGTCTTGTGTTGCGATGCCTGTTCAGAGTAATTAAGAAAGGTATGAAGCGCCGACATGACCGCCGCAGACATAGATAGCAGTCCTGTAATGATTTGAATCCAGATCGTTTGTTGCTGTCTCGCTATAGTGGAGAAAATAGCCGTGCCGACAATGGCAGTTGTGACGGTGACTGGAATTCCAAACCAATTATGCATCGTCCTAGCGCGCACACTCAATTTGTAATGTGCGTTAGATTTGTTTGACGCGTACCGTCGGTAACTTTGTGCTCTTTCAATTACGTCATGCATGATGCTGCGTTACAAGAAAACCGAACGGTTGAGTTGACCGGGCGCGCACAAACTGGGAAACCACGAAAGCCTCGCGCTGAGAGCTTCGCGGCTCGCGCTCCGGTCCAACGAGTTGTTCGGCCGCCCCAGATTGTAACGCGGTTTTTTTCGTCGCAATAGCAGCGCGGCCGTCTCGCGATCCCACAATCCACCAAGCAAACGATCTCCATTTGCGACGAAAGGCCGCGCGTTCCTCTGGCGACGTGACCACGCCCGATTAAATAGGTTTCCCTGTGTGGTTCTCAAATAGCGATGCGGCCGAACGGCGGAGTTAACCGGGCGCGCACGAACTTGATAGCCACGAAAGCCCCGCGCTGAGAATCCCGCTATTCGCGCTCCGGTTCAACGACTTGTTATGCCGCCCCAGATTGTAAAGCGTTACTGTCAATCGGTTAAAAGAAACGAACAAGCGCGGCGCTAGAAACCATGCCAGATTGCCTCAGCGAGCGAGTTTGTTAATGCGGCATCGCGCCGCGCGCCATGCGTGAGCGACAAGTCTCGCGCTGGTTTGTATTTCTTTTCGAAAGAGATGCGGCATAACGGTTGAGTTGACGCGGCGGCGCGAATTCAATCAAGCATCGCCGGATCAATTATGATGCGAAACACGCTCCCGCCGCTCGCGTCCAACGATTTGTTGGGCGGCGCACATTGGGGACCTGGTACTAATCGTCCATCTCGAAAAGCGCTTCGGCTTCATCAACCGTCGGAGTCTCATATCCAGCCGATACTCCAAGAATTTCCTCGACCTCTGACTCACTGTAATAGACAAAGTATTGCGGCCAACGCTTGACAAGTTCAGCGCCCAGGGGGGTGAGCGACCAGATGTCTCTGTCGTGAACATGGTTAACAACCTCGACGACCCGCAGAACTTCCAGGTCATCGAGAAAATCATTCGCGGAGTACGATAAAGACTCTACGTAATCCGAGACATGCGTCAAGGCCTTCACCGTCCTGACGTACAGCAGAGCGGTGCTGAAGATTATTTCTACATCACCTAGGATTCCAAGAACGAGGCGAGCCAGAATATCGAACCGGATGTCACCGGTGCAATTGAACCCGTCTGAAGCTCTAATTCTTGGCGAACGAAAATTGTAAATGACCTTCCAAGCAAACCTTATTGAACCGGGACTATGTTCTAGATCCGCAGCTACATCTGCAGAATTCGACCAACCCTTTGGCAGTTGAAAGGCATCTCGGGAGGTCTTGCGCCGGATCGGACTAACTCCGAATTGCTCAGCGATTTCGGTTAAGAAATGCCGCCATTCCGCTTCATCCACGACATGGCGAGCCTGCGCGCGATTGAGCGGCGAAGGCAGGTCCAACGGCTCGACGCCGCTAAAACAAAGCGGATAGATACGGCAGGCCGCCTGGCGCCACCTTGGCCAGACAGCTCCGACTTCAAACCAAAGCCACCAGCGCTCAAGGGATGAGGGAGTGAGTAGGACAACAAGCGCATCAGCCACACTCAGTTGACGCTCGATTTGGTTCAGCCAATCATCGCCTGCCTGAATCGCTCCCATCGCACTGCTGGAGAAGACAACGGCTCTATCCCCAATCACCGTTCGGAGCGCCTTCTCGACATTGGTTGCTAGGATTCTGTCCCCAGTGGCGTGGGACACAAAAATCGTTCGCTTCTTCGCCTTCGAATTTCGAGTCATAAGAACTCCGCGAGGTCACGCCAGCCAATGCGCCAGAGTCCGCCCAACGGGGGAGTTGACCGGGCGGCGCGATTTCATTCAACCTTCGCCGCACCAGGTTTGATGCGAAACACGCTCCCGCCGCTCCGGTCCAACGATTTGTTGGGCGCGCGATTGAAGCGGGAATTTATTGGTGCCGGTAATAGCCATTAGAGCCCAGTGCCTTTTCGCGTTCGGTAAAATTGATCTTCGCCCAATAGGATTCCCACGTCTTCCACGCGGCGATTTCGCGCCCGATTGGCGTTTCCAAGAACGTTCGGATAGCGGGAATATCCTCGCGCCCAATAAAGCCCACGTTCATGGTGTCAAGATTTGATAGAACTTCGATGGCAATGGAGCGCGGGTCGTGTTTAGGAAATGCCGGCCATTGGTCCGACGCATCCCAAAGCGACTCCGCCTCGACGTGAAGTTGCTGCTCGTCCAACACACCCGTTTCCCATTTGCGCAATAGATCCAGAAGAAGATTTCTTTCGATAGAGTCCGCCATCTCAACAATTATGTGTTAGCGCCCAACGTCTGAGTTGACGCGGCGGCGCGAATTCATTCAAGCATCGCCGGACGAATCAACTTGCGAAACACGCCCCCGCCGCTCGCGTCCAACGATTTGTTCGACGCCGTACTCACCGAAAGATAGCGTCAAGTTCAGTCCGCGTCATTTCGGTTGCGGTGCCATCAGAACCAATCTTGAAGCCCATTGTACCGCCCCGCGTTACTTCAGCTGGTACACGAGCATAGGCGCGCACGATGTAACATCCTTGTTTCACGAGAGGCTGCGCAGAACGTTGGGTGCCGAATCCTTGGCCATACGTAATTCGGTTTGTCGGCGGAGGCAGCGCATCGTATGGCGCAGCCGCAGCCCACACCGCGCTTTCTATGCCAGGGTAATAGCCGCCGTCTGAGTATCGGTGAATTGAGTCGCACGGAAATACGCGGATATCTTCGGGCTGAACTTTGTCGTTGCCGTCGCGTGACGTCGAGATTCCCAAAACCAGATTATCTGCGGTAGAGCCGGGCACGAGCCACACAGCCAGCGACTGTTGACACGACGTTAGGAACAGCGCGGTTCCTAATAGGGTGATCAACTTGATATGCCTGCGATTCATTAGAAGGCGTCGAACGGTGGAGTTGACGCGGCCGCACGCAACTGCGTTACACGCAAGTTGTCGCTGACAAGCCCGCTGGTTCGGCTCGCGTCCAACGATTTGTTGGATTGCGTCGCAGTGATCACCAGCCCGTCGATAAGAACGTTCCGACCAAAGCGATCACAATTGCCAATACCGAACTGAAGACAAGAGTCGCCCTCCAAGTTCGATCGCGTTTGATGGGATACAGTGGTGGTATCCATTGTGTCGACAGACAGAAGATGAACACCGGAACTCCATAAGCAACCGGCCGCCAAATGAATTTGCTGAGTATGTGTGGCAGCAGCCAAAAGCCCACCAGTACGTACGTCATTAGGATCACAACCTTGGCCGTCCAAGCGGCAAATCCGATTGGCGGTCGCGGTGGTATCCAATAATCGACCAGATATTCAAACGTCATTGCTAAGAGGAAAGCCGGAATGTAAGGAAGCCAGCCAGCCTCTTTAGCAATGCTGGCGAACAAGACGCAAACAATGATACCAACGATTTGTCTCGGTGAATCGGGTCTGAGCTTTCGTTCGTATTGTGCAGACTCATCAGGCATAGGAAGCAATCCAACGTCTGAGTTGACCGGGCGGCGCATTCCATTCAACCTCCGCCGCACCGCGCTCGATGCGAAACAACGCTCCCGCCGCTCCGGTCCAACGAGTTGTTATGTTTCGCCGTAGTCGAATGCGGTTTCATCGCCTAAGGGCCACGAGAGTTTTCAGATCCTCTGCGGCGTTTACGAGCAAGGTGGTTCTGTCGCATCCGCGAGCCATAAGTTTAGGAGCATATGGACTCTTCGAGTTTTCGGTGCGAAACAAAGGTTCAAGCCGGGCGTAAACTAACCATCGTTCGCCCTTTTTGCCGAACCAAGGATCACAATCATTTTGGACATTACCAGTGTACAAATAGATTGTCCGCTACGACACACCCTTAAATGGACGGTCAACGCGAAGCCAGGCGCCGTATTTACCGCGCGCAATAACAGTGCCCGCAAAAACCACCGAATGTTTTGAGAAAGAATTCCGCGGTTGTCGGCGTCTCAAGACACACGCAAGCCTGCATAACAGGAACACTGATCAGGAGAACGATGCCAATTCTGATTAGAGAAAGAAACATAACGGTGGAGTTGACCGGGCGCGCACGAACCTGGTTACCACGAAAGCCTCGCGCTGAGAAACCCGCGGTTCGCGCTCCGGTCCAACGAGTTGTTCGGCCGCCCCAGATTGTAACGCGGGTTTTTCGTCACGACAGCAGCGCGGCCGTCTCGCGATCCCACAATCCACCAAGCAAACGATCTCCATTTGCGACGAAAGGCCGCGCGTTCCTCTGGCGACGTGACCACGCCCGATTAAATAGGTTTCCCTGTGTGGTTCTCAAATAGCGATGCGGCCGAACGGTGGAGTTGACCGGGCGCGCACGAACCTGGTTACCACGAAAGCCTCGCGCTGAGAGCTTCGCGGTCCGCGCTCCGGTCCAACGAGTTGTTCGGCCGCCCCAGATTGTAACGCGGGTTTTTTCGTCACGACAGTAGCGCGGCCGTCTCGCGATCCCACAATCCACCAAGCAAACGATGTCCATTTGCGACGAAAGGCCGCGCGTTCCTCTGGCGACGTCACCACGCTAGATCAAATATGCTTCCCTGTCTGGTTCTCAAATAGCGATGCGGCCGAACGGTTGAGTTGACCGGGCGGCGCGTATCAACGCAACCTTCGCCGCACCAGGCTTGATGCGAAACACGCTCCGGCCGCTCCGGTCCAACGAGTTGTTATGCCGACGATGATTTGGAACGTTTGCGGCGATGTTTCGAACTGCGAGAAGGTCTCATCAAGCTTTCCACTTTTCTCGTTCGCAAGGCTGCGAAGCCAGCGGCCAAGGACTTCAGGGCATCTGTAAGCGCGCGAATGTTCACGACCGCAATCCAGTTTGGACGATCACGAAACCGGTGCATCGATTCTTCAATGCCTGGAAATCGATAGACTAGTTCTGCGTAATCCGTGGCATGCTTCGAGACGGCCTCGTAGTTTTGATCCCACAGACGTAATGGAACGTCATAGTAACACCACGTCCACGGAACTAGATCAGAAACATCTTCCGGTTTGGCAGCTGCGCGAATAACGTCCAAATCCGTAACTGACGGTTTCAACCGATATAGAGCGGCATTCGTAACGATCATTGGTACGATTGCGGTAGCGTGCGGAACATACGTCAACTCATCAGCGGGATCAACAACATTATGAAAATCGATGTTATACATGAACATCCGGTCGAGGCAGCACGGGAGAAACGCATTCACTAACTGTTGGATGGCCGTATAGACAGCGTTGTCCTGTTTGGTGCCGTCAGCGGAAACAACGATGCCGCTTTCAGACAACGGTGCCAATTTGAGAAGGGTATTTTCCCTCGGGTCTTTGAGGGTTTGATACGGTCCACAATTCAATACGCGATCATCAAATTCCCAGCGCCCTACAGGCGTATGCGGGAGAAAGAACCACGATCGACTCAAATCGTGATATTTGCATTCCACGAGTGTCGACAGTCCGGTACTTTCATTCCAAATAGGAGCAGAGGCGAAGAGGTCTACTTCGAACCAAGTCTGTTTTTCCTCGCGGTTTGGTCGCGCGTGTTCAACTGCGGGTTCGCAGTCCCATTCCAAACTGCGAAACGTCATCTGCGTGAGGTGTTCGAGCGGTAAGCCCGACTTCAGGAAACTTTCACCCCATTTCTTCTTTGCCATAATATTTCAGGTTAACGAAACGCGGGATGCGTCGGCATAACGTCTGAGTTGACCGGGCGGCGCGATTTCACGCTACCTTAGCCGCGCCAGGTTTGATGCGAAACACGCCCCCGCCGCTCCGGTCCAACGAGTTGTTATGCTTCGCTCAAGCATGTTGGGCTTAATGGTTCATAGCACAAGGCCCCAAATGTTTACGTAGTTGATGTAATTTGCCAGCCCATTTAGATCTGCGAAGATGAAAGCTTCATTAATGCCGTATGACAGCAAGGTAAGATGTAGATCTACCACGCAACTATCCTTGATGACCCATTTCTCAAGCCGGTCATCGTCGAATGGTTGCGATGGCTTATTATGCACGGTGAAAACACCACTTTGGGATGAGATTCGACCGGAAATATGCTTTGGTTTGTAAAGAACAACGTCGTCAATTTCAAAAGGCGATGAATTGGTATTTGCATCCACGAATCGCGCAGTGTCCAGTAGATAGATGATTCTGTTGGATTTTTCCGAAGGCTTCGTTGTGGCGAAATAAGCTGCTATCAGTGGGTTTTCCGTCCAGTCCAATAACCGAGTTGCAAGCCCGTAGTGTTGTCCGAGCGCGAGCCACTCCCAGTCATTTTCAGGTACGTGTTGAATAAAAGCGGTACCCCTTCTTTTGAAGTCGTTGAGCATTTCGCGTTCTAAGGCAACGTTGTTACGGGTATCTTCGAACCTGCCAAATTTCGGTTGCAGTTTATATGTTGGCAAGTCCTCCCCGCGGTATAAGAAATGACCATGCCATTGATCACGAAGAGCACGGTGCAAATCTTCTGTCGAGCAAATCTCTCGTTCCCTCATCACGGTAGAGTACTGGTTAGGTAAAGAAGCATAACGGTTGAGTTGACGCGGCCGCACGCAACTGCATTACACGCAAGTTGTCGCTGACAAGCCTGCTGGTTCGGCTCGCGTCCAACGATTTGTTGGGCCGCCCCAGATTGTAACGCGCTACTGTCTTCGCCAGCAGAAACGCGTGAGCGCGGCGAAACACAACGAGCAACTGAAGTACCGATTACCAGCCGCGCGTCCTGCCCGAGCGACAAGCCCCGCGCTGGTTTGTCTTTCTTTTCAATCAGCGAAGTCGGCCCAACGGTTGAGTTGACCGGGCGCGCACGAACCTGGTTACCACGAAAGCCTCGCGCTGAGAGCTTCGCGGTTCGCGCTCCGGTCCAACGAGTTGTTCGGCCGCCCCAGATTGTAACGCGGGTTTTTTCGTCACGACAGCAGCGCGGCCGTCTCGCGATCCCACAATCCACCAAGCAAACGATCTCCATTTGCGACGAAAGGCCGCGCGTTCCTCTGGCGACGTGACCACGTCCGATTAAATAGGTTTCCCTGTGTGGTTCTCAAATAGCGATGCGGCCGAACGTTTGAGTTCAGGTGGCGCGGGCGGTGCCACGCAAGCCGCGCCGGACAAAGCTAGTTGCGAAAGGCGCTATCCCGCGCTCACCTGCAACGATTTGTTGGGTGGCCGACCGTAAGCGTTACATGCGTTGAAAACGAAGAACGCCGGCAATAGGACCACGTTCCGGGTATTTGTTCATTCGAGATCTAACGAGTTTCGGATCACGCGAGTGGCCGATGCAGCGATAATCGCCAATATATTCCCATTCGCCTGGCGAGCGAAACATGAAAATTGGTATCGCCGAAGTTTGGCGCGACATCATTTCAGCCATTTCCTGAACCTTTTGGTTGGTTCCATAGACAACTTCTTCAGGCGCGTCAGGATTGAGCGTCCGACTGGAGTTGAAACACCCACACAAAATCTGTCCGTCTTTGTGCGGCAAGTAAGCGATTGTTGAGCCGCCGACGAGTTTGTTGATTTCGCGTCGAGAGTACCGCTTACCAATTCGTGGTTCCATGTTGCCTCCTGTCGATGCGAGTTATTGCAGGCCACCCAACGGTTGAGTTGACGCGGCCGCACGCAACTGCATTACACGCAAGTTGTCGCTGACAAGCCTGCTGGTTCGGCTCGCGTCCAACGATTTGTTGGGCCGCCCCAGATTGTAACGCGCTACTGTCTTCGCCAGCAGAAACGCGTGAGCGCGGCGAAACACAACGAGCAACTGAAGTACCGATTACCAGCCGCGCGTCCTGCCCGAGCGACAAGCCCCGCGCTGGTTTGTCTTTCTTTTCAATCAGCGAAGTCGGCCCAACGTCTGAGTTGACCGGGCGCGCACGAACCTGGTTACCACGAAAGCCTCGCGCTGAGAGCTTCGCGGCTCGCGCTCCGGTCCAACGAGTTGTTCGGCCGCCCCAGATTGTAACGCGGGTTTTTCGTCACGACAGCAGCGCGGCCGTCTCGCGATCCCACAATCCACCAAGCAAACGATGTCCATTTGCGACGAAAGGCCGCGCGTTCCTCTGGCGACGTCACCACGCTAGATCAAATATGCTTCCCTGTCTGGTTCTCAAATAGCGATGCGGCCGAACGTCAGAGTTGACCGGGCGGCGCGATCTCATTCAACCTTCGCCGGACCAAGCTTCATGCGAAACTCGCTACCGCCGCTCCGGTCCAACGAGTTGTTCGGTTGCGCCTACGTTTCAGAGGGTTCGCCGTTCCGGTTGGCGAACCGTTCAATGATTTCGAAACAAGTGTCCAACACCTCTTCGCGATATTCAAGATTAATTGCAACCAACTTCTGGTCGTAGCGGCGCAACGCCTCGCGAGTGCAATGTAGCCGTTCAGAACCAGTTGGTATTTCGAGCGTCGCAGCGGCGTATTGTTTAAAGACCGGAAAGTCCAAAACCTCAAACGGTTCGAGCCAGCGAAGGATCTTACTCATCCTCGCGCATCCGAATGGCAAGCCAACTTGGTACGAGATGATTGCTCTGGCGTTCGCGACCAGTTGCTTGATGAGGCTGCGACGACGCTCTTCGTTCATGGCAAAAGAAGCAACCGAACGGTTGAGTTGACGCGGCGGCGCGAATTCAGTCAAGCATCGCCGGACCAGTCATGATGCGAAACACGCTCCCGCCGCTCGCGTCCAACGATTTGTTCGATTGTGCCTCAGTGAGCAACGGGTCGTTCTGCCGGCAGTTCTGATTCAATGCGCGAATAATAAACCTTGCCGTCGAGAATAATGAAGTAACCGTCGCTACCGTTCGCGTTCGCCGTGGTAACACGAAGATAGTAATACTGACCCTCATCGAGTTTCGGGGCAACACCCGTTTCAGGATATTTTTGGGCGTAACCCTCGGGAATTGTGCCGTACGTGACAGAGCCCAATTCGCCAACCGCACGACCCGATCCGTTTTGATCAATCTCCCAGTAAATCAAAGCATCTTCGCCAAACACATTTCGTTGGGCGTTGTGACCACGCACGCGAATGGAGGACAGTCGGCCATTACCAGTCATCTGGAAAACAGGCGGGTTGCCGCCCGTTACATTCACCTTCGTATCAATTTCACAGCAGACAATGAAAGCTACAAAGGCCAGAAGCGAGAGAGTGAGAGGTCGGCGTCTCATCGGTGATTAAAAGAAACAATCGAACGTCTGAGTTGACGCGGCGGCGCGAATCAAATCACCCTCCGCCGAATCATTCTAGTTGAGAAACACGCCCCCGCCGCTCGCGTCCAACGATTTGTTCGACATCGCCGCTGTCAAGCGACGATTAGTTTACGCCGAAGAGCCCAGTTCAGAGCAAAGAAGCACACAAACACAATGGACGTCGACTGGGAAAACCCGAACCAGTCAGAACCGGCGCCACGAAGTAAGAGAATGTCCGAGACAAAGAATCCGCCACCAACAAAGATAATGAAAGACACCACATCCCAAAACGCTGACCCGCGGTTGCCGACGCCAAAGATCATGACGAGACTGTAGAGAATCCCGATTACCACCCAGGACAGAATGTACAAGAAGGAAATCGGCCGATGTTGTAGGGTTAGGGCAAACCACACCAACGAGACGACGAGCAAAAGCGGCGCGTGGCGGATGAAGAAGTTGTCGCGTCGGATTGGCGTTTGGGTTGCCATGAGAGTAGATGTCGAACGTCTGAGTTGACGCGGCGGCGCGAATTCATTCAAGCCTCGCCGGACCAATGATGATGCGAAACACGCTCCCGCCGCTCGCGTCCAACGATTTGTTGGATGCCGCCGTCAGGACGAGTGCATTAAAGCGCTGACATCGTCATAGAGTCCAGCGTTCCGAGTTACAAACGTAAAGCAGTTGCCATTCGCGAGATAGGATTCGGGGTTGAGCCGTTCAAGTTGCGCCCAGAATGTTTCGCGGTATGGCACAACCGCAGCAACAAGTCGTCTCCGCACAGAAGGGTCCGAACCGATGTACATCGTGTCGATGGTCGGATTCGGTTCGCCCAAAGAGAATGTTCCCTTGTTAACAAAGACCTCGATATCCAAAGTCGGCGGCACCGCGTCATCAAAGACGTACCATTCGTCAAACCCGCAAAAGGGAACATCACCTGCGTTTGAGATCCGTGGGCTGATGGCGAGTCTGCCGACACGTTTCCAACCGACGTTTAGTTGATTGTCGTTGAGGTGTAGCGGGCCACTGTCCAAAGAAGTCACGACCACAAATTTTTTCAGGAGAACATCTGGACAAAGTTTGGTCAGCCTGATGAGCGGGCGATCGACGGCGCGCTGTTCAATCGAGCGTTCCAGCCAGAGGAACTGACCGTGTTTTCCTTGGGTAACTGTGGGTGTCATTACAAGGCATCCAACGGTTGAGTTGACGCGGCGGCGCGAGAGCGAAAAGCTGCGAAGGAAAAAGACATGAATGAGAAACACGCAATCGCCGCTCGCGTCCAACGATTTGTTGGGCCGAGCTGTGTTACACAAACCCCAATCGACGAATATCCTCCTCAGTGTTCCCAGCCTCTACCGCTAGGACGAGTTGAGTTGGTAAAAACACCTTTCGTGGTTGGCGGGTTTGCAAGTCATCAGGAAGCGGCCAAACATTCAGCTCCACAAAAGGAAACTGAATCTCAAAATGATCCGAGAACAAATAGTAATCCTGATCGTCGTGCATCTTCAGAATGTAATTCTCCAACAACCGGAGAGTTGCTGGATGGCATTCGTTGGCTATACAAACTGCATAATGCGGAAATGGTTTCTCAGCCATTGAAAAGGTCTCCTAACGGGCGTCTTTACGTGAAAGTCGAATCATTTGAAATCGAGTTGCCTGTTTTGTCAGGCCCAGTTGAAAAGTTATATGCGCAAATCGTTGAGCACATCTGGAAAACAGGTCGGTTCTTCGCGTCAGCAGTTACGGTCACGGAGGAGCGCGGCCCAACGTTTGAGTTGACGCGGCGGCGCGAATTCAATCCAGCGCCGCCGGACGAATCAAGTTGCGAAACACGCTCCCGCCGCTCGCGTCCAACGATTTGTTATGTTGCCGATCAATTTGAGCATGAGCGATCGTCTCACTGTATGTTCCGGTAGAGAAAGAGCAGAGACAAACTCAAACCCGCGAGAAAACTAAGCGGAGCAAGAACGGTAATGACCCTGACGGCGAAGTATTGCCAGCGGTAACTGCGTTCGCTGAGCCGATACGAATAAGTAAAATGGATGCGACCCTGGAAATACCTTTTGATAGCGTCCGGGGGTTGCAGAACTTCGTAGTCCATGAACTGTTGTACCCAGATGCGCACCGTGACCAGGAGGATCAGGCAAACTATCAGCAGCACCAACCCCCAGAACAGCGGCCGCTTCGATACGAGGACTGCAGCCGCGTCGCCCGTCCCGCGCAGCCTTGGCACGAAAGAGACAACCGCCGCGACCCCTACAATCACACTTGTGTTGAGCGCGATAAAACGATGAAGGGCATCAATGTATCGTTCCCAGGTTGTCAGCAATCTGTTCGAGATTGAATCCCGAAACTCCTGAGAAAGTGGGGCCGTCTGCGATTCAATTTGGTCCTTTGCGTGTTCGTCCATTCTTGTGTCGTCTCCTGTTAGAAAGGCAACATAACGGTTGAGTTGACGCGGCCGCACGCAACTACGTTACACGCAAGTTGTCGCTGACAAGCCCGCTGGCTCGGCTCGCGTCCAACGATTTGTTGGGCCGCCCCAGATTGTAACGCGCTACTGTCTTCGCCAGCAGAAACGCGTGAGCGCGGCGAAACACAACGAGCAACTGAAGTACCGATTACCAGCCGCGCGTCCTGCCCGAGCGACAAGCCCCGCGCTGGTTTGTCTTTCTTTTCAATCAGCGAAGTCGGCCCAACGTCTGAGTTGACGCGGCGGCGCGAATCAAAACACCCTTCGCCGCACTAAGCTAGTTAAGAAACACCCTATCGCCGCTCGCGTCCAACGATTTGTTCGATTGCGTTTGGTCAATGCCGGTTTTTCCGTTTGCGACAATGGCCCGAAGTCTTGAATGGCAGCTGGATTGAATCGCCGGACTCTCGTACGGTGATCGGATATTCGTCGGCGTCCGACATCCAAGGCCGGTCACCGAAGTCGTTCTTGAAGTCGGGATGCGCTCGCAACCACGCCACTGCCAGATTCCACGCGCGTTCCATCGAGCAGTGTTTTCTTAGTTTGCGAGGAACATCGCCTGGATTGCATTTAAGACCATCCAAAGCGTGTGCCGCAAACACGTATTTCCACATTGAGGTCAGGTTACCCTTTACGCCCCAGCCCATCCAATAGTGCAATGCGAGATTGCAAGTCGCAATTGCATAACCATGTTCTGCGCCCTGACGGAACCAATAGACCGCCTTCTTTTGGTTTGGTTTGACACCCTTGCCTTCAAAATAGGCGATACCGAGTTCGTTCTGCGCGTCAACGTCGCCCGCACGCGCCTTAGCCGCCAAAGATCTAAAGGCGTCGCTTTGGGAGACGGCGGTTGAGCCGATCATCAGAATCAAAGACAAACTTGCGAGCAAAAGTTTCATTTGATATTGAGCGAAGCAATCGAACGTCAGAGTTGACCGGGCGGCGCGATTTCATTCAACCTTCGCCGTACCAAGCTTGATGAGAAGCACGCTACCGCCGCTCCGGTCCAACGAGTTGTTATGTTGCGCCCGATCATTGCGGGTTTTCAAATTTGTAGATGATGACTCCATCGACTTTGACGAGCTTGCCGCCAATGCGCGTCGGTTTGAATTTTTGTTGTTTGGCGTTTGCCACAGCAGTTTCGTAATAAGTTGGATCGCCAGCGACCGCCCGCGCGGAAACCACCTTTCCCGTTTCGTCAATTAACACCTGAACAGTGACGGTATTCTTGGGAATAGCGGCAGAATTCGTTATGAGTGTTACGGGCGGACCACACAACGTTCCGCCGCTAGCGTGATGCGCGCAGGTGACAACCGTTTTGGTACGCTTCGCTCGTTTGCGATGGCCGTTCGTTTGAGCGACGACGAAACCAGTCAGCACGAGTACGGCAGCTACAGTGAAGCAGGTTCTCTTCAGTGATGGAGATAGCAACATAACGTCAGAGTTGACGCGGCCGCACGCAACTACGTTACACGCAAGTTGTCGCTGAGAAGCTCGCTGATTCGGCTCGCGTCCAACGAGTTGTTCGGCCGCCCCAGATCGTAACGCGTACCAAGTACGTTTCCCTCAGCGCGGCGAGCTTGCGACGAGCAACTATGATTACGAATGCGAGCGGCGCGGGGCAATAGGCCCCGTTGTTGTTTGTCATCAAAAGCAAAGTCGGCCGAACGGCGGAGTTGACGCGGCCGCGCGGTAGCGCCAACGTTGAATTACAAAAGCTTCATGCGAAACACGCTCCCGCGGCTCGCGTCCAACGATTTGTTATGCCCGGCCGGCGAATAAGCGCGGTTTAAGGCGACACGGAAACATATTTGCCCGAGACGCGATTGTTCTTGTCGAAGTCCACAGTATAGCGCTGTAGGAATACGGCGTATGAATATTGCTGGACACACTGTTCGTGAAATCGCTTCTGTTCGGCCGAATCGTGATCGGTTCGCAAGGGGTGACACCAACTCCGTTCGTCAGGTTGCCCCATTAGAGCTACGACAGTTGGTTCCGGGTCGCCAATCTGGATTTGATTAAGCGCGCCGTCATATTTGTGCTTTAGCCAAAAGTCGTTTGCGACGTAATACACCGGAAGACAAACAACAATCAAGCACACGACGATTACCGAAGTCAGGAGTTTATGAGACGCGATTTTTGACAGCAAGCGATTCATTCAATTCAAGGCCAAAGCAAATCGAAGGGCATAACGGTGGAGTTGACGCGGCCGCACGCAACTACGTTACACGCAAGTTGTCGCTGAGAAGCTCGCTGATTCGGCTCGCGTCCAACGAGTTGTTCGGCCACCCCAGATTGTAACGCGGGTTTTCTCGTCACGACAGCAGCGCGGCCGTCTCGCGATCCCACAATCCACCAAGCAAACGATCTCCATTTGCGACGAAAGGCCGCGCGTTCCTCTGGCGACGTGACCACGCCCGATTAAATAGGTTTCCCTTTGTGGTTCTCAAATAGCGATGCGGCCGAACGGTTGAGTTGACGCGGCGGCGCGAATTCAATCAAGCTTCGCCGGACGAATCAACTTGCGAAACACGCTCCCGCCGCTCGCGTCCAACGATTTGTTATGTTGCGCCGACGTTGGACCAAAAATCCAGTTCGCGGATTGCGTAATTGGCAACAGCATCAGCAACAGAGCCAAAACGGATTTCTGCTGTTTCCGCTAGCGAACCGATAACTGAATCAGAAGCCTTTAGGTACCAGCCGCCATCAGTGCGCTTGTCTTCGCTGTAGCGTGCCCACTGATCGAGTAGTTCGGGATTCGAGTCAATGACACGACGAAGATCGTTCACACCAAAGTGTAATCGCATCGCCCGGTAATCAGTATCGGCGAGCGCCTGACTAAGAGACACGCCTTCGCCCCGCATCGAAGTTCGATGAGCGATCGAGAGAATTTGAAGGAGGCGTTCATCGTCGATCATGAATGCACGCGTGGAGTCTCATTGAGAAAGCAACATAACGTCTGAGTTGACCGGGCGGCGCGAATTCAAACAAGCATCGTCGGACGAATCAAATTGCGAAACACGCTCCCGCCGCTCCGGTCCAACGATTTGTTATGCGTCGTGCTGCAGCGGGGAAGGCGTTCTCAAAGCGGCCAAATCGGCGGCAGTTTTTTTCCTGGCCCCTTGTAGTAATCACTATACGATACCCCATTCAACGCCTTGAACTCTGCATCACGGT
This sequence comes from uncultured Acidobacteriota bacterium, assembly GCA_963734445.1. Lineage (GTDB taxonomy): Bacteria > Acidobacteriota > Blastocatellia > Pyrinomonadales > Pyrinomonadaceae > UBA11740. The sequence goes on along the minus strand of CAVTGZ010000006.1, from coordinate 350,115 downwards.
CCTTCCGAGCTTGCTTGGATTCCTGCCGTCTTTTCAGGGTGACCTCCGACAGAGCGGCCCTGACGCCAGTTGTCGAAAGGGCCAAGGAGTGGCAACTCAGCGCTGACTTGCCAGAACGCGCCATGTAGAAAACAAATCCCGAAGGAAGGAAATTGGGAATGCTGACCACCGGACCCACGCTGATGAGATGGTCGCGCACCTCGTTCCACCTGGTGAGTCCGTCAAACGACTCGCCGGAAGCGCGCGGTAAGCGTTGCCACGTCTCGGCGTCAGGGACGACCACGATGACCTTCTCTGCGTGTTGCATTAAGACGTGCTCCGTCTCACGGACGATCCCCGCCCGGAGGTCGGCGTGGGCCATGATCGGAAGTAGGAATATCGCTGCAGATTTTTCCGCTAGGTCCTCGAATTGTTGCCACCAGTCACTATCCTGCGTGGTGAGCTTCGGAAATCCTGAGCGGTCGTCATACCCGAGTGCGACCAGGTTGAGTTGAAACCGCAAATCATCGCTGGCCTCGTAAGAGCCCGCACTCTGCTCGAGCAGATTCTCAATTCCGGGCATCGCATTGGCCACCGCGAACGACCGCAGATACATGACGGGCTCCGAGCCCTTTGTCGCCGCGTCAATGTTGCGAGTGCGCTCGGCGATGTGCTCAAAGTGAGAAACATAAAAGGGCGTGAACGCCAGGCCCACGACCCAAACAATAAATGTTACCAACGCGAGATGCCATCCAAAATTAAGGAGGCAAAAAATGGTGATGTACGGCAACATCAAATGGAAGCAGAAACGGAATTCAGTGAGGGACGTCCGATCCTTGAAGGCGGATCCTTGTCGTAGGGCAGCGACCAACATCATCACCATCGTCGCCAATAAGGTTAGCGCCAAACTCACCCAGTACTTTAATGAAGAACCCATATCTTCACGCGTCGAATTAGCGCCAGCCCGTCATTTGCAATAACCCGCAGGTATGAGCGGCGCATAACGGTTGAGTTGACCGGGCGCGCACGAACCTGGTTATCACGAAAGGCTCGCGCTGAGAGCTTCGCGGCTCGCGCTCCGGTCCAACGAGTTGTTCGGCCGCCCCAGATTGTAACGCGGGGTTTTTCGTCACGACAGCAGCGCGGCCGTCTCGCGATCCCACAATCCACCAAGCAAACGATCTCCATTTGCGACGAAAGGCCGCGCGTTCCTCTGGCGACGTGACCACGCCCGATTAAATAGGTTTCCCTGTGTGGTTCTCAAATAGCGATGCGGCCGAACGTCTGAGTTGACCGGGCGCGGCGTTTACATCCAACCCTCGATTCAATCAATCATGTTACGAAACACGCTCCCCGCGCTCCGGTCCAACGATTTGTTGGGTGGCAGCGTCGGCACCAGAACGGTCCCAGTATTGTGCAGCAAACTGCAACGTTCGAAGCAAGGGAAACTCCGACGGAATAGCGGCCGCCGCCACTCGACGATCGCGCAATGAAGCGAGAATCTCATTCATGAGCTCGCGAATGAAGACGATCCTTCCGCCAGCGAGTCCGGTGCGCTTACCGCGTGCACCGTACACAAAGAGTGCAATTTGATCTGGACGTTTCGGCAAGTCTAGCCCAGGAAACAAGCTGGGGATGTGGCGTCTACCTGCGGCGAATTTCTTGCTGTAGCGTTCCTCGCGACGTTCCCATTTATCAGAGTCGAGAGAAGGTTCGATGTGAACAAGTTCACGCTTGGCTGGGTGGAAAGCCACGATATCCAGTTCGCAGTCGTAGCCACCACGGTCACGTTTTCCGACGCGCACGTTGCGGCGCACAAAGAAGCCCTGGAACTGATACCATTCCGAGACCAAATCTTCCAGATGATTACCCGCCATTAGATTCTCCTGCCACCCAACGGCGGAGTTAACCGGGCGCGCACAAACTTGATAGCCACGAAAGCCTCGCGCTGAGAGCCCCGCTGTTCGCGCTCCGGTTCAACGATTTGTTATGCCGCCCCAAATTGTAACAAGCTACTGTCAATCGGTGAAAAGAAACGAACAAGCGCGGCGCTAGAAACCATGCCAGATTGCCTCAGCGAGCGAGTTTGTTAATGCAGCATCGCGCCGCGCGCTATACGTGAGCGACAGTCTCGCGCTGGTTTGTATTTCTTTTCGAAAGCGAAGGCGGCATAACGGTTGAGTTGACGCGGCCGCACGCAACTACGTTACACGCAAGTTGTCGCTGACAAGCCCGCTGGCTCGGCTCGCGTCCAACGATTTGTTGGGCCGCCCCAGATTGTAACGCGCTACTGTCTTCGCCAGCAGAAATGCGCGAGCGCGGCGAAACACAACAAGCAACTGAAGTACCGATTACCAGCCGCGCGTCCTGCCCGAGCGACAAGCCTCGCGCTGGTTTGTCTTTCCTTTCAATCAGCGAAGTCGGCCCAACGGTTGAGTTGACGCGGCGGCGCGAATCAAAGCACCCTGCGCCGCAGAAAGTTAGTTGAGAAACACGCTCCCGCCGCTCGCGTCCAACGATTTGTTATGCGGCCGGAAGCTTATTGACGCGAATTCGGCCGAACTGATAGAGCAACAGCCACAGTATGAGTTGAGTGCCAGCAAGTGCGAACATTCGACGGGGACTCAGGGAATCAGTCCAAGAGACCGCCACGCCAATCGCAGCAGTAACAGCCCCGCCAATACGGAGCAGATGCAACGATGAGTGGTTCCTCCAACCATCGCGTGGAAGAAAGAAACCAAGTGATGACAAACAAATAATCAGTATGGCCCCATTGGCGAAGGCGAATGCATCCGATGATCTGTCGAATTGAAACCCCTCGCCTCGCACTGCGATACCTAGCGCAAAAGCGGCGGCGAATGATGACACGGATTGAATAATGTCAAAGGCAAGATCCCCTTTCTCGAGGTCGTCGTCGCCAAGATTGCTCACAAGAAAGTAGACGATGAACCACGACAAATAGGCGTACCGCAGAAAGAGGTCAACCACAAATCGAGAACTGGGCGGGTGTGCGAGCGTTCTTGCGTCAAGTGGAACGCTACGCATTAAAGCCGCTAGAAAGCCGCCAACAGTGCCGGCTACCCACAAGTTCCGAAACGCCTTCCACGCATGTCCTTTCTGTTTACTATTCATCGCGTAACCTCCGGTGAGATATTGGCTACATTGCGTGCCGCATAACGGCGGAGTTAACCGGGCGCGCACAAACTTGATAACCACGAAAGCCTCGCGCTGAGAGCCCCGCTGCTCGCGCTCCGGTTCAACGACTTGTTGTGCCGCCCCAGATTGTAACGCGCTACTGTCAATCGGTTAACAAGAAACGAACAAGCGCGGCGCTAGAAACTATGCCAGATTGCCTCAGCGACCGAGTTTGTTAATGCAGCATCGCGCCGCGCGTCATGCGTGAGCGACAAGTCTCGCGCTGGTTTGTATTTCTTTTCGAAAGCAATGCGGCACAACGGCGGAGTTGACGCGGCCGCACGCAACTGCATTACACGCAAGTTGTCGCTGAGAAGCCCGCTGATTCGGCTCGCGTCCAACGATTTGTTGGGCCGCCCCAGATTGTAACGCGCTACTGTCTTCGCCAGCAGAAACGCGTGAGCGCGGCGAGAACACAACGGGCAACTGAAGTACCGATTACCAGCCGCGCGTCCTGCCCGAGCGTCAAGCCTCGCGCTGGTTTGTATTCCTTTTCAATCAGCGAAGTCGGCCCAACGTTTGAGTTGACGCGGCGGCGCGAATTCAATCAAGCATCGCCGGACGAATCAAGTTACGAAACACGCTCCCGCCGCTCGCGTCCAACGATTTGTTCGGTGCGTCCTCGTTAAGCGGCACTAGCGGCGACCATAGCCTTGTGGACATTTGGAGACACCGCGTCGAGACGCTTGGCCACCTGCGCCAACTCCGGAAATGCCAACAACTGTGAGCCAAGAACCCATACCATGGATTCAACAAGCGACATGTCGTTGGATTCGACGGCCAAATCTGCGCACGCAGATATCCACGCTTGTCGCACAGCGTCGTCCGATTCCAGATAACGCACAACGTAAAAAAGCACCACGTCAGCAAAGCGAATGTTGAGATCAATCTGCGGCAACCAACGCATTAAGACCCTTTCGCGCTGTGGCGGAAACGGCAAGTGGAAAAACGCAATCCGCAAGCAGTCGTCCCAGTTGCGTAAGGTTGTGTATTGACGGATGTCGAGATCAGCCAAAGCATCCGACAACCCGAAGCCAATTCCGTCGCCGATGGCTGTGATAGATTTTCGGAATTCTACGTTGCCGCAGGTTGTGCAATAGATTCTAGTGCACCAGTTTGAGGCTGCTGCAGTTTGCACCAGGTCTGCGAATTCGTTAGCCATGTGATCAAGAAATAGCACCGAACGTTGGAGTTGACGCGGCGGCGCGAATTCAATTAAGCATCGCTCGACCAATCAAGTTGCGAAACACGCTCCCGCCGCTCGCGTCGAACGATTTGTTGGGCCGCACACCAGTCAGAGTTGTTGCGGCGTATCAGTCGGCGAAGACATTTCAGCATCGAACAGTTCGCGAATGCGGGCCAGCGCATTGGTTGGATCCGCGCCTTCGTTTCCATAAGCGTTCGCAGCGTGTCGGGCAACGTCAGCTAACAATAAGCCCCAAGCACCAGCATCCTTCCAAGTAGTGCGCAACGTCAGTTGTTGAGGTTTCCCCGGCACAGCCCACACACGCAAGACTTCGAGGGCGTTTGAATCAGATTCCGCGATTGGTGGTGTTTCAAGGGCGTTGCTGTTCTGGCGTTTTCCGAACATCAGCAAATCTCCATTTACGTGCGGCCCAACGTTTGAGTTGACCGGGCGGTGCGCTTTCATTCACCCTTCGCCGCGCCAAGTTCGATGCGAAACACGCTACCGCCGCTCCGGTCCAACGATTTGTTGGGCCACAAAATATAAGAGCTACGAAGTTGTCTTCAGTCGCCACACCGAACCGTCCACAAATCGAATGCGCGTTACGCGAAAAACATTCTTTCGTATGGAGCCCGTCGGCTTGCCGTAGCTGAGCCCGTTGCGAAATCCACCGTTGGAAGAGATTTCCTTAGAGTCACCGGGTTTCAGTTTAAAGCCGCTCTCGCCCTGCGTCGATTTCACATTCTTCTTGTGATCGTAAGTCTCGACATTGGAAATCTCGTATCCAATGATGACCTTGTCGTTGGTGTTGGTAAGCGTAAGCGTCGCACTCCATTTTGGCCCGTTGCATTGGGCGTCGGTTATCGTGAGTCGCGCCGGTGCGCCTGTGTCATCTACGACAAAAGAATCCGCGGGGCAGAGATGATCGCCTGACTTACGCGCGGCGGGAGGTCCAGCGCTGTTAGTACGTATTGGCAACAGCCAGAAACAACTAATGGCCAACGCAATTATGATGAGATGTTTCATGCGACCTCCAATCGCCTGGGGTTTGTGGCCCAACGGTTGAGTTGACCGGGCGGCGCGAATTCATTCAAGCCTCGCCGGACCAATCAAGTTAGAAAACGCGCAACCGCCGCTCCGGTCCAACGATTTGTTGGGCGGAATTAAGGTCATGGGCCTCCTTCGAAAGCTTCGACGCGACGACGCATTTCCAACGTTAGTGCGCCTGCATGGTAGCTTTGACGGCTGAGCCGTTTTGCCGACTCTACGCGCGTCACTTCTAGTTTCATCGGATAAACGCCCATATGGCCGAATCCGCCACTGCCAACAAGTTTGCCGTCGAAGATGACACCGTAGGTACCTTCGGCTTTTTGGATCGTTTTGCGAACAGCGCGTCTGGTGTGAGCTTCCCAATCCTCGGAGAATTCAACCCAGACAGAAGGAGCGCCGATACATTTCAACGAGTAGAGTTCCGACCATTCAAATCCAACCCGATAAACAGTCCGGATACGGATTTGTTTTTCCATGCCGATGCGCAGATTTCGCAGTTCGCAGAAAGTAACAGATTCGAATTCTGACCGCTCGTTTGTAGCACGGTCGGTTGACTGCGCGACAGTTAAGCACGCAATCGAGAGAATCAAAGTAAACAAAAGGAGCAATCTCATTGTTGCGAGTATTCCGCCCAACGGTTGAGTTGACGCGGCGGCGCGAATCAAAGCACCCTGCGCCGCAGAAAGTTAGTTGAGAAACACGCTCCCGCCGCTCGCGTCCAACGATTTGTTATGCGGCCGGAAGCTTATTGACGCGAATTCGGCCGAACTGATAGAGCAACAGCCACAGTATGAGTTGAGTGCCAGCAAGTGCGAACATTCGACGGGGACTCAGGGAATCAGTCCAAGAGACCGCCACGCCAATCGCAGCAGTAACAGCCCCGCCAATACGGAGCAGATGCAACGATGAGTGGTTCCTCCAACCATCGCGTGGAAGAAAGAAACCAAGTGATGACAAACAAATAATCAGTATGGCCCCATTGGCGAAGGCGAATGCATCCGATGATCTGTCGAATTGAAACCCCTCGCCTCGCACTGCGATACCTAGCGCAAAAGCGGCGGCGAATGATGACACGGATTGAATAATGTCAAAGGCAAGATCCCCTTTCTCGAGGTCGTCGTCGCCAAGATTGCTCACAAGAAAGTAGACGATGAACCACGACAAATAGGCGTACCGCAGAAAGAGGTCAACCACAAATCGAGAACTGGGCGGGTGTGCGAGCGTTCTTGCGTCAAGTGGAACGCTACGCATTAAAGCCGCTAGAAAGCCGCCAACAGTGCCGGCTACCCACAAGTTCCGAAACGCCTTCCACGCATGTCCTTTCTGTTTACTATTCATCGCGTAACCTCCGGTGAGATATTGGCTACATTGCGTGCCGCATAACGGTGGAGTTGACCGGGCGCGCACAAACTGGGTTACCACGAAAGCCTCGCGCTAGAGCTTCGCTGCTCGCGCTCCGGTCCAACGATTTGTTCGGCGTTTCGTCGGTTCAGTCATCATCCCAGCGTTTCGGACGTTCGCGATATCTAGCGGCCGCCAAGACCAAGAAAAGCAAGGTCAGAATTGCGTGGAAAACGACGACAACAATAAATGTGATCCACACGTCGGCGAAAGTAAAAGCCTTCGGCCTGCCAAGATAATCCACCAGAGCCAAAGCAGCGGTCAGTAGAGCGCTTCGCCCAACGATCTCAAAGACATGTGATCCAATGCTTCTTGCGAGTAAGGCTTGCGCTTGTTTGTTGTCCAGCATTGAAATCGCCTCGGACGTTCAAGAGTAACGCCGAACGGTGAGTTAACCGGGCGCGCACAAACTGGATAACCACGAAAGCCTCGCGCTGAGAGCGTCGCAGTTCGCGCTCCGGTTCAACGATTTGTTATGCCGCCCCAAATTGTAACGCGCTACTGTGAATCCGTTAAAAAGAAACGAACAAGCGCGGCGCTAGAAACCATGCCAGATTGCCCCAGCGAGCGAGTTTGTCAATGCAGCATCGCGCCGCGCGCCATGCGTTAGCGACAAGTCTCGCGCTGGTTTGTATTTCTTTTCGAAAGAGATGCGGCATAACGCTCGAATTAACCGGGCGCGGGCGAACAGCACACGACCTAACCGGAGCGGAGACGATGAAAGCCCTGCAATCCCGCGCTCCGGTTGAATGAGTTGTTGGGCTGCTCCCTTAAATGCTAAAGAGCTATCGGCTCATAAGGCGGGAATTATACAAAGTATTAAGCCCGTCTGCGATTTTTAACTTGTTTCAGAGGCTTTTGATTCGCAGGTTTATTCAGGAGCGACAATCTTTTTTTAACGGCATCAGCCAGTTTCTCATCAATTGACTTAAAAAGTAATTTGCCAGCGGCCTCGTTTTCCTGGGCATACTGACCGAACCCTTCGCCTTCGGTCGTAACGAGAATCGTACCGCGCTCTTGTACGACTCTGCGAGTTATCTTACCCGGATAAAAGATGTGTGCTTCGAGCGTGTAATTAACAATGGTCGCATTTTTCGCATCTATCACCGTGCTCACCGGATTCTGCCCCCCGACACTCTCTAAGACGCTCTCCAATAAGTTGACTTTGCAATTTACGACCGGCGTTTTGTCCTTCGAAGGCGCGATGAAACTAACTTGACTGATCATCGTGTCAAAAACCGTCTTTACGTCGCAGCCGCGTTGACTGACCGAGCACATTGCCGTGGGAATAGTCTTGTAGTGATGATACTCCGGTTTAAGGGGCAAAAGAGTAGAGCCCTGCCCAAAAAAAATGGGGTAAGCATAAAAACCCGAATCGAACCGGTAGTGGCCAACCGGCAGGTAAGGATGTTCATAATTAACTTGTATCTGCTTATTCGAGCAGGGAATTTCAGTTACGGTGACCTGGGCTTGTCCAAACCGATATGAGCGGTTAAGACCGCGCACCACGCCCTTGCCGATCAAATCATCGCCCTCTGGGTCAAACTCACTTTTTACATCGGCATCCCACACTTCCAGTTTGAAAGTATCGGATGAAATCGGAACTCCAATAAACGAACAAAAATACAGATCGGGACAATCGTCACCGACGCACTTCATATTTCCCTTATTCTCTACGCAAATCTTGGGGTCCGGCGCCGCAAAAGTGTCGCCAAAAACGGTAGTGTCCCACGCCAGTAGTGGCTCACCGTCAAGTTCGGTGCCCTCGATTCCTGCGGGATTGCCGCCAACGACTCTCACATCAATCTGCACGAATCTCTGCGGTTGGGCAAATATCGTGCAGTTTGTCAGCACCAAATATCCTAAACAAACCAAGAGACGTGTTCCCATATTTAGAAGAAATGGACGTCGCATCGTGATTTCTCCTGATAATATAAGTTCCTTGGTGATTGTATGACTTCGCTGCTGATTTGCAACGTAAATTCACCTCACAAATAGCGCCCAACGGCGGAGTTAACCGGGCGCGCACAAACTGGATAATCACGAAAGCCCCGCGCTGAGAGCCCCGCTGCTCGCGCTCCGGTTCAACGACTTGTTATGCCGCCCCAGATTGTAACGCGCTACTGTCAATCGGTAATAAGAAACGAACAAGCGCGGCGCTAGAAACCATGCCCAGACTGCCTCAGCGAGCGAGTTTGTTAATGCAGCATCGCGCCGCGCGCCATCCATGAGCGACAAGTCTCGCGCTGGTTTGTATTTCTTTTCGAAAGCAATGCGGCATAACGTTTGAGTTGACGCGGCGGCGCGAATCAAAACACCCTTCGCCGCACCAAGCAACTTGAGAAACACGCTCCCGCCGCTCCGGTCCAACGAGTTGTTATGCTTCGCTCAAGCATGTTGGGCTTAATGGTTCATAGCACAAGGCCCCAAATGTTTACGTAGTTGATGTAATTTGCCAGCCCATTTAGATCTGCGAAGATGAAAGCTTCATTAATGCCGTATGACAGCAAGGTAAGATGTAGATCTACCACGCAACTATCCTTGATGACCCATTTCTCAAGCCGGTCATCGTCGAATGGTTGCGATGGCTTATTATGCACGGTGAAAACACCACTTTGGGATGAGATTCGACCGGAAATATGCTTTGGTTTGTAAAGAACAACGTCGTCAATTTCAAAAGGCGATGAATTGGTATTTGCATCCACGAATCGCGCAGTGTCCAGTAGATAGATGATTCTGTTGGATTTTTCCGAAGGCTTCGTTGTGGCGAAATAAGCTGCTATCAGTGGGTTTTCCGTCCAGTCCAATAACCGAGTTGCAAGCCCGTAGTGTTGTCCGAGCGCGAGCCACTCCCAGTCATTTTCAGGTACGTGTTGAATAAAAGCGGTACCCCTTCTTTTGAAGTCGTTGAGCATTTCGCGTTCTAAGGCAACGTTGTTACGGGTATCTTCGAACCTGCCAAATTTCGGTTGCAGTTTATATGTTGGCAAGTCCTCCCCGCGGTATAAGAAATGACCATGCCATTGATCACGAAGAGCACGGTGCAAATCTTCTGTCGAGCAAATCTCTCGTTCCCTCATCACGGTAGAGTACTGGTTAGGTAAAGAAGCATAACGGCGGAGTTGACGCGGCCGCACGCAACTGCATTACACGCAAGTTGTCGCTGAGAAGCCCGCTGATTCGGCTCGCGTCCAACGATTTGTTGGGCCGCCCCAGATTGTAACGCGCTACTGTCTTCGCCAGCAGAAACGCGTGAGCGCGGCGAAACACAACGGGCAACTGAAGTACCGATTACCAGCCGCGCGTCCTGCCCGAGCGTCAAGCCTCGCGCTGGTTTGTATTCCTTTTCAATCAGCGAAGTCGGCCCAACGGCGGAGTTAACCGGGCGCGCACAAACTTGATAGCCACGAAAGCCTCGCGCTGAGAGCCCCGCTGTTCGCGCTCCGGTTCAACGATTTGTTATGCCGCCCCAAATTGTAACAAGCTACTGTCAATCGGTGAAAAGAAACGAACAAGCGCGGCGCTAGAAACCATGCCAGATTGCCTCAGCGAGCGAGTTTGTTAATGCAGCATCGCGCCGCGCGCTATACGTGAGCGACAGTCTCGCGCTGGTTTGTATTTCTTTTCGAAAGCGAAGGCGGCATAACGTCAGAGTTGACCGGGCGGCGCGTATCAACGCAACCTTCGCCGCGCCAGCTTTGATGCGAACACGCTCCCGCCGCTCCGGTCCAACGACGTGTTATGCGTCGTCCGTGCCACCACTGTCATCTGCTCCTTCACCTGTTTGCCGTTCGCCGAACCAGTAGCAGAGCCCGTCCGGCGCGACCAAGTAGAAGACCTTCCAGCATGTACCCTCGTGTTTTTCGATTTTGAAGCCGGATAGCTCCTTTTCCAAACCATTCGCCTTCAACTCGGCAAAGGCCGCCTCTGCACTATCAACCTCGAAAGCGCAGCCGTCCTGCGTCGCATCGCCGCCGTTTTCAGCCAGACCTATCTGGATGTCATCCCTGCCAAGGACTGCGGACCTGTGTGGCGAATCGCTCCGCGATCGAACCTGGAAACCCATTACAGTTTCGTAAAAAGGGAGCGCGGCTTCCAGGTTTACTACCGGCAGGTTCAGGTTGTTTTCCTGATAGCCCCATGCGCTTTTGAACACCGCTTTCATTCCGGCCTCCTTCGCTTATCAGGGATGTCAGATTCGGCGCGCGTAACGCCACTGAGAATTGTTAGCCCGTGGATGAATGACAATAGAAGTTTCATTCAATCCATTCAAAAGACGCATAACGTCGGAGTTGACCGGGCGGCGCGTCACCACCCAACCTTCGCCGCACCAACAATGATGCGAAACACGCTCCCGCCGCTCCGGTCCAACGAGTTGTTCGGTGGCGCGTCAGATTGATTCTGATACGACGCGCCGAATTTCGGGTCCAATTAGCATTCCCAACGTTGTATATACATTTTCGAGGTCCGCCTCCGTAAGAAATACCCTCTGCCCTGTTGGAAATAGTAACGCCGGTCGGTCAATCCTCAAATTGATCGAGGCATTCTCAGGAACAACATGGGGAAGCTTCGTGATTTCTTCATCCCCAGCGAGAATCACGGGACGAATGAAGTAGATCGTAATATTGGATGTCGGCACAGCTCCGTGATGTTCGAGGCAACGTCGCAGTTGAAAATATGAGAGCGCTGTCTCGTGTTCGAACGATCCGAGTCCTGCGAGTTCTCGCAATTTTCGCGGATTGGTTAACGACCTATCACTCGCTACGTCGCGATAACAAGATTCAAGGTGTGCAGAAACGAAGGCCTGGAGTTTTTCGTTAGATTGCACATCTGAAGGGAAGTTGATTTCTGTACCTTTCAAACGACGAATTGAAATCATTCGGTCCATGTAGTTGATCAACGACCGAGTGAGATCCAGAAAACAGCGGTTGCAGGCGTCCCCGACCATGTCGGGATTCATTCCTCCTTCGACTCCAACTTGGAAATGAATTATGGCGTAGGGTCGTTTAAGCGCAGCTTTCTCAAGAAGTGAGCCGTCCTCCAACGATCGGAGCGTTCCACTCAGACTTGTCAGGTGATTTGCGAGTTGTTGCTGAAACTCATGGAGGTACTTATCGAGGTTGACTGTTAGGTGTACCATCTTCGATTCTCAGAGTCAGCCACCGAACGGCGGAGTTAACCGGGCGGCGCGAAACGAAGTACCTTCGCCGGATCACGCTTGATGCGAGAGGGGCTTCCGCCGCTCCGGTTCAACGATTTGTTGGATGGCGTCGTGATTGAAGTCACTGTCGCCGACTCGCGCGCGCGACCTTGCGAACGAAGCCCTTTTCATAGATCCAAGTCTCGGGCGGAATGTAGCCTTTGCCGCGATTAGGCGGTCCACCCGGAATGAAAAGCGTGACCTTGTCTTTCGCCCACGTTATGACAGGTTGCCGCCCGCCACAAAAATCGACGTCGTTTGAAAGGACGTACGATTTGTCGGTCTTTAAGCCCAGAAAAATGAAACCGCTGCCGTTACACGCGTTGCCCATCATAAACATTTCGAACAGAACAACCTCGGAAAATTCGCCCACCCCTTCCGAGGCGATTGATTTGTAGTAAGTGTGAATCGTTGGTTCGGGTGCCGAGTTGTATTTGTTTGAGTCGTCGTTGCAATCGGTATGTAGGACAATCTTCCCGTCCAGAAGCACATTGTATTTGCATCCGGTCTCGATTTCGAGGATTACCAAGTCACCGGCGATTGTATGAAGGGAGTCAGTCGTCTTTTGTCCGAACGTCAGAGGCGCTATAGAGATGATGGAGAGAAGAGATAGAAGAAGTTTCATAAGGCAAAGCCATCCAACGTCTGAGTTGACCGGGCGCGCACGAACCTCGTTATCGCGAAGGCCTCGCGCTGAGAGCCCCGCTGCTCGCGCTCCGGTCCAACGAGTTGTTCGACCGCGATGATTCACGGAGCCGCACCAATTGTGTGTGACTACGAACCAATCAGCCAAGCCAGCGCGGCGACGTTGAACCCGACGCTGAGCCAATACCCTACCCGGAATGCGACCTTTTTTGTTTTGTGCCGAAATCGGTATCGCGCAACGAGAGCGCCGGGCCACCCCCCGATCAATCCCAACGTGATTAGTGTCCACTCGTTCGTTCGTCTTCCGCTGACCTGTGCGGCCTCCTTGTCGTGTTTGTACGTGTAGAACGCCGCCACGCTCGTGACGATGTAGACACACACCACCGGCCACCAGAGGCGTCCGACGATGGCTAGCAGCGCGACGACCCCGAGAAACGCCGCTGCCACACAACTTGCGATAAGGTGGGAGTTGCGCGCTTGCGTCCCTAGTACAAACCGCTTTGCGTGGCGCACGACATAGGTGACTTGTGTTCCGCACGGACGGCCGCGTTCATCGGTGCCGAGTGTGTAGGTGACGAACTCGCCCTTGGTCGGACGACTTCCGGTTGGGAGAGCCGACACGTGAACGAACACACGTTCGCCGCCCTCGAGCGGCGAGACAAAGCCGAACCCGCGAAGATCGTTCCAGTCGGTGATTCTGCCTTTGACTCGCATGTCGGATGAGCGGTCGAACGATTGAGTTGACGCGGCGGCGCAAATCAAAGCACCCTCCGCCGCACCAAGCTAGTTGAGAAACACGCCCCCGCCGCTCGCGTCCAACGATTTGTTGGGCGGTGGCGATTAACAGTACATCGGTCCGGACAGCTGCTCGCGGCGCGAATCCCAGAATTAGAATGTGGTCATCAAGGTGTCGGAGACGCGCTTGCAACTGTAGACGGAGTTGGGGAAAGTTTTGTTGGTCCCCCAAGTTGTGGCGTCGGGCTCGACTGCAGCGCAGGAGCGCGCTCCGCTCTCCTAAATTCCTCGTCCGCAATTGCGTCAAGTCGCGTTATGAGTCTCTTATCAATGGTTTTGAATGAGTCTTCGCGCGTGTTCGGACCATAATTATGCAGGGAAAACATAGCCTCCTCACCGTCCCGAATCCACATGAAGATCTGCAAGTCATCTGACGTTGTGACGACTCTTGTTTTGGAATTAATTCCTTGAAGATTAGTTTTCAACTTTTCGCCAGCTTGAATAATCTGATTGTAAAGCGCGTCAGCATCCTTCGGTAAATCTGCCGGATAATGGCGAGAGTAATTCTGGTAGCGCGGCCCCGCAGTAAAAGCTGACCAGTCCAAAATCTCAGATGCAAATTGCTCGGCTAACTTGGCTTTGCCTTTTGTCGTTTCATAATAAAGAACTTTGATTTGGACGTCTTTTTGTGAATTATTTAGATTGTTGAGCGCGCGAACATACTCACGGGAATTGTCTGGACTCGAAAAGTGGCCATACGCTGCAACGTCGGTGATGATCGTAAGGTTTTTCTGTGTGCGGTTAATTAATGAGATAACGTCCGGCATGTTGTTAGGAAACACGTCGACATATTGCGTGGAAATCGAATCAGCGATCCGATCAATTCTGTTCGCACCGAAGCCAGCATAAATGAATTGCAGTGCGGATAAGACGAGAGCAATTACAGTAAAGGCCGGGCCCTTCTCAACCAAAAACCGCGAGAATCGTTGTCGTCTGGTTCTCGTTGAAGGCGATGCGGGCGAGTCGTTCGTGGTCGTCCTGGCGTCAGGTGTGCCTTGGGGACGTTCATTGCTTGTTGTGAGGTTCATATCGAATCTCCTAGAAAGAGAGGGTTAAATATCCGGATGAAAATTTGCCATTGAATGGCCGATCTCCACCGCCCAACGGCGGAGTTGACGCGGCGGCGCGAATCAAAGCACCCTCCGCCGCACAAAGTTAGTTGAGAAACACGCCCCCGCCGCTCGCGTCCAACGATTTGTTGGATTTCGTTGTGGCGAAAAGGATGATTTATTTCACGCAATCTTTTAGAGCCACGCGTTGCGCGCGTCTGTCGCGCGGACCGCATTTTCGCCAAGTGTCACCCATGTGATAACAGTAGCCCAGATTGTTGAGCAACACGTCAACCTTACTTCTGACGCAACAGGCAGCCTGGGTTTCCGGGCGGTCGCCAGAGAACCCCCGGCACATGGTGTTGAGATCGTTCCAAATTGAAAGCGCGAGACGTGCGTTTGTGTCGGCATTAGGTTGAGATGCCAGAGCCTCGGCGGTACGAGCCATTTCCGACACGGCCGGCCGTTCCGTAGGTAGTGTCGGCGATCTAGTAGAGGCATCGTAGCGAATGGTTTGTTGGCCAAGCGCTAACAGAACAACGATGGCTGTTCCAAGGATCTTCATAGTTCCCCCTGCCAGCAAGAAAGAAATCCAACGTCTGAGTTGACGCGGCGGCGCGAATCAAAGCACCCTCCGCCGCATCATGCAAGTTGCGAAACACGCTCCCGCCGCTCGCGTCCAACGATTTGTTGGGTTTCGTCAGCCGACGTAACGTTGCGCCCACGACGGAACGTGCAGATCTATTGGACCGCGATCGGGAAGCGGCACAAGCGTTTCAAATTTCCCATCACCATCTTCATCGTAGAAAGCGAAAAAGGATTCGCACCCAAGGGCACCGACCCGACTTTCGGTTTTCGAGATTTGCTGAATAGCAACGCCTGGCCCACGAACCGTGTAACAGAATACGTGCCCGTTGACGTCAAGCTTCGATGCGTACTGAGCGTTCATCGGGCTAGAATGCAAGGTTCGATTTCCGTTTACGTTGAGATAATAGGTCGTGTCCTCGAAAAGGATTCCTTCCTCAGGTACGAGCAACACGGCAATATTGACATCCATGCCACTGACACGTTCGTGCGATTGCGATTTTGTTTTTAAGTGTTGTAGCGAGCTCAGGTTCCAGCCACCTGGTTTCACTAACGTTTGGTCATCAACGCCAGTTTGGGATGCAGCGACGGCGATCGTCAAAAGCAAGATTAAGATTAAAGTGAACGACTTAGTAACCATGGCTGAGATTAGAAAAGAAACCCAACGTCTGAGTTGACCGGGCGGCGCGTATTCATTCAACCTTCGCCGCACCAGGTTTGATGCGAAACACGCTCCCGCCGCTCCGGTCCAACGAGTTGTTGGGCCGCGGATCTGGAGGCTCAATTCTTTCGCAGCAAATAGCCTCCAACGCCGGACCCATCGGCAAAAGTCGCCAACCCCGGAAGAATGATGATGCGTGTTAGATGAGAAGTGTCGTAATGTCGAGAAGCGGCGCGACGGAGGTTATTAAGTTGGTCGGACGGCAGCGAAATCTCAAACACAGCACCAGGCGGTATTGGTTGTAGTTTCCCCGGAATTTTCAGCGTGTCATAAACAACCGAAAACCCCGGCATACCTTCCCCTTCGCCACGGGGATTAAGTTCGGGAAAACCGACGCCGAATCCGCACCGAGTAATTGTTTTGTCAGTGACGTTTTGGATTCTAAAGGTCAATTTGTCCAACCAGTCATCCGACGCCACGAAGTATTGTCCGGGAGTGACGTTTGTGTCTTTAACTGTGATGCGGATGATTTCAAGCACCCTCGCGTCCGTGCCCGGCGAAAATACTCCCCAATTCACGACCCGATTGGTTTCCTGGGCATGAACGGTAATTGCAAGCGAGAGAACTATGATTATGAAGAAGAGAATGCGTTGAAACATAGTGTCCTCATTTTGTAGCGGCCCAACGGTTGAGTTGACGCGGCCGCACGCAACTACGTTACACGCAAGTTGTCGCTGACAAGCCCGCTGGCTCGGCTCGCGTCCAACGATTTGTTGGGCCGCCCCAGATTGTAACGCGCTACTGTCTTCGCCAGCAGAAACGCGTGAGCGCGGCGAAACACAACGGGCAACTGAAGTACCGATTACCAGCCGCGCGTCCTGCCCGAGCGACAAGCCTCGCGCTGGTTTGTCCTTCTTTCAATTAGCGAAGTCGGCCCAACGTCTGAGTTGACCGGGCGGCGCGATTTCATTCAACCTTCGCCGCACCAGGTTTGATGCGAAACACGCTCCCGCCGCTCCGGTCCAACGAGTTGTTATGCGTCCGAGGGTTAATAGTTTTCCCACGGCGCGCGGACGCGACCGATTTTGCCACTATGAATCGCGAAACGAATGTAACCACCCGGCGCATTCATGGCCGGGCCACCCGCTTCGTAGATTTTACCTTCAACAAACGACGGAGGCGGACCGTTGGCCGGAATTTTCTGTATGAAACCATCAGGCACCGTGCCGTATTTTAGCGCAGGCCAAAGCCAAACCTCGAAAGCGCGTTCGTCTTTGTGCCAGATTTGCCAGAGTGGAGTGTTCTCTTTCGCGTAGGGATTGTTGCCCAAGTTTTCAGGCGCAACCTCCGTCACGATAAAGAAAATCTGGTCACCGTTCCCACCAAGTTTGAACGTCGGCGGAAAGTTTTCGTCGGCGATCGTAACGGTGGTGGCTCGCTCGAGGTCGGCGTGAGTGCAACTCAAGACAACACCAAGCAGCAATAGGAAAGCAAGGCCACCCCCGTTGTTGAAGATGCGATTCGTTAATGCGAACAGGAAACGCATAACGTCAGAGTTGACCGGGCGGCGCAACATCATTCAACCTTCGCCGAACCACGCTTGATGCGAAACACTCTCCCGCCGCTCCGGTCCAACGAGTTGTTCGACGCCGCCCGCCCAATTAGTCCGTGACGTCGAAACTGATCGTATTGGTTGAAATCCACTGTCCATCGGCACAACATGCCAACGTCCGCCTAAGAAATAGCTGGTAATGTCCGGGACTAAGCGTGCCGTACCATTCCTGGAGTTCAATGCTCGGAACCCGCAATGGCGAATTTGGTTTTAGATAGACGATATCGCGCTTGCTAGTGAATTCACACAGCGTTCCAGCATCACTCTGACGAATTAGCTCCTTGAGATTTTCTAAGTACCCGACGGCTTCTCCGTCGCGTGTTAGTTGCGGACGGTTCTGATAATAAGGATTCGAGAAAGCACAAACCCAAATGGATTCGCGCCCCGTATTAGTCATGAGAAGGCCAATGTGAATTGGTTCCCCCAGTGTGAACGTCTCCTTTTCGGGTATGGGGTCGCGAGAGAAAGACCCGCTGGACATTCCGGTCCCAGAAATTACCAAGTGAACCGCGCGCCGCTGTTCAGCCGAAACCCGGCCGACCGCGGGTCGTTGAGCGAAGACTGAGAGCTTGTTACTCGCAACAAGCGCCACGGTACACGCGACCAACATGGCAGCAATGGCGTATCGGTTCAATATGGAGTTTCTGACCATAACCAAAAAGGCGTCGAACGGTTGAGTTGACGCGGCGGCGCGAATCAAAGCACCCTTCGCCGCACCGAATTAGTTAAGCAACACGCTCCCGCCGCTCGCGTCCAACGATTTGTTATGCGGCGTAGTTGTCATGAGCCACACACTGTTTGTTGATGACGGGAACAGCCGAATCAATGACATTAAGATCAAAACGAGACAACTGTTGCCATTCAGCGTCGCGGTCAAGAATGGCCTGAAGTTCGAGTGGATAGCGCTTCGCCTCGAACAGAAGATTCCCTGGCGCTCTTTGAAATTCGCAGACAAGGGTCACCGCTTCGCGACCACGAACTGGAAACTGTGTAGCGAACGCGCGGCCTTCGTCCTTCATGAGTTTTTCAAGAGTTGCGTTGAAAAACAAAGGACGAGTATCGGAATCCTCCAAGAGCAGCAGCCGGAGATTCTGGATGATAATTGCTGCGGCACCGTCATTGTAAAAGACAAGCGGAAGGGTAATGATCAGATTGTCGGTTTGCGATCCACGCGCTGCATACGAGCGCGGTTTTCCGACGATCAACTTTCCGCGCCTCCAATTCATCCACCAAAAGCTTAGGACGGCGAAGGCCAGAGCGAGAAGACTGATAATTAAAGCCGGATAGTTCACGATTCAATCTTAGGCAAGTAGCCGCATAACGGTGGAGTTGACGCGGCCGCACGCAACTACGTTACACGCAAGTTGTCGCTGAGAAGCTCGCTGATTCGGCTCGCGTCCAACGAGTTGTTCGGCCGCCCCAGATCGTAACGCGTACCAAGTACGTTTCCCTCAGCGCGGCGAGCTTGCGACGAGCAACTATGATTACGAATGCGAGCCGCGCGGGGCAATAGGCCCCGTTGTTGTTTGTCATCAAAAGCAAAGTCGGCCGAACGTTTGAGTTCAGGTGGCGCGGGCGGTGATACGCAACCCGCGCCGGACAAAGCTAGTTGAGAAGCACGCTATCCCGCGCTCACCTGCAACGAATTGTTATGTTGCGGTATGGTCCTATGAATTACCTCTCTATCTTTCACGCGCCAATTCTCCACCTCGGACGGCGCAACTCTTCGCGTACAAGTTTTTGCATCTCAGTCATTCTTTGGTCACAGCCTTCTGCTGATTCAGGAGAGCTGAGCGATATGATTTTATTGTAGTCCTGCACAACTTTATCCATTTGCTCTTTATCGGGAGTGCCTAAAACTGATGTTAACTCAGCAACGAGTGATACAAATCCCCTTTCTTTGAACTCTGGATATACATATGGAGTTGGAGTTACAAAGGTAGCCTTTCCGTCTAACGGTGCTGAAACTACTTTAGTAAGTGGGCCCCCTCGTCCAATTTCTTTACAAGACACATAAGCTAGAGCGAGCTCGCATTGGGAGATACGGTAAGTGATCTCCGTATCTAACTTTCGTAACAACTCGCGTTTTTGATTGTCCGCAGTCTTCGACTCTTTATACGTAGCGTAAGACCAAGTTATGAACCCGACTGCGAGAGTAGATAAGAGCCACAAACCAAAAGCGCTATTGAGTAACATCCAGAGCGTAGACTTTGCTGATGGCTTGGGCTTCTTGAGAGCAAGTTCCTCTTGAATACTATTTCGGAACATCTCCTCAGCTCTCAACCGCGCCTTGTCGTCCTCATTTAGCATAACAACTTTTCTTTCCTGATATTTCGTTCGAAGATTGAAGCAACATAACGTTTGAGTTGACGCGGCCGCACGCAACTACGTTACACGCAAGTTGTCGCTGACAAGCCCGCTGGCTCGGCTCGCGTCCAACGAGTTGTTCGGCCGCCCCAGATCGTAACGCGTACCAAGTACGTTTCCCTCAGCGCGGCGAGCTTGCGACGAGCAACTATGATTACGAATGTGAGCCGCGCGGGGCAATAGGCCCCGTTGTTGTTTGTCATCAAAAGCAAAGTCGGCCGAACGGCGGAGTTGACGCGGCGGCGCGAATTCATTCAAGCATCGCCGGACCAGTTATGATGCGAAACACGCTCCCGCCGCTCGCGTCCAACGATTTGTTATGCGCGTCGCCGACGGATTGAACTGCGTTTCGTGCAGTTTTTCAAGTGAACCTGAGTTCGGTCGATGTTTGGCATCGGTTCTGGCGGCGATACGTGAGACGGTAGCATCCAGACGTCGAGCACCGCCATGTCCAGGAAACCCCCATCAATAAGAACCACGCGACGAGAATCAACGCCGCGCTTTGCGAGATATGTTTTCGCTCGAAGGTTGAGACGATCGGCATCACCGACACACGCGCGTGGGCCAGAATACGCGATTAGGTAGAGCAGGCCATCAGACGAATTCGGTTGAAAACTGATTGCCACGTTGTCGAGACGCGCGTGCAAGTCTGGCGACGAAAAGGCATGGATTTCATCGAATTTCTTGAAGAGAACCTCTCCCGGCTCTTGGGAGAAGGGTTCTTGGCCGAACGCGTATCCGCCAGCGGAGAATGTACAAAGCGCCACGAATAGGATGAAACACATGTTTGAGAGAAAGCGCATAACGGTTGAGTTGACGCGGCCGCGCGGTAGCGCCAACCTTTATTTACGAAAGCTTCATGCGAAACACGCTCCCGCGGCTCGCGTCCAACGATTTGTTCGGCGTCGGCGTGGCTTTGCGCCGTTAATTCACTCTTGTGGTCTAACTCTGAGCATTATCACTGTGCTTCAATTGGCTTCTTGAAGATATAGAAAAAAGAGGGTTCAAACCAATGGGGCGAGCCCCCACCGGCTAAGGTACTAGTAGTTTGAATTCCTACCAATTCATAACCTAAATCTCCCATATGGTTCAGTCCATCAGCCAAGGTGAATTCCTTGTCGAGCTTCAGCATCCAAAATCCTTCACGCGCACCGCCTAACACGCCTGGCGCTTTCGTCTCCTTGAAAGTGCAGTAAGCAGCGTAGTATTTCCACCGTTTTATCGGGTCCATCTTCTAATCCTCCTCAAAGCCATGACATTGAGCACATGTCGATCTCGGAGACGCCGAACGGTGGAGTTGACGCGGCGGCGCGAATCAAAGCACCCTTCGCCGAATCAGTCTAGTTGCGAAACACGCCCCCGCCGCTCGCGTCCAACGATTTGTTCGGTGCGACCGCGCCATTTCACTCTTCAACGATCAGATAAGGACACGCTACAAAAGTCGGTATACCTTCGACAAGATAAAGCACCCTGCCTAAAACGTTGACGTGGAATGCCAGATTTCTACGCAAAGCAATAGGCGCACGAAGTAACGCGCCGATGTTTGAAAGGAAATATTCTGGTTGCGAGATGAAAGAGAAATGTGCGCCCTCCGATTGTAGTTGGAACAAATGGTAGGCCAAGTCTTCTGTATCGTTGCCGCCGGTCCATCTGCCGCTGGAAAGACGCCCGCTAAACCAGGCAACGCGCGAGCCGAGTTCGTTTTTGAATATCGATGGTTCAAATTTCGGGAACAACGTTTCCAAGGCGTCATTGATGGCCTTTAGCATTTGAACTGACGACACAGTAAATGTTTTCGATTCCTGACTGTGAAGATCCGCTTTGAGAAATGGAAAGCCGCCTTGTGCGCCCATGCCCTCGACCTTCGTGAATTGCGTCGCCGGAGATACGTTCTGAATTTCCTCGTACGCTGAGGAAATAAAATCCGCATCCAGGTATATGAGCCGCTCTAGAATTTCTCGACGATTCATCATAAGCACCGAACGGTTGAGTTGACGCGGCGGCGCGAATCAAAGCACCTTCCGCCGCACCAAGCTAGTTGCAAAATGCGCTACCGCCGCTCGCGTCCAACGATTTGTTCGGCGTCACCCGTAGCAACAAAGAGCTAACGCTTCGGAGATGCGGACGATTTGAAACGATAGAGCGTTTTGCGTGGAGTTTCCTTTATCTCCACGTTCGATTCTCCGGTCAGGTGCCCGCGAACATGGTTTTTCGGGACCGTTGTGCTGAGTCGAAGATCGCCCGCTGCGAACCATTGCGTTGGGTGGCGACTAAGAAATCCGAGCAACGCGTTCTTGTCGGCAACGGGATCACGTCGTGTGTATGTTCGTGGCATTTAATCTCCACAAAGTGACGCCGAACGGTTGAGTTGACGCGGCCGCACGCAACTACGTTAACACGCAAGTTGTCGCTGACAGGCCCGCTGGTTCGGCTCGCGTCCAACGATTTGTTGGGCGGCGAAAACCAAGCGCCTACCATAAAAGTTGGCGAGTTCCGACCACCGCAAGCGCGATGATTGCCACACAAAACGTAATGGAGCTCGCGCGAAACAACCATGTCGCAGAAACGTCACGCTTTACAATGGAAGTGATGGATCTGCGCTGAATATTCTGGAAGGTTTCAAAAAACTCATCATAGGTCTTAGCGTCGACAAATGCTTGCTTCACCTCAGGTCGAGTATTAAACATACTGGATTGTATATGGTAGACCTGTGCGCCAACCCACAATCCGATTAATGCAACAATCAGCGATGTGATGAGCATGACGAAGGCGAAAAGAATTAGATAACGCCAAAGCGGGCGCGCACTAAGAGTGCGAAGGGAAGAGGAAAACGTGACGCAAAGAACAATAGATCCCGCTGAAAGCGACACCAGGGTTTTTAGGACGTCGGTGCGTACGTTCCATTGAGGTTCGTAGATTTCGTGAAGTTGGCGAGCTGCACCTTGCAGCTCATTCGCCAGCGCTTCGCCCACCTGCTCCTTGTCTTTCAATTCGGCCGAGCTGTGCGGGGAGAAATCCATCTCAACAATAACCTCAGGATAAAAATGGCCGAGCCGCCCAACGTTTGAGTTGACGCGGCGGCGCGATTTCATTCAAGCATCGCCGGACCAATTATGATGCGAAACACGCTCCCGCCGCTCGCGTCCAACGATTTGTTGGGTTTCGCCGTTGATGTCAGCGTCGCGCCCATGACGGCACGTTTAGATTGAGCGGGCCGTTGTCACCAAGGTGAACCAACGTTTCAAACTTGCCGTCGCCATCGCGGTCGTAAAAAGCAAAAAAGGATTCGCAGGCAAGGGCGGCAACGCGTTTTTGGGTTTTCGAGATCCGCGCAATCGCCACGCCTGGCCCACGAACGGTGTAGGCGAAGACGTTTCCGTTGACATCAAATTTCGAAGCGGAGTAAGCATTCATTGGGCTAGGGTGCAAAGTGCGATTACCGTTAATGTTTAGATAATAAGCAGTATCTTCGAAAAGAATACCTTCCTCAGGCATGACCAAGACGGAAACATTCACGTTCGCCGCACCAACCAGCATTTCCGATTGCGATTTTGTTTTCAAGAGTCGAAGCGCACCAGTGTTCCAACCGTTGGATTTGACGAGAGCGCCGTCGTTTGCATCCTGCGGCAGAGCGAGCGCTACCGCGCCGAGTAAGATAGCGAGTTTGGCTAGTGTTCTAAACATCAGAAAAGAAACCCAACGTCTGAGTTGACCGGGCGGCGCATTCCATTCAACCTCCGCCGCACCGCGCTCGATGCGAAACACGCCCCCGCCGCTCCGGTCCAACGAGTTGTTATGTTTCGCCGTAGTCGAATGCGGTTTCATCGCCTAAGGGCCGCGAGAGTTTTCAGATCCTCTGCGGCGTTTACGAGCAAGGTGGTTCTGTCGCATCCGCGAGCCATAAGTTTATGAGCATATGGACTCTTCGAGTTTTCGGTGCGAAACAAAGGTTCAAGCCGGGCGTAAACTAACCATCGTTCGCCCTTTTTGCCGAACCAAGGATCACAATCATTTTGGACATTACCAGTGTACAAATAGATTGTCCGCGACGACACACCCTTAAATGGACGGTCAACGCGAAGCCAGGCGCCGTATTTACCGCGCGCAATAACAGTGCCCGCAAAAACCACCGAATGTTTTGAGAAAGATTCGGCGGTTGTCGGCGTCTCAAGACACACGCAAGCCTGCACAACAGGAACACTGATCAGGAGAACGATGCCAATTCTGATTAGAGAAAGAAACATAACGGCGGAGTTAACCGGGCGCGCACGAACTTGATAGCCACGAAAGCCCCGCGCTGAGAATCCCGCTATTCGCGCTCCGGTTCAACGACTTGTTATGCCGCCCCAGATTGTAAAGCGTTACTGTCAATCGGTTAAAAGAAACGAACAAGCGCGGCGCTAGAAACCATGCCAGATTGCCTCAGCGAGCGAGTTTGTTAATGCGGCATCGCGCCGCGCGCCATGCGTGAGCGACAAGTCTCGCGCTGGTTTGTATTTCTTTTCGAAAGAGATGCGGCATAACGGCGGAGTTAACCGGGCGCGCACAAACTAGATAACCACGAAAGCCTCGCGCTGAGAGCTCCGCTGCTCGCGCTCCGGTTCAACGACTTGTTCGGCCGCCCCAGATTGTAACGCGGGTTTTTTCGTCACCACAGCAGCGCGGCCGTCTCGCGATCCCACAATCCACCAAGCAAACGATCCCCATTTGCGACGAATAGCCGCGCGTTGCTCTGACGACGTGACCACGCCCGATTAAATAGGTTTCCATTTTGTGCGTTCTCAAATAGCGATGCGGCCGAACGGTTGAGTTGACGCGGCCGCACGCAACTGCATTACACGCAAGTTGTCGCTGACAAGCCCGCTGGTTCGGCTCGCGTCCAACGAGTTGTTGGGCCGCCCCAGATTGTAACGCGCTACTGTCTTCGCCAGCAGAAACGCGTGAGCGCGGCGAAACACAACGAGCAACTGAAGTACCGATTACCAGCCGCGCGTCCTGCCCGAGCGACAAGCCCCGCGCTGGTTTGTCTTTCTTTTCAATCAGCGAAGTCGGCCCAACGTTTGAGTTGACGCGGCGGCGCGAATCAAAGCACCCTTCGCCGCACCAGGTTAGTTACGAAACACGCTCCCGCCGCTCGCGTCCAACGATTTGTTCGGCATCGCCGTTTAGGAGCCGTCAGCCTTGATGAACCGCGCATAACCTAGAGCCAATGACAATATCAGGAATACTGCCGCCAACAAGCGCGCGGACATGGTCCTTAATGGTGGCAAATATATCCACAAAGTTATCTGTTGCAGAAGCACCGCCAGGAAAGCCAACATGTTGATGATGAACAATCCAAGCAAGATGGTCTGTTGCGCTTCCACGTTCGACAAGTTTCGAGTCAACCACGCAAGCAACCCTATGCCGAGCAACACCGCGCCGAAGATTCGCACGAAGGCAATACCGACAAGAAGTGGCTGAATAGAAGAGCCATCGACTAGTCTGGGCGTAGGTGAAGGCTGAAAGCTGATGGCATAGAAGGACAGCACCCACCGACCATAAAACACGAACGACAAGCCCAGCAGCAGCGTGACGGCAGAGACTCCGCGCATTAAATGATTGAACTTCATTGAATTACGCACTCAAAATTCCAAACACGAAGATGCCGAACGGCGGAGTTAACCGGGCGCGCACAAACTAGATAACCACGAAAGCCTCGCGCTGAGAGCCCCGCTGCTCGCGCTCCGGTTCAACGATTTGTTCGGCCGCCCCAGATTGTAACGCGGGTCTTTTCGTCACCACAGCAGCGCGGCCGTCTCGCGATTTCCAAACCACCAACGGAAACGAACATCATTTGCGACGAATAGCCGCGCGTTGCTCTGACGACGTGACCACGCCCGATTAAATAGGTTTCCATTTTGTGCGTTCTCAAATAGCGATGCGGCCGAACGGCGGAGTTAACCGGGCGCGCACAAACTTGATAGCCACGAAAGCCTCGCGCTGAGAGCCCCGCTGTTCGCGCTCCGGTTCAACGATTTGTTATGCCGCCCCAAATTGTAACAAGCTACTGTCAATCGGTGAAAAGAAACGAACAAGCGCGGCGCTAGAAACCATGCCAGATTGCCTCAGCGAGCGAGTTTGTTAATGCAGCATCGCGCCGCGCGCTATACGTGAGCGACAGTCTCGCGCTGGTTTGTATTTCTTTTCGAAAGCGAAGGCGGCATAACGGTTGAGTTGACGCGGCGGCGCGAATCAAAGCACCCTGCGCCGCAGAAAGTTAGTTGAGAAACACGCTCCCGCCGCTCGCGTCCAACGATTTGTTATGCGGCCGGAAGCTTATTGACGCGAATTCGGCCGAACTGATAGAGCAACAGCCACAGTATGAGTTGAGTGCCAGCAAGTGCGAACATTCGACGGGGACTCAGGGAATCAGTCCAAGAGACCGCCACGCCAATCGCAGCAGTAACAGCCCCGCCAATACGGAGCAGATGCAACGATGAGTGGTTCCTCCAACCATCGCGTGGAAGAAAGAAACCAAGTGATGACAAACAAATAATCAGTATGGCCCCATTGGCGAAGGCGAATGCATCCGATGATCTGTCGAATTGAAACCCCTCGCCTCGCACTGCGATACCTAGCGCAAAAGCGGCGGCGAATGATGACACGGATTGAATAATGTCAAAGGCAAGATCCCCTTTCTCGAGGTCGTCGTCGCCAAGATTGCTCACAAGAAAGTAGACGATGAACCACGACAAATAGGCGTACCGCAGAAAGAGGTCAACCACAAATCGAGAACTGGGCGGGTGTGCGAGCGTTCTTGCGTCAAGTGGAACGCTACGCATTAAAGCCGCTAGAAAGCCGCCAACAGTGCCGGCTACCCACAAGTTCCGAAACGCCTTCCACGCATGTCCTTTCTGTTTACTATTCATCGCGTAACCTCCGGTGAGATATTGGCTACATTGCGTGCCGCATAACGGTTGAGTTGACGCGGCGGCGCGAATCAAACCACCCTTCGCCGCACCGAGCTAGTTGCGAGAGGCGCTCCCGCCGCTCGCGTCCAACGATTTGTTGGGCGGCGTCACTTTAACACCATGAACAACAGGGGCCACAGAAAGAAAAGACCAAGCATGCGCGCAAGCTGCAGCCATCCGAACAATTCTATGACACCCCCAAACACCGATTTCATTCCGGGGAATGGAGAGAAATCTAGAGTTTCACCTGTTTCGGACAACCAGTTACCGATCAAGACCATGGCCAGTGGAATCGAGATGCCAAGAAGTCTGACGGCCGTCGACGCCGGTGGTGAAATGCGAATGCCAGCAATAATCGGGTAAACAAAAACAGACGTACTAGTTGGCAAGAAGGAGCCAACGACACAAAGGAACCACAACGCTAGCGCTACCTTTTGACGGCGACTGAGGTTCGCAAAAATGATATTCAACCTGGATTCATGCATCTCCATGATCAGCAGGAGCCGCCCAACGGCGGAGTTAACCGGGCGCGCACAAACTGGATAATCACGAAAGCCCCGCGCTGAGAGCCCCGCTGCTCGCGCTCCGGTTCAACGACTTGTTATGCCGCCCCAGATTGTAACGCGCTACTGTCAATCGGTAATAAGAAACGAACAAGCGCGGCGCTAGAAACCATGCCCAGACTGCCTCAGCGAGCGAGTTTGTTAATGCAGCATCGCGCCGCGCGCCATCCATGAGCGACAAGTCTCGCGCTGGTTTGTATTTCTTTTCGAAAGCAATGCGGCATAACGTTTGAGTTGACGCGGCGGCGCGAATCAAAACACCCTTCGCCGCACCAAGCAACTTGAGAAACACGCTCCCGCCGCTCGCGTCCAACGATTTGTTGGGCATCCCAGGCGAAGTTATTCTGCGCGGTTGGTTTTGGTTGGCTCCCAGCCATCTTCAAAGCCCCAACTCAACCACCGAATATATTGGTCCATCAAAATCTCTGCTATGGCTATAACCTCTTCAGCCTCTGCGCTGGACACTACTTGACCATGAATCGCCGCATTGCAAAGCGCCAACACCTTGAGCGCAAGTTGCATTTGTTCACGAAATATCGCGCCCGCGTCAAAGAGCTTTTTGAGAAGCCTACCTCCAGAGTCGCGCGAGTTGACCTCCACTCCAAATCCCTTAGCGAGGTTGTTTGCGAGTATATCGATTTCGATTCTGATGCCTGCTAAGGCGAGGTTTGGATCTTGCGCAACAAGTCTTCGATAGTATGACGTGTCAAGACCACTGGGTGACGGTCGTAGTCCCAGTTTGAGCATTCTGGCGTTTGCTTCCGTAAGCGGAATGCTTGGTAAGAGTCTTTTTGGTTCACGTTCCGCGGACGTTTCTATCTGCTGAACAACTTGTTTGGAGAGATCCTTAGCCTCCTGAATTTCCTGGCCGAAGTCTAGCGATACTCCTCCCGGAAGGTCCGCCTTGCGCAACCTCCAGAGAATCGCCTCGATCTTCGTGCGGAAGATAACAATGACCGCCAAAATTACGATTGGCCAAATCAAGACTCTCAAGAATTCGAGAATAATCTTAGCGATTTCCATCTTTTATCCACTGCAAGTCGATGATGCCCAACGGTGGAGTTAACCGGGCGCGCACAAACTAGATAACCACGAAAGCCTCGCGCTGAGAGCCCCGCTGCTCGCGCTCCGGTTCAACGATTTGTTCGGCCGCCCCAGATTGTAACGCGGGTCTTTTCGTCACCACAGCAGCGCGGCCGTCTCGCGATTTCCAAACCACCAACGGAAACGAACATCATTTGCGACGAATAGCCGCGCGTTGCTCTGACGACGTGACCACGCCCGATTAAATAGGTTTCCATTTTGTGCGTTCTCAAATAGCGATGCGGCCGAACGTCAGAGTTGACCGGGCGGCGCGATTTCATTCAAGCCTCGCCGCACCACGCTTGATGCGAAACACGCTCCCGCCGCCCCGGTCCAACGAGTTGTTATACCGCGTTCCGATCGTCATTGTCCTGGGATTGAGCATTGCCAGGCAGATGAAAGACGCGTCGATGCGTTCGGCTCTTCAGTTCTTCGTCAATCTTTCTCTTCATCCGCGCAGGGACCTCTGGCGCGGATTCCGCAAGCGCATCCATTTGCTTCTTAATATCCGAAACCAATCGTTGGAACTCGCTGGGATCTGAAGGTGGAAAGGTTTTGAAGTATTCGAGCGACCTTCTAATCGCCCCGTAACCCGCACCCGCAGTTCGATGACGGTCTGCTCGTTGAGCAAAGCCAAGGAAAGTCTGAAGACTTGCTAAAACGGCGGCCAAGATACTAACAAGACCAACAACAATGCGACCCTTACCTGCGGCAGCCATGTCAACCGAAGCAAAAACCGCGGTGCCGACCGCAGCCGTTAGTATGATCGTTGGGATTCCCAACAGATAATTAAGCCGGCTGAAACGCGTTCCGCACTCGTAGTGAACTCGCTGGCTCTCTCGAACCCGCCTGAACCAATCCGTTATGAGTAGTTCCTCGTGGGGTTCCATCGTCGTCTATCCTCCTCGCGGTACAGCGGGAATCAAAGCGGTATAACGGTTGAGTTGACGCGGCGGCGCGAATTCAATCAACCATCGCCGGACCAGTCATGATACGAAACACGCTCCCGCCGCTCGCGTCCAACGATTTGTTGGGCGGTAGTCTGCCTGGCAGCAACAGACACGATGAGGGGCTCAAGGCCCGGGTAAGACAGCAGATACCTCCACTGCATTGCCGGAATGATTCATCATGGTTGTTGAGGTATCTCGATAAACTGGCGCGTTAAAGGTGAAGCGAATGTGCGCACCGAACACTTGCCCAACGCTGTCGGTAAAAAAAACGTTCCCCTCAGCTTGTCCCATAATGCCTCCAAAAGGGCTAATGCTACGTTGAACCGCAAATTGAATTGGCGCATTCGAAGCGAGCACCATACCGGACATGTTTCCTCCCCCGGCCGCCGGAGGATCCCTGAGCAGATCGCCGGCGAAAAGGTTTGCGCTGCGGATGCTGGCCTGGTTGATCTCTGCGCCATACTTCGCATCCGTCTGGAGGTGAAGTGCGACGAACTGGGGGCGGTTCACCGTAGTCCATGTGCTGAACTGGGCTATCACTACTACATTCTGACCTCTTCCAAAATAGCTCGACCCACTTTGCAACTCTTGATCTTTCAGAAAGCGTGGATAGATTCCGGGGTTACTCGTGCCGCACACATCCACTTTACCGTTGGCGTTCACGTCGAAGAATGCCCGGAGCGGGGGGTTTGTTGGTAAGTCAGCGATTACGACTTGGTAGCTCCGGCCACTGCGTGGATCTACATGAGTAACTATCCGCTCATTGTAAGTCGAGACCGGAAAATCGCCTGCAAGAAGTGGACTCGGAACGGACGCCTCGGTTGTGACCGTAATTGTTGCCTTGTAGCTAAGTAAAATCGCGCTGTTGCCAGTCCTTACCTGGCCTGGCGCTTGATTAGATGGCGCAAGTAGTGCAAAAACGATTATGAAGAACAACACCAGATGAAAAAGCGTCCGACCAAGTGCATTCGTTTTTGGACTCATCCGGCCGGCGAATCCGAAAAGCAGACTCTTTCCGCGGCGGCTACCCAAGGTTGCGCTGATTCTAACCATAGAGACTCCTTATTGGGGGATCGCGGTTTATGCCACCTAAGTTGTTACAACGAAAATCCCAGCCCGGTGTTAAGTTTTGAATTGCCGGGTTTCGAATTCCGAAGATGATGAGATCGCGAGAGTCGAAACCGCTTTATGAATACCGCTAACTATCAAAGTTGAATTGCTGTGTCAACTATTTCAAGGGGCAAAAGTAATTTCCACCCCATCCTCCTTTCCGAGTTTTTGAATCAGGTTAGGTTAACGTTTCGCATGTAACAGCCGCCCAACGGTGGAGTTGACGCGGCCGCGCGGTAGCGCCAACTTTGAATTCAATAAAGCTTCTTACGAAACACGCTATCGCGGCTCGCGTCCAACGATTTGTTCGGTGTCGTGTCGAGGGCGAAAGCGCCGCCACGCAATGAACGCGCCGCCGAGCGCCAAGAGAAAACTAACGAGAAAAACTAGTGGCGTCATCACGATGATGGACATTAGCAACATAGCGGGTCCGTCACAGGGATCGCTTGGACCGCGTGGTTTACAGGGGCCCGTGGTTAAGAAAAAGATGACGAACAAACCAACAGGCCAAAGGAGACCAACGCCGGTCGAACCGACGCCGATTGTCCAGCCTTTCCATGCGCGATGGCGTGCCACATAGCCTGCCGCAAACCCGAGACCCACGCAGCTTGCAACGAAGGCTGCGAGGATCCAAACCTCAAAAGGAACGCTGCCAAGCATAGAAGACACCGAACGGTGGAGTTGACCGGGCGCGCACAAACTGGGAAACCACGAAAGCCTCGCGCTGAGAGCTTCGCGGTTCGCGCTCCGGTCCAACGAGTTGTTCGGCCGCCCCAGATTGTAACAAGGGTTTTTTCGTCACGACAGCAGCGCGGCCGTCTCGCGATCCCACAATCCACCAAGCAAACGATGTCCATTTGCGACGAAAGGCCGCGCGCTCCTCTGGCGACGTGACCACGCCCGATTAAATAGGTTTCCCTGTGTGGTTCTCAAATAGCGATGCGGCCGAACGGTGGAGTTGACGCGGCCGCGCGGTAGCGTCAACTCTAATCTAGAAAAGCTTCATGCGAAACACGCTCCCGCGGCTCGCGTCCAACGATTTGTTGGGCAACGCCTATGGTGGAGTGTGACGCTTTCTGATCGGTTTGACGTCCCAAGGAGGCCCCTTGAAGATTACGTCAATCCCTCCCACCATAATTAAACCAAACAAGAAGTAGTTAAGGTTACCTAGAATGCCCTGCATAACAGAATAGAGAACGAAAACACCCACTGATGATAAGAACAAGTTGTAGACCGATGGCCCCGTATCATCGTCGCGCCTCATTAGCAAACGTCCAATTTCTATGAAGCCTAGTCCAACGGCACCACCTATTAATAGATGAATCACCGATGGAATTGAGACGATGAAACGTTTTATGGGTTCATCGCCCTGTTCTGTCACAAGCACCAACACGAAGATCAAGACCACCACCGGCAAAGAGGCGCCTGTAAGCCGACGTACTCGACTGGATAGACCTTTACCTTCCGAAACAATCCTCGCGATAAAAATTACAATGAAGGAGAAAAGAGCCAAGACCATCGCGGGGTATAAGACGAAGGTAAAGATCCCTTTTAATACGATCCGGACTGTATCCATTGTTGGCTCGACCTCCGTTGTGAGGCTAACAAGCGTAAGCACTTGCTAGCGATAGTAGAATAGAGTGCGAGGAGAATATTCTCAGAGAGTGGAAACTGTCAATAACCAGAACCTGTGATTTGCCTTTGCGAAGTTGCCCAACGTCAGAGTTGACCGGGCGGCGCGAATTCATTCAACCTTCGCCGCACCAGGTGTGATGCGAAACACGCTCCCGCCGCTCCGGTCCAACGAGTTGTTGGGTGGCGGCGGCGGTAGCGGCATATTTTCCAGTTTGCGATTCTTCCGAAGCAAATAGACCGGATAAAAAAGAAAAGCGTTTAAGAACGCAGAAATCATGAAGCCATATTCGAAGAAATAATCGGTTATGAGAATGTCGCGACCGAAGCGGGCCGCAGTGGGTTCCGCGAGAAAGCCGATTGCCACGACGATGAGACTGATCGGCAATGTGAAAACGAAGCTGGGCAGTCCGGCCCAGTCGGAATGTATGTACCGGAATTCGAGAAAGAAAATTGCTGAGATGATAAGCCAGTAGCAAATCACAATGCGCAGCCATGACTTCAGTCTTAGGTTCACAAGTAAAGGTAGCCACCCAACGGCGGAGTTAACCGGGCGCGCACAAACTGGGTAACCACGAAAGCCTCGCGCTGAGAGCTTCGCTGCTCGCGCTCCGGTTCAACGACTTGTTCGGCCGCCCCAGATTGTAACGCGGGTTTTTTCGTCGCCACAGCAGCGCGGCCGTCTCGCGATGCCCCAAACCACCAACAGAACGAATATCATTTGCGACGAATAGCCGCGCGTTGTCCCCGCGACGTGACCGCGCCCGATTAAATAGGTTTCCATTTTGTGCGTTCTCAAAATAGCGATGCGGCCGAACGGTTGAGTTGACGCGGCCGCACGCAACTACGTGACACGCAAGTTGTCGCTGACAAGCCCGCTGGTTCGGCTCGCGTCCAACGATTTGTTCGGCCGCCCCAGATTGTAACGCGGGTTTTTTCGTCGCCACAGCAGCGCGGCCGTCTCGCGATGCCCCAAACCACCAACAGAACGAATATCATTTGCGACGAATAGCCGCGCGTTGTCCCCGCGACGTGACCGCGCCCGATTAAATAGGTTTCCATTTTGTGCGTTCTCAAAATAGCGATGCGGCCGAACGGTGGAGTTGACCGGGCGCGCACAAACTGGGAAACCACGAAAGCCTCGCGCTGAGAGCTTCGCGGCTCGCGCTCCGGCCCAACGAGTTGTTCGGCCGCCCCAGATTGTAACGCGGGTTTTTTCGTCACGACAGCAGCGCGGCCGTCTCGCGATCCCACAATCCACCAAGCAAACGATGTCCATTTGCGACGAAAGGCCGCGCGTTCCTCTGGCGACGTGACCACGCCCGATTAAATAGGTTTCCATTTTGTGCGTTCTCAAATAGCGATGCGGCCGAACGGCGGAGTTGACCGGGCGGCGCGAATTCACGCAACCTTCGCCCCACCAATAAAGTTACGAAACACGCTCCCGCCGCTCCGGTCCAACGATTTGTTGGGTGTGCTTCCGAAGTGAAGCCCGTCGCGCAAGACGTTGTTGTTCGAGATAGTCAAGCCAACGCCGGGCCATTTTCAAGAGTCGGCGAGTTTCGGATTCGTTGAGCGGTTGAAACGGAATTTGCATAACGTTCAGACCGCCACGATTGTAATCCCAGCCTGGAACCAAATGAGAAGAACCGTCGGAATGAGCGTACGCAGTTTT
Source organism: uncultured Acidobacteriota bacterium (assembly GCA_963734445.1). Classification (GTDB taxonomy): domain Bacteria; phylum Acidobacteriota; class Blastocatellia; order Pyrinomonadales; family Pyrinomonadaceae; genus UBA11740. The sequence continues at coordinate 316,424 of CAVTGZ010000006.1, read as the reverse complement.
TCGTAAGCGACGCACCTTGTCATGTAGGGCGATATCGTCGGGATCGGTTAGAACGGTTTGCACGGCGTGGTTTAGCGACGACGGTCCGGCCCCGAAGTTGTGATTGTTGAAAAATGGACGCGCGTACGTGACGATTAACGAAAGGTTGAATGCATGATGCGTTAATTCAACGAGTTCCGTCCGAGATTTGGTATGCCACCGAGCCTGAAGAATGCGCGACGCAAACTGGCGCGCAAGTTTGAAGTCACCGCAGAATACCAAGATTGCGGGCAATTGGATTTCGTCGGTCATAAGTTAAGGCACACCCAACGGTTGAGTTGACGCGGCGGCGCGAATTCAATCGAGCAACGCCGGACGAATCAAGTTACGAAACACGCTCCCGCCGCTCGCGTCCAACGATTTGTTCGGTGCGTCATTATACTAAGCGAAACTGGCGCGACTTCCGATCCCAAATAAGCTCCTTTGTTTGTTCGGTGCCGTCGCGGCGAAAGCATTCGATGTACACACTGCCGCTTGCGGGTGAAAGGAGATAGCTTTCCATATCTTCCTCCCGCAACACCCAATATGTTTTATAAGCGGGACCTTCCGATGCGACCGCCGCGATAACGACAAGTCCATAGCGTTTGGCATCCGATCGAGAGGGGTCGACGACAATGGCGACGAGAAACTCGTTTGCTCCTCGGTAACCGCTGGCGCCCCACCAATTGATAACCGGAATAATTTGATGCGCAGCATTTGATTTCACGCGTGCGGCGGCGGCAGGCGTTAAGTTGCGATCCGATGGCTGCGCCAAACGATATTTTCCGCTGCGTTCGAAGTTTTGCCACGCGCGTTTGAGCGGTTCATTGTCCGACATGTATTCGTAAGGAGCGTTTGGCCAAGCACGGATCGTTTCATCAAAGGTCGGCGCTGGCGTCGGAGATTGAGCGCTGATTTGCGTGGCGTCTGGCTGGCGTGGTGCGCACCCGAGTAATAGCGCGCCGAAGACGATGAGTAAGATGAATCGTGGGGTGGTCATCATAGGCAAGCACCGAACGGCGGAGTTGACCGGGCGGCGCGATTTCATTCAAGGCCCGCCGGGCCAATGATGATGCAAAACGCGCAACCGCCGCTCCGGTCCAACGATTTGTTCGGCGTCGTCGCTCGTGGCGCCGAGAACGGGAAATCAAATAGCCCAGGCTGCGAGGGCAAGGCAAAACAAACTGAGCACGAAGAAGACGCACGCACGCCGTATGAGTCCACCGCCTGGATAGAGGCTCCGATACTCCCGGTGCAGCCTTCCCATTTTCGAAGGGTACCACCAGAACTGGCTGAACTGGTCACTAGTCGGCAACTTCTCATTGACAGAGTCAACCATCGCGGAAACGGTATTACTTGCGGCGTTACAGAATCCGCACGAGCAGAGGAAGAACGCCGCAGCCAAGACCAACCTTACAGTCATGAATTAGACACAATCGAGACGCCGAACGTCTGAGTTGACGCGGCGGCGCGAATCAAAGCACCCTCCGCCGCACCAAGTTAGTTGCGAGAGGCGCTCCCGCCGCTCGCGTCCAACGATTTGTTGTGCGCAGCCTGCGAGGACCTTGTCAGAGGGCTACGCGAAGCATGGGCGGGGGAAAAGGCCGGTAGGCAAATTCGGCCTTGAACGCGTCACCAATTTACCGGATGTCATATTACTGATAACAATAACAAGTAAAATCGCCCCCCAGGAAGCAGGGCCCGCCGCACCCTTGGTTACATTTTTCGCAGGAGTAAATCTTCCGCATCGCTGGCAGGTTGCAGACCGGTCTACCAATCCTATTTGTCGAGATAACTCCACGCTTGTCGCTGCAGGCCTTGGCCGAATACGGACTGATGTCTGTGATCACGAATGACGTCATCACCTCGGCCGGTTGCACGGCACAGATTTTCTGGCCGTCCTGCGTAGAGATCACCCCGCCTTTGACTGTGCAGGCCTTCTCGGCCATCCTATCCTTGGGGTCGATCCAATAGAAGGCCTCTGCGGTGATCACCGGCGCCACCTTAGCCCAACTAAACATGACCTCCATGTCCTCGCACTTGAGACCCGCAGGGTCGTTATTCTTGCACCACCCTCCGTCTAGGATGTTGCAGTGGTATCCGATCGGCGCTCCGTCTGTAATGGCTTTGCCGGTTGCCTTGAAGCGACACTGGATCTTGAGATGGTCACTGGTTGTCTCATAGTCGCCGACGCCGTCCGGCTGATCGCGATTGAGCCAAGGAGTCGCGCCGCCAGCCCAACTAAACATGACCTCCATGTCCTGGCACCTGAGACCCGCAGGGTTGTTATTCTTGCACCCGCCACCTTCTTTGATGTTGCAGTGGTATCCCACCGGCGCTCCCTCTGTAATGGCTTTGCCGGTTGCCTTGAAGCGGCACTGGATCTTGATATGGTCCATGGTTGTCTCATAGTCGCCGACGCCGCCCGGATTGTCGCGATTGAGCCAAGCCGTCGTGCCTTGAGGCGCGGCACCGGTCAAAACCGCCAGAGTTACGAGACCTAAAGCCAAAGTTAGTAATTTCTTCATGGTGGTATCTCCTCTTTCGTTGAATGGTTAGTAGAGGTTGCTGCTTGACGAGCTAAAGTGCTTAGCCTTCATCGGCCCAGTACGGGTCCCGGTGTTACGTAAACAAGCAAAACGAAAGTCCAACTGACCGCGAGCAGAACGTGCCGAAATGGCTGCGCACAACGGTTGAGTTGACCGGGCGCGCACGAACCTGGTTACCACGAAAGCCTCGCGCTGAGAGCTTCGCGGTTCGCGCTCCGGTCCAACGAGTTGTTCGGCCGCCCCAGATTGTAACGCGGGTTTTTCGTCACGACAGCAGCGCGGCCGTCTCGCGATCCCACAATCCACCAAGCAAACGATCTCCATTTGCGACGAAAGGCCGCGCGTTCCTCTGGCGACGTGACCACGCCCGATTAAATAGGTTTCCCTTTGTGGTTCTCAAATAGCGATGCGGCCGAACGGTTGAGTTGACGCGGCCGCACGCAACTACGTTAACACGCAAGTTGTCGCTGACAGGCCCGCTGGTTCGGCTCGCGTCCAACGATTTGTTGGGCGGCGAAAACCAAGCGCCTACCATAAAAGTTGGCGAGTTCCGACCACCGCAAGCGCGATGATTGCCACACAAAACGTAATGGAGCTCGCGCGAAACAACCATGTCGCAGAAACGTCACGCTTTACAATGGAAGTGATGGATCTGCGCTGAATATTCTGGAAGGTTTCAAAAAACTCATCATAGGTCTTAGCGTCGACAAATGCTTGCTTCACCTCAGGTCGAGTATTAAACATACTGGATTGTATATGGTAGACCTGTGCGCCAACCCACAATCCGATTAATGCAACAATCAGCGATGTGATGAGCATGACGAAGGCGAAAAGAATTAGATAACGCCAAAGCGGGCGCGCACTAAGAGTGCGAAGGGAAGAGGAAAACGTGACGCAAAGAACAATAGATCCCGCTGAAAGCGACACCAGGGTTTTTAGGACGTCGGTGCGTACGTTCCATTGAGGTTCGTAGATTTCGTGAAGTTGGCGAGCTGCACCTTGCAGCTCATTCGCCAGCGCTTCGCCCACCTGCTCCTTGTCTTTCAATTCGGCCGAGCTGTGCGGGGAGAAATCCATCTCAACAATAACCTCAGGATAAAAATGGCCGAGCCGCCCAACGTTTGAGTTGACCGGGCGGCGCGAATTCATTCAACCTTCGCCGCACCAGGCTTGATGCGAAACACGCCCCCGCCGCTCCGGTCCAACGAGTTGTTCGGCATCGTTCAATGGTTGCGGACAATTGGGAACGTCATCGGATGGCCCAACTCAGGTCTACCCATTTCCTTTCGCAACTCGCTTCGAAGGGCAAAGAGGAGAGCCGCAAACTCGACGTGCCCTGACGGGTTACTAAGTGCGCCAGCAACGGCATAAGCGGCATGAATTTGTTGTTCGTTCCCAAGAAACTGTATATCAGCCAATGCCATTTCGAGATCATCCGCGATTTCTGTGAGTCTGTCCAAACGATTCATAGCCTTGGCAAAGACTCTGAAGCTCTCGATGAGATACTTGACTCGTTGTTCGCGCCGCCGATTGGCAAGATCCCGGCGAGCTGAAAGTTGATGCGTTATGATCCAACCTGCTACCACCAAGATAGAAGGAATAACGAGTGCGGTGTAGTTGCCTAGATTCATGAGCTGAAAACCACGGATAGATGCCGAACGGTGGAGTTGACGCGGCGGCGCGAATCAAAGCACCCTTCGCCGCACCAGGTTAGTTACGAAACACGCTCCCGCCGCTCGCGTCCAACGATTTGTTGGGCCGCCCCAGATGGTAACGCGCTACTGTCTTCGCCAGCAGAAATGCGCGAGCGCGGCGAAACACAACGAGCAACTGAAGTACCGATTACCAGCCGCGCGTCCTGCCCGAGCGACAAGCCTCGCGCTGGTTTGTCCTTCTTTTCAATTAGCGAAGTCGGCCCAACGGTGGAGTTGACCGGGCGCGCACGAACCTGGTTACCACGAAAGCCTCGCGCTAAGAAACCCGCGGTTCGCGCTCCGGTCCAACGAGTTGTTCGGCCGCCCCAGATTGTAACGCGGGTCTTTTCGTCACGACAGCAGCGCGGCCGTCTCCCGATCCCACAATCCACCAAGCAAACGATCTCCATTTGCGACGAAAGGCCGCGCGTTCCTCTGGCGACGTGACCACGCCCGATTAAATAGGTTTCCCTTTGTGGTTCTCAAATAGCGATGCGGCCGAACGGTGGAGTTAACCGGGCGCGCACAAACTGGGTAACCACGAAAGCCTCGCGCTGAGAGCTTCGCTGCTCGCGCTCCGGTTCAACGACTTGTTCGGCCGCCCCAGATTGTAACGCGGGTTTTTTCGTCACCACAGCAGCGCGGCCGTCTCGCGATGCCCCAAACCACTAACAGAACGAACATCATTTGCGACGAAAGGCCGCGCGATTTATTGGCGACGTGACCACGCCCGATTAAATAGGTTTCCCTTTGTGGTTCTCAAATAGCGATGCGGCCGAACGGCGGAGTTGACGCGGCCGCACGCAACTACGTTACACGCAAGTTGTCGCTGACAAGCCCGCTGGCTCGGCTCGCGTCCAACGATTTGTTGGGCCGCCCCAGATTGTAACGCGCTACTGTCTTCGCCAGCAGAAACGCGTGAGCGCGGCGAAACACAGCGGGCAACTGAAGTACCGAGTACCAGCCGCGCGTCCTGCCCGAGCGACAAGCCTCGCGCTGGTTTGTCGTTCTTTTCAATCAGCGAAGTCGGCCCAACGGTTGAGTTCACCGGGCGGGAGTCAACCACGTTATTGATTCGTTGTCGATAAGAAGCCAGCTCATCCCGCTCCGGTGCAACGATTTGTTGGGCCCGCCCCTGATTGTAACGCGTTGCCCCATTCCCAGAAACGAGCAAGCGCGGCGTATTGGAAAGCGTTCCAACGCTTTCCCACCAAGTCCCTTTTGTTAATGACACTTGCGCCGCGCACCCTGCGCCAGCGGCAAGCCTCGCGCTAGATCGTTAATGTAAATGCGAAGCGGGCCCAACGGTGGAGTTGACGCGGCGGCGCGATTTAATTCAACCATCGCCGGACAAATCAAGTTGCGAAACACGCTTCCGCCGCTCGCGTCCAACGATTTGTTATGCCGCCCGGTATCCTTAACCTAACTACGCAGAAATCTGCTGAAACTAACCCTACCATTACCCCGCTCATCAACAAACATATTCTTTGGTTCTGCCGATAGAAAAAGGTTCACCTTGCCGTTGTCAAGGACAATCAGCTTTGGCAACTGCTCACGAAAGTATGCTGCTGGCACTTTCAAATAGTGAAAGGCAATCTTGTTCGGAGCAATCTGGCAGACGAGATGGATGTCAGTATCAATGCTCCCCTGAATTCGATTCACTGGAATTTGTAACCACCATGCACGTCGCCCCGTCCAAGACTCACCCGGCCCGAAAAATTTTGAAGTATAGATCGCTCCACCTCTCACACCATATCGAGACGCAAGCCATCGAAGCGCATCTGATCTAATCGACATAATCACCTCCAACTCCGTTTGGATGACTCATCTTGGCGGCATAACGTTTGAGTTGACGCGGCCGCGCGGTAGCGCCAACTTTGATTTACAAAAGCTTCATGCGAAACACGCTTCCGCGGCTCGCGTCCAACGATTTGTTCGATGGCGCAGTTTGAAGCAATCAATCCACCCGAATAAGAAGCTCGTTAGAAGTAACGGTCACCGGAGGATTTGTCCGTAAAACGAATTGCATCAATAGTGAATAATCTCCAGGTGCAATTTTCTGATAGAAATTCTTTGGGCGGCGAGAATCATACGCCGACGAAATGAGTTCGTTCCAGTAAAGATCTGTAAGGTCAACCTCAATTGTCCGCGTTTCGCCAGGTTTGAATTTCTTTGCCCAAAACGTGTTCGCACTAAAGCAATCAGGGTAACGACATTTCGTCAAAGTAATTCCCCGCTTCGCGAGGACAAGGGTTACGGGAATGGAACGAGTGTCTATCGTTTTCGACGTATTGTTAACGATTGTGACCTTGAGATGAATGCGTTCGCTTGCCGTGAACGTAGATTTATCGAGAGCGAGTGCAACGTTAACGGTTTCACCAGTGTCCTGCGAGAAAGACGCCGTCGCACATGCCAAGACCAAGAAGCAGAGCAAACGAAGATGAACGGTCGCAATCATTGGTCTTAAGGAGAAAGAAGCCATCGAACGGCGGAGTTGACGCGGCGGCGCGAATTCAATCAAGCATCGCCGAACCAGTCATGATGCGAAACACGCCCCCGCCGCTCGCGTCCAACGATTTGTTCGGCGGCGGATAGTTTGGGACCTTCAGCACAATGAGTGCGGCCTCTCGCTGAAACCTGGTGCATCAGTTTTTAAGCGCGTCGAGTCCCTTCTCCGTAATTTCATACGCTAGATCAGTCAAGTATTCACTAGTGATGTATCCCTGGCTTTCCAGGTCTCTAGCGCGATACACGATGGACTCTCTATCGAGACCAAGGATGGACTCGATATGCATCACATAAATACCACTGTTGGAAGCAATCAAGCTAAGAAGTTCGCGTTGTTTCCCTGAGACTGCGACCCGCTCCCGTGCTTTGTTCGACTCGGTGGCAGCCGAATGATTCATTCCTAATTCGATTGTTTTGAAAGCGCGACGCAAAGTCGTGGCCGCAATGACGCCGCCGATGAATACGGCGGCAATGCCTACGTTGAGAGACTTGAAGTGCTGGCCAAAAAGTAAGAATTCAGTCTCGCCGGTGGCACCGAGGAATACCAGCCAAACACCGATCAAAGCAAAAATGATTCCAATGAGGAGAGCCCCGATGACGATTATCTTCAACAAAGGGGAAGCATGTTCGAGAGTCGTTGTCATAGATTTATGTTTCCGATGGGAACTAGAGCCGCCGAACGGTTGAGTTGACGCGGCCGCACGCAACTACGTTACACGCATGTTGTCGCTGACAAGCCCGCTGGCTCGGCTCGCGTCCAACGATTTGTTGGGCAGCCGACCATTAACGCACCTGACGGCGCAGTGCAGCGGCCGTTGTTTGAATAGCGGTGCGAATGTCGTCATAGTGCGCAGCGATAAGTTGAAGCGGAACCGCGTCTTTGTATTTAGTCGGATGATAACGGAGTTGGTAGACGCCCAGAATAGCCTTTAGGGTTTTTTCGTATTCCAAAGCAAGCGAACCAACGGCTCCCCGTTTCTGCCAGCGTTCATGCCACCCCAAATAAAATGTGCCCGCGTTAGATATGACATACATCGTTAGCCAGCGCTTGGTGTTCGGCAGAGCAAGCCTGATCGAGATCGAGCATTGCCTGGGCACTTCGACGCAGCCGATATCGTTCGCGAGGTCGAGCATATTTTGAGCGGTTCTAGCCACTGCGGCGCCTGAGGTTTGGCGAATGTCATTCAACAGGCTTGCCCGGTCGATTCGCGTTGACATGTCGAGTGCCCCTTTCGATTAATATAAGCTGCCCAACGGCGGAGTTGACGCGGCCGCACGCAACTGCATTTACACGCAAGTTGTCGCTGACAAGCCCGCTGGTTCGGCTCGCGTCCAACGAGTTGTTGGGCCGCCCCAGATTGTAACGCGCTACTGTCTTCGCCAGCAGAAACGCGTGAGCGCGGCGAAACACAACGAGCAACTGAAGTACCGATTACCAGCCGCGCGTCCTGCCCGAGCGACAAGCCCCGCGCTGGTTTGTCTTTCTTTTCAATCAGCGAAGTCGGCCCAACGGTGGAGTTGACGCGGCGGCGCGATTTCATTCAACCATCGCCGCGTCTTTGATGATGCGAAACACGCTCCCGCCGCTCGCGTCCAACGATTTGTTGTGCCGCGTTAACCGCCAACGAGAGCCACTTCGTCAAGACCAGCAGGATGCACGCGACTGTGACCCAACAGACATTCGAAGTCTTTTGTCAGAATCGAGTCAACCGTCGATTTGTCGACTACACCGAGACGATACGCCTCGCCAAGCGAAAGACCATTTTCGAGCGAAATACCCTCAAGGTTGCTAGCGAGAACTGAAAAGGCGTAATCCGTTGGCGAGATCACAGCGCCACAAACCGGACAAGGAAAACTAATAAAACATTTATAGTTAATCGGGTCAGTCACGGGAGAATATCCTTTCATGGACAAAGATCGCGGCACAACTTCTAATTGGGCCGCGCTGTGGGAAGCGGCAAACTACGAAGCTAAAACGTCATACAGGTCAGGACAGCATTTTTCGCAGTAAGCCATAAAAACGCCATTCTCAGCCGCTTCTATTTCTTCGTAACTCATGACCTCTTGCTCCGCTGGAATATCGAGTCCCGCCGCGCGCGCCATTTTCCATTCATCTTCGGGTACCCATGCGTTAGAAGCTTGGAACATTCTGCGTAGCATGTTTGGATGAATTGCGCCAATGGCTGCCCCAACGTCGGAGTATTGCCATGCAAGCTCAACTGCCGTTTCGGGAGCGAGTTTTTCGAAGCCATGCTCAATAAAGAAGAGTGACGGATCACCCTGATAATGTGCTCGCTGACTGAACTCTTGACTAACATAGTCGTAGAAGGTCATTGACTCATCAATTGAGGTACCAACACGTTTTTCGGCCACTGCCGTAAAGTAGCGTTCGACCGCTCCGGGTGGACCGGTTGCAGCAAGAAATGCGTTCCCAAACGCATCGAGATTCGTGCGATGTTTTGCTGCAAGTATGCCGCCTAACTGAAAAAAATAGCCCCATAAATGATGACATTGACCAAGCTTTAGGTACGGCTTGCCAACAAGCGGTTTGTTGAGGAGTTGATTAACTCTGGTCCGCGCCATCACACGTGAAAATCCGGAGATTTTCGGCATAGCTCTGTAGATCCTTTCGGAATGCGAGCGGCACAACGGTTGAGTTGACCGGGCGCGCACGAACCTGGTTACCACGAAAGCCTCGCGCTGAGAGCTTCGCGGTTCGCGCTCCGGTCCAACGAGTTGTTCGGCCGCCCCAGATTGTAACGCGGGTTTTTCGTCACGACAGCAGCGCGGCCGTCTCGCGATCCCACAATCCACCAAGCAAACGATGTCCATTTGCGACGAAAGGCCGCGCGTTCCTCTGGCGACGTGACCACGCCCGATTAAATAGGTTTCCATTTTGTGCGTTCTCAAATAGCGATGCGGCCGAACTATATATTAGACGGAATGAGTCCGTATAAGCTGCTTATACCGCTTCTTATCTGTTCTGCCAAGTCAATAAAAGAAGTCATACAAAATGATTCAAGGTCGTTGATCCATTGGGCTCAGAACGCCATGACCGCCGCGGTTCAAAACGTGTGTATAAATCATGGTCGTCCGCACGTCCGAATGGCCTAATAACTCCTGGACTGTACGAATGTCATAGCCACTCTCAAGCAAATGGGTTGCGAAGCTGTGCCGGAACGTATGACAGCTAGCGTTTTTAGCGATACGCGCCTGACGAATCGCTTTCTTGATGGCCTTCTGCAATCCACTTTCCCCCAAATGATGGCGCTGGCGTTTACCGCTGCGCGGGTCACTCGATCGGTGGGCGGCGGGAAAGACGTATTGCCATCCCCATTGCTTTGCCGCCTGCGGGTATTTTCGCGCCAAGGCGTAAGGCAGAAACACTTCGCCGTGCCCACACGCAAGATCTTCGGCGTGGATCAACTTCACTTTCTGAAGGTGACGCACCAACGGCTCCTTAACCGTCTCAGGCAACATCGTAACCCGCTCCTTCTCGCCCTTACCCTGTCGAACCATTATCTGGTTGCTGCTGAAGTCAACGTCCTTAACGCGAAGTCGCAGGCATTCCATCAGACGCAAACCTGACCCATAGAGCAACGCTGCCATTAGCCAATAGGCTCCTTCCAGATTGGCCAAGACCCGTCGGGTTTCATCGCGCGTGAAGACGACGGGTAAGCGTTTTGGTCTCTTCGCGCGCTCAATGCCGGTAACTTGTGGCAGCTCTTGCTTGAGAACGTCACGATAAAGAAACAGCAAAGCACTCAGCGCGACCGTTTGGGTCGAAGCCGAGATGTTTTCCTTCACCGCCAGATACGAGATGAACTGGCGAATTTCTGCCTCGCGCATCTCGCGTGGATGCCTTTTTCGATGAAAGAGAATGTAACGACGGATCCATTGAAGATAGGCCTGCTCAGTCCGCAAGCTGAGGTGTCGCATGCGAGCGACCGCGCGAACTTCGTCAAATAGGCGGAGCTGAGGCATGGTTTCCCTTACCGGGATTATAACCACGTAGTAAAGGTAAAAATTTTTGCAAGGAGGAGTGGAGAGGTGCGTCCAAGCGCAACAATTTCAACGTCGCGATGATTTCTTCTTCGGCGAGATAGCAGCGCTCTCTGCACGTTCCCACTCATCCAATAACTCTGCCAGCCGTGTTTCGGATTGCTGGTATTCATCGTTGACCGCGACCAGTTTCGTGATATCGCGCGCCACCTCGGGCTTGGTCATCTCGTTTGAAAGCTCTGCAATGCGTTTTTCCAATTCAGTGATTTCGGCTTCGATGACTTCAGGATCGCGCGGCTTCTTAACGACCTTGACACGCGAGTCTGGCCCACCCGCTACCGCAGGCCGTACTGACTTCTGGCGCTTGGATCCATCTGCCGGCGCAGATGACTTTGATCGCGAATGCTTCGATCCACTAGGGACGCCCTCGCGGCCTGTATTGCTCGACTGCCGAGTTGACCCGGTCGCTGCCGCTCTCGGTACTGACCCGCTATCACGCGCCGCTTTCCAATCGTGAAATTCGGTGTAGTCGCCGTTGTAATGTTCCGCGTGACCTTCGCCATCGAGCGCCAGAATTTGGGTCGCCACCCGATCGAGAAAGAATCGATCGTGGCTAATCGTGACTATGGTTCCCTCGTAAGCTTCGAGCGCTTCTTCCAGAGATTCGCGCGAGGGAATATCGAGGTGATTAGTCGGCTCGTCCAAAACCAGAACGTTCACGCCGGAGTAGATCAATTTTGCCAGCGCAAGTCTTCCCTTCTCTCCTCCGGAAAGATCGCGTACGTGCTTATAAACGTCGTCGCCAACGAAGAGAAATTTTGCGAGAAATGAACGCAGCTCGCCGGCGGTCGCCGTTGCAGGGGCGACGCGGCGCAGCTCCATGATGACCTCGTTGCGCTCGTCCAGATCTTCGAGTTGCTGGGCGTAGTAACCGATTTCCACTTTGCTGCCCCAGCAAATCTCGCCACTGAGCGCGGAAATCTTTTCGAGTATGGTTTTTAGGAAAGTCGTCTTACCCGAACCGTTCGGGCCGATCACACCCAGGCATTCGCCGCGGCGCAGAATCAGCGAAATGTCGCGCGCGAGAACTTTGTCGCCATAGCCGACCGCGGCATCGATGACCGTCAACACGTGAGTCCCGGAGCGTTCGATCTCCTGAAGACGAAAATCGCCGGATGATTGATCGACGCGCACCGCATCCAGCCGATCGAGCCGTTCCAGCATAGTGCGGCGCGACTTGGCCTGCTTGGTTTTCTGGCCGGCGAGGTTCTTGCGAATAAACTCTTCAGTTTTGGCGATCAACCGTTGCTGGTTTTCGAAGGCGCGGCGCTGGATCTCGCGGCGCTCTTCGCGCTCAACCAGGTAATCGGAGTAGTTTCCTTTATAGCTTGCGGCCTGGCCGTTTTCGATTTCGATAATTCGCCGGCAGGCGCGATCCAGGAAATAGCGATCGTGGGAAATGATCACGAATCCCGCCGGATAGGCTTGCAGAAACTCCTCCAGCCATTCGACGGCGCCCACATCGAGATGGTTGGTCGGCTCGTCGAGCAGCAGTACATCCGGCTCAGACAATAGCAAACGCGCGAGCCCCAACCGATTCTGCTGACCGCCGGAAAGTTTTTCCGCTTCCATTTGCCAGGTGTCGCGATCAAACCCAAGGCCTTGCAGGATCGCTTCGGCTTTAGCGGAATATTCGAAGCCGCCTTCGCGCTCATATTCATGTTGGAGGTCGCTGTAGCGCTCCAGAACTTTTTCCAGCTCATCTCCGGCGTCGGCCATGCGATGTTCCAGCTCATGCATCTCGTGCTCGATTTGCTGGAGCCGGCCAAAGGCCGCCAGCGCTGATTCATGAACGGTTGAGCCGGTGTCGAAGTGAATGTGCTGAGCCAGCAAGCCGAGCTTTAATCCGCGCGCGCGCACGATGTCTCCGCTGTCGGCGCTTTCTTCAGCAGTTACGAGACGAAAGATAGTCGTTTTGCCGGCGCCGTTACGGCCGACCAGACCCACGTGCTCGCCCGGATTGATTTGCAGGCTGACGCCCCGCAGCACATCGTGCGAGCCGTAGGATTTGTGAACATCTGAGAGACGAAAAAGCATTTTCCTGGTTTGGAGTTCCGCGTTCACGCGGCAGTTTTTTCAGACCGCCTGAAGGCGGAACTCCGAACAACACAAAACGGGCGCGGTCGCCAAACGACTAAAGGCGCCGCGCCCGTTAGAAAAGAAAGTCGAGAAACTACTTCTTTGCCGGCGAGGCGGCCGGAGAAGTTGTTGACTTCGCCGCAGCCGGTGACGAGTTTGCAGCAGGTGAAGGGCTGACCGCTGCCGGACTACCACCAGGTTTCGCCGCGTCAGCCGAGGCCGGCCGCAAACCCAGGTTTCCGGGATTGCCAAGTATGTTTGAAGCGAAACTATTGACGATCTTCGCCTCTGAAAGCGCCACCTCAACCAGCGCCGCATTCAGAATTTCTTTTCGTTGATTCGTTAAGGCCACGGTAATCTGCTGCCGCACACCCTGACTCTCCAAAGTAAGATTCTCTGTTGTCAGGCGCTTTTCCTGAAGCTTGAAGATGTACCACTTGCCACTCGGAAAGTGGATCGGCTCGGTGCGATCCCCGACCTGCATTGATCCGAACAGACGCCCAATCAGTTCGGCGGGAAAGCCGTTCTGTTTGAGGTCGTCCTCGCTGGCAAAACCGATGTCGCCGCCCCGGCTGACACTGGTTGGATCCTCGCTTTTGGCGCGGGCCACGGTCGCAAAGTCGGCGCCACTCTTTAGCTGCTGGTTGAGGCTGTCGATCTTGGTTTTGGCGTCCGTATCGTTCTTGGCATCATCGGTAGTGATTCCCTGTGCGCTGTTGTCGGCCGGATCGACGACGATCATACCCAAACCAACGCCGCGGGAATTCACGAATTGGCCCTTGTTCGCGTTGTAGTAATCCTCAACCTCGCGATCGCTGATGGTCACTTTGCTGGCGTACTTGTCCTGAAGTTTCTGGATCGCAATGTCCTTCTTGGCTTCTTCGCGCAGCGCTTCCATCGACAGGTTCTGTTCCTTCAGCTGGCGCGCGAACTCTTCGTCGGTAATGCCGCTGTCCTGTTTCTGCTTATTGATTGAGTTGGTGATTTCATCGTCGGTCGGCATAAGCTTTTCCTGCTCGGCGCGCTGAAACAGGACTTCGCGTTGAATCAACTTGTCCAGCACCGTCAGACGCGCCTGCGCCAGGTCGTGGGCCGACATCTGGGCTTCCTTACCCTGGGCCTGCTGATGGATCACGCGCTCAACTTCCTGCAACATGATCTTCTTGCCGTTAACGGTCGCGGCGACCGTATTGTCGGGGGTTTCGGTTCCGGGGCCACACCCGGCGATTAGCACTGCGCTCATCGCGATTGCGGCCAGCAAAATTAGTTTTCTCTGCACTTTCGTTTTACTCCTCAACAAGAAGCTGGTTCCAGGGCTTATCGTTCCTTGACCGCTTCTGACTCGTTTGTTATAGTTTTCGTTTCAAATACTCATGCCGATCCGCACTGTGTGGTCGCGCGAACCGACAGGAGAATCAAAAGTAATCATGGCAAAGCGTTGTGAAGTTTGCGGCAAAGGCCCGCAGTTTGGCAATAATGTCTCGCACGCGAATAATCGAACGCCTCGCGTTTTCAATCCCAATCTGCAGTCCATTCGCGTCAAGTCGCCGCAGGGCGGTAACCGTCGAATGAAAGTCTGCACCAGCTGTATCAAAGCCGGCAAAGTCGCGAAAGCAGCCTGACCTGGGACGCACGTCTCGGGGCGTGCTGACTCATCCCTGCTCTTCACCGTGAGAGGGCACGCCAGAGGTGTGCCTACCCGACGGCAATCGCATCTATCTCGACCCTGGCATCACGCGGCAAACGTGCGGCTTGCACGGTGGCGCGAGCCGGCGGCGTCTCAGGAAAGAAACGGGCATAAACCTCGTTCATCGCCGTGAAGTCGTTCATGTCCGCCAGAAAAACGGTCGTCTTCACGACTTGATCCATCCCAATCCCGGCAGCTTCGAAAACCGCTGTTAGATTCTTGAGCACCTGTTCGGTTTGTTCCGCGATTCCGCCCGGCACAAATTCACCGGTGGCCGGATCGATAGGAATCTGACCCGAAGCAAACACGAAATCCCCCGTGCGGACAGCCTGTGAATAAGGGCCTATCGCCTTTGGCGCTTGTTCAGTTGCGATGATTTCTTTCATAGTAGGCAGTCACCGGGCCAAAACAAAAGATGTACTTTACCAGACGTGTTGATGAATCGAGAAACCCTGATCACAAAAACACCGCCCGGTGGATCCCACACCGAGCGGTGAATCACAGGAGGTATCGAGCGTTATTTGTGTCGCTATGCTTCGCGATGGCGACCTGCGGCACTATTGAATAACCTCGATGATTATGATGGCTTCTTAAAGCGCCAGGGTTGCTAACCGAGCCATCTGCCCGCGAGGATAACGGACGAACTCATAAAAGTTCAACCTTAAAGTCAACTTTCGATCGTAAAAATAACAAAGGTCACGCGAAGTGTCCGCGATCTGCGCTCTTGCAATGTTATAATCCGAACTTCTCAACCGAACTGCAAAGCGCATGACTCGAGCAGAAAAATCAAAAAACAAGCTAAGGATCCTGAAATCTGGAGACGAAGAGACCGTCAAAGCAGAGCCGGCAGTTACCAGCTCTAAGCCGGAATCCGGCGCCTGTCCGCGGTGTTTTGGCACGGGAATCGAAATAGTTGCGGGTGAAGGGGCGCGGCGCTGCGATTGCCAGACGTCAGGGCATCTTCACCGTCTGTTTCAGAACGCCCGCATCCCCGCACGTTATCAGCATTGCACGCTGGCGAACTATGACGCCGGCGATTCCGAGTCAAAGTGGATCGCCAAACGCGAAGCTCAAATCGTGCTCGACGATTTCCTGACGATCGAGGGGCGCGGATTGCTGCTCGTGGGGCCCGTCGGCATCGGTAAGACGCATCTGGCGGTGGCCATTCTCCGGGAGTTAATCGAGCGTTATCAGATTGCCGGCTTGTTCTATCAATTCGGCGCGTTGCTGCGGCAAATCCAGGATTCCTACAACCCGATCTCGCAAACATCAGAGTTGAAGGTGCTGCAACCAGTTTTCGACGCCGACGTGCTGGTGCTGGATGAACTGGGAGCGTCAAAACCGACTGACTGGGTACGCGACACGATGATGCAAATCATCAACACGCGCTACAACGATAAGCGGATGACGATCTTCACGACCAACTACTCCGACAACCGACGCAGTGAAAAAGACACGACTGAGGTTTTGGAGGATCGCATCGGCGTGGCCCTGCGTTCGCGACTCTACGAGATGTGCAAGAGTGTGGAAATCGAAGGGGATGATTTTCGCAAGCGAACTTTAGCGACGCGCTAGGCATGCTTCTCGGCATAGCGCCGGCGGCACTCACTCACAATCGCGCGTGCTTTCTCTGCATCTTCCCAACCGACGGTGCTCGTCGTCTTTGCTTCCAATTGTTTGTAGACACTGAAAAAGTGCTCGATCTCCAGCAACAAGTGAGGGTATAGCTGCGTGTAGTTGTCGACGTTCCGGAAGAGCGGATTTTTGACGCCGACCGCCAGGATTTTCTCGTCTTCCTTTCCCTGATCGATCATCTTCAGCACGCCGATCGGACGGACGGTCATCACACAACCAGTGAAACTCGCCGCATCGACCATTACCAGGACGTCGAGCGGATCTCCGTCGTCGCTGAGTGTGCTGGGAATAAAACCGTAATCGCCGGGATAGTGGACCGCGGAATAGAGGTTACGATCGAGCCGAAAGACGTTGAGTTGCTTGTCGTACTCATACTTGTTGGTGTCTCCGCGCGGAATCTCAATGACTGCGTTGACTTCTGCGGGCGCGCTGTCACCAATCGGCAAGGTCAGGTAGTTTGTCATCCGGGATTCCCAGGTCCATCTCGGGACGGTGAGCGATGGCGAAGAGAAAAGATTAACGGGTGCGGTTGATCCGCTCGCTATCGCTCGCGGGCACTGACACTAGCGAAGGTCAGAGCGACGGACCGGCGCCATTGCCCTTGGACTCTTCGATCAAGGCCTGGCAGGCGGCATCGTAGCGGGCCGTCGGAATCGCCTCCAAACGTCGTTCGTCAATCGGCCGGCCACAGCGAATGCAGATACCGAACGAGCCCTCGTCCATTCTCATCAACGCCTGGTCAATGTCCGCAACCATCTGCGATTCCTGATCGCCCATTTTTAGAGCGAGTCCCTGAATCACGTCGCGGATCGACAGATCCCCGTTGTCTTTGGGCTCGTCACTAACGGCATCAATGGCCGCCGCCTGCTCATGGCCAATGTTTTGCGCATGGCGTCGCAGCTCAGCCAGAAGGAGTTTTTTGAAGTGCTCGCGCTTTGCGGCGTTCATGCTTGATGGTTTCTCTACTTTCGACCTCTGGATTGATTTAGAGGGGAGTCGAGATTATACCCCGCGGTCACTCACAGCAAAAGCGAGTCGTCTTTGCGGGTACCGACTCCATGGTGCGCGTCGCAAATCAATCGCGACTGTTAACGGTTTGCGACTGGCACGGCCCTGTGCTTTCATCCTGAGCACTCAACGAGGGGCTGGGCGCCGGAGAGATGACTCTAACCACAACCATTCTGGTAATCATTGCTGCGCTCATTTTTGTGGTGGCGCTGATGTATTCCACCGTGGGCCACGCGGGCGCGTCCGGCTATCTCGCGGCGATGGCCCTATTCGGTATTGCGCCGATTGTCATGAAGCCCACCGCGCTGGTGCTGAATATCATGGTCGCCATCATTGGCACTATTCGATTTCATCGCGCCGGTTTTTTTTCGTGGCGGTTGTTTTGGCCGTTTGCGATCACTTCGATTCCAGCCTCGTTTATCGGCGGGGGCCTCAGTCTTCCCGTGCCGATTTACAAATCGATTGTGGGCCTTGTCTTGCTTTACAGCGCCGTGCGTTTGTTCTTCAGCGCGCGCCTGGCTGATCAAAAACAGACGCGGCCGGCCCCGATCGCGAACGCCTTAATCATTGGCGCGGCGATTGGATTGATCTCAGGACTAACGGGTGTGGGCGGCGGGATTTTTCTTAGCCCTGATTATTCTTTTGATGCACTGGGCCAAAGCGAAAGAAACTTCCGGCGTGGCCGTAACTTTCATCCTGGTAAATTCGATAGCGGGATTGCTGGGGCACCTGTCGTCAATTGCAATGGTGCCCGGCGCGATTATCTATTGGGCGCCCGCCGCAATCGTCGGAGGCTGGATTGGAACTGAGTTGGGAACTCGCGTGCTGCCGGTCGCCGGTGTCCGGCGCTGGTTGTCTATAGTCCTGGTCCTGGCGGGTGCAAAGTTGCTCTGGGAAGCTACTGCGCTTTTGCTCCACAGATAAGCTCTGCGGCCAGCAGCGGAATTGTCAGCTCGTGATGACCGGTAATCGCGAACCCTCGGCCCGCGCCGTCAGCCGTCGGGCGCCGCACGACATTTGTCAGCGGCCGGTAGGACTGAATGAAATCGAAGTTGGCCGTGGTGATGTCCTTAAGCTCGTGTCCGAGATTGCGAACCAGTGTGACGCATTTCAGAAAAACCTCCGGCAACGTCACGGCCGATCCAATGTTCAGATAAACTCCGCCACCGTTCATTCGTCGCACCATTTCGGCCAGTAAGCGAAAGTCTGTGTGTGACGTTGCGCCCAGCGCAGCTCCATCCACGCGCGGATGAAAATGCGCGATGTCACCACCAATCGTGAGGTGGGCCGTGAACGGTATGCCGTGCTGATAGGCGGCACAAAGCAACGAGAGATCTTCATGCTTCGGTTTCAAATTTAGAACTGCGCGACCCAAGGCCTCGCCTAATCCAATCTTGTCCCGCGCGCCCGCACCGGCGGCGTCATTCAAAAGTCTTCCGGTTTCTTCCGCTCCTCCGAACACTCCGTCGCCCAGGGTCGCATCGACATCTTCTGAAGTGGAACCAACCATCGCAATTTCAGCGTCATGAATCAGCACTGAGCCGTTGCAGGCGATCGCGTTAACAAATCCGCGCTTCATTAAATCGATGATGATTGGAGAGATGCCGGTTTTGATTACGTGTCCGCCCACGCCCCAGATAATTGGCCTACCTAAATCACGCGAGCGCCGCATTTGCGCGGCAAGCCGGCGAAGGTTCTGCACCGCGAGAATGTGCGGCAGTGACTGAAGGTAATCCTTAAGCGATGCATCTTCGCCTACTGGTTTTGCGAAATCTTTGACAGTTACTTTGCTGGGCCGCGAAGCCAGCGGGTAGGTGTGAACTTCATCAAGAGAGATCGGTTGGAGGTCTTTGTAGATGGACATGTTTGCGCTGCTTATTCGGCTTCCGGAAGTTCTTCAAGATCCGCAAGATCCTTTAGACGGCCAGCCGCAAGTTTGTTGGCCCTTAGGTCTTTCAAGCTGATGAGGTTGACAGGTTCATTATCCAATGAAGTCTCAAGTCGGTCGCGGTAGCAATCTTCAAATCGAACACCAGAGACGGAAGTCATAATCTCAATCAAATTAGTTCCACTCCCCAGCCTTACTACTTTGTCCTCTTGCAGAAACAGATCGGCGGGTGGCGACACGTCAAAGCCGAATTTACGAAGGGTTCTTACGATTCGGTTGGCATTCTCCGAGTTGACAGCGATCCAGACGTCGAAGTCGTCAGTCGCGCGAGGATAACCATGGTAGATAACCGCCCATCCACCAACGAGCAGATACTCAACTCGTTCTGCGCGTAACAATCTCAAAAATTCTTTGAAATGGCTCGGTAGCTCGAGATCCATAATTGAGTCGTCTCAAGTACTCTGCGTGACGAACCCGTTCAGCAGGCGTACGCGACTGCCAATAAGCTCTATCGGCCGCATCGGCTTCAGCGAAAGAGTTGAAAACAGTGACTGCCGAACGATCGAGCCGGTACTCGGGTAGGTCGATATGGTCTAATTCTGCTCTCATTAATACGCGGCCAATTATAGCACGCGACCGCTGCTGGTATTTCTTACTTCCGCACCGCGCCGTTTCGCCCATTCAGCAGAGGCTTCAGCACATTGCCGGTATGCGATCGCTTCACGGCGGCAACTTCCTCCGGCGTGCCGCTCGCGACCACGCGGCCGCCGTGCGCGCCGCCTTCCGGACCAAGATCGATGATGAAGTCCGCGCTCTTGATCACATCGAGATTGTGCTCGATCACGATCACGGTGTTGCCCACACTCACCAGACGCTGCAGCACGTCGAGCAGCTTATGCACGTCGGCGAAATGAAGACCGGTCGTCGGTTCGTCGAGAATGTAGATCGTCCGTCCGGTCGCCCGCTTGGAAAGCTCTTTCGCCAGCTTGATGCGCTGGGCTTCGCCGCCGGACAGCGTAGTCGCCGACTGTCCCAGCTTGATATAACCAAGACCTACGTCCAGCAGCGTCTGCAACTTCGGTTTGATCTGCGGAATATTCTCCAGCAGCGGCAAGGCTTCTTCCACCGTCGTGTCGAGCAGGTCCGCGATCGACTTTCCCTTGTAAGTCACGCTCAAGGTCTCGCGGTTGTAGCGCGCGCCGCGGCAAACATCGCAGAGCACGTAAACGTCCGGAAGAAAATTCATTTCGATGCGCTTCAGGCCTTCGCCTTCGCAGGCTTCACAGCGACCGCCCTTAACGTTGAACGAGAAACGTCCGGGTTTGTAGCCGCGCTCGCGCGACTCAGGCAGCATCGCGTAAAGCTCGCGAATCGGAGTGAACAGTCCGGTGTAAGTCGCCGGATTCGATCGCGGCGTGCGCCCGATCGGTGACTGATCGATCTCAATTACCTTGTCGATGTAGTCAAGGCCTTCAATCGATTCATGCGCGCCCGGCGGCTCGAGCGAGTCGTAGAGACTCCGCGCCAGGGCTCGATACAGAATGTCCGCGACCAGAGTCGACTTGCCTGAGCCCGAGACGCCGGTGACTACAGTCAACAAGTCCGAGCGGGAAACGAAACGTCGATGGCTTTCAGGTTGTGGTGGTGGGCGCCGCGAATGGTGATCGCCTTCCCGTTCGGCATTCGTCGCTCAGGCGGCACGGGGATTTTTCGTTCGCCGCGAATGTAAAGACCGGTAATTGATTCCGGGTTATCAGCCACTGCTGCCGGCGAACCCAGCGCCACCACCCTTCCGCCGTGTGTGCCCGCTCCCGGACCAAGATCGACAACATAATCCGCGCGGCGAATCGTCTCTTCATCGTGCTCAACCACCAGCACCGTATTGCCGAGATCGCGGAGCGCCGCCAGCGTGTCGAGCAAGCGGCTGTTGTCGCGAGGATGCAAACCGATGGTCGGTTCGTCCAGCACGTAAAGAACTCCGCGTAACTGCGATCCGATTTGCGTAGCCAGGCGAATGCGCTGCCCTTCTCCGCCCGACAACGTCGCCGACGGGCGATCGAGAGTGATATATCCGAGCCCTACCGTGTCGAGAAAACGGAGTCGCGATTTGATTTCGCGCAGAACGAGGCCGGCAATTTGCTCCTCGCGCTTATCCAGCTTGATGCGATCGAACGATTTGATCGCGTCAGCGATCGTCATCGAAGTGTATTCGGCAATGCCGTGCCCGCCGACTCGCACCGCCAGCGAATCAGCCCGCAAGCGCCGGCCGCCGCACTCGTGACACACGATCGGCGAAACCATCTCTTCAATTGCCGCGCGCACTTTTTCAGAAGGCGCGTCGTCCAGACGCTCGCGCAACCACGGCAGCGCGCCCTTCCAGGGGCTCTTGTATGAATAGAGTCCCTGCCGAAACTTCAGTTGGATCGGCAGTCCCTTCAGAAACGCTGAACGCACTTCGGCTGGTAATTGAGAGAACCGCGCTTTTGGATCGGCTTTGAAATGTGCAATGACTGCCAGCAACGCGCTGAGCAAGTAAGCCGAGCCGGCTTTGTCCGCCGGCCCCATGAACGGAAGTGCTGCCGCAATCTCGTCCGGATTCGAAATCAGCTTCGCCGGATCGATTTCCAAAACCGTTCCCAGGCCGTGGCAATGACGGCACGCGCCATACGCTGAATTGAAAGAAAACGAGCGCGGCTCGAGCGGCGGCACGTTGATGCCACAGTTCACGCAGGCCATCTTCTCTGAGTAGAGTTTCTCGTCACCGTCGATCACTGAGACCAGGACAGCGCCGCCGGTTAACTTCAGCGCCGTGCGAATCGATTCACCCAGCCGCTCGTTGATGCCGGGCTTAATCAGCAGTCGATCGATAACCGCTTCAATTGAATGATTACGACGTTTGTCGAGGCGAATATCTTCGTCGAGTGAACGCAACTCGCCGTCGATGCGCGCCCGGATAAAGCCGTCGCGCGCGAGCTTCGCCAGCTCCTTCTTGAATTCGCCCTTCCGCCCGCGAACGATCGGCGCCAGGATCATGACCCGCTCGCCTTCGGGCAGCGCGCGGACATTTTGCAGAATCTGATCGACGCTCTGCCGGGTGATGGGTTCGCCGCACTGCGGGCAGTGTGGCTGGCCAATCGACGAAAACAGCAAACGCAGATAATCGTAAATCTCAGTGACGGTTCCGACCGTCGAACGGGGGCTGCGTGCGACCGTTTTCTGCTCAATCGAAATGGCCGGAGACAGACCTTCGACTGAATCGACGTCGGGCTTCTCAAGTTGATCGAGGAACTGCCGGGCATAGGCGGACAACGATTCGACATACCGGCGCTGGCCTTCCGCGTAAATCGTGTCGAAGGCGAGCGATGATTTGCCTGAGCCGGACAGCCCAGTAATTACCGTCAATTTGTCCCGAGGAATATCTACGTCGATGTTCTTGAGGTTGTGTTGGCGGGCCCCGCGAACGGTGATGCGATCAATTGCCATAACGCTTGAAACGACAGCCGCAGCGCACGGATAAGAATTTTGCGCGATACGGAATCGAGTAGTTTAACTGAGAGGGCAAGTGCGGGCAAGGAACGTGTGCAGCTCCAATTTGCAGTTGGACTGAAAGCGCAAACGTCCAGAAGCGCCGATTAGTAAAAACACAGAATTACCTCGCTACCAGGCCCAGCATCTGTTTGACACTCAACAATCGCGAGCCCTAGACTCCCGAATGAAATGAACGTTCCCAACGCGCTGACGCTGCTGAGAATTTTTATCGTGCCGTTCCTGGTGGTGGTGCTCTTGACCAATGTGTCTGAGAATTGGTTTGGCACGCCGCGTTATCTGCTCGGCCTCGCATTGTTCGTGCTGGCGGCGCTCACGGATCTGTTCGACGGAATGATTGCGCGCAAGTGGCAGCAGGTTTCAAAGCTAGGAAAGCTTTTGGATCCGATCGCGGACAAGCTCCTGATTTCCGCGGCGCTGATCTCACTAGTAGACCATCAACTGGCGCCGGCCTGGGCCGTGGTCGTCATCGTGGGACGCGAGTTCGCGGTCACCGGCTTGCGCTCGATTGCCGCGACTGACGGCGTCGTTATCTCTGCGTCGCGGATGGGAAAATTCAAAATGGTGGCCCAGGTATTCACGGTCGGTCTGCTCATTCTGTCGCTAACGCCGAGTGGCGGAAATCCACACGTTTCTAATTTTGGCCGGCCGTTTCCCGCAATTAAGTTTTGGACTGTGCCGGAACTCGTGACGGCGTGGTCACATCTGACTGGTCCGCAAGCCACCACGTGGAGTGATTGGCAGGTGCTGCTTTACACCGCTGGCCGCGCAATGCTCTGGGTCGTAGTCATCTCGGCCGTCATCTCAATGTACGGCTACTTCCGCGCTTTCTTTACCGGCAGGGTTCGGCGAGAAAAGCCGTCCGCAAAAGCGGCCTCGCCAGTAACAACTGCCCCTTAGAGTTGGCTTAGTAAGAATGAAGAAAGGCTCTTCAGCAAACGTGCTGAAGAGCCTTTTGGTTTTTTGCATCAGGCCTGCGCCGAAACTGGTTACTGCTCAGGAGTCGGCGAGGGCTGTGCATCCGGATTGCGCCTCAAAGTCGGCACCGTCGGTTTGCTGGTGTCCGTCTTCTGCGTTCCGTCCGGATTCGTGGTGGTTGAATCATCCGGTGTAGGCGACCGGCGCTTCAAGGTCGGCCGGCCCGGCGTGCCGTCGTCGCTGGCGGCAATCGCTCCCGCCGACGATGAACGGGCGTTCGAGAGTCTCAAAAGCCGGTTGCGCACGCGCTGAAATTCTGACGAACTAATCACGTATTCTTCGCGTTCCGGAAAACGAGATGCGAGTTCCAGCGCCGCCTGGCGTCGATCGGCGGGCGCCGGATGGTCAGTGAACAACTTGGCCACTGAGCCCGGCTTTTTCTTACTCTTCGCTTCCAGCTTTTCAAACATCGTGGCCATGGCGCTCGGGTCATAGCCGGCGGCCCACATGTACTGCACGCCGAGCTTGTCAGCTTCTCCTTCGGCGCCACGGGTGAATTTGAGGAAGGCCATGCCTTCGAAGAACCCGCCGCCGTTGTAAAGCACGTTACTCAGGATGGGGCCGCCTAATAAGATACCGGCAAGCACACCGATATCAATCGCCCGCATCTTGGCTTCGTTCTCCATCGCGTGACGGGCCGCCACGTGGGCGATCTCGTGCGCCATCACGCCGGCCAGTTCCGCTTCGTTATCCGCCGCGAGAATCAAACCCTTATTGACATAGAAGAAACCACCGGGCAGGGCAAACGCGTTTACTTCGTCTGAATCAATTACCTTGATCGTAAACGGAATTTTTGAGTCTGAATGCAATACGATATTCTGGCCGACGCGGTTGACATACTCCGTTATGATTGGATCGTCGACGAATTTTGCCTCTTTATCCACCTGCGCCGCCAGCATGCGACCCGTTTTGACTTCGGATTCCAAGCCTTTAGCGCCAAGCAGACCTCCCGCCCAAATTCCTTTATTGATGTTTCGCTTGCCGATCATCGTCGGATCTTCGTTGGTCGAAAGCGGTTTCTTAGCCGATGCAGTCTGCTGCGGCGCCGTCTTTGACGGATCCTTCTGGGCGGTCTGAGATTGGGTTTGGGTCTTGTCCTGACTCTGGTTGTCTTGCGGCCTGGCAAAAGCACTGATGCTGCCGAACCACATGCTGGCTCCCAAGCCGAATACGATGGCGGCACGAGAGAGGCGAATTTTCATGTAAACCTCCAACTTCACGAGGCCGGGAGAGAAACGATGCTTCATCTCACGGTTGGCCACCTTCTCAAGGGCGGCCGCTAACTTTTTCGGGGGCAGCACACGAGGCGTCGGCACTGCAGCTGTAAACGCACGGCTATGATGCACGCACCGCCGACGAAGGTTGCGCCGCGATTTCAATCTTGTAAGAGCAAAGTCTTGAGCCGCTTAGCACCGGCAGCATTATATGCCAGCATCGACCAAAAACCTACGTAATTGCGCGGCCTCCGGCCACATGCTAGAGTCCGAATCCGGCGCAAGCAATCCACCTCAGAGTACAAAATCGAATGCCCCAGCGACGGCACCCCAAAGCGACATCAAAGAGAAAGAGCCGGTCGCAGGACAAGCCCGCAGTTTCGATCATCGGCGCAGGCAGGCTCGGCACCGCGCTGGGTATCGCGCTTAAGTCCGCGGGATACGCGATCGAAACGGTGGTTGCGAACCGCGCCGCCAGCGCAAGACGCGCCGCTCGCCTTATCGGCGGCCCGACGCGAGGACTGTCGCCAAGCCAACTTACATCCGCGGGACCGAGTGCGTTGGCCAACAGCCGCGTCTTAATTATCGCAACGCCGGACGACGCTATTGCTGAGGTCGCAACCCGGCTGGCCGATATGCTTTCACCCGCAGGGGCCGGAAGCCGCACGCGAGTCGCTCTCCACACTAGTGGCGCTCTCTCTTCGGAAGTCTTGCGACCTTTGCAGCGAAATGGGTTCGCTACGGGTTCGCTTCACCCCCTGGTATCCGTCAGCGAGCCGCGCATCGGGGCCGAGTGGCTCAGACGCGCCTATTTTTCCGTTGAAGGCGATCTCGCGGCAGCTCGGGTTGCCAGGACGATGGTGCGGGATCTCGGTGCACGAAGTCTTTCGATCAAACCTGAGATGAGGGCCCTCTATCACGCGGCCGCATTGATGGCTTCGCCAAACATGACTGCGCTGTTCGATATCGCTGTGGAGATGCTGATTCGATGCGGCGTTTCGCCCGAGGAGGCTCGCAGAATTCTCTTGCCGCTCGTCCAAAGCACTCTGCACAATCTTTCTTCGCAGCCTCCGGCCGCCGCCTTAACCGGAACGTTCAAACGACGCGACGTTGCTACTGTCCGAAAACACATCACTGCCATCGAGTCCCAAAAACTTTCAGACGCGCTGCTGGCTTATACGATCCTGGGACAACACTCAATTTCCCTCACCAGTTCGAACGCAGATCGACGCACCACGGAAATCAAAAGAATTCTAAGGGATGTCCTGAAGAAGAATCAGGGTTTCACCTGATCCACTTCCGCGATTGGCATGAAAAGATGCTTCGCATGCGTTCTAAGCGTGTCCCATGCCCAACGCTCCTCGCGCGAAACTTAACAAACCTTAACAAAAAATATGGAACTCTGCGTGGCATTCAAGCGTCTCTACGTGTGAAGTTACGGGCAGCTCTGTTAAGACTCGGCAGTTTCAAACATCACAATCAATGGATGGTTCGCACAGGGGGAAACAAAAAACTATGAGTACCGCAAACGCCGCTCTGCTTGAATCGATTTCCAAACCTCAACTGCGGGCTCTGCCTTCGCGCAAAGCTGCGGCCGCCGAGCGCTTATCGCGCATCAGAGATCTCGCGGCGACGTTGCTGGACGAAGCTGAGTCACTCGATCACGAAAATGCCTTGGCTGAGACGGCGGCGACTGTCGAGAACCTGAATGTAAAATCCGGCGTCGACTTCTTTGAAGAAGTGCGACGATTTGAAATGAAGCTGATCGCGCGGGCGCTGGAACTCACCGGCGGAAATCAGGCGCGGGCTGCCAGGATTTTGGGATTAGGCACGACGACTTTGAATTACAAGATTAAATCGTACGAGATGCTTTGAGGCGGCTGGATCCTCCACTCAATTGACCGATTCCGTCTCTTCTTCAGGGGCCAGCAGCGTCTGATCCGAAACCATCAATACTCGCTCATCAAATAAATTAGAATCTATCAGAGTCTGGACGAGGTACTGCCCGGCTACGGGGAAAGTCACGTTCACGAAAAAGCTAATGTTGTCGGCCGAGCCGTGAGTGATTTCGAACCGCGCAGGCTGTGACACGACCAAAGCCTGCTGGCGATCGGGCATCAGGATGCGGACTTCGGAAAGGTGCGCGCCATCGCCACGCCAGTGATTGACCACCGCCAGCTTAGGCAGCCACACCGGAAACTGCGGGACGACGATGTTTTGAAACACTCCCATGTAGGAAAGTTTGTTCCCCACTTCCAGGCGAACGTCGTCGCAGAGGAGCGTGTAAGCCAGCTCGAGCTTTTGATTTTCCGTTGATTCCATTTCGGCTATCTTAACATCTTTTTAAACTGCGCCTCATCGATGACCGGCACGCCAAGCTCGTTCGCCTTAGCGAGTTTCGATCCCGGATCCGCGCCCGCCAGCACATAATCGGTCTTCTTACTAACTGAACCCGTGACCCGCCCACCCGCAGCTTCGATTAGCTCGCGTGCTTCATCACGCGTGAGGCCGGGCAACGTACCCGTCAGTACGAATACTTTACCGGCGAAGCTCTGATCGCCCTTCTGCTTCGGCTTTTTCGTGGCTTCGGTCCTAACCCCCGCGGCAGTTAATCGCCTGCACAATTCCTTGTTGCCCGGATCGTCGAACCAATCGTGGATGCTCTCAGCCATGGTGACGCCGATTTCGTGAATCTCGTCCAACTCTTCGACGCTGGCCCCGCTGAGTCGATCGAGGGAGCCAAAGTGTTTTGCCAGGATTCCCGCCGTTCGCTCGCCGACGTGACGAACGCCGAGACCATAGATTAGGTTCGAGAGGTCTCGGGATTTGCTGGCTTCAATTTGCGCCAACACATTTGACGCTGATTTTTCCGCCATTCGCTCCAGCGAGGCGACGTCGTCAACGGTGAGGCTGTAAAGGTCGGCGACATCCTTAACTAGTTTCCGTTCGAGCAGTTGTTCAGCAAGCGCAACGCCCAGTCCTTCGATTCGCATGGCCCGCCGTGAAGCGAAATGAAGCAGCCGGCCGATCAACTGCGCCGGGCAATCGGCGGCGACGCAGCGCGATACGGCTTCGCCTTCAGGCCGTGACACATGTCCGCCGCAGACCGGACACAGCTTGGGCATCCGAAACTTTTTTTCTTTGCCGGTGCGTTTTGCTTCGATGACTTTGACGACTTTGGGAATCACGTCGCCGCCGCGCTCTATCAACACGGTGTCACCAATTAAGAGTCCCAAGCGCTCGATTTCGTCTTCGTTATGGAGCGTCGATCGTGAAACCGTCACGCCGCCAAGCGGCACCGGCTCGAGCATCGCCACCGGAGTCAATGCTCCGGTGCGGCCCACCTGCACCACGATGTCATTGACCCGGGTTGTCGCCTGTCGCGCCGCATACTTGTAGGCAATCGCCCAACGCGGAGCTTTACCGGTGGCCCCGAACTCTTCCTGCATGGCGGTCGAATTTACTTTGACCACAACACCGTCGATTTCATAATCGAGCTGATCGCGCTCGGCCTCCATGTGATTGCAAAACTCAATCACTTTATCGATCGATTGACAGAGGGCGCGATTCTTATTCACACGAAAGCCGGCCTGTTCTGCCCAGTTGAGCGCCTCCCAATGGGTCCCGAATGGCTTGCGTTGTCCGGCGATGACATCATAAGCAAACATCTCCAGACGCCGGCGAGCGGTGATCGATGGATCGAGCTGCCGGATCGTTCCGGAAGCTGCGTTGCGCGGGTTGGCGAAGCGCGGCTCGCCGGCTTCCTCGCGTTCGGCATTGATTCGCTCAAACACGCGCCGCCCTAAATAACACTCACCGCGGACTTCGATCTCGCGCACGATTTCGCCAGTCGCATCGCGCAGTTTCAGCGGAATACTCCGGATGGTCCGCACGTTTGACGAAACATCCTCGCCACGAAATCCATCGCCCCGAGTTACCCCGCGAACGAAAGTGCCGTCTTCGTAATGCACCGACAAAGACAGTCCATCGATCTTCAGTTCGGCGACATATTCAAACGGCTGACCATCCGCAAGCTTGCGACACCGCTCATCGAATGCACGCAATTCGTCGATGCTGTAACTGTTGTCCAGCGACAGCATCGGCACGCGATGAATGAATTCCGGGAAGCCTTCAGCGGGCCGGCCCGCCACCCTCTGCGTTGGACTGTCGGGAGTTACCAGGTCCGGATGGGCCGACTCAAGATCGCGCAGCTTCTGAAACAGCTCGTCGTATTCGCGATCCGAAATTTCAGGATTCTCTTGCAGGTAATAAAGCTCGTCGTGACGCCGAATTTCGTCACGCAGCCTGCTTATTTCCTTCTCAATTGATTTACGTTTCGGCAAGCTCTTCGTGTGGCACAGATCCCGTCTGTGATGATGAGTCGTGGCACAGACTTCAGTCTGTGCGATGATTCGAAAAACCGGAGACTGAAGTCTGTGCTACGACTCCCGATAAAACAGATATTGCGGTCGCACTTCGTCGCGTGCGAACGCGCGGCAAACGAAACCCTCTCTGAAAGTCTCCAGGAACTCGTTTCGCACCCTGAGCACTTCACGCTTCGCCGCCGTCGGATCCGACTTCAGCAAAGACGAAAAGTCAGACGGAATCGCGATCGTGCGTTCCGGTTCGCCGAGTTCAAAGTCCCGCCGCTGCGAAAACGCTTCGACCCGTGACGAATTCAATTCCCAACCGGCAAAAAGCCGGTCACTGTCCAGGCCGCTGCCGCTTCCCTTCTCTGACGGGTTGGTTCCGTAATCCGTTCCGTAGAAATTGACCGCGTATTCGCGGATGACAACTCCCAGGCGATTCAAATTAAAGTGGGCGTTGCGAGCGCGCAGGGGCTCAAACGTCCATTTGATAAAAGAGCGGCCCTCGGCGAGCGCGCGCGCCCGCTGGGCCCATTTAAGTTGCGCGCCGACGCCCTGGTTTTGATACTCGGCATCGACGGCCATCATGTGTGAATAGCCGAAAATGTCCTGGCCGTTGACGGCTGCCAGATGATGCACAAAGCCGATTAGTCGCTCTTCGACGAAGGCGCCCAAAGTCCAGCCGCCCGCGCGCCGCGAAACGATCAAGTGTCGGCGCGGAGAAATTTCCAAATCGGGAAGACCGAAGACTTCGCGCTGCAAGTTGATGCACGCGTCGTATTCCTCGATGGTCGTGACTTCGCGAATATCGATGGCAACGCGCTTTGTCAGTTCAGCAGACATTGATGCAAACGAATGTCGCGCATGATATCACGCCAAAAGTGAGTCGAAGAATTTAGGAGAAATTCGGGTAGTGAACTACTTCCGCCTTGGCGTAACTTTGCGCCTTCGCGTCTTTGCGTGAAGCCAATTCGTTTATGTCGGTTATTCACGCAAAGGCGCGAAGACGCAAAGAAAACCGCAAAGTGGATGGCGGACGCTAGCTGGGCTTGTCCAGGCGCGAAAATTCGGCCAAGTGATTGAGAGTGCGCTGCAATTGGTGCGCGGAGTTTTGAATTCGTTCGCAGAAGTTGCGCTGTGCGTCCGTCAATTTTTCCTGACTCAGCATGATCTCTGAAAAGCCGAGAATAGAAGTCAGCGGCGTGCGTAATTCATGAGCGATGTGCGCAATCGAAGCCGAACGGCACTCGTGCAACTCCTCGAGCTTTCGAATCTGCTCGCGAAGCTCGTGGTTGGCCTGCTCAAGCAACTCGGCCGAGCCGGCTACTTCATCGCCGTCCGCTTTTGGTGCTGCCCCCATTGCTGAATCGACCTGTTTCATCGGGATAAGAAATATTGGCCGGCGTGATCTTCCCCGCCGGACCTCAAACAAACACTAATTTCCAATTGCGCTGGTTATCGCACGCGCCTCGTCCTGCAGCGCAGCATTCACGCTGGCGTCCGTCGTCTCCTCTTTTGCCGAAGCCGAGGCTTGCAGTTTTGGTGAAGTGCTGCCGACCGGCACCAGGCGATAATCGAGTTTCGTTTCAGATTTTCCCGTATCGCCTGAACCAATGCCGGATGCGCGACCTAACATGCCGCCCAACTTCTTGCCGGTAGAAGCAGCTTTCATTGTCGCGATGTCGGTGTAGAGAATGTAAGTGCAGCCCTTGGCTTTGGCTTCGATCTCAGCTTCGCTCGCCGAGCTTGCGTTCAGCGCAATCGCCTCAACTCCGTTCCCATTGAGCGTCGCAATCAGTCGCTGGCGCAGCTCATCCGTGGAAACTGCAGCCTTCGCCTTGTTATTGAAATCAACCACGCCAACCTTTGCCCGGCTGACGGCGCCGGCAGTCGATGCGCCGGCGGCCGCATTTGCCGGCGATTGCTGCTGCATCCCCGTGGATTCGCTCACGGTAGAGGTCGCGTACATCTCCTGCTGACTGTGGGCTTCGGTGTAACCGGCCGGTAGATCGAACAAGGCGGCGTCGAGCGGCTGGCGCGACAGTTCGATGACTTGCTTCGTCATGGTAAACGTCGGCCGACCGTCAGCGCCGTACATCGTCATCGTTTCGATCAGGGGGTAGCCGAGATTGGCAACTCCAGTGCGCTTGCTGCGATAAGTGTCGCGGCAACCCGATTGCGCCGTGGCCCCCGTTTGGGGCGGGCGATCCCATCCGCAGTTCAAGCCGTACTCGAGATTGATGTACCAGCCGTCTCGCTCGATTTTGGAATTCTGTTGCTGGCAGGCGTCAGGCGAAGATTCAGAGATCATCGTCTGCTTTAGATGCCGCGCGGTAAATCCAAACATCTCGCGGCGTTCACCAGTGTCGATCGTGTTTATGGTCGAGTTGATAACGCCGCCCCGGCGCGCAGGTTCGGTGCTGCCCGTCGCGGTAGTGGTCGTGGACGTCGATTGCTCTCCGGAATCCATCGGCGTGATCAGGTACTTGCGGGCTGAGTCGTTAATTTGAATAGTGCGCTTCAAATCACATTGAGTAATGGTAACCTGACTCGGATTCGTCATGCCCGGCATGTTCATCGTGGTCTCGCTTCGCTCACGCGAGCCCTTGATCATGCTCGTGGTCTGCATCTCCTGACCGCTGACGACTTGCTTGGTCGTGATCTTAAAATCGCCCGCGATTGGTTTGTCCGTGTCACGCGTTCGCTGGGCAAAGGAAATAGCGCTTATCGATGTGAGCACAAAAAGAATGGCTGCAAGCAGAATTAATCTGATCTTCACGAATTGATTCTCCATTGATTTACTTCAGGACTGTTTTGGGGGACGCGAGGAACTTAACAAAAAGCTCAGGGTTACTCAAGATCGGTTTTGCCACAAAACCGGGCTATGCCAACGACTTCCAGCCGCGTAGCGGCGACATATTTGTAGAACTTTGCTGCCTAGTCAACCCCAGCTCCAGAGGAGCGGCATATTCTGTGGCCCATAAATGGGCTAAAAAAATAAACAATCGTTCGCATCTACAAATATTCCGTGCCTGACGGCACTCAAAGCAGCGGACCCTCTTTCTCAACACCGGTCTCCGACCTGCCACGGTCAGAGACCATCAAATATATGGGCACTTTAACGGCAAGTCGGAGACTCGCCGCGCATCGGAGTGGCAAAGCCATTGGGAGAGGATTAGGTCAGCTCTGGGTTAGGGCTTGGTGAAAACTCTACTCGCCCGCCGGTCTCCAACGCTTTAAGAACACGATCAGGTCCTTCTTCATCATCCGGCGCGCCGCTTCGAACTCGCCCTGGCCGCTGCTGTAAAGCAAACGGCCATCACTCGCGAGAATTGCCACCGCCGGTACGCCCTTTTCCAGAGGAATCTTGTACATCGTTAAGAGGTTCGGGTTCTTCTCACCTTCACCGATATCGACGTGCACCAGCACGAAATTTTCAACCATCAGTTTTCCGGCTTCACCTTCGTGGAGCGCGCGATCCAGCACATGGCAGTCGTAACACCAGTTGGCGCCAAAGACGAGCAGCACGCGTTTCATTTCGTTCCCGGCGCGAAGCTTTGCCTCTTCGATCTCTTTCTTCGCATCTGCGTCCGCGGCGTAGAGATCCGGCCGCGGCGTGGCCGAGTCCAGCACGGCACGATCATTCGACACGGGCTGTTGCGCGACGACTGGAGCACCGGCAGCGAATACTGCCAGAACTATCATCAGCAGCAAACCGCCGTTTCGTTCCGAACGCATATTATTGAAGCTCGGTGCTAAACGTAGGGTTGGGAGTGTCCGTAGCAAATCTTTCCTGCTTGGGTTTTCGTTTCGGGCGCCGGATACCAAACCAATCCTGGGTTCGCCTGGTTACCGCGATCAGCACGCGCACGCGCAGCTTGCCGAAAAAAGTAAGTTTCATCTTGCGCGCGTTATCGGCGGCGATGCCGTCGGGATAAAGCGTGTAAAAAACCAGACACGTTACCGCATAAACGAACTTGCCAATCGGAGAGAGCTTGCTGAGGGGACCGCTGCGAGTCCGCGCGATAATCGACTTCAAGCTGTAAAAGCTGCGCCAGCTGGCGCTAACTTCGCGCTGAATCTCGGCGGCCGAAAGGGTTGGGTGTTTGACGTTGACTTCATTGTGATCAAAGTCGAGCCAAAACTTGTCGCCGATCATCTGGATTTTGTGCTTAGGCACATAGTCCGGACGCTCACGGTTCTTTCGATCCTGGACCATCTCGTGATAGTCCTTCGTCCCCGGATAGACGCTGTAAATGGGAAACTGCGCGAAAGCGGTGCCTGAGGCGATCGCGAATTCGCGCATTGTCTGTAGGGTTGCGACGTTGTCGCTCTCTAATCCGTTGATGATCGACGCCAGCACCATGATGCCGTGCTCCTGGACCTTTTGAATAGCTTCGACCATCCGTTGCCCGACCGGATTCCAGGTTTTGTTCGCCGTCTTCAAACCCTCTTCGGTGAAAGACTCGACGCCTATCAACGCGCCGCGCAGACGCATCTTCTCGTACATCGCGTCGAGGTATTCATCGTCGCTGATCACTTCCGCGGTCATTTGCGTGAAAGCGTAAAGCGATGAAGGCACCGCGCGATCGTATTCTTCAAAAAGGCGCATCCGATCTTCCCGGACCTGAGCAAGCAGGCGGCGCGTCCCTTCGTTTTTTTCGCGCGCGATCCGGCCAATCGTCGCCGGCGTAAAATTATCATCGCCAAAAAAGATATAGCGGAAACCCAGCGCGTGCAGTTCGTTCGCTTCGGCGATTATTTGATCGTTAAGATGCAGCCGCGGCGTGCGGCCTTCGGTTACCCAGACTGAACAGAAGCTGCAATTCTCAGGACACCCGGCCACGGTTTGAATCGACCCCATCAGGTACTTATTGGGATCGAGCAAGTCCCAGCGCGGCTTGATCATTTGTTCACCGGGGACGCGGCCGCCGTCGTAGACCTTCTGCAGCTTTCGGTTCAGGACATCTTCGACAACTTTGCGCCATACCAGATCACCGCCGCCCTTGACCACCGCGTCGGCTCCCATTTCCAGCGGCTCATCGGGAAAGATCGTGGGGTGGATGCCACCGACGATGACGGTGGCGCCGCGCTGCTTCGCCTCGCGCACGACCCGATAGCCGGGCCGGCAATTTCCGGTGTGAATCCCGACGCCGACAATATCGCCCGGCTGAATTTCTTCGGCATTGAAGGCGGTGATCGGTTCGTCGATGATGATGGGGTCGCCGACCAACTCAGTCGGGGTCGCGCCGGCGATCACGTATAGCCATCGCGGCGTAATAACGCTGTAGCCAACAGTTGTATTTGCGGGATTGACCAGAACGACTTTGCGCATGCAACGCCCCTGTTTGAGATTTTATCTATCGCAAAGCATCTGAATAGCGAAGCACTATACGCCGAAGCGTCGATCCCGTCCATGAAATTGATCGCGAGCCGGACGCCGGAGCAAATAGCCTGCAGAGCCTGCCAAATCTCAGGGTTTGGCCTTCTTTCGGTGCCCCCCAATGAAATCCTTGAACTGCGCCCGCAGCTGCGGATCCAGCTTGAAGGCCTTGGCAAAGTCCGCTTCAGCCTGTGACTCGCGACCCAGCAGCGTTTCCACGACGGCGCGATTTGCATAACCCAGCGCGAGATTTGAATCGAATTCCAGACTTTTGTTGTAATCAGCCAGGGCGCCGTTGAGATCACCTTTGGCCTGTCGCGCGCTGGCCCGAGCGAAGTAAGTGCCGGCATCGTCCGACTTGATTTCCAGCGCTGAACTGTAATCGGCAATCGCGCCTTCGAAATCATTTTTGGCTTGTCTGGCCTCGCCGCGATTCACGTACGCGTCGGCGAACTTCGGCGCCAATTCCAAAGCGGACGTGTAATCTCTGATCGCCGCATCCAAATCCTGCTTCTCCTGAAAGGCAGCGCCGCGGTTGTAAAACGCTGTCGGATACTTTGAATTCTGCTCGAGGGCTTTAGTGTAATCCGCAATCGCGCCCTCGATATCGCCCTTTGCTTTGCGCGCATTACCGCGATTGTTATAAGCCGGGGCCAGATGCGGGGCGATGGTTACGGCTTTCGTGAAATCCGCAATCGCCGCGTCGTTATCGCCTTTCGTCAGGAAGGCGACACCGCGATTGTAGTAATTCTCTTCATCGGCGGGCTGTAGTTCGATGGCTTTACCGTAGTCGGCAATCGCGCCGTCGAAATCATTCTTCGTCATGCGCGCGTTGGCGCGATTGTTGTACGCAGTGGCCGACGTGCTGGCCTTCGCTTTCAACGACACGGCCATCGAATAATCCTGGATCGCTCCTTCAATGTCGCCTCGGCTCTGCTTTTCCAGTCCGCGGTTGTTATATTCTTCGGCTGTCTTGAGAGTCTGTGCGGCGGTGCTGACCACTGCCGCGGACATGAGGCTCAGGACAATTGTGAGGAACCATGTTTTCATCG
Organism: uncultured Acidobacteriota bacterium; assembly: GCA_963734445.1. GTDB lineage: Bacteria > Acidobacteriota > Blastocatellia > Pyrinomonadales > Pyrinomonadaceae > UBA11740. Next base: position 280,756 of record CAVTGZ010000006.1, on the reverse strand, counting down.
AATTCTTCTCCGTCCCATAGTTATGTAAAATGGCTCGACTCTGTAACGCAAGCTGTTAGCTTGCCGGTCGCAACCAGTCACAAGCTAACAGCTTGTGTTACCAGATGCCCAAACGCACTGACATCCACAAAATTCTGATCATTGGCTCTGGCCCGATCGTCATCGGGCAGGCCTGCGAGTTCGACTACTCAGGCACGCAGGCCTGCAAAGCCCTGCGGCAGGAAGGCTACGAAGTCGTCCTGGTCAATTCGAATCCCGCGACGATCATGACCGATCCGGAAATGGCCGATCGAACTTACATCGAGCCGCTTACGGTCGAATCCGTCTCGGCGATCATCCGCAAAGAACGACCTGACGCGCTGTTGCCGACCGTTGGCGGTCAGACCGCGCTGAATCTGGCGATTGCTTTGGACGACGCGGGCGTGCTGGAAGAGTGTGGCGTCGAAATGATCGGCGCCAAGCGCGATGCGATCAAGAGTCGCCGAAGACCGCCTGCTGTTCAAGCAGGCGATGGACGAAGCCGGCTTGCAGATGCCGCGCGGCGGTTTCGCGAAGATCCTGGGCTGAAGCCGAGTCGATCGTCGAAGAGACTGGCTATCCGGCGATCATTCGGCCCGTCATTCACGCTTGGCGGCACCGGCGGCGGCACCGCCTTCAATCCGGAAGAGTTCGAAGAGATCGTGCGCAACGGGCTGGCCGCTTCGCCAATCCACGAAGTGCTGATCGAAGAATCGATTCTCGGCTGGAAAGAATTCGAGCTGGAAGTGATGCGCGACCTCGCCGACAACGTCGTCATCATCTGCTCGATCGAGAACTTCGATCCGATGGGCGTGCACACCGGCGATTCGATCACCGTTGCGCCGGCGCAGACGCTGACCGATCGCGAATATCAGAAGCTGCGCGACATGGCGATCACCATCATTCGCAAGGTCGGCGTCGAGACCGGCGGCTCGAATATTCAGTTCGCCGTCAATCCGGAAAATGGCGAGATCCGCATCATCGAAATGAATCCGCGCGTCTCGCGATCGTCGGCGCTGGCTTCGAAAGCGACCGGCTTTCCCATCGCCAAGATCGCGGCGAAGCTGGCCGTCGGTTACACGCTCGACGAGATTCCCAACGACATCACGAAGAAGACGCCGGCCTCGTTCGAACCGACCATCGATTACGTCGTGACGAAGATTCCGAAGTGGAACTTTGAAAAGTTTCGCGAGGCCGAAGACGTTCTCGGCACTCAGATGAAATCCGTCGGCGAAGTGATGGCCATCGGCCGCACGTTCAAGGAGTCGCTGTTCAAAGGTTTGCGCTCGCTGGAAGCCGTGAAGCCCCTGCGACTTGAAGATGTGTCTGACGATGAGCTGCAGCGCAAGCTGGCCCGGCCGAACTCGCAACGCTTTTCCTACATCACCTACGCGCTGGAACATGGTTGGTCGATCGATGAAATCTATCGCCTGTCGAAGATCGATCCGTGGTTTCTCGATCAAGTTCAGCAGGTGATGGAGATCCAGCGCGAAGTCGAGTCGATCGTGTTCGGGTCAGTACCCGGAGCGGTAGCGACGGGATCAAGCGTGCCAACTCCCAGTTTTGACCCGGTCGCTACCGCTTCCGGTTCTGGCCTCGAAGACATCCCACTCCATCTCCTCCGCGCTTTCAAAGAATCCGCGCTCTCCGATCGCCGGCTCGCCTATCTCACCAAGCGCAGCGAAGACGAAGTGCGCGCTTATCGGAAGATCGCCTCGGCTTGATTCCGGTTTACAAACGCGTCGACACCTGCGGCGCTGAGTTCGAATCCTACACGCCGTATCTCTATTCGACCTACGAAGAAGAAGACGAAGCGCAGCCGACCGACAAGCGAAGATCATGATTCTCGGATCCGGGCCGAACCGCATCGGCCAGGGAATCGAGTTCGACTATTGCTGCTGCCATGCGTCATTTGCGCTGCACGATGCGGGCTATGAAACGATCATGGTCAACTGCAATCCGGAAACCGTCTCGACCGATTACGACACTTCCGATCGTCTGTACTTCGAACCGCTCACCTTCGAAGACGTGATGAACATCGTCGATGTCGAAAAGCCCACCGGCGTGATCGTTCAGTTCGGCGGCCAGACGCCGCTGAATCTCGCCATGCGTCTGCACGAAGCGGGCGTCCCGATCATCGGCACGTCCCCGGACTCGATCGACCTGGCTGAAGATCGAAAACGCTTCGGCGCGCTGCTTGATGAACTGGGAATTCCGCAGCCGGAAAACGGGACGGCCGTCTCGATCTGCAGGCGCGCGACTGAGATGGCCGAACGGATTGGCTATCCGGTGCTCGTGCGGCCCAGTTATGTTCTGGGCGGCCGGGCGATGGCGATTGTTTACGACGAAGAGAGCCTCGACGAATACATGCGCACGGCCGTGGACTTCTCACATGATCGGCCCGTTTTGATCGACAAGTTTCTCGAGCAGGCTGCCGAGTTCGACGTCGATGCGCTGGCCGACGAGAGTGCCTGCGTGATCGCCGGAATTCAGGAACACATCGAAGAGGCGGGCATTCATTCCGGCGACTCTTCCTGCGTGCTGCCGCCGGTGCGCATCGCCGCAGAGCATCTCGAAACAATGCGCCACTACACGCGCAGGCTCGCGTCAGCTTTGTCGGTGAAGGGTCTGATGAACATCCAATTCGCGATCAAGGACGATCGCGTCTACGTGCTCGAGGTTAATCCGCGCGCCTCACGCACCGTGCCGTTTGTTTCGAAAGCCACGGGCGTGCCGCTCGCGCGCATCGGCGCGCTGGTCATGGCCGGACGGAAGCTGAAAGACTTTGGTTTGCCCGCGAACTTGACCGTCGAGATCGTTTCTATATCAAGTCACCGGTCTTCCCGTTTCGAAAGTTTCCCGGTGTCGATCCGGTTCTGAGTCCCGAAATGCATTCGACCGGCGAAGTGATGGGCATCGGCGAGACCTTTGGCGAAGCCTACGCGAAAGCCATGACGGCGGCGGGACTGGAGCTGCCGCGCAGTGGCACTGCCTTTATCAGCGTTAACGAAAGCGACAAGGGTCAGGCGGTTGTGCTGGCGCGACGGCTTACGCGACTCGGCTTTGAACTGATGGCGACCGTAGGCACGGCGGCGCGCCTGCGCGAAGTTGGTTTGGAATGCGCGACCGTTTTCAAGGTCAACGAAGGCCGGCCCAACATTGCCGATCACATCAAGCAGGGCGAGATTGCTCTGGTAATCAACACGCCGCTGGGCCGCGCTTCCCACTACGACGAACAGAGCGATTCGCCGCGCGGCTCTGCAATACAACGTGCCGTGCGTGACGACGATGACCGGCGCGCAAGCGCTGGTGGAAGCGCTGGCTGCGCGCGTCGAAGCCAGACCCATCAGCGTGCATGCTCTGCAGGAGTTGCATGACAAAGCGGCTACTGTGGCCTAGTGACATCGCGAAACAACATCATCTTAGCTGGGATAGCTATCGCGGCAGTCGCCACAAAAATATTTTGCTAAGCACCTAAGCGCCGATGAAAAAATGCCCCAAATGTAGTCGAACTTATGGCGACGATACTTTGCGCTTCTGTCTGGACGACGGCTCCGCACTCATGGTGCCGGCCGCTGCCGAGCCAACGATACGCATAAGTTCGCGGGGAAAAACGACACCTCGAACCGAGGTTCTCCCCATTCCCAAGTCTTCTACTCCACCTACTAGATCCGTTGTCCCCTGGGTCGTAGCTGGCGCGGCGATCGTGGTAGCCGGCGCCGTGATCATGGCGTCGCTGGGCATCCTGATCTTCGCGCGCAAACCCACAACTGTCGGTGCAAGCCCTGTTGCAACTCCGATACTCAGCCCCACGCCGACACCGTCGCCGAGCATCGTCAACCTCGCCGGAACGCGCTGGACTGATACCTATGCGAATATTGCGTCGAAGTCCTACTATTTCAGCCCCAACGGTACCATCAACAACAGTTCAAAGGACACGTGGCAACAAAACGGGCGCTCCGTTATCTTGATATTCAACGATGGCTATGCGCGTTACGAAGGAACCATTAATGGTAATCAGATCGACTACAAGGCCCGCAACAGGGTTAACTTTGAATGGTCGGCCACGATTGTTCGGTCTGATTAAATTTTTTTCAGAGTTCCAGCCATGACACGAATTCACGCAGTCGTAATTACGGCCAGTGACGCCTGCTCGCGCGGGGAACGCGAAGACAAATCCGGTGAGCTTTTGGTGCAACTGCTGATTGAGGCCGGCGCGCACATCGTCGCCAAAGAAATTCTCGCCGACGATCTCGAACCCCTTTCCGACAAACTACGTGAGTACGCCGATCGTCCGGACGTCAATCTGATCATGACGACGGGCGGGACCGGTTTTGGTCCTCGCGACAACACTCCCGAAGCAACCTTGCGAGTGATCGAACGCGGCGCGCCCGGTTTGGTCGAAGCCATGCGCGTTCAGACTTTCACGCACACACCCATGGCCATGATTTCGCGCGGCGTCAGCGGCATTCGCTCGGGAGCCCTGCTTGTGAACTTTCCCGGCTCACCCAAAGCCGTGGGCGAAAGTTTTGCAGTCCTTAAGCCGGTGCTGAATCATGTGATCGACTTGCTGTCAGGTGAGACAAGACACGAACCCGGCCGCGGATGAACGCGGATTACGCAGATCAGTTTCGCGCTTGCCCTCCACAAGGGGGCGGCTGTAATCTTCAAAAGATGAGCGCATTTAAGGTCAATGTTGTCGCCCGCAATCCGAAACGCGAGGAACTTAGCACCCAGCCTGTTTCGGCGTTAGTGGATACCGGGTCTGAACTGACCTGGTTGCCCGCTGATGTCCTAAACTCAGTTGGAATCAAGCCACGTCGAAAGCGAATGTTCGCCACCGCCACGCAACAGAAGGTTGAGCGCGAGGTTGGTTACGCCATACTCAGCGCGGAAGGGTACGAGACAAACGATGAAGTGGTGTTTGCCGAACCCGGCGACCTTACGTTACTTGGTGTGAGGACATTGGAAGGATTCGGCGTGACGGTAGACAACATCGCACATCGTTTCGTCGCGACGACAACATTAGTCGCTATGACAACGCTTGATTGACATTGTTCTCGCCCGGCACTTAATATTCCGGCGTTCACCCATTGTGAAGAGATAAGTCCAAACAGCGCGATGCTCTTGCTACAAGCAACGACAACGACAGCGCACAACATTGGCGGGCCATCGACGGCGTACTTGCCGGTGATGGTCTTTTTCGTTTTTGCAGTTGCCTTTCCAGTGTTGCCGTTGATTCTCGGCCGTTTTCTGCGTCCGTGGAAATACGGGAAAGACAAAATGCGGCCGTACGAATGCGGCATCGATCCGGAAACCGGCGCGCACGATCGCTTCACCGTGCGCTACTACATCGTGGCCATGCTGTTTCTGATCTTCGATGTCGAGACGATTTTCCTGTTGCCGTGGGCCATCATTTTCATGGGCGACGATTTCTCGTTCACCAAGTTTGCGCTGATTGAAATGTTCGTCTTCATCGGGATTCTGGTAGTCGGATATTATTACGCCTGGCGCAAAGGCGCTTTAGAGTGGGCATAAACTAGTTTCGAGTTGCGAGTTTCGGGTTTCGGGTTTCGGGTTTCGAGCAAAACAACAATCCGAACTCGAAACTCTGAACTCGAAACTCGAAACTCGAAACTGCTTAAAGCCATGGCTGAACATGATGAGGGCTTTGTTCTAACGACCGTAGATTCGATCACGAACTTCGTGCGACGCGGCATCGCGGCGAAAGCGATAGATCTCGGCGCGCCGATAATCAACTGGGCGCGCAAGTCGGCGATCTGGCCGATGACGTTCGGGTTGGCGTGCTGCGCGATTGAAATGATGGCGACCGGCGCCAGCCGGTTCGACATCGATCGATTTGGCGCCGGGGTGTTCCGTCCCAGCCCGCGACAAAGCGATCTCATCATCATCGCCGGCACTGTCACTTTGAAGATGGGACCAGTCGTTCGACGGGTTTACGATCAGATGCCTGAACCGAAGTGGGCGATCGCGATGGGCGCCTGCGCTTCAACCGGTGGTCCGTTCGATTCATACTCAACGATGCAAGGCGTCGATCGCTGCATTCCGGTCGATGTTTACATTCCCGGTTGTCCTCCGCGTCCGGAAGCGCTGCTCTACGGGCTCATGCGTTTGCAGGACATCATCATGCGCGAAGCTCCTTCCGCTTACATATTCGAATCAGATGGAACTGTGCATCGCCGGCGTCACTTCGATTCCGACGATCAGCCCCAAATCGCCCCCGCATCCGCTGATAAAGCCGAAGCGGCGGCTTAGCGGCGTAGTTTCGCCTTTGCGTAACTTTGGGCCTTAGCATCTTTGCGCGAAAGCCAGCGTTTGGTGGTGACACCCACGCAAAGATGCGAAGACGCAAAGTAAAACCGCAAAGGATAAGTCAGTACCCTTAGTGGAAACCTCTCCTCTGACCCGCTATTATTGTTTATCGATTAAGTTCCCTCGTAACTCGTTCAATGAACTCTATTTGAGGAGGAGTCTATGAGAACCCATAAGAGAATGGCGGTCGTCGCTCTGTTCGTGCTGCTGGCAGTGCCGGCAATTGCAAATGCTCAGCGCACCAAGCCACGTCTGCGCAGAACACCGCCTAAGCCGGTCGCACCGGTCCTGGTTCCAATCGGAACGAATCTCAAAGTTCGACTCAATGACACGTTGTCGAGCAAGGAGTCGCGCGCGGGCGACAAGTTCACAGCTACCGCCATTGATCCGGTACGCTTCAATGAAGCAACTGTTCATGGCCACATTCGCTCGATCGTAAAGTCCGGCAAGGTTAAGGGCCGCACGACGATGAATCTCTCGTTCGATTCGATCTCAATGCCCGATGGACGCTCGGGAGTTATGCATGGCTACGTGACGCGCGTGTACGGCACCAGCGCGAAGACCGATGAAGAAGGTGGTGTGCAGTCGGAAAGCCGCGGCAAACAGACTCTGAAACGGAGCGGCATCGGAGCGACCGCGGGCGCAATCATCGGCGGCATCGCCGGCGGTGGCAAAGGCGCAGCGATTGGACTGATTCTCGGCGGCGCTGGGGGCGCCGGCTCACTGGCAATTAACGGCAGCAAAGAACTCAAACTTGAGTCGGGCACCGAGATGCTCGTGCATGTAACTCGATAATTACATGCTGTTGCGAAAAGCTGCCTTATTCTTCGCTGTGCTCACTGCCACGTTGTGTTGCAGTGTTCGATCCCAACGGTCGAACACCGCGTCTCAGCCGGCGGGAACACAAATTGTTGTCGGGGCCAATCCGCAATGCCTGGCGCTTGCAGATTTCAACGACGACAGCAAAGTCGATATTGCTGTTGGCAACGCTGACAGTGCGAACGTGACGATTCTGCTGGGCGACGGCAAAGGTAACTTTTCTCAAGCCACAGGATCACCATTTTCCGCAGGCCAAAGCCCGAACGATCTCGCGGTCGGCGATATCAACGCAGACGGCCATCGCGACCTGGCGATTGCTAATCATGACGCGACTTATGTGACGATCCTGCTCGGCAACGGTCGTGGCCAGTTCACACCGGCGCCGTCTTCACCCATACCAGTTAAGAGTCGGCCGCATCCTCATGGAATAGCCCTGGCCGATTTCAATGGCGACGGCAAACTCGATTTCGTGATTGATGATTGGGGAAACAACCAAGTCACTGTCGTCTTCGGAAAAGGCGCCGGCGATTTTGCGTCGCCGGGAGTCTCTTTCGCAGTTGGTCAGATGCCATATCAGCGCGTTCGGGCGGCGGACGTTAATAAAGACGGTTTGCCCGACGTCATAACCACAAATATGGAGAGCGCTGATGTGAGCGTCTTGCTCGCAAACGGCAAGGGCGGTTTCACGCCGGCGCCTGGTTCACCCGCAAGGGCCAATCCCGATCCTTTTGGCTTGACTGTCGGCGACGTTAACGGGGATGGCAATGTTGATCTGGCGATCATTAACTATTCCGGTCAACCCACTGATGCGGGCAAAGATGCAATCACGATTTTGATCGGCAGCGGCAACGGAAGGTTCGCGCCGGCGTCAGGATCTCCATTCAAGTCGGGAAGATCTCCAGGAAGCATAGCTGTCGGAGACGTGAACGGAGATGGTATCGATGATGTGGCTTCGGCCAACATGGGAAGCAACAACATCACTCTGTTGCTCGGTGGCAAGAATGGTTTGCGCGTGGCAGGCAACTCGCCCATCGTCGTGGGCAAAGATCCGGAGTTCGTGGCGCTGGGCGATCTGAACGGCGACAGGAAAGCCGACCTGGTGGTTGCCGAGTCGGAAACTAACGTGATCAGGATTATTCTGAGCCAGTAAGCGGCGCACATACTTCGGCTGTCGAAATGAAACTGATTCTGAAGATTCTCAAATGGCTGGCGATCGTTCTGGTGGTCGCGTTCATCGCTATTCAATTCGTGCGGCCGGCGCGCACGAATCCTGCGGTGGACGAATCGCAAACGATAAATGCGCTGACGCAGATGAAGCCGGAGGTTGCTTCGATCGTGGATCGCTCGTGTCGCGATTGCCATTCCAACAAGACGGTCTGGCCGTGGTACACGCAAATGGCTCCGGTGTCCTGGTGGCTATCGAATCATGTGAATGAAGGCCGCCATAACTTAAATCTTTCCGAATGGGGCAAGCTGCCGCGAGATCGCCAAGAACGCAAACTCCGCCAGATGTGCGATGAAGTTACGGACGGCCAAATGCCTTTGTCGTCTTATCTGCCAATGCACCCGGCTGCGCGTTTGTCTGAGCAGGACAAAAAGGTTCTCTGTGATTGGACGAACCAAGAGCGGGAGCGGATAGCTGGTAGTTCGAAATAATCAACCAATTAACGGAAGAAAACTTCTGACACTCGGAGCCAGTTTTGCGGACCGGGCCATTGCTCTTACGCTTTGCTCTAAATTCCCGGCGGCAAGAGAATCGCAAATCTGACTCCGTTTTTGATTTCCAATTCGTGCTACCTGGCCGCGTCCAAGCGCTGAATGACCAGTTCAGTTATGTCAAGCGCGTCGTTAGCGTAGATCAGCCCGCTCTCGAATTTGCGGAAAATCGCGCCATAGCCCCTCTCCTTGCCGATCTGGGTGATCACCGGCATCACCTTATCATCAATCGCGGCAAGGATTGCGTCCCGCTTCTTATCCAGATCGCGTTTAGAGTCGTCCTGAAAGCGACGCAGAGATGCCTCCTTGTCTTCGAGCTCCTTCTTCATCTGGGCAAGCTGGTTCTGAGGAAGTGATTGTTGGCCGTCAGCGATCTTTGATTGCAAATCCTTGATCTCTTGCGCCCGTCTGGCTGCTTCAGCCTCAAGTTGCTCCTGAAGTTTCTTCAGGCCGGCCAATGCATTCTTGCCTGCCGCTGAAGAGAGTAATATCTTCTCAGTGTCAATCACTGCGAACGTGGCAGGAGCTGCCCCGCCCCCGCCGCCGCCACCTACTTGGGACCAGTCCGTCTTACAAACTCCGGCAATGCACAGACCGCCCGAGGCGTTAATCAGGCCGGTGCCATTGCTACCCTGCACGTCGAGCTTAAAAGCCGGTTTCGCAGTGCCGATGCCGACATCGCCGGTGGTTTTCTTAATCGTGAAGAAGTTACTGACGCCATATTGACGAATGGTGAAGTCACCGGCGTTCGGGAAGCCGCCCATCAGAAGCCAAGCGACATCGCCCGGCTGGCCAGGATCGACCAACACACCGGTAAAACTACTGGTGTTCTTCACGCGAAGATATTTCGCTCCGGTGGTGTCTGGACCGGTGGTCTGGACCGTAAGAATCGATTCCGGAGTCGTCGTCCCTACTCCGACGTTTCCCGTAGCCGGAAAGCTATTCGTCTGTGCGAAAGCACCGTGAGTTCCCGTCAACGGCATCAATGCAAAAGCGAAGGCCACGCTGAACCAAAATCTTCGGGTTTTGCAGGCACTTTGTGATCTCATCTTTGTCTCTCCTTCGAGGGTATGAAGCGCGCCGCGCAGACTTCGCCGACCAACTAACCGCTGCAGGAATGGTTGAGCCGGTATATTCGGGGCTGCTCCTATGGAAAATTAATGGGTTAACTGCTTTGGCTGAGCCTGCGAGTTGTCCTGAGATACTCGTGGAAGGTCAGCCTTCTTGCTAAACCGCTGGAGATTTACCTGGTCGGCCTCATCATAGTCTTAAAAGAACTAGTCATCAACGCGATGCCAGGCCTGGGATAATGTGATTACTCAATAACTGTTTTCCCGGGTCGTCGGTGACCTGGCTGAACTTTGGGATGAACTGTCTTAATCCCAAACTCTGACACTTATTGAGTAATAACTAAATGCCGAACCGCATGACCCCGCTTGTCTTTTCCCAACTCAGGGTGACAAAATCGCCCTACCCACATCACAAATTCGCCCGACCAAAGAATAGTTTGAAAGCGGAGACGACTATGCCACTACGCCTTTTTGCACGTGTAAGTTTTGTTCGCGGTGTGACCGCGGCCCTGGTTCTATCGATCAGTTCCCTTTTCTTTGTGGTCGGTGTAGCGAGCGGCCAACAGCAATCACCCCCGGTCGCGCGCCGCGTGGGGCGACCGTTTCCGCCGCCGCAGTACATTCCGCCGCACACCTACGATCAGCGAAACATCAAGCTCAACCTGCGATTTGATTGGGAGCACGAGCAAGCAATCGGCACGGCCACGATCACCTTTGCGCCCACGATTAAGGATCTGCGGCGAGTCGAGTTCGATGCGGCCTATCTAACTGTATCCGGAGTGACGCTGGCTGCGGGCGCGCCGCTCAAGTTCGACTATGTAGCCAATCGCGAAAAACTGGGAATCGAATTAGACCGCGCCTATCAGCCAAATGACGAAGTGACGATTGTCGTTTCGTATCACACTGATCGACCGCCGGCCGAGAAGGCCCCGGGCGCCGGCGGGATGGTCTTTATCAAACCGCGCCCGGACAATCCTAATCGTCCCAAGCAGATTTGGACGCAGGGCGAAGCTGAGACGAATCATTATTGGTTTCCCTGCTTTGATCATCCCAACGATTTCGTGACCAGTGAAATTGTCGCGACGGTCGAAAAGCCTTTGACCGTAATCTCGAATGGAAAGCTCCTCAGCACGACGGAAAATCCTGATGGGACTCGCACTTTCGATTGGAAGATCGATCAGCCCCACGCAACGTACCTGACTTCGCTGATCGTCGGCGAGTATGTTCCCGTCACCGCTGAGTACGCCGGAATTCCGATCGTCACCTATGTCTATCCCAACGAAATCGAAGAAGGAAAGGTCACTGCGGCGCGTTTGCCGGAGATGGTCAAGTTCTTTTCCGAAAAGACCGGAGTGAAATATCCCTACGCGAAATACGCGCAAACGACGGTGCGCGATTTTGGCGGTGGCATGGAGAACATCAGCGCCACCACGCAAACCGACAACATGATCCACGACGCGCGCACTGAGTTGGATTCCAACAGCGACGGTTTGCAATCGCACGAGCTCGCGCACCAGTGGTTCGGCGACTACGTAACCTGCCGGAGCTGGTCAGACCTCTGGCTGAACGAAGGTTTTGCCACTTATTTCCAAGCCATGTGGGACGAGTACAAGCTGGGGCGCGACGATTTTCTCTACGCAGATGTGCGCGGTAATCAGGATGCTTACTATGCGGCTTGGGCGCGTGGTCAGCGGCGGCCCATCGTTACCAGGAATTACACCAACCCAGACGCAGTGTTCGACACCTATGCCTATCCGCGCGCGGGTGCGGTCTTGCATATGTTGCGCACCTTTTTAGGAGAAGATAACTGGTGGCGTTCAATCAACCACTATCTGACCAAGTACGCCAATCAACCCGTCCAGACGGAACAATTCCGCATCGCCATTGAAGAAACAACCGGCCAACCGATGGACTGGTTCTTCGATGAATGGGTTTACAAGATGGGCCACCCCGTGCTGCGGGTGACGCAGGACTATGACGCCGCGCAAAAAGTGCTGACGCTGAATGTGCGACAGGAACAAAGACCTGATCCGGAATCGCAGTATCCACAGGCCGGTCTGTTTCAGACGCCGGTCGACATTCAAATAGCCACGGCGAACAATACGCGCGTCGACCGCGTGCAGATCGAAGCCAAGGAAGAACAATCGTTCAAATTCACGGTTGATTCCGAACCATTGCTGGTCAGCTTCGACTACGGCAGCACCCTGATCAAGGAATTGATCTTCGTAAAGACCACGGGACAGCTTTTGTATCAACTAAATCACGACCAGGACGTGTTGGGCCGGATTTGGGCTTTGTCACAGCTCTCCGCGCGAATGAAAGATGACAAGACTTCGCCAGCTGATCGCGACGCCATCGGCAAGGCCCTGGCTCAATCAGCCACGAAGGATGAGTTTTGGGGAACGCGAGTCGAAGCCGTGGTGGCTTTGAGCGGTGCGCGGGACGCAAAGGATGCTTTGCTCGCCGCCACTAAGGACCCGGACGCTCGCGTGCGCGCCCGGGCCGTGACTTCGTTGGCTGCCCTTAAGGATCCCACGCTCAGCAACAGTTTCCTGGAGTTAACCGGCGATAGAAGTTACGCGGTCATTCGGGCCGCGGCGCTGGCCCTGGGGCAAACAAAAAACCCAACGGCGTATGACTCACTTGTGAAATTGATCGATTTGCCGTCATGGCGCGACACGATTCGCGCTTCCGGGCTGGCGGGCTTGGCGTCGTTGGGCGACAAACGCGCGTTGGAACTTGGCTTCCAGTATCAGACCGCTTTGAATCCGCAGGGAGTGCGGAATGCGGCGCTCGCCGTTCTCGGCGCGACCGGCAAAGGCGACCCGCGGACGTTTGATACTCTGAGCAATGCCTTGAAAGAGGGTTTCTACCGCCGGAATTTCGGGCTAATGAATAATGCATCAGAGGCGCTGATTGCTCTGGGCGATGAACGAGCCATCGGCGCTTTTCAGGATTTGGCAAAGAAGGCGGGTAACTCGCCGCAGCTCGCTTCAGCCTTGTCATCATATGAAGCACAGCTGCGCGCAAAGGTGATGGCTGCGAAGCCGAGCAGCTAATGCTCTCGGATTTGTTGCTTTGGGATCGATTCGCAGACATCTCCGCCGGCACGTAATCTGTCAGCTGCCAATTTTCGTCACTGTGGGAAACTTATTGCTTGAGTTCCGGCGGAATGTCCTGCTATATTCCTTGTTGACGCGTATCGTCAGAGCGGTGCGCTAGCCCCCATGCCTTCTCGCCTTCGAGGGATTCAAATGTTAGATAAACAAATTGGGGAGATAGGCTCGTCTCATGCGATCGAAGCCACGGGAGCAGCGCCCGCTCCGGCACCTGCAACTTCACTGCTGGTAATTGAAGATGACGAAAACATCTCAACCGCGATTCAAGAATATTTCTCTCGCGCGGGCTATGCGGTGACGACGGCTGCCGATGGCGTTGCCGGAGTCGAAGCGGCCGTTAAGAACCGTCCGGACGTGGTAGTTTTGGATCTCATGCTGCCCAAGATGGATGGCCTCGCCGTTTGCAAAGAACTAAGACAGAAAAACCAACAGATGCCAATCGTCATGCTTACCGCCAAAGATGATGTTGTCGATAAGGTTTTGGGCCTGGAAATGGGCGCCGACGACTACATCACCAAACCGTTCAGCTTGCGTGAAGTCGAAGCCCGGATTAAGTCCGTGCTGCGTCGCGCGCGCGCTGTGGGAACGGCCGGCAATGACAAAGATGAAGCGCCAATTGTGCGTGGCAATCTGCGAGTTGATCCGGTTCGCCGAGAAGTCACAATCGCCGACAAGCATATTGACCTCACCCCGAAAGAATTCGATCTGCTGCGTTTGTTTGCGGGTAATCCCGGCCGCGTGTTCCCGCGCAAATACTTGCTCGAGAAGATCTGGGATTATTCATACGAGGGTTACGATCGAACGATCGACTCTCATATCAATCGCTTGCGCGCGAAGATCGAAGAGAACCCTGAAAATCCGCAACTGGTGCTCACCGTTTGGGGCATTGGTTACAAATTCACCGACGCAGAGTAATCACTGCTAACTCGTCCGCCTCACCGGGCGTTCTTGCCGAATCCCGGCCCTTGCTACGTCCTCAAATCACGCCGCCACGCCAAGGCGTCCAACTGAATGGTAAAAGCCATGCCAACTTTCAAATCCAGCTTCCGCTTACCGCTATCGGCGCGAGCCACATTACTCGCCTTCGCTCTGCTGACGGGCGCAACAAACAACGCCCGAGCGGCCGCTCCGCAGTCATCTTCCGATGACTGGACGTCGATGATTTACTCGCCATATGCGATCACCGTGGGACTTGTGCTGCTTCTCGTGGCGCTAGTCGTTTACAAGCGGCGAACCCGGCGGCGCCAGGTAAAACCCCAGGCCCAGTCGGCCTCGAAACCCCAGTATTCACCGGTTGAGAGGAACCTCCCGGCGCCGGCAGCAACACCGGCCATCGAGCCTGCGCGAATGCCCGCCCGTGCCGGACAAGAAGCGGAAGCGGCCCAGCCCTGGGAAAAACCGGTCGAGGCTCAGACTTCAGTCTACGGCGCCTATCGCATCGATCAGGAAGTCGCAAAGCTGGTTTTGGGCAAGCCTCATCGCATGGATGTAATGGCGTCGCGCGCGCGCGACGACCGTCGAGCGATCGAGGGTTCGCTGATTAAAGCATTGGAAGCTTCAGACACGAGTGAGGAAGGACGCAATCGCATCCGGGCAGCTCTGGAAGAGTACGGTTTTGTGGCGCGTCAAAGCGCGACTATGCTGATGGGCCGCGACGCCTGGGAACGTTCGTCGGCAGCGCGGGTCCTCGGCCAAATATGCGCCCCGTCTTCGCTTCCCTTTCTGATCGAGGCGCTGCATGACAGCGATTCAGTCGTGCGGAATCAAGCGATTGCCAGCCTTGGCTCATTGAAAATTCCCGCGGCGATCGGCGCTTTGCTCGATATAGCTCGCCGGCATCCCGACATCCCGGCTTCGCTGCTAAGCGAAACTTTGAGCGAATGTTCAGTGGAAAACTTTGGCTTTCTCGATTCTCCGTCGTCTGAGCCGGCCTTTGCGGCTGATGGATCCGTGATCGAACCGGGCGACCTAAACAACGCCGGATCATTTCAAGACCTCCCGGAGGGCACCGATGATGCTGAATTGAATGACGCTCTCTCGCGCCTCAGTAACTCGGATGACTACACCAGATCAGTCGCCGCACAGGAGCTGGCTCTCCATCGCTGTCAAGGTTCTGTAGCTGCGCTGACCTCGTTAGTGATTAACGACAGTGACTCTGCCGTGCGGTCAGCGGCAGTTTCAAGCCTGGGCTCTATCGACCACGAATCTGTCCTGCCCGCCGTGCTCATTGCGCTGGCAGATGAATCACGAATTGTTCGGGCGGCAGCAGCCCGGACATTGTCGGGCCTGCAATGCGATCGCGCAGACGCTTATGTACGCGTTCAGGAGACTGCCGACCCCGCACTCCTTTCGAAAGTGGCGAAATCATGCATCAAGACCGGCATCGCGGCGCAAGCCATGGATCGTTTGGTCAGCGAAGATCGTCACCAGGCGTACGAGGCATTCTCACTATTTTCATTGCTGGCCCACGCCCATGAAACCGATCCAATTCTGGACGTGATCAAGACTCATCGCGACGAAGACGTACGCCTGTGCGCGATTCGCGTACTGAGTGTGGCCGGAGACGCCTCGCTGGTGCCGAAGTTACAGGAGATCGCCGCACAGGAAGGCATGTCTGAGAATGTGCGGACGCCGTTACTTGAACTTCTGTATAAAATGGATCAGAGCGAGCCTTTGTTGGATTTAGCTGCGAGTGACAATGTGCCAGTGACGTTGCATAATTCTCAATGAGCTCGCCCCGCTTTTTTAACTTTGCCCCGATGTGAGCACGATGAATCGATCGCCCCGTTCTGCCTCAATCCACTCCTCAATTCTGCGCTGTGGCGTAGTGTTTCTGCTGGTGGCATCAATTGCCGCGCAAAGCCGAATCATCCGCCCGTCGCAAACCAACACTAATTCCGCCCAGCGCCCGCACGTCACCACCTTGCGAGCCAGCGATTCGCCGGAAGGTTCACGTGTCGCCATCAGCTCGGATCAATCACTGAATAATTATGAAGCGTATCGCCGCGGCGATCGCTTTTATGTGAAGATCCCGGCGGCTGATGTGCCGCGCGCCGAGGCTATCCGCGGACGTGGTTTTGCCGACGTTAAGGCCCAACGCGCCGGTGACAGTACAGTACTTTCATTTCGCTTGCAGCCTGGCGCGACGGCACACGTCGAGCAACGCGCCAACAAACTGGATGTCGTGGTGAGTGTGCCGGGAGGCGGCTCAACCGCTCTGGCGTCCAATCGAACTCGCGAATCAACCAAGCCGAGCACCAGCAACGATGCCAAGCGGACCGAAATAAACAAACGAGGGACGACTCCGGCCGGCTCAAACAAATCTACGAACGCAAACAAGGCGAATGCTAACCGCTCAAATGCGAGCGCGCCCGGTCTCAGCAACGCAAATTCAAACAAGAGCGTGACGGCGGTCGCCACGCCTGCCAAAGCGACTCCAACGCCGATCGCTACGCCATCGCCCAAAACATCGCCGGCCTCGAAGCCGACGGGATCACCCGGACAAAAAAGTTCACTCGCTCAGACCAGCAGCTCACCAACACCGTCGCCGGCAACTCTTTCAACCCCGGCCCAGGGCGATTTCTGGGCCCGCACCAAAGAGCGCGCACACTATTGGATTCTGCTGGCGCAACTAAATCCGATTCCCGTGGCGCTGGGCGCGATGCTGCTTGTGCTTTTCATCGGCCTGTTGTTGTTCCAACGCCGCCGCGCACGCGCTACGCGTCGCGTGAAATCGACTGAAGTTAAGAAAGAAACGACATCTGAAGCGGCCGGCGAGTCACCAGCGGAAGTAATGCCCGTGGTCGACACTGCCGAGATGGCCACCGCTACTTCAGCTGCTGCCACACCCGAAATTTTGTCCGAGGTTGCCCCCCTCGTTCCGCTTGCAGTTCCGGCGGCTGTAGCTTCCGCAAGTGAGGACGGCCGAAAAGAACGGGTGTCCCGAGCGACTGAAGAGGCGAGAAAGGTTTTCGCCGGCGAAAGCTATGACGAGTCCGTAATCGGATCGGACGATCGCGAAACGCGGCGGGTGGTCGGCGCGGAACTCGCGTCTGCTCTGGTGGGCCGAAATCCTGAAAAGCGGGAACGCGGTTTGGCCGCCTTCATGAAACATGGTTACTTTGACGACGCGACGCGCGATTTGCGTGTGGCTGAGTCTGCGAACGAACGAGCCGCCGCCGCGCGCCGTCTTAGTTTCGTCGACGATCGCGAAGCAACCCCGCACCTGGTCGGCGCGCTGGGTGATTCGGCGCCCGACGTCCGCCGCGCGGCGATCGAGGCTTTGATGGACTTGCGCGATCCGGCGGCAATCGGACCGCTTAATTCTTTGCTGCAAACCGAAACCGATCGCAAAGTGCCACGCAATTTGATTCAAAACGCGATCGACGCTTGCGCCACCGGGGCGCCGGCCGAAACGTCTGAGACGGCCGAACCATCAGCGCCGATTGAACCTGTTGCTCCTGCCATTGCCGAATCCCCTTCACCGGTCGAATCTGAACGCGAGGTAATCGAACTATGACAGCTCAGGAACTGCTCTCTCAACTGCGGTCGAAGGGAGTCGAGATTAAGACCTCCGGTGAGGATCGCCTGGTAATCGACGCGCCGAAGGGCACCGTCACCGAAGAGCTGCGCGCGGCCCTGGCTGCGAATAAAGCTGAACTTCTCCAAATTCTGAAGACTGAGCAGACACAGACGGAATCGACGCCAGCCGAGGACGAACCGGCCGTCGCCGCGGTCGCTGCTAATGAGACAACGATTGCCAAGCCAGCCGTGCCGTCCGGTGCCGCTCAACCGGCCTCGATTTCTCAATTAGTGTCGGCGGAAGATAGCCAAATTGCCGCGAGTATTGCTGAAGAGATTGCCCAGCTGCAAATTGAGTTGACTCGGCTACGAACTGAAGAGGAAGGACGCCGGGGCGAATTTGAAACTGAACGACTGGCCGCAGAGAATGCGCTGCACGTTGAACAGGAACGATGGCATAAGGATGAAGAAGAGACTGCGCGCCGTCGCGCTGAGCGCGAGCGGCAACGAATTGAGGCTGAAGCCCGGGAACGTGCGGAAGAAGAAAAGCGGCGGCAAATTGCCGAGCAGGACATCGGTCGGGTCGAGCAGGAATTAGCGCAGATGCGGGCAGCCGAGAAAGATCGGCGCCAGCAGGCCGAGGCGCAAATCGCAGCGGCACGCGAAGCGCACGAAAATGATCTCGCCGTGCTCCGCCAGGCTGAAGAGGAACAGGCACGCCGGCGGGCCGAGGAAGAGCGTCATTACCTCGAAATGCAGGCGCGCAAACGCGCGCAGGAAGAGGAGCTCCGCCGTCGCGCGGAAATGCGATTCCGTGCGGTCGAAGAAGAAATAGAACGCGTGGACGCGCGTGAGACCGCGCGCGTGAAAGCGGCGTTCGAAGCACAGCGTTTGGCTGATGAAGCCGAACGGCGGCGCGCCGAAGAAGACGCGCGCCGGAGAGCCGAAGAGCAAGCGCGACTCCGCGCCGAAGCTGAGGCAAAGCTGCGCGCCGAGATTGAAGCCCAATTACGGGCCGAAGCCGCCGAACGCCGGCGCGCGGAAGAAGAAGCTCGCCGCCAGGCTGAAGAAGAAGCGCGCCGACGCGCAGAGGAAGAAGCGCGGTTGCTCGCCGCCGAGAAAGCCCGCCGAATTGCTGACGAAGAGGCGCAGCGCCGAGCGGACGAAGCAGCCCACCAAGCGGCTGAAGAAGCTGCGCTGTTAAGAGCGGAAGAAGACGCCCAGCGGGAGGCGGAAGAGCAAGCGCGACTGGCCCGGGAACGTGAGGCAGAGGAACGCGTCGCGGCCGCAGCCCGCGAACGCGCGGAGCTGGAGGCACGGATTCGCGCTGAAATCGAAGCGAAGATTCGCGCGGAAGAAGTCGAGCAGCGCCAGGCGGACGAAGAAACGCGCCGCCACGCCGAACACGAACGCATTGTGGCCGAGGAACAAGCCAGAGCCGCGCGCGGCCGTAATTTCCCATTTGAGATCGAGCGCTCGGAGGTTCAGGAACCCCGCGCGGCTTCACGTTTCGAGTGGTTCGAGGTGGGGCTCGAGAATAGCAAAGAGATCGCGCCGGTCGACACCCTTGACGGAGACAATTTTCATGCAGTGACTCCTGAAGCCAGCAGCGAGTTCCGCGAGATCAGCACGCCGGACGAAACTGGCCCTGAAGTTGTGCACTTGCCTCTTTCAATTGCTGACAAGCTGTCGAGCAATAAGCCCTCTGATCGGGCGGCGGCCGTCGCAGAACTTCCCGGACTCGGTGGCGAGGAAGCCTTCCGGCAAATCAGCTCGGCTTTTGATGACGAATCGTCACAGGTGCGCAGCACCGCGGCCCGGGCCCTCTTTGATCTACAGGATGATCGCGCCGCCACTTTCACGCGTGCTCTGCGCGATGCCTTGCCGGAGCGCCGTCGTAACATCGGCGCTGCCATCGCGTCTTCCGGTTTGGCAAGCGAAGCGATCTCGAATCTGACCGGCGAAAGCCGCGACAAAACTTACGATGCATTTTCGTTGCTGTTCTTAATGGCTAAAGCCGGAGAGGTGCAACCGTTGATGCGCGCCATTGAAGAACATCCAAACATGGAAGCGAGGCTCGCGGTGGTGAAGCTGCTCGCTTTGAGCGGCCAGCCGGAGGTGGTGCCTTCGTTTCGGCGAATGGCGGTGCGGGGATCGTTGCCGGCGGAAATTCGGTCGGCGGTGATGGAAGCGATCTACCAGATTTCCAGTCAAACTCCGGCGGAATCAAGTTCCGTACAATGATCTTCCCCCCAAGGGATCTGAAAGAGGCGTAGAGTCCGCTCTGCGCCTCTTTTCTTATTAGCACAAACTTTCTCACGTGCCGATTTGTAGTTGAGCCTTGAGACCGCCACCACATTGTTGACCCATCGAATCCAATGGCTCTGCCACGCTGATGCGCGGCAAGTCTATGACTTGCCGGCGGCGAACCCTCTTTCTTTACCCGGTCTGCGACCAGCCACGGTCACAGACCGTTATATAAAATAGGCACCTAACGGCAAGTCGAAGACTTGCCGCGCATCAGAGTGGCAAAGCCATTAGGAGCGGTCAGAGCGCGTCTCGGGCTAAAGCGCTCCTACCATGCCTACTTGCTCCTTAAACACTTCCACCACCGAGACGCAGAGACGCAGAGAAACCCGCAACTTGGCACCGCATGGACAGCGCATTTTGTGATCTGCGATCGACCATTTACTATTGCGGGTTATGCCCTTCACGCTCAAATGCGACTATCGTCCTTGTGGCGACCAACCGCAGGCCATCGATGCCCTCGTGCGCGGTCTGCGCGATGGCAACAAGGATCAGGTTCTGCTGGGTATCACCGGCAGCGGCAAGACCTTTACAGTGGCCAGCGTTATTCATGAAACACAACGGCCCACCCTCGTAATCGCTCACAATAAGACCCTGGCCGCGCAGCTCTACCAGGAATTCAAAACGCTGTTTCCCGAAAACTCAGTCGAATACTTCGTTTCCTATTACGACTACTACCAGCCTGAGGCCTACGTTCCTGCTTCTGACACCTACATTGAAAAAGATGCCATCGTGAACGAAGAGATCGATCGGTTGCGGATGTCCGCGACGCGCGCCCTGTTCGAACGGCGCGACGTGATCGTGGTCGCGAGCGTGTCGTGTATCTACGGCCTGGGTGATCCTGATGCTTATTACGGCATGCTCGTGTTTCTAGAGCCGGGGATGCGCATGGCCCGCGATACCTTGCTGCAAAAGCTGGTCGAGTTGCAGTATGAGCGCAACGACATCGACTTCAAGCGCGGCAGCTTTCGCGTCCGCGGTGACGTCGTCGAGGTCTACCCAAGCTATCAGGACGAAGCTTATCGGGTGGAGCTGTGGGGTGATGAGATCGATTCAATTTCGACCATTGATCCGCTGCTCGGCGAAGTCACACAGAAGCACACATCGCGGCTGCCGATCTATCCAAAATCGCACTACGTGATGCCGCGCACGACGCTGAAGCGCGCCATCAAATCGATTAAGCAGGAACTGGAATGGTGGGAACCAAAACTAATTGAGGAAGGCAAGCTGCTTGAGGCGCAGCGCCTGCACCAGCGGACGATGTTCGACCTCGAGATGATGAAGGAGATGGGCTTCTGTCGTGGGATCGAGAACTATTCGCGACACCTCACGGGCAAGAAGCCGGGCGAGCCGCCGCCGACCCTGCTCGATTATCTGCCACGCGACACGCTGGTCATCATTGACGAATCTCACCAGACAATACCGCAGGTACGGGGCATGTTCTTTGGGGATCAATCGCGCAAGAAGACGCTGGTTGAATATGGCTTTCGTTTGCCGTCGGCGTTGGATAACCGGCCGCTCAATTTTGACGAATTTGAAGAGCGCGTCGCCCAACGTATCTACGTTTCCGCCACACCAGGTCCGTACGAACTAACTAAGGCGAGCGGCGAAGTAATCGAGCAGGTCATTCGACCGACCGGCTTAATGGATCCGGAAGTAGAAGTGCTGCCGGTCAAGGGTCAAATCGATCATCTGCTGGGCGAGTGTCGGGCGCGCGCGGAACGCAAAGAGCGCGTGTTGGTAACTACGCTGACAAAAAAGATGGCTGAAGACCTGACCGAGTATTTCACCGAAGTCGACGTGCGCGTGCGTTACCTGCACTCAGACATCGAGACGCTGGAGCGAATCAGGATTCTGCGCGATCTGCGGCGCGGCGAATTCGATGTTTTAGTGGGAATCAATCTGCTGCGCGAGGGTCTGGACTTGCCTGAAGTTTCGCTGGTCGCGATTCTCGATGCTGACAAGGAAGGATTTCTGCGCTCAGAATCTTCCCTGATTCAGACGATCGGCCGCGCGGCGCGAAACGCCCACGGCAAAGCGATTTTGTACGCGGACCGCGTCACCGAATCGATGAAACGCGCCATTGACGAAACGCGGCGTCGGCGCGAATTACAACGCGAGTACAACCGCGAAAATGGGATCATCCCGCAAACAATTATCAAGCCGATCGAAGCGACGCTGGTGACTGCGGCTGAGGCTGATTACTTCAAAGTCCCGCTGGACCTCGAGGACATTGAAGGTTACAGTCCCGCACAAATCGACGAAACCATCAACCGGCTGGAATTTGAGATGCGCGAGCATGCCAAGCGATTCGAGTTTGAAAAAGCCGCCGAGCTGCGCGATCGCATCAAGTTCCTGCGCGAGCGTGAGCTGGCAGTGGCGTAACGGTGCGCACGCGTCTCGCGTGCCAGCACGCCGGAGGCCGGCGTACCTTTTTCCCGACATGAATTTCTGGTCATGGTTCAAATCGCAGGCAAACCATCGCGGCCATATACTCGATCTTTTGGTGTTTCTGGCGAATCTGTTTCTGCTGGCGCCGTTCACAAATCTCCTGCAGAGGCTGGGGCACGGATTTGCGACGAATGAAGCGGACACGGCGCGCAGGCTTGGCTGGGTGGTGCTGATTGCGTTTATCGCCTACACCCTGGGTGCAATGCTCAAACGCGCGCCGTTGCATGCGCGCGTGGGCGCGCTACCCCATCCTGGCTACGCCGGTTGTCTCTTCGTCATCTGGATCTGTTTGCACCTGACGCTTACGATTCTGGGCGCAAGTCTAATCGCCGCCAGCTTTGATGCCGCGCCCAGGGGGATTCTGGTCTTCGTGATGATTCTCGGCACGTTGTTGCCGACGATCTTTGTCATCCGGGTAATCTTTCGCCCCAAAAAGCTGGCAACGATTCCCGAATGGCGTAAGAAATGGCCTATGGAGTTGCTGGCGGACCTGCTGATTGTCTCGGCCGTCATCATGCTGACGATTATGTGGAACATCTGGATTGCGGATTTGTTTCTGGTCGAGTTTGCCGGACACACTTTTGGCGACAAACTGTTCGCCGCGGCGCTGGCCGCCGGCGCTTTCGCCATGTTCTATGTGACGCCGCGATTCCTCTTTCTCATCGAGGACTACACTCGTTGGATTACGTGGGCCATGATCGGATTGACGCTGGCGCCGTTAGTCGGACGTATCCTACTCGGTTGAGTTTTGAGTCACGAACAAGATGTTGACTAAGGTCCAACCAGACGAGATTCAAGACTTCCTGTCGGATGCGAGCTATCTGAAGGGCGGGCATGCTTCGCGCGTCGTCTTTCCTGAAACTGCGGAGGAGGTCGCGCGAATTTTAGCCGAAGCTACCGCCACCAAAACTCCAGTCACAATTTCCGGCGCCGGCACTGGCACAGTCGCGGGCCGCGTCCCCTTCGGCGGCATCGTCCTTTCGACTGACAAACTGAATCACATCGCAGCCGTCAGACGCGAAGCTGCCGGCGGCCGGGCCGTTGCCGAAGCCGGTGTCCGCTTGATCGATCTTCAACAGGCGGTCGAGCATGAAGACTTGCTGTATCCGCCCGATCCGACCGAACGCAGCTGCTTTCTCGGCGGCACGATCGCCACGAACGCTTCGGGCTCGCGCACTTTCAAGTATGGTCCGACGCGAAATTATGTTGAGCGGCTAAAGATTGCGTTAGCCACGGGTGACATTCTCGATCTGCGTCGTGGGCAACTGCACGCGGACGAGCACGGTCGAATTTCAATACCGCTGTCCTCAAATCAGGTGATTGAGGCGCAGTTACCTTCGTATCAAATGCCGCGCGTGCGAAAACATGCTTCCGGTTACTTCGTCGCGCCGCAAATGGATGTGATCGATCTTTTTATCGGCAGCGAAGGAACGCTGGGTGTCGTGGTCGAGGCTGAGCTACTACTCCTGCCTAAACCTGAAGGGCTGTTGAGTGGTGTAGTCTTCTTCGATGATGAAGATCGCCTGCTTGCATTCGTCGGCGAAGCGCGCGAGCGTTCGTTGGCCAATCGGGGCAGTAGCTCGCGTTACAGAACCGCGAGCGATAGCGAGCGGAATAAAGTGGTTCCCGAGAGTCTTGGTGAGAGCAGTTTGGATGCTCGGATCATCGAATACTTCGATGTTGAATCTCTCGGCTTCCTGCGACAGAAATACGATTCAGTGCCGGAGCAGGCAGTCGGAGCCATCTTTTTCGAACAGGAAACAACACCGGAAACCGAAGACGAGTTGATGGGCAAGTGGCTATCTCTGGTTGAGTCCCACCACTCCCTCGCCGATCAATCCTGGTTCGCCACGAATGATCAGGACCAAGCCCGGCTGCGCGAATTCCGGCACGCTCTACCAGTGCTGATGAATGAATGGTTTGCTCGTTACAATCAGCGCAAAGTTTCAACCGACATGGCAGTGCCTGATGAGGCTTTTGGCGAAATGCTGCGCTTCTATCAGGACAGTCTGCGCGGCGGCGATTTGCGTTACACCATCTTTGGACACATCGGCGACAACCATGTGCACGTAAATATTCTGCCGCGTGACGATGAGGAAGCCGCGCGGGCCTGGGACATCTACCGGCGATTTATTCGCCGCGCGATTGAACTCGGCGGCACAATTTCCGCTGAGCACGGCATCGGAAAGCTAAAGCGCGAATACTTGCGCGAACTCTACGGTGACGATCACCTGCGCGAGATGGCGGCCCTGAAAAAGGCTTTCGATCCGGCGGGAATTCTGGGAAGAGGAAATATCTTTGCCGAAACTTTTCTTTCAGAGTAGGATGGCGCAAGTTACGATCTTTGCTGAAGGCTATTTCCCGATTAAACAGAAAGCAATGGATTTAGCCAAGCTGGCGGAACTTGACCACCGGAAAGAAGGTTCGATGAAGACTGTGCGGAATTTGGCGATATTGGCTGGGGTTGTTCTGTGCGGGATCGCTCCGGATTGCAACCGTGATAACTCAATTCCCCGGAGGCAGGTATGCTGCGGCAATCGTACCCCCACACCGGCAGTGACTATTGCCTTCGCCCAACAAATCGCGACGAACCGCGGCGAGGTCCCCGTAGAACTGCACGGATGCCGCACGAGCGGTGAGGAAATCACGGCCATCAGGATTTCCGGCACGCTGGTGGGTTGCGTCGGTGCCGACAGCGACGTGACGTTCCCGACTCTCACCGTGCAGTTCACGACGAGGCAATGCGACGGCAATCCCAACACCATGGCGACGCACACAGTTACTCTCACGAACGTCCACTACACGAGCCACATCCCCTCTGGTACGCCAGCCTGCGTGACCACTTCGCAGGTCAACGCGCCAGGGGTGGGAGGTCCGGGGTACGATTTCCATAGCGATGATCCGGGATTCGCGGCATTGTTCACGACAAGCGGTCCCCAGACGCTGCTACCCATCCTCGACCGCTATGTCCTCGGCTGGGCTGAATCAATCCCGGCCAGATCGACCGCTCCCGCGACTTGCCCGCCAAGGCCGAGACTCGGCGGGACTACTTCGCACTGCTCAAGCTAGTGCCGCAGATCCCGGCAACCCGGCTCAGGTTCTGCGACACGAAAAACGATGTTCAGCGAAGTATTCATCGGGACGAGCATTTATATCTATCGTCAGAAGCCAAAAAGACAATACCGGCGCTTGTTCTGATAAAGGGTGAGGTGGTCTTTGCGAAATCTTTGCGGCTTGGCGCCTTTTGCGTGAATGAGCCCTTGTGCCCCGAACATTTGACGCAAAGTCACAAAGCTCCAACAACCCTGACTGATCCGTTTACTATTCACGATTTACCATTTACGATTCACTAACTAATGTTCCGTTTCACCACTGCCGGCGAATCACATGGACGCGCGCTGGTCGCGATCGTCGAAGGCCTGCCGGCCGGTCTCCCGATTGATATCGAAAAAATCAATCACGAGCTCTGGCGCCGGCAGCAAGGCTATGGCCGCGGCGCGCGCATGAAGATCGAGCAGGATCGCGCCGAGCTCATCAGCGGCGTGCGACATGGTTTGACTCTCGGGTCGCCGCTCGCGTTGATGATTGAAAACAAAGATTGGCCGAACTGGGATGAAGTGATGGCGACGGAAGCGCGTGATCTCTCGCCCGAGAAATCGCGTCGCGTGAAGCGCCCTCGTCCCGGGCACGCCGACCTCGCCGGAGGCTTGAAATACGACGCGCGCGACTTGCGCAACGTTCTCGAACGCGCCTCAGCGCGCGAAACTGCGGCCCGCGTCGCGTGTGGCGCAATCGCCAAACAGTTGCTGGCAGACTTTGGGATCGAGATTCGCAGTCACGTCATTCAGTTGGGCGGCATCCCCGAAAAGCCGCTCGAACTGACCTTTGATCAGATCGCCGCTATTCCCGACGACTCGCCGCTCAGTTGTGCTGATGCCGAAACGCAGCAAAAGATGATCGGCTTAATCGATCAACGGAAAACCGAAGGCGACACAGTCGGCGGCGTATTTGAAGTCGTCGCGCGGCGTGTGCCGCCCGGTCTGGGCTCGCACACGGCATGGGACCTGAAGCTGGACGGCAAGTTGGCGCACGCGATTATGTCCATTCCCGCCGTCAAAGCCGTGGCGATTGGCGCGGGCATTGAAGCCAGTGCCCTTCCCGGCTCGGAAGTTCACGACGAAATTTCCTACAACGACGAGACGAAGGAATTCATTCGCGCCACCAATCGCGCGGGCGGCTTGGAAGGGGGCGTGACCAACGGCGAAGAAATTCGCGTGCGGGGCCATTTGAAACCGATCTCGACTTTGCGACGCGCGCTGCAATCCGTGGACATCGACACCAAACAGGAAGAGCGCGCCGCTTTCGAACGTTCGGACATCACGGTCGTCCCCGCCGCCGGCGTGATCGGCGAAGCTATGGTCGCCCTGGTGCTGACTGAAGCCATGCGTGAAAAATTTGGTGGCGATAGTTTGGGCGAGATGAGAAGGAACTTTGAAGGGTATCGGGAGCAGTTGCGTGGGTACTAAGGAAGATCAACCACAGAGGGCACAGAGGAAGACAAAACAGACACGGCTTAAAGTGAAGTAGTAATCGTTTGAACGCCGCGAACCTGCCGTTCGGTTCTGCACGGAAAGTTTGAAACGAAGAGGGGTGACTAACGTTGCTGCTTAACTTTGTCTCTATTGCTTTGTCTTCCTCTGTGTCCTCTGTGGTTCAAATGCCTCCCAACTGGCGAAACCCTAATCTTCATCGTAAAATCGAGTCAATTAACGAATTACTTTTAAGGAACCCGGATTTAAGAATGTCGCGTTTAAAAATTGTTACCTGGCCCAATCCGGTGCTCGATAGCCCCGCGGATCCGGTCACCAAATTCGACGAAGACCTTAAGAAGCTCGTCAATAACATGTTCGAAACGATGTATGCGGCGCCCGGCGTCGGCCTGGCCGCGGTGCAGGTCGGCGTGCCCAAGCGTCTGTTTGTGATGGATTGCTCGGGCGGCAAAGATCCTGCGCAGCGCATAGTCATGATCAACCCGGAAGTGATCGCGCAGGAAGGCAAACAGGACGGCGACGAAGGCTGCCTGTCCTTCCCGGGAATCTTTTTCGGCGTCGAACGCAAGCTGCGCGCAGTGGTGCGAGCGCACGACGTCAATGGCAAGGAATTCGAACTGGACGGAACCGAATTGACAGCCCGCTGCATGCTGCACGAGACGGATCACTGCGACGGGATCGTATTTCTCAATCGGATGTCGCCGCTTAAAGCGCGAGATCGTCAAACGCAAGATCAAAAAATTACAGAAGGCCGGCGAATGGCCTTCATAGCGGTACGCGCGCCTCTGGCGCGCTGCCACATCAAACAGTAAGAGACAGCACGCAGAAGGCGTGCGACTTAATCAACCAGAGAAAGACAGCACGCCGGAGGCGTGCGTACCAATCATGCCAACCGAATTTCGTAACGAACCATTTACTGATTTCAGCAAAGAAGAAAATGCGCAAGCGATGCGCGCCGCGATTGAGAAGGTAAAAAGCCAATTGGGTAACGAGTATCCGCTGGTCATTGGCGGCGAGCGCATCAATACCGGCGACACGCTCGGACAGCATCAACCCGGCCAACCGCATCGCAAGTCGTCGGCAAGTTTCACAAAGCAACCAAAGAACTCGCCAACAAAGCTGTCGAAGCCGCAGCCGAAACTTTTAAGACATGGCGCAACGTGCCCGCGGCCGAAAGCGCGCCGAACTGCTGTTTCGCACCGCCGCGCTGATGCGCGAGCGCAAACATGAATTCTCTGCCTGGATGATTTACGAAGTGGCGAAGACCTGGCCGGAAGCCGACGGCGACACCGCTGAAGCGATCGATTTTCTCGAATTCTATGCACGCGAGATGCTGCGCTATGCGAGCGACCAGCCGCTGGTCAAAATTCAGGGCGAGGACAATCATCTCGATTACATTCCGCTCGGCGTCGGCGCCGTGATTCCGCCGTGGAATTTCCCCTGCGCCATCATGGCCGGCATGACCGCCGCCGCGATCGTCACCGGCAACACGGTGGTGCTGAAACCTTCGTCGGATGCGCCGGCGATTGCTTACAAATTTTTTGAATTGCTGGAAGAAGCCGGCCTGCCTGCCGGGTGTCGTGAATTTCATGACCGGTTCCGGCGCCGAGGTCGGCGACGTCGTCGTCGATCATCCCCAGACGCGCTTTATCGCTTTCACCGGATCGAAGGAAGTTGGCCTGCGCATCAACGAACGCGCCGCGAAAACCCAGCCGGGACAGCTCTGGATCAAGCGAGTCGTCGCCGAGATGGGCGGCAAGGACGCGATCGTCGTCGCCGACGATGCGGATCTCGATGAAGCTGCAACCGGTGTCGTGCAATCGGCGTTTGGTTTCCAGGGACAGAAATGTTCAGCCTGCTCCCGCGCGATCATCGACGCGCGCGTTTACGATCCGATGGTCGAAAAGATTGCCGAGCGCACGGCGAAGATCAAGCTGGGCGATCCGACCGACAACACGAGCACGATGAGCGCCGTCATCAACGAGAAGGCTTTCAAAACCATTAACGGCTACATCGAGAAAGGCAAAGCCGAAGGCGGCCGCGTCGTCGCCGGCGGTGGTTCAGACGGCGAGCAGGGCTTCTTCATCGAGCCCACTGTCATCGCCGACGTTAAGCCGGGCGCAACGATCGAGCAGGAAGAAATCTTCGGACCGGTGCTCGCGGTGATCAAGGCCGACAATTACGATCACGCGCTGCAAATCGCGAACGATACGCAGTTCGGTTTGACGGGCGCGGTTTACTCGAGAGACGAAGCGAAAACTCGATCGCGCGCGCAATGAATTTCACGTCGGCAATCTCTATCTGAATCGAAAGTGCACCGGCGCGCTGGTCGGCGTCCATCCGTTCGGCGGCTTCAACATGTCGGGAACCGATTCAAAAGCCGGCGGTCGCGATTACCTTCTGCTCTTTATGCAGGCAAAGGTTTTGTCTGAAAAGGTCGGCGCGACACGAAAGCGGGCCGAAGCCGGCACCGCGATCTGATCGGAGCTGCCGTAGGCACGAAATATTTATAGGATCGTCTGAACCCAGGTATGATCAGCCGGTTGAAAATGCTCCGCATTTTCAACCGGCTGATTTCTTTTCTGGCTCCTGATCTATAAATATTTCGCCGCTACGCGGCTTCCCAACTTAGGCCGCTCGACTGCTTCCTTGTAAACTACCGGGTTATGCGCATCGTTTTCATGGGAACGCCGGAATCTGCGGTGCCGTCGCTGCGACGGCTGGTCGATGACGGCCATGAAATCGTGGCGGTTTGGACGCAGCCGGACAAACCGGCGGGTCGTGGTAAGAAACTGCACCAGTCACCTGTCAAAGAATTCGCTCTGCAACACAAACTCACGATTCAACAGCCGGCAAAAATCAAAACCGAAGAAGCAAAACAATTGTTCGCTTCACACGCGGCCGACGTTGCCGTCGTAGTGGCTTATGGAAAGATTCTTCCGTCGGAGTTTCTGACCTCTCCAAAGCATGGCTGCATCAATGTGCACTTCTCGCTGCTGCCAAAGTATCGCGGCGCTGCGCCGGTCGACTGGGCAATCGTGAACGGCGAAGAACAGACCGGCGTGACGACGATGAAGATTGTTGAAGAACTTGACGCCGGGCCCATTCTCCTACAAACGGCCACGCCCATTGGCCCCGACGAAACGACGCCGGAACTGTTATCGCGACTCGCGGAGCTGGGCGCAGAACTTCTCAGCGAAACACTGCGCAACCTGGACAGGATCGCGCCGGAGGTCCAACTCAGCGAAGAAGCCAGCTTTGCTCCGATCCTCAAGCGCGAGGATGGCCGCATCGATTGGTCGCTGGATGCGTTTGCAATCGAACGTCGCGTGCGGGGTTTTCAGCCCTGGCCAAATGCGTTCACTATTCTCGGATCGCAGCGGTTGATCATTTGGAAAGCAAGACCGGAATGGATCGAACATCTTCGCTTCACTCCGGGCCAGGTCATAGAAGCTACGCGCGATCGACTGATCATTAGCTGCGGCGAAGGGACCGCGTTAAGGGTTGTTGAGCTGCAAGCCGAAGGCGGGCGACGCCTGACAGTGCGCGATTTTCTTAATGGCATGCACCTTAAGCCGGGTGATCGATTGGGCTCGGACTGAATGAAGCGGGGGCAAGCCTCCTTCCTGACCTTGAGGTTTCCGAGTAAGTGCTTCTTTGTATGATCTCAAGGTGAGGAAGGGGGCTTGCCCCCGCTCCTTCTCACAAAGATTTTTTTGCGGCGCAGTGTTATAAGTATTCGCGCTTGCTGGTTACCACAATCTTCTCTTTCACAGCTCAGTTTCGACGGAGGTTTTCATGAAGGGCTTTGCTCGCAACTTTGTTTTCTGGCTCTCATTCGCTCTGTTTGCAATCGCTGTTCAAGCGCAGCCTGCTGAGCAAGCGCGCTGGCAGCAACGCGCACGCAACGTCACGATTACGCGCGACGACTGGGGCATCGCCCATGTGCGCGGGCGCACTGATGCGGACGCGGTCTTCGGAATGATCTATGCGCAGGCGGAGGACGATTTCAACCGGGTCGAGATGAATTACATCAACTCCATGGGCCGTCTGGCAGAAACTGAAGGCGAAGCCGCAATCTGGCGCGACCTGCGCATGAAGATTTTCATTGACCCCGCCGACATGAAGCAAAAATACGACTCAAGTCCGGCGTGGTTGAAAGAGTTGATGAATGCCTGGGCGGACGGCCTTAATTTTTATCTCGCCAAACACTCGGAGGTGAAGCCGAAAGTAATCAAGCACTTCGAGCCCTGGATGGCCTTGACCTTTAGTGAAGGCAGTATTGGCGGCGACATCGAGACGATTAACCTCGAGCGATTGGCGGAATTCTACGGTGGCCGCGAGAAGGCAGGTCTCAACGAAGAGCGCGATCCGAATGTGGATCCCGGTGGCTCAAACGGCATCGCTATTGCTCCCTCGAACACGACGGGGCGTCATGCTTTACTGCTGATCAATCCACATACTTCCTTCTACTTCAGATCAGAGTTGCAGATGACGAGCGACGCGGGACTGAATGCTTATGGCGCGGTGACGTGGGGACAGTTTTTCATCTATCAGGGCTTCAACGAACATTGCGGATGGATGCATACATCGAGCGCCGTCGACCAGATCGATGAGTATCTGGAAACAATCGTTAAGAAAGGCCAGCAGCACTTCTACAAGTACGGCAGCGAAGAACGCCCCGTCACGACTTCCGTCATCAGAGTGCCTTACAACACCGGCCGCGGGATGGCTGACAAAACTTTCACAGTTTTTCGTACCCATCACGGGCCAATCATTCGCGCCCAGGATGGAAAGTGGGTGAGTGTGGCTTTGATGTCGGAACCGGTGAAAGCTTTAACGCAGTCGTACTCGCGCACCAGGGCCCGGAACTATAAAGAGTTCAAACAGACGATGGAGCTGCACACGAATTCATCGAACAACACAATCTACGCGGATGCCGATGGTAACATCGCTTACTTTCACGGGAACTTCATTCCGCGCCGCGATCTAAAATTCGATTGGACCAAGCCGGTGGACGGCAGCAATCCGGCGACCGATTGGCACGGGCTGCTTTCAATCGACGAATCGCCAAAGCTGCTCAATCCAGCCAGCGGCTGGCTCTACAACTCGAATAACTCGCCGTGGTCTGCCGCCGGTGCCAGCAGTCCGCGGCAATCCGACTATCCAAAGTACGTCGATAATGGAGTTGAATCCGCGCGCGGGCTGCACGCGATACGAGTGCTGGAAAACAAAAAGAACTTTACGGTTGAGTCTCTGCGGGCCGCGGCCTATGACAGCTATCTGAACTGGTTCGAGAAACCCGTTCCCGCGCTGATCAGGGCGTGGGACGATTTGCCCGCCGGCCATTCATACAAAACAAAACTGGCAGAGCAAATTGCAATGCTGAGAAAGTGGGACCTGCGTTGGTCGGCAGATTCCGTGCCGACTTCGCTGGCGGTTTTTTGGGGAGAGGATTTGCTGCGCAGGTTCGGCGTCGAGGCGCGCACGGCCGGCCTTGCTCTGCCGGACTATGTCGCTACCGAGGCAAAGCCGGAATCTTTGTTGAAATCACTTTCGGCTGCGTCTGACAAACTCACCAATGACTTTGGCACGTGGAAGACGCCGTGGGGAGGCATCAATCGGTTTCAGCGTCTAACAGACGATATAGTTCACCCGTTCACCGATGCCGGCCCGAGTATTCCCGTCGCGTTTACGTCCGCGACCTGGGGTTCGCTGGCGTCGTTTGCGGCGCGGTCGTACAAAGGATCGCGAAAGATCTATGGCACCAGTGGCAATAGTTTTGTCGCGGTGGTCGAGTTTGGGCCCAGAGTTCGGGCCATTGCCGTGACCGCCGGTGGTGAAAGCGGCAACCCATCATCTCGACACTTTAACGATCAAGCCGGAAGGTACGCCACCGGGAATCTGCGACCCGTCTATTTTTATCCGGCACAATTGCGAGGCCACACTGAACGGACGTATCGCCCGGGAAACTAAAAAATCAGCCACGGATGAACACAGATTTTCACAGATAGAAACCAAAAAGGGCTGATCATAAACCCGCGATCAAAGGCACGCTATTCTTCTTATCGGTGTAAATCCGTGTTCATCTGTGGCTATTCCTTTCCATGATCATTCATCTCATCGACGGCACGTACGAACTCTTTCGCCACTTCTACGGTCTTCGCCGTTTTCATAAAACTGATCCGCCGTTCGGCGCAGTCAACGGTCTTCTGCACATGATCGCGAAGATGATCGAGGACGGCGCGACGCATATTGGCGTCGCCACCGATCATATAATCGAGTCGTTTCGCAATGAACTTTGGGCGGGATACAAGACCGGCGCTGGCATTGAGCGCGCCCTGCTCGCACAATTTCATCCACTCGAAGACGGTTTAGCCGCCATGGGCGTAGCCGTTTGGCCGATGGTTGAATTCGAAGCTGACGATGCGCTGGCGGCAGCGGCGCACCTCGCCGCCAGGGGCAAACAAGTTGAGAAAGTCTGCATTTGGACACCTGACAAAGATCTCGCCCAGTGCGTTTTGGGCGACCGCGTAGTGCAAATCGATCGGCGAAAGAATGAAATTCGAAACGAAGCCGCCGTGCGCGCCAAGTTCGGGGTCGATCCTGAATTCATTCCCGATTATCTGGCCCTGGTGGGAGACGCGGCTGACGGTTATCCCGGCATCAAAGGATTGGGAGCCAAGACGGCCGCGTCACTCATCAATCGTTATGGCCACCTCGAAGATTTTCCGGCCGAGGTTCTAAACGATGCAAACCGAAAGTTTGCCTTGTTATTCAAGGACCTGGCCACACTGCGAACAGATATTCCCCTGTTTAAGAAAGTGGATGAACTACGCTGGAAGGGTCCAACTCCAGCTTTTGCTGAAGTCACAAAAAAGTTTGGCGACGCAAAGCTCGCGGCCCGCGTCGCCAAACTGAATGCTTCTCTTAATCCCGGCTAAAGCCGGTACTCTAACACCGGTTTTCAGTCTCGCCGCAAAACTACCAGCGTCATGTCATCCGACAGTGGACGAATCGCGGCAAAATCCTGAACCGCACCCAACACAGAAAACAACATCGCGTCGGCTGAGCCACCGCGAGCGCGGCGCAGTTCATACTCCAGACGCTCGTAACCAAACTCCTGTCCGCTCTGATCCTGCGACTCGAGTATTCCGTCTGAGTAAACCAGCAGCGCGTCGCCCGTTTGAAGCTGCACGGTTCCGGTGACGTATGGCGCCGTCGCCTCAACTCCCAGCAACATTCCACCCTGCGTCAGCAATTCCAATTCGCCATTGGCGCGCAACAACAAAGTCGGCG
Organism: uncultured Acidobacteriota bacterium; assembly: GCA_963734445.1. Taxonomy (GTDB): domain Bacteria; phylum Acidobacteriota; class Blastocatellia; order Pyrinomonadales; family Pyrinomonadaceae; genus UBA11740. Next base: position 246,553 of record CAVTGZ010000006.1, on the reverse strand, counting down.
GGTGGCCCGCACTGCAGTAATCCAACCGGCCGTTGGTTTCGTCGAGCCGCGCCAGAAACAGACTGGCCAGGGCCACTTCTGAACCGCTGCGGCAGAAGTCGCGATTCACCCCGGTTACGATCGAGTCCGGTTGGGAAGACGCCACGGCATAATGATTGATGGCGCCCACCAACTGCGTGGTCCACATTCCGGCCGCCAACCCCTTGCCGCAAATATCTCCGAGCGCCATGAGCACGCCGTCGCTCGCAGGTTTTACGGTGAAAAAATCACCCGGCAGATGACGCACAGCGAATATCTCGCTGGCGATTTCAAATTCGGCATAGCGCAACAGCCGCGGCGCGCACAAGCGACGATGCACCTGCGCCGCTTCAAAGATTGCCGTGTGCAGCTCTAAATAATCCTTCTGCAGTTCCGCCAGCTTCGATTCGAGTTCCTGCGCTTGCGGCCGGACTGGAGTCTGACGACGCGGTGGATACGCGCGCACGTCGAGCGCCCGCTTGGTTGCAGAGCGTCCCGGGAAGATTGACTGACTCATGAAATTTATCTCCGCTCGGATAAGCTTAAACCTGGTCTAGTTTGGGTTGCTCGGGCGAAATACCCGGCTAAAGCCGGTACTCTGACGCCTCTTAGCCTATGAACTTATAGCCACTGCCGTGCACGGTAAGTATGAAACGCGGCTCTTCCGGATTCGGTTCCACTTTTTGCCTGAGGTGAACGATGTGCGTATCAACGGTGCGCGTGTTCGGATAATTTTCGTAGCCCCAGACGGCGTCCAGCAGACGATCGCGCGTCAGCGTTTCCGCGGGATGCGCGACGAAATAAGCCAGCAGCGCAAATTCTTTTGACGAGAGTTCAATCGGCTTGCCGTCGCGCAACACTTGATTGGTCCGCACGTTAACCTCAACGTCGCTGAACCGATAAACTTCCGGCGCCGGGACGGCAGGCGAGACGCGACGCAGCACTGCCTTTACCCGGGCCATCAATTCGCGGATCGAAAAAGGCTTGGTCACATAATCGTCAGCACCGAGTTCGAGCCCAACCACTTTGTCGATCTCCTGGCCGCGGGCGGTCAGCATAATGATCGGCAAACCCGGCCGCTCGGCCTTCAACTGCTTGCACACATCCAGACCACTCAACCGTGGCATCATCACATCCAGGACCACCAGGTCCGGGTTATCCACCAGTGCGCGCTCCAAACCTGCGGTGCCATCGCCGGCGCTGATCACTTCATAGCCTTCGTATTCAAAGTTGTCCCTTAATCCCGCGACCATGGCGGGCTCGTCCTCAACAATGAGGATGCGTGTAGGTTTCGTGGCGCCGATTGACTTGCCATTGGTCGCAGCAGCGGTGGCCGGGGCGTTAGTAATAAGCGGGTCTTCAGTCGAATCGTCGAATTTTCCGTTTCGTCTCATAAATCTATTTCCTTAAGCTGCCGGGTTGGTGAATTGTGGCGATTGTGGTTTCAAAGGCAGCGACAGCACAAACTTGCTTCCCTTGCCCGGTGTGCTCTCGACCACGATGTCGCCGCCGTGGGCCTCGCTGATGTGACGCACCAGCGAGAGGCCGAGGCCGCTGCCTTTCGTGTTATGCACGAGCGGATCGCCCGCTCGGTAAAACTTCTCGAAAATCTTCGCCTGATCGCGCCGCGCGATGCCGATGCCATGGTCAGCAACTTCGAGTTTCACTTGTCCGTTGTCCCGGTAAAGCTTAACGCCCAGGAACTTTTCTTCGGTGGAATACTTCAGCGCGTTGTTAACCAGATTGACCAGGGCGCGAGCAATCGCTTCGCGATCGACGAAGACCGGTGGCACGCTCTCATCAATGTTTTCTTCAAGAGCAAAGCCCTGCTGCTCGATTTGATAGCGATAAGAATCGAGCGTGTTGCGCACCAGCTCACCGATGTCCGTCGGCCGAAACTCGTATTCCTTGCGGCCTGCCTCAATGCGCGAAAAGTCGAGAATGTTGTTTATCAGGGCGGTGAGCCGCTCACTCTCTTTGCGAACGATGCGATAGTACTGCTGCTTCTTCTCGCGGGTCGTAATCCGCCCGAGCTCCAGCGTCTCGGCATACAAACGGATGAGGGCGAGCGGCGTGCGCAACTCATGCGAGACGTTCGAGACAAAGTCAGATTTAAGTTTCGCAAGGCCCATCTCTTTGCTGACCACATGTTTCGTCAGGACCAGTCCGATAATAATCAGAGCCGAGAGAATTCCGAGAATTAAGAAATTCCGGTGCATCCAGGTCTCGCCCAGTTGACGCACACTCGTGCCTTGAAATTTGATGCCCAGCGCCAGCCCGCGAAACACGTCGTCAAATTTTTTCGTAACTTCCGGCTTGCCGTCTCCCCAACCTGCCGACATGACCAGCGGTTTCATTTCGTGGCCATCGCCCATGTCGCTCGGGTAAATCATCATCGCCAGATTGTTGCCGCCCTGCTCCGTCATCTTGTCCTTGATGGCCTCGTCGAGCATGCCGGGCAGAAAATTATTCTTGAGATAGCACGGATCAAAAGTGACACCGCCGATGACTCCCGGGTCGGTCGGCGAGTCGGGCGCCATAAACAGCGCCGTCAATAAATATCCCTGTCCGTCCGCTCTTTTGGTAATGCTCGAGTTAAAGCCGATGTGCTGCGATTTCTTTTGCAGCGTTTCGACGGTCGATTTCATTTCATCCTTGCTGCTAAACCACGAGCGATACATCTCCATCATTCGTTCGCGTTCTTCCTGGACGAACTTGTCATTGGCCTGCCCGGGCTGGGTTTCAAAAACGAAGTTGTCGCGATCATAGATAAAGGCGTGCGAAAAGCACGAGCACTTTGCCAGGATCTCATTCAGCTTCTCTTTCCTGGCGGCATCGTCTGCGTTGGCGGAGGGAAACATCTCCTTCGCCTCGTCAACTTTGGCGTAGGCCTTCTTGTTAATATTCTTTTCCGAGATGGCCAGCATCTGCTGAAAGTCGCGATGGATTGCCGCTTCGAGAACCTTGTCGCGCTCAAACGATCTTAACTGGAGGAAGTTGACGACGATCAGGGCCGCCGCGGGCAGTAGCACCGCCAGGCCTAAAGTCAGAATCAGTTTGTAGCGATTAAAGCCGCCCAGGAATCTTCTACTTGTCATCTTGCAAACCTCAGAAGAACTCGCCCGAAAGCGAAGCAGAGTATATGACGATCGCTATTAAGGCGTGTCAAGCGCAAGTAAAAAGTTGTCAAGAATTGTGAAGTGAAATCCGCAGATTAAGCAGATCATAACGATTCAGGGGTAAAACGATGGGGCCGCCGCCGAGCCATAGTTTTCATCGGCAAGGTCTGACGAATCTTTTGGGGTTTTCAGTTTTCCCTAATCTGTGTAATCTGCGTAGTCTGCGAATTCCAATGCTGCTCGCTCAATCCAATCTGGCCCAATCATTCCAGTCACCGATCGTGCGGGTCTTGCTCGGCGCTATTGCCGTCGCCCTGCTCTATGTCTTTTACAAGGAAGTCCGAAAGATTCCCGCCAAGCTCTTCACGCTGATGATTACGGCATTCGTCGACATGGTCGGCCTGCTGATGATCATTCCGCTCCTGCCGTTTTATGTGAAGTCGCTGGGCGGCGAAGGCATCTACTTTCTGGGAATGCATCTCGGGATCGGGACGCTCTCCGGAATCATTGTCGCGGCTTTCACCGTCGCGCAACTACTGAGCGCGCCGATGTGGGGCAGATTTTCCGATCGCGTCGGCCGAAGACCCACTCTGATTATCGCGCTCACGGCTGCCGGTATTTCCTATCTGATTTTTGGTTTTGCCAGCTCGTTGCTGGTCCTGTTTCTCTCACGCATCGTCCAGGGCGCAGGCGGCGGAACGGTGGGCGTGATTCAGGCCTATGTGGCCGACTCAACCGATCCAAAAGATCGTGCGCGCGCGCTGGGTTGGTTATCAGCGACCACGAATCTCGGAGTCGCGCTCGGGCCGGTTTTGGGATCGTTCGCGATTACTTTGGGCAAGCGCGACCTCATTCCGGGATCGAGCACGCTCGCCATGGGCCATGCGATGCCCGGCATTATGGCGGCGGGTCTCTGTCTCCTGAATATTATTTTCGCCTGGCGGTATTTGACTGAATCAAGGGACGTGTCCGCGCAAGCCCATTCCGGAGAAGCAGCACCGCGCAAATCCCGACAAGCGGCGTGGCAGATCATTTCCCGATCCAGCGAGCCTTCGTCACGATTGATCTGGATTTACGCAATTGCCATCGGCGCATTTCAGGGTAGCTTTTCTGTCCTGGCTCTGTTTCTCAATGCCCGCTTTCAGGTAAACGAACAGACGATCGGCTACTTCTTCATGTACACCGGCGCGATTTCAGTTTTTGCGCGGGTCCTGCTGCTGGGCCGCATGGTTGATTGGTTGGGCGAAGCAAAGCTTTCGCGCCTCGGTCTGATTCTGTTAGCAGCCGGTGTGGTGGGCATGCCGCTCTCGCGTAACCTCGGCATGCTGGCGATTGCCACCGCGCTGATTCCGTTGGGCACGGCGTTTACTTTCCCCTGCGTGACGGCGCTGCTCTCGCGGGTCGTCAGCCAACGCGAACGCGGCCTCTACATGGGCATGCAACAAACCTACGGCGGCGTCGCGCGGATTATCGCGCCGCTCTTCTACGGGTGGGCGTTTGACTCGCTGGGAGTTTCGTCGCCTTACTATTTTTCCAGCGCGATCATCGCGGCCACTATTTTCTTAGGCTTTGGATTAGACAAGTACGCCAGGCACGAGGCGCCGGCATCCGCCGAAGCTCCACGCGAGGTAGCCGTTGCGGCAAAAGCCGTGGCCGGAGGTGAGCGCGAAAGCTGAATGCCACTTGGTCGAGAAGCTTGCGTTCAGGCTTGGCGAAGCATTATTTGGCGGCGTACGTACTCATCGTCGATATCGACGGATAATTGATTGTTCGACGCGTAAGCAGAACTCTTGAACTCGTCCTGCTTATTCCATTGCACAGGAGAACAGCCATATGTTTTCAAGCGTTAGAGACTTGGTTCGCATCGTCTTTTTACTCCTAGGTGCAGCGCTTACGATCAATGGCCAAAGTAACGGCGGCTGGACCATATTGTCCGCTGATCAGAGCGCTTACGACATCCAGTATCGGCGAGACCGCACGGTTGGGTCCCTGCAAACAATGTGACAGCGGGATTCACCGAAGTTATTGGGGGCGCGTGAATCTAAGTCCGTTTAGCATCACCTATTCACAAACGACACAGACCAGAAACTCGGAGGCGAGTCAAGCTGCCGTCAGCGCCAATGATGCACTTTTGTCTTTCCATTAAAGCCCGGACGCAGATACGACTGGTCTGCTGGAGGACTTACATATATGTGGAATGTAGCTGTCAATAGTAATCGCAGAAACTACGAATTTGGATTCTCCCTCTTTGCGCCCATGGGAGCGACACCCGAAGAAGACGGTGACATACATGCATTACTGCAAGCCGGACAGTGTAGCGCTTGGACCGTGGGCAGAAGAGGCTTATCTGGGCATTTATATAGTTGACTCACCCCAGCGCAACCCGAAGGGTTGCAAGAAAGTAGCCGGTGGTCGGAGTCCGCGGAGACCACCGGAAAAGTCGTTAGTCATGACCGCACCCCGAAGGGGTGCCAGACGTCACAACAAGTACTTCTCGTCAAATTCGATACCGGCCGCGTTGAGAAGCTCTCTCAATTCATCAACAAAGGAATGTTTACGATGATGCGCCTCCTGTGTGGCAATGTAGCGCCGCACTGAGTCGGTCGCCGTGGGGCTCACCGTGAACGCTGCATAACCCTCCTGCCACGTGAATCTGCGATCAAAATTCTCTTTAGCCCACGTGGACGATTCCTTCTTCAAGTCGCGAAGTACATCCGCGATGCAATGCACTGGCCTCCGGACTCGCCAGGATATGGACATGATCCTCAACTCCGCCGACAATCTCGGGCACGCCGTTCATGCCTTTGATGATCCCGCCGAGGTAAGCATGAAGACGTGGTTGCCATTCGGGCTTAATGAAGGGTCGTCGTTCTTTGGTCGAGAAGACGAGGTGATAGTGCAGGCTGAAGAAGGTTGAACCCATAATCTGAAGTCTTAGATTACAGGTCAACGTAAAAGATCTTTACCTCGAAAGTTCTGGCACCCCTCCGGGGTGCGACCCAATTAATATCGCATTCCCGGTGGTCTCCGCGGACTCCGACCACCGGCTACTTTCTTTGCAACCCTTCGGGTTGCTGAGGTGAGTCAACGAGTCAACTATATATTTACGGTTAAAAAACTAGTGAATCCCATTGAATGCTGCTGTCACCCAGCTAAAGCTGGATGTGAATGAGAAGCTGATGACCAATCTCGCCATTGGCTCACCGACAAATTTTTGGCGCATTGCCAGGTTGCGTCAATATGGACAGCGTCGCCGCGGATGGCGTAAGGTGAACGCATGGATCTCAGGCTGACCAAAGTTTTCCAGCGGGTCCCGGACGGGTTCATCGCTTTCGTTGAAGAATTACCTGGCGCGAACGCCCAGGGCGATACGCTCGACGAGGCCAAAGTGAACCTCGATGAAGCTATCGGTCTGGTACTGGACGCCAACCGCGCACTCGCAGAGGAAAGAATCGCGGGAAAGAAGTAATTCGCGAAGCCGTTTCTCTCTCCGCGGCATGAAACGCAAGGCGCTCATCCGCCACCTCGAACGCCACGGGTGTGAATTCTTCCGTGAGGGCAAGAAGCACACCGTTTACGTGAATCGCGCGACGCAAACGTCCTCAACTGTACCTCGACACAACGAAGTCAAAGATGTTCTTGCGCGAAAGATCTGTCGTGACCTGAAGGTCCCTGAGCCGACGGCAACATAACAACTCGGGTATCACCGGGGATCACGTCCCCTCTGATTACAGCGCCGGCTTTACGGCGAAGACGAAAACCATTGTGGTTACAAATCGAGTCGCGCATGATCCGGTCGCTACCGCTCGCGGTCCTGACTTCATTGCAGTAGCTTAGCCGCTTCGAGCACCTGCTCAGGCCGCGCGCGCACCCAGTAATTTTCAGTGAGCATCCGCCAGCGCACCTTACCCGTTACGTCAATCAGGAATTCCGCGGGTCGCGCGATGTCGGCGCCGTTTTCCCCCTGGCCTTTGTGAACCAAATCGTATCGCGTGATGGCGTCGAGTTTTGGGTCTGACAAAAATGTAAATGTGTAGCCCGCTTGCTGACAAAGTTGGCGAGACTGCTCAGGGCTGTCAACGCTGATCGCCACTGGTCTAATGCCTACTTCGTTGAACCGGTCGAGATTCTTTTGAATACCCCGCAACTCGGAGTTGCAGGATGGTCACCAGTAGCCACGATAGAAGACCAGCAGCGCACCTTTGGCCGGCTTGCCATTGATGGGTTGCGACAACAGTTGCGCTAGTGAAGTCGGGTTGTTGTTCGTATCGCTGAGCGTAAACTCCGGCGCTTTCTGACCAACCTGTGGCGCATTCGTTGACGGAGGCAACCAACGCGCGGCCACAAACGCGACGAAGATAAACATTGCCAACGCCAGCCCGCTCAGCAGCGCTACGATCGCCGAGATAACTTTTGAGAGAAGGCGACGACCCGGCGCAAACGCGCGACGAATTCCCATCACCACAAACAGGAGTCCGATCGCGAACAGCAATAGGTTCGCCCAGGGAAAGTCTCGGGTGCTTGCCCAGTTAACGAAAAACAGCGGATAAGTGAAGAACGCGAGAATGCTGATCGCAAACCCGAGCCAGATTGGCCAGTTGAGTTTTCGCATCGGTATAAGTTTTTACCACAGAGGACACAGAGGAAGAAGGGGCGGATTTTGAGGGTAGCGCGTCAGTTTGGTTGTAAGAGGCCCCTTATTGCTGGGAGCGCGGGCGTCTCGCCCGCAACGCGCCGCAGGCGCGCACTTCGAAGTCTTCGTCTAGCAGCTCCAATTTTGATTAGCACTCAATGCGGGCGAGGCGCCCGCGCTCCCAGCAATTGCTTTCGTAGTTTCCAATTTAAGCTGACCAATTACCAGTTTTGAGTCTTGAGGGTCAGTACCGCTCGCGGTAACGACAACAACATCAGCTTCGTCATCCTTCACCCGTTGCTCTGCTCTTTCCTGCCAGTTCAGCCTGCCGTCTTCCCAGCCACAGGCTGATCAAAAGCCACACGGCGGCCATCGGCGCAGCTACGAATGAAACTCCGGTGAGGCTGAGACCGAGCCATGTCAGCGCCGGTGTGGTCCAGGCCCCAATCTGATCGCCGACGCGATAAACCACAGTGTCGATAAAGTTTTTCGATTTGTACTTGTCTTCACGGCTGATCACGGTGAAGAGGGTTTCCCGCGCGGGTCGGGCAAAGGCGTAGTTGCCCGCCTTCCGCAAAGTCAGGAAAAGAACCAGCAGCCCGAGCGTCGGGGCGAATCCCAGGCCTAAGAATCCAATCACGCTCAAGGCAGGAACTATTGCCAGCGTAATACCGACGCCCAACCATTTAAGCAACTTACCGGTGATAAGAATCTGGGCCACGACCGTCAAAACGTTTACCGCCAGATCAATCTTCGCAAAGAAGGCTGTGCGGGCAGCGCGATCTGTGAACGCGGCCGCCGCGACCGCGATCTGCTGAAAATAAAGCAGCGTCGAAGTGATCGCGTACAAAAACATGTAGGACGAAATTGCCATCAGGTACGGCGATTTCAGATTGTGGACGAGTCCGGCCCAGACCCCACCGCCGACTGGCTCTTCTCCGCCACCTTTCTTCTTAGCAACGCTCTCGTGCTCCTGCCTGGGAAACAGCTTTACGCATTGCGCGCTCAATTCGAGCAATACCGCGGAAACCAGCAGCAGATTGATCGAACCGATCTTACGCACCATCGTCGCGGTAATCGCCGCGCCGACGATCGCGCCCAGGGTCCCGCCCACGCTGATGAAACCAAACAGCCGCTTGCCCTGATCGCTGTTGAAGACATCAACCATGAACGCCCAAAACACCGACACGACGAAAAGATTGAAAACGCTGGTCCAGACAAAGAAGGCACGCCCAACCCAAATCTGATGTGCTTTGGGAATCGTCAGCAACAGCAGAAAGAAGAGCAGCAGGTTGGCGATCAGAAATCTATAGGCGACGGGAATGAAACGGCGGCGCGTGAAGCGAGCCACCAGCGCCGAGAACGAAGCGTTGGCAATCAACATCACGACCAGAGTGCCCGTAAACATCCACGGCAGATTCTCCAGGCCGCCGGCCGCGCCAAAGTCATCGCGGATGGGACGAATCACGTAGTAGCTCGAGAGAATGAAAAAATAATAAACGAAGCTCAGGAAGAGCGCGCGCAGTTCGGTTGAGCGGACATCAACTACGAGGCGGGCAAGACTGATTGCGCCGGGTGACGAATTAGGTTCAGATTTGTTCGCCTGAGTCAGAAGGATTTCCTTTCGTCCTTTTCGGAGAGGTCAAGGAGAGGGCTAATTCGTCGTACCCTATTTGGATGTATTAACGGCTGAGGTTTTGTTTAACCGCGGAGCGGTTTAGCCTCAGAGCCCAGGGTTGGCGCGCGATAGCGCGGCTACCCTGGGATCGTTCGCACATCCCTACGCAACCCCGAGGGGGTTGTGGCTTTTTGTTAACTCCGACCCAACGTAGCCGCTAATGCGGCAACGTTGGGCTGAAGGGCGGAACCGCTTCGCGGTTATGGTCTTTGACAATAGAGCGTGGCTAAAGTGAAGGGCGGAACTCCAAACTCTATTTCTGCCTGGCGTGCCACGCCGCCAGAACTTCTTTCTCACGTTCCGGCGTGATCCCCGCGCGCAACTTGGCTTGTCGCTCAGCCGTTTGCTTGTGAAACCATTCCAGCGTCGCTTGCGTTGTGTCCGCGAGGGGCCGGAAGGTTAGTCCTTTGTCGAGGGCCTTCTTAATACTAATCTCGGCAAAACCCGTTTCTTCCCCGCGCGGTGGAATCCAAACCGGCATGTCCGACCACGGCCTGACTTTTTGCGCGGCCAGGAACTCGGCATCCACCCAGGTGAACTGCGCGTTCGACTTGGTGGCCTTCTTGATGCCATCAAGCATGCCACCAACGCCCAGCTTCTCTTTCGGGCCGGTCGCATTAAATACGCCGGTCGTTCCTTGTTCCGCCATGCGGATGATCCATTCGGCCAGATCGCGCGCGTCGATAAACTGCACCGGATCCGTTGGTTGGCCGGGCGCGAGGACTTCGCCACCGCGCTCAACGCGTACCGGCCAGTACGTGAAGCGATCGGATTCATCACCAGGTCCGACAATCAACCCGGGCCGAACAATCAGCGCCTTGCCGGGAAACCATTTTTCCGCTTCCGCTTCCGAGAGAGCTTTCAGCGGGCCGTACAACCCGAAATTCGAAGCGCGCAAAGTCGCCGATGTTTCTTTCATCGCGTCAGCGCCTTCGTACTTGGCCAGCGGCGCAGTCTCGTCAGAGCCTGCTTTGCTTACGTCTGAATAAACAGAGATGGTCGACACAAAAATGTAGCGATCGACGTTGCCCTTTAGAATCTGTGCCGCGTCGCGCACCCAGACGGGAAGCGTGGTGGGAATGTCGATGACCACGTCCCACTTGCGGCCTTTCAACGCATCGAGTTGGCCATTTCGATCGCCGATTAATTGTTCGACTTCTTTCGGCAATTCACCGGGATGCGTCTTGCCCCGGTTGAAGACAGTCACTTTGTGACCACGACTGAGCGCGTACTTCACTTGAAAGGGCCCGGTGAATCCGGTGCCGCCGAGAATAAGGATGCGCATCGGTTTTACCTTTCCGGCCGCCGCGCCAAATACATCACCCAGACCGTTGCTGAGCGCGGACATTCCCGGAAGCAAACCTATTCCCGCCACGCCCCCGGCCATTGCGGATAGTTTTAGAAAGTCTCTTCGATTGGTTGCCATTCATCCTCTCCGATTTGAATCCGATGTTTTGAAAGTTTGCACGCGAGGCTGACAATCTCGCGACTGCCGGCTCGCCGTTAACGCTGAAACTCGGCTCTGGATACGCGAGCCATCAACATTTTGTTTCAGAGTTGATTGACGACTCCGGATGCGACCTTTCGTTCATTGCCTCGCAGAAGCTGATCGTAGTTGGGATGCAAGTGTACGATTCTTCCTGAGACGATCGTGGCGACAACTCCGCCGCGAAACTGGTAGCCATGGAAAGGAGTGTTGCGGCTTTTTGATTTCGATTGTGAGACGTCAAAGGTCCACGTCATCTCAGGGTCAATGATCGTTATGTCTGCGCGCGCGCCTGAACTGAAGTTGCCGCGATCCTGAAGATTGAGCACTCGCGCCGGATTTGTCGCGCAGAGCTCGACGAGCCGCTCGAGGGAAATCACGCCGTCGTTGACCAACTTCATTGCTAATCCAACCGAAGTTTCCAGTCCCACAATGCCGAAGGGAGCACTGTCGAACTCCAGTTCTTTTTCATCGGCGTGATGCGGCGCGTGATCGCTGGCAATGACGTCGATGGTGCCGTCGCGCAAACCATCGAGAATCGCCTCGATGTGATCCTGGCTGCGCAGCGGCGGACTCATTTTCGTGTTCGTGTCATAAGGGGCGGAACCGCGCATTCCGGCCACTGCCTCATGCGTCAGCGACCAGTGGTGCGGCGCGACTTCACAAGTAACCGACAGACCTTCTTCCTTTGCTCTGCGCACCGCGGCAATGGCGCCCCGCGTCGAAACATGCGCGAGATGCACGCGCGCGCCCGATAATTCCGCCAGCAAACAATCGCGCACGGCATCCATCTCCTCGGCCGCGGCCGGCATCCCGCGGAGTCCCAGCACGAGCGACCAGTGGCCTTCATGCATAACGCCGCCCCGCGCCAGCGACTTGTCTTCGCAATGATCGATGACCGGCAAATCAAACCCGCGCGCGTATTCCATCGCGCGTCGCATCATTCCGGCCGACGGCACGGGCCGGCCATCATCCGAAACCGCAACAATGCCGGCCTCTTTCATCTCGCCCATCTCGGCTAATTCAGTGCCGGCGGAATTTTTAGTGACGGCGCCGATCGGAAGCACGTTCGCCAGCCGCGCACGCTCAGCTTGTTCGATCACAAATCGCGTCACCGCGGCGTTGTCATTGATCGGATCTGTATTCGGCATCGCGCAGATGGTTGTAAAGCCGCCGGCCACCGCCGCCGCCGCGCCGCTGGCAACGGTCTCTTTGTATTCGTGACCGGGTTCGCGCAGGTGGACGTGCATGTCGATGAAACCCGGAGCCACAACTAATCCGGTGGCATCGAAAATTTCTGCGTCGTCAGGAATAGGATCGCCATAGCTCGACACGCCCAGGACGCGGCCATCTTCGAGCAGGAGATTCTTACCCGTATTCGTACCGTGCGCCGGGTCGATTACGTAGCCATTTTGAATTAAGAGTCGCATCTGGTTTTCGCTAGCTTTTACTTGACTCACCAAGGCATGGTAGGAACTCTCTAGCCCACGCGATCTAATTCGTTCCCTATGGCTTTGCCACTCTGATGCGCGGCAAGTCTACAACTTGCCGTTAGCTGCGCATTATCTATGACGGTCTGTGACCGGGGGTCGGAGACCCGTCGAAAAAAAGGGTTCGCCACCGGCAAGTCATAGACTTGCCGCGCATCAGAGTGGCGGAGCCATTGGTTTAGATGAGCCAAGTACAAAATTGCCTTCTCACCTCCTCCACCGGAGGAGGAGCGAGTCCTGCGTCCTATAAACATTAGCTCATGGCGGAACTCAGCGCCTTTGTTCACGTTTGGCAGCACCTCAGCCGTTCGCATTCTCAGGCGTCAGTCTCTTCATCCATCCTCTCGCATGGATCGCTTGCGGCGTCCCGCTCTCTTAACAGTGCCGCTGCGCAGTGTCGCCTCGGATATCTCTTCCGGCACCGGCGGTTCAGTAGCCCCGGCGGCGCCGGCCAATAAGTAAAGCACCGCCATCCGTACGGCCACGCCATTGGTTACTTGATCGAGAATTAACGAACGCCCTCCGTCAGCAATCTCAGAAGAGACTTCAATTCCCCGGTTCATAGGCCCGGGATGCATAACGATCGCGTCAGGCGCGGCCAGATCAAGATGATTTGAGTGCAACCCGTAGTGAACTGCGTATTCGCGCATCGAAGGAAAAAAGGCGTCCGTCTGTCGCTCGCGCTGAATCCGCAAGATCATCACCACGTCGGCATCGACGATCGCGTCTTCGATTTTGCGCTCCAGCCGCACGCCTTGCTCAACCAGGCCCGCGAACTCTGGCGGCACCAACGTGCCGGGTCCGGCGACGCTGACACTGGCGCCCAGCTTTGTCAGCAGATAAATATTCGACCGGGCGACTCGTGAATGCAGGATGTCGCCAATGATCGCTACCTTCAACCCGTCGATTCTCTGTTTGTGCTCGCGAATAGTGAGCGCGTCCAAAAGGGCCTGCGTCGGATGTTCGTGCGCGCCGTCGCCCGCATTGACGATGGCGGCGTTGCAAACGCGGGTCAAATGATAAGGGGCGCCCGCCGACGAGTGTCGAATCACAATGCAATCCGGCGCCATCGCTTCCAGATTGCGCGCGGTATCGAGCAGTGTTTCTCCTTTCGACACGCTCGAGGTGGAAACGCTGATGTTGACCGCGTCGGCCGACAAACGCTTGGCGGCAATCTCAAACGACGTGCGCGTGCGCGTCGAAGCTTCAAAGAAAAGATTGATGACCGTGCGCCCGCGCAGCGCCGGAACTTTTTTAATCTCGCGTCTGGAGATGTCGCGAAACGATTCCGCCGTATCGAGCAGATGCACGATCTGATCGGCGGAAAGTTCGCGTATTCCGAGTAAGTGCTTCAAACTTAGGTTCGCGCTCATGCTTGTCAGTTGTCAGTAGTCAGTTGTCAGTTGCATCCGCCGCGAGGGCCAACTGACCACTGACAAATGACTACTGACTAATATAAAAAAAGCGGCCTCGGGGGCCGCCTCACGCTGCAGCTTCTGCTGCCGGTCGTTCAACGATTACTACTCCCTCGTCTTCGTCAAAGTCAGTCAGCATGACTTTGATAATCTCGCTCTTTTTGGTCGGCACCAGCTTGCCGATGTAATCCGCCTGAATCGGCAACTCGCGATGTTCGTTGCCGCGATCGATCAGCACCGCGAGTTGCACGCGCCGCGGCCGGCCAAAATCGATCAGTTGATCCAGCGCCGCGCGCACCGTGCGGCCCGTGTAAAGCACATCGTCGATCAAAACGATCGTGCGCCCTTCGATGTCGCCCGGCAATTCGGTGCCGCTGACAATCGGCTTGGCGCCGACGGTCGAGAGATCGTCGCGATACAAAGTGATGTCCAGAATTCCGACCGGCGGACGTGTGCCCTTCCAGATCGGCAATCTTGTCGGCGATGCGGTTGGCCAGCGGCACACCGCGACGGCGAATACCGACCAGCACCAGATCACTCAAGCCGTGATTTTCTTCGACGATTTCAGAAGCGAGGCGGGCCAGCGCGCGATTGATACGCGCTTCGTCCATGATCCGAGCTTTTTCAGTGAATTCCACTGACGCGAGATAGTAACAAGAACGAGTGACAAGTGACAAGTGACGAGATAAACTCTGGCGACCGAATTAGACTTCTCGTGGCAGGGCGACTGTTGGCCAATCGTGCTTGTCACATGTTACTCGTCACTTGTCACTGTATTCCATCATCCGTCCGATTCTGTTTCGCCTGCCGGCAGAATCAGCACACGAGTTTGCGCTAAAGTCCTTGCGAATCGGTTTAGGCGCTGCGGCGACGCGTAGAGCTGTTGCGCGTCGCTTTCAAAGTGAAGCGTTTGGGAGGCTCGAGCGTTTCGGGCTCAGATTTCGCAACCCGATCGGACTGGCAGCTGGATTTGATAAGAATGGAACGGCGGCGCAGGCGCTGGCGGCACTGGGATTTGGTTTTATTGAAGTTGGCACGGTTACGAATGAGGCGCAACCGGGAAATCCGAAACCGCGTGTTTTCCGTCTGCCGCGCGACCGCGCGTTGATTAACCGGCTCGGCTTTAATAATAGCGGCGCCAGTCAAGTCGCCGAACATCTTCGAACACACCGGCCCGATTGTGCTCTCGGCGTGAATATCGGCAAGTCGCGCAGCGTCGCGATTGACGATGCGATTCCCGATTATTTGGCGAGCTTTGAAGAGGTTTACGACGTCGCGGATTATGTTGCGATTAACGTCAGCTCGCCCAACACACCGAATCTTCGCGAGCTGCAGCAGCCACACTTGCTGGAAACTTTAATCACGGTGTTACAAAACAAAAATGTGGGATTGGCCAGCCGCAATTCACCAGCAACGCCGAAACCCTTGCTGCTAAAAATTGCGCCGGATCTAACGGCAGCAGAAATCGAAGCGATTGTTGATGTGGCGCTGCGCACAAACATTTCGGGAATTATCGCGACCAATACAACGACTGGGCGCAATGACCTGATGACTCCCGCAACTGAAGTGCAAAGTTATGGTGAAGGCGGATTGAGCGGCGCACCTTTGCGCCGGCGGTCCAACGAGATCATTTCCCAGGTCTTTCGCCGGACCCGCGGGCAGTTGCCCATCATCGGCGTGGGCGGAGTCTTCACAGCCGCAGACGCATGGGACAAAATCCGGGCGGGCGCAGGTTTGGTCCAGCTCTATACCGGATTAATTTACGAAGGGCCGGGGGTCGTTAAGCGAATTAACGATGGCCTGTCATCGATCCTCAAGAAAGAAGGGTTTGACTCGCTGGATGATGCCGTAGGATCCGGAGTAACAGATTAAGGACATGAACTCAGCCAAAGAAAAACTAATTGTGGCGCTCGATGTTGACTCGGCTGCACACGCGTTGGACTTATTTGATCAACTTCGCGAAGTGGTGGGGATGTTCAAGATTGGCTCGCAACTATTCACCGCCGCGGGGCCCGATGTGATCCGGCAAATTGTCGCCAAGGGCGGCCGCGTCTTTCTCGATCTCAAGTTTCACGACATTCCAAATACTGTGGCCGGCGCGTCGATTGAAGCGACGCGCCTCGGTGTCTCGATCTTCAATGTGCATGCTGCGGGTGGGATGGAGATGATGCAGCGTGCGGCTGAGGCCGTCTCTAAGACCGCGCAAAGTGAAGGATTGGCCCTGCCCAGGTTGATCGCCGTAACCGTGCTGACCAGCCAGGACGCCGCGAGCTTGAATCAAATCGGATTTGACCAACCGCCCGCGTCCTTAGTTGCGCATTTGGCGTCGCTCGCAGAGCGCTCGGGACTCGACGGCGTCGTTGCGTCACCTGAGGAAATCAAGCTCATTCGCGAGACTGTTTCTAATCCAGCTTTCCTGATTGTCACTCCCGGAATTCGCCCGTCGGGAGCGGCAGACGACCAGCGCCGCGTCATGACCGCCGGCGATGCGATTCGTGCCGGAGCCGATTACCTGGTCGTGGGAAGGCCAATTCTGCGCGCCGCTGATCCAGTTCAGGCGGCGGCCAACTTGATCACTGAAATTGAAAAGGCAGCGTAAGCAGATAGATCGGCGGAACAAATCGGCTAGGCAGGCGTGCATTAGCGTAGGTTTGCGCCATGCAACAACTTACCATTATGATTCGCAGGTGCCTGCAAACGTGAACTTCTCACTCAGAATTGCGCAGACGTTGCTCTTTTTTCTCTCGCTCACCTGCACAATAAACGCCCAGGAAAAGACTATCGCTACGGCGAGTCCATTTAACCCGGCAGCTTATCGCGTGGGCGAACAGCTAACCTACAACGTCGATTACGCGCAGTTTGTCAGCGCGGCGCATGTGGAATTGTTTATCGCCGCGCGAGGAAACTTTTTTGGACACGACGGCATTCAGCTCAAGGCCCATGTCGAGACTACCGGCGTTGTTAATGCGGCCTTATTGTCGATGAACAATGACTACACGACTTATGTTTTGGCTGAGAACGGATTGCCGTACCGGGCACAGCAGGTCGTTCGCGAAGCGGGCCGCACGTCCGAAGCTGCCGTCGATTACAACCAGCCGGCCGGCATTGATGCAATCCCGCCGAAGCTCCGGCTCGGAGAATTTCCCGGCACCTTCGAACTGCTGTCGGCGCTTTATCGCATTCGGGCGATGCCGCTTCAGCCTGGCTCGTCTTACATCACTACCGTCAGGTATGAGGCCGAAGAATTCCAGGCTGAAATCAAGGTAACAGGCAAGGAGATGATCAAGACCAACGTCGGCTCGTTCAATGCGATTGCGACGCGCGTCAATATCAAAGGCGGGCCGGACTACAATCTGCGTGTCTATTTCAGCGATGATGAGTGGCACGTTCCGGTTATGCTCACCGCCCGTTACAAAAGCGGGGACATTCGCGCGGGGCTGGCCGGCTCGGCGCTTATTCCACCCACCACATCGCAGCCCACGCGTCCGATTGTCGATCCGGCGCCCGCCTTGCCGACGCCGACACCGCGACTATCGAACGTGATCATTACTCAGCCGTCGACCGCCGCGACTTTGGACTTGCCGTTCAAGATTGGCGAGCTTCTGAACTATCAAGTGTATCTGGGGAGTGGAAATCAGGTTGTCGGTGCGATCAGCCTCAACGTCGTGAGTCGCGGCCGGTACTTTAATCGAGATGGCTTGCAGTTTGTCGCGACCGCGCAAACGGGACCGGCCGCAGTTTTCGTCGTCAGAGATCGATTCACTTCTTACGTCGATCCCGAGACCCTGCTTCCCTTTCGCACGGAGTTAAATTTTTCAGAGGGCCGCTATCGCAAAACTCAAAGTTATAACGTCGACCAGGATCGGGGCGCGGCCACCACCGACAATAATCGCGAGCGCGTCGATATTCCTGTCGGCACACACGATCTTTTGTCGGCGCTTTATGCGATTCGCACTTTCGACCTAACCATCCAGAAGCTGAACGCTATCTCGATTATGGCGGTGAGCCACCCGCGCACGCTGACGG
This sequence comes from uncultured Acidobacteriota bacterium, assembly GCA_963734445.1. Classification (GTDB taxonomy): domain Bacteria; phylum Acidobacteriota; class Blastocatellia; order Pyrinomonadales; family Pyrinomonadaceae; genus UBA11740. The sequence goes on along the minus strand of CAVTGZ010000006.1, from coordinate 228,688 downwards.
TGAAATCAACGCGACGCGAAACACTCGATCTGGGCGGACAGAAGATCCCGTCCATCATGGTCACCCTGACAACCGATGACCCACGGCCGGATAAGTTGCAGATCCGCATTTGGTTCGGTGACGACAGCCGCCGCTTGCCGCTGCGAATTGCAGCCGTGACTGATCTGGGTTCGGTGCGGGCTGATCTCGTTATTGTCCCGCGATAATCCACCCAAAACCGGCGTGATCAATGAAACGAGGATTTCATAATCCGCGAATCTCACAAAGATCTCATTCCAGACGATCAGCGCCGGTTATGCGATTTGATTGCCGGTGAGCATAGTTGATCGACTAGGAATAGATCGTCAGACCGCAGTTACTCAAGGCAGAGAAACCCTTTTCTGATCAATGAAGAAAAAAGGGCGGTCCCACTGGGAACTCGCCCTTCTTTTCTGATCCGCGCTGATTCTTCAGCACTTCGTTTCCCGCTTAATTAGAAAACGTTAAAACTATTAAGCTGGAATGATGCTGATCCAGCACCATCATAAGCAACTCCACTCGCAAATCGAGATGCGCGACCGAAGCTCAGGCCTACATCCTTAACATTTCTCATTGCCTTGGTGAACCCGTCGTATGGCGACACTGCCGGATCTGTCCCACCGACGCAGTTGGGGCCGGGATGAGGCGTGATGTCGGTTGCACTCTGGCCACAGAGATTAGTCCAGTGTGTGCGGTCGCTTAGTGATACCGTCAGATTGCAACTTGAAGCTGCATTGAGGTCACAAAAATCCGATGACCACCAATAGTCATTCGAGTTGTAGTTACCCTGTGCCGACTGGAAATAAAGCCGGAAGAGAGCACCATCGGGAGTTAGATTACGATTTACGTACTGTGCGCTGGCGGTCCAACTTGAGTTGGCGATGATGGACGACTTGCCTGTCAGGTCGATGAAGTTGGTATTGAGATAAACGGTAAACCAGCCAGAAGAGAGCTGGTTAAAGGTAAACGCTACACCGCCCGTGTTCAAAGACTGTGCTTTGTTAATATCCCACAGCTTGGGTACGTCGGGATTGATGTTGTGAACCCGCCAATTCTTATTTGAAAGGTCGCCGTCAGGTCTCTGGGCGGCTGCGGGAGTCGTGAACGCAAACGTCGCCAGCACTGCAAACAAAGCTAACACACCTGGTTTTTTGAAATTCATGATTGCTCCTTTTCGTTAAGTTAGTGATCGTCTTACAACGATCCGGGGGTTTTTCCACCTAATGAAAAGGCGGCCAGTAATCCTGACCGCCTCTTCGGCGATTGCGACTACTTGCCAGTATTCACATACTGGATGCAGTCGCCCTGGTTCTTGAATGTGGTTCCGTTTTGGCGCTGTAGCGTTTGCCAGCCGCCGTTCTTGCACTGATTAGCATTCACGGCCTTTGGACAACCCTTAACACTTACAGGCGTACCGAGCGGTGTGTTAGGACACTGATCCTGAGCATCGGCAACGCCGTCGTTATCGTCATCGTTGTCGCATGCGTCGCCCTGGCTGTCACCGTCGAAGTTCTGCTGACCCGGATTAAAGACCGTCGGGCAATTGTCGACGTTGCCGCAAACCCCGTCCCCGTCTGCATCATTCGCAGGATCGAGCGGACAGGTATCGCACGCGTTGCCAATACCGTCGCCGTCCGTGTCTGCCTGATTGGTGTTGGCTATGCTCGGGCAATTGTCGACACAGTCGGCTACTCCGTCACTGTCTGAGTCTGTGTCCGGAACGCCGCAGCCGCACTGGCCCGGTTCTGTCTTATTTGGATCGCCAGGACATTGGTCAACGCTTGTGTCGCAGGGATCGAGAATTCCATCGTTGTCCACGTCCGGGACCGGTGCCATTAGAAAAGGATCGAAATCCACGGCGCCTTCGCCGAACATCGTGGCGATCACGACCGGGTTCGTCGTGCCCCACCAGTTCAGTTCCGCATCGGCAATGCCCGTGCCGTTCTGTCTGATGGCCCAGCCCGAGCCCACGCCCAGGTTGGTGAAGTTGTTGTTGTGGATGTGGATCGTCGACGCGTCCAGGCCCGGCCGGAGCCTGATCGCATGGGATGCGTCGGGAGGCGTTCCGTTGTCAGTCTTACCGTTGTACTTTATCGTGTTGCACTCAATTTGCACGTTGCCCGACACCACCGAACCGAATTCTCCGCCCCAAAGCTGGAACGCTGCGAATTGGTTGTCGTCGAATGTATTGGTTGTGATCGAGCCCCCCACGACGGAGATCTGACCGATGCCGAGAAGCATCTTGTGGACATTGTTGTTGCGAATAATGACGTCGCCCAGGTTCGCATTGAATCCGAATCCCCAATACGGGCCGTGGCCGGGTACGTCTCCGTTAAACTCGTTTCCTTCGATTAGCCAGCCGGTGCGAATGCCGAATGGACCGAAAGACGCGGTGTCTCCATGAAAAATGTTGTTGCGGACCGTGCCGTTGTCCATCGCATGTCCCATGTAGAACAGTTGGCCGTTGTCCGCCGTGACCAGATTCTGCTCGAACACCAAGCCGTTCGCGTGCAGGTTTAGCCCGCCGCCGAACTGAATGGCCCCGGTGTTGTATCCTGGGTCGATGCTGCTGCCCTGCAAGATGCAGTTGCGCATCGTGAAGTTGTCGGCATCTGTGGTCGAATCGAGCTCTCGGCCCTTCAGGTCCGAGAACGTGAACCCATCGAATGTGATGTTCGCGGCGCTGAGATGAAAGGTTCCGAATCCGGAACCTGAGATGATGGATTCTTGTGCGCCGGGACGTCCGTCCCTGGCGTCCACACCGGTCTGCGCCCCACTTAGTGTCAATGCTTTGTTTAGGTTTGCGCCGACGACCGAGTAGGTTCCGGACGCGACGTTAATGGTGTCGCCTGACGACGCCTTAATGACCGCAGCTTGAATGGTAAGACACGCTGTGGCCGGCGAAAGACAATCGTTTCCATCGTTGCCTGTATTTGATACGTACCAAGGACCAGCAGCTTGTGCTGTTCGGCCGCTAAGAATCATAAAGCCGAGCACTAAAGTGAAACTAACAGCCGCAAGTGCGGCCAATTTCTTCAAATTCATAGATCATTCTCCCTTAAGAAATGAGGTTGAGGTCGTTTCCCTTCATCGACCGAGTCCTGGCGAGACAAACTTCAACGCCAGAGGGTTCATGAAACTAAAATTTTTTCGCGGGTGTCTTTCGGGAGAAGCGGCAAGCGGGCAAGAATCGGTCTTGGGGGCTGTCGACTTCCAACACCACACGCACCGTCGGGTGTCCGCACCCAACCGGCGGTGGCAAAACATTTACAAGAGCGTGCGTACTCTATACTTCGCGTGGTGCACTGTCAACGACACCCTGCGCGCTGTGCAGATGCAACACGAGCAATCACAAATTCGGTTGTAAGCCACAAAAACAACTAAGCTTGAATGACTTCCAGAAACAAAAACGACAGTTCCGCTCGGCCGTGGTTGCGAGTGTTAGCACGAAGCGAGGGGCGGCAAGAGAAACGTCCTGGGGGCCTTGGGCTTCGGACACCACACGCTCCGTCGGGCATCCGCACCGATCCGACGGGCATACGTTTACAAGAGTCTGCTGGGGTGAAACTGGCAACCGGCGTGCCTTCATTCATTGCCAATTTTCCTAAAGAAAATCGCGGCTCGCCCTGTTGCTAAAAATTTTGCAAATGGGAATTTTGCCTGAATGTTGAGTAAATCTTCGCCCGAAAAGGTGGGACAGCTTTCGGTTAGCGTGCCGAAAACTTTTTCGCCAGCTCACGCTTCAGAAGCTTTCCGGTGGGACCTTTGGGAATGTCTTTGACGAAGTGAATCGACTTGGGGCATTTGTAATCTGCGAGTTCGGCTTGGCAATGCGCGATCAACTCGTCTTCGGTCGTTTTCGATCCATCCTTCAGGACAATGAACGCGGCGACTTCTTCGCCATAGAGTGGATCCGGAACGCCGATCGTTGCAGCCGCGGCAACGGCGGGATGTTGATAGAGAATTTCGTCAATCTCCCGTGGGTAGATGTTCTCGCCGGCGCGAATGATCATGTCTGACTTGCGATCGACGATGAAGAAGAAGCCATCGTTATCTCGATAGCCAATATCGTTGGTATGAAACCAGCCGCCCCGAAAAGCCTTCTCGGTTGCCTCAGGGTTTTTGAAATAGCCCTTCAGAATGTTCTCACCCCGCAGGACAATTTCACCCAATTCGCCGTCAGGAACTTCGTTATCGTCATCATCGACAACTTTCATGTCGTTGCCGATCGGCAGACCGCACGAACCTGCGCGGCGCCGTTCATCCGGTGGATTGAACGTTGATCGACAGGTTGATTCAGACAGACCGTAGCCTTCGATCACCGGACAATTGAAGGTCTGCTCGAACCTCCTCATCACTTCGGCCGGCACCGGCGCGGAGCCGCACATCGCAAAGCGAAGCTGGTCAGTCTTGAGACCCGCCGGCACGCCGTCCGGATACGTATTCAGCAGCATCGACAACATCGTAGCCACCGAGCCAAACGATGTAATTTGGAAAGCTGAAATGATGTTCCAGAACTTTGAAGCGGAAAACCTGGGGCTCACCACTGTCGAGCCGCCGGCATATAGCGCCGACATAGTCGTCACGGAAACCGCGTTCATATGAAAGAGCGGCATGATCGTAAGCAGCCGATCATGCTCGGTAAACTGCAACCACTCGCTGATCTGCCGGGCATTGGCGATCACGTTGCCATGCGTCAGCAGACATCCTTTCGGCTTTCCGGTAGTCCCTGAGGTATAGATGATGATGGCGTCATTATCGGGTACGCACGCCGCCGGCGTGCCGGCAGGCCTGAGGCCTGCGTACCTCTGCGTCGCTACCGCTTCATCATCGAACGTAATGATTGACCTCAAATACGGCAGTTTGGCTCTAATCCTTTCGATTAGCGGTTGAAATTCCGAGTGGACCAAAATCGCCTTCGCTTCTGAGTTATTCATCACGAACTCGATCTCGTGTTCTTTTAAAAGCGAATTAACCGGACCAGCCAGGGCGCCCAGTTTCCAACAGGCGAGATAAGCAATGATGTACTCGGCGCTGTTCGGCATTAACAGGCTCACCACATCGCCTTTGCCAATATCATGAGAGGCGAGCAGCGCGGCCGCGCGATCGACTACAGCGGCGAATTCCGCATAATTGAACCGCCGGCCGTCGGTTTCTGAAAACAGAAATAATTTGTCGGGCGCCGATGCCACTCGCTGTGACAGCAGAGCCGGAATGTTTTGAGGTTCAGTTTCGCTCTCGGCGGTTGAGGCGTTGCTAATCATCGTGCTCCCGATGATATATTAGGCCGCGTTTCAGACACCAATTCACTTTCATAAATCTCAATGGACAACTATCGCAATTTTATCGGCGGCCAATGGATCGAATCTACTTCAGAGAAGATCGTCAAGAACATCAACCCCGCAAACACTGACGACGTCATCGGGACGAACCGGCAAGCAACTCGCGACGAGGCGCGCGCGGCAGTTGAAGCCGCCGCCGAAGCATTTCACTCGTGGCGTCGCACGCCGGCGCCTGCGCGCGGTAAGATAGTCGCTAAGGCAGCCCGGCTAATGGAAGAGGCGAAGGAAGAGCTGGCGCAGATCCTGACTCATGAAGAAGGAAAGACTGTCGCCGAATCGCGCGGCGAGCTGCAACGCTCGATCAATGTCGCGGAATTCTGCGCCGGCGAGTCGCGCCGCATGAACGGCGAGACGATCTTTTCTGAGCTGCCGTCGAATTTCGTCTACACCATCAAACAACCGCTCGGCGTGGTCGCCTGCGTAACGCCCTGGAATTTTCCGGTCGCGATCCCGACGTGGAAAATCGCGCCGGCTTTAGTGGCCGGAAACAGCGTGGTCTTCAAACCCGCAACGCTGACACCCGGCACCGCCGTTCGCATCGTGGAGATTTTCGAAGAAGCGGGAATTCCACCGGGCGTACTCAATTTGATTCTCGGTTCCGGTTCAGACGCGGGCGATGAGATCGTCAATCATCCAGCCGTGAAAGCCGTTTCGTTTACCGGATCGAATCCCGTGGGCATTCGGCTGTACGAACAGGTTTCGCGCCGCGGCGGCAAGTGCCAGTGCGAAATGGGTGGTAAGAATCCGGTAGTGATTCTGGAAGACTGCGACATGGACCTGGCGGTTGAGAACACGGCGCAAGGCGCCTTTGGCTCGAGCGGCCAGCGCTGCACCGCCACCAGTCGGGCGGTCGTGGTGGATCAGGTTGCTGACGAATTTATGGATCGAATCGCGAAACGCGCCCAGTCAATGCGCATCGGCGATGGCATGGATCCCCAGACCGAAATGGGCCCGAGCGTTGACGAAAGCCAGTTTCAAACCGTCCTCGACTACATCAACATCGGACGCGAAGATGGCGCCACCATGGTCTGCGGTGGTGAACGCGCCACCGGCGATGGGCTCGACAAAGGTTTCTTTGTGAAGCCAACGGTGTTCGATCATGTTACGCCGGAAATGCGAATCGCCCGCGAAGAGATCTTCGGACCAGTGCTGTCGGTGATGCGCGTAAAAGATTTTGACGAAGCTATGCAGGTCGCCAACGACACCGAATTCGGCTTGTCTTCGTCGATTTTTACCAACGATGCCGCTCGCATCTTTCGCTTTGTAGATGAAATTGAAACCGGCATGACGCACATCAACTCGCCCACGACGGGCGGCGAAGCGCATATCCCCTTCGGCGGCATCAAGGGCACCGGCATCGGTGATCGCGAACAGGGATCGACGGCGCTCGACTTCTATACCGAGTTGAAAGTAGTTTACGTGGACTATACGGGCCGCAAGCGCGAGGGGAATCTTTACTGATCCAGGACGAAACAATGGGCCTCTCTGCAAAGTTATATCAGGTACTTTATAGTTTATTGACGCAACTGCCGTCTTTCTTAATGATTGGCGGCTGTCTGATATTTTCCGTTATTCGCTGGAAGCGCCATCCCAGGGTTTCGCTGACAGTAATAATCGCTTTGCTGCTCTTGGGAGCGCACATCATAGTCTTTGCGTTTGTTTACGCTTTTGTGCCCAACTGGTTTGCCCAGCCGGGAGAGTTCAAGACCCGCGAAACCGTCTACCTGGTGATTTCGTTCATCTACAACCTGATGATGGCTGTCATTCTGGGAATATTGTTGGCGGCGATTTTCACGCGAAGAAGCCGGCCCGATCGAGCGGCAGGCGAAGTCTGATAACCTGAGCATGTTTGAATTCATTTCATTACTTGGACAACTGTTGTTGCGGCGAGCGCCACTGCTACTCCTGGCCTTAGCGGCGTGCATCTTTGCCCTTATTCGCTGGAAACGACACCCTCGCGTTTCGCTGATGACCGTCGTTGCGCTGGTCATCCTCGTCGTCGAAGGGTTTGTCTTTGCCTTTAGTTATAGATGGTTGCCACAATCCATCCTCGAGTTGGGGGCAACCAAATCCGGATACAACCTGGTTGAGATTGGCTTGAATGTCGTCGACGATCTCATCTTCGCCGGAGTTTTATTGCTGCTCGTTGCGGCGGCCTTTACCGGCCGACATCGGGAACCGGAAATAGCCGATTCGTAAGACAGCCCGATCGAGAAGGAGACGATTTGCCAGCCTACACTTTTGGGCGAGTGACGGAATGAGGTGGAAGATTAGACCTGATTGCGGCTGCCGCAATTTGCGCGGCTAATCTTTATCGAGAGCGCGCGAGTCGTAAATCATGGGCGAGACCAGCAAGTTTTTCGAACTCTTGAAAGCGCTGGCAGAACAACTGCCATCGCTCATCACGATGATCGCCTGTATCGTGTTTGCCTTAACCCGTCGCAAACGATATCCCAAAGTATCGCTGGTCGTCATCATCGGTCTAAGCCTGCTCATCCTGCATATCTTCGTCTTCAGCGTCGTTTACGGCTGGGTTCCGGATTGGTTTCTCAAGAGTGATACGTATGACGCAATCCGCGCCAGAAATGTTTATCTGGTGCTGGGCTTAATTAACAATACTTTTGCCGCACTGTTTATCGCGATGCTGCTGGCAGCCGTGGTCATGCAACGCAATCGCGATTCACGTGCGCCGTAATGGACTTCGCCAGAAGCGGTGAGAGAGAGAGACGGCAAAGATAATGAAGCGGTGCCCCACTTGTAAACGGACCTTCGAAGACAGTCTCACTTATTGTCTGATCGATGGTTCCGTGTTGTCGGCTCCTTTTGAAGAAGAAGAGGCCGAGGTGGATTCGCACGCGACGGAAGTCCTTCCTGAGAGTGCGCGCACAGCTCAACCGACTGAGCGGATAGCACCGCAGTCGACCATCGCGGCAGCCTTTAAACCCCCGCCCCGTCAATCGCAGCACGAACTGACTCCCGCCGAATCGACACCTGTGGCCTTGATCGGGATCATCGGCTTAGTCACCATATTATGTTCGGTGGCGACGGTGATTTTGTTAGCGGCCAATTGGCAGGCCGTCGGCTCGTATCTTGGGTGGGTACTCGTCCGGCGCATACCGATTTTTCTCGTCGTGTTTATCGGCATCCTGGTGGTGCTCGTCCGCATCAAGCACCATGTGCGGGCGTCCCTGCTCGCGATTCTCGCACTGATTATCTATTTCATGGAGGGGACGATCTTCTATCTGTTCAACTCTTCGATGATCAATGTGATGTCCAAGATGCAGCTGTCGCCTTCTGCCAGCGAATGGGTATACTTCTTTATCTATATTTGCGAGGACGCTGTGTTTGCGGTAGTGATAATCTTGCTGGTCGCCGCTGCGTTTAAGGGTCGCAATCAATCTTCCAGGGTAACAACTGAAACAATATGAGCACACCAGAACCACAGACAACTTCATCGGACACTGTTAGCAAACATAAAGAGTTTCTTTTTCCCGCAGTTGCGACTTATTACCAGGAGCCTCTGGCCTTGGTGAAAGGCGAAGGCGCGCACGTCTGGGATGACAAGGGAGAAAAATATCTCGACTGCTTTGGCGGCGTGTTGACTGTCAGCGTCGGCCACGCCAATCCCAAAGTCAACGAAGCGATCATCAACCAGGTTAATACGCTTTCGCATACGTCGACGCTCTATGCCAATAAGCCGCAATCGGATTTGGCTGAGAAACTCGCGCAGATTACGCCCGGGCGCTTGAAGAAATCTTTCTTCACCAATAGCGGCACTGAAGCTGATGACACAGCCGTGCACGCCGCCAAACTGGCGACGGGCCGTCACGAGATTGTGGTGCTGCGTCACGCCTATAGCGGACGTTCGGCGACTTCCCTTTCGGCCATGGGCCACGCGACCTGGCGGCCTTTGCCGCCGCAGGTCAGTCGGGTTTGTTCACGCGCGCGCGCCCTATTGCTACCGCTGCCCGTTCAAGCTCACATACCCGGAATGCGGGCTGGCCTGTGCGAATGACATAGAAGAGTTGATCATGACCACGACGACCGGCGAGATTGCAGCCTTCATGGCTGAACCAATCCTGGGCGTCGGCGGGTTCATCGTGCCGCCGCCCGGCTACTTTGAACGCGCGGTCGAAATTACGCGCAAGCACGGCGGGCTGTTCATTGCCGACGAAGTCCAAACTGCCTGGGGCCGCACCGGCGAGAAATGGTTTGGAATCGAGAACTGGAATGTTGAGCCGGACATCATTACTTCGGCAAAAGGTCTGGGCAACGGAGTGCCAATCGGAATCACGGTCGCGACGCCGGAAGTCGCCGACAAGTTTCCGGGTCTCACCTTCTCGACTTTTGGCGGCAACCCGGTTTCGTGCGCAGCTGCTTTGGCCGTTCTCAAGGTTATCGAAGACGACGATCTGAAAAAGAATTCGGCGGTAGTGGGCGCCTACTTCCGCGAAAAACTTGAAGGCCTGAAGGAAAAATACCCGGTCATCGGCGACGTGCGCGGCATGGGGCTGATGCAGGCAGTGGAACTGGTGAAGGATCGCGAGACCAAAGAACCTGATCCACAGACAGTTCTGAAAGTATTCGAAGAGACCAAGAAGCGCCGCGTGCTGGTTGGTAAAGGCGGCCTCTATGGCAACGTGATTCGCACCGGCATGATGCTGAACTCAACCAGGGATCATGTCGATGAATTGATCGAAGCGCTGGATGCGAGCTTTGCGGCGGTTCAGAATTGAGAGGCTTGCGGCTAAGCCACGCCGATGCGCGGAAAGCTCGGACTAGTTAGCGACTGAACATCAAGGCGAGTTTGTTCAGATCATGGCTCTGCCACGCCGATGCGCGGCACGTCTCTCGGGTGAAGTAAACTGAAGTTCAAACCTGTGGAGGCTACTTGCGCAATGGCTCTGCCACGCCGATGCGCGGCAAGTCTTCGACTTGCCGGGACGTGGGCTTCTGAATCTGGCGGTCTATGACCGCTTCCAAACGACCCTTATCAATGTCCACCTTCAACGGGTTCATCTTCCTTCAGAGACTTATTCCAAATGCGAGCAATTGACCAGGACCCCGCCCCTCTTTGAGACTTGTCGCGCATCGGCGCGGTAGAGCCGAAAAATGCTCGCACCTGAAACCGATCTCCTCGACTTTTCGTACTAAACCTTTCAGGTTCAGTCTCGAATTCTTCAATCATCCAATTAAGAAAGAGGTATCAATGAAAGTCTCGAAGTTTCAGGCCGCCTTGGCTCTCGCCGCGGTAGTCTTTGGTTTTGCACTCGTATCCCGAGTTTCCGCGCAGCCGGCCAAGGGCCTGCCGCCAATTATCGACCGCGAACTGTTCTTCGGCGATCCCGAAATTTCGGGCGCGCAGATTTCGCCCGACGGAAAGTTCATTGCTTTCGTCAAACCCTTCAAAGGCACGCGCAACATTTGGGTCAAGCGAACGGAGGAGCCTTTTGACAAGGCCAAACCGATCACCGCCGACACGACGCGGCCGATTCCCTCTTTCTTCTGGAGTCGCGACGGCAAATACATCCTGTTCGTGCAGGACAAAGCCGGCGACGAGAATTATTTGGTGTATGCCGTCGATCCGGCGGCCACCCCCGCGGCGGGTCAGGATGTACCAGCTGCGCGCAATCTGACCGACCTCAAGGGCGTGCGAGCAATCATTCAAGCGATTCCCCGCACCGACCCGGACGCGATTTACGTCGGACTAAACGATCGTGATAAAGCCTGGCACGACCTCTATAGAGTCAAAATCTCAACCGGAGAACGCACGCTGGTGCGGCAGAACACCGAGCGCATCGTCGGCTGGACTTTCGATCTGAAGGATCAGCTGCGACTGGCGACGCGAGTAACGGACAACGGCGATACTGAAGTCCTGCGCGTTGACGATAAAGGCTTCACCAAAGTTTATTCGTGCAACGTGTTCGAAGGCTGCGGTCCGGTGCGCTATCAGAAAGACGGCCAGCGTGTTTACTTCGAAACAAACAAAGGCGCCGAGAACGATTTGTTGAAGCTCGAATTGTTCGACCCTGCGACCGGCAAGGAAGAATTCGTCGAGTCCGATCCGCTGAAGCGCGTTGACCTTTCAGACGTTACCTTCTCGGAAATCACCGACGATCTGATCGCCACCACTTACAACGACGAACGCGAGCGGGTCTACTTCAAGGACAAGGCATTTGAAGCCGATTACAAGCTCGCCAAGAAACAGCTTGGGATGGATTTGAATTTCACTTCTTCGACCAAAGACGAGAAGCTGTGGATCATCAGTGCCAACAGCGACACCGAGCCCGGCCAGACCTATCTGTTCGATCGCGGCACCAAGAAGCTCACGCTGCAATATCGCATTCGCGAAAAACTTAATCGCGAATTTCTCGCCAACATGAAGCCGATCAAGTACAAATCGTCTGACGGCATGGAAATTCCTGCGTACCTGACGCTGCCGAAAGGCGTGGCTGCTAAGGGCCTGCCGATGGTCGTGTTCCCACATGGCGGACCATGGGCGCGTGACGACTGGGGTTATGACGCGTTTGCACAATTCTGGGCCAACCGTGGGTATGCGGTGCTGCAACCCAATTTCCGCGGCTCGACGGGTTACGGTAAGAAATTTATCGACGCCGGCAATAAGCAATGGGGCGATAAGATGCAGGACGACATTACCTGGGGCGTCAAGTATCTCATCGACCAGGGTGTTGTCGATCCGAAACGCGTCGGCATCATGGGTGGATCGTATGGTGGCTATGCGACGCTCGCCGGCGTGACGTTTACACCTGACATGTATGCGGCCGCGGTGGATTACGTAGGGCCGTCAAACCTAATCACCCTGCTGGAGACGATTCCTCCTTACTGGGAAGCGGGTCGTCAGCTCTTCTATCAACGCATGGGCGATCCGAACACGCCCGAAGGCAAGGCGCAATTGAATCGCCAGTCGCCGCTAAATTCAGCAACTAAGATCAAGACGCCTTTGATGGTAGTCCAGGGCCAAAACGATCCGCGCGTTAACAAACGCGAAGCCGATCAAATCGTAATCGCTTTGCGCGATCGCGGATTCCCGGTCGAGTACATCAACGCGCCCGACGAAGGTCATGGCTTTGCGCGGCCGGTTAACAACATGGCGATGTTCGCATCGGCGGAAAAGTTCATGGCCAGGTATCTGGGTGGCCGCTATCAGGAAGATATGAAGCCTGAAGTTGCCGCCCGCTTGAAAGAGATCACCGTCGATGTGAAGAGCGTGACGCTGCCGAAGAAGGTAGAAGCCACGGCCACAGGACCAAAGCCGGCAACCGATCTCAGCGCCGGGACCTATAAATATAAGGCGACGATCGTGGCCGGTCCGCAGACGATTCCGCTGACCACGACGACTGTGATCAAGGAAGACGGCGGCAACTGGGTGATGACCGAAACTGCTGACACGCCTTACGGAAAATTCATCGACACTTCGACGGTTGAGAAAGGAAGTCTGGTGCTGATACATCGCTACATCGATCAGGCGGGCGTGATCATCGATCTCGATTTCAAGGACAACAAAGCCACGGGCACGATGACGCAAAACGGCCAATCCAAACCAATCTCAGTTGAGGTCGGCGGGATAATTTTCGGCGATGGCGGCGGCGCCTTTGACGTTCTGGCGCGTCTGCCGCTGGCGGCTGATTACAGCACGACCTTCCGCAATTATGATGTTCAGAAGCAGAAGGCGAAACTAAAAAGCCTGAAAGTTATCGGCACGGAGAGCATCACGGTGCCGGCCGGAACCTTCGATGCCTACAAGGTTGAGTTGGTCGCTGCGGACGATGAAGCGGACAAACAAACAGTTTGGATCGCGAAAGACTCGCACAAAGTTGTAAAGATCTCTGCGACTCTGCCCAGCATGGGCGGCGCGATCTTGACGAGCGAGTTGGTGGAGTAGGAAAGAGAAACCATCTGACGTTCCTGATGCAGCCATGGTGTAAATCATGGCTGCATTATTTTTGCATTGACAGGTTTGCTATAAGAGATCGCGACTTCGGGATTCGGGTCTAGACACTATCGGCTCTGCCGCTTGATGTGCGGAAAGGCTCTGCTGATTTCGCTCCGCTAGGAGCGAAACGTTTATAGAAACTCCGGCTTTCACTGTCATTCCTCGCTCCCGTCGGAGCGAAATGTTTATAGATATCGGGCCTACCTGCTATCAAAGCTCCCTTAGGAGCGCAATGTGAGGTTCTTATGGCAAATACCTTCTCGCAGATTTACATTCAAACCGTGTTTGCGGTTGAGAATAGACAATCATTAATCACAACAGACTTTAAGGAAGATTTGCACAAATACATTACCGGCATTGTCCGAAACCAAGGACAGAAACTGATCGCAATCAATGGCGTGTCTGATCATCTTCACATTCTGATCGGACTGAAACCGGCGATGGCATTGGCGGACTTGGTTCGTGAAATTAAGTCTGACTCCACGAATTTCGTTAATGATCGAAAGCTCGTTCATGGACGATTCAATTGGCAGGAAGGGTATGGCGCTTTTTCTTACGGTCACTCCCAGCTCGACAGAATCATTGGGTACATTCAGAACCAGGAGAAGCATCATGAGAAGCAATCGTTTGAGCACGAATACCTGACATTGTTGCGCAAGTTCGATATCGCGTTTGAAGAGAAGTACGCGTTTAGGTTCATTGACTAACGTTGCACCTAACTAACCGCGCCGTTAGGCGCGCAATGTTTATAGAAACCCGGCATCCTCCCAAATCCGCAGCTCCTTTAGGAGCGCAATGTAATCGATTTACATTTCGCTCCTAAAGGAGCTTGGTTGATTTATTTCTAACAGGGTTCTATAAACATCTCGCTCCTCACGGAGCGAAGTCGCAACAATAATTCTGTATGAAGCCCCGATAGGGGCGTAATGTTTATAGCCTTCCAGTTACTTCCCCTCCACTGAGCTCCTTTAGGAGCGAAGCCGCAACGACAATTCTGTATGAGCCCCGATAGGGGCGTAATGTTTATAGCTTCCAGTTACTTCCCCTCCACTCAGCTCCTTCCAGGAGCGCAATGTGGAATCGATCTAACATTGCGCTCCTAAAGGAGCTTGGTTGATTTATTTTATTCGGGGTTCTATAAACATCTCGCTCCTACGGAGCGAAGATTAGCCACAGGCTTTCCGCGCACCGAGCGGCAAAGCCGCACGGATTTGATCGCTCGACGAACACAGGCTTGCACGACAAACGGCAGAGCCACAACTCAAAAGAAACAACGCGCGGGAAACCTTAATCCATGAAAACCCTAATCCAAAACGGCCAAATCATCACCGCCACCGACAACTACAAAGCCGACATCCTGATCGAAGACGAAACTATCTCGATCATCGGCGCGAAGCTCGAAATGGAAGCTGACGTGACGATCGATGCGACCGGCAAGCTACGTCATTCCCGGCGGCATCGATCCGCACACGCACATGGAACTGCCTTTCGGCGGCACGACCGCCTCCGACGACTTTCGCACCGGCACGATCGCGGCGGCGCATGGCGGCACGACTACGATCATCGATTTCGCGGTGCAGTACAAAGGCGAAGTCGCTGCTCCAAGGCGTCGATAACTGGCACCAGAAAGCCGAAGGCAAGTGCGCGATCGATTACGGCTTTCACCTGATCACGACCGAACTCGAAGACAAACAGATCGAAGAGATGTACACGGTCATGGACGAAGGCGTGACCAGCTTCAAAATGTTCATGGCCTATCCCGGCGTTTTTCTGGTCGACGACGCGACCATCTTTCGCGCCATGTCGGCGGCCGGATCGCGCGGCGGTCTGATTTGCATGCACGCGGAAAACGGCATCGTCATCAACGAGATCATCAAGCACGCCCTCGCCAAAGGTCACACCGCGCCGAAGTATCACGCGCTCACGCGCCCGACCGTAGCCGAAGCCGAAGGCGTGCATCGCGCGATCGCAATCGCCGAAATGGCCGAGTCGCCGGTTTACATCGTCCACCTGAGTTGCACTGACGCGCTCAATCAAGTTCGCGAAGCGCGCGATCGCGGCATTCCGGCATTCGCCGAAACCTGTCCGCAGTATCTCTTCCTTTCAATCGACGATTACGGCGAAGACTTGGACGGCGCGAAGTACGTGATGACGCCGCCGCTGCGCGAAAAAGCCAATCAGGCCGAGCTGTGGAAAGGCTTGAAGATGGACGATCTGCAAGTCATCTCAACCGATCACTGTCCTTTCTGCATGAAAGAGCAGAAGGAACTTGGCAAGGATGACTTCACCAAGATTCCGAACGGTGCGCCGGGCGTCGAGCATCGCGTCTCGCTGATCTACAACGGCGTGGTCGAGAATCGCATCTCGCTCAATCGGTTTGTCGAACTAACTTCAACCGCGGCGGCGAAAATGTTTGGGCTGTTCCCGAAGAAAGGCACGATTGCGGTTGGCTCGGACGCGGACATCGTCATCTTCGATGCGAATAGAGATCAGACACTCTCTGTTAAGACTCATCACATGAATGTCGATTACAGCGCCTATGAAGGTAAGACAATCAAAGGTGTAGTCGAAACTGTCCTCTCACGTGGGGCAGTGGTGATCGACAAAGGCGAGTTCAAGGGAAAAGCCGGCCAGGGACAGTTCCTCAAGCGTGGCGAATGCGTCGCCATCTGATTCTTTCCAGGAGTATCTGCAATGACGAAACGAATGACGAGGTAAGGAGCAATGATGAAGCTTATTACAGCTGCGTTGGGCGCCGGGTTGTTATGTAGCACGGTCATATCGCAGGGGCGAATTGTCACCGCGACGGAAGCGAACGGAACCTATCGGTACCGCGATAATGAAATAAAGATTCTGGCCCTGGGCAATCACAAGTTGCGCGTTCAGATGGAGCTGACTTACGTATACAAATTGTCGACCGTGCTGACGGCGAATACCGGCGAAGCTTCCGGCGAAGCGACCATCGAAAATGACGTCGCAACCTTCGTCCCACCGGGCATGGATGGTTGTAAGATCACGATGACTTTTAAGCCGGGAGGAAAACTGGTCGTCAAGCAGGAAGGCGCCGATGCGACTTGCGGCTTCGGGCATAACGTCTATGCAAACGGCACGTATCGGAAAATCCGTGGCGGTAAGCCTAAGTTCGATTCCGATACCGATCGATAACCAACTATGAAACTGGGTAGTGGTCTGTTGGTGTGTTGCCGTTGTCTGATCACGGAATAGCTTGAAAAATACCTGGTCCCGTAGGGACGAAATGTTTATAGCCCGACAGCCTCAATATGGTTGAGTAAGCTCCGTAGGAGCGCAATATTGTCGATTAGGTCACATTGCGCTTCCTACGGAGCTAGGGTCGTTGGAGCGCCGTCATGCTATAAACATCCGGCTCCTACGGAGCTAACGATCGCGAAGATATGGCTACCTGACAACACGTTGTTATCCAAACAAATTGACGGAGCGCTTCATGAAACTGTCGATACTGTTCCTGACGCTGTTATTGACGCCGGCGATCGCTTTCGCCCAGAACTCGATCGAGCCGCCGCTGATCACCGTGACCGGTCAGGCCGAAGTGCGCGTGCCGCCGGATCAAGTTTTGTTCACGCTCGCGGTGGAAAATGTAGACAAGGACATGCTGGTCGCGAACAAGCGAACTGACGACAGCGTTAAGCAAATTCTGGCAATCGCACGCAAGAATGACGTCAAGCCGGAAGACGTTCAGACGAGCCAGATTAGCGTTCAGCCGAAGTACAACACGGACGACCTGGATTCCGAGGCGCGGCGAACTGTTAAGCGCGTTCTGATTGGATATGAGGTTTCAAAAACGGTGGCACTTCGATTGCGCGACATTTCACGGTTCGATGTGTTGCTGGCGGATGTGTTGAAAGCCGGGATAACGCGGCTCAGCAATCTTGAATTCCGCGACTCCCAACTTCGCAAACATCGGGACGAGGCACGCCGGATGGCAATTCGCGCGGCCCAGGAAAAGGCTACGTTGCTGGCACATGAGATCGGTCAGTCGATTGGGCCGGCCTATTCGATCACCGAAACGAGCGGCAGCGATTACGGCCGCAGCAACGCGATGCAAAACATCTCGTCCTCCTATGTCCCTGATTCCGGTTCTGAGTCATCCATAGCACCTGGCTCAATTTCCGTGACGGCGCAGGTAACGGTTCGGTTCAGGCTCCAATAACGTGGCAGGCAGAAACGAAACAACTCAATACCCAGATGGCCGCGTCGAACTTAAGCATGAGGCCTTCGCTGAGATCAGCCGGAGCCCGCTCTTCAATCGCGACCTGGCGCCGGTCAAAGTTTCGGAACGTAACTGGACGACCTACAACTATGCGGCGCTTTGGATCAGCATGGCGCACTGCATTCCGACTTACATGCTGTCGTCGGGATTGATCAGCGCGGGCATGAACTGGTGGCAGGCCCTGATTACGATTCTGCTCGGCAACACGATAGTGCTGGCGCCGATCCTGCTGAACTCCCATCCGGGCACCAAGTATGGAATTCCCTTCCCGGTTTTCGCCCGAGCTTCTTACGGAACCTACGGATCAAATCTGCCGGCGTTGATGCGCGCGATTGTCGCGTGCGGTTGGTTTGGCATTCAGGCCTGGATTGGCGGCGAGGCGCTTAATACTCTGTTCGCTTCATTCATTCCGCACTGGAACACGCTTCTAGGCGGGCCCATTGGCGGTCACATGACGACCGAGTGGATTTCTTTCCTGCTGTTCTGGGGAATGAATATCTACATCATCTATCGCGGCATGGATTTGCTGCGCAAGGTAGAGAACTGGGCGGCGCCGTTCGTGCTAATCATGACGGCGTTGCTGCTGGCTGGGCCATCTGGAAAGCACACGGCCTCGGTTACCTGCTCACGCAACAGAGCAAGTTTCACACGCTCGGCGAGTTCTGGGCGATCTTCATTCCGTCGCTGACGGCAATGATCGGTTTCTGGGCCACGCTGAGTCTGAATATGCCGGACTTCACCCGTTTCGGCCGCAGTCAGAAAGAGCAAGCGGTAGGGCAAGTGGTTGCCTTGCCCACCACGATGACCGTGTTCGCCGCCATGGGCGTCATGATCACTTCGGCGGCGGTGGTTATCTATCCCCACATGAAACCCGAAGAGCTTTGGGATCCGATGAAGCTCGTTGGCCAGTTTCAGCAAGTCGCAGTAGTCGCGATTTCCATGTTCACGGTCGTGGTCGCGACGCTCGCGGTTAACATTGCTGCCAATGTCGTGTCTCCGGCCAACGATTTCGCGAATGCGTTTCCGCGCTGGATCTCGTTCCGCACGGGCGGATTGATTACCGGGATCATCGGCATACTGATGCAGCCCTGGAGATTGTTGGCCGATCCAACCGGATACATTTTTAACTGGCTGGGCGGCTACTCGGGCGGGTTAGCATCAATTGCCGGTGTATTGATCGTCGATTACTGGCTGGTACGAAAGAAACGGCTCGAGCTGGGGGATTTGTATCGCACTACGGGCGCCTACGCTTACGACCGTTTGTCGAACAAAACGGCGCGCGTGACAGTAGTGGTCCTCTTCGTGGCAATCGGCGTGATCTTTTTAGTTGCGTACCAGGCGTCGTCCGGAGGCGACGAAGTCTCGGTCGCGCGATTCGCCACGATGCTCATCGTTAGAACCCTGGTAGTGTTCAGCTTGCTCTGGCTTGGCTTGCGGGCCACTGCGGGCCGCGGCTGGAACTGGCGCGCCGTGGCTGCGACGTTGACCGGCTGTGCGTTCGCCTGGATTGGCGTCTTTATCCCGCGGCTCAAGCCGTTATACGATTACGCCTGGTTTGTCGGCTTCGGCGCGTCAGCGCTAACGTATTTCATCTTAACGGCAGTTGCGCCACCCCAGAGCATCAGCGCCGAAACAAATTGATAGGAGAGAAAATGGCACGAACAGTCAAATGCGGATTGATTCAAGCAAAGAACGCGGCGCCGACCGACGCGCCCATCGAAGAAATCAAACAACAGAACATCGAAAAGCATCTGGTGATGATTGAAGACGCCGCCAAACAAGGCGTGCAGAGTTCTCTGCATGCAGGAAGTCTTTACCACGCCGTACTTCTGCGCCGAGCAACAGATGCGCTGGTACGAAGCAGTCGAGAAAATTCCTGACGGGCCAACCACGAAATTGATGCAGGAGCAGGCGAAGAAACACAGCATGGTGATCATCGTGCCGATCTATGAAGAAGAGATCACCGGCATCTACTACAACACGGCCGCCGTCATCGATGCGGACGGAAAGTATCTCGGCAAGTATCGCAAGAACCACATTCCGCACGTCAACCCCGGCTTTTGGGAAAAGTTTTATTTTCGGCCCGGCAACCTCGGCTATCCGGCCTTCGACACCGCCTACGCGCGTATTGGCGTCTACATTTGCTATGACCGGCACTTTCCCGAAGGCGCGCGCGCACTCGGCCTGAATGGCGCTGAGATTGTTTTCAATCCGTCGGCCACCGTGGCCGGCTTGTCCGAATATCTCTGGAAGCTGGAACAGCCGGCGCACGCCGTCGCCAACGGTTATTTTGTCGGCGCGATCAATCGCGTCGGCCACGAGCAGCCCTGGGACATCGGCGAGTTTTACGGCCAGAGTTACTTCTGCGATCCGCGTGGACAGATCATCGCCCAGGCGCCGCGCGACGAGGATGCGCTGGTCGTCGCCGATCTGAACCTCGACCTGATTCGCGAAGTCCGCAACACCTGGCAATTCTTCCGCGATCGCCGGCCGGATAGTTACGGGCAGTTGGTGGCGGAGTAAGCTTTTGCGTGACTTTGCGTCTTAGCGCCTTTGCGTGAGTTCGCGATGCCGTGACAATTGGTTTCACGCAAATCGGTCCGCTAAGCACGCAAAGTCACGCAAAGAATGACTGAACGCGAACGCATCTCTTCCGGCGCAAAATGGGAGTCGAT
Organism: uncultured Acidobacteriota bacterium; assembly: GCA_963734445.1. Classification (GTDB taxonomy): domain Bacteria; phylum Acidobacteriota; class Blastocatellia; order Pyrinomonadales; family Pyrinomonadaceae; genus UBA11740. The sequence goes on along the minus strand of CAVTGZ010000006.1, from coordinate 208,450 downwards.
TGTCGGCTATTCGCGCGCCGTCAAGGTCGGCAATCGCATCTACGTTACCGGCACGACCGCTACTCGGCGATGACGGCGAAATCGTCGGCATCGACGACGCCTACGAACAAGCAATCCAGTGCCTGCGAAATATCGAAAAGGCTTTGAAGCGCCTCGGCGCGGGGCTGGAACACGTCGTGCGCACGCGCATGTTTGTGACTGATATTTCGCGCTGGGAAGAATACGGCCGTGCCCACGGCGAGTTTCTGCGCGAGGTGATGCCGGCCACGACCATGGTCGAAGTCAGCGCCTTAATCGATCCGCGCATGCTGATTGAGATCGAAGCCGACGCTGAATTGTAGAAGAGATCCCTCTCTGTGTGACTCTGTGATTCCTCTGTGCCTCTGTGGTGAAGATGCGATGGTTAACCACAGAGGCACAGAGGAATCGCAGAGGCACAGAGGAAAGCCAAAGAGGGCCCAGTTAACAATGAGACGGAACCTGACTGCACTATCGATCATGGCGACCGCAACGATCGCGTTGCTGTCTATTACGCAGCCGGCGTCAGCTCAAACCAGAATCTATCGCGGCTCGATCGGGAACAGTCACATTCAGATGCAACTGAACTTCGCCGGCAGCAACGTCTCAGGCACTTATGCCTACGACACGATTGGCGAAGACTTGAAGCTGAGCGGCCAACTGGATGGGCAGGGGCGGCTGGAGCTGACGGAACTTGCCCCGAAAGGAAAGCAAAAGACCGGAAAATTTGTCTGCAAGCGATTCAACGATCCGGTCGATGCTGAATGCAGTTGGTCAAAGCCCGACGGCACGCGGGAAGCCATGGCGGTGCTCGAAGAGCAAAACATCTCGCCTTACGAACGGCCTACAAATCACGCCGAAGACAATCATCAATCGCCGAACGGGCGTGGGAGTTTCATATCCGCAGATCGCAACTAACGGGACGCTTAGCGCCGGGGCTCAGGCTTTCAATCGTCGGATTCTGGCGTTGATGCAGAAGGCCATCAGCGAATTTGAGCCGATCGATGGTCGCGGGGCTTTCGATGCAAATTACAACGTCCTGCTCGGCCTACGACGATCTGATCAGTGTTGAGATTACGGTTTACTATGACGGCGGCGGGGCGCACCCTAATAACTGCTATTTGGCCTGTCACTTACGATTTGAAGGCCGGCAACGAACTGCAATTTGAAGATCTTTTCAAGCCCGATTCAGCGACTACAAGACAGCGATCGCAAAGTTTCCTGGTTGCCGATATCGACAAACGCGCGACGGCCCTCGAGCAAGAGATAGCGACCCAACCGCAGACGCCGACTAAGCGGGACGAACCGATCGTCTCCGCTGATCAACTGAGTGAGCCATCGGGTTCAGGGCTGTCACCCAAAGGGCTGGTCATCTATTTCGATTTTCCGCATGTCATCGCCGCCTTTGACAAGAATCTTGTGCCCTATAGTGTCGTCAAGGAATATCTAAAGCCGAATGGGCCGGCGGCTCGATTTCAATAACATAGCGCCCAGGAGAAAATCATGGATCTTTCAATCACAGTTAACGGCATCAAATTCCCCAATCCTTTTCTGCTCGGCTCTGGCCCGCCGGGAACGAACGCGCGGGTGCTCGCAAAATCATTCGACGCCGGCTGGGGCGGCGCGGTCGCGAAAACTGTCAGCCTGGAATCAAGCAAAGTCGTTAACGTCGTGCCTCGTTACGGCAAACTGCGCTCGCGCGAAACCAACGAAGTCATCGGCTTTCAAAACATCGAGCTGATTTCCGATCGGCCCATCGAAGTTTGGCTGGAAGAGTTTCGCCAGATTAAGAAGGACTATCCCAACAACGTTCTGATCGCTTCGATCATGGAAGAGTACAGCAAAGGACGTTGGCAGGAACTGCACGAAGATGGTGCAGGACACCGGCGTCGATGCGTTCGAACTGAACTTCTCCTGCCCGCACGGCATGACTGAACGCAAGATGGGATCGGAGATGGGCGAACATCCCGATCTGACCGAAGAAGTGACGCGTTGGGTGACCGAAGTGCGAAGATTCCGGTCTGGGCCAAGATGACGCCGAACATCACCAACATCAAAGAGCCTTCGCTGGCGGCCGTGCGCGGCGGCGCGCACGGCATTTCCGCTATCAATACGATCCTCTCGGTGATCGGCGTAAACCTCGACACTCTGCGGCCGATGCCTACCGTCGAAGGCTATACAGTTCCCGGCGGCTACTCCGCCCAGGCGGTAAAGCCAATCGCTCTGCGCATGGTGAGCCAACTCGGCCTCGGCCTGCCGGAAGGAATTACGATTAGCGGCATCGGCGGGGTGGAAAGTTCACGCGACGCGATCGAATTCATGTTGCTGGGCGCTTCGACCGTGCAGGTCTGCACCGGTGTCATGCTCCAGGGCGTGAAGATGGTCGATGAACTGCAGGAAGGCCTGGCGAAATTCATGACCGACAAAGGCTTTAATTCGGTCGCAGGAGATCGTCGGGAAGAGCCTGCCTTACTTTTCAACTCACATGGATTTGGTTGCGCGCATGAAGGAAGCCAAGCGGCACAAGGCCGGTGAGGCCGCGCGCGATAACGAGTGGGCGAAGAAAGATATTACCGAGAAGACTGCTGAACTGACGTCGGATTAAGAAAGTATCGCCTTTCGTTTAGCCGCGTTGACGCGGCTTTGCCAAGGGTTACAAAAGCCCAAGCGTGGATGCCGCGCTGGGGAAGCGGCGACAGCCTTACCATCGCACTGGGGTAGTGCTCTGTTAGTGTGTTGCTGTTGTGGGTGATAACAAAACCAGCTTGAGGAAACGACCTTAGTCCCGTAGGGACGAAATATTTATAGCCAATGGTCCCAACATGCTTGCACAAGCTCCGTAGGAGCGAAATATATCAAGTAGTCACATTTCGCTCCTACGGAGCTAGGGTCGTTGGATCGGGTTGTTGCTATAAATATCCGGCTCCTACGGAGCCTTACCATCGCACTGGCGACTGATTGACAAAAACTGAACGCCAGCATATCGTGCATGAACTTCATATCGGCAACAGGCTTTTTGGTTAGACAAACCCTCGGAGGCTTAAGCGAAGATGCTTTCAATTCTGGCTTTAGTTTGTAGCATTGCAAGTTTTATCTGTTTCATCATCGTCCTGATTAAGCAGTTTCAAGACGGTGGCGTGGTGCATGGCATCATCGGCATAGTGACCTGCGGCATCTGGACTTTCATCTGGGGATGGATGAATGCCGGCCGCCTAAACATCAAAAATATCATGATGATTTGGACGCTGCTGGTCGTCGTATGCATCATCCTGAATGTGTTGGGCGGTGGGTTCTATTACTCGTTCGGAACACCAACCACGCGTTAACTCGCGGGACTGTCTCATGAGAGCAGGTCATGTGCGAAAAGCATGACCTGCTCACGTGTTTTCAAATTCCGCAACTACCGGCGCATGATCCGAAGGGCGCTCCCACGCTCTCGGTTCTTTATCGATCCACGTACGGGTGTTGAGTTGGGCCAAAGAGGGCGACACCCAAACGTGATCGATGCGCAATCCCAAGTTGCGCCGAAACCCACCGGCGCGGTAATCCCACCAGGAATAATGCCCGCCCTCTTGCGTGTGCAAACGAAAAGTGTCGGTGAATCCCCAGTCCTTAATGACCTGAAGTGCTGCTTTCTCAGGCTCACTGAATAGAATGCGGTTCTGCCAAAGGCGCGGATCGTGCACGTCCCGCTCCTCAGGCGCCACATTAAAGTCACCACAAAGGAGCACGTTTGCCGTCGAATCGTAATTTTGATCGAGGAACTCACGCAGCCGCTTCAGCCACTGCAGCTTGAATTGATACTTCTCTGAACCAACCATCTGCCCGTTCGGCACATAGACATTGATAATGCTGATGCCCGCGATCTCAGCCGCCAGCAAGCGCGCGTGACTCTCCGCAGTATCTTCGGGAAAACCGCGCACGAGGTTGGCGCAGCCTGCCCGCGCAATTATGGCCACGCCGTTGTAGCTTTGCTGACCGAACAAAACGCATTCGTAACCAACTGCCTTTAGATCGAGCAGCGGAAACTTGTCATCCGCACACTTTGTTTCCTGGATGCAAAGAATGTCGGGCTGCTCTTTTTCCAGCCAACGCGTGACGAGCGGCAAGCGGGCGATAATTGAGTTAACGTTCCAGGTAGCGATTTTCATTTCACACTAAGTCGCCACAGCGACACAGAGTTAAGAATAAGACCACGAGTTCCTTTATGTTCTCCGTGTCTCGGTGCCTCTGTGGCAATTTCATATTCACAGCGTCGCAATCAATGCAGCCAGCAACGCGCCTCGGGTTGCAATATCGTCACAAAGAATGTGCTCGTGGATTGCGTGCGCTCCGTCCCCCTGAACACCCAAACCGTCCAGAACCGGCACGCCCAAAGCCCCCACGAAGTTGCCATCAGACGCACCGCCGACGCTGGCCTCGCCAAGATCGAAATTCAGGAGCGCCGCCAGCGAGTGCGCGTGATTGTAGAGCTGTTCGACTTTGCCAGTGCGCTCAAGCGGCGGGCGGTTGATGCCGCCTCTGACGATTACATTGGCGCGCGGATCGTATGGCTTGAGTAAGCTGATCTTTCTTTCGACCTCGGCGCCGGCTTCAGCGGAACCGAATCGCAGGTCAACCTCCGCCCGCGCCTCAGCCGGAATAACATTTGAATGAGTACCGCCGGAGACTACGTTCACCGTAACGCTTACGCCATTCTCGGGATCATTCAGCTCATGCAGAATGATTGTTTGCTTGGCCAGCTCGAGAACAGCGCTAACGCCCTTCTCCGGTTCAAGACCGGCATGGGCCGCCCGGCCTTCGACCTGAATCGTGAACATGCCGGTGCCCTTCCGCGCGGTCTTCACGCGGCCCCCACTCGCCGGGGGCTCAAGGACCAGACAGGCACGCGCCTTTTGGGCTTCGGCTTCCACCAGCTCGCGGCCGCTGGGACTGCCGCTTTCTTCGTCGCACGTCAGCAAGATCGTCACGCCAATTTGCGGCAGCAGCTCCGCCGCTTCACAGGCGCGCAGGGCTTCCAGGGCCACTGCGCAATTGATCTTCATATCAAAGATGCCCGGGCCATAGATGCGATTCCCATCTGTGCGCCACGGTCGATCCTTGATTGTGCCGCGAGCGTGAACGGTGTCCGTGTGGCCCAGCAGCAGGATGCGTTCGCGCGGATTATCAGCAAACGCTTTGATCCGCACATGCTCGCCAAACTCTTCGCTGCTGATCCGTTCGACCGAGTTTACTGAGGCAACGCTGCCGGCGGCGCTGGCGATCAGCGAGACGAGCGCGCTGTTGCCTTCTTTGTCGCCTGACGGCGATTCCGTTTCCACCAGCGCACACGTCAACGCCAATAGCTCGTGTTGCCGCGCGACAAAATGTTCGCGCAGCGCCTGCATCTGTTCCCTGGTAATAGGTTCTGACATCTAAGTAATCGTCTCTCTTCTGACCGTCAGGCGATCGATTCGGGCCCGATTGATCTCAAAGCCGATTCCCGGACGGTCCGTTGGTGTGATAGTGCCGGCCGAGCTTACCGTGACCGGCGGGTCAATGATGTCTTCCGACCAATAGCGCGCGCTGGCTGATACATCGCCGGGCAGGCTGAAGCCAGCCAGCGTGGCCATCGCAATGTTATGAGCGCGCCCAATGCCCGACTCCAACATACCACCGCACCAGACGGGAATTTTCTGCTCACGCGCGATGCGTTCGACCTGCCTGGCCTGCGAGTGTCCTCCGACGCGACCCAATTTCAGATTGATGATCCGGCAAGCGCCGAGGCCGATCGCATGTTCAGCATCGGCGGGCGTCTTGACTGACTCGTCGAGACAAACCGGGGTCTTGATCTGCTTTTGCAGCTGAGCGTGATCGAACATGTCATCATACGCGAGCGGCTGTTCGAGCATCATCAGCTTGAATTCGTCGAGAGCTTTGAAGAGCGGTAAGTCCGCAAGCGTGTAAGCGGAATTCGCGTCGCCCATCAATTGGATTTGCGGAAAGCGTTCACGCACCCGGCGTACAATGTCCAGATCCCACCCTGGTTTGATCTTGATTTTGATGCGTTGATAACCAGCAGCCAGTTCTTTTTCGATTTTGCCTATTAACTCTTCGGGCGAATCCTGAATGCCAATTGAAACTCCGCACGGTATTTCGGTGCGCACGCCGCCGAGATGTTGCCAGAGCGGCCTGTTGGCGCGTTTCGCTTCCAAATCCCAGCAGGCAGTTTCGATCGCGGCCTTCGCCATGCGATGACCGCGCACGCGCTTCATCAGGCCGTAAATGTCGCCGGCGCCGCTTACCTGCTGACCGGCGACCATCGGCCCCAGAAATTCCTTCAATGTAGGCCAGGCAGTCTCAGCCCATTCATCGGAATAGAACGGTCCTTCGCCCGCGGTGCATTCGCCCCAGCCTTCGGCGCCGTCAGGATCGGTCACGCGAACGAGAATGATTCTTCGCTCGGTCGTGCGTCCAAAACTGGTTTCGAAAAAGTGAATCAGCGGCAGACGGATTTCGCGCAGCTCAATGGACGAAATGAACACGTATCAGGCTCCTGTGGCTGAAAAGAAAACTCATTATGCCTTTAGGCTTGCAGCTTTGTCAGCCAGTCAGCCCTTAGCGCAACCATGAACGCGTTCGTCGACTTCTTCTTGATGCAAAATTCTTTCATCGTTAACGGAGTTCTAATTTGACGCAGTCAAGCTTTTTCTCTAAACTTGCCATCTTCCTTTGGGAGACTTATTTGGCAAGTGCAAGAATCTTGCTTCCGAGCTAATTTCAGACGGTAGTTGCCCGCCGGCCGAACTGCTCAGCAAACCGACAGTCGAAGTTTACACAATTGAAAGGAAACTATATGCCCCCTACTACTCGCATCGCCCGACGATTATCCACTCAACCCTCCTTCGAGAGAGGCCGATTCATTTCTTCCTGGCGCCAAATAGCTCTTTTGTTGACAATGGGCGTCCTGCTGGGGTCAGCCTTGCTCAGGTTTGGGGTTTCCGCAGACACCACAACTCCAGTGAGCATCGCGACGTTCGGCAGTGCGGTGACACAGAACTTCGACACGCTGGTTTCCGCGGGCACGGGAACTTTGGCAGCCAATACGCCAGCGGGTTGGGGCTTCTCAGAATCTACCGCCAACACGACCTATACCGCCGGAACCGGTTCGAGTAACACGGGCGACACCTACAGCTTCGGTTCGACTGCTGCCAGCGATCGCGCGCTGGGACAATTGCGTAGTGGCTCCGTCAATTCAATCCTCGGAGGAACATTCCAAAACAATACTGGCGGCACAATCACCTCGCTCGCAGTTTCGTATGTCGGCGAGCAGTGGCGGCTCGGTGTTACCCCTCGCGTCACGGCCGATAAGATGGACTTTCAATACAGTACCAACGCCACCAGCCTGACAAGCGGGACATGGACAGACGTCAACACACTTGATTTCAATGCGCCGATTACATCAGGTACCGTTGGTGCGCTTGACGGCAACGCAGCGCCAAACCGCATTGCCCTGAGCTCGACGATCACCGGTTTGACTATTGCCAACGGCGCGAGTTTTTGGATTCGATGGACAGACGTAGACGTGTCTAGCTCCGACGACGGCCTGGCGGTTGACGACTTCTCGATCACCGCCAGCGGCGACCCGGGGGACGATCCACCCACGGTCAACAGCACATCACCCGCTAACGGATCGGCTGGCGTTCAAGCCGACACAAACATCAAGGTTAACTTTAGCGAAAGCGTTAATGCCACGAACAGCTCGTTCAGCATCGAATGCCCCACCGGCGCGCCGCAGACCTTTACGCTCAGCGCATCACCGAGCAACACGTTCACGCTGAATCCAAATGCCGATCTTCCTTTTAACAGCGTCTGTACCGTCACAGTGTTCGGCAATCAGATTACCGACGCAGATACCCAGGACCCGCCGGATCAGATGGCGTCCAATGCCAGTTTCTCGTTTACGGTCCAGTCGCCGCCTCCGCCGGTGATCATCAATGAAGTTGATTCAGATACTCCCGGCAGCGACACGGCTGAGTTTATCGAGCTTTATGATGGCGGCCTCGGAAACACGTCTTTGAATGGCCTGGTTGTGGTTTTCTACAACGGCAGCAGTGATCAATCCTATGCCGCATTTGACCTCGACGGATTCTTTACCGATGCCAATGGGTACTTTACCCTTGGTAACCCGGGCGTACCTGGGGTTGATTTGACCTTTAATCCTGGTGCGTCAGGCGCGCTCCAAAACGGAGCTGATGCAGTCGCGCTGTATGTTGGCGACGCTACTGACTTCCCGAACAACACTCCAGTTACGAATAGCAACCTTGTCGATGCTGTTGTTTACGACACGGCGGATGCCGACGATCCGGGCCTGTTGACGCTGATACATGATGGTGAGCCGCAGGTCAACGAGGGAGAGGGAGGAACGAGTTCTATCGGGCGCTGTCCGAACGGCTCCGGCGGCAGACGTAACACATCTACGTTTTTCCAGGGAACCCCAAGTTCCGACGGTCCGAATACCTGCCCGCCTCCGCAGCCACCGAGTACCAGTCCGATCCTGATTAGCCAGATATATGGCGGCGGCGGCAACTCCGGCGCAACCTACCAGAACGATTATGTTGAGTTGTTCAATCGCAGCGGCGCACCGGTTGATACCGCCGGCTGGTCGATTCAATACACATCCGAGGACGGGAACAGTTGGGACTTTGGTAAGCAACCGCTCGGGGGAGTGATTGGCCCGGGTGAATACTATTTGATCGCTTTGGGATCAGGTGGAGCCAATGGCGCCCCCCTACCGGCGGCTCAAATAAACGGCCAAATAAACATGAGTGCCAGCAGTGGAAAGATCGCACTCGTGAATAGCTTCGATGGGCTGGTCGGCAATTGTCCTCTCGGCGATCCCTCGCTGATGGATTTTGTCGGCTACGGAAGTCCTGATTGTCGGGAAGGTGCGGCTCCGGCGCCTTCGCCAAGCAATACTACGGCAATCTTCCGCTTGGGGGGTGGCAGCATAGACACCAACAACAACGGAAACGATTTTGTTGTGGGCGCACCAAATCCGCGTCAGACGGCTCCGATTGTTGAACTGGGGCCATTGGTTTTAGGCACCGATCCCCGCAACAACGGTGCGAACGCTCCGCGCGATGCGAGCATGACAATCACCTTCACCGAGCCTGTCACGGTCGTGGATCCGTGGTTCGATATTACCTGTGTCAGCAGCGGCCAGCACAACAGTGCCACGTTCGCCGTGACCAACGGGGGCAATACCCACGTCATAACGCCGAACGTCAACTTCGTAGCGGGTGAACAGTGCACGGCCACGATCTTCGCCGGACAGATTCATGATGTGGACACCGACGACAGCGCCGCCAACACCGATACGCTGCCGGCCAACTACATTTGGTCATTCACGGTCTCAAACGGTACTGCCCCTCCGTACCCCTCCAGCGTGCACTTGACGTTCGGTGATCCCGGTTGCAACACCGTCTACGGGTGTGCGGCCGCGAACACTGGTCAACCAACTAACTTCTTAATGGACAAGCCTGAGTACTCGGTTTCTTACAACCGGGATCGCGGCGGGCCGAATTGGGTGAGTTGGCACCTCTCCGACGAATGGGTGGGTAGCCTGACTCGAGTGGACACGTTCCGGCCGGATCCCGGGGTGCCGGCTGAGTGGTACCGGGTACAGGCATTTGATTTTTCAGGCACCGGTTTCGACCGTGGGCACATGGTACCCAATGCCGACCGCGACAAAGAGACTTCAATTCCGATCAATCAGGCGACTTTCCTGATGTCGAACATGCTGCCCCAGGCTCCTGACAACAATCAGGGTCCGTGGGCAGAGTTTGAAAACTACCTACGCTCGCTCTTACCTGCCAATGAGATCTACATAATTGCCGGCGGATATGGCACCGGTGGATCAGGCAGCAACGGCGGTGTCACGACAACCATTGCCGGCGGCAACGTTACCGTACCAGCGCAAACCTGGAAGGTGGCCCTGGTGATTCCCAAGGCCAGCGGCGATGACATTTCGCGAGTTGACTGTTCAACCAGAACAATCGCCGTCCTCATGCCGAACGAGCAAGGCATTAGGAACGACCCGTGGGAGAATTTCATAACGACGGTGGACGCAGTTGAGGCATTGACCGGCTACGACTTCTACCAAAACCTGTCCGACCCATACGAGCGATGCGTCGAAGCGGGTACCAACGGCGTCAATCCGCCCCTGGACACGGATGCCGACGGCGTGCCCGACGCAACAGACAATTGTCCCTTCGTCGCCAACGCCGATCAGGTTGATTACGACAACGATTCGATGGGCGATGCCTGTGATGCAGACGACGACAACGATGGTGTCTCGGATGAGGACGAGATAGCTGCCGGTTCTGATCCGCACAATCCAGGATCGACGCCGGAAGTCTGCGATGGCATCGACAACGACCTGAATGAAGGTATCGACGAAGGTTTCACCGATACTGATCATGATGGTCTGGCTGATTGCACAGATCCCGATGATGATAACGACGGTGTGCTTGATGGTGTTGATAACTGCCCGCTTGTGCCTAATGCAGATCAAGCAGATGCGGACCATGACGGGATCGGAGATGTTTGCGATTCTCAAATTGGCCCGCCAACCAACAAGGACTGGTGCAAGAATGGTGGGTGGCAATTCTTCAATTACCCGCACACATTCAAGAACCAGGGGGATTGCATCCAGTATGTGAATAACGGTCACTAAGGCCGTATTCAAACATCCATTTCCTTTCGACAACCCAAGGCGGGATTCCTCTTCGAGTTATCCCGCCTTTCTTTTTGATCTTCGCAAATTAGAGCAGGCGGTTCTACAGTTGAAGAGTGATAAAGAGCTTCTGGAAGAACTGGGGCAAGCGACCGCAGGTCTCTTTGTTATGAGCGAATCTGATTATCCACTTGTGCCATTTCGCTGGAACGCCGGAACAACAATTACCCACGAGTATCTTCGCAAAATCAGCGATGCACCCCCAGACGCGCCGGTTGAGGAAACTGACTTAGATACGTTTTTTCAAAGGAGCGAGAACTTCCGCCGCCTGGTCAGGTTGATTGAGCAGAATCTTTCAGGCGTCAGGGTATTTAAGGTTGGATTAATAAACATCCCGGTGTATATCGTGGGTCGCGGCCCGGGAGGTAGCTGGCTGGGAGTATCAACCCGCATAATCCAGACTTGATGAGGCAGAACTCAGTAACGGCACTTCCAACCGTCTCATTCCGTCGACGCAGCTTCCTGTTCGTTCAGCGCGGCGTGCATGGTGTGCCAGGAGAGCGTGGCACATTTGACGCGAGCAGGAAAATCGCGGACCCCGGCAAAGATTGTTAGCTTGCCGAGGTGGTTATCCTCGGCCTCTTCGTCCAACTCGCCCGTGGCCATGCGATGAAATTCATTGAAGAGTGCTTCGGCTTCCGCTTTGGTCTTTCCCTTCACCGCCTGGGTCATCATGCTGGCTGAAGCTTTCGAAATCGCGCATCCCGATCCTTCAAAGCTGACCTCCTGCACCTGGTCGTCGTCGACTCGCAGATAGACGTTCAGGTGGTCGCCACACAGGGGGTTATAGCCTTCCGCCGACCGGTTCGCATTTTCCAGCTTATGAAAATTGCGCGGCTTCTTGTTGTGATCGAGGATGACTTGCTGGTATAGCTCGGAGAGTTCTGACATTTGCTTCTAGTTATTATGTTCTTCGCGAATTTCTGCGATTCGCAGCTTCTCAACATCGGCCAAATCCTGTTTTCGACCTACGGCTTCCTTGTTCACGATTAGATCAACTCTGGAAAGAAAGCTTACTTCAGTTTCTCCGATTGTTGCCGGCAATCGCCTTCGCCACGCATCTTCAAATGTTAAGCCTGTGAGATCGAACAGAATATCGATGCGATTCGGAGCAATTCCCATCGTGAAAAAAATCCTTCACGGGTAAAGTCTGAAGGTGACATCTCGGAAACAGGCGCGCCGTATTGTGACAGGGCGCGAAATACCCTTTCCGCGTTATCAAGATCCGGGCTTACCCAAATGTCCAGATCCTTCGTATAACGGGGCTCCGTGTATTTGATAAGAGCGTAACCCCAACGATTAGATATCTAACGCCCTCTTCGTTGAAAGCTCGCAACAGATCTCTGAAGTCTTGATTCACTCAGATTCTCGCCGTTGATGGCATGCGCCTCGATCACCATGTCCCAGGCTACAGCAAATTTTACGCTATCGGGTTGTGCCTGCCAGTATGCGATATCCGGAAATTGAGGTGCATCCTCAAGCCGTCCGTACCACACGGAAATGTTACGCTCTCGAATTGACATCAGCTAAACACCTCAATCACCTTCTCAATTGCTTCGGCCAGCACATCGACTTCCTGCTTCGTGTTGTAGAAAGCGAACGACGCGCGCGCGGTGGCCGGAATTTTGAAGCGCTGCATGACCGGTTGAGCACAATGATGGCCGGCGCGGATGGCGATGCCCTGCTGATCCAGAATCGTGCCGATGTCGTGCGGATGCACGTTTTCGATCGTGAATGAAAGCACGCTCAGCTTTTCGCGCGCCGTCCCGATAATGCGCACGCCTTCGATAGCTCGTCAGGCGTTCTGTCGCATACCGCAGCAACTCGCGCTCGTAGGCGGCGGCCTTTTCGCGGCCAATGATATTCAGATAATCGATCGCCGCCCCCAGACCGATCTGCGAAGCGATCGCCGGCGTGCCAGCTTCGAACTTGTTCGGCAGATCGGCGTAAATCGTCTTTTCAAAGGTGACGCTCTTGATCATATCGCCGCCGCCCTGAAACGGATTCATCTGTTCCAACAGACGGGTTTTCCCGTAAACAACTCCGCTGCCCGTCGGCGCGAACATCTTGTGACCGGAAAAAGTGTAGAAATCGCAATCCAGATCCTGCACGTCAATTTTTCCGTGCGGCGCCTGCTGAGCCCCGTCAATCAAAACCGGCACCCCGTACTTGTGGGCGCGCTCGATGATTTCCTTGACGGGATTGACTGTGCCCAGAGCATTCGAGACATGCGCGACCGCCACCATCCTGGTGCGATCGTTCAGCAACGCATCGTACTCGTCCAGCAGCAGCTCGCCGGCGTCGTTCATGGGAATGACGCGCAGCTTCGCGCCCTTCTCTTCGCACAACATCTGCCAGGGAACGATGTTGGCATGATGCTCCATCGCGGAAATGATGATTTCGTCGCCCGGACCGATAAACTTGCGGCCATAGCCATGCATCACCAGATTGATGCCTTCGGTCGCGCCGCGCACAAAGATACACTCCTTTGCTTCCCGCGCGTTGATGAATCGTTTTACTTTTTCGCGCGCGCCTTCGTAGGCCGTCGTGGCCTTCATGCTGAGGTAATGCACGCCGCGATGAATGTTGGAATGTTCCTGCTCGATATACTGCGCGCCGCGCTCGATCACCATCATGGGAACCTGAGACGAAGCCGCGTTGTCGAGATAGATGAGTGGCTTGCCGTTTACTGTCTGCCGCAGCACGGGAAAATCTTTGCGAATGCGCTCGACGTTCCAGGCATCGCTGGGCTTTGGCTTGATAGGGATTAGTTCTTCGACCGTCGCCATCTACGCCTCAATTTGAAACTCAGAATGCAGTCGATTCAGCACCGCCTCATCCAGCGTGCGCCGAATCGATGCGATTCCAATCTTCTCGATCACTTCCTCGGCAAAGCCGTAAGTAAGCATGTTCTTCGCCAGGGCGGGATTGATGCCGCGGCTTTCGAGATAGAACATCTCTTCTTCGTCGATCTGGCCAATCGCAGCGCCGTGCGTGCACTTCACATCATCGGCGAAAATTTCGAGTTGCGGCTTGGTATCGACCTGCGCTTCGATTGGACAGCAAAAGGTTCTTGTTGGTCTGCTGCGCGTCAGTCTGCTGCGCGCCATGCCGCACAAAGACTTTGCCGTTGAAAACTGCGCGCGATTTGCCGTCGAGAATCCCTTTATAAAGCTGGCGGCTGGTGCAGTTGGGTTGGCGATGATCGATCATCGAATGGGTGTCAGTGTGTTGGGCGTCATCGACCATGTAAAGCCCATCGACCGAGCATTCAGCCCCGTCGTGATCCATCTGCACACGGATGTCGTGACGGGAAAGCGCTGCGCCAAAGTTGATCGTCGTCGTGTGGTAACCCGAGTTGGGTCCCAACTCAGCCCTGGTGGCGGCGACATGAAACGCGTTCATACTTTCGCGTTGGATCTTGTAGTGCTGAAGCCGCGCGCCATCGGCGAGCGACAAGTCCACGATGGCGTTAGTCAGATATACGCTGTCGTCGGTCGGACTCGCATAACTCTCGATGATCGTGGCTGAGCTGTTCTCTTCGGCCACAATCATCACGCGGGGAAATGCTGCCGGCGGCGAGACTTCACTTGCGCCTTCGCCAACGAATAACAGATGGATCGGCGCTTCGACGCTGAGCCCACGAGGGATTTTGAGAAACAGGCCGCTGGTAAACAGGGCGGTGTTGAGCGCCGCAAACCCGTTGGCCAAAACGGGATGCTCGAGATACTCGCGGACAGTTTTTTCGTGCTCACCATCCCTAAGCGCTTCGCGCAAATCCATTGCCACGACGCTTTCCGGCAATGCCGACTTCGACGAGAGTTCCTCGCGAAACATTCCGTTCACGAATACCAACCTGCTCTCGCGTGCTTCGTCATAGATGAAAGGCGCCAAGCCGCTGTGATCGGCGCCTTTGGTCAACGCGGTTCCGTTGGTTGTCAGGACCGGGACAAAGTTTGTCTTAGCGATCGGAGTGACGTTCGTGTACTTCCAGTCCTCCTGTTTGACGTTGGGAAAGCCGGCCCGCTCAAATTCCGCGAACGAGTTCTCGCGCAGAATCTGTAACCAGGCAGGCTCGTCCGCGGCTCGTGTTTGCGTGGCCTGGCGAAAGGCCGCTTGATAACGGCTTGCTTCGGTGACTAATTCCGGTGTCATCATTAATTCACTTTTAACCAGCCTGAGGTGCGGCGGTGGCGTTCGCTCCATTCGCAGTCTTCAACCAGTCGTAACCCTTCTCTTCCAACTCGAGCGCCAGTTCTTTGCCACCCTCTTTGACGATCCGGCCGCCGGAAAGCACGTGCACAAAATCCGGAATGATGTAGTTGAGCAGACGCTGATAGTGCGTAACCACAATCGCGGCCTTATCCGGACTGTGAAGTTTATTGACGCCTCCAGCAACAATTCGCAGCGCATCAATATCGAGTCCGGAATCGGTTTCGTCCAGGACGGCCAGCTTCGGATCGAGCACGGCCATCTGCAGAATCTCGTTGCGCTTTTTCTCGCCGCCGGAAAAGCCTTCGTTAACTGAGCGCGACATGAAACTCGCGTCCATTTCCACGATGGCTGGCTTTTTCTTTCAGCAGGTCCTTGAATTCCAGCGGATCGAGTTCTTCGCCGCCGGTATGCTTTTGCTTTTCGTTATAAGCGAGCCGAAGAAACTGAGCGTTCGAAACGCCGGGCACTTCGACCGGATACTGAAAGGCCATGAAGACGCCTTCGCGGGCACGCTCGTCGGGCGACATCTCCAGCAGGTTCTTGCCGTCGTAAATCACTTCGCCGGCCGTCACTTCGTAGGAAGGATGTCCGGCGAGCACTTTCGCCAGGGTCGACTTGCCCGAACCGTTCGGGCCCATGATGGCGTGCACTTCGCCTTTGTTAATTTTCAGGTTGATGCCTTTCAGAATCTCGTTGCCATCAACCGATGCATGAAGATTTCGAATTTCTAACATTTAATAAGCTCCAAAAAGGCGGCCTTTCGGGTTTTGGTCTTTGGCCTTTGAAATTCCGGAACCAAAGATTGCCCAAAGACCGAAGTCCTAAGACCCAAGACCTGCTTTACGCAACCGCACCTTCCAGTTTCAATCCCAGCAGGCGCGTCGCTTCAACTGCGAACTCCATCGGGAGTTGCAGAAACACATCTTTGCAAAAACCGTTAATGATGAGCGAGACGGCATCTTCCTGCGAGATGCCGCGCTGCATCAGATAGAACAACTGCTCTTCGCTGATCTTGGAAGTCGATGCTTCGTGCTCGACGCGCGAACTGTTGTTCATGACTTCGATGTAGGGAAAAGTGTTCGCGCTACAGTTCGCCACCGATCAGCATCGAATCGCACTGCGTGTAGTTTCGGGCGTTCTCGGCCTTCGGCATGATCTTCACCAGCCCGCGATAGCTATTGTTGGCGCGGCCCGCCGCGATTCCCTTCGAGATGATCGTCGAACGCGTGTTCTTGCCGAGATGAATCATCTTCGTTCCGGTGTCGGCTTCCTGGGCATGATTGGTCAGCGCCACCGAATAGAATTCGCCGATCGAATTGTCGCCCAGCAAAATGCACGAAGGGTATTTCCAGGTGATTGCGGATCCAGTCTCGACCTGCGTCCACGAGATCTTCGAATTGCGGCCGGCGCACTTCCCGCGTTTGGTCACGAAGTTGTAGATGCCGCCCTTGCCGTTTTCGTCGCCGGCGTACCAGTTCTGCACGGTCGAGTATTTGATTTCCGCGTCGTCCAGGGCCACCAGCTCAACCACCGCGGCGTGTAATTGATTGCGATCAAATTTCGGCGCGGTACAGCCTTCGAGATAAGAAACGTACGCGCCTTCTTCCGCGACGATCAGCGTGCGTTCAAACTGCCCGGATTCGGAGTTGTTGATGCGAAAGTAGGTCGAAAGCTCCATCGGGCAGCGCACGCCTTTGGGGATAAAGCAAAACGAACCATCTGAGAAGACCGCGCTATTCAGAGCCGCGTAAAAATTATCGTTGGTAGGCACGACTGAGCCCAGATACTTGCGCACCAGCTCCGGATGTTCCCTGACGGCTTCGCTAAACGAGCAGAAAATCACGCCGTGCTTCTTCAGCTTTTCTTTGTAGGTCGTGGCCACTGAAACCGAATCAAAGACGGCATCCACTGCGACGCCCGCAAGTTGTTTCTGCTCAGACAAGGGAATGCCAAGCTTTTCAAAGGTGCGCAGCAGCTCAGGATCGACTTCATCCAGACTCGCCTTCTTGGCCTTCTGCTTCGGCGCGCTGTAGTAAATCATGTCCTGATAATCGACTTCAGGAAACGCGATGTTGGGCCAGTTACGCGGCTCTTCCATCGTGAGCCAATTGCGATAAGCCTTGAGGCGAAACTCGAGCATCCACTCGGGCTCGTCTTTCTTCGCGGAGATCAAGCGAACGGTGTCTTCGCTTAAGCCGCGCGGAATCGTCTCAGCCTCGATGTCGGTGACCCAGCCGTATTTGTATTCTCGGTTTGCGAGTATTTCAGCAGTGCCCATTTTTTTGTTCTCAGTTTGCGCTGCGCATCGTCCTCAAAGGACTCTGCATCTTCTGAATCTGATGCAGCCGCGCATCAACGTTTTCTTCTGATCCAATCAGTTCAGCCAGAGTGATCTCTGACAAGGCGTTCTGCACAATTTCGTGCAGACCTACAATCACCGGACGAATTCCGCATTCACTCGTATGAATACACGCATCAAGGACGCCGGTGTGAGTCTGGCAGAACCGATCCACCGTGTCTTCATCAAGAATTCGAATTACTTCGTTGAGTCGAATATCCGCCGCCGGTCGCGCCAGCGATGTACCCGCCGTTGGCGCCGCGCTGGGATTGCACCAGCCCGGCCTTCACTAAGATCCACATGAGCTTGCCGGCATTCGCGACCGACAAACCTTCGCGATCCGCAATCTGGTTTAGCGTCAACGACTCACCGTCCACCTCCGCTCGCGCCAGTTGCACGAGGCAGCGGAGACCATATTCTTCATGAGCTGATATCTTCATCGGATCGGCTTTTCTCTCGAATTCCGGCCAATTATAGCATTCCTTACTTTTTTGTCAAGTTTGGGCGGGCGGATTTCGCCAGGCTGATTCGCAGCGACAGGTGAGCCCGGGATGCCAAGCGTCGCGGAACCGTCTACAATTCGCCGCGCACTAAGAATTCCCCGCATGAATCATAGGCCGTTTTATTTTCAGAGATGGTTTGGCTATACGTCGGCGGTCGTCAGCATTGCCCTCGCCACCGGCGCGCTAAAGTTGGTCGGCAAGCACATCAATCCGACGACCGTTGCGCTTGTTTTTCTTCTCATCATTCTCATTTCCGCGCGGACCTGGGGCGCTGCACCGGCAGTGGTCGCATCGATCATCGGAATCCTCAGTTTCAATTTTCTTTTTCTGCCGCCGTACGGCACTTTCGCGATCCGCGATCCCGACAACTGGATCGCGTTCGTGGCTTTCATGGTGACTGCGATTACCGTCGGACAGCTTTCGGGTAACGCCAAGCACCGGGCCGAAGAAGCTGAAGCAGCGAAGCAGGAAATCGAACGGTTGTATTTCGAACTACAGGATTCGTTTGAACGATCGAGCCAGGCCAAGGCCTTGAAGCAAAGTGAACGTGTGAAGTCGGCACTGCTCGATGCGGTCACACATGACTTCCGCACGCCCCTCACTTCCATCAAAGCTTCAGCGACGGCCATGCTTGACGATCTCTATGCGATTGAGCGCGACAAAGCTGAGCCACAGCTGGATATGGAAGCGCGCAAAGAGATGCTGCAAGTAATCGACGAGGAGGCTGACCGGCTTGATCGATTTGTCGAAGGTCTCACCAAGCTCGCCCGAATTGATGCGGGCGACATGCGCCTCCAGCTAAAATCAGCTTCGATCGATGAAATCGTCGCCAGCGCCCTGAAGCGAGCTGAGCCACGCACGCGCAGTCATCGGATGGAAGTCTGGATCGACGACTTACCGCCGGTGATGGTTGACGAGCATGCGATCTCAGGTGCGATCTACACTTTGATCGACAACGCGGCAAAATACTCGCCGCCCGAATCGCCGATTACCGTGCACGCGAAGCAGACCGGGGAGCACTCGATCAATATCAGCGTCGAGGACCGCGGCCCGGGCATTCGCGCCGATGTTCGCGAACGAGTGTTTGAAAAGTTCTTTCGCGCCATCCGGGACGGAGATGTCGGCGACCGGCAGGCGGCCGGAACGGGAATGGGACTGGCAATCGCGCGGGGAATCGTTGAAGCCCACCGCGGCCGCATCTGGGTCGAAGATGCTGAGGGAGGCAGTGGCGCAAAGTTTGTGATCGAGCTGCCGGTGAAGTCAGAACCGCCTGCAATAGCGGGCGGATCAATCCAGACGGGGCAGTAGCCAGATCCCAAGGAGATCGGGAGAGGCCTCAAGTTTTTCGCGCTTTGCGCCTTTGCGTCTTGGCGTGAGGCTGGTCACGCAAAGACGCGAAGTCGCCAAGTAACGCAAAGAAAGTAACGCAAAGACACCCGCGATAAGCGCTCGGATGGAAAACCGAAAACCACGCATTCTCGTAGTCGACGACGAGCCCCAGCTCACGCGCGTGCTCCTGCGAAGTCTGACCTCGAAAGGTTACGAGGTCCGCATCGCCGGGGATGGCGAGTTCGCTTTACAGACATTTCATGACTGGGCGCCTTCGCTCGTGGTCACGGATCTGGCGATGCCAAATATGGGCGGACTCGAATTGTGCCGCCGCCTGCGTGCAGTCTCTGACGTTCCAATTATCGTGCTCTCAGTTCGGGGTGAAGAGAAAACCAAAGTCGAAGCGCTCGATGCCGGAGCTGATGACTATGTAACCAAACCTTTTGGCATGGACGAATTATTAGCGCGCATTCGCGCGGCGTTGCGTCGCCAGCCGGAAACGGACGCGCAGGCTCGCATCCTCGAAGCCGGCGACTTTCGCATCGACCTCGACGCGCATACGGTCACACGCGCCGGCTCAGACCTGCGGCTGACACCCAAAGAATTCGATCTTCTGACTTACCTGGTGCGTAATGCCGGCAAGGTACTCACGCATCGGGCGCTGCTGGGCGCGGTTTGGGGCGGCGATTACACCGAGCAGCATGAATACCTGCGTGTTTTCATCGGCCAACTGCGCAAGAAGATCGAACAAGACCCTGCCAATCCACGTCACATTCTTACCGAACCATGGATCGGATATCGCTTCAATCCCGAGTAGACGCGATAGGATGAGTCGATCTCGCAGTGGGGTACTGGTTCAGTTTTGCGAACAATGCAGAAGAGCTCGGAAAAAGTCCAACAGGATAAATGGAACCTGCAAGGCGCGAAGGATTTGAGCCTTCAACTAGCTGCGAAGCAGCGACCAGAGCTAAGCCCAAGGTGAGGCTTGGCGAGCCTTGGGTCACGCGCCCCACAATATTCGGAGCCGCGGAGCGGCGCCAGAGAGCGTCGATTCATCCAACATTTGAGCCAATCACGAACAGTCCGTCAGCAGGTCAGTCGCCGCTCCGCGGCTCTGACAGATTATTGCTACCTTCACCCAAGGCTCGCAAAGCCTCGCCTTGGGCTTAGCTTTTGGCCGCTGCTTCGCAGCTGGTAAGTTATCGCAGACTTGAAGTTTGTCTTTTCTCGACATTGCCAGCGAAAACTTGTCTTACTAGCCTCACTCTTCTTTACGAACTTTTAACGAACTCCTTATCCGCTTTTTATGACCACCTCTCTATGCTTTAGGTGGTGAAGACTCTGACGATTTCCAGAATGATGCGCTATGGCGGTGCGCTGCTTTCAGTCGCGACTGCGACAACCTTGCTGCTTCCCTTTCGCGCACATATCAACTCGACAACCGTCGCCCTGGCGCTCTTGCTGGCAGTTCTGTTCGTCGCCATCGTGTTCGGCAGCAAACCCGCTTTGCTGGCATCGTCGCTGGCAATGTTGGTATTTAATTTCTTCTTTTTGCCTCCGTATCACACCTTCACCATTGCTGACCCGCAAAATTGGATCGCGCTAACTGCGTTCTTTATCACCGCGCTGGCCGTGGGCCAGCTGTCCGCCAGAGCGAGACGTCGTGCGGAAGAAGCCGAGGCCGGCAAACTGGAAATTCATCGGCTTTATGACGAGCTGCGCGACGCTTTCGATCGCGCCAGCGAAGCGGAAGCAATCAAGCGCAGCGAGCAATTGAAATCGGCCTTGCTCGATGCGGTCACGCACGATATTCGTACTCCCCTTACCTCGATGAAGGCATCTGCAACTCTGCTGCTTGAGGATCGCGAAGAGACCAAGTCGGCAGCAAAACTAAGCCCTGATGAACAACATGCGATGTTGGAAGTCATCACCCACAGCGCTGATCGCTTGGATCGTTTCGTCGAAGGCATAGTCGATCTGGCGCGCATTGAAGCGGGGGACTTGAACCTGCATCGCAATTGGCGCTCAGTGGACGACCTGATAGAAGTGGCGCTGGCTCAATCCGAGCCGCTGATGCAAAACCACGGGGTCAACATTCGGATACCGGATGAACTGCCGATCGTGCGCGTTGACGGACGCGCGGTTACCGAAGTCATTTACACGCTGCTCGACAATGCTCGCAAGTACGCGCCTCCGCAGACGGAGATCACCATTAGCGCACGCACTGCCAGTGATGATGTCATCGAGATATCGGTTGAAGATCAAGGCCCGGGCATTCCCTGGCAATATCGCGAGCGCGTGTTTGAAAGGTTTTATCGAATCGCCGACAACGGACTCGTGAAAGGACCGCCAACCGGATTCGGCGTGGGACTGGCAATCGCGAAAGGGATTGTCGAGGCGCACGGCGGTCGCATCTGGATCGAGGATGTAAAGCCGGGCCTGGGCGCAAAAATCGTGTTCACGGTGCCGGTGGCGGATACAGACGAGGCGTCAGACAGTTCAGGTGCAGTCGTAAAAAGTTAGTGCTATGGAAACTCGCAAGCGGATTCTCATCGTTGACGACGAGCAGCAGATTACAGTCGTGCTGCGGAGCGGGTTAACCAAACACGGTTACGACGTGCGCGTCGCAAATGAAGGTGAAGCGGCACTCGAACTTTTTGACGCCTGGACGCCTGATCTGGTCATCACTGATCTTTCGATGCCGAACGTGAATGGACTTCAACTCTGTCAGGAACTGCGGGCTAAATCGGCGGTTCCCATCATCATCCTGTCCGTGAAGAATGATGAAGTAACGAAAGTCGAAGCGCTGGATATCGGGGCTGACGATTACGTAACCAAGCCGTTTGGGATGGGCGAGTTGCTCGCCAGAGTTCGCGCGACGCTACGCCGCTCACCTGCTCCCAGCTCCGAGACAACGGTGATTGAAGAAGGTGACTTTTATGTCGATCTCGAATCGCGTGAAGTCAGAGTCGACGGAAAAGCGATTCGCTTATCGCCGAAGGAATTCGATCTTCTAGTCTTCTTCATCCGCAACTCGGGAAAAGTTCTCACGCATCGGAATCTGCTGGCAAATATTTGGGGCGGGAACTACACGGATCAAACTGAATACCTGCGCGTGTTTGTTCGCCATCTCCGCAAGAAAATCGAACCCGATCCGGCCAAGCCGCGCTACATCCGGACTGAACCATGGGTTGGATATCGATTCCTTCCTGGGAAGTAGCAACCAAGCTGTTTCAGCCGCCGAGCAACAGAGACGTTCTTTAGTCGTCTCTGGGCCTTTGTGTCTCGGCGGCTTCGCTTCCGATGTTTACGATCTTTTAATGGACCTTTAAGCCCTTTTTTACTTCGATTCTCCTATCGTGATGTTGCTCGCAAAGCGGAGGACGCGATGGCTGTGAATCGAAAATTTCTAGTGGCCCCTGAACCCGCCAAGCCCGAACCAATCCAGTACTTGACGGAAAACGGTTTCCGCATCATCCGCCGGTGCGACGTCGATGGTTCATTTCCAAAAGACGGAATTGAACATTGTTTCATCGTGCGCGACCCGGACAGCTACGAGCTCGACATTTCCGTCAGGTTCGATACGCGCGCGGCTGCGGAAGTCATCGAGCGCAGCCGTCGTCGCATTACTTTCGCCAGTTCGTTTTGGGTTAATGCCGCTGAACGCCACCTGTCGGAGTACTTGTGGGAACACAACGATTATCCACCGGACGAAAGACTGACGATTAATCAACTGACACTCGACGACATGGACTTAGCCAGACGCTGGGGTCACGGTGGATCGTGACCTGATTGGCTGACGCTTGGTTGGCAGGCCTCTGGTCAATCCAGAGAGAAGACTGAAATGGTAAGAAGCAATAACGAATCAACAGCGCAGGAAAAGCGTAAGACGGTGATTTACCGAATCATCTATGCCTGCGTAGCCACCACAATTCTGATTGCCGCGATCTGCATTAACGCGCGGGCGCAACAGACCGTTTTCAACGTGCCGACCACCGACGTGCTCGACAAGGGCAAGGTTTATTTCGAACTGGATGTCAGCGCCAAACCAAATGATTCGACGGTGGTGAACCGTTTCTCGGCATTCGTGCCCCGTTTGGTAGTCGGAGCCGGGCATAGGATTGAAGCCGGCGTAAACATTCTCGGCAATGTTCAACCCGGTCCGGACTCGACCACGATCTCGCCAACAGTCAAGTGGAAGGTTTATGACGGAGCCGACAACGGTTGGGCCATCGTGCTCGGCGATAATTTGTTCGTGCCGGTGCGGAGCCGCGCGTACGACGTCGGCAGTTATTCGTACGTGATGACTCAGAAGACATTCACGAAGAGTACGCGAATCGGATTCGGCGGATATTTCTTCAGCAAAGATGTCGTGGCGCCGAACGCGAATCGTAGCGGTGGACAATTCACTTTCGAACAACCAGTCGGCAAGAAAGTAACGCTGGCCGCCGATTGGTTCAGCGGCAAACACAGTGTGGGATATTTCTCACCTGGAGTGATCTTCAAGGTTGGATCGAAGGTCACCGGATACGCGAGCTATTCAATTGGCAATCAGAATGCATCGCGAGGAAATCATTATTTCCTGCTCGAGGTCGGCTACAACTTCAACTAACGAGGTGTCTGGGAAATGCTCGATCTGATTTTTTTGGCAGCAACGATTCTGTTCTTCCTTCTCGGGTTGGCGTATTTACGCGCGTGCGAGAAGTTGCAGTGAGGTGAGGCTATGTCAATCGGAAGCATTTTAATCCTGGCAGTATCGGCGCTGCTGCTGATTTATTTGATGTTCGCATTGCTCAAGCCGGAGAAATTTTAGGGTCAGACTTCCGACCGTTAGGGAGGGCTCGTTGCGAAAGTTGCCCTCCCCAACGGTCAGACTTCTGACGGTGAGGTTCTGCTATGACACTGAATGGTTGGTTACAGATTCTCTTTTACTTTGTCCTGATTCTGGCCGTGACAAAACCGCTCGGCGTTTTTATGGCGCAGGTCTTCAACCGCGAAAAGACTTTTCTGGATTTCGTATGCCGTCCAGTCGAACGATTGATTTACAAACTTACCGGCGTTAACGAGCAGCGAGAGATGCGCTGGACCGAATATGCGGCGGCTATGTTGCTGTATAGCATGGTTTCTATGATCGTGCTGTTTCTCCTGCAGCGTTTGCAGGGTCATCTGCCGTTTAATCCGCAGCATCTGCCGGGAGTTGATTCTGCACGGTACGTCGCCGGTGGCTATGTTGGCTCAGCATTCAACACGGCAGCGTCTTTCACGACCAACACGAACTGGCAGGGCTATGGCGGTGAAGTGACGATGAGCTATCTGACTCAGATGGCCGGACTCGCGTATCACAATTTCACTTCGGCAGCGGTCGGAATGGGATTGGCGATTGCTCTTATTCGCGGCATCGCGCGGCGTGAAATGGAAACCATCGGCAACTTCTGGGTGGATATGGTTCGTGGGTGCCTATGGATCTTATTACCGCTAAGCATCGTGCTGGCGTTGGCGCTCGTTTCGCAAGGCGTAGTTCAAAACTTGAAACCCTATACGACGGCTCAATTGGTCGAGAAACAAACGATCGAGGTTGATAAGAAGGACGAAGCTGGCAACGTGATCACAAAGCCGGACGGTACGACTGCGAAAGAAACGCAGACCGTCGATACGCAGACTATCGCTCAGGGACCGGCTGCTTCGCAGATCGCCATCAAGCAATTGGGAACGAATGGCGGCGGCTTCTTTAACGTGAACTCGGCGCATCCATTTGAAAATCCGACGCCGTTTTCGAATTTTCTCGAAATGTTTTCAATCCTGGCGATCTCTGCCGGATTCACTTACACGCTCGGCCGGATGGTGAATTCACAGAAACATGGCTGGGCCGTCTTTGCGGCGATGGCCGTCCTGTTTTTTGCAGGATTGAGTATCTGCTACTGGGCCGAAGCGCGCGGGAACCCGCAGTTTCCGGCTAACGCGAACCAGGCGGCATCAACGATGCAGCCAGGCGGCAACATGGAAGGCAAGGAAGTGCGTTACGGAATTGCCAACTCGACGCTCTGGGCGGTCGCGACCACCGATGCGTCTAACGGCAGCGTCAACAGCATGCACGATTCATACACGCCGATCGGTGGTCTGGTGCCGCTGGTGAACATCATGCTGGGCGAAGTTATCTTCGGCGGCGTCGGCGCAGGAATGTATGGCGTGCTGGTGATGGTGATTCTGTCTGTGTTCATCGCCGGACTAATGGTCGGGCGTACGCCGGAATATCTCGGCAAGAAGATCGAATCGTATGACGTGAAGATGGCGATGCTTTACGTGCTGATCTTCCCGCTATTGATTCTGGTCATGACAGCGATTTCCGTTCTGGCGCCGAATTTTGGTTTGACTTCACTGAACAATCAGGGACCGCATGGACTTTCGGAAATTCTTTACGCGTTCACGTCGGGCGCCGGCAACAACGGCTCTGCGTTCGCCGGATTGAACGCGAACACGCTCTGGTACAACTCGACGATTGGCCTAAACATGCTGTTCGGCCGTTTCTTGATGATCATTCCGACACTGGCAATCGCCGGCAGTCTCGGGCGCAAGAAAGTTGTGCCGCCGTCACTCGGAACATTTCCGGTCACGACGCCGCTGTTTGCGGGCTTGCTGGTGAGCGTGATTCTGATTGTAGGCGCACTGACGTTCTTTCCGGTGCTTAGCCTGGGACCAATTGTCGAGCATTTATTGATGTACGCGGGAAAGACGTTTTGAGGCGGCGACGTGGATTACGAACTCAATGGTAACAGAACAAGTGAAGAAGACAGGCAATTTGGAACTGGCAGATCGTCAAACGTGCGATCGTGGATTCGTTTATCAAACTGAATCCGCGCGCAATGATGAAGAACCCGGTGATGTTCGTCGTCGAAGTCGGCAGCGTCCTGACGACGATCTATTTCATCTACGGTCTGGTCAGGCCGGTGACAGGTGTAACCAATCTCAAGTTTGAACTTCAGATCACGCTTTGGCTGTGGTTCACAGTGCTTGTTCGCGAACTTCGCCGAAGCGATGGCTGAAGGCCGCGGTAAAGCCCAGGCGGACAATCTGCGCAAGCGCGCACCGAAACGATCGCGCACCGCTTCTGTCAACGGTCAACACCGAAGATGTGGCTGCTCCCGACTTGCGCAAGGACGATATCGTAGTTGTCTCAGCCGGCGAGTTCATTCCCGGCGACGGCGACATCATCGAAGGCGTTGCTTCCGTGGATGAGTCCGCGATCACCGGCGAGTCCGCGCCGGTAATTCGCGAGGCGGGTGGCGACCGATCGGCAGTGACCGGCGGTACGCGCGTGCTTTCCGATCAAATCAAGGTTCGCATCAGTTCGAATCCCGGCGAAACTTTTCTCGATCGCATGATTGCACTGGTCGAGGGTGCTGAGCGCCAGAAGACGCCGAACGAAATTGCGCTGAACATTCTGCTCGCCGGACTGACGATCATCTTCCTGCTGGCAGTCGTAACGTTGCAGCCGTTCGCGATCTATTCCAATGCGCCGCAAACAATTTTTGTGTTGGTTTCGCTGCTGGTTTGTCTGATCCCGACGACAATCGGCGGATTGCTTTCGGCAATTGGCATCGCCGGAATGGATCGCCTGATTCAGCACAACGTGCTCGCCATGTCGGGTCGCGCCGTCGAAGCCGCCGGCGACGTGAACACTTTGCTGCTGGACAAGACCGGGACGATCACGCTCGGCAATCGTCAGGCTACTGAGTTTGTGCCGTTGGCGGAAGTGGACGAACGAGCTCCTGGCGGACGCGGCGCAATTGTCTTCCCTGGCCGACGAAACGCCTGAAGGACGTTCGATCGTGGTGCTCGCGAAAGACAAATATGGATTGCGTGGGCGCGAGTTTGCGTCGCACGAGGCGACGTTCATTCCCTTCACCGCGCAGACGCGAATGTCCGGCGTGAACTTGAATGGACGCGAAATCCGGAAAGGCGCCGTCGATGCCATTGAAAAGTATGTCGGTGCGAACGGCTCAGCCTGCCGCAAAGATCTGCGCGAAATCGTCGAGCGCATTTCCCGCGCCGGAGGTACGCCACTGGTGGTTGCCGACGATCAAGAAGCCGCTCGGCGTCATCTCACCTGAAGGACATCGTGAAGGGCGGCATGCGTCGAACGTTTTACGCAGTTACGCGCCATGGGAATCAAGACGGTGATGATCACCGGCGACAATCCGCTGACCGCGGCAACGATTGCGCGCGAAGCCGGCGTTGATGATTTTCTGGCTGAGGCAACTCCGGAAGACAAGATGAGGTTGATCAAGGACGAGCAGGCCGGCGGCAAGCTGGTGGCGATGACCGGCGACGGGACGAACGATGCTCCGGCGCTCGCCCAAGCCGATGTGGGCGTGGCGATGAACACCGGAACCCAGGCGGCGAAAGAAGCCGGCAACATGGTCGATCTCGATTCAAATCCGACGAAGCTGATCGAAGTGGTTGAGATCGGCAAACAACTGCTGATGACGCGCGGCGCACTGACGACGTTTTCGATCGCGAATGACGTGGCCAAGTATTTCGCGATCATTCCGGCGATGTTTGTCGCGTGCCTTTCCGCGTGCTGAATGCACTTGAACATCATGGGGCTGCGAACGCCGCAGTCGGCGATTCTGTCGGCGGTGATTTTCAACGCGCTGATCATCATCGCGTTGATTCCGCTGGCGCTGAAAGGCGTAAGTACCGGGCGATGAGCGCTGCAGCGCTCTTGCGGCGAAACCTGTTGATTTACGGATTGGGTGGAATTGTGGCGCCGTTTGTCGGCATCAAGATCATCGACGTGATTGTTCACGCGATCGGATTGGCTTAGGGAATGTCAGTGGTCAGTTGTCCGTGGTAAGTAGAATGCGGGCCAGGTGGACAACTGACGACTGACCACTGACCACTGACTATTTTTATGAAGAACCTAATAACAGCAATACTAATGACGATCGTCACGACGATTCTGTTGGGCCTCGTCTATCCGCTCGTCGTCACCGGAATTGCGCAGCTCGTCTTTCCAGACCAGGCCAACGGCCAATTGATTACAAAGAATGGGGCCATCGTCGGCTCGCGAATCATCGGGCAGCCTTTTACCGGTCCCGGCTATTTTCATTCACGTCCGAGCGCCGCGGGCGCCGCGGGTTATGATGGGAATTCTTCTTCGGGATCTAATCTTGGACCCACCAGTCAGAAACTAATCGATCGCGTCAAGGGTGACGTGGAAAGGTTACAGGCCGATAATCCCGGTAGGTCCGTACCAATTGATCTGGTGACGACATCCGCATCCGGGCTGGACCCGCATATTTCACCGGCAGCAGCGGACTTTCAGCTTAGTCGCGTGGCACGTGAACGCGGTTTGCCGGAAAACGAGATCAGACAAATCGTCGGGTTTCACACCGAGGGCCGCACCTTTGGGTTCCTCGGAGAGCCGCGCGTCAACGTACTGGAACTCAATTTGGATTTGGACAATCGCAAACCGATGCTCTCAAAGTGATAAGGAATGCCGGTCGCTGAACAAAGACGTTCACCTGAATCACTGCTCGCCAAAATAAAAGAGAGCGAGCAGGCAAAGCTGCGCATTTACATCGGCCACGCAGCGGGCGTTGGCAAGACTTTTCGCATGCTGGAAGACGCGCACGAGCTGCGGCGCCAGGGCTTGGACCTCGTACTTGGCCTAATCGAGCCGCACGGGAGATTCGAGACAGAAGTACTCATCGGCGATCTCGAACAGACTCCGCTCAAGAGCCTCGAATATCGCGGCGCGACTTTCAAGGAACTTGATGTCGAAGCTGTTATCGCCCGCCGGCCACAAGTGGTGATCATCGACGAGCTGGCGCATACCAACGTTCCTGGTTCGAAAAACCAAAAACGTTATGAAGACGTAATCGAAATTCTCGACGCGGGCATTTCCGTGATCACCGCCGTTAACATCCAGCACATGGAGTCGCTGAATGATGCCGTGGCGCGCATTACTGGCGTGCGGGTCCGTGAAACGGTCCCCGATTCATTCTTTCGTCGTGCAAATGAGATCGTGGACATCGACATTTCGGTTGAAATGCTCCGCACCCGTCTGCGCCAGGGCAAGATCTATCCGGTCGAGAAAATCCAACAAGCGCTGAACAACTTCTTCCGCAAAGGCAATCTATCGGCCCTGCGTGAACTGGCCTTGCGTGAAGTCGCGACCGATCAGGCGACTAAATCTCACGACTATCGTGCACGTGAAGGCCTGGAACAGGCCGCCATTCCTGAAAAAGTTATGGTGGCGATGGCATCGCGCGGGAGCGCCAAGAGAATCTTGCGCAGCGGGGCCCGCATCGCTGGGCGAATGGCGTCTGATTGGTATGCGGTGTATGTCGAGACCCCGAAAGAAGAGCCGGGGCGGATTGATCCTCATGACTATGTACTGCTGCAGGAGAATATTCGCTTCGCCAAAGAACTGGGCGCCAAGGTCATCAAGTTGAAGGGGCGGCGCGTCGCTGATGCGTTGATCGAATTTGCGCGCCAGGAAGGCATCACGCACGTGGTGTTCGGACAATCAGCAAGGTCGCGATGGGACATCTTCCTACACGGATCCGTCATCAACCGCTTTTTGCGCGACGTTCGAGATGCGAGTGTTCACGTTGTGCCATTGGCGCAAAAAGAAGCCAACGTCGCCGAGAAGAGCGACCAGTAACCTCTGTCAAAACGGAACCTACGGCTCCTTTCCTTTCTTTACGAACTCTTTATAAACCTCTTACTCCGCCCTTACGCCTCCGGCTCTAATCTTAAGCCTGCGATTCAGAGTCGCCGGCGAAAGTGCGAGTCACAAGCGAACAAACAATTTCCGAACAGTTAACGCAGCGCGTGGCGGAGTTGACCGCGCGCGTAGCAGAGCTAACGCGCCGCCTCGACTTAGTTGAAGTCGTGCGCGGAAATGGCCGCTCACACCCACAAACTGAACCCACGGTGCACGGCGCGGACGATTCGTCGAATCCGATCGAATTCCTGACTGAGAACGGATTCGTGATCGTGCGCCCGTGGGAAGCAGGCAATGCGCCGGCGCCGGCAGATGGCTCTGGTCAGTTCGTTGTGAGTGACCCGAACGGCAAAGAACAAAAAATCACGGTCACAATTTCAAGAAACTTGATGGCCGAAACCGAGATTCACTCAAACGGCCGAATTGACCGATCGAGCGTATTTTGGACCAGCTGCGCGGAAAAGCACCTAGCGGACTATTTGACTGAGCACGGGAATTTTCCTCCCGATAATCAATTGATTGTCGATGCTTTGGATTGCGAGGAAGTCGTGTCGGCGACCCGCTGGGGCAAGCACCAGACCTGGGAGTAGGAGATTGAAACTGTCGTTCAGTCTAACGGGAGGACAAGTAGATTGGCATCGACGCTGAAGCGTTTTTTGGTCGGTAAAGCAAAACGAACCGAACAGGCTATCCACGAGCGGCTGACTAAAAAGACCGGGCTGGCGGTTTTCGCTTCGGACGCCCTCTCGTCCACGGCTTACGCGTCAGAAGAAATTCTGCTGGTATTGGCGGTGGTTTACGCCTACGGACAGGCTAACGTTTTTAACTACGTCGTGCCGATCACCATGGTGATTGTGATCGTCCTGACGATCGTCGCGATCAGTTACCGGCAGACAATTCACGCGTATCCATCCGGGGGCGGCGCATACATCGTTGCCAAAGAGAACCTGGGAACCACACCCGGCCTGATAGCCGCGGCATCCTTACTCGTCGATTACGTGCTAACCGTCTCAGTGTCGATTGCGGCGGGCGTGGCGGCGATCACCTCGGCCGCGCAAGGGACACGCTTCGCCTGGTTAGATAATCACAAGGTTTTTTTGTGCCTGGTTCTGATCGCCTTCATCGCTCTTGCGAACCTGCGCGGCGTGCGCGAGTCGGGCGCACTGTTTGCCGGGCCTACGTATGCCTTCGTGATCAGCTTTCTTTTCATGGTGGGCTTTGGACTCATTCATTACTTCTTGCATCCCGGCGCCGTGGCGCATCCTTCCACGGAACATTTGAAACTCGCCGAGGGTTATCAACTGCAACCACTGTCAATCTTTCTGCTGCTCGGCGCGTTCTCTAACGGATGCGTGGCCCTCACCGGCACGGAAGCAATTTCGAACGGCATTCCGGCGTTCAAGCAGCCTGAGTCGCGCAATGCGGCCACGACCTTGACGTGGATGGCGGTGTTGCTGGGTACGATGTTCATCGGGACGAGCGTGATGGCTTATCTCTATCAGGTTCATCCCAGTGAAAACGAAACAGTCATTTCGCAGTTCGCGCGCATTATCTTTACCGGGCCGATGGGCTGGTTCTATTACGTCATTCAGGGGACGACGGCCCTTATCCTGATCCTGGCGGCGAACACTTCATTTGCCGACTTCCCTCGCCTGGCCAGCCTGCTGGCGCGTGATCGATTTCTGCCCCGGCAATTTGCCACCCGCGGAGACAAGCTGGTCTTTTCAAACGGCATCATCATTCTGGCTGTCTTTTCAGGCGTCCTGGTAACCGCCTTCGGCGGCGACACCAGCCGGCTGATCCCGCTGTACGCGGTCGGCGTGTTTCTTTCATTTACTCTTTCACAGACGGGCATGGTGCGGCACTGGATGAAGGCCGGACGGGAATTGAAGAAGGCCTCTGGCGGCGAACCCACCACGATTTCGAAAGAAGAATTGAAGGATGCCAGGCACTGGCGAAAATCGATCGCTGTAAACGGTCTGGGCGCGATCGCCACCCTCATCGTGCTGATCGTTTTGATCATCACTAAATTCATTCACGGCGCCTGGATTGTCGTCGTGCTCATCCCTTTGCTCGTGGCCTTGTTCCGGGCCATTCGCCGCCATTACATGGACGTGGCGACGCAACTCACCACTGAAGGTCTCGAGCATCTGCGGCCGATTCGGCATGAGGTGATCGTGCCAATTTCGGGAATTCATCGTGGCGTGGTGCGGGCGCTGGAATACGCGAAGGCGATCGCCCGTGATCGCGTGACCGCTCTGTATATAAACGTCGATGAAGAAGCCACGCAGAAACTGCGCGAGAAATGGAGCGAATGGGGTCAGGGGGTCGAGCTGGTGGTCATCGCCTCGCCGTATCGTTCACTGGTCGGTCCGCTGGTTCGTTACGTCGAGCGCCGGCTGGCCTTACATCCCGATGACGTCGTAACCGTCGTGCTGCCGGAATTTGTCCCGGCGAAGTGGTGGCATCACCTGCTCCACAATCAGAGTTCGCTGTTACTCAAAGGCGCACTACTTTTCAAGCGCAATGTGATTGTCATTAGCGTGCCGTATCACCTGGCGGGTGATAGGAATGGCGCCAACGGGAAGAGTATTAATGACAAGGAAACAACCTCTGCCAGAACGCCTTAACTGCTGGGAGAGCGGACGTCCTCGTCCGCAAACCCGCGCAACCGTAGTCCCGGGCGCGGCATACCAACGCATACCCAAACAATTAACCCGATTTGCGAAAACCGTTTCAACGGTTCAATGAATCTGTGCGACCCTGGCAATCACCCGACTAAAGCCGTGTGTGAATAGGAAACTCTTTCAGCCCGGTTCAAACGGTGGGTCCTATTCTTCCGGCAAGGTCTTCACGCCAATGCTTTGGATGATCCGCTCGCGATAGCGGCGGGCGTCGGCTTTGATCGTTTGTTCGTTGAGAGTTAGCAGCCGTCGATCACGCATCACCACGCGCCCTTCGATGATCACGGTGCGCACGTCGTCGGATTTGGTGGCATAGACCAGGTCGGAATAGATGTTGTAATAGGGCGTTTGATTAAGATCGTCGAGATCGACAATCACCAGATCGGCACGCTTCCCATTTTCGATCGACCCAATTTCCTTGTCGAGATGTAAGGCCCGCGCGCCCCGAATCGTCGCCATTTCGAAAGCTTCCGCCGCGGACACCACTTTCGGATCTTTACTGATCAGCTTGTGCAGCTTAGCGGCCGTGTCCATCTCTTCCCAAAGATTCAGATCATTATTTGAGGCAGCGCCGTCGGTTCCCAGGCCAACCGGTAGATTCTCTTTCAACATCTCCGGCACCGGCGCCACGCCAGACGCGAGTTTCATGTTTGATTGCGGATTATGAACGATGCCCACGCCTAATTGTTTTAAGCAGACCAAGTTCCTCTTCGGTCGGCCAAACCATGTGCGCGGCAATCACGCGATTGTTTAGAAACCCAATGCGATTGAGATAGTCGACGGGAGTGGCGCCTTTCGCCTTCAGGCTGTCGTCAACTTCGCGTTTCGTCTCAGAAATGTGAGTGACGATCGGCGCGCCGGTCTTGTCAGACAGCGCCCGCGCAGCTTTCAAGTGCTCTTCGGAAACCGTGTACGGAGCGTGCGGCGCGATGGCCGGAACAATCAACGCGTGCCCTTTCCACTTGTTGATGAAGCGCTCAGAATACGCGAGAGCCGCTTCGTAGGTCTTGTTATCGGCGACCGGAAAATCAATTACAGTTTCGCCGAGCACGCCTCGCATTCCCGCCTTCGCAGTCTCGTCGGCGATCGCGTCTTCGAAATAGTACATGTCGCAGTAGGTCGTCGTCCCGCTGCGAATCATTTCGGCCAAACCCAGCCTCGTGCCCACGCGCACAAAATCTTCAGTTACGTTTTTGGCTTCGGCCGGAAAAATGTATTTCGTCAACCACTCCTGCAGATCGAGATCGTCAGCAATGCCGCGGAACAAGGTCATCGGCACGTGCGTGTGACCGTTGATGAGCCCGGGGATCACAACCTTGCCCTGCGCCTCGATGACCTGACGAGCGGAGTAGTTGAGATCCATCTCGGCGGCCGTGCCGACGGCAACGATGCGGCCATTCTTAATTGCGACCCCGCCGTTTTCGATCACGCGCCGCGAGTCATCCATCGTAACGACGGTTCCGCCTCTGATGATTAAGTCCACGTTAGTTGTCCTGCGCTGAGCCACTACGGTAAGGGACGACGCGAACAAAAGGAAAGCCAGAATACAGCTGGATAATCTCACAATAAATGACCACCTAAACAGTTTCGAAATGGTGCGCATCCGCGGCCTTGCCGTCAGCGGATCATCTCAGCGCGCCGTCTCTTTCAAAAATCTTGCGTCAAACGCTTTCGGCAACAGCGTCCGAATGTCGACGACCTCGCTCTGGCCTTTCAGGTTGGCCAGCGTAATCTTCGCGTCCTTGCAATACTCCCAGATGATCTGGCGACAGGTGCCGCACGGGGGCGTCAACTGTTCGGTGTCGACCACAATCACGAGATCCGTGAAATCGCGTTCGCACTCGGACAAAGCCTTCCAGATCGCCACGCGCTCGGCGCAAACAGTCAGGCCATAACTGGCGCTTTCAATGTTACAACCGGTAAAGATCTTTCCCTCTTCCGTGCGCAGCGCCGCTCCTACCAGAAATTTCGAAAACGGCGCCAGCGAACAAAGACGAGCTTTGTTCGCCACCTCGATCAGTTCTTCAATCTCGCTCAACTCCGGCCTCCTGCGGTCTGTAAGGAATTGGCCAGCCTCTCACGAATCTTTCCGCTTATCAAATCAATGCTCACAAGATTATGACCACCTTCAGGAATAATTACGTCAGCAAAACGCTTTGATGATTCGACAAATTGAATATGCATGGGCCGCACGGTGGCCACGTATTGTTCAATGACTGAGTCAATAGTGCGGCCGCGCTCGGCCAGGTCGCGTCGCAGCCGGCGGATAAAACGAATGTCGTCCGGCGTATCGACAAAGACCTTGATGTCCATCTGCTCCAACAGGCGCGGCTCAGCGAAAATGAGAATGCCTTCGACGATGACGATCGGTTTAGGCTCGACACGAGTGGTGGCCGGCAAGCGCGTGTGCGTGCGAAAGTCGTAAATGGGAAGCTCGACCGGCTCGCCGGCGTTCAGCTTTTTGAGGTGGTTGATCAGCAGCTCGTTATCCAGCGCGTCGGGATGATCAAAGTTGGCCGCATTGCGGTAATCCAACGGCATGTCTTTGAGGTCCCGGTAGTAGAGATCCTGCTGGATGAAAACGACTTCGTCCGCGCGCACGGACTCAAGTATGCGATTGGCGACCGTCGTCTTTCCTGATCCTGTGCCGCCGCAGATGCCTATAATCATCGTCAGTTGTCAGTGGTCAGTTGTTAGTTGTCAGTGGTCAGTTGTTAGTTGTCAGTGGTCAGTTGTCAGTGGTGAATGTTGCCTGTTACCTGTTACCTGTTACCTCTCATCTCTTACCTGTCACCTGGTTCGTTCTTACAACTGACAACTTACCACGGACAACTGACAGTCACGCTAGTTTCGCAATCACTCTTCTTAACAATTGCGTAAATTGTTCGCGTACTCGTTCACCGGTGGCAATCACCTGGCTATGATCGACCGGACGGTCCGAAACGCCCGCGGCCAGATTTGTGATACACGAAATCCCGATCACTTGCATGTCCATGTGCCGCGCCACAATCGCTTCGGGGACAGTGCTCATACCCACGGCATCCGCACCCAACGTGCGCACCATGTGAATCTCAGCCGGTGTTTCGTAACTGGGACCTGACAAAGAGGCATAGACTCCGCGGCGCATATCGAGGCCGATAGCTTTGGCCTCAGTGATCACCAGGTTCTGCAGATTCGCATCATAGGTCGCCGACAGATCGGGAAAGCGCGGGCCAAAACGTTCGTCGTTCGGTCCAATCAGCGGATTCGCGCCCATCAGATTTATGTGATCGCTGATGACCATGAGCGATCCGGGCGTGAACTCCGTATTGAGTGAACCAGCAGCGTTAGTAATGATCAGCGTCTTAACACCCAGGACCTTCAGCACGCGGATCGGAAAAGTCACTTCCTCGAGCGCATAGCCTTCATAAAAATGAAAGCGCCCCTGCATCGCCGCGACCGGCGTGTTGTCCGCTGTGCCCACCACTAAACGTCCCGCATGGCCTTCAACAGTGGCCTGCGCGAATCCCGGAATCTCGGAATAAGGGACGGCTTTGGCTTCGGCGAGTTCGTCGGCGAATGCGCCGAGGCCGCTGCCTAAGACAATCGCGACTAAAGGCTCGAGCTTGACCCGCTCGCGAATCATCTGGGCCGCGCGCTGGGCGCGGTCGTACAGCGTCGAGGGATTTGCTGCTTTGGCTGACATATCGATTTTTTGTAGGACACATTACAACAGCAATTGAGATAAGAGTTCAAGCGCAGTTCAGAGTTCAAGCTTTAGCTTGCCTAAGCAAACACAACCTGAAGGTTGAACTCTGAACGGTGTTCACCTTTCTTTTTGGTAAGCAGTACCGAGAGCTTTTGGCGCGCGTGACTGACCGATGAAACCAGCCAGCACCACGATCGTCACGACGTAAGGAATCATCTGGATGAACTGCACAGGGATGTCTTCCGAAGGGTTCCAGGGCAGTTTGGCCACACCCTGCATCTGAATTGTCAGCGCGTCGGCACAACCAAACAAGAGACACGCCAGCATGGTCTGCACGGGCCGCCACTTGCCGAAAATCAAAGCCGCCAGCGCGATAAACCCCCGGCCCGCCGCCATGTTCCGAGTAAACAGAGACGACTGGCCAATCGAAAGATAGGCGCCGCCGATTCCTGCGAGCGCGCCGGAAATAATTACGCCCACATAGCGCATACGATTGACCGCGACGCCGGCCGCATCCGCGGCTTCCGGGTTTTCTCCGACCGCGCGCAGCCGCAAACCAAACGGCGTGCGATACAAAACGTAACCGGTCACGATTACTACCAGCAAAGCCAGAACTGAAATGATCGAAACGTCAGTGAGAATTCGCCATGCCGGCATGAACGGCAGAATGCGATGAAGGTCGGGGAGCAGATTCTCTTTGGGAATCTGCGGTGTCGAGCCTGAAGACAGAAAGAGAGCGCCACTGAGGACCGCCGGTAAGCCGATAAAGAGGATGTTGATCCCAGTGCCGGTGACGACTTGATCAGCTTTATAGCGAATGCAGGCCACGGCGAGAATGGCGGCGACGGCGCCGGCCGCAACCATCGCCGCGAGCAGGCCGACCCAGGGGCTGTGCGCGTAAAAGGTCACCGAGGCGGCCGTGAAAGCGCCGGCCAGGAGCAATCCTTCCAACGCAATGTTAATGACACCCGACCGCTCGGAATACAAACCACCCAATGCCGCCAGCACCAGAGGCGTCGCCAGGCGAATCGTCGAGAACAGCAAAGCGAGTGTAAAAATTTGGCGCACTGTTTTAGCGTCCGCGTAGCGGACGACTGAAAATAGCCCAACACTTTAGTGCTGGGTAAAGCAGATTGGATTGAATCAAGCCCGCGAAGCGGGCGACCAACCACCCAAAATCGTCAAGCATTCTGCCGTCCGCTTCGCGGACTTGAAGTGTCTTTTCCATACAACTCCCAGCGATGAATCGCTGGGCTACTTTCACGCCGTCCGCTTCGCGGACTTGAAGTGTCTTTTCCATACAACTCCCAGCGATGAATCGCTGGGCTACTTTCACGCCGTCCGCTTCGCGGACGAAGAACGAAAGCCCCACTCAAATCTTCGCTTTCTTCAGTAATCCAAACTGCTTCAACGGTCCCCGGAACATTGCTTCGGCGGCCACGAAAATAATGACGATTCCTTGAAGCATGTCCACGATGTCTTTGGAAACATGCATCGTGAACGCATCAACAAAGATGCCGCCGCGCAAAAGGATAGCGAACAAAATCGCCGCCAGAAAAACGCCGACCGGATGATTGCGGCCCAACAGCGCGACCGCGATGCCGACAAACCCGTAATTCGCTGAGAAGCCATCGTAGTAACGATGGCGATAACCGAGCACTTCATTGATGCCGACCATTCCGGCCAGACCGCCCGAGATGGCCATCGCCAGAATGATCTGTTTGCGAATCGAAATACCACCATACTCGGCCGCCGAAGGATTCGCGCCGGTGGCGCGCATCTCATAACCCCATTTGGTCTTCCAAAGAAAGACGTAGACCAGAATACACGCGACAATCGCGAGCACGAATGCCAGATTCACCGGAATCCGCGCCGGCAAACCCGGAATGAATCTCCCCAGCGTGATCAGGTGAGCGCTCGGGCTAATCGGAGCTGTCTGCATGATCGGATCGCCGGGAATCTTGTAACGGTACTGCGTAAAATAGCTGAGCAGCGCGACGGCGATAAAGTTCAACATGATCGTGTTGATGACTTCATGCGAACCGAAACGCGCTTTCAGAATTCCGGGAATGCCGCCCCAGATAGCGCCGGCGACGATTGCCGCGATGGCGCACAACGGCAGCAACACGATTCCCGGCAGATGGAAAAATGGCGTAACGAATGTATTAGCGGGATCGGGCGTGCCGAATTTCATCCCTACCCAGGCCGCGGCAAAGGCCGCGACGTAAAGCTGACCCTCGGCGCCAATATTCAAAAGGCCACAACGAAAGGCGACCGCGACCGCCAGTCCGGTAAAGATCAAAGGTGTCGCGTTAAATAACGTGTAGCCGATGCCGTCCGGCCATGAAAACGCACTGCCGATCAGGATTTTATAGGTTTGGATTGGGTCGTCGCCAATGATCCATACGACGATGCCGCCGACGATGAACGCCGCAATCACCGCGATCAGCGGAAACAGGATTTCGCGTAAGAGTTTCATAAAAAGGACCAGCTGTGCTTTGTGCTTAGTACTTTGTGCTTAGTCCGCTATTTTGAACTGATCCGCTTATCAACAGAACTCAGGAATGCATTCAGCTTCGGCGTCAGTTCTTCGATGAGCAACCGCAATTTCTTCACTTCAGATTGCGATAAGAGCTTTCGCAAATAGCAACGGCGCAACCAATGAATCGTCTCGTACAAAGAGCCGCGTGCCATTCTGACGAAGCGTCGGTTGTCTTGCAGACTACCACGGCCGCTCCCTTCTGAAATGTTCGCACCAATACTGTCGGCCGCACGGACAATTTGCTTTCCTACGGTATCCTTAGCGAAAGAATCCCAGACGATGACAATATTCCAAACATTATCCGCTAGCTTTTCCGAGAGCTGATAGACCTGGAGCTTCTCGAAATTTGTTCTCTCCATGGGAGCCTCCGTTGGTTTTCGACAACCTCATCAAGACGTCAAAGAACAAAGGACCAAGTACTAAGCTCTTCCTCCGGTCATCATCAATCCAATCTCTTCATTGGTGACGGTTTTCGGATCGACTTCACCTACTATGCTTCCGTTATGAATTACCAGCAGACGATCCGATAACCCGGTGACTTCTTCCAGCTCGGCTGAGACGAGTAGCACCGCGCAACCTGCGTCGCGCAACGCGACGATCTTCCGGTGAATGAATTCAATCGCCCCGATGTCCACCCCGCGCGTGGGTTGCGACACCAGCAGAAGCTTGGGCGGCAGCCCAAATTCGCGACCGATGATCAGCTTTTGCTGATTGCCGCCGGAGAGCGCCCGCGCCGGCAAATCAGGATTCGGCGGCCGCACGTCGAAATCACGGATCACCTCTTCAGTTCTTCGCCTGATTCCCTTCTGATCGAGCATCACGCCCGCCGTTACCGCCGGCTTCCGATAATGAACTCCGAGGATGGTGTTTTCGGCAAGACTGAAGTCCAACAACAGGCCACGTCGATGCCGATCCTCAGGTACGTGGGCAATGCCGAGCTCTTTCCGCCGGCGCGCGTCCGAATGGCTGATGTCGCGGCCCGCAAAACTTATCGTGCCCGAGATGTACGAGCCGGGAATCAATCCCGCCAGCGCTTCAATCAGTTCGGTCTGGCCGTTGCCTTCGACACCCGCGATGCCCACGATCTCGCCAGCGCGCACTTCAAACGAGACGTCGTTTACTCGCTTCGATCCATCGCGTCCGAGAATGGACAGCCCGCGCGTTGCCAATACCACTTCGCCTGGCGTCGCGTCAGGCTTTTCCACACGCAGCAGGACTTCGCGGCCCACCATCAGCCGCGCCAGTTCCGCCGCGTTCGTTTGACTGGTTTTCAATTCCCCAACGACTTTCCCGTCGCGCATGACGGTCACCTCATCTGAAATCGCCAACACCTCAGACAGTTTGTGCGTGATGATAACGATGGTCTTTCCCTGCTCGCGCATCCGGCGAAGAATGGAGAAGAACTCGTCAACCTCCTGGGGCGTCAAAACCGCTGTCGGCTCATCAAGAATCAGCAATTGCGCGTGCCGATAAAGCGCTTTCAACAACTCGACTCGCTGCTGCTGGCCCACGGACAGGCTATCGATGGTCGCGTTTGGATTGACTGACAGCTTGAACTCATCTGAGACTTTGCGAATTTCCGCGGCGGCTTTTTTGAGATCGAGCGAAGCGGCGTTGCCCGGCTCGGCCCCCAACACAATATTTTCCGCGACCGTCATGGGCTCAACCAGCATGAAGTGCTGGTGCACCATGCCAATGCCGAGCGCAATCGCGTCGTGCGGAGTGCGAATCGCGCGTACCTGACCATCGATCAGAATCTCGCCGCCGTCAGCGGTGTAGAAGCCGTAAGCAATGCGCATCGCAGTCGACTTGCCGGCGCCGTTTTCACCGACAATGGCGTGAATCGTCCCCGGTCGAACATTAATGTCGACACGGTCATTAGCCAGGACGTCGCCAAAGCGTTTGGTGATGTTGCGTAGTTGAATCACTTGTCAGTAGTCAGTAGTCGGTAGTCAGTTGTTCGCTGCTCGATCACTCACTCTCCCGATAGAGTTGAGGTAGGCGTTCAACTTTGGGCCTAACTCATCAACAACAGATTTGAGTGCACGAACTTCTCTCTCGTTCAACAACTGCCGCTTGTAAGCCCGACGCAACCAGTGTTTGGTTTCGTTCAGCGAACCTCTCGCGATTCTCACAAAGCGTCGATTATCAACGAACGTTCCGCGGCCAGTACCTTCTGCGATGTTCGCTCCGATGCTATCGGCCGCCCGGATGAGTTGTTTGCCAACAGTGTCCCGTGCAAGCACATTCCATTTCAGCACGATTAGCCAGATTTGATCAGCAAGCTTCTCGGATAACCGATATACCCGAAGAGTTTCGAAATTTGTTTTCGCCATTTCGCTTCCTCCAGAGGACGAGAAAAACAACTGACTACTGACAACTAACAACTGACTTCACTACTGGGTCATTCTGTCGACAACCTTTATCTCGCCGGACACGATTTTCTTCCTGGCTTCCTCTGCTGCTTTGACTGCCTCAGGTGAGACGAGCGTCTGATTGTAGTTGTCCATAACGTAAGCGACACCATCTGTGTCCAGCCCGAACACGTGAAAGCCGCCCTGGAATTTTCGGTTAACGACGTCTTTGACGATGTCGTACACGGCGTTGTCCACGCGCTTGACCATGCTCGTCAAAACAAAGCCAGGCTTGACCATGTTCTGATTCGAATCGACGCCGATCACGAAATGCGTCGCGCGCCCGCTCGAATCTTTCCCTGCCTGCTCGACAGCATCGAATGCGCCCAGGCCTGAATTGCCGGCCGCGGTAAAGATCACGTCAGCGCCTTTGCCGATTTGCGCCAACGCGATCTCTTTTCCTTTGCCGGGATTGTTCCAGGCTGAATCAGTCACGCCCACATAATTCTGAATGACCTGGATTTGCGGATTGGCGGCTTTCGCTCCCTGCTCATATCCACCTTCAAAACGGTGAATCAAACCGATATCCATCCCACCGAGGAATCCGATAGTGCCCGTCTTGGAAGTCATGCCGGCGATCAGCCCCACCAGATAAGATCCTTCGTGCTCTTTAAAAACCAATGAAGCGACATTGGCCTTGGGAGTCTTGCCGTCGTCTTCAAAGATTACGCCGTCGATGATTGCGAAGTGAATATTCGGATAGTCTTTGGCGACCGCTTGCATGATTGGGCCTTGCGCAAAGCCTACGCCGATGACCAGGTCATAGCCGCGTTCGGCAAACGCTCGCATCGCCGGTTCGATCGAAACGGGATTGCCGGGCTCAACGTCGCGCACAATGACATTCAGCGGAGGTTTTTCACAACTGGTCTTCCCATCCGGCATTACAGGCCCGACTCCGCGCACTTCACTCCGGCCCACGCCGCGGCATTGAAAGAACGATCGTCTTTGCCGCCGATATCAAAAACAATGCCGACACGGATCTTGGACGGATCGTCAGCGCCGTAACCGGCACGGTTGCACGCCTGACCGGCGAAGATCAGTGAAGACAATACGCACCAGGGCTAACAAGAGCTTGAGTTTCATTACCTCATCTATGGAGTGCGACGGCTTGACGCCGCTTTCACTTTGGAACCGCCACTGCGCGGGTCCACTTACCAAAGCGCCGACAAGTCGGCGCACTCCAAACTCATTCGATCACTTCCTTGATCAACTGCGGTAACTCGCTCGGGGGCGCTTCGCCGATCTCGTAGGCCGCCTGAATTCGCGCGGCGGCTTTTTCCCCGCACCCGCATCGCGACAGAAGACGATTCCCATCGACCTCGCCGCGCGCGAACTTCATCGCCGATCTTGACTTCGGCGACAAAGCCGACGGTCGGATCGATTTGGTCATCGATGCGAATGCGACCGCCGCCGGCTTCGGCGATGGCGTGGCCAATTTCTTCAGCTGTCAACTTTGATAACAAAACCAGAGCGCGGGGATTCTACCTTAAACGTGTTCTCTGTCAACGGCAGATATTTTCGCGGTTCGTCACACACGCGCGGGTCGCCGCCCTGCGCCGCGACATTCCGGCGAAAAGCGTCCAACGCCGCCCCCGACTCGTGGATCTTCGTGACGCGCGCACGCGCGGCTTCGATTGATGATTCGAGCTGCGCCAGCACGACCATTCGCGCCGCCAACTCGATCGACAGATCGAGCACGGGCCGCGTTCCGTCATCGACTTTGCCGCTCAGCAATTCAATGCATTCCAGCACCTCAACAGAATTGCCGACGGCGCGTCCCAGCGGTTGGTTCATGTCGGTAATCAGAGCCTGCGATCGAACCCCTAGTGAATTCCCGGTCTTCACCAGGGCTTCGCGCCAAAGCTCTGGCCCGGTCAGGTTCGCGCATGAAAGCGCCTGAACCAGTCTTGACGTCGATCACCATCGAATCCAGACCGGCGGCGCCTTTCTTTGAAATTATCGAAGCGACGATCAAAGGGATCGCTTCGACCGTCGCGGTGGCATCGCGCAACGCGTAAAGCTTTGCGATCCGCCGGAGCAATCTCAGCCGTTTGCCCGTTCATCGCAAAGCCGCATCTGATCAAGGACGTCGCGAAATTCCGGCAACGAAAGATCTACTCGATAACCGGGAATCGATTCGAGCTTATCAAGCGTGCCCCCGGTGTGACCCAGCCCACGGCCCGAAATCATCGGCACGCAAATGCCGGCCGCAGCCGCGAGTGGCGCAATCATGAGGGAAGTCTTGTCGCCAACACCGCCGGTCGAATGCTTGTCGACTTTTGGTTTGGAAATGTCTGAGAAATCCAGGATCTCGCCCGACCGCAGCATTGCATTTGTCAGGGCCGACTGTTCGGCGTCAGTCATGCCTTCGAGAAAAATGGCCATCAGCAGCGCCGTGCTTTGATAATCGGCGATCGTTCGCCGCTGGTAACGCCGCTAATAAAGAAATCGATTTCTTCGCGACGACAGTTCGCCGCCGTCGCGTTTCTTGCGGATGATGTCCTGCGGTCTCATTGACTTAGCAGTTAAGGGCAGTCATTCTGCGGCATGGTCACTCGAGCAAAACAATCGCCTGAGCGCTCACCGCTTCGCCGCGGCCAACCGAGTCGAGTCCTTCTCCGGTCTTTGCTTTGACACTCACACAACCAACCTCGACGTTCAGGCGTTTCGACAAGATTGTCGCGCATCGCGTCGATGTGTTCGCGCAGCCTTGGGCTGCTCGAGCATGATCGTCGCGTCCGCGTTTTCGATTTTGAAGCCACGCTCATGCGCCAGCCAAACGACCCGGGCCAGCAACTGCATGCTGTCGGCATCCTTCCATTGATCGTCTGCGTCGGGAAAATGAACGCCGAGATCGCCTTCAGCACAGCGCACCGAGAATCGCATCAGTCAGCGCATGAGTGAGCGCGTCGCCATCAGAGTGAGCCTGTCGGCTCCACGATCAGATTCGATACGGACGCCGCCGAGTACGAGCGGCCGGCCCGCGACCAGGCGATGCGTGTCATTACCGATGCCGATTCGAAACATTTCAGTTGGTCAGTTGTCAGTTGGTCAGTTGTCAGTTGTCAGTTGTCAGTTGGTCAGTTGTCAGTTGTCAGTTGTCAGTTGTCAGTTGTCAGTTGTCAGTTGTCAGTTGTCAGTTGTCAGTTGTCAGTGTTAGTTGCTGTGTTGCTCAAGCGAGTGGTTTTTCCTGCCAGCAGGTAACTCAGCGCGAACTACTGACCACTGGACACTGCTACTGACTACGAACGGCTGACTATTGACTTAAGAATGCTTCCACCAAAGCAAGATCTTCCTTTGTCGTAATCTTGATATTGCGCGCGCTGGCCTTCGATCAGCGACCACTCTGATTCCCATTCGCTCGACCAACATCTGTCATCGTTAACTTCGAGCCCGGATGCTTCAATCTCCGGCAAGGCGTCGTAGGCTCGCTTCAGAATCTCCAGGCGAAAGCACTGCGGGGTCAAAGCACGTCGTAAGTTGGCGCGCGGCACCGTCCGCATCACCTGTTGGCCAGTCACTTCTT
Source organism: uncultured Acidobacteriota bacterium (assembly GCA_963734445.1). GTDB lineage: Bacteria > Acidobacteriota > Blastocatellia > Pyrinomonadales > Pyrinomonadaceae > UBA11740. The sequence goes on along the minus strand of CAVTGZ010000006.1, from coordinate 163,684 downwards.
TAATGGTGTCGCTAACCGGGGCCACTAGGATGGCGGCGCCGGATTCAGCCGCAGCCTGGACCACTCGATCGATCTCTTCCGGCGTCACCAACGGGCGTACCGCATCGTGAACCGCCACCACTTCTGCTGCTTCAATCGCGTCCAGACCGCGCTTGACTGATTGCGCGCGAGTTTCGCCGCCAGCCACCACACGCGCAATCTTTTTCAGCTCGAACTTTTCAATCAGCAGACCGAAAGCTCGCCGTTTCCGCGGCGGGTAACACGACTACAACTTCTCTGATTGTCTGGCTACGCTCAAACTGGCGGAGCGTCTGAATGATGATGGGGATGCCGTCTAATTCGAGGAACTGTTTGGGCCGGTCGCCGCCAAACCGAGTACCCTTGCCGCCGGCGACGACGATTGCGACATTCATGCTACGACTCGGTATCGTTGATGCGCGTTAAGGTGGGAGCGGTTTTTACTTCGCGCAGCGGGCGGCGCGCGCGTTCGCCATTGCCGCCGTTTTCGGTTTCTTCGCAGATCTTTCCGAAGATCATTTTGCCGGCTGTGGTTTGCAGCACGCTGGTGACTGCGATATCGAAGCGTTCTTTCCAATCAGCCGGCGCGCATTATCCACGACGACCATGGTGCCGTCGTCGAGATAAGCGACCCCCTGATTGTATTCTTTGCCCTCTTTGAGGATGAAGACACGCATCGCTTCACCGGGCAGCACCACCGGTTTGAGCGCGTTGGCGAGTTCGTTGATGTTGAGGACATTGACGCCGCGCAGCTGCGCAACCTTGTTGAGATTGAAATCATTCGTGACGATCACCGCATCCGATTGCTTGCCCAACTCGATCAGCTTTAGATCGACTTCGCGCACGGAGGGAAAATCAGTTTCGACAATCTGAATGTCCAGCGCGCTGTTATTTTGCAGCCGATTCAACATGTCGAGGCCCCGCCGGCCTCTCTGTCGTTTTGAAGAATCAGGAGAATCAGCGACCTGTTGCAGCTCGCGCAGAATGAATTGCGGAATGATCAGCGTGCCGGTGAGAAATCCGGTTTCCGCCACGTCAGCGATGCGCCCATCGATAATTACCGAAGTGTCGAGAATCTTCAGATCGCGACGCGATGCTTTGTCGCTGAAGATGCCGCCCAACGCGGAGAGATCCAGATAGTCGCCTTTGGCAGCTCCGACCATCAAGCCCACATAGGCCATGAAAAATGTGAGTGACAGAGTGAGGAAGGTTTTGGTCGTCGCCGGCACCGCCAAAGACTCCTGGCTGCTGATCAGCGAGCCGATCAGATAGGCGCCGATGATGCCGAGGATTGATCCGACCGCTGCTCCGATTAGCGTCTTCAAAGACGAGCGGCGGATGCGCATCTCAAAAAAGATGATCCCAACTGCCACCAGCCCGGCCAGCGAGGTCGAGAATAGACGATGACCGGGGATCGGATGGAGCACATATCCCGCGGCCACTAAAATACCGGTAAAGATGAGCCTTATAAGGACGACATCAAACCGCATAATGCGCGGCATTCTACCACGCATCGTACTGGCCGTCACCGATTTTGCTTAAGGACTCAGCGACTTCGCGGATCTTCGCGCCTTTGCGTCTTGGCGTGAAACTCCATCTCAAGTATGATGCGCCCGCAGAACTAAACGAAACGTAATGAGCGAACGCAAGTACAAGCAGCGCGGCTATATGGATCACGACCGCGATCGTGAGGAGCGACCAAAACCGCAGGGGCAAAGGCCTCCGCGCGAGCGCGAAGGCCCAAGATCGCCGCAAATGATGGCTTTCGGCCAGAAGGTCAAGTGCGCCGCCTGCGCGGCGGTGGTTCAGGCGAACATCACCGCTGAAGCCGTCTGTCCAAAGTGCAAGGCCGATCTGCACACTTGCCGGCAATGCACCTACTTCGACCCTGGATCACGTTTCGAGTGTCGCAAGCCACTTACGGCTCGCATCTTGAATAAAGGTGGACGCAATACGTGCGAGCTGTTCGCCGCGCGCGCCGTCATCGAACGCGAGACTTCTTCCGGCAAGCCCACCGACGCCCGCCAGGCCTTCGCAAATCTGTTTAAGAAGTAATTTGGTACGCATGCCTCCCGGCATGCTGATGTTCTTGAGAGCGTGGGCGCGCATCGCCCGCATCAAGCGCGAAGCGCGAGCACAGTAGGCCACAGATTTCCGCAGATGACCGCGGATAAAACCTGGGAATCGACTCCGTCAAATCCGGGTTCAGCCGCGGCTATCATTTTCAATTCATTGCTTTCCTTTTATGCCTTTTTGTGGCAAATCATTTTTCTTTCTGTGTATCTGCGTAATCTGCGGATAGGGAGGCATCATGACCAAACACATTGGCATTGTGGCCGGCAGCTCCGAAGGCGCGGCGCTCTGTTACCGCACAATTTGTCTCGAAGCGCCCGCGGTGATGGGTGAACACAATCATCCTGAGATCACGATGAACTGCGTACCGATGGCCGAGCACATGCGCCACATTGTCGCCAATGACTGGGCGGCAGTGGCGGAGTTGATGCTCGCTTCGGCTCACAAGGTCGCGCAGGCCGGCGCCGACTTCGCAATCTGCCCCGACAACACCTACCACCAGGCACTTGATTATTTGCTGCCGCGCTCTCCGATCCCCTGGCTGCACATCGCCGAAGCAGTGGCCGAAGAGGCCCAGCGTATAGCTACGCGCGGCTCGGCATTATGGGAACGAAGTATTTGACTGAAGGACCTGTCTATCGCGCGGCGCTGGATCAGTTCGGCATCGAGCGCGAGATACCTGACCCATCGGATCGAGAACGCATCAACGAGATCATTTTCAAAGAGCTCGTCAACGGCATCTTCGCAGAACTCTCACGCCTTTACCTGAATGAAGTAGTGGACAAGTTGAAGCAGCGCGGCTGCGACGCCGTCGTGCTCGGCTGCACCGAGCTGCCTCTGATCGTGCGCCCGGACGACTGCCCGTTACCGACTCTTGATTCGACACGTTTGCTGGCGAGGGCGGCGCTGCGGAAGGCGATAGAGTGAGTACGGAGAGCAAACACGACTAAGCACACTCGCTAAGCCGGTGACAATATTTGCAGTGCGCCGGTCGAAACTCTGGACGCAATCGCGTCGTACAGCTAACTAAATCAGCCGGTCATGTTTGTTCCCCCGGCTAATCCGCCTTCATAGGAGGTCCGGATGAGATCTGCAAAGAACACCGGCCGAATCATCGGTATTCTGCTAATCATTCATTTGTTCACCGGCCTGATTACACCGTACATCATGCTCCGCCCGCTTACGTCACCATTTAGTTTTGCGGCCAATACTCCGGGCAATTCTTTTCTGGTCAGGTCGGCAGTAATGATGCTGTTCGTCGGGGGCGCGGTGACGATTGCGATCGCGATCACCGCGCTGCCTTTCGTTCGTCAGTACAGCTTTGCGATTGCCGCATGGCTATTCGCATTGGCTGTCGCCAACTTTTGCCTTCAGGGTGTCGAGAACGCGGCCTGGATGTCCTTGTTCAGTTTCAGCCAGGACTATGCAAGCGCATCACCCGCGGACGCCGGCGTGTACATAGTTGTCGGCGCGGCGGTGCGGTCGGCGTGGAAGTGGGTGCACTACACACATCTGCTGATTGTCGTCAGTTGGATGTTGATGCTGTTCGTGGTGTTGTGGCGCTCAAGGTTGGCTCCGCCGGTCCTGGGTGTCCTGGGAGTGATCACGACGCTGATGCAAATCACCGGGATCACCCTGCCGCAGTTTCTTGCGTATCCAAGTCCGGTGCCGATGTTGATGGGAATGCCTCTCGGATTCGTTTACCTGGCGCTGTCGTTATGGCTGATCGTCAAGGGATTTAGAGATCCAGCGCGGGAGGTAATGAATGAAGACGGAAATTGAGCTCGCGAGCACGCGAGAAACATTACTGAACCGGCTATTTCCGCGCCGGCTCGACAACGGCTACACAGGCTCAAAGATCGCGCTGTGGCTCTTCGCCTTTGTCATAACGATTCGGGCAGTTCAGAGCGTCATGATTATTGTGAACGGCTATTCGACCGCGCAGGCAGCCGACGGCATTCCTTTGGAGACGTATCCGGCCGCCGCGTCACAGACGATAGTCGCCATATTTGCAGTCTCTTCGCTCAACCGGTTGATCATCTCGTTGATCGGAGCAGTAGTTCTGCTCCGATATCGCCGGGCCGTGCCGCTCATGTTTGTCGCGTTGGGACTAACCTACGTCGGCTCACAGTTGATTACGTGGTTCATTCCGCTCGTTCGGGTGGGACGCCCGCCGGGAGTCGTCATGAACCTGGTGCTGTTCGGCCTGACGATCCTCGGTTTCGTCCTTTCGCTATGGAAGCGACGGCCGGATGAAGAGTCGAAATTTGGATCCGAGGCGCGAAGGGCTGCCATTGAATAGCCTCGACCGTTAGGTCGGGGAAAACTCACCCACAGAACATCGAGGCCCGAAGGGCCGACATAGTCGCATCCGAAATCCGGTCGCAGCTATTAAATACCGGCGCTTCGCGCCTCAACTCACGGACTCGGCGGTTTCACCACGATCGCCGGGATGTTCTGGTCTTTCACCAACTGATTGAACGCCGGCACGTCAGTCTTCATAATCTGTCCCAGCTTCTGCAACTGCGCGTTGATATCAGCCGACAACTCGTCATAGACAGCGAATGACTGATCAGTGGGCGGAGTTTCAGATCCTGCCACTACGCCCAGCAATGCCGCCAGTTTGTTGTTGAGCCGGATCGGGAAGTTCAAAGGATCCTGGCTGCTTTGGTTCTTGGTTTGATATAGAGCTTCTTCGACATCAGTCAGCTTTCGGGTCAAAGCATTTCCCGCGTCGGCAATCAGCTTTGATTGCGGTCCAACTCGTTTGACCAGATCGTCTATCTGTTTTTTCACGTCACGAATCTGAACTATCCCGTTGTGTGTCTCAGTCAGCTTGTCGCGGATTCTTAAGGCCAGGTCGAGCTGCTTTGCATATTCCGCCGCGGTTGTGCTCAGTCGCGGATCGGTTTTGACCTCAAACGTTTCGGTCATCGTTTGACCGTCGACAGTTAGCTTAACTTGATAACTCCCGGGCACAACGCGCGGGCCGCGCGTCTGGCCGGCCCAAAGAATCATTCCCGGAAAGCGCGTCGAGTCGGAATAACGCATGTCCCAAACGAAACGATTCAAACCAACATCGGTGGAAACGCGCGCCGGAGCCCCACCGAAAAATCCACCTTCCTCACCGCCGGGCTGTGGCTGATCCGCCGGCGCCTGGCCCGGCGCAGCGGGCTTCGGAATTCGGCCGGTGAATTTGTTAATCGACTTTCCATTCGCGTCGAGAAACTCGAGCACGACATCGGTCCCTGGTTTTGTTTTCAGCGAGTAGTAAACCACCACGCCATTCGCGGGATTTTTTCCAATCGTGGCCGTAGCCGGAAGATTGAAGCCACCGAAGCCCGGCATCCGGTAAGCGTCTTTAGGCTTGAAGAGTTTGGTCTGTGAACCGGCACTGAAACCGCCGCCATCCATCATCTGATGCAGGATGGGCAAGTCATCAAAAATCCAGAACGAACGTCCCTGGGTCGCCGCCACCAATTCCTTCTCGCGTTTGTGAATTGCGAGATCGGTAATCGGGACGACCGGCAAATTGAACTGCATCGATTGCCAATTCGCGCCGTCATCGAACGAGATGTAGATGCCGGTTTCCGTTCCGGCGTAAAGCAGGCCACGCTTATTTGGATCTTCGCGAATCACGCGCGTGAACGCGCCGTCAGGAATGCCGTTGGTGATCTTCTTCCAGGTCTTGCCGTAATCGCTGGTCTTGTAGAGATATGGTTTGTAGTCGTCGTACTTGTACATGGTCGCGGCGACATACGCGGTGCCGGCATCGAACGGCGATGCATCGAGCGAATTGATCTGAATCCACTCAGGCATGATCTCTTTCGACGGCGTTACGTTCGTCCAGTTCTTGCCGCCGTCGCGCGTGACATACACCAGGCCATCATCAGCGCCGGTCCAGATCGTGCCCGCCTGCACCGGCGATTCCATCACCGTAAAGATCGTGTCGTAATACTCGATGCTGGTGTTGTCTTTGGTGATTGGGCCACCGGACGCTCCTTGCTTTGATTTGTCATTGCGCGTCAGGTCGGGACTGATGACTTCCCAGCTCTGCCCTTCATTAGTCGATTTGAAGAGCACCTGTGCTGCCGCATAGAGCGTGTTCGGATCATGAGGCGAGAACAAGAGCGGGAAGTTCCATTGGAAACGATACTTGATGTCGCCCGCGCCCCAACCCATCGGATTGTTCGGGTAAGGATTCACATCGCGCAGTTGTCCGGTGCGATGATCGTAGCGCGTCGTCAGCCCGTCATACGATCCGGCGTAAACAATCTCGGAGTCCTTCGGCGAAGGCGCAATCCAGCCGGACTCGCCGCCGCCCACGTCGTACCAATCGCTGGGGCCGATGCCGCCTTCAGTCGTGCGGCTGGCGATGCGCACAGTCGAGTTGTCCTGCTGCGCGCCATAGATGTGATACGGAAAATCGTTGTCCAGCGCGACGCGATAGAACTGCGCCGTCGCCTGGTCCTGCTCGCTCCAGCTCTTGCCGCCGTTGAACGAGACATTCGCGCCGCCGTCGTTGCTTTCAATCATGCGATTGGGATCGTCGGGAGCAATCCACAGATCGTGATTGTCGCCGTGCGGCACACCGATACCGGTGAACGTTCGTCCACCGTCATTCGATCTGTAGAAGCCGGTGTTGAGCACATAGACCGTGTCGGCATTTTTCGGATCGGCGTAGATCCGCGAGTAGTACCAGGCGCGCTGCCGCAGGTTGCGCTGCTCGTTCGTCTTCGTCCAGGTCTTGCCGCCATTGTCGGAACGAAACACGCCGCCGTCTTCAGCTTCGACAATCGCCCAGACGCGATCCGGATTCGCCGGCGATACCGTGATGCCGACAATGCCGATCATTCCTTTCGGCAATCCCGGATTGCGCGTGATCTCAGTCCAGGTATCACCGCCGTCAGTTGTCTTGAAGATGCCGCTGCCCGGGCCACCGCTCTCGAGCGTCCAGGGCTTTCGATATACTTCCCACATTCCCGCATACAGCACATTCGGATTCGTGGGATCCATGATCAGATCGCACGCGCCGGCTTTGTCGCTGCGAAACAAAACCTTCTGCCAGGTCTTGCCGCCGTCTTTTGACCTAAAGATGCCGCGATCCGCATTCGGCGCCCACACATGTCCCTGCGCGGCCACGTAAACAATGTCGGGATTTTTCGGGTGAACGCGAATGCGCGAGATCTGGCGCGTGTCTTCGAGCCCGATGTGCTTCCAGGTCTTGCCGCCGTCAGTTGATTTGTAAACGCCGTCGCCGTGCGAGACATTGCCGCGAATCGGCGACTCGCCCATGCCGACATAAATCGTGTTCTGATCAGAATCGGAAAGGCCGATCGCGCCGACTGAGCCCGTGCCAAAGACCGAGCCGTCACTGACTGGTTCCCAGTTGATCCCGCCGTCAATCGTCTTCCAAACGCCGCCGCCGGTCGCGCCGAAATAGAAAACCATCGGCTGCGAAGCGACGCCGGCGACTGCCGTCGATCGGCCGCCACGATATGGCCCGATTGAGCGCCACTGCAAAACTTTCAAAGCTTCAGAAGGTGTGGCTGCCGCAGGTGAAGGTTGTTGGCGACGCTGAGCGGTTGATAATTGCGATACGACAAAAACCACGCACGCGGTCAATAAGAACACTCGCAGCTTTCTTAACATGTACGATGGACTCCTCTATTAGAAATGCTCTGCGTTCCTTGGCGTCTTTGCGGCTTTGCGTGAGACTCGTTCACGCGAAGGCGCAAAGACGCCAAGTAAGATCAGAAAAGTTCGCTTAACGCCTCATCAACCGATCGCACGCCGACCACGCGCAAGCCGAGCAACTTCTCAAGGCCCGCCTTGTTCGATGCCGGCATCACGATCTTTTTGAAACCCAGAGCCTGCGCTTCGCGCGCGCGCGCGGCCGCCTGCGTGGCGCCGCGCACCTCGCCCGTCAGTCCGACTTCACCGAACACCGCGGTGTGCGCGTCAATTGGCAGGTTCTTGAAACTGGACGCAATGGCCGTCACTAGTCCGAGGTCGACGGCCGGCTCATCAACCTCAAGTCCGCCGGCGATGTTCACGAACACATCGTCGCCGAGCAACTGCAAACCCGCGCGCTTCTCGAGCATCGCGATCATTAAAGCCACGCGGTTCTGATCGACGCCCTGCGTCATGCGGCGGCCGGTTCCGTATTTCGAGCTCGAGACCAGAGCCTGTATCTCGACCAGCACGGGTCGCGTGCCTTCCATGCAAGCAGTCACCACCGAACCCGCAGCATCCGCGGGCCGCTCGGCGAGAAACATCTGCGAGGGATTTGCGACCGGCGTCAGCCCTTTGTTCGTCATTTCAAAGACACCGACTTCATTCGCTGCGCCAAATCGATTCTTGGTAGCACGCACGATGCGATGATTGTGATGGCGCTCGCCTTCGAAATAGAGAACCGTATCGACAATGTGTTCGAGAGCGCGCGGCCCAGCAATTGAGCCTTCCTTTGTGACGTGGCCGATCAAAAATACCGGTATGCCGCCGGTCTTTGCGAGCAGGAGAAGCTGCGCGGCAACCTCGCGAATCTGTGAAATCGATCCGGGCGCAGATTCGATCTCCGAAGAAAACGTAGTCTGAATGGAATCGATAATAATTGTGGTTGGCTTTACGCGCTCAATTTCGCGTTGAATGTTCTCGAGGTTGGTTTCCGGCAGCAGCAAGAGATTGTTGGCCTGAATGCCGAGCCGTTCGCCACGCAACTTGATCTGTCGCTCTGATTCCTCGCCGGAAACATAAAGCACAGTCGAGCCGTTTGCGCTTAGTTTATCAGCGACCTGCAAGAGTAAAGTGCTCTTGCCGATCCCGGGATCGCCGCCGAGCAGCACCAGTGTTCCGGGCACGATCCCGCCGCCCAACACCCGATCGAACTCAGTCACGCCTGAAGAGACGCGCACATCATCCTGCGACTCAATCTCGTCATAGGCAATTGCTTTCGCTTCGCGTAAACGAAAACCGCTCGCGCCGCGACTTTTCCTGGTCGTGATAACGCGCTCTTCGACCAGCGAATTCCACTCGCCGCATTCCGGGCACTTGCCCAGCCACTTCCGCGACTCGTAGCTACAGGATTGGCAGATGAAAACGGTGTTTGGGCTCTTACTCATTTGAAGTTGTATTGCGTATAGCGAGGTTCTTCGGCCAGCTTCTGCTGCTTGAGAAAGCCCCAGGCTTCGGCATTAATCTGGGGCGCCAGATCGTAATACCAGTGATCGTGTCCCTTCATCTCGACTAACTGAATCGGGAATCCGTTCTGAGCGAGCGCGTCGCGAGTCGCTCTCACCGCAGCCAGCGGAAAGAAAGGATCGACTGTTCCTACCGCAATGTGGATAGGAATTTTACGCGCGGCGGCGGCGATAGTTGGCCCGTCGCCGGGCCGCAGAGCGCCGGCGTGAATCGCCGCCGCGGCAAAATACTCGGATTCGAAAAGGGCCATGTAGAGTGCGAACGACGCGCCGGCTGAATGCCCAAACAAATACATTCGACGGGAATCGATCGCATACTTTGTCTTAAGTTCAGAAATCAAATCGTGCAGCGAATCGGGGCCGTCCTGGGGCGTGTACCATCCTTCCGATTTGAACGCGTCCGGAGCGACCAGAATAATTCCCTCTTTAACGCCAAGGTCCTTCCACTTGTCCATGAGTGAGAGGCCGTTGCGCCCGGAGCCGTGCAGCAGCAAGACCATTGGCGCGGGATGTGCGGCGGTGGCCGAGTCGGGAACCAGCAAATAGTAGGTACGCTTCTTCCCTTGCGACTCAAATGTTTCTTTACGAACCTTCTGCGAAAACGCAGGTATAGCGAATGCCAGCACCAAGAGTAAACCGGCTGTGATGAAGCGGCGCACCATCTTATTTAAGTAACGACTTCACAGTCTCGGTGGGCCGGCCGAGCACCGCTCGATCACCGCGCTCGACGATTGGCCGTTGCATCAAGTCCGGGTGCTTGACCATCAGCGAAATAATCTCGTCGTCGCTTAATTCCTTCTTGCCGAGATCCAGTTCGCGATAGACCTGCTCACTCGTGCGCAGCAACTCGCGTGGCTTGATGCCCATTTTGCGGATCAACTCACGCAGTTTCTTTTCGCTGAGCGGTTCGATGTAATAGTTGATTTTCTCGAAGTCGACACCGCTTTCGCGGAGTAGCTTGTCCATTTCACGGCATTTCGTGCACGTTGGTTTTTCGTAGACTGTGATTGTGTCTGACATGGAAAGAAATGAACTTTGTGCTTTGTGCGCTCAAACTTGGTTTGAATTAACTAGCCTCTTAATTAAACGACCAGGCACCAAGTTGAAAGTACAAAGATCGTTGTTCTTACGGGAATATTCCTCTCACCCTCGTGGCTTCCGCCACGCGGTCGATCGCCAGAATGTAAGCGCCGGTGCGCAGGTCGGTGCCGTATCGATGCGCCGTCTGATGCACTTTATGAAAGGCGTCGCTCATGGTGTCTTCGAGCGTTTGATTAATTCGCTTTTCAGTCCAGAAAAACGAGTACTGGTCCTGCACCCACTCGTAGTAGCTGACAGTCACGCCGCCGGCATTTGCCAGGATGTCAGGGATCACTGTTACGCCCTGAGCTTCAAACACGCGATCGGCGCCCGGCGTGGTCGGTCCATTAGCCAGTTCCGCGATGATCTTCGTTTTGACCTTGCCGACATTCGCCATGGTAATACTGTTTTCCAGAGCCGAAGGACAGAGCACGTCGCATTCAACTTCCAAAACGTCGTTCGGCTCAATCTCTTTCACGCCAGGCATATTCTTGAGCGAGCCGGTCTCTTCCTTGTGTTTGAGCACCGCCTGAATGTCGAGTCCGTTCTCAGCATAAATGCCGCATTTTGAGTCGCACGCCGCCACCACGCGGGCGCCGTCTTCGGCTACCAGCCGCGCGATGATCGAACCGGCATTGCCAAATCCCTGCACGGCCACGCGCGCATCACGTAAACGTGCGCCACGCACTTCACATGCTTCACGCAATGCATACAAAGCGCCGCGCGCGGTCGCTTCGTGCCGTCCCTGCGAGCCGCCCAGCGACAAAGGTTTCCCCGTTACCACGCCCAGCTCAGTGTGTCCGTGCACCATCGAAATCGTATCCATGATCCAGGCCATCGTCTGCGAGTCGGTGTAAACGTCCGGGGCGGGAATGTCTCGATCCGGCCCAATGATCGGCGCGATTTCGAAAGCGTATCGTCGCGTCAACCGCTCGAGTTCATTCTTTGACATGCTCTTCGGATCGCAGACTACGCCGCCTTTGCCGCCGCCATAGGGAATGCCCACGGTCGCGCACTTCCAGGTCATCCATGAAGCCAGCGCTTTCACTTCGTCGAGCGTAACGTTGGGGTGATAACGAATGCCGCCTTTCGCGGGCCCACGCGCAATGTTGTGCTGCACGCGATAGCCTTCAAAGACTTTGGTTTCTCCGCCATCCATCCGCACGGGAATCGAGACAATCAATTGACGTTTGGCACTGCGCAGGACGTTGCGCATCGAATCTTCCAGTTCGAGATAATCCGCGGCGCGATCGAACTGCTGCTTGGCGATTTCAAATGGATTGAGTTCTTCCTGGGGGGCAGTAGCTGTGGTCATGACTCCTCCTGGATCGAAGTAGGGGTAGAAAGCGGCGCTATCCTAATGGAAAGCGCTAAAGCGCGCAATGCAGTTTTAAGTTTCGAGCGATGCCGCAGAGACCGAGACTAGCAGTTCTATCAGTAAGTCGCGTAGGAGTCATCGTCACCGGGAGTTGGCGGTATGTAAAGGCGCGAAGCGCCGCGATTCAATAGCCCCGACCGTCAGGTCGGGGTCAACCCACATAACTATCGAGGCCCGCAGGGCCGGTATTATTAATGTCGGTCCTTCGGACCTTTGTTCACTGTCTCAATCCGCTTACCACGACCTCACGGTCGTGGCTACTAAATGACGGCCCTTCGGGCCTTGTCACCGCAACCACAAAGGAATTGATCTCAACGGGGGAACAATTGCAGCCTTAGGTTGTCTAACCTTCCAGCTTCTTCGACCCGAAACGGCACCGCAAGACAGGAGGAGCTAGAGATGTTTACCAACCTGATCGAATCCAACTCGCACCGCACCGAGTACCGGCGGCGCGGTTCGTTCTTTCTCATTACGGTGGCTGCTTACACAGTAGTGCTTTTTGCTGCGGGGATCGTCAGCGTCTATGCGTACGACGCTCAATTGGAAGCGCAGACCAGCAGTCTGGAGGTGTTGAATTGGGTTCCGCCCGTCACGCGTGACCAAGTTCAGCCCCGCGAGAATCGTCCGCAATTGACGCGGAGAGCGACGCCGTCGAATGCGCCGGTTGATCCGCACATTACGATGTCGGAAAGAATAGTGGCTCAGGCGCCCATTACAGATCCGCGACTGGTGCCGGATCAGGTCGGTGTCGTGGCTTCGACAATTCCACCAGTCACTGGTCCGGTTCGCCTGAGCGAACGCAACGCCGATCCGCCCACCGTTTCGGTAGGCAATCCCAATGGCTGTGACGCTTGCAGCGCTTCGCCCACGTCGGTGAAGGTAGAAGGAAAGCCACCTGAACCCATTCCGGCTAAACCAAAAATCGAAAAAGTTCCGTCGATCATGCTCATATCAAAAGCAATCAACCTGCCGCAGCCGCCCTATCCGGCGATGGCCCGGCAGATTCGCGTGCAGGGTGCCGTGGGGGTACAGATCCTGATTGATGAGCAAGGCCGAGTAATTTCAGCCCAAGCCGTTTCCGGTCATCCCTTGCTCGTGGGCTCCGCCAAAGAAGCCGCGCTGCGCGCGCGCTTTACGCCGACAGTTTTGAATGGGCAGCCAGTGAAGATTCAGGGAGTGATCACTTACAACTTTACGATGCAGTAATCTGCTGCTAACTCTTGGCAAGCCGTGGCGGCTCTGCCGCTCGATGTGCGGAAGGCCGGTGGCCTTCCGGCCGGGTCAACTCTTTCTTTGTTTCGCCGGCGTCGAGGCGCAACCTCGACGCCGGCGAAGAACTTCTCTTATCGACTTCTCGGTAAGGCAAAGCCTTACCGCACATCAAGCGGCAGAGCCGCAAGAAGTCCCGGGACAATCAGAAAATAAGACTGGTCAACGCGTCACCTGATCAAACTTGCACTGCGCCGGCTTCTTGTCCGGACGCCAGCGCAGAAATTTTGTTCCATGACGAAAGCGGCCGCCGGTGAAGTGATCGTATTGAACTTCGCAGACAAGTCTCGGCGCGAGCGGTTGCCATTCCGCTGATCGCTCTGTGGCCCAGCGGCTCGGGCCGCCGGGGGCATTTCCGGTGAAGCCCGGGGGCTTAATTAGCTTTTCGAGTTTCTTTGTCAGGGCCGGTTTCTCACTTGCTTTGAAGCTCGAGCTGAAACCGACGTGATGCAGCAAGCCCTTCTCATCATAAAGACCCAGCAATAACGAGCCCATCACCTTACCGGCGGACGCGTAGCGAAATCCGCCGACCACGCAGTCGGCGGTGCGGAGGCGCTTAATCTTGACCATGCCGTGCCGGTTGCCGCTTTGGTAAGGCATGTCCGCGCGCTTGGCGATCACGCCATCGAGATCCACGCCGGCGCCCGCCAGCCAATCCTTCGCGATCTTCAGGTCCGCAGTGCACGGCGAGAGTTCAATCGATTTGTTCTTTGAAAAATATTTCTTTGCGAACGAGTCGAGCTTCTTTCTTCGCTCGCTCAGTTTTAGATCTGCGAGAGACTTGCCGCGATCATCCACCAGCAGATCGAAGACAATCATCTTCGCCGGAGTTTCCTGCGCCAGCTTTTTAATTCGGCTGGCCGCCGGATGAATGCGCATTAACAGATCGTCAAACGAAAACCGGCCTTTCACCGGCACAACGATCTCGCTGTCGAGGACGAATTGTTTTGGTTTGAGCTTGAGCAGCGCTTCGACTACTTCCGGAAAGTAGCGCGCCAGCGGTTGTCCGCTCTTCGATTGGAGATCAATCTGGTCGCCATCACGAAACGCAACGCAGCGAAAGCCGTCCCACTTCGGCTCGTATTGCCACTCATCGCCGGCAGGAAGTTTTTCCACGGACTTGGCTTCCATGGGCAGGTATGGTTGTTTAAGCGGTAGTGTCATGCTTGAATTCATCCACAGATTTCACAGATTACACAGATAAGACTTCAGCAATCTGAATAGCTAAGCCGCAACGGATTTCTTTTCGATCCACTGCCTATCTGTGTAATCTGTGGAATCTGTGGATGATTATTTCAAATACGGCTTCAAATCAAACCTCTTTCGCTTGTCCAACAACGGCTTCCAAAGATCGCCGAGCTTCGCGATTCTCTTGCGCACATTGTCCAAGCGAAAGTCTTCGATCCTGATTCCCTTCTCGATTTCCTTCCAGGTGACCGGCGTTGACACCGCAGCTTTCGGTGTCGGCCGTACAGAGTAGATCGAGGCCAGCGTGCGGCCCCAGGCGTTCTGGTTGTAATCAACCAGGACGCGCCCTTTCGGCCGCTTCGCAATTTTGTAAATCGCGGTCATTAATTCCGGATTTGCGGACGCTAAGACATTCGCGATCTCTTTCGCGATCGTCCAGACCTGTTTCTGCGTCGGCCCGCGCACGATGGGGACGTAAATGTGAATCCCCTTCGAACCAGTGGTCTTCGGATATGAAGGCATGCCCAGTGAATCCAGAGCTTCGCGCACCACGAGCGCACTCTCCAAAACATTTTCCCAGGTCGAGCCGGGCTGTGGATCGAGATCGAAATGAAGATAGTCCGGCCGATCGACATCATCACAGCGCGCGTACCATTGGTTCAAGTCGATGCAACCGAGATTGATCACCCAAAGCAACGCTGCCAAATCCTGAATGATGGGAAAATCGATAATGTTGCCCGAGCCATGCTCAATTGAACACAACTCAATCCAGGGCGGCCGCGGCGACGGCGCCCGCTTCATGAAAAAGAAATCACCCGCCGCGCCGTTCGGATAACGCTTCATCACCATCGCGCGATCCTGAAGATGCGGCAATAGCACGTGCGCAACATCCGCGTAATACTGAATCAGATCGCGCTTGGCAATCTTGAGCTCCGGCCAGAAGAGCTTCTTCAGATTAGTTAGTCTTACGGTGCGCCCCGAGAGTGTGATCTCGAACTGCTCGACATTTTTCGGAATCTTAACTTGTCCCCGCGCGGGCGTTGCCCGGGTCGCGCGGGTGTGCTTGGCCGGATGATAATCGCGATGAGCTTTGGTCATCGGTTCTCTTGCGTGATTCAGTAGGTCAGTTTAGCGTAAAATACACCGTGCCCGAACTCAGCCGCTTTTACGGAATTATCATTAGAATGTATTGGGAGGCCGGCGTTAGACATCACAAGTAAGGAGAGAGCATGCACGGGATTTATCGTGTCGAACGGTTCCAGGTTGTTGGGCCATATACCTTGAGGGTCGGCTTCGACGACGGGACTGAACAGGTGATCAACTTCGAGCCGGTCTTAACCGGTGAATTATTCGGTCCACTACGTGACTTGAAGCTATTCAATCAGGTCAGAGTGGATCCTGAAGTTCATACGCTTGTTTGGCCGAACGGCAGCGATTTTGAACCCGCGACGTTGCATGACTGGCCTGAGGTCATCGGCGACCTCGCATCCCAGGCACGGCAGCGCCAACCAATACCGGCCTAATCGTTCATCCGTCTCCAGTCTTCCCCTTAACACGCTGTTTCATCTGTGGTACACTGACGACCCTTTTATGAAAGCGCTTGAATCCTTCCATCCGGCAGTTCGCGATTGGTTCCTGAAGCACTTCGCTGCTCCAACGGAACCGCAGGCCGAAGCCTGGCCGGCGATCAAATCAGGCAAGCATACGCTGATCGCCGCACCGACAGGATCGGGAAAGACTCTGGCTGCTTTCCTGTCAGCCATTGACGATCTGGTTTGGAAAGCAGTCGACGGAAAGCTGAGCGACGAAACCCACGTCGTTTACGTCTCGCCGCTCAAAGCGCTCAGCAACGACATTCAGATTAATCTGCAGCAGCCACTTCAGGGCATTCAACAAAATCTGGAAGCGGCCGGCATCAACGCCGTCGAAATTCGCACCCTGGTGCGCACCGGTGACACGCCGGCGAAAGATCGCGCGGCGATGACGAAGAAGCCACCGCACATCATCGTCACCACTCCTGAGTCGCTTTACATCCTGCTCACCAGCGACGGCGGACGACGGATGTTGAGCACCACCCGCACGCTCATCGTCGACGAGATTCATGCGATGGTCGATGACAAGCGAGGGTCGCACCTCGCATTGTCGATCGAAAGACTCGAAGCGTTGGTGACGGATCGGTACGCAGGCCTCCGGCCTGCTTCTTCACCTGCCTCTTCAAAAGAAGAGAAAGAAGCAGCCCAGAGGGTTGCGTACCAAACCGAAGCAGCCCAAAGGGTTGCGTACCAAACCGAAGCAAGCCAGAGGCTTGCGTACCCATCGCTCGTGCGCATCGGTCTTTCGGCCACGCAAAAACCGATCGAAGAAGTGGCGCGCTTTTTAGTAGGCACCGCCAACCTCGAAACTGACGGCACCCCGCGTTGCACGATTATCGACACCGGCCACGTGCGCCGGCTCGATCTGGCGATTGAGATTCCCAGCTCGCCGCTCGAAGCGCTGATGTCGAATGAAGTTTGGGAGGAAATCTACGATCGAATTGCCCAGCTAATCCGCGAGCACAAGACGACACTTGTCTTCGTCAATACGCGCCGCATGGCTGAACGCGTGGCGCGCCATCTGGGTGAGCGCGTTGGCGATGAAAACGTGACGTCGCATCACGGCAGCCTGGCGCGCGAAATTCGTTTGGCGGCCGAGCAGCGCTTGAAATCCGGCGAATTGAGCGCGCTGGTCGCGACTGCTTCACTCGAATTAGGGATCGATATCGGTGCGGTCGATCTGGTAATTCAAATCGGATCGACGCGCGCGATCTCGACTCTACTGCAACGCATCGGGCGATCGAATCACACGGTCAGCGGATTTCCGAAAGGCCGCATCTTTCCTTTGTCACGAGATGAACTGGTTGAATGCGCGGCGCTGATTGATGCCGTCCGCCGCGGCGAGCTGGATCATCTCGAAATTCCGGAACAACCGATCGATATCCTGGCGCAGCAAATAGTGGCGGCGGTGGCGCCTGAAGAATGGACTGAGGATGCGCTGTTCGAAATGGTCACGCGCGCCTATCCGTTTCGAAATCTTAAGCGCGAAAAATTCGATGAAGTTGTGCGCATGCTCTCGGAAGGATTTACAACGCGCCGCGGCCGGCGGGGCATGTATCTGCACCACGACGCGGTAAATAGACGTTTGCGCGGGCGACGCGGCGCGCGGCTGATGTCGATTACCAATGGCGGCGCAATCCCCGACACTTCGGACTACCGCGTGATTCTCGAACCGTCCGAAACCTTTGTCGGCACGCTTAATGAAGACTTCGCGATTGAAAGTCTCGCGGGCGACATCTTTCAGCTCGGTAACAGCTCGTATGAAATAAAACGCGTCGGGGCCGGCGAAGTGCGCGTGCTGGACGCTCATGGCCAGCCGCCTTCGATTCCGTTTTGGTTAGGCGAGGCGCCGGGAAGATCGCAAGAGTTGTCGGAATCCGTGTCGCGACTGCGAGCAGAAATCGCGAAACGTCTGGATGAATCCGACGAGTCAACAAACGTTCCCCGGGGACCGGCCCTGGAATGGTTGGAAAAAACCGTCGGCATCGCTCAGGGTGCGGCTGAACAGATAGTCGAGTATCTGGCGCTCACCAAAATTGCGCTTAACGCCATGCCCACGCGGGAGCAGATCGTCGTCGAACGATTTTTTGACGAGAACGGCAGCACGCATGTTGTGATTCATGCGCCGTTTGGCAGCCGTCTGAATCGCGCTTGGGGACTGGCCCTGCGCAAGCGATTCTGCCGCAGCTTCAATTTCGAACTACAGGCCGCGGCGACTGAAGATTCGATCGTGCTCTCGCTGGGCCCGACGCACAGCTTTCCGCTGGAAACGATCTTCGGCTATCTGAATTCCAAAGGCGTCTGTGACGTGCTAACGCAGGCGCTGCTTAACGCACCCATGTTCAATATTCGCTGGCGCTGGAACGCGACGCGCGCGCTGGCCATTCCGCGCTGGCGCAGCGGTGGCAAAGTCGCACCGCAATTGCAACGGATGGCCGCGGAAGATTTGCTCGCGTTGGTCTTTCCCGACCAGCTGGCCTGCGCCGAAAACCTCTCCGGGCCGATCGAAGTTCCCGCCCATCCGTTGGTGGAACAAACCGTGCGCGACTGTCTGGAAGAGGCGATGGATATTCATGGCCTCGAGCGTTTGCTGGAATCGATCGAGCGCGGTGAGCGTACTTTGATTGCCCGCGAAATGAACGAGCCTTCACCACTCGCTCAGGAAATTCTCACGGCCAAACCTTACGCATTTCTCGACGATGCGCCCGCGGAAGAGCGGCGCACGCTGGCGGTCATGAATCGGCGTTTTCTCGATGCCGAGACCGCTGCTGATTTAGGCCGCCTTGATCAGGCCGCCATCGATCGCGTGCGCGAAGAGGCCTGGCCGGCGGCTGAGAGCGCGGACGAGTTGCACGATGCGTTGATGCAGCTGGGATTCATTACCGCGGCAGAAGGCCGGGAGAATGAATGGGGTTCATTGTTTGATGAACTGGTGAGAGACAGGCGAGCGACGGTGCTGACCCCGAATCCTGAACCGCAGAGTGAGCAGAGGATTCCGCAGAGAGGCACAGAGGAATTCTCCGACTCTGCTGACTCTGCAAATACCTCTGCTGACTCTGCGAATACCTCCGGCGCCTCTGCGGTTAAGCTTTGGATCGCCGCCGAGCGCTTGAACCAATTGCGCGCGATTCACCCGGAGGCGACGTTGCAGCCGCCTATCGAACCGCCGGCAAGCTATGCGAGCGAAGAGTGGACACTTGCCGAAGCGACGGTTGAGGTGCTGCGGGGACGACTCGATGCTTCCGGACCTGTGACGGTAGATCAGCTGGCTGCGTCATTTTCGCTTCCGGCAAATCGAATCGAACAGGGGCTGGCAAAGCTCGAAGGCGAAGGGTTCGCGATGCAGGGGCAGTTTACGCCCGGGTACGCAGGCCTCCCGGCCTGCAGTGTTGGAGAACAGACAGAAGCAGGCGGGGACGCCTGCGTACCCGCGCGCGTACCCATCGAGTGGTGTTCGCGAAGACTGCTGGCGCGGATTCACAGCTATACGCTAAATCGTCTGCGTAAAGAGATCGAGCCAGTGTCAGCGGCTGATCTGATGCGGTTTCTTTTCGTCTGGCAGAAAGTCGCGCCGGATCACAAAGTCGAAGGTCCACAAAGTGTCGCCGCCATCCTCGATCAGCTCGAAGGATTCGAGGCGCCCGCCGGGTCATGGGAATCAGAGATCCTGCCGGCGCGTGTCAGCGATTACGATCCGGCGTGGCTCGATGCGTTGTGCTTGTCCGGACGACTGACCTGGCTACGGTTGTCGCCACCGAAGATCTCCGCAGAGAAGACGAACACGTCATCGCCAGTTCGCAGCACGCCCGTCGTCCTGCTTAATCGCCAGAACTTCGCAACCTGGAGCAAAGCTTTTCCGGCGCGGGAAAACGGAGCGAACTTCTCAACCAACACTCAGACTGTTTATGACTATCTAAATGAGCACGGCGCATCTTTCTTCGTCGATCTCGTGGCAGGCACAAATCTCCTGCCAACCATGGTTGAGGAAGCACTCGGCGAACTGGTCTTTCGCGGCTTGATCACGGCGGACAGCTTCACGGGTCTGCGCGCTTTGCTGACGCCCTTCAGCAAAATCACGAACCGCGAAATGGAGCGGCGGCGCCGCAAGCGAAAGCCCGTGTACACCATGGACGAAGCGGGAAGATGGGTTCGCCTGGGTGTGCACGCCTCAGGTCTGCAGCATGCCGGAGGCATGCGTACCGAAGCAGACCGCGAGACGATAGAAAATGTCGCGCGCAAACTGCTGCAACGGTACGGAGTCGTCTTCCGAAAACTGCTGGATCGGGAGTCGATAAATATTCCATGGCGAGATCTTCTGCGCGTCTACCGGCGTCTGGAAGCGCGCGGCGAAATTCGCGGCGGCCGGTTCGTGGGCGGCTTCTCCGGCGAACAGTTCGCCTCCGCCGACGCCGTTCATTTGCTCAGATCGATCCGGCGCGCCGCGACGGACAACTCCCTGGTTTCGCTGAGCGCGGCTGATCCTCTTAACATGCTTGGCATTCTTTTGCCTGGTCCGCGACTGTCGCCGGCTTCCACAAATCGCCTGCTCTATCGCGATGGCGTTCCGGTTGCAGTGCTGGAAGCGAAAGAGCTGCGGTTCCTCGTCGAAATGAGCGCCGCCGAACAATGGCAGGCGCGCAATGCTCTCCTCCGCCGGCACGTGCCACCCAAAGTGCGCGCCTACCTGAATCAAACCGGCCGCACGGTTTCACCTCCGCAAATATCTTCACTCACGCACTAAGCGGCATTCTGATTGCCCTGAATAATTCCCGCAGCCCAATTGGCGGCTCCAGTGGATCGTTCGCGGACACAGGGCCGTACGTATTCACTGAACTTACAAAGATAAATTTCCAGGAGGAATTATGGCTGAGAAGAAGACAGGCAAACGTGAATTGATCGATACCGGAAGTGATAAACGCTTTGTGCGGCGCGATGAGAAGGGCCGATTTGATGAAGTTTCGGATGTCGGGCGATCGTTGGCGCAGGATCGAAGACAGCCCGCCAGGAAAACCGTGCCGCCGGGCCAGGGTGACCGCGGCGATCAAAAGCGACGCACTTAATTCGCGACCATACCAGCGCAGCTCTCAGGCCGCTGGCTAGGCGGCCTGAAAAACTTCTCTCATCAAACCAAAGGGACGGCGCCACAACGGTGCCGGCAAACTTGCGCCTAATCACCAACAATCAGCGGGACGCATGCTCCAAGCAGCGTCCCGTTTTCTTTTTCCCGCTGATGGTAAACTTCCTCAATCACACTTGACTCTATTCCTCAGAACCTCTATCTAATCTTCGCAATCCAAATCGTGCTTCGGAGGACTCATGTATTCCCCTAACTGCCGCCTTGCGTCGCTCGCAACCAAATTCGCGCTCTCCCTTGCCGTAATCGCCCTCGGCTTCTCGGCAATTTATGCGCAAGCCCCACCGGCAATTGATGTCAATCAAAAGCTCGCCGGCTTTGATGCGTTCATGGAAAAGACGCTTAAGGACTGGAACGCACCGGGCATCGGTGTCGGAATCGTAATCGGCGACAAGCTGGTGTTCGCGAAGGGCTACGGCTATCGCGATTACGAGAAGAAGCTGCCGATTACGGCGCAGACGATGTATCCGATCGCCTCGAACACCAAGCTGTTTACGGCGGTCGCCGCCGGCATGTTGGTCGAAGACGGCAAGCTGACCTGGGACCGGCCCATTCGCGAGTCGGTGCCCACTATCGAGTTCTACAACAGCTACCTGAATAACACGATCACTTTGCGCGACATGCTGGCGCATCGCACCGGCATTACCCGGCACGATTCAATCTGGTACAAATCGGATTACTCGACGAAAGAACTTTTCGAACGGCTTAAGTACCTCGATCCGAAGGAATCGCCACGCCAGATTTTTCTTTATAACAACATGATGTACGCCGGGGTCGGGCACACGATTCAGCTTGAGTCAGGAAAGCCCTGGCCCGACTTTGTGCGTGAGAAAATCTTTCAGCCACTCGGAATGAGTCACACAGTCTTCTCGATCACCGATATGTTGAAGCAGCCCGATTACGGAGTTCCCTTCACCGAGCGGCGCGATTCGATGGAGCTGTACAAGATTCCTTACTACGAAGATACCGACGGCCTGGCGGCGGCCGGCGCGATCATTTCCAATATCGAAGACATGTCGCACTGGTTGATCGCTTTGATGAATAACGGCCAGTACAACGGCAAAGCAGTGCTGCCGGCGAAAGTTCTGCAAGCGACGATGGAGCCGGCCATTGCGCTGCCGAACGCTACCGGACAAACGCGTGGCTGGTGGGAAGTTTTGAATCAGGCATACGGCATGGGCCGTTGGACGGCTTCATATCGAGGGCATTTGATTGCCTATCATGGCGGCGACCTGCCGGGTTTTCACTCGCAAATTTCCTTTATGCCGAACGAACGCATCGGCGTAATTGTTTTTGTGATCGGCAATCACACGGCCCCCCTCTATAACCCGATCAGCTACAACGTCTACGAGCGTCTGCTGGGAATGGATTTGACGCCGTGGACGGATCGTCTGCTCGACATCCGTCTGAAAAACAAGAAAGCGGGCATGGAGGCGCGCAGCAAGGCAGGTTTTGGCCGTGTGGCCAACACGAAGCCTTCGCACGATCTCGCGGATTATGTTGGCGAATACGATCACCCGGCGTATGGCCCACTTAGGATCTCACTGAAGGACAATGCGCTGCGCTTCGACTTTCACAAACTTGGTCTGCCGCTGGCGCACTTTCACTACGACCGCTTCGATTCGCCGGACGACGAAGAGGAAGGTAAATGGTCCATTAACTTCGGGACGAACCCGCAGGGCGACATCGACAAAGCAACCGTTTCACTTGATGAGGGCGAAGTTACCTTCGTGCGGCGTGCCGCGAAGCTGGACGAGGCAGTGGCGCAACGCCTCGCCGGAATTTACGAGACACCCAGCGGCGCTAAATTCCAGGTTGTCTATAAGCCCGGCGCCGGCATGTACGTCGTGCGCGTCGGCGCGCCTGATCAAAAGCTGGTTCCTTACAAGGGACTCAAGTTTCGCATTCCCGAATTCGCCGACGTGATCATTGAATTCGTGGAAGAGAACGGACAGATCACGGCGATGAAGCAAATCGATCCTTCGGGCGAGTACGTTTCGAAGAAACGATAGGCCAGGTTCAAGTTCCGTCTTCAGCCGGCGTCGCGACTGGATGCGTTTGCCTCCGCCGGTGGTGCGCGAGATAACTGCGAAGCTTCAGCAATCAGACAATTGACGGTGCCTATGAAGATTCAGGGACTAACTCCAATACTTAACGTCTCAAACATCATTGAGAGCTTTGCGTGGTTCGAGAAACTCGGCTGGCAGAAAGGTTGGGACTGGGGCGACCCGCCATCTTTCGGCGGCGTGTGCAACGGTAAGTATGAAATCTTTCTTTGCCAGGGCGGACAGGGATCGCGCGGTGGTCCGATGCCACAGTTTGTGGGCGACGATGAAACCGGCGGCGTGTGGATGAGTTGGTGGCTGGAATCACCGGCCGCCGTCGATGCGGCGTATGAACTCGCGATCAAACAAGGCCTGACTGTGACCATGCCGCCAACCGACGAGCCCTGGAACGTGCGCGAATTTCACCTGCGCCATCCCGATGGCCACATGTTTCGTGTCAGCGCAGGTCTGGGAGAAGAATGAGCACGCCCACCACCGAAATCTCAACGTCGGAAAAGATCCATCGCTATCCGTGTCCGGCTTGCGGCGCGAAACTAACTTACGAGCCGCGCGACGGATTTCTGACTTGTCCCTACTGCGGCCACAAGGAACAAATTCCCGAAAGCGCCGATCAGATCGAAGAGCACTCATTCGAGCAATACCTGCAAGTTCGTCCTGAGCAGATGCAGCAGCTGGCGGCCGGCGCGCTCGAGGTTCAGTGTCAAAGTTGCGGCGCGCTGGTGACGTTCACTCCGCCTGAGGTCGCCCGGCGTTGCGATTTCTGCGGCGTCGATATCGTGGCCCAGCCAAAGTCCGCCGATCCCATTATCGCGCCGGAAGCCGTGTTGCCTTTTCGGATAACTCAGCAACAAGCCGACGATGGTTTGCTCCAGTGGCTTCGGACCCGGTGGTTCGCGCCTAATGCGCTGAAGCAGTTCGCTCAGCCGGATGCGATTGACGGAATCTATCTCCCCTTCTGGACCTATGACACGAACACGACCAGTTTCTACACGGGCGAACGCGGCGATTACTACCACACCACCGAAACTTTTTACGAGCGAGACTCGCAGGGCAACCAGGTCGCGCGGACGCGCGAGGTTCGTCACACGCGTTGGCAAGCAGCGTCGGGAACGATATCGCGTTGGTTTGATGATGTGCTGGTGGCGGGCTCAACTTCTTTGCAGCAAAACCGTCTGGAAGCGCTCGAGCCGTGGGACCTTGCCGAGCTCAGGCCTTACGATCCGGCTTTTCTTTCCGGCTACAAAGCCCAACGTTATCAGGTTGATCTCGCGAAAGGCTTCGAGCGGGTAAAGCAAATTGCGGCGGCCGCCATCAACGGCGATGTCCGGCACGATATTGGCGGCGATGAGCAGAGAATTCACAGCATCAACACCCACTATTCGGGGATCACTTTCAAACACCTGATGTTGCCCGTTTACGCCGGCGCCTACCGCTTCAACCAAAAGGTTTTTCAAATCGTGGTGAACGGCCGGACCGGCGAAATCCAGGGTGACCGGCCGTACAGCTTCTGGAAGATCGCACTGTTGGTGACGACTATTCTGGTTGTTCTCATACTACTTGTTCTGATCGTCGGCGCGTTGAAAAGCTAACGCCACCACAAACACTGTGAATCTGAGATCACTTATCAACGAGTCCCGCAAGCTGTCCTGGGCAGCCATGCTTTCGCTTTTTATGGCAACGGCCAGTCAGGCGGCCGTGCCTTGCAGCCAAATCGCCCGGCAACCGAATACCTGGGTAATGCAAAGTGTCGATTCACTGGTAGGCGCAGCGCGCGCTTTCTTCGTCAACGAGGCGGCCGAGAGACGTTACGAGCGAGTGGTTAACCAAATTGCCGGCCACGTCGAACGATGCCGTCTGGCCCAGGACCGCCAGCTGTTGGCTCAGTACCCCGAGTTCTTTGATTACCTGCGCCTGCTGAGTCTCGGACTTGATGAAGAACACGAGCTCGGTTTTGAAGTCTCGGACGAGGTTTACTTTGCCGAGACTAATAAGTTCACAACGATTCCCGACTTTCTGTTGACTCCGCGTTTTCTTCGCGCCGTCAGCCGCTTTGAGACTCTGCCCCAGGCCAAGGCTTTGCTGCGAGCGATGAACGCGGCGCGCACTCATGACGATCAGCTGATCTTTTTTAGTTATGTCTCGCGACATCTGGGCACGCCCGACAATCCAAACAGCTACCGGCGGCTGCTGATTGTGGTGCCCGGAAACAAAACTCAAAACGTCCCGGAAAAGTGGGTGCAATTTGGCATTCCCGATCCGCGGCGACCGCAAAGTGTGCGCAACATCTCAGTTGTCGCGGTGGTGCCCATCGCTGACAATGCCGCGAATGTCTACTTCAAAGATTACTTCCGGACCTTTCGTCGCAACGGATCGATAACGATCAAGGGACGTTGGGAACTGGGCGAAGGCGACGACAACTGCGTCTCCTGTCACAAGAGCGGCGTGCTGCCCATATTTCCCGACGCGGGCAGCGTCAGTGGCGATGAAGAGCAGTTTGTCGAGGCGGTCAACGAACGTTTTCTGAGTTATGGAACAGCGCGCTTTGATCGCTATCTGGATACGAAGAGATTTGGCCCCGGGCTGGGCTCGCAAAGGGCCCCAAGCATGTTCCGGCGAACATCACTCGACGCACCGGCGGGCAGATCGCCTTTGCCCTCATGTGCTTCATGTCATCGCGCGAACGAACTCGGGGCGCTGAATTGGCCGATGGATTCGACCCTCATCAGCTCGTTCGTTAACGGCGGCCAGATGCCGTTCGGCGTAGAGTTGCGGCCGACGGAGCGCGCGCGTCTGTATCGCCAACTCGTAGATGACTATTTCGCCATCGACTATGCGCGGCCGGGAATTCTGCAAGCGTGGTTGTTGGGGAAATCGAGGTAGATGTGAAGCCGGGCCGCAGAGAATTCCTAATCAAAGCGAGCCTCGCCGCGGGCTATGCCTTAACGGCGCCAGTGGCGAAAAGCCAGCGGGGGGCCGGCATGCCCACCCGCATTATTCTGCTCGGCACCAAAGGTGGACCGACGCTGGCCGGCCGGACGAACCGCAGCAATCCGTCAACCTTAATTTTGATTGATAACGTTCCCTACGTGGTTGATTGCGGCTATGGTGTGTCGCGTCAACTAATGAACGCCGGCGTGTCGCTCGACCGGCTGCGTTACATCTTCATCACGCATCATCACTCTGACCATGATCTGGAATATGGCGCCTTGTTCTATAACGCCTGGTTGGCGAAACAGCCGGCGCGGGTGGACGCTTACGGGCCGGCCGGATTAGCAAAGATGAGCAGAGACTTTTTCGCGTATATGAAGTTTGATATCGATACACGCATGAGCGACGAAGGGATGGCCGATCCGCGAAAGTTACTGACGATCCACGAATTCAATCGTCCCGGCCTGGTCATGCAGAACGAACACGTCAGGGTCACCTCGGCTCTCGTCCGCCATCCGCCCATCAAGCAATCCTACGCTTACCGGTTTGACGCCGGCGATCGCTCGATCGTTTTTTCAGGCGATACTGCCTATGCGCCAGAGTTAGCCCAATTCGCGGCGGGCGCGGACGTGCTGATTCATGAAGTCATGTACCTGCCGGCAATCGAAAAACTGGTAAGTCAGTTCGCCGGCGCGACCCGGCTGCGCGAGCACCTGCTGGCCTCGCACACAACTACCGAAGACGTCGGGAAGATTGCCCAACAGGCCCGGGTCAAGACGCTCGTGCTCACGCATTTTGTTCCCGGCGACGATCCGACAATCACCGACGAGCAGTGGACCGCAGGCGTCCGCAAGCACTTCAGCGGACAGATAATTGTGGGTCGAGATCTGCTGGAGATCTAATTAAATGCGCTTCTGGAGTGGTGATGCGGCTTTGCCTCAAAGGTCCGAATTTTCCCTGACGACTACCACAGGTTCTCAGTTATGCCCTACGGGGCAACGGCCTACAGCCCAGGGTTGCCGCTTCGGCTACCCTGGGTAGAGAAAGCGATCTTGTCCTCAACCGCAACGCGGTTGCGTCTGCTTTGTGCATTTTTCCCGGAAAAAACGACGCAACCGCTTGGCGGTTGAAATGTTCTTCTTACTAGTTCCCAGGGTAGCCGAAGCGGCAACCCTGGGCTGGAGGCCGTAGTCCCTTTGGGACACCATTGGAAATTCCCGCTGCCGGAGGTGCCGCATCGGTATGAAGCGATCGATCCGAATCTTAATTGCCTTTCTGATTGCCCTGGCGGTCGTTCCCTTCCTGCCGCTGTATATCGAACGCACCTTCATGAGGTCATGGCGTGTCGACCGGCTCGCGGACGAAATCACCTGGGGTTGGAAGTTGTGTTCGCTCGTGGGCTATTGGTCGGACTACAGCCATCTGACCCGCGAACAGGCCCCCGCGTTTTGGCTGAAGATAAATGTGGGACTGGCGTTCCTGTATGCGCTGCTACTGGCGCTGGCGCTGGATCAATTTCGCGCGTGGCGCAGACGCCGAATGCTGGGAGCGCGGGCGCCCTCGCCCGCATTGAGCGCGCAGCGCGAATAATGATCGGGTTCCATTTTCTTAGGATTTTGCGCGTGCTGCGCAGGCGTTTTGCGGACGAGGGCGTCCGCGCTCCCAGTGCGAGTTACTTTCCCCCGCCGTTTGATTTGGCTTTGCTGAAGTCGATTTGATGCCGCTTAATCATGCGGTCAAGAGTCTTGCGATCAACCTGGAGAATCCGCGAGGCAGCCTGCTTATTGCCGCCTGTGTGGGACAGGACTTTGGCAACGTATTGACCTTCGATGTTCGATAAAGGAACCCACACGTCGGGTCGCATACTGGGTCGCGGTTCGCCGTTTTCGTCGTGCTTGGGACGATAATTCCGAATGCGGTCCGGCAAATCCTGAACCCGGATCACTCCATCACTCATGGCGGCCGCGCGGACGACGGCATTTTCCAACTCGCGAATATTTCCCGGCCACGGATAACGTTCGAGCTGCTCGAGCGCTTCGACAGAAAATCGCACTGTCGGACTCAATGAAAAAACGCGCGATGCAAACGTTTGGGCCAACGGCGGGATATCAGCGCGCCGTTCCCGCAGTGGCGGCAATTGAATCGAAACCGCATTGAGCCGGTAGAAGAGATCGTCCCGAAACCGCCCGGCGCGCACTTCCTCTTCGACGTTGCGATTGCTCGAGGCGATCACGCGCACGTTCACTTTTTGAGTCTGATTAGAGCCGACCCGACGCACCTCGCCCTCCTGCAAAACGCGCAGCAACTTCACCTGAAAAGACAGAGTCGTTTCGGTAATTTCATCGAGGAAGACAGTGCCGCCATCGGCTTCTTCCCACAAGCCGCGCCGGTCTCGATCCGCGCCGGTAAAGGATCCTTTCACGTGACCGAACAGTTCGGATTCGATCAATTCACTGGGAATCGCGCCGCAGTTAACGGCGACGAAAGTTTTGTCGGCACGTCCGCTGCGACGATGAAGCGTCGATGCGATCAGCTCCTTGCCCGTACCTGATTCCCCGGTCAACAGCACCGGTAAGTTGGTGGCGGCCACGCGACCAACCTGCTTCATGACTTCGATGAACGCGTGGCTGCGGCCTACGAGGTCGATGTCGCCGGCGTACATGGTCCGTTGGCCGGGAGCGATCCGCTGCGGTTTAACTACCAGTTGATCTCGCAGCGCGGCCGACAGCGATTGCAACTCTTCAGCGCCGAACGGCTTCAGCAGGTAGTCATAAGCGCCGAACGCCGTCGCATCCAGAGCTCCGGCCGCATTGCCATGGCCGGTCATCAAAACAACTTTGGTTTCCGGCAGAGCCTCTTTGAAGCGCCGCAAAACGGCGTAGCCGTCAGTGCCGCCCAACATCACGTCGCAAAAAACTATCGACCAGTTATGCTGATCCAACATTTCGAAGGCCTGCTCGCCTGAGCTGGCACGGCTCACTTCCCAACCGTCACCGGCCAGCACCGCGCACACAAAGTCCCGCACCGGTTGTTCGTCGTCAATTACTAAGGCGTATAGGTTTTTTTCCATGGTATTTCCGTTGATCTACTCATTGACCGCGCTCAGTAAGTCATGCCGGCCGCGCCTTGAATTAGCGAGTACGTGCACCTTGCGCCCCTCGTCAAAAGCGACCAGCGATTCAAACTCAGCGGGCGGCATGGGCTTGCCGAACAGGTAACCCTGCCCCTTATCGCATCGCAGTAAACGAAGGAATGCCAGTTGTTCCGGCGTTTCGATTCCTTCAGCAGTAACTTCTAGTTTCAGATTATGCGCCAGTGTCACGATCGCCATGACCAGCGCGGCATCGTCGGGATCTGTGGTCGCGCCGCAAACGAATGACTGATCCAGTTTCACTGTGTCGATAGGCAGATTCTTGAGATAGCTGAGCGAAGAATAGCCCGTCCCGAAATCGTCAATCGCCACCTTCATTCCCAGGTCACGAACCTTACTGAGCAGTCCGGCCGTCAGTTTGGTGTTCTCAATGATCGTTGTTTCCGTCAGCTCGAGTTCGACGCAGGTTGGATCCAGCCGGGTCTCAAGTAAAAC
Organism: uncultured Acidobacteriota bacterium; assembly: GCA_963734445.1. Classification (GTDB taxonomy): domain Bacteria; phylum Acidobacteriota; class Blastocatellia; order Pyrinomonadales; family Pyrinomonadaceae; genus UBA11740. The sequence goes on along the minus strand of CAVTGZ010000006.1, from coordinate 134,173 downwards.
CTCTATCATTCGCTCGACGAAGTTTTTTTGGTTGAGTTGTCGCGCTGAGAGATTCACCGCAATTTGGAGTCGGCCAAAGCCGCGATCCTGCCACTCTCGTGTTTGCCGGAAAGCGGCGCGGAGCACTGCGTCTCCGATCTCCAAAATAAGTCCCGTGTCCTCAGCCAAAGAGATGAATTGCGCGGGCGAGAGCACGCCCTTTTCCGGGTGCTGCCAACGGACCAGCGCCTCGGCCCCGACTACTTCAGCCGTCGGCAGACTCACCAGTGGCTGATAATAAGTAATGAACTCGTCGTTTTGTATTGCCCGGCGCAAGCTGGTTTCCAAAGCCAGGCGGTTCACGGCGTGGGCATTCATCTCTGCCGCATAGAATTGATAGTTGTTGCCACCCAGCCGTTTAGCTCGATAGAGGGCGGCTCCGGCGTTCCGGAGGATCGCCGCTGAGTCTTCGCCGTTGTGCGGGAACAGGCTGATGCCGAGACTCGTGCTGATATAGACCTCCGGGTCCGAGAGGCGGAACGGCTCTTTGAAAGCTTCGGAAATCGATGCCGAAAGATCGGCCAGCTCTCCGGTGTCACGCACCTGCGGCAGCAGCAGCGCAAATTCATTTCCGTCGATCCGCGCCACGGTATCGCCTTCCCACACGCACTCGTGCAGGCGTCTGGCGGCTTCGCTGATGACTACGTCGCCCGCCGCGTGGCCCAGCGTTTCGGTAATTTTCTTGAATCGATCGAGCGAAACCAGCACCACACCTACCAGCTCGTTGTTGCGGTGCGCCGCCGCCAGCGCCTGGGTGCATCGATCCGTAAACAGACTGCGATTGGGGAGATCGGTCAGCCGATCGTAATAGGCGAGGTGTTCGATCTGGGCGGTGCGCTCTTTGACTAACTCCTCCAGGTGATCTTCGTACTGGCGTTTGTTCACTAACAGTTCATGATGAGCGAGCGCGCGATTAACCGCCGCCTCGACGTGCCGTAAATCCAGCGGCTTAGTCACATAGTCGAAAGCCCCGGCGCGCATGGCCTCAATTGCCGACTCGATATTTTGCTCGCCGCTAACCATCACCACGACCGTATCCGGAGAACTCTCAACAATGCGCGGCACCAATTCGAGCCCGCTGATGCCCGTCATATTGATGTCACTCAGCACCAGGTCGAAGGCTCGGCTTTCCAACACCGTGAGGGCCTCTTCAGCCGAAGCGGCCTGCACACACTCGTGCTCGCCAAACAGCTCAGCCAGTAGCCGACTAATCGGCGCTTCGTCGTCGATGATCAGGATTGAGGATCTGTTTTCGTTCGTCGTCGTCATTAGTGCACGCTCACCGTTTGCCGTTGTGCCCACCGTCGAGCACGTTGCGGACTTTCTTTGCCAAAGTCACCGGTGTAAACGGCTTTTGAATGAATTCGATATCCGCGTCCAGCACGCCGTGATGAACAATGGCTTCGTCAGTGTAGCCGGACATAAAGAGCACTTTCAGACCGGGTCGCAAGCGCGTTAAGTCGTCGGCGACTTCCTTGCCGCTGGTCTCCGGCATGACTACGTCGGTCAGCAGCAGGTCAATTGGGAGCTGCTCTCTAAGCACAGACGAACGGCCTCTTTTCCCTGGCCCGTGTCGAGGACCTTGTATCCATACGCCTCCAGAACCTGCTTCGTGAGACCGCGCACCACGTCTTCATCCTCGACCACGAGAATCGTTTCTGATCCGGTTGGGATCGCCATCTCGGCGTCCGCTCTTTCAGCATGGGGCGCAGATTTTTCAATTCGCGGCAGATAGACCTTGAACGTCGTGCCGCAATCCAATTCGCTATAGACCCAAATGTTGCCCCCGCTCTGCTTGACAATGCCGTAAACCGTCGAGAGCCCGAGTCCGGTTCCCTTTCCTTTTTCCTTCGTGGTGAAAAAAGGATCGAAGATACGCGCCTTCGTAGCTTCATCCATGCCGGTGCCGGTGTCGCTCACCGCCAGCATCACGTAGTTGCCGGCCGCCACCCCCAGGCGTCTTGCGGCATAGTTAGAATCAAGCTCGACCATGAGGTTTCAATGGTCAAATCTCCGCCGTTGGGCATCGCATCTCGAGCATTGACCACCAAATTCACCAGCACCTGCTCGATCTGTCCGGGGTCGGCCTGAATCTTCTTAAGTTCCGGATCCAACTTCGCCGTCAGCACAATGTCTTCACCGATCAGACGTTTCAGCATCTTGTTCATATCGGTGACTACGTCGTTTAGATTGATGGGCAATGGTTGCAGGATCTGCTTACGGCCAAAAGCCAGCAGCTGGCGCGTCAGGTTGGATGCGCGATCTCCCGCTTTCTTGATCTCTTCCAGATAGCCTTTGAGCGGGTTCGTTTCATCGATTTTCTGCAATGCCAGACTGCTGTAGCCATTGATGGCCGTCAGCAGGTTGTTGAAATCGTGCGCCACGCCGCCTGCCAGCTGGCCGATCGCCTCCATCTTTTGCGACTGGCGCAACTGCTCTTCCAACTGCATTTCATGCGTGATGTCCTGCTTGACGGCGATGTAATTGGTGACATTGCCCACTTCGTCAACCATAGGCGAAATGGTCGCGCGTTCGTGATAGATCGTTCCATCTTTCTTCTTATTGATGAGAGCGCCCACCCACACGTCGCCGCGCGTGATCGTGTCCCACAGCTCGCGATAGATGGGCGGAGGCGTCTTGCCACTCTTGAGAAAGCGCGGATTCTTGCCGACCGCTTCTTGTTTTGCATAGCCGGAAATCCGCTCAAACGCGGGATTGACGTATTCGATGATGCCGTCTCGACCGGTGATGACAACGCTCTCGGCCGTCTGCTCGACTACGGTGCCCAAACGAGTGAGCTCGGCCTCGGCCCGTTTGGGTTCGCTGATGTCGCGGAAAAACCAGACGCGTCCATAATATTCGCCGTCGGGGCCATGGACCGGCGCACTATGCCGGTCAAAGGTCCGGCCGTCATTTAGTCCGATCTCCTCCTGACTGGTTTCGTCCGGGTGTTCGTACAGGTACTTAACGCGCGCGAGAAACTCATCAGGCGACGCAACCAATTTCAAGACCGCTGAGAGCGTGCCCTCATCTGATCTGCCGACAAGGCTCTCCTTAGGCAGGCCCCACAGTTCCAAAAGGCGCTCGTTATGCGAGATTATCTGGTTCGTCGGCGATACCACCAGCACGCCATCGACCGACGCCTCGGTCTGTGCCTGGAGCAGGCTCTTCTGAAAGCGCAGTTGGGCTTCGGCGCGCTTTCTTTCGGTAACGTCGCGGGCGATGCCGGTCACGCCGATGGGTTTGCCATCCTGCATCAGGAGCCGCGTGTTCACTTCAACCGGAATTCGCGTTCCGTCTTTGGCGATTATTTCCAGTTCGTAAGCTGTGATGTGTTCACCGGCGATTTTTCGCGCCAGCATGTCGCGCGCCTTATCCAGGAATTCGGGCGCTATCGTTTCGGTGAAACTCATTTTCAGTGACTCTTCGTGCGTGTAGCCGGTAATCTCTTCCGAGGCTCGATTGCTGGAAACATATTTCCCCTGCAGGTCGTGCGAATAGATGATGTCATGAGCGTTCTCGACCAAGTCGCGATAACGCTCTTCACTCTCACGCAAGGCCGCCTCGACTTGCCGGCGTTCAGTGATGTCGTTGCCGAACGAAATCGTGCCTACGACTTTTCCGTCGACGACGATCTGGTTGTTCTGCCACATGATGTAACGCTCTTCCCCATTTTTGGTGAGAATTGGGTTCTCGAACGTCCGTGGCGCGTCCCCCAGTACCAGCCGATTAAACTCATTCCAAACCTCTGGGTACCGATCTCTGGGAGTTAACTTTTCAAACCAATTCTGTCCCCGCAGCTCGGCGGCGGTGTAGCCCGTGATGCTCTCCGCGGTCTGATTGAAAATATCTACTCTTCCCTCACTATCGAGCCCCAAAATGATCACATTGGCGGTCTGGATGAGTTTGTCGGAAAATTCTTTTGCCTGTCGTAATTGATCCGCGTCAGCTTTTCGCTCGGTGATGTCCTGGGCAATGCCGACGATGCGAGTTACCTCGCCGTTTTCATCTCTCACCGGAAAGGCGCGATCAAGAATCCAGCGAATGGAGCCATCGGGTCGCACGATTCGATATTCGTCTTCACAGGTTTCGCCGCGTGCTTGGCGCTCACGACCCTTAACGACCAAATGCCGATCGTCGGGGTGAACGGTTGCGAGGAAGGAATCGAAATCGCGCCACAGCTCTTCAATGGGCCGGCCCCAAATGTTTTCGTAGGCGGGACTCACGTAAATAATCTCGCCCGCCTTCGAATCAAAAACCCAGAAGACTTCGTTGATATTGTCTGCGAGTTGCCGGAAACGTTTTTCAGACTGCTTGAGCTGTTCAATGGCGCGCGTGCTCGCGGTCACGTCCTCAGCGATGCCGTCGTAATAGAGTATTTCGCCGCTTTCGTCGCGAATTGCGCGACCGCTTACAGACAGCACCACCGCGCCCCCGTCCCGGCGCCGATAGCTGGCCTGGAATCCGTTAACGGTGCTCTGCATCTCGATAAGCTTTCGGAACTCGTCGCGACGCGAAGGATCGACGTAGACGTCCGCCTTAAGATCGGTAACAGATGAGACCAGTTCTTCCGGTGTGTCATAGCCCAGCAGGTGAGCCATTGCCGGATTGGCTGTCAACAGGCGGCCGGCCGGAGTCGTGCGCCAGATGCCCTCGGCTGCATTCTCGAAGATCGAGCGATATTCGCGCTCTGCCTCCTGGACCTTCACATAAAGCGAGGCGCTTTCCAGTGCGGCCGCGGCGGTACCGGCGAGAATACTCAATGCCTTCATTTGCCCGAGCGTGAACCGCCTCGGTCGGTTAATGGCGTTGAGGTTGAGCACGCCCACGAGCTTCTGCGAAACCAGCATTGGAATCGAGAGAGATGAACGAATTTCCGGACGCGGCCACAGCGACACAAAGCGCTCGTCTGTTATTTCGCCGTCCAGGATCAGCGCCTCGCCCTCGCGCGCCACCCAACTGGCCACACTATTGCCAAACGGAATGCGTTCGCCCAGCAAACGCTCGCGCTCTTCGCCGCGGACTGCGGCAACATAGAACTCTTCCCGACCTTCGACCGGCATCAGGACGGAAACTTCATCAGCTTCGCTCTGCAACAGGGCTGCATCAGCGAGCTTGCTCAAGATTGTCTTTGGATCGAGGGTAAAGGCGATCGTTTCGCAGAGTTCATGGATGGCGACCGCTTCGCGCAGTTGAATATTTTCCAGACGCAGATGACGCGTGTTCATGGCGCGCGTCAACACCGGGATCATTGTTTGTAAACGAAACGGCTTGAGCACATAGTCGAACGTGCCGCCCTTCATTGCATCGACGGCGGTCTGAATCGTGCCCTGGCCAGTCATGACGATGCACACGAGGTTGGGATCGATTTGTAGTCCCTCGCGCACCAGGGTCAAACCATCCATTCCGGGCATCATCAAGTCTGTGATGAGGATGTCGAATGGCTGCTCGCGCAAGAACTCCAGAGCCTCTTTCGGACTGGTGAATCCGGAGGCCTCGTAACCCTGACAGTTCAGGGCCTCGACCAGGATATTTTTCAGCTCCAGCTCGTCATCAACAATCAGAATCTTACCTATGTGATTGATCGCCATATCTAGGAGTCTTGTCTTTCTTGGATCATTGCCGGAAACACTATGCGGACGGCTGTACCGCTGCCGAACTCGCTCTCAATGTCGATGGTGCCTCCGTGCTCTTCGACAATGCGCCGGCAGATCGCCAGACCCAGGCCGGTGCCCTTGCCTTCGGGCTTGGTTGTGAAAAATGGCTCCCAGAGCTTTTCCATATTTTCTGGAGAAACACCTTCGCCAGTGTCTGCGAATTCCACCAGTACGGCTCGCGCTCCGGACAAAGTTGCCTCCCTCGCCCGCACCGACAAGACGCCGCCGTTCGGCATGGCGTCGGTGGCGTTGGTCACCAAATTGAGAAATAGTTGCCGTAAGTGTTGTCGATCGGCATGGATCGTGGAAGCGGCTTCAGCAAAGTCGCAGCTGATTTTGATTTGATGGGTCCGCAGGTGGTACTCGATGAGCTCGATCGACTTCTCGATCTCGTCACGGATGTCCACGGTTGAGATTTGGCGATGGCTGCGCCGGCTGAATTGAAGAAGGTTTTCAACCAGGCGCGCCATGCGCTCAACTTCATTCAGGACTATCTCCGCCGACCGCCGCGGACCTTCCTGCCCGGAGCATTGCTGCATCAGGAGTTCAGTACGCAAGGCCACGGTCGCCAGCGGGTTGTTCAGCTCGTGCGCCACACTGGCCGCGAGTTCACCCATCGTGGCCAGCTTTGATGCCTGCCACAATTGCTGCGTCATCCCGGCCAGCTCCTCAGTCTTTGCTTTCAGCTCGGCCAGCGCATGTTCCAATTGCTGATTAGAGTTGCGGAGATTCTCTTCGGACCGTCGTCGGTCAGTGATGTCCCGCAGGATTGCCGTAAACAATTTGCTGCCGCCGATTTGGACCTGAGAGATCGAAGCCTCGATCGGGAATTCTTCGCCTCTGGCGTTGACACCCACCACGTTGCCCAGCGCATTCATCGTGCGCGTGGTTATGTTCGTTTCGCCAAAATTAGCTATGTGCCGGCGATGAGTTTCGCGGAGACTTGGGGGGATGAAAGCGTCGAGGGGTTTCCCAATCGCCTCGCTGGCCGCACATCCAAACATTTTTTCGGCCGCAGCATTGAAGATCTGCACGTTCTCTTCTTCATCGACGGCGATGATGGCGTCCATCGCTGATTCGACAATGCTCGAGAACTGCGCCTGACTATGTCGCAGCGCCTCTTCAACCTGCGTTCGGCCGGTGATGTCATTGACTGTGACAAAAGCCAACGGCCCGGCTCCCGGCTCTTTGATGATGGCCCCGCCATATCGAAACACACGATTCCAATCCCTATCGAGCCGCCGTATCCGCACTTCAAAATCCGACAAGCGATGTCCGGCCATCAATCGCGGCAGCGGCCATTGGTCATATCTGAGCTTGACGCCATCCAGAGTGGAAAGCTCAAAAATCTTTTCGAATTCCGGCAACCTCACGAGGCATTCTTCCAGACTCGAAAAGCCGTGCATCTGGACGGCAGCGCGGTTCCAATGAACCAATTGCGCTTCCATGTCCGAGATCACGAGACCCTCAGTTAGATTCTCCAGAACTGTGTTCAACCTTTCTTCACTCTCGCGAGAAATACGCTCAGTGCGAACCCGTTCGGTGATGTCAACTATGCTGGCCAATACATAAAGTTCGCCGGACATCCGAAGTGGGCTGAGACCAATCTCGATCGGCAATTCAGTACCGCTCTTTCGCCGGCCGTACAGTTTTCGTCCCACACCCAATCGGCGTGCCACCGGGTTTGCGAAAAAATCCGTGCGATGCGAAGGATGCGACTGCCGATACCTTTCAGGCACAAGTATCTCGACCGGTTGATTCAGCAACTCCGTGCGGTCATAACCGAAAAGGCTTTCGAGTTGAGTGTTTACGAACTTGATTAGACCCGTTGAGTCAACCACCAGAATGCCGTTCGGAGTCGCTTCGATGACCGCTGCCAGAGCAGTATCACCCGCGATTCGTGAGTTATTGGCGGCACGGCTCTTCGCCGTTCGAGATTCGGGCTGCTCTTTCTTGACCATCTCTTTAGACACAACGACCGGCCTTATCTCCCCACTTTCCTGGGTCATGGGTGATATTTGTTTGCGCGCTTTCGTTAGGCTGGAGAGACGACGAAATGTCGGCCAACAAAAGGGCGGAGTATATTAGCGGCCGAATTCCCTATCGGCTACAAAACCAGTTGGCGACGATTGGGACGAGGGCCAGCCGGATAATCTATGGGGCAATTAAGGCAATGGGTATGCCGCGGCTGATATTCCGGATCTCAGCGACTCTGCGCTGATTCAAAATTCAAGCGAGAGTTTCATCATCGGTTCTCAGATCTTTTACAAACACTACGCAGCTGCCGCCAACGATAGGAGAAGGACGCCGCGCTCGCCCCCGATACGACGTCCTTCATTTACAGCAGCGCCGCTTGGCGCGCTGTAATCTCAATTCACAATTATTAAACCGACATCATTTGTAGGCGCCTCGCCGACCAAGAACAAACTCGTAGCCATTCAACAAACAATCAGTCGCTAGTTAATTGAACAGATGGGGATCGGGCCGGATCGACAAAGTCCTGCACGCTGATTTCGATTCGGGGCCGACGAAACCCGGCAAACTTGCGATGGAGCAACACTCCTGCTTTCGCGTTTGAAACTTTGCAAACTATGTCGGGGCCAGCTAAGAAAGCTCTTTGAGTCGCGTCGGAGCTTATTGAAAAGCGGAATACTCCGCAATCGGGAAATTACTGAGCAAGACCCTCAGTAGATCTACCCTCACTCGAGTTGGATCGACTAACAGAAAACTGTCCGTGGGATGGTGGCTTTTCCCACAACGTTGGGTAGCTTTCCACTGGAAGTATCGGCTGTCAGTAAATTCCGGATCGATGAGGGCACCCTCGGTTCGAATAACTGCGGTCAATAGCAACGGACAAGGGGCTGGATTGATCGCAATGAAGATTTGATTTCTGAGATCGCATCTTTCTATTTCGTCAGGAGAGGTGCTTAGTCGGCGCGCCATCGAAGACCGCGTGGCACCCGACCTCGACGTGGAGCCTCAAATCAATGAAAGCGAGGCTGGCTTTGCTCCAGAGGGCTACTCTCTACGTACCTGAAAATAGGTGGACGGTGGCGCGATCATGAGCGGTGGGCAATACTCGCCGAGGACTGGTGAGTTGCCCGTTAACCGAATTACTTAAGCAAGCTGAACGACATCATGAGCAGGGCCAAACACCTGAGGAGATTACGCTCTCAGCACACTTGAGTGCTCCACTGTGATCCAATGCGGCTTTGTGTGCTGTCGCACAGACTTCAATTCGCTTTGCTCTTACACTCCTAACAGTCATTCCCAGGCAAACGCTCTCGACCCTGAGACCAGGCCAGCGACCTCTTTCCCGCGCCGTTTGTGCCAGCCCGAGAAGGCCGAAAACTGTTCAGCAAAAAGGAGAAATGCTATGTCAATCGTCTATCTACGCTTAAGTCTGTTTGCGTCCAACCGCAACGTTTTGTTGTCTCTGAAAGCCGCAATCGGAACGAGGAGTCCATAATGTCCAAAACCAAAACACTGCGTGCACCGCCAACCAACCTGCTTCTCGCCGCCCTGCCAAAGGATGAATATCAACGGCTGTTGCCTAATCTGGAACCGTTCCCCCTGGTTTTCGGGGAAGTGATTTACGAGCCCGGCGATCTAATCCGTACCGTTTATTTTCCTACCAGTGGCATCATCTCTCTGCTCGCGGCTGTCGAAGATCGGGCCACGCTTGAGGTAGGCATCGTCGGCCGTGAAGGCATGGTGGGCTTACCCGAATTCATGGGAGTGAAAACCTCGAGCAATCGCGCAGTAGTGCAAGGCGAGGGAGCGGCCATGAGAATGAAAGCAAGAGCCTTTCGAAACGAGTGCGAGAACGGCGGTTCCTTCCCGCGGCTACTGCGACGTTACACGCACTCACGATTGACGCAGATCGCCCAGGGCGCTGCGTGTAATCGATTTCATCCAATTGACGCGCGCCTTGCCCGTTGGTTGCTGATGACCAGCGACCGGATGGGCACTGACGAGTTTCAACTCACGCAGGAATTTCTATCCAACATGCTGGGGGTGAGACGCGAGGGCGTGAACAAGGCAGCCGGGGCACTTCAGCAACAGCACTTGATAAGCTATAGCCGTGGCCACCTTCAAATTCTGGATCGACCCGGCCTCGAGGCAACCGCTTGCCATTGCTACGGAATCATCAAAGCGGAATACGACACGTTTCTGCCGAAATAGCGGCGAGATCCGGTATTTAGCGCATTGATCCGATTCGGGGTATTTCGGGGTTAACCCTCGCCGTAAGCATCATTCAACTTGCGAAAATGGTAACCCATTGCCGCCAGGCGCAGCGATTCTGCGAGTCTGTCGCGATGGCTGAGCAGGGTTTGAGTGAGGAATCGCCAAAACTCCTTGCGCTCGCGATCCCAGACGCCCAGCTTCAGCAGGATGCGCGTCAACGAGGGGAGGTGGCTGATAAGCTTGTAGTGTTGTGGCGCGGAGATTTGCCGCCCCGTCCGGCGCATCGAATCCAGCACCCGTTCGTAATACTCGCGCGGACTGTAGAGCGTCCGCATAATTGTCTGATACCCCTGGATCAGAAGCGCCGGGTCCATTCGGGTCTTGAAGTTCAGGGTGCAGACCGTGTTGTTTCCTGTCGCTTCACCCAGCAGGCGACCTTCCCGCTCAAGCCGCCTCCACAGTTGGGTCTCCGGCACCGCGTTGAGCAGACCCACCATCGCCAGAGGTATTGCGCTCTTGCGAATGAAATCAATCTGTCTTTCAAAAACGTCAGCAGGATCATTGTCAAAGCCAACGATAAAGCCGGCCATCACTTCCAATCCGCAACTCTGGATCTTCTTCACTGACTCGAGCAGGTTACCGCGATTCTGCGACTTCTGAGCTTCCTTCAGACTTTCCTCAACCGGAGTTTCGATCCCGAGGAACACGCTCCGGAAGCCGGCGTCTCGCATGCTCTCGAGCAGTGGTTCGTCGTCCGCGAGATTGACGCTTGATTCGGTCGTCAGTTTGAAAGGATAGCCGTTGGCCTTTTGCCACTTCGCCAGTTCCGGCAGTAGTTGGCGGACCTGCTTCTTATTTCCAATGAAGTTGTCATCAACGACGAAGACCGTGCTGCGCCAACCAAGATCGCGCAGCGCATCAAATTCAGCGAGTATCTGTTGATTGCTCTTGGTCCGCGGGACCCGCCCATAGATCTCGATGATGTCGCAAAATTCGCATGAAAACGGACAGCCGCGTGAGTATTGCACGGACATCGCGCTATAGCGTTTCATGTTCGCCAGGTGGAAATCCGGCTGGGGCGTGAGGGAAAGTGGGGGTCGCTCTGTGGCCTGGTAGGTACGCTTGGCTTCGCCCCGGGCCAGATCGGCGACGAACTGCGGCAGTGTAGCTTCGGCTTCGCCGAGAAAGATGTGATCGGCTTCCGGCAATTCTTCGACAGTAGTCGTTACGTAAGGTCCGCCGAGGACGACGCATTTACCATGTGCTTTACATCGCTGAACAACCTGTCTGAGTGATTCCTTCTGCACCAGCATCGCGGTGGCGAACACCATGTCGGCCCATTCGATGTCAGAGGACTTGAGCCTTTGCACATTCAGATCAACCAGCTTGCGTTCCCAGGACGGCGGCAGCAAAGCCGACACAGTCATCAGTCCTAACGGCGGAAACACTGAGCGCTTGCCTTCGAACCGCACCGCGTGGCGAAAACTCCAGTAGGTGTCGGGAAATTCCGGGTTGATTAGCAGGACCTTCATCATCACTCCTTTGAATCGTCACCGTTAACGTCGGGAACCGATGTCTTGTTCCCTCGCTACGGCAACGGATTGTCCGAACAATTTCATGAACTCAGCGAGTGTCATGCTCAAGCCAGCGCGGCCAGAGTCTTGCACTACTTTCGAATGGTAAACTCATCGATCTCGAAGGGATTGGCAATATTACGAGGCTCGGAGGTGAAATACCAACTACAGCCGGGTTTGTCGTATCGCTCGCCGGAACCACCGGCAGCACTTTGGCCCAGCGGGGGATTTCGTGGACGACCTGCTGCGGCGCATCGTGGGATGTGAACTGCTCGATGCGTTTCAACAGCTCGTTAATGTCGGGCTTAATCACGTAAGCGTCGGCTCCTGCTTCGATCCCTTTTTGCTGGTCGGCTGCATAGGCCGCACCTGAGAAGAAAAGAATCGGAGCGGGCGGATCAAGGGCCCGCACCCTTCGGCACAATTCAAAACCATCGGTTCCAGGCAACCAGGCGTCCAGCGTATATAAGTCGAAATGCTCTGACTGAATTAGCGATAAGGCATGGGCGGCAGATCCCACCGCCTTTGCTTCGATAAACGCGAGCCTCAACAGAGTGATCAACATCACTCGAGAGTCCTCATCATCGTCGACACATAGGATTCGCGGTCGGGCGTTAGGTAACACAGTGCCTCCTATTCGAGCAATAACTGTCCGGGGTTGTCATCCTAAATCAGGAGAACAGGCCCGTCTGTGTGCTAGCACACATAAAAAGACATACGACCCGATTGAGTTCATTCATCGATGCTTTCGTTCGGGAATTGACGGGCGCGCTCCTTGGCAGTTGGCTGTGTGTGGTGGCGCACAGACCCTCGCTTATTCCAGTTGTACCCTGTTCGTAGTCATTACTCTGGCAAATCAAGTTCGACCCTGCAGGCAATTTTGCTCAAGGCCCTTTCGAGCTGTCCCGGGATGATCTGAAGAGTCAGCGGAGCGTAAACAACATGTCAATCACCGAGATCGCCACTTCGAGTCTTTTTCTTTCCGATCGGCGTCAAGATTCCGCAATCGGCTTCCTCGTCTTGATTGCTTTGGGTGTGGTTACCGGGTTCATCGGCAGCAAACTCCTGAACAAGACCCGTCGCGGCCGGCATCGCGATGTCTTTCTGGGGATTATTGGAGCAGTTACCGCAGGGTTTCTTTCGAACCTGTTCCGAGACGCCGGCGTCGCTAATCTGAATTTTTATAGCTTCTTTGTGGCGATCATGGGCGCCGCGGCATTCCTGATTGTCTATCACGCGCGGTCAATAGTCGGAGGAGTTCGTCAGAGAGGTTTATTGTCCAATCGAATCGGAAAGCGATAACGATTTCAGATCAATGGTGGTGACTTTAAAGGAGAGAATTGTTGAGCGAAAACAAAAACACAGATGGTGACGGAAACTCGCGCGAGTTCAAGCGTGGAGTTGAAGCTGGACTTAATTCCGAAGACACGAAGTATTGGCAAGCCGGTTACGAACTCGGTCGACAATACAGCGACAAAGAGACCAAAAAAGCCGTCGAAGACATCGTCCCGAGAGCGCCCGACGCTCCACTTTTCCTGAGAGACACTCTGGATGGTCACATGGGCGACGCCCAGAACGAGAAAGATAAGAGCGCGGAATAGCTCCTTCTTCTCTTCCTCGACGCAATAACAGAGTATCCTCCAAGACTCTTAACTTGATCCGAATGGCTCGGGGTGGTTGCTAATCGCTACGCCCAGCAGCCGTGAAGATCTCGGCAGACGATCTTAGGAATCAAGACATCCGACAGTATTACTGGCCAGCCGACCAGCCGATTGTGACCTCGTGCGAGGTCAAGCGGCCCGGTCGCTGCGAGTTCGAGATCGCATGGCTCAAAAATCACTATGAATGACAAAAATCAGATACCGACATCAAACGCGGAAGTTAAGCAGCTCGGCGAGTTGCTGCAATATCAGGACGGTTCAATCGTGAGCCGCGTCCTTTTGAAGAACAAGGGCGGCACCGTCACGCTCTTTGCTTTTGATCGGGGCGAAGGCTTGAGCGAGCACACTGCCCCTTTCGAAGCGCTGGTCTTTGTGGTGGACGGAGAGGCTGAGGTAGAGATCGCCGGAAAAGCCTATCGCGTGAGATCAGGCGAGACGATCACGCTACCGGCAAGCATCCCGCACGCGGTGAAGGCGTCGACCAGATTCAGGATGCTGCTGACCATGATTCGAGCCTAGGTTAAAAACAATGGCGCGAAAGTCGAATAACAAACTGGAGTTGGCTCTGCTGGTTCAGTGTGGCTTTAACGCCAATGCAGGCGTTGCAGGCGGCAACTTCGCCGCTGCAGGCGTATTTAATAAAAGCCTGGGTACGATCGAGGTTGGCAAGCTCGCGGATTTGATCCTGTTAGACGCGAATCCTTTCGATGATATTCACAACACCCAGCGTCTACGGGCCGTGATTGTCGGCGGCAAACTGATGAATCGTTCCGCCCTCGATAAGCTCCTGGCACTGGGAGAGACGATGGCGAACAAAACTAGTTCCGAGGGAGACTCTTAAGGGCGGCCCTTAAGCCACAAACGAAGGACTGGAATCCGGGAGACGCGCGAATGATCACCGTTGCTAATCGCCTTTATGTGAAGTCGGAGTACTCAGACGCTTTTGAGAAAGTGTTTCGAGAGCGCGCGGGACTGGTTGATAAAATGGAAGGGTTCATTTCGAACCAGGTTCTGCGCCCGGTAAACGAAGGCGATCCCTATGTTGTGTTTACGACGTGGAACAGCCGTCAGGATTTTCTCAACTGGGTGCGCTCGGACGAATTTGTGAAGGGTCATGCTCAATCAGGCACGCTGCCGAAGGACGCGTACTTCCGAACAAACGTTTTGGAACTGCACGAGGTATTGCAGGATTCCTCTCTCCCGGATTTGGCGCCCGAGCCACGCGGCGGGCCGTTCAATATGCATTAGTATGCGTGCGCAAACAAAACCCAGCCTCAGAATGCGGGCGACTCGACGTTCTCCGGTTCGTACTGATGAGCGGAAAGCAAAACAAACGTAACGGTGAAGAAAATGGTGCGAAAAAAAAGCAACAAGATCAGCCAGTTCCTCGAGCAGTTCTCGCTCAAGGCTACAAAAGCCACCGGAACGTCAATGGCGTTCATCCTCGCTCTGTCGGTAATCATTGTCTGGGGAATTACCGGGCCGTTGTTTCGCTTCTCTGACACCTGGCAACTTGTAATAAACACCAGCACGACGATCGTAACCTTCCTGATGGTTTTTCTGATTCAGCGGGCGCAAAACAAAGACGCTCAGGCGATTCACATTAAGCTCAACGAAATAGTGGCGGCAATGGAAGGCGCGAGCAATAGATTGATCGATGTCGAAGATCTTACCGAAGAGGAAATCGGGACGCTTCACAAGCACTTTCAGAAGCTTGTCCAGATGGCCAAGAAGGACATGAAGCTAACCCAAAGCCATTCAGTCGAAGAAGCTGAGGTTCGGCACCAGATCAAACATGCCAAGCATCGGCATCCAACAGGGTAGTGGGCAGATTACAAAATGGGTTCGCGGCGCTTGAATGCGGCTCCGCCGCAGCACACAGCGGTAGGCTACCGTACTACCGACCGCAGTCAGGTAGTTAGCATGGGGAATCGCGGGAGATAGTGTGCATGGTTGCCGAAGATCATATGGCCCGCGTCAATGGAAAATATTTTGCATCGGCAGAGGCGTAGCCTCGGAAGACTTAAGGCCTATAGGCCGGAAAGTCGGAGGCTTTCCGCTACGTGCTGCGGCAGAGCCGCAAAGCATTCGAAGATGAATCGTTTGGCCTAAGGAAGCAGCTCGAATTATCAGCGCCGGCCGGCCGCACATCGTTTTCTTTCTTCTCACTTAATTGAAGTGCCATCGCCCAGCCATCCTCCTCCAAAACCTGCGCGGCGCAACCCTTCGACGATGTAGGGACAACCGCGCATTAGCCGCCAGAGAAATTCTGAGCGGTAGTTCTCAATCATCAAAACAATTGGCCCCTGATCCAGACCATAGTAGCCTTTCGAGATCCATTCCTTGTTTGCAGCCGTCGCAAACGTCGGATTCAAGCTGCACTTGAATCCATATTTGCTGGTCATCTCAGGAAAAGTCTCATCGAAATATTTGATCGACGGGAGCACGATCTCCGGCGCGAACGGCAGTGAAGCGACTACCGCCCAGGGAGCGAGCGTGCCGTCATCCGGCCCGTTGGGAACACCGCGCGCGTTGTAATCATAGAAGCGGATCGACTTGCCTTTGATCCTTTTGGTTGCAGGCCCTGGACCATCGCTCGCGGTGAGTCCCCAGATAAATTCACCATAGCCTTTGAAGTTACGCGGATTGCGAATCGCATACTGCTGCTGAATGTAGGTGGCGCGGCGGCTGTTCTCGAAGTAGTCGCTATCACGCTTCCGCATGTAGTCATCCTGGAGGCCACGAAAATCGATCCACATGTGCGAAAGCTGATGAATGAAGAGCGGCCCGGCGTAGAGAAACTCCTGATCGTAAAGCTTCTTCCACTTGTAGCCTCGGGTCCATGCCCGGTAACTCCTGGCCGGGACAGGGTGAGTGGGTGAAGCAAGAGCGAGGACATACAGAAGCAGAGCTTCGTTGTAACCCTGCCAGCGATGCTTGATGAATCCGCTTTCAGGCCGCCAACCATGCGTGACGGTCAGGCTGCGGTTCTGCGCCCACTGCCAATCCGCCCGGGCGTAAATGGCTTCGGCAAGCGCGCGAATCTCGCGCTCGCGCTCGGTGTCGCGACTGAAGTACGCAGCAGCCGTCAGTGCTCCGGCGATCAGGAACGTCGAATCGATTGTTGACAGTTCAGAATCCCAGGTTCGGCGACCGGTCTTCATATCTAGGAAGTGATAGTAGAAGCCTTTGTATCCGGTGGCGTCCGGTTGAGGACCTTGCGCGCTATGCCAAAAGAAACGCAGCGTGGTGAGAGTACGTTTGATCGCGTCGCGTCGCGTGATGAATTTGCGCTCGACGCCGACTGGAAATGCGGCCAGGGCAAATCCTGTGGCTGTGATGCTGCACGGCGATCCCTGGCGGGTGCTGTCCGGCACCAAGCCATTTTCCGGATTCGTTTCTTTCAGGAAATAGTCGAAGGTAACGCGCTGGAGCGTTTCGAGTTGCTTATCGGAAAAGGAATGCGGTCGCGGCTTCCGGGAGGGCATGGTTTGTAACCAGCACTGTTGTCTTGTTCGCTCAATAAAGTTGTGCGCGAGGGCGTTAAGACGTGGCCCCGAATCTCAGTATCAATTGCAGTGAGTCTAGATCAGCCCCGCGTGTTCGGCGCGGCGAATCGCTTCCAGGCGTGTGTGCGCGTCGAGCTTGCGTAGGATGTGTTGGACGTGATTGTTGACCGTGGTGCGGCTGATGTGAAGCTGCTCAGCTACGGTCGTTGTCGTTACGCCCTTAGCCAGGAGGCTCAGAATGTCGCGCTCGCGTTCTGAGAGTTCAGATTCGCGAGCCGAAGCGTGCGCAGAGGAGACCAAGGTGGTGGCTTGCTCGGCGGACAAACCCGTACCGGTCACTACGAAGTCGCGCACGACCAACTCCAGCCGCTTGCGAACATCGATCTCACGAACGATGTGAATCGAGTAAGGCGTCGTCGAGTTGTCTCCATCGGCGATCAGCACCGACACGTTGCACCACTGCCTGCCGCTAGCTGTCTCTATCTGTAAATCGAAGTTGCCAACCGGGTGGTGTTTTCGCACCGCTTGCTGAACGGTGCAGTCCGCCGAGCAAACGGGTCCGCACTCGTCCATGCCCTGCATGATCTCACCGCACATCTTGCCTATTGCATCGGGTGCAGACATGCCGAACATCGCTTCAGCGGCACGGTTCCAGGCGACTATGTGGCCGGAGCCGTCCGCGGCAAACGCGGAATCAGAGGTGCTGTCGACCAATTCCGTGATCTCTCGAATCAGCATACGCACAACCTGACCATTGAAATGATGCGAACAGATTATTGTGCGGGCAGACTAAAAAGGCAATGATTCGCGGATCAGTTCGGACCTCTCTACCAACCTGGCGGGACTGACTCAAGCAGAATCCAAGTTAGACGACATCCTGCTTGGCAGACTGCTAAGGAGGTAATAGAGAAATCAGGTTTCAGTGTGGCCCACACCGAGACCTCCATTGGGCCGATGGAGGCCAGGAACTCTAGTGTGGTGTCTCTAAAGTTCTCGCAACGAATGAGTCTATCTATTCTTCGCTCGGACAGTCTTCCGGTCCCGGAGGGACCAAATGTTTATAGAACCAGGAGCGTAAAGAACTTTGAAGCTCCGGAGGAGCGAAATATTTGGCTTAGTGAGGAGCACATTGCGCTCCTCCGGAGCTAAAGACCGTTTCCGGCAACATGAGCTATAAACATTTGGCCGCGCTGCGGCCAGGGCAAGATTTGTAGTTAGACTTTAGAGACCCCAAATTGGCGCCTCAACGAGCGCCACTTACTAACCGTCTAACAGGAAAGGACTACCACCATGAAGAAACTGCTAACTCTGGCTTTAGCTCTCGTAGCTCTGGCTGTCTTTGCCGGTCTTTCCGTAGGGCAGGACAAACAGAAAGTATTGACCGGGAAGGTGACGCAGGTGAATAAGGAGAACAAGACAGACATTGCAGATGCGACGAAAAGAGGTATCGATAAGGCGGTAGAAAAATTCACCGTCGAGGTCACCTTCTCCGCCAAGGCGATTCCTCTCCCCAAGGAAAAGGAGAAAGTTGACGTCATCTACACCCCCAACCCCACCGGCGGGCCGCCGGAGGCGACGACGCTTAACAGCTCAAAAAGCAACAGCTTTCGTCTAACGCCAGGGCAGTCTGGGGTGACCGGCAAGGTGCTGCAGGTGAATCCGAAGAACAATACCTTCACCGTCGAGGTCACCTTCTCCGCTAAGACGCTGAAGGGTCCCCTCCCCGAGGTTGGGAAGATTTATGACATCACCTTCACCGGCTCGACGACTCCCGGCGGGCCGCCGGAGGCGACGACGCTTAACAGCTCGAGGAGCAACAATTATTAGTTGGCGGTTTCCATCGGTTCACCAGTGCTGGCCGCGGACGCGGCCTCACAGGCGCTCGGCTGCACTTTTTCAGCAACCTGCTAGTGTGGTGTCTCTAAAGTTCTCGCAACGAATGAGTCTGTCGATTCTTCGCTCGCCCCAGTCTTTCGGTCCCGGAGGGACCAAATGTTTATAGAACCACGAACCTTAAAGAACTTTGAAGCTCCGGAGGAGCGAAATATTTGGCTTGGTGAGAAGGACATTGCGCTCCTCCGGAGCTAAAGACCCTTTCCGGCAACATGACCTATAAACATTTGGCCGCGCTGCGGCCACGGCAAGATTTGTAGTTAGACTTTAGAGACACCACACCAGGGCGTCAAAGAGCGCACATTTACTAACCGTCTAACAGGAAAGGACTACCACCATGAAGAAAATGCTAACTCTGGCTTTGGCTCTCGCAGCTCTGGCTGTCTTTGCCGGTCTTTCCGTAGGGCAGGACAAGCAGAAAGTATTGACCGGCACGGTGACGCAGGTGAATAAGGAGAACAAAACCGTTACCGTCGAGGTCACCTTCTCCGCCAAGGCGATTCCTCTCCCCAATAAAGAGGAGAACGTTGACGTCATCTACACCCCCAACCCCACCGGCGGGCCGCCGGAGGCGACGACGGTTAAGGGGTCAAAAAGCAATTCGCAAGACCGTCTGGCGGCCGGACAAGATCCGCGTTTGAGTTTGGTGACCGGCAAGGTGACGAAGGTGAATGCGAAGAACAATACCTTCACCGTCGAGGTCACCTTCGACGTCAAGGAGCTGAAGGCTCTCCTGCCTGAGGTCGGGAAGATTTATGACATCACCTTCACCCAGCCGACGCCCGGTGGGACGCTGAAGGCGAGGCGCATGACGCAGTCCGACGTTATTAATTAAGGCAATGGGTCAGCCAGTGGCGATTGCCGCGACCAACCCAGCAAAGAACGCATAAGCCTATCCGTACGGCACCCGCCTGTCCGACTGGCTAATTCCCAGCTCTACGGCTGGAGTGTTTATTCAACTCCGCGATCAGTCTGGCCGCAATCGCCGGCGCCCCCATCATGTCGCTCACTACATCAGCCGCGGCGTTTATGAGAGCAGATCAAGCTTGTTGTTGGACGCCGGCAAGTCTGACCACGGTCTGTTTATCAAGATGAACCTCTAACACAATAGCGGCGCTCGGGAACGCCGCTATTTGTCCTGTCGGGGCCTTGTTGTTACCGCCCCCGAATGTTCAATTCGGCAGTTACCGACCTGGCGCACTCGCCCGAATTGTTAGTTCCGTCCCCGCCGGCAGATCGAGATTGTCCTTGCCCGTGACATAAACTGAACCGGCTCCGCCTGCGGCGCCGATGGCTGCCCCGATCGCCGCGCCTTTTCCGCCGCCGGCAACAGCGCCGATGATGGCGCCAATCGCCGTGCCGATGCCTGCTCGGGTAACGGTTTGCGTAGTTTGATTGTCACCCTGGGCGCTACCTTCGTTGTCAACCTTGATTGTTTCGCCGTTCAGTGTCCGGACACTCGTGAGAACGCCGGGAAATTTATATGTCCCGCCATTCCGTAACCGGATAGTGTCGAAGTTGAGCGTCATTCCGGATCGGCCGGTCAGCCTTCCACCTTGATCAACTGCACCCACTGAACCTTCGATTACCGCGCCGTCGTATTGACCACCGCGCACGGTCATCGTAAATCGGTCGCCCTGCCTGGCCTGCTTTGTGGTCAGGTCATTGTTCAGAACGGCCACGACCGTTTCACCATCGCGCATGAGGAATTCACCCTGGTTCGCGGCAGTGTTGCCTGACCCAGAGCCCGCGTAAACATTCCACTGCGGAGTATCCGAGGTCCGGTCGTAGACACTGTTGACAATAACGGGTTGGCTCAGCCGCTCGGAGTAAATTTCGCGCCTGACGCGTAGCCGGCTGCCGTTTTCGATCGACTCGAAAGTGACATTAAAATCATTTTCTCTGTAGCCGGTCGATTTCACGGCTAACTGATCCCCGTTCAAGCTTGCAGTTACGCGGCTGGATCTACCATTGAGTTGCTCCTGGCGCTCGACGCCATCCGCTTCGAATGTAGATTGCTGAGCGCGCGACGACGCCAGGGTCATGGTTGACCCGCTGCGCTCGATTGCCAGCATTTCAGGCGATTCAAGCCGCGCGAACACACGATCTTTTACGCTCTGTCGTTCATTAGTGGAAAGGCTGCGAGTCGCGCGGTCCGCGATATCCTGTGGACTGTCGCTGCGCGACGGGTCCAACCTAAACGTTCCGGTTAATCGTCCATTTGAGCTGTATGTTGGCCGCGTGTCGGGAGCGTTCTGCCAATTGGTGGCAACGTTGTAAGCGCCCGCCAGCGTGTTTAGGTCTCCACGCAGGGTCGACCAATCGGTCTGCGCGCGCGTAGTCATCCGGTTGTTTTGCATATAGCTGTCGATCGGCGTGGAGCGAGCGAGAACGCGTTCGACATATTCGGATACTGGCTGTCTGGCGTCGAACCGATTGCGCAACTGATCCGTCGCGTTCCGGAAGTCACCAACCGCCACCAGCAGGTTGCCCTGGCCGCTCGTCTGGTTGTAGCGATCGCGATCAAAAGCGTTCGTGAGACTTGCTCGGAACCTTTCGCCGCCTGCTTCAATGCGCCGAATTAATTGATTGAGTTCGCCATCGGATAGTCGGGACGCCCGACTTGAGTTGATCGGCGGCATAGTTGATTGGTTCCACTGCCAGCTTACGCCGTAGGCATTCGCCAGCGCGTTCAAATCAGTTCGAACTGCTGCCCAATCGTTCTGCACCTGCACGTTCAATCGATTACGAGTCATAAAGCCGTTGACCACCGATGCCTTTTGCATAATGTCCTGAACATCGGCCGCGCCTGCCTGGCGCCGACTGAACCGGGCATTGAACTGACCAATGGCGCTCGCCAGAGCAGGTTCGAACGAGTTGATGTCGTTTTGCGGACGCGTTTCGTCGATCCGCCCGTTTACGAGTGCCAGATTGAGACTGCCACGGTATCTGTTAGTGCTTCTCTCTAGCCGTTGAAGTATGCCGCTGACTTGACGGTCAGCAATCCGGCTGGACTGTCGCTGCGCCTGTGCGTTCACGCAAAAGACTGCGAGCGCGAACAGGACAAACACAGACGTGATACGTTTTGATTTATTCATCTTTTTCCTTTCAGCTTCAAACGAAGCTGTTATCAAGTTTTCCAAACACACGTCGCCGGATACTGGTTGCACAAAGGAGTATTTACTTGATTTGTGCTGCCGTGGACGCGGAGAAAAGCCTCTCGCTACCGCCCTCTCTCGGGAAATTTACAGACGGATCAAGAAGAAGGTTGCTGGCCCGGTCCGAGATGTCGAAAGGTAATTTCTAAAGTAGAGCTAAGTGAGCTTATAGCATGCGAGGAAAGGCAGGTCTGTGCGTTAGCACACAGAGCCTCCCAGCTAGTGCCCGGATGTACCTCCTGCCGGTGGCAACCCCCCGGGTTGCTCCTCGAATAGTCCCCGCCTGTTTTGGGAATTCTGCCGCCACGGGCTGCGGATCTTTTCGCACGCGCCGACGCGATCCAACAGTGTCTGTCCTCAACACGACCCGAACAATTCGAAGCTATGTCCGGGGCATGACGCTTGCTCTGTGTGATACAGCACAGACGCCAAGACCGAGATTGCAGAGAGTGGAAGTTCCGCAAACAACGGCGCAGACTTGACTGCCAGAATTTTCATTTGACTATCGGAGGAGAAGATAACAATGAGAGTAAACACACGCGCGTTGCTGTCAGCTACAGCCATCATGCTGGTTCTGTTAATTCCGGCCGCAGCATGGGCGCAACACAAGCACACACAAGGCGGACCGAAGAAACCTGGCATGGCAGGCATGAAGTCGGAGATGTCGAAGATGATGAAATCGCCGCATCACATGCTGATGACAGCGCACATGAAGGGTATGTCCGGGTTCGCCACGGCACTTCGTGATCAGGCAATGAAGCCTGAAGCTCTGGATGTTGAATTCGCACGCGCGGCGGTGTCCGAGCTGAGACACAACCTCGAAGCAATGGAAGCCATCCACCAACAACACCTTCAGACGATGACTGCCGAAATGAAGTCACAGATGCAAATGATGATGGAGAAGATGGATAAAGAGCGGGCGAAATTGAAAGACCAGGTGAGCGCGCTTGAGACAGATGTGCAGGCGGACAAGCCAGACTCAAAACAGGTCACCGCAGACAGTAATGCTCTTCTAAAACATCTGGGCATGATGTCGAAAATGCATGGTGGCAGCAAAGCAGGTATGAAGATGGGGATGAAGAAAAAGATGGAGATGAAGAAGAAGCCGGAAATGAAAATGTAAGTCGAAAAGGGAGGCTTAATGTCATGAGCGAATCGAACAAGACACCTTTGATCATCGGGCTTGTCGTCGTGGTCGTACTTTTTCTGTTCTTCGGCGGCGGGGCGATGACCGGCTCAATGCTGGGCGGCGGGATGATGGGACAAGGAGGGATAGGCGGGTACCGGATGGGACACGGATGGATAAACGGCGGGTTCAGTTGGATGTGGATTCCTACGTTACTTACCCTCGGTATCGGCATCCTGCTTGGTTGGGCGATCTTTGGGAAGAAGTGACCCGACAAGAGTAAACCACACGGACAGACAAGCGATGTGGATCAGACCGCCAGGATTGTCGACACCCCTAACGAAAAAGATCTTCCCGAGATAGACCCATGAATCGCCGCGACCTCCTTCTTCTTTTAGGCCTGGGCACTCTCGCTGGAGCAACCGGATGTGGTCGGTGGTCAGCCAGCTCGCGTCCGGCCGTTTTGTTGCCGCAGACCACACCAGGTGCAGGGTTCGTGCCCGACGTCGAGCTGGTTTTGACCGCCGCGCCCGACGAAGTGCCCGTGCTTCCCGGCGGGCCCACGCGCGTGTGGCGCTTCACGGGCAGCCTGGTCAAGGGCCCGGCCGACACGCTCCAGCCAATTCCCGGTTCCTACCTTGGGCCGGTCATTCGCCTGCGCCGCGGCCAGCGGGTCCGCGTCCGTATCGCCAACCAACTCCCCGAAGATTCGATCGTCCACTGGCACGGCCTGGACGTGCCCGAGAGCGCCGACGGTCACCCGCGCCTGGCCATCGACCACGGTCGTGAATATGTGGTACGAGTTCGAGGTCACCAATCGCGCTGGGACTTACTGGTACCACCCGCACCCGCACATGCGCACGGGCGCGCAGGTGTACCAGGGCCTGGCTGGTCTGCTCCTCGTGCGAGATGCCGAAGAGGACGCGCTGGCGCTGCCCTCGGGCGGAGCCGAGCTCCTATGTGTGCTGCAGGATCGCCGGTTCGATGCAACGAATCAGTTTGTCTTTCACGGCGGCAACATGATGGAGATGATGAACGGCTTTCTCGGCGACCGCGTGCTGGTGAACGGCCAGCCGCAGCCGACGACAGAGGTGGACGCCGCGTGGCATCGAGTCCGCTTGTTGAACGCCTCGAACGCGCGCATCTATAAGCTGGCATGGAGCCGTGATCTACAGATGACCGTGATTGGCGGAGACGGTGGGCTCCTGGAGCGCGCGCTGTCTCAGCAGGTACTCACGCTGGCGCCTGGCCAACGCGCGGACGTGTTGCTGGATCTCACCGCCCTTGCGGCCGGCACGGAGGTGCACCTCGACAGCCAGGCATTTCCCGAGGCTGACGCCGGCGTGGTCGGAATGATGGGCATGATGGGCGGCGGAATGCGCGGAGGGATGGGCGACCGCTCGAACGTGCCGAATGGAGCGCCGCTGCGCGTGATGACACTGCGCACACGCGCTCGGAAAGGCCCGGCCTTCCGCGTGCCCGAACGCCTGTCCTCGTTCGACGCGACGTGGTCACCGCGCGCCGACGCAACAATCCGGAGCGTCCCGCTGTCGTTTCAGCGGATGAGGTGGTTGCTCGATGGCCGCACTTTTGCCATGGACGATGTCGCGCCAGAAGAGTCGGTTGCGGCCGGCTCGACCCAGCTCTGGGAGTTCGTGAATCTGACGAACCCGATGGGAATGCAGGCCGCCCATCCCATTCACATGCACGGCCGCCAGTTTCGTGTGGTCGCTCGCACGGGCGGACGCGTCACCAACGCGCTGCGTGCAGGAATCGTTGATGCCGGGTGGAGGGACACGGTGCTGGTACTGCCCGGAGAGACCGTTCGCGTGCAAGTGACATTCACTCGTCATCCCGGGCTCTACCTCTACCACTGCCATATCCTCGAGCACGAAGACATGGGGATGATGCGGAACTTTCGGGTCACGTAGCTGAAAATGGCCAAAAGACCGATAGAAAACGACATTCTGGGGGCTCTGGCTATGGCAATAACGGCAGGCATAGGAGCTTTGTTTGGGACGGCTGTGTAAAGGCAATCCACTCGAGCATCAGCTAAAGCCAACGGGATGATTTGATGGCGGAGCGACCAGAGTAAGGAGTTAAGAACAATGTCTGAATGGTTATGGCCGGTACTATTATTTGCGGCGTACATCGTGCTGATGCGCTGGGTGCTGCCGCGTCTCGGTATCCCGACGTGAATGGCTAACTCGTGCCGTGTCGAGTCTCGACCGGATAAAGCAAAAGGCGACAGGGACCCAGCAGTTGGAGACGGAACAGGTTCACATGATTTGGAACGTGAGCGTAACTAACATTAACAATCGGCACGGTAGCCGCAACCGTGCCCTTTCGCAATCTTACAGTGGAAAAGGGAAAAGATGATGAGTGCTCAGCAACCACAACATTCGAAATACGGATTCAGTAGGACAGTTGATATTCCTTACGCAGAGGCTGTCGAAAAGGCGCGAGCCGCGCTTAAGGAGGAAGGCTTCGGCGTGCTCTGTGAGATCGACATCAAAGAGAAGTTGAAAGAAAAGCTCGGTGTGGACTTTCGCAACTATGTGATCCTCGGCGCCTGCAATCCGCCTCTCGCCTACAAGACTCTGCAGGAGGAGATCGATATCGGACTTCTCCTTCCCTGCAATGTCATCGTTTACGAGGCTGACGAAGCGGGAAAGTCCGTGGTCGCCGCGATAGACGCCAGGGCGATGCTCTCAGTTGTCGGAAACAATCCGAAGCTCGATGCAGTAGCTGCCGAGGTGAATGAGAGGCTCAACCGGGTCGTTGCTCAGCTGGGCAAATAGTGACGCTCAAGCCCGGATTCCCATGCCCGGTAGTGGAAAAAGTGAAGGCCCTCGAAGCCACCAAAAATGTCATCGTCTTACCTGCAATTGTCTTTACTTCGAGGTAAATCTCTGCCGTTCTCACAAGAATCAGGCAAAGGAGTGATGCTCGCTGAGCTGTTGAGCAAGCGGGCGGGCGGGCACGAGCCCTTTGCGAATAGTGGAGATAGCATCGGCATAATCCTGTTAGGTGGGGCAGCGTGGACAGGAGTAAGGACTTACAAAGGCCGCGGCACGTCGTCATATTTAATTATGGTCTTCGCCATGTTTCTCGCCGCCCTGGGTTTGTTTTTCCTCTTCGGTGCTTTCGGCGCGGTGCTCCGGGGTTTAAGATTAGCAGCAGTTGGATTCAATAGTTCAGATTATTGTGGCGAGACGCATCGCCAGAGGACTCGCGCAGACCGGATTCGCGAAGAATGATCTGTCAGCTAAGCAATCGATCGAACTCTTCTTTGACGACCTGATAACATTCGCAGACGGTATCTTCCAACTTCTGTCTGTTCAGAATCTGTATATGACCGCGAATGTAGCGAATCGCTCCCGCATCTTGTAAGCGGCCGGCGGCCACCGTTACCCCTTCGCGGCGAACGCCTAGCATATCGGCAATTAGTTCCTGGGTCATGATCAGCTCATCGGCCTGCACGCGGTCGTGGCTCAGCAAAAGCCACCGGCAGAGTTGCTGTTCTACTGAATGCAGCCGGTTGCAAACCGCCGTCTGGGATATCTGAGTGATTAACGCCTGGGTGTAGCGCAGCAACAAGTATTGGAATTCCCCCCCCAGCGCGAATTCATCCTGAAGCACCTTTGCTTTCATGCTGAGAGCTTCGCCGGCGCTCTGCACGACGGCGCGGTTTGGCATCGTGTCCCCACCCATGAAGAGAGCAATTCCCACAACGCCATCGTTGCCGGTCAACCCCATTTCCGCACTGGTGCCATTTTCCATGGTGTAAAGCAATGAGACGATTGAGTTAGTAGGAAAAAACACATAGTCTAATTGTCCGCCAAATTCGTAAACGACTTCACCCAAAGAAAACGAAACCGGGCGCAAGCTGGGACGCAACCGTTTGTACTGATCGGCTGGAAGCGATGCGAGCAGCCGGTTTTCAACCGGGCCATTTAGGACTGCAGCCATAAGGCATACCGGGGCAGGTCTCTCTTGAAACCGCACAAGGTTCAATCTATCTAATTCTAACCGAGATAGGACGGACTCGCCAGGAAATTGATTGCGGTCTGAACAGATCAAAGAGGGTACCACTAAAACGCTCGTGAGGATTGTCTAATTCTTCCTGCAAGTGTCTTTGATCTTTCTTCGTCTCTCAACGACGATTAGCTTCGAACAACGCATGAAGTTCTTGCGACCCTCACCCCCACAACGCGCCCAAGCGAGCGCATGTTTTAGCGGCTGTCGGCCACCATGAAAAAGCGCGCGCCATCGTGGAAGAGATTATCAATCGGCGTAATGAACACTGACTGACTGCTTATGAGATTGCTGCGATCTATTCGCTTTTAGGTGATCTCGACAACGGCTTTCGCTGGTTAGAGCAGGCTGAAAGCGAGCATGCCGTGGGCTTCACCTTCGCCAGAGCTGATCCGCATCTGGAAACCTGACAGCAGAGCGGCGTTTTGGCGAATTACTGCGGCGCTGGGAGAAGGTCAGTCGCTGACGAGCGTGATTTCCGGGAGCACGGGCGCCCGGGGTTGCCGGGTTTTCCTTTGCGCATCTTTGCTACTTGGCGTCTTTGTGTGAAGAAGAGGGCTCACGCAAAGACGCCAAGTCGCAAAGAACAACCGCAAGGTCAGGGGGCTCAACAGAGCAACCGGACAATTGCGCTCCATTCTCACGTTGGCCTCGCACCCCTCATCAAAGGTATCCTGTCGGGCCAAGTACACTGCATGGACGTTTCTCCTATTACTCTCGAAGGTCGACACGTACGTCTTGAGCCGCTGACCCCGGCGCATGCTGACGCGCTGATCGCTGCGGCCGGCAACGGCGAACTCTGGAACACCCAGGTCACAATCATTCCCAAGCCCGGAGGAATGAACGACTACATTCGATTCGCGCTGGACGGATTGGCTCAGGGAAACCAACTGCCGTTTGTCATCGTGCGAAAAGACTCGAGCGCAAGCGTCCCGCTGGCTTCATCCGGGAGCGCTAATGCTGGGAGCGCGGGCGCCCCGCCCGCAAATGCTGCGACCGCGAACCGGGCAGTAGCCCGACCGTTAGGGAGGGCTCAAGAAGATAGCGACCTGATCGTAGGCTCAACCCGCTTTTACGAGATCTTTCCCAACGATCGGAAGTGCGCCGTCGGCTACACCTGGCTCAGCAAGAGCGCGCAACGAACGCCGATAAACACCGAATGCAAGCTGCTGCTGTTCACGCACGCGTTCGAAACCTGGAAGTGCGTTCGCGTCGAATTGATCACTGATGTTCTGAACGAGCAATCACGCGCCGCGATTCTGCGATTGGGCGCGAAGCAGGAAGGCATCCTGCGGAAACATTTGATTCTGCCGAGCGGCCGCGTGCGCGATTCCGTCTTTTTCAGCATCACGGATGAAGAGTGGCCCGAGGTGAAACAGAAGCTGATCAGCAAACTGGCTGGGGCCACAACAAATCGTAAATGAACCTTGCCATGATGTCCCAGATGTTGAAAAATGTGTTTGGAGGCGGCTAATGAAATATCGCGCGTTCATAGAACAAGACGAAGATGGCGTTTTTGTTGCCGAGGTTCCCGCGCTACCCGGTTGCATTTCGCAGGGGCAAACGCGGGCCGAAGCTACTGCCAACATCAAAGAAGCGATTGCGCTTTACCTGGAAAGCCTCGAAGCTCACGACGATCCTGTTCCTCCGCCAATCTCCGAAGAACTAGTCGAGGTTGGCGCGTGAGCGTCCTACCGCGTGTATCTGGTCGCGAAGTCTCAAAGGCCCTGTCGAGAATAGGGTACGAATATGATCGCCAGCGCGGCAGCCACCTCATTCTTCGACAATCGGCGTATCCTCATCGCCGCGTCGTCGTTCCTGATCACAAGGAAATAGCTAAAGGGACGCTGCGATCTATTATTCGCGAGACCGGCCTCACCGTCGAGGAATTCAAGAACCTCTTGTAAACTCCGGGTTCAGCTTAATGAATTCACTCGCTCATCTTTTCGAAAACAATCGCGCCTGGGCCGCCGGCATGACGCGCCAGGATCCTGATTTCTTTCGGCGGCTATCTGCTCAACAATCGCCGCGATATCTTTGGATTGGATGTTCCGACAGTCGTGTTCCCGCCAACCAGATCGTAGGTTTGATGGCCGGCGACATGTTCGTGCATCGCAATGTCGCGAACGTAGTCGTGCACACCGATTTGAATTGTCTTTCGGCGATTCAATTCGCCGTTGACGCACTGCGGATCGAAAACATTATCGTCTGCGGACATTACGGATGCGGGGGCGTGCTGGCGGCTTTGCAAGACAGCCGGCTGGGACTAATCGATAACTGGCTGCGCCACGTTCAGGACGTGCACAAGAAGCATCGCGCGGACCTCGACGCTTTGCAGACCGAAGCCGAAAGGCATCGCCGCCTGTGTGAACTCAACGTGATCGAGCAAGTCGCGAGCGTCAGCCAAACGACAATCGTGCGCGACGCCTGGTTGCGCGGTCAGAGCGTCACAGTTCATGGATGGATTTATGATATTGCGGATGGTCTGTTGCGCGACTTGAATGTTTCACTTAGCTCATAGACCAAAAGCCCTCTGGAGAATCTATGAAGATCAAAACGACCGTGGGGCTGCTGTTGTGTCTTTTCATCAGCGGCCTGGCGCAGGCTCAACAATCTGATCGCCAACAGTTCATTCGCATCGAAGCTCCCGTCATCGCGCTGACTCACGTGCGGGTCATCGACGGCACCGGTGCGCCGGCCCAGGAAGATCAAACCATTGTGATTTCTGACGGGAAGATTCAGCGATCTGGCCCTTCCGATCGTGAGAGTGCGCCAAACGGCGCAAGGGTTCTCGACCTCAACGGGTATACCGTGCTGCCCGGCCTGGTGGGCATGCACGATCACATGTTCTTTCCGATGGGCGGCAATCCGCCGATGTATTCGAACATGGGCGCCAGTTTCCCGCGGCTCTATCTCGCGCTCGGCGTCACTACGATTCGCACTACCGGCAGCGTTCAGCCGGACCTCGATCTAGAAATCAAGACATTGATCGACAGTGGCCGCATGATTGGTCCGAAGATGCACATCACCGCGCCATATCTCGAAGGTGTGGGCGCTTTCACCCCGGTCATGCACCAACTGAAAGACGCCGACGACGCGCGGCGCCTGGTGAACTACTGGGCCGATCAAGGCGCGACCTCATTCAAAGCCTACATGAACATCACGCGCGACGAACTGCGCGCCGCGGTGGAGGAAGCGCACAAGCGCGGGCTGAAAGTTACCGGCCATCTTTGCTCGATTGGTTATCGCGAAGCGGCTGAGATTGGCATAGACAATCTCGAACACGGCTTACTGGCCGATTCCGAGTTTGTTCCCAACAAGCAGCCGGACAAATGTCCGGGCCCCACCGTCGGTACCAGCCTGCGCCAACTCGATATCAACAGCGATGCGGTGAAAGAAACTATTCGCACCCTGGTAGCGAAGAATGTGGCGCTGACTTCGACTTTGCCGGTCTTCGAAGGCGGCGCGCCGCTCGCTTCTGTGCAAGCTGGTCCGACGGCGATTGGCGCACCCAGCGCCGTCTTGAATCCACGTCTGCTGAATGTGATGAATAACGACGCGCGCGTGCGTTACCTCACCAATCGCTCGCGCATCGCAGCTGATTCGGCCACACCTCTTCTTGTGCGCAAATCAATGGATTTCGAACGCGCCTTTGTCGCCGCGGGCGGTTTGCTGATAGCGGGACTTGATCCGACCGGGAACGGCGGCGTTGTCGCAGGCTTTGGCGACCTGCGGGAAGTCGAGCTGCTGGTCGAAGCGGGTTTCACTCCCCTTGAAGCGATCAAGATCGCTTCACTCAACGGCGCGAAGTTCTTAGGAGAGGAGTCGCGCATCGGTTCAATCGCGATCGGCAAACAAGCCGACCTGATGATCGTGAAAGGAAATCCTGCGGTGAAGATCACCGACATCGAAAACGTCGAGATCGTCTTCAAAGACGGCGTTGGCTACGACTCAGAGAAACTGATTCAGAGTGTGCAGGGATTGGTGGGAATTAGGTGATGTGGAGCGCGGCGACTCGTTGCCGCTTTAAAAAAGCGCTGACAAGTCAGCGCACCCCAAAGGCGGCATGCAAAATCTGTTACTTTCGCGATTTCTCATTTTCCACTAAGCTGCGCTGCCAGGATGACAGCGCGACCACCCTCATCTCTTGTTCCGATCGAGAAAATCGAGCGAGCAATCTACATCATTCGCGGCGAGAAGGTGATGTTGGATCGCGATTTGGCCACGCTCTACGGAGTGACTACGAAGGCTCTGAAACAAGCCGTGAAGCGAAATGTCGATCGATTTCCTGACGATTTTATGTTCGTGTTGGATCCTATTGAGTTTCAGAATTGGAGGTCACAATTTGTGACCTCCAAAGGAGATCGCAAAGGACTTCGGCACGCGCCGATGGCATTCACAGAACACGGAATCCTAATGTTATCGTCAGTCCTGAATAGTGAGCGTGCGATTCAAGTCAACATCGAAATTATGCGCACCTTCGTGAAACTGCGACAAATACTCGCATCAAATTCCGAACTCTCGCGTCGCTTGGACGAACTGGAAAGCAAGTACGATCGTCAATTCAAAGTCGTATTCGACGCCATCCGACAATTGATGACGCCTGCTCCGGATCGCAAACAAATCGGCTTTCGTTTGCGGCCAGTGAGAAAGTAACACTACAAAACAATCCGTGACATCACCAACGTCGAAATTGTTTTCAAGGACGGCGTCGGTGACGACTCAGAGAAATTGATTCAGAGTGTGCAGGGACTGGTGGGGATTCGGTAGCTGGGTCTCGTTTTATGATCGGCGCAGTAGCCCGACCGTGAGGGGGAAGGGCGTCTCAGATCAAGGAGCGCGCCGGCCTGGTTGATGTGAAAATCAATATTAGGAACAGCGTAACGCGATCTGATCCTCCGAATTCATATTGAGCACTCGGATTGTAGTCCTGCCTGTAGCTGTCTTGCCGATCAAATAGACTCCCTGCAACCCGAAGTGTTCGTTCCACGCTTGCCGTCGCGGATGAAATAACTCGGTAACTTCCCTCGTCTCTGGATCGATCCCTGTCAGATTCGTTCCCTTGTGCAGATTGCAGTCGATGCAGGCAAGAGCCAGGTTGTCGAGTTCATCGCTTCCGCCATGAGTTTTTGGAATGATGTGTTCGATGTGAAGTGCGGCCAGCGGCGAATCATCCTGATGCAGACGACAATACTCGCAAGCGTTTTGGGCGCGCTCGCGAACCTGGGTTTTGGTTTGCGACCCGATCATTTAGGACTGGGAGTTCGTCAGTTGTTGCGCTTGTCGTTTGAGAATTGCGACGAACTTATTAGCGCGCACGTAGCCGGCGTACTCGGCCTGCTCGTCTTCAGTGAGTTCGCCTTCAGTTGATTTTTGGGCAAGTTCTTCGATGCGTGCCTGCAACTCAGGATCGGCACGAAAGCCTATTACCGCATCCGCCTTTTCGGGCAAGACAATTTCCAACACGGGCCGCACGCCTCTATCGAATGCCAGACTCTCGGAAGTTGTTGCCATGGGACAAAACTTAGCACTCAGATCGAGCTTTGGCAATAGATCGTTTTCAAGGACGGCGTTGGCTACGACTCAGAGAAATTGATTCAGAGTGTGCAGGGGTTGGTGGGGACTAGATGACGCGTGTGCAGTTGAGTTTCAGCCGGTAAGAGTTAATTCTCGAATTGCGAGTCATTTTGATAAATGTCCAAATCCAAAACCACATTAGTGACATAGAGAAGTAGTTCGTCACCTGAGTAGTCATAGCGGATGCTCCCATCCATCATAATCGTCGCTAGTGGTTGGACCGTCTGTAATTCGATTGAATACTTACCTGTATCGTCGTCCAGTTCAAGCCGTTCACCTTCAAGGTAGTCAAGGTCCTGGATTATTCTCTCGTCGTAGTTAAGGCCCGTGGGTTGTTGAAGCAATGCGTAATAATCGCGATCGTCCACATCTTCCAGATCTTCCTCGAAGATGAAGAACGCTTCACGGTTTCGATCCGTTATGCTGGAGTATATCGACTGTAGAAATGTTGACTCCTTTATGTCATTAATATTCACCCAATCCGCGCTCTTATAGAGCTTCATCCAGATCATGAAGGCAACTAGTGCTGTCTCTGTGGGTGTGAGATCACGTACAAGATCGCAAGCCTCACGCAAGACGATATCGCCTTCACCCAATTTGTTCTTAACAACGGCATCGATTTGGAGATTACTTAATCTTAGAAAAGCAAGCGCGTACTCTGGCTCGATAACGTGAACGTTAGGCTCCAGGTTGAAATCGCCGCTGATCGATCGTATTCGTCCTTTTGCCGCCTTGTCGAATACAAGCTGGCCGGTCTTTGGGTCTTTCTTAAGCAAACTGCAGCAAAGAACAATGTAATAGTCGGTAAGCTGTTTCTGATATCTGTTACGGCTATCGAATAACTGCGCCTTGAGGGTCTTTAGGTAGTTTTTTTCTTTGAGATCATCCTGACTCTTAATTTGGAAAGAGATATATTCATATTCCTCTGTGTCGCGCTCTCGAAGGACAATATCTGTTCCAGCATCGCCGGGTCCCTGGATGTCGTAGGTAATGCGTTGATATTTATCAAACGCGCTAAACACGCTTTCGATCCGTGCCTGAAATTTAGGGCATAAATCGGCGTCGTGCTTCATTGTTAAAAAAGCGTCCGTTGCTATTGCTGAGACACGCCTAAATTGCAGTAAGTCATAGACTATTCTTCTGCTCGTTTCAGACATAGGGATTCTGCCGGCTCACAAATCCGCTTCATTGTCATCGGTCACGGAAGGGGCTTCCAAGGCCGCAATGAGTTTGTTGGTTTTATCGAAGACCTCATCGAAAGTAATTACCTGAGCATTAGCTAATTGATTCCTGAACAGCTCAAACGCTTTTATTGCGTCGCTATTTAGCGCCGAAACGGTGCCGATAACGACAACGCATCTGGGATCGAAAGAAACGAGTGACCCATCACTGTCAACAACATCGTGGTAGTACTGCTCAAGAGTGGATTTGTAGTCCAAGACCTGAAGAAGAGCTCCAGTCAAATCTGCAGAGAGGTTAGGGATGCCTCGGTATCTCGGTGCAGCAAGAGGAGTGGCTGGCGTTTTGATCTCAATGAGGGCGGCATTTAGTGTGAGCCGATTCTTGACCAAGAAATCAACGATCTTTCCACCCGAATTCGTTATGTTCTTTCCACCGACGTAAGCTTTATCCTTCACAATTGTGCACGGCCAAGAAAATACATGCTCTAACACGAACGAATTTTCCACGAGCGTCGTTTGCCAGAACTCCTCGTTTGGATTGTTCTGATTCTCCTCCCATAACTGAACCGCATTCTTTAGCGCTTGAGTGCCAACTGCCACGTTAAGCTTTCGAAGTCCTTCTGCTTCAAGTGATACCAGAAGTCGGATCAAAGGTTCCGGTTCATCACGATTGATAGCCCATGAAAGCAGTCGCGCGATCAGCGAAGATCCGACAGCGATATCGGCTTCCAGAAACTTTCTAAGATCTGCAGGAGGCAACTGCGCGAGACGAATAAGTTCTGGACTGGCTCTGATGTATTCGACTCTGCCCTTTGGGATTCCGTGTCTCTCATAAAGGTCATATAGGCTCGCGAGTTCGCTGTGAAGTTTTAGGACCTCGGCCGCCTTCAGCGAAAGTTTGTAACCTTCATCTTTCTTAAGGCCGGAAAGCGGTTCTGTAGGTAAGTCGACCCATTCTCGCGTTCTCGCTTTTCGCTGAAAAATGAACGCACCATCGATGGACGCTTCAGCCGAATTCGGGTTCTCGACAAGCTTGGGACGGAACACCAACCGAGTTGTGGCCGTTTCTCGCAGCACAATATCAGAGACATCAGCCGAAACGCGGGAAGTTGATCTGATTCGCAAATCGCTCATGATTGAGAGTGTTGACCTGGCCCGATGGATGTTCGGGAGTCGACTCAGGACAAAAGGATGATAACTGCCCTAACTTCCTATGCGCGAAACATACGACAAGGCCGAGGAGCAGTCAACGCGGGCTTAGGCTGGTTGTGATTCTCTGAAATGAGAGATGTCCTGTTTACTCACCGGACGCACTTGCCGAGCCAACAGCGAGGCAACCGCGATCGTTTGGCCGCCAGAGTCACAAACTCGACTTCGTAACCCTCGCCCTGGTTGTGAATATGCACGACCGTGCCGACATCTCCGGCGGTGAGCCCTTCTTCCGGCACGTCTTCGGTAAGCACTACGATGTCGTGTTCTTTGATCATTGCTCTGCCTCGAAAGGACAAGCCGTGATGAGCCTTGGCGCAATCTCTCCCTCATCCAATTGCCAGACGCTGCGGATTCGAGGCTGCCTTCGGTCAGGAGCGTTTAGTTCGCCCATTGATTTCAAATCTCGGTCCCCAACGCGTCTCATACGTTCGAGCGACTTCGTAACGCTGCGCGTGCTGCTGCAGGGCACTGGCTAGCATGTCCCAAGCTTCGAGGGTAAATCCAAATCCGGCGAAGAACCGCGCCTTGCTCGCACCGTACCGATGCTCAGGATTGAGTAAATACTCAGTAATCTTTTCCCGACCAATAACTGCGAGGCGGGCGTTGGGAAGACGCATGGGCGGAGTTTACCACTTGAAGCACGGCCGACTCACACCGCCGGCACCCCATGAAAGCGCAGCGCCGTGCGCGCCTTTGCCTTGGCGGCTTCGACTTCGCGGTCACGTGGAGGCGCGTTCGTGACCAATGAGTCCAGCAGATCAGTCGCGACTCTGGTTACCTCATCAACTGCGTGATTGAACGCTGCTTCGTTGGCCTTTGATGGTTTGTTGAAGCCACTGAGTTTTCTCACAAACTGAATTGCCGACGCGCGGATCTCCTCCTCGGTCGCCGGCGGTTTGAAATTATGCAGAGTTTTGATGTTGCGACACATAGATCTGTAGCTCTCCCTTGATCAGAACGGGTAACATCGCGCCCTCCCTAACGGTCGCTACTGCCCCGTTCGGGCGACCCCCGTTCATCAGAATCACCCGCGATACATCGCTTCTTAACCGATTTCATATTTGAGCTTACGCGTGACGAGATTATTGGGATATCACAACTTGTGACATCCTCGAATCTCAAACGAAGCCGCGCTTGTCTTCCTTATCCTAGTCTGTGTTTCTCCGAAAGATCTACCACGCTCGCTACTCCTTCTCGACCACCGACAGAATATTTCCCGCCGGATCCTTGAACCACGCGATGGACGGCCCGCCATTACGGTGAATTCCCTTCTCGTCCGTCTTGATCTCGCCTTCGTACTGCTCAAAGCGCACGCCCCGTTGCTTCAGCTCATCAACGGCCTTGTTGATGTCGTTCACGAGGAAATTCAGTACGGTAAAACTTGCCGGCGTGTGGTTCGGTTTGGGATAGATGAAGACTTCTGTGTCGCCCGGATGAATCTCTAAACCCATCTCGGATTCCGAAACCTTGAGTCCGAGGGTCTGACCATAGAACTGTTTGGCCTGCTGCAGATCATTGACTGAGAAACTCGAAAACGCATTCTTGGTTTGTAACATACGATTGCCTCCCACCTCTTCATAACCAATCGCGCGCGGGAGTTCATCGAATTGTAGTTATAATTTTCTTCTGATTCAGTGAGCAGCTACGCCGTGCAAAGATAGTGTTAACGATTCAATCCCCTCCATTGTAAACTCTCAGCGCGTAAGACCCCGGCGGAAATTGATCTTCAATTCAGGAGGTGTTGGCTTGATAAGGAAACTTTTAAATCCGATCCGATTCTTATCGCTCCCGGTTCTGGCCTTGCTTGCCCTGTTTGTCGTTCTATTCACAGCGACGAAAACGGAAGCGCAGGATCAGCCGACGATTCAGAAGGATTCGGTGCAGGTCACCGCGTTCACGCTCAGCTCGTACAAAAAAGATTTCAAGGTCTTTAGTTGGGTGCCGAGACTAAACCTGCGCGTTAATGGACCAATCGCCAGCGGCAGCCAGATCTATGCAGAGTTCAATGTGCCAGGGGCCAGCGGTTGGAAATTCGATTGCAAGACCGGCGAAATCGGCGCAGGTCGCTGGTGGCAGGTTGAAGACTGCGGCGGGCGCGACGCTCTGGGCGAGGACAAAGGAATCACCTACACGGGCCCGGGCAGTTTCACAATCAAGATGCGAAATGAATTGATGGGCGGCGATGTCACGCTTTTCACCGGCAAGTTCAAAGTCGCGAAGGTGCATTCCAATGAAACCGGCCCTGACTATGTAAATCACTTTGTGTACTACGTCGATCAGGATTGGAACCTGCCGATCGGCTATATGTTCCTGGAACCCGATGACGTGTACGAATGGAAGAAGCCTACTTTGAGTTTTGCTTTTTGGGCCCGCACCGAACTGAATGGGCAGTTTGAGCCGCATCTTTTTCATGGCGGAAAAGAAGTCGGCAAGATGATGTACGAAGGCGAAGAGGTCGGCAAACCAAGCTGCGGGACGAATGAAATCGAGGACAATCCCACCCACATCACTGAGCCTCATGGCCAGTTCATTTGGACGCGCATGCGGTGCAATTTCCCAAACATCAAGGCCTGGAACAAGACTGGGGAAGAAAACAAAACGATGTTCGGGCCGTTGTATCTCCTCAGTGAAAACGCCGGTGACTATGAAATCAAGATTATGTATAAGGGTCACCTGGTGCGCTCGATCAAGTTCGCAGTCGATGCGGAGGGAAAACTCGTCGACAACGGCATCGGTACGAGCAACAAACTCGGCAACAATCGGATCATTGTGCCGGTGCAAGTGCTCGGCGAGTCCGACGGCCCGTGGGACAAGACGGCCTGGAAGACGGACGCCTTCTATGGAAATCCGCTGACGGGATTTACTGTGCCCTAATCCTTGTCGCTGCCGAGGTCAGTGAGCCGTAACCGCAAACTTCAGGTCGTCCGGGCTCTGGGCGATCTTGATATCGTTACTGTTGTAGGCAATAACGACGATGCGGTACGAGCCACCAGCAAGCGGCTTATCCAAAGCATAAGAAGTGCCGTCGATTCGCTTGTTAATGTAATCGTAATTGGTCTCGGCGCCGCTCGCGCGGATTGTGCAATGTACGCGCTTAAGATAAACCTCAAAAGCGGGGGCCAGGATTGATGAGGTGGAGAATTATTCCGGTCTTGCCTGGAATATTGATCAGCGTCTTCCTGCGACCTTGGTACATCTTAGGGCCGAAGGACCGTCATTAAATAGCCACGGTCGTTAGACCGTGGACGGTCCGAAAAATGAATACTCGAGCGCCGAAGGTGCGGCATTAACTCGCATGTCACAGATTAAATCAATGCCCTTCGAGCCTCGATTTCATCCCAGGCTTTGAACCCACGGCCTTACGGCCGCGGCTAGCGGAATGCCGCGCCTTCGGCGCTGCTCAAATCCAGCCCGAATACATTCTTGATGAGTTAAATACGTCACTAACCAAAGTAGGACATTACCCCGTCTCACTTTTCTGTTTGCAAATCCTCCGCCACTGAGATAGAAAACCGACTGAAAGGAAGTTCACTAATGGCTTTCAAACTAAATGTGAATGGCAAAGCGGTGACGGTTGACGTGCCAGCCGACACGCCTCTGCTTTGGGTAATCAGGGAAGTCCTAAACTTGCCCGGCACTAAGTACGGGTGTGGCATGTCCTTGTGTGGCGCTTGCACAGTGCACGTTGACGGCGTGGCCACGCGCTCTTGCGTCACGGAGATCGCCGCGGCGAACGGAAAACGGGTCACGACGATCGAAGGCCTGGCGGGTACTACTCTGCATCCTTTGCAGAAAGCCTGGATGGAAATAGATGTCGCGCAATGTGGGTATTGCCAGGCCGGACAAATCATGTCCGCCGCCGCTCTGCTGAAACAGCACCCGCAGCCAACGGATGCGCAGATCGACAGCGCCATGGAGGGCAACTTGTGCCGCTGTGGGACGTATCTGCGCATTCGCGAAGCCATCCACAAAGCCGCTGCCGGTGGCCCGGCTAAGTCCGCGAAGTCAGAGTAGCTGTCAAGACGGGCACGCGAGACGCGTGCGCACCGAACGGAGAGTCTCAATGAAAACCAGATCCATAAGCCGCCGCGCTTTTCTGCAAGTTACCGCTGTTGGTGGCGGCGGAGTACTTCTCGGTCTCTACTTCAAACCGACGATCTTCGGACAGGGCCAGCCCGCACCGGCCGTTGCAGTCCCGGCCGCATTCATCCGCATTGCCGCGGACGGCACGGTAACGATCATCGGTAAGAATCCCGAGATTGGTCAGGGCGTCAAGACTTCCCTGCCCATGACCATCGCCGACGAGCTTGACGTCGATTGGAAAGACGTGCGCGTTGAGCAAGCCGATCTCGATCTCTCGAAGTATACGAACCAGTTCGCCGGCGGCAGCACGGCGACGCCGAACAGTTGGAACCAGATGCGACAAGTCGGCGCTGCGATGCGCAGTCTGCTCATCACGGCCGCTGCGCAAACCTGGAACGTGCCGGAAACGAAACTGACGACGTCGTCGGGAAAGGTCATGCACGCCGCGACCAAACGATCTATCGGCTACGGCAAACTGGCGGCCACCGCAGCCACACTGACGCCGCCGGATCTGGCGAAAGTGAAATTGAAGGATCCAAAAGACTACAAGATCATCGGCACGCCACAGCCCGGTGTGGACAATCTCTCGATCGTCACCGGCAAGCCGCTCTACGGAATTGATTTCACTTTACCGGGAATGCTTTGGGCGGTGTTTGCCAAGTGTCCGGTGTTTGGCGGCAAAGCCGTGTCCGCGAATCTCGAGGCGATTAAGGCACTGCCCGGCGTGCGTCATGCATTCATCGTGGAAGGGGGATCTGATCTCAACGGGCTGTTGAGCGGAGTGGCCGTCGTTGCCGATCGCTGGTGGCAGGCAAAGTCTGCGCGCGAAAAGTTGGAAGTGAAATGGGATGAGGGCGCGACCGCTTCGCAAAGCAGCGCCGGCTTTGCCACCCAGGCTGAGGCGCTCGCGAAAGAGAAGCCGCACCGATCGCTGCGCAGCGATGGCGACGTGGAAGCAGCTTTGCAGAGCGCCGCGAAAACCGTCGAAGCCTCATACGCTTATCCATTCATCGCGCATGCGCCGATGGAGCCGCAAAACTGCACGGCGCATTTCAAAGACGGCAAACTCGAAATCTGGGCGCCCAGCCAAACACCCGCCGCCGCCCTCAATCTGGTTTCGCGCACCACTGGTTTGGCGACCAGCGATATCAAAATTCATTTGCTGAGGATAGGTGGCGGTTTTGGCCGGCGCTTAAGCAACGACTATGTGGCTGAGGCAGCCTGGATCGCGAAGCAAATTGGCGTTCCGGTGAAACTTTTGTGGACCCGCGAAGATGACATGACGCACGACTTTTATCGGCCCGCCGGATTCCATTTTCTGCGCGGCGGCGTCGATGCTTCCGGCAAGCTGTTAGCCTGGCGCGATCACTTTGTTACTTTCGGAACGGCGGAACGATTCGGAGCCGCCGCCGGCATCAATCCAACTGAATTCCCCGCTCGCTTTGTTCCGAACTTCGCCCTGGATGCTTCGGTCATGGCCTCAGGCGTCCCGACTGGCGCGTTGCGCGCGCCCGGCAGCAACGCGATCGCTTTTGTCATGCAATCGTTCATCGACGAGCTGGCCCATGCGGCGGGCAAAGATCCAATCGAATTTCGCTATTCGATGCTCGACACCCAGCCGATTCCGCTGCCAACGCCTTCATCGGGAGCAACCGGTGGCGGGGGCGCTCCGGGATTCAACCCGAAGCGCATGCGCGCGGTGCTGGAACTCGTCGCTGTCAAATCGAATTGGGGCAAAGGCAGTCTGCCGAAAGGGACGGGGATGGGCGTCGCCTTTCACTTCAGTCACGCGGGCCATTTTGCCGAGGTCGCGGAAGTGACCGTTGACGGCGCCAACAAGGTCCGCGTCAAACGGGTCTGGGTAGCGGCAGACATCGGCAGCCAGATCGTCAACCCGCTGAACGCCGTGAATCAGGTGCAGGGATCGGTTATTGAAGGACTCAGTCACTTGATGGGATACGAGATCAACATCAAGAATGGCCGCGCCACCGAAAAGAATTTTGATGAGTACACGCCGGTGCGGATCTCGGAAGCGCCGGCGCAAATCGAGGCGCACTTCATAAAGAGTGATTTTCCGCCGACCGGTCTGGGAGAACCGGCGCTGCCGCCAATTTTGCCGGCGGTGGCCAACGCTATCTTTGCGGTCACAGGTAAGCGCATTCGATCACTGCCACTGTCGAAGCATGGCTTCAGCTGGGCATAACTCTGAACGATTGCTTGATTGCCCGATCAGCGAATACCTACTCTGCAAGGAGGAACGGCCCGCATGGCAGCCGCCACTGAAACTTTTGGTCGAGTAAACACCGCAAAATCCAGTGAACGTCTTTTCTATACCGGCATGTCGGTGGCATTCCTACTGACGGTCTTCGCCGGCTTTTCGCGAACGTTCTATCTCAGGCCTTAC
This sequence comes from uncultured Acidobacteriota bacterium, assembly GCA_963734445.1. Taxonomy (GTDB): domain Bacteria; phylum Acidobacteriota; class Blastocatellia; order Pyrinomonadales; family Pyrinomonadaceae; genus UBA11740. Next base: position 92,873 of record CAVTGZ010000006.1, on the reverse strand, counting down.
TTCCAGCCGCAAAAGCTGATCCCGCTTCTCATTTTGCATGGGATGCTGTTTTCGTCCTGGATTGCACTATTCCTCATCCAAACGACACTCGTAGCCAGCAAGCGCACTCGCATTCACCGCAAACTTGGAGTCGCTGGTGGAGTACTCGTGGTGCTAATGATCATCGTGGGCACAGTTACAGCGATCGTGCGGGCCAAAGGACCCTCACCCATACCCGGAATAAATCCGCTTTCGTTTCTGACGATTCCACTCGGTGATATGTTGGTCTTCGCAATCCTTGTGGGCACGGCTTTCTATTTCCGGAACCGGGTGGACACGCACAAACGTCTCATGCTCCTGGCGACGATCACGCTCTTGCCGGCCGCGGTGGCGCGTTTGCCCATTGGTTTTATTCAAACAGGCGGTCCGCTTGTATTCTTTGGCCTGAGCGATCTTTTCATTCTTCCCCTTCTTATTTATGACTTTGTGAGTCGCGGCCGGCCGCATCGCGCCACAGTTCTGGGCGGCGCTCTCCTGGTCGTTTCCCACCCCTTGCGCTTAATTATTGGAGGCACGCACGCGTGGCTGGTGTTTGCCACGTGGCTCACGCACTGGAGCTAAAGACCCTGGCGCGGCCTGCGAAAAAATAATTTCAAAGGATCCTCGGATTGTCGATTTTCGCCGAATTCGTTCGACTAACATGTAGAACGAGGGATTAGGGGCTGAGACATGAAAACCGAAAGCCGGAAAAATCAGCCGCTGATCCAGACACACGACATATATAAGGAGAGAAGCAATGGCGATTAAGCAACGGATTACTCCGTTTTTGTGGTTCGATACCCAGGCCGAAGAGGCCGCGAAGTTCTATTGCTCGATTTTCAAAAATTCGAAAGTGGGTCAGGTAGTTCGCTATGGCGATACCGGTCCGGGGCCAAAGGGACAGGTCATGATCGTGACTTTCGAGTTGGAGGGTCAACAGTTCACTGCCCTCAACGGCGGACCGCGGTTCAAATTCGATGAGGCAATTTCTTTGGTCGTCAATTGCGAGACGCAGGAGGAGATTGACTATTTCTGGGAGAAGCTGACCGCGAATGGCGGCGAAGAGGTTCAGTGCGGCTGGCTTAAAGATAAGTTTGGCTTGTCCTGGCAGGTTGTGCCGACCATTATCGGCGAACTAATGGGGAGCGCCGACGCCGAAAAATCCGGCCGCGTGATGCAGGCAATCCTGCAGATGAAGAAGCTCGACATTCAAACGATGAAGGACGCGTACGAGGGTTAAGCGAAAGGCCACCGCCAGTCGCCCAGCTAAAGCTCACACTTGCCTCACGCGCACGGTGGCCAGGAATCAGGAGACAAAACGATGCACCTAAATACACATGTAAATTTCAACGGTCAATGCAAAGAAGCTTTTGCGTTTTATGCTGAACTGCTCGGCGGAAAAGTCGATTTCACGATGACGTGGGGAGAGATGCCCGGCGCCGAAAAGTTTCCTGCGGAGACACACAACCTCATCATGCACGCCACCGTCCGTATCGGAGACGCCTCATTGATGGGCGCCGATTCGCCGCCCGGACGCTATGAGAAACCGAAAGGCATGAACGTCGCGCTTCACTTCAAAGACCGGGCCGAAAGCGAACGAGTGTTCAAAGCCCTCTCTGATGGCGGCGACGTTACCATGCCGTTTGACAAGACCTTCTGGTCGCCCGGATTTGGTATTTGCACCGATCGATTCGGGGTCCCGGGGATGGTGAATACCGAAGGAGAAATCGAACGCTATGTTTGAAGGCGTTAAGGACAAGCTGCCGCTGAGGGTGACCAACAGCCGGGTTTTCAAAAACGGAAACATGCGCGTCACGTACGAGCCGGCTTCGTAGCCACGGACATTTCTTTACTGATAAGGAGGAGAGTATGCAGAAGATCAATCCATTTCTCTGGTACGACGATCAGGCTGAAGAAGCCGCTAACTTCTATGTTTCGATTTTCAAGAAATTCCAAAGTCGGCGTCATCACGCGATACGATGAAGAAAGCGCGAAGGCCTCCGGCAGACCGGCGGGCAGTGTGATGACCGTTAACTTCGAACTCAATGGTCAATCGTTTACCGCGTTGAACGGAGGCCCGCAATTCAAATTTACCGAGGCCGTCTCGTTCGTGGTGAATTGTGATACCCAGGAGGAAATAGATCACTTCTGGGAAAAGCTAACTGCCGATGGCGGCCAGGAAGTCGAGTGCGGCTGGTTAAGAGACAAGTTTGGCCTGCCGTGGCAGATTACGCCGGCCATTTTGCCGGAACTCATCAGGAAATCCGCCAAGGTGATGCCGGCTCTCTTGAAAATGAAGAAGCTTGATCTCGATGAATTAAAACGCGCCGCGGACGAAGCCTGAGGTGACCAAGTACCGACATGGAAAATCATCCGAAACTTGGAAACGGCAAGGTCTGCTATATCGAAATACCGGCGGCGGACATTAAAGAGTCCGCCTCGTTTTACCAAAACGTCTTTGGCTGGACCTCCCTTACGGTCGGGCTAATGCCCCGACTCTGCGCACACCAGTAGCAACGCAGAATTACGACATCACTTGCCGATTCACTTCATAGACGATCTTGAGCGCTCGCTGCTACTATTGCGGCGCTCTTACCCAGTCCCCTATCAACTCTTGGCAAAAGGAGACCCCGTATGAAGAAGATTCTGCTTGGCGCTCTCGTCGTCATCGTGCTGATCGTCTTGATCTTTTGTGTGGTCGTGGCCATGCAACCTGCGACTTATCATGTTGAGCGTTCAGCCACAATCAATGCCCCAGCTTCCGTCGTGTTCGAACAAGTCAACGATTTCCATAAATGGAACGCGTGGTCGCCATGGTCCAAACTCGATCCGGCAATGAAGACATCGTTTGAAGGCGCTCCCGCCGGAACGGGCGCTATCTATTCCTGGAACGGCAACGATCAGGTGGGCGAAGGTCGCATGACGATCACGGAAAGCCGGCCGAGCGAGCAAATCAAGATCAAACTCGATTTCATCAAGCCTTTCGCAGCCACTAGCGCGACCGTCTTCAGCTTCAAGCCGCAGGGCAACCAAACCGCGGTCACCTGGACGATGGATGGAAACAACAACTTCGTGGGCAAGGCTGCCAGCTTGTTCATGAACATGGACAAGATGGTCGGAACAGATTTTGAAAAAGGGCTGGCCCAGATGAAAACGATTGCGGAAGGCGCAGCAAAGTAATTCCGCTCCTGTGGGACGAAGGGAGACTGACCAATGAACATTCTGCTTTGGATCGTGCAAATCCTGCTGGGACTTCTCTTCCTCTTCAGCGGCGCGATGAAATTCGTGATGCCGGTGGCTGAGATGAACCGTCAGTCGGCCGTCGTGCTGCCGGGTTTGTTTCTTCACTTCATCGGTGTGTGCGAGCTGCTGGGTGGATTGGGGTTGATTCTCCCTTCCCTGCTGCGCATCAAACCGGGACTAACGCCCCTTGCGGCGGCCGGTCTGGCGATCATCACGCTGGGCGCGACGGTTATCACGATTATGGGTGGCATGGCGGCGATGGCCGTGGTCCCTCTGGTTACCGCGCTGCTCTGTATCTTTGTCGCCTATGGCCGTTGGAAAGCGGCGCCGATTCAGGGAAAGTAGTCAGGTCCGAGGGATCGTCACTAAAATAGCCACGGTCGTGAGACCGTGGACAGTCGAAAACCTGAGATGTGTAGAGCGCCGAAGGTGCGGCATCAATCGCCGGTCACGGCAGTCTCTTAAATCCACGGCCTTACGGCCGTGGCTACTAATTGCCGCATTCTCGGCGCCCCCCCCAATATATTGACGCGGCCCCATCGCTAACATATTCTTTCGCGACCCTGTGCAGACTTTCGGCGTTTCTTTCGATCAGGCGTCATGATACTGAACTCGAACAAGAGCATGGTCCTTCTCGGATTTGTGCTGTCCCTTGTTTCGGTGGGCTTCAATTCACTTGTCATCTCTTATGTCAGCGAACGCCTTAAGGAAGTCGATGACGAGTATTCGAGGTTGGGGGAATCGCTTGATCGGCAGGCGGCGGCCTTAAGCGAAGGCGATTCACAATTCGATCATTATCGACTCATGCACAATCTGGCGTTCGCCGTTACGCCGGCGAAGACAGCGGACGCGCGCCGCGATGCCGAAAGCTTTCTCAAGACCTCACTTACCAGGTACTACGCCGCCGCCAACGATATTACCCAGACCGAACTCACAAGCGTCGAAGTCGAGGAGATCGGCCAGGCGCTGCCGCTTTTGGAAAAGGGGTTGGAACTGGCTCAAGCTCTGCAGGCGACCTCCGATCCGGCGACCCGCGCGCGACTGACGGAAGAACTTGCGAACCTGAACAAGCAAACGCCGGAACCGAAATCCGAATTGGCTCGGAAGCTGCGCGAAATTCAGAAGTATTCTCAGGCGGAATATGCCGACAGCGATGTGATGTTGTATGCCGCACTGTTGCCGGTGATGAAATCTCTACGAGAGCAAATCGTCGCCAGCAACGAGAGCAAACACAATCGTATGCGCGAGCTGCAAACCCAGCGCTCAACCCTGGTCAGGAGATCCACCTATGCCAGTTACGGAGCGATTGCGTTTCAGTTGTTGGGGCTGATGTTTATCATGGCGAAAGATCTGCTGAAGGAAAGACGTAGCTGAGCAGGCAGCGTCGCCCAAACGCCAGCTCCGAGAGGATGAATAAGCAAGGGTTGATGCATACCAACCTGCCATGCCTGCTCGCCCGGTTCCTCGCAATACGAGCCACGAATCAAATATGAACCGTGGAAGCGGACGCGTGATCTGTCATGGTCCGAAGCGTTGGCGATACTCGATTGAAGAGAGAAATATCCAAACGTTCCTGGTTTCGATTCTGAACGGAAACTCTAGAATTTCATTTTCAAACTCTCAATCCACGCCGCATTCTCTTCCACCGTCGGCCGAAAAGCCTCACGCGGCGCAACCGTCTCGACGTACATATTGTCGTCGGTGTTGATGACCGCGCCGCGTACTGCGGGACCGAGGCGCGTTTCATCACAGACAAACCAGGCGCGCAAATCATCAGCTGAATTCAAGCCTACCCGTTGCAGGTCAGCCGCGACTTTAGGATCCTTCATTCTTTCTTCGATCCGGTCCAAACGGATGGGCGCACGGCTCCCCAAAAGCAAAAGGTCCTTTCCCTTCGCGGCACCCTGAATCCGAAAAATTGCGACGTGCGGGAACGCTTCATGAAACGTAGCCAACACTGCCTTGAGACTGCTGGTCGAAAGCTGGTAGGTCTGCAACCACTGCACGAATATTCCGTCTTCACGTAAACGGTCGCGGCCCAGCGCAAAGAACTCGCGAGTAAAAAGATTGGCCACGCCGGGCACCCAGGGATGGCTCGGTTCGCTGATGATCACGTCGTAGGTGGTCGGCGTCACCCGCAGATAGGTACGCGCGTCGTCAATGATTATTCGCAACCGCGGATCGGCCAGCGGCTGATTATTAACATGCTCAAAAAAGCGTGAAGAGGCGACGGCCGCGGGTTCCAGCTCAACACATTCAACAGACGACGTCGGTGACTGCAGGACTGAGCCGGCGGTAACTCCGGAGGCAAAGCCTACCATCAGAGCTCGTTCAATTCGCGGTGCGGTAAGCATCGGCAGCTCACCCAGCATCACCTGCGTCGGCATGTCTTCACTGTCTGAAGCGTTGGTCCGGCCATTGATCGCGACCGAGGTGATGCCCCAGTCACGCCGCACGGAAACCGTGGCGGTGCGGCCCTCGACGTACATGAGGAGTTGATGATCTGCCGGCCCGCTGCGCTGCTCGTCTTCAGGAACCCCGCTGCGCGATTTGGCGAGGACCCGCACAAAGCTGTCGTACGCGCCGGCGGAAAGGGCATTCAAATTCAAGCGCGGCCAGACGAACAGCATCGCGATGATCAAAACCGCGCTGCCGCCCACCGCGATACTGCGCGCCAGAGCGCGATCCGTCTTCGTTTTGTAAGGTTCGTACGCGATTGTGGCCACTACAATCGCGATTGCTGCCATGCAGAAGATCGTGAAGCGCGTACTGGTCATGGGCACCAGGACGAAAGCGGTGACGATAGCGCCGGCGATCGATCCGATGGTGTTGATTGCATAGGCCTGGCCGCTAAGTTTCGCGGCCGCCGAGTCGGCCTTGCCTGCGCCGTTGTGTGATCCGCCTGTCCAGGTGAGCACCAGCGGCATGGTCACTCCCATTAAAATCACCGGCAATAGAATCAGGAGCGCGGCCGCGACGACCTGCATCGCCAGGAGCGCCGGCCAGGAATCGATTCGCAGGCGAAGGCCCGCATTGATGAGCAGTGATGGAATTGCGCTGGTAAGTCGCAGGCTAAGAAATAGGCTCACCGCAGTCGCAAGTTGGAACCAAACGATCCAGCGACGCAGCAAAGCGGTCGTTGACTTTGATTTGGCGCTGACGATCCATGCACCTATCGCCAAACCAACTAAGAACAGCGACAACACGATCGTGAAGGCGTAGGTGCTCGATCCAATGATCATTGACAGCATGCGTGACCAGACAATCTGCATGCTGATCGTGATAAGCCCCGACGCCAGCGCACAGAAGAGCCAGAATGTTCTTTGGGTGTGGGGTAATTGCTTTCCAAAATCCTTTACAATTTCATTTTCAGCTGGCTGGGTCAGCAGTGCCTTCTTGTTCGCCACCAGCGCGGCCACGCCGATGGCGAGATTTGTGATGGCCGCCACCCAGATTGTTTTGGCCACTCCCAGCGCGGGTAGCAATAGAAAGCCGGCCGCTATTGTGCCCAGGATCGCTCCGGCTAAATTTGCTGTATAGAGACGGGCGATCGATTGGGCACTCTTTTGCCCGGCGGCCCGCACGGCAGCCACCAATACCGGCAGCGTTGCGCCCATCAAAGCGGTCGGCACTATCAACACCGCAGCGGCAAGTGCGAATCTGGACAAGGCAAACCCATAAACCCCTGGATGTAATCGTATCCACATCGCGGCATAAACTTGATCGATACCGCGGAAGAGGAGAGGCACAATCAACGCGTACACGCCGACAGCAATCTCAATCAACCCGTAGGTCCGCAACGGCTGCTTGATTCGATTCACCACCTTCGCAGCTACGGCGCTGCCCAGCGCTAGTCCTCCCATGAACGCCGTGAGCACGGCGCTGATGGCGATCGTCGTCGCGCCAAAGACCAACCCGAGCATGCGCGCCCAAAGCACCTCGTAAATCAGCGCCGTCGCGCCCGAGAAAATAAAGCAAATCGTGATTGCCCGGATCACAGTGCGGGCGCGTTTATCCACGATCGTTTTCTGTTCAGTTAGAGTTGCAGCCATGCGGAGGGTTAGTTGGTCGGTGATGGTATTTGGGCACTAGAGATGAACGACGAAAGCGCGGCGCCAAATCCCGGACGGAATCGAGCCGCGCGCGGCGGTCGTCAAAACGATGAGAAAATTCATCTCACCGCGAACCTCGGCCAGCACGGCCCGATCAATTGTGGCTTGTAAGTTGTTGGAATCGCTGCCGCGCACCGGCTCAACCAACGCGAGCTGGCGCAGGCACGCATAGAGATGTTCCAGACCGGATCCGAATCTGCCATCGCCACTTCCCATTACCAGGCGCACTTCGGCGCGCTCGTCGATAAAGTGCTTGACGAGCGAAGCAGTCTGGGTCACCCCGCTTTCAAAACGGATCCGAAAGTTTTCTTCGTCAATGTCGTCGGTCAAGGTCGTATCGAGCACAATCGTGATCCGTCGCTCGTCTTCGGCAGCGAACTCGCGGACCGTCAGTCGCCGGGCTCGCGCGGTAGCTTTCCAATCGATGTGACGCAGATCATCACGCACCTGGTAATCGCGCAGCATCAGCAGATCCTGCCCCGCCCCGCGTCTAAAAGAGGTTGTCTGGCCGGCCTGCAACGGCAACAGGTTCAGCTCATCAGCAATCAGTTCAGGCTTGGGATAAACGACGATATCAACATCGCGCGCAGTCAGACGCCGCCGGTGGCGAAAAAAGCCAAACGGGAATCGCGTCGAAAGCTCGAATCCCTTGACCAGCACATGACCGCGTTTGGGAAACGTCTGCTCGATCGATTGCTCAGCAGCAGCGCGATGCGGCACATAAGTGAAATAACCGAGCGCTGTCTTTCTCACGCGCGGCCATTTCCTTTTCCTGAAGCCCGGCCGATCAAAGCTCCCACGCATCTCAACAAGCACAGAGAACGATGGCAGCAGACGCTTCGCATTGCGCAGGGTGAGCAATACTTCGGCGCGCTCGCCGGCAAAGATATGGTCTGGAAATCTTGCTGAGACATTCAGCTCGCGCAGGCTTGCCCGCGCGGCCATCCACGACACAAAGATCGTCGACAACATGATTGAAAAGATCATGAAGAGCAGATTGTTTCCGGTGTTCCAGGCGGCGAGGGCTACGATGGCCAGAATCACGACGAAGATCACGCCGCCGGTTGTTACCTCGACCGGAAATCCGCTGGCGGCAACTTCCGCAAAGGCCGATCGAGTGAGCGGCGGCACCACCAGGACCATGATGAGCAGCACGAACACGAGAGACAGGATGGCTCCCGTGCCCGTCAGTTCCGGGGCGCCCAGGCGACGCGCCATCAGCGTAAACACGGCCGTGGTTAGTCCCGCGAGCACCAGCAGCGTTCCAAAAATTGGGCGCCACCAGGAAGACAAAGATGAAAGATGAGGGACCGAGGCTGAAACTGGTTTTGACTGATTGGGTGATGGTAAGGGATCGAGAAGAGGCGTCCCGCGCGGCTTATTACTTCGCTGCTTTTTCAGCGCTTCATCCTTCATCCTTCCGCCTTCATCCTTGCCCTACAGCGGAACGCTGATGGTCTTCATGATCTCGCGCAGCACGGCTTCGGCTTCGGCACTGCGGCGCATGGCAGACGAGTAGCGCGAGCTGACAGTAAGGCGGTGCGCAAAAACCGGAATGACCAGACGCTTGATGTCGTCGGGGAGGCAATACGATCTTTCCTCGGTGAGCGCGAGTGCCTGGGCGGCGCGAAACAGCGCCAGCGTGCCGCGGGGGCTGACGCCGAGATCGAGCATCTCTGAAGCTCGCGTCGCGGCCACAATCCGCATCAGGTAATCGACAATCGCGTCATCAACCTTAACTTCTGAAACTGCCGACTGCAATTCCAGGACATCTGCCGCGCTCATCACCGGTTGCATCTGATCCAGCGGCTCGGCATGTTCACGATCTCGCAGGATCTGGCGCTCGTCGGCGGCGCCGGGATAGCCGATGCGCAGCCGCAACATAAAACGATCAAGCTGGGACTCAGGCAATGGATACGTTCCGTGATGTTCGATGGGGTTCTGCGTCGCCAGCACAATGAACGGCGTGGGCAAATCATGCGTCGTGCCTTCCACGGTAACGTGTCGCTCCGCCATTGCTTCGAGCAGCGCTGACTGGGTCTTGGGCGTGGTGCGATTGATCTCGTCGGCGAGAATGACGTTTGCGAAGATGGGCCCAGGCTTCCACTCAAACTGCGATTCCTGCTGATTGTAGATGGACAGTCCGATGACGTCCGATGGCAACAGGTCCGACGTGAACTGGATTCTCTGAAACGCGCAATCAAGGGCGCGCGCCAGCGCATGCGCCAATGTAGTTTTCCCGACCCCGGGCACATCTTCGATCAGCAAGTGTCCACCGGCCAGCAGTGTCACAATCGCCAGTCGCACGGCTTCGGGCTTTCCGCGAATGACGCGCTCGATCGCGGATTGCAAAAGCTCGACGCGTTCGGCCGCGGTGGCGGCGATGGCATCGGAACTAGCGCTGCGTAAATTTCTCATCCGGTTTGCGCTCATTCTACATGCACTCGGCCCACGTGACCATGCCAGATTAGCGTGGATCGTGCGGTTTGGCCTTCACGCCGACAATGGCTTTGCCACGCCGATGCGCGGCGAGTCTTCGACTTGCCGTTAGGTACTCATTTGAGCAACGGTCTGCGACCGTCGCCGGGTCGGAGACCGGATCGAGAATGACGTTAGCCACCGGCAAGTCATAGACTTGCCGCGCATCGGCGTGGCAAAGCCATTGGATTGGATGTGAGTTGCGGGGGGGTTCTCTGAGCTCTGTGCCTCACTCGCTTTCTCTCGGATGAAACAGTTTTCGGAGAATCCACTACAGAGACACAAAGAATTTCGGCGAGAGAGAGAAATTCCAAATTAGGTCAACACCACTTCACTCGCGACAATGACGCCATCGACGGTGGTGTAGTAAGATTTCCGCGTCGGACGCGCACCTTAGTTCTTTTGGAACTGCAATCGACCGTCATCGTTAAGTATTTCGAGGATTTATTTATGAAAAGAAATCATGCACCCCTTCGCAAGCAGACCGGCTTTACGCTCATCGAGCTGATGATCGTGATCGCCATTATCGGCATCCTGATTGGGGCCGCGGTTTATGGCTGGCGGGCGGCGCAAAAGGCCGGCAACGAAGCCGCGACGATGCAAAACCTCAAGACCATTGCCGCTGTTCAGATTCAGTATTACAACACCCACGGCCGAACTTTCGGGACCTTCGACCAACTGGTCAAAGAGCAATTGCTCAGTTCGAAATTTGCGGGTAATCCGCCGATTACTGATGGGTATGTGCTGACTTTGAAAGTGACGCCCAAGACTGCTACCTCAACGACCTCATATACGCTGAATGCGGATCCGCAGGACAACGGCTCAGGCACAAATCACTTTTACATCGATTCGACGGACAGCAGTGTTCATCTCAATCAAACGCAGGCAGCGGGTTCGAACGATCCGGTTCAATAATCAGCTCGAGTGTGTTTGAAGGACCAGGTCATAACCGGGGGCGGTAGCGACCCGGTGGAAAAAGCTGGTAGAGCTCCCACGCCATCAAGTTCAGCGCGTCAAGGTCACATCATCCGCGGTGTTCGCCTTTTCATCCGGCCCATTAGAACGCAGCACCCACGTACTGCGCGTGCCTTCAAAGGCGTAAGGCTGGTGCCAGGGGTCGATACGAATGATGCGTGAGAGATAACGAGGATTCAGATGGTCGACGAGCGACGCTTCAGTTTTTGATTCGGGGTAGAAGCCATGTTCGCGGCGATATGACTCGAGGGCAGTGGCGATAGATTCCAGCTCAGCGCGCGCGCGCGCCGTCTTCTCAGCATTCAAAGCCTTCATCAGCAGGTCAACGTCTTCCCAGCGCCGATCACCCGTGCGGATCTCGGCGATGCGCCACTTCCCGTCGCCGCCTTTTTCAAAACGGAAAGCAGTTTCGACTTGCGCAACGACTGTGGCTGAACTGCCCATGGCCGAAACATCTTTGACTCGCACTGCGTCCGAAGGCAATTGGATTCCGGCCATTCGGGCAATCAGGCGGCGCGCTTCTTTGGGCGTCAGGTCGCCGGCGGCGCGGCTTGCAGTAACCGCAACCAGGCTCACTAAGACGGCAATTGATATGGAGATTATCGCTAGATTTCGTTTGGACATAAGAGGTGCTCCTCACAGTTCGTATCGCTAGCGCGTGTCAGTACGGCGAGCGATAGCGAGCGAATCAACCAGGACGAACCGACATTAAGAGCGTCGCTATCCGGTTGCGATCGCTTTGCCAAATTGCCGTTGGTAGGCGTGTCTTGACCCGCTCGCTACGGCTGACACGTCGCGTAATCGACCGGAGCGCAAGCGTCCTCGCTGGGCTAATGCGTCAGCGACCTGGGCGGTCGCGCTCGAGTCAACTCTTCGCTTTACCAACCAACATCCGCAACATCGTCTGCAGTTGCGTGGTAGTGAATGGCTTCGGCAAAAACACGACGGCGCCGGCGGCAAAACTGTCCGAAGGAAGTTTCGGATCCTGCTCGGCCGTCATCATCATCACCGGAATGTTCATGAAGCGCTTTTCGGACTTCATGTAGCGCACCAGCTCAGGACCGGCAATGTGAGGCATGACCACATCAAAGACAGCCGCCGTGAAACTCGAGTTATCCTGTAGCGCCTTGTACGCTTCTTTTCCGTCCCGCGCGCCAATGACGGCAAAGCCTTCTTTTTGCAGAATGGCGGTGACCAGCCGCAGGATGGCCGGGTCATCGTCAGCCACCAACACACGCCCTTTTTGATTTTGTTCGCTCAATTTCTAGTTTGTTTATGCAGCCTCGACGGTGCAGTCGGCTTCACCGGCTTTCGATGACAACTCGGCAGCCAGTTTGATCGCTGCCACCATGCTGGAATGCTCGGCGATTCCCTTGCCCGCGATGTCAAACGCCGTGCCGTGATCGACCGAAGTTCGGATGAATGGCAATCCCAGCGTGACGTTTACCGCTTCACCGAATGAAAGACATTTAACGGGAATCATAGCCTGATCATGATAGCACGCCACGACCGCGTCGAACTCACCGCGCGAGGCGCGGAGAAAAACCGTGTCCGCAGAATATGGCCCGCTGACGTTGATTCGGTCGCGAATCTTGCAGGCCTCGATCGCAGGAAGGATCTCAGACGCTTCCTCGATTCCGAACAAGCCGCCCTCGGCGCCGTGCGGATTCAAAGCCGCCACGGCAATCCTCGCATCTTCGATACCCCACCGGCGCAGCTCATGATCAGCCAGACGAATTGTTTTCTCAAACCGCTCTCGCCGCACCAACTGAATTGCTTGCGAGAGTGGCACGTGCGTCGAAATCAAAACGATGCGCAAATTCTCAGCCACAAAGCCCATTGCATAATCATCAGTGGCCGTCAGGTGAGCCAGGAATTCAGTGTGACCGGGAAAACTGTAGCCGCCCAGAAATAGGGCGCGCTTGTTTATGGGCGCGGTGGCAATCGCGGCGATGCTGCCCGCGGCGCAAAGCTCGACGGCAGCTTCGATGTATTCGGCGGCGGCTTTTCCGGCAGTGCCGGACTCAATTCCCGGTTCAATGTTGCCTTCGATATTGTTCAAATGAAAGATGACGGGATCAGTGCTTTGCGGCGGCAGTTCTTCGTCGCGGCGAACAATCTCGTATCCACACTGCAGATCCAGGGTGCGAGCGTTGTGCGCCAGCAATTGTGCGTCGCCGATAATTATTGGTTGGCAGACCGCGCGAACTTCTAGTTCAGCAACGGCTTTCAGAACGACCTCAGGCCCTATGCCCGCCGGGTCGCCCATGGTGATGCCGACGCGTGGGCGGGTGGAGAAGTCAGCAGCGTCCTGCTTAGGGTTATTCATCGATAGGAATGGCGGCGCGAAAGCCACGCACCTCTCGCGCCGTTGTCAGATTAAGAGTCAGTGGTTTGCGGCAAGTGATCTTCGATTCGCTTCATTTGAGGTACGCGGTCTTCAGCTTTGTAAATGTATTTGATGTGACGTTTCAGCACCAGCAAATTTGGCGCTGAACGGCGGTTGATCTTCAAAGCCCCGCGATCGTACCACTCGATCGTGCCCTCAATTTCTTCGCCATCTAAAAGGACCAGCACCATCAGCGTGTGCGCATCGATCTGTTTTTTGTAGTAGTAGATTTCCGCGTGCGTCTCAGTCGGAGGTGGCTGCCGCTTACGCACCTGAATTGACGATGGCTGCGGTGGCTGCCCGGGACGCTGTTGGTGCATTCCACCTCCCTGTCCGGGGTTGCCATTCGCACGGTCGCGAGGCTGCACCTGATCGCGCCGGGCCTTGACGTCCGCCAGCGTCGTCCTGATAAGTTTGCGATTCACGATATCCTCCAGAAAAATTAAGAAAGAAAATTGCTAACCCTTCGTCTCAATCGTGTCCACATTCAAAAGCAGATCAGCCGCAGGCTGCGGCCTTCTTAGAGGAGAGATGCGCACTGACCCGTACAGATTAAGTAACTTCAGGGATTGTGCGTCATGCTACACGACCGACAGTAAAAACGCAAAGCACAATTGGCGCTTATTCAAGTCTAAGCTGAGAACGAGGGATGGGGTTGCAGAGTAGTGAAATTGCTTCGCGCTACCCGCGAAGAGTTGGCTACTACTGACTTGCTAACGCTTCCTGGCTGCTCGTAATTCTAGTCTGCTTTTTTCCGAATAAACGTGGGCACGTCGAGATCGTCAACTCGCTTCGACGGATACTCCTCGGGCGAACGCGGCGCATATCGGGGCGGCGTAGTGACCGGCATTTGGATTCCAGCGGGAACGGTCGCCGTGGCGGTTTCGTGGCGGAAGCCGGTGGCAATCACCGTAATCTTCATCGCGTCGGCCATCGTTTCGTCAATCACGTGCCCAAAGATAATGTTGGCGTCGTCGTCTGCTTCTTCGCGAACGATCGAAGCCGCTTCGTTAATTTCGTACAACGTCAGGTCATGCCCGCCGGTGATGTTAATCAGGACGCCGCGCGCGCCCTTGATCGAAGCCTCTTCGAGCAAAGGTGACGAGATTGCTTCCTGGGTCGCCTCGATGGCGCGATTCTCCCCGCGAGCATATCCGGTGCCCATCAACGCCATGCCCATGCCCTGCATGATCGTGCGCACATCAGCAAAATCCAGATTGATAAAGCCCGGCACCGTGATCAAGTCACTGATTCCCTGCACTGCCTGACGCAGCACATCGTCGGCCGTCTTGAAAGCATCGGTCACGGAAGCGGTCTGTGCGACGGCGCCAAACAAGCGCTCATTGGGAATGGTAATCACAGTATCGACCGACTCGTGCAACTCGCTGAGGCCGTGTTCAGCCTGTTGTTGCCGCCGTCGGCCTTCGAAATTGAATGGCTTCGTCACTACCGCTACTGTCAACGCGCCCAACTCAGTCGCCAGCGATGCGACAATCGGTGCGCCGCCGGTACCCGTGCCGCCGCCCAGACCGGTGGTAACGAAAACCATGTCCGCGCCTTCGAGCACTTCAATGATCTTGTCGGTATCTTCCAGCGCCGCCTGCCGGCCGACTTCCGGATCAGCTCCGGCCCCAAGGCCTTTGGTCAATCTGCCGCCCAACTGAATCTTCACCGACGCGCGCGATCGCTTCAACGCCTGCAAGTCAGTGTTTGCAACTACGAACTCGATCCCTTCGATGCCGGCATCGATCATCCGATTGACTGCGTTGCCGCCACCGCCGCCCACACCGATCACCTTGATGCGTGCTCCGGTAATGGGAGGCTCGTCGTCGATGAAAATATTTATGCCTTTGCCGGGTTCGCGTACCTCAGGTGTCATTAGCTTTGTCCTCTCTTCCAAACTTGGAAGGCTTCCACTGCCTCTTTCGTTTATTTTGGGCTGGCTGAACCACGGGCCTCTATATCTTGCGGACAATATATTGTGCCACGGGCGCGCCAGCATACAACACTTGGTCAAAAAATACTACTACTAAATCTGCCACGAAACTTCGACATGAAGTGCGTTAAGCGTCCTGAGCCACCGCGCTTCGCTGCTCCCGTGCGTTGCTCCAGCGCATGCGCGCGCTGCGACACTAACGCGAGTCCGGCAGCTGCCGCCCACGACGGACTTTGCACATCTTCGACCAGTCCGCCGAAGCGATCGCGCTCGGGATAACCGACGCGCACCGGCGCATCGAATACCTGTTCTGCGATCTCAACCATGCCATCAAGCAACGCGCCACCGCCGGTCAGCACGACGCCACTCGACAACTGACGATTCCATCCAGAGTCGCGTATTTCATCCGATACGTGCATCAACACCTCTTCGGCGCGAGGCTGCAAAATGTCGCAAAGAATCTGGCGCGATAACTGCCGCGGCGCGCGGCCACCGACCGATGGCACCTCAACCATCTCGCCGCGCTGCGCGTCGGATAGCGACGCACTCGATGCGCAACCGACAGTTCGCTTGATCCGCTCGGCTTCCGGGATCGGTGTCCGCAGACCAAAGGCAATATCATTGGTGAAGTGCGAACCGCCCAGCGGAAAGACCGCCGTGTGTTGCACCGCGCCGCGCTGATAGACACACAACCCGGTCGTCTCAGCGCCGATATCCACCAGCGCCGCGCCGTATTCCTTGTCGTCGTCGGTCAGCGTTGCTTCCGCCGCGGCCAGTTGTTCAAGAATCATGTCCGCGACGATCAAACCCGCACGATTTACGGCGTTTATGGCATTTTGCCGAGCCGTTACCGGGCTGGTAACGATATGCACTTTGACGGCCAGCCGGGCGCCGGTCATGCCTACCGGATCATTGATCCCGTCCTGATCGTCGACGATGAATTCCTGCGGCAAACGATCGACAATCTCGCGTCCGGCCGGCAGCTGAATCGCGCAAGCGGAATCGATCGCCCGGCGCACGTCGTCAGAAGTTATTTCGCGATCGCGACTGGCGACGGCGACAATCGCCTGGCCGTTGAAACCCATGATGTGCGAACCGGCGAGATTGATCGTCACTTCTTCGGCCTGCACACCGCTCATCCGCTCAGCTTCTTCGACAGCCCGCTTGATCGATTCGACGGCGGCATCGGGATTCACGATCACGCCTTTGCGCAATCCGCGCGATTCAGATTCGCCGATACCGAGAATTTGCAGCAGACCTTCCTCTCCCGGCGCGCCGACGATACAGGTCACCTTGCTCGTCCCGATGTCGAGTCCAATCGTGTGATTTGTGCGTTTAGCCATCAGCTCTTGATTCGACTTCACCTGGTTACCGAAAACGCGGCACCGCGTTCCGGGCGGGCTGGTTCTTTTGATCCTCTTCTTTACGATCATTCTTGCTGACGGTTGTCGTTCGCAGGGCTGGCGCCCCCTTTACCTTTGTCGGCGCCCGCGTTTGCGTTCGTGGTCCGCGGAGATGTTTCGCGCGCGGCGCCGCTGGAATCGGTTGCCGACGATCGGATCGGTTACCTTGCTTCCCGAACTGAAGCCAATGACGACGCGATCCTGTTTGCACATCAACGTAAGTAATCGACGAACCGCGCGCGCGTCTGCTTGTACATGTCGAGCGCTTCCAGCGCGATCTTCAGACGGCCGCCCGAGTT
The DNA here is from genome assembly GCA_963734445.1 of uncultured Acidobacteriota bacterium. Lineage (GTDB taxonomy): Bacteria > Acidobacteriota > Blastocatellia > Pyrinomonadales > Pyrinomonadaceae > UBA11740. The sequence continues at coordinate 76,020 of CAVTGZ010000006.1, read as the reverse complement.
CCTGTCCGCCCAGTCTTACTTCGATCTGCGAATCTTCGCCGGCAAGCTGCGCGCGCACATCGCGCACATCGATCAGCGTGATCTCGCTGACGCGTTCTGAAAGGCCGGCCGCATCCCATTCGCGGAGTGCTTCCTGATACTTCTTAACGCGCTCAATATTTTCGGCGCGCGCTTCGTCGGTTCCGTCTTCGTTCCAACCGCGAATAAAGAAGGCCGGCATGTGATCATCCGGCTTCATCTCGCCCAGCGCCACGCCATCGTCATCTACCCAAACGAAATGGCCGGCCGCAGTGCGAACCACGGCCACGGGCACGCGTTCGGTGACGCGGACGCGCAGACGATCCGGCAGTACGCGACTGACGACCGCGCGCCGGACACCCGGCAGTCTGCTTAACTCGTTACTGAGCGCCGTGAGATCGGCGCGCCAAACGCCGGTGCGCATGATTGCGCGGCGCGTCAATCCGGTCAATCTCTTCCGCAGAGGTTCGCGACGTTCCGGTCACGTCAATTGTTCGCACCTGGAACAGCGAAGCGGAAGCTGCGACACGATAGCCCACGATCAAAGTGATCACGGCCAAGAGTCCGAGCACGACTTTCAGCGCCTTGGGCACGTAGGCGAAGAGCGCGCGCGGAGAGAAGCTACTTCCATGTGTCGCGCCGTTTCGCCGCGCCGGCCGTTGGACGAAACCCTTGCCGTTGGCTGGCCGAGCGCCGCATACCGCGCGATGCAATGACTTGTTCTTTCATATTTGTTATGGCGCAAACTGTTAGTTTGCGTGAATCCCAAAGAACCAATTCGCAAGCTAACAGCTGGCGTTACTTACTGCTCCACAATTCCACTTCGTATTCGAGTTCGATTCCGTGCTCGCGTTTCACCCGTTCGCGAATTTCTTCCGCCAGCGCCAAGCGCATCTGCGGCCTTGGCATCCTCGCCTTCAGTGACAATAAAGTTCGCGTGTTTTGGCGAAACCACTGCGCCGCCGCGCCGAGTTCCCTTCATGCCCAGATCGTCGATCATCTTGCCCGTGCCGACTCGGCTGGCCGGCGCATTCTTAAAGAAGCAGCCGGCCGAGCGAGCTCCGTGCGGCTGCGTCGCCATGCGTTGGCCCTTCGCTTTCTCCATGCGCTCGGCGATCTCCGTCGGGTCGTCCGGGTGCAAGCACCAGCGTCGCGCCCAGCAGCAACTCGCCTTCGCGAAAGGACGTGTGACGATAATTCCAGCTGACCTCGCTCCCGGGAATTTCCGTGACCTGGCCGTCACGAGCCACGCGCACGGTTTCGACGACAGTTCCGATCTCCTGGCCATACGCGCCGGCGTTCATCCACAGCGCGCCGCCGACCGTGCCGGGAATTCCATTCAGCCCTTCAATTCCCGAAAGACCATGTCGCGCCGCATCGATGCAAAGACGCGGCAGCGAATAGCCGGCACTGACCGAGACTCGATTGCCGTCGAAAACCGGATCGGCTTTCAAGTCTTTCAAACTCACAATCACGTAATGATGTTGCGCCATCGTCAGCCAGCACGTTGCTGCCGGAACCCAACGGCCGCCAGGCGATTTCGCGCTGCTCCAACTCATGCACCAACGCCGCGGCCTGCTCTTCAGTCTGCGGCGACAGGACCCAATCGATGGCCCCGCCGACGCGCAGACTGGTCAATTCGGCAAAGCGGCGACCGCGTTCGGCGCGCACGCCGAGCCGTGCGGCGATCTCTTCAATCGCCGCATCGCGATCCGCAGCTTTAACGCGTCGTGTTTCTTCGACCTCTGCCATATGACTAATGTGACTAATGCGACTATGTGACGTATGAGACCTATCGCGTCCCATAAGTCGCTATCTCTAACCTCTCAACAAACCCAGCAACTGATCGCCAACACGATTAACTGTTCCCGCGCCCAGCGTAATGACCAGATCGCCCTCGCGAACTGTGCCGCGCAGCGTTTCGGCCGCGTTCTCTATACTGCCGACATATTCCGCATTCTTGTGACCATAACTTTTGATGCGCCCGGTCAAGACTTCGGCAGTGACTCCTTCGATCGGCGTTTCGCTGGCAGCGTAAATATCGGTGACAAAGCAGCACGTCAGCGTTGTTGAAAGCGCTGGCAAATTCGTCCATCAGATCATTCGTGCGCGTGTAACGATGCGGCTGAAACAGCACCACGATCCGCCGGTTCGGCGCGCCGATTCGCGCCGCGCTCAACGTCGCTTTGATCTCCGTCGGATGATGGCCGTAATCGTCAACGACCGTGACGCCTTCTTCCTCGCCTTTGAATTGAAAGCGACGATCGGCGCCGCCAAATTCAGCCAGGGCGTGGGCAATCGTGTCAAAGGGCACGTCCAGTTCAAGTGCGGCCGCGATAGCTGCCAGTGAGTTGTAAACATTGTGTTTTCCCGGAACCTTCAAACTCACTCGACCCAGCACATTGATGCCGCTCAAGACCGTAAAACTCGATCCGAAGGAGTGATCAAACTGAATGTCATGCGCTGAGATGTCGGCCTGCGCGCTCATTCCGTAAGTAATGCGGCGACGTTCCACTTTGGGAATCACCGCCTGCACGTGCGGATCGTCGAGACAGAGAACTGCCGCGCCATAGAACGGAACTTTGTTGACAAAGTCGGCGAAGCACCTTCGCACGTCTTCCATGTCGTGGTAGTAGTCCATGTGCTCGCGATCGATATTCGTGACCACCGCAATCATCGGAGTCAGCATCAGAAACGAGCGATCGCTTTCGTCTGCTTCGACCACCATTAATTCACTCTTCCCCAGACGGGCGTTCGCGCGATACGAGCGCACGATGCCGCCAACCACGAACGTCGGATCAAGCCCGGCGATACCCAGGACCGTCGCGACCATCGAAGTCGTCGTCGTCTTGCCATGCGAGCCGGCGACGGCGACCGTGTAGGGCTTCATGCGCATCAATTCGGCGAGCATCTCGGCGCGCGGAATCACGGGAATCGAACGCCGCCGCGCTTCGATGATTTCCGGATTGTCATCGCGCACCGCGGTCGAGCGCACCACCACATGAGCGTCACCGACATTCTCTGCGTCATGGCCTTCAGTTACTTCAACCTTTAACTCTTCAAGATGCGCGGTTACTTCCGACTTCTTTTGATCAGAGCCGGTAACCCGAAATCCGAGGTTCGCCAACACTTCAGCGATGCCTGACATGCCGATGCCGCCGATGCCGACAAAGTGAATGTGTTGGAATGGTCGAAACATAAATTAGTAGGCAGTAAGCAGTACGCAGTACGCAGCAAAACCGCTCTGCCAATTGGACCGAAAAATGGTCGATAGTATCTGCATGCCTTCTGCCTTCTGCCTTCTGCCTTCTGCCTTCTGCCTTCTGCTTACTGCCTTCTGCTCACCCTCTCGACCAAGTCCACGGTGGCAGCGGCCGCGTCCTTTCGCGCCAGTTTCTGCGCCGCCGTCTCCATCCGCGTAATTTCGTCGGGCGCATCGGCGAGCGATCTGATTTCTCTCGCTAAGCGCTCGCCATTCAATTCCGGCTGCAAGATCATCCGCGCGGCGCCGGCGTTCTGGAGTGCCTCGGCATTGCGCTGCTGTTCCAGTTGACCCGGAAGCGGGATCATCACCGCCGCTTTGCCCGCAGCCATCAACTCGGCGCTGGTCGTCGCGCCCGCGCGCGACACAATCAAATCATTTGTTGCAAAGGCATTCATCATATCGTCGATGTACTCGCGCACATCCGCCGCCACCCATCCCTGCTTCGCATAAGCATCGCGGACACGTGCCAAGATCCGCCGGCCCCGTCTGATGCGTCACGTGCAGTCCGCTCGCGCAACGTTTCGAGATGCGGCAGCGCCGCGATCATTGCTTCGTTGATCGCGCGCGACGCCCTGCGACCCGCCAAACAACAGCAACGAAATCCTTGCCGCGTCACGCTGCTTCGGGGTGATATCAAAGAACTCGCGGCGCACCGGATTGCCGGTCACAACGCCTTTGCCGCGGAAAATATGGCAGCGGCCGCTTCAAACGAAACTGCGGCGGCCTTCAACAAAGCGCGCCAGCCGCCGATTCGTAAATCCCGGCACCGCGTTCGATTCCATCAGCACCGTCGGCAGACCCATCAGCGAGGCCGTCATTAATACAGGCCCGCTCACGTACCCACCTGCGCCGACGACAACATCCGGTTCGAAAGACTTGATCACACGGCGGGCGCCGAGAAAACTCTTCGGCAGGATGAGCAATCCACGAAGTCTCTGCATCGAGACCCATGTTCACCAGCCCTGCGCTTTCAATGAGCGAAAGTTCAAATCCCGCTTGCGGCACCAGCCGATTTTCCAGGCCGCGCGCGGTGCCGACGAATCTGATCAACGACCCGGCATCGCGGCGCATGATCTCTTTGGCGACAGCGATGCCCGGATAAATGTGGCCGCCGGTCCCGCCGGCCGCAATCAACACGCGCATCGCTTCAACCATAACGCGCTCGGGCCACAGCCGCAGCGCGTTGCCGCGGCGCGCGTCGGCGCGGCCGCGATTCTTCCTGCCATCCCTCTTCATAATCGCCGTCACGAAATTGGGCGTGCTTGCCCAACGACGCGTACTGCGAGATGTTCAGCAGAATGCCAACTCCTGCCAGAGTCGGCACCAGCGAAGAACCACCATACGAGATGAATGGCAGCGGAATTCCTTTCGTCGGCACCAGCGCAACCACCACGCTCATGTTAAGCAAAGCCTGCGCGACAATGGTCACGACGATGCCGAGCCCGAGCAACATTCCAAATCGATCCGGCGCCCGCAACGCCGCGCGCATTCCGCGCCACAGGAAAATGGCAAAGACAAAGACGATGATCAGCGCGCCGACTAAACCCAGCTCTTCGCCGACCACGGCGAAGATGAAATCCGAATGCGCGAACGGCAGAAACAGAAGTTTCTGACGTCCTTGGGCATACCCGAGACCGTGCGAACCTCCGGAGCCTACGGCAATCAATGACTGCACCACCTGGTAACCAGATCCCTGCGCGTCCGCCCATGGGTCGATGAAAGCCGATAATCGCTTCATGCGAAACGGCGTGAAGATCAGCATCTTGCCGACATACAAAAGCGCCGGCACCACGGCGTAGGCGAGATGCCTGGGCCGCATGCCCGCGGCAAAACAGACCGCGAAGCAAAGGATCGCCAGCATAAGCGCCGTGCCCAGGTCCGGCTCTTTCGCGACCAGCCCGGCCACTAGACCCAGAACCAGAAAGCACGGCAGAAATGTCCGCCAGAATGAAGTTTCATCTCCCGCGCGTTTTTGCAGAAATCGAGCCAGGAACAGCGCGAGAGAAAGCTTGGCAATCTCGGACGGTTGCACCGAAAAGCCTTTCAGCTTGATCCAACGTCGTGCGCCATTGACCGGCGAGAAGCCGAAAACCGCCACCAGCAACAGCACAGTCAGACCCAGCAAGCCATAGACGATCCAGCGCCGGTTCAACTGCTGATAGTCGAAACGCATCGCGATAAACATCGCCACGAGCCCGATCGAAGTCCAGAGCGTCTGCTTGATGACGTAATGAAATTGGCTGTGGTTTTCCTGCTGCGCGATCACCGCCGACGCGCTGTAAACCATCACCACGCCGAACAGCGCCAGGCCAATCGTCGCCGAGAAAAGCCATCTATCGATTTGTAGCTTCTGAGCCATAGATCGAAAATCAGCCACAGAGGCACAGAGACACAGAGACCAACAATGCAAGTAAGTCAGGAGTAATCATTCCAGTGCTTCTGTTCTTCATCCCTCTGTAACTCTGTGCCTCTGTGTCTCTGTGGCAATCGTCTGAACCTCTTCCTTAAAAACGCCCCCGCGATGTTCGAAACTATCGAACATGTCAAAGCTGGCGCAGGCCGGCGCCAGCAAGACCACATCGCCTCTCTCAGCCGCGGCAAAAGATTTCGCGACGGCATCCTGCATGCTCGACGCATTTTCAAACGGAGCGATACTTCCCAGTTCCGTCTCAATCGTGGTCGCGTCTTCACCAATCAGAATCATTTTGCGAACGTTCGCCTTTAATAGATCGATCAGTGGCGCGTAGGGCGCCTGCTTTCCCCGCCCGCCAAGAATCAGGACAACTTTTCCCTTCCCGCCGGCAAAGGCTTCGAGTGCTTTCATCGTGGCGTCCACACTGGTGGCCTTTGAATCGTTTACAAAGCGCACACCGTCAATCTCAGCGATTTCTTCGAGCCGATGCTCGACCGGCCGGAAGTTGCGCACTGTGGCGCGGAGCGATTCCGGCGCCGCGCCGCAGGCCAGGCCGGCCGCGAACGCCGCCAGAACGTTTTCGACATTGTGCGTACCGCGCAACTGCATCTCGTCGCGGGTCATCAGCACGCGTTCGCCGTCACCAGTGCGCGAAACCAGTTCAGTCCCGCGCAGGAACAAACCCTCCTCCGGCTCTCGTCTCACACTGAAAGGCACCACGTGCGCGCGCAAACCACTTGCCCAGGACGAAACAATTTCATCGTCAGCATTCAAGATCGCCACATCGCCCGCCTCCTGGTTGCGAAACATGTTGTGCTTGGCGGCTGCGTAATCCATCAAAGACTCGTAACGATCCATGTGATTGGGCGTGACATTGAGCACTGCTGCGACAGTCGGATGAAAATCGACGATCGTTTCCAGTTGAAAGCTCGAGACCTCGACCACACTCCAGCCGTCATCCCGTGTAGTATCGATCATCGAAATCAAAGGCGTCCCGATGTTGCCGCCAACCTGAACGTGTATTCCCGCGTCCCTTAACATCTCACCAATCAAACTAGTCGTCGTCGTCTTGCCGTTGCTTCCGGTAATCGCGACCATGCGGCCGCGCAAAAATCGCGATGCAAGTTCAATCTCGCCGATCACTTCGGCGCCGCGACGATCGGCGTAACGAATCGGAATCGACTTAGTCGGCACGCCCGGACTTACGACGACCAAATCGATCTGATCCAGGAGCCACGAAGGTGGATCGCCTTCGACCAGCCCGACCCCTTCAGTTTTCAATCGAACCGCTTCCGGCTGCCACTCGCTCACCGGCTTGCGATCGTTCAGCGCTACCGTGGCGCCGCGTTGTGCCAGAAAACGCGCACTGGCGATGCCGCTGCGCGCCGCGCCAATTACTAAAACTTTCCTGCCGGCGATCTCCATTAATTGCCACAGAGGCACAGAGACACAGAGACAAATAAGAGAGACAAACAAAGGCATCGCCCTAATTTCTTTCCTTCATTCATCTTTGTGCTCTTTCTTTCGTTCATCTCCGTGTCTCTGTGCCTCTGTGGCTAATCCCTTTGTGGCAATCCCTACCTCAACTTCAAAGTCGACAAACTCAAAAGCGCAAACAAGATGGCCAGGATCAAAAATCGAAAGACAATCTTCGACTCTTTCCAGCCCACCATTTCGAAGTGGTGGTGCAAAGGCGTCATCTTAAACACGCGACGACCCACGCCGCTCGTACGTTTGGTCATCTTGAAGACGGTCACCTGGACCATCACCGAAAGAGCTTCCAACACGAAAACGCCGCCCACCATCAGCAAAATAAATTCCTGTTTGGTGAGCACGGCGATCGTGCCTACGGCGCCGCCAATCGCCAGACTGCCGACGTCGCCCATGAAAACTTCCGCGGGCGGCGCATTGAACCAGAGAAACCCGAGACTGGCGCCCGCCATGGCGCCGCAAAAAACCGTCAACTCGGCCGCCTGGGGCCGGTGTGTCAAATCCAAATAGCTCGCCCAGCGCGCATCGCCGCTCAGATACGTAAGCGCCGTCAGCGCAGTCATGGCGATGAAGGTCACGCTGATGGCCAAACCATCGAGACCATCGGTCAGATTCACCGCGTTGGTCGAGCCGAGCAACACGATGATGATCATGACCAGATACAGATAAGGGCCGATCACACTGACGCCATTCGGATCCGCCGTATTCTTGAAAAACGGCACGCTGACATTCCACGAATATTTCGTCTGAAAATATTGCGTCGAAATATAGAGCACCAGCCACACTCCCACCGCGATGATTAACTGAAAGGCCAGTTTCTGCCGTCCCGTCAATCCCAGGCTGCGCTGCTTCACCAGCTTCAGATAGTCGTCGGCAAAGCCGACGGCGCCGAAAGCCAGCGTGGCCACGATTACTATCCAAACGTACAGACTGGTCGGCCGGGCCCACAGCAGCGTCGAAATGACCACCGAAGCAATCAACAGCAATCCGCCCATCGTCGGCGTATCGCGCTTGGCCATGTGCGCCTGCGGGCCTTCTTCGCGAATCTGTTGTCCGATGTTCCATTTCTTGAGCCGCCCGATCACTTTCCGCCCGAACAAGAGCGCAATCAGCAAGCGCCGTCACCGATGCATAAGTCGTGCGGAAAGTGACGTACTGAAAAACATTCAGCGCCTTTACGAGATACCAATCCTGATCTTTGAAGTGGCCGTAGATCAGCTCGTAAAGAAGGTAATAGAACATTGTTTGTCTGGAGCGCGGGCATCTTGCCCGCAAAGGGCGCTCAAGCCTCTTGAGCCCTCCCTGACGGTCGGGCTAATGCCCCGTTCATCCTCATTCCCGTGTCTGACCCGCCAGTGGAAACTTCTCTTTCAAAGCTTTGACAACTTTATCGGTCTCGACGCTGCGCGAGCCCTTCACCAAAATCAGATCGCCGGCGCGGACTTCATCGACCACCGCCGACGGCGGCTTCGTTTGAGTCCGCAAAGAACCGCGTTTCAGCCACGCCTGCGTCACGGCCGCCCGCCACAATGTCCTGCGCCAATCCTCGCACTCCCCACACTACATCAATTCCCAGCTGCCCCATCTCGTGGCCAGCCTCACGATGCATCTGTGGCGAGTCCGGCCCCAGCTCCAGCATCTCGCCGGCAATTACGATTCGACGCTTTACGTCTTACTTGCGTCAGCCAGCGTTCGCACCATGCTGGAAAGCGAACGCGGATTCGAGTTGTAAGAATCATCGACGACGGTGAAACCGCCGGCGAAATTCAGCACCTCGACCGCGCATCTTCGGCGGCCTGCGCCGTGCGCAATGCATCCGCGATCAGCTCCGGCTTGACCTTGAGCGCCGTCGCTACGGCCGACGCCGCCAACGCGTTCATCAAATTGTGCCGGCCCGTCATCGGCAGCTCCGCCGCTGCTTCACCCAGGGGCGTGCGCAAACGAAAGCGAATCGAGCCGAAACGCGACGTGTCGATATCGTTCGCGATCACGTCCGCCGGGTGCTCAATGCCAAATGTAAGCACCGGTCCGTTCGTTTTGGACTTCATTTCCATAACAAGTTCGTCATCGGCGTTGAGTACGGCCACGCCACCGGGCTTCAGATCCTTCGATTAGTTCGGCTTTCATCGCGGCCACAGTTTCGATCGTGCCGAGATGCTCAAGGTGCACCGGCGCGACCATTAATTCCACCCCGACATCGGGCGGCGTGATTTGCACGAGCCGTCTGAATCTCGTGCGTGGGCGAGGACATTCCCATTTCCAGCACAGCCAGGTCGTAATCATCCGGCCGGCGACCTCGACTGACCATCTGCAAGACCGACAAGCGGCAGACCGAGGCCGTTGTTATAATTGCGCTCACTCTTAAGTACGCGATGCCCGGTCTGCGTGAGCACATGCGCCGTCAGCTCTTTCGTCGTGGTCTTGCCGGCGCTGCCGGTGATTCCGATCACGGGTCGCGCCCACTGCTCGTAAACTTTTCGCGCCAGCGTTTGCAGCGCCGCGATCACGTCCTCAACGATCAGCAGACGATCCCTTAGCGGCTGCATATCGTCGTGACCGTCGACCCGCTCACGACGCGCGACCGCCGCCACCGCGCCTCTTCGCAAACGCGCCTGGCAATAAGTCGTGCGCATCGGCAAAGGTGCCGTTGAATCCGGCGCGCTCGTAATCCGGCTGCGACAGCGCAAAGAAAAGCTCGCCCGCTGCCGACGGTGCGCGAATCGATCGAGAAATCAAGTATTTCTTTGTCAAACAACTCGGCGCGCAAACGCTTCGGTCGTCGCGCCCATTAAATCTGCTGCAGTTCTGAATGTCCATGTCAGTACCACCTGCGGTAGCGGATGGGTGATCTTTAATATCAGTCTGCTGAACAGAAAGGATCAACCCGCCCGCTACCGCAGGCGGTACTGACTTAATTCCGTCTCGTGAAATCCACTCGCACCGTCTGCCCGGGTTCGACTTCAGTGCCCGCCGCCGGAGTCTGTTGCATTGCGAATCCCTCGCCCGTGCCTCGAGCCTTAACCCCAGTTGGGCGCACATTCGCGCGACGTCACGCACACTTTGTCCGCGCAGGTCCGGCATCAACCGCGCCGTGCTTGCGTCGCCACCGTAAAAACCACTTCCCGCGTCTGGCCGCTGAAGCTGCGCGCCGCTACCACCTTCGGCAAGGTAGCTTCGCGTTGCTCCGCTTGTGCCTGTTGCTCTTTCATCTGCTGTGGCGACGGTTTGGATGTCTTGAGCGATCGGCGGCGACGGTCGCTTTACTTCCGTGTCAGGAGTAACATTCAGTTCCGGAAGAATCTGTTCCGCGATTTCGCGAAACACCGGAGCGGCCACATCGCCGCCGTGATAAGAACCCAGCGGCTCGTCGATCACCACGATAATCACCACCGCGGGATTACTAACCGGCGCGAAGCCGACGAACGAACCGATGAACTTGGTGGCTGAGTAAGCCCGCGTCTTGGGATCGATCTTCTGCGCCGTGCCGGTCTTTCCGGCTGCCGTGTAGCCATCTAGCTGGGCCTTTCTCGCCGTACCGTGCAACGTGACGCCTTCCATCATCGTGCGCAGGGCCGCGGTCGTTTCAGGCTTCAGTGCCTGACGGCTTTCGATCTTCGCCTGGAACAGTCACAGTGCCGTCAGGATTGCGCAACTCGCGCACCAGATGCGGCTTGATCCAATTGCCGTCATTCGCGATCACGGAATACGCCGTGGCCATCTGCAACGGCGTCACCGCCACCTCCTGGCCAATGGCCAGCGAGCCAATTGACGATGGTTGCCACGCGCTCAATTTTCGTAATAAGCCCGGCGATTCGCCCGCGAGATCAACACCGGTGCGCGCGCCAAACCCCAGGCGCTTCATGTAGTCGTACATCGACTCGTTACCGACCAGCAGGCCCAGCTTAATCGCGCCTACATTACTCGACTGGGCGAGCGCGTCGGCGACGGTTAGCACGCCGAAGGGATGATGATCATGAATCAGCCGCCCGGCGACAGTAATCTGTCCCATCTGGCAATCGATCTTGTCCTCCGGCTTGACCAGGCCTTTCTCGATCGCCGCTGAGTAAACGACCACCTTGAAAGTCGAGCCAGGCTCGTAGACGTCCTGTAACGCGTGGTTTTTCCGTCCCTCTGCGGTTTGAGATCCGGGACTGGTTCGGATCGAACGTGGGCGCGTTGGCGAGCGCCAGAATTTCGCCCGTGTGCGGATCCATCACGATCGCCGTTCCCGACTTGGCGTGCGATCGCTCGACTGCCGCGTTCAAAGCCTGCTCAGTGCGGTACTGAATTACCTGATCGATGGTGAGCACGACCGTCTGGCCGGGATGCGGCTGAACTTCATAGCTGTCGAAGGCTTGACGATCGCGGTCGTGTTCCAAATAAACCTTGCCGGCCTCGCCGCGAATCTTTTCGTTGTAATACTGCTCAACTCCGCCCAAACCAATTTCGTCGGTGCCGACAAAGCCGAGCACGTGCGCAGCCAGCGTATCGTTCGGATAGTAACGCTTTGGCTCTTTGCGCGAATACACGCCCGTCAGCTCCAACGCGTCGAGCTTGTTGGCCCGGGTGGATATCGATACGGCGGGCGATCCAAATAAATTTCTTGTTTGAGTCCTTGGCGTCGGCGATCCGCTTGTCGAGCTCCGCCTGATCCTGGCCGATGATCGAAGAGATGCGACGCGCCGTGTCAGTGGACGTTGAGAATTTCGCTGGGATCCGCGTAGAACGATTCCGTGTCCAGGCTGCGAGCCAGCTCGCGACCCTGACGATCGAGAACCTGACCGCGCGTCGGCGCGGTTTCGATTGAACTGAGTTGCTGATTTCTCGCGCGGGCCGCGAGTTCGTCGTGTTGGCTAACTTGCAGCTGGACCAGGCGCGCCCCAATCACGAGCATCCACGCCACCAGGCCGAGTGCGATAAAAAGTGCGCGCCGGTGCGAGTTCCCGCTCTGCGGCGCTTCGATGGCTGGTAGCTCGACGGGGCATTAACTTCTCCGGTCACTGCGTTCACGTCAATGGGGTTTTTTGGCTTCCGACTTTTGCTTGTCGGGTTTCAGCTTCGGCTCAATCCTGGTTTCGATTTGCCGATCCTTTGGCGCAACCGCTTTTGCGGCCGTGGGCGTTACCGTCGCCTTCAAAGGATCTATCTGGTTGGCCTGGAGCGGCTGCATTCCCAGTTGCCGGGCCGCGCGCTCCAAACGCGCCGGACTGGCTGCCGCTTCGCGCTCCAGCGTCAGCCGGCGTTGTTCTTCCTTCGCGTTATCCAATTGCGCCCGCAACTTCTCTGTTTCATAACCAAGCCGCAGCGCCCCGAAATGCTGAACGCCTGCGTAGACGAACCCGCCGGCCAAAAACAAACCACAGCCCAGAAGCAGGGCAAGTCGGAGCAGCGCGCCTTGCTCACGCTCACGAACAACCGGGGTGTTTCGGTATCTGGAGGGAACTCTTCGCATTTCTTATCCGTTAGTTCCGCATTGATGCGGCTTTATCCGTTTGGAGTTCCGCCTTCAGGCGGTGCCGCGTAAACGCGGAACTCCGAGCTTTAGATCTTTCGCGCGCCCCGCAGCTTCGCACTGCGCGCGCGCCGGTTCTCTTCAACTTCGGTTGAGCCCGGCGAGATGGCCCGCTTCGTCAAAATCTCGATTACTTTTCTGGCTCCGCATATGCATTTCGGTAAGCGTGGCGGACACTGGCACCGGCCGGAAAGCTTTTGAAGCGTCCGCTTGACGATGCGATCTTCAAGCGAGTGAAAACTGATTACTGCAAGACGCCCGTCTGGTTCTAAGTGGTCAACGGCTTCCGAAAAGAAACGATCGAGGTTTTCAAGTTCGGCGTTGACCGCGATCCGCAACGCTTGAAACGTGCGAGTGGCGGGGTGGATCCTCCGTTTATTTCCTTTACCAACTGCGCGTTCGACGAGGTTGGCCAGGTCCGTCGTCGTCCGCATTGCCTCGCCACGTTGGCGTCGCTGAACAATCGCCCGAGCGATGCGCCGCGATCGAGGCTCTTCACCATATTCAAAGATGAGGTTTGCAATCTCTACTTCAGAAAGACGACCGAGCAGCTCTGCTGCGGTTTCGCCCCTCGACATATCCATGCGCATGTCGAGCGGCGCTTCGTACCGGAAACTGAATCCGCGCGAGGGCGAATCCAACTGCAACGACGAAACACCGAGATCGGCCAGGATGCCGCGCACCTGACCGACTTTCGCTGTCGCGAGGACCCGCGTAAGTTCACGAAAGTCGGCATGCACGGCGCGAAAGCGCGAGCCGTAAGGCGCTAATCGCTCCCTCGCCAACTCGAGTGCTTCTTCGTCGCGATCGATTCCCAGCACTTGCGCGTCGGACGATGCTTGCAAAATTGCTTCGCTATGCCCGCCCAGGCCTACCGTGCAATCGACAAACAATCCGCCGCGCTGAGCCGCGAGCAACTCGATCGTCTCTCGAAGTAGCACGGAGCGATGGCCTTTTTGACTGTTAGGCCCCTGCCCCCCAAAGGCCATTGCCATCACCACCGCCCCGTGATCTCGTTCAAAGAACTAACAAGTAGCACAGACTTTAGTCTGTAGCTCTGAGTTGGTTCTTCAACGGATCTCACAGACTGAAGTCTGTGCCACATTCACTTCCTTTCAAATTCCCAGTCGCGCAATCGCGGCTTCGTCTTCCTCTGTATAAGGATCCGCGAGCAGGCGCTGTTGGAACTTGTCCAGCTCCCAAACTTCCAGGTATGTCAAATAACCGAGCACCGCTACGTCGCCGACGACTTGCGCGCTCTTGCGTAGCAGCGGATGAATCAGGACCCGTCCCTGCGTGTCCATCGCCGACTGCTGTCCGTAGTAGTTCGTTCTGTCAAGGAACTTGCGCCGGGCCGGATCCATCGAGGGCAAGAGAGACAAGCGTTGTTCGATGGCTTCCCATTCCGGCATCGGATAAATGCGCACGCATTCACCCGTCAAACTGGTCACGTAAAAGCCCGAGCCGTACTTCTCTTCAACGTAACGCCGAAAAAGGGTCGGCACTTTCAGCCGGCCCTTGGAATCGATTCGTGCTGTGTAGTTGCCGCGAAGCACTGAGACTGATTCGGGAGACTAGCGGGGACGGTTGTGCGATTCGCGCCAGTTCTGAGCTTGGTTCGTGTCGCCTCCGCCACTTTACTCCACTTCGCTCCACCGGCGCATACTACGCCCGTATTTCCGGCCTGTCAATACTTTTTATGTTTTTTTTAGAAGCCGCGGGAGCTGCACATCGAGCAGTGGTCGCAGGGCTTACCTGAAGGATCGACGGAGCACTGCTTCTCGGCTTCGAAGAACTCGACGAGTTCTGAGACGGCCGCTTCATCCACGCCGAAGCGTTCCTGGCTGGGATGGCTGACCGATTGTTGATTGTCGATTGCCGATTGCCGATTTGGAGTTTGAGGCGACGAGTCAATGAAGCTGTGCGAGAACGGCGCGAGCCATGGTGATTGCGCCACCTGCGGAGATTCAGGTCGCGATTCAAAAATGTCTATGCTGGTTTCCGGTGGCGATGCAATCGAGGATTGGGTGCGCAGTGGGGGCGCCGCAGAGACGAAATTAATCATGCGCGCGCGGCGATTTTCGAAAGTGGCGTCAGCGCCATTGTTCGGTTGCGGCGCGGAGTATTCGCGGCGCGCGGGCTCCGTGGCCAGCCGCCGCGCTACGCGTTCTGCGATTTGTCGTGCTTGGTCTTCAGTACTGCTCACTTGAAATTCTCAGTTAAGAGTTCAAGCTTTAGCTTGCGCTAGCGACTTGCAGTCTCAAGATTGAACTCTGAACGCGCGTCTTACTTACTCGTCTGCCAAAAGATCGATGTGATCGACAACCCCGACAATCGCCGAGTCAATCGCCGCGCCCGCTTTCCCAGTAGCAGTTGTAGAAGCGCTCCACCCTTCCTGAACGATCAAAACTGTGTCGCCTACTCCGGCATCGACTGAATCAAGCGCCAGAATTGTATGACCGGTGGTCTCGCCTTCGGGCGTCATCTTTTCACACAGCATTACCCGCGCGTTCTCGTAACGCTGATTTTTTTGAGTGGCGACGATGTTGCCTAAGACCTTGGCTAAGATCATTGGTTCGAAAATCTTGCTTTGTGCTTCGTACTTGTGCTTGGTACTTTGATGTGTTGGTGATCGCGCGCGCTCTGGAACACACGTCAAAGAACAAAGTTCAAAAGTACAAAGTTCAAAGGAGCTCAAAGCACGTCTAACCACAAAAGACATGACTGTCTGAATCGACGATTCCAATGATCGTACAATCCGTGGGCGTATCTTCGCGTTTGAAAGGAAAGCTCGCTTCCTTTCCCCGGCACCAGAAAACCAGTTCACCAACGCCGGCGCCCGCTGCATCCACGGCCACCAGGGGCTTTCCCTGGGGGGCGAGATTCTTGTCGAGGGATTGAACGATGAGCAGCTTGCGGTGACGGAGCGAGTCGTTTTTTACGGTCGCGACCACTGTGCCGATTACGCGTGCGAGCTGCATAAAAATCGTCTGGGGTCTGGAGTCTGAAGTCTCAAGTCTCAAATCGGAGTCTAGAGTCTATCAATATTTCGTCGGGGCCCACGGCCGTGGCCTCAGCTTTCAGACTCGCAGACTCGAGACTTTACTCCGGACTCATGATATCGACCGTGTCGATTACGCCCACGATGGCCGCATCGACTGGCGCGTCTTTCATGTTTTGCGCCAGCCGGGCGCTCGATCCGGCAACCACCAGGACGCGCTCATGAAAGCCGGCGCCGACCGTGTCGACTGCCACGACATAGCCTGTCGTGTCCGAGCCGTCAAGATTGATCGGCCGGACAATAAGCAGTTTTTTCCCTTCCAGCCGTTCGTCTTTTTGCGACGCCACGACCGTGCCGATAATCCGCGCGATGATCATGCGCGAGCCTGTGCGCTGATCGGCATCGCGTCATCGACGCTGCCGTGCGGTCGTGGAATTACGTGCACGCTCACCAGCTCGCCGACGCGGCGGGCCGCAGCCGCGCCGGCATCAGTTGCGGCTTTCACCGCCGCGACATCGCCCCGCACGATCGCCGTGACAAACCCCGCGCCAATCTTTTCATAACCGATCAAGGTGACATTCGCCGCTTTGACCATCGCATCGGCGGCTTCGATCATCGCCACCAAGCCTTTGGTTTCCACCATTCCGAGTGCTTCCTGCATTCAGTTTTCTCCTGTGAGAACCGTGATTAGTAAATCGTGAATCGTCAATAGAATAGCACGCTGCGTGAATTCGTGTTTAGAGTTCAGCCTTGAGGCTGTCGCGAGCTAAAGCTTGAACTCTGAACTCTAATCATTGAGTCGCGCTGCCTGACTGAGCAGCTCAACCAACTCTTCCCGACTTAACGAAACCTTTCCCGATCCGTTTGCTGAAGATGAGTAAGAACGCGAAGGACGATCGCCGGTCGGACACGCCAGATTGGTTTCGTGCAGATACCCACAAGCCTGGCAGCGTGCGCCCTGATCCAGGTAACCTGCCGATTCGCGAACATTGATCAGCTTCTCAACTGCATCCGGCGAGAGGTTCCGCGAGCCACCCAGCACGCGCGAAAGAATCGCAATCTTCGCAGTGTGCTCGAGCGTTTCCAGTCGATCCCACGCCTGCCATAGGTCGGAACCGTACGCCACGGCCCCGTGATTGGCCATCAGCAAAGCGTTGTGATGTTTGACCAGCGGACGCATGGCGTCGCTCAACTCTTCGGTCGAAGGCGTGCCGTATTCCGCCAGCGGCACACAACCCAGGGTCAGGATAACTTCCGAAAGAATCGGCTGATCGATCGGCAATCCGGCCACGGCGAACGCAGTTCCATGCGGCGGATGCGCATGACAAACGGCCTTCACATCCGGCCGCTCGCGATAAATTAAAAGGTGCATCGCCAGCTCGCTGGACGCCCGACGATCATTCAAAGATCGTCCTTCCGGATCAGTTATCGCAATCAAGTCTTCCGTCATCCGGCCTTTGCAGGTCATCGTCGGTGTCGCCAGCACCCGCCCATCATCGAGACGCAGGCTCACGTTGCCATCAGACGAGACGACGTAGCTGCGCTCGTACATGAGATGGCAGATTTTGATCAGGTCTCGCCGTGCGGTTTGTTCGTCCATTTAAGCTCAGATGCCGGTGTGGTCAGTCTCGGTGATTTCGTCCTGCCGGGGCGACAAGCCGTTTCCATTAGTCACGAGCCCCGCCGACGGTTGCGCCAGAAAATAAGAGAGCGACTCGAGCGAAGTTGTCAGATCGACCGTTTTCACTTTCACTCCCAAGCGCGCTTTCAGGGGCGCCGGGGCAAAATTCAAAACGGCTTTGACGCCCGCCGTCATCACCTGGTTCAGCACTCGCTGCGCAACTCGCGCGGGGACTGCGATCACCGCAACATCGATTTGCAGCTCGCGAACCACTCTGGCGATCTTCTTCACCTCAAAGACCGGAATCCGATCGTGTCCGACGTGCTCGCCAATCTTTTCCGGATCGTTGTCAAACAACGCGACCACTGTGAAGTTTGATTTAGACAGACCGTTATAGTTCGCCAGCGCCGCTCCCAAACGTCCCGCGCCGATGATTCCTACGCGGTGCGGTTTGTCGAGTCCGAGAATCTTTATCAGGTGAGCGCGCAGATCTTCGATGAAATAACCAGTGCCGCGGACACCGAACTCGCCGAAGTAGCCCAGGTCTTTACGAATCTGTGCGGAATTAAGATTGAACTGTTGCGCCAGTTCCCGGGATGAGACTCGCTTGATTCCGGCCGCCGCCAACTGGTTGAGGCAACGCAGGTAGACGCTCAGTCGATTCGTGGTGAGCTCAGAAATCTTTTCTCTCTTCATCGCGCGCCAGAAGTATAACGCCTCAGCGACGGCTCGGAAAGCGACCTATTTGCGATTGAAAACATATTTACGCGATAATCCGCCGCTGTACTCCCTCTCCCTCTGGGAGAGGGCTGGGGTGAGGGAGCAAAGCTTAGCGACGAAGAAGAACCAACATCTTTCTGTTTCTGATAGCGCGCTAGCACCGTCACCCTAACCCTCTCCCAGAGGGAGAGGGAACAATATTCAGGCGGCGTCAGCCGCCGCGCTCCTTATGATCGCGCACCTTTCAGGAACACTTCTGTCGAAGCAGGCCACGTCGGCGATTGTCGACGTCGGCGGGGTCGGTTATGAAGTTGCGATTCCGCTTTCTACTTTTTATGAACTCGGCGAGGCGGGCTCGTCCGTACAACTGCGCGTCCATACACACGTCAGCCAGGACGCAATCCGGCTTTACGGATTTAAGACGCTACGCGAGCGCGAACTTTTTCTGCAACTCATTTCCGTAAACGGAGTGGGACCGGGCCTGGCAATCAAGCTGCTTTCCGGAATGAATGCCGACGAAATGATCGCCTCAATTCGCACGAATAACCTGGCGCGACTGGTAGCCATTCCCGGGGTTGGCCGAAAGACGGCTGAGCGTTTGGTTGTCGATCTGCGCGACAAAATTGCGGCGCTCTCTTCGCCCGCATTGGAAGAAGAGTTTGCCGCCAAGGCGGCCGCGGCTGGGGCTCTTTCATCGCCGGACGCGATGCGCGACGATGCGATGTCGGCGCTCGCTAATCTTGGTTATCAAAAGGCTGCCGCCGAAAAAGCTGTTAAGAATGCCATCGATGAAGGCGGCGAGTTGTCAGTTGAACTGATTCTGCGCCGTAGTTTGCGATCGCTGGCGAAAGCGTAAGTGGCAAAGACTTCAGTCTGTGATGCCTCCAACAAGATGCACAGACTAAAAGTCTGTGCCACCGGGTTGACCGAATCTCTCACGAGATTCACAATCGAAGTTCATTATGCCCAACGCAAGCAAAGCCGCCGAAGCCTTGCAGGCCACTCCGACGGATGAGGACCTGAAATACGATCTGTCACTGCGGCCAAGTCATCTCGGCGAGTACATCGGCCAGACCAAGGCGAAAGAAAATCTGCGCGTGTACATCAAAGCGGCGCTCAAGCGACGGGAAGCCCTCGATCATGTTTTGTTGACCGGCCCTCCGGGATTGGGCAAGACCACGCTGGCTCACATCATCGCCAATGAAATGGGCGCGCAGCTGCGTTCGACGTCCGGCCCGGCGATGGAAAAAACGGGCGATGTTGCCGCGCTCCTGACGACTCTCCAGGAGGGTGATGTGCTCTTTATCGATGAGATCCATCGCTTAATGCCCGTCATCGAAGAGAAGCTTTATCCCTCAATGGAAGATTTCAATTTTGATTTTGTGATCGGGCAAGGCCCGGGAGCGCGCTCGATCAAACTCGACCTGCCAAAATTCACGCTCGTCGGGGCCACAACTCGGGCCGGGTTGATCAGCGCGCCATTGCGCGGCCGTTTTGGGATCAACTTTCATTTGGATTTTTATCCGCATGAGGACTTAGAGACGATTTGCAAGCGCTCGGCGGCGATTCTAAATGTCGAGATCGACGATGGAGGCGCTCATCAAATTGCGCGCCGCTCACGCGGAACGCCGCGTATCGTCAATCGTTTGCTGCGGCGCGTCCGCGATTACGCCGAAGTCGATTACGACGGAAAGATCACACATGAAGTAGCGAACGATGCGCTCAATCGGATGGAGGTCGATACCTACGGCCTCGACGAAATGGATCGCAAGCTATTGTTAACCATAATTGAAAAGTTCGAAGGCGGACCCGTCGGCGTGGGTACACTCTCGGCGGCAATTCACGAAGAGAAGGACTCGATCGAGGAAATCATCGAGCCATACTTAATCCAAATCGGCTTTCTGAATCGCACGCCACGAGGTCGAATGGCAACCCAACTGGCTTATCAGCACTTCGCCGTTAAGGCCGGTCCGCCGCGGCCCAGCTTGTTCGATGCTGTCGGTTGAAAAGGAGTAGATGAACGCGCGAGCTGACAGCTTGCGCTACACCATGGGACGTTACAGATTCTCACGCTCGGTTTTTGGTGTTAAAAATCGTTCACCCTGGCGGCCGATGATTAGTCATGCCGTTCATCAGTTTCATGAGAACGATCTGTTTGCCTCAGCCGCGGCTATGAGTTATTTCGGCTTGATGACGCTGTTTCCCGCGTTGCTGCTCATGTTAGCGCTGAGCAACAAGATCGCCGCAGGCACGCAGATGATCTCGCATGTCATTCAGGTGTATCCCGCCTCGTCCCAATTCTTGCGCGACACGATTCGTTCGTTGTCGGGGATCAGCAGCGGCGTGGTTATCACCTGCGCGATCGTCGTGTTGTGGGCTGGCTCGTGGGTTTTTGCCATCGTCGAGCGCGCCTCGAATCGCATTTGGGGCACCACGCATCGCACGTTTTTGCATGGCCGGTTGCTGACTTTGGGGATGATTGGCATCGTCGGCTTACTGTTGTCGGCGTCGGTGTTGCTGACCTCGCTGCTGGTTTTCTTCCAGGAAATCGCCGGCCGGCTCTCGCCGCGGCAGCTCGAGAGAATTCCTCTGCTCATGTCGGTCGGAAGTTTGTTCTGGCAGATCCTATTTGCGCTGGGCAGTCTGTTCGTGACCTTTGCGCTGTTCTCGGTTGTCTATAGGTTCATGCCCAACGCCTACGTAACTTTTCGCGACACGCTGCCGGGAGCCCTGATTGGCAGCCTGCTCTGGGAAGCCGCCAAGTATATCTTCGCCTGGTGTCTGAATTATTTTAACTACGAACAGATTTATGGTTCAGTCGGAGCCGTCGTCGCGGTGCTCACCTGGGGTTATGTCTCCAGCCTCGTGCTGCTTTTTGGCGCTCAGCTTACAGGTGTCTTCCATCGTGAGCACATGGAGCAGACGCTCCCGGCCACCGCGGTCAACGTCCCTTCGGCCTCATATTCCTAAACTTCAATTAACGCGGACGCTTTACGTCGCTGATGCACATTTCGGATTTTGATTACGAGCTTCCGGAAGAGTTGATTGCGCAGCACGCTTTGGCAGAACGCGACGCCGCGCGGATGCTGGTTCTTGATCGCAAATCTGAGACAGGGCAAGACTCGACTTTCTCAAACTTTCCGGATCATCTCAGCGAAGGCGACGTGGTTGTCGTCAATAACACCCGAGTCTTTCCGGCTCGTTTGCGGGGACAACGCAGCCCTTCGGGTGGCGCAGTTGAATTGCTTTTGCTGCGCGAAGTCGAAACAAATACGTGGGCAGCGCTGACTCGGCCCGCGCGGCGCTTGAGAAAAGGCGCGCGGATCGTCTTTGGAGATCCAAAATTGCGCGCCGAGGTTGTTGATTCACTGGACGATGGCGTGCGGGTGATCAAGTTCGAAGCTGAAGAAGCGCTGGAAAAACTAATTGACAGAATCGGCGAACCGCCGCTGCCTCCCTACATAAAACGTGACTCGGACACAGGGGACGAAGACAGCGAGCGATACCAAACCGTTTATGCGACGAAGCGTGGCGCGATTGCCGCGCCCACCGCAGGATTGCATTTCAC
This sequence comes from uncultured Acidobacteriota bacterium, assembly GCA_963734445.1. Taxonomy (GTDB): domain Bacteria; phylum Acidobacteriota; class Blastocatellia; order Pyrinomonadales; family Pyrinomonadaceae; genus UBA11740. Next base: position 54,411 of record CAVTGZ010000006.1, on the reverse strand, counting down.
GCCTGCCATTCTGGGGGCGATCAAGGCGCGCGGCGCGAACCTCGTCGAGATTACGCTGCACGTCGGGTACGGAACTTTCGAACCTGTGAAGGTAGAAGAGATCGAGCGACATCGGGTGGCCGCTGAGTGGTTTTCAGTAACCGAGGAAGCGGCACAGGCCATCAATTTCGCGCGCGCAAACGGACATCGAGTCGTGGCTGTGGGAACTACAACCGCCCGGGCGCTCGAGTCGGCGGCTGGTGCGACCCGCGTGCTTGTCCCCCAAACCGGCTTTAGCACGCTAACGATAATTCCCGGCTATCGATTTCGCGCCGTTGACATGCTGCTGACGAATTTCCACCTGCCGAAATCTTCGCTGCTGATACTCGTGTCGGCGTTCGCGGGTCGCGAAGTGACGCTGGGCGCGTATCGGCATGCGGTGAGCGAACGCTACCGCTTCTACAGCTATGGCGATTGCATGCTAATCAAGTAATTGTCCCGAGTTCGCGGCGGCCGCAATTTGTAGTTCGGCGTAGTTAACACGCTATAATGTGCGCCACGTAAATTCCGCGCGGACGAGCATTCGGGCATGGCAGTACTCAAAAAATTCAGACCACGCTGGTGGCCCAACAATCGCGAGGCGTCGCAATCGAACAATCGCGGCAATATTGTGCTGGTGCCGCCGGTTAATGCTCGCTACGACGTGCGGCCGCTGACGGTCTCGCAAATCGATGAATGCTGGCGGCTCGATCAGCGTTGCTTCCTCGACGGCGAAGCCTACAGCCGCGACACTTTCGATTACCTGTTGACCTCCCCTGAATCCGTCGCCTATCGCATCGTAATGCAGAACGGCATCATGGCTGGATTTGTGATTGGCCTACTCGAGCCAGATCACACCGGACACATTACAACCATCGGAATCGCGCCCGAACATCGCCGACGGCGGCTGGCCAGTTCTTTAATGGAAACTATTGAGGCGGGATTTCGCCGGCGGGATGTGCGAATCGTCAGACTTGAGGTTCGATCAAATAACGTCTCGGCGCAGAAACTCTACTCGAGCCTCGGCTATTCGGTGACGCAACGACTGCCTAAGTATTATTCCAACGGCGGTGACGGGCTGCTAATGGTCAAATCGCTGGAGCCCTAACTCTTCCGAAGTTCCGTTAATACCTGCTTCGCCACGGCCTTCAACGTATCGAAGACCCCAACTCCTGTAGAGGCTACAGCTTCGACGACCGGCTCATCCTTGCGTTTTAACTCAGCAGTGAGGTCCGCGGGCGGGATGACGTTGGGCAAGTCTCGTTTGTTCAGTTGCAGCACGTAAGGCAGCTTCATCAGTTCGTAGCCGTACGAACGCAGGTTTTCCTCGAGGTTGTAAAGCGACTCGATGTTCGCATCCATCCGTTCTTCCTGCGAGTCGGCGACGAACACGACCCCATCGACGCCCTTCAGGATCAACTTGCGAGAGGCCTCATAAAAGACCTGCCCCGGGACGGTGTACAAGTGAAACCTGGTCTTGAATCCGCGCACGGTTCCCAACTCGAGCGGCATAAAGTCAAAGAAAAGCGTGCGATCTGTTTCGGTGGCCAGACTTATGAGTTTTCCCCTGGCCTGAGCTGCCGTTGAATCATAGATGTGCTGCAAATTCGTCGTCTTGCCGCAAAGACCGGGCCCGTAATAGACGATCTTGCAGTTGATTTCTCGGGATGCGTAATTGATAAACGTCATAAACAAATTGTTCCGCGCCAGCCGCGGCCCGCGCCATCAATTCGAAAAGAGGCTGTCGATTTCTTCATCCGTGATCTCCGCAAAGCCAAGCGCTGCTCCGGCCGCTGCCGCCAGCGATTCCCGTTCAATTTCAGCGAAAGCCCGCGCCAATTCCTGGGAAATCTGTTTGGAACGAAGCTTAACGAGACCCAGACTTGAGCGGTCGTCAAAGACAACAACCAGAAGGACTCGGCCGATCACGCAAATATGGATGCTTTCACGTTCGCCCTCGTGCGAGAGCGTAGGAAATTCATCTTCCCCAATCAGTTTGGCCATGCCGCCAGTAGCTGCAACATTTCCCGCCACAAGTGAAGCCAGACTCGTGGTGTCGAGGTCTCCCAGTTCGCCATGGACGGCGATCTGCTGTCCATCCTTGTCCACCAGGACTACCAACTTGGCAGACGCGTCCAAGCGCAGGCGTGCGAGGACCGCCTTTATCTGGTGGTAGCGCGTTTCGCGCAGCAGCATTGGACCGTTCGCCATTAACGTGTCTTCAACGGTGTCTTCAGAACTGGAGGAGGCAGGTAAATTGCGTTGCTTGGGCTTGGCTTCTCTTTCGTATCGAACCGCGCTGTTTCGTGCGAGAGAACGATGGGCGGGTCAAATGTGGCCGCCAAACCTCACGAGTCACATTAACACGGCTGTTTCTACCACTTCAAGTGTTTTCCTTTCACTATCCACGCTTTACATCGTTCAACAATCGTCGTGAATGTGGCCGCAAACCCTACTCTTTCGTTGATTTAGGCGGGCAAGCTATGTTAAGCTTCCGACTCGTTTTGCGGCGCTTTCGTCCTAGTGTTCTGAAGAATCGAGGCCCTTCTAGATGAGCAGTCCCGTAGCCAAGACTCTGAAAAAACTTTCACCGCGGTCGTCCTCCAGACGTGGTGCGACGGCTTCATCACCACGGAAGCGAACTGCTGCGAAGTCAACTCGGCTGAAGCCGGCCACCAAACGTTCGCCTGCCGGCAAGGCGCGCGCGCATAAGGCATCAAAAGCTGGCGCGTCAAAAGCGAAACCCAAAGCGGCAGCCGCTGCGTCAAAGAAGAATACTCGGAAAGCGGTTATTTCTCGAAAGCAAGTCGCCAAGCCTTCCCCGCCCAAGGCGGCTCGGGCGAAGGCTGCGCCTAAGCGTAAGGCTGCGCCAATCAAGCCCCAGTTGGTTCTCAAACGGCCTGTACCGCCGCCACCTCCGCCGCAACCGACGCGCGATGAGGCCGCAGCGCTCAAAGCATTCGAGGCCGCGCACAAAGAATTTTCACGCGGTCATTTCGCCGAAGCCCGAAGCCTGTTTCAGGTCACTGGTCGAAAAATATCCGAGTGTGTCAGAAGTCACCGCACGCGCGCGCACGTATCTGGCAGTTGCGGACGCCCGACTGCGGACTGAGTTGGCGCTGCCGCGCGACGCCGACTCGCTCTACGATCGCGGCGTTATCGAACTCAATCGCGGCGAGTATGTAGCGGCGCAGGAATTGTTTGAAAGAGCTTTGCGACGCGAGCCTGAGGCTGCTCATATTCACTATGGACTCGCGGCGAGTCGCGCACGGCTCGGGGCCATCGATACAGCGCTCAAGTCGTTAGAGCGGGCACTTGATCTTCAGCCCAGTCTACGAATCAGAGCGCAGCGCGATCAGGATTTGAACCCGTTGCGGAGCGATCCCGATTTCGAACAATTGGTTTTTTCGACTCGCGAGTAACCTTCGTCACCCGTCTCGCCATCTCGACCCATTCCCAACAGTTTGGCTTTCGAGTATTATTCTGAGCGGCACACCGCAGTGACTCCGGAGCAAAATACTTGGGCAGAACTAAATGCCAACAGCGGCCTCAAGCTAGTCGCGATTGGCGGCGGCACTGGCCTGTCAACTTTGCTGGCGGGCTTAAAACGGTTTGTCGGCAATCGCAGCGAGCCCTGGTCGATAGAGTCGTTGTCCGCGATCGTCACCGTCTCAGACGACGGTGGAAGTTCCGGCCGTTTGCGCGAGGAGCTGCAAATGCTCCCGCCGGGCGACATTCGCAATTGCATGATCGCGTTGTCCGAGGATTCGACTTTACTCTCGCGCCTGTTTCGTTATCGTTTTGGCGGATCGGGAGATCTCGCCGGGCATAGTTTTGGTAATCTTTTCCTGGCGGCGCTGACAGAGGTAACCGGCGATTTTGTCGAAGCGGTGCGGCTTTCGTCAGAAGTGCTCGCCAGCAAGGGACACATTTTCCCGGCCACCATCAACGATGTCCGGTTGGTTGCTGAACTTGAAGACGGGCGCGAAGTCCACGGCGAAACGCAGATCACTGCGGCACGATCTCACATCCGCCGCCTTCGTCTGGTACCCGATCAGTGCATGCCTTTGCCGGACGCGCTGACTGCAATCGCAGCCGCCGATGTGATCACAATTGGCCCCGGTTCGCTCTACACCAGCATCATCCCCAATCTCCTCGTGACGAGTGTGGCCGAGGCCATTGGCGCCGCCTCTGCAACGAAAATCTTTGTTGGGAATCTCATGACGCAACCGGGCGAGACCGATGGCTACAGTTTCCACGAACACCTGGCGACTGTGCACAAGTATGCGCCGCAGATTCAGTTTCGACTACGCGGTCGTGAATGACCGATCGATCACTGAGCACCAGGCCGATTTGTATCGCGCGGACGGGGCGTTTCAGGTCCTGGCAGAGGATGAAGACCTTGCTTCGCCCGACGTCGCGCACGAAATTGTGCGAGCAGATTTGCTGGATGAAGGCGAAATGGTGCGACACGATCCAGGCCGGCTGGCCCAGGTGGTCATGTCCTGCGCCACCGGATCTCGTTCGGGACGGCTCGACCCTGCCGAGTTGGTAACTGCAAACTGAGAATTGATGCCGACACCATCCCCTACAACTCCGCTCGATGTTCTCATCCTGGCTGCCGGCTTGGGCACCCGGATGAAATCCAACGTCGCAAAAGTTCTTCATAAACTGGATGGCCGCCCATTAATCGCGCACGTTTGCCAAACGGCTACGACGCTCGCGCCGCGAAAAATCTATGTCGTCGTCGGTCATCAGGCCGATCAAGTTCAGGCAGCCGTTGAGCAACAACTCGGAAAGGGCACTGCGGTTTTTGTGCTCCAGGTTGATCAACGCGGGACCGGCGACGCAGTGATGGCCGCGAAAGCGGAGTTGGCGAATTCCAACTCAACTTTGTTGATTCTGTCCGGAGATGTTCCGCTGGTGAAAGCCGAAACGCTGCGGAACCTTATTGACGCGCACATCTCTGCCCAGGCTGCCGGCACAATTTTGACAGTTCGCCTGGATAATCCGACCGGTTACGGTCGCATCGTGCGCGACCAGTCAGACAACTTCGAGAAGATCGCTGAACAGAGAGACGCCACGGATGACGAGCGGCAGCTTCGCGAAATCAATTCCGGTATCTATTGTTTCGAGAGTGCTGCGCTGTACTCAGCTCTCGAACGCGTTCGACCCGAAAACAGTCAGGGCGAGTACTACCTGACAGATGCTCCGAAAATTCTAAAGTCCGACGGACGGCTGATTAGCCTCTATCAGCACCACGACGCGCGCGAGGTGTCGGGTATTAATACGCGCGCGGAACTCGCCGAATTTGAAAACCTCTTGCGGCGACGAACGATTCGCCGGTTGATGATCGAGGACGGCGTGACCTTCATCGATCCGTCCAATACGTATATCAGCGGCGAAGCGAAGGTCGGCCGCGACTCGATCATTCACCCCGATGTTCACATAGAAGGAAACTCGGTATTGGGCGAAGCCTGCGAAATTGAACAGGGAGCACGGATCGCAAACTCCCGCCTGGGGAATCGCGTAACAATCAAGGATCACTGCCTGATTGTCGATTCCGAAATCGCCGACGATTGCGCCGTTGGGCCTTTTGCTCACCTGCGCATGAACGCGAGAATGGAAGAGCGGGCAGTCGTTGGGAACTTCGTGGAAGTCAAGAAATCGACAATCGGTCGCGGCACAAAATCGATGCACTTAACGTATCTGGGCGACGCCACGATCGGCGCAAACACGAATATCGGCGCCGGCACCGTGACCTGCAATTACGACGGCAAGCACAAGCATCCAACCGTGATCGAAGACAACGTGAGAATTGGATCAGATACGATGCTGGTTGCGCCGGTGCGCGTCGGTGAGGGATCAGTGACGGCAGCCGGCTCAGTCGTGACCGAAGACGTTCCGCCGCACACCCTGGTGGCCGGCGTCCCCGCAAAAGTGAAGAAGAAAATCACGAACGAATGATTCAAGAACCAGAGATTCTTTTACCGCTTACTGCTTACTAATATGTGTGGAATAGTCGGATACGTCGGAAACAAACAAGTTGTGCCGCTGATCATCGACGGTCTGCGCAAGCTCGAATACCGTGGCTATGACTCGGCCGGCATCGCCGTGGTTGACGAAAATCACAAGCTGCAGATTCAACGCGCCGAAGGCAAGCTGCGCAATCTCGAAGAAGTGCTGCGGCAAACACCGCTCGACGGCACTTACGGAGTCGGGCACACGCGCTGGGCCACGCACGGCCGGCCAACGGAAGAAAATGCGCATCCGCATCGCGACTGTACTGGCCGCGTCGTCGTGGTACATAACGGAATCATTGAAAACTACCTCGAGCTGAAAGACGACTTGCGTAAGAAGGACCACACTTTCGTCACCGAAACCGACACCGAAGTCGTGGCCCATCTCATCGAAGAGCACCTCAAACAAACGCACAATTTTGAACAAGCTGTTCGGCAGACAGTAAACGAACTGCGCGGCATCTTCGCGCTTTCCATGCTTTCTGCCGACGAAGCCGACACCGTCATTTCGGCGCGGCTGGGCCCGCCGGTCGTGATCGGCATCGGCGATGGTGAGTTCTTTGTGGCTTCCGACATTCCGGCGATTCTCGAACACACGCGGGACGTGTTCTTTCTCGGTGACGGCGAAATTGCGGTGATGACGAAAGCCGGAGTCCGGGTCACCGACTTTGCCGGAAATCCGGTCGAGCCGCAGCGGCAACGAATCACCTGGGATCCAATACAGGCGGAAAAGGGCGGCTTCAAGCATTTCATGCTCAAGGAGATCTACGAGCAGCCGCGCGCCGTGCGCGAAACTGTCGAAGGACGCATCTCGCTCGACACGGGCCGCGTGTTTCTCGATGAGATGAAGGGTTTGACTGAGGCTGATTTCAAACGCTTCACCTCGATCAAGATCGCGGCCTGCGGCACTTCCTGGCATGCAGGCATTGCGGGCCAGTACATGATCGAGCAACTTGCGCGCGTCAACGTCGATGTGGACTACGCGTCAGAGTTTCGCTATCGCGATCCGGTGCTGGATGAGAACACTCTGCTGCTGGTAATTTCGCAATCGGGCGAGACCGCCGACACGATCGCCGCGCTGCGCGAAGTCAAGGAACGCGGCGGCAAAGTGCTCGCAATCTGCAATGTGCAGGGATCGATGATTACGCGCGAAGCCGACGGCACCATCCTGACGCACGCCGGCCCGGAGATCGGCGTCGCTTCGACCAAGGCTTTCACCGCGCAGATGATCGCGCTTTATCTTCTTGGTTTGTATCTGGGTCAGGCTGCGCGGAACGCTTGAGCGATGAACAAAGCCGCGCGCACGCCCAACAGCTGGCCGAATTGCCGGTGAAGATGGAGCACCTCCTGAACGAAACTGAAGGCGATCGAAGAACTGGCGAAGGAATTTTTCCGGTCAACGGATTTTCTCTATCTCGGCCGCGGCATTAATTTTCCGATCGCCCTGGAAGGCGCGCTGAAGTTAAAAGAGCTTTCCTACATTCACGCCGAAGGCTATCCCGCCGGCGAGATGAAGCATGGCCCCAATGCGCTGATTGATGAGCGCCTGCCCGTGATGTTCATCAACACGCGCGAAGAGGGCAACCGCGCCTCAGAGCTGCGCTATGAAAAAACTCACTCAAATATCGTCGAGGTCAAAGCGCGTGAGGGCATCGTGATCTCCGTCCTGACCGAAGGGGACACAATGTCTTCAGTCGTTTCTGATCATGTGATCGAGATTCCTTCGTCGAGCGATCTGCTGTCGCCGATTCTCTCGATCATTCCGTTGCAACTGCTCGCCTACCACATCGCGGTGCGCCGCGGTTGTGACGTGGATCAGCCGAGGAATCTGGCTAAATCGGTGACGGTGGAATAGAGACAGAGAAGTCATTGCCTTTGCCGACGAAAGGGAGCAAAATCCGGCTGATTGTCACCCAGGCTAACAGCCATGAAATTCCTCTTGGCGATCGTTCTGTTCGGTATCCTTGCGCTGGCAGGCCATACCACTGCGCAAACCCCCATACCTGTTGAGAAATTCAGCGATTGCGCGATTCGCTTTCAATTTGATGGCGAGCGGCCAACTTTCATCCCCATCTTTGGTTCCGCAACCGCTGTGGGTTTTACGGTTTCATCACGCAAATCCGGGACTCCAACGCGCTCGGCCCCGTTGATCTCAATGATCAATCTCAGCGCGACTCGCTCTGAGAATTCATGGGAGGTGAGCGTGGTTGGCACGCTTCTTCAGGGCGAGAGAAAGACTATTGCATCAGGTCGGCTAAAATTAGGGGAAACTCTGGCCGTCGAAAAACTCACGGAGTATGACCTCCCTGCCGGAGAAGTCTCGGTAGTTCAAGTACACGCTACTCGCGCGCTGCCGCCGACAATCATCAATCTGACGTCGTCAATTGAAGTCGTGAGTCTCGAAGAAACGGTCGTGCCGGTGCCGTTCCGTCTAGTCCTGAGGAACAATTCCAGTAAGCCTGTACGCGGACTGGAAGTTAGTTCATATAGAGCAGACCAGCACAGCGCTTATGCATGGCCGGAGGGTAGTGTCGGACGTTCTTTGATCGAACCCGGCGGGACTTTTCAGATGGGTATGTCATCAGACGCGGGGTACAGGTTGGTTGCCTTGAATGAGTACACGCCATATCACGTTGATCGGTTGGAGATAGGCACCGTCGTGTTTGCCGATGGCAGCTACGAAGGGAAGGTAGACCTTGCTCGGATTATCGCCGCCAACTCGATTGGAGTCCGGCGTCAACTCGATCGGGTTATTCCACTAATCGCGACGGCCATTGACTCTAATGTATCCGAGGTCCAAATAACCGCAGATCTCAGTAACGCCTTCTCCAACCTGGATACTAAAGTCTTGTCTTCCGACTTAGATGAACTTCGCGGATTGTATCCGGAACTCGATCAGGCGGGAGCGATGGCTCTGGAAGGTTCGGTTCGCCGCGGGCTCTTCGACGCTAAAGGCTGGACCCTTAGCGATCTCAATCGCTTTACGAGGGAGTCACGCGAAAACCCGGCTGCTTCGATTCGCCATTGGCTGGTGACAGAGAAAGAAAAACTCGAGAAATGGCGCGCAGTGACACCTTTCTAACCTTCTTGTGAATCCAGCTGCTTAAATTCTGTTACTAGAAACCTCGCAGACTCATCTCCGCCGATCGCTGCAACCAATTACTCAGCGGATAATCTGAAGCCGCGTCGACGATGTGCAGGGTGTACGCATGCCGGGACTTCTCAGATTTGTTTTCCCGGCTCAGGTGCGGCAGCAGCGGATCGAGCACGATCAGAGTTCCCTTCTTCACTTCAAGCGGCACCAGCTTTTCTTCCGGCCACGGCGAATCATCAAAAACTTCGAAGCGAGTGGAGGGGGCACTAGCCTGAGCGTCAGCGAGGGTTCGATCGTCAACTCGTACAAATCGTGACTTTAACCCAGCCTCGTGCCCGCCCGGAATCGCCCATAGACAACCGTTTTCAGTCGTTGCGTCTTCCAGTGCGAACCAAAGCCCGGCCAGGCGCAGGGGCTCGTTATAAAGAAAGGTCGCATCCTGATGACAGGTAACCTCGCCGCCAATCCGTGGCTGTTTGAAGATGTACATCGATTGAAGCAACAGCGGATGTTCGATGCCCAGGTCGGAAACTAGCTCCGCAATCTCGCGGGTGCGTGAAAATCGATCGAACTCGGGATCGAGATCGTGAAGCGCATGACCGATCTTGTTAATTGACTTCTCTTTCTCGTGGCGCAATTCGCCATTAGCCATGAAGGCATTCTCTTCAAAGAAAAGTCGAATCTTGTCGCCGGACTCCAGAAAATAGCCGTCGCTGGTTCTGGTCTGTTCTCGGGTGGAGAAGATCGAGATGACGCCCGAGGGATCAAAATTCCGCACGAGCTCTTCAGCGCGAGCGCGCAAACGATCGCACGCTTCGGCTGATACGAAATCCTCAAGCACGAGAAACCCGTCGCGGTGGTACTGAGCAATCTGTTCCGCAGTTAGGTTCATCACCGGCCAATTCTCAGCCCTTCCCTCGACTGATTCAAGCCGGGGTGAAGATTTTGCCGCGCTGGTCAGAAGCTTTGTCTCAAAAGTCAGGCAGAAAGGCTGAGCATTGAGAAATGAAGCGACGGGGAATCCGTCTTGAGTGCCGTTAGGCACGGAATATTTGTAGATGCGAAGGATTGTTTATTGTTTCAGCCCATTTATGGGCGACAGAATATGCCGCTCCTCCGGAGCTGGGGGTTCACCAGGCAGCATTGTTTCTACAAATAAGTCGCCGCTACGCGGCTGGAAGCGTCTGTATAGCCTGGGTTTTGAGGCAATGTCCCCCTTTCAGTTTCTCTGCGTTAGTCTCAGCGACCTCTGCGGCTCCGCGGTGAATAAGCTTAGAAAACGTTCACCGCAGAGAGGCCGAGCGCGCAGAGGTGGCGCAGAGATTTAATCAAGGACATAACCCGCGGTAAAAACAATTTGCATTCCCAAATTGGCGCGATAAACTCGCTAAGTTTCAGAAGCGCAACGAGCCAACGTGTCAGAAGCCCGACCGTGAGGGAGGGCCAGATAACAACCAAAGCCGTGGCCGATCAGATCGAAACCGCTATCACCGCTGAAGCAATCGCTCAACCACCCGCGTTTGGACGGCTGATCAGGATCTTTGCCCCGGCGCGCGCCGCGGAAGAAAAGATAACCGACGCAACACAAGTGTCCGCCGGCTATCGCTACTGGCAAAAGCGCGTGTTGCTGACGTCGATCATCGGTTATGCGACTTTCTACTTCGTTCGCAAAAACCTCAGCATCGCGATGCCGGTGATGCAGAGCAGTCTGGGTTTCAAGAAAACTCAGCTCGGTTTGTTTCTGACGTTGCACGGCTTGCTTTACGGAGTTTCCAAGTTCGCCAATGGTTTTCTTGGTGATCGCGCAAATGCACGCGCGTTCATGGCGTTCGGCCTCGGCGCGTCCGCGTTGATGAACGTCCTCTTCGGATTCAATTCGGCGGTCGTAGCCCTGGGAATCATCTGGATGGCGAACGGTTGGTTTCAAGGGATGGGTTTTCCGCCATGCGCGCGTCTGCTGGCGCACTGGTTCCCACCGAAGCAACTCGCCAGCCGCATGTCCATCTGGAACATCTCGCATTCAATCGGCGGCGGCCTAATCGTGATCTTGTGCGGATATTTGGTCGTAATCAGCTGGCGGCTCGCCTTCTTTGTCCCGGCAGCCATCGCCTTTGCTTGCGTTCTGGTGATTTGGCTGACGCTGCCGGACACGCCGCCGTCGGTGGGCCTGCCCGAGGTGGAGGGCACCGAGCAACATTCGCAAAAGCATGAATCCGGACGCGAGTTTCGCCGCTTTCTCATCGAGCGAGTGTTTCTCAACAAGTACATCTGGATTGTTTCGCTGGCGAACTTCTTTGTTTATATCGTGCGTTACGCAGTCCTGGACTGGGGGCCGACGATGCTGACGGAGGCCAAGCACGTGCACATCACGCACACCGGATGGATGGTCGCGGCGTTTGAATTCTGCGGCGCGTTAGGCGCGATGTTTGGCGGCTGGCTTACGGATCGTTATCTTGGCGGCCGCGCGGTGCGCGTTTGTGTGGTCTACATGGCGCTGGCCGCGGTAGCCGTGCTCGCATTTTGGAAACTTCCGCTGCATTCGGAGTTGTTGACGACTGCCGTTTTGGGGGCCGCCGGTTTTTTTGTTTACGGGCCGCAGTGTCTGCTCGCCGTTACGGCTGCCAACCTCGCTACGAAGCGCGCGGCCGCAACCGCGATCGGATTAACCAGCATCTTTGGTTACGCCAGCACAGTGCTTTCCGGGTGGGGCCTGGGTGCGCTCGTGCAAAAGTATGGTTGGGATGTGGGTTTCCTCGGATTAGTCATCACAGCCATCGTCGGCACCTTACTTTTTGTCGCTGCCTGGCCGGCAAAAGCACATGGTTATGATTATTAAGAGCGATTGACCGCGTCTGCGGTTCGCGTAGCGCGGGACTGCGGTTCTCTGCGCGTACTCTGCGACACTCCGCGACTCTGCAGTGAACAAAGCTGAGAGGATTCACCGCTGAGACGCAGAGGGCGCAAAGGATGCGCAGAGAATAACCCAAATCTTACTACCGCGCAGGTTTGCTTCCCTTCTCTCTCTGATGTTATAAACCCGCCTGGTCTTCCCCTATCCCGTCGGCCTCGCAGCCAAGCGAGAAGGCAAACCTCATTTCTCAGTTAGGAGAGTTACTATGATCGTTCGCACCTCTGTCCGCTCATTCCTGTTAATGCTGGCTCTGGTTTTGGCCACCTGTTTCGCGGCCACTCAGATTCAGCCCGTTCGCGCGCAAGCGCTGACCGACGCCGTACCCGTCGATCCGCAAATCACCATGGGCAAGTTGCCCAATGGCTTGCGCTATTACATCCGTGCGAACAAGAAACCCGAAAAGCGGATGGAATTGCGATTGGTGGTCAAGGCCGGATCGATCCTGGAAGACGAAGACCAACGCGGTTTGGCTCACCTCGTCGAACACATGGCCTTCAACGGGACCCAGCACTTTCCCAAGAACGAAACCATCGCGTTCATGGAATCGCTGGGCATGCGCTTCGGCGCCGACGTTAACGCCTACACCAGTTTCGATGAAACCGTTTACATGCTGACGGTGCCAACCGATAAGCCGGAGATGATGGATAAGGCGCTGCTGATTCTCGAGGATTGGGCGCACGGCCTGTCGTTTGATCCGGCTGAAACGGACAAGGAACGCGGCGTAGTTATGGAAGAGTGGCGGCTGGGCCAGGGCGCAAACATGCGCATGCTGCAAAAGATCTTTCCGGTGATCCTCAAGGACTCGCGTTATGCCGAGCGTTTGCCCATCGGCAAGCCTGACATCATTCAGCATGCGAAAGCTGAGCGGATCAAGCAATTCTACAGCGACTGGTACAGACCTGATTTAATGGCCGTCGTCGCCGTCGGCGATTTCGACAAAGCGGCGATGGAGAAAATGATCAGCGTTCACTTTGCATCGATCCCCGCCGTGACCAGGCCGCGGCCCCGGCAGGAATTCGATGTGCCTGAGCCCGCCGACACCGCGTACGCGATCGCCACGGACAAAGAAGCCAATGTCACGCTGGTGGAAGTGCAGTCATTGCTCCCCTCACGGCCGCAAAAAAGCGTCGGCGATTACCGGCAGCAGACGGTGGATAATCTCTTCTCCGGAATGCTCTCGGCGCGGTTTGCGGAAGTCACACAACAGCCAAACGCGCCGTTCATCAACGCGGGCGCCGGTCGCGGCAACTTCTTCGCTCGCTCAAAAGATGCAGCGACTCTGGTCGCATTGGTGAAAGAGGACGGCGTTGAGCGCGGGCTGGATGCTTTATTGAGCGAAGCTGCGCGCGTGCAGCGTTTTGGTTTCACCGCGACGGAACTCGATCGGCAAAAGCAGAACGTCCTGCGCAACTACGAGCGATACGCACTCGAAAAAGAGAATACTGAATCCGCCGAACGCGCCGATGAGTATGTGCGGAACTTTCTGGACGACGAACCGGTCCCCAGCGCCGACGATGAATATGCGCTGCACAAAAAGTTCCTGCCGGGAATCACTCTGGAAGAAGTAAACAAACTTGCCAAAGAGTGGTTTCCCGAGCGAAATCGCATGGTGATTGTTGAGGCTCCGGAAAAGGCAGGCCTGACAATTCCGGATCAGGCGAAGTTGGCGGCCGTCATCAAGGCAGCGGCGACCAAAGAACTGAAACCTTACGTCGACACCGCCGCGGCGGCAAACCTGCTTGAGAGCGCGCCGGCCGCCGGCACGGTCACAAAAACGGCGACCAGGGAAAAAGTCGGCATCACTGAATGGGAACTCTCGAACGGAGTGAAAGTCGTGCTGAAACCCACGACCTTCAAAGAAGACGAAGTTGTGTTCCGCGCGAGCAGTCCCGGCGGCACCTCACTGGCTGCAGACAGCGATTACGTTCCGGCGAGCAGCGCTACACAGGTCGTGGCCGCCGGCGGCGTCGGAAAATTCAGTATCACGGATCTGCGAAAAATGATGAGCGGCAAGACTGCCAGCGCCAACCCTTACATCAGCGAAGTTGCGGAAGGGTTGACCGGCAACAGCTCGAAGAAAGACCTCGAGACAATGTTCCAGCTCATCTATCTTCGATTCACCCAGCCCCGTGCTGACGCGAACGCTTTCAACGTTCAAGCGACGCAAATGAAGACTCTGCTGGCGAATCAGAGCGCGGTGCCCGAATTTAACTTTTCCAAGGCTCTGATGGCCGCCAGATATCAAAACCATCTGCGCCGGCAGTTGGCCACGACCGAAACCATTAACGAATGGAACCTCGACAAGTCCATCGCTTTCTATAAGGACCGATTTGCCGACGCCAGCGACTTCACTTTCGTCTTCGTCGGTAGTTTTGATTTGCCGACCATCAAACCCCTGGTGGAAAAGTATCTCGGATCGTTGCCATCAATCCGCCGAAAGGAAAGCTGGAAGGATGTCGGCGTCCGCACGCCCAACGATGTCGTGGTCAAGCGGGTCGAGAAAGGCGTTGAGCCGAAAAGCATTTCAGCGATCGTTTTCAGCGGACCGTTTGAGTACAACCAGACGAACCGGATCGCGATTCGCGCGATGTCCGAGATCTTGCAGCGCCGGCTGCTGGAAACCATCCGCGAAGAATTGAGCGGAACCTATGGCATCAATGCAACGCCAACCTATCAGCGAATCCCGACTCCTGATTACGCGATTACGATTACCTTTGGCAGCTCGCCCGATCGTACCGAGGCCTTGATCAAGCGCGTGTTCCAGGAGATCGAAGCCTTCAAAACCAATGGGCCGACGGATCAGCAATTGACCGATGAAAGGGAAACGTTGCTGCGAGAGTTCCAGACGAGTAGCCAGATGAACACTTACCTCGTCAATCAGATCGCTTTCAGTTACGAGACGGGTGAAGATCCGGTAGGAGTCTGGGCGATTCCGGATTATTACCAGAAGATGGACAAGGCGATGATTCAGCAGGCCGCCAAGACCTATCTGAACACGAACCGCTATGTTGAAGTGATGCTGTTCCCGGAAAAGAAGTAGCTGTGCTGCCTTCCAGCGTTGCTGGATTGAATCTACCTTTGCGTACTTTGCGTCTTTGCGGCTTGGCGTACTTTGCGTACTTTGCGGCTTGGCGTGAACTCAGACCGCCGCCCGCTCACGCAAAGTCGCAAAGGCGCGCCATGGTATTCAGGTGATTTCTCTTAGTACTTTGAGCTTCGTACTTTGTTTGCTAGCCAAACGTCTCCACCAAACACACGAAACAGTTGCAGCACTCCCGATCCAGTCCTAGACTCTGATTTGCAGGTAAGAGGAAGAAGTGGAGCCGGCTATCGGATTTGAACCGATGACCTTCTAATTACGAATCAGACGCTCTACCAACTGAGCTAAGCCGGCCCAATGCATCTGACTATACGGAGACGGTATTTTGAGTGTCAAGGAGGCATTATGAGAGATCAAACACGCAACATCGAAACCTTCAAGGTGGGGACTGGCGTGCGGATGAACGAGTTCGATTTTCATAAGCACCAGGAAGAGATGAGCGAGCACCACGGCGAAGCACAGGATCAGGTTGCTGCGAAGTCTGAGACAAAGGCCGAGAGACTTGCGCGACTCACGAAACAGGCGCACAACAAAGTTTTGAAGCGCAAGAAGCGGCGTTAGAGAAGCTAACCGCCCTCCCCCAGGCGGGAGTGGAATGTGCGCTCCCCAGCAACATGAACTCAATTAATATCATCGGCGGTGGACTGGCCGGCGTGGAAGCTGCCTGGCAGGCGGCCAACGCGGGCGCCGACGTGCGTCTGTTTGAAATGCGGCCCGTCAAACAGACGCCGGCGCATCGCACCGACCGGTTGGCTGAGATCGTCTGCTCGAACTCGCTGAAATCAGACGAGCCCGGCAGCGCCTCGCATTTACTAAAGGAAGAGCTGCGCCGCGGCAATTCCCTGGTGATGGAAGCGGCCGCCGCGACACGAGTGCCCGCAGGCGCCGCGCTGGCTGTGGATCGCGAGAAATTTGCCGAGCACATTACCGACCGCATCGCCTCGCACTCAAAGATCCAAATCATTCGCGAAGAAATCAAGACAATCCCATCCGCTGAAATAACTATTATCGCCACCGGGCCGCTGACATCCGATGATCTCACTTTTCAAATCATGAAGCTCACGGGCGACGATCAGCTTTACTTCTATGACGCGATCGCCCCGATTGTCGCCGCCGACTCAATCGACCAGTCCGTCGCTTTCAAGGCCGCGCGTTACGGCAAGGGCGGAGACGATTACCTCAACTGCCCGTTCAATGAAGATGAATATGCGCGCTTCTACCAGGAATTGATCGAAGCCAACAGCGTTCCGCTCCAGCGCTTTGAAGAAACGCGTTGGTTCGAAGCCTGCCTGCCGATCGAGGAACTGGCGCGTCGCGGCGTCGATACCCTGCGTTATGGGCCGATGAAGCCGGTCGGCCTGTTCGATCCGCGCTCAGGCCGCGAACCCTACGCGGCGGTCCAGCTGCGCCAGGAAACCCTGATGGCGGACGCCTACAGCATGGTCGGCTTTCAAAATCACCTGCGTTACGGCGAGCAGGCGCGCGTGCTGCGCACGATTCCCGGACTCGAGCACGCCGAGTTTCTCCAGTTTGGCCAGATTCATCGCAATACTTACATCAATGCACCGCGCGTGCTTGAGCCAACCATGCGCACGCGCCGGCATCCAAACATCTTCTTTGCCGGGCAGATTACCGGAGTCGAAGGTTACGTCGAATCGGTAGCGATGGGATGGCTGGCAGGAATCAACGCGGCCCGAGTCCTGTTTGGAAAAGAACTTTTGATTGCCCCGCCGCGTAGTGCCATAGGGGCGCTGGCGCGATATGTTTCGAGCGCGGAGACGAAAAATTATCAGCCGGTCAATATTACTTTCGCGCTGCTTGAACCGCTCAGCCCGGAGCAAGCCCGGAGCGTCCGCCGCAAGCGCGACCGCCATCTGCTGCAGGTGAAACTCGCTTTGGAAGAATGGGATGGTTGGCTGCGCACGCATCAAAGTTTGATTGAGCGAACGGCCGCAGTAAGCACCTAAGATGTATCAACGATGGGGTTATTACTTGCTTAGCGCCGCCATGCTGGCGGCTTTCGGCGCGTCTCTTTTCTTAACGGTTCAGCCAGTCAACTCGCAATCAGGCCGGCAGAAGTCTGCTCAGCCGACGCCATCTGCTAACGCGAATACGCGCTCACGCTCTATAAGATCGGCGACCCCTCCGCCCATGCCCGCCGGCACCAACGACAACACCGGCGCTGATACCGAAGACGTCGTGCGAGTTACGTCGCACCTTGTGCCCCTGCCGACGACCGTGCTGAATTCCCGGGGCGTGGCTATTACTAATTTGCGCCTGGAAGATTTTGAGCTCACCGTAGATGGTCAGGCCAAATCAATCACTGACCTTACTCGCGCGGAAACGCCGGTGCGAATGGCGATGCTGTTCGATAATAGTGGCAGCCTGATGCAATCGCGCGAGTTTGAGAAGGGCGCCGCCATCCGTTTCTTTCAACATGTCATGCGCCCGGTTGACCAGGCCGCGGTTTATTCTGTTTCAACTAATATTGAGTTGGCGCAGCCGATGACCAGCAACGTCGGCCGGCTGGCGCAGACGATCGAACTCTTTCCCAAACCTGAAGGCGCAACTTCGCTTTACGATGCGATTTTTCAGGCGCTGGATTATCTGAAGCCTTACGCCGGCCGGCGCGTCATCGTAATTGTCTCTGACGGCCGTGATACGACCAGCAACTACAATCACGATTTTGAAACGACCCTGCAGCGCTTGTCGTCAGACGAGTGCCAGGTCTACGTCGTGCAAACCGGTATTTACGATAATGCGAACGTGCGCGACCTCGCCGCCGAACGACGCATGCAGGAGTTCGCGGCGCAAACCGGCGGCGCGGCCTACATCCCGCGCGGCGTCCAGGATCTCGACGACGCCTTCTCACAAATATCGGCCGACCTGGCCCAACAATACATCCTCAGCTATTACCCATCCGAAGATAAGCGCGATGGCAAGTATCACATGATTAATGTGCGCGTTAAGCCCCAACCGGACGCACGTGTCCGCACCCGCAAAGGTTTTTTAGTTAAGAAGGCGGATCGGGTGTAAAGTGGGCACGGATTGATTTTCAACGCGCCCGGCTTACAGGCGCGCCCGGTTTCCACTGACTCGCCACATGCTGGATCAGTTACTCACGCAGTTCCTCGATCACCTGCGCTACGAACGCAACGTAAGCGCGCACACCATCCGCAACTACGAAAGCGATCTGCGGCAATTCATCGACTATCTCGCGCCGGCGGAACAGGTCGAGCCAAATGGAAAGCGAGCCCTTTCAGTTCAGCGGACCGAGCCTTCGCTCGCGCAGATCGACCACCTTACTATTAGGGAATGGCTCGCTACGCTGCATTCCGATCATCGGAAGAAAACGTCTATCGCGCGAAAACTGGCTGCGCTGCGTACCTTTTTCCAGTTTCTGGTGCGCGAGGGGTTGCTCGAATCAAACCCGGCCAAGCTGGTGGCCACGCCGCGCAAAGAAAAGAAGTTACCGGTCCATCTTTCGATCGAAGATGCGGTGCGCTTTATCGAGACTCCGGACCCGGAAACTGATTTCGGCAAACGCGATCGAGCGATTCTCGAGCTCTTGTACGCGACCGGCGTCCGCGTTTCAGAACTAGTGCAGCTAAATCTGCGCGACATCGATTTCAAGAATAAACTGGTGCGGGTCCTCGGCAAGCGGCGCAAGGAACGGATTGTCCCCTTTGGCGAACCCGCCACCAGAGCTTTGCGGGACTATCTGACGATCCGCGAAAACTTTTTGCTAAATGCGCCGGCCGGCAGGCGTGACGCGCAGCCCTTGATTTTGAATTATCAGGGCACGCGCATGACCACCCGGTCAGTCGGCAGGCTGGTCGAAAAATATATTCGCCAGTGCGCGGGCATTCACGACATCAGCCCGCACGCGCTGCGCCATTCCTTTGCCACTCATTTACTGGATAGCGGCGCCGACCTGCGCGACATACAGGAGTTGCTGGGCCATGCTCGTCTTTCGACGACCCAAATCTATACGCACGTTTCCATGGAGAAGCTCATCGAGGTCTATGATAAAGCCCACCCCAAAGCTTAGTTGCCCTTCCTCCAGCGCCGACCAGGGGAAGGTGAGTGGCACAGACTGAAGTCTGTGCCACTAGGAACCTCCAGCCCCAAAAAGATTTCACCTTTCGCGCCCTGACTTCGCTACGATATTATCTAAATGAAAGGGCCGACCGGCATTTCGTCGTCTATGGAAGGTCAACTTCAGGAACACCCGCTCTGCGAACTGATTCGCGAAATAAGTCACGCCGGCTTGTCCGGCGCGCTGCGTGTTTCACGCGGGCCGGCAAAAGTTGTCGTTTACTTTCTCGGAGGAGAAACTGTTTTCGCGGCCTCGAATCTGCGGGCGCACCGGCTGCGCGAGGCGCTCAAGCGCGCCGGAATCGCGGAAGCGCAATTGGCGACTATTCCCGAGACTGCTGCCGAGGATGAACTCGCCGCGGACATAGTCAAAAGCGGCGCTCTGACGCGTGAAGACCTCCAAAATATTCGCGGCCGCATGGTCCAGGATGCGCTTAGGACAGCGCTCTTGTGGCCTAATGGTTCCTGGATGTTCGATCCGCGCGTCAGGGTGCCGGAAGAACTGCGGATGAAGGTTGACGTTAATCAGTTGCTCCTGGAGTGTGCGCGCCACCTGCCGCTGGCCTTCGTCAAATCTCGATTTGACGGCCCGAATGCTTCCTACTCAGTCGCCCGCGCCGGCCACACGCTCAACCTGACGTCGGCTGAAGAGTTCATGCTCTCGCGCGCGACCGTCGAAGAGACCGGAATCAACTCTGCGGACCTGGGCGCTAACGGGCTCTCACCAGAAGAGTCTCTGCGCAGCGTCTATGGACTCAGCTTGGCCGGCGCTTTGATCCGCGACGAGTGGCCCGAAGCATTGACGGGTGACGCGGCAAGGAAAACAAGCGCGCCGCGCACTCGCGCGCAGCCGCAAAAAGAGACGTCGGCAGCGACGAGCAGTAAAACTGAGACTGACGTCTTCCTCGAGCGTTTGGGAAATGCAAACGACTATTACGAGGTGCTCGACATCTCGCGGGCGGCGACCGCTCAAGAGATCAAGGACTGCTATCATTTGCTTGCGCGTAACTTTCATCCTGATCGTTTCCACCAGGGCCCTTCTGAGCTCCGTAATGAGATCGAGTCGGCGTTCGCACGCATAGCCCAAGCTTATGAAACATTGAACGATCCTTCGCGCCGGACAAATTACGATAGGCAGTTGCTTGCGAAAGCAGGGGCCGCAGGTTCTAATTCCAAAGCGACAGCCAGACAGAATAAAGAAACTGCGGAAACGAGTTTTAGCTACGGGATGGAAGCGCTCAAGCACAGACGGATCGACGATGCCATTCGTTTTCTAGCTGAGGCTGCGCACCTGGCGCCGCGCGTGGCGCGTTATCGTGCTTATTATGGTTCGGCGTTGACGTTGCGCTCGAACACGCGACGAACTGCCGAGTCCGAGTTGCATGCCGCGCTCGCGCTTGAGCCTAACAACGCGACGTTTCGCATGATGTTGGCAGAGCTCTACAAGCTAGCGGGGCTGCGACGGCGGGCCCAAAATGAAGCCGCGCGCGCGTTGGCCGCTGATCCAAAAAACGTTGCGGCGCGCGCTCTGTTAAAGAGTCTCAACGTAAAGTAACTTCAGGATTTCTAACCTAAACAGCATGCCTTTATTTGAATCCGTGCAGACAAATCAATCAGACGCGAGTGAAGTATTCCTGAGTCTGGCTGCCCGGATCGACGAGTTTGAAGCCTATCCAAACCCTCACGCGCCGCGAATTGCAGCCATTGCCGATCAGCTTGCCCGGGCCTTTCAACTGGGCGCGCGCGATCGTTTTTCTTTGCGCATTGCCGCGCTGGCACATGATCTCGGTGAGTTGGTAATGGAGCGCGACTACTTTCAACGAGCGGGAACGCTCAGCGACGATGAACGGATCGATCTCGCGCGGCATCCTCTGCTTAGCGAACGCGAGGCAGCAGTGGCCGGCGCGGATCGGGGCGCGCAATTGTTGGTGCGCTGGCATCACGAGTGGTGGAACGGCGGAGGCTATCCCGATGGTTTGCGCTTTGAGCAGATTCCGCTCGGGGCGCGAATTCTGCGCGTCGCTGACGCCTACGCATCGTTGACTGACGCGCGTCCATATCGCAAGGCTTATTCCGAAAGACAGGCGCGCGAACACTTGCTGGAATGGACGGGATTGGAATTCGACCCGAGAGTTGTGCGCGCCCTGCTCGCGCTCGAGCCCTTTCAGGAGCTGAAGAGCTATGGCCAGGAGATCGAGCCGCCACCTAACTTAGACCAGCTGGCGGAGGAAATCATGTCGCGTGTAGACCAGTTAGGCAGGTAGTGATCGAAGTCAGCGCTTGCGCCCGAGAGTTGGCAGTCAGATTAAATGCAGAATCAAAACTCGCTTAACACAGGAACGATTGGGTGGCTCGGGTTCGAACTGAGCGTGCTGCGCCGTCTGAAGTTTCGATCCGTGGCGCTACCGCTGGCGGGCGAACCGAATCTGGGTCATTACCTGAAACGTTGGGACGTGCGCGTGGCCGCCAACGATCCCGCGCAATGGGCCTGGACCAAGTCACAAGCCTTCATTGAAAACAATTGCGACACCCTGACTGAGGATGACGTCCAAGTGATTCTGGACGATGCCTATGTGCCGCGAAACTATTTTCGCAATCCCACTTTGCTGACCTGGTTCAACGAAACCGACGCGTGGTGGTTCGACAACGTGCGGGCTAATGCCGAGCGACTTAGCTCGCCTTACAAACGAGCACTGGCGCTGGCGCTGGGCATGTCGGTGGGTGATTACGTTTTTTCGTTCAATCTCGACACGCGCGATTTGCGGCAGCCGCTTTCACTTTCGAATGTGTTTCGCCGTTTGTGGCACACGGCCATGCCGCCTGTCAACAATCAGCGGCAGAAACACCAGTTCGAATCGATCCGGCGCAGAGCGTTTCTGGCGGAAACCCAGGACACCGATTTGATGTTTCTGCGGCTGCCACGGCCGGCCCGTTCCAGTGACAGCCGCAACGCGCGCGTGCTTGACGTGGCGCGAAGAATGGATCCGGCAGGGCAAAGGGTTTCTGGAGCGAACTGGCCAAGGAGCGCGACGGGCAAACTCGATTCCTACGTTGAGACCAAAGAGCAGTACCTCAGCATGATCGAGGATCTTCTGCACACAGCGGCGCATCTTCCTCAGTGGGCGATCGAAGCCGTCAGTGATGGCTTTGTTTCCACCGACGAGTTAGTTGAGTGTGTCGGCAACGCGCGCAAGATCGAGGCAATCTACAAGAAGGATTTTTCCGAGCTGCTGGGAATTCAGGCGGTGATTATTACGGCCGGCACGTAGCGCGATTTGGCAGTTGCGCTACGCTTACGCCCCGCGATTCTGTGCGCGACTCGCGCTGAAACAGTAACCACAAAGCACGGGCCGGCCCGCCTGCGGTTTGAACGGCACGCTGTCGGGCTTGCCGCACTGATCGCAAACAATCTCGAATCGTTCGCGTTCTGCTCCGCCGCCGCCGCCCTGCTTCGCTCCACCAAAGTTCGCACGGCGCGCGTCGCGACAGGGTTTGCAGCGTTTAGGATGGCTCAGTCCGCGCTCACGATAATAATCCTGTTCTCGCTCTGTAAATGGGAAAGCTGTTCCGCACTCGGCGCAAGTAATTTCCAGGTCTGGCATGGCTATCTCCGGAGAAAAACGCTTCCTGAGGGTTTGGTTTTACTGGTCGTGAAGTTTACCGCAGGCAAAGGAAGCTGTACAGGAAATCGAGGTGCGGTAACGCAACCTGTCAGTTTGCGCAGAGCGCCGGAAATCATGGTTGCGCGCAAGCTGCACAGCTTGCGTTACTTCTGAAGTTCGCGCACATGACGCCGCACTGTCTCGCCGAGTGTGTCGAGGTTGTATCCGCCTTCCATGCAGGAGATGAGGCGTCCGCCGCAGCTTTCCTCCGCCCATTCTTCACCACCCGCGTCATCTGCACAAAGTCTTCGTCGGTCAAAAGCAATTGTCCGAGCGGATCGCCTTTGTGAGCGTCAAAGCCTGCCGAGATGATAACTAAGTCGGGAGTGAACTTTGCCGCCATCTCTTCAATCGCCGCTCAAACGCGCGCCGCTGATCGCTTGTCGGCGTCAAAGCGCGCAACGGTACATTCAGCGTGTAACCGCGGCCTCGACCCTGGCCTGTCTCACCGCGCGAGCCCGTGCCTGGGTACCACGGATATTGATGCATCGAAAAGTAAAAGACTGAAGTGTCGTCGTAGAAGATTCCCTGCGTACCGTTGCCGTGATGCACGTCCCAGTCGAGAATCGCCACGCGATCGATCTCTTTGTAACGCTTCTGCGCGTAACGCGCGGCGACCGCCACATTATTGAAGAGACAGAAGCCCATCGCGCGATCCGGCGTCGCGTGATGACCGGGCGGCCGCACCGGCACAAACGCATTTCTGACTGAGCGGCTCATGACCGCATCGATCGCGCGACAGGCTGCGCCGGCACCGCGCAAAGCAGCTTCGAACGAAGCTCCTGACACCATCGTATCAGCGTCCAAATAACCGCAGCCTTCGCGCACCGCCTCTTCCACATGTTTGAAATGCTGTGGGGTATGACACGCTTGAATATCACTGCGCCGGGCTTCGTCAGCTTCGATCTCGGAGACCTTTGACCAAAGTTCCCCGTCGTTTTGCAGGGCGTCGATCACCACGCGATAGCGCTCGGGCCGCTCAGGATGATGAGGTCCGGTGTCGTGCTTTTCGAAAACCGGATGGTGAACGATAGCGGTAGGCATGGTGAGTGGCACAGACTTCAGTGGCACAGACTTCAGTGGCACAGACTTCAGTCTGTGTTGGCGGTACGCCAAATATCAAACCCACAGACTAAAGTCTGTGCCACCTAATACTCAGTTCCTCATATTCGCGATTGCATCGCCCAACTGCTGCGCCTTGGTCTGATCCAGCCGGCGCAGGATTGCGTACTCTGCCTGGGCCCCTTGCTTGTTGCGTTGCTCGACGTAAGCCAATCCCAAATACAGATGAGCCGTTGCATAGTCATTATTGAGCCTCACGGCAGTGCGCAACTCCTCAATGGCGGCCGGCAATCGATGCAGTTTGAGCAGCGAATATCCCAGTTCGGTGTGGGCTTCGACGTACTCGGGCTTCAGCCGCACGGCTTCGCTCAGTTGCGGCACGGCTTCGGCATGCCGGGCTTGATCGTTGTAGCACCACCCAAGCCGGTAACGCACTCGCGCATTCTCCGGAGAAATGGCAGCGGCCCGCTCGTAGGACGCGAGTGCCTGTTGATACTGCTTCAGATCTTCAAAATAGAGATCTCCGAGCGCCGCATAGGCGGCGCCATAATTGGCCTTCAACCTGATGGCCTGGTTGTAAGCCGCGATCGCTTCATTCGGTGAGTTCAACTTTCGATTAGCGTAGCCCAATTCCACGTAGGCCTCCGGGTAATTGGCCTGCAAGGCAATCGCCCGTTTGGCCGCGGCGGCCGCTTCAGAGTACTGACTCATTTCATTAGCGCACCAGGCCAGATTGTAGAAGGCCTGGGCGTTGTCGTCCTTGTATTTGACACCTTCGCGATAAGCGGCCAGCGCCTCACGGTATTGCTTAGTTTGATAGTAGTAAGTATCCCCAAGTCCCACGTAAGCCGTGCCGTTGTCTGGCTTCATCTGGACCGCCTGTTGATAGGCGGCGATCGCCTCCTGCGAGCGCCTCAATTTGTAGAACGCATAGCCCAGCTCACCATAAGCTTCGGCGTAATTTGCTCTGAGCGCAGTCGCGCGCTGCAGAGGTTGAACCGCATCTGCGTATTGTCCCTGCTCGTTATAGATCCAGCCGATGTGATAGTACGGCGTGGCGTAATCTGATTTGACTGCAATTGCGTTTCGGTATGCCTCGAGCGCCTGGCTGTATTGCTTCAGGTTTTGGTGCGAGTAACCAAGCTCGTTGAAAGCAACCGCATCGTTGGGACTCAGCCGCACCGCTTTCTGTAGCGGCTCGAGGGCGGTCTCGTAATCATCACGATCGTTATAAATCCAGCCAATGTGATAGTAAGCGCTGCTAATCGGCTTCAGCGCGACCGCTTTCAAGTAAGCATCCAGCGCGTCGTCATAATTCTCAGCTTTGAAAAACTCGTCACCCTGGGCGTTGTATTGCTCAGCCGTGATACCTCTGCGCGCCGGCGTCGTAGTCCTGCGCACGGTAGTAGAGCGCCGTGGTGCGCGGCGCACCGGTGCGCTGCGATTGGGTGATCCGCCGCCGGCCGGTCCGGCTGCGCTGCCGCCGCCCACGTCGTGTTGGGCCATTACAGAATTGGCAGTAAACAAAAGCGTCCCCGCAATTGCGAGGCGCATTACACAATGCTTGATCATTGGGGTGAACTCCATGTGTTAGTATTCGACTTCGACTCGAAGGGTGAGGGCGTGATTATAGAATACTCAGTACCCGCTGTGGTAGCGGCTTGATGGCCGGTGGTCCGATCGCAAATGGAAGAGCGTCGCGTCGCAAATCGATTTCGCACGAACGTTAATGTGCGCTGGGAAACCCTGAAGTCAGAGGGCCGCGGAGAGGTGTGCGACTTGAGCCTGTCGGGCTGTTTTGTTTTGGCCGGCGGTCAACTCGCCGCTGCTGATTTAGTGCGGCTCGATCTGATGCTCGCTCGCGATGTGATCACAGCCTGGGGTTATGTAGTTTACGCAATCGCGGAAATGGGATTCGCGGTGCGATTCGCTTTTGCAGATAACAAGGGGAAGCAAAACGTCGAACGAATCATTGAAAGCATAAATCGGCACGGCGCAGCTGTTTGAAAAATCAGGCCGGCAGCAAATCCAAGTGATGCGTTACTTTGAACTTTGCGGAGCTCTGCGTCTTTGTGTCTTTGCGTGAATGGATTGTCTTTAGAATCGGTACTCGCGCCAAGAGGCAAAGTCGCAAAGGAGAACCGCAAAGAAGGACAGCGCGCACTTCCATCGTTCGTTTGACAGCTCTTTTGCCTTACGCTAACTTTATCTATTCGCATACCAGGCAGCGATCTTCACAATGCGTCCCGTTCGTCTAGTGGCCTAGGACACCGCCCTTTCACGGCGGCGACACGGGTTCGACTCCCGTACGGGACGCCAGAACTAATCTCATCGACATTCAACTTAGCCCTACCATTCGAGAGTCTCAGGCGATGCCCGTAACAAAACGATCATTCAAACTTACCTGGACTACACATGCGACACGAGTACCCGCTCAGGTATCTGTCAGAAGGCCGGGCCACGGTGTCGAAGGGAGTCTCGACAAACGAGATCAGCGAGATAGTTGCAACTTTACAGACCGACTCGACCAACTAGATCAACAAATCTCGGATTGGCACGTAAGCTATCGAAGATTGCGAGGCGAAGGGTGGACAGGTCGGGGGAGCGCTCATGATATGATTTTTCATTCCGCGCCAATCTTCGTTTTCGCAGTTCGCCTGTTATGGCTTTATCGGTTCATTAATTATGTTTACAAAAAGCATGCTCTTATCCTGAAGGTTCATAATTCGATAAAGCTCTTTGACCAGGGTCATGGTGTTTTGATAGAGCTTTTCCTCTTTGACCTCCACGGCAGTTCTCATTCCGCTGATGCCGATCGCCCCCTTCTTTCCATCCAGAGTCAATTCCACTGAAATCTCAAAGTAACTATAGTTTGACGATTTTCGCGGAAGTTCGATTGCATCGGTCACCAGCAGATTGTTTGATCCAATCAACATGAGCAAATTCTGCTTGTCTGCAGACGACAATTTAAACTCTTTGCGCAAAGGAGACGTTGCCCGCCGGCGCCCGGTAAAAGTTCTCTCCCAGACAATCGTGTCCCGCTCAACCGTAATCGTCGTTGTCTCAGAACTGCTGTCCCTGCTGTGCTCACCCGTCGTCAACCGAACGCCGATGCGTAACTCGTCAGTCGCGTTGCCGAAAACGGAGCAGGCGCAAGCAACCAAAAACAAGCATGCACAAGTAACAATTAAGAATTTCTTCATTTTCGGTTCTCCTAACGGTCATGCAGTCGCGCAGCTACTCTGCACTCTATCATGGCGCCTTCCGATAGAGGTTCTTGCGCCGCACGTTCAGGGGTGTCCTAATTTCGATTTTTCTCTGTGTCTCTGCGAATTCTGTGTGTCTCCTTAGAAACTCCGCGCGTAAGGCGTTGATTCTACGTAAGGCGAGTTTCATAGCTGTAAACGTTCGTCTCGCGACGGGTGGCCCAACTCTGTGGTGAAACTCTTCCGCAAATATTCACCACAGAAGACACAGAGGACGCACAGAGACGGCGCGTCAGGAGGTGAAGTGAGGAGTCACCTGGGTAGCCGAGTTACTGGCAGTTTTCGAATCCAAAATTCTTCCTTCGCAGTGTGCCTTCTGCGATGAACGAGACGATGAAATCCGTCGGCTCGCCTTTGCTCACTCCTTTGGCTTTGCCACAACCTACCCTGGTTGTGGTGAACCAAATCACTTGCGTAGAGTGCACACATATCTTGCCGGGCGCGCAGTTGTTAGAGCCGCGGTCATAATTCTTGACTTCCAGAAGCGAAGGGTATCGGGGCCGTTCGATTCATGATCAACAATTCCGGCGTTGCGACAGTCAGGATGGGTTCCTTGGGTTGCCGTTTGAGAATCACGGGTCAACGCACCCGTTAACTCGCGCGCATTACGTCGGTGGGTCGAACATTAGTTCCAGCTACGATTCAATGCTAACACGTTAAAACGCCCCCCAGCTATGATGGAGCCTTGAGTACAGTCACTCCCACCCTCTCAACGCGAGTTGGCGGCCCCTCTCTAAACTTAAGCGTGCACCGCGAAGATTCAGCGTTAGGCTGCCTCCGTCATTCGGTGATCCAGCTTTACTCTTTTTAGAAGTTCGAAGTCGGAAAGCATCTGGCCCGCGCCGCGGACGACTGTTAATAATGGCTCGTCGGCCACGGTTACGGGCAGGCCGGTTTCCACCATCAGACGCTTGTCAAGGTTCCTGGTCAAAGCACCACCGCCGGTCAAAACAATTCCCCGGTCAAAAATATCCGCCGAAAGTTCAGGTGGTGTCTTCTCCAGAGCTACCATTACGAGGTTTACAATCGCCGCAACTGAGTCGGCCAGCGCTTCGCGAATTTCTTCGTCCGTCACAGTAATTGTCTTGGGAATGCCTTCGATTAGGTTTCGCCCGCGGACCTCATGCGAAAGGGGCTCGGCAAGTGGGTAGGCTGAACCGAGTTCGATCTTTATGCTTTCCGCGGTTCGTTCTCCGATCAGCAAATTGTACTTTCGTTTGATGTACTGAGTAATGGCTTCGTCCATTTCGTTTCCCGCCACGCGTAAAGAGTTCGTGTAAACGATACCGCTTAGGCTGATGACGGCGACATCCGTCGTTCCGCCTCCGATGTCGACTACCATATTCCCGCCTGGTTCGGTTATCGGCAGCCCTGCGCCGATCGCCGAGCAAACCGCTTCTTCGACCAGGTATACCTCAGAGGCCTTGGCGCGGTGAGCCGAATCTTCGACGGCGCGTCGCTCTACCTGGGTTATTTCAGAGGGAATTCCAATAACCACGCGCGGGCTGACCCAGGATTTGCCGTTATGAGCCTGGCGGATAAAGTGCTGAAGCATCCTCTCAGTCACTTCAAAATTGGCTATTACACCATCTCGCATCGGGCGGATTGCGGCAATATTCCCTGGAGTTCGCCCGAGCATCTCCTTGGCCTCCCGACCGACTGCCTCGACGCGGTTAGTAACTTTATTAATTGCGACTATAGAGGGCTCAGAGACTACGATTCCGCGCCCCTTTGCATAGACCAGGGTATTAGCCGTGCCTAGATCGATGGCCAGATCACTGGAAAAGATACTGAGGAGATGAGCCATGTAGAGTTCCCCTGATGAGTGGCGAACACCTCATGAGCCGAGATTTATCCGCCGAGTTTAATCGACCTCAATCCTGCCGAGCGGCTGCGCTTTAGCCGCGGTCCGCCGTGGTACCATTTTTCCGAACGCGACCATTGCCTGTCTTCCCCGATCGATCTTTGCTTGCCGCAACGACAGACGCCTTTCGACTGGCGGCTTGGGGCTCGAGTTCAGTCGACATATCCGCGGACTGCTTGGACAGTTCGATGGTTTCCATTTCCGAGGTTATCGCCTTCGTTTGTTTTGAACGCTCTTCGGATGCGCGGCGGGCTTGGGCCAGGGTCTCCTTCAATTCTTCAAGGCGGCGTGATTCCTCGTCGGCCTTATACTGAAGTTCTCCGATTTCCTTGTGGGCTTCGGCAATCCGGTTGCGAGTTTCTTTCAGACGTTCTTGTTCTTTTTGAGTTCGCAGCCTCACCTCGGCTTCAAGACGGAGTCGGTCCTGTTCTGCCCGGCGCCGGGCGGTTCCCTCCGCTGCAATCCGTTCCTGAATCTCGGTCAGCCGCTTTGCTTCCTCGTCAGCCACGCGCCGCGCAGAGTCAACTTCTGCGCGCCGGCGGGCAACGTCCTCGGTTCTCTGCAGCAACGCTTTTTCTTCAGCTTCAATTTGTTTAAGTTTCTGCTCGGCAACTCGATCTGCTTCTGCCTTGGCGCGTCTGCGAGTCTCTTCTTCAAGCTGATTGACTTTAGTCTCGTCAACCTGCCGCTGTTCTTCTTCCTGGGCCACCCGGTCGCGTATCTCTTTCTCAACCCGAGCGAGCACCTCTTTGGCGATGCGGATCTTTTCCTCGACCGCCGCGCGTTGGACCTCAGCGGCTTCGATTAGCTTTGCCAGATCGGCCAATTCGCGTTGGCCCGTCTCGATTTCCGCCCGCACTTGTAACTCTTTCTCGGCGGCTTGGCGCGCCTCTTCCTTAAGAATCTGCCTCCTGGTATCGAGCGCTGCCAGAATGCTTTTGTGCTCTGCAGCTTGCAGCCGGCAGGCCTCTTCACCGCTCAACCGCTCGAGTTCCAGAAGCCGGAATTTTTCTTCTTCCGCGTTGCGTTTGGTCTGAATTTCTTCCAGCAATTCACGCTGCTTTTGTGCCGAGCTCTTAAGCGTTTCAATTTCGTCTTGCAGTTTCGTTCCGCTCAGAGCGAGTCGGTTAGCTTCGTTTTCGACTTGACCTTTCAATGCCCCCAGTTCAAGCAGCTGTCGCGTCTCTTGTTCAACTCGGCCCCGGGCCTCGTTAACGCGCTCCTGTTCCTCAGCTGTCTGGCGCCGCGCTTCTTCCTCGAGCTCAGCGAGCCGGCGATTTTCTTCCTCGGCGCGCAATCGGGCGGTCTTGATAACCTGTTGCTGTTCGGCGATGCGACCGCGCGCTTCCTCTTCCAGCCGCAACCAGGCCGCGTGTTCATCGTTGAGACGCGCGTCCTCTTCACTGCGCCTGCGGTTTGCTTCCGCGATCTGTCGTTGGGCTTGTTGGCGCGCCTTCTCGTAGGCCTCTTCTTCGGTCTTCTTAAGCGCTTCAGCCTCGTCGATAGCTCTAAACTGTTCCCGGCTAGCCTGGCGCAGCGATTCGATCTCGGTTCTCAATTGCTGCTCTTTAGCGGCCCGCTCCTCGGCTTCCTGTTCGTATTGCCTCCGCAGTGCCTCTAACCCCGCGAGCCGGCGATTCTCTTCCTCTGCCTGCTGCCGCGCAGATTCTTCGCTGCGGGATCGGCTTTCAGCCGCGCGCATGCGCATCTCCTCGCGACGGCGGCGTTCTTCATCGGCGCGAGCCCTTACTTCTGCTTCCAGAGTCAGCCGTTCCTGTTCCGCCAGGCGGCACGCATCGTCCTCGGCTTGAATGCGCTCGCGCGCCTGCATCAAGCTGATGACTTCGGTGTCAGCACTTTGGCGGGCGTTCTCTACTTCCGCTCGGATTTGCACCACTTGCTCGGTGGCTTGCTGCAGTGCTATTTCCTCCTCACGCAATCGCTCTACTTCTTTTTGGTGATAGGCTTCCGCCTCGGACTTCAGGCGTATCACCCTCTCGATTGAACGTTCGCGTTCGGCCGTTCGCTTTTGTTGATCTTCCGCACGACGTTGCAACTCTTCGACGCGGCGATGCGCCTCTTCGGCTTGCAGGCGCGCTTCAGTTTCCAGACGCAGCCTTTCGTTTTCGACGAGTTCGCGCGTTGCTTTTTCGGCGCGGAGTTTTTCCTCCAATTCATTTAGATGGCGGGCATCTTCTTCCGCGAGCGCGGCGCTCGCTTCCAATTGATTGCGACGGCGCTCCAGATCGTCCCGCAAGCGCGCCAACGACTCTTCTTCAGATTCCAGTCTCAACAATTCCTCGGCCGCGCGCCGATTGGCCTCTTCATTGGACCGTCGTCGGGCTTCTTCAAGAAGTTGTCTTTCGGTCGCAACTCGACGATACGATTGTTCGAGAAGATCCTCCTCTTTATTAACATTGAGGGGATTAACTGACTCGGGGCGATGGTCTCCAAGGGCTGTCGGTGTCAATGCGTCGACTTCCTGCGCCTTTGGCCGCGATGAAAATTCGAGTCCTCTTTGTTTTTCTGTGGTGGCAAAGGACTGTGCGGCCCGCTCCTGTAGATGTGATTCGCCAGACGGTTCCGCGAGCGTCACAACTGGCGCTGCCGCACTCCCCAACCCCAATCGCCGAATTCGATCAAGCGCTTTAAGAATGTCGGTCCTAACCAAAGGACTCGTCTCTCGATCAAGAAGCCTGCTTAGCGGATCAACCGCCGCGGGATCGCCAATTTCACCCAGGGCGTCGATTGCCGCCAAACGGACTTCCGGCTCCTTGTCCGACAAACCCTGAATTAAGTACGTGGCCGCCAGTTTGCTATGAATGCGTCCAAGCGTGCGCGCCGCTTCGGCACGACGCCCAGGCGAATCTCCCATTAGCAGATCAGTGACAGCAGGAGTTAGGAGGTCAGAAAGAATATTTGTTTTTGTGGTGCCCATGTTCCTCTATGGTGAAGCGAGGAGTCTTTCAAGGCTCGCAGCTGGGCCTCAGATCCACTTAACACCCGCACTTCACGGTTTGGCGATGTCAGAATCCTATCAATAGTACCTAGTAACGGCTCTCGTAACATTTAAATAAACAATTATTCAGTCATTCGTCCCGATTTCTCCTTGCTTCGTTTCGCTGCTCTACGTTAAAGACTCCTCGGGTCGACTCAAGCATTGCGATTTTCGATCACCTTGGACCTGGTAGAGGATGGTGAAATCAGGCGGCAAAGTTGGAGGAATTTCGTTTGGCCCTCAAGAATGCCGCCACAACTGGCCAACTCTGCCGGTGGCGAGGGCCCGGGCAGATGATCCACCCCAAACCGGCACAAGCCCGAGAGCTTTTCGGAGCGTTTGATTCTGTTTGCTCGCTTTAAACGCTTCTCTTCGAATGAGATTGCAGTTGTTTAAGTCGCGTGAACACTTCGCCCTTGTTAGCCCACACAAATGTGACTTTGCCGGTCTTATGTCCTTTCACGTACCCCGTTTCGACTTTACAAAGGTCTAACCCCAGTGCACGGAGTATGGGTTACGTATTCATCTGTGGGCAGATATGCGTGGTCAATATATCGCGACAAAACTACATGTAATTCTCTTCACTATGCAGTGGCGGCGGTGGAGCGAGAGTTAATCCGGCGCGCCCTTCAGGCTTCAGGTGGTAATCGTGCGGAAGCGGCCAGACGCCTCGGAATGAATCGGCGCCTGCTCTATTCAAAGCTGGAAGAACACGGTATTCAGTAAGCTCTATTCGTGACTCAATTCCACGCCGTCGACGGTCATCTTCCATTTGTCGCCATCACGATGCGGTGGTTCCTGCACCTTAAAGGTGGTTGAAACCAGCAACACTGTTACCTCGAAATCATTGCCGTCGAACTTCGAGATCTTGCCGCCCGAAATGGTCTTGGTGTTCGAACCCGTTATTCGTTCGTAGTTAACTCCACCATCTGACGAGATGTTGAGTTTCATGCTCCCGTTTGGAAACTGGCCCCGCCAATCGCCTACGTAATCCTTTTTGTCGTCCGGAATCGCCGGATCTTTCGAGCCGCTGCTACAGGCAACGACCCCAACGATTAATAGAAACACCGCGAAGAGGCTCGAAAACTTGGTTCTACAATTCATGTGAGTGCTCCTTCTGCCCAATTCGTCCGCCACCCCTGCTGCGTGGCTTTAGCTTAAACCCAATCTGTACTAACTCTTCCAGCCGCGTCGCGGCGACACTCTGTTACAGAACCGCGTTAGCGAGCGGGTTAGAGCGATTACTCTCTTCAAGGCCTGAACTGTTAGGCATGCCAAGCTCAAACTGTATGACACCAGAGCGCGTTTTTATCCCGCTCGCTACGCTTGCGGTTCTGTACCATTCAGCAGTACTTAGTTCCCTTCACTACCGGGTCAACCATGGGATAGGCCGTATAGCGGCCCGATAAATCACAAGCGAAGACGATGCGATCAGATCCTTCATTACCATCTCGATCGATCAGGCGAACCTCAAGCGAATGTTCGCCCTTCTCTAAAGCCTCACCGTCGATCGAAAAACTCCACCTCATCTCGTCAGACGGGCGCATGTCATCCCAGGGCCCGTCATCAATGCGCGCCTGTGCCGAAGTGATCGGAGTCGCCGACCACGCGCGGACGCGGCACTCATCCGGACCGGTCACAATGTGTTCCGGAGTCACGGCCAGGACCATTCTGCGCGGGTGAGTAATCATCGTAATTGGCCCACGATCCTCTCGGGTGCGATATTTGACGGCGATGTCCTCACCGTCCAGATGCACGACCGAATAGCCGGGCGGTCCGCCTTCGGGATCGCCGATCGAACGCGTCACGATGTAAAGGTTGTGGCCATCGTTGGCCATCTGGCCGTAATGAGTGTGTCCGGTGAATAGTGCGGTGATGGGCCGCGTCTGCATCACCGTCCGCCAATCATCGATACCTGGGCCGGCAAAGTGTTCGAATACTTTGAAGGGATAATGATGCTGGAAGACGACCACGCGCTCGCCGCGCGCGATCGCCGCGTCAACTTCGTAGCGAAACCAGATCACCTGTTCATTTGTTAACCCGAGCGGGTGAAACTCCATCGTGTTCAGTCGAATAAAGCGATAACCGCCGACCGTGTAAGCCCCGTAGGTCTCGCCCACATTCGCCTGAAACGCGTGACAGCCCGGATCGTGATGCGCATCGTGATCGCCAACCACTGCCTGCCAGGGCATGCTCAATTTGCTGGTGACGTTCTTGAACAATGCCCATTCAGGGTCGCGAGCATGCTGTACGTTGTCGCCCGCAAACTGAACAAAGTCCGGCTTGATGAGGTTGTTAACTTCGTCCGCCATCCACAGGGCGGTTTCGTAATTTGGGCGATCGGGAAACTCGAGGTGCATGTCGCCCGGCCAAACAAAAGTGACTGGTTCCTGGTTCATGGAGCGGCCTTTTATCAAGACGGGTGGCGCGTGTCAACGCCGATTGTCAGCGTGCCGCTGCGACAGCTGGAACACTTCCTTAACGCAGGTAACCCTTCACAAACAAGATGGCCCAGGCCAACTGGACCACGAGCCGCGGAGCGGCGACAGAACGATCGAGTGATTCTTGCAAAGTTGCTTCATGATCGGGTCGCTACCGTTCGCCGTACTGACACGGTGGCACAACGTCAGCGTTGACCGGGCGGCGCGAATGTCAGTACCACCTGCGGTAGCGGGTGCACTGCAAATGCCACGTCTTCAAAAACGATTGACGTTGTCAGTTCATTGTGATAACTGAGCGAACTATCCGTCGGCAACTTACTTGCTTAGTTCATGTATTTTTCATTCGGTTAATGAAACTCATTTCGAAAAGGAGAGACATCATGCTGTGGTGGGCGATGCGACAACTCAAGTCTGGCGAGACTATGTTCACCCCGAAACTCAAGACCTTAAGTCTTGTCATTTTGTTGGCGCTCTTTGGATGCAGTACGAACCAACAGACCGCACAAACAAATGCGCCGAATGCACGAACCACGACCAAATCCGTAGCAGCCGACCCCATACCTGATTTGCCCGATTATCCGGGCGCAACGCGTACGGCTTATAGTGCGAAAGGCAGAACAGTTGAAGTCGAATACACGACAGGCGACCCATTTGACAAAGTCACGGCGTTTTATACGAAAGCGCTTAAAGACAATGGTTGGAATATGGGTAGCCTTACATCAAGCGCGGCTTCAGCATCTGATTATGGGGTGACATTCACCGCTTCAAAGAACGGAGCCGACGTCAAAATTGTGGTCGCTCACAAGCCTGAGGGCAACGTGGCCATCACTGTAGAACGTAAGTAGCTCAAGGGCAGAAATCAGCGCATAACAACTCGTTGGACCAGAAGCGGGCGAAAAGCAAGGATGAAGGCGGAAGGATGAATGACCTGTTGCGCCTTCATCCTTCCGAATTCATCCCTGATTTTCAGCGCCGCCCGGTCAACTATGACGTTGGCCGGAACGTACAGAAAGGAGACCACGATGAGAAACGAGCAGGCGGCACCTGAGACGAAAGGTGTTACGGTGAAGCTACTAGCAGCGCTTGACCTTGGCCCTGAAATCGAGGGCATGGCAGGGCGCCAACTTCGAATGCGAATGGTGACTATCGAACCTGGAGGGGTCTTCGGCCCGATTCACGACCATAAAGACAGGCCGGGCATGGTCTACATACTGCAAGGAACGATCACTGACCATCGAAATGGAGTGGCTAAGGAGTATGGGCCGGGAGTGGGCTGGCCCGAGGATAAGAACACCACGCACTGGCTCGAGAATAGAGGAACGACGCCGGCGGTGGAGATCTCAGTCGATATAGTCAGGCAACAGTAAGCTCAGCCCCGACATTTTCCCCGGTGGCCATGAGTGATGCCCAGGCGCCTAACATGCGCGTGCAGCGGACTCGCGCCTCCGGCGCTCGCCGCTGACGCGCCGCCTGTTACACTTCAAATTAAGGAGGAGCATGATTTCGACCATCTTTTGCCGCACAATGGCAGTGGCACTATTTGCCGCCGCGGTTGGCCCGGCCGCAGCGCAAAGACAAGGGATTAGGGTGACCTTGCTAGGCACCGGTTGTCCACCGCCGGTCATGAACCGCTTCGGGCCAAGCACCCTGGTGGAGGCCGGGGACCAGAAACTGCTCTTCGACGCAGGACGCGGCGCTCTGCAACGCCTGACACAGCTCAAGGTGCGTTGGCAGGATGTGAATGGGGTCTTCCTCACTCACCTGCACTCCGATCACACCGTTGGCTTTCCGGATTTGTGGTTAACGGGATGGCTGATAGTTCCTGGGCGCAATGTGCCCCTTCAAGTATGGGGCCCGCGGGGGACCAGTAAAATGATGTTCCACCTTAAGCAGGCGTTCGAGTACGACATCCGTATTCGGCGGGTTAACGATCGCGCGGGACCGGACGGTGTCGTGCTTCTCGTCAAAGATATTAGTGAGGGAGTCGTTTATAACAAGGGCGGCGTGAAAGTCACGGCGTTTGAAGTCGATCACGCCCCGGTCAAACCGGCGTTCGGTTACCGCATCGACTATGCCGGCCGTTCCGTCGTGCTGTCCGGCGACACGCGCGTCTCTGAAAATCTCATCCGGCATGCGCGAGGGGTCGATTTGTTGGTCCACGAAGTGTTTGCGCCGGAAACCTTGCAGCGCGCGGGCGTCCCTCCAGAGCGCGCGAAGAACATCGTCGCCTATCACACTACCCCTGAACAGGCCGGGCAAGTGTTTGCGCGAGCGAAGCCGAAACTGGCGGTGTATTCGCACATCTGCCTGCCGACCGCCACCGATCAGGATCTGCTGCCACCGACGCGCAAGACATACGCGGGGCCGTTGGAACTCGGCGAGGATTTGATGGTGATCGAAGTGGGAGAGAAAATCGAGGTACGGAAGCCGGCGCGCTCTTCGCCTTAATCCCTCGTGACGTCTTGCTTTGTCAAACAACAGCGCAACCTAACAAACCGTTGCAGGTAAGCGGCGGGGTGCGTACTTGTAGCCCACCCGCTACCGCACGTGGTACTGACAATCGCCGCCCGGCCACTCTGACGTTGTCACCGTAGAGCCGCGGCCAAGACAGATGCACCACTTCATCAGCGCACATAACCCTTCACAAAGAAGATCGCCCAGGCCAACTGGATGACGAAGAAAAAGCCGACGCACGTTGCCACCAGAAGACCCAGTTTTGACGCGCGCGGGTGTTGCGAGGGCCGGGGTTCCTTAGCGGCAATAATCAAAGCACAGGCAAACGCGATGTAGTTAAGCAAATGGTTCCACGGACACAAGGGACAAAAATTGGGGAGATGAATCAAGAGCCAGAAGAACCAGACGGTGGCGACGCACGATACGCCCAACCAAAAAGCCAGCGTTCGCGCGACATGGTGTCGGTAGTTATCGCCGAGCCGCTTTCCCAGCATCCACCACAGTAAGCAGCCGGCAAAAAATCCGAATCCCAGCAGAGCGTTGGGAACGTAAAACGCGCGCGCCTCGGGTCGCAACAGTACGCGGTCACAATCGACGAAAGCCGTCAGCGAACAGATCCCGGTACCAGGCTCAACCAAACCAGATCGTAATGCGATAAACCTCCAGGACAGATAAGCAGTGTTCACTGTCGCCAACACGAGCACGGCAACGAGGATGGCTTCGGCGCGCTTATCCGTCTTCACCGATTACCTGCACCTGGGCCTTTTTTGGTTTGCATGAGCTTCATGGGATCTCGCGCGTTAGTGCGCTTCGGCGCTACGCGCAAGTTCGGCAAAGATGCCGTTGCGTGCCAGCAATTCATCATAGCTGCCTTGTTCGGCGATACGGCCCTGATCAAAAACGAAGATGCAGTCTGTTTGATTCAATGTCGTCAGGCGGTGCGCCACCATGATTACAGTGTGACTCTGGCGCGCGTTCTCGATCGCCGCGCGCACTCGCCGCTCGCTGATGTTGTCCAGCGCCGATGTTCCTTCATCGAGAATCAGTACCGGCGGATTCTTTAGGAACATTCGCGCGAGGGCAATGCGTTGACGCTGACCGCCCGACAAGTTTCCGCCGCGCTCTGTTAAGGGCGTGTCATACTCCTGCGGCATCCGCAGGATCTCCTCATGAATGTGCGCCTGTTGCGCCGCCTCCTGAATCTGTTCGCGACTGACATCGCCGCAACCGTAGCGGATGTTTTCAGCAACCGTGCCCGAAAAAACGAACGGCACCTGGCTCACATAGCCAATCGTCCTGCCGATGTCTTCGCGGGACAAGACGCGAATCGGCACACCGCCCACCAGGACTTCGCCCGCGGCCGGGTGAATCAAACGCAGCACGCAACGCAGCCAGGTGGACTTTCCCGAACCTGACCGGCCCACGATCCCGATGGTTTGCCCCTGGCGTATTTCGAGCGTCAGCCCATTCAGGATTCGTCGCGCCTCGCCGTCCGGGCTGCTGTAGTCGACCACCAAATCCTGGCATTCAAGCAAAGGGATGCTGCCGTCCAGCAGCGGCGCTCGCATCGTTACTGTTCCGTACGAGTCGTCGACCGGCTGATCCAGCATTTGCAGAAGGATGCTCACCTGGATACTGCTGTCATAAGTCTCGTCGAGAATGCGGTGCACTTCCTTGAGCGGGCGCATGACGTTCGCAAACAGGATCGAGAATGTCAGGACCTGGCCAAACTCAATTCGCTGGTAGGCGGCCAGCACCACTGCGAAACCGATAATCAAAACGTGGAACAGTCCTTCATTCACCGCTTTGAGCCAGTCAAACCGGCCCATGGCGAGTTGGTGCCCAATCTCGCGCTCGCGACGCGAGTCGGCGGCCTTTTGCACGCGCGAGACTTCGTACGGATAGGTGTTGGCGGCGCGAATGTATTCGAGGCCGCCGAGTTGCTCCACAACCGTCCCGTCCAGCCCTTCCTTCGCATGCAGCAACGCTTCCCGAATGCCCTTTTGTGAATTGACTTGCCAGATGGTGATCAGGATCGAGATCGGGACGACGCACAGCATGACCAACCCAACTCGCCATTCCTGCTGGAGGCTGGCGACCAGCGCGAAGACTGCTGTCAGGATCGCGGGAATAAAATCACTAAAGCTAACCCGCAGAAACTTGCCAAACCCTTCCACGCTGCGCGAGATGCGGCCATGCAGCGCGCCAATTCGCTCGCGAGCCAGTGCGCCGAGATCGACCTTCAACAAATGGCCCACCAGGCGAACAGTCATATCGCGCTCGATGCGCGTAGTAGTCCGCGAAACGATCCAACGGCGAAGCAGCTGCAGTGATTCCTTCAGGATGTAGGCGCCGGCAAGAGTGACCAGCGCGATCATTACGAACCTGCTCCATTGGGAAGCGGGCTGGCCGGCAAATTTGGTGACGCGCGTGAAGAAATAGCCGATCAAGAGCGCGATTGTAGTTTCGACCGCAGCGGCCAGCGCCATGATCACAACGCCCGCCGCAAAGCCCCACTTATCGGCGCGCGGCACCAGGCGCCAGATCTGTTTGCGGCGTGTCCAGACACTGCCGACGTTGCCCAAAAATGACGCGTCTTTCTTAGGAGGAGCCACTCGTCTTTACCGCATGAACGTAAAGTAGAGACTATAAAAAGCGAGCATGAAGAGCGAGAACGGCAAGCCAAACGCCAGGTAGCGACGGAAAGTGATCGCGTGTTCAGGATCCTTAAAGCGTTGGCTCTCCTCGGCGAGAATGATGCCGGCCGATGCCGCCGTCACCAGCGAACTGCTGCCGGCGCAGATGCCTCCGCCCAGTGCCCAGGCGGCGGCATGCGATGCGTCGAGTTGTTGAATTGGGTGCGACACAGCCGTGGCCCACGACGCGGCCTCGGTAAACGTCGTCCCGAAATAACCAGTGACGGCAATTACCCAGGGGGCCGCCTTGGCCGCAATAAGCTGCTTGTACAGATTATCGCCAATCCATGAGTGACTGACACAAGCCGCCAAAACGAAGATCGCGGCAAAGGTCAGATAGACATCGAAACCCAGCGACGTCAACGTGTGATATCGCTCTCTCTTTCGCTCGAGCAAGACGGCAACCACAATCGTAATCGCGCCGATCGCGATGGCCACTGAATCAAAGATCACATGCAAACTTATGAAACAGACGAGCAACACCAATCCGATCGTCAGCAGTCGCTTGTCAATCGCCAGATCCGACTTTGCCTTCTTCCAATCCGCCGCAGTTTGCGCAATCTCCAGTGTATAGAAAGGAACCTGCACAGCGCCGGCCTGCCGGCTCTGCTTACGAATGCCACGCTGGGTGAGAAGAGTCGCCACGACAACCAGCACTACGACCACGATCAAATTCGCGGGCAGCACTTCGCGCATGAAGTCACCCGCCGTCAGGTTCCAGGTGGACGATTCGATGATGTTCGGCGTGTCGCCCCAACGTGTGGAAAATCCGCCCAGGTTGCTGGCGATCAGAGCCGCGCTCAGAATCCAACGCGACGGCACCTGATAAGAAGCGCACAGGCGAATGATCACCGGCGTCATAATCAGGATCGACGTTACGTTGTGCATCAGCGCCGCCGTCACGTAAGTCGCAAACAAAAGAATCGCGACCAGCAGCGGCGTCGTCAGCCGGGGATAGCGCAGCCGGATCTTACCCAATTGATGCCCGAGCCATGCAGCAATCCACTTGAATCCCTGCGAGCGCTCGATCATGTGCGCCGGAATGGCGACGGCGGTGAAGAGAACCGTGATCGGCGCGTAATGCTCGAAACCGACGCGCAGCATGTGCGGCGCGTTTTCCCATTGAATCAACACGAACGAGAGGCTGACCAGAGTCATCGCCAGCGGCAGTGGCACTTCGTATTTGGTCATGGCGAAAAAGGCGCCAAACAACAGCACGAGCATGAGCACTCCGGCTGGCCACGTCATCTCCCATGAATCAACGATCACAGGAGGAACCGCTTGCTGAGAAGATGGGCTACTGGCCAGTACCGGCAGACACAGAATGAACAAGACTGCCACCACGGCCAGCAGAACGCTAAACCGTAGGTGCGATCTCATATGAATGAAACCTCAGTCGTCATATGTAGTTGGACGTCTTTCGGATTTTGATGGGCGCGCAAATGAGCGATGAGGTTGATTCCCGCCGGGAGCATCTTCGGCTCGAGTACGTCGGCGACCGAAGTGTCGACGAACAAGTTACCCTCGTCACGAAACGCTTCGAATACCAGCACCTGCATCTCCTGGGCTTTGGCGCGACAGGCGCGCGCGCCTTTGATGGCCTGGTCCGTGTACTCGTGCATCGAGCCCTGCGTCATCATTTCGTCGGGTTGCAGGAAAGTCACGTCTGACACCGGCAAAAACAATTCGGGAACATGCGGAGGCATCGGCAGCACAAGTCCGACCTTCTTCCCGCGACAACCGGTGAGCAGGACACTGTTGCGCTTGTACGCCAACAATCGCAGGTGAACGCTGATCGCATCAAAGGCGAGATCGAGCGGCACATTTTCCGCTTCCAAAACTCGAAGGCGCTCTTCGGCTTCGGGCGCACCGTACTGCGACGCGTACTTGAGCAGGTCCCCGGTGGTCTGGGCTTTCTCGGTTTCGATGAGCAGACGCAGAACTTCCAACAACCCAAGTTCGTCTCTGGGCGGAACTTTCTTGTTCGCTGAGTCAGGAGATGATTCCGACATGATGACGCGGCATTATTGGCAAAGTGCCGGACAGCGTCAAGCAATTTCCTGACTAGGGCTTTGCCGGAGCGCGATCCTCAAGCACTATTCCGATCGCGCCGGCGCTGAAGCCATCGATACGAACGCGACTGCCATTGCGCATCACTTCGATCGATCCACCAGCGAATTGACCGCTCTGAAATGCGTAAGCCGTGGTCGGGGGTTTGCCGTTCAGCGTCAGGATTTGATCGCCGGCGTGGAGTTCTGCGGCCTTCGCCTGCTGGGGACTGACACTCTTAATAAAGACCTTCACGCCGGTGACAGTTGATCCATCGTCCAATTTGTGAACTGCACTCACGAGGTTGCCATTCGTAAACCTGCATTCTCGGATGTTGAAGCCGACGACCTTTTCATCGAAGCCGGTTTCGTAGGTGCGTTTGAGTTCCCCGTTTTCATCGCGTTCGTGTTCGCTGCGCGCGGGCCCGCCGGTGGCCATGTGGGCCAATGGCTCGCGCTTGTCATCCACAGCCTGGCGAATCGTCTTTCGCCCACCGTCATTTTCCCATCCCGTGTCTGTGCGAAACGCCGGCGCGCCCATGGCTTCGACATTGCAATTCAACTCCCACTTGGTCTCTTCGTCTCCATCTTCATCAAAGATGGTTTCGACCGCCGTGCAGGCCAAAGTGTTCGGCGCCAGTTGCCCGTCGTTGTCTTCAAAACGTGAGACTAGTCGCCGTAGCTTCCCGGCGACGAACTCTGATGTCGATCGAAAGCGGTAATAGCTGAAGCGTTTAGGATCATAGCCCTCTGTCACTAACACTCGCGGCAACCCGGTTTCGTCGTACTCAAGGATTTGCCGGTGATAGCCGTCACGGTGATAGGCGCTGGCGCCGTTTACATCAAAATAAGTTTCCTCTTCGAGCCACCCCGGCACGTCCCTGGTTTCGCTGAAAGTCCTGCGCCTGATCGACCAACCGTCGGGACCGACGATCGGCTTGCCTTCGAGGTCGACGAGCCGCTCTTCGCTAATATTGCCGAGGGCGTCGTAAGTAAATTGTTTTCGTTGTGAAGCAGCGCCGCTATCGCGCACGTCAGATGGATAGCCGTTCCCGTCATATTCCATCTTGCGGCGGGCGACGGCTTCGAATGAGCCATCGGCCTTCACCTGGTTGCTGATGATTTCCGTGGCTTCACCGAATTCGTTTCGCACATAGTCAATTGTGGCGATGCCGCTCGCCGAGTTTGCCGGCTTTCCAGCGAAATCAAGGAAACGAAGATGCGCAAAATTGCCGGCGCTGTCGTATTCCCAATCGATGGTCGCAATGCCATTGTAAACAGCCGGTTTTCCATCCGCGGCAAAAAAAGTCGTGCGCGTGACCTGCCCGCGCGGATCGTAGGTCGAGTTCATCCCGGCCACGCCGCCGTAGTTTGCCGCCGGCTTTCCGTCGCGGCCGAGATTGGTAAGCCGGGACATTCTTCCCTGCGCGTCATATTCCATCGCGTAACCAAAGGCGCCCTCGCCGTTTGCTTGCGGCTGGCCTGAGCTGCTGTAGAAACGCGCCTGCACATCGCGGCCCGCGGCGTCGCGTTCGAAATCAACTCGCGAAGCGCCTTCAGACTGGCCGATGTCGTTGCCGCGCAGATCCATGAACCGCGCCTGGACCATCGGCTGCCCTCTGCGATTACGAGCGTAATCGTACGTCATGCGCCAGGTGACGCTCTGATTGCGATCGAAGGCGATCGCTTCCGCGACCTGATCTTTCTCGAAGGTAAACTCGATAGCCGTGGTTTCGCGGCCGCGTTTTTCCGGCTTGCCCATCCCGGCCAACCCTTCAACCCAGCTGGGCAGCACGTCATAGTTGAAAATTTGCCGCACCGCCGCCGGATGGCCGCGCGGATTCATAACTTCGATCCTCGTGATTGGCCCGAGGTAACCTTTGCGCGTCAAACGAATTGAGTGCTGGCGATGGGCGGCTTCGCCTGCGGTGATGGGAATCGCAGCCTCCATGCGGCCGTGCACGATCCTCATTACCGCGGCGTACTCGGTGCGCGGTCTCTGGTACAAAATCCAGTAACCCAGCCAGAATACCGCGGCAATTGCCAGCATCGTCGCGCCGGTTACGGCGATCGACGTCCAGGGATGCCGGCGCACCCACCTAATCCCTCGCGCAGCTTTGCCGGTCGGCTTGGCGACAATCGGCTCATCGTCGAGAAAATGTGCCAGGTCATCGGCGAGTGCATCTGCAGTCACGTAACGCTGGTGCGGCTCTTTTTGCAAACACTTCAGGCAAATGACTTCCAGATCGCGGGGAATCTCCGGCCGGTGCCAGGCCGGTGAAACGGGATCTTCAGTCAGAACTCGGACCGTGATCGCAGTCTCACTTTCTTCCGGCAGGAAAGGCGGCCGACCGGCGAGCATTTCGTAAAGGATTGCGCCCAGTGAATAAATATCCGCCGCTGGGCCAACGTGTTTACTGGTGCCCTTTGCTTGCTCCGGAGCCATGTACGTCGGCGTCCCAAGCACAGCTCCCGAACGCGTCAGTTTGCTTTCGTCTTTCAGCCGCTTGGCAATTCCAAAGTCGGCCACCTTGGGCACATCATCCTGATCGAGCAGAATGTTCGCCGGCTTCATGTCGCGATGCACCACGCCGTTTTCATG
This sequence comes from uncultured Acidobacteriota bacterium, assembly GCA_963734445.1. Classification (GTDB taxonomy): domain Bacteria; phylum Acidobacteriota; class Blastocatellia; order Pyrinomonadales; family Pyrinomonadaceae; genus UBA11740. Next base: position 10,077 of record CAVTGZ010000006.1, on the reverse strand, counting down.
CGCATAATGCAAAGCACGAGCAACGATCATCAGCAAACGAGCGGCATCACGTGGTGCGGGCAACGCCTGATGCAAGCGATCCGCGAGCGAGCCCGACTCGACATACTCCATTGAGAAGTAGGGCGCGCCTTCGTGTTCGCCGACTTCATAAATGTGCGCAATGTTCGTGTGGCTGAGGCTGGCAGCCGTCTCGGCTTCTTCAAGAAATCGCTTCAATTGATCGGCGCCGTAATAACCGGTGAGCATCTTGAGAGCTACCAGGCGGTTGAGCTCGATTTGGCGGGCGAGGTAAACGACACCCATTCCTCCGCGGCCGAGTTCCTTTTCGATCTCGTAACCTCCAAATGTTTTGGGCGCCGGCCTGGGACGATGCGGCGGAGGCGGCGGAGGAGGAATCGGCTCAGGCATGGGCGGATTGTCTCACAAATCTATCGTCCGGATAATATCTTGATCTCAGCACTGATCGGCAATCTAATTGATGTGAAGGGCCACGCCTCCCGTGCTATTATCGCGCCACTCTTCGACTCAGTTCCCACGACGGCAGCCCGACATTTTCGGAGGCTATTTGTGCGCGACGCACGCAAGAACATCGCGATTACGATTTGCCTTTTGATTGTGCTGGCCACTGCGGCTGCCGGTCAATCGCCCCCACAACCCACCCAAACGCCGACACCGGCCGCGGGTAATCAGCCGTCAACCGGACAAGAGATAAGCGAAGACGACGTCATCAAGGTCGAGACCAATTTAGTCACTTCGAACGCACTCGTACTCGGACGCGACCGCAAGTTTGTGCCTAACTTGCGTCGCGAAGACTTTCGCATTCTTGAGAATGGAGTTGAGCAGGATATTGCTTTCTTTGCGCCGGTTGATCGGCCATTCGATGTTGCGCTCATTATCGACAACAGCCGTTCCACGGATTTCGAGCTGAGGCACATCAAAGAGGCGGCGGTCGCGTTCATTAATCAAATGCGTCCGGGTGATAGGGCCGCGATTGTCTCACTGGACGAAGACTTCAAGAACGTAGTCACGCCAACCGGCGATCGTGAATTGCTCAGGCAGGCTATTTACCAGATCGGCCCGGCCGGCGGCACGCGGCTGTATGACGCGGTGGGCTTCGCAGTCAATCGCGCTTTGGTAAACGCAAAGGGACGCAAGGCTATTCTGCTTTTAACTGATGGCGTAGATACCGACAGCCGCGATGCTTCTTATCAAAGCAACCTCGACGATATTGCCGGCTCAAGTGTGCAGGTTTACGCGGTTCAGTTCAGCACTTACAAAGCGATGTCCAAAAAGGCTGCCCGCTGGCGCCGAACGGCGCCGGAAGGCAGCGGCTTTAGTCAGGTCGATTATCAAAGGGCCGACGCCTACCTCCACCAGTTAACCGAACTTACGGGCACTGCAATTTTTCCCGCGGCCAACCTTCGCGATCTTGATGCGGCGATCGCGGGCATCGCTGATGAATTGCACAACGAATATACAGTCGGGTTTTACCCGCGGGCGGCGGCCGACACTCGCGGAGAGGTGCGCCGCCTCGAAGTTCGCGTGAGCCAGCCTTGGCTCACCGTGCGCGCGCGTAGCAGCTACTCGTTCGGCGGCGCAGCGATAACTCAGGATCGAACTCGCCCGGTGATGGCGCCTCTATCGCAAATCGAATCGCTGGCAGAGTCGCACGGGTTCGTCGCAGAGAAGCGGCCTTTGGATGCTCGCTGGATTTGCAAGCAGCCTTTCGCTCCCGGAGACTTTGCGTTGGTGCAGGAGGGCTACGATTCACACTGTCCGCCGAGCACCCGCCCGCGTGATCAAACGAACTCGTGGTTCATTCGCAAGCCCGGCGCCGAAGAAATCATCTGCAAGGGCTTTCTTTATCGAGATGGCGCCGACGTGGCGGGCGCGCCAATCCCGGTTGGCTATGCCGTGGTGGCTGAAACAAATTCAAAGGTTTGTTCGCAAAGCAACAATGCCAGGCATCCCGCGAACGCCTGGAGGATCAAGCGTCCCGCCGGCGAAGAGACAGTCTGCAAGGGGTTCACCATCCCGCGCGGGTTTACTGTCGTCAATGAAAAGAAACAGAATTCCTGTCCGGCGACTTCGCGCCCAGCCAACGCCTGGGTAATCATCCCATGGAGTCAGTACCGGGAGCGGTAGCGACCGGGTCGACTGCCCTCGCAGACTTGATCGGAACTTTTGGCTAACGCCTTGGGGCTGAGAGCTAGCTCTACTAATGGCTCTGCCATTCTGATGCGCGGCAAGTCTTCTATGAAGCCGGGTCGTGTCAAGAGATTCGTTCGGGTCGATTGGTTCACCCTTCTATTCGAGTTTCCACGGACAGCCGGAGCTATTCATTGGCGTGGTCTCATTCAACGGTGCGACGATGCTCATTCTTCGACACGAGTTTTTTCACTCAGACTTGCCGCGAGCTAATCGTCATTTCAATCGGTTTCCGAACCTTCTCTTTACCCACTTGAGCCTAACTTCAGATCAAAAACAGCGCACGCAATCGTTTCCCCCTGGTCCTCACTTCCGCGATTACTTTATGCTTTTGCCGGCAGTGAGTCGTCCCGGGTGGAGGTCCACTGCCAACTGGTGCCGTCGCGCAACATCGCCCAACAACGCACCAACAATCTGCGACCCACGGCCACGATGGCGATCTTTTTGCGCGACTTCTTCCCGCCGTGGATGCGTTGATAGGTTTCACGCACCCAGCCGTTGTGCCGCAGACCAGTCCAAGCTACTTCCACCAACAATGACCGCACCAGGCGACTACCTTGCCTGGTGATGCGCCCACGTCGTTGCGTTTCTCCCGAGTCCAGTTCCTTCGGCACCATCCCAATGTAGGCGCTTACTTCACGCGCTTTACGGAACCGCTCCGGCCGATCCAACAAGGCCACGATCGCCTCTGATAGCCGCGGCCCGACTCCCGGGATTGTGCGCAACAACCGCACGCGGGGATCCGCCGCTCCGATGGCATCCAAGCGCTCCTCGATGACCGCGATTTCTTGTTGCACCGCCTGCAACTGCCGCAGTTCGATATCCAGCTCACCCCGCCATAGCTCATTCAGTCCTAACTCGCTCAGCGGTCGGGCCATGCTTTCGAGCCGAGCCATTCCCAGTTGCGTCCAGCACTTCTGACCGGACGGCAGAATCTCTCCTTCACGCAGCAATAGATCCCGAATATGATTCTTCATCTTCGTCCGGCGCTGGACCAATTTTTGTCGAAACGCAATCAACCCTCGCCATTGTCGCACCTCGATGCGCGGTACGTGCACTTCCCGCAACTGGTTCACCGCGGAAAGCTGCGCTGCTTTCAAAGCATCCCGCCGATCATTCTTTTTCCTGACCTTGCGCCACCGCCAAGCATCATCGTTGGTATTCGCTACCTGCACCTCGATCCCCATCTCCCGCAACAAATCACAAACCCATCCCGCCGTGCTGCAAACCTCGATCACCACCCGATCTGGTTTCACTTCCTTCACCATCTGCGCTAACCCGCTCCGCGTACTGAACGCCGTCTTGAACCGGTGCTCCCCACTCTCTCTTTCGTAGTCGCATCCCACGGTCTTGTTTTTCCCTAAATCCAATGACAATATCTTCATCGCCGGGTACTCCTTTCAAAGTCTTGGTTTTGAGTCAACCCCGACTCGTCGAGGCCAAACTCGTTTCGGTTGGATATTATCCAACTCTCAAACCGACTTCGGGAGACCCGGCTTCATAGTTTCTTCGACTTGCCGGTGATGAACCTCTTCTCAACGCGGTCTCCGACCGCCGCGGTCATAGACCGCTATATATATCAGCACGTAACGGCAAGTCGAAGACTTGCCGCGCGTCGGAGTGGCAAAGCCATTGGATAGGATCCGTCAAGTATCTTAGTGCCGAATTCATGCCACCCGCCCCGCGAATTTTACAAAACTTTACAATCGAGCTGTCCGGATTGGGTGTAGCATTCAGCCATGAAAGCGGACTGGTTGATCGCGACCGTGTTAGCAGCGCTCGGTGCTCAAGCATGTCAAATTGCGAAGCCCGCCAGCGCTTCACACGACGCCCGAACCACCACATCTGCCAACCCGAAACCTGACTTCAAAAGTGACATCGAACCAATCTTCAAAGCTCGCTGCCAGCCCTGTCACCTTCCAGGCGGAAAGGTTTACGAGAAGTTGCCGTTCGACAAGCCCGAAACAATCAGACAGTTAGGCACACGCCTGTTCACGCGCATCAAGGACGAGAAAGAGCAGCGGCTGATCCGGGAATTCCTCGATCAATAATCGATACTAACGGCTTTGTTCTGAAGTCTTGGGCGGGAATAAAAACTTGAGTTGACCCTCAATGCCGGGTAGCCACGCGCCCGGCTTGTGTGCGGAAATCGACGGCTCGCAGTAGACCAGTTCGGTGGCTTCCTTCCAGCCTTTCTGCTGCAGCGCTTCATGGAGCGCACGCGTCGAACCGACGAAAAGCGTAAGCTCTCCGGCTCCCACCGACAAAAAGATTTTTTGATGAGTCGTTCGGCTTAGTGACTGAATGTACCGCACGATCATTTCGTCGTCCCAGTATGCAGCGGGAGACGTGACGGCGATTTTGCCGAACGTGTCAGAGTATTTGACGCCGAGGTAAACCGAAACCAGTCCGCCGAGTGAGGAACCACCTAATCCGGTATCCTCACGCGAGGTCAGGGTCCGATAAGTCGAATCGATAAACGGCTTGACCTCTTCGACCAGCATCCGCCCATAAAGGTTGGCGCCGCCGCCGCGATTCGATCCGCGCGGCTTCGTCGGCGTGTACTCAGTCATGCGATCCAGTTCGGTACTGTAGATGCCGACGATGATCAGAGGCTGGATCGCGCCTTCAGCAATCAAAGCCTGGGCGCACTCGTCGAAGTGCCGCTCGGTCCCGGGCGAGAAACAAGTCGCTTCATCAAAAACGTTTTGCCCGTCTTGCAGGTAGAGGACCGGGTAGCGCTTCGTGTCATTGGCGTCATACCCGGGCGGGAGATAAACCACCAGGTCGCGATCGTCCGGCAAAAACTTCGAGTGAAAATGTTGGTGCCAACGAACGTCGCCCGTCAGCGTGTGCGCCGGTCTCAGCCCATCAGCACCTTCTAGTGCCGAGGCCGTAGACCATTCCGAATTAAATTTCATTACCAGCAGACTGGCCAACAGCATGAAGAGGAGCCGGGTTCTTCTTTTTGAGGGGACTCGCATGGGTCTTCTGATTAATCTGAGCCGAGTGGAAAAGAAAGATTGACGACCGCGTGAGGCGGAAGGGCAAGCCTATTCTTTATAGCAACCGGAGAAGCCGGGGTGCAAGAACTAATTTTTTGGGCCGATTGTAGGGGGATTTTAACCCTTTGAGGGCCGCAATTGGGGGCTAATAACGAGCAGCAGCAGCAATGGCGCCGAGTTGTATAGGGGCGACATCCACGTGAGGTGCCCCGACAAAAAATCAAACCAATGGATCGCGGCCAGCAGGAATGCGAAGACCATCAGGAAGTAATGAACCGCGCGTCGTCGCTCGTAGTTGAAGATGCACCAGAATGACATGCACGCGATGAAGATGCCCGCGGCGCCCTGCTCTCGCAGAAGGTGCGAAAGCGTAAACGAGCTGGCGGCGTCTTTAATAAGCATCGCCGGAAAAAACAGATTCGCGATGCCGTACAGGATCGCAATTCCACCCAGCACTGCATAGATGATGAAACCAAGTTTCTTCATCGGTAGTCCCGCTCCCGTTGGCAACTCCGCCGTCTACGGCGCCACCTCATACTCCGGCTTCGGCATGCCCATCAGCCACTTATCGAACCAGCCGACGATGTGTTGGAGGCGTTCGATGCGATGCCATGGCTGGCCTGAGCGCGACAGTTCGTGCGTCTCGTTCGGAAAGCGCACCATCACCGTGGGAATCTTGCGATACTTGAGCGCGCGAAACATCTCTTCGCCGCCGGCATACGTCGGCGTGCGCCAGTCAGCTTCGCCGAGAATCAGCATCAAAGGCGTCTTCACTTCGTTGATGTAAGTGATCGGCGAACGCGCTTTATAGTCTTCCGGATCTTCGAAAGGTGGCGCCTTGAACCAGTTCGGCTGAAACAAGGTGAAGTCGGCCGTGTACCACCAGTCGGCCCAGCTCGCGATGTCGCGCTGCGAAACCGCTGCCGCGAATCGCGTCGTATGGCCGACTGTCCAGTTGGTGAGCAGACCGCCGCCGCTGCCGCCGGTAACGCCCAGCTTCTTTTCATCGATGTAACCGCGCTTGAGGAGTTCGTCCACGCCCGCCATCAGATCTTTGTAGTCATCGCCGGGATAGTGATACTGGATGATGTTGCCGAAGTCCTGGCCGTAGGTGGTGCTGCCGCGCGGATTCGGATAGAGCACCACGTAACCCTTTGCCGCCATCCACTGAAACTCATGATCGAAGACCCAGCCGTACGCGGTGTGCGGGCCGCCGTGAATATTGAGAATCAGCGGATATTTTTTGCTCGCATCAAAGTCGGGCGGCTTCTGCACCCACGTGTGAATCCTCTTGCCATCGAAGCTCGTGTACCAAATTTCTTCCGGCTCGGTCAGATTGAGTTTCGCAAAACAACTCATCGTTGATATGCGTCAGTTGTTTCGGCGGCGCTCCCGGTTTATCGAGCCAGAACAGATCGCCGATGCGCGTCGGCGTCGAAATCAACAGCGACGAATTTCGAACGCTCGCGGCGTCGCGCGAAAACTCATGACGGCCTGATTGCCGGTCGTCACGATCGGTCTTCTTTCCCGGTCGCAACCTCGAACGAGCCGAGGTTGGCCTTCCCTTCTTTGCCATAGACGGCCACGATGCTCTTGCCGTCCGCGGACCAGACGGGCGGAAAGCCTCCGCCTCCACGCGGCGCGCTGTTGTCGCCACCGACGCCGGAGCCCAGATCCCAATCGAAATTTGCGGTGAGATTTCGCGGCTCGGCTTCGCCCGTCAGATCCATCACCCATAAATCCGGCTGGGTATAAGACTGAACCGGACGATTTTTGGAAGCATAAAAGGCGACTTGTTTTCCGTTCGGGCTCAGCGAGAAAGCTGCCGCGCCCATGTCGAACGTCGTAATTCGCGAAGCCTGGCCGCCTGCCACCGGAAACGTTATAGACATCGGTTTTCGGCAGGTCGTAGTAAGGCTCGTCGCGATGATCGGAAACGAAATAGATCGATCGGCTGTCGCGCGCCCAGGTCACGTTGCCATCGCTGTATTTGCGTTCGTGGTGAGCTGCTTCGGAGTGACTTTGTCTTCACCGGTGCGCGGCGCGTTCACGACCCAAATGTGCGAAGGATGTTTGAAATCGAGATAGCCTGAATCATTCGATCGATAGACCGCGCGCGTGATCACGCGCACGTCGCTTTCGCGTTCAGGCGATGCTCTCGGTGACGCGGCCGGCGTTGGTGAAGGCGACGCAGTGGGCTGCGCCGGCGACATAGGCGCCGGAACGGGCAGAGTCTCTTTCTGTTTCGCCAATTCTTCAGCGGTTGCGCCGTTACCAAACGAGATCATCTTTCCGTCAGGCGACCACTGCGGATCGCCGGCGCCGCGCGGCAGCGAAGTGAATTGCCAGCCTTCCCCGCCCTGCATCGAAAGCATGAACAATTGCGGCGGCTCGGGCCGCCCATCTTTCTCGGGCGCGCGCACAAAACAAATATATTGGCCGTCGGGCGACCAGCGCGGCGATGAATCTCTGGGGCCCGCCGTCAGTTGCCGCGATTCGCCGGTCGCGGTCGACACCGTCCAAATCGCGGTGTTGTAGCCATCCTTCTTGTCATTCACGGTCACTCGCACAAAGGCGACGCGCGAACCATCCGGCGCCACCTGCGGATCGGCAATCCAGACGAACTTGAATAAGTCTTTCTCCGTGATGTTGCGCTTCTGAGCGAAGACCGGGCTAACGAGGATCGTGATTGAGACAACGATGAGCAGCAGACGAGATCGCATTATCGTTCCTTCCCTTACTGATTACGAAAGCCGAGATTCTATCGACGCGCAAAGAACTCGTCGAGTACTTCTTTGAGACCATCCGGACCGGAGCACTCCCTAACCTCGAGCGCTCGTGCTCATCCAGCACCGTAAGTTATGGCTTTGCCACTCTGATGCGCGGCAAGTCTTTGACTTGCCGATAAACGCTATCCCTATCTGCCGGTCTCCGACCGAAAAAGCGCAGGTCGAAGACCTGAAATAATTAAGAGGCTCGTCAACGGCAAGTCAGAGACTCGCCGCGCATCAGAGTGGCGGAGCCAGAACCACGGCGCGTTTTTTATCTTGCGTACAAACTCACGACTCTCTCGATCCCGCGGCTGCAAACCTTACAAAAATAGTTCGTGCGCGAAAACATTATGCAGTCGACTTGCGGGCGATAGTAGCCCTTCGCTTCGTACATTGCCCCTTCGAATGCGCCCACCCTGCCCGGCGTATTTCTCCCTGGCCATCATCGCATCGACCAGGCGGCGGTCCTCGCGAAACAGCGCTTCCATTTCGCTCTCTGGCCGGTTGTCTTTGCGGAGCTTCGCCCGGCGCGCGCCATAATCGCGCTCGTAAGCCTCAAACTCTTCCTTGTTCCATGGCGTCGGCAAAGGCGTGCCCGGCTCGACCAAATCTTTCCACTTCAGCTTCTCCTTATCGAGCAGCGCAGTCGCGTTCGGCTCCCACGGTTCGATGCGATCTGCCGACGCAGGCGCATAGGCCACCGGCGAGGTGTAGTATTCGTCAGCCAGGCCTGCGAAGTGATGGCCAAACTCATGCACGAAAACATAATTCGCGAAAGCGTTGTCGACCGCGACGGTGCTGTACAAGTTGAAGATGCCGCCGCCGCCGTACGTGCGGCCGTTCGCCAGAATCTCGATGAATTCATAAGGAGCAAACTGCGCGACTTTGCGCAGGCGCTGGTTATCGAACGCGAGAATGTAACGCTCCGATCCAAACGCATCGTAAGTTGAAAGCGAATCGCGATAGATGCCGGTCGAAGGACGCGAGATTCCCGACTGTGATGCCGGCGGGCAAAGTCCCCACACGTTAAAGTCGCTGCGGTGTTCTTTGAAAGGCGAAGTTGAAAAAAGAACAGCAATCAAGCGTCGCGCGTCGGCCTGAAATTTTCCGAGCTCGCGGCTGGTGTAACCATCGCCTAACAGAAGCAGATCTACTTTCGTCGCCGGGTCACCCATCTTTTGAATGGGAATCAAAGGCGCGGGCGCCCGCGGCCTGGAACGATCGACAAACATGTCCTTCGGATCGACCGTCGTCGTCCAGATGTCGACCCAACGGTTCTTGGCGTCGCGCTTCTTGAGAATGATATCGACCGGCGCATCGGGCGCGGGAAACCGGAACGACTCGCTGAAGCTGCGCATGATCTTTTGTGCTTCATCGGTTGTTTCCCATTCACCATAGATAGAAGCAAAGCCACGCGAATAGAGCAGCCGGGTCGTCTTTTGATCGCGAACTTCAAAGAAGTACTTCCCCAGGTTCGTGTCGTCATTGGTTTTGCTCAGGTCACCGGGCCAGGGCAGAGGTTCAATAACCACCCGATCGATGCTGAAGACTTCGTGCTTGGCATCGCCGGTATGGAAATAGTCGAGCCGCATGGTTGGCGGCGCAGCTTTGATGGCCGCACAGAGTAAGAACAATGTGGATAGTCGAAGAATTCGTTTAATCATGATTTGAGACCTCTTAGAGCCGTTTGGAGTTCCCCCTTTAGGCGGACCGCCGCGTAATCGCGGAACTCCGAACAACGCGGAATATTTTTAGTCATAAGTTCACCAGATGTACGCCTGCTAAGCAGGGAAATCGTCTCAGAACCGGGAGCCTCTTCTCCTCTCCCTCTGGGAGAGGTTGGGTGAGGGTCCCGACCTCGTCGGGATAGCGACCGGATCAATAACATTCTCGAGCGCCGCAGGCGCGGTCTTTACCACGACAAATGCCAACGAGGTCCGAAGGACCGGCACCAATGCAAGCTTGCGAAAAATTGTGTCAGAACCGGGAGCGGTAGCGACCGGATCAAGAAGACTCTCTGCCAATCCGCGCAGAGTTGCCGATAGCGCGCGAAGATTAAAACAGGTACGTGTATGATCCCGTCGCTACCGCTC
>CAVTGZ010000005.1:0-240608 GCA_963734445.1 uncultured Acidobacteriota bacterium | reverse complement strand
TGCTCCTGAAGCAACGCGCGCAAAAGGATCGCGGCAAGATAAGCATCTTCTTCATCGATGATAATTTTGCCATCAACAAGAACCGCACCAAATCTCTTTTGCGCGACATTATTAGCGCCAAAGCGCAACTGCCGTGGATTGCGCAAATCAGCGCCAACCTTTTGCGCGACCAGGAGTTGCTCGACCTGATGCAGGAGGCGGGCTGCAAGTGGGTCTTCATCGGCATGGAATCAATTGACCCGGAAAGTCTGGCCGGCGTCAACAAGAGTTTTAATAAGCCGGAGGAGTACGCCACGGTCTTGAATAATTTGGCGCAGCGAGGCATCTATGCGATGACGTCGTTTATCTTCGGCCTCGATAACGATACGCCCGGCGTGGCGGAACGCACTCTCAAGCACATTGAGTCGTGGCCTCCGGGCATGCCGCTTTTCAGTCCGCTGGTTCCCTTACCGGGAACGCCGACGTACAAGAAGTTTGGAGCAGAAGGTCGTTTGACGCGGCCGAAGCATTGGCTGAGCTTCGATCATAACAAGATGGCGCATACGCCGCTCAAGATTTCGAGCGAACAGGTACAGCGCGAGCTGGATAAGGCCTGGAAGATTTCCTACAGTCCAGAGAAAAATCAGAAGGCGATAGACTGGTTCGAAGGGCGCGATATTAACGATCAGATTATGCACTTTGTGATGCGCATGTTCTTCCGCGGGATTTATTTTCCGCAGCGCAACGCGCGGGTGTGGACCAAGCTGGTTGCCCAAAATCGCAAACCGCTATTTCAGTTGATTAAAGGCGGGTACGGAAAATATCGCGAAGGCCGCCGCCCGACGTCGGTTGCCACCGCCGCGAATTCCGTCTAATTGAGCATCACCTTTTTTCGGAGCACGATCGTGCGCGGGATGTTCGCGAGGTCGCGCCGGATCCCGATCAACTCCCAACTCTGCTGATCGATCAATGCTTTCACTGCCTCGCCCTGTCCAAATCCAATTTCAAAAATGAAGTAACCGCGCGGTTTCAGGAAACCGGCCGCGTCGCGCAGCAAACGCCGGATGACAGCTAAGCCATCCGGCCCACCGGCTAAGGCGCCTTTGGGCTCGTGCCGAACTTCGCGTTGCAGAGTCTGCATCTCCGAGTCGGGCACATATGGAGGGTTTGAGATAATCAAGTCGAATTTGCCGGCCTGGCCGATCAATTCAAAGCCGTCCGATTGCAGCAACTGCAAACGATCAGCGACTTGGTGACGCTCAGCGTTTCGCTTCGCTACTGCCAAAGCGGCAGGCGAAATGTCGATCGCCGTTGCGTGAGCCTTCGCAAGTTCCCTCAGCAGAGAAATTACGATACAGCCCGAGCCCGTCCCAATGTCGGCGCAGCTCAGTTCGGCATCGCTTGTCACAACCTCGAGCGCTGCTTCGACGATCAATTCTGTCTCCGGGCGCGGGATGAGAACGTCGGGGGTAACTTCAAAATCCAGCTTGAAAAATTCCTGATGGCCGGTGACGTACTGCAGCGGTTCGCCCGCGCCGCGCCGGGCGACGAACGAGCGGAATCTTTCAAGTTGATCCGCGGAAAGCTTCGTTTCCGGATGCGCGATTATGAAGGCGCGGTCGCGACCCAGCACCTCAATCAACAATAGCGTCGCATCGTTGCGCGCCTCGCTAATTCCGCCTGCTGCCAACTCGGCCGTAGCTTGCGCAAGTACGCTGGTGATTGAGACGGGCATCTTCTGATTCAATTATCGTTTGCTGAACAGTCTTGCGGGAAGCCGTTATTCTATATTAGGCTGCAGCTGAACCTGGAAAGCGTTTAGTGGCGCAAATTGTTAATTTGTGTCGCAGCTTCGCGGGAACCCAGACGCAATTGCAAGTTTATTTTGGGTAGCACGAAGCGAGTCTCGTTTCTTTCCGTACGGACGGCGGAGCCTCCGAGCCAGGGCTCGGAGGTTTCGCAATTCGCAAGCGCCGTGCTGTGAAATTTTTGCCGAAGGAGATCGAGCTGACCGATGACCGCACTCGCTAAAAGCGTTCTCCTCTTTGCGCTGAACTGGATCGATGGGCAGCTTACGCTGTTTTGGGTGCACACCAACATCGCCGGCGAGGGCAACGGCTTGATGAATCACCTCCTCAACCTGGGTGATTTCCCGTTTTTGTTGGTTAAACTTGGTATCGGCGCATTCGCCGCGATTACGCTCTATCATTGCTCGCACTTGCCGCTGGCCCGTCGCGGAATGCAGTTTGTGCTGACGATTTACGGCGCGCTCATGCTGGTCCATATGGCCACTGGAATGTCGGCGTTGGGCTGGTCCGGGCCGTTGATCATAGTTACGTACATCACGAATGCGCCCACGGCCCTGCTTACTCTTCTCTCATAAGCCCCAATTTCCGACAACCCCGCCGCGACCCGCAAAACTCCAATCCCTGATACAACCTACTCTTCGGGAACCGGAAAGCCTGCTCGAGCGTTTTGCAAATGCGCTTGGCGCAACCGTACACTAGCGCCGAGGCATCTTAATTGGCGCCTTGTTTTCTTAAGGAGTTCAGAGGTATGTACAAAATAACCGCCCGACAAATTCTTGTGATTGCCTTTGCCTCAGCCGTCATGGCCGCCGTATCAGTGCTGGGCTTTCAGCAATTGTCTTCGCACTTTCAGCCGTTCAGCTCGGCGGTGAATGTCACCACGCCGGCGAACATTACCGATCCGGCAGTGGCGACTGACGAACAGAATAATATTGAAGTCTATAGAGCTGTGTCGCCCGGCGTTGTTTATATTCAATCGACCACCACAGTGCGCGATTTCTTTGGGTTGTATTCCGAGGCGCGCGAAGGCGCCGGATCAGGATCGGTGATTGACGAGCAGGGAGACATCCTGACGAATTATCACGTCATCGCGAATTCCGAGAAACTGACAGTTAGTTTTGGCACGGGGAAGGACTATCCGGCCCGCGTGGTTGGCAGCGATATCGATACGGACCTCGCCGTTGTGCGGCTGCTTCAGCCACCGAAAGAGCCGATTACTGTGGTGCCGCTGGGCGACTCAGACAAACTGATAGTTGGGCAGAAGGTTCTCGCGATCGGAAATCCGTTTGGCTTGGATCGCACGTTGACCACGGGAGTGATCAGCGGATTGCAAAGACCGATTCGCGCGCAGAATGGCACGCAAATCGAAGGCGCGATTCAGACTGACGCTTCGATCAATCCGGGAAATTCCGGTGGGCCTTTGCTTGATTCACATGGGCGGATGATTGGGATCAACTCGCAGATTGAATCGCCGTCGGGCGCATCAGCCGGAGTAGGTTTTGCGATTCCCGTCAACATCGCCAAAAGGATTGTGCCCCAGCTGATTCGTAACGGCGCCGTCCTGCGACCGAAGCTCGGCATTACTCCGCGCGAAGTTGAATCGCTCGGCCGTCAGGTCCAGTTGCCGGTCAGCGACGGCGTGCTGATTTGGTCAGTCCAGCCGGGAGGCGCGGCCGCCAACGCCGGCCTGCGCGGCCTGGTTCAGACCGATGATGGTGAGATCGAACTCGGAGACATTATCGTCGCGATTGATGGCGAGAAAGTTTCGAACAACGACAACTTGTTCAAGATTCTGGATAAGCACCAGATCGGGGACACCGTGAATATCGAAATTGTCCGGCGTGGCAAGAGAATGACCGTTCCCGTGAAACTCACCGAGCCACCGGCGGCTAACCGTCGCCGATCCTACGGGGAATAGGCAGATGTAACAGCCTCGCAAATAAGAAACGCGCGTCGTAGCAAACGGCGCGCGTTTTCTTTTTGTAGCTCATTCTGCCGCTCGCTGACGCTCGCGGCCGGCGCATTTTATCCTGGTGGCCAGGTCATCTCGCGCCCGCCCAGCACATGCACGTGGAGATGGAAGACGGACTGGCCGGCGCCGCTGCCCGTGTTGATGACGGTGCGGTAACCACCATTTTCAGCTAATCCGTGATCGTTGGCGACGCGCGCAGAGACTCTTAACAAGTGTCCGAGCAACGATTCGTCTTTCTGCGAAGCATCGTCGAGCGAGTCCATATGCTCGCGCGGAATAATCAAAAGATGCGTTGGGGCTTGCGGGTTAACATCGCGGATGACGACACAACGATTATCCTGGAAGACCACGTCCGCCGCCGCAGTCCCCGCGAGAATTTTGCAAAAGAGGCAGTCTGACTCGCTCATGGCGCAAATCATATCACAGGTCACACCGCAAAACGGGGTTCGCGGTTTGGCAGTGCTTGCAGTAGATATCTGAGCAGTGGAGGAGTGATTGTTCGGCAGGAGTCGTCAAGCGATGGCGGCATCTTCTGACTCGGAGGTTAACGGCGCCGTGACGGATTCACGAATACGTTCGATGTCCGCACCGACCGCTTTGAGCTTAGTCTCGATCTTCTCGTAGCCACGATCGATGTGATACACGCGATCGATAATCGTCTCGCCTTCCGCAACCAATCCAGCCAGCACCAGCGAAGCCGAAGCGCGCAGATCAGAAGCCTGCACCCGCGCTCCGATCAAACGGTCCGGCCCATCGACAACTGCCTGTTCGCGGCTAATTTGAATTCGCGCGCCCATGCGCTGCAATTCAGACGCGTGCATGAAACGATTTTCGAAAATTGTTTCGGTGATAACGGACCTGCCGTTCGCCTGGGTCATCAGGGTCATGTATTGCGCCTGCATATCGGTGGGAAAGCTGGGATAAGGCTCAGTCACCAGGTCGCTGGCGTGCAGTCCGCGAGGGCTGGAGGTGACGTGCAGGGTGCTTTGGTTTACTTCTTCAATCTCCACGCCGACCTCGCGTAGTTTTCCAATGATTCTGTTGCAGTGCTCAGGATTGCAGTCTCTGATCTCAAGTTCGCCCCGCGTGATTGCTGCGGCGACGATGAAAGTCCCGGTTTCAATGCGATCCGGGATGATCGTGTGCTGTGCACCGCTTAGACCTTCCACCCCTTCGACCTGAATAGTCGGAGTGCCCGCGCCGCGTACGCGCGCGCCCATCTTGTTCAGTAATTCCGCCAGATCTCTAACTTCGGGTTCCCGCGCAGCGTTGTGAATAATTGTGGTCCCGCGCGCGAGGGTCGCTGCCATCATCAGGTTTTCCGTGCCGGTTACCGAGATCTTATCGAAGTTAATTTCGGCGCCTTTCAAACCATCCGCGGGCGCGCGCGCGATGACATCACCGGCCTCGAGAAAAACTTCTGCGCCCATCTTGGTGAGCGCCGCCAGGTGCAAATCGATGGGGCGCGCGCCGATTGCACAACCACCGGGCAGGGAAACGCGCGCTTTGCCGAAGCGAGCCACCAACGGCCCAAGCGCCAACACGGACGCGCGCATCGTCTTAACCAATTCATAAGGCGCGGCCATTATCTCAATGTTCGCGGCCGAGATTTTGTGCGTGCGCAGTTCCGGTGTCAGCACATGACCGCCGATGTCTTCCAACAGACGGCGCATGGTGATGATGTCGCGGACATACGGAATATTATGAAGAATTACTGTCTCAGGCGTGAGAATGGCCGCCGCCATGCAAGGCAGGGCGGAGTTCTTGGCGCCGCTGATGGCGACGCGACCCTTGATCGGGTGGCCGCCGCGAATGCGAAATTTTTCCACGTCAGGAGATTAAAGGAAAAAGAAGTAATCGTGAAGCGGGATTGCGACACGACCGAAGTTCACGGATGATTCAGTATCTGTTTTCGAATCTCTGACGGCACTTTCGTTCCATATCTCAAATGCAGGTTGTCGAAAGCCTGCTGAATCTTGATGAGCTGCTCGTTGTCAGGATGTTCCTCTTTCAATGAATCAGTCATGGCATCGATCAGCTTTCGATCATCCGCGTTGGCGTTCGGTCGCATCTGCCCAAGCACCGACAGCAGCCGCGCGCGCCACAACAAGTACGCTCGCTCGCAATCCTGCATGCCATTGTCGTCGCCCTGATCGCGGTACCAGCGACAACAGTCAGCAATCTCGAAAAAGTAGCTGTACATTCCATTCCACCAGGCCTGCTGTCGATACTCACCGGGTCCGGTCGGCAGACCGGTTGCCTGCAAGAGCGCGTTGTAGACGGTTGCGGCAGATCGCGGCGGTGCTGTGCGGAACTCTTCGGTTTTACCCTCGGCGAGGAGCTGACACGACCAGGTGCAGAACTCGGCATCCATCGTGAACGAGATGCTGTACTCTTTCGTGTTCGTTCCTGCCTTCTGCGATGTAAAGAACAATCCATAGGAAGGACGGCTGCTCTTCTCGTCGCGATAAGGACCGTGCAACGAGATGTTTGTGGTGTTGGTCGTTTCGCTTGAACTGCCGCCCTTCACGCGTTGAATCATCACCTGCGAGAGTTGCGAGATAATCATGTGATCGTTCAGGTGACAAAACATCCATTCGATGTAGAAGGGCTTTCCGTCCTGAGTGAACTGCCACTCGTAATCCTGGCCGTCAATCTTCATCGAGAGCGTGTTGCGGAAAATACGAAAGCTATTACCTTTGCCGTCTGAAATTTCAAACGCATCGTTTTGATTGAGAAACTTTTTGCAGCAGTCAGTGTCTTCTTTCGTGAAGCTGTTATTGAAGCGCTCTTCGTCGGTCGGTGTTGGGAAAACTTGCGGACTGCTTCGTGCCGGCGTTACCGGCACAGGACTGGGTGCCGGCGAAACCGCAGGTCCCGAAGGCGGCAAGGTTGGAACGGGTGTGAGCGTTGCGGTGGGCTTACTCGTGACTGGGGACGGACCTGGCGTGGTTGACGGCGTGCTCGGAATCGTTCCAGTTATGTTGAAGCCCCCGCTACCGGTTGCGACGATGTTCGTACTCCAATTGAAAGTTCCACCCGTCGTGACTTGCGAGGGCTGAATGACTATGTTCTGCGTGTTGCCGCCGGTGATATTTATATTCTGTGGGGTCTGATTCTGAAGCTGCACCGGAACGGGCTGAGTGATTCCCTGAAGCCCTTGCACTTCAACGTGAAGCTCCGTAGATTCGCCCTTCATCAGCGAGGTCTTGGGCGCCGTTAGATCGATCTTGATCGCGCGAAAATTTCCGGTAGCGCTGTGGCCATTGTCGTTGACGTTGATGTTATTTGGGCCAACTACGGTTCCAGGGATCTCGACGACCGCACTTCTCGGTGATTCGGCAATTACTTTTCCATCCGTTCCACCAATCTGGACTTTCGTGTTCGAAGAATCGCCGTCAAACGGGCCGGTGATTAGCAGAGGCCGACCACTTTGCGCCAACAGAGGAATCATAAAGTTCGGAGTCGTGTTGGTAATCGGGGCCGGTGTAACGGGAATTGTCGCGATATCGATTTGCTTTCCGTGTTCATCCAGAAGGATCAGTTGAGGCCTCGTTATTTCTGGCCTGATTAGCAGCCCCTGGATAAGGTCGCTCGACACTTGCCATCGTTGCGTCTCGAACTGGATCACCAGTCCGTTCAGTGCGCGGCCATTCTTCTGCTTATCCTTTTCGGTCTTTCCAGTCGGCTCTGTCGTGACAGTTCCCGAGATGGTGTCTCCCGCGGCAATAGCGCCGGGCAGGTAGACCCGGACGTTACCCTGAGTTGTTTCAAAGGTAATTGTGCCAAGTTCGGTCTCAGATTTTGTCTGACTCTGAGACGCGGTTCTAAGTGTTGTTGTTAGCAGTAAAGGCGAGCAAGCGAGCAGAACAAACAGCAGGCGTCGGGAAATCATCGGTTACCTCTCGTTAAATGCGTTCTTTATCATCAAAAGAACGCCGATTAATGAAGCCCCTGACGCGTTTAATTATGAATGGGCGCGAGCATACATTAATTCGAATGATGCGCCAATGTTTGCGGGCAGGTCAGTAGTGTTCGCTTGAGGCGCATGCAGGCTTCCGTCGTTTCTGTTGCGCCAACGCGGCCCCAATTCAAATTTCTCTCACGATTTGTTCCGCGAGTCTTGCGACTGAATCCGCTTCAGTAACTGCGATGCGCCGGTTGGCAAGAGCGTAATCCGCGCGCCGGGATTCGAATCGCGCAGAGGCGGTGGCCCGATCAGGAGCGAGCGGCCGATTCGGTTCGCCCGAAATGATCCGCATCCAACAAAGGTAAAACGGCGCATCGAGCCAGACTGTTACGCAATCATAGAGCGCGAGCAAGGTCCGGTTCGCCGGAGTTATCCAGGTTCCGCCGCCGAGCGCAATCACACGCGCGCCTTGATCCTGCAAGACGTCGCGGAGCGCCAGCGTTTCAACTTCGCGAAAATGATCCTCGCTGTCTTGGTTGATGATTTCAGCGGGCGAGCGTCCTTCACGAGTGCTAATGAACTGATCGAGATCGACGAAGTTAGATTCCAGTCGGCGCGCGAGTTCGGCGGCCACAGTGGTCTTGCCGCAACCCATGAACCCGAGAATGACGATGCGATGATCCATTTAGTACTGCGGGCATCGGCGAGGCGTAGCCTCGCCGCAAATCAGGAGTAATTCTCCGGAAAGGCAAAGCCTTTCCGCACATCCAGCGGCAGAGCCGCCAGCAGTCATCCTCTCCCAGGGGCAGAGGGAGAAGTAGTTTCAACCACCGAATCCAACAACTCAAAAAATTCCGGAAATGAAACCGTCACGCAAGCAGCGTCTTCGATTTCCGTTTCGCCTTCAGCCATCAACCCAGCGACCGTGAACGCCATCGCGATTCGATGATCGCCCCGCGGATCGATTTTCGCGCCGCGCAACTTCGTCGATCCAGAAACCCGCAGGCCATCTTCGAACTCTTCCACGCCGGCGTCCATCGCTCGAAGATTATGGACAGTCGCTGAAATGCGATCTGATTCCTTGACGCGTAGTTCTTGCGCATCCCGAATTTCAAGGCCGCCGGAAAGTTGCGAACCAACCACGGCCAGGAGAGGTAATTCGTCAATCACTTGCGGGATCGCCCGTCCATTGATCGAAAACGATGAATTACTACCTTCAAATGTTCCAACGGTTTTCCCTCGGACGCGAATCGATCCAACCGGCTCGCCGCTTTCTTCGCGAAGCCGTTCAATCGTAATGTTGCAGCCAAGCTTTTGCAGTATCTCGACAAATGCAATGCGGGTGGAATTAAGAAGCAGCTCCGCGATTTCCAGAGAAGATTCCGCGAGCAGCGCCGCCGCCGCGATGAAATAAGCCGCTGAAGAAATGTCTCCCGGCACGCGGATATCCCGAGCTGTCAAATTTGCCGGACCGGACACCGCCGCGAATGTCTGACCCGCCGTCCGCTCGTCGCCCTTTTCAACGTTCACGCCGAACCAGCGCAGCATTCGTTCAGTGTGATCGCGCGTCGGCACTTCCTCAACTACCTTCGTGCGACCATTGGCATTAAGGCCGGCGAGCAGAATGCTCGACTTTACCTGCGCACTGGTCACGCGTAAGCGGTACTCAAGCGCTTGCAGCGGTCTTTGTCCGCGAATCGTCAGCGGCGGCCACCCGTCAAAAGACGAAAGCCCCGCGCCCATCATCTCGAGCGGCTCGATTATTCGTTGCATGGGGCGTGAGCGCAGCGACTCGTCCCCTGTCAGTACAGATGTGAATGATTGGCCGGCCAGGATGCCCGCTAATAGTCGCATCGTAGTCCCGCTATTGGCGCAATCCAGGTCAACGACCGGCTCGCGCAATCCGTTTGCGCCAACGCCATGCACGGTTAGATCTTTACCGTCCTTTTCGATTTCAACGCCGAGTTGGCCCAAGCAGGAAAGGGTCGCCGCACAGTCGGCTGCGGCCGAATAATTTTCGATTCGCGAGACACCTTCCGCGAGCGCCGCAATCATTGCTGCGCGATGCGAGATCGACTTATCGCCGGACATGATGAGGTGGCCACTGACTTGTTTTGCAGGTCGGACAATCACAAAGGAATCTTAACCTCGTTCTTGCCGGCGGTGTTAGAGTAATGACTTTAACTGGGCATTTTTGCGAGCAACGAAACACCCAACTGAAGTTGGTCCTCTAACCGCTGGCGTCTAACGGCTCACGATTATGGTAGCGACCCGAATTGAAATCTCTGCGCAACCTCTGGGTGCTCGGCGTCTCGGCGGTGAGCATTTCTTGTTCGTTCACCGCGGAGCCGCAGAGGTCGCCGAGACTAGCGCAGAGAAACTGAAATTAGGACACTACCCACGATTATGGGTTTCTTGACACACGACCAGCGGGCATGTTACACGAACGTCCTCGTTCGCTATTATTAAGCAGCAGCCGAACCGCAAATCCCGGCGAGAAAGGCCGCGCCTTTTGTGACCGAACAAACGACTCGACTCGTTTTGCCCAGCCACATTGAGGCGGTTGCTGACGCGGCTGCCGCCGTGACGGATTTCATCAAGAACTTGCGGCATCACGGAAGAAGCCGCCTTCGGCATCGAAATGGCCGTGCGCGAGGCCGTGACGAATGCAATGGTGCACGGCAACCAGGAAGACGAAGCAAAGTCGGTTGAAGTCACTTTCAACTGTCGCGCCAACGAGTTGGAAGTCGAAATCTCAGATCAGGGATCGGGATTCGATCCCACCGAGGTTCCTGATCCGACCGATCCGGGGAACCTAATGAAAACATCAGGCCGAGGAATCTTCCTGATGCGGACTTTCATGGATGACATCGAATGGCTGGCGCGGCCCGACGGTGGCACGACGGTCCGAATGACGAAAAAATTTCCAATCAGATAACGAGGAGAACTTGCAATCATGGCAGAACTCAACATCCGCGAGCGACAAGCCGGCGACGTGACGGTGCTCGACATGGACGGCCGGATAACGATCGGTGAAGGCAGTGTGGCCTTGCGCAGCGCCGTTCGCCGCATGCTCGAAGAGGGGAAGAAAAAAATCCTGCTGAATCTCGCGGGCGTCGGCTATATCGATTCGAGCGGCATTGGCGAATTGGTTTCAAGCTATACCGCCATCAATAAGGACGGCGGGCAATTAAAGCTGCTCAGTCTAACGCAGAAGCTTCGGGATTTGCTGACAATCACGAAGTTGCTGACGGTTTTCGATGCTTACGACACCGAAGCAGAAGCGCTCAGCAATTTCAAGTAAGTACCGGTGAATGAAAGATCGAAACCAGCCGAGTGGTTTCGTCGTAAGTAAATCCTGGAGGTATTGATGGCTCAACTTAACATTAAGCAAAGACAGGCTGGCGACGTAATGATTCTGGATCTTGATGGCGAGGTTCGCATCGGCGACAGCGCCACAGCGTTGCGCAGCGCGATCCGTGAATTGGTGGCGGGCGGGCATTCCAGAAGCTGCTGCTGAATCTCGGCGGCGTGCGCTATATCGATTCGAGCGGCATCGGTGAATTGATCGCAAACTATACGACGGTCGGCCGGACCGGCGGACAGCTCAAGCTATTGAATCTTACCGAGAAGGTTCAGGACTTGCTGGTAATCACTAAGCTTCTGACCGTGTTCGACGTTTATGAGAACGAAGCGGACGCGCTGAGTAGTTTCAAATAGCTGCCCGGCAATCTACTGCGGCGAAAATGGCCCAGCTGAATGGCTGGGCCGTTTTCATTTAGGAATCGGGCTACTGCCCCCTGCCTCAATGGCTTGTGCTAGACTTGCGACCCGATGAAAGGTGCTCAGTTTGACAAGGCCGCCGGCGAAGCTTTGGCTGCCGCCGTGCGCGATATCGAAACCGAGACGGCGGCGGAGATCGTCGTGGTGGTGCGCGGACGCTCCGGCACTTATCGCCAGGCTGATTATCTCTTCGGCTTCCTCGTCGCTCTGCTCGGCCTCATCTTCGTGCTGTTCTCGCCGTGGGAATTTCACACCTTTTGGATTCCATTTGATGTGGTGGCGCTGTTTGTAGCGGGCGCGTTCGTTTCTTCGCGCGGCGATCTTATTCGTCGCTTGCTGACGACGAAGGCCTTTCAAACTAAAGCTGCCAGGGCGGGCGCCGCAGCCATGTTTTACGAGGCCGGCATTGCCAATACCTCTGCTGAAAACGGCGTGTTGATTTATCTGTCGCTGTTGGAGCGACAGATGGAGGTAATCGCCGATCGCGGAATTCTAAAATGCGCTCCGCCACTCAAATGGAACCAGGCAGTGTTTGAACTGAAGCAGTCCGCGCAGCATCCCGATCCGGCGAAGCTGATTGCCGGTCTGAGGAGCCTTGGCAAATTGCTCGCCGAGCACCTGCCGGCGACGGGCGAAAATCCGAATGAACTGGCCGACGGCCCGCGCATCGAACTGAAATGAAGCATCGCCGCCAATCTGGAATTTGGAATCTGCCATCGGCAAATTTCACGGTACGATTCGCCGCCCGCTTCGCGCTGATGTCGCTCGCGGTAGGCTCAGTGCTCTGGTTGGCCGTGGAGGCTTACGCGCGTGTCGGCGGCGGCGGATCTTATGGCGGCGGTGGTGGTGGTGGAGGTGGCGGCGGCGATGGTGGCGGCGCCGGCGCACTGGTTTATTTGCTGGTGCGCTTGCTGCTTTGGCTGACAATTGAGCATCCGGTTATCGGGATTCCGGTAGATATCATAGTTATTGCGATTGCGATTTGGTGGTTCGTCAGACCATCAAAGCGCAGCGTGGACCTCTCATCCACGTCCGTTTACACGCCGGACGCGGTCGCCACCACCGTGCAACAGCAGCAGAGTATTCAGCGCGCTTTCAATCAATTGCGACGCTTTGATCCGAATTTCTCAGAGATTATTTTCGTTGATTTCTGTTACGCCTTGTACGGGAGAGCACATGAAACGCGAGGGCGCGGCGCCCAGGCGCTGGATGAGTTGTCGCCGTACTTGAGTGACCCCGCGCGAGCGTCGCTGCTGCAACTAAATGCGCCAAACCTGAAAGCGGTGCAGGGAATCATCGTGGGAGCCATGCAGGTTGTCGAGGTGCGCGGCGCTTGACACAGCCTACAGTGCGCATCGCGATTGAGTTTGACGCGAACTACACAGAATTTACTCCGCGCGAGGGAGACCCGCGCGGAGAGATGAGCTATTACGTTCGTGAGCGTTGGTCGCTGGAACGCAAGCGCGACGTGCTGTCACCCGCACCCGAGCAAGCAACGGCGTTGCACTGTCCGCGTTGCGGCGCGCCTTTGCAAAAAGACACGGTCGGGGCTTGCGCGTTTTGCGCTACGAAGATCGAAAGCGGCGAATTTCAGTGGTACGTGCGGAGCATCAGCACGCTCCACCGCGAGCCGAAGGGCCCGTTGCTGACGTCAGACGTTCCGGAAGTAGGCACACTCAATGCGACCGTGATGCAGCCGAACTTCCCCGCCGTTCGGGCCGCCTTCGAACAAAATAATCCGGCGTTTTCGTGGGCCGATTTTCAGGCGCGGGCGCGGATGATCTTCAACGAGTTGCAATCCGCCTGGTCCACGCTGCAATGGGAACGCGCGCGGCCCTTTGAAACCGACAACATCTTTCAGATGCATCGCTACTGGATTGACGCGTACAAACGGCAGGGGCTGAGAAACGCCCTCGATCAATGCCAAATCAGTGCCATGCAGCCCGCAAAAATCAAGGTCGATGCTTTTTATAACTCAGTAACCCTTCGCATTTTCGCGCAAGGCTATGACTACACCGTTGATCAGAACGGGCGCATTGTGTCGGGTTCCAACCGAAATCTGCGCAAGTGGAGCGAATACTGGACCTTCGTCCGCTACTGCAAGGCCAAGCCCGCCGCCGCCCGGGCTGATCTCAATTGTCCCAACTGCGGCGCGCCTTTGAAGGTGAACGCGACCGGCATTTGTGACTTTTGCGGCGGGAAGATCACCTCCGGAGAGTTCGATTGGGTGCTTTCGAAGATCGAACAGGATGAAAGTTACAGTGGCTAAGGGGTCGGATGCCCGACCTCGAGGGCGAGCTATTTGGACTCTCGCATAGTGCCCGGGCTTCCGACATCTCCTCTATGGCCCAACGATTGCTGCTAGCTTACCCGCTGCTTCTCAACCTTGACGCGTCGCAACGGCCCTTGTAGACTCGAAGCAGATTCAAGGACAAACCCGAACACCAATCTTCGCGTAAGTTTTTTTGTCCATAGTTAGAACCGCAAGGTGCGACTTGCCTGGTGCTCGTAAAAACTCTCGGAGGTGTAAAGGTGGGCTTCAAGGTCGGCCAGAAAGTTGTTTACCCCAATCACGGGATCGGCACAATCGAACAAATCGAACAGAAGCAAATCGGAGCAGTTGCGCTTCCGTTTTACACGCTTCGACTTGCCGCAACCAATTCCCTCGTTCTGGTTCCCGTTTCCAATGCTGTTGAGGTCGGTCTTCGGCGCCCGATAACCTCGGGCGAATGCGAGTCGCTCTTTCAGGCCCTCGCACACGATTTCGCGACACCCCCCAGCGACTGGAAAGATCGGTTCAAGGATTTTTCGGACAAGATGCGAACCGGCAACATCTTCGAAGTCGCCGATGTGCTCAAGCATCTTAGTTATCTCAGCCAGATTAAGCCGCTCTCTTTCCGCGAACAGCGAATGTTGGAGCGTTCCCGCTATCTGGTAGTTTCGGAACTTGCCGCTGTTTGTCGGCAGCCCGAATGCAGCATCGAGCCCCGCGTCGATGCCGCACTGGCACAAGCCTGTACGCGGCATGATCGCCGCTCCAACGGCCGCGTCCGCGTGGCTGTCGCAGGCGCACACTGAAACCAAACCTCTGAATAAATCGCTAAGGGCGGGAATTTCCCGGCTCTGCGGTGATGTCCGGGCAGAGCCATGTTAGGATGTACTCCTAAGTTGCTCCCGCTGCTGTTTACCGATACAAGATGGACGATCCCGCGAGTTATTTTCTGGCCTTTTTTGCTGACGACGGTCAGCATCCGATCAGCCTGACGATCATCGCCGCTAAATTGCTGGCCGTACTTTTCTTTGTCTGCGCCAACGGTTTTTTTGTCGGCGCCGAATTTGCGCTGGTATCCGTCCGGCGGCCGCGTTTGGAAACGCGGGCAGCCGCGGGCAGTCGTCCGGCGCAAGCGGCGCTGCGATTGATCGACAATCCCGCATTCTTTATTTCCGCGACGCAACTGGGGATCACTATCGCTTCGCTGGCGCTGGGGTGGCTGGGTGAACCGGCAGTGGCAGCATTGCTCGAGCCGCTGGCCGCCGCCATTGCCCCTGCCGGTCGCGGCGCATACGTCGCGCACTTGCTCGCCATTATCATCGCCTTCACCGCCATAACCTACATGCACATTGTGATCGGCGAACTGATGCCGAAGATGATTGCGCTCGAGCGCGCTGAAGGACTCGCTTTGGCGTTAGCGCGTCCGCTGGAACTATTTGCGAAGGTGTTTCGGCCCTTCATCTTTGTTTTCAATCGCACTGGTGCGCAGCTGGCCCGGCTGTTTGGTCTGAAAGCATCGCTTCAGCACACGGCCGTCTACAGCGAAGCCGAGCTCCGCCAGCTAATCGATATCTCGCGCGAAAGCGGCCACCTGCGCGCCGAAGAACGCCGCTTGATTGATCGAGTATTTGAATTCTCAGACACGCTGGTGCGCGAAGCGATGGTCCCGCGTCCGGCGATCGCCGCGTTGTCTGACAACTGCACGCTCGAGGACATCAACAGGGCGTTTCAACAGCACCGCTATTCACGGATGCCCATTTATCACGAGTCGCTCGACAATGTGATCGGCTTTATTCATAGCAAGGACTTGATTCCGTACTTGTTGCGGGCTGAGCAATTCAAACTCGAATACGTCCTGCAAGCGCCGATGTATGTCGTCGACACAGCGCGTTTGGAAGATGTGCTGCGCCAGATGCAGAGGGCGAAGACGCATTTTGGTTTCGTGGTCGATGAGCATGGTGGCATCGAAGGCATCATCACCCTCGAAGATCTGCTGGAAGAGATCGTGGGCGACATTTCCGACGAACACGATGAAGAAGTCAACGAACAGATTACGCAGCTCGACGAACGTAATTACGTTTTGGAAGGGGCGCTGGCGGTGCGCGATTTGAATCGGCGTCTGAAAACCTCGCTGCCGGAGTCGGAAGCCTATATCTCCATTGGCGGGTTTCTAATGACGGTTGCCGGCCACGTGCTCCAGCCGGGTGAAGTAATCGAAGATCATGGACTGCGGTTTACGGTTGAGAAAGTCGAGCGCCGCCGCCTGTTGCGCGTAAGGCTTGAATTACCTGAGACAAAACCGGAAGCCGAAGCGGCCGAGACCGCCCAGGCCGTTCATTAGGCGGCCGCTGCGACGGCGCGAAATAAATTACTGCTGAATCGCTTGTCACTGTCCAGCCACGTTCTCTCTAAATCAAAACCGGTTTGATTCCCCATACGCCGCAGGCTTTCCAGGTCGTACTTGTAAGCGTTTTCGACGTGGATGCGTTCGCCGGATTCAAAGACCACCGTCATTTGCAACGCTCGCACATCGATCGACTGTGGCCGCAGACTCTCGAGGTAAACTTCAACCCGGCCGACCGCTTCGTTGTAGAACGATCTCAAGCCAAACGACCACAAATCAAAATTCGCATCAAGCTCGCGGTTAATCCGCCCGAGTTCGTTCACAATGAAGGCCCGGGTCACGCCCAGCGAATCGTTGTAGGCGGCTTCGAGCACAGCCCGATCCTTTTTCAAGTCAGCGCCGAGCAGCAACGCGTCGCCCGGTCGCAGCACCCGCCGAATGGCGTTCAGGAAATGAAGCGCCTCGGCGGGCTCAAAGTTCCCGATGTTTGATCCGAGAAACAAGACGAGCGCGGGTTTCGCACCCAGTTCCGGCAGCGCCTCCAGGGCCTGAAAGTAATCCGCCGCATACGCCTGAATCTTCAGATTAGGATAGGCGTCCAGCAACGACTGAGAACTCTCGCGCAGCGCAGAGGCGGAAATATCCACGGGAACAAACAGCAATTCACCGCGCCGCCGCATCAGGGCCTCGATGATGTTGCGTGTCTTCTCAGCGCTGCCGCTCCCTAATTCGATCAGCATTTCACATTCAGGGATTCCGGCAACGATCTCATCAGCATGATTAGCGAGGATTTCAGCTTCAGCCCGGGTTGGGTAGTACTCATCGACTTCGCAAATTGCTTCAAACAAACGCGAGCCTAGTTGGTCGTACAGATACTTGGGGTAGAGTTGCTTTGGCGTGGATGATAAACCGCGCGCGATATCGCGGGCGAAATCGGCATGCCCATTGCGGCGCGCCAGGTCATGGATGACTAAGCGCGACGGTGGGTGGAGCGGAAATTGTCGCGTGCCTTTCAAAGCCAGACTGAACGCCGAACATGTACCGAAATTATTAGTGAAGTTTCAGGGCAGGAATTATACGCGTCCGGTTGGATAAGAAAAAGGACAACCGGCCCGGGCCGGCTGCCCTGAAGAGTCGCGACGCGACGCAGTGGTTGTTCACCTGAGATTAAATGATGACCGTTCTGATGCGGGCGCCCGGCGCTTTGCGAGGAACCGTCACCTCGATTGCCGGCGTCGCGGGCACGACAATTTTCGGAATCCTGATATTAATTTCCGGCACTTCCGGAACCGAAACCGACGGGATCACGATTCTTCTGCTTCCCATCGTGCCGGGCTTAAGAATGTTAGCGTGCGGGTTCTTCTCAGGAGTGACTGTCACCGTCCGCGTATTTCGATCCCGCACCACGGTGAGCGATACATCACCTGTTTCTTTCTTGCTCAACGCGCGGGTGATGTCGCCCGGGGAGGAAACTTTCTCGCCGTCGATCGCCGTGATGACGTCGCCGGCCTTCAATCCGGCTTTGGCCGCGGGGCTGTTGTCGCTGACTGAGGTGACGAGCACGCCTTCCTGTACGCCAAAGTAATCAGCCAGTTGCCTGGCCAGCGTCTGAGTACTGACGCCGATGCGACGATTGCCGATCGCGAACACCCAGGCCCCGTCGCCCAGCTTATCCATTTCAATCTTGGGAAAGTCCTTTTCGATTTGACTGAAGACACCGTCGCGAATCTGCCCGCGCAGCAAACCGCCAAAGTCGCGCTTGGAAAGCGTCGCGCTGATCTCCTGTTCGACGCCGCCGCGGCTGATCGTCAGGCGCACCACTTGATCGGGCGCCGACTCAGATACCAGCCGGCTCAGCTTTCGCACGCTGGTCACTGAGTCGCCTTCGAAACGAAGGACGACATCGTCTTTTCTCAATCCGGCTTTTTCCGCTGGACTGTCCTTCAAGACCTGGGTCACACCCACGCCGCGCACTTCCCGCATCCCATAGCGCGTCATGTTTTCCTTGCTGATGTCCTCAGTACTTACGCCCAGGTACGCGCCACCGTTAACCAGGAGCGAAAAACTTCGCTCAGTATTGCCGGGTTCCTGGTCCTCTAGTAGAGCCATGGGCGCCGACTCCTGCGCATAAACAAGGCCGCCGGCGATCGCGCCGGCAGCAATGGTCAAAGCCAAAATCAGGGTTAATTTCTTGCGGGTCATGTCGCACTCCTCCGGTAAGATTTGATGGATTGCACGTGCGGACCACCGCTGGGTTCCAAATTCTTTGCGTTAATTGGAGCGCGGGCTCCATTCGCTAATTGTTTCGCGCTTCGCGCTCAGGCGGGCAAGGATGCCCGCGCTCCACCCGACACTCCAATTGATTGGATTATGATCTGTGAGATTGGGACCTAATCAGCGGACAACTTCCGATAAACCTCGCGGCCGTCACCGATCTCGACCGCGATCTTTCCTTCCGACTCGGCATAGTCGAGATGCGCGACTGCTTCCGAGACGGCGAGGAATCGGTGCACGTCGTCGGCGTCGGGGAACATCTTGCGCGAAACCTCCCATGCGGTGGCGCCGTTCTGCGGCACGAAAGCGATCACCGCGTCCTGGCGCTCGCGCACTGCACGCAGATAGCGATTGAATAGTTCTTCGAAGTCGTGAATCGGATCGCCGTGACCGCCGTAGACGAGCGTTGGCGCAAAGCTGCGCACGCGCGCCAGGCTGACTAAGTATTCCGCCAACGACTTGAACCGCCGCGATGGATCAATCGGATCAGGAGAGATCACTGGATTGGGAGTGATGCGCTTCAGTACGCAATCGCCCGCGATGATTGTGCGATCGGCTTCGCGAAGAAATGAGCATGAGCCCGGCGTATGACCCGGAGTGTGAATAACGCGCAGCGCGCCGGCATCGAATTCCAGTTCCGCGCCATCGACGAGTGCGGTCCAGTGATCATCGTCCAGCGAATCGGCGTAGCGGCGCACATCTTCATACAACTGGCGCATCGATTGAATCTCATCGTCAGGCACGCCCGCACGTTGTAACAAACGCAGGTTTTCTTCGTGCTCCAGGCGCCCGGCACGATGTCCAGTCTCCCAGTCATGCACGTACACTTCGGCGTCTTTCGCTTCATCGCGCAGCGATCGCGCCAGACCACAGTGGTCTTCATGTGCATGTGTAAGGACGATGCGGCGGATATCGCTGACGTTCAGCCCCGCTTGCCGTAATCCGGCCCGTAAGGCATCGATTGCGTCCTTCGTCTTCGGCCCAGTATCAATGATGGTAACGGGATCTTCTTTGATGAGATAGACGTTGACCGCACCGATATAGAAGGGCGTCGGAAGCGAGATGGGAATGATCTTCATTGAGTCATTTAACCATTGAGTCATTTAACCATTGACTCATTGATCCAATGAATCAATGAGCTAATGAATCAATAGACATACTTGTTGGCTTCGATCATCGCATTCGCGATCCGTTGGCGCGCCGCCACGGTATTGATTGGCGTCATCTTCGTAAACCGGCGCAGCGCCGCCAGCAGCGTGCGCAGTTCGTCACCCTCCGCCATAGCCGCCAGCGTGTTCTTCGCGTGCGCCTCAATTCGCTCGACGGCGTCGTTACAGAATACGCGGGTCATGTCGACGAAGCGTTCCGCCGCTTCTTCACCCTGGGCGGCGGCAAGTTTCTGCGTGCGCAGGATCGCCGACTCCATCGCGAAAGCATCCATAATGATGTCAGCGACACCCATCAGAATCTCCTGCTGATCGCCGAGCCCCATCATGTATTTCTGCGCGGCGGTGCCGAGCGTCATCAGGGCCACCTTCTTGGCATTCGGCTGACAACTTCTGTTCTGTCGCCAGCAAACTTTCATCCGAATCAAACGAAGGCATCGAAGGGTTGAGAATCTCATCCATCAATCCCTGTGCGGCAGGCAGCAAGGCCAGACGCCCGCTCATCGCCGCTTTCATCAAGCGCCCCGGAATCAGCATGCGATTGATTTCGTTGGTGCCTTCGAAAATGCGATTGATGCGCGTGTCGCGATAGGCGCGCTCGGCCGGATAATCAGCCGAGTAGCCATAGCCGCCAAAAATCTGCACCATCTCGTCGGTGATGTAATTGCAGTATTCGGAGAGCGCGACTTTGATGATCGAACATTCGGCGGCGTACTCCTCAATCGCCTTCAGTCGCGCATCCATGTCCTTCGAATCGCCGATCGCACCCAGACCGTCTTCGATCATACCGAGCGTGCGATAAGTCATGGCTTCGCCCACCCAGGTGCGAATCGCCATCTCGCCCAGCTTTGATTTGATCGCGCCAAAGGAAGAAATCGACTTGCCGAACTGTTGGCGCTCGTTCGCGTACTTCACCGACTCAGTCAACAGCGAGCTTCATTCCGCCCAGACACATCGCGCCCAGTTTGAAACGGCCGATGTTGAGGATGTTGAAAGCGATCTTGTGACCCTTGCCGACTTCGCCGAGCAGATTTTCTACCGGCGCTTTCGCATCAGCGAGAATCAACGGCGTCGTGCTCGAGCCTTTGATGCCCATCTTGTGTTCTTCGGCGCCGGGCTGGCAGCCTTCCTGGCGCTCGACAATGAACGCCGTGAATTTATCGCCATCGACTTTCGCAAACACGACAAAGATGTCGGCGAAACCGCCGTTGGTGATGAACATCTTCTCGCCGTTGAGAAGGTAATGTGTGCCGTCATCGCTCAGCTTCGCGGTCGCCTTGGCGGCCATGGCATCAGAACCGGAGCCGGCTTCAGTCAAAGCGTAAGCGGTAATCAATTCGCCGGCCGCAATCTTGGGCAGATAATTTTGCTTCGCCGCTTCGGTGCCGAAGTAGACGATCGGCAGCAAGACCGATGCCGCTCTGCGCACCCAGCGTCGTCGCAAAGGACGCCGAGCGGCCGAGGTTCTCAGCAATGAGCGCGCCGCTCGTTTGATCCAGGCCCAGGCCGCCGTACTCTTCCGGAATGCCCGCGCCGACCAGGCCGAGATCAGCAGCTTGCTTCACCAGTTCGCGCGCCAGCTTCCAATCCTTATTTTCCAGTTCGTTGATGCGCGGCAGCACTTCCGCGTCCATGAATTGGCGCGTCGTGTCGGCGATCATGCGATGCTCTTCGTTGAAATCTTCAGGCGTGAAAATTTCGGCCGGCGTGCGGTCTTCGATCAGAAAGCTCCCGCCTTTGACGATCTGTTTGGTTTCGATTGCGGCTGACATAAGAAATTCCTTTCGATGTAACGCAAGCTGTCAGCTTGCGGCGAATCGCAAACTAACAGTTTGCGTTACAACCTTTCAAAGATTCCGGCGGCGCCCATGCCGCCGCTTTCAATTCTTTCGCAGGACACTTACAAAGCGGTGACAAGTCACCGCACTCCAAAATCTGCGTTACATTTCGAGTTGAACAGTGATCTCCGGCGGCATCATCTGCCGCAGCTCGGGATACTTCTCAGCGATCCTAATTAGGTCGAGTTCGTCTTTCTTTCGCTTCGACAAACGGCGTTTCGGATCGCTCCAGGCCCAAACCTTACCTCGAATGATGTTCTCCAGTGACGCAACAGGAACCAATTTGCCGAGTACTTTCATCGTCTCGGTATCAGCGAGAAAGTTCTGATAACGCTCGTCAACGGTAAATTGAATTCGAAGATCACTGCCTTTCATTTGAGCATTGACTGAATGCTCATGTTCCGTCACCTCAAACCCACGAGCGATCAATTCCGCTTGAATAACATTTAGGTCCGACGACGCGACGACAATGTCTGCATCGGTTGTGAAGACCGGCTCGACATAACAGTTAACAGCCAAGCCGCCAACGAGACACCAGCGGCCGTGTCGACTCAGAATCTCGACGAGGAGTGCGAAATCGCTGCTTCCGCCATTCGTCGCCGATTCGAAAATTTCAGTTGCGGTCATCTCGTAACGCAAGCTGTCAGCTTGCGGCGAATCGCAAACTAACAGTTTGCGTTACAGTCTTTCAAATATTCCGGCGGCGCCCATGCCACCGCCGACGCACATGGTCACCATGCCGTAGCGGCCGTTGCGCCGTTCAAGCTCACGCAGGATCGACGCCGTCAACTTTGCTCCCGTGCATCCCAGCGGATGACCAAGCGCAATCGCGCCGCCGTTGACGTTCACTTTGTCGGGATTTAACTCGAGCATCTTGATCACCGCCAACGACTGCGCCGCGAAAGCTTCGTTCAGTTCGATCACTTCGATTTGATCGAGAGTCAGGCCGGCAAGTTTCAAAACTTTCGGAATCGCATAGACCGGACCAATACCCATCTCTTCCGGCGGACAGCCGGCCGTGGCGTAAGCGACGAGCCGGGCCAGAGGCTTGGCGCCCAGTTGTTTCGCTCGCTCTTCAGACATCACGATCGCTGCGGCGGCGCCGTCGGACATCTGCGAAGAATTGCCCGCGGTGATCGTTCCTTTCATCTGAAATGCCGGTTTCAATTTCGCTAATGCTTCCGGCGGTGCTATCGCGGCGCGGTCCTTCGTCTCTTTCAAAGATGATTTCGCGACGCTGTTTCTTGCCCTTCGCGTCAAATTCTTCCATGGTCACCGTCAGCGGTACCGTCTCGTCTTTGAATTTGTCGGCGTCCAAGCGCGGCTACGGCGCGTTGATGCGAACGGAGCGCGAATTCGTCCTGCTGCTCGCGCGTGACTTCGTACTTGCGCGCCACATTCTCAGTCGCCAAACCCATGCTCAGATAAAAATCCGGATAGGTTTCCATCAGGGTCGGATTCGGACGAATGATGTGACCGCCCATGGGAATCATCGACATCGATTCCAGGCCGCCGGCCACGATGACGTTTGCGCCGTTGGTGCGAATGCGATCAGACGCCATCGCAATGGTTTGCAAACCGGAAGAGCAGAAGCGATTGATGGTCATCGCGCTGGTTTCAACCGGCAGGCCGGCGCGAATCGCGGCGGCGCGCGCGACGTTCATGCCCTGCTCGGCCTCAGGCATCGCGCAACCCATGATCACATCGTCGACTCTCCGATGCTTCCAAACCCGGCACGCGCGCCATGGCTTCTTTGATTGCGGCCGCGCCCATGTCATCAGGGCGAGTGTCGCGCAAAGTCCCCTTCGGAGCTTTGCCAACCGCTGTGCGAACTGCTGATACGATTACTGCATCTTTCATGATTACCCCAAGCTATTTCGTTTAGAGACGGGCTACTGCCCGCCGTTTTTGTTTGCGGTTGTCTTTGCGCCTTTGCGACTTGGCGTGAAACTGCCTCTCGCAAAGGCGCTAAGTCGCAAAGGCACGCAAAGTCATTTCTAATTCCGGAGCGGCTTTCCGGTCTTCAGCATATGCGCAATTCGATCCTGTGTCTTGCGCGTGCCGATCAGAGAAAGAAAAGCCTCGCGTTCGAGATCGAGCAAGTACTGCTCGCTTACTCGGCGTCGCATGATTCAAATCGCCGCCCGTCAAAATCCGCGCCAGCTTCTCACCAATCAAAGCATCATGATCCGAAATGTAACCCGCGCGTTTCATTAGATGCACGCCCAGCTTCAAAGTCGCCAGCGCCGGCGTGCCCAAAGCCAGAATGTCTGTCCGCTGCTGCGGCTGCACATAACCGCTGCCGCCAGCGCCAGCACCTCCTTCTTTGCATCAGCGATCAAACGATCGGCGTTCATCGAGATCGAATCTGTCTGCGCGCAAAAAGCCCAGGTCGCGCGCCTCTTCCGCAGAGGTGGCGACCTTCGCCATGGCGATCGTCTCGAAAGCTCGTTTCACGAACGGAAACGGATCAGCGTCTTTCATGTCCGCAGGAATCGAATCCAGCGCGCGTACCAGCATCTCTTTGGTGCCGCAACCCGCGGGAATAATTCCCACGCCCACCTCGACCAGACCGATATAGGTTTCAGCCGAAGCGCGCACGCGATCGCCATGCAGGACCATTTCGCAGCCGCCGCCAAAAACCATCTGAAAGGGAGCCACGACAACCGGCTTTGGCCGAGTAGCGAAGGCTCATCACCGATGATTGGAAGTAGCGGCCGATCATGTCGAGCTCTTCCCAGTTTTCATCCTGCGCCTCCATCAGCATCAGCATCAGGTTGGCGCCGACTGAAAAGTTCACGCCCTGGTTGCCGACCACCAGGCCGAGGAAGTTCTTCTCGACTTCGCCGATCGCAAACTTCAGCATCTCGAGCGTGTCGCCGCCAATCGAATTCATCTTCGAATGAAACTCGAGGCAGGCCACGCCATCGCCGAGATCGATCATTGAGGCACCGGAATTCTTTTTGATTACGCCGGTGCGATCTTTCAGCGACTTCAGAATGATCGTGCTGGGCGGATCCGCGAGTGGCCGATATTCTTCGGAAGCAAAATCGTAAAAGAACTGCTGGCCGTCCTTCTGTTTGTAGAAAGACTTCGCGCCCGGCGTCGAGCATGCTCTGCACGTTCGCGGGAACAGCTCTTCCTTCTTCTTTCAATTTGGCGACCGACTTCTCGACGCCAATCGCGTCCCACACTTCAAATGGCCCGAGTTCCCAGTTGAATCCCCAGCGCATCGCGCGATCGACTTCGACGACCGTGTCGGCAATTTCCGGAATGCGATCCGCAGTGTAGGTAAGCGTGCGTCGAAATCGTCTTCCAGAGAAATGCGCCGACGCGATCTTTCGACCAGGTGAGAGTCTTAATTCGCTCACGCGTGTCCTCGATGTTCTTCGCCATCTCGAGCGAAGGCAGTTTCACCTTTTGTGACGGACGATAATCGAGCGTCGCGTTATCAAGCGTCCAAATTTCTCGCTTGCCGCCTTCACCCGTTTTCCTTTGATAGAAACCGGCTTTCGTCTTATTGCCGAGCAGGCCTCGCTCGATCATCTTTGTGACGAACTCGGGCATAACGAACATTTCGCGCTCGGGATCGTCGGGAAGATTCTCGTGCAGGTTCTTCACGACGTGGGCAAAGACATCGAGACCAACTAAATCAAATGTGCGAAACGTTGCGGTCTTGGGCCGCCCCGCGGCGGGCCCGGTGATCTTGTCGACCTCTTCGATTGAGTAGCCGTCATCGAGCATCGTTTGCATCGTCACCAACGCGCCGTAGGTGCCGATGCGATTCGCGATGAAATTCGGCCGGTCCTTGGCGACGACGACGCCTTTGCCTAGACGCTCATCGAGAAAGCCGAACATCGAGCAGGAAACTTCCGGCTTTGGTCCATTCAGTGCGAATCAACTCGACCAGATGCATGTAGCGCGGCGGATTGAAAAAGTGCATGCCCAGAAAGTGCGCGCGAAAATCTTCCGAGCGTCCTTCGGCCAGAAGCTTCAGCGGAATGCCGCTGGTGTTCGAAGCGACGACTGAGCCCGGCCGGCGATGCTGCTCGACTCTTCTCGTAGAGGCTGCGTTTGATTTCGAGATTCTCGACGACGGCTTCGATGATCAAGTCGCAGTCTTTGAGTTTCGGCAGATCGTCTTCAAAGTTTCCGACAGTGACGAGCGTGGCGCGATCGGCGGTAAAGAAGGCGGCGGGTTTGGCTTTCCTGGCGGCTTCAAATCCGGCGCGCGCGATGCGTTGCGATCCTTGCTTCGCGACGGTCGGCTTTCGACTGCGTCATCGCGCGGAACGATGTCGAGTAACAAGGTTGGGACACCCGCGTTGGCGAGGTGCGCGGCGATTTGCGCCCCCATCGTGCCCGCGCCGAGCACGGCAGCTTTTTTCACCTGTATCATGGCCGGTAGATAATACTGAATGAGTATTCATTCAGCAAGCAAAAACCAGATACCGGTGGTGGTTGTTTGCCATTGAATTTCATCGGTCATCAGGCAGCTTTACCTCAAAAGCCAGGCAGAGAGAGACTGAGCGTTGAGAGAAATGAAGAGACAATCTGTCTTGAGTGCCGTTAGGCACGGAATATTTGTAGATGCGAGGAGTGTTTATTGTTTTCGCCCATTTAGGGGAGACAGAATATGCCGCTCCTACGGAGCTGGGGTTCGCCAGGCAAGCATTGTTCTACAAATATGTCACCGCTACGCGGCTGGGAGCTTTGGCATAGTCTGACTTTTAAGGCAAAGCCCCGTGAACCAGAGACAAAAATTAGAAATTTGTCGCGCGCCGATCTAATATCCGGAATCGTCGCTTGAGTACTTCACGGATAAAGTCGCCAGTACAGGAACGCAATCATGAAACACGCCATTATAATCGCAGCCTGCCTCCTCTGTCTTTTGCTCGAAACCGCGCACGCGCAGCAAAGCGGCACCTACACAACTTATGTCGGCAGCAAAGCTGCGGTCGTAGATCAATGGACGGCGACCACCGACAAGGACGGCACACTCAGGACAGAGGCATCGGTCGGCGCGCCGGGTGCGGTCGCGGCCCAACGCGCGATAACCGTCGCGGTCAATCATCGCCCGGTCAGCTTCACCATGCTCGCGGGACAGAACGAATTGATCGCCGCAGAGTTCAATGGCGCCACCGTCAAGCTGCGCATCCAGAGTCAGCCTGAGCGCGAGCTTCCGACGAAAGCGACGATGGTCCTGGAAAATCTGCTCTGGCATCAGTTCGTTTTTCTGCTCGATCAATATGACGAGGCGAAGGGCGGGCAGCAGAGTTTCGTGGCGCTGTTGCCGAGTCAGGCGGTCGATTATCCGATCACAGTGGAGCGCGTCGGCACGCCGGATTATCAGGTCGCGGGCCAGGCGATCAAAACTCGTCGCTACCACCTCGTGGCCAGCAATGCACTCATCCTCGAGATGTGGACGGACGAGGCGCGCGTGCCTCTGTTGTTCTTCAGCGCGGCGCAGCAACTTAAGGTCGTGCGACAGGGTGCTGAGGGTTTAGCTGAAGCGGCGCTGGCGAACGCGCCCAAGCCGGCCGAGTACCAGCCGCCGGGTTATGCCGCGCCATCGTTGTTTCGCGAGCAACAAGTCACAGTCGGCGCCGGCACAGAATGGGCTTTGCCAGCGACGCTCACGGTTCCGTCAGGTAACGGCCCTTTCCCCGCCGTAGTGCTCGTGCATGGTTCAGGTCCGAATGATCGAGACGAGACGCTGGGGCCAAACAAACCGTTTCAAGATCTGGCGTGGGGTCTCGCCTCGCAGGGCATCGCGGTGTTGCGATACGACAAACGCTCGCTGGTCCATGCCGGCAAACTCGTCGCACTTCCAAATCTTACGGTGAAAGAAGAGACAATCGACGACGCGCTCGCTGCGGTCGCGTTGTTGCGCGGGACGCAAGGTGTCGATTCGAAGAGAATTTTCGTGCTGGGCCACAGCCTCGGTGGCATGCTGGTGCCACGCATCGGTGTGGCCGATAAAAACAGCATAGCCGGCTTCGTCATTTTCGCCGGCGCGACGCGACCGCTCGAAGACGAGTGGGTGCGGCAGTACGTGTACCTTTACGGCCTTGACGGCCAGATCACGCCGAAAGAGCGAGCGGAGATTGATGGTTACAAACAGCAAGCGATGCGCATCAAGCAACTCACACCGGCCGACGCCTCCCGTAATAACAAAGAGATCTTGCTTCACGCTCCGCCCAGCTATTGGCTCGACTTGCGAGGCTACTCTCCGCCCACTGTCGCGCTCCAACTCAAAAAGGCTTTCCTAATCCTTCAGGGCGAGCGTGACTACAACGTCACGATGGAGGCTTTCCATGATTGGCAAAAAGCGTTGGCCAAGCGCGCCGACGTCAGCTTTAAGAGCTATCCCAAACTCGATCACCTTTTCCTCGAAGGCACGGGTCCGGCCAGCGGCGCGGACTATGCGCGCCCGCGCAATATTCCCAAATACGTTGTGGACGACATTGCCGCGTGGATCAAAAAACAACGGTGATGGCGAGCATGAAGCTTCTCCAGGACTAGAATGACTTTCACGCCGAACCCGGCAGGCAGGATGCCTGCGTACCGCACGCAGGATGGGTGCGCTCCGTGGTGATCGCTACATCTCGTGACGATTCGTGAGCGCCTTGTCCATCGTCACTTCATCGACGTATTCGAGATCGCTGCCGACGGGCATCCCCATCGCCAAACGCGTGACGCGCACGCCGAGCGGCTTGAGCAAACGGCTGATGTAGTTCGCAGTGGCCTCGCCTTCGGTGTTGGGGTTGGTGGCGAGAATGATTTCCTGCACTTCGACGCCTTCGTTGTTCTCAGGTTTCAGGCGCGGCAGTAAATTGTCCAGACGCAGGTCGCTGGGCCGAATTCCGCGAATGGGCGAAAGCGAACCATGCAGCACATGA
The DNA here is from genome assembly GCA_963734445.1 of uncultured Acidobacteriota bacterium. GTDB lineage: Bacteria > Acidobacteriota > Blastocatellia > Pyrinomonadales > Pyrinomonadaceae > UBA11740. The sequence goes on along the minus strand of CAVTGZ010000005.1, from coordinate 212,360 downwards.
TAAAGGCCTTTGTAACTCCGGGTTTTCTCAACGGCGACCAGATCATAAGGCTGCTCGACGACGCAGAGCAGGGAACGATCACGCGAAGGCGCTGAACAGAACCGGCAGGGATTAACATCGGTTAAGATTGTTACAGATCGAACACTCACTGATGCGCTGTTTCACTTCGTGCAGCGCCTGAATCAGCCGCTCAACCTCAACTTCGGGGGTGCGCAGGATGTGGAAGGCAAGCCTTTGCGCAGACTTCTGCCCGATACTCGGCAGACGTTTGAATTCATCAATGAGTTTGGTGACGGGTTCGGCGTAATCTAGCATGATGGATTTTCAATTGCCGATTGCCGATTTTTCTTTGGACCTGAATTACCAATCGGCAATTGGCAATCGGAAATCGGCAATCTAAAAAAGGTTTCCCAATCCCGGAGGCAGCATCGATCCCAGTTTGCTTTTCATCGCTTCATTGACCTTGCGGTTGCCTTCGTTGATGGCCGCAACCACCATGTCCTGGAGCATCTCGATATCGCCTTCCTTCACGATCTCCGGATCGATTTTGAGCGCAAGGATTTCGTGATCGCCCTTCATCGTCACATTGACGACGCCCCCGCCGGCCGACGCTTCGACACGCATTTCTTCCATCTCTTGCGCCATTTTCTCCTGCATCTGCTGCGCCTGTTTCATCATTGCCTGAATGTTGAGTCCGCCTGGGAATTTCATGATCGTGTTCCTCGCTTTTGGTTGTGATTGATCCGACTATGCGATACCCGAGCATCGTAACTTTCAATGAGGTCGAATGCAAAGCAAAGAGCAGTGTCAGAACCGCGAGTGGTAGCGAGCGGATCAAGGGATGCGCGTGAAGGATTAGGTCCTGGTAGATACCGCGAGTCTCATTTGATCCGCTCGCTACCGCTCGCGGTTCTGACACGGATGGGGGTGTTGTGCTATAAGCCTCGCGCGATGAGCGAAGCTCAACTTAACCAAACCACAGAGCACACGTTGCTGGCGCAAATCAAACTCTATTACGACGTGTTGCCAGGGCCAACGCAACCGGCGCCGTTGCTCGTCACCCTGCACGGATACGGCGCCAGTAAATGGCATGCGATGCGCGAAGGAAAAATGATTGCGCCTGAAGGATTCGCTTTGGCGGCTTTGCAGGGTCCGCATCAGCATCTGCGGGAGCCGAAAGAGAAGGGTGGGCCGCTCCGGTTTGGCTTTGGGTGGCTGACGAATTTTCATCCCGAGGACTCGGTGGCGGTTCACCACCGCGCCTTGCTCGATTTGATCGCGGCGCTCACAGGTGACGGCATTGCGGACCCGAAAAGAATTTTCCTGCTCGGATTTTCACAATCGTGCGCGTTGAATTATCGATTTGCGTTTACGCATCCGGAGGTGTTGCGGGGCGTGGTTGGAATTTGCGGCGGCCTGCCCGGAGATTGGGAAACCAGCCCGCTCTACCGGCGGACCAATGCGTCAGTCATTCACCTCGCCGGCGAGCGGGACGAGTTCTATCCGCCGGCCCGCGTCGAGAATTACGTCAGGCAATTACGGCAACGCGCCGGCGATGCGACGTTTCGCAGTTATGACGCCGCGCATGAGATCTCCGGACCGATGCGCGATGATCTGCGCGAGTGGCTAAGGCAAAAATCCGCCATTCAGGCGTCAACCTCTTAAGAGTGGAACTCGGCGGACCGCTCCGGCATCTAAACACAATCAAGACACCCGCAATGAAACGGTACCTTTCGACTCTGACGGCACTCGCCTTTGCCATAGCCCTCGCTGCCTGCCAACGACAAGTTGCCCGAACGCGTCCGCCGCTCAAGCCGCCCGAGGAGCAGACTGAGGTTCACGCGCTCGCCGTCAACAGCTCGCCGGCACTTAAAGCGATCATTGATGGGGCGACCGAGCAAGTCGGGAAAACAACCAGTTACGATCCTTCCTACCAAAAACTTGACTATCCGAATGGCGACGTGCCGATCGAGACCGGTGTCTGCTCAGATGTAATCGTGCGCGCCTTTCGCAAAGGTGGCATCGACCTGCAAAAAGAAGTTCATGAAGACATGAAGGGAAACTTCGCCGCCTATCCTACTCAGTGGGGGTTAAAGAGTACGGACGCGAACATCGACCATCGCCGGGTGCCAAACCTGCAAACGTTTTTTGCGCGCAAAGCTAAGTCACTCTCAACCAGCGCGGACAGTGAGAACTATCTCCCCGGTGACGTGGTGACGTGGGATCTTGGATTCGGAGTCGATCACGTCGGCATGGTGGTAAACGTCTGGTACAAGCCTTCGCAGCGATATCTGGTAGTGCACAACATCGGAGCGGGGACGCGGATGGAAGACGTGCTGCTCTCATGGAAGATCACGGGTCATTACCGATACTTCTAAGAGATGAGGTCAGTAACGGGAGCGGTAGCGACCGGGTCGAGTCAAACCGATGTCGTTTTGTTGGTTGAGTTTGACCCGGTCGCTACCGCTCCCGGTACTGACACACGGTAGCGCCTTTGGGCGCGTCGTGTTATAAGGACGCGCCTAAAGGCGCTTCTCAATTATCGATAGTCGGCGGTCGCTATAAACCTTCGATTCCTAACGGAGTCTTTATCAACATGCGCAGATCAACTTGTCTCATTGCTTTCATTCTCCTGATTGAAATCGCAATACTTCTTACCGCGTCTCGAACTCCTGCGCAGTCCAAATCCAAACCGAACAGCAAGACTGCAATCCGGGCAGTACTCGACGAGCAGGCTGCGGCCTGGAATCGCGGCGACATTGAAGGCTATATGCAAGGTTATGATCACTCACCGAATACCGAGTTCGTTGGCGGCGACAGCATCACGCGCGGCTGGCAAGAGGTGCTGGATCGCTATAAAAAACGTTACGACACGCGGGAGAAGATGGGCACACTCACTTTTTCAGATATCGAGATCACGATGTTGGGCGGTGACAAGGCGCTCGTGCTCGGCCGTTGGCGATTGAAACGAGCGAGTGACGAACCGCACGGAGTGTTCACCTTGTTATTTCGCAAGCGAAAGGCCGGCTGGCGGATCGTGCATGACCATAGCTCGTCGGCGTAAGTGCAGCCAATCCAGCTCATCTCGGATTACCTCTCGGGTCGGGAAGGGGGCTTGCCCCCGCCCCTGGCATTGGCATTCACCATGGCGGGGGCAAGCCCCCTTCCTAACCTGAGAGATCTGGACAGTTGGATTCTTCCGACCAATGACGCATCCCGCCCAAAATCCTTCGTCAAATCTCGCCGCTATCGAGCGGGACGTCGAAGCGCGCAGTGCGTCGCTCAAAAAAGAACTCGGTCTTTTTGATCTCGTGCTGACCCAGGTGGTCTTCGTCGTCGGCACGGTGTGGGTGGGATGGGCGGCCAAGCTGGGCAACTCGCAGATGGCCTTCTGGCTGATTGCGATTGTCACGTTCTATCTGCCGCTGGCCGCGCTGGTTATTTATCTCAATCGTCTGGCGCCGCTCGAAGGCGGGCTCTACCAATGGGCCAAGATCGGCTTCGGAGATTTTCTCGCCTTCATGGTGGCGTGGAATTTTTGGGTGTTCGGCATCCTGGTGATGTCCGGCATCGGGCTCATCATCAAGAAGAACATCGCTTATGCGATTGGGCCGCGCGCCGACTGGATGCATGAAAACAAATGGATGACGACACTGATCTGCGTGCTCTTGATGGTGGGGATCATTGCCGCGTCGCGTCGTGGCCTGGCGCTCGGCAAATGGGTGCAGAACTTTGGCGGCGCATTGTTGATTCTCACGTTCATCGTCCTGATTCTGCTGCCGTTTATCACTGCCGGCCGCGGAACAATGAGCTAATTATCATCCGTTCTCGACCGCGATTCCGACCTTCAGCATCTATAACATCAATGTGTGCAGCAAGCTGGCTGTCGGCGCCCTTTCCGGTTTCGAATACATCGCGATCCTGGCGGGTGAATGTCGCGCGCCGGCGCGCAACATCAGCCGTTCGGTAATGATCTCAGCGCCGATTATCGCGCTGATGTTCATTCTCGGCACCGGTTCGGTCCTGGCTTTTGTCTCGCCTGACAAAGTTGATCTGATCGGTCCGATCCCACAGGTGCTAAGCCTCGGCTTTAATTCATTTGGCTGGGTCTCGACGCTGGTTTCGCTGACGATCTTTGGGGTCGCGGCGCGGCAAATAGCTTTGATGAGCATTTACTTCGCGGGCAATACGCGCCTGCCGATGGTGGCCGGTTGGGACAACCTCTTGCCTGCGTGGTTCGCGAAGTTGCACAAGCGATATCACACGCCGGTGAATTCAATTCTGGTGGTCGGAATCGTGACGCTGGTGTTCAGCCTCGCCGCTTTGATTCGCGTCAGCGAGCAGGAAGCCTTTCAGCTTCAGGACAACGCCGCCGGGATTTTCTACGCCCTGATCTACATGGTGCTGTTTGCGATTCCGATCCTGGCGATGAAGCGTTTTGGCGCGCGCGCCCCGCTCTGGCTCAAGATTACTTCTGCGCTCGGCTTTGTCGTGTCCGTCGTTTACGCCTTCTTCACGCTTTTTCCCATCATCGATGTGCAAAGCCGTTTGATCTTTGCCGCAAAAATTATCGCTGTGGTCGTCGTCGCGAACGCGATCGGCGTTACTATCTATCAGCTCGACAAAAAACGAAAAAGATAATTCTGGCGTTCTGCCAAACGGTGTGATAGTTCTCAGCGCGCCGCGCCTTTGTAGTCAATCTATCTAAGGAGGAGTTACATGAAGGGAATCAATTTTGGCCGCGTCCTGTTGGGTGGTTTGGTGGCGGGTGTGGTGCTGAACGTCTTCGAGTTCCTGCTTAACGGCGTCGTGCTTGCCAGTCAAATGGAAGCCGACTTCAAACGCATGAATCTGACACCGCCCGGTACGGGGTTCGTCGTGTATGCCGTGGTGGGCACGCTGATCTTTGGAATCGTGGCGGTCCTGCTCTACGCAATCATCCGAACGCGTTTGGGCCCGGGTCCCAGGACGGCGATCCTGACGGCGATCATTCTTTGGGTCTGCATCTACGCTTACGCGGGGGTCATCAACATGATCTTGATCAAGGTGCCCGCAAACGTAATTCTGATGATCCTTGGTTGGGGAGTCGTTGAATATAGCCTGGGACTGCTGGCGGGCGCGGCGCTGTACAAAGAGGATTGAGCAAGCGGGGCCCTGGCCCGACCATTAGGGAGGGCTCAAACGAACTTAACGCTCAAGCGACATGGCTGACTCACTCGCCGTTATTAACTGCTCACAGATGGTAACGCTCGCGGGCGCTAAACGTCCGCGTACCGGCGCGGATCTGCGCCAGCTCGCAATCATTGAAGATGGGGCCATGCTCGTGCGCGGCGAGTATATCGAAGCCGTGGGTCGCCGCCGCGAGATTGAAAGCCTGATTACTCCAGAGTGTGAGGTCATTGATGCCGGCCGGCGCGTGGTCATGCCGGGATTTGTCGACGCGCACGCGCATCCGGTCTTTGCCGGCATTCGCGCCAATGAGTTCGAGCAGCGCGTCAGCGGCGCAACTTATCGAGAGATTGCCGCGCGCGGCGGTGGCATTCGCGCGACGGTTAGGGCCACCCGCAACGCGTCGCAAAACGACCTGGTGAAGACAGGCCGGCGCTATGCTCAATGGTTTCTGCGCACGGGCACGACCACGGTTGAAGCAAAATCAGGATACGGCCTCACGCTCGAAGACGAGTTAAAGATTCTGCGCGCCATTCGCGAGCTTAACGAGCAGACGCCGCTGCGCTATGTGCCGACATTTCTGGGCGCGCACGACATTCCTTCCGAATACAAATCGCGACGTGAGACCTACGTCAATCTGGTCATCAACGAGATGCTGCCGCGCGTGGCGGAAGAGAAACTCGCTGAGTACTGCGACGTGTTCTGCGAAGAGGATGTGTTTACTCCTGATGAGGCGTGGAAGATTCTGACGGCGGCGCGCTGCCATGGTTTGGGTTTGCGCGTGCACGCGGATCAGCTCTCGTTGTCAGGCGGCGCGAAACTCGCGGCCGAGTTGAATTGTGCAACTGCCGATCATCTGGAGCACACGGACCCGACCGGAATAGCCGCGTTGAAAGTGGCCAGAGTCCAACCGGTGCTATTGCCGGGCTCGGTCTACGCCCTGGGTTCGCAACATTATCCGGCAGCGCGGGAAATGATCGACAGCGGGCTCGGCGTCGTGCTGGCCACCGACTTCAATCCCGGATCGTCGCCCGTGCCTTCAATGACCATGATTCTTTCGCTCGCCTGCACCCAGATGAAGATGACGCCGGCCGAAGGGATCAGCGCGTCAACGATCAATGCCGCTTACTCGCTCGGGCGAGGCGACGAAATCGGTTCATTGGAAAAGGGGAAGCGAGCTGACTTTGTGATTCACGACTGCGAGGACTATCGCGAGCTGGCGTATTTCTTTGGGATTGAGCATCCGTCGCGCGTGTATGCGAGTGGGGAGCTGGCGTGTCAGAAGCCGGACCGTTAGGGAGGGCAGGCCGGAACGGAAAAGGTCGCGCAACAGCAACGTCGGATGGCGATTGCCTTGTTCCGCCCGCGCTGCCCAAGCGAGAACTACACAAGCTTCTGTTTAGACACTCCGAGCATGAGGCTCAGGAGATCAAAGAGTATGTTGAGTGGCAAGCCCACGGAGGGGAAAAGGTTCTTCACGTCGAGTCGCTACCGCTTCCGGTTCTTTATCGTTCATAATCGCCGCGCACGATCAACTCTGACAGCACAGAACCGGCGCCGCTTGCCCGATTTCCGAGGAGAATTCTTATGCTTGCAATCGCGTTCATTATTAGCCTGCTGTTCACCGGCTCGCCGGCATCAGCCGACGGCCGATATGGTCACGTCGAGTTCGCCAACTCAGGCTCGCCTGCGGCCCAGGCCGATTTCCTCGAAGGCCTGGCTTTGCTGCACGACTTTGAATATCCGGCCGCCGCTGAAGCCTTTCGCCGGACTGAGGCCAGGGATCCCGCCTTTGCCATGGCTTACTGGGGTGAGGCGATGACCTTCAATCATCCGATCTGGATGCAGCAGGATTTGAAAGCGGCCCGCGATGCGCTCAACAAACTGGCGCCAACTCCACCGGAGCGCCGAGCCAAAGCAAAGACCGAACGCGAGAAGGAATATCTCGACACGATCGAGATTCTTTACGGGGATGGAAGCAAGGAGGAACGCGACAGCCGCTACGAAGACGCGATGCACCGGCTGCACGCGCGTTATCCGGACGACGTCGACGCCACCGCCTTCTACGGGCTGGCGATTCTCGGCACTGCGCACGCCGGACGCGACATCGCTACCTACATGCGGGCGGCCGGTGTGCTCGAAGAGGCGTGGATGAATCATCGCGATCATCCGGGCCTCGTCCACTACCTGATTCATAGTTACGACGATCCGACGCACGCGCCGCTTGGCCTGCGCGCGGCGCGGATCTACGCGAAGATCGCCCCCGACGCAGGCCATGCCCAACATATGACCTCGCACATCTTTCTGGCGCTCGGGATGTGGCCGGAAGTTGTTGAAGCAAACATCGCGGCGATCGCTGACGTCGATCGGGTTCGCAAAGCGGCGGGGAAGAGTCCCGTGGGTTGCGGTCACTACCCGAGCTGGCTCGGATACGCATACCTGCAACTCGGACAGAAGGACAAAGCCAGGAGTGCGGTCGCCCAGTGCCGCGCCACAGTCGAATCACAGGGGGTGATGGATCATCCGGGTATGTCGATGGATCCCGATACGAGCCTGGCGGGCTCTTTTGCCAATATGCGCCTCCGCTATCTGCTCGACACCGGCGACTGGACGGGTGAGGTCGCGGGCTGGACCGTGCCGAAGAACGCAGGCGCGGGCGCGCGGCTTGACTTCGCGTTCGCGCGAGCCCTTGGTGAGATCATGCAGGGGCACCGCGACGCGGCACGCATGGCCCTAACCGAGCTCGAGAGCGTCGCCCACGAAGTTGCCGACATCAATAAGAAGAGTGGCGATCCCGATCCAAGCTATCGCGTCCGGCCAGAGATCTTCCTGCTCGAAGCACGCGCGTTGCTGGCTGAGCAAGACGGAGACTTCGCCGGCGCTGAACGGCTGATGCTGCAGGCAGTCGCTCTGGAGGACAAGCTCCCGATCGCCTTCGGACCGCCGACGATTGACAAGCCGAGCCACGAGCTCCTGGGAGAATTCTTACTCCGGCGCAGTCGAAAAGCTGAAGCGCACGCCGAATTCGAAAAAGCCGTCGCCCGCACGCCGGGCCGGCGCCTGACCGAGCAGGGATTCGCGGCAACTTCCGCCGGCAAGTCCACCCAAGCATCGCGGTGAGCGGTAGTGGGTCAATTTAAGGAGTCGGGCTACTTGCCACTGGGAGCGCGGGCGCCCCGCCCGCCCGAGCCGAAGACGAAGCTTCTCAAATGCCAAGTAAAATTTCAGGGAAAGAATTTTCGCGCTCACGCCTAGAGCGGGCGAGGGCGCCCGCGCTCCCAGTAAAGCGGAGCCTGTTTTCGAAATTGAATCACTACCCGGTGAGCGCTTTACTTGACTTGAGTGCCGCTACCGCTGCCGCTTCTGAAACGTTGCCTCGCGCCACGCCTGGTCAAACTCCATAGTAGTACCGCGCACGAGGAAAATTTGTTCGCCGTGGCTGCGGATCCCGCTGATTTGGGAGCAACATCCTGCCCGCGATCGTTACCGAGAAGAATTGCCAAGTCAGAATCCTAAAAAAACTGATTGACGACTTTGCAGTTCTTTTTTATTATCACCTCAACACTGGAAAGGAGGTGATCGAAAATATATGAGTTCTAATCACAGTGAGGTGGCTGAGACCTAATCTCAGGAACCTAATCTGTTGTTTGGATTGTTTTCCTGAGAAGTCACTGTGACACCTTCTTTCCGAAGGTCACAGCCACGGGTCAATCCCAACAGTTCACCGGAAAGCCGCTCGTGAATTTCGCGAGCGGCTTTTCTCGTTGACGTGGCACAGACCTTTAGTCTGTGTGATGCGATCGGATTTCCACAGACTGAAGTCTGTGCCACTCATCTTGACTATCAACCCGCGCGCGCTTATAGACATCAAAGGAACGTCTGCGACGAATCTTCCCGATTGCGGAAATTCACCCTGAGTGTTTAGAAAGTCTGATTCAGCTTCACCTGTTTTTTACGACCCCCGCGGGCGTCGTTGGCGTCATGTCCGGCGCACTTACCTTGCACTCGGCATCGCGGCGACTGCTATTACCGCAATCTTCATCGCCAGCGTGCTCGCGAATCCTTTGCTGCCGCAGTTGAATTTGCGGCCGCTGCAAAACCTCCCGCGGGCGACAGATCTGAAACCTCAACCACGCGCGGTGATGCCGACGGCGCGAGAAGCGAAAGCGAAGAAAGCTCAAGCTGAACTACAAAAAGCCCTGTCACAAACACGCGTTGTCCCCGGCAAGCGGCCTGAACTGCTGCCCCTCGCCACGCCCCCCGCGAATACGCCACTGCCGGTCCCTGCGAGTTTCGGCGGGAAGCAACTTTCGATCGGGTTCTACATCGATTGGGACGAATCGAGTTATTCGTCACTCGAGCGAAATCTGAACAAGCTTGATTGGGTAATGCCGCAGTGGGCTTCACCTTGTGTCAGCGGCGCCGGGCGAGAGTCCCATCGCCGATGAACTGAATGATCCGCAGGCGCTCAAAGCTTTGAATCTCATTCGACAGCAGCGGCCACAACTTCCGATCGTGCCGATTGTGCAGAACCTCTCAGACGAAAAATGGGAGAAGGACATGCTGGCCCGCGCCGTCGGCGACGAGAACTCGCGCCAGGCCCTGGTTAACGCGCTGAGCCGTTTCGTCGAGCAAAACAAGTTCGCGGGCATCGGCGATCGATTTTGAAGAAACGTTGCCGGAAACGCAGCCGAATCTGCTGCGCTTCATGCAGGAGTTGCACGCGGCGTTCAAACCGCGCGGCTGGATCGTCGTGCAAGCCGTGCCCTTTGACGACAGCGCGTGGAAGTATCGCGATTATGCGGCCGCCACTGACTACCTGATGTTGATGGCTTATGACGAGCACTACGCCAGTAAGGATTTCGGATCGATCGCTTCGCAAGGTTGGTACGAGGGGCTGCTGGCAAAACGCATGAGCGAATTGGATCCGGCCAAGACGATCATCGCGCTCGGCAACTATGGCTATAACTGGCAGGAAGGTGAGACCGCGAATGAAGTCAGTTTCCAGCAAGCCGTGATCGACGCGCGCGATTCTGATGCGCAGATCACCTTCGATTCCGATACGCGCAATCCGCATTACGAATACGACGAAGAGGACGAATCGCATCACATCGTCTGGTTCCTGGACGCAGCCACTGCTTTCAACCAGATGCGCGCGGCCAGCGGTTACCATCCCGCTGGGTTTGCGCTGTGGCGTCTGGGTTCGGAGGACCCTTCGATTTGGAACGTCTTTGGCAGTAATCAGACCAATTCCACACCCGATTCGTTGAAGCGCATGTCCTATGGTTACGAAGTTGATTTCGAAGGTTCGGGCGAGTTGCTGAAAGTCCTCGACCGGCCGCATGAAGGCGAGCGCGGGATCACGGTCGATCCCAAGACCGGCTTTATTAGTTCCGAAGCCTACGACAATAAACACATTCCGACTTCATACGTGATCGAGCGCACGGGTGATCATCCCGGCTGGCTCGCTCTGACCTTTGACGACGGGCCTGATCCGAAATGGACGCCAAGAATTCTGGACATCCTGGCGCAGGAAAAGGTGCCGGCCACATTTTTTGTGATGGGAAAGAATGGCCAGTCATATCCCGACCTGCTGCGGCGCGAAGTTAACGAAGGTCACGAGATTGGCAATCATACTTTTACGCATCCGAACCTCGGCGAAATTCCGGGTCGCATCACTGACCTGGAACTTAACGCGACCCAACGATTGATTGAATCCATCACCGGCCGCTCGACGGTGCTGTTTCGGCCGCCGTACTTTGGCGACGCCGAAGCCGACACGCCGGAAGAAGTCTGAGTCAGCCATCCGGGCCAAGAACCTCGGCTACATCATGGTGGGTTTGCGTATCGACCCGGGAGATTGGAAGCCCGGAGCCACCGCGAATGAGATCGTTAAGGAAATATCGAATCGCGCCGCAGATACCAACCCCGACACGCGGGGCCAGGTAATCCTGCTGCACGATTCCGGCGGCAACCGCGAAGCGACGATCGAAGCCTTGCCGCAGGTGATTCATGACTTGCGCGCGAAAGGCTTTACCTTCGTGCCGGTCTCGGCGCTGGGCGGCTGGTCGCGCGATCAAGTGATGCCGCCAATGTCTGGAACGGAAAGTATCTACACGCGCACGGACACGGTGGCGTTTCTGGTGCTCTCAACCGCCGGCTGGCTTTTGCAGTGGGCGTTTCTGATTGGCATCGTGCTCGGGGTGGCGCGGTCTGGTGATAATCGGCGCGCTTTGGCGCTGGCCCAGTGGGCGCGATCGAGACGCCGTGAACAGAAGCACGCGGGCGAGCAGTACGAGCCGTTCATCTCAATCATTGTCCCGGCCTACAACGAAGAGTTTGTGATCGAAGCGACGATCCGCAGTCTGCTGAATTCCGACTATGACAATTTCGAAATCATCGTAGTTGACGACGGTTCCCACGACCGGACCAGCGAAGTCGTGCGCGAGCACTTCGGCGAAGAGCCGCTGGTGCGGCTGTTTACCGAAAACAACGCGGGCAAAGCCGCGGCGCTGAATTTCGGCTTGCGTCAGGCAAAAGGCGATGTGATTGTCGCGCTCGACGCGGATACACAGTTTCCCGCCGCAACTATTCGCGCGCTGGCCCGCCGCTTTGTGGATCCGGAGATTGGCGCGGTGGCCGGCAATGCGAAGGTGGGCAATCGCATCAACATCGTGACGCGCTGGCAAGCGCTGGAATACATCACTTCGCAGAACATGGATCGGCGCGCATTCGCCAGCTTGAATTGCATCACGGTCGTACCCGGCGCGGTGGGCGCCTGGAGAAGAGAACTGATCGAAGAGTGCGGCGGCTTTAGCGATGAAACGCTGGCCGAAGATCAGGATCTGACGCTGCAAATCCGCAAGCGTGGCTACAAGATTGGTTACGAAGAAACGGCGATCGGCTGGACGGAAGCGCCACAGACTCTGCGCATGCTCGCGAAGCAAAGATTTCGTTGGGCGTATGGCACTTTGCAGTGTCTTTGGAAGCATCGCGACACGCTGTTCCGGCCGCGTTATGGCACGCTCGGATTTGTGGCCGTGCCGAACGTGTGGATCTTTCAGATTATCTTTCCGTTGATTTCGCCGGTAATGGATCTGCTTTTGATCTACACCTGCCTGGCGGCGCTGCTCGATCGGATTCAGCAGCCGTCCGCCTATTCATTCACCAACCTGCGCCAGGTGCTTTTCTATTACGCGCTGTTTCTGGCCGTTGATTGGAGCGCCGCCTGCTTTGCCTTTCTGCTCGAGCGGAAAGAGCGTTGGCGTTTGCTTTGGTGGTTATTCCTGCAACGCTTCTGCTATCGCCAGGTGATGTACTACGTGATGATCAAGTCGGTGCAGACCGCCATTCGCGGCGCCATCGTCGGTTGGGGCAAGCTGGAAAGAAAAGCGACAGTCGCGGCGCAACCGTGATCGATTGCGAATTATTTCAATGTTGTTACTCACTCCAACAGGAGACATCCAGCATAGGTTTCGTGATCGTCGTAGTACCAGGTTGCACCACCATCGTATGAGATGTAAGTGACCCAGTAATAATCAAGACAACCGGTTTTATAAACCGGATCGCCAAGTCCGCCGTCTGGCGTTGGCGACGCTGATGGACAGTTGCAACTGAGAGGATTGACGGAACTACCGTCCGGACACCGAGTTTGCGTGCAGACGCAGCAATCGCCTCCGTTGTTTTGACTATTATTCGGATCGCAACCGGCCCATCCGTGAGGTCCTGGAAATCTAATGTAGTTCGCTGCTGGAGCGAGGCCACAATCGCACCACCAAAATGGAGTGCCGCCTTCTACAAAAGGGGGAGCGCAGGTGCAATTAGTTGGGTTGGGTTTTTCGGCAAGATTGCACGTAGGAGAGGGAACTGGACTCGGTGAGGGTGAAGGAGACGGTGATGGTGACGGTGTGTAGCCGGGGCAGTCCGCCGAATCAAAGATAACGACTTCCGGACAGTCCGCCGAATCATCGCCATAACAACCAGTATATATCGTTGTGTTGAGCCGACAGGGTCGCGAAGCATCTACCTTTAGAGTAGGCTTAGGCATGCACCAATCATTGGCGTCGAAGTCAAAACAAGTATTGGCAGGTTTAGTAGTATAGCGACCGCACGAACCACAACCATCCTGTGGAGGAGCTCGAACTGTCGAATACGACGCCTTCTTTCCATGATGCTTTTTTTGGCCCGCTCCATCGGGTTGCTTTGCATTTCTCAAATCTAGTGGACGCCCAATCTCAAAGCCGGTGCGGTCACCGAAGCTGATGATGTCAATATGGAAGTCCAAATTCTTAAGTTCTTGAGGCACCCTTTCATGTTGTTTCTTTAACCATTTTCGGTTTTCCTCTGGAATCCTGAATATATAGGTTTGGCCTGGGTCAAGATGTGGATCCTGCGGATCCGCAAGGACCTCTATCTCCCAATTCTTTAGGTCACCAAAGGTTAGAGATAGTCCAGTCTTACGTCCCCCTGGGGTGTGATCAGGAAATTCCATGTAAGCGAGCATGAAGTAAATTGGCTTGGTTCCGATGTTCTTAACTTCGATCTGCAAATCCTTGTACCAGGTGTCCGAGTCCTTATTCCGAATCTCGTGGACCTTCAACGGCATGTCTCCGAACGGGCGGATCTTGAGTTCTCTGTTGTCGGCCTTATCGGGATTTTGACGGCGAAGCGTGGCGCGCTCGTTCGCATCTGGCGCGCGCTTGGTGTCGTCTTTGCGGCGAAGCAATTTCCCCTTCATCGGATTTGCGAAAGCTGGAGCCGTTCGAGCCAATGCCAACGCCACCATGGTAATGGTTCCAACCACCAGGCAGATCGCGACACCTAACGTGGCAGATTGTTTGCGAGTTATCATTGGAAGCGCTCCTTCCAGTGCGGACTCTGATCATGTAGCTGGAGAATGGCGGGCGAAAGTTGGGATGATCCCCAGCGGTTTAATTCAGTTCGGTTTTATAAGTTTCTGGGCTTGGGATGTCAATAACAAATATACAGTTATTTGGTGTTAGCTTGTTTAGCAGGCATTCGGCCTTAGTCGGCCTGCTTCTGATCTCTGCAGTCTTCCGCATTAGCGTCGCGCACTGGTTCCCCAGCGATGCGCCGGATGATGGGCGCGTCTATGCGCAGATGGCGCGCAATCTCCTCGAGCAGCATGTCTTTTCCCACGACGGTCAACCACCGTACCAACCTTCGTTGATTCGGCTTCCCGGTTATCCGCTTTTTCTGGCCGGCATTTATTCAATCTTTGGGCACACCAGCAATGGCGCCGTGCGAATTATTCAAGCGCTGATTGATACGGCGACCTGCGGCTTGATTGCACTGCTCGCTTTCTACTGGCAGCCGGATGAAAAGAAGAAGCGCGCAAGCGCGATCGCGGCGCTGGCGCTGGCGGCAGTGTGTCCGTTCACCACGATCTACGCAGTGACGATCCTCACGGAAGTGCCGACGAATTTTCTCGTCATGGCGATGTTGGTCGCGGTGACGCTGGGGTTTAGGAAATTAACCACAGAGGACACAGAGGCAGGCAGCAAAAGAAAGTTAAGGAGAGCAATCGCATGGTGGGCGATTGCGGGATTGATCGGCGGCGTCGCGGTCTTAATGCGGCCGGACAGTGGACTGTTTCTGGCAGCCGTGGGAATTACTTTGGTGATTACGGGGGTTAGAGTACCAACTTTAGTTGGGCTTTTTCGCCGTAAGAGCCCGACTAAAGTCGGTACTCTAACGCCGCGCAACATACGTCAAATTATTCTTTCCGGGTGCGCCTTCTCGCTGGCGTTTGTCCTTCTGCTCACGCCCTGGACCATTCGCAACTGGCGCGTCTTTCATCTCTTCCAACCGCTGGCGCCGGCGCATGGCGAGATGCCCGGTGAATTTGTCCCGCGCGGTTATCAAGCGTGGGTGCGCACCTGGCTGGATGATGAGAGTTACATTGCGCCGTTTCTGTGGTCGCTCGACACCGATCCAATCGATGTCGACGATTTGCCGCCGCAGGCGTTCGACTCGCCTGAGGAAGAGAAACGGGTGGCGACTTTGTTTGAAGCCTACAACAACCAGAGCGATTCGGAAGCGAGTCAGAATGAGCAGCCGGCTCAGCCGCAATCAACGCCGAATCCGCAACCCAGTCCTTCTCCCTCTCCTTCGGTAAAGGCAATACTTAAATCCAGCCAGCCGCAAAAGCAGACGACCCAGAATTCCAACGCCAACAAAGCCGCCAACGAAAATGACAACAGCGAGGCGAGCGACGAAGGCGACGACGAGTCAGACGAAGAGAATAAGTCGGCGCAACCGAATCAGGGCGAAGTTGAGATGACTCCGGAGATTGATGCCGCGTTTGGGCAGCTCGCCCGCGAACGCATCGCCCGTCATCCGTTTCGTTACTATGTGGTGCTGCCGCTCAAGCGGGCGCGGACGATGTGGTTCGACACGCATTCGCAGTACTGGCCTTTCGAAGGTACGCTGCTCCCATTCGAAGATCTCGATTACGACGCACACCAGCACATTTGGCTGCCGCTGTTTGCGGCGTTGACGGCGATTTACACGGTGTTAGGGTTGATTGGCGCGTGGCTTCTGCTCGAATCGCGTAAGCTCGGATCGCGCCGCTGGCTTTTGCTGGTGCTGCTGGCGATTGTCTTTCGTTTGGTTCTATTTTCGTCGATGGAAAATCCCGAGCCTCGTTACCTGGTCGAGTTCTTTCCGATCCTGGCGGTGTTGGGCGGGATTGCGATTGGACACGCTCGAAGAAGATTAGCCACAGATGAACACAGATAAGCACGGATAAGAATTAGACTGGTTGCATCCGTTTGTTCTTATCGGTGTCAATCCGTGTTCATCTGTGGCTTGTATCTTAAGGCGTTGGCTGTTCCGAAGCCGGCACGCGCGCCGGATCCGGTTTGTCCGGTGAGGTATGCAGATGGACTGCCTTCCATTCCGCCCCTACCCGTTTGAAGACCAGCGTCATGCGTCCCGAAGCGTTGTCCGGTTGGCCATTGAAAGTCTGCGATTGCGTCCAGAGACACGTGACGACTGCGCCATCGCGTCCCAGCATAGTGACGTGGCGATCGCGGATGTCGAGCTTCACATCCTTGCTTTGGGGGAACGAACTCTCGCGATTCTTCTTCAACTGTTCCCAGCCCCGGGTCACGGTCCCGTTGTAGTTGAACAGTACCAGCATCGAAGAGTTCCAATAACCGCTCGTGTACAAATCAACGTTCGAACGCCTGATGCCTTCGATGATCTTGTCGAACGCTGCCAGCACCGCAGCCGCTGGGCCAGCTGAGGGCGTCGTCGTTCGCGATGGTGTCTGCGCCGGTGTAGGCGAGGCCGCGGGCGAGGTTGATTTCGTTATGGTCTTTGGCGTCGGCGAAGGCTTGGCGTCACAGTGCGCGTGCGGCTCGATGGTGAGGTCATGTCCTGAGCGAACAGCGCGACGGCGACGGCTAATATTATCGAGGCGACAACTAGTAGTCTCATCATCTCTTCAGCTCCTTGCTAGGATTGAAATTCGTGCCACGGACGCTGGCTGCGCAAGCGCATCACCGAACGATCTTGGCCCAGTATCTCAAATACCTCAAACATCGACGGTCCGACAGCCTGGCCGGTCAGCATTGTGCGCGCAGCATTGATGAAAAGGCCAGCTTTTTCGCTTTGATTCATCGGCAAAAGCCCGCACCGCGGCTTCGACATTCCCGGCCGTGAACGGCTTCCACCTGGTCGAGGCGATCCGCCAGTTGCGGCAGCAGTTCTTTTAGCCTGGGTTCCTTCAGAATGTTCTTGCGCACGGCGGCTTCATCAAAGTCGAAGTCCTCAGAAAAGATACGCGCGGCCCTGCGACGAAAAATCTTTTAGCGTAAAGAAGCGTTGGCGAATCAGATCGACCGCTCGCTTAAACCACTCGCGTTCATCGTCGTCGTATTCTTCGCGCCAGAGCTTGTCCGACGCGCAACTCCGTCTTTGACCATCGGCAGCAACTCTGCGAGCGGCATCGTGCGAATGTACTCGGCATTCATCCACAGCGCCTTGTCGTCGGTCCAATGGCGCGGATCGTTTTCATGAAAGTTGAAAACGGCGTTGGCGCGGCCAATGCCTTCCAGCGAAAACGCTTCGATCAATTCTTCGCGCGACAGAATCTCTTTACCCTCGGGCGGCGACCAGCCGAGCAGCGCCAGAAAATTTCGAAACGCCGCGGGCACAAAGCCACGATCGCGGTAAGTCGTGAGCGAAACAACTTCGCCATGTTTGCGCTTTGGAAAGCTTGGCCTTGTTCGGCGCGAGAATCAGCGGCAGGTGCGCGAACTGTGGCACCGTCGCGCGCCGAAGGCCTGGTAGAGCAGCATCTGTTTGTGCGTGTTCGTCAGGTGATCCTGACCACGAATGACATGCGTGATGCCCATCTCGATGTCATCGAGCACCACCGACAGGTTGTAGAGCGGATGTCCGTCTGAACGCAGCAGGACCAGGTCTTCAATCTCGGAATAGTTGCGCTCCTGCTCGCCGTAGACAATGTCGGTAAAGCGCGACGACGCCTTCGCGGCGCGACTTTCAAGCGAATCGCGAACGGCTCTCCGGCGGCTGCGCGTCGATCCGATTCTTCTTTGGGCAGATCGCGAAATGGATTGCTGCGATGATCGATGCCTTCGGCGGCGTGGGCGCGCGCGCGTTCGGCGATGTCCTGCTTGACGTTCGCGTCTCCGCGCTGCTCCTTCGGCGTGAAGTCGCGATAGGCTTTGCCTTCTTCAACCAGTTGCCGCGCGGCCGCGCGATGCTTGTCGGCATTATCAGATTGAAAAACTTTCTCTTCGTCGTAATCGAGACCAAGCCATTCGAGCCCTTCGATGATCGAACGCGTCGATTCATCGGTCGAGCGTTGCAGGTCGGTGTCTTCAATGCGCAGCAGAAACTTGCCGCCCGACTTTGCGCGCGAACAGCCAGTTGAACAGCGCCGAGCGCGCCGCGCCGATGTGCAGATAGCCGGTCGGTGATGGAGCGAAGCGAACGCGAATCATGTCATTAGTCAGTTGTCAGTGGTCAGTGGTCAGTTGCCAGCTGATACCAATAAAAATAGTCAGTAAGCAGAAGCAGAAGCCAGCAACAAGACGTTCGACTGACCACTGACAACTGACCACTGACTAATTAAACTGGCGGAGATGACAGGATTCGAACCTGTGAAGGGCTTTTGACCCTTAACGGTTTAGCAAACCGCCGCCTTCAGCCACTCGGCCACATCTCCGCGATCTCGAAAAGTTATTCTAAGCGCGGCGGGAGCAAAGTCAAGAACCCAGGCATTGCAGGGGTAGGGGTACAGTTTGGCTCCCTCTCCCCTTGGGAGAGGGTTGGGGTGAGGGACTGAGCGCAAATTGCAACCACAACGTTGCTGCGGGCTTCAGCCCGCAATCGGTTTTGGGAATTCTTCGCAAGCATCAACAGAATCGACGGTGGCTCGTCTCGATAACGGCCTAAAGCCCGCTAAATTATTCCGAGTCTCCGTACTAAGCCCTCACCCCGACCCTCTCCCAAAGGGAGAGGGAGTCAAAACTGCAACACTAACGGCTTGCTTTTCTTGATTCAACCAGCCTTTGATGACGCTTATGGTTTCAACAACAACCTGGCAGCCGCCAAGATCGGGAGCGTGTGGGGCTTCATCAACCAGAAAGGAAAGTTTGTAATCTCACCCATCTTCGAAGATGCTCACCTCTTCATGAGCGATCTCGCGCCGGTCAAACTCATGTAAAGAGCAATCGTCTGGTCGGAGTTTGGTGAAAGGCAGAGCACATGGTGGCCGATTTCGGCCGCGAAATCGATCTGCATCACTCGACAATCTGTGGGCTGCGTCGCTCGAGCAAGAGCGTGTCACGCCAGACGCCGTTGAGCTTGCCGATGCGCTCGCGGCGGCCAACCTCGCGGAAGCCGTATCGTTTATGAAGCGCAATCGTGGCCGCGTTTTCCGCAAACACAACTGCTTGCAACGTCCAGATTCCATCCTGCTCGGATTCGGGAATTAGCTGTGCGAGCAGTGCCCTTCCGATTCCTTGATGACGCTGATCCGCGGCCACATAGACACTCACTTCCGCGACCCCCGCATAAACTTTTCGTTTCGAAACGGGACTGAGTGCTGCCCAGCCAAGAATTGTGTCTTCGCTGCGGGCGACCAGTCTGCCAATTTCGAGATGCGATTCACACCAGGCGTCCCACGTCGGCGCTTCGGTCTCGAACGTCGCCAGGCCGGTCGCGATGCCTTCCAGATAGACAGCTTTGACTCGCGGCCAGTCGGCGGGCTGCATCGCTTCGATTCGATATTGTTTCGTGGGTAAGTCCGGCTTCATCTTGAATTGAGACGAATGCGAGTCTAGGTGTGCTCGCGGCCCAGGACAAGCTGCGGCGCGTCAAATTCGGGTAGTGTCTTAGTTTGACTTTGCGCGTCTTCGCGCCTTGGCGTCCTCGCGTGAAATGCTTTTTTTTGATTGTGACGTCTCACGCAAAGGCGCAGAGCCGCAAAGAAAGACCGCGACGTAAGACACTCCCTGCATTCAGCTGAGATGCACAAAACGGCTTTCTCGCGATACAATGCGCAACGATGAGCCTGCTGGAAAAAATTAACTCGCCGCCGACCTGCGACGGCTAGAACTCGATCAATTGCAGGACGTCGCCGACGAAATTCGCGAATACATTCTGGAGACGATGTCGCGCGTGGGCGGCCACACGGGCGCGTCGCTCGGCGCCGTCGAGCTGGCGGTCGCGCTGCATTATGCGTTCGATACGCCGCAACGATCGTCTGGTATGGGACGTGGGCCATCAGGCCTATGCGCACAAGATTCTGACCGGCCGGCGCGACTTGCTGCCGACGGTAAAACAGTACGGCGGCATCAGCGGTTTCCTGCGCCGCGATGAATCTGAATACGACGCGTTCGGCGCGGGTCACGCTTCGACTTCGCTGTCGGCGGCGCTGGGAATGGCGATCGCGCGCGACCGCAAAGGTGAAAACCATAACGTCGTCGCATTGATCGGCGATGCGTCGCTGGCCGGCGGCATGGCGATGGAAGCCGTGAATCAGGCCGGCCATTTGAAGACTCGACTGATCGTCGTACTGAACGACAACGAGATGTCGATCGCGCCGGCGGTCGGCGCGCTGACCGGTTATCTCAATCGAATTCGCGAAGCGCACGGCTATCATCGATTCAAAGACGAAGTCGAAGAAACGCTGCTTGTCGATTCCTTCCGTTGGCGAGCGTCTGCATCATGCCGCGAAAGCGGTGAAAGACGCGATCGCGGCCGCGGTCCTGCCCGGAGCGCTGGTAAACGAACTGGGTTTCAAATACATCGGCTATGTTGACGGCCACAACGTGCGCGCGCTGGTCGCGGCGCTGCGCGAAGCACAACAAATCAAAGACGGCCCGGTGATCGTTCACGCGCTGACGACCAAGGGTAAAGGTCACCCGGCGGCGGAAGAAGATTACTATAAGTGGCACGCGACCGGTCCCTTCGATCTGAAAACCGGCAAGCCGGTTAAGTCCGCAGCGCAGCCGCCGACTTACACGAAGGTATTTGGCGAAACGCTTTGCCAGCTGATGGAGAGGGACGAGAAGATCGTCGCGCTGACCGCGGCCATGCCGGACGGCACCGGCGTTTGCGACGCGCTCGAACGATTTCCCGATCGGTCTTTTGACGTAGGCATCGCGGAACAGCACTGCGTGACCTTCGCTGCCGGTTTGTCGGTCGAAGGGTTGAAGCCGGTCTGCGCCATCTATTCGACTTTCCTGCAACGCGCTTTCGATCAAGTCGTTCATGACGTCTGCATTCAGGATCTGAATGTGAAGTTCTGTCTCGATCGTGGCGGCATCGCGGGTGGCGACGGCCCGACGCACCACGGGCTGCTGGACATTGCTTATCTTCGTCGCCGTTCCGAACATCATTCTGATGGCGCCGAAAGACGAAGGCGAAATGCGCGACATGCTGTTCACGATGATCGAACACGTCGGACCGGCGGCGATGCGATATCCGCGCGGCAATGGAATCGGCGCGCCGCTGGATCGCGAGCCGCAACTGCTGGAGATCGGCAAAGCAGAATTACTGCGCGACGGCGGCGAGATTGCCATCGTCGCCTATGGCTCAATGGTCCATCCCTCATTGAAAGCTGCGGAACATCTGGCGAAGGACGGCATTGAAACCACCGTGGTCAATGCCCGCTTTGTCAAACCGCTCGACAGTGGCTTGTTACTGGCATTGGCGCGGACCAAGCGTCTGATCGTGACGGTCGAAGAGGCGTATCTGGCCGGAGGCTTCGGCTCAGCCGTGGTCGAGCTGCTCGAAGAAAATGGTTTACAGGACAAGGTCCGCGTCGTGCGCATGGGTGTTCCCGACCGCATCGTCACGCACGGCGACGCGAAACTGTTGCTCGCCAAGTACGGCCTGGATGCGGATGGAATCTACACGCGTGTGAAAGAGTCCTTCGATGTTTTGGAGGAACGTCGCGCGGTCCCGAAAAAGGTGACTGCATAGATCATTAATCAACGGGAGCCGAGATACGATGTTGAAACACAAATAGACTGGCCTCAGGTTACCGTCGTTCCCGCCCTGCCTGCTTATCACAAACCAACACGCGAACCGACCGTAAAGGCCCTCACAGGGCACAGTTACCTCGTGCATACAAGGGATTCCGAACTGAACCAGTACGCTATGTTCCGCGGGAAAATCTGGATCCCGGCCAGAGCGTAACTATCTCCTGGAAGCTAATCAATTCACCTGAATAGCTGAAAGCACGAGCACAATTTCCGTGAGATCAAAAGATGATTGACGGAAATTGATGACCGTGGCATGATGCGCGAGGCGTTCCCAAGAAATGGTCTCGCTTGAGAATTGCCCTGCCCTGTAATTCTCCTCAATCAAAATTATTAAACCCGGCAAAGGATCCTTTCCCCCGGATCTTATCAAGGTAGCTCGCGCCGTGCGGCGCGAGGGAAAGGTCGGCCTCCATTGAAGAGACAATTATTTTTTGAGCGCGAGTGCATACATCGCGAAAGCGGGGTAGAGAGTGAAGCCTATAACGGCATGTTTTATATCCAGGCGTTACAGCGTTTGCAGAGCGACGAAGCGGTAAAGATCGCGGCCAAAGTTTCCCCGTTCTATTGGGTCGATGCGCCCCGAGTGCTGGTCTGGCTCTGTCGCGAATGCGCGGCGGAATTGCAGATGACAGAATCTCCCCGGGCCGTGGTGCAAGGCGCGCGCCGATAGCGTCAGAAGTGGCACAGACTTTAGTCTGTGATATCGCGCTGGTAAACACAGACTGAAGTCTGTGCCACGCATTGAATGTGCGCTACCATGTCGCGCATGCAGCGCCAGCGCATTGACAAGATACTTGTCGATCGGGGATTGGCGGACTCACGCGCCAAAGCCCAGGCACTGGTCATGGCGGGTGCAGTCCTGGTCGATGAGCAACTTGTCACCAAAGCTTCCGAACATTTTCATCAAAACGCGAAGGTAAGAATTAAGGCTGAGGCGGCGGCGCGCTATGTCGGCCGCGGCGGCGTGAAACTGGAAGCCGCGCTGCGCGATTTCAAGATCGATGTCAGCGGATGGACGTGTCTTGACGTGGGCGCGTCGACCGGCGGGTTCACTGATTGTTTGCTGCAATGCGGTGCGCGAAAAGTTGTCGCGCTCGATGTTGGCCATAACCAAATCGATTGGCGCCTGCGAACCGATCCGCGCGTTGAAGTGCGCGAAGGCGTGAACGCCCGTTATCTCGGCCCTGCGGATTTCGAAGAGCAGTTCGATCTGGTGACGATCGATGTGGCTTTTATCTCAGTCACCAAAATCCTGCCGGCGGTCGTTCCTCTCTTGAAAGCGCAGGGCCGCCTCATCACCCTCATCAAACCACAATTCGAAGTCGGCAAGGGCGAAGTCGGCAAAGGCGGCATCGTGAAAGATGCGGCCCAGCATCAGCGGGTGATTGGTGAAGTGAACGCCGCTGCGGAAGCGCTTGGTTTTCGCGTTGCCGGAATGATTGAGTCGCCAATCAAGGGCGCCGATGGGAATGTCGAGTTCCTCGCGCTGTATGAGTGTCAGAAGCCCGACCGTTAGGGAGGACACCTTACTGAATGATTGTGCTTAGAGAGAGAGAGAGAGAGAGAGAGAGAGACAACCGCAAAGCGGTTTTGTCCCTTCGGGGCGCGACCGCTGTGCGGTCAAGACAAATTGAAATTCACGTAGTGGTACATTTTGAAGAATTCTCATTCTCGCCGACGCTTTAGCGCGGCGATTTGGCATCGCAGCTCCAATCTGAAACCGTTTAAACGGTTTCACTTCCAATTGCAGTACACGAACACCGGGCTAAAGCCTCGGTGTGAATGAAAATCCAAATGTTCCATCACCCAAATTCACTGAAATCAAGCACAAACCCCCTGCGTAAGTTGTCTCCCTAACGGTCGGGCTTCAGACACTTCGTTGACACTCTGATCCGCCCACAGCTATCATCCGCGCGTTCTCGGCAAATCACTCGCGACCATGAATCAATCGTCGATCAAACGCATCGGTGTCGTGGTTAAGCCGCATCAACCCGACGCACTCGAGACGCTGTGCGGACTGACGACCTGGCTTAATCGGCGCGGCATCACCATCGTTGGCCTTCCTGAGATTGAACGCGAACAGATCGAGCACCAGACCGGCTGTCCAGTTGAGGTGGTGAGTGATGCTGACCTGGCGCACCGGGTCGATCTCATGCTGGTGCTCGGCGGTGACGGCACGATGATCGCGACGGCGCGGATGGTTGGCGATGCTGAAGTGCCGGTCATCGGCGTGAACTATGGCGGGCTGGGTTATCTGGCTGAGTTCCCGCTGGAGGAGTTGTTTCCGGCTCTCGAAGAGGTTCTCAAAGGCGAGTACGAGATTCAGCAACGCCTGATGTTGAGTGTCGAGCTTTGGCGTGGCGAAGAACTGGTGACGCGCAATCGCGTGCTGAACGACGTCGTGGTTAACAAGTCGGCGCTGGCGCGCATCATCGAAATCGAAGCCTATCTCAACCAGCAGTTCGTAAACCTGTTTCGCGCCGACGGCTTGATTGTGGCCACGCCGACAGGCTCGACTGCTTACAACCTTTCGGCGGGCGGCCCAATCATTTTCCCCTCGATGAGCGCCGTCGTGATCACTCCGATTTGTCCCTTTACATTGTCCAACCGGCCGATTGTCGTGCCCGACGATTCCATGATCGAAGTTCGCCTCGTGACTGAAAACGAAGAAGTCGCATTGACGCTGGATGGGCAGGTTGGATTTGCGCTGCAAGCCGGCGATCGCGCGGTGATCCGCAAAAGCAAAACGACTTTCAATCTGGTGCAGCCGCCGCACCGAAATTATTTTGACGTGCTGCGAAATAAGCTGAAGTGGGGAAGATAGCTGAGGTACGTTATGCAGAAACTCGGGGCGATTACTTTCCTAATCGTGTTTCTGACATTTTCTGCGGCGGCCCAGGTCCCGGGCGAGAAATGTCGCGGTCCGATCTACAAGGGAAACCAGGTGAGCAAGCCCGCCAAGATGATCGACCAGCCAAACTTCAGCGTCTTATACCGGGCATTTGGAAACGATGTCAGTGGTCGAGTCACCCTGGAAGCTGTGCTGTGTCGTTCAGGACGCATCACAGACATTCGACTGATCGATAGTCAGCCACCGAAGATCGGCGAATTTGTAGCGGCGGCTCTTACCCTGGTTCGCTTCAAGCCCGCAGAGCTGAACTGGCACACTGTTTCGCAGCGGCGGCAATTTGAATTCAATTTCAACCAAAGCGAACCTTCACCGATTGACGCAGCCGCAGCCGCAGGCCGCCTGGTCGAAGAACTCGACATCATGGGCAATCGCCGGCTGACGCACGAGCAAATTCTTCAGTTGATCAAAACCCGCGCGGGTGACATCTACAATGCCGATCAGGTGCAAAAGGACCTGATGGCGCTGCTCGCGACGGGTCAGTTCAACGCGACTGGCACGCGCGTATCGTTGGACGATGCGATGATGGGCGGTGTCCGAATCACTTTCGAAGTCTTTGAGTTGCCGCTCATCAGCGAAATCAGAATCGAAGGCCTGAAAGCTGGCGATGAATCTGCGGTCTTTAAGGAATTGGTAAGGCAACGAGTTGATGTAACTATTGGAAGACCGCTCAATTCAGCCGGACTGAAGAAAGCCACGCGTGTAATTGAACAGCTTTTCCAGTCGCAAGGTTGGATTAACATTAAAGCGGAAGCGCTTGTAGAAAGCACCAGTACAACCCAGGTAAAAGTTGTTCTTAAGATTCACGGACGTGACTTTTGAGCCTCGAACGCAACTCTTCATGAAACTCGAAACCCAAAACACAAAACTCCAAACTGCAAAGCGTCCCTGGTACCGGCCTTCCCTGACGACGCAAATTCTCATTGGTCTGGTCCTGGGTGGTGCGCTCGGTTACGTCAGTCCGAAGTGGGGCAATAACGTTTATTTTCTCCGCGATATTTTTCTCAACCTCATTAAGTCGATCATCGCGCCGCTGATCTTCTCGACCCTGGTGGTCGGCATCGCCGGCGGAGGTGACTTGAAGAAGGTGGGGCGCATGGGCGCGAAGGCGCTGCTCTACTTCGAGGTAGTCACGACAATTGCGCTGTTCATCGGACTGGCCATTGTGAACTTCACGAAACCGGGCGCGGGCGTCGCGTTGGTGGGCGGCAGCGATATTACTTCGCTGGTGAAGACGCAGCCGCAGGGATTTCGCGATCTGGTTGTGCACATCTTTCCCGCGAGTGTCATCGATTCGATGGTGCGCGGCGACGTGCTTCAGATCGTCGCATTCTCAGTCTTGTTCGCAATGGCGGTCTCAGCCATGGGCAAAACGGCCGCGCCGATCCTGCGCGGCTGTGAAGCGCTGGCGCAGGTGATGTTCAAGTTTACGAACTACGTGATGATGTTTGCGCCGATCGGCGTAGGCGCCGCGATGGCGCACACGATCGCGACGAACGGATTGCAAGTATTGAAAAACCTCGGGTTGCTGATCGGTTCACTGTACCTCGCCCTGGTGATTCTGGTGTTGTTCGTGTTCGGCACGGTGATGCTGATCGCGCGCGTTCCCATCAGACAGTTTTTGCAAGCTGTGCGCGAGCCCTTCACCATCGCGTTTGCGACCACCAGCAGCGAATCCGCGCTGCCGAAAGCGATGGAGAACATGGAGCGGCTGGGCGTGCCGCGGCGCATTGTCGGATTTGTGATGCCCACCGGCTACAGCTTCAACCTCGACGGCACGACGCTTGTACCTGGCAATGGCTTCGGTCTTTGTGGCGCAGGCTGCTGAGCCGGTCATTGGTCACATGAGTATTGGCCGGCAAATCGTCATGATGCTTACCCTCATGATCACTTCCAAAGGTGTGGCCGGTGTCCCTCGCGCGGCGCTCGTAATTCTGCTGGCGACTTTGAACAGTTTTATGCCGGGCGGCTTAGGACCAATCGGGGTCGCAGTGATCTTTGGCGTGGATGAATTAATGGACATGGGCCGGACTTCTGTGAACGTTTTGGGAAATTGTTTGGCTACCATCGTGGTCGCGCGTTGGGAAGGTGAGTTCGACGACGATAAAGCCCGCGTTTTTGGCACACCCGAAGAAGTGAAGCGGGAACTGGCCGCGGGAGAGTTGGCTCTGGCTGAAGCGGCGGCGGAATAGATCTTGTTCCCTCTCCCTTTGGGAGAGGGTAATGACATACTTCACGAATCAAGGTTTGTCCGGCCGAGGAGTTACGCCATCGTGTTCAAATCTCCCTTCTCCCTTTTGGGAGTAGGGTCGGGGATGAGGGCTTAGGACGTTGATAGAACACTTTAATGTTTACGAGAGATGATTTCACTCAACGAGCGAAATCATCTCTCGTAGGGTTTGGGTAAGAAGAGGCTTCAAGCGTAAGCCCTCACCCAACCCTCTCCCAGAGGGAGAGGGCAATGAGAAAAGATTATCGAATGCTGTTTCCAATAGGCGATGAAAATTCCGATCGGATCGCGAAGCCCGTCGTGAATTATGTGCTGATCGCGATCAATGTTCTGGTATTTGTGTTTCTGCAAGGACTGGGCGGCAACGATAGGTTTACCTATGCGTATTCCACCGTACCGGCCGAAATCCTCACGGGAAAGGACATCGTTACTCAACCCGTAGTCGTCGAGAACTTTACCGGTCAGCGCATGGAGATGCCGGGTTTGCAGCCCACGCTGATACCCGTTTATCTGACCCTCCTCACCTCGATGTTCATGCACGGCGGCATCGCGCACATCTTTGGCAACATGCTGTTCCTGTTTATCTTTGGCGACAACATCGAAGATCGGCTGGGCCACGTTCGCTACCTGATCTTTTACCTCGTTTGCGGCATCATCGCCGGCCTGTCACACGTGTTTGCGACGGCCGCCTTCGCGGGCAACGAAGCGAGCCTGTTAGTGCCCAGCCTGGGCGCGTCAGGCGCAATTTCAGGCGTACTGGGCGCATACATTCTTTTGTACCCGACGAACCGGGTGGTTGTGCTGCTGGGCTGGTTCGCAACGCCGATGCCTGCCTTCCTTGCGATCGGTCTTTGGTTCGTGTTTCAGTTAATTAATGGATTGGGCGTGCTGGGCAGCGGCTCGCAAGCCGGCGGCGTCGCTTATGCCGCGCACATCGGCGGCTTCATTGCCGGACTGCTTTTGATTAAGGTATTCGAGATCGGCCGCCGGCCACCGGATCGTTACTACGAGCGCGAATTCTAGACATGAGCACCACCCTACCGCCGCCCAACATGCAGGGCCTGGATATTCAATCGACGCCGCGCGAAGAAATGAAGCTCTATCCGCTTGATACTTTTCCCTACGAGTTCGCCGGGAAAGAAATCAAGATCAATTTCGAGATTCCCGAGTTCACCTGTATCTGCCCGTTCTCTGACTTTCCTGATTTCGCCACGATTCGGCTTGAGTACGTGCCGAATGAACGGTGCGTTGAATTGAAAAGTTTGAAGCTGTACATCAATTCGTTTCGCGAGGTTAAGGTTTTTCACGAGCATGTCATTAACCTGATCCTCGAAGATTTCGTGAACGCCTGCGATCCTTTGAATGTAGAGATCGCAGGCGACTTTAATGTACGCGGCAACATCAAAACTACGATCCGGGCGAGCTACCGGAAGCAGTAGGAGAAAGTGGCACAGAATTCAGTCTGTGAGATTCCACGTTGCACCACAGACTAAAGTCTGTGCCACTTCGGCATGATTACAACAGCGACAGGTTTGGTAGTAATGGTGGCGATATTCGCCGTCGTGTTCCTGCTCGCCCGCAAGATTCTGCGCCTGGCGATCAAACTGGCCCTGGTTGGCGCCGTCATATTGACGCTGGCCGGCGGAGGCCTTTTTGGTTGGTGGCGCGGCTGGTTTCAAGGGTCTTCCTCCCGGACCCAAAGGCCTTCGGCCCAGACAAACCAACCACGAAATTTAAATAAGCGCCCGGCCCGGTAGTCAGCTTGCCGTCCAACGGCTTTGCAACGCCCGAATTTCAATATCCATCTAACATCCGAAACTAAATTATGAGTATTGAAGTTGATCGTTGGAGTGAAGCGGCTTCGCCTGACGCCGCCGAATTGAAACGGCGTCTGGTCGATGAAGGCTACAGTGTTTTTCAGTGGATCGATGCGCCCGGCACCAAGTACGGTCCCCACGCGCACGGCGAAGATCAATCGCACTGGATTTTGAGCGGTCAACTGGAACTGCGCGTGGGCCATGAAATTTACACGCTGCGCGCCGGTGACCGGGACTTTCTTCCTGCCAATACCATTCACTCAGCGTTTGTCCCGGGTGACGAATCAGTTGTCTATCTGATCGGCGCAAAGCATTAGTGTCTTGTTCCCTCTCCCGCTGGGAGAGGGTTAGGGTGAGGGCCTACGCGATCCATCCACCCATGTTTTCTCTGCGCGAGGCGTAGCCTCGCGCAGACATCAAAAAAAATAAACTCCTCGCTAAGCTTCGCTCCCTCACCCCGGCCCTCTCCCAAGGGGAGAGGGAGAAATCATAATCCCCGCAGCGTGCCCTCCAAGAAGATCAGCCTTCTGACATATTTGTTCAGCCGAGCTTCCCTGACACTCGGGCTTCTGACTCTCTGTGCTAAATTCAATTCATCAATGAACACGTCTTACCAACTAGTCAGAACGGCCGAAGAATTGCGCCGCGCAGTCGACGATCTATTAACCCGCAATGCGATCGGATTAGATACTGAAACGACCGATCTCGATCCCTATCTCTCTCGCTTGCGCCTGATTCAGTTGGCGACGTCAGACGGTGTTTATCTGATCGACCTGAATCAATTTGTTGAGCTGGATTTACGAAGCGCCGATGCCTTCGCCCCTTTGCGACGATTGCTGACCTCGCCACGCCCAATCAAGATTGCGCACAACGCGAAGTTCGACGCCAAGTTCCTCAAGCATAACCTGGGCGTTGATATCGTTGGCTTGTTTGATACTTTGCTGGCGAGCCAGTTAGTTTCTGCCGGGGACATTGAAGAGCGGCATAGCCTGGAAGCGATTGCCGGGCGTTATCTGAAC
The DNA here is from genome assembly GCA_963734445.1 of uncultured Acidobacteriota bacterium. Classification (GTDB taxonomy): domain Bacteria; phylum Acidobacteriota; class Blastocatellia; order Pyrinomonadales; family Pyrinomonadaceae; genus UBA11740. The sequence goes on along the minus strand of CAVTGZ010000005.1, from coordinate 182,670 downwards.
GAAGCGGTCGACAAAAGCGAGCGACTCAGCAACTGGGAGTTTGAACTATCCGAAGCGCAGCTTGAGTATGCCGCGCGTGATGCCGCGGTGCTGATCCCTCTGCGCGAAAAATTGATCGATCGCATCAGGTCGCTCAGCCTGATCCAATGCGCTCAGCTTGAATTTGAGTGTGTGATGCCGGTGGTCGATCTGGAACTCGCCGGCTTTTACATGAACAAGCATCGCTGGCTGGAGCAACTGGCAATCGTGGAAAAGCGCCGCGGGGAAGTCGCCAACGAGTTGCAGGAGATGCTAGGCGAAGGCGTCGCCCAGGCATCTTTGTTCGGCCCGTCGCGCGCGAACATCAATCTCGATTCGCAGCAGCAGGTGACTGAGGCTTTGACGCGGCTAGGCATTCCGCTTGCCCGACTCGACGCGCAATTGGAAGTTGCAGCCGTTGGCCCTCGCAATATCCGGTCGTGGCGAAGTTGCTCGAATACCGCACGATGCAGAAGGCGCTGACGAGCTATGGCCAGAACATGATTGAGTTCATCAATCCGAAGACCGGCCGGCTGCACGCGGACTTTCGCCAGATCGGCGCGCCGACGGGACGCTTTGCCTGCACCAATCCCAACATTCAACAGGTGCCGCATGCGGCCGAGTATCGCCGTTGCTTCACCGGCTATCCGGAGAAAAGAAGGTTGGTGATCGCCGACTATTCGCAGATCGAATTGCGTATTCTCGCCGAGTTTTCCGGCGATGAAGCGTTCATCAATGCATTCAATTCCGGCGCCGACCTTCATCGCGTTACCGCGGCGCAAGTCTTCGGCGTAAGCGAAGATCAAGTGACGCAAAGAGCAGCGCGACTTTGCCAAGCGGCTGAACTTCGGTGTGGTTTACGGCATCGGCGCGCAGCGCTTTTCGATGATGACGGGCGTCGGCGTCAGCGACGCGGAAGATGTTCTGCGCCGTTACTTTGCGACGTACAAGAAACTTGACGCCTATTTGCGCGAGTCGGCGAACCGGGCCGTCAGCGAAAAGCAGGCGCGGACCGGATCGGGACGGTTGGTGAAATTCAACTACGATCCGGCGGACCGCCAGCAGGTTTCCATGACCCAGCGCAACGGCAAGAACGCTCCGATTCAGGGAACCAGCGCAGACATCCTGAAGCGGGCGCTGCGGCTTCTCAGTGATGAGTTGCGGGACACCTCCGGAAAGATCGTGAACATCATTCACGACGAGATCGTGGTCGAGACGTGACGACGGGGAAGCGACCGAGGTCGCTTTCCGAGTAGAGCGCGCCATGGTGGCGGCGGGCGAGGAGTATGTCCAGACCGTGCCGGTAAAAGTCGAATCACAGATTGCGTGTGAATGGACTAAATGAGTTTGTTCCCTCTCCCTCTGGGAGAGGGTTTAGGGTGAGGGACCGAAGTGTTACCCATGTGTCCGAACATGTGTTACCTATCTCTCCGGTCTATACACTCCCAAAGGGAGAGGGAGCAAGCCCTTGTCATATAATCCGCCCGCCGTGGCGACTAATTCACCGAGCACGGAGCATTTCCGTGAAGATTGACCCGATGGAAATCGCGGAGCTTAAGACCGAACTGGAAAGGCTCCACAGCGCCAGTTTCGGCTGGGCGTTGAGTTGTTGCCGCCGCGATCGCACGGAAGCGGAAGAGGTGCTCCAGACGGTTTACCTCAAGATCTTTGAAGGCAAAGCAGTCTACCGCGGCGAATCGAGTTTGAAGACGTGGTTGTTTGCGGTGATTCGAATGACCGCGGCGACCGAATATCGCCGTAAGCTGCTGCGGACTTTGAGACTGGTTCCGGATTTCGACGAACCGAAAGAGCGAATCAGCCCGGGCGAGAGCCCAACCGCAAGTTTTGAACGGACAGAAACGCAGGCGCACTTTCAAAACGCGCTCAAGACCCTGCCCCGAAGACAAAGGGAAGCTTTGCACCTGGTCTTTTATGAAGATTTGAGTCTGCGCGAGGCCGCGGACGTCATGGGAGTTTCCATCGGCAGCGCGCGTCAGCATTACGAGCGAGGCAAGAAGCGTCTGCGTGAAAGTTTGGCACAGATGGAAGTTGGCTATGGAAATAATTGGGGACGACAAGAGAATCCGAGCGCTGTTTAGCGAAGTTCGATTCGCTGACGGGCAGGCCGCGCCGAGCTTTACTTCGATGTGGCATCGCGCAGAGTCGCGCGCCCTCAAACCGCGCCGGGCTTTTAACCTGTCGTTCGTGGCGGCTACTGCGCTGCTGATCTTTGCGTTGGCCTCGCTGGCGGTGTGGTCGAAGTTTTCGCAAGGGAACCTGCCGGCAAACGAGGCGTTCGCCGTCGTCTCGGCTGGTTCTGCTTTCACTCGCCCGCAGATTACAAACGAGTTGAGTGTCTCGACGGCGACGCCAGCGACCAAAACGTCATTGGTTAAGTCTCTGGTAAACAGACCGGCCGCACAAAGACACTTGTTGATGGTCGCCCGGAATCGAAAAGCTGCCGAAGAGGCGAAGCAGATCGCCAGTTGGACATCGCCGACTGCTTCTTTGTTGAGTTCTTCGAGTGACGATCTATTCAAGTCGCTGCCGCAGCTCAATGAAAATGCGACCGATCTGAAGTCATTCTTGCCGACTCGCTCTAACAATAAGGAGAATTGATCATGAAGAAGATCGTCCTCACTATCGCAATCATCCTGGCAACGGCTTGCGCCGGCGGTTTCCTGGTGTCGGCGCAGCCGCAACAGCCACCGCCGCAGGACGAGCGCAAGGGACCACCCCCGCCGCATGATCCGCTCGGCGACTCTCTATTTCCGCCCGACTTGATCATGTCGCATCAGCGCGAGCTGGGGCTTACCGACGAACAGAAAACTTTCATGCGCGGCGAGATTCAACGCACGACCACCCGCTTCAACGAACTGCAATGGCAGTTGCAGGACGCCATGGAAAGCTTGCACGAGACGATGAAGGCCAACACCATCAACGAACAGTTAGCACTCACGCAACTCGACAAAGTGCTCGAGAGCGAGCGCGAGATCAAACGTATGCACATGGAGCTGGCGATTCGACTCAAGAACAAACTCACCCCAGATCAGCAGACGAAGCTGCAAACGATGCGTCAGGATATGAAACGGCCACGGGACGGTGGGCAGGGTCCGGGCGGACCGGGCATGGGTCCCCATCGACGACCCGGTGGACCGGGCGGCCCGGGTGGGCCAGGCGGCGGCGGTCCGGGAGGACCACCACAGAGGCCGGATTAAGTGTGTGGTCGGCGAACGTCTTGTCATTGCCCTCTCCCTCTGGGAGAGGGCAGGGTGAGGGATTAACGGTTGAGCCTTTTTACACTCACTCAGGAGGAGATGATTTCGCTCTTCGAGTGAAATCATCTCCTCCTAAGACATTCAATGTTTTAGATCGACTGTGCCAAGCCCTCATCCCCGACCCTTCTCCCAAAGGGAGAACGGAGATCCGAACACGACGGCCGTTAACTCCTGGGCCGGAACCAACACCTTGATCGGTGAAGTATGTCATTACAAACCAAGGCAGGCCGCAAAGCTCATGCAGCTTTGGCCTGCCTTCTCCATATCAGGTAAGCCGGAATTCCGGTGAGCACGATCAGGTATCCGATTCCCGAGGTCCGTGGCGCGAGATAGCCGAGATCGAGCACAAACAGCAGCGCCAGCCCAATGTAGAGCAACGGCACGAGTGGATAACCAAATGTGCGGTATGGTCGCTCGACCTCGGCGCTTTTCGCCGCAGCACAATAACCGCAGCAACCATCAAACCGTAGAAAATCAGATCAGCTGAAGTCAGGTACTCGATTAGCTGAGTGTACACATTTCCGTAGCTGATCTTTCCGGTGGTGGCATCCGTGGTGACGGTGCGCGGCAGAGTCAGGAAAGCCGCCCAAATTGCCTTGCGTGATCAGGGCCACAGCCGGGACGTGTTTCGAGTTGACCGTGCCGACGCGCTTAAAGAAGAGATTGTCGCGCGCCATCGCGTAATACACCCGCGCGCCGGCGAGAATTAATCCGTTGTTGCAGCCGAACGTCGAGATCATGATCGCGATGGCCATGATGACTTTTCCCGGCGGCCCGAAGATCGCCTGCATCGCCGCCGTGCCTACGCGATTTGATTCGGCGTTCTGAATCGCACCCAGCGGCAGGACGACGACGTACGCAAGATTCGCGAGCAGATAAAGACTGACAACGACGCCGCAACCAATCAGCAGCGCGCGCGGCAAATTGCGTCCGGGATTTTCAACCTCGCCGCCGGTGAACGTCACATTGTTCCATGCTGATTGCGCGAACAAAGGCCCTGACATCGCCCGTCCCAAAAGCATGACCAACGCTAAGCTCAGCGCCGTCTTACTGGCGGTGTCGAAACCCAGTTGCGGTTGATGATGGTTTCCAGCCGTTCAGTGTTGGATTCCACCACGACGAGGTGAAGGCTGCGCGCCGTTCTGCATCCCGACTTTCCAACCGATGGTCAAACCTAAAATGACGAGGCCGAGTAAGGCGGCCGTCTTCGTAAAGGTAAAGGTGTTCTGAATAATCTTCCCGGTCTTTAGCCCGCTCATGTTCGTGGCGGTCAACAACACAATCATGGCGATGGCTACGACCTGATTAGTCGAGAGTCCGATAGCGTAACCACCGGCCAGTGCACGGGGCACGATTATGTAGTTTTCCGCGGCAATAGTCGGGATGAGGACGCCCATGAAATTGGCGAACGCCACGGCCACCGCCGCGATGGTCCCGGTTTGCACTACCAAAAACAACGCCCAGCCAAACAAGAAAGCCGATCGATGGGCCATAAGCTTCGCGCAGAAAAACATATTGGCCGCCGGCCCGCGGCATCATCGCCGCCAACTCAGCACAAGAGAGCGCACCCGTAATAGTCAGCACGCCGCCGAACGCCCACGCCACCAACAGCCAGCCCGGCGCGCCCACAAGCTTGGCTGATTCGGCTGAGACCAAAAAGATTCCCGAACCGATCATCGACCCGATGACGATCATCGTGGCATCGAGCAGACTAAGACCGCGAACCAATCGCGCTTTTTCCGGAGCGGCTGGATTATCGAGATGTGACGGGGTGACTGCTGATGACATGGGGGCCTTTCTTTGCCGGGCGACAGAAACTCGGACGCAGGCGATTGGATTGAATAATTTGTCTGGTCTAATTCGGGGTGCATCCGTCCGTGGTCGGGACCCCTGACCAGGCGTCGAAGCGAAGCCGGGGCGGACGATAGTGCAATCAGATCCAAACGTCAATAAAAAATTGGAAGCTATTCTGCAACTGATCGCCCGCCACGCGTGATGGCAACGGGTGGCGCCGAGATTCGATATCCACAGTCCAATTCCGCTGATCACCGCGTGATATACTCCGACCTGGAAAAAATGGCTGAATTTATTGTCCGTTTAGGAACGCCCGCGGGCGAGATCGTGACGCGCACGGTCGAGGCGATGGCTGCGAATGAAGCGCGCGCGCGGCTGGAGCGCGAAGGCTTCAAAGTCTTCGCCGTGACTCCACCGAAGACCGAGGGCGTGACGTCTGCTGACCAGGGGTGGCGGCGCGGGCGGCCGGTCGCGAGTCAAAGCCAACGATTTTCTGCTCTTCAATCAGCAGCTCGCCGCCCTGTTGCGCGCCGGAATTCCGATTCTGCAGGCCATCACGATGTTGCGGCGGCGAGCTACCTCGCCGCGGCTGCGCGCAGTCTTGGAAGATGTCGAAGAAGCGATTCGTGGCGGCGCTGCCTTGTCCCAGGCGTTTGCCGCACAGGGTGCGACATTTCCGCGAATCTACACGGCGTCGATTCTGGCCGGCGAACGATCGGGCGCGTTGGACGAAGTGCTGTCGCGCTACGTGAATTACATGCGACGTTCGGTCGGACTGCGCCGCAAGATCCGCGGGCGCGCTGGCCTATCCGACATTTCTGCTGTTCGCCTGTCTGGGCATGGTGATCTTTCTGACGACGTTCGTCGTGCCGCGCATGTCGGATCTGTTTTCCGGCTTTGGAAATAATCTTGCCGACCATTACCGTGCTCGTGCTGGCGATTTCCGGCTGGACTACGCGCAACGCGATTTGGTTTGTGCCGCTGCTAATCGTAAGCACGGTCGGCCGTTTTTTTCTGGTCGCGTACGCCGTCGGGACGTCTGACGATCGATGGCTGTTATTGAGACTGCCGCTGGCGGGAAAACTGCTGGTGCAGATGACGACCGCCCAGGCCGCGCGATCGCTGGCCACGCTGCTCGCCGGTGGCATCACCATCGTCGAGTCGTGGGAGATCGCCGCCGAGTCGATTACCAATCTGGAACTGCGACAGCGCAGTTCGGCAATTCTGCCGCTGATTCGCGAAGGCCGATCCTTTACCGAGAGTCTGGAAACGGCGAATTGGATGCCCGAATTGGCGATCGACATGATCGGAATCGGTGAGCGTTCCGGGCAGTTTGCGCGAGATGCTGGACGAAGTGGCGACGTTCTATGACGCCGAATCAGAGGTGCGATTGGAGCAGTTGACGACCACGCTTGAGCCTGCGATTCTGGTGGTCATGGGTGGCGTCGTGGTGATGATCCTGCTGGCGATCTACTTGCCGATCATTCAGTCGATTTCCGATGGGCCGATGACGCACTGAGGTAGCGCAAGCCGTCAGCTTGCGAAGGAAATTGAATTAGAAGGCAAGCCGAGAGCTGGCACCACAGATGAAGCAGTTACGTGACGAACAAGTGACGCTCAGACCGCCGATGCGGTGGTGGCGCCGTTACGTCCCCCGACGACTTTGGTGCCTTTGCCGAGAGCACCGAACCGCCAGAGCTGCGCGACGCCAAAGAACTGGCCCGTCGTTATCGCCTGCCGTTCGTGAATCTGCTGCCCAAGGACGGCGAATCGCCGATCGACTATGCGTTGCTCGCGGAAGTTCCGGTCGATCTGATGGTGCGGCATCAGTTCGTGCCGCTGCGTCGCGAGAATGGAAAGCTGCACATCGCGATGGCCGATCCCACCGATCTGGATCGGCTGGACGAGTTGGCCGGCGCGTTGCGCACGCGAATTGTGCCGTCAGTGGCCACCGCCGGCGCGATCGATGTGGTGCTGCGAAAAGGCGATGCGACGCAGCGCGTCTTGCAGGAAGCGGCGTCGGGCTTTCGCATTTCGCTGGTTCGCGAAACTGAACAGGGCGAAGAAGTACTTGATCTCGACCGGCTTGGCGACCGACAGCGATATGTCGCCGATCATCAAGCTGGTTGACACGATCATCTTACAACGCGATGGAATCGCGCGCGTCGGACATTCACATCGAGACCCGCGACACCGAAGTGCAGGTCAAGTACCGCATCGACGGCGCGCTCTACGCGAAAGTCGATCCGATCGATCTCGCTTATCATCAGACGTTGATCTCGCGCATCAAGGTCATGTCCGAACTCGACATTGCCGAGCGTCGCGTGCCGCAGGACGGCCGCTTTCGGGTTCGTTACAAAGGACGCAACGTCGACTTCCGCGTCTCGATCATGCCGACGGTACACGGCGAAGACGCGGTCATTCGTATCCTCGACAAGGAACAGATCAACGAAGAGTTCAAGAACCTGGATCTGAATGTCGTCGGTTTCGATGCCGGAGGACTTGCGAAAGTTTCGCCGCTACATCGCCGAGCCGTACGGCATGGTGCTGGTGACCGGACCGACCGGTTCCGGTAAGACGACGACGCTGTATGCCGCGCTGAACGAGATCCGAAACGAAGAAGACAAGATCATCACGATCGAAGATCCGGTCGAATACCAGCTGCATGGCATCACTCAGATTCCGGTAAACGAAAAGAAGGGTCTGACCTTTGCGCGCGGCCTGCGCTCGATCCTGCGTCACGATCCGGACAAGATCATGGTCGGCGAAATTCGCGACGAAGAAACCGCGCAGATTGCGATTCAATCGGCGCTGACCGGCCACCTGGTATTCACCACCGTGCACGCCAACAACGTGATCGACGTGATTGGCCGCTTCCTGAATATGGGAGTCGAGCCTTACAACTTTGTTTCGTCTTTGAACTGCGTGCTGGCCCAGCGGCTGGTGCGCGTGCTTTGCACGATTTGTCGAACACCCGTATCACCCGTCCGATGCCGAACTGACTCGAATCCGGGCTTGCGTCCGGAAGAACAGCGCGGACGCGTCTTTTATTCGAATGTAGGTTGCGACGGCTGTAATCACACCGGCTATCGCGGCCGCACCGCGATTCACGAATTGCTCGATCTCACCGACAATATTCGCGAGATGATCGTTGAGCGGCGGCCCGGCTCGGAAGTTCGGCGCGCAGCGGAGGCCGAAGGGCTTGACCAGCCTGCGCGAATCCGCCCTGAAGAAAGTGTTTACCGGTATCTCGACCCTGCACGAAATCAATCGCGTCACTTTTGTTGAGGAAGTAAATCTCACCGGATTGAAGCTGAATTATCGAAGGGCGGGCAACGGCGAGGTCCGTGCCGGTCTCTTACCAGCTTAAAATCAGGCCATTCTTCTGCTAAACTGCCTGAGTTTTTGGCATTGCGGAACCGGCTCACACCCGGCGCGTGTAAACTAGAGTCCCGACGTTTCCGATCGCTGCAAAAAGACCGCTCGTTGAGGAAGGTCCAAATTATGAAATCTAGAAATCGTTGGCAATCGATCCTGGCCCTGACCATCATGACCTGCATGTTGGCGCTGCCGATGACTGCGTTCGCGAAGAAGGGCAGAGACCATTTCGACCGCGGTATGAAATATGAACAGGCCCAGCAATGGGAAAAGGCGGCGCAGGAATTCATGCTGGCGCTGGCCGCGGATCCGGCGAACGTCGATTTTCAATTGCACTATCGCCGCTCGATTTTCAACGCGTCGCAGATGTTCATGCAGAAGGGACGCTCGCTGGCGGAACAACAGGACTATGTCGGCGCCTATAACGCGTTTCGCCAGGCCTTTGGCTATGACCCGGTGAATCAATTGGCGGTCTCGGAGATGGAGCGGATGCTGCGCCTGCAGCAGGTCAAGCAAGGCCACACGGTCATCACTGAAGGACAACGGACGGATGGCTACGGCACGCCGCCACAAGCCTCGTCCACGAAAGCTCAGGAGCCTGACCTGGCGCCCAGGACCGAACCGACGCGAGTAATTACCTTCAACGGCGTCGATCTCAAGCAGGTGATTCGCCAGTTGGCGGCCGACCTGAACCTGAACGTGATGTTTGACAAGCAGTCATTCGCACAACCGCGCCAGATCGAAGTGAACCTGCGCGACGTGACGACGGCCAAAGCTCTTGACTACATTTTTCTTCAGGAGAACTTGTTCTTTCAGAAGCTTGATCGCCGCACCATCCTGGTGGCCGATCAATCGCGGCGCCCGCAGTACCAGCAACTGGTGGTGCGCACGTTCTTCATTTCCAATGCTAATCCCGACAAGGTAAAGGCCCTGATTTCGCAGGCGCTGCCGGCATCTGTCGGCCGCCCGCAGCCGATCGTTGTTTCTGATCCTGATACGAACAGTCTGACGGTCAGGGACACCGCGGAAAACGTGAAGCTGATTGGCGAGCTGCTCGCAGAGCATCGACAAGGATCGAGCAGAAGTCGTCATGGATGTGAACATCTATGAGGTCTAGCGGACCGATCTGATGCAGTTTGGGCAACAGCTTGGCGATGAGGCGAGCCTGGTCAAGTTGGGCGGATTCAGCACAGCCGGCGCCGTTCTTAATGGTTTATCGCAAGGCGCACTTGGCCTGCCTGCTTCACTCGGAGCGGCAATGGTTTTCCCGTCCTCCACCATACAGGCATTCCAAAGCAAGAATAACGCGAGGTTGCTCGCCTCGACGCAGATCCACGCATTTAATAATGAAGAGTCGAGTGCGCGTATTGGCCAGCGCGTGCCTGTGCAGACGGCGCAGGCATATCCCTTTGGAATTCAGACGGGAAGTCCCAATCCGAATAATCCGAATAATTTTCCCAGCGGTGGATTCCCGGTCATCAACTACGAACCAACCGGTTTGACTCTGAGCTTTACGCCCATCGTCTTTCCCAACCTGGATGTGCAGGTAAAGATGAAGATCGAGTCGAAGGACGTTGCGGGAGCCAGCACCCTGACACCGACGTTCACCGAACGGACACTGACCGGGACCGCGCGCGTCCAGAACAATCGCACGATGATGCTGGCAAGCGTTTCCCAGGATACTCAATCGACCGGACGTAAAGGGTTGCCGATCGTTAGCGGTCTTCCGATCATAGGACGGTTCTTCACCGCGCCGACGAAGGACAACCGGCGCGTGGACATCGTGATCGCGGTGACGCCGCGTGTACTGCGAGCGCCCGCGCTTACTCCTCGCGATGAAGAGATGCGGCCCAGCGGAACCTTGCAAGCACCGACAACCGGATCACTCGAAGCGATGTTGCGGGAAACGGAACGTGAGGAGCAGATTGCTGCCCGCAGGGTTCCGAAAGACGTGGTAATCCAGGTGCCCGACACGGCGGCGAGTTACGAGCCCGCAGCCAGGGTCGAAACTCCACAGCTAACCAACCCGGTGAGCGACAAGGCTGCCAGCACGCAAACTGCGGCGACCCAAACCAACGTCGCGACGCAGACCGTCAGTCAACCGGTCACGCAAACCGCTGCGATCCAAACCAACGTCGTAACGCAATCTGTTACTCAGCCGGCCACGCAAAATGACGGCGCTATGCCGCAACCAAAGTCGGCGGCGATTACGACAACGCAGAATGTAACAGCGCCCCCGAAAACTGACGTGGCCAGCGCCGTAAAGACTCTGGTCTCTAGCCCCGCGAATGTATCTACGACTAATCTCAGTGCAAATCAGGACGCTACCGTAAAGCCGGTGGTGGATCAGTTGACGCCGAAGGTCGATGTTTCGCCGAAGTCGCCAGAGCCTTCGCCAAACGTGATCTCGCTGAGCTTCGATCCTGACAACGCTGAGCTGAAGGTTGGCGAAAAGCGGCAGTTCGGCTTGCAAGTGAAATCCGATGCGCCGCTCGGCATGGCGATGTTAACTCTGCGTTTCGATCCCACGGTCCTGAAGATTAAGGCCATTTCGCCGGGTGCGCTCTTCGCCGATGCTAAGAGTGCGCCAACCATCACGCAGTCTATCGATGAGCACGGAATGGTTCTTTTGTCGCTAACTCCGGCGCCAGGATCGGCAGTGACGGCGGATGGCACGCTGCTGAATCTGGACGTCGAGGCAGTGGGCGCCGGCGACAGCACCTTGGCTTTCGACTTGTCGAATGTTCATCTGGTGGCTAGCGACGGGCGCGCTTTGCTGCTTCAGATCGAACCGATTAAGTTGACGGTGAAGTAGTGAAACCAAATAGGCAGAAAGCAGAAGGCAGAAAGCAGTGTATCGCCCAAAGCCGATCTTCGTGCTTTCTGCCTACCGCATTTTGCCGGCTGCCTTCTGACAGCCGTGGCTTTTCCCTAATCGAGTTAGTCATCACGATTGCGGTGCTGGCCATTCTTACTCTCGGCGTTATCCCGCTGGTTCAGGTTTCAGTCAAACGACAGAAGGAACAGCAGCTGCGCGATGCTCTGCGCGAAATGCGCGAAGCCGTCGACCAGTTTCACCGTGAGGCGCTGGCCGGTGTTCAGTTTCAGGTTAATCAGCAGCAGGGAACAGGCACGGGTACGGGTAATACGGGCGGCAATAATTCGGGTAACAACACCGGGAACACTGGCCAACGGCCGAATATTTTTAACGACCCGCGAGTGCGCGTGATGATTACCGATCAGACGATTTTCACGGCGGACAATCCGGATCGTTATCCGCCGGACCTGGAGACTATGGTTAAGGGCGTTGATGTTTTGCCTCTCGCTACGGCTGGACAGTTGACCGGAGGCCAAGGCCTAAACGGCACGCAAAGTATGCTGGAGAAAAACGGCGAAGGTTCGGCCCAGCCTAAAACGAAAATCTATCTCCGCCGGATTCCGGTGGATCCGATGACCGGGAAAGCTGAGTGGGATTTTCGTTCATGCTATGACCCGGCAGACTCGAGCAGCTGGGGCGGACAGAATATTTTCGACGTGCATTCAAAGTCGGATGGGGTCGCGTTAAATGGAGAGAAGTATCGTGACTGGTAACGACAGAAGGCAGAAAGCAGAAGGCAGAAGGCAGAAGGCAGTAGGCAGTAAGCAGATCGTTGAGCAGCCGGGACTGATTACGGCTCACGGCTCACTGCTCACCACGGCCGGTTTCACTTTGCTCGAGCTGATGATTGTCATTTCAATCATCATTATTCTCGCCGCTGTCGCGCTGCCGCAGTATCAAAAGACCATCATGCATGCGCGCGAGACGGTGTTGAAAGACGATCTGTTCAAGATGCGCTCAACGATCGATCAGTATTCCGCCGACAAGGGAAAGCTGCCCCAGTCACTGGACGATCTGATGAGCGCCGGCTACCTGCGCGAAGTTCCCAAGGATCCAATCACCGACGCCAAGGACTGGAACATCGTCACCGGTGACGATCCGTACTCAACTGAGGGCGGGAGCGGCGTAATTGATGTGCACAGCTCATCCAGCGACGTCTCAACCGAAGGCACCCCGTACAGCGAATGGTGACCACATTTTCGATTTTTGATTTGTGATTTTCGATTCAAGTGAGCAAACGCTCAATCGCAAATCGCCAATCGCCAATGTCTAATCCCCTGAACAAATTACTGCGGCCCCGGTTTCCGGCGTCGGCGGTAGGCATCGAAAGCGCCGCCGCGTCCGTGGTCCAACTTGACCGCTCGCGCGAGGGCTTTGTCATCAGGCGAGCAGCATCAGCCGATTTGTCTGCTGACGTGGTGCGGCCGCATTTCGAGGAATCAAATATCAGTGATCAGGCTGAGCTGGCTCGCGCCTTGTCCGAGCTGGTTACCAGCGCCGGCCTGTTGCGTCAGCGCAAATGGTCCATAGCTCTGCCCGAAGCCTCGACCCGTTCAGCAATTATTACCGTCGAAGGAACAGCCAGTTCGCGCCGCGAAATCGAAGAGGTCTTCGAATGGAAGATCGAGCGCAGCTTTGGCTGGCCCTCATCTGAGTTGCGCATTTCCCGAGAAGAGCTGGCCGCCGATGCGCAGCGCCAGACGCGCTTTCTGGTGAACGCGGTTCGCTTGAATGTGCTGGCGGAATACGAAGCGCTGTTTGCTTCGCTGGGCTGGCATGCGGGTTTGATCCTGCCGCGGCACGTCGGGGAAGAGCAGTGGCTGCGAAACGGACGCCAGGGCGACGGGTTACTCTTAACTTCTCATGAAGAAGGTTTCACCGCCGTGCTCATGCGCGGCAGTCGCGCGCTGACTTTGCGATCGGTTTTCTGCGATGTGTCTGAATGTGACGACGAACTTCATCGGCTGCTGCTGTTCTATCGCGACCGCGGTGGATCCGGTCCGCAGGCGGAAACCACAGTAGTCGATCGGCTGCTGGTGCTCGGCGAATTTCTCGACAAGAAGCGCGTCGAGGAGATTGCCGCCGACGCGCTCGGGGTGCGACTGAGAAGTCTGGATGCGGCCGACGTGGGACTGGTGATTCCGTCGCCCGATTTGGATTTCGATACCATCGCGGCGCCCGCGGGGCTCGCCCGTTTGGCCTGGTAGTGGTGGATTGAGCCTCGCGTCCGGTCTTCTCGTTTGAAACATTTGTAATTCCCTGGACGTAGAATCGAAGTAATCCAGGACCTTATGAACGTGGCAATTTCTCTGGCAAAACCGGTAACGATGGCTGACGGCGAACTGGTGCAGACCGCGATCGCCGGCCGCGAAGCTTCATTCGAAGAACTCGTGCGGCGCTACCAGAGACCAATCGCCGCTTACGTGTACCGCATGGTCGGCGATTATGACGCCGCCCTCGATCTGACTCAGGAAGTTTTCATCAAGGTTTACAACTCACTCTCGCGTTACCGATCGGAATTCAAATTTTCAACCTGGATTTACAAGATTGCTCACAATGCGGCCATCGACCACTTGCGCCGGTATGCCGTGCGCGAGCAGGCTTTGGCGAGTGAATTCGATGGCGAGCCCCGCATCGTCTCGATCGAAAGCCGCCGCCTTACGCCTGAGCAGGAGAGCGAGCGAGAAGAGCGGCGCTCGGAAATCGAGTCAGTAGTCGACGAGCTGTCTGCGGCGTATCGCGAACTGATCGTTTTGCGCCATTCGCACGATCTCAGTTACGACGAGATCGCCGAAGTGACCGGATTGCCGCTGGGCACCGTCAAGAACCGTCTGTTTCGCGCACGCGATGCTATGCGCGAGTTGCTCTTACGGAGGGGAATCACCAGCGCATAGTCAACTCTTATGAGCGACTTCAATCCCGAAACTAAATGCCGGTTGGATGACGTAGCGGCCTACCTCGACGGTGAGCTGAACGATATCTCGCTGGCGGGTTTCGAAGATCATTTGCAGACGTGTACCGACTGTGCCGCGGAACTCCGAGCGCAGCGTCAGTTGCTCTGCACGCTTGACGTCGCTTTTAACGATTCGCGCTCGTTCGCGCTGCCGCACGATTTTGCCCGGATTGTGACTCGGCGCGCAGAGAGCGACTTCAGGGGCATGCGCCGGCAGCCGGAACGCGGGCGAGCGTTGAAGTTGTGCGCGGTGCTGGCGCTGGTTTCGTTTGCGCTCATGGGGGCGGCGTCACGAGCAATTGTCTTCGAGCCGGTGCGATCTTCGTTCAAGGCCGCGTCCACGGTGCTGGATCTTTGCTGGCAGGCGGGTTCCGCGGCGGTCGAATCCGCGATTGTCTTGACTCGCGTAATTGGTCGTGCAGTTTTCTTTCCTCACAATGGCGCCGGGCTGTTGTTGCTTTTAGTGCTGGCGATCGCCTTCTGTTGTCTGCTTTTCCTGATTACCAGATATCACCGCGCGCAAATCGTTGAATAGGAGTTGTCCCATTCAATGATTGACGCCTCGCTGCTACCCAACATTTCGTTTGATCTTCCCGTTGCGCAGAGCTACAAAAAAGTTCTGGCGCTGCTCGCCGCAGTCTTGTGTCTGCTGGCCGGCGCCGCGGCCCAGCCGACGTCCAGCGAACATCCCGGAGACCCCCAGGCGCGAGTAATTGAGGGCACCGTCAATAACACCGTTTTCGGCATGGGCCAATCGATTCGGATCACCGGGACGGTCAAAGAAGGCGCGATCGCCTTTGGCGGCGATGTCATCGTCGAAGGCTCAGTCGAAGGAGATGTGGCGTCCATTGGCGGTTCAATCATACAGCGTGACGGCGCGCGGATTGGCGGCGATGTGATCGTGCTGGGAGGCTACTATCACCATGGCAAGGCCGCGCCCGATCGCGATCCGAAGAGCGTTACCATCATGTATGCGGGCTATGAGGATCAGTTGCGCCAGCTCATGCGTGATCCATTCAGCGTCTTGCACCCGCAAATATCGGCGGTCTTCTTTGGCACGCGGTTGCTCGCGGTCTTAATTTGGTTTGTGATCTCGCTGGCGTTGACTGCCGCCATGCCCAACACGGTCAGCCGTGCAGTCACTCGCTTACAGATGACCAGCTTGCGGGTGGCCCTCATAGGGTTGCTGGGCTCGATCGTGATCACGCTGGGAGTGCTGGGCAGTTTGTGGCTGCTGCCGTCAATTTTTGGCGTCGCGATCTCGGTCATGGCAGTGTTACTGACAGTCGTCGCAACCGTCTTTGGACGGGTCGTCATCTATGCCGCGACGGGAACCTGGCTCAAGCGGTGGTTGTTTCCGCGCGTTCAATCTGAATCTGTCACCCTGCTGCTGGGCGTTACCTTCTGGATTATTTGGTCGTCCGTGCCTTACGGCTGGCCTTTCATTCAGGCCGGCTTGCTCGTGATCAGTCTGGGCTTGGCCTTGACGGCGCGTTATCGAATAGGTTGGAAGAAAGCTCAAGGGGCAGCAAGAGTGCCCCGACAGCTTTAAGGTTGGAAACTCAAGAACAGATTCGTGGATTCAATCCTAGAGCCGACAGACGATGCTTTGGTGAGCGCGGCTGCCGCCGGCGACGAAGGCGCTTTCGAAAAATTATTCGAACGCCATCGGCGCCAGGTCGCGCGCATTGGCGGACGTTTCTTTGCTCAACGCGAACAGATTGAAGACATAATTCAGGACAGTTTCACCAAGGCGTACTTTGCGCTCCATACTTATCACGGAACACATGACGCGTCCTTTAAAGCCTGGTTAGCGCAAATCGCGGTCAACTGTTGCTACGATCACTTGCGCAGAGTTCGCCGCCGGCCCGAACAGGCCTTTGGCGATATTGAAGAGAATGAAGCGCGACAGCTGGCCGCGCAACTGCGCGCGGCGCCCAAAGACGTTGAGGCCAAATTCATCTCGCGCGACCTGGCCACGAAGTTGCTTTCGCGTTTGAGCGCCGAAGATCGATTGGTGCTGACATTGCTTGACGTCGAAGGTTTTTCGGTTGCTGAAATTGCGGAAATGATGAATTGGTCAATTTCCAAAGTGAAGGTGCGGGCACACCGGGCCCGGGCCCACCTGCGACGCGTATTGCAACGATACGTCTAGGTCGCGTTCGCAAAATCCAGCCAAAATACTGTAACTTTTGCGCTGGTTGTATCGTCTGTTGATGATGAGGCGCGGTGAACCCGAGCCGCGTGGAGATCGGAAATGTTCAAACAAAAAGCCCACACCAGGGAAGAAGTGGCGAAAGACGAATTGGATCGAGCAGGGCGGCTTATTCTCAATGCTGCGGTCGCCCCGGAGAGCGAAGTCGAAGCAGCCGCATCCTCGCCCTTCATCTTTACGCGAATCCGCGCCGGCATCGCTGAAGAGCGCGCCCGTGAGGACCGGGCCGGCAATTGGTCGTCGTTGATCTTGGCGGCCCGGCGAGCGGTACCCGCGATGGCCCTGATTGCCATATTGGCGGCCGTCCTGACAGTCTGGCCGGCGTTGTTTGGGGGCAGCGGGGCGCCGGCGCCGGCGGATGAAGAAGTTCTTTTTGGACCAGCCGAGCCGGGCGTCGAACAGACTGTGCTGACCAGTCGACATGGTTTGTCTCGCGACGAGGTATTCAACATCGTCGTCGATCGTAATTACGAAGGGAATTCGAAATGACTTTTCCTGGTCACACAAAACTGAAAGTTTGGCTGGTGCTCGTGGTGGTGTTTCTGCTCGGTTCGATTACCGGCGCGGCCGTCACGGGACTCTATCGCCTGCGCGCCGGCAGCGATCGTTCTGAGCGATCGGCGCAGGACCGGTTCGAGAAGATGAGTCGCGACCTCAGCCTGACCGAAGATCAAAGGAAGCAAGTGAGCGCGATTCTCGACGAGACGCGCAACGAATACAAATCCCTGCGGGCCGAGTTGCGGCCTCGCTTTGAAGAGCCAAGACAGAAAGCGCGAGCCAAAATCCGTGCATTGCTTACCCCGGAACAGCAGCAGAAGTTTGATGCTCGAGTCGCGGAACAGGACACTGAACGCGAACGCGACAAAAAGCGCTGATTCTGCTGATCCATAATTTGAGGAATTGATCTATCTCTTCAACCATTTCTTCGCGAATTTCCAGCGTTAAGCTCAAAATTTTTTGCAACCAACTCATCGCGCGGGGCGTAAGTAATGAATATCTCTCGATCTCACTGGGAATCTATTGTGCGAACACCGTTTAAGACGATTACCTTCATCACGATTCTGCTGGCTTGCGGTCTTTCAGCCGTCGCCCAAACGCCCGATGCTGACCCGGCCATCAAGGCCACGCAGGTCTATGGCAAAGTCGCGGAAATCAACCTGTCTGCGGGGCAGATGACCATCAAAACCGCGGCCGGAAACACCGTCATCGCGAGCGTTAACGAAAAGACAACGTACCAGCGGATGCCTCCCGGTGAGACGGATCGTGCGAAGGCCGAGCCGACTTCCCTGACAGAAATAACCGTCGGCGATGGTGTGGTGGCGCGCGGTTTTCTGGGCACTGATCGCAAGTCGGTACCTGCACAGCAGATTATCGTCGTCAGTCAATCGGACATCGCCAAGCGGAACGCCAGTGAGCGCATGGCCTGGGGTCGGGGAGCTAAAGGAATTGTCACCGCACTTAACCCGACCGCCAGGGAGGTTACAGTCACCAGCCGTTCGTTGGCGGGAACGGCTCAGGCCGTGATCGTGGCGATGCCGGATAAGGCGAAGATAAGAAGATTTCCGCCGGACTCAATCCCTCGATACGAGAATGCGAAAGTCGCGAAGTTCGAAGAGATCAAAGTAGGCGACCAGTTCAACGCGAAGGGTGACAAAACTCCTGATGGTACCCGCCTGAATGCGGAAGAAGTGTTGTTCGGCACTTTCAAAATTGCCGGCGGCACTGTGACTGCGGTAGATGCCGCAAACAATCGAATCACGCTTAGCGATCTGCAAACGAAAAAGCTGCTCACGATTTCTTTGAGATCCGAGTCAGTGATCCGGCGTTTGCCGGCGGCGATGTTCGGCGGTGGCATGGGTGGTCCGGGTGGGCAAGGATCTGGTCAGGGCGCGGCACAAGGTCAGGGTCAGGGTCAAACTGCGCAGACTCAAACGCAGACTCAAGCTCAGGGTCAGCGACCGCAGGGCGCAGGCCCTGGAGGACCCGCTGGGCCGGGTGGTGGACAGCGCCCGGGTGGCGGTGGAAGCATGGCCGACCTGATGGAGCGCTTTCCAACTATCAGCATCAATGAATTGAAGGTTGGCGACACGATTCTGCTGTCCAGTTTGCCGGGTGCTGACCCAACTCAATTAACTGCCATCCAACTGGTCAGCGGCGTTGAACCGCTGTTGGCAATGATGGCGGCAAGGCAACAGCAAAGCGGACAACCCCGTCCGCAGAATGTCGACCTTAATGGAAGTTTCGGCGGCATGTTCGGCGGCGCTGGGGTGCCGTAATCGACTCTCTCTGATCTCGGCAGTTTGGATTTCAGAGCAACCGCGGCGGCGAAGGACGGAAAATCGCGCGCGGTTGTTTCGTTAATAGAACTCAATGATGAATATTCGAAAACTATCAATAACAATTGCCTGCGGGGCCCTGATGCTGCTGTTTTCAGCGACGGCCTGGGCGCAAAACCGCGGTACTCTGCGCGGCGCGATCAGCGACGAATTTGGCGCCTCCATAGTTGGCGCCACGGTTACCTTGACCGACGCGACCGGCGCGCAAAAAACCGCCACCACGGGCGCCGACGGGGGCTACTCGTTCACGGGCCTGGCTCCGGGCAAATATAAAATCCAGGCAGCGTCGAGCGGTTTTGCCGCTTCGGAAGAGGCGGAAGTTGATGTGGCCGCCGGCCGCCGCGACCCTTTCAACATTACCCTCAAGATTGCGGCGATTGAGTCACAGGTGAAGGTTAATGCCGACGCGCCGCTCAGCACCGACACCAACAACAACGCGAACCAGCAAGTGATCAGCGGAAAAGATCTGGATGCGCTGCCCGACGATCCGGATGAGCTCGCCGCCGCCTTGCAGGCCCTGGCCGGACCATCAGTCGGACCCAATGGCGGCCAGATCTTCATCGACGGATTCTCAGGCGGCAACCTGCCTCCCAAGGAATCCATCCGCGAGATCCGCATCAATCAGAATCCCTTTGCGCCGGAAAACGATCAGCCATCAGCGCGTATAGACATTCTGACTCGTCCCGGCACGGACAAGTTTCGCGGGAGCGTCAACCTCAATTTTCAGGACGAAAGCCTGAACTCGCGCCACCCATTCGCGGTCAGCTCCAGCAAGCGTTCGCCGTATCAGCAGCGCCAATTCGGCGCTAATTTCAGTGGCCCTATCAAGAAAGGCAAGGCCTCGTTTTTTATCGACTTCAATCGCAACGAAACCGATGATAACGAGCTGATCAACGCGACGATTCTGGATCCTAACTTCAATATCATCTCGCTGGGCGAGGCGTTTCTGGTGCCGCGACGCAACACCAACATTGGTCCGCGCTTCGACTATGCCATCAATTCACACAACACGCTGATCGCGCGCTACAACTTTTTCGAATCGCGCACCGAGAACAACGGCGTGGGTGGTTTTAATCTGCCTGAGCGTGGCTATGAATTCAAAACTCGAAATCACAATATCCAGTTGACTGAGACGGCGGTAATCAACGCCTTCACCATTAACGAAACCCGTTTTCAGTTTTCGCGCGGTCACAACGAATCACTCGGCAGTAACGCCATTGCCACGCTCAATGTGGGCAGTGCTTTTGGCGGTTGCGTTTCTGGCGGCGTGACGTGTTCGGGGATTGGCCATGCTATCAACCAGAGCAGTCGTTGGGAGTTGAACAACTTCACGCAAATTCAGAAGGGCATGCACACCCTCAAATTTGGCGGCCGCATTCGCGGGGTGAACATCGACGATGTGAGCCCGAACAACTCTGCGGGCAGCTGGTCATTCGGCGGCGGATTTGGTCCGCAGTTTGATGCGGCCAACAATCCGATCGCCGGCACCAACATTCAACTAAGCAGTATCGAACGATATCGCCGAACCGCGCTCATCCAGCAAAACGGACTGACCGCCGTGCAGCAGGCTTTTTGTGGGGCCGGCGTCATCCAGGCGGATTGCATCCGCCTTCTTGGCGGTGGGGCGTCACAGTTTTCCATTACGACTGGAAATTTTGCGGCTTCAGTTTCGCAAAGAGACCTCGGTATCTTCTGGCAGGACGATTGGCGCGTACGCCCGAACCTAACTTTGAGCTACGGCGTGCGCTACGAGAATCAGAACAATATCAGCAGCAAGTTAAATCTTTCCCCGCGGCTGGGTTTTGCCTGGTCGCCGGGAGCGGCCAATGCGACGCGTCCGCCCAAGACCGTTATTCGCGGAGGCGGTGGCATTTTCTACAACCGTTTCGGCGAAAATTTCACGCTGCAATCGGGGCGGTTCAATGGCAGTAACGAACTTCAATACATCCTGGCCGAGCCCTTCCTGCGTAACTCAGCGCCTTCGCTAATAGACTTGAATCTGCCAAGCGCGCGGCCCGTTTACAGCGCTTTGAATATCTTCCCCGTAGTGCCGACTGCGGCGCAGTTACAGGTAATTCCGGCCACTCAACAGACGATTTGGCGTGTCGCGAACAACCTGCAAGCGCCGAGAATTTCTCTGCTGGGTCTGCAGGTCGAAAGGCAGTTGCCAAAGAATCTGACGGCCTTTGTCGGCGCGTACACGTTTCGCATCAATCACGTGATTCGCGCGCGGGACATTAACGCGCCGCTGCCGGGTACGATTACGGCCCTGACGCCAAATGGCATTCGCCCGAATCCGGCCGACATGTGCGCCATATATTTTACGGGGGCCGGTCCCTGCGCTTTGGGCGATATCAATCAATACGAATCCAGCGGTAAGTACCGCCAGTCGCAAATGATCATCGGATTCAGCAGCCGCTTAAATCCGAAAATCTCGATTCAGGGCAATTATGTTTTGGCGACGATGAAGAACGACACTGACGGCGGCGGAGGCTTCCCCGTTAATTCGTACGATTTCACCGGTGAGTTCGGTCGTGGCTCAGGCGATGTGCGTCATCGATTCACTCTCTTCGGCACTATCAATGCTCCCTGGTGGAAGCTGGTCTTCAGTCCTTTCGTCGTGGCGAACTCTGGCCCGCCATTCAACATCACGACCGGACGTGACACGAACCTTGATCGGCAGGCCAACGAGCGGCCGAGCTTCGCCGCCGCCAATGCTGATTGCAACAACGTGAATATTCGTTGCACGGCGTTCGGAAACTTTAATCTTTCACCGTTGCCCGGTGAGCAGATCATTCCGCGAAATTACGGCCACGCGCCGGGTGCATTTACCGTGAATCTTCGCGTCAGCCGCACGTTCGGGTTTGGCGGCGAGGCGAACCGGCGCGCGTCGACATCACAGCCAGGTCAAAAGACCACGGCCGATGCCTCCAAGAGCGGGGGCGCCTCCAGTGGTGGCCGCGGCGGCCCGATGGTTGGTGGCGGCGTGCCGGCCGGCGGCGGCCCACGCGGGCCGGGGGGGCCGCAGATGATGATGATGGGCGGTCCGGGCGGCGGCGCGGGCGCGGCGAAATATCAATTGACGCTGTCGGTCAACTTCCAGAACCTGCTCAATCATGTGAATCTGGGAACACCGGTTGGCAGTCTTTCTTCGCCATTCTTTGGACGGTCAGTGAACACTGGTGGCAGTTTCGGTTTCTTTGGGCCGGGCGGATTTGGCGGCGGCGGTACCGGCGCCGGCAATCGCCGGGTGACGCTCAGTGCGCGGTTTAGCTTCTAGACTTTCGAGCCGCGTCAGAACCGCGAGCGATAGCGAGTGATCAAAGGAACGCTTCCGCGGTAACCTGATCCGCTCACTATCTTTCGCGGTGCTTACACTCGATCGCCGTAGCGGCACCAATTGATAGGAAGGAGTCCCTCATGGTCAAACATGCATTGATGGCGATCGTCTTAGTGATCGTTTCCACGTCCGCATTTGCCCAGGCTCCCGACGCGACGAAAACCAACGGAGCCTCAGTCAGCACGATCCCTGCCGCACCGCCGATCAATGCCAGCAGCACGCCCATGGAACTCGCCAAGGCAGCGCTGGCGGCCCAGGGTGGAGACAAGTTCAGGAACCTGAAAAGTATTTGGATTTCGGGCAGTGTCGACTTGTATGCGCCGAACAGCTCGCAATCGATTCCCGGAAAATTTGCGATGGTCACGGCCGGAGAGAAAGTGCGGCTCGATGTGAACGCCCAGCCGATCGCTTCCTTCAAGCAGGTGTATGACGGCCGTCAGTCCTACAGCTCGATGCCCAACATCCAGACGCCACCCGCCACGAAGTTTGGTTTACCAGTGCTGGCAAAATACGATCAGCCCGGCTATACCGTGTCGGCTTTGCCGGACAAGAAGAAGTTGCGCGGCTTTCGCATCGTCGATGAGGAAGGGAACACGACCGACTACTACATCGATCCCGAGACGGGCCGGGTCGTACAGTACCTGATTCCTTACAACGGCTATCTGTTCGGCACTGAGCATGCGAAGTTCAAGGAAGTCGATGGCGTGCTCGTGCCGATGAACTTTACTCAACGGCTGGAGACCCCGGCCGGCGCTTTCTTTGCTGAATACAAAGTGAAGGAAGTAAAACTGAACCAACCTGTGGGCGATGACGTGTTCGCGATTCAGTAGGAGGCTTATCCCTTCGCG
Organism: uncultured Acidobacteriota bacterium; assembly: GCA_963734445.1. Classification (GTDB taxonomy): domain Bacteria; phylum Acidobacteriota; class Blastocatellia; order Pyrinomonadales; family Pyrinomonadaceae; genus UBA11740. Next base: position 159,632 of record CAVTGZ010000005.1, on the reverse strand, counting down.
TCGCACGGCCGCTAATTCATAAACCAGATTGTCGATTTGACGGTCGAGCGTGAGGGGGCAGTGGGAAATCGCTAACCTTTAAGCAGCAGTCAGTTCAGCCTCGAGTGGCTGCTCCTTTGTAAACTGACTCACGCCCAGAATACTGAAGCCGATGATGTCACCCGCAGCATCAACGCGCTCCATCACCGCATCATGTGCAGTCTCCTTCATGTAACCGGGGGCTTCCTTGAACTGCACTTCAAGATAATCGGCTTCGCGATCAAACCAGACTTTCACTTTTTCGGCCATAGGTCTTCTCCGGCTTTAGGCTTGTTTGTTAGATACGCCGTAACGACAAAGGCGTCCGCCTCGTCGTATTTAACCACGACACATAACCATTTGCCACCAACAATCGTTTCTGAATAGAAATCATAGAATAACCGCACACTTGAATCAGAACGAGAGGCCCGCACCAACTGTGGGTTGCTGATGACGGCTTCAATTTCAGACTCGAAGCCGGCCATTTCTGGATGCTTAAGAATATGAGCCAGGCGCTCATCAGTGAGCCGCACTGCATGGCCAAAACAATCGGTGAGAATCTTCATAAGCCGTATGCCCTGCCTAACAGTAGGACTACTTCGCGCCTTCAACAATCGCAATCTCTTCGGGCGTCAGGTCATAGAGTTCATAAACGAGGTTATCGATTTGGCGATCGAGCGTGGCGCACTTCGATTGATAGAAAGTCTTGTCGCGCTCAGTCTGCGCGGACGCGAGTTGCTTCTTCGCTTCGAGCATCTGATCGACGAGCTGAACCATGCGGTCGTGCTTCGGCTCTGCGGTTTCAAGCGACACGGTCGCAATCGGTAGGCGATCCAGATCCACCTTCTTCACCTGAGCAATGCTGGCTCGATTCGTAAGACACTTTGCCTTGTAGTACGTGTTGAGTAGCTTTGAATTCAATAGACCAAGGACGAACTTGAATGAGAGTTGAGTCCGATTGTTAAAGAGAAAATACAGGGATTGTTCCGGGTAGATGCCGGAGACATCATAAGTAGCAATGATTCGGTCACCCGTTTTTCTGAGGAGTACCTTTTCGGCTGCGCCTAGCTTACCCTTATCGGTTGTTCGACCGGTTATGTTTTCTTTCTTGAAAGCAAACCAGTAACTCTTGCGGAATTCGTATCGTCCAATGCTGTCCCCTTTGACCGTGAGAATCTGGTCGTCGCTGATCTTTCTCTCAGTAATTAGTTCTGATTTTCCTCCAAAGCCGGAGGTTGTTTCGCACAATTGATTGAGCGGAATGGTCGCCTTAGACTGATCGACTTTAGTGATTAATGTCGCTACCTTCGGGTCTTCAAAGTATTCAAATGCGTGGTTGGCATCCTTCAGGAGCTCGCTTTGGGCGCGGCTTGTTGTGCTCCTTTCATATTCGGAAATCGACAGGGTATGGTCTTTGCCAGGCGTTCCTTTTTGCACTACAAATATCAGCGTGTCAGCAACAACATACGGAAAAGGTGCCCTGTACAGCAGCGACAATATTTCGGATTCCTCAAGCATTCTCCGGCGCAAGTTAACGAATTGACTATTGAATCCAAATCGATCGGGCACAATGAAGCTGAAATAACCACCGTCACGGACCACGTTTAGGCCTTGAGCGATAAAGTACTCATACATATTCGGCATGTAAGTGTTCCCGTGAAATCGACTGATTAGGTAATCTACTGCGGACTGCGGATAGACCTCATTACGAAATTTGCCCGAAAGTGAAATCCAAGGAGGATTTCCAACAATCGCATCAAACCCACCGCGCTTCATCACTTCCGGAAACGCATCCTCAAAATTCATCGGATTAAGCTTGCGCTCTTCGCCCGAATCGAAGAGCTTCCCTTCGAGAATGTCCCAGCCAATCAGCGAGTTCCCGCACACAATGTTCTTGCTTAACGAAGGCAACAGCGCCGCATGCAACGCGCGTTGTTGTGATTTCGCCGAAGCAATCGTTTCGTCCTCAAGCAATTTCAGATAGAGCGATAGCTGCGCGACTTCGACGGCTTGCGGATCGATGTCCACGCCGTAAATGTTGTTAACGAGAATCTGTCGCTTCTGCAAAAGCGAAAGCTGAAGCGTTCCATCAGGCTTCGAAATGCAGCCGGCCTTAATACCAATGTCCCGGTTTTTCTTCGTGCGGTTGTAATAGCCTGCGTGATAGCGCAGCAGAGTGTCGTAAACACCAAGCAGAAACGAGCCGCTGCCGCAGGCAATATCGGCGAAGCGCATCTCCTGAATCTGCGCGGGCGTCTTCCCCTCAATCAGTTTGCCGACTGTGTTCTCGACGATGTAGCGAACGATGTATTCCGGCGTGTAATAAACGCCGCCGGCTTTGCGCACTTCGGGCTTGTCTTCAACGCGCGCTTGTTTGGCAGTAGCGACGATGACTTTGCCGAGAAAGCGTTCGTAGATGCTGCCGAGAATGTGAATCGGGATCGCATTGAAGTCGTAAGGCGACTCGCGATGCGAAAGGCTCTGGCTAATCTTATCGAACACTCTCTCGTCGGCGTTGAACTTGTCGCTGTCGAGCAGGCTGTGCTCTTTGAAGATGATGCCGTTATAAACGCGATCCAGACGGCGAGAAGTTGCGATGAAATTCTCCCAGGACTTTCCTTTCTTATGCAGGTCTTCAATCAGCGGCTCCGATTCGATCAACTTGTCTTCAAGAAATCGCATGAAGACCAAACGGTCGAGCGTGCGTTGCGTGACTTCAGTCAACGCCGCGCTGTCGAGTTCGGGATTCTTTCGCTTGTAGGCGCGGGCCAACTCTTCGCGGAAATCGTCGAGTTCCTGAAGGAAAGATTCGTCAATGCTCTGATGTTCGTCGGTCGCGACGCCGCGCGCAGCTCGCTTGCGCGAAATCTTTGGCAGGCCTTTAGCGAATTCCTGAATTGATCCATTCGTGACCGCTTCACGCGAGAACAAGTGATAGATCGTGCGAAAGCTCTGCTCATTCGCATAATCGGTGTAGTGGTACTTAAGAACAGCGTGGCCCAGTGCCGTATTGATATGCGGCTTGTAACGGCAATCCAGCACGCGCATTTCTTCGAAATCATGAAGGACTGAGATCGGTACGTGACTGTTCCAACCGTAACGAATTGTCTGGAAATAGTAGAGCGGAGTATCGATGCCTACATGAGGTTTCTTGGCTTCGACGAAGAAGCGAACGTCTCGAAAGTTCGGAGCCAGGAAAGCATAGTCGGCACGCTTCCGAAATTCGCTCGTGGCGACGCCGCGCTCGACCTTTGCTTCCTGTTTGTACGGATCGGTTTGCTGCTCGTGGTTCACGTCCCAGCCGAGCGCAATCCAAAACTTGTCGATGAAATCCAGGCGCGCCTGGGCTTCTGAATATCCCGGAGAGAGGTAACGCGCTTCATTCTCGTTGAAGATGGAAACAAGCTCACGGACGCGGGCAAACGCTTCGTCAAACGTCTGTGGGATAGGCATGGCGTGTCAATATAGCAGAATCCAAGGTAGTGTCTTAATTTGAGTGAAGTTTGAATTGTCTTGACCGCGAAGCGGTCGCGTCTCATAGCCCAACGTTGCCGCGCAGCGGCTACGTTGGGTTTGTGGATTAGGACGATACGCAACCCCGTCGGGGTTGCGTCATTCACATAATCCATGTTCCCAGCGTAGCCGCTGCGCGGCAACGCTGGGCTGTAGGATGAAACCGCTTCGCGGTTGATTCTTTCTGAGTAGACTAGTCAAATGAAGACACTACCGAATCCAACCCGAACCTTTGCCAAAGTAAACGGATGAAAACCGGAAAGGGCGACGCTGCAAACTTTGAAGCGTCGCCCTTCATGATCACTCAAACCAAGCTTACTCGAGCGGCCAGCGGTCGTTGAGAAATTCCAAACCCATGCGCGTGACGCCATCCGCGCCCGTGAAGCGGCATCTGACCGCTGCAAACATCGAAACCTTATCGCGTTCACTTGATATTCGCACAAAGCGCCCAACTTCGAGGGGCAGGTTCGTCGGGACTGAGGTGCCTCGGTGGCTGATGTTTTCGGTGACCGTATATTCGCGTGCATCAGTCTCGCCGTTTTCGTCGAAGGTTTCGATCATTACCTCAATCGGGATAACGTGTCGCGTCTCTCGTCGCCGGTCCTCGCTTTGTCCTTCGCTTGGTCGCTCGTCGGTGATCCGCCACGTGGGGGCTTCGTCGGCGGCTGGTGGCGAGGGCTCGAAACGGGTGGCGGGATCAGTTTCAAAACTCGGTGGCGGCATTTTGCCTACAAATGCGACCCCGACGCGAAAGGCGTTACGCGAGCCGTTAGCGACTGGAGAACTGTGGCGCACGACACCCCAAACTACGTATTGCGGCTCTCCATGATCGAAGTTGCGCAGTTGGCTGGGCAGCGGCATCGCCAGTTTCATCAGCCGGCCCGGCTCGGTCGGCCGTTTCAGAATGAAGCCGGCGCCGTGTTGGCTTACGTCGAGCAGCCGACCGGATTGACCCCAACTGTGCGTCGCGCTTTCCCGACAATCTATTTGAATCTGGAGTGGCAAAGGAATTCGGTCTCGCATTCGCCTCGGTCTTGGTTCGTTATTCATCGCTCCCTCGCTCCTTATCTAATCCGCGCCGTAAAACTCACACTGCCCGTATTGTTGGGCGACGTCTGACTTAGGTTTCCACTAAAGGTCCAGCGAATATTGGTCGCGTTCCGGTCATAGCCGGCAGGTGCGCCCCCACCGCCGCTCGCGGGTACGTGCGTCCAGGTGCTACCACCGTTATTCGAGTAGGCCACGACAATTGTCAATCCTGTTGTGCCGAGGGTATTGCTGACTGAGCCAACTTTGAAATCAGTATTTGCCGGCAACGGATCGGTGATTACCAGGCTGGCAGCGGCGGCCGTGCCGGTGTTGGTAAAAGCAATTGTATAAGTAAGATTGGCGTCGGGAACCAACTGTGACGCCGATGTCGGGGTGACAGATTTCTGCAGCCCGACGTTGGGCACGGGCGGATTCAGCGAGGTGATCGTGATCGAGTTGATTCCCGTTCCATAGTCGCTGTTGTAGTGATAACTGCTGCCCGAGAAATCCAGGATCAAGGTCGATGCCGTGGTTGTGCCGGTTGATAGCACTTTTACTGTGTAGGTCGTGCTGATTGTGCCGCCGGCTTTTCCCCCGGCATAATTTTCGGGGCCGATGCAACTACGATAATTAGCGCTCAGAGGATTATTGTCCCAGCCGCACGCGTCAGCATAGAACTTGTCATTGGTCGCTCCGGACGGCGCCGAATAAGTCGTCGCAATCGCCTGGACCTGAAAGATGACATTTGACAGATTCAGGAACGCTTCGAGCTGTGCATAACCCTGCGTCGCTGTGCTTGCATTGACGGTATAGTTGTACGTGTTGCCGACATAGACCGTCGTCGGTCCCACAATCGAATCCACTGAGTTGCGGTTTTGCGAAATCAGCTTTTCCACATAGATTTCGCGGGGTGTGGGTGTGGAGATGGCTGAGAATCCGGTGGCGCTGACCGTGATGTGGTAACGGCGAGCCGTATTGTAAGCTGAATTGGAACGCGTGACGGTCACGGTGTAGTAGAGGTCTGTGCAGGCTCCCGCGTTGAGAGAGCTAACGGTAAGCGAACTCGGGCCGTTCAGATTGACGAAGGCATTTGCACTGTCCCAAACGAAATTGCCCACAACGTTACTCAGGGCTGAGCCGCCGGTGTTGCAGACTCGCACGCCAATCTGAAAAGCGTCGGGACCGGTGCTGGGATTGTTGCTGTCTAGTCCGACGACGTTCCATGATGTTGGCGTGACGGTAAAACCCGCGTATGCAGCTTGAACCCCGCCCACCGCTAACACAAAGACAAGCAGGCCAACGCGCAGGAGAAGCGGGCGCAAGGACCTCCAAGCTTGAGCTGAACAAATTCCCAGATGTGTAGCCGGTGAGATCATTTGTAGATGTTATGAGATTGCTACCAGGATCGAAGCGGCGTTACCTGATGCGCGCAGTGAAGTTCATACTTCCCGTATCATTGGGCGACGTCTGACTAAGATTTCCCGTAAACGTCCACCGAATGTTGGTCACGTTTCGGTCATAGCCGGAGGGCGCGCCGCCGCCGCCGCTCGCGGGCGAATATGTCCAGGTGCTACCACCATCGTTCGAATACGCGACTGCGACAGTCAGTCCAGTCGTGCCCAGCGAGTTGGTGACTGAGCCAACTTTGAAATCGGTCGACGAAGGAACCGGGTCCTTGATCACCAAACTCCGCGCTGCTACGCCTCCATTGTTGGTAAAAACGATTGTGTAGACGAGGTCCGTACCCGGACTTTGAGCGCCGCCGGGATTGACTGACTTGACCAGCCCGACGTCAGGTCCGCCGACAACGGTTACGTCTTCACCCGTACTCGATGCCGAGTTGTAACTCGCCGTCGTCGTCCCGTTCGTAGTCGTGCGTGCGGGATCGGTGTAAGTCGCCGTTGCCGGATTCTGGTAGGTTCCGCCGGCAACCGTGTAAGCCAGCTTTACAGTGAAGTTCAAGACCACACTGCCGCCTCCCGGAATCGTGAAAGTTCCCCAAAGCGGTATGGCATCGCCAACGGTCGGATTTGAAGTTGAAGGCCTGGTCGCGCCACCGCTGAGCGTAACGGTGCCGGTCGTGTTGTAAGTAAATCCCGTCGGCAACGTGTCAGAGATCGTCAGATTTGAAGCTGAACTGCGGTTCGCGGCATTCGCGATCGTGATCGCATAACTGGCGGTGGTTCCTGTCGGTGTGTTGGTTACGTTTGGGGTGCTGGTCGTCTTGGTTGTAGTCAGCGATGGCACACATTGCGCGCCGGCGTCCGCGCCGGGGATTGAGCCGGCCGTTATCGACAAGACTGAGCCGTTGGCGCCGTCTGTGGCTCCGTAAGAGTCGCTGACATTGGTCGTGACGCCGTTACTGCCGCCGTTAACATTCGAACTGACGGACGAGGTTACGGCGATAAACCCGCCGCCGCCACCGCCGCCCGGGCCATGGCGATCGCCGGGCGTTCCATTCGGAGGTTGGGTGGGCCATGCATCACCGCCGTCTCCACCTCGCACATTGACGGCGAGGCTGCCCAAGCTCCCGCTGTTGGCGACTACTACGACACTGCCGCCGGCGCCACCGCCGCCGCCACCATCATTGTCGGCGCCGATGCCATTCGCGCCGTTTGCTGAAATCGTGCCTGAGCCGCTTACCGTTCCGGCTCTCATCAAAACGATCCCGCCGCCGGCGCCGCCGTTGCTCGCTGTCCCGGAAGAATTGTTGCGCGACCCGCCACCGCCGCCGCCGCCCATAACGACGAGATCGGCAGCGTTAGGAATCGCGACGCCGCCATAACCACCGCGCGCCAGGTTCGAACTCCAGGTGTTGCCGCCGACTCCGCCGGCGCCGCCGTTGCCACCGCCACCGCCACCTGAATTTTGATCGTTTGCGGTCGGGTTGCCGTCGGTTCCGCCGCCACCCGCATTGCCGGGCGCGCCGCGTGCGGTACTGCCATTCGGGTAACCTTCTACACCTGTGCTGACAACCGAATCGGTAGACGAATCGTAAACGTATCGCGGCGTGCCGGCGACGCCTTCACCTTTGCCGCCGTGATAATTACTCGTGGCCACGTTGCGATAGTTAGTATTCGATCCACCGCTTCCGCCACTAAGCTGTCGCGTACCACCGCCGCGAAATCCCATTCCATCGAGGCTCACGGTTGCACCGCCAAGGCTGAGATTGCCGGCCACATCGATTGCCAGAATGCCGCCCGTCGATCCATTCCACGGCAAAGAGGTCAGGCTCGAGCCAAGCGTGGCGCTGGAATACTGCGGGACGCGCACAACCTGGAAACGTCGCTGGCCGCGTGAGCCGCTGGCATTTGCGTTCGTGTAGGTATTCAACAAGCCATTGCCCGCACCTGCGCCTCTGATCGAAACGCTGCCGCCGGCCCCGCTGGTGGCCACGACATATTCGTACTTACCCGCATTCGCGAGGTTGGTATAACCGCTGGCGGCACCGCCGCCGACACCATCGCCGTACGAGTCTGAATTGTTTGAGTTGATCGCCGCGTCCTGCATTTGAATCACGAGCAGCAGGTCGCCGGTAGCGATCGCGGTTACGGCGCCGGTCGATGTCCCGATTGAAATCGAAGTTGCTCCGGCATTGGCCGTAGCCGTCCCGGGGTAATAAGTATTGACGACACCCGACAGCGTGCCACCGGGACCATCTTTGCCCGAATTGGCGCAGACCTGAGCGCGAATCTGCAGTGGTGAGATCACGGCCGCAACCAAAAGCACCCCGAGCAGGAAAAAGGCGCGAAGTATCACGCCGAGGCTGGATCTGAAGCTAATTCGGTCAAAGTTCAATGCTTCTCTCCAGACGAATTCGTCCCGTCCGGTGTATTTGAGGCTAAGCCGGCTCTCGATGTGCCGAAGAGATCGAACAGGTTTGAAAGCTTCGAAGAAATCGTGAAATAGAACCCACGGCGCGCCGAGAGAACCTGCGACCCGGCGGGTTCTTTCGCTGACGTAAAATTATATCCGGCACCCAGCCGCAAATCCGGAATCACCCACAAGCCCAACTCGGTCGCTTGCGTGCTTCGCGCGGTCCCCGACGACGGTTGGAACAGCAGGCGCGTTTCGAAAGCCCAGTCCAGACGTTGGGTCAACTGATATTGCGCCCGTGCTTGAGTCAGGAATGAAACGGTTGAAACAAACGGCAGTTGCGGTTGCCCGTTCGCGCTGAGGCGCAGCGCAACCCGCCCATAGACCTCGAGCCGTTTAGTCATCTGGCGGTAAGCATCCGTTGACAGTGAATCGATCCGGTCGCGCGTCGCGGTAGCTCCGTCTCCATCCTGAACCAGCGAACGATGCGTATAGCTAAACAGCAATCCGTTTCGATCGGAGTTCAGTGGGCGAATTGCCATAGCGGCCATGCCCTCGATCGACTTGGTCGATCTGCCATTGAACGATCCGCGGGAAAACTGAAAGCGCGACAGCGCGGTGATGCCTTCGCTCACTCTGCCCGCGGCGCCCACGGCAAACAATTGCCCAACGCCGCCACGGTCACGATACTCGTAACGTGCTGAGGCGCGGAAATCCGAATTAGGCTGCCAGCCAAAACCGAGGGTGGCGCTGTTGAAGCTTTGATTTGGCCCCAGCAGATGGAAACCGCGCTCTGCTCCAAATTCGAGCGAAAGTGCTTTCGAGAGTGGAAAACGATTTTGCAGGCCCACGACCGCGAAACTATCGGTGCCGCTCGCGCCGTTTTCCAGTTGATAGCGGCTGGTCACGGAAGTGTATTTTCCGAATCGCGTTTCAAAACCTACGGCAGTTTCGCGGCGCGCACTCGAAGCCGCAAAGCCATTCGCCGTGAAATCTCCAATGGGTGTGATCGGGGCCGACGCCAGGCGCTGGGTAAAAAACAGTTTCGCCATCGAGTTCAATTGATAGGTCGCTCCGAGCGTCGTCTGCGTTGGGTAGGTCGGATCGGCTTCGCCGAGGTTTTGTTCGCGCTTGACCGAAAACTGAAGTTTGTCCGTCACCTTCACTTCGACCGCCGCCGTTATCAGGTTCGAGCTAACCGACTTGTCATTCAAGTCGTCATTGAAGCCACGATGATCATAGCCGAGATGAAAGCGAACGCGCTCGTTAAATACCTGATCCCAGGCTGCCGAAAAGGTCAGGCGGCTATTATCAACATTCGCTGTTTCATTACGCTCGCTCGTCACACCGAAAAGCAGCGTTGAATTCCTGGCCGGTTTCATCTCCAGCGACAGGTCGCCGCGTCGCGAGCCCGGCGTGATGGTGCCGCCAAACGGATTAAAGAAACCGGCTGAAGCCATCAAGTAGCGACCGCGAATGGTCGCCCCCAGGAAAGGCAGTGGCTGGTTTAGCGCCACGCGATAAGCGTTGCCGTCATGACGGCTGTCCGGTAGCGCATCAAAAATATTTCCGGTTCCCATGACTTCGCCGCGGCTGCCGGCCCAAGCCAGTTGCAGCGAACCGCGGTGCGGCAGGGTCTTTTCAATGTCGACGCCGCCAAGCATGAAATCGCTTGATTCAGGCTGTCGTTGCAGCACGGCCGAGAGCCCCAACTTGAGCCCGATGCCAGGGAAGTTCTTACGGGCGCGGAGCGTGTACACAGCGCTGTTCATGTTGGCTGCGCGATGTTCGTAAGTGACCACAATCTGCATCAGATTCAGCATCTGATCGAACGTTGAGATATATCGCAGCAGGAAGAGCCGGCCGGTCGCCGGATCCAAATTGTAATCGACGGATCGCGCCAGCGTTTCGCGCGAAATGATGACATCAGGATTACGACGATCGCGCACTTCGAGCATGACCGTTTCCGAACCGGGCAGAATTTCAGCACTTGAAAGCTGAATAATCCCCAAAGCGCCCGCGGCAAATACGTCACGCGCAAACGCGGTGTCCGGACGCGCGCCGGTGAAGCTCACAAAGTCGCCACGCGAATTTTCCAGGTGAACTTTGACGCCCGTTAACTTGCGATCGTAACCGGCCAACGGTGCGTCGATGTCGGTGTCAAAGTCGCCGAACATTACAAACGAACGCTTGTGATCGATACGGGCGTAGAGTTTTGAGTTCGACGGCGCCGCTTCGAACCGCGTGGATGAATCGCCAAACAACGGATAGACGCGATCGAGCGGATCGAGCTGGAACAGGCGATCACGTCCGGCGGTGCGATTGATCGGCCGCTGCGAATCGTAGGAGAGCGTCAGCATGTTGTTCCCAAAAATTCGGCCGCTGTAGAAAAAGCTGACGCGCCGCCGGAAGTTCCCCTGCTCATCACGTAACGCGACCTCGGGAATACCCGGACCAAAACTCATTTCCGCAAATCCGACCAGTATCGGTGACCTCATCTCGGAAGTGATGCGAACGCGATCCTCGGCTTCAACCTCTCCCGTTTCGGCGTGGATGCGCGCTTCACCGGGACTGCCTGATCCGACGAGTTTCAAAGCTGCTTCACCATTTTCAAGCTGAACCATCAAACGTTCGCCCGTACGTGGTTGAGTGTCAGCAGCCAGGGTCGCAGATTTCGCACTAGATTCGCTGTTCGGCTTGTCGTTCAAGCGCATCATCTGGCCGGCTGAGGTCTCAATTCCCAATTGACCATCAAGGGCGGGGTTATTCCATTGGTCGAATGCTTTCACGCGGACGACAGTCGCATCATTCCCGCCACTCTGAATTTCAGATCGTTCGGAAACGATCTGCAGGCGCTTCGCCGGGCCACGGCCCATCACCATAACTTCCTGAGAGCGGCCGTCAACACCTTCGGGACTGACGGCAGTGCAACGAATCTTATTCGGTCCCGGTCGTACGTTAATGCCGACAAAGGTAAAGGTCGATACCTGGTTCTTGCGATCGAGCGCACGCACGCCGATGTTCTTTTCGGATACCTGTTCGCCGTTAACTTCCAGCTTCACAGTCCAGTTCAGGGCTGTCCGTACCTCGATTTGCAGACCCGGGGCCATCAAAACTGAATTTGCGGCCGGAGAGAGAATGCGGACGTCCCCGGCGGCAACGGCCTCGATCGTTTCAGTCGAAGCCATCTCGTAGGTGCCGGATATTTTAGGAGTAACTTGCTTCGAGTCGGAGGCGCCCGCAGCTGCCGGCGGTTCTGACTTTGTGGTGGGTACCAGTTCGGGCTCGGTTTTCGCCGCTGACTTGTTCCTATCAACTAGCGCAAAGTTTTGCCGCAACAACGCGCCGCCACCGATTGGCGTACGCAACAGACGCGTCCATGCTCTTCCTGAGACACGGCCGCCGTCAGTCAGCGCGTAACCTCCCGGCAAACTCACCGGATCGAGCGAAATCGCCTGGGGCCCATCACCTAACGAAGGAAAATTATAGAGACCAGCAGAGTCAGTAATGACGGACTGTCCATTGCTGAGGTACAAGCGGACGCCGGGCATCGGACGATCGCCTTCGTCGAATTGCTGGTTGCCGTTGGTATCCGCGAACACGCGACCGACAATTATCTGCCGCGTCGAGAAAACGCCTGCTGAGACATTTACAGTCGCGCTCGCGGTGGCGCTGGTTGTTCGTTCGCCGGAGGCAAAGAGCGCGGACGCGACAGCGGTATTGACCTGATCGCCCTCGCGCGCGTTCGCGCCGATGCGCACGCGATACAGCAGGCGGGCGGTGGCGCCGGCCGGCAGCTCCGCAATCCTAAACACCAAATCGCCATTTTGCGTTTCCGGAACGATCGATTGATCAGAACCGGAACCGAAACTAATCCGGCCGGAGCCTTCCGCAAAGTGAAAGGACTCAGGCAAGTGGTCCTTGATGACCAAATCGTGGACTGCCGTAGATGTCGGATTGCTGACTTCGATCCGATAAGTGATGTTGTCGCCGATTTGTGCCTGCCCGTGGTCGGCGGACTTTACGATTTGCAGGCCCATCGGCTCGAACATCGGAATGTTCATCACCAGTGCGGCAAGAGCGTTGATATTCACATCTTGCCGGACCAAATCGAATCCACCGGCAACGGCCAGCGGTTGCTCGTCCAGCGCGTGAACCGTCAAACCAAAATTGCCGTTCTGGGCCGGACGCAAGCCAAGTTGTATCAGCCGGCCGAGGTAACCCTGCGCCGAGACCCTGAGAAAGTAATTCGTCGGCTCTGAGGGCGCGCCGATGGCAAAGCTGAAATGACCCTGCCCGTCGCTGACAAACGGATTGGAATTTTTTTCGTTGGGAGTAAAGCCCTGGTCGGCCGGCAACGCGACAAAGTTTTCGCTGTTCTGATCTGTAAGCACCTCAACCCGGGCGCCGGCGATTGGCGCAGAGCTTCCCGCGCGTCCGGCGAACACAATCCCAAATGGATCGACAACCGCGGTGGCGATGCTGCTCTTCACCGGTGGAAAATTGTCACCCGTAAAGTTTGCGGTGTTTAGCTCTCCGGTGCCGGGCGCGAGTGCGCCAGTCAGGCGGCATCGAAACGTGATGCGGTTCGTTTCGTCCGGAAGGATTTGTGCCAGGCGCACGGTGATCCTGTTATTGCGTACGGAAGATTCATCGCTTTTGTCGGCAAGACTTCGGTCGTTTAGCTGCAGCGAACCCGTAACATATTCGATTGCCGGAGAAAGCTGGTCCTCGACTACTACATTGCGGGCGATGGTGTCGCCGCTATTCTTAAAATCGATGGTGTAGGTGAACGTGGCGCCGGAGCTGACGACGGTCTGAGGCAAACCGTTGATCAGCTTTACCGGGCCGAAGCCCGTGTTGGCAGGACTTGTTAAGCGCGGGCCCTGGCCGACGGCATTAATGATTGTGCCGGTATCTTCGGCAGGTCCGTTGACGGCGTTGGCAGCGTCTGAACGCGCCGTGAGCGCCATCGTAATGGCGCTCTGCGCTGGGGCATCATTGGTATCGACGACCGCGAGCACCCCGATACAACCATGCGGCGTTGTCGGCGCCGAACTGGTCTGATTCAGTTGGATCTGAACATCGCCGGTAGTGACGGTGCCGCTGGCATCGTTGTCAAAGTAGAGGGCGACCAGCGTTGCGGGTGCATTTACTTCGAAACGAATCGGAGTGAAGGTGTCCGTCGTGTTCCCGGAGTTGCAGATGCGAAATGCGCGAGTGATCTGTTCGTGCGGTGCAACGGCTTGTGAAGGAGCAGTTTCATCCGGTGTTACCACCACTGCTGCCACAGTCGAAACCGTCACTGTTACCGTCGCGGAAACGGCGTTGTAGGTCGTGCCGGCGTCATCGTTATAACTGGCTTCCGCCCGGTTACTGATGATCGCGCCACCTTCCGTGGTCACGTCCGTGGCGCGCGCCGCAGTGATCACCGCGACTGCCAGCAAAAAGACCAGCATGCGGGCTATCGCCGTAATCCTATTTGGTCGTCGAGTGAACATTCGTGATGGGCCGGAGAGACAGGGGTGAAGAGTTGCTAAAAGTGGCACAGACTTCAGTCTGTGATTCCGTCACAGCCTGAAGTCTGTCTGGTCGATCACAGACTAGAGTCTGTGCCACTTTTCATGCTGCCTAGTTGATTGAACGTTTGAACGTGAACACGCCGGACGCGCCCGCGGCGAGCGAGGCAATCGTGTCGGTGTACTTGGTCGCACTGACCGTCACGACTGAGCCCGAACCCGAATCGCTCGGCGATCCGCTGTTGGTGGTGTACGTTCCCCAGTTGTTCGGCGCCGCGAGTCCGTCTTCAGTGATGACCACGTTGCTGGCCGTCAGCTTGACGCAGTTCGCATCGCCGTTCGAGGTGGATACGTTCGTGTAAGTGATGTTGTAGGTAATGACCGCGCCGGGAACCGGATCGGTCGCTCCGCCAACACCCGTTGCGTTCGCCACGGTGTACGCCTTATCCAAGCGGACAAAACCGGTGTAAAGGCGATCGATGGTCTTGTTGTTGGACGCAGGCGTGTTGCCTGAGGTGACGCGGATGATCGTATCATAACCTGTCAGCACGGTTTTGCCGGAAGGCTCGGTGATGCGCACGTTGATGTTCGCCGACGCGCCGAAGGCAATCGCCAGCGAAACCGATCCACCACCCGAAACAGTCGTGTAGCTGCCGCCGCCGTCGGTCGAGACTTCGACGGTGAATCCAGCCGGGACAGTCGGCGCGTCAATCGTGTACGTGTCGTTCGCATTACCAGTGTTCTGGACGGTGTTGACGTAAACGATCTGTCCGGAAGCGGTCGTGACTCCGCCCGGCGCGACACCGGCGATACCGGTGTTCACGGCCTTATTCGAATAGTCGTCGTTATTGTCGGTGGGACCAACCGCCGCCGGTGCGCCGCTTGGGCCAATCAGAACCGCGCCTACTGCCTGCAGGAGGGTGCGTTGCTGGAAACCCTGAGTGCCGCTGGCCGGGTCAACACCTAATTTCGGTTCATTAAAGTCGGCGTTGCTGTCGCCCTGGTTGGACAGGACGTCGCCGGATTGATCCGTGATGGTGTTGTTGAAGAAGTTCTTGCCGAACGCGTCTGTGATTTCCCAGATCGGATTGCTGGCGTTGATGCCAGTGTTCACAGTGACGACAAACGGGAAGCTCGCGCTGGTAGCTCCCGCACCAAGACTAGCGCCGACCTGGAAAGCAATGCGGCGGATGCTGGCGGGCGCCGGCTGGGCGGATACGTAGGTTGCCGCCAGGGGCGCTGTGGTGAGTGCGTCGGTTGTAAAGAGCGTGCCGGCAGGAAAAGTCTGACCGGCTTTGACGGCCGTGTTCAGCGGGACCGGTACGATGATGTAGACAAACGATCCGGAGCCGCCAGTGAGTGATACGCCGGTCGCGGAGCGAGCGCCGGTGTTTTGAACGTCCACGGAATAGCTAATGTCACCGCCGAGCGCAACTGGGCCTGGGGGTGCCGTCAAAGTGAGCACGAGTCGAGCGTCATTTTCGACGGAAACTGTGATATCACCTTTAGCTTCACGTTGGCCGTTGACCGAAGAAGCCGAGACAGTTCGCACTTCATTAAGCGAACCGTTCGATGCTTGATTGTCGAACGGACTGACGCCGCCGGCGTCGCCGAGCACGACCTGAACCGTCTGGCCAGCTGAGGCGCCAGCGCCCACGCTTACTTCTACCAAAACGTGAATCGATCCACTCTGAGCAATGTCTGCTGAGTCGGCTGCCGCATTGGTAATGTCGGTGTCACCAGCGTTGATGGTGCCGCTGTTATCCAAGTCGATAAAGGTGCGGGTAATCGTCGCCGATGCGGTCCCAGCGAGGTGTGCGCTACCCGCAACAAAGTGCACCTTGTCGGTGAAGTTGCCGGTGTTGGTTACCGTAAAATTGAACAACACCAACGTTTGACCGGCGACAACCGTCGGGTTGCTGCCGGCGTCCGGCGTAATCGCCAAACCGGAAACGTTCGAGACAGTTACCGTCACCGTGTTCGAAACGGTTGAGTAGCTGTTGGTGCCATCGGAATAAGTCGCACTGGCCTGATTGGAGATCGTCGTGCCACCGGGCGTCTGGGCAGTGACCTGCGCGGACAGCGTGAACACGATCGCCAGGGCGATCAACGTGCGCAGAACGGTGGCCGGGGTTAAGAATGTTCGTGGGTTTTTCATAGCGGTCCTCATTGAGATTTTTGGAGGCAGGGAAGGGTGAGCCGTTCAGAGTTCAATCTTCAGATTGTTGCGTTATGAAAGACGCAAGCTGAAGCTTGTACTCTGAGCTGGTTACTTCACGCGGACTTTGTAGGAAGCTGAGAGCTTGCCGCCTTGCGCGAGTGGGTCGGCCCATTCGTAACGAATTTCGGTGTACATCGAGGCCGGCGCCGGAACGCGCTTAGTGGATCCGTCGGCTTGCTTCTCTTCGATCATGGGCTGGGGTGAAAAAGACTTGCCACCGTCGATGCTATACACGGCTTTGGCTCCGTCGGCCTTCACGCTGCCGGCGATGAACTCAGTGCCGCGCGGAATGTGACCGACAGTTTTGTAGTCGAATGCGGCGGCGTTGCCACCGTTTTCAGACGTGATGGTCCAATCCAGGACTTCACCCGGATTTACCACGGTCGATTTTTCCAAAGGCAAGAGTTTGGCATCACGTTCGACCGCGGCAGACAGCTGGACTTTTACTTCCGGCCGAAGGGCGTTAGCGAGCATAAAATGTCTCTGCGCAAAACCGGCGACGCCGGCAAGCATCAGAGTCATCACGGCCATTAGCAACACACTAAACTTCTTCTTCGATTTCAACATCGTGTTCGTCTCCTTGGACGGTCTAAAGCGAATTTGTTGAGCTAACTGCGCAGTTGAGTGGCGGGGACTGCGCGGTTTTTGATCTCCCACTACCTTGTTCGGAAAAGGTGATTGGTGGGAGCGCAATCAACCGCGGTCATCATTAACAATCACTGTGCCGCAATTCACCCAATAGGATCGAGCGCTTCAAATAGAAGCAGGCACTAGGGTTGGATGGTTTTGATAATGTCCGTCGCCAGTGAGATCGGGCGCGACGGAACTGACAAGGCAGCTGACGTTTTGTCAGCCGCCTGACAAAGTGTCAGGGCTCAAGAATCTCTCAACCGCCGTTCGTTAGGCTCCGTGCATGTACGCGAAAAGCTCGCCCCGAGGCGCGTATCATTTGCTTGACGAATCTGAGACGAACACCCTCTGCGGGTTGCCGGTGCCGCCGATAATAATTAATCGGCCCGCCGTGACTTCTACTGTTCATTTAACGGAGATTGAGCCGAACCGGGATCAGCTTTGCGAGAAGTGCCGCGAGCTTGGCAGCGACCGGGAAGAGCGCGCGGAGCCAGTCAATCTTCCGTAGCCAGAGTGGTCGATTTGGTTTCGGTTTCGTATTCGCGGAGTTTGCGATAGAGCGTTCGAGAAGAGATGCCGAGGATCGCCGCGGCGCGCTCGCGATTGCCATCGCTCTCTTTCAATACGCGCAGGATGTGTTCCCGTTCAAGCTCTTCCAGAGTCATCGGGGAAGTTTGGGGTGCGGCCGCGGCCGCCGTTGGGACAGAGGCGCCGGTCCCTTGCGACAACGCCCGGAGCGGAATCTGCTCGACGTCGATCGTGTCGCTGAGAGAAGTGGCCGCGGCGCGCTCCAGGCAATTTCGTAGCTCACGCACGTTGCCGGGCCATGAATATGTCAGCAAACGGCGGCGAGCTTCCGGCGAAACGTCCAGCTGCGGACGATTAAATCGCTGGCGATAGATTTGCAGAAACGCGTCGATGAACCGCGGAATGTCTTCAGGCCGTTCGCGCAGCGGCGGCACATGCAGCGAGACAACATTCAACCGGTAGAACAGATCAGCGCGAAATCTCTGCCGCTCGACATCTGCCGACAACTCGCGGTTAGTCGCGGCGATGATGCGGACATCCGCATTCTGATCGCGGGTCGAACCGACGCGGCGAAATCGACCTTGCTCGAGAAAGTGGAGAAGCTTTACCTGCATCAGCAGCGGCATGTCGCCGATTTCATCGAGAAACAAAGTCGAGCCATCAGCA
Organism: uncultured Acidobacteriota bacterium; assembly: GCA_963734445.1. Taxonomy (GTDB): domain Bacteria; phylum Acidobacteriota; class Blastocatellia; order Pyrinomonadales; family Pyrinomonadaceae; genus UBA11740. The sequence continues at coordinate 141,692 of CAVTGZ010000005.1, read as the reverse complement.
GCTTCCAACAAACCGCGACGCAAAGAACTTGCGCCCGTAAACGCTCCGCGCTCATGACCGAAGAACTCTGACTCAAATAGAGACTCAGGCAAGGCGCCGCAGTTTACCGTGAGCAGCGGTGCGGAGCTGCGCGAACTTTGCGCGTGGATGTGCCGCGCCAAAACATCTTTGCCGGAGCCTGATTCGCCGGTGATTAAAACCGTCGAGTCAGTGCGCGCGGCGGTTTCACCCTGGGCGACGACGGCGGCCATCAAGGGATTGTCATGAATGATGGGTAATATTTCTTCGCCACTGCCGGTTGGACGCGCGACGGATCTGAGCGAGGCGTTTTGTCTAATCAGCCGGCGCTTCTCATCGGCCTTGCGCAGCACTGCTTCCATTTCATCGAGCGTCGAAGGCTTGGTCAGGTAGTCATAGGCGCCGTGACGCATAGCGTCGATGCCGGTGGCGAGTGAGGTATCAGCGGTGAGCATCACGACTTCCGGTGGATCTTCCAGTTTGCGAATCTCGCGCAACGCGTCCAACCCGGAAAGTCCCGGCATCATGATGTCCAGCAGCACGACGTCGTAATCCGCATCGCGCAGCATGTCGAGGGCCCCCTGAGCGCTGGCCGCGGGAGCCGCGTCGAACTCTGAGCGTGAAAGCTGTTCGGTCACCAGCTTACGCAGTAGGTTATCGTCGTCGACAACCAGGATTCGAATCTTTCTCGTCATGATTGTGGCAAGAATTCAGTCGCGCTTCCGGCTTCACATCCAGAGTCTGGACCACCCTTATTCCGGAGCGCGACGTGGAATCCACACCCGAAACGTGCTGCCCGCCCCTTCTTTAGTCTCGACTGTGATACCACCGCCGAGGGATTCCGCCAGAGCCAAACAGATCGCCAGTCCGAGACCGTAACCTTTTCCCGGAGTTTTCGTGCTGAAAAAAGGATCGAAAATGCGCGCCAGCACCTCCGGCGAAATTCCCTCACCGGTATCAGCGATCTCGATCGCCATGCGGTCGCGATGGCGTTTAGTTGAAACCGTGATTTGCCCTGGCTTGTCCGCGAGCGCATCAATAGCATTCGCCAGCAGATTATCGAGCAGCTGCCGCAGCATCTCTGCATCGGTGGCTACTTCGCCCAGGTCGGCGTCGAGAATAATATTGAACTCAGCGCTCGAACCGGCCCGCTGCAAGGCGACCTTGGCGCATTGTTTGACGATGGCATTGACATCACAAAGAACCCGTTTCGCTTGCCGCTGGCGCGTCAGGTCCAACAGGCCGCGCGTGATCTCTTTGCAACGCAGCGATTGCCGGACGATCTCTTCCAGGTAGTAGTTCCATTGACGGCTCGCAGCCAGGTCCCTGCCGGTCTCAGTTGTCTGGATGTCGCGCATGATTGCTTCCGCGCAGGTCGTGATCGCAGCCAATGGATTGTTGACTTCATGAGCGACCCCGGCGGCCAACTGGCCCACACTTGCCAATCGTCTCGAGCGCCCAAGTTGATCCTGGACCTCGGAGAGTTGAGTCACGTCATTCCAGGTGACGACCCCGGCGATTTCGCCATCAGCTCTGCGAATCGGCGAGATTGAAACCAGGAATCGCCGGCCATATTCCGTCTGAACTTCCACTACCGTTGAAGCGCCGTAGTTGCCGCCGAGATAATAATCCGCGGCGCGTTGGCCAAACATTCTCCCGAATGCTTCGCTAAATGACAGCCCGATCACGTCGGCGGGCTCCATCTCCAACATCTCGGCCGCGCGCAGGTTGCAGTGGGTGATCTTTTGCTCGTGATCGTAGACGAGCATGCCTTCCCCAATAGCATTAAATGTCTGCTTCCAGACGCTTTCAGCCTCAGCAACTGACTTCAGTAGTCGGGCATTGTCGAGCGCAATCGCCGCCAGGTCCGCCAGAGCCTCGAGCACCTGTTTCTCATCATCCGAAAATTTGTGCGGTTGTCGATACGCGGTAACCAACGCGCCGAGTACTTCGCCTCGGGCCTTGAGGCGAGTGAAGGCCACATTCTGGATGCCTTCGGCCGCGTGCACCGGAAAATCGCTGGCGGGCAACTCCGGGCGAACACCAATGCCTTCCAATACTAAGGTACGGTTCGAAGTAATAGCGCGAATCGCCAGTTCATTAGTGAGCGGTCTGGTGAGCTGGTGGTCGGCGTCGATCACGTGGGCCTGCAGTCCGCTGGCGGCCAGCCAGGTAACCGTCTTGTCACTAAGTGAAAATCTGACGATGCTTGCGACATCGGCATGCATAATCCGCCGCACTAATTCCACGACGGTGCTAAGCGTGATAGCGCTTTCGTCTGGTGAGGGCAAAGTGGTTTGTAGTTCGATTGTGGCGGCCATGAACTCAGGTTTTAGCCGGGGGCAGCAAAATCCGGAACCATCAGGCGCTCTGCAAGTTTCTACGCGGAAAAGTTCGCGCGGTCAAGTACGCGAGTGGCCCAGACATCAGTCCGTGAGTCCTCTCGAGAAGTTTCCAGAGACTGAAGTCTGGGTCACTGATGTGGTAAGTTCAAACTCAATCATGCTCACGGTAAAGATTTCAACCCGCGGGGCCAAGCGAGTTCGCCACGGTCATCTCTGGGTCTATCGCAGCGACATTCGCGACGCCCGCGAGACAGAAGGCGGCGCGATTGCTCGCGTAGTTGACGAGGCCGGCAATTTTGTCGGACAGGCTTTCTATAGCGACCTTTCAGAGATTGCCCTGCGTTTTCTCACCACCAGGGAGGAAATCATTGACGATGACTGGTGGCGGAGACGTTTGCACGAGTGCGCGAAGCGACGCACGGCAATCGCCGCACAGAGCAATGCTTATCGACTGGTTTACTCAGAGGGCGATCTTTTGTCGTCGATCATTGTTGATGTTTACGACGGCCATTTTCTCCTGCAGACGCTGTCGCAAGGCGCTGACCGCTGGCAATCGAAATTGGTCGAGTTGTTGATTGAGGAATTCAAACCGCGTTCAGTAAGCGAACGGAACGATGCGCGCGTGCGCGAGTTTGAAGGCCTGGAATTGCGCAAGGGTCTCCTTTACGCGTCAGAACCGGGAGCGGTAGCGACCGGATCAAGTGACACGTCCAAAGGAAGCGCGTCCGGCACGTCAGACCGAACTGCGCACCAAATCGAAATCAATCAGCATGGCGTGCGGTTCCTGGTCTCGCCGCTGGGCGGCCAAAAGACCGGCGCGTTCCTGGATCAGCGCGAAAACTATCTGGCGGCTGCCGCAGTGGCGCACGGGCGCGCACTGGATTGCTTTACATTCAATGGCGGCTTCGCTCTTCACATCGCTAAATCGTGCGACAGCGTTCTGGGTGTAGACATTTCGGAAGAGGCAGTTACCGCCGCCCAGCGAAACGCGCAATTAAACTCACTGACCAACGTTCGATTCGAGGCGGCAAACGTCTTTGACGCGTTACGTGAAATGGAAGCTGCTGGTGAGCGCTTTGATACGATCATTCTTGACCCGCCTGCTTTTACCAAGAGTCGCGCGACTGTAAAGTCCGGGGCGCGCGGCTACAAAGAGATCAATCTGCGGGCGCTCAAGCTCCTCAATCGTGGCGGCGTGTTGGTAACGTGCACTTGTTCCTACCACATCAGCGCAGAATTGTTTCTGGAAATTATTGGTGACGCAGCGCTCGATGCACATCGCCGGCTTCAGATTATCGAACAGCGCGGACAGTCGAGCGATCATCCGGTGTTACTGGGCGTACCGGAAACGCATTATTTGAAGTGCGTGATTGCGCGAGTCGTCGAATGACTCACAGCCGATTCAGCCAAGCCTGATAGCGCTGCTTGGCTGAGGTTGCCCAGGAATTGAACGCATTCGCTTCCGCGTAGCGGCCATACAATTCGAATTCGGTAAGGTCTTTCAGTACTTCGTCGCGCAATCTGCGCATTCCGACCTCGATGGGAATCCTGACACGTTCGATTAGTTTCTCTTGCGGGAACTGCCGGTGCAATTCTTCTACTGCCGCCGCATCTGCGTATACGTTCAAGGTTGAGGCTTTGTCTTTTAGCGACGTCACGGCGGCAGTTCCATTCCCCGCCTTTTCGAGCAAGTCAATCACTCGTTTCAACTGGGCCTTCTTACCGATTTGATAACCAAAGAAGGTCATGGCGTATTCGCTGTCGCCTTCGTACGATCCGTCGCCAAACACGGCCGTCGCTATTTCTATCGATTGATTTGGCACAGCTTGAATCGAATATTCGTTGGCGCCGGGAACATAACGAGTCCCCAGCCGCACCGTTACTTCAAAAGCAGCGCCCGGCGCGATCAGCGCGTTGCCCTCCTTATCTTGCGGCATGGATAACAACCGGCGTTGGCCATCCTGAAGAGTTATCACTTCGAGCATATACGCCGGTTTAGCGGACACGTTTCGCACTACCAATTGAATTGATGGGAACGTCGAAAAGGTTTGTTGAATGGAAACCAGTTCTATTGAGGTGGCCTTGCTCCTAAACTCGGGGATATAACTGACTGAAGGCGCCAGCTGCACGAGCTTGAGGTCAAATGGAACAACACCGACGTCTGCCAATTCCTTTGCCGTTACGGCATCGCCTTCATGAAGGACGTAGCTGCTTATCTGCCTCTCATCTTCGAGGACCTTTCCCGACAATACCGAAACCCAAACACGCACGCCCTCCTCGGCCTGAAGTGTATTCACTTTAACGGCGGCGACGGGAAGCGAATTCGCGGGTGGTACCCAGTTGGCGACACGTGGAAATCGGCCGAACCAAATCCAATGTTTGTCTAAGCGATCCGCCACTATGTGTGCGGGGGCCTGGCCCGCATAGTAGCGAACCTCAACCGCCAATTGTGTCGGGGGATCCGCAGTTTGGGCGATCGCATTCGCGGCGGCAAACGGAACCAAACTCGATAGAAGCAGTATCCGGAACCTTGAGCAGATCATGACGCCTCCTATGTGGGGAAGAGTCTTGGGAAGATGGGCGAAGCGTACTACTTTTCGTGCTGGTTTGCGAGAAAGCCAGGCGGAGAAAGCAAGAGCCGCTGACCCCACGATCAGCGGCTCTATCCCGGTGTTATTCGAAACGAGGTTTACGGCATGATGCCGGGATCGGTTTCGATCACGGCCTTGGTCGTATAGTCCTTGCCATTAACGGACAACTTAACTACATAAGTTCCGGGTTCAACCGTCGGACCGAGATTGAAGAGGGCCGCGAAGCCGCCGCCACCTCCGCCTCCGCCGCCACCGCCGGGGAAGTTAGGCGGACGCTGCGCCGGATCACCGCGCAGATTCCACTGCATGCGATTGATGCCAATCTCCTTCGTGCCGGTGATGTTGCGCACAACTTTGCCGGTGTAATCGCTGATGGTGATCTTCACCTCAGTTGTCGGCACCGTCTTCAGGTAATAACTGATGGCCGTGCCGGGCAGGGGATTGTTGCCGCGGAAAAACTTCGCGCCGCCGGTGTAACGGCTCAGGCGAATGTCGTTGTACCACTGAACGCCGGAGCGAACGTCGAAGAGGTGAACCTCTTTGTCCAACACTTTGGCCGACGAAAGCTGCTGCAAAGCACTAATGTCGTCGAGAATAAAAATGCCACGACCGTGAGTGCCCACGATCAGATCGTTGTCGCGCGGATGAACGATGATGTCATCCACCCGGACCCGTGGCAGGCCGGACATAAACTCTTTCCATTCCCGGCCCCCATCGATTGATACGTACAGGCCGAACTCGGTGCCGGCGTACAGCAGATCCTTATTCTTTGGATCTTGCCGGATCACATTGACGGTTCCAATCGCGGGAAGAGTGCTGCCGATCGAAGACCAGGTAGCCCCATAATCTCGAGTGACATACAGGTACGGTTTTAGATCATCGAAGCGATGCCCATCAACGGCCAGATAGGCTGTGCCCGCATCGTAACGTGACGGTTCGATGCGAGTGATGTGGTACATGTCACCCGGAGCCGAGGCGAGTACCGGGACGTTCCTGGCAACGTTGGACCAGTTGGCTCCGCCATCACGACTGAGTTGCACGTTGCCGTCGTCCGTTCCGGCCCAGAGAATTCCCGGCACCATCGGCGATTCGCCGATGGTTACGATATAACCGAAGCTCGTATAACCGTCGTTCTTCGAAGCCATCGGCTGGTTGCCTTTTACCCCCATAATCGAAAGCGTGTTGCGATCGATATGCCTGGTGAGATCTGCAGACGCCGTCCACGTATCACCGCGATTCAGCGACTTGAAGAAACGATCGCCGCCGACGTAGAGAATGCTGGAGTTGTGCGGCGACATTACGATCGGCGTGTTCCAATAGAAGCGATACTGATCGGTCGCGGCCGGAGCCGGGACCACGTTCGTAGCTGCGTTGAGACCGCCAAAACCGCCAAAACCCTGGGCCGCCGCAAAGGCTGCGAGGGCCGCTTGCGGATCCTGAGGACTGGCTTCCGGACTAGCCGTCGCTGTCGGCCCTTGAGCTCCCGGTCGACGGCCGGCGCCGCCGCCACCACCGCGACGCGGCAGGCCTCGCGGACGAATGCTGACGCTGCGACCCGTGCGCATATCGATGCGCTGCATCGCGCCGTTCTGCGATTCAGAATAGATGATGTACGGGTCGTTTGGATCAGCTTGCGAGTAGAAGCCATCGCCGCCGCCGGTGCGAAACCAGTCGGCGTTGGTGATGCCTGCGTTGTTGCGCGTTTGACTGGGCGCGCCCCACGAACCATTGTCCTGTAGTCCGCCGTAAACGTAATACGGCTTGCGCATGTCCACAGCAATCGCATAGAACTGCGCCGCCGGGATCGTGTTGATGAACTCCCACGTGTCGCCCTGATCGTATGTAACATCCAGGCCACCGTCGTTGCCGATCAAAATATGTTTTCCATTCTTAGGATCGATCCAGATCGCATGATGATCGCTGTGCGCGATCCCCGGTTGTAGCGACTTAAAGGTCTTGCCACCGTCAGTCGAACGGCTGAAGTTCAAGCCGCCCACGAAGACATTATCCGGGTTGGATGGATCGACACGAATCTGACTGTAGTACATCGGCCGGTTGTTTTCGGTGCAGTTGTTCGCGTTGAAGCAGCTGGCGACCACGCGCCACGTCTTGCCCTTATCGTCCGAACGCCAGACTCCGTGTTTCTTTGGATCGGGTGTAGGCGACGCCGATGGAGTTGGCGTGGGCGTCGGAGTCGGCGTGCCGCCACCAGCACCGAATGTTTGTTCCTCGCCGCCGGTGCCGGTGCTGGCGCCCACTTCGATCTGCGCATAGAGCACGTTCGGATTCGATCGCGAAACGTCTATGCCGATGCGGCCCAGCATGCCTTCCGGAAAGCCGCTGCCCTGGATTTTTGTCCAGGTCTTGCCGGCATCGTTTGTCTTCCAGACTCCCGAGCCCGCACCGCCGCCGTTGAATCCCCAGGAGGTGCGCCGGCGTTGATACGAAGCCGCGTAAAGCGTCTTACTGTCGACGGGATCCATGACGAGGTCAGTGAAGCCCGTGTCTTCGTCGATGAACTTGACGTTGCTCCAGGTCTTGCCGCCATCAGTCGTTTTGTAAACGCCCCGTTCTTTATTTGGTCCGAACAGGTGGCCGAGGACGGCGACATAGACCGTATTTGGATCCCTCGGATCGATTACGATGCGCGCAATCGTCTGCGAATCCTGCAGGCCCATACGCGTAAAGGTCTTGCCCGCATCAGTCGATTTGTAAATGCCGTCGCCAAAACTCGAGCTCTGCCGGTTGTTCGCTTCGCCGGTGCCCACCCAGACGATGTCGGGGTTCGACGGGGCAATCGCGATATCTCCAATCGAAGCAGTGGAATAAGTGTCGAAGATGGGCGCGAAAGTCGTGCCGTTGTTGGTGGTCTTCCAGACGCCGCCGGTCGCAAACCCCACGTAACAGATATAGGGATTGTTTTCGACGCAGGCGATGTCGTCGATGCGGCCGCCCATACTGGCCGGTCCGATCCCGCGAAAGACGAATCGCTTCAACATCGGATCGGTGGACCAATTAATCGGGGTCGGAGTAGGACTGGGGATTACCGTGGGGCTGGCGCTAGCCATCGGTGACGGAGTCGGTGAAGGCGTCTGTGCCGGAACCGGATCCTCGGCCTGCACGGCCATGGCTCCGAGGGTCACCACCATCAGGACGAGCGCGCAGATGGCGGCCACCAGCCTGCCCACCTCACGAGCAGAACGACACGTCTGTTTCATTGGGGACTTTCCTTTCATCGAATTGTGATTAGAAACTGCGCAGGTCCGCTATTCGAAGAACTGGTTACAACTTAATGACGCGCGACCGCTGTAATTGGTTACGCCTGACGAAAACTAAAGCGCGGAACATTTATCCGAATCGCTACCGTGGAGTCAAATCACGGCACCAAGGGCGGCGGCAAATATTTCCCCTTCTCGAGAAATGATCAGCTACCGCCAAATCGGCGTGCGTGCTTCCCGCAAAGATTTATTTGAAGTAATTACGCACAAGTCTTGACGATTCGGACTAGCGTGTTTAGAATTCGAGTCGCGTCGTCGCTTAAGAGTTCCCCAATGCTACCACGTACTCAACGTCAGAAAGAAATCCTCGATTACATCACCCGTTTTCTCGCGAAGCACGGACACGAACCTTCGTACGCACAGATCGCACGTCACTTCGGAGTGAGCTCAAAGGCGACGATCGCCAAGCACATCGCCGCCCTGGAAAAACGCGGCCTGATAAAGCGCGATCATGGCACGGTCTTCACGATTGGATTGAATCTGGACGAAGCTTCGGCGAGCAACGTCTGTGAAGTTAAGTTAGTCGGACAAATTGCGGCCGGCGTGCCCATCGACGCGATTGAAGACATCGAGACGATTTGTGTCCCGCGTTTTTTGCTTGGTCGCGTGCGGCCGGATCGCATCTATGCCCTGCGCGTCAAAGGTGATTCGATGATCGACGAGCACATCTGCGACGGCGACATCGCGCTTATCGAGAGCCGCAACGAAGCGCGGGACGGCGAAATTGTGGTGGCGTTAATTGATCGCGCGCGCGCCACTTTGAAACGTCTGTTCCGGTTTGGCGAGGAAGTTGAATTGAGACCTTCGAATGCCCATCTTCAGCCCATGCGCGTCCACGCCTCGCGCGTCGAAATTCAGGGTATTTTCCGTGGGTTAATGCGGCCGAACGCCTAGGCTAAGCTATAGAGAATCATTGATTTAGAAGCGGGCCGCGACCCGCTTTTTTGCTGCCTAATAAAGTTATTTTCGGCGGCGAGTGGGACGGCGGGCGACAACCTGATTTGTATCTTTTTCAAACTCGAAGCGGCACTCCATCGCCTTCTTGTCCTCGCGCAGACCGACAAACACCGGATGGCGCAGCCGATGATCGGCAGTCCATTCGGAAAACTTAACCTCAGCCACCAGCTTTGGTTTAATCCATTGCACCGGCTCGTTGGTTTTGGGCGCGTCCACGAATGGGCTCTTAATGGTTTTAAGCGGCTGCATCAGTTTGTAAGTTGACGCCAAGGTTCGTTCGTTGAATCCGCCGCCGACGTGCGCCACATAACGCAGGTCACCGTGCTGATAGAGGCCGCAAACCAGCGAGCCAAAATATGATCGAGTGCCGCGCGGTTGCGTGTACCCGCCGATTGCAACTTCCGAGCGCAGAACCGTCTTGACCTTCAGCCAATCATTGCTGCGCTTCGGAACATATTTGCTTTCGGCGCGCTTCGCCATCATTCCTTCAAGGTGAAACTTTTCAATCTCGCGAAAGAACGCGTCGCCGTCGCTCTCAATATGTTCCGATAGTTTTATGAAGCTGGCGGGGCGCAGAATCTCAGCGAGCCGTGCCTTGCGTTCCACGACCGTGCAAGGCGTCAGGTCATAACCGTCAGCGTAGAGCAGGTCGAAAACGAAATAGACGATCTGAGCCGTGCCGCGCAGAGCGTCGATCCCGCTCTTGCGTCCGACGCGCGGCTGCAAAAGCTGAAACCGGGGCATGCCGTGTTCATCGAGTGCGACGATCTCACCGTCCAGAATCGCCTCTTTCGCATCGATCTGTTTCGCGACCTGGGCGAGCTCCGGATATTGAGGTGTCATGTCGATCTGATTCCGCGACACAAAGCGAGCTTGACCGTTACGCACGAAGCAGACAGAACGAAAGCCGTCCCACTTGGTTTCGAAAATCCAATTTGGATCGGAAAATGGTTCATCGACGAGGGTCGCCAGCATCGGATGAATGATTTTGGGCATCCGCGTCCGGCGGGCCGCAGCGCAGAGAGGGGTGCCCCGTTTCGTCCCGCGCTTACGCGGCTTCTCGACTCTAGGTTTGCTGCGGGTCGTCATTTACAAATCGTCTCGAAGGCTCGCACACGTGCCGGTTCGTCGTTTCGCGGTTCTACTCGCCTTGATTTCACGTAATCATCTACTCTATGAGCATCCACTATGGTTCGCAACCACCCACAATCAAGCGTGGCCCAGCCCTTCAAACCCACAAAGCAACAACTGATAGATGCGGCCGGCAAGACGCTGCCGGACGTAATCGGACCGAATCTCAGGGTGCTTTTCTGCGGAATCAATCCGGGCCTCTACACCGCGGCGGTCGGCCATCATTTTGCGCGGCCAGGCAACCGGTTTTGGCCCGCACTCTTTCAATCCGGGTTTACTGATCGACTACTGTCGCCATTCGAGGAGCGCGCCCTGCTGAACATGGGCCTGGGAATTAGCAATGTTGTTTCGCATGCGACGGCGTCGGCGGCGGAGTTAGCCAGGGAAGATTTCGTTGCTGGCGGTCGCTTGTTGGCGGTGAAGGTAAAGAAGTATCGTCCGCGCATCGTGGCGATTCTCGGCGTGGGCGCTTATCGACAAGCTTTTGAGCGACCAAAGGCGGTGATCGGAGAACAGGTGGAGCGAATTCATTCCGCCCGGGTTTGGGTCCTGCCAAACCCGAGCGGTCTGAATGCGAACTACCAATTACCTGATTTAGCGCGGCTGTTTCGTGACTTGCGCGAGGCGGTTGAAAAATAGACAGACCCGCTCACGCAAGTCGGACCTCGCTCTACGTAAACTGCGTGTGGTGCTTCTTGCCCTGCACCCGATTAGGAGTCGGATTTTCCGAACCGCCGTGATGAACTTTGACATTCGAACATTCAAAATCATCCAGCACATAAATATCGTACAAGTCGGGATGGCCTGGTTTCATTGCCGTATTCGACACTTCATCAGGCGAGATTTGTCGCGCTTTTTGGTCTTTCCTGATCCAAATTAATGTGGAACCACCACCGCCTACGAGGATTGGCGGATCGAGAGGACCGGTACTTTCTGACATTTTGATTCTCCTTTTTGCTTTTAGACTGTGGCGGGAATTATACAGCGAGTCTGCACCCGTCTTCAGATTTCAGTAGGCGGATAATTGTGTGTTGCTGCCCCGCTTCTGCGATCAGCAACACGCATGTACCCCACTACCCAGATTCCTATTCATCCGCTTGACTAAAGAACCTCTGACTATTTTTCACGGGAAGGATGGTTACTCCGGGTGTTTCGCCGTCGTAGAAAGTCAGATTCTTGATGTTGCCGGGTACTCGGAAACATCTATAGCCGGGTTTGGTTGAAGGTATTTCGGTCGCGCCGTTTTTGAAGAACACGAGCACAGACCCGCCGCCGCCTATGATGACGGGTGGATCGCTCATGAGTTTCAGCCGCCGGGGCGATTTCGTCCCTCCCTTGCTAGTCGAGCCGTTGGTTGTTTTCGATTTGGCCATTGTTTCTCCTTTGGTTATGACTGAGAGGTCGCCAGTTACCGCAAGGTCGCAGAAATTTGCTCAAGCTGCTTACGGAAGGACTGGATGTCAGGGCGAGTCTGGTAAGACTTGAAGGTTTCTCCGCCCCACTTTTGTGCCAACGAGTCAAAAGCATCGTTGGCACTCTTCAGGTAACGCTTAGCGCTTTCATGGTCCTGAATTTTTTCACTGGCGAGGGCGGCGACTAATGACACGCGCCAATTGGGTTCAGCCAGTCCACTGTTGGAAAAAAAGGTCTGCGCCTGCCGCGCGTACTCGAGCGCATGTTGCGCATCGCCCGAAAGCAACGCCGCCTCGGCCATACAAGCCTGCGCCTGCGCCATCAGCAGCGGAGCGCCTTGCGGCGCAGCATCTTGGCCGGCTTGTTGACACAGCGCCAGGCCGGCAGCCGCGCGGCCGGAACGCGCTTGAGCGAGACCCAACAATATGTTCGCCTGCACCGCAAGTGGTTTGTCCTGAGTGCCGGACAAATCCAATGCCTGTTTTGCTTTCGTTTCGACATCCGGGAACTTGCGGTTGCTCAGCGCCAGCTCAGCTTCCACCAGATCAATGTCCGCTTCAAGCGCTGTAAAGGAACTGCCTTTTTGTTTGACGATCTCGGCGCCTTGATCGAGCATCTGCCGGGCCTGGTCATAATCGCCGATGCGCCAGAGGGTCGCGCCCAGGCTCATCAGGTTATATCCTTCGTAAAGCTTGTTACCCAACTGGTGATAGCGCGTGCGTCCTTCATCGAAATGGCGGCGCGCTTCAGGGTAGTCGTCCTGGTCCAGGAGGATGCTGCCGACGCTTCCATGTAAGAAAGCGATCGCTGCCTGGTCTCCGCCCTGCTCGGCTACCTGCAACTGGTCCTGGAATGATTGCAGAGCGGCTTTAAGATCTCCTTTTTGCTTCAGCGTTCTAGCGCGCAGGATTTGCACCTGTCGAACTTCAGTGCGAAAACCGCCCGCCTGATAAAAGCTGAGTGCCTGATCGATCAATCCGAGGGCGCGATCAGCTTCACCGCGTTGCACGTAAACGCTGGCCAGCGCCAACCGGGCCCGAGCTTCATTTTGCCGCGCGCCATAGCGCTGGGCTGCGTCCAGGGCTCGTTGAAAGTACTGCTCAGCTTCGTTGTACTTGCCGGCGCCCAAATAGATGTTTCCCAATTCAATATTGCCGCGGGCGATCGAGGTTTCCATCTGATTTGCCTGAGCCAGTTGAATGGCTTCTCCGACATATTGCAGCGCTTGATCAGTTTGCCCTGCCTTAATCGCGACGTTGCTCAGTTGGTAAAGAATCCTGATTTGCTGATAGGTACTGGCAACTACTTTGGCAAATTCACGGGCCTGTTCCAATTGTGCGCGGGCCTCCTCTACCTTTCCGCCGATGTCGTTGAGGACGACACCTCGTTGGAGGGCGACTTCGGCGCGCCCCTCGATCATGCCGAATGCCTGATAAATCTGATCGGCCTTGTCAAAGGCGGCGCTCGACTGGCTCAGATCATGCTTGCGTCCATGCAGGACACCCAGCCTTAGGAAGGCAGTCGCGTTCTGAGGATCTTTGTTCGCGGCGGCGGTGTAGCTGTCGATGGCCTTGTCCAGTTCGTTGTTCTTTTCATAAGCGCGTCCCAAATCTACATAGGCCGAAGCCTGATCGGGCTGGAGCCTGGCGATCTCGGCATAAGCAGTAACGGCTTTGGCAAAGTCACGTCGCACCGTAGCCGTAATCGCGTCGAGATAAAGAGAATCAACCGGCGTAAACAACGAACGGTTAGGTGATAACTCTCCGGCGCGCAGCAGCTCATCTTTGGCTTTGTCACTGTAATCCAACTCCATCCAGGCCTCAGCCAAACGTGCGTGAGCCAGCGCGAACTGGTCGTCACTATTTAATGCCAGCCCCAAAGCTTTGCTGGCCTGAAAGTATGAACCCGCGCGGATGGCATTGGCCCCGGCTTCGTACAGGCGCTGCGCTTCGGCGTTGGGTGTGTGTGGCCGCGCGCGCAAGAAATACCAGCCGCCAAATCCCAGGACGGCCACGCCCAATATCGCAGCGACCACATAGCCGACTGGCAAACGGGGGCGGCGGAAAATGTCCGACAAGGTGGCAAGCGCGCCTGTAGGTCGAGTGCCGACTGAGGCGGGAATTAAACGCGTGACGGTGTTTCTGGCGTCGGTGAACAGATGGGCCTCGACCGCTTCCAGGTCAGCCACGAATTCGTCTGCGGTCTGATAGCGGCCTTTTGGCTCCTTGGCCAGTGACTTCAAGGTTACCTGATCAAGTTCACCCGGAATGTCCGGATTGAGCGTAGACGGCGGCGGCGGATCATCGCGCAGCACTTTTGCGCAAATATCAGCCGCGCTCTTGCCGAAAAAGGGCGGCTTGCCGGCGATGCATTCATACAAGAGTCCACCTAACGAGAACAGATCGCTGCGCGCGTCCACTTCGTTGCCCATGGCTTGCTCAGGCGATAGGTACATCGGAGTCCCGACGATCAACCCGTCGCGCGTGTGGGTAGCCAACAACGTCTGACGTTCAGGATCTGTAGTCTCGGCGGTTTCGAGCGCAATCTGTTTGGCCAATCCAAAGTCGAGGACCTTAACGCGGCCGCGCTCGTTGATCGCCACATTCGTAGGTTTAATGTCGCGATGAATGATGCCGTGGCGGTGTGCTTCAGCGAGTGCCTCGCCAACCTGCTTGATGATTTCGATCGCGCGCGAAATATTGAGCTTCTCGGTTAGCATCAGCTCGCCGAGGGTTTCGCCCTTGATCAATTCCATGACGATGTACGGCTCGCCCTCTTCCGTTTCGCCATAATCGTGAATGGTGGCGATGTTCGGATGCGAGAGTCGCGAAACTGCGCGAGCTTCGCGCAGAAAGCGCGCCCGAAAGTGGCGGTCCTCTTTGCTGTTTCGAGAATGAATCGTCTTAATGGCGACGCGACGGCCGAGTAATACATCCTCGGCCACATAGACCACACCCATCCCGCCCTCGCCAATCTTCTCGAGGATGCGGTAATGAGAGAGAGTGCGTCCAATCATCGATTCAGGCGCGTACGTGTTCTGTGAGCGACGACGCACGCGATGCGGGTCGCTCAACCTGGGTCGGGAACTTTCAACGGCAGCGCGCATTCTCTCTCTAAATCGCTCTGTGTTCAAGGGTTTGCTTTCTAACCTTAACGCTCCGCGCACAACAATTTGCCATCATCTGAGCGCACCGCCGCAACCACGCGTACGTTCACGACCGGCCCGCTATCTTTGGTTTGGTTCAGTGATCTAAGCTTGGAGGTTGTAGCAAGGAGTACGTCATGATCAGGAAACTGAAGTCAGGGAAGTACCGGCTGTATTCGCGGAAGAAGGATCCGAAGACGGGAAAGCGCCGAAACCTGGGCACCTTCGAGACCAGGGAAGCGGCGCAGAAGCATGAGCGAGCGGTGCAGTATTTCAAACGGCATTGATGCGCGATCTCTGGGCGT
Organism: uncultured Acidobacteriota bacterium; assembly: GCA_963734445.1. Lineage (GTDB taxonomy): Bacteria > Acidobacteriota > Blastocatellia > Pyrinomonadales > Pyrinomonadaceae > UBA11740. The sequence continues at coordinate 126,509 of CAVTGZ010000005.1, read as the reverse complement.
TGCCAATTGCCACAGTTCGAGAAGGATCAATGCGTGTTCTGACTGCCTGTGCGTGCGGGTGTTGAAGTAAATGTATGTCGTGCTGTCTAGCAGCGAACGGTGCGAGACTTGCCAAAGCAACGTTGATCCGCTCGCTACCGCTCGCGGTACCGACACAGTAGCGGTTCGGCAACCTGCAAGTCCTATGCTTAAATGGCACCGGACATTTTTCATGACTGAATTTCTCTCGCAACTCAATCCACAGCAACGCGAGGCGGTAACGACGGGCGACGGGCCGCTGCTGATTCTGGCGGGCGCCGGATCCGGCAAAACGCGCGTGATCGCGCATCGGATCGCCTATCTAATTGCCGAGCGCAACGTCTGGCCGCGGAACATTCTGGCGGTAACTTTTACCAACAAAGCCGCCGAGGAGATGCGCAATCGCGTCAGCAGACTGCTGGAAGGTTTGGAACTCGGCAGCGCGCCTCTAATCTCCACTTTTCACAGTTTGTGTGTGCGCATCCTGCGCCGCGATATCGAAGCACTGAACGCGGGCTATACCCGCTCATTTACGATTTACGATCAGGATGACACTGTCCGTCTGACGCGCAACTGCATTCGCGATCTCGGCCTTGACGACAAGGCGTTGACCCCGCGTTCGGTTCAGTCCGCAATCAGCGCGGCCAAAAACCGCGGCGAAGACGCCGAAGCTTTTTCGGCCAAAGCCCAATTCATCGACGAGCGGCGCGCTTCAATTGCGCGCGTTTTCCAGCTGTACGAAGAGCGTCTGCACCGCAATAACGCGCTCGATTTCGACGACTTGCTGATCAAGGCTGTGCGGCTGTTGCGCGACGTAACGGAGGTCCGCGAGCGCTACAACGATCGGTTTCGCTATCTGCTCGTCGATGAATACCAGGATACTAATCAGCTCCAGTTCGCGCTGATCCGGCTACTAACGGAAAAACAGCAGAACATCTGCGTCGTGGGCGATCCCGATCAGTCGATCTACCGTTGGCGTGGCGCGGACATCACCAACATTCTCAAATTCGAGGAGCATTTTCCTTCGGCCAAGGTAATTCGGCTGGAAGAGAATTATCGATCGACCCAGAACATCCTCGACCTCGCCAGCGGCGTCATCAAGCACAACATCGAGCGCAAAGAGAAAGCCCTGTGGACCCAGAATACTGCCGGCGAGAAGATCCGTTATTACCAGGCGATGGACGCGGACGCCGAAGCGCGATTTGTAGCGGCGAAAATCGGAGAGCATCTGCGCGCAGAACCCAATATTCGCGCGGCCGTGCTTTATCGTACGAACTCGCAGTCGCGTGTTTTTGAAGAGGCGATGCGCCGCGCGGTGCTGGCCTATAACATTGTCGGCGGCTTTTCCTTTTATGAACGAATGGAAGTACGCGACGTCATCGCCTACCTGAAACTCGCGATGAATCCGCACGACTCGATCGCCCTGCAGCGGATCATCAACACGCCACCGCGCGGCATCGGCAAGATAACCCTCGATGAGATTGAAAAGCGGGTAAGGGAATTGGGGATTTCGTATTGGGACGCGATTTCAGATCTGATTGTTGACGAACAGGCGTTATCGGCGCGGGCGGTTGCCGCCCTCGCGAATTTTCAGCGCCTGGTACGGGTCCTGGCCGCGAAAGTCGAGCTGGTGCTGAGAGCAGATGAGGAGCCGGATCGTGAATACTCCGACGCTGAGGCCGACTCGGAAGCAGTTGCCAAGGGTCAGCTCATCGAATCGACTTCACCCGTTTCGGACTTGGTGAAGGCGGCGATTCTCGATACCGGGTATGAAAATGCTTTGAAGGCAGAGAACAGCGAAGAGGCCGAGGCGCGCCTGGAAAACCTCCAGGAATTGGTCAATGCCGCCGTCGATTATGACGAACAAGGAGCGCAGGGCTTGCGCGACTTTCTCGATCACTCGGCGCTGGTGGCTGACACGGATCAATACAAGGCGGATGTGCCGGTAACCCTGATGACCGCGCATTCCGCCAAGGGTCTGGAGTTTCCCGTGATCTTCCTGGTGGGGCTGGAGGACGGGCTGTTCCCACATTCACGATCGCTTAGCGATGCGTCCGATATTGAGGAAGAGCGGCGGCTGGCCTACGTGGCGATGACGCGGGCAGAGAAGTACCTGTACATAACTCATGCGGTGAAGCGCCGTGTCTATGGCGAAGAGTTGGCTTCTGAGCCGTCTCAGTTTCTGAATGAAATGCCGCTTGAATTGATCGACGACCTCTCCCGGGGCCGGTCGTGGCTGTCATTTGCCCGAGGTTCGCACCGGTTGGAGCCGTCCGTCGATTCTATTCGGTATGAATATGACGAGGACGCCGCGCAAATCCGCGAGACGCCTTTCGGCGGAAGCATAGACAGTGGTTCTAGCGTCAAACGCCCGCCCGCCAAATATTCCGGCAAGACTTATGACAGCGTTGAGTCGATTGCCGAATTCTTTCGAAAGCGCGAGGGACAAATGGGCGGGCGCCGGGGCAGTAGCCCGACTGTCAGGGAGGGCTCGCAGGCTAAGCGAGATGTGGGCAAGGATGCCCGCGCTCCTGTCACGCCCTCACTTTTTCTGCCTGGATCGTATGTCAGGCACGCCAAGTACGGGCGGGGGTTGGTGCTTCGCAGAGAGGGGTCGGGAGACCAGACCAAGGTCACAGTCAGCTTCCCAGGCTACGGACAGAAGAAGCTGATAGAAAAGTACGCCGGGCTGGAAAAGGCCTAAATGTTCCGAAACCGCTGCCTTTCCGCCGATTTCTCCCAAATGTGCGCGCAATTGCAACGAAATGGTAACGGGGAATTGACCCATCTCGGCTGGACACCCCCAAAACCGCTGTGCTAGCCTTTTCCCCGTGTTACAGGAGCGAACCCTACGGTTCGCTTTTCTTTTGAACCCAGGATTAATCAAAGATTTACCCACCCCGTCAACGGCGGTGATTCTGACATAAGGTCTTTTCAGCAAAGCGCAAACAGGTAGTCCCGAACTTCGGCTGACAGACACCTTCAGTCTCCTTGAGCCGGAGGTTGAGTCAAAGCTCCATCTGACTCGCGCGCGAAAAGCTGAAAGGTTGGCATAAAACTTCGGACAGGAGAACCCGATTTGATGAAGAACTCGACACTTCTGGGAAGCGCGGCCAGTGTGCTTCTCGTATTCTCGGTAATTTCTTACGCGAGAACCGACATCCACCAGCAAAATCCTAAACCAGTCCAGCCGTCACCTTCGCAGCCGAATCCTGCTCTGACGGTCCAAACTGTTGTAGATACCGAGACGACAGAGGCGCCCGGAACCTCCAAGTCGACGGCCGAGGCCAATAGCGCAGTCAAGCCTACGGAAATAATTATGACGCCTGCCGTGACCTACACCGCGACTGCTTACAGTCTGCGTGGCCGGACGGCGAGCGGCAAACCGGTTGCCCGTGGCTTAATTGCCGCTGACCCGCGCGTCCTGCCGCTGGGAACCCGTGTTCGAATCGACGCCGGTTCATTGAGCGGAGAATATTTGGTTGCTGACACCGGTGGCGCCGTCAAGGGACGACGAATCGACATCTGGACGCCGACCGCGCGAGAGGCGATGCAGTTTGGCCGGCGTGCCGTGAAACTTACGGTGCTGGAATTGGGCGGCCGACGAAAGAAGGCTCCTGCAACCAGGCCGCGCATGGTGACCCCGTTAGCCCCATCAGTGACTGATCAAGTGGCCACACCAAAGAACTAATCGAGCATAAAATCGGCGAGTATCGCAGCGGGCGCGGATCTAATCTGGCCCGCTTTCGTTTTTTCACGATGAAGCAGTTAAGATGCTGATTGATGTCCAATCAGGGGGATCTTCTCGGAAAAGCCGAACTGTTGGTCGAAGTGTCGCGCGGGCCACTCGTTGAGTCCATTCATCAAGGGCACTTAGTAGCCGTCAATGGTTCGGGTGAGACTATCGCTTCGCTCGGAAATCCCGACACCGTCACCTTCTTCCGGTCATCAGGCAAGCCGTTCCAGGCAATTCCCATCGTCAGCTCAGGCGCCGCCGACCAGTTTCAGTTCACCGACCGTGAAATCGCCATCGCTTGCGGTTCGCATAGCGGCGAATCGATCCACGTACAGACAGTGCGGACGATGCTTGAAAAAGTCGGCCTCGACGAGAGCGCCTTGAAATGCGGCGTGCATGAACCTTTCAGCATCGATGTTGCCCGTCGGCTCATTCGCGACCAGCAGCCCCCCAGCGTGCTTCAGAACAACTGTTCGGGCAAGCATGCGGGGATGTTGGCTTTGGCGAAGCACCTGGGGGCGGCGATTGAAACCTATGATGAACTTCAAAACCCTGTGCAGCAGATGATCTTGAACACGGTTTCTGACTTTTCGGGCGTATCCGCCGACAATATTGCCATCGGAATCGATGGCTGCGCCGTGCCGGTGTTTGGAATGCCCGTACGCGCTATGGCGCTGGCATATGCGCGGCTCGTATCGCCGCCACCCAGGATTGATAGTCGGGCGCGGGCGGCCTGCGAACGAATCGTCAAAGCCATGATTGATTACCCCGAAATGGTCGGCGGCACAAAGAACCGTTTGGATACAGAACTCATTAGGGCTGGGAAAGGGCGGCTTATCTCAAAGATAGGAGCTGAGGGAGTCTATACCGTGGGTGTCCTGCCGTGCACTGATTGGCCGCAGGGCCTTGGACTGGCTCTCAAGATTGCCGATGGCGATGACCAACGGGCGCGGCCACCGGCGGTGATTGATGCTCTGCGCCAGTTAGGTGTGCTGGCCGCGAACGACCTGGATTCGCTGTCGAGTTACTCGCCCACGGTCATCAGAAATCGCCGGGGTGATCGCGTGGGCGAGGCCCGCGCGGCTTTCCATCTCGAAATTAGGCGGCATTAGCACGAATCCTGGTTCTTCCTTTCTCGCGACTCGTAATTCTGTCTCAACGCGGAACACACCTCGAAACTGTTTAGTTATGAGCAATAACGATTCATCGGCAAGTCAAAGCCAGGACGCTCCGGTTCTTCTGCGAGACACGACGGGAGCGATTGATTACGATTCACTCCCGGACGTGATTCAGTGGTTTCTCGATTATGATCAGCGAGTCGCCATCATCAAACATCCCAAGGTTGAAGAACTCTTTCAATGGAAGCAGGAACAAACCCGTGCGGCCGGAGAAGATGTCTTCAATTTCAATCGGGCCGAAGACCGGCTGGCGATCGGCATCATCCAGTCGGTCGCGCACAATCCCACGGAACAGGATCTTCACGCTTGGCTGAGCCAGCTGCTCACGGCGCTGGACCAGGCTGCAAAATTTACCGAACAAACCTCCGCGGCTTACAGCCTTGACCTGAACGGCGCCGCGTCGATGGTCGATGAATCCGGGAAAATTCCTGCCGCCACCACCCGCAACGATTTTCTAATTGATTGCTGGCTGGAAACGCTTTGTACTGCTGAAATTCGCGTGCTGGGCTGGCTTTATCGTGAATTCTACGGTCGCCCTTTTCATCCCGACAACTTTCCGCATTGAGCGTTCGCCGTTTGTCGTCCGAGCGATTTTAGTGCAAAACAAGTGGCATCGTGTATCGAACGATTACAACGTGATCGCAAGATTAGAAATACGTTCCACAGAGAATTCAGACCTCAGATAACTCACCGTTTAAGTTTTCCGCGAAGAATCAAGCATCTACATCAGAGAACGCCAAACTCACCACAAATGGCATGACCGTTGCTGAGGCCAGAGACGACAAAAAGGCAGTAAGGGTAGTTAATCGGGTCAGGCTCTTTGATTGAAGTTGAAAGATGCTTTGGGGGAGGCGTCTTACATCTGAGCGACGGCGGCTCTTTCGGGGGAACGGAGTTGCCAAGTGTCAATCGGAGAGCGAAAAGGCGAGGCTGCTGATAAGGCGGTCTGAGAGAGGCTAGGGGGAGCCTCACAGGCACTTATCAGCAGCCGAAAGCCTATTTAGGGGTCGATTAATTAGACAAGTGGCCGCAGCCGATTCGACTGAGTCGGCTGCGGTTTTTTTCTGTGGCTGATGACAGTACCGGAAGCGGTGACGACCGGGTTTGATGTGCATTGGGACAAGTCGAGTGATTTCCTAAGTCCAGTTTCTCTGCGTTATTCTCGGCGACCCTCTGCGGCTCTGCGGTGAATAGGTTTAGGAAATGCGCACCGCGGAGACGCCGAGCACGCCGAGATGGCGCAGAGATTTCTTTACGACATTATCGACTTGTCGCTTCCGCTCCCGCTGCTGACCCTGCTACACTCACGCTTCCGTTCTTCTATTTCCGATTCACGATTCACCATTCACTCGTACTGTGTCTGCACCCAACATTGAAACCATCGTCTCACTCGCGAAGCGCCGCGGCTTCGTGTATCCATCTTCAGAAATCTACGGCGGCCTGGGCAGCGCCTGGGATTATGGGCCGCTCGGAGTTGAACTCGCCAACAACGTGCGGCAGGCCTGGTGGCGCTGGATGGTTTACGAACGCGACGACATCGAAGGACTCGACTCGTCGATCATTCTGAATCGGCTGGTCTGGAAATATTCAGGGCACGAAGAGACTTTTCAGCGATCCGCTGGTCGATTGCCGCGAATGCAAGAGCGCTGGCGCGCAGACAAGTTGGAAGACGGCAAGTGTCCTAATTGTGGCTCAAAAAATCTTGACGGAGCCCAAGCCCTTCAATCTCATGTTCCGCACGCACGTCGGCGCCACCGCGGAAGATGATCCTGACGCGCTTGTTTACCTCCGTCCGGAAACTGCGCAGGGCATCTTCATCAACTTTCCTCAACGTGCTGAATACCAGCCGGCGCAAGCTGCCCTTCGGCGTGGCGCAGATTGGCAAATCTTTTCGCAACGAAGTCACGCCCGGCAACTTCATCTTTCGCACGCGCGAGTTCGAACAGATGGAGATGGAATATTTTGTGCGCCCCGGCGAAGACGAAAGCGCGCATCAGGAATGGATCGACGCCTGTCATCAGTGGTTTCAGAGCATCGGAATTTCGAGCGCGAACCTGCGGCTTTACGAGCAGCCAAAGGAGGAACTGGCGCACTACGCCAAGCGCACCGTCGACATTCAATACCGATTTTTCCCGGAACGCGAAGACGAAGAACGCCAGTGGGACGAGTTGATGGGTATCGCCAATCGCACCGACTTTGATTTAAGAACGCATTCAAAGAAGCCGGAGGATGCGGAAGGGAAGCGTCTCAATCCTGATTCGACTGAAGACCTGTCTTACTTTGACGAGCAAACAAAGCAGCGTTTCTATCCCTACGTAATCGAACCTGCGGCCGGCGTCAATCGGACGGTGCTCGCGCTTCTGATGGATGCGTATTCCGAAAAGGTCAACGACAAAGGCGAGACCCGCGTCATCCTCAAGCTTCATCATTCAATGGCGCCCATTAAGGTGGCCGTGTTGCCGCTGGCGAAGAACAAGCCGGAGATCGTGGGCATGGCCAAAGCGATCAAGCGCTCTCTCCAACCAGTCGTGCGCGCTGTTTACGACGACACCGGCGGCATCGGAAAGTTGTACGCGCGGCAGGACGAGATCGGCACGCCCTTCTGCGTGACCGTCGATCATCAGTCGCTGGAAGACGAAGCGGTCACGGTGCGCGATCGCGACACGTGGGAACAGGAACGCGTGAAGCTTGCGGACCTCGCGAAGAATCTGCAGGAGAAGTTTGTGTCAGAAGCCCGACCGTAAGGGAGGGCTCCCGCGTAGAGGCATCACCATGGAACACAAGGACATTGCCATCTCGTTCTTGAGCAACGCCGCGATCGGTAAGCTCGACGATGCTTACGGCCTTGTCAGCCCAAATTTCCGTCATCACAACGCCTACTTTCCCGGCGACACGGCGTCACTGAAAGCCGGCATGGCTGATGCCCACAAGAAATTTCCAAATACGAAGCTCGACGTCCAACGAGCCATCGCGGAAGGCGATACGGTGGCGGTTCATTCTCGCGTCCAGCATGGACCCGACACGCTGCCCATCGCCGTCGTGCACATCTTTCGATTTGAAGACAACAAGATCGCCGAGCTGTGGGACGTGGGGATGGAAGTGCCGAAAGATTCGCCGAACAAAAATGGTGTGTTCTGAGAATCTCTACGAGTGGATCGTTTAGAGGCGGGCTACTGCCCGCTTCGTCGGAGGGCGGTAGCCCTCCGCTAAACATGTGGTCTATCTAATCCTGATCAAGTGATAGTGCTTCGCACCTTTTCTTAAGACCAAAACCTGACCATCAATAAAGTCCGAAGCTGAGATAGCTTTGCGCGCGTCATCGATGCGGACGTTGTTCAAAGCCACGCCCCCGCCTTGCACCAAACGTTTGGCTTCGCCTTTCGAAGGGGCCAGGGCGGACAGTACCAGCGCATCACCCAGCGTGAATCCGTCAGTCTCGATCTTTGTTTTATCAACTTCAGTCGAAGGCACATCGGCAAAGATGTCCATGATCTGATCCACGCTCAGTCCACTGATCTCTTTCCCAAACAAAACTTCCGACGCCCGCACAGCCTTTTCCAATTCAGTTTCACCGTGCAGCATCTCCGTGACTTCGCGCGCCAGACGCCGCTGAGCTTCGCGTTTTTCTGGCGAGCTCCTGACGCCTTGCTCGAGTCCTTCGATCTCTTCCTGCGACAGCCACGTGAAGAACTTCAGATAAGTGATCACGTCGCGGTCATCGGTGTTCAACCAGAACTGGTAGAAGCGATAAGGCGAAGTGAGCTTCGCATCCAGCCACACGGCGCCCGCCTCAGTCTTACCAAACTTCACGCCGCCGGCTGAAGTGACCAGCGGAAATACCAGACCGTGCGCCCGCGCCCCGCGCAGACGTCGAATCAGATCGATACCGGCCAGAATGTTTCCCCATTGGTCGCTGCCGCCCATTTGCAGCGTGCAGCTGTAAAGATCGAACAGCGTCAGGTAGTCATACGCCTGTAGCAACGGATAGCTGAATTCCGTAAACGAGATACCTTCGTCGGATTCCAAACGGCGGCTGATCGCTTCTTTGCCGAGCAGGTTGTTTACCGTGAAGTGCTTTCCGACATCGCGCAGAAACTCCATCATCGTGATGGGGGCGAGCCAGTCGGCGTTATTCACGATCCGGGCGGGATTGTCTTTGGCATTAAAGTCCAGGAAACGGCTTAACTGCTCTTTGATGCCGATCAGGTTTTCTTGGACCTGGTCGTGATCCAGCAGTTGCCGCTCTTTCGTCTTACCGCTCGGATCGCCAATCAGGCCTGTGCCGCCGCCGGCAATCGCGATCGGCGTATGACCAAACCGCTGCAACCGCGCCAGGCCCATCACCGGCAGCAGCGATCCTACGTGCAGGCTCGGCGCCGACGGATCAAAGCCGATATAAGCGGTGAGCTTTTCTTTCGCGAGCACCTCGCGCAGCTCGGGCGTCGCTTCGTAGAGCATGCCGCGCCAATCGAATTCATCGTAGAGGTTCATGGTCAGAAGTCGAGGATAATAGCATGGAGTGGTGAAACTCAATTTGGTGGTTGCACCGCAAGCGATTGGCAACTACGCCGTCCCTCACGTCGGGCTGCTGCTTATCCGGACGCTACCGCTCTCGGTACTGACTCCTGATCGACGCGGGGCTTCAACGCCAATCACACCAATTCTGTTCTGACATCAGCCACCAATCCGTACCAATCGGCTGACCATCGGGAGGATCGTTGGGCTTGGTCAGGTTCATCTTTTTGGGATCGTCCTGAAAGCGCTTGATCTGGTTTTCAGCATAGAGAAGGAAGGCGCGTTGGTTTTGATCGCGGGTGGTGCTGACCTGGACCGGGAGCCACCGCTTCAGTTCCTCCAATTTCAGCTCTGCGATGGCGCGCACCTGATTAGAAGCGCGCTCGTTGGCGGCCAAACCCATCAATTCATTTAGCACCACGGCATTTACCGTACGCTGGATCGCACCGCCGTAGTCTCCGCGCAGCTGGGCACGGAAAGTTTCTGCCAGAACCTTGTCGAGCACGTCGCCCAACGGTGGATAGTTCATGCTGTCGCGCGCGTTAAATTCAACGATGCGCGCGGCGCGCTCCGGATTAAACAGAAAGTCGCAGACGTGGTTAGTGTAGGCCTCAGCCGGCGCGAGCGCATCAAATGCCGGCGACGTGCGAATGCGAAAGTCTTCGCGCGTGCGCGGGTATCCCGCCGGACGCGGCGGAATTAAGCGCAACAGCGACTCAGGCACTGCCAGGTTCTCAGGCTTCAACGTATCGAGAACCGCAGATAGCGCGCGTCGCTGCTCAGTTCCGGGAATGATTTGCGGATTGCGATCGCCTTTGCCGCGCAGACTGAAGGTGTAGTCTTCGCCGCCAATCAACTTCGCGACCGCCTCGACCTGATAGCGATGATGCATGTAAAGCGGCACGAGCACGTCTTCGAGCGTGGCCATCGGCGCGCCTTCACGAATGTTGTTTTCGCCAAATCGATTGAGGGCAGCCGCGCGAACCCGCATCAGATTCGCCAGGCCGTCGATGACGTTCTCACCGTTGTCCCAAAGATGCGCGACGGAGCTCGAGGCGCCCGCCGGCCGCGCATCCTGATCAGTGAGGTAAATCAAGCCGCGCGCAAACGCGTCCCGCAGAATCTTATCCAGCGCGGCTGATTCATTCGCACCCGAATGAAAATCCTGATAGCCATAAGCGATCGCAACCTTGTCCCACTCGCCGATGCCTTTCGCGTAAGCGTCCGAAATGTCGGGTGCGCCATCAGCGCCCAGCTTCACCAACGGCGCGGGGTAATCCATCACCGAGGCGCGATTGGTAATACTCGCCGCGAAGTTGTGTTGCAGTCCCAGCGTGTGGCCGACTTCATGCGCGGCCAACTGTCGCAAACGCGCGAGCACCACCCGCTGCATGATCTTCTCGACGACGGTTTTGTCTTTGCCGTAAGGCGCGATTAATCCCTGGGCTATCAGAAAGTCCTGGCGATCGCGCAATGAACCAAGCGAGACGCGGCCCTGAATGATTTCGCCCGTGCGCGGGTCTTCCAGAGAGCTGCCATACGACCAGCCGCGCGTCGAACGATGCACCCATTGGATCACGTTGTAGCGAACGTCCATCGGATCGGCATCCGGCGGCATGACTTCGACGCGAAATGCTTTTTTGTAGCCGGCGGCCTCGAACGCCTGGTTCCACCAGCTCGCCCCCTCAATCAAAGCTGAGCGCACCGGTTCAGGCGCTCCGCGATCGACGTAGTAAACGATTGGAGTGATGGCTTCGCTCAGCGCCGCCGCCGGATCTTTTTTCTGCAAACGATGGCGGCTGATGTAGTGTTTGGTAATTGGATCCTGAATTGGCGTGGCGAAATCCAGGTACTGAATACCAAAGTAGCCGGCCCGCGGATCGTTTTCGCGCGGCTGGTATCCGGGTGGAGGCAACTCAACGAACGAGACATGTTCGCGCACGGTGATGGCCTGGGGGTTTGGCGTTACTGAGCGCACGAGCGGGCCGGCCTCGCCTTCCGTCGTGAAAGTCAGCGTCGTCTCGACTTCGGTGTTCCGCGGAAAGTTTTTGGTGTTGGCGAGATAGAAAGCTGAGCGACTGGGCTCGAGGCGAAATTGTCCCTGCTGATTGCGTTGCAGGACGCCGGGTATTCCATGGACATCGCGCAAATAAAACGGCGTCGCATCAACCAGTACGCGGTTGCCTTCTTCGGCGGCGACCTCAAATCCCCAAACGACGGATTCGGCAAACGCATCCTTCACCGCGCGCCGCTCGTCCGCGTTGTCGCTGTTGGCACGGTATCCCTGGTTTGAGGCGATCAATAGAACTCGGGGACCGATGCGCTCGAAGCGTACGACATAGCTTTGTCCCAGCTCGCCTCTGTCCAGGCCGAGATCATTTGATCCGATACCGGCAGGCAGACCCTCAACGTAAAGAAACTCGGAATTCCACTTGTCGATCTCCAGCCAGATCTTTCCGGCCTTCGCGTCCCAGTAGAAAGGAAAGTAGCCGGGGAACTTCTGCAGACCGGCGATCTTTTCGGCGATGGTTGGCGTTTTTGTGTCGGAGCCCGAACGGGGTTGCGCAAGCGCAGATATGCATAGCGCCAACAGGAGTAACGACAGAATTGGCAGGCGATTCATTAAGTGTCTCCTCGTGCTAAGTCGCGCTTCGTGCGTGTCTCGAAGCTCAATGTTTTTTGAGAATCAAATGAATCCGGATAATGGTTGACCCAAAAGTGATGGTTTACTATCATTCGCCTACCTCGCAAGTCAAAGCTAGACTCAATCAGGCGCCTACAGCGGCTTGATTAGAGAGTCATGACCCCCATGCCTAGGACGCCGGCAAAACAAATTTTTATTATTCACGGCCACGATGCTCCCGCACTCGACACGTTAATCAGGTTCATTAAGTCTCTGGGGTTGAAGCACCTGGCATTTGAAAAGGTCGCGGATGATTTGGACGACGCGAACCCTTTTATCGCAGACGTCGTTCGGGCAGGAATCGAAAGAGCTGACGCTGTCCTCGCGCTATTTACCCCGGACGAACAGGCGGCCCTGTATTCATCAGAATCGAGGAATCTTCCGGGTCGTGACAAAACCAGGTGGCAAGCGCGACCCAACGTTATCTTCGAGGCAGGCGTAGCCCTCGGTATTGCGGAAAAGAAAACTATTTTGGTTACGTTGGGAAGCAACATAGGGCTGTTCTCTGACATTTCGGGAATGCATTTCATCGACTTAACCACCCCCAATGCCAAAGAAAGACTTCGCCGCCGGCTCTCGCGAGTTTTGGGGACAACGCTTAAGCCAAATCGAAGTTGGCGAAAAACATCGAACGAGTTTCAAGCCTGTTTGCGTAAGCGCTGGGAGCACTATGATGAATTGGAAGAATTGGAAAGCGAATTAAGAAATACCGCCGTCTACGGATTAAAGCGATCGCTGTTCGATGTCGTCCAGGGAATTGCGCTGGTGAATCGTGGTACCTCGTGGGAGAAGTGGACGAGCGATGAGTTCACGCGCGCCATCTGTAAAAAATACGATCACAAGCAGGGAGAGTCCGCTAATTCGGCGTACTACTATTTAATCGTCAACGGGTTTCTGGCGTTCAACGACATCGATCCATGGTGGGAACCGCGCTGTGGCGAAGGCGATAAGTGCAATGATTATTGGGAGAACTCCGTAAAGTTCTCGCGATTAACCCCACGCGCTATTCGGCTCTTGTATAAGATCCAACGCCTGGCAGAGCCTTAAGGCGTTCGATCAAACCGAACGTTGTCTACCAACCATTCCTCATTTCTCGTCGAATTTTCGCCCCGTGTTCAAATTATCGAAATTCAAAATCGCATTGAACACGAGCGAGTAACTGCCCGAAGTCTGTCCGCGCCAGAATGGATTGTTCGAGAAGAGAATCACGTGACCGCGCTCGAGTGGCGAATCGATCACCGCCGCATGTTGCGCGATTTCATCGCCGCCGTCGAGCAAACCGGAAACGAGCAGCTCGCGCGCGTCACCCCAACGCAAAATCACGCGCGGGCGCTGCGCCGGCGGAATCAGGCCGATCAGGTTCCGTCGTTGCTCATCAGTAACCGGTGCAGCTTCCCAGACCTCAACCTGCGGCGGTTGTTCGGGAAGTTCAGCCGGCGGGCGGCCCTGGACTACGTCGGGATCATCCACGGTGCCGCGACCGGTGGCGCGCTGGGCACCGCCGCCTCCGCGACGGCCCCCGCCGCCGGCGACATTACTGATATTGAAAATGGGTCCGTTGAAGCAATAGACGGACAGCGTGTCACCATAGCCATATGCGATCGGGCTGTTGGCATCGACTGCGCGAGTTTTCAGCACCACGCCAATCGCGCGCAAACGACTCGAACGCTGAATCGAAACTCCGGGAGTGAACCCGGTCGAGACGGCAAAATCGGCGGAGTCATCTGAGCCGATAAAGACGCCGCCGCTCTTCACAAAGTTTTGCAGGTTCATAACGCCGGCCCAGCCGAGGCCCGGCCGAATATCATCGGTCGAATCGATCTTGCCGAGGTTCGGCGTTAGCGGTGTCGTCTTCCACGGAATCGGATTGCCATACATCGGCCGGCCCTGGATTACGCCGTTGACGTTGCCGCCTCCCGGCCCGAACACAATCACGTCGTACTTACGGTTCAGATCGGCGTCCTTGGCAACATCCTGCGTGCTGATGTAGTCGTACGGAACTCCCATTTGATCGAAAGCCAAACGCCACCAGCCTTCGTCCTGCGTGTTCAGCCACGTGTGCATGATGGCGACGCGCGCAGCTTTCACCGGATGAGCTTTCACCGTGGGTGCGGTGGCGACTGCGAATGCTTGAATGCCCAAGTCAGATGAAGCGCGATTTAACTCGTCGGCCGCGACGTTGCGGATAATAAACGAGCCACGATTGAATTTCTTTCCCGCGGCTTCGAAAGGTTCTTCCGCGGCCTCAAAGGCGGCCCGTCTAAAACGATAACGCAGAGTAATCAGATTGTTATCGGCGTTCCCGTTAATCAGATACACGGGGCCGTTGCCGACGACGCCACCCGGTGAGCGAACGTCGCCACTGACTTTCTCCATGGCGGCAGCGAGAGCTTTCACGTCGGTGACGCGCACTACCTGAACGTTGCCCAGCTCGCCGAAGGTCCAACCGGTGTCGTCATAAACGTCCTGCTGCGGATCTTTCGGGCTCCAGTACTGATAATCGAGCAGAGCATCCGCGATGCGACTGTAGGGTTGGTCCATGCGGACGAGATAACTCCCGGCCGGAAAAGTGCGGGTTTCGGTGTCCGGAACTTTCGCCGGAGACGCAGCTGGAGAAGCCGCCGGAGTGGCGCGCGATGTCGCGGTGCGCGCGGCGGCCTTCCTTTTTACGGTGACGGTGAAAGGCGCGGTAGCGCGATGCACCTCGCAACCCTGCGCCTGCATTAGCCGCAGCAGGTTGGCCTGATTCGCGGGCCGCGGATCGTCGGCGGGAAAAACGTAGGCCGCCGGCCCTTCATTCTTTGGCTTTTCAATCGAGCGCTTCGACTTCAAATAAAAGTTCTTGAGAAACAGCTTGCTGTTCTTATTGAAATAGTCGAGCGAGATTAAAAGCGCCGTCTGCTCGTAATTATTGTTGTTGCGCTGCGACCATCGGGCGCGCGGCAGCGGCGGATTCTGTTTGTACCAGGTGCGCTGATATTCCTCTGGTGAAAGCGTGCGCGTGAGCGTGTCCGCGCCCGCATTACCAAACGTTTCGTAAAGACGACTGATGCCATTGTGCGTGGCGGCGATGAACATCAGATATCCCGGCGACCAGGTATCGAACGTTCCGTGCGCGAACACGCCGGGCATGCCGAACTTGGTCATTTCAGAAACGTTCTTCCAGCCAATCAGTTGCCATTCGTCCGTCAGAATCGGATCGACCCAGGCATTGTAAGGCCCGTCGCCAATCGTGTTGTCGTAAAGATAAGGAACGGACTCGTGCAGGTCGTGGAGCACCTGCGGTTTCCAATTCAGGTACACGTTGAGCACGTTGCGCGTGAGTTTCAGCGATAATCCCATCGCGTCGCGATTGTTGTCGTGCGCGACATAGTGTCCCCAGTAAAGCAGCGGCGGCCAATTTTCTCCCGGATGTGCGAGGTGCCAGTTGTAAACATCGACCATGCGATTGCGGCCGTCGACTTCTACCACCGGAGTAATCAAGCGTGACCATGCCGTCGCGAATCGATTTGATGTAAGGACTTTCATCAACCACGAGCCGATAAGCCAATTCCATCAAAGCCGTCGGCGCGCCGGTCTCCGGCGAGTGAATCGTGCCGGTGATGTAGTAGATCGGGAACGACTGGTCCACCAGTCGATCTGCTTCGGCATCATCCATCTTGATCGATCGCGGATCAGCGAGCTTAGTCAGCCGCGCGCGATTCTCATCAAGCTTTGCCAACAAGGTTCTCCGAAGCAATCGCCACCGCGATCATCTCGCGGCCTTCTTCAGTGGTGCCGATCGAGAAAACCTTCACGCGCGGCGAGGCCTTCTCGAGCATGCGCATGTACTTGTACACGTCTTCAGCGTACGGCAGCTTGCCCGGCGCGCCGGCGACGTCACCCAGCACAGCTTTGGGCGTGGGAATGTTGGGTGAAGCGGGCAGGTAATCGGTCAGCGGCGAGTTAAAAAACTTTTCAGTCGTGTACTCGGTAATCTTCTTCGTGTAATCCTGATCAATCGGCTGGTTCGGATCGCGCGCATATCCGTTCTGCGCCTGGGCCGAAAAGGCGGCGACGCCGATTAATAGAATCGTGGCAGACCAGCAAGCTGCTGATCTTTGGCAGATTCATTCTGGACTCCTTCGAAGGCGACGGCATGAAAGCTGTTTGCAGAACTTCGGATCGAATTGCAGGGAAGAAGATGCTTTTAAGCCAAACGTGAGGGTAAGTCAATGAGAATGAACAGGTGGCAGTGTCTTACTTTGCGGTTTTTTCTTTGCGTCTCTGCGCCTTTGCGTGAGACATCGCAATCAAGAGAGCATTTCACGCAAAGACGCCACGGCGCAAAGTCGCGCAAAAGCAGACTAAGGCACTACCGAACAAGTGGCAGTGGCTCAGTGTGGTGATAAGAGATCCCGCCTCCGCGGGGAGCATTTCTCATTTTATTCACCGCAGAGCCGCAGAGGTCGCCCAGACTAACGCAGAGAAGCTGAATTGGGACACTGCCCTGGCAATCCGCATCTTTGCAAAAACTGAACACGGTTTCTACAATCAAACGGAATCACAAATCGTTCAACCGTGGCTCAACTTAAAGAAGAAATCCGGCCTGATTCGCCTCCAGGGAGCGAAGTCCAAACCGGTGCCCAGCCGCCGGCGGAATCCGCGCCGCCCGAGGTCAAACCGATCAGCAAAGCCGCCGGAGGCCTGACCTCTGCGGTGGTTGCTGCGAAATTCGCATTTGGCGAAATGGGAGTAGTGCGTGGCACGAAGACGCTGCTGCAAATAAATCAGAAGCAGGGCATTGATTGTCCGGGCTGCGCCTGGCCTGAGCCTGATGGCGAACGTTCGCATTTCGAATTTTGTGAAGAAGGCGCGAAGCATGTCGCGGATGAAGCCACGAAGAAGCGCGTGACGCCTGAGTTCTTTGCCAGGTGGAGCGTGCGCGAGTTAGCCGAACAATCGGATCTTTGGCTGAACCAGCAGGGTCGGATTACGCATCCGATGGTGCTGCGTGAAGGCGCGCAGCACTACGAACCGATTAACTGGCCCGAGGCGTTTGCGCTGGTCGCGCAAGAACTCAACTCGCTGGCTTCGCCCGACGAAGCGATCTTTTACACTTCCGGCCGCACCAGTAACGAAGCGGCGTTTCTTTATCAACTGTTCGTGCGGCAATTCGGCACGAACAACCTGCCAGACTGCTCAAACATGTGCCACGAGTCCAGCGGCACGGGAATGAAGGAAGCGCTCGGGTTTGGTAAAGGCACGGTCACGCTTGAAGACTTTGAGCTGTGCGATGCGATCTTTGTCATTGGTCAGAATCCCGGGCACGAACCATCCGCGCATGCTGACCACGCTGCTGCAAGCGAAGCGTCGCGGCTGCAAGATCGTGCACATCAATCCGCTGCCTGAGGCGGGCACGACGCGCTTCAAACATCCGCGGGAAGTCTGGACCTGGCTGGGCGAAGGGACGCAGCTCGCCGATCTCTTTCTACAAGTGCGCATCAACGGCGACGTGGCTTTGCTCAAAGGCATCATGAAAGAAGTTCTTGACGCCGAAGAGCGGCGCCCCGGTGAAGTCCTCGATCATGAATTCATTAGCAAGCACACGGCTGGTTTTGCTGAATTCAAGGAAGCTCTGCACCGCGTTCATCTGGGAGACATTCTCGAACAATCGGGAATCGGGAAAATCGCAGATCGAAGATGCCGCGCGGATCTTCATCGAGTCCGAACGCGTGATCTTTTGCTGGGCGATGGGCCTGACGCAACACAAGAACGCCGTCGCGAACATTCAGGAGATCGTCAACCTGATGTTGCTGCGCGGGCAACTGGGAAAACCGGGCGCGGGTCTGTGTCCGGTGCGCGGCCACAGCAACGTCCAGGGCGATCGCACGATGGGAATCTGGGAACAGCCAACCGTGCAGTTCCTCGACAGCCTCGAAAAAGAATTTAATTTCAGCGCGCCGCGGCGTCATGGTTTCGACACTGTCCATGCGATTCAGGCGATGCACGATGGCCGGGCGAAAGTGTTCTTTGCGCTCGGAGGAAATTTTCTTTCGGCAACGCCGGACACGGAATACACGGCCGAGGCTTTGCGACGTTGCCGTCTGACCGCGCACGTTTCGACGAAACTGAATCGCGCGCATTTGATTACCGGCAGGCAGGCGCTGATCCTTCCGTGTCTGGGCCGGACTGAAATCGATGAGCAGGCGAGGCGAGCCGCAGTTCGTGACGACCGAGAACTCAATGGCAGTCGTCGAAGAATGGCGGGGACGATTGCCGCCGGCATCGCCCGATTTGTTGAGCGAGCCCGCGATTGTTGCGGGTTTGGCGAAGGCGACCCTGGGCAAACGCAGCCCGATGGTATCGGATTGATTGGGACGCTCTGATGGCTAACTACGATCGCATTCGAGATCACATCGAGCACGTCGTGCCGGACTTTGAAAACTACAACGAGCGCGTGCGCCAACCCGGCGGCTTCTATCTGCCGAATCCGATTCGCGATCTCGAGTTCAACACCAGGATGGCAAGGCGCATTTCACGGTCCATCCGTTGCCCGAAATCAAATTGGACGCTGAGCAGTTTCTGATGATGACGATGCGCAGCCACGATCAATTCAACACGACGATTTATGGCCTGGACGATCGGTATCGCGGCATTCACAACGGCCGGCGCGTCGTGTTTTTGAATGCCGGACGACATTCGCCTCGCTGGTTTACAAGACGGCCAGCTCGTGGATCTGATTAGCCATTTCAATGGCGAAGAGCGCGTGGCGCAAGGTTTTCGAATCGTGCCGTACAACATTCCGCGCCGTTGTGCCGCTACGTATTTTCCCGAAACGAATGTGCTGGTGCCGATCGATCACTTTGCGGATAAGAGTCGCACGCCGGCCTCGAAGTCGGTCGTGATTAGTATTCAGGCCCAGAGATTGATCCATTGATCCATTGATTCATAGATTCATTGATTCAATGAACCGATGAACCAATGAACCAATCCAAATCGAAACGCGATCTCTACGATCAACTCGCTACGCAGCTTTCCAGCCTGCTCGCCGGTGAGCGCGATCTGACGGCGAACGCGGCAAATTTTTCTTCGCTGGTCTATCACGCCCTCCCGGATTTGAACTGGGCGGGATTCTATTTTGCGAAAGACGGTGAATTGGTGTTGGGGCCGTTTCAGGGCAAACCTGCTTGCGTGCGCATTCGCATCGGCCAGGGAGTTTGCGGGGCCGGGGCCGCCAAATGCGAAACGCTAATCGTGGCGAATGTGCACGAGTTTCCCGGTCACATCGCCTGCGACAGCGCTTCGAATTCCGAGATCGTGGTACCGTTACATGAAGGATTCGCGATTGATCGGGGTGCTGGATCTTGATAGCCCCGTCCCCGGCGAGATTCGATCAGGAGGACGCTGCCGGCCTGGAGCAGTTGGCGCGAATTCTGCTTTCGTCAGTTAGTTCATGAGTGACGCATCGTCCAACCATTGTTGCGGTCAGCGGATTGTCGTCGAACACGGGCAAGACGACGCTGGTGTGTGAACTGATCAAGCGGCTGCCGGGTTGGGAAGCCATTAAGCTGACCCGTGGTCACTATCGGTCCTGCGGCAAAGACCCGCAGCGGATGCTGCGTCAGCGACCTCTTGCGCGACGAACCGCTGATTCGTTCAGGCCGCGACGCGAATTACGAAAAGGGCAAAGACACGGGGAGATTTTGGGACGCCGGCGCTGCCAACGTCCACTGGGTAATCGTCAACGAGGATCAGGTCGAAGCGGGAATCAAAGGCGCGCTCTCGCGGGTCGAAAGCGAGGGCGTGATCGTCGAAGGCAACAGCTTTCTTGAATATGTCGAACCGGATTTTGCATTGATCTGCGCCCGCGCCGGAGAAAACAAGTTGAAAACGTCAGCCCGAAGAACCCTGGCGAGAGCCGATGCGTTTTATCTTTCGACGATTGACGATGCGGATCGAGGCGAAGCGATCGAACGATTTGAACGGTGGCGAACCAGTGTTGGCGACTGATTGAGCATCAGGAGCCATCCCGGTTTACACACAAAACGATCTTTCCAGTTTGCTTGAAGCCATTGACGAGCGCAGTTTGCACTTCCTCTGTGTCCTCTGTGGTTAGTGCCTGAGTTGCGGGCGAGGGCGCCCGCGCTCCAAAGTACCATGATCACGATTCGCAAATCAGAAGAACGCGGCCACTTTGATTTTGGATGGCTCGATACTTATCACACCTTCTCGTTCGATCAGTATTACGAAGCCGCGTACATGCACTTTCGCGCCTTGCGGGTCATCAACGAGGATCGCGTCGCGCCCGGAAATGGCTTTCCGACGCACTCGCACCGCGACATGGAGATCCTTACTTACATCCTGTCGGGAGCGCTCGAGCATCGCGACAGCATGGGCAACGGCTCAGTCATTCGGCCCGGCGATGTCCAGCGGATGACAGCCGGCACCGGTGTTTCGCACAGCGAGTTCAATCCCTCGCCAACCGATCCAGTGCATCTTCTGCAAATCTGGATTATGCCGAGCGCGCGTAATTTGCCCCCGAGCTACGAGCAAAAGTTCTTCAGCAGTGAAGAACGGGCAGGAAGATTGCGTTTGATTGCGGCGCCGGATGGCGCTGAGGGAGCGGTGACCATTAATCAGGATGCCCGCGTGTACGCCTCAGTGATGGACGCGGGGGAAACAATCGTCCAGCCATTAGACGTGGATCGTCATGCGTGGCTACAAGTGGCGCGGGGCGCGATCACGCTAAACGACACGCAACTGGACCAGGGTGACGGCGCCAGTATCAGCCAGGAAAAACAGATTCAGATCGCGGCGCTGGAGCCCGCGGAAGTCCTGCTCTTCGATCTCGCTTAATTCTTGCGCGGCTATTCCGTATGACGGTCCACGGCGGCGGCTGGAATTTGAATGTCGCGCAGCTCGCCAACGATCTCCTGAATTCTCTTGGCCTGACTTTCAATTGTTTCTGCGCGCTTACGGGAGCGCTCGCTGAGATCCTCCTCGCGCAAGAGCAGTTGCGCCTGGCCCAGCAGTGCAGCCAGCGGGTTGTTGATTTCATGACGCACGCGCGCCACCAGCGAAGCCGCGTCGGTTAGTTTGGTTTCGTAGTCGGTGACCGCAGCGCGCAGCCGCTCAAGTTCGTTCGTGTCGGGTGACTTATCTGATTCCAGCATCTTTCCTTCAGGTCGTCGGGTTCCGAATGGATTGTACGAACGTGAAGGAACGGTGCTGGAGGATACCGTCGGCGCGCATATTTTGCTTTTATCCGCATACCAGCGCAACAACTATTTTTTTATCACGCTAATAACCTGAGGTTGTGCAGCCGTGTAGCAAGGTTGCGTAGTGGGCCATTTGGTTGTAACACGCTCCTTACTGGGAACGAGGGCGTGTCGCCCGTAACGCGCCGCCGGCGCGCAGACCCCTTCCTCTTTTCGCAATTCCATTTCGCGCTCCATACTCATTGCGGGCGAGACGCCCGCGCTCCCAGCAATTGCTTTTGGTTTCTATTTCAAACTCACCCACTACCACCCCACTACTCAAAGTTGACTTGCCGCAGCGAGTTCCGTAAATTCGATTTCACTGCTGGGAGGTCGTCCAATGGTAGGACTCCAGACTCTGGATCTGGCTATCGGGGTTCGAGTCCCTGCCTCCCAGCCAATATATTCGTTATCGAAATCGAGCGGCCCATTGTGGCCGCTCGTTTCGTTTCTGAGTAGAATCCCCAGAGGTCCTCAACTAACGCCCGTGCACATCTGAAGTTGATGTCAGCGCTTTTGGTGACTCAGTGACGCATTCACCTCGACAGAACCCGACCGCGAAAGAACAAACGCTGGAAGCCAGGCTCGCGCGCGAGAAGAATCCGATCAAGAGGTTCTTCATGGTCCTGGGTCCCGGACTCATCACGGGAGCCTCTGACGACGATCCATCAGGCATAGGGACTTACACGACGGCGGGCGCCTCACTCGGCTTTGCCACGCTTTGGACCGCGATAGTTACTTTGCCGATGATGGCCGCAGTCCAATTCATCTGCGCCAAGATTGGGATGGTCAGCGGAATGGGACTCGCGGGCGTGTTGCGCAAACACTATCCCCGCTGGTTGGTTTACTCGGCCGTGTCGCTGTTGATTATCGCCAACACTATTAATGTCGGAGCGGACATCGGAGCGATCGCGGCGGCGATTAACCTGCTGGTTCCGATACCCGCGCTCGCACTGGTTGTACCTATTGGGATTGGCATAGTGGTGCTTCAGATCCTGGGGTCCTACGCGCTGATCTCGCGCATCTTTAAATGGCTGACGTTAACGCTCTTTGCGTATATCGCCGCGGCATTTCTGGCCAGGCCTCATTGGGGAGAGGTCCTGAAGGCCACGTTCATTCCCACAGTCCGCTTCGATAACCAATACCTGATGACGCTCGTCGCGATCCTGGGAACCACAATCTCGCCTTACCTGTTTTTCTGGCAGGCCAGTCAGGAAGTCGAAGAAGAATTGCGGATGGGACGCCAGACGCTGGCCGAAAGAGAGGGCGCGACCGATCAGGAAATGAAGATAGCTGAAATTGATGTGGACGTGGGGATGTTCTTTGCCAGCGCCGTTTTTTATTTTGTCATTTTGGCTTCGGCGGCGACTCTGCACGCGGCCGGCAAGACAAATATTCAGACGGCGACGGAAGCAGCCGAAGCTTTGCGTCCTTTATCGAGTGGCGTGGCAACTGTCCTGTTCGCCCTGGGATTAATTGGTTGTGGCATTCTCGCGGTCCCGGTGCTGACCGGTTCGAGCGCGTATGCCATGGGTGAGGCATTTGGATGGAAGGCTGGCTTGAACGAAAAGCTCCGCAACGCACCGCGCTTTTACGCGGTCATCATCGGGTCAACCATAATCGGAGTATTGATTAATTTTTTCCAAGTGCCGGCCGTTACTGCGCTGTTCTGGACGGCGGTGATCAATGGAGTGCTGGCCCCACCATTGCTGGTCGTGATCATGTTGGTCTCAAATAGCAAGGAAGTCATGAAAGATCGGACCAACGGCCCGTTGACCAACATTCTGGGATGGGGCACCGCGATAATAATGACGGTCGCGGCGTTGGGGATGTTCCTGACGTGGGGAAAGTGACGAGGATCATTTTTTGGCGACGATGTCTATCTCGCTGAAGAAAGTATTGCCGGTATCGTCTTCAGTTTCGGCGGCCGAAACGACGAACAATAAATACCGGTAGTGGCCAATGATGGTTTTTGCATTGGCAATACTCACAACGTACTGGCCGCCTCCGTCACCGCGATTTCTGCGCGTATCCACCGTTGTAAGCAAACGCCAGCCACAGTCCGTCGGCACAACGTTCCATCCGGGCTCAGCACAAAAGTGAGTCTCGCTGCCGTCGCTGGCGTAGAGCCGGTAGACCTGCGGAGCGCGCGGGCCGGAATGCCATGAATAAGTATTGATCTGCCTAATGTCGATCGCTTCGCCGAGATCGATGGTGAAGCGGCCGCCCGCCGAACCATCGGCGAAGAAGAAGTTTGCTTTGGGGTCGTCTTCTTTCTCCGGCAGTAACCCATCAGTCAACGCGGCCACATTACCGCTCTCGGCATCAGCTTCGCCCGAAACGAGTGTGACAGTAGCTTTCGCGGCGGCGTCGTCTTTGAGCGGGAACACGCGCGCAGCTTTGAACTTGAAATCTTTATTGACGGTAACGCCAGAGTTCCGATCGACGGTAACCACCAGTTGCGCCCGGGTCACGCCGACGAAACAAAACAGCGCGGCTAAGAGCAGTATCAGGCGGGCTAAGATTGAAATGTGGATTTGCGCTTTGATTGGGGTCAAGGTAAGGATTTATAGACGCTTCCGTTCTTCATGACAAAGCGCACGCGCCGCAGAACCGAGATATCGCGCGTGGGATCGCCTTCGACGGCGATCAAGTCGGCGAATAGTCCTGTCTTGACGCGGCCGATCTTATCTTCCAGGTGGAGCACGCGAGCATCTGTCGAAGTGGCCGAGCGAAGCGCGTCGACGATTGGCATTCCCCACGCCACCATGGTTTCAATTTCGCGCGCGTTGTCACCGTGAGCAAAGACGCCGACATCACTGCCACTGGCGATAGTCACGCCGGACGCGAGCGCCTCTTTGAATACTCGCTTCTTGTTTTCCATCGTGGCGGGACTGGCGACGGATAGCGTGGGACAGAAAGCGACGCCGCGGTCTTTCATCAAGCGAAATAATTCCGGAGTTAAGCCATCGCCGTGCTCGATAGTCTCTACGCCGGCAAGAATCGCGCGGCGCGCGCCTTCGGTGCTGGTCGAATGCGCTGACACCGGAATGCCGGCACTCTTGGCGACTTCCACGGCGAGCTTTAGTTCTTCGAGCGTGAAGGTCGCATGCGCGGCCCCGCCAGCGCCCCAACGATAGTCGGCATACACTTTGATCCAATCGGCGCCACGGCCTATTTGATCTCGGACGACGCGCGTCAAACCGTCCACGCCGTCAGCTTCTTCCGCGCCCTGAGGTACGGTCCACTCCGGCGCGAACCCTTTCGGGCCGTAACTGCCCGTGGCCACGATCGCGCGGGTGGCGACAACCAAACGCGGCCCGGGGATGATTCCCTGATTGACGGCTTGCTTCAGTCCCACGTCCGCGTATCCAGCGCCTTCAGTGCCGAGGTCGCGCAAGGTTGTGAAGCCGGCCATCAACGTGCTGCGCAGATGATTCGTGGCCCGGGCCACCCGCAGGCTCAGAGCCTCGCGCGCCACCTGATCGTTCCAAACAGTTTCGCTGTAGGGATGCAGCAGGATGTGCGAGTGCGCATCGATTAAGCCCGGCATCAAGGTCATTCCCGGTAAATCGATCACTTGCGCGCCGGCAGGAGTTTTAATTTCGCTGGCCGGCCCAACCGCTTCAATCTTCTCGCCGCGCACGACGACGACCCAGTTGTCGTGCAGTTGGGCCGATTCACCATCGAAGATGTGTGCGGGCTTTAGGAGATAGATGGTTTCGGGCGATTTTGGCGCAAGCGATTGAATTTGTGCTGTTGGCGTCTGTTGCATTAACGAAATCAAGAACGAGCTGAGCAGTAACAATACTGAATATCGCATGTTCCTCCTCACAAATTGTGGCTTGGGAAGCTCGTTAAGCAGCGCGTTTCTTTTCCGCCGCTTTGGTTCTGCGCTTTTGCCGAGGCACAACCGCCGGTAGTTGTTTCTTTGCCTGAGTCATCGCCTGATCAAATTCTCCAGGCTTCATTCGGTGGTATTCTCGTTCTGCTTTTTCTTGCTCTAATTTAGAGAGCTTGGCAAATTGCTTTTTCATTTCGTTCTCTTCTTTGGTTTCAGGTCCCATCCAGTGATGACTCGTGCGAAACCATGTCCCTTGTCTTGGAAGATTAGTCTCAATCGTCTTCCGCGATTCGTTTTACCATCCAAGACATAAACATCATCAAATCGCCGCTCGTCAACTGCAAACATGAATTCGTGAAAGAAACATTGTTCTGCTTCATCCGGTTCGATTCCATGATCCCGTAAGTGCTGAACATTGCCGTTCTTCTTGTTATCGTCATCCCATTCGAACCTATTCCAAAAAGTATTACTCATTCATAAGGCCCAACAGATCGCTGTCGCATCTCAGCCGGGGACTACAGTTCCCTCGATATACAGAGTCTCGGGACTAATGTCTTGCTCGTGTGCCCACTGAACTGTGCCGAAGGCGATATCTATCTGTTTGAAGCAGTCTAAGTCCTTCAGTTCGCGGAAGACTTCATAATCCAGGTATGGCTTGGCGTCGAATGTCTTGACGCTGCCATCATCGAAGCGCAAGTCGAGAGAGAAATCATCATTAGCCCTTACGGTGTTAACTTTATTCATCTTCGCGTTGCTACACAGCCACCGCCTCACGCGCCCGTTCTTCAAGTTCGCGTTCGGCTTTAGCCTTCGCTTCGGTTTCCAGCGCTGCGTGCGCCGCAGCCAGACGGGCCACCGGAACGCGGTAAGGCGAGCAGCTCACGTAGTTCAATCCGATCTCGTTGCAGAAAGCGATCGAACTGCGGATCGCCGCCGTGTTCGCCGCAGATGCCGACTTTCAGATCGGGCTTGACGCTGCGGCCGCGCTCGGCGCCGATGCGCACCAGTTCGCCCACGCCTTCGCGTGTCCAGCACCTGGAAACGGATCATCGGAGAGAATCTTTCGATCGACGTAACTCGGCAGGAAGCGTCCCGAGTCGTCGCGGCTCAAGCCAAAGGTCGTTTGCGTCAGATCGTTCGTGCCGAACGAGAAGAAAGAAGCATGCTGGGCGATCTTGTCGGCGGTCAAACGCCGCGCGCGGCAATTCGATCATGGTGCCGACTCAGATAATCGAATTTCATGCCGTGCTCGCCCATCACTTCGCGCGCCACTTCGTGAATCAGGTCCGACTGTTGCTTCAGTTCTTCACTGATCGAAACCAGCGGCACCATGATTTCCAGCGTCACCTGTTTGCGTTCGCCCTTGACCTGCATCGCCGCTTCAAAGATCGCGCGGCACTGCATGCGCGTGACTTCGGGATAGAGCAGGCCGAGGCGACAGCCGCGAAAGCCGAGCATCGGATTGGCTTCGCGAATCTTGTTGACGTGATGCAGCAACTTGCGCTTCTCGTCGATCTCATCCAGCAGATGATCCATCTCGACCATGGTCTTCGCCTGCTTCAAACCCATCTTCAGTTCCGCCAATTCGCTCAACAACTCATCGACGTTCGGCAGAAACTCATGCAGCGGCGGATCGAGCAGGCGAATCGTCACCGGAAATCCGGCCATCTCGCGAAAGATGCCGACGAAGTCGCCACGTTGCAGCGGCAGCAGTTTCTCGAGGGCCTTTTCGCGCGCACCGACGCCGTCGGCGAGAATCATCTCGCGCATCGCCGCCAATCGCTGGTCGCCAAAGAACATGTGTTCGGTGCGGCAGAGGCCGATGCCTTCAGCGCCGAAACCGCGCGCCGTTCTCGCGTCCAGCGGCGTGTCGGCATTGGCGCGCACACCCAGCCGGCGAAACTTGTCGGCCCACTTCATCAGTTCATGAAAATCGGCCCCGAGCGTGGGCTGAATCGTCGGCACCTTGCCGAGAAATACCCGGCCGGTTGATCCGTCCACGGTGATCCATTCGCCCTTGGTGACGACTTCGCCGTCGACCGTGAACTGCTGCTGGCTGTAATCGACGTCAATCGCCGACGCGCCGCTGACGCAGGTCTTGCCCATGCCGCGCGCGACCACCGCTGCGTGACTGGTCATGCCGCCGCGCGCCGTCACGATCGCCTGGGCCGCGACCATGCCGTGAAAATCATCGGGGCTGGTCTCCAGTCGCACCAGCACGACCTTGTGCACCCTCTTTCGCCATTTCTTCAGCTTCGTCCGGACTGAAGACGACCTGTGCCCTGCGCGGCGCCCGGGCTGGCCGGGCAGGCCCGTCGCGAGCACTTGCGCATCCGTTTTCGGATCGACAGTCGGATGCAGTAACTGATCGAGCTGCTCAGGAGTCACGCGTTGCACGGCCGTCGCACGATCGATCAATTTCTCGCTGGCCATATCCACCGCAATGCGGACGGCCGCTGCGCCGGTGCGTTTGCCGGTGCGAGTCTGCAGCATCCAGAGCTTGCCGCGCTCGATCGTGAACTCGCAGTCCTGCATGTCCTGGTAGTGCTGCTCGAGCAACTGCGTGATGGCATTAAACTGCTCGTAAACCTTCGGCAGTTCTTTCTTCAGCTGGCTGATCGGATGTGGCGTGCGCGTGCCGGCCACCACGTCTTCGCCCTGCGCGTTCAGCAGATATTCGCCGTAAAGTTCTTTCTTTCCGGTCGAGGGATTGCGCGTGAAGGCGACGCCGGTGCCGCTGTTCGCGCCCATGTTGCCAAAGACCATCGCCTGCACATTGACCGCGGTGCCGAGATCGTCAGGAATGCGATTGATGCGCCGGTAGTCACATGCGCGCCGGCCCATCCATGAATTGAAGACGGCGCGCGATGGCCACGCGCAGCTGCTCGTAAGGATCGTCGGGAATGGCGTGTTGCTCGGCGAGAATGATCTCTTTTTCCGCGGCGATGATGCCGCGCAGCTCGGCCGGTTTTAAGTCGGTGTCTTTGCCGCCTTTGGTTTGGGCCTTGAAGCGATCCATCACGCGCTCGAACTTCTCGTGGGCGACGCCGATCACGATCTCGCCGAACAGACGAGGCGAAGCGGCGATAAGCATCGAGCGCGAAACGCAGATCGCCGGTCTGCTCGGCGAGTCCCTGTACTGTCTCTTCGTTCAGACCAAGATTCAGGACCGTGTCCATCATGCCCGGCATCGAAAACGCCGCGCCTGATCGGACCGACACCAGCAACGGATTCTTTGCGTCGCCGAATTTCTTGCCGACTTTCTTTTCGATTTCGGCAAGGGCCGCAACCACCTGCTCCCACATGCCTTCGGGAAATTGTTTGTCGTTGGTCGTAAAAAGCGTTGCAGGCTTCGGTGGTCACGATGAGCCCCGGCGGAACGGGCAAGCCGGCGCGGGTCATCTCGCAGAGGCCGGCGCCTTTGCCGCCGAAGAGCGATTTGTTATCGCCGTTGCCTTCTTCGAATAGATAGACCCATTTGTGTGGTTGAGTTTCGTTCGTGTCTTCGGTTGCTTTAGCCACTTTGCTGTTACCTCGTGCAGGGGTTGATCGGGAGGCTAATCATACACCGAGAAGGATAAGCTTGCAGAGTGAGAGGCGGAAGAAATGGCAGGGCAGGTGATGGAGGTCACACCGAAAAGCCGGCCTGCGATCTGATCGGTTACGTGACGGGCGGTCTACACATACTCCACATGTCCGAACATCTCGGCGGGCGTCATTATTTCGTACATCAAGATAAGCCCTTCGATGATTTCTCGAATTGACTGGTTGGCGGTGTAGAAGACGATGCCGCAATGATTGCCGCCTTGAGAGTCGGCGCCCAAGAATGTTTGATCGCGAGTCACAACTACGCGATGTTGCGCACGAGCAAACTGAGGGTGGGCTTTGTCATCCTTAGTTCGCAGGCCGACTTCGATTGTGGTTGTTACATCGATTCCCGCGCGGCGAAGGGCGGCGGCGATTGCGGGATCGACATGTTGATCCAGATGGAAACGGATACGCTCAGCCATGGGAGAGCGCCTGTAGTTTTTCTCGCAGGCGTGAGGGATTGTTCTTCTTGAAGGCCTCCGCTAACGCTTCTTCTTCATCCAGACTCTGATCAACCTCATCTTTGTGGTCGTAGTAATAGGCCATCGCGCTATAAACCGCCGCCAGGGGTAGGTCGTAGGTTCCCGCGATCTCTTCGAGAGCACGACCTAGCCGGCGATGCATCAGCACAATATCGGCAACCGTAATCCGCGTACCGGAAATTAGCGGCTTCCCGGCGCGCGTCGAGGGCGTGGATTCTATGTTCTTCGACATGGCGATGAGTATGCTACTAGAGAAGGGCTACGGTGAAATAGAAGAATCAAAACTCGATCCCTTTTTGCGCCTTGATGCCCGCCTGAAACGGATGTTTCATCTCGGTCATCTCGGTCACCAGATCAGCCGCTTCAATCAGTTCCTGGGGCGCGTCGCGACCGGTGAGGACGATGTGCACTGACGGTTGGCGTTCGCGAGCAGCGCGGAATTCAGCCAGGATCTCATCGACGGGAAGCATGTCGTAGCTCAAGACATAAACCAGCTCGTCGAACACCAGCAGATCGTAATCGCCGCTCCGCAACTTTTCGACGCAGAGGTTCCAGGTGTTGCGGGCGGTCTGGCGATCCTGTTCCGGATTCTTCGTGTCCCAGGTGAAGCCGTCGCCCATGGTGTGGACTTCAATGCCCAGTTTCTCAGCCGAGACATGTTCGCCATAGCGATCATTGCGCGACTTCATGAATTGAATCATGCAGCAGCTCAAGCCCTGGCCGGCAGCTCGCATCATCAACCCGAGCGCGCACGTGGTTTTGCCTTTTCCGTTTCCGGTATGAACGATGAGGAGACCGCGGGTGTTTTCCTGATAATCAGCGCGGCGCCATTTGTATTTCTTTTCGAGCTTGTCCGTTGTCATTAGTCAGTTGTCAGTTGTACGTTCTGACCACTGACCACTGACCACTGACTCACTACTTCAGCGCATCTTCGGTGATGTCTTTCGAGCCGTTCGCGCGCTTCACCGCATCCTGCAGCAGCGGCACGACCTGATGTTCGACTTCTTCGGTTGAGCCTTTTAGCGTGCAGCCAGCCGCGTTGCGATGACCGCCGCCGCCAAACTGCTCGGCAATCCTGGCAACGTTCACGTCGCCTTTCGATCGCAGACTGGTGCGATAGACGCCGGGCGAGGTTTCCTTGAAGAGCGCCGTCGCTTCGACTTCGCCCACAGCGAGAGGATAGTTGACGAATCCGTCGGCGTCTTCTTCAGAAGCCTGGGTCTGCTCCTGCATCGCCGATCGTCTGCCACATCCAGGCGACGTGGCCCGTTTCGTCGCGCCGGGCCGTCGCCAGCACCTGGCTTAGCAATTCGATCTTCGGCCAATGATAACTGCCGAAGATGGCCTCGGCGGTCTTGGCCGGCTTCACGCCGGTGCGCACCAACTCAGACGCAATCTTGAAGGTGCGTTCCGTGGTGTTTGAGTAATGAAACGATCCGGTATCGGTAAGCAGCGCCGTATAGACGCATTCCGCGATCTCTTTCGTGACGCGGACGCCGGTGGCCTTGCACAAGGTTGTAAATCATTTCGCCGACGGCCGACGCAGTCGAATCGATCCAGTTGATGGTGCCGAACAGTTCAGTCGTGGAGTGGTGATCGATATTGACGACGAATTGCTTATCCAAATCGATGAGGCCGGGGCGATCGATGTCTGAGCACTCGATCACGAACACCGCATCGTAGTTGCCGTTAAGTGAGTCAAGCACGCGAATTCCGCGGGCGCCGGGCAACTGCTGATAAGAGTGCGGCGCGGGATCGCGCATGATCACTTCCGACGTCTTTATTCAGAGCTTTGAGCAGCCAGAAAAGGCCTAGAGAAGAGCCGAGACCGTCACCATCAGGGCGAACGTGGGAAGTAATCGCGAACCGATCCTTCTTTTCAATGAGTTCAACTACCTGGCTAAGCATTGCGTGGGCACAGACTTCAGTCTGTGACCCTTTCTTATCAAGACACAGACTGAAGTCTGTGCTACTTTTTTCCAATTCCTTCCAGCAGCGTGTCAACGCGCGAGGCCTTCTCTTCGACGGTATCGCGCACGAAGTGAAGCGCGGGAGTATGCCGCAAATTAAGCGCAAAGCCAAGTTGCTTGCGCACGTAGGGCGCTGCATGACGCAGGGCCACGCAGGGCCTTCTCGTGCTCCTGCTCGTCACCCTCGACCGTTACGTAAACGCTGGCGTCGCGCAAATCGTCGGCGACGCGAACCTCGGTAACTGTGACCATCGTCAAGTCGCGGGTCTTCCAGTTCGTAACCGACGATTTGCGCAATCTCTTCGCGCAAGGTTTCAGCGATGCGCTCCGGGCGATGCATGGTTCAAAACCGGTTTCGAGTCTTGAGTTGCGAGTGTCGGGTTCGCCATAAACTCGAAACTCTAAACCCGAAACTGTTCTACAACTCCGTCGCGGCGACTTTCTCGATCACATAGCATTCGATCTGGTCGCCAACCTTAATGTCGTTGAAGTTCTCGAGCCCGATACCGCACTCGAAACCCTCGCGGACTTCTGAAGCGTCGTCCTTGAACCGTCGCAACGACGAAATGTTGCCTTCCCAGGCCACGACGCCGTCGCGAATCAGACGGGCCCGAGCGTTGCGGCGGATAATGCCATCGATGACCATGCAACCGGCCACCGCGCCAATTCGCGGAACGCGAAAGACTTCGCGCACTTCGGCCTTGCCGAGAATCTTTTCCTTCTCGATCTTCTCGAGCATGCCGATCATCGCCGCCATAATTTCTTCTTCGACCTTGTAGATGATCGAGTGCAGACGGATGTCGACGCTTTCCTGTTTGGCCAAATCGCCGGCGCGCGATTCCGGCCGCACGTTGAAGCCGATGATGACGACCGCGGTCGAGGCCGCGCCTGCCTGCGTCGCCGAAGCGAGCAGTACGTCAGATTCGGTGATCGCGCCGACGCCTGAACGAATGACTTTTACCTTCACCCGTTCGCTCGACATTTTTTGCAGCGTCGATTTCAGCACTTCGACTGAGCCCTGCACGTCGGCCTTGAGGATTACCAGCAGTTCCTTGACTTCCGTTTCGCCGAGGGCCTCGATGCCGCGTTTGGTAGTCTTCAGCAACGTGCGCTGCCGCTCAGCCGATTGGCGATGACTGGAAATTTGCTGCGCGCGCGTAACGTCGCGCAACCACCTGGAAGCTTTCGCCGGCTTGCGGCACACCCTGCAGTCCCAGCACCTCGACCGGAGTAGCGGGACCGACCTCGGTCACCGGTTCGCCGCGATCGTTGAACATTGCGCGCACCTTACCGAAGATCTGGCCGACGATAAATGGATCGCCGACGCGCAGCGTTCCTTGTTGCACCAGAGCGGTAGCCACGGAACCACGCCCGCGATCCAATTTCGCTTCCAGCACGACGCCAGAGGCCAGGCGAGTGGTGCTGGCTCGCAAATCAAGAATGTCCGAAGTCAGCAGGATAGTCTCCAGCAAGGTCTCCAGATTCTGCTGTTTCTTGGCCGATACTTCGACCATTTCAGTTTCGCCGCCCCAGGCGACCGGATTCAGCCCTTGTTGGGAGAGTTCCTGCCGCACCCGATCGGGATTGGCGTCGGGTTTGTCGACCTTATTAATGGCCACGACAATCGGGACACCGGCCGCGCGCGAGTGTTCGATCGCTTCGATCGTCTGCGGCATGACGCCATCATCCGCAGCCACGACGAGCACCACCACGTCGGTCGCCTTGGCGCCGCGGGCGCGCATCAAGGTAAACGCTTCGTGACCGGGAGTATCCAGAAAGACCACGCGTCTTTTCTCTTCGGGATTATCGGGACTGGGAACTTCGACACTGTAAGCGCCGATATGCTGAGTGATGCCGCCGGCTTCACCCCCGGCAACATTCGTCGTGCGAATCGCATCGAGCAGTGAAGTCTTGCCGTGATCGACGTGGCCCATGACCGTGACGACCGGCGCGCGCGGCACTTCGACGTCGTCGGCATCGGCGGCGATCAATTCCTCGAACTCTTCTTCGGCGACCATCTCTTCAAACGGCACAAAAGTAACTTCATATCCGAACCGCTTGCCGAGATCGGCCGCCACTTCATCGTTCAAAGCCTGATTGATAGTTGCGAACACGCCGCGTTGCAGCAGCAGCGCCGACGACTTCTTTCGGTTTGATTCCGAGTTTCTCAGCGAATTCCTTAACGGTCGATCCTTCCACCAGCCGCACTGGCTTCAGTTCACCCGGACCGGTGGAACTCTGAAGGCGGCCGACGATGCGTTCCTCGAGGGTGCGATGATCCGGAGGCGGAATCACGTCGCGATCAAAGCGGCCGCCTTTGCCGTCGGCCCCACGTTTGCCGCCGCGCGTTGAGCCGCGGCGCGAGCGGCGCCGTCCGGCATCGGGTGGCGGAATGTATGTCGTCTGTGGGGTGGCCGTTTCACCCGGTGTGCCGGCGTACTCGACGCGACCCCGCGGCGTCCGCTCGCGTGCTCGCTCACGGGTCGTCGCCGTGGCCGGCAACGGTGTCGGGCGCCGGGGCGCGCTCGCCCGGACGAATGCCGGCATTCAGCGCGGCGGCGGTTGGTCGGAGCACGCGAACCTGGCGGCCCCGCGGCGCAGCAGGTTCAGCGAGCGCCGGGGCCGGAGTCAACGTCGCAGGTATTTCAACTTCGGGTTCAGCGATAATTTCCGGCGCCGTTTCCTCAGCGACTGGCGCTTCAGCGGGTGCCGGTTTTACGGCGCGGGCCGCCGGCGCCAGACGGCGCACCACTTGCGCGGGAGCAGTGGGCGGCAGCTCTACTGGCGGCGCCTCGACGGGCGCTGGTTCCGGCTCGACCTCGGGCGCTGCAGCGACGACTTCGGCGGTCTCAACCGCAGGCGGTTCCTCAACCACCGGCCGCGCGGCCTTCTTCACCACGCGGATGGCGCGTTTTACTGCGGTGTCCTTTTTCGGGAAGTACTTATCGCGGATCTTCTCCGCGAGTTCTTTCGAAATGGAATTTGAGGGGACACTGACGTCGACACCTTCACGCCGCACCTCTTCAATGAGGCGCTTGGTGTCGATTTTCAGATCTTTAGCGAGATCGTAAATACGAACTTTCGAAGTGAGTGCTGACATGCGCTCCTTACTGCTTTGCGAAAAGTGTTACCTCGTCCACCTTTCGCACGCAGGCAAAGAGCGCTGCGCTAAGGCAGGTGTCGGAGGCGAGGCGGGCGCGGCAATCCGCGCACGCGACAAACATTTGGCCGCTCGATTAGAAGCATGTCATTGCTTCTCGTCCTCTTGGTTTTCGTCCGTCGCGGCCAACTCATCAGAAGACGGAGCGAAATTTGTTGCTTCAGAAGAGGCGACCTCTTCTGCGACTTCGGCGGAATCGACTGCCAAAGACATATCGGGGACCGAAGTTACGACGTCAGGGCGAAGATCTTTCCCTGCTTCCTGTAAAATCAATTCGTCGACACTCATCGGATCGGCTTCGGTCAGAGCCACCGGATCGGCTGAATCCTCGGCCCTAATAGTTTCTTCAGCCGAGAACGGAGCGCCGCTTTCAACGGCTTCGTCATAGCCGGCGGCGGTCATTTCATCATTCGGCTCGACTTTCACGTCAGTGGCTGTTTCATCCAATTCGACGGAAGCAGCGTGCTGCTGGGTCTCGCCTTCTGATTCAGTTTCCATCGCGGCGCCTTCAGTTGTTTCTTCTTCCGCGGGGCCCTGCAGTCGGCGCTCACGCACCTGGATAACTGCGCGGGCTGCTTCGAGCATCTTCTCGGCTTCGTCCAAACTCACGTCGAGGAATTCCACCAGATCATCAACCGTGGTGTTTGCCAGACCGTCAATGTCAGTCACGCCATGCTCAGCTAAAGCGTCGGTCTGTTGCGCGGTGACGCCTTCAATGGCCGAGAGGGGAACCGGCGCGCCCGAGGCGATCATCGCGCCCATCGCTTCCGCCACTTCCTTCTTCAATTCTTCTTCGCTGCGAATGTCTATGTTCCAGCCGACCAGCTTGGTCGCCAAACGTACGTTCTGCCCGCGTTTGCCGATGGCCAGGCTGAGCTGATCTTCGTTGACGATCACTTCCATCTGGCGGTTTTCGATGTCGGTAATGCGAACCTGATTGACCTTTGCCGGTGAAAGTGAATTGGCTGCGAACACCGAGGGCTCTTCCGACCACTCGATGATGTCGATTTTTTCCCCGCGCAGCTCACGAATAATCGCCTGCACGCGCGAGCCCTTCATACCGACGCAGGCCCCGACCGGATCGACGTCACGTTCATTTGAGACAACCGCGATCTTCGCGCGTTCGCCGGGTTCACGGACGCAGGATTTGATGACTACCGTGCCGTCATAAATTTCGGGCACTTCCATTTCGAACAGCCGCTCAAGCAGCTCGGGAGAAGTGCGCGAAACTTCGATCTGCGGACCCTTGGATTCTTTGGAAACGTTGGTGATGACGACGCGAATTCGCTCGCCCTGGTTCCATTGCTCGCCGCGCGACTGTTGTGACCGAGGCAGAATCGCTTCGAGATTTCCCAGATCGACGATCATGTTGCCGCGTTCGAAACGCTTGACGAAGCCGTTGACCAGCTCGCCGACGCGATCGATATATTGCTCGTAAACGTTCGAGCGGACCGCGTCACGCACTTTTTGAAACAGAATCTGTTTGGCCGTCTGCGCCGCGATGCGTCCCAATTCTTCCATCGGCATGGGCAGCAACAACGCGTCGCCAACTTCGACTTCATCGCCGCCGAGTTCGCGCGCCTCTTCAATCGAAAGCTCGATTGAAGCGTCGGCAACTTCCTCGACCACGACTTTCGACGCAGACAGTTCCAGACCTGTTTCCGGCGTCCAATCCACCTGGATGTCTTCGCCGCCCTTGAACTGTTTCTTCGCGGCCGCCCGCACCGCTTCCTTGATCGCTTCGATCACCAGGTCGCGATCAATGCCTTGTTCCTGGCAAAGGGCTTCGATGTTTTGCGCAATACTCGTGCTCATTTAGTTGTTTCGATCCGTTACCGACGATTCTGTCTGATTAAGTCCTGGTCGATTGTTCTCTCTCTTTTGCCTTGCGAAACTCGTCTTCGACATCGATTTCAAGGTTGGCTTTGGCGATCAAATCAAAGGGAAGTGTCACACGCCCACCGGTTCGGTCATCGAAAATCACGTTCGTGTTTTCAATCCCGGCAATGGTGCCGCGAAAATTCCGCTGATCCTTGATCGGCTGCCGGGCTTTGATTTTCGCCTTATGGCCCGCAAACCGCTCATAATCAGCGAGTTTGTAAAGACCGCGCTCCAATCCTGGAGACGAAACCTCAAGCGTGTAGGCCGAGTGAATGAAATCCTCGACATCCAGCACCGTGCCGATTTGGGTGCTCACGTCCGAACAATCGTAGTGAGTCACGCCACCTGGCTTATCAATGAACACTCGCAGGATCGGATGACCCTCAGGACCGGCTACTTCGGCGTGGACCAATTCCAGTCCGTGGTCAATCGCGGCCTGCTGGGCAATCTTCGCGATGCGATCTGCAACCGAACCTGAGTCCATGACCGCTGTTGGAACCACCTGCGGTAGCTGGTGGGCCAGGTTATCTTTGACTCAGAAATCAACGGCCCGCTACCGCAGGCCGTTCTGACCCCAAAAGAAAAAGTGGGCCAAAACCCACCGGACAACCTATCCGACGATCCGAGCAAGCTGTGAATTATACGATCCGGGTCAGAGGTAGGCAAGCACGCACGCCTGAGGCTGCTTGGGTTTCTTTTGCGTACTTTGCGCTTTCGCGCCTCTGCGAGAGCAGTTCACTGTGCCCCCGGCACTTCACGCAAAGTCGCAGAGGTTCGCAACCGGAAAACGCAAAGTAAGAGACTGCCGGGATGACGAATAGCTGTTATTGCGGCGCGGAATTGCAGTTCAGGTGGACTTGCCGGAGCGTACATGGTCAGTCGTCGAAGGCAGCGCCGGCATCGACCACATGTCTGCGGTTCCCGGCAGCGCCAGCTCCGACATTCCACTGAGGGACCGTTTTTGCGATGAAATGTACTGGCGTAGCGCGACGCCGAGAATCAAGACTGACATCGCGATCCAGAGTACTGCCCAGAGAAGGGCCGGAATGCCGGTCGCCTGCGCCATGTTCAGCGCATCGGTCGGAACGGTCGTGGCAAACGGTGACGAGAGGAAAAAGACTGTTTTCAGATCGAGCAGAGCGTTCAGCACGCACTGCACGGCGAGCAGACTGACCAGGAAAGTCGCCACCTTCGCCGAAGCGAACCGCGCGACGGCAAACAGGCCGGCTGACAAGAGCACTCCCGCGACCAGCGTGAATGGAAGCCCCGCCAAAGTGCCCCACGTTCCGGCGAGCAAAGGCTTCACCACACCGAAAATCACGGTCAGGGCAAGCACAGTCACAGACGATCCAACCAGCACTAGTCGCGCCGCTACGGAGCGACGAATCAGCACGAGCAGTAACGCGCCGTAGGTCATCGCGCCCAGGTAGCCGGCGCTGGAAATCACCATCTGCGAGATCATCCCGCCCTGGGTCGTGTAGGTCTCGCCGCTGGCATTCAAGGCCACGCTCAGACTCTGCACAGAGTTTCCGGTGAGCAGCGCGGCGATAGCGTGCCCGCCTTCATGAATAAAGGTGACGAAGATGCGAAACGGATAGCTCAGGATTTCGGCGTAAGGAATGAACCACAGCGCGATCGACAGAACGGCAGCCAGTAACAAGGTCATCGCCTGTGGCCGCGCATCATTGGAAAGTTTGTAGTTCATAACCGATCCTCGTTCCGGACATGGCCCCGAAGCGAATAACCCCGACGACTTACCAAGTTCGTCCCGCGCTCCACAATGCAGAACGATGCCTGACCTCAGGTTGTTCCGTGAGGATTTTCTGCGCGTCGATAGTCGCCCGATTTGCCGCCTGTCTTCAGCTCCAGCCGGATGTCGGCAATTGTCATCGACTTGTCCAAAGCCTTGCACATGTCATAGACGGTGAGCGCCGCGACACTCACGGCCGTCAAGGCTTCCATCTCAACGCCCGTTTGCGCGCGGGTGGTTACCTCAGCTTCCAGGTAAACGCCGTCAACTCTCAATTCGGCGCGGACCTCAACATGAGTCAGCGGCAGGGGATGACACAGCGGAATCAGATCCGCAGTTCGTTTCGCGCCGATGATGCCGGCCAACCGCGCCGTTTCCAGCGGGTCGCCCTTCGGCATTTGGTGGTCGCGGATCGCCTGGACCGTCTCAGCTGACATCAACACGCGACCAGAGGCGATCGCCTTGCGCGCGGTTACGTCTTTCGCCGACGTATCAACCATCGCGGCGCGACCCTGTTCGTCGATGTGCGTCAGTTTGCTCATGGGCTTCGCGGAAAGATAACCGCAGAGGACGCTGAGGGCTTCGCAGAGGAAGCAGAGTCATCGTACTTGTTGACCACTCGTCTTATTCCTTGGCGCAAGTGTAAGACGTGGAAGTTCAATATGAGCCCGAGTCGAATGTCAGCAAGCTTAAGGTAAGTGAGAACCTGCGCGAGAATTATGTCATTAATTGCCTCAACGGCTTTGATTTCGACTATTAGGCGTCTCTCGACAAGTATGTCCACCCGATAACCGCAATCAAGCTTGACGTCGGAATACACCAGCGGCATCGGCTTCTCTTTCTCCACAAAAAGTCCGGCGCTCCTCAACTCGAAACACAAACACTCCTTATAAGCCGACTCGAGTAATCCGGGACCGAGCGCGGTATGCACTTTCATCGCGCAACCGATTACCTTCTGAGTTAATTCATAATCCGTCATCGTCTGCGTTCCTCTGCGAAGACCTCCGCGTTCTCTGCGGTTAGCTGGCTTCGCACCATACTCAACACGGCATGAAGAATCAACGTATTTCCTCCCAGCAAAACCTCATCCGAAGCCAGCTCGTCCGTCCAACGATCGGAACGTTTCTCTCGCGGTGTAAATCGAGCAATCAATCTAATCAAACCGACAACCGGCCAGTATAACCACGTCTTCGCTTTTGGCTTATCGCGATAAGCGCTGCCGACCTCGAATCCATACTTTTCCAGGATGTAACGCAGTTCCGAATACGCGATCGGATTGACATGCGCGGCGATCTCTACGCGGCCATCGTATTCACCGTGCAAACGCTCAGCGGCGGCGCGGCTGATCGGTTTGAAATGCGAAGTGTAGCCATACAAAAGCCACTTGAGACGCTCTTCAACATTCAGAATGTTTGGGACGCTGACAATCAATTGGCCGCCCGGTTTAAGCACCCGCGCGAATTCGCGGATGGCCTGCTGCGGGTTTTCGATGTGCTCGAGACCTTCGATACAAGTCACATAATCAAACGACACATCGCCGAACGGTAGTTCCGCATCCAGGTTGCCTGGATGAATATCCACGCCATCGAGCCGAAAGATCTCAGGATAAAGATCGCAGCAGCGAACATCGAAGCCAGCATCGATCAAACGAGCCGCCAATGCGCCCTCGCCGGCCGGGACGTCCAGCAGCGTCCCGCGCGGTTTGTCAGCGAGGATACGCACGACTGTGTCATGAATTGCCTCATGCGCAAGAGGCGTCGGCGCCGCGCTGTTTGAGGTCGCCTGAATGTTGGCGGCAGTTCCCATCGTTAATTGGGGAGCAATGCTACGCGCACCACGGAACCCGCGGCAATTGTTTTCGGGCCGGCGGGAATATCAATCAGCGCGGTTGCGCGCGCGAAGGAAACGAAATCGGAAGAGCCGCCCCACTTCAAAGGTTCAGCGAGGAGCGTCCCTTTTTCATCGGTCCTTAAAGTAGCCGGCAGGTAACTCTCGCGATCAGGCGAGCCCTTTAGATCGCGCGCGAGCACGGCGTGCTCCTCGCGAAGCATGGGTTCGGCCGCGCCCATCATTGCCAGCAGTGCCGTGCGCGCGAACAAGTTGAAAGTAACCGTCACGGAAACAGGATTTCCCGGTAAGCCGAAGACTAAAGTATTACCGAGACGCGCGAACACAGTTGGTTTGCCGGGTCGCAAGGCAATGCGTTCGAAAAATATCTCCGCGCCCAGCTCTTTGAGCGCCGCTTTTGTGAAATCGTAAACTCCCATCGAGACGCCGCCCGAGGTGATCAGGACATCACAGCGTTCGGATGCCGCGCGCAACTGTTCCTGCAACGCTTCAGTGTCATCTCCGCACAACGGCAAGCGTTCAACGGTCGCGCCAGCCAACGACGCATACGCGGCGATGGTGTAGTTGTTCGAGTCGCGAATCTGATCGCGCGCCGGCTTC
Source organism: uncultured Acidobacteriota bacterium (assembly GCA_963734445.1). Classification (GTDB taxonomy): domain Bacteria; phylum Acidobacteriota; class Blastocatellia; order Pyrinomonadales; family Pyrinomonadaceae; genus UBA11740. Next base: position 86,017 of record CAVTGZ010000005.1, on the reverse strand, counting down.
TGATCGACATGGACCAGCTCGCTGCCGGTGGCCATTACCGCGACCCGCGGACGACGACCGACTTTAACTTGGGCGTATCCAAACGACGCCAGCGTAGCAATCATCGCCGCGTTGATTTGTTCTCCGGCTTTCAGCACCGTTGCCCCTGAATTGATCTCGGCGGCACGTCTCACGATTGACCGACCGACTTCAACGGAGTTCAGAATCTCGACTGTGCCGCCGCCCTTGAGTTCGCGAGTCAGTTCGACCTGCTGGACCGCATCGGCTCCGGCAGGCACCGGCGCGCCGGTCATGATCCGCACTGCTTCGCCGGCTTTCATTTCCTGGTGCCAACCCGCGCCCGCGGCTGACTCGCCCACAATCTTCAGTTGCGCCGGCGCGTTCGCAACATCCGCAGCGCGCACGGCGTAGCCGTCCATTTGCGCCCGATCGAATGGCGGCAAGTCAGTATCGGCAACGATGTCTTGAGCGAGAATGCGACCGATTGAGTCGGTCAAATCAACAGATTCAGTCGGCAGTGGAGACGTTTGGGCGAGGACGATCTCAATCGCTTCGTTGACGGGAATCATTAAGGCGATTGTAGTTTTGCGATGCTGGAATTAGCAAAGCAACTGCCGGAAAGAAAGCGCGAGCGGTCGCAGCGCTCCAAAGCAAAAGCGACTGCTCTTCAAACGAAAAGCAGCCGCTCGCGAAAAATGGCGGAGCCGACGGGACTCGAACCCGCGACCTCCGACGTGACAGGCCGGCGTTCTAACCAACTGAACTACGACTCCGCATTTCAAATCTCACATTTGAGATCTGAGATCTTGGACTGGTGGGCGCGGAGGGACTCGAACCCCCAACCTCTTCCTTGTAAGGGAAGCCGTCTACCATTGACATACGTGCCCAATTCAAAAATCAATCTGCAACTGCAGCGTCACGACGAAGTGAAATCGTAAGGAATGCGTCGAAGGGTGTCAAGGAAGATTGCCGGCTAGTAGTGTTGTACTTTGCGGTTTTCTTTGCGACTTTGCGTCTTGGCGTGAACACAGAGCAGGTTTCACGCAAAGGCGCAAAGCCGCGAAGCTCCGCAAAGTCGAATTGAGACACTACCTGCTGGCTGGCGGAAGGTAAGCCCTAAGTTGCGACCCGCCTTAGAGTCGGTACCGTCCCGGGTACTGACTCCATCTTCAGATTAAGCTATATTGGTGCCACCCAGACCTTCACATTCACATGCGCAGCGCCCAGATCAGGTTTGGAGTAAGAGTATTTTTCCTTGGGTTGTTGTCTGCTTTTTCGATCCTCTGCATTGCGGGTAGCGCCGCGAAGCATCAATCGCCACAATCGAACCAACAACGTCCTCGCAAAGTCGGGACGAATCAAAACAGCAACACGCCACCCGCGAATGAGTCGCAATCGAATAAGACTGAAGAGGTCGATGAGGGCGACGTCGTGCGGGTTGAGACACGGCTGGTCACCGTGCCGGCGGTGGTCACAGATCGCAGCGGCCGGCCGATTTCAACTTTGCGGCTGGAAAACTTCACCCTTTTCGAAGATGGCAAGCCCCAGCAATTGACCAATTTTGCGACGACCGAAGCGCCGTTTGAGATCGCCCTTTTGCTTGATACGTCAGGCTCGACCCGCGAGGAGCTGGGATTGATTCGGGAAGCGGCGAACGCCTTCATCTCGGCGCTGCGACCCGGAGACAGAATCGCCGTCGTGGCGTTTGCGAACGAAAGCGCCGACAACGGGCAGTTGGCCACGGTGGACGTTTTGTCTGCGCTGACTGACAATCGGCCCATCCTGAGAACGGCCATTGCGAATCTGCGGACCAGCAACGGTACACCTTTCTATGACTCGTTGGATCGGGTGGCCGATCAGATCTTTCGTGAGCCGCCGGCGGAGCAGTTTCGCGGGCGACGCGCCGTGGTCGCGCTTACCGATGGAGTCGATTCCAGCAGCAACACTGACTATGAACAAGTGCGCGCGAAACTCTTGCGGTCCGGTGTCGCCACGTATTTTATTCAAGTCAGCACCGAAGATTATGTCGAAGATCGGCTGCTGAAAGATTGCCAGGATGACGGGCGGCTCGCGTTGTCGGCGAAACAGTTGGAACGGTTCCGGCGCCTGTTTGTGCCGAGCGCGCAGAAGGAAGACTATCAGGACTTTTGCCGGCTGGGACAATTCGAGCGCATGGACATCAGCCGCAGACTCTACAATTTGGCGCGCGGCGAGATGGGTGATTTGGCGCGCGGCACGGGCGGCAAGACCTTCGCCGCCGCTAATTTAGGCGAGGCCCGCGCTGCGTTTGCGGCCGTGGCCAACGAAATCGGCACGCAATACAGCCTTGGTTATTATCCATCGAACAAAGCTCGCGACGGTCAGTATCGCAAGATTACGGTGCAGACTCGCGGCGTCAAAGACGCGAGCGTGCGAGCGAGGGAAGGTTATTACGCGCCGAAGCAGTGACGCATTGAATGCCAACGCTCTCAGCGCTAGACTCTAATCATGTTGGACGAGAAGATAATCGATTCGAATCCTGAGATCCTGGGGGGCACTCCCGTGTTTCGAGGGACGCGGGTCCCAATCAAGAGTCTCTTTGATCATCTCGAAGCCGGAGATTCGATCGATGATTTTCTTGAGGGCTTTCCGAGTGTTCGCCGCGAACAGGTAATTGCGTTGCTTGAGATTTCTCAACACCTTCCTTCATAGCAAGTCTAAAAATTCCTCATTCGTAAATCCAGCCTGTTTTACGATCGATTGCAGCGTTCCGCGCTTTAGATCACGATTATGAAAAGGCACAGTCACCCGAAGAGTGGGTCTTGCCGGATGTTTGAGAATGTAATGGCTTCCGGTCACGCGATGAACCACGAACCCAGCACGTTCAAGAGCTCGGATTAAGTGCTTCGGTCGAATGACTGGCAGACTTTGCTTCACGATTTGCTTACGCTTATCAGATTTCACTTCTCAAGTCCAAAAACGAAAAAAGCCCGTCGACCCTTTCGGATCAAACGGGCTGCTCTGAGCCGCTTCTCTCTGTTACTTCAATTTCGATTTTCGCGATTCGAATTTCGCAATCGCGAGTGGCCCGCTCTGGGGCGCTGAACTCGCTCGCATCTTACGACGTCATCTACATTAGTTGCAACTGAATTTTTTCGCAGCATTCCATCTCAGGTAGCAAGCGCAATCTCAATCGGCTCGGCAATGGGAGTTTTATCAGGTGGAATCGACAGACCGTCTTCCAGCAAACTCTCGATATAGCCACGCAGGGCATCTCCGGCCATCTGCCGAGCTTCTTCCATGGTGTCGCCTTCCGTAACTAAACCGGGCAACGCAGGACAGGTAACCACGTAACCACCTTCCTCCGCAGGTTCGAACAGCATCGTAAAGGTGTAAGTGCCATTTGCTTCCATTGAATTCATTATATAACTTAGACGGCGGATCGTAACAAGGATAAGAAAACTTCGATGCAGGTGTCGGAGTACCGACTTTAGTCGGGCATTCTTTGCGATAAAATGAAAAGCCCAACTGAAGTTGGTACTCTAACACCGCTAACCCGGAACTCGATTTCATGACTCAGGAATCACCTTTCAATCGCATAACTCTTATTGTTCTTGATGGCGCCGGCATCGGCGCCATGCCTGATGCGCCGGCGTGGGGTGATGCCGGCTCGGACACTTTCGGTCACATATGTGAATCGCGCCAACTGCATCTGCCAAATCTGCAGAGCCTCGGCCTTGGCAATATTCGTCCATTGTCCGGTGTCCCGGCAGTTGAGAAGGTGCGCGGCGGTTACGGCAAGTGCGCGCTCCGATCAAACGGCAAAGACACGACGACCGGGCATTGGGAGATGGCCGGAATCATTCTCGAACGTGCGTTCCCGACTTATCCAAACGGATTTCCGTCAGACGTGATCGACGAATTCATTAAGAGAACAAAAGTTCCGGGTGTTCTGGGTAACGTTCCTGCCAGCGGCACCGAAATCATCAAAGAGCTTGGCGAAGAGCACGTCAAGACCGGCAAACCGATTGTTTACACTTCAGGTGACTCAGTCTTTCAAATTGCCGCTCATGAAGAAGTGATTCCGCTGGATCGCCTCTATGAGATCTGCGAGATCGCCCGCGGCATGTTACGCGGCGAACACGAGGTGGGCCGCGTCATCGCTCGACCGTTTCTGGGTGAACCGGGATCGTTCTATCGCACTGAGAATCGTCACGATTATGCAGTGCCGCCGCCACGTGAAAACCTTCTGCCGCTGTTGAGCGAAAACGGATTAGAGGTCGTTTCCATCGGAAAGATCGCTTCGATTTACGATTCACAGGGCGTCACGCAAGAACTGACCGCGAAGAACAACGAACAGTCGATCAATCAAACAGTCAGCGCGTTGAAAGAAGATTCGCGCGGTCTGATCTTTTCGAACCTCGTCGATTTCGACATGCTTTACGGCCATCGCCGCGACACGGAAGGCTACGCGCTTGCGCTCGAACACTTCGATGCGCGCTGGCCCGAGATCGAAAGCGCCATGAACGACGGCGATCTGCTCATGATTACCGCCGATCATGGGAACGACCCGACCTATCGGGGAACGGACCATACACGCGAGTACGCGCCCTTAATTGTGTATGGAAAAAAAGCCCGGGCCGGAGTCGATCTGGGAACGCGCGCGTCCCTTTCCGATATCGGCAGGACCATTGCCCAAAACTTTGGCCTCGAGCTAAACGCCGGCGAGAGTTTTCTTGCCGATCTTGTCGGCAATTGAATTGCTGGTTGTGATCGTGAAGTCTCGCATCTCCACAGTTGTAGTTCCTCTCAAACTGATCCTGATTTCTTTTGCCGCGCTTGCTTTAACCCATTCCGGATTCGCGCAAACCAGACACTTTGCGTAACTTTGCGACTCAGCGTCTTTGCGTGAGAGCGAATGTTTTGCGCGGGACAGTTCACGCAAGGGCGCGAAGACGCAAAGAAAAACGCAAAGTAAGCCATCAAATAACTGGTTGCCAGTTCACCGAATCGGGAGTAATCTCGCCGGACAAATTTCCGTCGTACCCGGACTTGCTATGAAAAAGAAAAAAACTTACCTGGCCTTCCTGGCGCTGTCTGTGCTCGTCGTCTTTATCGGCGAATCAGCCGTCCGCGCTCAATCAGCCATCGTCAACGTGCCATCCACTGACGTCGTCGACAAGAAGAAGGTCTATGTCGAAATGGACTTCATTACGAACTACGCGTGGCAGCGAGGCGACGACCGGTTCGCGAACTATTTGCCTCGCGCGGTAGTCGGTGTGGGTCATAACGTCGAGGTCGGCGCCAACGTCTCGTACACCAGAGTTCCGGGCGGTGGCGCCCCGATGGAATTACAGCCTAATGCGAAGTGGCAGTTTTACCAAAACGAAGGGAAGGGAATTGCGGCGTCGGTCGGATGCCTCTGGTTTATTCCAATTACCCATCGCACCGGCACCAAGACTTTCGGCCAATGCTATTCGGTGGCCAGCAAGCAAGTGAAAGGAAATTACGGCCCGCGCATTACGGGCGGCGGGTATTTCTTTGTCGGCGCTGGTGATTCGGAAAAAACAAAGGCGGGAGCGATTGTCGCTTACGAGCAGCCGCTGACGAACAAGCTGCAACTGCTGATTGACTGGTCGAGCGGCGAGAATCGATTGGGTTACGTGTCGCCGGCCCTGAACCTCGTGCTGCCGCACAACAGCTCGCTGTCCGGCGGCTACGCGATCGCAAATCGTGGCCGCGGCAAGAACGCGTTCTTCCTCTATTACGGCACGCAGTTCTGATGCACAAAGGGCGTGGCTACTTTTTAGCGTAAGCCCGATACAGCGTCTCAATCCACAGGTCGGTTTTGATGAAGCCCGTGCCCCAGGAATTCCACTCAGGCGGCAGACCTTCGGATTTGATCTGATCGAGCGTCTTGTGGTTCGCCACTTTCTTCCGGACAATGCCGGTCGTCGCGACCAGCATCTCATGGAACTTCTTTAGATCCTCGCCGGTTGCCAGCGGCCCGTGCCCGGGAATTACCTTTGCACCGGCGGGAAGTTTCGCTAACACCTCACCAACATTCTTTACATAGCCGTCCACGTCGCCGCCGCTATCGATATCGATAAAGGGAAACATCCCATTGAAAAAGTCGTCACCCATATGCACGACGTTTGAACCCGTGAAGAAAATTACCGCATCGCCATCTGTATGACCGTGCGGAAAGTGGATCACGCGAATCTCTTCGCCGTTAAAGTGGATCGAAACACTCTGGTCGAAAGTGATCACGGGCAGCGCTTCTTTCGGCGCCGGGTCAACTTTGCGCGGCGCAGGCGAACCCGCCTCCAAACGTTTCCGCACATTTGTTTGGGCGATGATGGGCGCTTCCGGTCCAAAGACTGCGTTCGAGCCGGTATGGTCACCATGGAAGTGTGTATTGAGGATAAATTTCAGCTTGCCTTCACCCAGCGTCTTCAGGGCCGCCTTTATCTTGTCGGCCAGCGGGGCGAACTGATCGTCAACGATCAGGATGCCGTCTTCGCCAACCGAGACGCCGATATTGCCGCCGGCGCCGGTCAGCATATAAACGTTGCCGCTTATTTTGGTGGCTTTGACTTCAACCTTTGACCAGTCAGTCTGGGCCCAGACCGAATCGGCGGACGCGAGGAAAACGAAAGTAACCAGCAGAAAAAATAACCGTTTCACGCGAAGCTCCTTATTTGAATTAAGACTCTGATAAGCGGCGTCAGAGTACCAACTTCAGTTGGGCTTTTCAGTTAAACAAATGCCCGACTAAAGTCGGCACTCTGACTCCGTTCACGCGTTCTTGACTACGCCGATATAAGGGAGGTTGCGATATCGTTCTGCGAAGTCCAGGCCATAGCCGACGACAAACTTGTCGGGAATCTTGAAACCGAGGTAGTCGATTGGGACTTCTTTTTCCCGGCGTTCGAACTTATCCAGCAAGGCCGCCAGCTTCACGCTAGCAGCGCCGCGCGACTTTAGATTTGCCAACAAGTAACTAAGCGTTAATCCCGTGTCCACGATATCCTCGACCACCAGGATGTGGCGGCCTTCGATGGGGACGTCGAGATCCTTGAGGATGCGAACTTCGCCCGAAGTGCGCATCTCAGCTCCGTAACTGGAGATGGCGATGAACTCGACGCCCAAAGGGATGTCAGCCGCGCGCATCAGATCGCTGAGAAACGTGCAGGCTCCTTTGAGCACGCCAATCATCAAAGGGTTCTTGTCCGCGTAATCGCGCGCAATGTCGGCGCCCAATTCTCGGATGCGCTCTTGAATATTCTCACTCGAGATCAGAACTTCCAGATTCGAATTATTGAACTCAGACATGATTCTTGCTTGTGATGTAGCCACTGATTTTGATTCCTCCAGTTTAGAGTACAAGCTTTAGCTGGCCACTGAAAATGGGCAACCTAAAGGTTGAACTCTGAACGGTCGCGACAGGCCCAATTCCTCATTGCGTGCCGGTCAGTGCTGCGAGATACTAGTGAAGCTCTCCGTCACAGGTCAATCATACGCAATCGTTGGCTTGTTATATTTTTCGGCACCTGCCGACTTGAGACTACCAGCATGGATAATTTTGTGCGATTACACCGGAAACACTGGCCACCGTCCTGGTTGTCAATTCTTTTGCTCCTTTTCGCCGGCGCCATCCCTGCGTTAGGACAGGCAGCTAAACCACAGACCTCGCCATCGCCAAACGGCCCGGCAAATGTGCACGCGCGCGCCAGCGAAACGCTGATTGACGCGAGCATTCCTGACGATCCCGGCGTAGAAAAAATGGTTGCAGTCTACGCCCCGAAAGTGCGCGAGCTTGATACGGTCGTCGGCCGGCTCAAGGGCGAACTAAGGAAAGGCGGCACGGGGGCGGGCTCGCTCGGCAACTTTGTTACCGACGGCATGCGCTGGCAGGCCGGCGTTAAGAAAGGCAAGCCGATCGACCTGGCGTTGATGAATAGCGGTGGCATGCGACGCAATACAATCACGGAAGGCGAGTTGCGCGCGCGCGACATCTTTGAATTGCTTCCTTTTGAAAACGCGTTAATTACGGTCGAGCTAACGGGTGAACAACTAAAGACGCTGCTCAACATGATTCTGACTACAAATGAAGCGCAGTCAGGGGCGCGCATCGTTTACCGGCAGAACGCGACCAAGAAAAACGAAGCGCAGAGTATCAAGCTGCGAACGCCGGCGGGCGAGCGCGAAATCGATCCGGCCGGGACCTACACCGTCGTCACGATCGATTACCTCTACAACGTCGGTGGATCCAGATACGGAATCCTGAAGGAGGGAAAGAACATGAAAGCCCTCGGGATTACACTGCGCGATGCCTTGATGAATTATGTCAAAGCCGAGACCGCGGCGGGTCGGGAGATTAAGCCGAATTTGGATGGACGATTCTCGATGGACCGATCGAACTTAACCAAGCCCTAATTGTGGGGTAGCCGAAGGATTATTCTTAGCAACCTCAAAAGACAATCGCACATGACAACTCGAAGAGACTTTCTCAAAAACACGGCCACCGCCGGCCTGGCTATGCCACTGATTCGATCCACCTCATGGCTGAACTGGCGCGATCCTAAGGCGGCGATTTCTGCGCCCTTCCTGGAACCGGCAAAAGGCGAAACGCTGATTACGGTGCTGCATACCAACGACACGCACTCGCAGATCGATCCGATTCTCGAAAACGATAAAACGTACGCCGGCAAAGGCGGTGTGGCGCGGCGCGCGACTTTGGTCAAACGCATTCGCAAAGAGAATCCCAACACCGTTTTGATCGACGGGGGCGATGTTTGCCAGGGAACTCCCTACTTTAACTTTTACAAAGGTGAAGTCGAGTACAAGGCCATGTCGATGATCGGTTATGACGCCGGTACGATTGGCAATCATGAGTTTGACAACGGCGTCGAGTCGCTGGCCAACGCCTACCAGTTTGCGAGCTTCGACATCGTCTCCACCAATTACGATGTGCGTGGCAGCGCCCTGGAAAAAAAGGTGAAGACGCATGTCGTTAAGGATCTGGGGGGCATTCGCGTGGGCTTATTTGGGTTGGGCATCAGACCCGAAGGGTTGATTACCGAGGACAATTTTAAGCCTTTGAAGTATCTGGATCCGGTGCGCATGTCGCGGGGCGCGGTGAAACTTCTGCGCGAGCAGGAGCGCTGCCAGTTGGTCCTGGGAATGTCGCACCTCGGTTACTATCCAAAACCCAAAGGCGACGAAGTTGGCGACACGCAAGTGGCCGCGCAAGTCGATGGCATTGATTTCATCGCCAGCGGTCACACGCACACGTTCATGGAAGAGCCTGTGCTGCAGAAAACGCCGAACGGCCAGGACACGATCATCTTCCAGGTGGGACGCAGCGGCATTTACGTCGGGCGCGTCGATTTCACTTTGAAGGACGGCAGGGTTACGGCGTATGCCGGCGGGTTGTTGGATCTGCGCGATGAATCGCTGGGCTAGTGTTGGAGTTTACTCCCTCTCCCCCTGGGAGAGGGCTGGGGTGAGGGAGCGACGCTTAGCGAGACAGTAGTTTTTGAGTTATCAGGGCGCGTCTACGCCGCGCGAAAGAAAAATAATAAGGTGGGGCTGCGAAGCTTGGGGTAACCATTCATGAACTCTAGATTCCGCGCGAGGCGCAGCCTCGCGCGGAGTTCAATGAGAAAGAAGTGGTAGCGTAAGTCCCTCACCCTAACCCTCTCCCAGGGGGAGAGGGAATCAGAGCAAAAATGGCTGACGAAGCAACCAGAGATCGAGTCCGCGCGCTGGTGCGCGACGTCTTGAGCAAGGCGCTGCCTGAATCGCCCGCGGGTACGAGCGGTTCCCAGGCAATGACGGCGGGCAGTCGCCCGCCTCTAAACGTTACTCCAAACGCTTCACCGCAGAACTCTCCTGCGGTCACTCGCGACGAATCCGCCAAACTCGTGATCACCGAAGACGACGTGCGCGGCCTTGAGCGCGGCGCCGTTTTGCGCATTGCAGAGAATGCGCGACTGACGCCGCTGGCCGCAGACATTGTTAACGAACGCGGAATTGAAATCGTCCGTCGGGTCTCGCGGAGCGGATCGAAACAGCACAAGACGGTGGCGGTGGGAGCAGATCATGGCGGCTTCCCAATGAAGGAAGAGCTGAAGGGCTTTCTCGCCGAACTCGGTCATCGCGTGCATGACTTTGGCACGAACTCAGATAGCGCCGTTGATTATCCGGACTTCGCGCACGCCGTCGCGCGCGCCGTGGCCGACGGAACTGCCGACGTGGGCATCGTGATCGATGGCGCGGGTGTCGGCTCGGCGATGACCGCCAATAAAGTGCCGGGCGTGCGGGCGGCTGCCTGCTACTCAGTCGAAGTCGCGCGCAACTCGCGCGAGCACAACGGGGCTAACGTCCTCACGCTCGGAAGCAAAACTATTACCAGTGATCAGATGCGCGAAATCGTCCGCGCCTGGCTCGCAACAGATCTCACTGAAGAACGCCACCGTAAACGTGTCGGCAAGATCGAAGCGATCGAGCGGCAGTATCAAAGGTAACCCCTCGCCACGTCTTGAAGTCTCATTCACACCTTGCTTCAGCAAGGTGTTACTGCAACGGAATCCGACACGAAAACCGTTTCAACGGTAATAACTACCTTGACGCACAAAGCTAATGGGCATACTATCTCACGCCTATGGCTTATGGCGAGGCCGAAGAATACCCGCCCCTCTGGCCTCAGGGCTTCCACGAATTAAGCCTCAACGAGATTGAGGAAAGATGCGTAACAGCGTTTACGCTTTCCGACTCACGCAAGGACTTGATGGCCGCGCTACAATTGGTCATTGAGGGCTTAAAGGCCAAGGGGATTTCCGGCACAATTTGGCTTGATGGAAGTTTCGTAACAGAAAAGATTAACCCCAAAGACATAGACTTCATCCTAGTAGCAGAATCACGGGTTTACGATGACGCGACCGCAGAACAGTTGGAACTGCTCGACGGTCTCACGGATGGCGAGATGTGGAAGCCACCATTGCTTTGTGACACGAATGCTGCATATATTGATCCGCCCGAACAGCAGGGCACCTCGAATGTTATTGAGTACTGGACAAACCGCTTTGGATTTAGCTTGGCTGACCGCACACCCAAAGGGATCGTAGTCATTCAACTTGGCGAGCCTTAGGAGTCCGTACCATGAGCGTACTTGCGACAATCCAAGAAGAGCTTCAGCATGTTGACGAGTTAATCGCTCAGCTAGAGCGGAATGCCGCCTTGAATCCGAGCAAGAAGTCTATCTTCGCAAACATACGTGCTCTCGAAAAAGAGCGACGTGTCTTACAGGTAGACTTTGAGCGCGCCGCGGCGAATGCAAATGTCGATGTCGTCCGATATAAGGTTGTAAACAAGACCTTGGTAACAGTTGACGGCCTGACTGATGTATGGCGTGAATTTCAAAATGCTCTCACCTTGGTTTATTACGCTCTCAAAGGCGAGCCGCTGGTACGCCCCACGGTTAAGCGAGGCCGCAAACCCAAAACGCCACCACCGGAATTGCCGCCATTGCAATTAGGATTCGGTTACACATTTCCCGGCTCGGTAGGCGTTGCGTTCACTCTGCCTCGCGAGTCGATGACGGAAGGTAATCTGTTTCCAAATCCCGACGCTATTATTAACGCAGCGACGACGATGTTTGATGTGGCCAAGTCGTACGATGACAGCGAGACAATTCATAAATACGCGCGGCAGCTTGGGCCTGTGCCTGTCGAAGCAATGTATAAGTGGGTTGGTTCTCACCTACAACATCATTACGGCGTCGGCATTGACGTGCAAAGCGGCGGCGAGATTAAGAATCAGGTCACGATTCAATACGAAGAATTTGGGGTCTTGTCGGAGAAGCTATCAGCCACAACGGTAGACGAAAAACTAGAAGTAATTGGGAGCCTCGTTGCAGTTGATACTTTACAGCACACGTTCCAGATAAACGCTGATTCAGGTGAGGAATTTGTGGGAACTTATGAATCCGCAATTACAGCCGAACACGCCGCAAAAGTGCCGTGGCGTTATAAGGCAAACATTCTACGAATTCAAAAGGTGATACCTGATGACGCTCAAGCTGATAAGTATTCCCTTCTGACGCTCGAAGGGTTAGACTAGCATTATGAAGGCAAAGGTGATGACTGAAGGCGCTCCGGCCTTGGACAACTTTGTTAAAGCAATGAAAGAGCTTTTCCGTTCGCCCAAACAATCCGCGAATACATCCGCAAAACCGAAACGCATCAAAAGAAAAAAGCCCAAGAAGACATCTTAGGCTTTCGCTTTCCTCTACCTTGGCGAGGACGTATCAGCTAATTGTCTGAGCGAGTTTTGCCAGTAACTTCATCCCAAGTCAGCCGCTTGTTGCTGATATTAGACATCGCATCAACAAACCGATCAGCATCAGTCCCCTTGCGAGTATTGAATCTGAAGGTTTGCTCATCAAGATAGCGGAAAAGATGGAACGGCTCGACGCTAACATACGTGCCCTTGATCGAACGCTTGAGTAGTGACCAAAAGTTTTCGACGCCATTGGTGTGAACCAATCCATCAACGTACTTTTCAGCATGGTTGATTACGCCGTGAATGTACTCGCGATCCAGTTCGTTGTAAGAGCGCAGCGCGTCCGTATAGACGTTCGATCCGGCTTCGACGTGCTTAGTCACTTGGCTGTGAAGGTGGCTGCGCTTTGTGCCTGCGACAACCATCGTACGGATTTCGCCGTGCCGCTCAAGCAAACCCATGACAGCAACCTTGCCCGTCGTTTGATTGCGTCCCGTGCGCGGGGTCGCAAACTGAGCAACGCGCTTCGCCAACGCCGTCTTGTGCATATTCCGCGCTTTGCCACCGATGTAGGTTTCGTCAACCTCGACATGGCCGCTCAACTTATCAAACGATCCTCTTTGTAGCGCCAGTCTAATTCGATGCACCATGTGCCACGCGGATTTTTGGGTCACGCCAAGATCGCGCGCTACTTCATACGAGCTAATTCCGTTTTTGCAATTTACAGTCAACCAAACTGCTGCCATCCATTTATCAATGCCGAGCGGCGAATCCTCAAAGATAGTCCCGATCTTGATGGTAAACTGCTTCTTGCATCCTTTGCAGTACCAAATGCGGCGTGTTGAGATAAACGAATGCTGGTCGTGACCACATCGCGGGCACTGAATGCCATCCGGCCACCGGAGCATGATCGCAAGCTGAAGGGCGCGATCAGGATCAGAAAAATAAATGATGGCCTCTTGAAGCGTCTTTGGCAGTTTGATGTTTCCCATGCCTAGAACTATACGCTAGAGGGTCTTGTGTGTCAAGTATATTATTACCGTTTCAACGGTTTGGGCGAAAGCCGTTGAAACGGCTATCATTATGGGTAAGCGTTAATCACCTCGCTGAAGCGAGGTGAGAATAACATCATGCCTTATTCACACAACGGCGATTTTGAACATCTGGTCGAGCAGATCACGGACGTGATCTATGCGCGTCTGAATGGCGAGCATCCCGATCAGGCGAAGATGTGTGGTTGCACATCTGAGTGTTTCCATCGCTGTCCTGAGCGCATGCATCGCGTGGTTGATGCGGGCGCCGCGCGTATTGGGCTCATCCTGGGCCAGACAGCTTCAGCCGGCGACTGGGCCAGCCTGATCGATCACACGCTGCTCAAACCGGATGCGTCCCAAACTGAAATCAAGCGGCTGTGCGAAGAAGCCGCGCAATATCATTTCGCTTCCGTTTGTGTAAATCCGACCTGGGTGCGCGCCTGCGCCTGTCACTTACAGGGCAGCGGCGTTCCCGTCTGTACTGTGATTGGATTTCCGTTGGGTGCGACCTTGCCTGATGTGAAAGCTTACGAAGCCAGGCGCGCGATCATGGATGGCGCGCGCGAGGTTGACATGGTCATCAACGTCGGCGCGCTCAAGAGCGGCGACGACTGTTTAGTCGAGCATGACATTCATGCGGTCGTCGAAGTCGCGCACGAATACGACGTTACCTGCAAAGTGATCATTGAGACGGCGCTGCTGACCGATGATGAAAAAGTGCGGGCCTGTCAGGCGGCGAAGAATGCGGGCGCCGATTTCGTCAAGACCTCGACGGGCTTTTCTAAGGGCGGTGCAACCGTTGCCGATATTGCCTTGATGCGGCGCGTAGTCGGATCAGACTTAGGGGTGAAAGCCTCAGGTGGCGTGAAGAGCATCGACGATGCCCGCGCCATGGTCGAAGCCGGAGCCACGCGCATCGGCGCGAGCGTCGGTGTGAAGATTGCGCAGCAAGCCGCTGGCGCGAAAAGCGACGGACGCGTAGCTTCAGGATACTAACTCGCCAAAGCTCTGAGATTGAAAAGTGAAAATTGGAAACTGAAAAATGCAAATTGTTGCTCCGAAGACGTCCATGCTTCGGAAGGGCGCGTCGCAACGGTAGGCCGCAATTCTCAATTTTCAATTTTCAATTTGTAATTTTCAATGCTTTGCTTCTTATCGGCCCGCTGGCGCTTTTCGTAAGTGCCCAAACTCCCACCGCGACACCACCTTTGGAGTCACAGGACGTCGATGTAATTCGCACGGAAACTGATCTCACCAATCTGCTTTTTACTGTTACCGACAAGAACGGCCGCTACGTCACAACCCTTCAGCAGAAGGATATCCGGTTCGTCGAAGACGGTGTGCCGCAGACGCTCTTCGTTTTTCAGCGCGAAACCGATCGCCCGCTGTCCATCGCTTTCCTGATCGACGTCAGCATTTCGGAAGAGCGCACCCTGCCGGATGAAAAGGGCGCGGCGCGCACGTTCATCGAAAATATAATTCGCTCAGAAAAAGATCAGGCGGCGATCATTCCATTCGAAGGCTATGCGCATGTCGAACAACCGCTGACCCGCGACGTGCTGCGAATCTACCGCGCACTCGAAGCTGTCGAAGTAGCATTCCCCTCGTACCTGGGTTCGGCGCCGCCGCTGGGCGGCATCACCTCTGGGCCAGGAACCATCGCCCCACCCTCCGAAGGTACGACCGCAATCTGGGACTCGGTCGCGCTCACCTCCCGCAATGTTTTGGCGCGCAGCGCGGGCCAACGCCGTCGCGCCATCATCCTGCTTACCGATGGGCAAGATACGACCAGCCGGGTTTCCGTCAACACGGCGATCGACCAGGCAATTGAATCCGAAACCGTGATTTATGCCATTGGGATCGGCGATCGAAAGTACGGCGGAATAAACAAGGGCGCCTTAAACGACATCGCTGAAAAGACTGGCGGCCGGGCTTTTTTTCCGAAGAAGAACACTGATCTGGTGGCAGCTTTTCAGGAGATCGAGCAAGAGCTTCGTTCGCAGTACCTGCTTGCCTACTCGTCCACGAACAAGACCCACGACGGCAAGTTCCGCACAATGAAAATTGAGGTCGTGAATCCTGACCTGGTGAAAGAGAAGCTGCGGCTGCGTTACCGGCCTGGCTATTTTGCGAAGCGTGGGCAGTAAAGCCAGAGGTGCTTACTGCGCCACGGTGCGCTCGATTCTTCGATCCGGAACCAACCACATAACCACGACCAGGGCATAGAGCCCGCATGCCAGCCACGGGTGAAAAAATGCCAGGGTAATCGCGATGAGATAGATGACGATCGAAATTTTGCCCTTGAAGTCTGCTCCGAGCGCAATTGCCAGGCGCGAGTCCGGTCGATGAATCGAAAGCAAAGCGCGAGTCAGGATGAAGTAGGCGATGGCTGAGAACAGCAGGACCGTTCCGTAAAGCGCAGCCGGGGCCGGCCCAAAATGATGTTCTCCCATCCAGGCCGTCACAAACGGCGTCAGCGACAACCAGAAGAGCAGATGAAGGTTCGCCCACAGCACGCGACCATCCACGTGTTCAACCACCTGAAACAGGTGATGATGATTGCTCCAATAAATTCCGAGAAAGACAAAACTCATCACGTAACTCAGAAAAACCGGGGCCAGCGGCCGCAGCGACGCGAAGCTATCGCCCAGGGGGACTCGCAGTTCGAGCACCATAATCGTGATGATGATGGCGATCACTCCGTCGCTGAATGCTTCCAGGCGGGTCCGCGTCATTTCCAAAATCTTAACATGGCCCGCGCAGGTGTCAGCAATTTCATCTTGAAAGCTCAGTCGCTTTCCCTATATCCTCGCCACAGCTTCTATGCCAGCCAGACACAGTTTACTTGCAGTCATTCTCGGTGGCGGCGCCGGCAAGCGTCTGTTTCCACTGACGTCGCAACGCTCTAAGCCCGCGGTGCCGCTGGGCGGAAAATACCGTCTCGTCGATGTGCCGATTTCGAATTGCATCAACTCAGATGTGATTCGCATGTTCGTGCTTACCCAGTACAACTCGGCGTCTTTGAACCGGCATATCGCGACCACCTACCGCTTTTCTCCTTTTGCTGATGGCTTTGTGGAAGTGCTCGCGGCCGAACAAACGCCTGAGAGCGGCGAATGGTTTCAAGGAACTGCCGACGCCGTGCGCCAGGTCCTGCCGCACATTCGGGACTGGCGCATCGATACGTTACTGATTCTTTCCGGCGATCATCTCTACCGGATGGATTACCGGAAATTTCTCGCGCGGCACCTTGAAACGAACGCCGACATGACCGTCTCAGTCATTCCCATTCGCGCTGATTCCGCGAGTGAATTCGGTCTGTTGAAAGTCGACAACGCGGGCCGCATTATCGAGTTTCGCGAAAAACCCACCGGCGCCGCCCTCGAAGCGATGCGAGTCGATACCACCTCGCTCGGCTTGAATCCGGACGAAGCGCGCGAGCGCCCGTTTCTCGCTTCGATGGGAATTTATGTTTTTAAGTACGATCGATTGGAAGAGGTTTTGGCTGAAGATCGTTCGCGATTGGACTTTGGCAAGGAAGTCATCCCCGGGAGCATCGGCAAATACAATGTCCAGGCGTACCTGTTCAATGGTTACTGGGAAGACATCGGAACGATCGCCGCGTTTTATAAAGCGAACCTGGATATGACTTCCGCCATCCCGCCTTTCAATCTGTTCGACGCTGAGGCGCCAATGTTTACGCGCGCGCGCTATCTGCCGCCGTCAAAGATGGACAACTGCGAGATACGGGAGTCAATCATCAGCGACGGCTGCATAATTAACGGCGCGAAGATTAATGGATCGGTAATAGGATTGCGCAGTCGGATCGCCGAGGGAGCGCAAATCGACGCCTCCTACATGATGGGAGGCGATTTCTATCAGACCATCGAGGGCATGCTGGGCGATCGCGAAGCCAATCGTCCGCGCATTGGTGTCGGCGAGAACACCATCATTCGCCGTGCGATTATCGATAAGAACGCACGCATCGGCGCGAATGTGCGATTGCTGAATGAAGGCGGAATCGAAACCGGGGACGGCCCCGGGGGGATGTACTACATTCGGGACCGCATCATCATCGTGCCCAAGAATGGCTTGATACCGGATGGGACGGTGGTGTGACTTCTGGGTGTCCTCTGTGGTGATACGGTCGGTTAACCACAGAGGACACAGAGGCTATCAATACGTGCCCGCAAAATCCTTCTTCAGAACCGGTGGCTTAGCCTGCTGGTTAGTTTGTGCGGCGTTGGCCCCGGGTTGAAAGACATAGCTATCACGCGTCCGGACGACCAGCTCGGGCCGGTTGACCCGGACTTTGATATTTCGTCGCTCACCCGCTTGCGGCGCGTGCGTCGGATAGTACCCAAGACTGTACTGGCGCCGCAGTTCTTCAGCTACCGATTGAAAAGCGAAGGCAAGATTCTGTTGCTCGGCGTTGTAGAGCCGCGCCCCACTAACTCTCGCCAACTCGTTGAGATATTGATCGCCCAACTCATATTCGCCGCGCGTATTGCCTGAACCGCCGCCAGGCCAACCGCCCCGGCCGCGTCGGCCGCCTCGTCCGTTGGGATAGTTACCGCCGTTGGGATAATTGCCTCCGTTGGGATAGCCGCCGCTATTACCTCCGACATTGCCGCCACCGAAAATGATTGCGCCCAGGACATCCAGGACGCTGCCACCGTTGCCGCCGCTATTTCCGCCGCCGCCGCGCCGACCACCGCCGCCCGGCCAGCCGCCGCCCATGTCGCTATAGGTGTCGTACTCGACCGGGTAGATTAGCGCGTCCAATTCTTCCGCGTCGCGAACGGTGCTCTCGTACGTGGCCTGCTTGCTGGTGGTGTCAACGCCGTCCGTGAAAAGGACGAGCGCCTTCCGCCCCTCGATGCGGTTGAAATACTGATTAATGACTTGATCGACTGCGTCGTAAAGCCGAGTGCCATCACCCGGTTCCGTTTGACGAATGGCGTACCGAAGCGTGTTTCGATCATTGGTTGGCTGGGCCAGCACCCGAATCTTATCGCTGAACGAAACGATCATTACCCGATCGTCCGCCCGTAGCTGCTCAATGAATGCAATCGCTGCGTTCTGAATTTCGTCGAGCCGAAAACGCGTTGAGCCGCTGGTATCAATCATCAGCGCCACGGTGAACGGCTTTTCCGTCGAAGCAAAGTAAGCAACCCGTTGTTCTTCACCATTCTCCCAGACCTTAAAATCGTCTTTCGTCAGGTTGGGGATGTATTTGCCATCGCGATCCATGACGCTCACCGGAATGCTGATCAGCGTAGTCTCAACGCGGACAATATCGCCCTCGCTGACTTCTTCGGGTCCCGCATCCTTCTGCGGGGTCGCCGGCTGCTGCTCATTCGGATCCCGATTCGCGCCGCCCAGCACGGGCGGCCGGGCCGGCTTTGCCGGCTCGGTAGAAGTCTGAGAATCCTGTCGCTGCGTCTGCGTGGGATTTTGCTGAGTCTGTTGCTGAGGTGACGTCGTTCCGACACGGCGCGGCCGCGTTTGGGAAAGCGCGGATTCGGCGAAGGCCAAAACAAACGAGCCAACCAGCACGAGGGCAGTAAACTTCTTCATGGTAAAAACTCCTGACGGGAGAGACGACGGTCGGGACACTAACAGGCTTTGATGCCCGCTGCACGGGCCACAGTTGTAGCCGCACATTTGCAACTTTCAGCGATTCAGTGAAAACGCCAGCGAAATACGGCGCTACTTCAATTTCTCGGGGAGAGAAATGGGGAGAGTAATTTGGACGAGTTGAAGATAGCACTCGCCGGGGCCGGGGGCAATGTTCTAAGAGGGGGAGCGCCCCAATTTAAGTCCCTCTGCGTTAGTCTCGGCGACCTCTGCGGCTCTGCGGTGAATAACGAACAAATGCTCACCGCGGAGACGCCGAGTACGGGGAGATAGCGCTGAGATTTTTATCGTCCCGCAGAGAGGTTGATGGCGTTCCAGATAAACGGGAATGTCCCCCACGTCTGACCGCGATGCTGCGGGCGGAAGGCAAACAGCACGATTCGGCCTTTACCCATTCTGACCTCGGCCAACGCGATCTTCCCTTTGATCCGATCTTCACCTCGCAGCCAGCCCGAGCGCAGCACGTCGGTGCCAGCGTAGCGGGCAATGACTTTCGTCGGCCAGGGCGTTTGCGGCGCATCGTCCACCCCACGTGGCGTGTTGGTGAGTTCGAAAGCAGAGCTATTAATAAAGTACGCATCCGTTTCTTTCGCCATCGTGCGCGTAATGGGATCAGAAATGTCGACGTCGATCCGGAGAATCGAACCGGGACAATAGAATTCCGACGAACGGACGCCTTCCAGCACGTTACGTAGCGGCAGGCTCCAGTCTCTGATCAGGTTCCGGCACGATCCGTCGAAACAGATCACCGTCCCACCATCTTCGACAAAGCGGGCCAGATTTACATAAGCACGTCCGCTGAGTCCTCTGCTTTCGTCCTCCGCATCGGCATCAGGCGCGGCACGCCTCTGCTCGGAAGGCAGCACGATCGCGTCAAAACTGTTTTTGAGGATATCGCCGACGAGCGCCGTCTCGCTCAAAGACTGAAACGGCACATTGAAAGTGTCGAATACATAGCGCGTCCATCCTTCAT
This sequence comes from uncultured Acidobacteriota bacterium, assembly GCA_963734445.1. GTDB lineage: Bacteria > Acidobacteriota > Blastocatellia > Pyrinomonadales > Pyrinomonadaceae > UBA11740. The sequence continues at coordinate 66,103 of CAVTGZ010000005.1, read as the reverse complement.
CCATATTTCCTGCTCGTGAATTTTGATAGATGCCGACGCGAATTCCCGCTTTCACCGGGTTAGCAATCGGCGACCTGTCACCGGTCCACAAAGGTAACGCGAAATCGCGACGCACTTCGTTTTCGTTCGTGATCAGAGTGAGCTTTCTTTGGTTCTGCGGTTCGCTGATTGAAAGCACGGCCCGCGTCTCGACGCCCATCATCAACGGCAGCGTCCAACCCGCCACGTCATAGGGCCGCTCCGCCTCGCCCGTCGGAGTGGTGCGATTGGGATAGAGTTGCGGTTCGAACAGCGCGAGCACATTTTGGCGATAAGGCTGATCCAGAAAGATGAGGTAGCTGCCCGCCGGCACCTCTGGAACTCCGCCGGCGATGCTCGTCAGAATATTCACCTGATAGGTTCCGTTCGGCAGCTTGCGAAGGAACTGGTTGCCGGTGAGCGCATGAAGTTCCTTGTCGAGCCGGTAAACCTCAACGCCCTGTTCCACCAGGACTCCGATCATTTTGGACACGTTCTCATCGCGCCCCTGACCGGCGGGAATTAAATACCCCACGGGCTGCCCATTATCGGGCGATGAAAGATTGGCTTTGCCCAACTCATAAAAATCTCGCAGGTAATCCGCGCGATAGTTTGCCGCCAGCGAAAGCACTGCATGAGATGCGATCAATTCCATCTGCATGATGTCGCGTGGACGCCAGGCGCCGCCCGGCCACGGATTCGGAAAATTAGTCGTGGCTTCGAGAGCACTGCGCATCCCTCGCGTGCTCGAGCGAGCGAGTTGTTCGCGAGGGACGGTGCTCGGACTCATGATGCGCGCACTGGCCGCTTCAGTCAGGATGCCGATCGAATTGTGATAGTAAGGCGCGGTGCGAAAGCCCCCATGCCACCACGTGTCGTAAAGTGCGTTAGTGAGAATCCCTTTAAAGCCGGCGGCGGTCACATCAGCCGCCATCTTGTGACCGATCAGTCCGACTTCTCTCAGAAGCAACGGCGCGATGTGGGGATTGGGCGGATCGTAAAAAGGCGGTACAAAAAACCGCGAGCCGTTCGACCCTTGTTGATGCACATCATAAACAATCTGGGGAAACCATTCTTTCCACAACAGCCGCGTCAGGGCCTTCGTTTCCTTCAGATTGATCATGAACCAATCACGGTTGTCATCGTGACCGGCGTAATAATGGTAGAGGCGCGGCGGTTCGCTCCCTTCGCGGGCGGTTCCCAGCGTTTCGCGATAGTGTTTGGCAACGATGTCGATGCCGTCAGGATTGGGTGAGGGAATTAGGATCAGAATCGTATTCTGGAGAATCGAGAGCGTATCCGGATCGTTTGAGCTGGTGAGACTGTAAGCGAGTTGCATCGACATCTGGGACGCGACAATCTCGGTCGAATGGATCGAGCAGGAGATGACGACCACAGTCTTCCCGTCGCGAACCAGCTGATCGCGTTCAGCGCCGGTCGCGACTTTGCGCGGATCGGCGAGCCGCGCCTGCATGGTTTTGTACTTTTCGAGATTACGGATATTCTCAGCCGCGCTGATGAAGGCGGCGATCATCTGGCGCCCGAGCGTCGATGTCCCAATTGGCACTACCTGGACGCGATCGCTGGCGCGATCCAGGCGCTCAAAGTAAGCGGTAATCTGTTTCCAATCTGCGATCGTGCGGTCATCACCAGGATTGAAGCCCAGGATCGCGCGGGGCAATGGAATTGCGGCAGAATCGGGGTCTTGCGCTCGTCGTTGAGCCTGTGCCGCTCCGAAATAAATCGGCGACGCCGACAGCAAGAAAATTGCGAGCGTCGTAGGCGCTAAATATTTATAGAAACGAACGGTCTTCCTTTGACTTCTTCGATCGGGACGAGATGTGCGGCATCTCGTCTCGATCGAAGAGATCGCGGTGACCGACTGCCGTTCTACCAATATTTCGCCGCTAGCGCGGCTTTCCGTGCTGCAAGAGATCATAAAGGACCAGGTCGGCGACGAGCCAGACGAAAACAATGCATGATCGGAATTCCCTCTGAAGAAATGATTTCTCAGAGCGCCGGCAATAACGCGGCGCAGTCTAGCACAAGCGCCCGTCCGCATCTGCTCGGCCGGCTGCTCTTTTTCTGGTCGTGGTTTGTGGCTGGCGCGCTGTTGCTCTTCTTCGCTCCTCCGGTCCTGCTGATGGGCATTCTCTGCAAACGTCAGGATTGGATTTACTGGTGGGCCAACTGGGGGGCGCGCAACTGGCTGCGCCTGCAAGGCGTGAAGGTGAACGTGAACGGCCGCGAACATCTCGATCCGGATCAGCCATACGTCTTTGTCGCGAACCATCAATCATATCTGGACGCCGCGCCGTTGTTTGCTTTTACCGGCCGGCGCATGGGGATGGTGGCGAAGAAGGAACTGCTGAAAGCTCCGATTCTGGGTTACGGAATGGGCTTTGTGAATGTCATCGCGATTGATCGCTCGAATCGGGATCGAGCTGTCGAATCTCTAAAGATCGCCACCGAACGGCTACGCTCAGGCGTTTCTTTCGGGGTTTGTCCGGAAGGCACACGCGCGCGCCAGGGTGAGATGGCGCCCTTCAAAAAAGGCGCGTTTCACATGGCGGTTCAGGCAGATGTTCCCATTGTCCCGATAGCTTTGAAAAATGCCGACGTGCTCATGGGCAGAGGTACCGGTCTGGCCTGGCCGGGAACGATCGACATGGTGATGATGCCGCCGGTCGATACTTCGTGGGTGAAGACCGATCAGGATCTCGATCTGCTCGTGCAGAAAGTCCAGGCAATGATTATGAAAGAAATGGGAATCGAGAAGCTGACGCGAAGATGAGGGACAGGGGCCAGAGCCCGGCTAAAGCCGGTACTCTGACGCCGGTCGCGAACGACTTACTGCTCGACAAAATCGTAAGTAACGATCCCAAATACCTTCACCGGCACGCCATCCATAATCGTCGGTTGGAAGCGCGCGCGTTTCGCCGCCGCTACGGCTGCCGCACGCAAAGGCTCTGGACCAAACACGGCTTCCGCGGAAATCAATTTGCCCTGCTGATCGAGAATCACTTTCACCTGGACCTGACCGGCAATATGGTTCTTCTTCGCCTCAGCCGGATAATCCGGTTTCGGCAAGTCAACTGCGCGCCCGTTTAGAAAACCGACGTCGCGCGGATCAGTGTCGTCTGAGGACGTGGCCGGAGTCGACTTGGTCGTCGTCGCAGGCGAGCTTGTTTGCGATGGTGAAGGGCTCGGCTGTGATTCCGGTTTGGTCGTCGCAGGCGTTTCGGGCTTGATCTGTTCAGGCGCCTCGCCGACTTCAGTAATCGTGACCTTGCCGCGACCAACGATAAAGTCACTGTACTTAACCTGCATGCGGATTCGCATGTCGGTGCCATTCTCATAAACCAAATCATCATCGGCGTAAGCATAAGTGGGAAACCAGTATTGGCCGTCGATCTGTTCACGGTATGTTTCGACCACGGGAAACTTGTTAATCTTGGTTTCCGGGATGGCTTTACCTTTTGATTTGATGATCTGCAAATCGCGATCATCCACCCAGATACGCCCGAGGAAGAAGCGCTCTTTAGTCTTCTTGGCGTCCGGCGTTACCTTCGGCGACACGTCAAATACATACAAATCCAGCTCGTCGATGCGCTCCTTGCCGGCGTACTTGAAGTTGTATTGACTGATTTTGGCTGCCTCGAGCGCGAAGGGATTCACGCCGCCCAGATCTTCGAGATCTTCCTGGGTCACGCCGGGAAAGGAAGGCATCGGAAAATAGTTAATCTTCTCAAACCGGTTGCCCTGATCGTCGAAGGTGAACGACGAAACTCGATGATATTCGCCCGTTACCTGACCGCCCATGCCGATAGTTTGAATCAGCGCGTCTCGCTTGAACGCGTAAGAATTTAAGGCCCTGCGAAACTGAGTTTCCTTGTCCGCAAACTTGCGAATAATTTCATCAATCTGCGCCGGGGTGAGATTGCTTGAACCGGAGAGCGTCGGGCTCTTGGCGTCGGCGGTAGTTTGCTGGGCGAACACACTCCAGATGCCAGGTCCTGACAAGCAAAGAGCGGCCAAAAGAGCGAGTTTCAGCGAATTTCTGACGATAAACCTCATGATTGTCCTTCCGAGTCTCTGGTGAATGCGGTTGATTATACCGTTAACTTTTGAGGCAACAACCTTTTCAGATGAAGGAAAGCGGGCGGCTGTTGCCAGCTATGTAGCAGCGACCTTAGGAGCTTGGCAGCAAACCGAAGTCTGGCGCTCATGCAATCTCAAGGTAAGGAAGGGTGGCGTGCCCCCGCTAAAGCATTGATAACGGTTAACACCTCTGAAGTCGAATGAAATAAGTGAAGAGCGGGCAAGCCACCCTTCCTTACTTCGAGATCTCCCGGAAGTCCCCTTCGCTTTGGATGACCAATCGAGTAACATGTGAAGTTTGCGAGTCATGCGGATTTTGCATCTGTGTGGCTCAGAGACTCACTCAGCCATGACCCAGGAAGCTATCGAAGTACGGGGCGCTCGCGTCAACAACCTCAAGAACATCTCGTTCTCGATTCCCATAAATCAAATGACGGTGGTTACCGGCGTGAGCGGTTCGGGCAAGTCTTCGCTCGCCTTTGACACGATCTACGCCGAAGGCCAGCGCCGCTATGTCGAGTCGCTGTCAGCTTATGCGCGACAGTTTCTCGAGCGCATGGACAAGCCGGACGTGGATGAAGTCCGCGGCATTGCGCCGGCCATCGCGATTCGACAGAAGAATTCCACGCGCAATCCGCGCTCGACCGTCTCGACCCAGACAGAGATTTACGATTACCTGCGGCTGCTGTACGCGCGCATCGGCACGACCATCTGTCGCGTCTGCGGCCGTGAAGTGCATCGCGATTCACCGGAATCGGCGGCTGATGAAGTTCTTCAAACAGTTACGCGAAGGCACGCGCTTCTTTGTTTTGTTTCCAGCGAGCGCCGGACTGAATGCCGAGCAGGAAGGCAACGGGTCGATTGAGACTCGGAGAAAGGGAGACACCGAGAGAGGGCGAAACAGTAAATCTCCGGGTGTCCGCGCCGCCCTATCGCCGAGTCAGCGAACCGCGCACCTCATGAGCCTGATGCAGCGCGGCTTCACGCGTTTGCTGCATGAGGGAACCCAAATCGATCTAACTTCACCGGATGACTATCTACGCGAAGATTTTGAGAACGTTTACGTGCTGGTTGATCGTCTGGTGGCTCGTGCTGACGTTCGCCAGCGGCTGGTTGATTCGCTTGAGACCTGTTTTCGCGAAGGACATGGCCAGGCGGTCATTGAAGTGGCAGCTCCCCTCTCTTGTTGGGAGAGGGGCAGGGGGTCAGGGCGATAGCGCGCTAAGACCCTCACCCAACCCTCTCTCAGAGGGAGAGGGCAAAACCTCCAACTCTCAAAATGATCGTACCAACCGTCTTCGCTTCTCTGAACGCTTCGAATGCAAGTACGACGGCACAATTTACGCGACGCCCGAGCCACGACTCTTCAGTTTCAACAATCCTTTCGGAGCATGTCCGACCTGTCAGGGCTTCGGCAACACCATTGGACTCGATCTCGATCTGGTGATTCCCAATCCGGGATTGACGCTTGAGCGAAGGCGCCATCGAGCCATGGACGAAGCCACAGTACGAATGGGCCTAGACCGAACTGCGTCGTTTCTGCAAATCGGAACGCATTCCGATGAACGTGGCTTTTAATCAACTAACTCGCCAACAACGAAACGTCATCATCAACGGCAAGGGCGAATGGGCCGGCGTGCGCGGCTTCTTTGATTGGCTGGACACCAAGAAGTACAAGCTGCACGTTCGGGTCTTCCTTTCGAAGTATCGCGGCTACACGCTGCTGTCCCGGATTGTGAGGGCGGCCGCTTGCGGCAGGAAGCGCGCGACGTGCAAGTCGGCGGGCGCACCTTGCCAGAGGTTTCTGCGCTGTCAATCAAGGATGCGGCCGCATTTTTCGACGCGCTGGAACTGTCGCCCGAACAGTCAGCCATCGCCGACCGCGTTCTGTTTGAAGTGCGCCGGCGGCTGACGTTTCTGGTCGACGTTGGTTTGGATTACCTGACGCTGGATCGTCTGGCTTCGACCTTGTCCGGCGGCGAAGCGCAACGCATTCAATTGGCGACCAATCTCGGTTCGTCTTTGGTCGGCGCGCTGTATGTGCTCGACGAGCCGTCGATCGGTTTGCATCCGCGCGACAACGACCGCCTGATTCGTCTGCTTCACAATCTGCGCGACATCGGCAACACGGTGCTGGTCGTCGAGCACGACGCGGACATGATGCGCGCGGCCGATCACATACTGGACATTGGTCCGGCGGCGGGCGAGCTGGGCGGCCGTCTGATGTATGAAGGCGATTTTGCGGGACTGGTTGGCGAATCGGATTCGCTGACCGGGCCGTTACCTGCGTGGCGAAGCCGAGATTCAGAGAACCGAAGCATCGCCGTCCGCTGCAACTCAAGCGGCTGAAGATTCGCGGCGCGAGCGAGCACAATCTGAAAGGCATCGACGTCGATATTCCGCTCGACATGCTGGTGTGCGTCACCGGCGTGAGCGGCTCAGGCAAATCGACCTTGATTCACGATTGCATCTATGCCGGATTGAAGAAGCAGGGCGGCGAGTGGCAGGGGCACGTCGGCGCGTTTCAAAAGATCGAAGGCGCGCAGCATGTCGATGAAGTGATTCTGGTGGACCAGTCGCCGATCGGCCGCACGCCGCGCTCGAATCCGGTGACCTACATCAAAGTCTACGACGCGATTCGCGAAACCTTCGCGAACACGCGCGAAGCACAGGCGCGCGGCTTCGATCCTTCCCACTTTTCATTCAACGTGCCCGGCGGTCGCTGCGAAGTCTGCCAGGGCGACGGCACCGTCACGGTCGAGATGCAGTTTCTCGCCGACGTCGAACTCGTCTGCGAAGAATGCAAAGGCACGCGCTTCAAGCAGCAGATTCTCGACGTGCGTTATCGCGGCAGGAACATTCACGACGTGCTGAACATGACCGTGCGCGAAGCGATGACTTTCTTTCGCGACATCAACAAGATCGCGAACCGCTTGCGCGTGCTGGACGAAGTCGGCCTTGGGTTATCTGCGGCTGGGACAATCGGCGACGACGCTCTCGGGCGGTGAAGCGCAGCGGGTGAAACTCGCGGCCCATCTTTCCAAACGCGCGGGGGCCAGGACGCTCTACATCTTTGACGAGCCGACGACGGGTTTGCACTTTGACGACATCAACAAGCTGCTCGCCGCCTTCCGCGCCTTGATTGACGCCGGCGGCTCGCTGCTGGTAATCGAACACAACCTCGATGTGATTAAGACCGCGGACTACATAATTGATCTGGGACCGGAAGGTGGAGATGCGGGCGGCTATGTGGTTGCGACGGGAACGCCGGAAGAAATCATGAAGGCGAAAGAATCCTACACGGGAAAGTATTTGAAACAACACCTCGCGCGCTCAAATGGCAAGGGCGTATGAGGATTGCGGTGGGCAGCTTTGCGACCTGATGTGCCGAACGCCGACGGCCCGTTTTCCCTCCGTTAGGAGCGAGACATTTATAGCAAGCCAAAGATTAAGAAACTGCGCTAGGAAGGCTTAGGTAGCGTCAAGGATTTTGTGTAAACGATCGTCTCTTGTTTTTGGGTCGCTGCTTTTTCATCTTAATTTGTTAGCAGCAGTAGGGGCTGTGGGAACGGTGGGAAAACGTAGTTTGTTTTTCCACGGTTTCCATAGTCCGGTTTTTTTGCCTTAGTGGTTCATTCGTTAATCGGCTTCCGCTTAGCTCGCCGGCAACCGGTTTTCGTAGATGATGGCGAAGCGATTGAGCGCGTCCTTCCAAGCGTGGACCGGCATGGTCCACCTCTTGGCAATGTTGCGCAGCGCCAGGTAGAGCAGTTTGCTGACAGCCTCATCGTTGGGAAACGAGCCGCGCGCTTTGGTCACCTTGCGCAGCGACATGTTCAGCGACTCGATGGCGTTGGTCGTGTAGATAATCTTCCGAATCTCCGGCGGATGCGCGAAGAACGGAATCACTCGCGTCCAGTTGCTGCGCCAGGACTTGGCAATCATCGGAAACTTCTCGTCCCACTTCAGGCTAAATTCGGCCAAGTCGTTGCTCGGCTTCCACGTCCGTCGCCGCCGTGTAAATCAGCTTCAGATCCGCTGGCCACTTCCTTGCGCTGTTTCCAGCCCACATAGTTCAGCGAGTGCCGCACCAGATGCACGATGCACAGCTGCACTTCCGTTTGCGGAAACACACTCTCAATCGCTTCGGGGAACCCTTTCAAGCCCGTCCACACAGGCGATGAAGATGTCAGTTACGCCGCGATTCTTCAGTTCCGTCACTACTTGCAGCCAGAACTTGGCTCCTTCCGTCTGGGCGATCCACAACCCCAGCACTTCTTTGTATCCCTCGATCGTGACCCCAATCGCCAGGTAGATCGCTTTGTTCTTGACGTGCCCGTTATCCCTAACTTTGAACTGGATCGCGTCCAGATACATGATCGGGTAAACCTCGTCGAGCTGCCGGTTCTGCCACGTCTTCACCTCATCAATCACTTCATCCGTCACGCTCGAGATCAAGCCCGGCGAGACTTCTACGTGGTAAATCTCTTCGAGGTGCTGCTGGATCTCTCGCGTTGATAGCCCCCGCGAATACAGCGAAAGGATGTTGGCATCGAACCCCGTGAAGCGCGTCTGATGCTTCTCGATGATCTGCGGCTCGAAGGTCCCATTCCGATCCCGCGGCGTTTCCAGCGCTAACTCCCCAAACGTCCCTTTGATCGTCTTGGCCGACTTGCCGTTACGTGAATTGCCGCTGTTGTTCCCGGCCGCGTCGTGCTTATCGTAGCCGACGTGCTCGGTCATCTCCGCGGCCATCGCCCGCTCCAGCAACTGCTTGGTCAGTTGCTTCAACAGCCCGTTTTCGCCGATTAAGTCCGCGGGCTTTTTGTAGTTCTTCAGCAGATTGTCAATCAGCTCGTTGTCTATGGTCTCTGTGGTCATCTTTCTCCTTCTCCTAACCTTACTCGGTTAGTTCAGCGATGACCATTTACACAAAACTTTTTACACCCTCAAGGCTTACTTCTTTTGCCTTATATTGCGCGCGTTGGGTTGGGTGCCGACACTTGAAATGCGTTTAGCTGCCCAAGCACGACCCTTCTGGGCACCGCCGTCCATTGGATTGCTTGGATCCTCAGTTCCTTTCATAGTATCTCCACTGACAGTTCCTTTGTAGCAGATACCTTCGGAGCCATTACTTACGCAAAATGAAATTTTGTCATTTATCAGTCGCCCGTCGTCTTCACGAATCCATTCGGCTCGTTGACCGATCCCCGGCTCAGCATCGAAGAAAGTATTTAGTATAATAATCTCGCCCTTTTGAGTGAACCTTACTTTTTGACCAAAACTCATGGCCCATGTTCCCGTGACATCTATTGGTATCGGAGTGGGTGTAGGTGTTGCAGGGGTTGTTGCCGGTGTCTGAGTCGGTTTCGTTGTGGAAGGCTGCGTTACCGCAGAAGGCTGTGCTACCGCTGCTGCTGTTTGATTAGTATTGCCGGATGAATCGCTATGCTTTCGCGATAGCCAAATCAGAGCCGCGGCCACAATCAGCACAGTCAGCGTAGCTACAGCAATCAACACCACGCGCTTGTTCTTGAACGCAGGGGACACAGCTCCGGTTGTGCTCGCGGTCGAGGGTTGATCAAGCTGCCTTTGGCCAGCGGCCAAACTCAGTTCACGCCTGCGCTCCTCAGCATCAGCCCGAACGCGTTCCTCCTCTGCTCGCCGTCGTGAAGATTCCTGGTGGGCCTCAAGGCTCGCTCGTTCTTCCGCTTCCCTGCGCTCTATTTCCTCTTCTTCCCGTCGTCGCTCTTTCGCAGCTCGCCTCTTTGCTTCTTCCTCTTCCAGTCGAACTCGCTCTTCTGCTCCGAGTTGCTTCTCCTGCTCTTCTCGGCTCTGGCCTTCCTCTTCAGTCTCTCTTGCTGCCTCAGCGAGTCGAGCCGCTTCCTCCCGCTTGGCCAAAACTCTCTCCATGACGCTGATGAGTTGGTCAACATCGCTCTGCCAGCGAAGATCGGTAAGCTCGACGGCGTTTCGGCGTACAAATTTCGCCAGGTCTTCGGGCAAGTCCTGCGGTTTCGGCATGCTGGCCCGTTGCACCAATACTGGAATCACGCGGATGTCACGGCTAAGCGCGGTAGCAATCTCCAGGCGAACGAAATCATTTGGGTTATCCAACCGTCCCGTGTTTCCGCCTCCTGAGAGCCAATTCCGGCCGATGATCGCAATTAGAATCTCGCATGAGCCGACGGCATTTTCGATGACCGTGACAAAGTCTTCACCGGGCTCGATGGTGTCGATGTCCATGAAGATTCGATCCTTGCCGAAATGTTCGACCAATCGGTCGGACAATCGGCCGGCGTGGCCCGAGCTATCGTCACGGCGATAGCTGACGAAGATTCCGGAGAATTGTTTGGCGGGAGGTTGCGGCATACCTGAATTTACCTCGTTAGGACACTGCGCTTTTGGCGTATGAGAGTGCCACGTGTGAAGATTGCGCCGCCATATTAGCTGACTTCTGGTGAATGCGCTAGAACTCACAAAAGGGCTGGTTTGAAGGTGTAAAGAGTGTTCGGTGCTATAAACATTTCGATTGGCTCAGCGACAAGCTAAGGCCATCGCCTGGTAGACTGCGCCCATCCCACCCTTGCCGAGTTGATGAATGATTCGATAGCGGTCGCGGAGAATCGTGGTGGGGGACTGCATCGCGTCAATCACCATCCAGAAGGTAGATTGTTCTTAGATAGGGACAGCCCTTACTGGCGCCGTACGTGATCTTTTTCAGATAGAGATTGTTGTGCAGGATGCCGCCGTCAAAATCAAAACTGCAGACGCCTCTGGCACAACTCTTAAACGGCATGATCGATCGGGCCGGCATCTCTTCGTGTTCGCGGCTTTTCAGCCAGCGTTCGAACCGGGCGAGTGACGCGAACCGGCGCACTACAAAACGGTCGGGAGCGTCGTCGTCCGCCAGCGAATGTTCGATCACGACGCGAATGCTTCCGCGATACGGCTTGTGATGATCGAGAGTAGCCAGCGTCTTTTGGTTGTAAGCTTCGGCGACTGACTTAGCCAGCGTTTCGACTGGCTGCTGCTTACAGACTGTTTGTGCCGCGGCCATCGAAGAAAGACTGAATACGAACAACACCAGGGCACTCGAAAGTTGTGTGATCATTTTGATTTTGTTCATGGGTCGATTAAGTGGTGCTGAATCTTAGCGAACTTGCCGGAGATGCGCTAGAGTATTTGGCGCCAACAAAACCATGAATCTCAAAGATCAAATCATTGCCGACATGACCGCCGCGATGAAGGCTCAGGATGCGGCGCGCACGTCGACGCTGCGGATGCTCAAAGCCGCGATCATGAATCGTGAGAAAGAAGGAGGCGACGCGCTCACCGACGAGGATGTCGCCAAGCTCCTGCGATCGCAGCTCAAGCAGCGCCGCGATTCGGTCGAGCAATATCAGAAGGCTGGCCGGCAGGAACTGGCAGACAAAGAGACCGCCGAAATCGCAGTGATCGAAGCGTACCTGCCGCAGGCCGCGACGGAAGCTGAAATCGAAGCCGCGGTGAGCGAAGCGGTAACTGAGACTGGCGCGACTTCAATGAAAGACATGGGCGGCGTGATGAAAGTTGTCATGGCGAAACTCTCGGGCAAAAATGCTGATGGGCGACTGGTCAGCGAAACAGTAAAGAAGAAGCTGGCTTAACTTTGCGCGCCTTGGCCGACTTTGTGCCTTTGCGTGGAACATCTCACGCAAAGACGCTAAGACGCAAAGCACCGCAAAGGCCGAAACGTTTGAATGGGCAGCCTCGTTACATGGTTCGACAGCCAATTCGCTCAGCTTTATGCGGGCTGGTGCAAAGTGATTGAGAACGTCGAACCTGCGGATCTTTATCGAACCTTTGCCGGATCTCAAGCGGCTTCTGTCGGCGAGTGCGTGGTGCGCAGCGCCGGCGTCGTGGAACAGGCTTTCGGCGGCATCACGGCTAGTCTCTGGGACGACCCGTTTGAGTGGACGCTCCCGGAAACCTTGACTACTCATGAAAGACTGCTGGAGTATTTCGGCGAAGTCGAAGCAACGCGCCGGCGCGGACTCGAGTTTTTCACGGCTGACGAGGATCTTTTGAAAACGATCATGACGCCGTCGGGCGAAACGCAGCCGGCATCTTTGCTGCTGGATACGCTGGTTCGTGCTCGGCTTTATCATCTGCAGGCGAGGGAAATGAGCAAACAGTTAGCTCGGAACCGGCAACCTGCTCAAATTGCCGCGAACCGGACGTGATAAACTTTCGTTCTCGTCAGCAGACTTAACTGGATCAAAAACGTAGGACGCTCTCCAAAATGTACTGTCCCAGATGTGGTCAACAGCAAGCGACCGATTCGATGCGATTTTGTTCGCGCTGTGGTTTTGCCATGGAAGGCGCGATGCACCTGCTGGCGCACGGCGGCATGTTGCCGATCTATCAGCCACCGTCGGGAGAAAAGACGATTTCGCCGCGCCGCAAGGGCGTGAAGCAAGGCGCAACCCTAATGCTGATTGGCGCGATAATCGTACCGATTTTTGGCGTCATGTCTGGGTTTGCCCCCGGCCGGCTGGAAAATGTCTTCGCGTTTTTCGCAGCTATCTCGGCGCTCATCTGTTTCCTTGGCGGACCGCTGCGAATGCTTTATGCCGGAATCTTTGAGGAAGGCGCGCCCAAGTATCAGTTCACGCCAACACCGAATTATTCGCCTACGCAGATTCCCCAAGCGCGCGTCTCGGCCTTGCCGCCGGCGACGATGAATCCCGTCCCACCATGGCGCCAGCGGCCGCAAACAGCTGAAATCGTCGCGCCGCCCAGCGTCACCGACAGCACCACCAAGCTGCTGGATAAAGAACCAAAGAGCGAGTAACTCTCGGGGCGGGTCATCATGCCGTGAATTCACCTGGTGTTAGAGTGCCGACTTCAGTCGGGCTTTTTTCTGTGCGAATAAAGTTTGCTTTAGAGAGAACCCAACTAAAGTTGGTACTCTAGCACCCGTTCGCGATCATAAGTTTGGATCTCAGCACCATCTCAAGTCTGCCAAATCGCTTACGCGATCGAATTCAACGCGAAGGCCCGATCAGCTTTCGCGAATGGATGCAGGCGGCCCTCTATGACGAGGCCGAGGGTTACTACAGCACCGATAAAATTCGACAGGGCCGCGCCGGCGACTATCGCACCGCCCCGGAAACGAGTTCACTGTTTGCCGCGACCTTTGCGCGCTACTTCGCGAAGCTGTTTGCTGAACTCGGCTCGCCGTCACACTTTACGATTGTTGAGGTTGGCGCCGGCACGGGAGAGTTCGCGCACGAAGTGCTCGCGAGTTTTCGAGCAAGACATCCGGCAGTCTTGGCGGCTGCCCAATATGTAATCGAGGAACTCGGGGCGGGTTCACGTGAGCAATGTGTGGCGCGCTTGTCAGAGTTTGGCGATCGAGTAATGGTCGGAAGCCCGACCGTAAGCGAGGGCCAGCCATATCTCACGGGCGATCGCGCTGCTGACACGAAGGCTCAGATTATCTTCTCAAACGAATTGATCGACGCTTTTCCGGTTCATTGCGTGACGATGCGAAACGGAGTGTTGCGCGAGTTGTGCGTGGGCCCCGACGGTGATCAATTCACCTGGATTGACTGCGATCCTGATCCGTCCGTGGCCGCTTATTGCCGGCGGTCCGGTGTGATCCTGGGCGAAGGCCAGACCATGGAGTTCAATCCGGAGGCCGACAGGTTCGTAGAGCGCGCCGCGTCAGCGATTGAAGAGGGTTATCTGATTACGGTTGACTACGGGGCTGAGCGTAACGACCTGCTGCATGACCCCGCGCGACGCGAGGGAACGCTCAGAGGCTTTTACCGCCATCGGCTCATCGACGATGTCCTGTCGCGTCCGGGTGAAATCGATCTTACGACCACCATCGATTGGACGCAGATCAAAGAGGCGGGCGCACGAGCGCATCTCAAAACGGTTCGCTTCGAGCGGCTGGATCAATTCTTACTGGCCGAAGGAGCGCTCGAGGAATTGGAAGAAACCGCCGGCCAGTTGAGTGAGGTCGATGCGCTGCGTCTTCGCACGAGCGCACGCGAAATGATCCTGCCGCACGGAATGGCGGCATCGTTTCAAGTGTTAGTGCAGCAGAAAGCTTCGCCCCGCGAGCGCCGATAATAAAAGCGGAGCGCTCCTTTACACCTTCGTGGCGCAGTACAAAGAGGTGGTCGAAGGGCCGCCTCTTTTGTGTCAGAAGCCCGACGGTTAGGGAGGGCACTGACCCATTCAATTCGACGAACTCATCAAAGACCTGTCGTAATCTAATCCGCTGCTTCGGTTGAGCATTCAGCATCACCAGGCTGAAGCCGGGCGTGGATGAGAACGTCAACCCCACTTCGCGTTAGGGCTGCGTGAGATGCAACTCTGGCCGCACGCGGCGGCCTCAACGAAGATGTCCTATCGCCCCGGCTCATCACCATCCGCTGCGCGATACTTTTCCTTCTCTTTCTCGCGCTGCAAATAAGGAATGCCCTTCTCCAGCCATTCGGGCGCCGGTGCGCCCTTCAGAAAGTGATCAAAGAATTCCTGCAGGCGCCGCGTGTAATCTTTCTGGTTGATCCGCTTGCGCAAGCCGTGCTTCTCGCCGTTGTAGCTGAACATGTAAGCCTCTTTGCCCAGCCGCCGCAGCGCGAGGTAGTACTCGATGCCCTGGTACCAGGGCACCGCGTCGTCTTCATCGTTATTGAATCATCAGGAGCGGCGTCTGCACGCGGTCGGCGTGAAAGACGGGCGAGTTCTCGAGAAATCGCATTGGGTACTCCCAGAGGCTGCCGCCGATGCGTGACTGCGAATGTTCGTATTGAAACTGTCGTGGCAAACCTGTGCCCCAGCGAATGCCGCTGTAGGCGCTGGTCATGTTCGAGACGACCGCGCCGGGCGCCGCTGCTTTGAAGCGATTTGTCTGCGTCACCATGTAAGCGATTTGATAACCACCCCAGCTGTGTCCCTGAATTCCGATGTTCGTTCTCGTCGACGTAACCGCGATCGACGACGGCCTGGATCGCCGGCAGCACACACTTCAAAGCGCTCTGTCCGGGATAACCGGTGGTGTAGACGATGTCCGGCATGAAGATCAGATAGCCGTTGCTCACATAGTAGGTCGGATTGATCGAGGTGCCCGGTCCGGGATTGCGAAACTGCGTGCAGGCCCTGGGTCAGACGTTCGTAGATGTAAACGATCATCGGGTACTTCTTCTTCGGATCGAAGTTGTCGGGTTTGAGCAGCAGGCCCTTCAGCACCACTCCGTCGGTGTTCTTAAAATTCACCAACTCCCCCGTGCCCCAGTTGAATTGCGCGCGTTGCGCATCGCCATCGGTGAGTTTTTTCGGGTTCTTGAAATCGAGATGACTGACCCAAATATCAGGGAACTGATCGAAGCGCATCGCCGTGAAGATGACGACATCGGCATCTTTCGCTTTCGTGGGATTGTTGAAAGCCTTTGCCGCCATGATGAGTTTTTCCGGCAAGCCGCCGCCGACGCGATCGCGATAGAAACCTTCGTCACGAGTCTCTTCATTTTCGGCGTGCAGCAACAAAGGTTTGGCCGGATCGATCGATCTTTCTTTCGGATCCAGACGGACATATCGCAATTGAACCTTGTCCCGGCGGCCCACGCCGTCCGTGAGACTTTTCGCGCCGTTGCCATCCGGCGATACCTGCCAGATGTCGAAGCGATCGTAAATCAGCAGGTCGCGATCATCTTTGGTCCATCCGGCGATGCCGTATGACGGCGGCAGCTCGGGCGTGTCGGCATCTTCATTGAAGAAGTTCACACCCAGAGTCTTTGTGAGATTCACCTTTGCGCCGGTCGCGACGGCAAACGAGTTCCAGTCTTTGCCATCAAAGTAGATCGCGTACTTGCCGCCGGGCGAGAGCGAAACGTTGAACCGCTGTTTCTGGGCTACCAGTTTGCGCGAGCCGTCTGCGGCACTGACAACATAGAAATCCGTTAGGCCGGGATCGTAATCGCTCGTGATGCGGTAAGCTCGATTGTCGGCACCGATCGCCAGGCGCCCGTCGTTCGAAGGCGACAGCGACTCCATCTTCTCGTCAGCCAACTGCACAAAACGCTTTCCCTTCACGTCGTAAACGGCGCGATAAGATCGCTGGCGTTCCTGCTCAGCGCGAACCCTTTGAATCGGCTGAATGTAATCATCTTTCCAATGCCATAAATCGACGAGGACTTTTTCATCCGCAGAAACACCTTCGTCCGCGTTCTTTTCGGGCTCAGGTGGCGGCGCAGCGCCGAGAAAGAGCCGTGCACCGTCGAGCGAGAAACCGAGGTTCGCCTTGTCGCTCACGACAAAGTCTTTGCGAAAGCCGGGAGAAGCAGTAGAGACGATTTCCGAGGCTGTCAGCGGCGCGGATGAAGGATGATTCCGATCGGCGCCCTCCCTGACGGTCGGGCTACTGCCCCGTTCCCACAGGTAGACTTTGAACTTCGGTTGCTTAGCTTCCTGATCGTCGCGATCGCTGATGAATGCCAGCTCTGTTTGCTCTTCGTCCCAGGTAAGCTTTTGGTATTTGCCTTTGCCGGAGAGCAGCGCGACGGGTGCCGCATCGCTTTGCGTCGAGGCGAGGTAGACACCGTTCGCTTCTTCCTTCTTCGCTGAGACGGTGTAAGCGAGCGTCTTGGCGTCTTTGCTGAGGCTGTAGTCGAGCACATCGTTGAAAGTGCGCTCAGCGCCGGTTGAGGTGTTTCGCAGAATGAGATCGGCGCCGAAGTCTTTTTTCTTTGCAGGTGGTTTGGCTGGTTGCGAGCCCTCCTTGACGGCCGGGTTACTGCCCCCGCCCGTTACCGGAGGTGTCGTCGAACCTTCTTTGAACGCGGCGTTTGGGCTGGGCGTCGCGATTGGCAGCGCAGTGTTTGTTGGGGACTCGCCCTCGGCCTTTTTTTCATCCCCCTTCTTCTGGTCTGGACTCGCTTCACGCAAATATGCAATGAAACCGGCGCCATCTTCCGGCACCTGAAAGTTCTTGACGCGATCGATCTTTGCCACCTGGCCGTTCGACACATCCATGATGCCGAGAGCGTTCTTCGGCATGTCTTCCGGCTTTTTCTTGTCCTTCTTCGCTTTGTTGAGCTCAGCTTTCGTGGGTTCGATACTGAAGACCACAAATCGATTGTCGGCGGTGAAGGCGGGGCGCACCAGCCGTCCCTGCGCGGCGATTAACTCGCCAAAATTCGGAAGTGAATCATCCGGCGGAGGCAGCGGCGGGCGATAACCGCGCGCGGCGCGCCATTCCGCTCCCGTCGCAACGTTGCGCACCACGACGTCGCTGTCAGCGTCCTGGGCCATGTAGGCGTAAGCAACGAATTTCCCGTCCCGGGAAATTTGGGGCGATTGAATCGAACGCCAGCTGTCATAGTCCTTGTGCGTTAACGAACGCTTGGCAGTCGCCGGTTGCTGAGCAGCGACCTGAGTCAGACAAGTAACCAGCAGCGCAATTGCGCAAAGCGTTGAGACATACTGTCGCGTGAGCCTTTTGAAGCTATTCATAACTCGACTCCGAAGATTTTAGGGATTTTCAAACGGTACTCCGTTGCAGAATTCGCGATAGCGACGCAACAGCCGATCGATCTCACGCCGAAGGCGTGAAACAAAATAGCCAGGCGTGGCGCGCTGCGCGCTTACCCTGGGCCATTGAATTGAACGCTTTCTGCGTTCACGCCCTCACTCACGGATGGACTATAGCCAAAGAGCAGATCGCAAACTGACAGTTTGCGTTACAACTTAGAACAACTGAAACTTGATGGTCAGATACTTCTTCGGGTTCTGGCGAAAGTCGTAGATCATCTTCACGCCTTCCGAGGAAAGATTGTTGACGTTGTTGTAGAGAGAATCGTCGGTCATCAGTTTGCCGAGCGTGCCTTCGCCACGTTGCGCGTTAGCGACGACGTTGTCGATGCGTGCCGCCGTCGTATTGAAGCGGGCAATCGCCGTGCGCGCGTCGTTATAGATGGCTTCATCCTTGATCAGTTTGCCCAGCGTGCCCTGTCCCTGGTTCACCCCGGCGATGATCTGATCAATTTGATCCATCGAATGATCCACGCGATCGGCGATGCGACTGATCTTGTTATACATTTCGTCGCTGGTCATCAGTTTGCCGGCGGTGCCGCGCCCGGCGCGGATGTCCGCCGAAAGCTTCTTCAGATTGGCCGCGATGTCGTTCGCGTTATTGTAGAGAGCATCGTCGTAGATAAATTTTCCGGCCGACCCTCGCCCACTCTTAATTTGCCGCGCCAACTCTTCCGCGTCGGCGATGGTTGCGTTCAGGTTGTTGTAGAGCGATTCGTCATTGAACAGGCGGCCCACGGTGCCTTTGCCTTCGCGAACGTTCTTCACGACCTCGTTCAATTGATCGGAAAGCTTGCTGAGTTTTTGGGCCAGCTCGGTTCCGTTCGTGGCCAGATCACTCATGGTGCTGCCCTGAGTTGAAGGCAGCAGAAAGTTTTCGTTGACCGGTTGTCCCAGGGGCGTTCCCGGCGTGATGTTCACGATCATTTCACTGCCGAGGATGCTGGGCGCGGCCTGTTGCGCCGTCGAGTCTGTGCGGATGCGATCAGTTGCGGGGACGCCGTCGATCTTGCTGTCGATGGTCAGGAATGCCTCGATCTTTTGCGGACTTGGACCGGTGCCGACTTCCGACGGACTCATCAGGCGAATGCGATCGACTTTGCCGATTTTTACTCCGGCCAGCCGCACTTCCGAGCCGTCACGCAATCCATTCGCATCCTTAAACCGGGCGCGGAGGTGCAGGTGGCCTTTGAAGGGATTGAGTTCGCCGGATGCATTTAGGATCAGCACGACGAGCACGGCCAACGCGATGAAAACGAGCAGTCCGACCCGCAACTCGCTCATTCCAATGTTTCTGGTTGATTTTGGCATGGCAACACCTGGGATTTCTGATTTTTGATCCTGGATTTGCGATTAGCGCTATCAATCGACAATCGCAAATGAAAAATGCTGTCAGTGTCCGCGTAAGAACTTGTGAATGTATTGATCGTCGGATTTGCGCAGTGTTTCGTCCGTGCCGCTGAAAATTATCCGGCCGTCGCGCATCATCAAAACCTTGCTGTTGATGAGGCAGAGCTTCTCGCCTTCTTTTTCAAAGATGACTTCGCCCGCCTCGTTTACGAGTGCGTATTCCGACGTCAGGTAATCGAGATTGTTCATCTCGTGGGTCACGAAGATTGACGACACGTCTTCCAGATCTCGCAGCTTCATCGCGAGTTCGCAAATCGTGCGCGCCGTCGGCGGATCAAGTCCGGCGGTCGGCTCGTCAAACATCACGATCTTGGGATCGCCAACGAGGGCGCGCGCGATGCCGACGCGACGTCGCATGCCGCCGGAAAGCTCGGACGGCATCTTGTCGATTGCATCTTCCAGATTCACGAACCGCAGCATGCGGCGGACTTCGGCTTCGACTTCGTCCTCCGGCACGCCGGACTCGTGCAGCTTGAAAGCTACGTTTTCATAGACCGAGAGCGAATCGAACAGCGCGCCTTCCTGAAAGATCATGCCGATCTTCTTGCGCACTCGCATCATCTCGATTTCCGAATAGTGGGTGATGTCTTCGCCGTCGACCAGTATTTGTCCGCTGTCTGGCTTGAGCAGACCGAGCACCAACTTGATCGTGGTTGACTTGCCGCAGCCCGACCCGCCCAGAATGATCTTAGTCTCGCCCTTCATTACCTTGAAACTCAGGTCGTTGAGTATTTTTCGATCGTCGAAAATCATGGTGACGTTGCGAAACTCGATGGCCGGAACGGCGCGATCGCTATCGTCAATTTCGCGGAACGTGGATTCCGCGGCGTGCTCGCTGACGCGATTGTCGGGTCGATCGATGGAAGACTGAGTCATCATATTGTAGTGCCCAAAAGGATCTGTAGCGCTTTAGCCAGGAAAAAGTCGGTAATAATAACGATAATTGAAGCCATCACCACCGCGGAAGTTGTCGAGCGGCCGACGCCGACTGTTCCGCCCTCGGTTTTCAATCCTTTGTGGCAGGCAATCGTGCCCATCAGAAAGGCGAAAACCAGCGGCTTGATGATGCCGCCGATAATATCATCAGTCGTAATTCCATCGCGCACGGAATTCAGAAACATGGAAGACGGCAATCCGTAGAGCCAGGTTGAGACTGCCCACCCGCCACCAATTCCCATCACATCCGCAATCAAGGTCAGCAGCGGCAGAGTGACCACCAATGCCAGGATGCGCGGGGCAACGAGTTTGCGAATCGGATCCGTGCCGAGCGCGCGCATGGCGGCGATCTGCTCGGACACCACCATTGAGCCCAACTCGGCAGAAATGGCCGACACCACGCGGCCCGTCACCATTAACGCGGTGAGCACCGGGCCGAGTTCCCGCACCAGCGAAATGGAAACCAGGTATCCCAGTTGATCGACGGCGCCATAGGACTCGAGGGTCTGATAAGTCTGCAGGGTCAGGACGCCGCCGGTGAAAAATCCAGTGAGAATGATAATCGTCAGCGAGCCCACGCCGATGTAATCCATCTGCGTGAGCGACTCTGGAATGTAGTGCGGTTTTTTGAAGATGCCGCGCGCCGCCCGGCCAGCGAGCAACGACATCTCCTGCAGGTCAAAAAGGAAGCGAAAGATGAAATTCATTCGAGCCGAAGGGGGCTGCCCAGGGTCCGCCGATTAGCGTCGTCACCTGGGAGGTGCCGCGCAGGCAAAGGCGCATGGTGGTTCACAGATCCGAATGCGTCTTGCAGGCGAGCGTGTTTTCAACAGAGCGGCCTATAATGCGCAGAACCAATCGTTTACGTCAAGGGAATGGCAGCGCCGGCGATGAGTTTGCAGCACTACGCTCCTTACAAAGCGAAAGCCGATCCCATTCAAATGCGGATCGGCTCAGTTGCTGGTTTGGTGACGTGAGTGAACAGGTGCTATGGCCGCTGCTGCCGGCGCAGCAGGCGACGTTGTTGTGGCGTCAGCGATTGAGTGTTTGGACCGCGCCGCAATCCCTGCTGCCGCCCGGCTCCATTGCCTTGTTGCTGGAGTGCGCGCCGCCGTGCCATGTTTTGCTCGCGCATAGCTCTTAATTTGACTCGCTGCTCAGGCGTCAACACTTGCAGGATACGCGCTTCTGTTAGTGAGCGCAGCCGAATCGTGTTGGCTTGAGCTTCAGCCAGTTCGCGCGAGCGCTGCGAGATAAGCGCCTCGTCAGGTGTCGGCGATTCAACCGCTTCGGCGAGCGCGCGTTGCGCCTGGCGCATTCTAATGCCGGCTGCCTGTCGCTGGTCCTTTAATTCGGCATTGATCGAACGAATCTTCTGAATCTGATCGGGAGTCAGATCCAGGAATCCCAAATCCGCAGGCGCGTTCATTTGAGTTTGGGTTTGTTCCCGCGTTGGCTGAGTTTGAGTTGGCGCGGTCTGCGCCGCGGCCGGGTTGGATCCGAAGATAATTAGCGCGGCCGCCAACAGCGCTAGTTTCATCGTCAACTTATTGTAGAGTTTCATTGCTTCCATCCTCGTCCCGTGAGGGCACATCATTGATTCGGCTCTTCTGACGAGACACCAAAGGGCAATTCATCCTCCTCGGGCAACAGTCGCAAGTCGGCCGCTAACTGCCGGCGCTCCTGAAGCGTCAAGCCTTTTGGCCTGGCTTTCTTTGACTGCCCGCGATAGACGGCTGGTTCGGTTCGCGGCTGTTCTTTCGGATTTACCGCGACACTGTCGCTCGCCGTCGAGGTTTGCTGATTTCTAAGTTCGGCCAGCCTGGCGTCGATACCTTTCCGGACGGCGCTGTCCAAATCGTTCTGGCTGTATTTCAGTTCCGGGTTCACCGTAACAACTTGAACTGGTCGCTGCGACCAACGACTGATTACCATCACCGCCAACACGCAAAGCAAAAGAGCAGCGAACGCCGTCGCACCGCGCAGCCACAAAGGCGAGACGTCGAAGAATTTGCGGATGGCTGCCAACGCCGAAAGCCTTGGTTCGCGAGCCACGAACGCGCCGGCGGGCGTTGGCTCGGTCGTGACGGGCGCGGAATTGAATGATGCCCCGAGAACTTCATTGCGCCAGGTCACGATCGAATCATGAACCTGATGGAACATCGCAAACTCACTTCGGCACGCATCGCACGCTTTCAGGTGCTCACGAAAATCGAGCGTGTCAGCCTCGCCTGCTTCTCCATATAAGTATGTGACCAGGTCTTCGGCTCGATGACAAACTGGTCGTTCGTTCGTATCTCGCATTTCCATAACCTCTTTGATCATGTCCCGAATTTTTGCAGCCGCATCTGCAACTGTCGCAGGGCTGTGTACAAACGGCTCTTGACGGTGCTCAGCGGAATTTGCAAAACGTCCGCGATTTCCTGAAACGTCAGTTCTTCAAACTCCTTCATCACGACCACCTGCCGCAGTTCCGTTGGCAGAGAAGTAATGGCCCTTCTAACAGCCGCGCTCTGTTCTCGGCTCTCGGCTACGCGGGCCGGCGACGCATCCGCCGGCAGCGCGAAAACAGCGGCGTTCTTTTCCGCTTCGTCTTCCAGCGCAGTCTCGCCACGGACCTTTGCGCGGCGCTGGCGCGTGATGCACTGATTGACCGCGATTCTGTGCAACCACGAAGATACCTTTGCCTCGCCTCGGAAATTCCTTAGGTTGCGAAACGCCGCCAGAAAAGTTTCCTGCGTGGCGTCCCGGGCGTCTTCTTCGCGGCCGAGCATGCCGAAAGCCAGGGCAAAGATGCGCCGCTCCCAACGACGCACAATTTCACCGAACGCTTCCGGGTCGCCCGAAAGCGCGCGCTGGACCATTTGCTCGTCGTTCGGGGCTGTTTCCATCTGGTCTGTTCCCGCGGCCAATCGCAGGACCAAATGTCGCGCGCAAACAGTGGCGCGGTCAACAATTCTTTAGACGCTTCGCATTCCCCGTGGGTCTGGCAAATTGTTTACCATGAGCCAGCGCGGTCCTTCCCCGTCTTAGAGTAATCCTACAGAGTACGAGCAGCCGCGCGTAGTGTCGCTGCCGGACAAGCACTAAGCTTTATTATTGCAACAGTTAAATTCTGGCCAAAACCGTTGACACGCCCCGTCTGAAACATCTACTCTAGGTGAGGCAGCCCGAATCGAGGACGGGTCTGCCGACTTGAGCCCATCACCATCGCTCGCCTTCAGTCAACAGCGTGTTCGAAAGACTAAAACGCATCCGGCTTCTCTACGTCGTCCTGGCAGTTCTGCTGCTGGTCGGCCTGGTCCCTTTGGCGCTGGCCGGCACGATGCTGTCGCGTCGTAGCGCGGAAGAATTGCGGGGTATCGAGGGCCGTTACCAGGCGCAATTGGTTCGCGACAAGGCTCGGCAGATCGAGTTGTATGGTCAGCGCTATCGCGAAGTCGTGATCGGCCTGGCCCGAGCTTTCGAGATCGCCGGCGGCGATCGGTTATTAACCGATCCGGGTTATGACCAGCGCTTGCAAAAGAGCCTTCAGGAAGATCCGAATTTGATCGCGTTGGCTATCTGCCCGGTGAAAGGTGAAGTGCATCGGGCATTTCAAATCGATGTCATTAAGCGCGAGGAGGTCGATCAGCGCGTCGCCGATGTCTTAGCGCGGATGAGTGGTCGCGGTGTCATCATTGCGCGGCCCCAGGTGATTCGCTCGGGACAAGAGATGGCGCTCACCATTGCCGCACCGGTAATGAACGGCGATCAGATCGTCGCCGCAGTCGTGGCCGTCGTTTCTTTTCAGGAAGTGTTTAAGGCCGTGCAGCAAGCTTCGGCAAAGAGCGCGCGCGAGCTGCTGGATGCCGGGCTACCGGTCGTCTTCGTCGTTGATCAAAACGGAAAAGCCGTGGCCCACCCTGACGCTGCGGTGGCGTTTTCGGAACGATCGATGACTGATTTGAAAGTCGTCCAGGATTGGCTCGAGACCGGTGCGCAAGTCCAGTCGGCGCTCGCGCCTTTCTCGCTGGATCGGGACGGCAAGGTAACGCCGATGCTCGGGTCGTATGCGACGGTCGAGTTGGATCGCAATTCCTTGCTCGGTGTGATTGCGATTCAGGACGAAGCTGCGGCGCTCGCATCCGTAGGCGAGATGCGAACTCAAACTTTGTTCATCAGTCTGGTGGCCGCGATGCTGGCCTTGATCTTCGGATTCTACTTTGCCCAGAAGCTCACTCAGCCGGTGCGCGAACTGGCAGCCGGCGCGCAGCGCATCGCCGCCGGTGATTTCTCGCAGCGAGTGAAGGTGCTGGGACGGACGGAACTGGGCGAACTGGGCGCCTCGTTTAATCAAATGACCGATCGCATTGAGATGTTCATCAGCGACTTGCAGAGATCGGCGGACGAAAATCACGAATTATTTATCGGCACGGTAAAGGCCCTGGCCGCTGCCATCGATGGAAAAGATCCATACACCCGCGGCCATTCTGAGCGAGTTTCCCGTTTCTCAGTGGCGACCGCTCAAGCGCTGGGCTTACCTGATGAGGAGATCGAGAAGATACGGATCAGCGCATTGCTGCATGACGTAGGTAAGATCGGCATCGATGATCGGGTCCTCAAAAAACCGTCCGCGTTGGACGATGACGAGTTTGAAGTCATGAAGACGCATCCTCAGAAGGGCTATAAGATCATGTCGCAGATCCCGGCCATGCGCGATTTTCTTCCCGGCATGTACATGCATCACGAGATGATTAACGGGCAGGGCTATCCGCAGGGTTTGGAAGGCGAACAGATTCCCATGCAAGCGCGGATCGTGTCCGTGGCAGATACCTTCGATGCGATGACCACCGAGCGGCCATATCAAAGAGCCATGGACCTGGAAGCTGCACTAACCCGGCTCAAGAGTTTCATCGGCACTCGTTACGACGCGCGCGTCGTAGCGGCTTTCATCGCCGCCTGCGAAGCGGGAAAGATTCGTCCCGGCGTGACGCGCGTCAATCGCAAGCAAAGCGATTACCGCAGCATGCCCGGACTTCCTAACTCGACCCCCGAATCGGTGCTCGCAGTTAGCTAGGATTAGCGCATGGTGTCAGTACCGGGAGCGATAGCGACCGGGTTCTTGGCAACGACAAGATCGAGTTTGCCCTAGAGCTCACCCGGTCGCTAACCCGACAAGGTCGGGGCCCTCACCCAACCTCTCCCAGAGGGAGAGGAGAAGAGCTCCCGGTACTGACCTCCTCTGTCAAATCAATCAGTAGAGCGCGGCGCAACGCTTTTGTGGCGGTGCGCCGCTTCTGCTTATAATCAAATTTCGAATACGAAGGTGTCAGAAGCCCGACCGTGAGGGAGGGCACGTTGACCGGAACGAGTTCTTGCTGACGCGCGGCCTTCTGACTTTTTGGAGTAGAGATGGCGTTTTGGAGACGAAAGAAGGACGAGTTTGTCTCGTTAGGTTTGAACCGGGCGGCCAACGCGCCGGCGACTGAGGCTTCGCCAGCGCAGGAACCGGCCGCCGAACCGGCACCACTCGCGCCGCAAGCTACTGAAGCTGCGCCCGCCGCCGTTCGCGCGCCGTGGCAAACCTCTGTCCTGGGTCTGGACCTTTCAATCGAAGAGTTACAAGCCCAGGAAGCGGCGATCGAGCAGGAATTTTCGGCGCGATTTCGGCGGGCGGTAGCTGCCACGCGCGAATCGCTCTCCGAACGAATCGACACAGTTTTTGCCGGCGCGAAACATATTGATGCAGCGCTGCTCGATGAACTGGAAGAAGCTCTGATTGCGGCTGACATTGGCGTGCCGACCACGATGCACGTCCTCGAAACCGTGCGTCGTGGCATCAGCCGCAAAGAGATTGACGATATCGAAAAGTTGAAACACTCGATCAAGTCTGAGCTGCTTTCAATTCTGCAAGCGTCAGAAAAGCAGGGCGTCGCTTCGGAAGCTTCCGTGCCGGAAAACATCGCTCCCTACGTGATGATGATTGTGGGCGTGAATGGCGTCGGCAAGACCACGACGATCGGAAAGCTCGCGCAGCGAATCAAAGCTGAGGGCAACGATGTTTTGATTTGCGCCGCCGACACCTTTCGGGCTGCGGCTTCTGATCAATTGGCGATCTGGGCTGAGCGTACCGGCGTGCCTTTGATCCAGCAGAAGCAGGGAACTGATCCGGCGGCCGTGTTGTTCGATTCAATGAAAGCCGCAAAGGCACGCGGGTCGGATGTGCTGATTGTTGATACGGCCGGAAGACTGCACAACAAATCGAATCTGATGGCTGAGTTGGAAAAGATGAAACGCGTGGCCGGCCGCGAAGTCGAGGGCGCGCCACACGAAACTCTACTGGTCGTCGATGCGGTCACGGGACAGAACGGGTTGGAACAAGCGCGGCAGTTTTTGAAAGTGGCCGGGGTCACCGGGATTGTGCTGACAAAACTCGATGGCACCGCGAAAGGTGGCATTGCGGTGGCAATCGCCAAAGAGCTGGGCCTGCCCATTCGTTATGCGGGCATCGGCGAGAAGGTTGACGACCTGGTCGTCTTCGACGCCGAAACGTACGTGAATAGTTTGTTCAACTAGAGAGTACACGGGGCGCATTACAGCCGGCCCATTTCCTCGTGCCGACAGGCACGAGATGTTTATAGTCAGGATCGCTATTCGTTTTCCTTTGCGCTCCTTCGGAGCGCAATTGCGTTTATGGCCGACGATGCTATAAACATCTCGCCGCTCTGCGGCGATAACTAACTGAACGTGACTGATAATTCAGAAATCGATCGCCAGATGATGAAGCGCGCGCTTGAGCTGGCGGCGCGCGGTGTCGGCCAGGTCAGTCCCGGTCCGCTCGTCGGCACGGTAATAGTCGATCCCCAGAATCAGGTCGTCGGCGAAGGCTTTTACCTTTATGAGCAGGTCAAGCACGCGGAAACCCTCGCGCTTGAGCAAGCCGGCGAGAAGGCACGCGGCGCGACGGCTTACGTTTCGCTCGAACCTCATGCGCATCAGGGCCGCACGACCGCCTGCACCGACGCGCTAATTAAAGCCGGAATCAGACGCGTTGTAGCTCCAATCGAAGACCCCAATCCAAGTGTTTCCGGGCGGGGCTTTCAGCACCTGCGCGAAGCCGGCATTGAAGTGAGCGTTGGGTTAATGGCCGCAGAAGCAAACCGGCTGAACGAAGCCTACGTTCACTTGATGCGCACCGGACGGCCGTTTGTTCATTTGAAGATGGCGGTGTCGCTGGACGGCAAGGTTGCCACCATTACTGGCGACTCGCGCTGGATTACTTCCGAACCGGCGCGCGCGCGCGTTCATGAGATGCGACACCAGTATGACGCGATCATGATCGGCGGGCGCACTGCACGCGCGGACGATCCGCTTCTGACGGATCGTTCAGGCAAGAAACGAAGGCGGCCTCTCGTACGCGTCGTGGTTGAGCAATATCTCCGCATGTCACCTGAGTCGCGGTTGGCGCAAACCACGGGCACTTCGCCCGTGATCCTTTTCGCTTGTGACTCAGAGCCTGAGTCTCTTGGCGCACTGCAATCACAGGGCGTGGAAGTCGTCATGCATGAATCAGCCCTGGATTTGCAGCGCGTGATGGAAGATCTGGCCCAGCGATCAATTCAAAGTGTCCTGGTCGAAGGCGGACCCTCGCTTGCCGGATTGCTGCTGGATGCGGGGCTGGTGAACAAGCTCACGTTCTTTGTGGCGCCGCTGATTATCGGCGGACAGGATGCGCCGTCGGCGATCGGCGGAGCAGGCGTTGAGAAAATCGGCGACGCGCTCGAACTGAAGGACGTTGAAGTTTCGCAGCACGGCCGCGACCTCGAGATTACGGGCTATCCGGCAAACAGGTGCTAGAGTACCGGCTTTAGCCGGGTGTTTTCGTTCACCTTCAGCCCGCGTCGCTCACTGAAATCCCGACCAAAGTCGGTACTCTAACTCCGTTATGACTAACCCCAAGCGGCGTTTCGGTCAGAACTTTCTTGTGGATCGACGAATCGTGCAAAAGATCGTCGAGGCCTTCGGTGCGCAGTCCGATCAGACAGTAATTGAAATCGGACCGGGACGCGGCGCGCTCACGGCTGAACTGCTCAAAAAAGCCGGCCGCCTCATCGCGATCGAGTTCGATCGTGATCTGGTTACGGAACTGCGCGAGAAGTTTGCCCCGGCTGCTAATTTCAAATTGATCGAAGGCGACGCGCTGACTATCGATTTTTGTGAAGCCATCCGCCCTGCCCTAACAGCGCGTGTCGTCGCGAATCTGCCTTACAACATTGCCACCGCGATCCTGCAAAGACTGATCGAGCAGCGTCGCTGTCTAAGCGACATGACGTTGATGCTGCAGCGCGAAGTCGTCGAGCGGATCATGGCGCCGCCGGGTTCGAGCGATCGCGGCTATCTCTCAGTCTTTGTGGAAGCCTATTGCGAAACTGAAAAACTCTTTGACGTTTCTCCGGAATCGTTTCGGCCGGCGCCGAAGGTTTGGAGCACGGTCATGCAATTACGTGTGCGGCCAAAGTTTGCGGCGGAGGTGAAAAGCGAAGAGCTGCTGTGGCAGGTCGTCAGCGCGGGTTTCGCGCACCCGCGCAAGACGATTCTCAACAACCTGCGAGAGGCTCCGGAGCAAATTCAAGAGTTACTAAAAAAGCGGGGCGGCGCGAGCATCGTGCTGTGCGATGCGGGGATCCCGCCGCTGCGCCGCGCCGAAACATTTGCTTTGGAAGAATGGGCCTTGCTGGTGAATGCGCTGGTTTGAACCTCAATTGAACGCGGGGGCGAGCCCCCTTCCTGACCTGAGAGCCTTTACGCGTTCTGAGTGTGCTCGTGGTTAAGTGTTTCCGACAGAGGTGGCGGGACTTTGAGAATCTCCCAGGTCAGGAAGGGTGGTTTACCCCCGCCGGCGTCTATTCTGAACCTGCACCTTCACTCCGCCCTTCGGCCGCAGAGACATCGCCGGATAAGTCTCTACCGGATGATCGGGAAGCAATTCCAGGCGAAACTTCTGCCCGATCGTCGCGAGCACCAGCACGATTTCCATCATCGCGAACGACGCGCCGATGCAAGCGCGCGGCCCACCACCAAATGGAAAGTAAGCGTACCGGGGCAACCGCGCTTCAAATTCTTCAGTCCAGCGCTCAGGTCTAAATGTCGACGGGTCGTCAAAGAATCGTGCGTCGCGTTGCGTGACCCACTGAAACATAAACACCTGAGTGCCCGCGGGGATTCGATAACCGGCGATTTCACAATCGTTAATTGCTTCGCGCCCTAATCCATACGCTGGTGGGTACAAACGCATCGACTCCCTGGCGATCTGTTCGGTAAATTTCAGCCGTGGCAAATCAGCGAAGGTCGCTTCACGACCACCGAGCACATGATCGAGCTCAGCATGGAATCTCGCTTCGACGTCAGGATTCTTACCCAGCAGATACCAGGTCCAGGCAAGCGTCAGCGCGGTGGTTTCATGGCCGGCGAGAAACAACGTCATCACCTCGTCGCGCAGTTGCTGGTTGTTCATGCCGGTGCCGTCGTCATCATGTGCGGCGAGCAGCATCGAAAGCAGATCGCCTTCGTCTTTACCCGCGGCGCGTCGCTCGTCGATGATGCGATAGACGACGTTATCGATCTTTCGGGCCAATCGGTTGAACTTAATGTGTTCGGGCGTAGGCAGGCGGTTATTGAGAATCCATTTCAATGTCGCCTGAGCGGCGAACGGCTTAACCATCTGACTCAGAGTCTCGCCGATATGGTCCACATCATTAGCCACGTCCGCATTGAACAGACAGCGCACCACGATCTCGAGTGTCAGCCGGGCCATCTCGCGATGCATGTCGCGCGTCTCGCCGTCTCGCCAACCTGCGATTAGGCGGTTCGAGTAATCCACCATCACATCGGCATAGCCCGCCACGCGTTCGCGATGAAAGGCGGGCGAGGTCAAACGTCGCTGCCGCTTCCACTCTTCGCCCTCGCTGGTCAGCAGACCGTTGCCCACTAATCGCTGGAAAAAGTTTGAGCGCAGCGTCATCGCCTTGCGGAAATTCTTCGCGTTGGTGGCGAGCACATACTCAATTTCATTAGGGTGATAAAGAAAGACCGCCGGCACATAAAGGAAGCGACTCCAGACAATGTCGCCGTACTCGCGCTGCATGCGCTCGATAAAGCCGAGCGAATCGCGATTGAATTCGCGCATCACGCCCATGACCCGCGTACCTTTTGGGCCGGGCGGACGCGTCTCGCGCTTCGCGGCGCGCCCGGCGGCCATGACGCGCGCCAGTTCGCCAAATGAGGGATTCGACTTCACTGTTTCGTTAGTAAATCCTGGTAAATCCCCGGCTCGCTTTCGGGAATGACCATGGCGCCGACTGTTTCCCGGTAAAACTCAACCGGCCCGGCCGCGCCAATGATTCCGTAGACATACCCCAACTCGCGCAGACCCCACAGCGCGGCAATCAGCAGGGCCTTTCCGATGCCGCGGCCGCGCTCAGCTTCGTCGACGCCGGTTGGTCCAAAGAAAGCCTTGCGCGTGCATTCGTAGCCGGCGAACCCGATCACTCGTTGATCGCGCGTGGCGATGAAAATCGTTACCGGCTTATTCGCGAAGCCCACCGAAATTTCGTCAGCCCAGGCCCCGGAAAAATTCTCTTCGATGAACTGGCGAACGGGACTGATTTCGAATGGTTGGGCGTGACGAATGTGCACGCCAACGTGATTCAAACCATCGACGAAAGATTCGAGATCAGGCAGGTTCAGTAAATTTACGAGCAGGTCCGGCATGACGTGAGTTTATCCGAGAAATACGCGAGGCTAAAGATGCGGGGAAGTCCTTCGGCCATCGTTACGCCGAAGGCGTTTGCCAATTTAGCCCAGGGTAACACCCTGGGAACAGAGGAATCCCAAAGTCGGAAGCTACCCCGAAGGGGTTATCGAAAATTTGCGCTTGATGGAGCCCTTCAGGGTTCCTTAATTCTTTGTTTGCCTGTTTACCCGGCGTGATACGCCGGGCTAAGTTAGCGAACGCCTTCGGCGTAGTTTGTTGTCGCGGGTTCGGGTTCAAGATAAAGATCGATTGCTTCGCGAATGTTCTGAAGCGCTTCTTCCTTTGTCTTACCCTGAGACCAGCAACTCTTCAGCGAAGGGACGTGAGCCACGAAGTAACCGTCTTCGCCGGGTTCAATGATGACTTTGATGTTCATGGCAATTATTTATTCGCACTAGGTGCTCGATCGATGCAACTTTGAGCGCAGTTAGTCCTACGTCTCATTTTCCTATTTTCAGCAACTCGGGATACAGATTCTTTTTCAACCTGGCCCCTCCTCTATTTTCCCAAGAACTGATGAGATCTAGTGACACCAACGTATCCAGAACTTCTGCGCGGGCAGATTTTCTCAGGTAGGTGCCGCGCACTAATCTTGAAGTGTCATCATGAGTCAAACGTTTGTTATCACGAAGGTGGGCGAGCACAGATAAAGCAAAATAGAACTTTGCCTCGCGATTATCTGCATCCAAATCATTGAAGATATTCTTTGGATGGGTGTGAGTTTTCACAAGATACCTCACGATGTTTGGAAGAAGGCACTCAGGTCTGAAACCGCTGGTTTCCTCGTACTCGATCCTTTGCAATCCCTGGATATCTGCGGGAACCCCTTTTGAAAGTTTCCGGTTAAGAAGAATGTAGTATTGAACCTTGAGACCTTCGGCCAGGCCAAGCTCCAATGCAACATTTGGATTCCACGTTGATATGTCGAAAATGCAGTAATCAACCGCCTTGATATAGCTTGTCAATATGCCCAAAAGGTGCTTGGTTGAAAGATGAGTGTCGGCATAGTACCAGCGGAATGGTAGGCGATCTAATGCCGCTTTAAATGCAGCGAAAGGGAACTTGCCACCGTAGGGACATCCCACGAAGACGCTTGGGAGTTTATACCGAGCTTTTGCCATGATATGAACCTGCTTTTTGCTTTTACGAGGGTTGGCACGAAGGAGAAAGCGATAATTGCGAAGCCTACGAGCCACTCTGTTTGTTGCGAGGTGCGCGCACAATATTACAAGTGTTCCGTTCGGTCAATACAATTTCACTCATGCTATACTCAATCGTCCCGTCCAGAGAGAGTCGAGCAAACAACAACTAGTGGCTAACGTCCTCGAAATTATTCCCCTCGGCGGTATCGGCGAGTTCGGGATGAACTGTACTCTGCTGCGCTTCGGCGACGAGATGCTCGTGCTGGACGCGGGCATGGGTTTTCCCGAAGAGAGCGTCTATGGCGTCGATGTTTGTATTCCTGATTTTGAAATTCTCGAACAATACAGGCACGAAATCCTGGCCGTTATTCTCACGCATGGCCACGAAGATCATCTCGGTGCGCTGCCTTATGTGCTGAAGAAGATCAACGTTCCGGTTTACGCATCGCACTTCACCCTCGGCCTGGCGGAAAGCAAGCTGGACGAGCATGGAATACTTGGCGACGTGCTGCTGCACCGAGTCGAGCCGCGCGATGTGGTCACCCTTGGTTCGTTCACTATCGAATTCATCCGCGCGTCGCATAGTCTGGTCGACTGCTTTCATCTCGCCATCAAAGACGCCAGTCGGCACAATCATTCACACCGGCGATTACAAAGTCGACGAAACCCCGGTAATCGGCGAACCGATCGATCTCAGAACACTTCGCCGATATGGCCAGGAAGGTGTTCTGGCGCTGCTTTCCGATTCAACTAACGCGACGGTTCCCGGCCGAACCCCTTCGGAACGCGCGGTGATTCCGGCCTTCGAAGAGATTTTCGCGGAAGCTCAAGGCCGGATTATCGTGGCCGCGTTTGCTTCTTCAATCCACCGTCTGCAAATCGTGTTCGACGTCGCGCAGCAGTTCAATCGCAAGGTGTGCGTGCTCGGCCGTTCGATGCA
This sequence comes from uncultured Acidobacteriota bacterium, assembly GCA_963734445.1. GTDB lineage: Bacteria > Acidobacteriota > Blastocatellia > Pyrinomonadales > Pyrinomonadaceae > UBA11740. The sequence goes on along the minus strand of CAVTGZ010000005.1, from coordinate 33,174 downwards.
GAAGAACGTCGATATCGGCGAACGGCTGGGCTATCTCGACATTCACGACGGGATGCTGGTTAGCATCAACGAGACGAAACATCTCGCCGACAATCAAATTGTTTTCCTCGTGACGGGATCGCAAGCTGAACCGCGCGCCGCGCTCTACCAAATGGCGACGCAGATCTACAAAGGAATCACCATCGAAGAAAACGACACGGTGGTGCTTTCAGCGCGAATTATTCCGGGAAATGAACGCGCGATCTCGAAACTGATCGGGTTCATCTACAAGCGAGGAGCAAACATCATTGAAGAGAAGCGCCGGTTGATTCACGTCAGCGGTCACGCTTCTCAGGAGGACATTCGCATCATGACTGAAGCCGTGCGGCCAAAGTTCGTGGTGCCGATTCATGGCGAGTACCGCATGCTCTTCCGTCACAAGGAATTCATCAAGAACCATCTTGACTATCCCGAAGAGCGAATTGTTTTGATCGAGAATGGTGATGTGCTCGAGATGGATGGCGAGCGCGCCACCATCGTCGACAAGCGCGAGATCAAACGCACCTTCATCGATGATTCGGGTTTCGAAGAGATTGAATATGAAACCGTGCGTGAGCGGAAGAAGATGGCTTACGAAGGCCTCGTCACCCTCGTCCTCACGATGAACGGTCGGACGGGCGAACTTCAAGGCGCGCCCCAGATCGTGGCCCAAGGCGTCCGCGGACTTCCTTCAACGGGAATCAATGGAAGAGCAGGCAACTCAACTGCTGTGACCTCGTCTACTTTGAAAGATGCAGAATCGGCTGTCGCCGCAGCGATTGCCGGCGCTTCGCGCCAAACCTTCGACGATCCAACCCTGCTAAAAGAGCATGTGCGTCTCGAACTTAAACGGTTTATTCAAAGAGAGACAGGCGCTCGCCCGGTGATTGTTCCGGTCATTCAGCAGATCTGACGTACTCGCCAAGAGTTGTTCATGCTGCCTTAAACCCTTTGTGTAACAAAAATTGCGCGGGGCATTTGTCCCCACTACCGCAGTTTGTACCAAAATTTAGTGCTAAAAAACCTGTCGCCAAGCATCAATCGTTTGTTGTATTCTTGACGACGGTGCCGGATTGGCATCGTAACGATTTCTAACGTCCCTAGCCGTCCCTTAGCCCGCCCCTTCAGCTTTTCTCAACCGGCCAGCGGCGAAAAATCAAACACAGACTTACGGCAAACTTTCGGTCTCTCACGTTATGTCTTGGAATAATAAGGTTGTTCTGATCACCGGGGCCTCTTCTGGTATTGGTTGCGCTTTGGGAGCCGAATTGGCGCGCCGAGGTGCTGCGGTTGGTCTGCTGGCGCGACGTGTCAATCTGCTGAATGATCTCGTCAAGGAGATCGAGGGCTTTGGTGGTCGCGCGTTGGCGCTGCCGGCTGACGTGACGAATTCTGATGCGGTGCGCAGTGCCGTGGCAGAATTGCGGCAAGCGTTTGGCCCAATCGATGTCCTGGTGGCAAACGCAGGCATCAACGTCAACACGTTCGTACCCGAATTGTGCGAGAAGAAAATCGCTGAGTTGATGAACGTTAACGTTATCGGCGTCATCAACAGCGTCTCAGCCGTGCTGCCGGACATGGTTAGCCGGGGCAGTGGCCACCTGGTTGGCAACTCGAGCCTGGCCGCTTATCGCGGATTGCCAAAATCTGCGGCTTACTGCGCCAGCAAGGCTGCCGTCTCGAATTTCTTTGAAGCGATCCGAATTGACCTGAGAAGGTCAGGCGTCGACGTGACTATCATTCATCCGGGCTTCGTCAAAACGTCCCTAATTGCAAACATCAGACGCACGCCGTACGTCATGGAACTCGACTATGCCGTCAACAAAATCGTGCGCGCGATCGAAAAGCGGAAGAAGCGATATTCATTCCCCTGGCAACTTGCCACCATGGCGCGTGCCTGCAAGTTGCTGCCGATTCCGATGTACGACTGGATTGCCGAACGGAATTCATTTCGCGGCTAAATCAGTCGGGCGGTTGCATCGCATAATCGTTTGTTCCGCGTCATCATCCATTACCCATCCAGACGAATTCACTCCCTTTTGTTTTAATTAGACAACGGTGTACTCTGCCGCACGCAGCGAGAATAAGTGAATCTGGTTTGGTCACAGAGTCACAGAGTCACTGAGAAAAACTTTGAAACAGTATTGTTGAAGTTTTCTGGTTTTACATCTCTGAGCCTCTGTGTCTCTGTGGCGTGATTTCGCCGCATAAGCGCACATGGATTGGTCTCAGAAAGTCGTTCTCATCACCGGCGCGTCTTCGGGAATCGGCCGAGCTCTGGCGCTTGAGTTAGGACGCCGCGGCGCGAGGCTTGGGCTCGTGGCCAGGCGCGCTGAAGTGCTTAGCGAGCTCGTTGATCAACTGAATTCCGGAAACGCCGGGCAAGCACTAGCTCTTCCTGCTGACGTGCAGGACGCGCAATCCATGCGGCACGCGGCGCAAAGGCTCGCTTCGACCCTGGGCAACATCGATGTGCTAATTGCCAATGCAGGTGTGGGTGTGACAAACCCCGGCACTGAATTTGACGCTGCTAAGCTTGCTTCGGTGATTAATGTGAATGTGATTGGCGCGGCGAATTCAGTCGCCGCGGTGCTGCCGGAAATGATTCAACGAGGCAGTGGTCAGTTAGTGGCGATTTCCAGCCTGGCTGCGTACCGCGGCTTGCCTAAATCAGCTGCCTACTGCGCCAGCAAAGCAGCGCTGTCGTCAATGTTCGAGAGCCTGCGACTTGATATTGCACCGCGCGGAATCAGCGTCACCATCATTCATCCGGGATTCATCAAAACGCCTTTGACTGCCGGACGGCAAGCGCAGTTGCCCTGGCTGATGGAGGTTGACGATGCGGCCAGAAAGATGCTCTTAGCAATTGAAAAGCGTAAGAAATCGTATGCGTTCCCGTGGCAGCTGGCCACCATCGTTCGCGCGGGAATGATCATGCCGAACTTTATGTATGATTGGATTTCGTCGCGTAATTCGTTTAGAGAATAGAAAAACGTATTTCGAACTTTGAAATTTGGGTTGAACAAAGACCAGGCACATAGTCCTAAGCACTAAGTACAAAAAATAGATGACTCTTCTTCAAGCTATCCTGCTGGGCATCGTTCAAGGTCTCACTGAATTTATCCCGATAAGCTCGACTGCGCATCTCGTGCTCGCAAGTCGCGTCATGGATCTGGCGTTGAGTCCGGAACAACTGACATCCGCGATTGCCGTAATCCAATTGGGGACGCTGCTGGCGGTCATCGCCTATTTCGCCGGCGATATCTGGAACATTACGAACGCCTTTGTGCGAGATCATTTCAGGCTGATCAAAAACGGCGGACGCGCGATGGGCGGTTCCCGTTTGTCGCATGAAGCGTGGCTCGGTTGGCTGGTAATTATCGGCTCGCTTCCGGTGGCGGTGGTCGGCCTGGCGTTCAAGAAACAGATTGAAGGAACGTTCACCAAGAACCTTTGGGTGATCGCTACCATGATGGTGATTATCGCGCTGCTGCTGGCGATTGCCGAGGCAGTGGGCAAGCGACTGCGCGGCATGCAGGATCTGGGAATCAAGGACGCGCTGGTCGTGGGCTTTGCTCAATGCCTGGCCTTGATTCCCGGCTCGAGCCGTTCCGGCTCGACCATCATGGCCGGTCTGTTTGCCGGCGAGACGCGCGAGACCGCGGCCAGATTTTCTTTTCTGCTTTCGATGCCGGCCATCGCGGCCAGCGGGTTACTTGAGTTACGCGAAGCATTGCACAGACTTCCCGCACGGCAGCCTGACGACGCTGTTCGTCGGCACGATCGTTTCGGCGATCGTCGGCTATGCTTCGATCTGGTTTCTGCTGCGGTTTTTGCGCACGCACACGACCGGCGTGTTCATCGTCTATCGCCTGCTGGTAGGTGCGGCGATTCTAGTGATGCTATTCACCGGGCGATTGAGCGCATTGTGACTGTGTCAGAACCGCGAGCGATAGCGAGCGGATCATGACGAACTAAAGCTGTCGCTAGATCCACTCGCTCTGACACGCATATCATTAGCTCTTCTGACTGACAATAAGTAAACTCCCAACATGGCGGCGACCGCTCGTAAGCGAATTCCGAGAAAATGGGTTCTTCAGCGACCAGACCCAGCCAGCACAGCTGAGTTAGCAGCTTCGCTCGGCGTTTCGCCGATTGTGGCCGGCTTGCTCATTGCCCGCGGTTACCACACCAAAGAATCAGCGCAATCGTTTCTGCATCCCTCGCTGGAACAGCTTCACGATCCGTCGCTTATGCTGGGAATGGCTGACGCGGTGAAACGTCTTCGACAAGCGATCGATCAGGCGCAACCAATTCTTATCTACGGTGATTACGACGTTGACGGCACGACGGGCACGGCCGTGTTGCTGCGCGCGCTGCGGATGCTGGGGGCGACAGCGGGCTATCACGTGCCGCACCGCTTTACCGAAGGCTATGGGATTCAGCAGGCTGGGCTCGAGAAAGCTGTAAAGGATGGCTACAAACTCGTTGTCAGCGTCGATTGCGGCATCACCGCGCATGAGCCGTTGCACTGGGCCCGCGCCAATGGCCTGGACATCATCGTCACGGATCACCACCTGCCTGACGCCGACGAAGGCGCGCCGCCGGCGCTCGCCGTTCTGAATCCGAACCAGCACGGGTGCGCCTATCCCGACAAAAACCTGGCCGGTGTCGGCGTGGCATTTAAGCTTGTGCATGCGTTGTTTCGCGAGTGCGGCAAGGAAGCAGTGGTGCCAGGTTTTCTGAAGATGGTGGCCATTGGCACGGTTGCCGACGTTGCGAAACTGGTTGGAGAGAATCGCGCGATCGTCGCGCTGGGCCTTTCCGATCTGCCGCGCGCGATAAATTACGGATTGCGCGCGCTGATTGAAATAGCCGGTTGTGGTGAAGACGGCGAGATGACGGCGTACGATCTTGGCTTTCGGATTGGCCCACGCATCAACGCTGCCGGGCGCATGGATGCGGCCCGCGCTGTAGTGGAATTGTTCAATGCGGCGGACAAAGAAGAGGCCAGACGACTCGCCGAACATCTCGACACGCGCAATCGTGAACGGATGGAAGCCCAGCGCGAAATCTTCAACCGGGCGATTGAAGAATTTGAGAGCAGTGGCACAGACTTAAATCGGTGCTACGCCGCCGTCATTGCCGGCGATGGCTGGCATCGCGGGGTGATCGGGCTGGCGGCGTCCAAGATCGCCGAACGCCTGAATCGTCCCTGCGTAGTCATTTCGCTTGAAGGCGATGTGGGGCACGGTTCCGCGCGCAGCATCGAGGCTTATCACTTGTTCGATGGATTGACGACCTGTCGTGATTTGCTCGAAAAGTTTGGCGGCCATTCGCACGCAGCCGGGTTGTCTATTCGCCGCGACCAGATCGGCGAATTTCGCCGCCGCTTGAACGAGCATGCAGCGTCGTGTTTGACTGATGATGATCTGGTGCCGGCATTGTCAATTGACGAGGAAGTAGCGGCGTCGACGCTGGGATTTCAGCTGTCGCAGGATTTGCGCGCGCTGGAGCCATTTGGCGCCGGAAATCCGCGGCCGGTATTCGTGACGCGCGGATTCCGGGTGATGAACGAGCCGCAGATCATCAAAGATCAGCATCTAAAGCTGCGAGTCGCCGGGGACGACAATCGTCCGATCGAAGCGATTTGGTGGCGCGGCGTGGAAGAAGTCGAGCAAATTCCACTGGCGAATCAACGAATCGATCTGGCTTATGAATTCGAAGCGAACCGTTGGCAAGGCGATATTCGGTTGCAGTTGAATGTGAGGGACATGCGAATAAGCCACGGAGGCACAGAGGCACAGAGATAACAATATGGCATTCATGTTGGTTTTCAATCAGGTTTCTTCTCCGGGTCTCCGTGCCTCTGTGGCCATTCATTAGCGATGCAGGCTGTAACCAAAAAGAAGCGAATCACCGCTGTTGACCTGCGCGCGCGCGTTCCCCTTGTGGCGCGCGGACTGGCGCTGTTTCTGCTTGTCGGTGGCGCGATCTTTGTGGGCGTGTCTTACTACAAGATGCGCAACAACACGCCGTTTCGCCTGCGGTCGGAAGCGCCCGCGCTCTCGAAAGAGATCGTGGCCATCACCGAAGGTTACGAGCGAAAAATCACTGACAAAGGGCGACTGTCGCTGTGGCTGCGCGCGGCGCGCGATGTTACCTACGCGGATGGCCATCACGAACTCGAGCAGGTGAACCTTCAGGTTTTTCCCGCCAACACTGATAAGCCCGATCAGATTCGTTCTGACCGCTCAATTTACGACGAGAAGACCGGCATGCTGCAGTTCAACGGCAACGTGCAGATCGAAACGCACGATGCTTTGAAGGTGAAGACCGATTCGCTGCAATTCAATCAGGAAACGAAAATCGCGGAAACCCAGGCCCCGGTCACCTTTGAACGCGAAAATGTCTCCGGACAATCGACCGGCGCGCTTGGTTGATAACGACAAGAAGCGGCTCGAGTTGCGCAGCGCGGTCGCCGTCACCGTGGCGCCGGAAGCCTTCAAAGATAATCAAAAGAAAGACGCGAAGCCACTGAAGGGCGCGCGCGCCAAACCAGTCAACATCCATTCGGCGCAGGCGGTGTTCGAACAATCGACGATGCGCCTGACTTTCTCAGGCGGCGCTACCGCCGAGCAGGAGCAGGACATCATGAGCGGCGACACGCTCACCGCGATTCTCAACGATAAGAAGAGGCTCCAGAAAATCGAGATGCGCGGCAATTCTTATCTGCGGTCCATGGAGGCCGGGCACGCGGCTGAAGCGCATGCTGTCGATATGGATTTTTATCTTGACGCCTGACCAGCGCCTGCAGCGCGCCTACGGCTCGCGTGACATTCGCGCGCAAACACTTAATGCTGATTCCGACGTGCAACTAAGCGGCGCGAACGTGCTGGACATTAATTTCCAGGCCGCAGGGCGATCAGAGCGTGCTGAAAGAGATGCGCGCTGAAGGACGTTCAGTCGCCACGATGTCGGCGCCGAAATCACGAGCGAACGATCCACGCGCGGCGAGCAAGCGTCTGACCGCCGACTCGATCAAGATGAGCTGGCGTCTGAACGGCAAGGATCTGGAAAGAGCCGAAGCCGTCGGCAATGCTGAGTTATACGTTGAGCCGTCTGCAGAAGACGGCCAAGAACGACAACGCAAGACGCTGACGGCGCCGCGGTTTGATTGTGACTTTTTTGAGAGCGGAAACATCGCGCGGAACTGCACGGCCACCGGCGGCGCCAAAGCGGTGCTCGATCCTTTTCAGCCCAGCGACAAGCATGGCGCGCGGACAATGACCGCGCAGAAGATGGTGGCTTCGTTTGTGCGCGAAACGCAGGACGTTGAGAAAGTCGACGCCACTGGCGAGGCCAAGTTCAACGAACTGGATCGCAACGGAACTGCTAACACTATTGCCTACACGGCAGCCGACGAAACCGTGCGCCTGCGCGGCGGCGATCCGACAGTTTGGGATTCACGCGCGCGCACCAAGGCTGTTGAGATCGACTCGAACAACGCAACGCACGTTTCCGCCTGTCGCGGTAAAGTGCAGACCACTTATTACAGTCAGGAACAGACGAATGGCGCTGCGCCTTTTCGGAAAGTGAAGAGCCCGGTTTACCTCTCTGGTGATCGCGCCGAGCTCAATCACGATTCGGGCCGCGCCGATTTATTCGGTTCGGCGCGCATGTGGCAGGACGACAACTATGTTCGCGGCGACACGATCACGCTGTATCGCGAAGAGAAGCAGATGGAGGCGCGGGGCCACGTGCAGAGCGCGCTTTATCAGGCCAAGCAAAAGACCGGCGAACGCCACCGAAGTAGTGCCCGTGTTTGCGACGGCTGAGTTCATGCGCTATTCCGATACGGAACGGCTGCTTCATTACGAGAACGAAGTGGACATCAAGCAGGGGACTGATCGAATGACCTCAGGCGTAGCCGACGTCTACCTGCAGAAGGACGGGAACGAGGTCGAGCGCACCATCGCGCAGCGCAACGTCGTCATCATCCAACCCGGCAAGCGCGGCACCGGAGACTGGTGTCAGTACACGACCGCCGACGAAGTCGCGGTGCTGAAAGGAAATCCCGCGCACGTCGAAGACGCCGAGCAGGGCACGACGGACGGCAACCGTCTGACGATGTATCGCCGCGAGAACCGGGTCGTGGTCGATGATGCGCGCGGCCCGCAATCGCCGGGGCGGGTGCGTTCGACTCATAAGATTACTAAGCCGTAGTTTCATAGTTTTCGTTTAGGGGTGGCCACCGCCCGCCGTGGATCAGAGTCTGGATGAGCGGCGTTAGAGTACCAACTTTAGTCGGGTTTTCTTGAGCGAACGGAAAGGGCCCAACTAAAGTTGGTACTCTGACGCCGTTAGCTCAAACTACAACTCCGAGTCCAAACTTAGCACTACGTTGGCGGGCCGTAGTCCGCCTCTAAAATCTTCTTGAGTTCGAATATCACACAACCGGATTCACTCGGTCATTGGGGCCGTTACGGCGGCCGCTTTGTGCCTGAGACTTTGATGGCTCCGCTCGAAGAATTGACGGCGGCCTACGAAGCGGCACGCGCTGACGAGAGTTTTCAACGGGAACTGGATACGCTGTTACGCGATTATGCCGGCCGCCCCACTCCGCTCTTTCTGGCCGAGCGTCTGACCGAACACTGCGGCGGCGCCCGCATCTATCTCAAACGCGAAGATCTGCTGCACACCGGCGCGCACAAAATCAACAACACGCTGGGCCAGATTCTGCTGGCGCGGCGCATGGGCAAACAACGGATCATCGCGGAAACCGGCGCGGGCCAGCACGGCGTCGCCACCGCGACCGTCTGCGCGCTGTTTGGTCTTGAATTGCGTCGTTTACATGGGCGCGGAAGACATGCGGCGCCAGGCGCTGAATGTCTTTCGCATGCAACTTCTCGGTGCGGAAGTGCGCGAAGTCGATGCCGGTTCGCGAACGCTGAAAGACGCGATCAACGAAGCCCTGCGCGATTGGGTCACGAACGTCGCCGACACTTATTACTTATTAGGCAGCGCGCTGGGTCCGCATCCTTATCCGCTGATGGTGCGCGATTTTCAAAGCGTCATTGGCCGTGAAGCGCGCGCGCAGATTTTGGAGAAAGAAGATCGCTTGCCGGATTGTTTGATTGCCTGTGTCGGCGGCGGTTCGAACTCGATCGGATTGTTCCATCCGTTCCTCGGCGACGAATCCGTGCGCATGATCGGAGTGGAAGCCGGGGGACGCGGAGCAGAGCTGGGACAACACGCGGCGCGATTCAATCTGAACGGCGGTGGCCGTCCCGGAGTCTTGCAAGGCACCATGAGTTACGTTTTGCAGGACGAGCACGGGCAGATCGCGACGACCCATTCGATTTCAGCAGGTCTTGACTATCCGTCGATTGGACCTGAGCACGCGTTCCTGCATGACGAGGGCCGAGTCGAATACACTTCGGTCTCAGATGACGAAGCGCTGGATGCTTTTCAAAGCCTTGTCGAAACTGGAAGGAATCATTCCGGCGCTTGGAGTCTGCGCACGCGGTGGCGCACGCGTTGAAGGTGGCGCGCGAGATGAAGAACGATCAGATTCTGATTGTGAATCTGTCGGGGCGGGGCGATAAGGATGTGGATAGCGTAAGAAGCAAATTAACCACAGAGGACACAGAGGATCATGAGCGGAGTTGAGGTATTTCCTCTGTGTCCTCTGTGGTGAACATATCTGTCTCGAATAACCGCAACATTCGCAGCTCTCAAACGCGACGGCCAGAAGGGCTTTATCCCTTTCATCACCGCCGGCGATCCGGATCTGCCAACTACTCGCGAGCTAATTGTCGAACTGGCCCGCGCCGGATCGACGCTGATTGAGCTCGGCATTCCGTTCAGCGATCCAATGGCCGATGGCCCGGTGATTCAGCGAGCATCTGAGCGCGCGCTGCGTCACGGGTTCGGAATCGATGACGTTCTGCAAATTGTTTCTGAGGCGCGCCAGGAAACCGAGGTTCCGATAATTCTCTTCAGCTATTTCAATCCGCTACTTCAGTGGTGTCAGCAGCCCGACCGTGAGCGAGGGCCGGCTGGAGTCATCAAGGGAGCCCTCCCTCACGGTCGGGCTTCTGACCGGAATCACTTCGATTTCGAAAAGCTGGCGGGCGCGGCGAAAGCCGCCGGTGTTGACGGCTTGCTCGTCACTGACCTGGTTCCGGAAGAAGCAGGGGAGTTATCGACGGCCCTGCGCGCGCATGATCTGGATTTGATCTTTCTGGTCGCCCCGACGACCACCGACGAACGGCTGAAGATGATTGCGGCGCGCGCCTCCGGTTTTATCTATGCGGTTTCCCGCGCCGGAGTGACGGGCGCACGCGCAAATGTGAGTGCTGAAGCCGAGAAACTCGTGGCGCGCGTGCGCCAGTTTTCAAATTTGCCGGTCGCCGTGGGCTTCGGCATCTCAAATTCGCAGCATGTGCGCGATGTCTGGCGATATGCGGATGCGGCCGTGGTGGGATCGGCGATTGTCAGTGAGATCGAGAAGAGCGAATCCGGGGCTGAGGCAGTGCGGCAGGTTCGCGCGTTTGCGCAGGAACTTTTGCAGAACTAGCACGCAGATCACGGCGCACCGAATTTGCAAGTTCGACTAGATCTTCTGATTAGAACGGGTCTCACGAATTTGAAAAGATGCTCGACGGAATCTGTTCCTTAAGAGTATCCTTACGAGTCTTTCCGAAATTGATTGTGTTGCACACATGAAACCCTGTTCCATTCCTGCTTGAGTTGTGTTATGCTGCGCCGTGTCAGAACCCGGAGCGATAGCGACGGGATCAAGCGGACGCCGTGTCAGAACCGGGAGCGGTAGCGACCGGATCAAAGCGTTACTAAGCAAGCAGAACACAAGGTGATTTCTAAGAAGAGGAGCAGAAGAAAAGGATGCCTGTTATGCCTGAAGACCGAATTGCAGAACGCAGCCGCGCCATCGAAGCCGCGCTGCTCAACATCGAAAAGAGTTTTGGCAAGGGATCGATCATGCGCCTAGGCGAGCGTGAGATTTCCGATATCCCGGCGATCTCCACGACTTCCTTGTCGCTGGACGCGGCGATTGGTGTCGGCGGCGTGCCGCGCGGCCGCATCGTCGAAATCTATGGCCCGGAAAGTTCCGGCAAGACAACGCTGGCGCTCCACATCGTTGCCGAAGCACAGAAAGCCGGCGGCGTGGCTGCGTATATCGATGCTGAGCATGCGATGGATGCCGACTACTGCTGCCAAGCTGGGCGTGAATGTCGACGACATGCTGATCTCGCAGCCTGATTCAGGCGAACAGGCATTGGAGATTGCCGAAGCTCTAGTGCGATCGAACGGCGTCGATGTGATCGTCGTCGATTCAGTCGCGGCCCTGGTGCCGCGCGCTGAATTGGATGGCGAGATGGGCGATTCGCTGCCGGGCCTGCAGGCGCGTCTGATGTCGCAGGCGCTGCGCAAACTGACGGCCATCGTGGCCCAGTCAAACACCTGCTTTATCTTCATCAATCAGATTCGCGAAAACGACGAACTGCATCGCCTCATCGTTTCGAAGCCCCGAAGCGTGATCCTGACACAAAGCCAGAAAAAAAAAAAGATGGAAAAATCGACCACCGAAGAAGAACCATCGCTTCGGTGGTTTCGTCGCGGATATCGATAGCTCCCAGTGACGGGCGGATGTTCTGGGGCACCAGATATGCCGGATACATCCGAACAGGCATTGCGTATCCAAGCCCCGGATTTGGCGGCACATAACCATTGAGCGCCAGCCAAAGCGGGAGGCTGTTCGATATGACGACCTCGGCCTCACCGGCACCCACCTGGGCTGCGAGCAGGGCGTCTGCGGGGCCTGCACCGTGCTGCTGGACGGCGAGCCGGTGCGGTCCTGCCTCATGCTGGCCGTGCAGGCCGACGGGTCCTCGCTGACCACCGTGGAAGGGCTGGCCGGGGATGAACTGCACCCGCTGCAGCAGGCGTTCGCCGACTGCCACGGGCTGCAGTGCGGCTTCTGCACGCCGGGGTTCCTGATCTCCGCGCTGCACCTGCTGACCGAGAACCCCGACCCGAGCCGCGAGGAAATCCGCGCCGGGCTGTCAGGCAACATCTGCCGCTGCACCGGCTACGCCGGCATTGTCGACGCTGTTCGCCAGGCCGCCACCGTGCTCAGGGACTAGTCTCTCCCGTCCTCACTCACCAGCATCGTCCGGCCTGGCCCAGCAACCTGTCGTCGTGCGGGCCGGCTTGATGATGCCCGTGCGTTCTGTGATGCGCGGCTAGCCGTCCGTGGTCAGGATCGCGGCGAAGCGGTCCGCGGCCTGGCCGAGCTGGGTCAGGATGCGCTGGCGTGCCGGGTCGCCGAGCGGGGTGCCGGGGAGCGCAATCACCTCCTGCAGGACCGGGACCAACGGCGCGTACTTGGCGGCCAGCCTGCGCAGCCGCGGGCCGGTGGTGTGGATCAGGCCCACGCCGTTGTCGGTGAAATCGGAGGCCTTGATGATCCGTGCCCACGGATCGCGCCGCAGGCTGTCCGCAACGTGCTCGCGGTACTGCTCGTCCGCGTCGCGCTCCGCCACGTAGTCCGGGTTCGTCACCGCGGCGACGAGCCCCGCCACCCGCGGGCCGAACTCGTCCGCCAGCGCCGCGAGCGCGGCTTCCCGGGTGCCGTCCGGGGCCAGTTCGGCGGCGTGGTCCTCGACGGCGTCGTGCAGCAGGGCGGCGCAGATCACGTCGGCGTCGTCCACGCCGTAGTGCGACATGATCCGGATCGCCACCCTGAGCACGTGGTTGACATACGGCTCCTGCTCCCGGCGGTCGGCGGCGTGCAGCCGTCCGGCGAGGGCCAGAGCCTGCTTCAGGCGGCGCTGGTCCGATCCGGGTCGCCTCTCGATCTCGATGGCGAACCGGGCGCGCAGGCCCTCCTCGCCGTAGGTCGAGGTGATCGCGTGCAGCGGCATGGTCGCCACGAGCCGCCGCTCGCCGGTATCCATGCCCTAGGAGTAGCACACCCCGGCTTCGGGTTCACGGAACAATGCAGGCGAGCGTGATGGTGGCGGTGCTCCCGGCGCTCACCACGACCGACGCCGGCCGTGAGCACGGCAGCTCCCGGCTGTGCCCGCCGTCGGCCTCCATGGCTGGGACATCCACGCCGTTTGAATTCAGGCGGGCCCGGCCGCGGAGTGGAAACCGCGTGAGGTGCGGGTGGAGTGGGGTTTATGGGGGTGGTGGGATCGAAAGCGGGGCCCTGATGCGGGCTGGGCGCGCGCATGCACCAGGAATGTCAGACGGGGGAGGTCTGGGGCTGGCCAGCCGGCTCGCGCAGCAGCGGGAGGAGGATAGCGAACCTGGTCATGCCCGGTCGGCTGGTCACGATGATGCCGCCGCCGTGCGCGGCGACGACCGCGTCCACGATGGCCAGGCCCAGGCCGGTGCCGCGGCCGGCGGCGCTGGCGTCCCGTGCGCGTCCGACCTCGCCGCGGGTGAACCGCTCGAACAGCTCCGGCAGCAGCTCGGGCGGGATGCCGGGACCGTCGTCGGTGATGCTCAGCTCCACCCGGGGGCCCGGCGGAGCGACGCCGCGCTGCACCGCGTCAGCGCCCGGCGGATCGCCAGGGAAGCCACCGCCAGGGATACCACCGCCAGGAATACCACGGCCAGGCCGGGCATCGCCAGGCCGGGCATCGCCAGGCACGGCATCGCTGACGGCGAGCGCGACGCTGACCGTCGAGCCCGGCGGGGTGTGCTTGCCCGCGTTGCTCAGCAGGTTGGCCAGCACCTGGTGCAGGCGGTGCTCGTCGCCCTCCACCAGGACCGGTTCGTCCGGCAGGTCCAGGCGCCAGCGGTGGTCGCCGCGGGCGACCCGCGCGTCGCTGGTGGTCTCGATGGCCAGCCGGGACAGGTCCACCGGCTCGCGTTCGAGCGGCCGTCCCGCGTCCAGCCTGGCCAGCAGCAGCAGGTCGTCCACCAGGACGGTCATCCGCGCCGACTCGGCCTGAACCCGGCGCAGCGCATGGCTCACGTCCTCGGGCACCGGGCCCGGGTGCCGCAGCGCCAGCTCGGCGTAGCCGCGGATGGCGGACAGCGGGGTGCGCAGTTCGTGCGAGGCGTCCGCGGCGAACCTGCGCAGCCGGGCCTCGCTGGCCGCCCGCCGCCCCAGCGCCCTCTCCACGTGGAAGAGCATCCGGTTGAAGGCGGCCCCGACCCGGCCCACCTCGGTCCGCGGGTCGCTGTCGGGAACGCCGGCCGGGAGCACGACCTCACCCGAATCGAGTGGCAGCTCGGTCACCTTGGTCGCGGTGGCCGCGACCCGGCGCAGCGGCCGGAGCGAGAGCTGCACCATCGCCGTCCCCATGACCAGGGCCAGCACGAGGACGCCCGCGTACACCATGTGCTCGGTGTTCTCGACGTGCTCGAGCGTCCGCTGGACGGTGCTCAGGGACAGCCCGGTGACCAGGGTGGTGCCCTGCTCCGGGCCGGTCACCTTGGTCAGCAGGAACTTCCCGCCGAGCGAATCCAGCGTCCTGGTGTACGTCCTGGCCGGCGGCGGGCCCGGCGGACCCGCGCCGGCCCTAGGCTCGCCGGACGGGTGCTGGCTGAGGCCGGACGGCAGGGCCGCGAGCATCGCCTCGTCCGAGCCGGACAGCTGGCACTCCTGATTCACCGTGTTCTTGTAGCCGACCGAACCACCGGTCAGCAGGAGCTCGAACGTGCCGGGCGCCTGCCCGACGTTGCTGCACATGCCGTAGTCGTCTGGAGCGGGCCGGTAGGCGGCCTGGACGGGGTGGTCGTGGCCGGGGTCACCGCTGCTGTGCTGCACGCAGCTGTACCAGGTATCGGTCGCGGCCTGCAATTGCTGGTTCAGCGAGGACATCAGCGACTGGTTGAGCGAGTGGTCGGTGACCACGCTGACCGCGACGCTGGCCACGCCGAACAGCAGCGCTAGCCCGACGATGAGCTTGCCGCTGATGGTGCGCAGCGAGAACAGGGCGGCCAGGCGGCCAGGCCCGTGCGCGCCTGAAGCGGACGGCCGGGACATTAGCCAGCGGGCTTCAGCACGTAACCGACACCGCGGACCGTGTGGATGATCGGCACCCGCCCGGCGTCGATCTTCTTGCGCAGGTAGCTGATGTAGAGTTCGACGACGTGTGCCTGGCCGCCGAAGTCGTAGTTCCATACCCGATCCAGGATCTGCGCCTTCGACAGCACCCGCCTGGGGTTGCGCATCAGGAACCTGAGCAGTTCGAACTCGGTCGCGGTCAGGTCGATGAGGTCGCCGTCCCGGCGGACTTCGCGGGCGTCCTCGTCCATGGTCAGGTCGCCTGCTACCAGCGCTCCCTCGGTCTGCGCGCGGGTCAGGTTGGCCCGGCGGAGCAGGCCGCGCAGCCGGGCTAGCACCTCTTCCAGGCTGAACGGCTTGGTCACGTAGTCGTCTCCGCCGGCCGTGATGCCCGCCACCCGGTCCTCCACCGCGTCCCGCGCGGTCAGGAACAGCACGCATACCTGCGGGAGCTCGGCGCGGAGGCGGCGCATGACCTCCAGGCCGTTGAAGTCGGGGAGCATGATGTCCAGCACCACCGCGTCGGGGCGGAACTCGCGAGCGGTCCGCACCGCCTCCGCGCCGCTGCCCGCGGTGACGACATTCCAGCCCTCGTAACGCAGCACGCTGGCCAGCAGTTCGGCCAGGCTGGGCTCGTCGTCGACGACGAGCACGCGTACCGGCGTGCCGTCCGGTCGCTGCAGGTCGGCGTTACGCGCGTTACGCGTGCCCGGAGATCCCTGGGTCTGAACCGCTCCGGGGTGGTGGCCGTTGTTCTCCATCGTGGTCAAGCTCGCCATCTCAATCGGGCCTGTGCCCAGTATGCACACGCCATGAAGCCATTCTCAGGCTCTCATCACATGCGAGCCGGGTCGGGCTCAGGTCAGGATTAGCTCAGAATTAGCTCTGAAGACCCGTTTCAGGAATTCAGGACGCGCGCCAGCTTCGATCCGGAGGCCGAGGGTCTCGCGCCGGCCTCGCGCAGTGCCTGGCCGACCGTCTCCAGCATGGCTGTCGCCCCGGAATCGGCTGACAGCACCTCCACCTCGATCTCGCGCCAGGTCATCGGTTCGCCGTCCGTCGCGTCGAGACGGGTGGCCGTCACCTTGTCGTCCGCCACCTCGACCAGGGCATCGGCCGGTGCCCCGGGCACCCTGACCACGGTCCGTTCGGTATCCAGGATGGCGACGGGATGCAGGCGCTTGCCTGCCGTGATCTCCTCGACCCGGGCGGCCAGCCGGGTCGGCACGCTGCCGTCGCCCCCCTCGTCGAGCGGCGCGTGCAGCTCCTGCCTGGTGTTCTCGCGCACCGGCAGCTTGACGTGCCAGCCCTCGTCATCGCCGCCCGTGCGGCGCCGCAGCGTGACCTTGTGCTTGAGGAGGTCGAAGTCCTCGGTGTCGAAGTACGTGGCGCTCAGGTAGATCCGTCTCGGATCCGCGATCCGCCGGCCGCCCAGACCCGGCAGGCCGCCGAGATCCGGCAGGACGAATTCGGCGTCGGCGTCGTATTTCCGCTCGATCTCCAGATGGTCGCCCGTGCTGCTCGTCACGTCTCCAAGGCTACGTGTGGTAGACCACGAAGCGCGTAGCGGACCGCTCGATTAGCAGGGCATCGCCGACCGCGGACGGATCAGGCTCGTCCGCGGATGACCGCGGGTAGGCGTCCACGTGCAGCCGCGCCGCGCCGGGCTGCCCCGCGGCGTCCCAGGCCTGCACGTGCGCCGCGAGTTCGGCACCGAGCTCGGAGCCGCGCGGGCCGAACCCGGCTACCTCCAGGGCCAGCCGCCCGGACCGCGGCCCGGGTGCCGGGGGCACCTTATCCGCAGTGAGCACCGCGATGCCGCCCGAGTCCACGATCCCGGCCGTGGCCGCCAGCCCGGCGCTGCCCAGCGGCGCCCGCGCGAGCCGTTCCAGGCCGTCCTCGACCGGGCGCTCCTCGGTGACCCCGCAGGACCGCCGGTCACGGGTCGCCAGCCACAGTCCGAGTCCCCAGAAGACCAGCGTGGAGCTGGTCCGGACACCGGTACCGAACTCGGCCGGCGGCCCGTCCATGAAGGCGGCCAGCGCCGCGCCGTCCACTTCCTGTCCGTCGGCCAGCGCGAGGCCGTCCGGCAGCATGACTGAGAGCCCTGGCTGGAGCACCACGGTGCGTTCCGGGCCGGCCAGCGACCCGCGCATCCGCATGAACCCGCACGGCGCGATCGACCGGCTGACCCAGTGGCCGCCGGAGCCGGAGCGGCCGAACGACACGGCCAGCTGCGACCCCCGGACGTCGAGCGGCACCACGATCCGGGCGCCGGGCCCGGCTTGTTCCAGCCAGGCCGGGGCCAGGTCGCTGACCCCGACGGTGGCGATCAGCCGGTCGTACGGCGCGCCCGGCGGATAGCCCTCCGCGCCGTCCGCGGCCACCACCGTCACGTCCTGATACCCGGCGTTGGCCAGGTGCTCGCGCGCCCGGTCGGCCAGGTCGGCCTCGATGTCCACGCTGACCACGGCGCCCGCCGGCCCGACGATGTGCTGCAGCAGCGCGGCGTTGTAGCCGGTGCCCGCACCGATCTCGAGCACCCGCTGACCCGGAGCGAGGATCAGCTGGTCCAGCATGATCGCCATGATGGCGGGCTGGGACGAGGAGCTGATCGGCTGGCCGTCGGCGTCACGCTTGGTCACGATGGCGTCGTCGAGATAGGCATCCCCGGGCGGCAGGTGCGGCAGGAACAGGTGCCGCGGCACGTCGCGCAGCGCCGCGGCGATGCGCTCGTCGCGGATCCCGCTGGTCTGCAGGACCTGGTTGACGAGGCGTTCGCGCAGCCCGGCCAGTGACAGGTCGTCGCTCATCGGCTACCCCCGGCGGGAAAGCACGGGACCGCGACGGGATCGCGGCCACCCCAGGGTACGCCCCACCCGGCCTCACGCCGGGCCCGCGGGCTCAACCCACGCGTACGTAAAGCTGCCCGGTGGCAGGGCCATCCGGCCCCACAGGCCGGAAGTTCCGCCGGAACCAGCTGCTCAGCTCGGGTGTCCACGGGATGCGGCGGGCGTTTTCCGGCGACAGCCAGACGTAGTCGGCCCGGCTGAAGATGGACTGCCACGCTGCGACCACACGCCCCGAGCTCGCCGCCCCGCCCTGGACGCTTACCCCGTGGCTGAGGGTCAGCGTGGTCGCCAGGGAATCGATGATGTCGGGACAATCGGCACGGAGGGGGGCGAGCCGGTTCGCCGAAATCGTCAGGAGGGTCTTGTCGGTGACGACGCATGCCCCCTTGGGAATCAGCCGCCCGGCCGCCGCGCTGGTCGGCGCGCGGAGCGGTGCCACTTCATGCACTTGAAGAGCTGCTACGCCGAGGATGACGACGGCGAACACGGCCGCGAGCGTTCGCTGGAACCGCAGCGAGCCCGCAAGACCTCCGGCCGCGCGTCCGGCGGCCAGGGCCAGCCACGGTGCCACGAAGGCCGGATAGTGGTAGAAGAACGCCGAGTAGCTGAGGATGAGCGCGCCTGCGAACACCGCGGTAGCCAGCGAAAACCAGTCCAGATGGTCCAGTCGGCGCCGGTCCCGTATGTAGCCGGCGGCAATGGCGGCGGCTAGAACCGCAGTGACCGCCAGCGGCAGCCACCCGGCGCTGGCTGTTGAGATGCCGGCTAGGACGCTCCTGGCGAAAAGCGAGTGCGCTCCGGAGTGCAGCGACAGCTTCCCGGTCCCGTTCAGCACGTCGACCAGGCCGGTCACGTGGGCAAGCCGCAGCGATACCGGTACATAGGTCCCGACCCGGCTGGCCTGGTAAAGGAGCGTGCTGCGGATGAAGGTAACCGGCGCAGCCAGCACGAACGGCGCCACTAGCAGGGCGAATCCGGCCACCAGTCCGGCCAGGCAGGCCCCCGTCCGGCGTGCCCGCTGCTCGCCGGCGATAAGGCAGAGCACGAGCAGTACCGCGGCCGGAACCACCGCCCAGAACTTCACCGCGCCGGCGACGCCGAGGGCCGCCCCGGCCCAGGCCAGCCGGGCGGGACGCGCGAGCATGCCGTTGCTGAAGGCGGCGCTGGCTGCTATCAGGCAGAGCAGGTTCATCCAGGGCTCGAGCAGCAGCGTGTGGGCGGCGGCTATGTCGTCCGGGTAAACCGCGAGAATTCCGCAGGTCACGGCGGTCACCAGGGCGCCTCGGTGGCGCACCAGGTTCCCGGCCAGGGGCACGCATGCGGTGCTGGCGAATACGGTGAGCAACCGCGCGAATGACATAGCCGCGGCCGTGCCTGCCACCTTCGCGACCACGGCCGCAGGCGTCATCAGCAGCAATATCCCCGGCGGTTGCACGAAGGCGAAGTCACGGTAGGGCAGGGCGCCTTGCGTCAGTCGGATCGCGGCACCCAGGTAGACGCCATCGTCATACTCGGAATTACCGGTGAGGAATCCCGGCCTGGTCAGCGTGAACAGCCTGAGGCCCAGCGCCAGCACGGTCGGCAGCAGGATCGCCACGCTCGTAGGCCTCAGCCAGCGGCGGTCCGGGCCGGATTCGTCGCCCGGGCGGCTAAGCCGAACCTGCGGGTCAGTGATGTCACTGGAGGTCCCGCGATCTGCCGCCATGCCCGGACGCTAGCACGGAGCCCTCAGCGGGTGCCCAGCGGTTCGCGCTTTCGCCGCTGTCCCTCGCTGTATGGTGAAATGCCATGACACGGTGCGCCGTGTCATGCCCGGGGCCGGCAGCGCCTCTTAGGGTCCTTGAAGGGTTAGGAATCCGGTCGTGAATGGAGTTCTGGGCGCTGCGGTTCGCGTATGCCGGGCGATCGATCGGCCGGGCGTCCCCGCGGGGGTGGCCGCCGCCGCGCTGGCCTGGATGCTGACCCGCGTCCCGATGTACCTCATCGACGCGGGCGTGATCCGCGACCGGTGGCGGCGGTTCTACATTGGCGACGTCGTTCAGACATACGCGAACTGGCTGGTGCTGTTCGCCCATGGGCGGTTTCCGCAGGCCGACGCGCGCTGGCAGTATCCCCCGGGAGCAGCCGCCATCTTGAGCCTGCCGCGGCTGCTTCCCGGCAGCTACCTCGACTCGTTCCTGCTCATTGAGTTGCTGTGCGACCTGCTGATCACGGTGCTGCTCGTGCTCATGGCCAGCAGGCGCGGCTCATGGCTCGGCTGCTGGTGCTGGCTGGCGGGAATCGCGCTGCTCGGCCCCGTCGCGCTCGGCCGCTTCGACATGTTCGCGACGCTGCTCGCGGTAGCGGCCCTCTACCTCGCCAGTTCGCCGTGGAGCCTCGGCGCGCTGGCCGGACTCGGGGCGATGGTGAAGGTATGGCCGGCGCTGGTGCTGTTCGGCGTGCCACCCCGGAGCGGCCGCAAGGCGGTGACCGCCGCCATCGCCAGCGCCGGAGCGGTCATCGCCGGCTACCTGGTCTTCACCAGCGGTTCGCTCAGTTTCCTGGCCAACCAGGATTCGCGCGGCATCGAGGTCGAGTCGGTCGCCGCCCAGCCGTTCACGGTGCTGCGTACTCTCGGGATCTGGCATGGCCACGTGGTGTGGCGCTACGGTTCGTACCAGCTCGTCGGCCCGGGTGTCGGCGCCGTGGCCGACCTCACCCTGGCCGGCTCGCTGCTGGCGCTGGCCGCGTTGGTGTGGTGGCGTCGGCGCATGTGCTGGCGGCCGGAGGCAGTCGGCGACGCCGCGCTCACCGCTACCTTGCTCATGGTGACGACCAGCCGGGTGATCAGCGTGCAGTACATGATCTGGCTGATCGGCATGGCCGGGTGCGCGCTCGCCTTCCCGCGAACGTCCCAGCGCCGGGTCGCGCTGGGGCTACTCGCCGTTGCCGGGCTCACGCAGGTGGAATACCCCTACTTGTTCCACGACTTCCGTGCCTACGGCGCCGCCGCCGGTACCGTGGTTGTCGCGGTGCGCGACGCGCTGCTGCTGGGCCTGGCCGTGCTGGCCTTCGTGCGGCTCTGGCGCTCCACCCGCCGCCTGGCCGACCGAACGGAACCGGGAGTCATGCCGTCGGAGCAGGAGCTTCAGCGATGAAGAACAGCACCGACCTGGCCGGCCGTCGCACGGCTGCCCTGGGCCAGGGATGGCGGGAGCATCGGGTGCTGCTCGCGGCCGGCGTGGTAGTGGCTGCCGTGGCTGCCGGGGTGTACCTGGCCGCGCTGGCGACTCACCCGGCGGTCAGCATGCTGAAGGGGTTCGACCTGCGCGTTTACCGGATGGGCGGCGTGCTGGCCAGGCAGGATCCGGGGCGCCTATATACCTGGCAGCAGCAGCCGGGCATCCAGTTCACGTACACGCCCTTCGCCGCGCTCGTGTTCGCGCTGATAACGCCAGTGCCGTTCCGGGTCCTGATGGATATGGCGGCGGTGGTGTCCACCGCCGCTGTGCTAGTGACGGCCGGCATCGCGTTTCGCGAGCTTGGCTGGCGGGGCACGGCGAGGACCGGCGCGACGTTGCTGGTGGCCGGCATCGCGTTCTGGCTGGAGCCGGTACAGCGAACCTTGTATCTGGGCCAGGTCGAACTCGTTCAGATGGCGATCATCGTCTGGGACCTGTGCCAGCCTGACCGGCGCTGGTGGAAGGGCGCGGCCACCGGTGTCCTGGCCGGCCTCAAGCTGGTGCCGCTCATCTTCATCGTGTACCTGCTGATCACCCGCCGCTTCCGGCAGGCCGCGACGGCTGCGGCGGCGTTCGCGGCGACGGTGATCGCCGGGTTCGCGTTGCTGCCGCGCCCGTCCGTGCAGTGGTGGCTGCACGGCTACTTCCTCGAGGCCGGCCGAACCGGATTCGTCGGCGAGATGGTGAACCAGTCCCTGCGCGGCACGCTCACCCGACTGGCCGGCAGCGTCACGAGCGGGCAGTCGCTGTGGCTGGGCGCCGCCCTCGCGACCGGGTTGCTCGGGCTGGCCGCCGCGGCGTTGCTGCACCGGGCCGGCGTACACCTTCGCGGGGCTGACGGCCTGCGGCCTGACCGCGCTGCTCATATCGCCGATCAGCTGGGATCATCACTGGGTGTGGGTCGTCCCTGGGCTTGCGGTGCTCATCGACGCTGCCGTCCGGGCCCGGGGCTGGACGCGCGTGGCCTGGCTAGCCGCGGCCGTCGCGGTCGTCGTTACGTTCGGTGCGTGGCCGCGATTCTGGTCGGCCGGCGCCGGGCTGCTTCAGGGCGGCCTTATCTGGTACGCGCCGCTGACGGCCTTCGGCACGGGGGACGATCCGAGGTACGCGGAATACCACTGGCACGGCCTGCAGCTCATCGCCGGGAACCTCTATCTTGCCGTCGGCGCCGCGTTCTTGCTGATCGCCGTGGCGGCCGCGGGGCAGGCGCTGCGGGCCGGGCCGCCGCCGCGGGCCAGCTCCGCGCGTACCGCGGAGCTGGCCGATGACGGGGTCACACCGCCCCGGAGGTTACCCGACCGTCTGCGTGGTGTCCTCGGTCTTCCTCCTGGGCAGCAGCCGGGTGTGGGCCGGCCGCGTCTGATCGCCCTGGACCGTCTCCACCGGGACGGTCTCAGCCGAGCCCGTGTCGGCCGGGACTGTCGTCTCAGGGATCTCCTGGATTTCCCGGACACCGGACGGCACCGAGGCGATCCGGCCGAGCGCCATCGCCGCGACGAACACGATCACGACGCCGAGCGCGGTGAAGAAGCCGAGCTGCTCCATGATCCGCATGTACACGGTGTTACTGGCCGGCGATCCGCCCATCGGGACGTGATGGTTCCACAGCGGGCTCAGTACCGGGCCGAGGGTGAACCAGGCGCCGGCCGCCGCGGCCAGCAGGGCGCCGAACAGCGCGATGTGCCTGCCCCTGGCGACCATCAGCAGGAAACCGCCGAGGAATACCGCGGCGCCGGGCAGCAGCTCAAGCCACAGCCGGCCGGTGTTGTAGGTCCAGGCCTTGTCCGGCGTGTAGGCGTAGTGGAAATACGGTCCGACGAGGGGGACGAGTGCGCCCCATAGGCCCAGCAGCATCAGCAGGAACCCGCTGAAGGCTCCTCTGCTGCGCCGCATCTGCAGCATCCCAGCCATTCCTATCACTTCCCGAGTGAGTAGCGATTTCTTGTTGTGCGGGCTTATGCTGCCCGCCCCCTACCCCGGGAGGGACACTGTATTCCGCTGCCGCCGGGGTATCGTTCGCGACGTGGATAGCAAGCGCTATGTGACCCTGGAGATCCTGCAGGTGCCGGGGTGTCCCGGTGCCGACCTGCTCGCCGCCCGGCTGGACGGGATGCTGGCGGGCCGCCTGCAGGTCACCCGGCGCGTCGTTACCAGCCAGGCGGACGCCGAACGGCTCGGCATGACCGGCTCGCCCACCCTGCTCGCCGACGGCGCCGACCCGTTCGCCCGCCCCGGCCAGCTCCCGTCCATCTCCTGCCGCCTCTACCCCGATGAGCATGGCCGTCCCGGCCCCGCCCCCTCCGCCAGCCAGCTCTGCGCCGCCCTCGGCCTGTAGGGCCTTGCGTTACCTATGCGCAACCGGCGGAACGCCTTCCGCCACGAGCATCGCATTCTCGGACAGGACCGAGAGCCAGAAGTTCATTCGTTCGGCATTGGTGGTATCCCGCCAGTGAGGAAAGAGCCATGCGGCATCGGCGAGAGGGAGCCGGCCTTCGACCTGATGGATCTCGAGCGTGAAGGAGACCCCCTGCGGAGGGCATGCGTCGAGGGCTCCTGACACCAGGGAGGCCAGACCGCCCGGCCCGTACATCATGTCCAATGACCGGCGGCCCTGGTAACTGAAGGGAATAGGCAGCCGTGTCAGGAAACTGAAGTGATCCCGGAGGCCGGGGACGAGCGGATGCCCGTCGTGCAGGTGGAAGTGCACGTGCTTGCCGAGCCGGCCAATCGAGCGTGTGACCTCGAGCACATGCGGCAAGGCGCTTCTCACGGCGTCCCGGATATCGTCCACGAGGCTGGGCAGGCGGTAGTCCGCCGGGCCGAGTTTCTTCAGGTCCAGGCCGGGATGGCTATCGCCGAATGTGGCGGTCACCTGCCTCAGGCCGACGTGGCCGACATCGATGCAGCAGCTGATCCGCTCAGCGTCCTGGAGCCGCTCCGCCACCTCGACGAACCATCCGCGATCCAGCCCGGCCGCGTACTCGAGGAATACGAGAGGACCGTCCGGCCGCTCACGAAGGCGCGTATTCAGGTCGCGCAAGCCGGCTAGCAGGCGGTCCGTCTGCGCCCCCATCTCGCGCTTGTCGTGGACGACCAGACCGGCGACACGGCCTGCGAAGCGGTCGGCGAATTCGCCCACCAGGGTGCGGTCCCGCGCGTGCAGCACGTTCACGTTGCGGTTCAGGTGCACCATGGGCAGGCGCGCGTGGGCGGGCACGAACTGCAGGACATGCTCGAGGTCGTCTGGCGTGTCGGCGTATATCTCGGCGGCCACGCCCATCTGAGCGAAGCGGAGCCCCGCGAGCCTGAGCAGCGCATCGTCCCCGTCGACGCGCTGCTGGAACAGGGCGTGTGCATAGCCGGGACCTGGTTCGGTACGATCCATGACCCTCAGGCTGCCCGTGGCAGCCGCTCCGCCGCCAGGGGAAAGCCGTCGATAGTGTATGGCATGGTCCGCCTCAGCTGCTTCAGTTGCGCGCGGGCGCTGTCGTGGCGCATGCGGACGTAGTGGACGATGCCCTCCATCTGCTTCTTCCCGTGACGCAGTTCGTGCTGCCGGCAGCCGCTCCGGTAGACCTCGTCGTCGGTGTATCGCCGGCCGGAGAACGGCTGCCCGAAGGGCGTGTCCGACTCCAGGTAGGCTGCCCGCCGGACGCGGTACCACAGGCCATCCTCAGCGCGCGGCCCGATCCGGGCGGTAAATGCTCGGGGATTGAACTCGGTATCGAGCATGTGCTCCATATAATCCAGATAGTACTGACGGTAGTCGTGGTTGCGGAGCAGGTTCCGCACGAGCGGAATCTTCGAGGGAGGGCGGTTCGCTTTCCCCGGCCAGTCCAGGATATCAGCGTACTGCCATTGTGTGCCGGAATAATCGATCCCCAGGCAGTTGTCGTAGTCCCACGGTATGAAGTGGAAATAAGGATCGCTGACGAAGTCATTCGCCGCTCCCCGGCGCCCGGAGTTGTAAAGATAGTAATTAGACCCGGACGCGTAATAGTTGTCCCAGCTCCCGAGCAGCATGTTGACGGCCGCCCACCGCAGGAACGCAGTGACGTTCATGATGCCGTCCACCGACTCGCGAAAGGCGTCCGTATCGAATCGTTCCCCGCCGCCGGGCAGCCCGATGCCGTTGATCGTCCTGATGAAGCAGGCCAAGTCGTCGTAGGTGCTAGCCTCGGTGTTATTCTTGTTGGTCTGGAGGCGGTAGGTGCGCTCGGCGGATCCGGGGATGAAATACTGACGTCCCGAGTCATCCCCGTGGCGCCCGGTCCGGTATTCCAGGTGCGCGCCACCGATATCACGGTAGCCGGTCTTGTAAAGGTTTCCCCGGTAGTTCTTTCCGAAATGATCTCTCAGGAATTTCTTGTCGACATGCTCGATGACCGAGAAGAGGCCTTTGTAGGTATCGCCGAAGGCCAGCTTTGCGTATGTGTGCCGCGGGGCGGGAATGCCAGCGATGCTGAACAGGCGCCAGGCTAGCGCTTCGCGCATCTGAGACGGATCATTGTACATCGCCTTGAGATTGATCCGGGTCATTCCAGCTAGCTGGTTGCCGTCGCCCGACGCATCGAGGATTATCCTCCAGGACCGTTTCGGTGCGCGCAGGGTGCGGTTTCCGCTGTTTTTCAGCGCGAAGGCCATGGTGCTGAACGCCACACCTCCGCTGCCGGGGGCCGGAACGCGCTGGCGGTCGCCCGGATCGGTACGCCACACGTCGAGCCTGGCCCCGTGGGCAGGCCTCACCGGCTCTGTGATGACACCGCGTCCCGGACGGAATCCGGCGACACGGAACATGTACATGTCCGCGCCGAAGAATTCCGGCTTCCCCAGCGGCGCGTCATCGTGGCCGGCCGCTGCCGCCCGGGCTCCGTTGCGCCCGGCGGGCAACTCCGACACCACCGCCCGCCCCTTGAAGATTTCCATGCTTCCCCCATGTCTGCTCTTCCTCACAGAGCAGACGGCCTGGCTGTTGATACAGCCGAAGCTAGCTCAGAGGTTGCGGAACTCGGGGGAGCGGCGCAGGGCGTCGGCCACACGGCGGGCGGTGCCGAAGGTGTTGACCAGGCGCAAGAAGACGAAGCCGCCGCCGTGGACGCCGAACACGGATGCCCCGGGCCGGCCGCTGATCGAGATGTTCGCGTACCTGAGCGCGCCGTCTACCGGGCCAGGGCCGGATACGTCAGGCGGAAAGCCAGGCGGCGGTGTCGGGTGGCAGGCGGCCGCCGGTGACGGGCCCGCTGGCGAGCAGCACCTCACGGTGCGCCGGAAGCGGTGCCGGAGCCTGGCCGAGGTTGGCGGCCAGGATGAACCCGGGCTCCCGGGCGAAGCAGAGCAGCCCGCCTTCTCCCTCCTGGCCAGCCCCTTCCTGGCCAGCCCCTTCCTGGCCAGCCCCTTCCTGGCCAGCCCAGCGCAGCGCGCCTGGACCCAGAGCCGGGTGATCCCGGCGCAGCCGGAGCGCCGCGCGGTACAGGTTCAGGGTGGAGTGCTCGTCAGCGAGCTGGGACTCGACGCTGTACTGGCCCCACTCCGCAGGCTCGGGCAGCCACGGGCGGGCCGGGCCGTCACCCTGGCTCGTTAGGCTGAAACCGAAGCCGGTACCGGTACCGGACCAGGGGATGGGCACCCGGCAGCCGTCGCGGCCCGGATACTCGCCCCTGGTGCGGAAGAACCGGGGATCCTGGCGGGCCTGGTCCGGGATCGCGGTGACCTCGGGCAGGCCGAGTTCCTCCCCCTGGTAGATGTAGGCCGAGCCGGGCAGCGCGAGGAGCACCAGGGCGGCGGCCCGGGCCCGCCGGGCGCCGGTCCCGGCGTTTTGGTCGCCGAGGGCGATCAGCCGGGAGACGGTCTGCGGCGTGAACCCCTCGTCCAGCCGGTAGCGGCTCGCCGGGCGGGCCACGTCGTGGTTTCCGATCACCCACGGGGCGCGGGATCCGCCGGTCAGCGTCAGCGCCGAGTCGATCGCGGCGCGGAATTCGGCGGCCCGCCAGCCCGCCAGGATCAGCTGGAAGTTGAAGACCTGCGGCAGGCCGCGGGGCTCGAGGTAGGGCCCGAGGGTCTCGGGTATGTCGTACCAGACCTCGCCGATGGCCGTACGCGCTCCGGGGAAGCCGGCGGCCGGGTAGGAGTCCAGGATGGCCCGCCAGGACCGGTAGAGCGGCTGCAGTTCGGGCCGGTGCCGGTACGCCGACGGTGCGTTCAGCGGGTGCGAGCCGGTGAGGTCGGGCAGTTCGGGGTCCTTGAAGATCCCGTGCGCCACGTCCACCCGCAACCCGGCCACGCCACGGTCGAGCCAGAACCCGATCACGTCCTCGAACAGGGCGGGAACGTCCGGGTTGCGCCAGTCCCAGTCGGGCTGGCTCGTGTCGAACAGGTGCAGGTACCACTGCCCGGGGCGACCGTCTGCCTCGGTCACCCGGGTCCACGCCGGGCCGCCGAACTGCGACGGCCAGTTGTTCGGCGGTCGCTCGCCGCCGGGGCCGCGCCCGTCGCGGAAGAAGAACCTGGCCCGCTCGGGGCTGCCGGGCGCGGCGGCCAGCGCGGCGCGGAACAGCGGGTGGTCGCTCGCGCAGTGGTTGGGGACCAGGTCGACGATGACCCGGATCTGCTGCGCAGCGGCGTCCTTGACCAGGCCGTCGAAGTCCGCCATGGTCCCGAGCAGCGGGTCCACCGCACAGTAGTCGCTGACGTCGTAGCCGCCGTCGGCCAGCGGCGATGGATAGAACGGGGTCAGCCAGACGGCGTTCACGCCGAGATCGGCGAGGTAGCCCAGCCGGGATCGCAGCCCGGGCAGGTCGCCCACGCCGTCGCCGTCCGCGTCGGCGAAGCTGCGCGGGTACACCTGGTAGACGACCGCGTCCTCCCACCACGCGTGCCCGCCGTCGCTCACGTGTATCTCCTGCTCCTCATGTCCCTCATGCCCCTCATGCCCCGGCCCTAGGCACAAGCCTACGGTGCCGGTTTATATGCGTGGCGCCGAGGCGGCGCCGGCATATCCTGGTCTGGTCACGGGTGATCACGGAAGACCGAGTAACCGGAGCATCCCGCCGCTCAGAGAGCCGCCGGCAGCAGTGAAGGCGGACGGCGGGCCTGCGGCGAAGACACCTTCCCAGCTCGGGCCGCCGGCCACGTAACGGCCGCCGAGGCCGGCTGACGCCGGCGAGGGTGCGGTGGCACCGCGACCTGGCCCCCGCCCGCACCTCCAGGGCTCCCGCCGAACTGGAGGTGATGATCGTGACAACCGCGCTGGCAGGCCTGTCCCGGACGCTGGCGGCCGAGCTGCCGTCGGCTGTTCCCGGTAGCCCGGTTCTGGTCGGTGGACTACTTCGGGCGCCCGGCCTACCTGGCCCAGTCGCCGCAGTTCTACAAGCAGACGATTCGGGCTCGAGCGCTGGACCAGCCGGCTGACCCGGGCCGAGAACATCCGGGAGGTCACGCTGTTCCCCCGGGACCTGCACCGCCTGACGCCGTAGGCCCGGGCCGCCGCAGTAGAGTCGACGCGGAGGCGTCTGGGTACCTGGTGGGCCCGGTGGCAGGACACCTCGACGAGCCAGTACGCAGCCGAGTCGCATCGAGCCGGAAGGCCGCCGGGGTGCTGCCCCGGGGCATGACGGAGCCGGGCAGCGCTCCATGCTGCCCGCTCCTGTTCCCTCCTAGTTGATGTTGCCGTCGTTCGGGTTGTCGCCCGCGTTGTTGCCCGCGGCGTCCGTCCAGTGCTCGGGCACCAGGTGGCCGCCGGCCCGGACCAGGGCGTGGTAGCTCCAGGTCCAGGTGCTGTTGTTGATGCCAGCGCCGCCGAAGGTGGTGCCGGCCGGGAAGGCGATCTCATACCAGGCGCTGGTCGAGTCGGCGTCGCCGTTGATGGAGGCCGGGACGGCCAGTTTGCCGTGCCGGTCCAGGGCGGGCAGCGAGTTCGCGGTGAAGCTAAAGCTCGCGTAGCCGTTTACCGGGCCGCTGGCCTTGTTGGTGATCAGCTCACCCGCGTAGCTGCCGGACTGGTTCGGGGTGTCGTCGCCGAGGACGGCGTGGAACTGGCCGGCGTCGCGGATGGTCGCGGTGTAGGCGTCAACCCCGCTGCTCTCGCCGGTCAGCTTGATGGTCAGGTACCGGTTCATGTCATCCATGACGGGTGACGTGCGGACACCCCGGCCGGTGGGAGCTCAGGACACGTGGAAGCTCAGGACACAACGCGCACGAGATGCGGTTCGGCCGGCCTGGCCGTGGCGGCGGGGGCGACATCTTTCACTGCTGGCGGCGAGGCCATGGCAATTACTGGGCAGGAGCCGCGAGTGCGCGGAGGGAGGACTCGAAGGAGGCCAGACGGCTGCGGACCACGTCGGCCTGATCCATGCTGGCGCCGCCCGGGGCCCGCTCGGCGTCCATCGCAGAGCGGACAGCCTGCAGCGAGGCGAGCGTGTCAGCAATCCTGGCGCCGTCGGGGGAGTGCTGCGGGACCTCCTCGCGCAGGGCGTACAGCGTCTGCGCCAGATCATCGGCGCGCCGCTGGATATCGGACCACCGGGCCGGCGCGTCGGCGGCGGCCAGCCCGCCGGGCGCTTCGGCGACGCTCATCGCATCATGCAGGGCCGAGCCTTTCGCGTACGCATCGACGAGCCTGGACCGCCAGCCCGCCGCGGCTGCCGAACGCCGGCGAGAGGAGCGCGCGATCACTGCGATCAGGCCGGCCAGGACAAGGACGCCCAGCAGGACCCAGAGCCAGATCAAGCTGGTGCCGGAGGAGGCGACGGGCGCCGCGGAACCGGTGGCCGGCGGCTGGGTGGCGGGGGCCGCCGTGGCGCTGGGCCTGGCCGGGGCGGTCGCGGTCCGGCTCGGCAAGCTGCCGATCGAGCTGCTGATGGTCCCCCCGCATCCCGCCGCCGGCAATCCGGCGACAAGCATGGTCACGAGGAGGGAAAGTCTTTTCGCAGAACGCCGCATGCTGATCCTTCCGCGTCGTGTATGGCCGACCGCTGGAGCCTCCGTTTGCCGGCGGCAGGGATCGTTGTAGCGTGCCCGGACGGCTTGGTCGCCCGGCCTGGTGATCGGCAGGCTGCCTGGCTGGGCGGATTCTGCCTCCGACACCATCGTGACTGTGCGGCGCCGCGTTTGGGGTCAGATCTGGCGAATTCGGCGCCGCGTTCCGCTGCTGCATCCTGCGCCCGTGCTGGCACACTGTTGGCACGAAATGGTTTCCGGCAGCTTTCGCCGGGCTGTGTCGCCTTGCATGTTCGACTGGCTCTGACGTGCGTGGATGGCTGCGGGTTGCGCTGGTTTTCGCCGCCTTTGCCCCGCGGGAACGGTCTTCAAAACCGGAGAGCGCTGCGCTGCAGCGCTGGCGGGTTCGATTCCCGCCCGCCGCCCCGATCCGCTCGGCGGATACGGCGTGGATGTCCCAGTCATGTCGCTGGAGCTGCATGAATGGGACATTCACATCGTATGCCCTGGTACGGGCGGTGCCAGAGTAACTGGAGTCCGTTCCGCATCCCCGGCGACGCGCGGCCGTGACGCGACGCTGCCCGGTATCGGCCGGTAAGGCCGTTGCCAACGGCGTCCTAGCCGGCCAGCCCTGTCGCTAGCCGGCCAGCTCGACGGCCACGCCGAGGCGCTTGGCCAGCAGGCTCGCGCGCTCCCGGTCCTGGGCGCTGAAGGTGCCCTCGGCCCGGGTGAAGCGGATGTGGTGCAGCAACCCGCCGAGGGGCAGGCCGTCCTCGCGCACGAGCCTGATCCGCTTGCCGCCGGGCCAGGTCAGCTCGGCGGCATCCTCGCCGGCTTGTTCGAGATGGCCGTCCAGGACCTCGGTGAACAGCCGCGTCGCGCCAGCCAGGTCGGCGACATG
Source organism: uncultured Acidobacteriota bacterium (assembly GCA_963734445.1). GTDB lineage: Bacteria > Acidobacteriota > Blastocatellia > Pyrinomonadales > Pyrinomonadaceae > UBA11740. The sequence goes on along the minus strand of CAVTGZ010000005.1, from coordinate 2,199 downwards.
GTGCTCGATCAGGCCGAACGAGGTCGCCGGGCCCGGTGCGGGCAGCTCGGCGGGCGGCGTGTCCGAAGACGGCGACCCGGCCTGCTGAGCCACCTGGATGACGATGCCGTGCGCGTCCCTGGGGTGCAGGAACGCCTCCTGCCAGGCCGGGTGCTGCAGGCTGACACCGACGGGCTCGATGCCGAGTGCCCCGATCCCGGCCAGCGTGGCTCGGATGTCGCTGACGATGAAGTTGAAATGATGCGGGCCGGCCCCGCGGGCGGCCAGGAAGCGCTCGAGGAACGCCGCGTCGGGGCCGCCGGCTGGGGTCAGCAGCTCGACTTTCGGCCCGGCGGCGAACTCCAGCTGACCCCACCAGTAACCGGGAGAGTCCATGCCGTTGACCCAGGTCCCGCCCAGCAAACCGGCGAACAGTTCCCAGCCGTCAGTCAGGGCCGGCGTGCCGATGGCGAGGTGATCAAGGACGGCGGTCATGTAACGACGGTACCGGCTGGGGACCGCGAGGCCGCCCACTGGTACGCCGTGCCCTGGTGGATCGCCAGGTAGATCCGGTCGCGGAGCGCGTTGGCGGCCTCGTTCGTCAGCGTCTTCTCCAGATCACGCAGCACCACGCGGACGAGGAGGTTCTGCTGGCCAGGCCGGGCCCCTAGACGGCGGGCGGCCGGCCCGGGCAGCCGGGCGCACGGGGTAGCGGCGAGCACGCGCACCTCCTCGACGCACGGCGCGTCGGCGCCGAGAGCCTCCCGGACCCGGTCGCCGAGCGTCTCCTCGTCCTCGTCCGCGTCCACCGCGACCGACAGGTCACGCGTGACCGGGGGCATGGACGAGACCGGCTGATAGGCGGCCAGGTCGTGCATCTGGCCCGCGATGCGCGGATCGGCCGAACGCAGCAGGCGGATATCCGGGATGCTCTTGACCAGCATCAGCAGGCGGTCAAGGCCCATGCCCAGGGCCAGCCCGCCCTGGCCGGCCAGCCCGGCGGCGGCGAGCACGCCCGGCTGGGCGAGCCCGCACTCCCAGACTTCCACCCAGCGGCCGTCGTGCCGCACGTCGACCTGGCGGCCGTGCTCGGTATACGGGTGGGTCCGCGCCTCCTGGCGGGGCCCCCGGCACCACCGGACCTCGCAGGACCAGGCACGCGACAGCGCCGCCACGGCCCGCCCGGCCAGGATCTGGATGGCGTGCGAGCCTTCCGCGGGATCGGACAGGTCTCGGATATCGAGGGTGGCGCGCACCTGCGCAGGACTGAGGCGGGGAACTGAACGAGACACGGTGACTCCCTGGCTGAGGTGAACCCGGCGGGAACCCCTCCCGGCCCCGGACTCGCCCGGGAAGCCGCCGTGTTAACGCGGCGAGACGCCTCCCGGCGGCCCGTCGTGGGCCGGGAGGCGAGAAAATCGCCGCATCGCCATGCCAGTCACGCTTCCAGGATACGCGCGCGCCGCGGCGCGCCGGCAAGCGAATAACCGCGGCGGCTAGGCCAGCCGGCCCCGCAGGCCGATCACGGCGAGCGCCAGGCCCGCCAGCGCGATCACCGGGCCGGCCACGGCCCAGAAGGTGACGCCGGACATCACGCTGCCGCCGAGGACGCCCACGCCCTGCAGCGTGAAGACCACTCCGGCCAGGGTGAGGAGGAACCCGACGCCGACGAGCACGACCCGCCTCATGATGCCGCCTCTTTCCCGGGCCGCCGGAAGTGGCCCGTTTCCCGGCCATCACCCGTGGAACGGGCCGGACCGGGGCAGGGTTCAAAGCGCCTGGCCGTGACCTGCGCGGTCACGGCCAGGCGGTCAGCCGAGGCTCTCTCCGGCAGGTCAGGGGGGGCGGACCTGCGGCGCTGCGCACGGCTGAGCGGTGGGGCACAGGAGGGCTGGCGTGGCACACCGATCTCCCCTGGCCGTCCGTTAGGGAGTACGTGCCGAACGGTCCGGCGGTTCAGCCTTCGTTCACCTATTTCTCTCCCTTCTGGCCAGGCCTGCCGCCAGCGGCTGTCCCGCCGCCGGGTCACCGCGGCGCTGACGGTCCTGCGGGAGGCAGGCCCGCACGGCTGAGCAAGTGTAACTTTACCCAGGCAAATTTTATTTGCTTGACGCAGAAGATTGCGTCGACTCGGCCGCCGCGGAATCTAGCAATTGTCACTTTACCGTCGCAACTGCAGTTTGCGGAACGGCCCGCCGATTGGCGGTCTGTTCCCGGCTG
>CAVTGZ010000004.1:0-46801 GCA_963734445.1 uncultured Acidobacteriota bacterium | reverse complement strand
GCCAGGCCGTGAGCGATGGCATCTTCAGCCATGATCTCACCGATTGCTTCTGCGCGTCCCTGGTTCCAAACCTCTTCGAACCAGCGGCGCATCAGGGCCTTGTTTGCTTCCAGGTTGTTTTCTTCTGACATGAGGAACCTCCGTTAGGATTGGGATGAGAGTGGCACAGACTTGAGTCTGCGAGTACCACTCAAGGAAACACACAGACTAAAGTCTGTGCCTCGGCTTTGCCTCAGAATCCAGGCCGTACTAACGCTTTCAGCCGCGTAGCGGCGACATATTTGTAGAACAATGCTGCCTGGTGAACCCCAACTCCGAAGGAGCGACATACTCTGTCGCCCATAAATGGGCTAAAAAGATAAACAATCCTTCGCGTCTACAAATATTCCGTGCCTAACGGCACTTAAGACAGGTCCCGCCGCTTCATTTTCTGTCAATGCTCAGCCTCTCTCTGCCGGACTTTTGAGGCAAGCCGACTGGGCCACACAAACCCGCAAGCTAACAGCTTGCGTTACTCCACATCTTTTTCGTCGACATGAAACTTGTGCATGACACGATGGACGACCGGCGACAGCATGATTCCCATCAACGCCAATATGACCAGGCCGCTGAATAAAGCGTAGATCGAGGCGAAGATTTTCGACCCGTCTCCGTGCAGTTCATTGACCGGGCCCATCCCGCCGAGAATCATCGAAGCTTCCAGCAAGGAATCAATCCAATTGAAGCCGGCAATGAAATGGTAGCCCACAATTCCCAGTGAGAGGGTTACCAGAATAACGGCCAATGCCAGTCCAGTGGCCCCCAAGATGCGCTTGATGAAAACCGATCTGGGCGCGACGGCGTCGGTTCTTCGTTCGTATACCCACCAGCCCCGAGCGGGAGTTTTTGATTTTCGCTTCGGCATCGTTCAGCAGGCTCTCAAGGATAACGAACCTTCAGCACCCGGGGCGCTATCTCAAAGGTCGCCGGCAAGCGACCAAGGACTTCGCCATCAAGTTCCACGCGCACTTCCTGTTTCTTGTTGACCGGACGCGCCACGACTTGCCGGGCGAGTGAATGGGTCACTTCATTCATTCGCAGGTGCGCGCCAAAGTAAAGTCGCGGAGCGTTGGCGAGAATGCGAAAAGAACTCGCGTCGCCAATAGTCACGATGTCGAGCAGACCATCATCACACTTTGCCTCGGGCGCAATCTTCATTCCGCCACCGTAATACCGCGCGTTCGCCACACAAAATTCGGCGATGCGCAGACGACGTTCGGCATGTTCATCGAGTTGCACGCTGACCTCAGTTGGTGAAGAACTCAAAGTTGTTTGCACCGTGGCCGCGGCATACGAAAGTTTGCTGCTCAGCTTGCGCGGCGCGAACGCCGGAATCCATTTCCTGGCTTCCCCACTGGCGGCGCGATCGAGGACGGCCGTGCTCATGCCAAAGCTCGCCACATTAATTGAATATCGCGTTTCCCGCTCGCCGTTTTCGTTAACAAAGGTCACCCTGATCGCATCGATGATTCGAGTGCGGCCGTCGCGTAATGAACGCGCCGCGGCAGCAATGTTAGTCGGGATTCCAATGGTGCGGCGAAAGTCGCTGCCGGTGCCTCCCGGCAGTATTCCCAATTCTGCTTCGCTGTTTGCCTCGATAATCCCGTTGGCAACTTCTGAGATGGTACCGTCACCGCCGCAGGCAATGATCAATTTCGTCCCTTGCTTAGCGGCGGCGGCCGCTAGTTGCCGCGCGTGGCCAACTGCTTCAGTGAACGCAACGGTGAACGCGCCGAAATGCGTGCGCAGGTCGCTGGCAATCTTTGGCCAGTTCTCGCGCGTTGCGCCGTCGGCGGAAGCCGGGTTCACGATGACGAGGGGCAATGTCATGGAGAGAGTTTAACCACTGAGGAGATTTAACCACAGAGGACACAGAGGAAAGAATTAATCAGGCCACAAAGAAGCACAAAAAGCACGGAAGAGGAAACCGGCAATCCAGGGCTCCGTTTCTTTGTGCCTTTTGTGCATTTTCGTGGCTGGCTTCCTTTCTCTGTGTCTCTGTGGTTAATCCTTCTTTCCGTATAACGCGCGATCGGCTTCACCCAGTTCACCAATGCGGCTCATGACGAACTCACCGATCTCTTTGTAGGTCCGCACATGATCCTTCTTGGCAATGAATTCCGAAAAATCCAATTGCTTGCCGAAGTGAATGCGGATCTTGTCGCCGCCAAACCAGTTTCCCAAAACCTGCTTCGGCAGATCATTCCCGAGGCCGGCAATGAATACGGGAATCACCTGCGGGTTCGCTTCCTTAATCAGCTTGCCGACGCCGGGTTGCGGCCTCAGAAAAGTATACGGGTCGTTGTTTTTGTTGCGCGTGCCTTCGGGATGAAAACCGATTACGTTGCCGGCGCCTTCATTACAAATTTGGGCCAGCCGGCGCATTGAGTACTTATCAAAGGTTCGTTTCTCGGGCACGGGATGTTTGCCAGTCACAAAGAATGGCGGATACATCGACCACCATCCCATGATCAAGTTCACAAACATTCCGATTGGATTTTGGTAATAAAACCGGCCGCGCACCGGAAAGAAAAGTTGCTTTCGCCATGACGTCTTTCGAAAGAGCGTCGTCGACACCACATACATGTCAAAGAACGAACGATGATTAGCGACCAGCAGCAGCGGCCGCGCGTGATCGATGGCTTCGACATTCTCCAGCCCATAAACGCGCATCAGATTGTAAGTCGAAATGTGAATCCAGCCGGCGCCGAAGAAGCTCTGACACCATGTCCAGAAACGCTTCCAGCGTCCCAGGTTCATCCGATGGGTGACGCGAAAGGCGAAGCGTTCGAAGGGAGAGAGGACGGCTAGTTCTTCGGGAGTGGGTAAGAAAGGATTGGCTTCAACCGGGCGCGCGGATACGGCTTCGCCGTCTGATGTGTGGAAAGCCTGCGGCTTTCCGGTAGGTGTTTCTCTTAAGTCTCGCAAGAGGCTATGCCTCAATCATGCGAGGCTAAAGCCTCGCTGAACTATTTTGACCTTCGCCGGAAAGGCGGAGCCTTTCCGCACATCGGGCGGCAAAGCCGCGTCAGCAGGGTCTTAAGATTACCACTTTCACTCGATCGAAAAGTATCGCGCGTCCGGATGATGAATGATGATGGCCGAAGTCGATTGCTCCGGATCGAGCTGGAATTCTTCGGTCAGCTCAACATCGATGCGCGCAGGATCGAGCAACTCAAACAACTTCACCTGATCTTCGAGGTTAGGACAAGCAGGATAGCCAAAGCTGAAACGCGATCCCTGGTAACCCTGACGAAACAGCTCGTTTAGATTCTTCGGCATCGTGATCGGCGATGCCGAGTTCTTCCCGAATCTTCTTATGCCAGAGTTCAGCCAGAGCCTCAGCGCCCTCCACGCTTAAGCCGTGGAAGTAAAGATAGTCGGCATAGTTGTCGCTTTGAAAAAGCTCGTTGCGAATATTCGCTGGCGCGCCGGCCCATCGTCACCAGGTGAAATGCCACCACGTCCATGTGACCCGACTCGACCGAAGCGAAATAGTCGGCCAGGCACAAACGCTTGCCCGCGGGTTGACGCGGAAAGGTGAAACGAATCGAGTTCATGACGGCTGTTTTCGTCGTAGATGATCAGATCGTTTCCGGCCGACTGGCAATGAAAGTAACCATAAACTGCGCGCGGCACTAGCAGACCTTCACGCTCGCTGCGCTCTTTCAATTCTTCAAATACTGGTCGAACCTTTTCCGTCACGAACGCCTGATAGTCTTCATTCGAGTCTGCGTCCCTGTTTGAATTGCCATTGACCCTTGAAAAGCGCCGTTTCGTTTGATATAGGCAAAGACGTCTTCCAATGGAATGTCCTGGGCCACGCGCGAACCGAGGAAGGGCGGCTGCGGAATGGGAACGTCAGTGCGCACTTCGGAACGATGAGTGTGCGTAGTATCGCCAGAGAGTTTTGTGACGCCGCGCGGACGGGCCGTTTTTTGAATGCCGAGCTTGGCGTCTTCGCCAACGAGATCATCTTCAGGTGGCACGGACTTCAGTCTGTGGTCACCGTTGTCGTCACAGACTAAAGTCTGGGCCACATCGCCCGACATCAACTTATCCATCGTGTGCAGACCCGCGAACGCGTCGCGCGCGTAGTACAGCGTTCCCTGATAGAGCGACTTCAAATCGTCTTCGACGTAGCGGCGCGTCAACGCCGCGCCGCCCAGCACCACAGGAACCTTGATGCCGCGCTCGTTCATTACTTCCAGGTTCTCTTTCATGATGAGCGTGGACTTTACCAGCAAGTCCACTCATCCCGATCGCGTCGGCCTGGTGTTCCTCATAGGCAGTTGAGAATCGTGTCGATCGTTTGCTTGATGCCGAGATTGATAACCTTATAGCCGTTGTTCGTCAGAATAATGTCCACCAGATTCTTGCCGATATCGTGCACGTCACCCTTGACGGTCGCCAGCACCATCGTGCCTTTCGCCGTCGCGCCGCCTTTCTTTTCCATGAACGGTTCGAGAAAGCGCACCGCGGCCTTCATCGCTTCGGCTGATTGCAGCACGAAAGGAAGCTGCATCTGTCCGCTGCCGAACAGATCGCCGACGACTTTCATACCCTCGAGCAAAATGTTGTTGATGATGTCGAGCGCGGGATAACTTTCCAAGCGCCGTTCGCAGCTCGTCTTCAAGACCGATCTTCTCGCCGTCGATGATGTGATTCTTCAGCCGCTCTTCGACCGTCGCACCTTTGACTCTTCTTCTTGGACGCTCTTGGCCTTAACGCCTTCGAAGAGTGTCGTGAACTCCGTCAGCGGATCGTACGTGCAGACGTCGCCGTCGAATTCGCGCCGGTCATAAATCAGGTCGCGCGCGACTTTTAGTTGGCCTTCTTCGATGCGATTCAACGGTTCGATCTTGCTGGCGTTGACGATGGCCGAATCGAGACCGGCAGCGACCGCTTCGTGCAGAAAGACTGAGTTGAGGACAACTCGCGACGCCGGGTTGAGACCGAACGAAATGTTCGAAACGCCCAGAATCGTAAAGACACCCGGCAGTTCGGCCTTGATGCGGCGAATCCCTTCGATCGTCTCGAGCGCGTTGCGCCGGTCCTCTTCAATGCCGGTTGAGATTGGCAGGGCGAGCGCATCGAAGAAAATATCGTCGGCCGGAATTCCGTATTGCTGCGTGGCCTGTTCGTAAGCGCGTTTGGCGATGCGGAATTTCCCCTCGGCCGTGCGCGCCATTCCTTCTTCGTCAATCGTGCCAATCACGACGCCGGCGCCATACTTCCTGGCAAGATCCAGGACCTTAGCGAAACGCGGCTCGCCGTCTTCATAATTGGTCGAATTCAGGATGCACTTGCCGCCGGCGTGTTGCAGGCCGGCTTCCATCTTCTGCCATTCGGTGGAATCGAACATCAGAGGAATCTTGACGTTCGTCACCAAGCGCGACGCCAGCTCGTGCATGTCTTTTTCGCCATCGCGGCCGACAAAATCGACGTTCACGTCGAGCACGTGCGCGCCTTCACGTTCCTGCTCGCGCGCCAGCGAAACCAGCCCGTCCCAGTCTTCGGCGTTCAGCAGGTCTCGCATCTTCTTTGAGCCGCTGGCATTGACGCGCTCGCCGACGATCAGGAACGAAGTGTCCTGCCGGTAGGGTTGCTGAATGAAAATCGACGAGCAGGCCGGCGTGCGCGGGACGTCGCGTTTACGCGGGGTTACGTCGTGCACAGCTTCGACTACAGCTTTCAAATGCGCCGGCGTCGTGCCGCAACATCCACCGACAATATTGACTCCGAAGTCGCGCACAAAGTGCGCGAGGTCTTTCGACAATGACTCAGGTGTCTCTTTGAAGACGGCATGACCACCGACATTCTCCGGAATGCCCGCGTTGGGAATGACGGAAACAGCGAACTTGGAGTTCTGGCAAAGATAGCGGACATTCTCGGTCATCTGCTTGGGCCCGGTGGCGCAGTTCATGCCGATCACATCAATCGGAAACGGCTCAATCGCGGTCAGGGCCGCGCCAATTTCAGTTCCCATCAGCATCGTGCCGAAGGCTTCGATGGTAACTTGCGCGATGACCGGCACGCGCCGCTTTGACGATTCGAATTCTTCGAAGATCGCCGCCAGCGCGGCTTTCGTTTGCAGTATGTCCTGACAGGTTTCGACGATTAGCAAATCGGCGCCACCATCAAGCAGGCCGCGGGCCTGTTCGCGAAACGTCGCTTTCAGGTCGAGAAAGGAAATGTGACCGAGAGTTGGAAGTTTTCGTCGTGGGCCCCATCGAACCCGCCACCCAACGTGGCTGTTCTTTGGTAGAGAAATCAGAGGCCACCCGCTTAGCCAGTTCCGCGGCTTTCATGTTCAGATCGTAAGCCAGGTGCGCGATGTCGTACTCGGCGAGCACGATCGACGCGTGCCGCCGAACGAGTTGGTCTCGACCACGTCGCAACCCACTTCCAAAAAGCCCGCGTGAACTTTTTCCACCGCTTCAGGCATGCTGATTAGGAGATGCTCGGGGCAGCCTTCGAACTGCGGGCCGCCATAGTCATCAACCGTCAGGTCCTGTGCGTGCAGATTGGTGCCCATAGCGCCGTCAAAGACGACGATGCGTTCTTTGAGTGTGTCGAGAAAACTCTTCATAAGTGAAATCGTGAATAGTAAATCGTAAATAGCAAAACCGGCCGGCTCTCTTTACGATTAACGATTTACCATTTACGAGAAAAAGCCCCGCGCTGCCAAACAACGCGGGGCCTTTCGTCAAACCTTTGAGAAACGCACGGTTGAAAGACCGTTCCGAGCTGTTTAGCGGATTGTTTTACGTGGCCGCAAGTCGCCTTAACTCACCACGTTTTCCGAAACGCTATTGAAACATCGCTTAGCGGCAGTGTCAAACGCGAACCGCGCGGATCGCTGATCCTCTGTCCGTAGCCTTTTCTATTTACCATTTACGATTTACCATCCTAATTCCATGCGCCGCGCCATCTACCCCGGTTCATTCGACCCGGTCACCAACGGTCACCTCGACATCATCCAACGCGGATGTAAGCTCTTCGACGAAATCATCGTCGCCGTGCTGGTCAATCCGGACAAGACGCCTTTCTTTTCGGTTGAGGAGCGATGCGAAATCCTGACTCAGGTTATGAACGAAATCGACCATGGCGATTGCCGGTTGATGGTTGAAAGTTTCGAAGGCTTGCTGGTTCATTATGCGGCGGAGCGAAAGGCGCACGCGATCGTGCGGGGCATTCGGGCGATTTCGGATTATGAATACGAGTTGCAGATGGCGCTGATGAATCGGCGGCTCGAGCCGGCGCTGGAAACAGTTTTCATGATGCCGGCGGAAGCGTATTCATACGTTAGTTCACGTTTGGTCAAAGAAGTTTTTCAGTTGGGAGCCAGCATCACCGGGCTGGTGCCCCCGCTGGTCGAAGAGCGCATGAAAGACAAGTTCCTTCGCTGAATTCGTTTCGCATAATTTCGTGGTGGTCCTTTATTCAATAATGAATTAACCACGAAAGCACACGAACAACACGAAAATGACAGCCACGAAAGTAACTTCAATGTTTCCGGTTTCGTTGAACGTCGCGCGCATGAAAGCGTCTTCAACACTGGCAGCGATGCAGGCCGCGGAGGCCATGCGCTCAGCAGGCGTCGATGTGGTCGATCTTGGCGCCGGCGAGCCGGACTTTGACACGCCGCAAAATATCAAGGACGCGGCGACCGAAGCCATGCGCGCGGGAAAAACGAAATACACACCGACGGCCGGGACGCGCGATCTGCAAAAGGCGATCATCGGAATGTACCAGCGAGACTTTGGCGCGGCTTATGAACGCAACGAAGTAATGGCGACATCCGGCGGCAAGCAAGCGCTCTTTAATGCCGTAGTTTCGCTCATCAACCCGGACGATGAGGTTCTGATTCCGAGACCTTTCTGGGTGACTTTTCCTGAAATCGTGACTTTTGCGCGCGGCCGATCGGTTCTTATCGAAACGGAAGAGAATGCTTTTGTCCTTACTGCCGACATGGTGCGCAAAGCGATTACGCCCAAAACGAAATTGATCATTCTCAATTCTCCCAGCAATCCTTCGGGCCGGGTAATCCCACCGGCAGAATTCAAGGCGATCATGGAAATCGTCGCTGAGCACGACTTGTATGCGATTTCCGACGAGTGTTATTTGCGCTTTGTCTATCCGCCGGCGACCGTCTTTAGCGCCGCGTCGCTGCGGCCCGAGCTGCGCCGGCGTCTGTGCATCGCGGGATCTTTTTCCAAGACGTACGCGATGACCGGTTGGCGCATCGGCTATTCGTTGGCGAATGCAGAGTGGACGCGGGCCATGCTGAAAGTGCAGGGTCACTCGACCAGCAACTCCAGTTCGATTTCACAGGCCGCCGCGAGCGAGGCTCTAAACGGTCCGCAGGAGTCAGTGGCGACGATGTTGGCTGAATACACGCAGCGGCGCGAGTGGTTACTATCCGCACTTAACGAACTTCCCGGGCTCTCTTGTGCTCAACCCGAGGGCGCCTTTTATGCATTTCCGGACGTTCGCAACTGCCTGAAAGGAACGTTGCGCACGTCAGAGGATTTTGCTAATGAACTGCTCGAGAAGGAACAGACCGTGGTCACGGATGGAGCAGGATTTGGCGCCGAGGGCTTTATTCGTATCTCTTACGCCACGTCACTGGATGGTTTGCAGGAGGGTGTGAAGAGGATTAGGCGAGTGGTCGAGCGATGTAGCTGATTTGGAGTGCGCCGACTCGTCGGCGCTTTTAAAAGCGGCCTCAAGCCGCCGCACTCAAAAAAAGAGGCGGGCAATTGCCCGCCTCTTCGGTTTCGTTACCGGCAGGATGCCGGTGAGCCGCAGGCAAGGATGCCTGCGCTCCTCGCATTAGTACAGATTGAAGTTGTACTGCAACTCCATCCACATTGAGACCGGCCGGCCGTCTTTTGTCGCCGGCGTGAACCTGATTTGCTTCGCCGCCGCAATCGCGCGCTCAGTCAAACCATCAGGCAATCCGGACACCGCGTGAATGTTGGTGACGCTGCCGCTGGAAGAAAAGACCGCCCGCAACACGACCGTTCCGGTGATCTGATTCTTCCGGGCGGCTTCGGTGTAGGTTGGTTCAGGTTTCGAGAGGACACGCGCCTTCGAATTTACTTCCTTACCGCTGAAGATACGATTGTAATCAGTTCCCCCACCACCGCCGCCGGGGCCACCGCCGCCTTCACGACGCGGGCCGCCACCGGTATTGCCGCCTTCGCCCGGGCCGTAACCGCCGCCCGAGCCAGGACCGACACCGCCACCGGTGCCGCTACCTATTCCGTTGCCAGTGCCAGGACCGGACGACGGAGTTGTTGACTTCGATTTGGGGTCACCATACTGCAGGTTTCTCGTGTCGGGTGGGAACAAAACCGGATCTGCATCGAGAGTTGCCGGCATTGGTAACGCTGGATTCTTGATCACTGGTGGATGTGGATCAGGAGCGACCACCTGCGGAATCGTTAACGATGCCTGCGGCAGCTTGCCCGCCGAAGCTTCCGTCTGTTCCTCGCGTCCACCGCCGCCACCGCCACCCGGCTTGATCTTTTCCGGTTTGCTGCCGCCGCCGTTGCCCTTCGCCATGCCGGCGTTCCCTTCATCCGGCGTCGGCTGCTCGTTCGGAATCTCAGAGATCATCTGCGTGATCTCCAACTGTTCCTCTTCAGAGGCAGCCTGGGCGAGAGCTCGTTGATGCAGACCCGACCATAAGACATATGCTCCGATGACGCCGAATACCATCACGAAAGCAACTACGATTCCCGACAACACGTTACGCGAATCGGAGGGACGCGCCCCCATCACGGCGGCGCCGCTATCGCGTCCCAGCCACGTAGCGAACAACGCCAGGAGCGCCACAAATGCCAGCGAGCCAACCGCGATCAGGCTGACGCGAGAGGTAATACCGGATTTCGTCCGATCGATAAGCAAAAGGATTCCAACCAGTCCTCCCAACGCCAACAAAGCGATCCCTATCGCAAGCACGGCATCGCGTCGCCCAAAGAAGCCCCCGACCATCGAGCCATACCCCTTAACCGATCGGCCCACGAAACCAAACGGATCGCGCTTAAATTCGGGCCAGGTTAGTTGATAGTTATGGGCAATATTTGAAAGCTCGCCGGCGAGGCGCGAAGCCAAACCGCGATCTTCAAGAATAGTTAGATGATATTCACCGAACATAGTGCCGGTTCCGGCTGCCACCGCCGCTGCCACGGTGATTGGTGGTACGGCCGCGCGGGAAACCTTCGGAGCGATTGGAACAATCGGCTCGCTAATCGGAGTGGCCCTCTCAGACGCCGGGGATGAGGATTCGACATCGGCCGGCACGCTCATTTGCGATTGCGCCTGGGCCGGCAGCGGAGGCGCGCTGAGGGGCGTGCCATCTACCGGGCAGAAACTAAACCGATCGGCGAATTGTTCATTGCAAGTCTCACAAAATTTCATCTTAACTACCTCGCTGTCCCGCTGGGGATCAAGTACTGAACTCAAACTTGCGTTCATGCTCGTCAACTGCTGATAAGAAGCCGCGACGCGCTGATCCAAGGAGCCGGGAGCTTCCGGCGTATTCCACTTATTTAGTAAAACACGCAGCGCCTCGTCCTGCATGAACTTGGAATCAGAATTACTCATTGCCCAAAAACCTATCAGTCATGCAGGCGCGGCAACTGCGTTTCACGCCCGCTTAAATGTAACAGCTTCGCGGCCAATTCGGAAATACCAACCGAGCCTCGCACGCAGCTTATCGCGGGCCCGAAACAACCGCGCTTTCACTGTGTTCGGGTCGACGCCGGTAATGGCGGCGATCTCAGCCAGCGAAAGATCCTCATACTCGAAAAGAACTATTGCCTCGCGTTGCAGCGGCGGCAAACTCGCAATCGCCTTTTGAACTTCCGCCGCCAGTTCGTCGTCCAGCACCTGCGTGATGGGCTGATGCCGATCGGCGGCGCGCGGCTCATCCGCCAATTCATCGATGGCCGACTCTCGACCGAAATTCGTGTAGCGCTTGACCGCCTGGTTCCGGGCCGCCGCGTACAGGTAAGTCCGCAGCGAGGCCTTCGCGGAATCGAACCGGCCGGGCTCTTTTATCAAACCGAGGAAGCAATCGTGCGCCACGTCTTCGGCCGCTTCGGCCGAACCCAACATTCGATATGCAAACCGAAAAATTGGATCACGATACCGCTCGTACAGGATCTGAAATGCTTCCGTGTGGCCGTTCGCTGCCTCTTGCAGCAGCCGCTCGTCTGTCTCCTGGTTCGCCAATCAAAGCGCTCGATCCTGTAGGAACTAGCTTCCTACTGCTTTATTACGTCCAATCGCTGATAAGTTACGGAAATTTTTTCGCCTGGGCGCTGAGTTTTCTGTCCGCGGCCCGATTATACTATCGATTCACACGAGCTGATCAGCCTTAAGCGTCGCTGGACTCAGGGCTTTGATGCCGCTAATGGGCGTCAGGTTGACGGGGTTGGAAGCGACATCTAAACTCTTTTTCACCGCATCCCAAAGGGGCTCTTGCCGGTGACTTGTAAAGGCGCCGAAAAGCACTGCAACTGACAAATTAGTAAACACGCCGCCCCAAATGGCTAATAAAACCTTGAGTTATCGTCATCTCTTCGTGGTTGTCCTGCTTCTGCTGGCGGGCGCTGTCGGGCCGGTCCGAGCCCAGACACCCCCCGAGCGCGAGCGCCTGCTCAACGGGTTGACGATTCTTTTCTCACAGCCCACAGGCGATGGGAACGTGCTGCTCAAGTTGCGCCTGCATAGCGGGGCGGCCTTCGATTTGGGCGGAAAAGCCGGATCGATGGCCTTGCTGGGCGACGCCTTTTTTCCTGATGCCGAGACGCGTGAGTATGTGAAAGACCAGTTGGGAGGAAAACTGGAAATAACGACCAGTTACGATGCGATTGATGTGACTTTGACCGGCAAGGCGAGCGAGCTGGAGCGCATGATCGAGATGATCCGCAATGCGGTCGTGACGACCAATTTGTCTCCGCAAAACGTGGCCACTTTGCGGGAAGCCCGGATCAAAGAACTCTCCGCCCGGCCACCAACCTCGTCGGACATTGCCGATCGAGCGGTCGCTACTCGCCTCTTTGGAGCGTTTCCCTACGCCAATCCACCGCAAGGCTCAGTCGAAAGTCTCGCCAAAGTTGACCGGGCTGATCTGATGCAGGCTCGCGAGCGATTCCTTCATGCCGACAATGCCACCATCGCGGTTATTGGCGGAGTGGAAAAGGCGCGCCTGATGCGGGCGTTGCGACAATTGCTTGGGCCCTGGCAGAAGGGCGACCGAACAGTGCCGGCGACTTTTCGGCAGCCGAATGCCCCGGACGCCAGAGTGCTGTTGGTTAATCAGCCGGAAAGTAAGACTGCGGAGATTCGCATTGCGGTGCGCGGCCTGGCGCGATCCGATCGAGACGCAGCGGCGGCTACGGTGCTGGCTAAAATAATCCGTGAGCGTTGGCAAGCCAGGGCGCCGGAAGTTGCCGGCGCTTTCGCTCGCCACGAGGCTTATGGATTGCCCGGAATGTTGGTCATCGGCGGCAGCATGCCGGGCAGCTTCAGCGGGCAAGGCCCTCGCGGCCGCCCAGGAAATAATCCGGACATTGTCGGCGAGTGGTCCCAACGCCGCCGAGTTGGAGCGCGCCCGCACTTCCGCAATTTCCGATTTGAACAAGCCAACGTCGCCGGCAGAAGCACTGGCCGATCAGTGGCTGGACGCGGAAACTTATAAACTCGACGGCTCTAATCCAATGGCAGAGATTAACCGCATCACGCTCGCCGATCTGCCGCGGGTCGCGACTCGGCTTTTCAAAGATGCTCCGCAAGCTGTCGTCGCGGTTGGCGATGCGGCCGACTTAAAATCAAATCTCGGGGCGAGTGTCGAAAACGCCTCGGACAGCAAGCCCTCGTCACCAACACCACGGAAGCCCTGATTTACAAAGCTATCGCAAGCGCCTTGCAACCTTTCGCTCAACTTCATGAGCTTAACTGATCTTGGACAGAAAAATTCAGAGGACCACGCTCGGCGGGTGCGCGAAATGTTCGCGCGAATCTCACCGCGGTACGATCTCCTGAATCATGTCTTGTCCGCGAACATCGACAGGCGTTGGCGGCGGCGGGTCGTGAAGAGATTGCAGCCGCTGCTGAAACCGAAAGGAAAGGTGCTCGACGTCGGTTGCGGCACTGGCGATTTGAGCATCGAGTTGTTTGAAAGGACTGCTGCACAGGTCACGGGAGTAGATTTCTGCGGACCGATGCTGCGCCTGGCGCAGAAAAAGGCTCCGCATCTTCCGTTCATCGAAGGCGACGCGCTGCAACTGCCGTTTGCCGAGGGTTCCTTCGACGGCCTTACGGTCGCTTTCGCGTTGAGAAACCTCTCGAGCGTGAATGCGGGGTTGACCGAGTTCCGGCGCGTCCTAAAGCCTGGCGGTTGGCTGGCCATACTCGAATTCTCGCAGCCGACTGTTCCAATGATGCGGCAACTTGTCCGGTTTTATTACTGGCGGTTGCTGCCTTGGATTGGCGGCTGGCTGAGCGGCTCGCGAAGTGCCTATGAATACTTGCCTGATTCGATTTCGAAGTTTCCGAATCAGCAGGCACTAGCTGGCATGATGTGTGCAGTAGGATTCGATCAGGTTCGATTTGAAAATTTAAGCGGCGGCATCGCGGCCCTGCATATCGGTCGTCGCGCAGCGCAAGTTTGAGCTTGCGCTCGAGAATATCTGGCGACGCAAGATTCGGTCTTGCGCCACAGATTGGTTGCGGCCTTCGGGCAGCAATCATCGAAACGTAGTATCAGGGGCTCGCCTGGCTGACTGGCTTCGGTTGTCGGGGCCGGATCCGGTTGGCGAAAGCGGGCCCCGGCTACGTTCTTTTTTTGTCTTCACTCGCTTCCGCTACCTCTGTCCGACACTCTGTTTCGCCGGGCCGACAAGCTAAAGCTTATCTAACATACGCCAATCTGCTATCATCCGCGCTCGTTCTCAGCTTAAGCATTCAAGCTCACTCTACTGCTCAGAGGATGAAGCACAAACTGTTTGGAGTGCTGCGCCGCATCGCCATATTGATTCTGGTGGTGTGGACGGTCGTCTCGCTCGTAACGATCCTCATCGAACTGGTCCCCGGCGACCCCGCGGTCGCAGTCCTGGGCGAACAAGCAACGCCTGAACAATTGGAGCAATTCCGCGCGAAGCACGGACTGGATCGTCCGCCGTTCTTTTTTGGCTTTCCCCGGGACACGCAGGGACAGCGCCACTTCCAATGGTATGGACTCGATAACCGCTATGACGATTACTGGATAGCAATCCTGCACGGAGATTTGGGGAAATCTTTCCGCACCGATCAGCCCGTCATCGATCTGATTCTGGAAAGGTATCCCGCCACGATTGAACTGGCGATTGCGGCCATGTTTATTGCCGTCTTGATCGCTATTCCTCTGGGCGTTGTTGCCGGAAAGAGTCGTGGCACCCTGCTCGACAATGCGCTATCGGTGCTGGCGCTGGTGGGAATAAGCCTGCCGGGATTTGTGATCGGCCCCATGCTGGTTTACGTATTCGCGGTCAAGCTCGGCTGGCTGGCGCCGTCAGGCCGCTTTGACTGGAGCGACATTATCTTGCCGGCCGTGACGCTGGGCGCTGCATTGTCGGCGATCCTCACGCGCATGGTGCGCTCATCAGTAATCGAAGAACTAGGAGAAGGCTATGTCCGAACGGCGCGTGCGAAAGGTCTGAGCGAGCGGGCCGTCGTCTATAAGCACGTACTAAAGAATGGCTTGATTCCGGTGGTAACCGTTCTCGGTCTGCAGCTCGGAATTCTCCTGGCGGGCGCAATCATTACGGAGAAAATCTTTGGCTGGCCCGGCCTGGGGTTGCTGCTGGTCGAAGATGGGATCGGCAAACGCGACTATCGCATCGTCCAGGGTTGCGTGCTGGCCATCAGCACAACCTACATCGTGGCCAATACCTTGACCGATATGTTGTATCGCCGGCTCGATCCACGGATCAGAGTTTCGTAAGACTCTGCCACAGAGGCACAGAGAAAACACGAAGTGTGCACAACAAGCAAATTACCTGTTTCTGATCTCTGTGTCTCTGTGTCTCTGTGGCGTTTACACTAATGAATCGTCTCTCCATCATCGGCCTCTCGATCGTCGTCGTCTTCGTGCTGGCAGCGATTTTCGCGCCATGGATCGCGCATTACGATGTGGGCGCGACCAATCTCGCGATGCGCTATATGCCACCGTCCCACGCGCATTGGTTTGGCACCGACTCAACGGGGCGCGACATCTTCTCGCGCGTGATATTTGGTGCACGCATTTCCCTGGAAGTCGGCGTGATAGTCGTAGCCGTTTCGGCCTTCATCGGCACCCTCATCGGCGCGGTGGCTGGTTACTATGGCGGTTGGGTTGATTCTGTTTTGTCAGGATATGTATTTCAATGTGTTCCTTGCTTTTCCCGGACTGCTCCTGGCGATCGCGCTGGTCGCTTTTCTTGGCGCGGGTCTAAATAAGTTGATCCTCGCGCTCTGTATCATTGGCTGGGTTGGCTATGCGCGTCTGATTCGCGCTCAGGTTTTGAAAGTTCGCGAATACGATTTTGTGCAGGCCGCGCGCGCGCTGGGCGCCGGTGACTTTCGCATTCTGTTTCTCCACATCCTTCCGAATGCGATTCAACCATTGATCGTACAAGCCAGCCTGGGAATGGCCGGCGCCGTTTTGTCCGAAGCTTCCCTTTCGTTTCTGGGCCTGGGCGTGCCGCCGCCGGCGCCGTCTTGGGGTGTGATGATTGAAGAGGCTCGCGATCTTTCCACCTTGCAGGCGGCGCCGCACGCGCTCATCTTCCCCGGACTGGCCATCGCTTTGGCGGTGCTCGCTTTCAACTTCATCGGCGATGGACTGCGCGAATATCTCGATCCTCGTCAGCGGCGGCGGTGAATAATGCAGACAGCGGAAAAGACCAGCGCCGCGATTTCCGTCGACCGGCTTTCCAAAACCTATCCCGTTCCCTTTCTTCGGCTCAAGAAATTCCTCCGCAAAAAATTCAAGCCGCCCGTCGAGGCTTTGCGCCAGATATCATTCACCGTCCCCAACGGCGAAATCTTTGGACTGATTGGGCCCAATGGCGCCGGCAAGACGACCCTGACTAAGATCATCGCGACTCTGGTGCAACCGACCTCGGGGGTTGTCACTGTGCAGGGTCACGACACCGTGAAAAATGATGAGACGGTGCGGAGGCATGTCGGCCTGTCGGGCGCGGAAGAGCGTAGCTTTTACTGGCGTCTTACTGCGGAACAGAACCTCCTGTTTTTTGCGCGACTGTATGGCCTAAGCAGTCGCGCCGCCAAAGAGCGAATCGCTGAATTGTTTGAGTTGCTCGAACTTCAGGAATTCGGCCGCCGCCGGTTTGCCGAACTCTCAACCGGGAACAAACAAAGGCTTGCGGTCGCACGCGCCATGTTGGCCAATCCGCCCGTGCTGTTGCTGGACGAGCCGACCCGATCGCTCGATCCGCTCGCCGCCAATCGCACGCGCGCTTTGATCAAATCTCTCGCACGCACGAACGGGATCACGATCTTCCTGACTTCGCACAACTTGGCGGAAGTCGAAGAGCTGTGCGACCGCGTCGCCATTATCAGTAACGGAGAGATTCGCGCGATTGACGCACCGCGTAATTTACGAACCGCGCACACCGAAGAAGAACGGGTGACCATTACGTTCAGCGGCCTGGGCCCGGCGGAAACCGAACAGGTGTTGGCCAGATCATATGCGCGAGAACTATTCGTCGTTGAACAAAGTAATCGCTCAGGGGAATCTGTTCTCAGGTTCGCACGGACCGTGAACGACGATCTGCTCGACGTCTTTTTGCGCGTTTTGCAGCAGGGTGGCGGCGTGATTCGCTCGGTGGAAAGTGAAAAGGCGACGTTGTTGGATGTGCTGGAGCGGTACGAAATTTCTGACGCCGGCGAAGCAGGCGGCGGCATAAAGCCGGGGGCGCCAGCCCCAGGGACAACAGGCACCGAATAATTCTAGTCCGCGAAGCGGGTGATAGCTGACACTTAAGCCTAATGATTCTTCTTCTCAGACGCATCTGGGCGTTCATCGCACGCGATTGGCGATTGGAGTTGAGCTATCGCATGCAGTTTTTTCTGCGCATGCTGTCGATCTTGATCATCGTCACCACTCTGTTCTTCATCTCCAAAATCTTCACCGGGTTTGCCGATCCACGCTTCGCGCAATGGCGCGACCCTCTGGCGGCATGGCTTACCGGGTTGGCCGTGCTCAACTATTTCATGACCGGGTTTTCCAGTCTCGCCAACTCCATTCGTCAGGAACAGGTGCAGGGCACACTCGAAAGTGTGCTGATGACCCCGATCGGCGTGCCGACGGTAATTGTCGCGAGTTCGGCCTGGGATTTTGTGCAGGCGACTTTCTTTTCTTCGCTTTACTTGCTCTTCGGCTGGCTATTCTTCGACGTGCATTATCGCGGTAGTTTTCTGTTGGCGCTCGTCTTCCTGCTGCTTACGACCTTTGTGCTCTCGTGCCTGGGAATTCTGTCGGCGAGTTTTGCAATGGTCTTCAAGCGCGGCGATCCGTTTGGCGTATTGCTGGGCACAGGGTCAGCGTTGTTCTCGGGAGTTTTCTTTCCTACTCAACTGATCGCTCAATACGCGGGCTCAGGCATCGCGAGTTTTTCCCGCGTCCTGCCGCCTACTTATGGACTCGATGGCATTCGGCGCGTGCTGCTTGAAGGGCAAGGTCTGTCGGAAGTTCGCGAGCCTCTCGTAGTTCTGCTCGTGTTTCTGGTGGCGTTGCTGCCCTTCTCTCTTTGGGTGTTTGGCCGTGCAGTGCGACGGGCCAAGCGCGAAGGCAGCCTGATTCAGTATTGAGAAGTCTGTGGGCCAAGGAGTTTTGTCTTGCGCGTGCTTTGCGCCTTTGCGGCTTGGCGTGAAAATGCTTCAAAACGGTGACTCACGCAAAGACGCAAAGTCGCAGAGAAACGCAAAGAAACCACCCCAAAAGCATTCGGCGCACATCTACTCCCTCCCGGCTGAAGGATCGAACAACAGCGGAAAGAACTGCCCGCCGATCTTTTGGCCCGCCGGGATCGCCGGAACGCCCGCCAGTAGCGGCTCGTCCGATGCCGAACAAACTCCGTCACGAAACACATTGATAACGGCGCCACGCCGCGAGCGATCGCTTTCGTTCTCGTACGATCCGTGCACCATCAAAGGATGATGAAAAGAGCACTCGCCGGCTTTTAGTTCGATGGGCACCGGCTTGAACTGAGACCGTTGTTTATCGCTCAGCACGGATTGAATGGCATTCATATCGTCGGCCAGTCCGGTAACCGGCAGCAGATTCCAGCGATGACTGCCCGGCACGTAATGAACACAGCCGTTTTCGCGGGTCGAATCATCGAGCCCAATCCAGCACGAGAGGTGGGCCATCGGCCGGGTGCGCGTCCAATACGAATAGTCCTGGTGCCACGCGACCACTCCACCGTGATGGGACGGCTTGCAGAAAAGCTGGTCATGCCAAAAACGGACCGCGCCGCCCAACAGTTGCGCCGCCGGCACGAGAAACGCCGGATTCCAAAGCAGATCGTGGAAGGCGGGCGAAATTCGCCACGCGCCCAATGCGTGAAAAAGAACAGTTGCGGGGTTGGTCGATTCGTTCGAGTGAAATTCGTAAAAAAGATCGTGGCCCGGTTGATTGGAATCGATTAGCTTTACCAGGTCTCGGCGCAGCGTCTCGATTTGCTCATCGTTAAGTAAACGAATGCCCGCCAGATATCCGTGCGCATGAAAGAACTCGATTTGATCTTGGGTGAGGCTATATTGGTTCCGATTGTAAGAGACGCGGAAGAGGTTAGTAATTGCTGAATGATGCTGTGAAAGATCAGAGTCCATTGTCGTCGTGTCAGAAGCCCGACCGTGAGGGAGGGCTACGCTTTTAACACATTACTTGAAATGTCACGAAAGCTTCTTAGCAAAGTTGCCCTCCCTAACGGTCGGGCTTCCGACACGATCACTTACCAGCCGTCATCCCATCAATCACCACGCGCGCCACGGTCGGGATGATCTCGCGCTCGTTGGCATGCTCGGTAGTAAAGGTCACCAGCACGAATTTTGCTCCGTTCGGTAATTCGACGTACGCGGCATCATGTCGCGTCGTACTGGTCCAACCCGCCTTCGACCAGAGTTTCGCGCCATTCATGCCCTGCAAGGCAATACCCGTAAAGCCATGGCCCTGATCATCGTTATCTTTTGAGCTGCCGGCGAAGTCGCGCTTCAATAGTTCCATCATTTGCGCGCTGTGCGCGGGACTGACAGCTCGACCGGTTGCAATCTCAGAAAGCAGACGCGCGGTCGCATCAGTCGTCAGCTTGTTACGGTTCTCGCCGTTCGGGCCGCGCGATACTTGCTCGCGTCCGTACGCGTCCTCGCAAAACGTCTTCTGGTTAACATTGATGTTCGTGTAACCGAGCGACGAATAGTATCGATTCACCGCATTGCGTTTGTACTGCCACTGCTCCATCTCTTTGGCGGGCAACTCGAAACCACCGGTTGTCTGGGTCAGGACGTCAAGCACGTACTGCGTTGCTTCATTCGACGAATCGACGATCATGTCGCGCACTGCTCGCTTGAGCTCATCCGTCTCTTCGATCCTTTTGTCGGCGAGCCAACGATGTACAGCCGCGAGATAAAAAAGCTTTACCACGCTGGCCGGATAGACGCGCTCGTTGCCGCGAAAGTTCGCCGTTACGGGGTGAGTTGGATCACGCAAATCGATCAGCGTAATCGACAGCTGACTCTCAGTAAGTTTCTTGTCGGCGAACTTTGCCAGCGCGGTGCGCGCCGCCTCGTTCACGAGTTCCTGCAAGGTGTCCTTGCGAGCTGCTTCTTGCGAATCACGCACGGGCGTCAGTAGCTGCTGAGCCGGCGCTGAAGCCGCCAACAGCAAACTCAGCGCAATCATCACAAACACTGATCTATTCTTCATGTACCCTCCGGTACCATCGCGACAAAATCAGATAGACGGGCAAACCCAGCACGATGAAAAGCAGACTGGCAAGTGGCGGCGCCAAAAGACATTCGCGCGCGGCGGCCATCAGATGGCCTCCTGCCAGTAGGCGAATCGTTTCCGCCATCTCAGCGCGAGCGTCCCAAACGATTCTGGCCAGCAACCACGTCGTTACCACCAGGTAGATGATCGGAATAAAGGGATATCCCCAGGTGCGGTAGGGCCGGTTCACGTCGGGCAGGCGGCGGCGGAAGATGAAAACTGATCCGGCGACGAAAGCATAGAACAGCGTCAGCGCAAACACGGCCGCGTCAGTCAGCTGATCGTAAGAACCGGAAAGCGCCAGCACGCCCGACCAAATGCCCAGCAGGACGAGCGAGCGAATCGGCACGTGCGTATGGGTCGAAAGCTTTGCCAGACCGTGGAAGAACAAACGGTCCCGGGCCATCGCATAAGGCACGCGTGAAGTAGCCAGGATCGAAGCGTGCAGCGCACCAAACGAAGACGTCATCATTGCCGCGGCCATCAGCGTCAGCGCGATCGCGCCCAGCAAACGGCGGACTACTTCTGCGGCTACTGATAAGGACGCGGGCACGTTGGCTACTTCTGTCGGAGTAAGAACGTGGTAGTAACCGAGGTTGACTAACAGATAGAGGCCCATCACCACAAACATGCTGATGATCAATGCGAGGGGCAGGTTTCGCTCGGGATTCTTAACCTCGCCCGCCAAAAAAGTAACGTTGTTCCAGCCATCGTAGGCCCACAACGCGCCCAGCATCGCCGCGGCGAAACCAGCCAGCCCGCCTGAAGTGATCGCCACCTTTTCACAAAGCCCCCCGACATTTGCCTGCGTCAAGTGCGACCAATCACCGCCGCTGTAGAAGAACGCACCGAGGCCGACGCCAATCAAGAGCAGAACTTTTATGGCCGTGAGAAAGGTCGCCACGCCGCCGCTGACTCTGACGGCGGCACAATTGATCAGCACCGTCACGCCAATGGCTGCGAGCGCGGCCAGTTGTAGTCTTTGAAACGGAACGTCATACCCGCCCGGAAGATGGATGGTGAAGTACGTGACTTTAAGCCGGCCGCCCACCAGATCATTCAGAAAGATTGCGAAGCCCACCGCCAGCGCCGCCGCGGAAGCGCTACGCGCAATCGCGAACTGCGTCCAGCCGTAGATGAATCCCCACGGCCGGCCATAGGCGTCGCGCATGATGCCGTACTCGCCGGCGGCGCGCGGAAACATTGCCAGCAGCTCAGCGTAAGTTAGCGCTCCCGCCAGTGAGAGCAATCCGGCGACCAGCCAGACCAGCAGCGCTTTGCCGGGCGTGCCGACGTTACACGTCATCACGCGTGCTTTGAGAAATACGCCGGTGCCGATGACGTTCGCGACGTTGACGGAGATGGCGGCCGTCAGCCCGAGGCCGCGAATGAGCTGGCCATTCGTTAGTCTCGAGTTCGGAGTTTCGATTTTCGAGTTCAAGTTAGAAAATTATTCGCAGATTTCGCAGATTCAGTAAAAAGAATTAGCCACAAAAAAGCACAAAAGGCTCAAATAACAAATGCGTGATTTGATTGAGTGACGGTTTCGCCTTCGATTTTCTTCTGTGCCTTTTGTGCCTTTTCGTGGCTGCTTTTTCTTAATCTGTGTAATCTGCGGATTAAATTCCCTTACCAAACCTCATTCACCAACAGATCCTCATAGCTGTCGCGCTTGCGGATCACTTCCCCGCGGCCGCCCTCTCGGACCAGCACCGCTGCCGGCAGCGGCCGGCCGTTGTACGCAAACATTTGCGAGAACGAATACGCGCCGGCATTCAGCAACGCCAGAACTTCTCCCGGCTGCACGTCGCTCGGCAACAGACGATAATCCGGCAAGCGGCCGTGCCGCTCGATATCAAAATAAACATCTCCTGAATCGCACAGCGGTCCCGCGACTTTGTACTGCTCGTCTGGCGCTGCGCATGCGCGCGACGCAGAAATCAGGTGGTAATACCATTTGTAGTTATTCATCGACAGCAGCAGGCTGTAACCCGCGTCCGTCAACAACCAGACGTCACCGGTTTCCGGCCGGCGCTTGATGTTGCGGACCTTGGTAAGCACCAGGCCCGCATCAGCGATGATGCTGCGGCCGGGCTCGAGCAGGATCGTCACTTTATCCAGCAAGTGTTCTGCTTCTACGGTCCGTGCCGATTCACGCGCCACCCGCAAAGCCGCCGACAAAACGTCCGCAGGCTCGAGTTCCGCGCCCAGCATGTCGCGCTCGTGCTCGGGCAATTCCCCGGCCTGCGAGCTATCACGCAGATAATTCACCGGAATCCCGCCGCCGAGATTGATATGCTCGAGCGTCAATCCAGTCTCGCGATGAATCGTCATTAAGTGGTTCCACATGCTTTTGAACGCTTCGGCGAAAGGTTCAACATCGGGCGTCTGCGAGCCGACATGAATGTGAATACCACAGACGTGAATCAGTTCCGGGTTCTGCAAGCCGCGCCGGAATGCCTCGAGCACTTCTGAAGACGAGATGCCAAACTTTGAAGTCAACAGCGCAGTCTGCAAACCGAGATGCGAGCGTGTGCCAATCTCCGGCACCAGCCGCAGAGCGATCCGCGCCGGCGGCAAACCGGAATTCAACTCAGCGCGCGCGCGTCTGACTGCGTCTTCGACCAACTCGATTTCATAAATCGAATCAACGTTGATCGAGTAGATGCCGGCGCGCACAGCTTCATCCAGTTCTTCATCAGTCTTGCTCGTGCCGTTAAAGATAATCTGATCGGGACGAAAGCCGGCGCGCAAAGCCTTGTATAACTCGCCGCCACTATTAACCTCGATGTCGATTCCCGCGTCGCGCACGACACCCAGCACCGCCATATTCGAATTGGCTTTCGACGCGTAACAGAACTTGATGGGCCGATCGACTTTCTTCGCAGCTGCTTGCAGGCGAGCTATGTTCGCGCGGATGCGCGGCTCAGAAAAGACGAACAGCGGCGTGCCGTACTTGTAGGAAAGCGCGGTCGCATCCGCCCCACTAATAAACAGATGATTGTTTTCGCGCGCTTCAAGAAAGCCCGGAATCGTCCAGGCGGGCGCGGTGGTTAGTTGTGACATGACTTATTGTTTTTCTCTGTGACCTCTGTGGTGAAAATCAATCTTTCTCAACCACGGAGTACACAGAGGAACTAGAGCTGCGCGATCATTTCGGCCGGATTCCAGTACGCCCAGACATTTTGGATCTTTCCGTCTTGATTGATCTCAAACACATCGATGCCTTCGAACTTTACCTCTTTGCCGTTGGCGCTGGTGCCTTTGCCGGTCCACTTCACGGCCGCGCCGTTGCCGGCCACGAATACGGAATCCTCAGTCAGTGAGACGCTCTTAAAGTTCTTGCAGATCGAACTCAAGAATTCTCGAATCGCGTCGCGGCCAACAATGGGCGGCGCGCCCATCGGGTCGCAAGTGGTGCCGTCTTCGGCAAACGAGTTCGCGAAGGCATCGGCGTCCATTGCCCTGATTGCCAGAAAATAACCGCGCACTGCACGAGAAATTTTGTCAGCTGGAATTTGTTCAGTCATATCTGTTAGCTCGATCACCTCATTGCTTGATTCCTGATCGGTTCGCTCTGATACGCCCTCCTTCAGGGTCGGGCCACGGCCCCGCCTGCTTGATTCCCTCTCCCACTGGGAGAGGGTTAGGGTGAGGGCATGCGCGCTCCAGTTTTATTAACTTCTTTTTTTAGCGGCGGAGCCGCGCGAGGAACCTTAACTATGTTAACCGCCAAGCTTCGCTCCCTCACCCCGGCCCTCTCCCAAAGGGAGAGGGAGAAAACCGTGTGTCGCTCTTGGGCTACGGCCGCGCGGCCTCGGCCTTATGTTTCGCTCGTTCTTTTTCCACCAGGACCCGCCGCAGGATCTTCCCGGAAAGCGACTTCGGAATCTGTTCGATAAACTCAATCTCGCGAATCTTTTTGTGTGGCGCGACGCGCTCAGCCACAAAATCCATCAGATCCTCTGCGGTCGTCTCGGCTTTGAGGACCACGAAGGCTTTCGGGATTTCACCGGCTTCATCATCCTGGCATGGAATGACCGCCGCATCAGCGACGGCCGGATTCGTCAGCAGCACAGCTTCCAATTCAGCCGGCGCCACCTGAAATCCTTTGTACTTGATCAGCTCTTTCACGCGATCAACGATAAAGAAGTGGCCGTCCTCGTCCGCATAACCAATGTCGCCCGTATGCAGCCAGCCGTCTTTATCGATCGTGCGCGCGGTCGCTTCGGGATTATTCAGATAGCCCTTCATGTTTTGCGGTCCGCGCACGCAAACTTCGCCTTCCTCGTTCGGCCCTGTGTCGTTGCCCGTCGCCGGATCAACCAGTTTGCATTCAGTATTCGGCGCCGGAGTGCCAACCGAACCAAGCTTCATTTTCGCAGGGTCGGCGGGACTGCTGTGCGTAACCGGACTCGTTTCAGTCATGCCATAACCCTGCCGAATGCCGCAGCCGATGCGCTGCATACATTCGTTGGAGAGCTCGGGACCGAGCGGCGCCGCGCCCGAAAAAACCATCTTCAGGCTCGACAAATCATAGTTCTCGATCGCCGGGTCTTTTGCGAGTTTGAGAACGATGGGCGGCACAATGTGCGAGAGAGTCACGCGATACTTCTGAATCGCGGCCAGGAACTGTTCAAGATCAAAACGCGGCATCACCACGATCGTCGATCCCAGATGCAGGCCCATGTTGAGCACGACGACCAGGCCATAAATATGAAACAGCGGCAGGACGCACAACAGGATGTCGTCGGATTCAAAATAATCCAGACCATCCATCTGGCACATATTAGCGACCAGATTGTAGTGTGTGAGCATCACGCCTTTCGGCAGGCCAGTCGTGCCGCTTGAATAAGGCAAGGCCACGAGGTCGTTCTTCGGGTCGATGTCAACGCTCGGCGCCTCGCCGTCGCTTTCAAGCAGGGAGGCGAATGGCGTCGCACCTGGCGCTTCGCCAAAAACAAAAAGCTCTTCGATGTTTGCAGAGGTGGCGGCTTCTGAAGCTTTTCCGATAATGATGGGCGCCGTGACGAGTAACTTTGCGCCCGCGTCTTTCAGTTGAAAGGCTGCCTCTTTCGCGGTGTAGAGCGGATTCAGCGGCGTGGTGATGCCGCCGAGCATGGCGGCCGCGTGAAATGCGACGGCGTATTCGGGGCAATTGGGGCTGAAGATGCCGAGCACGTCGCCCTTCTTGAAACCTTTTTTGCGCAAACTTGCCGCCACCCGGCGCACGGCGTCGGTTAATTCACCGAAGGTCAGGGTGCGGCCGGTCGCTGCATCAATGATCGCCGGCTTATCCTTGAATCCGTCGGTCGATGCAAAGACGAATTCGGTCAGAGAAACTTCAGGGATGGCGACGTCGGGGTATGGTCCACGAAAGATCATTCGTTTAGCGCTCCAGCGGAGCGCGATGTTTATAGCTTACGACATATCATTTGAGCAAACGCTTTGTCAGAAGCAATTCATCGCTTCTGACAAAGTGGAGATTTCCCTGAGGGTCAGCCGTCCCTGTAAACATTGTGCTCCTAACGGAGCATCCGTTGTATAGTGGGCGGCAGTCGGCGATGGCTGATTCACAATCAAAACCACTCAACATCATCTGTTTCGCAACCTTCTTTAAAGGCGGCGACTTCATGCGCGAATGCAAAGCGCAAGGCTGCCACGTCACGCTGGTTACGAAAGAAAAGATGCTGCATGAGGATTGGCCGCGCGACGTACTCGACGAAGTATTTGCCTTGCCGAACGATGCTCCGGTCGAATTGTTCCTCGATCTCGTCAGTCACATTGCCAAAGAGAGCAAGCCAGACCGGATCGTGGCGCTGGAAGAATTCGACGTCGTCGTCGCGGCGCTGGCTTGCGAACACCTGTGCATGCCGGGCATGAGCAGCTCAACGGCCAAGACTTTTCGCGACAAGTACGCGATGGCCGTCCGGACGCGCGACGCCGGCCTCACCGTGCCCGAATTCGTGCCGGCGATTAATCAGGATGAGATTCGCGAATACCTTGACCGTGTTCCGGCTCCGTGGGTGCTGAAGCCGCGTTCAGAAGTCTCGGCGATCGGCATACGCAAACTGGATCATGCCGATGATGTTTGGCCGGCGATCGACGACTTGAACCAGCGAGAAGTCTTGCGTGAACGCGCTTCCTATCACGTGCTGGCGCGATTTGTCCCCGGCGAAGTCTTTCACGTTGATTCGCTGGTCAGTGAGGGCCGCGTCGCTTTCGCCGGAGTAAACAAGTATGGCCGTCCCCCTTTGCAGGTGGCCCACGGCGGGGGCGCGTACATCTCGCAAACAATTCCCCATGATTCACCCGACAAGAAAAAACTTTTAGAGATCAATCGCCGATTGATTAAGGCAATGCGCATGGACACGGGCACGACCCATGCCGAATTCATCAAGAGTGATGCTGACGGTGACTTCTACTTTCTCGAAATTGCGGCGCGCGTTGGCGGCGCCTACATTGCTGATGTTTTAGAGGCCGCCTCGGGAATCAATCTTTGGCGCGAATGGGCGAAACTTGAGGTTGCAGGTTCAGGCGCCAGACCCAGGTTGAAACCGCGCAAGGAACACGCCGGCATAATTCTCTCGTTGGCGCGCCAGGAGTTTCCGGACACGTCCGGATATGACGATTCTGAAATTGTTTATCGCGTGAAGAAGAGGCACCACGCCGGATTGATCGTCCGCTCAAAGAGTCATGAGCGCGTAACTGAGTTGCTTGCCGGCTATGCATCCCGATTCGAAAACGATTTCATCGCGGTGTTGCCGCCGCTCGAGCGGCCGGAGTGAGCGGGGCGAACGAAAATCAGCCGCGGATAAACCGGACTCGCGCAGATAGTAAACCAGGAAGGACAGTTTTTCGGAGCTTATCCGTTCTTCTGCAATTATATACTTGACTCAACCAATCCAATGGCTCGGTCGTGATCCATTTCGTGTTGAAACACAAAGAGGATCACGACCAATGGCTCTGCCACTCTGATGCGCGGCAAGTCTATGACTTACCGGTGGCGAATCCTTTTTCTCGGCGGGTCTCCGACCTGCCCCGGTCACAGACCGTCATACATATGAGCAGCTAACGGCAAGTCGTAGACTTGCCGCGCATCAGAGTGGCAAAGCCATTGGGAAGGATTTAGATCCCGTGGACTAAAATGTTCCTACCAGTCTTGGTACATCAAGTGTGTTGTCCGCGTTCTTCTGCGTCTATCGGCGGCTAGTTTGCAAAGTTTTAAATGACCATCCGTTCCAACTGGTTCGAAGACTTCTTCCACGGCGTGACGCTGGATCTTTGGCGCAAAGCCATTCCACCGGAACAGACTCAACGGGACACTGAGTTCTTGCTTAAGACTCTCAATTCTCAACCGGGCGCGCATTTGCTCGACGTGCCTTGCGGGAATGGGCGATTGGCTTTTGAGTTGGCGCGACGCGGCTATCGCGTCACAGGAGTTGATATCTCATCAGAGTTTGTCGACGAAGCCCGCTCCACGCAGGCGCAGATGATTGAGCCATCCGCTAACGCGAATGGTACTGACTCCATTGCTCAAACTAACTTCATCCTGGGCGACATGCGGAGTATCGAAGGCGAATCGATTTACGATGGCGCGTACTGTTTCGGCAACAGCTTCGGCTTTATGGAATACGGCGACATGGAAAAGTTCCTGAGCGGAGTAGCGCGGGCTTTGAAAGCGGGCGGGCGTTTCATCGTAAACACGGGGATGGCGGCTGAATCAGTCTTGCCGGATTTTGAAGAGCAGAGCTGTCACGAAGTCAGCGACATCATCCTGACCATCAAAGAAAGATACCTGGCCGAAGAGAGCTGCATCGACAGCGAATACATCTTTGAGCACGAGGGCCGGAAAGAATCGCGGTTCGCGAAGCATTGGATTTACACGGTCGCTGAGATTCGTCGCATGCTCGATCGTGCGGGCTTCCGGGTAGTTGATTGTTATGGCTCGCTGAAGTGCGAGCCGTACAAACTCGGATCGCGGGAACTCTTCGTCGTATCAGAAGCCCGGTAACGCCAACTTTAGTTTGCGGCTGATCCAATCCAATGGCTCTGCCACTCCGATGCGCGGCGAGTCTGTGACTTGCCGGCGCGAACCCTCTTTCTCGACATGGTCTCCGACCCGACGCGGTCACAGACCATCATATCAAGGGACACCTAACGGCAAGTCGCAGACTTGCCGCGCATCGGAGTGGCAAAGCCATTAGGAGAGATTAGATCGCGTATCGCATTACGTGACTACCCTGAGACAGGCTTCCTGATCCGCTCGCGGTACTGACATCAACTCCAGGCTAACCACGCCCTCCCCTACGGTCGGGCTACTGCCCCGCACTCAGACTTTCTTTAATGGCCAGATATCCACCGCAATCGACTCAGTGTAATGCAGGACAGGTGGACCCTCAGGCGTAGCCAGACCCAATGACTCGATCATGGTCGACTCGTACTTTTCAATAGTCGCCGTTCTGAGCGGCCAGGGTTCGTGATAGATGCGCGATCGATAAATGCGATCGCTGTGATAAGCGTAGAGGCAATAACGTTCGGTCAGGAAAAATTCGACCGATCCGGGCTCCGCTTCCAACAACGGCTCACCGATGTTCCAGCCACCGTCAAATCGCGCCGGCGGCAGATTGCCAAAGCGTCCGGACTCAAAGTCAGCTGCAAAACCCGATCTATCAGCGTCAAAGAATTTTGCATACGTCATGTCCTCACGCCGCACTGACGAGTAATCAACGTGCTTACCGCTCTGCTCCAGCCGCATCTCGGCGTTGAAGTAAGGCAAGTGATAGAAAGTGCGCGCGCCCCAGACGGCCAGACTATGTGCCGCATCCAGCGAAAAGAACCAAACGCCGGGGATACCATTGAAATGAACGTACGTGCGCACGTTCAATTCGTGAAATGCGCTGGTGCCGGGAACGGGCGGCAGGAAGGAAGCGCGAATGCCCCACATGGTAAAGGGCACTACTCCGATCCACGCGCTGCCATCGAAGGTGTCAATCGACAGTTTTGCGGGAATGAGCGGCCTGAGCGCATTCGCGTCGATGGGCCAGTGCATGAACAGCAGCTTCCCCCAATTCTGATACATCAGCGGGAAACTCGAAGGCCGCGTTCGGATTGCCAAACGATCTTCTAAGGAAGGTTCGCCCACGATATCTGACTACTGGTTGAGCAACGGATCGTCCGGTCCGGCGGGACCGTCGTTGTTGACATGAATCTGGCCCGATCCTGAATCGAGATAAAAATGTTTCGTCCCGCTCGAGCTGCTCTGCGGATCGGCGGCGACGGCAAATGAAGAATCCAGCTTAGCGGTGCGCGGCGTCAGACTGAGCACCAGCACGTAACCGTCCGCATTCACCGGGTCGCCGGCGAACTTGGCGCTGAGCAGATTCTCGCTCAACAACTGGGCGAAAGAACCAAAGCTGCGATTGTGGGCGTTGAAGTATTGGGTTTCAGCGGCGGCAATTGTTTTCAGATTTTGGATGGTGGCTGCTTCATTGCCTGCCCGAGTCGCCGCTTTCCAACCCGAAACCACAACCCCGACAAGAATCCCGACAGCGAACAGACAAACTACGACAGCCACAGCAACGGCAATCAGGATCTTCTGAGTGCGGCTCATCAGAGAAGAATTAGAGCGATCGACTCGACGGCGACCTTTATCACTGACTGCTGTTCGAGTTCTCATCAAGCACAGTTTTGCGCGGGCCTTTTTCGCAAAACTCCTGCATGGGCTGAAAAAGTTGCTGGCAGTAATTATCGCCCGCGAGATTGATACGCTTGCACTGATCGCGGCGCCACTCAGCACTCTTCATAAACTCCGTGGCCTTCGGAACGTTGTCGCAAAAGCCGGTCGTCGGACGGCTGGCGTCGAGACACGTGCGCATAAAGATGCTGGTGGAGATCGCGTTGCCGAATCCCGGCTCTTTCTTGTAACGCGAAATGCTTTCGTCGACACAGCCCTGGTTGTCGGCGGTCTTGCCAAAGTCCCGCCCTTCGGCGACGACTTCCTTCGCGCGGCCCACCAGCGCATCTTTGTTGCGCATCCACCAGAAAACGCCGGCGCCTACCACGCCGATAACCAGCAGAATCCCAATGACCAGGACGATGAGCAGAGCTTTCAACCAACCAGGCATGGCAACCTCCGATTATGAAGCCACAGATAAACACAGATTACACAGATACAGAAAGAACAGTGGTTACGTTAGGTTTGTCCTATCTGTGATCATCCGTGTCCATCTGTGGCTAATTCTCTGTAGCTACTTCAAATGCTTATCCAACCATCCCAGCACCGTGTTATGCCAGAAAACAGAATTCGCCGGCTTCTGCACCCAATGACCTTCGTCTGGAAAATCCATGAGCTTTGATTCTACGCCCATTCGCTGCGCGGCAGTGAACATTTGCAGTCCTTCTGTCACCGGGACGCGGAAATCGAGATCATTCGTGATCACCAGGATCGGCGTCTTGAAATTCTGCACGAAATTGTGCGGCGACCAACGCTCGTACATCGGTTTGTTGGTCCAGGGCGTGCCCTTGAATTCCCACTCCGGAAACCAAAGCTCTTCCGTCGCGCCATACATCGCCGTCAAGTTGTAAACACCATCGTGCGAGACGAGCACTTTGTAACGAAAGCGTGGATCGTTGTTGTGTCCTTCGATCCAATTAATCATGTAGCCGCCGTAACTCGCGCCCGCGGCGCCGATGCGATTCTTGTCGATGTAGGGTTGATTCGCCGTCATCGCCACGCCGTTGCTGATGTCGGTGAAGACTTTGCCGCCCCAGTCGCCAGAGATTTCGGCAACAAACTTCTGGCCATAGCCGGTTGAGCCGCGCGGGTTCGGCAGGAAGGCGACGTAACCGTCGCCCGCATACATCTGCGGATTCCAGCGATAGCCCCAGTTGTCACCCCAAGCGCCCTGCGGTCCGCCGTGGATCAGAACGACGAGCGGATACTTTTTGCGCGGATTGAAGTTTGCCGGCTTCACGATCCAACCCGCCACCTTGGCGCCCACACCGCCGGTCCAGGTTACTTCCTCAGCCGATTTCAGACCGAACGGTGCGAGAAACGCATCGTTCGTCGTCGTCAAGGCAGTAACGCCGCTACCGTCGCTATTCGCGCGATAAATCTCGGCGGGCTTAGTCATGGTGCTGAGCGAGAAAACAACGCTGCGGCCATCGCCGGTTACATGCACATCGCCATGCGATCCGTCGCCGCCGACGACTTTATTCACCGGCCCGCCGTTTACCGACACTGAGTAGATGGGCGACCGCCCACGTTCCTCAGCGGTGAGATAGATCGTTTGATTGTTGGGCGCAAAGGTGAATTCGTCGACGTTCGAATCAAGACTCTCTGTGATCGAGCGTGCGCGGTTCGTTTTCCGATCATAGAGCAGCAGCCGAAAACGATCGCTTTCGTATCCCGGTGTGACTTGTGATCGATAAGCGAGATAGCGGCCATCAGCAGAAAACTGTGGTGAACCGTCGTAACCGTGGTTGGCAGAAGTAATGTTGCGAGCCGCTCCTCCCCGGACAGAAACCAGCCACACATCCGCGTTGGTCGATGTCGCTTCGACTTTGTCGTGATTGCTGGTAAAGGCGAGTTCCTTCGAATCCGGCGAGAACGCATAGTCTGTCGGTCCGCCCAGGCTGAATGGTGGTGCATCGTAATCGCCCGGCGTTACGTCGCGGGCTTCGCCGCCCGCCGCAGAAACGACAAAGACGTGCGTGCGCATCCCGTCTTTCCATGCTTTCCAGTGCCGGTACAGCAATCGATCGGCGACATGTGCTTTGACTCGGCTGGACGAAGCTTCGTCGGCCCGCCGCTTGTTACATGCATCGTCCGTGCATTGGGGGTAGATGTCAGAGACGAAAGCGAGCCATTTGCCGTCCGGAGACCAGACGGGATCTCCCGCTCCGGTCGAAATCGAGCTGATTTTCTTTAGCGCTCCGCTCGAAATATCAATCGTCCAGATTTGGCTCTCTCCGTCGCGCGCTGAGACAAAAGCGAGCTTCTCACCGTCCGGCGACCAACGCGGGGTCGTTGAAGAATTCGCGTCGTTAGTCAATTGACGAGGTTCGCCGCCGCTGAGCGGGACCAGATAGATTTGGGTAGTGCTGCGGTTGGCGACCTTGTCAACGTCGGTGATTGTGAAGGCAACCAGATCGCCTTTGGGAGAAAGTTGCGGGTCGCTTACGCGGCGCAGCTTCAGCAGATCATCGATGGTGAATCGTCGCTCCTGCGCGAAGGCGGCGCTCGAGCAAATGACCAGGACCGTAGCCAGGATGGCAAACAAACGTCTCATGAATTTACCTCGAATTTCGTCCAAGTTATGCAGGAAAGCTGCGCGCATTATCGCACTTTTGATTTTGATTGGCGACTTACTTTGCGGTTGCTTGGCGGTCTTCGCGCCTTTGCGTGAAATGCGGGAAAGTCTCACGCAAAGTCGCAAAGCCCGCAAAGATACGCAAAGAAGCTTGAACTCTCTTCGGGTTCGACTAGAATCACCGTTGTGAAAATTCAGAATGACTCGATCAGTCTCCGGCCTGCCGGTGCGGATGACGAAACGTTCCTGCTTGAATTGTATATAAGTAGTCGAGGTGAGGATCTCAGGGGCTTAGATTGGGACGAAGATCGCATCCGAGAGTTTCTCGGCATGCAATATGAAGCGCAGCAGAAGTTTCATGACAGCGATTACCAAAGCGCAAACAACGAAATAGTTCTGTGTGACGGCGAACGCGCCGGGCGGCTGCTGGTCGATTCGCGTGAGCAAGAGATTCGTTGCGTCGATATTGCGCTGCTGCCGCCCTTTCGGAATCGCGGCATCGGCAGCCGCCTGGTTAGTCAACTTCAGGCGCGCGCCACCCGAGAGCGAAAACCCCTGCGTCTGCAAGTAATCCGTTTTAACCGCGCGATCAATCTTTTCGAACGGCTGGGTTTTGAGCGTATCAGCGAAACGGGCACGCATTTTCAAATGGAGTGGGTTCCGCGATAGTGTCAGAAGCCCGACCGTCAGGGAGGGCACTAGCGCCACCAGTTCGTGTCGGCCATTTAATTCGGATGTAAAGTTGCCCTCGCTGACGCTCGGGCTTCTGATAAATGATCCGCCGAATCATCACCTCGATTCTTCGCCTCACGCTGCGCCTGTATTTTCGGCGAATTGAGGTAACGGGCCGGGAAAACATTCCCGCCGATACTGCCGTCATCTTTGTGCTCAATCATCCCAACGCGCTGGTCGATCCGGCGTTTCTGCTTTGCCTCACGCCGCGACAAATAGCATTCATCGGCAAGGCCCCACTGTTCCGCATGCCCGTCATCGGCTATATCGTGCGGGCTATGGACACGCTGCCGGCGTATCGCAAACAGGATGAAGGCGCAGACACTTCGCGCAACCTGGAAACATTCGCGGCTGCGCGCCAATTGCTAAAGCGAGGCATTGCCATCGGCATCTGCCCTGAAGGCGTTTCGCATAACGAGCCGCGTCTCAAAACATTGAAGACGGGCGCCGCGCGCATCGCGATCGCGGCGGCGTCCTCCCAGGACGCCATCGATCTGAAGATTGTGCCGGTGGGACTCTACTACACGGACAAGACTACTTTTCGCAGTTCCGCGCTCTTGCACTTCGGCGAACCGATCATCGTGACGCCGACAACTCTCGAAGCAGATGGTTCGCCGCCACGACCCGCCGTGCGCGAACTATCAGACAAAATTGAGCAGGGCATGCGCGAAGTCATGCTCCACGCTGAGCAGGAAGAGGCGCTCGGGTTGATCGATCGCGCAGAGAAGATCTTCTCAGCTGAAGAAGTTGACGAACCGGATGAAGAGCAGCGCCTCGCGCGGTCCCTGCAACTGCGCCAACGCTTTCTCGCTGGCTACTCCAGGCTTCGTCAAAACTCGCCCGCGCGACTTGACGCGATTGAATCGCGCATCGCGCTCTTCGAACAGGAATTGAATCAGACTGGGATGGATCCGTCCGATCTTTCTCTGCCTCCGACCGCAACCCACTCAATTGTGCGGCTACTGGCGCAGATCGGAAGCTGTCTGCTGCTGGCGCCGCCCGCCATGCTGGGTGCGGCGGTGCATTATCCGGCGTACAAGTTGGCGGGCTATTTGTCGCGCCGGCTCGGACGCGAGCAAGACGTGCTTTCAACTTTCAAAATTATTTCGGCGATGCTGCTATTTCCGCTGACGTGGATTATCGCGGCGGTGATCGGCTGGCGAGCCGGCGGGTGGCTCGCCAGTATATTCCTGCTGCTTGCGTTGCCGATTTGCGGTTATCTGTCGGTGCGGTTTTTTGAAGAAATCGACCGCTTTTTTGGTAGTTTTATGGCCCTGGCGATGTTTGTCATGCGCCGCAGGTTCTTCGTGCGGTTATTGGCAGAGCGGGCGGCAATTCGTCGGGAAATTCTCGCTCTCGGTGAAGATGCGCGGACGCACGGCAGGTGAACGATCGGGCTAACGCTTCTTGGCAGTCTTCTTAGTTGCCTTAGCAGCCGTCGTCTTTCGCGAGGTCTTGGCACGAACGCGACGACCTTTTCTTCCTTCCCGCTGAACGATGCCGGCTTTCTCGAGATACTCGTAACTTCCGCGCACCACGTTCCGGGCAACACCCAACGAGTTCGCGAGCGTGCGTTCGCTCGGCAACAGGCTGCCGACGGCCAGCGCCCCACTGCTGATTAAGGTTCCAATTTGATCGGTAAGCTGTCGCGTCATCGAATCGACACTCTTCCGATTGATTCTGATCTTGAGAGTCATTTGTTCCTCCAACAGTTTTTGAGTGCCGCGTATTCTATTGAGTAAGAAATCGAGTGTCAACGCTTTTACAGAACCGCGAGCATCGCGAGCGGGACCAGGCTGCCACCTCTCAATTTGTCTGGGTCTTATTGTCTTGAGACGCGTGATTAACCCGCTCGCTGCGCTCGCGGTTCTGTAATGCGCCATGCCGGCGCAGGATTTCCAGGGTACGATCGATCGGCAAGGCTTCCACGGTGTGCCCGCGACCGGTAACGGTCCGCGCGCGAAACAGCGAGTTGTAGATCGCTTCTTCGGTAGCTTCGATGACCGCTAGAAACAGCGGAGACATCGCTTCGTTGGACAGCAAGGTTGCATTTGATTTCTGATTGCGCGTGTTCGGAAGATTTCGAATGCGAAGTTCAGACGCCGTCGAGAAAGCGATGGCGTAATCGCCGCTGCCGTTTGAACCCGCCGCGCCGGTGCGCGCCAATCCCATCATTGAACGCGCCGCGAGCCGTTGCAGATTCCGATGATCGATCGGCGCATCAGTAGCGATGACGATCATGATCGACCCGTCGGCAGAGGGGCACAGACCTGAGTCTGTGATCTTTCTATCGCCGGGTTTGCACAGATTGAAGTCTGTGCCACTGAGCTGATCTTTCAAATAATACTGGCCCAACTCGCGGCCTACCGGTGCGCCATTGATCGTCAAAATTCCCCCGAAATTCGACTGCACCATCACGCCGACGGTGTATCCGCCCAACTTTTCCGGCAGTTTCCGGGACGAGGTTCCAATGCCGCCTTTCCAGCCAAACGCCACGGTTCCGGTGCCCGCGCCAACGGCGCCTTCTTCGACTTCGCCGCGGCGCGCATTTTTGATCGCGGCGAAAACTTCATCGCGGCCAACGTGACGACCGCGAATGTCATTCAGGTAACCGTCATTGGTTTCACCAACCAGCGGATTGATCGATTGCACGTCACCATTGCCCGCCAGCGCGAGCATGTAATCGATCACGGCGTCTGCAACACGGGGCACATTCAAAGTCGAAGTCAACAGGATAGGGGTTTCAATCTCGCCTAGTTCATTTACCTGAGTTGAGCCGGCCAGCTTGCCAAACGCGTTACCGATAAAGGCGGCGCCCGGAACTTTCTCGCGAAACAGGTTTCCACCATGCGGCAGAATCGCCGTGACGCCCGTGCGAATGTCTTCGCCCTTGCTCAACGTCGTCTGTCCGACGGCGACGCCGGCAACGTCGGTGATCGCATTGAGTGGACCCGTCGGCAGCACGCCCACGATCACGCCGGCTTCGCGCGCTCGCGGCCGTTTCGCGTCCTGCGAATCCGATGTCATCGGATGGACGAGTGAACCAAGCAGAATAATAAAGAGCGCGACGAATCTTTTCATGATCGAGATGTCAGTCGGTCGCCAGGATTGCGAGTATCGCAGGAATGGTCAGCCACAGCAGTCCTTTCACGAGAAAGAACATGAAGCCCCAGAAGCCCAAACGCTTAATCCAAGTTCTTATTTCCAACTCGCAACTCCTCAGGAAGTGCGCACGAAAATCTCGCTGGTTCGAGATCCGCGCGCCGAGTGCAGCAGGGATCGCACAAAGATATATATCGCCCAGCACTCAACGGCAAATGGCGGAAAGCCAAAATAACCGAGCAGCGGCATTTCGAAAATCTTGACGCTCCCGAAATACGGGACTGTATAAGTCCATTTCGACAGCGCCCAGTAATTCCAAAACTCCCACAGGAAGCCGCAAACAAAGCCACTCGCAAGTAACGAAAGCAAACGCCGCCAGTCGCCGCGGGCGAGATCGCCGGATATCGATTCCGCTCCCCACAGCGCATTTATCGGATCGATGAGCAGGATGAATGACAACCAGACAACCGGCGCGAACCATTCACTGGGCCACAGCAGGGGCACGATCACGCCAACCGCCCCGACCGACGCCAGCACCATCAACAGAGGGCGGCGCAGCTCGAACGATACCTTCTTTCGTTCGCGCGCGAAGACCGCCGTGCGAAACAATGCGGCAGTTTCCAAAAGCGCCGGCGTAATCGTGGCAAAGGCCCAGTCATAACCAACTCTGCGCAGCCACAGATTTGGTTGGAGATTGTGATAGTGCCACCACAGCTCCAGGTTTGAATTCCAAAATCGTGGGGCGTTGTATAACTCGAACAGCCACCAGCTGGGAATGGAAATGACTGCCACCAGAAAAAACTCGAGCCGATCATTCATCAGGAGTGATCGGCCGCTCAGCCGGTAGACCAGGGAGTCGACAAACAGAATGTACCCAGTCCAGACGATCGGCGTGAACCAGTGGCCGGCGACTTGATTGCCCGCGAACAGTAAGGCTTCGGCGCCTGCCATCAGGGCGATGCCGGCATAACCATGAAGCGGATACTTACGACTTGTCATGCAGCCTTTCGCAAACGCGTCTTCGCTCTTCTCTCATGCCGGCCGTATCTAACCAGTCCGACCAGATCCATTGCTTTCGACACTTCTGAATTTTTCATGAACCAGCGCCAGACATTTCCGGTCCTTGCGTTTTCAGCACTCAACAAGGTGATGCCCAGATCGATGCCGATTACGTCCCTATTGACCCACCCTGTATTCGGATTGAATGCGTCCGCAAAACCGTATTTCCCATAGATGCGTTTTCCATATCCGACGCGCATGTTTTTCAAGACAGTTAGGGCCAGTTTCGGCACGAACATCAACGATCCTGCCGCGGCGTACGGAACGACGGTGCCGTTAATAGCCGGGTCACGCGGTGGCCCACCCCAGGTCACGTATCCTTCAATGCTGTCAGAGGCGCTAATACCCCAGAGATTTGGTCCGTAAGCTGGAAACTCTTTCCCGAGATCAATACAAAATTGTCGATGGGCCAACGTTGCCTTAACTGAATTTTCAAAGTAGTCGATGTGTTCGCCGCGGGCCTCGCGACGATTGCGAAAGTCTACCCACGCGTGTGAATACTGATAAGTGAAAAGCGGCGTCTGCCCAAGAAAAGTGTAGCGGTCGTAGTGATTCCAATTCCGCATCCAGGCGTACCAGGCTTCGGGCGTGATCGGGTGCGTCGGTGAACCGACGGCCATGAGATACAAGATCGGATGCTCGCTGTAATTATCCCAACGGGCCTCAATGAACCCGGTTTCCGGACGCCAGCCCATCGAGAGCAGCGTCGGATGACCGTTGAGCATCCAGGGAAAATCTATTCGCTCGTAGATTGCTGTCGAGAGCCGCCGAATTTCCAGATCCTCGCGAAAATATTGTTTGGCAGTTAGAGCACCGGCAACCAGCAGCGCAGTATCAATCGAAGAGACCTCGCTCTTCCATTTTCGCTCGCCGGTATTTACATCCATCCAATGATAAAACCACCCGTGCTCCTGCATCGCCCGCTCGGCAAAAAACCGCAGCGTGGTTCTGACTCGCTCGCGGGCAGCGTCGCGCTTGACCCAGCCGCGTTCTGCCGCAATGCACAAACCAGTCAAGCCGAAACCGGTGGTAGCGATGCTGGCGATCGCCCGATGATTCTCGTCGGCGGGCGAACCATCAGTGCGCGTGCGATCGAGCACCAAGCCTGTGGCCGCACCGGATTGCTCCCAAAAATATTGAAACGAGCGGCGCTGGAGATCTTCGAGAAAGACTTCGTCGCGGGCGGAAAAAGATTGTTGTGAGTTGTTCTGCGCAGCCTCCGCCCAGGCTGCCGGCGCGGAATTAACAACTAGAAGAAGGGAAAGTAGAAAAAAGAAAAGACGCGGCCGCTTGAGTTGGACACTGCGACTGTTGAAACGAGACATTTAGATAAAGAGTTTTTTCCCGTAATGTCTTAATTCAGTTTTCTCTGCGCGTTCTCGGTGTTCTCGGCGTCTCTGCGGTGATTAATGCGCGGGAAACATTCACGGCAGAGGCGCAGAAAAACGCAGAGGTGGCGCCGAGGATTTCAACCCACTGACACCACCGTTGTTTCCTATCTTAGAACTTCAAAGCCCGTCACTAGTTCGCGTTCATCCGCCGAGCTAGTGCCAACCATGACGCGAAACTCGCCGGGCTCTACTACAAAGCGCATCTCGCGATTGTAAAAGCCGAGAAGTGCGGGCGTAAGTTCGAATTGCAACCGACGCTTTTCCCCGGGCCGTAACGTTACACGTTGAAAACCCTTTAGCTCTTTCACCGGTCGAGACACACTCGCTACGACATCTTTGAGGTAAAGCTGCACGACCTCTTCACCCACACGCTGGCCGATATTCTCAACTTCAACGCTAACCGTTAGCCGGCCGTCAGACGGAATTCTCTGCGCGCTGGTCTGCAAATTAGAAACATGAAACTGCGTATAGCTCAGCCCGTACCCGAACGGAAATAGCGGCGTCCAACTAACATCCAGATATTTCGACGTGTACTTATTGTTCGCGTCAGGTGGCCGGCCCGTATTCATGCGATTGTAATAGAGTGGTTCCTGGCCCACGGCGCGTGGAAAAGTTACCGGCAGCTTTCCGCCAGGATTTACATCCCCAAACAAAACATCAGCGATCGCGTTTCCGGCCTGGGTGCCGGCAAACCATGTCTCAAGAATTGCCGGCGAATTTTCCGCGATCCAATTGATAGTAAGCGGCCGCCCGTTCATGAGCACCACAATCACAGGTTTGCCGGTAGCGTGCAGGGCCTTAACTAAATCCAATTGGCGGCCCGGCAAATCCAACGAACTGCGCGATGCCGCTTCGCCACTCATCGCAGCGGACTCCCCAACGGCAACGATCACGACGTCGGACCTGCGCGCCGCGCGGACTGCTTCATCAAAACCGGCAGTAGAGTTGTCGTCAATCTCGCAGCCCTTCACATAATCGATTTTGGTCTGGGGTGAGACCTTCGCTTTGATGCCGGCCAGCAGCGTTACCGCATCAGCGGCGTTGCCGTCGCCTGTCCACGAGCCGAGCATATCGACCTGATCGTCAGCCAACGGCCCGATTACGGCAATGGATTTCACGTCTTTGTTGATCGGCAGCGTCTGGCGATCGTTCTTTAGCAGTACGATCGATCGCCCCGCGATCTCGCGCGCCGCGGCGATGTTCGCCGGATTGAAGATTACTGACCGCTCGCGCGACGGATCGGCGTAAGGGTGTTCGAACAAACCAAGCCGAAACTTGATCCGCAGCACCCGGCGCACCGCTTCGTCGATTGTTGCCTGTGAGATCTGGTGAGTGCGCAAGAGTTCCGCGCCATTTTGGTTGTAGAGCCGACTGACCATTTCCATGTCAACGCCCGCGTTAAGGGCAAGCCGAGCTGCGTCCGGACCATTTGCGGCCACCCCATGCTGGATCAGCTCCTGCACCGCCGTGTAGTCGCTCACTACAAAGCCATCGAACTTCCATTCCTCGCGTAGAACTTTGGTGAGAGTGAAAGAGTTCGCCGATGCGGGCACACCGTTGAGATCGTTGAAGGCGCTCATGAAGGTCCCCACACCCTCGTCAACGGCGGCTTTGAACGGCGGAAAATAGATCTGACGCAGAGTTCCTTCCGACATGTCAGTCGTGTTGTAGTCACGGCCGGCTTCGGCGGCGCCATAGCCGACCCAGTGCTTCGCGCAGGCGAGCACTTTGTCCGGCGCGCCATAATTACGGCCCTGAAATCCACGCACGCGTGCGCGCGCCATCATAGATCCGAGAAAAGGATCTTCTCCCGATCCTTCGACGATTCGTCCCCAGCGTGCATCGCGGGCGATGTCGACCATGGGACCAAAAGTCCAATGCACGCCCGCGGCCCGCGCTTCTGCCGCGGCAATACTCGCCGAGCGTTCGGCAGCCGCCGGATCCCAACTGCTGGCTTCGGCAAGCGGAACCGGGAAAATCGTGCGATAGCCATGAATCACATCGAACCCAAACAGCACCGGAATCTTTAATCGCGATTCCTCGACTGCTATTCGCTGCAACTCGTTGGTCCGGTCAGCGCCGCGCACGTTAAGCGTTGCGCCAAGCGCCCCGGTTTTTATCATCTCTCGATGCTCGGGCCGATAATTGCCGTTTGCTTCACCAT
Organism: uncultured Acidobacteriota bacterium; assembly: GCA_963734445.1. Classification (GTDB taxonomy): domain Bacteria; phylum Acidobacteriota; class Blastocatellia; order Pyrinomonadales; family Pyrinomonadaceae; genus UBA11740. The sequence continues at coordinate 5,950 of CAVTGZ010000004.1, read as the reverse complement.
CGAGCTGCTGCAATTGTCCGAGTTTTTCTGCGAGCGTCATGCGCGCCAGCAGCGAATTGATCCTCTGCTCAATCTTATCCTGCGGAGAACTCGCTACCGGGGCCGATAAGATTGAAATAGTGACTACGAGGATTACTACCAGGCAGCCTAACTTCGCGGACTTCATTTAAAGTTTTCCTCTGGCGTTGAAAAGCAAAGTGGAAGGATAGGGGAGACTGGCCCAACTTGAAAGTTTTTTTCTCAGTGACTCTTGAAGTCACTCACCGGCGGAGGTGCAGTGTGGCGCTGCTTTGCACAAAAAGTCCTGTGTGAAATCGGATATCTGAATACTCTCTCAGGTTGGGAAGGGTGGTTTACCCCCGTTTTTTCTTTTCCTCAAGCAATTTGGCCATTAAGAATGCGGGGGCAAAGCCACCCTTCCCGACCTGAGAGATAATTCTTGATCCAAATTTTCTTTTTGTAGGCTTTTTGTGCAAAGCAGTGTGGCTTCATCATCACTCTCCGCATGATGAAAGAAAAGCAAATGGATGGGCCACCGGATTGGCCCCATCCATTGCTTGAATCTACGCGCCGGGCTAGAAGCTCAACCGAAATTGAAACTCTGTGACCCGTCCGGCAAGGGCGCTGAGGGCGCGCCCAAAGTCTCCTGTGTTAGTGAAATCGGTATTGCTCCGCCCGCCCGTCTGGAAGGGAGGAAGGTTAAGAATGTTGAAGACGTTGAAGAAGTTGGCCCGGATTTCGAGGTTCGCAGCTTCACCGAGATGAAGAAAACTCGGCAGCCCTGTCTGCTTGACGATACTGAGATCGACTGAGCGATAGTTTGGCCCTCGGAACGAGTTGCGCCCGACGCCTGCTGGTCCTCGCAACTTTGTGGTCACGCAGTGTATCGGGAAATCGCTGCAATCCTCGATAACGCCGAAAGCCGTGCGCCCGCCATTGGGAAACAGCCCATTGATGAAGTCCTGATTAGACGGATTTGAAATCGCTCCGCCAAAGTATTGGGTGGGGAAGTCGTTGCCCTTGCCATCGCCGTTGGCGTCGTTGGCTGCGTCCGCGGGACGATCAAAGAAGCAGCAGCCCTGCTGCGGCGTCCAGGGAAAGCCGGAGTGTAGATCGAGAATGCCATTGATCTGCCAGCCCCCAAACGCCTTGCCAATAAAATCTGAGCGATGGCGTAAGAGCGGAATATCCCAGAGTCCAGTAAGAATAAAATTGTGTCGCACATCAAAATCCGACGGACCGCGATCGAGCCGCTGATCGCTGGGATCGGTTTGCTGTGCTCCGCGCCCGAACGAGCTGGTATCAATACTTTTACTCCAGCGGTAAACACCCTCCATCTGGAAGCCGTTAGCGTAACGGCGCGTGACGCGCAAGATCATCGCGTTGTAGCTCGAATCCGCGTCGGGCAACGGGAAAAAGATGCGATCAAAGTTCGGATTACCTGTAAGGCGCGGCGTGATCGGCGTGCCATCGGCAAGCGCTTCCTGGACTTCATCTTTTTGGTTGACGCAACCGACGCAGTTGAACGAATCGCCGGGAGTGAAACGGTTAAGGTCAACGGTGCGAATGAGCTTACGGCCCAAACTCCCCTGATACCCGAGCGAGGCGATAATTTTATGTGGAAGCTGATACTGAAAATCCAGGGAGTAGCTGTAGATGTAAGAATTGGGCAAGTCCCTGGGCGCGCCGTTGATCTCGACAGGAATGTCACGCCGAATAAAACCGCCGGGCAGCGTCACCGGGCCGCCCGGATTGAGCAGTCCGCCAGTTTGCGGATCGATACCGCCGCGCAGGGCCGCATTAGGGGGATACGACAAGGGGTCGGTGGGCGAGCCGAAGGCGTAGAGGATCTGACCCGTCCCGTCCGGATCGGTCGGGGTGCCGCAACAGAGGCCCACGCCCGCTGCTGAGAACGGCGTATTGAAACGTGCGTTGTTGAAGAGATTCGTAAAGAGCCGATCATAGAACATGCCGAACCCGGCGCGCACAACCAGCTTGTCCTCGCCAAAGAGATTTTTCAGCATTCCGTCATTGAAATGCGGACTCCAAGCGAGACCAATTCGCGGGGCGAAGTTGTTGAAATCGCTATCGTAGAGCTTACTTACCGGAACGACGCGACCGTCAATCACGCCATTCGGGCCCAGTTCATAGTTGGTCAGTCGCCCCTGAGTTTCCGTGAGCGGTGATTGGTACTCCCAGCGCAGCCCAAGATTGATCGTCAGGTTGGGTCTGAACTTCCAATCATCCTGCACAAAGAAACCATATGATCTAGTGCGGAAATAGCGCTGGCTGTCGGGCGGTCCACCGGTCAACGGATCAATATCCTGTGTGTTTTCAAAGAAGGGCGCATCGTTGGCCAGGGAGAGGATGTTATCGAAAGAAAACTCGGGTCGCGAGCGTATTCGCCGGTTACTGTTGTCCTGCTCGAGACGGACTTCGCCGCCGAACTTGAACGCCTGATTGCCGCGCACCCAAGTCACCGTATCGCGCACTTCGAACGTATTCTGGGTCAGGATTTTCGGGAGTCCCGAATCAATACCGTAGTTCAAACCGCCGCCGCCGGGAACGCCCAGGCCCGGCCCGCCGGTGAAATTGAAGCCGTTGGTATTAAGCGCCGGGACCGAGAGATTCGCTTCACCAAGGCTCTTCACTTCGTCATCATTAAAGCGAGTGAAGTTGAAGCGCGCCTCATTAAGTAACGTCGGCGAGATCGTGCGTATCCAGGTCCCTGTGGCCGCCGAGTTGAAAGGCTCAAACAATATGTCCTGGAAAGGACGGCCCGACCTGGAGGCGGCAAAATCGCTCAGCGTCGTGAAGTAGGTGCTGACTGCGAACTGGTCATTGCCGCGATTGTAGTCAATCCTCGTATTGTACTGGTTGCCTTTGGTGCTTGAAGGAAATGCCACGCGCGCGAAAGTCACGTCGGGTATTCCATCCAGGGTCTGCGTCGCGCCAATCTTAAGACCAAGGGGACGATTGATCGAGCCAATGTCATAGCTCAAACCCGCCGCGCCGTTTATGGCCGTGCCGTTAGGCGGTGCGCCGGGTGTGAGGCCCGGAGTAACTACGCGCGGTTCGATGCCGGGCGTGCTGTAGAGACGGGCCGCCAGGCTATTGGGCCGTACAGTAGTTACGTACTTACGAAATTCGGGCGTCTCGACGAACAGATCCTGAAATGTGGTGCTGCTTCGGCGGATGCCTTCGTACGAGAAGAAGAAAAACAACTTGTTCTTGATAATCGGGCCGCCGAGGCTACCGGCAAACTTCCTTTCCCAGATATCCACTTTTTCAGGACAGCGACTAGCGAAGAAGGTCTCTCCCTGGCAAATCAGATTGCTGGAAGCAATCGAGGTTGGACCACGATACTTGTTGAATGAGTTTAGTTTCGGTGAGCCGTAATTGAAAACGGCGCTGCCGTGTAGTTTGTTACTTCCGTTCTGCGATACAACCTTTACCTGCGCGCCCGTATTCCGTCCGTCCTCGGCGCTGTAACTGCTCGTCACCACCGAGACTTCCTTCACCGACTCCTGATTCGGGGTAACCACAGCCGCGCCGCCCAGACCAAGGCTGTTGACGCTTACGCCGTCAATCATATAGTTGTTACTCGACACGCGCTGCCCGTTGGCGCTGATTTGCACCTGGTTCTCGGTTTGGAAGACGCCGGTGTTGGAGCCGCCGCCGACTTCTTCGGTGCCGGGAAGAAAAGTAGCCTTATTGCCGGGCCCGCCGCGGGCCGTGTCGCCTAAGACGCCGGGTGCGATGCGAACGAGCGAGTAGGGGTCGCGGCCCACCTGTGGAAGACGTTGAACTTCCTGGGCGGTGATCGCAGCGCGCACGTTGGCGTTCTCAGTTTCAAGCTGGGACGATGCTTCAGTTGTGACCGTAACTGTCGCGCTGACGTCGCCGGCATCGAGAACAATATCGACGCCCTGAACATTTTCAGCGCCGATTGTGACACTCTCCAGGACTGACTTCTTATAACCTGTCTTCTCAGTAGTGAGCTGGTATTTACCCGGCGCCAGCCCGGAAATTCGGTAAAAACCTTCAGCGGTGGTCGTAGTCTCCTGGGTTTTACCCGTCTCGGTGTTTGTGAGCGTTATCTTAGCTTCCGGCACGAGAGCACCGTTGGCATCACTCACAGTGCCCTGGACGCCCGCCTTGAATTGGGCGCTGGCAATCGTGGTCACAAAGAGCACGAACAATGCGCAGCAAACGACGCGCAGGGAACCTTGTTTCCTATGCATAATTAAACCTCCGCCTTCCTGTGTACGGCTGATCGGGGGAAATACTAGTTCAGACAAAAGCGATCGAATGACAGGGTCGCAAACTTGGGGGTTAAATCCTTAACGACTGTCATGGGAACGATGTCGAGTGCGATGCGGACAAACTACCACTGAAAAACAAAGAATTCAATTACAAACATTTATTGGTAGCGACCCTCTCCCCATTTATTGCATTATTGTCGCGCGCTCTCAAACTCCGAAAACGAGCACTAACTGCCCAAATATCTCCGGAGGATTCGAAACTTCATTATGTAATTACCGCCAGTACTCTGATAAACTCCGGCCACCAACCCCCAATAGCTTTCGGAAATCGAAATTAGAACGGAAGGGATCAGTTCAATGCGAACACGAACGATCTTGATAGGCTCGATTTTTTCACTGGCACTCACGGCCGCGTGCGTATCCGGGACTCAAACGAACACAGCGGGCAAGAAGAGAGGACCCAACGAGGCGGTACGCATCGGGTTTTCCATGGATACGTTGAAAGAAGAACGTTGGCAGCGCGATAAGGAAATGGTGGAAAAACGATGCAAAGAAGTTGGCGCCGACTGCGAGATTCAAGTCGCTAACGGCGACGATGCCGTGCAAACCAAGCAATGCGACAACCTCCTGACCAAAGGCATCGATGTCCTGATCGTTGCCCCGCACAACGGTCAGATTGCCGCGTCGATTGTCGAAGCCGCGCATCGCCAGGGCGTCAAAGTGATCAGTTACGACCGACTGATTCGCAATTCTGATGTCGATCTATACGTCGCGCACCAGGTCGTGAAAATTGGGCAATTGCAGGCGCAGTACGCTTTGGACCATGCGCCCAGGGGAAACTACGTCTTGATTGGGGGCTCGCAAACGGACAACAACGCGCTGCTCTTGCTGGACGGCCAGATGCAGGTTTTACAGCCCGCCATTGATAAGGGCCAGATTAAGATCGTGGCCAAACAGTTCGCGCGCGAATGGCTCGCCAGCGAAGCGCTCCGCATCATGGAAGACGCGCTCACCAAAAACAACAACGACATCCAGGCGGTGGTGGCTTCAAACGACGGCACGGCCGGCGGCGCGATTTCGGCTCTGCCGCCACAACTTGTCGGGAAGATCCTGGTTACCGGACAGGATGCGTCACTCGATGCGGTGCAGCGGATCGTCGAAGGCAAACAGACGATGACGATCTACAAACCCATTCAGCCGCTCGCCTATGCGGCCGTTGATTCGGCCATCAAGCTCGCGCGCGGCGAAACCGTCGAGGCCAGGGACAAGATTAACAACGGAAAAATTGACGTGCCGTCTTTGCTTTTTGAGCCGATGATCCTCGACAAGAATAATGTGATGCAGACGGTCATTAAGGACGGCTATCACAAGTTGGAAGAAGTTTATAAGAACGTGCCGAAGGATCAATGGCCGAAGCAGTAAAGTGGACCCTTAAACCTGCGGTGTTAGAGTACCAACTTTAGTTGGGCGTTTCTCGAGTCGGAAAATCCCGGCTGAAGCCGGTACTCTAACGCCTCAAATGATCCGTTCTTGTTATGACAACACGACTGCTGGAGATGAAACAGATCTCGAAGAGCTTTCCGGGTGTGAAAGCTCTCGATGGTGTCACCTTCGATTTGAATCACGGCGAGATTCACGCACTGGTCGGTGAAAACGGCGCCGGCAAATCCACGCTCATCAGCCGG
>CAVTGZ010000003.1:0-634559 GCA_963734445.1 uncultured Acidobacteriota bacterium | reverse complement strand
GCGCGGCGGATTTTTCTGTTCGACTTCTATGCTGCCTGTACGATTTTTGAATTGAGTTGGAACGTAGCCGGCTTATTTTCTTTATGAGATCCGCGCTCTTTCGATTGGCACAAAGGTTGATATCGAAGTAGATGTCGCACGCGGGCTGTCCCGACGCCCACCAATTAAAACTTCGAAACACTAATTTTCACGGAGGGGAAAACTATGTCAGACGACAGAGAGAGAAATCAGGGTATGAAACAGGGCACCGGTGAAGGCAGTGGTCAACACGCGCCCGGTCGCAATCCGCAGGACGATCGTTCAGCCGGCGGCCACGAAGGTGGCCAGAAAGGCGACAACCTTGGCGGCCAGGAAGGTGACCAGCAGGGCCAGCAAGGCAGCTATAAAGAAGGCGGCCAGAACGAACAGACAAGACGATAATCAAAGTGGTGCTGTCCCCACCGAGGCTCACGCGTGAGGTTCCGAAAGGAATTTCATTCGTGAGCCTTATTCTTTAGCCACAGATGAACACAGATTTGCACGGATGAGAACAAAACATAATTCTCTTAGAACAAGAAGGCACAACGATCAGAAACAGTAATTATAAAGCTCTAATTGCTCTCGTGCCCTTTTGTCCTTTTTTGTGCCTACCAATTCGTTCTATCTGTGCAAATCTGTGTTCATCTGTGGCTATCTTCCGATTCTCCGCGTGCTCCCGCCACCACTGATCGTCCGGCTCATCTTCCGCGCCACCATTTCCGCCTGTGCAAACACCCGCAAAAAATTTCCGCCCAGAATCTTGTCGATGTCCTGCTCGTGTAGCCGCGCTTCAATAATTCATATGTAATGTTCGGCAACATCGAAACATCGCGCGCGCCTTCGGGAAAATCATTCGCGCCGTCAAAGTCCGGGCCCAGTCCAACATGATCGATGCCGGCGACTTTGACGATGTGATCGATATGATCGACTAGCTTTGAAATCGGCAACGGCGGCAGAGGGTTCGCTGCTTCCAGCTTGTCGCTTTCCTCGGCCAGCCGTTCCGGATCGTTTGCGTACTTCACGCTGAGCGCCTCTTGCTGCGCCTCAGCCGCTTGCCGCGCTCGTCCGTCTGCGGCGCCACAGTCTTTTGATCGACGAACAAACTGTAGAAATTGATCTGCACCACGCCGCCATTCTTGGCGATGCGCCTGAGCAGATCGTCCGGAATATTTCGCGCTACATTGCTGAACGCGCGCGCCGACGAATGCGAGGCGATGATGGGCGCTTTAGAAGTATCGAGCACGTCATTCATCGTCTTGTCCGATACGTGCGAGACATCGACCAGCATTCCCAGGCGATTCATTTCGCGCACGACTTCCTTGCCAAAGTCGGTCAAACCGTTGTGCGTTTTGTCTCCGCGCGCATCAGCCCAATCGTTGGTGTTGTTCCACGTCAAGGTCATATAGCGGACACCGAGACGATAGAACTCGCGCAGCGCCGGCAGCGAATTTTCAATCGCGTGTCCGCCTTCGATGCCCATCAATGCTGCAATCTTGTATTGCTGCTTGGCGCGACGAATGTCGGCGGCGCTGGTCGCCAGGGTGAGATCGTTCGGGTGCCGCTCGATGGCGCGATAGACGGCGTCAATCATGTCGAGCGTCCGGCGGGCCGCGCCTCCGTGCTTGACGTAATAAGGCTTGATGTAGAGCGAAAAGAAGATCGCCGAGAGCCCGCCTTGCTTCATCCGATCAATGTTGGTGCGATACGGAAACGGCGGGTCGCCCCCGAGATCGTAATCGTTGTTGGTCATCGGCGTGGTGATGTCGTTGTGCGTATCGACCACGATCGCGCGGTGAATTTGCCAGCGCTCGTTGCCAGAGAGCTTCGTTGCGCTGGCCGGGGCGCGTTGACGTGGTGGTCGGCCGGCGCTGCGCCGCCGGTTTAGTGGCGGGCTTTGTTGCCGCCGGTTTCCTTTCGTGCGCGGGCGGCGTAGTGCTCCGGGTTCGTTGCGTGGTGGTTTGCGCACTCGATGGAATGGGTGAAGTGATGAGAGCCAAACCGAGTAAACAGATCAGTGATGACAAAACCCGTCGTCGTAGTTTCATGGCGCGATTGTATCAGAAGCCCGACCGTCAGGGAGGGCTACTTAAATCAGCGTCGCGCTCCATCCCGCCACCGCTTCTGACGCGGCGGCGCCGTGATGCAATGGTCCCGGCTTTGGTCTTCGGTGTGCGGAAGATTGTTCCTTGATGTGCGAAGATTGGTCCTCAATGTGCGAAGAGACGGCTCCTGTTTTCGCTCCGTTAGGAGCGAGATGTTTATAGAAAAGTCATCCTTCTCAAATGCAGAGCTCCTTTAGGAGCGAAACAGGCTGACGGACATTCCGCTCCTAAAGGAGCTTTTGAATTCTTGACTTCAATTTCGGGCTATAAACATTCGGCTCCTACGGAGCCATCCCTCCGACTTGTTCAGGCGCAGCCCCGCGCATAGGTGTGGCGAGCCACACTTACGGCGCTCACTCGTTTCGAGTATCATCGCCCACGATGTCCATCCTAATTGCCGAAGACAACGTGGCCCAGCGCGCTTACCTGCGCGAGATACTCGAGCGTGATTTTCCCGCGCATTCGCCGGTGCTGGAAGCCGGCGATGGCGAAGAGACGGTGACGCTCGCGCTCAAGAACAAACCGGAAGTCTGCATCCTCGACATTCAGATGCCGAAGCTTTCCGGCGTCAAAGCCGCGCGGGCCATCTGGCGCGATTTTCCGGAGGCGCGCATCATTTTCTGGACGCAGTTTCCGCACGAGATTTACATCAACGAGATTCGCAAGATCGTGAAGTCGGTCGATCCGCCGCCGGCCTACGGCTTCATTCACAAGAACAATCCTGAATCGCGCTTTCCTGCGCTTCGTCGCCGCCGTGCTGGAAGACGGCGCCGACATGATCGATCCCGCTTTCAAGGACTCGTTCAAGCGGCCGCTGCTGACTGAGTTCGAAGCCGAAGCGCTTTACTATCTCGCGCTCGGCTTGTCGAACTGGGCCATCGCGCGCAAATGCAGTTTGAGCTTGCGCGGCGTCGAGAGCCGGCTGGCCACGCTTTACGAAAAACTCTTCATCTCGCTTCCCGAAGGCACGCCGCACGAGGCTTACGAGAAGCTCGCCTACAACGTGCGCACGCGCGCATTCTTTGAAGCGCTGCGCCGCGGCCTGCTGAACAATGATGAATTGGAAAAAGCATCGGTGGATCTGGAAGTCTGGCTCGAGCGCGATCAGAAGAAATTTATCGAAGAGCAAAAACGGGAAGCCGGGAAGACAAAGCGATAGGCGACGTGAGGCCGTGCATCGCCCATCGAGCATGCCCCGGAAAAGATAACTCGTTATCTTTTGCAGTGGCGGCCTGAGAATGACAAGTCAGCGTTTTTGGCTCGAGCTGGATACAAATCGGATGAAGGGCAGCAGTTGATTCATGACATCAGCCCAAGGCGGTGAGGCTCGTTTTCACGCTGAATATGGTGACATTTCGAGATTCGCGGAAGGCTGGTGGGACCAAACGAGGTTGCCCTTGAAGTAGAACGATTTGGATGACTGAACGCCCGAGTAAGGAAACGAAATTCATTACGCTCTATCCTGACAGAAAGGCTTAACTATGGCATTCGAACTCTTTACACGCGTGGCTCTAAAGAAGACTTTCCTGAACATCGTCTTCGGCGCGGCGACATCGCCACGATAGTTGACACTCGTGAGCGGCTCGCCTGGACAGGAAGACGGTTACAGTCTGGAGGTCTTTAATGCCATCGGTGAAACCATCACTGTCATCGTCGTGCGCGAATCACAAATCGAGCCGCTGGTGAGCGACGAGATACTTCACGTTCGACTGCTTGAAACGGTTGAAGCTTGAACGATGTGCCGCCAAAGATTTCACGCAGAGGCGCAAAGCGCAGCCGCAAGGAATCGCCTGGCGCTTTTTGTTTTCTGCTTACTGCTTACTGCTTACTGCATTCTGCCTTCTTCCGATCCCTCCCTGCGGTCGGGCTTCTGCCCAGCTCAGAATCAACCGCAACAACGCAGCCACAGCCAACGCCCTCGCCATCGCCCGCTCCATCACCTTCGCCTTCCCCAACGCCGCCACCCAACCTGCATCAATGGGGCGCCGTAACTTCGTTTCACGGATTACCGTCGGATCGGACGCATGCCATAGCGCAGACTGAATTTGGCGTGACGTGGTTTGCCACCGACGGCGGACTGGCGCGTTACGACGGACGACGCATCAACGCGATCAATGCCGACGGACTACCCAACGGCCGCGTGTTGGCGCTGAAGACGGATGAATCCGGTGCGCTCTGGATCGCCACTGACAATGGCGCGGCGCGCATGTGGAACGGCAGGTTCGATCCAATCAAAGAAACCGCCGGCAAAGTAATCACCGCCATCGTCACTCCACAGCGAGATCGGGCAATCCTGGCAAGCGAGAGCGGACAAATTTTTGACTGTCAGGAACAAAAGTGGCGCAACCCGTCCAGTCTCGCCGTGACAGATGCTGAGCGGCAGACCGTGGTCACCTTTACCGTTCGCACGATTCCCGATCAGCCGTTGCAAAGCTCTGATAAAGATCATCCGGGGCTGTTGAAGATCACGAGCCTCGCAATGATTGGAGAAAAGCTCTACGCCGGAACACAAAGCCGCGGCGTGCTCTCGATTGAAAATGGTGAAGCTCAAAGAGATAGTTAGCAAGCCCCGCAGCTATTTCATCAATGCGATGGCGACTGACGGCCCGGGCCGCCTGTGGATGGGCGCGCAGACGCGCGCCGAGGATAGCGGGTTGTTCGACAACAGTGATTTGCTGAAACCGATCAAGACAGGCGCCGCGACTGGCGCTGTGACTGCGATTGTGCGCGGCAGTGGGCGACGACATCTGGATCGCCACTGATGGTCACGGCGCTTTTCATTTCCAACGTGGAAAACCCATCGAAAAATTTACCTTCGAAGAAACCGGCGGCGCGCTGCGTTCAGATCACATTTATGGAGTTTTCGTCGACGCTGAGGAAGTCGTTTGGTTTGCCACCGACAAAGGTGTCTGCCGATACGACCCGAATGCGATGCGCGCCGAAAATGTCAGCGCCGACCCGAATGGGAATTACGTGCGCGCTCTTTGGCACAGTTCGCGCGGACGGCTGCTGGCGGGAACCAATTCAGGGCTTTACGTAAACGACAGTTCCAAAAAATGGACCGCCGTTTCCGAAATCGGCCGGCGCATAATTTACGGTCTCGCCGAGGATAGTAGCGGTCGGATTCTGGTCGCCACGGCTAATGGACTGTTTGCTTCTTCGTCCAACGGCGACTCGAGTTTTGCGCGCTTACCCTCATCATTCGATTCCGACAGTGTGCGCGCCATCGCCTCGGTTGGCGGCAGTACGTATGTCGCAACGTGGGGTTATGGAGTAGAACGCCTCCAGGGATCGCAACGAACGCTGGTGTGGCCCGACTCAAACGCCGATAGCCGTTGGCGAGATGTGACCTGCCTGGGCAAAGATGGAAACGATCGCCTGGTCATCGGCACGTCGAGCGGCGGCGCCTTCTTCTTTGACGGCAAACAGACAACTACCGAACCTGCTTTAGACAAACTCAAAGGCGATGCGATCTGGTCAGTCCTCGCTGATGGTTCGTCTCTTTGGATCGCTTCAGCTCAGGGCCTTTTCCTTTTTCAGGCCGGTCAATTAAGAGACGTCGTTCCCGGAATCAACGCGCGCAGCTTGAGCATCAGCGTTAACAACTCTCAGGCGAAACGAATCTGGTGCGCCACCGTCGGCAACGGATTACTAACGGTGACCGCGGACGACCTGTTCGGAGCGATCGTTTCTCGATTTGATATCGAGCAGGGCTTACCGTCGCAACGCGTCTTCGCGGTGCTTTCCGAAGCTTCAGCTCAGGGAACCGAGAATGTGATCGCCGGCACGAATCGCGGCATAGTCCGTTATCAACCCGGCCACGTTGTGGCCACGGTCTTGCCCGCGCGGGTGATCGGCCAACGCATTCACGAACAAAACGAACTGAAGCAACGCCTGCATCTCGAGTATCCGCAGAACAGTCTGTTGCTCGACGTCACGGCCATCAGCAGCCGGACTTTTCCCGAGCAATTTCAGTATGGTTTTGCGCTTTACGACAGCACGGGAAAAATAATTCGCGAAAAGCTGGCGCACGATTCGCAGTTTACGATGGAGAAGCTCTCACCCGGCACCTACAAAGTCGTCGCCCGCGCTTATACCAAAGATTTGCTGCCAGCGACGCCGCTGGCGTTCGAGTTCACGGTCGCGCGCGCGCCATTTCCCTGGGCCTCCACGGCCCTGGCTGTGCTGTTGTTGCTCGCTTTGATCGCGTTGGGCTGGGGCTATTTTCAAAATCGGCGAATCCACCGCACCAGCGCCGAACTCGCAGCCGCCAACCGCGAGTTGGCGAACGCTCGGTTGCAACTCGCCAACGAGACTGAAACTGAGCGCCGTCGTATTGCTCGTGACTTACACGATCAGACTTTGGCTGACCTGCGCAATCTCGCACTGCTGGTAGATCGGCTGCCGGCGCGCCCTGCGGATGAGCTTCGTCCGAATCGCGCTCCTTCAGCGCCGAGCACGTTGCGGCAGGAGATCGAATCGATTTCGCAGGAAGTGCGGCGCATCTGTGAAGACCTGAGTCCCTCAGCTCTGGAAAATGTCGGTTTGTCAGCGGCACTGCAATTCGCTTTGTCTCATGCCGTCGAACATGCTGCTCCCGATTGCCGCTTCGATTATGAATTCGCCTGTGATGATGCACTCGATGAAAAACTTAACCTGCCGTCGAGCACGCAAATTCAGATTTATCGGATCGCGCAGGAAGCTTTGAGCAATATCTGCCGCCATTCGGGGGCGAAGCATGTAAAGATGAGCGCCTCAGTTTCGGCCAACGAGGGAGTCAGTACCGGCGTCGTTGATGGAGTCAGTACCCCGACGAGTCGGGGTAGCGACCGGGTTGAAGGTGGGACCGACTTTGAACTAGTGATTGAAGACGATGGCCGAGGATTTGACGAAGGCGACGCGAAAAGAAAGCCCGGTCGAGGAGTCGCGAACATTCGCGCGCGCGCCAGCATGATTGACGCTGAAGTTACCTGGGCCAGGCGAAACGTCGGCGGCACAGCCTTCACTCTAAAGAAATCGTGACGGAAAAATATCTGCACATTCACCCGGAAATTGAATCGGCTCTGGCTGCAGCCAAGCCGATTGTCGCACTTGAATCGACAGTCATCGCACATGGATTGCCTCGGCCACAAAATGTCGAGACGGCCAGGCGCCTTGAGCAAGTCGTTCGGGACGAAGGTTCGATTCCGGCAACGGTGGGCGTCATTAGTGGAAGACTGTCTGTCGGCTTGAGCGGCGATCAAATTGAACTGATGGCAAACCACGACGATGTTAAGAAGTTAAGCACGCGGGATTTGCCAATAGCCGTCGTGCAAAGCTGGAATGGCGCAACCACAGTCGCCTCGACCATGTGGATCGCTCACCGGGCGGGGATTCGGGTCTTCGCGACCGGCGGCATCGGCGGCGTGCATCGCGGGTCGCTGCCGGATGTCTCGGCTGACTTACCCGAACTCGCGCGCACACCGATGATCGTGGTCTGCTCCGGCGCAAAGAGCGTTCTGGATTTGCCGGCCACGCGCGAATGGCTTGAGACGCACAGCGTGACTGTCGTGGGTTACGGCTGCGATGAAGTGCCGGCATTCTATTCCCGAACCAGCGGACTTCCCGTCGATGTGCGCTGTGATTCGCCGGCGGACGTGATTGATCTATTCAAGACGCAACGAAGACTCGAGATTGAATCTGCGCTGCTGGTGACTGTTCCGGTTCCGGCTGAAGCTGAAGTCGAAAGCTCGTTTTTGCAATCTCTGTTGGATAATTCGCTGGCGGAAGCTGAGCGGCAGCGGATCGCCGGCCGCGAGATCACGCCGTTCTTGTTGACGCGAATGGCGACCGAAAGCCGCGGCGCGACATTGCACGCGAACATCGCGCTGCTCGAAAACAACGCGCGCGTCGCAGCAGAGATTTCTCGCGCACTTCATCCACAGATTACACAGATTACACAGAGCGGATAAGGCGGGAGACGAGTGACGTTACCCGGTCTCCCCACTGCTATCCGCGATACTCCGGCGGTCCTCACTAAACTCCCTCGCTGCTTTTGTGAAATCTGCGTAATCTGTGTAATCTGTGGATTGATTTTCGTCTTCCGTGGGGCAGTAGCTCAGTTTGGCAGAGCGCCGCGTTCGCAATGCGGAGGTCAGGGGTTCGATCCCCCTCTGCTCCACCAATTAGTTTCAAGCACTTACAGCCACCGCCGTCGGTGGCTGGTTTTGTGATCTGGCCAAAATCTGACCAACTTTTGCTGAAGCAGGCCTAACGGCTTCGACTGCAGCTCGCTTTACTGCGTCTACCATTCGCACATAACGCATTGTCATCCGAATATCGGAATGACCCAATAGGTTTGCGATGGTAAAGGCATCCTGGCCCTCGGCCGCCATTCTGGTTCCAAACGTAGCCCTTAGGTCCTTCCAGATTAGGCCTTCGATACCAGCCAATCGACAGGCGGTCTTAAATCCGCGTTTGGTCTCCTTCAAACGTGTACCGGTCATCGGATTGAGGAAAAGGAAATCCTCTGGCCGCTTACCGCTACAAAGCTCGAAGAAAGCTTCTCTTACCTCGGCAGTCATTGGAATATCACGAGGACGTCCGTTTTTCGTTTGTCGCGCGGTCACGCTGTTCCTAAGGAAGTCGACCTGAGGTCGTTGCATCCGCAACTGTTCACCCATCCGCATTCCTGTGCCGAGCGCCACAATTACCGCGAGTTTCAGATGAGCACGTGGCCCGCTAAGTTGCGCCATAAGTCTTGGCTCCTCTTCTTGCTGCAAATAGCGGTAGCGGAGGTTATCGAGAGTGAAAAGATCAACCTTTGAGCAAGGATTCGATTCAGCTTTGTCATACTTGACCGCCAAGGTGAACACCGAACTCAGCAGCGACAGTTCGCGATTGACCGTGGCTGGTCGTCGTGCTGTTTGCTTCTTTGTCGGGGTGTTTAAGCGATCGGTCTTGAACTGTTCGACTAGCTGTACCGAAATCTCACGCAAGACCTTCCCCTCGAAGTATTGTTTCAACATGGGAATCATGTAAGCATCATCTCGCCAAGATTTTTTGTTGGTCTTCGACCACAGCAAGTAATCATGATCAAGGAACTCTGAAAGCAGACCGGTTCCTTTTTTTCGATGCCGTGTCGCTTCTCTAATAACTCCTGCTTGGCTTTGATTTCCGCCTGCTCTGCATCCCACTTCGTGCGCGCTAAGGGAACAATTTTCCGATACCGCTTCTTGGTACTCCGATCTCTGAAATCGTACCCGTAGCTGATCGTTCCTTTCTTGTTCTTGATCTTGAAGACTGGCATGTTTCTCCTTGAGGTTGCAGCCACCAAAGAGAACGCGCGCATGGTAGCAGCAATGACCAAACAAGTCATGTGTTAGTTCCGCCCTTCATCCAGACAAGAATCTCGTCGAGATCGAACCGCAGAATGTTCGATCCCGGTGGCTTGCAATATGGAATTCGATTTTGCGCAACCATCTCGTAAATGGTCCTCGGTCTTACGTTCACCAAATTGGCTACTTCCTTCACTGTGAGATAGGTCGGCATCTTCTCAACCCGCTTTCCGCTCCTGATGTTACTGGCTGACACGGAACTCATAGGGCGCACATTTAACAGCAAGCCCTTGGGATCTAGACTTTCACCTGATAAGGATTTCTTGAGGATCTGGGTGGAAGGCTAATTAACGTCCGAGCGCCCGTAAGGAAAATCTGTTCTTGCTACCACGTTTGCGCCCGCCTGTTGGGTTCGGAGACCGTCTCTTAAGATCGATGAGTGCCAGCACTTCGTCTACAGACTTTGATACGCCCGAAGGCTTGCCCAGGCGGCTGAGCGATTGTTTTTGGAGGGAGGCCATTGGTATCTGATAGCTGATGGCCAATCGAATGTGTTGGTCGAACTTGGGCTTCGACGGAAACCGACTTAAATAACGCTTTTTCATCATCGCGCTTCGCTGTTCATTCATCGAAGTCGTGTATTCAACTAACTTTTTCCGAAGTTTCCGAATTTGAGTCGGACGCCAGTTCAAAACGGTTATGTGCTCATCGTGGGAGATGCTCGTTCCACGCGACGTAAGTTCACTTCTGAATGATTCCAGTTGCCCGTGTTCGAGCGTTGCCAAAAACTCCACGAAGTGGATTTCTACTCGACGCTGAAACTCTGCGAGACTTTCGTCTAGGAAGTTCCAGCCGTCGTCACTAAACTTCGGGTTTTCAAGAACGAATCGCTCAGGTTCATCACGCTCAAAGGTTAACCAACGCAGAGTGTCGCGAGAAACCGAAACACTCGGTTGCCACGATTCCCATGGACTCTCACGATCCCAGTCAGGCTGTAACGCTTCGCGCGCGACCGCAGTCCAGATCATCGCAGGCCAGTTGTTTGGTTTCCCCGGAAGCGGGTCTGAGCCTTCTTGCCATATAAGTGTTTGTGCCTTGGGTGGACATAAGAATGGATTAAGAGTTGGATCATGAGGATGAAGAAACGAGTCCTGTAGACCTTTGTTGAAGAAGAAGCGCACCAAAACTCTCAACGCATGATTGCGGCACCAATCAGCATGGAGATTCCATTTGATTGACCATTCCTCGAGACCGGTTCTCACCGGACCCTTAGGCAGCGTGCGCCAGGTACGAAAAACCGACTCAATTTTGTCGCGATCCAACTTGTGTAGCTCCTCGAATGTCGCAAAGAGCGCTCGCCAGGGCCAGTTGGGCCACTCCGAATTACAAATCAAGAGCCGATACTCCCTAGAGGCCCGGGTGAGTACGCGCAGAAATACTTCGCGTCCTGAGGGGCGCTGACGTGAGGTAGCGATTAACTCCTTGTGGAAGTTTTTGCAGATGACAAAGACCAACTCCCAGAACGTCGGCCATAAATCATCGATGACGTGAGGTGCAAGGTCTGGAATGCGTTTGAGAAAGTGAGCTTGGGCTATCAGTCGCGAATCCCTAGTGCCACTGCTTCTTTCGTATTGAAAGGAAGGCAACCAGGACTTGGTTTGGGCAGGTAACTGCGTCGACCGCATGATGTATCATACGAGTTTCTAACGATACTGAAAACGCTTTTTTCGTTCAAAGCGCCCATGTGCCTGGTTGTACAAAGCAGGGCCTTGCTGTCTTCAGTGCTTTGCCTTCTTTTGGATTCACCGTGGAAGGACGTGTTGGAACTTGGGCGTCACCTCGTTCGCGAACTAAAACTTAAAGATCGCGGCTTCCTTGTATCGAGCTAGTGGATACTTCGCCTCTTTCGTCAGTGAGCGAACGGTGAGGTAGGGATAACCAAGAATTCTCTTAGTTACCCAAACCAAGCAGGAGCGAGGCGAGTTTTGAGACCCGGCATTATCCTCGAAAATAGAATGGCGCTTATTGTTTTGGTTGGAACGGGCTTCTCGTTAGGTATTGGCCTCCTAGGTTATCTGCCCGCCATATTTGTGAGCGTGCCGACAATGCTTGAAGTTGAACCAGAAGCTTCCAAGATTCAAGCGCGAGCGCGAGAACGCGGCGTTTCGGTAGATGTGTATTTGCGGGAACTAATTGACGGAAAAGGAACTGAGCCCGAAGGAGGCAATAGACTCAGTTCGCAAGAGCGAGTCCGCATGCTGCGAGATTGGGCCTCGGGCCACAGGGCCAATACGCCGGTTCTTTCTGACGATGCAATTAGCCGAGAAAATACCTACTCGGATAGTGATTAGTCTCGAGCAGCCTTGTTGGAGCACCATTTCAAGACCGCGGTAGTTCAGTTCCTCATATCAAACGACTTGCCACAGTTGGATCGGCGCTTCGCGTCCTTTGACCTGCACTTCGCCGATAGGGGTCGCGTCGCCGAATTTGTCGCTGACGGCCTGCCAAACCGTTTCAGAGATCAATAACTGAGATCCAAATTCCTTATTCAACTGCTCAATGCGCGACGCTACATTTACCACGTCACCAATAACTGCATATTCCTTTCGCAGTGTGGATCCGATGCTCCCAGTCACTGCTTCGCCGGCATGTAAGCCGATGCCCACCCTGGTAGGCAGAACGTTGGCCGCTGCAACCTCCCTCTCGACTCGGAAAATGATTTCGCGAGCTGCTTCCACGCCGTTTAAGCAATCTGCTCCGTTTGAGACCGGAGCGCCGAACACCGCCATGAATCCGTCGCCGAGAAATTTGTTGATGATTCCATGATGGCGGTTCACGATTTCGATCATGAACTCGAAGAGCGATTCGAGATAAGCAACAACCGCCTCAGGCGCCCGTTTTTCAGCGAAGGCTGAGAAATTCCTGATGTCCAGAAACATCACGCAAACGCTGCGATGTTCGCTTGCCAGATCCGGCTTCAATGTCAGCAATTTCTCCACGACCACTGGAGAAACATATTCCCCGAAGGTTCTCCTGATTCGATTTCGTTCTTCAACCGTTGCGAACGAGTTAAAAGTGCGTTTCTTGATCTGAATTGTAACCAAACCCGTAACCACGCCAATGCCCAACAGCAGGAGACCCCTAATGATGTGATGAGGCATGCTGGTAAGGATTGGCTCGACCGCCGCGTTCGAGGCCTTGTCGACGAAATATGACGCCAGCGCAGAGTACTCGATCGCCGCCACGGCTCCGGTGAACACGCACAACCGGGCGTTTAGACGCAACGCCGACAGCACAATGAAGACCGGATAAAGCAACGTTACCGGCGTGAACAGCGCATAGATTGGCCCAAGAAACAATGACCCAATCATCATCACCAAAGTGGGTATGCTCGTTTCGATAAGCGAGCTCAAGTACTGAATGGGAGTAGAGGGATGGGCTTGTTTGCGGCTCAGGCGATCAATGACGACCCGCTCAACAAGAAGACAAACCAACGTCACACCCATAAGCGTGATGAAGGTGGTGATGAACCCCCTTAAGTTGCCGTGGAATGATTGCTGAAATTGCTCGAAGCCGAGGAGCGCGACAATCAGGACGATCAGGAGCGCGCTGAGGATGACGCCGATCAAAATGGTCACCCGCAACTTGTCACTCTTAAGAATTTCGAGCGCGAACTCGCGGTCGAAAGCCTTCGGCGCCGTGCCGTGATCTTTGATTAATCGAAGTGTCACACCATCAGAACCTCACCTTAAAAAAAGTGGTTGTCGTCATACTTCCTTGCGCGCACGGTCGCGTCGGTGCGATGCATCCGACAGAGCTGAAGCCTGGTTCAATTCCCTTCTGACGATCTTCTGGAGCGTCGGCAATAAATGTGACCACGATCTCGCGACCGTCAAACAATTTACCCTTAATCGTTAGCTCTCTGATAAATTTCCTATCATTACTAAGTAACAGCTTTCCTGTTCCCGTCGCGTTGCCGCTGACCTCGCCGCCAGTGATTTTCAAGAGAATCTCCTCAGGCGAAGAGTTACTCGCCGACCACGTTCCCTGCGCTTGTAGCTGGAGATCTGAATAAAGGGTGATAAGCACGGTGCCGTCCTGGCGGAGAACGACAAGCGCGCTGGTAAACTTTCGTTCTTCGACCGCGTTAGCGATCACACCGTGTCCCTTGGCAACCGCCGTCAACGAATCAAAGTTTTGCCCTTGCGCGGATGCGGGAAGAAAGTATTGTGCGAACAGTAATAAGAGTAGTGTGCTGTGCAATCGCATTAGCAGTTTGAGTCGGTTCATAGTTCCCTCCAAATTTACGTTTCGTCCTGTCTTACACGCAACGCGTTGCGCGCAGCCAAACGGGCGAAGCTGTTAAGAGAGTGGCCACAACTAAGAGAACAACTGGATGCCGTCGATAAACCGCCCGGACAATCAGCCCGATTCCCAAACCGGTCTGAATCGCGCTGGCCCAGAAGATCTTTTCGTTTAGGTCCAGCCACGAATAATCTGGTGAATGCTCAACTGATAGAGATCGCAGCGCGAACACCGTCAGGCCAAGCGCGAGCGGGACCAATGAAATGGCGCCATATGCCCTCGTAGAATCTGAGAATATCGTAAGCACAGCGAACAAAAGAAACATCGACGGAATCAAACCAAGCGTTAGTAGCAACGATGTCGTCATGACTGCACACCTTGAGTACTTCTTAACGGGGGCGCCTCAGTTGTCGCCAATGGATCTGAAAAGTAATAAAGATGAGTTTGGAAACCGCTGCCTCCATTCTTGGTGGAGACGATCCACTGCTGGATCTTCTGTGTGGCAACGATCAGGAGCAAGATGAATCCGCTGCCAAGCAGAATGAACATCGCGACCGCGACACAGAGTTTTTGCAGCGGCAATTCGGCGATCCTCAAATCTCTTAACGAGACCATTTCTGTGATCGGCTTCGCAGGTGCTGTAACCACGAGCGGACTGGGTGAAGGTGGCGCGTATTCCAGACCTGCTGCGGTTCCGGCGACGGCAATTGCCGCTTCGATTCGCGCGCGGTCTTCTTCGAGCAGATCCAATTGTGTTTGTAATCCGTTTCGCTCGATCGTCAGGAGTTTGCGCCGATGCTCGCGTAACTCCTCAGGACGCGTAGAGCCGATTCCAGCCAACTCGCGCTCAATTGACTCCGGCTTCAACTGTTCATCGAGTTCCTCAAGACGCATGCGTAACCGTGTCTCTTTCGATTCGAGGTCGAGCAACTGTTGTTTGAGAGTTGAAGCCGTGACCTCGCGACCTGTGCGTGGTTGAGCTGCAACAGTTGAGGCCAGGCCGAATGCAATTACGATTGAAACCAGCGCGATAGCTTGCTTAACGATTGGTGCAGCGCCAGTGAGTTTGCCGGCTGAATTGCCGTTTTGCGCCGGCTGAACGATTTCAGGATTTCTCGGCAGCCATCTATTGGCCCAACCGCGTTTTCCATCAAACCCCCTGAGAGTGTAGGCCGCTCCACCATTCCTTTCCGCGAACTGTCGTCGCCGATGTCTTTCAATTGCCGCTCTAAAAAGTATCTGAACGAAAATGCTAAGCATGAACACTGCATTCCCTGCCATCACGACATAGAGCAGTACGAGTCCCAGTCTGTGTCCGGTATTCATCAGCGTCACCTCATTACTTTTTTTCGATCAGAAATTTCATTCCGTATTTGCGACCGACGCCGTTGTAGAACCCGCCAAATTCGTCGCTGGCCAGATTTCCCTGATAATCGCGAGGATTGAAATGATTCGTTACGTTGAAGACCTTCACTCCAACTCTAAAGCGATATTTCTCTTTGAAGCGTCCGGGCGCTGACAAGCTCTTCAGGACCTGCATGTCGAGCGACGCAAATGTCGGGTATCGGCCTGCGCGATTTCGTTCTCCGACGAAGTTTCGATCCTCGTCGATGTTCGAGAGCGGAAAACCGTTGCGGAGATCGAGTACCGGGGTGACGGTAATCCCATACTTCACACTGAAGTTGCCCCAAAACACGAACCGGTTCGGCGCGTCGTACGGCAGAAGCGAACGTTCGTTCGGGCGAATTATTGGATTCTGAAAATTGCCGAAGTACGAGTTGAAGTCGTTCAAATCGCCGATGGCTTTCGAACGCACATAAGAAGCATTCAATTCGTCATGACGAAACGTGTAGCGGGCCGTGACCTGAAATTCTCGATAACGCGATTTGCCGGCGTTGCTCAGCGACAAAATGCTGCCGGAAGTAGACGAGTTTATCGGATCGAGGACGTACTCGCGCGTGCCTTGACGCTGTTGATAACCAACGCGGACAAAGAGGTTCTTCACCCACTCTCGGTCCAATTCAATATTCCAATTCACGCTACGCGGTGTCAGGTACTTTCCGTTTTGCAGCACCAGACGCTGATGCTGCGTGCTGAGGATTTGAAAGCCATCCGCGCCGTACCGCGTGATGAGGCGTTCCTGCAATTGCGGATACGTCGCGATATTTAGATCGATCTGGTCATAGAATAAACCCACACCGCCGCGAATGACTGTGCGGCCGTCTCGTATCGGTGCGAATGCGAACGACAAGCGTGGCGCAATGTTGTTGGTACTTGCAATATTGTCCCGATCGAGACGGACGCCGTATTCCAGCGTCAGTCGATCATTAATGCGTCCACTTGTCCTCGAAAAAAGCACCGAACTCAGTCGTGTTGCGGCTGAGCAAGCCCTTTCCTGCGAAATCGATCTGCTCGGCGCGCGAGCCGTCGCGACGCAGGACACGCACAGTGTTGCTCGTGTTACGTCCATCGTACGAGGTATGGGTCAGGCCGATGCCGACTTTTATGAAATGCGTGCCTGCGAATTTTGGCGGCTCGAAGTTGTAGACTTCGAGTACATCCACCCGCGTGCTGCGCCTGTGCTGGCTGTTGAAGAAGTTGCCCGTGTTCACATTCGGAGTGAAATTCATCGCCTGCTCGCCGGAACTCGGAAACACGTCGGCATCGAACTTCTTCAGACTGAAGTACGATTCCAGCACGGCCTTACTGCTCATAATGCGCCGCTCGTTGACGGCCCAGAAGAAACCGCGCTGCTTGTAATTCGGCGTGACCTCCTGGGGGTTGAAGGTGTTGAGTCCGACGTATCCCAGTTTCTCAGGGAATAACGAAAAGGTGCTGGTGAGGTGGTTGCTGGGGTTGATGTCCCAATCGAGCTGGGACACGGAATCGAAACTTTCAAGTTTAGTGTCGCGCTTGTCGGATGGCAGGCTCTCGATCGGCGTGCGCACAAATCGATATTCGAATGATTGCATGAACCATAATTTGTTTTTCTTAATTGGACCACCGAATGCGAGCCGTGGCGTAAACGCCTCGACTCCGGTCCACTTGCCGCCGCGTCGCGCAAAGCGCGGAAAGAAACTCTGAAGGTCGAAGGTGAACTTGTTTGTGCCGGAACGGGTTTCGACGGCCGTGACACCTCCGGTGAACTTGCCATACTCAGCGGCGTAGGGATTCGTCAGCACCTGGGCCGATTCGACCGCTTCAATTGGCAGATTGATCGCAAACGCGCCAGTGACTGGATCGGTAACGTTCGCGCTGTTGACGGTCATAGCACTCTGGCTGGGACGCGCACCGTTCATCGCAATCTGCCCATCCGGCCCACGAATTACTCCCGGCACCAACGGCAGCGCATCGAGCAACTGCTCATTTGGTAGCGGCAACGTTTGCAGATCGGCCTGTTTGATAGTAGCGGCGGGCGCAGTTTCGCTCGTCTGCACGCCTTGTCCGGAACTCGAGGAGGTGACGGTTACGGTTGCGGTTACATCTGCAACTTCAAGTTTGATGTTTTCGACCGAAGTCTCGCCGGCGCGAATAGTAATGGCTTTGCTCGCCGTCTTGAATCCTTGAACGGTTGCTTCGAGCGTATAGTCGCCAGGAGACAAATTTGTGAATTGATAGTTTCCCTCATCATCGGACACAGCGTCCAAAGTCTGTATCGGCGCCTTCAGCTTCAGGCTTGCGCCGGGAACGCTGTATGACTGCCCGTCCGGCGCTACGGTCGCAACCGCGCCGTGAAGTGCGCCTGACACAGCGGGCGCTGGTTGCGCGCCGGCAATGCTACTGAAAATGACGATCGAAAGTAACGGCAGCAGAGCCGCTACTAATCTGTGATTTTGTCTTCGAGTCATTGCTTTGTCCTCACCTTCTCCGCCCAAAGTGCAACAGGTGTTCCAGCGCCAGATGCCAATTCTTTGGGCAAAATTGAAAATCGTCCTTCGTGATTTCACGAGACATCGTGGAATTACGGAAATCATTTGCATGTCCTATTTGAATTGATATTTCTTGATGCCCAATGCGAGGATTTGCGAATCAAGGGTTGTTCCCGCGATGTGGAGGCGAGCAGCAGCGCCGTTAGGTCCGTAAACCTTGCCGCGCGTCTCGCGCAGGACGGTTTCGATTTGAGATTTGCGATCTGATGCACCGGATCCACTCTCAGTGGCGGTAGACGCACTAATGCACAGCGGCGGTTCGTGCACCAGCGTACCGGGGTCAACGCGCAGGACTGCGCCGTCAGCCAGAATCACCGAGCGTTCGATGACGTTCTGTAATTCGCGGACGTTGCCGGGCCATGAGTATTGCTGCATGGCAGAGAGCGACCGCCTCTCGATCTGGGTGATCTTTTTTCCCACGCGCCCCGCCAGTCGGCCGGCGAAATAATCAACCAGCACCGGAATGTCCTCGAGTCGTTCACGCAAAGCCGGCACGCGAATCGGGAAGACATTCAGTCGATAGAAGAGGTCCATACGGAAGCGTCCGAAACTGACTTCGTGATGCAGGTCCTTATTAGTTGCTGCAATCACGCGCACATCTGTTTTGATCGTGCGATTGCCGCCTACCCGCTCGAATTCTCTCTCTTGCAGCACGCGCAACAGCGCCACCTGAATCTCGGGACTCAGTTCGGCGATTTCATCGAGAAAGATCGTGCCGCCGTTGGCAGCTTCGAAGCGGCCAATGCGTTGTTGCAGCGCGCCAGTGAATGCGCCTTTCTCGTGGCCAAATAACTCACTAGCGACAAGCTCGCTCGGCAAGGCGGCGCAATTCACTTTTACTAACACGCGATCGGAACGATCCGAGTGGCGATGAATCGCTTGCGCTACCAACTCCTTGCCTGTCCCGGTCTCGCCAAGCAACAGGACGGTCGAGTCCCACGAAGCGACTTTTTTGACCAATTCCAGCACGTCTGTAAGCGCGGGACTGTTACCAACGATCTGGTCAAAATTCATATCATCGCGAATCTGATTGACCTTTAGCTGGGCCGCAGTGCCTTTGCCTTCCGAGAGCTCTCGATCCGCCGGCAGCTCCTCGAAAGTAAAGGTGTGAGCGGCGTCAGTCGGACTCCCCGAAAGTCGGCGGCGGGTTCGTATCGAAAGCACGTTGTCAGCGAACGGAATTTGGTGGCTTCCTTCACGGGAAGCAATTGCGCTAGCGAGTTGTGTGCTCATTTCTACTCCTTTTTCTTTGCGCAGATTGTGCGGCGAACTGCGCTCGGCAACCACTCCTAAAGGGTCACGGTTTGGACCAAAACGGCAGGCTTGGTGATCTCTTCGGAGTGGTGGCACAGACCCGTTCGGAAACTCGGGATACTCGAAAGAGTGCAATATGAATCAGGTTTAACTGGCCACGGAAAGTAGGCAGGAGGGTGAGCGCGAGGCAGGTCCGGTTAGCGGAGCGATCGAATGCTTTAGGTCAGCAAAACTGTTTTGGATGGAGGCCGAACTTTTTCATCCGGGAGAGCAGCGTAGTCCGATTTAGTCCGAGGCGTGCCGCAGCTCCATCGTCGCCGCCAACGCGACCTTTGGTTTCGGTGAGTGTGCGGACGATCGCGTTGCGCTGCCTCTCGGCATGCTCGTCAACGGCACTGTGCCTCGCCTTTAGAGTGTTCATCGTCTCTTTCACGATTTGGGTAATCTCTTGCCAGCGTTGCGGACCCGCGTGCTGCGTAGATTCATCTGAGCAAACTCTGTGAAGCTCCGAAAGCGGAACGTCTAAAGATGTTCCACGCGTGAGGATCACGGCGCGCTCGATGAAGTTTGCCAGCTCGCGCACGTTACCCGGCCAATCACATTTAATTAGTGCATGCATCGTGGCTGTCGGAATGGTTTCGATGCGCTTTTCCATTTGCCGGGCGAATTTCTGGGCAAAGTAGCGAACCAGCAGCGGGATGTCTTCCTGGCGTTCGTGCAATGGCGGAATGCGAATCGGAAAGACATTCAACCGATAGTAGAGGTCGCTGCGAAATTCACGGGCTGAAATCATACTTTCTAAATCGCGATTTGTGGCCGCCACCATCCGCACATTTACTTTCCTGGTGCGGGTGCTGCCCAGGCGCTCGAATTCCCGCTCCTGCAAAGCTCGCAAGAGCTTCGGCTGGATCTCCAGCGGGACGTCTCCTACCTCGTCGAGAAATAGGGTGCCCTGGTCGGCGAGTTCCAACCGTCCCATCTTCTGACTGATGGCGCCCGTGAACGCACCTTTTTCATGGCCAAACAATTCACTCTCGAATAGCCCGGTTGGAATCGCCGCACAATTCAGTTTTACGAACGTGCGGTTTTTGCGCCGGCTGTGATCATGAATGGCGCGGGCGATGAGTTCCTTTCCGGTTCCGGTTTCGCCGAGGAGCAGCACCGTCGAGTCGCTCGGAGCGACCGTCTCAACCAGTTCCAGGACGTTTTTGAGCGCCGCGCTGTCGCCAACGATCTGATCGAAGTTCATCTCGCTCCGTAACTCTTGTTCGAGATAGAGCTTCTCCTGGGCGAGTTTGTCTTTCAGTTCGGAAATTTCCCGGAACGCCAAGACGCTGTCTTCGCAGCGCATCTCCGCATCAACGTGTTCACTCTCATCGGCCATCAAAGATTGTCCGCGATGGTTTCGAATGGACACCACTTTGGGACGGATTGGAAATTGGCGCTGCCGCGACTGAAGATCACTTATCTCGGAAACGCTGGCCGTAGCTGTGCTCATTTCGTGTCTATCCTTTCGTGATCGTGCGGTGGATTGTGCGCGACGGTTCGTTCAACGACAACGCCGAAAGGGTCATTGGTTGCACAAAAACGGTAGGCTTGGTGATCTCTTTGGAGTGGTGGCGGAGGCTCTTTAGGACTCGGCAACTCCAAAGGGGACAGTCAACAGGAAACTCGCTGACAGAGAATGGAAGAATCTAGCAGGTCTGGGTCCTCTCATCATCCTGGAGGTTCGATCTATGTTTGGGCAATAAGGCGCGGGTGATTAGACTGAATTACTCGTCGGGGCGCCGAATCTCAATCCGCTTCCATCCGAAACGTCTGGCGTCGAGCGACCAAGTTCCGGGGCCCAGCAGCGCCAGGGCTACACCGAGGCTCGCCAGCAGGACACTCACCCACGGATCGCCATTGTGTGAGAAGGCAATTACCGCTTCGATGATCGCCAACATCACTCCGGCGACGGCCGTCCATGATCCCAAGAGAAGAAGCAATCCGATCCCGGCCGCAATCACGTGCGGCGCGGTCGTCGGCACCGAGGCGCGGTTGTGGAGTTCCGCAACCCGCAAAATAAGCGCGGTCCCCGCAACGACGCGGAGTAGCAAAAGGCCAAGGTCGGGTAATCCATCAGCGAATGTGGAAAACAGACGTTGCATCGCTGATAGGTTACAATCGCCCAAAACCAGCAGCAAACTCTAAATGGTACTTTTTTACGCCATTTTGGGTGAGCTAAAGATCGTGGATTACGCGCCTAAGCGCGACAGTGGAAATGGGGCGGCAAAGGCTTGGTTTCAGCAACCTAACGTAGAATTGTTTTGTAACCTTCTCGCGCGCTCACCTGCGCGCCCGTGATTCCACGCACATCGACGCTAATCTTACGGAAACGG
This sequence comes from uncultured Acidobacteriota bacterium, assembly GCA_963734445.1. Classification (GTDB taxonomy): domain Bacteria; phylum Acidobacteriota; class Blastocatellia; order Pyrinomonadales; family Pyrinomonadaceae; genus UBA11740. The sequence continues at coordinate 613,254 of CAVTGZ010000003.1, read as the reverse complement.
CCGTCAGTTGCCGGGTTCGTGGAGTAATAGCCGATGCTGTACTGTCGGCCGATTTCGGCGGCGACCTCTGCAAATGCATCGCGCGCGGCGTCCAAACCGGTTGCCTGAAAGGTCCGGCCGCCAGTGTCGCTGGCGAGCTGTCCCATCTCCCAACGGGCGAGTTTGTAGAGTGAGCGATTGATCGCCATGCGTTCGAAGGAGCCCAGGCGGCAGAAGTCGGCGTAGTCGGCGGCGTCAGCGCGCGGATCGAAGATACGACGGTAGCGTTCGAGTTGCGCGTGCGAGAGGCGTAACGTGCGGTCGTCATTACAGTCAACGAGCAGTCGATCCTCCACGTAGTCCTCAGTGTCGATCTCTATGAAGTAGGCGAGTAGACCCGCCTCCACGAAATTTTTCCGGATCAACGAAAAATCCGTAAGACTCGAGGAGTCCACGCCGTCAGTCAGCGCGACGAGCGCGCGTCGGCCCCGCGACTCCGGCGTCGGCGGGGCGCGGAAGATGTCTCTTACCGTGCGCTCCACCGCTTCGTAATAAGGAGTGCCGTTGCTCGAACGAATATTCTGAAGGGCTTCGCGTAACGCCTGGCGATCAGCAGTCAGGTAACTCTGCACCGCTACTGTCGCGAGTTTTTCGCGGCCGTCTTCGGCGGTAGTAAACGATAGGATAGCGACGCGGTCGCCGGGTCGCAAAGATTCGATGAAGGCGTTGGCGGCGCCGCGAATGAGCGCGATATCTGCGCTGGTCGAACCGGATGTATCTAAGAAGAGAGCGATCTCGAAAGGTGTATCCGACGTCGCAAAGGTCGCGACGCGCTGCGGCAGACCGTCTTCGTAAAGCTGAAAGGCGGAGGCTGTCAGTCCCGTCACGTGTCGCCCCTGTTGGTCGCGCACGACGACGGGCACAGTTATGAGATGCGTGTCCACGCGCACCACATCGTTCTCGCCCACAACCTCGCCGCGGTAAGAGGGTTTACTTGCCATTACAGGCGGTGGCGGCATGGAGCCGAGTAGTCCCGACCTTCGCTGTGGCTGTGCCTGAGCCGGCGTCTGCCCCGCGACGTCCAAGCACGCACCCAGCAACACTACGACTGATAAGAGCGCCAGTAGCGCAACATGCGACTTTGATTGCTTATCCGTCATGACTTCACCTGGAGTACGCAGCTACTGTTCGCTGACTCAGTTGCGCAGCACCGAACGGCGCCCCAAATTCCTCGATCGAAGGTTCGGTGAGAAACGAATCGTCAGTCATCATTGGCGCCGAACGTCTCGCGAACGAAATGTCGGAACCATTGCGGTCCAAATCAGCATAAATCGAGTCACCAAAACACACCTGACCACTCGCCACTAAATTCGACATGGGCATCACCAGCAGCCGTTCAATCGAACGCTTCAAGTGGCGCGCGCCATATCTGTTGTCCATGCCTTCACGTAACAACAGTTCCTTCGCTGAATCAGAGCAGTCAAAGGAAAACTTAGTTCTAGCCGAGCACATGATCCGCTCTTGCAGGCCGCGAAGTTCAAGCTCGAGAATTTGCCGCAGATGCCGTTCGTTCAATGAGTGGAAGACGACTACTTTGTCTATTCGGTTCATGAACTCAGGAGAGAAATTCCGGCAGGCCGCCTGAATGGCCGTGCGTTGGATCTTCTCGTCAATAGCAGTGTGGCTCTGATTGAGGTCCTTCTGTTGCTGGGATGCGGCAAAACCGATCCGGCCCTCCATCAATTCGGAGATCTCCCTGGCGCCGAGATTTGAGGTCATAATAATCAACGACCGCGAAAAGTCGACGCGCCGGTTATCGCCCAGGGTCAAGGTGGCGTTATCAAGGATGCCGAGCAGCAGCTGCCATAACGCATCCGACGCCTTCTCGATTTCGTCAAACAGAACCAGCGAAAGTTGAGCGTCCTCGGTGTGGAAGCGATCGAGGTTTTCTTGAGTGAGAAATGGCGAAGTCTCCCGGTGGCCCAGATATCCTGGGGGAGAGCCGACCAACTTGGCGATCTCGTGCGAGTGCTGAAACTCCGCGCAATCGATTTTGATGACGGCATTAGAGTCGCCAAAGAGAATCTCCGCGGCGGCTTCGCACACGCGGGTTTTGCCGGAACCAGTCGGCCCCAGGAAGAGCAGGGTTCCGAGAGGTTTGTTGCTCGGGTTCATTCCCGCCAGGAACATCTGGTACAGATTGCCCATATCGTGAACCGCGTTTTCCTGACCGATAATGAGCGCCGAAAGCTGTTCGTCGAATTCCTGAGCCCGCGCACATTTAACTTTAGGATCGAGGAAGAACGAGTTGTTTACCGCGTGTTGTCTCCGTATTTCGGGAACCATGACGTCTCTCCTTTTGTAAATCAAACCAAGGGTTTCATCCGTCGTTAGTTTCTCTTACTTCGCGACAGATTCTCTGCCTGGCTTCGTTTACAGACAACGCCGAAAGTGTGAGCGGATCGACAAAATTGGCAGTGTTAGCGATCTCTTTTGAGTCGCGAGAGACGCTCTTTCGGGAGGGAAAAAAACAAGCGCACAAACTTCGTCTGCATGAAATGTGGTCTTGTTTGGTCAGAACCAATCGCCCACCTGGCAGCCAGGTTCAAAGCTTGCTACGCACGGGCGCACACCACGGACTGCTAGAGTTCAATGATCCCACGTTTAACCGCCATCGTGACGGCCTGCGTGCGATCATTAGCCCCCAACTTGGAAAGGATGTTCCGGACTTGGCCCTTGACGGCATCTTCGGTGAGTGAGAGCCGCGCGGCAATTTCTTTGTTCGAGTTGCCTTCAGCGATCAGGCGGAGGACGCGCACCTCTGCCGCAGATAACGATTCCTCGGCGGAATGCTCGGCGAGCTGAAAAGAGATCTCCGGCGAAAGGTTCTTTCTTCCGGCATGTACCGCCCGGATTGTGTCCAGCAACTCCTTGTGCAGGCTATTTTTCAAAAGGTAAGCGCGGGCGCCCGCTTGGAGAGCGCGCCTGGCTTGCATGTCGCCGGTGTAGGTTGTGAGTACGATAATTCGCGCGTCGGGAAATTCTCCGCGGATAGCAATCATCGCGTCCAGACCGTTCATCTCAGGCATCTGCAAGTCCATCAGCGTCACGTCCGGGCGGTGCGTGCGGAACTGCTGAATTGCTTCGAGGCCGTTCGCAGCTTCCGCCACCACTGCCATGTCTGACTCATCTGCAATGAGGGCGGAGATGCCCTGGCGCAGGATCGGATGATCATCCACCGTCAGAATTCGAATCTGTTTGGAATCATCACTCATGGCTTGTTGCTCCTGTCGTGTCGCTAGCTATCATCGTGAAGATACATCGTAAGCGGCAGCACTGGGAACGATCAGCTCGACCTGCGTGCCAGAATCGAGCTTACTCCAAACATCCAGCCGCCCGCCCACAATTTCGGCCCGCTCGCGCATGCCGGGCAATCCGAAATGCTCGGCGGGCTGCTGCCGAATGATCTCCTCGTCAATGCCCTTGCCATCATCCCGAACCCGTAGGCAGAACCGCCGCTTGTCGTATCGGATCTCCACTGTGATTCGCTGCGCGTGCGCGTGCCGGAAGGCGTTGCGCAACGCCTCGCCGGCGATGCGGTATGTCTCGTCGCGCACCATGGGTTTAAGGTTGCGCGGGGCACCTTCTACCTCCACCGCAATGGTGGGAGCATCGACGGCTAATGTATCGCTCGTTAGTTCCTTTCCGATAGCCATTATTCCGTTGGCGAGATCGTTATCCACGAAAGTGGACGACCGCAAACCCTGCACCGCGTCGCGCCCTTGGGTGATCGCTTCAAAAGCCTGATCGATGGCGCTGTCAAGCCTCTGCTTGGCTTCGTCTGCACGCCTGGGGAGAAGCTTCGAGGCTGACTGGAACCTGAGCAGCAGGCCCTGAAAACTTTGTAGCAGAGTGTCGTGCAGTTCCCGTGCAATGCGTGTGCGCTCGCTCACCCGGGCTTCCAACGTCATATTGAACTCGTGCGCGAGTTGTCGAACGCGGCGGCGATACAGCATCCAGATCATCACCAGAAGCCCAGCTACGCACGCGGCGAGGAACCAGTAGGTTTTGTAAAACGGCGGAAGGACTCTGACTTTAATGGCCATGCCGACGGTGTTCCAGACACCATCCCGGTTGGCGGCGATTACATGAAATGTATATTCGCCCGGCGGCAAGTAAGAATAATAGGCTGTCCGCCGCGTCCCCACATCATTCCAATCTCGGTCAAGTCCTTCAAGTTTGTATTTGAACTTTACCTGACCGGAATTTATGAAGCTGATTCCGGTGTAATTGATCTCGAGATTTCTCTGATTGGGTGCCAGGACAATTTCAGATTGATTCTGAATGGCCGATTGTATCTTTCCGTCGGCGACGGGATTTCTGTCCACAACCATCTCTTCAATCAAGACGGGTGGAGGTAATAGATCCGTCATGACCACTTCCGGATCCACAACCGCGATCCCTTGCGCTGTTGGAAACCAGAGTTTTCCGTCCCGCGCTTTGATGCCGGCCGGCTGTCGGCCGCCGTTGCCTTCGATACTGAGCATTCCATCTTGTTTGTTGTAAGCGATCGAGTGCAGAGATCCTATTTTTCCATCCGCAAAGTCATTCAGTTCCTGTCTTTTCACACGGAAGATCCCCTGGTTTGAGTTCATCCAGAACCAGCCGCTATTGTCTTCGAGAATACAAAAGACGCCGTTACTGGAAAGCCCCTCATTCATCGTAAAGCGGGTGAACTTTCCGTCTTTCAACCTGGTCAACCCACCGTCATAACTTCCTATCCAGAGCACATGATCAGAATCTTCATAGAGACTGCGGATGTAATTGCTGGCGAGTCCATCAGGGGTCGTATAGGCGCTAATCTTCCCATTCTCAATCAGAGCGAGTCCGCCCCGCGTGCCCACCCAGATTCTGCTGTCAGCAGTTTGCAAGAGGGCAATGATGTAATCATCAGGTAAGCCGTCCTTTTTTGTAAAAACTTCTGCCTGTGTTCCCGAATAACGGCTCAACCCCCGACTTGTGCCGAACCATAAGTTATTGTCTCGATCCTGCGAGATCACGGAGAATTCGGTTTGTGGTGAGAAGCCTGCTGCTTCGGTGAGTTTTACAAGTCTACTTTTGTCGAGGTAGTACAGTTCTGAAATCGTGCCGATCCAGAAGCGACCATTCCGATCCTCAAACAAGGAAGTGGGATAAAAAGTGTCTGGTGTTCTTAGGAAAGTTTTGAAACTCCCGTCTTCGAATTTGACCAGACTGTTTTCCCAGATCCCGGCCCATATGCGACCGGAACGGTCTTCATAGACCGGGTAAACATTCTCTTCGGGCAAACCTTCTGCTTTTGAGAAAACGCGAATGGTCCGCGGCGCGAGTCGAAGCAAACCCTGGTTTGTCCCGACCCACATTCCCCCTTGCTGGTCAGGACAGAGGTAACCAATACTGATTTTAGGAACTTTGTCGCTGAGCAGGACAGGCTCAAGCAGGTTGTCGGCGAGCGCATCCGCGATCACCGACTTTTTATCTATTCGATAAATGCCGTTATTGAATAGTGAAACCCAAAGGTCACCTTGGGCACCTTCAGAAAAGTCAGTGACGGGCGCAAATGGTAAGCTAACCCGGTTGACCCTGCCATTCGTAATCCTAAGCAGAAATTGTTTTTGGCCCTCCGTATAGCCTATCCAGATGCTTCCCTGACGATCTTCATACGCTCTCCTGTTAGTGAAGCCGGCGCTGAATCCCAGCTCGAAACTTTTTGTCTCGCCGTCTTTATAGCGCCGAAGAGTTCTTTCGCCTCCAAACCACAATCCGTCCTCACGGTCTGTTAAGACGAGACGGGACTAGGTACTTGTTGCAAGGCCGAGGTTGTTGTGTGGCGTAACGCCAAAATCCGACAATTTTTAACGCTTGGCTTTCCTCTTGGGCTTCGGCTTGAGAAGCTCGCGGAGTGCCTTCTGAGGATCGCCTGTGATAATCAAAATCTCCTCTTTTGGCCCGCGCTTCGCCTGTGCCTTCTTTTTGGGTTTCGTCATCGGAGAGTCATCATAAACCAAACGCCCCTCACCCCGGTGAAAATTCGCCACGCCTGATGGGGCAAACGCACGGCAGACGCCCCAACATAACCCCTCTTGACAACTTGCGCTCTTGTCGCTTATAAGCTACAGTCTTGTTACGTGGAAGTAGAACTCTATCAAACCCCAGATGGCGAGTTTCCTTACGAACGTTGGTTCGACAGGCTCAAAGACAAGCGAACCAAAAGCCAGATTCAGGGGCGCTTTGCTCGTTTGCGGACGGGTAACAAAGGCCGTTGGAAGAATGTTGGGGATGGGGTTCTAGAGATCGCGATGGATTTTGGTCCCGGCTATCGCTTCTACGTTGGACAGGCGGACTCGGAAACTATTCTACTTCTGTGCGCCGGAGATAAGGCCACCCAAGTGAAAGACATTGCCACCGCCAAAAGATACTGGGCTGAGTTTAAGTCCAGCTCAAGAAAGGAAGAACCCAAATGCGCAGAACTAAAAGCTACAAGCAGCACCTACTAGAACGACTCCAAACGCCGGAAGACGTTGCCGGGTACGTCAATGCGGCTATGGAAGAAAGGGATATGCCAACCCTCTTACTGGCGCTTCGCGATGCCGCAGATGCACAGGGACTCGGCAAGGTAGCAGAGCGGGCGGAGCTAAACCGTCAGAATGCTTATAAAATGCTATCGGCTAAGGGTAATCCAACACTCGACAGCTTGCTTTCGGTCTTGTTTGTCTTAGGACTAGAGCTGCGAGTTGAGCCTGTTAAAGAGGATCGGGTAGCTGTCGCTACAGTGTCGCCAACTTTAGTTGACACCGAAGAAGAACCGGAACAATTCCAACCTGTTCCAGATGACGATAAAGGAATGAACTATGAAAGCGTTGCAAACTCCAATACGCTCTCCCTTGCAGCTTGATCGATATTTTCTGAAAGGGCTGCATTTTGAATTACGATCAGGGTACGACCAAGAGCGAAGCCCTGTACCGCTCACCGAGTTGAGGCCACCTGAGTTGGAAATCGGTGTGGTCTCAGCAGAGCAAAATCCGGATGACCCCTTGCGATGGCGCTTTGAGGTCAGCATAGAGCTTCCCGATTCGCTTGAGACTGAGTTCCCGTATAAGTTCGTCACAAGCGTGGTGGGTTACTTCACCGTGTCGGCGAGCTATCCCGCAGAACATGCGGAACGACTAGCGAGAGTTAACGGACCAGCGGTGCTGTACTCATCGGCGAGAGAAGTAGTGGCCGCCATCACTGGGCGCTCGCCGTATCCTAAAATGCTTCTTCCTTCAATGACCTTCGTGAGACCGGGAATTGATGGAACGCAAATACCGGCAGACGAGCTTCCGGCGAGTAACCTTAAAGAGTTAGGCCCAGGCGTCGCGGAGCCGAACGGCAACAATAACCAATAGGGGAAACAAAAAGGGCCAGCCGTTGCACCGGCTAGCCCTTGCTCCCTATCCAGTGAATAAGGAGGTATTTCTAAGCGACCGCTAGTATATAAAACCCAACACCAAAATTCAATAAACCATTTAAGGAGTCGTGGGTCGAGTCTGGCCGAAGGCCGCCCCCTTGCACGGGGACGAGGCGTCCAGTGCGCCTCCGCGTGGGTTCAAATCCCACCGACTCCTCCAAACTTTCTATGGTTTCAGAGAAGATAGGGCTTGCAATAGGTATCATAATTGTGCTATCTTAACGACATGAAAAGGAACCCGAAATCAGAGATTCTCGAAGCGTTGCGGATAGCGGCCAACAGCGAGGCTGATGCCGTGAAATTCTTAGAGCAACAACGATGGGGCGGTGAGCCAGCTTGCCCGCGATGCGGTGACGTTGATGTCTATCAGATGAAGGACGCGAAGACGGGCGAGCGCAACAAGGACTATCGATGGCGCTGTCGTGGTTGCAAGTCGATGTTTAGTGTGCGCACTGGTACGACGTTCGAGGAATCTCGCTTGCCTCTGCGCGTTTGGGTTGTCGCGTTCTGGAAAGCATGTAGTAGCAAGAAAGGCATTAGCGCGTTACAGCTTTCTCGTGAATGCGAAGTCACGCACAAGTCGGCGCTGTTTGTCCTCCGACGCATCCGTCATGGTGTAGGCAGTCAGTTTGCGCCGAAACTTACAGGCACGGTCGAGATCGACGAAACCTATGTTGGTGGTCGGCCACGTTATCGACGGCGACGCGAGGAAATGCAAGGGCGTACCGGACGCGGGACAGAAAAGGCGGCGGTGCTTGGCATGGTTCAGCGTGGCGGCGAGGTTCGGTTTCGGATGATGGATCGATTGACAGCGGAACGGCTGCGCGAAGTGATCGTAGAGAATGCAGACCTAACATGTCGCATCGTCACCGATGAATTTCCGAAGTACCGCAAGATCGGAAAAGCGTTCGACGGTGGTCACGATGTTGTTAAGCACTCCGTTGGCGAGTACGCGCGCAAGGGGACAGACATTCACTCGAATTCAGTTGAGGGCGTATTCAGTTTGCTAAAGCGCGGAGTTTACGGGACGTTTCACAGTGTTTCTAAAAAGCACTTGCCGAACTATCTGAATGAGTTTGAATTCCGTTTCAATACTCGCAAGTCAGATGATGGCGAGCGCGTAGTAGCGGCAATCAAAGCGACAGACGGTAAGCGGCTTATGTATCGGGAGTCGGTTGATAATCCACCGTACTTGGTTGGGTAAACTTGCATAACGAATCACATTGGGACCATTCGCGAGTTATTAGCCTAGCTTATAATCAAAAGTGTTCGCCAAAGCATACAATCTCTACCGTCTGCCCTTGACATGCCAACCCGGCGTACGTCATATAAAGACAACCCCAAGAACGTCGGTTTGCGGGTTGTCTTTATATTGCTTCTGGACCAACCTCTAAATTGGAAACAACTGGATTCCTCCAGCCGTAATCTTACACCTATGGCTAGTATGGAAGACTTCCGCTGCGATACATTCGAAATGAGAATACGTTTCGTACGCGAGAGCCTAAACACGGATCGACTTCTGGGCGCGCTTGCTGAAAACGAAGTTGTAGCCGAAACAGATGAGGATGGCGATACGGAAGTTTTTGCTGTCCTTGGCGCTTCTGAGGGCTCGGCTGCAAGCTATCATGCACACCTCAGCGTTGATATCTCACAAGAAGGGGCGGGAACCGTCGAATTATTTTTCTATCCCGGCAGTAGACATCGGACAACATCATCACTAAATGCCGAGACGTGTGCGCAATGGCTAGCAGAGTTTTTTGAGCATGAAACGATTGCAACGCATCTGCATGTCAATTACACATTCGACAATTCAGTTAAGCCGATTATCGCATTGCCATTTCCAATACTGGCGTCAGAACCTCTCTTAGCAGGCGCGACGGTTTCGGGAGTGGCACTAACACTTCCGAATGACACACTGGGCGCGATAATTCAGCGCACTTCAGATCAGACATTTTTGTTCTTACGCGAGACCGCACAAATCAACCTGCGCGAATTTGATCTTATAGGCGAACTTAAGAGGCTGACTGATTCTGTAAGGCTCTTCGTGAAAGAAAACTAAAATGGCGCGCAGACGAAAAGTCCCACATCCGCACTTCGGGTCAGTTGGATACCGGCATGAAAGCACTCTCGCTCAACGTGTCAGTAAAGCATGGCGCACGGCAGACTGGATTTCCTCGCCGCAGCATGGTCCGCACGAAGTGATCGAGGTTGCGGTTTTGCAAGATGTCGTCCGCGCTTTGGCGGAGAAGTTCCAAAGCATTTGCTTTTACTACGATCGGCACGTTGAAATTGAACGGCGCGCTGAAAGACGCGAGCTACGCGAAGATGAATTGCAACAAGTAGCAGACCGATTCTACCTGAAAGGGCGCATACCGGTCTGCGATTTTTTGCGCCAGCATCGGTCACTGATAAACCTTCTTCTTGAGGCCCGAAGCAAGATTGATGAATACTTCAACCCTGCCCTGCCTCCCGCCTTGGAATTATTCACCGATCCTGAAGATATCCAGAGCATACCTAAATTGTTTGCCCTTATTCGAACTTCGCTAGGGCCGAAGGACGCGTCAACCCGCCTTGACCGCTTCGATCAAGAATGGTGGCTTCACCAAGCGCGCGAGGTAAGACGCGTCATGAACATTGACGTGGATTACGTGGATGCCGACGTTTGATTGGATAACCTATTTAACTCTTGCTCGGACTCTTGCTGAGGAAGCAGAGGAATCCTGCAAACGTTCCGCGATTAGCAGAGCTTATTACGCGGCTTACAACTGCGCGTTGGCCTACTGCAACACTCATAATATTCAAATAACCAAGAATCGCGGATTGCACGAGGATTTATGGGATGCTTTTGATCGCCAGAACAGCATGATCCTAACAACGGTCCAGACTAAGGGCGACAGATTAAGAGTACGACGGAATAGAGTAGATTACGATGACGAGGTGTCCGGCCTGTCGTCGTTGGTCGAACATTCATTGAACGACTCTCACGATATTTTGCGATCCTTAGGCTTCAATTCACCTCCGCCGTAAAAGACTTGCCAGAAGCAAGCAAACTAGCCTCAGGGACCGCACGAAATGGTAGGTTTCAACAAGTACCTAGTCCCGAGACGAGATAACTGTCTGCCGGAATCTCCTGGATCGCCAAAGGAACGAATTTTCCTTCCTGGTAGCGGTAATGCTGAGTAAGACTCTCTCCATCGCTATAAGCCTTGTAAAAAATAACGCGGCCCGACGGGTCGCGAAAAAAAGCCGAAGGCACGCCGGTTGGAATCTCACCCGGGCTCATTGCTATTTTAAAAAGGCCTTTTTCATAATAAAGAATCTCTCCTTCTTCGGTATTCATCCATATGGTCCCGCTCTTATCGGCGAAGGCTCCAGACATGCGATTATTCTTAATTTCCGGCGTGTTACTTCTATTAAAGACTTTGAATCGAACGCCGTCGAAACGAACCAGCCCTTCGTTGGTCGTAAACCAAATGTAGCCGTCCGGCGTTTGCGTTAAGCCAGTGATAGAGTTCTGGGGCAGTCCGTTGTCAGTTGTCCACGTGTCAATCCGAGTTTGCGCTTTGATAGCTGGAAGCGATGTCAAGAAGAGTGCCGGGATGACGAAAAAGAAAGCTCGAAGGCGGTCGAACTTCATTTTGGTGTTCTTTGCCATCATGTCCCTGGCGGCTTGAAGTGATCGCTGATACTACGTTTTCGTTTGCTTACATATCATAGCCAATCGTCGATCCTCGAACTTCACGCACGCCGCGGCACACGGCCCACCGGACGCATCGGTATGCATTTGGTCATCCGCGTTTGCCCCGCGACGTCGAAGGCTATTTGCTCCGTTTATTTCGACCGTTCCCCGAAAAAAATCGTGACCACCAAGACCGCCGGTCATACCCATAAGCAATGGCGCCGGGAATACTCAGCTCGATCTGCGTACCCGAATCGAGCTGGCTCCAGACTTCCAGCCGCCCGCCCACGATTTCGGCTCGCTCGCGCATGCCGTGCAAACCGAAGTGGCCGGTGGGTTGCCCCTGAAGGGTTTCCTCGTCAATGCCCTTTCCGTCATCGCGGACCCGCAAACGGAATTGCCGCTTGTCGTAACGAAGCCCCACTGTAATCCGCCGCGCCTGTGCGTGCCAAATAGCATTGCGCAACGCTTCGCCCGCGATGCGGTATGCCTCGTCGCGCGCGACCGGATTCAGGTTGCGCGGCGCGCCTTCGACCTCCACATTGATGGCGGGAGAATCGACAGCTGAGGTGTCACGCTTGAGCTGTTCCGCGATAGCAGTTATTCCGTTGGTAAGGTCATTGGTTTCGAAGGCCGACGAGCGCAATCCCTGCACGGCATCACGGCCTTCCGTGATTGCCGCAGCCGCCTGATCGACTGCGCTATCGAGTCTCTGCTTGGCTTCGACCGGACGGGCCGGAAGAAGCTTGGAAGCCGACTGGAACCTGAGCAGCAGCCCCTGAAAACTTTGAAGCAAAGTATCGTGTAGTTCGCGCGCGATGCGCGTGCGCTCACTCACGCGCGCCTCCAGGGACCTATTGAACTGGTGCGCGAGCTGACGCATCCGGAGTTGATAGGCCGCCCAGAGCAAGACCAGGAAGACGACGACGCAAAGGGCGCGAAACCAATTCGTCTGGTAATACGCCGGGGCGATAGAGAAATCGAGTATGGCGCCCTGCTGGTTCCACACGCCGTCGTTATTTGAAGCAATCACTTGAAACCGATAGTGCCCGGGCCGCAGATTCATGTAGTATGCCTCACGCCGGGATCCCGCCTCCTGCCACTCCTTATCAACACCCCAAAGCGCGTAGCGAAATCGAACCTTCTCCGGCGAGACGAGGCTTAGCCCCGCGTAGTCGATTTCTAATTCGCGTGTTAACGCTGGGAGTGTCACATTGGCTGTCCCGCTGATTGTCTTACGATCAGCGACCATTCTTAAGATGTGCACTGGGGGCGGTAGCTCGTTATGAATTAGGTTCTGGGGGTCGATCATCTGGAGTACTGAATCAACCGCAAACCAAAGCTGGCCGTTGGCTGTTCTGGCATGCGCCGGCTCGAAGGTACCCCGGCCAGCGCGGGCCCCATCGAGCGCGTCATAAAGCTTAAGATCGAGTCGGATGCTCGTGTCCCGAGACCAGGCATCCATCTCGCGCTTGCTGATATGCACAAAACCACAGGCCAGATGAAGCCAAAGACCACCACCCTCGTCGTTGACCACGTCCTGCACGGCTTCGCACGGCAGGCCGTTTTTCGCGGTGAGGCCGGACCACTTTCGATCTTTCCAGCGGTAGAGGCCTGCATCCGTGGCCACGAACAGGGAGTGTTCATCGTAGGCAAGAAGGCTTGGGCCTGTCCTCGGGCCTGTCGGTAAGGAAAGGTCCTCCCATACTGCGCCATCGCGAAGAACGGAAATTTGACCGGAGAGAAACGCCAGTAAATAGATCTGGCCATTCGGACTGGCGGTGATCCTGCTTGGCGCCGGCGACTTCGCGATTACCTCAGCGGTCGTGGCCTTGGGATTCAAGCGCAATAGACGATCCGTGCCGGTGGTGACGATCCATATGGACTGGCTGGCATCCTCGGCCATGGCAACGACCATACCCGTTGGTTTGCCATCGCTACGGACCTTTTTACTGAAATGGCCATTCCAATATGAAAAGAGATCTTGATCGATGCCCATCCAAAGAACGCCGCGATCGTCTTCAAACAGAGCGGTGACCTGCTGGCCGGGCAACCCCTCCTTTCGTGTGATCACCGTAATCTTGCCGTCTCTTATTGCCGCAAGGCCCTGCAGGCCAGTGGTCCAGATCGTATGACCGTCACGTGACGCGAGCACTGCTGACCCGCCAACCCCGCGGAGCCCCTGCTTGCTGGAAAACGAAACCACGCTGCCTCGATGGAAGCGGTCGATGCCCTCGGGCGTAGCAACCCATATGTTTCCCTCCCGGTCCTCGAACAACGCAGAGACTTTATCGTCGGACAACCCATCAGCTGCTCCGAAATGGTCCGCGACTCCATTCGCCACGCGGTACAACCCGTCATTCGTGGTACCGACCCACAACCCGCCGTCACGGTCGTGAAGCGGTGTCGATCCCCTTAACCTGTCAGCATCGAGCGAAGCCGACTGGAATGGGACGAAACGTCCCTGCTCGAGCCGGCGAAGGCCGCCCTCGCAACCGATCAACATTGATTGATCGACGTCGGCCAACAGCGACTGGATCGTGGGTTTGCAAGCCGCGTCGGCGGCCGGCGGAGAATATACGGCCGCTGCTCCGTTGTTCCAACTGCAGACCTTTCCTGCTTCCCCTCCAACCCAAACCGTTCCACTGTTGTCCTGGGCCACGACGTTCCCAAACTGGCAACCCAATCCGTCATGTTCACCGTGACATTGCACTTGTGTGCCTTCAACCTCGCAGAGCGGGCCCTTGTTATCACGAATGCGGCTCCTCGCGGCCCAGATTCGGCCCTGGCGATCCTCGATCATGCTGTTGTAGCGAGCATCACCGTTCGTCACCGCGGAAAGCTTACCGCCGTTCAATTTAGCCAGGCCGACGCTTGTTCCTATCCACAGACTGCCATCACTGGAACCCAGGAGGGACACAGCACAGCAGGTGTGAAGTTCATGAAGCCGATCGTTCCACGATTCGAAGTGGACGCCGTCGAAGCGGATCAGCCCATTGAGTGTGCCTATCCAAAGGAAACCGTCAGTCGTTTGCGCGATGGAAACAGGTGAGGCGTCGAATACACCCTCCTGGACTCTCCAAGCGGTGTGAGCGTACTGCGTTAATTGCTGGCCGTGCGAAGTAGAAGACGCGAGTAATACCGCAGCTAATAAGAGGCAGGCGACGCGACCGCGACTCAGACCAATATCATGGGGATTGGCGCTCATCCGGGGAAGTGCTCCATCAATACCGGTAAATAACAGCCGCGTTTGCCGCTGATGCTACGTTTTCGTTTGCTTATATGCAATGGCCAACCGTCGATCCTCAAACTTCACGCACGCCGCCGAACGCGGTCCGCCGGACGCATCGGTCTTGCTTGGGGTTATCGGCCTTTGCGCTTTTACTTAAAAAGATACTTCTTTATCCCGAGCGAGCGAATTTGCGACTCAAGAGTTGTTCCGGGAACACCAAGGCGAGCCGCAGCCCCGTTAGGTCCGTAAACCTTGCCTCGTGTCTCGCGCAGGACGGTTTCGATTTGAGATTTGCGATCCGATCCCCCGTCCCCCATAGCAGGGGCACTGAGGGCCGGTGGTGGCTCGTACATCAGCATAGTGGGGTCAACTCGCAAAACTTCACCGGCGGCCAGAATCACGCAACGTTCGATCACGTTCTGTAGCTCGCGGATATTTCCGGGCCATGAGTATTGCTTCATTACCTGCAGCGAACGTTTCTCAATCTGTCTTATTTTCTTGCCCGTGCGCGCGGCCAGCCGCGCAGCGAAATAATCAACCAGCACCGGAATGTCATTGAGGCGTTCACGTAATGCCGGCACGTGAATTGGAAAAACGTTGAGCCGATAGTAGAGGTCCGCGCGGAAGCGACCTTCGTTGACCTCTCGTCTTAGATCTTTATTGGTGGCCACGATCACGCGCACGTCTGTCTTAATCGTGCGGTTGCCGCCCACGCGCTCGAACTCTTTTTCTTGCAGCACGCGCAACAGCGATACCTGGATCTCGGGACTAAGTTCCGCGATCTCATCAAGAAAGATCGTGCCGCCATTAGCAGCTTCGAATCGCCCAATGCGTTGTTGCATAGCGCCCGTGAAGGCGCCTTTCTCATGACCGAACAATTCGCTGGCAATCAATTCCGCCGGCAAAGCAGCGCAATTCACTTTCACCACGGCGCGTTCTGCGCGGGGAGAGCGGCGATGAATCGCGCGCGCCACCAACTCCTTTCCAGTTCCGGTCTCGCCGGTAATTAGAACCGTCGAAACGGTTGGCGCGACCTGTTCAATTGCGGTCAGAACGTTCTGAAGCGAACCCGATGAACCAACAATCTCTTCATAAATTGATCGTTCCACGATCTCTTCCTGAAGCACGCGGTTCTCAAGCAATAGTTGCTCTTTGAGAGACTTAATTTCTTCATAGGCCAATGCGTTCGATACTGCGATGGCCACGACATTGGCGATATCATGCAGCAAGCACACCTGCTCGTCGGTGTAATTGCCTTTTTCCTTCGACAAGAACTTGATGGTGCCGATCAATTGGCCCTGCTTGATCAGCGGAAGGTCGATGTAGCTGCGGAATCCGTAATTCAATAAGGGCTGGTCGGTATCAAACCCCATGTGGCTTTCCAGGTCTGGAGCCAGGTACGGCCTGCCGGATATCATGATCTCACTGATCGGGTGGCGTTGGACCGGGAGCCTCATTGGCGGCGGCTCAACCTTTATGGTCGAGGCGTAACGGGTAACGACGCTCTCAAAACACTCACCGGCGTTGCGAGGAAAACCTTCAAGATGTGCCCACTGAATTCCTATTGCGTCGCCTTCCAATATCATGATGGCGACCGCGTCGAAATGCACTATGGGCTTCAACGTGTCATTCAACGCCGCCAACAAATCAGACATTTCCAATTGAGTGCCAATCGCCTGGGCCACTTCAAGAATGAGTTTGGCTCTTTTCTCCGGCATGTTGATGCATTGCCTCCGATTTCATGTGTGCGCGACTACCAACGAAATGGCATCCTTCTCTGGACGTCCTTGAGTTCGCGTCGACAGATGACGCTGAAGTCCTTCAGAGGATCTTTCTTATTCCATCGCCGTCTTTCGAAGTTGTTCGACAGAAAGATTCTCGGCTCCATACTGAGTGATTATTAGATCGAGGACCTGTTCTGCTTCTTTCATAACTGAATCCGAAGCAAACAGCCGAATGCGGCTGGCGACGGCGTAAAGTGAGACGGTTCCTTCAAGCTCAGCTTCGTCATCATTGATGTTGTGCGTAGCTGATGCGACAAAGAGCTTAGACGCCTGGTCTATGAAGTCGGTATAACCGGTCTCTCGTTTGGCGATTTCGCGCTGCACCACATCCCGTCGATGGCGGCTGCGTTCGCCAAGCCACGTACTCGTCAGCGACGCAAGCCCACCTACAAAAGCACCCATAATGGCCGCTGCAGCGCTGGTTACTTCTCCCGGCATAAACCCTCCTTCCTAATGCTCCTACTTCTTGGCCACGGTCGCTGCAATCCTATGCGACGGAAGCCCCACGTGGATGTGCGGCCCAGTAGCGACACCGGGGATTGCGAAATGGAAAGCCGTGAACGGGACGCCATTGGCGCGCAAATATTCCACCAGCGCTTGCCCTTCCCTGCTATCAGGATTAAGACCAATATCCATCGCATTACGATGGTCATAACCCCAGCGGTCGTGCAACGGTGACTGGCCGAACACATGAATAGGCAGCGGGCGCCCAAATCTCTGCATGAAGAACTGCTTGATGGCACCTGCCTCGGAGAGCGACCACGCGCGCCCGCCGCCGTAGCGGATGTACGCGGTCGTACGCACGAGCCCGCCCACGGCGCGCGGCGCGGGACTTACTCTGAGCTTTGGCGCAGTCTCTTCGGTCTCGACTTCGATCAGCGCTTCCGCGAGTTGCACATCTGCGCCTTTCGACTGTGCCTGCGCACCAACGTACCTTTCCCGCGCACTGGCCGCAGCGTCTTCTGCCGCTTCCAGCTCGCGACGCGTGATCAGTCCTTGCGCGCTCAACTCCTTCATCTTCTGTAAACGCCCTTCGGCCTGTTTTGCGTCGGCCTCATAAATAGCGACCAGTTTTTCGAGGCTCGCCTTGTACTCACGGGTCGCATCCGCGAGTTGCGTGCGCAAACGCGCCGGCTCAGACTCCGACTTTGAAGGTGTTTCGTCTCTACCTTGTATCTTCTGTCCACGAGCAGGCGTAGCCGTTAAGAACAAACAAAGCGCGAGCCATGCAACCGCTAACGAAAGAGTGAGTCGCACACTTCGAGTCTTTGCCCGACTCAACGTGATCGATGTTTGTGTTGCTGTCGTTTCCATTTGCTAATCACACTCGTCAGCGTCGTTGCTATTGGCATCAGCTTGCTGTTGCTGGGGCCACTGGTTCGGTCGCAACTTGTTCAGGCTGAATTTCCCTCTCCGCGTCTTTCGTTTCCCACTTAATCAATTTGAGATCGAGGACGAAGATCGAATAGATCACCGGCACCAGCAGCAAGGTGATGAAGGTCGCGACCATCATCCCGCCCATCTGCGCGTAACACATCGGCTCCCACAGCGGCCCGCCGTGCATCGCCAGCGGGACGAGCGCAATCACCAGGGCAAGTACCGTGATCATCACGGGCCGCAGTCGCATGATGCCGGCATCGAGCACCGCCTCCTTCAGCGGCTCGCCTTCCGCGTGCTTCTCTTCAATAAAGTCGAAGAGGACGATGATGTGACTGACGATCAATCCGATCAGACTGATGATTCCCAGGAATGACATAAAGCCGAACGGCGTACCCATAATCCAGAGCGCCACGAGTCCGCCCGCAACTCCGTAAGGCACTGCCGCGAAAACTACGAAGGGCTTGATCGCATTCTTGAATTGATAGACGAGGCTGAGAAAGATCGCGACCACCGAGATCATCAGCACGACCACCAAATTCTTGAAACCTTTGACCGGCTTCCTCTTCCGATCCGCCGATCTCCATGTGGTAGCCGGGCGGGAGCTGATTGGCAAAGGCCGTCAACTGCGAACGAGCTGCGACGATGACCTCAGAGGGCAGGTGGCCGGCTTCTGCCATGCACGACACAGTGATCGTGCGAAATTGATTACGCCGGCGGATCTTCTCGGTCTGCATGCCGTACTTGACGGACGAGACCTGGCTGAGTGGCGCTTTCTGCGTGCCTTGCGACGCATAGACGTAGAGGTTCTGGACGTCGGCGAGTTGCGCGCGTTCTTCCATCCGCAGTCGCGTTACGATCGGAATCTGTTTATCGCCTTCGCGCAGCACCGTCACCTGTCTGCCGTTGATTCCAGCCGCCGATGAAGCGGCCACGTCGAGGTTGGTGATCCCCGCCGCGTTCGCGCGATCGGAGTCGGTTTGCAGCTTGACGGCAAAGCTCTCTTCACCCCAGTCGTCGCGGACGCGCTGGGCATATGGAGTGGCGCGTAGAATTTTCTTTACCTTCTCTGCTTCCGCGCGCAGCGCGTCCATGTCGCCGCCTGAGATGCGAATCTCGACGGGCATCGCGATGGGCTTGCCAGTATCCAGCTGCCGCACATCGATGCGCGCGCCCGGAACCTGCTCGTCCAGCGCTCTCTGCATCAGGCCGACGAGATGATTAGTGTCATGTTTGTCTTTGACCTCGATAATCACCTGCGCGTAGTTGAGTTGCTGCAACTCAGGCGAGACCGAGAACCAGAAGCGGGGACCGCCGCCGCCGACAAACGTGGTCAAAGATTTAAGAACTTCACTCGGCTTACCGTTTTCAGGATGCTCCTTGCCGTATTCTTCCGTTACCTCGCGCACGACTTCTTCAGCACGCCGCGCGGCTTCATTGGTGGACGAAAGCGGTGTATCTTCCGGCAGCCACACGTCAAGATAAGAAAGGTAAGAAAGGTCTTTCGGAAAGAAGTCAGTCTTGAGGCGGCTGGCAGCCAGTCCGCCAATCGCGAGTAGAAGAAAGAGCCAAGCAGCACCTTCCAGCGATTATTGATGGCGCAATTCGCCGACGCGGTAATAAAAGGCCGGGAAGCCTTTCTTGCGACGTTCCTCGATCGGAGGTTCCAGTTTGGGCTTCATCAAGAAGTAGCCGAGGAACGGAATGAAGATCATCGCCACGATCAACGCCGCCACCAACGAGCAGGTGAGCACGATCGGCAGGCTGTACAAGAAATTCACCCGTGCCCCCCGGCAGAGTCAGGAACGGCAGATAAGCGACGATGTTGGTAATCGTGGCGAAGATAATCGCCTTGATAAGTCTGGTCGGGCCCACCCACGAAGCGATGATTGAGGGCAAGCCCGCGCCCAGCGCATTCTTGATCGCATCGCCGGCGACTACCGGCACATCAACCAGCAACCCGAGCGCGATGATTAGCGTGGCTATGGATACCTGTTGCAGATCAATGTTCAGAAGGCGCGACATCCCGAACGTGATAAAGAGCGTGATTGGGATCGCCAATCCCATTAGCAGTGCCGACCGCCAATCCCAAAAGCCGATGAGCGCGACGATCACCACCAGGATGATCGCCTCGTAGAGGCTGTTCATGAACAAGCTGACGTTCTCGGTTACCTGGCGCGGCTGATCCGAGGTGCGCGCCATGATCAGATCTTCGGGCAACTGTTTCTTCACTTCAGACAGCGTCTCATCAATGCTCTCGACCGAATTGGCCGATGTATCCGCCGGCACGCATCTGCACGGCGATGGTGACCGCGCGGCTGCGTTGCCAGTTGCCGTTTCCGTCGCGCCAGTCATAGAAGTTCATGAAACGCGGCGGACTCTCGTAACCTCGCTCAACGTCCACGATGTCGCGCAGGTAAACAGGCGCGCCCAAATCCGTGCGAGCGATCGCGACGTCGCCAATTTCCTTTTCACTCTTGAACTCGCCCGAAGGATTGATGGAAAAGTTCTTTCCCACTGCTTCCAGTTGCGGGCCTTGCGATGTGATATTGCGCGCGCCGAGAACATTCGGAAGGTCAGCGGGTTTCAGACCGTATGAAGCGAGGCGTTCCTGGGAATAAAGGAGAAAGATGTTCTCCGGAAGAACGCCTGCGCGCGATATCTTCGAAGCTTGGGGAACGGCTTTGAGCGCTTTCTCAATGAGATCGGTAAAGTCATCCATCTGGCGATAGCTGTATTTATCGCCGGCAACGGAAGCCAGCTTGGCGCGCGTTTCTCGAGGATCACGAATCACCACCGGAGGCCAGCTATCAGGATGAAAATCGACTGCCTGCAAACGCTCGCTGGTAAATTGTCGCGTATAGCGGAGCAGCGCCTCATCGGCCAGCTCAGATATCCCGTCGACACCAACGAAGCCTGGCTCGATGATGACGTGTAAATCGGTTGCCGCGTTCTTCTCTTTGAGGTACTCGACAAATAGATTGAGCGGGTCCTGCACGAGGCGCGCAGCTTGTGGGATGACCGAGAGCGGCGGCAACCGTGAAGCGCCGGCCACTTCCGGTTTGCGCATACTCTGCCCGGTGACGCGCGATGGCTTCAGCTATCTCCTTCGCCCGTAGATCGATCTCCGCGTCACTGACCTTCGGACTGGCGACGGTGAGCATGAGAGCCGACGTATCGCCGAAGTCTTTGATGAACTTCACGGGTCCGGCGCCTTCGGGCAAGTCGTTGATCGCGCCGAGCTTCAGCGCGATGTCATCGAACTCCTTGCCGGTCTGGGTGCCGGGAAAGTTTTCATCCAATTCTACATACACGATTGAAACGTTCGTGCGAGAGATCGACCTGATCTTGTCGACGTTTGAGTTCTGCGCGACCTTCTCTTCGACCTTCCTGGTTACTAGTTGCTCGATCTTCTCTGCGCTCGCTCCCGGCCAGACGGTAATCGCGACCGCGGTCTTGACCGGCGTGTCCGGGTCTTTGCGTTGCGGCATGCTGCGATAGCTGTAAAAGCCCCAGACGCAGACGGCGATCAGCATGACCCAGCTAATGTGCCGGTGCTCCACAAAGAAGCGCGAGATGTTGCGCTTACTCTGGTCGATCGTGTGAGTGCTCTGCGCGTGCGCCACATCTCTGTGATCGGGTGTGACGGCCTCGCCGGGCGATTTGCGACGCAACTTACGCAAAGCTGTGCGCGCTTTCGTGAATAGGGTTTGAATTCGTTTCATGGAATCACCTTTACCTGATCGCCATCGTTCACCATCGTCACGCCGGTCGTGAGTACGCGCTCACCTTCTTTCAATCCTTCAGTCACAGCCACAGTGTTGCCGTAAGACTGGCCCAGCTTTACGTCGCGCAGCCGCGCGATCTGTCGTTCGCCTTGCTCTTCCAGGACAAAAACCTGATAGCCGTTTGCGTTGTTCTTGGCTTTCATCACCGCATTCAAGGACACGACCAGTTGCGCTGATGTAGTTTGGTTTGTTTCCACTCTGAGAGAGACGATCATGTTTGGGCGCAGCAGGAATTCCGGATTCTGGATCGTCACTTCCACATTGAAGGCCCGGCTCTTTTGATCAGCGGCGGGAAACACGGACGTAATCTGTCCGCGAAATTCCTTGCCGGGCATCGTTTCGCTCTCGATGGTTAAAGTCCTTCCGAGTTTCATTTCCGGCACGACGATGTCCGCAACACCAAACACCGCTTTGACCGAAGAAGTGTCAGCAACGGTGAATGCTCTGGTACCGGCCGAAACCAATGTCCCTCTCTCGATCGATTTTTGCAGCACGATGCCATTGAGCGGTGACCTCAGCGCGGTGTCCTGCAGCGGAATTCTCGTCTCCTGCACCACGGCCTGCGCACCGCGCGACCTGGCCTGAATGACATCGATATTCGCCTTTGCGGCATCGGCTTTGGCTTCGATCATGCTAATCTGCGAGCGGGCGGTCTGGACCTTAGCAGTGGACTTCTCGAACTGTTCCTTTGCAGCGTCGTAATTTGCTTTGGTCAAGCTTTGCGTGGCGAACAGGTTTTGCGCGCGGTCGTAATCGAATTTCGCTCTCACATATGCCGCCTCAGCTTCATCAAGTTGGGATTTGCTTGAGGCGATCCCGGAGAGTGCCTCCTGATACTGCGCCTTGCTCGCGTCGATACCTGATTTCGCCTCGCTCGCCTGCGATTCTGCTTCGCTAACTTTGACTTGGTAATCGCTCTGCCGAACCCGCGCCAGCACGGCGCCCGCGGAAATGACGTCGCCTTCCTGCACATCGCGCATTCTGCCTTCAACGCCACGGACCTGTTGAAGTGCATCAACATACCCACCCACCTTGAACGCCAACTCCACTTCAGTGCGTGGGATTATCGTGGCCGAATACCGCGATCCGTTGCCGGCAGAGTTCATCTCAACCGCCGCAACTTTCACCGGCACTGCGGACTTCTCTACCTTTTTTGATTGGCAACCCGTTAGCAGAGGCATCAGGACCATGCTTCCATTCAAGGCAACTGCCGCAAGTGTTCTCGATTTCATTTGTCTGCTCCCATCGCTTTTTCGTATTCAGCTCTGGCTGTCCAAAAAGCCATCAACGCTTGTTGATATTGATAATCGGCGTCCGCCAGCGTCGCCTGTGTTTGCAGCACGTCCGAAAGCAGCGCTGACTCCAGCTTGTATTTGTTCGTTGAAACGCGCATGTTTTCGCGCGCCGTTTCCTGCTTGAGTTTTGCGACGACGTAACGCCTGCCCTGCTTGTTGGAGGTCGCGCATTCTGGCGCCGACCTCGATCATCACGTTGCTTTCCGCGTCGCGCAGGTTATTGTTTGCCTGCTCAATGGTCTTCTGTTTCTCTGCCAGCTGATGTTTCTTTCTCCCCCAGTCGAACACCTCCCAGTTCACCGACACCCCAACAGCAGCAAAGTTCTTGGGAACGAACGTGTCGAAATTGCGTGGCGAGGCATAAGTGAAGGCCGCACTGACGTCGGGGATGTATTCAGATTTCTTCACGCGTTTATCCAACTTCCGCCTGTTTGACTTGTAACCGCGCTTCCCGTAATTTCGGGCCGCTGTTCGAGTGCGCGCGTGCGCGCTGCCGCAAGGTCCGTTTCCATCAATGACGCTTCCGGCACTGCGGCTGACCCTGAACTCGGTCGCGCACGTCGCGACCCATCAATTGGTTGAGCTGCTCTTGCAAGGTGTTCAGTTGATTCGGCCGTTAGCTCCTCAGTACTCGGTCTTTGCCAGTCGCGTCTTGACTTCGAGATCTGTCCGCTTTGAGCGAGACCTGCTGGGCTACGTTAGTCGCCCGTCACGCGATCCAGTTCGCGGTAGAACGTGAGCGCCTGACGAACGCTTTCGAGGGCGCTCTCCGTTTGCAGAATCCCGTAATAGGTGTGCTTGACCTTGATTGATGACAGACTGCTGCTGGCCTCGCAGTTTCTTCGTGGGCGACCTCGATCATTAACGCGGCCTGTTTGATGTTGAGGCGAATGCGGTGCAGCTGCGAAAGCGGTTGCATAACCTGACCGAAGAAGAATGGCCGTCGGCCGGCTCGGCGTCGACATCTTGATATCGTGATCGGGGATTGGGCCGACGTCGGAATACGTTGCCCAGGACACCTCTGGTAAATGCTGAAATCCGGACTTCACGAGCTGTTGTGACACGAGCGAGTTACAATTCGAATTGGCAACCGAAACGTTCGCGTCGCTGCCACCTGCATCCCCGGCTTTGCCAACTCCCAGTTGTGCGTTCCTGACCTGGCGGTTGTCGTGCAGCGCTAGCGAGATTGCCTGATCAAGGGTCAATATTTCTGCCGAAGCTGAGCGCGGGACTTTGCTGGGCTGCAACGATCAATGGGCTTGCCATTACGAGGATGATTGCCAGTAATTTAAGACAGCGTGTATTCATTTTGCCTCCCTCTCCTTACACCGTTAACAGCCGAACGCGATCTCTTCTCGCTTGGTTTCCTCTGCTTCAATGTCGGCGACTATCGCGTCGATAAGGACTCCTTGTGACGACAGCCTGACGCCCTGATGTCGCATTTCTTTCAGCAGCGCTCGCCCGTCGTGATCAACGAACGTGACGGCCGCCAAATCGACCAGCACCGGAGTAGAAGGATCATCAGTCATCGCGTCTAGCCAGCACTGCTTCAATTCTTTAACCCAGGGGCCGATCAGCTTTCCCTCCAGCACGAAGCTCGTCATCGGCGCGCGATCGTGGATCGTAATTCTGAGCATCATTGTTCTCCTCTTCGCTTCGCTACCTGCATGGGCAACGGGCGTGCCGAATGCACGCGCAGGCACGATTGGTTGAATTCGTTGAATATTTGTAGCGGCGTAGAAAAACTGTCCCTGTCGAAACTGTCGAAAGCGTTGAAAGTGTCGTCGTCACTCTCAACAGCACGCGGAAGGATCGTTCACAACGGTGAAGGCGCACTGAGATTTCGATCGCGGCCATTCGCGGTGCGCGCGATAATAGCGAAATCACCGTCCTTGTGGATGTTAGTTGCTCCCGGATTCGGAAGCCGAGGCTTCGCCTTCAACTATTCAATTCGTGAATGAATTGGTCGCAAGGTCGTGGAATGCCGCTTGCACGGCGCCAGTCACCTGAGAGTGAACCGACGGAGCAACTTGGTAAGTGTTCGGTCGCAAGGTTCGATTGGAGTAATGACATGGAAAAACTAGAACGCGTGCAAAGAATGACGTATCGGCGGATGGGACAGGTAGACAGCGAACTCGAACGGTTCGAAGAGCGACCTGAACTCGACAGTCGTGGGCGATACGATTCATTGCTCAAAAGATTCGAGGAACTCGAGAAGCTCCACTACAATCTCCGGCGCAAAGACGCGCCTAGTCCGTATCATTTGATCGAACGGATTTTGGCAGAGCAGTCAACACGAATGTTTGCCGACGCTGTTATTCGGCGCGGTGCTCTAACATCGCCTGTGACGAGCCGCGAACTGGTGACGCCTGAGTATCCCGGCATTCTTCCGCTGTACGGGGCGTAACAAAGCGTTGGCGCCGCCACCAGAACGAAAGCATCACGACTGTGGTCCTGCCTCGACGCGGACGACGCCACTACTCCCAAGTCATTAACCTTTCGTCTAACAGTAAATGTTCATATAATCACGGCACCACGCCAACGTTTGATTAAGGAGACACTTTCGCCCCGATGCGCGACGACCCACGGCCCCCGACCGCGATTGGCGGGCGGCAGCGCGAGACGCTTCTGGCGAACGCCGAAGCCGAGCGCGACCGCTACCAACTGCTGCTCGACATCAACAATGCCGTGGTTACGCAGTTGGGTCTCGCGAACGTTCTGCACGCGACCTGCCAGGCGCTCCGCAAAGTCATTCGACATGATGCCGCTTCTATCACTCTTCACGACACAGCGACCGGTGAACTGCGACTGCACAGCGTTGATCTGCTATACGCGTCCGACGTCGAAGAAGGCGCATTGTTTCCGCTAGAAGGCAGTCCCCAGGGGGTAGCGTTTACTTCTCGCAGACCGGTTCTGATAACCAAGCTTGACCTGAACGAGTTTCGCGCGCCACAGATTAGGCACGCATACAATGATGGACTCAGGTCTGGCTGCATTGTTCCTCTCGTCGCGCATGACCGCGTGCTGGGGACGCTCGACATCGCCAGCCGCACTGAAGGCGCGTTTACCGAAGACGACGTAGAACTGCTCACCCACATTGCAGATCAAATCGCCATCGCGGTAGAAAACGCCCTCGCATATCGCGAAATTTCCGAACTGAAAGACAAGCTCGCCCAAGAGAAGCTTTATCTCGAACAGGAGCTACGGAGCGAGATGAACTTCGATCAGATCGTCGGCGATAGCTCAGCGCTCAAACACGTCCTGGAACTGGTTGAGACGGTGGCTAGGAGCGATTCGACGGTGCTGCTCCTCGGCGAAACCGGAACTGGAAAGGAACTCATCGCGCGCGCCATTCACGATCACAGCCGGCGCAAAAACCGCACATTCGTAAAACTGAATTGTGCGGCGATTCCAACCGGGCTATTCGAGAGCGAACTGTTCGGACATGAGAAAGGAGCATTTACTGGCGCCATCAATCAAAAGATCGGAAGGCTGGAACTCGCTCACCAAGGCACTTTGTTTCTCGATGAGGTAGGAGACGTTCCGCTGGAAATTCAACCGAAGCTCCTGCGCGCTTTGCAGGAACGCGAATTTGAGCGCCTGGGCAGCACCCGCACCCAGCGAGTGGACGTGCGGCTGGTGGCGGCCACCAACCGAGACTTGGATAGCATGATTGCGGCTCGTGAATTCCGCAGTGACCTGTACTATCGCTTGAACGTGTTTCCGATTCGCATTCCGCCCTTGCGCGAACGCCGGGAGGATATTCCGCTGCTGGCTCGCTACTTCGCCCAGAAGTTCGCGCAGCAGATGGAGAAGCGAATCGAAACTATTATGGCGGACCACATGAAGGCGCTGATCGATTGGGACTGGCCCGGCAACGTCCGCGAATTGGCTAATGTCATCGAGCGTGCGGTGATCCTCACCCGCGGCTCGTCTTTAGAGGCGCCGCTGAACGAATTACGCAAAGTTCAAACTGACGAAGCAATGCACGCGCGCACGCCGCAAGACCATGAACGGATTGCCCGGATTGTTAAGGAAACGATCAATGCGCTCGATAGCAAGAAACCATTTCTCGACGAATGTGCCGAGAAGCAGCGCGAGGAAATCGTGCGCGCGCTTACCGAATGCAAAGGGCGCGTCGGTGGTGATGAAGGAGCTGCGGCGCGTCTTGGGCTCAACCGCACAACACTGCTTTCTCGGATGAAAAAGTTCGGAATAAATCCGAGACAGTTTTCGTAACGAACGCGTTTGTTAAGAACCTCCGGCGCCAGAAGAAAAGTTTTCATCCGCGACTTTGGCCGTCTTCTTCGCGAAATCGTAAGTGGCCTTAAGACTGCTCCCGAAGAACCGTACCTTGCCTGTGATGTCACGCACCAGCAGTGAGTTCCCATCCTTGTCCGTGAACTCGCAGCGGAGCGTCATTGAAGTTGCGCCTGCGATCGTTGTCACCTCACGCAGCGTTTCGTTGCCCTTCTTAAACTTGACGACGGTGCATTCAAGTGTGATTAGGTCGGCGGCATTGCTGGAATTTCGATCTCCGTCACGATAGACACGTGGGAACACAGCCCTCTTCCGGAGCTGTTCGATCAGGTTCTCATAAAGTGAGACCTGGAATTCCGGTGGTAGTGTTAATTCGTCGGACGGGATCATCTTGACCTGGATCGCCGACGCCTTCATCTTCGCGGGCTGCTTTGCCTCCGCGCGCAACTGTCCGGCAAAACCCAACGTCAGCAAAACGAAAACAGCTAGCGCATTTCTAAAATTGGTTCTCATCTTTTCTCCTCCCGCGAATCGGCTGAACTCTTTATCAAGTCCGCCAAAATCGGAACGCTTGTGTGCGCTCCTTGTGCGACCAGTTCGTTCTTGATCGGCTCCGCCTTGCCCCGCGGCATCGTAAAGATCGCGCCGTGCAGGCCGCCGTCCGCGTCTCGATATTGAATCGTCAGGGTGTCTACCTTCTTGCGCAGCAAAGGCAGCGCACTGCCGGACCCGTAAGGAGCAGCGAGTGATGCCACCGTTCCGAACGTGCCCCCGATAACGCGCTGGCTGTCCTTTCCCGTGACAACATCTTCGATTGACGCGGCCGCCACGTCGGTAGTGCCCTTTGCATGCACAAACCGCAGAGTTCCGTTCACCACGGTCAGCCGCCCCTTAGTGTTTTCTTTCAACCCCGCAAGGCCGATGACTTGCGAAGCCTGCGTCTCGATTTGCGCCTGTTGGGCATGACCAATCCGAATGAGCGGGCTACAAAGACATAAGGCAACGGCAATTACTAATGCATTGATCCTCAAAATCATTTTGCTCTCCTTTGAAGCTTTCTCTCTCGGCGGCTGGAGAGCAACAGCTGTTCCGTCACAAAACTAACTAATTAATTGGCAGTTAAAGAAGCAGGAGTTTGGGTTTTCACGGACTCTTCGTGAAATTACGGTGGATTACTCTTCGGGGTTAACAACCGGCGAGACGGCGGTGCGGTGACGGATCTCTGCCACTGAAATTCTTTCCAGGAACTCAGCCGACCCACACATTGTCGCGAACGCCAAGATCAGCTAACTTTTGACGCATCTCGTTAAGACATTGCTGCTGGCAGTCGTCAATGGCCGCGTCAATGTTATGGCGATGAAATATCCGGATTGTCACAACCGTCTCGTTTCGCGCGTGGCGCGTATTCGGAGCGACACGCCACGCGCGATCGAAAGCTGCGATCTCGAAGCGGCACGCCCTTTCCTGTGCTGGCGTGATCCACTCGGCGACAGCACGTAACTCTGTGTATGTCCGCCGGCAGTGCGGGCAGCCGGGCACATCATTTTTGGCGGAGCCGTTTTCGTGAACGCCGCATAGGCTAATCGCGAAGCCGATGCGTGTCGCGCGGCGGCCATTCCCCGACCACTCAGGCCACACCTCGTAACAGACGCAATGCCGCAGCACGATGTTTCGCAATACCTCAGAAGTTAATGCGGCTTCACCGGCGCGAAGAAAAACTTCGTCGCCCGTTCGTGGCTGTTACTTCTACGCTTCGCAGTTGATCCATGATGATTACGTGTCAGTTCGACGCCTCCACTCTTCTAGGAAGCAACGACTGTTCCCGCCACGGTCTCGATATAACTGAGAAGCTAAGCAAAGGGCGATCGGGATTTCACGAAGTCTTCGTGGAATTACGACTGCGATCGTTCCCTGTCGGGCCCTCTTTACCATCAGTGAAAGGCAGCACAAATCCGCATCTCTAAGCAAAAACTTGGAAATTGAACAACTCACCGTCGTGGTGGCCGTACGTTTGCGAGTGGCAAGCTTCTTGCTAAAGAGCAGTCGCAGGTGTTTGAGAATTCAGTGGTTCGGTTCTGACGAACCAAACGGCTGACAGATGTTTTCATGTTTAGTGAGCACGGGCTGGGGAACCCTTGTGCTCGAAGTGGGCGGACTCTCTGTGGAGGGCACAGAGGTCCGCTCACAAAAAACCACCGATAGGAGGTGGCGATGCAACTCAAAGGTGAAGGCCGTGCGGTCGGTCAGCAGAGGCAGGTTAACGTGCTGTGCATTGATAACCATGCCTCATCGAACTACGCTTGCTTTCTTCTCGCCCGCAGTGGGTACAAGGTGAATTCCGCGAGCTTCCTTTGTGATGCACTTGAATTGATTCATGGCTCAAGTTACGACGTTTGCATCATCAACGACGAATTCGCCTGCGGGTCTGACAAGGAATTGCTCCAACAAGGTGAGGGAGGCTGTGGCTGCGTACTCCATTTGATCTTCTACTCAACTGTCATCTATCCGTTCAGCCCGCGATTAGCGGACCAGTCTGGCAACACACCCGAAACCCCAGTGCCGATCACGGAAGTGCCGATTGCGGTGATTCGCGCAATCGGCCAAAGCCTTCCATTAGCACGGCCCGCAGCATCGGTGAGCGCGACTCTAGCTCAAAGGAGCCGCGATGAGTAAGACTAAAGCATACTCCGCTCAACCCTCGAACGAGATGAAAGCAACTACACTATTACATGACCTGGGCCAAAGCCTTTGGCTTGACAACATTACGCGTGACCTGCTCAACCGCGGGACACTCGCACGATACATTGACGAGTTATCGGTTACAGGACTTACTTCCAATCCAACAATTTTCGAACAGGCGATCAAGAACAGCACGGCATACGATGCAGACATCCGCGACAAACTGAAACAAGGAAAATCTGAGGAGCAGATTTTCTTTGAACTCGCGTTGGCAGATCTTACTCGTGCCGCCGATCTTTTTCGACCGATCTACGACCGGACGAACGGCGTGGATGGTTGGGTATCACTCGAAGTGTCGCCGTTGCTCGCGCACGACACAGACGCCACGGTTGCTGCGGCGAAAGATTTATTTGCCCGCGCAAACCGTCCGAATTTGTTCATTAAGATCCCCGGGACGAAGGAAGGACTGCCGGCGATCGAAGAGGTGATCTTTGCCGGTGTGCCCGTTAACGTGACGCTTTTGTTTTCTCGCGAGCAGTACGTGGCGGCTGCTGAAGCGTTCCTGCGCGGAATTGAAAGACGCATCGACGCCGGTCTCAAGGCTAATGTGGGATCAGTGGCGTCAGTATTTATTAGTCGATGGGATGCCGCGATCAAAGACAAAGTGCCTGCCGAACTACGAAACCGTCTCGGCATCGCCATAGCTTCACGCACGTATGATGCATCGCGCGCATTATTAAGTTCCCCGCGGTGGGAGCACATCTACAACGCGGGTGCATGGCCGCAGCGTCTGCTTTGGGCCAGCACCGGAGTCAAAGACCTCTCGGCTTCACCGGTTCTCTATGTCAAGGCCCTGGCATCGCCTTTCACCATCAACACCATGCCGGAAGGTACGTTAAAGGCGCTGGCAGAACAAACCGAGCTGGGCTTAACAATGACCGGGGACGGTGTTAGTTGCGAAGAGGTGTTAGCCGAGTTAACCGATATTGGAATTGACATCGACGCTTTGGCCGATCGGTTACAAGACGAAGGAACAAAGTCGTTCGCTAGGTCATGGGACAGTTTGATGGCGGTGATTGCTGCGAAGCGCGAACCGGACGCTAAGGCAGCGTAGCAGAGACAAACAGTTAAGGCATTAGGAGGAGTGATGGTTGCGACGAAAGCTTCGTTGGGCGAGTTGAGCAGTTACGGAGTCGCGCGTTCGACAGTAAAAGGCGCGCCGTTGAACGATGAGGAATTAAAAAAGCTGCACGCGTTTTGGCGGGCCACAAATTATCTCGCGTTGGGCATGATCTATCTTCAAGATAATCCGCTGTTACGAGAAGAACTTAAGCCTGAACATATCAAACCGCGCATGCTTGGGACACTGGGGCACGAGTCCCGCGCTCTCCTTTATATATACACATTTGAATCGCGTCATCAGGGCATACGATCTTGACATGATTTTCATGGCGGGGCCGGGTCACGGCGCGCCTGGCGTGCTTGGGCCGGTTTACATGGAAGGAGCGTATTCGGAAATCTACCCTGAGAAGAGCCAGGACGTTGAAGGCCTGACGCGTTTCTTCAAAGAGTTTTCGTTTCCCGGTGGTATTGGCAGCCACTGCACTCCCGAAACGCCGGGTTCGATTCACGAAGGCGGCGAACTGGGATACGTGCTGTCGCACGCGTGCGGTGCTGCCTTCGACAATCCGGACCTGATTGTCGCGGCAGTTGTGGGTGATGGCGAAGCCGAGACTGGTCCGCTGGCTACCTCGTGGCACATCAACAAGTTTCTCAATCCTATTCGCGACGGCGCGGTACTGCCTATCCTGAATCTCAACGGCTACAAGATTAACAATCCCACCCTGCTGGCGCGGATACCGCATGAAGAACTCGAGAATCTATTCAAAGGATATGGTTACACACCCTACTTTGTTGAAGGCTCTGATCCTGAATCGATGCACCAGGCAATGGCAGCAACCTTAGACCATTGTGTGCAGCAGCATTAGATCGCTTCAACGTGAAGCTCGCGACACTGGCATCGCCACTCGGCCCCGGTGGCCCATGATTGTACTGCGCGCGCCGAAAGGTTGGACCGCGCCGGCCGAAGTCGATGGGCACAAACTCGAAGGCTTTTGGCGCGCACATCAAGTGCCGCTCGCGGGTGTGAGGAAAAACCCGGCGCATCTGAACCTGCTTGAAGACTGGCTGCGCAGCTACAAACCCGAAGAGTTGTTCGACGCGAACGGGACTCTGATTCCTGAACTCCGTGAGCTGGCGCCGACGGGCACTCGCCGCATGGGCGCAAATCTGCACGCCAATGGCGGGCTGCTGAAGAAAAGCCTGCGGCTGCCTGATTTCAGAAAATACGGTGTCAAGTTCGACAAGCCCGGCCAGACTGAAGCCGACAACACGCGGCCTCTGGGCGTCTTTCTGCGCGATGTGATGAAGTCGAACATGAACTCATTTCGCGTTTTTGGTCCAGACGAAACGACTTCCAACCGGCTCGACGCGCTTATACGAGGTCACCAAGAAGTTTTGGATCGCCGAATACTTTCCAGAGGACAGTGATGGTGGTGAGCTGGCGAGCGATGGCAGAGTCATTGAAATGTTGAGTGAGCATACAATGGAAGGCATGCTGGAGGGATACCTGCTTACCGGCCGGCACGGGTTCCTCTCGACCTACGAAGCATTTGCTCATGTCATCGACTCAATGTTCAATCAACACGCGAAGTGGTTGACGATTTGTAATCAACTTCCCTGGCGTCAGAACGTAGCCTCACTCAACCTGCTGATTACATCCACTGTCTGGCGGCAGGATCACAATGGCTTCACACATCAGGACCCCGGGTTTCTTGACGTCGTGGTAAACAAACGAGCTGAGGTGACGCGGATATATTTGCCGCCAGACGTCAATTCTCTATTGTCCGTCGCCGACCATTGTCTCCGCAGCGAGAACTACATCAACGTAATCGTCAGCGATAAGCAGTCTCACCTTCAGTATCTAACTATGGATGAAGCCATCACGCATTGCACCAGGGGCATCAGTATCTGGGGCCCGGCGAGCAACGATCAGGGTCAGGAACCAGATGTAGTGATGGCTTGCGCAGGCGATACCCCGACGCAGGAAGCACTCGCTGCTACGGCTTTGCTGCGAAATGAATTCCCGGATTTGAAAATCCGCTTCGTCAATGTAGTTGACCTATTCAAGCTGCAATCGGATAGAGAGCATCCGCACGGCCTGAGCGACCGGGATTTTGATAGCTTGTTTACTGTCGACAAGCCGATCGTCTTTAATTTCCATGGCTATCCATGGTTGATACACCGGCTAGCCTACACCAGGACCAATCATCGCAACCTGCACGTGCGGGGCTACAAAGAACGGGGCAACATCAACACGCCGATGGAGTTGGCGATCAATAACGAGATAGACCGCTTCACACTCGCAATTGATGTGATCGACCGGGTGCCCAGGCTAAAGGCAACGGGTGCACACGCGAAGGAGAAATTCAAGAATGAGCAGATCGCGTGTCGCCGGTACGCTCACGAGTTTGGCATAGACAGACCTGACGTGGTCGAGTGGCGGTGGCCGTTCTAACGAGAAGGAAATCGTGAGCGAGGCTCAACAAATCGTACAAAACACTCTAACAGGCTGCTGAAAAAAGTCGTCGTGAAACTTGGATCAATGTTTTCTCTGTGCAATCTCTGTGGTCCTCTGTGTCTCTGTGGTGAAATTGCGCCGAAAAACACTCACCACAGAGTCACAGAGATCGCACAGAGAACCACAGAGAGGATTTGCAAACGCCCTTCGAAGCCTTTTTCAGCAGCCTGCTAGAGGACCGTTAACGTGTAGCGTTACGACGCCTATCTGAAGTTTTTGGAGCCGATGGTGCCTCGTAATCTTGATGGACAAACTCAATGAACGTTCTGGTACTTAACTGCGGTAGTTCAAGCGTCAAGTTTCAACTGATCGCGACTGACCTCGATCTGATTGCGCGGGATGCTGATCAGCGGCTGGCGAAAGGGACAATCGAACGCATCGGAGGAGAGGCGATTATTTGCCTCCAGGTCGCAGGTCGTGAGCCTCTGCGATCAGCTTCATCTCTGCGGGACATTAACGCCGCAGTTGACTTCATCGCGCGCTGGGCTGCGTCGCCAGAATCGGGCATTGAAGAGATCAAAAGCATCGCCGATATTCAGGCGGTTGGTCATCGCGTTGTTCATGGCGGCGAGCGCTTCAAGCAATCTGTATTGATTACGGATGAAGTCATCCGGGCAGTCGAAGACTGCATAGACCTGGCGCCGTTGCACAATCCGGCAAACCTGACGGGTATCTCCGCGACGCGAAAGTTATTTGGCGAGGGACTGCCTCAGGTTGCTGTCTTTGATACAGCATTTCATCAGACGTTGCCGGATCATGCGTTCCTCTACGCTTTGCCGTATCAGCTCTACCGGCGTTATCGACTGCGTCGCTATGGCTTTCACGGCGTCTCTCATCGTTATGTCGCTTACCGTTATCGAGTCATGCGCAACATCGCGCGCGAGGCAACGAACATAATCACGCTCCACTTGGGCAATGGCTGTTCCGCAACGGCGATCAGTGCCGGCAACTCCATTGACACTTCTATGGGGCTAACCCCGCTCGAAGGATTAGTAATGGGCACGCGCTCAGGCGATCTGGATCCGGCTATCGTCGAATTTGTAGCGGCGAAAGAAGGGTTATCAACCCGAGAAATCGAAACCTTGATGAACAAGCAGTCGGGCTTGTTGGGAATCTCAGGTCTAACCAGCGATATGCGCGAGCTACTCGCCGAAGCGCACGAAGAGAATGACCGCAGAGCGATGCTGGCGATCGAGATCTTCTGTTATCGCGCGCGGAAATACATCGGTGCATATCTGGCGGCAATGAACGGCGCGGACGCAGTGGTCTTCACAGGTGGAATCGGCGAGAACTCATGGGAGGTAAGGGCGCGCATCTGTGATGGCCTGCAATGGATTGGGATTGAGCTTGATGAAGAACTGAATCGACAGCACAGCGGCGGTCGCGAAGGCTTGATCAGTAAGGAAGGATCGCGCCCGGCGATTTATGTCATTCCGACGGACGAGGAACTACTAATCGCCCGTGACACTGTGCGTTGTGTCTTGAAAGAGCCGCAGTGATCTAACAAACAGAAATCAGATGTTCATGAGAACCTTTCGCCGACTCTGCCTCTTTGGCTTTCGCCGGGTCGGTCGATTGATCACTGTAGGCGCGGGATGTCTATAGTTGCCGCGCGATAGCGTCGATCTCGATTCGTAGCCTCTTCATGAGAAAACACGCTATCGCGGCTCGCGTCCGACGTTTTGATGGCGCGCGGTTTGGCCAACATTACTTGAAAAGAAAACGAATCGCCAGATAATTAAGTCATGTCGGAAAAGAAACACTTGGGGAGCTTCGTAAGCTACTATGGCCGCGTTCTAAAACAAATTGTTGGGGACATTTGGGGGTTCGGAAAGCAGCAATTAATTATCGGAGGATTAGCGGCGATTTTGATTGTGGCATTACAGATCAACTACGGAATGATACCTAAAGAACTCAAGCTTTCGTCGGTCCTAGCAATAGTTTACCCGTACCTTGCGATCGTCGCTGGAGCGCTGGTTTTTCATGTCGTGAGAACACCGTGGCTATTGGACGAGATACGTCGGAAAGAGATTGCAACGGAAAGAGCTCGAATAGAACAAGAAACTTCTAGCGTCTTTAGTAATCAAGAGAACAGCGAATTTCGATACATCTATGAAAAGTTAAATAGAAATTTGGAATTTGAAGGGACCATGTATGAAGCCACTTTTACTGAAAAGGAAGGAAAACGGGTTAAGAATATTCCTGGCAGGATAGTCGCAAAGTATTCAATCTCGATACCGTTAGTACCGCTGCTTGCGACAGTTATTGAAGTGTACGACCGATATGATCGTTGGATCTTGGATAGATTCTTGTATCAAAACAAGAACATAGGACGACACGTTGCGGTATTACCAGCAAATGACCTGCAGAACTTTTCGTTCAATACTCCGGATTTAACGCGGGAACTTTACGCTTATGAGTTCCTGAAAAGGAGCGTTGAAGAGAGGCGTTCTGGCGATCAGAGATACGTCTATTTATTTACGCCCAAAATATATAGACTCCGTTTTTGGGCCGACTACAACAAACTCATAGACGAGAATTATCCAATCGAGATCACAAAGACTAAAGAGATTAGTGGCGCTGCCAGCTCCCAATAGAACCCGTTAAAGCTAAAATCGAACCACGGGGTTTAATGCTCGCTAATTAGCAGGTAAGCGCGCCACCGTCAGATTTGACGCGGCCGCTCGATGGCGCCAACTTCAATTTACAGAAGCTTCATGAGAAACACGCTCCCGCGGCTCGCGTCCATTTGTTGTGCCGACCACTACTCAGGGAAATCTCTAATAGACGGCAACGCGTGCCCCGCGCGATCAAAGAGACCGGTGGCTGTTTCGACCGTCGTCGCGCATTGTTCGCCTTCTAAGCGAAACAGCGCCATCAAACCGGCCCCAACCAAGGAAAGATTCGCGCCTTCAGCGAGCGCAAACTGAGCCAAATATAAATCTGGGTCGGGACGAACCGTAGAAGCGCGGGCGTGTATCGGATTGTTGTGTTTGAAACCAGACAGTAAGCCATACCTGGCGTATTCCCAGTCGCAGCGGGTCTGGTCCCATCCGAGATTTTGACCGTTTCGATTTACAACAGTCCTGACGGGCCAAGGAGTGCGTTCGCGATTTTCAGAAGCAAGCCATTGCTCGGCAGCATTGTCATTGTTCACGATGTAGCCGAGTGTATGGGCCAGTTCGAAAAGATTTGCACATGCAGACATAGTTTGAAAGCCGTGGCCATTTATAGCGAGCAAGTCCACGGCGCGATATTCTTCACCGAGCCGACGGATAAAATAGCGCTCCAAGGAACGAGTTCGAGTGGGTTCCGCGTTAACGATTTGGTCATGCGTCGCCACTTGTTCAACGAAATCATGAACGTCCGACGCGAGCGAGATATGAGTCTGCAATTCAGCAGACCATCTTTCATTCCACTGGCGCTCCCAGAGTTTCCAATTCATGGCAAAAAGGTTAAGGCACAACGGTTGAGAAACTATAAGCCAGGTCTCCGGCAGAGGTGAGTTGGATAAAATCCAACTGCTTTAGCACGAGCTTATGCCAAGCGGGATGGCTCAATCAAAGACTCAGAAAAGGAGACCCGCACGATGAGGATATTGGCACTGGACCTTGGCAAATACAAGAGTGTGGCGTGCGACTTGATCCACGTGCCGGCGAGCGAGATACGGCTCGCGACTCTGCTGTCACACGTCTCCTTCGGACGGGGTTGGTGCAATAGGTATTCCGCTGTTATTTCGATGGAATTGCTCAGGAATGCAGAGAATTGCCAAACGCTAATTCGTAATTACATCGGGGAATCATGATGGGTCAGTCGCGTGCGTAGACCTCAACTGAGCGAGCAGACACACCATCGAATGAGACTGAACAAGATACGTCGAGCCGGCGATGGGCGGCGCCTCCTCCAATTCGCAGATGTCGTCCGGCGACGCGGAAGAGGTGTCAATCCACCGCCGCCAGCCTCCGCCTTCCTCACTCGGCGGAAGCTCGAACGCGAGCGCCTCCCAGTAGGCATTGATCATGATGTGAAACATCCCGCCCGCCGGTCCCCGTGCCGTGAAAGCGAGGCTGTGAGATTCGTCGCTCCAATCCGGCTGATCGAGTTTGACGCCGTGAATTTGAATGCGAGCCTCACGAAGAAAATCAGCGAGCGTCTGACAGTCATGCCAGCCTAGCTGGCTCGCGAGGTGCAGGCGGTGGGAGACGAGCCGCTCGACGAAGCGGCGCACGTCGCCGTGCCGTTCAAGCAGTGTCCAGTCGAACCAACTCGTCTCGTCGTCGTGGCAGTAACCGTTGTTGTTGCCGCGCTGCGTGCGCCGCACCTCGTCGCCCATCAGGAGCATCGGCGTGCCCTGGGCCAACAGGGTCAGTGTCAGGAAATTCTTCACTTGACGGTTGCGAAGCGCCTCAATGCTCGCGTCATCGGTCGGCCCCTCGACGCCGCAGTTCCAGCTCAGATTGTCATTGGTGCCGTCCCGGTTTTCTTCCGCGTTGCCCTCGTTGTGCTTGACGTTGTACGACACGAGATCGTTGAGCGTAAACCCATCGTGGCAGGTCACGAAATTAATGCTCCGTTTTTGCTGCCACTTTTCGGGCCCATAAACATCCGGGCTGGCGATAAGTCGGTGTGGGATTTTGGTGACGGTCCCGTTGTCGCCCCTCATGAAGCTACGAATGTCATCACGAAACTTCCCGTTCCATTCCTTCCAGGCGTTGCCGACGAAGCTTCCGACCTGATAGAGGCCGCCCGCGTCCCAAGCCTCAGCGATTAGCTTTGTCCCGGCGAGCACGGGATCCGTCTCGATGTCCCAGATGACGGGCGGGTCCTGCATGGGCCGGCCCATCTCATCGCGCGATAGGATCGAAGCGAGATCGAAACGAAAACCATCCACATGCATCTCCTCGACCCAGTAGCGAAGGCTGTCAAGGATCATCCGGCGGACGACTGGCTGGTTCGCGTTCAGCGTGTTGCCCGTCCCAGTGTAGTCGGCGTAGCGCGAGCGGTCTTGGCTCAAGAATGTAATAAACGTCGTTATCGAAACCGCGAAAGCAGATGGTCGGACCGTCCACCCCGCCCTCGGCGGTGTGGTTGAAAACCACGTCGAGTATCACCTCAAGCCCGGCGCGGTGCAGCGCCTTGATCATCTCGCGGAACTCATCGACTGGTCCCAGCGAGTCTTTGCGCAGGCTGTAGCCGGAGTGCGGCGCAAAGAATGAGACGGGCTGGTAGCCCCAGTAGTTCTTCAGCCCCGCGGGCGCGTCCTGTTCGTCGAATTGAAACACGGGCATCAACTCGACCGCGGTCACGCCGAGTTTCTGGAGATACGGAATTTTTTCAATCAAACCGGCGTAGGTGCCGCGCCTCTCGGGCGCAACACCGGAACTCGGGTGGCGGGTGAAGCCGCCCACGTGCATTTCGTAAATAACAGTCCTGGCCCATGGGTGACGGAGCGGCGCATCGCCCTCCCAATCGAATTTGCCGTGGTCGACCACCACGCTTTTCATCGCTGTGGCGGTGTTCTCTCCCGATTCGCTGGCGTCGCGGCGACTGTAACTGGCCGGCACTACAACACTCTTCCCGTATGGATCGAGAAGAACCTTGCTGGGATCGAAACGAACGCCTCTTCCTGGATCGTACGGGCCGGTGACGCGGTAACCGTAAATCTGTCCGGCCTGCAGGCCGGGGACAAACACGTGCCAGTAGAAATATGTTCGGTTCTTCGCCGGATCGAGTGAGATCGTGCGCGCCGGGTGTGCATCGTCGGCGCTGATCGAATAGGAGCAATTCGACCGCCGTGGCGTTTTTGGAATAGACGCTGAAATTGACGCCGTCCGCCTGGCGCGTGGCTCCGAGCGGAAAGCTCTTTCCTTCCACGACACCAACATCCGTCAATTGGCTCATCGCATTACCGCTGCCACAGGATCTGCGGCGCTTCGAGCGGAATGATGGCCCCCGGGTTGTCTGCGATTACTCGCGCCGTGTAATCCGATGCGGAGCGCGTCGCGGGTATGCGCACGCTGTAGAGATAGCTGCCCGCGATTGACGCATCCTCGTTCTCGACATTCATGACGTGGCGCTCAGCAGGACCGCCAGGCAACGCATCAGCATAGACTTCGACCTTTACAAAGTCTGGCGAAAGCTCACCGAGATGTACTTGCAGTTGAAAGTCATGCTGTCCATCATTTGTCTCAACGCTCATCTCGCCCATTCGCACATCGGCCCAACGTTCAGCGAGCGCCCGTTGCCAATTGATGATGCGCGCGGCGGGCGCGCCATCCTGCTGCGAACGGTCATGGTACATGGACGCGGCGCGCAAATAATATTTCTCGGTGTACTCGCGCACTGCGCGGTCGGCTGAGTACTGCGGCGTGAGGCGTGCCATGCTCTCACGCACATGCGAAATCCAACCGACAGGAAGCCCGCGCGAATCGCGGTAGTAGAATAGCGGGACGATCTCCTCTTCCAGTTTGGCATAGAGCGCCTCCGCCTCGGCGGCATCGGACTGCGTATCATCAAGGTGCTCTTTGCGAATAGCCCAACCAACACCAGGTTCGTAGGCCTCAGCCCACCAGCCATCAAGTTCCGATAAATTAACGCCACCGTTCACGAGCACCTTCATGCCACTTGTGCCACACGCCTCCCACGGCCGTCGCGGGTTGTTAATCCAGACATCCACGCCATGCACCATTTGCTCGGTGAGCAGCATGTCATAGTCACTCAAAAACACTGCATGCGGTCGCACCTCAGGCCGGCGACGAATGAAGTCTGTCCATTGACGGATCAGTGCCTGACCGGGCTCATCAGCAGGATGGGCCTTACCAGCAATAAGAACTTGTACCGGACGATGCGGGTTCGTCAGGAGGCGCACCAATCTCTCTGGATCTTGCAGCAGTAGAGTGGGCCGCTTGTAGGTTGCAAACCGGCGCGCAAAGCCGAGCGTCAACACGTTAGGATCTAAGATGTGCGCGGCCTGGTCCACCTCCGCGGCTGGCGCGCCCGACGAAGCAAGCGCTCGGGCGAGCCGGCGGCGACTAAAGTGGACCAGTTGCGCGCGCGCGTTGGATCTCATTTGCCATAGCTCGACGTCCGACACACCACGCATGTGCTCGGTCGTCTTGCTCTTCGACATTCCCATCCAACGATCTTTGCCGCACGCTTTCTCCCAAAGCTCATCGGCTTCCGATGAATCCCAGGTCGGCACGTGCACGCCGTTCGTCACGTGACCGACTGGCACTTCGTCCTGAGGCCAGCGGGGAAAGAACGACTGGAAAAGACCACGACTCACGTCCCCATGCAATCGGCTGACGCCATTGGCCGCGCCGCTCCCGCGAAGAGCGAGATAAGCCATATTAAATTGTTCATTCTCATCGTCGGGATGTTCGCGTCCAAGCGCCAGCACGTCACGGAGGCTGACGTTCACAGCGTCGGCGTAAAAGCCCAGATACTTCGCGACCAAATCCGACGGGAACCGATCAAAGCCGGCTGGCACCGCCGTGTGCGTAGTAAAGACATTACCCGCACGAGTCGCCGCGAGTGCAACTTCGAACGGTTGCCCAGTCTCCATCATGAAAGTGCGCGCGCGTGCCAGCACCGCGAACGCCGCGTGTCCTTCGTTAAGATGACAAACTTCAGGGCGGTACCCGAGCTGGTGAAGTAATCGCCAACCACCGACACCGAGCACGATTTCCTGCAGCAGTCGTGTCTCCGGCCCACCGCCATAGAGTTCGCTCGTAATCGCGCGATGAAATGGCGGGTTGGCTGGATCGTTACTATCTAGTAAGTACAGAGTCGCCCGGCCGACTTGTGCCTGCCACGCTCGCACCCAAACGCTATAGCCCGGAAGCTCGAACTTGAGACGCACCCACTCGCCATCCTTGTCGCGCACGGGCATGATCGGCAACAGTCCCGGATCGTTATACGGGTAGAGCGCTCGCTGCGCGCCATCCGCATCCAAAACCTGGCGAAAATATCCTCGTTGATACAGCAGTCCGACGCCGACGACGGGTACGCCGAGATCGCTCGCAGCCTTTAGTTGATCTCCAGCAACGTTGCCGAGCCCGCCTGAATAAATCGGTAACGCTTCGCTCAACATGTACTCCATGCTGAAGTAGGCGACGCAACTCAAACGCGATTGCGCGTGCTTCTGCTGAAACCAGGTGTTCGCCTGCATCTGTTCCTGCTTGGCGCGGGCAGCATCGTCCACCTTGCGCCGGAAGGCCGGGTCGGACATTAAAGACTTAAGCTTTGAGAGCGAGACCGTCAGCAAGACAACCCAGGGATTGTGGGTCAGCTCCCATAGTTCGGGGTCTAGTGGTTCCCACAACTGCTCCTCACCATGGCTCCACGACCAGCGCAGATTGAGGGCCAGATCGACGAGTGTGTCGAACCCGTCGATGTCGGACTTGAGCCAGATTGAATGGGCTTGGTCGGGCATATCTTCTCCTATTGCACTGTCACAAGATTTCGGAAACGCAGGGATGGTTTGATGAGGCGACGATGCCAGCGCGTTCAGTCGCGGCGGATTAGTACGGCGAATCTCGCATAGCCAATCTGGTTCGATCTGGTGGCGATCTAGAGTTTCAATCACGCGTTCAGGATTCCCTAAATCCGCCCAACCCGACGTGCTGTCTTCTACAACCAAAAGACTACTCGCGTCCAGGCTCAAGACGTCCTTCGAAAAATCGATCGTGTCCATCTCATGATAGGCCGCATCCAAATCTCCAGCTGCCAACGCATCTGAAATAACTTTCACAGCGGTTAGCACTTTAGTACTCAACAACTCGAGAAATGCGCCGGCACGACCGATCGTAACGAACGTATTCCACAGCCCACCCTGCTTCATTAATTCGTAGGCTTCATGGAGTGGCGGCTTCTCGCAGAATCGATTCACGCCGAAGACAGGCTTGCCACTTCCGTTTCCCACCGGAGCTCCGGGTTCGATCCACCCGTACTCGACTTCGGGCCAGTGTGGTTTTGCCCCTATCAGAACGATCGATTTATTGTGTTTGGCGCTAACTTCGATTCCCCTTTGAACTGTCGCCGCAAACGCCTCGTCATCCGTATAGTAGTGGTCTGATGGAAACAACCCGACGATAGCATCGGGTTCTTGGTTCCAAACCTGTAGCAATGCCGCAATGATCGCCACACCAGTGCCGCGATTCGCAGGTTGTTCGAGTACACGTGAACGATCGACGTCGGCCAATTCTGCTGTGTAGAAATCTGTCGTGGTCCTTAGTAACGACGAACATTATTCGATCGGCTGAGAATACTGGCCGTAGACGTTCTCGCGTGTGACCAAGCAATGTTCGGCCTCCGAAAATCTTGCTGAATTGTTTCGGCCTTGAGTCGCCTTCAATCTTGCAGGTCAGGCTTTGCAATCGAGTACCATCGCCGCCTGCGAGGACGATGGCCCATGGCGCTCCTCGCGTATCTTTACCCGGCATCAAGCCCACCTTCTTTGTTCTGACAACCACTGTTGCAACAACGCGTTCATCAAGATCATCCCGGCGACATCCTGCATTCGCTTCAAGCGATCAGCAATGAGCCAAGCGCGGTGAAACCCCTGCGCGCGCCTAATACGCCGATTGTCTGAATGTGCTCCCATCAAGCTCTCCGTTCTTATCAGTCGATGTTCATCAACTCACTACTGCGAATTCTTTTGTGGTGTTTTCGCTTTGACGGTCTATTGACCGAATAAGTAGAATGGCAGCTTCGTGAAGCGAGCGCTTTCGCTGGTCCAAATCATGGACCCAGCCTTTAACTGTGGCCACCCTTTCGCGCTCGATTTGACGATCAGTCTTAGTAGTTGACTTAGCAGAGAAGCCGTTCATGACTGTTGCTGTCCCGCGCTTTATGATCCTGATTCGTGCTTGCATGTCGTTCACTCCTTGTTGCTCACTTGGCGTCAAATGCCAGTTCGACCTGAGTGTTTAGCAATAGCCTTGCCACAAACCGCCAGCCTCGACCTTTCGTAATTCGGGTAGATTCCTAACAAAGAACGTATTCTCAGATTTCAATGTGGAACAGAAGTAAAGTGGGAGTTCGTGATTCTCTGAAGGACTTCGTGATATTACGAGTTGTAGGGTTCAATAGCTTACGGTTCAATCGTCGTCGTCAGCCTTATCACCTTGCCTGCCCGCAAGACTTTCAGAACAACGGCATCTCCCGGGTTGAGGCTGGAGATGCTATTGAAGATGCGGTCGTAGTTATCGCCCTGTCCGAGCGCGACCGATTCGACCGCCGATGGCACGGTGACATCAATGTCGTTGACGCTTAAGATTACGTCCCCGCCGAGCAGCACGTCTGTGCCTTGAATAGTTACCTGAAAGGTCCCGCCGTTCATTCCCAGGCGCGACCCGAATGATCCTTCGCCGATTCGTTGGACCAGAAAGCCGGAGGGCTGAGGCAGGTTTAGCGCCTTGGCGAAATCGCCAGTCACCAGGAGGCCATCGATGCCCGACCAAAAGGGCTTGCGGTCCAGCAGGAATCGCTTCGCCGTATTCGAAGCGGTGGCGAATGCTAAACCTTCTGAGCCTCCTGACTGACTCATGATGGTGGTAACTATTCCAACTACCTGACCGTTCATGTCGAACATGGGACTTCCAGAGTTGCCACCGTTTACTGCCGCGTCGGTCTGGAGAAACTCGATATACGGCTGAGTCTCGCCGTCTTTATCCACTTGGCGCCGCCCGCTTACGTGACCAGCCGTTAAGGTCTGACTGATGCCATAAGGCGCGCCGATCACAAATATCTGATCGCCGACTTCCACCTTGTCGGAGTCGCCCAAAGCCACC
The DNA here is from genome assembly GCA_963734445.1 of uncultured Acidobacteriota bacterium. Lineage (GTDB taxonomy): Bacteria > Acidobacteriota > Blastocatellia > Pyrinomonadales > Pyrinomonadaceae > UBA11740. The sequence continues at coordinate 569,259 of CAVTGZ010000003.1, read as the reverse complement.
GGGCTAATGTCTTTAGGCGGTTGTTGCAGTTGTAGCAAAGCAACATCGGCTCGAACATCAGAGGCAATGACTCGCGCGATGCTGTCCTGGCCGTCAGGAAATTCCACGAGTGCCGCATCGGCCGTCTGCACCACGTGTGCGGCGGTCAACACTTTGCCGTCGTTTGAAATAAGGACTCCCGAGCCTAGCCCGTCAGTGATCGACATAACCTGTCCGGGCACACGCGCGACATCAACCCTTTTGGTTCTGACGGTTACAACGGATTGATTGACTTTGCGAAAGGCCTCCCGAAGCTGTTGGGCAGGTGCGGTGGTATATACAGCCATCATTAGCAAACTTGGTAAGAACACGAATCGAGTTCTAATTTTCATCGTTCATCAGCCTCCTCAAAATTAGCCGTCCATTGACGGCGCGCAAGGACTGAAGCGCAACAAGTGTTCCAAGCTTTAGTCAGCTCACCCACATCGCGATAACGGAAAGAGGAGAAGTTGCGGCTGCCAGCTAAAGCCGCACAAAAACGACGAGTTTTTGTCGTTGGGCAACCTTGCTATCGCCGTCAGCGTGCGTTTTGTTGGTGTGGCCCAAGCACAGATGAATTCGTAATTTCCCGGTGACTTTCGTGAAACTATGACGTCGCGACGCTTGGATCTGAGGATCGGGAATTACTCTTAGCGGGGCTTGAAAGAGCTGGTGTCATTGCCGGCTTCCTGTTGAATCCAGCGCTTGACCCAGGAAGGAAGATTGTCGAGCTTGATTTTCCGCGATTGAGCGACGCGGAGAAATTCCATCGCCGGGCGATCTACGAAGGTAACATTCATTAGATCAAGTGCACATTTCTTAGACTTGTTACCATTCTGGGCCAACGCTTTCTCAACTTCAGAAACATACTCACTAGTGAAATGGCCGCTAAGGCTCACTCTAACAATCTCGGGACTTTCAGCCTGCTGTGTAATCTTCAACATCTGCTTACCACTCCTCGCGTGGAATCAACGTGCTAATGGGCACGTCGCGTGCCATGCAGTTGCGAATCACATTTCCGAATCGGCGTTAGTCGCAATCAATTTCTCCGCTTAACCAAAAGACTCTCTAGTCTTCGTTTGTCTGAACACCCGTTCGGCCGAGTAGTGTCACTTTGAATTCTCACTGATCATTCGCGTATGGCTCGGCCGCGCAATTGACTCTCCGACTCCTGCGCTAACGTGATAAAGCGATGAAAACTTATTAGGCGGACGCTAAGCAAAAAGAAAATCAATCTCTGACAAAAATTTAGTCTCATTAGGTTACTCCGACTTTCTCGTCCTCTATTCCGCGATTGAGCAATACGCATTCCAGGTGAGGTCCATTAAATTTTGCAGCAGGATCGGGAAGGATTTCAGTGAGATCCAAAAGCGGATTCAAACACATGGAGAACGTGCTCACACAATTTGATTAGCGACGCGAATTAACGGTAAGACGCCAACCGGCCGTAATTTCACGATGAGCTTCATGAAATCACGATGTAGAGCCACCGTCAGGTGCCAGATATCGGCCGCGATTCGTCACGCCTTAGTTGGGTTTTATCGATGATACAAATCACGCCGGAAAGCTTCATAATGGCGGTTATCGGACTCTGTATTGTTCGTAAGTTATTGAGTCTAATGGAGGGACGAAGAGTCGCCAGTTTCATCTGTGCAAATGCACAAGATATGGTATTCCTCTTACCTGTAATTTTTGCACGAAGTTGATCCGCCGGTTGTCACTTCAACCCACGATATTCCCTAATAGCTCCGGGCACCAAGTTACATAATTGCCACGATGTTCTACGGGTTTTTCCTTGCACCGTAAGAGAGCTCTCGTCAATCGAAGATGTGGCATATCATGTAACGCATGCCTACCTACGACAAAAACATTCAACAGACATATATCGGCCGTCGGCAATCGCCTGACGTCGAAAACCTTATGGGCGCGCTGATCCACGATGGGCGCAAAGGCTAGGTCCGAGAATTCAATCTAGAATCCTGGAAGCCTGCGGCTCTGCGGAAAGCCGAGGGGTCATTAAGCGACGCGACGAATTCTATTGGAGTATCGCAGCACCTGATAAGTGCCCAGTGCGCTCTCGAGCCGGCACAAAGATTCCGGCAAATCGGGTTGCTCCCGAAGAATATCGGGAAGCGATAGCTTCGATCTTGGCTAACGGACATGGCTTTTCTCGTCATGAATTGGTGAAGGAAGTTAGAGCTGTGTTCGGCTTCAGTCGCACTGGCGCCCTCCTTGACGAGGCTATCACCCGAGAAGTCGACTTCATGTTGAGAACCGGTAGAGTCGGCGAGGGCAGTACTGGAATTCGCCTGCGAATGTAAGTCCATTCGACCTTGTGAGGAAGGTTCTTGCTTTCGAGCAGGAGACTCAAAAATGCGATGGCGTTTTAGAAAAAGTTTCAGTGCTCATTTGATGAGTTCTCGTTGCTGACATTGGCGTCATCGAAGCTTTACCGACGGTTAATCCATTCCTGAGAGTCAACTACTAAGTAGATCTTTGAGTTTTGCGTGTGGCGAGGTGCTTGTCGCTAAGCTCCGTCTTCCAAGATCATCGTTGAAGATTACTCATGAGCATTTCCCAAAACGCCTCGGCGGCGCCTTCCAGAGTTAATTGAGCGTTACCCTCTGATCGGATACTCATACCCAATGGTTTTAGATAGAGCGTGTAACCGTCATCCTCAACCGAAAGGGACTCATTCATACCCATCGACCTTCCGTAAGCAAACGCAATCCCTCCCATGAATCCTCCCCGACCTTGGAAGCTAATCACGCAGCTACTTGTCTCCGCGCCATTGACGTACACGCTTGCCGTAAACTGATTTGCATCTATGCGTCGGAATTCAGTTTCGATGTTGGAATTTCGGGACTGCAATTCGTCCAGCGAGTTCTCAAAGTACTTTTCAATGTATTCATAGCCTTGCCTTTCAAACTTATCCTTCTCGCGCTGTGTGAAGGTCTTTTTGACGCGGAGATTACTCGACCGAATAGCAATCGGCGAGGCGACATCAACGTGTCTTGAGTGTGTTTCAGGAGACTCAGGTTCTAGTTGAGTGGGATTCTCAAACTCTTTTGCCACTGTACGAATGGCCAGAGTTATTTCGAGGAAAGCGTCATGCAGGTTCGGGTACTTAGAAATTGGCTTTCCATCCTTCGGCAGAGCCTGAAGTTTTCCAAACGGGAGGTCTTGCCAGTTACAAGGATGCAGGATGACAGGTAAGACGCGAGCTGCGCCACTCCCATCCAATTCAAGCGCTCTGGTCATTTCGACGTCATAACAATAGTCGGAGGCTATGAAGTAAGGGCTAACAAGGAGGAGTATGATTTGAGAGTCTTCAAGGTGGTGACTTATTTCAGAGACGAACTCTTTGCCTGCCGGTATTCTGCGATCATGCCAGGCATCTATTACACCCTGACGTTTCAGAGAGGATAAATGTGTCTCCAGCTCATCTCTTAGATCCTCATCCCTGTGAGAGTACGAGAAGAAAAGCTTAATCATAGTGAACGGATTTTATCAGCATGATAGGTTCGAAGGCGAAAGATCAGATAGCTGGACACGGACCGAGTGTGCGACCCGCTGATTAAGAGTCAGAGCACGCGGCTAATTCCCGATGTTACTGGCCGACACGGGAGCTCATAGGAGCGCACACTTAACATCAAGCCCTCACGATCCGGACTTTCACCTGTATAGGATTTCTTAGGGAATGAAGTGAAAGGCTAAATTAACGTCCGAGCTGGTACTACCGATACGGACATTGAACCCAGCGAACGTTTGGGTTATGTGGAATAGGACGGATGGATGAGGAGACAAGACAATGGAAAATAGGATGCCTGCAGGAACCGAAAGTTCCGTACGTGAATTAACTGCGGGTCAGCTTGCGTTCACTGCCACCACCGGCCCCGAGGTTCTTCCCGAGGAAAAAGTATCCGATAGAGTGACCGCATCGTTGCGCCATGCAAAGCAACCTCCACAGTGCGGAAACCGATCATTGAGAACCCTTCGAGCGGGAAATGGCTCAAAAGGTACTGATCGGTAGCCCACGCCGTGATTATCCAAATCGCCAGAACTGCAGCCTGCAGCAGCGAGTGGAGCAATAGCCTGAGAATCTCTCTGATGTTGTTGTCCATTACCCTTGACCCCCTGTCTCGAGTTTGTTCCGGTACTACCTTCATCCCTTCTTTCTGTTGTGTTGAAAAACATCTTGACCACAAGATATAGTCTTGCTAGAATCAGCCTTCTTACCGCTAAGTGTCGTCCGAGACTACTTGACATTGCAGATCGGGTTCCCGTGCTATAATGTTTGTGTGTGTTGAACGCGCACATTGTATGCCGCTAATAAGCAGGAGGCATCCGCCGATCGCACCGCCGTCAGTACCCCAAGCTTTAGTTGACTCCCCACCGGCATTTCCCTTAACCAACAGGCCGATTACCACGAGCCAATCAAGTAGTCGAATTAATGCTGGTGTTCGTCTTTTACTGGAATTACACGGGTTGTCAAATCCACCGGAAGATGGCGCGTTAATTGTTTCCACGCCGCCTTATGGGTTGCACAAAGGGGAATTCCTCTGTAATAATCCCGGTCCTCTGAGGACGCAGTTTCCGGCCATAGTAGCTCGTAGCAGCGGTCATTACCGCAGGGCCACATACAGAAGTGGAATCCGTTGCGCCAGGACAGGCGCATGGTTAGTTCGGCGGCAAAAAACATCTGTGCCTTTTCCATTCGTTCCGTCTCCTTTTAGGCGATCGATGGACTTGGCAAGATTCCGGTGACCTCTTGGTCAGCGGATAGGGGGCCTGATCTTATCCATCAGGCCCTTTTAACTTGCCCTTAGTTTTTCGCTGCTGACACCAAACTTCGGGACGGCAGGAATTGTCAATTTCAAAAAGTGAAAAAGGCGAGCTGTCTAACCATCTTGGGTTAATACTTAGCTCGCCCTCGTTGTTATCGCCACTTCCACGCCCACTCGGTCGAAACCGGGCGGGCTACCTTGATCAAACCCAGGCGGGCTACCACGCTCAAAGATCAGATTGTCCAAATCGAAGTGCATCGTTTCAGTGACTTCTTCTTCTCAAGACGAATTGGGATCTTACGATAACTTTCATGATCAAAAACTTAGCACGGCAGTTTTCATTTCGGCAAGCCTAATATGAACAGATGAGCCGCCCCGAAGAACAATCCATCGTTCTCCGCTTCGCGCTAGTAACTAATTTGGTTTGGCCTTATCAATAATTGTGATAACGTTTGGCTGACCTCGCGTTCTATTTGTTTGAAAGCTATCCGCACCCTACCGCGAATAACGAAGTACTTTTCGTGGCTGTTTGTTGGCCTTTTGCGCAAATTCAAACATTGCGGTTCAAAAGATCATGCAATTGCTTTTCGCAGAGTTGCGATTGAGCGATTCGTGTTCCTGTCAAAACTTGTGTGCCCACTCGCGCAGGAGGTTACAAAGTGAAGGTGAAAAATAACATCCGTGGAAGGTTGAGTGATGAGGAAAAAGTCGAGCGAATGATAGCGGTGGCGGAGGCATATTTCAAAGAGGGCCGACTTCTCAAAGAGATTGCGAAAGAACTCTCCTGTACGACAACCACTGTCAGCCGCATTCTACAAGACGCTTTCAAGGCCAATATTATCGATGTAAAAATTAATCGAGAACCCATAGAAGAGATTCGTCAGAACCTGATAGCGCGATTTGGATTGCTGGATGCGAGACTCTCCCCCTACCTTGCAAGCGTTGAAGGTACTAGGCATCTCATCGCGGCTGAGGCAGCCAAATACTTTGACGAAATGATCAACGATCACAAAGTCGTCGGCATTAGTGGCGGCAGAACACTTCATAGAATGATTGATGTCATCGGATCGAAACCCCGTTATATCAAGATCTATCCTCTTACTGGCCTGTGGCGCGACCTGCGCATCAACTATGTCGATTCTGGGGCTTTGGTTCACTATCTTTGGTTGAAGTGCGAAGACAAGGCTGATGCTTTTTGGTTCCCTATGGCACCGATACCTCCCGATTCGGACAAAGAAAAGGTCATTAGGGAACGAATAACTTATATGGCAAACCCAGAGATAAGGGCTGCCTATCAAGCTGCCGGCAAGGTCGATCTCGCGTTCATCGGTGTCGCACCATTGCGAAAGGAATCTTCGACGATTAGGCAGCTTGAAAACATCGGGGTCACATATCAATATCTAAATGAGCGTGGCGCCGTTGGAATTGCTGGTGGTGTTTGGTTCAACAAGGACGGCGAGCGCGTTATCGATGATTATTTTCTCTCAGTCCGTTTGGATGCGTTTCGGAAGATGGTGAAGGGACGCGGTAAGAAGGCGGTCGTCGTAGCCGGCGGTGACGAAAAGGTGGAAGCCATTCGTGTCTTCTTACAACACAAGATCTGCAACGTTCTTATTACGGACGGACGAACGGCTTCAATGTTACTTCAGTAATGTATCAGTTCTTCTTCAACTGCGTTCTCAAATTCAGAAGCTTTCAAATTAGGACGGCATCCGTTACATTGACAAGTTCTTAATTGTGGGCACCTACCGATCGCTCGCCACGTTCAAAGATCAGGATGGCAACAGTTGGTTGTTGCAGGAGATCACGACGCGATTGCCGGGCCGCATCGACAGCGGCGTCACTTCGTTCGGCTCCGCGAGCGACCTAGCGACCGCGCTTCGACGCGATTGTACTAAAGTTTGATGGACGCGTTGCTGGCGAGCCCCGCAAATTGAGATCAAAGAGCAGTTTCGCGTATTTACTACGAACCGATCAAAGTTATCAGTCTTAGTCTGGTACCCATAGAGGCGCTAATCCGCGACTCGATCTTATCGAGAAACATTTACCTGCTGCCCGCCGTCAGCCGCTATATTTACTTGCTGAGGATTGTTGATGGTAACCGAATAGCGGCGTAAATCACGAAGATTTCGAAGCGTTCTCATAAAGATGCGATGCCAACGATCCGCCATCTGAACAGCATGCCCGACGGCCTCTTGTTCCGTAACGTAGGGGAGATCCCAATGCCCGTAAGTATATCCACTGTCGGGCGGCTGTCCCGGATTCAAATGTTCTTGCCACTGAATGTATCCATGATTCGACTCGCGCAATTTTGTCTGGGAACGAAGTACGGACTGCTTGAGCCAATGTTGATACTGAAGGAACGCTTGGGCAAGCATGTCTATCAGGCTCAGCTGAATTCCTCCTTGTGGCTGCCATTCGGCCGCGTAAGACTCTCTGAGTCCAAGATAACTGGCGATCGACCATACTGTTCGCATGCCCGGAACAGGAATTAAGTTATTACCCGCAAGATAGCCGCTTTCGAACTCCTCACGACCATCTGTTTTAATTGATTCCCATAGATGTTCCGAAAAGCCGGGATTAATGTTCCACATTCGCGCAAGGTCAATAAATCGAATGTTCGACACTGACTGGCTCATTAATTGCTCATAGAGCGCCTTCGCCTGCTCTTCATTTTCACAAAAATCGCAAGCTCTCGCTTGCGCCTCTTCCCAACTGAGGCCACCTCCTTCCTTTGACCGAAAATATGCAACCCGCTTTATGAATGACTCCTTTAATTGACGAAGCAGAGATCCATAACCGACTTTCGCTTCCAGAGAGTCGGTTGCCACACGGACTGGGGTATCTTCTGGAGCAGTCACTACCTCATTGGGATCAAATCCGTGAGATGGTCGGTTGATTACAATTCTTTGACGTCGTTGTTTGGTCTTAGTCGCCGACATATTGTTTCCTCCGTTCCATAATTAAGCTTTCGGACTGGCGAAGCTCTTCTCTTATTGTTTCCCAAAGTGTCTGATTCGATCGTGCTATCGCGCGCGTATGTTTTCTACTCGAGCGAAGAAAAGCATGCGTTTGGCGAGCGGGCCCCACGTCCGATGGCTTCACATAACGTTTTGTCAGCACACCGGCGATGCGGCTAAAGCTGTAATAATATGGACCGTGCAATTCGCCCAGCGCGCATTTGCAGTTGCTCCTGCCGCAGCGCACCATTTGTGCGCAGATCGCTCCCCGGTTCATCTTAGGTAACGTTTTTGAAATTTTTTTCATGACTTTCGAATAAGTTTCGTTGGGTAGACGAAAGCATAAGACTGGATTCCAACTGACCAATATCTGACCAAAAATAACCGCACGCGCCGTATACGCGATGGTAAGGAATGGGAAAGGATGTAAAAACCATCGATTTTCTTTGGTGGCTGCAACTTTTGAAAAGGCAAATACTTAGCATTTTGCCGAGAGTCTAATTCGCAATGCGGAGGTCAGGGGTTCGATCCCCCTCTGCTCCACCAATAGAATCAATTAGTTACGGCGAGGCGGTCCTCGCCGTTTTCATTTCCGGTGCCAAACCGTTGCCAAAAATTTCTGATCGAATGCCATTCGCATCGACAGAACAGGCCATAGGTTCACTGGGAGCGCGGGCGTCTCGCCCGCATGGAGCGCCAGAGGCGCGACCTGCTCTCTTGAATTGGCGATGTTCTATTACATTATGCACGATTATCGGATGCCCGCCGGTCCAACCTCCTACCTTGAGAGTTTTCCCTCGCTCCGATAAGATTCGTGGGCGCGCCGATACCAAGCGTCAACTTCCGTAATCCGCTAATCTCAATTCTGCGAAGGCGGATACTCTCGTTTTTTCGATTAGCCGAAAGGAATAAAGGACGCTTAATTACTGGAGCAAATCATGCCCGTAGCCCCTGGACAGATTGTAAAGAACCTCGTTCCTTCAGAGCCTGTTACCGTCAATCAGATTCAGGATTTAGGCCGGATGATCTCCCTGGCCTACACCGGCGTCAACTCCAACATCTCAAGCAACAAGGTTATCCCAAGGGAACAATTTGAACAGCTCGAAGTCGTAACCTCGCAAGGTATCTTTAACTTCACCGGCGACCCGAAGAGATTCGCGTTGTTCGCAGAGGCTGAGAGAATCAATTCTGCTTACCAGTTCGATCCGCTGTTCGCGGTCAATTGCAGTATCGTCGATCCGCTCCCTCATCAAGTCGAGGCCGTGTACAAGTTCCTGCTCCCGCTCCCGAAGATTCGCTTCTTGTTAGCCGACGATACAGGAGCTGGAAAGACAATCATGACGGGCCTTCTTCTGAAGGAACTAATCATGCGAGGCGTTCTCGAACGGATTCTCATCATCACGCCGGGCGGACTGACTAAGCAGTGGCAAGAAGACGAACTCGGCGCCAAATTCAATCTTCCATTTACGTTAGTTAATAGAAGTCTTTTCTCTGCTGACCCGAACATCTTCCACACAGCGAATCGGATCGTTACTTCGATCGATTTCATTAGCCGGCCGGACGTTCAAACCGTCGCGGAAAAGTCGCATTGGGATCTGATTGTCTTTGACGAGGCGCACAAACTTTCAGCTTACGAGTATGGCTCGAAGGTATACCGTTCACAGCGATACGAGGCTGCCTATAAGCTCTCCCAACAATGTGAACACCTCCTTCTTCTGACGGCGACACCGCACCGTGGCCGTATGGATACCTTCAAAATGCTTCTGCAAATTCTCGACGAAGATATCTTTGCGACCGAGGTCTTGGCGAATACCAGAATCAAAGACATCGAAAGTGGCGGCATTAATAAGTTCTTTATTCGGCGGCTCAAAGAAGACATGAAGGATTGGCAAGGCAAGCCACTCTTCAAAGATAGATTTACGAAAACGACATCGTACGAACTCACGCCTGAAGAGAAGAACCTGTACGACTCAGTTACGAATTACCTCAGCACTAAAAAAGCCGAAGCATCTCAATCGAAGAATATTCACGTGTCGTTGGCGTTGTCCGTGATGCAGCGTCGGCTCGTCAGTTCTATCTTCGCGATTCGAAACACTCTCGAACGTCGCTTCAACGCGCTGCAAGGCATCGTGGATGAGGTCAACCGAAATCCGAATCTCTGGAATCAGAGACACAAGCTCGAAATTCTAGACGTTGACACAATCACAGATTACGACGAACTCGACGACGACGAACGAGACGCGCTCGAAAACATTCTTTCCGACCCGAAAAAGTTCAAGCTGTTCACTACAGCGAAGAGTCTGCAAGAGATTCACGCCGAAGCAATGGAGGTTAAGCAGCTCTTCCAAATGGCCGATGCTCTTTACAAGAAAAATCAAGAAGAGCAAAAGTTCAAGAAACTTAGCGAGCTGCTAACGTCCGAACGCGTTATCGACGGCGAAAAACTCGTTATATTCACCGAGCACAAAGACACCCTGCTCTACCTCGAAGAGCGGTTAAAGAACAATGGCTACAAAGTCGTAACGATTCACGGGGGTAAATCTGTCGACGAGCGACGCGAGGCTCAGTGGCAATTCGCGAAACCCGAAACTCAAATATTGATTGCGACTGACGCCGCAGGCGAAGGCATCAACCTACAGTTCTGTCGCCTGCTCATTAATTGGGACATTCCATGGAATCCGAATCGCCTCGAACAGCGAATGGGCCGCATTCATCGCTATGGCCAGAAACAAGATGTGCTCGTCTTCAACATGGTGGCGAGCAATACGAAAGAGGGTCAGGTCCTCGAAAGGCTCCTGCAGAAGCTCGACGTGATTCGTGAAAGTATGGGCGACGATCGCGTTTACGACGTTATTCAAGACGTGCTTGAGGATGTTCGGCTCGATGACATCATCAACTCAGTTTTCAACGGCGAGGAAACGTCGCTTGATACCTTCCTCGCTCAGGATGACGAACAGCTAAAGATGAAGTTTTCCGAGAAGATTCAAGCGCAGCGAGATAAGCTTTCCCACAGCACAGTCGACTATCGCGACGCTCGCGAACTCAAAGAACACTCCGACGAAAAGCGTTTGCAACCCGTTTATGTGCGGCTGTTCTTTGAGAAGGCTTTCAAGCAGCTAGGCGGAGAATTCACCGAAGTACGCGACTCGATTTATCGCATCGAGAGGCTTCCTGATTTGGTCGCCGAAGCGCTGCGCAAGGACTACAACATTTTTGCGGATACGATTCGTCAATTGTTGTTCTGTTTCGATAAGCAGGTTTTCCTCGATTATCAAAACGTCGGCGATCTCGGCAAAGTGCATTACATCAATCCTGGTAATCCGCTGTTCGACTCGCTAATCAAAGTCGTTCGTCAAACGTACCGCGAAGATATGCTCAAAGGAACGATTCTCGTTTCTCCCGACGATAAGGAGGACTATCTCGCCTTCTTTGTTAAGAGCCAGATCATCGATAACCGTCCCAGCAAGCAAAACGAAAGCATCACGGATGAGCAACTGCTCGTAGTCACTCAGAATAAAGCCGGTGCCTTCAACCTAACCTCCGCCGCGAAGTTCATTGACCTTCACCCGCCAACTGAGTTCGCCAAGCCGATCGAACCGCCGGATGTCGTCAGTAACGAAGACGTAATTCGCTGGAGCTTTGAGAATCTTACCGAAAAGCAGCTCGAAGACACTCGCGGGCGCGTTCTGCAAGACAACGCTAAACGGAAGGAATATCTGGAGGCCGCTTTCACGCATGTCATAGTCGATTTGCAGTCGCAGATTCAAGAGCTGCAAGGAAAGATTCTTCTCGGTGACACGAATGTTCAGGAGAAAATTCTGAACAGCCAAAAGCGGATCACCGAACTTCTGCACAAAAAGCACGCACGTCTTGAGAGCCTCGAACTAATGACGCAGGTTAATCCGAAACTCCCAGAGGTGCTTGGGTGTGCTTACGTCGTTCCGCTAACGCAGGTCGAGTACAGCGGTCACTATGGCATGAGTCGCGATGACGAGGCGGCTGCCGCTGCGATGAAAGCCGCAATGGATTACGAGATCGCGCAAGGTTGGACGCCGGTCGATGTTTCCGCAAACAACGAAGGTTATGACATTCGCAGCGTCAGCCCGGAAGAAATCAAACGCTATATCGAAGTAAAAGGGCGGAATGGCTCCCACGGTTCAGTAATGGTGTCAGAGAACGAGATGAACCGGCTCGCACAATTGGGAGACGCCGCGTGGCTTTACATCGTTCTGAACTGCAAGAGCGCACCGGAAGTGCATCGCATTCAGAATCCAGCCAGAACGTTAACGTTCGAGCAAAGGTCCAAGGGCGTCCAATTCTTTTTGCCGATGGCGGAATGGCAAGGCAAAGACAAGCAAGCATGAGTCAAGCGAAGAAACTGATCGAAGTCGCGATGCCGATCAAGGAAATTTCCGCCGAGAGCGTGCGGGACGGAAGGGTACAACATGGCCATATTTCCTCCCTGCATAAATGGTGGGCTCGAAGACCTTTGCCTGTTTGTCGTGCGGTTGTTTTTGCCAGCCTTGTGCCAGATCCGTTGATCGAAGATTGTCCGCAGTCATTTCGCGATGCCGTAAAGCTATTGCTTGGCAAACAAAACGGGCTCGATCCTTATAAGCCGTACGACGACATTCCCTACACAGCGGTCAAGGACCCGATGGAAGACAACCTGCGAAACCGTCTGCTGATGTTCATTGGGAAGTTTTCAGACACGTACATCGAGAATGAAAAGAAAGGAAAGACTACCCCGGCGAAAGATCTGTTAAGCAATGCGAGCTTGATCAAATGGGACAACAAGAACGACGAGGAGATTATCGGCAAAGCGCGAAAGCTCATTTGGGTCGCTCACAATGCGAAGAACGGCGCGTCCGCGACCGAACTACTCGCCGAGTTCAACAATCATTACAAAGCGATCAAGGATGCGGAAAGCGACCTTTTCAACACCATCAACCGTCACATCGAAAGCCCGGACGTGAAGCAGAAAGAAGCGAAGCTTCACCATGCGATTGAATCCTTCCTCGACAAGATGCCGCGCGTATTTGATCCGTTTGCAGGTGGAGGTGCGATACCGCTTGAAGCGTCACGCTTGGGCTGTCGCAGCTACGGCAACGATATCAATCCAGTAGCACACATCATTCAGAAAGGCAGTCTGGAATTCCCACAGAAATTCGGTAAGCCGATCGTTTATTCGCGTGATGAATTCATCCGCCGCTACGGTGAGCAGGAATACAAACGAGTCACCGCTGAGAATCCTTTAGCTGCGACGAGCGGCAAGGTGAAGATCGAAAATCGTTTGGCGTTCGATGTTGAGTTCTACGCGAAAGAATTGCTCCGACGTGCCGAAGCCGAGATTGGTCACTTCTATCCCGCGGACGAAAAAGGCAAGAAGCCAATCGCGTATTACTGGGCGCGGGTTGGGACGTGTAGTAACCGTAGCTGCCGCGCTCAGGTTCCGCTGCTTAAGGGCTTTTATCTCGTAAACACAAAGACTAAACAAGTCTATTTAAAACCGAACCTGAATGGCAACAAAATTGATTTCACGATCTGCAAAGGAACTTGCGATGAAGAGGGATGGATGGCTCGCGGCAACTTGAAATGCCCTAGTTGCGGTAATCCAACAGATGCAAACAAGTTGAAGGAGCAATTCAAGAATGGAGAGACAAAGGAAAGAATCCTAGCCGTTATTTGGGATGGACCAAAGGGCAAGGAATATCGAAAGCCGGGAGAAGCAGACAATGCGGCAATGGCTAAGATTCCGACGAGCATTGAACGGCCCACCGAACCAATGCCGGTTACCTATACGCAGGCCCTTCCCTCATGCACTTGGGGCTTAGGGCGGTGGGGTGACATGTACTCGCCACGTCAACTCTTAGCCATACAGAGTCTGGTGAGGGAGATAAGTAAGCTCAAAGGTGAATTAAGTACTGATAGCGATTACGACCGAGCGATCATCACTTATATGGCTCTCTGGCTAGATAGGGTTGCTGCTCGCATGACGCAGTTCGGACTAATTGATATTGGGAGAGAGACTATCGTTGATCTGTTTGGGCGACAAGCAATCCCTATGGTCTTCGATTATCCAGAAGTCTACACGTTTGGAATTGATCAGGCGTCATGGATTACTAGAGTTATTGAAAGTGAGTCGGAGAGTTCGTTTCAAACGCAATGCAACAATGCGTCCAGCGGTGAAAAAGAACAGTTTCCCGCGAAGTCAATTACGGCCGTTGTAACCGACCCGCCATATTATGACGCAATTGCCTATGCCGATCTGTCTGACTTCTTTTATATTTGGTTGAAACGAACCTTAAACGATATCTACCCTGAAAATTTCTCAACACCCTTAACGCCAAAGTCGGATGAGTGCACTGCTTTGAAGCATCACCACAACAACGACGACCAAAAATCCAAAAGACATTTTGAGGCCAAACTCTTGCAAATCTTTGATGCCATTGAGCATCAGACTTCCGATGTCGTGAGCATTATGTTCGCTCATCAAAGTACGGAGGCGTGGACAACGCTTTGCAACTCGATACTTGGCGCGAGAATGAACATTACCGGCAGTTGGGCGAACGATACCGAAGCAACAGGTGCGCTCAAAACAGACAAAGCGTTTCTTTCTTCGTCAGTGACTGTTTCTTGCAGGCCTGCCAACCGACAAGGTGTAGGTGAGTATCGCGCTGTCAAGAAAGCGATCGAAGGGAAAGTCGAAGCCGAAGTCGCTGAACTCTACTCGCTCGGTTTTCGTGGCGCGGACTTGCTGACGGCTTGCTTCGGCAAAGCAGTCAGCGAATTCGGAAATTATGAGCGCGTAGAAAAGGCCTCGGGTGAAGAAGTGACGGTCGCCGATTTACTGGAAATGACCAGAGAGAGCGCTTTCAACGCGTTACTCAAGGGCTTCAAGGGCGATGACTACACTAAGTTCTATATCGGTTGGCTCGAACTTTACGGTTTCACCGAAAGTGATTTCGATGACGCGGCGAAGTTCACGCGTGTTGGCCTGTCGATCAACGTAAGGGACTTATTCGATCGCGACATATTCGTAAGGAACGGGAATCGACAATTGCTTGCGAACCTGGAAGAACGGATTGCGAAGAAGAAACATATCGGCGAATCTGCAGGATCGCCGTTAATTGATCAAGCTCATCGCGCGATGATTCTCTATAAGCGCGGTGATCGTCGCGGCCTGCTCGACTTTATTGCGCGAGTCGCGTCTTCGCCGGACGCTTCTTTCTGGCGCGTCTTAACTTCTTTGAACGAACTACTGCCAAAAGACATGGACGATCAGAAACAAGCGGTTGGCCTGCTGGACAACAAAGACAATCTCATCCGTGAGAGCCAACGTGCCCGCGCAGCCGCAGAGCAGACCGGACTGTTTGGTTAGAGGAGCAATCAAGTGAGCAAAGCCTGGTTTCGGGTCGTCGAACCTCATTCAGATATCAAACAGGGAAATCTGGACGAGAGTGTGTTCGCAGCAAACCTAGCCGAAGTCGCGGCGGGAAGTGGGCCGGAGATTTACAGCGACGCGGCCACGTTCTTTTCGAAAACGTTCTTTACCTCTGGTATCAAGACCATTGCCAAGACCGTCATCAGAGGATTGAACGGCCAACAGGACGCTGAAAACCGTGTGATGTCTTTGCAGACAGGTTTCGGCGGTGGAAAAACTCACACTCTTATCTCGCTATATCACATCTGCAAGTGGGGAAAGAAAGCGGCGAAATCGGACACAGTCAGTGAATTATTGAGCTACACCGGAAAACCGGAATTTGAAAAAGCAAACATCGCCGTCTTCACGAATACTACCAACGATCCAGTTCAAGGAAGATCGGCTGACGGAATCACCATCCGTACGCTTTGGGGAGAACTGGCTTATCAGCTCGGCGGAAAACCTGCTTATGAAATCATTCGCCCGAACGACGAAGCGCGCGCCAATCCCAAGGGTCTATTCAAGAAGGTTCTGGAACAATGCAAGCCCGCTTTAATCCTAATAGATGAATTGGCCGACTATTGCGTGAGCGCTTCAGCCGTGAAAGTCGAAGGCTCAACACTTTCGGATCAGACTATCAGCTTCATGCAGGAGTTAACCCAAGCGGTTTCTGAGAGCAATAATTGCGTCGCAATCATAACGCTGCCGGCGAGCGCTGTTGAGGTTGGGAATACCGCACAGGCCCATCAGGTATTGACGGCGTTGGAAGCAAAGGTTAAGCGAGTTGGTTCGGATACGAAACCCGTCGCCGACGAAGAGATTTACGAAGTTATCCGGCGACGATTGTTTGAAGATATAGGCGAGTCGTGGCAGATAGATGAGATCGCATCACAATACCTGCAACTCTACCAGGAGAACTGGATGGAGGTGCCGTCGCACGCGCAGAAATCAGACTATAAAGAAAAGATCAGAAAGTCTTATCCTTTCCATCCTGAACTAATCGATGTCTTCCGCGTTCGTTGGGCAAGTAGTCACTCTTTTCAACGCACGCGGGGAGTGTTGCGGCTCTTGGCGGCGATCGTCTCCGATTTATGGAAGCGTCAAAACGCGCTGACCGGCTCGAATCTCTTGATTGATGCAGGCGACGTTAATTTCGCGAACGTCGATGCGCTTTCAGGCCAACTCAAGAGCCTGTTCGGGAACGCCTTCGAAGCGGTTATTACTGCCGATGTTTCCGGCTCAAGCTCGAATGCCTTCAAGATCGATCAGAACAAACCACAGTTTCGACAATGGAATCTGGCGGAGGGCATCGCTTCAACAATTCTCCTTAATTCATTCGGATCGGATGGCGCGAACAAAGGCGTTTCAATTGCCGATATCAAACTTAATCTGATCGAACCGGATGGTTTCAATCACAACAGCATCAACGGCGCTTTGGATGAACTGGAAGCCGCGGCGTACTACTTGTATTACGCACAGACCGGAGCCGGAAAGCGTTACTGGTTCCACACTAAGCCGAACGTCAATATCCTTATTAATCAAGTTAAGAATGATATTCAGAACGCCGACGTTGAAGCCGAGATTCTCAGGCGGATAAACGAAAAGACTAAGTTAGTTCAACCGTTCAATGTGTTGGTCAACCCTACTGGCGATGTCCCCGAGCAACAACGCCTGACGCTCATCGTGTTGCACCCGCAATATCGCGCTGAAGCAAACAATATCGCGGACAACACAAAGGCGTTTGTTGCCCAACTTGCTACTAAGAAAGGCAAGGGCGACCGCATTTACAGGAACACGATTTTGTTTCTGGCGCCGTCGGATTATGGATTGATTCAATTAGTCGTAGCGGCGAAAGACTATCTCGCTTGTAAGAAGATCAGCGACGACTACGGATCGCAGCTTGAGCGCGACCAAAAGGAAGACCTTCGCAAAAAGATCGATGAGGCGAGTAAGCAAGTCGAATCCGCGGTCGTCAATGCGTATTCATCGGTGCTGAAGTATTCCGTGAAGAACGGAATCGAAGTTCTGACGGTTAAGCAATTCAGAGATACGTTCGACGGACAGCTAAACTACAACATCTTTTCCGCATTGAAGTCTTCTGAGGATGAATGGCTGCTGGATTCGATCGGACTTTTAATCTTGCAGAAACATAATCTCTTACCCACGGCGGAGACTCCAATCAAAGCCAAAGAGGTTTACGAAGCATTCATTCGGTTTGACGACAAGCCGATGATCACTGAGGCCGAAGCTGTCCGAAAGAGTCTGATGAAGTACTGCTACGAAGGGCAATTCTGTATTGCTTCTGGCGACGGCAAGACGTTCACGAAGTATTACCTGAAAGAAAACGTTCCTTTCCTGGATGTGAACGATTCGAGTTACTGGCTGGTTGATAAGAGCTTGAAGCCGGTTGAGGCCGAAGCGGGCGCTGGCGAGAAGCCGCCTATCATCGTAGATAAAGAAAAGCCGAAGGAGGGCGGCACAACAACTGACGCTGGTGCGGCCAAAGAATTTCGCTCGCTGACGATATCTGGGAATGTCCCGCTTGAGCGTTATTCAGAACTCTTCAACTATTTCATCACGCCTTTCGCGATGGCCGGCAATAAGATTGAGATCAAAGTCGATTTCAAGATCGGCGCCACGGAAAGCAGTCCTTTGACCGATTCAATGCAGCAATACAAGAGCGCCAAAGAAGCGGCCAAACAATTGAACCTGGATTTTCGTGAAGACAAGAAATGATGACCGGCAACGAGCCAAAGACGTTCACCTTCATCAACAATGCGGCAGGCCATCCTCATCCTCTGAACCACCATGACTCGTATTCTCGTCCCAACTATCAGTGAGAACGTCATGTCTTATGATCGGTTGTTTGAAATATGGCGACAAGTTGAAAATGCTGGACGCAGTGTCATCTTCGATTTTTCTAACTGCACCTTTCTCGGACAAAGCGGAGTAGCCTTTCTAGGTGGGTTGGCGCGGCTTGTTGAACGACGCGGCGCAGATATGGCATTCGCCTGGGATACATTACGAAGCGGAATAAGAGTGAATCTCGCCCAAAACGGTTTTTTATCCGCGTTTGGCCAACCGGTCGATCCCTGGGAGGGAAACTCGATACCGTATCGAGAAGATCTAGCCCTCGATAAGAACGGCCTGGTCGACTACTTAGCAGATCGTTGGCTGGGCAGAGACTGGGTCCATATGAGCGATGGCCTTCGTTATGCTCTGGCGGCGCGTGTTTGCGAGATTTACGTGAATGCCTTTGAGCACAGTCAGTCGCGAGTTGGAGTATTTAGTTGTGGCCAGCATTATCCGAAGCTCAAGTCACTAAGACTTACCGCCGTTGACTTCGGCATAGGCATCCCTGGGAATGTTCGAGCCTTTCGGGGCGACGAGACGATTGCAGCCAAGGCAGCAATGAATTGGGCTTTTAGGCTAGGAACAACAACCCGGCCCGGGAGCGCGGGTGGAGGGGTTGGGCTTGACTTGCTAAAAGAGCTGGTAAGACTGAACGGTGGAGCGTTATCAGTATTCAGTCACGAGGGATATGCGGTATTATTCAGTCAGGCTGAAAGGTACGAAACACGATCCGCTTACTTCGAAGGAACTATGGTTACGATTACTCTGCGTTGCGATCAAGCGCATTACCGTCTCGCAAGCGAACCAAACAGTCAACATTTATTCTAGAGAGGTAGCAACATGAGAGTGAAAGTCAGCGATCTAATCGGCCCGAACTGCGTCACATATAGCGATGGTCTGAGAGTCTATGACCTGATTCATCTCGAACTTCGACGAGGTGGAGCGGTCGAAGTCGATTTTGAAGGTGTCCGCGTGCTCGTGTCGCTCTTCGTGAATGCAGCAATTGGACGATTGTTGGAAGACTTCTCAGCGGACGATCTCAATCGGTTGCTCACTATTTCAAACTTGCCGGCCGGTGGTGTGGATACTCTCCGGCGCGTCGTTGAAACTTCGAACGACTATTATCGCCATCCTCAGGTCCGGCAGGCTCTGGATCGGATTCTCACCGAACACGTTGCTGAAGTCTGATGCCAATTAATTATGTTGTCCGGTCCAATGTCATTGACATCCGCGCCGACACTCCCCAGCCCACCGACAATTTCTTGATTGACACGAACGTATGGGCTTTCCTCGTCTACACGCGCATGTCTATGGGGCTTCACCCACCCGCACACGCCAAAATTACGGCCTACTCATCGTTCGTTAATCAAGCTCTCACGAACGGGTCAAGTTTGAAGCGCTGTGGTCTGACGTTAGCCGAGTTGGCACACTTGATTGAGAAAATCGAACGGGAAATTTACATTCAGGCCAATCCCGCGCCAGGACCCCGAACAAAGGAATTTCGCCATAACTTTCCTGCCGAACGCGCGAATGTTGTAACGGAGATTGGATCGGCGTGGTCGCAGGTAAAGGCGATGGCCACTCCTGCCGATGTTGGCGTTAACGAGGTTCTTACGGACGCAGTCGTCACGAGAATTTTGACGGAAGCGCTCGATGTATATGATCTCTTTCTTTTGGAGGCAGCCTTGGCGTCGGGTATTACTCAGATCATAACCGACGATGGCGATTATTGCTGCGTGCCTGGCATTCAGATGTTTACGAGCAATCAATCGGTACTCACCGCTGCGCAGGCGCAAGGAAGGTTAATTGTGAGATAGCCGGGTCAATGTCAGGACAATCCACGCGGGTGGCTCGGCGACTTACTATGTTCTCACCAACTTCGATCGCAAACTTCCTCGCCTGTCAGCATCTCACCGCACTAGATCGAGCCGAAGCCGCAGAACAAATTAAGCGACCCTACTTCGCTGATCCGCTTTTGGATTTCCTGATCAAGCTGGGACAGGCGCATGAGCAAGCGTACTTAACTCAGTTAACTGAACAAGGACTCACAATTGTAGAGATACCGACTGAGGGATCGCGTCGAGATGCGGCGGCGAGGACCATCGAAGCGATTCGCGGCGGTGCTGATGTTATTTATCAGGCGAGTTTTCTGGCCGACCCCGTCGCTATGCTGCGCACCCTCACCCAACCTCTCCCAGAGGGAGAGGAGAAAAACGCTCCGGGTACTGACCTCATCCCATGGTACGGGCGCGCCGACTTCCTAGTTCGCGTCGATAAACCAAGCGACCTGGGAGCGTTCTCGTATGAAGTCGTCGAAACAAAGCTCGCGCGATCTACTAAGGCGCGCGCGATCATTCAGCTCTGTTTCTATTCAGATCTGCTTTCTAGAATTCAAGGCGTCGTTCCTGACTACATGCATGTGGTGCTCGGAGGCGGAGCGAAGCCTGAGAAGTTCTTTGTTCAGCGATATCTCGCTTTCTTTCGAAAGATTAAGCGTGACTTTGTCGCCGCACAGCAGGCGCAACGCGAAACTTATCCGGAACCGGTTGAGCATTGTCGCATCTGCGACTGGTCAACCGTCTGTGACGCGCAGTGGCGCAAAGACGATCATCTTTCCTTAGTTGCGAACATTTCGCGGAATCAACGACAAGCATTGACAGCTTATGGCACCGAAACAGTCGCGGGCTTGGCGCGGCTGCCAGTGCCTCCCGAACCCAAAGTTGAAGGCATAAAGGATCAGGCATTTGCAAATATTCATCAGCAGGCCCGCCTGCAGGTGCAAGGGCGCGAAGAGCGCCGAAATATTTATGAGTTGTTGGTCCCGCCGGAGCCCGATAAGGGCTTGTGTTCACTTCCCGCCCTGTCGCCGGGCGATATCTTTCTTGACTTCGAAGGCGATCAATTCACGTTTGAGGGTGGGCTGGAATACTTGTTCGGAGTCTTAACTGTGGATGTGTCAGAACCGCGAACGATAGTGAGCGGATCACATGATCCCGTCGCTATCGCTCCGGGTTCTGACACGGTCGGGCTTCTCGGCGACGCGGAGCAGAGGGCACGCGACCAAGTTTTGAATTACCAGGCTACCTGGGCCATGAACCCAGCGGAGGAGAAGCGCGCGTTTCAGAAGTTCATCGAAATGGTCATGGAGCGTCGACGGCAGTATCCGGACATGCACGTCTATCACTACGGCGCTTACGAAGAGACGGCGATCAAACGCATGGCCGGGCAGCATTCGACTTGCGTGGATGAAGTTGATGAGCTGCTGCGCGGCGAGGTGCTGGTGGATATGTTCCGCGCGGTCAGGCAGGGATTGCGGGCGTCGGTTGAAAGCTATTCAATCAAGAAACTCGAGCCGTTTTATGAATACAAACGCGACGTGAATCTTCCCGATGCGAATCTCGCATTGCAGACTTTTCAAACAGTGCTCGCCTTTGGACCGGGGGAAGAAAATCTCGATGACATCAAGAATGCGATTCAAGGTTACAACCGCGATGATTGTGTGTCGGCACTGCGGCTGCGCGATTGGCTTGAGCAACTGAGGATGGAGTTAGAGGGACAAGTTGGAGCGCCGCTCGTGCGGCCTGAGCCGAAAGAGGATGCGCCATCTGAAAATCTGTCGGAATATTTGCAAAGAGTCCGGGCAGTCGAAGAGGGTCTGAAGGCCGCACTGCCCGAAGACAAGGAAACATGGACTGAGTCGCAGAAGGCGACCGCATTGTTAGCTGATTTATTGCAGTGGCATCGCCGCGAAGATAAATCCAAGTACTGGGAGTACTTCAGTCGCTGTGATTATTCGGACGAAGAATTCATCACCGATCGAGCGACGCTCGGCGGTCTGGTTTATGTGGGCGAAGTTGAGAAGGTGAAGAAGTCCACCGTCCATCGCTACCGGTTTCCGTTGCAGGATACGACGATCGAGCGCGCGCTCGAATTACGTGATCCCAAAACAAAGAAAGCCACCGGCGACCTGCACGCAATTGATTACGAGGCGCTAACGATTGATCTAAAGCGCGGTCCAAAGCTCGCCGATGCCCCACGTCCTACCGCCCTGGTGCCTTACGACATCATCAACGCAAAAGCCATGCGTGAGAGCCTTTTGCAGTTGGGCGGTTTAGTCGCCGATCACGGCATCGAAGGAAACGGCGATTACGCCGCAGCCCGAGAGCTGCTGCTGCGACGCGCGCCGCGATTAAAGGAGTGCGGGTTAGCCGACTTCGAACATTTAGCTTCACTTGAAGCCGCCAAACAGATCGGTCTGTTGCTCGACCGAACGGTGCTGCCCATTCAAGGTCCGCCCGGATCAGGCAAGACGTTTACCGGCGCGCACATGATCGTCGAACTGGTAAAGCAGGGAAAGAAGGTTGGCGTCACCGCTGTCAGTCATAAGGTCATCAGCAATCTGCTGAAAGGGACTTGTAAAGCCGCTATAGAGCGGCAGGAGAAACTCGAAATTGTGCAGAAATGCGATGGCGACGACGTTTGTGACCACGACTTTGTAACGATCGTCGATGACAACAAAGAAGTTGACCAGGCCCTCGCTAACAATGAAGCGCAAATCATTGCCGGCACAGTTTGGCTTTGGGCCCGTCCCGAAATGGCCGACTCAGTCGATGTCTTGTTTGTGGATGAAGCCGGTCAGATGTCTCTGGCCAATGTACTTGCAGCTTCACCGGCGGCCGACAGCATTGTGTTGTTAGGCGATCCTCAACAACTTGATCAACCGCAACGGGGTGTTCATCCGCCGGGCGCGGAGGCGTCCGCGCTGTCGCACCTATTGAACGAGCAAAAGACAATTACTGCAGACCGCGGGTTATTCCTGGCAGAGAGTTGGCGCTTGCACACGGACATTTGCGCGTTCACCTCCGATGTTTTTTATGAGGGTCGTTTGACATCGCGACCCAAGAACGCGAATCAGCGACTGAATGTCGCCGGTCCAATCGCCGGTACCGGCTTGCGTTTCGTTGCCGTCGAACATGACGCAAACCAAAGCGATTCACCCGAAGAAGTGGAGAAAGTGGCCGAGTTAGTCGAGTTATTACTTCGCGATGATACAACTTGGATCGACAAGGAGCGCCAAATCAGACGAATTACGCTCAATGACATTCTGATCGTTGCTCCCTACAACGCTCAGGTGTCGCTGTTGTTGCGAAGGCTACCGCGAGGCAGCCGCGTCGGAACTGTCGATAAGTTTCAGGGGCAGGAGGCGCCTGTCGTGATCTATTCGATGGCGACTTCAACTCCACAAGATGCGCCACGCGGAATGGAATTCTTGTATAGCGGAAACAGGTTGAATGTCGCAACATCGCGCGCGCAATGCGTCACCGTGCTTGTCGCGAGCCCCGCGCTGTTTGACGTGCAATGCAAGACGCCGAGACAAATGGAACTGGCGAATGCGTTTTGTCGATATTTGGAGATGGCTGAGACGATCTGAAGCTAGAGTGTCGATATTTTTCGGAGGCGCTCAAGCAACATTGTGGTTCGACCTTGGCTAGCTTCGTCCGGCAGCAAATAGCCCGGAAGCGCATCAATGAACTGAGGGTCTTTCAACATTTTGCCGATTGCTTCGGCTATGTCAGATCTAACATCGCCTGACGCTGCTCGCAGTTCGTCAAGGAGGCCTGGTCTGCCGTCGACCACTGTTATCAGATCCTCAAGGTCATGACTCGCCAAGTAGTCGCTCTTACCGCGACCCCGGAACGCCTCAAGCTTGGTCGCGCAAAAGTAGGGAGCCGTCACCACGCGAACACGAAGGCCCGGCTCAATTTCAATCTCCGTTGCCGCGTCCATCGCAGGCTTGTACCAACGATTCGAGAATCCCAGGATATGTTCATCCAAAGGCATGAGATCCAATTTGATTTGACCATTTTGCCAACGGCAAATAGGAGCACCCTCGCTTGCGTCTTCGGTGAAGCCAAGTTTGTGAAGACGTTCGCCGAAAGTCGTGTACTCAACGTATGAAGTTATCTCGGCGATGGCGTCGACATCGAACGTTGGACGAACTTCGGCGGCGGCCTCATCGGTAACAAGCAAACCCGTGGCGCAACCTCCTACAAAAACCAAGTCGTCGAGAACCGGCCTTAACAGCTTCGCCGCGACGATGAGAAGCTCCAGATTCTGGTTAGCCATGAAGTTTGCTGCGCAATAGTTTTTTGAGTTCTTGTTCGGCCAATTTGCGCTCGCGGACACGTCCGTCGCGAAGAGCATCCACCAGCGCCAGCTTTTCGTATAGTGCGGGATCGCGCAGCGCCGCGTCCGGCACGGTCTTATAGAGCGGTGCTAGCGCGATTCCTCGCTTCTTCCCTTCCGGGTGTGGCCAAACTGGAATTGGTTCCTTGCCGGCTGCAATCAGTCGGTTCAATGGCGCAGCCGCATAAGAAGTCGGAACGCCGCGCGTTGATCCGCCATGCTCTGCCGGAAACGCATATTTGACACCATGAACCAGAAACTCCTCGATTGCGCTGAGATTGGGCTGGCTGTTCATATCAGGCCCATGAATGAGACGAGCTGCCTGGGCCCGCTTGAGTGCGGCGTGTACTTCAGAGGGGCTCATAGACAAGTCAGCAGCCATCTGCGCGAACGGGGGCCGATTCGGACCGTACCCGCAAAGTTTGAGAATTACGACGATGTCCTGGGGCTTGAGTGCCATGGCGAACATTATACATTCGCTATTCGCGAATAGAGAATGCCACGCCCGTGAGCTGGCAGCTGCTCTTATTTTAGAAAACCCGGAAAACTAAAATAAAGCGGTGCGCGAAGGGCTCTTATTATTTCTACGGCGACACCTGTCTAAAACGCTCCCTCAGATCACGTGACAAGCAGCCTTATGCCCTGGGCTTTCATCTCCAAAGGTTTCAACGTAGCGTAAATCGATTCATGGGTGGGCACGTCCACGCCGGCTTCGCGCGCCATGCGCACCACGGCGCCGTTTTGTGATTCGAGTTCCGACGGTTTGCCCGCGGCAATGTCGCGCTGCATCGAGCTGGTCGCGTCTGCGGGCAAAGCATTGATGCCGGCCATCACCGTTTCAATCGCATCCGGCGGCAGATTGATCCCACGAGCGTGAGCTAACGTGAAAATCTCTTTCATCGCACGTAGCATTTGTCCGCGCCACTCAGGATTAGATCGGAGAGCGCCCGCGGAAGCATTAGCAACGGCACCTACTCCACTGAACGAAGCGATAAACAGAAACTTCATCCAGAGCGCAATCTGAATATCGGGCGCGATCGTGGTTTCCAGGCCGGCGCGTTTGAGAGTTTCTGAAATCTCGATGATTCGATCAGTTTGGCGATTGTCCAGTTCGCCGATTACCACCGACGGCGCAAACCCAGCGTGGCGAATGTGGCCGGGTTCAACGACGAAACTCACAATCTTGCAGAGACCTCCGATTACTCGAGCATGGCTCAGGACCTCGGCGAGTTGCGCCGCCGCGTCGACGCCGTTCTGTAGAGGAAGTACAGTCGTCTTCTCGCCGACCAACGGTTTCATCTCATGCGCAGCCGCGGGCACTTGCCAGGCTTTGACACCCACCACGACGAGATCTACGTCGCCGATCGCATCCACGTCGTCCGTGGCCTTCGCCGGCTGAACCACAAAGTCACCGTTGAGGCTATCAACCCGCAGGCCTTTTGTTTGAATCGCAACCAGGTGTTCGCCACGAGCAATAAAAGTCACGTCCTTGCCCGCTTGCGCCAGGCGGCCGCCGAAATATCCACCAACTCCGCCGGTACCGAAAATAGCTATTCTCATTGAGCTTCTTCTTGAAATCTTATCGCCTATTTGTGAGGAACCAAACTATCGGCAGACCAGACAAGCCGTGCTCTATCACGATGGTCACGTGATGGCGCTCGTCGTGCAATCAAATCTATTTCGCTCTGTGATATCTCGTTCCTCTGTGATAAAAGGCGTTCAGTAAGAAATTCGCCAGAGAGACATAGAGTTTTCGACAGACCCGCACAGAAGGAAACTACCCATGACCCGACCCCTCTTCATTCCGGTGATTCTGGGCACGACCCGTAAAGGTCGAGCCAGCGAGCACGTTGCGAAGTTCGTCTTTGGCGAAGTGCAAAAGCGCGAGGGCGTCGAAACCCAGCTTATTGATATCCGCGCTCTGAATTTCCCGACTGACGATGCGGGCGAACAAATCAAGGATCAGAGATTCTCTGAAATATGTGAGCGCGCCGACGGGTTTGTGATCGTGACTCCCGAATACAATCACGGCTATCCCGGAATGCTGAAGCACGTTCTGGATACAAATCTCAAAGAGTACATCCACAAGGCCGTGGGAGTGTGCGGCGTTTCCGCCGGAGGTTTTGGTGGTACGCGCGTGATCGAAGCACTGCTGCCGGTGTTGCGTGAACTCGGGTTGGTAACCATCTTCTGGGACGGAAACTTCTCGGGCGCTCAAAAGTTATTCGATGCTGATGGAAAAATCCTGGATGAAGCAACGCACGCCAAGCGCATCGACAAGTTCCTCGGCGAGCTGATCTGGATGAGCAAGGTCCTGCGGCACGGACGCGAGCAAGTTTCGATCTGAATAGCGAGAGCCAATGGATGAATGAGGACGTCGTGCCCTTTGAAGTTCTCTGCGCCGTCTCTCTGTCCTCCGCGTCTCCGCGGTGAATGTATCAAAGCGCTTATTCACCGCCGAGGCGTAAAGAGCGCGGAGACCACGCCGAGAAAAACATGGTTTGATACTGCCAATGAGGATGAAAGTCGTTTCGCTTAATGTCGGTCTGCCGCGTTTGGTGATGCGCGACGGCGAGCCGGTTTCGACAGGCATTTTCAAGGAGCCGGTTGCCGGACGAGTGATGATGCGCACTCTGAATCTTGATGGCGATAGGCAAGCAGATTTGTCGGTTCATGGTGGACCCGGCAAAGCCGTCTATGTTTATCCGTCCGAGCATTACGAATTCTGGAGACGTGAACTGCCTGAGATGGAGCTGCGGTGGGGAATGTTCGGTGAAAACCTGACCACGACCGGCCTGCTCGAGACTGAAGTAAACATTGGCGACAGGTTTCGGGTCGGTTCGGCTGAGGTGATGGTGACGCAGCCGCGTTTGCCCTGTTACAAACTGGGAATTCGCTTTGGCCGCAACGACATCATCAAGCGATTCCTCGCCAGCGAACGCACAGGTTTTTATGTTTCGGTTTTGCAGGAAGGCGAAGTCGGCGCCGGCGACGAACTTGAACTGACCGGCCGAGATGCCAACGCCGTGCGCGTTACCGATATCGCGAGACTATATTCACGAGACAAGCACAACGCCGGCTTGCTGCGCCGCGCAATCGCAGTAGAGGCGTTACCGGAAAGTTGGCGAGAGTATTTTCGCGCGCGGCTCGCAAAACAAACTGAGTAAACGGGAGACCGGCTATGGCTAAACCTAAAATGATTTGTCCGGATTGCGGCGCCGAAATGAACCATCATGCGATGAAGATCGATTACGGGGTCGAAGATCCGAAACTAGTCGATACGGTTTTCGGCGGCGCTTTGAAAGAGGCGCACACTTGCCCCGAATGCGGGCGGACGGAAATGCGTGCCGCCTAGCAGGGAGCAGAAAGGACCGATCGGGATCCTCGGAAGCCCGGGAAGCTCGGCAACCCCGATTTGCTGCTCCCGCATCCGAGTATCGCCTCTGCCTCTTCCCGAATGAATCGTGACTCGCGCGAACGAAGTTTACGTTACGAGATTTGAAAATCCTGGTGCGAATCTGAAAGAATCACCCCAATGAAGAGTGAAAATTACGGTCGAACTTTGACCTCGAAGGGCGCCCGGGCTCGTTCGGCCTGGACTGTAGGCAGCGCATTTTTTGCCGCGTTAATTATGGCCTTGACCTGCGCCGGCATCGTTGTTAACTCCGGTAGTGCCCAAGCTCAGTCCACACGACCGCGCCGCGTACGGCCCGCGCCAACGCCGACGCCCGACAGTCTGCTGGGGCCCGAGCCAAAATCTTCGCCAGTCGCTAATAACAATGCGCCATTGCTCGACGTAAAACCTGCGAAACCGGTGGGCGATGCACCGGTGTCAACCGATACTACACATGCTTACCAGCTGTTCCAGCAAAAGCAGTACGCGGAAGCGGCGAAGGAAGCGAAAGCGATCGCCAACAGTGATCCTGGGAACGCTGAAGCATGGAAGCTGGCCGGATTTTCTGAGTTCTATTTGAAGCGGTACGACGACGCTTCCGAGGATTTGCAGAAGGCGCTTGACCTCCAGCGCCGTACCGATCAGGAAGATCCTCATACGCTCGATGCGCTGGCCGAGAGTTATGTGCTGGCCGAAAAATTCGATCGCGCATTGCCACTGCTCGTAAAGGTGACGACCCGCAAAGATGCTACGCCGGACGCGCACTTTCTTTACTACCGAGGCTTGGCCGAGTTCAAGACGGGCAAAACAGACGACGCCGAACGGACCTTCAATGCCGCCATCAAGGTCAATCCGAAGGATGCGCCTTCATTGCTTTATCTTGGCCAGATAGCTTTGACGCGCAAAGACCTGGATACGGCAATCTCGACATTGAACCGGGCCACCACGGCTGATCCGAGACTCGCCTCTGCCTGGTTTCTGTTGACCTCTGCTTATTTGCGGCGTGCTACATCTGCCGCAGATGAAACTAAAGCGAGTGCGGATTACCTCGGTGCGATTCGAACCGGTGAAGCGTTGACGCGCTTGCGTTCGGATGAAGAAGCTCTCGGGCTATACGCGCGCGCATTGATCGGCGCACAGCAATACGCGCGAGCGGCGACGGTCCTGGAACGCGCGGCCGCCAGCGACAAGGTATCGGGAATCACGCTCTACCTGCTGGGGCTGTCATATTCGCGCGCCAACAATTTTCCCAAAGCAATTACTGCGCTGGAACGGGCCGTAGCCAAAACACCGAATGACGTGAATTCCTATCGCGAGCTTGGTTACGACTACGAAAAAACTAAGCAGTACGCCAAAGCGTTTGCGACCTATCAAAAGGCCCTGGAAGTTGCGCCAGACGATGCCGACTTCAAAGAGGCGTTAGAGCGCGTGCGACCCTTTGCAAAATCGTGAGGCTGGATTAGCATCACCACCATGAGAATCTCCGTGAATGCTCGCATAGGCGTGCTAACGTGCGCGCTGGCTCTGCTCCTGCTCACATGCGCTGCGCCGGCTGAGGCCTCGTCGTGGAATGGGATTGAACCGTTCAAGTCTCGGCGCGCTGATGTCATCAAAATCCTGGGCGAGCCGCTCGGAGAAAGCCCGGACGGCGTGATGCGTTTTGGCGTGATGGGCGGCTCTGTGCAAGTGAGTTTTGTCAGCGAAAGATTCGTTGTCGCGAAAAAGTTGCGTACCGACCTGGCCGGTACTGTACTCGAAATTGTTCTGCAGCATGACCATTCTTCGGACACCCCTGAGTCGCTGAAGCTCCTGGAGAACCGCTCGTTTACTCGAGACGAGACACAGACCTCGACCGTCTTTCGCAACCTGAAGGAAGGGCTCCTTTACACCTTCATGCAGGGAGTTCTGCGTACGACGCGTTACACTTTCGGCGATGAGCAGCTGGGCCGCGCGCGGCGATATTGATTCGATCTGGCAACGCCGGGGCGGGGTTACGCGTCTTTAACATCGTCGCTACCCTTCCAAAAGCAAGGAGAGGTTACTTCCATGAAAATCAGAACGAAAATATTTGCAGGACTAATCGCACTTCTCTTCATCCCCGGCATTGCTCTGTCACAGCGTCCCCGGAGCACGACGGCCGATGATTCGAAGGCCTCGACCAATATGCCAACGCCGCCGACGGCGCCGCCAACTGTGAAAGCGAAATATGAAGGCGGCATTTTCGGCTACAGCAAGCGGCTCGACGGTACCCTGAACTTCGACGACACGAACGAGCGGCTGGTGTTTCGCGACAGCAAAGGCAAGGAGCTTTTTCCCATTCCCTATAAGTCAATATCGGGTGCTTACGCCGACTCGCATCGGGTGCAACCGGCCGCGGCGACGGTCGCTAGTCACATTCCTTACGTGGGACTGCCGGCGAGTCTCATCAAAACAAAAGTTCGATACTTGACCCTGCAATACAACGATCCGGATAGCAACGTTTCGGGAGTAACCAGCTTCAAGCTGGACAACAAGGACATTCTGGATTCGGTACTCTATACGCTGGCCACCAAAGCCGGATTGACCAGCCGGGGTGAAGTCTTTATCCGCAAGAAACCGTAACCGATTGCCAACCTAAAATCGTCTTCGCTCAATTTCCCCACTCCCTTACTTCCGCCGATCGCGCCGCAACCTCTCGCCGTGACATCGTCGCCGTGTGGCAACCTAAACGTGGCTTAGGGTACAATCACTCACCAAAAATGAATGAAGTATGTGTTAAGGCCGAAGAGCTGCTCAACTCAATTTTCGAGCGCACAGGTTTTGATGTCCGAGCATCGGCGTCAGAAAATGAATTGGGCTGCGTGCTCTCGATCGAGGGCGCCGATAGCGCTCTGCTTTTGAATCTCGGTGGCGAGTTACTCGACGCGCTTCAACAGATTCTCAATCAGGCTTACGGGCGAAATTTGCCGAAGGGCCAAAGGATAATTTGCGACGCCGACAACTATCGCGCCGCCCGTGAATCTGAGCTGCGGGCCATGGCTGAGCATGCTGCGCGGCAGGTGCGCGCCACTTCTGCAGCCTTTGTTTTCGGCCCGATGGAAGCCAGCGAGCGCCGGGTGATTCACCTTTCCCTTGCTAACGAAGAAGACCTCGTGACTGAATCGATTGGTGAAGGAAACAGCCGGCGGCTTCGCGTCGCACCGAAAACATCCGCGTCAAACTAGGCTCTTTCTTCCTAACCCTAACATCCCCCAGGGACAGATTCGTGTTAGTTCCAGCAGATACCATCATTGCCTTGTCCACGCCTCCAGGCCGCAGTGCCATCGGCGTCATACGCATGAGCGGACCCGACTCGCTGCTGATGCTACGCAAACTCGTTGCTGATGAGTTCTGGAATCCACCACCGAACATGTTGGCGCTTCGCACGCTTGCTGATCCGTCTACATCCGAGCACCTGGACGAAGCGATGGTCTGTTATTTCAAGGCGCCGCGTTCCTTCACCGGCGAAGACGTGGTTGAACTGCAGTGCCATGGATCGCCTGTGTTACTGCGCGCGGTCATTGATGCCGTAATCGGGATTGGGGCGCGAATGGCCGACGCAGGGGAGTTCTCATTGAGGGCGGTCGCAAACGGTCGCTTGCGTTTGAGCGAGGCCGAAGCAATCCGAGATTTGATCGAGGCACACACAGAGACTGCCGCTGTTCAAGCGATCCGGCAAATGAAAGGTGAAATCTCGCATCGCCTTCAACCAGTCAAAGATCAGCTGCTAAATTTGATTGTTCGACTTGAGTCGTCGCTGGAGTTTGTTGAGGATGATCTGCCGACAGTTGAGCGAACTGAAATTACCGAATCACTTCGGCGCATTACTGGCGAGCTCGAGAAATTGGCTTCAACATTCAGTCGCGGCAAGCTGTTTCGCGACGGACTCAAGGTGACTTTGGTAGGGAGGCCGAACGCCGGTAAGTCCAGTCTCTTCAACAGTTTACTGGGACACGGTCGAGCCATAGTGACAGACATTCCGGGCACCACCAGAGACACCATAACCGAATCCGTTGCCTTCGACGGTGTGCCTCTCGTGCTGACAGATACCGCCGGCCTGCGCAACTCAACCGATGACATCGAATTGATCGGCGTCGAACGGACGAAACGCGAAGCGGCGGATTCTGATCTCTTGATTGTGGTCGTGGATGGTTCGCGACCGCCGGATGCCGAAGACCAAATTGCGCTCACCGACTTCGCGAACAGACGTTGCGTCATCGCACTTAACAAGAGCGATCTTCCTAACTTCTCTGCCAGCCGCGTGGCCCATACGTCGTGGGCTTCGCAAGCCGAGCAGATGGTTCCGGTGTCGGCAAAGACTGAAGCAGGACTCGCAACGTTGCGCGCTGCTATACTTCAACCGTTCACTATCGCGAAGACAAACGGCGATGGTTTGCTCATCACCAACGCGCGGCATTACGATCTGCTTCTGCGGGCGAGTGAGGCAATCGAGTCATCGACCGGACTGCTCAACGACGGTGCGAGCGAAGAGTTGATTCTCGTCGGGCTTCACAACGCGTTGGGTTACCTCGGCGACCTCACCGGGGAAACAACGTCGGATGAAATTCTGGGCCAGATTTTTTCAACGTTCTGCATTGGGAAGTAAGTGAGATTTGGAAGACTGTTATGGTTTTTGATGAAGCATTCGATGTGATTGTGATTGGAGGTGGTCACGCCGGCTGCGAAGCTGCGTCGGCCGCGGCGCGGCTGGGCGCGGATACTGCGCTCGTAACAATCAATCTTGATCTCATTGGGCAGATGTCATGTAACCCCGCGATCGGCGGAATCGGCAAAGGCCATCTGGTACGTGAAATGGACGCCCTCGGCGGCATCATGGGTCGCGTCATTGATCGAACCGGCATCCAGTTTCGCTTACTGAATCGATCTAGAGGGCCGGCCGTTCGTGCTCCTCGCGCCCAGGCCGATCGCGCACTCTATCGTGTCGAGATGAGAAGAACGTTGGAAGCCACGCCGAATCTCAGCCTTCGCCAGGGCGTTGTCACGGATCTCATCATCAAGAACAAGCGGGTCGTCGGAATTGAGTTGCAGGACTCACGCAGGATTGGTGCGTCCTCGATCGTCATCGCTACTGGAACTTTTCTTAACGGCCGCATCCATACAGGAAAACAAACCTATTCCGGAGGACGAACCGGTGAACCAGCCTCGATCGAGTTCGCGGAGGCTCTCAGACGCCTGGGCTTTAACGTGGGGAGGCTGAAGACCGGAACCCCCCCGCGTCTCGATGGGCGCACAGTCGATTGGAACGCATTTGAATCACAGCCGCCGGACGAGCGGCCGGTTCCGTTTTCCTTCTCGACGGACACGATTGATCAGGATCAGTTGGACTGCTTCATCGGCTTTACAAACGAAGCAGTGCACGAGACGATTCGTCAGAACCTGCACGAGTCTCCGCTCTACTCAGGGCAGATCACGAGCATTGGTCCCCGTTATTGCCCCTCCATCGAAGACAAAGTCGTTAAGTTTCCTGACAAGCTTCGGCACCAACTTTTCATCGAGCCGGAGGGCCACAACACAAACGAAGTCTATCTCAATGGTTTTTCAACTTCCCTGCCCGCGCAGTTGCAGCAATCGTTGGTGAGCCTGATTCCGGGGTTTGAGGAAGCGCAGATCATCAGGCCGGGCTACGCAATCGAGTACGATTTTGTCGATCCGAAGGAGCTGACGCCATTCCTGGAAACCGCGCAAATTAAGGGCTTGTTTCTCGCAGGCCAGATCAACGGCACGACCGGTTACGAAGAAGCCGGCTGCCAGGGGTTGATGGCTGGGATCAACGCAGGATTGGGGGCTTTGGGGAAGCCGTTGTTCAGACTCGCTCGCACTGAGTCCTACATCGGCGTTCTCATAGACGACCTAATTACCAACGGAGTCGATGAGCCGTACCGGATGTTCACTTCGCGCTCCGAGTGCCGGCTGCTGCTCAGGTATGACAATGCGGATGAAAGGCTAAGTCCGTATGGCCGCAATTTGGGGCTAGTAGGAGACGGCGAGTGGGAGCAATTCAACAGTCGCCGGGCGACGCTCGCGCGCCTGAGGAAATTACTGCAAGAAACAAAGCTCCACGCGCGGGACGAGCAGCATAGAAGACTCCAGGAGATTACCGGCCAGGAACTTGGAGATTCAATTACCCTGTCGCAGCTCGCTCTAAGGCCTGGCGTCACCGCAGAGACAGTCCGCGAACTCTTGCCAACTCCGGAACCTGCGTCAATAAGCGACCTGGAGAGCGCTTTGGCTGATCAGCTTTATGCTGGATATCTCAATTCCCAGACAGCCGCGAATCGACGCCTTAATCAGCACGATGCTCTTAGAATCCCATCGGGCTTTGGTTTTCGCCAGGTCGGGAGCCTTTCGACTGAGGTCGTAGAACGCCTGGAGCGAGCTCAGCCACAGAGTTTTGGGCAGGCGCGTCGGCTTCCGGGAATGACTCCGGCCGCATTATCAAACCTCCTCGTACACCTAACTGCCGCACAACAAGCATCAGCATGAAAGGTTTCACGTGAAACATCTAGGCAGTGGCGCCTTATAGGTTTCACGTGAAACATTCGGCGATTAACCGGTAGCCTTGCTTTGTTCTTTGTGTTACTGTGCGGTTCTCTGGGCGTACTTAAGAGAATCCGCTAAATGGCGAAGATCATAGCTATCGCTAACCAAAAAGGCGGTGTTGGAAAGACCACCACCTCGGTCAATCTCGCCGCGGCGCTTGCCAAACTAGGAAGTAAGGTCCTACTTGTCGATATCGACCCCCAAGCAAACGCAACCTCCGGGGTCGGCGTGGATCGCAATGTCGCCCGAAAAACAACCTATCATGTCCTCGTGCTGCGTCAGCCTCTCGAATCGGTAACCATACGTACCGAGTTTGGGTTCGATATCGTTCCTTCAGACCGCAACCTCGCGGGGGCCGAAGTAGAACTAATAGGCATGGCTGATAGAGAACTACTTCTGAAACAGGCTCTTCTGCCGCACATCTCCGCATATGACTTCGTGCTGCTTGACTGCCCTCCTGCATTGAACCTTTTGACGGTGAACGCTTTGGCGGCAGCCGATTCTCTTCTAGTCCCTGTTCAATGTGAGTATTACGCGCTTGAAGGTGTATCAGAGCTCTTCAACACACTTGCACGTCTCCGGCGCGTGGTGAATCCGAGCTTGAAAATTGAGGGCCTCTTACTGACGATGTACGACGAGCGCACAAACCTGGCGCCAGCTGTAGCGGCTGACTTGCGCGGCTTCTATAGTGGCTTGGTTTTTCAAACGATAATTCCGCGTAATGTGCGCCTCGCCGAAGCGCCGAGTTACGGTAAGCCTGTTCTCTATTACGACGCGAAATCTCGCGGCGCCGAAAGTTACTTGGAACTAGCGAAGGAGGTTTTGGCAAATGACCAAAGCGCCACTGGGTCGGGGATTGAGCGCCCTGATCTCAACCGATCCGCTGCAGGTGGATAGTGATCAAATCCGGGAATTGCAAATCGATCTAATCCGCCCCGGCCGCCAGCAACCGCGAACGAGCTTTGACCCGGTAAAGCTCGAAGAGCTAGCTCAATCAATCAGAACGACTGGTCTGATTCAGCCTTTGCTGGTGCGGCCAGCCGGCGGCATCTTCGAATTGGTCGCCGGTGAACGGCGTTGGAGAGCCGCGCAGCTCGCCGGCCTCCAGAGAGTCCCAGCCATTATTCGCGACATACCGGACGAACGCGTTTTGGAGCTGGCCCTTATTGAAAACATTCAAAGACAGGAACTAAATGTCGTAGAGGAAGCCAACGCCTACCGGCGCCTCATTGATTCGCTGGGCCTGACTCAAGACGAGGTTGCGCGCCGCGTCGGACGTGACCGGAGCTTCATCACGAACTACCTACGCATACTCAAGCTTCCAACTGATATTCAACGTTTGCTGGAAAGCGACAAGCTGTCATTCGGCCACGCGCGCACGCTGCTGGCAGTAGAGGATCCCGTGACCCAGCGACGCTTGGCTCAGAAGATAATCAAGCAGGGCTGGTCCGTGAGAGAAACCGAGCAGCGTGTGAAACAACTCGCAAAACCCTCGCTGCCGCATCCTGCGAAACCAACTCACGTCACCGACCCAAACGTGCGCGCAGCCGAAGCCAAACTTCGTCGCGTACTTGGGACCCAAGTTCACATTCATCCCATAAAACCTGGCGGGGCAGGCCGCGTCGAAATCGAGTATTACAACCTTGCCGATTTGGATCGTATTTAC
The DNA here is from genome assembly GCA_963734445.1 of uncultured Acidobacteriota bacterium. Classification (GTDB taxonomy): domain Bacteria; phylum Acidobacteriota; class Blastocatellia; order Pyrinomonadales; family Pyrinomonadaceae; genus UBA11740. Next base: position 533,393 of record CAVTGZ010000003.1, on the reverse strand, counting down.
AATCTAATTGCGCAAGACAGGGCCGCCTCAGCGGCTCTTGCCAACACCACGTAAACAGCGTAATTCTCACTTATGCAATTAACTAGGCCGAGTCGCGCCAACCGCTTGCGCGAGCGACGTTCTGAGGGCTGAATCTTTGCCAAATCCCGGTTGCGTGCGAAAATCCTCCCTGTTTTTCCTTGCGTCCATTCGAACCGTTATGCTAGCGTCGCCTTTCAATCCCAATTTCACTTGGAACGCTCACCAAGCACGCCATTTGTGTACTTGGTAGTATTGGTAATTGGCGTAAATGCAACTTGATAAACATTCCCCCAGCACGTCCTTATTTTCAACCATTGAGAAACGGCTAGGTCGGCAGGCTTTTGAGACGTGGTTTCGGCCTTTGAGGGTCACGAGCTCTTCACACGACCGCACCCTAACAATCGCGGCGCCGAACGCCGTTGTTAGAGATTGGATTCTGGCAAACTATGCTCAAGATCTTGAAGCATCTCTCGCAGACGCACATCTCGAGCGCTACCGGGTACAGTGGTCGGTGGCCGGCGATCCCTTTGCAGATCAGCCCGACCGCCCGGTTGAGAGCCCGCGCCGCGCAGAGAGGTCGCAAGCACACGAGGAGAGTTTGCTGGCTGAAAGCAATGCGCTGCGTTTAGCCGACGGTACTCCTTCGACTCTTAACGATAAGTACACGTTTGCGCGATTCGTGGTCGCGTCCTGCAATCGATTTGCGCACGCGGCTGCCAAGGCCGTCGCCGAATCTCCAGGGCAAACGTACAACCCTCTTTACTTGTATGGCGGAGTAGGGTTAGGGAAAACGCATCTAATCCAAGCCGCCGGTCACGCTATTAGGGCGAACAACCCAAACCTGCGAATTGCCTATCTCTCGCTCGAGCGTTTTATGAATGAGCTGATTAACGCAATTAGGTACGGCTATGATCAGACCCGGGTGTTTCGCGAGCGCTACCGATCCATTGACGTTCTCTTAATCGATGATGTGCAGTTCATTGCGGGAAAAGAGCGGACCCAGGAGGAGTTCTTTCACACATTCAATGCTCTGTACGACGCTCAAAAGCAAATCGTGCTTACGTCTGATTGTCCGCCTCGTGAAATTCCTGAAATCGAAGAGCGTCTCCATTCGCGTTTCGAATGGGGACTGATTGCCGATATCGAACCCCCTGACCTGGAGACCAAGGTTGCGATTCTTCGGCGCAAAGCCGAGACTGCAACGCGTCGAGATTCCTGACGATGTGGCTTTCTTCCTAGCCAGCAACAGTAAGCACAACATTCGCGAACTCGAGGGCTCGTTAATCAGAGTTATCGCTATGGCTTCACTCAGAGGCGTGCCGATAAGCAGGTCGCTGGCTCAGGATGCGATGAGAAATGTTTCAGCCGTGAGCGAAGACACGGCCATCACAATCGCGCTGATCCAAAAGATCGTCGCCGATCACTATAAGGTCACCACCGACGATCTCAGGGCGCGTTCGAACATGCGAGGTATTCTTATTCCCAGACAGGTGGCAATGTACCTGTGCAAGCAATTAACGCGGAAGAGCTACCCGGAAATCGCCCGTCAGTTTGGTGGCAAGCATCACACTACTGTGATTCACTCAGTGGAAAAGATAAGTAAGCTAGTAATTTCGGATCGGGAACTGGAGGGTACAGTAAAGAGACTGACGGCCCTCATCAGCGGTTAGCTTTCTCTTTCCACAAGCGCTTCTGTGAATTCATTTTTATACAACTGTGGAAAACAATCTCAGTAGCGCGGTGAATAGGTGGAGTGGAAAACGCTGCGCCGATCCACAGGGCGTTCGTTAGAGTTACGCAGTAAACCGCAAGAATCCACAAATCCACAGGCATTACTACTTATTTCTAAAGATACTAATAAGATTTTTCTTTGGTAGGAAAAAGCATTAGCCCGTTAAATCAAACGTCAGTTTCGTGATATAAGAGCTTTCCGAAAAATGAGGAGTCATCAATGCAGTTTGTGATTGCGCGAAACGCGCTGCAAAAAGAGTTGGCCTTTGTTCAGGGCGTGGTCGAGCGAAAGAATACGATACCCGTTCTGGCGAATATTTTGATCGAGTCCGCCGGTGAAGATGCGATTCGCATCAGCGGCACGGATCTAGATGTGACGATTCGATGCGATGCTGACGCAGAAGAAATAAAGTCTCAAGGCGCGATTTGCGTTCAGGCGCGCAAGCTTTTCGATATAGCGCGTTTGCTGCCTGACGCCCCGGTTAAATTTAAGAAAGAAGAGAACGAATGGGTGACCGTCGAGTGTGATCGTTCGAAATTTAGATTGCCGGGTATCTCGAAAGAAACGTTTCCGGAGTTGCCGGGTTTTAAGTCTACGCCTCTGAAGTTGCCGGCTTCGCTTTTGAAGATGCTGATCGACCGGACGATTTTTGCGATTACCCAGGAGGAAGGGCGCTACACCCTTTCCGGCGCCAAATTCGAATTGGATAAGAAGGCTGTGAGGATGGTCACCACTGATGGCCATCGTCTGGCCTACGTTGCGACCAAGGATGGACTAAAGGGTGTCGACGGTGAATTAGACGTTTTGATCCCGCGTAAAACCCTGGCGGAATTAACGAAACTAACTGCCGATTTTGACGGCGAGATAAGTTTGGGGGCTGACGAGAATCACGTTTACTTTCAGGTCGGATCGCGATTGCTAATTTCGCGTATGCTGTCAGGGCAATTTCCGAATTATGAAATGGTGATGCCTAAGAATAACGAACAGTCGGCAACTTTCGATACGACGGCTTTGAATCAGGCGATTCGGCGCGTGGCGCTAATGGCAGACGATCGTTCACATGCTATTCGTTTCCACCTGAGCAAAGAACAATTACTCATCAGTTCACAGAACGCCGAAGAAGGCGAGGCGCGCGAAACGCTGGAAACAGATTTCGGCGGCGAAGAAACGGACATTGGGTTTAACGCTCAATACCTTCAGGATTTTCTGAATGTAGTAGGCAGCGAAAAAGTAGCTGTTCGAATTCAAAGACGGAAATTCACAGGCGCAATTAAGACCAGTCGCGGACGATAAACATGAATACAAATACGTGGTTATGCCGATGAGGCTCTAAATTGTAGATCCCAAATCAGCCAGCAGAAACGAGCGTCACTGAAGCGGCGCTCGTTTTTTGTTTTCCGGTCGTCGAACCCTGTCGACGCGAACCCTATGTATAAAATCCTGAAGTGTTCCTGAAATCGATCGAAGTTCAGTCCTTTCGCAACCTATCCGGGCAGTATTAGATTGGTCAACGCAGGCATTAACATTCTTCACGGCAACAATGGACAGGGTAAAACCAACTGGCTCGAAGCGATTCAACTCCTCGCCCACGTCAAATCTTTCCGGACGAATCGAATTCACGAAGCTGTCGCCTTCGGCGAAACGGTCGCTTCAGTTGACGGGACGGTCCATCGCGGCGACTCGATCGATAGACAGTTACGCGTCGCTATTCAACGCAACAGTAAGCAGACCTTCATCAATGGTAAACGCGAGCCGGTAACTCGCTATCTGGCTCAACTACACGCGGTTTCGTTTACCGCTGCCGAACTTGAAGTCATCCGAGGTGGACCCGAAGCGCGCCGCAGTTTTTTGGATCGCGGGGTGATTTCTCTTCACCCTGCCTATGCTCAGACACTCACCGACTACAATAAAGTCATCAAGCAAAAGAAGCGTCTTTTAGAGCAATCCGCAGATGGTCGAATGCGGTTCGCAGAGCTAATTGAACAGGTTGAGCCCTGGAATCGGCAACTCATCAAGCTCGGCACTCAAGTTCATAAAGCACGCCGCCAGTATGTCGATCTTCTTCAAGAGGCACTCGAGCACAGGCTCTTCGGCGACGCACTCTCAATTCGTTACGTTTCGTCGCTGGAAGATAAGGGCGATCTTTCAAATTATGAACAGCTGATAGCCGACCGCTTACGGCTGCGGCTTGCAGGCGGAAATGTTCGCCGCCGCCTGTCTCATCGGGCCGCACCGGGACGACCTTGAGATCCGTTTTCGAGAGCGGAATTTGCGCAGTTTTGGCAGCTCGGGCCAACAGCGTAGTGCGTTGATAACACTTGATTTAGCTGCGATTTCCGTGTATCATTCCAAGCATCAAGAGTATCCGATTTTCCTCATTGATGACGTGGACGCAGAACTCGACGGAATCCGCATTGAACGCCTGCTGGAATACCTCGACGGACGCACTCAAACGTTCGTCACCACATCAAAGCGAAACCACTTTGAACGGTTCATATCAGCGGGCGGATTTTTACGAAGTGAGCGACGGAAAAGCGACTGTGGAAACCGAGCTCACGGCAGCGATGATGAGGGCCGGAAATGTCATTTGATGAGACTGATAAATCGAATTACGGAAATGAAGGTAATGAAGATTTGGCAACACCTACATCAAAATTGAAGAACAAAAAAGATACATACGATTCGTCATCAATAGCCGTGCTCGGAAGGCCGCGACGCCGTGCGCAAGCGGCCGGCCATGTATATCGGATCAACCGGCGAGTTGGGCCTGCATCACCTGGTTTACGAAGTAGTAGACAACTCGATCGACGAAGCGCTGGCTGGTTACTGCGACACAGTTGACGTGACTATCCACCTCGACAACTCGATCACAGTCGTCGACAACGGCCGCGGCATTCCGGTCGACCTGATGAAGAAAGAAAAACAGTCAGCGGCGGAAGTCGTGATGACGAAGCTTCACGCCGGCGGCAAGTTCGACTCGAATGCTTACAAAGTTTCCGGCGGTCTGCACGGCGTCGGCGTATCGTGCGTTAACTTTCTTTCGGAAGAGTTACACCTCGAGATCTGGCGCGACGGACTAACCTACGAACAGGAGTACGAGCGCGGTATTCCTGTCGTCGCGCTGAAACAAACCGGCAAGACGCGCAAGCGCGGCACGAAGATCACTTTCAAACCTGACCCCCAGATCTTCGACACGATTGAATTCAGTTTCGACAAGCTGTCCGAACGTCTGCGTGAAAAAGCCTTTCTCAATAAAGGCATTCGCATCTCGATCAAGGACGAACGCGAAGAGCCTGAGAAGTCGCACGAGTTTTACTATCGCGGCGGCATCGCCGAATTTGTCAAGCACCTCAACAAGAACAAGACTGTGCTGCACGACAAACCGATCTATTTCGAGAAGGTCGGCGACGCGCTCTCGATCGAAGTCGCCATTCAGTACAACGACGGCTACGACGAGAAAGTCTATTCGTTCGCGAACAACATCAACACCGTTGACGGCGGTACGCACCTCTCGGGATTTCGTTCGGCGTTCACGCGCACTATCAACGCCTATGCACAGTCGTCGGGCCTGGCGAAGAACTTCAAAGCCTCGCTGACCGGCGACGATGTGCGCGAAGGTCTGGTGGCGGTCATCTCGGTCAAACTTCCGCAACCGCAGTTCGAAGGCCAGACCAAAGGCAAGCTCAATTCCGACGTCAAAGGCGCCGTCGAATCGTTTCTTAACGATCGCCTGACTGAGTTTCTTGAGCAAAATCCGACCGTGGCGCGTCGCATTGTCGGCAAATCGCTGGATGCCGCGCGCGCGCGTGACGCGGCCCGCAAGGCTCGCGAGATTGTGCGCAAAGGCGCGATGGGTTCGACCATGTTGCCGGGCAAGCTCGCCGATTGTCAGGAGCGCGATCCGGCCCTTTCGGAAATCTACATCGTTGAAGGCGATTCCGCCGGCGGCTCAGCCAAGCAGGGCCGCGATCGTAAGAACCAGGCGATTCTTCCGCTGAAAGGCAAAATCCTCAACGTCGAAAAAGCGCGCTTCGACAAGATGCTCGCGCACAACGAAATCAAGGCGCTGATCATGGCGCTCGGCACCGGCATCGGCAAAGAAGACTTTGACCTGTCAGCAAGCTTCGTTATCACAAGATCATCCTGATGACTGACGCCGACGTCGACGGCTCGCACATCCGCACTCTGCTGCTCACCTTCTTCTTCCGGCAAATGCCTGAGCTGGTCGAGCAGGGCTACGTCTACATCGCGCAGCCGCCGCTCTTCAAAGTGAAGAAAGGCAAGAAGGAAGAGTACATCAAAGACGAAGGCTCGATGGTGCATTACCTGATGCGGCAGGCGACGACTGACATGAAGGTCACGACTGGCAAAGCCAAGAACGTCATCGAAGGAGCGCAGCTGGCGCGCAATCTCGAGCGCATGGTCGACCTGCGTCGCTACTGCGAGAAAGCCACGCGTCGCTTGCGCGGTGATTCGCATCTGCTCGACACCCTCCTGGAGGCGTTTGGCGGCAAGAAAGGCGTGCTGCGCGAAGAAGGCGCGACGCTGCGAGCGAACGTTTCAGGATGAGGATGTGATGGCCAAGGTCGAAGGCGTGCTCGATAAAGCCGGCTATAAAACGGATCTGAAGGAAGATGAAGAGCACGGCCTTTGGGAAATCGAAACGGTAACGACATCTGGCGTCGCAGTGGCGATTGATTATAACTTCGCCAGCTATGTCGAGTTTCAGAAGGCGGTCGAGCTGTTCACGAAACTCGAGGACCGCCTGACACCTCCGTTCATCGCCGGCGAAAACGGTAACAGCGAAGAGATTGCCACGCGCGACGCTTTGCTCGATCGCGTGCTGACGGCCGCCAAGAAAGATCTCTCTATTCAGCGTTACAAAGGGCTGGGTGAAATGAATCCCGAGCAGCTCTGGGACACAACCATGAATCCCGATACGCGCACGCTCTTGCAAGTCCGCATCGACGACGCGGTCGAGACTGACGAAATCTTCACCGTGTTGATGGGTGACCAGGTCGAACCACGGCGCAAATTTATCGAAGACAATGCGCTTGATGTGCGGAACCTGGATATCTAACGGAACGGCCGTTGCTGCTTGCGGTTAAATACGAAGCCGCGGATCAACGCAGATTTTCGCAGATTGGATAGCTAACTCTGATCTGCAAAATCCGCGTTCATTCCGCGGCTAATTGTTTTGGCTGGCGGATTGGAATTAAGCGCACGCTCTGAGCGGCATCACTTGCAATCCTCGTCCCTGCGTTATCGGCGGAAGTTCCGCGCTCACTTCAAAAACGGAATCGAGACGCGTAATTTCGAATACGCGGCTGACCAGCCGGCTGGCATTCGTGACCCGCAAGCGAATTCCTTTTGCCTGGGCCTCGCGGCGCAACTCCAGCAGCAGTCCCAGACCGCCCGCATCCACCGCACTCACGCTGGCGAAATCCAGGACCAATGAACTCATGTGCGCCTGGGAATCAGCCAGGCGCGACTGGATGGCCTGGCGGACCATCTCGGTTTCACCGTGGACGATTCGGCCTTCCAAAGACAGAACGCTGACGTTTCCCAGATTTCTAGCGGTTACTTTCATAATACGAACCCCCTGTAGCGCAAACATTCCGGTTTGCGGATTGCCCCTGTTTTTTGCAATGCTTCGCGCTTTCAAATAGTAAGTGCCGGTAGCGTCAAGAAGGTTTCAGAAATTTCTTATGAACCGGGCTTTATTGGCTTTACAACCTTCCAATATGAAGACGAATGCGAGTGCGGTTCGTTAACACCGACCGACGAAAACCGCGGAAATTCAACAGCGTTTGGTGTCCCTTGTTATTCCCTTAGTCGCTTTTGGCCGGGGCGCGGTATTATCCATCCGTCTTTCTGAGCCATCGAATTCCATCAATGCAGACCGCAGACTTAATTCGAAACGCAGGTGTCGTCGGCGCAGGCGGCGCGGGCTTTCCAGCGCACGTCAAAGCGAACGCCCAAGTCGAGTACGTCGTCGCCAACGGCGCTGAGTGCGAACCGTTGCTGCACAAAGATTTCGAATTGATGGTGCATTACCCGGAGCGCGTCGTGCACGGCGTGAAGGTGCTGATGGAGGCTACCGGAGCGCGCGAAGGAATCATCGGCGTTAAAGGAAAGAACCAGACAGCGATCGATGGGCTGACCGCGGCGATTGACGACTCGAGGATTCGTCTGCACACGCTCGGCGACTTCTATCCTTCAGGCGATGAATACATCCTGGTTTATGAAGCGACCGGCCGGTTGATTCCCCCGCAGGGTATTCCGCTCGACATTGGCATCGTAGTTAATAATGTCGAAACGCTATACAACATTTCGGCGGCGGTTGAAGGTTCGCCGGTGACCGAAAAGTTCGTAACCATCGCCGGCGCCGTAAACAATCCCGTCACGTTCATTGCTCCGATCGGTATGAGCTATCGCGACGCGATTGCGATGGCGGGCGGCGCCGCCGTTCCGGACTTTGCCGTCTTTGTCAGCGGCATCATGATGGGCAAGCTGGAGTTCGATCTCGATTTGCCGATCACCAAGACCTGCGCCGGCCTGATTGTGCTGCCCTCCGATCATACATTGGTGCAACGAAAGAGCCTGCCGGTCGAGCGGATGCACGGCATTGGCAAGTCAGCTTGCGATCAATGCAGCTACTGCACTGAGCTGTGTCCGCGTTACACGCTCGGTTACGACGTGCAGCCGCACAAAGTAATGCGCAGTTTGTCATTCACGGCTACTGGCGAAGACATCTGGAATCAGTTTGCGCAACTCTGCTGCGCTTGCGGTTTGTGCACGCTGTACGCCTGCCCCGAATATCTTTTTCCGAAAGAAGCGTGCGACAAAGCCAAAGTCGATCTGAAGGAGAAAGGCATCAAGTGGGAAGGACCGCGTGACGTTCAACCACATCCGATGTATGAGTACCGGCGGACGCCTTTAAAGCAGTTGATGCAGCGACTCGGCGTGGAAGAATACAATCGTCATACGCCGTTTCAGCAGTTGGAGTCGTGGCCGCAACAGGTGGTGATTCCGCTTTCGCAGCACCTCGGCGCTCCGGCGGAGCCCCTCGTTAAGGTGGGCCAGCGGGTTGAGCGTGGCGAGTTGATCGCGGATCTACCGCCGGATAAGCTTGGCGCACGACTGCATGCGAGCATTAGCGGAGTCGTTAAAGAAGTTAACGGCAGTATTGTGATTGAGAGCTAAAATCAATCCGCAGATTACGCAGATTTCACAGATTAGAAAATTAGTTAAGGCAAGTCAGTTGATGGGTGCATTGATCGAAGTCTTCGTCGCCAGAGCCAATGTTTTGATCTAATCGGCGTAATCTGTGTAATCTGCGGATAATTATTGAGCCATGGCGAAAAACTCCATCGGATTAATCGAACTGTCGAGTATCGCTTCCGGTTATCAGGTTGCGGACGCCATGCTCAAGGCTGCCGACACCGAACTGCTGCTGTCGCGTTCGATCTGTTCCGGAAAGTACATGACCATGGTCCGCGGCGATGTGGCCGCAGTCATGGCCAGCGTTCAGGCGGGCGTATCAGCCGCGCGCGGTTTCATCGTCGACACTTTCATCATTCCAAATTTGCACGAATCGGTCTTTCCGGCCATTTACGGCACCAACCAGGTCGATCAGCTCGAGAGCCTCGGCATCCTGGAGTCATTCTCAGTTGCCTCGTTGATCGAGGCCGCTGATGCTTCAGCTAAAGCCGCTAACGTGAGGCTGCTGGAAATACGTCTGGCGATGGCCCTCGGCGGCAAAGCCTTTGTCACGATGACCGGCAATGTCGCGGCCGTCCAGGCGGCGGTCGACGCCGGCGCGCAAGTGCTCGGCGGCAAGGGATTGCTGGTTAATAAGATCGTAATTGCAGCTCCCCGACTCGAGTTGCTGAAAGAGATTGTCTAGCGCAGTTAGAGACCGGCTTTTCTTGATCTCAGAAAATCGAGATGAAGTAGGCACTCTAAAGGAGATCAGTGTCGTCGCTGGTCCTAACCGCCTCACCGTTTACGCGTTCAATAGCGACAACGTCAAGAGCAAAGACGCGAACCTGGTGCTCAACGGCGCCGATTGCGAAACCGGGCGCACCCGTAAATCAATAGGCCTCGAGCGGAAGTGATCTCCGCTGTAGTACGTCGTAACTGGGAGCGCGGGCGCCCTCGCCCGCGCCATAACATTTCTCACTGGCATCAATCGACCAAATGCTCCCCAAAAACATTCGAGCGTGTTACGAACGCTTCGGCGGACGGGGCGTCCGCGCTCCCAGTATTTGGCACGTTCGTTCAAACCGCTGCCCGGTCAGCTCCGGTACTGACATCATTGCGATCGTTCGCGAAAGAGTTTGTTGAAATCGAAACCCGTGGCGCCGGCCAACGAACTGAAGGTTCCGCTTTCCTGAATTTCTTTCGTTGCCGTCACTACTCCCGTCCAGGCCGCGCGGGCCAGCGAGCTACCCAGCGAAATACGCCGCACGCCCAAATCGGCCAACTGCGACACAGTGAAGTGGCAATTCTTCACATAGACAAGGACGTTGATCGGCTTGGGCGCCACCTCTTTCACAATTGCCTCAATCTCTTCGGCCGTCGTGATGCCGGGCGCGTAGAGGCAATCAGCGCCCGCGTCGGCGAAAGCGACAAGACGATCGAGCGAAGTGCGCAGCGGATCTGGTGCGCCGACGAGAAAAGCTTCGCAGCGAGCTGTCAGCACAACGCCAGGCATGGACGCATCAATCGCCGCGCGCGCTGCTTTGACGCGTGCGACCGCCAAATCAAAATCGTAGAGCGGCGCCTGGCTGTTCCCAGTGGAGTCCTCGATCGACAAGCCGGCAACCCCAGTGGCGACGCAGGCAGCAACATTTGCCGCGACCTCTTCCGCTTTGTCCGCAAAGCAGTTCTGAAAGTCTGCGTTGACCGGCAACGACGTGGCCTCAGCTATTTCGCGAAAGTGCGCGAGCATTGCTTCGAGGGACACGCCCCCATCAGGCAACCCTACGGCGAACGCAAATCCAGCCGAGGTGGTGGCCAGCGCTTTGAACCCAACGTGCTCGAGAAAGATCGCTGAGCCCACGTCCCAGGGGTTAGGAAGGACGAAGCATCCGGATTCATGTAGTTCGCGAAATCGATCGATGGCGAGCATTTCTTTACTCATTGGGTTTATTGTTTTTGCTTCGTGAAGAATTCCTGACCCGCCCGCTGCGTTTCGTCTTCGGTCTGTTCCTGCAATTGTTGGTTAATCCCCCAGATGTGTCCGAAGGGATCGCGAATTTGGCCGTAGCGCCCGCCCCAAAACATATCCTGCACCGGCATGATGACTTCGGCGCCGCGCGCGACGGCGCGCTCTACGACCGCGTCGGCATCATCGGTTTGTAGAGTGATGCGCACGCTCGAGCCGCCCAGCGTTTGCGGCGTCTGACACTTCCCGCCTTCCGCGGCCGTGAATTCATCGCTGAGAAATATTTTATGACCGTCAAGCGTAAGCTCGCCATGCATTACTCGCCGGCCGTCGGGGGCCATCATGGTGTGACCTTCCTCGGCGCCCAGGACTTCCTGGTAGAACTTCAGCGCGGCCGCACCGTCGCTAACGATCAAGTGTGGAATGAACTGATCCGGTCTGCTCATGGCTCCATCCTTTCGTTCAAATCAATTTCCGCGGCTTCACGGTCACTTTCAGTGTTTGATCACCCCGGCGAATCGTGAGGTTGCGCGGAACCGCTTGCTCAAACAGTTCATTCAACCGGCTTAAGGTTAAGTCAGTTTCAGACTGGTCGTCGACCTTCGTAATCACGTCGTCTTTCTGCAATCCCGCTTCGCTGGCGGGCGAGTTTTCCAGGACGTCGGTGATGCGAAAAGTTTTGTAGTTCTTGTCTTCCGCCGTCAGCGCTAAGCCGGCGTAGGCGCGATCGAAAGGATCCGTAAAAGTCTTGCCGGGCTCCAGAATGATTCGCTCACGCCCATAGTCGAGGAATATTCTGAACCTGCTCATTACCTGCTGCCCGATGTTCCCGGCCAATTGACCGTTCGCGAAGGCGCCGGCTTTGTCCTCCGCGAACAGCGTCGTGGGTCTGGCGATCTTGAAGCTGCCGATGCTCAGCTCGGCCACGCGGCCGACCTGACCCTGGACTTGTCCGCCGGCGCCACCGGCGCCAATTGACTTGATCGTTTTCAACCCCGACAGCAGGTTGTGACTGCTGACGAAGGGGCTGTGCAGCGCCAATGAACCGCCCGAGCCGAGATCGATCACGAACTTCCCTTTGAGCGGCTCGCCACCTATGGGCGTGACCACCGCGTCCACCAAAGGATGGCCCTGGCTATTGAATGCGAGCGGGACTGTTTCGCCCGGTCCGGAGTAAGTGAACTTGTCTTTGCTATGCAGCTTCAGCAGTCGCGCCTGGTAATCGACCTCGACGACGAATTGTTTGATGAAGTCGCTGCCGATGATGCCGTCAAAGTCATGGCCAAAACGCGACGCGAGATTTCCAAACGGCAAGGCCAGCACGACGGGCTGTGAAAACCCATTTATTCCATTCAGCGTCCATGAGGAGCCCTCAACCAGGGCCCCGGTCAACTGCCCGCTGCCGGCGCCGCCGACTTTCACTTCGCGGGCAAGCTTCAGTCCCAGTTCCTTAGCTCGATCGAGATCAATGATACCGACCTTGTCTCCAGTGTCGAAGACAAATGACAGGGGGCGAGAATTATTGACCCGCACCTGGACCACAATGTGACGACTGATTAACTCGAAGGGAATTTCGATCGGGGCAGCGGCTGCCGACAATTTGGCCGGCGTCGGCTGGGCCACTGCGTGGACTACGAGAAGTCCAAGAGTAATGATCGAAAGTGCCAGTTTTCGTTTCATAGAATCTTTCGTTAGGTATTTAGAGCATTTAACGCAGGGCAAGAAGGTTTGTTTCAATAGAGAGCATTAGGGCTGTGCGGCCTTGAACTATCCGGTCGTGTCCTGGTTTCAGTTTCTCTGCGTCAGCCTCGGCGATCTCTGCGGCTCCGCGGTGAATAAACCAGGAAATGCCCACCGCCGAGACGCCGAGCGCGCGGAGCTTGCGCAGAGATTTTAATTTAGGACTACGTCCAGCTATCCCCGATTGTTGACTTTCAGAGGGCGGACTATGACTTAAATTCGGCAAGCAACTTCTTTGGAGCGATCAAACGCCACGCTTCTTCAATATGCAGCCGCAGCTCTTTGTCGGTCACGCGATCGATTTCGATGCCCACCCAACCACGCACGCCGACGTAAGGCGGGCGGTAAAACTTCTTCGGCGACTTTGTGATGAGCATTTCCTGAATCCCGATCGCGGCCGGCACAGTCACCGCGACGTGGCCATCGCCGTGATGATTGTTCGAAAACATCGCGAAGACTTTCTTCGCGATAAACCACGTCGGCTCACCGTGCGAGATCTTTTCCCAGGTGCCCGGCAAACTGAGACAGATGCGTCGCACCCGTTCAATTTGTTTCTGGCCGTCGTGTGCCTTCGCAGTTTTACCAGCCATTATTCCCAACTCGCCGCTGGCCGCCCCAGCCAAACCCAGACGATGTAATCGACGGTCGGTGGTTCGCCACCCAACGATCGCAGACGCGCATTCACCTGGCCGCGATGATAGAGACTGTGCAGCGGAACCTGCAGCATTGTCTCTGCAACACTGATTGGCTCCGGCCGCCGCCCGATCTGTTCGGTGACAATGTCCGCCCAGGGAAGTTGCATCTCCTTAGAGATTCCTTGTTCGGTTAACGTTTGAAAATGGGCGCTCAGTTCGGGATAGTAGCTGCGTCCCCACAGCATCAGCGACTGCGCGTCTGTAAAGGTGGGATAGGACGCGTCGCGCGCCACACCGCGCCACGCGCGCAAAAACGCGCGCTGAACCAAATGAAGATGATAAAAGAGGTCGCGCAGTTTCTGATCTGCGCGCGCATCTTCCGCGCTGAGCACGGCCTGCCAAACGGCCGCGTCCGCCCATTCCATGTGCCGGTAGAGATCTCTAAGTTCCTGTAGATTCATAGTGCGAACTAAACAGCTTCACCTCGTCGGCGCCGTCTGAGAGCCTCGTAAGTTTTTCAAATCGCAAACCGATCTTGCCAAGCAACTTTGCAGACGCCTCGTTATCGGGCGTCGTAATCGCAAGTATCTGCTTTAGGAGAAGCACCTCGCGCGCGTATTTCATGACTGCCGCCGCCGATTCGTACGCGTATCCACGGTTCCAGTACGCTGGCAGAAAGGCAAAACCGATGTCCGCGTGCGGCAGCGTGTCCCGCTTGAGCACTCCACATATGCCAATCGCCCCGTGGTCGTCCTTTAATTCAACGGCATACAAGCCGAAACCGAATCGTTCGTAACTGGCAACCGGGCCGTTCAAGATGTAATTGCGCGCATCGTCCACTGTGCGCACGCCCTTGTCGCCGATGAAGCGAATGAAGGAAGGATCGTTCAGCAGTTCAAGGATAAAAGCGGCATCGCGGTCAGGCGACAGCCGGCGCAGGATTAGCCGTTCGGTTTCTAAAACTTTCATTGACGCCTTTAACTATCGCAAGCGAGTCAGTACCGAAAGCAGCAGCGACCGGGTCGCCGTTTGGCCCCACGTTCGAGCAAAGATCTGAACCCGGTCGCTACCGCTCCCGGTACTGACCTAGCCCTGGCGAACCGACTCATACACCGCATTCACCAACTCCACCGATTTGTATCCATCAAACACAGTCACGGCTGGCGGTCTGTGCTCAATGACTGAGTCAACAAACGCCCGATCCTCCTGCGCATAACCCCACTTCTCTTCTTTTGAAAGTTGATGCATCGACATGGTGACGTGCTTGCCCTCCAGGCCGTCGCTATGAGACAGGCTCTCCATTTCTCTGCGTCACAATCGTGGCGTGATGGCAGAAGACTTCGACACGCTCAAACGGAAACAGCCAGCCGGCGTCGGCGGAAGAGGCCAGGGTGGCGTGCATTCCGCTTTCGAATTTCGAGCAGCACGGAAAAATCATCGATCTCTGAGTATTCGTGCGACGAACCAATTGCCTGAACCTCGCTAATCTCGCCAAAAAGAAAGCGCATCATGTCGAACATGTGAATCGGAGTTTCGTAGAGATAGCCGCCGGTGATCTTTGGATTGCCGGTCCACTCAGGATTAAGGAGCTCGCCGCGATTCATTTTGACGTGCGCCGAATGGGGTTTGTGAGTCTCGAGCATCTGTTTCAGCTCGACATAGACCGGCGCGAAACGGCGGTTGTGCCCCACCTGAAAAACCTGGTCGCTCTTTTCGACGGCTGAGACCACGCGCTTTGCATCTGCAATGCTCGTGGCCATCGGTTTTTCACAGAACACATGCTTACCTTCCTCGACGGCGAGCACCGCCAGGTTAGTGTGTTGCGTGTTTGGGGTGGTGATGTAGATGGCATCGCACATCGCCAGCACTTCGGCCACACTGTGCGCGACGCGCGCGTCCACCGAACGCGCGATGGTTTCGGCACGATCCTTTTTCACATCAAAGACGGCGGCGATCTGCACGCGTTCGTCGCGCGCCAAAATTGATGCATGGATTCCGGCGATGTACCCGGCTCCGAGGAAACCGATTTTGATCTTGCTCACAAGGATCTATCCACAGATTACTCAGATTACACAGATAGAAATCAACTGATGGATAAGATTGACATTCATGATCGAAACGAACCGCTTGTTAATATCACGTTTCACACGGTTCTTTTGGGTTTTCAATCTGTGTAATCTGCGTAAATCTGCGGATTACTTCATGACCGAATCGACCGCCGCTTTCGCTTCTCGCGCTAACTCAAACGGATCGCGCTCCCAATATTCAGGGCGAAAGATCTCGACACTCGCGTTCGCGTCGTAACCGATTCTCTTGAACGCTGCGATGATCTCTTTCAGCGGCAGAATTCCCAGCCCGGGCAGCAACCGATGCGCATCGGTTAATTGATCGAGCGGCAAATTTTCAGCATCGTCGATGTGAAAAATGAATAGACGTTTGGAATCAAGCGCGTCGATCATCTTTACGGTCGAGCCGCCCGTATAGAAGTGAAAGCTGTCGAGCACCAGACCAATGTTGCGGCGATTAACTTTCATCACGATTTCGTCGGCCAGCTCGAGCGTCTGCACACTGCAATCCCTCTGGCCCAGAAACTCAAAGGCGAGCGCCACGCCATGTCTTTCGCCGATCGAAGCCAGCTCTCTTAGCACTCCCACAGATTCCTCGATCACCTCATAGCTGCTTAAGCCGCCCGGTGGTAACTTGCCGGGCACCACCACTATGTAAGGACAGCCGATTGCTTCGGCGATCGAGCTTAACTCTTCACAATCCGCCCGAATTTCGGCAAATGCCGCATCCTCGCGCAGGGTAACGTGTTCGATTGAATTAATGCTGAGCGGCTTGACGCCGTTCTCGTCGAATAGGGTTTTCAAGTCTGCCGCTGAATTCTGTGCGAGAAATTTCCGTAGCTTTGCCGCCCAGATTTCGACGTAATCAAAACCCGCGGCCGACGCGGCGCGGATGTCGGTCGGCAGGTCGGCTTTCATTGTGGTGGCGCCGTTCAGTGATAGTTTCATAGTCTGTGTGCTGCTCTCATAGTCGCATACCGGACTCTCGATCAAAGAGACTAGTCTTGTTTGCGTCAAACGCGAACCAAATGTGGCTGCCTCTGTCGGCGCGAAAATCTCCGGCGGCGCGGGCAATGACTTTCTGATTTCCGAACTCGACAATGACAAACGTTTCGCTGCCCATCAATTCGGTCACGTAAACGCTTGCGCGAACCCAACCGTCGCGCGACGTCGTGGAAATCCGGACATCCTCAGGCCGAATGCCGAGAGTCACTGGTTTGCTCGAACTCGCGCCCGATTCCGGCAGGGTTAGCTGAAGTTCCGGCGTCACAAAAGTCGCCCCATCCAACTCGCCTTCAAGGAAGTTCATTCCTGGATTGCCGACAAACTCCGCCACAAAACGATTTGCGGGCCGATGGTAAATCTCCAACGGTTCATCGAACTGCTGGAGTTTACCCCGATTCATGACCGCCACACGATGGCCGAGCGTCATCGCTTCCGCTTGATCGTGGGTCACATACACGGTTGTCGTGCCCAGCTTCAGCTGCAAATTCTTCAGCTCACCGCGCATTTGCAGACGCAGTTTCGCGTCCAGATTTGAAAGCGGCTCGTCCATGAGAAATGCTTTCGGATGACGCACGATCGCTCGCGCCAGGGCGACACGTTGACGCTCGCCGCCGGAAAGCTCGCGGGGCAGACGCGAGAGCAGCGATTCGATTTCCAGCATCTGCGCGGTTTGATTTACCTGCTCCTGGATTTCGTGCGCGTTGAGTTTCCGCACGCGCAGCGGATAAGCGATGTTCTCGCGCACGGACATGTGCGGATAGAGCGCATAACTTTGAAAGACCATGGCGATGTCGCGGTGTTGTGGAGCGCGTTCGTTGACGCGTTCGCCCTGGATGAATATGTCGCCTGAGGTGGGCTGCTCGAGCCCGGCAATCATTCGCAGCGTGGTGGTCTTGCCACAGCCGGAAGGACCGAGCAGGACGACGAACTCACCATCTTCGATTTGCAGAGAGAGATTGTCGACGACTGTCGAGGCGCCGTATCGCTTGCTTATGTTTTGGAGCTCTATTCCCATTCAGGCAACTTTGCGTTCCTTTGCGACTTGGCGTCCTTGCGTGAAGTCTTCGCTCCGTTTCCTCACGCAAAGGCGCGAAGACGCAAGGACACGCAAAGAAAAACTAAGAGCTATCCCTTTACTGCCCCCAACGACAAGCCTCTTACCAGATATTTCTGCACACTTACGGCAAAAGCGAGTATTGGAACCATCGCCACTACCGCCGCCGCGCTCATAGCGCCCCACTTAATTCCGTACTGCGTAACGCGTCCGGCGATTCCTACCGGCAGCGTCATCGCGTCATCGGTTTGCGTCAGGACCAGCGCAAACAAGAATTCATTCCAGGAAACGATCAGGCAAAAAACCGCGGTGGCCGCGAGTCCCGGCGCTACCAGCGGCAACACCACGCGCCGGAAAGCTCCCATGCGTGAGTCGCCGTCCATCATTGCGGCTTCTTCCAAATCGCGCGGCACCTCGGCAAAGAACCCACGCATCATCCACACGACGAACGGAAGATTGAAACCTGTGTACACGATGATTAGCGACAGACGCGTATTCACGAGTCGCAGGTCACGCATAATCAGAAACAGCGGCACCGCCGTGACGATCGCCGGGAACATGCGCGTCGAAAGGATCCAGAGCGCCAGCTTTCGATCCACATTGTGCGGCAATCGAAATCGTGCGAGCGCATAAGCGGCCAGGGTGCCGACAAGCAGAGCACAAATCGTAGACGATGCAGCGACGAACAGACTGTTCAACAGATATTGCCCGAACGAGCGCGCGACAAAGGCATCCGCATAATGTTCCAGCGTGGGCGAGAACGAAAACCACTTTGGTGGCACCGCGAACTGATCGATTTCGCGTTTGAAGGAAATCGTGATGAGCCAATAGATGGGCGCGAGAGTTGTGATGGTAGCTAAAGCAGCCAGCAAGTACTTGCTGAGGCGAATGACGTTGCGCTTCATCTTTGAAAAGGTTTTAGCTCCGTCAGGAGCGAAATCTTTATAGCAATTGCGTCAGTAATAAACCCGCGTTAGCTTCAGTAGGAGCGACATGCAATTAGACCAGGTATGTTGCTCCTACGGAGCTTTATCGGATCACATCGACATGGTTCTATAAATATCTCGCTCCTACGGAGCTGCAGTTTCTTCTCCGTACCATCACGTTTCCCGCGTCCGCAGCAGACGCATATATCCCACGCTGATCAGATTCGTAAATAAGAGCAAGACAAACGACATTGCGGCCGCGTAGCCAAAATTCGAAAACCGAAACGCGGTGCGATAGATGTAGAGACTCAACGTTTCAGTCGCCAGCCCCGGGCCGCCTTCCGTAATAATGAAGATGTGATCAAAGACGCGCAGCAGATCCATCGTCCGCAAGAGAAGCGCGATCAGAATCGCCGGCTTCAGCAAGGGCAGCGTGACATGACGAAAAGTTTGCCACGCGCTCGAGCCGTCGATGAGCGCTGCTTCATAAGGCTCCTGTGGAATCGCCTGCAACCCTGCCAACAGGATCAGAAACATGAACGGGGTCCACTGCCAGACATCGGCGACGATCACCGAGGCCATCGCCAGCTTTGGCGACGCGGTCCAGGTTAACGATTCCGTGTTCACGCCGAACTTCTGCAAGGTTCCGTTCACGGCGCCGAAATTCGAATTCAGCATCAGCCGCCAAACTACGCCGACGACCACCGGCGGTAACATCATCGGAAGTAACAGCAAGGTGCGAAATGCCCATCGCCCCCGGAGTTTTTCGTTCATGAGCAACGCCAGCGCCAGTCCAATTAGAAATTCAATTGTCAGCGCGATGGCCGCGTACGCGAACGTGTGGGCCAGGGCGCTGAGAAAAAACTGGTCTGAGACAAGGCGAGAAAAGTTTCCGAACGTAGCGTTACCGGAAGGAGACTGGAAGCTGATCTTAATCGAATAGATGAGCGGGTAAATCGTGAGCGCCAGCAGCACGGCCATCGTCGGCGCGATGAGGAGGTAGGCGAGCGTGCGATCTGAAGTTCTTACTCCCTCTCCCCTTGGGAAAGGGTCGGGGTGAGGGCGTAAGTACGGCAGCCATCTCCCTCTCATTTACATGATTCTCCGCTGAAGTTCATTAGCCGACGGCTCCGAAGGCACGCCCAAAGCAATTCTTCCGCAGAAGTTTGGGTCTTCGGAATTCGCGAGCCCGCGAGGCAGAGCCTGCGAATTGAAAACCGCCCCGGTAGTGTCTAGGCGTGTTCATTGCGGACAAAAAAAATTGAAATTCTCCTCGCTAGTTTCACCCCTCATCCCTGACCCTTCTTCCAAAAGGGAGAAGGGAGAAATTCAAAAGCAAAGGCCGATGAAAACCGAGAATATCCTCACTTACCGCGCTCGATGATTCTCTTAATCTCCGCGTTCGCCTGGTTCAGGGCGTCTTCGGGCGTTAGTTCGCCGCTGTTGGCTTTCGACAAATAGATTCCGAACGCGTTTTCAATTTCGTTCCAGAGCGGCGTGCGCGGCCGCGGTCGTGAACTCTCGAGTGATTTGAGCTGGGCCGGGTAAGAAGGAAATTTGGTCACCAGGGCAGGATCGGTGAAAACGGATTTGCGCGTCGGTGGGTTGCCGCGCTGCGCCGACAGCTTCATCTGTTCGGCGCTCGTGGCCCACAACAGAAAGTCCATGGCGGCCTCAGCATTTTTCGCATCGCGCGGAATTGCGATCAGCCAGTTGCCAATTTCGGCGCGGCCGGGATTCTTCGCGCCGGGCATCTGGCCAAACTCCATCTTGCCGATCACTCTGGATTTCGTCTGATCGCTGAATGAACTGATCCAGGCCGGCCAGTTAATCGACATCGCCGCGGTGCCCTGGAGAAGATGTGCGCCGACGTCGTCCGCATTAAAACTCGCGTAGCCCGGCGGCGAATACTTGCCCAATTCAATCATCATTTTCAGCGCCGCGATGCCTTCCGGACTGTTCACGTGCGGTTGTTCACCGGCGTCGAACATCTCGCCGCCAAAGGCCCAAAAAATCGGCATAAAGTCAGCGACCGCGGCGTTTCCCTGCGCCGCGCGCATGACATAGCCGTACAACTTGCCGCCGCCCGGCGCGCCTGCGGTTTCCTGCTCGGTAATGGTTTTCGCCGCGGCCAGTACATCATCCCAGGTCGCCGGCTCTTTCAAACCGTGCTTCTGGAAAAGATCTTTCCGGTAAAAAAAGAGTTGCGAATTCCCCACGTAAGGCAATGCATAGAGCGCGCCCGTCTGATAAGGATGGCGGCAGAGCGCGAGCGAGCTGGATACGAAATCATTTTCCGCGTCGGTTTTGCCGCGCCGCTGGAGCAGCGGAGCGAGCTCAGTCAGAACGTTTAGCGACGCGAACTTCGGAAACCACGGATCGTCGAGCATGATTAGATCGTAAGCGCCGGTTCGCGTATTGAGATCGATCAATTCCTTCTCGAACAGATTCGTATAGGGAAATTCGGCGATGCTGATGTGTACGCCGGTTTGCGCTTCGTAATCTTTTGCGGCTTGCTTCAGCGCATCACCTTCGACGCCTGAGTTGATTGCCAGGGTCAGCGTCTTCCCGGAGTTCTGTTTCGGTTGGCAATTAGCAAACAACAACGAAGTCAGCAAAACACACAAGAAGGTAACTGAGAAGCTTCTAAGTTTGCTTCGCCGATCGATGTTGATCCTCATGCTGGCCCAGTACCTTACTCGGAAAGCCCGCGACGTACAAGATTCTCTTTTTGGAAACCGGCGCGCGTGAAAATACTGCTTGTAGGCACACTCTTGAAACAGTAATCTTTGGCTCGCTTTGGCTAATCGCAATCGTGAAAACATCACTGATAGGCTACCGACTAATTAAAGGTCACCACTCAATCATCGCTTTCATCCAGCTTGATTCACCGGGAGGTTAAAACGTGAATAGGCATTCATCGTTCACTTACTTGCTGCCGATATTGATCGCCACCACGGTCTTCACCGCTGAGACATGGGCCCAGCAGCCTGTGATTAAGACGGCGCTGTCAAATGGCGCGGCAGAGGTTCAGCAGAGACAAACGGCCCAGCCAGTGCCCTACTACGACTATCCCTATGGCAGCGAAACCACATCAGTGCGCACGCTTTCTGCTCAGGAAGCGGTCACGCTCGCCCTTGAGAATGCCGCGACCCTGCGGGTGGCGCAGTTCGATGAACTCAGCGCCGCGCAAGACGTCAAGCAGGCGCGCGCCGGAATGCTGCCGCAGTTCAGTCTGCCGCTCACGTATTGGGGCACCACGCCGTCGACCGTGCGCGCAGCCGACGAGCCGTTGACGTTCAGCTTTGTTTCCGCGAGCGCGATTAACGAAAGTATCGGGACACTCAGCGCCAACGGGACGATAGATATCGCCGGCAGACTACGCGCGAATTTGCGGCGCGCTCGAGCGATGTTGACGGCGGCACATGCGGGCACGCTGACCGCGCGCAGAAGTCTGGCGCTGGAAACAATTGATGCCTACTACGGTCTGGTGCTCGCTCGACAGAAACGGCGTTTGGCCGACGAGACGCTGTCGGTGGCGGCCAGCTTTGTGGCGGTCACCGAGGAGCAGTTCAAGCTGGGTTTGGTAGCTGAGAGCGATGTCTTGCGCGCGCGCTCAGCAGCCCACACTCATCGCGACGAATTGGTCCAGGCGCGACTGGGTGAGTCTGTAGCCATGAGTCAGTTGAGAGTGCTAACCGGCATTGATTACAAAACGCACATCGCCGTGGTGAGGCTCACTGAGAGTGTTCCCGGGACCGGTGACTTTCTCGCGTATCGGGAAGATCTGGTGATGACTCGGCCGGAGCTGACCCAACTGGAAGCGCAGCGCCGAGCCGCATTCGAAGAGGCCAGCGCAGCGCGGCGAGAGCTGCGACCACAGTTGACTTACACGCTCAACGGAGGCTTTGACGCGGCGAATTTCAAACCCCTGGGCCGTTACTCAGGCGGCGCTGCGATCATCACGCTGAATATTCCGATCTTCAATTTTGGCGCGAGCAAGAGCCGGGAAACGCAGGCCCTTTTGCGCGCCAAATCCTTCGAGACCCAGCGTGAAGTGGCCGTGCGCGAATTGAAACAGGAGTTTTACGCGGCGCGCGCCGGCGCGCTTTCGGCGCTGGATCGAATCAAAGAGGCGAATGAAGCTGCGACCGCGGCTCAGGAAAATTTGCGCCTGGTCTATGCAGGCTACCGCGAGCAGAAGGCTACGCTCCTGGAAGTGATCGACGCCCAATCAAACTTTTCGGCGACCCGCAACGAATATTATCAGGCTATCGCCGACTATCATTCAGCGCGCGCGCGTTTGGAAGTTGATCCAACAGAGATGTTTGGCCGGCCAACTCCGCCGGAGCTGCCCGAGACTAAGCCCCCGGCTTGCGCACTCACGCGTGATCAGGCGCCGGAGATTGGCGGATTGCGACTGGGAATGACTGAGGCCGAAGTTAAAACGCTCGTTTCATCGGTTTCGATCAGCCCGGCTAACGAGGACGGCTTGTCGCGGGCTGAAATCAAATCACCCGCTATACACCAAATGCCCGCGGCTTCATTTTTCGAAGGTGTTGAGAGCATCGACCTGGAATTCCTCGATGGGAAATTATCATTCATCCGCGCAGCCTATCCGGCGACTAACAAGTGGGGAAGTAAGGATGAATTCCTGTCCGCCATTGCTCCGAAGTTTCGACTCCACGGAGAGTGGCAACCATTTTACAACTGGCAAATCAAGGACGCGCGTGATGCCCAGGACCTGAGGGATCTGGCGATCGAATGCGAAGGTTTTCGGCTCAGCGCCGGCATCGGCATCGAAGGGTTGGGAGGCGACCAGACGCCGCATTACGAACTTGACGACATGATGGCGACGCGTCTCGTCAAAGAACGGAGAGCCAAGCGCATTCAGCACGAGGAACAGAAACCAAAGCCGTAATTAAGGTGGCGACTGAATGTTGAGCCGGTAATCATATCGGACTATGCTTGCGGGCGATCGGGCGATAGAGGTATTCAGAGTTGTATGGGATCTCAAGCTATTTTCTTGAGAGCGAGATAACCCGCTATTTTTGAAGGCAGCTAAGTACGCTCAGGGTCAGGAAGGCGGGCTTGCCCCGCTGCTTGGCAGTATGGAGTACCAAAAATGAAGAAGCTTGTTTTACTTGCCGCCGGTTTGTTCCTGGCTTTTCTGCCCTTTTGTGCAACGACATTCGCCCAAGCCCCCGATCTGGTCGCCCATTTTGATTACGATCAAAAGGCTCCGCTGAATCTAAAAACTAACGGTGTGCAACGACGCGCGACTGCTACCGTTTACGACGTCACTTATGACAGTCCGAAAGCCGGTGTAATCACGGCTTACCTGGTGGTGCCGAAAGGCCGCGGTCCGTTTGCAGCCGTGGTCTGGGGACACTGGTATTGGGAAAACTCTTCGATGCGGAATCGCAAACAGTTTCTCGACGAGGCGATTGCGCTCGCGCCGGCCGGCATGGTTTCACTTTTGCCCGACGGGCCCGTAGCCAGACCCGGTTACGTCGAAAGCAAAGCACCACTCAACGATCAGCAGGTAGTCAATCTGGTGCACGCAGTCGTGGACATGCGCCGCGCTGTGGATGTGTTGCGGGCGCGCAAAGATGTCGATCCAAAACGCCTGGCCTATGTGGGCCATAGTTATCACGCGATGGTCGGAGCTTTTCTCAGCGGACTTGATCGCCGATTCAAAGCCTATGTGCTGATGGCCAGCTCGTTGTCGGATCAGGTCGATCTAAAGACAAAGGCCCTTCAGAATTATCGTCAGAATGTGGGGCCGGAAAAATTCGACGCGTTTATTGCCAAATACTACTGGACTGACCAGGGCAAATACGTCGCCCACGCGACGCCGGCAACGGTACTTGTTCAATTTGCCAATCAGGAATCTTTCCTGACACCTGAACTGGCCCGGCAACACGCGGAAGTGGTTAGCGAGCCGAAACAAATCAAATTCTACGAAGCGCCTCACTCGTTGAATGCCGAAGCGCGCCGCGATCGAATCCATTTTCTGGTCGAACAACTGAAGCTGCGGCCGGTGTCGGACGCGGTGATCGCCGCCGTTCCCAATCTATATCAACCACCCGCGCCAAACTGATCGGCCTGGTCAACAAGTGTTAGAGTACCAACTTTAGTTGGGCGCTTCGCTTCGCATGAGAAAACCCCGACTAAAGTCGGTACTCTAACGCCGTTCGCGAAACGTACTAACGAAGATGTACGACGTTCTGATTATTGGTGCCGGCCCAGCCGGTCTTTCGGCGGCGCGTTGGTGTGACGAGCTGGGTCTCGACACCCTTGTCCTCGAACAATCAGACGAACTCGGTGGGCAGCTCCTTTCCGTTCACAACCCGATCGAAAATTACCTGGGCGTGCGCACCAACAACGGGCGCGAACTTCGCGACTTGTTTGTCGAGCAAACCAAAGACTGCGACTTCGATCTCTGGACCAATGTCGAAATCGAAAGCGTGGAGTTGAAAGCTAAGCGCGTTAAGTTGAAAAGCGGTGAGGAGCTGCAATCGATCTCGATTATTATCGCCACGGGCCTGCGCCGTCGCCGTCTGGGTATTCCCGGAGAAACCGAATTCGCAGGTCGAGGCATTATTGAATCCGGCGCGAAAGACCGCGAGGCGGTCGCCGGAAAAGATGTATGCGTCATCGGCGGCGGCGATGCAGCGGCCGAGAACGCTTTGCTGCTCGCCGAAGTTTGCCCAACCGTGACGCTGGTTCATCGTGGCCGAAAGTTACGCGCTCGCCGCGAGTTCACCGAACAGCTTCATACCAATCACTGCATTACAGCTTTCCCTGAGTCACGCGTGCTGCGCATTCTGGGAAACGACCACGTCGAGGCCGTTGAGATCGAACGCGCCGCCGCAATCAAACCTTTTCAGATGGCCGTGCAGGGCGTGCTGATTAGAATTGGCTGGGAAGCCAATACGGACTTCGTTCGTGGCCAGTGTGAGCTTGACGAGCGCGGCTATGTCATCGTCAACGCGCGTCAGGAAACCACAGTTGCGAATGTGTTTGCGATCGGCGATGTGGCGAATCCGTCGGCGCCGACCATCGCGGGCGCAGTCGGCGCGGGCGCAACCGCAGCGAAGGTGATTGCTTCCAGGCTCAGCAAGTGAATCCGCTTATGCAACGAATTAGCCACGAAAAGGCACAAAAGGTAGGAAGATAATTGAGAACTCCTGCTCGCCTCGCTCACTGGTGCGGTTTTCCAGCTACTTTGTTCGTGAGGTTTAAGCTCCGATCACCTCTCAGGTCAGGAAGGGTGGCCCTGCCCCCGCTTCTTGTTTTGACTGCTAATGACAGGTTCTCCTGCGACTCCATGTTTCCATGCAGCCGGGGGCAAGCCCACCTTCCTAACCTGAGAAGTGTTTAAGGTCTGCATTGCGCTTTTTCGTGGCCATCTCTCTTGGCTTCTTTACTTCCCATTTAACCAGGCAAGCCTCAGGTCCTGCGCGTCGGCGGGCGCATTCGGATCGACTTCAAGGCGATAGTCAAACAATTGGGGCGCCCCCAGAACGACCGTGTGTGTTACAGGTCTCCCAATTCGAGTCACGGTCAGCTGCACGCGATCGCCCGGCTTGTATCGCGCGAGCGTTTTGAGAAAGTTGCTCACCGTCAGGCGGGTGCCGCCAAACGTCACAATCACATCACCGACTTGCAAACCCGCATCTGAAGCGGGCGAGCCCGGTCGTAAGCTGGCGATCTTGAAATTAACCTTTTCGTTTTCATCGCCGCTCAGGCCGAGCGTCACCGGCGTGCGCGGCTGGCGGATAAAGCGCAGTCCCACCTGCGCGAATGCTTCTTCATACGGCGGGGCCTCGACGCCGCGCACGTGACGCTTGAAGAAATCGCTCATATCGGCGCCGGCCACCTCAGAAACCATTCGCTCAAAATCCTCGCCGCGATAGCCGCGGCCGCGCAGGTAATAACTGGCGCTCGGACTCTTCACGTAAAACTCTTCATACATGCGGCGCATCACTTCGTCGAGCGAACCTCTGCCTTTTGTTTTTCCGCGCAGCAGCAAGTCGAGCACAATTCCGATGGTTTCGCCTTTCGGATAATAGCTAATCGAAGTGTTGGCCAGGTTTGTCTGTTGCGAGTGCGGCGCGTCGTCGATGAAAGATGCCACCAGCGAGGATTCTTCGGCGCTCATTAACTTACTGCCGGGCGAATTTTCCACTTCCGTGATCTGGTTAGCGAGTTCCGAAAACAGCTTCGCGTCGGTCCAAAGACCGGCACGGCGCTGCATCAAGTGACCGTAATAATTAGTAATCCCTTCGGCGATCCACAGTCCGCGCGTATTGGCCGGCCGCGTGAAATCCCAGGGACCGAGCTCAATCGGACGCAAACGCTTCACGTTCCAAACATGAAAAAATTCATGCGACACCGAGTCGAGGGCTTCCTGGTAAGTGTCAGCGTCAGACAGAGAGCCCGGCAAAATGATCTGGGTGGAAGTCAGGTGCTCCATGCCGTCGCCCGAATGGCCATCATTGGCGAAGTGAATCAGGAAGGTGTACGAATCGAATTCCGGCGGGCCCCACATCGCGGTTTCGGCGCGCACGATCTTCTCAATGTCGCGCACCAGCGCGGCGCGCTTGCCGCCTTCGTTCCCCATCGAATGCACGACGACGTGGTAAGTCTTGCCGTCAACTGTGAATTGATCGTCCGTCCAGTCGGGCGAGATCTCAGTCGGCGTGTCGGTCATGATGTCCCAGTTCGCAAACTGAAATTCTGTTTGGTCTTTTTTTTCCGTGCGACCGTTGACGACGCGCCAGCCTTTCGGCGGATTAATCGATAGGCCTACCGGATGCTGCTTGTGATTCACGACATACATGAAGATGCAGCCGCCGTTGTAGTTTGCGTGACGCGAATCAAGCTGTGAGAAAGTGCCGGAGAGATCGTTGGCGAAAACTTTGTAATCAGAAAGATCTCCACCGCCGCGCCAGAAGGACAATTGAAGTTCGGGTACTTGAAGGACGTGAGATCCAGTCGCCAGGTCTGATCGTCCACTCGTTGTAACGGCGGATTGACAAGCTTACAGTTTCGAGCGGGCAGGCGGCTCGGGCGCTACACTTCCTGGACATTCTTGGCAAAATCAAAAACGGCGTAACGACCTGGCGACCACTTCGGCATTTGGAAATCGACTGAGTCCATTAGCGCGCTAGGCTCGACTTCAATGGCTACTTCGAATAGCTGCGAGTCTGATTGTCGACATCGACAGCTGTAGCTGGAATCGAGAGCATCGCTCCTGAGTGGATGAGATGCGCAATGCTAAGGATGACCAGGCGTCCGTTGGCCAAAGTCTGGGGTGCGATCCGCTGAAAATCGTCGATACTCAGAATTGAACCGCAGCCAGAGGCGTTACGAACAGGGACTTGAATCGGCTTCCGTCCATGAGATTGCCTAATTCGAAAATCGGTCGTGCTTGGCTGCTTCATTGACTCTCGCATTTGATAACATCGCGCTGCGATGAGTGCAACTGAAAGGCTTTACTACACAGATTCGCGGCTGCTGGAATTCGACGCCCGCGTCGTTGACTTGAGCGAGCGCGATGATGGGGCCATTGCGGTGACTCTTGATCGCACGGCGTTTTATCCGACCGGCGGCGGGCAGCCCAACGATACCGGCACCCTCGGCGAAGCGCGCGTCGTCGATTGCATCGACGCTGAAGAAGAAGGAGTGCTGCACGTTATTCAAGGCTCCGCGCCGGAGATTGGCGACATGGTGCACGGGAAGATCGATTGGCTACGCCGACTCGATCACCTGCAACAACACACCGGACAGCACATTCTCTCGGCCGCATTCGTGAAGTTGTTTGACGCGCCCACGCGTAGCTTTCGCGTGCTGGAAAATGAATGTGAGATCGATGTTGAGTTGGAGGATCCGAGCAACGCACGAGTCGAGCAAGCAGTCGATCTCGCGAACCAGGTCATTTGGGAAGCTCGCCCAATTCAGATTCAGAACGTCACGTCAGACGAGGCGGCGAATCTTCCGTTGCGTAAGGAGCCCGCGCGCGCAGGCGATCTGCGAGTGATTGAAATTCATGACTTTGACCTGACGCCTTGCGGCGGCACGCATGCCAGCTCGACCGGCGAGGTGGGAGTAATCGCCGTCCGCAGTTGGGAACGCGCAAAAGGCCTGGCCCGGATTCAATTCATGGCCGGCGGGCGCGTCGTGAATGACTATCGCAAAGCCAACCGCACCGCGACCACTGTGGCAGGGATATTCAGCGCGGGACGTGACGACTCGCCTTCTCTAGTTACCAAACTAATTGAAGAAAACAAGAAGCTGGCCCGTCGCGTTCGGGAATTGGATCAGATCGCCTGCCGAGTTGAAGCTGAAGAACTGCTGCGTGGTGTCAGTATCGCGAGCGATAGCGAGCCGATCGAGAGTGTCAGTACCCCGACCCGTCGGGATAGCGAGCGGATCAACGATTCACCTTTCCGAGAAGAGCTGAGCAAAACTCTCATAATCACCAGGATTTTCACCGATCGCGATGCCGACTCTCTTAAACATCTTGCCCAGGCGCTGATCGCTTATCCGAACGTCGTGGCGTTGTTGGGTTCGCATGACGATGACACAGCGCGGCTGGTCTTTGCTCGTTCGTCCGATGCCCGCGGCGATATGAACGTGCTGATGCGCAAGGCGTGTGAACTGATCGGAGGTCGTGGTGGCGGCAAATCTGATCTGGCACAAGGCGGGGGAAAGAATGCAGCCGCCCTCGATGAAGCGTTGAAGGCTGCCGCCCAATCTGTAACTCACAAATGACCGCCTGACTCCGGCCTGTGAGACCGGCGGCAACTTTACGTTGTGCTCCGGGTCGCCATTGCCTTAACGAAGCGCTTAGCAACTTTTCCCGCGACCGTGCCGCCGACCGAGCTGAGTTTTCCGCTAGCTACGATCGTCTGTGTCCGCACATCGATCACGCTGAAAACGTATTTTGTCAAAAGGTCATGACGCAGCTCGAGGACAATATCGGCGTCAGCTGCCTCCCGCGTGATGACAAAGCCAAGGTCGGTGAACTCAGGACGCTTTAGCAGCTTGTCTTCGACAACCGCCGCGCGCACCAGCAACGACTTCGAGCGAACAAAGACTCGTCGTGGCACTGCGGTACGGGCTTGTCTCTCACTCGTGCCCGTAACACTGACGTCGGTCCGGGTCTTCGCCGGCATGATGACGCCAGGGATGAGGATAAAGAAAAACAACGATACGATCAGCAGGTGGATAGTTTGGGCCCATGGGCTCGATAGATTTTCAATTGACGGTTTCATCAAATCGTCCTCCCCGGCAACTCAAAGCAATGGAGGTGCCACCAACTATCCGGTTATCCACACGAGACGCCTGCTGATGCCGCAAATGTTTTTCTTTCTGTCGAGTTCGAATTGCTGCACTTAATCTTCGAGCACCTAAACTCTCACCCCTTCAATCACACTGAAAGGCGATACGGTCGGCACGATGCGAGTTAGCCGAAAACCGGAATTCTCGTAGGGCCGATGAAACTCTCCTTCAGTGCGTTCGCGGCCGCCGGTCATGACCAGCATGTTCAGGTCGATGAATTTGATGGAATCTGGCTCGCGCGTTGGACGTGGTGCGCGCACGGCAACTGACCGTGCGCATCGCCTGCGGTTTATGCTAAGCTGCGCGCGCCGGATTTCAACTTATTCAGTAAAGAGCCAGGAGGAAACAATGGCCGACGAAGCAAAATGTAAGAACCCAG
The DNA here is from genome assembly GCA_963734445.1 of uncultured Acidobacteriota bacterium. Taxonomy (GTDB): domain Bacteria; phylum Acidobacteriota; class Blastocatellia; order Pyrinomonadales; family Pyrinomonadaceae; genus UBA11740. The sequence continues at coordinate 503,311 of CAVTGZ010000003.1, read as the reverse complement.
CTTGTAGTTGCCCGCCTGCAGAAGATGGAAAGTACTGCAGCGCGTCGTGTGAAGGATCAGGGGAAACAATTGAAATTGATTGCGATTGTAGCCACGAAGCCTGCCAGGGAAATTTCTAAGACAGTATTAGCCGCGAAAAGGCACAAGAAACACACAGAAGAGCACGAGCGACGACTCTAATCTCGCCGTCACGACGTGAGAAATTCTTTGGTGTTTCTTGTGCCTTTTTGTGGCTGAACTATTATCGGCGCTTGGCGATCAATGTTGCCAGATGCTGGGCCATCGCCGGATCCAGCTGTTGCAGCTGTTGCAGTTGTTCCTGCGCGTTCCGCATATCTCCCAACATCAGATAACTAATCGCAGAGTTGTAATAGAAGGAAGGATCTTTCGGATTAAGGCTGATGGCTTTTTGATGAAAGGCCAGGGCTTCGCGCGCCCGGCCGGATTTGGAAAGAGTTACGGCGAGGCTGTCATACGCGAGCGGAAAATCAGGATGATCGCGAATCAGAATGCGATAGACGAACTCTGCGTATTTCAACTGACCCAGACGATCGTAGGTCACGCCCATGTTGTATCGCGCTTTTACATAATGGCTATCCAGCGCAACCGCCTGCTGGAAAGCCGTCAGCGCCGCCTGATATTGCTTTAATTCGCCCAGCGCCTCGCCCAGATTGTTCTGAGCTTCGGCGGAACCGGCGTCGAGCGAAAGCGATCCGCGAAACGACTTGGCGGCCTCGGCGAATTTTCCGATTGACATATAAACGTTGCCGGCGCTGAGGAGCGCGAGCGCCGCGATCTTCGGCGAGCTTTTCGTGATCACGGCGATCGTTTCGTAGGCCTTGACTGCATCATCATAGCGTCCTTGCTGCTGCGCGACCTGGGCCACGCGATTCAACCGTTGGGACTCGCGGACGGGATCACCGGTTGTCTGGGCGCGGCTCATCTGGGCCAGAGCCAGCGACAGTGAAACCGCGATGATGAAGTGGAACAGTCGTGTCATAAAGCATTTCGGAAAAATATCTGCTGGGCCGCGCTGTGGTTTCGGGCTCACGTGCACTAACCATTAACAAAGGCGCAATGCCCAAAAAATTTGGGAATTTTTCCGTATTAGTAGTATTAATGTAGCCGTAAACCCTAGTTTCTGGACAGTGACTGACAAGGAGGCTTTTCCTCAATGACCAGACTTTTTCTCTTGCTCCTGGTGGCGTTGATTTGCGCGCCTGCGGCTTTAGCTCAGAACAAAGACTATTCGCGCTACGAATTTTACGTGGGCTATGCCTACGAGCGGGCGGAAAATAACGCGCCCACCCTTGATAAGAATGGACGCGCAACGTTCAACGGCGCGACCGTGACTTTCGCGGACGAGCGCGCGAACTACAACGGTTTTAATGCTGAATTCAATCAGAACCTGAACCGGCACGTCGGGATCGTGACCAGCTTCAGCGGTACGTACAACAACCATGGTTACGTTGATACGAAAACCGGCCGGCAGTTCGGCGCCAGCGTGCAGCGATACGATCTGATGATCGGCCCGCGTTACAACTGGCGGTCGTCAGGCGTTACGCCGTTCGTGCACGCTATGGCTGGTATCACGCATCTCAGGGCGAGCTTTGACGATCCACTGTTATCGCGAAAGAGGGCCGACACCGCGTTCGCGATGGCTTTTGGCGGCGGCTTGGACGTGCATGCCGGCGAGCATCTGGATGTGCGCGTGATTCAAGTCGACTATCTGCCGACCTTCTTTAACAGCGAGCGGCAGGACAATTTCCGCGTCGGCGCTGGTGTGAAGATTAAGTAAGAATATTCAAGCCACAAGAAGGCACAAAAAGCACAAAAAGAGGTAACGGGATCCTCTTGTGCGTTTTGTGCCTTTTTGTGGCTAGTTCGCTTTAGCTAGGGCGAGAAACTGGGCCGCTAACTTTGGACCGACGCCTTCGTCTTCATGTTTGAAGAAGATGAAGGCGTCTTTCCATTCTTGCTCTTGCACGCGGTTCATCCATTCGCGCAACTCTTCCCGGTCATAGCTCGTGCGCCGCAGCCGCAGGTAACCCCAGTCTGAGGTACTTATGATTTCGGTCAGCGGCTTCTCGTCCGTATCCGAAACAACCAGCGCACAGTTACTCGCGCGCAGCAAAGCAAGAGTTTCGTCGTCGAACCAGCTTTCGTGCCGAAACTCAAAGGCCGCCCGTTTGTCTCTGGGAAGGCAGGCCAGAAAATCCTTTAGCCTCTCTGCGTCTTTTTTGGAGTTAGGAGGAAGCTGAAAGAGCACCACGCCCAACCTCTCGCCCAGGAATGAGGCCGTCTCAATCAGGTATTTTGTTTCTTCGGCGCAGTTCTTCAGCCGTTTGATGTGGGTGATGCGCTGGGTGGCCTTGATGGAAAAGCGAAAGCTCTCAGGCACCTGCTCTTTCCAGTTTTCGATCATGCTCGGCTGTGGCAGGCGATAGAAGGTGTTGTTGATTTCAACCGCCGGCAAACGGCGCGAGTAGTACGAGAGCATTTCCTTAGCCGGCAAGTCTTCAGGATAGAAGTTGCCCTTCCACTCTTTGTAGCTGTAGCCGCTGGTGCCGACGTGAAGGTTCATATGAAAAATTCGCAGATTACACAGATTACAGTGATAGAGGAATCCTAGCGCAGTTTCCGATCGTTATCTGTGTAATCTGCGTAAATCTGTGGATTCATCTTCTCAAGAAATCGCCCGCGCAATCAGAAACGCCGCCCCCGCGGCCACGCTGCCAATCAGAGCGGTCTGGAGCGCGCTGCGCAGCGGCCGGGTTCCGGTATAGCGTCCTTTGATGAAGCCAAAAACGAAAAGCGCGATCAGAGTCAGGGCCACGGACAGGAGCAGTGCGGAAGGCACCACGAGGCTCTTAATGTAAAGGGCCAGAATGTACGGCCCCAGCGGAATCAAACCGCCGGCGATGTACGAAGCCGCAATTGTAAAGGCGCTGACAAAAGCCCGCTTCGGATCAGGCTTTTCCAATCCCAGTTCGAAACGCATCATGAAATCGACCCAGCGTTTTGGGTTCTGTGACAGGGCCTCGACAATTGGCGCACTCTCTGCCGGCGTCAATCCGTACGAGTGGAAAACCTGCGCGACTTCTCGCATCTCCTCTTCCGGGATCTCGACGACCTCACGCTTTTCGCGTTCGCGCTCTTTCGCGTAATGCTCGGCGTCGCTCCTGGCAGCGAGGTAACCACCGAGTCCCATCGCGATTGATCCGGCGGCGATCTCGGCCAGTCCCGCGGTCACAATTATCCCGGCGCTGTTGATCGCGCCCGTCAAGCCGGCGGCCAGCGCAAATGGCACAGTCAATCCGTCCGACATACCGATGACAATGTCGCGCACGGTTTCGCCGGCGGTGAAGTGACGTTCAACGTGTCTTGTCTGTGGCATCTCAGGAGCGCCGACATCTTGTCGGCGGTTGCGCGGGCATCCTTGCCCGCCCTTTCCGTTGCGAACCTTCAGCTGACTTTTAAAACTTTCCGATCAAAACCAACACGCCGATGACGATGAACACGGCGCCGGCGACGCGCTTAATCCACTCCACCGGAAGATATTGCCCCAAAAGGTTGCCGACGACTACGCCGATGGCCGAGACCGCCACCAGTGCCAGCGCCGCGCCCAGGAAAACTTCCCAGGGCCGCTGCTTCTGCGCGGCCATCGTCATCGCGGCGATCTGGGTCTTATCGCCCAACTCAGCCAGAAAAATTATTCCAAAAGTCGTCATTAATACGCGCCAGTCCATGTCGGCCCTCATTCACCTAACAATATTTGATTGCGCAAATCATGTAAGGCACAATTGCTCATCTGTCAACAAAACGTAGCGGCAAACTGTTAGTTTGCGCGCTGGCACGATAATCCAGCAGAGGTTCCCCGCGTGGTAAAGCCCGCCAGAGAATTCGTCGGTACTGATCGTTTTACACTCCTGCGCCGCATTGGCACCGGCGGGATGGGTGTCGTCTATGAAGCGCACGATCGCAAAATGGACAAGGTGGTTGCGCTCAAGACGCTGACTCGCTCAGAAGCCGCTCACATATATCGCTTTAAACGCGAATTTCGCACCCTGGAAGATGTTTCGCATCCGAACCTGGCCGCGCTCTACGAGTTGATGACTGATGGCCACCACTGGTTCTTTACAATGGAATTGGTTAAGGGCGTAACCTTCATTCAATACGTGCGGCCTGAGGATGCGGCGGGGCCAAATACAGACGTGGACAACACTTTACCGGTTCCGCGCACACTCAAGCTCAGGAGTGCCGATTCGGAGGCGGACACGGAAATCTTCGACAGCTCCGATATTTCTTCGGAGTCAGCGACGACGCTCGCTGATGAAGATTCGATGGCGGCCGCGAACTATGTGCTCGATGAAAAGAGACTTAGGGCTGCGCTACGCCAACTGGCCGAAGGCGTTCATGGTTTGCATGAGATGGGCAAGCTGCATCGCGACATCAAGCCGTCGAATGTGTTGGTGACTGAGGAAGGCCGCGTGGTGCTTCTTGATTTTGGTTTGGTGGAAGACATCAATCCGGAACTGCACGAGACGTTGCTGGCCGGCACGCCCGATTACATGTCGCCTGAGCAGGGCGCGCAGACTACCATCTCGAAAGCCAGCGATTGGTACAGCGTCGGGGTGATTCTGTACCAGGCACTCACCGGCCGGTTACCCTTTCGTGGCAAATTTTTTGAAGTAATACTGCACAAGCAGACGCGCGATCCCGATTCAGCCACGGGAAATCAATCCCAGCGTGCCGCGCGATCTCAACGACTTGTGCATAAGGCTTTTGCGGCGCGATCCGGAAACCAGGCCAACCGGCCGCGAGATCCTGCGCGCGCTCGGAGTTCGCCGCCCGGCGATCGCTGCGCCGTTCATAACGCCTCTGGCCAGCTCGTTCATCGGTCGCGAGCGCCTACTGGCTGAATTGCATGACGCTTATCGGGCGACGCGCGAGGGACAGACGGTCGCTGTTTACGTGCATGGTAACTCAGGCATGGGCAAGACGACGCTGGTTCGAATTTTCCTGGATCATTTGAAACAGACAACGCGTAACGCCATCGTCTTGCAGGGACGCTGCTATGAACGCGAGTCTGTTCCCTACAAAGCCCTCGATGGCGTAGTCGACAGTCTGAGCAAGCACCTCGCCTCTTTGCGTCGCGCGAAAGCTGAAGAGTTGATGCCACGCAATCGTGCCGCACTGGCCCGGGTCTTCCCGGTCATGCTTCAGGTCGATGCGATCTTTGACGCCCGCTCAGCGCGGCCGGAAACAATCGATCTTTTTACTTTGCGACGGCAGGCTTTTTCGGCCCTACGTGAGTTGCTCACAAACCTCGCGAAGCGCCAGCCGCTGGTAATCTACATCGACGATCTGCAATGGGCGGATGCTGACAGTATCTTTCTGCTCGAAGACTTACTGCGGCCACCCGACGCGCCGCCACTGCTGCTGATCGGCAGCTTCCGAACAGAAGACGTCGAAGACCAACCGTTCCTAAAACAATTGCTGTTGCAGACGGGAACGGACACCGCGCGTGAACTTTTCGTGGGATCGTTACCCGGCGGCGAAGCACGCGAACTAACACGTTCGCTGTTTGCTGCCGCGCGAGTTTCCGGAGAGCCGTTCATCGACTCGATCGTCAACGAAGCCGGCGGCAGTCCATTTCTGATCGAGCAGCTGACGCATTACGGGATGATGAACGAACGCGCTGCTACCGCCGGAATCTCGCTGACCACCATGCTCGAAGAGCGGATGAATCAGTTGCCCCCAGGCGCGCGGCAATTCCTCAATGTGCTGGCCGTGGCCCGGCGCCCGGTGAACGAAGGCGTGGCGCTGGCAGCCGCGGGTCTTTCCGCCGATCCGCTCAAGTTATTGACGTCGCTCCGCGCGGCCCAGTTTGTCCGCAACAGCGGCACCGAATACAGCATCGAGGTTTATCACGATCGCATCGGCGAAACACTGGTGTCATTGCTGGATGCGGGCGAGCGGCGGCAGATTCATCGCCGGCTGGCGCAGGCAATCGAAGCGCGTGGCCTGGATGATCCCGAAAGCCTGTATGAAGACTATCGCGGCGCCGGCGAAACTGATCGCGCGGCTGCGCACGCCGAAGCCGCCGCACACAAAGCGGCCAGTGCACTGGCTTTCGATCGCGCGGCGCTCTACTTCCGGCGCGCGATTGAACTGAAGCCTGATGCGGCCAACGTCGTCGAGTTGAAGATTGGACTGGGCGACGCCCTGGCGAACGCCGGCCGCCCCGCCGAAGCTGCTCATGAATTTCTAGACGCCGCCAAAACAACTCCAGCTCGCCGCGGTTTGGAGTTGCGCCAGCGCGCCGGCGCCCAACTGCTAATGGGCGGCCACATTCGAAGAAGGCCTGGAAGTATTTCGCGCCGTGCTGGAAAACGTCGGCTTCAGATTGGCGAAGGGTCCGAAGCGTGCGCTCATGTCGCTGGCGCTGCGCCGTCTATTGATTAGTTTGCGCGGCTTGCACTTTACTGAACGCGACGAGGAATTAATTCCCGAATCGGATCTGCTGCGCATCGACATTTGTTGGGCGGTCGCAGCGGGTCTGGGCGTCGTGGATCTAATCCGCGGCGCAGATTTTCAAAGCTTGCATCTGTTGCTCGCTTTACGGGCCGGCGAAATTTCTCGCGTCGCCCGCGCGATGGCTTTCGAAGTCAGCCAGGCTGCTGCGCGTGGCGGCGGCGCTGCGCGCGAACGTGTAGCGGACTTACTAAAGCAAGCCGAAGCGCTCGCGAAACGGGCCGGCAATCCACACGCGCGCGGTTTGGCGATCTGGGCGCGCGGATTGAGTTCCTATCTGATGGGGAATTGGAAAGATGCTGCTGAGTATTGCGAGCGCGCCGCTGAGGTGCTGCGCGACGAATGCACCGGCGTCACCTGGGAACTGACCATCGCCAATCGATTTATGCTGACGTCGCTGTGGTACCTGGGAGAGGTCGTCGAAGTTTCGCGGCGAGTGCCGCAGCTACTCGCGGCGGCGCTCGAACAGGGAAATCTGTTTGCGGCGACGGACTTGCGGACGCGCCTGAATGCCATCTGGTTGGCGGCGGACGATCCGGTCCGCGCGCGCGATGAAGTGATTGCCGCGATGACCACGTGGCCGCGACATGGATTCCACTTGCAGCACTACACCTCGCTGGTGGCCCTGGCGCAGATCGAACTGTACACCGGTGACTATGAAGTCGCCTGGAAACATATCGAGAGCCAGGTCAAACCTCTGGAAAGGTCGATGCTGCTGAGGATCCAGGGTTTGCGGATCGATGCGACGCAGTTGCGCGCGCGGCTCGCACTGGCCAGTGCGATAGGGTCTGAGCGCGAGGGCCGCTTACGTCTGGCGGAAAAGTTGGCGGGCAAAATCGAACGCGAGAAGATGGCCTATTCGAACCCGCTCGCGACCTTGGTTCGCGCCGGCGTCGCCAAACAGCGCGGCGATGAGCAACGCGCCATCCTGCTGACGGAAAAGGCGCTGAGAGATTTCGAAGCGACCAACATGAGACTGTACGCGGTCGCGGCGCGCCGTCGGCTGGGAGAAATGATTGGCGGTGAGCGCGGCCGCGAACTGTTAGCACAGACCGATAAGTGGATGGCGAAACAACAGATCAAAAACCCAGCCCGGATGATGAATTTGCTCGCGCCGGGATTCTGAGAACGGCATCGTTGGCTATCTTCCGCTTTGTAGCTTATGCATGAGCGAGGAATCCTGGTTCACGCAAAGACACAAAGTCGCAAAGGATCGCAGAGAAGGCATGACTACCTGTGCACGTTCTGTGGCTTTGTCCAAAGCGCAGTGCTAGCATCGTCGCGTATTTGACTCAGCTAAATGTCTCAACCACTGCTCGCATCTCTCTTCGATGAAACAGAGCGCCGGCCCGTAAGCGTGTCGGAGTTGACGATCCAAATTCGTGGCACGCTGGAAAAGCGCTTCGCGTCCGTGTGGGTAGAAGGCGAAGTTTCGAATTTCCGCGCGCACAGCTCCGGCCATTGGTACTTCACTTTGAAAGATGAATTCGCCCAACTGCGTTCGGCCTGTTATCGCAGCAGTAATCAGCGGGTTCGGTTTCGCCTCGAAGACGGTTTACAGGTGCGGGCCCGTGGACGTTTGAGTCTCTACGAGCCGAAGGGTGAATACCAACTGATCGTCGATTCGTTGGAACCGGTGGGCGCCGGCGCGCTGCAGCTCGCCTTCGAGCAGACCAAAGCCCGGCTTCAGGCGGAAGGATTGTTCGCCCCCGAGCTGAAGCGCGCCATCCCCATGTTTCCGCGACGCATTGGTGTCGTGACTTCGGCCAGCGGCGCTGCAATTCGCGACATCCTGCACGTGATTTCGCGCCGCACCCGAACGGTGCACATTCTGTTTGCGGCGGCGCGCGTGCAGGGGGAGGGCGCGAGTCACGAGATTGTTCGAGCCATCAGATTCCTCAACGAACATCATGAACGGGCCCTGCGTGCAGGGAATGCCGAGGCGGCGCTGGATGTAATGATTGTCGGCCGCGGCGGCGGATCGATTGAAGACCTTTGGGCCTTCAATGAAGAAGCAGTGGCTCGGGCCATTCGCAATTCAGCGATCCCGGTAATCTCGGCCGTAGGTCACGAAACCGACTTTACGATCGCTGATTTTGTAGCGGACCTGCGCGCGCCGACTCCGTCTGCCGCAGCGGAAATCGTTGCGACCCACGAAGCCGAATTATGTGCCCGGCTCGGCACTCTTTCCGGATCGCTGGCCCGCTCGATTCAATATTGCATCGCCGGCGCCCGCAACCAGGTACAAGAGTTGGCGCTCTCTTCCGCTTTCGATGCCGTCGCCGGCCGCTTGCATAACGCGCTGTCAGCCATCGACGGCCTCGACTACCGTTTGCAATCCGCGCTTAACCGGTCTTTACAGAGTGCTCACCGGCGCGTGGGTGTCGCGGCGCATAGTCTCTCGCCAATTCAGCTGCGCTCAGTCGCCGCCGCGGCGCGTTCAAGGTTTGAGTCTTTACGAAAATCGCGAGACAACGCAATTGTTTCGCGCATCGAAGTCGGCAGACAGCGTCTAGGCACGGCCGCGGCGGCGCTGGACGCGATGTCGCCGCTGAAAGTTTTGGAGCGCGGCTATGCTATCGCGCATGATTCCGGCGGCCGCGTGATTCGTGAAGCAAGCGCCATGAGCCCCGGAGATGAACTGCGCCTGCGTTTATGGAAAGGCGCTTTGAATTGTCGCGTTGAAGGAACAGAAAGCCAATAACATGAAGCGCAATCGCATAGTTATCAATCTGGATCAGGATCAGTCGCGTCGCCGCGGACGATCGGGCCGGGGATTTGGCAAGCCGCTATTGGTGATCGGGATCGTGCTCGTCCTGGTAATCGGAGGGCTGGGCGCGGGAGGATATTTTTGGTGGCGACATTACCAACGCGGCCCTGCTTATACGCTCGCACTGCTGGTGGACGCCGCGCATCGGAATGATGCGGCCACCGTCGACGGAATTCTTGACGCCGATAAGATTAGCGACGATTTTGTTTCCCAGGTCCGTCAGAAACTCCCCAACTCGCCCGTCGATTCGCTTTTGCAGTCACAAACCGATGCGGCGAAGTCGTCAATCGCTTCGAAGTTGAAAGAAACACTTCGCGATCAGCTCATGAAAGAGTTGCAGCAACTGACTGACATCGCCGCGAACAAACCGTTCATCATTATCGCGCTCGCAGTGCCGCGCTTTGTGGACATCAAAGAGGAAAATAACATCGCGAACGCGACCGCCAATATCAAAGAGGAACAAATTCAGCTTACAATGCAATCCGACGGGAATCGCTGGCGCATCGTTGCAGTGAAGGACGACAAGCTGGCAAAAATTGTCGCTGATTCGCTAATGAGCAATGTCCCCGGGAGCAGTTCACAGCTTCAGGATGCAATCAAGCGGCAACTTGATAAGATGAATAAGTAAGTTGTTTGGAGTCCCGCCTTCAGGCGGCGGCTTGCTTTAGTTGCCGCCTAAAGGCTGAACTCCGAACCTAACAGAATGAGCGCGACTAAACCAAAATCATTTGAAGCGTCGCTGGAGGAACTCGAGCGCATCGTTCGGGAACTTGAGCAGGGCGAGTTGCCGCTCGAGCGAAGCCTCGAACTGTTTGAGCACGGGGTGAAGCTTTCGCGCGAGTGTCAGGAACGCCTGAATCAGGCCGAACGACGCATTGAAATCCTCATGCGGGACAACCAGGGACGGCCGACCGTAGCGCCCTTCGAACCTGAGACCAATGCGAACGCGGACATCAGCGACGAAGATTTGTCCTAGAGATTTCCTCTGTGTCCTCTGTAGTAAAAGATTCCTCCGCAACTGACGCCCGCGAATTTTTCGCTGCCTGCCGCACACTGATCGATTCGGAACTCGATCAGTTGATCCCGAAAGAATCTGAGCCACCCGCCCGTGTTCATGCGGCGATCCGCTGGAGTGTCTTCGCCGGCGGAAAAAGATTTCGGCCGGCGCTGTTGTTAGCGGTGGGTGAAACCCTCGGGGCCAGCCGAGAGAAACTGATTCGCACCGCCTGTGCGCTGGAAATGATTCACACCTATTCGCTCATTCATGATGATTTGCCGTCGATGGACGATGATGAATTGCGGCGCGGTCGCGCGACGTGTCATGTGCAATTTGACGAAGCGACTGCAATTCTTGCCGGCGACGCGTTGCAGGCGCTCGCCTTTCAAACGATTGCCGAAGACGAGTCGTTGCCGGCAGCTCAGCGCATTCAGCTCATTTCTGAAATTGCGCGGGCAGCGGGAACTCCCGACGGCATGGTGGCGGGACAGGCTTTGGATCTGAATGCCGAATCGAAAGATGTAACTCGCGAAGAACTCGAGCAAATTCACCATCACAAAACCGGCGCATTGATTCGCGCGGCTGCGCGAGCGGGCGCCTTCATCGCCGATGCCGATGCCGCCGAACTGGTTGCGATTACGGAATACGCGACCAGCCTCGGCCTGCTCTTCCAAATCACCGATGATTTGTTGGATGTAACGGCGACTGCGGAAGACCTGGGAAAAACTCCGGGTAAAGATGCGCGGTCAAGAAAGGCCACGTTTCCCGCGCTCTATGGTATCGAGGCATCCAGCGAAAAAGTCGATGAGACATATGGCGCGGCGTGCGCCGCACTGGCCGAATTGCCTCGCAACACCGCGCTGCTCGGCTCGATCGCTGATTTCCTGACTCGGCGCCGCGCTTAATTCGCGGAGCTACTTTTGGTCCTGGACGACCTGTTCAGGCGCAGCCATCCAAAAATAAAGCGTCTTGTCCTGACCCGCCGACGCGAGTGTCTTGCCATCGGGTGAAAACGCGGCGGCGAAGACTGCGTGCCGGTCCTCGATGATGGTCGCCAGGTCCTGGCGCGTATCGACGTCCCACAGCTTCACTGAATTGTCATAACTCGAAGTCACCAAAGTCTTGCCGTCAGGAGAGAAGGCGACGGACAGAATGCCGCCCGAGTGCGCCATGATGCTGGCCGTAGATTTACGCGTGGTCATGTCCCAAAACTTGAGCGTGCCATTGAAATCACCAGAGGCCAACGTTCCGCCGTCCGGTGAAAATGCCAACGAAATAATCCCGCGCACCTCTTCCGGAAACGCTTGTATCAACCGGCCCGACGAGGAGTCCCACAATCTAATCGTTCGGTCATAGCCACCCGTGGCGAGCATTCGTCCATCCGGAGAGAAGGCGACTGCCAATACTGCGTTGGGCGATACTTGCACCGACAGTATTTCCTTTCGCGTCGCGGCGTTCCAAAGCTTTATCTTGCCTTCGTCGCCGGCTGAGGCGAACGTTCGACCATCGGGAGAGAAGGCCACCGAATTCGCCATGTTCCCGTGAGCCGGCAGCTTCTCTATTAGGCGCCAGGTCGGTACGTCCCACACCTGCACGCTGGCGTCAGAGACGGCGGCAATCAAAAGCTGATTGTCCGGCGAGAAGGCTAACGAGCGCGCGTACGCCTCGCCGGAAAACATCAATGGCGGCGCGATTTCTTTTCGCGTCTGCGGGTCGAATAATTTGATACTGGCGTTGGAAATAATTTGGCCCTGCTTGTGCGCCACCAGCGTTCCCGCAGCCAGGAACTTTCCATCATGAGAAAACGCCACTGAATAGAAATCCTGTGTGTCGCGGACGTAAGACGTTTCTTGCCAGGAGCTGGAGTTGGTTAGTTTTACGGTCGTGTCGGAACTCCCGGACGCCAGAGTCGTTCCGTCAGCTGAGAAGGCTATGGCCAGCACGCCGGAAGAATGGCCGGACACTCTGGCTCGTTCCTCGAGTTTTTCCAAATCCCGAAATCTGATCGAGCCGTCCAGTCCGGCCACCGCCAGCCAGTTTCCGTTAGGGGCAAACATCAGCGAAAAAACATCTGAATGCTCGTGCGCTTCTGCGAGCTGTTGCCCCGAAGGCACGGCCCAGAGCTTGACCACCTTGTCGTTAATGGAGGTAGCGAGCATTTTGCCGTCCGGCGAAAAGGCGAGTGAGAGAATCGCGTCGTCTTGCTTGGGCGATTTGAAAACCTGCTTGCGCGTAGCGACATCCCAGAGAGCAAAAGTGGAATCCTGACTGCCAGAGGCGAGGAGTTTTCCATCTGGCGAAAATGCCAACGAACGAAGACCGCCCGTGTGTCCTGGCAGCGACTCGAGCTCTTTGTGTGCCGTCATATCCCACAAACGGACAACCAATTCGTTATCGGCGGCCAAAGCCAGGAACTTCCCATCCGGAGAGAGTGCGAGTGCGCGCAGATTTGGCTTTCCGGTTAAGGGCAAAGTTTCTCGGAATCTTCCGCTGGGAACGTCCCACAGTTTTGCTGTCTTGTCCTCGCTGGCTGAGATGAGCGTGGTCCCGTCCGGCGAAAAAACGACGGCCCGCACAAAGTCTGTATGCCCGGCCAGCGTTGCCAGCTGCCGGCGTTTACTTATGTCCCACAGCTTGATCGTTTTGTCCTCGCTTGCCGAAGCCAGGATCTTTCCATCCGGTGAAAAAGCGACGGCATCGACCGGCGCTGAGTGGCCGGTGAGCGTGGCCGATTCTTTGTGGGTGTTGCGCCAGAGGTAATACCAGAGAAAGCCACGCAAATCTTTTTGAGTGGGTGCTGCGATATCAGGGAGAAATTGATTCAGCAACTGAACTACGCGGGCCAGATTGCCGGCCACAAAATTCTGATGCGCCAGATTCATGGTCGAGATATAACGAAGCTTCTGCGCGATCTCTTTTTCCTGAATCGCCTGGTTCTTTGCCTGCCTTGCCCGGTTGCCGGCGTAGATTGCCGCCCCGGCCAAAATGATTGCGACCACCGCGGCGATCATCGAGATGATCGACCGCCGCCGTAACTTCGCCGCCGCTTCCGCCTTTTGTTCCAGTTCACGGGCGCGCTCGGCTTCGCTGTCCCGCAGGAAATCCATCGCATCTGCAAAACCCGGAAAATAGCGATCGGCCCAGGCTTCATTCGGGGCGTTCTCCGCCCGCCAGTTGAGCGCCCTTTGCAAATCGGGATCGTCCCAAAGTCCGGCCTCTTTCTTCTTGTGCAAAGCCGCCGTCTCAGCCAGGCGACGGTAAATACGCACAGACTCGGCTTCGTCCTCAACCCACTTTTTGAGCAGAGTCCACCCGCGGATCAGACTCTCATGCGAGATGTCGATCAGAGAGTCCGAATCCAGATCGCCGTCAACGGAAGTCATGAGGAACGAGCGACCGGGAAGGCGAAAGGTTTCGACCACCCGCAACACTTCGGGCTCGGCCGCCGTAGTCACCGCGCAGATTTGCTTCACCTTCAGGGGCCGGCGAACTTCGCGATTGTCGGGTCCCTTTTCCGTGAGAGCTTTGAAAGTCTTCTCAGCCACGGTGCGGTGCCGGTCGTTAGGTAATGCCGCATAAGCTTCGTCCGCGTGCCGCGAAAGGGCCGCGGCCATTCCGCCCACGGCTTCGTAACAGCAGAGATCGATCGCGTCGCCTTTATGAATCTCGCGATGCGGCAGGGAAACTGATTCGCCCTCAACCTTGCTCTGAATTTCCGGCCGCTTCTTTTTCCACTCATTCCAAAGACGCATCAAAAGGTGCTGCAGCACCGGCAACTGGTCCTGGTTGTCTCCCACGTCATTCAAAAGACGATTGACCAGGCGAGGCGTCATTTCACCGCCCGCCACCGCGATAGGGCCGGTGATCGCCTCGCGGAACTGGTCCCGCGTTAGTCTTGGAATCAGGTACTGGCTTTCGTTAATTGCCTCGGGCAATCCCCAAAATTCCGCGCAGTCGCCGAGGTAATCCGAACGCATGGTGAGCACGACATAAATATTGGCCCGCTCGCGAGACGCAGCGAGCAGGAGTTTCACAAAGGCGGCGGCATCATTTCGATAACGCTCGACCTCGGTGTTCGTCTGGCGCGCGGCTTCACGCGCAAAGCGAAACAACTCTTCAAATTGATCCACCACGACCAGCAGGGTTGCGTCGCGTGGCATTGCGTTCTGACTCACAAAGTCGATTAGTCCGCGACTACCGCGTCTCAAGGCTGCTTCAGTCAGAGCGATTTGCAACGCGCGTTCTTCGCGAGCGTTCGAACCAAACACGTCAGTTTGGTTTAGCGCCAGCGCCAGATTTTCGATCGGGTCGCCGCCGGGACGCATTACAGCAATCCGCCAATTCGACCCGGCGCTCGCCATTAGTCCGCTACGCAAGGCAGGAAGTAACCCAGCCCGCACCAGAGATGACTTCCCGCTTCCGGAGGTGCCCACGACCGCGACAAAATAGGCTTCCGCGAGTAGATCGATCAGTTCTTCGCTCTGACCATCCCGGCCAAAAAACAGATAACTTTCGCGAGTGTCGAACGGTCTCAAACCCGGAAAAGGATTCGTCAGCGTTGCGACTTCAGCGCGTAAATCGAGGGTCGCCGCACTCATTGGCCGCCTCCTTTCATTTCCGCCGCTTTGGTTATGAACTCGTGCAGATCGTCCGGAGCGAATTGGCCGAAGTTCTTGATAACCAGAGGGTCCGCGGATTCGAGCATGTCCTTTTCGTCAGTCTGCGGGGCGGCCAGATAAACGGCGCGGCAGAGAGGCTTGGTCCGGCCGTAACCCCTGACCTTGCGCAACTCGTCAAGCTGAGTTTGCCACCACTCGTCGTTGGCGCTGCCGAGGAAGACGATCACGCCGTCGCAAGTCAGCAGTTTATCTTTCCGGTCCTGACGAATCGTGGAGCTGTCGCCCTGATTCAAAGAGAGTTTCACGCGAAAACCTGCCGCCAGCAGGTGGTTGTAGAGCGGTTTGACGGCCTCGCGATCGATGCGATCGTAAATCAGATAGAGGAATAGCTGATCGTTTGTGTCCTCGTCCGCAGTCTGCGTCTGAGCAGGCGGGCTGAGTTTTCGCTCGATGGTGGTCTTGAGATCTTCGAGTTTCGTTTCCAGGAGTTCGGACCCATTCGTCGTACTGAAGGTGTTCTGCAATTCGGCGATGAAATTCACTTGAGTTGGATCGAGCGGTTCGAGTCCGGAAGGCAGCCAGATCAGTCTCGAGAAAGAAGGTTGTTTCTCGCGCTCGATCGCCAGCGTGTGCTGTAACCTTACCAGCGTGTCATAGAATCCGCCGACCATGTGAATTGAAAGTTGGCTTTGAGCCAGCCAGTCGCGAATCGCCTGTTGCAGCGCATCGGGTTTCGCCGGAAGCGGCCCGTCCGGCAACACCACGTGACCCTTTTGCTGCAGTTCGCGCCTGACCTTGTCGCGCTCTTCGCGGAGATCGATGGTCGTCTCGGCCAGGTACACCGTCGAGCCTGATGGTGTCGGCGGCGGGTTTTCGCCCATGCTCAAGAGCAGACGGCTGATATCCTGTGCGACGTCTTCAAATTTGTCCCAGAATCTTTTGTCTTTCTCGCCGTCGCGCAGCACCTGATAATCGTACTCACGAAACGAGTCCCTGGCGGTGTCGCGCGCATAGAATTCGTATCCGAGCATCTGCTTCAAAGTGGGCGGCTGCTTATCCAGCGCCACAAAGGTCTTGACCGCTTTCACCAGGCGGTTGCGGTGCTCGACCTGAAAAGCGCCACGCGCGTTGGTGTCCTCCAGGAACTGGTTCAGTTCCTTCATGCATGACTCAGAGCGGAGATAGCGAGGTGAAACAACCGACACCATGATGGCGCTACGACCAAGCTCAGCCGCGATCATCTCGTTGAAGTCATCAAGCCCGCGCAGTTTTTTGTCGCGCCAGATCTTTACAGCGTCCCCCATCAGTTGACTGAGGCGCTTTTCCAGACCTTCGTGAAACAGATCGATCCACCCCTTCTCGTAATCTGACAGCGCTTCGTTATCGATGTGGGCGTAACTGATGAAGAGGTGATTCTCGAAATTAGCAGTCGGAGTCATTGGTTTTCTCCTGTGAGGGATCAATTGTCGCTAATCAATTTGCGGGCATCGGCAACGGTTAGGATTTCCTTGAGTCCGGGTTTACTGACCTGCTTCAGGAATTCGAAAGCGCTCGGACGACGCAGCGTCATCCCCGACGGCTTTGGTTTTCGTGAAACACGCGATTTCGCTTTACCGAAGAATCAATCGGGGCACCCACTTGCATCGGGACTTTGGGCTCAGACGCAGGAGGTGCGGCGTGGTGCAAAGAGAAAGCGGTCTTCGTGCTTGGTCGCGCACAATATTACAGATGATGTCGCGAGTCAACATATTCCATCTACGCTATGTAGGACGGTTTGATATGTATGTTTCGGGACGAAAAATCACGATGCGTAGCTGGCGTAAACGCTCTTAACCTTATCCAAAAAATCGCGGCGGTCGATTAGGTAATGGAGCTTGACGGGTTCGGAGACAGCTTCGTCTGGTTCGCGCTGAGCCGCTTTGTTCTTGCGCGTCTTAGTTGCCTTCTTAGTTGATTTCCTGGCGCGACTAACCCGGTCGCTGCCGATCTCGGTACTGACTTTCTTTGCCTGCCCGCTGCTGCCGGTTCTGACCCGTGACCAATCGTGAGTAGCAGCCAGTTCATCGACAAGTCTTTCAAAGACTTCACCCGGGTCGCGCTCGGTAATTCCGAGATGATCGAGATAGCCGATGTAGCGCAGGCGCCGCAGCAACTCCATCAAGGTCAAGCGTCCTTCGGACGTCAGGCCGCCATGCGCATGCGATCGGCTGACCAGATATTGGATCAGAATGGCCGCTCCATAAATCTTTGGCGCAAGAAATAAACGCGCACCGTCAATCTCCCAACCTTCGGCCAGACGACTTGAGCGGCGCACGGCCCGCACGTCAGCCAGAACCTCTTCCCAGTTAGTCTTTGGCTCGCGACGGGACAGATACTTTCGCGTTACATCGAGCAGCCAGTTTTCTTCGCCAAGATCCAGATTAAGACCCAGCGTATCAAGCCATTCGAAAAGGACGGCACGCGAATCCGATTTCTTCTCCACCACCACGAACTGATCGCCAGCGGTCGGCAGTGTCTTGAGCAGCGCACGCCGCGAGGCATCCGTAGTCTTTCCGCCTTCGATCATGTAGGTGTCAAAGCGCGCCAGCCAACGCTTGGCTGAGCCGCAGTAAGGACAGTGCGGATGCTTCTCTTCGCTGTCGAAGTAAGGGCGCATGGCACTGCGGCTGGTCAACTCGTCGATCGTCGGCGTGTGCCGTTTGATTTCCGAGAAGGCGGTGCGTGGCGCCAGGCCAAGTTGCTGGGTAAAGATGTCGAAGATACAGGCGAGACAAACCAGCGTGGTGAATTCTGTCACCGTGCCGGGTGGGAAATCGCTTAAGTCTATTTCGCGGTTTTTGGTCGTAGGCACGGCGGGATTTAATCACAGAGAAGAAGTCTGTACCACCCGCGTTCGGGCAATTAAATACTTGACTCACTCAATTCCAATGGCTCCGCCACTCTGATGCGCGGCAAGTCTATGACTTGCTCTGTCTCGACGGGTCTCCGACCCGCCCGGTCACAGACCGGCATACACATGCTATGCGCAGCTAACGGCAAGTCGTAGACTTGCCGCGCATCAGAGTGGCAAAGCCATAGGGAACGGATCGCGTGGGCTAAAGCTTTCCTACCATGCCTTGGTGAGTTAAGTATGTTACCACCCTCGTTCGCGGGTGGATCAAAGACGTAATTGATCCAGCCGCTTAGGCGACTGACTTAGATTCAGGCAATGGCCACCAGCGCCGGCTCAGTGTCGGTATGGCCGAGCGCGAGGTCCAGTTCGGCTGCTACGTTGCCGGAGCCCGCGGACAGTTTCGTGAAGTCGAACAGCTTCGGATCCAAAAGATGAGTCGGAATTGCATTGCCGAGCGCCGTGAGCATCGAAGCACGTATGTGCGGAATCTCTTTTTCCAGCTCCGCGATCAAGCGTTTCATCCGCGCGCGCTTGAGATTTGACTGCGAGCCGCACAATTCGCAGGGAATGATTGGGAAGCCCGCTGCGGCAGCGAACTCGGCAATATCCGTTTCCCGGCAGTAAGCAAGCGGTCGAATGACGGTATTGCGGCCGTCATCTGAACGCAGCACGGGCGGCATCGCTTTCAAGCTTCCTACGTAAAAGAGGTTCAGCAGGAAAGTATTGATGATGTCGTCCGCGTGATGGCCGAGGGCGATTTTGGTGCAGCCTTCTTCCACCGCGATGTTGTAGAGAATTCCGCGGCGCAGACGCGAGCAGACGGCGCAGTACGTTTTGCCTTCGGGAACCAATCGTTGGACCACCGAATAAGTATCGCGCTCGACAATGCGAAACGGCACGCCGCGCCCGCTGAGGTAGTTCGGCAAAATCTCCGCGGGAAAGCCGGGCTGCTTTTGATCGAGATTCACGGCCAGTAAATCAAAATGCACGGGCGCGCGCTGCTGCACGTCGAGCAGGAGGTCGAGCAGCGCGTGGCTGTCTTTTCCGCCAGAAAGACACACCATAACGCGATCGCCATCCTCGATCATCCGAAAATCCCCGATCGCTTCGCCCATCCGGCGCAACAGGCGAGCCTTGGTTTTGCTTTCCGCTACCACGTGTAACCAGCATGCCACGCCGGTGACGGGACTGACAAGATAAGGACACTCCAGTCGTAAAAGGCTTGAAGCCCCTAGCCGACTGTGGTACTGTGCGCCGACTCAAGCTGGTATTCTGGAACTGATCGCTCGGCGGACGCTGACGAGCCTTCCCACCTACAATCAGGTTTTGCGCGGGCCACGCCATTTCTAAGGAGAGATTAATGTCCTCTAAGCCTGCTCTGCAGAGAGAAGCAACCGCTCCTGGATTCAACCGCACTTCGCCGCTGCCTGGCTCCCTTGCCCCAGTAGCCGAGCGACACAAGGCATCGTCGACCAGTCGCGCTACGGTCTCGCCGCTTCGATTCGTCCCCAGTGTAAAAGATCGAGTTAACAAGACGCCTAGTTTTCAAGCGCGGGTACCGGTGATCACAGGCGAAGCCAATTATCGTGGATTGATCCCGGTTGATGGAATTATTTCAGGAAATCTGGGTGCGGTCGGGAGTGTGTTGACCGTTAAGCAGCGGCCGAACGGCTCGACCGACTCGTTGCCCGAACTAAATGGTGAGATCACTTTCAAAGGCATGCTGCGAATTAACGGTCACGTGGCCGGCAAAATCTCCTCAAGCAACGGCACGCTGATCGTGGATGGCTCCGCGCGCGTGGACGCTTCAATTGAAGTGGCGGTTTGCGTTGTCAGCGGCACGGTCAACGGCGACGTCGTGGCGCAGGAGAGAGTCGAGCTCGGTGCGGCCGCGATCATTAACGGCGATATCTCAACCTCTTCTCTGGGCATGAAACCGGGCGCTATCTTCACCGGCAACTGTCGCATGCTCAAGAGCGAAGAACCCGCGCAGTAGAACGACTGGGCGCAACGCTCTCGGTTGCGCTTAATATCCCGCTGCTTCTTACCCATCGTAACTTCACATTTGTTCCGCGATCCCGCCGCTGCTCACCATGGATTCGCCAGGCTTTCCGCCTTCTCATTTTGTGATAGAGTTGGCGCGCTTCTTACCACCAAGTCACATGATCGATTTGCGTAGCGACACGGTTACCAAACCAACGGCGGCGATGCGCCGCGCGATGGCCGAAGCCGAAGTCGGTGACGACGTTTACGGCGAAGATCCTACCGTCAATCGTTTGCAGGAACGCGCGGCCGAAATTCTCGAAAAAGAGGCAGCGCTGTTTGTGCCTACCGGCTCGATGGGAAATCAGACCGCGGTCAAACTGCACACCAAACCCGGGCAAGAGGTGATCATCGAAGAGCGCGGGCACATTTTCAATTTCGAGATGGCCACCATGTCAGCCTTCTCGGGCTGTCTGGCGCGCCCGGTAAAGAGCAGCGACGGCAGCGGCATTCTGACCTGGGATGAAATCAAAGGCGCAATTCACCATCAAAGCGCTTACTACGTCGCGCCGACTGGTCTGATCGCGCTCGAGAATTCGCACAATCTGGCCGGCGGATCAGTGCTGACACGTGAACGCGCGGAAGACATCTGTGCTCATGCTCATGAGCTGAACCTGCCGGTGCACCTCGACGGCGCGCGGATCTTCAACGCGGCCGTGGCGCTCAACGATTCCGTGGCGAACCTCGCGCGGCCGGCTGACTCAGTAATGTTCTGTCTGTCGAAGGGTTTGGGGGCGCCGGTCGGATCGATGCTGCTGGGCACGCGGGCCTTCATCGACGAAGCTCGCGCGGTTCGCAAGATGCTCGGAGGCGGCATGCGGCAAGCAGGTGTCCTGGCCGCCGCCGGACTATTGGCGCTGGAAGAATCGCCGAAGGGCCTGCACGAGGATCACGCAAATGCGAAACGTTTGGCCGAAGGCCTGGCCGAACTACCGGGTGTAAAAATCGATCCTGAGAAGGTCGTGACCAACATCGTCATCTTCGACGTTAGCGAGACGGGGCAAGCCGCCGATGCGATCTGTTCCCAGTTACGCGACGAGGGCGTCCTCGCCTCAGGTTTCGGAACATCCATCAGGATGGTTACGCATTACGATGTTTCGGGTGAGGATATCGAGAATGCTCTGCGAGCATTGCGGAGCGTCCTGGCAAACTGAAATTCACCACAGGAAAATTCACCACAGAGGACACAGAGAAGAAAAGACAAATTAGAAATGGTTTTTGTCTTCGCCCAAACTCTTCTTCCTTGATTCTCTTTTGGTTTTTCTCTGTGTCCTCTGTGGTTCATGAATCTTACGACTACAGAAAAACCCAACCTCAAAACCGAAGCCATCGCCGGCGTCACGACCTTCTTCACGATGGCTTACATCGTCGTCGTCAATCCGCAAATCATTTCGGCGGACGGCAAGACGGGCATGGCCTTCAACGGGGTACTAACGGCCACGGTGATCATCTGCTTCACCATGACTTTGTTGATGGGCCTGTATGCGAAGCTGCCGTTCGCGGTTGCCCCGGGCATGGGCATCAACGCCTTCTTTACCTACACCATCATCCTGGGCAAAGGTGTCCCGTGGCCCACGGCGCTTGGAATTATTTTCTGGGCCGGCGTTTTCTTTCTGCTGATCTCGGTCACGTCTATCCGCGAATCGATTGCCAAAGCGATTCCGAAAGAAATCAGAATTGCCGCGGCGGTCGGTATCGGCATCTTCCTCACTTTCATCGGACTGAAAAATGCGGGCTTCATCGTTTCCGATCCGGTGACCTTCGTAAGGTTGGGGACCCTGGGAAAGCCGGCGCTGCTCACGATTCTCGGGTGTCGCGCTTTCCATCTTGCTGATTTCACGCAAGAAATCCGCTGGCATTTCTGATCACAATTGTCTCTATCACCATCGTTGCCTGGGCGCTGGGAATGGTGAGCGCCCCGGCGCAAGAATTCGAGCTGGCCGGATTTCCGAAGCGTCTTCTTTAAGCTCGACGTGTGCGGGAGCTTTGAAGCTGAGCTTGCTGCCGTCGATCATCGCGATCCTCTTTACGGATTTGTTTGATTCGATCTCGACCTTTATCGGAGTCGCGCACGCCGGCGACCTGCTCGACGAAGAGGGTCACCCGAAGAATTTGCGTCAGGGATCTAATCGTCGATTCGCTGGCGACGATGGGCGCCGGACTGGCGGGCACCTCGTCGGGCACGGCTTACATTGAAAGTATCGCCGGAATTCAGATGGGCGGCCGGACGGGTTTGACTTCGGTGTTCACGGCGCTCTGTTTTCTGCCCTGCTTTTTCATTGCGCCGCTGGCCGGCATGGTGCCGCCTTACGCGACCGCGGCGGTTCTGATTCTGGTTGGCGCGGCAATGTTTCGCAGTGTCGGCCAGATCGATTTTCGAAAATGGAGGAAGGCGTGCCGGCTTTTCTGACGCTGGTTCTGATTCCGCTGACATTTTCGATCACGCAGGGAATTCTTTGGGGATTCATTTCGCATGTGGGCTTGTATCTGATGGTCGGCCGGCGGCGCGACATTCATCCGGTGATGTATGTGCTGGCGCTGGTGTCGATTGGGCTGCTGGTGCTGGAACGGATTAAGTTCGGATAATTTGCTTAACCACTTGGCGGCATAGCATACTCAACAGCTCATGAAGCGGGCGCAAATCCTTTTGGCCATTCTCGCGTTTTGTGGGGTAGTGTTGCCGGCCTCTAGTCAGCAACCTGAGAAGACTCAGTCAAAGAGGGTATTATCTTTCGACGTGTCGGATCTGCCGGCGCGAATCGACGAACCCTCCTTGCAGATGAAGGATGGCGTGGCAATTCTGAACTGCGCTCTCGCGAACAGATCCACCGAACGTTTGCTCGGCGTTCGCTTGATTGTTTTGATCGTCGAAGCTTCCGGTAAATTGCGGAGTCGGATCGCTTTGACAGAAGCTGTTGAGTCGGAAGGCGCTTCCATCAACGTTCTTTCTTTCCAGTCCACTGTGCTAAAAGACGTGCGGGAAACCGACCAGTTGTTTCTCGCGATTGATGAAGTGATCGGATCGGAAACAATCTGGCGAACGGTTGACGCTGAAAGGGCTTTGCGTTCTTACTCGCGTGGCCGCCACGATGTGGTTCCTTTGGTGCGAACCGTGGCCAACAAGTTCGACCCTCGAACGAAGGCCTTAATTTTTTGGAAATAAAATGAAACGTTCCACTCGCGGATGCGGATGTGCAATTGCGGTGCTCGTGCTGATAATCGGCGCGGCCGGTGGGGCGTGGTTCAAATGGGGACGCGCGTGGTGGAATTCGCGTCCGCCAAAGCCAACCGGTGAATTGCAGGTGCACGTGCTCGACGTGGGCCCCGTCGAAGGCGATTCAATCCTGATTGTTTCGCCCACCGGCAAATCCGTTTTGATCGATGCCGGCGATGCGGGCAAAGGCAAGGTGATCCTGGATGCGCTGAAGCGCTACAAGATCGAGCGCGTCGATTACTTCATCGCCACTCATCCGCATCCGGATCACATTGGCGGAGCGGATGAAGTCATGAACGGCATCAAAGTGGGCACCGTCATCGATAACGGCGTCGATCTTTCCACGCCGCAGCCTTCGCCGACACCCGGCAAGAGGGGATCGAAAGCGAAACCCGCGCCCACGCCGGTCCCGAAAAAGACCAGGGCGAAAAGCATCAACGCTTTCTTTGATGAATACAAAGACGCCTTGCAGAAGAGTGGTGCGCAATACGAAAAAGCGGAAGTCGGCAAGAAATACGACCTGGGCGGTGGCGCATTCCTGACCGTGCTCGCGCCCACCGAACCTTTCTTCACAAAAGAGCAGATGAAGGCGGGCGGCAACGAGACGAACGCGAACTCGATTGTGCTGCGTCTGGACTATGGCGATTTCTCAATGCTCTTCATGGGCGACGCCGAAACTCAGACGGAAGAACGGATGATTGGCAAGGACACGAATCTCAAAGCCAAGGTCATCAAGATTGCTCATCACGGATCGAAGTACGCGACTTCGGAACGTTTTCTGAAAATTGCGCAGCCTGAGACGGCGATAATTTCCACGGGCGCGTGGAATCGTTATGGCCATCCGGGGCAAAGCATGCTCGATCGTTTGAAGACGGTGAATGCGAAACTCTACCGCACTGACTTGCAGGGCGAGATCACGATCACGACCAAGGGCAAAGGCGATTCGAACGGCGCTCACGTTTACGAAGTCAAAGCCGCGAAGGAAACTAAGGACGACGTCTGGACGGGGCGCGAAGGTTTCAAGGATGATTCATCGCGATCGGGATTCATCGCTTATGGAGACTTTGGTCCGCCGCCCAAGCCAAAGCCGGAAAAGACCGGGAAGAAGAAGTAGACAAAAAGCACCGCGTCTATGCCGCCTGATGGGCGGTAAGGCTTCGCCTTACCGTGAGAATCCTTTTTGATACTCGGAGGCTGCGCCTCGATATTCTTTATGGGAGCCTGCCGGAAAGGCCGAGTCTTTCCGCCCATCGGGCGGCAAAGCAGCTTATCCTGAATTTATGGCCAAGCCTGTAACTTACGCTGATTCCGGCGTTGACATCGACGCCGCGAATCGCGCCACCGAAAAAATCAAGGAACTCGCGCGCACGACCTTCAACTCCCGGACACTCTCTGAGATCGGCAGTTTTGGCGGAATGTTCGACGGCGCATTTCCCGGACTGCGCCAACCCGTGCTGGTCGCTTCAGCGGACGGCGTTGGTACAAAACTGAAAATTGCTTTTGCTACCGGCGTTCACAACACGATTGGCCGCGATCTGGTCAATCACTGCGTCAACGATATCCTGGTGCAGGGCGCGCGGCCGCTCTTCTTTCTTGATTACGTCGCGACGGGAAAGCTCGCGCCGGAAACGATCGCCAGCATCATCGAAGGCATCACTCGGGGCTGTCGTGAAAATGGGTGCGTGCTGCTCGGCGGCGAAACGGCCGAGATGCCAGGTTTTTACGCTGACGGCGAATATGACGTGGCCGGCTTCATTGTCGGCGTCGTCGATCGAGAAAAGATAATTGACGGGAAGACGATTGCGCCCGGCGACATCGTGCTGGGTTTGCCGTCAGTTGGCTTGCATACAAATGGATATTCGCTGGCGCGCAAACTTTTCTTTGAAACAGCTGGTTACGGCGCCGATACTTATCTCGATGAATTAGGTGAAACGGCCGGTGAAGCACTCCTGAAACCGCACCTAAGTTATTTGCGTGATCTCGACGGCGCGCTGGGCTCCGGAGTCATCAAGGGACTCGCGCATATTACCGGCGGTGGGCTCCTCGAAAATATTCCGCGCATTCTGCCGGAAGGAACCGGCGTCGAAATCAAACGCGGTTCCTGGCCAGTCCTGGCGGTCTACCAGCTAATGCAGAAGCTGGGCAACATCGAAGAGTCGGAAATGTTCCGCACCTTCAACATGGGCATCGGCATGGTTATCGTTTGTGCGACAGAAAATGCCGCGACGATTCGTAGTCAAGTCAGTTCCGGCTATGAGATTGGTCGAATTGTGAAGGGCGATGGTCGCGTCTCCCTGGTCGATTGAGGAAGCTTTATGGATCAGTGGCTCGATAATTTCAAACACACTCTTGATACGGCCACGCCACGGCTGTTGGAGATATCTGAAGCCGAAAGCTCGAAACCGCGCGCCGAAGCCCATTGGTCATCGAAGCAAATTATCGGGCACCTCATCGATTCAGCCGCGAACAATCACGCGCGATTTGTTTTAGGGCAGCTCAAAAATGATCTGGTGTTCCCCGGCTATGATCAGGACGGTTGGGTGGCGACAAATCATTATCAGGAAGCCCCCTGGTCGCAGCTCGTAGATTTATGGCGGGCCTACAATCTTCACCTGCATCACGTCATGAGCCACGCCGCGACAGAAAAGTTGAATGCTCCGTGCACGCTGCACACGCTTCAGGAGATTGCCTTCAAGACGGTGCCGCAGACTGAGCCCGTCACGCTCGAATACTTAATGAAAGACTACGTCGATCATTTGCAGCACCACCTCGATCAAATTTTCTCTGGCAACCAGGCGTAGATGGCGGAAGCAGCAAAGAAGGCGCGCCTCGCGATTCTCATTTCCGGCCGTGGTTCTAACATGGTGGCATTGGCGGATAGCGTGCGTGCCGGAGTGATTCCGAATGCTGAAGTGGCAGTGGTGTTGAGCGATCAGGCCAAAGCTTCCGGGCTGGAGAAGGCGGCCGAGCGCGGGATTGAAACTGTCGTAATCGAACGGCGCGGCCGAACGCGCCAAGAGCACGATCGGGAAATCGTCGTCGCTTTGCACGCGCGGCACGTTGATCTGATCTGTCTCGCCGGATACATGCGGATTCTTTCTTCTGAAATTCTCAGCGCATACCGCGGCCGCATTCTCAATATTCACCCGAGTTTGTTGCCGTTGTTTCCCGGTCTGAATCCACAAAAGCAAACGCTCGACGCCGGCGTCGAAAAAAGTGGTTGTACCGTTCATTATGTTGATGAGACCCTCGACGGCGGCCCGATCATTGCCCAACGCGAAGTGCCGGTCCTTAAAGATGACACGGTCGAGAGTCTATCGGCGCGGATACTCGAACAGGAGCACCAACTTTATCCTGAAGCGGTTAAGATGGTCCTGGAATGCGGAAAGATATAAATGTCAGCGGTCATCATTTCCGACGATACTCTGGTTATCGAAACGCCTGAGCGCGTGCCGTTGCACTTTGCCCTGGCCTCGATTGGTAACCGGTTTATCGCCTGCGCTATCGATCACACAATTCAGATTTTTGTGCTGATCGCCATGCTGATTCTCTTCCTCATAATTTCCGACACGGCGGACGTCGGCGCTCGGCTGGTAAACGCGCCCAAGTGGGTGATCGCGGTCCTGGTAGTCATTCAGTTCATCATCATCAACGGGTATTTCGCGATCTTCGAATGGATTTGGCGGGGACAGACGCCCGGAAAGCGCTGGCTGAAGTTGCGCGTGATTCGCGAAGACGGGCGGCCGATTTCGTTCTATGAAGCGATGATTCGAAATCTCCTGCGCTTAATCGACTTTATGGTGCCGCCGTTCTATTCGGTGGGCCTGGTCTCGGTGTTCGCGACTGATCGCGATCAGCGCATCGGCGATCTGGTTGCCGGTACAGTGGTTGTGCGCGAGCGCGAAGCCGAGGCTCCCGCCTTTGCCGAGGTGTTTGCCTCGCCGGTTTCCGACCCGGCTTTGCGGCGCACGTGCCAGCCGTTCCAGTTCACCGCCGACGTGAACCTCCTGACGGAACAGGAGATTTCCGTGGTTGAAAGTTTTCTGCGCCGGCGCTGGGACTTACGAAATTATCCGCGCCAGTGGATGGCCTGGCGCGTTTCCATGCCGATCCTTTTCAAGCTGCGCCCGCATTACGACCTCGCGAGCTTCACTTATGAGGGCTTCCTGGAAGAACTGCTTCATCGCTATCGCGAAAAACATCGGTTCATTGACTAGCTTATTGTTTCTTCGAGCAGTGTCAGACTTTGCGGTTTACTTTGCCGCCGGGGGTACTTACTGTCCCATTCCAGTTCCTCTGCGCTAGTCTCGGCGACCTCTGCGGCTCTGCGGTGAATAAACTGAGAAATGCTCACCGCGGAGGCGCCGAGCACGCAGAGGTGGCGCAGAGATTTCAAATTAAGACACTACCCGGCCGGAAGCGGAATTGACTCGACTCTGAAGGCTCTGCTAGGTTGTTCAGTTTTGATAAGCAGAGATTACTTAACAGAGTGAGGTCAATCATAAATCTATGTCTCGTGACGTTTTTATTTTAGGTGGCAAGCGCACGCCGATGGGCGAATACGTCGGCGCGTTGAAGGATATCTCGGCAATAGATCTGGGCGCGCTGGCGTCCCGGGCCGCGCTGGACACAACCGGCGTCGCCCCCGAAGAGATCGACCACACAATCATCGGCAATGCGTTGCAAACCTCCGGGGACGCGATCTATGGCGCGCGCCACGTTGCCCTGAAAGCTGGAGTTCCTTTCGACCGGCCGGCGCTGACCGTTAACCGGCTTTGCGGAAGTGGTATCCAGGCGATCGTTTCGGGTGCGCAGATGATTCAGTTAGGCGAAGCGCGCACCTGTCTCGTGGGCGGCATGGAATCGATGTCGCAGGCGCCACATGTTATCCGCGGCGCGCGGTCCGGTTTCGTACTCGGCCAGGGAAAACTGGAAGACAGTCTGATGGTGGCGTTGGTGGACACCTACTGCAACACGCCAATGGCCGGTACAGCTGAGAACCTGGCCCGCAAATTTGAAGTCTCCCGCGAAGAGCAGGACAAGTACGCCTTGCGCTCTCAACAAGAAGCCAAGCGGGCTTTTGACGCCGGCGTATTCGCGGATGAAATTGTGCCCGTGGAGATCAAGAGCCGAAAGGGCTCGACTTTTTTTGATCGTGACGATCACATGCGCCCCGAAACAACGATGGAAGGTTTGGCCAAGTTAAGACCGGCGTTCAGCAAGGACGGTTGGGTCACGGCCGGTAATGCCTCGGGAATTGTCGATGGCGCGGCAGCGCTCGTCATCGCTGACGAGGCATTTGTGAAATCGAAAGACATCAAGCCGCTGGGCCGCATCGTCAGTTGGGCTTACGCCGGAGTCGAACCTGAGATGATGGGAATCGGACCAGTGCCCGCCAGTTTGCAGGCGCTCGAGAAGGCGGGATTGCAACTCGCCGACATGGATCTGGTGGAAGTGAACGAGGCGTTCGCCGCTCAGTATCTCGCGGTCGAGCAGGAACTGGGACTTGATCGTGAGAAGACAAACGTTAATGGCGGAGCGATCGCGCTGGGTCATCCACTCGGAGCGACCGGTACCCGGCTGGTGCTCACTTTGTTGCTTGAGCTGGGACGAAGAGACGGAAGATACGGACTGGCGACTGCGTGCATTGGGGGCGGCCAGGGCATCGCAATAATTGTGGAGCGCCTATAGGCTTTGAACATGCGTTGCTCTATTTTTTCATAGAAAATCCAAAATCTCGTTGGCGGATCATCGGCCAGGCGAATTGTTCCGCGCGGAGAGCTGACAAATCTCCACATAACCAACCCAACCCCGGCGCGCTTATCGAGGCACAATTCTTGCGAAAAATGCTCTCCCAACGCCACGCTGGGATCTATCGACGGGAATTCATAGCGCAAGTGATCCAGAACAGTCGTTTGCCGCACGTTTTATGCTTGCGCAGTTAACACTCAACATGATAGAAACCGCCTTCTGCGTGTTTTTGCAGTCAATCCTTCGCAAGAAGCAGTCTCAAAAGTTTTTAGCGGTCTCAGTTAATCCTGCGCTCGATGGTTCGCGCGCTCAACGATTGAATGATTTGATTTCCTAAGGAGTTCTCCGGATATGTTTAAATTTTTCAGATTCTGTTTTGCCTCGCTCGCTCTAATCGCCGTTTGCGCGATGGGTGCGATGGCGCAGGGAACAGTAACCGGCGCGATCAGCGGTACTGTTGCCAACCCCAACAAAGAAGTCGTCGTCGGGGCCACCGTTACGGCGAAGAATAGTGGAACCAGCAAAGAGTCGACGGCCACCACCGACGACAATGGCGCCTTCAAGATTGTCAACCTGGAGCCCGGCAACTATTCCGTAAGTGTGAACGCGAGCGGCTTTGCCGTGTTCACCGCAGAGACCGTCGTGGTTGAAGTAGGGCGCGCAACGGAACTGCCGGTGGTCGTGTCCCTCCAGGGTGTGACGGGCACGGTGCAGGTTACTGCCGAAGCTCCCGTGATCAATACCCAGCAGCAGGATTTTTCCACGAACGTTAATCAGGTTTCTCTTAATAATCTGCCGGCGAATGGCCGACGCTGGTCTAACTTTGCCATTCTGACACCGGGAACTGTCCCGGACGGCACCTTCGGTTTGATTAGCTTCCGCGGGATTTCGGGGTTGCTCAACAATAGTACGATTGACGGAGGCGACAATAACCAGGCTTTCTTTTCAGAAGAACGCGGCCGTACCCGAATCGGATATGTAATTAGCCAATCAGCCATACGCGAATTTCAGGTAAACACCTCCAACTACTCTGCTGAGTATGGGCGTTCGGCCGGTGGGGTAATCAATGCCGTGACCAAGTCTGGAACTAACGAGTTTCACGGTTCGGCCTTTTTATTTGACCGCAACAATAAGTGGGGTGCGCGGAACCCCCGCAGTACCATCAATCAGTTAGTCAATGGCGTCTTCCAGCCCGTTGGGTTGAAACCGAAGGATGTGCGTTATCAGTTTGGTGGCACTATCGGTGGACCTATCGTTAAGGATAAGGCCTTCTTCTTTTTCAGTTACGACCAGCAGAAAAGAGATTTCCCCGGCGTGGCCGTATTCAGTAGTCCGACCTATCTCAACACCGTCAATCGGACCACTCTTACAGCCAGAGGTTTGACGGGCGCCCAGATCGATGCGGCGTTGGGCTTTATCAACAGCCTCACCGGCGAGACGCCGCGGCGTGGCGACCAGTTGTTGCTTCTGCCAAAGCTTGATTGGCGGATCACGGAAAATCACACTTTCACCGCTACTTATAATCGGTTGCGTTGGGACTCGCCGGCCGGCGTTCAAACCGGCGCCACCGTCACTCGCAGCCGTACCGGCTTCGGCGACGATCACGTCGACGTCGACTCGCTGACCTTACGTCTCTCATCAACTTTCTCGAGCAAGCTGGTGAACGAGGCAAGATTCCTGCGGGCACACGAGTTGTCTTCCCAGTTCGCCCAGCCACCGCTACCAGGCGAGCCCACGACTGCGGATGGCTTCTCTCCGCAAGTGACGCTGACCAATGGCCTTACATTCGGCAAAGCAAACTTCCTTGATCGTCGTGCCTTACCGGAGGAGACCAGGATTCAGTTTGCGGACACGATCACCTATGCCAGTGGTGCGCACAGCCTGAAGTTTGGCGGCGACATTAATCATGTTCGCGATGTCGATGACAATCTGTTTACCGGCGCCGGTGCCTACACCTACGGCAACATTAACGACTTCATCGTTGACTATGTGAACTTTACGTCAGCCGGCGCGTTGCGTGCAGCGAATGTAACCTGCGCGACGCTTGCGTCCCCAGCGGCGAACACACGCTTAGCCGGAAAATGCTATACGAGTAACTATCAACAAGGCTTTGGGCAGCCGCGCTTCGAATTCCCAACCACCGACTTTTCGCTGTTCGCCCAGGATGATTGGCGAGTGCATCCGCGCCTGACTCTGAACCTGGGAATCCGCTGGGAATACGAGCGCGTGCCCAATGCGTTCCCGAACTTGATCAATCCAGCGTTGCCGCAAACCGCTAATCATCCGTCCGACAAAAACAATTTCGGACCTCGCGTAGGCTTTGCCTGGGATATTAATGGCAATGGAAAAACCAGCTTGCGGGGCGGCTACGGTGTCTACTACGGCCGGGTGATTAACTCGACAATTACCAACGCGCTGATCAATACCGCGGTAGTTGGCCAGAGCCAGATTCTTTCCTCAGTCAATCCGGCTACCACTGCGGCGCCAATCCCGGCCGGTAATACGGCAGCTCCAATTTTTCCGAATATCCTGGCCACCGCTCCCGTCGGCAGCGCGACGGTTAACTACTTCGCGAATGACTTTCAGTTGCCGATGATTCAGCAGGGCGATGTGGTTCTAGAGAGAGAGATCGGCCATAACACGGTCGTCTCTGCTTCTTACCTTTTCAGCTTTGGCAAGTATCTGCCGAATTTCGTTGACACCAACTTGAGTCCACCAACCGGCAGCGCGAGAATCAGCGTTGTGGATGGTCCTTATGCGGGCGCGGTTTGGGCGTATTCTTATTTTCGCGGAGCGGCCCGGCCAAATACAGCTTTTGGCCAGATTCAGGAGATCCGAAGCGACATCAACACCAAATATAATGCCCTGGTTCTGCAGGCTAATCGCCGCATGACCAACGGCTTGCAATTCCAGACGAGCTACACCCTTTCAGTGGCGAGGGACAACGGACAGAACTCGACCACTTTCACACCCAGTTTTTCAGCGCCCTTCAACGCGTTTGACCAGCAGGGGGAGTGGGGTTACTCCGCGTTTGACCGCCGTCACAAGTTTGTGGCGAGTTTGGTTTACAACACGAACTTCAAAGGCTTGGGGGACACCGGGCGCGCAATTCTCAACGGCTGGACAATCGCACCCGTGGTCAACATGTTCTCAGGCGCGCGTTTCACCGGCGTCACGAACAGTTTCAGTCCCAGCGGTGTGTTTGGCTTTAGCCAGGCCGGCGGCATCAATGGGTCGAACGGCTCGTTGCGCTTTGCCTATGTTCCGAACAACGCTTTCCACATGCCTTCAACTCAGTATGTTGATCTACGCGTCTCACGCCGCTTTACCATCAAGGAGAACGCGAAACTCGAAGTTCTGGCCGAGGGATTCAACATCTTCAACC
Source organism: uncultured Acidobacteriota bacterium (assembly GCA_963734445.1). GTDB lineage: Bacteria > Acidobacteriota > Blastocatellia > Pyrinomonadales > Pyrinomonadaceae > UBA11740. Next base: position 471,102 of record CAVTGZ010000003.1, on the reverse strand, counting down.
GCACTCAGGTAACGGCAGTAAATAACCGAATCTACAATGTCGGTTGCGCTGGAAGCGTGCCGCTTGGTACTGCTATTTGTACCGCCACTTTCGATCCGACGTTCGCAACGGCGAGCGATCTTTCGAATGGATTCTTTTTCCGCGAGCGGCAAATTCAGCTCGGCGTTCGATTTGAATTCTAAGAACGGCGGAGATTAAACAGAAAAAGGGGCGACCTTCACGGGTCGCCCTTTTCATTTATTTATTTGTCAGCGCCGGCGAGAGGATCGTGCATTCTGGGAGCGCGGCCGCCCTCGCCCGCATTGAGCGTGAAGCGCGAACAGTAGGGACGTTATTTCTCTTGAAACTATTACCCCAGCTTTGCGGACGAGGGCGTCCGCGATCCCAATAAAGAAAGCCCGGTGTTCCGGCCGCGACGACTTGGGCAAATCCCTTCACGGTTAATTGGCTGTCTCGTTTAGATCAATCGATCACCATGTGAAGAGATCGAGTCCTGCCGAAAGTGGCAGCCCCGGCTCTGGCGATTATGCAAAGCTGCCTGGGCCACGATCAGCGCCACCTCGACCGCGTTCCGCAGACCAATTAACCCGTCATCCAGTTTCGTGGTTCGATAAAAGGTTTCAATCTCGTTCCAAAGATGCCGCAGTTCACGAATTGCGCGCGAGATGCGGTCGGCATTGCGCACCAGGCCCACGTAATGCCACATGATGTTCTGAATGTTTTGCATGTCGCCCTGAATCAGAGCGGGGTCGGCATCCGCGGTCAGTCCGCTCTCGTCCCACGGCGGCACACTTTCAAGTGTCACCTCTGCGTTTCGGTCATCGCCTGCCAGAGCTTCCGCGATGGCCAGCGCCGCGCGATTGCCCCACACCAACCCTTCCAGGAGCGAAGTCGATGCCAAACGGTTTGCGCCGTGGACGCCCGTGCAACTGATCTCACCGACGGCATACAGATGTTGAATGGTCGTCTTGCCCGCTTCATCAACCAGAACTCCACCGCAGAAATAGTGCGCTGCCGGAACTACCGGTATCGGTTCCTTAGCAATATCCAATCCGAATTGCAGACACCGTTCATAGATACTGGGAAAGCGATCGCGAATTGTGTCTGCCGGCAAATGTGAAGCGATATCCAGGAGTACGTAAGCATAGCCGTGGCTTTCCATCTCGTGATGGATAGCGCGGGCCACCACATCGCGCGGCGCGAGATCCTTCCACTCCGGCGCATACTCGTGCATGAACGCGCGGCCGTCCGGGGTCAACAGGATTCCCCCTTCACCGCGCACGGCCTCACTGATCAAAAAGCCTTCAGCCCCAGGCAGCGCCAGCGCCGTCGGGTGAAATTGAATGTACTCGGCGTTCGCAATGCGCGCTCCGGCGCGATGGGCCATCGCGAGTCCATCGCCGCGCGCACCGGTGGGGTTGGTCGTGTTGCGATAGATTCTTCCCAAGCCTCCGGTGGCCAGCACTGTCGCGCGTGCCAGGTAACGATCCACGGTTCGTTCGCGGCGATCGAAAATGTAGGCTCCGTGACAGGAGATGCTGCGGTAATTGTCCAGCGGATCGCGCGAGTGATGGGGAAAAGTGATCAGATCCACCGCGGTGCTGTCTGTCTCGATGGTGACGTTGGCGCACGCTTCCAGGGCCGCAATCAAGCCGGCCATAATGGCGTTGCCGGTAAAGTCGCCGACATGCAGGATGCGATTGCGGGAATGCGCAGCCTCGCGCGTAAACAAAGGCTGACCTTGTGCATCGTGATCGAATTGAATGTGGGCAGTCTGCTCGAGGATTTCGCGCAGCAGAAGCGGTCCTTCTGCTGCCAGAATGCGCGCCGCCTGCGGAGAGCTGGCGCCGGCGCCGGCCTCAAGAATGTCGCTAATCAGAGCATCAGGATTGTCGTCTGGACTGCGGCCGACAATTCCGCCCTGGGCATAGAATGTATTTGATTCGTGGGCATCGGGCGCGCGGTTGACGACGGTTATCTGAAGCCGCGGATTAGCGGCGAGCCGCAGCGCTGCGGTAGCGCCCGCAATACCGCTTCCGATAATCAGAACATCGGTCCGGTTCAAAACAAGTCAACCTTTGTCGGCAAGATTTCAACCAATCGCAATCATTCTCTCTACTGATTGCGCCGCGCGCCTGAGGATGTCTTCGGGAATCTCAATTACGAATTGCTCTTTCCGCAGCGCTTCGAGCGTGTCTTCCAAAGTAATCTCGTTCATGTGAGGACACCTGACACTGCACAGACGCAGCATTTCTTTACCCGGATTCGCCGCGGCAATGTTGTCACCCATCGCGCACTCGGTAAGTAATAAATATTGAGGCGCAGTGATCTGCTCAACGTACTTCATCATGGCCGTAGTGCTGCCAGAGAAATCCGAAGCTGCCACCACCGCCGGGCTGCATTCGGGATGCGCCAGGATGACCACTTCAGGAAATTGCTTGCGCACATTCCGGATGTCGTCAACAGTAAACTTGTCATGCACCTCGCAACGCCCCAGCCAACCAATCATTTGATAGTCGAGTTCGTCCGAGAACTTCTTTCGCGGATCGCTGGTCGGAAAGATGATTCGCTTTCCGGTTTCTTTGGCAACGTTTTGGGCGAGGTACTCGTCGGGAATGAAGATCACGCGATCGGTGTCCAGCGAATTTACGACCGCCACGGCATTGCCTGAGGTGCAGCAAATGTCTGACTCAGCTTTGACGTCGGCGTAAGTGTTTATATAGCTGACCACGGGCACGCCCGGAAATTGTCGCTTGAGTTCACGCACATCCGCGGCAGTAATGCTGGCCGCCAGCGAACATCCGGCCTTCTCAGATGGCAACAAAACGGTCTTCGAAGGGTTGAGAATCTTGGCCGTCTCGGCCATAAATCGAACTCCGCAGAAGACGATAATCTGTTTGTCGGTGGCGGCCGCGCGGCGCGCCAGTTCCAGCGAATCGCCGACAAAATCGGGGACCGAATTAAAGAGCGCGGGCTCCATATAGTTGTGCCCGAGAATGACCGCGTTCTTTTCAGCTTTGAGGCGATTGATTTCGGCGGCCAGTTCCGCCTTGAGCTTCAACTCAAAATCGGGCACGACCCTGGCCAGCTTGGCCTTCATCGCCTCGTACATCTTCTTTGGATCTGTTTCGTTGATCATTGCTTTGATAATTAGATGCTCGAGTCACTCGCTACGCTTGATTCACTTTCAGGTCGTGTCCTAATTTCAGTTCCTCTGCGTGAGCCTCGGCGATCTCGGCGGCTCCGCGGTGAATAGACCAAGAAATGCTCACCGCCGAGACGCCGAGCGCGCAGAGGTTGCGCAGAGATTTTAATTTAGGACACTACCCACTTTCAGACTCACGTCAAACACTTTCGCTGAGTGAGTCAATGCTCCCACTGAGACGAAATCGACGCCCGTTTCCGCAATCTGGCGAACGTTCTCAAGGCTGACGTTGCCTGAAGCTTCCAACCTGGCTCGACCGGCGACCAGCGCCACTGCTTCACGCATATTTGCCAAAGACATATTGTCCAACATTATCCAGCTGATTCCTAAATCGAGGCATTCCGCGACGTCAGCAAGCGTGCGCGCCTCGACTTCGATTTCGAGATTTCCGGAATGGTTGCGCGCGCGCCTGACGGCTTCGGTAATCGAGCCGGCAAAATCGATATGGTTGTCCTTAATCATAATCATGTCGTAGAGCCCGAACCGGTGATTCACGCCGCCGCCGAGCCGGACCGCCAGTTTATCCGTCGCGCGCAGATTCGGGGCGGTCTTGCGAGTATCGAGAATCCTTGCTTTCGTTCCCGTAACGGCATTCACGAACTCGCGCGTGCGCGTGGCAATGCCCGACATGCGTCCCAGAAAATTCAAAGCGGTTCGTTCTCCGGTGAGAATTGCTCGCGCGGGCCCGCTGATCTCGGCGACGGTCTGACCGGCTGTGACCCGGTCGCCATCCGTGGCTCTGCCAACAAAGCTGATCCCCAGATCGAGGAGCCGGAAGGCACTCTCCGCCACCGGCAGGCCGGCAATGACACCCGAGTCCTTGGCGAGGATCACTCCCGCGAGTCGCGCTTCGGCGGGCACAATCCTATCGGTCGTGGCGTCACCCGGCCCAATGTCTTCACGCAACGCCCGTTCGATGCTGGACATTATCTCCGGCGCAAGTGATATTTCTGGTTCCATAGTCAAAACGGTTCTTGATTAGAGGATAACAAAGCAACGAGTGAAGCGTAACCACACAACGCCTTCGGAGCTATCCGGCCGAATTCGGCGGCAGGCCATCGCTATGGGTTTTTCTAAAGTCGGCATAGCACCGGCCGAAGCGCTGACTGAAGAAGCCGTTAAGTTACGAGAATGGTTGGCCCGCGGCTACCATGGCGAGATGAAATGGATGGAACGCGATCCCGAACAACGCGTCGATCCTCGCCGAATTTCCCCCCCTGCCCAATCCGTCATCGTCGTCGCGCTAAATTACTACACGCCGCATCAGCACGAGGCGACCAGTGTCATTACCGCGAGCGGTAACGAGCGGATAAAAAAGCCCACCGGAAAAGTCTCACGTTACGCCTGGGGCGATGATTATCATGATGTCGTTGCCGACAAACTTCGTGAACTCCTGCTCTGGATCAAAGAACAATGGCCCGCAGCCGAGGGTAAGGTCTGCGTTGATATTCAACCCATTATGGACAAGGCCTGGGCCGTCCGCGCCGGTCTCGGTTGGATGGGAAAACACGCTAACGTCATCACTGAGGAGTACGGCTCATGGGTTTTTATCGGCGAGTTGCTCCTGAATCTTGAGCTTAAGTACGACGAGATACGAGCGGCCGATCAATGCGGCAGTTGCACACTCTGCCTCGAAGCTTGTCCGACCGGAGCGATTACCGAACCCTACGTCGTCAATTCAAACCTCTGCATTTCGCACGCGACGATCGAATCGCGGGCGCCGGAAATTCGCGCCGAAGTGGCCACGCACCTCGAGGGGTGGCTGTATGGCTGCGATATCTGTCAGGATGTGTGCCCGTGGAACCAGATGACGCCCGAGACGGACGAACCGCGTTTTGAGCCGCGTGAGGGAAACGTCAATGCTTCGTTGTCACAGATCGCGGAGCTGAATCCGGAAACCTACGCGGCTCGTTTTCGTCGCAGCGCGATGAAGCGGGCGAAGCTGGCAGGCTTGCAGCGCAATGCGAAAGCGTTACAGTACCGCTCGCAATAGCGAGTACGTTCGCTTCTATTAAGGTATTAAATGAAAACTCTGCTTATCATTCTGACGGTGCTTTGTGCGGCGCTCACGCATTCGAGTTCAGCTAACGCTCAAGCCGGCGCCTCTCACATACATGACCGGCAAATGGCAGATCCTGCGGCTGCTCGGCAAGTACCGCGACCGCAAAGGCAAAGACTTTCGCCTCGGCCAATTTCACGATGAGTTGATAAGAAATGAGGGAGAGGAGAAAAACGCTCCCGGTACTGACTACCTTTTTCAGATCTAGTCGCCGGTTATCGCATTCATGACGCCATCGAATCCATCCTTCGCTGAAGACGTTGCACGCGGCTTCGCCCAACAAGCCATCATGAAGACGATTGGCGCGCGCCTTTCGCTGGTCGAGCTGGGCGTGGTCGAGATTACCCTTCCGTATCGTAAAGATTTGACCCAGCAAAACTGTTACCTTCATGCCGGCATCATCACGACAATTGCCGATTCTGCCTGTGGTTATGCTGCTTACACGCTCATGCCGCCCGGCTCCGGAGTGCTGAGCGTTGAATTCAAAGTAAACCTGCTGCGGCCCGCGAGAGCTGAAGAATTTCTCGCGCGCGCCGAAGTGGTTAAGGCAGGAAGGACGCTCACCGTGGTGCGCGCGGATGTTTTCGGCATCAACGGGGTCGCCGGCAAGCAACTCGTGGCGACGATGCAGGGCACAATGATGTGCGTTGCCAAGCAACCCTAAGAAGCGTCTTACTTTGTGTCTTTTGCGTCCTGGCGTGAGTTGCCTCTCCCAAAAGAACAAATTTCACGCAAAGACCGCAAAGGCGCAAAGATCCGCAAAGTCAGACTAAGACTCCGCCCAACCCTGAGCGCCGCTCCGCCCGTACTTCTGTCAGATCATTTTTGCAGACACCGGTCGTAATCTCCGCGCGCCATCCAAATCCGTCGCTCAAATCCCTCGCAAACTAGCGCAAATTGATTCGGCACCACGGTTGCTGAGTCGATCGTCATGAGCACGGGCGGCTTCCTGGAAGTGGCACAGACTTTAGTCTGTGAGCTACCGCAAATACGATCACAGCAGAAGGTTGCATCACAGACTGAAGTCTGTGCCACTGTTCCCGCCTTTCGCTTCTTAAATGGAATCAAGCGCCGCTGGGCGCGCGAGCGGCGCCGGCGAAAAGTCGGGCGCGCCTACGACATGGCTTTGGAAATTGCGCGGGTGATTCCGAAAGGTTCGCAGGTTCTGGACGTGGGCTGCGGCAACGGCTTTATCGCGCATCACCTCAGTGCGATGCTCGGAGGCGGCATCATCGGCATCGACGTGACCAACACAACTGAGGCCGCGATCGATTACCGGCGTTACGATGGCAAGAGTTTTCCGATGGCCGACAACTCAGTCGACGCGGTGCTGCTCTGTTATGTGCTGCACCATGCGCAGGATGTTCGGATCGTGCTGGATGAAGTCCGCCGGGTGCTGCGAGCCGGCGGCACCGCAATTATTTATGAAGACATTCCGGAGACGTGGTGGGACAAAGGCGTTTGCTGGATTCACAATCGTCAATGGCGGCAGCGCACGGGGCCGTGCACGTTTCGTGTTGAATTGGTATGGAAGGATGTATTCAGCGAGCTCGGATTTGAGATTGTGAGCAACCGCCGGCTGTCACGCTGGCGAAACTTCGCTCATCCAGTTCAACGAGTCAGTTTTTTGCTGCGAGGGCCGCATCCGGTTGGCGTGGCAACAGCCTAAGCAAATCCTCCGCGTACCAGGCTTCGCACTCCCCCAAATGGTCGCGGATCACGCTGCTCGAGTTGTACGTATCGGCGATATAAGCTTTCCAGCGCGGCTGAATCTCCGCGGGTTGTTGTTTAAGCTGCAGTGCGACCAGCTCCATGAAGCCGGCAACCATTTCCGCAGTGCTCAGGACTTTCAATCTCTCCATTTCGCTTCCGGCGGCGGCGAGATTTTTATTATCGTAGAAGTAGGGGCGCACTTCCGGATTCTCGGCAAAGAATTTCAATATCTCCAGGCTTTGGCTGTAGAGCCGCTCGTGCACATCTTCGCGAATTTGCTCCGACATCACTTCGACCTGGCGCTTGGTGGCCTTGAGCGCAAAGACGCCGCCGAGCACAGCGCCGATGACTGCGCCCAGTATGCCCGTCAAAGCTGCAAGGAGTGTTGGATCCATTTGTTATTCAGTGTCAGAAGCCCGACCGTTCGGGAGGGCTGGAAGCGCAACAGGTTTGTCTGATTACCGTCGGGTCCTTGCACCAACTGACCCTCTCTTACCATCGGGCTTCACACACTAACCCGCCCTCCCTTACGGTCGGACTTCCGACACGCCACTTCGGTCTCATTGTTCATTCGGCAGTGCCGCCTGCAAATCAGTGTAATCGGCTTTTGGTTTGGTGCGACAAGTAAAGCTCACTTCCTTTGGTTTGCCGGGAGCCGTTACGCTCACACCTTGAATGCTCTGCGCGGGTTTCTCCTCGCCGTTATAGTCGTCGGTGATTTGGTATTCGAAGCCATTGCTGGTGAAGCTGATCTCCGTCAGATCAACCTGCGCCCGAAAGTAATGTGTGTAGTGAAATTGCTGCTGCGTCCCGGTTCGATCCTTCGGAAATTCGAGTTCAATTTTCGCCGGCAGGCCGAAACGATATTGCAGATAGCCGGTCTCGCTGGTCAGATCTTTTGACGCACACAGCGACGCGATTTTCGCCGGTCGCTTGATTGGGCAACTGAAGATCACGCGTTCGCCGTTCGCGCAGAGAGTGCCCGCCTGTAGATTGGTTGGCTGTGCGGCAGCCGTGAATTGATGGATTGAATTAAAGGGAAGCGCGCAACAGACGATGGCGCTGCAAAAAAGAATGATGGTCGGGATTCTCTTGGTCAAGAATGTATGCTTAACGGCTCGATTCGTAAACTGCATGAAAGGCTTGGGCTGCACGTCGGGTCAGAACCGGGAGCGTTTTTCTCCTCTCCCTCTGGGAGAGGTTGGGTGAGGGTGCGCAGCATAGCGACCGGATCAAAGATTCAACTTTGCAGACACCACCCAACCTTCTCCGGTCGCCGGCTAAAGCCGGGCTTTGAAAGTAGAGGCGGAACTCCGAACACCAGGCCCCACTCCACATCTTAAGCCGTTTGGAAACGCCCAATGTCGCCGGGCTTGCGCAGCATCTTGTTCACTTCGCCGAGGTGCATCTCTTCTTCAGCGATCATCTTGCGCGCGTACTCTTCGAGGAAGACCGATCGATCGCGAACCAACTTGAGCAAGTTTTTGTAAAGCACCAGGCCTTCTTTCTCAGCCTCGAGCGATTCCATCAGAATGTCGTTGATGCCGTGCGCCTGCGTTTCAAGCAGTGCCCCGATTTTCAACGAAGGATGCTCGCCCAGATGCGTAACCATCTCGCCCGCTTCATTCGCGTGTTCGAGGCAAGTGGTCGCTTCGCCGCGCAGCCAACTGACAATCGGAATTCGGCTGTGCCCGAACACCATTAATGAATAGTGGGTGTAACGCACGACGCCTGCCAGCTCGGTTTCCAGAATTTCATTCAACAACGAGACCACGGCTTTTTTGTCTATGTCTTGTTCTGCCATGGCGCAAATAGTAAATCCTGAGCCGGATCGGATCAAACCGGGCCGATCTACCTTCCCCAATGGCTCGGCCACTCCGATGCGCGGCAAGTCTTGGACTTGCCGGCAACGAACCCTCTTTTCGTCGAGGTCTCCGACCCCGCCACGGTCATAGACCGGTCATATAGGTGGGCGCTAACGGCAAGTCGAAGACTTGCCGCGCATCGGAATGGCCGAGCCATTGGATCGGATGAGCCAAGTAGATTATTGTCGAAAATACGTACGACGTGGAACGTCTCAACTGATTCCGACAATACCGTCGTCGATCATCTTCTTAATCATTCGCAGACTGTCGGCTTCGCGGAAGGGACAAACGGACAGGATCGCAGCAACGTCCCATTCGCCATTGATACGTGAGAGGAGAAATCCTTCCTGTGGGCCGAACCGCTCCTGTTCCAATTCATCCAGGCTCGCGCGCAGCTTCGGCACCGTGGTACGCGCCAATCCGTTCTGAAACACTTCGCGCACGTACCGGTTCTCAACTTCTTCGCGCAAACGCTGCGCCTTTAGGTTGTTCGGTTCGCGGTCGAGTGCGCTATGAACAATAGCCATCGCGTTCTCGACGTTGTTGTCCTTCATTTCGGCGCGCGCAAGTTCTATTAACTCCGCGGCAGTCTGCGGCAGCTTCAGCGCCGATAAGTCCTCAGTCGCGTCACTGGCGGCAGCCTCGCCGGCGACCTTAATCACACCCTTATTTACCAGCTCAAACAACACGGCGCACGCGTGGAAGAGCGAGGTGTGCATCTGGTAGCAAATCTCGGTCGCGGTCAGGCCTTTTTCGACATGATAGAGAACTTCGCGAACTTCTCGGCTTTCGTGGACCGCGGCTTTCGTCCAGCCGGCGTTGAGCGCAAAGAAGGTGCGAGCGGAAGGAATCACCTCTCGAAAACGCGTCCACTCATCCAGCCGGCAAATTCCGTCCATGATGACTGAGGTGGCGTGCACTTGTATGCGAATCAAATCCGGCGGTAATGGCTGGCTGTCAAAGAACTCAAATTCGGCTTCTTCCCAAAGGAACAGATCGTAGATGATTTCCAGGGTCCGCGTTCGTAACGCATCCATCACGTCGTCCGCGCTGACAAAGCCGCGCTCGGCCAGTATGAGTCCCAACTTGCCCCCGGCTTGGCGTTGGATCTCCATTCCCTCCTGCAAATGGTCTTCCTTAATCCTTCCGTAGTGCAAAAGGACCTGGCCGAGAAGCTCCCTGGGATCGTTTGATTTTGATCCGACGATCAATCCGCGCTCAAGGTAGATTTCTTTGACGATGGTGCCGCGGGCAATTTTGAGCGTGCCGGTTTTTTGGCCTACCGCCAGAAATTGCAGCAGGTCCGAGATACTCATCGTTTTGAGCGTTCCGTGGATGCTCATTTGGAAAGGTGACCGCCCGTGTAAATTTGAGGAAGTAAATCGCGCGGAATAATTGGGGCCAGGGAAACACTGAGACCAGTGTAGCCTTTTGACAGATTACATTTTTCGCGTGGCGAGATTCAAGCGATAAGTGAGAAAAGATCGGCTTTCCGAAAACGGCAGTGTGACAAAAAGTCAGTCGTGCTGAGCTTTGCCTCAAAAGTCCTTCATAGAGAGGCTGAGCATTTCGAGAAAATGAAGCGACCCGGTCTTAAGTGCCGTTAGGCACGGAATATTTGTAGATGCGAGGATTGTCCATTTTGTTAGCCCATTTATGGGCGACAGAATATGCCGCTCCTCCGGAGCTGGGTTTCACCAGGCAGCATTGTTCCACAAATATGTCGCCGCTACGCGGCTGAAAGCGTTAGCAAAGCCTGGGTTTTGACAAAAAGTCAGTCGTGCCGGGTGATTTGCAAATATGCTGGCTAAAGCCGCTTTCGCACATGTCCGGTCACAGTGGTTTGAGCGCGCTGCGGGCGAGTTTTTTCTTCAGATTCACATAACCCTGATCACCGGCAACGAGCTGGCCGAGGACCTTGCGAATTCCACGATGGCCGCGCGCAAAATCAATCATGCGATCGGTGAAGGGCGCGCCCCAGAAGTTTCCGTAGAACCGCCGGCGCATTTGTGAAGCGCGTTTCAACTCTCCGCCAAAATCTTTGCGCCACGCCTGTTCATAACTGAGTGGGTGGCCGGCGAGATAAGCGTCCGCAAACAACTCTGCCGAACGCAGCGCATAATAAATTCCTTCGCCAGTGACCGGGTCGGCGAATCCCGCCGCGTCGCCCAACAGTGCCCAGCCTTCGCCGCAGGCTTTGCGCGTGTCCCAGGTGCGCGGGGCTAGCCCGGGAATGCGGGCTGCGTAACGCTCGGCAACTTGCTTTAGCTGGTAACGCAAACCGTCGGTTTGCGGATCGCCCGGTTGCTTTTTCCAAATCAGCATCGGCGCGCCGTTAACCCGCGAGCCAGTGGGATCGTCGCGGTAGCTTTCGTAGTAGTTGACCATAAAATCCCAGAGGAGCTTGTCGAGTGAGTCATGGTCAAAAGTATCCTGAGTGGTAGCAATGCCGAAGCTGACATGATCGATTCGCGGAAATGCCCATGCGTAGCCCACCCATTTCGGCAGAAAGGCGACGATGGTTGCCGCATTGATTGAGGCCGGCTCCGTCTCGCCATCTCGCTTGGGAAACGATCCGGGCAAGGGCGCGCGATAACCAAAAGCAACTTCCATTTCTGTGGGCGGCAAAGGCCCGGCGAGTTTCCTGGCGATCGCGCTGTTAGCGCCGTCAGCACCCACCAGATATTTGCATGAAAACTCCTCGCCGCTTTGGGTGCGCACAAGCCATCCTGAAGTTTCATTGGGAACGCGGGCGCCCTCGCCCGCAATATTTCGTTGGGCGGCGGTCGCCCCGGCACTGGGAACGCGGTCGCCGTCGCCCGCACGTTCCATTCTCTTTACGCCTCGAGCTGAGGTCTTCTCAGCCAAAACTTTTGCGCCGGCATTGCGGGCGCGCTCACGTAAGAAAGTATCAAAGGCGATTCGCGAATAGACGGCGAAAGGTTCGTCCAACTTCAAATGCAGGTGCTTGCCGGATGGCGAGTACATATCAAGTTCGTCGATGGTCCGGCCCACGGCTTCCATCAAATGGGGCCAGGCCTTCAGAGCTTTCGAAGTAACGCCACCGCCACAAGCTTTCGGCTCGCCCGGCGGTCGGCCGTCCAACAACGCGACGCGCACACCCGCGCGCGCGAGTTTCTCCGCCGCAAAAGATCCGGCCGGCCCAGCGCCCACTATGATTACGTCAAACTGAGTCATGTGGAGCACATCATAGTTGTCGCGTGTGGCGGTCGGCAAATACGCTGAATCAGCCACAGATAAACACAGATATACACAGATAATGGGACTGATATCGTTCCACCTTATCTGAAGCCCTCCGTGGTAATCCGCGGCTGATTCCTCCTGCTGATTGCTCACTTCTGATCTGCGTCCATCTGCGTTAATCTGTGGCTAATCCTATCTCCGTTGGTTGCTTTATGGCCCACACAAGTTCATTGGTGTTTGCCGGCATCGCTCCGCACCCGCCCATCATGGTGCCGGAAGTCGGTCGCGAAGCCATCGCGGAAGTGCGCAGCTCGATCGATGCGATGGCCGAATTAACAAGTCGAATTATTGAGAGCGGGGCGGAAACTATTGTGCTGATTTCACCGCACGCGCCGCTTGAGCCGGCCGCCTTCGTCGCGTACGACGGCCCGGAACTTTACGGCGATTTTTCAAAGTTTCGCGCGCCGGCCGCCACCACTCCGGCAGAACTTGATGAAGAATTATTGGACGAAATTACGCGCGCGGCTGCCGAGCAGAGTCTGTTGGTAACGAGGATCAGAGGTTACGACTTTGATCATGGCGCCGCGGTCCCGCTCTATTTTCTGCAACGGAATGGCTGGAACGGAAAAGTAGTCGCGCTCGGCTACACCTTTCTTTCGAATGAAGATCACTTGCGCTTTGGCCAATGCATTCACCGCGCGATTGAAAAATTGGCCCGACCCGTGGCCTTCATCGCCAGCGGCGATCTCAGCCATCGCCTGAAGCCCGGCGCGCCCGCCGGCTATAACCCGGCGGCCCATCTGTTTGATGAAGAAGTTGTAGACGCGATTCGCACCGGCGATCCGAAACGGATCGTTAATATCGATCAAGAGGTGAGGCGCACCGCCGGCGAATGCGGTTACCGATCAATGCTGGTTGCCATCGGCGCCGGTGAAGGGGTCGCGCCGGCCTGTGAAGTGATTAGCTACGAAGCTCCGTTCGGCGTTGGCTATTTGGTTGCGCAACTCGTTGCGAGTCAGCGCGTGTCAGAACCCCGACCAGTCGGGGTAGCGAGCGGATCAAGCACTTCCCCGGCAAGCACGCAGTCCGCAAGAGCCGCTGACCATCAGGTTACATCCGGCGCCGCAAGCGCCATCCCCGCACTCGCCCGCCGGACGGTTGAAACCTTCGTCGACACGGGCAGAATCATCGACCCGGCTCAGCTTCCAGACGAGCTAAAAGTTCGCGCCGGCTGCTTTGTGTCGATCAAGACTCGCGCCGGCGATCTGCGCGGCTGCATCGGCACCATTGATCCCGCCAAAGACACACTGGCCGAAGAAATTATCTGGAACGCGGTCAGCGCGGCGACGCGCGATCCGCGCTTTTCGCCGGTTGCTAAAGATGAACTGCCAGAACTGAAATATTCAGTTGATATTATGTCAGCGCCTGAGCCGTGCCGGCTCGACGATCTCGACCCAAAAGTTTATGGAGTAATTGTGGAAGACAACGAAGGATTACGACGCGGCCTTTTGCTGCCCAATCTCGAAGGCATCGACACCGCGGCGCGGCAGGTAGAGATTGCCGCCAGCAAAGCCGGCCTCGCGCCGAACGCCGACGTCAAACTCTTTCGTTTCAGCTCGGAAAGATATTCCGAATAGATCTAACTTTCGCCCTATCGGGAAGGTAGGTCGCGTTTCAATTTCGAAAACGAGGCTACACTTTGCTGGGAGCGCGGGCGCCCTCGCCCGCACTGCGAGTGAACGCGGAGTTTTCCTGAATTTTACTTGGCATTTGAGAAGCTTCGTCTCGGCCCAGGGCGGGCGAGGGCGCCCGCGCTCCCAGTGGCACGTAGCCCGACTCCTCAAATTGAACCAGTGCCTAAAGGTGGGTCGCGTCTACGACTTATCATAGGTACGCTTCGCTTTAACGCTGACGAATTCTTCGGTTTCGATAATGTAAGCAGTCAGGCGATAGCCGTAGACACAACCAGTGTCGAGGCCAATAGCTCTCGCGGCACGCCGGGGCTCCGCAGCCGGCCAGTGACCAAACAGGACAATCTTCTCGCCGTCATAAGCTTCATACCAGGGAGTGCCTTCGCGGCTCTCAGCATCCCCGCCCAGTGTGCGCAGTCGCGTCAGGTCATCCGTTGTCTGCGAATGGAGCGCGACGTTCGGCCGCAAGCCGGCATGAATGACCATGTGGGTCCCGAGATCGATGACAAACGGCAAGGTGTTGAAATAGCCCGCGTACTTCTCTTTGTCGCTTTTGAGTTCCTTGTGAGTTTTCTTCTGCGCCGACTTTAGTTTTATGTCTTCGCCGTTCCAGCGCCGGCGCAATGCCAGATCGTGATTACCAATGACCGCAGAAAACCTATCGTCGGCCATGAATAACTCGAGCACTTCGCGGTTTTTCGGACCCTTGGTGACGAGATCGCCCACGGCCACCACCCGGTCTTTACTACTAAAGGCGGCCTGGTCCAACAATTCGGTCAGTTCATCGAAGCAGCCGTGAATGTCGCCGACTACGATTGTGCGCGAAGCCATGTAAACCTCCGACTAAGTTTGACACCCCGTTACGCGATTACTCAACTAACGGTAAAGATAGGTCTTGCTCTCCTGCTGCTCCCATTCGACCGCGTCAATGTTCGCATTGTCAGCTTTGAATATCTCGTCACTCAATTGATTGGTGCTAATCGCGCTGGTGAGGTTGACCTCGTAGACGAGCTTGCCCAACGGCTCCTCTTCATCCTGACGATCGAGTTCGCGTAGTTCGTTTTCGAACCTATGACTACGGAACACCTGCTGAATAGCATCTTTGGTTTGGTCCACATTGCGAGTTTTAATCGACACTTGCATCGAGCGAAACACCTGCGACTGTTCGAAGAATTCGAGGATCCCCAGCGAAAGCAGCACGAACAAAGTGAGAATGACCGCCATGTCCCACCGGCCCACACCCGCGGCCAACCCTACGCCGAGACAGATGAGCAGCACCGTAATCTCTTTGGGATCGCGAATGTTCGTGCGGAAACGCACCAGCGAGGCGGCGGCAAAGATTCCAAAAGCGCGCGCCGCGCTGTCGCCAACGACCATCATCATGGCGCCGGCCACCACGGCCATTAGGATCTGTGTTTGCGCCACGTAAGGATTGCGGCGGCTGTAAGAGATACCACGGCGCGGTCGAAAAGCCAGCAGCGCCGCCAAAAACGCGGCCAGTGAAAATCGCAGCGCGATGCGAGAAGCGGTCGCCTCCCAACTGGCATAGGTAGCAGGTGTCAATCCCGAGGCATCCGGCCCGAACAGTTCCCACAAGAGTGGACGACTGCCCTTTGGTTGCTTTTCGTTCTCAGCCTGCGGCGAACCGGAAGCGTTGGCGGCGGTGTTGGGCGAGCTCTGATTTGCCGGCGGAGCCGAGTCGCGCAGGACATAGGCGAGCAGACCGCTGCCCAGTAGAATCGCGACAAACGTTGCCAGAAGACCAACTGTTATCCTTTTCATAAATTGCCGGTCCTTTCTGCTTCGGGGTAGTGCACTGATTTCACTTTGTGCTCCTTTGCGACTTTGCGTGAATCAGCCTTTTTCATACGATCGACTCTCTCGCAAAGACGCGAAGGCGCAAAGAACGCAAAGTAGGGCACTACCTGCTTCGGCGATGTTTTGCTTCAAGAACTCATGACGAAAAGTGCTCATGCCCATGATCGCTTACGCTTCGCCTTTGCTGATACGGGAAAACTGTTGTTCCCTTCAAAATACATCTGGCTATTGAAGCGTTTTTCTCCGCGCTTAAGTACCGCTCGCTCGTAATTACCTTCGGCAGTGAGAATCCTGGCCTGCACATTATCGCGCAGATAAGCCGCCAGGGTCTGTTTCAAGTATTTTCGCAACTCGGGATCAAGCACGGGCGTGACTACTTCGACGCGGCGATCAAGATTGCGGGTCATCCAGTCA
This sequence comes from uncultured Acidobacteriota bacterium, assembly GCA_963734445.1. Taxonomy (GTDB): domain Bacteria; phylum Acidobacteriota; class Blastocatellia; order Pyrinomonadales; family Pyrinomonadaceae; genus UBA11740. The sequence continues at coordinate 455,133 of CAVTGZ010000003.1, read as the reverse complement.
GCCGAACCGAGATAGACTTCTTCGTCGCCGCCGTTGGCGAAATAGAAGAGCCGGCTGTGTTCGAGAAAGCGGCCGACTATACTCCGCACATGGATCGTCTGTGACAAACCGGGCACGCTGGGGCGGACCATGCAAGCTCCGCGCACGATCAGGTCGATCTTGACACCGGCCTGCGAGGCTTCATAGAGCGCTTCGATAATCTCGAGGTCAGTCAGACGATTGACCTTGGCCTGGATATGGGCCGGACGGCGGGCGAGGGCATGGGCAGTTTCCCTCTTGATCAGGGCGATCATGTTTTGTCGCAGATTCACCGGCGCCACCATCAGCCGCGTGTATTCCTCTTGCATCGAGAAGCCAGTCAGAAAGTTGAAGACGTCAGTTGCGTCATTGCCGATTGCTGAATCGCAGGTGAGCAATCCGAAATCGGTATACAGCTTCGAGGTTGTCGGATTGTAGTTGCCGGTAGCGATATGCACATAGGTTTGCAGCCCCTGCTCCTCGCGCCGGACGACCAGCGTCAGCTTGCTGTGGGTTTTTAGATCGACGTGCCCATAGACAACGTGAACGCCGGACTCAGCCAGTCGCTGGGCCCATTCGATATTGTTCTCTTCATCAAAACGCGCCTTGATCTCGACTACCGCCGTGACTTGCTTGCCGCGTTCACTCGCCTCGATCAAAGCCTGCGGTATGGGCGAATTTTTGCCTGTGCGGTAAAGACAGATCTTGATGGCCAGTACTTTAGGATCATGCGCGGCTTCTCTAATGAAGTCGGTTACTGTCGAGAACGAGCTATACGGATGATGCAGCAATTGATCTTGCTGTTTGATGGCCTCGAACGGAGAACCTTTTTGACGGAACATTGCCGGGATGGTCGTCTGCAACGGAGTGTCTTTCAGATCCGGCCGATCGAGTCCATAAAGCTCCATCAGCCCCGGCACATTGAGTATGCCGTCAATCGTGTACACATCTTCCGGTTCAATATTCAGCGATTGAGTTAGATACTCAACCATTTCTGACGGCATACTTGCCCCAACTTCCAGTCGCACGGGCAAGCCGAAGCGCCGTTCGCGCAGGCTTTCCTTTATCAGCCCTAAAAGATCCGCGGCTTTATCGTCCCGAATTTCGATGTCGGCATCACGAGTGACGCGAAAGAGATGCGCTTCACCTAGCTGCATCCGCGGAAAGAGCAGATGAACATTCGCGGCTATTACTTCTTCGATGAGGACAAACCTCGACGCGCCTTTCTTTACCGGCACCAGTCGCGGGATGACGGGCGGCACTTTGATGCGCACGAAACGCGTCTGTTCGTCACCCAGCCCCTTCATCTTACGTCGCGTATTACCCTCAACCACCAGCCCGATATTCAAATTAAGACTGGAGATGTAGGGGAAAGGATGGGCGGAATCGACGGCCTGTGGCGTAAGCACGAAGAAGACTTCCTTCTTGAAATATCTTCCCAGAGCGCGTTGTTCGTCCTTTGATAAAGCGGCATAGGGAACGATTTCGATGCCCTGATCCCTAAGACCGGGCAGCACCTCTTCACGCAGGCATCGCGACTGCAGCTCGATCGTCGGCAAAACCCGCTGACGGATCGCCGTGAGCTGCTCAGGCGGGCTTAGCTCTCCGGGCATGGGCTGAATGTTTTGCAGCCCGAGCGTCTCCTTGATGGTGGAAACACGCACCATAAAAAACTCGTCAAGGTTACTGGAAAAGACACAAAGGAACTTGAGCTTTTCCAGCAACGGCACTGACTTATTAGTTGCTTCCTCGAGTACGCGGCGGAAAAACTCCAACTGGCTCAGGTCCTGATTAAACACAGACCAGGCAAGGAAATGCTTGGGCTTCGATTTGTTCGCCGACGATTTCGGGCGAACCGGTTTTGGTGATCTCGTTTTGCGGGGTGCGGTCATATCGAGTGGCGCCGTTACGGAAGTGTCTAATTTCAGTTTCTCTGCGCCAGTCTCGGCGAGCTCTGCGACTCCGCGGTGAACGAACAGGAAATGCTCACCGCCGAGACGCCGAGCGCGCAGAGGTTGCGCAGAGATTTCGATTCGCCGCTCTGGCACACGCTACTTCGAGCAACGGGCGTCGATTATCGTCCTTGCCTTGCGCACGAATTCAGCAGTCCATTCTTCCGGCGGCCGGTCGCGTTCCGCGTTGCGCGAAGCGCGAAACACTTTGGTGATCGTCTGGTTAGCACTCTCAGCATCGAGCAGACGTTGCAGTTGCGTGGCCAACAGTGCGCGTCCTTCCTCGCTAATACTGGTATCGCCGGCGCTCTTGGCGTTTGCCGTGCAGTGGCCGTCGCTTACTTTAATCGGATCTTTACCACGCCAACTGGCCAGCGTCGCCTTCTTTTCGCTGGCGCTGGAATATCCAAAAGTCGATCCGGCGTCGCTGAGATAAAAAATTGCCTGGCCCGGCTCGCACGTGCGCGTGCCGTCATCGTTTTTCTTCGATTTGAGACAGGCGAATTTGTGATTGTCGGTTTTGGTGTCGCCATGGTCGATAAACGCCAGCCAAAGTTTGAAGGCATCAATTTCAGCGCGCGGCGCTCCACTCCGCAAGAGCTTATCCAGCGAGCCGGCGAGAGGACCCGAATCCTTGTTGTTGCAGTTGACGTCGATGCCGCGGGCCACTGACAACTCAATTCCTGCGGCCGGTTGGAAGGCTGACCACGGCGCTCCCTGGAAGTCTTTAGTCAGGCTCTTCTGGCAATCGTTGCAGGTGACGTCGGCCACCCACTCATCGTCAGCAAAGAAACCGAGAGCATTGGAAAAACGCGAGGTCAGGAACTCGCCATAAATCTCGCCGTTGCGCTTCTCCCGGGTTTGACCTTTGAAGTGCGGCTTCACCTTGTAGCGGATCAGATCGCCATCTTCATCGGTATTGCCCGGCACCGAGCAATGAAACTTTGGCGTGGTTCCGGCGCCCGGCGTTTCGTCTTTATTGGCGACGCAATTGATCGGCGCTGCGAGTCCATTCGCATCTTCCGGCGGCGCCCCGCGGCGAGGGCCGTTGCTCGGATTGAAGCCGAGAACCGGATCGTAACCGGGATCGGGCTCGTGCCAAACCCTGGCCGTGCGTTCCGCGTTCGCTCGGTCTTGCTGGGTGAAGCAGGACTTTTGCTGACCTGCGGCCGGCACCATGGGAATCAAAATCAAAACGACTAAAACAGGTAGAGACCACCGAGAAAACATCGCGGAAATCCTTTCGCTTATTCGGATCTGAAAAGGGGGGTACGCGTGGGACAAGATAGCATGTCAGCAGTTGAGTGAAAACTGAGGGTGCTGGGAGCGCGATCAGAATATCAGGGCGAGGCGAACTCATCCAATCATGGCTCTGCCACTCTGATGCGCGGCAAGTCTAGGACTTGCCGTTAGCTGCGCATATGTATGACGGTCTGTGACCGGGGCGGGTCGGAGACCCATCGACAAAGAGGGTTCGCCACCGGCAAGTCCTAGACTTGCCGCGCATCAGAGTGGCAAAGCCATTGGGAAAGGTCAGGAAAGGCGGGCGAGGGCGCCCGCGCTCCCAGCATAGGGCAAGGCCGGGCGAGGGCGCCCGTGAGTATCAGCTAATCGCGATCTCTTTCAAGTGCGCTATCACTGCGCTTCGCGCCTGCCTGAATGCTGACCTTTTCCCAATCCCCACGCGTTAGCGGATTGATCGGTGGCAGCTGTTTCGCCGCTAATGCCGAGTTGATACCGGGCAGTTCCTTAGCCACCCACGCATCAAAGTCCTTCCTCACATCCGCGAGTTCACGCGCTATGCTGTCGGCCCTTTCCACCTGAATCTGCGATGGCCGCCCTTCGTAGAACACGACATCTCCATACAGCGTCGTCAGAAATTCACGCAGACGTTCTTCACCAGTGATCGCCCCGCCTTCTTTGGTGGCCACGATCTTTTTGCGCAGCTCATCGACCTGTGCCGCAGCTTTATGTAGCCGCACTGCCAGCGGATCGCCGGCCGGCAGTTTGACCGCGCGGGCTTCCAGGGCGAGCCGCACGCCGTTGATTCGGTCAACGTCGAAGGTCATGTCGCCGAGCAGGTGATAAACCTTCATCGAGAGATCAAAGTCAGCTTTGCGATCAGCCAGCGTGTGCTTCACGCGCGGATCCATTTTCACTTCGAGCTTCGTCGTGTAGACGTTCTTGTCTTTCGTCATCCGCACCGTGTAAGTTCCGGGCAGAACGCGCGGGCCGGTGGCCGCTCCAAAGGCCGCCACCGCGGCGGTCGGCACTCGGGGCGGCGGCAGACGCATCGACCACGTTGCTCGATTCAGGCCGCGACGCTTGCTGCTCGGCACCGTGGCCACGACTTTTCCATCCGCATCGAGAACCTCGATTTTTAGATCGCCAAAGATGTGACGCTTCTGCTGATAATAAGTGATCACCGCATCACTGGTCGGATTGGGACCTGCGAAAGCCGCGTCGCCGTTTACCCAACCGCCGCCGGCCGGAATCGTCTGAACGATTTCACGCGCCGCGATAAATGCGGCCTCTTTGGCCAGCGTCTCAGCCGTGAGCGCGCGCAACGGCGTGATGTCGTCGATGATCCAGATCCCGCGTCCATGCGTCGCGATTACGAGATCGCGATCGCGCGGATGAATGGCGAGATCGCGCACCGCCACATTCGGAAAATCGCCGCCCGTGTACTGCGCCCACTGCCGGCCGCCGTCAAGCGAAACCCACAACCCAAATTCCGTGCCGGCAAACAGCAGATCCTTGTTCACGAGATCTTCTTTCACCACGTGCGCATAACCCCGGACGTTGCTGCTCGGGCCAATTAACTGGGTCCAGGTCTGGCCATAATCCGTGGTCTTGTACACGTAAGGTCGCATGTCTCCCAACGTGTGCGTATCAAAGCTCGCGAAGGCCGTGCCCTCTTCAAAATGGCCGGCATCGATAGATGAGACCCAGGCATTCTTTGGCAGACCTTTGATGTTGGCAACGAGGTTTTTCCACGTCTTGCCCCCGTCGCGCGTCAACTGGACGTTCCCGTCATCTGTGCCGGCCCAGATCAAATTAGGGTTTTTCGGCGACTCGCAGATCGCATAGATCGTCGTGTGCATTTCCGCGGAAGAGTTATCGACGCTGACTCCGCCGGACTCTTCCTGCTTTTGTTTCTCGGGATCGTTGGTCGTTAGGTCAGGCGAGATCCGCTCCCACGTCTGCCCGTGGTCGCGCGAGCGAAACAGAAACTGCGCGCCGATATAGAGCGTGCCCGCCGGGCGACACGTGAATCGGCGCGTTCCAGTTAAAGCGCAGTTTGCCTTCTTTGTATCCGGGCAGCGGCTGGATGCCCCGCGATTCGTGCGTCAGCCGATTGATGCGGCCGATGTAACCACCCTGCGACTCAGCATAGATATAAGTTGGATCGGAAGGATCGACGAACATCCAGAAGCCATCACCGCCGTACATGTTTTCCCAACGGCTGTTGGTGATGCCGCCGGGATACGATGAATCGCCGACCCACGAGCTGTTGTCCTGTAGCCCACCGTAAACGTGATAAGGCGTATCCATGTCGAGGCTGACATGGTAGAACTGCGAGACCGGCAGGTTCTCAGCTTTCCACCATTTGTTGCCACCGTCGTACGAGTACCACACGCCGCCGTCATCGCCGGTGATCAAATGATCGGTATTCTTCGGATCGATCCACACCTCGTGAAAGTCGCCGTGCGCGCCGCCGGAAATGTTGCTGAAGCTACGGCCACCGTCATTGCTGGCGATCAGCGGCCCATCCGGTTTGTAAACCTTGTTCTCGTCTTTCGGATCGACGATCAGATTCGCGAAATAGAACGGCCGCCAAATCATGTTCTGGCTGCGATCCATTGCCATCCAGGTTTTGCCGCCATCGTCCGATCGATACAGGCCATTCTTCGGAATCACCGCTTCGATGAAAGCGTAAACCACGTTCGGTTTTGAAGGAGCCACCGTTACCGCGATGCGTCCCCAGGGCTTGGCGGGCAAGCCGGCCGCGCTCTTCTCATCAAGCTCTGTCCAGGTCCTGCCACCATCCAGGCTCTTGAATAAGCCGCTGCCGCTGAATGCATTTTCGTTCTCGCCACCGGAACGGAAGGTCCAGCCCTTGCGGCGAAAATCCCACATGCCCGGCATAAATCGTCTGCGGGTTTTTGCTGTCCATCGACATCATCGAGCAGCCGGTCGACAAATTCGCCCCCTGCAAAATCTTCGTCCAGGTCTTGCCGCCGTCGGTCGTTTTGTAGACGCCGCGTTCGTCGCTATCGCTCCACAGTTTCCCCGGCGCGCAGACATAGACCGTATCGGTGTTAGCGGGATCGACGATTACTTTCGCGATGCGTTCAGACTCGCGCAGGCCCATGTTTGTCCAGGTCTCGCCGCCATCGATCGATTTGTAAACGCCGTCGCCGACGGAAACACTGTTGCGCGTCCATGATTCTCCGGTGCCGACCCAAATCACTTTTGGATTCTTTGGGTCGATGGTCACCGCGCCCACCGATTGCACAGACTGCTTATCAAAGACCGGTTTGTAACTGGTCCCGCCATTCACTGATTTCCAGACGCCGCCACTTGCAGATCCGATAAAGACCGTCAGACGCTGTCCTTCCCAAACCGCATCGATCGCCGCAATGCGGCCGCTCATCGCCGCCGACCCAATATTGCGCGCGCCCAGGCCCGATATGGTTTCGGAATCGAATTTGAGTGAAGGCGTTTGGGCGGCGGCAATGGCCGCGCACGCGAGAATGAAAATTAATGAGATAAATTTGCGGATCATTTTGGTTCAGTTCCTTTAGTTAGAAGCCAGACATCGTGAGCGGGAGCAAGCCCGCCTTCCTGACCTGAGAGGCTTTGAAGATCATCTTTGAACTTCAAAGTAATCACCTTTTTCAGGAATGATGTCGGAATACACCAATGACTCAAATAACCTCTCAGGTCCGGAAGGGTGGCTTGCCCCCGTCTCAGTTTCATCTTCCTCTGTGTCCTCTGTGGTTAATCGATCTTACGATTTGGGCATGACAAAGCGACTATCATCAATTGCCACGTTAGCCTCGATCTTGTCGTAGACAACCTTCGACTTATCCTGGCTGCCCTTAGCGTTTGTCTCGAAAGAAAAAGGTAAGAACCAGCCGTTGACTTCTTTGTAATCGCCGACGGCCGTTTCATATTCGCGTTCCGCGCCGCGCACGAGCCGCCTGGTATCGATTTTGATTGGCACGTAATAATCAGTGTCGAGGTAATAGATGTACACATCGCCATTGGGCTTGGTTACCTTCAGCTTGAAAGTGTCCGTGCCCTCGAAACGATCCATGCCCATGAACTCGATCTTGTTGCCTTTCTCCTTATAGTTCACCAGCGCCCCGTCAAAATCAGCATCTTCGACTATCGATTTCATCTCTTCTTCGCCGAGGGCTTCCGGATCTTTCTTGCCGCTCCACGGTTCAATTTTCCATCCGTTCTTACCGTCATAGGCATTGATGCCGGTCATGCCCTGCAGCGAAAATTCTTCGCGCACAAAATTCGCGCGCTTGTTCTCTTGCGCAATCGCCGCTTCAAAACCGCCCCCGCCAATGAACTTGCCGGTGCGCCGCAGCGAGTTGACGGCGCGAATCTTGTCCAGGCCGCCAATAGTCTTCAGATAGTGATTGATGATTTCATCCACCGTCGGTGTCGCCTGCTGGCCGCGCGCTGAAATTGGCGCGACCGATGTCAGGAAAATGAATAACAATCCGAGAAAAAAGATTCTGCGCATTATGCGTCTCCTTTTTTGGTGCGACCGCAAGCTCTAGCCGATGGTTAGAATGTTAATACGCGCGACAATCAAAGAAGTTTAAGGACTAGTAGCAGCGAACTTCTCCCCGTCCCGTGTTGCTTCGAGCGTTGAGATGAAATCTGCTTCGTCGAAGAGCGACGACTGAATTTAGCCCGGCCTTTCATGATTCAGGCCAACACCCAAAGTCAAAACCAGGACTTACGAGGTAGAAACAAGGTTGTCAGGCTCGTATTTTCTGCAACCTTCGCGTCCTTTTGTGCACTTACTAAGAAACGTCGCTGAGGAGATCTCTATGTTTACGAAAGCTGCGCTCGCCTTAATCCTGTTCGCGTTCTCTCTGACGCCTCTGAGTACCAGCGCGCAAGCGCCACGCTCGCCGATTACGGGTGAATGGAAGATTGAATTCACGCGTAAGGATCCGAATGAAGTGCAATTGACGATGAGCCTCGGCACGAGCCCCAGGTCGCAGAACTGGGGGAACGGCATTCAAATCAGCGAAGTCCAGGGTCTCTCGCGTGATTACGCAACCAGCCCTGCGAATAACGTGACGATGCGTATTGTGCGCGACGCCGGCACGTTTGAGCTCAACGGGTCGTTCCGGGACGGCAAAGGATCAGGGCGGTTCACGCTGATGTCGAACGAAAGCTTCTTTGCGGCGCTGACTACTCTCGGCTACACGAACTTGAGCGACAGCAATGTGTTTTCCGCGGCAATGTCGGGGTTAAAGATCAATTCCATCGATGAGCTGAAAGCCGCCGGCTACGATCAACTTACCTTTGACAACCTGATCGAATCGGCACTGTTCAAGATTACAGCCGCTTCAATAGCCGACTTACGATCGGCGGGCTTTGACAACTTGCCCTTCAGCAAACTGGTGGAAGCCAGCATTTTCAAAGTCGATAGCAACTTTGCTCGTCAAGCCGAGAGCCTCGGCTTTGGTAAGCTGCCGTTCAATAAGCTGGTCGAATTGCGCGTCCACAAGATCACGCCGGAATACCTGAGCGAGATTCAGCAGCTCGGCTTTCCCAACCTGAGTCTCGAGCAGATCGTTGAATTCAAAATCTTTAAAGTGACACCGCAATTTGTTAACGAGCTGCGCGCCGCCGGATTTACTTCGCTTACACCACAGCAGTTGGTTAATCTGCGTGTCTTCAAAATCGACGCCGACTTTGTCCGCCGCGCCAGGTCACGGGATCCAAATGTGACGGTCGAGGATATGGTCGAGATGCGAATTCACGAAAAGCGGGCGAGTCGCGCGAATCAATAATTAGCCACCGCTCTCCGCGACCTTGAAAAGGCGCAAACGTAATCGCCGGGCGCAATGGTCCGTCTTCAGCACGCGCGCTATGACCGATCAGGCCGCAGCTGCCACGGCTTTCTCTTCAATTGGTTCCGCCTTGCCGGCAGGCTCTTCCGCACCCAGCCAGGCGTATGCCACGCCCGCTATCGCGGCGCCCACAATCGGCGCTACCCAGAACAGCCACAACTGCTTGATCGCCCAGCCGCCTACAAAGATGGCCGGACCAGTGCTCCGCGCTGGATTCACTGATGTGTTCGTCACGGGAATGCTGATCAGGTGAATCAGAGTCAGACAAAAACCGATCGCAATCGGCGCAAAGCCTGCCGGCGCGCGTTTGTCAGTCGAGCCGAGAATCACGATCAGAAACATAAATGTCAGGACCACTTCCGCGGTCAGCGCGGCTACCAGCGTATACTTACCCGGTGAATGGTCGGCGTATCCGTTGGCTGCAAACCCCCCTGCCAAACTGAAACTCGCGTTACCGCTCGCGATTACATAGAGCACTCCCGCCGCGGCAATACCTCCGAGGACTTGCGCCGCGATGTAGGGCGCCAGATCCGAGGCCGGGATGCGCTTGCCGGCGAACAGACCGATCGTTACTGCCGGATTCAGGTGGCAGCCGGAGATGTGACCGATCGCATACGCCATCGTCAGCACCGTCAAGCCAAATGCGAGTGAAACTCCGAGCCAACCGATTCCGGTATCGGGGAAAGCAGCAGCCAGCACCGCACTGCCACACCCTCCGAACACCAGCCAGAAAGTTCCCAGGAACTCAGCCGAAGATCTTTTCAAGATTGACATGAGATTCTCCTTTCAATTTCGAGTTGCCACGAGGTGGTCGGGAAGGTGCAACGTCAGGGCGAGTCGGAGAGATCGCATCGATCGCGACTCGACAGCGAGTGGTTGGCATCTTTCAGGCCAGCAACTGAATAAATGCCTTCGATTGGCGCGGAGCTTATCACACAAGACGAGGGTTAAGAATAGCGGGGTGGGGCGACCTCGTTGAGCCGATGGCTGGACCTCGCCATGCGATTTTCCAGCTACCGCTCAAATCTAACTCGCCGGTTCTTTTGATCGAAGGTAAGAATGAACTCGCGAAGGACTTTGAAACCTACGTTAGTGTCTGAGAGCGCGGGAAAAGTAATCGTGGCCTGAGGATATTCAAAGCGGCCGATGCGGATCGGGTCGCGCAGTTGCGCCTGCTTCAGCTCAATCTGATTGCTCACTGAACGCGCGCGGCCGACTGTTACTGGTTGAGTCAGCAACTGGAGCTGTTCGACGATCTCCTCCGGCAAAATAAAACCCGCGACGAAATTGCCCGAGTCGACATGCGCTCTCACACGAATCTTGCCAACCGCGACTTCGATCACCGGAACGCGATTCTCGATCTCAAAGCTCAGAATGTCGGCGCCGTTTACCGCCGGCAGGGTTCCGCGCTCAAGTCTCACCTGCATCGCCGGGTAATCAAGCGTCAATAAGTAATCAGTAAACAAAGCGAAACCCAGGATGCCGTCGATGTCGGGATAGTCTTTTGTGATTCGTTGGGGCCGCACGACGGCCGTGACGTTCCGAAACTGAACGCTCCCCAGCGAGAGAGTGTTTATGCTGACGGTGTAGACAGTTCTGTCATTTTCTCCGGAAGGATCACCATTGAGCGCTGTGCCGCTCGGCTGAAGATCGAGCCGCGCCGCGACCGATGTATCTATATCCGCCTGCATCCCGGCGCCCGTGTCAATCATGAATGCAAACGGTCCCTGCCCATTCAGCTTTACTTCGATTACCGGCATCAGTCCACGCATCTGCATCCGAGCCGCGGCCACAGTTGAATTCTGCGCGGCAACCGAACCGGCCCCGACGACGAGCAGGAATAACAAAGAGGCAGCGAATCTTAGTTTGCGCATAACTTAGTTCTGGTCGCGTGCGAGGTCCATGGGAGAAGGGCGTAAGCAGATTATAACAAGCCGGGTCGTAACGGCTTATCTAAATTTTTCGCGAATCGTAAGCCCAATGCAGCAGAGATTGGCGCTGTCGTGGCCGGCAATCGAGCGCGCGCGGGGGACAATTTTTTCTGAGTTGGGCGACGTGGCGGCGCACGGCGAGCCAGCGCTTGATCTGCCGCTCGTCGTCCGGGCAGCGCCGGCCCATGTAATAGCGGCAATACCACTGAAACCAGCCGCGCGGATCTTCGTGATAGAGCCAGCCGTTCTTCTTCCAAACTGAGAGCGGCTGCGACGCGTTGACCCCAAAGAAATTTAATTTCGGATCGTGACGTTCATGACAAAGCTTTGCCTGCCTGAACCATGAAGCCGGAAACTCGTCGACACAGTCAGTCAGGTATTTTCCGCCGAATACGCCGAGTTCGAGCATCTCTTTAGGGGTCAACTCAGGTTTGAAATCGGGATGAAAATTCCGCCCCGTGGGTTCAGTGCAGTAATAGACGTAACCCGTCTGCATCAGGTCGTTGACGGCGACGCGCCTGGTTCTCATATCCCAGGGTTTGTCCGCGTAGCGAATACTTAAAAGTAGCCTGACTCTCAAAGCTTCGCTCGCAATCTCTTAAGCATCTCCACCGCATTCGTATTCCGCGGATTCAATTTGAGTGACTTGCGATAGTTTGCGACAGCCAAACCGCGATCATCATGGACCATGTAAGCCTCGCCCAGACTGTCGTAGGTATTGAAGCTTTTCGGGTACGTCTCGACATTTAGCTTGAATAGCGCGATCGCATCTTCAACTCGATGCGCGGACAGTTGTTGATAGCCCAGACGGTTCAATATTGCTTCGTTGAAATATTCAGCCGGATAACTCGTGCGCATCAGCCGGTATTGAACGACCGCGGCAGGCACGCCATTGCTCTTAATTGTTAGCGCGAGTCGCCGCTCGACACTGGGAAACTCCACTCGACGAATCGCTGAAACGACTGCGGCTGCGTCGTCGCGCTGGACGTAATGACCGCTGTCAGGAATGACCAGCAAACGCGCTTCAGAAAATCCCTCGGCCCACGGCCCGTATTGTTCAAGCAGCGCTTTTACCCAATGCGGCGGACGGCCGCGCCCGGCAATCAGAATCATCATCGGCACGTCCGGCGGCTTGCCGAAAGAAGTCAGTTCGGGAAAGTCCTGGAGCACCTCGCCTTTTGTAAAGCGCCATTCACCCTGCCAACCCGCGGGTGCATTCTGCGCTGCTTTATCCTGTTGGGCGGTTTCTTCCTGCACGGCCTGCTTACCAGCGAGACTGAAGACTCGTTCGGTAATCGGATCGACAAAAACCAAACCGGCCACTTCCTCTTTGTAGAGATTAGCGAAGGCGCGGATGTTAGCGCCACCCAGCGAATGTCCGACCAGTAGGTAAGGCGGCGCAATGTTGGCTTTCTGCAGCAGCGTGTGAAGTTCAGTCGCGATCCTGGTGAACGAGCGCGGCTCAGGCCCGATTTCAGACTTGCCGTTACCCGCACGATCGTATCGAACTGCCTTGGCGAAACGCGACACCGCGGGAAACACATCGTCCCAATCGTCGAGCGTGTCGCCAATTCCGCTATCGAAGACGACCGTTGGACCATCGCCGCTGCCTGCGACTTGAATTCTCAGCTTGTAACCGGCGATGTCCACAAACTGCGTGTGCGTGACGGCCCGCTTCGCACCACGCGATCCTTTTGCTCGCCGCGCCTGGCCTGCCGACGAAGCCGCGAACAGGGTGAGCAAACAAATGATTGCGATGGAATTTCTGATTATCCTCATGTGTCCTCCGATGGTGCTTCAGTGTCCGCGGAGCCCGTGAACGATAATAGCGCAGTCCCGACAAGTCGGGGCTGGGTAAGACATGAGGTTGAAATCAAGAGCGCGAAGCGGGAGAGAGGTACAGAACCCGGAGCGGACCGGGGGTCCCCGCGCGAGCATCTCGCGTGGGGCGCCCTTGACAGCGCGTTGTAATGGGACCGCGAAAAGAGCGGCGTCAAGCCGCCGCACTCCAAAACGGGATCAATTTTCGTCCGCGTAGCGGACGCTTGAAAGTAGCCCAGCACTTCAGTGCTGGGAACAAGTCAAATCAAAAATCAAAAGCCCGCTTTAGCGGGCGACAGAGTCAGCCGTCCGTTTCTGGGACTCGATTCGGTTTGCGATTTTGATCCCAGTTAAGAATCGCTGGCCCGAAACATCCGAAACCCAACCACCGTCCCAGCCAGTTCAATGATTGCGAGCGCAATCGCCGTCCAAAGAAACGTTGGGTGCCACTGCCCGTTCACCCGCGTAACGTTGTCGCTGGTATGTGAGAGAAAGTGATACCAGAAGCCGAAAATGAAACTGCCGAACATCCCCAGCGCCAGCAGCAGCGCGCCAATTTTCTTTTTGCGAGTAAACAGCAGCGCCGCCGCTACCAACGGCATTAGCGTTACGACGACACCGACATAGACATAGCCGAACGTCGTGAGCGTTACCATCGCCGCTTGATGCACCCAGCCATGAAGTGTGGAAACGATGAGATGGATCAGGATTAAGGCGAGTGCAGCGAACGGACGCGGTGGAGTTGATGTTGCTTGATTCATGGATCAGCCGTCCGTTTCACGGACTACGATCCGTTTGTGATTCTGATCCCAGCGATGAATCGCTGGGCTTTTCGATCGTCCGCTGCGCGGACTCGTTTGCCACGGTTCTGAATTTCGGAATCCAACTGCTCGAGAGTTATTCCGTGGTTGGGATCACTCTCAATTTCGGTATTGCGCCTGAGCGCCTCGACAATTCGTCTTCATCCAGCAGCTCAAGGCGAGCCTTAACCTCAGGCCAGAGAGACTGATCGTCAGGATGCGCTTCCATGTCCGCCAGTCGCGCTTCGAGCAGTCGTCGCACACCCGCGGACACTTCATCACCGAGAATCAACTCGACTTCGCTAGATTCGACTTCTGCGATTCGGTGCTTCACTTCGGCAAGCTGCGCTTTGGTGATTTCCGGGGAAGTATACTCGGAAGTGGCCATAGCGACAGATTATTCGGTGCCGACAACCGTGACAAGCGAGTTGTTCACGAGGTTTTGAACATGTCAGAAAATGCATCCTTCAGTAGAAATCTCGCCAAGAACTTCGCGATAGGAAGCCACTTCTCCACTTCATCAAGGTCCAAGCCATTGTCGATCGAAATCACCGGTTCTCCCGAGTCGAGGACCGCGTGAGCGATCTTGTTCCTAAGATTATGAAGCTCGTTGCTCTTGTCGATGAGATTATTTACACGTCTACCTAAGATTTCATTTTTAAACACCGAGTCCAAAGCCATCGCGTCCCAGTCCCGCGGAGTCGGGTAGAGCGCGTTGAGCCATTCAATTTGGTCTTTTCTATCCGTCGGTATTCTTTCCTCAGGATATGAAGGAGGCTGCTTACCTTCACTCTTGGCTTGTATTGCAAGCTGGCTTCTTAACCGATTGCGCCGCTCTCTCAAACCTTCGATTAGTCGATACAGACAAAGAAATTGATAATTCGAACTGTTGCTATTCAAAGCTTCTCGATAAAGGCTGGAGTACACTTGCTGATCTACTGGAATTTCATCGGCCGCAGGAACGACGCCGGCGACAGCCTTGTATGGGGCTTTCAACGTCATTCTGATGCTTCCAGTTCTGATCTCGATCACGTCGATCTGATAGATATTTACAGGAACATCCAGATGTACGGACATATTGCTCAATGACCGGGACAGCGCCTGAAGGGCGCGCAGCGCGGCATCGCTTAGATTCGCCGCATCGAAATCGTTTGATTCGATCTTGCCGAGGAATCCCTCATCATTCGCATATCCCATGAATCGAAACTCTCCGGCCGGCCCCACAACATCGAGGCGAATCTGATCAAAGGGTTTGCCGTCCATGAACTTCAACGCAGGCTCAGCTATAGCGACATGCGAGTCTCCCTTCAGCCCGCTCGCTGCCGAAAACTCTAGTTCAGGTTTTAGGGCAAATCCCGGGCGGCTAAGCGTAAAGATAACTTTGTATTTACCTGGAACGCCGCCCAACGCGCCGAAATTGCGGGGGTCAAATGGATCAGCGTAGTGAGGTCTCATTAAAAGGTGATGGAGAAGACCCGGGACGCCCATGATATCCATCTCCATACTTTGACCCGGTTGTCGAGCACTGGAACGGTCATCTTTGGATGGCTGGTTCGGCGCTCCGTGACACCTCTTGTACTTTTGCCCACTTCCGCATGGGCAGGGATCGTTTCTTCCTACCTTGTTCATAGAAGGTGGCCGATCTACTTCCTTGTCAGAACTACTTCCGATAAACCTCTCGGCGATGTCTCACGCGATTAACTCGTACTGCCTTCACCGCGTCATCGATTTCGTAGACGATTCGATAATCTCCAACGCGAACTCGCCAATCGCGATCGGAGCCGGCTAATTTCCTGCAGCCGCTCGGCCGAGGCTCATCTGCCAACGCTTGAATCGTAGAGATAATTCGATTGTGAAGCCGAGCTGGGAGTCGACCTAGATCTCTTTCAGCAGCGCGCAGGAGGAAGACGCGATACATTTACTTGCCGTTTCGTTTCGCCAGATATTCTTCTAATGGCCGGTAGTGAAGTTTTTTACGACGAGCCTGTTTGAGCCACGCTACGTCTTCAGCGTCTTCTGCTCGTTCGAGCAATTCCTCGTAATCCTTAATCGGAATAATGACCGACACGGGCTTGCCGTTACGCGTAACGATCTCGGGTTTTCGCCGTGTCGCTTTCATGCTAGCCATTTTACACCCTCACGCCTTCGCGTAAACCTCTGCCCCCTTCTCCACAAACTCCCGTGATTTCTCTTCCATTCCGCGTGCTAATGCCTCTTCTTCTTTGAGACCCTGAGACGCCGCGTACTCGCGCACGTCCTGCGTGATCTTCATTGAACAGAAGTGTGGGCCGCACATGGAACAGAAGTGCGCGAGCTTGGCGCCTTCCTGTGGCAGGGTCTCGTCGTGGTATTCGCGCGCGACTTCGGGATCGAGCGAGAGGTTGAATTGATCTTCCCAGCGGAATTCGAAGCGTGATTTCGAAAGAGCGTTGTCGCGGTACTGAGCGCCGGGGTGGCCTTTGGCTAAGTCGGCGGCGTGGGCGGCGATCTTGTAAGCGATGACGCCGTCTTTCACGTCTTTCTTATTCGGCAGGCCGAGGTGTTCTTTCGGCGTGACGTAGCAGAGCATCGCGGTGCCGTACCAGCCAATCATCGCCGCGCCAATCGCCGAAGTGATGTGATCGTATCCGGGCGCAATGTCGGTCGTGAGTGGGCCGAGCGTGTAGAACGGCGCTTCGTGACAGGTCTCGAGCTGCTTGTCCATGTTCTCTTTGATCAAGTGCATCGGCACATGGCCCGGACCTTCGATCATCACCTGGCAATCGTACTCCCAGGCGATCTTTGTCAGCTCGCCGAGGGTTTCGAGTTCGGCAAATTGCGCTTCGTCGTTCGCGTCGGCAATCGAGCCGGGACGCAGACCGTCACCAAGCGAGAACGAAACGTCGTAGGCAGCCATGATTTCGCAGATGTCGCGAAAGCGCGTGTAGAGAAAACTCTCTTCGTGATGAGCGAGACACCACTTGGCCAATATCGATCCGCCTCGACTCACGATCCCCGTCGTGCGTTTCGCAGTCATCGGAATGTAAGGCAGGCGCACGCCGGCGTGAATCGTGAAGTAGTCGACGCCCTGCTCGGCTTGTTCGATCAAAGTGTCGCGAAAGATTTCCCAGGTCAGCTCTTCCGCTTTGCCGCCGACTTTTTCCAAAGCCTGATAGATCGGCACAGTGCCGATGGGCACCGGCGAGTTGCGTATGATCCACTCGCGCGTGGCGTGAATGTTCTTGCCGGTCGAAAGATCCATCACGGTGTCTGAACCGCACTTGATCGCTCCAGCGCATCTTTTCGACTTCATCGTCGATCGAAGAGAGCACGGCCGAGTTGCCGATGTTCGCGTTGATCTTCACCAGGAAGTTGCGGCCGATGATCATCGGTTCGGATTCCGGATGATTGATGTTCGCGGGAATGATGGCGCGGCCGCGAGCGACTTCATCGCGGACGAATTCGGGCGTAACGAATTCAGGAATTGTAGCGCCGAAGGATTGGCCGCGGTGTTGATGGATTGAGTGAATCGCTGGGAGCGCACGCCATCCGGCGTGCTTTCGTCCCAGTTGCAGGCCGGAGGCCTGCGCTACCCGGCCGAGGTTCTCGCGAATCGCGATGAATTCCATCTCGGGCGTGATGATGCCGCGCTTGGCGTAATGCATCTGCGTCACGCACGCGCCCTTCTTCGCGCGCAGAGGCGTGCGGCGTGAGCGCAGGAAAATCCTCGAGACGATTTAGACCTTTGGCTTTCTCTTTCTGGCGCGCCTGGTTAGCGGCGTCGAACGTCAGGTAACCGTCATCGATTGGTTGCAGCGCGCGGCCTTCGTACTCTTCAACATCGCCGCGACCGACGATCCAATCGCGCCGCAGCGGCTTCAAACCTTCGCGCACATCCGTCGCCTGAGAAGGATCGCCGTACGGCGCCGCTGGTGTCATAGACGCGCACGGGCGGATTCTCCTCCAACTCGTTTTTGAAATTGCGCGTCGGGATTCTGATCGATTTCGCGGAAGGGAACGCGCACGCCCGGCTGTTGGCCGTCGATGTAGATACGGCGTGAATTGGGAAGCGACTGATCAGTCGATGAATCGATTTGTGGTTTGATTGCGGTACTCATGAGAACTCCTGCCTCTCAAATGTTGTTGCGCCCTCCCTCACGGTCGGGCTACTGCCCCAATCCGGGCGCTAACGCTCCCGGTACTGACATTCTGTCGCCGGCTAAAGCCGGCTCTTAACAAAAAACAATTCGTGATCCCAGGGTGGCGCTCGCTGCGCTCGCTTACCCTGGGCTATTTTCTGTAACGCCTTCGGCGTAAAAACCGAGCCCCGCTCGCTTACCCTGGGCTATTTTCTGTAACGCCTTCGGCGTAAAAACCGAGCCCCGCTCGCTTACCCTGGGCTTTGTTGGGCAACGCCTTCGGCGTAAAAACCGAGCCCCGCTGGCTTACCCTGGGCTTTGCAACTTAACGCCTTCGGCGTAGAGACAAAACTGCTTCTCCAAAAACAAAAAACCGCTCCACCTAATCAAAAAAGGACGGAACGGTCACGCGTGGCTGTTTCTCCCTTCGACGGTGCTAACCGTATCAGGTTCAAGGGGTCTCTGAACATTGCCGATTGCCAATTTCCGATTTGCGATTGATCCTGCTAATGAAGCGCGTTCTCTACGATGAAGATCAAACCGGCAATCGGCAATCAAAAATCGGCAATGGCTTCAGACTCTCAGCCTCGGTCGTCGTTCGGCCTCGGCTCCCCCGAAACGGATTCGATTTTCAATGCGAGTTGAATTCTAGAACTGTCAGATTAAATGCGCAAACAAGACGTGTCAGAAGCCCGACCGTAAGGGAGGGCCAGCTTCAGCAGATGCTGTTTTGCATTAGCAAATGCTCTCACGCAGTTGGCTCTTGCTTACGCGCGGGCTTCTGACACGTTTATAATGCCGTTGCTTTTCCAAACCGAACCTGCCCTGGAGAAAATTTGATGTTGCATCGCCGCGCACTCGCGTTCGTCCTGATTTCAACACTGCTGTGTTTGCCACTTCTTGCTCAATCGCAATCCGACAAAGGTCTGCTCGAACGCATTCGCAACGAAGAAAAAAATAATTCGCAGATCATGAAGACGATGCACATGCTTACGGATCGATTACGGCCCGCGGCTGACGGGTTCGCCGAATCATAAAGCCGCGGCCGAGTGGGCGGTAAAGCAGATGACTTCGTGGGGATTGTCGAACGCCCATCTTGAACCCTGGGATTTTGGTCACGCCGGCTGGCTGAACGAGCGACTGACCGCAATGATGGTTTCGCCGATCAAGGATGTACTGACCTGTGAAGTCCTGTCGTGGACGCCGAGCACGCGCGGCCCCGTCATCGCGAAAGCGTATCAACTAATCCTGCCGGAACGGCCCAGTCAGGATCAGCTCACGGCTTTCTTTGAAACCCAGAAAGCAAAGGTGCGCGGAAAGATCGTGATGGCAGGTAAGCAGACGATCGTTCCGGTGAATCTTGAATCCGCCGGCCAAGCGCCTCACCGATCGAGCAAGCCGAGCACCGTTACGGGCCGAATGCGCGGCCGTTCCGTTTCCCTCGCCTTCACCAACTCCGACACCGGCGCCGGGCGCGCCCAAGCCGCTCACGAATCGACAGATCGACGAGCAACTCGACGTTTTTCTGAAAGCCAACGGCGCGCTGATTCGCGTCAACGACGCCGGCCGCGAATTTCGGCAGATACGCGCTTTCAACAATCGCACGTTCGAAATCGATAAAGTTGTACCGACTATCGTGATGAGCAACGAAGACTATGGCCGCATCACGCGCATGCTCGCCGACGGCACTGATGTCACGCTCGAATTCAACATCGTCAATCGCGTCTATCCCGAAGGCAAGACCTCTTACAACACCGTCGCCGAAATTCCCGGCACGGACAAAGCCGACGAAGTGATCATGCTGGGCGGCCATCTGGATTCATGGCACGCGGCCACCGGGCGCGACCGACAACGCGATTGGTTGCGCGATCATGATGGAAGCCGCGCGCATTCTGAAGACTCTCGGGGTGAAGCCGCGTCGCACAATTCGCGTCGCGTTATGGAGCGGTGAAGAGCAGGGACTGCTCGGATCGCAGGCTTACGTCAAAGCGCACTTCGGTGCTTTTGAAAATCCCAAACCCGGTTACGAAAAATTCGGCGGCTATTTCAACATCGATTCCGGCACCGGCCGCGTGCGCGGCGCCGGCGTATTTGGCCCACCGGAAGCGGCCGGCATCATGCGCGATCTCCTCAAGCCTTTCAAAGATGATGGCGTGGTCGGCGCGATCGCAACTCGCAGTCGTAACCTGGGCGGCTCAGACCATACTTCGTTCAATCAAGCCGGTCTGCCCGGTATCGGCATGGGCCAGGATCCAATTGAATACGGAACGCACACGTGGCACACGAACCTGGACACTTACGAACGCATTCTCGAAGACGATGTGAAGAAGGACGCGGTCACCGTGGCGTGGGCCGTTTACCAACTGGCGATGCGCGACGATCTGTTGCCGCGATTTGCGAAGGCAGAGATGCCGAAGCCGCCGCCTGCGTCAAGTCCAGAACCATCGCCCACGCCGGCGATCAAATCGCCGCCAAAGTCGAAACTGATCCGATCCGGACGGCGAGGTTAACCGGCATCCTTCAGCCCCCAATGAAACTCATGGTGCGGCTGGGAGTGACAAATTCGGGATCGTTGATGTAATGCCGGGGCTCTTTTTTCATTACGACAGATTCAATGAACTCGATAATTTCGCCTCGGGAAGCCCCGTCGCGCAACACATCGCGCAGCGAATGTTCGACAGTCGAAAAGAGACAGGTGCGAATCTGTCCGTCGGCGGTGAGTCGAATGCGCGAACAGGCGCCGCAAAAGGGCTCCGTCACCGGCGCTATGATTCCGATCTCACCCGGAGCGCCGTCCGCGAACCGGTAACGCGACGCCGTATTAGATCCGCGAAACTCGTCGATGGGCTCTAGCGGAAACCTTGCTTCAATGCCGGCGCGGATCTCGCGGCCGGACACGACATCTTCCCGCGACCACTCATGGCCTGAATCGAGCGGCATGAATTCGATAAACCGCATTTGCAGGTCGTGCGCGCGCGCGAACGCGGCAAAATCCGCGACCTCATCTTCGTTGTGACCGCGGACGATCACCGCGTTGATCTTAATCGGTTGCAGACCTGCTTCTTTGGCGGCGGTAATTCCTTCCAGCACGCGATCCAGGACATCGACGCCCGTCATCCGCTTGAACACGTCGCCCTTCAAACTGTCGAGACTGATTGTAATGCGATCCAGGCCGGCTTCTTTCAGACTGTGCGCGCGATGTGGCAGAAAATAACCGTTGGTTGTGAGGGCGAGATCCTTTAAGCCGCGTTCTTTCAACTGCGCCAGCTTGAAGATGATCTGCTCAATGTCGCGGCGCATCATCGGCTCGCCGCCGGTAAGCCGGATCTTTTCTATGCCGAGTTCGACAAAAATATCGCAGAGATATTCGATCTCTTCGTAGGACAGCATCTGCTCTTTAGGCGCGATCGGAGGTTCGCCGTGCGGCAGACAATAGAAGCAACGAAAGTTACAACGGTCCGTCAGAGACACGCGTAAATCGCGGATGGCTCGTCCATACGAGTCACTCAGATGTCTCATTCCATTTTTGGGAGCATTGATCGCTGTTACCACCCAGCCATCATACGATGGCTGTCAGGGACGGCCAAACTGCCGCTTGGTAGTGGCCTAATTTTGTATTGCGAGTAATCTGCGCTGGGCGGGGCACTGGTTCGACCGTGTGGGAGTGTTCAAAACTTCTTCTTATTCCCTCTCCCGTTGGGAGAGGGTTAGGGTGAGGGTCTACGCGTGCATCCATCCTTTCTTATCTTGCGCGAGGCGTAGCCTCGCGCAACTACTCACAAAAACAAAACTCCGCGCCTTAGCTTCGCTCCCTCACCCCAGCCCTCTCCCAAAAGGGAGAGGGAGAAAAACTTTAGTCTCATTATAGAGCCCTCCCTCACGCTCCCGAGACTAACGCCCCGAGACACAACACAATTTGCCCACTACTAGCCGCAACTTTAACGGACAGTCGACACAGCTTTCTTCAATATCGCGATCTGTCCCGCGTGATAGAGATCGTGTTGAATTACGCCCTGAAGCGTCACGTAAACAGTCGACTTGCCTGGGAGAACCGGTTCATCCAGACGCGATTCCGGTACGCGCGCGATCGCTTCGACCAGGGCCTGATGACCCCGATCGACCGCAGCTTTTGCCTGCTCCCATGCTGGTTCACTCGGGTCGTCCGGCGGCGGCCAATCTTCCGGTGAAGTGATGACGACTTCGGCAGGGTCTCCGCCTAAGCGCCGGCGGCCCACGTCTTCCCACACGGCGATATGCCGCACCAACTCATAAATGCTGTGCGCGTTTGCCAGTGGTCGCGCATGGGCTTGGGCCGCCGTGATTCCTTCGAGTACTTGTTTCACCGCTGGGCCGTGCCAGGCGTCGCCTTCGTATGCTCGTTTCAGTTGATCAAGAATTCTTTCGATCTCAGTCATAGTGGTTCCTCTGCTCTGCGTGATTGTCAGGCCCGCCGTGATAGGGTCGGACTAGCGCTCCATTCGCTTTTGCAAAATGATATCGCTGCCAGTTAGTCTTACGCCAATCACAAAACTCTGAGGAGGATCGATTTGGCCATTATTCGTCCATTCCATGCTCTACGTCCGCCGACTGATCGCGCCCCTGAAGTGGCGGCGGTTCCTTATGATGTGGTGAACACCGAAGAGGCGCGCGCGCTGGCCTCCGGAAATCCGTGGAGTTTTCTGCACGTGTCGCGTCCCGAAATCGATCTGCCCGACGGGACGCCCATATACAGCGATCAGGTCTACTCCAAGGCGTCCGAGAATTTCGAGAAGCTCAAGAAGGATTGCCCGCTCACGCCGGAAGAGACGCCGAGTTTGTACCTCTATCGCCTGGTCATGGGCCAGCACGAACAGACGGGCATTGTGGCCTGCTGTTCAGTTGCCGAGTACGACCGCGACCTGATTCGCAAGCACGAACGCACTCGGCGCGACAAGGAAGACGATCGCACGCATCACATTCTGGTGTTGCGCGCGCAAACTGGTCCGGTGTTTCTGACTTACCGGGCGCAGGCGAAGATTGACGCGTTGGTAGCAGACGCGCTGCGCAGGAATCCACCGCTCTATGATTTCGTGGCCAACGACGACATTCATCACACGATCTGGCGCGTGCCGAATTATCAGCCGCTGGTTGATGCATTCGCCGACGTTGCGTACCTCTACATCGCCGACGGTCATCATCGCGCCGCCAGCGCCAGCCGGGCCCGGACTGAGTTGAAGGAACAGAGCTTTGGCATCCTGGGAGACGAGGAATACAACTTTTTCCAATGTGTGCTGTTTCCGGATAAGCAGTTGCAGATTCTTCCCTACAACCGCATCGTGCGCGACCTGAACGGACTGTCGCCGGAAGAGTTTTTGGCGCGCGTGCACAAAGAATTCAGTGTCAGTGAGGGCGCATCGCCGGCGCCGAAACAACGGGGCCATTGGAGTATGTACCTCGGCGGCAGGTGGTACGGCCTGGCTTTGAAGGATGAAGCTTCCCGGCCGGCGGGCGCGGTTGAATCGCTCGATGTCAGTATTCTTCAGGAGCGACTGCTGGATCCAATCCTGGGAATCAAGGATGTGCGCACCGACAAGCGAATTGATTTCGTCGGTGGCATTCGCGGGACTGAGGAGCTGGAAAAACTGGTCAACGAAGGCAAAGCAGCGATCGCGTTTTCCCTCTATGCCACGACGATTGACGATCTGCTGAAGGTCTCAGATGCCGGCGAAATCATGCCGCCGAAATCGACCTGGTTCGAACCGAAGTTGCGGGATGGATTGCTGAGTCATGAGATCTGAGGAGCGAGGGGAGCGCGGCCATCTTTGGCTGCAGTGAGCGCGAAGCGCGAACCCTTCTCTACCAAAAGATAGAGCGTGCTATGCACGCTGTGCGGGCAAGGATGCCCGCGCTCCGTTAGCGTTCAAGCCAGGGCTGCGAATACTTCATTCGACAACAAAGCACCGCGGGTCGTGAGCTTCAGGAGTTGATCGTCAATTTCAATTAACCCGGCTTCCCTTAATCGATCGAGTTCGCGGTTGCATTCTTCGCGCAGATCTCTCCCGAATCGCGTTTGATAGGTTTGCAAGTTGATGCCCCGCATGACTCGCAGGCCCAGAAATATCGATTCCGAGCGCAAACCCTCTTCATCCAGCGTGGTTCGCTCAACCACGGGGGAATCGCCGCGCCGGATCATCTCAACGTATTTCGAGACATCACGCTCATGCGCCCAGCGCTGCCGGTCACCGTCATACGAGTGCGCGGAATTTCCGAACCCGTAGTAAGGCGCCGCGGTCCAATACTTTGTGTTGTGCCGCGATTGAAAGCCCGGCCGGCAGAAGTTCGAAATCTCGTAATGCTCGTAACCGGCGGCGCACACTTGCCCGATCATTAGCGCGTACATCTCGGCCGCGAGATCTTCGTCGGGTTGCGGACGCATCCCGCGCTTGATTTGATCGGCGAGCGGCGTACCGTCGTGGACGTCCAGCAGATAAAGCGATAGGTGCTCAGGGTGCAACTGCAAAGCTGCTTCAAGATTTCGCCGCCAGCGTTCCAGTGACTGCCCCGGCAGGCCGGCGATCAAGTCAAAGTTAATGTTTTCGAATTCGGCTGACCGCAAATCCGCAAATGTCAGGCGCACGTCATTCGAGTCATGTGTGCGGCCCAGCAGGTTCAACTCGCGATCGTCAAAGGTCTGCGCCCCAAAACTCGCACGATTGATTCCCAAACGCCGCCACTCGCGCATGGTTTGTCGTCTTGACTCGTCGCTAACGCCGCCGTCGCCGGGATTGATCTCAAGTGTTATTTCCGGATTTTCCGTGATGGCAAACCGAGCGCGCACGGCGTTCAGGACTTTTTCGATTTGTTCGGTGGCCAATAAAGAAGGAGTGCCGCCTCCGAAATAGATGGTGTCAACCGGCTCCGGCTCCGCAACTTCCTGCCAGCGGCCGATCTCGCTCGTCAGCGCCGCGACGTATCGTTCGGCCGCGCCGCTTTCGAACATTCCCGTGGCGAAGTCGCAATAAGAACATCGCGAGCGGCAGAAAGGAATGTGGATATAAATGCCGGCTTTGGACATTCTGGTCATTATAGCCGCGCCTATTCTGGGTTTGCGATCCTTTGCGGCTCTGCGTCCTGGCGTGAAGTGCTCCTGGGGAAACTCGTTAGCTCACGCCAAGCCGCAAAGACGCAAAGAGGCGCCGATACCGAAGTGAGCAGTTTGGGTGCTAGAATGATTTTTCATTGCGAGGAGCGCATTTTTTGTCCCGTCAACTTACAGTCCTAAACGCTAAGCCGCGCCAGCCCAAACCAGAATGGCTGCGGATTCGTCTCGGCGATCCTACTAATCAGAATAATCTGCTGAAGCTGGTTCAAGGGCTGAACCTGCACACCGTCTGTCAGGAAGCGAAATGCCCAAACATTTTTGAATGCTGGTCCGATCGGACCGCGACCTTCATGCTCGGCGGCGACATCTGCACCCGTCACTGCGGCTTCTGCGCCGTGGGCAAAGGCGAGCCCGGCTCGCTGGATGCGAACGAACCGCGCAATGTCGCTGAGGCCGTTCGCCACCTCAATCTCGCGCACACGGTCATCACTTCGGTAAATCGTGACGACCTGGCCGACGGCGGCGCCGCCCACTGGGCCGAGACTATTCGCGAAGTTCGTGCGCTGAATCCCGGCTGCAAGCTCGAAGTCCTGATTCCCGACTTTAACGGCGATGAAGATGCGCTGAATGCGGTGCTGGATGCGAGGCCCGACGTGCTGAATCACAACACTGAAACGATCGCGCGGTTGTATCGGCGGGTGCGGCCCGATGCCGTCTATCAGCAGTCGCTAACTTTGCTGCAGCGTGCCGCCGCGTGGCGCGACCGCGAACAACCTGAGATGTTGACCAAGAGCGGCATCATGGTCGGACTCGGGGAAGAGTTCGATGAAGTGGTCGAGCTGATGAAGGATCTACGCGCCGCCTCATGCGACATCATGACCATAGGTCAATACCTGCAGCCGCATGCGCGCCGCCTGCCGGTTGAGCGTTACGTCACGCCCGAAGAATTCAATCGTTGGCATGAGGTGGGAATGGAAATGGGATTCAAGCATGTGCAGTCGAGCCCGCTGACTCGCTCGTCCTATCACGCACGCGAACAGGCCAGCGACAATTAGGTAAACTGTAAATTGAATTGAGTTCTATCACGAGTTTCATGTTTCCTGAGGAGAGTGCCCTATGAAGTCAGGACAGGAGTCATTTGCCACACTCATCGAAGAAGCTTACACAGGGAGACTCAGGTTACCAGCGTTTCAACGAGATTGGGCCTGGCGACCTCACCAGGTCGTTAGCCTTTTCGATTCAATTCGCAAGAACTATCCAATCGGAGGGTTTTTGTGTTTGAAGGTCCGGACAGACTTTGATCTTTCGCCCCGACCTTTCTATCCGTTCACGGAAGACTCTGAAAACTTGACTCATGAAATAGAGCGCTATGTGTTGGATGGTCAACAAAGGCTGACGGCAGGGTTAAAGATCTACCGTGGAGTAGGCGACTCTCAATTATTTCTAGATCTGCAGAAACTTTGGGAAAACTTCAAGGCAAGTAAGCTTGATATTGGTGACTCTAGTTCCGTACGCTCCTTCGCTCAAGACCTCGATGACGATGACGAATACTGTGTCACCAGAAGGGTCAAGACCCCGAGAGCGCAAATTAAGAAACACCTTTTCTGGACGGGTGTGCTTACGGATGATACGGAATTCCAAAGACTACGTGACGAATACGTAAAAGATTTTCGAGACCGCGCTAAGTTCATGGATTACGTTATTAGGCCTCACTTTCGCCTCGGTACTGGAATCATAGTTCCCGTCACAACTCTCGATCACAAGGAGTCCATCGAAGCGACGACAAAGATTTTCGCCACCCTTAACACAACGGGCAAACCACTGACCCCGTTCGAAATCGTCGTGGCCCGCCTCTTCTCATCGGGTTTCTTCTTGGTCAAGGATGTTGAGGAAAACCGGGAAGCATCTAGTTATTACAAGAACATGGATCAAACCGGCGAGATTTATCTCCAGACTATCGCGTTGCTCGCGAAGGCAGAACCAAAAAAGGCGCGCCTACCTCGCACTATTACACCAGAGCTCTACGGTGCCCACCGCGATGATGCCATTAATGTGCTGGAGAACCTTGGGCAGTTTCTTAGTGAGCGCCTTGGAATTGGCTTGGACATCGCCCCAAATCTAACCCCATACGACTCAATGTTCCCGCCGATGGCGATCGTTCACGCCGCCATCGCCGTAAAGAAATTGAAAGGTTCGAGCAAATTGAGCGCCGAGCAGAAGATTGAGCGATGGTTTGTGGCGGCAGCGCTCTTGCAGCGATATTCGGAGGGTGTCCACAATAAACAAACTACAGACGTCAAAGAGGTCACCGAATGGCTGACAGATGACGACGCCGTACCAACCTGGATTCGCAACTTCGAGATGCCAACTCTAATGGGCCATTCACCGACAGGCGCAATTGGGCGTTTTCTCCAGGCGTTGATGAACCGGGAACAGCCCGTCGATCCGCTCACCCATAAGAAGGTCGGTTACTCTCCTTTAGCCACTGTAAAGACTGAGATGCACCATATCTTTCCGCGAAAGTTTTGTGAGGATCACATTCCGGATTGGGGCAAAAAGGATAATGCGAATCAGGCACTTAACATTATGTTTACGGACAGTGAGACGAATAAGTTGTGGTCAAAGATGGATCCCGCAAACCAAATTGATAACATCGAAAAAGCAAATAAAGATATAAAGACCCGCAAAGCGATGCTCTTGAAGCATGGGATAGATGATGCTTGCGTTGAAATAATGAAGAAACCCAATAAAAAGAAGAGTGACTTTGAAGACTTCCTACGTACCCGCGCTCGCCTCTTTATCGAGAAGTTTGCAGAATGGGACCTGACTGCTGACGCCTAATGAGAAGCTGCAACATCCTTAAGTAAGAATCGTCATCGCGGCATCCACCACTCTACTCTGCAAACCTAACCAGTGTTTACTGAACGAGCTGGCTCGACACTCGATCGTCTGGCTGTGGGAAAGATCCGGCAGCATCACCCGCGTCCGAAAGTCGTTAATAACTTCTCGATCAGTGATCACCGCAATCAGCTCCTGGTGAATCCGATAGCTCAGGTAATCAAAATTGGATGAGCCGGCGACCAGGTACTCGTCGTCAACCAGCATCGCTTTCAAGTGGCTCATGCCGCGCTGGAACAGCCGCAAATCGATCCCTGAGCGCGCCGATTCCAGCCGCGCATAGTTGGCAAAAAAGCGCCAATTGTTTTGTGCGGGGGTGATAACGGTGACCGCGACGCCGCGTCGCGTGGCCGCGCGCAGGCGCTCATAAAAAGGAAAAGTCACGTAGGGACTTTCCACGAAAATTGAGCGGCGCGCGCAGTCGATCAATGCGATGAGTCGCGCAAAAGCTCGCCCGTTGTTTCTGCCATCCGTCGCGAACAGTTCAATCGCATCGAGCTGTCTGTGCGATGCCTGGTCCTCACCATTCCAGGTTGATTCAAAGTCGTCGCGCAGGAATGACACGGCCGCACGATCGTCGATGCGCAGCATCATGTCGTGCCAGGCGGCGTTGTGTTCGCTGAAGTTAATGCCGCCGATATACGCGACGCGGTCGTCGATCAGGATTAACTTTTTGTGATTGCGACTGAGCAGTCGGCGCGGCGACCAGCCGTAGGGATTGGTGAAGCGAATTTGCACGCCTGCGCGCGTCAGCTCGCTCATCATCTTCGATGTCTCGCGAGACTCGTCACGAAGATCTCTATCAATCAGATTCGCCGGCGAGTATTTGAACCTGTCGCTGAGCACGACGCGCGTAAACGAATCGGCCAGCATTCGCCGGTCGGGCGCGCGCGATGAAAGCAGAGCGGCGGCCAATTGCTTTCCGATCGAGTCACCTTCAAACGCGAACGTCTGGACACAGACCGAGTCCTCTGCGGCAGCAATATCTTCGCTTAGCCGGGCCCAGAATTCGTTGAAGTTGACGAGCAGCTTGGTCGGCATTATTAGAAGCAGAACGTTTGATTGCCCAGGCGTTAGAGTACCGACTTTAGTCGGGTTTTGATGATTAAAGCCCAACTGAAGTTGGTACTCTAACGCCCGACCATGAGCGCCGTGATTGTATTCCATTCCACCCGTTCGCGCGAGATTCAGCTATATCTTTGCAGCTGGTGCTAGAATGCGGCGCAAATTCTTTATTTAAGAATTAAGAGCCCCATGCTTCACATTTACAACGGCGATTCGACGGCGGAGACTGCGAAAAAAGCGGATATTCCGGGCCAACACCTCGCCTGGCGCGAAGCGCTGGTCTGTGGGCCGGCGCCCGGCCAACTGTCTGAGCAGCAGTTTTTGGATGTGCGTACCCGGCATCTCGCGGAAGCTTATCGGGTGCCGGCCGAGAAATGTGCGGCTGAACTACGCCAGATGCACGACGCGCTGGCGGCGTTCGCGGATCATGAAGAGGTCGTGCTCTGGTTTGAGCACGATCTCTTTTGCCAGGTGCATTTGATTTATCTGCTCGATTGGTTCGCCGCACGCGAGCTCGGCCGCACCCGGCTGAGCCTGATTAGCATCGACGAGTTTCCGGGAGTGAAGGCGTTTCATGGGCTGGGCGAGTTGAATGAGGCCCAACTGGAATCCCTCTTGCCCAAACGGCGCGAGATAACTGCGGCACAACTCGAACTCGGCGCCAAAGCCTGGCAGGCATATTCAGCGCCGGACGCGCTGGCCCTGATCGCGCTGCTGAAGTCGGACCTTTCCGCGCTGCCATTTCTCCACACCGCGCTGACGAAACATATACAGCGCTTTCCTTCGACCAGAAATGGACTGGGACGCGTCGAGAATGTCGGGTTGGAGCTAATCGTTTCCGGTCTGGGTGGTTTTAGATCGTTTTTCCCGGCGTTTACGCGGCGCGAACCGGCTTACGGTTTTGGTGACGCGCAGTTGTACCTCGCCCTGCAACGACTGGCGAATGAACCAACTCCATTTGTGACGCAACGAAACGGTGGCGCGTCCGGTCCGGACGTGACGCGCGTATTTCTTTCTTCATTTGAAGTAACTGAGCACGGGCAGTCCGCGCGCAAGGGCGAAGAAGATTTCGTCCGGTTAAACGGAATCGATCTCTGGCTCGGCGGCATTCATCTGCAGGGAACCGAGTCGGCGTGGCGTTGGGACGAAGATGCTGAAGAGTTGCTGGTGAGTTTGTAATGCCGGTTTGGAGTTCCGCCTTCAGGCGGAATTTTGCTATTACGTCCTGCCGCCTGAAGGCGGAACTCCAAACTCTACTTCGCGCACCTAAAGCCCGAAATCATCCAGCGCTCGTGCGGATAGAAGAAATTCCGGTAGGTCGAGCGGATGTGAATTTGGGGCGTCGCGAACGATCCGCCGCGCAAGACCTTCTGGCTGACAAACCATTTGTCATTGTACTCGTCAAAATCCGACTTGAACCCGGGATAAGGAACATAGTCCGAAGTCGTCCACTCCCAGACATCTCCGATCATCTGCTGACAACCATGCGAGGTTTGTCCATCCGGAAAGGCGCCGATCGGCGCGACGCTCCACAGACCGTTTTCAAACAGGTTTCCTTTGGTTTCGTCCGGCGTTGAGTTGCCCCACGGAAAATCCTGTTTCTCGTTTGCAGCGGATGAAAAGGTAGCGGCCTTCTCCCATTCCGCTTCCGTCGGCAGACGCTTGCCCGCCCACTTGGCATACGCCGAAGCCTCGAGAAAGCTGACGTGCGAAACCGGGTCGTTCAGTTTCTGCGCGACAGGGTGCAATCCGCCAAAGTCGCGAATCATCCACTCGCCATCGTGCTGTTCCCAATACAACGGCGCTTGCCAGTGTTCGAGGTTCACTTTTTCCCATCCGGCTGAATGCCACCAGCGGAAATCCTGATAGCCACCGTCGTTCATGAACTCGAGGTACTCAGCATTGCTCACCGGCGCGCGGTCGATCGCAAAGTTCTGAAGGAAAACTTTGTGCGCGGGCTTTTCGTTGTCCCAGGCGAAGTCGCAGTTTTTGGAGTGCGGCGGCTTGACGCCGCCTTCTACTGCGCCCTCCCTAACGGTCGGGCTACTGCCGCGATCTGCGTATCCCAGCTCAAACAATCCGCCTTCGATCTCCACCATCCCGCGAACAGCCTCGACTGATCGCGGCGCCGACTTCATCGGCGCGTCGAACTGATCGCAGAGCAGGTGCTTGATGTCGTAAACGAGCAACTCCTGATGCTGCATCTCGTGCTCGAGCCCCAGCCGGATGATCGACAGGATCGAGCCGGCATCGTCGCGATCAGAAACTTGTTCAATGAACCTGTTCATCTCTTCATCGATGTGCGCGCGATACTTCCGGGTCTCGGCCACGGTGGGACGCGAGCGCGTGCCGCGTTTCGGCCGCTCGATACGCGGCCCAAAACCCTCGTAGTAGGAATTGAAGAAGAAGAGAAAATCGTCCGAGTAGGTTTTGTATCCCGGCTGGTATTTCTGAAGCACCGTTTCAAAGAACCAGGAGGTATGGCCGATATGCCAGCGCGGCGGAGACATGAACTCGGCGGTTTGGATAACGTAATCTTCGATTTCCAGCGGCGCGACGATTTCGAGCGTGCGCGCACGGACGGATTGGTAGAGATCCGAGATGGATGATGGTTTTGTGAGGACGGGTAGGATCTTTGTCGAAGCCATATTCCATCCTCAGCTAGTAGCGGCCAGCATCGCTTCCTTGGCTGCTGGCGGTAATTTGATCGGAACAAACCAGCTTTGGTCGTAAAGATAATCCTCACCGGATTCGTCGATGATTCTTACCAGCTGATCCTTTGCGGCTCTTCGATCAGGGAGCATTCGATAGATCTTCCACAATTCCAGAGAGGCAAGATAGCCTTCGTTCTGGACGCAAATTGCGAATCGATGTTGAGTTCTCGAAACCATTAGTTTCAAAGAAGAGCGTCTTGATGATACTCGCCAGAGTTCGCTCACCCAAAAGCAGATATTCAATGAACCTGCGAAGCAGGTGGCAGAGTGTAGCCCCTGGCGTCAGCCGGGGGTCAAGTTAAGAAAAGTATTTGTGAGCCCGCGAAGCGGGCGACAGACGAATGAACGCTTCAACACTCTATCTTGGTAACCGCGCCTACGAATCCTGGGAGGGAGCTTTCACAAGTCCGATACCGGGTTTCCCGCCCTTCATCTTTACTCGACGAAAAGTATCTGGAGACTTATCGATCAACTCCAGCAGGAGTTCATCGGAATAGTTGGCATTGATGTTCTCTCTAATCCTCCAGAAACTAACCATTGTCCATTTCTTTCCACGCAAGTAGTTAGCAGTGTGCTTTGCCATTCGCGATAACTCGCTCTCGGCGGCACCCACGACTAATGGATGTGCCGGAGGATTCTGTATACACCAACGAACTTTTTCTTCTAGTTTCCTTTTCAGCGTGGCGATGCTTTTTCCGTAGACGATATGAGGAAAGTGCATTAGGTCGAAAGGGATGTCTTTGACATTTTGAGTAAGAAAGATTACTCGCTTGCCCAGCCCGTGAGCATAGCCCGTTTCATAAAGCACATTCGGGGTGCGACCGGTGACCTCGGCGACGATCACATCTGCGTCTTTGATCTGACCATAGATTCGCGAAAGTATGTTCTCCACGAATATTTGCTCGTCTACCCGCTCGCAAGTTGCTCCCGCGTCTATGCAGGCGGGTTTTATGCCAACTTCATAAATGTCGGTAAACTTCTCTTGGAAAGGCATCACCACAAACACAAAGAAATCTTTGGCCCCTTGGTTCATTCCTCAGCTCACTTTCCGAAGTTCAGCTCACGATAATTGAGAGTGAACCCCGCTCGCTCACTCTTCCAATAATCTCAGCCCGCGGATAATTCCGCCGCAGGTCCGTCAACAGTTCTTGTGCCTTCTCTTCGGCGATGGCCAGCAACAACCCACCCGCTGTCTGCGGATCATAAAACAGCTTCACCAAATTCGAATCTATATTAGCTGCAATCGAAACGTCCTCACCGACGTACTCGCGATTGGTCTTGTCCGCGCCCGTCACGAGACCGGCTGTCGCCAATTCCAGAGCGCCTTTAATCAAAGGCACGCGCGCGGAATCGATTTCGATCGTGACGTTGCTGGCGCAGGCCATCTCCCACGCGTGTCCCATTAAAGCGAATCCAGTCACATCGGTGGCGCCTTTCACATCGAACGTCCGGATCGCTTCGGCGGCGTATTTGCCGGGCGTCATCATCGTCGCGACTGATTCAATGACGACGTCGGCAGGCGCTTTTGCGCGTTTGATGCCGGTTGAGATTACGCCCGTGCCAATTGGTTTGGTCAGAATGATCACATCGCCGGGCCGCGCGCCTGCATTGGTCGCGACATGATTAGGATCGATTATCCCGGTGACGGAATAACCAAACATTATTTGCTCGTTATCGACGCTGTGACCGCCCACCAGCGCGACTGTGTTTTCCGTCAGCACCGACAAACCGCCGCGCATGATCTCTTTGAGAATCGAAAAGTCGACCCCCTTTTTCGGAAAGCAGGTAATGGCCATCGCGGTCACCGGCGTTCCACCCATGGCCCAAACATCGTTGATGGAATTGAGCGCCGCGATGCGGCCATAGTCGAACGGGTCATCAACAATGGGCGTGAAGAAGTCGAGCGTCTGCACCAAAGCGAGATCGTCGCGCAGTCGATACACTCCGGCGTCGTCCGCTTTGTCGAAACCGACCAGCAGATTCGGATCGTCAGGTTGTTTCTCAAGCCCGCTCAGCACCTGAGCGAGGACCGAAGGCGCCAGCTTCGCCGCTCAACCAGAGCACGAAACCATTTCAGTCAGACGCATCGATTTCTCCTTTCGCCAATGAGTAGTGTCCTACTTTGCGGTTTTCTTTGCGACTTTGCGTCTTAGCGTGAGCAAAGAGCAGGTATTTCACGCAAAAGGCGCAAAGCCGCGAAGTTCCGCAAAGCCGAATTAGGAGACTACCGCAGATTGTTATCACTACCGCCGAAAGCCGCGTTAGTCTATCATCCCAGCCCGCGAATGAGCCCAACGTTACGGTGGGCCAGCGACCGTTCGGGAGGTCAGCATGAAATTTCGAAATGTATGTCTAACGCTCTGGCTCTTGATCGCGGTGCCGATGGTGGCGGCAGGCCAGACATCTGCAATCGTCGGCGACTGGACTGGTGAGTCGATATGTGTCGGCGGCAATAGTCCGAGTTGCCGCGATGAGCAAGTCGTCTATCACATCTCAGTTGATCCCGCCGATGCGACAAAAGTGAAGATCGCCGCCGACAAGATCGTCAACGGTAAACCCGAATGGATGGGCGACATCTTTTTGAAATATGATTCCGGCAGGCAGACGCTGACCGGTGAGTTGCAAAATCCGAGATATCACGGGATTTGGGAATACACCATCAAAGGCAACATGATGTGGGGCACGCTCGTTATGCTCCCCGACCGAATGGTCGTGCGCCAGATGCGCGTAACCAGGACAGAGGCAAATCAAGGCAAGTCAATTATGACTGAGCACGCTACCGGAACCTTCGAAGTGAAACTCGCGCCCCAGGATGACAAGTCTCCGGACAAGTCGCTCGGACGCATGACGATGGATAAGCAATGGCACGGCGATCTCGAAGGATCGAGCCTGGGCCAGATGCTGACGGGTGGTAATGTCCAAACCGGCTCCGCCGGCTATGTCGCGATCGAAAAGTTCACCGGCACCGTAAAAGGCCGCCAGGGAAGTCTGATCTTTCAGCACTCCGCGACCATGACGCGCGGCCAGGGCGACCTCTCGATCACCGTGGTGCCTGATTCAGGTACCGATCAATTGGTTGGGATAAGCGGGAAGCTGACGATTAAGATCGAAAACGGCAAGCACTTCTACGACTTTGAATACTCGATCAGCAAAGCACCTTGAATCTACTTATGCTTGTCGATTAGTTCTTCCGCCCGCGCCAGGTAACGGGCGGCCTGCCGCCAGTGAATGGCGACGGTATAGGGAATACTTGAATTGAACGCGAGGCTGGATGGCGTTGAGTTCGGTTCAAATTTCAAAGCCGACACATGCACCACGCGCGATTCATCGATCTGCCGCCACCAAAACAGACCGTCCCGGTAAGAAGCCAGAGAGTTGGCAATCCCAGTTCTTAATTGGCTTGCCGGCATGCGTGCGAGCAGCACTTCAACCTCGCCAGTTACGTTTTGCAACTCTTGTTCGAACTGCTTTAGGGGCACGCGCGCCAGCTTGCCACTGTCTGCGAAATCTCCCAGAGATCGGTACACAAATACTTTCTGCTCGAGCAGTCTGAGCTGCTCAACCGCTCTGCAGCTGTCGTTTGTAGTTGCCTGGTCAATGGCGGCTGGCGTGAGCCGGGCCACCGACTGAGCGTCGGCAGCGGCAGCGCAAATGAGAATCAGAATTGGAGCGGC
The DNA here is from genome assembly GCA_963734445.1 of uncultured Acidobacteriota bacterium. Taxonomy (GTDB): domain Bacteria; phylum Acidobacteriota; class Blastocatellia; order Pyrinomonadales; family Pyrinomonadaceae; genus UBA11740. The sequence goes on along the minus strand of CAVTGZ010000003.1, from coordinate 419,949 downwards.
AAGAGCTAGTCGAATCATAATCAGGTGCTTCGTAAACAACTGTCCCTACCGGATCAGGGCAAGCAACATGCCTTGAATTATCGGCTGATCTCGCGGCCCCGAAGCGCGCGCAGGCTTGTTTCGCCACGGCAAATCGGGGCAGAGATGGAAAGCTTCCGCAGGGCCCACCTTCACGGCGAGTCCAGCGAAAACCGCGGGAACAGACGCTTACGTTGCATGGTCTAGAAACTCGCAATATGATTCGCGTTCCGAAAGCTATTAACCACAGAGGACACGGAGGGACAACATGAATCGCCCAGAACCATCAGAGTACGCTCCCGATTACGAAGGCTATGTAAGTCAAGTCAGCGAAAATGAAGTCCTGCCCGTGCTGCGATCGCAGATGGATGAGTTGGATGTGCTGCTCAATCGCGTCGAGCCGGCACAGGAGACGTTTCGCTACGCCGAAGGCAAGTGGAGCATTCGCGAAATGATCGGCCACTTAATAGACGGCGAGCGCGTGTTTGGTTTTCGCGCTTTTTGCATCGCGCGCGGTGAGCAGCAGAGCCTGCCGGGCTTTGATCAGGATGATTACATGCTGACGGCGCCCTACGATCGAATTGAGCTCGAAGATCTTTTGAGCGAGTTGCGCTTGATTAGACTCGGGAATATTGCCATGTTGCGCACGCTTGACGAAGAGTCCTGGAATCGCGTTGGCACCGCCAGCGACAATCAGGTTTCCGTTCGCGCCATCGCGTTCATCATGGCTGGTCACGTGCGCCATCACATGAATGTCTTGCGCGAGCGATATCTCACGAATTAAGAATTCCCGCGCGGGACGGCTGAGGAAGTGATTTCAGCCACAGATGGACACAGGTTTACACAGATCAACTAAGGTTAAATGCGGAGGACGGCTTTCGCTCTTGTCCGTGTCCATCCGTGTTCATCTGTGGCTTTTGCTGATCGCGTGCTCCAAAAACCGGACCATTGCTCAGGAGAAATGCTGACATGCGTCGCACCATATTAACTCAAACCCTTTTTTCTTATCTGTGCAAATCTGTGTTCATCTGCGGCCCGTTTTTGCTTCTTCTCTTTGCCGGCACTAAGGCAATAGCTCAACACGGCGGCAAGGCCGAACCCAATCGCATCGAGTTCAAGCGCGGCGCGACCAGCACGACGATTAGCGGTGTCGTGCACAACGATGAAGAAGCCGAGTACGTATTGTCGGCAAAGAAAGGCCAGCGACTGATCATTCAGCTCACTAATGTCCCGGCGAAATCGTCCTGCTTTGATCTAAAGGGTCCCGAGGGAGCGGATGTTGGATTAGAGTTCGACTGTAATTGGAACTATTCGCGGCCGTTGCCCGAGACTGGTGATTACTTCATTAGCGTGGCCCGACCGTCGCAAGGAAAAGGAACGTCACGTTACAAGTTGACGGTTACGATAAGGTGATGCTCCCTCTCCCTTTTGGGAGAAGGCTGGGGTGAGGGTTCTAGATGGCACTGAACTGATCCCCTCACCCTGCTAAGCCTCTCCCAATGTTAGAGGTGATCCAAAAACACATGCGAAAAATCATCGTCATGATCGCGACCAGCGCCGACGGCTTCATTGCGCGCAAGGATGGCGCTGTTGATTGGCTGGATCGTCCGCGCACGGCGGGCGACTACGGCATGGGCAAGTTCTGGAAATCCATTGATACGATTCTTTTTGGACGAAAAACTTATGACATGGCCGTGCAGTTTGCGAAGGAAGGTAAAGTCGCCCCCGGCATGCACGGCGACATAAAGAACTACGTCTTTTCTCGCAAGCCACCGAAGAAAGTCCTCGAGGGATTCGAATTCGTCAGAGAGCCGATCAAGCAATTTGCGCAACGGCTGCGCTCGGAAAAGGGCCAGAACATTTTCATGATGGGCGGCGGAGGGATCATCGCGTCATTTCTCGATGAAGGTGAGATCGATGAATTTATTATTAGCGTGATTCCGACGTTTATCGGGGAAGGCATTCCGCTAATGGCGCCGAAACGTCGCACTGTGCCGCTGAAATTATTATCGACGAAGAAATTTTCCGACAGCGTGGTGCAATTGCGTTACGCCGTGTCGGAAGCCCGACCCCGGGGTCCCCAGCTGGGCAGGGACTGAAGAAGTCAACGTCGTTAACCTCAAGGTGGGGAAGGGTGGCTTGCCCCCGCTTAATCTAAAAAAAGAGCGGGCGCAAAAGCTCGTCTGCACAGCCGCAATCGAGAGTCTGAATGTTGAGGCTGTTTTCGCTGGGCGTCATAGTCCCGTAGGGACGAAATATTTATAGAAACACGGTTTTAATGAACAATTTCTTAAGCCCGTTTACGGGCGACAGAATATGCCGCTCCTACGGAGCTTCGAAGGAATTTTTTCGGCCTGTACTATAAATATTCCGTCCCTACGCGGCTGAAGAAAGTCAACGCTGTTAACCTCAAGGTGGGGAAGGGTGGCTTGCCCTCGCTCAGTTTGAACCGACAGTCTGATTAGAATGAAAGAGAGAAGAGCGGGCGCAAGCACCCTTCCTGACCTTCAGGTAATCAAGGTCCTTCGCTGCGGCTTAAGGTGTGAGGCGGCTTGCTTGGTCCGATCAAGCTTCGGCAGGTTTGAGCTTTTTCGGCGGTTTCTTCTTCGCGCTTTTCTCGTCCGGCGGCGGCCCTTCTTCCTTCGTCAACTTATTAATGATCATCTGTTGCAGGAAGCCGACGATGTTACCCACCAGCCAGTACAGCAGCAGTCCCGAAGGCGCGCTCCACAAAATGTAGAGCATGAAGAGCGGCATGCCGATGGCCATCATCTTGCGCTGCAACGGATCGGCTGAAGGCGCCGGCGTCAGCAACTGCAGAACGATCATCGAGCCGGTGAAGAGAATCGGCAGGATGCGAACGAAATAGAGGATGTAAGGTTCAGGACCCGAAAGATCGGGAATCCACAGGAACGATGCCTGCCGAAAGTCGATCGAGATCGTGATCGCCGTGTAGAGCGCAAACAGAAACGGCATCTGAATCAGCAAAGGCAGACAGCCGCCCAGCGGGTTTGCCTCTTTCATCAGACGCAGTTGCTCCATCTGCAACTCTTTCATGCGCGGATCGCTCTGCTTCATGCCCTTCAGTTTCTCTTGCAGCTCTTTCATGCGCGGCGCGTACTTTTGCGCCTTTTTCATCTTGCGCGATGACTGCCACTTGAGCGGGAAAAAGAGCGAATAGATAAAGATGGTGAACAGAATGATCGCGATCCCGTAACTGCCGGTGAGCCTTTGCAGCTTATCGATCGCCCAGAGAATCGGCACCGCGAGAAAGCGGCGCATGCTGCCGAAAAACCCATAGTTGATGACGTTGCCGAGATCGACCGCTGGCCCGCCGGCAGTCGCAATCTGTCTGCTGGCTTCATCAAGCAACCGATGATCCTTGGGACCGACGTATAGGTCAGTTTTCGTTCCGTCTGTCGCAACCGGCACCAATCCGGTAATCAAGATATCTTTGTTCCGGCTTACCGTTGGTTTTGTGCTCGTAACCAACTGCTCGGTATTCCAGCCCGCTGATTGGCTTTGACGGGACCGCGACCATGCCAAAGTAAGTATCGTCAACGCCCGCCCATTGAACCTGCCCATCGATGGGATCGCGATCGGCGGGCTTGGCCACCGGCGTTTTTAGTCCGAGCCATTCGAAAAGCGAGCTGAATACCCCGCTGTTGCGTTTGTCGGCGTGAACTTCCAACCCGTTGATGCGCCGGACTTCGCCGTTGACCATCCCGATGCCTTCGGGCGCATATGAATAAAAACTGTAGTGCTCGATGCTCTGATCGCCGATGTTTGGACCGATAGCCAGGCTCGCCTGCGGCACTGGCTGATTATTCCTGGTGAGTTTCAGTTCAATTTCCGCGATATAGCGATCGGCGAAGAATGTCATGCGCTTGGTCGCGTCAAGCCCCGTCGCCTCATCGTGGATGACAAAATCGATCTGCTTCGAACCACTGGGAACGTTGATGGTTTCATCACCCGACTCAGCGTTCGGGCCAAACGTTCTGTAATTGCGACTGGCTAAAGCGCTGTCAACGGCGGCATCGCCAGTCACAATTTGCAGCGGATGAAAAAGTTGATCCGGTGCAACTCCCGCGGGTGGTGTGGCGATCAATTCGAGCGGCTTGGGGCTAGTCTTTGTCGAGGAACTGGCATAAACCTCATGTAGGGTTCCATCGCTTTTCTTAACCTTCTTCAGAATCCAACTGGTCGCAACGGCGCCGTGGGTGTCGAAGGTCGCTTCATACAGCGGAGTTACGATGCGGAGCTTGCGCTGCGGCATCGCGTCTGGCGTCGGCGCGGGAGACGCGGCCGCTTGAGCCGGCGTCGGGGTGGCGGTAGCTTGCGCCGCCGCCGTTACCGAAGCTGTCGGAGAGGCCGAGGGCGCGACATTGGCGTTGGCACTCGCGTTCGCATTAGCGTTTGGTTGTGGCTGGGGCTTAGGCGCAGGAAAAAAAACATTCCAGAGAATAAGGACTGCCGCCGAAGCGACGAGAGCTATGATGAATCGTTGCTGTTGCTTCATTAATAGTTTTGGAGTTCCGCCTTCAGGCGGTCCATCTCATATTCCCGCCTAAGGGCGGAACTCCGAACATTACTTCACCGGATCATAACCACCCGCGCAAAACGGCTGACATCGGAGCAATCGCCAGATGGCCATCCCGGTCCCCTTAATCGCCCCGTACGTCTCAATTGCTTCGCGCGCATATTCCGAGCAAGTCGGTTCGAAACGGCAAGAGGGTGGCAGCCACGGCGAGATTACCGCTTGGTAAAACTTCAAAAGCGAAATCAGAATAAAGCGCATAACGTGGCACAGACTTCAGTCTGTGATTCACCCGGATGAGCCCACAGACTAAAGTCTGTGCCACTCACCCTTCGTCCCGCGCCACCTGCTCAACAATCCTACGAAACTCACGAAAGCGAAGTTCTTCAGTTGAATTCAACAGCGCGCGCTTCGCGTTGATGACCCAGTCATATCTGCGCTGCAAGGCATTCAGCTCACTTCCGCTGCGGCGAAATACCTCTCGTAACAGACGGCGCGCGCGGTTGCGATCAACCGACTTCCCGACCGCTTTCGTCGAAGCCGTCAGGCCCAGACGATGTTCGGGTAATTCATTCTGCGCGTAAAAAAGCGGCCATCAAACGGCCGTCATAACGTCGCCCTGCGGCGTAAACTGTTTGGAATTCGGCCCGCGCGCGCAAGCGGCAACGCTTCGGCAACGCCTCACTCGCTCTGGCCGGCGTCGCTTTCAAATCTAAGGCCGGGCTCGAATTCAATGAATTAGTAATGCGACGGGGTGAGTCGCTTGCGGCCTTTAGCCCGGCGCCGTTTCAGCACCAGCCGGCCGTTCTTGGTCGCCATGCGCGCGCGGAATCCGTGCGTCTTGGCGCGGCGGCGATTGTTAGGTTGAAAGGTTCGCTTCGGCATAGTTATGAATTCTCCACTCCAACGAAAACACCTAGCCTAATGGCGCGGCAATTCGATGTCAAGCAGGCCGCGAAGCGCGCTTGACGCACGGAAAAACGGCGTGTTAGCCTTCAAGGCTTTCGACGCACTCAGCTTGGGTTACTGTAGCTCCGAAAGATCATCGTGGCAGCGCAGTGAAACCGAATTTCGGATCCAGGGTTTCAACGATCTGAAAACTTATATCCCCAGCTTAGACGAATCTTAATGCCAATAGCTCTCGGCTTCGCCGAAAACTCAATTCAACTTGTGCCTGACGGCACGTTGATCCTGCACGTCGTCATCATCCTGGTGATGGTGTGGCTGCTCAACGCAACCCTTTACAAGCCGATTAATCGAATTCTGGCCGCGCGCGAAAGGCGCACGCGTGGGCGTCTGACCGAAGCGCAGGAGATCCTCGAAAGCGTCACCGACAAGATGACTGACTACGAGCGATCGTTGCGCCGGGCGCGCAGTGAGGCTTATGCGTTAACTGAAGCCGAGCGCGCCGAAGCGATGAAAGAGCGGCAGCAAAAGTTGATTGAAATGCGCGCCCAGCTGGCCGAGTCAATCGCCCACGAGAAAGAAGGGATCAACGGACAAGCCGCGGAAGCGCGCGTCACGCTGGATACTGAATCGCGGCGCCTCGCGCGCGAGATTGGCGCCCGGGTACTTAACCGTCCCCTGAATGACGGGCAAATGAACTGATGATGTTCGCGATTACAAGTTTCGCAATTCTTTTTTCCTCAGAGGCGACTCCCTGGTGGGACTATCCGGGCTTTGAATTCTGGAAGTTCGTTAATCTTTTTATTTTCGTGGGCGCTTTGGTTTATGTGCTCGTGCGTAAAGCGCGTTTGGGCGAAGCTTTCCGCACGCGGCGCGAAGGCATTAAGGCGGAGCTTGAAAAAGCGCGGAATGAACGTGATGCTGCCCTCGCCAAGTTGAAAGAGATCGAAGAGCGACTTTCAGGTCTTAATACCGAAATCGCGACCATCAAAGAAAAGTCAGATCGCGAGGCTGCGGCCGAACGCGAACGCATCGCGCAAACCACTGAAACGGAGATTGCCAAGTTGACTGTGCAGGCGCAACGCGAAATCGAGAACGCGGCCAAGTCCGCCAAAGCCGAATTGCGGCGGTTCACGGCTGAACAATCTGTCCACCTGGCCGAAGAGTTAATCCGGCGCGACATCAGACCCGAAGACGATGTGCGCCTGGTGGGCCGTAACATTGAAGAAATGGGGGCGGCGCGATGAGTGTGCAGACGGTGGCGCGCCGTTACGCGGCGGCGCTCGTGGATGTTGTGCTGGAACGTGGCGAAGCGCGCGAGGTCCAGACTGAGCTGGTTGAGTGGGAGGCGATGATGCAAGCAAACGCCAACCTGCGGGAAGTGTTTGCCAACCCAACTGTCGCATTAGACAAAAAGCGCGCGGTGCTGAACCGGCTGATTGAGATGGCGAAGCCGCGCAGCACGACCACCAACTTTCTTAAAGTGTTGTTGCAGAATCAACGGCTGACTGAGCTTGGCGAAATCAATCGCAAGTTTGCGCAGGTGCTTGACGACCGCGCGGGAATGATGGCGGCGACGGTTACTACGGCGCGGGCTGTCCCCGAGGATGCGCGGCAGAAACTGCACGACAAGCTGGCGACAATAACGGGAAAGAAAGTGCGCATCGACTTTGCGACTGATCCGGAACTCATCGGCGGATTGGTAACGCGGATCGGCTCGACTGTTTATGACGGCTCAGTGAAAAACCAGTTGCAGCAGATTAAGGAAAAGATGGCAGGAGCATAAATGTTGCCACAGAGGCACAGAGACACGGAGAAACCCAAGAGCGCTAACACGCTCTCTTTAAATTCTCTGGGTCTCTGTGACTCCGTGGCTAACCCATAAAACTATGGAACCTATAAAAGCAAACGAAATTAACGAAATTATTCGCCAGCAGATCGAGAACTTTGAAGCAGGCGTCACCGTTGACGAGGTGGGCACGGTGATCAAGGTCGGCGACGGCATCGCCGAAGTTCACGGTCTGGAAAAGGTGATGGCCGTCGAACTGCTCGAGTTCCCGCACGACGTTCGCGGCCTCGCCCTGAACCTCGAAGAAGACAAAGTCGGCGTCGTGCTGTTCGGCGATTTTCAGAAGATCAAAGAAGGCGATCTGGTAAAGCGGACGGGCCGCATTATGCAGGTGCCCGTAGGTCAGGCGTTGGTTGGCCGCGTGGTGGACGCGCTGGGAAATCCGATCGATGAACGTGGGCCGATCCTCACCGACGAATTTAATGCGGTCGAGCGCATCGCTCCCGGCGTGGTCGATCGCCAGCCGGTGAAAGAGCCGCTGCAAACTGGTCTTAAAGCCATCGATTCAATGGTTCCGATCGGCCGTGGCCAGCGCGAACTGATCATTGGCGACCGCCAAACCGGAAAAACCGCGGTGGCCGTCGATGCGATCATCAACCAGCGTGGTAAAGACGTCATTTGCATCTATGTCGCGATCGGTCAGAAGGCTTCGACGATCGCGCAGATCGTAAAGACGCTTCAGGATTTTGGCGCCATGGATTACACGATCGTGGTGGCAGCCACGGCGTCCGATCCGGCGGCGATGCAGTATCTCGCGCCCTATTCCGGCGCGGCGATGGGCGAGTACTTTCGCGACCGCGGCCAGCACGCACTGACTATCTACGACGACCTTTCCAAGCAAGCCGCGGCCTATCGCGAGATTTCTTTGCTGCTTCGTCGTCCACCCGGCCGCGAAGCGTATCCGGGCGACGTCTTCTATCTGCACTCGCGCCTGCTTGAGCGCGCGGCAAAACTTTCGGACGCAAAAGGCGGCGGTTCGCTCACCAGCTTGCCGGTAATCGAGACGCAGGCCGGTGACATCTCGGCTTACATTCCGACGAACGTGATTTCAATTACTGACGGGCAAATCTTTTTGGAAGGTGATCTCTTCAATTCCGGTATCCGACCGGCCATCAACGTCGGTAACTCAGTCTCGCGCGTAGGTGGCGCGGCCCAGATTAAGGCCATGAAGCAGGTGGCCGGCACTTTGCGCCTCGACCTCGCGCAATATCGCGAACTCGCGGCTTTTGCTCAGTTTGGATCGGACCTGGATAAGACCACACAGGCACAGCTTGCGCGCGGACAACGGCTGACCGAAATTCTGAAGCAGCCGCAGTATCAGCCGATGGATGTCGAGAAGCAGGTGCTGATTATCTGGTCGGCAACCAATGGTTTTACGGACGACGTGCCGATTGAAGACATTCGCAGGTTCGAAAGCGACCTGCTGAGTTTTATCGAGAATTCCCATCCCGGCGTGTTGCAGAACCTGCGCGAGAAGAAAGCGGTCACTGACGATATCCAGAAGGACCTCGAACAGTCATTGAAGGATTTCAAAGAGACCTGGGCAGAACGTACACAGGCCGTCGCGGCATAGGTGGCACAGACTTTAGTCTGTGATTGAGCCGTCCGAAACAACGCACAGACTGAAGTCTGTGCCACGAGGCAATGGCAAATCTTTTAGACATTCGCCGGCGCATTAAGTCGGTCAAGAACACGCAGCAGATCACCAAGGCCATGAAGATGGTGTCGGCGGCGAAGCTTAAGCGCGCCCAGGATCGGGTCGTCAATGCTCGTCCGTTCGCCCACAAGATGGCCGACGTGCTCGCCGATCTGGCCTCGCAAACGCCCGAAGACTTTCATCATCCGTTGCTCGATCCGCGCGGCGATGAAAAATACCTGGTAGTGCTGGTGACGGCCGACAAGGGATTGTGCGGCGCCTTCAATGCAAACCTGATTAAAGCCGCGCAGACTTTTGTAAAAGAGAATAGCGGCAAGACCATCGAGTTTCTCACCGTGGGCCGCAAAGGTCGCGATTTCTTCCGGCGTCGCGCCACCGTCGCGGGCGAATATGTCGGACTCACCGGCAAAGGCCGCGTCGATTTTTCCGAAGCGCTGGAGGTTGCCGACGATCTCATCAAACGCTTCACCGAAGACGAAACCATCGATAAGGTCTTCCTGATCTTCGCTGAATTCAAGACGGTGCTGACGCAGCGAATTGTCGTGGAACAACTGCTGCCGATTTCGCGCGCCACGGAAGCGGATGAATCAGACAAGACCAGCGCCGCGGAAGTCAAGGATTACATCTACGAACAGCCGCCGGCGGAAATCTTTACTCGGCTGCTGCCCCGGCTGGTCGAGACCCAGATCTTTCGGGCATTGATTGAATCGATTGCTTCCGAACAAGGCGCGCGAATGACCGCGATGGACGCCGCTTCCAAGAACGCGGGAGACTTGATTTCCAGCTTGACGCTGAACATGAACCGCGTCCGCCAGGCCGCCATTACCAACGAGATCATCGAGATCGTTTCCGGCGCGGCAGCGCTGTAAATACAACCTGATAGTATTAGCATGAACTCATGGCTACGCTCGAGGTAACAATCAGGAAGAAAAAGAACCGCGTGGTGGTTGAGATGGATGCGGAGAGTTTTGAAAGATTAGCAGCAGATTTCGGTCTGTTTAGTAAGGACTTTCTGGATAGCCTTAGCCGCGCTGAGCGCGACATTAGATCGGGCCGACTAACGAAAATTAAATCGTTAAGGGATGTTCGGGACTAGTCGCGTGGACATATTCCTTACTGATGAATTTGTTAAGCGATACGGCCAGTTACCTTCCTCAATAAAAAAGAAGGCGGAGAAGCAGTAGAAGCTGTTCCGTCAAAATCCATTTTACCCTTCGCTGCATACAGAGAAGCTCGAACCCAAAGGCAAACAGGTTTGGAGTTTTAGAATCGATAGAAGCTATAGAGTACTTTTCAAATTCATCGAAAATGGTGGCGTAATCTTTCTTACGGTTGGACCCCACGACTGGATTTACAAGATCTCTTTTTAACGACGTCATTCGTTATGGCGCGGCACTCCCACGCCCTCGCCGCGGGCGCGTATCACTGCGCATCTGCTGAAATTTCTGCCATTGCTCCGGTGTGAGTACCTGCTGAAGGCGCTGATCGGTCTGCTGACGAATCTCGTTCACGCGCGGCTCGGATTCTTTACGCAGGGCCTGAAGTTGTTGGCGCGTGTCGGAGAATATCTGCTGGACCTTGGTCTTCTGATCGCCGTTTAGTTGCAGGCGCGTGACCAGTTGTTCCAGACGGTCCGCCGGCGTGCGGTTACGCGCCCAGGCGCGATAAGCATTCAGCGCCAACGCGCCCGCGACAAAACCGAGGACAAAGATGAGCACCGCTGCGATTCGCACTTGCCAGTTAATTTTCGCTGGTTTGTCCATGTCCATAATTACTTGCCCTCGTCGTCATAAATCGCGCTGAGCGCCTGTTCGTTGGTCATCTCGTCCTGACCTTGATCCAGCACCACGGCTTCCGCCGAAGCAGGAATCAAGGCGGTTGCTTGAGTCGTCGAGTCCGTTGCCGGAGCCACAAACGTCAATACTGCCAGCGTCGCGGTGGTGACCGCCATTGACGCCACCAGCCCCCGAGTCGCGTTCCATAAACGGCTCAAACTCCACCCTGCGTTCGTGTCCTGCTGTGCGCGCCAGGCGGCCAGCACTCGCGTTTGAAAGAAGGGATTAGCGTTGAGTGCGTTCTGCGCAGCTTCACTGGTGCGCTCTTTAATCAGTAACTCCGAGATTTGTGCGGCTTTGAAAGCGCGCTCGCAATCGGCGCAGGCAGTTGTATGAGCGCGAACGGCTTGCAGCTCGGTCTCTGAAAGCTCAGCGAGCGGTGTGTTATCGAGGATGTGTGTGATGTGTGTGTCGTTCATGTTCACCCCGTTTTGGAGCGCGGGCATCCGGCCCGCATCGGCTGGCGGTAGCGCGCCGCTCAACCCGTTATTTGCGTCTCAACAATTTCTCCAGGACTTCTCTCGCTTTCTTTCGCGCCCGAAACGCCCTCACCTTAACCTTCGATTCTGACCAACCCGTTACTTGCGCGACGTCATTCACTGAAGCTCCTTCGCCGTCCATCATCGTCAATGCCAATCGATCTTCGGGCGCCAATGTTTCTAAAACTCGTTCCGCCAGATCCGCGGCGATTACCTTTTGCTCGGCATTGAGCGGCTGGGCCCTCGATGAGTCAGACACCCTCTCGAGCCAGGCGGTTTCATTGTCACTCAAATCCGACGTCACCAGTTCGGGTCGTCGCCTGGCAGTGCGCAGGATGTTCAGGCAAGTGTTGGTCGCGATTCGCGTCAGCCACCCTTCCATCGACCCGCGGCCTTCGAAACTTTTCAACTGGGCGAATGCTTTCAAGAAGATTTCCTGAGCGGCGTCTTCGGCCTGACTGCGGTCACGGAAGAACCGGTGGGCGACGTGGAAGACGCGCGGGCTATAACGTCTGACGATTTCCGCGAACGCACCTTCATCCTCTGCGCGGGCCTTCCGCGCCAGTTCGATATCCGAGGCTTGTTCGTAACCGTTCGACAGAAGCGCTTCTTTAAGGTTGTGTCAGAAGCCCGAGCGTAAGCGAGGGCGACGTTCGCTAAAGCAGCCCCTCCCTGACAGTCGGGCTTCTGACACTCCCGGTCGTTATTAGTTGTCGCGCATTCCGCCCATGCCACGGCGCCTGCCGCGACCATCTTTGAACTGCGCTTTCAACTGATCCATCTGCGTTTTCTGCTCAGCAGTCAAAACGGACAGCATCTCCTGATGGAGCTTGAATCTCTCGCCCATCAATTTGGCCTCGAGGTTCGCTGATTCCGTCAGTTTCTGAGTAGCCAACGCTTCGTTGAACGTACCGCCTTCATTCGCCTGGCGCAACTCTTGTCGCTTGGCGCGAAGTTGTTCGCGCAAAGGCTTGTTGCGTTCGGCAAAGCTCTCGCGGATCGTTTTCATCTTCGCTTTCTGATCGTCCGACAGATTCAGACGCCCGAAAACGCCATCTCCCCGTTGGGATCCACGCTTCATGCCCTGGCCATGCCAACCACGACGAGAGCCATTGCCGTCCTGATTTCCGGTTTTCACCGACTGTGCGACGGCAATGGAAGCAGTTAAGACAACAGCTGAGAGAGAGGCTATTGCCAGCAACTTAACTTTTCCAAGTTTTTTCATTCGTTTACTCCTCGTACAAAATCTGAGGCCCAGAGCCTCTCAACCAGCCAGACACCGCTGGTGGAGCTTTCGTTACAAGGTGTCAGCGCCCAGAAAGGCATTAGCCACTGATGAACACAGATTGACACAGATAGGAGGTCCAGAAATCAAGTTGTTTTCATCCGTGTTGTCCGTGTGAATCTGTGGGGTAAGTCTTGTCGTTGCCCTCGGCACTCGCAGGCTTCTGACGCGGGTGTAACGGCATCGACGGGTGCGGTGTCTAGCTGGATTGCGGCCGAAATTTGTGCAATTCCGGCGGCCGGATTCGAAAAAGATCACAGGAAGAAAACATGGCAACAGAAATTGTTAGACAACGACCGGTGGCAGGCGGTTTCAACCCCGCCGCCGCTATTAATTGGATCAAAGTCGCTGCGCGAAAGCTATTCAGCAACAAGAAGCACTTGATTATTGGTGCTGCGGGCCTCGCAGTTCTCGCGGCGGCCGGCTTCTACTTTTGGGGCGGGCAGGCGACCGCGGCTCAATATCTAACCGCGAGAGTCGACCGCGGCAATCTGCGCAACAGTGTAACTGCGACGGGAACATTGCAGGCCGTGACGACCGTCCAGGTGGGCAGCCAGGCTTCGGGAACGATCTCGGCGCTCTACGCTGATTACAACTCAGTGGTTAAGAAAGGCCAGGTCATCGCACAACTCGATCCGGCGGTTTCGAAGGCTCAGGTCGAACAGGCGCGCGCCAACCTGCAACAGTCGCAGGCCAGTCTTCAGCAAGCGCGGGCCGCGGTGGCAAATTCGCGCGCCGGCGTTACTGACGCGCAAGCCAAAGCTCAGGCAGCCCGCTCGACGGCGCAAACCAATCAGGCTGGAGTCGTTGGCGCCCAGGCGAATTTGGCGGTGCTCAAAGCGCAACAAGACGACGCGCTGAGTCTCTTGAAACAGCAGGAATCGCTCGTGCGGAGCGGAATCATCGCGCAACGCGATCTCGATATCGCAAAGACTGCTTACCAAACCGCAAAGGCGAAATACGATCAAGGCGTCGCGCAACTAAATCAGGCGCAGCTGGGAGAGCAGATGGCTTCTAACTCCGGCATCGCGCAGTCGCAGGCCCAGGTGCAGCAATCGCAGGCCGGGGTGCAGCAATCGCAGGCTCAGGTGCAGGCAGCTGAGGCGCAAGTGCAGCAGGCAGCAGCCGCGTTGCAACTGGCTCAAGTTAACCTGGCGCATACGACTATTACTTCGCCGATCGACGGCATCGTGGTTTCACGTGATGTCAATGTGGGGCAGACGGTCGCGGCGAGCTTGTCAGCGCCGACCCTGTTCACCATTGCGAACGACCTGACGAAGATGCAGGTGATCGCGAACATCGATCAGGCCGACATTGGTTTAGTGGAAAACGCGAAGTCGGTGAAGTTCAGTGTAGATGCGTTTCCGGGCAAAGACTTTGACGGCAAGATCGAACAGATGCGTCTGAATCCGCAGAACGTCCAGAACGTCGTTACTTATAACGTCGTGATCGACGTGGACAATCCAGAGCAGAAGTTGAAACCGGGGATGACGGCTGACCTGACGATTACTATCGACGAACGCAACAACGTGCTGAAGGTGGCGAACGCGGCGCTCAGGTTCATGCCGCAGGACGCCGGCCAACGAACCGGTAATGGAAATGGTAACTGGCAGGGGCGCCGGCAAAGCAGCAACTCAGGCGATGCTTCGCAGAGATCCGGCAACGGCAGCGATGCGCAGTTTGCGCCGCCGACGGCGCCGGTACTCGCCGGCCAAACGCGGGTTGTTTGGGTGCTGGGCCAGGACGGAAAACCGCAGCGCCGACGAATCAAAGTCGGACTGACTGACGGCACTTCGACTGAGGTGGTGGAAGGAAATCTGGTCGAAGGCGAAATGGTGATAACCGGTCAGACACTCTCGAGTGCGGCCAAATCCAACAGCAACCAGAGTTCAGCGCCAGGCTTTGGCGGCGCGCCCCGAACGGGTGGCGGAGGCCGAGGTCGATAATTTTGTGTGTTCTTTGCGCCTTTGCGGCTTGGCGTGAGATTCCGATTCTCGCAAAGAGGCAAAGACGCAAAGACGCGAAGGAACGCAAAAGTTTGAAACTAAGACGGAGCGAAGGCGGGAGAGTAGCCCGACCGTGAGGGAGGGTTCACTCTCCAATTCAAAGACTTGGTAAGTCAAAAACACGATGCAAGCAGTTCAGGAAATCACAACGCCAAACATCAATGCCGGGTTGGTTGAGGTACCGCAGACGCGGCCGGTCATCCAGCTTGAGAACATCCACAAGACTTACACGATGGGTGATGTTCAGGTGCACGCGCTGCGCGGAGCTTCTTTGACGATTCGCGCAGGCGAATTCGTGGCGATCATGGGCGCCTCCGGCTCAGGCAAATCGACAACGATGAACATTATTGGTTGTCTCGATCGACCAACCAGAGGCACTTACATTTTGGACGGCCAGGATGTTTCCGAACTGTCGAAGGATGAACGCGCGGACATTCGCTCGCGCAAGATCGGCTTCGTGTTTCAGGGATT
Organism: uncultured Acidobacteriota bacterium; assembly: GCA_963734445.1. Lineage (GTDB taxonomy): Bacteria > Acidobacteriota > Blastocatellia > Pyrinomonadales > Pyrinomonadaceae > UBA11740. The sequence goes on along the minus strand of CAVTGZ010000003.1, from coordinate 404,906 downwards.
CAATCTGCTTTCGCGCACGTCAGCTCTGGAGAATGTTGAGTTGCCGATGCTTTACGCCGGCGTGACCGGCGCCGAACGTCACCGTCGCGCAATGGAGAGTTTGGCAGCCGTCGGTCTGGCGGGCCGCGAACAGAATCATCCCAACCAGTTGTCAGGTGGGCAACAGCAGCGGGTGGCCGTCGCGCGGGCGCTCGTCAATGACCCGGCTTTGATTCTCGCTGACGAGCCCACGGGAAATCTCGATTCGCGGACCTCGGTGGAAGTGATGGAAATCTTCCAGCGTTTGAATCGTGAGCGGGGAATTACTTTGGTACTGGTGACACACGAATCTGACATTGCGCAGTATGCGCAGCGCGTCGTCGTTTTTAAGGACGGTAAGATTCGTAGAGATTATCAGGTCGAGGATCAGCGCAATGCCGCCGAAGAGATCAAGAATCTGCCGGCGATTGAAGAGGACGAAGATGAGGAATAGCGGTCCACAGATTTCGCAGATTACACAGATTGGGAATACGTGCATCGCGGCCGGCTCAAAATTCTTTCTGTGTAATCTGTGTAATCTGTGGATGAATTCTTCTCAGGTGAAATCATGGATCTCTTAAATATCATTCGCGTGGCCTTTCGTGCTTTGCAGCGCAACAAGATGCGCGCCGCGCTGACCATGCTCGGCATCATCATTGGTGTTTCGGCGGTAGTGGCAATGGTCAGTATCGGCCAGGGCGCGCAGGCTGCGGTGGCTGCGCAGATCGACAGCATCGGCACCAATCTTCTATTCGTCAGCGCCGGCGCGCAAAACGTCGGCGGCGTGCGCAGCGGCACCGGCGACAGCGGCACGAACACTCTGACTGTCGAAGATCTGGAAGCCATTAGACGCGAAGTGCCCAGCGTGTCGATGGTGACGCCGGCGGTCAACGCTCGGGGTCAACTCGTCGCCGGCAACCTGAATTGGAATACATCGATTCAGGGCGTGAGCGAACAATACCCCGACGTTCGCAAATGGTCGGTGCAGGCCGGCGAGTTCTTTTCAGATTCGGACGTGCGGACCGCGGCGCGAGTTCTGGTCATCGGACAAACGATTGCGGACAATCTGTTCGCCGGAACTGATCCGATAGGCCAGACGATTCGCGTGCAGAATCTTCCCTTCCGCGTCACCGGCGTGATGGCGCGCAAAGGACAGGATCAACAGGGGCGCGACCAGGACGACGTCGCTTTCACTCCGTACACGACGGTTCAGAAAAAGATCCTGGGCAGCCCGCGTTTGCAGATTGCTTACGTTTCCGCCGTCTCGCCTGATGCGACTTACACCGCTCAAGCCCAGATTACCGAGCTATTACGGCAGCGACACAAACTGGGGGCCAACGAGTCGAACGACTTTACCGTGCGGAACATGTCGGACATCGCTGAGGCCGCGAACGAAACCAACAGCACCATGACGATGCTGCTGGCGTGCATCGCCGGCGTTTCATTGCTGGTCGGCGGCATCGGCATCATGAACATCATGCTGGTCTCAGTTACTGAGCGCACTCGCGAGATTGGCATTCGCATGGCCATTGGGGCGCGTTCGTCTGCCGTGCGCAGTCAGTTCCTGATTGAATCGGTAGTACTGAGCTTAACCGGCGGCTTGTTCGGGATCATTCTCGGCGTCGCCGTGTCACTGGCGATTCCGAAGATGCTTGGTTGGCCCACCCTAATCTCGACCATGGCGATTGTCGGTTCGGTAATCTTCTCAGCCGCGGTCGGGATTTTCTTTGGTTACTATCCGGCGCGCAAAGCCGCGGCCCTCGATCCGATCGACGCGCTGCGATACGAGTGACGAGCGGCGTTAACGAAACTTCCCAGCGTAGAATTCCCAAAGGCTTGACTGTCAGAGGATCTTGCCACGAGCGGGGGCAAGCCCCCTTCCTGACCATGAGGTGGCTTTGGTTGAGATCAGATTTGGGATCAACTTGATAACCTCATGGTAGGGAAGGTGGGCTTGCCCCCGCTCGTATCAAAGCACGGGTAACAATACTTTTGGAAGACTATTTCCTCCCGGACTTCGCCGTAGGTTAATCTGGCAGGGCATGGTGAATGAGACAAAGGTCGATTCCGGAGTGCGGCCGAGGGTTGGTAGTGGAAGCAATATGGTGAGCACCACACCGGGGCGTGTCTTTCGGTACGGACCGTTGGTGATCTGGGCCGCGCTGATCTTTATTGGGTCGAGCAATATTCTGTCTGGCTCGAACACTTCAATGTTTATCGTCAGGCCGCTGCACTGGATGTTTCCCCACGCCAGCGACTTGACGCTGCAGACGCTGCATTTCTTCCTTCGCAAAGCGGGGCACTTCACTGAATACGCAATCCTGGCGCTGTTTGCCGCGCGCGCCTTTCGCACTTCCTCGAGCGAGCGGTTGCGTGCGCGCTGGTTTCTGATCTCGCTGGTCTTTGTGATTCTGTACGCCCTCAGCGACGAGTTCCATCAAAGCTTTGTGCCGACGCGCGGGGCTTCGATTTTTGACAGTATGATCGACTCAGTCGGAGGTTTGACGGCGCTGATTGTTCTCGCTATTCGTGTCAGAAGCCCGGGCGTCAGCGAGGGCAACTCCAGCTTGGTCGATCGGGTGTCTGGCTGAGCCATCCTGCCTGACGGTCGGGGATTCGCTTAAGGGTAAGTTGAAATCTCTGCGCAACCTCAGCGCGCTCGGCGTCTCGGCAGTGAGCATTTCTTCATCATTTCACCGCGGAGCCGCAGAGATCGCCGAGGCGGACGCAGAGAAACTGAAATTTGGAGACGACCGGGCTTCTGACTCATTGAACCCGCCGCACTCTTTCGCCGTATAATATCCGGCAGTTCACTTAAGGAGACTACCAATGGGAATTCTTGACCGGCTCAGCCCGACCGCGCAGTTCATCGAAGTTATCGAGTGGCTCGACGATTCGGGCAATACCATGCTCTACAGATTTCCGGTGAAGGACCAGGAAATCAAGAACGGCGCGCAATTGATCGTGCGCGAATCGCAAGCGGCAGTTTTTGTTCACGAAGGGCAGATCGCGGATGTCTTCGGCCCCGGTCGCTTTACCGTCGAAGGCGGCAACACGCCGATCCTTTCCAAGCTCGGCGCCTGGAAGTACGGCTTTAACTCGCCATTCAAATCAGAAGTCTATTTTGTCAACACCAAACAGTTCACGGATTTGAAGTGGGGCACCTCGAATCCAGTGATGATGCGCGACGCCGATTTTGGCATGGTGCGTTTGCGGGCCTTCGGCATCTACACGATGCGGGTCGCGGATCCGCGCGAGCTAATCAAACAGATCGCCGGCACGAACGCCCGCTTTGTCACCGAAGATATCGAAGGCCAGTTGCGACGCACCCTGGTGAGCGGATTTTCTGACGCGCTGGGTGAATCGAAAATAGCCGCGCTGGATCTCGCCTCGAATTATGATGAGTTGAGTGTTTTCGCCAAACAAAAACTTCAGGATGAATTCAAGTCGCTCGGACTCGAGCTGACTAAATTCGTCGTCGAAAATATTTCGCTGCCGCAGGAAGTGGAAGCGGCGATGGACAAACGGACTTCGATGGGCGTTCTCGGCGACATGGGTAAGTACACCCAGTTCGAAGCCGCGCAGGCAATGCGTGACGCCGCCCAAAATCCTTCAGGCGGCGCGGGTTTGGGAGCCGGACTGGGCGCGGGATTCGCCGTAGGCAATGCGATGGCCGGAGCGATGAGTAACGCCATGCGGCCGGGTGGAACCACTGAACCGGCGGCAGCGCCGTCAACCCAAAAGTGCATTAAGTGCGGCACGTCTCTGCAGGCCGGCGCAAAATTCTGTAGTGATTGCGGAACGTCGCAAGTGCCGACGAAGTGTTCTAAATGCCAGGCTGAGTTGCCGCCGGGAGCTAAGTTCTGTAACGAGTGCGGAACCAAGATGGAATAAGCGCGGACGCGCGTTTTCGATTTCCGCAGAGGCCGGATGCTGAAATAGGTCCGGTCTTTTCTTTGGACTACGAAGTGTCCATGAGCTCGCATGTTATAATTCCATCAATGGTCGATAGCCGAGATCCTAAAGAAATCAGCGTAAGAGTCGTTCGCGCAGCGCATTCCGAGCCGGCTGAAAAAGACTGGTCGGTTGCTTCCCCGGAAGCGCGTATCGAAGGCGTCTGGACGCTGACTGAGCTTTGTCTTGCATGGAAAGATCATCTGACTGGTGAACCCAGACTTCAAAGAACTGTTACGCGCCTTCAACGCGCACAAGGTTGAGTACCTGGTGGTAGGCGCACACGCGTTGGCTGCCTATGGCCATGTGCGCGCGACCAAAGATCTAGATATTTGGGTCAGGCCCCGCGAGGATAATGCGCGCCGAGTCATCTCTGCGCTTACGGATTTTGGCGCACCTCTCGCTGATCTGACTGTCGATGACCTGACCAAACCCGGAACCATTTTCCAAATTGGTGTTCCCCCCCTGAGGATCGATGTCATTACGCACATCGATGGCGTAGATTTTGACGAGGCATGGCCAGACCGGTTCTCCGCCGGCTTTGGTGGTATTCCCGCTTTCGTCATTTCTCGTCACCACCTGATCCGCAATAAGAAAACGGCGGCGCGCCTTCAGGATTTGGCGGACGTCGAGAACCTGGAAGCAGAATGATAGACGACTCTCTGGCCCGATCTGGGATCGGAGCTGACAATAGTCACGCCCAAAAGCGGGTGTTATCCTTCTGTTGATTTAAGACGAGTTGGGAATCCGTTTGATGCTGAATAGCTTCAAGACTCCTCGACGCGTTGTCATCACCGGGATGGGCTGCGTAACCCCGATTGGCAATACGCGCGCGGCTTTCTGGTCAGCGCTGCAACACGGTGAGAGCGGCGTCCGTCGAATCGAGTCGTTCGACGTCACCGCTTCGCCGGTCAAGATTGCGGCTGAAGTGCGCGATTTTGACTGGCAATCACAACTGAACGCCAAGGACCGCAAACACGTTCCCCGCACGGTGCCGTTGGCCCTGGGCGCCGCGCGCGAGGCGTTCGCAGATGCCGGCATTGCTACCGACAATCTTTCGTTGGAAGAGCGGCAGCAGATCGGCGTCGAGTTGGGGACCGGCGGCGGCGGCTTACCTTTCGTCGAAGATCACTACGCTATCTGGTACAACGGCGGCTCGCACGCGAAAGCCAGCGTCTACATTATTCCGGCCGCCACGCATGGCACATTGTCGAGCGAGCTTTCGATGGCCTTTGGACTACGCGGCCTTTCGCATGTGATTTCGACGGGATGCACCAGCTCAACCGATGCGATTGCTTATGCCGCGCAGCATGTGGCCCTGGGGCGTCAGGAAGTGATGCTGGCCGGAGGGGTTGATGCGCCGCTCGCGCCAGGGATTCTCGCCGGCTTCAATCTGCTGACCGTCCTAACCACCGATTGGAATGATGATCCTGAGCACGCCTCGCGGCCGTTCACGCGCAATCGTTCCGGTATGGTGCTGGGCGAGGGGGCCTGGATGTACGTGCTGGAAGAGTTCGAGCGTGCCAGTAAACGCGGCGCGAACATCTACGCGGAGATCATTGGCTACGGCTCTACCTGCGACGCCTATCATCGCGTGCGTTTGCAGGAAGGCGGCGACGAACCGGCGCGCGCGATGGGCCTGGCGATGGCCGATGCGGGTGTGACGCCGGCCGATATCGATTACGTAAACCTGCACGGAACGTCCACCCTCCTAAATGATCGCATCGAAACCAACGCGCTCAAGCTGGCGCTTAACTGCAGCTCCGACCGGATTCCGATGTCCGCAACGAAATCGCAGATCGGACATCCGCAGGGCGCCAGCGGGGCGGCGGGTTTGGGGGCCGCCTTGTGCGCCATGACGACTGGCGTGATCCCCGCGACGATCAATCTTGACGAACCCGATCCCGATTGCGACCTCGACTATGTGCCCCTCGAATCGCGTGAAGCCGAAGTGCGCACGGCGCTCTGCAATTGCATTGGCTTTGGATCGAAGAACAGCGCGTTGGTGATTAGAAAGCCGTAAATGGTGAATCGTAAACAGTAAATAGACAACCTCGTCTATTCACGATTTACGATTTACGATTCACGATTCACTCTGTGATGCTCGCCAAATTTCGCCAGCGCAGTCTTGAACCTGAGAATCTAGACAAGGGGACTTACACAGCCGAAGAGTACGAAGGTTGTCTGGTCGAGCTGCGCCGCGTTAACGAATGGTTGGGTGACGCCGATGCGTTGCGCGATTCACTGTTGAAAGAGATTGAGCGTGCGGAGCTGCAATCATTTTCAGTGCTCGACGTGGGAGCCGGTTCCGGCGAGTTATTACGAGTGGCCGCCAAGTGGGCCCGCGAAAGGAATCGCAGCGCACGGTTCGTGGGCCTGGAGCTCAACAAGAGATCGGCGCGGGCGATCATTGATGAATCCGGCGACTCTCCTGAGATTGCGTCAGTGCAGGGCGACGGGTTTCGGCTGCCCTTCGCCGACAACTGCTTCGACTATGCGATTCAATCGCTCACCCTGCATCATTTTGATAACGACGGAGCGACCTCCATTCTGCGCGAGATGGCGCGCGTCGCGGCCCGAGGGATTTTCGTTATCGACCTCGAGCGGAGTCCCGTCGCCTATTACTTCTACACGACGATCGGACGCCTGTTCTTGCACAATCGTTTGCTTCGTGAGGACGGAGCCTTATCGATTTTGAAGAGCTGGACTCCGGGAGAACTGGAAGCACTCGGCCGCCAGGCCGGCCTGGCTAAGCTGAAAGTCGAAAAACATTTTCCGGCGCGCTTGATCTTGAGTGGGAATAGTAATAGCAAGGTTTAGGGGCGCTCGGGTCGGGCAGTAGCCCGACTTAAAACAGCCCTTCGCGTTGATTCAGCTTGGAAGGGCTTCTTGAAATTTTTAGATCGCGAGAATGGCGGTGTTAGTACCGAACTTTAGACGGGTCTTTTCCTAAACGCCGAGCCCAACTGAAGTTGGTACTCTAACGCCTGTTATCGATGTCTGTCTCTTTCAACTACGACGTCATCATCGCCGGTGGCGGACCCGCCGGAGCCAGCGCCGCAATTCGTCTGGCGACGCGAGGGGCGCGTGTCCTGTTGGCTGAGCAGAAGAAATTTCCCCGCCCGAAGCTTTGTGGCGAGTTCATATCTCCCGAGTGTGCGTCGCTCTTCGAACGACTGAAGATTGCCGATCAGATGTTCGCTGCGCATCCAGCAGAATTGACCGAAACCGTTTTTTATTCCCGTCGAGGGCGTCGCGTCAGCGTGCCCAGTTCGTGGTTTGGATCTTCAGGCCTGGCTTTGGGGCTGAGCCGAGCAGAGATGGACGAGCGGTTGTTGCGCCGCGCGGCTGCGGCCGGCGCCGACGTCATTGAAGAGGCGCACGTCAATGAACTGCTGTTTGAAAACAAAGTCGTCTGCGGCGTGAACATTAAGACGCAGAGAGGTCACGCTACTTATCGTGCGCCAATTGTCGTGGACGCCACGGGCCGGTCGCGAACGCTCGCGCGTCACGCTGAGCCAAACGCGAAAACGAAGCGGTCCCAGCGGGCGCCGATGGTCGCCTTCAAGGCGCACCTGCAAAACACAAAGGTCGCACCGGGCGCATGCGAGATCTATTTCTATCGGGGCGGGTACGGCGGCTTGAGCAGCATCGAAGACGGGCTCAGCAATCTCTGCTTCATCGCTTCCGCGCGCGACGTGCGTGCGTGCGGCGCCGATGCCGATCGCGTCGTACGTCAAATCGTTTGGCAGAATAGCCGCGCCCGCGAAACGCTTCAACCGGCCCGCACTCAGTCGCCGTGGCTCGCCGTTTCGCTGGAAGGTTTTGGCCGTCATGACGTCGCGCCCGCAAAAGGGATCATAGCCATTGGTGACGCAGCTTCTTTCATCGATCCCTTCACCGGCAGTGGCATGTTGATGGCTTTGCAGAGCGGCGAATTGGCAGGCGAGGTAATCTCAGAATATTTGGAGCCGCAGGGAAATTTCAGGACGTTGGCAGACTTAAAAACCAATTATCTTTCCGCATACAGAAGCGCCTTCGATGCGCGCTTAAGAGTTTGCTCACTGATGCGGCGAGCCGCTTTTATTCCGGGCCTGGCGGAAATCGCGATTTCACTTTTCGCATTGAGTGAGAGTTCGCGGCGCCGGCTGGCGCGGGCGACGCGTGGAGCGGCCAGTACCACAACTTCACCTGGTGAATTGACTGTGTCGCCTCGATCTGGAACGACGCCGGCAGAACTAGAAAGCAGCTGACGTGACCGTAACCAGCTCGGCAATCGCCCCAAGGCGAGAAGGATCTGAGCCTTCAACTAGCTGCGAAGCAGCGCCAGAGCTAAGCTCAGGGTGAGGCTTGGCGAGCCCTGGGGTCACGCGCCCAACAATTATTCAGAGCCCGCGGAGCGGCGCCAGAGAACGTCAATTCATCGAACCTTTGAGCCGATTACGAACAGTCCGTTAGCAGGCCGGTCGCCGCTCCGCGGCTCTGACAGATTCTGCTACCTTCACCCAAGGCTCACAAAGCCCCGCCTTGGGCTTAGCTTTTGGCCGCTGCTTCGCAGCTGGTAAGTTATCGCAGACTTGAAGTTTGTTTCTTCTCAACATTGACAAGCTAAAGCTTGTGTTACATCAAACCGAACCAGTACTTATAGTCAATACTTCTTGCCTCACGACTGGATTTAGGGTACAAACTGCGTGCGTCTCAAGGTAAGTTGGTAGCCAGGACACGGTTCATAACGAAACGCCGACCAGGTAATCGTTCGCGGTTTTTGGTTGGCACCTCACGATCGGTATCAGCCGGCAACTTTAATCGTGCTCACGTACAATTTTGTGTTTGAGTCGGAGAGTTCGCTGCGCGGTTTATAAGTAATCAAAAAAAGGAGAAATGAAGATGTTTCGGTCCCTCAGCCCTTGGTTTAAGACATTGACGCGAGGTCTGTTCGCTTGCCTGGCAGTGCTTGTATGCGTAAGCGCGGTTATGGCACAGGCCCAGTCGAACGCTGCTGACTTGCAGGGTACGATTCATGATCCGAATGGCGCCGCGGTCGTCAACGCGAACGTCACTGCGCGCAATCTCGGCACCAACCTTTCGCGCGAAGCGACGACCAACGAGGACGGCTACTTCAAGATCGTGAGCCTGCCGCCGGGAGAATATGAGATTACGGTCAAGGCTTCTAATTACAAGACGGCGGTGATACACAGCTTGACGCTCACGGTTGGACAGACCGCGACCCAGGACATTCCCTTGGAAGTCGGTGATGTAACCGCAACGGTTACGGTTAGCGGCGGCTCGACCAATCTGATCGAATCATCAAGCACGGCAGTCTCTTCAACCATAGACCAACAGCGGGTCAATAGTTTGCCAATCAACGAGCGAAGTGCCACTGGCTTTGCCTTAACTCTTTCGACCGTTGGCCGCGACAACGGCCGTCCGATTGGACCCGCACCCACGTCGGGTTTGAACATCGGTGGTCAGCGCGGACGCTCGACGCTGGTACAGGTTGATGGAGCCGACTATACCGACAATTCGATCAACGCGTCTCGCTCAACGGTGAGTCAGGAAGCTGTGCAGGAATACCAGGTCGCCACCAACTCGTACGCTCCAGAGTTTGGCCGAGCTACAGGTGGAATTGTCAACGTCGTCACCAAAAGCGGCACCAACGATTTTCGAGGTAACATTTTTGGTTTTCTGCGGCACAAGTCGATCCAGGCGCGCAACGCTTTTGCTCCGCTGATTGATAACGACCCGGGCAAAAAACCAGGGTTCACGCGCGGGCAATACGGCGGCACAATTGGCGGCCCGATCGTGAAAGACAGGACATTCTTCTTTGCCAGCTTTGAGCAGCGCCGGCGCCAGGAATCTGGATTCTTTACCAGCGACGTGGGCGCGGGTTTAACCAGCAGCGTTACTATCGGTGCTCCGTTTCTGCCATTTACAAATGTTTACAACAACCTGACCGCCGCGCAGGCAACTTTTATTACTGGCGAGCTCGCCAGCGGTGATCCTGCCCGCATTGCGCGCGCGATCTCCTATGCGACATTCGCTTCTTCAGGCGGACAAATCGCACTTAGCGGCGTTAGCGCTTTGCGCAGTCCCGGCGGTGCGATCCCGGCGGGTCAGATAATCGGCGGGCGTTTCTTCATTTCCGGTGCGCCAATTCCTTCGCTGGCAAACAATCTCATTCTACCGAACTTCGTAACAGTTAACGCAGCAGGGCAGCCGATTGCGTTTCGACCGCTGGCCAGCTTGTCGCGGATCTTTCCGATTTCCGAGAGCACGAGTTATTTTTCAACTCGCGTCGATCATCAGATAAATCGGAAGAACAATCTGACTTTACGCGTTGGCTACAATCCCAGCGACCTGTCGGGCATTCAGGACGAATCGCAAAATCAAACGGTGGGACAAAATGATTTCTCGCGCACCGGCATCCAAACATTGCGCGATCTTTCTTTTGTGGGTTCGCTGGCCAGCACGCTTTCAAATCACCTGGTAAACGAAGCCCGTTTTAACTTTGGACGGCGAAAGGCGACCTTCGATTCGCAGATTCCTGGCGCTGCGATTCAAGTGATCGGCGCGGCCTTCATGGGCTCCAATCCTTTTTCTCCGGTTAATCGAACCGAGAAGCGCTATCAATTTACCGATAGCCTTAACTATCTGCGCGGAAACCACACCTTCAAGTTCGGGGGCGATGTCAACTTTATCGACGTGGGCGCGCGCTTTGAGTTGAACTTCCCCGGCCTGTTCAACTTTGGCGGCGTGGCGGCGAGCACCCTGGCGAATTTCATAACCGGCTTGCCGTTAACGGCTCCAGCGATTACCCCGGTGCAGTCATATGGCTTGGGATTTCCGAGTGCCTATATTCAAGGCTTCGGTGACCCGAACAGCTCGATCAAGAATCGGCCCCTCGCATTTTTCGCCCAGGACAGTTGGAAAGTTCGGCCGAACTTCACTTTCAACTATGGCGTGCGTTATGACGTCGAGCTTACCGACACGATCGCACCCATCGGTTTCACGGATCCGTTGACGCGCATTAACCTGAGCCCCGCGGACCTGCTGGCCGCCCAGGAAGCCGTGCGAGTGCAGCAGGGCTTTCCGCGAGACACGAATAACTTTGCTCCCCGCGTCGGCTTTGCCTGGGACATTCAGGGCAACGGTAAAACCGTGATTCGCGGAGCTTACGGCATCTTTTATGACCATCCGTTGCTGGCCGTGGCCTTCAATTCCGACATCGCCGACGCCGCGCAACAACAACAATATTTCAATGTCCTGCCCGGTAGCCCGGCGCCGAATCAAACTATCAATCTGCTGCAAATTTTTCAGGGAACCGTCTGTTCAACCGCGACCCAAAACGCGCTTTGTCCGGCTGGTCTGACGACGCCCGGCGTCGCCACCACGGCCCAATATCTTCCCGGCAGGGTCCGCTTCAACGATCAGACTTTCGTGGGCTTTGGGCCGCTGTTTCCGTTTACGCTGGCGGTCGCCAAAGATTTTGAGTATGCCTATGCCAATCAGGCAAACTTCACAATCGAACGCCAGCTGACCACGAACATGTCCATCTCGGGCAGCTACATTTTTGTCGGCGCCCACCATCTGCCGCATCCACAAGACATCAATGCGCCACGAACTGATTTCTTGATTGAAAACTTCCGGCGCTTTGCCGGCGCCCCACCGCCGAGCAGCAGCGCGGCTGAGTTCTTTTCTTTACCGACGGCTTGTCCGGGAGCCGGCTGCCCGCCGGGCTTTGTTGTCATAATTCCGGGAATGGTCGGGATCAACGCCCTCGGGCAGGGAGTAATCAGCCCCGTGGTTGCGAATTACTTCCGTCCTAATGGGCCGAATTATTTCTTCGCTGCGTCGGCATCCGGCGGGGCAGTGACTAAGGCGGTCCTGGACGCAGCTTTGGCCGCGGCCCACACGCTGCGAACCCCGGGTCTCATCTCCCCCTTTGGCGAAGTTGACGCTCAGTTGTCAGACGCCAACTCGAACTACAACGCATTGAATCTGGAGTTGAAGAGACGATTTGCTAATAACTTCACGTTCCTTGCCTCTTATACCTGGTCGCATTCAATCGACGATTCATCGGATCTTCAGACGCTGCTCAAGCCGCAGGACAATCGGAACTTCCGCGCAGAGCGTGCCGATTCGCTGTTCGACCAGCGCCATCGTTTCGTCTTTAGCGGGGCGCTGACTTCACCGGTTGCCTGGCGAAGTGAACCTGGAGTCCGCAGGTTCTTTGCGGATTTCACTCTGGCCCCGATTCTCGAGATATCTTCGGGACGTCCGTTTAATATTCTGACCGGTTCCGACTCGAATGGTGACTTGCAAAGCTCGAACGATCGTCCCAGCATTGCCGCCGACGGCACGCTCTTTATCCCGACGACGGCATTTACGCCGGGAAGTCTCGGCCGCAATATGGGCATCACGCACGGGTTCGCCTCTCTCGATCTGCGCTTGATGCGCACTGTTCGAATCGGGGAACGTTTACGACTGGACGTGATCGCCGAAGGTTTCAACCTCTTCAATCGGTTTAATGAAGCCGCCGCGTCGCCACTTTTCAGCGATGTCAATACTTTTGCGCAGCGATCGAGTAACGGCCGTTACTACAGCCGTCCAACGGCAGCCTACGATCCCCGACAGTTTCAGTTTGGATTGAAGCTGAACTTCTAGAAGCAGGGAGCGCGGGCGCCCTCGCCCGCATTTCAAAATACCAGCGGCGAGCGCCATCAGCGCCCGCCGCTTTTTTGTCTGGAGTGCCGTCTTTTGGGCGGCATGGTTACGGGACTCAAGGAAAGGCCGCCTGAAGGCGGAACTCTGAACCACTTCCCAACCTCGATCAAATTTCTTCAGCTCTCATCGGCGTGATCGACATCGACTATGACCTTGCCACGCGCGTGACCGGCTTCCAGGTATCGGATCGCTTCGGCCGCTTCAGCCAGCGGGTAACTGCGATCGATTACGGGCGTCAACTTCCCTGTCTTCATAAGCTCGCCAATAAACGCGAGGTCGCTTTGGGACGACTTTGCGACAAAGCTAATAAGTTTTTGGCTGGAGAACGCTGACTTGGCGACTGCCTGGATCTGCGTGGTCAGTATCTCCAGTATCGCAATGTCGTGTGGTGCGCCGACGAACACGCCTCGGCCCTTTGGGTCGAGCACCCGGCAACAATCCGAAAGAGACCTGTTGCCAATCGAATCGAATATCCGATCGTAACGCCTGGGGCCTTTGGTGAAATCGGTCTGAGTGTAATCGATCGCTTCATCCGCGCCGATCGACTTCACCAGTTCCAAATTTCGGGTGCTGCACACGCCGGTCACCTGCGCGCCAAATACTTTGGCGACCTGTACCGCGAAAGTACCGACGCCGCCGGACGCGCCGTTGATCAGAACGGTGTGGCCTGCTTGAATCTTTAGCTTGTCGCGCACTCCCTGCAATGCCGTCAGTCCAGCAACATTTACCGACGCCGCTTGTGCAAAGGTGACGTTGTCGGGCTTTGCCGTCAGGCCCGACTCTTTGGTGCAGGCATATTCGGCGAACGCTCCGCGACAGCCGCCGAAGACCTTGTCGCCCGGTTTGAACTGCGTAACATTCTTGCCGACGGCTTCAACTTCTCCGGCAACATCAACTCCGGGCCGTCCGGCCATTTTCATTAGCCGGCCTACGAAGCGCAGCATGCGCGGCTCGCCTTTGATGAAGCGCCAGTCGAGCGGGTTCGCTGCCGCCGCGCGCACTCTGATTAAGACTTCATCGTCTTTTGGCACCGGCTTGGGAACGTCTTCATACTTCAGCACATCGGCCGAACCGTAGTCTTGATAGATAATTGCTTTCATCAATTTCCCTGACGATCCCCGGTGTTGATATCTGGAAAGCTTGAAGAGGATACGCAAAGGGGAAGGCTAAAGTTCTAACGTCCATGACCGGAGCAATCTCCAAAATTGACGTTGCATGATCTCGTATATGGCCTAAGCAATGACCAAATGCGACGTCCGGACATGACAAGACTCTCTTCGCTCGCGGCTTCTTCTTTACTAATCTCGTTGTAAGAGTGTGCGTAAGACATGGCGGCCCCGCCGCCTCAACAGCATTACTACCACTCTTTGCTCTCCGAATCGCTTCCTCCTTGGGTTCCGGCAATCAATCCATCGCTTGCGGGCATGGTCCTTGCGGCAATTCCTCAAGAAAGAGTTCTGAGTATTGAATCGACACAGTTCTGAAGTTCGAGGTGTGAGGGCTAGCGAGGGGGCGCTATGTGTGCCAACCCACAGACGTCTGACGAGGCGATCGGATATAAGGCTTTAGCTACTCGCACCGTCAGAGATGCTTTTTTTACTTCAGTACGGCGCGACACGCCTCTTCGTCGAGAGCTCGAGCAAAACCAGAGGATCAACCGAAAACAATTGATTGGAATTCACAGAAGGAGAGTTTTATGAGCAGGATTAAATTATGGCCGCACGCGACGATAATCGCAGTGGTGGTTGCACTCATCGCGGGTCTGGGCGTGTGGTTCTACACAAAACATGAACAGACGGTGGCGGCTGAGGCGCTGCCTTACGCGGCGCGCATACAGCGCGTCGATGGCGAAGTCGCCTTTTGTGATGACCGCGCGAACACTGATGCCAATGCCCGGTGGACCACCGCGACGGCGAATCAACCTTTCTCAGAAGGAGATCGAATCTACACACGGGACAAGTCGCGCGCTTCAATTGCTTTTAGCGGACGCAATTTTGCGCGGCTCGATCCAAACACTTCGCTCGACATAGTGTCGTTCGGGGACCGCCGCACACAGCTCGCGATGCGCGACGGCTCGGCCATGTTCGACGTCGGGTACTTACAGCCAGATGAATTATTTGAAGTCGCTACGCCCAACGGCGCGATCGACTTTGCTCAACCGGGGCTTTACAACGTCGGTTTTGATCGGAATGGCGGCGTGCTCGTTTCAGTCCTGAGCGGACTGGCGCGGGTGGTTGGGCAAACGGGTTCAGGCGAAATTAATAAAGGCGAGATGCTTACGCTGCTGGGCCAAACAGCGGCTGAGTTAGCTCTCTCGAAATTGAATCGCCAGGACGCCGGGTATCAGGTGGATGATTACTACCGCTACCAATATCCCGATTCTTACGACGGTCGTTACAGTAACTATGACGCTTATCTCAGCGACCCTTACTATTACGATCCCTACCAGCGCAGCGTCAGTTATAAGTATGCGAGCTCGAACATTCCGGGCCTCTACGACCTCGATTCCTATGGTGACTGGCAGAACGTTGGCAACTATGGCTATGCCTGGCGGCCGCGGGTAGATGCCGGCTGGGTTCCCTATCAGCAGGGACAGTGGATTAGCACTTATCCGTATGGCCCAACCTGGGTTTCCAGCGAGCCCTGGGGCTATGCGCCTTATCACTATGGACGTTGGGCCAACGTGAATAACCAGTGGTACTGGATTCCTGACGCAGTGAACACGACGCCGTCATATGCGCCGGCGCTCGTGGCTTTCGTTTCGACGGACGCGAACCAGATCGGCTGGGTGCCGCTGGGTCCGGGCGACCTTTATGCGCCCCGTTATTACGACGACAACTGGCAGCCACATTATCTGACGCGCACCGCATTAGTGCCGACGCAACTTATTAATTTCAGCGTACCTGGGGCAGTGACCGTTGTGCCAGTGGATGCCTGGGGCCGCGCCATCAATCCGCGCAGTGTTCAGCAGGATTGATCAACAGAGGCTGGCCTCGGTGCGGTCAACGCTCGATCCTCTGACACTAACTCCGCTGAGAAATGCAGTAATTCACTCAGCCTGGGGACGCGGCAAGATCGATCTGCCGCCCGGCATCGCAAAGAAACTCTATGACACGCCGGTGTTTGTCAGCAGCAATGTCGGTGAGTCGAAGTTTCGCAAGGACCGGGCAAAGTCTCTGCGCGTGGAACGCGTCAATGACACAGCCCGGAATCAAAAGTTCAAAGTCAGAGACGAACGCCAGCAAGAACAGCAGGCAGTCACCGGGCGCAAACCGGAACTGGATAAGGCCGGCAAATCAGACATGGGCCGCGTGACCGGTGAAGCCAGAAAAGAGAATAAGGCCGCGGAGCAGCAGCCACGTCAGCTTGAGCAGCAGCAAAGAAAAGAAGCGCGTGATCAGGAGAAGGCGGCTCGCGCCCAGCCGAGAATTCAGACGCCCGGCCAGGACAAAGCCCAACGCAAAGCTCAGCCGCAAGCGCAGGGAGTCCGGGTAGGCAAGCCGGCAAGATCTGAGGCGAAGCCGCAGACACAAGCAGCGCCAAAACAACAGGAGCGCAAGCAGAAACCAGCAGGCCAGGAGGGCGGCCGAGGTAAGGGCGGCGGCAAAGGCAAAGGCAAGAAGCCCTAGGCTGAGAGTGTCGAGGCCAGTCCGTTTGGGAAAGATTTGTCTTCACGGCATAGCCGTGACAGATATTAGCCGGGGGTAAGTCCCGATTTGTCGGGACGCCACCCCCGGATCACGATCCCAATCATTTTCACAGCCACTTTAGCGGGCGAAACATATCCACAGATTACGCAGATTCCACAGATTAGAAACAACGGCGTTTGTGCGTCACTTCTTTTGTGGTATGCGAATCTGCGGCTTACTTCGTGTCCAGCCGCGAAGCGGCGGCATGTAATAGCACCGGGCGTAAGCCCGGGGATCGCGACCAGAAAGACTTCCCAAGCCCGCTTTAGCGGGCGACATTTGGAAAGCACTGGCAGCGTTCCGACGTGTCGGGAACGATGGCACTTTGGATTCAACCTCCGCTACCGGTCAAGATTATTGTGCTCATGAAACCGCTCACCAAATCCCCCGAAACGTCTACTCGGCGTGATCTCCATACGAAACGGGGAAGATGCGCTCGCGGCTTCAGCCGTAACTCCTGCAAATCAACATCCCCTCATCTCGCCGATTGAAGGAACGCGCCTTGCCGCTGCTTTTCTAGAAGGGGAGAACACCAGATGAAAAATTTAAGTAAGAAGATTGGCGGCGCTATCTTAACGCTCGCTTTTATATTCGGCATATCAGCGGCGGCAGGGATGACTGCGCAGGCGCAGGGTCGACGTGACCGTGACCGTGACGAGCGACGCTCGGAGCGAAGACGCGATCGCAACGATCAATGGTCGAACAACCAGAGCCAGAATCGCGATTGGCAGCGACAGCAACAAGAACGCCAGCGTCGCGAAGATCAATACCGTCGCGATAATCGCGGCTACGGAAACAACGGTGGCTATGGTAACTATGGCGGCTACGGGAACTACGGCAATCAGGCGGAAGTAAACCAGGGTTACCAGTACGGCTTGAACACCGGCGCCAGTGACGCGCAACGTCGTCAAAGCTATAGCCCGCAGCGATCGCACTACTGGAAGAACGCTTCTTCGCAAGCCTTTCGCAGTGGCTTCGAACAGGGTTATGCCCAGGGTTATCGACAGTACGGCGGTTACGGAAACGGCGGCTATGGCAACAACCGCAGTCGCACCGGCAGCATTCTCGGCGGAATCTTTGGGCCCTGAATCAGCTAAGACAATTAGAGGATGAGACGAAGTGCCGCGACGCGAGGTCGCGGCATTTTGTTTTTGGAGTCGAGCCGAAGAGCCGCGATGTGTCGGGAACGAGGCGCAACCCCGCGCTTAGTTTTGGCGATCTCAGACCGAAGTTCCGGTTCATACACCCAGAGGGAGAGAGGGAGCAGGATGCTCGCGCTCCGGAATCTACTTCTCTCGATACAACTCCGGAAGTTGTTTGCGCAGGTTATCGAGCTTCGGCATGTCGTTATAAACAATGTAGGGTTCGTTCGGATGGTTGGCCAGGTAGTCCTGGTGATAGCCTTCCGCCGCAAAGAACGACTTCAACGCGGCCACCTGAGTCACGATCTTGGAGGGGAAGACTTTCGCATCGTTCAGTTGCGCGATGTACTTTTCGGCGATGCGCTTTTGCTCTTCGTTCGTGCAGAAGATCGCCGAGCGATACTGCGTGCCGATGTCCGGCCCCTGCCGATTCAATTCCGTCGGATCATGCGCCACCGCGAAAAAGACTTTCAGCAGTTGGCCGTAGGTTATCTGAGATGGATCGTAAGTGATTTGCACCGACTCGGCATGACCGGTCCGGCCCGAGCTCACCGTCTCGTACTGTGCAGTGTCCGCTGAGCCGCCGGCGTAACCGGATTCGACCTGCGTCACTCCTTTGACATGTTCGAAAACCGCTTCCACACCCCAGAAACAGCCGCCGGCCACAACGGCGGTTTGCTCGCTTTTGGTGGTCGCCAGCGGCGCGTCGACTACGGGGTTGGGGATGGCTCCGCCGGGACCGCCGGCTGATACTGTGTTTGTGCTGCAAGCGCTCATTGCTGGAATCATAGATGACAAAATAAGAAGGCCCGAAAGCTTAAGCAAGTACGTGTGCATGTCCTTTTCACCATCCGCCGAAATGTACACTTGATATTAGATGGATTGAAGGGAATGCGCCAATGCGGGTGGTGAATCGTAATTTTGGTAGAGCCGGCGGAGGAAAAATTAGGCGAGTTAGGGGTAGTCTCTTACTTTGCGGTTTTGCTTTGCGGCTCTGCGCCTTTGCGTGAGAACCACAATCAAGAAAGGATTTCACGCAAAGACGCCAAGGCGCAAAGACGCGCAAAGTCAAACTAAGACACGAGTATGTCGGCTCAGGCGCTTAATGCTCGCACTACGCGCTCGCCGCGGGCAGGATGCCCGCGCTCCCATAGAGGGCTTAATGCCCGCGGTCCAAGCATCCCCGTTATGCGGCAGCCCGCGCTTTCCACTTGTCTTCGTTGACCCCAAAGACCAGCAACCAAAAGATCATCGCGGCTGCACCGGCCAGTCCCACCAGTGCGATGAAGGGAAACGCGCGATAGCCGAGTGGCGGATAGAGAAACGTCAGCCAACCGAGACCTGAAAGCATGGACAACACGCCAAGCCACTTAGGCAGAAATTGTGATCGGAAAATTAGCGAGCCATTCAACAGCGTAGCGATGCCGAAAAATGCCAGCGCAAGCGCGGCGCCCTGATCATTTACTTTCAGCAGGAGCAACGCGATCGATTGCAACTGTGGTGTGGTGAATGAACTTAAAGCGCTCGCACCGCCCAGCACGAACAAGGGCATTATGAAAAAGACGCGAGCAAACGTCTTGATAATGCAGCCGCTGAGCTCAAGGAAAACTGCCACCAACGCGACGCTGTTGTTAACCGGCCTGAGCAAAAGATAGAAGAGAGTCGCAGTCGTAATCTGGCACGCCATCTCGATCAGGTAGACGGTGAAGCCCAACTGAAACAAACCCCGGTGCGTCAGGATGTTGTTAGCCGTGGCCGCCGCGTCGCCGAAGTTGATTAGTCGCTCGCTGACGAAGCCCTGCGCGAAAATGCCTCCCAAAATGGTGAGGAGAAAGAATAAACCCGCCATTCGAGCGAGCGTGCGTGGTGAAGCTTTGGTAATCATATTCACAGATTACGAAGACTGCGCAGAATGGTTCACGTAAAGAGGGAAGAGCGGCCGACAGCCTACGCCTTCATAATGGCAGAGCCATTGCGCAAGAAGCCTCACGCAGATTGAAGCTCAGTTCAGTGAACCAGGACTTGCCGCGCATCGGAGTGGCTGAGCCATTGGATTGGATGAGCCAGATAGATTATTGGTCAAATTAGTTCACTGGCCGCACGGGTCATGGATACTTTCTCGCCAATGTCCGCGCAGTGAATGCCGCCAGTTCGTTGAAGACAGATTCAATACCCGCTTCCTTTTCTTCCGGTGGCAGCCGCAAATGATTTTCGATTCGGGAAGAGATGTTCTGAAGCTCCGAAGGATCCGCGTGCGGCGCGAGATGCTCAAAGAGCAACTCATGCGCGCGCTTGCGTTCCATCACTTCCAGGCCATCGAGCATCTGGCGATGCGGCGTGCCTTCCCAGATGGGCAGAATCATAGCTTCGCGCAGCCAACGCTCGGCCGAGTACTCCGCGAGCACGCCCATACCGCCGTGCACTTCCATGTTCCACTTGGCGAACTGGACTGCCAGCTCGGCCGTCCAGTACTTCGCCAGATGCGTGACCAGCCGAAACAGGTGATAGCGATCTGAATAACCTGAATGTTCGTTCGACTTGTCCCGCGGTGTCTCTTGCCAGACTTCTTCAAGTAGCTGAATTGCTTCCCACATCAGGGCGCGCGCGTCACTCAGTTGCGCGAACCGTTCCGCGAACTGACGACGGAGCAGTGGATGCTCGACGATGGGACGGCCAAACGCGACGCGGGTTTCGGCGAAGGTGAGTGCGTCGGCGAGCGCTCGCTGGGCCAGGGCCACGCTGCCGACGATGTTGCCGACCCGCGAGAGATTCAGCGATTCAAGAATCAGATAGATGCCCCACTCGGGTTTGCCGAGGAGATAAGCTTCGCTGTCACGTAGCTCGACTTCACCGGTGGGCACCGAACGCGTACCTATCTTTGGCTTGAGGCGGCGAATGAAGTAGTTGAGATCTGATCCCTTGTTGACTCCCGCTAAATCGGGCTGGGGAATCATTAATGGGAGGGGTTCCGGGGGCGGCGTGCTTCGCACTTCCACCCCAGCGGGGATGCCCCGCTGGGGGACCCCGGCTTGCCGCCGGCTACTATCTGTCACGGCTACGCCGTGAAAATCTGAGCGATAGCGCGGCACGAGAAAGAGGGCCAGACCTTTAGGTCCGGTGGGTGCGCCTTCGGGACGCGCGGCCACGATCGCTACTTCCGCGCCGACGTTGCTGGCGAAATACTTGTCACCCGTGAGGAGCCAATGATCTCCCGTTGGGCGCGCGACCGTCTCGACGTTCGCGCCCAGATCCGAACCGCCTTTAACTTCAGTCATCCACGTCGCGCCCTGCCAGTTCGTTCCGTCGCGGCGCAGCAGGGGCAGCAAAAACCGTTCTTGCAGTTCCGGCGTGCCGTACTTTTTCAGCGGCACCGTCGTCGATAGCGAAACAATGTGAGGACAGCCGAGGCCGGCATCGAAGAAGCAAGTGACGTAATCGATCAGGTAATGCGTCTTGAGCGAATTGCCGGCGAACGCGCGCCAAAGCGAGCCCGTCTCGTAACCCTTTCTCAGCATCTTCCAATACTCAGGCTGGAACAGAAGCTCATCAACGCGATGGCCGATTTGATCGAACATGCGCAGATGCGGCGTCCCGGCGCGATCGACCGATTCAGAGATCGACATGCCCTCTGCGAGCCACCACGATTCGTAGTCGCTCAAAACGGCGGCGGCCTCATCGTCGATCAGGTTTTCAATGAAAGCCAGAGGCGAACTAAGAAATTGAAGATTCATGCGCGGGTATATTGATCAGAAAAAGGTTGGATGTCGAGCAGAATTCCCGTAGCGCTCCGTTGGTGTGTTGCTGAGATAATAGTGTCGCCAATGTTCAAGGAACGACCATCCGTCGCGGTCGTTTAGCTCCGCAGGAGCCGGATATTTATAGCAATAAAGCTGCTCCAACAACCCTGGCTCCAGGGAGCGAAATGTGACTGACTCGATAATTTCGCTCCTCCGGAGCTTACTCAATCATAGTAAGGCCAGTGGACTATAAATGTTTCGTCCCTACGGGACTGAAGCGTTTCTCAAGCTATTCTGTTATCACGCACAACGGCAACACACTAACTGACCACTACCTCCGTGCCGGTGTGAGGTCGTGATCAACTTGACGTGATCACATCTCACAACAGTGGCCACGAATGAACTCACTAAAACTCCTAAAGAATTTTTTCCAGGGGTTGCCGGCTCTTGTCCCAGGGATCCGCAACCGCCAGGCCGGCGATGACTGTTCCGCTTTCGGGTTTCGTGAGACGCGTCACCATGGGCAGCGAACTGCTTTCAAATTCCGCGACGCTGCCACTAAACACAATGCGGCCGCCGTCGAGCACAATGACGCGCGTGGCCGGCGCGTCAGCTGCTGATCCGACATCCTCAATCATGATGCCGTCGGCGGTTTCTCGGGCTCGGTGCTCTGCCAGATAGGGAATTTCATCGAGCTTCTTCGTAACGTAAAGCGACGAGATGCCGTGAATATCGCGCGCGCGAATTATCAAATCCAGGACCTTGTCCGCGGTGAGCGGATCGAGTCCCGCCGCGGGTTCGTCGAACAGCATGATCAGTGGCCAGCCGATTAGCGCGCGCGCAATTTCCAGCCGACGACGCATTCCACCCGATAACTCAGAAGGATACTTTTCCTCATCCTCCTCGAGTCCTACGAATCGCAGGACTTCCTCAACCGCCTTGTCGGTTTCTTCGGCGCCGACCTGGTGCTCTTCCAACCGGTAAGCCGCATTCTCGTACACGCTGATTCCGGTAAACAAAGAGTCTTCCTGGAATACGATGCCCATCCGACTGCTGCGCAGATCGAGAAGTTCAGATTCGTCCAGTTGAGCCAGGTCGCGACCTTCAATCAGGACTTGGCCAGTATCCGGCAGAAGTAATCCGATTGCCAGATGCATCAGGACCGATTTGCCTGAGCCGGAAACGCCGGTGATGAAAACCATCTCGCCGCGCTCCAGTCGCAGGTTAATATGACTAAGAACAGGCTGGTCGTCGAAGCTCACTGATACGTCACGCAACTCTAACGGTGGCACATCAGAAAGCAAGTTGTCGGTTGCCATGATCATTCTCCTTTTCCCACGCCCCAGCCGGCATCAACAGGGTCCGCTCAAAAAGTCCTTATCACTTTCCATTGCCGTTGGTCTTTCGCCTTCGTCTTCGGCGGCGCACAATTTCAATTGAGCAGTGCGCGCGGGCCGCGACAGCGCCGGCCGTGCTGCCGAGCAGAAATCTTTGTACACGATTCGTCAGGCCTGTCGCCCCGAGAAAGATACAGTCAGCCCGCCACTCTTCGGCGGCGCGGACCAACTCGTGTTTCGGATCGCCGCTCAACACCCAGGGCTCAGCGCGCAGTCCTTTGGCTTTGAGTTTCTTCGCGCCCGCTGCGGCGAGCCGGCGTGAATGCTCACTTTCCTCGGCGTTAGTTTCCGCGAGAGAACGCCTTACCCCGGGAATCAATTCACCGACTGCGGTCGGCTCGAGCGGTTGATCAACCACCACGACGCGAATCTCGCTCTTGTCAGGCCAGCGGCGTGCGGCCACTTCTTCGAGGGCGAGATTTGCGTTCTTCGAACCATCGATGCCCACCATCAGCCGCACAGGAAAATCAGGTTCATCAAGTTTGCCGCGTGCAACGCGCACCGAACAACGGGCTTCATTCAAAAGCCATTGCGAGATACTGCCAAGGAAGAGACGGCGCAGCGCAGTTCGTCCATGCGAGCCGACGACGATTAGATCTGCCTGCCAGTCTTCAGCTTTGGAAAACAGTTCCCAGTTAGGCGAGCCCCAAACCGATTCGTGCTTTACTTTCCAGGCGGGAAAGTTCGCCTGGAAGCGCGCGGCCGCTTTCGCGGCTAATGCGTTGGAATCTTCCACGGCCTTTGAACCCTCCATGTACTTGCGTTCGAGGGCCATCGGATCTTTGGCGGTCGCGGCGAGTTCGACAATCTCGTAAGACGAAGGCGGCGGTGGCGGCAGCCAGACCTCAGCGACGCTCATTACCAGCGCCTCGCCCTGCGGCGGCAATCCGGCATGCGTTAGATCGTCAAGAGCTGAGTCGGCGCACTCAGAACCATCGTAAGCAATGAGCAGTTTCATGATCGTCCCTCCTCGACATTTCTTTATGGATGAAAGGGGGCAAGCTTTGTACCCTTGCGCGGCGGCGCAATTGTTCGCGTTTTCGAGGGCGCGGCGTCAGATTCTGCGGAAAAGTTCGCGGTGCAGGCTAAAACTGCGCACCACATTCAGCGGGCCAGGCGCAGAGCAAAGACAAACTGGGGCTTGGTTGCTGGCACAACTCGTGCGCAATGGGTTCGGTTGGAGCTGACCACCTATCGAAATGCAGGTTGTCTCCCTCTCCCTTTGGGAGAGGGCCGGGGTGAGGGTTTGAGGAGAAAATAAGTTTTGAATTTCCTGCGCGCGGCTCAGCCGCGCGATAGTGAAAAGCAAATAGAGGTACGTCGCGGTAAGCCCTCACCCTAACCCTCTCCCAGGGGGAGAGGGAATGAATCAAAGATCGAAAGAGGAAATTGTTCATGGCAAAAATGAAAGCCACTGTCTTTCACGGTAAAGACGATATTCGAGTCGAAGAGGTCGATCGACCGCGCGCCGGAGTTGGCGAAGCTGTGATCCGCGTGACGCTCACCACGATTTGCGGCACAGACCTGCACATCGTCCGCGGCGAATATCCGGTGAAGCCGGGCCTCGTCATCGGCCACGAGCCTGTCGGCGTGATCGATGAGCTGGGTGAAGGTGTGACCGGATACAAAGTCGGCGATCGCGTACTGGTGGGCGCGATCACTCCCTGCGGCCAGTGCCGCGCCTGTTTGTCCGGCCATCTGTCGCAGTGCGGACACGGCGAGGGCTATGAAGCACTCGGTGGATGGCGATTCGGCAATACGATCAATGGCGCGCAGGCCGAGTATCTGCTGATCCCTCATGCGCAGGCGAACCTGGCGAAGATTCCCGACGAGCTGACGGACGAGCAGGTGGTGCTGCTCGCCGACATCGCTTCGACCGGATTCAGTGGTGCTGAGTCCGGACAGATCAAGATTGGCGACGCGGTAGTTGTCTTCGCGCAAGGTCCAATTGGTTTGTGCGCGACCGCGGGAGCAAAGTTGATGGGTGCCGCGCTCGTCATCGGAGTCGATGGCGACGATAACCGGCTGGCGATGTCCAAACGCATGGGCGCTGACGTCGTGCTTGATTATCGCCAGTGCGATCCAATCGCTGAAGTAAAGAAGCTGACGGGCGATGGGGCTGATGTATCGATTGAAGCGCTCGGAACGCAGCAAACCTTTGAAAGTGCTTTGCGCTGTTTACGTCCCGGCGGCACCTTGTCCAGTCTGGGCGTCTATTCCGGCAAGCTGCAAGTTCCTTATGACGCTTTCGCGGCGGGCATCGGCGATCATCGGATCGTAACGACGCTGTGTCCCGGCGGCAAAGAGCGCATGCGTCGGCTGATGGAAGTAGTGCGCACCGGCCGGGTCGATCTGACGCCGCTGTTGACGCATACTTTTTCGCTGAGTGAAATCGCAGAAGGCTACCAGCTGTTTGGAGACCGAGCCGACGGCGTGCTAAAGGTTGCGGTGAAGCCCTGAGTGTCAGTACCGCGAGCGATAGCGAGCGGATCAAGCGCTGTTGAATAGGGCCACAGATCCGCATGGCGGCAAACAACTCTGATTTCACTAAACGAGGTCTCTCTACCACCGAAGCCGCCGCACGTTTGCGGGAACACGGCCGTAATGTCCTTCCTGAGACGCCACCGCTTTCATGGTGGCGTCGCTTCGCTAATCAATTTCGCAGTCCGCTGATTTACATTCTGCTGTTCGCACTGGCCGTTGATCTCACCATCTGGTTTGCCGCGGGTCATTCTGGCTGGCCGTTTGAATCAATTGCCATCGCAGTGATCCTCCTTCTGAACGCCGGCCTGGGTGTCTATCAGGAAAGTAAAGCAGAAGCTGCGCTCGCAAGACTAAGAGCTCTGGCCGAATCACAAGTCTGGGTGAGGCGCGATGGCCACATTGTGCGTTTGCCCTCGGCTGAAGTTGTGCCCGGCGATCTGGTGCGCGTCGAAGCCGGCGACCGCGTGACTGCTGACGGTCATCTGGTTGAGGCACACGGGGTCCTGGTCGACGAATCGGTGGTCACGGGCGAGTCTTTGCCGATCGACAAAGCGGTCGCGGATGAATTGCTGAGCGCGACACTGGTGGTGCGTGGCAAGGGTTACCTGGAAGTTGAGCGGACCGGCCGTAACAGCACAGCAGGTAGTCTCGCCCTAATGATCGGCGCAATCGAAGCGGAACAGACTCCGCTTGAGCGACGGCTGACAGCCTTCGGCACGCAGGTCGCGCGTTGGATTCTCCTGCTCGCCGGCGCGATTGCAGTCGGCGGCCTCTTCATCGAAGGATGGTCGGGAATGGGCCATGTGCTGCTCTTCGCGGTGGCGCTGGCGGTCGCTGCCGTTCCCGAAGGCTTACCGGCCGTGCTCACGCTGACCTTGGCGCTGGGCGTTGAACGGATGGCGAAACAGAAAGCCGTCGTGCGCCGTTTGAGTGCGGTCGAAGGGCTCGGCTCAGTGACCGTGATCGCAACCGACAAGACGGGCACCCTCACCGAAAACCGTATGCGCGTCAAGGACGTCGATAGCCTGGACACCGACGCTGCGTTGCGAGCGATGATCTTCGCAAACGATGCTGAACCCGGAGTCGGCGCCGGCGATCCGCTGGAAATCTCCTTGCTTGACTACGCTCAGACGCAGGGCATCGAAGTTCGCGAACTGATTCGCGCTCATCCGCGGCAAAGCGTTCTTCCTTTCGAAAGCACGCATAGATTCATGCGCGCAACGGTTGAAGAGAATGGCCGACTGGTTAGTTATCTCAAAGGCGCGCCGGAAGTTCTGCTGGAACGGAGTCAACTGCCAGCAGCCGAGCTGCGAAGTTGGGAAGAGAAGGCCGAAGGATACGCTGTCGAAGGATTTCGCGTGATTGCGCTGGCCACGCGCGCCGGTGAGGGCGAAGTGGATTTGAATTTCCTGGGGCTCGTTTTGCTCTGGGATCCACCCCGGCCGGAAGTCGCCGAAGCCATTCGCCAGGCGCGCGCCGCGGGCATTCGCGTCGTCATGGTTACGGGCGATCATCCCGCGACGGCCCTGGCGGTGGCCAATGAAGTAGGGATCGAACCGGGCCGCGTGATGACTGGTGTCGATCTCGAGACGCTTTCGCCGGCAGAACTGAAACACGCTGTTAAAGAAGCAAACGTGTTCGCGCGTGTGGCGCCCCAGGACAAACTGCGTCTGGTGGAAGCTCTTAAAGCCAACGGCGAGATCGTGGCGGTGACCGGCGACGGCGTGAACGATGCTCCGGCCCTGAAACGATCTGACGTAGGCGTCGCCATGGGCGAGCGCGGCAGCGACGTATCGCGCGAGGTTGCGGATCTGGTTCTGCTCGACGACAACTTCGCCACGATCGTGGCCGCGATCAAAGAGGGCCGGAACATCTACGAGAATATTCAGAAGTTCATTCGCTTCCTGTTCTCGACCAATCTTTCGGAAACTCTGATTGTCGTGGGCGGTTTGATCGGATCCTACTTCATGGGTCTGCACGATGAATCGGGTGGTTTGTTTCTGCCGTTGACTGCGGCACAGCTGCTCTGGGTGAACGTTGTCACGGACGGGCCGCCGGCGTTGGCGCTGGGGCTGGATCGTGATGCAAATACGCTGAACCGGCCGCCGCGCGATCCGCGATCGCCGCTGCTCGATCGGCAGTCGCTTGGATTCATTCTGATCACGGGAACTTTCAAGGCGGTGATCGGCGGCGCGCTACTGCTGGGCCTGCCAAAGTATGGTTATGGGCCAACCAGCAGCCGGACTTTGCTCTTTCTCTACATGACGATTGGGCAGCTTATGTTCGCTTATCCGGCGCGGCGCATTTCCGGCAAACTACAAATGAACCTGGCGCTGCATCTATCCGTAGTGTTGGGTGTCGCGTTGCAACTGGCGACCGTATTGGTTCCGGGTTTGCGCGTGCTTCTGGGCCTCGAATCACTGCCCGCCGCCGCGTTTGTTTGGTTGGCGGGCGCAGTTTTGGTTAGCTGGGCCGCGGCCGAAACCTACAGCCGTTTGGTTGCCATGCAGTCAGAAACCGACGGAAATATTTTGACCAGGATGAGCACAGCTTTTAGGCTTAAGTTGATTCGCAGGGTGTTCGTAGCGATCGCCGGCTTTACGGTGTTGCTGATCGGCATCGCAATGATCGTGTTGCCGGGGCCTGCGTTCATCGTCATCCCTTTGGGCCTGGCTATTCTGGCGACTGAGTTTGTGTGGGCCCAGGCGCTGCTGCACAAAGCCAAGTCAGTCATAGCGCGCAGCGAAGATAAGAAAGCTTCCAGCAACCAAGCGAAGCGATCCCCGAAAAACGGCTAATAAATCGCGGCGCTGAGTATCACCGGCGTTAGAACACCAACTTTAGTTGGGTTTTTGTGCCTACCACTAATGCCCGGCTAAAGCCGGCTCTAACGCCGTCGATCTTCCCAAGCTCATGCGCAGTTTCCCGCATTTGATGGCGCAACTTTCCGCATCGCAAACGTCATTCTCTCTCTTTCACTAAGCAAAATTAACCAGCCTCGACGCGGCATATTCCTTGCGGCATCCCCGACGAAAGTCTGCCCGAAATCCATATCTTAATTCTGAGGTGAACGAGATGAGCACGACGATGACGCTGGACAAGACCGCTGATTTGGCGGGTCCAGGAATTGGAAATTATGATGCGTTGCGGAATGTCCTGCCTGACGACTACACCGCACTGCTTGATCCCAAACTTACCCAGGAAGCAATTACCCTGGTCAAGCGTTACATCGAAGACAACCTTTGTCGCGAACTAAAGCTGATGCGCGTTGAGGTACCTTTGATCGTCGACGTTGAGAGCGGAGTGAACGATTACCTGGATCGCGACGGCTCGCGCACACCCATCCAGTTTCACATCAGTAATGATCGTAATCTGCATCCGGTTGACGCCCAGGTCGTGCAGGCGGCGACCAAGTGGAAACGTGTGGCGCTGAAACAATTCGGCATGCGGGTCGGCGAAGGCCTGATTACCGACATGCGGGCCGTGCGCAAAGACTATTTTCTCGATCACGATCACAGCGCTTATGTCGATCAGTGGGATTGGGAGAAAGTGATCACAGCCGAACAGCGCAACCTGAAGTTCCTGCGCCAAACCGTCGAGTCGATCTGGAAAGTGATCAAGGGCGCTGAAGTATACATTCACGGATTGTTTCCGCAGTTGAAGACGGACAAGTATCCACGGCTGCCGGACGAGCTGAAATTCCTGCATGCGGAAGAAATTCTTGATCGTTATCCGAACCTGCCGCGCAAAGCGCGCGAGACGGCGATCCTTCAGGAGTTCCCGGCGGTATTCATCTACGGCATCGGCTGGGTGCTAAAAGACGGTTATCCGCACGAGATGCGCGCCGCCGATTACGACGACTGGGTCACGGAGACGGTTCCCGACAACGGCAACTCAATGCACGGATTGAACGGCGACATCCTCGTGTGGAATCCGGTCACACGCCGGCGTCATGAGCTCAGCTCGATGGGCGTTCGGGTCAACGCCGACACGCTCAAGCAACAACTTGAAATTACCGGACAGACCGATTTTCTGAAGCTGCCGTATCACCGCGCGATCATTAACAACGAGTTGCCGCTCAGTATCGGCGGCGGCATCGGCCAATCGCGCACGGTGATGTTGCTCTTGCAGAAAGCGCACCTTGGCGAAGTTAGCGTCACGGTTTGGCCAAAGATTCTCAAGGACATCTGCCGCGAAAAGAACATTCACGTACTAGAGTAGTTACCGATCGGATACGTGAGGACAGCATTGCTTACCGATTCACCATTCGGGTGGCTTTCTGCCTCTGTGCGCCTTTGTGTCTTTGTAGTAAATATTGTCTAACAACAGATTACACACAGAAACACGGAGGATTCACAGAGGCAAAAGTCAAATTGTTGAGGAGCAAACTATGCTTAGAAATCAGTCTCGGTTTATGCGATTGCTGTCGCTGATAGTTTTGGTCGGCGCGTTGGCTCCCCTGTCGCGGCCGGCCCAAGCGCAGACCGGGTATGTCACTTATCACAACGCGCGGTTTAGTTACTCGATTTCCTATCCTGTACGAGTTTTGATTCCGCAAGGCGAAGCCGCTAATGGTGACGGACAGAAGTTTCTGTCAAAGGACGGGCGCGCTGAGATGTTGGTGTATGGCTCGAACAACGCGTTGGATCAGACTCTGCGAAACGTTTACCAGGAAGAAATCAGCAGCGCTGCGCATCCCCAGCGGAAGGTTACCTATCAAGTGATAAAGCCGGATTGGTTCGTGGTGTCAGGAACCGAAAATAGCCGAGTGTTCTATCAGAAGACCTTTTTGCGGGACGGCGTATTCAAGACGTTCCGGATCGAATACGACGAAACCCAAAAAGGAACTTTCGACGCGATCACTACGACCGTCGCACGCTCGTTCAGAGGGTGAATCGAAACCGGCCTCACCAAAACTCAAACTTCAATCCTTATGCTGTCGCCGCAAAGATATGCTCGAGTGAACTCGGGCGGTGACTCCCAAAGAGACACAGAGAGATATCCTAAACCCCCGGATTTTCGCCGCTCGCGATTTGAATCAATCCTGTTCCATCCGCGTTGATGCGATAGATTTTGAAAGGATAAGCGGCGCGGCCCTCGCGATCGCGATAACCGGAGAAGTAAATAAACCGCCCATCGCGCGACCACACCGGATCGAGCGCCAGCAGATCAACGGGTGAGATTCGCCGGTGGGTCTTTGTTTGCACGTTGTAGATGAAGAGCGCGGTGTTGGGCTCGCCAAAGGTCCTCTCGAAGAGTTTCGATCCCTGTACCGAACGGGTGTAAGCAATCACATTGGGGTCATTTGGCGAAGGCACAAACGAGTCGGAGCTGGTGACTGAGTCTTTCTCTTCCGCAATCGTTCCCAGCGAAGTCTTCGCGATCAGCCGACCGTCCGTGCTCACCTGAAAAAGATTGCTCATGTCGTGGAAGTAAATGCTTTGGCTGTCAGGCGCCCAGACCGGACTGAAGATATCGTTGGCGCCCTGCTCGCCGCCGCCGATAACTTTTCGTTTATCGGAACCATCGGACGCCACCGTGGTCAATTCACGTTTGCCGTTTAGGTAGGCGAGCGTCAAAAGCAACCGCCCGCCATTGGGCGACCAGCGCAGATGATTGGCCCAGGCATTGGCTTTCAGGACGGCCGTGCTTCTCCCTGAGGCGAGATCAAACACCATCACGGTTACAGTTTCAGGTGCTGATTTGGTTGCATCAATTGGAGTGCAATACGCAACCTGCCGTCTGTCGGCAGACAGCGCGGGAAAATTTCCTTTGGCCAGCCGGCGCGGCGCAGTTGAATTCGGCGCGAGGTAGTAAACGAAATTGCGATCGCCAAAGACCAGGGCGTCCGAGGTGGGGTTGATTCGCGCAATAGGCGCAGAGCGTCGCTGCCCGGCAGTCAGCGGTGTGAGCAGGGCGATCATGAGAAGCACAAGCGCAGGGATAAGGCTCTTTCGGGCTGGCGGAGCGAGCACACCAATCCTTCGGCCGGGTTGGTTCATTGAAGTCTTCTCCTTAGGAAAAATGAAAGTAGAGATAACCTCGACCAAACGCTAAGTTCATACCGCCACTGCTTCTGTAACTCGCGAAATCTCAGTTCCTGCTTCTGTCAGCTTTCGCAGACGCTGGTGGCCGAGGATCGCCGCGCCCAGAGCCGTCGTGTACTGGACCATATCGCCGTCGGGAACGTTGACCGGAGCGTTCAGCTTCTCGCGCACGACGCGCGCCATTGTGCCGAAGCGCAGGATGCCGCCGATCAGGGTGTATTCGGGTTCCATCTGAACGCGCCTCATTAGTTGGAACGAGCGATCGACCAGCGATGAGATCGCGCCATGCATGATGTCCGCAGGCGGCGCGCCCATGGATAGTTGATTGATCACTTCGGACTCAGCAAACACCGCACAGACCCCGGAGATCGGCACAGCCGTTTTCGAGGTGGCCACCAGCGGCCCAATCTCTTCAGTGGTGTAGCCCATGTAACGCGCCGTCTTCTCGATGAAGGCGCCGGTGCCCGCCGCGCATTTGTCGTTCAGCCGAAATGATCTCACTTTCGCAGTATCGTCGAGACGGCTTGCTTTCATCGTTTGCCCACCGACATCGAGAACCGTGCGAGTCCCGGGAAACAAAAAGGCCGTGCCGCGTGCGCTCGCCGTTAGATCCGTCACGGCCACGTTGCTGAACGGAACCATGTGGCGGCCAAAACCGGTGGCGACGACATAAGCAACATCCGAGTCGTTCAATCCGGCTTGTTCAAGCGATTGGTCGAAGAGCTTGCGCGAGACTGCGGCGAGTTTGAAACCGGTGGCGGCCAGAGCCTTGCCGACGATGCGAAAGTCGTCTGAAAGAATTAAGGCCTTGGTGTAGGTTGAGCCGACGTCGATGCCAACGGTGTAAGTCATAAAAAGTATCCTGTTTCAGCTTTCTCAGCGCGGTCTTTGCGACCTCGGCGTCTCTGCGGTGAACTCTTCGCATCCGGGATTCACCGCTGAGACGCAAAGAGCGCAGAGTTAACGCAGAGAACTCAAACTGCCACGGGAACGCGGCTCGCTCGAATGTGGTCCATCGCAAACAACGCCGCGCCCAGCGCGCCCATAAAATGCGAGTCAGCGCTTACGTTCACTTTCAGATTCATTCCTTTATTAAGCGCCTCTATCATCCCGATGTTTTTCGCGACGCCTCCAGTGAAAGTAACTTCCGGATCGATGCCGACCCGCCGTAACAAACCGATCGAGCGCGCCGCGATCGATTGATGCACGCCAAGCAAAATGTCTTCGATCTTCTTTCCCTTACCCAGCCAGGAGAGAACTTCAGACTCGGCAAAGACCGTGCAGGTGGTGCTGATCTTGACCGCTCGCTCGGCGCGCAGGGCCACTTCGCCCAACTCGTCCAGTGGTATGTCGAGCGCGGCTGAGGCGGCGCCCAGAAACCGACCCGTGCCGGCGGCGCACTTATCATTCATGCAGAAGTCCACGATCTCGCCGGTCGCGTTAACGCGAATTGCTTTGGTGTCCTGCCCTCCCATATCAACCACCGTGCGGGTGTTTGGAAACATGTGGACTGCGCCGCGCCCATGACAGCTAATCTCGGTTACCTGGGCGTTGCCGAACGTCACGCGATAACGGCCGTAGCCGGTGCCAATCACGTATTCGACCTCGCGTTCATCGAGATGGTCAGAGAGGAGGGCTTCGGCGAAAGCGTTTTCGGCGGCGGCGATAACGTTCGCGCCCGTATCGATCAGCGCGCGCCCTACGATCGCGCCGGCTTCGTCGATGATGACGGCTTTGGTTTGAGTTGATCCGACGTCAACGCCGGCTGCGTATGCCATAAGAATCCTGGTCTTTCTCCCTCTCCCTTTGGGAGAGGGTTGGGGTGAGGGCCTGGCGAGGACCTATTCTTGATTTAGCGTTGTCGTGGTTACCCATGACGGTGCTCAAAAAAATACTTTCGCGCTAAGCTTCACACCCTCATCCCCGACCCTTCTCCCAGTGGGAGAAGGGAGAGAAGATGCCCGGACTGCTTAACGGGCCGCGGCCAGTCGCCGCGACGCCAGGCCTTCAAAAAAAGCATCGGCGCGATTTTTCAACTGCGCTTCCGACACCACGCGGCGATCCATCATGTCCGACTCAATGAACAGGCTGGCAATGTCGCGCTTCGCCATTAACGCGCGGCGATTGTCGGCCAGTCCGGTCGAAACCGTGCGACAACTTTTGATCGGGTGGTAAACCACGCCGTCGACTTGAAACGGATCGATCATGTGCTCCAGTGCCTGCTCCTGATAAAACATGCTGTCCATTGCATTGCGTACGTAAATGAGAACGCCTTCGGCAAAACTTTCGAGCGGTCGGTTGAGATCGTATTCATAACCCTGGTTTACTCCGCCCGCGGCAAACCACAGATAAGTAGAATTGACGAACGTGCCGCCCCATTCGCTGAAGAGTTCGTTAAAGCGACGAAAGATTGGATAGCAGGGAACACCAACGAACAGCAGCCGGTACTTCTCGTCAGTCATCGTACCGATGCCCTGCGCGGCCTTGAACTCCATCTCCTCGACCAGATCTTCGAAGTACTTCGCGCCCTCGGGTGTGCCGCGAAAACCATTCGACACGCCGAGATAGATCGTACCGTCGGTGAGCGCGTTAAAGACCGACGGCGTGCTCTGGTTCAGTTCGAGCACGCGCCGCCATCCGCGACTCATGACGTTGGCATGCTGCAAAGCTTCGCGCAGCCGATCGATGTCGAATTTCTTTCCGGTAAGGTTCTCGCAAACAGTAATTAGTTCTTTAATCTGGGCCAGTACGTATCGGCGATCATTTTCAAAGTCAGGATGGCCGGGCCATGTCTGCGCGCCGCACGCACGCGTCCCGGGAATATCGAGAGTGAAAATCGGGATGTGATACATACGCTCCCAGATTTCCGCCCACTTGATGTAGGTGTTGCACGCGTTCGTCAACACCGCGAGCGAAGGTTTGGGTATGCGGCCCATCGGATGTTTGCCATGATTGAGCTGTAACGCGACGTCGGCTTTGACGTACCCGCAGATGTCGGGCGAATAGCCATAGTCTTCTGCCTGGTTCAGATATTCATGGGCTACGCGCCGCACTGCCGT
Source organism: uncultured Acidobacteriota bacterium (assembly GCA_963734445.1). Lineage (GTDB taxonomy): Bacteria > Acidobacteriota > Blastocatellia > Pyrinomonadales > Pyrinomonadaceae > UBA11740. The sequence continues at coordinate 370,655 of CAVTGZ010000003.1, read as the reverse complement.
TTGCAGCGAATTAATTTCCGGCATCACGATGGGCAGATCGAAAACGCGCAGCAACTCAGCCATGCTGCCCATGACGAAGACATACGCGGCCCGGCCATCAGTTTCGGCCGTCTGATTCAGTTCAGTGAACCAGCTTTGAAATAAAGCCGCTCCGTCGCGATTGCCGCGCCCGACGATGTCGTGTGTTTGGGTCATAGTCATTGCGCTGCTTCAACTCGATTTGAACGAAGATTCAAAAAGCGGCACCGAGTCGCCGCACTCCAAAGCTCAGCTAAACAAAATATTTTCGACGAACGTTTCCAACTGAATTTCCATCGAGTCAAAGCTGGTCATACTTTCTTCAAATTCGCCCACGAAATACGGAATGCCGGCTTCGTCCAGCGCGTGTGTGTACGCGACCTGCTCTTCAAGTCCCGGCTCGCACATCTTGGCGGCCGTGATGATGGCGGCGTCGGCGCGCGCGTTTCGCATGCGAGCCAGCAGCATCTTCTCTTTCGGCTTGCGCAGATCGTGTTGGACCGGGCTATACGAGGATTTTTCCAGATAGGCCTCAGCCAGATTGGTCAGCGGATCACCCTCGAGCGGAACGTCTTCCAGTAACCAGCGCAGACCGATCAGCAGATCGTCATCAACGACGTAGCACGAACGCGCGATGGCTCGAATCAGATCCAGCGGAGGCTGTTCGCAAAAACCACCCTCGAAAACTACCCGCACTTTGTCCTGCGTCCGGGTCCCGCGGGCGCGAATCTGTGGCAGCAGCGAGCGCAGCAGTTCATTGTGTTCCTCGCGCGGAATCAGTCCGGCCAACGCCACTAGCACGTAGGCTTCATCAGCTGAAACGAGCCACGGAGTATTCTTCTTGATCTCGTAAAGTTGGCGCGTCAACGCACGATTCTCGTTGAAGACAGCAATCGAGTTTCGCAGCGCATCGTCGGTGATCGGCCGGCCGGAAATCTCTTCTATGGATCGCTTCAATCTGTCGTACTCTCCGCGCAAATAAATTACTGAGTGCGGCGAATTCGGATTTTGCGGCAGATACAGAATCTGACAGGGATATGAAACATTGCGTCCCCAAACTGCCGCCAGATTTCGCGCCGCGTCGCAAATCGGATGGGTTACGAACATCTCAAGCGGGACAGTGTTACTGAGGGCGAGTTCAAGCGAAGTCTTGAGAATCGAGCACAGGTAAGATCCAAAGCGCGAATCGGCCTGCACAGCTTCGATCGGAGCGCCGCGAACTTTAAATGGCAAGAGGCCGGCAGCGTGAACGATCTCTTCGGGAAAGGCTACCTGGAAATGGCCCACAATTTTTCCGCCGCGGTCGCGCCAACGCTTTACAGTGGGGAACGCGGTGTCTTCAAACAGTTCGCGGCATTCGTAGATCACATCGTCGAGCGATCTATTTTGCCACTCGTGAAAAATTGGTTCAGTCATCGATTCGGCTTTTCTCTGCGTAATCTCCGCGACCTCCGCGCCTCAGCGGTGAACAAACGCTCAAAAACATTCACCGCAGAGACGCCGAGCACGCAGAGGAGGCGCAGAGGATTTCAAACTAGGAACACTGCCCTTGATTCAACCTAAGTCTTCCCATGAAGGGAGATGACACAATTTATCCAACCATATTCAGCCCGCCGTTGACGCTATAGACCTGACCGGTAATGTAGCTGGCCGAATCCGAAGCCAGGAACAGAACCAGCGGCGCAATTTCTTCCGGCCGGCCCAGCCGCTTCAACGGAATGAAGTTGACGATCGAGCTGAGAATCTTTGCCGTGAACTCATCCTGCTTCATCTCGTCAATCAAGGGCGTGTCGCACAGTCCGGGCGAGACGACATTGACGCGAATATTGTCGCGCGCATGCTCGCGGGCCAGTGTCTTCGAGAAAGCCATGATGGCGGCTTTTGAGCTGGCGTAGATGGCTTCACCGAAAGAACCAACACGTCCGGTGTCAGAGCTGATGTTCACGATCGCACCCTGTTTGTGCTCGACCATGGCGGGGACGATCACGTGACAAGTATTAACAACTCCCAGGAAGTTGATCGACAGAATCTTGTGCCAAAGGTCAGGCGTGGTTTTCGTGAAAGGCAGCAGGCGATCCCAGCCGGCACAATTTACCAGCACGTCAATTTTGCCGAACTGGCGCAAGGTTTCGTCGCGCAAACGCTCAACGTCTTCATGTTTAGTAACGTCGGTCTGCACCGCGATCACGCGCCGTTGAAAAGTTTCGCTGGTGTTCAAAGCCGCGGTCTTTGCTTCTTCGCAACGCAAGTCGCTAATAACCACCTCGGCGCCGGCTTCGGCGAACGCGTTCACAATGGCCCGCCCAATGCCGCGCGCCCCGCCGGTGACAATTACTGATTTTCCTTCGAAGTTCATGACGTTTGAACCTGTGTCCGCTCGGCGTTTGATCGAGCGAGACCCTCGACATAACGGTCGGCAAAAACCACCTCATCGCTCGCCGAAGTGGTTGAGGCAGGCTGCAACTTAAATAATTCAATCGCGTTTTCACGCAAAAGCTTTCGTTCGACGTCTTCCTTCAGGCCCAGTTCGCAAAGCTGTTTCAAGCTTTCTTTCCAGGGCAGGCCGTTCGTGCCCCAGAGGCAGCGATCGCGGCCGAGACGGCTGTTGATGAATTGAATGATTTGCGGCGAGAGATATTTCGGCAGCCACGCATCGACGCCGAACCAGATGTTTTCCCACTTGTAGCAGACCGAGATCAGCTCATCGACCCAGGGCCAGCCAGTGTGCGCGCCGATCATCTTCAAATCAGGAAAGTCGCAGGCGATCCGATCGAGAAACATCGGGCGCGCGCCGTCGCTGGGCATCGCTTCGAGCACGTGACCGACCTGCATCGACACCGGCACGTCGAGCTCCACGCACTTGGCGAACAGCGGATACATCTTCGCGTCGTTCAGAGGGATGTCGAAGCCGTAGATGTGAACGTAGACGCCTTTGAAGCCGTGCTTCGTAACTGCGAGTTCGATCTCCTGCAGACTCTCTTTGATTCGAAACGGGTTGTAGCCGGCGAGACCGACAAAGCGATCGGGATACTTCTCGGTGTACTGCAGGACGTCTTCGAGCTGCGTGTCCATGTACATCCACTTGCGCCAGTACGACCACATCTTGGTTTGCGTGATGAAAACTTTTTCGACGCCGGCTTCGTCCATCTGCCGCAGCATCTCTTCGATCGAAGTGAAGCGCGGCAGACCGCCGATCGCTTTTTCCATCCGGCAGACCAGTTCGCCCTCTTTGGCGCGGTCCCACTGCTCCATGAACTCGCGCGTGGCGACGTAATACATGAAATCGATGGCTTGGATTTTCTTCATGACTTCTTCCTAACCTTCCGGGCACGCGGGACGCGTGCATGTCTAATTCAAAACCGCGGCGCTTTCGATCATGCCGCGCAGGCTGATTTGACCGGTGTAGTTGCCGAACAGGATTCGGCCCGGGATGATGCACCAGGTGTCGCGGGCTTTCTGCCAGACGCTCGGCAGACCGACTGAATACTGGGGCAGCGCCCGCGGCCAGCGATGAATTACTGTTCGGCGCGGCTCACGAATGCCCAGCATCGCCGCCAGCTCAAGCTTCATCGCCTGCTGAATCTCAGCGTCGGAAGCGTCCAGCCACTCCGGATGCGCGGTGCCGCCCATCATTACGGTGAACGAAGCAAACCGGGAATTATCGGTTACCCGGTAGTCGAACGAACTTGAATTGAAGAGGATGCCCAGCGATTTTGTGTCTTCACGCGCGGGCATCAATACGCCGGTTCCGTGAACAGGGTGATCGAGTGCCTCGCGCTCGACGAAAGTCGTAACGGAAACGATCGGCGTGTAGCGAACCGAGCGTAGTGCCTCCGCGAGTTGTGGCACGCTTGAGTCCAGCAACGGCGCCGCTGCGTAGGCGGGCGTGGCCAGAATTACGTTCGGCGCGTCCGGCAGGCATCTAATCGTTTCCAGTTTGCGAAAGCGCAGTCCTAAACGTTTTTCCAGATCGCGCTCCAGGCGCCCCACCAGATCGCCCATGCCGAATCGGGGCGCGGCGCGGCCCTTCTTCTCTTTCTTTGCCGAACGTTTGAAATGCCGGCGCAGCAGCGCGCCCAATAAGGTCGCGCCATGTGGCAGATTGAGAAAAGGAAAAGCCGTAGCCAGACCCAGCTCGGCCGGCTGCACGCCATAGATGCCGCGAACGAAAGGCGTAAGCAGGTAGTCGGTAGCTGAATCGCCGAGATGCAGCCGCGCCCAGGTTTCAACGTCCTGTTGCGGCGAACTCTCAGAGCGATGGAAGACGAAATGACTTGCTAAATCGATCGCTTCGCTAAAGTGCAGGGGAAAACGCTGCAGTTGGCCATCGCGCACGACGAATTTAGCTTTTGCCTCTTTACGCGGCTCGACCAATTCGACGCTGAGGTCGCGGCATAACTCGCGCACGGCGCTGGTTGCAATCAGCGAATGCGCAGCGCTCTCGGATATGCCGTGCTCAGTTCTGGTTGTGCGAATTAAGCCCCCGGCGCGCTCTTTTTCTTCGATCAGAGTGACCTGATAGCCGCGACGGTCGAGCGCATAAGCCGTCAGCATGCCCGCCACGCCCGCGCCCACCACGGTCACTTCGCGATATCTTCGGTCTAGGTTACCTATCATTTTGAATTGCCGCGGGTCGCGTAACCACAACGATGGAGAGCCGACAATACGCGGAATCGGGGCAGACCGGAGCAACGTACATGCCAGCAGAGAACAGGGACTTCCGCGAGCAAATCGCTGAAATATTGGGGAATATGTCGTGAGCGTGAGGAGAAATCCGCACCGACAGCCGAAGCGCCAACGACGGGAACGCCCATCCCGAGGCATTTCGAACTAGCGGGCGCGGCCTGCTAATTGCTCTTTTCCGTTCGGCTGATATTGAAAATGAATTTCAATTTTGGCAGAATAGAGAGCAGCGGCAGGTAGCCGAGAAGGACAAGGCAATGACACTTGATATGATTCCCAGAAACGTTATGGCGCGCGTGGCGTCAGTTGAAGCATCCGGAGCCCATGGATTGCGGTTGATGGAAATGGGCCTGGTGCCGGGTGCTTCCGTTCGCGTCATCAAGAGCGCACCCCTCGGGGATCCGATCCAGGTTTCCATTCGCAACTATCATCTCGCGTTGCGCCGCGCCGAAGCTAAATCGATTATCGTCGTCCTGGATTAGTTTCTCCCGGTTTCTCCTCACACCAATCAAATGAGTGCAGTTCTGGACAGGCCAGCGGTCAACGAGTCGCACGCTTCGGCAATCGAAGCGGCCAGGCCATTGACGATCGCCATTGCTGGAAATCCGAACGCCGGCAAAACCAGTCTGTTCAATTCGCTGACGGGCCTCAGACAAAAAGTCGCAAATTATCCAGGCGTCACCGTCGAAAGCAAGATCGGGCAATGGAGTTTGCAGCCCGACCTGCCGCCGGCGCGCCTAATCGATTTGCCCGGGCTGTACAGTCTTGACGCTACTTCGCTGGACGAAGAGATTGCGCGCGATATTTTGCTGGGACAAGCCTCGATCGAGCAGGCCGACGCCATAGTAATCGTGGCCGACGCTACCAACCTGGTTCGTAATCTTTATCTCGCGACTCAACTGATCGAAACTAAACAGCCAATCGTCATCGCGCTCACTATGTATGACCTGGCGGAACGAAGTCACATCAAAATCGATGTGAAGAAATTGAGCGAGGCGTTGGGCGTGCCGGTGATTCCGGTGGTTGCTAAGAAACGGCGAGGTCTCGACGAGTTGGCGCGGGCAGTCATGAAGATAGCGTTACCCTCGACTGTGACAGGGAGAGAAAGCCGCCCCTGGAAGTCGGAGCCGCAGGAACGTCAGTCCAATCTAATCAAACGCTACGCCTTTATCGAGCGGATCGTGTCTGACGCTGTCGAACCCGCGGATGAAGAGAAACACAACCTCAGCGAACGCATCGACAGCGTAGTCACACACAGATTTCTGGGGCCGTTGGTCCTTTTAGTGGTGATGCTGCTCGTCTTTCAGGCGATCTTTTCGTGGGCCAGTTTGCCGATGACTTTGATCGCCAATGTCTTTGCGGCGCTGGGAAATTTCGTGCGCACCAGCTTGCCCGCGGGTGTGTTCACCGATTTGCTCGTCGACGGAATAATTGCCGGCGTGGGCGGCGTGCTCGCATTCCTGCCGCAGATTCTGCTGCTGTTTCTTTTTATCTCGCTTCTGGAAGACAGCGGCTATATGGCCCGCGCCGCGTTTTTGATGGATCGGCTCATGCGCGCAGTGGGTTTACACGGCCGCGCTTTTGTTCCGCTCCTCAGCAGTTTTGCCTGTGCGGTCCCCGGAATCATGGCGACGCGCACGATCGAAAATCCCAAGGATCGCATCGCGACGATCATGATTGCGCCATTCATGAGTTGCTCGGCGCGACTGCCGGTTTACACGCTGATCATCGCCGCCTTCTTTTCCGGGCAAAAGGTCTTGGGCGTAATTTCGTTGGGCGCAGTCATCATTCTGGTGATGTACATACTCGGCATCGCGGTGGCGATTGTCGTGGCCTGGATTCTCAAGCACACAATTCTGAACGCCCCGCCCCCGCCGTTTGTGATGGAGTTGCCGCCGTACCGGCTTCCTGACGTAGGCAACGTGGCCCATGCACTGTTCACGCGCTGCTCGATTTTTCTCAAGCGCGCCGGGACCGTGATCCTGGCAATCTCGATTTTGCTTTGGGCGCTGGTAGCGTTTCCGCGTGGCGGCTCAAATCAATCGCTGACGCCGGCTGAGGCAGCGGCCGCGCAAATCCAAAACAGTTTTGCGGGGCGCGCCGGCCGTGTCATTGAACCGTTAATCCGCCCGCTCGGATTCGATTGGAAGATTGGCATCGGTCTGATTTCCTCATTCGCAGCTCGCGAGACGATCATTTCAACGCTGAGCATTGTCTACAACGTCGGCGATGATCCCAACGGCAAGTCTTCGTCTTTGGTTGACGCGCTGCGCGGTGCGAAACGCGCCGATGGTTCGCTCGTGTGGACGCCGCTGACCGGCCTGTCCTTGATGATCTTTTTCCTGCTGGCCTGCCAGTGCATGTCAACCGTCGCGATTGTGCGCCGCGAAACTAATTCCTGGCGCTGGCCCATTTTCATGGTGTCTTACATGTTAGTGCTGGCATACGTGGCGTCGCTGATCACTTTTCAGGGCGGGCGCCTGCTTGGCTTTACGTGATATTGAATGCTTGATTGGCAAACAATTTTGGCAGTAGTGGTCTGCGCTTCCGCGCTCGCTTACGTTGGTTGGCGAGGCTGGAAGCGGATTTCTTCGTTTAAGCAGCAAAAGAAAATGAGCGCTTCCTCCTGCGGTGGATCATGTGGCTGCTCGTCCACAAAGTCAGTGGGTGATAATCCTCTGATCATCAAACCCACGCGCAAACTTCACCAGTCGTAAATTCCAGACCATCCGCATTCTCCTCGCGTCTAACGGTTCGCGGCCCACAAAAGTGTTTGGGGCTACGCGACTGACGGTGAGATTGAAGGAGTAAAGAAATGTTATTTCGCACTAAAGCCATTATCACGGGACTCGTTCTCGGATTGACATCATTTGGCGTCGAGGCTCTGGCGCAACAGACTCAACCGAACACAGCGCCAAAAACCGTACAGCAGCAGCGCCGTGATGGAGTGAGGCGCCGCGGCATGCGCCGTCGCGCCCGCGCCGGGTTCCGCATGGGACGCGCGCTTCATCAACTGAATCTGAGCGATCAGCAAAAGGGGCAGGCGCGCACGATCATGCAAGCCAATGGTCAAAGCACGCAGGGGCAGCGACAGGAATTGCGGCAGCTCACGCAGCAGTGGCGACAGGGAACCCTATCGGCCGACGGTTTGGCGCGGGCCAAACAGCTGCGCGCGCAGATGCTCGAGAACCGCAAGAACGTGAGGGCCCAGTTGAGCGGCATACTGACCGCTGAACAGAACGCGAAGTTGGAAGAGCTGATCAAGACCCGGCAGGCCAATCGCGGCCGGTTTGGTCAAAGGAACCAGCCTTTGGATTGAGGATTCGTTTCCCCATCCCACGCGCATTAATTTGAAAGCGCCGCTCGAGAGGCATCTCGGCGGCGCTATTTTTCTTGGTCGATGTTATTTCAGAAATTCAGATTTGAGGATCTCGCTTTGATCGATGATGCTCTTCAGCGTGCCTTTGGCAATCTCGGAATGATTCGGAACCGGAACGGTGATCCCTCGCGAGGGAAGTTCTTTACGGAGAATGATGTGACTTCCGGTTTGTCTTACGATCTTAAAGCCATGCCTTTCGAGAATCTTGCAAACCTCGCGGGCTGACAGTGGACGCAGCCTAGGCATGCGCGAGTTCCAGCTTTTTTACTTTGACACCTCGGTTCAGTCGTCGCCTGATTTCCGCTTCATCAGCTTCCTCAAGCAACAACGCAACGGCCTCCTGAAGCATTGCCTCGGCCTCTTCATTCGTTCGGCCCTGACTGGCGACGCCTAACTCGGGACAAGTGGCCACGTACCACTTTCCTTCCTTTTCGATGACGGCTGTTAGCTTGGGTAATTTCATGCTGATTCTTTCTGAAGCCCGTCAGGTGTTCGCATCCCTGCCTCACGCAGATCCGACACATAGCCTTCGGCGTCGGCAACATCATCGCGCCCGCGCCACATGCCAAATCCCAACTCTTCGGCAAGCAAGGCATCCGCCAACTGCAACCGCTCTACCGAAGAAAGCCGCCTGGCCGATTCCAGGATTTCTTCGTACGAGGTCATGTGCAAAGTTTAACCTAATGATGATTGGAGTCGCAATGAAATCCGCAAAGCGGACGGCGTGAGAATAGCACAGCACTTTAGTCCGAAGGCGCAGTGGCCCGACCGAGCATTCAATCGGTGAGACCCGAGACCTACACGCGAGCTCTCCCAACTAATTCAGCCTTCTTTTTAGCCAACTCTGTCCGGTCTCTGGCTGCTGCGATATATCTGGCAGGAGTTTACTTCGACTCAATCTCACCCATTTCGTATCACCTTGTCTCCAGACGGATCCGCGATCAATACGTATTTGATTCCTCGTCGCATCTTGATACTTTACGTTCTGTGGCCACGATAGTACTAACTCCCGTTTCGCGCGGGTGACCGACACGTACAGCAGTCTCCGTTCTTCTTCGCGCAGCTTCATCGCTTCAGTGGGGTCGCCAAACGAAATACCGGGGATAATTTGGTCAGCCACCCCAGCGATGATCACAACATCCGCTTCCAGCCCTTTTGCTCCGTGGCAAGTCATAATATGAACGCGGGCTTCTTTCGGCTCAGAAAGCGGAATACGCATCGCAATTCGATAGCGAAGCTGGTCGAGAATTCTTCCTATATCACTACCGATCATTTCGGCGCCGATGGAAATTGCGGAATCGCGCAGATGATCGAGATCTCGTCGTGCTTTCTCCTTTACCTCGTCGTCCTGAAGCGCGGCGGCCAAATTCGGATCAAATAGTGCTCCCAACAACTCCGTCTGACTCCGGGAATTCGCTCCGAGAAAGTCGAGAACCTTTTTCGCTCGGCTTTTCACATGGCTGCTCCCGGTTCCAGAAATCTTTAGTTGACCCGAGGCAATGGCATCGAGAAGTTCCGCTCCTTGAAGCTGTGAGTCCGCGATTTTACGATACGCGTTGGCATTCCTCTTTGGTCCATAGTCACATCCATCGGCGCTAAATCCCAACAATGTTCGAAGCGCAATCCGATCCTTGGGATTTGCCACAAAAGATGCCAGCGCGAACCGCTCTTGCAAGAGAGCTAATTCGAGCGCTTCTTCATGGAAAGATGTTAGCGCCTCTGCGCCAATGGCCTTCTTCAACTTGTAGCCAATGAATCGTCGTGATACGAGGATAAGAAACTTTGTGTCCGGACGCTCGCGCACATATTTCGAGAGCCCGCTGATCTCTTTTCCGACTGATGGCCAGTACACAAGCGCGAGCTCGCCATCTTCAGGTCGCTTTGGCAACATTGGAGCCTTTTTGCTTCCGGCCTCTGCCATCATGGTATTCGCAAGTGCGACTATGGTTTTGCCACATCTCCGGTTATCCGGGATTGGTATGTCTTCGAACTCATCCTTGCTCCAGCGATCTTTGAACTCTTCGATACCACGTGGATGGTTGTAACGAAATGAGTAGATTGATTGGTCATTGTCTCCCAAAACAATTAGAGAACCTTTTCCCGACCAGATCTTCTCAACAAGACGTTGCTCTGCCGCCGTAAGATCTTGGTATTCGTCAATAATCACATGGTCGAATTGCCCGACAGGAAGGTCTCCAGCCTCAAGCGCTACTCGTGCCAGATTTACAACTTCATCGATCAACATTCCGTCGTAGCGCCGCAGCCATCGATCCATTTCGCCAAGGAAACCTGCAAGCTTGAGATCGGTACCTTCGGCCCACGCGGCGCAAACTCGCTTGAGTTCTCGTCGCCGCTGCCTTTGTTTAGGAAGTTCTGTAAGCCCTTCTCCGACGTCGTAAAGCATGACATCTTGTTCGTAGCCGAGAAGGAAGCGAAGTGAGCGACCAGGGCATGCAGTCGGATAAGATCGAATAAGCCGCAACGCATGCGAGTGAAGCGTCGAAACCTCGATCCTTATGTTTCCGCCTGCTTCACTGATTTCCTCAGTCGTAGTTGAGACCCCAAGTGAGTTTGCAAGTTCGGTGGCGATTGCGCGAGTGAAGGTGCCGACAAAAATTTTGTCCGCCTCGATCTTGTCACCCTGAATAAGCCTCAGCGCTCGGCGCTTGAGACCTAACGTCTTTCCAGAACCGGGTCCCGCAACCACGCGAACCACATGCGAATCAGTCATTATGAGCTTCGGTAGCGCTTCGCCCTCGATGCCTTGAAGCCAAGGCTCTCTTCCGTTACTGCTTTTTGCATTTGAATGGGAGTCCATGTTTGTAAGGCGCTTAGATCATCAACAGGCTTTTATCACATTGAATTCAGGCGGGCAATTGCCAAGGGTCGCTCGGCGAATTGAGGAGCCCTCCTCTTACGGTCGGGCCTCTGACACATCACCCTTCACCATCAAAGCACGTGTAGCAGACGCGCTTGAAGGCGTGATAGCTCAACAGCTCGACGTCAGGAGTTAGGTAATCCGGCTGCGGCTTTTCATCGCGCAGAAGATCCGTGCTGAGGTACTTTTTGTTGTCATCGGGAAAGACGGTAGTCACAACTGCCTCAGCCCCCAGCTCGTTCTGCACCATCAGCGCGCCGATGAAATTAGCTCCCGAAGAGATTCCGACGGCCAGTCCGAGTGTCGCCGCCAGTTTCTGCGCCATCAGGATGGCGTCGCCATCGTGAACGCTGACGACTGAATCCAGCTTTTCGAGTTGCAGAATCGACGGGATGAATTCATCTGACAGGCCCTGAATACGGTGCTGACCAACTTTTCGGCCAACGGTCAGAGTCGGAGATTCAGTCGGCTGCAGCGGATGCAGTCTGATGTTCGGGTTGCGCGCACGGAGGAATTTCCCGGCGCCCATGATCGTGCCGCCGGTGCCGACACCGGCGACAAACGCATCCGGCTTGATCGAATGATAAAAAAGTTGCCACCAAATTTCGGGTCCCGTGGTTTCTTCGTGAGCCTCGACATCTGCCTCGTTGGTGAACTGCTTGGGCAGAAAGATGTGGGGCTCGTGCTCAGCCAATTCTTCAGTCATGCGGATGCATCCCAGGAAGCCGCCTTGATCCCGTCGCACGTGAACAATTTTCGCGCCCAGGCTTTTGATCAAAGCTACGCGCTCCTGGCTCATCCAATCCGGCATGAAAATTACGACCTGATGGCCCAAAGCGCGGCCAATCGCGGCGAACGAAATGCCGGTATTGCCGCTGGTGGCTTCCGCAATCGTATCGCCGGGCTGAATGCGTCCTTCCTGATAAGCTTTCTTCAGAATGTGAAAAGCCATTCGGTCCTTAATGCTGCCGGTCATGTTGATGTGCTCGGCTTTGGCATAGATGACCCGCGGCCGGCCGCGGTAAGCAAAGCGGATCGCCAGGAGCGGCGTATTGCCGATCATATGCTTTAGCTCGCGGCAGCGAACGGGCACATCGTGCAGCGCGGTGGGCGGCGCGGCCAGTCCCGGAGCACTCATTTTCTGAATCGTAATTAATTGGTCCGTCATGAACAGCCCTCAATGAACGCGCTCTGAGAGTTCGCCTTCAACCAGTTTCTGGCAAGCCAGACAAAGCGAGACGGCGGGATCGGCAATCAAACGCTTGCAACCGATGCGCTCGCCGCACTCGAGGCAAATGCCATAACCGCCGTCGATGAGACGATCCTGCGCGTCGTTGAGCGCGCGCAGGCGCTCTTCCAGTTTGCTTCGATGCTGCCACTCAAAAGACTGGGCAAAGTCTTCGGAAGGCTCAGTTTCGTTTACCGGAATACTGTCGCGGCTTAGCGGCCCTTCAGCCAAAATCTCGCGTGAGATCTCTTCCTTTTCCGCTTGTAGCAGTTCCCACATTTCGCCGCCCGGCTCGACGACAGATGAATCACCCAACGCCTCGACGGTTTGAAGTAACATTCCATCCATAATTGCCACCTCTGATTTGCTCATCAATTCACAAGCTTGGCGGTGCGTTCTGAGCAAGATGTATTCCAGCCCGGGACTCTGCGTAATTGGTGAGCGCGTCACGGGTACGCCCCGTGGGGCTGCGACCTTTCCCACGGCGAATGCGAAAGTTTGCGCAATACTGCCGCCCGGTACCGCGTTTTGTTTGGGAATCAATGGGGGTGAGCCCGGCACATTCATTGCACATCACCTGTCGAGATATCTTCAAGGGGCCAATGGGTGTTGAAGAAGGAGAAGATCATGAAGAGTTTGTTTTTATTCGCGGCACTGCTGTTTGCAGTAGCTGTCGGCAGTACGGCCTCGGTCGCCAGCAAGGGACCGCAGGAAATGAAGAAACAGAAAGCAACGATGCATTTCTCTCAGCCGGTGCGGGTGCACGGAGTCGTGTTGAAGGGCGAATACCTGTTCGTCCACGACGATGCAGCAATGATGCGCGGTGAAGCCTGCACGTTCATCTACAAAGGGAACGCCGAAATTGCCAGCAAGCTGGTGACCTCGTTCCGCTGTACCCCGGCCGAACGCGTGAAGGTCAAAAGCTTTACCGTGCGGACCGAGCAAATCGCTAATTTCGCTGAGTTGCGGGAATTTCAGTTCGCCGGCGAGACCGAAGCACATGTCGTTCCGGCGGGCTAGGTTCACGAAGAAAAGACAATTTGATTTGTTCAAGGCGTTAACGCTGAAAAGTCCTGGCTTGGTCACGCGAATGTTTGCGTGACGCAAAGCCATTTATGCGAACCGTGCAGAAAGGCAAGATGCGAATATGAGCAGCAATACGTTGACCATCACCGACAACCGTTCCGGTAAACAATACGAAGTACCGGTCGAGAACGACACCATCAAAGCGCTCGACCTCCGCAAAATCAAGATCAACGATGACGATTTTGGGCTGATGACTTACGACCCTGCATTTATGAACACAGCGTCGTGCAAGAGCCGCATTACGTTTATCGATGGCGACAAGGGCATTCTCGAGTATCGCGGAATTCCGATTGATGAGTTGGCCGAAAAGAGCACCTATCTCGAAGTTGCTTACCTGCTGCTGCACGGCAAGCTGCCGACCGAAGTGGAACTGAAAGACTGGACGTGGAACATCACGCATCACACTTTCATCAACGAAAACATCAAGCAGGTCATGGACGGCTTTCATTACAACGCGCATCCGATGGGCATGTTCATCTCGATGTTAGGTGCGCTGGGGACCTTCTATCCGGATGCGAAAGACATTTTCAACGAAGAGAATCGCTGGAAACAGATCTACCGGCTAATCGCCAAGGTGCCGACGATTGCGGCCTTTGCCTATCGGCACCGGATCGGAATGCAGTATGCATATCCGGACAACGACCTGAGCTTCGAAGGCAATTTCCTCAACATGATGTTCAAGACGACGGAGCTGAAGTACAAGCCGGATCCGGTGCTCGAGCGCGCGCTGAGCGTGCTGTTCATCCTGCACGCCGATCACGAACAGAATTGCGGCACCAACGCGATGCGCAGCATTGCCAGCGCCCAGACAGATCCTTTTTCGTCAATGGCCGGAGCGGCGGCGGCTCTGTATGGTCCGCTTCACGGCGGCGCCAACGAAATGGTTTTGCGGATGCTCAATGAGATTGGATCGATCAAGAAAGTTCCCGAATACATCAAACGGGTCAAGGCCGGCGAGTTTCGGCTGATGGGTTTTGGCCATCGCGTTTACAAGAACTACGATCCGAGGGCCCAGATAATCAAGAAGGTCGCCTACGATGTTTTTGAAGTTACCGGAAAAGATCCGCTGCTGGACATCGCGCTCGAACTCGAACGAATCGCGCTCGAGGACGAGTACTTCGTCAAGCGTAAGCTCTATCCGAACGTCGATTTCTATTCCGGGCATCATCTATCAGGCCATGCGTTTCCCGGTCGACATGTTCCCGGTGTTGTTTGCGATTCCGCGGACTTCGGGCTGGCTGGCGCAATGGGCCGAAATGCTGGACGACACCGATCAGAAGATTGCGCGACCGCGCCAGGTCTATCTCGGCGAGCGCGCGCGAGCGTATGTGCCGATGGCGGCGCGTAACGGCAAAAGCGTATTCGCCAAAGCGTAAGGACAGAAAATGAGTTCACCACAATTTGCAGTTAAGACCCCGCCCGACAAGTTCAACGACGAGGCCGGGTTTGCCGGCCCCCTCCTGCTCGACCATCCGCTGCTGAACGAAGGCAGCGCCTTTCCCGAAGATGATCGGCGCCGACTCGGCTTGCTCGGGTTACTGCCTTATCACTGCTCGACCGTCGATGAACAACTGGCGCGCGTCTACGAAAACTACAAGCGTAAGGACAGCGACCTCGAACGCTACATCTTTCTCAACGCACTTCAGGACCGCAACGAAACTCTGTTCTATCGTTTGCTGGGCGAGCACATCACTGAGATGATGCCGATCATCTACACGCCCGTAGTCGGCGAAGGCTGTCGCCGCTACAGTCATGTGTTTCGCCGGCCGCGCGGCCTTTACATCTCCTATCCTTATCGCGATGAGATTCCAGCGCTGCTCGACAACGCGCCGGCCAGAAGCGTCGAAGTGATCGTGGTGACTGACGGCGAGAGAATCCTCGGGCTGGGTGATCTGGGCGTGGGCGGCATGGGAATTCCCGTTGGGCAAGCTGTCTCTCTACACGCTCTGCGCGGGAATTCATCCGGCGACGACCCTGCCGATCATTCTCGATGTGGGGACTGACAATCAGGAGTTGCTCACCGATCCGCTGTACCTCGGCTGGCGCCACGAGCGCGTGCGGGGTGAAGAATACGATCAATTCATCGAAGCCTTTGTCCAGGCCGTAATGCAGAAGTTTCCGCACGTGCTGCTGCAATGGGAAGACTTTTCCAAACACAACGCGCCGCGAATTCTCGAGCGTTATCGCGATCGCCTCTGCACTTTCAACGACGACATCCAGGGAACAGGCGCGGTGACGGTCGCGGGTCTGCTGGCCGCGGCCAGGCTAACGAAGACCAAATTGAGCGACCATCGTATTGTGATTCTGGGCGCGGGCTCATCGGCCATCGGCATCTGCGATCAGATTGTGGCGGCCATGGGCGGTGAAGGTGTCGCTGCCGAGCAAGCGAAGAAGTCACTCTGGCTGGTCGATAGTCAGGGCCTGGTTCATGATCAGAGAAAGCTTGACGTCTTTAAGCAGAAATACGCGCAGCAGTTCGCTCGCGCGGCGGCGTGGAAACTCGATGATTCATCAACGATCACGTTTGCCGATGTCGTGCGCAATGTCCGACCGACGATCCTAATTGGCACGTCGGCGCAACCGGGCGCTTTCACCGAAGAGATCGTGCGCGAGATGGCCGCGCATGTCGAGCGCCCGGTGATCTTTCCGCTTTCGAATCCGACGTCAAAGAGCGAGGCCACTCCGGCCGACCTGCTCAATTGGACTGATGGTCGCGCGTTGATTGCTACCGGCAGCCCATTCACGCCGGTTGCCTGCAACGGCCGCGAAGTGTGCATCGGCCAATGCAATAACTCGTTTATCTTTCCCGGAATTGGTCTGGGTGTGATTGCCTCGGGTGCGCGCCGGGTCACCGACGCGATGTTCGCCGCCGCGGCGCGTGTGCTCAGCGAATTTTCTCCGGTGCTGAAGGATCCGCAGGGCTCGCTTTATCCGCCGCTCGAACGCGTTCGTGAAATTTCCAAGAGCGTCGCTTTGGCGGTGGGACTCGAGGCGCAGAAATCAAGCCTGGCTCCAATCACCACGATCGAAGAACTCGAGCAAGCGATCGCCGCGAAGATGTGGCAGCTTGATTACTGAAAATTTGGTTTGGAGTTCCGCATTTACTTGGCTCGGTTGTCAGAACCGATACGTCGTTGCCTAAGAAGGCAATAAAATACTTGGCTCATCCAGTCTAATGGCTTTGCCACTCTGATGCGCGGCAAGTCTATGACTTGCCGGCAGCGAACCCCTCTGGATACGGTCTCCGACCCCAACGGTCCCAGACCGTCATCTACATGGCCACTAACGGCAAGTCGAAGACTCGCCGCGCATCGGAGTGGCAAAGCCATTATGAGCTGCGTCAAGACCCGACCCTGACGCGTCGTGAGCAAACTTTCCCACACGCTGAGCAAAAGACCACAGAAATAAAAAGTGCAGTGTGCGGGCTCGCTCAGTTTCGCGTGATTCGGACGCGAATGACCCGGCACAGTCATTGCTCAAGTTGTGGTAGCGAGGTGCAGAGATTCTGGAATCCCTGTTTGGAGCTTATGAGAATCGAACGCATTCTTTGTCCAACTGATTTGACGCCGGATTCTGAAGCGGCGCTGCGTTATGGCCTGGCCCTGGCGCGCGCGTACGAAGCAGAATTAATTCAGATGTATTGCCAGCCGGGTCCGAGCGAGGCGGGCCAACCCATCGTGACCGGAAGTCCGAATGAGATCATGGGCACGGCGTTAATGAAGTCGGCGACTCCGGCTGAGCTCGAAGCGTTGAGCTGCCAGGCGGCCGTAGTGAACTGTGACGATCCCGGGGACTGCATTACGAGAGAGGCGGCCAAATGCGCCGCCGATTTGATTATCATGCGTTCGCGACGGCGGCCGCATCGTGCGGCACTGCTGGGATCGGTCGCTGAATCAGTGTCCCGTACCGCTCCGTGTCCGGTGCTCGTGATTCACACGGATGAGCGAGATTGGGTTAATCCGGAGGATCGTCAAATCGGACTGAAGCGCATCCTGGTGGCCTACGATTTTTCCGATCACTCAGAGCTGGCGCTCCGCCTCGGTTTGTTGATTGCTCAGGAATATCAGGCCGAGTTGCACCTGCTGCACGTCCTGCCCCCCTTTACTTTGAACGAGAGTGAAATCTCCTGGTATCCGCTGGGGAAAGAAGGCGTCTATCACAAGGCTGCGCGCCGTTTACAAAAAGCTGTTCCTGACGAAGCGCACTTGTGGTGCGACATCAAAAACGTCATCAGCGAGGGTCAGCCCTATCGTGAAATTCTGCATTACGCCGAACGAAACGAGATTGATTTGGTCTGCATCGGCGCACACGGTGCGGGTTTTGGGATTCTGACGCTGTTCGGCTCGAACGTCGATCGCGTGTTGCGGCAAGCGCCCTGTCCGGTGCTGGTGGCGCGGCCGTTGAAGCACGGTCCCAGAGCGAAAAAAGAAATTTCCAAGCGAAAGATCGTTAGCCGCCGGAGTGGCTCGGAAAGCGTGACCGCAGCGATCGGACACCGTTAACGGCGGGTTTCGGCAATAACATACTTGACTCACGCAAGGACATGGTAAGAACGCTTTAGCCCACGCGATCTAATTCTTTTCCAATGGCTTTGCCACTCTGATGCGCGGCAAGTCTAAGACTTGCCGGACCGGATCTTTCTAAAAGTTGTTCGGGTCTGAGACCCGAAGATGAAGAGGGTCTGGTGCCGGCAAGTCATAGACTTGCCGCGCATCGGAGTGGCCGAGCCATAACGCAGTAGCGGATCTTCGGGAACCGTTAATAGAGTCAAAGTATGTTGGCGCCGGCTTTTCTGAAGAGGTGATTCGCGACTGTCTCGGCCCTGCGGCCTCAGCTTTGGGGCTGCGTTGTTTACTACTCATCGAGCAACTTCCCGCCAAGTAAACTCTGTCCTGCCAGGCTGGTGTAAAAGCCATATAACGTTAACGCGACGCAAATGACGAGGGAGATCACAAAGTCGGTCGCGTACCAGGCTGTGAATTCGCTGGTAATCGGAAAGAACACCCACAAGTGGCCCAGGAACATGGCGAAGGCCAGGGCCAGCAGTCCGTATCTGTAAAGCACAAAAACAAACAGAAAGCCGTAGATGGCCACTACCGGGGTCATGCGAACGTCGGTTTGCGTTACGAGCATGATGAGGGTGGCAACCAGCACCCACAGCGCCAGTAGCGCCAGCCGTTCGCGCCGCAGGAAGATCACCAGCAATAGCAGAATGAAAAACGCGAAAAAGGCGAGATACAACGACGCGGTTATTTGATCCGCGAATTTCAGCACGAACAGATGGGACCCGATCAATTCGCTGCCAGGATTAAGCGCCAGCTCGGTGGGTCTGCCGTAAAGTCTCAATCCGGCAAAGCCCAACGCGGTGCCCAAAATCATGGTCGCGCCAAACACAGCTCCCAAAAGGATGTCCCGGCCGATCATCGGATCGCGGAAACTGCCCGCCAACAGGCGGCTCCACGAGATAATCCGCCGCGGCCAACGCTTACGGATATAGGGTTCGATCGCAATGTAAAGGACCCACAAAAACCCCGAGGTGAATACGGCACTTGAGAAAGAGAAAAAGAAAAGCTTGAACTCGTATTCCAGCGAGCCGTTATGGTGCTCGCTGAATAACCAGACCAACATCTTCACCGTAAAATAAAAGAGGGCCACGCGGGCCGCGCCGCGACGGTCGCCCGCGCCCTGTCGCAGGTGACGGCGGGCAATGAGCACACTGGCCACCAGAACGATCAGGTAAACCGAGATGATCATGATGCTGAAGATTCGATCACTGCCACTCTCAGGCGGCAATTCCTGGCGCAGGGGATGGTCCCAGGGATAGATGGTTTCGAAGTAGACCAACTGGCCGCGAAAAGCGGCGGCCTCAACGTGGGTTTTCAATTCCGGATGTTGAGGATCAGCTCCGTCCCACGCCAGGCGCGCGTCATAAGCATGCAGCGGCACAAACTGTGACGGCACTTCTTTAAAATTCGCAATATCAAGTCCGGCCTGGCGAAATGGTATGGACCAGTCGGCCGGCGGTGCGTTCGGATTGGCGGGTTCACGTTGCGGTGGCACGCCTACAAACCAGTGCAGTCTGCCCTCGGTATCAAGGTACATGCTGGCCATGCCGGAAACGTCGAGCGCTGGCCGGTCAACCTGGATTTCGTCAAACGTGTCGAAATAGCGTGGGCTCTGCCGGTACCAGTAGCGATACGCTCCCACGCCTTCGGTGCGCAGCCGATTCCAGCGAGATGGCGATTGATCGATTGATTTTATGTAGTTGAGGTAGTCCTTCTTGAGCACAAAACCGTCGGCGGTATCGGCCGGCTTGGCGCTGTATCCGAACGCTTTGGCTATTTCTTTCGCTCGCGTACGCAGGACTTCCGGCGGTTGATCCAGGGACGTGTAGCGATAGACGGCAGTGTATTTCGTCAGCCACAAAACAATTGCCATCGTCACCACGAAAGCCGCGAGTAGGGCCATCGCCACCGCGGGTTTCAGTCCGCCTTCAGTCGGCGCCGCCGCGACCATTTCCGGCGAAGGTGTCTCGCCGGCGGCGAGCGCCGCTGCCAGGGGATCGGCACCCGGCAAGGCGGCCGCAACTTGCAGTGCCGACGCAGGCCGCTTTTCCAGATCTTTTTGCAAACATCGATCGATAATTTTCTCGATCAGTGGATCGAGATCTTTCACAATCGAAGTTGGCGTAGTCGGAGTCGTGTCGCTGCGCCGCAGCTTGATTAGATCGTGGAGCGAAGCAGCCTCGAAAGCGCGCTTGCCGGTGAACAGCTCGTACAGCACCAGGCCCAGCGAATAGATGTCGCTTTGAACTGTCTGCTCCTTACCTTCGATCTGTTCCGGCGACATGTACGCGGGCGTGCCGGCGCGGACTTCCTCTTCACCAAATTCTCCAGCCAGGCCGCCCAGGCCAAAATCCAGGACCCGGGCATTGCCGTCACCGTCGATCATGATGTTCGCCGGCTTGAGATCGCGATGGAGAAAGCCAATGTCGTGCGCAGCGGCCAGCCCCGCACAAATCTGGCGCGCAATCTGGACGGCCTTGTCCTGTGGCAAACGACCGATGCGGCGCAGCAAGGACGAAAGCTCTTCACCTTTGATGAATTCCATCGAAAGGAAATGGCGGCCATCGACCTCGCCGATGTCGTACACGCGACAGACGTTCCGGTGGCTGACTTGTCGCGCCACACGCACTTCGCGATGGAAGCGGGCCAGCGCCGCGCCGTCAGTCAGCAAATGATCGGGAAGAAACTTGAGCGCTACGGGTTGGCCAAGCTTCAAATCGTCGGCGCGATAGACCTCGCCCATCCCGCCTTTGCCGAGCAAGCCGACAATCCGGTAGCGTTCGGCGAGAATCTCGCCGGGAATAAACCGCGCGTCGTCAATGGATTCAAATGAGGAGTAAGAACGCGAATTCTTCAGATTCTGATCGCGGCTCCGAGGGACCTTTGGCGCTGCGTCCTTGTCCAGCAGGCGCGTCGGTGAATGAGAATCAGAAAGGGAAGTCGCGCACGAAGGACACGCAGTTGCGTTAGTGGGAAGCTCGCGTTTGCAACTGGGGCAGTTCATTGGCGGCGGATTGTATCAAAAGACTTAAGAGAGGGTTAGTGATTTGAAAAGCGTCAAAGGCGTTCGAAAGACGTGACGAGAAAACCATTCCGCTTAATGCCTCGTCAGGCACGAAGTATCCAGGGTCTTCACAGAGTGGGATTGAAGAAATCACAGTTAAGCGGGTGCGATCCTCCGGCCTTTGCGCGCCGCGCGATCTTCGAAAACTTCATATGTGCCACAGCGAACTTTCTCTTTGACGTGTGGCACTTCACAGGGCGCCAACTGCAAACGTCTAATTTATTGATGGCTTGTCCCGCGACAAAATTTGGCAGGCACACCAGAATCACTGTGAGACATGATTGCCACGCGCTGTTTGGAATTGGGAGAAGAGGCCACACAGATTCATTGCGCGCGAATTGTATCGCAAAACCCAACCGCGAAATAGCACGAGGTGCTGAGGAAATATGGCGCCGTCCGGGGTCCGGCTATCGTTGGCCGGCGGCGGCGTAGTAAGTCGACTGGTGCGAATTCGGTGATCCCAGCGTGGAGTTAATTTTGCTGAGCAGGGACCCGAGATCGAGAGGCTTGGCAAAGACTTCGTTGCATCCAGCGGCCAACGCATCCTCTTTCACATCGTGAGTCGCATAAGCACTAATGGCGAAAATCGGCGTCCCCGCAAGTACGCGACGTTCGCGTATTTGGCGGGTGGCTTCGATCCCATCGAGCTCAGGCATCGCCAGGTCCATCAGGATTAGATCAGGCTGCGATCGATTCGCCTGACGCAAGCCCTCTTTGCCGTTCGCGGCTTCGATTACTTTGAAACCCTTGGCGCGCAGCCAGGCCGCGAGCAGGGTGCGATTATCGGAATAGTCATCCACGACAAGGATGGTTGAAGGTGCATTGACCATACCAGTTCTCCTCCGATCCGTCTGTCCGCATGAGATCTGATCAGATGATCTGCTCAGATGCGGACAGTAGTAACAGTATGAGAGTCCAGCGAGGGCCGGATGGCGTTGGCGTGGTCTTTAATTTGCGCTTTGATTGCGTATCGGTGTCGGGCCCAAAGGATTCAGCGTGCCTTCATCAAAAGCCACGAAATTACTGAACTTGCAGCGGCGAGCGCCGCGCCCAGGAGCATGACGCGGCGAAAGCCGGACACGAAACACTCGTCGATGGTCCGCCTGATGTTGGCGGCGGTCGACGCGTCAACGCTCTTCGGGATTTCGACGGCAGCGAGATTGATGCGCTGGTTATCGAGCGCTTGCCGGACTTCCGTGGGGAGCGGCATTTGATCCAGCCGCGCTGCCAGACACTGGTCAAACGCCTGGAACATGATGAGACCCAGCACGGCAATCGCCAGAAGTCCGGCCGTGCGCGACACGGCATTGTTGATGCCGGAAGCGATTCCGGCGCGATTCTGCCGGACTGAATTCATCACCGTCGTTGTGAGCGGCGCGACACTGATGGCCATGCCTAACCCGAGTACGACGAAGGCGGGGAAAAAAGCAGTCCAATAACCGCCGCCCAGGCTCGGCCGGACAAAGAGGGCGAAGCCAATCGCCGCGATGATGGGCCCAACTACCAGCGGCAGGCGCGACCCATAACGCTTGACCAATCCGCCCGACCAGCGCGATAGCCCAAACATGATCAGGATGAAAGGTAGAGATGCTGCGCCGGCGGCCGTGGGCGAATAGCCTTGCACCTGGATCAAATTCAAAGGCAGAAAAAAAAGCGTTCCCGCCAGCGCCGCGTACAAAAAGAGCGTCAGCAAATTAGCGCCGACGAAATTTCGCGAGCGAAAAAGTCCCAGCGGCATCATCGGATGCTTAATTCGCGCTTCGACGAATACAAAGACGGCGCCCAGGATTAGTCCCGAAGAAAACGTGGCCCAAACTATGACGCTGCGGAAGCCGAGACGCGATGATTCGATTAGTCCGAAGACGATTCCACCCAGGCTCAGCGTGGCGAGTGCGGCTCCTGCCAGATCAAGCTGCATCGCGTCTTCTTCATCCCGGCTTTCGGCCACAAAGAAAACAACCAGCACCAGTACGATCAAAGCAATCGGGACATTCAGAAAGAACACCGCTCGCCACGAGACGTGCTGGATCAGCCAACCACCCAGCAATGGTCCCAAGGCAGTTGTGATGGCCGTGGCCCCGGACCATGTGCCGATCGCATGGCCGCGCTCGGCTTCAGGAAAAGTGGCGCTGATGATCGCCAGACTTCCCGGCACGAGCAGTGCGCCGCCGACGCCCTGGGTCGCGCGTGCAATTATCAATTGATGAATATTCGGGGCCAGCCCGCACCAGACTGAGGCCGCCGCAAACAGCAGCACGCCGATCGCGTAGATTTTCTTGCGCCCAAACTCATCGCCCAACGAGCCGCCCAGCAGTAACAATGCGGCGAGAAACAGGGTGTAAGCCTCGACCACCCACTGCACATCGGTGACGGTTGCGTTGAGATTTTGTTGGAGAGCAGGCAGCGCGACGTTGACCACCGTGCCATCGATGAAGACCATGCTCGAGCCGAGGATCGTCGCCGCCAGCGTCCAGCGACGGCGCGCCTTGGCGCATGACGTGGACGATTTGCGAGAAGTGATAACGCCTTCATCGCATGGCGAGCGGAGCAGATTCATCAGTAGCCGGGAAGATTAGCATTGCGTTCGGGACTGGTCGAGAGCCAAAGGAAAACGCCGCTCGCATTACACGAGCGGCGTCCTTTAAGAATACTCTCGAGAGACTGTATCGATTTCCTCAGCGGACTCTGCGACACCCTCTGTGATTCTCTGCGGTTAATTCTAAGTTAACCATTTTACCGCAGAGGTAGAAACCGAGGTGTCGCAGAGGAACAACATCTAATACCTAATCCGCACCGTGAAGCTGCCGCTGTTGTCGCTGTAATTGTCGTCGTTGACAGCCAGGAACAAGCGGCCGTCCATGGCGGCAGTGATCGTCTGGTTACTGCCGATCAGGAAGGCTGTACCCGGTTGACCAGTCACGCCACGGATGTAACCAATCAGCGCGCCCACCCCCGCCGTGGGAACAGGTCGCGCATTGACTACCGAACCAAAGCCCGTGCTGCGACCGCCGTCGGCAGTAACTTCGCCAATGCGACGGCCCGCGACGATGGTCCCGGTGGCGGTAATAGTGATCTGATCTCCGGCCCGCACATCGATGCCGCTATCGGTGCCGCGTGAAGTGCCGGCCACCACGACAGTCCTATCCTGCGGCGTACGCGTCCGATCGCGATAACCATCCCCGGTGCCACGGTCTCTTGAGCGTCCGCGGCCCGGCACATCCTCACGCGTGTCGGCGACGCTAGTGTCGCGCTCGCGGCGGATCTGAACGTCAAAGTTACCCCGCGCGTCGGCAAACGAACCGCGGTTGGCGGTGAGATAAAGCCGGCCATTGCGATCGGCGGTGAATTCTCTGGACGAACCAAGCTCGATAATTGGCGCCCGAGCATCGTCTCCGATCGCGCCGATTAGTTTGCCCTCCGCAACATTCGGGAGCGGCGCCGTTGGATCCGTGGAGCGCAGCCCGTCGGGAGTAATTCGGGTGCGGCCGACGGTGATAACTCCCGTAGCGCTAACTTGCACTCGTTGACCACGCCGCACAAAGACGCCACTGTCGGTCCAATTTGAATCCAGCATTACCTGCACGTTGCGAGACTCAAACCGCGCGTCCTCGAGTGACCGGCCCTCAATTTCGATATGGTCGACTTCCTCGGGCCGAAAATACTGAATGTCCTGGCCGCGGCGGCGGCGGGCCACATCTGTCTCGCTCGCGGAATAACGAGGCTCGACCCGCACTACAAATTGCCCGTTTATGAATCCGAGCAATGTCCCCTGAATTGTTCGCCCATCTCGTAAATAAATGGTGTCACCGAAAGCAAAGCTCGCGGCGGCCATTACCATCACCAGCGCAAGTAGAAATTTTCTCATCGTTTCTGTCCTTTCAATTGAAAACCAACGCCGTGAACTCAATAGCTGTTTCACTCGGGAGGGAGAGCGCTTAAAGGGAAGATTGATATGTTGGTAGCTTATACCGACAGGTGAGTCGGGGCAAGGGGCGAGGTCGGTACCACCGGCGTCAGCGGGCGGGTTAAGAAATCAAAGTTCGAATTCATTAACCCATCCACTTACGCGAATGGTACCGACCTCAGGTATGACGATCGTGCGCTATCCTTTGGTCAGCTCATCGGCGATCGCGTCTGCGCCAAAGACCTTGCGCAGCACTTCAGTCATGGCGCGCACATCCACCGAGATGGCGCGGTTAATCGATTCGTCGTAGATGTAATCACCCACCAGCGATTGAATGTTGCCGTCGAAAATCAGACCGATTAGTTCGCCGTTCTTATTGATCGTCGGCGAGCCGGAGTTACCGCCGATAATGTCGTTGGTGGTGACAAAGTTGAACGGCGTGCCGGGATTCACCGCCGATTTTTTCTCCATCCAGCGCGGCGGCAGGTTGTAAGGAAACGCGGTCTTGAATTGCGCCGATCGTTCATACAAACCACCGAGCGTGGTGAACGGAGCGACCCGCTTACCGTTTTCCATATAGCCTTTCACGGTTCCGTACGAAAGGCGCAGCGTGAAGGTCGCATCGGGATAAAGCTTGGTGCCTTCCGTCTCAAACAGCGCGCGGGCGATCTTCGCATAGTTGGTTCGCTCGACGCCGGTCACTTCGTTCTCAAAGCGCGTGCGGAGTTCGCGCGCTTTGGGATCGACCGTGCGCGCCAGAACGATCATCGGATCGGTCGAAGTTTCGATCGCCTTCGCGCCACCGGCGGCCAATTCTTTCCGGTAAGCTACGTCCTTAAGTTTCGTCCCGGCGATCAACTCAGCCGCGCGCGCTTCGGGCGTCTTGCCATTCAGCACCTGCTGCACCAACGCATTTTTCGCGCCGAGCATTTCCACCATGTAGGCAAGCGAATCCGCCAGCTTCAACTTTTCGAACTCGTCATGGATGGGCGCGGGCGAATAGAGCGCCAACTCGAGCGAAGCGCGGCGCGCATCAGTGAATTCAGGTAAACGCTCGGCATTCGTTTTCTGGTTCTCAGCCGCCAGGCGAACCAGGGCTCGTGCGATGCCAAAATAGGTCGTATTGAATCCGCTGGCCTGATCGAACACTCGTCGTTCGGCTGCGTACGAGGCCAGCGCCTGATGGGCCTTGGCGATCGCGTCCCAGGCATCGCCGTACATTTTCTGCCGTTCGGGATTCGCCGGCGATGGATTTCCGTAGCGCGTTTTCTTCACGCGTCTTGCGGTCCAGCAAAGACTTGTCTTTCAAGCCGGCGATCCGGCCGCGATAAACCTTGATGCTGTTTTGAATGCTGTTCAGTTCGTTTTGGGCGCGCCGTGTTTGCTCTTCTCCTTCAGCCATGTACTTCTTAAGCATCGCTTCACGCCGCTCGAGCAAACGCAGAATGATCGGGATACTCGTGTCGCGCAGCTCCTGTAAATGCGCCACCGTGTCGAGCCGCGAGGTCGAGCCGGGATTGCCGGTCACAAACGCGAGGTCGCCTTCTTTCGCTCCGGCGGTTGACCACTTGAAATAGCTTTCGGGATGCACCGGCTGATCGTTTTCATAGACGCGCACCAGAGCCATGTCGATATTGAAGCGCGGGAAATTGAAGTTGTCGGGATCGCCGCCAAAGAACGCCGCCTGAAACTCAGGCACGAACACCAGCCGCACGTCGGTGTACTTCTTGTAGCGATAAAGATTGTATTGGCCGCCCTGATAGAGTGTGACCACGTCCGAGCGTAAGCCCGTTGCCTTGGTTGATTCACCTTCGATTGCGGCGATCTCGGCGCGCCGCGCGGCGAACGCCTGGGCGTCGGTCGTGCCGGGTTTGACGGCGTCGTTCACGCGTTTGGTGACGTCCTCGATGCTCATCAGCACGTTCAGCTCGAGGCTCGGCGCTTTGATTTCGTCAGCCCGACTGCGCGCGACAAAGCCTTCCTTGGCCAAGTCTTTTTCCGGCGTGCTGACTTCGTTTACGATGTCTTCGACGATGTGATAGTTCGTCAGCACCAGGCCGTTGGGCGACACGAACGAGCCGGATCCGCCGTTATTGAATCGCACCGAAGCCAGTTGTACCTTGTTCAGCCATTCGTCGGTGACGTCAAAGCCGTATTTCTTTTTGATTTCGGCGCGGGGAATATTGTTGAAGGGCCACATGCCCTCGTCCGCGCGCGCGGTAAACTGCAGTGTCTGTAAACTGAAGAGCGCCAGGACCAGCGCACACAAGAATCTTCTAAATTTCATGATGACCTCGATTAGTTGGTGTAAGAGGAGAACTTATTAGAAACTTTCATCTCCATTTTAGATGCCCGATAACTGGCAATAGTAAATCGTAACTCCGGAATAGAAAAGGCGGCGGGGGTGGTCCGTAGCGTCCTGAGCTCAGTTTCTTTCCATTGGGATCAACTGCCCGCTACCGCAGGCCGGTTCTGACAGTCAGCCTCGGCGATCTCTGCGGCTCCGCGGTGAATAGACGAAGAAATGCTCACCGCCGAGACGCTGAGCGCGCAGAGGTGGCGCAGAGATTTGGACATCGCCCGCACCGCCCCAACTCCGACCATTTACTATTTACGATTCACCCTTTACGATTTACGCACCCATGGACAACGAGGAAATCGCCCGCCGGTTTAATCGCATGGCTTCGCTGATGGAGGTGCGTGGCGAGGATCCGTTCCGCCTGCGATCGTACCGCATGGCGGCTGAGGCCATCGAGACCTGGCCCACCTCTATGAAGGAGATCGCCAACCAGGAAGGCGCTGCCGGCTTGCAGGAAATCCCCGGTGTCGGCAAAGCAATCGCCGCAAAGATAATCGAGTTGCTCGGGAAGGGGACCTTCGACGCCTGGGAACGCTTGACTGCGGAAACGCCGGAAACGGTTTTGGATTTGTTAGAGCTTCCCGGTGTAGGGCCCAGGACCGCTGCGACGTTTCATCAGAAGTTTAAGATTGCTTCGCTCGAGGATTTGCGGAAGTTCGCCGCGGGCGGCGGACTTGAGATGGTGGACGGCATCGGCCCGAAGAGCGCCGAGCGAATTCGCGCGGCCCTGTCCCGCAAGTCATAGCGGTCGAGGCTTGCCGGGCGCGGTTATCTTGCACCCGCGCTCAGGCTTGGCCTACAATGCCCCAGTCAGTTCGACACTGCATTCAGGCGCTCGCAGCGTCTCCCTTTAACGATCGGTTTGGAATTAACCTGCGCCGGCTTTGTTCTAAGCCAGGCGCAGCAAGAGTGGATCAGTGAAGGCGAAACCTTTTTGGTCTGCGATTCATCTGTCGTTCGCACGCGCTTTGGCCGAAACGCGAACAAGTGATGACCCGCGCGCAGACGAAGGGAATCGTTTCGTCACCGACAGGGGGGAGAAAAATGAGATCGCCTCGACGTAAAGCGTGCCTGGTGTTGATTTCCGCCACAGTTCTCGCCGCGTTGTTCACCATCCGAACTTCAAATGCGCAGCAGAAACCGGAAGAGAAACAACCGCCGCCGACAGAAAAGAAGGAACTATTAAAGGTCGAGCCGGCCCCGGTGGCCACGCCGCCGGACAATGGAAATAAGAAGACTCCGCAAAAGCCCTCAACCAAGATTCAACTGCCTGAAGGCGAGGTTGATGACAAGAACCCGGTCATCACCAATACCGATCTCATCACTTTCACGGTTACCGTTACTGACATTTACGGCCGCTTTGTTTCCGGTCTGGGCCAGAACGCATTCACTATCTTTGACGACAAAGCGGAGCAGAATATTACCTTCTTCAGCGATGAAGATGCGCCGGTTTCGGTCGGCATTCTGTTCGATGTTTCCGGCTCAATGAGCGGTGACAAAGTGCACCGCGCGCGCGACGCCCTGGCTCACTTCATTCAAACCAGCCACGACCGCGACGAATATTTCCTGATCGGCTTCAACTCGCGCGCGCAATTGTTGATGGATCGAACGCGCGACGGCAATGCCGTGCTCGATAAGCTCACCTTTGTGCAGACCAAAAACAACACGGCGCTGTACGACGCGTGCTATCTCGGCGTCGAGCGGGTTCAGCGGGGAACCCATCCCAAGCGCGCGCTGTTGTTGATTAGTGATGGCCAGGATAACAACTCGCGCTACACTTTTAACGAGTTGCGCCGGGTGCTGAAAGAATCGGATGTCGTGCTGTACGCGATTGGGATTCTGGGCGGCACAGACATGGGCAGCGCGCTCGGTATGGAAGGCCAGGGAATCCTGGACGAACTGGCGGGCGTATCGGGGGGCAAAGCTTTTTACCCTCGGAGTGGAGCCGAAATGGATGACATCTTTGAGCAGATCGCTTTAGAGCTGCGCCATCAATATTCGATCGGTTATCGCCCGGTTAACTTTATCAGCAACGGAAAGTGGCACAAGATTAAGGTCAAGGTTAGTCCGCCGCGGGGACTGCCGCGACTCTTTGTCCGCAGTAAAGAAGGATACTTCGCGATCGCCAATCCTGAAGTAGTTTGTGTCAGAAGCCAGAGCGTGAGCGAGGGCTTCTGACGCCCTTTTTGAGCAGCCTCACTGCGAAACGGCACGGCAACTTTAGTGCACCTTTCGCGCATCTTTATCCCGGCCGCAAAAACTCTCCTGACACCGAAAATGGTTTGACATTGGGCTTTTATTCAGAGAAGGTTTAGCAGTAATGAGATTTTTCACTCAACTTATTAAGGCACCGCGAAATACGGTCGCGGTATTCGCCGCTTTTCTGTTTGCCGCGTCGCTTTTGATTGCCGGCGTTACCAGTGCCCAACAGCCCGATTCGCGGCCCCGGCAAACCGGGGCGACCGCTACGCCGACGCCCCAGCCGACTACGACCCCGGTTCAACAAACCGGCCCCGGCCGCCGCATCGCGCCGCAACTTGGCGCGCCGCCGCCTGCGCCGGTTTTGAAACCGAAGCCGACGCCGACCCCGGACCCAACCACTGCGGAAATTGGTGAAGGCGAGCGGATCACCATCAATACTGAGTTGGTGACGCTGCACGTGCGCGTTATCGATCGCAACAACCGCCCGATTAATCGCATCAACAAGGACGAATTCAGGGTGTTAGAAGACGGCGTCCCCCAGCCGATTTTTTCTTTCACTGAAGAAGAAGTGCCGGTGATCTACGGCCTGGCGG
The DNA here is from genome assembly GCA_963734445.1 of uncultured Acidobacteriota bacterium. GTDB lineage: Bacteria > Acidobacteriota > Blastocatellia > Pyrinomonadales > Pyrinomonadaceae > UBA11740. Next base: position 340,696 of record CAVTGZ010000003.1, on the reverse strand, counting down.
TCGACACTTCCGGTTCGCTGCGGCCGCAATTCAATCAGGTGATCGACGCCGCCAAGACGATCATCAACAGCAACAAGAAGGACGACGAAACTTTTATCGAACGTTTTATTAGCAGCGACAAGATCGAAACCGTGCAGGACTTCAGCTCGAACAAGGACACGTTGCTCGATGGCTTGGACACGCTCTATATCGAAGGTGGACAAACCGCCGTGATCGATGGCGTGTATCTCGCCGCTGAGCACGTGGCTGAATATCACAAGAACAACGATGACGACCGCCGCCGCCGCGCATTGATCGTGGTTACGGACGGTGAAGATCGCGCCAGTTATTATCCGGAAACCGAATTGTTCCGAAGATTGCGCGAAGAAGATGTGCAGATCTTCGTGATCGGATTCGTGAATGAATTGGAAGCCGACAGAGGGCTAATCAGAAAGAGTTCAAAGGACAAAGCGATCACTCTCATTAACAAGCTGGCGACTGAAACCGGCGGCCGTGCTTTCTTTCCGCAATCAATCTCTGAGCTGCCACAGATCGCTAACGAGATTGTTCGCGACCTGCGGACGCAATACGTCATCAGCTACGATCCGACGAACAAAGCACATGATGGTTCTTACCGCTCGATTAAGGTGAGTGTGGCGCAACCGACGGGAAGCGAAAAGCGGATTGCGTTGACGCGTTCGGGACGAACTGCCACGACGTCGTCAACGGCGGCCAAGCCGGCGACCAAGAGCACACCGCAACCGAGCAATTCGCCGCGCCGTCCTTAACCTCTTCTGTCGGGTGTCAGAAATCGATAGAGAGTCCGACTTGCACTCCCACGCGAGGACTCGCTGCATGCCGGCCCCCGACCAATCCGAAATCTAATGAGGTTTTCGAATTGAGCAGGTAGTTTCCGCCCACCATGAACTGTAACTGACTCTTTCCCAGGCCCGCGTTGCGCGCGAAGGCCGACGCAATCTCGAATCCCAAATCCAGTTTCGAATTGAATTGCTTTACCAGCGAGGCTCCGGTGGTCAGAACCAGTCCGCGACTTTTCACCCCGAGAACGCCAGTGGTGTCGTTGCCGGAAAACAATATCCCGGCGTTGGCGCGCAACTTCGTGTTTTTCGTGAGCGATTTTTGCGCGATGCTGTTGACGTAAAAATCGGCGAGCCCGGACCCCAGCTGCCGCGTCGTATCGCCGGTTGGCAGTTCGAAGTTCACCGCTAGGGCCATTGCTGGCCGGCGCCGGCCTTCCTGCTCCCGGATAAAGTTGTACTTGAGCGATAGGTTCAGGTCGCCTACGCCAGTCACTCGCGAGGGGATCGTCGAGTGGTCGTTGATGATTGTCAGGATGGGCGCTTCAATTCCGATTTCAACGTGCTCGAACAGGCCGTAGTCCAATTCGAAATCCGCGGTGTTCTGTTTCCGATTGGGGAACGCCGCGCGTTGGAGTACATCGAATTCGTTGCTGAACTCAAAATGAAACTTGTGCCGCGGCGTCACGTCGGCGTCGTCCGTAATGAATGGCTGTTGCGACTGCGCCGGCCGGCAGTAAATAAAAATAATCGAGATTGAGACGATAACGGTCAGGCAGGCGGGTCCGGTGCGAGCGAGTCTGCCGAAAAGGGATCGCATCTAGCCTCACTTAAAAGGGGAAAGCTTTTGCACGGTTCAGCTTTCTGGTGAGCGATGATCTTCCAGCGTGGCTCGCAGGGTTTTCAGTGCTGCATTCAATTGATCCATTTGCACGTCGCGCTGACGTTGTTTGCGGCTTAATTCTTCCAGCATCAGCTCGCTCTTGAGATTCACTTTGAAATCCTGCTCCGCCGCCAGCCGGTCTTTTTCTGCTGCGCGGTTCTGCGACATCATGATGATCGGCGCCTGTAAAGCCGCAGTCATCGAGAGCATCAGATTCAACAGAATGTAAGGATATGGATCGAATTCCGCGCCGTTCTCGCCCCGGCCATAGTGCACGAGCACGAACGTATTAAAGCCCATCCAAGCCACCAGGAAACTGACGTAGATAATGATGAAGGTCCACGAGCCGCCGAACGAAGCGACTTTGTCGGCAACTCGTTGGCCGATGGTCGCACGCTCTGCCATTTCGACGTTAATGTTGCGTGACGCCCGCTGGGTGACGAGTAAGTTGGTTTGCCGCATACGCGCGGCGATTTCGCAGATCACATCAATCGCAGCGTCCGGATGTTCGAGCAGAAACTTCTGAAAGTCGTCGCTGCTCAGACGGTGAAGATGTATGTCAGTAATGGCCGTAGCGCTACTGGAACGTTCTCCCTGATCCAAGACCGCCAGCTCGCCGAAAAAGTCGCCCGGCTTTAGTTCCGCCAGGGTCACCTGGTTTGACGTCTTCGTCGTACACCCAGATGCGCACCCGGCCTTCTTCCAGAATATAGAGCGCATCGCCGCGATCATGTTCGTTAAAGATCGTCTCGTCAGCTTTGTAGTTGACCTGATCGATCTCTTCCGCCAGATGTTCCAGCTCATGAGGCTCAAGTCGTTTGAACAAGGGAACGCGAGCCAGGCTCTGCGCTTCTTCACTCAAGTTGTTGAACTGTGCTGACATGATTAGGGTCCTCGTAAGAATTAGCTTGCAATGGCTACATACTCTCGAGCCGTTCCAGTAATTGGTCGGTGATCGCAAACGGATCTACCGCCGGTTCTTTGACGCTGGCTTCTTCAACCAGCTTCACCAGGTTCATCACGGCCGCCCCCAGCTCGGCGTCGTCTGAATTTACCTCGATACAATCCGGCGAATCGAAAGGCGTTATGAAAAGATAGCGCGGGACATGACGGTCGGTCAGCGGCGTAGCGGGCCCGAGAATTATCAGATTATTGTTCCAACGTGCGTAGCGGTGGGCTGAGCCGGCCTGCCTCTCCCAGTGCAAGTGGCCATTTTCGGTCTGTGATTGCAGTTTCGCGATCAAGCTCTGGAGCCGCTGAGTTGTCTTCGCGTCGCGATCCATTTTCACCTCCATGGCGTACAAGCGCGGGAGATTAGCACCTTTGCCGTGTGCCGTGAAGAGATTCGTTCGTTACGGGTGTTAGATTACTCTAACGCCGTCAATTTCCTGTTTTTGCTTACTGCTGTTCCTTGCTGGCGATGTTTCGCTTCTGACTGCCAATCTGTTTCATCAATTCGTCGACGGCAGTTTCCAGTTGGCGATCGCGCCCGGCCAGATTGTCTTCCGGCGCGTTGTCGACGCGAATGTCCGGCTGCACGCCATAGTTTTCCATGTTCGTGCGTTTGGCATCCGCAAGGTAAACACCGACACCCGGCGTGCGCACGGTCGAGCCGTCAATCAGCGAATAACTGCCCGTACCGATCACCGCGCCCATCGTCGGCGTGCCGATCACTTTGCCGAGGCCCAGCGCGCGGAAGCCGGCCGGAAACATCTCCGCGTTCGAAGCCGAGCGCCAGTTTTGCAGCACGACCTTCGGTCCGAAATAGCCGGCGAACGGACGGCCGCTGGCTTCGACGCCGCGCGGCTGCCAGACCTGGTACTCGCGCTGCACCAGGATCGCCAGCAGTTCCTGTTCGATGTTGCCGCCGCCATTCCAGCGCTGATCGATGATCATGCGCTTCCTTGTTGCGGAACTCGCGAATCTCTTTTTCGAACTTGCGCAAGCTGGGCTGGTTCATCGCCTGAATGTGCAGATAGCCGATGCGGCCGTTCGAAAGCTCGTCAACCTTCTGCCGCCGCTCTTTCACCCAGCGATCGTAACGCAAGGTCGCTGTAGGCACCGCCGTTGATCGTTTCGATGCGCGTCTTCCAGGCGCCGTCTTCGCTGGGCTTGTTGTTGAAGGTGACTTCGACCTTGCGATTGAGACGATCGTTCAGCAGCTCCCAGTACTCGTCGCCGGCTTTGACCTGCTTGCCGCCGATCGCGATCAGGTAATCGCCGACGCTTGACCTTGACCCAGTCCTTGTCGGCCGGGCCATCTTCGTAAATGTAGGTCACGCGATAACGGCCGGCGGCCGCATCAGGTTCCAGTTCGATCCCGAGATTGCCGGTTGAGACGCCGCCGCCGCCCAGTCCGCGCCGGAGGCGGCGCGGCGCCGGTGTGCGAAGCATTCAGCTCGCCGATCATTTCGTTGATGATGTTCAGCAGCTCCTGACGATCGCCGACGTCGCTGCACCAGCGGTTCGTACTTCGCTTTGGCCGCGTCCCAATCCATGCCGTGCATGGCCGGATCGTAGAAGCGATATTTCATCGTGCGCCACGCGTCGCCAAACATCTCGGCCCATTCGGCCGGACGATTGATCTTCACGCGCACGTTGAAGTTGATGCGACGCCGCGCGCTTTCACCGCCGCCACTGGCGCCGCGACCCGCTGCTGCTGCAGCTGCTGCGGCCCCGTCCGAGGGCCACCGAATAAATGCCGTTACGCTCAGTGAAGAAGAGCGTGCGGCCATCGCGCGAGATGTTCAGGTCGGAGATTCCGCCGCCGAAGCCTCCGCCACCGCCGCCACCTTCACCTTCGCCGGTGGTCCACCCGACGTGATGCGCGTCAGACGCCGGCCGTCGTCCTGAATCGAATAGATGACGGGCAGTTGCGCGGTGCGCCGGCCGGTTCAGTAGTTACGAAAACGATCGTGCGACTGTCCGGCGCAATCGTGTAGTTAGAAACCGGAAAGGGCATGCGCGTGATTTGCCGCGTGCGATGTTTCATACCCGTCCCAATCCATTTTGGTCTCATGCGGTGGCCGGTTGGCCGGCGGCCGGCGCGGAAAATTGCCCGGCCCCTTCGCCGCCTTCTGCCTGGGCGGTCCCTGCGGCGCTTCGGCCTCGGCGCGTTCTTCCGGATCATCCGGATCGCGATCCAGCTTTTCTAATCCGACCGAATAAATCTGCACTGAGGCATTGCCGAAACCACCACCCCGCCACCAATCGAATCGGTGCGCACAAAGAAGAGCTTGCGTCCGTCCGGCGCGAAACGCGGAGCTACGTTCGTCGTAAGAATCGAAGGTGACCTTGTGCGCCTCTTTTTCCTGTCCTGATGAAGCGAGCACGTAAATGTCCGTGGTGCGGCTGGCGTCAGACTTCGAATAGGCCAGCCACTTTCCGTCCGGCGACCATTCCGGCGTCGAGATGTTGCCGAAACCCGAGGCGTCCAACTCTACAATCTGTTTGGTGGCGACGTTGACCTTGCGCAGTTTGCTGTCCGAAGAACTGAAGGCGATCTCTTTGGAATCAGGCGACCAGTTGTATCCATTCTTCAGCGCGTCGATCTCCGTCAGCTTCTGCGCTTCACTCGCGCCGTCCGTGGCCGTGATGTAAAGCTCTTCACGTCCGCTGCGATCCGAAATAAACGAAAGCCACTTTCCGTCGGGCGAGTAGGACACGTTGCGATCGCGGGCCGGGCTCTCGGTGATCTGACGGAGGTCACCTTCCTCAACCGGCACCGTAAAGATTTCGCCGTGGGTGGAAACAACCACCCGGCGCGAATTCGGCGCGAGATCGTAATCATCAGCTTCAGAGCTGAAGGCGCGCATCTCGCTATCGTTTTCCTGGGTCTCGGCGTCGATATCGAGACGAATCGGCGTCGCTTTCCTGCTGCCGGTGTCCAGCTTCCAAATTCCAAAGTCGTGCTCGAACACAATCACGCGGCCGTCGGCGCTGATCGAGGGAAAACGAACGTCGCCGCTTTTGAATGAAGTGATCTTTTCAGCTTTGCCGCCAGCTTCGCCGGTGCGCCAAATGTTCGTCAGGCCGTTACCGTCGCGGTCGCTGACGAAGTAGATGCTTCCGTCACGACTCCACATGGGCCAGGAATCCAACCCGTCGAAATCCGTCAACTGCGTGAATTTCCTGGCCGAGATGTCTTCGATCCAAACGTCGGTCGCAAAAGCGCCGCGATAATACTTGCGCCAATAGACCTGCCCTTTCGGGTTATAGGCGAGGCGCTTGCCATCAGGAGAAAAGCTCGCGGCGTTGCCCATGTCCGGACCGGCGCGCCAGGGCATCCCGCCCTCGACGCTCACCACGTAAAGCAAGCCCATGAAATCTTCGCCACGCTGGCTGCTGAACAGCACACCTTTGCCATCCGGCGTCCAGCCCAGCACCGTGTCGTCGGCTGAATGATGCGTCAATTGCTTCGGGGTTCCGCCCGTCGAGGGAATAATGAAGACGTCGAGATTGCCATTGCGATCGCTCGAGAAGGCAATCCATTTTCCGTCCGGAGAAAACCGCGGGTACGCGTCGCGCGCTTTGTTGACCGTGAGCCGTTGCACGTTTTGGCCGTTCTCGTCGGCGACCCAAATGTCGGCGAGATAGGTAAACGCGATTCGTCCATTCGAATAGCTGGGATAGCGAACCAATTTTGCCTCACGCGCGAGTGCTAATGAACCAAAGGCCAGGACCGATAGAACGATGGCCGCGGGGTAGAGTCTTTTCATGGTTTTCTCCTGGTAGTTGTTGGAGCGCCCGCATCCTGCCGGCGGTTCGCGAGCATCTCTGCTCGGATCAGAGTATTTCGTTTAGAGGCGGGCTACTGCCCGCCAAATCGACTGGGTTCTCTTATTCAATTTTAGAAAGAAAACGGCGATAAGATCGTTATGACGCTCGCAGCCAACCTGCGGTTACGCCAAACTGTGGCTGACGGACCCGGATTCTATCACGGCCAGGATTCACCGCGAACGCTGCGCCAGCGGCGATTGACGGCGGGAATTTGGGACTCGTTTCCGGTCACCGAAGCGAAGGATGTGAAGGCCAGGCTCGACGGTGATGCCGTGGCGATGGAGCTGGTGCCCAAAGAGTTTCGATTGAAGAATTGAGTCCGCGAATCAGGATTCGACCGGGGCGCCGGATTCTTTCCAGGCTTTCCAGCCGCCGGCCATCGACCACACATTTGTATAACCCATCGTCTGCAGAACATCGGCCGCCAAAGCTGAGCGGTAACCGCCGCCGCAATACAGAATCAATTCGGTGGACTTGTCCGGCGCCGTGGCTTCGATGTCCCGCTCGATGATTCCTTTGCCCAGGTGGATGGCGCCGGCCGCATGGGCCGCTTCCCACTCATTGTCTTCGCGCACGTCAATCAGTTTGGCTGCGGGATTTTCGTTAGACGCGCTCACGAGTGTCAGCGACGGTGACTTCCTTGATGCGGCTCTTTGCGTCGTTAACGATTTTTAGAAATCCTTCAGAATGTTTCATCAGTAAGTAACCCTTCGACTGAACGAGGTTTCATCGTCCCGTAGGGACGAAATATTTATAGATCGAACATCTCGCGTAAACTCAAGCTCCGTAGGAGCGTCATGTCGCTCCTACGGAGCTGATAATTACTAATAGCTTGGTTGCTATAAATATTTGGCTCCTAACGGAGCCAACACGTGTGTCTGAAGCCCGAGCGTGAGCGAGGGCAGCGCTAACCAAAAGGGGCCGTCGCTCACGGTCGGGCTTCAGACACCACCTAATTGGCTCAATCAAGCGGCAGCGATTATAATGCCGTTCTTTCAAATGATCTAAAAATGTGGCGCAAGCTCTTAGCTCGCGGAATCGGCTACGCAATCCCGCTCAATCGGGATTGCGATACAGATGGAGAGGATTCTTTCAAAATTGGCTAACGAACAATTCGATGTAACGGTGATTGGCAGCGGGCCGGGCGGCTATGTGGCCGCGATTCGCGCCGGACAATTGGGCTTGAAAGTCGCGATTGTCGAAAAAGACAAGCGGCTCGGCGGCACCTGCACGCTGCGCGGTTGCATTCCGACCAAACAGCTGCTCCAGTCCGCGCACGTTTACGAACAGATGCAGCACGCGGCGGATTTCGGCGTGCAGGCTTCAGCGATTCAACTCGCTTTTGCCGATGTGCAAAAGCGCAAAGACAAAGTCGTGATGAAGAACTCGAAGGGCATCGAGTTCCTGATGAAGAAGAACAAGTGCACGGTCTTCAAAGGCACCGGAAAGCTCGCGCTGCCCGGCAAAGTCGAAGTCACCGGCGAAGATGGCAGCAAGCAAACGATTGAAACGAAGAACATCATCATCGCCACCGGTTCAGTCGTGCGGCCGATTCCCGGATTTGAAACCGACGGCAAGCATGTCGTCAACAGCGATCACATTCTGGAGCTGACCGAAGTTCCGAAGTCGCTGATCGTCATGGGCGCCGGCGCCGTCGGCGTTGAGTTCGCTTCGGTCTATTCACGTTTCGGCGCTGAGACGACGATTGTTGAGCTGTTGCCGCGACTGGTCCCGCTCGAAGACGAAGAAGTTTCCGCCGAACTCGCCAAATCATTTCGCAAGCGCGGCATCAAGTCGCAGGTCGATACCAAACTCGAGAAGCTCGAGAAGACCGACACGGGCGTGGTGGTCACCGGCAAGACTTCAAAAGGCGAAGACGTGAAGTCTGGAAGCCGAGATGCTTCTGGTCGCCGTCGGCCGCATGCCTTTCACTGAAGGGCTCGGCCTGGAAAGACGAAGATCAAAGTCGAAAAGGGTTTCATTCAGGTCGATGAATATCAGCAGACCGCTGAGAAGGGCGTCTATGCAATCGGCGATGTGGTGCCGACGCCTCTGCTCGCGCACCTGGCGTCGAAGGAAGGCATCGTGGCCGTCGAGCACCTCGCCGGCAGAGAATCCGCGGCCGATCAATCTGCGGCTGGTTCCCAACTGCACCTACTGCGATCCGGAAGTTGCTTCGGTTGGTTTGACTGAAGCGAAAGCGCAAAGAAGCCGGCTATGACGTGAAGGTCGGCAAGTTTCCGTTCAGCGCCTCCGGCAAGGCGCGCATCCTCGGCGAAGAAGAGGGTTTTGTGAAGATCGTCAGCGAGAAGAAATACGACGAGATTCTCGGCGTGCACATCATCGGCCCGCACGCGACAGAATTAATCGCCGAAGCCTGCGTGGCAATGCAACTGGAATCGACCGCGGAAGAACTGGGCAACACGATGCACGCGCACCCGACCGTTTCCGAAGCGGTGATGGAAGCCGCCGAAGGCGTCGCAGGCATGACGATTCATATTTAAGCGAATCTGTTTAGAGTCGGATACTGTCCTACTGGCGAGCGGTAGCCACGACGCTAACACATGGCGGATAAAACGAAACCGACAAACGCAAATCAAAAACGCGGCCCGCGCCGTCGCCGCTCCCGCTTTCGAAATGCGCATCAGCACCAAGTATGCGCCGCGCAAAGTCGCTGAAGGGCAAGCCGCGTTCGTGCATCACCGGATACTTCGCTCACGCATCGGCAGATGCTCGAGCTGTATCGCTATCTGAAGCTGACGCGTCTGGTCGAAGAGCGCATCGTCAATCTCTATCGACAGACGAAAGTTGTCGGCGGCGTCTATCGATCACTGGGTCAGGAAGCGACCGCTGTCGGTTCGGCGTATGCGCTGCGACCGGACGATTTCATCACGCCGATCATTCGCGATCTCGGATGCGGTCTTTGTCAAAGGTATTCGCCCGCGCGACATTTTTGCCCAGTACATGGCCAAGGCCTGGGGACCTTCGGGCGGAAAGGATCTCAACGTGCACTTCGGCGATCTGGACAAGGGATTCCTCGGTCCGATCTCGCATCTGGGCGACATGATTCCGGTGATGACCGGAATTCTGCTGGGCGCGCGCATGCAGAAGAAAGACATCGTCGGGCTGGCTTACATCGGCGACGGCGGCGCCAGCACCGGCGCATTCTATGAAGGAATGAACTTCGCCGCCGTGCAGCGGCTGCCGCTGATCGTGATTGCCGAATACAACCACTATGCATACTCGACGCCGACCAACGCTGCAGACGGCGGTGCGCAATCTGGCTGAGAAGGCGGCGGCCTTTGGCATTCCCGGTTACATCGTCGACGGCAACGACGTGATTGCCTGCTATGAAGTCACGAAGCAGGCGATCGATTACGCGCGCTCAGGCCGCGGCGCAGTTTTAATTGAAGCCAAGACCTATCGTCGCAAAGGCCACGCCGAACACGACGATCAGCGTTATGTTCCCGGAAGGCGAGATCGAGTACTGGGAAAAGCACAACGATCCGATTGATCGATTTGAAAGATTTCTTGCTCGATCAGAAGGTCGCGACCAAAGAAAAGCTGGAAGAGATCACCGCCGACGTAATGCGCGAGATTGACGAAGACTGCGAGTGGGCCGAAAGCTCGCCGATGCCGGAACCCGAAGGAGCGGCGTACGGAGTGTTTGATAACTCGATCGTGCCGCCGGCGTTTCGGCCGAAGATTTTGGAGAGATGAATATGTTTATACCGAGCAGACAAGCAGCGGGTATCCAACCCGATCCATCAAGAAATTAGCTCACCCACCGGAGGTAAAGAGATGGGACTTGTCGTCATGCTGGAAATCGACGTTGACGGGTCAGCGGCGACGCGCATCGGGCGCTGAGCCGGCACGGCATTATGGCTCAGGCACAGGAAAGATTAACGACGCGTTTCTGTCGCAGAGGCTTTGCCCGGACAGTGGCTGACGTACTGCTAGTCATTGACGATCACATCGAAGGACGCGAACTGGGGCTTGCAGTCGTTGGACAGAACGCGTTGCCAGAATTGAGGCTGAAGGTAGTGATCGTGCTCGCGTCGATGTGGAGCTCCAGGCCGATCGTAAATACTCAGGTTTGATCTATGCCGTGCTGCCAACTCGCTTGAAGGTGAAGGCCCAGGTCGGTGTTTTTCAAGCCGACTGCAGCATGATCTGGACTTGGCTCGAACCAGTGGCGGAATTGGACGTTTCGATCGATCCGAAAAAGCCAGACGGCTAAATCGTGAATCTGCCGAGACGCCGCAAACATACCTTGAACCTACGTCTGAACAGCTGATAAAGGTACCAGTTAGCTAATGTCTACCGCACTAAAAAAAGAACGCAAACTCGAACGCCCGCCCCGTGGCGGCATGGCCACGATGGTCGAAGCCATTCGCGCCGGAATCTGGGAAGAGATGGAGCGCGACCCGACGGTATTTCTCATCGGCGAAGACGTCGGCGCCTATGGCGGCGCATTCAAAGTCACTGAAGGCATCATCGACCACTTCGGCAAAGAGCGAGTGATCGATACGCCGATTTCCGAAGCGGCCATCGTGGGCGCGGCGTGCGGCGCCGGGCTGATGGGCATGAAGCCGGTCGCCGAGTTTCAGTTCATCGATTTCATCTCGTGCGGTTTTGATTTGCTGACCAACTACGCGGCCAAGTGCCGCTATCGTTGGGGCGGCAAACATTCCGGCGGTGTTTCGCGGCCCGTGCGGTTCAGGTGTTCGCTCCGGTCCGTTTCATTCGTTGAACGCCGGAATCGTTCTTTCTCAACACGGCCGGGTTTGAAGATCGTCGAGCCTTCGACGGCTTACGACGCGAAGGGACTGATTAAGGCGGCGATTCGCGATCCGGATCCGGTGCTCTATTTTGAGCACAAGAAGCTTTATCGCCTGCCGCGCCTGCGCGAAGAACTGCCCGAAGACGATTACATCGTCGAAATCGGAAAGGCGCGCACGGCGCGCGAAGGTCGGGACGTTTCGATCATCACCTTCGGCGCGCAAGTGCTGACGGCGCTCGATGCGGCGGAAGAGTTAGAGAAGGAAGGACTGGATGTCGAGGTGATCGATCTGCGCACTCTGGCGCCGCTGGACAAGGAAGCGATTCTCGCGAGCGTGAAGAAGACCGGCCGTGCGTTGATTCTGCATGAAGCCTCTTTGACTGGCGGCATTGGCGGCGAGATCGCGGCGATCATTTCGCAGGAGGCTTTTGAATGGCTGGATGCTCCGGTGGTGCGTCGTGGCCTCGATCGATACGCCGGTGCCCTATTCGCCCCCATTGGAAGATTATTATTTGCCGCAGGTAAAAGATGTTCTGGACGCCGCGCGCAAGCTGGCGGCTTATTAAACAAGTTGCCACGGAGACACAGAGGCACAGAGAATGATAAGACGAATATCGGGTGCGTCTCTTCTGTTGTTTGGCGGCTCCGTGCCTCCGTGTCTCTGTGGCTAACTAAGGAGAAAACATGCCGAAATACGTTATCGAACGAGAGATTCCCGGAGCGGGAAATCTGACAGCTGAGGAGTTGCAGGGTATTTCTCAAAAATCGTGCAGCGTCTTGCAGAATCTCGGACCGCAGATTCAATGGGTGCAGAGCTATGTCACCAGCGACAAAGTCTATTGCGTGTACATTGCGCCGAGCGAAGATATGATTCGGGCGCACGCGCAGCAGGGCGGCTTTCCGGCAAACAAGATTTCCGAGATCAAAACTGTGATCGATCCGACGACTGCGGAAGAGAAAGAAACCGCCGCGTCTGCCTAGTTCAGAGTTCAATCGTTTAGAGGCGGGCTACCGCCCGCCTCTTTTTTGTCGGGCACTGGCCCGACTCCAGACTGAAAACGGACCAAAAATCATGGCGACTGAAGTAGTAATGCCGCAGATGGGCGAGTCCATTGCGGAAGGAACGATCACCAAATGGCTGAAACACGTCGGCGATCACGTCGATCGGGACGAGCCATTGTTCGAAATCTCAACCGACAAGGTCGATGCCGAAATTCCTTCGCCGGCGGCCGGCACGCTCACTGAAATCAAACATCAGGAGGGCGAGACGGTCGAAGTGAACACGGTAGTTGCCGTGCTTGATGGCGCTGCCGCCCAGCCGGCTGCGGAAGTTCTCGCAGCCGTGGAACAGCCGTCCGCAACTGAGGAGACGTCCGCCGCCAAAGAACAAGAGACACCCGCGCCGCCACCACCGACTGCGCCAGCCGCTCCGCCTCCGCCACCGGCGCAAGTCGAAGCGCCGAAGCCCGCGGTTGCGGCGAGCGAACCAGCAGCGTCTAAACCGGGTACGGGTAAGTTGGAAGTGAAACCGCTCGTGCGGCGTGACGCACCTGCAGCACCACGTGTTGATGGTGGCGCGGCGAGTGCCGAGGAACTGCGACGCACGAAATCAAGTCCGCTGGTCCGGAAGATTGCCGAAGAACATGGCATAGACATTCGGCAGCTTGAAGGCACCGGAATGAGCGGCCGGGTTACCAAGAACGACATTCTCAGTTTCATTGAATCAGGGACTCCCGCCTCCACGGGAATTGCTGCTCAACCTGCGGCGGCAACTTCCCAAGCGGCGCCGTCTTTGGGAGCGCCAGGCACTCAGCAACCGACTGTTTTAAAGCCCGGCGAAGGCGATCGCGTCGAGCAGATGAGCGTCATGCGCAAGAAGATCGCCGAGCACATGGTGCTTTCACGGCGGACTTCCGCTCACGTCACGACGGTTTACGAAATTGACATGAGTAAAGTCGCCAAGCTGCGCGAGGAGAATCGCAAAGTGTTTGCAGAGCGGACCGGCACGAAACTCACTTTCATGCCGTTCATCTTCAAGGCGGTGACGGATGCGGTTCGCAAATTCCCGATCTTCAATGCGCAGGTCAGCGGCGATCAGATTATCTATAAACGCGACATCAATCTGGGCATGGCGGTCGCGCTTGATGCGGGATTGATCGTGCCGGTTATCAAGCGCGCCGACGATCTTTCGGTCTCGGGCCTGGCGCGGGCGGCGAATGATCTCGCGGATCGCGCGCGCTCGAAACAATTGAAACCGGATGAAGTTGCCGGCGGCACGTTCACAATCACTAACCCGGGAGGATTTGGCGGATTGTTCGGAACGCCGATCATCAATCAACCACAATTGGCGATCCTGGGTGTGGGGAAGATCGAGAAGCGGCCGAAGGTGCTAACCACACCGGACGGGGAGGATTACATCGCGATCCGTCATCTCGCTTATTTCGCCTTGAGCTTCGATCATCGAGTAATCGACGGCGCCGATGCCGAGAGGTTTCTCGCTTACCTCAAAGAACATCTCGAGAGTGCGCAGTTCGCGATTTAATTGGCGGCTGGCGGCTTTGCCACACGCAGGTTCGCCGCCAGCATATCGATCATCAGGCGGCCAAGATCTCTTATCGGTAGAACCGGATCCACATTTCGATTACCACTGGCTTTGAAGATACAAAACCCTTCGCTAGTGTGCTGGCCGACGTATCTTCTCCCCTCAGGAAAAAATTCGGCTGGGCTGCCTACGATTCGCAGTGGAGACCTGTAGGCAGCCATTTCCCAGGGCACCAAAATATCCGGGATCCCGCGCGAAAGTGCTTCTTCGCCATTTTTCGCCGTCCGGATTACATCATGAGCCAGCGGCTTTCCGTCGTCAGTCCGCAACGCCCTCATGGCGCATTCGATCTCCCGGCAGATCTCGTCATACTCCTCGACGGAAACGATGCCCTGAGCTTCGCGTCCTTTCAGGTTGACTCTGATTGCGCCATGTTGTTCTTCGACCAGCGAGAACGCGCGCGTCTGTGACCAATCGTACCGGGGCAGCATTGTGGGTAATGCCCATTTAACGAACGCATCTCGGGAGAAAGCTCTGTAGGAAACCATTTTCAACTTTGCCGGAATTCGCTGTTTGACCGCCTTTGTGAAACCTCGCGCCCGGTCTCGCCACGACAGGCTGTGCATGTCTGCCAGTCTCGCGAAACCAAGTTCGCACATTATCGAAGTCAGGAAGGTTGGCACTCCGCGTGCGGGCTCCAGGCCATGAAGCGAAAAGACGAGCACACTGGCGCTCGGTCCCACCCGTTCGACCAACCTGCCGATTTGCGTGTCGACCTGCTGATAGATCTCTTTGAGACTTGGTTTAATACTGCTTAGATCGAGGCCTTCAAAATATTCGTGCTCAGGTTGGAATGTCTGCCAAAGGCAATGCCCGAGTTCGTGGGCTTCGGTAAAAACAAGAATCGAAAAATCGGGACGAGTTTCGGTCAACAACTGATCTGCTAAATCGGCCCTGCGCTTGACGCCGTTGAGCGCATCGCGCGCCAGCTCGCTCAAATGTTTATGGTCCTCAGGTCCCAGCACATGGACCCGGCCATGCGACAACGCGGCTCGCGCCGCCTCCGGCGATATAGTTTCAGTAAGGCGTGGCAGATACGCTTCGCTTTCCGGCGCCACATAAGGATAGGGCTCAGGAATCTCGAATCCCTGTTCAAGACCAATTAACGGCATGAACGGGACGGCAAGTATGCCGATTCGCTTGCCGCCATCCGCGATCTCTTTCCAAAACGGTTGGAGCCGCCGCGCGTTCACGCGACTCAGATTCATTTTGGCCGGGTCCCAGCACCACTCGCAGTAAATGTTATGGTCGTGCGGATCGCGTCCTGTCAGAAAAGTGGGCCACACGGAGCTGGTGCCAATCGTCGTCGCCTCGAGCCGAATCCACTCGCCGGCGCTGCAGAGTGATTTCAGCACCGGCAACTCGTCTTGCTCAATCATTAGGCGCACGAGTTTGGTTTCGGCAGAGTCGATACCTATGGCTAACACGGGTGCCTGGTCGGGTTCTTTCATCGGGCCTCCGGGATGTTTCAGGTCAAGATCAGACTCGATTTAGCAATAGATTCTTGATCAGCGAAGAAAACTCTCTGGCCTGCAATCGATCGTCCTGGACGGTATTCTGCCGGTTGAGCAGGCAAAACCCATCTGACGCGTGTTGGCCATGCAGATGAGTACTTATCGTCCGAATTTTCACTTCGCTCTCCTGGATTCCGGCGCCCTGGGCAAAGGCCGCATCGCTCCAGTACACGATCAGATCGGGCAGCATCGAGGTCTTCGCTTCCTCAAAAGTTTTCGCCGGCCTGAACGTCTTGTTGACCAGCGGCGCCCCATCCTCGCGACGCAGGTTCTGTAGCATCGCTCCCAGTTTCTGGCAGGTCGCATCATAGTTTTCGGGCGTCACGATTCCTGCCGCCTCACGTCCCCGGAGATTGATCCTAATCCAACCATGCTGATCCGTCGGCAGCGAAAACGCTCGGGTGCGTTTCCAGTCATAGACCGGCAGCATAGTCGACTGCGCCACGCGCCACGAGGCAGTGCTGGTTACTGCCCGATAGTACCAGCGCTTGAGAGTCATTGGAGTAGATCTTTTCGCGGTCGACATTGCCGAGCGTGCGCGTTCTCTCCAGGACTGCGTCCTCCACTCAGCCAAACGCGCGAATCCTTTTTCACAAAGCAACGATTGCAGGAATGCGGTTACCCCGGCCCCGGCCGTCATACCATGAAGCGAGAAAACCATCGTCGTCTGATTTCCATCAACGGCGTTAACTAACCTGGCAATCTGCCGATCGGCCTCGCAATAGATTTCGTTCAGACGAGGGTTAATTGGACTGTCGTGTGCGCGATCGGAATCGCCAGTTCCCCAAAGGCGATGAGCGGCGTGATGTAGCTCTGGAAAAACTATCAGCGCAAAATCCGGATGTGTCTTTCTGAGCAGCGCTTCGGCAACTTCACCTCGGGCTTTTATGCCCTGCAAGGATGACGACGCCACTTGTTCGAGTGCGTCGTCGCTGTCCCGGTCGACGAAGTCGTTATGATTTGTCGCCAGCGGGTGCGGCTCGAGCTTGCTGATGAAGTCTGCCACGTCTGCCGGATGCGCGTGCAGTTCACCGATGCGATCGTGTGCTCCCCACTCGATGACCTCAAACCCATCGTTAGGGCGAAGCGGAACGACGAACGGTGGATCGAGAACGCCAATCCTCATGCCTTGCTCAGAAAGGGTCTTCCAGAATGGCTCGAACGTGTTTCCGTTGTAACGCTTCAGGCTCATCGTCTCCGGCTGCCAGCACCATTCACCATAGATCCCATGCGTCTGCGGTTCGGTGCCCGTGCAGAAACTTGGCCACACGCAGCCGCTCCCAATGTGGGCTGGCGATTCCACGCGAACCTGCCGCCCACCAGCGAGCAAAGCCCTGAACGCCGGCATTTCGCCTTGCTCGATTAAGCGATTGACGAGCGTTGGCTCAGCCGCGTCAAGCGCAATGGCCAGAACTCGATGATTAGCCATATTCATTCAGCAACAGTTGCGGATCGATCCATCGTTGTTCGGCGGTTGACCGCACGCAGGCTTCCACCACGGCCATGGTCTTCAGATTGTCCCGTCCGCTGACGTCTGCTTCTTTGCCTTCAAGCAAGGCAGCCTCGAGTTGCCGCAGCAGAACCTGCTCTTCGGTAACGTGTCGCGGCCCGCGTCTAACCCAACGCGGCAGTTTTCCGTTTTCGCAAAGAATCAACCAGCGCTGAAAGATGTGCAGCGTCGCGCGGTTGCCGACAAAGCGGGCGTAAAATTCCTGACCGCGTTCGAAAAATTGATGGCCACTTGACTCGTACGTGGCGGAATAGACTCCGCGCGTTCCGTTGGCAAAGGTTAGCAGGGCGCGCAGTGAGCGACCCGGCGGTATGTTTCCATCAGCGCACGTGAAACTCTCCGCCGTCACGTTTGTGACTTCACTGCCGAGCATGTGCCGTAAAGTGTCGAGGTGGTGAATCGCCATTCCCCATAAAACGCCGTGTGGGAGTGTTGCCAGCGAGGTTGCCATTTCGTGCGGCGGCCGATAGTACTGACAGTTGACCAGATCGATTCTTCCCAGGGTGCCGATCTCAATGAGCTGCCTGGCCGTACTGAAAGAACGTAAGTAGCGATAATTCTGGGCCACCAGGAGGGGCGCCTTTTGCTGCTCAGCGAGAGAAACAAGTTGAATAGCTTCGCGCAATTCAATCGTAAAAGGTTTTTCGACCAGGACCGCAAGTTTTCGAGAGAGAGCGATCCGGCACGGCTCGACATGGCAGTCCGGAGGCGTAGCAACAATCACTGCCTGGCACCCGGTCTTCTCGATGGCCTCTCGTAAATCTTTAAAGCAAGTTTCGGGAGAAACAGTCAAAGCAGCAGCGGCGTTTTGCCGGACGTCGTTATCGATCTCGACGCAACCCGCCAACTCGAAGCCCGTTGCAGCGCGCACCTCGCGCACCCAATCGCGACCGCGCGCACCCATGCCAACGACGACTACTTTAATCGCCACTCGTAAGGCCTCCCGTCTTTCACGCGCAGACTGACCAGGCCATCGCGAACCCGAATCAGCGAGCGAAGCAAGAATCGCAGAGTCGTGGGACTAACAGCTCCCATGCCTGCTGATATCAGCGCCCGCAAGGATTGGAGATTCCAACGCAGATGTCCGTTAGCAGTCATCTGCTTCAGAATCCGCGGAGGTTGTCCTGACCAAAGACGCATCGCACCCAACATGTACAGAGCAGCCAGTTCCCCGTCACTTCGGCCATGCCTTCCTTTCAGATCTTCCACTGCGCGGGTGTCGGTAAGAAGTGTTGAATTGGTCCTGTGATATCGAAAGTGGTAAAGGACATCTGACAGCGTAACCACCCGCCCCATGCGACTCATCTTAAAACACAAATCCTGATCTTCTCCGGCCACGAACTTATCGTCATAGCCGCCGATGGCGTCAAATGCGCTGCGGCGAAACATGATTGAACCGTGCGGAAACGGTATGTACCGGGAGTAACGTACCAATCGCCAGCGATCGCGCGGCCTGATCATTCGCCCTTCGGTGTCGATCCCATCCGACAGCGTGCCTACGGCAACCACATCAGGACAGGCTTTCATTACATCCATTTGTCGTCGCAGTCGATCGGGATCGGACATATCATCGGCATCCATGCGCGCCACGAGCGCAGCCCTCGCAGCGCTGACCACGAAATTCGAACTACCTGAGAGTCCTAGTTTGCGATCGCTTTGAATAATGCGAATGCGCGAATCTGCTCTTTCCCACTCGCGTAGTAGCCGTCCTGACCCGTCCGTTGACGCGTCGTCAAGTATTACAAACTCGAAATCGCTGAAAGATTGAGCGAGGATGCTCGTAATGCTTTCACGCAGGAACAGCGCTCCGTTGTGTACCGGCATCACAACGCTCAGTGCGGGGGGATTCTTGAAAGGTTGCATGTTGGGTTTGATCGCTACAATTGACCGGCGATGATCGCGATTAGCCTGGCCGCGGGCGTGAGCACAAGTTGGGCGATGATTGTTCCCGCCAGACGGCTGCTGCCCAGCATGACGACGGCTCTGCGGAAGTAGGCATCAGTCGCCCGCCCCGCGACCACATCATCGGTAAGCAGCGATAAGTACGGATCGATAAAGACGAATAACAACACAGTCGAGAGGCCATTCACGATCGGCGAAAGATTATTTGCCGTCACCCTCAACTCGGGCCGCAGACATCCTGCATAAAGCGATGCAAATACCCCGACGGTCAACATCGCAGAGGCGAGCCCGTTGTAAATGATCATTTTCCATGGCGCTCCGCGCAGATCCAATCTCGTGATATTTGTGGTGGCCGGCACCGTAATTGACTGCCTGAACTCCCGCAGGCCTGAAAAAGAGACGCTTTGCAACAAGAGGCGCGCGAGGGAGCGATGTGACCCCAGGGTTTCAATCGCCGTCACCCCCAGCCGTTGAAAGGTGGGAATCGTCAGCATCCCCACCACCGATGCCAGGGTCGCGGCGACGATCATCCAACGAAGATCCGCCTCGATGCTTGAGCTTCCATGCCCGAGGATATTTTGTTCAACATGTTTCGCGAGCAACGGCCCCTGAAACGTGTTTGAAGTTCTCGAAACCAACAGCAAAACATTAAATAAGGCCAGCGAAACCGCGACGCGGCGGGTTCGCACCCCTGCGATGCGTACGGCGTAAGAAAGCATGCCGACCAAGTGAATCAAAAACGTCAGCAGAAAAACAAGTTTCACCTGAATGCTCATAAATCGTCTGCGGATTTTAACACTTCGATCAAGAGGAACGAGCCAGCAGTCCACACCGAACGGAAATAATTGATTCGTTTTTCGGCTGACTTAGCAAGCAGCAAAGGAGGCGGTTTCTGTTGCGATCCGGTAACGAACAACTAATGAATCCCTAGTAACTGCCGCGAATCGAGGTTTTCAACTGATCCTCTCTTGACACTCTTACCTGCTTCTATACTATTCGTCATTTTAAGTTGATGAGTACCAGCCTTGAACGGCTCGTTGACCCGACGTTCTCTAAAATCGGTTTGCCATTCCGGCAGACAACTTGATTCAAGAGTTCATCGTCGAACTCGAAAAAACTTTCCGACGCGGTCAGGGCTGCGCGTCTGCGACTCTAAAATAAGGAGCTCAAATTATGAAAACAACAATCAGATCGATTGCGCTTGCTTTCGGGTTGGCGCTGGCTCTTACCCCATTAGCATTCGGACAAACCTCGACGCAGCCCCAGCCGACTGATGCGTCAAGAGCCCGCTCTGTCTCAAGCGGACAAAAGATGAAGATTAAGGGTGTCGTGGTGCGTCGCGATGCAGACACGTTTACGGTACGCGATCTTAACGGTGTTGACACAGTCGTTCGTCTGACTGATCGCACCTCAGTAAAAAGCAGCGGCGGCTTTTTGCGAAGTGGCACCAACTATGGCACGACCAACATTCTTCGTGGTTTGAACCTGGAAGTTGAAGGACGCGGCGGCTCAAACGGCGAATTAGAGGCCGACAAAGTCCGCTTTAACGAATCAGATTTGCGCACGGCGCGCGCCGTTGAATCTCGCGCCACGCCCCTGGAAGAACAAGCTAAGGCCACTGAAGGCCGGCTGAACGAAGTCGAGCAGAACGCGCAGAAGCTTTCCGGACAATTGGATGAGCTCGCGGCCGTTTCGAATGCCGCCCGCGGTGGCGCCAAAGCAGCGCAAGAAACTGCCGATGCAGCTGTTGCCGGTGTGACGGCGACGAACGATCGCATTTCGGCGCTCGATGATTATGTCCCGCAAGAGACGGCTGCCGTTAACTTCCGCGTTGGTAGTTCAATCCTGAGACCGGATGCCAAGACCACGCTTGATGGGATCGCGACCAAGGCGCTGGCGGCCAAGGGCTATGCGATCGAGGTCACTGGCTATGCAGATTCGACGGGCAACACTGAGACGAACCGCAGGCTCAGCCAGCGTCGTGCTGATGCGGTGATTCGTTACCTGGTCGAGAATCATCACATCCCGCTCCGCCGCATCGTCACGCCGTACGGCTTTGGCGAGACGAATCCAGTGGCGGACAACAAGACGCGGACCGGCCGCGCCGAAAACCGTCGCGTCGAAGTTAAGGTGCTGGTTAACAAAGGCCTGACCCAGCCGTCGCCGACCATGACGACTCCGGGCAGCAGTGGCCAGTAACGCAAACTTTTAGTTTGCAGCTTTAGAAATGCAACCACGCCGCGTCGCGGTTGCAGTATCATTGCCAACGATCATGCCGCCAGTACGCGTCAAACAATTGGTCGGCCAGCAACGCGCGAACTGACGGCATGAGGAGTTGGTCAATGAATCTCGACAAACGAAAGACTCTGACGCCGGCGCTGGCTATGGCAGCGCTGGCTTTATTTTTGTTTGCGGCATTCTTCGTGGCTCCGCAGACCTCGGCCCAGAAGATCAAACAATTGCCGCCGCCACCGGCGGGCCCGCGCTACAAAGCAAAACCAACTCCGAAGCCCACACCGACTCCCGAGCCGGAATATGAAGTGGTGCGCATCACTTCAAACCTGGTGATGGTGCCGGTGTCAGTCACCGACGCGCAGGGACAACCGGTGCTGGGATTAAAGCAGAGTGACTTTCGGATCGACGAAGATGGACGCACACAGGAGATCACACAGCTCGGCGATCCTGAGCAAGTGCCGCTGGACATCGCGCTGCTGATCGATGTTTCCAGCAGCGTCAGTGAACGGTTTGCCTTTGAAGAACAAGCTGCGACGCGTTTTCTCAAACAAGTCTTGCGGCCTGCCGATCGCGCGACGGTTTACGCGATCGATCGAACTCCGCGGCTGGAGCAGGCCCGCACAACATCTGAAGTTGCGTCGGCAAAATTGTTGACGATCAAGGCAGCGACCGGACCCAGTCCCACGGCGTTTTACGACACGGTGATGGAAGCCGCGCGGTATCTGATAAGCAATACTCCCGAGGAACACCGGCGAGTGATCGTCGCCATATCGGATGGTGAAGATAATTTCAGCAACGGTGTTCGTGACTCCGCGGTGGCTGCGTATCGGAGTTCGCAATCTGAAGACGGTTCATCCGCGGCTGGCAGGCGGCGAATTGTCGCGGCTTCAGAGGCGGCCCTATCAGAAGGTCATCGAAAGACTCAGGCCGTCATGCAGCGTGACGTGCAGAAAGCCAATGCGGTTTTTTATTCAATCAATCCCGGCGGCGAGGCGATCAGACTCAATGTCATCAGCACGCGCGCTCAAAACGCCCTGCAGCAACTGGCCGCAGCAACCGGTGGAACTGCCTTCGTTCCGGAGCGGATCGAGAATCTCGAAGCCGTCTTCAATCGCATCGCCAGCGAACTCCGTTCCCAATACCTTCTGCAATACTACTCAAATAACCAATCCGGCGGGCTTGCCTATCGCCGCATTTCCGTGAGCGGTCCAACTCGCCCGGAATTGCGAGTGCGCGCGCGCGAGGGCTATTATCCGAAAGGAAAATAGTTCGCGAGTTCGTAAACCGGCGACGTTCGCTACATCCAAGAGCCGGCGCTTCCTATCTCGACAATGGCAGCAAATAGTTCCAGTCGTCCGCGCGTTGGTCTGGCGCTTTCAGGTGGTGGCGCGCGCGGCATCGCGCATGTGGGCGTGCTGCACGCTCTCGAAGAAAACAACATTCCTATCGACGCCATCGCCGGCGCCTCGGCCGGATCCTTGATTGGCGGCAGTTACGCGGCGGGTCTTTCCATTGCTCAGCTTGAGCAAATGGCGCACGGCTTTCGCTGGCGGCACACCTCACGATTCTCGTTCTCGCGCTTAGGCTTTCAAAGTAACGCCGGTCTGGAAAAATACCTGCATAAGCATCTGCCGGCGACCCGATTTGAAAACTTGAAGATTCCTTTTGCCGCCATGGTCACGGATCTGCGCAAAGGCG
This sequence comes from uncultured Acidobacteriota bacterium, assembly GCA_963734445.1. Taxonomy (GTDB): domain Bacteria; phylum Acidobacteriota; class Blastocatellia; order Pyrinomonadales; family Pyrinomonadaceae; genus UBA11740. The sequence goes on along the minus strand of CAVTGZ010000003.1, from coordinate 317,993 downwards.
AGCTGATCGTGTTCCGCGACAAAGGTGACGTGCCGTTCGCCATCCGGGCAAGTTGCTGCGTTCCGGCTTTTTACGTGCCCGTTCGCGATCAAGACGGAACCCTGCTGGTCGATGGCGGGATCGTCGCGAATCTGCCGATTAGCCAGACACGTGAGCTGGGCGCCGACCTGGTGATTGCGGTTGATGTCAATTTTGACGGCGTGCGGTTCTTTGAGCAGCCACGCACGGCACTCGGCGTGCTTACGTATATTTTTATGGCCGTTGAGCGCATTGTTTCCGATCAGGAGCGCGAAAATGCCGACGTCCTCATTGCCCCGAAAGTCGGCCATATCCGTTGGGACCAGACGCGCCGCGCCGACGAGTTGGTGAAATTGGGTTACGAAGCGGGCTTGCAAGCGATCGATAAAATCAAAGCCGTGATGGCTGAGCATCGAGCGCTGGATGAAAGCAGGTTTGCTGAACTCAGAACCTAACACTGATTAGCTCCCCTTTGATAGTTGCGTCGCTGTTCCCTCCAAGAATTTCCCCCTCATTAACAGTATAAATAGGGTAACAAGATTGAACTGATGGATCGCTCGGCGTTACCTTTCGCGCCTTTGCTTCTTCGCGTGAGTCGACCTCACCCCAGGATGCCAGGGCGCAAAACTCTTTCAGGCAGACGAAGCTGTTTTTTCCGGCCATGGATGCTTCGCCTGGCGATCGTCTTTTGTGCGCTCTCGGTACTCTCGTTCACCGGCTTCTTAATTCACTCCTATCGATCGTACGCGGCAATCGTTGATGCCCGTTTGGCTCACGGGTATTTGATCAGCCGCGGCGGAGTCTATGCCGCACCGCGCATCCTGCGTCCCGGACAGAAGTATTCGCCGCAAACACTCGTCGCAATTCTGCGCCGTGCCGGTTATGTCGAAAGCGAAGCGGCCACCGAAGTCTGGAATGGCAGCTTCTCAATGCACAGCGATTCCCTCGAAATTCATCCAAACAGTTCTCGTGAATTTCCAGCGCGCGTGCGCGTGACCTTCAATGCCGATGGGCGAATTGCGCAGTTGACAGGCGACGAGGTCGCCATCGACTCATACACACTCGCGCCTGAGTCGCTGACAAACGATCCGGCGACGCGCGGCGCCGCCAGGACAGAGCTGTCATTTAAGGACATTCCGCCGGTGCTGGTGCAAGCGATTACTTCGATCGAGGATCGACGCTTTTTCGATCATCACGGACTGGATTTCTTCGGCGTCGCCCGCGCGTTGGTGCGCAATGCGGGAGAAGAAAGAATCGGCCAGGGCGGATCGACGATCACGCAACAGCTGGTGAAGAACACTTACCTGACGCCCGAACGCACGCTGCGGCGCAAATTCGCGGAAGCAATGCTGGCGTTCACGATCGAAAGGCGCCTGTCGAAGGAAGATATCTTTGCCCTCTACTGCAATGAGGTGTTTCTCGGCCAGCGCGGCGCGATTGCGGTTCGCGGCGTCGATCAAGCGGCGCACGTCTATTTTGGCAAAGAGCTGAAGAATCTGACGCTGGCGGAAGCAGCGACGATCGCCGGAATGATTCAGAGTCCGACGCGCTACTCGCCGGTCCGTGAAAACGAGGCAGCCCGCACACGTCGTAATACGGTACTGGGAACAATGGTGCGCGATGGATTCATCAATCTGGAGCAGGCGGCAACTGTGGCGAAAGATCCTTTGCTGATTGCTGACTTTGATCCGACCCGCGAATCGGCGGCGCCATATTTCATCGATTATGTGAATCGCGAATCAGAAGCCGGCAATGATACGGACGCGCCGAAAACCGGTATGGCGGTTAGCGGCAGTGCTCTGGTCACCACGCTCGATCTCGATCTGCAAGCGCTCGCGGCCGAAGCAATCGAGCATCAGCTCAAACGACTGGATGAAGTTTACAAGACGCGCGGCGCCCGACCTCAGGCTGCTTTGGTTGCGCTGGATCCCCGGACCGGCAAAGTCCTCGCGATGATTGGTGGAAGAAACTATGCCGAATCGCAACTCAATCGCGCGACGGATGCGCTCCGTCAACCCGGCTCAACTTTCAAACCGTTCGTTTACGCTGCGGCCCTTGAGACGGGTATGTCGCCGCTCAGAATGTTTTGGGACAAGCCTCAGGAATTCACTTATGCCGGCGGCCAAAGGTATCGACCGTCAAATTATGGCGGCGCGTTTTCCATGAGCGAGGTCACCATGCGCACGGGCTTGGTCAAATCGCTCAACGTCGTCACAGTCGATGTGGCGACTGAGACGGGACTGGCGCGCGTGGCCAACACAGCCTTGAAGTTCGGACTGCCGCGACCGGCGCCCTACCCCGCGTTGGCGCTGGGAACGAAAGAGGCAACACCTCTGGAAATGGCGGCAGCGTATGCAGCGTTCGCGAACGGCGGGACCAGGGTTCAGCCGCAGGTAGTCGAAACCGGGGAAGGTTCTCCGGAAGCGGAGCAGATAATTGCCCCGACGACCGCTTTTATGATCACCGACATGCTCGAGGATGTGATTGATCGTGGCACTGCGCGCGCGGCCAAAGGCGCCATTCCGCACACTGCGATCGCCGGTAAAACCGGCACGTCGCGTGATGGTTGGTTTATCGGTTACACACCGAACCTGGTTTGCGCTGTTTGGATCGGCTTCGATGACAACAAGCAACTCGGATTGACGGGCGCCGAAGCTGCCCTGCCGGCCTGGACTGAATTCATGAGACAGGCAGTCGACCTGCGTCCTGAACTGGGGGGCAGATCTTTTGATCAACCTGAAGGAATTACCATCGCCGAAATCGATCCTGAGACCGAAGCCCTGGCCACCGGCAAATGCCCGTTTCACGAACGTGTGGCCCTTCGCTCAGACCAGGCGCCGACATCGGAATGTTTTCGCCACAACATCTATTTTGATTTGCCAGGCGAGATTGCAGCTGCTGAGATGCCGCCGGCTCCCAAAACCACCTATCGACAAAAACGAAACGAGACTGCCCGCGCAGATTTTGTTCTGAATCGCTCCACGCGCGTCGAGAGCGACAGTGGTGGTCGAAGAATGCTGGTAAATGAAATGCGAGCAGGCGGGCGATAGGTGGTCAGTTTGTTCTCTTTGTTTGCGCAATGGCAATGGGCGCGCCGGTATTCAGGTTCACTGCCGGTGGATAACCCTTTCCCGCCAGGCCGGCTAACTCCATCACGATTTCTTTTTGATTGCGAAGCTTCTTCAGACGTTCAGCTTCAGCTTTTCTTTCCGCGGCCAGGGCTTTCTTATCCGCTGCATTCTGGTTCGGCGCAACGGTCGGTTTTGGCGTCGGCTGCTTCTTGGCACGAAGCGACATCACATTGACTGCCTCCAGCGCCTGGGTCTTTTGTTCCTCGCTCAAGGTATCAAAGGCAATGCCGTTCGCTTCGAACACCGCGCGCAGATTCTCTTCAGTATTTGTGTTCTTGTTGTAAACGTCGCGATAGACATGTAGTTGGCCGTCCTGAATCACAATCGTTTCATAGCGCAACTCAACCGGAACGATCTTGCTCAATTTTACTACCTGGGTCCGCGTCTTCTTTTTCAGATAGGCCGCCATCGTTTCTTCTTTGAGCTCTGTATTCGTAGCATCGGCCAGCACCTTTGCGAAATCTTTGACCTCATCATTTGTCAGTCCGACGCAGCCGTGAGACGCGAACGTACCTATCTTCGCTAAGACTTTTCCGCCGTGGATCAGATTGGCGCCGCCGATGGGGACCTTAATCGGACCGAGCGGGTTGCCTGCAGCGCCGGCAGGGACTACGGCGCCCGGGTTGGACGCCCATGATTCGTTGGGCTGCGTCCAGGTCGGATTGAAAATGATCATTTCCGCTTTGCGGAAACCGGTCGGTAAAGGAAACTCCTGATAGCCGATGCCGATCTTGAATGACTTCAACAGCACGCCGTCGCGAAAGACGTCCATGCGGAAAGCTGGAATGTTTACGACGATGCGCGTGTCCGTGGGCACGGCGTTCGGCCCCTTTAATTGCGTTAGTTCGTCGAGCTTGGCGGCACCAGTGGCGGTCTGGTCGCTCTTGCGCTCGACCGCTAATGCCATTACTTGATCCGCTTTATCCTTTCCTAACAAATCGCGAATCGATTTGAGCACGCGAACGCCACTTGCCTCAGCCTCGGCTTTTCGGTTGTCAGCGCTCACGGAACCAAGCCGAGCCATCTCGTCGCTTGAAATCTTCGTGAGAGAGGCCAGTTGCTGATCGGTGAGTTGAACCTTCGATTTCAATACCGCAGTAAATGCCTTGTCCTTGAGGAGTTCGTCAAACGCCTCGACAGTAATGTCTAACCGATCGCTTGCGGGCGTCGGACTGTTGGTTGCTTGGGGTGGCTGGCTCTGCGAAGTGCACCCATGAAGCCACAGGCCAAGAGTAATCAGGGTTAACAACAAGGGGGTTATGATGATCTTTTTCATATCTGTCAGGCATTAGACGATCTGGTTATCCGTCTTTTGCGCCTTTGATTTCAAAGCAGAATCTCGTCGCTCAAGAGCGCCTTCTTGGAGCGCGGGCTTCCTCGATCGGAGCGCAGGCATCCTTGCCCGCACTGAGCGCGAAGCGCGAACACTTTTCTTTTCAAACTTGATTTCATCGTGACTGATCAAACTCTTTCCCTAACGTTTTGAATATACGGCTTTCCACGATGGAATTGTGTACTAACCACAGGACGCGGGGCTCACAAGCGCGTCCGGGTCTGTAACCTGAAAATAGATCTGAGCAAAAAGCGGCCATATAGTTCGGTTCGAGTCATTCACGTAACCACAAATCAAATTCTAGGTTACCTGATGTGAGTCTTCCAACCTCTTTAGATATGTCCGGCAAAGGATGAGTGGGACAGGAAATAGGAATGCCGGCGGCTAGTTGAAGGTGTCGGCCAGAGTTTATTCATCATTAAGCCAGTCGCAGCGGTCGATAGGAAGCTCTGTCGATCAATTGCCACGATGCTGGCTCAGCCGGATTCCATCTATGATTTGCCTAATTCCGACGCTCGCCGCTATTATGCTGTCCACCAAACGAGGACATGCATCGAGTAAGCCGAAGTTCACGCGTGGTTGACGACGAGAGTCAAACGTCAGTTCAAGTTGTGAGCCCCAGATTCTTTTGACTTTAGATTCTGAATCCCGGCAGAAACGATTTCGACGAGGTGAATATGAGACGAACTCTAATCAGTCTTTGCTTGATAACCGCTTTGTTTGCGCCTTTGGCGTGCACCCGCAGAGGCGGCAATTGCGCCGATCCCGGTGGGCCAATTAAGATCGGTGTTTACGGTGATCTGACCGGACAAACGTCCAGCTTTGGCCAATCAACCCGAAATGGCGCCCAGATGGCTGCGGATGAAATCAATGCGGCCGGAGGCATCAACGGCCGGCAAATTCAACTCGTCCACGAAGACGATCAGGGAGAGCCAGGCAAGGCCGCAACCGTTGTAGCAAAACTCATCAATCAGGATCAGGTACGAGCGTTGATTGGTGAGGTTGCTTCGTCAAACAGCATCGCCGCCGCGCCGAACGCCCAGGAAGCGAAGGTGCCGATGATTTCGCCATCGTCGACGAATCCAAAAGTTACCCAAATCGGCGACTACATTTTCCGCGTTTGTTTCATCGATCCCTTCCAGGGTGAGGTGATGGCCAAGTTTGCCGTCAACACCCTGAAAGCCAAGAAGGCCGCCATCCTTTTTGATTCAAACTCAGACTACAGCAAGGGACTGGTTCAGTTCTTTAAAGCGGCTTTTACCAAGCTGGGCGGTACGATCGTAACTGAAAAGGCGTATGCGCAGCGAGACCGCGATTTCACCGGCCAGTTGACTGCGATCAGGGATACCGCCCCGGATGTCATTTACGTTCCCGGCTACTATCAGGAAGTCGGCGTCATCGCCAAACAGAGAAAACAACTTGGAATTAAGGCGCCGCTGCTGGGAGGTGATGGCTGGGATTCTCCTCAACTCTGGGATCTGGGTGGCGACGCGCTCAATGGTAGCTTCATCTCCAACCATTACTCGGTCGACGATCCAACCCCGGTCATTCAGGATTTCGTGAAGAGATACAAAGCAAGGTACAGCGGCACAGCTCCCGACGCCATTGCCGCTCTGGGTTACGATGCCACCATGGTAATGGCTGATTCGATCAAAAGAGCCGGCGGGACCGAGTGTGTCGCCCTGCGGAATGCAATTGCACAAACGGCAAACTATAAAGGCATCACCGGTGTGATCACCCTCAACAGCGAACGCAACGCCGTGAAACCCGCGGTGGTACTTGAGCTGAAAGACAAGAAGTTCGTTTATAAAGAGACTATCAACCCGTAAGCTGATCCGAAGTGCGCGTGAGGTAGGCTCGCAAGTAATCAAATAGCTGCGGTGGTCACAGCCGCCGAAGAGTCTCACACAGATGGATACGTTCGTTCAGCAGCTTATCAATGGACTAAACATCGGGGCCATTTACGCGCTCATTGCGCTTGGCTATACGATGGTCTACGGCATTCTGCGCCTAATCAACTTTGCGCACGGCGACATTTACATGGTGGGCGCTTTTGCCGGTTACTTCATTGCGGCCAAAGCGGGAATGGCCGGACCGTCTTGGATCAGCTTGATTGTGGTTCTGCTCGGATCGATGGCGGTGGCGGCGTTGGTTGGTATGGCTATCGAGCGGTTTGCCTACCGGCCGGTGCGGAAATACGCGCGCATGACTACGCTGATTACTGCTATCGGCGTTTCCCTGTTGCTGGAAAACCTCTTCGTCGCGCTCTTTGGCGGGCAGGGACGCGGCTTCCCGCAATTTCTTGAGGACAAATCGCCTCATCACCTTTTCGGCAACGCCGCCATCTCGAATGCGCAGATTCTGATTTTTGTGGTCTCAATCGTGCTGATGGTGCTCTTGCAGTGGATTATCTTCAAGACGAAGGTGGGTACGGCGATGCGCGCCGTCTCTTTTAATCTGAATTCCGCAAAGCTGATGGGCATCAACACCAACGCCATTATCACTTTCACCTTCGCTCTGGGTTCGGCGTTGGCGGCTGCCGGTGGAGTGCTGACTGCACAGTACAGCCCGACGATTGATCCGTTGATGGGCATTACCACCGGTCTCAAGGCCTTCGTGGCCGCGGTACTCGGCGGCATCGGAAATATTCCGGGCGCCGTGCTCGGAGGTTTGCTAATCGGCGTGGCTGAAACAATGGTGGTTGGTTATGGCGGCAGCATCGGCATCGCCTCAACCTATCGCGACGCTGTCGCCTTTGCCATCCTGATATTGGTTCTGTTACTCCGACCTTCGGGTATCCTGGGCACGAGCGTACAAGAGAAGGTATAAGAGCCCACCTAACCAGAGTCCGCATCCGCATGCTTTCCTTCATCAAACGAACCCTGGTCACGCTGGTTATCCTCGCCGTGCTCTACGCCCTGAATCTGGTAATGAGCAGGCAGGGCCTCTTCGGGTTTGGCGTACCGCTTTACCAGGTCGATCTCTGGAAGATGGCGGGTATCAACATCATTCTGGCCGTTTCGCTCAATCTGATTAATGGATTCACGGGACAGTTCTCGATCGGCCACATCGGATTCATGGCGATAGGCGCTTACTCTTCGACCTTCGTCACCGTCTATTACACTCAAGGGCTGGAACGGTGGTTGACGGGCGTAGTTGGAGCGGACGTCGCGGCCGCCGTTGTTTTTTGCTTTGTAATTCTGGTGGGCGCGCTGGCCGCAGCCATCGCCGGGCTGGTGGTAGGAATTCCCAGCCTTCGTTTGCGCGGCGACTATCTGGCCATTGCCACGCTTGGCTTTGCTGAAATCATCCGGATCATCATCGTGAACACGAACAGAGTCGGCGGGGCGACTGGATTTCGCGGGTGTGTCGATTCAGCTAACGGCGTTACTTGTATTGATGAATCCATGGGCCGCTTGACCATTCCGGCTTACACCAACTTCTTTTGGATCGGTCTGTTCGCAGTGATCACGATTGTAATCATTTACAACATCGTTCATTCAGATGCCGGACGCGCCCTTATATCTATTCGCGAGGATGAACTGGCGGCGCAGGCCATGGGGGTCAACACCACTCGTTACAAGGTGACGTCATTTGTGATCAGTTCGGCGTTTGCCGGAGTAGCCGGCGCCCTGTACGGCCATTGGCGGCTCCCCCATCCCAATGATTTCACGTTCGTGCGCTCGTTCGAAATCATTATCATGATCGTGCTCGGGGGGATGGGCTCGATCACAGGCTCCGTCCTGGGTGCGCTGGTAATCACTTTCTTGCCTGAAGTACTGCGCCAGCTTCCCGGCGGCGTCTACGACTACCGTTTGGTGATCTACGCGTTGTTGCTGATTATCATCATGATAACGCGTCCACAAGGTATGTTCGGTGGGCGGGAATTTGGCCTGTCGTGGTTGAAACGACCGCGCCGCCTACCCGAAGGAACCGTTGCGGTTGGCGCGTCCAAAGGCGTCCCCATAGCCGAGGCGGCCGTGCGACCTGAAAAGGATGTCGAGAATCGATGACCAGTCCAGCGCAAAAGGTGAACGGCGACAATCCCTTGTCAGCTGAAAAATGCACGATTCGTTTCGGCGGCCTCGTCGCCGTGAACGAGTTGAACATGCAGGTCAAACGCGGGGAGATCTATGGATTGATTGGACCAAACGGCGCCGGCAAGACCACGATTTTCAATCTGCTGACCGGAGTTTATGAGCCAACTTCCGGCGACATTCATTTCGAAGGCAAACGAATCAACGGCCTTCGACCCTACCAGATCTCCCGCCTCGGCGTTTCCCGCACATTTCAAAACATCAGGCTGTTTCCGGGTATGACCGTACTGGAAAATGTTATGACCGCGTGTCACATTCATGCACGGCAAAATCTGCTTGACGCTGTGTTGCGGTTGCCACGATTCCATCACGACGAGCGCGACCATCGCGACTTCGCCCTGGAGTTGCTGGAGATCTTTGACCTCGTGAATGTAAGGAGCGAAGCCGGGACCAGCCTGCCGTATGGCAAGCAGCGTCGCCTCGAGATAGTGCGCGCGCTGGCCACAAGGCCAAAGTTACTGCTGCTGGACGAACCGGCGGCCGGATTGAATCCCTCCGAGCAGGAAGACCTGATGAATCTTATTAAGCAGATTCGGGACCGATTTGGCCTTACGATTTTGCTCGTCGAGCATAATATGAAGGTCGTGATGGGTGTGTGTGATCGGATACAGGTTGTAGACTACGGCAAGTCTATCGCCCTCGGTTTGCCCGACGAGATCAAGAACGACCCGAAAGTGATTGAAGCGTACCTGGGTGACTAGCCAGGCCAGCGAGATGCTAACTCTAAACAATGTTTCCGTTAGCTATGGTGCCATCGAAGCATTGCGTGGCATTTCGATGCACGTGGAACAGGGTGAAGTCGTAACGTTGATCGGCGCGAACGGCGCCGGCAAAACCACGACGCTGCGCACGATTACTGGCTTGCTCGAGCCGAGTGAAGGCACCATCACTTTCGAAGGCGAGGAGATTGGCGGCACGGCCACGCACAAACTGGTTGCGCGCGGCATCTCAATGTCCCCTGAAGGTCGCGGAGTATTTGCCAATCTTTCGGTTCGAGAGAACCTGCAGATGGGCGCCTACCTCCAGAAAAATCGCGGCCAGATCGCCGGTGACATGACGAAAGTCTTTGAGATGTTTCCGCGACTCAAGGAACGCGAGCACCAGAAAGCGGGAACGCTTTCCGGCGGTGAACAGCAAATGCTGGCAATGGGCCGGGCTCTTATGTCCCGTCCCCGTTTGTTGCTACTGGATGAGCCTTCGCTTGGTCTGGCGCCGCTCGTGGTGCACACAATCTTTGAAGCAATTGAAGAGATAAGAGGCAAGGGTACTACGATCCTGCTGGTCGAACAGAACGCCCACGCCGCTCTGCATCATTCCGATCGAGCTTACGTGCTCGAAACTGGATCGATTACCATGGAAGGCCCGTCAAAGGAACTGGCCAACGACCCGCGGATTAGAGAAGCCTATCTCGGAGAATGATGAGCTGAATATTGGATTAGCGTAAGTTTTCGTAGGAAAAAAAGAGGTCAGCCGCGACTTTGAACACAGACTGAAGTCTGTACCACCGACTACCGGAGGTTAACTGAATGGCTAATCAACTGTTTAGGACAAAACCGCTCAGTCTGTTGCTCGAAGAGAGAAGGCGAGAACCGCTTGCGCCGCATTCTGGGGCCGGTGCAACTGACGGCCCTGGGCGTCGGCGCGATCATCGGCACCGGCATCTTCATTCTGACCGGTGTCGCCGCGCACGATCGCACCGGGCCGGCGCTGATGCTGTCGTTCGTGCTGGCGGGACTCGCGTGCGTGTTTGCGGCGCTGTGTTATGCGGAGTTTGCGTCGATGGTGCCGGTGGCGGGCTCGGCCTACACCTACGCGTACGCGACGCTCGGTGAACTCTTCGCCTGGATCATCGGCTGGGATTTGATCCTCGAATACGCGGTTGGCTCGGCAACGGTCGCGCACGGATGGTCGGCGCACTTTCAGGAATTCATTCCCATATTTCACGAGGGCCTTTCGTGGATACCCGCCCAGATGCCTGACATTTTCGGACAGCGCCGATCAATTATTGCGTGAGCGTCGGTGCGAAGTGTCCCCATACGGGATTTGTCGCCACCGGATCGTATTTCGATCTGCCCGCGGTTCTGATCACGTTCATTCTCACTGTAGTTCTCGTCAAGGGCATCAAAGAGAGCGCGTCCTTCAACGCGGTCATGGTCGGCGTCAAGCTCGTCATCGTGCTGATGGTGATCGGCATCGGTGGCTCTTGTTCTACCGTCAATCACGGCTAACTGGCATCCGTTTGCGCCGTTCGGCTACACCGGCGTCAGCTTCTTCGGCCACACCATTTTCGGCCAGACCGCGAAAGGCGGTGAGCCGCTGGGCATGTTTGCCGGCGCGGCGATCATCTTCTTCGCTTACATCGGATTTGATTCCGTCTCAGTTCACTCAGAAGAAGCGCGCGAGCCGGCGAAAGATGTGCCCATTGGCATCATCGCGTCTCTGATCATCTGCACCATCCTTTACATTGCTCGTCGCGGCGGTGCTGACGGGAATGGTTCCCTCCAAAGACATCAATATCGACGCGCCCGTCGTGGATGCATTCAAGCGAGCCGGGCTTGATCTGGATGCAGTATCTCGTCGCCGCCGGCGCGATGACCGGCATTACTTCGGTGCTGCTCGTCATGATGCTGAGTCAGCCGCGCGTGATGTTGGCGCTGGGCCGTGATGGCTTGGTGCCGAACAGTTTCTTCGGCGATATTCATCCGAAGTTTCGCACGCCCTGGAAGTCAACGATCCTGACCGGACTGTTTGTCGCGGCGATGGCCGGATTTATCCCGCTGAGTATTCTGGCGGAGATGACGAGCATCGGAACTCTGTTCGCCTTCGTGATCGTCTGCGGCGCAGTGCTGGTCATGCGCAAGACGAATCCCAACGCGAATCGCCCGTTCCGCGCGCCATTCGTTCCGCTGGTTCCGATTCTCGGAATTCTCACTTGCCTGCTGTTGATGTTCTCGCTGCCTGCAGAGAACTGGTATCGGTCTAATCGTCTGGCTGTTGGTTGGACTAGTGATCTACTTCGCGTATGGCCGCCGTCACAGCGTGATGGCACGCACACGGCACATGAGATCGCCACGCATGGCATTTCGCCGGCAGGTCAGGCGGTCGGCGATCCAGACGCGCCGCCCAGCAGTCCGGCGCGATCCTGTCGACTCGCGCATTAAGTAGTCAACGATCGAAAACAAGAAAGGCCGAACGTCCGACAGGGCGCTCGGCCTTTTTTTGTGGCAACTAAGAAAATTAATTCGAAAACCCTGGTGCCGGAGGAGAGACTCGAACTCTCATGAGGAGTGAACCTCGCCAGATTTTGAGTCTGGTGCGTATACCAATTTCGCCACTCCGGCAATGTCGTGCGCGGTGACCGCCCATATTAGAGGAGCAAGGCAGAACCGGTCAACCGCCGAAGGGAAAACAAAAGATCCCGCTAAAACCCCGTGAAATCAGGCGAAACGCCGCAGTAAAAAGAGTGTTTACCAATCGATAGCGAGCGTTGTACAATGGCTGGGCCGGCTCAATCCGGCGCCTGAAGTCCCTGCTCAGTTTTAGTTCTACACCCCTTCCCGGCCCCGTAATCACTGAATATTTTTACGATGAGCGAATCAATGACAAAGACCCGCCTTCTAATCGTGGACGACGAAGCCGAAGTGCGTGGCGTTCTGCATGACTTGCTTTGCGGAACCTATGAGTGTGGCGAGGCTGCTTCAGCCGAAGAGGCGTTGACTGAGCTTCGCCAAAACGATTACCAGCTGGTCATCAGCGACATCACCATGAGCGGCATGACCGGATTGGAGATGATTCCTCACGTCAAAGTCATCTCGCCGGATACCGTCATTGTGATGATCAGTGGCATGCAGACGATCGAGAGCGCAATTAACGCATTGCGGCTCGGCGCTTTTGATTACTTGATGAAGCCGTTCGATCTGCGCCAGGCGGAAGCCGCAGTCTCACGCGCCTTAGATCATCATGAGCTGATCGTTGCCAAACGTCGCTATGAAAACCATCTCGAAGATTTGGTGACGCAACGTACCAAGGAATTGGACGAGGCACTTGACTCGCTGGAAAACGCGTATCGATCAACGTTGCAAGCCCTGACGGCCGCGCTGGAAACGCGCGACGCGGAAACGCATGGCCACTCAGAGCGGGTTGTAACGTTTAGCTTGCGCCTGGGTCGCGAGTATGGTTTGTCGGTGGCTGAAATGAAGGCGCTGGAATTTGGATCGCTGCTTCATGATATCGGTAAGATAGGTGTCCCTGACGCCATTCTGCGTAAGCCCGCCAAACTCACCGACGAAGAGTGGGAGCGCATGCGCGAACATCCTCTGCACGGCCAGCAAATTCTGCGAGGCATAAAGTTTTTGGAGGGAGCCGCCCGCGTCGTGGCCCAGCACCACGAAAAGTGGGATGGCTCTGGCTATCCGTTGGGGCTCAAAGCTGAAGAAATCGACGTTTGCGCACGGATCTTTTCCGTGGCCGATGCGTTTGACGCCATCACGAGTGACCGGGTCTATCGCAAGGGTCGGCCATATGAAGCGGCGACGCAAGAGTTGAATGAATGGTCAGGCCGTCAGTTTGATCCGAAGATAGTGGAAGCGTTTCACCGAGTGCCGCGCGAAGATTGGGATGAATTGCGCCGCAGGTCGTTGATGAGAAAGCCGCAAAGCGGTGAATGGCAGCCGGCCGCCGCCGCGATCGAGGCGCTGAACGTTCCGGTGAGTTAAGCTGCGCGTGCCTGCAAACCAATCGAAACGTAAACACACCACTTCTTTTTACTGCGCAGGAACGACGTAACCCTTACGGCTTCGCAAGTAAAGACCCACCCTCCGCGAGGCAACTTCAACCCTTCTATATTCGCCGGGCTTTGCTTCTGACAACGGTTTCGTTGGCCTGTACGTAACCACGTATTGTGCGCCAATGTCGCGCGAGATGCTCTCAGCTTGCGCCAGCAGATCGTCGCCGTTGGTAGGCAGCAGGATTTGACCCCCACTCTCCTGAGCAATCTCTTTCAACTTCTCTTCACTGTTGCGAGTCGCACGCTCGTACTCTTTTCGCTTCTTGCGCATCGCAAAGTCGACGTCAACTGAGCCCAGCTTGAAGCCCGGTGTGCGCGTGGTGCCGGGCGGCAGAGTCGGATCGCCATTAGCCACCGGGTTGCTGGCAGGGTTTGCATCCCGCTGCACACCGTCCCCGTTGCTGGTTCGTTTTGTTTGACCGGCAATCGCGAGACGCGCCATTACCGTGTAACTGATGATGTGGACACTTGCTTGAATTGAGTTCAACTGTTTCAAAGCGGTCGTCATCGTCACTCGCCCGCCGGGCGCTTCCACGCCATCCGTAACGATTATGATGTGTCGCGTGCCCGGTGCTGTCTCCTTAAATTGATCCGAGGCGGCGGCGAGAGCGTCGGAGAAGCGACTACCTTTGCCTGAATTAAGTTTCGTTTTGAGTACTTTGGCAATTGCCTCGCGGTCCGTTGTCCAGCTTTGCAGCAGCTCCGGTTTGGTTGCGAATTGCATCACCGCGATTCTGGTGCCGGGATACAGAGTCGAGACCAGGCGCATAGCCACGGCGCGCGTTAGATTTGTATCTTTAAGCCCGAGCTGATTTCCCAGATCTAGCAGCAACAGAACATTTGTGGGCAGATGCTGGATGCTTCTGATCTGTTGAGGCTGGCCGTCCTCCAGCACGAGCACGTCGTCAATATCCAAACTGGGATCGTATCGGCCATAGGTATCGGTCGCTGCAACGGGCAAACGCACTTCTTCAGTGAACACCCGCACCGGTTCCTGATCGTCAGCTTTCGGAGTCGGCGACGGAGTGGGTTTGACCTGGGCTTGAGCGCCGCAGACCAGCAACAGGGACAGGAAGACAGCTGCAAAAAGAGATCGCAAAATTTGCTCCGCTAAGAGGGACTGGTTTTCGGCTGGTTGGATGCGGCGGAGCGCGGGATAACGTTGCCCGCGAGCTGGCAACCCCGGCTGGGAACTATCGAGTCAATTTGCGCGCCTGGGCCTGCACCGCAGTAATTGCTACCGCATCAACGATGTCTTCTGCTTTGCAACCACGCGACAAATCGTTCGCAGGTCGATCGAGGCCTTGCAGGATCGGCCCGATAGCGGTTGCTCCGGCCAGCCGTTCAGTTAATTTATAGGCAATGTTTCCGGATTGAAGATCGGGAAAGATGAGTACGTTGGCGCGACCGCCTACTCCGGAACCCGGAGCTTTGGATTCAGCAATTGCGGGAACCAGCGCCGCGTCAGCCTGCAACTCGCCGTCAATCTCAACTTCCGGAGCGCGCGCGCGCACCGTGCGCGTCGCTTCCACGACCTTGTCGATCAAGCGATGCCGGGCACTGCCTTTGGTCGAGAAGGAAAGCATGGCGACGCGTGGCTCTGTTCCCAGCAGGGCGCGGCACGAATCAGCGGAAGCGATCGCGATTTCGGCGAGCTCTGCCGCGCTGGGTTCAATCACCACACCACAATCGGCAAAAATCATCGCGCCGTGGTGACCGAAGTTGGCATCGCGGAGCGCCATCAGGAAAAAACTCGACACGAGCTTGAATCCGGGTCGCACACCGATGCAGTGCAACGCCACCCGGACGGTGTGCGAGGTAGTGTTCGTAGCGCCTGCTACTGACCCGTCGGCGCGTCCCCCACGTACCATCAGGTTTCCGTAATACAAAGGATCGCGCAACGCGTTGCGCGCTTCGTCAGTCGTCATCCCTTTCGCCCGTCGCGCTTCGTACAGCAGCGAGACCATCTTTTCGAAATCGCCGGTGCGCTGGTGATCGATTAGTTCAACACTGCCGAGATCTGCGCCGGCATCGCGGGCCGCTGCGCGCACCTTATCTTCATTACCGAGCACGGTGACTCGCGCCAACCTTTGGCGAGTGATGGTCGCAGCCGCCACAACGGTGCGCGGATCTTCGCCTTCCGGAAGGACTATGTGCTGTAGATTCGCGGCGGCTCGCTCGCGGATTTGATCGAGGATGGACACGGTGATAATCAGTAGTCGGCCGGTCAGTGGTTAGTTGTTATCTGGTTGCCAAGCGTCGCAAAATCTATCATGACATTGCCGTGGCAGGAAGCTTGCCCAGACTCGAGTGCTCGACTAGACTTTCAGAAGCGAACCACAGCAGGCGGAGGAACGTATTACGAGTGAAACAGGAAAAACCGATCATGTCTAAAATAGAACTAAAGAGTCGAATGAAGAATATGCTTATGTTTCTGCCGAACATGGTTGTGCTGACGGGCCGTTTGATGGTCGACTCGCGCGTGCCGCGCACGGAGCGGGCGCTGTTTGCGGCCGCCTTGATTTACGCGATCATTCCCTTCGATTTCCTGCCTGACATGATTCCTTTCCTGGGCCAGGTGGACGATCTCTTCCTGATTTCGCTGACGCTGCTCCGTTTGATCGATCGCACGGACGATCTGGTGGTGCGCGAGCACTGGCGTGGCGGCGGTGACATCGTCTCGCTGGCTGAGTCTGCAGCGACGGTCGCGCCGCTCTTGATGCCGCGCCGAATTAGTCGGGTCTTGATCTCGAAAGTGAAGCCGACGGCCGAAGGGACGGGTCTGCTGGTAAACGCTTCAAAATTTGAGCCGTTGATGGTTGAGATTGCCGAGCCTGCCGCAAAGTCGCGCCTGAAGTCTGAGCCCCGAGAGGATTTAGGGACTCGCAAGAGATCTGCAAAACGCTAGGCGGGTAGATTCAACAATGCAGGTTAGGAAGCCGGCCGGACCAGGCGAAAACCAATAGTAGCTTCCTTTGCGCTTGCCAGCACGACTGAACGCCGCGTCGCAGTAATTGCGTCGGCGCCCTTAAAATCTTCTAAATACGACCCGCCGCGAATTATTTGACCTTCCTGTCTGAATTGATGCTGTAACTGATCGGCGCCCGGATAGGGCGCAGCCTTTGTAGAAGTCCACTCCCAAACATTACCGATTAGATCAAGAACCCCAGACTTTGAACCGCAGGCAGGATATGATCCGACAGGTCTTAAGGAGTTGCTGCCAACGTTAGCGCAGTTGTCGCGCCACTCATTGCCCCAGGGATAATAATCGCCCTGCGATCCATTGCGCGCGGCAAATTCCCATTCCGCTTCCGATGGCAATCTATAGGTTGTGTTATCGCGCTTTGACCTCCATTGCGCGAACGCAACAGCGTCTGCAAGAGAGACATTTGTGACGGGCCACTGCTCCTGCCCCGCGGACGGCTTGGCATCCGTCCAGTAGCTGGGGGGCGTATGCTTGGTCTCGCTGACGAAGGCTGCGTATTCAGAATTCGAGACTTCCGTAGGATCCATGAAGAAAGCGCTGACCGGCGTGGGATGTGCGGGATATTGGTTTAGCTCATATGCGCTAGTGGAATTCTGATCGATATCGCTGCGCCCCATCTGAAAAGTGCCGGCCTCAATTTTCACCATCTCCGTTTTGACCAGTGGCTTAACCGGACCCTCGGTGTTCCCATTGGAGTTCGCCGGCGAAACCGGCTTGTCGGGTGAATTCGTCGTCCCTGACGATCGCCACAAGACCAGCGCGACTCCGATGCCGCCCACCACGAAGACCAACAACACCAGCGCGCCAATGATGGCCATCATCTTTTTCGATCTGGCAGCGGCGTTGAGGTCCGGAATCGTTCCCAATGACGATTGAGTGTGCAAGCTGCCCTGGAGCGACGGATAACTTTGCTGCACCCCAGCCTCGGCGACGCCGGCCCCGCCCAAGCTGGGTAGTCGATCTGAGGGGATAGAGCTGTGAATATCCGGCGTCGCACCGAGCATATTCAACTGCGCGATCGTATCCATCGGACGAACTTCGGCGGGCGGGGGAATGCTTGCGATAGTTGCGTCCATTCCCGGAGTCGGCGCTAACTGCGAACCGCTGTCGGCTTGTTGTCGCAGGCTGGTCGCCGCCGCTAACTCTTCCCGATGTTTCTGAGATTCAACCTCCGCCTGGCGGCGCGCCTCCTCAACGCGCTTGCGCGCTTCTTCGACGCGGAGTTGAGCTTCTTCCACCTCCTGGGCAAGTCGCCGCGCTTCCTCTTCAGCTTTTCTACGGGCGGCTTCTTCGGCCGCGCGTCTTTCGGCCTCTTCCTGGGCCCGCTGACCGGCTTCGTCGGCGCGCCGTTGGGCCTCAGAGACTTCTTTTGAAAGACGGTTGGCCTCGCTCATTGCGAGCTGCCGCGCTTCCTCTTCCTCTTTTCGCTTGCGGATTTCTTCTTCGGCCCGTTTTTTCGCTTCCTCTTGCTCAACTCGCAGCCGTTGGGCCTCAGCCTGTGCCTGCTGACGCGCCTCAACCTCTGCCCGCTGGCGCGCTTCCTCGGCGCGAAGTTTTGTTTCGGCTACTTCGGCTGCCAGCTTGCGAGCTTCCTCTTCAGCGCGACGCCGGGCCGCTTCCTCTTCGGAACGGAGCCGTGCTTCCTCATCGGCCCGGAGGCGAGCTTCCTCGGCGCGCTGCTGAACCTCCGCAATTTCCCGGGCCAGCCTGACTGCTTCGTCCGCGGCGCGTTTCCGGGCCGCCTCTTCTTCAGCCCGTTGCCGGGCAACCTCCTGCTGGCGTTGGCGTTCAGCCTCCTCTTCTTCCGCGCGGCGGGCCGCTTCTTCCTCCTCCAGCTTGCGACGCGCTTCTTCAGCGCGCAGACGGGCCGCTTCTTCCTCCTGGCGCTTGCGTTCAGCTTCTTCTTCAGCGCGCTTACGGGCGACGTCTTCCTCGGTTTTGCGGCGCGATGCGTCTTCGGCACGTTGCCGTGCCTCGTCCGCGCGCATTTGCGCTTCCTGGAATTCGCGGGCTAATTGCTCGACCTCGTCTTCGACTTGTCGCTGCCGTTCGGCCAGCGTCTGCTCGCTGGTCATCTCAGGAAACGGCATCGTCCGCATGTCAAATCCGGCTAACTGGGGAATCGTGTGATCCAGCTCAGTGGATAGAGAGCTGACGGCCTCTTCCAAATCGGCGGCAAGGTCCTCAACCGATGCATAGCGATCGTCGCGAGATTTTGCTAACGCCTTCTTGACGACGGCCTCGATTTCCTTGGGAACGATGACGCCCTGTTCCGAAAAGCTCGGGGGCGGTTGCGTGAGGTGCTTCTTCATGATCGACGGAATCGTCGAGCCACGGAAGGGAACTTCGCCCGAAAGCATCTGGAAGAGAATGATGCCAAGGCTGTAAACGTCGGCGCGCGCGTCCGGTTCGTCGTCAGACCACAACTCCGGCGCCATGTAGGACGGCGATCCCATTAAGCCGGTGGTCTGGGCAGCAACAAATGATCCGAGCAGCTCGCCTGACTTTATCTTGGCTAAGCCAAAGTCGAGAATCTTGACGCCCTGGCTGATGGGAACGCCGTTCATCAACATGATATTGAGCGGCTTCAGATCGCGATGTACTACGCCTTGCTTGTGCGCTGCTCCGACTCCGGCGCAAACCGCCTCCATAACTTCGAGCGCGCGCAGCGGCGGCATCCGCCCTTCCTTTGCCAATACCTCGTGGAGGGATCGGCCGACGACCATCTCCATTACCAGATAAGGCATGCCATGAACCACGCCAAAATCCGTGACGTTGACCAGATTTTGGTGGCGCATGCGGGCGGCCACCATCGCCTCTTGTCGGAACCGAGTCACCAGCATGGGATCGTTTCCGACCAGATCGGGCAGAATAACTTTGATGGCAAAGGTAGTTTTGAGAAAGATGTGGCGGCCTTGAAAGACGATTCCCATACCGCCCTGGCCCAGCCGCCGATCAAGTTGATAGCGCCCGTCCAGGACCGTGTCGCCCTGAATAGACATCTTCAACTTACTGCCGTCGGTGGGGCAGTGATTTATCTCATCAGGGAAGCAGTACCGGCAGTGAGAGCATTCCTTCATCGTTCAGCTTTTACTCGGTGATAGGCCAGCAACGCACACGGTGCGTTAGATCAGGAGACGGACGTGCGGACGATCGCAGTGGGCCATTAAATCGGTTGCTCTATCCTTTACGAACCACCGAAGCGCCACAACTCTCAAACGCGGGGATTATACGGGCGTTTTCGATAGCAGGGCAAGACTTAGTTCAGCAAGGTGGCAGCTGGTATCTCTGCGGCGCGAACTGATTCAGTGAAGGCGGGCGTCGCAACGTTTGTTGCAAGCCGATCGCAAGCAGTAGCTTCTGGGCTTCGGTGAGTAAACACTCGACTCACTTTAGTTCGCCTAATTTGCCGAATTCTTATTGACAGAAAACCGAGCCCCGAGTAAAGTCTGGGCCACCCTTCGATAGGGCTGAATCGTTTTTAACCTCGCGCTTTTCCCTTTGGGAAGTGCGTTTCCCAATCACCTGACCGGGGTCCTCTAAATCTATTTCTTGTTTACGGTCAGGCGATGCGCAACTGAAAGACTATGCCGGTCTTTTCTTAACACCAGGAGAGTCTCGATGAAAAACTACTCACCCGCCAGATTAGTTACGTGCCAACTGTTACTAATAGCCATCGTGCTGATGCCACTGTCTTTGGCGCGCGCCCAGGATCCCGTTACGGGAGCCATTGAAGGCTATGTCTACGACAACGCTACCAAGGCGCCCGTCGCCGACGCGCTGGTCCAATTGATTAATACTGAAAGCGGCGCGACCTTGGCGACGAGAACGAATTCCGAAGGATATTATCGAAAAGGATTGTTACCGCCTGGTGAGTATCGTATCCGAGTCACGAAAGACGGTTATGAAACCCCGCCGGATGAATTGTTCACAAATTATGCGACCCGGCCGAATCCGGTGCGGCCGCCGATTAACATGACGGCAACTGCGGCGGCTGTGGCGACCGCCAGTCCCGAGGCAAGTCCCGCGGCCGGTCAACCACCCGTTGCTGCGTCACCGACACCCGTCGTAGCGCAAACAGCGCCCTCCAGAAGCGGCAGCAATATCGCATCGGAAATGAACATCACGGACGCGCGACGCGGGCAAGCGTACACGGACAAGGAAGTATCCACGCTTCCGCTGGGCGGCACGACCTTGACACGCTCATTCGATGAACTTGGATTGTTGGCTCCGGGAGTTGCTCCGCCGCCCGCAACGCTGGGTTCCATAGCGGGCCCTGGCGTTGGCGCCGGCGTGGGATCAGCGGGTCAGTTCGCGGTAAATGGCATGCGCTCGCGTTCCAATAACTTTACTGTCGACGGTTCTGATAATAATGACGAAGACATCGGTGTGCGTCGGCAGGGTTTCTTTTCCCTGGTCCCGCAGCCGATTGAATCGGTGAAAGAGTTTCAGATCACTACGCTGCTCGCGCCAGCGCAGTATGGTCGCAATGTTGGCGCTCAGGTCAACGCCCTTTCCAAGTCCGGCGGTAATCAGTTTCACGGCACAGTCTATGGCTTCTACAATTCGGACCGCCTGAACGCTCGCGACTTCTTCGACACGACCAACGGCAATGGAACCTTTAACGTAACGTCCTCAACGGGACAACTGGTTAGACTTGATGGGAATCCTCTAAGGGTCACCAATCAAAGCGGGGGCGAGGACAAATATACCTTGACCCAGGAGGGCGTAGCGCTGGGTGGTCCGATTAAAAGCGATAAGGCGTTTTTCTTCGTTTCATATGAGCGGGAAGGCCTCTATCATGCCACGAAGGAAGCGAGTTTTGCCGTCCCCACCATTAATCAACGCGGCGGTCCAAGTTGTATTCAGTTCGCTGCCGGTATCTGTACCCGCACAGCGCCGAGTGGGGCGACCGGACTTTTCCGCGATCCGTTCACGGGAGACCCGATCCAGGACTTTGCAACGACATTTCAAGGTGATGCGGTCTATAGTCTGTTCCCCTTCCCCAATAATCCCACCGGCATTTATGGAGCCAATACTTATACAGAAATCCTTCCCGCTAATGCCCGCGGAAACGAGCTTTCAGGCAAGTACGACCAAAACTTCAACCTGTGGGGCAAGCGCCAGACTCTTACAGCTCGTTATAACTTTACCGAGGACTCGCGCGATATTCCGGTGACCGGTGGCGCGCTCTTTTCCACGCTCAACCCTCGCGTGCGGACACAAAACTTCTCGACGTTTCTGAACAGCGAGATCACCAGTAACATAAGCAACATGCTGCGGCTTTCCTATGGCCGCACGCGCTTGAAGTTTAAAGAGGTACGAAATCCTTTCCTGAGACCCAGCGCATCTCTACCCGATACACCGTTTCTTTTGAACGCACCACGTCTGTTGAGTGACTTCTTGCCTGGATTTGGCACACCAAACACTGGTGTCATTGACCTTACTACAACGGGGACGCTCGAGGGCGTGATTGGTGGGCCCGTTGGTCAAGTGAAGGTGGCAGGTTTCAGTCCAGTTGGGGTTGACGTATTCAACTTTCCGCAGAGCCGCGTAAACAATACTTATCAGCTTGCGGATACGGTGGCCTGGCGTCTCGGCTCGCATAGCCTGGCCTTCGGAGCTGACACGCGCCGCACGGAACTGAACAGCGACCTCTGTCCGAACTGTCGTCCCCTCCTCACTTTTAATGGAGCACCGCGCCTGGCATTTAATCCGATCACTGGCGCTTTCACCCCTAACGGGTTTTTTCAACCAACGGAGTTGGTGGGGGTCTCAGCCGCCAGCGGCTTCTCACAATCGTTAACGACCGGTAGTTCGAGCCTCAACCTGCGTTACTACCAACTGGACTTTTTTGCCCAGGATGAATGGCGCGTCCGCCCCAACTTTTCGCTTTCCTTAGGTCTGCGCTACGAGCACAACACGCCGCCGCGCGAGGTCAACAACAAGATTGAAAGCACCTTTAACAGTAGCGCCTTGAGTCTTGCGCCGGGCTTTCGTCAGTTCATTGACGGCCGCACCAAGATCTTCGATCCGGATCGCAATAACTTTGCGCCGCGCGTCGGTTTCGCATGGTCACCTGACTTGTTCGGTAAAGATAAATCGACGGTCATCCGTGGCGGCTATGGTTTGTTTTACGACCAGATCCTTGGAGCCGTCGTGAGCCAATCACGCAATGTCTTTCCGACTTTCCTGAACGTCAACCTCGCGGGTGGTAACGGCAATGCTTTCTTTCCCTTCCTCCCGCTCGATCTTCTGAATCCGAGTGATCCAACGCTCATTCTCGTAACACCGGGCACGCTCAATCACCTAGACCCCACATTTTCGTTGCAAGACCAGATCGATTTTATCAATTTCATCTCCACTAGCATTTTACAGAATTCAAGCGGCCTCTCCCTCACGCTTCCGGCACGGAGGCTTCAATCTCCGATGGCGCACCAGTACTCCGTGACCTTCGACCAGCAGTTGAGCTCGAATCTGGTCATCTCCGCTGCTTATGTGGGCACACTCGGACGAAACCTGCTTCGTTACACAACGCCAAATCTTGGCCCAAACTCATTCCTTGTTCCAGTCCAATATGCGCCGGGCTTTGCTGAACCGAACTTCTTTGGCGTCGCGTTTGCTCCCGGCACGCGGGTTTCCGCGGCCGGCACCATCACAGGCGGCCGCCCGGTTTCCTCCGTGGGCTCGGTTGGCATCTATGAGACTACCGGCCAATCGCGCTACGATGCCTTACAGTTACAAGCACGAGGTCGCTTCACCAAGTCTTTCCAGTTCCAAGTCAACTATACCTTCTCAAGTGTGAAGGATGACGTGTCAGACGTGTTTGATCTGGCGGGAGCATCTGCCTTGCCGCAGAATAGCCTCGCGCCAGCGGGTGAATATGCGGCGGCTAATTTCGACGCGCGGCATCGCATCTCTTATGACTATGTTCTTGACCTTCCGCGCTTCAAGGGCAAGGCGGCGCAAGCTGTTTTTGGCGATATTCAACTCGCTGGTACGGGGCAGTTTCAAACCGGCCAGCCCTTCACCGTGAACTCTATTTACGACGTCAATCTGGACGGTAATCTTACCGATCGCTTGAACAGCACGAGCGGGATTGTAGAGACCGGTGATCGCAGTCGGCCATTGCGCCTGACAGTTGATCCGCTGACGCTTCTGGCGCCACTCGGTCAGGATGGAAGCGTCCCGCGCAACTCTTTCCGCGGCGATAAGCTGTGGCTGACTAATCTGGCGGTGATTAAGAGAATTAATCTTTCCGAGCAGGTCAAGCTCGTTTTCCGGACCGAGGTCTTCAATGTTTTTAATCGCGCCAACTTCGGTATCCCGGTGCGGTTTCTCGAAGCGCCTGGCTTCGGACAGGCAACAGACACCGTGACGCCGGGGCGCCGGATTCAATTTGGATTGAAGCTTTCGTTCTAGCGAAAGACCACTTCAAGCCTCTACCAACCAGGCGCGCGCTGTGCTAATCTTTGCGAGAATAAGCACGGCGCGCGCCGCTTTATTTGACGTTTGTAATCTCTTGCCTCGCTTACGAGGTGATCTTTATGCGACCTCGAACAGCTCAATTCACTATCACCCTAACGATCGTTCTTGCCTTGGCTCAATCCGTGGCCGGGCAAAAGACCGGATCGGGCGGAGAAATCGTTAAACCCAGGCCCCGATCCGAAGAACCTGTGCAAAAAACTCGGGCCACCGTCCGAATCATCAGGCAGGTCGTTGAAAAGCCGGTGACCCCTTTGACGGGTCGTCTGTTCGTTTCGGCTGAGGCGGGCGCCGTCATTCTTATTGAACCGCTTAATATCAGGGGCGCGGACGCGCAAAAGGGTACAGTTCCCGACGGCCAGCGCGCCCTGATCTTCAACGATCTCAAGCCCGGCAACTATCGCGTCGCGGCCACCCTCGCCGGTTATCACGAAGTCGAAAAAGCGTCTCTCTTGATCAAGAGAAACGAGAGCCAGACCGTGACGCTGGACTTTGAGCCGATTCTTTATACCGTCACAGTGCAAACCAGTGCGGATGGCGAGTTGAAATACGGCAAGGATGGCGAGACCCCGAAATCCGTTGAAATCCGAAACAACCGAACTACACTTTACTTGCAGGCCGGAGACTATACCGCTGTGATTGAACCTGCGGACCGTGTCTTCAAAGGTGATTCGAAAAGGTTCTCAGTCGCCGGCAACATGACGGTTGAGATTCCGCTCGCGCGGATGGAATCCAAAGAAACATTCCGGGCTGAGTGGACTGAAACCGAGTTGAAGAGCTGGGACGTGCCGGCGGGCTGGCGCGCGAATTCCGGAAATCTGATTGTGAAGGGCGCTGGTGTCGCGCTACCCCGGAACCATTACTACAAAAACTTTCACCTTTATAGCGACGCAAAAATAACCAACGGCGTCGGCGTCGCATTCGCTCTGCGAGCGCAGGACACCAACAACTACTACCTGCTTGAATTGACGGGGGAAAATGCAGAAGAGCCTTTGTACGTACGGCTGTTCACCGTCAAGGGTGGACGCGAACAGCGGTTGCAGGCCATCAAAATTCCCAACGCAGCCGCCGCGGCGCTCAAAGCCGGCCAGTTTTTCAGCGTACACATCGAAGTCACCGACAATCGCATTGCGGTGACGCTGGTCGATAACCAGCAGGCAAAGGATTATCCGCTGGGCGTCCTCATCGATCCTGGAAGTACCTATGCGGCGGGGCTGGTGGGTGTAGCTGCGCGCGGAACCGAAGAAAGCGTCATCTGGCGCTTTATCGTCTGCACTGAATGTCCCAAGGAATAAGTGGTGCGCGAGTTTCTTACGCCACCGCTGAAGTAATCTCTGGCACTCGCTCACGACTTACGTGCCGGTAAAGAATGTCCCGTTGCTGTGGGATGAATCCCGCTTCACTGATGAGATAACGAAGAGTCTCTTCCGACGCCCGGTTATGCGCACCTGCGGCGGAGACCACATTCTCTTCGATCATGATCGACCCCATATCATTCGCGCCGAACCGCAAGCCCACCTGGCCCAGGCGCAAACCCTGCGTGAGCCAGGACGACTGAATGTTGTCGATGTTGTCCATAAACAGCCGCGCCACCGAAAGCATCTTCAGATAGTCGATGCCCGTCGGTTCGACCTTGATCTTTCGACCCAGGGCGGTGTTCTCGCGCTGAAAAGTCCAGGGAATAAAAGCAAAGAAGCCGCCGGTGTCGTCCTGAAGATCGCGAATCCGCTGCAGGTGTCGCACGCGATGCTCCGTTGCGTCGCCGATGCCGAACATCATGGTCGCGCTTGATCGCAAACCGACCTTGTGCACCGCGCGCATCACGGCCAGCCATTCATCCGTGGTGCATTTGGTGGCGACCCGCTTGCGCACTTCGTCGTCCAGGATCTCTGCGCCGCCTCCCGGCAAACTATAGAGTCCGGCGTCTTTTAAGCGCTGCATGATCGTTTCATAATCCAAACCCGAGATCAGGTGGATGTTGTGAATCTCAGGCGGCGAGAAGCAGTGGAGCTGGAACCCTGGATACCTGGCGCTGAGGGTGCGCAAAAGATCTTCGTACCATTCAAGGCCAAAGTCCGGATGCAGACCCCCCTGCATCAACACGCCCGTGCCGCCGAGCGCGATCGTCTCGTTTATCTTCTCGCAGATCTGCTCGATGGTCTGCACGTAAGTGTCCGGCGCGCCGGGCCGGCGATAGAAAGCACAGAAGGTGCAGACAACATTGCAGACGTTTGTATAGTTGATGTTGCGATCAATGATATAGGTGACGACGTTGTCCGGGTGGCGGCGCTTGCGGATCACATCAGCGGCGGCGCCGATACTCGCGACGTCGTAGGATTCGAGCAGCGTCGTGCAATCCTCGGCGCTTAAGCGTTCGCCGCCGAGAGTTTTGTCCAGAATGGCTTGAATTTGCGCGTCAGGCATCGCCTTTAGTCTAGTGATTTGCGGAACAATACTCAAAGTCCGGCGTCAAATCAGAATAATTAGTCGTTTTGGGGGGCAAACCGATTTTGATCGCGCTCGTTCGCTGGCCGATCAGATCGAGCGGCCAGAGATGCGCGTGCTCATGGAGATCGATTTGGCCCAGACAACCCTCGGGGGAAAGCCGATGAACACGCCGATTTTCGGCGGACGCATAATGTCGGGGTCGGCATTTACCATCATCAACTGAACTGATTCGGCGTTTCTGTCTGTCACTATGGTTCGCCGTGTGGCTTTGCGCAAACGACTATTTACGGCATAGCCGCTGGCCCTTGGGAAGCCTATTGCCGGATAAGTTCACCGCAGGGACACGGATTCTCACTTAGATACTGAAGCCAGAATTCGATTCAACTTACCTGCTTGCTTTTCAAATGGTCATAGGCGTTAACTCTCACCAATCATGAGCAGCACTGGCCGCAAACTCGATCTGCACACGCACTACTACCCGCCCGCTTATTTCGAGAAGATTCGCGAGCTCCCTTCCGAATTCTCGTTCGACAAGAGCCCTTCCGGTCAAACCATCATCACCTATCGCGGCGCGCGCTTCTTTGGCGTCACGCCGCCGATGACTGATGTGCCGAAGCGAATAGAAGACATGGATCGCGTGGGCATCGACGTGCAAGTGGTTTCACTCTCGACGCCGAATGTTTTCTTTGCGGATGCAAACCATCAGCCTGAGATCGCCCGCATGGTCAACGATGCCTATGCGGAATTGATGGCCCAACATCCGGCCAGATTTAAGGCCTTTGCTTCGATTCCGATGGATGACCCGGACGCGGCGGTTGGCGAACTGCATCGCGCGATTGATGAGCTGAAGATGAATGGGGTAATCCTGCTGAGCAATATCGGCGGTAACGCTTTGACCTCACCTCAGTACCGGCCGTTCTTCGCAGAAGCCAATCGCATGAAGCTCTGTATCCTCCTGCATCCGATGCTGCCTGCGAATACAGACCCTTTTCGCGAATACGTGCTGGGGCCGATTGTTGGGTTCATGTTTGATACCACGCTGGCTGTCGCGCGCATGTGTTTCGACGGGATGTTTCGCGACTTTCCGGACATTCGCTGGATTGTGGCGCACCTGGGCGGGGCGGTTCCGTATTTGATGGAACGGATGGACAACGGCTGGCGAGATTTCGTCGAATGCCGCGCCAAAATTGATGAGCTGCCGAGCTTCTATCTAAAACGGCTTTACTACGACACGGTGAATTTCAATCCGCATATGCTGATGATGGTGAGAAACATGATTGGCGCGGGACACATGGTGATGGGCAGCGACTATCCGCACCTGCTCGGCTCAATCGATCGGGCGGTTTCCGCGATTGAAAATCTCGACATCACTGCAGATGAAAAGCACCGCATCTTTGAAGGCACGGCGTTTTCGATCTTGAATAACTTGTAAGCTGATTCAATTCGTTTCGCTGATGATCACCGCATCGCGATTGAAAATGCCGCGCGAGCAAACGAGCTTACCGTCACGCGAGTACGCAAAACCCGTCATAAAACTGTCTTTGAAATCTGTGATTTGCTTAGGCGGACTGCCGTCGATTGGTTGACTCCAAACATTCGTCACGCTACTGGTGTTCGTGTTGTACAGAATAGACTTTCCATCCGCAGACCATTGCAGATACATCTGCACCGTGCCTGGCGGTTGGCAGCTAAAGGTCTTGACCGGCTCGCCCCCTTCGAAGGGAATGATTGCAATTTTGGTCGGCGGAACGAGGGGATCCGGACTCTCGGTGTAAAGATATGCGATGAACTTTCCGTCGGGTGAAATCGTCGGCGTGGTTGAAACTTTGTGAGTGACTTCGGTTGGCTCGCCGCCCTCGATCGAAACTTTCCAAATTGTCGGCCGCGTTGTGCCGAGGGCCGTATAGACTACCCAGCGTCCGTCAGGTGAAGCGACAGGCAGCGATTCAGCAGCGCCTTGCGTCAATTGCTTTGAACTGGTGCCGTCGATATTCATTCGCCAAATGTTTTGCCGGCCGCCGCGCGTAGAACTGAAGACGATGTACCGGCCATCAGATGAAACCGTTGGTCCAACATTCCGTCCAACGTTCGAAGTGAGTTGCTGACGGCTTGTGCCGTCGGCGTTCGCGATCCAGAGGTTAACTTCGTTGCCTTCCGCGGATGTAAAGACAATCTTCCCATCCGGAGTCCAGGCGACACTGTTTCCATAGCCGGTGCCCCATCCGATGTTACCGGTTGGCAATTGAAGCGCGTGGCTTGCGTCTCCGTCCGGCGCCACGAAAACACTGACGATGCCGGTGCCCACGACATTCACGAATCTCGACCCGTCGGCGGTTAGGCCGATCGCGCGATGCTGATCCAGATCGTTTGTGATTTGTCGTTTCTCGCCGGACGGGTAAGACAGAAACCAAAGCTGGGCTCCGGTACTGGAGTTCGTTCCGGCGACCACCAGCAGCCCGCTCATGTCCGGGAGCCATTGGACCTGACCGCTGAAGGGCCATGGGTCGGGAGTCAGGTTGATCTCCTTGCCTCCGTTTACGGGAAACGCTATGACCCGGCTCGATCCGCCGAGTGTAAAGACACTCGCGGCAATTAGTTTTCCATCCGGTGACCACGATGGTCCGGTAAAGAAGATGGGCGCGAAGCGCTCCGGTTTCTGTCGCGTAACCAGCGTTTGTTCTGCAGTCCCATCGAGGTTGGCAATAATCAATGCGCTTTGATCCCCGACTGGAAAATTCGCCCGCAAAAACGCCATTTGCCGACCGTTTGGCGAGAAGGTAACCGGACAATCTATCTTCTCGAGAATTCTTGTCGGCGTTCCTCCCAGTACGGGAACGCGATACAGGGTGCCGGCATCGTAGTTTGCTTTGACCACATAATAAATTTCGCGATCGTCCGGCGAGAACGTTAGTCCGAAGAAACCTACCGGAGCCGGCGACACGATGCCTTTGTCATTCGCGGTGCTCACTTGCCTCAGCCACAGACTTTGTTTTCCGCCGTCGCTCAGACAGTAAAGCAGATACGTGCCGTCGTGAGACAAGCGCGCGTCGATGACTTTGCCCGAATTCGTAATTCGCGCGATGGTTGAAGACTGAAAGTGAGAGCGAGGCGGCGTGCGATTGAGCAGCGCGTACAAACCAATGCCGCCAGCGATTAGAATCATCGCGATGATCGCCAGTGAAGTGATTAGACGGGCTGGATGCCGCTTCAGTTCGACGCTCAATGCCTGGCTAATCGTCGTCACCGCGCCCTGCGGCTCGGCAGTCACTTGGGGGGCGCCTGATTGAGTTGGGGGCGCCGCCATATTCGCGGCGCCATCGGCGGAAGCGGCGGATTGTCCGAGGCGCGCTTGAAACTCCAGTTCCTGCCTCAAGCTCTTTAAGTCCAACAGCAAATCACCGATCACCTGATAACGCTCTTCGCGATCCTTCCGTAGGGTCTTCGTGACGATGCGCGCGAGTTCGGGGGGCGCATCTGCCAAGAAAACTGAGAGCGGCGCAGGTTCTGATTTTAGGATGGCTGCCAGCACGTCGCTCGGCGTCTCGCCGTCGAAAGGTTTGTGTCCGGTCACCATTTCGTAGATGACTGCGCCCAGGCTGAAAATATCTGAACGCGCATCGACGGATTTACCGCGCGCCTGTTCCGGCGACATGTAACCAACCGTGCCGATGATGACCCCTGATCCGGTGCGCACCTGTTTCGTTGGCGCCTCGTCAGCCGACACGGAGGGCTGCTCCGTGAGTTTCGCCAGACCAAAATCGAGCACCTTCATGTACCCGTCAGGACGCAGCATGATGTTCTCAGGCTTGATGTCGCGATGAACGATGCCGACCTTGTGGGCCGCAGCCAGAGCGTCCGTGACTTGAATCGCGATGTTAAGAGACTCAGCCAGCGTCAACGGCGAATGCGCCAGGCGATTGCGGAGCGTTTCGCCTTCGACGAATTCAGTCGCGATTAAATGGCTCGATTCGATCTTGAGGATTTCATAAATCGTAATGATGTTGGGATGGTTCAGCGCGGACGCAGCGCGCGCTTCCTGTTCAAAACGCCGGAGCCGTTCATCGTCTTTGGTGAAAGTTCTCGGCAATAACTTCAAAGCGACTTTGCGGCTGAGCCGGCGATCCTGCGCCAGATAAACTTCGCCCATCCCGCCGCGGCTGATGAAAGCGAGAATCTCGTAAGCCGCGATCGTCTGTCCTGGCTTCAACTCGGTTTTGTGCCCTCCGAGCATGTCGGCCGCGGCTTCATATGCCGGCGAATC
Organism: uncultured Acidobacteriota bacterium; assembly: GCA_963734445.1. Lineage (GTDB taxonomy): Bacteria > Acidobacteriota > Blastocatellia > Pyrinomonadales > Pyrinomonadaceae > UBA11740. Next base: position 287,448 of record CAVTGZ010000003.1, on the reverse strand, counting down.
GAGGAACGTGCCGCTGCGTCCGTCGGACGAGATGAGAGATTCGACTTCCTTACGCATCTCATCGTCGCCTGCACAGGCTTCGGAAATAAAGACAGATCTTTCCGCCGGCGTGCGCTCGAGTGCGGCTTGGAAAATCTGCTTAATCTTGAGCCAGCGATCGGGTTTCATGGATTTGGTTGCACCTTCATTTAGTAACGCGCAGCCGTGGGCCTCAGTCCCTCAAAAAAATTATTCTAATCTTCGTCGCAGCCAGGCGCGCGCCATTTTCCAATCGCGCTCGACCGTGGCCTGGCCCAGATCTACCTTGGGTGTGCTGATAACGAATGGCGGGCGGTAGCCCGCCTCTAAACTCCAAATGGAGTCTGTTGGCGGCGAGATTCTACAACAAAAGGTTCCGGCCCGTGAGGGAGTTTCGCTGGGACTTCCGCGTTATCGAGTGTAAGGCAAGAGTGGTGAAGCCCCGGGGAAGGTCGGGGTCGAGGGACAGCCACAAATAAGCCGCCGGTCGCTTCAACCGCCACGGCCGAGGATTCAATTGAAAAGGAGAAACTAAAATGAAAAAGGCTTACACAATAATCGCGTTAGCAGTCCTGGTTGGTTCAATGGCCATGGCGGCCCAGGCTCAAAGTAACGGCCGCTGGATCGCCGCTAGTGTTCCATTCCAGTTCAACGTTGGCGACAAAACTTTGCCCGCCGGCGAATACACAATAACGCAAACCAATCCGTCATCTGATCTCGCAGTTCTGCGAATCAGAGCGAAGGACGGCAGCCAAACCGTGCTGGTGCAAATGAACTCAGTGGTCGGCAAGACAGCAGACGCTTCAACCCTGGTTTTTCGTCGCTATGGCAACCGGTATTTCTTTTCTCAAATTTGGATCGACGGTGACAGTGAAGGGTTGAACGCACCGCGTTCCGGCGTTGAGCGCGCCACGCAAAAGGAGATAACTGCGCTCGGAGTGAAGGCGGAAATGATCGCGCTCCGCACTCGCTAATTATCAAACAGATTCCGCCGCAGCTCGGAAACGGAGAACTCCGCTGCAGGCTGACGGCAATGCACCCGAAGTCGCAACGCTTCGGGTGATTGCTTTTTGAAACTGCTACTTCACTACTTCAAAATCGATCCACTGCGAAACGACGCGCGGCTTTTGCTTATCGGATGAATCGGTCACGATCACTTGAAAGATGTAATCACCTGGTGTTAGCGCCGGTCCCAGTTGCACCCGCGATCCGGTCCCGATTCTTTGTGGATCGGCCTGGCCCTCCAAGCCAATCGCTTTAGGAGAGCCGGTGAACACAATCTTGCCGTCCTTCATCAGGCGAATCTTTTGCATTAGTTGGCCCGCTTGGGCGGCGGCTGTGGCGTTGTAGATTACGAACGCAAAGTCCACATTCGCACCCTGGCGGAAGCGGCGCACGGCCGGCCCACTCATGGCGGATTGGTCCTGATCATTTGCCGGCGCCGCCACGGAAGCATTCTCTTCCGCGCGCGCGACGACACCCGAAAGCGCCAGACGCCCATTCCTCACATCGGGAATTTCCACGAACTGACCGGCGGCTCCGATCCGCGAGCTGATCGCGTCACGAACAGCGACGCGAAACTGGAATGCACCTCGTAACTTCAGCGGCACGTCGAAACTATAGGTCATGCCGTCGCGCATTGCGGCTTCGTATCCGGCGCCGCGCAAACGCAAGGTCCCGATCTGCGCCTGTTCGCCCAGGACGCGGCCGTTATCGCCGAAAAGCATTGCGCGCACGTCAACGTTAGCGACATGCCAGCCATCAGCTTGTTCCGTGAAAGTCAGATTGCGCAGATCGAAATGGACGAATGAACGGAGGATCGCGCCTCGTGCTGGATCGTCAACGAAGAAAGATGTGAGTCGCACGTCCACATCTTTCGCGCCAAACGGAGAGATCAAGGCCCGCGTCATAAGATCGTTCGAAGACAATCCTGCCGGTCGCGCTTGCTCATCGGTAAAGCCATAGAAACCGGCTCGCGTGCGAACTGTCATGCCGCCGCGTTTCAGGCGCGCCTTGAGGTGGTGGAATTTTTTGTCGAAGGTTTCTTCCGCCGGACGAAAGCCGATCAGGTAGTAGCCCTCCTGGTCTTGCATGATCTGTTTTAGGCCGAAATCATTCGACTCGCGGATGAGAAAACCGCCGCTCTGGCGGGCGATTAGATCTGATCCCTCACGGCCGCGCATTATCAGTGTAGAGCGTGCCCTCATCAGCGAATTGATGTCGGCCGTCATGTTGCGACTGGATGAGTTCAACCGATCGGCCGCCGTCAACCCCGTGTATTGCAATCCGCGTGTGTCAACCGAATAGATCACAACTGAAGATCGGATGGCCAACTCTGCGATGCGTTGAAGTTGGGCGGAATAACTCAGACTGGAATCCGGAAATTGAGCGTCTGAATCGGGTTCCGAGCTATCGTTAGCGGTGCTTCGATTGATCCGGGAGAACATTTGCGACTCCTGATCTTCAATCGGCAGAAAATCAGAAAACAGCACCATAGATTTGCGGCCGGGCAGGTCGCTCATGCCTTTGAGGATGAACCGCAGTGACTTGATGGTGCTGTTGAGAACGTATTGCGAACAGATATTTGTGTTGTCGCCGATCGAACCGGCCGGCGCAAAAACATGGAGGCCGGATCGGCTGCATGGATTCCAGCGCAAATGATCGACTGCGTTCAGCAATAGACGGCGGTCATTTGTGAATTGCTGCAATGACCCGACATCTCCGCCGGTGCGGATGATGGCGACCAGATCATTAGGGGAAAGCTGATCGAGAAACTTCCTGACTTGCGATCGTATCTGCGCAATGCTGTCCCATGAGATTCCCAAATCATCGATGACCAGCGCCACGGTGCGTCTCTGATCGTTGATGTTGATTTTTGCCGGGGGCACGGGCGGCGCCGTTTTGTCCTTCGATTTTCCAGCCGGCGTCGATTTCGGTGACGCGCCGACGGGCACGTTTGAGACAAAAGAAAAATTTGTGATCGCTTGCTGCTTGCCGTCTTCGAAGATCTCAAAATCCTCGGGCTGGAGATCCTTGACCGGCTTACCATCCTTCGTTACGACCACGTCGACCTGCACCAAATTGGTGGTGATGCGCACCACATCCTGTGTATCGACTTCCGGTGGAGTTGGTTGTTGAGCCGGCGGCGCGGTTGGTTGCTGAGGCGAAGCAGTGGGCTGAACTTGTTGGGCGACAACGGAAACGATGAGTGAAGTTAATAACAGCAGGGAGAGAAGGACGCGGGAAATCATAGCTTAATCCTCCTTAAGTTGGAGCAAAGAGGTTATGAGATTCAACGACAAAAGTCACGAAGTCGAGTGCTTTGGTAGTGCCCTGGAGTTGTGTTGCTGGCATTGTCGAAGTTAGTTGAGTTGCTGAATCAACTCTCTCATTCACACCTCGCTTCAGCGAGGTGAAGAATGGGCAAGGCAGTGCCAGTAACCGTTTCTAACGGTTTAGCTTGAAAAGCCGTTAAAACGGCTGGGATCAATTGGGCCAGAGATCACCTCGCTGAAGCGAGGTGTGAATGAGAAGGCGTCCGCATCACGCCTCTTCAGCAACACACTTTTAGGACACAGCCCGGCCGTTTATCAAGGCCTGAGCGAGGATTTCAATCGATCTGGCATGGTGATATGCTCAGGTCGCTTACGGTATGACGCGTCCTTTGATTATCGCGATTGATGGCCCTTCGGGATCGGGAAAATCCACCCTTGGGCGAATGCTGGCACGCGAATTCGGATTGCTTTACATCGACACTGGATCGATGTATCGCGCGGTCGCGCTGGCCGTGCTTGAATCGACTGCGAACGAGAACGATGACGTGTCAGTAGGTTCTTTGGCGGAACGAATCGACGATCGATTTGGGCGGTGATCCGGATTCGATCCGCGTTTCGCTGAACGGGCGAGATGTCACCGAGCGGATTCGCGACGAAGATGTGACCCACACGTCTTCGCTCGTTTCGACAATTCCCGCCGTGCGTCGCGCCATGGTGCGGCGTCAACGCGAATTGGGAAAACGCGGCGCGGTTATGAACGGCCGCGACATCGGCACCGTCGTTTTCCCTGATGCTGACGTGAAGTTCTATTCTGGACGCGGCAGTCGCTGAAAGAGCGGAACGACGGCTGGCCGAAGAGCGTGAATTCAATCCAGAAGCGACTTACGAACAGACCCTGGCGGACATCACTGAACGCGACCGGCGCGACACGACGCGCGCCGACTCGCCTCTGGTCGCCGCCGAAGACGCGATCAAGATCGACTCTACCGGGATGTCGATTGATGATGTGTTTCAAAAGATGGTGACTGATCGTTCGGGAAAGAAGCGGCGCATGAAATTGCTCAGATTCACGTTTAAGAACGAAGCGATCTGGATGATGATCTTTCCGCTCGCGCGGTTGCCTAGCATCGTTGTTCTTGCTGGTGGTTATTGGTACTTTCGTTGGTAGTGTCCTGAGTCGGCTTTGCGGACTTCGCGTGGCTTCTGACGTGATAGCTGCCTGTGTCAGCGAAGACGCAACGTGCAGGAAGGGCAACTAGATACGCGCTTGCGTCGCGCATTGACGAGCGACGATCGGCAATCGGCATCAAAATAATAATGTTCACTGGAATCATTGAAGAACTCGGTCGCGTGCGCGAGTTGAAAAGCGCGGCGAAGATGCACGCATCGTAATTGAAGCGCGCACCGTCACCGAAGGATCGCATAATGGCGACTCGATCTCAGTCAACGGCGTCTGCCTGACTGCGCTTGATGTGAAGCCGGATTCGTTCGCGGCCGATGTTTCGAAAGAGACGCTGTTTCGATCGACGCTCGGCAGTCTTGAAGAAAGGCTCGCCGGTGAATCTCGAACGCGCCGTCACGCCGGTGACGCGTCTGGGCGGCCACATCGTGCAGGGCCACGTCGACGCGCGCGGAAAATTTCTCGGCTCGGAAAACCACGGCGACTCGTGGACGTTTCGCTTTGCTTATCCCGAAAGAGATCGCGCGCTTATCTGGTCTTCAAAGGCTCAGTCGCAGTCGAAGGCATCAGCCTGACGATCGCGAATCTGGCTGATGATTATTTCGAGATCGCTGTAATTCCCAAGACCTGGGAAGTAACCAACTTCTCGCAGCTCAAAGCCGGGCGACGAAGTGAATCTCGAGGTCGACGTGATCGCGAAGTACGTGGAGCGAATTCTCACGGTCAACAGGCCAAATAAATCGGCCGAGCGCTAGCGCCGGTACTCTGACCTCTGCAAGTCGCCAAATCCCACGCCCAGACGCCGGAACAAGCGGCCAGCGAGGAATCGCCAGATCGACTCTGCAGATTACCAGGACTAAGAAATTTCAGATTCTCAAATTCCAGATGCCATTCGCTTCCATTCCAGACGCTGCCGCCGACATTCGCGAAGGTCGAATGATCATTATCGTGGACGACGAAGACCGCGAGAATGAAGGCGATCTGGTATGCGCCGCGGAAAAGATCACGCCCGAAATAATCAATTTCATGGCGCGTCACGCGCGCGGACTGATCTGCCTGCCGCTGACCGAAGAGCGTTGCGATGAACTGCACCTTTCGCCGCAGGTCGCCGACAACACTTCGCGGCTCGGGCACCGCGTTCACGGTCTCGATCGAAGCGCGCCGCGGAGTGACCACCGGAATCTCAGCCGCCGATCGCGCGACCACGATTCTAACCGCCGTCGATCCGCGCACCAGGCCGCAGGATCTCGCGCGGCCCGGTCACATCTTTCCGTTGCGCGCGAAGAATGGCGGCGTGCTGGTTCGTCCCGGACAGACCGAAGCGGCGGTTGACATTGCGCGCATCGCCGGACTTTATCCTGCCGGCGTCATCTGCGAAATCATGAACGAAGACGGAACGATGGCGCGCCTGCCGCAACTGCGCGACTTTGCCAGTCGTACACGGTTTGAAGATCATCAGCGTCGCCGATCTGGTTCACTATCGAATCAGCAAGGAAGTCCTGGTGCAGCGCGCCGTCGAAACCGATCTGCCCACGGTCTATGGAACGTTTCGCGCGATCGCTTTCGAGAATACGGTCAATGGCGACGTGCATCTGGCGATGGTGATGGGTGACGTGCGCACGGACGAGCCGGTGCTGGTGCGCGTGCACAGCGAGAACGTAACCTGCGACATGTTCGGTTCGACGATCGACGACACCGGCTATCAACTGCGGCGCGCGCTGGAAAAGATTGCGGAAGCCGGACAGGGCGTCGTGCTCTATCTTCGTCAGAGCGAGCACGGACTCGATCTGATTCACCAGTTGCGCACCTACGCGATGATGCAGGAACGCGGCGTCGACAAGGCAGGAGGCGAGCGCCGAAACCGGCTATGGCCTCAACCGCGATTACGGTGTAGGCGCGCAAATCCTCCACGAACTCGGGCTGCGACGCATTCTGCTCCTGACAAATCACCCCCCCAAAGTAACGGCCCTCGAAGGTTTCGAATTGGAAGTCGTAGGCAACGTGCCGCTGGGGTCTCCGGCATCTGAAGTGGCACAGACTTTAGTCTGTGATTCGGAAGAATCAAACGTACGTTGAGACATTTGTCCAGGGAAGTATCACAGACTGAAGTCTGTGCCACTATTGCCTTGAAATTCCCCCGCTTTCAGTTTACAAACAAAGCAGAGGACAGAGATCGGATGATCAGTTGTCAGATCGAGTTTGTCCTCGTTTGAGACCGCTGACCTCTGATCTCTGACCTCTGCTTTTCGGGCTCTTCCCTCAAAATTGTGAAACTATTGGGAGATCGTCGTCGCGATCTGGAATCCTGAAGGATCGTCAGACGCGTGCGTCGCCTCAATGCCCGTAAACAACCACAGCGACAATCAAACAGGGCCGAGCCGGGAGAGTCTCCGCCTGCGCCGCCAACAACGGTCCGCCGCCGGCGTCGCTTCGTCAATCGCCGAAACTCTAATCATCGCCTCGATCGGATTGATCGTGCGCGGTGCTGGCGTTGATGCTGATTGGACTCATCGCCTACCGCGCTCGGCTTCGTCGATCGATACATTGCGGGACAGATCAAGGACACGCTCGCAAAGTACGGAATCCGCGCCGAGATCAAAAATTCTCACACTTCGCTCTCGCCCCAAACCGTCGAGCTGCTGGGCGTCGAGCTTTACGATGCAAAGACCGGTGAAAAACTCGGCAAGATAGATCGCATCCTCGCGACCGTCCGCATCGAAGATCTTTACGCGCTGCGCCTGCAGCGCGACATCAATCTGAAGGACTTGCAGGTCGAAGGACTTGAGCTTTGGGTAAAGTTCGACGCCCAGGGCAACTCCAACTTCCGCAATATTCACATCCCGCCGCCCGAACCGAACGGCCGCATTCTGTTCGCCTATTCCGCGGCGCACATCGAACTAAAGAACGCGCTGATTCATTACGGCGACGCGCTGCACAATCTGTCAGGCGAAGCGCGCAACCTTCAGGCGACGATTCAACCCGAGGATCCGAATGCGCCCGCGGGCAGTCGCACTGCCCTGGTATCGTTCAGCGCGACTAATTCGACTTTTAGTTATGACGGCCGGCCAGTCAATAACATCGACATCGAAGGCCGCGGAAAAATGAACGAGACGCGCGCCGAGATTCAGGACCTGACCTTGCGGTCGCCCATTGCCGAAACGCACCTGCAAGGCGTGATGGATGATTGGCGTAACCTGAAATATCGCTTGAATGTCACGTCCACGGTTGATCTTACGCAGACTTCCGAAATCCTGCAGACCAGCACTGCGCTCCGTGGCGTTGGGAACTTTGTCGGTGTCGTTACCGGAGACGGTGATCGTTATCAGGTTGACGGCAGCATTAAGTCGGACGCCCTGGCCGCTGACGGCGTGCGTCTGCAGGGCCTCAACGTTTCGGCTAAAGGCTCAGGTCAGGGCAAGTCGTATGACTTCAACGGCCGCGCGGTCGCCCAACTCCTCACTGCCGGCGACTTTCAACTGAACGCCGTGCAAATCACCGGCGGCGTGATGGGCACCGGCTCGGATTTTCGCTGGCTGGGCGAGTTGCGAGCTGCGGCGGAGAAGAGTTACGGCACTACGATTACCGGATTGATTCTGCGCGACGCGCGCGCTGAGTATCACGACGGTGTGCTGACCGCGTCCGCGCCGCAATTCACGGGCAACAGTCTCACGACTTCCACGGCGAAAGTCCAAAACGGCATTCAGGCCAACGATCTGCGCGTGCGGGTCGAGAATGGAAAGACCAACGCGACGATTGCCACCGCCAAGGCCGGAAAAATTCAATCAGGCGATACTAGTGTCAATGGCGTTAACGCGAAGACGATCGATATTAAGAGCGACGGGAACATTACTAATGTCACGGTGCAACAGATCGAAGTCGGCGACGCCAATGCCTTCGGCGCGCAAACCGGCAGCATCAATATCGCCGGGGTGCGGCTGGCGATTCACAATGGTCGTGTACAAGGCTCAACGAATGACATCAATGCCGGCACGGTGAAGCTAAAAGACGGCAGCGTCAAAGACGTCCGGCTCACGCGTCCCGTCTTCACAGTCGAACCTTCGGGCCGCTATCGCGCCAGTGCCGATTTGAGTTTGGGCGGCGGCGTGGTCGGCACGATGCAGCTCGGGCCGGCGCACGCCTCGGTAGTTGCCAACAACGATCAGATTCAACTGAATAACTTTGTCGCCGAAGCACTCGACGGTCGCGCGACGGGCACGGCGACAATTTCGCTGCGAAAGACGGGCGCATCTCGCATCAATGCCAACTTTGACAATTTCGATCTGGGCGGACTGATTACGATGGCCTCTGGCCGCGCCGTGCCCATTGCCAGCAAGGCGACGGGCAAAGCTGATCTCACTTTCACGGGAACGGATTTCGCCGACGCGACTGGGAATGTAAATGCAACTTTGGTGGGCGCCGCGCCCGCGGGTGGCGATCTGGCGCCGCTGTCCGGCGAATTTGCGCTCACTGCCGACCGCGGATTATTCCAGCTGCAGCGGGCAAATCTAAGAACGGCCGCCACCACGCTCACCGCTTCAGGTCAGTTTTCAATTGAGCAGCCGACCTCGAGTCTGCGAGTAGACCTGGCTTCGACCGACGCCTCTGAACTTCAGCGGCTGTTGATTTCATCCGGCGCCCTGCCGGAATTGGAAGAGCAATTCAGGACGTATGGTATCGATCTCGGTGGTCGTCTCGCTTTTAACGGAACGCTCGCGGGCGCCTTAAAGAGTCCCATCGTCAGCGGCCATGCTGAACTCGGATCGCTAATCATCAATCAGCGCGATATTGGATCGCTGACCGCGAACATTGCTTCGACGGCGGCTGAGATGCGCGTCACGGATGGCCGTCTGGTTCAAGCGAATGGCGGTGGCGCCCAATTCGCTCTCGTCGTGCCGAGCACGGGAACGGACAACATCTCGATTGAGGCCACGCTGACGCGAATGAACGCCGGCGATTTGATTGTGGTGCTGCCCCTGAGCAAACAAACTCGCGAGCAGTTCGGCGACACGCAATCGGAAGTGTCAGGAAATGTAAAGATCGCCGGAATTCCCAAGGCCATGAGCGGCACTGCCGACTTGAATTTTGGCAAGGGCCGCTTTGCCGGCGAGCCGCTTCAGAGTCTTTCCGCGCATGCGACGTTCAGCGGCTCTTCAGTGACGCTGACGAGCTTTGACGCTAACTTTGACGCCGGTCATATCGCGGGCAATGGGAAGTTCGACACGCAAACACAGGCCTTCGAGCTTCGCGCCAGCGGCGACCGAGTGCAACTGGATCGTCTGACCGCGCTGGCCAATCGGCCGAACCTGCCGAAACTTGCCGGCACCGCAAAACTGAATATCGAGGCGTCGGGAATCTTCAAGGATGTTTCGAGCTACCAAATTAATTTTGACGGAGAAAGCAACGACGCCACGTTGGATGGCCGCTCAGCCGGCGCCGTGAAGCTGGTTGGCCGCACGGAAAATAAGCAGCTCAACGCCTCTTTTACTTCAACCGGCCTGCTGGGCAGCACGCCGCAGGTGGTGACCGCGCGCGTCGATCTCTCAAACGAAAAGCTTCCCGCCACAGTCGAATCGACGTTTACAAATGCCGACCTCGCGCAAATTATCAAGATCATTCTGGCGCACTCACGTGGCGCCGATCAGCCTGCTTCAGCGGAAGAGATCGCCGTCAACGGTAGCGCGAGCGGCCAACTGAAGCTCAGCGGCAACCTCATGACTGAGAACGAGGAAGGTGAGGAAGTCTTGTCCTGGCGCGGCCTGACCGGCACCGCCACATTCAATCAACTCACGATTAGCCTTCCGGAATTCTCGCTGGCGGCTGACGGGCCGATGATTGTCGAGCTGAAATCGAACGAAATAGTTTTTCACGATACTCACTTTACCGGGACGCAAACGAACGTGACGCTCGGCGGCGCCATCGCCACTAACAGCGGCGGGCGCAACACCCTGGCGATCAACGGACGCATTAACCTGAGAATTCTCGGCCTGTTCTCTCCGGACCTGATTTCGTCAGGGATCGCAGAACTAGCCGTGAACGTGGGCGGCACTTATGAAAATCAGCGGATCACCGGCCGCGCCTCAGTCACCGGCGCAACGATCTCTGTGTACCTCGGCGATCAACGCGTGACGCTCTCAAACCTGGTGGGGACGGTTCTGTTCAACGCCCATCAGGCGCAGATCGAGAAGCTTGAAGGCACCCTGGGCGGCGGAAAGATCACTGCTTCCGGCGGTGCGCAACTGTCGGGACTTTCGGTCTCGCAGTTTCTGTTCAACCTGCATGGAACGAATATGACCGTGCACTATCCGCAGGATTTTGTCTCGACTGTTGATGCTGATTTGGAACTGCGCGGCAATCCGGATGTTCAATTTATCCGCGGCGACGTACGCGTGCGGCGGACAGAATACACAAAGGATATCGACCTGGCCGAGCTGATCAACCAGCGGCCGCAAACTTCGATCGAAGAAGGTGGCGAATTCAAGTTTGCGCGCACAGCGGTGTTCGACAAGCTGCGCGTCGAAGGCCGCAACGCGCTGGTAATGCGCAACAATCTTGGCGACCTGGTGGCGTCGGTATCGCTGCAACTCGACGGACCCGTGAAAGAGCCGATCATCGAAGGACGCGTGACGGCTACGCGCGGCACACTCAATTTCAGGAATAATCCATACGAGATTACGCGCGGGCTGATCTATTTTCCGGCGCGGTACGGAGCAGATCCGGTGCTGAACATCGAAGCCCAGTCCGTGATTCGCGGCTATCGCGTGACGGCGATGATTGAGGGACCGCTCTCGCATCCGACCACGAATGTGGGTTCCGAGCCGGCTCTGCCCCAGGCCGATGTAGTTTCACTAATCCTTACGGGCACACTTTCAGCGACCGACACGAGCACGTCGGTGCTGGCGCAGTCTGGTTTGGGGACCGCGGCGAGCTTGTTGACTGACGCGTTGATTAACGCGCCAATCTCGCGCGCGACGAATCAAGCCTGTTCGGCTTGAGCCGGCTGGAAATTAGTCCGGTGATCTCCGGCAACGAGTTCGACGCCGACGGCGCGACTGACGGCGGCGCGACGCATCACTAAAGACCTGACGGTCACTTATTCGACCAACATCGCGTCAGATCCGAATCAGGTGCTGGCGGTTGAATATCGCGTGTCGAACCGTCTGTCGTTCGTGGCGCAATACGAGCAAGGCTCGACGCGTAATCTGAGCACGCGAAACAACAACTACAGTTTCGAGATCCGGTTCCGGAAAAGGTTCTGATTATTGCGCCCTCTCCTTTTGGGAGAGGGCTGGGGTGAGGGCGTGAGGGCGAACGATACGGGTTATAAAAATTTGATTCTGGTGGGTCGCCACGGCCGTAAGTCCCTCACCCCGACCCTCTCCCAGGGGGAGAGGGAGAATCATGCCCATGGGGATACTCACATTAGTCGGACGGTGTGGATTTTCTGCCTACTGCCTACCGCTTGCTGCCTTCTTTTTTTCGTAACCGCTTTCGCGCAGGTTGGTGATTACGAAGGGCGGCCGGTTTCCGCTGTCGAAGTTGTCTTGGAGGGCACGCCTGCCGACGCTTCCGCTCAGGCTGAATTGAAAGCGATGCTGAAGATCGTTGTCGGCTCGGAGTATTCGGCCGTCAACGCGCGCCAATCCCTGCATGATCTTTTTGCTTCCGGCCGCGTGTCATCGGCTCGAGTAGAAATCAGCGAGGCGCAGCCCGGCGGCGGCCGTCTGACTCCGATCCGCGTTCAGTTCATCATTCAGCGTCAGGTAGTGATTGCCGGCGTGACGCTGCGGCTGGGGGCGACTACGGGGACGCCCATCGCGCGCGACGAGATTCGCGCCCGGCTGAACCTGCTCGAGCCCGGCCGCCGCTTCTCGCTCACCGCTATCGAACGGAACGCCGATGAAATTCAGACGTACCTGCGCGACCGCGGCTACTACAACGCCACCGTCGAACATTCTGAAATCCCCGATCCTTCCGACGTGTCAGGTACGCGCCGGGTGGTGGTCTATACGATCACGCCTGGACCACAGGCCCACATCGGCACCTTTGACATCGACATCACCGGATTCGATCCCAGTGCGGTTCGGCCTTTGCTAAAGCTGCAACCCGGCGCGCCCTTCACCCGCGATCTGCTGGGCGACGATCTCAACCGCATCAAGCAATCGCTAATCGCCAAGAACTACATGGCGCCGCGACTTGAAGATCCGCGAGTGGAGTTCGATGCGGAGAAGAACGAAATCAATATCAAGTTAGAGGGAAAGGTCGGGCCGCTGGTCGAAGTCACTTTTCCGAACTACAACCTTAAAGAGAGCAAACAGCAGAAACTCCTGCCTATCAAACGCGAAGGCAACCTGGATTATTCCGTGCTGGACGAAGGCGCGCGCCGGGTGCGGAATGACCTCCAGGAGCAAGGCTATTTCTTCGCCGAAGTCACGCCAGTATGCACGGTAACGCCGCCGACTTCGGGGACCGTCGATAACGGCACGAAAGAAACCTGCGAAAACCTTAACCCGTCGGAACTCGACGGGCACACAATCAAGATTGCCTACCAGGTGAATCTGCGCCGCGGTCTGCGTCTGACGGACATTCGCATCACCGGCACGAACAAACTGACGATTGAAGACATTCTGCCGGAGTTGAAATCGCGCAAGGCCAGCTCGTTCGCTTTTCTTCCTTTTCTCGGCGGCTACGGGCGCGGCTTCACCAGTACGACTTTGTTGGAACAGGATGATCGGACCATCACCGCGCTCATGAACGATCTGGGGTATCGCCGCGCGGATGTTGACGTGCTGCAAGGTATCTCGCCGACAGGTGACGATCTAATCATCACCTTTCAGGTTACCGAGGGACCGCTGACCCGGATCGCAGAGATCGATGTTCAGGGCGAAAAAGTCTTTCCAGAAGACCGGCTGCGTCAGGAAATAACGATCGTCAGAGACGCTCCCTATTCACCGTCGCAAGTGCGCGCCGACAACGATCAGTTGCTGAATCTCTACGCGCGCGAAGGTTATATCGAAGCAGAAGTGCGGCCATCGGTTGATGATCTGCCAGCCAAGGGTGGGGACGAACAAGTGCGCGTAGTCTTCAACGTTATCAAAGAAGGCGCCAAAGCAATCGTCAACGACATCATCATCAACGGCGTGACCGGCAGCGCTCTCGGTGCAGGAAACAAAACGCGCGGCGATTAGGCGAGCGATTCCGTTGTCACCCGGCGATACTGCTGCGCGCGGATCGAATCACCGAAGCCGAACGCGCGCTCTATGTCACCGACGCGTTCCGGCAGGTGCTGATCAGCCAACAGCCGGCGGGCGACGGGGGCAACGGAACCAAGCGCTATGACGTGATCATCGATGTGGAAGAAAAGCGGCCGCGCGTAGTCGAATATGGTGGCGGCTACTCAACCGACACCGGGGTGCTCGGCCTGCTGGAATTGACCAACGTCAACTTTATGAACCGGCTGCGCCAGGCCGCGATTCGCATTCGCGCCAGCCAGCGTCAACAACTGATCCGCGTTGAATTTCTCGACCCGCGCTTCTTCCAATATGGCAAGAGGCAGTTTGCGCCGCTGGCGATTTCGGCCCAGTACCTGCGCGATTCGACGATTACGCGGTTTTTCCGCTCGACGATCGATCGCGGCACCTTCGGCATCGTCCAGCGTCTGGACGCGGACGGCAAATCCAATCGACGAATTTGGCAGACGTGTGGGTCAGCCTACCATCGATCGGCTTACCTTTGGCCTCGAAACGCAGACGAGTACTCAGCCAGAAATCGCACAGCATTCTCTTCCTGCGCTACAACTATGAAGACGTGCGGCTGCGCAATATTGAAAGTCTCTTGATCAGAGACATTCTGCGATCCGGATCAGGTGGTCAGACTTTCGCGCTTCGGAGCCTCATTCGTGCTCGACACGCGGCAACGGTGCGAGCGACGGCTTGCCGGGCACCGTTCCCGGAGAAGACGAAACGATTCGCGGTGGCGAAGTATGTCGCTACAACCAGATGGACGCGACGCGCGGGCACTTTCTCTCAGCCGATTTTCGTTTTGCGGCGCAAGCGCTTGGCGGCAATACTTCGTTCATGCCGCTTTGTCAGCGACCTATCACACTTATTACAAAGCCCATCAACTGCGAAAGACCGTGTTCGCCGGCAATCTGACGGTTGGGTTGGCGCAATTATTTACGCCGCGCGACCTGAACGGTAACGGCCGGATCGATGACTTTGATCGATTGCTGCCGATCAGCGAGCGCTTTTTCTCTGGCGGGTCAACGACGTCTGCGCGGATTTGGATATGAAGAAGCCGGGCCCCGCCAGGTCATTGTTCCGCAGGGCCTGTTTCGTAAGCCGAATGGGGACATTGTTGGCTTGAATCCTTTCACCGTTCCCATCGGCGGCAACGCCATGGTGGTGATGAATCTGGAAGCGCGGGTGCCGGTCAGTCCTGAAGTCCAGGTCGTACCGTTCTATGATGGAGGCAATGTATTTCGCAGCATCAGCGATATCTTTCATCCAAAACCAATAACGCCCTCAGGAAATTTCATTGAGGATGTGAACGCCCAGAACCTGCGGGTGCGTTGGAGCCACACGGTAGGCCTCGGGTTTCGGTTCAAGACGCCTTTGGGTGGCGCGCTGGCCGTCGATTACGGATTTCTTTTGAACCCATCGCGGTTTTTGATCCCGCAAAATCTGAACACGGCGAACCCGACAACGGCAATTTATAGGCTGCATCAAGGGCAGATCCAATTCAGGTTTACGCAAACATTCTAAAAAGGCAGAAGGCAGAAGGCAGAATGCAGAAAACAGAAGGCGGGAACAACATAGTGCGACTGGCGATGATCTTATGTTTGCTGCCTTCTGCCTTTTGCCTTCTGCCTTCCGGACTGCGCGCGCAGACCGTCGCTGACAAGACTGTCGCCAGCGTCACCAATGGCGCGCGATCTACTCCGGACTTGATCACTTACTCGGATCTGGTATGGCAACTCGCGCTTGAACCAAATCGCGCGCTCACGGACAAACCGAGCTCAGAGGCACTGAACGAAGCTTTGCGAAAGTTGGAGGATCAGGTGTTGATTTTGCAGGAAGCACGGAAATTGCCACTGGCCGAAACGTCGGAAGCCCAGGAAGAATTTCAGAAAACTGTTAAGGAACGTCGTGATGAACTGGCGCAATCATTCGGCTCGCGTGCTCGATTGGAAGAGCGCATGTCGCGGGTCGGATTGACCAGCGAACAACTGGACGCAATCCTGCGTGACCGCGTCACCATCGAGCGTTATCTTGATTTTCGCTTCCGCGCATTTGCTCTGGTGAGCGCGAAAGAGATTTCAGCTCGCTACGAAAAGGAATATCGAACGCAACGCAACAGCGGACGAATTGTGCCCACGCTTGAGCAGGTGCGCGATCGAATTGAACGCGAATTAACCGAAGAAAAGATTGCCGAGGAAATTGATAGGTTTGTAGACAACTTGCGCGATGGGCCGGGGACTGAAATTGTAATCATGAACCCGGTCTGAGGTGCCGGCTTACGCCGCCAAAGAGCATTTTTCGCACCTGCAACCAAGGTCCTTAATGATGCCCTCGAAGTATTCCTTTCCATAGTCGTAGCAGATTTCTTCGCCCGGCTGGATTTTCTTTCTTGACCAAATCCAGATCCGGTTCTTAGTGATGATCGCTTCAGCGTTTGGGCGGCAGGAATGATTGATATACCGCGCGATATTGTCGCGACCACTGCCGTCAACTGACCATTTCGTGTTGACGCCAAAAAAGTATTTCCCGTTGCTTTTCTCGACGATATCGTTCGGCACGCGTGGTCCCGTATATTCGATGATGCGGGTGCCTTTGGGAATTACTTTGGAAGCGAATAGCCCCAAACCTGCCGATGAGCGTTTGACCGCGTAAAGCTTCTCCCCTTGATCCATTTCGCAACAATAGATAGCGGCCATCTCAAAAAGTTTCGCGATAGCTCACAATCCCTTTTCAGGTTCCCTTCGGTCGTGTCCTAATTTCAGTATCTTCGGCGTCAGCCTCGGCGATCCCTGCGGCTCCGCGGTGAATAGACCAAGAAATGCTCACCGCCGAGACGCCGAGCGCGCGGAGGTTGCGCAGAGATTTCAATTTAGGACACAACCGTTCGCTTCGGCGTGACTGCCTCTGCTTCGACAATCGGATACAATGTTTCCGAACTCATGAGCGCGCCGCCATACTATACAGAAGAACACATTCTGGCGTATCCCGTGGAATACATTGCCGGGATCGATCTCTACAACGCCGGCGAGTATCACGCCGCGCACGACGCCTGGGAAGAGCGTTGGATGGGGCCGGTGGCGCCTGACGAAAAACTTTTTCTTCAGGCCATGATCCAATCGGCGGTGGCCTTTCATCATTTGCAAATTGGGCGGCCCGGCGCGGCCCGTCGCATGTACCTGATGGCCAAGGAGAAATTTGCGCGTTTGAATCAGCCGGTGTTCATGTCGCTCGACCTGAGCGATTATCAGGCGCAGTTGGATCGAGCGCTGTCCTGGCTGCTCACCGTTCCAGATCCGCGCGAGTTAGAGGCCCCGCAAATCGAACCGCCGGTAATTTGCTTGCAGCCTGACGTCAATCCGGCTTGGAGCGACAGTTGAATTCATTAATCAGGAAATTGCGTTTGGTTTTGCTCGCGGCTTGGCTGGGGGTGGCAATCTTTTTTGGCGCCTGGGTCGCGCCCACCGCTTTCGGCGTGCTGCGCGGAGCTGGGCTCGCCAATGCGAACTCGCTTGCCGGCGCGATGGTTAACCGCCTGCTCTCAGTGATCAATACCGGCGGGTTTGAGATCGCCTTGTTCGCGTTCGTGACGGCGTTTTTCTTGAGCCGCGAACAGCATCGGATTAGACGAATAGTCGAAGTGATTTCGCTCGCGATTATGGCTATCATGACGGCTGTTGGCCAGTGGGTGATCGCGGCGCGCATGACCGCGCTGCGGGCGGCGATGCAAGTGCCAATCGATCAAATTACGCCGGGCGATCCGCAGCGGATTGCCTTCGACAATTTACATAGGTATTCGGTTCTGGTGTTGTCGATTGCCATGCTGGCCGCGGTTGTAGCTATCGTAGTTTCGAAGGTTTCGCACAGCGAGCGCGGAAACCCTCACCATGAAGATAAATAGAAGATTCGCAACCGCTTTCCTGGTCGGGTTAATCATCGCATTTTCGGCGCCTTGCGGTCTGAGCCAGCAGCCGACCGCAGTTTCAACTCCCGCGACGAATCAATCTCCCGAAGCCAAACGACGTGAGACGTTCGAGCTCGTGTGGCAAACCGTAAACAAGAATTTTTACGATCCAAACTTTGGCGGCGTCGATTGGAAGGCGGTCCACGATCGCTACGCTCCACAGGCGTCGGCGGCGCGGTCAGATGCCGAACTGTATTCCGCCCTGCAGCTGATGGTGAACGAACTTCACAAATCGCATTTTTGGATCATCCCGCCTGAGGCGATCCCCAAGCTACGGTCAACACGCAGGAACCCGCGAGGGCAGAAAGAGGTCGGGGAAGAAACTGAAGATCTGTCTGAAGAAGAGTCCGAAGCGGAAACGCCGCTTGATTTGATCAAGGAAGATCTCGCCGAGCGTCTCTCTACCGGAATCGGTATCGAGTTGCGTGTCATCAATGGATCGGTGGTGGTGACTCGGGTCGAAACCGGTTCGCCGGCGGCACGCGCGGGCCTGCGGCCAGGTTTTGTGATCAAGAGCGTCAACGGTAAGTCATTGTCTGAGGCCGTCTTTGAATTGGAACACAGTCCGCTGGTGCGGGACATCGTCCGGCCGATCATTCCGCTGGTCCTGGTTGCGACCTATCTGAACGGTAATCTCAACGACGCGGTGAGCATTACCTACACCAACGCGCGCAATCTGCCGCGCCATGTGTTGATTCCGCGCGAAAAGTTGAAGGGAGAAATGTCGCCGGCGATTGGCAATCTGCCTTCCTTCTACACTGAATTCGAAGCCAAACGGCTGCGTGGCGGAATCGGCTATATTCGCTTCAACGCTTTCGTACCCGTTCTGATGAAGAAGGTGTGCGCCGCCTTACGAGAAATGCACGATGCGCCGGGCGTGATCATTGATTTGCGAGGGAATCAGGGTGGTGTGCTGGGAATGATCAGCGGGTTGGGAGGACTTCTTCAGGATTACACTTCGGTCTATGGGACGATGAAAATGCGATCCTCTGAGACGCCCATCCTCGTCTTTCCCCAGCGCTCGCCCTATACGGGCGGCATCGCCATTTTAGTCGATGGCTCAACCCAGTCGGCGGCGGAAATCTTCGCCTCAGGAATGCAAAAGAACAATCGCGCCGTGGTTGTTGGAGAAGTTAGCGCCGGAAATACTTTGCCGTCGACAATTATAAAGTTGCCGACCGGAGCATTATTTCAGTATGCCATCGGCAACTATGAATCTGCGGACGGAATATTTCTCGAAGGCCGGGGAGTAGTTCCCGATGCAATGGTCAGGCGAAACCGCCGCGCGTTACTGCGAAGCGGCGATCCACAGCTGGCAATCGCGATGACCAAGCTACGCGAGCGCATCGCGCCGCCGCGAATGAAAGAGTTGATTGCAGACGTCACAGTTGCTGATGAGGGCGCGAAAAAGTCATCGCCGCCGCTTGCTAAAGTGGAAGTGCTGGCGCCGCCTCCAGCGGCGAAGCCGACACCAACGCCGACGCCGCGAACCGCTCCCGCAGATGCAGAGAAAGCTGAAGATGAAAACGCCCGGGTCACCAAAGACGTCATCAACCGGTACATAGAAGCGTTAGGCGGCGAGCCAGCTTTACTTAAGATCACGAACCGGGTTTCCACGGGCGCAATCGATCTCCCAACCGGACTTACGGGAACGATCGAGGTTTACGAAGCGGCGCCGAACCGCAGCAGCGTGTTCATGAACTTGAAAGGATTCGGGGTGATCCAACAGACGTTTGACGGAAAAGTACGCTGGCTTCAGGATCCCGTTCGCGGTTACCTGAAAATGTCGGAAGGCAGCAGCGGCGATACTTTTCAGCGTGAATTGAGCCTGCGGAACCAGCTTCCTGCGCTTCGGTTCGTAGGCAAAGAGAAAGTGGGCGATGAGGAGTGTGCGGTCCTGTCGCGCTCAATCATGGGACGAGTCGTCGAGCGTTTGTATTTCGCCGCGAATACGGGTTTGTTATTGCGCGAGGGTGATCTGTACTTTGAAGACTACCGCGAAGTCGATGGCGTTAAGATTCCTTTTGTGGCGCGGCAGGAAGGGACGCGAGGTACCACTACTACTGTTATTCGGCTAACCAATGTCCGTCAGAATGTCACGATCGATGAAAGCAAGTTCGCCGAACGAGCGGACTGCTTTACTCGCCCAGACCAGGGCTGGCGATAAGCAGTGCGAAGACTCGAGCGCAAACGCCTCGGTTGCAGCTGGTTTGCGCCGCGTGGAATGAGTTCTCGGATTGAATGATCGCGCCGGCGATGTCAATATCCATGCCGAAAGAAAGAGAGATCGTCTGAGTGGAAGTCATCGAACAACTTAATCAATGGCGTCAAAGCTACAGCGCGTGGGCATCGAAGCATGCAGGCTCGCCGGAAAGCCTAACGAACTATCCGTTTATCGAAAATTCGCGCGCGCCGTTTACGTCTTTGCGGCGCGCTTTGCCGATGCTAAACCTGGCGCTGATTAGTTCGGCCGGCGCTTACATTGATGGCACCGAACCGTTTGATACGAGCGCGCCCGGTGGCGACTTTGACTTTCGCGAAATCCCAACCGAGATCGACGCGCGCGATTTGCGATTTGCCGCCCGCGGCTACGATCCGACGTTTGTGCAGCAGGACATAAACAGCCAGATTCCGCTCGCCCGTCTGCTTGAATCGGAAGCAAACCGGATCATCGGCCAGCTTAATTCAGTATTCTGGAGCTTGTGCGGTTTTATCCCGGACGCGGCGACTTTCGTGGAGACGACCGCTCCCAGATTGATCGATCGCTTGAAGCACTATGAAGTACAGGGTGCACTACTGATTCCAGCTTCAGAACTGTGCCATCAAACGATGGGCCTGGCGGCGCGGGCCATTGAACTCGCCGGCATTCCGACGATAACGCTGGCGGTGGATCGCGCGGCGATTGAAAGAGTACGGCCCTCGCGCGGTGGCTACTACGCCGGGCAATTTGGCAGCGTCGCCGGTCAACCGAACTGGCCGCAACACCAGCGGCGCATTTTAGATGAAGCCTTACGTTGGTTAGAGCCGATGGGCCAACCCGGGATTCGAAAGCTCGTGGTCGAGCTCGAGACTCAGGTCGAAGCCGCGCGCGGCGAACGGTAGCGTGTCTGAACCGCAAGGGTGTCAGAACCGGGAGCTGCCTCTCCTCTCCCTCTGGGAGAGGTTGGGTGAGGGTTCCGACGAAGTCGGGTTAGCGACCGGATCAAAGAACTCCGTCAATGAAACGAACTCTCCTCCGCATCGTGCTGGCTGTCACAGTCTTGGTGATCGCCTACCTGCTGCTATGGCCGGTGCCCATCAATCCGGCCGTTTGGACGCCTCAGACGCCCCCGGAACTCGCCGGCCTTTACGCTCAGAATTCCGAACTGGCCAGGATCGAACGTTTGCCCGTCAATAGCTTTGCTCCTGAAGATGTGGCTTTCGATGCTCAGGATCGGATCTACTGCGGCACCGATGACGGAAAGATTTATCGCCTGCAACCGGACGGGACACACCCGGAGGTTTTCGCGGAAACCAAGGGCAGGCCGCTGGGCTTGATTTTCGATCGCGATGGAAATTTGATCGTCGCCGACGCGGTCATCGGGTTGATGTCGATCGCTCCGGACGGAAAGGCAACTGTGTTGGCGACTGAAGCCGGAGGGCTGCCATTCCGGTGCACCAACGATCTCGACATCGGCGCCGATGGAACGATCTATTTCACCGATGCTTCTTTCAAGTTCGGGCTTAAGCAGTTGAAGGCAGATGTCCTGGAGCATCGGCCCAACGGCCGCTTTCTTGCCTACGACCCTAACACAAAGCAAACACGCGTACTCTTGAGCGATCTCTTTTTCGCCAACGGCGTCGCGGTCAGTCCGGATCAGACTTTCGTGCTGGTGAACGACACCGGCGAATATCGGGTGCGCCGCTTTTGGTTGCAGGGACCAAAGCAGGGCCAGTCCGATGTCTTCATCGATAACTTGCCGGGCTTCCCCGACGGGATTTCTTCGAATGGCCGCGACACCTTCTGGCTGGCACTGGTGAATCGGCGGGATGCCGGATTGGACGGGCTGCTGCCGCATCCCTTTCTGCGCAAAGTCGTCTGGCGCTTGCCTTCATTCCTGCAACCCAACATCAAACGGTACGCGTTCGCGCTTGGCCTGGACGCCAACGGTCGCGTGACGCGAAATCTCCAGGATCCTTCAGCGCAGTCCTTCACCCAAATCGCCAACGTCGTCGAACACAAAGGCAACCTTTACTTCGGCAGCATCGGCGAGAGCGCGATTGGTCGCTTAGCGACACCTGTCGCCCCAAAATAGCTTTCGAGAGTGAGTGGCCGAGTGCTTGCCAAAAAAGTCAGCGAAGGATGCGTGGCCATCGGGTCCAGAACCGCGAGCGCTAGCGAGCGGGACACAAATGCACCCTGTTGCAGGTGATTTGGGCTTGGCACTGCTACCAATTCAAGACTTGAAGAGAGTAACCTCGTTATCCCGCTCGCTAACGCTCGCGGTTCTGTTACAGAGTTACGGTCAGCTTTCTGCCGAGACGATTTTTTGGGCAAAGCCCGAGGAGCCCGAGAGCCCGAGGGCTTTGCACCAAAAGTCGAAGTTGACTCATAAGTACCCTTGCCTGACTCAGAAGTACCGGGAAACGGATGCCCGGTGTCTCGGTACTCACTAAAGACCTTTACCAGCGTCTTCAGTTGATCCATTCTTTCGATGGCAAAATCGATAGCCGCTTGCCAAGTCTCCGCTGCCAGTCGATCCCGGTTATGAACCATGAATCTCCCCTCAACCTCGCTACTATCTTTCTGTTGACTTTTCTTATCGCTCCTGGTATAAGTTTTCTTACGCATGGATAAGACCTTTCTGATTAAGCATCTGGAAGTAGCGCAGACCGAGCTGGCTAAGAAGATGGCCCGCCACGCTGAAAACGAGGCGGCACAGGTGCAACTCGAACACGAGATCGCGAAGGACACCCTGGATATTGCCCAGATTCACGAAATGGTTGGAGAGATACCAAAGGACAACAACGCGGCCAAGTTGACTGACGACATTAGAGAGTGGGGCCTGACCGATGCCATACGAGTCGTTATGAAAGCCGCTGACCGCTCCCTGAGTGCCATCGACGTGCGGGATCGCTTGAGGGCTATGGGCTTTGATGTAAAGCAATATCAGAACGACATGGCAACGGTAAACCTTACTCTTGAGCGCATGGCGAGGCAGGGTGAAATAGACGCAAGCCGAAATGAGATCGGAGGAAAGCGACGTTATATTTGGAGTCCGATTGGGCCGAATCCACAGCTTGCCGACATTGATCCCTCGGTCAATATGGTTCCGGCTGATCCCCAGCAGCTTAGGGCGATTCTCACATCTCAACGGCCAAGCGGTAAAGAGACGCCAGCTTGGTATAAGCACCTGAAAGAATCGAGGCTTCTTCCAATTTCCAATCCTCCCTACGCGGGCGGAAAGAAGCTGACTCGCAGGCAACAGAGATCGGCTGATAAAGCCGAACCAAAAACGCGACCTACTCGCAAACAAATCAGACAGACTGAGGAAGCAGAGCAAGCCCAGCGGGAAAAGAA
The DNA here is from genome assembly GCA_963734445.1 of uncultured Acidobacteriota bacterium. Classification (GTDB taxonomy): domain Bacteria; phylum Acidobacteriota; class Blastocatellia; order Pyrinomonadales; family Pyrinomonadaceae; genus UBA11740. The sequence continues at coordinate 264,218 of CAVTGZ010000003.1, read as the reverse complement.
GCACATTCCAGAAAAATATCGGACTGGTAAGAAGGATTGAGGAAATGAGTTTAATTAGAGGCGGGGATGGCGAATGGCAAGCCGCCACGATTTGCAATCGTGGAAATGCCGGTTCGATTCCGACCCCCGCCTCCAACTTTGCAGTCCTGACGGGTGCGCAAACACCCGCCAGAACATTCAACCACACAGCCGAAGCCGCGTGGCCTAGCAACCAAGAGTATATGGCTTCCGCTGTGTCTTTTCCAAGAAAGGCAAGGACACAATGGACGAACAACAGGAACGAGAACAACGCGGTCTGGTAATCGCTGCCAAAGCGAAACTGCAACGAAGCGATGACGGTTACAGATGGTTTGTACCGTCTCAGACTAAGGGTTGTCGCGATACCTACATCGTCAAGCCCGATCCCTCGCACCCGCATTGCACCTGTCCCGACTTCACAGCGCGTCAACAGAGATGCAAGCACATCTACGCCACTGAAATAGTCATCAGTCGTGAGTACACGGACGATGGCGAGACCCAAACCCTCACCGAAACCGTCACGGTCAAGAAAACCTACAAGCAGGAATGGAGCGCCTACAACCGAGCGCAGACCCACGAGAAAGAGCGGTTCCTGTCCTTGCTTGACGAACTCTGCAAAGGCATCGAAGAACCGATCCAGTCGTTCGGGCGTCCGCGCTTGCCGCTGTCCGATATGATCTTCGCCAGCACGTTCAAGGTTTACTCCACCTTCTCTGGCCGTCGCTTTAGCTCTGACCTGAGAGACGCGCACAGTAAGGGATTCTTGACGCGAGCGCCGCACTTCAATTCCATCTCCCGCTATCTTGAGAATCCGACTCTGACGCCGTACCTGAAACAGTTGATTGAGATTAGTAGTTTGCCTTTGCAGACCGTTGAAAGTGACTTCGCGGTTGACTCGTCCGGCTTCACCACTTGCCGCTTTGTTCAATGGACGAAGGCCAAATACACTGATCCGAAACTGATGGAGCGCCACGCATGGATTAAGGTTCACTTGATGTGCGGGGTTAAAACCAACATCGTGACGAGCATCGAGATTACGGACTCTCACGGAGCCGACTCGCCACAGTTCAAGGCGCTGGTCAACACTACTGCTCGCAACTTCACCATGAGCCAAGTGAGCGCCGACAAAGCCTATCTGTCGAGCGACAATCTGCAAACGGTCGTTGACCATAACGCCATGCCTTTTATCCCGTTCAAATCGAACAGCCGAACCGGGGAACGGCGTCACTCCTATCTGTGGAAACGCATGTTTCATTTCTACTCTTACAACCAAGATCGCTTCATGCAGTGCTATCACAAGCGGTCTAACGTCGAAACAACCTTCTCGATGATCAAGGCCAAGTTTGGCGACCGTCTCAGAAGCAAGACCACGACTGCCCAAATCAACGAAGCCCTGTGCAAAGTGCTTGCGCATAATCTATGCTGTCTCATTCAGAGCATTTATGAACTCGGCATTGAGCCGACCTTCTGGGCGGACGACGAACCTCAGACCTGTAATTAGGTAGCTTGTCCAAACAAACGGGGCCTAACAGATGAAACCAAATCTTCCCATCTTCGCTCACGTCGAGATCGAGAGAATTCACGCTGACCATCGTTTCTTTCGTCGAAAGATTAATTACGGAACTAACGACCTCTCCGTATCTCTGTCGCATCCATTTAAGGCCGCTCTTGGTCAGATCGTCGTTCTGATTCTGCTCGCAGTACCTGGCTTGTCTCAAACGACAATCGTGGCGGCGAGGAACTCCAATCAAGTTGTGCTGGCCGCTGATAGCAAAATGAGCGGTTCGGGTGGCACGCCTCGCTCTTGTAAGATTAGGCATTGCGGTGACGCCTTTCTTGCTACCTCCGGTCTTGTAAGGATTCAGGATCGAGACATTTGGGCGTGGTCGTTGGAGGAAGCGTGTAAGGGGCAAGCCTTGCCGAAAGAGCGAGTCGCCATGCTCGAAAAGGCGATCGTCAAGTGGCTTGCGGATTCCATTTCTTTGGCGCGCGGGGTAGCTAACCTTCCTGAGATTGTACATTTTCTGAATAAAGAAGCTGTCGTGAGCTTCGTACTGGTGGGCTACCGGAACGACTCTTACATTTACCAAAGAGGGTTTGGCCACGACGATCTCGGCAACGTCGTAATTAGCCCTTTCCAACATGACTTCGATGCTGCCGTACCGGCGGACAACGTAAACCAAGTCCTTTTGGGAAAATTTGAGGGTATCACCCGACTCCGAAACAATTATCGCGCCTACGGCGCGTTCGGATTGGCGAAGGGGGCTGAGTTCTTGGTGAATTTGATGATCGTCGAAGATGCTGCCGAGGTTGGGCCTCCTGTTGACGTTTTGGTCATTGATAAGACTGGCCCTCATTGGATTCAGCGAAAGCCAGAGTGCGAGGAAAAGAAAGCCCAGCCAACCAAGCCCACGCCAAAACCAGCCAGACGCAGACCTCGCCGCTAGCCTGACCCATAAGTCACCCCACTGACTCATAAGCCACCCCGCTTTTCCGACTTTTGGTGCAAAGCCGAGCCCGAGTATACTCAGTTACCACTGTGTACTTGGTGATCACTTCGGGCGATGAAATGGCGGCGCGCTCCTCCTCCCGTTCGAATTGCTAATTTTCCTCACGTTTTTGCTGGATATCTGCCTCTTCTTAACCTCGCAACCACCCGAAATCTCTTTTCTTCCAGTTTATTGAATACCAGCTAACCAATTTCGTATTCGAATCCACCCTGGCCGTTCTGCTCGGCCTCCCGCGGTTCAACTTCTACTATTTCTTCATTTACGTCGATGACGGAAGCGGCGCGCGCCCGTGGCACGCCCATTGTTAAGTAACTGGTCATTCAGGACAGTTCGCAGGAAGAAAGCAGGAGCAAGAAAATGATTAGCCTAGTACAAGCCAGCACCGCCACCCCGGAAAACAGAATCAGCACCACTGAATTGGTCGCGTCCATGATGCACAAGCTCTCGCCCGAACTGATTAATTCAATTTGTTCGCTGGGCGTTGAGAATCGCTACTCGGCAATGGACAACTACGGCGACTTTTTGAGTGGCGCTGCGGCGAACATGACGAGCTCGACCACGCAACTGGGCGTCGATGCCACGCGCAAGTGCATCGAGCAGTGGGGCGGCGATCCGTCGCAGATTGGTTTGCTGGTGGCCGCGACAAATACTCCTGACCAGATGCTGCCCTGTCTAGCTTCTGAAGTAATGGGCCGCACGCATGGATTGCTGCCGCGCTCAATGAGCACCGTCAGCATGCAATCTCAGGGTTGCTCAGTCATGTTGAAGTCGGTGGAAGTGGCGCAATGGTACCTGGCTGCGAACCCGGGCAAGATGGCCGTCGTGCTGATGTCCGAAGCCCACACGCCTTTTGTTGCCCCCCTGATTCGTGACGAATACTACGGCTTCCGCGAAATCGCCCGCATGCGCAAGAACGACAAACTCACTGACGCTGAGTTCGGGCAACAGCGCACGGAAACGACGCTGGCCATCCAGTCGATGCTGTTTGGCGACGGCGCGGTGGCGTTGCTCCTCGGCCAGGATGTGGCGGGCAAGCCGGCTTTCGGACCGATTTCGCACCTGACCAACGATGCGCCCGACGACGTGAACCTTTTGACGATGGTCAGCCACAGTGACCACCCGGCGCTGAACGGCAAACCGCAGTACTTCATGCGGCCGGCAGTTCCAGCGCGCGGCGCGCACTATGCAGTCACCACGGTGAACGACGTGCTGCACAATCCGCTTTCGGCGGTGTCGGATATGAGCCAGGTTGACGATTGCCTGATTCACACCGGCAGCAAAAAGATTCTCGACGGCGTTTGCTCGCAGCTCCACCTCGATGCGGATTCGACCAAAGTGCACAAGTCCTACGACGTCCTCGAGCAACTACGGAAATCTTTCGAGCGCCTCGACCGGATTCATGCTGGCCAACAAGAAGGAATGGGCCGGCCCGGCGATGGTGGTGGGATTCGGCGTCGGCTTTACCGCAAGTGCCGGTTTGATGAGCGTCAACTAGGTGGGGCAGTAACCCGATGATTTAGGAAACCGTCACTAAGCAATTAAACAGAGAAAGGAAACAAGTCATGACTAACTCAACCACATCAATGCACATCGCAACCCAGAGTTTCGCCCGCAATGAACATAAAGCTTCCGACAACGCGCCCATGGTCATCACTCGTTTGTCAGGCTGGATTGATATCGGCGAGGTCAAAACAGAAGCGCGCGCCTGGATTATCCCTACTCGAGTTCACGCGCCGGCAAAATGAGAGCAATCTGCTCACGTTTCATTCTGCCCGTGGCCCGCAGATACTCGCCCCTTTCGCTAACTCACCAGCGCAACTTCAGCCGGAACGTCCGACGCCGCTTCTTTAGGTCCTGAACAGACACGTGCCAGCGTGGCCGTCACCTGATCGAAATCAAAAGGCTTACCGATAATTCCCGCGACGAGGTTGAGATCGTCTGAAGGTGGTTTGGCTGTCGCCCCATAGCCGGTTACGAGCACCACCGGAAGGTCGGGCCGTTGTTGGCGAATCGCACGCGCAGTTTCCCAACCATCCATTTCAGGCATCGCCAAGTCGCTAAAGACGACATCGAAGTGCTCGGCTGCCACTTTCTCCAGCGCCACCCGGCCGCAGTCCGCCGTGCTTACCTTGTGTTTGAGATCGGCGAGCATCTCAGCCAGCGTTTCGCGCACAAACTCTTCGTCATCCACGACCAGAATCGAAAGCGCGCCGGTGTACTCCGCTAATTCCGGCTCCGCGGCTGGCCGTTCGACATTTTCGGTAAGTGGCAGATCGATGAGGAAAGTAGTCCCTTTGTCGAGCTTCGACTCTACGCTGATGGTTCCCTGATGCCGTTCGATAATTCCGTAGCTGACTGCCAGACCAAGGCCCGTTCCCAGCACGCCTTTGGTCGTATAGAACGGCTCGAAAACCCGCTCGCGAACTTCTTCTTTCATGCCCGTACCGGTATCGGCAAAGCGCAGGCGGATCCGTTCGCCCCGGCGCTTGCAACAAATTTTGAGACTGCCGCCTTTGGGCATCGCGTCAACCGCATTCACGATCAGATTCACAAAGACTTCGCGCAACTCCGACGCATTGCCGAGCACAAACGAATCCTCCTCGGCATTTAAGGCGACCTCTATGTTGAGCCCTGCGGCCCGCGCCTCGTTTTCCCAGCGCGTCCGGGTGATTTCGATCGCATCGCGCAAAAGGCTACCAACATCGAGCAGCTCCAGTTCGGAAGCGACTGACTTGCGCGCAAACGTCTGTATGCGCCGTACCGTGGCGGCGGCGTCTTCGGCAGAAGTGACAATGATTCCGAGACTGCGAATCAACTCTTCGTCCTGCACCCGGCGCAGGATTAGTTGGGCGCGTCCCAGGATCGCCGCCAGCGAGTTGTTGAAGTCGTGAGCTACGCCGGACGCGAGTTGGCCCAGGGCGCGCAATTTGTCTGCCCGCGCGGCGCGATCCCTTTCATGCTTTTGCTCGGTAATGTCATGAGCAATACCCAGAACCCCGGTAGTCTCGCCGTCGACAATGATGGGCGCGGTATTGACTGACGCATATCGCACGCTGTCATCACGCGCCACGTATCGCGACTCGAAGCTTTGCGCCGTACCGCTGAGAGCCAGGGCGAACCTCTCGCGGCGCATCTCGCGATCCTCTTCATGCGTCCGCTCGAGATAGCTGTGACCGATTACTTCTTCGAGTGTGTAGCCGGTCATTTCCAACATGGCCTGGTTGCACCATTTGTAACGTCCTTCTTTGTCGAGCGCATAAATCGCCTCGCGCGCACTCTCCATAATGTTCTTGAGCAGGGACTGGCGCTCGCGGGCGACGGCCTCCACCTTGCGCAATTCGGAAAGATCGCGCGCGGTGCAGACGGCGCCTATGGTCTGGCTGCGTTCATCAATGACGGGTTCAACGGTGACCAGGATAGGCCGGTTCAGACTTTGCGGAACGATCTCGACATTGATGCTCGCAGATCGGCGAAGCGCCTGCTCGACGATGCAAGCCGAGCCATCGGTGGCAGTCCTCAGGATATGACAGCATTTACGGCCGAGGAGCGATTCCGGCGGCGTATTGTCCATGGCCGCGCCGGCGCGATTCACCCGGACCAGCTTGCCCTCTTCATCGAAGATGAAGATGCCGTCGGACATCGCATCGAAAGTGGATTCCCACTCCTTCTTGGCCCGCGCCACCATTTCGAACAGCTCTGCCTGCGCAATACCTGTGGCTAACTGCGCCGCCACGGCATCCACCAGAAGCAATTCATCTTCGGTCCAGGAATGCTTTCGCCCAGTGTCGTAGATTGAGATGACACCGCGAAATTCGCCGCTCACTGTTAGGGGATAATCGATCTGCGAACGCACACCGGTCTTTTGGGCTCGCGCCCTAATGCAACTCGCTAGCTTCTCGTCCGCGTCCGAATAATTCTGTGCGTCGGTAACGATTACCGGTGATTGCGACGTGGAGAAGTGGCGGCGAAGAAGTTCCTCATACGCACCATCGGTTTCGGTGATCAGGGCAGCCCCATCGGCGACGTACTTTCCGCTCGTCGCAGATTGCTCGCCATTCGAGCTGTGAAGGCGGACATCTACACCTGACGCAGCCAGTGCCCGCCCCAGCTCTCGCGTAGCCGTGTCGAGCATCGACGTCAAACTCAGCGAGGCACGGATGGCTACGCTCAATTTGTTTACCAGCGCCTCGCGCAGTGACGTCGCTTCGGCTTTCTGGTAGAGCCGAGCCTGGCGAATGGCAATACCCGTCTGATCCGCGGCCGCCTTCGCAACTTCTATGTCAGCATCGCTCCAGTGACGCAGGAGCTTCGTAGTCGAAAGGGCGAATGCCCCTAACAACTCATCACCAACCGTTACGCCGACATACATAATGGACTTAACGTCCATTTGCTTGAGAATTCCCTGATACAGCTCGCGAATGCGCTCATCATTGGCCACATCATCAAAGGCCATCACCCCATGCTTTTCCATCGCCGCATTCAACCCGCGAACCTGGGGCATGTCGAAGTTGCTACCGGCGGGCAGGACATCAGATACGTGGTACTCAGCCGCATTTCTGACGCGCCCGGCCCTTTCATCTTTCATGAATAGCGAGCAGCGGTCGACTTCCAGATGTATCCCCAGTTCCCGTACGGCTGTTTGAAATACGTCGGGCACATCGAGTGTGCGACGGACGGCTTGAGAGATGCGATTGATCAAGGACGCGCGATCGACCTGTTGCGAGAGGGCGTGCTGCGCCACTTTCCGGTCAGAGATGTCGCGCGCAATTCCCTGGACGCCGATGGGTTTTCTGTTGTGGTAGACAAGGCGCGTACTGACTTCCAGGGGAACCAGGCGGCCATCCTTGGCGATAAGTTCCAGTTCATAGACAGTCGAGACATTCTCCTCTGCCTTGCGCGCGATCATTTGCCGTGCCGCATCGATCGAACTCGGAGCCAGCACATCGGCGATATTCATCGCCAGCGCTTCTTCGCGCCTGTAACCGGTCACGTTTTCGCCCGACTTATTCAGCGAGGTGAAATTGCCCTTCAGATCGTGGGTATAGATGATGTCGTTCGCATTCTCGAACAAATCGCGATAACGCTTCTCGCTTTCCATCACGGCCATTTCGGCGCGACTTCTTTCGGTCACATCCGCGGCCATTACCAGATAAGCAGGCCGGCCTGAAAAGTCCAGCTTGTGCCAATTCACTTCGACATCTATTAGCGAGCCATCCTTCTTTCTGTGTTTCCATACGCCGGCCGCGTCGCCCCGGTGTGGGTGCGATTCAATATAAGAGAGGAAAGCCCGAACATCCTCGGCCGGCCGAATATCGCTGGCCGTCATGCTCAGGAATTCTTCCAGCGAGTAACCATAATGATTTATCGCTGCCTGGTTAACGGCAATGAACTTCAGCGTCTGTTCATCGCAAACGTACATGGGGAAGGGGTTGGACTCGAACAGCAGGCGATATTCGTCGTTCTGCTTTGCTAACGCAGCTTCGGCCAGTTTTCGATCGGTTACGTCACGCACTACACCCCGGACTTCCAGGTATTCACCGCGAGGATCTCGTTCCCGGGTGACAATGCCTTCCAAGTACCTCAATTCGCCGAGCGCATTCTTCAAGCACTCTGTAAAGCGAATCGGCTCGAAGGACTTCACGTTCTTCATTGCCGCAATGTCGCGTTCAGCAGCCTCTTCTCCGATCAGAACACTGAGTGGCTGTCCGATTAGTTCGAAGGCGGGGCGACCGAAGAAGCGAGCGCCGGCGTCGTTGATCGTCCTCAGATAGCCGTCCATATCGCGCGTGTAGATGATGTCCGCGGCTTGCTCGACGATCTCGCGATAACGACGCTCGACACGATTACGCTCCGTCAAACGCGCGACCTTGACGAACAACTCTTCGTGCCGGAACGGCATTTCGAGGTAATCGTCGGCGCCGGCTTCGAAGGCTTCCAGCATAGCCGCGTCTTCTTTGCGAATGGCACTCACCAGCAGCACGGGGATGCCGCATGTGTGCGTGTCACGCTTTAAGCGGCGGCAGAGTTCAATGCCTGTCATCCCAGGCATCACGACATCGCTGACGACGATGTCCATGCGCGCGGTGGTGGTGACTTCGAGCGCGCGAACCGCGTCTTGGGCCAGAAAGATTTTGTAGCCTTCTGGTTCCAGCAGGTCTCGCAGCAATTCGAGGTGCACCCGATCGTCGTTGACGATCAGGACAGTCGCAGGATTGTCAGCAAGTCTTTGCATGTAAGAGTCGCGCGTGGTGTCGAATTCTCAGACGAGAATCTGAAGATAGGACGTGAGGTAAGGAATTAGACTTTTGGGCCAACCGACCCCAGTCTAGCTAACGAAGTATAGCAGAGGCAAAACCTGTTTGTCATCACCCGAAATGATAGGAAATCAGGGTCTTTTCGGTGTTGGCGAGGCTTCTGGGACGGCAGTCTTGGCGAAATAGCCGGGGCGGTAATTAAGTTTGAGGCTCTCCCGACGCAGATCCGGATTGACGATCTCAATGGTCACATGGCGGTAGGAACCGTCGCGAGACTTGTTCGAAGATGAGTAGGCAATGAGGTAGCGCTCACGTAAATCTCTCTGAATTTGCGCAAACGAGTCATTTAGATCGCGTTCATTGTGAGGAAAATAGGCCCGGCCCCCGGTTCCTTCGGTCAGCTTCTTGAGTGCGCCTTCATTGATGCCGAATTGGTAGCGATCGCCGATGCCGATGGCGTAGATCAGCGCATCGGCTTTTAGGGCGCGGTTAATAGCTTCTTGCATGCGCACCTGGCTGATCGTGTCTTCGCCGTCGGTGAGGAGAATGATGGCTCGTCTTGTGTGCTCAGCTGCATCCGAAAGAAGTTCATTCGAAGTCGCCCAGATGGCATCCCAAATCGCAGTCGAACCTGCGAGTGTCTGTTGCGTTCCCGAAATTGGCGGAGTGCCACCCACGACCACACCTCCCCCGATGTATCCCGAGGGCGGAACGAATGCGACTTGATCGATGGCCCGGCGCAACCTGCCGATGTTGCCGGTTAGTCCTTGTTCCAAAGTGACTTCACCTGTGAAAGAAACAATTGCTGCTTCGTCCTTGTCGGGACGCAAAACCGATTCGAGGAATGAGCGCGCGGCGGCTTTTTCTTCCGGCAGGGTACGTTCTTCCGATCCGCTGCAGTCGATTAGAATCGCGAGTGATAGCGGTAAGTCACTATTGGGCTGAAAGGTAAAGATTTCCTGCGGTACGCCATCTTCGAGTACGCGCACGTCTTCGCGCTTCAGTGTGCTAAGGAATCGTTTCTGTTTATCAGCTGCGGTGAAAAAGATATTCGTGAGATTCGTCTCTATCCGAACCACGTCGTCTGAGGTCAGCGTGACATCATCCTGTTTGGGTGGCGTCGGACTTGGTTGAGCAACTTCCTCAGTTTGTCGGGGACGTGTGCTCGGCGGTGTGCCGTTCTGGGCAAACGACACACGCGAGTTCACCAGTGACCCGATCGCCAAAAAGGCGAGCACCAAAACCATTAACACGAATGTAGCTCTTCGATTCTTCACTTTGTGGTGACGCTGTCCGCTACAGCTTTGTAGCCGCGTTTGGTGCGCAGCTTGTACTTATCGTTTGCATTTGTAAGTTTCACGTCCACTCTTCGGTAACTGCCATCGTATCGATCGTTCGTGGGCCGGTAAGTAATCAAATACTGGGAACGCAGTTCATTAGCAATTTTGGTGAATGAACGCTCCAGCGCCAGCATGTCGCCGGTGAAAAAGGCGGCGCCGCCGGTTTCCGCGGCTAATCGCTCGAGGTCTTTGTCGCCACGATCTTTAACCGTGCCGGCTTCGACGCCGGGGACGACGGAAGACAAACCTGCCTTGGTTGAGATTGCGAAAATGGTTGTTTCGGTGCGCTGGGCGATGTCGATGGCATCGTTAATGCCAGCGCGGCTATACGTGTCGTCGCCGTCGGTGATGATTACGAGTGCCCGCCGGCCCTGGGCTGAGCGCATCTTTTCGTCGCAGAACTGCCAAATGGCATCGTAGAGGGCAGTCTTCTCGCCCGGTTTCTTGACCGCGTCTACGGCCCGGTCGAGCAGTTCAAGCCGGTCGGTGAAGTCTTGTCGCAGCGTTACCTGATCATCAAAGGTCGCGAACAAAACGCGATCTCTTCGTGGCCTGGTGATCGTATAGATGAAATTCTTTGCCGCTTCCTGCTCGAACTTCAATTTGCCGGCCGTCGAAGGCGAGGTGTCCATGAGAACGGCCACGTACAACGGCAGTCGGTTATTTTCCTCGCTGGTGAACGATTCAATTTGCTGAGGGATCTTATCTTCAAAAACTACGAAATCACCTTGCGTCAGTCCCGTGACGAACAGACCTTTTTTGTCGAGCACCGTGATCGGGAGGCGGACGCGCCGAATGTTGATGATCTCCTTTTCCTGGTTGGGATCAGGCGTCGGCGTGGCCGCTGGTTTCTGCGGCGGCTGGCCAAACGCGGCCGTGCACAAAACGAGTATGCCGATTGGAACGAGGAAACGAATCTTAGTCATGCTATTTGGAATGCAACTGAGCCCGGTGGCCGACGCTGGTTTCGATGCGGGGGCCAGTTCAGTCAGTTGCCCTTTCGTAATGATCTGCCGCCGGCATTACTTACAATCGGTCGATTTTCGCCGCCAGCACAAAATCACTCTCCGTGAGCCCGTCGATCTTGTGCGTCCAGATTGTTATGTCGGCCTTACCCCAGCCAAAACAGATGTCCGGGTGGTGTCCTTGCTCTTCAGCCAGTTCGCCGACGCGATTCACGAAATCGAGCGTCTCGCGGAAATTCTTAAAGCTGTAAGCTTTTTGCAAATGGTGTCCGTTGATAACTTGCCAGTCTCGTAATTCGGCGATGAGCGGCTGGATTTGCTCGGCCGTAAGCGGCGGCACGCCGCCGCGGCACGGTACGCACTGGCGTTCTGCTAATTCTGTCATGGTCCTCCGCCGCAAGCATAGGGGTGAAGCTCACGCGCGGTTCAGATTAACACAGCTCAATTGGCAATGCTTTTCCGCGAGATGCAGTGTGGCTGACTTCTGGTATTTCGTCTGCCATAATGCGCCAAGCCATCTGACCTTCGGTATATAAGAATGAGCGAGGCCCTCGATAAAGTTCGCGGTGTGCGCGAGCTGCCGATCTTTCCGCTGCCGGTAGTTCTTTTTCCCGGCATGCCCATGCCGTTGCATATTTTCGAAGAGCGCTATCGCCAGATGCTCGCGGACGTCCGCGCGGGCAACAGTCTGTTTGGGCTTTCCTACTTTGACCCCAGTTCGTCTGGAAGAGACATGCCGCCTGCAGGGCACATCGGCTGCGTCGCTGAAGTGACGGAAACACAAGCTCTGCCCGACGGGCGTTCGAATGTCCTGGCCGTCGGCGTGGTTAGATACGAGGCAGAATCGTATGTGGATCGCGGCGAGCCCTACCTGGTAGTGAGGCCAAATTATTTCGAAGACGAAGAGGAAAATGAGTCAGCGCTGACGATGAGTTCGCGAGACGTCGCCACCATGTTCATGCGCGTGGCTAATTCGATCCGGGTGATGAACGACGAGCGCGGCAGTCTCCCCGACATTAGCGACACCGATCCGCAGAGGCTTTCATTCCTGGTGGCTGCGGCGATGGAGATCGAAGCGGACACGAAACAACAGTTGCTGGAACTGCGTTCCACCTCAGAGAGACTGAATAAGTTGCGCGATTTACTGGCGCGCGTGGTGGCAAATTATGAGGAGCGGGCGCGGCTGCACACAGTCGCCAAAGGAAACGGGCACGGCGGCAAGAAGATTGAAATTGAGTAGGACAGAACCGTTCGCGGCCGCGAGCGGGTAAGGCGTCAAATGTCAGCTGCTACTGAGCGGTCAACCATCCAGGTTCATATCCTTTTTTTTGGCGCCGCCCGAGACGCCGCCGGCGCTGAAGAGATTGACCTTGAACTGAAGGCCCCGGCCACGGCGGCGACTGGTCGCGAAGAAATATTGGCGGCCTTCCCCGAACTGCGGCGGTTCGGCAAATCGCTCTTATTGGCAGTAAACCAGGAATATCCCGAACCGGCGCGCGCGATTCAAAACGGCGATGAGCTCGCAATCTTTCCACCCGTAAGCGGGGGGACCGTGGACATCCTGCCCGCAGCTTCAGACTTTTTCGAACTAACCACGGATCCGATCGATGTTGGCGCGGTCGCCCGTCGAGTCGTGCTGCCCGAATGCGGCGCGACGGTGACGCTGGACGGCTATGCGCGCGAGTGGACCAAAGGACGGAGGACGCTCTATCTCGTCTATGAAGCTTACGCCCCGATGGCCCTGAGCGAATTGGGAAAGTTGGGAGCACAGGCGCATGAGAAGTTTGACATCGCCTATATCGGCATCGTCCATCGTACCGGCCGTTTGGAAATCGGCGAGACCAGTGTGGTAATCAGTGTCGGCGCGCCGCATCGTCGGGCCGCATTTGAAGCCTGCGAGTGGGCCATCCGCGAACTCAAACGCACGGTCCCGATTTGGAAGAAGGAAATTTTCGAAGACGGTGAAGTGTGGGTGGAGGGCGAGGGCGCAGCGAAACCCGCCGTCTAATGCTTGATGATTGTTCCCAACAGTGTCTAGAATCACCCCATGGCTTCGGACAATACTTACGTCAGCATCGATAGGGATTCATATCGAATCACCGGCACACGCGTCTCGCTGGATTCGATCGTTTACGATTATCTAAGTGGGCTTTCCCCGGAAGCGATTGCTGACAACTTCGATACGCTTTCGCTCGAGCAAGTGTACGGGGCAATAACTTTCTACCTGTCACATCGGAATGAAGTTGATCGGCACCTGATGCATAACCGCGCCAAGTTCGACGCCTTGCGTAAGCAGGCTCGCGAATCTAATCCTCTCCTCTATCGCAAATTGGAAGATATGCAAGAGGCCGTCTCTTGAAGATTCGTTTTCAAGCCGACGCCGATCTGCGTGTTCCAATTATCAAAGGTCTGAAGCGGCGTGAGCCGGCGATCGACTTCGCCACAGCACACGAGGCTGGACTTGCGGGACTTGACGATCAAGAGGTCCTGACACTTGCTGCTTCACGGCCGAGTACTCATCTCGCATGATGTCAGTACGATACCGGGGAATTTCTCCCGCTTTGTTCAGGAGCAAACCAGCCCCGGTGTGATTCTCATTTCTCAGGAAGTTTCTTATCGCGAAGCAATCGAAGGACTGCTTCATGTGTGGCTAAGTACTCAGGCAGAAGATTGGGAGAATGTACTGTCGTTTTTGCCTCGATAAGTTTCAGTGTTGGATATTCCAAGCGGTCTTACTTTTTATCGACGCGAGATCTTAGTCCTACTAGCAGCTCGCCTTTCGAACTCTTCGTAAACCGAACTCGATCATTGGCTTGCAATATTCCTGTCACGGCTTCTACTCCTTAAGCGATTCGCCTTGGAAGTACCAGATGTTTTGTATTTGTTGTCATCAATGTTTCGCCCTGTGGTGTCATGAACAAACTCCCGAAATGTCTTATCGCTAAACTTCAGAACGTATCCGCTGCCCATCCCGAGCAGCTTCTCAAGCCTCCGCTTTTCTAAGTACGTGAACTCAGCCATTGACCGCGATCTCAACCGTGAACTAAAGCTCTCTTATCCTTGTATCTTCAGTCTCCTCTTCCGCAGCCGCCTCAACCAACGATGCGCTCGTCACCATGTCGCCTTCATCGGTCTTAATCAGACGTACGCCCTGAGCGCTGCGGCCGGTCTTGCGAATGTGGCCGGCTTCGAGGCGGATCAGCTTCGCCTGTTGCGTGATGATCATGATCTCGGAATCGGCATCCACCGGAAAGACAGCCACGACCTTGCCGGTCTTGTCAGTCGTCTTCATGTTGATGACGCCCTTGCCGCCGCGCGATTGCAGGCGATAAGTCGAAATCGGCGTTTGCTTGCCGTAACCCTGCTCGGAAACTGACAGCATCTTTTCCGAATCGTCCGCCGAAACGGCGCAGAGCGAAACGACGAAATCATCTTTGCGCAAGATCGATGCCGCGAGTGCCGCGCGTCGCGCGTCCCATTGGCCGCGCATTCTTCTCGTCGAAGCGAATCGCGAACCCATTGTGCGTCGCGATAAAAATCCGCTTGGTGCCGTCGGTCAGCACCACGTCAAGCAGTTCATCGCCTTCGTCGATATTGATGGCGATGATGCCGTTCGAGCGAATGTTCTGAAAATCGGACAACGCGGTTTTCTTGATTACGCCTTTTTTCGTGACCATCAGGACGAAACGACCTTCCGAGAATTCGCGCACCGGAACCACGCCGGCCAGTTTTCGATCCGACGGAATCTGGATCAGATTGACGATCGCTTTGCCGCGCGATGCCGCCGCCGCATCGGGTACTTCGTGCACCTTCATTTTGTAAACCAGGCCGTCATCGGTGAAGACCATCAGATAGGCGTGGGTTGAAGCGATGAAGAGATGCTCGACGAAATCGTCGTTCTTGGCCATCGCGCCAAAGCGACCTTTGCCGCCGCGGCCCTGGCGTGAATAAGTCGTCACCGGCGTGCGCTTGATGTACCCGTTCCTGGTGATGGTGATGGCGACTTCTTCATCGGCGATCAGATCTTCGATTGAATAGTCCGTCCCGACTTCAGTGATTTCCGTGCGGCGCGCGTCGCCAAACTCCTTCTTGACGTCTTCGAGCTCGTCAATGATCACGCGGCGCAAAGACTTTTCGTTGCCGAGAATCTCTTCGAGTTCGGCGATGAGCTTGATGATCGATTCGTACTCGTCGATGATCTTCTGACGCTCGAGCGCCGACAGTCGTCGCAGCTGCAGATCGAGAATCGCCTGCGCCTGGATCTCCGAAAACGACAAGCGTTCCATCGCTTTCTTCAGTTTGGGCAGATACTTGTTGAGCGGCTCGCTGGAGGGAATTCCTTTCCACGCTTTCACTTCGCTGGTCGTTTTCAGATCACCCGTTAGCCAGGTACGCGCTTCGTCAACTGAGCGCGAGTTGCGGATCAGGGTGACGATGAAATCGAGCGCATCGATGGCTTTCGTTAGTCCTTCAAGGATATGAGCGCGCGCCCTGGCTTTCCGCAAGTCGTACTCAGTACGCCGGCGAACCACTTCGCGACGAAAGTCAATGAAGTGTTCCAGTATCTCTTTCAATTTCAGGACGCGTGGCTGGCCGTTAACGATGGCGAGATAGATCACCCCGAACGAGGATTGCATCGGCGTGAGCTTGAACAGTTTGTTCAGCACGACCTGCGGTACGGCGTCGCGTTTCAGCTCGACTACGATGCGCATGCCGTGACGATCAGATTCGTCGCGGACTTCAGAGATGCCTTCCAATTTCTTTTCATTTGCCAGCTCAGCGATGCGCTCAATCAGCTTGGCCTTGTTAACCTGGAATGGAAGTTCCGTGATGATTACTGCGTCACGCTCATGCGAGCCGCGGCCGACGCGATCGATCGAGGCCCGGGCGCGCATCTGGAGAATGCCGCGGCCGGTGCGATAGGACTCTTTGATTTCTTCCCGCCCGCAGATAAAACCGCGTGTGGGAAAGTCCGGACCCTTGACGATTTTGAGCAGGTCTTCGATATCGATCTCCGGATTGCGCAGGACGGCGATCGTGGCCTCGACGACTTCGTTGAGATTGTGGGGTGGAATCTTCGTCGCCATGCCCACCGCGATTCCTTCAGAACCGTTCAGCAACAGATTAGGAATGCGCGTCGGCAGAACCGTCGGTTCACTCAATGACTCGTCATAGTTAGGTTGGAAGTTGACCGTCTCTTTTTCGATGTCGGCCAGTACTTCGTTCGCCACCTTGGCCATGCGCACTTCGGTGTAACGCATCGCCGCCGGTGCATCGCCATCAACAGACCCGAAGTTTCCCTGGCCATCGATTAGCGGATAGCGCATCGAAAAGTCCTGGGCCATGCGCACGATCGTGTCGTAAACGGCAGTGTCGCCGTGCGGATGATACTTACCGATGACGTCGCCAACGACGCGAGCGCTCTTTTTGTATGCCTTGTTATAATTATTACCGAGCTCGTTCATCGCCCAGAGCACCCGGCGGTGCACCGGCTTCAGGCCGTCGCGCACGTCAGGCAACGCGCGGCCGATGATGACGGACATGGCATAGTCCAGATAGGAGCGCCGCATCTCGTCTTCAATACTTATGTGTTGTCGCTCTAATGTTTCCATTAATCAAACCTTTCCGTTACAATCCGCGCTACTCCCGCGCGTTCGCATAGATGAAGCTGTCCGGTAGTGTGTCTACCGATCTTTTGGCACGACAATTCGATTGCTTTGAATGATTGTTTTGACTTCTGGGCAGCCGTAATTCATGCGGTCCAATTTCGTTATTATTTTACCCGAATTTGGCGGCTGCGCAAAGCGTAAACCACGCGAAAACCTAATAAATTCGGGCGTTCGAGAGATGTGCAGCCAGTTTGCGCCGCCTTTGAACCGGACGAATCGAAGCCCGGAGTTTTAACGACCAAACGTGACATATGAAAAGGGGAAATCTCGGCGGCTGCGCGAACGGCTGGCGCTGTCGCTGCCGGTGCGAATTTCCTGCCGCGAAACCCTAGCGGTTGAGTGGCACGAGATGTCGCGCCTGGTCGACGTAACTCCTTTCGGCGCGCGGGTCAGGCTCACCCGGCCAACCGAAGTGGGACGCTTGTTACTCTTGACGATGGCCATGCCGCGTCAACTCCGTTGTTTTGATCACATTGAGGATCAATACCGCGTGTGGTCCTTAGTCCGGAACTTGAAGCTGTTGGATCCGAAAAGGGAGAAAGGCGCGCTGATCGAAATTGGAGTTGCTTTTGTTGGCAAACGGCCTCCGCAATCTTTTGAAAGCAATCCGGCACGTCGGTACGATATCTTGAAGACCGGCGGGGCGGCCGGTCTCTGGATGGTCCAGGAAGAATCCGGCGCGGTGCTCAGCGAAGTTGACGTTTCGGATAAGCGCAAAGAGACGCGTCATTACATTCCGCTCGAAGTGAAGATCGAAGCCTACACCGATAAAGGTGCTTTCGCGGAGGCTGAGAACACGGTCACCGAAAATATCAGCCGCAACGGTGCGGCAGTTTTCACGACCCTCGCGCTGGAGCCGGGGCGTTTTGTCAGAATGAGTAGTCCCCATTCCAACGTTGGGGTGGTGGCCGTGATTCGCGAACGACGCGTGGGCCCGGACGGCATCCCCCGGCTGCACTTACAATTTACCGGCGGCGAGTGGCCGCTCTGAACAAGATTTTTGAGGTTGTGTCCATGAGCCCGGCCAAGACCAAATTCTTTTTTCCGCGCACGCCGCTCCTGATCGAGATCGAGCGGCGCTGTGCCGGCGGCAATTGCGGCGCGAGCAATCGCATCGGATTGACGAAAGCAGAAGCGATTGAGTACCGTGGCTTCGAATGCTCGCGATGCGAATGCTGGAATGACGATCAGTTGAATCAACTGGAATTACCCGACTCCTGGATTTCACCAACTAATGATTCGCAAGTTAACTGAATAGGCGAAGGTTCGCAGGAAGGTCCCGCTTACGCGCGTGAAGTAACTCAGTTGAGTCTTAACCGTGACGCTGAACAAACGCCTGCCCGCAACGGCGGGCGTTCCTATCCTCGCTCGCTGCCGCAGCCCGTCCTAGATCTATGCCGGCACGTGGTGGCCGTGCTGTCCCGCTTGCTTTGGGGAGTGCACTGGCGCCACCTGGAAAACATCCCGCTCACTGGGGGTGTCATTATCGCCGCCAATCATCAGACTTACCTCGATCCGTTTTGGGTCGCTTGCCGGGTTGATCGCCCAGCGCGGTTCCTGGCATGGGACGCGGCGTTTAATTGGCCGATCGTGGGAACCGGCCTGCGCATGCTGGGGGCCTGGCCGCTGCAACTCGAAGGCGTGGATCCGGCGCCCATCCGCCGTTCGCTACAGTGGATTCGCGAGGGTGGCGCGGTAGTGATTTTTCCTGAGGGCGGCCGCGGCAATCCGGACGGCTCAATGAAAAAGTTCAAAGCCGGCGCAGTACGTATGGCTCTGGAAACCGGTGCTCCCATTCTGCCCGTAACGATTCGCGGCGGCGAGCGCGTGTGGCCAAACGCACGCCGCTTCCCACGCTTTGAGCGCCGCGTGGAAGTTATCTATCACCCGCTCATGACGATTGAACAATTGCAGAGTGAAGGGACGCGCGAGTGCGCGCGACGGGAAACTGAGCGATTGGCAGAGATCGTTAAGTCAGAACTATGAAGCCGCGCGTGAAGCAGGCCACAGATAAACACGGATTACCGCAGATAAGAAGAATAGCTAATCAGGCGATAACATACTTGACTCACGAAGTAGTTTGTTAGGACCTTTAACTCGAGACGAACCTAACCTTGCGCAATGGCTTTGCCACTCTGATTCGCGGCGAGTCTGCGACTTGCCGTTAGCTGCCCATATAGATCATGGTCTGCGACCACGTCGGAGACCGTGTCGAGAAAGAGGGTTCGCCGCCGGCAAGTCGAAGAAACTATGAAGCCGGGTCTCCCGAAGTCGGTTTGAGAGTTGGATAATATCCAACCGAAACGAGTTTGGCCTCGACGAGTCGGGGTTGACTCAAAACCAAGACTTTGAAAGGAGTACCCGGCGATGAAGATATTGTCATTGGATTTAGGGAAAAACAAGACGGTGGGATGCGACTACGAAAGAGAGAGTGGGGAGCACCGGTTCAAGACGGCGTTCAGTACGCGGAGCGGGTTAGCGCAGATGGTGAAGGAAGTGAAACCAGATCGGGTGGTGATCGAGGTTTGCAGCACGGCGGGATGGGTTTGTGATTTGTTGCGGGAGATGGGGATCGAGGTGCAGGTAGCGAATACCAACGATGATGCTTGGCGGTGGCGCAAGGTCAGGAAAAAGAATGATCGGCGGGATGCTTTGAAAGCAGCGCAGCTTTCCGCGGTGAACCAGTTGCGGGAAGTGCACGTACCGCGCATCGAGGTGCGACAATGGCGAGGGTTGATTGCGTTTCGACAAAAATTGGTCCAGCGCCGGACGAAGATGAAGAATCATATTCGGGATCTATTGCTGCGTGAAGGAGAGATTCTGCCGTCCGGTCAGAAGTGCTGGACGCAACTGGGAATGGCTCGGCTCGAAAGCATGGCCCGACCGCTGAGCGAGTTAGGACTGAATGAGCTATGGCGGGGTGAGCTGGATATCGAACTGCGGCAGTTGCAGGCGGTGCAACAAGAAATCGCGGTCATCGAGGAGCGCTTGGATGCCATCGGAGCGGCGGATCCCCGCGTGCGGTTGTTGCGCACAATCCCGGGAGTCGGGCCGCGGCTATCAGAGGCGATCGTGGCCTTGTTGGATCGGCCGGAGCGGTTCCGTAAAGCGCGTGAAGTAAGCGCCTACATTGGGATGGTGCCGAAGGAACTGGACTCGGGAGAAACGCAACGACGTGGGCGCATCACCAGGCAAGGTAGTCGCCTGGTGCGGTCATTGTTGGTGGAAGTAGCTTGGACTGGTCTGCGGCACAACGGCTGGGTGCGTGAAACCTATCAACGCATCCACGGCGGGAAGAAGTCGCGCAAAAAGATCGCCATCGTGGCCGTGGGTCGCAGATTGTTGGTGCGTTGTTGGGCGATGTTGCGCGACGGCACCAGTTGGCAGTGGACCTCCACCCGGGACGACTCACTGCCGGCAAAAGCATAAAGTAATCGCGGAAGTGAGGACCAGGGGGAAACGATTGCGTGCGCTGTTTTTGATCTGAAGTTAGGCTCAAGTGGGTAAAGAGAAGGTTCGGAAACCGATTGAAATGACGATTAGCTCGCGGCAAGTCTGAGTGAAAAAACTCGTGTCGAAGAATGAGCATCGTCGCACCGTTGAATGAGACCACGCCAATGAATAGCTCCGGCTGTCCGTGGAAACTCGAATAGAAGGGTGAACCAATCGACCCGAACGAATCTCTTGACACGACCCGGCTTCATAGAAGACTTGCCGCGCATCAGAGTGGCAAAGCCATTGGACTGGATGAGCCAAGGCATATCATTGCACTAATCCTCCTCAGCTGTTCAGCACCTGCATCATCTCTTCATGGACTGATCCGTTGCTGGCGAGGATGGGCGGCGAAAAGATGTTCAGAGGCTGCCCCGCATAGTTCGATACGCGGCCGCCGGCTTCTTCGACGAGCAACTTACCCGCCGCCACGTCCCAGGGCTTTAATCCTTCTTCCCAAAACCCATCAAACCGTCCCGCCGCCACGTAGGCCAGATCCAGAGCTGCCGCGCCGTCACGCCGGACCCCTTGCGCGGCCATAATGAAGTTGGCGAAGTGACGAGCGAATTCGCTGCGTTCGCGCACATCATAAGGAAAGCCGGTGCAGAGCAGAGCACTCGCCAGATTCGGTGTGGTCGAAACGCGAATGCGGCGACCGTTCAAGGCCGCGCCTTGTCCACGTTCAGCCGTGAACACCTCGTCGCGCATCGGGTCGTAAACTACGCCGAGTTCCATTCGGCCTTTGTTCTCTAATCCGATCGACACACAGAAGCATGGATAGCCGTGCGCATAATTCGTGGTGCCGTCAAGCGGATCGATAATCCAGCGCCACTCGCTTTCCCGCTCGCGATCGACGGGTTCGCTCGCGCCGGATTCTTCCGCCAGGATGGCATGACGAGGATAATGGGACTTTATCCGGTCAATGATTAAACGTTCCGAAGCCAGATCAGATTCCGTAACCAGATCCAATTCGCTTTTGTTGGTTATCTCGAGCGAGCGGCCAAATCGTTCGGCCAACACTCGTCCAGCGTCGCGTGCAGTTTGAATCGCGAAATTAAGCAACTGTTCCCTCTGTGTACCGGTGATTTAAGACATATTTTTACCACGGTTCACAGCGCTAGTTGTAGGACGCTGAATATCTACCGAATATTTGGGAGCGTTCACGTTTGAGTTTCATCAGTCAATTACCAACCGCGAAGCGGTTGTTGACTCAAAGCCCAGGGTTGACGCTTCGGCAACCCTGGGGTAATGCGCCACGCGCCCTTCGCAACCCTGTCAGGGTTGCATCAATCGATCGAATAGTTGCAGATGTTGTGATACGCGTAAGCGAGCGCCGCTTGCGGCTCGTCGGCCAGATCATTTTCGGTCCGCGCCATTTCATCGGCAGTGGCGGACGAACGGATTAACATCAGGGAGAAAGCGGCGTTGACGCGCGCTGTTTCATCGCCACTGGCGAGCAGCCGGTATTACTGTGCGTGGAGTCGTTGTGGAAATCCACATTCGATAGGTGGAGAGGCGGGATGATCCTTATGGCGTTGTGAAGTGAATCGCCCGAACCGGCCGCAGCGCGGCCGAATGTTTATTGATCGCGCAGTACCCCGATCTTCTTAGCTCCAGAGGAGCGAAACAGAAGGCAAGTCATCTGGTTGCTATATACATTAGGTCCCTCCGGGACGAATGGGAGAAGTCTTCCGACCCACTCACTCTTACGCCGCTATAAATTTGGAGAGGCGAATCGAGCAGGTCTGAAGCTAGGGGATAACGAAAACTCTTTACGTGTGGATCGCTTGCCAGTATTTTTCGTGAATGCGTTTGGCCCAGTTCCAGAAGCGCCCGTGGCGAATCCTGGCGGACTCGTCGGTCCAGAGGTCTTTGTGAAAATAGATTCCGTCGTTGTCGCCTTCGATCACCATTATCAGATCATGCTGGTAGTGCGATACGGGCGCGTGGCCTGAGATTTCCGCGGCCAGATTTGCGGCCGCGACCTCGGCCTGACTTACAGCCATATGCCCCATCTTCGGGCCCGCAAAGCTCACACAGTCGCCCACCCCGTACATCCGTTCGGCGCCGAGGACCTTCATCGTCCAATCGACATTCAGATAGCCGTCCTCGTCCGTAATCCCAAGATGTGCGGTGGCGCTCGAGCCGGTAAATGGCGGCAAAAGCATCAGCAGGCGGTAATCGAGCTCTCGATTATCTGCGCTCGTGATCGAACGGGAACCGATCGCACGCACGGGAAAATTTGGGACGTACTCAATGTTACGCTTACTCATCTCCTGCGAAAGCATTCTGGCAATCTCGGCGTCCTGCCATTCGGATTCGAGGTCGCCCGGGCTCACAATCGTGATTTTCGAGTTCGCCCTCCCACCGTTTTCGGCGAATAGCTTTGAGAGGGCGAAAGCTGCTTCATAGACCGGCACCGGCAAACGCGCGTCCGGGCATTGCCCGATGATTATGCGTCCGTCCTTGAACTCGCGAACGGCCTCGCCAAATTTGAGCGCGCCGCCGAGGTCCAGCAGGTGATGAGCATGCTCGAAGAAACCGGAAACACGTTCCGTCGCCAGGCGCCGGCCCAGCGCGAAAATCAAGTAGTCATACGAGATTCGCCCGGCAACTTCGCCGTGCGCGAGAATTACCTGTTGCTGCTCAGGATCAACGCGGGCAACTTCGGCCTCAATAAAGTTGACCGAACGGCTCAGCATCGATTTGCGGAGATCAAACGAAACGTCATCGGGCTCACACTGGCCGAAAGCCAGGCGGACCAGGGCGGGATAAAAAAGAAAGCGGCGGCCACGGGACACGAGCGTGATCTCGTGCTCTTCACCGAGCTGTTTGCTCAGAGATTCAGCGGCGATGACGCCCCCGAATCCACCGCCAAGGATAAGAACCTTTGCCATAGCCTCAGGACTAATCAGTTCAGATTCGGATGGCGCACAACCTCAACCGAACACTTAGCGTGCGAAACAACGGCCTGCGAAACTGAGCCGAGCAGCAAGCGCTCCCAAGCCGGATATCCATGCGAACCGACAACGATCAGATCCGGCTGGTAGGCTTCGGCCTCTTCGATAAGCGCGCGTTTCGGTGAACCGGGAATCGTCTTGCCTTTCACTGCGACGCCGGGGCCAATCGCTGCTTTCACTTTGGCCACAGCGGCATCCTTGACGCCCTCGGCGTGCATGCGCATCGCCCGATCGCACTCTTCATAGTAATTCGGCGGCAGCGCCCAAACTTCCGGTGTCGCCGCGAGCGGCAACTCATAGACCGTCACTATCAATGCTTCCGACCCTGGCGGCCAGGTCCGCTGGGCGACCTCGTCCAGTGCGGCGTCGCTGTAGGCAGAGCCGTCGACTCCGATCAATATCTTCATAATCGAACCCTTTCCCGCATAACGCAAGCCGCAGTTTTCGCGGCTGGCATTCGTTCGCATTAGCAACCTTAATGGAGCAATGACTGTGCCAATTTAGTAGTGTTCTGATTTAACTTTGCGCAACTTTGCGTCTCTGCGACTTTGCGAGAATTCTCAACCCACTGTTTCAGCCTCACGCAAAGTCGCGAAGACGCAAAGAAAAACCGCAAAGTCAGTCACTACGGGTCTGCGCGAATTCGCGCTTCAGGCTGAGCACGTTTGCGCAACGGGGAGGGAAGAAGAATAGAGCGCGAGCCTACTCGCCTTGCACCGCCACGACTGCGGCGGAAACTGCAAGCGAGACGCTCGCGCTCCAATCACCCAAAACGGCGATTTACAAGCTGGCGTGCATTGTCTGGGCTTTCGCGAGCAAAGCCTCAGGCGTTTCGACAAAGTCAGGATCCGGAACGCAGCATTCCACCGGACAGACGCTGACACAGCGCGGCTCGTCAAAAAAGCCGACACACTCTGTGCACTTGTCGCCAACGATATAGTAGATATCGTCGGCCTTCGCGGGATTCGGCGTGTCGGCATCGACTGAGATGCTTTGCACCTCGACCATGCCCTTCAGATCCGTTCCATCGGAAAAGGACCATTCGGCGCCGCCTACGTAAATGGCGCCGTTAGGACACTCCGGCAGACAGGCGTCGCAGTTGATACAGTCTTCAATAATTTTGATTGCCATGATGATTTCTCACTTCAGCGAAAGGGTTTTCATTCCGCCAAAAACGTACCACCCGCGCCACCTGCGTGACGTGACACACGGCACATCTGCTGAGAAAAATTAGCGCTAAGGGCGCAGCAGTGTTGGAACGAGACCATCAGGCCACCGTATTTGCCGGCAATAGTTCCAACTTCGCAAACAAGCTTTCTCGTTCCTCGGCGGTTGTTACCTCATCCAACAGCGGATAAAGAATCTTCGTTTCGCGGGTGTCGTGATGAACCAGCAGGCGCTTGAAGAGATGCTGCGAATCTATCAGAAACAAGGCGCCGCGCTCGACGTCTTCCATGCTGCGAATCTTCGCTAGTTCTTCCCGGAAAAGAACCAGGAATTGCCGCAGCTTTTCGTGCTCGCCAATGAAAATTTCGGCAGCGCCTCCGAGGGGCGCCGTCACGCGCTCGCGGTAAAGCGGAAGCATGAGCGCCTCTTCATCACGAATATGAGCCAGCAATTCGACTTCGTATTCGTTAAGTAATTCGTGCGCGTGATCTAAATCCAGCCGCATCAAGGCACGCTGATGATTAAGGAAAAGCTCGTCGAGGCGCCCGTGCAATTCAAGTAACTCGTTAAAGCTGTCCATGGTGTTTTCTCCTGCGGATGTTAGATCTGCTGACGGTGTTCCCTAGATTCCAAAGGCCTGGCCGAGAACCACTCCGAAAACAGTTACGGCCCCGAACGCGATTTCGCTAAACCCAATTTGCCTTGCCGTCAGGCGTGGCAATCTCGCAAAGCCGATCACGGCCCGAGCCAGCAGGATGATCATCAACGCTACTGCGATTCGCGGAGCCAGCTGTGCGCGCATCAGTACGGCCACGGCGGCGATTGCCAGTCCGTGCGCAAACACCATTGGCAGAGGCGATGCCGGCCGCCTGTGCAGCCGCGCGAGCACGGCGCGCACATAGAGAATCGCCGGGACCGCACGGGCAATCATGATCGCCCACAGCGCAAATGCTGCGGATGACGACCAGCCGCCGGAAAGCGCTATCGCCGGCGCGATTGACAGGATAGCAATGGCGCCGGCGAGTTCGGACCAAAGCAGTCGCCTGCGACCTGTCCAATCATGCGCGAGTTGCACCATTCCGAGCGGCGCCGCGATCAGCAAAGGCAACGCGAAAGAAATTTCAGTAAAACTGATCGCCGCGATCAGCGACGTCGCCCCGCCAATCAAATAAACCGCTGCGAAACTTTGGGCTAGAGCAGTTCGCGGCGACTTTCGCCGGCGATTGAGAATCACGAGCGTCAAGGGATGTCGCGCCAGAAAGAATCCGAGGGCGCTCAAACCCAGATACAGACCGGCAATCGATGGCGCGAGCAGCAGCCCGAGCACGATGGGCTCGAACAAAAGGCCCCACCCGCCATGCTCGGCGGGCAGGGCAATTGACTTAATTCGCACGCCGTCGCGTGCTTGTGCGAGTTGATGCGCGGTCATGGCGTCTCAGTGCTGTAATTACGCCCTGAACTCCGGATGCCGCACGCCATCACCTGCTTCCAGCGCGATCGCTTTCGGAAACAGAATGTTGTTCTCCAGGTGAATGTGCTGGTGCAGATCCTGCTCAAAGCCTTCGACCGCCTGATACAGAGTCTGGTAACTGATGCAGGCGTCGGCGGGAACCTTGTAGTCGGTGCTCAACTTGCGCAGCTCGCGCAGCAGTTCACCCGCCGTGTCATGCTCCATCGTCATCATATGAATGGGGTTGGTGACGGTGCCGAAAGGCGCAAAAGGCGCGGGCCGATTTTGCAGAAGGGCCTGTTCCAATTGCAGCATGTAAGGAAAGAGAATCTGCTCTTCTTTGAACATATGCGGGCGGAGATCTGCGAACAATTGATTGAGCAAATCGCGGAACGCGAGTAACTCAGGATGATTCGCGCCGTGCACGCCTACGACTTTGGCGCTCAGCGCTTCCAGCCGTTCCATCTCTTCTTTCGTGTAAGCGTGGTGCTTGTCGAGGATGTGCGTGATCAATTCAGCCAGCGTGAGCTTTTGAAAATTGATCTCCGCAATAGACGCGGATTCGGCGTTTGTGCCGAGCATCTGCGCCAGCAGCTGTAGGTCAACCCCGGCTTTCGCACACGCCTCGCCCAGCAACTGTTCGCCGCCACAGCAGTAATCGATTTTGGTTTTTTCGAAGACGCGAGTGGCGTTTGGCAAGGCCACGGCTACTTCGCGCACCGTTTTCATTGGATCAAGCAACATGAGTTCTTTACCTCTTCGAATAATTTGAACGAATAGATCGTCGAAATGCTTCAGTGAACTGAGAGCAAGCTAAAGGACAGAGCAAGCGAAAGGCCAGACACTGTCCCGGGAAATGGTGGGGAAATTTGCTGCTGGTGGTGACGTACGATCAGATCGGTGCGGGAAATTGCCCAGCAATTGACCGGGACCTGAGATTTTGCGCACGCGCTGGGAGCGCGGGCGCCCTCGCCCGCTTCGTTATTACCGAATACCGTGTCTAAGAAACGCTCTTGTGCGATAGAGTGCGGGCGCGGGCGCCCGCGCTCCCAGTGTGGTCTTCAATTGATCGGCTGAAACGAATCGAGCGTCTTCATGTAATTTGCGCGCTCAAATGCGGCCGGCTCGGCGCAATGTTGCTGGCTCATGCTGCCAATCATCTGCGCGACGGAAACATACTCGTGCTCATCCATCCATTCTTCAATCTCGCGCAGCATCTCTTTGATTCGTCGCAGGCCATTCTGCAACAGCTCTGACGCCATCATCGTGACTTTCGCTCCGGCCATCAGACCCTTCAGCACATCGTCGCGAGTGTGAATGCCGGTAGTGATCGCAAAATCTGCCATCAACCGGCCGTAAAGAATCGCTACCCAACGCAGCGGCAGACGCAGCTCGTCGGAATCGCTGAGCACCAGCCGCGGCGCGACTTCCAACTTTTCCAGGTCGAGATCCGGTTGATAGAAACGGTTGAAGAGCACCAGGCCGTTGGCGCCATGATCAACCAGGCGCTTTGACATGTTCGCCACGGAACTGAAAAACGGGCTGAGCTTGATAGCGACCGGAATGGTGACTGCCCGCTTCACCTGGCGCAGCATGTCGATGTAGATATCCTCAACTTCACGACCCGTGATCTCCAGACTCGTCGGCACGTAGTAAATGTTCAATTCCAGCGCGTCGGCGCCGGCGTCTTCGATTAAGCCGGCATAGTTGGTCCAGCCGCCAATCGACACGCCGTTCAGGCTGCCAATGATCGGAATATCAATCGATTCCTTGGCGCGGCGAATCAGGTTCAGATACTCATCGGGCCAGACATTGTATGTGTCCATCTCAGGAAAGTAGCTGAGCGATTCCGCAAAGCTGTTGGTGTGATTGCGCAGATAATGGTCGATGTACAGGCTGTCGAAAGTAATCTGCTCTTCGAAGAGCGAGTACATGACGACCGCCGAGGCGCCGGCGTCTTCCAGACGCTGAATGCTCTCAACTGTGTGCGACAGCGGGGAAGAAGAAGCGACCAGGGGGTTCTTCAAAGGCAAGCCGAGATAATTAGTTGATAGACTCATGATTGATAATCCATTTGGTTAACGGAGGGCTACTGCCCGACTCTCGGCGGGCGGTAGCCCGCCGCTAAACGTTCGAAGGTGCCGCGGCCAATTGCTTGTATTGCTTCCAGCGATAATTCACTGATTGCTGCGCATGTTCCAATAGAATTTTCGCGGCTTCTGGATCACTGCGCTGCAACATGCGATAACGGCCTTCGGTATAGATGTAATCCTGAAGCGGAATCTTCGGATCGCGCGAATCAAGCTGAAATGGATTCTTGCCTTCGTCCGCAAGTTTTGGGTCAAAGCGATAAAGCGGCCAATGACCGCACTCGACCGCGAGCTTCTGCTGCGTCATGCCTTTGGCCATGTCGATACCATGCGCAATGCACTGGCTGTACGCGATGATCAGGGACGGGCCGGGATGCGCTTCCGCTTCCAGGAAGGCTTTGACTGTCTGCGTGTCGTTGGCGCCCATCGCGATCTGCGCGATATAGACGTTGCCGTAACGCATCGCCCCCATGCCGAGATCTTTTTTGATCGTCGGTTTGCCGCCGGCGGCAAATTTCGCGACGGCGCCGAGCGGGGTAGCTTTTGAAGCCTGGCCGCCGGTGTTTGAATAAACTTCCGTGTCGAGCACGAGGATGTTTACGTCCGCGCCACTGGCCAATACGTGGTCCAATCCGCCGTACCCGATGTCATAAGCCCAGCCGTCGCCGCCAACGATCCACACGCTCTTTTTCACGAGCGCGTCAGCGACGCTGAGCAGATCGCGTGCGGTACGCAAGCCTCCGGCTGGCTGCTCGCCAGAGGCAAGGGCACCGTTAAGCTTCGATTTCAATTCGACGATCAATTCGCGAACTTTACTAATTCCTTCCTGCGTTTGCTGATCGCTGTTCAGTAACCCGTCAGCAAGTTCATCGCCCATCAGTTCGCGATATTTTTCGACCAACTGCTTCGCATAAGCTTGCTGATGATCGAACGAGAGACGCATGCCCAGTCCAAACTCGGCATTGTCCTCAAACAATGAGTTGCTCCAGGCCGGCCCGCGGCCTTCCGCGGTTGATCGTGTAGGGCGTCGTCGGCAGGTTGCCGCCGTAAATACTCGAGCAGCCCGTCGCGTTCGCGATAATCGCGCGATCGCCAAAAAGCTGGGTCATCAGCTTGATATACGGAGTCTCGCCACAGCCCGAGCACGCACCTGAGAATTCAAACAGCGGCTGCAACAAGCTGGATGTTCTTGATGTTTCGGAAAGTAAGATTACCGTTACGTGGAATTTCCGGCAGGCTGAGGAAGTAATCCCAATTCACTCGTTCGCTGTCGCGCAGCGGTAGCTGCGGCGCCATGTTCAGCGCTTTGCGCGAGACGTTGCTCTTGTCTTTCGCAGGACAGACTTCGACGCAGAGCTGACACCCGGTGCAATCTTCCACCGCAACCTGGATCGTGTAGGAGTGGTCGGGAAGCTCGCGCCATTTTGCCGGCATCGTTTTGAAACCAGCGGGCGCGTTCGCAAGATCTGCCTGGGTGCAAACTTTCGCGCGAATGGTCGCGTGCGGACATACGAGCATGCACTTGCCGCACTCGATGCAGAGGTCCGGTTCCCAAACGGGAACCTCGTGCGCGATGTTGCGTTTCTCCCATTGCGCCGTGCCGACCGGATAGGTGCCGTCAACGGGAAACGCGCTGACCGGAAGATTGTCGCCGCGGCCGGCAATAATTTCCGCCGTGACGTGCTGAACAAATTCGGGAGCCAGAGCAGAAACCGCGGGTGGCAAATCGAACGTGCTGGTTGCTTGCGCCGGAATTGAAACTTCATGCAAATGCTCAAGCGCCGCATCGACCGCGGCGAAGTTTTGCCGTACGACCGGCTCGCCGCGTTTGCCGTAGGTCTTCTTGATCGACTCTTTAATTTTGGTAATCGCTTCATCGCGCGGCAGCACGCCGCTGATCGCAAAGAAGCAGGTCTGCATGATGGTGTTGGTGCGATTGCCGAGCTGATTTTCTTTCGCGACCTCATACGCATTGATCGAATAGACCTTAATCTGTTTCGCGATGATCGCTTCCTGCACTGAGCGGGGCAGCTTGTCCCAGACTTCTTCGGGTTCGTACGGGCTGTTCAAAAGCAGGGTCGCGCCTGCTTCAGCCGCGTCGAGAACCTGATAGCGCTCGAGAAAATTGAACTGGTGCACCGCGATGAAATTGGCGCGCTGAATCAGGTAGGTGCTCTTGATCGGCTCAGCGCCAAAGCGCAGGTGCGACACCGTCATGGCGCCTGACTTCTTTGAGTCGTAGACGAAATAACCCTGCGCATAATTCGGTGTCTCTTCGCCGATGATCTTGATCGAATTCTTGTTCGCGCTGACCGTGCCATCCGCGCCGAGGCCCCAGAACAATGCGCGCACCTGGCCGGCTGATTCGGTCGTGAAATTCGGATCGAATGGAAGACTATTAAACGTTACGTCGTCCATGATGCCGACGCTGAAATGGTTCTTCGGGTCCGTCTTTCGACATCTCGTCGAAAACGCTCTTGACCATCGCCGGCGTGAACTCCTTTGAGCCCAGGCCATAGCGGCCGCCGATGATGCGCGGAAAGCTGGTGAAGGGCGTAATGCCTCTCGTCAGGCCTTCGGCAATCGCGGTGATGACATCCTGATAGAGTGGTTCGCCCGCGCCGCCCGGTTCTTTGGTGCGATCCAATACCGCGATCGTCTTGACGGTCGCCGGCAGAGACGCGATGAAATGATCTACTGAGAACGGGCGATAAAGCCGTACCTTCAATAATCCGATCTTTTCGCCGGTGGCCGTCAAAGCGTCAACGGTCTCCTCGGCTGTCTCGCAGCCTGATCCCATCATCACAATGACGCGCTCGGCATCAGGTGCGCCGGCATAATCGAACAATTGATACTGCCGCCCGACGGCGTCAGCGAACTTCTTCATGACGTGTTCGACGATGTCGGGCGTGGCGACATAGAACGAATTTGCCCGCTCGCGCGATTGGAAGAACACATCGGGATTCTGCGCGGTGCCGCGCATTACCGGGTGATCGGGGGTCAGTGCGCGCGAGCGATGGGCCTGCACCAGTTGCTCGTCGATCATCGCGCGAATCTGTTCGTCTGAGAGTTCCTCGATCTTCATCACTTCATGCGAAGTGCGAAAACCGTCGAACACGTGCAGAAAGGGAACGCGACTCTCCAAAGTTGCAGCCTGCGCGATCAAAGCAAAGTCCATGACTTCCTGAATAGAATTCGCGAACAGCATCCCCCACCCGGTCGAGCGAGTGGCCATCACGTCGCTGTGATCGCCAAAGATGGAAAGCGCGTGCGTCGCCACTGACCGGGCGGCGATATGAAACACGGTGCTGGTTTGCTCGCCGGCGATCTTGAACATGTTCGGGATCATCAGGAGCAAACCCTGGCTCGCGGTGAAGGTGGTAGTCAGCGCGCCGGTTTGCAGACTGCCGTGAACGGTGCCCGCGGCGCCGCCTTCGGATTGCAGCTCGCGAACGATGGGAGTCATGCCCCAAATATTTGTCTGATGTTTGGCTGCCCATTCGTCGGCAGATTCACCCATCGGCGATGAAGGCGTGATCGGATAAATAGCTATGACTTCGTTGGTTTTGAAAGCAACGTGAGCGGCGGCTTCGTTGCCATCGATGGTGACTGATCTGTTAGGCATTTTCTAATAAAGCTCCTTGGCTCGATCTCCCTCTCCCCCTGGGAGAGGGTCGGGGTGAGGGCTTAGCCGCTCACCCAATCAATATTTCATCTTCAAATGGAGCTGGGCTCGGTAATCGGAAAGAAAGGAAGGAGGCCTCTTTCTTCTTAATTCTCTAAGCCCTCACCCTAACCCTCTCCCAAAGGGAGAGGGAATTACTTCCACTTACAACTTCGCCGCAGGCAGCCCCTCCCACTGAACCGCCTGCGGCGCACACAAGGAAGCTCTGACAACGCCTGGTGGATGTGTCAGGTGACCTTCACGTTGATCTGTTTGGGTCTGGCTTCCTCGTTTTTCGGCAGCGTTACGGTGAGCACGCCGTCTTTGAATTCGGCGTTGATTTTGGCAGCGTCGACGTACAGGGGGACCTTGAAACTGCGCATGAATTCACCATAATGCCGCTCGACGCGATGATAATTCTCGCGGTCCGTTTTCTCCTCGAACTTACGCTCGCCGCGCAAGGTGAGCACGTTCTGCTCCAGCTTTACTTCCACGTCTTCCTTCTTGACCTCTGGTAATTCAAACTTCATTACCAGTTCCTTATCGGTCTCGAAGATGTCGCATGGCGGGATCCACGCCTTGAGCGGCCACTCTTCCGTACCTCGAAACAGCGGTTCCTCCATCAGGCCCTCCATGCGATTCGGGAAAAGACGGAACGGATCGAGAGACATGAAATCCTTCACGGGGGACATCAGGTTGCCCTTCATGATCAGTTCTCCTTTCATTGGTACGCAGGCCTCCCGGCCTGCCAGCACGCCGGAGGCGTGCGTACCAAACAACCATTGTTCCGCCCTTATGTTCTTCATCCCTGGTTCACGACGCGCCCACTCGCGCACCTTCAGTCAACTTCGACCGTTGAGCCTCGAGCTGGCTAATCTTCCCTTGTAACCAACTCTTGACCGCATTTGCCATCTTCGACTCGTTGCCTTCCATTTCAAGCTCGTCAACCGTGTTCCCCTCTTCATTCAGGGGGATGAAATGACAAGGAACCGGTTGCGAGCGATCTTCTGGATGAACAAAGTCGAGCAGACAGCATTCGGCGCACGGGTGGGCGCGATACGGATACCCATAGTTCAGGCAACTCAGAGAGTCCTGGAAGATCGATTTCGGTAACCAAGGCGTGCGGACCGAACGTCCATACCCGCCCTGCTCGATGAAAGCCAATTCCTGTTTGAGTAGTTCGAGAATGTCTCGATCGTCTTTAGCCATGGCGTCAATCCTCCTCTTCTCCCTGATATCTTTGGTTACGAGCTGCACGCCGCTGCTCGTGCCGAGCTGAATATCCTCGCCAGTTGACGAAGCAACAGATATGCCCGATGGAAACTGAAAGTATTTCAGGGCAGAAGTGATCCGGGCAGGATTTCTTCCTGAGGAAAGTTCCGCAGGGCTTGAGAGAAAACGCCCAATTTCCGCCCACAACTGCTGAAAAAATAGGCAAAGGACAGTCGGCACGTGCCTTGCTGAACCCGTTCGCGATCAAACAGTGCCGCAAGGCACTAAGGCCATGTTGCTTCGCATAGAACAATCCAGGAGACCAACCAGATGAGTATGGCGAGTCGAGCAGTAGTGGGTAACACCAAGCAGGCCGTGCCGCCGATGCGAGTGTTGCCCTTCAACTCGCCGTTACGTGCCATTCCGGGAATCGACCGAGTCAGCCGCAGCCGGATTTATGCCAAGGGCGCCGTCGTTTTTCATGAAGGAAACGTCGCCCGGGGCGTCTACCTGCTTTCATCAGG
Source organism: uncultured Acidobacteriota bacterium (assembly GCA_963734445.1). GTDB lineage: Bacteria > Acidobacteriota > Blastocatellia > Pyrinomonadales > Pyrinomonadaceae > UBA11740. The sequence goes on along the minus strand of CAVTGZ010000003.1, from coordinate 230,903 downwards.
CCAGGCGAAGGTTTCGATCTCTTCAGCCGACGGCAAGAAAATAATCATTCGGGTCGCAACCAGTGGCGATGTCCTGGGGTTGTATGCCGGCCTGACGGGCCGGCCGTTCGAAGCCACGGCAGAAATGCTGGAAGGCGGCCGCATCGATTTTATTTCCCGCGAGGATTTATTAAGTCTGATTGGCCGCCACAGCGCGCCGGGTTTCGACCTGGTTGAGGTGTTCAGCCGCCAGTTCAGCGAGTTTGTGGATCATACGCGGATGCTGCTTTTGTCAGAGTCGGCGTTACAGAAGTTGGCCGGATTGATCATTAGATGGGGAAGGGATTTTGGGGAACGCACCAGTGACGGTATTCGGGTGCGACTGATGTTGACGCAAGAAGAGATCGCGCAGATAATCGGGGCGTCCCGCGAAACGGTGACACGCCTCTTCAGTACGCTGAAGCGAGATCAGATCATTCGGGTCAAGCGAGACTCGATGTGGATTCGCGACAGTGACGCGCTCGCCTCTTTAGCACATCAGTCCCCTGAGATCGGTGGGTGACCGTGATGCGCATCACAGAAATCCCATCTAACGCCCCCTAGGATGGCACCGGTAGTCCCGGCTGTTTTTTGAACCAGAGATTTGCCTGCCAGACAGGCTCTTTCCAGAAGAAGGAGGCTCCGAAGTGAGACTCAATAGAATAATCAAAGCGCTGCTCGTTGGTGGAACGTTATTGACCGTCGTGGTGTGGTTGACCACCGCCAGAAGCTCTCAGGCAGTCACGCGGTCCGGTAACGACCAAAAGCCGGCCGCTCAAAAGCCGGCCGCTGGCGATTATGTTGGCAGCGACACTTGCCAGGGCTGTCACGAAGACGTCTTCAAGACGTATTCACATACGCCGCACGCATCGCTTAACAAAATCGCGAGTTGGAAAAACAAGGTCACGGGATGCGAATCCTGTCATGGCCCGGGCAAAGCGCACGTCGATGGCGACGGCGATGTCTCGAAGATCATAACTTTTAAGAATAAGTCTGCGAAGGAAACTTCCGAGGCTTGTTTGTCCTGTCACGCCGGCAAAGAGGAGCGAACCAACTTCCGCCGCGGCGAGCACTGGCGCAATGACATCGGCTGTATCGATTGTCACTCGCCGCACTCAACGATCGCCGGCAGCAACATTGCGAGCTCGAACATGCTGGTGACAACGGCGAACGCAGAAAAGCCTGGTTTTGCGACTACTGCGATGCTTAAAGCCAATGACCCACAACTTTGCACCAGTTGTCACAGTGAGGTGAAGCCGCAGTTCTCAGCGCCGTTCCATCACAAGGTTTTGGAAGGCGCGATGCGTTGCAGCGACTGTCACAACCCGCATGGCGGCTTTGAAGCGAAACAGACTAGAACGTCGCTGGGTACCGATGCCTCGTGCATGAAATGCCACGCAGACAAACAGGGCCCGTTTACTTACGAGCACGTGCCGGTGAAGACCGAAGGTTGTTCGGCGTGTCACACGCCGCATGGATCGAGCAATCCAAGATTGTTGCGCACCGCCCAGGTCGGCGCGCTGTGCCTGGAATGTCACAGCCAGGCTCACGGCGTGGGCGCTGTAATCGGAGGCCCAGGAAAGAACCTGGCGCTGCAGTACAAGGATTGCACTGTTTGCCACGTCAAAATACACGGATCAAATACGAGTCCTGTCTTCTTCCGCTAACATTGACGACGGTCGAAGCGGCTCATGAACTAGACGATTTTTCCGCGAGAGGATACCGCGATGAAAACGAACATCTTTAGATTCCTGCGAATACTACCGGCCTTGATGTTGACGGTGAGTTTGGCCGCAGGCATAGCGATGGCGCAATCTCAGTCGGCGTCAACCAAAGCCCCCGAGGCAAAACCAAAGACTACGAACGAAGCCGATAAGTCGAACCCTCCCAAAAAGGCTGCCAAGAAGAAGTCTGAGGAGGCCGTCCCGACCTCGCAAACGGTCGGTGAAGACGCGGGCGGCTACACGATCGTCTCGAGCATTGAGGTCGGGTATCGCGGGCAGCGGGTCGGCGGAGACGTCAATAAATTCAAGAGCGACCTGAACTATAAGGCCGGCCCACGTTTGTTCGATACCAGTTTCTTTATGAGGGCGAAAGAAGGGAAAAACTCTCTCCTTGATTCTTTGCTGGTTACCTCGACGGGCTGGGGCGCCGATCCCTACAGCAATCTTCGCATCAGCGCCGAGAATGGTAAGTGGTTTCGGTTTGATGGCACCTATCGGCGGTTCAAGTATTACAACTTTTTGAATAACCTTGCGAACCCAAACACGGCTGCGCCGACCGGGGGCCCCGTGGTAACAGTCGTTCCCGCGAATCCAATTACTGGGCGTCACGGTTTTGACGTACGCCAGGAGATGGGGGATTTCGATCTGACCATCCTGCCAAAAAATGATCGGATTAGTTTTACTGTCGGTTATTCGCCGGAACGCTATCGGGGGACCACGTTTACCACTTATCACGCAGGTGGCGGCGAGTTTTTCTTCCCCACGATTGCCGACTCTCGCGCGCACGATTTTCGTGTGGGCGCGAACTGGAAGTTGGGCCCGGTGAGCTTTTCGTTGTTGCAAGGGTTCCGCCGCTTCACCGACGACTCATCAATTAATTTCAGCGGCGTCGCGACCAACTATCTGGCGACATCGGCGAATAACCTGCCGACGGTGAATACGTTCATTCGCCAGCAGCCGGTCAAGGGGAACACAAACTACACCCGTTTTAATGTGCACACTTTGCTTGCCAAGAAAGTGGACATCACGGGGCGATTCGTTTATAGCGACTCGACCTCGAACTATGACTTCACAGAGAGTTTGACGGGCCGCAATTGGACCATCGTTAGAAATTCACCGGTATACACGCTGCCGAACGTGATCACGTCGAGCACGCTAAGCTTCACCGGTAACGCCAAACGCCCCAGCACCCTTGCGGACTTCGCCGTCACGTTCTTTGCGACGAACGACCTGACAATCTCCAACACCATACACTTCGAACAGTATCAAATCGGCAGTGGCGACTTCTACACGTCCGAGTTCCTGGCCAGCAGGACCAACGGAACTGCGTTTCCGCCGGCGGTAGTTAACGGCAACTACGGCGACTATCAACTGTTCAAGTATCGGAAGATTACGAATACCGTGGAGGGCGATTACCAGATTAGCCGAAACTACGCGGTCCACTTTGGTTATCGTTATGGTACGCGGCGCGAGGAAGAGTTGAGAGGCGGCTACACTTTGGGTGGAGCTGTCGCGCCGACCACGGCCGCGGCAATCACGGGCGGAGTGGAGCAGAACCACACGAATATCTTTTTCGGCGGCTTTAAGGCGCGGCCCGTGAAGAACTGGACGGTCTACTTTGACGCCGAACGCGGCACTGCTGACAACATCTTCACGCGGTGGGGCACTTATAATTACACGAACTTCCGCGTAAAGAGCCGCTACATGCCGAATCGCAAGGTGAACTTTAACGTCAGTCTGATTACCAAGGACAATGCTAATCCGACGACGGTCGAAGGAGTCTCGCTGGCGGATTTTGGCGTGAGCGTCAAGTCAAGAGTCTTTACGTCCGAGATCAACTACTCACCGAATTCGCGAATCGCTTTCAGCGGTGGCTATAACTACAACTGGTTGACCAGTGACGCCATCATTAACTATGCCTACGCCGTTCCGCCGTTCCCATCGGGAACCTTGGGATCCGGTCAGGCTTCGATCAGAGGCCATAGTCTCTACTATGTCAGAAACAACTACTTCTACCTTGAAGGTACGGTGAGACTAAATCGCAGGATGACGCTGTATACAAGCTACCGTATCAATAAGGACAATGGTCAGGGGAATTCTCTTTCTGATCCTCGCGTACTGCTGACCACTCCGATTGTCGAGCCAGGCAGTACAACCGCGGTCGCGACTGGCAACGTGATCACGTCATACCCGATGAGCTATCAGTCGCCCGAGGCGCGTTTGGCTGATCAAGCTTAACCGCCGACTCGATTGGAACCTCGGTTATCAGTATTTCAACTATAACGAGAGCAAGTTCGCTCTGACATTTGCCGGCACTCCGCGGCCACAGAATTACCATGCGCATCTACCGTACATGTCGCTGCGTTTATACATCGGGCGAAAGGAATAAACGAATCGACGTCTAGTGGATGCGAACAGCGAACTCCAGCTTAGGTTTTGACACCGCGGCTGGAGTTCGTCTATAAGCGCGAGGTGTTTGCTGATGCCAACGCCAATTCATTTCAGGTTTCAGGGCTTTACGATTTTCCTGCTGTTTTTTGGGGTTGCGGTACTCGAGAGTTTTCAAACGCGTAATTGGATCAAAGCAGCATTCTGGCTGGCAATCGGAGTTGTATTTCTGTTGGCTGACAGCCTGCGCAAAACGGTCTGACCAGTCCTTTCCAGTTTCGCAGTCTTCGATCATTCCGGGCGGAGGATGGAGCGAGTGAACCCTGACCTTCGGAACCATGCCACGCGTGGCGCGGGACCTAAATCCCCGCCGCGTCGCAGTTTTCTGGATTACCTGCTGGGCACCAGTGCGCTCGCGACGCTCGGCGCGATTTTCTATCCCATCTTCAAATTCATGTCGCCACCGCAGATAGTCGAGTCGGCTGAAAACTCGGTCATAGCGGCGAAGCTCAGTGAAGTCCCGCCTAACTCAGGGAAAATTTTCAAGTTCGGCAACAAGCCCGGAATCCTGGTGCACACCGCCAGCGGAGAGTTCAAAGCGTTTTCTGCCGTGTGTACGCACCTGGAGTGCATCGTGCAATACCGGGACGACACCAAGCAGATTTGGTGCGCTTGTCATAACGGCCAATACAACCTGAGCGGCAAGAATATCGGCGGCCCGCCGCCCAGACCGTTGGAAGAGTACAAAGTGAATACCCGCGGCGATGAGGTCGTGGTAACGCGGGCCTAGGAAGATAACCACAGAGGACACAGAGGAAGACTAAGCAAAAAAAGAGGGGTCAGACAGTTTCCGCGGTAGAATCGAGTTTCTCTTAGTCAACATCATCTCTCGGCTGTTGTTTTTCTCTGTGTCCTCTGTGGTTAATTGTTCTCTTGGTTCATTTAGATCGTGAGAATAGATTCCATCACCAACTGGCTTGACGAGCGTCTGTCCATCGGCGCGCTCAAAGCTTTGGCCGACAAGAAGGAAGTGCCGGTCCACCGGCATTCCATCTGGTACTACTTCGGCGGCATGACGCTGTTTCTGTTCGTGGTGCAAGTGGCCACCGGAATCATGCTGCTGCTCTATTATCGCCCCAGCGCCGAGAACGCCTTCGAGAGCGTTCAGTTCATCATTACCGAGGTGAAGTTCGGCTGGCTGATCAGATCGATTCATAGCTGGTCAGCCAATCTGATGATTGCCACGCTGTTCATACACATGTTCAGCGTCTTCTTTCTGCGGGCGTATTACCCACCGCGCGAAATCACCTGGGTCAGCGGCGTGGTGTTGCTGTTTATCGTGATCTGTTTTGGGTTTAGCGGTTACCTGCTGCCCTGGAACAAGCTGGCGTTCTTTGCGACCAAGGTGGGCACCGAAATCGCCGGCGTCATTCCCATAGTCGGGCGGCCGATGCTCAGATTTCTGCGCGGCGGCGACGACGTCACGGGCGCCACACTGACGCGCTTCTTCGGATTTCACGTGGCCGTTTTGCCGGCCACCGCGACCGTCTTCCTCGGGATTCACGTGCTGCTGGTGCAGCTGCATGGCATGCACGTGCCCAAAGAAGTACGAGCACAATTATCAGCGCATGAAGTTCGTCCCCAATTTTATTCTGCGCGATCTGATCGGTTGGATCCTGGCGATCGGCGTGCTGGCCGCGCTGGCTGCCATCTTCCCCTGGGAGCTGGGCGAGAAAGCCGATGCGTTTGCGCCGGCGCCGGCGGGAATTAAGCCGGAGTGGTACTTCCTGTTCATGTTTCAGACGCTGAAGTGGCTGCCGGCGAAGATTCTGGGAATGGATGGCGAAGTTCTCGGCATCATGGCGTTCAATGTAATCGCGTTGCTGCTGTTTCTGGTGCCGTTCATCGACCGTGATCCGGAAAATCGACGCCGTCATCTGATCTTCAACGTGATTGGCGTGATCGCGCTGCTGTTTATCGTGGTGATGACGATTGTGGGGTACGTGAGTAAGTGACAAGGATGAATTGCAAATTGAAAATTGAAAACTGCAAATTGCAAATTGATCGGGCGTGCTACCAAGCGCGACTATCGCTGCGTTTCACAAATTTGCGATTTTCATTTGGCAATTTTCACTTTTCAATTGTGTGTCTCGCGGCGCTACTGATGCTGTTGGCGCTGACCAGCACTGTTTCAGCTCAAAAGAAAAGTTCCTGCATTGAATGCCACATCAAACTTGAGGACACGCGACTGAGCGCGCCGGCAAAACTCTTCGATAACGACATGCATCGTGGCCGCGGCCTGTCGTGTAACGACTGTCACGGCGGTGATCCCAACGCCGACACCAAAGAAGCTGCGAAAGATCCGAGCAAGGGTTATCTGGGCAAGCCAAAGACACTCGACATCCCCGCGTATTGTGGCAAGTGCCACAGCGATGCGAACCTGATGAAGCGATTCAATCCTCCGCTTCGCGTCGATCAGGAGCGTGAGTACTACACCAGCGTCCACGGTCGCTTGCTCAAGGAGAAGGGCGAGACTCGCGTGGCCACCTGCATCAGTTGTCACAGCGTGCACGGCATTCGGTCGCCGAGCGATCCGCTCTCGTCCGTTTATCCCAGCAATGTGGCCGAGACCTGCGCGAAGTGCCACGCGAGCGCTGACTACATGAAGCCGTTCGGGATCCCGAGTGATCAATTTGCGAATTACAAGACGAGCGTTCACGCGAAAGCGCTGTACGATAAACAGGATCTCTCGGCGCCCACCTGCAACGACTGTCACGGCAATCATGGCGCGACGCCGCCGGGCATAGCCTCAGTCGCCAACGTCTGCGGTCAATGTCACGCGCGCCAGGCTGAGCTGTTTCAAACCAGCCCGCACAAGAAGGCCTTTGACGATAAACAGCTGGGCGAATGCATCACCTGTCACAGCAATCACGCGATTCCAAAACCGGGCGACGCAATGATCGGGACCCAACAAGGCGCGCTATGCATCAATTGTCACACCAGTGGCGACAAGGGTTTTGTCGCGGCGGGCATGATGCGTTCGCGCATCGACGAATTGATCGCCAGCATCGACAAGTCTCAGGCAATCCTGACCCAGGCCGAACGAAAAGGCATGGAAGTCAGTAAGCCAAAGTTTGAATTGAAGGGCGCGACGGACGCGCTCACGCACGCGCGCGTCCTGATTCACAGCTCTAATTCTGCTGAGGTCGAAAAAGTCGTAGGTCCGGGATTGGACGTGGCGAACAAGGGTTATCAGGCCGGCTTGGGCGCGCTGGCGGAATTGAGTTTCAGACGCAAGGGCCTGGCCGTTTCGCTTGTCTTTATTCTATTTTTGGCGGTCCTGGTTTGGCTGAAAATCCGGCAAATCGAAGGCCGCCGGCAATCAGCGCCACAATGATGTGTAGCTGAAGTTTCCCTGCTGGCGGAAATCTCCCTGCGGCAATGCGACGGTCCGTAGATATCAAAGAACCTTTTAAGCAATTGAAGTGATACGTAGTACAGTAAGCAATCGAAGCCTCGAGTAAACTGTTGCGATGATCCGTTGGGTGCTTAGTCAGCCGCGCATAAAGACCTTTGCATTGATCGTTCTGGCACTTCTTCTCCTGCCTTGCTTTACCGGCAGGGCTGAGGCCGCGCCGCAACGTCGTGCGCAAAGGCCTCGCGCCCAGCGTCCAAAAACTCCGCCCAAGCCAAAAATCGACTACACAAAGTTCTCGCACACCACCCACGCAGTGGCGCAGAAGCTCGCCTGCAATTCGTGTCACAAGGTTCCTTCGAAAAACTGGAACGTCGTGCGTAAAGGTGACGCGGCTTTTGAGGATGTCGCAGATTTCCCCGAGCACGCATCCTGCTTGAGCTGTCATCGCGAACAGTTTTTTGCGCGTGAGCGGCCCGCGCCGGCGATCTGCTCAAACTGTCATATTGCGGTAACGCCAAAAGACACGGCGCGCTGGTTGTTTCCCAGCCTGGGCGACATTACCGATCCCAAATTAAAGCGCCGCGAATTCGTATCCGAATTCGGAGTCGGCTTTCCGCACGACAAGCACATCGACGTGGTGAGTATGAACCTGCCATCGCGTGGTGCGCGCGCGTTGTTCGTCAATGCGTCGCTGCAGGCGGGACCGCCAAAGAGTTGTCCCGTCTGCCATCAAACTTATCTGCCGCAGGGGAATTCAAGTGAAGAGTACGTGACCAAGCCGCCCAAGACTCTGGGCGATGCTTTCTGGCTGAAGAAGGGCACGTTCAAAACCATTCCCAACAGCCACACGATCTGCTTTACGTGTCACAGCGCCGATTCGGGAATATCGCCCGAGCCGAAAAACTGTGAGATCTGCCACAAGCTGACTGCTCCGATCCAGTTGAAAGTTGATTTCGATCCGAAACTGGCGGCGACGATGGGCGCGGACCGTCTTATGTTGGCGCGTTGGAGCCGGCGGATTTCGGCCGGCGCGTTTCGTCACGAAGCCGGCGAGCACCCGGATCTAAGTTGCCTGAACTGTCACAAGGTGGACAGTGCGGCTTTCAGCACGGTCGATCCGAAAACGATGAAGGTTCCGGTGCGATCATGCGGCGGAGCAGAAGGCTGTCATATTACGAAGAACGTGGACGAAGGCGGCATTTTGAACTTCGAAATCGACGCGAAGAAAAAAGATCCGAAGTTTGTCTGCACGAAGTGTCACGTCACCTTTGGCAGTGGGCCGGTTCCGGAAAATCATCCACAGGCGATCCCGACACCGAAGCCGAAGACGTAAAGTAGTTGAGGAGATTACAAGTTAGAAAACGCGCGGCACCGCGATTCAAAAGGCTCCGTAGGAGCGAGATGTTTATAGAACACAGAAAGAGATTAGTAGCAAAGCTCCGTAGGAGCGGAATATGTTCTTCGGTCACCCGATTGAAAGATATGCCGCTCCTACGGAGCTTCCGAATCTATTCGAACGAGGTTTTCTATAAATATTTCGTCCCTACGGGACTGCTTCCGGTAGCAATCGTCGCCATCATTTGCCTTATATTTGTCATCAATTCACGCGCGTATATCGCGCCGGGTTCAACTGCCGACATGCCTCCCCAGGATCAGATGCAGTTTCCCGAGGGCCTCGACTACGCGAAATTTCAGCACAACAGTCGCAATCACTCGCGTCTTCCCTGCCTGCTCTGTCATCGGCGCGACAGTAACGCGCCCATTCCGCGGCGGCCCGGCGCCTCGCAGCATCTTCCTTGTGCCGGTTGTCACGCGCAGCAATTTTCAAACTCTGACAGTCCGATTTGCACGATCTGTCACACCGATGTGAAGTCGGGGGCGCTGAAACCGTTTCCGCGTTTGCGCAGCTTTCGCATGAAGTTCGATCACGCGCGGCACGTCAACATGGGGAGTGTGACTTGCAATACTTGTCATCGGCCATCGCGTGCGGGTGTCGCGATGTCGATCCCGGCGGGCTTCAATGCGCACACGACCTGCTATCGTTGCCACACGCCGCGGGCGACATCCGGCGGACGCGACATCTCTTCATGTGGGACCTGCCATCAGTTGGGTGGTTACTCGCGCACGCCTCAGTTCATGCAGGCATTCCGCGTTGGCTTTAGTCATACCAAACATCTGAAGGAAACCTGCAACGAGTGTCACCAGGTGCGCGCCCGTCTGGCCCAAAGACAACAGGTCACCAAGCCAGAGCCTCTTAATCATCATGCTACTGGTCGGGGTCAAAGCTGTATGACTTGCCACGATGGCAAGCGCGCCTTTGGTGGTGATGACTTCAGCGTCTGCAAACGCTGTCACACGGGCGCCGCATGGCGATTTTGATCCCGTGTCAGAAGCCCGACCGTCAGGGAGGGCACCCATAAACCCTGATGCCTCGACTTGTCCCGCTCTCACACATTCAAATGATCAAGATGCTACCTGATCCGCTCTCGCTACCCCGACTAGTCGGGGTACTGACATCCTGTTGAATTCATCAACAACTACTGTTTAGGTTTTCAACTCCCGCTTCCGCTAGTGTTCTGCTGAATTGATCGAAAAATCGAGAACATTGCCGTTGAGATTCTCAACTGTTCATCGATGTGTGTGTCACCCTCGCTTCGTCCACAGCCGTCCCTAACTGAATAAATAGCTGTAGTTAGAGCCGCTTCTTCTCCTGGTAAGCGCCTGGAACAGCCATTGCGCTTACACTTTGCGGCAGAGATGCCGTGAGGCTGAAATGAACGGACGCAACTCAAAGCAAACGGTCAATCAGGCGAGTGCCGGCAAGGTCCTTAACTGTTTATGGATGGATGCCGGTGTCGTTGGTTACAAGCTGTGCGATCGCAGTTATGAATGCGAGCGATGTCCATTTGACGAAGCTCTTCACAGCCATCCGCAACGAGACTCGCACTTCACAAATCGAAGTTCCGTCAGCCCAAACGCCTCAATAATCGTTCAAGGTTGCGAAGTGGGTCAGGGTCTTTTTTACCATCCCGGCCACACCTGGGCCCGGATTGAAGCGGATGGCATCGTCCGCATGGGTCTCGATGATTTTGGCCAGCGGATGCTGGGGACCGCCTATTCAGTGTCGCTCCCCGCCCATAATCGAGAACTGAAGCAAGGCGAAGCAGCTTGTGGCGTTACTCATCAATCCGGCGTGACCGCATTGGTGTCTCCTTTGGCGGGCAAGGTGCTAAGCATTAATTCCAGATTGCAAACGCATCCAGCCCTCCTCAACCGCGATCCTTTCGGAGACGGTTGGACGATGACTGTCGAGCCGAGCGATCTCAAGAGCTGTCTAAAGCAATTGCGGTACGGCGAAAACGTTGGACCGTGGCTGGCAGATGAAATTGAAAAGTTACACTCAATTATTACCGGAATCATAAATAAAGAACCTGCTGCCATGGCAACGATGCCGGACGGCGGCATTTTAGCCCGTGAATTTATGAATGGATTAAGCGTCGACCAAGCTCGGCGAGTAATCAGCTCATTTTTCCCGCTCACTTCAATCAGTGAAGCGGACAACAAACCAGCAATCTTAGTTTCGCAGCGGAGGTGAACATCATGGTAGCCCTATTTGTAATTTTGACGATTCTCGTTTGCGTCGGAGTCGACGGGATCGTGCAAGTGAGAAAAGGCCGGAAAGAGCGCGTGTCGCGAAATCTGGCTGACGAACTCGTGCCGGTCGAAGCATTCGCCAACTTGTCGGCGCCGGCCAACCTGTTTCTTGACACTGGCCACACCTGGATCGAAGTAAAGCCGTCAGGCGCAGCCAATATTGGCCTCGACGGGTTTGCGCAGAAGCTGATCGGCAGGATCGACGACGTCGTGCTGCCGGAAGTCGGCAAAGAAATCAACCGGGGAGACGTGTTGTTTGCGGTTAAGCAAGACAATCGTCGCGCGGCGTTCGCATCACCGATCGATGGAATAGTGACTTCGGTCGACAAAGAATTGCCGTGGCATCCGGAAATGATTCAGAGCGACCCTTATAAGGAAGGTTGGGTTTGCTCGCTGAAACCAAAGAACCTGGCTAAGAATCTCAAACAGCTGCTCGCGGCTGACGAAGCCAACGATTGGCTGAAGACCGAAGCCAGAAGGTTCCAGGGATTCTTCGCAGCCCAACAACTCGAGAACATGCAACTGGGCCACGTGTTGCAGGACGGCGGTCAATTGACGGGTGGCGTGCTTGAATTTGCGGATGATGGAACCTGGAAGCAGTTCAACGAAATGTTCCTTCGTCCGCAGGACAGAGAAGTCTGATCATTCTTCGGGCTCAACCCCGAACAGTTGGGTGAAAAGCCGTCGCAGTAGTGGAGTTTCACCAAGCCGATTCGGGGTTGAGTTTCCGAGATCCCGCTTTCTTCCCAAATTTCGCCCAAAACCTGGCTCTTGACGGCCTCAACCGATGGATTATTTGAGGAATACGGGTTGCTCATTTTCTCAACAGCCCGATGATGTCCCGTAGGTGAAAAAATGGACACTCAAGCGGTAACAAAGAAGGCTCTGCTCTTCGACAGTACGTTGTGTATCGGTTGCGGTGCTTGCTATAGCGCCTGCAAAGAGAAGAACAAACTTCCCCGGACTTCCCTCGACCCCCTTCGAGATAACCTTTCCGCGGACACTTTTACCGTCGTAAAGCGACGAAACAACCGGTACGTGCGGCGTATGTGCATGCACTGCAACGAACCGACGTGTGTTTCGGTTTGCCCGGTCGGAGCGCTGGTTAAGTCCGAGCAGGGACCAGTTTCATACGAGGCGAGCAAGTGCATGGGCTGTCGCTATTGTGTGCAGGCTTGCCCATTCAATGTGCCGCAGTACGAGTGGGACGATCCGATCACGCCGCGCGTGCAGCAAGTGCGACATGTGCCGCGATCGAGTCGCCGGCGGGTTGGCGACAGCCTGCGCGACGGTCTGTCCGACGGGCGCGACGAAATTCGGCGATCGCGATGAGCTGATCGCTGAGGCTGAAGCACGCATTCGAGATAATCCGGGCCGCTACGTCAATCATGTCTACGGCGTCGCGGAAGTTGGCGGCACGTCGGTCCTGCTGCTTTCAGACGTGGCGTTCGAGACGCTTGGCTACCGCACTGATCTGTTGCCAGCAACCGTTGCCGCACCTGACGTGGAACGTGCTGCACAAGCTGCCAACCGTGGTCAGCATCGGCGGCGTTTTGATGAGCGGCATCTGGTGGATCACGAAGCGACGTGAGGATGTCAGGAAAGCCGAGCGTGAAGCAGAATTCGCCCGAGAAAGGAACGGACTGAGGCCATGTCAAAGTTCAGTCTACGCTTACCAAAAATCACCTTCTGGCGAATCGTTCTATTGCTGATCCTCGGAGCCGGCTTCTACGCGACGATCCTACGATTCACGAAGGGTCTCGGCGCCACCACCAATCTCAGCGCGCAGTTTCCGTGGGGCATCTGGATCGGATTTGACGTGCTGTGCGGCGTCGCGCTGGCCGCCGGCGGCTTCACGATCAGCGCAGTCGTTTACATTTTTCACATCGAAAAATACCGGCCTATTGTTCGTCCCGCAATTCTGACGGCGTTCCTCGGCTATGCGCTGGTTTGTGTTGGATTGATGTTCGATTTGGGCCGGCCTTACAACATCTGGCATCCGCTGATCATGTGGAATCCGCACTCGGTAATGTTCGAGGTAGGTTGGTGCGTGACCCTCTACACGACGGTGCTGATGCTTGAGTTCAGCCCGCTGGTGTTGGAGAAGCTGCCCTGGAAACAGCCTTACAAGATCGTCAAGTCGATCACGATCCCGCTGGTCATTCTCGGAGTGCTGCTGTCGACGATGCATCAGTCGTCGCTGGGCACGCTTTACCTGATCGTTCCCCACAAGCTGCATCCGCTGTGGTACTCGCCGCTGCTGCCGGTCTTCTTTTTCATCTCGGCGATCGCGCTCGGCTGCGCCATGACGATCTTCGAGTCGTACCTGAGCCTGCGCGCTTTTCGCAAGCATCTTGATTTCGAATTGCTGACCAAAATCGGTGCGGTCGGCGCCGTGACCCTGCTCGTCTATTTCGTAATCCGCATCACGGACATGCAGTCGCGCGGCGTGCTCTCGCTGGCATTTCAGCCAACCTACGAAGGGCGGATGTTTTTGGCAGAGATGCTGCTCGGAGTGATCGCGCCGATAATCATGCTGTTCATTCCCCGAATTCGGAATAATCAGTTTGGATTGTTTGCGGCCGCGCTGATGGTCGTGCTCGGGTTTGTGATGAACCGGATCAATGTCGCGATTACCGGAATGGATCAGTCTTCCGGCGTGCATTATTTCCCGAGTTGGACCGAACTGGCGATCACTGCGTCGATTGTTACGGCCGGTTTTGTTTTGTTTGGTCTGGCGGTGAAATATCTGGACGTCTTTCCACCCGAGGACATGAAAGAGATTGCGCGGGGCAAGCGCGCCGAACTGCCGGCGCTGACTGCGTTTCGCCAGCCGCTTTGGAGCGCGACGACTTTGGCATTCGTGGTTTGCATCATTGTTCTGGGGAGCACGGTCGCCCTGAGCTACGACGGAATCAGGCGCCGTATGCCGGCGCCGACGCTGGCGGAAGGAACAGGCAACGTCGATCTCGAACGCGGCCTGGCTGAGTTAAAGATGCCCGGGCCCATTGCGATCAAGATGGGGAAGACGAGTCCGGGCCAGTGCGTCTTCAGTCACGCCCGCCATGTCGATTCCAAAAATCCGAATTGCAACACGTGCCATTCAGGATTGTTCCGGATGTTGCCGACCACCGCGGATATAACCCCGGAGAAAAAGATGAGGAATTGTGGCCAGTGCCACGACGGTGTGAAGGCCGTCGGCATTTTGCAAAAGGAGCGTTGCGATTCCTGTCACGCCAGGAATTCATAGAACTCCCTCTCTTTTGGGAGAGGCCGGGATGAGGGACTAATGTGAGGCTAAAAAAATACTTTGGTTTTCGCTCGCCCGTAGGCCCTCACCCTAACCCTCTCCCAAACGGAGAGGGGACCAGCAGGCGCCCACGACATCCGGCTTCGATCAATCTCAGTGTGAAACTCACCCTCTGTCTGATCGGCGGGATGGTGATTATTTTTTCGGTGCTCGGTTACAAAATCATCCGGCTGCATCGCGAGAACCTGGAAGAGGCCACCTACGCCGACGGCGATCGGATCACCGAAACGATCAAGCGCAGCACGCGCTATGGCATGCTGCACAACCGCAGCGACGAGATCAATCAGATTGTTACGTCGATCGGGTCGCAGCCGGGGATCGAAAAGATCAGCATCTTTAATAAGGCCGGCGAGATCAAATCCTCGACGGACGAACGAGAGCTGCTCACGCGCGTCGACAAAAACGCTGAGGCTTGCAGTGCCTGTCACGCGCGCGAGGGGCAGGCCGCGCAAGTCAGTTGCAGCGATTCCGCATCAACTCAGCCGGCAGAACCGCACGCGCATTTTTTCCGACGCCGCAGGACGCCGAACCCTGAGTGTTATCAATCCGATCGAGAACGAACCGGTCTGTTCGAACTCCGGTTGTCACGCGCATTCCGCCGACACAAAAGTTCTGGGAATGATCAATGTGCGGATGTCGCTCGACACCGTGGATACGGCCATCAGCGAAAGCCGGCGCCAGATGTTGATCAGCCTGATCGGGGCGGTCGTGCTGTTGTCGGCTACGATTCGCCGCGCTTGATTTGGTTGATGGTGCACAAGCCGATTCGACAACTGATTGTCGGAACCAATCACGTGGCGGCGGGCGAGTTGGATTACAAGATTAGCCTTAACGTCGCATGACGAACTGGGCGAGCTGGCCCACTCGTTCAACCGGATGACGAGAGAGTTGAAACGCGCCAACGCGGAGATAAGCGATTGGACCAGGACTCTGGAAGATCGCGTCGAAAAGAAGACGGCCGAGTTGCAGCAGGCGCACGAGCACGTGCTGCGAGTCGAGAAGCTCGCCTCGATCGGCAAACTCGCGGCCATAGTCGCACATGAAATCAACAATCCGCTGGCGGGGATTCTGGTTTACGCGCGATTGGTGCTGAAACGTCTGAACCGTAACGGCGGATCCGGCGGCGGTGAATGAAGAAACCAGGAAACACCTCGAAACAATCGCCGCCGAGTCGGCGCGCTGCGGCGAGATCGTCAAGGGACTGCTTCAGTTCTCGCGACAGACCAAGCCGCAACGTTAAGCCAAACGATCTGAATGAAATCTGAACGAGTCGCTGCGCCTGGTGCGCCACAAAATCGATTTGAGCGGCGCGCGCGCCGTGATCGAATGCGAAGCCGGACTCGAACAGATTGTCTGCGATGAACAGCAAATCAAGCAGGCGCTGGTGGCGCTTCTAATCAACGCCTGCGAAGCAGTTCATCCGGGCGAAGGAGTCATCACGATCAGTTCGCGCTATTTGCCGGCGGCGCACGCGGCCGAGATTCGCATCAGTGACAACGGCGTTGGCATGGACGAGGAGACGAAGCAACATATTTTCGAGCCGTTCTTTACGACCAAGGAGCAAGGCAAGGGCGTGGGCCTGGGGCTGGCGGTGGTTTACGGAATCGTCACCGGGCACGGCGGCGAGATTGAAGTTGAGTCCGCGCCGGGTCAGCGGGACGACGTTTGTCATTCGGTTGCCGGAAAGAAGTGAGGACGTTCAGAGCTCCCTCTCCTCCTGGGAGAGGGCAGGGGGTGAGGGATTGAGCGTGCCGACCGCCTAGCACCGTCACCCTGACCTCTCCCGAGGGAGAGGGCAACGCGGAGGTTGGAAATGGACACAGAAAACGCTCGCATACTGATCGTCGATGACGAAGCCGTCGTGCGCGATTCGCTGAGTGACTGGTTTCGCGATGAAGGTTACGAAGTCGACACGGCTGAGTCGGCAAAGGTGGCGCTGGAGAAGCTCGCGCATGCAACCTGGGACATTTTTCTGCTCGATATTCGCATGCCCGGCATCGATGGGCTGGAGCTACAGCGCAAGCTGAAAGAGGCGCAGCCCGACGCGACCGTGATCATCATGACTGCGTACGCTTCGGTCGAAAGCGCGGTCGAAGCGATGAAGCAGGGCGCGTATGACTACATCATCAAGCCGTTCAATCCGGATGATCTGGAGCACACGATCACCAAAGCCGTCGAGCGCAAGCACCTTGTGTCTGAGAATCAACAGCTGCGCACGAAGATCGACGAGCTGAATCTGCTGCACGAAATCGTCGGCACCAGCGCGGCGACGCACCGCCTGCTGGAGCAAGTGTCGATGGTTTCGGCGTCCGATACGACGGTTCTGATTCGCGGCGAATCGGGCACGGGAAAGGAACTAATCGCGCGCGCGATTCACGCGAACAGTGGCCGGCGCTACATGCCGATCGTCGTGGTCAACTGCGGGGCGCTGTCCGAAGGCGTGCTGGAATCCGAACTGTTCGGTCACGAGAAAGGCGCTTTTACCGGCGCGCAGTATCGCCGCAAAGGGAAGTTCGAGATGGCTGACGGCGGCACGCTCTTTCTCGATGAAATCGGCGACATCGGCTTGAAGACGCAGGTCGATCTGTTGCGCGTACTGGAAGAGAAGAAAATTTTTCGCGTCGGCGGGAATGTTGAGATTCCCGTGAACTTTCGCCTGATTGCGGCGACCAACAAGAACCTGGAATCGATGATCGGTGAAGGGAAATTTCGCGAGGATCTCTACTATCGGATCAACGTTTTCTCGATCGCGATTCCGCCCTTGCGCGAGCGGCGACAGGATATTTCATTGCTCGCCGATCATTTCCTCGGGAAATTTGCGCGCAGCATGAACCGCCCGTTAATGAAGATGTCGGCGGAAGCTGAAGCAGTCTTAAAGGGCTATGACTGGCCCGGCAACGTTCGCGAATTGCAGAACGCCATCGAGCGCGCGGTCCTGGTTTGCAAGAGTGCCCGCGTCGAGGCGGAGGACCTGCCGCTGAACATTTACGAAACGGATGCCGGTGCGGCGGGTCGCTCGCTCGCCGAGATCGAGCGGCTGCACATCAAGCGCACCCTGGAGGATACGGGTTGGAATATCTATCGCGCGGCGCGTCTGCTCGAAATTGATCGCGTGACGCTCTACAACCGAATCAAGAAGTACGGATTCAAGCGCGAAACAGCTTCTGCGGCTCAACAGCGGTCATTAAGTCCGAGGTAGTTTTGGTGCGATTTGGTGGCGGTTGAGCTGAGATGTCTTCAACCACGAAATTGCGCGAAGTCACGCGAATGGAAGGGCGGCTAAGCCAAACAAGGGGCCTTAGTACGGACGCGGCGATCAAGATTGTTCCGATCGGCGCCGTCGATAGCGCACTGCTCGATTATCTTTCGTTTGTCCTGCCCGGCCGTTTTGAAGCGCCTTGTGTAGTAAGCCGCGAGGTGTTTGATCCTAAAGGCGCTTACCATGCGACGCGCCGGCAGTATCATTCAACAGACCTGCTGGCGAGACTGCATGCACTCGAGAGCGGCCGCGGCGGTAAGATCCTCGCCGTGAGCGAACTTGATCTCTTTATTCCGATCTTCACTTTTGTTTTTGGTGAAGCTCAGGTCGGAGGGTGTGTGGCGCTCGTGTCCATACATCGTTTGTCGCAACAGTTTTACGGTCTTCCGGAAGATCGCC
The DNA here is from genome assembly GCA_963734445.1 of uncultured Acidobacteriota bacterium. Lineage (GTDB taxonomy): Bacteria > Acidobacteriota > Blastocatellia > Pyrinomonadales > Pyrinomonadaceae > UBA11740. The sequence continues at coordinate 212,733 of CAVTGZ010000003.1, read as the reverse complement.
AGCTGTTGTTTACGCGGGCCGAGAAGGAGGCGACTCATGAACTCGGTCACGCCTACGGACTGGCGCATTGCCGTAGTTATGATTGCGTGATGCGCTTTTCTAATTCTGTCGAGGATGTGGATTTGAGGGCGAGTGAGTTTTGCCCTTCGTGCGAGGCGAGCCTGCGGGCCCGCCTGGGTTCATCCCTGGCAGCATAAACAGATATAATGTTTCCGTACGGAGGAAAATAAGATGCACACGCCTGATGTTCGAACTGCAAATGTCTTCAGACTTATCTTGTTCGCAACGATGGCCGTAATCGCATCCAGCTTGCTGATTAGTAGAACTAGCTCTCAAACAAAAATGCCAGAGACAATTGTGCTGGCTAAAGAAGCAAAGCTGGGTCAGGTCACTTTCAACCACCTCAAGCACGTTACCGAGAATCGCAGCCCGGATCTAAAGGGCCCGATTGCCTGTGTAGATTGTCATCACACGGCGCAGCCCGCGGCTGAAGCTGCGAAGCATCCACCACACAAGACAGCCTGGCCGGCAGACCGCACGACCACGCTGACAGCAGAGTTGATGGAAAAGGATTCCGCCACTGTGGTTAATGTCTGCACGGATTGCCACGCGCGCACGGACTCAAAGCCGAAACTGCTGCCGGAAATTCCGACGGTCAAATTCGAAGGTGCTGCTGAGCCTACGGTCATGAACAACCAACAGGCATTTCACCATGCCTGTGGCGATTGTCACGACGCCGTAGCCAAGGTAAAGACCGATTCGACGGCGCCGACTTCGAAGAAGTGCACGACCTGTCACAAGAAGGCCGCGGCATAAATCCAGAAGAGGATCTGCGGAATTTTTCGTGTGTTTGGGCGAAACCGCGCAAACCTCTACACCTTGCGTTACAAATTCCCGCAATTCTTTGCGGCATGGTCATTGCCATTCCAGCCTCTCTCCCGATGTTTGAACTTAGAGAGAGCTGGAGGCAATGATGAAGGTTACGAGTACTCGATTAAAGAGAGCTGGGCTGGTTTTGGCGGGCCTGGCGATGGCCATAACTCTGCTGGTGGCTTCGGCGCCGGCGAGAGCTACGGCTGACGACGACTACGCAGCCATGTATAAGACGAAATGCGCAATGTGCCATGGTCAAACTGCGGAAAAGAAGTTCGATGGGACGAAGGCCGACGCCGAGTTGATTGAGGTAGTGCTCAAAGGCAAGAAGCCCGAGAAGCCTCCGAATATGCCGGCATTCGAGGAAAAGGGAATCACCGCTGACCAGGCCAAAGCCCTGGTGGCATACATGAAGTCGCTGAAACAATAGGACGAGCCGAGGTCGGGTGGAAATGACTCCTCAGCCATGGGGCCATCGAAGACGCCGGGCCTCTAACCGGGAAATCGAAACCGAAACTGCAAAGCCTGCATGCGCTTAACGGCGCCGGCGGGCTTTTGCTTTGTGGTGTGACGGACAACACTTTGCTTGCCTGCCATATCAGGCTATCTTCTCTCTGTCCTTAGCCCGAAGAAAGAATCTGAAGACGGTGAGACGCCATCTTGCTATTGCGTTCCTGGTGATCGGACTATCGCTCGGTGCGATGATGTGCCTCGAAGTATGGAAACCTGCTGAGGCGCAGACTAATCAAAACAGTTCTCCAACTCCAGTCAAGCCAAACGAAGGCAGCGTTATCGGCGGCCCCAACGCGAATCTATCCGGCGCGCCGCCAACCTTGCAGTGCCAGGGCTGTCATGGTCCGGGGAAGCAGTTGCCCTACATGGCGGGGTCGTTGTTTCATCAGGCGCCGCACAGTGGCTACGATCGCAGCTTCCATGCGCAGGCGAAACAGAATGGCGGGGCGGCGAAAGCAGCCGCCTGTCTGGATTGCCACACCCGAAACGGCGACATGACGACGATGTTGCCGGCGAGCGATCCCAAGGCGACCATCAATCGCGCGAACATTGCCGAAACCTGCGGCCGTTGCCATGGGGACAAATCAGTGATGCAGGGAAGCGGCATCAGCGATCGGCCGTTGCTCGCTTATCGCGAAAGCGTGCACGCAAAAGCGATCGCCCGCGGCAACATGAGCGCCGCCGTCTGCACGGATTGCCATAACAGCCACGATATTGAACCGGCTTCTAATCAGCAATCGACAATCGCGCGCGTCAACATTCCCAACACTTGCGGCAAGTGTCATAGCTCGATCACCACGGAATTCATGCAGAGCATTCACGGGCTGGCGCTGGCTCGTGGTGTATCGCGCACGCCGGTCTGCACTGACTGTCACGGCATTCACAACATCATCCAGCCCATGGACAAGGCGACGGCGACGCTTTCCACCGCGGTCGCCACTGATAGCTGCGCCAAGTGTCATGAAGGCGTCACCCTCACACAGGAATTTGGCGTCGCCGGCGAGCGGGTCAGCAGCTATCGCGACAGCTATCACGGCTTAGCTTCACAGTTGGGATCGAAAGTCGTCGCTAACTGCGCCAGTTGTCACGGCGTGCATAACATTCTGCCGTCGTCGGACCCGCGTTCGATGGTAAGCGCCGCCAACCTGCAACAGACCTGCGGGCAATGTCACGTCGGCGCCGGCGCAAACTTCACCAAAGGCAAGATCCACCTGACGTCGGAACTGGTTTCGAACGTGACGATGCGTGACACCGGCACGCGGGGGACCAGAATAGTTCGCTGGATTTACTTGCCTCTGATCTTTCTCACGATCGGCGGAATGGTTTTGCACAATCTGCTCATCTGGCGCAAGAAGCTGGTGGCGCGGCGAAGACAACCGCGCACCATTGTTCGGTTGAGCGTAAATCAACGCATGCAACACTGGCTATTACTGACCAGTTTTATCGTGCTCGTGCTCAGTGGTTTTGCTTTGCAGTATCCGGAGTGGACCCTGGCGCGATTGATGGGCAGCAGCGAATACCTGCGCCGCATCATCCATCGCGTCGCCGCGATTATCATGATCGTGGTGGGAATCTATCACCTGCTTTACCTGGCGTTGTCGAAAGAGGGCCGGCAGTGGGTGAAGGACATGCTGCCCAGGTTGAAAGACGTCCGCGACGTCGTCGGAAATCTTCTTTACTACACCGGAGTTAAGCGCGTGAAACCAAAGATTGCCCGGTTTGGATATGCCGAGAAGGCCGAGTACTGGGCGGTCATTTGGGGCACCTTTATCATGGGTCTGACCGGCCTGATGATTTGGTTTAAGATCGCCGTCTTCGGGTTCCTGGCGCGCTGGTGGATCGACATCGCCCTGGCCATCCATTTTTACGAGGCCGTGCTAGCGACACTCGCCATTATCGTCTGGCACTTCTATCATGTGATTTTTGATCCAGACGTTTACCCGGTAAACTTCGCCTTCCTTGACGGCCGCGTGTCAGAAGAGCTTTACAAGGAAGAACATGAGTTGGCTTTTGAACAGATGAACGAACCGAGCGCTCAAGAAGACACTGGCCCCCAGCCCAACAGCGAAGAACACAGCGATACAGTTAACTAGATGGACAGACACTCTATTCATGCGAGCAGGCCGCCCGACCGCCCAGGGCAAATCGAACAGCTTGCTCCGAAGGCGCCCAGCCTTTTTCGCAATTACATCAGCCTTGTCGGCGCGGCAATTGTCATCGCTAGTCTCGTCAGCGTCGTACTCCTGTTATTAATTGAGCTGACGAGACCGACCGAGAATCCTTACCTCGGTATTTTTACCTACATTATTTTCCCGACGTTTCTGGTGTTCGGTTTGCTGATCGTCGTGCTCGGTCTGCTTCGCGAGCGCCGGCGCCGGCGAAGAGCATCGCCGTCGGACATTGCTGCTTATCCGCGATTGGATCTTAACGATCCGCGCTCGCGACGCGCGTTTTTTGCCTTTCTTTCCATCATGTTCATTTTTATTTCCGGTAGCGCTTTCAGCAGCTACCGCGCGTACGAATTTACCGAGTCGGTTAATTTCTGCGGGGAAACCTGCCATACCGTGATGAAACCTGAATTCACCGCGTATCAGGCGGGCGCGCACGCGCGCGTGGGCTGTGTCGGATGCCACGTCGGCCCCGGCGCCAGTTGGTACGTGCGCTCGAAACTTTCCGGTGCTTATCAGTTGTATTCAGTGACTTTCAATAAGTACTCAAAGCCAATCACCACGCCGGTGCACAATCTGCGTCCGGCGCAGGAAACCTGCGAGCAATGTCACTGGCCCGAGAAGTTCTTTGGCGCGCAACTCAAGGTGTTCAATCACTATGGTTACGACGAGCAGAACACCCCGCGCCAGCGGCGCATGCTGATTGAGGTGGGAGGCGGCAGTCCTACCGCGGGTCCAGTCAAAGGGATTCACTGGCACATGAATATTGCCAACGAAGTGACCTACATTTCAATTGACGATCATCGCCAGGTGATTCCCTGGGTGCGCATAAAGGATCGGCAGGGCAATGTCACCGAGTACTACGATCGCAACCGGCCGTTGACGCCCGATCAGATCGCCAACGGCAACAAGAGAAAGATGGATTGCGTTGATTGTCACAACCGGCCGGCGCATGTGTACCTGCCACCGGATGTGGCAGTTGATCAGTCGTTCGCGGCAGGTAAGCTGGATCCGTCTTTGCCCTATTTGAAGAAGCAGGCCGTGGAAACGCTGAGCAAACCTTATGAGACCACGGAGCAAGCTGTGGCCGCCATCTCGACGACGCTGAATGACTTCTATCGCACTAAATACGCCGACGTATATGCGCAAAAACGGCAGTCGATCGATACGTCAGTCACCGAGATCCAGCGCATCTTTCAAACCTATTTCTTTCCGGAAATGAAGACGGACTGGCAGACACATCCGAACAATATCGGCCACCTGTATTTCTCAGGCTGCTTCCGTTGTCACGACGGCGAACATGTCAGCAACGACGGTAAAGTGATCACGAACAACTGCAACGTCTGTCACACAATGATCTATGACTCGATGAATCCGGCGGCGTCCGTGAAGATGGGACCGTTTATTCATCCGGTGGATTTGGGAGCGTTGGCCGATCGAAAATGCGAGTTCTGTCACAAACCGAATAAACCCTTCCAGCATCCCGTCAACCTCGGCGACATTTCGCAGTTCCAATGCGCCGAGTGCCATCCTAAGAAAGAAACCAAACTGCCGGCCAAGTGACGGTGTAGCGCAAGCTGTTTAGCTTGCGCGGGGCGCTACTTTGCGGTTTTCCTGGCGAGCTTAGCGCCTTTGCGTGAGGTCCTTTTGCGGAGAACGCTATTTCACGCAAAGACGCAAACACGCAAAGTCGCGCCAAGTTAAACCAGGACACCACTCTCCGCTTCGGTTTCTCTACCGACGCGTGGAGGAGAGCCATCGATCGGTTCAAATCGCGCGCTGAAGTGGCGTAGAAATTTTGGTTGGCGGGTAATGCGGTAGCCGGGTATTGACTCGCGCCGGGCGTAAACGTCGAGGATAGCTTCGATCACATAGTCGATATGGCTTTGCGTATAGACGCGATGCGGAATGGCCAGGCGCACCAGTTCCATCGCGGCCGGTAATTCCGCGCCGGTTTCAGAATCCTTGTCAGCGTGCATGACCGTGCCGATCTCGCATGAACGAATACCCGCTTCGCGGTAAAGCTCGATTGCCAGGGCCTGGCCGGGATACTGAAGCTGCGGAATGTGCGGCAGCATCGCGTGCGCATCGATGTAGATCGCATGGCCGCCCGGCGGCTGCACGATGGGCACGCCGGCGCCGGCGATGTGATCGCCGAGATAGCGAATCGACGCGAAACGATACTGCAAGTAATCTTCGTGCAGCACTTCTTCTAAACCCACCGCAATTGCTTCGAGATCCCGTCCGGCCAAACCGCCGTAAGTCGGGAAGCCTTCGGTCAAGATCAGCAGGTCCTTTTCCTGCTGCGCCAATTGATCATCATTCGTGCAGAGAAAGCCGCCAATATTCGCCAGGCCGTCTTTCTTTGCCGACATCGTGCAGCCGTCGGCATAAGAAAGCATCTCGCGGGCAATTTCTTTCACGGATTTATCGGCATAGCCCGGCTCGCGTAACTTGATGAAGTAGGCATTTTCGGCGAAGCGGCACGCGTCGAGATAAAGCGGCAAGCCGTAACGCGAGCAAATCGCTTTCACTTCGCGAATGTTCGCCATCGACACCGGCTGGCCGCCGCCGGAATTGTTCGTCACCGTCAGCATCACCAGCGGAATGCGCTCAGCGCCGACGCGCTCGATTAGCGCCGTTAACGCCGCCGTATCCATGTTGCCTTTGAACGGATGAATGACTGCCGGTTGATAGAACTCCGGCACCGGCAGATCGACTGCTTCACCGCCGACGTACTCAATGTTTGCGCGCGTCGTATCAAAGTGGGTGTTATTCGGCACCACGCTGCCGCGCCGGCACGTCGTCGAAAAAAGAATACGCTCAGCCGCACGGCCCTGATGCGCCGGCACGACATGTTTGAATCCAAAGATGTCCCGCACAACTGCTTCGAACCGATAGAAGCTGGCGCTGCCGGCGTAAGATTCGTCGCCGCGGATAGAGGCAGCCCATTGCGCCGCGCTCATCGCCGCGGTGCCGCTGTCGGTCAGCAGATCGATAATCACATTTTCCGCCCTTAACAGAAATAGGTTGTAGTCAGCGGCCTTTAGATAGAGTTCGCGTTCCGCGCGGGTCGTCATTTTGATTGGCTCGACTACTTTGACGCGGAAAGGTTCAATGATGGTTTTCATATGTTCTTAACGATCGAAATCAGGCAGAGGCCTGTTTCGCTTTCGCAATAGGTTTGGCGGTGGGAACTGCGCCGGCAAGATACTGTTGAAACAGCCGCGCGGCGCCGGCCAGAAAATCGTACGACGTCAGAATGCCGACCAGATGACCTTCGTCAACGACTGGCAGGCAACCGACTCGTTGCTTTTGCATTAGATCCAGTGCTTCGAGCGTTGGCGTCGTCGATGACACAGTGAGTGGATCGGTCCTCATGATGTCGCGCACGGTCAGCGGTTTTGCGTTGGGTGGGCGGTTGCCTTGAGCCAGCAAATGCAGCAGGTCGCGGTGCGTAACCAGGCCCACCAACTTGCCATCGTCGTCTTCAACCGGCACGTGACGAATGTGACGCCAGTCCATGACGCTGGCGGCCAGATCAACCAGATCATCGGGACGCACCGTAAAAAGATCAGTGGACATGAACTGGCCGATCGTCTGATAACTTTGGGCCCAGTCGATGTCGTCGGTCAGCTCTACAATCTTCCATTCGTGCACCGGCTTACCCTCCTTTTGATTCTGGAGCATGCGCGCTGTCAGTTCGTGATAACGCAGGTCTTTTGGTTCGACACTGTCAATCGCCGCCAGCGACTTCAGCATCCAGCGCGCGCCTGTCTGGCGGCTCTGAACGCGCTCGTCAATGATCCCGAGGTACTTATCAATCGAGGAAGAGTCCACATTCGCCGCGCGCAAACCCTGGCGAGCCAGCGGCAAGAGCTGATCGCGAATCAGAGCGGCGGCGGAAAAACTCCGGTTATCGATCCAGCTTAGCTGCGCGTGCAGATCGTAACGGGCGGCGGCGAAGAAGTTGGCTTTCGCTTCATCAAATTTCATCCGCTTGGCAATGTCGCCATACTCCTGCGGCAGTGCCAGCATGAGTCCGATGAAAAAGGCCGCGTTGGCAACTTCATCGACAATCGTCGGGCCAGCCGGCAACGCGCGATTTTCAATTCGCAGTTGCGCGACGCCCTTGTGCACTCCATAGCAGGCGCGGTTCCATGGCCAGACCGTGCCGTTGTGCAGGAACAGCGCCCCCAGGGTTGGCACTTCGCCACGGGCCAGAACTTGCAGTGAGCTCTCTTCGGGCAGACTGATCATGATCGGCCGGAAGCGCATGATCTGATCGTGTAGCAATTCAATTACCGAATGTTTCAGCCACCGCTCGCCAAAACCTACGCGCGTCGGTTGACTCCGCATCAGTTGCGCACGCGATCTCTCATCCGCCGAGTGCTGAAACAGCGCCAGCCGCGTTTCGTGCCAAAGCCGCTTGCCGAACAGCACCGGCGAATTCACGGCCGCGGCCAGCACTGGCCCGGTGATCGCCTGCGCGGTGTTGTAGGCGACGGCGAATTCGCGCGGGCCGACCTGAAAGTGAATCTGAAAGCTGGTGTTGCACGACTCCATCATCAGGTTGTCGTGCTCGATTTCCAGTTCGTCCAAACCTTTGATGTGGATTGAAAACGGGCCGCCGCGCAGGCGAGTAACAGCCCGATTCAATTCCAGGTACCGGGTCATCGGGGTCAGATTATCGAGGGTCAGATCCGAAAGGTTCAGCGTCGGCAAAATTCCCGCCAGCAGCACATCGGCATCCAATTTGGCTGCCGCGTCTCGCACTTTAGCGATGATTTCATTCAGCTCCTGCTCCATCCGTTCAAAGCAGTGATCGGTGATTAGACGCGGGGTTAGATTCGCTTCCAGGTTAAAGCGTGCAATCTCAGTCGTCAGGCGAGTGTCCTGAGCGGCTTCGAGTACTTCCAAAGCCAAAGGCGCGGGTCCCAGTCTTCGATTGACCAGAAACACTTCCTGCTCGGCGCCGACGCGGTGTTTACCGCTCTCGATCTGGTCGTGATCAATCAAATAATCGAGGGCTCGCAGGTCGTCGAGCATGGCGCTCATGAACGCCTGCAATTTGGTTTGATCGATCTCCTGTTCGACGTCGTGCTGACCCATGGCGGTTACTCAGGAGGGACCAGAGGTTCCGGCTGAACACACAAGCAGTCTCTCGCTGATTGGTGGATCACAAGAGCAACTGTTGTACCTGCTTGTTCCCCGCACAAGTCTGGCAGAGCGCCACATACTCATGTGTAAAAGCCCGCGAACTTGTGTGAATTCCCGCAGAGATCCCTCGGTTATCACGAGCTGCTGGGCAGATCTTTGCGCGATCTCGCCCGGCATGAGCGTTGCTCCGCAGGCATTAGCGTCCGTGTATCGTTCCGCCGTTTAGTAGTCACAATTTCAAGTCGGAGGATGCCAGCCAATGGCCAAAGACGACCGTGACCTTCTCGAGCTGCTCAAGTCTGAACTCGATTTCATCGAGAAGGGTGGGTATGGGCGATCGGTGAGGACTCCGTGGCAAGAGAAATCGCCTTTTCGAGATTCGTTGACCTGCGTTAACTACGCACTTCCGGAAAAGGCGCACCCCTGCTCAGAATGTCATCTGATCGATTTTGTTCCGCGCGACAAGCAGAGCGAGGAGCTGCCCTGCCATTTCATACCGCTAAATGAACTTGGGGATACCGTTGAAACTGTCGACGGCAATCAGGGCCGGCTGGAAGAAATGCTGAAAGAGTGGATGCGGCAAAAGATCGCGGAATTGGAAGCCGCCCGCGACGCCCAGTCTCCAACCTAAAACTCCGAACCGGGAGGTGAGCATCATGACGATAGCGTATCTGATCATTGCAGCTGCACTGGTGGCGGCGGTCTATTTCGCGATTAGGTATTTTGTCCGCGCCCGGCAGAGATTTTCTGGCGAGCAGGTAATCATCTGCCCTGAGACCGGCAAACAGGCGATGGTTGAAGTTGACGCGCGTCATGCGGCCGTCACGTCGCTGCTGGGCCAGACTGATCTGCGACTGGAGAATTGCTGGCGCTGGCCCATCAAACAGGATTGCGGGCAGGAGTGCCTGCTGCAACTGAACGTGGCGCCGGCCGAATGTCTGGTGCGGAGCGTGCTCGAAAAATGGTACCGGGACAAGGATTGCGCGTTTTGTGCGCGACCATTTAACGATATCAATCTAATCGATCACAAACCGGCGCTGCTAAATCCGGAAGGCGTGACGGTTGAATGGAAAGAGATACCCGTTTCGGCGGTGATGGACGCGATGGCTACTTACCTGCCGGTGTGTTGGAATTGCCATATCGCGCAAAGTTTCCGTCGTGAGCATGCGGATTTGGTTGTCGATCGCACGAGCGGTTTATCACAATCGAGCCAAAGTGCGGCTCAGCGGTAAAGCAGTCGTCATCACCGCTAATAATGTCCAAAGCGTCCGGCTGCTTCACCTATCTTCTCAATATTCGCCGGCGAAGCGTGCGGAGGGATTGAGCACGCTGAGCTGAGTATGTAACCGCCCCCGGCGGATGCAGCTTCGAGGCATCGCTTTGCTTCTGCTGAGACCTGCTCGGGATTTCCCAGCAGGATTACATTAACCGGATCGAGATTTCCTTTCAGAAAGAGCCGCGCTCCAATTCTCTCCTTGGCGTCGGCAAGTCCCACGTTACCTAGTGGTGGTGGGTCGAGTGTATCGATGCCGTCCGTGCCCGTCGCTTCCATCAGTTCCAAACGGTCGCCGATCCTCCCGCAGGTGTGCGTATAAACGGGCAAATCAAGTTTGTCCTTGATGCCTTCGATTACCATTCGTTCATAAGGAAGAACAAATTCGCGATACTGGTCCGGCGAAATAAAGTCTGCGCCCGCGAACGCGGACGAGACGAGAATGGCATCCACGCCGTGCGCCGCTTGTTGGCGTCCAAGTTCCGTTGCGCCCCGAGCCAAAGCTTCCAGACAGGCTTTGCTCTTTCCGGGATCATCAAGCAGGGCCATCAGACCATTCGTGTAATCGAGTAATTCAAGAAACTGCGTGAAGGGCGAGAAGATTTCCGAATGGACCGACACCTCGTCGCCGGCGCTTCTGACGACGTAATCAATTGTTTCGAACTGCCAGGGTGGAAAGAAATTACTCTCGTCCGCAGGCAGATCGGAAAAGCCCCAACGGTAAGGATGGGTCAAGCCGCCTATGTCGTGCGGCTCGATGTAAAAGAGCCTGTCTGGATCGATTTCCCCGAAATTCGCAAAGTAACGAGTGCCATCTTCGCGATACACGTGCGGATTGTCGTCAGGCGGACAGATCGTGTACCAACCGTTATGCCAATGAATTGTCTTTCCGTCCGGGCTCTGTTCAATGTGCCGGATGTAGTCGCGCCAGTGGGGGTCTCGACCGGGAAGGTTAATGAGAATTCCGTCGAAGCCATACCGGCGCTGAAGCGTGATCAGTGCTTCGCCGAAGGCTTTGGTGTCATGCCAGATGTCAATTTCCGTAAGGTCGCAATTCAGGAAGTAATGCCCAAGCGAGATTTGGCACATCACAGGCACGCGATCCGGCTGGTGCAATCGCATCGCGGCGGCCATGCGTTCTTTGCTGTTCATTGACGCTGCTTTGTAAACCCCACCATCAGGCCGCGTGCCGTCTCAACAGCTTCGCTTGCACTTCCGCCGTAAGCGTCGGCTCCAATCTCTTCTGCGAAAGCGCGCGTAACCGGAGCGCCGCCGATGATGACCTTCACGCGATCGCGTGTACCGGCGTCGATCAGCGCGGCAATGTTGTTCTTCATCTGCATCATCGTGGTTGTCAGCAGTGCCGACATGCCAACAATATGCGGCTGATGGGCCTCGACTGCCTCGACAAATTTTTGCGGCGAAACGCCGACGCCCAAATCGACCACGGTAAACCCAGCGCCTCGCAGCATGATCGCGACCAGGTTCTTCCCAATGTCGTGAATATCTCCCTTAACTGTACCGATAACGATTTTGCCTGTCGGCTTGATTCCCGCGGCCGCTAACCGCGGCTCCAATATCGCGACACCGGCCTTCATGGCGCGTGCGGCCGTGAGCACTTCCGGCAGGAACATCTCACAATTGCGAAAGCGCTCGCCGACCACATTCATGCCGGCGATTAATCCAGCATCGAGAATCGCATGCGGCGGAATTCCAGCTTCCAGCGCTTCGATCGTCAGCCGGACCACCGCGGTTGCATTCCCAAGGATTAATTCTTCAGTAAGCTGCTCGATCGTGGTCACTGGGTTGATTGTTCAGATCTGACGGATCCCGCAGGTAATCGGGGCCAACGCATATCACGGTCCTTTAGCGAGATCAATAAGAACTAGTAGCAAGACAGAATTACCTCACGCCCGCTGCTCGGAAAATCTCGCAATCGCAGCTGGGTCGTGTGAATTATTCCCCAGTTGCAGGCTTAGAACCCCGCTTTATTCCCCAGTGTCGGGCGCGCACACGGATTGCTAGTGTTTCACGGGCCACTATCGTAGTCGGACCACCTTGGAAACGGCATCGGCTTCGTGGAATGTGCTGCGTTGCCTATAATTACAGCCCATGGCGGCTGGGAAGAAGGACAAGACACTGAAGAATTACAAAGAGAGAATCCTCGTTGTCGACGACGAGAAGATGATCCGCTGGTCTCTCGGCGAGGCCCTGCGGGGCTGGGGCTTCGATCCTGCGGAAGCTGCTACGGCGCGGGATGCGCTAACGGCTTTTGAAGCCGAGACGCCCGCGGCGGTCTTGCTGGACATCAATCTCCCGGATGGCTCGGGTTTGGATGTGCTCAGGAAGATGCGCCAGCGCGAACCCGAAGCAGTCATCATCATGATTACGGCCAATGTCCTGGTCGACGAGACGATTGCGGCGTTGCGCGGTGGCGCTTACGACTTTATCGGCAAGCCCATCAACCTCGAAGAACTGCACGTCGCGATTCGCAATGGCATCGAAGCCAGCCGTTTGCGTCGCGAAGTTAACCTCATTCGCCGCGAACGTTCACAACAATTCAGTTTCGATCAGATCATCGGACAGTCGCCGGCGATTCGCGAGATGCTGGCGATGGCCCAGAAAGTTGCTGAGAGCGAGGTCTCGTCGGTCCTGCTGCAAGGCGAATCCGGCACCGGCAAGGATCTGGTCGCCAAAGCCATTCACTATCATTCAAATCGCGCCGACGGACCGTTTGTGGCCATCAACTGCGCAGCCTTGCCGGGCACATTGATCGAGAGTGAGTTGTTCGGCTACGAAAAAGGCGCTTTTACCGACGCCAAGGCCCGCAAGGAAGGAATGTTCGAACAGGCCGAAGGAGGCACGCTGCTCCTGGATGAGATCGGCGAGGTGGAACTAAGCCTCCAGGCGAAACTACTACGCGTGTTGGAAGAAGGCGCGTTCCGGCGCGTGGGCGGATTGAAGGACATTCCGTTTGATGCACGCATCATCGCGGCTTCAAATCGCGATCTGAAAAGAGAGAGCGAGAACAATCGCTTTCGGCTCGACTTGTACTATCGGCTGTCGGTAATTCAGATCGATATTCCTTCGCTGCGCGAACGGGGCGACGATGTGCTGTTGCTGACCGACCATTACATCGAATCATTTGGCGAGCGCCTGCGCAAACGCATTACCGGGATTTCTCCGGAAGTGGCTGCCGCTTTTCGGCGTTATGACTGGCCCGGCAACGTGCGCGAACTGCGCAATGTGATCGAGCGCGCGATGATTCTGGAAGACGAAGAGATTATCACCATGAAATACATTCCGCGTGCTGTGGCCGGCGGAGTTGCAACCGAATACATGCGCGGCGACGGCGCCGGCAGTCACGAACTGTTTCACCTGCCTCCGGGCGGGGTTTCGTTGGAAGACGTCGAGATGTCGCTGGTCCGTCAGGCGATCGAGCGTAGTGGCGGTAACCAGACCAAGGCCGCTGAACTGCTGGGTATTTCGCGTGATCAACTGCGCTATCGGCTTAAGAAACTGGAAGAAGTTGCCGTTGCCGGCTAGTTCCTCTTGATTCGCCGAAAATTCCTACTTAAGCTAGGCGCGTGAAGCGCCCAACTCCTCAACCTGTCCCTCAGACTGAATCGCAGAAAATGGCAGCCACCGAGCATGCGCTCACCGAATCACAGAAAGAGCTCGCCGACATTAAGTTCGCGCTCGATCAATCGACCATCGTGGCGATCACCGATCAGCGCGGCATAATTAATTACGTCAACGCCGCGTTCTGTCGCATCTCGAAGTATTCTGCGCAGGAGTTGCTGGGACAAGACCATCGCATCATCAACTCGGGCTATCACTCGAAGGAATTCGTCCGCGACATTTGGACTACGATCGCGTCGGGCCGTGTGTGGAAGGGCGAGCTGCGGAATCGCGCCAAAGATGGCAGCACCTATTGGGTAGATACCACTATCGTTCCGTTTCTCGACGAGGACGGAAAACCTTACCAGTACGTCGCGATTCGCCACGACATCACTCAGCTCAAGCTGGCTGAAGAACAGATTCGACAGCAGGCAGAGCTGCTCGACAAATCGCAGGACGCGATCCTGGTGCGCGATCTTGATGACCGGATTCTTTATTGGAACAAGAGCGCCGAGCGAATGTACGGTTGGTCGGCCGAAGAAGCGATCGGGAAGTCGCCGGTCGAGTTCCTCTACCGCGAAGTGCCGCTGAAATTTTTTGAAGCGCAAAAAGCCATCATGGAACGCGGCGAATGGCGTGGCGAACTCACTCAGATTACCAAACACGGCCACGAGCTGATTATCGACAGCCGCTGGACGCTCGTGCGCGACGAATTGGGCAATCCCCTGCAAAAGCTGATCGTGAATACCGACGTGACTGAAACAACGCGGCTCCAGGCCGAGCTGCATCGGGCCGCGCAACTGTCGTTTGTTGGGGAACTCGCGGCCGGGTTGGCCCACGAAGTCAAAAACCCATTGGCCGGTATTCAGGGCGCGGTGGACATCCTGATTCGACGGCGCGACGCAAACGATCCCGAACGCGAGGCTCTCGAGGGAGTTCGCCACGAAGTCGAGCGCATTGACGGCACGGTCAGGGCCCTGCTGGATCGCGCGCGGCCGCGGGCCATGAGTCCGAGGAAGACCTCGCTGACTGAGCTGACCATGCGCGCCGTCAACGTGGCGCGGTCACAGGTGATTGGCGCGGCGGCGCGTGGACGACGCATTCAACTCGACTTTGATGTGCCGGCTGAGGACTTGATGCTCGAAGCGGACGCTCCGCAAATGGAAGATGCGATCCTCAATTTGATCATCAACGCGATCGAAGCCATTGAAGAAAAGGGCCGCATTACCATCAAAATCAAGCAGCAGGAAACTGAAGATGGCGCGGAAGCCGTGATCGAAGTTTCCGATACGGGCCAGGGCATCACCGAAGAGAATCTCAGTCGCATCTTCAATCCGTTCTTCACGACTACCAAAGGCGGCACCGGTCTGGGCCTGCCGGCGGTGCGCCGCATTGCGCGCGCTCATCGCGGAGGGGTGGAAGCAATATCAACGCCGGGTCAGGGTTCGACTTTCAGTATTCATCTGCCGCTGGACAGCCAAAGCTAATCCCAATTCGCATCATCTCGTGCGCGAACTTTCTCACCGCGTTGCGGGAAAGCGCCCATCCCTGCACCGACAACATCCTCTTAGATTGAAGATTGCGCAGCGCGGAAAATGGCACGGGCATTGCGCCCCAATGGACGGAGGCGTATCCGCAAAATGACCAAGCTCCTGAACGAGCGCGACGCGTGGGACATCATCAAGGCCGGAAAACTAGGTCGGCTGGGTTGCGTGGACGGCGACGACCCGTACGTTGTTCCCATCAATTACATCGCCATCGAAGGTCATATCTACAGCCATTCGTTGGCGGGTCGAAAGATTCAGGCGCTCAGGAAACACTCGCGCGCGTGTCTGCAAGTCGATCGGATTCAGGATGATTTTCACTGGCAAAGCGCAATTGCCTTCGGCACCTATGAAGAAATCAGAAACGATTCCGAACGCCGGACGGTGCTGCGAAAGATCCTGGAAGGCTTTCCCAAACTCACACCTGTCGAATCCGAACTAAGCCGCAACGCGGAACCACCTTTGATCGTTGTATTTCGGCTCAGAGTCGAACACGTAAGCGGTGTCACGGAAGACTGAGTGACGCCGTTTGCAGTTCCGCCTTCAGGCGGCTCCCGTTTTCACTCTAACCAACCACCGAGTCGAGGTTTTTCTTGCTATTTTTCGAGCGAGTGATAGACTCTGCCCCCCTCGCGCATTACCCGAAACTCCTGTTCGCTTGAAAGGATCATCCTCATGGACCTGCCAAACAACGTAGCTGAACTCACTGACGCTGAAAGAGCCACCATAGTCGAAGCTAAAGCAACCTGCCCGTTCATTGCCAGCGCGGTATCGCAGGGAGATCTTCCGGTCAGAAATAACGCGAACGATCCGCTGGCGAGCATCGAAGACGTGCGCCGGCTCGGGAACACCGGCGGCGGTGATCTCGGCGACTTCCTGGTCTTCTTCGCTTCCGGTAACCACGCGTTTATGCGTGGCGATTCAGGAAAGTTGGATCGGCCGGTGCCCATGGGATTGTTCTCGCTCGACTTTCCCGGCTCGCAAGGTTCGCATACCGGCCACAGCGGCATTCTCCAGGGTGATCCCGAAGTCTTGAACTCAGGCCGATTAAGTCAGGCGGATTTCGACAGGCTCACCAGCCGGGCAGCCGATGGTTTTATCAAACGTTCCGACGTGGGACGCTTTATCGCTGAAAACCTCGTCCGCGATCCAGGATCGAAAGTTCTGGACCATCGAACGGTGGCGCTGCTGGGTGGGGATTTGATGAAGTTAATCGAAAGCGGCCTTGGGTTCATCGGCGACCTGATCAAACCGAATCAGGCAGAGAGCCACCGGGACCTGGAAGAGAAGCTCACAAAGCTGCTCGGCGAAGACAACCTGGTTGGCTCGGCGGGAGAGTTTGGGCTGCTCTTCGCATTCTTCGCGAACAAACCCGGCAGCCGAACCATCAATGGCGAACCTGCCCTGGATGTAAATGATCTCCGGACCATGTTCGTTGACAAGCGACTGCCGGCAGGTTGGGAAACCTGGAAAAAGTCACGCATCGACTGGGTCACCAACACGACCGGCCTTCTGATTAGCGCCGCCAACGAATACCGGAAATTGAAAGGACTGGGTGCCGGCGTTTGAAACGCGTCAGTAATTCGCGCCAACACATCTCAACTGCTTTTACACCAAAAGTCCACGAAACTAAATTCCGATCAAGAATTATCTCTCAGGTTGGGAAGGGTGGCTTGCCCCCGCACTTTGAACGCCAAGTTGCTTGAGGAAAAGAAAGAACGGGGGTAAACCACCCTTCCCAACCTGAGAGAGTTTTCAGATCTCCGATTTCAGCCAGCACTTTTCGTGCAACGCCCACCTCAGTCATATTCCGCAGCCGGTGCGGGTTTTTCCTACTTGCCTACCCAAACGCCTTCACGTCTGTCATTCGGTTCACCTCAAGAATAACAGTTGCCGTTGAAAAGAGCGCTTTCCTAAAGACGCGCGCCGTCGCGGGCTGGGGGCACGCGAGTTGCCCGATGACACGCGTTCCGAGCGTGTATTTGCGGACGGAGGCGCGAAGCGTATGACAGGGGAAGCCAAAGAAAAAGAAGACCGCGGTTGGACTGAAGTGCATCAGGAGGAATGCAAGGGATGTGGTTTGTGCGTCGACTCCTGTCCCGTGTGCGGCATGAAGCTGAGCGATCGGCTTAACGGCCGCGGCTATCATTTCGGCGAGTATCAGGGCCATGGCTGCACCGGTTGCGGCGTCTGCTTTTACGCGTGTCCTGAGCCCGGCGCAATTACTGTTTACAAGAAATAGGTACAGAACCGCGAGCAATAGCGAGCGGGATAAAGCACTACGTTGAAAAGTTGCGTCGATCTTTACCGGTATTGCTTGCGGCTTATCCCGCTCGCTATTGCTCGCGGTTCTGTAACTATCAACTGAGCACGAGGTTCATCAGATGACGAAAGAGTTGATCAAAGGAAACGAAGCTGTAGTCAAAGCGGCGCTGCTTGCCGGCTGCAAATCTTTTTACGGCTATCCCATCACGCCGGCCAGCGAGATCACGGAAGCCGCCGCCAAATATTTTCCGATCGCCGGCGGCACGTTCCTGCAAGCCGAAAGTGAGGTCGCGGCCATCAATATGGTCTATGGCGCGGCGTCTGTCGGCGAGCGCACGATGACCGGTTCGTCGGGTCCGGGACTGAGCCTGATGCAGGAAGGCATTTCGTATCTCGCCGGTTCGGAACTTCCGTGTGTGATTGTGGACATCATGCGCGGTGGTCCAGGGCTGGGCAACATTGCGCCGGAGCAGAGCGACTATCACCAGATCGTGAAGGGTGGCGGCCACGGTAACTATCACACGATCGTTCTGGCGCCGAATTCCTGCCAGGAGATGTGCGACCTGACGTTGCTCGCGTTCGAACTGGCGGATCGTTTTCGCAATCCGGCGATTGTGCTGGCGGATGGTTTTATCGGTCAGATGATGGAGCCGGTTGAGTTTCCGACGCGCGCCACCGAGCCGGAAGCAAAATCCTGGGCCGTGCGCGCCACCGCCGACACGCGCCAGAATCTCATCACCTCGATTTTCATGTCACCGGAAGAGCTGGAGCAGCACGTGCTCAAGCTTGAGAAGAAATACCTCAACGCCAACGCCGGGGAAGAAATGTGCGAGTGGTACCGGACGGACGACGCCGAGCTGGTCGTCATCGGCTATGGCATCGTGTCGCGTCTGTTGAAAGCCGCCGTTGACCAGGCGCGTGAGCAAGGGATTAGAGTCGGACTTTTCCGTCCCATCACACTCTGGCCGTTTCCGTCCCGCGAGCTTTCGGTGCTGACGCAATGGGTGGAGACTTTCCTTACAGTTGAATTGAGCAATGGCCAGATGGTCGAAGATGTGCGATTGGCCGTCAACGGCGAAAGGCCGGTCCGGTTCTATTCGCGCGTCGGCGGCATGGTCCCGACGACCGAAGAACTTTTGCGGCAAATCATCAAAGCCAGCGAGGAGAAAGATGTACGCGCAAACCTTTCAAAGACCCAGGAGTTTCTATGGGCAGTTTGATCGTAAGCCCGGCGACCACCTGACGACGCATTACTGTCCCGGCTGCGGCCACGGCAACATCCATAAGATGATCGCCGAAGCGATCGACGATTTCGGCGCGCAGGATCGCACCGTGTTCGTCAGCCCCGTCGGTTGTTCCGTCTTTGCTTACTACTATTTCGATGTCGGCAATCTGCAAGTCGCACACGGCCGTGCGCCGGCCGTGGCCACCGCGGTTAAGCGCGCCCTGCCGGACAGTCTGGTGATTAGTTATCAGGGCGATGGTGATCTCGCGGCGATCGGCGGAAACGAAATTCTGCACGCCGCCAATCGCGGCGAAGACTTCACCGTTATCTTCGTCAACAACGCGATCTATGGAATGACCGGCGGCCAGATGGCGCCCACCTCGATCGTGGGCATGAAGACGACGACGACGCCGATGGGTCGCGCGGTGGCCAACGACGGTTTCCCGGTGCGCGTCAGCGAATTGCTCGCCAGTCTCGAAGGCCCGACCTACATTGAGCGCGTGGCCCTCTATGACAACAAAACGCGCGCGAAAGCGCGCAAAGCAATTCGTAAAGCACTTCAGAACCAGATTGAAGGGCGCGGCTTCTCTTTAGTTGAAGTCCTGTCTCCGTGTCCGACGGGTTGGGGCGTTACCCCGGTCGATTCGCTGAAGTGGATCGAAGAGAACCTGATCCCGAATTTTCCGCTGGGAGTTTTCAAAGACAAATCGGCTGAGCGAGAGCACCGCACAAAGCGGCGGTCAACAGTTGCGTTGGCAGAGTTGCCCGCGCTGCTGGGACTCAATGGCCGAACGGGTGCGGCAGCTGCCGCGCCGGCAAAATCGACTTTTGGTGAGATCGATCAGCGCTTGAAGATCGCCGGGTTCGGCGGCCAGGGGCTGCTGTTCCTCGGCCGACTGCTGGCCGAAGCCGGCATGCGGCAAAACCTCCATGTCTCGTGGTTGCCTTCCTATGGACCAGAGATGCGTGGCGGCACGGCCAACTGTCACGTCAACATTTCCACATCTGAAATCGGCTCGCCGCTCGTCTCCACGCCGACCGTGCTGATTGCGATGAACAAGCCGTCGCTCGACAAGTTTGAATCAGAAGTAGTTGGCGGCGGACTCATCATCTACGACTCTTCGCTTGATTGAGCATCCGCCGGCACGCAGCGACGTGGAAGTGATCGCGCTGCCGGCGACTGAGATGGCCGACAAGATTGGCAACGCCAAGTCCGCGAACATGGTGGCGCTGGGCGCGTTGATTGGAAAAACAAATCTGCTCGACAAAGACGCGGTGGTGGAAGTGGTAAAAGCGATGACCAAGAAGGCCGCGCTCCTGGATTTGAACATCAGCGCCGTCGAAGCCGGATGGGAATTTGCGCGAGCCAACGCCGCGGAAAATAGCCTGTGGGGAGTTTGAGGACGCGCGCTTTTGCGGTAACACGTTCCTCATAACTGGGATCGCGGGCGTCTCGCCCGCAACGCGCCGCAGGCGCTGACACCTCCCGTCTTCGCGGCTCAGCCGCCGCACACTGCGGTAAGCCTCCGGCTTACCGTTATCCACCCCATCCAGGAGTTTGCGGCTACGCCGCCGTGTCCGAAAGCCCGAGCGTAAGCGAGGGCTACTCATACGATCGACCTTCTGATGATCAGATCTGAAACCTTTCTCGCCACGCCCACACTAACAAGCATGCCGAGGTTCTTCCTCGCTCCGTCCCTGATCTTCGTCGCCCTCCAAATTGCGAATGCGCAGCCGGCGAAACACGAACTTAGACAGGATTAACAGGATTTACATGATGGTCTCTCTTCCTATGAATCTTGTAAATCATGTAAATCCTGTCTAATAACGCGTTCAGCGGCCGTCGGACTCCCGCCGAATCTCATACACAAAGCTCTCGACAATGCCGCGAGGAACAACCTTGTCCCGCCGCCCAACTCTGACGCCGCCAATCTTCTCCACCGCCTTCTGCGAGCGAAAATTTGTCACTCCAATTACAAACACAACCCGCTCAACAAACCTGAACCCATGACGGAGCATCAGCCGCTTCAATTCACCGTTGTAATTCCCACCCCAGTAAGCCCGCGCCAGAAACGTCCACCCAATCTCAACCACACTCTCCCGGCCGTCAAATCCCTGCCGATCAAATCGAAAGTAGCGCGAAGACCCGATTATCTTCCCCGTCTTCCGGTCGATAACCACAAATGCACTGCCGGTTTCCAAAGCCTCTCGAAAAAACTCCCTGAACACATCTTCGCGATACCGGTCCCGCGCCGGATGCTGCTCCCAAATCAGAGGGTCTGAAGCCACCGCAAACAAGTTATCCCAGTCGTCAGGCGCCAGTGGCCTGACTTCGATCAACTCGCCCACAAGGCGCGGCTGCAATTCGAAGGGTTCGTTTTCATCCTTCATTGAGCGCACACGATGGCGGAAGAGAGTTGGAAACTCAAGTTCGAAATAGAAGGCCGACACCAGTTCCGCGCATACTTAATTCCCTTCATTTGCTGCAGCAATAGTCCCTAGCTGTTGTAGAATGCCGCCGATAAACTTTTTGGGAGCCGCGATAAAATAACCGATATTGTTAGCAAACAGGTTCGCAGCCGCATGATGTCGGCGGTGCGAGCTAAAAACACAAAGCTTGAACTGGCTTTCCGCCAGCGATTATTCGCAATGGGTTTTCGCTTCCGACTTCACCGAAAAGGACTGCCGGGGACTCCCGATATGGTTTTTCCCAAATACTCCGCAGTCATATTCATTCACGGTTGTTACTGGCATCAGCACGGTTGTCGTCTTTCAACGTTACCGCAAACGCGCCGCGCGTGGTGGCGCAGGAAGCTCAACGGCAATAGGCAGCGAGATCAGAAAAATGGAGAACAGCTTAGGCAGATGGGTTGGCGGATCATGACAATCTGGGAATGTAGTTTTCGTCGTCCCGGAATCGATCGGGAGAAAGAGCTAGATACATTGGCCGGTAAAGCGCAGGATTTTCTCTTATCGAGCAAGCGTTTAGTTGAGATTCCCCTTAAGCCTCTTGGATGAGATTAGTCAATGGCAAATCAGGAACCCGGGAAAAACGGATTTGAGCCCATACCATTTCTGATGCACCCGCGTGTGTTCGCGGCGCTCGGCAAGGACTTAGTTACGAGCGATCTGGTTGCGGTCATAGAGTTGGTTAAGAACTCGTACGATGCCTTTGCGACGAGAGTTGACGTCCGCCTTTTGAATGATGAGGCCGGCAAATTGTATTTGGAGATTCAAGACGACGGGCTCGGCATGGACGATAAAATTCTGAGGGATGTATGGTGCGTCGTGGCGACACCGTTCCGAGAGAATCATCAAACCAGTGAACGTCTTGTTTCAGGTAAGACCAAGCAGCGCCGCGTTTCCGGCGCAAAAGGTTTAGGCCGATTATCGTCTGCACGTTTGGGAAATAAGTTGGACGTCTTCACTCGAAAGCGGGGAAAACAGTCCTGGAAACTTGTTGTTCAATGGGAAGAACTCGCGGACGCACCAACTCTGGATCAGTGTAGAGCCCAGCTTTGGCCCGCGACACCCGCCGAATTCGATGTGGAGTCAGGTACGTTACTCCGGATCACAGGCCTTGAGTCGGTTTGGCCGGAAGAGGAGATTGACGAGCTGTCAGAGGGTTTATCTCGACTGAAACCTCCTTTCGAACAACTTGGAGATTTCAAGGTCTTTCTAACGGATGCGCGACGGTCGGCCCAACCAATGGAAATTGAGGCTTCACCCCTAATCGAAAACCCTCTTTATCGTATTAAGGGAGAATTGAGATCGAATGGAGCGCTGAGGTACACATACGGATATCAACCATACAAAGGAAAAGGTCGAACTAATAGCGACACAATCAGCTGGACAAACATCTTGCTTGATATCAAGCAGCGCCGTGACAAGAAATCGGCTCGTTATTTACCCGAAGGAAAAAAGCCGGAGTGTGGACCCTTTAACTTTGAGATCAGAGCGTGGGATTTAGATCCGGAAACCGTAGAAACCGCCGCGAACAAGTTCAAGATTCGAAAGTCAACAGTCAGATCGGAGATTCGCACTTTCAAAGGAATCTCGGTCTACCGCGATCAGATTCTGGTTTTACCTAAGTCAGAAACGTCTCGCGACTGGCTGGGCTTGGATCTTCGCAGAGTTAGTAAGACTGGAACGCGCATTAGCACAAGCCAGATTGTCGGATACGTTGGAATTACGGCCGAGGCTAACCCGGAGATTGATGATACGAGCGACCGGGAACGCCTAGCGCGAAATAATCATGTTCAGGAGTTCGAGTCGCTGCTGAAGTACATAGTGGAAATCCTTGAAATCAAGAGAGACGAGGATAGACCACATGACGATCAAAAGATGGGTGATCTTTTCAAAAATCTTGATTCTCAAGCGGTGGTCGAAGAAGTGCGACAACTGGCATCCGAGAAAGCTCAGGCCGCAGAGGTTTTACCGCATCTGGAGAATTTTTCGGCGCGACTGGAGGCAGCTAAATCTCGCATTGAGCAAACGTTCGGTTATTACAATCGGCTTGCTACTATTGGGACTTTGTCTCAAATGCTCGTTCATGAGGTTGGGAACAACAATGTAATCATTGGGCGATTCCTTGCCACAGCAAAGTCCTTCATGCAAGAACCAGATAAGCTCCGCTCTGCGATGAAGACTCAGCTCGCGAGCGCTGAGACGGCTCTAAGTTCGCTTGAACGGCTAGCCGACAGGTTCATGCCGCTGGCCACCCGAGGGTTCAAACGAGGTCGACGTTCGGCTTCTTTCAAGCAAGCGCTAGAAACGTGTAGAGAAGCCCGCGAAAAAGACGTTGAGCATTCAGAGATAAGTTGGGAGACGGACTTGGCTTCAACGGACGAGGTGAAAATCGATCCCGGCGAACTCCACGCCATTGTGCTAAATCTGATCGACAACGCAATCTATTGGCTGGCACGCTCGGAGTCGCGCAAGCGTCTACTGAAAATCGAAACACGAAGAATATCTGGTCGCCTGCAATGCCGGATTATGGATTCCGGCGTCGGAATTGAAGAGGGACAAGAACACAATATTTTTCTACCAGGCGTTACGAAGCGACCGAATGGTTTCGGAATGGGCCTTACGGTCGCCGCAGAGATAATTGAAGGACATGGCGGGACGATCCATGTGGAGTCTCCCGGCGAACTGAAAGGCGCTACTTTCGTTTTTGATCTGCCCCTTATCGGGTGAGGAACTCTCAATGCCTTACGAATTACTAATAGTCGAAGATAATCGCGGGATCATCGAAGCGCTTACGGGCGAATTCGATCAAGCCTTCGGAGACGATATGAAGGTCGAGTCCTGCAGTTTTAAAGAAGCTCTGCCTCGGGTGAGAAATATGCGCCCCGACATTCTGATCCTTGATCGATTTGAAGGAGAGGCGGAAGACGCCGCACGACCAATCTGGGATTACATTTGGCAGACTCACTTCTGTCCGATAATTGTCTATTCAGCATATGAGGCCACTGGTTCCGGCTATGAAAAGGATCACCCTTTTGCTAGTTATGAAAGGAAGGGCGACGGGAGCATCGCAAGATTGATTGAGCGCGCGAGAAGCTTTCTCGAACATGCCGATGGCTTGCGCGTCCTTCGAGATGAGATGGATCAGCGAATTGCTAACTCACTCCAAGCGGTCAGTCCATTCATCTGGCGAGAAACAGCAACACCTGAGCAACGGCGCGATTTGTTAAGAAGGGTTACTAGACGAAGACTCGCAGCATCTTTAGACAGTCCGTCCTGTCTTAGCGACAATGTAATTGCGCTTGAACAATTTATTTGTCCTCCAATTGAACAGAGTCTCCTCACAGGAGACGTCATTCAAGAGTCGGGGTCGAACAGCAACGACGCATCGTCATTTCGGATCGTCTTGACTCCATCTTGTGATCTGCAAACCGGCGAAAAACGTTATCCGGTTTCCGAGGTCTTAGCAGCCCAGTGCATACCAGTTAATGACCAAGAAATTCTTCGCGTCTGTACACTTCTGCAAACGCCGGCCAACAAACTCGCGGAAACCCTTGGTAAGAGATTGAGGTCTGACGGCGTTCCCAATATGTGTGTGCTTCCTGCATTAAAGGACCTTTGGCCTGCGATGGTTGTAAATCTTAAGAAGCTCGCTCTCATCGACAGAACAAAGATCGCTATTGAAGATTCTCAACGAACAGAACAAAGTTTGTTTTACCGAGTTGCCAGCGTGGATAGTCCTTTTCGCGAAAGCTTAGCATGGCGTTTTGCTCAAACAACAGGTCGACCTGGTCTTCCAGATCTCGACGAAGAGATTCTGGAAAAGGATATTATTGCCGAAGCTAAAACGCTTATAGGAGTGGATCGTGCGGGCAATTGATTTTTTTTGTGGCGCGGGTGGTCTGACTCGGGGTTTGCTCGACGCCGGAATCAAAGTCGTCGCTGGCATTGATTCGGATGAACACTGTCGCCGCACCTATGAAGAGAATAATGAAGGAGCCCAATTTGTAAGAAAAGACATCCGGGAAGTCACACTCGCAGAATTGAAACGACTTGCCGGCGTGGAATCATTCGATGACGTGTTATTCGCCGGATGCGCTCCCTGTTCTCCATTCAGTCAGAAACGTACCGCACCAGAACCCAGCAATGATCTAACGCTTTTGATGGAGTTCGGAAAAATCGTAGCAAGAGCCAAACCGGGCTACGTTCTGATCGAGAATGTTCCCCAAATGGCAAATGTTCCTGGCTACAGCACGTTCCGTCGTTTTATGCGCTTGCTGGAGAAGAACGGCTATCAAGATCGAATCGCAGTCGATGTCTTGGACGCGAAACGGTTCGGGGTACCACAAACCAGAAGGCGATTGGTACTGATCGCCGCCCGAAAAGGAATTGCATCTTTGCCGAAGCCAAAGTACGGAACTAAGAATCGACCATTCAAAACAGTTCGGCAAACAATCTCTCGGTTTCCGGTGCTGCGCGCGGGTTATTTTCATACCAAGAAAAAGAACCACATAGCGTCCGCGCTGACACCGAAAAATATTGAACGCCTTATTTCTACGCCGGAAGATGGAGGCGATAGAAGGGATTGGCCGAGGCGTCTGCAGCTTGTGTGTCACGCAAGGGGTTATGAGGGGCACACAGATGCTTATGGGCGGATGTGGTGGGATGCCCCCGCGCCCACACTAACCGGGCGCTGTCATAGCATTTCTAACGGTCGTTATGCACATCCTGCGCAGCGGCGGGGGATTTCCCTGCGCGAAGCAGCCGCTCTGCAGACCTTTCGCGACAGCTACGAATTCTTTGGGCCTCATAACCACATCGCGCTGCAGATTGGAAATGCGGTTCCGGTTCGCCTTGGGAAAGAACTTGGAAAGCATATCCTTCGGCTCAAGAAGAAAGCGGATCAAGAAAGACACGCGCGTCGACGTGGAAACAAAGTGAACGGCTCGTCAAAGGCTTAGTTATGGCCATGAGAGACAATTGGTCGCGTGAAGAACATATCCTCGCTTTCAATCTCTACTCTCAAATTCCCTTCGGCACGATTCATGAACGAAATCCAAAGATACAAGAACTCGCAAGATTGATCGGCCGCAGCGTGGGCGCGGTCTCACGGAAGCTGGCGAACTTTTCGCGCCTCGATCCCTTTCTCCAACAACGAGGCATAAAGGGACTTTCTCACGGAGCGAAGGGCGAAGAAGAAGTCTGGAATGAGTTCGCAAAGCATCCCGAAGCTCTAGTGTTCGAAAGTGAAAGATTGCTGGCCAATCGCGAGGGAAAAAGCATAGAGGAGATTGCACAGATTGAAACAGACGATCTGCCCCCGCCGGGGAAAGAACGTGAGGCAATCGTTCGAGTGCGAGTGAACCAGAGTTTTTTTCGTCGGCGCGTCTTGTCAGCATACGACTTTCGATGTTGTGTAACCGGCCTCGCCATAAAATCGCTTCTCGTGGCCAGTCACATAGTTCCATGGGCTGTGGACACCAAGAACCGACTAAATCCGCGCAATGGACTTTGCCTCAACGCGTTGCATGATAGAGCCTTTGATTGCGGCCTCATGTGGATTGAGAAGGGGTTCACAATTAGAATCTCAGATACGCTGCTTGCACAGAAAGCAGGCTCAAGAGAGGTCCGTGATTGGCTCTCTAGTTTTAACGGCCAATCGTTGCTACTGCCGAGAAACTTCCAGCCAGATTCAAAGCTCCTTCTCAAACATGCGATAAGAGCAAGGAAGCTCAGTCGCACGCCAGATTGACGGTAACGGCCAATCAGTTTTCTTACTACGATGCAAGATCCATTACTTGCGCGATTCTGAGAGCCTGGGTAGTATCCGCAGACTTTGCGGACGAAAACTATTCTCGCTAACACCTACTTCTCCGGCGCTGGCCTGATGGACATCGGTCTTGAATCCGGCGGGCTGACGTTGCAGCAGAGCTTTGAGATTGATGCGCTTTGTTGCGATACGATGCGTTGGAATTTCGCTCACGAAGTTGTTCAGTGCGACATCACCAAGAAGCTTGTGCAGGCGGAAAAGGAATGTCACGTGATGGTGGCAACCTATCCTTGCACGAAGTACTCGCCGATCGCTGACATTCATGGTGTGCGAACGGGTGATGATTTGTTTCTGCATTTCTTCCGGCACGTGGCGATTCGACGGCCCGAGTTGTACGTGGTTGAGAATGTTCCGGGGATGAAGAAGTTTCCGGTCGTCATGGAAGCGATGACGAAGCTGCCGGATTACTATGTGCATGTTGCTTGTCCGGTTAAGTCTTCGACTTGGTTGCCGCAGAAGAGAGACAGGCTAATCATCATTGGTAGTAGGCGGTACTTCCTCTGGCGCGAGCCCACTGCCGAAAGACCCGTGACTCTGGCTGAGATACTTGAGCCTGATCCTGCGCCGCACATTCCTGATTATGTCAGTCGGCGTCTGGCTGGAGCATATCGAGATCGGCCGATCATAAGTGATCCGGAGCGCGGCGACATCGCGCCGACCTGCGTTGCACACTATGCTAAGGACCTGAGTACAAGACTGGTTGCGGACAAGAGGTTTCCGCATGGCGTGCGGCCGTATACGGTTCGCGAGTACGCGCGACTCCAAGGTGTGCCTGACTCGTTTAGTTTTGTTGGCAGTGATAATGATGCTTATCGAATGATTGGGAATGGGGTCTCTGTTCCGGTGGGAGAGTGGATCGGGTCGGAAATCGTGCGTTATTTCAATTGACTCAGAACCGGCCTCACCAGTGCTATTTCCGACAGAAACGAAGAATTCGCGCTGCGCGCTCAGTGCGGACAGGGATGTCCGCGCTCCTTTCACCACCCGATTGATTGCGGGTGGTACTCCGGCAGGCGGGTGCGCTGAAGAATTTACAACTCTTAACATTAAAGCTCTTGACCGTGACTCGCGCCTTGGATACCTTCGCCAGGCAAATACAGAGGCTAGAGGCATTGGTAACGATCTCCCCAGATCGCGGCAGCCGTAGGCGCGATTCTTCTTTCCTGCGCATATTCGTAGCGGCCTAATCGTTTCGACTTTCTCTGAGCGGCGCTACCGTAAACCCGAAGGAGAGACCAATGTCCCGCAACAGATTCACGCTGCTTTTTCTCGCCCTCGTTGTCGTCGCCACCGGGAGCCTAAACGGTTGCGCAAACTCCGACCCGAGCGCCCCCAAAAATTCGGCGTCGTCGAACACCGAAACTGCCGCGGCCGGCAAGATTCCGATTACTACTTCTTCCGAGGAGGCGCGCAAGGAATTCCTGCAAGGCCGCGATCTCAACGAGAAGTTGCTCATCCAGGATTCAATCGCGCACTTCGATAAAGCCATTTCGCTCGATCCGAACTTTGCCTCGGCAGAGCTGAGCAGATCAGCAGTCAGTCCCACCGGCAAGGAGTTTTTCGATCATCTGAAGAAGGCCGTGAGTCTCGCCGACAAAGCTTCGAATGGCGAGAAGCTTTTGATTCTCGGAACTGAAGCAGGCGCCAACGGCAATCCGGCGAAGCAAAAAGAATACCTCGATCAACTGATCGCGGCTTATCCGAATGACGAGCGGGCGAACTTTGCATTGGGTGGTTACTATTTCGGCCAACAGGATTTTCCGCAGGCGATTCAGTACTACAAGAAAGCGACCGAGCTGAATGCGAGCTTCTCTTCAGCTTTCAACCTGCTTGGCTATGCGTACCGGCAAAACGTCGATTACCCGAACGCCGAAGCCGCCTTCAAGAAATACATCGAGCTTATTCCCAACGATCCGAATCCTTACGATTCGTACGCGGAACTGCTTTTGAAGATGGGCAAGTTTGACGATTCCATAACGCAGTATCGCAAAGCGCTCTCTATCGATCAGAATTTCATCAATGCTCACCAGGGAATTGGCATGGCTTTGCTCTATAAAGGCAACGCTGCTGAAGCCGCAGCCGAGATAGAAAAGATCAACGGCAAGGCGCGCAGCGATGGCGAGCGCCGCACGGCCTTGTTTGCTTTGACCGTGGTTGATGTCGATAGCGGAAAGTGGGACCAGGCGCTCGCGGACGTCGACAAGCAATATGCTCTGGGAGAGAAGACGAGCGACGTTCCGGGGATGACCGGCGACCTGCAGCTCAAGGGCAACATCATGCTCGAGATGGGCAAGTACGACGAGGCGAAGGCGCAGTTTGAAAAAGGTCTCAAGATGACGACGGATTCCAATCTGTCGCAACAGATCAAAGACAATGCCGCCCTCTTTCATCACTACAACCTGGCGCGCGTGGCCCTTGGTAAGAAGGATTTGGCGACGGCTAAGGCTGAATCCGAGGCGTTTCGGAAAGGCACGGAGGCCAGGAATAATCCGCTGCAGAAAAAGCAGGCCCATCAACTCGCCGGCATGATTGCCTTAGAGGAAAAGGACTACGACAGAGCGGTGAGCGAGTTACAGCAGGCCAACCAGCAGAACCCTTACGACCTTTATCGTCTGTGTCAGGCTTACCAGGGTAAAGGTGACGCGAGCCAGGCGAAAGAGTTTTGCCAGAAGGCCGCGAACTTCAATTCGCTGCCGGCAATTAATTACGCGTTTGTGCGATTGAAAGCGGCGAAGATGTAATGAAAGCGGGGCAGTAGCCCGACCGTAAGGGAGATAACATGCTTGACGCGTCAGACGAATGAAGCCCTCTCCCTTTGGGAGAGGGTTGGGTGAGGGCTTAGTAATCTAGACTAGGTTAGAAGTACCGCGAGAGATGAATTCGCCGTGCGAATTCATCTCTCGCAAAGTGATTCAAATCGGAAGGATACGTGCTAAACCCTCATCCCCAGCCCTTCTCCCAAGGGGAGAAGGGAGCTAACTCTCACTAAATTCCTCGATTAGCCAAGTATGTGGTTGCCACCGTGACGGGGCTCAACCAGTCGCATAATTGAGCCCTCCCTAACGGTCGGGCTACTGCCCCGACTGAAAAGGATTGTGCTTTTTATCCCCTCACGCCCAACAGCGGCTTCGGGTCAACTGCCTCAACTCGTACGCGCGCGTCGAGAATGACGGCGCCCTCTTCCTGAACCACAAACGGATTGCAGTCCAGCTCGGCAAGCTGCGGCAGATCCTCTACCATCGCGCTTACTCGTAACAGCGCATCCTCGAGCGCCGGGACGTCGTACGCAGGCCCGCCGCGAAACCGATTCAGCAACGGATAAGTCTTTAAGCTGCGGACCATCTCTGCGGCATCTTCCTTTGCCAGGGGCGTCAGGCGAACTGAGACATCGCGCAACAGTTCTACTTTCACCCCGCCGGCGCCGCAGGCCACGACCGGACCGAATTGCGGATCATGGACCACGCCGACGAGCATCTCGACGCCGCTGGTCGCCATCCGCTGAATCAGAAATCCGGTCGGCTTCGCTCCTTGCATCGCCAGCTTGTCCGTCATTTCAGAGGCGGCGGCGTGCACCTCTTCCGCACCGCGCAGATTCAGTCGCACACCGCCGACTTCGGTTTTGTGCAGCACACCGGGAGCGATTACTTTCAAGGCCACGGCGCAGTTCATCTCCTCGGCAGTCGCTGCGGCTGAGGCAACCGAATCTACGATCCGCTGTTCGATGAGCGGCAAGCCGTAACACGCAAACAGCCTCGCGGTCTCTTCACTAGTGAGCCAGCCGCCGCCGCGTGTCAAAGCTGAGGCCACAATCGACGCGGCTTCATCGCGCAGCAGATCGTCAAATTCCGCGGGCGTAGTTTCCGGCCGCTCGCGCCATCTTCCGTACCGTGCGGCGCGCGCCAAAGCTATGGCCGCTGTTTCCGGAAACTTGTAAGCAGGAATTTGCGCCGCCCGCAGACTTTCCGGCGCATCATCTCCGGAGAGAAATACCGTGAGCACCGGCTTGTCGACGTTTGCTCGCTTAACTGCCGCGACAATTTCGCGCGCCACATCTTCCGAGCAAGTAATCAGCGGCGGCGTGAACATCACAATCAGCGAATCAACATTAGGATCAGCGCTCACGACTTCGACCGTGCGGCCATACTGTTCGCCCGTCGCCGAGGCAATCATGTCGATCGGATTACCGATGCCGGCGCCGGCCGGGAGGAATGTGCGCAGCGCGTCCTGTGTTTCCTTCGTTAAGAACGGTACTTCCAAACCGCGTGCTTCGCAGGCGTCGGCGCCCAGGATTCCGGGACCGCCCGCGTTGGTGATAATGGCCACGCGATTGCCGCGCGGCAAAGGTTGATTGACGAGCAGCGAAGCTACGTCGAATAACTCTTCCAGGGTGTCGGTGCGAATCACGCCCGCCTGGCGGAATAGTGCATCAACGGTTACATCTGACGCCGCGATCAGCGCGCCCGTGTGCGATGTAGTGGCACGCGCGCCGGCGGCTGAGCGGCCGCTTTTCACCACCACGATTGGTTTCTTGCGGCCCACGCGGCGGGCAATCTGCGAAAACTTCTTTGGGTTTCCAAAAGATTCCAGGTACAGCAGGATTACGCTGGTGTTTTCGTCCGATTCCCAGTAGCGCAGCAGATCGTTACCGGAAATGTCTGCCTTGTTCCCAACCGAAACAAAGGTTGAGATGCCGAGCCCGAGCGAGTTCGCCAGTTCGATAATAGCCAGGCCCAAAGCGCCGCTTTGCGAAGAAAAGCCGACGCGGCCCGTGGGCGGCACCCCCGGCGCGAACGTCGCATCCATGCGCACTGTTGGGTCGGCATTGATAATGCCCATGCAATTGGGGCCAATGATGCGCATGCCGGCGGAGCGGCAGGTGCGTACGAGCTCAGCCTGGAGTTCCTGTCCGCTCTTGCCCGTTTCAGAAAATCCCGCAGAGATAACGACCAGCGCCTTGACGCCTTTGCGCCCACAGCTCTCGGCGGTTTCGATCACTTTGTCGGCCGGCACTACGATGACTGCGAGATCGACCGGACCGGGGATGGCCTCGACGGATTTGTACGCCGGCACAGATTGAATGACTTCCGCCACCGGGTTCACCGGGTACACCGGGCCTTCGAATCCATAGCTCAGCAGGTTATGAAAAAGTTCGCCGCCGATCGTGCCGCGTTTCCGCGACGCGCCAATGACGGCCACTGATCGTGGATTAAAGAAAAGCTTGAGCGCATTCACGGCGGCGATCGATTCGCGTCTTTCAAAAAGTTCGACCGCCTCGCTCGTGAATGATGTCGGCAAGGTGACGTGCAATTGTCCCGCGCGCGCATTCACTTCAATCGGAAAACCGGATTCGCGGAACACGTTCAGCATCGCGTGATTCGCCGCGACAACTTCGGCTTCGAAAGTCTGCACGCCGTTGGCTGCGGCTACCTCCGCCAACTGACCGAGCAGAATGGTTCCCAATCCGCGTCCCTGAAAATCATCGGCAATGGTAAACGCGACTTCGGCGCGAGTTTCGTTCAAGCCGGCATAGAAAGCATGCCCGACCATGCGCTGTTCGGCGCCGCTCAGGGCGACCAATCCAAACGTGCGATCCAGATTAGTTTCGCGCCGAGCCTCAGCCGCCAGGGCGCCACCTTTTGCCAAAGAGAAGAACCGCAGCCAGCGGGACTCTTCGGACAACGATTCGAACAATGAAAACAGCGCCTGGTCGTCGCTGGGTTGCATCTTGCGAACGCGAATAGTCGAGCCGTCGCGCAGGACTACGTCACCCTCGCGATGCTCTGCGCCAACCAGACAATAGTCAGCGGCCGGATCTTTGACCTCGTTCCTTTCCTCCATAGGCCTCGGCGGAAGATTCTCTCCCGGCCCCTTATATTTCATTTCTTTGTTTAGTATCTGCATGATCACCTTCTTTTTATGTGTTGGCGAGCTACGCCAAACAAATGCAGAGCGCAACCAATATGCCGCCGGAATTCGGCGGCCTGACGCGGAGCCGCTGAAGAGGTTGCGCAATCTTTCCCAACAACTTGTGGGAAAGCGCCCATGAAGCGGGTGCGGCCGCCAAACCAGGCCTCAATACGTGCCTAAAAACGAATCATCAGTCAGCCGTTGAGCGGGAATAAATCTTGCAGTTCCCGCAACCAGGAGGTCTGACCATAATGTCCCGCAAAGACAACGTGCAGATGACGCGACGCAGCTTCTCGACTCGTGTCCTGGTGACTTCCGCGGGCGTGGCCCTGGCAGGGATCACGGCACACGGCCATCAGCAGCCGGATAAGAATCAAGGCCAGTCGTTGCTTGCATATCCACCCATGAAGATCGAAGGCGCTGAGCAAGTTCTGCCCGGATCTTCTCTTTACTTTGATTATCCGAAAGCTGGAAACGGCGCCGTTCTGCTCCGAACGATGGAAGGACAGTATCTAGCCTACAGCCGCAAGTGCGCGCACCTGGGCTGCTCGGTTGATTACGACAAAACGAGACGTTGTCTTACCTGTCCGTGTCATCGCGGTGTCTATGATTCGCGCACGGGCGACGCGATGTTGGGACCGCCGCCGCGGCCACTCGATCAAATCATCTTGCAGATGCGCGCGGGTGGCGAGGTTTGGGCCGTGGGAAAGCGGCCGGGCGGCGACACGAATGTTTAGCGGCTGTGTCAGAACCGCGAGCGGTAGCGAGCGGATCAAGCGCGCTCCTGATCACCGCATTTCGATGGCATTAGTTGACAGAAGGAGGTAGGAAAATGAAACGAAATCTTCTCGCAGGGGTGATGGCGCTGTTGGTGATCGCGTTTGGCTTCGTCTTAAGCGTGAACGGACAGACTCAGAAGGCCAGGTTCGCGGGGGCCCCCCCACCCGCTCAACAACCTTTGTACACCGATTTCAAAGGTGTGCGGTTAGGAATGACAGCTGAAGAAGTGCGCGCCAAACTCGGCATTCCGGTCCTCAAAGACGACGAGTTGGACTACTTTGTCTTTTCCGACAGCGTCACGGCGCAGGTCGCTTACGACAAAGCGCACAAAGCCAAGGCCATCTCAGTTGACTATGCGGGCGGCGTCGGCGCGCCGGAATCTGCGGCCGTGGTCGGTGGGCCGCTGGAAACGCGACCGGACGGATCGACGTACAAAATTGTCAGATATGAAGGGCAGGGCTTCTGGGTTTCTTACAACCGCACCGCCGGCCCGGTAATCACCGTGACGATCACGATCCAAAGAATTATGAGTTAGGAAATTGGAGAGAGTAAACATGGATGAAAAATACCTCTACTCGACTGAGGTCGAGTGGACTCGAGAGCGCCAGGGCGACCTTTGCTCGTCGGTACTGCCGTGCCTGCACATTGACGCGCCGCCGGAATTTAAAGGACATGACGGCGCCTGGACCCCGGAACATCTTTTTGTGGGCGCCGTGAATTCCTGTTTTATGACGACGTTTCTGGCGATAGCCGAGAATTCAAAACTCGATTTTGTCAGCTTTAAAGCCGCGGCCGACGGCAAACTCGAGAAGCTCGAGGGCCAGGGGTTTGTGATGACCGAGATTACTCTGCGTCCGCAGCTGACAATCAGGGACTCTCGCGATACGGCGCGCGCGTCGCGGATTCTGGAGAAGGCCGAAAAGCACTGCCTGATCTCAAACTCGATCAAGAGCGCGGTCCATCTGGAACCGGAGATCCAGGTGGCGCAAATGGTCGCGTAAACCGCGCCCCGCCCAAACGATTAGAGACAACTCCGCATCACGTACGTTTTCCCGCGCGGCAGCAGCCGCACGCAGTCATCGCTCTGAAATACTCCGGCTACCAGCCGGTCGCCGGTCAGCACTACCAGGCCCCCATCGCTCAAGTCGGTTCCTTCAGTGAAAAAATTCGGTGTCGGGAGACTTTTTGCGTTGAAAGGGCCGTTAAAGATCGCAATCGCAAATCTCCGCGAGCGCCGGCCTTCATTGATCAAGGCGACTGCGAAATCACCCTGGCCGTCGCGATTGAAATCGCCGAGCGCATAGTAAGGCTGATAATTCTTTCCGTTCTCCTGCCGCGTGGCCGCGAGGCCTTCCTTGTTTTTACAGTCCGCTTCAGTCGCCAACCTTAATGCCGGTTTTGTTTTCAGCCACTGAGTCAGCACCGTGCGATGCTGACTGCGAATGTAGGTCGCCGATTGAAATTGAGCAGCCCGGCCGTTCCGCGCGTTGATGCCGAAGCCGCCGATTATCACTGCCAACATGAATATGACGAATGTCCTGTA
Organism: uncultured Acidobacteriota bacterium; assembly: GCA_963734445.1. Lineage (GTDB taxonomy): Bacteria > Acidobacteriota > Blastocatellia > Pyrinomonadales > Pyrinomonadaceae > UBA11740. The sequence continues at coordinate 177,565 of CAVTGZ010000003.1, read as the reverse complement.
TTGCATCGTTCGTTACCTCGTCAGGTCTGGATTGCCCACGCCCTCTTAGGGCAATGAACATGCCAGCGTGCCTGCCAGAATTTCCGCGCCAGGCAGGTCCTGCGTCGCGGAAATTTACTTAATCCTTCGCGGAATCTCACCATCGCGCCCGTGGGGAAAACTACGCTCATCAGGGATTCGGCGCAATTCTCTCGCTGTCGGCCGGGTCTTCAAACGGTGCGTTGATTGCCTTAGTCACAATGCGATTTTCTGAAGAAAGTTAAGGGTTGGAAATTTTCGCCGGTCGCGCTCGCGCTAAGCCTCGAGGGATTGGCCATGAAGAACCAACAGTTTATTGGCCGGCGGCCATCGCATTTGGCGGGCTGCTTGGGCTGAGGTGCTAAATGAGAGTACTGGCTTTTCTGGTTGTAGCACTGTTTCTCATCCTTGGGGTGATTGGACTGATAGTGCCGCAGCGACTGGTCGCACTCGCCCAGTTTACGACTGCACCGGCGGGAATTTATGTCGTGGCGGGCGTGCGTCTGGCGGTGGGCATTATTTTGTTAGGAGTGGCGTCGCGATCTCGATTGCCGAACGTCTTGCGTGTGCTGGGGGTCCTGGCCCTGATTGGCGGGGTGGCTACGTTACTGCTGGGCAGTGAACGCTTGCGCATGATGGTGGATTGGATATTGATTCAGGGTCCAACCCTCGTGCGCGTGTTCGGCGTCTTCGCGCTAATGATCGGCGGTTTGATTGCCTACGCGATCAGCAACAAACGGGTCGCATGACGATCATTTGACGAAAGCAGGCGTTTGACAACAAGAACATCGCACTTTTGAAACCGACCCAGAACATCAGAGTTCTAAGCTTTGCTGAAATTGTCGGGATCACGGAGGAATAATCATGCAAACAGCAGCAACCACAACTGTAGAAAACGGAAAGAACACGGGGCTCAAATTGGGGCAGCTAGCGGCCAAGGCCGCGGAAGGAAAAGTTATCGCCGAAGACATGTTGGAAATCGGCAAACGTAAGGCGCAGAAACTAGTCCGGCGAGGCTACGAAGCCGGCGAAGACTATCTCGATGAGACGAGACATTATGTGAAGCATCATCCCTGGCAATCGGTGGGTGTGGCGCTCGGCGTCGGATTGACGCTGGGATTTTTTGGAGGTTTTCTGACACGACGGCGATAAAAAGAGCGGCCGCCGGATGACTTGCAGCGCGAGATGGTCATCAAGATTTTTCAGAACCGAACTGACGCGGGGCAGTTTCTGGCTGAGAAGCTGAGCGAGTACGCGAATCGTTCAGATGTGGTAGTCATTGGCCTGCCCCGCGGTGGCGTGCCGGTGGCATACGAGGTCGCGCGAAAGCTCCATGCGCCGCTCGACATTTTTGTCGTGCGTAAGCTGGGCGTTCCCGGTCACCAAGAGCTGGCGATGGGCGCCATCGCCAGTGGCGGCGTGCGCGTGCTCAATGACGACGTATTGAGTTATCTCAACATCCCGGAAGACATCATCGAATTGGTCGTCGAGAGTGAACAGCGCGAGCTGGAACGGCGTGAGTTCGAGTATCGCGGTGATCGGCGGGCGCTCGACCTGCGAAATCGCATAGTCATTATCGTGGACGATGGACTGGCCACCGGCTCCTCAATGCGTGCCGCTGTCCGGGCAGTCCGAGAGCAACATCCCAGCAAAATTGTCGTCGCCGTGCCGGTCGGCGCGCGCGAAACGTGCGACTCTTTCAAGAGAGAAGCAGACACCGTAGCCGTCTGCGCCATCACGCCCGAACCCTTCAGAGCTGTCGGCGCGTGGTACTCAGACTTTTCCCAAACCACAGACGAAGAGGTGCGGAAACTGCTGGCCCGCTCAGGACAGACAAAGAAAGCAGCTTGATCGCTGTGTCACAGCGAGAGCATTCTTCTCCTTTCCCTTTGGGAGGTGGGTGAGGGTCCCGACGTGTCGGGATAGCGAGCGGATCAAACACTGTAATTACAAATCGGGAGTGTGTGTCAGAGCCGAGTAATGGTCAGGTTGAATTCGAAACCACTCAAGCAATACTGGGAGCGCGGGCGCCCACGCCCGCAATGAGTGGTAAGCGCGCAATGGAATTGTGAAAAGAGGGCTTCTGAGTCCACGCCGCGGCGCGTTGCGGGCGAGGCGCCCGCGTTCCCAATAACGAGGGGCCTGTTACAACCAGACTAACCCTACCCAAAGTCTCTGTTCTCTAACGCCGTTCCTCTGCTCAAAGAATCAATCCAGCATTTTTTCAAAGTAGACGCTTAACGGATCATCGCGATATTCGCCGAAAGGTGGACGGCGGTTGAATCCGCTTCGCTCGTAGAGGCCGATTGCCTCTTTCTGATAGATTCCCGTTTCCAGTCTGAGGATCTCAATTCCTCTGGCGCGGGTGTAAGCCGCGAGATGTCGCAGCATCGCCTTGCCCAGGCCCAGTCCGCGAAACTCCGGCCGCACATACATCCGCTTCACTTCGCCGTAGTCATGGAAAAGTTTCACGCCGCCGCAGGCCGCCGGCTCACCTTCGCATCGCGTCACAAAGAAAGCGACGCGGTCGCGCAGAAGTTTTTCGACGGAGAAGGCATGGCGGCTTTCGGGAGGATAGGGATGCTCGTGAAGGTGCGCGTCAAGTTCGGCCAGCAGTTGCAGAGCCGCAGGAGAATCCGGGCTCTCTTCGGTGATAGTTGATTGGTTTGCAGTCATGCTCGGCTTGTTAGTAAACGGCGCGACTATGCTCGCGAGCTTTGGTCTCCAGACTAAACCGCGGCTCTATTCCTTCTGCAACCCCGGAAATTCTGGCGGCGACATATTCACCGATCACGGGTCCATGTTTGAAGCCGTGTCCCGATCCACCGCCCACCAGCCAGACATTCGTAAATGCCGGATGACGGTCGATCAGAAAATCACCATTCGAAGTGTTCTCGTACTGGCAAACACGCGACTCGTTGACCGGCGCATTTTTGAAAGCCGGCAGCCGCTCGGCGAGCCGGCGACGAGCTTCCGCCAGACCCGTCTCGCCCGCCAGACGATCATCGCTCTCGGGATCAAATGGCGGCCCATGACGATCGATCGCTATCTTGACGCCGCGGCTCTCGATGTCAGGCAATCCGTAAACTTCATCTCTGAAATCGATCCAGGCCGGCAAGGCATGCGAACTCATACCCGCATCAGCCGCCGGTGTCCCAAAGTAAAAAACTTCCTGGCGTGTCGGCTGAATTCGGTCGCTCAACATTTCGGGAAAAAGTTTTGGCAGCCATGGTCCGCACGCGAAGACAAATTGAGCTGCTGAGATGTGGCGACCGTTAATGGTTGTCAGTGAATCCAGCGTTCCGTCCGTATTTGGTGGGACCGCCGCGTCCTGAAGATATTCAACCCCGGCTTTGACCGCCTCCCGCACCAGGGCCTGGACTGCGCGACGCGCCATCAGCACGCCGCTGTCCGGCTCGATTATCCCCCAGGAAATATTTTCCAGACTGAAGTGAGGATAACGTTGGCTGATTTCAGCCGTGGTCAGCCTTTCAAACGGGATTCGCAACTTTTGAAAAGTCTCGAGGGTTTGCAGTGGATAAGGATCGTCTTCGTGCGCCAGCCATAAGACGCCGGTCTGATGAAAGAGCTCCTCGCCGGTTTGGGTGAAGAAGTCGCGCCAAAGTCGCAGGGAACGTTGCGCCGAGCGCGTGTAAATTTCATCGCCGCCATAGCCCAGGCGAATGATGCGCGATTCGTCCCCGGAGCTCGAGCGGCTATTGCCCGCGCCGTGGGCGTCCATGAGCAGCACGCGGCGCCCGGATCGTTGCAGCTGATAAGCCGTCCAGGCGCCGAATACACCAGCGCCGATGACCGCGACATCGTAGCTGCGTTCACTCACGACCTGTTCAAATGCCTTCGAGGTATGCCGCCTCGCCGTGGATCGCCATGTCGAGGCCCGCGGTCTCTCCGGCTTCATCGACTTTTACTTTGGTGATCCGGTCGATGATCCAGAGCATCCCGTAAGTAAAGACGAACGCCCAGATCGATGAGAGGCATACCGCGCCGAGTTGCACCAAGAAGAAATGCGTGTTGCCGCGCAGCAAGCCATCCACCCCGGCCGGATTGAATAGGGTAGTTGCGAAGATGCCGCATAGCACGATGCCGATGAAGCCGCCCACACCGTGTACGCCCCAAACGTCCAGCGCGTCGTCCCACTTCAATTTGTTCTTCAGCGCCACCGCGTAGAAGCAGACAATGCCGGCGATGATCCCGATCAGACATGCCGTTGCCGGCGAAACGTAACCCGCGGCCGGCGTGATCGTTGCGAGCCCTGCTACCGCGCCGGTCAGCAGACCGAGGAACTTTGGTTTCTTCGTTGTCATCCAGTCCATGCAGAGCCAGGCGATCGCGGCGAAGCTGGCCGCCAGATCGGTATTCAGAAAAGCTACCGCGGTGACTGAATCGACGCGAAACTCACTGCCCGCATTGAAGCCGTACCACCCGAACCAGAGCATCCCAGTGCCCAGCGCGACGAGCGGGATCGAGTGCGGCCCGCGGTCAGCAACCTTTCGTCTGCCCACATACAAGACCGAAGCCAGCGCGGCGATGCCGGCGATGTTGTGAACAACGATGCCGCCGGCGAAATCCAGCACCCCCCAACTCGCCATGATTCCGCCACCCCAAACCATGTGCACAAACGGAAAGTAGACGAGCGTCAGCCACGCGGTGAGAAAGAGCATGTACGCTTTGAACGTTACGCGATTGGCAAACGCGCCGGTGATCAGCGCGGGCGTGATGATCGCAAACATCATCTGGTAAGCGCAGAAGACAATCATTGGAATCGAAGGATTGATCAGCGACGGCGTATCCAGGGTGATGCCACGAAGAAACGCCCAGTGAAAGTTTCCGAGGATGCCAAAGAAGTCAGTGCCGCTTTTCATATCGCCGCTGAAGCAGACTGAAAAACCAAACGCCCACCAAAGCACGGTTGTCCAACCCATGGAAACGAAGCTCTGGATCATGATGGCCAGAACGTTCTTGCGCCCGACGAGGCCACCGTAGAAAAAAGCCAGCCCCGGCGTCATCAACATGACCAGACTGGAGCAGAGCAGCATGAAAGCTGTGTTTCCGGTGTCAATAGTTAGAGGCGGCATCTAGACTCTCCCTTGGTTGGGTTCTTAGCTCGGACGGAAAATGTGTTGCGGCATAATACGCCTTTCGAGCGTGCGATCAAGATTCGCGAGGGGGTTGCGGCTCTGCCACCTGATCTCCGGAAAGGCTCTGCCTTTCAGCCAGCGTTAGGTCTTTATTCAGCGAGGCTCCGCCTCGCATCAGGCCTGGCCACCGAGAATCTATAGAAGCCATTCTTCCGGAATGTCATAGACCTTCCGCACATCAGGCGGCCCAGCCGCTAGCCGAGAATTGATCCATTGCTGACGCGTGGACTGCTGAGCCGGTCCAACGGTAGTGTCTTAATTCGGTTTTACGAAACTTTGCGTCTTTGCGACTTTGCGTGAAATCACTGGTTGTTGTTTACGCCAAGTCGCCAAGTCGCAAAGAAAACCCGCAAAGTAACCCACTAACGGTCCAAACCTTACCTTGACACTGCGTGGCGCGCTCACTTAGGCTTGGTTTCTTTCAAAAACTCTGGCGATTAATACTTTTCCTGCCTTACGGCTCAAGAAAGTTATCGGAAGTCTCTCATGATTAAAACCGAACTTATCGAACTGATTAGAAACAAGCGTGCGCGCATTGGCGTGATTGGCCTCGGTTATGTGGGCCTGCCGCTGGCCACTGAATTTGCCGGCAAAGAATTCAACGTTACCGGTTTCGAAGTCGATGCCCACAAAGTCGCTACCCTTAACGCCGGCGAATCGTACATCGGCGACGTCAAGGCGCAGATTATCAAAGACACAGTGGACGCCGGCCACCTGAAGGCAACGACCGATTTCGATCACTTGAAAGAGTGCGACGCGATCATTATTTGTGTGCCGACTCCGCTCCGCAAAACCAAAGAGCCCGACATCTCTTTTATCCTGTCGGCAGCCGAAGAGATTAAGCAGCGCCTGCGTAGCGGCCAACTGATCATTCTCGAATCGACGACTTATCCCGGCACGACGAATGAAGTCCTGTTGCCGATGCTCGAAGAAACGGGGCTGAAGCTTGACGAAGATTTCCTGCTGGCTTTTTCGCCCGAACGCGTCGATCCCGGCAATCCCGAATTTCAAACGCATAACATTCCCAAAGTCGTAGGCGGCGTCACCGACGATTCCACCGAAGCAGCTGCCTACCTCTATTCACAAATTGTGAATGATGTTTACTCGGTCAGTTCCGCGCGCGTCGCCGAGGCGGCCAAGCTTTTGGAAAACACTTTTCGCGCCGTGAACATCGGCATGGCGAACGAAATGGCCCGCCTTTGTTACGCGCTGAACATCGACACCTGGGAAGTGATTGGCGCGGCCGCGACCAAACCGTTTGGCTTTATGCCTTTCTATCCCGGCCCGGGCATCGGTGGTCACTGCATTCCGCTCGACCCGCATTATCTTTCGTGGAAAGCGCGCCAGCACGGTTTTGATTCGCGCTTCATTGGCCTGGCCGAGGAAGTGAACTCGCGCATGCCGGAACATGTGGTGCAGTTGGTGGCGGACGGATTGAATGACGATCGCAAAGCCATGAACGGCTCGCGCATCTTGCTGCTCGGCGTGGCTTACAAGAAAGATATCGACGACGTGCGCGAGAGTCCCGCGCTTTCGATCATTGATCGTTTGCGCAGCAAAGGGTGCGACGTGCGCTATCACGATCCCTTCGTGTCCGAGATTAGTTTTGACGACGCGCATACCGAGAGCGGCGGCGCCCCGCTGTCGTCAGTTGAGTTGACTGACGAAGAAATCAGCTCTTCGGATTGCGTGGTGATAGTGACGAACCACAGCGGCATTAATTACCGGCAGGTGATCGAGTTGGCGCCGTTGGTGGTCGATACGCGCAATGCGCTAAATGGGGATTTGCGAAAAGACAGCCCGGCGCGAATCATTAGGTTGTAGAAGGAGCGCGGGCATCCTGCCCGCACAGCTTGCGTAGCAAGCTCAATGGGTTCGCGCTGCGCGCTCATGCGGGCAAGATGCCCGCGCTCCGTCAATCAATAAACGCCCGCTGCCACAACTCGAATGTCAGCAACTGAAAGACCTGCAGGTTGTAGTCTTCTCGTCCGGAGAGGTTGGCGTCGATAATCCGCCGAACCTCTGCCGGACGAAAAAGTCCGCGACGCTTCACCGTTTCTTCCGATAACAAGTCGTTGACCATGGGCTGCAAGGGCCCGCGCAACCAGGATCTGATCGGCGCGCCAAAGCCCGCTTTCCGGCGCCAGACCACATCGCGCGGGAGAAGTTTTTCCGCCGCTTTCTTCAAAATATATTTCCGCTTTAGGCCTTTGAGTTTAAGCTCAGGGGGCATCCGCGCCGCCAGCTTCAACATTTCCTGATTGAGAAACGGCACGCGCACTTCCAGGTTCGCGGCCATCGAAGTCTTGTCCGTCGTCATCAGGTTCAAACAGGGCAGGAACGTTTTCATGTCCACGTAAAGCAGTTGGTTCAACGGCGCGGCGTCCTTCGCTCGCTCAAAATACCGGCGATGCGCCGCGTAAGCGTCAAGGCCGCGCGTCCGCTCGCGCAGCTCGTCGGTATAAATCCGCTGTTTTCCTTCATCAGTAAAATACGTTTCGAATCCCAGATAACGACTCTGAAAATCCAGAGCCGCGCTGCGCGCAAACTTTTTCGCGTTGCGGAGCGGTGCAGTGAGTCTTCCCGGCAGGCCACCGGGGAGCACCGCCGCGACCGCCCTCATCACCGGCCGGCGCAGGAGTTGCGGCACCGGATCAAGCGCGCCGGCCAGCTTCATGGCCAGTTGTCGCGGATAGCCTGCGAACACTTCATCACCGCCCATGCCGGAAAGCATCACGCGCATCGTTTCGCGCGCCGCGCGCGAAACCAGATAAGTCGGAATAGCCATGTCAATCGGCGGCTCGTCCATGTGATAGACAAGCTTCGGCAAGAGCTCGGTAACGTCCGGCTGCAGAAGGATCTCGTGATAGTCAGTGTCGAGTTGCTCATTTACCTTGCGCGCCCACTGAACGTCGTCGGGAATGATGTCAAAGCGCAGGTCTGCAGCTTCCATCCCGATGGTGTAGGTTTCGATCCGCCGTCCCTGACTGTGGTTCTTCATCAGGGCCACGATCGATGACGAGTCGATGCCCCCTGACAGGAACGAACCCAGCGGCACATCCGCAACCATTTCAAGTTTGACGACCCGATCGAGCGTTTCCAGGACTCGCTCCTGCCACCACAGCTCGCTCTTTCCCGTTTCAATCTCGTCGAAGGAGATGTCCCACCATTGGCGCACGCTGATTTCACCGCCGCGCCATTCAAGCAGATGTCCGGGCGGCACCGTCTTGATTCCTTTGAATAGCGTGTTGGGATCCGGCGCCCAAAGGAAAGTGAGGAATTGATGGAGTGATTCATGGTCAAGCTCTGGCTTAACCAGGCCGCTGGCGAGAATTGATTTAATCTCGGAAGCGAAAGCGAGAGAAGAGGGCCCTCCCTCACGGTCGGGCTTCTGACACTGAGTGTAATAGAGCGGCTTAATCCCGACGTGATCGCGAACCAGGAACAAGGCGCGCTCCCGGTTGTCCCAAAGCGCAAACGCAAACATCCCGTTGAGTCTTGAGAGTGACTCTTCACCCCATTCGGCCCACGCGGTAATCAGAACTTCGGTGTCCGTCTGCGTCCGAAACTGATGGCCCCGGGCAGTTAGTTGTTCGCGAAGTTCGCGGTAGTTATAAATCTCGCCGTTCAGAATCGCGACGAAACGGCCATCCTGCGAAAGCATTGGTTGATGCCCGGCGTTGCTGGTATCAATGATTGAGAGTCGTCGATGACCAAAACACACTCGTTGCCCCGCCTCGTTAATTTGGGACGAGGTCCACACGCCTTCATCATCGCGGCCACGATGCTCGATACACTTCAGCATCGCGGCGATGCGCGTTTCAGGATGGTCACTGATTACTCCAGCTATGCCGCACATGGTGTCGGTCTCATTCACACCTTGCTTCAGCAAGGTGACGACGTTGGAGAATACTGCATTCGAACCGTTTCAACGGTTTCGCAGGTAAGCCGTTGAAACGGCTTTGCCTGTTCATCGTGAATCTGATACACCTCGCTAAAGCGAAGGTGTGAATGAAATTGGATCTGAGCAAAAACCCCCGGACATTCTCGCTTATCCTTGCTGCCATAATCTTCCTGCTCGCGTTCAGCGTGCGTGTGCTCACCTGGCATGATACACGGCTCGAAGTAGGAAAAGTACAGACGCAAGTCACCGCAGACTACCAGCGCGTTGCGCGACTACTGAGCGACGGCGGCCTGAAATCATTTTTCAGTTCCATCTCGCCGCTTGCCGATCCAAATAATCTTGGCCATCCACCCGGGTATTCGTTTCTGCTGGCGCTGATTTATCGAGCGTTCGGTCAGTCGGACAGCGCCGTTCAGTTTGTGCAAATCATTTGTGACGCGCTTTCTGCCGTCCTTATTTTTTTAATCGTCGCGGAGCTGTTCTCGCTCGCCGCCGGCGGCATGGCCGGCGCACTGGCCGTGTTTTCGCCGCAACTCGCCTGGAACTCAGTGTTGCTTTTGCCCGACTCGATCAGCGTGTTGCCAATTCTGATCGCTATTTATTTGCTCGTTCGCGCAATTCGGCAGCCGCGATTGTGGATGTTTCTGATCATCGGCGGGCTGATTGCAGTCTCTTGCTGGTTCCGGGCCAACACGATGCTGCTGACATTCTTTGTGGCGTTGGCAGTCTTATTTTTCTTTAGGCGTGCTGAAACTTCCACCCCCGGCAAACTGAAGGTTGTCTTACCAGGTTGGCGATTCGCGCTCGCAGTTGTCTGTGGGACGTTGTTGATTATTCTGCCGCTTACGATTCGCAATGCGATCGTTTTTCATCGCTTCATTCCGCTTTCACTGGGCGCCGGTCAGACCTTTCTCGAGGGGATTTCCGATTACGACCCGCAGGGCAGATTCGGCATTCCGCGCACCGACATGGGCATCATGAAGCAGGAAGCCGAGATGTATCATCGCCCCGACTACTTCGGAACCTTGTTTAATCCCGACGGCGTCGAGCGCGAGCGCGCGCGCCTCTCACGCGGCCTGGCAATAGTGCGGTCGCATCCATTCTGGTTCGCGGGCGTGATGGCGCGACGTGCTTCATCGATGATGCGTCTGGAACGTTCGCGGTTGGTTTCACGTCAGCCTGCGATCACGCATACGCCGCGACCCACGCAACCTACTTCCGTTGTAAATGCCGACGAGTTGATGACGCGAAATCTTCAACTCTCGCCGGGCGCGAAGCTGGCAGTGACCGTTGATGGTCAGGACGTGAACCTCAACGGCGACGCTTCCCGATATGGCGCGCAGCTGGCGTGGCCCATCACGGTGCGCCCAAACATGGATTACGTTATCCAGGTCCCCATGAGAATTGAACAGGGCCGCATGCGTCTGTCGGTCGTCGATCCGAATGGGGCCGTGCTTTCCACCGGCGTCGCCGAAACGATCGAAGACATCATGCCTTCGGCCCAGCCGATTACTTTAGTTAAGCTGTCATTCGTTGCCGACGACGAGCATCCGCGTCTGGTTGTCAGCAATGAAGCTTCTGCGAATCCTGTCGCCCACGTCGGTCCGCTGGAAATCTATGAGTTAGGGCCGGCGCGATTCCTCTGGACGCGTTACCCACGCTTGGTCATTCACGCAATTCAGAAGTTATTTATCACGGCAGTCATGCTGCCCGCGGCGATCCTGGGATTGCTGCTGTTGATTCTTAAGAAGAAGAGCGCCGCGCTGGTGATTCTTTCGGTGGCGCCGATTTACTTTTTTACAGTCCAGTCAGCCTTCCACACAGAATATCGATACGTGCTGGCGGTGAACTATTTTTCGTTTGCGCTGGTGGGGGTGGGTATCGCCCTCATTGGGAATCTCATCAGAAAAAATATTCCTTTTCACTCTCCCTCTGTGAGAAAGTCAGGGTGAGCTTAGGGTAACCATCCATCCTTTCCTTGTTCCCTCTCCCAAAGGTAATAACATCCTTGACTCACAAGGCACGGGAGGAACGCTTTAGGCCATGCGATCTAATTCTTTCCCAATGGCTTTGCCACTCCGATGCGCGGCAAGTCTACGACTTGCCGTTAGCTGCGCATATGTATGACGGTCTGTGACCGGGGCGGGTCGGAGACCCGGCAAGTCATAGACTTGCCGCGCATCAGAGTGGCAAAGCCATTCAATTAGATGAGTCAAGTATATAATTGCCCTCCCAAAGGGAGAGGGAGAAAAGCATCTATTCATTTTCTCGCGTTAAGCCTTCACCCCGACCCTCACACAGAAAGAGACGGAGCCTTTTCCTTGAGCTTTCCTTCCATCAACTCGCTCACCCACTCGGCCCGGGCCTCCCAGGTTCCTTCTCGCACCGCATCCTGACGTGCCTTTACTTTCTCGGGATCATTTTCACGCAACGCGTCCGCTACCATTTCGAGAAACTGATCGCGAGTGCGCCCAATCCGCAACACGCCGCTCATCGATTCATATTCAGGTAAAGGAGAGATCACCACCGGCTTGCCGGAGGCGAGGTACTCGCGCACTTTTATCGCCGAGCCGTAGCTCGTGAATGGCACTTCTGTGTTCCATGGCAGCACGCATACATCGAAGCCCGCGGCATAGTTTGGCAGTTCCTGATACGAAACCGGCGGCAAGAAATGCACGTTAGGCAACGCCTCAATGTCCAACCCGCGCGACTTGTTGCCGATGAAGATCCAGTTCCAGTCGGGTTGTGCCTGTGATGCCTGCTTAATCAACTCCTGATCGATCAGCCACGGTTCGATGGCCCCAAAGTAACCAATGCGCGGATGGGGAATTCGTTCGACCCGCTCGGCCACGCTGACTTCGCCGCGGCTGAGTCGCGACCAGTGATCAAACTCGACAGCCTGCTCGAGCAGGAAGGATTTTTCACGCCCGCTGGTTACTTCCGCAAATAGTTTGCGGCTCGAATAGAAAATCAGATCCGCAGCATCGACCGCGCGTTCGTGCAGCCGGCGAATCAGCGCCGGGTCAGTCGCATGATCCATGGTGTTCGCGTCGTACTTGTCGGACACGTGATAAATAACCAGCGACTCGCCCAACTGTCCCAGAACTTCGACGGCCGTGGGAATCGCGATCCATAGAATCGGTTGCGATAGCCCGCGGCGTTTGGCAAGCGATGAAATCTGGGCCGCGAGCAGGCGGCGGTTGGCGGCGACTGCGGCGCGGTTGCCAAAAAAGGGAATGACCGCCGGCGAGACGACCGTAATTCCTTCTTCAGTCGTACGGGCGAGCTTGGCATAGCTCTTCAGCTTGCGCTTGATGCGCGGCATAACCTCGCCGCTTTTCATCGGCGCCAGTCCCATAGAAATCGAATTGACGAAGATGACTTTGTTTCCAGCGCGTGCGAACCGGCGCATCAGATGGTTCTTGGAATGCGGGTGGTGATACCACCAGTCCTCGCCGCCAAAACAGATGATCGATTTGCCGTGCAGCATTGCGGGTGATAGTACAAGACCAGCCACAGATTTTCACAGACTCACACAGATAAGACCTGATTTTTAATCCGTGTTCATCTGTGAGAATCTGTGGCCAATCCGATGAAGACAAGAATCCATCTGGCGCTGACGCACGACTGGGAACTGCGCGGAGACGGCTCAGGCGACATCGAAGAGATTCAGTTCGCACCGCTGCGCCGGTTACAAAGGATTTACGAGCAGGCGGGCGTGCGCACCACGTTTCTGCCCGACGTCATGCAGCAGCTCAAATTTCGCAGTCTGCAAGGCAAGCATCCCGAGTTAAGATCCATGGCCGACAGTTGGGATGATCATACGCGCGCAGCTTTTCGTTCCGGGCATGACATACAGCTGCACCTGCATCCGCAGTGGCTGAGTGGCGAATATGCGAATGGCAGCTGGCGGCTGGCGGGTGAGTGGTCGATCGTCAAATACGATCAGCAAACCGCGCGCTCAATGCTCGAGCAGACGAAGAACTATCTCGAGCAACTCTTGCATTCGTTGGATCGGAACTATCGGTGCGTCGCCTTTCGTGCCGGAGCCCTGGCGGCGGCGCCGTCCGATCACCTGTTTGAGACACTGGCCGACCTCGGCATCGAGTTGGACGTCAGCATGGCTCCGGGTTTGGTCACAAACGATCACAACCTCGGGCTGGATTATCGCGACTGTCAGGAAAGCTTTCTGCCCTTCTATCCGAATATGAAAGACGCGCGAAAGGTTTCAGACAAAGCCCAACCCGTCGTGTGCGTGCCGCTGAATCACTTCCTTGGCTCACGGCGCGCGGTCACGCGACAGAATCTGACACTGGCCCGTAAGCGAATCTCCGCAGGTGCGACCGGTCCGATTCAGCATTCGGCCGGAGACCAGTCTAAGCGAAGCTCTCGGATGAGCCTCGCTTACGAGAAACTAATTAAGCCCGCCATCAACCGCAAATATTTTGTGTCTGACACGGGCCGGCTGGACTATTCGCTCATGAAGGAAATGCTCACTTCGATCCGGCGGCGCGCACGCGAGACTGGTTTGACGAACGTGCCGGTGGTGCTGACCAATCATCCGAAAGACGTTCGTGATTGGGATGGATTAGAGAGATTTGTAAATGAAATTGCCAGGGCTGAAGACATCGAATTGGTAACGCTGAGCGAAGTTGCAGATAGGCTTAAAGAACGAAAGTTGGTGGTTAGGAAAGCTGCGGGGGTAAACCACCCTTCCGAACCTTGAGGTTGCAGCGGAGCCAATCCGTCATTATCTCTCTCAGGTCAGGAAGGTGGGCTCGCCCCCGCTTTCCCAAATACCATTCTCAAATCTCAAGGTGAAGAAGGCGGGCTGGCCCCCGCTTACTTCTTCCACACGGACTTCCGATAAGCAACGATGCCACGCCCTGCCAGTTCCATCATTTCCGCAAACAACTTTGGCGCACTCACCCGAAAGAATTTCATCCCGTGCAGGGTCAGGTCGCGGCAGGCATCTGCTGAGACGTTTGTCTGCATCCACTGCGGCAAATCCGGATGGACTGTCGTGCTCATGTCGTGGGCGTAGGTCTCGACAATTACGCGCTCGCCGGCCTGATTTATGCACGGGGCGGAAATGACTTCATCGTGATAAACGCGCACCGGAAATGCATTCTTGAAAGCATCGTCAACGCAGTAGCCGAATGAAAGGTAATTGGTGGTGATACCCAGGCCGATGATCCTGGCACCGGCGGGAATCAATTTGTAATACGGGCTGCCGGTGTCATACGGATAGGGCGAGAGGTGGTGTGTGGAGGTGAGTTCTTTCGCCAACGGGCCGATGGCGCATACCGACTTAGTTGGGTGCAAACTGCGAATTGCCTGGCGCTGGCGGCGCGCGAACTCTGTGAGAATTCCCGTATATGACGGCGTGCGGCGCACGTCAAAGACATTTCCCTGCTTCAACCACTCGTACGAAGAAATTCCATGGTTCGGATAGGTGGGAAAAACAACTGTGCCTTCCGCGCCGATGACTTCCTGAATCAACGACAGTATGCGATAGAAGGGAAACCCAAGGTGCAGTCCATCCATACCGCTGTGAACATAAATGACATCACCGGCAACCAGACCCAGACTATCGGTGAGGATTTGACGAAAATCGCTTTCCGCAAGTGGCGGAAGCGCAGCTACGCGACGGCGCTCGCGTTCCCACTTTGCGCGGCGCAGCGAAGTGAAGGCCCTGGCGGGAAGCAGGTTTTTGGCCAGCTTTCGAAGTTGCATCTTCAGACTATCCGAATCATGGTCGCGCCCCATGAAAAGCCGACCCCAAAGCCGACGAGGGCAACTCGGTCGCCCGCTTTTATTCTTCCTTTCCTGAGCGCACTCTCCAGCGCAATCGGAATCGTGGAAGAAACCGTATTTCCGTGGTGTTCCATGTCGATCCAGAATTTGTCCGGCGCAATTTTCATCCGGCCACGCAACCGCTCCAGCATGAACTTGTTCGCCTGATGCGGAACAAAGAGGTCAACTTCGTCGATGGATAGGCCGGCCCTTTTCAGTAACTGATTCACTGCTTCCGGAATCCGCCGCATGGCAAAAGTGAACATCTCGGCCCCGTTCATGTAAAGATTGTCGTCCGCACGCCAATTCCCATTGTCGTCCTGATATTCCGTTGCGGTTGCCGGCGAGTGTGGACGACGAAGGCCACCCGCTTTAACGATCAGATGATTAGCGCCGCTGCCGTCGGTACCCAGGACGAATGGTCCAATTAGTTGATGGCCCGCTTCAACGCCGCGAATCACGGTTGCCGCCGCGCCGTCGCCGAACAGGGTCCGCAAGGTTCGGTCCCGCGGGTTAATGAATTTGGTGTAGGTATCCCCCGTCACCAGCAACACGGTCTTCGCCGTTTCGGATTCGATCAAACCGTTGGCGAGCGCGAGGCTATATACGAAACCAGAGCACCCCTGGCTGATATCGACAGCGCCGCAACTCGTGCGCAGTCCCAAACTGTCTTGCATCAAACACGCAGTTGCTGGGGTGAAGTAATCAGGGCTCTGCGTGCAGAAGATCAGGAAATCGATTTCATCGGGCAAACAAACCCCTTCCGCAAACAACCGTTTTGCCGCGGCCACGCCAAGGTCAGACGCACACTCATCCTCCGCGGCGACGCCACGGGCAGCAATCCCCGTCTTTGACAGGATCTGATCCACGTGACCGCCGTCGAATTGTTCCACTAGCTCTTCGTTGGTTAATCTCCTTTCAGGGAAAGAAGATCGAATGGCGATAATGGCCGCGCGTCGGGGCATGCGGGAATAATATAGCAGGATGGCCGGGTTTTGCCGCGGCGCGTAGCAGGCAAGTCAGAGGGATTTTATCTTCCCCATCAACTCAGCAAACCTTCCGTCTGTTCGCAGGCCCGCGAGACTCGGATTGTGCTCCAGCCAGAATCTGTTTTCATTTCCCAGCGCCACGGAGCGATCCAGCCATTCGAATGCTTCATCCGACTGGCCCTCCAGCGCGTAAACCGAGGCGACAGCACCGGCGATGTCCGGATCGACCGAGGCGGTTCGCTTAACGGACTCGTTGAGCTCGGCGAGCGCGGCATCGTGATGGCCCGCCTTGCTGAGGCACATCGCCAGGACCGGCCGCACGCCGTGCAGATTGGGATTCTGCGCCAGCACATCGCGCAAAAGGTCAGTGGCCGCGCCAACCTCACCCGAGTAGAACAAAAGCAAGGCGCGCAGCGTGCGGAGCAGAGGATTGTTAGGTTCGATGGCGCTGGCGCGGTCGACCTCGCGCTTGGCCTCGTCGTGCTTGCCCTGATAGAGGAAAATCCCGGCGCGGTTGTAGCTGACCACGACAAAAGAAGCCGGATCGAGATGCACCAGCCGATCATAGCTGCGCAGTGCGCGGTCATAGTCGCCGTCCAAGCGGTGGAGCGTGGCCTTCACGAAATACACGACCGCTTCATTGGGAGCTTCGCGACGCATGCGCGCCACCTCTTCGCGGGCTTTCTGTTTCTGCCCGCGCCACAGCAGGACGAAAACCATCAGCATCCGCGCTTCGATGATGTTGGGATCGATGGCCAGGGCGCGTTTGAAAGCTGCTTCAGCCTTTTCGAAATCCTCAACGCCTCCCAGTCCTTTGAAGACGCGATTCACATGGCACGCTCCCAGCCCGTCATAAGCCAGGCCGAATTCCGAGTCGAGTTGAATGGCCCGCGTGAAATGTGCGATCGCCGCATCGCAATCGTCAGCCGCCACACTGCGAAAGATAAAGCGCGCAAAACGATCCCGGCCGCGCAGATACTCTCCGTAGGCTTCGGCATTAACTGTTCTTGGTTGCGCCAGTCCGGCTTGCTCGTCCGGACTCAGTTCCAGCCGCAGCCCATCCACGATCCTTTTCGTGATCTCATCCTGAACCGCAATGATGTCGGCAGCCGAGGCGTCCACCCGATCGCTCCAGATAATCTCGCCACTCTTGACCTCGAGTAATTGCGCATTAACGCGAAAGCGCGCGCCGACGGCAAGAAATCCCGCCGACAAAACTGCGTCAACGTTCAACTCGCGGCCCACGTCTGCCGGATCGACCACCTGGCCCTGATATTTGGACATCACCGACGAGGGCCGCACCACCAGCGACCGAATGCGGGCCAGTTCTGTAATCACGGCATCGGCCAGGGCAAATTCGTAAAAGTTCGCCGCCGGATCATTGTTGAGATTTTTGAAGGGCAGCACGGCCATGCTTTTCTTCTCGCGATCGGTCGCCGTAATCGAGGTGAGATCAGGCGCGTCGGTCATTGGCCGCGAAGTGAATTGCGGCGAGGTGGTCTGGATCTCTTTGCCGCCGCTCATTTTCTTCAGCCAGCGCATGGCCCGGCTTACGGGCGTCGATCCTCCCAGATGTTTGGGGGCTGAAGCCAAATCCATAGGCGCGCCGCTCGTGGAGTCCATCAGAACCTTGCGCAACTCGTCGCGCACGTCTTCAATTTTCTGATAACGATCGCGCGGATCTTTCTGCAAACACTTATCCAGAATCTGCTGCAAACGCACAGGCGTGGCGCCGGGCCGCATCTCTGCCAGGCTCTTCGGCTGATCGTGAATGACAGCATGGCGCACATCGACCGTTGATTTGCCTCGGAAGGGCCACGTGCCCGTCAGCATTTCATAAAGCAACACGCCGATGGAAAAAATATCCGCGCGCGCATCGACGCGATCGCCGCGGGCCTGTTCAGGCGCAGCGTACGTCGCGGTGCCGTAAGGCACGCCCACTTCAGTCAATTCAGTTCGATCAATTCCGGTGGTCGCGGCTTCGGGCTGGTCCAGCAGCTTGGCCAGGCCAAAATCGAGAATCTTGACCTGTCCGTTGTCGCTCACCATCACGTTGCTGGATTTGATATCGCGATGGATGATCCCGCGCGCGTGCGCCGCCGCCAGCGCATCCGCAGTTTGAATCGCAATGCGCAACGCGCTGTCCAATTCCAGCGGTCGTCCGTTGCAGAGCTGCCGCACGTTCTTGCCTTCGACATATTGCATGGCGATGTAGTGCAAGCCATTCGCTTCATCCATGTCGAAGATAGTGCAGATATTCGGATGATCGAGCGCCGACGCTAGGCGCGCTTCGCGCTCGAAACGTTTGAGGTTGGCTTCTTTGACGGTGAGTTCGGCGGGGAGAATCTTCAGCACGACCGTGCGCCCGAGTTTCTGATCGATGGCTTTATAGACGGTTCCCTGTCCGCCCGCGCCGAGCTTGTGGGTAATCTGGTAGTTGCCGAAAATCTCGCCTATCATTTGCGCGCGTATTTAACTCCGAACTCATTGGGTTCTGCAACTTTTGTTTCTGGTGGCGGGTGGAAGAAGTTTGGAAGGCTGCTCCCAACTGGAGCCCTGAAGAACAAGAAATTACCGCGGGGCGGCCGCCCGATCACCGCGTGCCATTTATTATCAAGCTCGCCGGTAACCAGACGCCGCTGGTTTAGCAACGTCCGGTTAACACTCTGGTGACGCGGCGGCTGGCCATGAAGCTTTTACGCGAGCGAATTAAGACCGTAAGCGGTCTCAGGCAGCTAATCGAAAGCAGCAAAGATTCGGATCCGGCGGTCGCGCCCTGATGCCCAGCGGGCCACCGAAAATGCGCCTGGCCGCTATGAAAATTGCCGCTGCTTAGCCCGTCAATACTGGCAAGGCCAAGTGTTGCCATCAGCTCACTTAGGATCCGTCAACCCAAAAACCTTGACAGGTCTCATTGTCTTTGCTAAAAGCCACCACCAGTTTAGTTAACTTAAGTTCAATCAACCGAATCGCGGCCGCTGGCATTTACATTTACGGCCCCTGCCTCGCCAGTTCCAGCCACCGTGGTACACAACCCGATTAGGAGGACTCTCAAAATGAAATACACAAAAGTTTTCTCGATAGCGGCTTTCGCAGCCGTAGTGCTGCTGGCGCAAGTCAGCGCTGCCGGCCAAGCCGCCTTCGATGGCAAAGTTGCTAACGTGGTCGGCGGCGCCGGCCTGGTGAGGTGGGAGCCAATGGTCGCCAACAGCGGCGGAACCTTAACGGTAAGCTTTCCGGATGGCAGGTCAGTTCGCAAAACATTTCGACCCGGCGCTACGCCGGAAATCAATCTCAACGATAAGCAACTCGAAAATTTGCCGGACGGCGTCTACACGTACGAGTTACAGCTCGCTCCGGTCATCACGCCGGCGATGAAGGAAGGAATCATGAACGCGCGCGGCAAGGACGATGACGCGGAAACTGAGCGCGCTGGCCGAAAGCGTCCCGTGGTGCCGGCCTACAGTCAGTCAGGCTCTTTCTCGATTCTCAACGGCACAGTCATCGTGGCCGGAGCCGTCGAGGGACAGCGCGGCGCCGCGAAGACGTCCGCGAAGCCGAGGGCCGCGGGAGTTACTTCGGGCAATACACTAGCCCGACTTCGCAACCACAGAATGGCTCTCGGCATGCTGCCCGATGACGTAATTCCTGACGATCTGATCGTGCAGGGAAGCGCCTGTGTTGGTCTTGATTGTGTTAACGGAGAATCCTTTGGCTTTGACTCTATTAGGGTGAAGGAAAATAACACTCGCATCCAATTCGACGACACCAGCACTTCGGCTGGTTTCCCGACCAACAACTGGCAGATTCGCGCTAATAGCTCGGCCAGCGGCGGCGCCAGTTTCCTGGCGTTCGTGGATCAGGGAAGCACGGGCAATTCCGAAACCGGTACGATCGTATTTGAAGTCGACGCCGGGGCGCCGGCAAACTCGTTAAAAGTCTCGAGTGCCGGCAAGGTGGGAATCAGGACGGCCACGCCGGTGCTGGATGTGCACGTGAACAGCTCTGACACTCCGGCGATTCGCATGGAGCAAAATAATACCGGCGGCTTCAGCGCGCAGACGTGGGACATTGGCGCCAATGAAGCAAACTTTTTTGTGCGCGACGTGACGGGTGGATCGCGGCTGCCTTTTCGGATCCGGCCCGGCGCACCGACCAGCAGCGTAGACATCTCTGCGTCTGGAAAAGTAGGCATCAATACTGCGAGTCCCGAGTCGGCCCTGACAGTCGTCTCCACCACTGCCGACACTTCAGGGGACACGTACCTTCGCGTCAAAAACACGACGAGTTCCGCCGGATTGCTGTTAGATCCCAATCAGGCAGGCGATGCAGATTGGTTGTTGGTCGGCGGTTTTCCTGCCGCCGGAGATTTCACGGTTCGCGAGTTCGGCGTCGCCAACCGTCTGACCGTTAAGAAGACGACTGGTCGCGTGGGCATTGGCACGTCCGCGCCGGATCAATTGCTTTCGGTCAATGGAGATGCCAGCAAAGTTGGGGGCGGCTCGTGGCAGACGTTCTCAGACGAGCGACTAAAAAATATCCTGGGCAAGTATAGCCGGGGCCTCGGCGCGGTCATGCGCTTGCAGCCGCTCTTCTATGAGTACAAATCTGACAACGCACTCGGCCTGACTTCCGAAGGACAACACGTTGGCTTCGGCGCCCAGTCATTGCAGCAGGTAATTCCGGAAGCTGTTACTAAGACTGCAGACGGATACCTAATGGTCAATAATGATCCGATCCTCTGGACGATGCTCAACGCGATCAAAGAGCAGCAGAAAGAGATCGAAGACCTGAAAGCGCAGGTGGCTAAGCTAAGAGCTACCTCCCGACGTCACCGGAGATAGCCGGCCTGGATCGGCCAAAAGCGAAAGGCGCACGGAGCAATAAGCTGCGTGCGCCTTTTTGTCACTCCCGAAAAGTTAGTTGACGAATCGCCGCAATTGGACGCTGATCGCAAACCCAATAGCGATGAACGTAGCGAGCACTGAAGAGAGGCCGGCGCTCATCAGCGGTAGGGGGACCCCAATGACCGGGAGCATCCCGAGGGCCATCCCCACATTGATGAAGATTTGAAAAATGAGGCCCCCGACGATTGCCATGATGACCAGCATGCCGGTGCGGTCCCGCGACCGCCGCGCGTCGGTAATCAGGCGCGTCAGCAGCAGAGCGTAAGATGCCAGCAGGAGAATGCAACCTACAAATCCGGTCGTCTCAGCCGTGACCGAGAAAATAAAATCAGTGTGCGGCTCAGGCAGAAACTTCAAGCTGCTTTGCGAATACTCGCTGCCCCGCGAGCCGACCACGCCTCCCTCGCCGACCGTGACCATTGATTGCCAGGTGTGATAACCGAATCCGCGCTTGTCAGCATTCTCGGGATCCAGAATCACATTAATCCGCTCCAGCTTATAACCGTGGAGCAGTCCGGTCTTCACTCCCACAAAATAACCGAGCGGCGCGCCCGCAATGCAGGCAGCCAGCACGGCTGCCACGATCCACATTCGCGCAGACGAAAGAAACAGCACCACCGCCAGCAGCGGAAAGTAAGTAATCGCTTGTCCCACGTCAGGCTCGAGCATGATGAGGCCGATCGGCAGGCCCAGAATCAAGCAACCAACGAAGAACTCTTTCCAGGAGAGCATCCCGCTGCGATGCTTCCCGAAATATCTGGCCAGCATCAATACCACGGGAATCTTTACGAACTCGGAGGGCTGAAACTGGCCAACGCCCGGCAACTTGATCCAGCAACGCTGCCCGTTGATCTTCATGCCAATTCCCGGCACCAGCACGACCACCAGAAGGATGAGCCCAAACACGTAAAGAATGGGCGCGAGTTCCACCAGCCGCCGATAATCGCTAAAGGCAATTGCCAGCATGAAGACCATCGCAATCGCCAAACCGATCAATTGTTTTTGCCAATATGGTTCTGTGGGTTGAGCGTTATGAATTTCCCAGGCTCCGAACGAGACGATAGCGATAGCGAGGACCGCCACCAGCCAATCGAAGTCACGGAGTTTTCTTTTTTGCAGAATGGCGACCATAAATCAAAATGCAGCCCGCCGAAAGGCAGTAGGCGGTGAAATAACTCATCGAATCTTCATCGCGATGTTGTTCTTTGGGACTTCGGGTTGGGTTCGCGTCTTGGCGTAATAAACGTCGTAGACAGCGCGCACGGCCGGGGCGGCGTGCGTAGCGCCGAATCCTGAATTCTCGATCAACGCGATTACTGAAATCTCAGGTTTGAAAGCCGGCGCGTAGGACACAAACCACGAATGGTCCTTGTTTCCACCGACGTCTTTACCGAGGCCGACAACTTGCGCGGTGCCGGTCTTGCCCGCGATATCAAAGCCCGCCATTTTGATCGAGGCGCCCGTGCCGCCATTATTAACGACACCCCACATGCCTTCGACTACCAGTTGGTGCTGGTCTTCCGGGATGGGAATGATCTTGGGATTCGGGCGTTGTGGATCGAGCGGCTGAAATCCTCGCTGCGGCCGGAATTCTGGATCGCCGGCGCGACCGATAGGTTTCAGTTCTTTCAGCAGATGAGGAATATAGAGTTTGCCGCCGACGCCGACACCGGCTACGGTGCGCAGCATCGAAAGCGGTGTCACGATGTCGTAAACCTGGCCGAACGAAGCATAGACGGTATCAATGTCGCGCCAATCGGGATCGCGTGGATTCATCTTGGCTTTGAAGTCCGGAGAAGGCGTGAAGTTAAGGGCCTCGTGCGGTAAATCAACCCCCGTGCGCCGGTTGAGATCAAATTCATCGACCATCTCCATGATGCCCTTGATCGTCATCTTCAGACCGAGCCGATAGAAGTAGCCATCGCAGGATCTGGTTATGGCGGTGCGCAGGTCGGGCGTACCGTGATTTCCCATGCAGCGCGTGAACTTATTGCCGACCTGGATGCCGCCCCCGCACACCAGATTTGAATGTTCCAGAGTGATGGCTCCCTGTTGCAGTCCGGCCACAGCCATTGGGATCTTCCAGGTCGAGCCGGGTGGATACTTTGCCTGAATGGCCCGGTTCAGCAATGGTGTTTGCGGATCAGTCAGCAGCGCGTTGTATTCAGCGCGGCCCGCCTTGGTCGTAATGCGTTGCGAAAAGAGATTTGGATCGAAATTCGGGTAAGAAGCCATCGCCAGAATCTCGCCGTTATTAGGATCCATGGCCACGATTACGCCCCGTTTGGTAACGGATTTTTGCAGTTGCTCTTCAGCCGCTTTCTGCAAATCCAAATCGATGGTGGTCCACAGATCCTGTCCGGCCTGCGGATCGACGATTTCAAGTTCTTTCTGAATGTGGCCGCGGCTGTCGACGATTACTTTTCGATAACCATCGCGGCCCCGCAGGTAATCGTCGTAGATCGCTTCAACACCGCTTTGGCCAATGATGTCACCCGGCTTGTAATGCTTGTCTTTATAGCGCGGCTCCTCTAGTTGTTGTGGGCTGATCTCCTGGGTGTAACCAAGGACGTGGGCCAGCATGCCATTCGCGGGATATTGCCGCTGCGGAGTTTGCTCGACGCGAAGCGCGGGAAACTCAAGTTGATGCGCGTCAACCCAGGCAATGTCGGCTTGCGTGGCGCCTTCCTTAATCAAAATCGATTCAAACGCGGGTTGTGATTTTATCTCGTCGAATCGCTCGCGGAGGATTTCGCCGTCAAGTTGTAAGCCGTCTGAGAGTGGCTTGATCAGGGTGTTTCGATCGATGTTTTTCGTATCTTCACGCGAAAGGATCACGCTGTAGATCGGTCTGGAATCAACCAGCAGGTTGCCGTTGCGATCGAAGATAGCGCCGCGCGGTGCGGGAATGGGCAGCAGCCGGATTCGTTGGTTCTCAGCAACTTCGGCGTAACGCTTGCCGTCGACGATCTGTAGCACGTACAGACGCACGCTGAGGACGCCGAGCATCACCAGCACCAACGCCTGAATCAGCCGCAATCGAAGTTTCAGGTTTTGCGAATCGTCGACGAATTTCATAACGCTCTTAAGTTCCTGGTGCTATGTCGTTCATCTTCTGCGCAGCGCGCCCGATGGGCGGCGCGCTACTCGGCGCCGCACGGTAAATTGCCGTCGCTGCCGGGCCTTGTTGCTGAAATACGAATCATAGATATACAAAATAATTGTGCCGGCTGCGGTCGTGGCGATCAGTTTGTACGCCAGAGACGGCACAAACGGAGCCGGCGGTGTTTGCCCGAGCAGCTTGTGCATTCCCACGTAAACCAGGTTATCCAGGAGGCTGGCGCCGGCCAGCACGGGAATGCGTAACAGCGGCGTATCTAACATCACGCGCGACGCGAAGAAGTAGACTGCATACGCGGTCAGCACTTTCGCAAAGCCGCCCGCGCCCAGTAACGCCGGTGGTCCGCTGATCAAGTCTGTAGCCAGGCCCGCGACTGCCGCCACGATTAAGGCCTGCAGGGGCTCGCGTTGCAACGCGAAGTAAGTGATCAGAATCAGGGTCAGGTCAACATACGCGAGTGGCTGCCAGATCGCTCTCAGCGCCGACTGTAGCGCGATTGCCACGATTAAGAGAATCGCAATTGTGACCTGACGCATGACTAATCAGTGAGCTGCGAGTAGTAAACAGTAAGCATTGGGCCGGCGGAGACCATGGAATTTTCAGCGGCAAAATGTTCGCGGCGAGTGGCCCATAGTTTTGGACGGCTCGCTGTTCACGGCTCACTACTTACTTTTCTTGTCCACGTTGGGAAGCGACTGATCCGGTTCAACTTTTTGGGGAGCACGATAAGTTAGCACTGCAACTTCCTTTAATCGATCGAGGCCCGCGCTGGGCCGCACATGAATCGTTTGCGCCTGAGTTGCCGAACCAGGCTTAACCTCTATGACGTCACCAATCTTATAGTTCGGTGGATAAATCGCATCCTGGCCGGTCGTCGTTACTGAGTCACCCGGCTGCACTTTTTCCATGCCCGGCACATACTTCATCTCGAGTAATCCATTTTCACCCAGGCCCTTAATTGATCCCAGCGCGTTGGATTGACCGAGCTGGCCGACGACCGCGCCCGCGCCCGATTTTTCGGCGGTGATTAGCATTACCTGCGCGCTGAAAGGGCTGGTGGAAATTATGCGCCCGACAATTCCGCCGGCGGTTACGACAGGCATATTGACTTCGATTCCGGCCAGGCGGCCTTTGTCGATCGTGACGCCGTCAAACCACATCGAGGGTTCTCTGGCAATAACGTTTGCCACCACCATTTTGTACTCGCTGGTGGTAGTCAGTTTGAATAATTGTTCGAGCCGTTCCGCCTGGGCCGCGCGCTCGCGAGTTTCGCGCAGCTCCATTTGCATCTGTTCGACCTGTTTCCGCAGTTGTTCATTCTCAACCGACGCGCGCCGTAATTCGCCGATGTTTCCGAAAAAGCCGCCGAACCAGTTGAACGCTCCCGACGCGCCCCGCTGGACGGGATACATGACCGTCTGCGCGATTGAGCGGACTTTGCGTTGTTTGGTAGCGGTGTCGCGGGCGTCATAGGTCATCAGCCCAAAGTTCAGCAGCAATAGTCCAAACAACCACCACGGAGCACGCTGGCGAATTTCTCTTTGGGTCCGAATTGCGGCCATGTGAATTGCAGGATGCGCTCTGCCGTTTACGAAATCGGTGTTAATACGAACGGAGGCACTCCGGACGCGGAGAACTTTAGCTCGCCCTGCTGTCCTGATTGGACATTAGCCTTATCCGTTCGCTTACCCCAGTTAAGTTCAACGGTCTCAGCGTCGATGACTCGAAAGGTGCCGGCGCCTACGACGCCTTCCTGACCGTTCGCGTCCTTGTTCAGGACTCGCACCGTGCCGTCGGATTTGAATTCCCAAACAGTTTTGGCCGAAGCGTTATTCCATTTTCCGACCAGCTTGGTTTTGAGGTTCGATCCACAGGCGCTACAGAGAATGAGCGCACAGATCGAAAGCAATATCATCCATTTCGCGGACGCTTTCATCGCAGGATATCTCCAATCTTAAGTGCCGGTCGTCAAACTGTTGTCCCACTTAACGCGCTTCAACAGATCGAAATCTGAGAGCATTTTGCCTGTTCCCAGCACCACTGAAGCCAGCGGATCCTCGGCCAGCGAAACGGGCAGGCCGGTTTCGATTGAAAGCCGCTTGTCCAGATTCTTTAGCAGGGCGCCGCCGCCGGTGAGCACGATGCCGCGCTCGACAATGTCCGCGGACAATTCGGGAGGTGTTCGTTCCAGGGCGACACGAACGGCATTAATGATCGTGGAAACCGAATCAGCCAGAGCTTCGCGGATTTCTTCGTCGGTGATGGTGATGGTTTTCGGGATACCTTCAATCAGAGTTCCGACCGCGAACTTCGTAGGAGAGCTCTTCATCAAGTGGGAATGCTGAACCAAGTTCGATCTTAATCGCTTCAGCCGTGCGTTCGCCGATTAGCAGGTTGTACTTGCGTTTGATGTATTGCGTGATCGCCTCGTCCATCTCGTTACCGGCGACGCGGACCGAACGTGAATAGACGATGCCGCTTAAACTAATAACTGCGATGTCAGTCGTGCCACCGCCGATGTCGACTACCATGTTGCCGTGCGGCTCGGTGATGGGAAGTCCGGCGCCGATCGCCGCGGCCATCGCTTCTTCGACCAGGTAAACCTCGGAAGCTTTCGCGCGATAGGCAGAATCCTCAACGGCGCGCCGTTCGACCTGGGTGATCTCCGACGGAATTCCGATTACGACTCGGGGACTGACCCAGGTTTTTCCGTTGTGCGCCTTACGGATAAAGTGCTGAAGCATCTTTTCGGTCACTTCAAAATTCGCGATCACGCCGTCTTTCATGGGGCGGATCGCGACGATGTTGCCGGGCGTGCGGCCCAGCATTTCCTTGGCGTCGCGGCCCACGGCCTCCACGGCGTTCGTGACCTTGTTTATCGCGACGATGGAAGGCTCCGACACGACTATGCCGCGGCCTTTCGCATAAACCAGCGTATTGGCCGTCCCCAAATCGATTGCGAGATCGCTGGAGAAGAGACTAAAGACAGATTTAAAAGCCATTGTGAACTCGATTTCCCTGACTGAAAATGGTTTCTCTGAAGAGGTGAGCGGTTAATCCGCGTGCAGGCTGGAAGCCGCGACGGGCGCGATTGGCCTGGCAAAGTAGTAAAACGACTCACCGAAGCAGAACCTAACGCACAAAGATACAACGATTCGCACGCTAACGCTATAACGAAATCAAATTCTCGCCGGAATTCTCTCGAAACTTATGCGACATCTGTTAGCGAGCTTGTCGGGAGACTTGTCGGGAGATCTAGAACTGCTGCCGCAGACCGGCTCCGCGGCGCGCAGTGGTACGACTCGAGATTCTTTCTCAGCGCGATTTAGGAAGCGTGACGCGATAACTTGTCGCGTTACCTTGCGAATCAGAAGCTTCGATCGTCACTTCGCGCGTGCCAAGCGCCGCACTAATCTGAATTTGGAAGCTGCCGTCCGCGCCGACTGTCGCGTCACGATCTGACGCCCGAATACTCACGCCGGGCGACGAGTGGCCGCGGACAATATAAACGTTTCCACCCAGGTATGTAGCCTCGAGACTGGAAGCCGACACGACCGACCGATTTACCCCGCCCGCAGTCACGATGAATTTCAAAGGCTCGCTCCAGTCGCTGACCTGCCCCGATGCGGCGGTGGCCCGGACGCGCCAGAAGTACGAGGCCGGACGTAAATCGCTCGCTGTGAATTGGGTTACCAGCAACTGGTCGCGCTCGATAACTTTTCCCTCGGGAACGAAGAACGGAGAAGTCGCCACCTCTACCCGATAATATGCCGGGGTGCCTGATTGAGGTTTTTGCCAACGCAATCCGACGGTCGCGAGCCCATTGCCGCCCGCGGAAATTTTTTCGAGGCCGCGGGGCTGAAGTGGTTCGGGCGCTTCGAGCAGACGTTGCGGTTTTGAAACTGTTCCCGATTGATTGACCGAAACATACTCGCCGCCCTGCAGCGTCAAGCGTTCGCCGAGCCGGCTCGTGCTTTGCACTGCACCGCTGTTGACGCGAATTTCTTCAGTGCCTTCCGGGTTGACGCCAAAGCTTGCCGCTGTTTGTCCACCGATCTGGTTCTGCGTCTTGGGCGTCTCGATCACATTTTGATTGTCTTCAGTTTGTTGTTCAGTGCGGACTAACATTTGTCCGCTGTCGACGACGACATGCACGTTAGATTTCTTGCCATCTTCCGCGCTCTGATTATCACGGATAATAATTGTACTGTTGGGTCGCACGACGACGGTTGAACCGTCAGCCATGCTGATCCGCGCGCGGCCGTCGGCTTGCGTCTGCACTGTGTCGCCCGGATAAAGCTGAATGTCGTTGTTGGCTAAAACGAGTTGGCGTGTCGAGGCACGAATCACGCGCACGTCACCTTCGAAGGACATGAAGCGCGCGCCCGCCGGTGCGTCGGATCTGGTCGTAACGCTCTTGAAAGGGTTTCCATACTTCCAAACGTAAAGCACCGCACCACCGGCCACTACGCACAGCGCCAGCACTAGCGCGCCGATGTAGAGCGCGCGTTTCCGGACGACCCACCAATCGAGGTCGAAATGACTAGCTCGCGTTGTTGCCATTTTTCGCGGCAGGTGAAGAGAGGGGCAGTCGAGAGGCCAACCTGACCAAACACAGATTAACACACGGCTTGGATGTGCATCAATAGGCCGGTTTTGTCCATGTTTCCCTGGTCGTCATCTTACATAGATAGGATTTGAAAGTATCCAGGGCTGGCCCGTGGCCGGTGCCGGCAGTGAGTCCAGATACACTTCCACGCGATAGTTCCCGGTCGAGCCAGGTACGAATTCAGCAGTGGCGCCTGACTTTTGATCTATTGCTACTCCGTTTCTTAGCAACACGATGCGCGCCGACAGCGGAGTTCGCACTATTAACCTCGGTTGGCTGCTCAACGAAACTTCGTCACCCATAATTTTATCCGAGTTGACCACGGCGAACGTGAAGCCGTCTGCCACACCAAATACGTCGAACGAGACATAATCATGGCCTCTGGACAATGCTTCGATGAGGGACTCGCGCGAGAGGCCCCGCTCTTTTCTGATCAGAATGTGCGTGCGGACTGTGCGAAAGCTTCGTTCGTAAGGATCGAGTTTGATGCCGAGCAACTGCTTGCCGGTCGAGTCATTCAGGCTGAGGCCCACGTTCGAGTGGGCGTCGTTTCCAGCGACGGCGACCAGCGGCCGATTAGTGTTCAAAATAGCTTCGTCCCACCTTTTCAGATTCTCGGCTGGGCGCGCAAAGAAATTTGCGAACATCAGATCGCCGTAGCTGCGATACGCCCACAATCCATCAAAGAACAAAAGCACCGGCTTAATCTGACGCGAGTTGGTGAAGAGATTGTAAATCTCGACCCCATCGACCGACGTTGATTGCCAGTTGTTGGACTCTGAAGGGTACGCAGCCAACGCCAGTCCGCCCGTCGCTCGCTGCTGATCGATCACTTGCTGAGTTGTCTGCTTATTCATGGAAGCGGCGTTTGCCGCTCCGGGAATTAGTAACAGTCGATCGCCGTTTGCGGTTGCGACTTCATTTCCATTTACGAATAGCACGCCTGAGTAAGTTCCGTTGAGCGTAAGCGCGGCAGTCTCAAAGTCTGCCTGCGGATGCTCAGTCATGATCACGAACGCAAGCTGATTCGTCTTGGCGGCGGCAATCAATTCGGTAAAGTTGCCGGTGCTATGTCCGCCGAGCGCGGTGTGAACGTGAATCACGCCTCTATAGTCGGCGTACTCACTTTCCGCCGGTGGCACGCGCTCGCTCGCAAGTTGCTGGATTGTGTTGTGAAGGCGGCGCAAACGATAGCGGCGATAGGCGAATGGCAACTGGGAAAGGACAATCAATCCCAGGATGACAATCAGAATCCGGCGCTTCATTGTGGAGGCAAGACGCGTAAGTCTTGGTTAGCTCTCAAAATCTACTTTGGCCATGGCTTCGATAATTGGATCGCCAAACATAACGACTTTGACGTGATCCGGATGAACCGTATAAGCATCAAGCACGGAACGGTCCAGAAAATGGGCCATCAGACCCGTATCGTACGAGCGCGGCGAGCGGAGCGTATCAAAGCCGACCTCAAATCTTTCAATTCCCGGCACGATGTTTCCTAAGGAGCGCAGTTGTGCGAGATGGTCCTCGCGGACTGACTCTGGGGTTTCGGGCCGGTATTTCCACATCACGATGTGCGTTAGCATAAAGAGTATTATGGCAGAAGTTAATCCGGGGCCTAAGGCGCCTTTCATGTATCCTGCCGAGAATAGAGCAGCATTTGAGAGTTGATTGATTTTGCGTATACGGGCTAGATTGATTTTAGCCGGTGCAAACGATGAGATTCTCCGTCATCATCCCCGCCTACAATGAAGAGCGCTATCTGCCGCGCTTACTGGAATCAATAGAGGTTGCCCGTGCCAACTATTCCGGCGGACCGGATCAGATTGAAGTAATCGTCGCCAACAACGATTCGACAGACGCGACGGCCGCGGTCGCGACGGCGCGCGGCGCGCGCGTGGTGCACGTCGCCCGGCGCCGCATCAGCGCAGCGCGAAATGGCGGCGCCCGAGTCTCGACTGGTGAAATACTCTCTTTCATTGATGCCGACTCGGCCATTCATCCGCAGTCCTTCAACGCCATTGATCGGGCGATGAAGACCGGCCGTTACGTTTGGGGAGTTACCGGCGCCGTGCTCGAGCGCAAGTCGTTGCCGCTGTTACTTACACATTACATGTTCATGCCGATGGTTTGGACAACCGGGTTGGATATCGGCCTGTCGTTTTGCCGGCGCGAAGACTTTGAAGCGGTCGGGGGTTACGACGAGAGTTGCCTGTACGCTGAAGATGTCTTGTTTCCCTGGGCCCTGCGTCGACTCGGCCGCAGTCGGGGACAGCGCTTAACACGACTGCCGCGGGTCAAAGCGCTTAGTTGCACGCGTAAGTTCGATCAATTCGGCGAGTGGCATTATTTTTGGATGATGGGTCACGCGATCAAGAGCCTCATCACGCGGAATTGGCACGACGAAAGATTGGCCGATCGTTACTGGTACAACCCGGGCCGGTAGTGTCAGAAGCCCTACCGTTAGGGAAGGCAACCTGCGTTACATTCCACATTCGAGGTCACCACGCTGCCCTCCCTGACGGTCGGGCTTCTGACACTTCCGCTTTTTGTCGTCTCGCAGTAAAATCCCGCACAATCCATGGCTGCCCGAAAAAACATCGGAACCAAAACCGACACATCCGATCTGGACGAAAGGTTGTGGCGCGCGCGCAAATACATCGATGACTGCTATGCGTTGCCTCTGGACCTAACCTCAATCTCCAAACAGGCCTGTCTTTCCCGCTATCATTTTTTGCGATCCTTTCGCGACGCGTTTGCCACCACTCCGCACCAATATCTGATTCAAAGACGAATCGAAAAAGCGAAGGAATTGCTGCGCGTGCGCAGCCTGAGTGTAACGGACGTCTGTTTCGAGGTTGGGTTTGAAAGTCTGGGCTCGTTCAGCTCACTATTTCGCAAGTGCGTGGGGCATGCGCCAATCAACTATCGTCAGCGTGAGCGTGAGTCGCTCAAAAAAGTGCCGGGCTGCTTCATTCAAATGTTTGGGCTCTGTCAGGATCTTAAAGAATAGGGAAGCCGTTTTCGGCAGCGGGATTATTGCTCCGTCCGTCGCTTCCAGGCACTGACACGTAGCCAAGCCTGTACATTTAGCAATTTTCGAGAAGCGCCCACGCCGCGAAGTTCTTATGCTCACTCTCAATGTCTGACAAAAAGGAGAGGCGGAAATTATGATTACCCGAATGTCGCACGTCCTGGTGTGGGTTAAGGATCAGCAGGAAGCCTTGGAGTTCTATCGCGACAAGCTTGGATTTGAAGTCGACACAGACGCGATGATTGGCGAGAACTTTCGCTGGCTGACGATGCGCATCCCGACCCAGCCAGGCTTTGAAATCATCCTGATGGAGCCCAAGCCCGGAATGATGCTCGACGAAGAATCGGCCTCGCAGATTCAGTCGCTGATGGAAAAGGGAATGCTGGGCGGTGGTGTATTTGAAACTGACGACATCTACAAATCCTATGATGAGCTGAAAGCGCGCGGCGTAGAATTCAAGGGGCCGCCGAGTGTGCAGTCCTGGGGCACCGCCACCGTGATGACAGATAATTCGGGCAATTGGTTCAGTATCGGGCAGGATAAGGAAGCCCTGGAAACAACCTAACGCGAACTACCTTGGCGGAGGTCAGACAAGTGGCAAAGACCGCAACGAAAAAGAAATCGATCTATGGCGTGCATCCCGGTGTGTTGATGACGCAAAAGTGGGTTGCCGAACTGAAAGAGAAGACCGGCCGAACGCTTGATGAATGGTTGAAATTTATTAAGAAGGAAGGGCCACCGACGGAAGCAGCGCGACGGGATTGGCTCAAGCAGGAGCATGGCCTCGGAACCAACTCTGCGTGGTGGCTCGCCGAACGTTCGGTGGGCAAAGGAGAAGAAGCCGGCGATCCGGATGCGTATCTACAAGCGGCCGAGAAATACGTTGCCGAGATGTTTGCGGGTAAGAAGGAACACCTGCGGCCAATCTATGGCGCCCTGCTCAAATTGGGATTGTCGATGGGTAAGGACGCAAAGGCCTGTCCATGCCAAACCATCGTCCCGATTTATCGTCAGCACGTCTTCGCGCAAATAAAACCAACCACGCAGACGCGAATCGATTTCGGGCTGGCGCTGGGTGACACACAGAAAACGCCTAAGCGGCTAATCGATACCGGCGGTTTCGCCAAGAAGGACCGCATCACTCATCGATTTGAAATCACTTCGGTGAAAGACATCGACGATGAGGTCAAACGCTGGCTGAGAGTCGCGTATGAAAGAGATGAATAAGACCGGCGGCTTTGCCGCCTGATGTGCGGAAAGGCTGTGCCTTTCCGTTGGGCTCTTATTGATTTCCTGAGGCTATGCCTCAACAGAACCGAGGCGCAGCCTCGCATTTCTGGTTGGATTTGTCCGGAAAGCCGAAGGCTTTCCGCACATCGGACGGCAAAGCCGCATCGTTGAGCTCCTGGGGACAAGCATGCCCAAAGAATCATTCAAACCACGGATGAGCGATGAAGCGGTCGAAGCAAAGACCGGCAAGACCTGGTCGAGGTGGTTCAAGCATCTCGATGCCGCCGGCGCCAGGAAAATGACCCACCAGCAAATCGTTGCGCACCTTCACGACAAACATGAAGTGCGTCCCTGGTGGACCCAGATGATCACTGTTACTTACGAGCAGGCTCGCGGTCTTCGCGAGAAACATGAAAAGCCGGACGGGTTTGAAATCAGCGTTAGCCGCACGATTGCCGCGCCCGCCGGCACAGCCTACCAAGCCTGGATCGACGAGAAGACCCGGCAGAAATGGTTACCGTCGCAGTTGACGATTCGCAAAGCGACGACCAATAAGATTCTACGTTTCACTTGGGAAGACGGGCGGACCATCGTCGCGGTCGCATTTATGCCTAAGGGCTCGGCCAAATGTCAGGTCGTGGCTCAACACAACAAACTCCCGAGCGCGAAAGAAGCGGCGAAGATGAAAAGGTTTTGGGGAGAGGCATTGGATCGATTGAGAGCACTTCTTGAATGATAATCGGAAGCGCGTTACGCTCTCGCGGCAACAATGCGTGGACGTTCTCGTTTCTTAACCGCCCTTCTCACTTCCATCGCTATTGTTGCGCTCGCTCCTGCTATTCTTGTCACCACTGCAAACTCCCAGATCGACAGAATTGAACAACTCGATATCCTCATCCTGCACGGCAAGCTTGTCGATGGGTCCGGGAACAAACCGCGGAAAGCTGACATTGGAATTCGCGGAAACCGGATCGTGTTTGTGGGCGACTCGCGTCGACCGCGACCGGGGGCCGAACTAGGCTTCAAGGCCACACGCACGATCGACGCAACTGGATTGATCGTGTCCCCCGGCTTCATTGATCCCCACACGCACACGCTTTCGGATCTTTCGGATCCAAATCTTAAAAGTAACGAAGCCTATCTGATGCAGGGTGTCACCACCGTTGTCACCGGCAACGACGGCGGGAGTGCGGCCAACATTGGCGAGACTCTGAAAAAATGGGATGAGCAAGGCCTGGGGACGAATGCGATTCTGCTCGCCGGCTTTGGCACGATCCGCAGCCGCGTGCTTGGGCCGACAGACGCACAACCCACGACCGCTCAACTCGAAGAGATGAAGGCGCTCTTGGAGCGAGCAATGGATGAAGGCGCTTTTGGCCTCTCCACCGGCCTGTATTACGCGCCGCAAAGTTATGCGAAGACGGAAGAAGTGATCGAATTGGCGAAAGTCGCCGCCGCCCACGGCGGCATCTATGACACGCACATGCGTTCGGAAAGTGCGGACCTGCTCGAAGCGATTGCGGAAACCATTCGCATCGGCCGCGAAGCAAAAATTCCGGTGCACATCTCGCACATCAAAGCGCTGGGACCGGAGGTTTGGGGCCAAAGCAAGCAAGCGATCGAATTGATCAAGAAGGCTCGCGCCGAAGGTATCGCAGCCAGCGCCTGCCAGTATCCCTACACCGCTTCGGGCACCAGCCTGCAAGCGGCTTTGGTTCCGCGTTGGGCCGAGGTTGGCGGGCGGCGCGAGTTGTTGAAGCGCATCGACGATCCTCAGACCCGGCTGCGGCTGTTGCAGGAGATGGAACAGAACCTCAAGGGACGGGGGGGCGCCCACAGCCTTCTAATTGCCGACTCTCCGGAACGCAAGTTTGCGGGGCAGCGGCTGGACGCCATCGCGTCGCAAATGAACAAGTCGGCCGTCGAAGCGGCTCTCGAGCTAATTAAGCTGGGAAGCTCGGGCGCGATCTCTTTCAACATGAA
The DNA here is from genome assembly GCA_963734445.1 of uncultured Acidobacteriota bacterium. GTDB lineage: Bacteria > Acidobacteriota > Blastocatellia > Pyrinomonadales > Pyrinomonadaceae > UBA11740. The sequence goes on along the minus strand of CAVTGZ010000003.1, from coordinate 142,818 downwards.
TGAAAAAGACGTGCGCCGCTTCCTGAAAGAAAAATTTGTGACGACGTGCTCTGATGGATCGACGGGACACCCGCGCAAGTACGGAACCTTCCCACGCAAACTCCGCGAGTACGTTTTTAATGAGAAACTGATCTCGCTCCAATTTGCAGTGAGAAATTCGAGCGCATTGACGGCTGAGACTTTTCGCATTCCTGAACGAGGTCTGATCCGCGAAGGTTACTTTGCCGACGTGATCGTCTTTGATCCAAACACGATTGCGGACCGCGCGACGTATGAACAACCTGAGTTGCTCGCGGTGGGAATGAAATTTGTAATCGTGAACGGCCGGGTCGCGGTTGAGAATGGCACTTACACGGGCGTGCTGGCGGGACGGGCGCTGCGGAAGCAGCGTCAATCATCCGCGAACGGCGCGACTGACTCACCCGTGGAAATCAGCGGTGAGCCGCATCATCATCTGAAATTTGAAAATGAGTTTCTGCGGGTCTGGGAGGTGATGGTGCCGGCGGGCGACGCAACGCTCTGGCACATTCACCGGAATGACAGCATCGGCGCGATCCTCGGCGACGCCAACCTCCGCATCGAAACCGTCGGCGCTGCGGCGCGCGAATCTCGATTGAAGTTCGGCGACGTCGGATCCAGCCAAGCAACTTACGTCCATCGCGTGATGAACATCGGCACGACGCCGTTTCACAATCTGACGATCGAGATTCTGAAATCCTCAGGCTTCGAGGTCGATCTGACAAAGTTGCCGAAATCGGCGGGACGCAATCCGGTTCTCGAAAACGAACGCGTTCGCGTCTACCGTCTATCGCTGGCGCCGGGCGAGGCGACGCCGATGCATACTCATCCACTGCCGGGACTTGCCGTAATGCTGGCTGGCGGTGAAATCGAGATTACGACTGAAGGGAAAGCCACGCCTGACCGCCTCGCAGTCCACAATGCTGATGTGCGCTGGCGGGCCGGCGCGATAACTCACTCGATCAAAAACGTCGGCAAGAACCGTTTCGAGGCAATCGACATCGAGCTGAAGTAGCAGTGAACAGGCTACGCAAGATGCATTTGCGCGCGTTCGAGGCCTGTAGTAATTTAGGCGCGCTTTAGAAGTCTCTCTCCCAGAATTTACATCTCGATAAGGAGTCTGAACAATGAAAGCAAGCAGAATTTTTGCGATGTTGCTGGTGCTGGCGACGGTCGCAATGGCCGCGGGTGACCAACCGTTGATGAAAGCCGCGCGCGTCGATCTACAAACCGCGAAACTTGAATTGCAGGAGGCGACACCCGACAAAGGCGGCCATCGCGTAAAGGCGATTGCCCTGGTCAACAATGCGATCGCTGAAGTCAATGCGGGCATTGCCTTCGATCGCCGTCATAACCATGCGAGCGCGTTGACGCCCGAGAATTTGTTCGCTGGAAATCCTGATCAGCCGCACATGGAGCGCGCGCGGACGGCGCTGGAAAGCGCGAAGAACAATCTGGAACGCGCAACTACGGACAAAGGCGGCCATCGGGTCAAAGCGCTCGACCTCGTCAAGGATGCTATCGATGAAGTGAAGAAAGGCATCGAGGCGGGACGAGACTGAAACCGACAGCCAGGAGCGTTAGAGTAGTAACGCAAGCCGTCAGCTTGCGATTATCGATCGCAAACCAACAGTTTGCGTTACGGATGCCCGACTAAAGTCGGCACACTAACGCCGTTAACCATTCCCCGTTTCACTTCTTATCCGTACATGAAGGCAGTCATCTTCGAACAACATGGTGGCCCGGACGTCCTCAAGCTCGCCGATGTTCCAGATCCACAAATCAAAGCCAATGAAGTTCTGATTGAAGTACGCGCGTGCGCGCTTAATCATCTCGACGTCTGGGCGCGCAACGGTTTGCCGGGAATCAAAATTCCTTTGCCGCATATTCTCGGCAACGACATTGCCGGCGTGGTGCGCGAAGTTGGCGAGTTGGTGACCTGGGTCAACGTAGGTGACGAAGTAATGCTGCAACCGGGTGTTTCTTGCGGTCATTGCCCGGAGTGCCTGGCCGGTCACGACAACATGTGCGACGAGTACGACATTATCGGTTATCGTCGCGACGGCGGTTACGCCCACTTGGTCGCGGCGCCGGGCGTGAATGTGATTCCCAAGCCAAAGAATCTGAACTGGCCCGAAGCCGCCGCGTTGCCGCTGGTAACGCTGACTGCCTGGCACATGCTGGTGGCGCGCGCGAATCTTCAGCCGGGCGAGAACGTTCTGGTGCACGCAGCCGGCAGCGGCGTCGGATCAATTGGAATTCAGATCGCGAAGCTGCGCGGCGCGCGCGTGATCACCACGGCCAGTTCGGATGAGAAGCTCACCAAAGCGCGCGAACTTGGCGCGGACGCTGGCGTCAACTACACCCGCGATGATTGGGCGAAGGAAGTGAAGAGACTTACTAAGGGTCGTGGCGTCGATGTTGTGTTCGAGCACACAGGCGCAGCGACCTGGCAGGGTTCGATCCTGTCCTTAAAGAAGGGTGGGCGGCTGGTCACGTGCGGCGCGACCAGCGGTTTTGATGCGCGCACGGATTTGCGCCATGTCTTCTATCGTCACCTGACGATTCTGGGATCGATGATGGGGTCGAAAGCTGACTTGCTGGCCGCGCTGAAGTTTATCGAGTCAGGAGAGATCCGCGCCGTCGTCGATCGCACCTTCCCACTCGCCGATGCTCGGCTTGCTCATGAACGGATGGAAGATAGAGCGCAGTTTGGAAAGCTTGTGTTGCTTACTTAGCGGTTCTTTGCGGCTTGGCGTCTTTGCGTGAAACCGTCTCACGCCAAGGCGCGAAGACGCAAAGTTCCGCAAAGACTCACTTCCCGGAATGATCCTCGATATTGAATCGCTTCTGGAGGGCTACGAGTTGCGGGCCTTCCACGGGAAAATTCGATCCGGCAATAACTTTCTTCTTCTCGTCTGTAGTCACCCAATCGACCACCTTCGGCGCGTTCGTGCGCAGCACTTCCGAATCTTCGCTGGTCAGCGTCTTCCCGTCTTTGCGCGAAAAGATCCACACGTACTTGAAGTGTGCGTCACGAATGTATTTAAGATCGCGCTCGAACTGAGTCGCCGGGGTGGACTCAGGACGATAAGTAGAGGTGTCGGGCGTTTCGTCTTCGGCTGCCCCGCGACGTTTGCAACCGGCGAGCACACCCAGCAACAAGAGTCCACCAAGAAATAGCGTGACGAATCGAATGAAAGACTTCTTCATAGACTCTCCAGTAACACTCGCGGGGTAAATCACTCAGGCGAGTTGTCCGCGTCGCCGCCGGCACTGTCGTTATCGCTCTTTTTGTCATCCGCCGGCGGCAGCGCCTTTTGATCACGGATATGAAAAACGGTGCAATCGCTATCCTCATGGACCTTATCGAACCACCCGCTGTTCAGGGCATTGTCGAAAAAGGGCACGTGGTCTTCGCTATTGTCGCTGAAAACCCAGCGCGCCCCGAACCGGTCGCGAATCAGCGGACCCGGATCTTCGGTCCTACCGGTGGTGATATTGACGAAAAGATCAGAAAGTTCCGCGTTGCGATCGTGCAAGTACGTGGGATCCAATCCCGAGACGTAAGCGTGCGTCGGATCGTAGTAAAACAAGCGCGGGAAATCATCCCAATCCGTGTTGAATATCATCTCGCCCGGCGGGATGTTGGCGCGCATCCACAGCGCACCTTTCAGATAATGGTCGCGTGGGTCGCTCTCGCGAATATCTTTCGACGTGCGATAGACGTTCGCAAACAGGGCTGCGATCAAACCCACGGTCACAGCCCCGGCTTTAATCAACTGCCAATTATCATGTTGCTTGCTTTCCTTTTGCTCGGCCGCTAAATCCTGTCGATCGAGAAATGGCTGCAAGTCCTCGAGCACGTCCTCAGGCAGACGGGTGAAGACGGCGCGCCCGCGCCAAAGACTTTCCATCGTGAAAGCCGCGAACAGGATCGCGAACGGTGGAAAATATTCCGCGAACCGCTTCCAACGCAGGATCATCAACAGCAGCGCCGTGGACAGAATCAGAAAGTACAACGGACGCTGGGCGCGTTTGCGATCGTTCCAGTCAAAGGCGATGTAACCCACCAGCATCGCACCCAGGGCCACGAAACAATTAATGACGAATTCATTCGTGTCGTAGGGATACCATTCCTGGCCGACTTTAGTCGCAAATCCACTGGCAGTAATTTTCACCCGGGCATGCTCCCAAAACAGAGCGAGGTTGTGCGGGAAATATGGGTTGATGATTAGACCCAGGGCGCAGCCGGCAGCCACGTAAACCAAAGGCCGCCATTCGAATCGCTCTTCTGTCCAGGCGACGACGATGACCCAAATCACCACCGCGATGCCCAGCAACACGAACATGTCGTAAGTGAGTGCGAAGACAAATGCCAACGGCAGCAGCGGCCAATGCTTTTTTTCGAACAGCAGATACGAGCCGAGGACCAAAAAGATGATCGCGAACGGCGGCGCCTTGGTCATGTTCATCCGGTAGAGAAACGGCGCTGAACAAGCGAGCAAAGCCACCAGCCAGATCAGGCGGTATCGAATTTCATAATGCACTACCAGCCAGTAGCAGGAAAAAACAGCGAGCGTCGCGAACAGAATCGCGGAAACTTTCGCGCCCGTTTGCATGTCGCGAAACCAGGTAAAGGGAATCAGGATGAGGTGATAAAGCAGGTGATGATCGACATAGTTGCGAGGGTCGAGCGTGGTCAGCGGCAGCCAGGGAAACGCCGGCGGAAAATGGCCGGCGCGGATATTGTCCCAGATTAGACGGGCCCACTTAATGTGATAGTAGCCATCGTAATCGCCGCAGCAGATCGCGTCGGTCGAGTATTGCAGCCACCAAAAGATGACCGCAATCGCAATTGCTCCGGCGAGCAGATCAGCGAATCGGACGGCCGCATCCGTTTTAAACCAACTCTTAAATCCGGGCCTGGTCGCATTGTCGGCGGCGACTTCGCTTTCCTGAATCTCTTCCATTACTGGGCAGAAAGAATGCCGGAAGCAACTAAACAAAGCAACCTGTTTTTTGGAGCAATCGATTCTGCGATGGCGTGCTGCGGCTGATGCGAAGGGCAACGAAGAGTGACGTGAGTAAGCTGTTAGCCGAGAAAGTCGCGAATCAAATCGAGCAACTGCGAAGGGTTGATCGGTTTTGTGACGTGCGCGTCGAAACCGGCGCGCAGCGATCGGCCCCGATCATCATATTCGGTGTATCCGGTCACGGCGATTAACGGCGTCGAACGATAGTCTGTTTGCGATCGCAGTGACTCAGCCAGTTCATAGCCATTCATGCCCGGCATTCCGATGTCCGAGATGATCAGATCAAAATGTCTCCGCTCGGCCAGCTGCAAGGCCGCATCTGCTGAGTTAGCGGTCGTTACTTCATAGCCGGCGTGCGTCAGGAACAACGCGATCATTTCTGTTACGTCCGTGACGTCATCGACTACCAGCACTATTCCTTTAAAGACTCGTCCACGGGTTTGGCCGGAGGTCTGTTTGGTCGCCGCACGTTTGCGACCCGCGTTGGCAAGGGCTCGCCCGGGGCGCAGCAAGCGATCAGGGCCGGTTGCTTCTGGGCCGTAAGGCAGCACGTTGGGCGGTAATCTGAGGTCTGAAGTGCGCACGTTGGTTTGCGTAGATTAGAACCTGAACACAGATGGACAGATGACGCAAATATGCCTAAGCAATAACTCCATGCGGGGAACCAGGACAGTGTTCTTACTTGGGGGGGACTAAAAGTAACCCAAAAGATGCTTGGCTGTCTACAGCCGTGGCGGCGCAACTCGCCTTAGTCTGCGCGAGAATCCGCCCGCCGCCTGCTCAACTGATCTTAGATGATTCGAGACGATGGCGTATATTCTTGGCGCGTGCCTAGCTTGCTCAAGCCGCACTTTCGCCTGCTTGGATTACTGCCGCTGACTTTCTTCCTGGCGCAGGTCGTTCATTATTGGCGCTATGGGGGGATGGGACATCTCGCCTGGATGTGCAACATCGGCAATTTGCTGTTAGCCATTGGAATTTTTCTGGACCATCGTGAGTTGATTCGCGCCGCCGCCATTTGGACCATTCCGGGGCTGGGCGTGTGGTTTTGGTATGTGTGGTTGAACGGCGACACGGCTGTGTCATCGACGCTCGCGCACGTCGGCGGCATCGTGGTGGGTCTGTTTGTGCTGCGACGGGTGCGCATGGATCGCATCGCCTGGTTCTACGCATTTGTTTGGTACCTGTTCATGCAGATTGTTTCGCGGCTCGTTACCTCACCCGAGTTGAACGTCAACGTGGCGCACCGCATTCAAGCCGGATGGGAAGGCGCTTTTGGCAGCTTCTGGAAATTCTGGTTGGTGATGACGATCGTCGTCGCGGTTGGGCTGTGGGGGATCGGGTTAGTACTTTCGTGGATCTGGCCGGCCCGTAGCATCAGCGGGGATCCGGACCCAGCCGAAGTTCAGGATTTCCACTGGTAGTGTCTGTATTGCCGGCAGCTTTGCCTCAAAAGTCAGGCAGAGAGAAGCTGAGCGTTGAGAGAAATTGAAGCGACCGCGAATCTATCTTGAGTGCCGTTAGGCACGAAATATTTATAGATGCGAAGAATTCTATTTTATTTTAGCCCATTTATGGGCGACAGAATATGCCGCTCCTAAGGAGCTGGGACTCAATAGGCAGCATTGTTCTACAAATATGTCGCCGCAACGCGGCTGGGATCGTTGGCATAGCCGAGGTTTTGAGAAAAAGAGAGCTTCGTGTGTGCAGCAACCTCGCTTTCCGACAAAACCATCCGAGCCAACCCTTGACACGTTAGCGACGCAACACCGCGGCTTGCGGACTCAACGAGACGAGATGCCAACGCTTCCAGGTGTTGATGGGCTCGTTATAGAGACGGACATAAGCCGTCTGCAGGTAAAGTTTGTCCGGGGTGGGCCATTCGAGTCGCACAATGGGGTTGAGTGAAGGGTGAAAGTCAGAACCCTGAGGCGGGCTTGCTCCCTGGTTGCTGTTATCCGTCTGCTTTTTCCCCGGGAGTTTCGCTTCAAATGCCGCCGAAGCCGTCAACAGCGTCTCCTGTAACTTGATTCGCGCCTGTGTCGGCGACCTGGTCGCAGCATCATAAATTCCCACGTTCACATTGAAGCCCATCGCTACTTTGGCGGAATCCGGCGACCACACTGGAGGCGCTTCGGCTAGCTCGTCGTCGAGCAGCCGCTCTTCGCCGGCAAGAGAAACTAATCGCGGCCGGCCGGCCGGAGACTTGTATTCTTTCTCGCGCGCACCCCATTCGCTTTCCTTGCAAGCCAGCGCTACCAAAGCGTGGCCATCCGGCGCCCAGGCCAAACCAAAATAGATCAGTCCGTCACGCGTGGTCAGCGGCCTCAAGTCATAGCCGTCACGATTACAGACGTAAACCTGCTCGGTGTTAAAAACCGCGACCGGCGCAAACGCCGGCGCAATTGCCGGAGCCTGAGTGGGCGACGCCGAAGGTAAGAGCGGCTCTAATTCAGGTGAAGGTGTGGGGCTGGCTTGAGGCTCGGCACTCTTGCGGCCGACAAAAGCGATGGAGTTGCTGTCGCTGGACCAGACGACTGAGTCCTGAAAAACGACGGCGAGTTCCGGCGGGGTTACGTTGCGAATGAAGTTTCCATCTGAAGAATACAGATCGATCCGAAACGTCGCACTCGGCGAGTCGGCCGTACCATACAGCGCCAGCGCCCGCTGTCCATCAGGTGACGCGACCGTGCGCAGCAGTGCGTCGTCTTTTCGCCGGTTATCAAAATCGTCCTGAATCGCGGAAATGATTTTGCTCTCCTCCGCATTCAATCCCGCGGGCGGCTGGACATCGGCGACGAACGTAAAGGCCAGGCGATTGGCGGGCACGTCGCGCAACTGACGCGGGCGCAAACTTTGCGATTCGCTGTCGTTGCGACAAGCGGTGGTCGCCAGCAGGAGCAAGACACTAACCGATAGCAGGAGCCCGGGCGCGCACGACTCAATGCCGAATTTAAGGATGGCACGGAACATTCGGGAGCGATCTTAGGAATGGCTGCTTGGTGGTGTCAACGTGGTTAGCCACAAAGAATGAGCAGCGTGCGATTAGCGAGGTGCATTAACCAACAGTTCGTTGGCCAGCGAAACATTAAGTGCCAGCAATGCGCGAATCGTATTTCGGGGCGACAGATGATCTTCGTCTGAGGTATCGTCATCGACACAGTTGTGTTCAAAGGCGCGCGCCAGACGGCGTGGCATCGGATCCCAGCTCGCCGTTTGCCGGATAAATTCGCGCGTGGCCATTATTCCCACCAGATCGCAGGCCAGTTCCTCAGCGCGCTGTCCCTGGATCCGCAATCCTGTTCTTGCCGCGGCCCGCCGGCCGATCGCTCGAAACAAAGGCCGCAGCGAATCGCTCTGGCCGCTGGCGATATGCGTGAGTTCGTGCGCCAGGACGCTAATCATTGCTTCGTCTGAGCGTAGGCCCGCCAGAAAGATGGTGCCGAATTCAATCGCGCGCGGCTCGCGCAGCACGACCGAAGCGTTATCGCGCGCATCGACATCGGGTTTGACGCGCCGGACTGCGGCGACGCGCAACGTGGCCGAGTTGATTCGGGCGCGGGCCGCGGGGTTGTCGTAAAGCTCGTACTCCCGGGCGATTTGCAAAATGGCGCTCACAACTAATTTGCGTGTGGTTGGCAGCAACCGTTCGGCGCGGCGCGCGCCGGCGACCGCATCCGGATCGTTTACGGGGAGCGACGGCCGCGCCTGCATTTCATCGATGGGCATGCTGCCAAACGGATCGCGGATTCGTTCCGTGCAGGTTTCGCCAATCGCGCGTTCAACCACGCGGCGGTCGGCGGAGGTAAAACTTTCAGGCGGAGGCGTGGAGTGTGCGCCGATGCGCCGTGACGTTTGCGCGAGCGACACCGTCGTCAATACGCAGAGCAGCAAAGCTATGCTGACGCGGAGAGAGAGAGACCATGGGACGCGGAGAAATATTCCTCTCCGGCTCTTCGCTTCTCGGTGTCGGCCTGTCATTTGTTTAGCCACCGCGGCTTGCGCTTTTCCATGAATGATTGCAGACCTTCGTGCGCGTCTTCGGTCTTCATCAACTCGTTCAGATAATAATCTTCGACTTTCTTCAGCACGAGATCGAAGTTCTGGCCACCCAGATCCAACGCCGCCCGCGTCATCGCCAGGGAAGACGCCGAAAGTTCGCGCAGCTTGCTCAGGATCTGCTGAACCTTTGTCTCGAGTTCCGCGGCCGGCGCCACATGGTTTACCAACCCCAGCCGCAGCGCTTCGGCAGCGTCGATCGTCTCGCCCAGGAGGATCATTTCCCGCGCGCGCTTCTCACCTATGATGCGCGGGAGCAGAATTGCGGCCACGGGCGGAAAGACGCCAAGCTTGATTTCCGGCTGCCCGAATTTGGCGCGGTCACTGGCAATCACGATGTCGCACGCCGCTACCAGTTCGCAGCCGCCACCCAGCGCGGCGCCGTCAACGATGGCCACGGCCGGTTTAGACATCTGCGCCAGCAGGCGAAAGATGTTGTGAAACGAATCCAGCATTTGAAATACAGTTGCCGGTACGTGCTCTTCGACGGCGACGCCGGCGCTAAAGGCGCGACTTCCTTCCGCGGCCTCAAACACGATTGCCGCCAGGTCTCTCCGGTCAACGCATTCATTTAGCGCAGCGCCAATCTCGCGCATCATTGCGATGTTAAAGATGTTGAGTGGCGGCCGTGCGAACGCGATGCGCGCCACGCGATCTTCGATTTGAAATTTGATGTGCTGAAATTCTGCCATTATTGTCCGGCCGGTTCGGTTACCACCGGCGTATTCAAATACTTTGCGAAAAATCGTACGTATCTGCGCACGCGGTCCATGTTGTGACGCGGCTCAGTGAATCCGTGGTTTTCGCGCGGATAAACGACGAACTCGACCGGCACCTTCATCTCTTTCAGCGCCATATAGAATTCCTGCGCCTGGGCAATCGGGACCCGGGTGTCGACCTGGCCATGCATGATCATCGTCGGCGTCTTTACGTTCTTAACATATTTCATCGGAGAACGGTCCCAATAAAGTTCCTGCGCGTCCCACGGCGCCTTATCTGAATAGAACCAGCGCAAGTATCGCTGAATGTCATTCTGAGAATACATCGAGTAGATGTTTGTCAGGCCCGCGCCGGGCGAGACCGCCTTGAAACGATCAGTCTGCGTCAGAATCCAGAAAGTCATGTAGCCGCCGTAGGACCAACCGAACGCGCCCAAACGATCGGGATCGGCAATCCCATTGGCGATCATCGCGTCCACACCAGTCATGCAGTCCTCGTAATCGCCTTTCCCCCAGGTGTTCTTGTTGGCGCGAGTAAACGCCAGGCCTTTGCCGGTCGAACCGCGAAAGTTTGGTTGCAATACCGCAAAGCCATTCGCCGCTAGTACCTGGACTGTTCCGTTCCAACTATTGAGCGATGCGCCAGTCGGACCGCCGTGCGGATTCAACAGAAAAGGAACCTTGCCTGATGTGTAACCCACGGGCTTGGTCAGCACGCCCTCGATTTCAGTGCCGTCCTTGCTCTTCCATTTCACGAGCTGCGAATCGGCCAGCGAGTAATCTTTCAACCATGCGTTGTGATCCGTAATCGTGTCGAAAGAACTGAAGTCAGCTTTCGCACTGTAGATTTCGGTTGGCTGTTTCGGACCCGAGAGTAGCCCCACCACCATCTTCCTGTCGCGGCTGATTTCGGTGATGGTGGTTGCGCTGCCCCGCTGCGTCAATTGTTTGAGAGCGCCAGACGTGACATCCACCGAATACAGTTCGATCGCTTCGAGTGCGTTCGCGCTAAAGTAAATCGTTTTCCCATCCGGAGACCAGACAGGCGCTCCCGTCTGGAGTTCAAACTTCGTCGTCAATTGTCGCGGCGTACCGCCGGCGGCTGGGACAAGGCAAGGAAGGTCGATCCACACAGCGCCACGCTCGCTGCAGTTGTAGGCGATCCATTTCCCATCGGGCGACCAACGGGCGTTCTGGCTGGAAGCGTCGTCGCTCGTGATCTCCTTTTTTTCACCGCTCGCGATCGTAAGTATCCAAATATTGTCGAGGTCTCCGTCGTCGGCTTTTGGCGTCGGGCGCGTCGTATAACTGATGCGTGTGCCGTCGGGCGACCACTGCGGATCGCTAACCGTAAAATTTCCTTCAGTGAGTCGTTTCTCTGCTTTCTTATCAAGGTCGAACAGCCAGAGATGCGTCATCTTGATATCCTGATCGATTAGGAGCGGGTCGTCTTTCAGCTTTTTGCGATCCTCTTCATCCTTCGGCGGCTGATCAGTAGCGGTGAGCACCAAACGTTTTCCATCGGGTGAAAAGCGAAAACCGCTGACGCCGCCTTTGTGCGAAGTCACGGCCCAGGCTTCGCCGCCATCGGCCCTCATCATCCAGACCTGGCGCTCCCCATCTTTTTCGCGATCAGTCAGAAAAGCGATCATCGTTCCATCAGGCGACCATTCGGGAGCAGTCGCATTCTTTTCACCACGCGTGTACTGGCGGGCCGGCCCGCCGATCGTCGAGACTACCCAAACGTGCGTCAACGTCTTCCACTCTTTGTCTTTCTCCATCCTTACTTCGCTGACGGTGTAGGCCACGCGCGCGCCGTCTGACGACAGTCGTGGCGCACTGACGCCATTGACCTTCATCAGATCCATCGCCGTCAGCAGTTTCTTGCCGTCTGCGGCGCGAGGCGCCGGCTGGTCGATCTTGTTTGTCTTTGCGAGCTCTTGTGCGCGGACCGCGCCGACGGCGCTCAGGCAGAGCAGAATCGAGAGCGTTACTATCAAACGTTTGGGGAACATTGTGTAACTCCTTCAGTTCTTTGCGGTGGTTCTTTGTGCCTTAGCGTCTTTGCGTGAGTCTCGTTCAGTCTCACGCGAAGGCGCAAAGACGCAAAGCTCAGCGCAAAAGAGTTTATTCTCGCCAATGAACGGTCGCGAACGACTGCGGATCGAAAAGCTTCGGATCGAGCGGCACGTTGGCGCGCATCTCGGAATACTCTTCGGTGGTAACAATCTTGCCGTCGACCATGAAGATCACTTCTGGCGACATCCATCCGCCGCCGAGTTTCTGATACTTATTAAATTGCGTCTCCTGAGTTTGCGCACCGTCTTTGCCTGCAGGTCGCAGCATGCGCACGAAATAAAGGTTCTTCCGATCGATCCAGAATTGCGGCGAATGCAGATCGCCCGACTTGGCGCCGACCACATACACCGGCCTCCCCTGCCAGGTATCTTCGCGAAAAATTGAAAGATCGAATTTCAGTCCTCTCAGTTTCTCGATCACGTCGGCTTGCGGCAGGCGATACATGTCAAAGCCCAGAATCATAAGTGGATGAACATAAGGGCGGTTGGTATCTACCTTTCCACCTTTGAAGACGTATATCTGGCCGTTGGTGAAAAGGATTCCGTTGCCGTCTTTCACGGGTGTGAAATCGATCCGCAATGACCCGGGAACGGCCAGCGCTTCATACCACGTCTCAACCTTCCGGTTACCGTCCTTATCGATGTTCGTGGTCTTCTGCACGAACGTCGCAGTCTGGTACCAGGACTTCGCGTACTTCTTTTGCAGCGCCTGGACGAGTTGTTCGGTGGTGGTTATTTTGGCGGCGAGTGTCTGCGTGCTGACTAGCAAAATTAGAAATGCTAACAAGATGGACTGCCACATGGATTTTCCTCAGCGTAGTTTGGTTATCGGTGAATTCCTTGAGACGAGCGGGTCCAACCAGCATGAACTCAACCTTCTTTTCGCAAAACGCGGACAATATGTCGCGGAAGTCTGAGTTCAGCAACTGGTTCTCCTTTGAACGCCCAGGCGTCGAGGGTGAGCTGCCACATCATCTCCAGGCGCTCGGCCGGGGTAGTTTTGGCGAGGTCCTCAATGTCCGCTCGGTGTTGAGCGTCGAGATTGGATACTCGGATTTCTGATGTGTTAACTGCCATTTTGCGTTGATTATATCACGCGAAAACGATCAATTATTCGTGCTGTTAAGCATCGGAATCGACAATTTTCTGTACCGTGCCGTCTTCAGAGATGGTTTGCGGATTGACTACAGTGATTTCATTGTAACGCTTGAAATCCGCCTCGTTGAAAGTTATGAGATGGCTGACCCCGTGAACGAGCATCGCGGCGACGAGGCGTGCATCATGAGTCTGCTTGCCGGATACTTGATGTCGAATTACGAGTTGTTCCCATTGGGGGAAGATGTCAGGGTTATCGGGTAAAACTATAAAGATGTTTTTGAGTTTCGCGATTAGCTTCGCGGTTTCATCAACGGTCAAACCTAAGCCATTGTTAGCGGGAGGCCGAGTTGCCACCGCCCAAAACTCGATTAGGTTTTGTGGAGTGATTGCGGGGGATTCCTTTTGGCGTCGCAGCGCTCTTAAAGACCTGACGGTTTCGCGCTGATGTGGATTCTTTGGTTGGGCGAGCCGCAGCAGCAGATTCGTATCGACGAGATAGCTCATAGCTGGGCATCTTCATGCTCTCGGTAAATACCCTCTCGACTGTCGTCTACTGGCCACGAAATATTCTGAAACACGGGACTATGTGCGAACGCTTCGAGCGCGGCTTCCCATTCCTCATCTGTAGTGGCCTCAAAAGTCGATTTACCATTGCCGGCGTATTCTTCTAATACGTCACGAATATAGTCTTCAACGGACATCCCCCGTTGTCTCGCTCTTTCAGCGAGTTGGTCTTCGGTCTCGGGCTTCAACTCCAGTTTTACACTCATACTCGATCCTCTTGAAGCATTTGAATCATAACTGCGCATCTTCGCGTTCTTTGTAAATGCTTTCGCGACTCACCGCATAGTCGGAAAGCGGCGGTCCACCGACTGCGTGGTTCGCAGTCCATTCCTCCAGAATCCGTGCACGCTCTTCGGCGCTGAGTTCCGCAGGTGGCTTATCGTGAGCAACCAGTCTTTCAAGCTCGCGATTGACGAACTCTTCAGTGGTCAGGCCTTCGGCCTTAGCGCGCGCGGCGAGTTCTTCTTCGAGGTCTGGTTTTAGAGTGACTGTCATGGCTAGGCAATTCTAACATTGCGCTATGAATTTGCCCCAAGCATTGGAATCCTCACGCCCTTCTCGCGCGCCGTCTCAATCGCCTCTTCATACCCGGCGTCAACATGACGCGCCACGCCGATGCCCGGATCGTTTGTCAGCACGCGATTAAGACGCTTCGCGGCTTCGTCGGTGCCGTCGGCGACTGAGACCTGGCCGGCGTGCAAGCTGATAACCGATGCCCACCCCGCCGCCATGATGAAATGAAACCCAACTCGCGCCGCTGGCCGTGTTCAAGAGTGCGTTCAGTATCGGCCAGTCGGCTACCGCATCCGATCCGTCTTTCATCCCTTCAGTTTCACGAAAAGGAGAAGCGACCGATCCGGTGTCGAGATGGTCGCGGCCAATGGCGATCGGCGCTTTCAGATCACCGCGCCTCACCAGCTCGTTGATGGCTTCGCCCATCTCCGCCCGCTCACCATAACCGAGCCAGCAGATGCGTGCCGGCAGGCCCTGGAATTTCACTCGATCGCGCGACAGGCGCAGCCAACGATTCAATGTCTCATCCTCAGGGAAGAGTTCGAGCGCAAGATCGTCCGTCTTGCGAATGTCTTCAGCTTCGCCTGAAAGCGCGACCCAGCGAAATGGACCTTTGCCTGCACAGAAGAGCGGGCGAATGTATTCAGGAACAAAGCCGGGAATGTCGAAAGCGTCCTTGACGCCCGCATCGAACGCCATCTTGCGAATGTTGTTGCCGTAATCGAACGCGACTGCTCCGGCACGCTTCAGCGCCAGCATTGCTTCGACATGGCGCGCCATCGATTGCATCGAACGACTCGGTGTAGCCCTGCGGATCCATGCGGCGCTGCTCAATGGCTCCTTCAATCGAAAGCCCGGCGGGAACGTAACCGTTCAAAGGATCATGCGCGCTGGTTTGATCGGTGACGGCGTCAACCTGCACGCCGCGACGTACGATCTCAGGCAGTATCTCGGCGCAGTTTCCGACCAACCCGACCGACACGGCCCGTTTTTGTTCGCGCGCGTCTTCACAGATGTCCAGCGCTTCGTCAAGAGTCCAGCGCCAGGCGATCACAGTAGCCGGTGCGCACGCGTCGCTCGATGCGGGCCGTGATCGACTTCGATGCCGAGAAAAACCGCGCCATTCAAAGTCGCGGCCAGCGGCTGAGCGCCACCCATGCCGCCCAGCCCGCCCGACACGAGCAACTTTCCGCGCAGGTCACCGCCGAAATGTTTGTCGGCCATCGAAGCGAAAGTCTCGAACGTGCCCTGCACGATGCCCTGCGTGCCGATATAGATCCAACTCCCGGCCGTCATCTGGCCGTACATCATCAAGCCTTTGCGCTCGAGTTCGTGAAAGTAATCCCAGTTGGCCCACGCGCCCACCAGATTTGAGTTGGCGATCAGGACGCGCGGCGCGTATTCGTGCGTGCGAAAAATGCCGACGGGCTTCCCGGATTGCACCAGCAGGGTTTCGTCATTCTCCAGTTCTTGCAGCGACCGCACAATGGCGTCGAATGATTCCCAATTCCGCGCAGCTTTGCCGGCGCCGCCGTAAACGATCAGCTCGTCGGGTTTCTCAGCTACTTCGCGATCGAGGTTGTTCATTAGACAGCGTAGTGCGGCTTCCTGATGCCAGCCTTTGCAGTTGAGTTGAGCACCGCGCGGCGCGCGAATGTTTCGTGACGTCATGATGGACCGTAGCTTAATGGAAAGAGTATTTGACTATGACCCGTTTATTTATCCAACTGTATCATCGCGGCCAGGGAATCAGCTTCACTGGTCACCTGCGACTTGTGCCCCTGGCCGTGGGTGTCTTCGACCAACAGCGCGGCGCCCACTCCGAACCTGCGCGTTTCGCCATCGCTGGCGGTTACTTCCCATTCACCACTGATGACGAAAAATAAAGTACGCTCCGCCGCCGGATGCCAGTCGCTGGACCAGCCCGCGGGCGCGTTCATGAAACGAAACTGCGTCGCTTCGGTTAACGAGGAAAGACTCAAAGGCGCGGCTGGCGGCGCATAGTCCGTCAGCTGGAGATCGACTTCCACATCTTCGAAGTGCGATTCGCCGTCTTTGTCCGCGAATAGTCGCGTGTAAGTAGGCACTAAGATTAACCTTGGCTACATGGAGTCAGAACCGGGAAAGATAGCGACCGGGTCTCGAGTTTGCCAGCAGTCTTACCCGGTCGCTACCACCACCCCACGCGGGCACCCCGGTTCGCTCCCGATACTGACCTCATCCGTCAAATCTCAGCGCTGGCTAAGTTCAGGCGACAAATTAACAACACTTAACATCCTCGCTTTGAACTTCTTGTACCATAGCTCGGGTTAACTTAACGATTCTTGCAAGACAACTCAATACTAACTTGAGAGGTGGGAGCATGAAGGTGCGAATTATCGCGACGGTTGTTTTCGTTCTCTGCTTAGCGGTCAGCTCGCTTGCGCAACCCAAAGAGGAGCACAAACTCGTCCAATTCCACATGGCTATCTTGAAAAAGGGCCCGAAGTGGGAGATGACGAAGGAACTGGAAAGAAACGCGATTCTTAAACAGCACGTCGACAATGTGGTTTCGCTCCTGAATTCGGGCAAAGCAGTTATCGCCGGTCCTTTTGCCGATGATACGGACCTGGCCGGTATTTTTATTCTCCGTGTGGCTTCGGCTGAGGAAGCAAAGAACTGGGTCGATGCCGATCCGGCCGTGAAGACTGGCTTGATGGTGGCGGAAATGCACCCCTGGTGGTCGGAAGATATTTTCAAGAAAGCAGCCTCGCCGCTGAAAATGAATCTCGTCTATTTCGGCTTTCTCCAGCGTGGCCCCAACCGCAAAGAAGGTGACAGCAAAAATCCCGAAGTGCAGGAACTGCAAAAAGCGCATATCGCCAACATCGTTCGGCTGGCGGAAATGAAAAAGCTCGTCGTCGCGGGACCCTTCGGTGATGACGGAGACCTGCGCGGAGTTTTTGTTTTCCGCGTGGACTCATTGACAGAGGCCAAGGAACTCGCCGTCACGGATCCGATGATCAAGATTGATCGGCTGAGACTGGAATTACATCCGTGGAATGTACCGGAAGGTGTGATTCCTTAGCTGGGAGCGCCGACATCCTGTCGGCGGTTCGCGAGCATCCATGCTCGCAAAATAAGAGGCGCCGGCAGATGCCGGCGAACCGCACGCAGGATGCGTGCGCTTCAGCAGAACGCGCGCGCTATCGCGAATACGTTCCCATCAACTGGCCCTGCGCAACGATGTGACCTTGCATCGCTTTTTCCACATCCGCTTTGGTCGCGCCCGCTTCCAGTGGGAGTTCGCTATCGACAGCATAGATCTTGAAAAAGTAACGATGCGTTCCTGACGGAGGGCAAGGTCCACCATAGCCAATCTTGCCAAAGTCGTTCTTACCCTGAAATCCGCCGCCCCTCAGATTTTCGCTGGCTGGAACGTTCTCGACAAAACCGATGTACTCAGCCGGAACGTTGTAAAGCACCCAATGCACCCAGATGCCGGCTGGTGCGTCCGGATCGTCAGCGATAATCGCGATCGTCTTCGCGGTTTTTGGCGCGCCTGTCCATTCCAGCGGCGGCGAGATGTTCACGCCGTCACAGGTGTATTGACGTGGAATTGCCTGACCTTCTTTGAAAGCTGTGCTGCTAAGTACTAATCCCGATCCATTTTCTGTGAGCGCGTTGGGCGTGGGCGTGGGCGTATGGGCGCGGGGTTTTGTATTTGAGCTGCAGGACGCCATCGTTATCAACGTCAACAACAGAAATGCAGCGACTACTTTAAACATTATCCCGGCTTCACCGTAGGCGAGGGACTCGCCATTCCTTTCTTTACCAGATCAACTGCCTCCTGGCGCGGCATCGTCAGCTTAAAGACTACTTTCGCGCCGTCGGCGGTTACCTTCGTGCCTCGCAACAGTGGTTCTTCATCTTTACCTGTTCGCGAACGCGCGCCGGCATCCAGCATGACCGCAAAGCCGCGCGCCAACTTGTTGGCGCTGTCCGCGGAACTTACTTCCGATTCAACGATGGCAACGACTTCCGTTCCATCCTGCTTGATGGTGAAGATGACCCTGGTGCCAGGCTTGTCGTCATTAATCTTTTTCAGATAGAAGAGCACGCCGCTGTCATTCATGGCGGCCACCAGTCGCTTGGCGAGATCTACGAGGTTCTCGTCGCCGACTCTCTTGGTCACGACTGGGTTGACGAGCTTCCCGTCTTTGTCCAACTGAGTGTCAATTGTCACTTCGAACGGCTGGTTGAAATCCAGTTTGCCGTGATCGCGTAAGTCGGTTGCGTACGTCGCCAGATCCTTGAACGGCGCTTTATTGATCTCGCCTTCCTGCGGCAGTTCGATGCCGGTCTTCTGCGAAGCCGCCTCCAACTCTTTCTGGGCCTGCTCGGTTGATTTGTCTGGCGACGGTTTGGCCTCGGCAGGTTTAGCATCGCTGTTCGCCGCAATCGCCGGCGACGGCCCGGCGGCCGGCGTCACCGTTGCGGTAGGCCCGGGCGATGGGGATACTTCCGGCGTAAAGGTTGGCGTAAACGGCACGGCTACGGGAAGCGCCGCGGTCGGCATCACCTGCTGATCCATCAGGAAGTAACCGTCGGGATAACGAAATTTCTCAGTGGTGAATTCTATGATCTCGGCGTCGCCAATTTCAGTATGTGAGTAAGGCCGATCAACGAAATCGGCGCCTGAGAAAATCGCGGCTATGCTTAACGCATCGCGCACTGGCGGAACCATGACGACTAACGCAACGAGGACCAGGTGCCAGGCGCCCGAACCCGCAATCAACCACACCACCCGTGGCCAAAACGGCTCGCGGTTTACTTCAAAATGGTCGAAGAGTCCCCCGGTGTCAGCAAAGTTAAGCATCATTTAGTTCGCGACGGTTTGACGCGTCGCGCCCGCGTTTCGTTGCGATCAGTTTGAGTTGTTTGATTCGCTCTTCAAATAGTAAGTCAGCCACAGAATCGTCGCAACGCCATGAGTCAGTACCGGGAGCGGACCGGGGTCCCCCCGCGGGCAGCCCGCGTGGGGTGGTGGATGCGACCGGGTAAGAATCCTGGCAAACTCGATCTTTTCGTTGCCCGCGACCCGGTCGCTACCACTCCCGGTACTGACCTCATCCCGGATCGGCCCACGCGTGTCTGTTCGCCGTCGTTGGCCTACAATACGGCCATGCGGCGATCGAGCAGGTTCCATCAAAGAGACAAACGACCTGACCGGTCGCGCGGTTCCGAGCCTCCGCCCGACCGCGAGCCGGCCAAGGACGAACGACCGCGCCACGCTGCCCCGGGAGCCTACGGGCGCGAGTTGCGCGACCTGCTGGCCGGCATCGGCGCGCCAAAACCCGGACCCTTCAAACCTGATGCGTTCCAACTCGAAGCTCTCGCCGCGCTCGAGTTTGAGGACGTCCTGGTGACTGCGCCGACCGGTAGCGGTAAGACCTGGATCGCCCGCGAAGAAATTCGCCGGTTGTTGGAAGCGGGCAAGCGAGCCTGGTACACGACGCCTTTGAAGGCTTTGACGAATTCCAAGTATCAGGAATTTGGTGAAGAGTTCGGCGCGGATCGCGTCGGCATTCTCACCGGCGACCGGAAAGAAAACTCTGACGCGCCGTTAATCGTCGGCACCACGGAAATCTTTCGCAATCAGTTATTCGACGCGCTGCGGGGCGGTGCTGATGTGAGCGTCGACCTGGTCATCTTTGATGAGGCTCATTACCTGGGCGACGAAGATCGTGGCCATGTTTGGGAAGAGGCGATTGTCCTGACGCCACCGCGTATTCGCATGCTGCTGCTGTCAGCGACAATCGGCAATGCTCAGGAGTTGGCCAAGTGGATAGAGGAATTGCGCGGCGTGCGTTGCGGCGTGATCACGCGCCCGGGGGCGCGGCCGGTTCCGTTGCGCGCCGCGTTCTTAATGCCGGACAAAAGATTGGTGCCGCTGGTGGGCGAGAACGCAAAACTGAATCGGGAGATTGCCGTGCTGACCGAGCAGAGAGATGAAGAGCGTCGATCGCGCGGAGCGTATCGACGAAGGTAGACACTTCAATATCGCCACAGATGAACACAGATTTTCACAGATGAGAACAGAATTAGATCTGTGAAAATCTGTGTGTATCTGTGGCTGGTCTTGAGGCCTTCACGATGAAACTGCGTATGCCGGAAATGCCGCCGGCTAATTTGCTGGCGGCGCTTGATTCCTACAATTTGCTCCCGGCAATTGTCTTCCTCCCGACGCGCCGGCGCTGTGATGAAGCTGCGTCCGAAGCCGCGCTTAGCCGGCGTACTCTCAAAGACGACCGTCGTGAAGCCCGCCGCGACTTGATGGACAGCTTCGTCGAGCAGCATCCGGAAATTCGCAACCATCGTCATTGGGACACGATCATTCGCGGCGGCGTTGCCGCGCATCACGCGGGCCACATGCCGGCGTGGAAACTGATCATCGAAAAGATGATGAGCGCGGGCTTGCTCGATGCGATCTTCGCCACCGCTACGGTGGCCGCCGGCGTTGATTTTCCCGCGCGCACTGCAGTGGTCACGGTGGCGGATCGGCGGACCGGCAGAGGTTGGCAATCGCTGACCGCGTCGGAATTGCAGCAGATGACCGGCCGCGCCGGGCGTCGCGGAAAAGACCGAGTCGGTTTCATTGTCGCGGCGCCCGGTCCACACCAGAATCCACGGCGCATCGCCGAGCTGCTGAATGCGCCGCCGGACGATCTCGAGAGTCAGTTTCGCGCAACTTACACCTCGCTGCTGAATTTGCTCGACGCGTTTGGCAGTTTTGGGCAGGTGCGCGCCATCGCTGAAAAGAGTTTTGCTTACCGCAATCTCCTGCCGCGAATTCATCATCTGGAAAAGCAACGCGAGCAAAATAAAGAGTTGATTCGCCGCCGGCTCGAAAGCGAGGCAATCCATCTCCCGCTTGAAACTGTGTTCGCGCTGGAGCGCCTGGCGAGTGCGCGTGCGCGTTTACTCGAAGGGGCACCGCAGACCCGACGCGAGATGCGCCAGCGTTGGCTGAACCAGGTAGTGCAACCCGGCCGGGTGGTGGCGATCGGCCGGAGTGGTAAACGTCTCGCGCTGGTGATCGCGCGAACACTCGACGGCGTAACCGCGATGCGTGAAGATCAGCGGTTCGCCTCATTTCCACTGCAGCGCGTCGGCCGGGTATTCGCTCCGAAGTTCTCAACCAGACCGGAAAAATCTGAAGCAGCCTTCGACGAAATTCATGATCGCGGCGATCAGCTCGCGCTACCTGAGCCGCGTCTGCGCGATGCCCAGGCCGGAGAGGAAGATTCGATCAGGTTGATCGACGACTTGCTTGACTCTCTGGGGCCGCCTGAACCGGATCCCGCGCGTCGCCAGGCGATCAGTGAAGCCCTTTGGTCTCTGCAGGCTGAGGCGGCCGGGATCGAAAAAGCAGATCGTCAGATTGAATCTCTGCGCCGCGAGATCTGGGACCCGTTTGAGCGTTGCACGCTCGTGCTGAATCATTTCGGTTATCTCGACTTTGGCAGAGAGCAAGTGACGGAGCGGGGGAAGTGGCTGGCGGACTTACGCGTCGATCGTCCACTGCTGATTGGTGAAGCGCTCCAGCGCAACCTGTTTGCATCGCTCGATACGGCGCACGCCGCGGCGTTGGTGGCAGCACTCGCGGCCGATGAAGATCGCGATTACGGAGCGCTGGAACTCGACGATTCGATCGTCAGTTTGCTGGTTAAGTTCGAGGAAATCTCATTCGAGGTTTCGACCCAGGAATGGAAGCAGGGCATCGAAGCCGTTCCGGAAATCAACTTCTCGGCCGCCGCCGCCGCAGCGCATTGGGCGAGAGGCGGCGACTGGCGAGAGCTGGTCCACGAAACACGCGCCGAAGAAGGCGATCTCGTGCGTCTGCTCTCGCGTACCGGCGAGGCGCTGCTGCAAATCGCCGGCCTGCGTGGTACGCATCGCCCGGCGGCTGACCTCGCCGCCCAAGCCGCGGAAATCATATTGCGGGAACCGGTCAGGTAGGCGTTACTTTACGATGCTTTGCGCCTTTGCGCCTCAGCGTGAGAATCAGTGCACGCCAAGTCGCTAAGCCGCAAAGGCAACGCGCAACCCGGAGACCGCAGCCATACTCGCCGCGCGGAATCCTGTGCTAAGATTCAGCTAACGATATGGAAGTCCTCTTAGCTAACGAATACGGATTTTGTTTCGGCGTCGAACGCGCCGTGGAAATGGTCGAAGACGCGCTGGGAGTAGGCGCGCCTGTGCGGACCCTCGGGCCGCTAATTCACAACACCCAGGAAATGCAGCGTCTGGAATGTGAAGGCGTGTCAACGGTGCAGGAGCCGTCACAGGTTTCCAGAGACGAGATCGCAGTGATTCGCGCGCATGGAGTCACGCCCCAGGTGCAGGAGAGTTGGAGAAGCGCGCTGCACAGGTAGTCGATGCGACCTGCCCATTCGTGACGCGCGTGCAGCGGCTCGCCGAACGCGCCGCCCAGGAAGGCCGTCACGTCGTCGTGGCCGGCAATCCGGATCATCCGGAAATGATCGGCGTGGTTGGCTATGCGCCGAACAATACTTATGTTGTTCGCGACGCGGCCGAAGTCGCCGCTCTGCCGTCGCTTGCACGCGCCACTGGTCGTATCGCAAACGACGCTCAAGCTGCAAACGTTTTTGGAAGTCGCCGAAGCTGTCAAAGCGAAAGCCGACGCTGATCCGCAAGTCGTCAACACTATCTGCTCGGCGACCCGCGATCGGCAGGACGCAGCGCGCGCGCTGGCAGGACTGGTCGATGTGTTCTACATCATCGGCGGCAAGCATTCTTCGAACAGCATCAAGCTGCTGGCCGTTTGCCAGGAACAATGCGCCCGTAGTTTTCTGATCGAGACGCAGGATGAGATCAACCCGCAGGACCTGAATGGAGCCCAACGCGTCGGCGTTACTGCCGGGGCTTCGACTCCGAACTGGCTCATCGATCAGGTGGTCAACCGCCTGCGCGAGATTGGCAGCCAGAGTAATGGGAACGGGTCTCGGAACTAAGCAGATGAAACGGCTTTCGTAACGATTGATCGGCGGGCGCTTGCCCGCCGAAATTGTTTCGCCCAAACTCGTCGCGCTCGCTAACCGGCAACATCGCCGGCCCTCTTATGCTGGAGCCGCTGCTAACAGAACTCGATCAACGAATCCTCGACGATCCGGCACTCGTCCCGGCTATTTTTGCAGAACTTACCAACGCGCAACGTGAGCTTGGCCTCGTCTTCGGTGACCGTCCCACTTGTCCTTTTCTTCGTCCCCACATCGTCAGCCGATCGCAATACGACGAAGTTGCGGGCGCGGCGCGCACTATCGCAGATGCGACTGAAAAGGTCGTCAATCATGCGTTAGTGGACGATGAATTGATGGCGGTGCTCGGACTGACCGAACGCGAGGAGAAGATGGCGAGGCTCGATCCCGGGTACCCGCGGCTTTGCGTCACCAGCCGGCTGGATTCCTACCTGTCTGATGCGGGTTTTCAATTTCTCGAATACAACGCTGAGACTCCGGCGGGCGTGGGCGATCAAATGCAGCTTGAAAAAGTTCTGCTTCATTTACCACACGTTAAGGAGTTTCTCGCTCAGCATCCGCACTGGTGGCCCGAGCCCCACCGCCGCTTGTTACAGTCAATGCGGGATACGTATCGCGAGTGGGGAGGTGAAGCCGAGCCGCCGCAAATTGCCATCGTTGACTGGCAGGGCGTGGCCACCGAAAGCGAGTTTTACGTCCTCAAGGACTATTTCGCGTCT
The DNA here is from genome assembly GCA_963734445.1 of uncultured Acidobacteriota bacterium. GTDB lineage: Bacteria > Acidobacteriota > Blastocatellia > Pyrinomonadales > Pyrinomonadaceae > UBA11740. The sequence continues at coordinate 118,973 of CAVTGZ010000003.1, read as the reverse complement.
GAAGGTTACCAATCGATCATTGCTGATCCGGGCGAACTGGCTTATGACGGCGAGTATTTGCGGGCCGGAGATTTTCGCATCGACATTGTCTACAAGCGCGTCGTCATTCATGAATTTTTTGATCGGTGCGACGAAGATCATCCGCTGGCGCGCGCGTACGCGGACCGTCGCGTTTGTATGATCAATTCATTTCGCACCAAAATGGCGCACAAGAAGACAGGCTTTGCGATTCTCAGCGATCCGAAATACGAGGCGCTGTTTACGCCCGAGGAAATCGAAGTCTGCCGCAAGCACATTCCGTGGACTCGACGACTGGAACGTGCAGTCACGACCTTTCATGGATCAGACTACGACTTGATCGATCTGGTTTTTCAGGAGCGCGATCGCTTTGTGCTCAAACCAAACGATGACTATGGCGGGCACGGCGTGTTCCTCGGTTGGGAATCGTCAGCGGAAGACTGGCAGGAGGCGATCGCCCGCGCCAGCCGGCGCCCTTACGTCGTTCAGGAACGGGTGAATTTGCACAAACTGCGGATGCCGATGTTTGACGATCGTGTTCGGCTGGCAGAAATGTACATTGATTTCAATCCATTCTTATTTGATAACGAGGCAGAAGGTGCTCTAATTCGCCTCTCGTCTTCAGCGATTTTGAATGTGACTTCCGGCGGCGGCCAAACGGCGCTGCTGGTACTCGAAGGAATGTGAATGGACATCGAACAGGCACGCGCCCATTGCCTCTCGTTTCCCCACGCCACTGAGAACGTGCAGTGGGGAGCCGACCTCGTTTTTAAGATCGCGGGAAAGATGTTCGCCGTGATTAGTCTGGAAGAAGTTTCGGATCACTGCATGTCATTCAAGTGCACCCCGGAAAAATTTGCGGAGCTGGTAGAAAGAAACGGGATCGTGCCCGCACCATACGTGGCCCGTTACCACTGGGTGGCGCTGGAGCGCTACGACGTGATGAGCGACAAGGAGTTGAAGGCGCTCCTGCGCGATTCATATGATTTGGTCTTCGAGAAGTTGCCTAAGAAAGCAAAGGCTGAACTGGAAACAGAAAGGCCGCGATCGGAAAAACAAAAGAAAAAGCGCAGCTAACCCTGCGGAAGAAGCACAAATATTGCCATTGGCCTTAGGTCCGCAGGACCGTCAATAAATAGCCACGGTCGTAAGACCGTGGACAGTCGAAAAATGAATAGTCGAGCGCCGAAGGTGCGACATTGACTCGCATGTTACAGAGTAAACCCATGCCGGCCCTTCGGGCCTGGCTTTGCCTCAAAACCCAGACTACGCCAACGATCCCAGCCGCGTAGCGGCGACATATTTGTAGGACATTGCTGCCTAGTGAACCACAGTTCCGCAGGAGCGGCATATTCTGTCGCCCATAAATGGGCTAGAACAATAAAGAAGCATCCGCATCTACAAATATTCCGTGCCTAACGGCACTCAAGACAGATTCGCGGTCGCTTCAATTTCTCTCAACGCTCAGCCTCTCTCTCTGCCTGACTTTTGAGGCAAAGCTCCTCGAGGAGTGGTACCGGAAAACAAATCATTTTTTCTCTCGTTCTTCCCGCGCTTCTTTCCGAAACTCGCTCGGCTCAATCGGACTCGCATCAATCCACAATCCGCGTCGCGCATTACGCGCTTCGGTTTCTGCCCGTGCATATATTTCCCGATCGGTCGGCGTCTGTTCGCGCTCGTATTCCTTGTAATGCCAGGCCATGCCGGCTTTGACTTGTTCCAGGTTGATATCTTTTTCGTCCAGCAAAATCTTCCCAACTATCCGGCCATACCGATCGGTTTTCTCGTACTCGACCGTGACATCCTTGCCGAAGATCATCTCTGAAAGACTCTTCTTGGCTTGGGTGCCGAAAGCCTGATGGGATTCCGGCGCGTCGATGCCTTGCAGGCGAATGCGATACTGCGTGTTCATGCCGTCCAGAATGGTTATGGTGTCGCCGTCGGCAATACGTACTGCTCGCCCCATGCGAACCTGAGTGTTGGCAGGCGCGCTTAGTGGTGGCGCTACTACCGATTTCCGGGGCGATGGTCTTGAGCAGGACGCAGTAAAGACGAGTGCGAAAACGATGAGCCAGGGCGGGAAGCCGCGCCGCGCATGATTGTTTGTCTCTGGTGCTCGCATCCTGGAGAGTCAGGTAAAATCTAATCAATAAGGACAATGGCGGCAACCGCTGCCGCAACAATAACCGCGGCGCTTCAGGTAACTTTTGGTGAACACAACCGCTTCATCTTCGCGGTAGTAATCTCTTTCTTCAGCTAGCGATCCGCGCAACAAATCGACGTCGACTTGCTGATAAGCACCGGCGGGACCTTTCCAGGCAAACTCTTGCGGATGGATCAGATGCGCAAGCAGTTCTGTTCCGTCGACCACGCGCGGGCCGGGACGCGCGAAATATGAATTTGCATCAACCGCGTAGACCCGTTTGGCACGAACCGCGGGAAGATCGAAAAACGAAGCCCGCTGCTCGGACGCAAACGACGAGTATGGCCCGAAGTGCTGCCAAATCTGCTTCATTGTCTGTTGCAGGTTAAAGCCGCAGGGCATGATGACGAGAACTTCAGGCGCCCATCGAACCAAATCATCCCAACTCAAGCGGACTGATTCCTGACCGTCGCGTCCGATTTCATCGACGCCGCCGGCGATCTTCACCATCTCCGGCACCCAGTGTCCGCAAGCGTAAACGGGATCAAGCCACTCCATGCAGAAGACCCGCGGGCGACGCGACAGCTTGCTTGTTTTCGCGGCGAGATTCGCCAGACGAGCGCGACCTGCCGCGATTATGTCCTCAGCTTTTTGCGACTGTCCGGTAGCGGCGCCGAGATCGCTGAGATTCTGAAAGATCTCAGAGATCGTTTGCGGAGTCATCCAAAGGATCTCCGGCTGTTTCGTCAACGCCTTCAGCACCTGTGCGACTTCATTGCCCGAGGGAGCGCAAACCTGACATAGATTTTGAGTGAGAATCAGATCGGGTGCGAGCGAAGCGAGCAGTTGTTCGTCGATCTGATACAGACTTTGGCCATCTCGCAGCCGCGCAGCGACCGCGCGATCAATCTCGCTCTGACTCATCGTCTCGAGCGGCAGCACATTGCGAACGACTACCGGCTTGCTCTTGATCGATTCCGGATAGTCGCACTCGTGAGTGATTCCGACGAGAGCATCATTCAGGCCAAGCGCGCAAGCCATTTCCGTGGCGGAAGGAAGGAACGAAACAATTCGCGGCATTGGAGATGAGTCTAGCACGGGGAACGAGCGGCGCGATGATGCGCGAAGTCCTACTTGGCGAGCGCTAACACCACCGGATTCTCGTGCCATGACCGCCGACGGTGTGCGCGGTCTCGCGACCAACGCGGGTCAGGTAAAACAGGTTTTGTGGCATCGCGGCGTGAGCGGCGACAAGGGCCGCACTTGCGCTGTTCCCCAGAAAGTAACGACCAGACTCGGGTTCGACAGCGACGAATTGTCCCACGTGTGAAGGCTCAAGGATAGACGCCAGCCTTTGCTGATATGCGATCTGTCCTCGCTCAACGAGATCGCCGTTCGCGGTTGATGGATTTGACTGTAGCTGAGAACTCGTTGGCTAAACCTCAACGACACTCTAACACCGACCAGAGCTCTGACAACTTTGTTTCCGTTCAGGCCAAGTGTCTCGCGAGCACTCCCTGTATATTAGCTTTGTCTCATTGATTTCGATGATGCTGGGTATGCTAAGTCCGGTTTTTCCTTTGAGCAGAGAGTTGTAAAGTATTGCTCTAAGTAGCCTTGCCCGAATAGTACCTCTACCGTAGGACTTTTCGTACGAACGCCAATTCTGCCCGGAAAGTCACCCTAACCCGGCCTCCGTCATTTGTCGGGGTACGTCAGCGACGCGGCCTTGAACTTCCTTGTTGAGATTTTCGTTGACAGCATGTAGAATTCTCCATACGCTCCCCCTCCGGGATCAATACTCAGTTAATCGATCATAAGGCAATGCGATTAAATCAAGTAAAACATTAGAAATCAGACCCTGTGCCGCATTATAGCCATCAGGGCGTTCTTACCCAAAAACGCTCCCGGAATCATTCTCTTTGACAGGCATCGTGTTTACCCGTTCCCGCGCTCTAACTCGTTGAGATTGGTCTAACATGGCATCCTTCAAAATTCCAAAGGCACATCACAGTGGCCTAGCGAAGCTGGTCGCCCAAGAGGAAGACTCCCGGCAAAAGCTCCTTTCGTCACTAAGAAGTGTTCCAGCGGCGGCGACAGGTCCTGATGCTTTGTCGAAACGGGTGAGTTCTGAGGCTGCTATGCCGTTGGAAGACGTTAGCAACATAATAACAACATTGGTTTCGCTCTACTCGCTACAGACTTATTTGAAGTTATCAACACCAAAACTAGCGGAGCAAATATGCGAGGCGATGATTGAGAGCGGGGACAAAGAGCTTGACCTAGCCGCCGACAGCGAACAGTTTGCTAGTTACTTAAGTGAGCTTCTTGAAACGCGATCGTTAATTATTTCGTCTAAGATAGTTGACGTTTGGGTTGAACATGAACACGCTTTTTGCAGTGCCCGAATTTTCACGGACCTTCGTCCGGTGTTTGGAACAGACAGCAGTTCTCCATTGGCGACCGGTACAGTGCACATGCTTAAGCTCAGTTACCACGAGGCGGACGAAATAAAAGAGATTTACGTTGCTATGGATGATAGTGACGTAGAGAAATTAAGAGAGGCACTTGACGTTGCGACCGCAAGAGGCGAGACCCTGAAGTCAGTATTAAGAGAAGCAAAAATAACTTATTTTGAGTGAGAGCGTAAAGGTTGCACAATGCCGAACACACCAATAGCTGAATGTGCCCATGCTCGTCCCGGCGAATGGCTACGCGACCCGGATGAGTGGTACTCCGACTCAGATGTTGAGTGGTATGACGGGGTATTACTGTTGCAAAAGGGCCTGAAAGCTGTCGTAAATACCGCGCATCATCAAAGAAACAGGAGACAAGTAAAAGGGCTCATCGTATACACCGACGGCATTTGTGACCAGGCCTCGGAAATACTTTCGGAGAGCCGGGCGAGAATTGAAAAACAATCTGAGTCGATGATTGTTCGCCCAGAGGATAACTCCTTAATTTCGCAACGCATTCTGCGAGACTTAGAGGCTATGTTGAAAGAAGAGGACGAGCCGGATTTTCTGCATCGTCCCACTCCATATGCCTATGATCTTACAAAGCAACTGATCGAAGATTCATATACTCACTACATTGGCTCCGCGCCCGTTCCGACAATCGCGCCCGATGGGGACGGGGGGGCAAGTGTAGAATGGAGGTCGGCTGATGGGAGTGTAGTTCGGCTGATCATTCCTGCTAGTCAAAATGGAAAACACTATATCTACAGCGAAGACCTCAAGCGTTCGCATGTTGATTATGTGGTCTCAGGTCTAGCTCTAGCTCAACAACTTCGTTCTGTGTTTACGGATTAACTTTATCTCACGTCATGTCGGATATTTCTCCCGCAGATCATCCCCTCTTATACAGAGCTGTAAAAGACAAAAAATGGTTCGTGCAGCGAAGTGCTGCTTTCAAATTGCGAAAAGCGGAACCCGACCTTTCAGTGATTACTTCAGCCAATTGTACAAAGTTGGATTGCGATGCTCACCAGCGTACGTGTTTCGGCGAGTTAATGCTTGAGACAAAGCGCGTAATTGAAGATTGGCAAGTAACGATTAGCGATGCAGTCGATTCGAATCATGCGAGCATACTCGGACTCCCTTTATTCGAGTCTAATGACCGCGCCATTGAGGCAGCCGCCACAGCCTTGTCCAACCTTGTAACGTCTGATAAGCATCGCCCGTCTGAGTAGTGTTGTCATATTCACGATCCACTCTTGACTACGGATGTATCATGTGATACATTCGTGACATGGACACAAAAACAATAAACCTACGAGACCTTCCTGAAGATTTTGTGCGCCGCGCAAAGTCTCATGCCGCACTGAGCGGGATGACTTTGAAGGATTTTGTAATTGAGGCCGTTGAAAAGGCCATGCGGGACAACGGTCAAACCAAGACGGAACGCAAGCGCCAAAAGAGTAAGTAGTAAAGCCCCGCCGATTGTTACTAGCAACCGGCGAGGCCATTGAAAACCAAACGCGATTGCTCGCATCAGGCGTCCAAGCAAAGCCATTGTGAGCCAGTCGCAAACGAAAGGCAAGGAGCATCACAATGAGCACACGCGAACAAAAAGCACTTCAAATAGCGGCGAAATCCAAACTCACACGCAAAGGCGATACATGGCTAGTTCCTTCTCAGGCTGGGGCTAAGAAGTACACAGTCGATCCTAACCCTCAATCCCCAAGTTGCACATGCCCGGACTTTGAGGCACGGCAACTTCGATGCAAGCATATCTTCGCGGTTGAGTACACAATTGAACGCGAGTACACCGACGACGGCGAGACTCAAACTCTGACTGAAACCGTCACGGTCAAGAAGACCTACAAGCAGGAATGGTCGGCTTACAACAAAGCGCAGACGAATGAGAAGGCACACTTTCTAGCCTTCCTGTATGAGCTATGCTCTGGCATCGAAGAACCCGTACAGACATTTGGACGCCCGCGCTTGCCGCTTGCCGACATCATCTTTAGCGTGACATACAAGACCTATTCGACTGTGAGTGGTCGGCGATTCGTGAGTGACTTACGCGACGCGCACGCGAAGGGCTACCTATCAAAGATGCCGTCATACAATTCGATTTTTGATTACCTGAAAATGGAATTGCTCACTCCGCTTTTGAAAGAACTGATTGCTCAAAGCAGCTTGCCGCTCAAGTCCATTGAAACAGACTTCGCGGTTGACTCGTCGGGCTTTTCAACCACGAGTTATGTGCGATGGTTTGATGTTAAGTATGGGAAGGATGAGGACTGGCATGACTGGATCAAGATGCACCTGATGTGCGGCACGTCAACGCACATCGTAACCAGCGTAGAACTAAGCAGAGCGCGTTCGCACGATAGCCCGTATTACAAACCGTTGGTTGACGCGACCGCAAAGAGCGGTTTCAACATGCAGGAAGTATCAGCCGACAAAGCCTATATCAGCGCAGATAATCTCCGCACTACAACCGAGCATGGCGCAACGCCGTACATACCTTTCAAGACAAATGCTACAGGTAAGGGCGACGAACTCTGGAAAAAGCTTTTTCACTTCTACAACTACAAGCGCGAAGAGTTTTTGATGCACTATCACAAACGGTCAAACGTCGAAACAACCTTTTCGATGATCAAGGCGAAGTTTGGTGAGCGACTACGATGCAAGACTGAGACAGCGCAGATCAACGAAGCACTCTGTAAGGTCTTGTGCCATAATCTCTGCGTTGTGATTCAGTCCATGTATGAGTTGGGAGTTGACCCGACTTTCGGAGTTGCAGCTTGATTAGAAAAGCAGGAAAGTCGCGGAAACGGAACCTCGCTAAGCGCCGCGCCCGGTTCCTGAAGATGGACGGCGGAACAGGTAAATTATCCGAAAAATCAGTAAAGGAACTGGTCGAACAAGCCTTCGGCCAACTGAACGCAGAGCAATCTCCGATAGCCCAGAGCTTTATATCATTACTTTATGAGCGATTTAAGAATGCAGAACAGGCTACCGCACGAGTATCCGCGACCTTCATTGTCTGTTGGGCGCTTACATATCTCGTTGCGAGAGGATTCATTCCCGAGGCGACCGTTGCCGGTATGAAGATAATCAAAATTCAGTCACTATTGATCTTTACCCCGGTTGCGTTGGGTTATCTGTCGTACAGATGCAACGCCGCACTGTCCTCGGCTATGGTACTTAGCGACGTCATAGGGGAGTGGTATTTCAAATTTCTCCCGAAACTAAAGGGAACTGGTTTAGATACGTTGTTATCGTCGGATGCGCCGTTTATGGGTGCCGAAGAGCACGATGTCCTGACCAAACACTCAGGGATCGAATCAGCATGGTCATGGCTAATGGTCGCTGAGGTGGTGTTGTTTGCATGGCCGATCCCGCTGATCGCTATAGGTCATGTTGGCTATATGTTATGGCAGATGGCTCAATGGTCCCGAGTTGCTGTCGCAATTTTTACACTTATTGGAATTGTCCTATGGCTAAGAGGGGTATCAATGACTTATTCCAGAGTTGTCACAGTCTGAGAGCAAGGTTACTTCGTGCCAACAAGCCTACAACGCGATAGACTTTCTGTACATCAGCCAGACTTTCTGTACAGTAATGACTTTTCGGGCAAAGCCGCTCTAAGTAGAGATTCAGCATCAATCCCCAGGGCAGGCAAATTCGATCTTCCAAAATGGCTCAGACTCTACTAAGATGGGTCATCTACAGCGGTCGAACCCATATTAGATCTGGTTGGAAGAGATATTCGAACCTCGTTGTTGGCGCGCCCTTAATCATAGAACGCCAACGCAAGGACGAATCGCGAGCCGGTGTGTAATCCGTAGAGGGGTAAGATCGCTCACATCATCTTTAGATATGCTCTCTGTCGGGAGGGCGCCGCGATGCGGATGATTCTAACAGCTCCGTCTAACTTGCCGGGTACTCGTGTGGCAACAGGGCGCTTGCAAAAACAACTCACCTGAACAACTCAAAAATTGAAAACGAATACGCAACTTCGGGAATATGGCATCAGTCCAAGCAGCATTCAGACGCTTGGCGATGCCGCTGCTCCGAAGTTGCTTGACTATCTCGACTTGGTTGAACCGCGTCGGGAACACGGCTTGTTGCCACACGGCGTCGCAGAGAACTCCGGGCGTCCACTCCTGTTCTTCGTGAATGAAAGCCGCCTCGCGTTACCGCCGGGTGAGCAAGAGACAAAACTCAGCAAGCTCCGACGCGAACTCGCTTGTCGAGGTGAGCGTGCCTATCTCGCACGTGTGTTGCCAGGAGAACTCATGGTAGTGCCTGTGAGCCTAGCTGAGCGGACCCCAAAATGGGAGGTCTATCGAGCTGGAACAACAAAGGCACTAACGTTTTTTTCCCGACTCTCCCTAGGCTTATACGACGGAAAAGGGGAACCTCAAGCCGTTGATTTCGTCTTCAAACGCATGTTCGAGTTGCTCAAACAGAGCGCCGATGGTCTTGCCGAGACTCTTGACAAGTCAGACGTTCTTTCACTTGTCGGCCGCGCGTTGTTCTTTCGCTTCTTGTGCGATCGGCTAATCATCAAAGAAACGAACAAACCGACAATCGCTCCTAAAGCAAGTGACCTGTTTGCCTGTTTTGATACGTCGGAAAGCTCCACAGCCACCTGTCGGTGGCTGGATTCAACCTTTAACGGCGATTTTCTTCCGCTGACAAATGGCGGTGACCAAGCATTCTTTGACGACGCTGGTCGTCGCACAAACGGTGCAGTTTTCACCAACCTTGGTGCGATCGTCCGAGGCGCGCAATACGTGGGAACTCAGGGCTACCAACTCTCTTTCCCTTGGGCGGCTTTTGACTTTGCTCATATTCCGGTCGGATTACTGAGTCAAGTATACGAAGCGTTCTGTAGGAAGTGGGACCCCACTTCGAAGGAAACCAGCGTTCACTACACCCCACGGAACATCGCCGCCACGCTAGTAAGTGAAGCTTTTGACGGCCTATCCAAAGCATCCGAAGCTCGCGTGCTTGATCCGGCATGCGGGGCGGGCGTGTTCTTGGTCCTCGCCTTCCGTCGGCTCTACCGGGAGCGATGGGAAGAGACCCGAAAACGTCCCGACACAAAGGCAATCCGCAGGATTCTAGGTAGGCAACTGGTAGGCTTCGACATTAGCGATTACGCGCTCAGGCTGGCGGCGCTCAGTCTTTACCTTACGGCCATTGAACTCGACCCAAATCCCGTTCCACCAGAGGCGCTGATATTCGATGAACTGAAGGACCGTGTACTCTTCAACCATCGTCGCGGAGGCATTGACGAGCAGGAAGGCCCGGTTATCGGCAGTTTGGGTCCTCATCTTGGAAACCAGTTTGACAAGCAGTTCAACCTCGTAATCGGTAACCCGCCGTGGAAGAGTCTCGAGGAGAAATACAAGGCACTGGCTGCAGAATTTACAACGGTCAGCAAGGCCGTTATTGAACGCAAGGGTGAATCGACGCTGGCACGTGATTATCAGAACCCGGACAACGCGCCAGATCTGCCGTTCCTTTGGAAAGCGACCGAATGGTGCAAGCCAGGTGGACGGATTGCAATGGCGCTGCCCGCCCGCCTCCTGCTGAAGCAAGAAGACGTCCCCCAAAGTGCCCGCGAGACCCTGTTTCGACTAATCGAAATTACTGGCATCATTAACGGTTCGAACCTCGCAGACACGCGCGTCTGGCCAAAGATGAACCAGCCTTTCATGCTTTTGTTTGCGCTGAATCGTCGCCCGAACGCGAATCACATAATGCGCTTTGTCACTTCACACTACGACAAGGCATTGAATCGCCGAGGCGAAGTGCGCATTGACTCCAAGTCCGCCCAAGCGATCGAAGTCGAATCGACTTTCGACGAGGCATGGTTGTGGAAGGCGTTGGCCGTCGGCACAGCGCTGGATGTCGAGGTAATTCGCAAACTGAAGGCTGCAACGGCTCGTCCATTGACAGAGTATTGGACGTCAGACCTCCATCTCCCTACCGGAAATGGCTACCAAATAGCCGGGGCGCAAAAGCAGCAGGATGCTTCGTTCCTATGGGGCTTGCCTAATCTTTACGCTACCAATTTGTTTAAGTTTGAAGTTCGCCCATCCGAACTGCCCCCTTTCGCGCGTGAGACTTTAGTCCGACCGCGAACGCCCGAAATCTATCGTCAGCCACTGGTCCTAGTGAATGTAACGCCCGGCGAACACAGGAGAGCAGGTCGTGCATTGTTGGCTTTCACTAATGTCGCCTATAACGAGAGCTTTAACGGTTATTCGGCCGCGGGGCTGGAATTCGGAGAACTGGCCGTTCGTTACTTACATCTCTTTGTGCATAGCAACATTTGGATGCACTACTCGCTGATGACCAGCGCGGAGTTTGGCGCGGAACGACGTAAGTTTCAGAAGGGTGACCTTGATGATTGTCCGATTATTCCCGTCGAGTCACTTGGGCCGGAACAGCGACAAGCAGTAATGAATCTTTCGAAACGGTTGGTGGCAGAGGACGAATCAGCCTTTCCAGATATTGATTCATTCTTCGGTCAACTCTACGGACTAGACAAGCTCGATTTCGAAGTCATTGACGACACGGTCTCCGTTGAATGGCCGTTCGACGATGCTCGGAAAACAGCCTGCCGAATTCCAATGTCGACGGAGCGTGAAGACTTCCGGTGGCGACTCGAATCGGTGATCCGCCCATTCTTCAGAGTGCTCGGAAAAGAACCTCAGGTCATCGCGTGGGAGCCAGACGACAAGTTTCTTCGCGACAAGGCTCCGTTCGGCATAGTTCTCATCGGTGAGCGAGGCAAGGTGACAGCGGAACCAGACGCCTTCTTTCACGACATGATCCTGGGGTTGGCCGACGACACTGGCACGACGCGCATAATTGAACAAGTCGAAGGTGGATTGCTTGTCGGCATCCTAAACCAGTATCGATACTGGACTGCGAGCCGGGCGCGGCTGTTGGGTGCAGAAATTGTGCGACAGCATATGGGCTCTTTCGGAGGATGATGCATGGCCCTTGGGTTTTATGGAAAAGGAGTACAACCGACCGAGTTACCTCATCCCGCAATCTCGCTCGCAGTTTTTCTCGTTGTGGAGAATGGAATTCGAGCCGCTTGGGAGTTGATGCGGAACAGACCGCGTCCTGGTTTTAGCTTGCTCAGTGAGGTTGAGGACGTCGTGACGCATGAACTTTACGAGCGTCTCTATGACGAGGTGTTCAGCAAGGGCGTCGTTGAAGGCTTCGACCGCGAGTTGCTCACCGTTGTCACGCGCGAGTCCAAGATACGGAATTACGACGGGGCTCACCTCGATAAGATGCCCGATTTGCTTTTTGGTATGGTCGATCGGCCGAACGTATTAAGACCTACCCAAGATTGGCTTTTTGTTGAATGTAAGCCGGTCGATCTAGCCCACCCCGCTGGCGTCCATTACTGCGGCAAGGGAATCATTCGATTTGTGCGAGGCGAGTATGCTTGGGCAATGACTAGCGCTCTTATGATTGGCTACGCTCGCACTGGCTATACGGTTTCACCAAAGTTGACGGACGCACTCAAGGCGAGTCCAATCGTTCACACACTAGAGTACCCTTACCATTGTCACCGTTCGAAATCAGGACCCAGTAGCGAAGTTGTTTATATCAGCCAGCATGCGAGAACGTTCCCTTACGTTGAAACTGGACAGCTTGCGCAGGCGATAACAATTAGACATCTGTGGCTTAGACGAGACTGAACGACTTCCCTTGAGACTGACTGTCAACTCGTCTACTGCGCGGGCTCAGCTCATCTTCTCAATAATCGCATCGGCAAACTCATCTGTCGTTGAGGTCCCGCCAATGTCGCGCGTCCGGACCTTACCTTCTGAAAAAACTTCCAGCATCGCGTCCTCGATTCTTTTTGCCGACGCGCGCTCTTCAATGTGACTGAGCATCAGGATTGCCGATTGTAGCAGCGCCGTAGGATTGGCGATTCCCTTACCGGCGATGTCCGGCGCTGAACCGTGCACTGCTTCGAAGACGGCGCCCTTTTCACCGATGTTGGCGCCCGGCACCAGGCCAAGTCCGCCAATCAGTCCGGCGCAGAGATCGGAAACGATGTCCCCGTAAAGGTTTTCACAAAGCAGGATGTCAAACTGTTCCGGCCTCATTACCAACTGCATCGACGCGTTATCGATGATCATGTTCTGCTTCTGGATTTCAGGATAAAGCCTCCCGACCTCTTCAAAGCATTTCAGGAACAGGCCATCGGACATCTTCATGATGTTGGCCTTGTGTAACGCGGTAATCTTCTTTCGCTTTTCGTTGCGCGCGTAGGCGAAAGCGAAACGCGCAATCCGCGTCGAGGCTTTCTCAGTAATGATCTTTAAACTCTCAACCACGCCGGGCACGATTTCATGCTCGAGGCCGGAGTAGAGACTCTCGGTATTCTCGCGCACAATCACCAGATCAAGCGTGGGATTCCGGCAGGGAATATTAGGCAGCGCGCGAATTGGTCGCAGGTTGGCATAAAGATCCAGAGCTTTTCGCAAGCCGACGTTCACCGATGTGAAGCCTTTGCCGACCGGCGTCGTGATCGGGCCCTTCAGCCCGACCTTGTTGCGCTTGATCGACTCGATCAATTCATCGGGCAGGGTTTTGCCGAATTTATCGAGCGCTTCCTGGCCGGCAACGTGCTCTTCCCATTCGATTTCGACGCCGGCAGCTTCGATGATGCGGACCACCGCGGAGGCGACTTCCGGGCCGATGCCATCGCCTGGAATCAGTGTGATACGATGCGCCATAAATAAGTAGCAAGTAGACAGTAGTCCGCAGTCAGTAGTCAAACCCCGCCATGCCTCTCGCGTCAGTGACATCCCAATCGAGTGCCGAAGTGGTCATTGTCGGTGGTGGCGTGATCGGTTTGAGCATCGCGCGTGCGCTGGCAATGCGAGGCGTGCGAGACGTTTTGCTGATCGAAAAGAATGAGTTGGGCCGCGAAGCTTCATGGGCCGCTGGAGGAATTCTGGCGCCGCAAGTTGAAGCCGGCAAGCGTGATGATTTCTTTCGTTTGGCTTGCGCCAGCCGCGACATGTATCGCGATTTTGCCGCTGAATTGGTTGCGGAATCTGGTATCGACGTCGAATTTGATACTACCGGCACGTTATACGTTGGGTTCGACGATCAAGACGAGATCGAATTGCGACGACGACTCGAGTGGCAACGAACTGAGCGTCTGCGCGTTGTGTGGTTGAGTGGTGACGAAGCGCGCCGCGAAGAGCGCTGCTTGTCCGCCGCCGTACGATGCGCTCTGCGCTTTCCGGATGACTATCAAATCGAAAATCGTAAATTGCTTGCGGCGCTGATCCAGGCCAACCGCAACCGTGGTGTGCGCGAGTTGACTAAGTGCGAAGCCCTGGGGCTCACGGCGGCGCAAGGAGAGATAAGCGGAGTCGAAACCTCGCTGGGGCGCATCAGCACTCGCAAAGTTGTGATGGCGGCCGGCGCCTGGAGTTCGATCATCGATTTGCCTGACTCGATTTTCGTCGAGCCAATTCGCGGCCAGATGCTCTGCTTCAAAACTGAGCCGCAGTTCGCTCGGCATGTGATTTACAGTTCGCGTGGCTATCTTATTCCGCGGCACGATGGTCGGTTACTTGCCGGATCTACAGCTGAACGCGCGGGCTTCGATAAACGGCTTACCGAAGAGGGCGTTCGTACCATCAAGTCTCTCGCCCGCGAGATTTCGCCTGTTCTTGTCGGCCTGCCGTTGCTCGATTCATGGGCCGGTTTTCGCCCGCGCGCGCGTGGCGGCCTGCCGGTTCTGGGCGCTTCTGAACGGGTCAAGGGACTGTTTTATGCCACGGGCCACTTTCGGAACGGCATTCTACTGGCGCCTGTCACCGGCGAGTTGATTGCTGATGAGATTACCGAAGGAAGCCGTCCCTCTCTGCTTGAGGCTTTTTCGCCGGCTCGCCTTTGTGAGGAGACAGCCAACCGGGTCTCCTAACGTGTGTGCAGCCCAGTTTTGACACTGCCATCTTGGTAACCTAACATTGCCACAGTCTTCCCGCGATTTGCTTCGCATGAAAATTCAATCCTATCTTTTTATTCTGCTTCTTACCGCTATCGTCGCGACAAATTCTGTCTCGGCGCAGTCCGGACGCGTGCGGGAGACCGCCGCAAACCTGGACTCGAGTGGAAACTCTGCCGACACGAAAGCCGACGCGAAAGATGAACGCACAGCCGCTCAGCTTTATGAAGATGCCGACAAGTACGTACAGAAAAAGTTTGCAGCGTTCGAGAAGCTGAAGATGCCTTATGACGAGCAGCTCGAGCAGAAAGTGAAGCGTGAGCAGCGCGACCTGGCGGCGCGATATGCGACGCGGCTGGCCGGACGGAAAGTCGAAGGACCGGACGTTTACTATCTTGGGTTGCTCTATAACCTGGGCCAGAATTTCGACTCAGCGCTGGAAACGATGCGGCGGTTTCTCAAAGAGAATCCCGAGGCTGCCGGTGAGCCGGCGCAAAACGCGCGCGCCATCATCGTGATTCAGGCAGCCAAGAAAGAGATGCTTCCGGAAGCCGAAGCGCGTCTGTCAGAATACGTTGCGAATCAGCCTCAGCCCCCCAATGATCGTTACGTCCTGGAGAATTGGATGACCACGGGTTATTTCAACGCCCAGGATTTTGCGCGTGCACTTCCCCATGCTCAACAGATGTGGGTGTTCGCCAAGGCAACTGCCAAAGACAAATCACCGTTTGCGCGCGATGTGCGATTGAATGAAGCGGCACTCACGTTGTCGGAAATAGATCTGAAGTTAAAGAAAAAAGAAGATGCGCTGGCCGTGGTCCAGGAAATGCGCGCCTTATCATTCAGCTTTCCTTCTGGGAATTTACATAAGCTCGCGCTGCGCCGGCTGATTCAGATCGATTCGACGATAGATCTTTTCAAAGATATTAACGATACGAGTGCAGCGATGGCTTTGCCGGAAATTTCAGCTACCGAATGGATCGATCAGGCGCCGGTGAAGTTGGCGGAACTGCGCGGGCGGGTCGTGCTGCTGGATTTTTGGGCGCCGTGGTGCGGGCCGTGCCGCTCAACATTTCCGCGCTTGCAGAAATGGCACGAGACCTACCAGAACAAGGGCCTGGTTATCCTGGGGTTGACGAGCTTTGAAGGAAACGCCGAAGGCAAACAGCTGACGCGCACCGAGGAGCTCACTTATTTGCGCAACTTTAAGAAGAAATTCAGTCTGCCCTACGGTTTCGCCATTGCCGACTCAAAGAACAATGACCGCAACTACGCGGTGTCGAGCATTCCCACAACTTTTCTGATCGACCGGCGCGGTGTGGTTCGATTTATCAGCGTTGGATCGAGCGATCGGGAAGCGTCGGCGCTTAACAAAATGATTAAGAAGTTGATTGAAGAGCCCGCGCCCGCTGATGGTGCGCAGATCGCCAAGTAACCGGCGAACGTGGAACGCTTGATTTGAATCTCAAGCATGTGGGTTACGAAACTGTGAGTCTGTAAATGCAAGTATCTCTCGTTAACATTCTGATTGCGTTCGCAGGGGGGTTGTTGTCCTTCTTATCGCCTTGTGTGTTACCGCTCGTGCCCGGCTACATTTCGCTCATGTCGGGCGTTAGCATCGATCATTTGAAGGAGGGCAACATTACCGGATCGCGACGCGCGGTAATGGCCAACTCGCTGGCGTTCAACGCGGGTTTGTCGGTCATCTTCCTCGCGCTGGGTGGGACCGCCGGCTTGGTCGGAGCGGCCATCATCAATAACGTTTGGGTCCGCGTAATAGGCGGTTTGGTGATTATCATCTTCGGCCTGCATTTAATCGGACTGCTGAAGATCAAATACCTTTACAGGGACACACGAAAATTTCGCGATGAAGAGCCGCGGGGAATCCTTGGGTCGTTGACCCTGGGAATCGCCTTTGCCGCCGGTTGGACGCCCTGCATCGGCCCAATTCTCGGGGGCATTATCGGCTTGGCGGCCACCAGCGGCGGATGGAAAAGCGGGTTGCTCCTGTCGGCCTTTTATTCAGCCGGGCTGTCAGTACCTTTTCTTCTGACTGGCCTCGGCATTAATCAATTCCTCAGCTTCTATTCAAAGTTCCGCCGCCATCTGCACAAGGTAGAAGTCGTCTCCGGTATTATTTTGATTCTCATCGGCGTGCTGGTGATGAGTAACCGCGTCACGATGCTGTCAAGTTCGTGGCTCGCCGGCGTACTGCCGAACCTCGAAGGGAAATTGCATCTGCGAGGCGACACGCCACCGCGGGCAAACGACAATCGCACCTTTGCGGCCGCCCCCGATGTTCAATTCACTAAGCTGGACGGCAGCGCATTGAAGTTGAAGGATCTGCGCGGTCGGGTGGTGCTGTTGAACTTTTGGGCGACGTGGTGCATTCCCTGCCGATCGGAGATCCCATCGCTGAGTGGGATGCAAAAAGATTTCGAGTCGCGCGGCTTGAGCGTCGTGGGCGTCTCTTTTGACGATACGGCTGAGTTGATTCAGGAATTTCAGAAAGACATTCCGCAGAGTTATCAGATCGTGCTGGGCGGGCGTGAAGTTGGCTCCCAACTACCCGCCTCACCGCTGCCGACTACCTATATCATCGATCGCCAGGGCCGCGTGCGCGACAAAATGATTGGCGAGCGAACGCGCGCAGCTTTCGAAGCGGCCATTAAACCTCTGCTTGACGAAACCCCGGCAACGGCCCAAAAGTAAACTTCAAATTTGGAGCAACCTATGAAGAAGTTAATCCTCTTCGCACTGATTCTTATTTCGACCGCCGCCGTGGCGCGCGCGCAGCACGAGTATTCGCCGCTGGTTGAAAAAACGGTGAATTATAAGGCTTGGACCTTGAACGATCTGGTTTCCAGCAAGCCGGTCAGCCTGCGCTCACTGATGCAGGGGAAAAAATTGGTGATGGTGCTTTACTTTGCGCCCTGGTGTCCAAACTGGCGGAACGAAGCGCCGGTCGCGGCCGCTCTCTATGACAAATACAAATCGCAGGGCTTTGAAATTGTCGGTGTGAGTGAATACGGATCGCGCGAAGACGTGAAGAACTTCTTTGGTCCGAATGGTCCGCCCTACCCGGTGGTCAGCGAGTCAGAGTCGCGGGATGATCGAGATAAGACGCCGCACTACGCTTATCGTCAATTGACCGGGGACACGCGCAAATGGGGCTCGCCCTGGAATATCTTTCTGGATCCGGCAAAGTGCAACGCAAACGGCGAAGTGCTGACTGAGAAAGCCTGGGTGGTGAACGGCGAATTGATCGAAGCCGACGTCGACAAATTCATTCACGACCGGTTGGCTGCGACCGCGGTGATCACTCCGTGTAAGCAGTGAGTCACGATTCAGAGCTCAACATTCCTGGGAACGCCGGCGCAGCAGCCAGGCTTGAACTCTGAACGTCTTCTTGCCACTTGAACCCCGAACTTCATCTGGAAACCGCACAGACATTTTCAGTCACCGAAGAAGAATCCGGTGAACGCCTCGATGCCTTTCTGGCTCGGCATGTCGAGGGATGGAGCCGCGCGCGCCTGCAGCGTCTAATCGCTGATGAGGCAGTTCTCGTTAACGGACTGACTGCAAAATCGTCTTACAAGTTGCAGGCGAACGATAAGATTGAAGTCGAACTCACGCCACTCCCGTCAACCGAGTTCGCACCGGAAGATATTCCGATCGAGATTGTTCATGAAGACGACGATGTTGTTGTCGTCAATAAACCTGCCGGCATGATTGTGCACCCGGCCGCCGGCGTGTCTTCCGGTACACTCGCCAACGCGCTGGCTTTTCACTTTCAGCAACTGTCGAAACGCGGTGGCAATATTCGTCCCGGCATCGTCCATCGGCTCGACAAGGGCACATCGGGTCTGCTGGTCATCGCAAAAAATGAAACGGCGCACGAGCGTCTGGCCGATCAATTTCGGGCGCGCGAAGTCTCTAAAACTTACATCGCATTGGTTCATGGCCAGCTGGAAAAGAGAAACGGCGAGATTGACCAGCCCATCGGTCGTGACCCGCGCAACCGGACGCGAATGGGCGTCGTGCGCAGCGGACGAGAGGCGCTGACCTTATTTCGCCGGCGCGAGCAGTACGACAGGTTTGCACTGTTGGATGTCGAGCTGAAAACCGGCCGTACTCATCAGATTCGGGTGCATCTCGCGTGGCTGAAACATCCGGTCGTCGGCGACGGGGTTTACGGGGCTGGACGGGATAAGACGGTGGCAGATCCTGCCGTGCGCTCGGCGATAGGCAAGCTGGGCCGCCAGTTTCTTCATGCCGCCCGCCTTGGATTTCGTCATCCAAAAACCAACGAGCATTTGGTTTTCAGTGCGCCGCTGGCGGCTGAACTCCAAAAACTACTCGACTTGATCCGCGGAGCTGCCGGGCTGCCCGGCCGTGAGTATTGATGTTGAAGTCGGATTCGGCGACGCGTTTGACACCGCGTGATTGATGCCGCAAGATAGCCACATCCCCTAAAAACGCGACGAGTTGTTTCGGTATTTGTGTGGCAGCCGTTTGCCTTCCCCCTTTTCCCCCGTTTTTCAAAACATAAATTTCGGAGGACGTATGTCAAAGACTTTTGTAACGGGTCTTTTCAAAACAAGGGCGGCGGCTGAAGCGGCCGTAGATGCGATTATCAAGCGCGGCTACACCCGCGATGATATCAGTGTGATGATGTCTGACTCGACCAAGAACAAGGAGTTCGCCGTCCAAACCAAATCTCACGCGGCTGGTGGTTTAGGTGTGGGCGGGGCGATAGGCGGCACAGTCGGGGCAGTCCTGGCAGCAATTGCGGCAGTGGGCACGGCCATCGCGATTCCGGGGCTTGGCCTCGTTGTGGCCGGTCCGATAGCTGCAGCTCTTGCGGGCGCCGGTGCAGGCGGCGCGACAGGTGGACTTATTGGAATGTTGATTGGCACCGGTATTCCGGAGCATCGAGCGAAGGTGTACGACAGCGCCGTACGCGGCGGGGGCATTCTGCTCGGCGTGGAGGCAAAGACGTCTGAAGAAGTGGATAAACTTGAAACGTTGTTGGAAGACATCGGCGCCGAATACGTCCGTACGGAATAACAGCTGATCACTCTATGCAAGTATGGCGGGCTACGAGGGGCATCTTCGTAGCCCGATTCTTACTGATGCAACCGCGCCTTACATGGCTTTCTGTTTATCCGTTAGGGCAACGCCCATCTTCTCAAGCGTGACCTTGTTGAGAGTTCCGGTTACCTTGAGGCCCTCAGCTTTTTGGTACTCCTTAAGACCGGCACGGGTGGCAGTGTCGAGCTTGCCCGTCTCCTCGCCAGAATAAAAGTTTCTCTGTTTCAGGATCGCCTGCGCCTGTTTGATCTGGTCTGCGTTGGCGCGAAAGATCGGGCGGCGATTAGCATTGCTGCTCTTGTTCGCATTGGTCTTATTGCTGTTGGAATTGGTGTTGGAATTCTGTGCGGCCACGACGACGCCGAGCGCCAGCAAAATCGAAATTACAACCCACGGGAGTTTCTTCATCTTGTTCTCCTCAGTTTTAGTGGCGACGTTGCCGACGCCGGATTTGTAAAGCCTCTGTTTAGAATTATGACTGCGGCATCATACTTCGGGTGTCAATACCCTTGTCCAAATGCTGCTGTAAGCAACTGCCTAAAGGGGCTTTGGTAGTCTTGAGCGGAATGTTGCTCGCAAACTCTCTCTGTCGGCCAAAAACGTTGGCAATTATTAAACGGCTCTGTTAATATGAATTCGCGCGCCAAGGCGCACATCGAGCCCGCCGTTAATTCCCAAACTTCAACTATGAACAAGATTCCCCTACTTGCGCTGTTGTTCCTGGTGTTCAGTTCACCAGCTCTCGGCCAGAGTTCTCAATATTCCATAGATAATTTTGACATTCGGAACGGCGTAAGGGTGCACGAGGCACAGCCTCAGCCTCGACCAGAGTCAAAGCGTTCCAGCGCGAGACGGGCCGCGCTTCGGCCGGCAACTGCCGAAAATGGCACTGTAAGTCTTTCGCGCAGCCCCCAACTGGTTAAGCCGACGGTCCTGTTTACAGATTCAGCAAGTGTGGTTTCGTCCTCGCTACGTGGTTACACAACGGGGAGCGATCAGGTGGATAGTTATTTGATCGACGCGGGGACAAAAAACGGGGTCGATCCCTTGCTCCTCTATTCGGTGATGCATCAGGAATCCAGTTTCAAATCACATGCGGTGTCGCCGAAAGGCGCGCGCGGATTGATGCAATTAATGCCCGGAACGGCAGCCCGATATGGCGTGACGAATATTTTTGATCCGAAACAGAACATCGAAGGCGGCGCTCGTTATCTTCGCTTTCTGCTGGATCGCTTTAATGGCGATTTGAACCTCGCGCTGGCGGGCTACAATGCAGGTGAAGGCGCCGTGGACAAGTACGGTTGGCGCATTCCACCGTACTCTGAGACTCAGGAATACGTTCGACGAATCTCTCGGCGCTACGCGCTGCTGCGTGATCCTAATGCGACACTTTATGCCCCGCGGCTTAACAGTTCACAGGTTGCTCGTTTACAGGCGAAGCTGCCGACTTCGCTGGCGACATACGAGCGCACGATTTCCACCGTTCGTTTGCCGGACGGGCGATTGCAGTTGATGAGCCAATAGGAATTCCTGGCAAGGTAAAGCAATCAACGGGCGATGCGTCAGCACAGGCGCGTCGCCCGTTTTGTATTTGGCGAGGCTGGCTCTTCTAGTATGATGCGGCGAAAGATTTGCGGATCTCGAATACTAATTCAAGCGTACGACTCTTTAGAGGTTAAGGCGATGACATGTGCTATATGCGGCTCAGTGTTGAATCCCGAAAGCCGGTTCTGCGATCAATGCGGCGCGCCGGCGCGCGACAGCGAAGAGACCAGGATCGCTCGGCCACAATCGGCGACGCCCGCGCGTTACGATGACGACGACGGCGAGAGTGAAATCTTCTCAGCTCGACCGACGATGCTTTTCATAAAGATTGGATATGGCGCCGCGATCGTGGGTGCGGTCCTTCTGGTCGTTCTGCTGAGCATGATCAAATTCATCGACGTCCCGCTGTACATCTCGGTTCCAATCGGCCTGGCTTTGCTGCTAATTCCGGCTTATTACCACCTCAAGCGCAACATGGTGCGCTACACTCTGACCGATTCGAAGATTGAAATCGACTATGGCTTGATTGCCCGCACCACCCGGAACATTCCGTTGTCGAAGATTCAGGACGTAACGGTTTCGGCTTCGATCCCGCAGCGAATTCTTGGGTTTGGAGACGTTGTTGTGGACAATGCCAGCGAAATCGGCGGCTCGACAGTTCTGCACAACGTCAATAATCCGCGTCAGTACGCGGACCTGATTTTGCGCCAGTTGCGCCGCTGGCATTAAACTCAACTCAAGTAAGCAGGAAACATTTGCGATCGGATTGGGGTCTAAGTAGCGGTATGAGTTCGTTCAAGGCCAATTATTGGTTGCAAACGGCGTTGCTTATCGCAGCGATTGGCCTTCTGTCTTTAAGTGCTTATGCCGACACGCCCAGCACTGACAGGACAAAGATTTTCCCATCTCAAATCGGAAGTTTTCGCCAGGTTCAGGGAGCAAAACCCCTGGACCGCCTGAGCAAAGAAAGTCTATTGCGCCCGGACTATTTTCCGGTCAACTCCGAGCCCCAGTCGCCACCGACTTTTGTTTCTGCAGAGAGCAAATATTCGTCAGGAAGCGACGATTTTGCGGTCGAGGTCGTCCGTTTTCAGACTGATTCCGAGGCTTATGCCATGCTTACGCTCGCCGCCCGGATTTACGGAAAATCATCGGGTGTCGGCCTGGGCGAGCCGGGAACAGCGCACGTGCTGGCAGAGCGCACGCTCGCCTTTTTCAAGGGCACAACCTTCGCACTGGTAACCAGCGAGAAAACTGCTGACGACAAATCTGTTGCGGACTTTGCGCGTCTGCTCGCAACTACAATCGATGAAGGCGAAAATGATCTGCCCGTGCTGGTCAAGCATCTTCCTGATTGGTTGAACGTTTCGTCGCACGCAACATATGTGACAACTCTCATCGCTTTGCGCGACAACGTCCCGAATCAACCTGTTTTGAACGCGATCAGCTTCGAAGGTGGGACTGAAGCAGTTGTGGCGAACTATGGGAATTCGCAACTGGTGATAATTGAGTTCACGACTCCGCAGTTCTCAATCGAAAACGATTCGAGAATCTGGACGCAGATTGCTGAGTCGAAGAGCAAGGGCGAACCGGTACCGACTGCCTATCGACGCGTCGGCAACTATTCAGTCCTGGTTTTCAATGCCCCGGACGAGAAGACCGCCAATGCCTTAATCGATCAAGTGAAGTATGAAAAAGTTGTGCAGTGGCTCGGCGAAGATCCGCATCTGGCCGAGCGGTTGCAGAAGTACTTTACGCAAACTTCCGCCGGCGTTTTGGTTGCGGTGCTTAAGAGCTCAGGTCTGTCGCTATTACTTTGTCTTGCTGCCGGAGCTTTGATCGGAACGATGATGTTTCGTCATCGGCGCGCGCAGAAAGCCGCCGCTTATTCGGACGCGGGAGGTTCGATTCGTTTGAACCTCGATGAGCTGACCACGCCCGTGAGGACACAGCGCCTCTTGAAAGATGCGCGGCCAGCTCAACGAAACTCCGGCGATACTTAGCCGCTATCGCTGCGGTGTGGTCACGTTGACGTCGACCTTGGTGTTCTTGCCGCCAAACAGTCCGCCGCGCCAGGCAAAGAACGCCGCAATTACTACGATCAAAAAAATCACCAGCACGGCAACGACTCCAGCGCTGCCGCCTCCACCACCATTGTCACCCATTGTTTGATCCTCCCATGATCATCCCGGATTAAGGGGGGCTTAAGGCGAACTCTGCGGCGCGGCCGGCGGCTTTTGCTGCGAAGGCTGAGGCACCGCGACATTCACGTTAATTTTCGTATTTCTTCCGCCAAACAATCCGCCGCGCCAGGCGAAAAACGCCGCCACAATCACAATTATGAAAATCACCAACACCGCAACTACTCCGGTGCTGCTTCCGCCACCATTATCGTCGGCCATAAGGATCCCCTCCGGGAAATTAAATCGTGCTGATTAAGTTGTTAGGGGGTTTTACAAACAGGGGAAGGTTACTACATTAAGAGTCTTACCATAGCGCTACAAAGAACGTCAAACGAGTAAGTGGCGCGGTACTGTTTGACTTTCGCGCAAAGAAAAAAGCAGGTGACAACTCAGAGTCGTCACCTGCTTTTGGTTAAGGCCCACGTTCAAAGGGCGCTCATGGATGTTTACTCTTCGTAACGACGGCGCGGTTTTCTGGGTCGGGTGCGTTCCCGTGCGGGTTGCACGTCGCCCGGTTGCACGGTCGGCGTCGGTTCCGGACGCTTAGCTCCCGGCGGACAGATCCAGATTTCAATAAAGTCGCTGTCCCGATAGCCGCCATTGATAATCTCGATTCTCTGACCATCGACTCCGCGCTGTTCCGTCAGGTAACCCATGGTGCGATTGCCGAGTTTGTCAGCCTGTCCGGCGCGGCTGGTGCGGCCGGCATAGATAATGATGTAAGCCGAGGAGTCAGGCGCGTTCTGCAACGCAATCGCCAGATTATCCAAACGAGCTTTGTCATCATCGAAGGCCACCGACAGGAATTGATCGAACGGCTTGCATTCGACTGGCGGCGGCGTCTTCGGCACGACATTCGTCGAGGCTTGCGCGTTCTGACGACACAGTGGCTCGCCCGAGCCGTCGTCAACAACCAGCGTCGCACTCACGCGTTGACCGCCCAGACCGGTTGAGTCGACAACGATCGTTGGCGTACCGGCTCCGCTTCGGATAACAGCTTCGGAAGGCGACACTGTCCAGGTGTAATTCAGCCGCGCTGATCCGCTGTACGAGACGTCAGACGTGAATGTGATCAAGACTCCGTCGTCAACACTAACCGGCGCAGAAATATTCACCGGATACGGGCATGGCGACGTGGTGACGGTGTATTGCTTCGGATGATAGTTGAGATTGACGCAGACTTTGCGTCCGCGCTCAATTTCGAAATCGCGGACCCACTTCCCACCGTTCGGTAAAAGAATCTCGATGTTGTGATGTCCGGGCTGTAGTTCGATCACGCGAACCGTGCTCGAAGTATCGCCCTGGGCCTGTCCATCAATTCGCAGCGGGAAACCGCCGGGATTGGTTGAAATTTCGATCTGACCGTACTTGACCTTTTTGGCTGCGTACGCAGTGCTCGAAGTACAAACGAGGGCAAAAGAGACGGCGATCAAAACTGTGACCGCGGCTTTGATGAGATTTGAGTTTGGGCGCATGGCTACCATGATATTTTTGCGTGTCATCGTTTACACCTCCGTCATGGTGGCTGCGTCCTTGCTGGCGCGCCTTTTAGCGTAACGGCGGCGCGCGCCCGCAGTCAGCGCTACGATGCCACTGCCGAACAGCAACAGAGAAGCCGGTTCAGGAATCGGCGGAGTTGGTGTCGGTGGCGGCGGCGGTGGAACCTTGTGATGATGCGAACAGACACCAGTCACGCAGATCAGCGGAATCAGTGCCAGGAATGGCCACCACGGAATTCCCCCGCGCACAGATGGTATCTCGCCGCAATCGCAGATGGTGCCATCAACGCTGTCCTGCTGAAAGACCTGCACATCGCCTTGCGGTTGCTGCGCGGCGACTTCAGTACCGGCCGTTAGTGCCGGTGCGGTGATATTGGTGGTTGGTGCTGAGCCCGGCAATTGCGGATCAATCGCCGCCGTGGTCGTCTGGCTGGTTGTTTGGGTCGTTGTAGAAGCCGTGCTCACGCTCGGATCCTGCAGCGCCGCCTTTAACCGCAGTCGTTGTAGCTGCCCGCCATTCTGCAGGTCGCCCATTACGTTAACCACGTCGACGAACTTGATCGGGCTGGCCTGCACTGGCACCGTCACCAGTAACAACAGGCTGAGCATCGTAGAAAAAGTTCGGAATATACGAGTCCTCATTGGTTAGGAACTCCTCCTCAATTCAATCAAAAGCAGTAATTGGTCTGTTCTTCCGTATCCCGGCACTGGACACTGCGATTTTACAGACACAGCCAGACAGCCTGTTGTGGGTACAAGCATTTCGGGACCCATTGGGCTGTTTTACCTGATAGGAAAACAGATGTAATGCTGAGGGTATTCCAGTTTCACAAAAGGATTTACGCCCTTTTGATGAGGGCAAAACAAGTTCGGGCGGTCGGGAATCCGGCCGCCCGAATTGGATCACAGAGGTGGGTTATTCCTGATTCGCAGCGGCCTCGGCCTGGCGATTTTCGTCGTGCAGCACGGCCTTACGCGAAAGCTTGATCTTATTGCCTTCTTTGCCGATGCATTTGACGAGAATTTGCTGGCCCTCTTTCAGTTCGTCCCGCACGTCGCGAATGCGACGGTCGGCGATTTCTGAAATGTGGAGCAAGCCGTCAGTCCCGGGAAAGATCTCGACGAACGCGCCAAAATCAACGATGCGGCTGACCGTGCCGACATAAGTCTGGCCGATTTCGGCCTCCGCGGTCAGGCCGCGGATCTTGGCCACGGCTGCCTCTGCGGCGGCGCCATCAGCCGTCGCGATCGAAACAGTGCCGTCATCTTCGACATCGATCTTGGCTCCAGTCTCTTCCACCAGCGCGCGAATGACTTTGCCGCCTGGTCCAATGACGTCGCGGATCTTGTCCGGATTGATTTTGATCTTAATGATCCGCGGCGCGTGTTCCGAGATGCCTTCGCGGGGAGTAGCCAGGGTCTGTTCCATTACATCGAGAATGTAAAGGCGACCCTTCTTAGCCTGCTCCAAAGCCTCGGCCATAATCTGCGCATTCACGCCGGCGATCTTGATGTCCATTTGCAACGCAGTGATACCTTCGCGGGTGCCGGCGACTTTAAAGTCCATGTCGCCGTAATGATCCTCAGCGCCGGCAATGTCGGTGAGGATCGCGTACTTGTTGCCTTCCATCACCAGGCCCATGGCCACGCCGGCCACGTTGGCCTTCATCGGCACGCCCGCGTCCATCAACGCGAGTGAGCCACCGCATACGGTGGCCATTGACGAAGAGCCGTTCGACTCAGTGATGTCCGAGACGATGCGAATCGTGTAAGGAAACGCGTCGTCATCGGGCAGCGCAGCCTCGAGCGCGCGCCGGGCTAGTGCGCCGTGGCCGATCTCACGTCGGCCCGGGCTGCCGAAGCGTCCAGTTTCGCCGACAGAGTAGGGCGGAAAGTTGTAATTCAACATGAACCGCCGTTTGATCTCGCCCTTTTCGAGATCGTCCATAAACTGCTCGTCTTCTTTTGTGCCCAGAGTCGTAGTTACCAGCGCCTGCGTCTCGCCGCGGGTGAATAGCGCTGAGCCGTGCGTGCGCGGCAGCCAGCCGACATCGCAGGCGATGGCTCGGATTTCAGAGAAGCGACGACCGTCCGGACGCCGCCGTCGATTGAGGATGTCGTCGCGGAAGATCGTTTCTTTCAGGTGGTCGAAACACTTCTTTGCCATCTGCCGGTTTTCCGGATGGTCTTCCGGATATCCCTCGATCACTTCCTTTTTCAAGGCGTCAATCGCCGCGTAGCTGGTGCGTTTTTCCTGACCCGAGGTATCGAGCGCAGCTCGCAAACGCTCAGCATAGTTGCGTTCGATCTCGCCGAGCATCTCCTCGTTCAGAGGCTTTGGCTCGACCGGGCGCTTCTCGACGCCCATTGCCTTGTATAACTCTTTCTGCCAGCGGCACAGGCGATTGATCTCCTTGTGTGCCAGCATCAACGCCTCAACCATGATCGATTCAGAAACTTCGCCGGCGCCGGCTTCGACCATGACGATGGCTTCTTCAGTTCCGGCCACGATCAAATTCAAGCGCGAATCGCGGATCTCGCTGTAGGTGGGATTCACGATGTAACGCCCGTCGATCAATCCGATTCGCACGCCCGCGATGGGAGTCGAAAACGGTATGTCCGAAAGGTACAGCGCGCATGAGACGCCAGTAATCGCGATCACGTCCGGGTTGTTATCCGGGTCTGCCGAAACTACCGATGCCACCACCTGCGTCTCATTGCGATAGCCGTCGGTGAACAATGGCCGGCATGGCCGATCGATTAAGCGGCAGGTCAGGACTTCCTTTTCATTCGGCCGTCCTTCTCGACGAAAATAGTTTCCCGGGATGCGTCCGGCGGCAAAGAAAGCCTCGCGGTATTCGACCGTCAGTGGGAAAAAGTCTATGCCTTCGCGGGGCGACTGGGCGCCCACCGCGGCGCACAAAACCATGGTGTCGCCGTAACGGATCACACAGGACCCGTCTGCCTGTTTGGCAACCTTGCCAACCTCGACGGTCAGGTCGCGGTCGCCGACTCTGATTGATTCTTTCAAATACTTCTTAACTGTCATTTCTAGTTCATCTCCTTTTGACGATACCGGTCGAACGACCGGCACGCAGCGTCTCATCCACTGCGAGTGATGTTTGGAGTTCCGCCTTTAGGCGGCGCGCTTTCGAGAGAGGACCGCGTAAACGCGGAACTCCAAACAGCAAAAAAGAAGGCGGCAGAGCCTGGCCGTGAAGCTCTTGCCGCCTTCAAAACTTGTAGGCTGCGCGCGTTGCCTGGTTACCTGTATCGCCGTCACGTTCGGCTCGGATCAAGCTCTTCGAAAACGCGTGCTTTGTTTAGAGACTCGAAGATTCTCTTCGTTAGTGTTTTTAATCTTATCGTCGCAATCCCAGCCGCCCCACGATTTCGTGGTAGCGCTGGATGTCGGTTCGTTTTAGATAATCCAGCAAACTGCGACGCTGCGAGACCATCTTTAGCAGGCCGCGCCGGGAATGATTGTCTTTCTTGTGCGTCTTGAAATGTTCTGTGAGTTCGTTAATTCGGCGGCTCAACAACGCGATTTGAACGGGAGCTGAACCGGTATCTGTGTCGTGTGCGCGAAAATCGCTGACGATTTCCTCTTTTGCTTCTCTTGCTAATGCCACTGCTAAGGATGGTCCTCCTGGACCGCAGTAAGCCGTTCGGGAGAACGATGCAAACCGCGAAGATTGAATAACGAACAAAAGTTAACATTTAGTTTACGCCAGTGTCCAGCCGCCAGACTTGGGCTATCCGACTCATGGTGCGGAGCCACTTTTTGTCTGATAACATGCACTGACCTCCGATAGGCGGCAACGGAAATCAAACCCTTATGGCGCAAAAACCAGCGAAAATTCTAATCATCGGAGGCGGGTTTGGAGGTCTCTTTACTGCCCTGGATCTTTCCGGAGCGGGCGACGTCACCCTCGTCTCTGATCAGGATCATTTCCTGTTCAAGCCCATGCTTTACGAGTATCTAAGCGGTGAAGTTGAAGCCTGGCACATCGCCCCTGATTTCAAGGAATTGCTCGACAATCAGGCCAGGTTCATAAGAGACGTGGTCGCCGACATCGACCTCGAGGCGGGCCAGGTTACGCTGTCAAATCGCGGTAACGTTTCCTTTGATTTCCTCGTTTTTGCCCCGGGGGCGATCACGAATTACGCCGGGGTTGAGGGCGCTGAACAGTTCGCGCTTCCCTTCCGCACAATAAACGATGCTAATCACCTGCGCCGCCGGATGACTGAAGCTTTGGACCGAATTCCTCCTGAGACGGCCCCCCAGGACACGCGCAGTGCATTGACTTTCGCAATTGTTGGAGGCGGCGCCAGCGGCGTCGAGCTTTCAACCAAGATGGCCGACCTGCTGCGCGACGCCGTTAAGCGAAGAGCGCTGCACGGTGAGCCGCGCGTCCTGGTGATTGAGATGGCCGACCGCCTGGTGCCCGGGATGGGCGAAGGAATTCGCAAAGTCGTCGAACAGGCCCTGGAGGAATATCGGGTTGAAGCCTTTACGGAAACTCGGGTTATCCGGGTTACCGCAGACACGATCACGCTGGCGCACAACCAAAGTCTTACAGACATTCAGACTGCGGGCGTCGTGTGGGTTGCGGGCGTCAAACCCAATCCCTTGATTGAAAAGCTTAAGGTTGAGACAGATGGCCGCGGGCTGATTCTGGTTGAGCCGACGCTTCAAATCCGTGGACATGAAAACGTTTTCGCTTTGGGCGATGTCGCTTTCTACCGTGACGTCGTGCCGACTCTGGCCGGCACTGCTCAGCTGGCGTTGCAGGAGGCGCATTTGTGCGCCCGCAATGTGCGGGCCTTGATCGAAGGTGGCGAGCTGAAGTCCAAACACTTCGTCGAACTCGGTGAAGCGGTGAGTTTGGGAACGGAGCATGCGGCCGTGCTTTCTGCCGGGAAGGTCATCACCGGGCCGCTGGCGCGTCAAGCGCGGTTTGCGATGTACACCGCGCGGCTGCCGACCTGGCATCACCGGCTGCGCGTGGGAGCCAGCTGGTTCTTTGAAGGCACCCAGCCGCGGCCGTTACAGCCGTTGGGGTTTTGATTTCTGATTGATGCACCGACAGCTTCATGTTCGGGTATAATTCCCACTCAAAGACCATGGCAACTGCTAAAGAAGAAGTCGAAGGATTGCTGCACAACTTACCGAATGACTGCTCGCTTGAGGATATTCAGTACCATCTTTACGTCCTTGAGAAAGTACGAGGCGGATTGGAAGCAGCAGATCGCGAAGGTACTGTTCCGCAGGAAGAGGCTGAGGCACGGTTGAGCAAATGGCTTACCGAATAGTCTGGTCACCGCGCGCGCTCGATGATGTAGATTCAATTGCAGCTTACATCTCGCGCGACTCACCCGCATACGCTTCTGCGGTTGTCGAAAAAATTATCAAATCAACCAGAACGCTCCAGAAATTCGCTTTCTCAGGTCGAATAGTTCCGGAACTGGAAAACGAGTTTATCCGCGAGCGGTTTGTGTATAGCTACCGCATAATCTATCGCATTCAAGACAACACTGTGACAATCGCGGCAGTGATACATGGTAGCCGCTTATTGGAGAATGCGTTTCCAAAATGACCGAGGCCAGCGAAACAGATAACAAACACGTACCAAACCTCGGCGACATGCCCGCCGATGAATTTCGTCGCCATGGCCACGAGCTCATCGATTGGATCGCGAACTATTTCGAGCACATTGAAGAGCTGCCCGTGCTGGCGCAGATCGAACCCGGCGATCTGAAAGCGCATCTGCCCGCCGCCCCGCCCGCTCACGGCGAATCGATGAGCGCAATTCTCGCTGACATCGATCGCTTGATCGTGCCGGCGCTGACGCACTGGAGCCACCCTTCGTTCTTCGCCTACTTCGCGACCTCAACTTCGGCACCCGGCATTTTTGGTGAACTGCTGAGCGCGGCCTTTGATGTGAAGTCGATGCTCTGGCGAACGTCGCCGGCGTCGACTGAACTGGAAGAAGTGACGCTTGATTGGCTGCGACAGATGCTTGGGCTTGATGCGGGCATGAGCGGCTTCATCTACGACACCGCTTCCGTTTCCAGCATGCATGCTATCGCCGCCGCGCGTGAAGGCGTTGAGTTGCGCATTCGCGAAGAAGGCATGAGCGGAAGAAAGGACCTGCCGCTGCTGCGAGTTTACGCGTCAGAGCAGGCCCACTCTTCGATTGACAAAGGCATTATCACGCTTGGCCTGGGCCAGAAAAGCTTGCGGAAGATTCCCACCGACTCTGAATTCCGCATGGACACAAAAGCCCTCGCCGCAGCTATTGAGGAAGACAAGCGCGCGGGGTTTTTGCCCTTCTGCATCGTCGCCACGGTGGGCACTACATCAACTTCGAGCATCGATCCCGTTCCGGCCATCGTGGAGATTGGCGAGCAGCACGAGATGTGGCTCCACGTCGACGCCGCGTACGGCGGTTCTGCCGCGATCGTTCCGGAAATGCGGCATGTGCTCGACGGTTGCCATCGGGCCGACTCGCTGGTGCTGAATCCTCACAAGTGGCTCTTTACGCCGTTTGATTGTTCGGTTCTTTACTGCCGCCACCTGGATTTGCTGCGCCGTGCTTTTTCGCTCGTCCCCGAATACCTGCGCACGCCCGAACAGGAGAAGGTACGCAGCGGATCTGATTACGGAGTGCAACTCGGCCGGCGCTTTCGCGCACTGAAGCTCTGGATGATCATTCGCTATTTTGGTCACGAGGGATTGGCAGCGCGGATCAGCGAACACTGCCGCCTCGCACAACTGTTTCGGTCCTGGGTGGAAGCGTCGCCTGATTGGGAGTTGATGGCGCCCACGCCGTTCGCGCTGGTCTGCTTTCGGGCGTGTCCTAAGATTGACGGTGAGACTGCAGATGCGCGCGGACGAAGACTCGATGAACTCAATGAAGCGATCATGCACGGCGTTAACGCCACCGGCAAAGCGCTTCTGTCGCACACGAAACTGGACGACAAGCTCACACTACGTTTGTCGATCGGAAATATTCGTACGACCGAGAGACACGTGCAGCAGGTTTGGGATCTATTGAACGAACGACTGCGTCAGCTATCATAGTCACAGTGGCACGGACTTCAGTCTGTGATTCCCCGGTTAGTTAAGAATGATTAAACAACAATTGAGACTCTTGCCGATTCGTTTGCTGGTGTCTTTCCTGATAGTTTCGCCGTTTGCCTTAAACGCGAAGTCGCAAGCTAAACGGAATCAACTGTCACTTACACAGACGGATGCTTCACACTTCGCGAAGCTGGCGTTGAAATGCGTGCAGAAAGAGTTTCCCAACAAACTCGATCATGTAAACAATGACGCGGATGATGTGCGCAGCCCGCGCGCCATGCATCCGGCGTTCTATGGCTGCTTTGATTGGCACTCGACCGTGCATGGACATTGGATGCTGGTGCACCTGCTGCGTCTTTTCCCAAACGTTCCGGAGGCCGCAGACATTCGCAAAGCTCTCGATGCGAACCTGAGCGCAAAAAACATCGCGGGCGAAGTCGCTTATTTGAAACAGGCAAATCGCGCGTCGTTTGAGCGGACTTACGGCTGGGCCTGGTTGCTAAAACTTGCAGAAGATCTGCACGGTTGGAACGATCCCGATGGGCAGCGCTGGTCGCAGAATCTGCGGCCACTCGCCGATGCCTTTGTCGAAAAATACCTTGCGTTCCTGCCCAAGCAGACTTACCCGATTAGGACGGGCGTCCACCCGAACACCGCGTTTGGACTGGCGTTCGCACTCGATTACGCGCGCGCGGTCGGTGACCAAAAGCTGGAGACGCTGATCGTCGAGCGCAGCCGCACCTACTTTGGACGCGACGTGAATTATCCCGCCGCGTGGGAGCCGGGTGGTGAAGATTTCTTCTCACCGGCGTTGATGGAAGCTGATCTAATGCGGCGGGTGATGAACAAAGCGGAATTCGCTGCCTGGTTTCATCGGTTTCTGCCTGGGATCGCCGCGAATCAGCCTAAGTCGCTCCTGCAGTCGGCGATCGTCACGGATCGAACTGACCCCAAACTCGTTCATCTCGACGGTCTGAACCTCAGTCGCGCCTGGTGTATGCGCAGCATCGCCGCGGCTTTGCCTCGTACTGACCCCGCGCGTCGAATTTTGGCGCGCTCAGCCGACGCTCATGCGCGCGCCGCGTTGAGCTTTGTCTCGAGCGGCAATTATGAAGGAGAGCATTGGCTGGCTTCATTTGCGGTTTACATGTTGACGACGCCACAACCATAAACATCAATGTGCTTTGCGTTGCCTCGCGGGTCCGCGCCTTTGCGTGAGCCAAAATAGTTAGAAACACGCGGGTTCATCCAACGAGGCAAAGTCGCAAAGCGTTCTAAGTCAGCAGGCGGCTAAGAAGATTCATAGTCCCCGGTTTATAATTATCTTTTGCAAAGGATGTTTTCGAGTGCTAGATCATGTCTGCTGAACAAATAATGAAGCGTAATAATCAGATGAGGTTTTCCGGCCGCATACTCTTCCTGACGGAAGATACGTCGCTGATTCGTCGGCAACTCGAGGCCACCGGCGAGGCGGCGAAAGAAATTGAAGCTGAATTGGCCGCAGCATTCGCGAACGAGAATCTGCCGTTGATGAGTAACATCTCGACCGACGAGATCACGCCCGGATGGGTCTGTTTTTATTACGACGAAACGCTGGGTCAATACGTCTACGTCGGCATGCGCGACGGCGCTGTCAAAAAAGACGAAGTGAAGAATGGTGGATTTGCCGTCGTCGTGTCTGGTCTGTCAAAGGGTTGCGGCTCGTCGAGGGAAACGGCGCCTTACGCTGAGAAATGGGCCGGCATTCAGCTGGTAATCGCCAGGAGCATTGAAAAGATTTACGGACAGAACTCGCAGAATATCGGCTTGCTGACTTCAACGGATTTCGGCTTGATTGAGCGCATTCGCGGTGGCGAAGAGATCGCGCTCGAAGAATTCACCAAAGGCCTCGATCCAATCTCGCAAAACATCGTCGAGTACGGCGGCTTGTTTAATTACAACAAGGCGCGGCTGGCCGGCGAAGTCGCGCCGCCGGCGCTCGAGTCAGTACCACCTGCGGTAGCGGGTGGGTCGCAGCGCGAGCAGGATGCTCGCGGACCGCAGTCCCGACAACTCGGGACTGCACTCAAGCCGCGCCCGATGAACATCGTCGAAAAAATCATCGCGCGTCATGCCTTCGTCAAAGCGGGTACGATGGGCGTCGAATCAGTTAAGCCCGGCGATGCTTTGTTCGCAATCGCCGACGTGCGTTTCTCGCATGAGTACGTCACCCCGATGGCCGCGTCGCTTTTCACTCAGGCATTAGGATCGGACGCCAGGGTTACGGATCCCGAATCAGT
This sequence comes from uncultured Acidobacteriota bacterium, assembly GCA_963734445.1. Lineage (GTDB taxonomy): Bacteria > Acidobacteriota > Blastocatellia > Pyrinomonadales > Pyrinomonadaceae > UBA11740. The sequence goes on along the minus strand of CAVTGZ010000003.1, from coordinate 84,660 downwards.
CTTCGCGTTTCGCGATCACCTGACTTTTCTCAACAAGGTGATGTCGCCGAAGCATCGCGAGATGGGACTGTTGGAAAAGGCAGATGGGCTCGCGACGACGCAGGAAAGTTTTACTGAGAAACAGGGAATCAAGCTCTACGGCGAAAACCCGGACGGTGGGTCGGAAGCGATCTGCCACAACGCCGTAGTCGAAGACCTCGCGCTGCCGGGACAGATCGTCATCGGCACTGATTCGCATACCTGTATGGCCGGCGTGCTGGGCTGCTTCGCTTTCGGCGTCGGCTCGACTGACATGGCCAACGCCTGGTTCACCAAAGACATTCGCATTCGCGTGCCGGAGACTGTGAAGTACGTTCTGACAGGCAAGAAGCGCGCGGACGTGGCAGCGAAAGATGTCATGCTCTACATCCTCGCGACCGATTACATGAAGTCGAGCAAAGGCATCGGCAAGGTTCTGGAGTTCGCGGGTGATGACTTAATGAACTGGCCGATGGACGAGCGCGCGACCCTCACGAACATGGCGGTCGAAGCCGGCGGCTTTACCGGAATTATCGAACCGGACGAAGCGACGCTCGCTTATGTGGTGACGGCGCGCGGCCTGGATGCTGAGACTGTCCGCGACGGGTTCGTCTACAGTGATCCGGACGCGGAGTATGCGGCCGTTTTTGAAATCAACCTTGACGAGGTGCGGCCGATGGTCGCGCTGCCCGGCGATCCGCGCAACGGAATTCCGATCGACACACTCGACGGAGAGGTGCGCATCGATGCGGCTTACGGCGGCTCATGCACCGGCGGCAAGATGGCCGACATGGACATGTACGCCACCGTCCTGCAGCATGCGCTCGAGCAAGGCAAACACGTCGCGCCCGGCGTTCACCTTTACCTGCAATTTGGTTCGCAGAAGATTAAGCAGTACGCGCGTTCGAAAGGGTACATCGAAATCTTTACCGAAGCCGGCGCGGAGTTAATCGATCCGAGTTGCGGTGCGTGCATCAACGCTGGCCCGGGCGCTTCCAAAACTGCTGAGACAGTCACCGTCAGCGCGCAGAACCGAAACTTTCCCGGTCGCAGCGGACCCGGCAAGCTGTATCTCGCGTCGCCTTACGTGGTCGCCGCGTCGGCGATTGCGGGAAAGATTGTCGAGCCGGATGAATTTTTGAGTTCCTGACAATAAGACAATAGTTCTTACGGTTGAGTCAGTACCGGGAGCGATAGCGACCGGGTCGAGACGCAGGCATTCGTCTCTAAACCTTGACTCAACTGCCGCGCCGCCTTTACTGTTGAGCTTAGGTTGCTCAACCTGCTCTTGCCCTCCAGTCTCACGAGAATTTGTCGCCCCGTCTGGAAAATTCCTCTGGTATTTATTGATGAGGTATTGTCTCGCAGCTTTCATCTGCGCCGGTTTGGCGGCCTTGGCTTTTTCAGTCGGGGGCGTTGAGAGTTTCAAATCCACCGCGGCAGCCGGGGCGCCGATACTGTTAACTCGCCCCAATTCAACTCGCGCTATCGCGCTTGAATCGGTTTCTCACCGCGCCGAACCGTTTCCGCCACAAACGGTAATTCCTTTCGGCAGCGACAACCGCACCAGGGTTATTTTGTTCGCGACAAACCTGACGTTAGCACCCGGCGAGACTGCGGCCGCAGTGACCGCCGATGCCGAAGATGGAGCGCGACTTCACTACCCACTCGCGGTTGAATATGTGGGACCGGTTCCCGCCCAAGGGTGGATGACTTCAGTGGTGGTGAAACTGAATGAGAACCTTGGCGACGTGGGCGATGTGCTCGTGGGAATTACTTATCAAGGTCTGACGAGCAATCGCGTTCGAATTGGCATCGGTCACATCGGCGGCGGGCCTCCGGATGATCCGACCCCGACTCCGACTCCAACCCCAGCTCCCAACTCCACTCCCGAACTTGGGCCGGGTGCGAGCCTCCACGGAAAGGAACTTTTTCCCGCGGACAACCCATGGAACCAGAACATTTCGACAATGCCGGTCGATCCAAACTCGGATAACCTGATCGTCGGCATTGGCTTGAACACAGGATTGCATCCGGACTTCGGCACAGTTTACAACGGCGCCCCGAATGGAATTCCTTATGTGGTAGTTTCCGGGAGTCAGCCCCTCGTTCCGATCAACTACACCGCATATGGCAATCAAAGCGACCCAGGTCCCTATCCCGTCCCGCCGAATGCGCCAATTGAAGGAGGCCCGAATGCGACCGGCGATCGTCACGTGCTGGTAATTGATCGAGACCATTGGAAACTGTTTGAGCTCTATTATGCTGTTCCGGTCAATGGTGGTGCGAGCTGGAATGCTGATAGTGGCGCTATCTTTGACCTCAATTCGAATGCGTTGCGGCCGGCCGGATGGACATCAGCGGATGCGGCGGGTCTGCCAATCTTTCCGGGGCTCGTGCGCTATGACGAAGTGGTCGAGCAAGGCGAAATCAGGCACGCGCTGCGCTTTACCGTCCGTTTCACCCGACGAGCGTACGTCTCTCCCGCGCGCCACTTTGCCAGCTCGAACACTAGCCCGAATCTGCCGCCGATGGGAATGCGTGTTCGCCTGAAAGCCTCGTTCGATATCTCCGGTTACTCACCCAGGATTCAGGTGATTCTCCGGGCGCTCAAGAACTACGGAATGTTCGTCGCCGACAACGGATCCGATTGGTACATAAGCGGCGCGCCGGATCCTCGTTGGAACGATAGTGAACTGGCAACCCTGTCGAGTATTAAAGGAGCAAGCTTTGAGGTCGTGCAGATGGGAGCCATCGTGACGCAGTAATAGAAAGTTATTTGAATTTGCTAGGCAAAAAACTTCGGACGATTCGTCCATTGCCTGGTGAATAACATCTCGCGGAGTGCGCGTGTCTCAAGCCCTAACATGAAGTGATCAAACGGGCTGTGAATTCCGGGTCTCTCGTGTATGATATCGCCGCTTTTCCAATCTCAATGACTGACGTTCAGAGTAGTTACTACTGAACTTTTAAGGAGTAACCCGATGTTAAGAAATACCCTGCTGGCCATTTGTGTTCTGTGTGCCGCCATCTTAATCGGTTGCAGCAAGACCGAGACGAACAACAGCAACACGGCGACGGACAACTCGAATAAGGGCACCACTACCACCACGACGACCACGACCAGCACGCCAGGCACGACTACTACTACGACTGAGACAACCTCCACTGCGGAGAAGATCGGCGTTCCCGAGTGCGACGAATTCATCACCAAATACGACGCTTGCGTTTCCAGTAAAGTGCCCGAAATGGCGCGCGCGCAATATCAAACGGCTTTGAAACAATGGCGCGAATCCTGGAAGAAACTGGCGGAAAATCCGCAGACAAAGGGTTCACTCGCGGCTGCTTGCAAACAGGCACGTGAGCAGCAGGAATCGGCCCTGAAGATGTATGGCTGCTCGTTCTAAGACTCTGTTGGCCGACTTACTTGAAGGACGCGAGATGAAGCTCGCGTCCTTTTTGTTTGCGGGGGTGCCGTTCATGCCGCTGTGCGTAAAGGCGGGAGAAACCAAGCGCTATTGGAGCGCCGACATCCTTGTCGGCGGTGCGCGGGCATCCTTGCCCGCTCCTTAAACCACCGGCAGGGATGCCGGTGAACCGCACGCAAGGATGCGTGCTCTCCTCAGATCTCGTGAATCACTTTTCTATCAAAGGGGTTTTGGGTGGCCAGTCCTCGCGCCCTGATTCGTGGGTTGGCCAGACTGCCTCTCTGCTATAATCGCGCGCCATGAAAAGTCATCTCTTTCGCTCAATCGCCGTAGCTCTCCTCGCGTTGTTTTTCGCCCAGTCGTCATTCGCCACGTGCGGTGGTGGCGGCGGAGGCGGTGGAGGCGGCATGTCCAACAACACTGGCGGCGGAGGGTCGAATATGCCGACGTACCCGGTGCCCTGGAAAATTCGCAAACCTACAGAAGCGCCGGCTGCCGGCCTGGTGCTCTATTGGTTCGCCATATCCGAATCCGAGTTGAAAAATTCCAGCCTGCGTCAATCGCGTACTCTTTCTCTGTACGCGTCACAGTGCGTGTCGATGGAATTAGCTGACGGCCGCACGCCGCACGCCGACACGCTGGTGGGATCATCACAGTTGCCCATTGCGGTACTCGCGAAGCCGGATGGCACGGCGGTGGGCAAGGTTGAGAACACCAACGGCAAACTCAAAGTTGCCAGCGTCGAGAAGCTCGTCGATGCAGAGATGAAGCAGCGCGAAACCGCTATCAACGAGCAGCTGAAAGATGCGGACGCGAAAGTAAAAGCCGGTGATAAAGACGGAGCGATTACTCAATACAAAGACGTCCTCGAACAGAAGTGCATGTTCCCCAAAAAGGCCAAAGAGGCGCAGAAGCAACTGAAGGCGCTGGGCGTGGTTGACGTTGCGAGTATTCCCGCCTCGCCAATTTTTGAGCGCCGCCAAAGCGCGCTAATCGAAAGCACGATGCGTCGCGGCCTGATCGCGGAAATGAATGCGCGCTACCCGTTGGCGACGAGACTCTACATGCAGGCGCACTTGATGGACCCGGCCGATCCGACGCCGCTGCGTTACCTGGGCGAAAACTATCGCCATAACATTGGCGATTGGCAAAAGGCCCGCGAGGTTTTCAAACAGATTCTCGACATGCCGGCGGATCCGCTTTCGCGCTCAGTGGCGCTGCACGGCCTGGGCAAAATGACGATTCACGATGGCGACTTCAAAAAAGGCCTGGCGTTGATGGAACAGGCGGTCGCGGAATTTCCGCTGGCTCTGGCTTATCGCAATCTCGCTGTTTACTGGAACTCGGAAGGCGATCCGGCTAAGGGCAACGAGTACACTCAGAAGGCGCTGGCGCTTGATCCGCAAGATCCTTACAACCTCGTATTTGCGGCCGTGTTCATGGCGGCGAATGGCAAGAAGGAAGAAGCTTTGAAGATTGCGCGCGAGAACATGAATCTGATGCCGGCCTCGTACAATCTGGCGGCCATCTTTGCGCAGAACGGACAGAAGGATCGGGCGCTGCAGTTGTTGCGCCGCCACTTCTTCCAATACGAACGTTATCAGGCGGTGCGCACGAAAGAGATGATGGAAGCCCGCGTCGACGCAGTCTTTGATTCGATCCGTTTTGACCGCGAGTTCATCGCCCTGACGCGTGGCGCTGACGGCAAGCTGCCCGTTCCGATGAAGGGAATGCCGGCCACCCAGGCGAGTCCGAATCGATAATCACGTTCACGTCGTTTTCGTTTAGAGGCGGGCTACGGCCCGCCTTTTGTTGGGCTGTTATTCCGATGAGTCAGACTCGTGAGCTATCAAGCTGCGAGCTAGAATGATCACGTCATTGTGAGTCCATGCGCCTTTTGCCGCGTTGTATTGGCAAATTACGACTTGGCAGTTGTGCGTCGTATATCCGAGTCTGGGATCGATACGATCAATCGTAGGGGAATACATGCTATGGAATCGTAAGCCCAGCCCGATGGTCAAATCGAATGGTATTCCAGTTACGGCACATGTTCCTCTTTCAAGCTGTTGACGTACCCAGTCTATTGGTAAATCGAACTCCAAATGTAATCTTCTGGCCCGAACCCGCGCCTTGTCGCGTAACAGAGTGGCTCTCCGTCTCGGATGTCGTCGGTCGCTCTGCTTCACGCGATTTTCCTGACTTCTTCTCTCACGACCCGTCGCACGACTTTTTCCAACGATTCTGGCCGCTTCTTGATGTACTCGCGCAGGGCGTGATTGATCAGCGTCTGATAACTTCCGCCTCCGGCTTTGTGTACTTCGCGCCGAAACCAATTGAGAACCTCATCGTCCAGCCTGATCGTAATTCGGGTTTTCCCTCGTGTGGCTGAAACGACGGCGCCGCGTTTTCCTTTGCTGAAATCGTATTGCTTCTTCATCGACCTCACTGTATGCACAGGCGTGCATATCGGCAAGTAAATTAGTTCAGTCCCGCCGTCGTTCACCGCTCTGCGGTTGTGCTTTGTTGCCTTGCCACCTATGCTTATTGTTTGCCTTCAGGCACAAATTCCTGACTATCTGAGAGAGCAATGGAAACAACGAAGATTCGCAACATCGCAATTATCGCCCACGTCGATCACGGGAAGACCACCCTGGTCGATGCCATGCTCAAGCAAGCCGGCACTTATCGCGACAACGAAACCATCGTCGATCGCGTGATGGATTCAATGGACCTGGAGCGTGAACGCGGCATCACCATCATGGCTAAGAACACCTCGGTCCGTTATGGCGAGTACAAAATCAATATCGTCGACACGCCCGGGCACGCGGATTTTGGCGGAGAGGTCGAACGCGTTCTCAAGATGGTTGACGGCGTCATGCTCCTGGTCGACGCCGCCGAAGGTTGTCTGCCGCAGACCCGTTTTGTTTTACGCAAAGCGCTGGAGGCCGGGCTGCCGGCAATTGCCGTGGTCAACAAGATCGATCGGCACGATGCGCGACCCGAAGAAGTGGTAAATGAAATTTATGAGCTGTTTATGGATCTGGATGCGACCGACGAACAGATTGACTTCCCGATTCTTTATGCGATTTCGCGAGACGGCATAGCGAAGAAGAACCTGGAAGATTCATCGACAAATCTGCGTCCGCTCTTCGATCAAATCATCGAAACGATTCCGGCGCCGCATGCTCTGCGCGATGATTCTTTGCAGTTGCTGGTGGCGAATGTTGACTACAGCGAATATGTGGGGCGGCTGGCGATTGGCCGCATCTTTTCGGGCGAGATTTCCAAAAACCAGGAGATCGTAATTGCCGGGCACGAAGGCACCGTCAAGAAAACGAGAGTGAAAGAGCTTTACATTTTTGAGGGGCTGAAGCGTGAGTTGGCAGAGAGCGCCGCCGTCGGGGAGATCGTGGCGCTCGCCGGCGTCGAGGACATCAACATCGGCGAAACCATCACGACCCCCGACAATCCCAGACCATTGCCATCGATCGCGGTTGATGAGCCCACCATCTCGATGATCTTCAGCGTCAACAACTCGCCGTTTGCCGGTACGGAAGGACAGTTCGTAACTTCGCGCCAAATCAAGGAGCGTCTGGATCGCGAAGTGCTGGGCAACGTCGCAATTCGAGTTGAGGAAACAGCTTCACCTGAACAATTCAAGGTTTCCGGCCGCGGCGAGCTGCAACTCGCCATCCTCATCGAGATGATGCGGCGTGAAGGTTACGAGGTTCAGGTGTCCAAACCGGAAGTCATTACGCGGCGCGTCGACGGCGTTTTGCAGGAACCACTCGAACAAGTCGTGGTTGATTGTCCCGAAGAATTCATCGGCGTGGTCACGGAAGCGATGGGCCGTCGCAAGGGCCAGATGACCAAGATGGTCAATCACGGAACGGGGCGCGTGCGGATGGAGTTCGAAACGCCTTCGCGTGGCCTGATTGGTTTTCGCGGCGAGTTCCTGACTGAAACCAAAGGCACGGGTCTGCTTAACACTCTGTTTCTGCGCTTTGACAAGTGGATGGGCGAGATGAAGGGCCGCGGCACGGGCTCGTTGGTTGCCGATCGCATGGGCGAATCGACGACGTACGCGCTTTTTAACTTGCAGGAACGCGGCACGCTATTCATTCGCCCGAACACGCGCGTTTATGAAGGCATGATCATTGGCGAGAACGCGCGCGCGGTCGATCTCGACGTCAACGCGATTAAGGAAAAGAAGCTGTCGAACATGCGCGCGTCGGGCGCAGACGAAGCGATGCGCCTGGTGCCGGTCAAGGACCTTTCGCTGGAACAGGCTCTGGAATTCATTTCAAACGATGAATTGGTTGAAGTCACGCCCAAATCAATTCGTTTGCGCAAGCGAGTGCTCAAGTCGAACGAGCGGCCCAAGAAGGAAAGTTAAGTGGCACAGACTTTTAGTCTGAGGGACACCCTCGACTGTTGCGTTCATCGCAGACTGAAGTCTGTGCCACTAAGAAGCAGGCACCTTCCCAGTCTTCAACATCGACGACGGACAAAGCTTCTCAACCGCGCACTCTTCACACAATGGCCGTCGCGCTTTACAAACCCTGCGTCCGTGAAAGATCAGTAAGTGCGAAAAGATGATCCAATCTTTCTCCGGCACCAGCTCAAGCAAATCATTTTCAATCTTCACTGCGTCCTTTTGTTTCGTCAGGCCGAGCCGGTGCGATAAGCGGCTGACATGAGTGTCGACCACGATGCCGGCGGCAATTCCGTAGGCGACACCCAGCACAACGTTCCCGGTTTTGCGCGCGACGCCGGGAAGCTTCAAAAGCTCTTCCATCGTCTTCGGCACTTCGCCGTTGAATTCTTCAATCAGAACTTTGCAGGCGCCCTGGATCGATTTCGTTTTGTTGCGAAAAAATCCGGTCGTCTTGATGTCCTTTTGCAGTTCGGTATCGCGCACCTTGAGATAGTCTTCCGGCCGGCGATATTTGCGAAAGAGATCGGCGGTGACGATATTCACGCGTTCGTCTGTGCACTGCGCCGAAAGAATCGTGGCGATGAGCAGTTCAAAAGCGTTCGAGTGATTGAGCGCGCAATGCGCGTCCGGATGTGCGCGCTTGAAGAGCTTGATGATTTGCTCCGTGCGGTCACGGCGTTGGGATTTGGTCTCTCTCATTTTTGGAGTGCGGCGACTTGTCGCCGCTTTTTCGATGTTGGCTGATCTAAGTCCGACAGGCAAAAGCGCTGACAAGTCAGCGCACTCCAAAAATCTAGCTTTTCAGCTTTCCGGTCAGCATTAGCGCCAGCATCTTCCAATCGCCGATGAATGACCAGAGCGGATAGGTGAAGGTGGCGGGCCGGTTCTTTTCGATGAAGAAATGGCCGATCCAGGCGAACGCGTATCCGGGGACGAGAGCCAGCGGAAATAGCCACCACTTGCCGATGGCCACGAAAGCAATGACCACGCCGATAGCTATTAGGGAGCCGAAACAGTGCAGCATGCGCGTCGCGGGCTGGCTGTGTTCGCCGAGATAGTACGGCCAGAATTCGTCGAATGATTTGAATTGCCGGTCGCTCATAAAGCGCGGTCATTCTAACTTGACCGTTGCGTACATGCACAGGCAAGATCAGCCGTTATGTTTTGCAGTACCCTGGTTGCCCCGCGTCCCAAAACGCTTTCTTTAATTCTCGCGGCCCTGCTTTGCCTCAGTTTCGCGCCGGTCCCGTCCCGCGCCCAGGATTATGAAAAAGAATTAAGCGCCGGCGGCAAAGCTCTTTTCACGATCCGGAATCGCGCCGGCCGCATCTCTGTGATCGCCTCTGACAACGAAAAAGATAAGGCAAGTTTGCGGGCGACTTCGACGGGTGGAACAGTTGAGCCGAGTGATCTGATTGTGTCCGGCAACGACATCACTGTGCGCGAAAGGCCGTACCGCATCGACCTGACCGTACGAGTGCCCAAGCGTTCGCGGGTGAAAATTGAGGGCGAAACCGGCATGATTGATGTGATTGGCGATTTTGAAATGGCCGACGTGTTGACGAACACAGGGACCATTCACGCCGACGTACCAACCGACGCGTTGAAATTAAAGTTCACTTGGGAGTCCAGCCGTCCACGCTTTCTCAGTGATGTAGAACTGCCGCGGGTGAAGGAGGGCCGCGCCGGATCATTTTCCATCTCGGGCACCATCGGCCCTGACGCGAAGAAAAAGAAAAGCAAGAAAAAGGACGTGCCCAAAAAAGATGAAAGCGAAGCGGCGAACCAGACTGCGGAAAATGTGGACGGTGCGCAGCCGCAGAAATCGTCAGAGGTTCAACCCGAAAAGCAGGAACTCGTCCGGTTGAATTTCACTACCCAGCGCGGCGTGATCCTGCTCAATGTCGACCCGAGCATGGCGCCAAACGATCTGCGTGAACGTCCGTTGACTGAGGCTGCGAAGGCGATCGTGCGCAGCGGTGACGGCCCGTTGTCAGACGCCATTCGCAAGGTTAGTCCGCGCATGTTCGGCGATTTCGCACGCACTTTGCCGCCACCGCGCAGCGGGCCGACGCTCGCTTTGTCACGCCCGCCGGGAGAAATGGTGACTGCGGTTGCCCCACAGCTAATGCGCGTGAACGCCAGCGTTACTGATCGCAACGGCCGAGCTATTTCCGGAATGCGCGACAGTGACTTCTCAGTCTATGAAGACGGGAACGAACGAAAGATCGTCAACGTAACTCCGGCGGCCGAACCGTTCAACCTGGTCCTGTTGCTGGACGTTTCCGGCAGCGTCGAGGAGCGCATCGAATTTATTCGCAAAGCCGCGCGCGATTTTCTGGGCACCGTCAGTCCGCAGGATCGAATTGCAATTATCAGCTTTCACGACGACATCAAAATCATTTCCGATTTCACGACTGATCGAAGTTTGCTCTCGCGTAAACTTGATGAGCTTGATGCGGGCGGAGCGACGGCCTTGTATGACGCCCTGGGCTATACGCTGGTGCACACCTTAAAGCCTTTGCGCGGTGAACGCACTGCCGTCGTGATTATGTCTGATGGCGACGACAACAAGTCGTTTGTTCCATTTCCTGCAATCCTGGAAGCCACGATTGAATCGGGTGCTTTGATTTACCCGCTGTATGTCCCGTCGGGTCTGATTCCGGAGTCGAGCGTTCCCAAGCCTTCAATTACTGTCGATCCGATGCGCACGAAATACCTGACCATTACCACCCGCGCCGCTGAAGAAGGCGAAAAGCTCGCCGCGGTTTCCGGTGGCGTCTTCTATTCGATCAAACGCCTGGATGATTTGCAGAAGGCGTACGACGATGTGGTGGCTCAGATGCGGACGGCCTATACGATTACCTACAGCTCTGCCGGAGACAACACCGGCCGCCGGCGAGTGCGCGTACGCGCAAATCGCGACGGCGCGTCCGTCAGATTAAGTCCAGCAGTCGAGATTCACTGATAGTCACTTCAAACCTTACTAAAGAGGAGAAACAGGAATGTCCATCGCCAAAAGGATGACCTTGGGATTTTGTCTAATCGCAACTCTGACAATGGCGGCCGGCGCTGTCAGCGCGCACGGCGTGCCGCAACCGGCTCAGGACAAAAAGTCTTTGTACGCGCGGCTGGGTGGTTATGACGCAATTGCTCTGGTGGTCGACGATTTCATCACGCGCCTGGCAACTGACAAACGATTCGAAAAGTTTTTCGCGGGCTTCAGTGACGATTCAAAGAAGCGTCTGCGTCAGCACATCCTCGATCAATTTTGCGTGGCGGCTGGCGGACCTTGCGTTTACATGGGTCGGGAAATGCGCACTTCGCATAAAGGCCTGGGAATCACCGAAGCCGATTGGGAAGCCGCGGCCAAACATCTGGTAGCAGCGCTGGATAAATACAAAGTTCCGGAAACTGAGAAGAACGATCTACTTGCGTTTGTGACGAGCCAGAAGAAGGATATCGTCGAGAAGTAGCTCGCGCGTTGTTACAGAACCGCGAGCGCTAGCGAGCGGGATAAAGCGATATGCCTCTGAGTTCGAATTTGAGTTCGTCGAACGGGTCGCGCAGATTATGGTCCCGCTCGCTGGCGCTCGCGGTTCTGGCTCGCTACTAGAACCTTCCGCTCTTGCCAATCGAATACATTCCCGTCAGGAACGGATTGGTGCGGCGCTCGTAACCGATCGTCGTATTTGGGCCATGACCTGACAGCACCTCCACCTCGTCTCCGAGTGGCAGAATTTTATTGAAGAGCGAATCCATTAGTTCCTCGCTTGAGCCGCCCGGCAAATCTGTCCGCCCGATCGAGCCGGCAAACAGGCAATCCCCCACGAAGACTTTCATTTCGTCCGGCTCGAACAAAACCACGTGGCCCAGAGTGTGGCCGGGGCAGTGAATCACCTGAAACTTCAGCTCTCCTACTTCGTAAATCTGGCCGTCGGTCCAATGCTCATCCGCCTGCGGCGGCGGCTCGTAAGCAAAACCATATGCGGCCCACTGTGACTGCGGAATGCCCAGCCAGCCAGGCTGATTTGGCAACTGTAAATAAATTGGTTCGTCGGCGGGATGAATAATTATCTTCGCCGCAGGTTTCTGTTTCTTCAGGGCCGCGACGCCGCCGACATGGTCCATGTGCGCATGGGTACACGCGATGGCCTGCAGTTCGAAACCATGTTTGTCGATGGCCTCAACAATCGCCTCGGAATCGTCTCCCGGGTCGATGCAAATGGCGCGTTTGGTTTTCTCACAACCGACGACGCGGGTATGTTGTTGGAAAGCAGTGGTGGTGATTTCTTCGATGATCATTTCAAAAAGTTTAGTACTTTGTACTTGGTGCTTTGTACTTTGATGTCTGGTTAGAACTGCCCGAGCCATTTGAATGAAAACGTAATACGGCGGCCAAAGCACAAAGTACTAAGTACAAAGCACAACTTGGCAGTTACAACCGACGGCTGACTACTGACATCCAAAGAGTATAATTCCTCAAAGGAATTTTTCGCAGTAAGCCATTATGCCATTGAGTATCACAGCAACTTCACTCGCTGAAGTTTTAGACGAGATGACCGCCGAAGGCGCGCCCGAACTAATCGAGCATCTCGAGAACGGGGCGCTGAAATGCTTTGCGTGCGGACATCGTTGCCTGATCAAAGAAGGCAAGCGCGGCATCTGCAAGGTGCGCTTTAACGAAGGCGGGCATCTGCGCGTGCCGGTAAATTACGTTGCCGCTTTGGCTTGCGATCCGACCGAGAAAAAACCATTCTTTCATGTGTTGCCCGGATCGGACACGTTGACCTTCGGCATGCTCGGCTGCGATCTACACTGCGCCTACTGCCAGAACTGGCTAACCTCCCAGGCCCTGCGCGACGACAAAGCAGTTTCGCCTCCGAACATTGTTACCGCCGACCGGCTGGTGGCGATGGCCAAGGCCTACGGCGCGTCGATGGTTGGTTCGAGCTACAACGAACCACTGATTACGGCTGAATGGGCGGTCGATGTTTTCAAAAAAGCGCGACCCGAAGGCTTTCGCACCGCGTTCATCTCAAACGGCAATGCCACGCCACAGGTGCTCGACTATCTGCGACCCTGGACCGACTGTTACAAGATCGATCTGAAAACGATGAGCGACAAAAATTATCGGCAGCTGGGCGGCGTGGTCGACAATATCCTCGACACGGTGCAGATGGTCCACGAACGCGGTTTCTGGGAAGAGATCGTGACGCTGGTGATTCCCGGATTCAATGACTCTGCTGATGAATTGCGGAGGGCGGCCGACTTTATTGCTTCAGTCTCGCCGGACATTCCCTGGCACGTTACGGCGTTTCACCAGGACTACAACATGAAAGAGAACGCGAACACAACGGCTGAACAACTGATCCGTGCTTGCGAAATTGGGCACGCCGCAGGTTTGCGCTACGTTTATGCGGGAAATCTTCCGGGCCGGGTTGGGCGTTGGGAAAATACTTTCTGTCCGAAGTGTGATGAGTTGCTGGTGGAACGGTATGGCTACCTGATTCGGCAGATGAACGTCACCGCGGACGGCCAATGTCCATCATGCGCGACCGTCATCCCCGGCATTTGGTCGTAGGGCGGAAAGATCAAGGTGAAGAAAACAAGAGGGCGGCAGCGATTTGTTTCGCGCCGCCCTCCCCCGTTTTCACATCTTCTTGGTTTCCGGTTTTGCGGCCCCGGTCTCAGCTGCTGCCGGCGTGCCCTGATGATAGAGACCAAGCCACTTACCATCGCGCTTCACCCAGATCGTCGCATGGTAATCCTTCTCAGGCTTGGGTCCTTTCGTTGTTACTGTATAGGTGACCAGCTTTGCATCATCATCGAACGGCAAAGCCTTCCAATCACTCATCTCGAACACAGACATATCCATCGGCATTTCTTGCAGGCCTTTGACCGAGCCTGTCTTGTCGTAAACACCGGTTGGCTCGGCTTCCATGAACTCGGGCGCCAGAAGCGATGCAAATCCGTCCCAGTTCTTCGCTCTGAACAAATCCCACACGATCTTTTCGTTCGCGATCGGATCCGGGCCGGTCTCGGGTGGCTTAGCCGGCGAGGCTGCAGGCGAACTTGATTCCTTCTTCGGCGACGGAGACGGCATGGGTTCCATCTTCTTGCTCTCCGTTTCCTGGTAATAGATCGCCAGCCACTCGCCGTTGCGATTCACGTAAGCGGAAGCTTCGTAATACGGGCCCGGCGGAATATCCTGGCCCTTAAACTTGCCTTTGATGTTGACTTTGTAAGTGAGCAGCGCCGCATCTTTATCGATCTGCGTCATCTTCCAGTCTGAGAACGTCAACTCCTCGATCGCGATGTCGTTCATGCTCGCAACCACGGCCGCCGTGTCCTTCACTCCGCTATCAACGATTTCAATGTATTCAGGCGCGAGGACTTTCTTAAAAGCGTTGACGTCCTTTTTCTTGAAAGCGTCCCACGCTGATTTTTCTTTCGCAATTAGGTCGGCTTCCGACGGGCCAGCCATCGATTTAGTTTCGGTGCCCTTGTTGGCGTTCGCAGTCATGTCCTTATTGCCCGACGGCTGGGTTGCGCACGCGGCCGCGAGGGCCAGCAAAGACACAAGCACGAGAATCTTTTTCATTTTCAAACTCCTTTGACTGAAACGTTGGAATGCGCTAGTGCTTCTATGCCAAAAGCCGGAATCAGTCAAGGGATGTTGGGTGGGGTTGTGTCCTAAGTTGAAATCTCTGCGCCCTTCTGCGTGCGCGTCCGTTCGGCGGTGGCATTTTAGTGTGTTCGCCGCAGGGGTCACAGAGAAACTGAAATTAGACTCTACCGGGTAGCAATTGAGGAAGGCGCCACGAGGGCGCCTTCTCAAGTTGTTGCGTGCCTGGTTTTGATTGAACTCAGTTCGGCGACGCTGCTGCTTTTGGTGAAGCCTTGACCGCAGGTGTACTTCTGGTGGCGGGCGAAGCCTTTCTAGCGGGCGAAGGTCTCACCGATGGTGACGGCTTGCTTGTTGGCGATGGCGAAGCTCCGGGCTTGGTTGTCGTGGCCAGGGCTTTCTCCGCCTCAGGGCTAAGTTTCGTCACGGCCGAGGCAGCAATCTGCCATTGGCCATTGCGCCGCACGAAGGTATCGACGGCGCGAAAGCGGCCGCTCACGTCTTGGGGGGCCGAGCCTTCCGTTTTGTACTTGCCATTCTTGACCGTGATCAGAAGGGTCGCGACGGCGGCGTCAGAATCCAGAACGTTTACTTTGAGGTCAGAAATTTCCCACGCGTCATAGGTCATATTACCCGCCTCGGTATCCTTAATGTCCTGTTCTTTCGAGCCCACGGTACCATTCGGGTAAACGAGGATGACGTCATCTGCCTCGATGCGCTTCACGCCGGCGGCGTCGCGCTCTTTAATAATCCGCGGCCATTCATTTTCTATCCGCGAAACCTCAGCTTCTATAGCAGCTTTGTCGGGCGTCGGCTCAGGACTGGCCAGCGCCACGGTGTTCGTATTGCTCGGGTTAGGTGCGGTGGTGCAGCCGAGATAGAGTGAAATCAAAGTTGCGATGGCCACGAAAGCCAGAGTGATCGATACATGCCCCTTCATGATGTGTGCTCCTTTTCAGATATCGAATCTAGCTTCTAACTAAATTTGATTCGAGTCAATCACAATTTTGCCCCGTGATAATCACGAAAGCATTGACTTACCTTCGATGCTTGTCCTATTTTGGCTCCGCATACGGGGCCATAGCTAACCATTGCTCAATGGCCAGCGTTTAACCTTCCGCCGCGCAATTCCTGGGCGCGGCAAAAAAGGAGGACGAATAGATGTTTCGCGTTTCTCTTTGCTTTCCAAATCGAGTTACCAAAATCGTTCTGGCTACCGGAGTCGTAAGCTTGTCCCTGTGGGCAGCTGGAGTGTCTCGGGCTCAGCGGCCCAAAGCTCAGGATGAAGAGTCCCCTCGCTTTGCCGATTTCAAGGGTGTGCGCATCGGCATGGCTGCGGAAGACGCCCGGAAGAAACTGGGCTCACCGCGTGACAAGAGTGACGAGCAGGACTTCTATGTGTTCAATGATAACGAGGCTGTACAAATCTTTTACGACAAGGCGAAAACGGTTTCGGCAATCTCGATTGATTTCATGAGTGGCGCGTCTGATATCCCTCCGGCGCGCGACATTATCGGCGCCGAGCCGGAAGCCAAGGCTGATGGATCTTCGTACAAGATGGTGCGGTATCCTAAGGCCGGCTACTGGGTTTCCTACAGCAGGACCGCCGGAAGCTCACCGACAATTACGATAACGATGCAGAAGATCGAGCATTAATGCGCTCTCAATTTTTTGCCGTCAGCCGGTCGAGGACTCTCTCGGTCGGCTTTTTGTTTTCAGTTAGGGCGAAAGTAGTGTCCTACTTTGCGGTTTTCTTTGCGCCTTTGCGTCTTGGCGTGAACAAAGAGCGGTGTTTCACGCAAAAGGCGCAAAGCCGCGAAGTTACGCAAAGCCGGACACTACCTGGGCGAATGCTCGCTGGACATACTGTTTCAGGCGTGTTGAAGTTGTAGTTTCGCAAACAGGAGAAATAATTCGAAAATATGCTTCGTGCAGGCTTCGTAGGTTTACCGAACACCGGGAAAACGACGCTGTTCAATGCCGTCACTTCGCAGACCACTGCGGTAACTGCCAATTACGCATTCTCGACCAGTAAGCCCAACGTCGGGGTCGTGGCGGTGCCGGATGAACGGCTGGCGCCGCTGGCAAAAGTGGTCAAGACGGAAAAGATTGTCACGGCTACGGTGGAATTCGTGGACATTGCCGGTCTGGTGCGCGGTTCGTCGCAGGGCGAAGGCATCGGCAATCAGTTTCTGCATGCGATTCGTGAAACTGACACCATGGTCCATGTCGTGCGCTGCTTTGAAAATCCCACCGTGCCTCACGTCGAAGAGACGCTCGATCCGCGGCGCGACATCGAAACAATTCAGATCGAGTTGGCGTTGGCAGATCTTTCTAAGGTTGAGCGCCGGCGCGAGCGGGTCCAGAAAACGGCCAAGGGCGGAGACAAAGCTGCGCGCGCCGAGATACAGGTGCTCGACAAACTGCAGCCGGCCCTCGAAGAGTTCAAGCCGGCGCGCAGTGTTTCACTGACAGAAGAAGAGCAGACAATAGCGCGCAACTATTTTTTGCTGACGATGAAACCGACGATCTATGCGGCGAACGTAAACGAAGCCACGCTGAGCGATGCTGACGCCAATGATCACGTTCGGACCATGCGCGAAATTGCCGCCGCCGAGGGCTCTGAGTGCGTCGTGATCTGCGCCCAACTGGAAGCGGACCTGGTTGATCTCTCGCCGGCCGAGCGGCGTGAATATCTCGAGTCGCTGGGCGTCGGCAGCAGTGGCGTCGATCAGCTCATCAAGAGTGCCTATCGCGTTCTGGGGTTGATGTCGTTTCTCACCGGCGGCGAGAAAGAAGCTCGTGCGTGGACCATCCCTCAGGGCTCACGCGCGCAGGACGCGGCCGGAGCGATTCACTCGGACATCGCGCGCGGATTCATTCGAGCTGAGATTGTTAGTTATGACGATTTGATCCGAGCCGGTTCATACGCGACGGCGCGCGAGCAGGGTTTGCTGAGACTGGAAGGAAAAGACTACATCATGCAGGAAGGCGATGTGGTGAATTTCCGATTCAATGTTTAGCGGTTCTGTTCTCTTTCTTTCATTCTCTTTTTTAGTTCCTGAAGTTCCTTTCGCGACTTGCGCGCTGCATTGTCAGCAGCGCGAACCAACAACTTCGCGATCCGTTCCAGTCGATCCAACCTTTGTTCGGTAGTCATTGAGGCCTGTCGGTCGCAGGATCATCGCGTGATTTCCGGCGATCGTCAAGCTTGAAATTTTGACTTTGGTAATTGCGTCGGCAGGGTGAGGATAAGGGAGTTAGCAGAGCCTACCGCAACACCGCGCGGATTCCCACGATAATTAGATAAATGATTGCCACGACGATTGCGATCTTGATTAGCGCGATCGCCAGGCCGACGAGGATGCCAATAATGCCGAGGGCGACACCGGCGGCCGCCAACACGAGGGGAATTCCAACCGCCAGCACAAAAATTACCAGCAGGACAATCCCAACTAACCTGAAAATATCGCTTGTTTCTTTCATCGTATCCGTATCGGGAACTTTTCGTCCTCCGCCTTCCTGTTCTTCCGCGAGAATATACGACACTTTTGTGGAGATGTTCCGTGAAGGTGGGCTCCTGAACTGCGAAAAAAACAGGGCCGCTCGCGGCGGCCCTTCAATGAATCAGAATTTTGGATTCTGTAACGGTTACTTGATGAACTCGATCACACCGACCCAGGTAATGCTCGGGTTGCCTGAGCCTTTCCGATAAAAGCCAACCCAGAGTTCCTTTGTCTTAGCGTGATTGGCGGCAAGCCATTTGCGGAAAGCGGCGGGCGCTGGGAAGAAGCGCGGTCGCATTCGCCGGATCATGCAATCCGACAATGGTTCGAGTATGGACGGCTTCGCTCCGCTAGGAGCGAAATGTTTATAGCACCCCACTGACCAAACCACTGGCTCGCTCCTTTCCGAGCGAGATGAGCGGAGATATTCATCGGAATCGTTCGTCACATTTCGCTCCTAAAGGAGCGTTGAAGAGTGTGTGGGAAGCGCCGGTGCTATAAACATTTCACCCCTGGCGGGGTGAAGGTATCAATCCCATTTAGGAGGACCAAGGTCGCGACCGGTCAACTGATCATATACCAGCGCGCCGACAATGAGTCCAACCGAGGTTAATTCAACACCAGCGAGTCCATAATCCCATTGGGTTTGCACATTCGTATCCGCGAGAATCTCCTCTATTTTCCTAATCATCTTTGCTTGCCGAGCGTTTATCGCCAACATTAAAGCCAACATTCTCTGCGATGTTGGATCGAAGGTGGCGCACGCGATTGCCACTAGGTGTCGGGCGTCGATCTCGTGAAATTCAAAATCTTCAAACGGCTCTAGATTAGCTGCCAGCGACAACTTGAATGCGCTGAACTTCAATTGTCGTTTCGCTGTTACGCCCTCTATGAAAGCTTGCAGGGCCATCAGTCTAAGCTGTCGATGCGTCGAGCGTACAATAGCATCCGAAGCAAGCTCGGAAGCGAGCGCAAGCGTTGTTTCGGCTGGTGATTGCATTCGGTTCGCGACTAAGCCAGCGAGCAGTTTGTGTTTGGTTTGCTCATTAGTCTCAGCTGCGTTTAGAACGCACCTCTGAAGGAGAGCGGAGAATTGCGGATGACTGGCCACCTCGTCAAGCTCTTGGCGCTTGATTCCGTGTTCTTTCTCAAGCTTCTTGACCCTCTGAGCGAGTTCTCGGACGAAATCAGCAGCGTTTTCCCGCGCCATTTTTTGAGCAGCTGCTCGATGCGAGCCGAACCTCTCCCTCAACCAGCGTTCACTGCTGTCCCACGCCTTCTCGGTAAATCTACCTGCCGCGCCACCGACAGCAGCACCGAGTGCTATGAGGGAGATAGGGTCGGGCATGTTTATTGTGAACTGACCTAATACGCGCGTAGTTGGGTAATCGCCTTCAACACGTCCGCGCTCTGGGGGAGGATGACGTCTTCAAGCTGCGGCGCGTAAGCGACGAACGTGTCGAGCGCCGCCACCCTCTGCACGGGCGCGTCGAGGTATTCGAAAAGCTCGTTCGAAATGCGCGCCGCGATCTCAGCGCCGTAGCCCCACGATTGCGAGTCTTCGTGAGCGACGATAACGCGCGAGGTCTTCCGCACCGATTCGGCAATCGCGTTCCAGTCGTAAGGATTCAAAGTGCGCAGGTCGATTATCTCAACGCTGATGCCTTGTTTCTCAGCTTCCTTGGCCGCGACGACTGACCGCTGCACCAGCGCGCCGTAGGTGATGATGGAAATGTCGCTTCCTTCGCGCACCTTCTTCGCCTTGCCGAACGGAATCATGAAGTCGTCCGGCGGGTACGGAGATTTGTTGTATGCCTGGCGATAGAGATGTTTGTGTTCGAGGAAGAGCACCGGATCGTCGCAGCGAATTGACGTGCGCAGCAGCCCGTTCGCATCCAGCGCGTTTGAAGGATAGACGACCCGCAGTCCCGGAATTTGCGTGAACAGAGACACGCCAGATTGCGAGTGGTAGATTGCGCCGCCTTTCAAATACCCGCCGACAGGCACTCGCATCACGACCGGGGAAGAGAAATCATTCCCCGAACGCCAGCGCATTAAGGCCAGCTCGTTCCGAATCTGGTGAAAGGCCGGCCAAATGTAATCGAAGAACTGAATTTCCACGACCGGCTTAAGGCCACGGGTCGCCAGGCCAATGGCCCGGCCGACGATGTTGGCTTCCGCCAGTGGCGAGTTGTAAGCACGCGCGCTGCCGAACTCTCTTTGCAGATTCGCGGTAACTTTGAAGACGCCGCCCTTACCCTTTACTTCGTTGATCGCTTTTTCGCGCGAGCAGTCAGCCACGTCTTCACCGAAGACGACGATGCGCGGATCGCGTCTCATCTCTGTGTGCAGGCAACGATTGATCAGATCGACCATGGTGCCGGGATTGCCGGTCAGCTCTACCTGATCCTCAGTATCGAATTCTTTTGAGGTCGGATCGATCGTAGGTGAGTAGACGAAGTCTTTGGCGGTCTCTGGCGCCGGCTGCGGACTGGCCAACGCCTGGTCGGCAGCTTCGTTGATCTCGCGATCGATTTCATCCTTGATGTGCTGCAACTCATCGGCGCTGGCAGCGCCTTCAGCAACAATCAAAGTGCCGAACCGCTTGATGGGATCGCGTTCAGCATCGGCGACGCGTTCGACTTCGGCGCGATACAATTTTTCGTCGTCAGACAAGGAATGCGAGTAAGGCCGAATCACTTTGGCATGGACAAATGAAGGGCCGCGATTCTTGCGACAGTTGTCGACGGCGCGCCTCATAACGGCCAGCGATTCGATCGGATCCGTTCCATCGCAACGCTGCCGGTAAAGGTTGGGAAATCCCGAGACCAGTTTCGAGATGTCGCCGCCCGCAGTTTGCACTTCGACCGGAACACTGATCGCATAGCCGTTATCTTCAACCAGGAAGACTACCGGCAGGCGCAGGTTGCACGCGGTGTTGAGCGCCTCCCAAAACTCACCTTCGCTGGTTGTGCCGTCACCCAGCGACACGTAAACGACCTCATCATTGTGAAAATTCTTAATCCGTCGCTTCAGGTCATTAATCAGCTTGATCCGATACGTCGCTTCGGCACAACCGACGGCTTGCAGGCATTGTGTGCCCGTCGGCGACGACTGGGAAACGATATTGAGTTTTTTATGACCCCAGTGCGAAGGCATCTGCCGGCCGTGAGAATTCGGATCGGCTTCGGCGCCCACACCTTCCAGCAGCATTTCCAGCGGTGTCATGCCGAGCTGGAGACACAACGCGCGGTCGCGATAGTAGGGATAGAACCAATCATAGCCGGGCCGCAAACACATGCCCGCCGCGGTCAGAATAGCCTCATGGCCGGCGCCGCTAATTTGAAAAAAGATCCGGTTCTGACCCTTAAGCTGGATCTCCTTATCGTCCAGGCGCCGCGACGTGTACATTGTCCGGAAGATCTTCAGCATTTCTTCGCGGCTGAGCCGGGGTTGTTCCTGCGGCTTTGTTTTGCCGCGACGGCGCAGAGGTTTAATGGCCGGCGCAGCCTTGAGTATTGGGGCGGGCGCCGGAGCCGGCATCGGTTCGGCCTTGGCCACCGCCTTCGCGGTGAAGGCTCCTTCCGGAAGTTCGCCTTCGCTCTTCTTTACTAGACGTAGAACTTTCGTATCGCTCATGAATGATTTCAGTGGCACAGACTTCAGTCCGTGACGGCTTTGCCTCAAATCCTCGGCTACGCCAACGATACTAGCCGCGTAGTGGCGACATATTTATAGAACAACGCTGCTTATCGAATCCCAGCTCCGGAGGAGCGGCATATTCTGTCGCCCATGAATGGGCTAAAACAATAGAGAATTCTTCGCATCTATAAATATTCCGTGCCTAACGGCACTCAAGACAGATTCGTGGTCGCTTCAATCCCTCTCAACGTTCAGCTTCTCTCTGCCTGACTTTTGAGGCAAAGCCATCTGTGACCAGGGGATCACAGACTGAAGTCTGTGCCACCCTCACTCTCCAATTATCTGTCGATATTCTTCGGCCATGCCGGGGTGGCCGTGCGCCGTGGCTGCCGCCATGCCGCGCCGATACGCATCGAGCGCCTGTTCGGATTGATCCTGCCGCTCATAGGCGCGGGCCAGCATGCCGTAAGCGTTCCCCTCGTCATCGGCTGACACGAGATAGCGTTCCAGCGTCTCGACCAGCTTTGCGTCGTGGCCGGCTTTCTCGTATTCCTTGGATAAGCCAAACAGCACTGCCGTGTTCGCCGGATCAGCGGCGAGCATTTGTTCGAAGACCTCTATGCGCGATTGACTCATTGGTTCATTGACCCATTGATTCATTGACCCATTGATTCATTGACCTTTGATTTCATTGATATGTGGACCACGAATCAATGGCTCAATGAATCAATGTAACAATGAGTCAATGAACCAATGAACCAATGAATCAATTCTTAATGATCAGCTTCGCGATCGTCTGCAACTGCATGTTCGAAGTACCTTCGTAGATCGCGCCAATCTTTGAATCCCGCCAATACTTCTCGACCGGATAATCTTTGACGTAGCCATAACCGCCATAAAGCTCGATCGCTTTTGAAGTAATCTGTTCGGCCGCGCGCGACGAAAACAGTTTGGCCATGGCAGCTTCCTTCACGAAGGTCTGGCCGGCATCTTTCATACGCGCCGCGTTGTAAACCATTAGCCGCGCGGCTTCCAACTCAGTGGCCATCTCAGCCAGTTGAAATTGCACACCCTGGAAATCGCTGATGCTCTTGCCGAATTGCTGCCGCTCTTTCGTGTAATTGAGGGAAGCTTCGAGCGCGCCACGCGCCAGGCCAATCATCTGCGCGCCAATGCCGATGCGTCCTTCGTTTAGCGTTTCGATCGACACCTTGTAGCCTTTTCCGATTTCGCCCAGTACGTTTTCCTTCGGCACCTTGCAGTCTTCCAAAATCAGCTCAGTCGTAGAAGACGCGCGAATGCCGAGTTTGTTTTCCTTCTTACCGACCGAGAATCCTTCGGTGGCCTTGTCGATGATGAAAGCCGTGATCCCGCGATAGCCGGCTTCCGGATTAGCATTGGCGAACAAAACGAAGATCTCGGCTTCTTTGCCGTTGGTAATCCAAAGCTTGCGCCCATTCACGACAAAGTGGTCGCCGTTATCGACGGCCCGCGTTTGCATCGCGAAAGCGTCCGAACCGGAACTTGCTTCGCTGAGCGCGTAGGCGCCAACCTTGTTCGCGGCCAGCTGTGGTAAATATTTCTTTTTCTGGTCCGGATTCCCCCAGCGGATCAGCGCATTGTTGACCAGCGTATTCTGGACATCGACCAGCACACCGACCGACGCATCAACGCGCGACAATTCTTCGACGGCAAGGATCGCCTGAAAGAACGATCCGCCGGCGCCGCCAAATTCTTCCGGTGTTTCGATGCCCATCAATCCCAGCTCGAAGCATTGCTTCAGCAGCGCGGGGTCCAGATGGGCCTGTTCGTCCATTTCTTCGACCCGCTTGCGAATCTCGCCTTCGGCGAATTCGCGCACACTGTCGCGAAACATTTGTTCGTCTTCAGAAAGCGCCGTTAACGGACGCGCCAGGGGTTCTTCAATTGCAAGTTCAGTCGTGCTCATAAATTTTTCAGACTGCAGGATGGATTATTCGACGATCTTGAATCGATATCATAATCAACGCGGAGTTGAAAACGCAAAAACGCGGGAGGGACCGAGACCCTATCGGGTCGTGTCCTAATTTCAGTTTCTCTGCGTCAGCCTCGGCGATCTCTGTGGCTCTGCGGTGAATTGACCAAGAAATGCTCACCGCCGAGACGCCGAGCGCGCAGGGGTTGCGCAGAGATTTCAATTTAGGACACTACCACCTTGTCCGGCAGCGCCCCGCGGGCAAAGTTTGCGCGCTACCGTTCAACTGTCGCGTTTATCCGGCGTTGGGCTTTGCCGCAAAAACTCGGCTATGCCAACGATCCCCGCCGCGTAGCGGCGACATGTTTATAGAACAATGCTGCTTATTGAAGCCGGAGCTCCGAAGGAGCGTCATATTCTGTCGCCCATAAATGGGCTAAAACAGTAGAGATTTTTTCGCATCTATAAATATTCCGTGCCTAACGGCACTCAAGACAGATTCCGCGGTCGCTTAAATTTCTCTCAACCGCTCTGCCTGACTTTTGAGGCAAACCTCCGGCGTTGGGTGCGCTCCCGGGCTCATCTGGTCACGTTTTCATCATATACTGCGGGGCATGAACATTGCTGTTTGGACATAGCGCCCGCAATACCTTATTTTGGATTTATTCATTCAAGGATGGCTAATACCGCAGCCGACACCAAGCGAAAAGGCTTCACGCCGCTGGGAATAATCTTTGCCCTGGCGGGTGTTCTTTTGTTTGCCTACTTCGTCAGAAAAGCCGGCGTCGGTCAGATCGCGGACGGCATTCGCAGATTAGGAGTCGGATTCGTCCTCATCATCGCGATCTCCTCGGTGCGCCACATCGTTCGGTCGATCGCCTGGACGTTGTGCATCGAAGCTCCGTACCGGCTGCGGTTCTGGGATGCGTTTCGCGCGCGGCTGATGGGGGACGCGATTGGCAACATTCTCCCGTTCGCCAGTTTTGTGATTTCTGAGCCGGCCAAACCGGCGCTGATTCGCGATCGGGTCCCCTTGATGGCCGGATTCTCGGCCATCGTTATTGAAAACATCTTCTACAGCCTGTCCGTGATCGTATTCGTGTTTTCAGGAATGCTGGCGCTGTTGTTAAGTTTCAGTTTGCCAAAGGGATTGCGGCTGGCCGGCCTGATCACGCTGGTCGTGATCGGCATCGTAGTGGTGCTCGGCGCACTGGCGATTCGCCGGCAATTGCGATTCATCAGCGGCGCGACGTCTTTTCTGCACCGGCGCGGCCTCAATGCCAAGTGGGTCGAAAAATCGCATACGCTGGAGGATCGCGTCTATGGTTTCTATCAACGAAACGGCGCCCGCTTTTTCCCGATCCTGCTTCTCGAAGCCTGCTTTCATTTTGCCGGGGTAATCGAAATTTATGTCACTTTGAGTTTCATCAGCCCGCAACAGCCGCCTACGCTTTTCACAGCTTTCATTCTCGAGTCGGTCAATCGCGTCATTACCATGGCCTTCAAATTTATTCCGTTGAGAATGGGTGTCGATGAAGCGGGCACCGGCAAGGTTTCGAAAATTTTGCAATTCACAGAGGCAGTGGGCGTGACGCTGGCAATTGTGCGCAAGGCCCGCGATGTCTTTTGGGCAGCGATCGGCGTTGCCTTACTGGTACATCGTGGATTTTCACTGCGGGCGATCGCACAGGATGCGGAAACGGCAATCGCCGAACAGGTGACCGCGCCGCAAGTCAGCAGCCTGCCGACCAAAGTCTCAAGCTAGAAATCAGGGGGAAAGACCACTTGTCGTCTCGTTTGAGTCCCACAGCCGCACCGCTCGTCACTCCCCCGGGCCTCCCTCTCAGTAAGCGCGAACCCAGCGCCATCAACTGGCGCAAGTCCGTGGTCCTAACCCTGGCACTAGTCATCCTGGGCGGATTCGGTTTGCGCGTTAAAGGTTTAGGCAGCATTGGTTTTGCCGAAGATGAGATAAACAAATTGGAAGCGGTGCAGGCCTATGACCGCGGTGATTTTTCCGTGAACGCCGAGCATCCGATGTTGATGAAGGTGATGATGGATCTCACGCTGCGGACGGCGCGCGCCTTGAACTCGGTGATGGGCAGCAGTTTCAGTGAAGAGGCGGCGCTGCGATTTCCAAACGTAGTCTTCGGCGCCCTCACCGCAATTCCGTTATTTCTTTTGACGGCGGCTCTTTTCGATCGGCGCACGGCCATCTGGGCGGCGGCGCTCTGGTCTTTCGGCGTCAATGCCATCACCTACAATCGGATCGGGAAGGAAGACACGCTGATGGTCTTCTTCCTGCTGTTGGCGTTCTACTTTTTCATCCGCGCCAAGCAAGTTGATACGCGGCAGCCAAAGACCGTCAGGAGATTCTTGAACCTGAGCGCGATTAGCTTCGGCTTGATGTTGGCGTCGAAGTATTTCCCTCACTACTTTGGCCTGAACATGCTTTATCATCACAAGACGCAGATGCGCGAGCGCGATCCGGCAGAGCCGAGATTTAAGACGCCGCTCTTTTTCTACCTCCTGATCGGGATCACCTTTCTGATCGCCAATCCGGGCTTCCTGCTACCCAGCGTCTGGACACATTTGAATGCGTACTCGGCCGAAAAGTTAGTTCCGCACACTGGCTACATAATGGGCAATACGATATTCCACAATCGCATGTCGAACTCGCCGTTCTGGGGCTTGCCGGTTTATTTCTACGTATTGTTCATGGCGATCAAGATTCCGCTCGCGGTGCTGGGCGCGTTTTTGGTTGGCCTGGTTGTGAGTGTGAGACAGCGACTGAAGCCGGGACCGCGTTTTGTGCTTTTCATGTTTGTGTTGTGGATTGTCCCGTACTCGCTGACGGGAGCTAAGTGGTTGCGGTACGCGCTCTCGTTGATGCCCTTCGTTTATATGGGCGCAGCGGTGGGCGCGGTGGTCTTGACCAATTGGTTGCGGAAGTTACTTGGAAGATCGATCTCGGCGCCAGCCGCCCAGAGCGCTGCGACGGCGCTGCTCGCGATTCTGCTGGTGCTGGTTCCGGCAGCCACAGCGTATGCGGCGGCCCCGCATTACGCGCTTTACAGCAACCGGCTCGGAGAGCGGTACACGGCGTACTTTTTTCCGCACGATGAGTTTTACGATGATGGCGTGAATCAGGCGATTCAGTTTGTCTGTCAGCAGGCGCCGTCCAATGCCGTCATCGCCAGCGAAGTTCCCGGTGTGGTGCGCTATTACACGGAAAAGTTTGGGCGCACAGATTTGCAGTCGCATGTGCTTGACAGATCCAAAATACTCGCCCTCAACGGATGTGCCCACGTACGTGATTCTGCAAAAGGGACGCACGTATTTCGAGAATGAGCAGGAGATGAAAGACGTGAAAGCGCGCTTTACCTTGGTTTATGCCGGCTGCATCAAAGGGCACACGGCGGCCGAAGTTTACGCCGCGCCGGTCTCTCCAGGTGAAGCGGTCCAGCCGTGCGGCGATGCCCGCCCGTGAAATGCATTTCAAGAATCAGCGGGAGCAAGCCGCCCTTCCTGACCTTGAGAATATGCTGATTTTAGTGTTGCTGCCGGAGGTCATTCTGGAACAACCAAAGCCCTTAAAAAGATCTCTCAGGTAAGGAAGGGCGGTTTACCCCCGCCTGTTAAATTCGTGATGAAGCATATGAAAGCAAAAACACAATTCATTTCGGCAACTATCGTGGTCGCCATTTTGGGAGTCGTCTCGACCCGCGGCGCCCTTCAATCCGCCCCGCCGCGCGCCCACGTTGTCATTCTCAGCACCACCGACATGCACGGGCGAGTGTTTCCCGATCGATTACTACACGAACAAGTACGACAACGTCGGCATTGCGAAGGTGGCAACGCTCGTGAAAGAAGCGCGCAAGAACGATCCGGATCTTTTGCTGGTTGATTCCGGCGACACGATTCAGGGCACGCCGCTCGAATACTTTCACAACAAGCGGAACAACACGCCGCCCGATCCAATGATGCTGGCGATGACTGCCCTGCATTACGACTCGATGACGGTCGGCAATCATGAATACAACTTTGGTTTGCCGGTGCTGAACAAAGCGCGCAGCGAAGCCCAGTTTCCTTTTCTATCAGCGAACACTTACGACAAAGGAACATCAACGACGCATTACAAACCTTACATTGTGAAGGAAGTTCAAGGCGTTCGCATTGGGGTGCTGGGATTGACGACGCCGGGCATTCCGAATTGGGAGAACGTGCCGAATTACTAGGGCCTTGAGTTCAACGAGACTGTAAGTGAAGCGAAGAAGTGGGTGCCCATCCTGCGTGAAAAAGAGAAAGCGGATGTCGTGGTGATTGCGATGCACATGGGCATCGAAGAAGACCTGCGCACCGGAACACCCAGCCCGTCACAAGTCGCGAATGAAAACGCGGCGCTGACGATTGCGCGCCAGGTGCCGGGCGTGGATGTGATATTGATGGGACACACGCACCAAAATGTTTCGGCGTTGTTACTCAACGGCGTGCTGTTGACCCAAGCCAATCGTTGGGCCAGTCACGTCGCGCGTGTCGATCTCTATCTGGAAAAAAATGATAGCGGGCGCTGGCAGATGGTCATGAAGTCCGCGCGGACCATCCCCGTGACTGAGAAGACCGAAATCGATCCTGAGGTCGCTAAACTTGGTGAACCCTATGACAAAGAAACGCAAGCCTGGTTAGGGCGCGCGATTGGTGAATCTTCTGAAGAACTAACCTCACAGGGTTGCCGCTTTCACGATTCTGCGATCATTGATTTGATTCAGCGCGTGCAGCTCGAAGCCGGCAAGGCTGATGTTTCGATGGCCGCTTGCTTTAATCCTTCAGCACGCATTCCGAAGGGCTCAGTGACCGTGCGTGAGATCGCCGGGCTTTACGAATACGAAAACACTCTGGTGACTCTAGAGTTGACCGGACAGCAATTGAAGGATGCGCTTGAACACTCGGCAAGGTATTTCAAGGAGTATCAGTCAGGCAAGAGTCTCAACGATCTGGTGGACAATCGCATCCCCGGCTACAACTTCGACATGGCCCAGGGCGTGACCTATGACATCGATCTCACCAAGCCGTTTGGGCAGCGGATTCAGAATCTGAAATTCAAAGGCCAACCGTTGTCGCCCACGCAAAAACTCCGCGTCGTGACGAACAACTATCGCGTGAACGGCGGCGGCGGGTTCACCATGTACAAAGACGCGCCCGTGATTTATCGGTCGAGCGAAGAAGTGCGCGAGCTGATTATTGACTGGGTTGAGAAGAACAAGACGGTTCCGACGCAGACCGACAACAACTGGCGGATCGTCGGGGCACAATAGAATCAGCCACAGATAAACACGGATTTTCACAGATAGAGACTCAGCCGATACTTCGTCCGCCTATCTGTGTACATCCGTGTGAATCTGTGGCTGTTTTACTCTAGGACCGTTGGACCGGCGCAGTCAGGACTTGGATAACAACTGGCGGATTATCGGAGCGAATTAAGTAGGCCACAGATAAACACAGATAAGATGATGTTTTCCTTATCTGTGCAATCCGTGTAAATCTGTGGCTGTTTTTAGCCTAAGACCGTTGGGCCAGCGCGGCCAGCAGCTTTTCGTGAATTCCGCCGAAGCCGCCGTTTGACATGATGGCGACCACATCGCCGGCGCGAAGGTCGCTCCGAAGCTTTTCGACAATCTCATCGACATCCGTAATCGCCTGGGCTGCTTTGTCTTGCGCCGCAATGTTTTCGATTAGTTGTTCGATGTCGAGGACGCCGCCCATCTCAGCCGCCCGCTGAGCGTCGTACACGCGCGAGACGATGACATAATCGGCGGGCGCGAAGGCGTCAACGTAGGTTTGCTGAAAAGTTGCATGACAGGAAGTGCGCGAGCGCGGCTCAAAGACTGCGACCAGTCGTGAGTCCGGGTATTTTGTCCTTAAAGCTGCCAGCGTTTCGCGCACCGCGGTCGGATGATGAGCGAAATCGTCGATGACGGTCACGCCGTTTACTTCACCGCGTACTTCAAGGCGGCGGCGCACACTCTTGAACGTCGCCATCGCCGCGGCAATAGCTTTCTGATCGATACCCCAGGCATCGGCGGCCACGATGACTGAAAGACAGTTGCGAACATTGAAGTCGCCGATTAGTGGCGTCGAGAAGTCCGCCCACTTCGCTCCTTCGCGCCAGACCGTGAACCGCGTCATCCCGTCAGCGAATTGAATATCGCGCGCCTGCCACGCCGCATCGTCGCAAGTGCCGAAGGTTTCCAGTTGCGTGAAGAGCTTTCCTCCAAACGATGCGACAACTTCGCGCACCGGCGGACTGTCCCAACCAACAATCAACTTTCCGTTGCCGGGCACAAGATTCATCAGCCGCCGAAACGCCAGCTTCACCGCGTCGAGGTTCGGATAGATGTCCGCATGATCGAATTCAATGTTGTTGACCACCGCGACTTCCGGCAGGTAGTGCATGAACTTCGGTCCCTTGTCGAAATAGGCCGTGTCGTACTCGTCGCCTTCAATGATGAAGTAATCGCTATCTGTGACGCGAAAGCTCACGCCAAAATTCTGCACCACACCGCCGACCAGAAAAGAAGGATTCAATCCGGCCTGATCGATTACCCAGGCGGCCAGGCTGGTCGTCGTGGTCTTGCCGTGCGTGCCGGCGATCACCAGCGATCGGCGGTCGCGAATGAACTCAGTTTTCAAAACTTCAGGGAGGGAACGATAAAGCAGCCGCCGGTTCAAAGTTGCTTCGACTTCGGGATTGCCGCGCGGAATCGCATTTCCGACCACGACGCAATCAGGAGCGCCGGCATCCTGCCGGCGGTTCGCGGGCAGGATGCCCGCAGCTCCGGTGATGTGTTCTGCCTGGTAACCCTTCATGAGTTGAATGCTGAGCGACTCGAGCATCGTGGACATCGGCGGGTAAACGTTCTCGTCCGATCCCGTGACGCGATGTCCGCGCGCTTGCAACATGCCCGCGAGCGAAGCCATTGCCGTTCCGCAGATTCCGATCAGGTGATAGTGCATGTGAGCGATTCAGCTCCGGTTGCTATGCTGTGCCCGGCGCAGCATAGTGGGTGGTGACCAATTTCAGCTTTTCTCTGCGCAGTCTCTGCGTTCTCGGCGTCTCTGTGGTGAACAATGCTTTCGAAATATTCACCGCAGAGACACAGAGAAACGCAGAGGTGGCGCAGAGGATTTCAAAATAGAGGAATACTGCATAGTGCCCTACTTTGCGACTCATGATTAGAACCGTCGTTGAGGACTGATCTCACGCCAAGGCGCAAAGCATCGCAAAGTTGAGTTAGGCCTCTACCGCCACTGACTAGTTCTTACTTCTTTGCGCGCAACTCTTCAACGACTCTGCGAAACTCCTGATCGAGTTTGTCGATGGCGTGGTTGCGCTCGAGATTCACAATGGCCAGTTGCTTGATGACACCGTCTTTCTCTTCCACGGGAATCTTTTCAAAATCGTAAACGTTTTCCTGAACATGCCACAGGCGGCAGACTGTCTCCGCCAGTTGCGAAAATATTTCGCCGAGCGTGCCGCTGAAATCCGGGACTTCATTGCCGTCTTTCTTGTATACCTTGTTGGCCGCAAAAGTGAGCCGCTCGGGCGGGATGTCGCCGGCGATGGCCGCGCCGACCAGTTCGTTGATTTCCTGATGAAGTTGGCTTTCCTGCTCGGTCAGACTTTGCCGCCGCTCAGGATCTTCGGTATGCCAGAGCTTCAGCTTTACGGTCGTAAGTTTGTCGCACAACGTGCCCAGAGTTTCCGCCACAAGTATCGTCCTTCAATTACTTAAATAAGATTTGTTCTACCAATTCGCAAACGATATGTTCAATCGCCAGGTGCGCTTCCTGAATGTGTTGAGTGTCGGAACTGGGAACCGAGATGGCCACCTCTGCCAGAGTCAGAAGAGTTCCGCCGTTGCCCGCCAGCGAGATAGTGCGAATTCCGTTAGCGCGCGCCACTTCGACCGCGCGCACCACGTTGGGCGAATTGCCGCTGGTGCTAATCGCGACCAGGACATCTCCCGCTTTTCCCAGCGCCGTGACCTGATGCGCGAAAACATCTTCGAAACCAAAGTCGTTTGTGTAGGCGGTAAGGAAGGAAGTGTCGGTCGTCAACGCAATCGCCGGCAAACCCGCCCGCTTGAAATCTTTTCGCAGCACGCCGACGAACTCTGCGGCCATGTGCTGGCAATCGGCGGCGCTCCCGCCATTGCCGCAAAGCATGATTTTATGGCCGGCCCGAAATGCTTCGGCGATTCTCTTCGCCGCAGCCATGATCGCGTCGGCACATTTGTCCGCCACCTCGCGCTTCAGTTCGGCGCTCTCGCGAAGGTATGTCTGCGCTCGCTCGCGCAATTCTTTATCGTGTTCGCCCATGCCCTCAGGTCGCCTTCCGACAACCGCCGATCCTAATCCCGCTTGCGCGCGATGAAGCGCAGGAACCAATCGCCCCAGGGATCGTTGGGGCTCTCATCGCTAATAACCGTGACGTCGTAATTCCGATCGGCAAAAAAGCTGATCAAATCATCTCGATCCAAATGGTAGGCGTATTCGTTCGCCGCGTTATTGAAAGTGTTTCCAATTGTGATCTTTTTCACGCGATACGTTTGGCCGTCATAGCTCAGCGTGTCGTTGCTGCCCGCATGATTCAGCAGCGTATACCCACCGATGAAGATGTTGCGGGACAATGACATCAGATTCTCGAAAAACAGAAACGGCGCCAGGCTGTGATAGTAGACCCCGTGCGCAAAGGCCAGATCGAACTCGCCATACTTGTTCCGATCCGCGTTGTGAAAGTCGTCCATGAGCAGGCGCACGTTGCGCCAGCCGAGACAGTATTGCGCGATCATAGTCTTGATAAAGCTGACCGCGCGCGCTTCGATGCAGGTGACGCTTTCCGCTCCCAGCTTCACGAGCCCGGCCGTCTGTGATCCTTCCATCGGACCAAACTCGATGATCCGCTTGCCGCTAAGCGGGAAAGCCGCGTTCAGTTCCTGCAGCGGGCCAAAGAAAGCCTGGCCCGTGTAGTAACTCGTCAACTCTTCCATTGTGTTTACCGAATAAGTCAGCGACGACAGGCCTTCCATGATGGTCGTTAACGGCAGCACCAATTCCTGAATGCCAATCACGCGGTTGCCGAAACGCTCGCGCAGGCGCTTCATGATGCGCCAGTGCTCTTCGGTTTGCGGCAGCCGGCAAACGACAATAGGTGAGTCTGACGGAAAGTTGCTTAAGTCCACGTCCGCCTGCCAATCCCAGCGCACGCCGTGGCTCTTTGAGTTCCGCTTTTCAAAAGCCGCGCGCAGATAATTGATTTGTTCGTCGTCGCCGAGAAGAATTACTTCTCGCCCCGGCGCATCCAACTGTGACGCCACGAGTTCCTGAAAAAAGGGCTGGCGCCAAATCTTTGGCACGAGCAGGCTACCCGGCTCCATCTCAAACTGGTTAACGGGTTCGGACTTGCGCCGCAATTCTAAACCGGCTGCGCCGAACGATTTCTT
This sequence comes from uncultured Acidobacteriota bacterium, assembly GCA_963734445.1. Classification (GTDB taxonomy): domain Bacteria; phylum Acidobacteriota; class Blastocatellia; order Pyrinomonadales; family Pyrinomonadaceae; genus UBA11740. Next base: position 51,543 of record CAVTGZ010000003.1, on the reverse strand, counting down.
AATAGCTTCTTTTACTATCTGTTTCATCGATACCTCGAATAAGAATTCCAGCTACGCATTGATATTCATTGCTTCCTGACAGACCGCTAATAGCATCTCGCCATGGCGTTGGGCAAACGACCTTTCATTTTGGAGAGACTGCGCCTCAGCATTCGGATCCGGGCCGGCGATCAGGTTTGGCCAGTGAGCCGCGAGCACTTCAGCGAGCACCTCAGGAGCATCGCACGGGAAGAACGCCAGCGCCGCCGGCGCCTGTTCACGGTGCACGGCAATGTCTGAGCAGATCACCGGCCGGCCTAGTGCCTTGGCATCCTGCACTACTGTGCTCCAACCCTCAAATCGCGATGGTTGGAGGATTACCGCGGCGGTCTTCATCAGGTTGACGAGATCACCGTACGGCACTTGCCCGAGTATCGTGATCTGGTCGTTCAATCCGGCAGCAGCGATAGCCTGCAGCAACGACGAAAAGTTCTTATTGGCCGGATCGCGCCAATCGGATGGCTGCCCCGTCATCACGACCGGCACCCGAACACCTCGCTTCTTCAGATGTGCCAGAGCTGCCACCACAACTGCGTGATTCTTGTGCGCCCAAAACTGATTAGAGACGAGCGCAAACTTTTCCGGCAAGTTAAATCGCCGTCGAGACTCTGCCGCATCCCCGGCGAAAGATTCAAACGCGAACAGTGAAGGGAAAGGAATCACGCGCACTTTGTCGACCGCCGCCGGCGCGACGGTCGCGAAATCGTCTCGCGCGGCGTTACTTGACAGCATGATCAGAGTCGCTCTGTCCGCCAGTCGCGAGACGGTCTCATTCCTTCGATCCAGATCGGACTGGTTGAAAAGCTCCGCAAAAAACAGGTGCTGAAAATCAGGTATCCAGCCGATGGTCTTCGCCCCGATTGGCCAGGGGGGCACGTCGAGCAAGGGCAGCAGCACATCGATATTATGCAGAGTGGCGGCGGCAAATGGATTCGAGTTGTCATTCAGCCCGAAGGTGCGACGCAGCCGCGCCTCGCCCGGTAACGCCGCCGATTTCTCTCCCAACCTCAAAGTCTTGCGCACTAAACTCTCTGCCGGCAGATTTGCGGGGGTGGCCAGCTCAATCAATTTTGCGGTTGACCCCGGGGGCAGATTTAGGTGCTCGCTATTTGAAATGAAAAAGATTTCCATTTCAGCGGGGCGAGCCACCGCCTCGAGTGAGCGCAGGATCATCCGCGTGTACGTGGAAGCAGCGACCCATTCGGCGGAAGGTTGATTGACGACCGCAATCCGGCGGAGTGATGAGTTACGAGCCATGCGCAGACCGGGCGCCCTCCTTTTGCCACTCGCCTATGCATTGGCGGAGCGCAGTTTCGAGTGCTGCCGGTTGCCATTCGGGCACGAATGAACGGAGCCGGGTGATGTCCGCGCGCCACCGGAGCGGATCGCCGGGCCGCGCTGTTCCCCGGTATTCAATCTCTCTGGTCGAACCCAAAAGGCCGCGAACCAACTCGGCAATTTTCTTGACTGAGGTTTCTTCACCGCTGGCGACATTCAGCGTTAGACAGCGCCCCGACTTTGGATTTGCGCAAAGCTTTTGGATTAGCTGAAGCAGGGCCGCTGCGAGATCATCGATGTACAGAAAATCTCGTGACTCGTGTCCTGTGCCGGCGAGCGAGATAGTCTCATCTGACGAAAGTAATTGCCGGTAAAGTTCCCACACCAGCAGGCGTTGTTGCCTCAAGCCAAAGACCGAGAAGAACCGGCAGATCAAAACATCCTGATCGAAACATTGCGCCGCTTCGCGCGCCAGGAGTTCACACGCGACTTTGTGAAAACCGTAAGGCGATATGGGACGCAGTTCAGCCTCTTCACTCACCGGCAAGGTCGCGGGGTCGCCATACACGGCGGCGCTGGACGGAATCACCACGAGGGGCCGGTGACCGGAGCGGCGCACAGCTTCGAAAAAGTGCGCGCAGGTAACGGCGGCATCATGGAAGTCTGCCAGCGGGTCGTTCAATGAGGAAATTACGGACGCGGGACCGGCGGCGTGGAACACGGCGTCAGGCGACCAGTCGCGGACGAGTTGCGACAACAGATCGGTGTTCAAGTCGAGCTGCTCGTATGACCCGAGCCAATCATCGCCAGGCTTCGTCGCTCGGCCAACACCTAGCACCTCGTGGCCAGCCGCAGCCGCGTAATTGCCGACACTCGCGCCGATAAAGCCAGTGCTACCGGTAATCAAAATCTTCATGGTTTCTCGACCAGGAAACTATAAATGCGGCCGGGCGTTTGGTCGCGCTGCGTAAAACGCTCGAGTTGCTGCTGCTGGAAATTTTCCGACCACGCCAGCAAGCGCCCGAAACGAAGGTAGCTGTGACCAGCGACCTGCCGCAAAGTCTGCCGGCGCTCGGACTCGGTGCCTGGAAAATAATTCAGAATCGATTCGAGCGGCCCCCAAACCTTCTTAATTCGGAAGCCGGCTTTCGCGAGACCATCCAGATAGCGAGCCAGCGGGTATGCATTCTCTCCGCCATAGAACTTGTGCAGCGGATGTTCGTTACGAAACGCACTCAACTGTTCTTCGTTGTCCGCTACATGCTCGCGCGTCGCCAGGCACAAACCGCGGCGGCGCAGCACCCGGGCGAGTTCGCTAACCATCTGGTCAAGGCTTGACGCGTGATGAAGCACCTGCCGCGCGAAGATCGCATCGAACGATTCATCTTTAAAAGGAAGTTTCTCACCAAACTCCTGGACGACTTCGATGGGCAAGCCCGACTGTGCGGAGATTTGGCGAATCGCGCCCGCACCGACTTCACTGCTGCTGTCCGGCTCAAGCGCCGTCACCTGCCAGCCATTTCTGGCCAAAGCATAGCTGGCAATACCGTTGCCTGCGCCTGGTTCGAGAATGCGCCGCCCGTTGCCTGCGCCCAGCAGGCGCAGCACTTCGGCAAATTCTTCGCTCGCGGCATAACGCTCGGCCGCCTGAAGCACCGGAAGATCGAAATAATTGTTGCGAACTTCGGCTTCATTGCCCGGTTGCGCGCGATACCAGCGGACCGCTTCTTCCCAAGTCATCCGACTCACTCGACTCTTCGTTCCTCGTCAGTCAACGGCCGAATAATTCGGGCCGGATTACCCGCGGCAATTGTCCATGCCGGGACATCTTTGGTAACGACACTGCCCGCGCCCACGACCGCGCCTTCACCGATAGTTACACCCTTGAGAATAATGGCGCGCGCGCCAATCCAGGCCTTATTGCCGATCTTCACTGCGGCCGTCGGAACCCGCGACCAGTCCTTGCGGCCGCTGATCCAATCGCGAACATCCCGGCTGCGCTCGGCAAACGAAAGCGAATGCGAGTTGTGATCGGTGATCAAAGCATCGAAAGCTATGAGCACATCGTCGCCGATTTCGATTGATTGAGCGGCCGCGACAATTGTCCCACTGCCGGCATGCGTGCGCGAACCGATCCAAATTTGCGCCGCATCTTTCTCGAAGACCAACGCACACTCGATGTTGCTCGCACTTCCAATCGTAAGCGAGCATCCGGCAGGTTCTCGAGCCGCAAGCTTCGCGCTGCTGACGTTTGTTCCGGCGCCGATGCTGACCCGGCCGGCGAGTAGTCGCGACCAATCCTTCAAAGGATCGGGCGCGCCGGCAAGCGTTCTTCTTACAACCGATCTTATGCGTGTGCTCATTTTGCGGGGCAATAACGAAACCGGAGCGATTTTACCTGGATTGTTGGCGCCTGATATTAATTGCTTAGTGTCGCACTGCCGCGGCGTATTGTTCAACTTTGCGCCAAAGGCGGCCGGCCACCGATGTTGGATATTGTTCCCGGCGCAGAAATTTTGTGATCCGTTTGAAGGCCCCGGGATCCGGCGCGACTGAATCAGGCAGCTCGAATCGTGAATACCGCAGCTTCGTCGTTTGCTCCGGCAATTGCGGAATCGACCATGCCTGATCGCCGCAGTGTGTTCCCGAGTGATCGAACCCGCCGACCCATACCAGCGATTCACGCGGATGCAACGCCAATCCGTCGGCTTTGAAAACGGCCCACCAGAAAAGAATCCCCCACGAATCGTTCTGGTTCTGCAGCCGCCGCTCGAGCATGTCTGAGTAAGGATAGCTGCCGTCGAGATCGAAACTGCGGCGCGCTCTTGGGTTCTGAAGCATTTCAAGAGCGCCAGCTGCTTCCCAATCGAACACCTGCCAGGCGCGCGCCCACGTGGCCCATCCCCACGTCGTCGTCAGCGGCAGAAAAAACGCATCTGGTTTCGGCGGATGCGCCACCGGAAACATGTAGCCGGAGATTTGATAGACGCCTGGCTCGTCGGCATAACGATCCAAAGCCGACAACATATAGTCGAGAAATGAAGGTGAGAGTGCAAAGTCATCTTCCAAAACGATGACCCGGCCATGACTCTCGCAAAGCTCAGTCACTCCTGAGACGATCGATCGCGCCAGCCCGAGATTTTTTTCACGCTCAATTACTTCGCCGCCCAGACGTTGGGCCCATTCGCGCGCGACGGCGCGCGCCGCAGCCACGTTAGCGTCGTTCTTATCTTTTGGACCATCGCAGTAAATCCGCAACGAACATTCGTCGAGCCGATCGCATCGCGACAAAGTCTCAAGCGCCAGCCGCGCATGCTCAGGCCGGTTATAGACAAAAAGAGCGATTGGGGTTTTTCGATTGGCGGTCATTAGTTCGCCATTTGCCGGCACCATGTCTCGAGCACAAGCGCCTTAAAGGATATCGGCGAAATCGCATCATCCGGAAATGGTCCCGTCGCGAGCTGGCGGGCGCTCTCGGCATTCAAAATTCCATTTTGCCGCAGAAATCCGTCCGCCAGATTCTTGCCGTGCGCGGCGAATAGCGCGCGATGCCATTCAGTCACGGGCGGGCTGAATCCTCGCTTGGGGCGCTGGGTCACCCAGTCCGGCAGCAAATCCCTGATCGCAGCCTTGAGCCAGGTTTTCGACGGCTGACTAGAATCGGTCTGGGATTTGCGCAGACCAATGACGGTTTCGACGAGCCGGTAATCCAGGAGCGGCAGTCGCAGTTCGATCGACGAGGCCATCGCCAGGCGATCTCCCTGCGTGACCCCATTCTCGCGCAGATAGGTGTCGCAGATTAGACGGGTCAGCGCGATATCGATGTCTGACAACGACGAATTCATGGTGAACAGCCTGGCGGCCGCGGAGCCGTTTAGTTGGTCGAGAAAGCGTGGCGTGTATAGCCGCTGCAATTCCTGGACAGAGGCCCTGAAATCCGAAACCAAATCATAAAAAACCAGTTGGTTGGGAGAGGTGCGGCGATCTCGCTGAAAACTCTGCCAACCAGTTCGCAGGCCGCCCAGCGTGTGCGCCCACTCCCCAACCCCTAACCGCGACAATGCCCTGGGCAGATGGAATTGGAAATAATGCGGCAGGGCGGACATCGCACCCCGTCCTTGTAAAGCAGACTTGCGCGCAGACTGACGCGCCGCGTCTTGCACCCAGGTGTAACCCCAGAATAATTCGTCGCCGCCTTGCCCTTGCAAAATGACGGGAACATTCTGTTGTCGCGCGATCTTCATCACGGCGTAATAGCCGAAACCCGAAATGTCGGCGATCGGGTCGTCGCGCCAATAAACGAGTTCGGGAAAGAAAGTGACCATGTCACCGGTGGCCAGCTCGATGTCATGAAACGGCATCTCGAGATGATCGGCGAGGGCTTTCGCGTCAGCTCGTTCGTCGTAAGGCGGCCGCCCCGGATAGCCAACGCTGAAAGCGTGCATAGTGCCCGGATATTTGCTGGCGGCCAGTGCCGCGATTGCGCTTGAATCCAACCCACCACTCAACGCGACGCCCACCGGAACGTCAGCGCGAATTACCATCTCGCTGGCCGTCTCCAGTTGTTCGCGAATCAGCGTGGCCGGATCGCCCTCGACCGGTGGCGCGTCTTCCATGCGCCAGTAACAATGGTCTTCAATACGCCACTCATCAACATCGACGGTCAGAAAATGCGCTGCGTCGAGCTTGCGCACGCCTTTAATGGGTGTCAGCGGCTCAGGAACATACTGATAATGAAAGTAGAGATTGACCGCGTTTGGGTCGAGGTCGAACGGAACCAAACCTGAGGCGAGCAGCGCCTTCATCTCTGAAGCGAAGATTAGCTGTCCCTCGGCCTCGTAAAGATAAACCGGTTTCTCGCCCATGCGGTCGCGCGCGATCAGCAAGCGCCGGCGTTTGCTGTCCCACAGCGCGAACGCGAACATCCCGCGCAGATGCTGAACACAATCGAGGTCGTGCTCTTCATACAAATGCAGGATGGTTTCGATGTCGCCATCAGTTGACAGCCGATGACCGCGCGCTTCGAGTTGCCGGCGCAGCTCAACATAGTTGTAGATCTCTCCGTTAGCGACAATCGTGAGCGAACGATCTTCGTTGTAGAGGGGTTGCCAGGCTCCGGCAAGATCGATGATGCTGAGGCGGCGCATCGCCAGGGCGACATTCGCATCGGTGAAGAAACCTTCGCCGTCCGGTCCACGGTGGCGCAAACGCTCGTTTATCCTGCCGAGCGCCGCTGTTTCCGGAGCGCCGATCGGCCGCTTACCAATAATTCCTGCAATCCCGCACATTAATGAAAATTCAAGACTGAAGGTCAGCCATTCGGCTTAGCCGCGTCGATAATCAACGACGTGTAATTGAGGTCTCCGCGCCGGAACTCCTTCTGCGTATCGAATCGCGCGGATCGCATGATCAAACCCTCGCGCTCGTCCCAGGGCACGGCGTGGAACTGCTCGTCGCGATCGAAATATTCCAGCGGCGTGACCGTAAATCCAACTTCCTCAACCAGCGGCGTCAAGGTCTCAAGAGTGAAAAAGATCTGGTGTCCGGCGTTTGGCGGGGCGGCTTCCGCAACATACGCAGCGTCGCGACGGTTTCCGTCGGGTACCGCTATCCGCATCAGTCCACCCGGCTTCAGATAACCATAACTTTCGGTCAGGGCGATTCGACAGTCGGCTTCCGACAAGTGCTCGAGCACGTGTTCGCACAGCAGACGATCGATCGAGTTCGGCGTAAATAACCGGCCCCATTCGCCGGGATTCGTGATATCCAAAAAGTCTCTGTCCGTAAATATCCAACCTTGATATGAAGTCTGGCCGCCGCCAATAACGACATTCAAGGGGGCCGTTGCCGCGATCAAGCGGCGCAGTCGGTCGATCTCGTATTTTCGCCTCATGCCCTTATAAAAAGGGACGCGGCGAGCGATTCCGGCAAGAGTATGTTCCAGGGCCACGGTCTTCAGTCCTTAATAAAAAATAAAAAGATTCAATCAGCTCCTGCGGTTGGCCTATCTGCGCGAGACGGAGACCCGCATCGAGCGTTTATCTATGCCTGCTCTCTCGCGGCAACCACCGGACCCGCCAGGGCCGCGTCCGCATTTTTTCGGGTGCGCACCGAGCTAAACCGCTTCTTTAATCTTAATGCTGGTTGCTCGACCAGATAAAAAGAGAGGCTGGCCACTACGATCGTGAGCATGACCTTTATGATTAACGGCGTAAAGAGTCTCAGGGTGGTCGACCTGATCGAAAACTGAGTCGGCAAGACATGTGGGTATAGAGAATAGATAGGCCAGTGCCAGAGATAAAGTCCGTATGAAAGCCTGCCAAACCAGCGCAGCGGAGCGAACTCGAGCAGTACCAAAGAAATTCGCCAGGGCGCAGTGAAGAGATGCGCGATAATTACCGCGACCATCACGGCCACGGCCGTGAATCCTCCGTAGTACAGAAAGTCCGAAGACGATTTCAGCCCAAACATCAACGCGCCCATACACGCTACAAAAATAAGGGCCACTACCTTGATGATGTTATGGACCCACTTCTTATTCGGAATCAGATTGCGCGAAAGAAATACGCCGGCGATACATCCGACCAACAGCGAATCAGTGCGCGCATCGAACCGGTAATAGACCATGTAATGTTCCAGACCGGCCGTGCTTTGCCAGAGCCGCGCGCGGTGGACGGCGATCGCTGAGATGGCCAATACCAGAAAGAGAATGAGCGAGCGATTGCTGGCCCTCAGGCGTAACAAGATGAAGAGCACCAGCGGCCACAAAATGTAGAATTGCTCCTCAATTCCCAGGGACCAGGTATGAGACAGGGGTTGATAGACTGCCTCAGGCATCCAGTTGGAGAGGTAAAACAGAGCGACGAGGATGGACTTAGCGGCGGCCACCGTCCCCTCTTTCGGTGGAAAGATGGTGACGAACAGCATACAAACCGCAATTGCCAGGAACAGCGCCGGCAGCAGCCGCAGCGCGCGCCGCATGTAGAAGTTCTTGAAGCTGATGGTCCGGGTCTGTTCCCATTCTTCCAGCAAGAGCGAAGTTATCAGGAAGCCGCTCAACACAAAGAAGATGTCAACGCCGAGATACCCTCCCTGCCCCATCCAAAACAGGTTGCCGTGATAAAACATGACGGTCAGGATCGATATGCCGCGCAGGCCATCCAGCGCGGGACGGTAGCCCAGCCTGAAGCGGGGGTGATCAGTCGTATGGGCCTTGCTGGTTCCTGCGGTTGTCATCTGAGCGTGTGAGCGGATTCCGCTGAAGCCGGCGCGGCCGCCTTATTTAGATATGCTCTGGCGTCTGAAATCACGTAAGCGATACCCTCTTCCAGCGAAACGCGAGGCTGCCAATCCGGAAGTGTGTCCGCCGGGTCAATCATGCACTCGGAACCTTTGAGGGCTCCGAATTCAGTTTCCACGTTCAATTGTCGCGCGATCTCTTCGCCGACATCGCGGATGGTCACCCATTCGGCAGCGGCGATTTCGGCGGACTGCTGTTCGCCATCGAATAGTTTCATCAGGGCGTTGACGCAATCGGACTTGTAGAGAAAGCGGCGTCGTTCAGAGCCGTCAGTCATGCAACGCACGCTGCCGTTGATTCCCGACAAAACCAAATCCGTGATCACGTGACTGCGGTAGTCGGGTTGCTCCCAACCGTAAGCGTTCCACAGTCGTGCGACCTTGCCACCCAGTTGGCGGGTCCAGTTCGCCGCCATCGCTTTGGTGACACCATAGGCCGTCGGCAAGCCGGCCAGCTGCGAACTCACGAAGAGAAATGGTTTGCCCGTGTGTGACAACATATCAAACACGCGCGCACAAAGTTCACAATTGTGCTTGTATTGCACGTGCTGACTATCCCGCGCTTCGATATATTTCGCGCCGCCGGTATCCCAGGCCAGAAACCAAACGCGATCGCAATTCCGGAAAGGCTCTTCGTCGACATACCTGAGGTCGCAGCCGGTTTTCAGATCCAGAGAAACCGTTTCGTGGCCTCGCTTTTGCAATTCATTAATCAAAGTCGAGCCGAGCAGGCCTGCGCCACCCAAAATAAGTTCTTTTGTCATAAGTTAGCCAGTTACTCGATGCGCCAGACGCGTTCCTCGATAGCAATCTCGTCGCGATCGCCCAACCCCCAATTCTCGTCGTTGTGATATGGCACGCCCTCGGGTGTCGCCAGCTCGCCGTGATGCGGTTGAATATTTTCAGTGCACGAAGTCGGATGCGCCATGTGCAGGACCGTGCCGGCTTTCTTTATGGTTGCGCCGTGGGCCAGCATCTGCGCCGTGCCGCGAACGTCGCAGCCGATGCGATGGCGCACCATCGATTCATCATAGCCGCGGGCGCGATGCCAAAGCTCTTTGCTCGCTAAAATGAACTCGCCGGTGCCCAGCTGATGATAAGGAATCGCGCGCAGATAACTGAGGCCGCTGGCGACGGTCAGTTTCGTCTGCTGATTTTCGCGCCAGGGGATGTCGGCGCGCTCGGCCGTCCAGGCAACTTCCGGCGCCAGTTCTTCGTGCAGAATTCTATTAACGATATCAAAGCCGAGCGCCGCATCGGCGTTCGTGGCCATGATCCAGGGCGATTGCGCGCGCCGCACGCCGACATTCTTCGCGTGGTATTCAAGCAGGGCAATGTTTGGGTTGCGACAAATGGATTGGTGAATTTCAGGCGGCACGACGTAAGCGCGCAAAGTCGGGAACCGTTGAGTTAGCTCCAGCGAAAGCAATTCGCGATCGGGCGGCGGATTCCATTCGATGAAGATGACTTCGCCGATCAAATAGCGTGTGTTCCATTCCAGCGCCGCCACCAGCCGCTCGCGAAAATCGGACATGTAGTCATCGTTTCTACCGACCAGCACAGCTGTAATTTCCGGGCGCGACCCGTTTCGCCGCAGGCGCACTCCAGCGTAACCGCCGGCGCCGCGCAAGGCGAATCCAGTCCGCTGGCGGAGCAGACCCAGGCGATAGCTCAGCCCGCGAATTCCGGGAGTATCTTTCCAACTGTGTAAATCTTCGCCCACGATTGCGTGTTGCGACTTTCGCTTGGCTTACTAGGAACAGTCAAGTCGCGGCGTAAACAAGTATTTGTCCTAACTGATTTTCGATTCTCGCGTTTTTGCGCTCTTCGACGGCGCGACCGTGCGCTTTAACTTGCGCAGTGGCTTGAGCAAGAAAGGTTTTTTCAGAAGCCAGCCGTACGTGAGCCAGAGAAGATGCCGGAAAAGCATGGGATAAAAAGTCTTTCGGAATTCGCGCGGCGGCAGATGCCGCTTTAGCAGCCTGCGCACCGTCGGCATATTCATGGCCGAGCGTCGATTAAAGAGAAACCAACGGGCGCCGGACGACGAAAACAGTTGGTTGGCCTCCGCGCGTGCTTTATTCGGCACGTTCCAGATCGTCGCTGCCGTCGCCAAATAATATTGATAGCCTGCCTTCATAGCCCGGTAATGGAAATCGTGATCGCCCCAATAGTGCGGAAAATTCTTTTGATCAACCAGGCCGATTTCGCGAAAGCACGACGCCGGTATCAAGACGCCGCGGCCTCCCGGCGGATGTTGCACGGGCACGTCGGGCGGCGAAAGCTCCGGGGCCTTCCAGGTTTTGAACTCAGCATGCCAGCGCGGCGGATCGCCAATCCATTCATCGGTGCCCGTGGCAGTTGATTTCGTGCGTGCGCAAGTCACACTGCGCTCGCCGGTTCGTTTGAAACTCTCGACCATGCGTAACAGCGTGTCCGGTTCGACGCGATTATCGTCGTTTAGCCACACGATCGCGTCGGCGCCTTGATTAAGGGCGTACTCGAGCCCTTTGTTGATTGCGCCGCTCCACCACAAATTTCCGTCGCCGTGCAGCAGGTGGACCGCGGGAAATTCTTTTAGGCAGAACTCGCTGGTCCCGTCTGAGCAACCATCTTCAATCAGAATTATCTGGAAATTTTCATACGTGCTTTGCTGAAGAGCTGAGAGCGTCTGGCGCGCTTCCTGCCAACGGTTGTAAGTTGGGATTACTACAAACAGCACGGGGTTCGACGGATTTTCTGGCGCGGCGCTCATCAACTGCTCTTGGGCTCGACGGATTTCAGAGGCTTGTAGAATACCGCATCCGCCGATAGTAGTTCGAGCGACTGTGGATGTCTCAAAGGCGAGATGAAGCCGTCGAACAAGAATCCCATCGATCGCAGCTCGTCGTAAAGTTGGTTGAACGTCGGCTGTCCGGCATATAACGGCGCAAAATTGCACTCCAGCATCACACGATCGCATCTCGCCAACGTGGCCCGGCCGCCACGGATGACGGCGAGTTCGTGGCCCTGAACATCGATTTTCACGAGCATCGGTGCTTCAAGGTCAAAACCAGCGACAGCCGCGTCCAATGGTTTCAGCTGGACGGTGATCTTCTTTTCGATGGCCGTGTGCGGCCAGGCCTCGACATGTGCGGGCAGCATTTCCTGCAGCGAAGAAGAATCGCGAAAGCTCGACACCCAGAGATCCTGCTCGCCATCGTGATCACTGATCGCCAGTTTGATCGGATGAACCGTCGGCGCGGCCTTCGACATCGTCACCAACTCTTCGAAGCATTCCGGGATTGGCTCAAACGAATAAATCGTGACGCCGGGAAAGGCGCGCAAAGCATCGCCGGCGAATTGTCCGTGGCTGGCGCCGATATCCAGAATCGTCCTCGGTCGCCGGTGCGATAGCTCAGACGCGGCATAGGGATCAGCACGTTTGGGCGGCGCGTCCTGCTGATTGTTTTGATCATCTTCACGCAGCCACTTACGTATGCCCAGGCGCGCATCCATAGAAGCCAGACCGCGACGAACACCTTTTCGGATACCCATAGTGTTTGCTTTGGAATTAGACGCGGCCGATGCTCCCGGGAACTTCGACTTTAACGCGAGTCATCGTGGTACCGGCGTCGGTCGCCAGGGCCAACTCGGTTTCCGCCGGATGAACGGCTGACGGGAATAGCTTGTGACCCTTCTTTTCACCAACCACTGATGACCCGCCGACGACGCTGAAACGCTTCTTCATGCGGAGGAACGGCTGCTCGATGAAATAAAACGACGCGCAGGCCAACACCAGCGATCCGGCAAATTTGATTGCCAGGGGAATAGTTATTTTCAGCGTGTACGACTTTATTGGTAGCGGACCAAAATTGTTCATGTAAGCGCTGTAAACGGTGACATGCCAGAGATAAAGCGAATACGACAGCCGGCCAAACCAGCGCAGTACCGACCATTGCAGCAAGCGGCTGAGAAACGACTGGCTCGCAACCAGCACGAACAGAGTCGAGGAGGCAACCAGGACGGCGAAGACTGTAAATGCGCCAAAATAAAGATAATTCCAAAAAATCGGCACGATGATGATGGCCGCGCTCATCAGCCCGCACGAGAGCCACGTGACGATGCGCCAAGTTCCCAAAAACGATTTACGCGTCGGCAGCATGCGCCACGAAAACAGAATTCCGGCAATGCAACCTATCAAAAGCGCATCGCACCGCGTGTCGGTCCCGGTATAGAGACGAAGCAGACTGAGGTCGAACTGAGGCAGCACGAACCCATATCGCGAATAAAACATGCGCGCCCGGTGGATGGCCACCAGACCCACCATCGCGGACAAAACAACTATTATCCTCCGCGGTGTCAGCTTCAAACTGAGCAAGAGAAAAAAGAGAATTGGCCAGGCGATGTAGAACTGCTCCTCGATGCTCAGCGACCAGGTATGGCCAATTACTGTGTATCCGCCGGCCCAGTTTTCGACATAGAACAGAACTCCCAGGAGGTGTCGAAAGACGGCCAGCCGCCCGGCCTCGGGCGGAAATATGATGACCTGAACTGTGGTGAAAATAACGAGCGCAAAGAGTGCCGGCAGCAGCCGTAACGCCCGGCGGGCGTAGAATTTCTTGAAACTCAGCGAACCCGTCTCTTGCCATTCCTGCGCCAGCAGAGAGGTAATCAACAGACCGCTCAGGACGAAAAAAATATCGACACCCAGAAACCCGCCGCGGCCATACTTGAACAAATAGCCGTGCTCAAAGAGCACCACCAGAATAGAAATGCCCCGCACACCGTCCAAGACAGGCCGGTGTCCTAATTGAAAATGCGGAGCTTTTGCCTCAACAGTCATTGGGGTTCAGCGGTCGAAGCTCTTTTGTTTCTGGCTACGAACGAATTAGCTAAAACGCGGACCAAGGAATCGAAACGGCTAAGTGTTTGACTGAAGCCTGCCCAGCTTGTATTTGAGCGCCGCCCAATAATAACGCAAACCGGTGGGCGTTGACTCCTGTTGTTGGCCGTTGCTGCCAAAATAGATTTGGAAAAGGTAGCGATCAGCTGCTCGATTGCGGACCACGAATTTTGGATGAATGATCTCGCCAATGTCATGGCGCGGTATGTTCGCGAGATACATCCGTTCGTAAGCGGTGTTGGTATGCACTGCGTCCGCGCGAAAACCGAGGTTTGAGACGAGATTGACGCGCGGCATTATTGACAGGCCGCTCTGTGACCACCCGGTGTAAAAGATCGGATAACAATAACTGAAAAGTTGCCGCGACTGGACCTCTCGGAGTTTGTTGATCCAATACTCGCGTTCGTTGTCGTCGTCGAAGACTGAGTCCCACAGGCCCTGTTTGCCAAACTCATCGAGTGAACGCATCTCAATGTCATAGTTCTTCCACGCGCGTCGCCAGGACGCCCAGCCATAGCCGGTGAACATATAGCGGGAGAAGTAATAACTTTCCGGTATCTGGACCTGGTCGAAAAGAAAGTTGCCGCCGTTGATGTGCATCACCCGCTCGTCGTCGCGATAGTAATCGAGCAGCGTCTCGCAGAACGTGAAGAACGAAGGATCGGGCAGACAGTCGTCTTCGAGGAAGATGCAGTCTTCGACCTGGGAAAAGACCCACTGCACGCCTTCGGGCACGCCGTGCAGCGGCCCAATATTTTGCGGTGGATATTTTTTGATTACCTCGCAGTCCCAATCGACGGTGTCAATGATGGCGCGACACTGACGGACACTTTCTTCGTCTTCGGGCTTTGCGGCCGTGTCACAGATGACGAAAAACTTTTTCGGTTTCGCCTGCCGGATCGCGTCGAACACGATCTGCGTAAGATCGGGTCGATTGTAGATAAAAAATCCTACTGGAGTTCTGAGGCTCATCACTTACTCAGTGGCGCGCTGCAATCACGCCTTAGGATCGCCGTAGTATCTTCGCACATACGCCGAGGATTGAATTCAGTTTCTATCCGCCGCCGATTCGCTTCGCCGAGTTCGCGGCGAAGATTTTCGTTTTCTGCCAGGTGCACAATTTCTTTGGCCATCGCCTCAACGTTCCCCACGGGTGTCAGGAACGGATGCGAGGTGCTATCCAGCGCCTCACTTATGCCCGGGATGTCTGTAGCCACGACTCCCAGCCCGGCGGCCATACATTCCAGAACCCCGTTCGGACTGCCTTCGGATTCCGAACTGAAAACACCGAGGTCGACCGCCTGTAACAAACCTGAAACGTCGCTGACCTGCCCAAGAAACTTAACACTGTCACCCAGCCGAAGATCAAACGCCAGCGCTTTTAGAGCTTCGTGGGTACCGCCGAAACGGCCCGCGAGCATCAGTGTGGCGGACCGACCTCTCTCGTTCATGCGGTCAACTACGATTCGCCAGGCGCGTAACAGCGTCGCATGGTCTTTGTTGTCATTGAGGTTAGCCACCATGCCGGCAACGAAACTGTCAGAGCTGACCCCCAGTCGCTCGCGCCAGGCTCCGCGATCCGTTCCAGGTTCCGGCAGCTCGATGGCGTTGCGGATGACGCGCACTCGGTCCCTATTTACACCCAACTCGCTTTCCAAATACCCGGCGACGTGATTTGAATTAGCGATAAAGCAGCTGGCCCGCCGAATGGCCGTTTTCTCGTAACGCGAACACACGCGATTCAAACCAAGGTCACGCTGATTCCACACAGATATGCGCGCGCCGGTGAACGGCCAAACCAGATTGCAGAGAAGATTTGTCGGCGCCAGGTAGGGAAGAATGATGTCCGGCTTTTCGCGTCTGAGGACGAAAGCGAATTTCGTCGCATTGGCCAGATTTTTCGCGCGGCTTTCTTCAAATCGAAACGGTACGATCCGCCAGCGAATATCGAATTGATCGCAAATCGCGACCAAGCTTCCCGCCGCACCGGTCGTGCCCCACACTGAAACATCAGCGCCTTGCTCTTCTTTCAAATATCTTCCCAGCAACAGCGCCTGTCGTTCTGAGCCGCCAACTTCCAAAGGCCCGAGCACGAAAATGATTCGTTGGCCGGCGAGTGCTTTCTTCGTTGAGCTCAATGACTGATCGCGAGGTGCTGGATTGGCAAAGCTGGTCATTCGTCTAGGGGGTTACTTCGTTCCCGGGCCAATCATGCGAACGAGACATCCGGATTTTGTTCGAGCCAGATACCCAGCACCAGCAGCAACCACAGCGGACCTGACCGGCCGAGTTTTCGCTGTGGTTTTGCAGTTGCGCCCGAACGGATTCCGGTTTGAACCACTGGTACAGGCGCGACTGCGGATCGAGCACGATTTGCTCGAGCATCTTCCGTCCCGACTGCCCTTCATAAAACCATTGGTCGCGCGGAATGCTGAAGCCCTGTTTCCGGCGATGCAGGAACTCGTTGGGAAATGTCTTACCCAGAACTTTCTTCAGCAGGTACTTGCCGGTGATCTCGCCCGAGCCATTGCGTCGTGACCGTTGGCGCCCCGGGAGACTGGCCGCTAATTCAAGTACGCGCAGATCGATCAAAGGCGTGCGCACCTCCAGGCCGTGATACATGCTGGCGACATCCACCTTCGTCAGGATGTCGCAGGGCAGGTAAGTCTGAAAATCGAGATACTGCGCGAATGAAAGTCGATCCTGTTTGCGCGCGCGTGCGCTCGATTGATCGAACAGATCGCAACGCTGTCCCACCAGTGGCTGAAACTCATCGCGCCAAAGCTCACGCCGTTCTGCCTCGTGCAGAAACGTAAACAGCGCCTGCCACTCGGACACATTGTTAAGCGTACCCTGGGCAAAGTATTCGCGGGCGGCCCGTCGCAAATACCAAAACGCAGCGCGAAAGTGCATCTGTGAAAACGACTGGCGCGCTTTCGCCAAACGACTATTTTCCAGCCACCACTGATACGTCGGATACCCGGCAAAGCCTTCGTCACCACCGTCGCCCGACAGAACCATCGGCACGTGCTCGCGCGCCAAACGGGAAACATACCAGGTGGGAATCGCTGAGCTGTCGCCAAAGGGTTCGCCGTAGTGCGAGATCAAATCGGGAAGGATTTTCAGCGTGTCCTCGCGCACAATTTCGGTGTGCAGCTGGATTCCGCAGCGATCGGCGACCTGCTCAGCGTAAGGCAGCTCGGAATACTGCTTTTCGTTAAAGCCGATCGCGAATGCCTGGACGGGCTGTTTCAAGATGCGGCTCATCTGCGAAGCGACGAGAGAAGAATCGATGCCGCCGGACAGAAACACTCCGAACGGAACATCGCTGACCAGGTGCGCTTTGACTGATTCGTGAATTACCGATTCGGCCCGCTCGAGCCACTCGTCGTCCGACAATCCGTTTTGAGGTTGAAAACTGAAATCCCAGTAGCGAACCGGGCCGGTCACTTTCCCGTCGAAATCAACGACGAGATAGTTCGCCGGCGGCAGCTTGTGAACGTCTTTATAGATCGTGTGCGGCGTCGGCACGTACTGGTAGCGCAAGAACAGTTCGACCGCGGCGAGATTTCCCGCCGGAGCTGTATCGTCAATTTTTCTGAGGGCCGGAAGCTCGGAAGCGAAAGCAAAGTAGCCGTCGCCGAGCCGGTAGTAGAGTGGCTTAATCCCAAAATGATCTCTGGCCAGAAACAGCCTGCGTTTGCGAAAGTCGGCCATCGCAAAGGCGAACATGCCGCGAAATTTCCTGACGCATTCAGGGCCCCACTCTTCATAAGCGCGAATGGCCACTTCGGTGTCGGAGTGAGTTTCAAATCGATGGCCCCTGGCTTCGAGTTCCGCGCGCAACTCCTGAAAGTTGTACATCTCACCGTTATAGGTGAGCCAGACCGTCTCGTCTTCATTGGACATGGGCTGTTGGCCCAATTCCGGATCGATGATCGCCAAACGGCGATGGCCGATCGCGACGTTGTCGCGGCGGAGGAAACCAACGCCGTCCGGGCCGCGATGATCGATGGCTTCGGTCATGCGCTCGATCTCGCCCGGCCTGACAGGCTCGCCGCGCCAACGAATTATTCCAGCAATTCCGCACATACTCAGTCTTAAGATCGAGGCTTGCGGCCGATCACGCACAGATAGGGCGCGAGTGGCGCGGTGCCGTCGCCATAGTTGCCACGCCGCCGCATGCGATAATCGACACTGTTGCGCGCGCGCATGATGGTCGGCATCAGGTGCGGCGCCAGCTTCGGCCAGCGGTGATAAATCGGCCACGCTACGATATCCAACGAAAAGATGCCGACGAAACGCGACTTGATCTCTTCGAGCGCCAGCTTCTGATAGGCCGTAACTAAATCTTTTTTGCCCAGCGGATTGTGCTTAGCCAATAGTTCTGGCTGCCAAATCCACGACAGCAAGCCGTGAATAGATTTCAGGTTCGGCACTTCCGTGAACAGCGCGCCGCCCGGATTCACGAGATCGAGTAGCCGCGATAGAACTTCGACAGTATCGGTAAAGTGTTCGACCATTCCCAGCGAGTAAACAAAGTCGTAGCTACCGACCTCTGCGGCCTTGATATTGAACAAATCGCCACAGAGAACTTTTCCCGTGGCCCCGGCCGCCGCCAGACGGCCGCGCGCCAACTGGCAACCGGTTTCCGAATAGTCGAGTCCGGCCACTTCGGCTTTCGTATTCAACGCCACATAGGGCAGCCACACCGAATTACCGCAACCAACTTCGAGCACAGTCTTCGGCTGGTATCGTTCAATCTCGGCAATCAGAGCGCGCGTCAAAGCGATCGAGCCGTAGTCAGTTGGCTCTGACCACCCGACGGTCGGGCCGACGGTTTCATAGACGCTGTCCCAATGTTCTATTCCGGCGAGGTCAACTTGCTGCAAACTTTATCCTCCAGCTTCTTACAATTCGGCATTCGCGCGCGCTAACCGACCTTGTCCAACTCCCATTCGCAGCGCATGGCGATCAAGCCCGCGCGACCCTGTGGCGTGCTGTTGGTCAGAGAGGCCGCTTCCTGCACTTGAAATCTCAGGTCGTCGATCTTCTCGACAGTCCCCTGATTCGGCGACCACATTACGACGCGCAAACCGTACATGCGGCTGACCAGCAGTTCAGCCGGGAACTGCACCGCCGCGCGATAGCGGCCCGGTTCAGCCGGCGGCGCCAAGCCGGCGTCCTGCGGAGACGAGCTGACAATCCACAAGTCGTATCCGTCAGAGAGGGTGACGCTTAACTGCATGTCGCGCGGCGCAGACTTCACGACCAAGTCCATGTTGATGGTCAGCGCACTGGCGGTCGTCAAATAATCGACTGCCTCCCCGCCCGGCTCTTCGCTCAAGTAGATCTTCTGAAAATAGGCCGATTCGAGGGGCGGGGTAGTCCGTTCCCAACTCAGCAATTCGGCCGTGCCGCTTTGCAGATAACGAGCCGTGACCTCGTGGGCTGGTCCATGCGCGACGATCTTGCCGGAATCCAGCAAAATCACCGAGCTGCAGAGCCGCTGGATGCTGGCGATGTTGTGACTGACGAATAGCACCGTGCGTCCTTCGCTGGCTACGTCGCCCATCTTGCCCAAACATTTCTTCTGAAAGTCGGCATCGCCGACCGCCAGGACTTCATCGACGACCAGAATTTCCGGTTCGAGATGCGCAGCGACGGCGAAGGCGAGCCGCACATACATGCCGCTGCTGTATCGTTTGACGGGAGTGTCGATAAACTTCTCGACGCCGGCAAAATCGACGATCTGATCGAACTTGCGCTCAATCTGCTTGCGCGTGATTCCCAACATTGAGCCATTGAGAAAGATATTTTCGCGGCCGGTTAGTTCCGGATGGAAGCCCGTCCCAACCTCCAGCAAACTCCCAACCCGTCCATAAAGATCGACTTGTCCAGTGGTCGGATCGGTAATGCGCGAGAGAATCTTCAGCAGCGTCGATTTGCCCGCGCCGTTACGGCCAATAATTCCCAGTGCTTCACCCGGCGCGACCTCAAAGCTCACATCTTTCAGCGCCCAGATTGTGTTGTCGGTCGAGTGTCCGTTCCTTCGCCAAAGACGCAGCGGGGCCCGCGCCGCGCCGACGATGGTGTCGCGCAACGTCGCGTACGACTCCTTGCGAGTGCCGAGCCGGTATTGCTTGCTCAGGCCCTGGACCTTAACGATGGGCTTCATTTCTTCTCACTATACGACATCGGCAAATTCTCTTTCCATTCGCCGAAACCAGAAGGCGGAACACGCGAGCACCACCAGAGTGATGAGGATTGCGGCCCCAATCGCCGGCCAGTTGAAAGGTAAACCAAAAAGCGCGGAGCGAAAGGCTTCGATGATTCCACTCACTGGATTGAGCATCATGGCGAGACGAAGTTTAGGTGGCAAAACGCTGGTGGGATAGATAACCGGCGAGAGAAACATCCACACCTGCACGGCGAACGGCAGCACAAAACCGATGTCTCGGTACTTCACGTTAAGCGCCGACATCCACATCCCCACGCCAAAGGCGAACAGCACTAGCAGCGCGAGGATCGGCAGGACCGCGAAGATTTTCCACGTCGGGGCGATGCCGTAGTAGAACATCAACGGAATCAACACGACGAACGCCAGCAATAGATCGACGATTGCGGCACAGACCGCGGCGGCCGGGATCATCATCCGCGGAAAATAGACTTTGGTGATCAGGTGGGCGCTGCCGACCAGACTGTTGCCGCCTTTGGTGACCGCCCCTGAGAAGAACGTCCACGTCACGACGCCGGCATAAGCGAAGAGCGCGTAAGGAATGCCGTCCGAGGGCAAGCCGGCTACGCGGCCAAAAATCACCGTGAAGATCGCAATCATCACCAGCGGTTGAAGGATCGCCCAGGCAATGCCAAGCACCGTCTGCTTGTAGCGCACCTTCACATCGCGCCAAATCAAGAAGTAAAGCAACTCTCGATACGCCCAGAGACTGCGCAGATCCACAGCCACCCATGACTGCTGCGGTCTTATGGTGACAACCGGTTTGTCCGGTAGAGAGATCGATCCGTGCGCGGGGCGCGCCGGCGATTCGCTTTCCGCGAAATTTGTCGGAACGAGGCTGTCAGGTGTCACTGCTAAAAACTGTGGCGCGAAGATTTTGCGAACAACTTAAGCGAAAGCGATGATAGTCGAGTTCGTGAGACCCCAGTCTAACAGAGGGGATCGGCGGCGAACAACTGCGCTTAACCTGAGCGAGCTGCGGCTCCGGCTCGAAAGCCTGCTTGTGGACCTGGTGCTGAAATCGTCGGCGGGATGACCCGGGCCGCCTCTGACTCAAACCTGCGAATCGTCTCCACCCGCATGCAGATGCCCGTCACTGATGTTAGAATCCCTCAGCTTCAGCCAAGTCTAATCACTGCGGATCAGATAATTAATATGCGTCGATTGTTCGTTACCGGAGGTGCTGGGTTCATCGGATCGGGGTTTGTCCGGCTGATTTGTGACAGCACGGCCGACTGTCACGTGGTGAATTTTGACGCGCTCACTTATGCCGGGCAATCCGGACAATGTCCGGGATTTGGATGAAGACCGGCACCACTTTGTCAAAGGGGACATTGCGGATCGGCAGGCGGTGCTGGACGCTTTGGATCAAGATGTCGACGCGATCATAAATTTCGCCGCTGAATCGCACGTCGATCGGAGCATTACTTCAGCGGCCGAATTTATTCGCACCAACGTGTTGGGCACGCAGGTCCTTTTGGACTGTGCGCGCGAACGCGGAGTGCGCCGTTTTGTTCAGGTTTCAACGGATGAGGTCATGGGCAGTCTGCCCGAAAATGAAGCCGCGTTCTTCACCGAAGACTCGCCTTTCCGTCCCAACAGTCCATATGCGGCATCCAAAGCCGGGGCCGAGCATCTGGTGCGTGCGGCGCACCACACTTTCGGGCTGGACACGGTGATTACGCGCTGTGGAAACAATTACGGGCCGCGGCAGTTCCCGGAAAAGTTCCTGCCCTTGATGCTGGCCAATGCCATGAGCGACGAACCTATTCCGGTTTATGGTGATGGGCAGAACGTACGTGACTGGATCTATGTCGACGATCATTGCCGCGCGATTATGCAGGTCCTGCAGAATGGTCGCCCCGGAGCTGTTTATAATATCGGCGCGCGTAACGAACGCCGCAATATCGATATCGCCCGATCGGTCCTGGATCAGCTGGGCAAGCCGCACTCATTACTTAAGTTCGTCAAAGACCGGCCGGGTCACGATCGCCGGTACGCCATCGATCCGTCGCTGATCGAAAGCGAGATCGGCTGGAAACCAAGCGAAACCTGGGAAAGCGGATTGCGGAAGACGATTGACTGGTATCAAACGAACCCCAACTGGATCGACAATGCGCGCAGCGGCGCCTATCGAGAGTTCTACGCCGAACAATACGGGCGCAGACTGGTCGCAAACTAGAAAGCCTCAGCGATTATAATGACGCAGTGAGAGTTCGAAACCAGGATCGGTTGAGCTAGCTCTACTAAACCTCGCGCGCCCAGGGTCAAACACGCATTGCTCATTGGCTGGCGTTTGCTCGCTCGTTGATGCGATCGCTGGTTCTGAGCCTTAAAGTTTGGGAGTAGGAAATTGCGAATACTGGTAACGGGCGCCGGCGGTCTGGTTGGGCGTAGCGTCGTCAACTACAGCCGGCAGCAAAGCGTTGACTGCTTCGCTCACGATCATCGCGATCTCGATATCACGGACGAGGCGGCAGTAAATGCCACGCTCGAACGCGAACGCCCGGACGCGGTCATCAATTGTGCCGCCTGGACTGACGTTGACGGGTGCGAGAGCGATCACCACCGTGCGCACAATGCAAACGCGCGCGGGCCCGAATTGCTGGCGCTGGGGTGTCGGCGAATCGATGCGCTGCTGATCACTATCTCTACCGATTATGTTTTCGACGGTGAGAAAGAAGGCTTCTACACACAACGCGATCAACCCAATCCGCTGAGCGTCTATGGAACTTCCAAGCTCGAAGGCGAGCGCCTCGCACAAAACGCCTGGGCGCGTACCGTGGTGGTGCGGAGCGGTTATATCTTTGGTTCAGGCGGAAAGAATTTTCTTAGTCAGGTTGTTGAGCGAGCCCGGCGGGGAGAACAATTGTCGGTAATCACCGATTCGTTCGGCACACCGACTTATGCGCCCCACCTGGCGCAGCGGCTGTACCGCCTGGCGGAAATGGATTTTCCGGGTGTCTTCCACGTGGTAAATTCGGGCGCGGGCGCGAGTTTTGAGGAGTTTGCGCGCCGCGCGCTCACGGTCGCAGGCCTCGATCAGAACCTCTTACGGCCGGTCGAACTTGCTTCGCTTAACCGGCCGGCCCCCCGGCCACTTAACTCGCGTTTGCGCTGTCTATTGTCGGAAGCTATCGGACTTGAGCCTTTGCCCTCCTGGCAGGACGCCCTGGAGACGTTCATCGCGGGTTAGGCGGCAGGGCCGGCTTCCAAAACAGATTGACTTGCCTGTCAGCCACCGTCTGCTATTATGTTCAATTCAATACGGTTGGCAGAACTGTGATTTACCCTCTGAGGTTGCAGGTTTTAAGAATATGACGAAAGACGAACATTTGGTTCCGGCGCGACCGGGCAGCGATTTAAATACGACACTCGCTGAGTTAACTCACGATAAATCGTACACAAAGTACGGCCGCTACGACACTGTCGTATCTGAGACGAATTTCCGGCAATACCTTTACATCGTTCTCAAGCGGAAGTGGCTCATCATGAGTCTGGTCCTGATCATCACTTCGCTGGCTACTATCCAGGCCTATCGTGAGCCCTCGATCTATCAGGCTGCGACCACGATCAAGATTGAACAGAAGTCGCCCAGCATTCTGCAATCACAAAACGGCGGAATTGTAATCGGTCAAAACGATCCGAACTTTTGGGGTACTCAACTCAAATTGTTGGCAAGTCCCTCGCTGGCGCGTCAAGTGGCCGTTACTCTCGATCTGCAACACAACCCTCGATTTTTTGGTCCGCAGGGAAGTAGTGGCATCTTCGCCGCAGTCAAACGACTTGTCAGCGGCGATGCAGCTGCTAAGCCGGTTGCGGCGAGCGCCGTAGCGCCTCTTAACCAGGAAGAATTGCGCGAAAGGCAATTTACTCCGGCAGAGTTGGCCGCGCTCGAACCTTTCGAAGACACCATCGCGGCGAGCCTGGTGGTCGACCCGGTTCCTCAAACTAATCTGGTCGTCATTCGCTACACCCACACTGATCCGCAGTTGGCCCAGAAAGTTGCCGACACACTGGCCGACGTCTTTATCGCGAACAACGTCGAACGGTTGGAAAGCAGTTCGAGTAAAGCGGCCCAGGACCTGGCTCAGGAAATTGCCAAGTACCAGGATCAGACTCGCAAAAAACAACAGGACATCTTTGCCTACGCCAAACAGTACGAACTGCCGTTAACAGAAATACAGGGTACAAGCCTACGGCAACAGCGGGTGGCTACTTACAGCGGACAGCTGCTGGAGGCTGAGAACAAGAAACGCAGCCTGAATGCAGCATATGAGGCCGCGAAGAACTCGGCAGATCCGTTTGCCTACCCCGAGGTGCAAAAGGATTCGCGCATCATTAGGCTCAGAGAAAAGATCACCGAGTTAAAGGATAAAGAAACGTCTCTGAGGCAGAAGTACACGGACGAATGGCCAGAGGTCAAACAAGTCCAGGCGCAAATCAAGCAAGTTGAGAGCGAGTTGCAGAAGGCCCCGGTCGAAGTGCTGGCTTCGATGAAATCCCAGGCGGACGCTGCGACGAACCAATTGAGGGAGCTGCAAAACGCATATTCAAGGGAAAGCGGTCTGACGACTCAACAGACCAAAAACGTAATCGAACTCGCTTCGATGCGTGCCGATCTGACCACGGACCAGCAATACCTGAATACGCTTTACCAAAAACGGCGCGAGCTGAGCGCCACTCAGGAAAACCGCGGCACGAATGTTTCGGTTTCAAATTACAGCCGGGTGCCGCATGCTCCGGTCGGTCCCCAGCGGCTGCGCACGATCCTGATTGCTTTTATTCTGGCGCTGGCCATCGGAGTCGGTCTGGCTTTCCTGCTCGATTTCCTTGATGACACGCTCAAATCGGTTGACGATATTGATCGTTATCTGCACCTGCCGGCCCTGGCCTTGATTCCCGCCGCACGTGGCGAGAAAAGGTTGCGCAACGCAGACGCCGCTGCGGCCGCGTCCGGGCATAATGATGTTACCGCCCTGGCGATGGTCACCGATGTGCGCTCGCCCATTGCCGAATCCTATCGTCACTTGCGGACGTCGCTGTTGCTCTCGTCCGCGGGCACCCCGCCGCGAACGATTTTGATTACTTCGAGTCAGCCTTCGGAAGGTAAGACGACGACGGCGATCAATACCGCGTTCATGCTGGCGCAGACAGCTGCTGAGGTACTGGTGATCGATTGCGACTTGCGACGCCCGCGTTTGCACTCGCATTTCAATCTGCCGAACGCGCGTGGCCTGACCAACTGTTTGTCAGGGGACGCAAAGGACATTGACGATTTGATTCACACCTATGAAAAACAGCCGAACCTGAAGCTGTTGACGTCGGGTCCGATCCCGCCGAATCCGGCCGAGCTGCTTGGTTCGGAAGAGATGCGCAAGCTGCTGGCCTCGTTGAGTCAGCGGTTCGCGCACATCATCATCGATTCACCGCCGGCGATCTCGTTTACCGATGCGTCAATCCTTTCGACGTTTGTAGATGGAGTTATTCTGGTGGTCCACGGCGGCCGCAGCTCGCGCGCCGTGGTGCGTCGCGCCAAGCAGAAGCTGACGGACGTGGGAGCGCACATTTTCGGCGTGGTGCTGAACAACGTGAAGATTGAATCGACCCACGATTACTATTACACGGGATACTATTCGGGTTACTACCATTCCGACTACTACAGCTCGGATGAAGATGAAACGCCGGCTGCCGAAGGTGCTGAGGCAGTGCCCAAGTAACTGTCGCTGGCTACTCGTAGATCAAAAAATAAATGCCGGGAGAATTCTGTGTCATCGCGCCTGACGTAAAACTCGGGCGCGATGTTGTTATTCACCACTTCGTTAATCTCTATGGTTGCGAAATCGGCGATGGGACGAAGATCGGTTCGTTCGTCGAGATTCAGAAAAAAGCGCGGGTAGGGCGCAACTGCAAGTTATCCAGCCACAGTTTCATCTGTGAAGCCGTCACGATCGAAGACGAAGTCTTCATTGGCCACGGCGTCACGTTCATCAACGACAAAGTTCCCCGCGCCACTACCGGCGCAGGCCGCCTGCAAACCGACGATGATTGGCAACCGGTTCCCACGCTGGTAAAGCGCGGCGCCAGTATCGGTAGCGGCGCCACCATCCTGTGCGGCGTTACCATCGGCGAACGTGCGATTGTCGGCGCCGGCGCCGTGGTCACGAAAGATGTGGCGCCCGGAACAACGGTCGTGGGTAATCCCGCCAGATTGATTCCTTCACACTCTCCGGGAGAGACATAGACTGAGGGTCACTGCATTTTGGGGAGCGATCAGAACACATTCTCATAACCATAGACACGATGTGTTTCTTCGTCTCTTGCTCTTCAATTCACTTTTAATCCAATGCTCGTTATGCTCTCTGACTAATGACGACGAATATCGGTGTGATCGGCTGCGGTTATTGGGGGCCGAATCTGCTGCGCAACTTTGCCGAGAATGAAGCGGCGCAGCTTCGCTGGATTTGCGACCTCGACGAAGCGCGGCTGGCAGCGATGGGCCGGCGCTATCCAATGGCGCAGACCACCAGCGATTACCGCAGACTCGTCAACGATCCGGAACTTCACGCGGTCGCCGTGGTCACCCCGGTAGCGACGCACTTCCCGCTGGCCAAAGAACTCTTAAGCGCGGGCAAACATGTGTTGGTTGAAAAACCTTTGACGGCCACCGTGGGCGAAGCTGAAGAGCTGATTGAACTGGCGCAGGCGAACAACTGCACGCTGATGGTCGATCACACGTTCGTTTACACGGGCGCGGTCCGCAAGATGAAAGAGATTGTCACCAACGGCGAGCTGGGCGACTTGCTCTATTTCGATTCGGTGCGCATCAACCTCGGATTATTTCAAAGGGACATCAACGTCCTTTGGGATCTGGCCCCGCACGATCTCTCGATCATGGATTACCTAATCGAGCGCCAGCCGGAAGGCGTCAGCGCGATCGGCAGTTGCCACATCGAAGCCGGCATCGAAAACATTGCCTACCTGATCATGAAGTTTCCGGATGATTTCATCGCCCACTTTCATTTCAACTGGTTGGCGCCGGTAAAGATTCGGCACACGCTGATCGCCGGCGCCAGCAAAATGATTCTCTACGATGACATCGAGCCGACCGAGAAAGTGCGCGTTTATGACAAAGGCGTGACCGCTAATCGCGTCGGCGATCGGGAAGAGGCTTACCAGACGCTGGTGAGCTACCGCACCGGCGATGTGTGGGCGCCCAAGCTGGACGCGACTGAAGCCCTGCGTTACGTGGTGGCGGAATTTTTGGATTCGATAAGAACCGGGCGGGCGCCGCTGACTGATGGACAGGCAGGTTTACGCGTAGTGCGCTTGCTGGAAGCGGCGCAGAAATCGCTGAAGTGCGGCGGGCAGCTTATGATGGTGTGACGGAGAAATTGGACAGAATTAACAAGATTTACAGGAAGAAATTGTCTCGTGATGGTCAATGCTTTTTTTAATCCTGTGATTCTTGTAAGTCCTGTCTATTCATGAAGGTTCCTTTACTTGATCTTCAGGCGCAGTACGCCACGATCCGCGATGAAGTGCGCACGGCGGTTGATCGCGTCTTCGAATCGCAGCACTTTGTCCTCGGTGCTGAGGTGCAGGCACTGGAAGAAGAAATCGCGCGCTACTGCGAGACGAAATTTGCGATTGGATGCGCTTCTGGTTCGGACGCGCTGCTGCTGGCACTGATGAGTTGCGGCATCGGTGAAGGCGATGAAGTCATCACCACGCCGTTCAGTTTTTTCGCGACTGGCAGCGCGATTACTCGCCTCGGCGCGCGTCCGGTTTTTGTTGATATCGACGAGCGAACCTACAACCTCAATCCTGCGCTAATCCAAAACGCGATCACGCAACGAACGAAAGCCATCGTGCCGGTGCATCTTTATGGGCAGTGCGCTGAGATGGATGCGCTGATGGAGGTTGCGAGTCAGCTTAATGTCCCCGTCGTCGAAGATGCCGCGCAGGCTATCGGCGCCCAGGACAAACGCCGCCGGGCCGGCTCGATGGGAACGATTGGATGTTTCAGTTTCTATCCCTCCAAAAATCTGGGCGGCGCGGGTGACGGCGGGATGATGGTGACCAATGATCTCGAACACGCGCAGCGACTTTACATGCTGCGCGTGCATGGCGAGCAGACAAAATATCATCACCGGGTCGTCGGTCTTAACAGCCGGCTGGATGCTTTGCAGGCGGTAGTCTTGCGCGTGAAACTTGGGCATCTTGAAGCCTGGACCACCGAACGCCAGCGAAAAGCGCAGCAGTACGAAATCATGTTTACCGATGCGGGTTTGAACGAAGAAGTTCGACCTCCGTTTGTGCGGGCCGACGGGCGGCACATCTTTCACCAATTCGTAATTCGCGTGGCCGGCAAACGTCGCGATGCGCTGCGCGAGCACCTGCGCGCTCATGAGATAGGGACAGACGTTTACTATCCCGTTCCGCTTCATTTACAGGAGTGCTTTGCATATCTGGGCCATAAGGAAGGTGATTTTCCGGTAGCTGAACGCGCTGCGAAAGAGACTCTGGCGCTGCCTGTCTACCCTGAATTAACTGAGCGGCAGCAGGATTACGTGGTGAGCAGGATTGCGGAATTTTTTAGGGGATAGAAACCAAGTCAAAGTAAGGCTCTGGTAATAACCTCTCAGGTAAGGAAGGGGGCTTGCCCCCGCTCATTTCAAAAAGATGACGGAGCGGGGGCAAGCCCCCTTCCGGACTTGAGAGATATTCCTGGTGCTCGGTCTTAGATCGATCCCCAACCCGCGCGCGTGGCGGCTGACTGATGATTTAAAGCGCGCGCTTCGGATTCCTGTTTAGCCAGCCCCAGATCGTGATCGACCATTAGCTTCACGAGTTGCTCGAAATCAACCTTTGGTTCCCAACCCAGTTGCCGGCGCGCCTTGCTGGCATCTCCTAACAACAGATCGACTTCCGCGGGACGGAAATAGCGCGGGTCGATTTCGACGTACTCCTGCCAGTCGAGATTCAGATAGCCAAACGCCTTCTCGATGAATTCACGCACCGAATGCGTCTCGCCCGTAGCGATGACATAATCGTCCGGTTCGTCCGTATTGAGCATCATCCACATGGCTTCGACATAATCACGCGCGTAACCCCAGTCGCGTCGCGCTTCGAGATTCCCCATGTACAGCTTCTCCTGCAGACCCAGCTTAATCCGCGTGGCGGCGCGCGTGATTTTCCGTGAGACAAAGGTTTCGCCGCGGCGCTCGGATTCGTGGTTGAAAAGAATTCCGTTGCTTGCGAACATGCCATACGACTCGCGGTAATTCACAGTGATGTGATAGGCGTAGGCTTTGGCGCAGCCATACGGTGACCGTGGATGAAACGGAGTTGTTTCCGTCTGGGGGGTCTCGGCCACTTTGCCATACAGCTCGGATGATGACGCCTGGTAGAACCGGGGGCGAATGCCGAGCTCGCGAATTGCCTCGAGGAAACGGACCGTGCCCAGCCCGGTTACTTCACCGGTGTATTCAGGAATATCGAAGCTGACGCGCACATGCGACTGCGCGCCGAGGTTGTAAATCTCATCGGGCTGCACCTGTCTCAGGATCGTGTTCAGCGAGCTGGAGTCGTTAAGATCGCCGTACAGCAAACGCAGGTGCGTGCCTTTCTCATGCGGATCTCGATAGAGATGATCGATGCGTTCCGTGTTGAATGAAGACGAGCGGCGAATGATGCCGTAAACATCGTAGCCTTTTTCCAGGAGTAATTCGGTCAGAAAAGAGCCATCTTGTCCCGTAATGCCAGATATTAGTGCGGTCTTAGCCATTGGTGTTTGAATAATTAATCAGGATTTTGTTTGCTGAGCTTAAGCGCCTGGCGAAAGTTGGACTCGCAGTCGGTTTCAGCGACGCCGAAGTTTTTGATAACATAGCCAACCTCAGGGATTTGAGCAAGCGGCGGGCAGATTCGCAGGACGAAGCTCCGTCGCTCATTTTGTGAAGAGGATAAACTAATCTGCTATTGAGTACTGAATTCCCCTACCAGCGAATTGTGGTTACGGGCGGCGCGGGCTTCCTGGGACGTTTCGTCACTGAAAAGCTGCGGACGCACGCGGGTGTCGAAGTCTTCATTCCGCGCAGTCGCGACTACAACCTGATTGAAAAAGAAGACATTGTGCGGCTGTACGAAGAAACCCGGCCGGACCTGGTGATTCATCTGGCGGCTGTGGTCGGCGGCATCGGACATAATCAAAAGAATCCGGGAAGGTTTTACTATGACAACCTCATGATGGGCGTTCAGCTCATCGAGCAGGCCCGGCTCAAAGGCATCAAAAAATTTGTGGCGACGGGAACGGTTTGCGCGTACCCGAAGTTCACGCCGGTGCCGTTTAAAGAAGACGATCTATGGAACGGCTATCCGGAAGAGACGAATGCACCCTACGGTCTGGCGAAGAAGATGATGCTGGTGCAGTCACAGGCATATCGCGAGCAGTATGGCTTTAATTCGATCTTTCTGCTGCCCGCAAATCTTTACGGCCCGGGCGATAACTTCGATTTGGAAACCTCGCACGTCATTCCGGCCCTGGTGCGTAAATGCGTCGAAGCGCGCCGCGCCGGCGCGCCTTTCATCGAGGTCTGGGGTTCAGGAAAACCTTCGCGCGAGTTTCTTTACGTCGAAGACTGCGCCGAAGGAATCGTTAAGGCCGCGGCCACTTATGATGAAAGCCTTCCCGTGAACCTCGGCAATGGACGTGAAGTAGTGATTAAGGATTTGGTCGAAACGATCGCCCGGCTGGCCCGCTTCCAGGGCGAAATCAAATGGCGAACCGACAAGCCGGACGGCCAACCGCGACGGCAACTCGACGTCTCGCGAGCGATCGAGAAGTTTGGGTTTCGCGCGGAAATTCCGCTGGAAGAAGGACTGAGAAAGACAATCGACTGGTACGAAGATAATTTTGCGGCGAGCGCTGCCGTCGTGTAAGACAAACTTCAGTTTGTCGACGACCAATCGGTTATTTTCATTACCCCAAACTTAATCAACAAACTGAAGTTTGTCGTACTATGCCACCAAAAATCAGCATCGTCACTCCCTCGTACAATCAGGGTCACTTCCTGGAAGAGACGCTTCTGTCTGTCTTCGACCAGAATTATCCGAACCTCGAGTACATCGTGATTGACGGCGGCAGCACCGACAATACCGTTGACGTAATCCGTCGCTATGAAGATCGCCTCGCCTTCTGGGTCAGTGAAAAAGATCGCGGCCAGGTGCATGCGATCAATAAGGGATTAGCGAAATGCACGGGCGAGCTTTTCGGCTTTATCAACAGCGACGATATTTATCTGCCCGGGACCTTTGCCACGGTCGCTGACTATTTTGGGTCGCATCCGAAAACGGAATGGGTTTGCGGCGACACGATGATGTTTGGCGAAGGTTTTAAAACTGAAGTCATCGAGACGGTCGTGCCCAGGTCGGCCGCGCACTGTTTGTCGTGGGCTTACACCGCGGCCCAGCCCGGCCACTTCTGGAAACGCGAGCTGCTGGGAGCAGGTTTTGATGAAGCCTGGCCCTACGATTTCGATCACGATCTGTACGTCCGGCTATTGCTGGCCGGACACCAGTGCGAACACATAGCGCAAACTTTTGCCGGCTATCGTCTGCACGAAGCGAGCAAGACCGTGGCTGAGAATCATCGGCAGCTTGCTGAGTTCGAACGCAGCGCTGAAGTTTATGAAGATCGTTTACAGGGCGCGGATCGGCGTTGGTGCCGATCAACGCGATTCCTGCGGCATTCTTATGCAGCCAGCGAAGCCGGCAATAAGAAAGAGGGCGCGCGTTGGTTGGTGCGGGCGCTGACTACTTATCCGGAAGGCCTGGCAACCCGCCCGTTCTGGGGCTGCCTGCGCAAGCTGGCGTTGAATGGGTCCTAAACTCAGAATCCCACACTTTGAGTTCGAAACGAACCATGAGGGCTCGGATCATGGAAGTACGAGCCTGTGTTCGCCAGACGCGTCCGACCTCTCTTGCGCCGCGGTCTGAGCGCCTTCAGCTTGATTAATCGATGCTCTTCAATTCAATAGATTTCTTAATTTTCTTTCCGGTGGTTACCGGACTGTATTTTCTCCTGCCGCACAAATTCCGCTGGGCCCTCCTGCTGCTCGCCAGTTGCATCTTCTACATGTTTTTCATCCCGGCCTATATCCTGATCCTCTTTGTGACGATTACGATTGATTACTTTGCCGGCATCTATATAGAACGGTCCACAGGTTCGGGAAAGAGGTTCTTTCTTTCCCTGAGCGTGATTTCGCTTTGCGCTTTCTTATTCTTCTTCAAATACTTCAATTTCTTTAATTCGAACTTTGCCGCCCTTGCTCGCTTCCTTGATCTGCGGTACCCAATTTCGGCCCTTAATATCATCCTGCCGATCGGGCTTTCCTTTCACACATTTCAAAGTTTGAGCTATGTGATTGAGGTCTACCGTGGCCGGCAGAAAGCGGAGCGGAACTTTGGGATCTATTCCCTCTACGTAATGTTTTATCCGCAATTGGTAGCAGGGCCCATAGAGCGCCCGCAGAATCTGCTTCATCAGTTTTATGAGAAGCATGTTTTCGAGCCGCGTCGCGTGGTCGATGGTCTGAAACTAATGCTATGGGGCATGTTTAAGAAAGTAGTCATCGCCGATCGGCTCGCCGTTTTGGTCAACCAGGTCTACGACAAACCGCAGGACTACACGGGTCTGTGGTTAATCCTCGCGACGGTTTTCTTTGCTTTCCAGATTTACTGCGACTTTTCAGGTTATTCCGATATTGCCATCGGTGCGGCAAACGTGATGGGCTTCCGCCTCATGACGAACTTCAACCGTCCGTATTTCGCCAAATCGATCGCCGAGTTCTGGAAGCGGTGGCATATTTCGTTGTCAACCTGGTTCCGCGATTACCTGTACATTCCCCTGGGGGGCAACCGGGTGAGTATTCCGCGGTGGTATTTCAACCTGTTCATCACGTTTTTGGTAAGTGGCCTGTGGCACGGCGCGAATTGGACCTACGTAGTGTGGGGTGCGCTGAACGGCGTTTACCTGATTGCCGGGATTTGGTACAGCCGTTACGTCCGGCTGGGATTTTCTTCGTCGCGTTATTCCACGGTTCGCAACGCCGCCAAAATTCTGGGGACCTTCATTTTGACGTGCTTCGCCTGGATATTCTTTCGCGCCCGGAACATCGGTGAAGCCCTTCACATCATTGCTAATTTGTTCCGCGACCTGCCCGGCACAGTTCGATTTTCTGCTGTGGACTGCTTTGCAGGTTGTTCACCAGCCCGGGAGTATTTACGGTCTGCTCTTGTATCGCGGTAAGCCGCTGCTTCCGCTAAACGAGTTGCTGCTGTCTTTTCTGCTGATCGGGTTCCTGATTGCCGTCCAGGTCGTTCAGCGAAAGCAATCGTGGCGATCGGTTATTGAGCGCCAACCGATCTGGGTGAGATGGCCGGTGTACTACGCGGCTATTATGGTGATAGGTTTTCTGGGTGCGTATCACAACGCCCGTGATTTTATCTACTTCCAGTTTTGAAAAGCGTGGCTAAGTTGAGAATGAAAAACCTTATCGCTAAATTCGTCACCTTCGTTCTCATTCTATGGACTGCCTCACTCGTTTTGGCGAGCGCGCTCGATAGAGCTTTTGTGAAAGACCGATCCCACAAGCAACTGTGGACACTTTCGCACCGCAGTCGTTCCTTCGGTTACGTGATCGCCGGTGATTCGCGCACTTTCAATACCATCGATGCCAAGACGCTCGAAACGCGAACCGGGCAGCCGGCAATAAACATTGGGTTTGGGGGCCAGGGAGTGGTTGAGGCGTACCTGACGCTTTACCTCTTCCTGCAACATGCGAACGAGACGCGAAACGTGCTCTTGCAGATCGACGGCGCCGACCTCGACGATAACCTCAAGTTTCAGACCTATCTGTACATGCCGTACCTTGGCGATCCCGAGGTGGCCGCCACTGTCCGAGATGTTGTCGGGCTGAAGAGATACGCCGCACTGAGAGCGTTTCCCCTGGCAAAATATTGGGAGTACAACAATTTTTACGGACTAGAGCGACTGCAAAATGCCCGATCAGGATTTTCGCCCTACGATCAAACGGGGGGTTCAGAACTTTTGTTTGACGAGAACTATCACGTATTCCCGGGTACTCCAACCGATCCGGGTTTTGTCGTTGATGCGCGTGCAAAGCGATACCTTGATCGGCTCGTTCAGTTGACGCGGAGTCGAGGCATCAAACTCACAATGTTTTCCGCGCCCGTCTATCATCAGAACGGCATGTACAAGAATTATGACAAAGCTGCGCGGGCGTATGTGGTCGCCTATTGCCGGGAGCAAAACATACCCTATCTCGATTTCTCAGACGCCGATTTTTCTCCAAAAGAGTTTCGTGATTATGGTCACCTGAACGGGCGCGGGGCTTTGCGGTTCACTGCCATGCTCGCCGATTCCCTGACACAAGTGAATCAGGTTGAGACCAGGTGATTTTCAAATTTAATAACCGGGCATGGACCAGGCTGACGGGTCGCCTGACAATCGCGCGACCTGATGGCGTTTCGCGGTTTGCATTTTCAACTCGTCATCACTGATATTTACGCCGAGGGTGTCAGCGTAGGAGCAGCCCCAGAGGCAACTGAGAAATGGACAGGCGATCCTTTCGTTCAGAGCGCGAATTCGGACTGATAGTTGGCGGCGTATTAGTGCTGCTGAGTTCGTGGTGGGTTTATCGTGGCAAGTTCCATGATGTTCGTCAGGTGCTGATGCCGCTCGGCGCCCTGCTGGTCGTGCTTGGTCTGGTGCTGCCGCGGTGGCTCTATTGGCCCAACAAAGCGTGGATGGCCCTGGCGGAAGTCCTGTCTTTTGTCTCGACGCGCATCATCCTGGCGGTCGTGTTCTTTGGTATCGTGACCCCGATAGGTGTTATCAAGCGCTTGTCCGGCTGGGATCCTCTGCATCGGCGCGCGCCGGGAAAAGAATCTTATTGGCAGCCTTATTCTGAACGGCAACGCGACCCGCGTCATTACGAGAAGATGTTTTGAGGAGTTGAGATGTCCAAATCACAAGTAGTCAGCGAACTCTGGCAGTTCATGAGAGAAAACAAAAAGTATTGGCTGGCGCCGATTGTGATTACGCTGGTTGTGTTTGGAGTTCTGCTGGTGCTGGCCAAAAGCTCAGCAATAGCGCCGTTTATTTACACTCTCTTCTAGCCCGCCTCGTCATTCGTAAAGCGTGTCCAGGATTCTTGGCATTTCTGCGTTCTATCACGATTCTGCGGCCTGCCTGGTAGTGGATGGGGACATTGTGGCCGCCGCGCAGGAAGAACGTTTCACCCGCATCAAACACGACCACAATTTTCCGGTGCACGCGGCGCGCTACTGTTTGCGCGAGGCCGGAATCAACGCGAGCCAAATCGATTATGTCGGCTTCTATGACAAGCCACTGTTGAAGTTCGATCGGCTGCTGGAGACCTATCTCGATTACGCGCCCGCTGGCTTTCGGTCGTTCATTAAAGCCATGCCGCTGTGGATGAAAGAGAAGCTCTGGATGCCGGATTTAATCCGCACCGAAATGGGCAAGGTCGATGGCGAAGATGACGAGCGACGCGCTAAAAAAGCCGGCAAGAAATTCGAATGGAAACTGCTGTTCGGCGATCATCACGAGAGTCACGCCGCCAGCGCGTTTTATCCTTCGCCATTCGAAGAAGCCGCGATCCTGACAATTGACGGCGTAGGCGAATGGGCGACCAGCTCGATCGGCATCGGCCGCGGGAACGAAATCACTTTGCTGAAAGAGTTGCGCTTTCCCGATAGCCTGGGATTGCTCTACAGCGCCTTCACTTACTACACCGGATTCAAAGTCAACAGCGGCGAATACAAAGTCATGGGTCTTGCGCCGTATGGCGAGCCGAAGTATGTCAATCTGATCAAGGAGAAGATCGCTGAAATTCGCGACGACGGCAGCATTCGCATGAACCACGAGTACTTCAGCTACTCGCAGGGATTGCGCATGACCAACGGCGCCTTCGACCGCTTGTTTGGCGCGCGGGCGCGCAAGCCGGAGTCGTTGGTGACGCAGCGCGAAATGGATCTCGCGCGCAGCATTCAAGTCATCACCGAAGAAGCGATGATGAAGATGACGCGCTTTGTGCACAAAGAAACGGGTATGAAGCGGTTATGTATGGCCGGGGGCGTGGCGCTGAATTGCGTTGCCAACGGACGCATCCTGCGCGAAGGGCCTTTCGAAGATATCTGGATTCAGCCGGCCGCCGGCGATGCAGGCGGCGCTTTGGGAATCGCGGTCGCGATCTGGCATCGCTATTTGGGTAAGGAACGAATCAGCCCGGAGAAAGCAGGCGCCTGGCAATCATCGCGGTCAGTTTCTAATAACGGGCTGCCTGCTTATGCCGACGGCATGAAGGGATCGTATCTGGGACCGCGCGACACCGTGGAAGAGATCGAAGAGTTTCTTAACGAGCGAAAGCTTCCGTACCAGAAATATTCGCGCGCCGAATTGCCGGGCAAGGTCGCCGAATTCCTGGCGGCCGAAAAGATTGTGGGCCTGCATCAGGGCCGCATGGAGTTTGGCCCGCGGGCGCTGGGCGGCCGCAGCATCATCGGCGACCCGCGATCGCCGCAGATGCAATCGGTGATGAATCTCAAGATCAAGTACCGCGAAAGTTTTCGTCCCTTTGCGCCGAGTGTTCTGCGCGAGCGCGTGGCGGATTGGTTCGAGCTGGATGTCGACAGTCCTTACATGTTGCTGGTTGCCGATGTGATCGTGAACCGGCGCCGCCACATGACTGAGGATGAGCATAAGCTCTTCGGCATCGACAAGCTGAACATCAAACGCTCAGACATTCCGGCGGTGACGCACGTCGATTATTCAGCGCGCATCCAGACCGTAAGGCGTGAGACGAATCCGCTCTATTGGGAAATTATCGATGCTTTCAATCGCTTGACCGGCTGCGCGGCGATTGTCAACACCAGCTTCAACGTGCGCGGCGAGCCGATTGTTTGCACGCCGGAAGACAGCTATCGCTGTTTCATGCGGACCGAGATGGATTACCTGGTGCTGGAAACGTGCGTGCTGGATAAGCGAGAGCAGCCCAAGTTCGCGGATAGCGCCGATTGGCGAAAAGAGTTCAAGCTTGATTAATGGTTTACTTTGCGGCTGCTTTGCGCCTTCGCGGCTTTGCGTGAGACGCACATCTTTCGAAGGCGGCAAACTCACGCAAAGCCGCCAAAGCGCAAAGAAAAACCCGCAAAGCCAGACGTGCTGTATCGCCTGTCGGGATTTGCTTTTCTCGGCTGGCTCAAGCTTAAATGGCTAATTATTCAGTTCCAATTCATAAGGAAAAACGAAAAATGTCTGATCAAACAAAGGTCTTGGTTACCGGCGCCGGTGGATTCATCGGCCATCATTTGACGAAGTATCTGGTTGAGCGCGGTTATAGGGTGCGCGGCGTAGACATCAAAGAGCCCGAATTTGAAGCCACGGCGGCACACGAGTTTGAGTTACTCGATTTGCGCTACTGGGAAAACTGCTTGCAAGCCACGCGGGAAATCGATCAAGTCTATGGCCTGGCCGCAAACATGGGTGGCATCGGTTTTATCGAGAGTCATAAAGCCGAGATCGTTCGTGACAGCTCACTGATGAACCTGCACACAATTGAGGCCGCCCGGCAAAACGGCGTGCAGCGTTACTTTTATACTTCCAGCGCCTGCATCTATCCCGGCTTCAAACAGAACGAAGCCGACGTGACGCCTTTGAAAGAAGAGGACGCATATCCGGCCGATGCCGAGGACGGTTATGGTTGGGAAAAGCTTTACATGGAGCGCGTCTGCCGGCACTACACGGAAGATTTTGGTTTGGACACGCGCGTGGTGCGCTTCCATAACATCTTTGGACCGCTGGGAACCTACGACGGCGGTCGCGAGAAATCACCGGCAGCCATCTGTCGCAAGATCGCCATGGCGAAGGATGGCGATGACATCGAAGTTTGGGGCGACGGTTTGCAAACGCGCTCGTACTGCTACATTGATGATTGCGTGGAAGGAATTTATCGTCTGATGCAGAGCGATCATCGCCAGCCGCTGAACCTGGGACAGGATCGAATGATCTCGATTAATGAGCTCGTCGATATCGTCGCGAACATCGCAGGCAAACGAATCGGTAAGCGGTACGACACGAGCAAGCCGCAGGGAGTGCGCGGGCGCAACAGCGACAACACCCGGCTTCGTGAGGTGCTGAAGTGGGAGCCACAGATTTCGCTGGAAGAAGGCTTGGCGCAGACCTATGGCTGGATTGAAGCGCAGGTGACGCAGGGCGCCGCGGTGACCGCTTAGTTGGGTTCACGCAGCTCAGGCTGCTGCGTGCGGCAAAGTACTATTGAGTGAGTCGGGGCACTAGCCCGACCGTGAGGGAGGGCTCAACGCATGACATTACGAGCCCTGCCTGACGGTCGGGCTAATGCCCCGAATTCTGTTAGCATCCGCGCCGTGAAACATCCTGGTAATTCGCCTCGCGCCAACCCCATCGCCATAAGTGTCGTCGTGCCGGTGCGCGATGAAGAAGATTCGATCCGCACGCTGCTGGAAGGTTTGCTGAACCAGACCCTGCGTCCTGACGAGATCGTTATTACGGACGGCGGGTCGATTGATCGCACCCGATCGATAATCGAAGAATTCATTCAGCGCGGCGCGCCGGTAAAACTAATTGTTGACGAGAACTCGTTGCCCGGCCGCTCGCGCAATCTCGCCGTGCGGAACGCGCGCAACGAATGGATCGCGTTTACTGACGCCGGCATTAAACCGAACCGGAATTGGTTGGAGGCGTTGACGGCAAAAGTTGCGGACGGCTCGGATGCCGAAGTGGTGTACGGATCTTATGAACCGGTGATCGATTCATTCTTCAAAGAGTGCGCGGCGATCGCCTACGTGCCGCCGGCCGCCGTCTCAGCCGAAGGATCGTTGCGACCCTACTCGATCGTTTCGGCGCTGA
This sequence comes from uncultured Acidobacteriota bacterium, assembly GCA_963734445.1. Classification (GTDB taxonomy): domain Bacteria; phylum Acidobacteriota; class Blastocatellia; order Pyrinomonadales; family Pyrinomonadaceae; genus UBA11740. The sequence goes on along the minus strand of CAVTGZ010000003.1, from coordinate 12,807 downwards.
TGCGGCGGGAAGCCTGGGAGCAAGCCGGTGGCTTTCCCGAAAATTTACGTTCCGCGGAAGATCTGCTCTTCATGAACCGAGTTGAGGCCGCAGGCTTTCGCACTGTGCGCGCGCCGCAGGCCCAGGTTTCGTGGACGATTCAACCGGGTCTGTGGCGCACTTTCAAACGCTTCGTAGTTTACGCGCGCAACAACATTCGCGCGGGACTGTGGCGCACCTGGCAGGCGCCGATTTTCGTGCGCTATGCGCTGCTGGTCCTGTTGATACTGCCGGCGATTTTTCTTGGCCTCAAGTGGCTTCTGGTGCCGGTGCTGTTATGGGTGGCGTTCATAGTCGCTCGGGGCGTGCGGGCGCTGCGGCAAAATCGCTTTTGCTATCCCGCCGGCGCCGTTCGGAATTTGCTGCGGCTAACATTGATCGTGCCGATCATCGCAGTTATCGATTTGGCAACCTTCGTCGGCAGCTTTGCCTGGTTGTTGTTTGATTGGCTCAGATCTGATTCGCCGAAAAAGTCTTAGGTGGCGCTAAATGCTCTTTATTGATCATTTATTCACGCCACATGTAGCGTGAAATGTGGAAAAGCTGCGAAGCAGCGGCTGCAGTTAAGCCCAAGGCGAGGCTCTGCGAGCCTTGCGTTACCAGCGAACAAGATTTTGCGGGAGCCGCGGCGCGGCGACCAATCACTCAAAGGGGCGGTCGGTTTGATTCTGACTCGAAACTCATGACTTTGAACTCAACACTGAGATGTCGCCCGCTTCGCAGGCTCCGCTGATCAAAACCGGCAGGTTTTCCCAAGGCTCGCAAAACCTCGCCTTGGGCTTAACTACAACCGCTGCTTCGCAGCTCGACGAGTTTGTCCGCGGCCCCGGCTTTTTGGGCGAAGCCGGTCAGATCTGATTCTCATGACTCTCGCCGGTAAAAAAGTATTGTTTGTCTCTTACAACGGAATGCTCGATCCGTTGGGCCAGAGCCAGGTGATTCCTTATTTGAAAGAGCTGAGCCGCCGCGGCGTGCGCTTTACGCTATTGAGTTTCGAGCGTCCCAGGGCTTTTGCGGGTGACGGGCCGCGACTTTGTTCGGCGCTACGCGAGCAACTCGCGGGGTTCGGAATTGAGTGGCACTACCTGCGGTATCATCAGACGCCTTCGATTCCGGCGACGGCTTACGACGTAATGGCCGGCATACGTTTGGGGCGGCGGTTGGTGCGTCGCCACGGGATTGAAATGGTGCACGCGCGCGCGCACATCCCGGCGGTAATCGCGCTCCGGTTAAAGCGCAAGTTCGGGATCAAAATGATCTTCGATGTCCGCGGGCTCATGGCTGAAGAATATCTTGACGCCGGCCATTGGCAGCCCGGAAGCGTGGCGGCGCGATCGACCAAAGCTATGGAGGCGCGGGTTCTGCGAGCGACGGACGGCGTCGTGACGCTGACTGATGTTCTTTGGGAAACGATGCAGCGATGGCCTGAGCTGAGCGGCCGCACCGTGGCGCATGAAACTATTCCGTGCTGCATCGATCAGGAAGCATTTCGCTTTGATGAAGAGGCGCGCAGGGCGCGGCGGGCCCAACTCGGCGCCGAGGATCGCTTGATTCTGGTTTACAGCGGCTCGATCGGCGGCTGGTACATGACCGATGAAATGGCCGCGTTCTTTGCTGAACTGAAACGGAAACGGCCTGAAGCATTTTTCTTGTGGTTGACGACGGGAGACCGCGAAATCGTCGATCAAGCTATGACGAAACAGGCAATTGCGCCGGGAGATTACGCGGTGCATTCCGCTTCATCTCGAGAAGTGTCGTCGTTCCTCAGTGCTGCCGATCTCGGCATAGCTTTTTACCGGCCGGGGACCTCGCGCCTCGGCACGTCACCGGTGAAGGTCAGTGAATACCTGTCCTGTGGACTGCCAATAGTGATCAATGCGGGCATCGGTGATTCCGACATGCTGGCCACCCGCGAACGGGTTGGGATTTTGGTGAAGGAACTAAAACAGCCGAGCTATGCGGCGGCGGCAAATGAAGCAATGGAATTCAGCGAAGACCCCGACCAGACCCGGCGGCGAGCACGGACCGTAGCAGAAGCTTTGTTCAACTTGCAGACCATCGGCATCGAGCGGTATGCGCGCCTTTACGAAAATGTCCTCGCCGGTTAAGAGTGAATCAATGTTGTCGACGGAAACACTTTTAGAGACGTTGCGCTGTCCTGCCTGCGAAAGCCAACTGCGCGTGAGCGGCGAGCCGGCGACGAATGGAAACTTTGAGCTTCAATGCTCCGCCTGTCACGAGGTTTTCCCCGTGATGAACAATGTGCCGCGCATGTTACTTCCGCCCTTTCGCGACGCATTGCTCAAGGATGGTGCTGCCTCGGGAATCGATGATCGTCAGGTGAAAACCGCGCGCAGTTTTGGCTATGAATGGACGCGGTTCCCCGAGATGTATGCTGAATGGGAGCAGCGATTTCTCGATTACATGCAGCCGCACGACGCCGAGTTCTTTCGCGGCAAGAAAGTTCTCGACGCGGGCTGTGGTAACGGCCGTTTTGCCCACTACGCGGCGAAGTACGGCGCGCAGGTTTGGGCGATCGACCTCGGACCGGCCGTCGAAGTAGCGCGCCGGAACACTGAGGGCGTTGGCGAAGCCCAGGTCATTCAGGCCGATCTGCATCGGCCGCCGTTCGCGCCTGAGAGTTTCGATTTTATTTACTCAATCGGCGTACTGCATCACCTGCCCGATCCGGAAGCTGCGTTTCAGAATCTGCTGCGTTATCTGAAGCCCAACGGTGAAGTGCAGATCTATTTGTACTGGGAGCCTGAAAACCAACCCGTAAAACGAGCTCTGTTGGCGCTGGTAAACTCGTTTCGCCACCTCACGACGCGGCTCCCCCATGGCGCGGTGCACGCGCTGGCTTTTCCAGCCGCCGTCGGTGCTTTCACCTGTTTCGTTTGGCCGCATCGCCTCTTGAAGAAGATTGGTTTCGGAACTGCGGCCGAAAAACTTCCGATGAAGCAGTATGCCTACTATCCATTTCGCGTTTGCGTAAACGATCAGCTTGATCGGTTCTCAGCTCCCATTGAGAATCGGTACACCAGGCAGGAGGTTCGAGATTGGCTCGACCGCGCCGGACTGCAAGACTCACAAGTCAATGCGACATTCGGGTGGGTGGGAACAGGTCGCAAGCCTCGTGACTGAACCACGATGAAAGTTCTCGCCTTAACTTCGTATCCAGTCGAAGCCGCAGCAACTCGGTTTCGGCTCGAGCAGTTTGTCGAGCCGCTCGCCCAACGCGGGGTTGAATTGACGATTCGTCCCTTTGTTGACTCCGGACTTTTCAAACAGCTTTACCGTCATGGCGCGTGGTTCGCGACGGCCACCGGGCTATCGAAGGCGGCCCTTTTTCGTCTGGCCCACATTGCCGAAGCGCGACAAGCGGAAGTCATCCTGATCCAACGCGAAGCGATGATGTTCGGTCCGCCGATGGTGGAATGGATTAGCACGCGGCTGCTGCGGAAACCGATGGTTTTGGACCTGGACGATGCAACCTACGTGTCCTATGTCAGTCCGACTTACGGCAACGTGGGAAAGCTACTCAAATGGGCGGGCAAGACCGATGATCTGATTCGCTGGGCCGCGCTGGTTACCTGCGGAAATCGCTCGATTGCCGAATATGTAACGTCTGTGGGTGCCCAGGCCCGGTTCATCCCTACGGTCGTCGACACGAACATCTTTTCACCGCTTGAACGTGATCCCACCGCAGTTCCAGTGCTCGGATGGATTGGGACGCACTCGACTTTCCCATATCTCGAATCGATTTTTCCGGTCCTGAGTTCACTGGCGAAAGAGCATCAGTTCCGTCTCAAGATTGTCGGGGCCGGCCGAAACGATGTCTCGGTTCCGGGGGTGGACGTCGAGAATCTGCCCTGGACTCTGGCCCGCGAAGTGGCGGACTTTCAATCGATCGATGTTGGTCTTTATCCGATCGATGCTAGTCTATACTCGGGAAAGTGGGCGCAGGGTAAATCGGGATTCAAGGCCGTGCAATACATGGCGGTCGGCGTTCCCTACGTCGCGACGCCGGTGGGCGGGTCGGCGGAAATTGGTGAAGTGGGACGCACGCACTTTTTCGCATCTACCGAAGACGAATGGTATCGTAGCTTGAAAACTTTGCTCGCCGATGCCGATCGGCGCCGGCAGATGGGAGCCGCCGGCCGGCGCCATGCGATTGAGCATTATGGCTTGCAGGATCAGGCAGAGAAACTGGCAGCGGCCTTGCGCGAAGCAGCGAAGAAGTAAGACGGGGGATTTGAGTTGGAAAAGCTTGGCGTTCTGGAACAGGCGTCGGTTAGCGAGCCGGTAGTTGGAACGAAGCCAGATACAGGCGTGAACGCAAATCGTCGCCACCCGGTGAGCAAATTTCGTTTGTTCATGCTGGGGTTGATCGGCCTCCTCCCGTCCTTTCTGATGCGGCCTGCGCTGCGCTTGTTTTTTGGGTATCGCATCGGCAAAGGCGTTCGGATCGGATTCAGTGTCGTCGACGCCGCGCAATGCGTAATTGAGGATGGCGTGCAGATCGGCCATTTGAATTTGGTCATGGGCGTAAACCAATTGTTTATGGGTGATCACGTTCGGATCGGGCACCTCAATATCATTCGCGGCGGCAATGAAGTGCGGATGGGAAGATATGCCGAGCTAATCCGCATGAACGAGATCAATTCAATCCCCGATCCGGACGTGGTGAATCCAGTTGAGCCGAACTTCTCGTTGGGTCCCGGCAGCATCATAACGACCGGGCATAAAATCGATTTTACCGATCGAGTTGAAATTGGACGCAGATCGATTATCGGCGGCCGCAATTCCTCTCTTTGGACGCACAATCGTCAGCGGACGCAGCCGATTTCGATCGGCGACTTTGCGTACGTGGGGTCCGAGATTCGGATGGCGCCCGGCAGCGCTATCCCTTCGCAGTGCATCGTGGGTATCGGGTCAGTTTTGACAAGCAAGCTTGAAGCTGATGGCTGGCTAATTGCCGGTGTTCCGGCAAAGCCCATAAAAGAATTAAGTGCCGAAGATAAATTCCTGGTTGAGCGAAAGACGCGGCCGGACCTTCCCGATAATCTTTAGTGTTTGTTCCTCGCAGAAATAAGTTTTTGTAGAAATGAACGTACTACTCGCTTTTGTTACGGTTGTTATTTTGGGCGGTTTGCTGATGCTCGCGCCGGCGGATGCCGGCCCCGCGATCCTCCTGGCTATACCGCTGGCAAGCATTGCCGGCTGGATGATTTATCGGTTTCGCGACGATCAAAAGTTCTTGCTGAGGCTGTTCGTCACTGCTTTGCTCCTGCGTATCTGCATCGGCTCGCTTATCTACATTTTTCAGTGGCAGGGATTTTTTGGTGGCGATGCGCTGACCTACGATTACTTTGGGAATGCCTTACTTAAGGTTTGGGGCGGCAACGCTGACTACCAGCGACAGGTCGATCTTTTCACGGGCGGCGGATCGGCGAGCGGCTGGGGAATGATTTACTACGTCGGGGCGATTTACAGGATCACCGGACAGGATATGCTGGCGACGCAATTCGTCAACTGCATCCTGGGGGCGGCGACGGCGCCGATTGCTTATCTCACGGCGATGGAGATTTTTCCGCAGAAGAGAGCGGCGCGAGTTTGTGGCGCCCTGACGGCCTACTTTCCTTCGCTGGTTTTGTGGTCCTCGCAGGGTCTGAAAGATGGTCCAATTGTTTTTCTGCTGGCACTTTCGATGTTAGCGACCTTGAAACTCGGTAATAAATTCAGTTTCAAGTACCTGACGTGTCTGGCATTGAGCCTGTATTTCCTCCTGACGCTGCGTTTCTATGTCTTCTACATCGTGGCGCTCGCCGTTACGGTGGCCTTCATACTCGGGCGGCGCCGTCTTACGGCACAGTCTTTCATCCGCCAATTGATCATTCTGGTATCTATCGGAATGGCATTGGCTTACTTTGGCGTCACGCGCTACGCCGGTCAGCAGTACGAAGCCTACGGAAGTCTTAGGCAGTTGCAAATGATGCGCATGGACGCATCGCAAAGCGCGCGGTCTGGGTTTGCCGAGGATGTCGACGTATCGTCCACCTCAGGCGCGCTGAGTGCCATTCCCATCGGCCTCACCTATCTGATGCTGGCTCCGTTTCCGTGGCAGATGGGATCGCCGCGCCAAATAATTACTTTGCCCGAGATGATCGTCTGGTGGTGTTCAATTCCGATCCTGATTTTGGGCTGGTGGTTTTCAGTCAAGCACCGGCTCAGAGAGGTCACGCCCATCATTATTTTTACCACGCTGCTTACGCTCACCTACTCAATTCTGCAGGGAAATGTGGGTACGGCTTATCGCCAGCGCGCCCAGTTGCTGGTCTTCTATTTCTTTTTTGTTGCCATAGGTTATGTCCTGATGAGAGAGAAGAAAGAGGAAAAGGCGCGCCAGGCTGCTCATGAACGCGAGCAGAAAGCGATGCGAAAGCCGCAGTGGAAAATTCCCAGTTCCGTCCCAGAGGATAGACTTCCCCTGGCCGCTGAATAATCCTGACGGTCGAGGCTTTCATTTATCCAGGCGGCGGTCCGGCTGCCCCTCTGCATCTACTGAATGTTTGTTGTCAAAAAGAAAAAGTATTGACATGCAATCGCAAAATAGAGTATTAACCTCTCCTCATTTTTAAGGGAATTTGCAAAGTCCCGAAAGTGATTGCCCTTCAACGATCCACCTCGCAAGAGCACTGGGTCCCCCGGCTCAGGTGCTGATCTGATGTCGATTTTTAACCTTTGCAAATTTGCGGGCCGCTGCACTCAATCGTGAGGTGCGCGCTAATTATCGCGGGAGCAAGCAACGAAGGCAGTCGTGGCAAACGCGCTTGAATAGCTGGAATTGCTGCTCACGACGAGCAATAAAAAGTTTGATGACAAGCATCACCAATACCCTGGGAATAATCGGCAACAGTGGCCGGAACCGATCCGAGTTCCTGCTGGCAGCCATCCCAACTTTTCAACCAAAAAAGGAGACTCCAAAATGAACAAGTTTCGGCTCACAATTAAACTTCTGGTAATCGCGACTTTCGTGTTCGCGTTTGCGTCGATGACTCAGGCGCAGGCAACCCGCACCTGGGTATCCGGTGTAGGCGATGACGTCAATCCCTGCAGCCGCACCGCCCCCTGCAAGACTTTCGCCGGTGCTATTTCAAAAACTGCCAAGGATGGTGAGATTAATGTCATCGATCCAGGTGGTTTCGGCGCCGTGACGATAACCAAGTCAATCACGATTGATGGCAACGGCACGTTTGCCTCGATCCTGGCTGCCGGCACGAACGGGGTCATCGTCAACATCACTGATGTTAACGACATTAGGAAGTCCGTGCGCCTGCGGAATCTTTCGATCAGCGGCGCAGCAACGGGCATAAACGGTATCAGAGTGTTGGCTGTCAAAAACTTATACATAGAGAGCTGCGCGGTTTACGGCTTCAACTCTAGTGTCAATTCCCATGGACTGAGTCTTGAACTCGGTGCCACTTCGAATGTGTCAGTCAAAGACTCGTTTTTTGAGAACAACGGCGGTGATGGCATCAAGCAGACGATATCAGCGGGCACGCTCAACGCCTCTTACGACAATGTCACGCTGGCTGGAAACGGCAGCTCAGGTCTGGAAGTAACCGGGGGCACCGCCAACATCAGCCGCTCGGTAGTTTTCAATAATACGAGCAACGGTTTGACGACCGCCACCAACGGGGTCATGAATGCCAGCAGCAATCAGGTGGTTGCTAATGGTAATGGGTTTAACGCTGTGTCACCCTCGACTATGCGCTTAAGTGACAATAATATTTATCGGAATACCACCGGTATTGCGGGCGGCGGCACCTACGCAACCTTCGGTAATAACCATTTACTCGGCAATACGTCGGACGGCACGTTACCGGCCGCGACGACGCCGAAGTAAGAGTCCGGTAAGTTCAACTCGTCAATCGCAGGTGGGCGCAGCGTTTGTGCCCACCTGCGGGGGCTCTCACCTGAGGTCAGAGATAACATGGCTTGCGCTCTGCGATTTGGTGTCGGCAGGGAAAAGTGGAGGGATTAATAGCATGAGAATGAAAAGAACATCTACGACGGCGATGACCGATCGCGGCAAATCTCTGTTTCATAGCGTTTCCTCAATCATCTGTTTTGGAGTGGTGGTTTTATTTCTGGCCGCCTCCGTTTTTTATGCTGCTTCTTCGGCCGCGTCGCGCAAGCAGGTCCGCAGTGCAGCACCGCCGGCTAATCCGGTAGAGGCGCGCGACAATCGAATGCCGCTGAAAGGAGCGAATTCCGGATTTCTTAAGAGCAAGCGGATCTCTTCTGCCTGGGCGCCGGTGCTTTTATCTCCGGATACCATCGCTACGTACGAAGCCGCCAGCGGCGCTTGCACTAACAATCCGAAGGCTACTTTCGTGTTAGGCGAGGACGTCTGCGTTAAAGCGAGCGCGCCGGTGGACTCCAGCCGGCTGAGTGTCTCCGGCACGGACGGCACCGTCGCCATTGTTGTGGACGTCACGACTGATCCGCAAGAGTTTGTTTACACGCTGCCAAATAGCACGACGTCAGTGGTCAATGACAACGTGGTTGACAATCGCGGAATTTGGCGCGCAACGGTCCATTCGAGCGCGGATTTTAGTGCCCGCGCTGTTGCATTCTTCTCGGTCTCGGATCCTGGAAATGCGGCTGCGGATCTCGTCGTCTTTGTGGACAGTACCGCCACTGATACCGTAGCGCCCGGCGACCCAACCGGCTTTATTGTTTCTCTGAGAAATGATGGTCCCGATTCTGCGACGGCTGCTCACGTTACCCAAACAGTCCCGGCGAATATGACCTTCAACTCGGCTAGCGCTGGAGACGGCACTTCGTTTACATGTACCGAAAGCAGTGGAGTTGTTGACTGTGTGCCGGCGGCGGCCTTGCCGGCGGGCGCAAGTTCGACTTTCACACTTAACTATACGGTGGATGGCGGCGCTCCGAATGCGGTCGTGACCACTGAAGTCGACATCAGCAGCACTACTACCGATCCCTTTCCCAACAGCAATGCGTCAACTACACAGTTTGAAGTTCGCGCGACCGGGTCGTCACCGCCGACTTGCGTCGTTTCGTGTCCACTCAACATGACGGTCTCAGCGAATACGACACAGGGCAGTCAAACAGGTGCGATCGTAAGCTTTGCGGATAACATCGAGCCGTCCGGAGACTGTGGTTCGATAACCAGCTCGCCGGCATCCGGATCGTTCTTCCCAACTGGCACCACCACGGTTAACATTTCTTCCGCGACCGGCGGCGGCAGTTGCAGCTTTACGATTACAGTGACTGAGACGGCTGCGCCAACGATCACTTGTGCCGCTGATCAGACCGCAACAACCAGCGGTAGTTCGAATGAAGCGTCTGTGACTGTCAATACACCGACCACTACTGGTACGAATGTGCAGGTGGATGGTGTTCGTAGCGACAACCGTGAACTCAGCGATGGGTACCCGGTCGGAACCACTACGATCACGTGGACGGCACGTGAATGCAATAACCCGCCTGAGTGCGATGATCCGAATGCGCGCTTTGCAACCTGTAAGCAAAAGATCATCGTGACGAACCCGGATGCGGCGGCCATTACATGTCCTTCGGATAAGACGTTCAGCTCAGGCTGCAACGGCGCCACTTTGACGTCAGCGCAAATTGGGACTCCGACGGCGACCGGTAGCGGTGTTACCGTCGCAGGACGACGCGGTGACAATTTGGATCTCTATGCCGATGCTTACCCGGTGGGCACGACGACGATAACCTGGACAGCCACCGACGACAGTGACCGGGTGGCGTCCTGCACTCAGTTGATTACCATAAACACGACTGGCTCGGACACCACGCCGCCGACAGTGACGGCTCCGCCGAATGTTTCGGTCACCACTACGGGCTGCTCGCAAATCGTGGGAGAGACCGAATTGGGTACGGCGACAGCGACCGATGATTGCGGGACGCCGAACATCGCTCGATCGGGTGTTCCATTAGGAAATCTGTTCCCGACCGGCACCACGACGATTACTTATACGGCCACGGACGGCGCCGGCAATACCGCTACCGCCACCCAAACCGTAACGGTCACCGAGAGCGTTAATCCGACAATTAGCGCGCCCGCGGACCTCGCACTTAACACTGGCGCCGGCGCCACCAGTTGCGGCGTGGTTGTCGGAGATGCCACGCTCGGAACTGCAGCTGCAAGCGACAATTGCCCGGGCGTAACCGTAACTCGGAGTGGCGTACCCGCCGGAAACTTCTTCCCGGTTGGCGCAACCATAATCACTTACACCGCTACCGATCGGTCCGGTAACACGGCTTCCGATACGCAGACGGTTACCGTGGTCGATAACACGCCGCCCACGATTACCCTGAACGGGGCGAACCCGCAGATTGTCGAATGCCATACGTCGTATCCGGAACTCGGAGCGACGGCCACCGACAACTGTGGCAGCGTGACAGCCACCCCGTCGGGAACCGTGGATGTCAACACTCCCGGCACTTACACCATCACCTATAACTCGACTGACGCGGCGGGCAATCAAGCGACGCCGGTGCAGCGAACGGTGATCGTTCAGGACACCATTGCGCCGACCATTAACCTGACTTCGTTTGCGCCTTCGATGTGGCCACCCAATCACAAGTACACGACGTTCCAGCTGACGCAGTTTGTGGCGTCGGCGACGGACAGTTGTGACACCACGATTGATATCAACGACGTGGTTATCGAAAAGGTGACCAGCGATGAAATCGAGAATGGTAACGGCGACGGCAATACGCTCAACGACATCGTCATCGCGGCTAATTGCAAGTCCGTTCAGTTGCGGTCAGAGCGGGAGGGCAATGGCGATGGCCGGCTTTACACCATCACCTTTAAGGTCCGCGATGCGTCCGGAAATATCGGGCGGGCGACGGCAACCGTTAAGGTAGCTCACAATCCGGGCGAAACGGTTGTTGATAGCGGTGTCCATTACACGGTCAACGGCTCGTGTCCGTGACCCGTAAGTGCGGCGTTTCCGACAAAGTGGGCGGGCGGCTGATGCCGCTCGCCCCAGGAAATTGTAGTTTTCGACATTGGGAGGAGTAAGAACATGAGACACTCAGGTGGCCGGCGCAAACCCCGCGTTTCTATCATCATCTGCGTCGCTCTTTTTGCGGTCGTAAGTTTGCCGTTGCTGTCAAGCGCGCGTTCGGCGCGTTCCGTCGCGACGTCAGTCAATATTGTGAATAACACCAGCCGCGAAATTCGGAACGTGTATCTTTCACACGTAAACGTGGATGATTGGAGCGGCAATCAGCTGGGAACTTCGACGATTGGGCCGGGTCAGTCGTTCAGCCTCAGCAATATCACATGCGACCAGCAGCAGGTAAAAGTGATCGCTGAAGATGGCGACGGGTGTTTCCTGTCGACAGCCGTGAACTGCGGCGATTCATCGACCTGGACAATCACCAACGACACCGCGCGCGATTGCGGCTACTAGGCGCGCTCGATACCCGTTCAGCGCGACATCCTTTCCCTCGTACGCGCTCAATCCCGAGCTTCGACTCTAATGGTAATGCCCGGAAGTGATTACTTCCGGGCTTGCCCGGAGTCGCGCATTGCTCACCCAAATGAAGCGGCAGTCGCTGCCATCACCCACTTGACGCGCCAAACTGTGTATAGCTAGACTCGCCTTCCGTTAGCTCAGGCCGGCATCTCGGAAATTGTATCTATCGGTTTCGGACGAGATTGAGACCCGTGCGAGTTGAATTTCCCCAGTCCGTGGGGGTGGTTGAGGCCGGGAATGACCCATGCGAGCAGCAATCAAAGCCATCGCGACATTTCTGCCGCCAACGACTCTGACCAATGAACAACTGGCCGGGGAGTTTCGCGACTGGGACGCCAGTAAGATCCTGGACAAGACGGGCATCGCGAGGCGCCACGTTGCGGCCGACGACGAATGTGCGTCGGATTTGGGTGTGGCCGCCGCGCAGAGACTTTTTGATGGTGGAGCCTGCGCGCCCGCCGACATCGACTTTCTGCTTTTCTGCACACAAAGCCCTGATTATTTCCTGCCGACAACAGCCTGCACGATACAGGACCGCCTGGGACTGCGGACAGATTGCGGAGCGATCGATTTCAATCAGGGTTGCTCGGGTTACGTCTACGGTCTCGCGTTGGCAAAGAGTCTGATTGAATCGGCAACTTCGCAGAACGTCCTGCTGATTACGGCCGAAACCTACACCAAATTTATCAATCCGCAGGATCGGAGCGTCCGGACGATTTTCGGTGATGGCGCTGCTGCGACACTCATTTCCGGCGTTGAGTCCGACGAAGACTTGCTTGGGCCTTTCGTCTTAGGCACCGATGGCCGCGGCGCGTGCAACTTGATTGTACCTGCCGGCGGTGCGCGCCGCGTGGGCACGGCAGCAGCCATCTCCGCCGCCAACGGCCAGCCTGAGGAGTGGCGCACAGACCACGATCTGTTCATGAACGGCCCCGAGATTTTTAACTTCACCCTGCAGACCGTGCCCCGAGTGACCGAGGCATTGCTGCAAAAGGCAGGCGTGTCGTTGAGTGAGATCGACCTGTTTGTTCTTCATCAGGCCAACAAGTTCATGCTTGAGCGCCTGCGGGCCAAGATGAAGATCCCTCAAGAGAAGTTCTGGATTAATATGGAGGAGTCCGCGAACACCGTATCCTCGACGATACCGATTGCGCTTGAAGAGGCTGCGGCGCGAGGTCAACTTCGGTCCGGGCAAAGGGTCGCTCTGGTCGGCTTCGGCGTC
>CAVTGZ010000002.1:642500-1193893 GCA_963734445.1 uncultured Acidobacteriota bacterium | reverse complement strand
GAGCGCCGAAAACAACCCTGCTCAATGGCGCACGGAGAAACACCATACAGGTCCAGGAACCGGAAAGTGATGAGGATACGGCCAGGGTCAGCCTTGATGGATATCGTCGCGGCTGATCGAAACGCACACGGAGCCGGCGGGAACTGATGAAACGACTCATTGTTGGCTCCACCACCTCAGCGAGGTACACACCCAGCCGCCGCCGTGGGGCGTTCGCTGCTTGGCGAACTCCGGGTCGATCCCGCGGTTCCGGAACTTCTCCGCTGTCCTCCTCGTCATCAAAGCCCGGTTCCTCGATCACATGGTCCGGCGTTTCCGGGGTGGCTGGTTCGCCGGCGATCGGAGGAACGGCATCCACCAACGGCACGGCCTGGATCGGCGTACCGGAGTGTTCGCTGCTGGGATGGTATCGATGACCAGGGGCACGCCTTGACCGTCGGCGAGAATCGCGGCGTTGCTGCCCAATTTCGAGCGATCGACGGGGCTGGACTCGGTTCCACCCCGACGGCATGGACACCGGCCGTGTCGACGATGAACCGTTCGAAGTCGATCCGGTCGCAGAACGGAGGTGGTTCAGAGAATACCGGGTGGATCTGGTCCGAGATGCCGGTGGTCCTGCCAGTTGTGCAAGTGGTTCCAATAGGTCCACGCCCAACCACAGCCGATCTCCTAGGCAAGTCCTCCCAGGGCAAGCTGGTCTTGAGGATGAGATTCATCCCGCTAGGACCTTGTGATCATCCAGGAAGGGACGTCCCCCTCTTCGGGCCACAGGGGATGAGGCGGGATCCGAGGCTGAATCAGGACCCAGAAGCCTCCATCTGAAGCAACGGCTCTGGCCACGACGAGGTCCTTTCCATCGAGCAAGGTGGAAGTGACTTCTTCCAGGATCTGATCCAACGGGGTCGATCGCCGAAGGCGGAGCCGGCGACCGCCGCGACCGAGACTGCGGCGAAGCCGCCGGCGACGGCGGATGGCGCGGCAACGGAGCGCGAGATGCCTACGCCACCGACCAAAGCCGAGCAGGACGCACAAGCCGCGGCCTATCGCCAGTCCTCCAAGGACCTCGACAGCGAGGTCGAACTTAGCGGGCACTCCGCGAAAGAGTTTGAAATTACCTTCGAGCGATTCATGGCCCAGCTTTACATGACCGCGATGCTGCAACTCGGGTTGATGCGCCAGCAGGGCGAGCAACCGCGAGTTGACATCATCGGTGCGCGCCTGACGATTGACACGCTCAGCCTGATCTCGGAGAAGACGAAAGGCAATCTCACAGCCGCCGAAGAGAATTTCCTGCAGAACAGTTTGTACGAATTGCGTATGGCCTATGTGGAGGTAACGAACGCTCTCGCGCGTCCGCCGCAGCCTGGACCCGCGACTGGTACGACTGGAAGATGAAAGCGACTCTGACCGTGCTGGGCAGCGGGACGTCGATGGGCGTCCCCACTCTAGGTTGTGACTGCGCCGTTTGCCATTCGACAGATCCGCACGACAAGCGGACTCGACCCTCCATCATGCTGGAGTACGGCAACCGGATCGTGCTGATCGACACCACCCCGGATTTTTACACGCAGGCAGTGCGCGAGAAGATCAACCATATCGACGCGGTTTTATATACGCACACGCACGCTGATCATATCCTGGGCATCGACGATCTGCGGCCGCTCAGCTATCACCACAAGCCGAATAAACTCCCGCTCTACGCGCGTCCGGATGCCGCGGCTTTTCTGCGCAAGATGTTCTCCTACATTTTCGATGCCGACTATAAATTCGGCGGGCTGGCGCAACTGGAACTGCACCCGATCGACGGGCCCAGTCGATGTGTTTGGAGTACGCTTCGAGCCCATCATCCTGATTCACGGCGAAACGCAGATTTATGGATATCGATTCGGCTCGGGGGCGTATCTCACTGATCACAGCGAGATTCCCGAGTCATCGATGGATCAGTTGCAGGGGCTGGACGTCCTCTTCCTGGATGCGCTGCGGCACAAACCTCATCCAACGCATTCCACAGTGAAGAATTCACTGGCGATCGTGGACCGACTCAAGCCGAAGCGGGCTTTCTTCACACACATCTGCCACGATTTGGGGCACGAGGCGACCAATGCCAACCTGCCCAGGCATGTGCGGCTGGCGCATGACGGGATGAAGCTGGAGTTTGAGATCTAAGGGCGGACGTCAGACCTCAGACGTCAGGCGGCCGAAAAATCTGCTGTGCTGAAGTCCGACGCCGGTTTTGTTTTTTATGCGCGTCTTTCACAAACTCGAGGACGTCCCTGCCGATTTCGGGCCAACGTTCGCTACCGTGGGGAACTTCGACGGGGTGCATCGAGCCCACGCGCACGTACTAGGGGAAATCGTCTCGCGCGCGAGGGCCAACGGCGCCAAGGCCGTGGCGGTTACGTTTGAGCCGCATCCTACGAGAATTCTGAAACCGGAAGCCGGGCTCAAGTTGCTCACGCCAACCGCTGAGAAGTTACGATGGCTGGAAGGCACGGGGATCGACGCGGTACTGCTGCTTCCCTTCGGCCGCGATCTGTCGCTGATGACGCCCCGCCAGTTCGCCGAGCGCATCCTCAAAAAGAAGCTGCACGCCCGCGAGGTGCACGAAGGATTCAACTTTCGCTTCGGGCACAAGGCTGCTGGCGACGTGAACATGCTGGCGGAATTTGGGCGCGAGATGGGGTTCGAGGTGAAGGTCTATCCCGAGATGAAGTTACGGGGAGAGACCGTGTCGAGCAGTCAGATTCGCAAGTTGATCAGCGAGGGACGAGTGAGCCGCGCACGCCATCTGCTGGCGCGGCCGTTTTGCATCCTGGGCAATCCCGGGCGCGGGCGCGGTTACGGATCGAAGTACACCGTGCCCACCATCAACATGGCGCGCTATGAGGAACTTGTCCCGAAAGATGGCGTGTACATCACATGGACGCGCGTCGGGAGCGAGCGGTTCGATTCGGTGACGAATGTAGGAAATCGTCCGACATTCGGCGCGGAACTGTTCGCCATCGAAACGCATCTGCTGAATTTTCATCCGCTCGAACTGACGCCGGACACGGAAGTTGAGATCTGCTTTCTGGAGCGGCTGCGAGATGAGATCAAGTTTCCGTCTGTTGAAGCGCTGCGCGAGCAGATCGCGCGGGATGTGAAGAAGGCCCGGCGGTATTTCCATCTGCTGCGGCTTCGGGGAAGGCCCGCATAGGAGCCTTCACCACAGAGGACACAGAGGAGCACAGAGAACTTACGCCGAACTCTCCTCTGTGAACCTTTGTGCCCTCTGTGGTGAAGGTCTTTCAGACAGCCTAATGAGGCAAGTATCCGAATTCCATCGGCAGCTTACCGTCGACGCGGATGACATTCACGCTGTTGTCGATCGAGTGGACCTCGATTAGTCCCAGCGCGCCGGGTTCTGCCTGCACGGCCTTGATCACGTCGGCATCGGTATCGACAAAAATGATCGAATCCTTGTGGGCAATGACGAAAGCGGTCCATTCTCCCGCCGACATCTTGTTCAGGCGCTCGAGCGCTTCCCTCTCGCCGGCCGAGTCCTTGTGAAGAACGAGGATGACGTTCTTGCCGTCGGGCCATTTCTTCACTTCGCCGCGGATGATTTTTGTCAGATGCGCCGACGTTACGTTGGCTACTGCATTGTCTTTATTCACGATCACAGCCGTGTGATGCGCGAAGCAGGGTGTGAGGCTCGCACATAGAAACATGAGCCCATAAACAGCGGAGCGGATCTTCATGACTCGGACCTCAAGATTATTTTCGGGGGTATAGAAAGGCTAGCGAATCGCCCTCCGGAGTGTTGTCACGAAAATGTCATTCAGCGCACCGAAGTAACCACACGTAACCCAATCGTTGAATTGTTGATTTTTGAATGAAAAGCAACGCAGGTCAGCAGGCTGCCTGTGGCCCGGGGGGTTCATTCAACAATCAAGAATCAACAATCAACAATGATTCCGGTACAATCGCCGCGCGAACGAACCCTATGGCGATTGGCCCCATCCAGCTGATTCGTCAGGCGACCCCGGCGCAGCGGCGGACGCTGCTCGCCGCGTCGATGGGCTGGGCGCTCGATGCCTTCGACGCGATGCTGTACTCGCTCGTGCTGGCGATGCTGATGCGCGATCTGGGGATGAGCAAGACCATCGCGGGATCTCTCGGGACGCTCACCCTGCTGGCATCGGGGATCGGCGGTGTGTTCTTTGGATTTCTGGCGGATCGCATCGGGCGCAAGCATGCGCTGATGGCGAGCATCCTGACGTATTCAGCTGTGTTCGTTCGCATCGGGACTGGCAACGAGCATTGCGATGTTGGCGGTGGCGCGATTCGTGCTCGGGCTGGGCATGGGCGGCGAGTGGAATACCGGCGCGACGCTGGTGGCCGAGACATGGCCTACAGAGCTTCGCGCCAAGGCGATTTCGATTGTGCAGAGTTCGTGGGCGCTGGGATTTGCCGCGGCCGCGCTGGTGGCGGGGCCGGTTTCGCGGTATTACGGATGGCGCGCGGTGTTCTTCGTGGGGATATTGCCGGCGCTCGATCACGTTGTGGATTCAGAGGAGCGTGCCGGAGTCGGAAATGTGGCAGGAGCGTGCACTGTCGCTAGCCCCGACCTCGGCGCTGAACGCGGGAAGTCCCCACTTCCAGGCACTGCCGGCGATTCCGCCAGCAACACGAATCCATGACTGCCGTCGCTTCGCAGATGCCGCGACACTGCGAGTTTCTCACGATACTGCCTCTCCGAGTGCTTCGTCACTATCTTTCAGCCGCCCTATCGTGAAGCACACGATTCGCTTTGCTTCTCTTCAACTTCTTTGCGATGTTTGCCTGGTGGGGGCTGTTCACCTGGCTGCCGCCGTACTTGTCGCTCCCAGTCGAGCAGGGCGGGCGCGGATTTGGCGTGATGGGGATGACCACGCTCATGGTCGTTCTCAATTTGTGCGGGATGTTTCCCGGGTACGCCAGCTTTCGGATGGGTCGCCGATCACATCGGCACGGCGGAATGCTTTTCTCGTCTATTCTCTGGTCGCGGCTCTGTCTGATTCCGCTGTACGCGGCGGCGCGATCGCAAGGCGTGTTGCTGGTGCTGGGCACGCTGGTCGCGTTCTTTGGCACGGGAATCTTTTCCGGCTCCGGGATCATGGGCAGCGAGATCTTCCCTACTGCCGTGCGCGCGCGGGCGCTTGGCTTCACCTATAACGGTGCGCGCGACGATGAGTTCGCTGGCTCCGCTGGTCATTGGGCGGGTCGGACAGGCGAAGGGACTGAGCTGGGCTTTTTATCTATGTGCGGCGGGATATCTGCTGGCGGCGCTGATGACGACGCAGTTGCCGGAGACGAAGGGTAAAGTGCTCGAGTAGCCCGGCCCGGATTCAGCAACGATCTGACAACTATCAGCCAGCGAGCTGTTAGGACAGATATCATTCAATCGGGTCGACCACGACTGATTCCTGATCCGCCGCACTCCTTCCCGGCAACTGCACAATCACGATCGCCGAGAGCACCAGAACAATTCCCAGCGTCTGGATGGGACGCACGCCTTCGCCTAGCAACGCTGCCGCCAGCAGGATCGAGAACACCGGCTCGAGGCAACTGGCGATGATGGCGCGGGTCGGCTCGAGGTGCTGCAGGCCGAGGAAGTAGAGCGAGAACGATCCCAGGACCGAGATCATCGAGAAGACGAACAGGAATCCCCACTGCGCAGGCGCGTAATGAGCGGCAACAACCTTCCACGGCGGATTGACGAACAGCCAGAAGACAGCGGCCGAGGTGAGCGTCCAGACCAGGACGCGCCAGCGGTCGTGGCGGGCCAGGATGCCGTGGCCGCCGACGTTGTAGAAGGCGAAGGAGAACGATGCCAGCAGCGCGGCGATCAGGCCGTAGGAATCGAGGCGAAGCGGCGACGCCGACTTGGCGCCGATGATGCCAATTGTCAGCGAGATCCCGGCCAGCGCGACCAGCGACCGCTGCGACTTTCTGCAGGGAGAGCTTCTGCTGTCCGCGAGCCACCACATAGAGCAGCACCCAGACTGGCGCGGTGTATTGCAGGACGATCGCGATGGCGACGCTGGTCTTCTGAATGGCCACGTAATAGAAGTAGTTCGACGCGGCCACGCCCAGCATGCCGAGAACGAGGCACTGAATGAGATCGGGAGTGGGCAGCTTGATGCGCTGCCATCCGCGGCGTCCGACCAACAGCGGCAGCAGCACCAGGAGCGAAAATGATGTCCGGGTCTGCGAAAGGATCAGCGGGTCGATGGGATGTGACGCTTCGCCGGGCAGAGCGAAGTTTGCCGGTGAATACCGCACGCCCGAGCGAAGCTGACACTCCCCACAGGAACGTGGCCAACGCGATGAAAAAATATCCGCGCAGTGGATGCGCGGTGTGAGTTGGAATTTCGGGAGTTCAGCTCAGTTCACCGAGTCCGATGATGCGGGGGAGTCGAGAATCTGGTCAAGCAAGGCGGGATCGAATCCGATGAGCACCTCTTCATCGATGAGCATCGTGGGCGTTTCATTGCTGCCGTAGGTTTCGGTCATCGCCCGGCGCGCTTCGAGATCCTTGCTGATGTCGCGCTCTTCGAATGCAATCTCGCGAGCCTCCAGGTAGATCCGCATCAGTTCGCAGGAGAAGCAACCGGGCTGAGTGAAGATCAAGATATGAGGCATGGGCCGTCAAAGTCCCTCGAGATATTCGATCACGCTCGTGATCTTCGCGGTCTTTTCCAGCATGGCCGACACCGAACAATATTTTTCTTTCGACAGGCGGACCGCGTCTTCCATCGCCTTGCTGGACACTTTACCACTGACGCGATACGTCAGCTTGATTTGCGTGTAAACGGCCGGATATCCCTCGGCACGATCACCTTCCGCGCTGACTTCGAGACTGGTGAATGGCTCACGCTTCTTGCGAAGAATTCCGACCACGTCCGACGCAGTACAACCGCACAGAGCGATCAGTACAAGCTCCATCGGAGTATTCGCGGTTTTCTCCTTGGCCGTATCCATGACGATGGCATGGCGCGAGGTGGCCTCGCCGACATAACGTTCATTGTCCGTCCAGATTGTTTTGGCTGAGATCACTGTTTATCTCCGGTTATCCGTGCTGGGTTCGGGGTGGATTAACACGCGGAACAACTCCGGCGCGTCCTGCTTGAAACGAATCTCCAGTTCCGTCTGGATGTCGTGTACGCGCGAGAGAGACAGGTTGTCCGACAGCGTGCAGTGGCAGGAAACATAGAGGCGGCCACGGACGCGTTTGAAGGTGAAGTCGTGCACGTCGAGGATTTCGGGAAACTGCGCGGCTACGGCCTTCAGCCGATGTTCGAGTTCGGCGTCGCCGACCAGCGCCTCCGGACGCTCAATCGTCGCAGGCTCGCTCTCAATATGGGTTAGGATTTCCGAGATCTCGGGAACATCGCTGCCGCATCTCGGCTTCCAATTCGGTCACTTGATCGTGCGCGTCCTTGAGCGTCATCCGCTCATCCAGTTCGACGTGCTGCTCGACGTGAAGGTGTCCGGCGAGGTCCTGCACGCTAATGTCGTGAACATTCAGGTTGCGGTGCGTGGCGACCGCGCGGATGCGATCGAAGATGTTCTCCGTGCCTTGCGCTCTCGGAAGCGGTTGCACGGTCACATCCGCATCGGGCAGGATGCGGTGGACTGACTCTGTCACCGCGCTCACCAATTGACCTGATCGCTGGAAAGTGACGTTCCGGGCGAGTCCCACGGCCAGGTCCGCGAAATAACGGTTTCCGGCGCGCCGGATACGGATGCGGTCGACCTCGAGCACGCCATCGACGCGCGAGACGGCATCGTAGATCTGGGAGCGCACCCCTGTGGGCGCTGCATCGAGCAGGGCATCGATGGTGCGCCGCGCTAACCGCCAACTCACCGAGATGACAACGCCAGCGACGAACAGCGCGGCGATCGGATCGGCATCGGCCAGCCAGCTGATGTGATAAGTCCGCCCTACGAGAACAAGCGCGAGACCAAGCACGACGACACCCGCCGACCAGATATCAGTAGAGAAATGAAGCGCGTCGGCTTCCAACGCCTGGCTGTCGTATTTGCTGGCAATGCGACCGAGGGCGCGCGAGCGCCACCAGTCGACGATCATGGAGAACAGCATGACGGCGAAAGCTGCGATCGAAGGCTCGATCTCAATGTGGCGGAAGAATATCCGCAAGGCCGCTTCGTAAATGATCCAGGCACAGGTCAGAAGCAGCAGACCCGGTTTCAACAAATGCGGAAAAATTCTCGACCTTGCCGTGACCGTACTGATGCTCGGCGTCGGCAGGCTTGTCAGAGACGCGCACGGAGAAAAAGGTCAGGATCGACGCGACGAGATCAAGCCCGGAATGCGCGGCTTCGGAAAGAATGCCCAGACTTCCGGTGGTCACGCCCACGACCACTTTAAGGCCTGTGATCACCAGGGCGGCCAGGACGGAGTTCCCCGCGACCGCACGCTTCTCCGCGCGCATCAAGTCCGATGGGGATAACGCGGGCGCGCCTGACATGCTGGAATTATCGCCGCTAAAGGCATAAACGGCAAAGCGACGAACGATTGAGCCATCGGGCGATTGCGTGATTGAGTGATTGAAAATGCCTTCCATGGAATGGTGTTGGGCGCGTCGAGCAGCTGTTCAATGACTCAATGACACATTCGCTCAATGACTCAATCCCTGCTGGTTGTGCTACGATTTCCTGCTGGTATTTTCACCTTTCTGGTGGACCAATCCTGGAGGATCACTGTCATGCGTATGAGTTGGCTGGTGTGTGTTTTGCTGGGGACGCTGGCTTGGGGACAAGCAGCCCAGAGCGGGCCTCCGCCGACCCAATCCCCGAACCAGCCGGCGCCCGCTGATACCTCGGCATCTGTACCTGCCGATGCTCCCGTCCTCACCATCACGGGCGTATGCGCCGAAAAGGCTGCGGCCGACGCCGACTGTAAGACCATCGTCAGCAAAGCTGAGTTCGAGAAACTCGCCAACGCGCTTGCGCCGAATGCATCGCCGCAGCAGAAGAAACAGCTCGCCAGTGTCCTTCCCCGGTTAATGGCCATGGCGAAACAGGCCAAAGAGCGCGGCATGGACCAGACCGAGCAGTACAGACAGACCCTCGAGTACGTGAAGATGCAGGTGCTCAGCAACCAATTGCAGCGGAAGCTCCAGGACGAAGCTGCGGACATCTCAGACGCAGATATCGAGAAGTACTACAAAGACAATCCTGACGCTTTTGAGCAATTCAACCTGGACCGCATCTTCGTGCCGCGCACCAAGCAGATTGAGGCGGAAGCCACTGAAGACGACGACAAGGATGCGAAGCTGACGACGGAGCAGAAGAAGGCGAAGGAAGACGCTGAGAAGGCCAAAGCGCAGAAGAATGAGGAAGCCATGACCAAGCTGGCGGATTCACTTGCGAGCCCGCGCCGTGGCCGGAGAGGACATTGCGAAGCTGCAGAAAGAGGCATTCGACGCCGGGGGAATGAAGATCGAAGCTCCCACGGTGAACCTGCCGAGCGTTCGACGAAACGGCCTGCCTCAGCCCCACGCGGGCGGTATTCGATCTGAAGCCGGGTGAAGTTTCGCAGGTCATCAGCGACGCCGGCGGGCACTATATCTACAAGATGAATAGCAAGTCCACGATGCCGCTCGATCAAGCAAAGAACGAGATTCGTGGAAAAATTCAGAACGACCGCATGCGCGAGAAAATGGAAAAGCTGAACAGCTCCTTCAGCTCCGTCTCGAATGAAGCGTATTTTGGACCGGGCGGCACGGGTCCGATGCCGCCACCCCGCATGCCGCGTCCACGGCTGGGTACGCCTGCGGCAGCACAGCCGCAGAATCCGCCGCACCTTCGGCCGGACAAACTCCTGCACCTCAGAAAGACTGATGGCCAAACCTGTTGTGGTGGTGACCGGAATTTCGGGCAACCTGGGATCCAGATTGTTGCCGCTGCTCCGCAGTTTCTCGGTGATTGGGGTGGATGTCGCCCCGCCCCGACACTGATTCCGAACTGCAATTCGAGAGCCTGGACCTTGGAGCGGAGTCCTCCACTCGAACGTTCTACGAACTGCTTCGCGATGCCCGTCCCTACGCCGTCATTCATCTGGCCTTCGTGATCGATCCTGTGCGCACGGGTGTGCTCGACGTGGACCGCATGTGGCAGATCAATGTTGCCGGCACGGCGCGCGTGATGGAGGCTGTCACCGAAGTGAATCGAACGGCCGACGAAGGGATCAAGCAGTTCATCTTTCCCAGTAGCGTCTCGGCGTATGGGCCCGACCTGCCTGCGCCTGCCACTGAGGAATCTGCATTCGGTGCGCACACGCTGCCTTACGCCATCCACAAGAAAGAATCCGACGAAGTCGTGCAACAGCGTTGTACCGCCTTGCGCGGATGCAGCGTATACATCTTGCGGCCGCATATTTTTGCCGGAGCCAGCGTCGAGAACTATCTGATGGGCGCGTTTCGTGGAACGCCGAATGGCAAGGGAGCTCGCGCCGAGCAGATGCGCGCTGCGGGCAAGCGTCTGCCTTGCATGTTGCCGCGAGGCCAGCAGTATCTCGACAACAAGATTCAGTTCATCCATGTCGACGACATGGCGCGCTTGATCCGGCACATCCTGCAGCGCGAACCGGAGATGCAGCGGCTGACGGTGCTGAACGTCGCCGGCCGCGGCGAGCCTCTTACGTTTGCGAAATGCATTGAAATCGCCCATGCAAAGCTGGTGCGTGTGCCCGGAAAGTGGGCGATGCGTCAGGTGCTGGCGTTCTTGTGGAAGCACCAGATTTCGGCAATTCCGCCGGAAGCGCTGCCCTATATGACCGGCGAATACATCATGAACACCGATCGGCTGCGCCGGTTTCTCGGGCCTGAGTACGAGCACGTCATCCGCTATACCGTCGCGGAAGCGTTTGCCGACAGCTTCAAACCTGCAACCCCAAGCTAGTCCGTCGTTAATGACCGCAGTTAGGTTCGGAGCATCCCGGCGCCTGAACGTCCCGATCCTCGGTATCGTGGGTAAGATCTCCGGTGAAGAGCACCAGGTCGGGACGTTGTGGGAGCGCGTTGATCATTTCCACCGCGCGCTCGAATGCCTTGGTGCCAAGCTGGATCCGGCGGTCCGTTAAAGCCGACCTGTGCGTCGCTGAGTTGAACGAAAGAAAACGGGGATGCTTCGTCCATTCTCTCACCCGGCTGAGGGCTGCCGGATAGGCAGAGTACGGACGCAATGCCCACCGATGAGGAGGCAATTTTGAGAAACGATCTGCGATCGGTTTGTTTCATCGTCTTCCTCCGATGACTGCGTGCTTGCTGACCGAAAACTGAGACGGGGCGAATTATTCCCCGAATTATCAAAAAGAAATATTTCTCGCCGAGCTGGGAATAAATCCGTGGTTGTGCGGTTTATGCTATGGAGGTGCCGGATCAACGCGTGTCTGCCGCGACGTTTGAAGAACTGGCTCTGCCGCTATTCGAGCAGCTTTATAACTTTGCGCATTGGCTGGCCAAGGACGCGTCGGAGGCCGAAGACCTTGTGCAGGAGACTTATGCCAAGGCGCTGCGCGCATTTTCCGGATTTCAACTGGGCACGAACTTTCGAGCGTGGATGTTTCGCATCTTGCGAAACACGTTTCTGACCTCGCGGACAGGGCTGAAGTCCACCGCGGTCGAGCGACGACGAAGTTGAGACGATTGCTTCCACTGCCCCGAATCCCGAGACCCTGCTGCTTGAACGCGCCGATCGCGAGATGGTTCGCCAGGCGCTCACGGAATTGCCGGTGCCCTTTCGCGAGATCTTATTGCTGTGTGAAGTCGAGGAGATGTCATACGAAGAGATCGCCCAAGTGTTAGCCATTCCGGTTGGTACTGTCATGTCTCGTCTGTATCGGGCTCGCAAAGCGCTCCGCGCACTGATGGTGGAAAAATTCAAGGGGGCTCCGCATGGCGTGTGACTCATGGAGTGCGAAGCTCGACGCCTACGTCGACGGCGAACTCTCGTCATCGGAATCGAAAGCCGTGGCAGAGCACCTGCGGGAATGTACCAGTTGTGCCGCCTACGCTCTGGGACTTGTTCAGATGAAGCGATCGATTGCGGCGGCAGGCAAACGCTACCAACCTGGCGCCGAATTCCGGAAGAAGATCCAGAAGACTATCGGCTAGCAAGCGTCAACGTGACGGAAGCTGGTACTGGAAAATTGTGGCCATACCAGCGGCACTGGTGCTGATTCTCTCCGTGACAGTGAACCTCTATGTCGATCGAGCGAAGGCGCGGCGCGAGCGTGTCTACAGCGAACTGACTGATCTCCATGTTGCCACGCTGGCGAGCGGGAGTCCCGTTGACGTAGTCTCAACCGACCGGCACACCGTCAAGCCGTGGTTCCAGGGAAAGATTCCTTTCAGCTTCAACCTGCCGGAATTGCAAGGAACTGATTTCACCCTCGTAGGCGGACGGGTTACCTACCTTGCGCAATCCCCGGGCGCGCATCTGATCTATCGGATTCGCCAGCACGAGATCTCGGTGTTCATTTTTCAGGACCGCGGGAACGAGACCGCAGCGTTGGCCTCGGCGCCGATTTCCATGTTGTCGTTTACGGTCGAAAGCTGGACGAAGAATGGGCTGCGATATTTCGTGGTCGGAGATGTTGGAGCTCAGGATATCGAGAGTTTGAGCAAGCTTCTGCGCGATGCGGGCTAGCGTAGGCCGAGCCAGCCTAAGCCGCTTTCTTGCCGCGATACAATCCTGCGATTCCGAACGTATAGGGCGTCCAACTGGCTTCGGCGAAGCCCGCGTGTTTCATGCGTCCGAGCATTTCCTCTGGTGACGGGAAGCGTTCGACCGAGGTAGGAAGATACGCGTAAGGCCCGCGAACACCGGAAATCACCGTACCCACCCGAGGCAGCACCTGCTTGAAATAAATCCGGTACAGAGCGCCCATGATCCCTTGGGCTCGCCAAAATCGAGAATTCCGCACTCTCCCCCGGGGCGAAGAACTCGCGCGATTTCTCGCAGGCCCGCATCGTAATCCGCAAGATTGCGGAAACCGAATGCCGACGTAACCAGGTCGAAATGTGAATCCGGGAACGGGAGATTGAGAGCGTCGGCTTCAATCCACTCTGGCGCCGCCGCGCGATCTGCTGACTTGAGCGCGGCCCGTCGCAGCATGGCGTGAGAAAAATCCGCACCGACAATCTTCGCCGATGACTTCCCTGCCTGCCGCTGTAGCGCGAACGCCATATCACCGGTGCCGCAGCAAAGGTCAAGACGCGGGCATCCGGACGCATCAGAATGTGTCGAAACGTTCGGGCGGTGCGCCGCCACCATACGCGATCCACATTGAACGACAGGACGTGATTCAGCAGGTCGTAGCGGGGCGCGATCGAGGTGAACATCTCGCGCACCGCGCGGGCTGCGGAATCCCGATCGCTGCCCCTTCCGGAGCTGCGCCGACAACTGGAGATTTGGGCTCGGGCACGATTCTCGGGATGGCCTTACCGCTTCTTCTTCGACTTTGCGCTCTTGATTTGCTTTACGATGCGCTCGATCTGCAAAACGTGATTCGTGTCGTGCCCCGCGAACATGCGCGCCAGATGCGCAATCGATTCCTTGCCGCGCTCCAGATGCATGCCGTAGTTGTCCCAGGTTTCGGGAGCAATCTCCTTGAGCATGGCCAGATTGTTCTCGCGCAGCACGCGGAACACTTCCAGTGAGCGCTTGGTATCGCGATTGCGGTAGCTGAATACCGATGCCCACGCGTCCTGATCGAAGGGTTGAATCGTGATGCCGTTCTCTCCGATCACGGAACGCATGCGCCAACTGGCCACAACCTCCGCATCAGCAAGATGCGCGATAATCTCGGCGATGGACCACTTCGCCGGCTCCGGACGCCACTTCAATTGCGTTGGCGTCAAGCCCGCGATGGATTTCTTAAGTTTCGCAGCGGTTGTCCGCTGCACCTTGATAGCATCCTGACCTTTTACATAGCCAAGGATTCTTCCGATGTACTGCTCGGCTGTTTCCTGCATGACTCCCCCTAACTTTTGCCCCACACCCATCCACCGCGTGACAGGCGGCGCAATTCTTCGACGGAATCCACTACAGCGCGTTCGGGCACGTCGCTGGCGACTTCGACCTTGCCGATTTCCCGCGGCAAGATGAAATGCACGACACCGTTCTGCGTCTTCTTATCGCTCTGCAGTCGCGCCAGAATCTTCTTCGCGCTGACATTCACTTCCGGCAAGCGTCCCAGGCTCAAGACGGCATCGGCGATCCGGCCGGCGGTCACGCTGTCCGTGCGTCCCACGGTGAGCGCGATATTGGTGGCGGCAATCATGCCCCAGGCGACGGCTTCGCCGTGCAATAGCGATCGATAATTGGTCTCAGCTTCAAGCGCGTGGCCGATCGTGTGGCCCAGGTTCAGTACGCGCCGTAAACCGCCTTCGTGTTCGTCCGCGGATACCACCTCCGCCTTCAGCTTCACCGACTGCGCGATCAGCCACTCCAGTTCCACTGGATCGCGCTTCAGAATCCTGGCGCGATTCTGCTCGAACCGCAGGAACAATTCGACGTTCCCGATGATGCCGCACTTCAACGCTTCGTAGAGCCCTGCCCGAAATTCGCGGTCGGGCAGCGTCTTCAGTACGTTTGGATCAATCAGGACAACCTTTGGATGATAAAAAGTTCCGACCAGATTCTTGCCGGCAACAAGGTTCACACCCGTTTTGCCGCCGACGGAAGCATCCACCTGGGCGAGCACGGTCGTGGGAACCTGCACGAACTCAACGCCGCGCATGTAGAGCGAGGCCAGCAATCCCGCGACATCGCCGACGACGCCGCCACCCAGCGCGACGATCACTGCTTTGCGGTCGGCTCCCATCCGCACCAGCTTTTCCGCCATCGCTTCCACGGTTGCCAGCCGCTTCGAGGGTTCGCCGTCAGGCATCAGAATCACCTGCGGCGCGAATCCCGCCGCCTTCAGTGAAGCCATAAACTTTGCTCCCCAGCGCTTCCGCACCGGGGCGACGGTCACCACGAAAATGCGGCTGGTCTGCGGCAGCAGATCGCCCAGGATGGATCCTGCGCGAGTGAGCAGGCCGTTCTCGATCCACGCCTGATAGGGACGTGGCAGGACGTGTATGGTCGCTTGCGCCATAGCGTTTCCATAATAGCGTATGCGTTCCCGTCCCTGCCCTGGAGCTTCGGTGGTAGTATTGCCCCTCTATGAAGGGTCTGCCAGCCCAGACCGACTTTATCGTCGTCGGTGCCGGTATCGCCGCACTGCGCGCCGCCATCGAATTGGCGGAATCGGGACAGGTCTTGCTACTGGCAAAGAAGGAATTCCCAACTTTCAAAGCCAAGCGATGCCAAAAGTGAAGCTGAATGGTTGGGGGATGAGGACGACGTGATCCTGCACCTGCAAGACACCCTCGAAGCAGGCGCCGGTCTTTGCAATCCCGCCGCGGTCAAGATCCTGATCGACGAAGGCGCCGAGCGGATCGATGAATTGCTGGCGTGGGGCAAGCATCGCACCCCGAAGCTCTCCTTTGAACTTGAAAACCCGCACACGCGCAGCCGCCGATTGCATGCCCATGGCGAATCTACCGGCAGGCAGATTTTGCGGATTCTCTCGCAGAAAGTGGAATCGCTGAAACATGTGTCGCAGGCCGCGTTTGTCTTCATTACGGAGTTGCGCACTGAAGGCAGCCGGATCAGCGGAGTTACCGTTCTCGACGAAAAAGGGGCGCCTCAAGAGATTGCGTGTTCCGCGGTTTTGCTCGCGACTGGCGGATTCGGACAAATCTTCTCCAACACGACGAACCCAGATACCGCCACTGCGGACGGGATCGCGCTCGCGTTCCGCGCCGGAGCCGAGGTGGGTGACATGGAGTTCGTTCAGTTCCATCCCACCGCTCTTCTCATGAAGAAAGTCCCACGCTTCCCTCTGCCCGAGGGCCTGCGCACAGAAGGCGCTTACCTGCGCAACTTTGAGCTCGATCGTTTTATGGGAAAGTACCACCCGCTGGGCGAACGGGCTCCCCGCGACCTGACCGCGCGGGCCATCGTTCACGAGATGGAAGTGAGCCGTGCGAAAGATCCGTTTGTGTATATGGATGTAACTCACTTCAACGCTGCCCAGATTCAGAAGCACTTCCCCCGCGTCTATGCCAGTTGCATGGCTTATAACCTCGATATCACGGAAGACCTCATTCCGGTACGTCCGGCAGCGCACTGCACTCTTGGCGGAGTGCGCACCGACCTCGACGGCAAGACGAATGTTTCCGGGCTCTACGCGGCAGGTGAGGTTGCGGCGACAGGAGTGCATGGGGCCAACCGACTGCCCAGTAATACGTTGCTCGAAGCCCTTGTCTTCGGGGCGCGTGCCGGGAAGGCGATGCGCGACGTCGAGAAGGTCTCATCGCACGCGGCCCGCAATCCGAAGGCCGCATATTCGAATGGCCCCGTGGACGCTGGCGTTGAGGAGTTAGTCGGACAGATTCAGAATCTGATGTGGAGTGAAGTTGGCATCGTGCGGACGCGCCTGGGAATGCAGAAGGCTGTCAAGGCGCTCGAAGAGATGGCTCCGAAGCTGGCGCATCCAAAGACGCGGCGCGGGCATGAAGCCGCTAACCTTCACCTTGCCGCGCTGCTGGTAGCGCGGTCCGCACTGGCTCGGGAAGAAAGCCGCGGCACTCACTACCGCATGGATCATCCCGATCACGACGACAAGAAATTCTTGAAGCATTCGGTGGTTCGCGGGGATAAAGTAGTGTTCGCCGCTTAGCCCGACGCCATCATTTGCCCGCGCCGTTCGTAGCCTTCGCAGGATATGCCACCGAGAGTGCAATCGATATGAGCAGCACCAGTGCCACCGTTCCCAAAGTGACTCCAATCGGGATCTCGAAGTAGTCTCCCAGAAGCATCTTCACGCCAACCAGGATCAGGATGACCGCCAGACCATAATGCAGGAAGCGGAAGACCTTGATCAGTCCCGAGACGGCAAAATACATCGACCGCAGTCCCAGAATCGCAAACACGTTCGACGTGTAAACGATAAACGCCTTCAACGTGATCGCGAGGACGGCAGGGATGGAATCGACGGCAAATAACACGTCGGTGGTTTCGATGACCAGAAGCACAACAAGAAGCGGGGTCGCGTACAACCGGCCATTTTCCTGCGGATTGCGAACGAAGAAGTGACCGCCCCGATAATCCGTAGTCACAGGAATCCACCGGCGCAGCGCCTTCACTACCGGATTGGACGACGGGTCCACCTGGTGCCCGCCAGAAAGAAACACGCGAATTCCGCTGTAGATCAGCAACGCGCCGAAAGCGAACAACAACCAATGGAAACGCTGGATGAGTTCCACTCCGGCGCCGATGAAGATTCCACGCAAGATGAGAGCGCCAAGAATTCCCCAAAACAAGACGCGGTGCTGCAGTTCGTCAGGAACGGCAAAATAGTTGAAGATCACCAGGAAGACAAACAGATTGTCGACACTCAGCGACAACTCGACCACGTATCCGGCGACGAACTCCAGGCTGGTCTGACGCCCTTGCCAGAAGTACAGGATGGCGGCGAACGCGGCGGCCATCAGCGACGTACATCAGGCTCCAGCCCAACGCCTCGCGAAACTTAACCACATGGCCCGGCCGGTGAAACACCCGCAAGTCGAGTATCAGCATGACCAGCGCGAAGACGTTGAAGAGAATCCAGAAGTAGAGCAAGAGGCTCCCTAGCGGCGGTTGGAATTGGAAATTCTAGATTTCAGATTGCAGATTTTAGATTTCAGATTGAAAAGATGACTCGCTCTGCAATCAAGAATGTGAAATCGTCAATCTTAAATCTGAAATCACTTCTGCCTTCCCCTCTTACCGCTCTGCCAATCGTCCCACAGGCCGAAGGCTTTGAACATCTCCACGCTGTTGGTGTCGCGCATTGTTTGCTCGATCTGATCGTGCGTGAGCCGTGGTCCGACTTTCTCGTACAGGTTTGCCAGTTCGAAGCTCAAGGCGGCGGCTTCGGCGACATGTTTCTTCAATTGCGGGAAGTCGACCTTGTCGTAGGTATCGGAGACCGCGTGATAGTTCTCGAGATAGTTGGCCTCCTGTTGATCGGCGACGAAGGTCGGCACTCCCTCGAGCATGAAGTCGAAGTGATCTGTGCCCCATTCCATATCGAGCTTGAGATTCTTCACATCGAATTGCGCGAGGGGCGAGATCAACTCCTTCGCCATGCCGTACACGTCCTTGCGGCCGCCGAGCGAGAACCCGGTTGTCTTCCCAGTTCCAGAATCGTAGATCACTACACCCGCGGCCCGGTCGAGCTCAGCCCGATGCGTGAAGGCATAGACGCGGGAACCGATCAGGCCTTCTTCCTCGCCCGAGAAAAGAATGAAGCGAATGGTGCGCCGCGGCGATACGCCCGAAGCCTTGATGGCTCGCAGCGCATCGATGACGAGAGCGGCGTTGCAGCCGTTGTCGAGTGCGCCCGTACCGAGTTCCCAGGAATCCAGATGCGCCCCGAGGATCACGAACTCCTCCGGCTTCTCACTGCCGCGAATCTCGGCAATCACGTTCGAGGTCTTGACAGGTCCGCCAATCTGGTTCGGAATGGAGAGATCCGCCCAGACGAGACTCCCAGCAGCGAGCAGTCGGACCATGCGCTCGCCGTCTTCACGGGCAACAATCACCATCGGCAAGCGATCGATTTCCCCGGCCCCAGCATTCGTATGCCGGTAAAGAATGTCGTGGTCGCGAGTTGCGATGAATGCGATCGCCTTCACCTTGGCCTTAACTGCGCGATCGATGATTGGCGGCGCGTTCGTGTACTCGGCGAAAAGATCGTCCCATGTTTTGAGAACGACGGTGTGCACCAGAAGAATCTTCCCGCGTCACGTCTCCGGCCTTCTGGAAGGCTGCTTCCGTTCCTTCGCCGATATCGACGACAGGAACATGCTTCACTGGAGCAAGTGCGGGCGCCCACGCCACCGAAACAGCCCGGATACGAAAGGACGAAAGAACCGTTCCGCCTCCCACTCCTGTGGCGCTGACCTGATGCGCCGTAGTCGCGCTCATCTCGGTTGCGCCTTCGGCCCAGGAGTTTGGAATCTCGAAACCCTCGCTGTGCACGCTGTCGGCCCCGGCCGCGGCGAAGGCCTGCATGCCCCACTGCACGGCGTGCTGCATGGCTGAAGTGCCGGGAACTCGACCGCCAATCTCGTCAGTCAGCCGGCGAAGATTCTCCTGAATCGGCGACGGCTGAAGCGCAGCCTGGATAATTTTGTTGACGTCGGTCGTTGTCTGCGGGAGGATTTGCGGCGAAAGCAGCTAGCTGAATAATGCAAACAAAGAACAGGGTCTTCAGGGTTCGCATATTGTTGTGCATTAGAAATGAAATTCTAAAAAAGAGCAAAAAAGCTTCCGAAGGAAGACATGAGAGATTTTCTTCGTGCTTGTGTCCTTTGGTTGCTCTACTTCGGCGGGAGCGGGTCCATTTTGTCGAGGATGCGCAGCGTCTCGAGCACGACTCCGCCGACGATCTGCAAGCTGCGCGGGCTCAGCTTGTCGATCGTATCTTCCGTCGTGTGCCAGTAGGCGAGATTGTAGCCATAGGTGAAGTCGATGAGGTCGGAGGATGGCACGCCCCGCTTTATGAATGGCAAGTGATCGTCGGAGACCTCGCGTTGCATCCCGAAGAAGTGGGATTGGAACCCGAGACGTTTGGACGCCTCGTACACCACATCCTCCAGCCACGGCGTGGAATTGGTGTCGCGATCGACGTTCAGATCTGCATCGCCAATCATATCGGTTAGGATGAACGCTTTCACTTTCTTCAGCGTTCCATCGGCCTGCCATTTCTCGGCGAGATGCGTGATGCCGTAAAGGCTGTCGGCGCTGAACGGCATCTCATTCGGCAGACCACCAGAGCCATCCGGCTTCATCGCTTCTTCCGCGTCGTCCCAAACCAGCCAGACGCTGTAACCGTCGCGCTGCTTTCCCCGGAGATGGTTGGCTAGTTCCAGCAATAGCCCGCTCGATGAAGCTCCGTCATTGGCGCCCACGAATGAAGTATTGCGCAAGGGATAGTTCGTATCGTAATGACTGGCGAGGATGATGATGCCGTCTTTCGTCCCGGGATATTTCGCGATGATGTTGTGAACCGGAAACTTGCCTTCAGGCGTGTCGGCGGTAAAGATGTCGTCCTCGACCTGATCGCCTTTCAAGTGCGAGGCGATGTACTCTTCGACTTTCTTGTGACTAGCACTGCCGAGCGGTCGCGGACCGAACTTCACAATCTCTTTCACGTACTGCATGGCGCGGTCGCCATCCACGGAAGGGAGAGGACCGTCGTCGGGGGGGAAATTCAAAGGCTGGATCGCGGGCGCGCTCGCAGAGACGGTTGTATTCTGGGCCGCGCTGGAGTCCTTATCCCGATCGCAGGCGATCAGCGCCAACGCGGCAGCCAGCAGGATCCACGAGAGACGCGTCGCTCCGCGCATCAGGCCTTCTTTTCTCGTCTCGCCGCGCGCTGCCTGGGATGCACCAGCCACGCCACGCCGATACTGACGCCGTAGAGACCGATCATGGGAGCTGCGAAAATACACATGTTCAATATGTCAGTGGTTGGGGTAACGATCGCGGCGATGATGAAAATCACCAGGATTGCGTAGCGAAAGTTCTTCCACATGAATCCCGCGCTGACGATTCCCATCAACGCAAGGAAGAACACGAGAATCGGCATCTCGAAGATGAGGCCCATGCCGAGGATGATGCTCAGAAACAGTGACGTGTACTCGCCTATTGTGATCATCGGCTGGAACTGCTTGCCGAAGTCAATCAGAAAAGTCAGTGCGTACGGGTAGACGAACCTGTAGCCGAAGTACCCGCCCGCGCTAAACAGGGCGATCGTCGAGATCATGAAGGGTACGACATAGCGTTTCTCTTTACGGTATAGGCCGGGGGAAATGAACATCCAGACCTGGTAGAGCACAAAGGGCGACGTAAGGAAGAGCCCGGCAAGCGCGGAAACCTTTAAGTAAAGATTGAAGGGCTCGGTCGGGTTCAAGTACACGAGCTTTTCCGCCATCCCGTTCGCCTTCAGAGCATTCATGATCGGCTTCTGCATGATGCCGTAGATCTGCTCGCGGTATCCCCAGCACGCGAAGAATCCAACCGCCACCGAGATGATTGAATAGATGATCCGTTTACGCAGTTCCTCGAGGTGATCGAGGAAGCCCATGGTGGGCATGGACTCTTTGTCTTCTTCCTGGGGAGGGATCTCGGTCGCGACGTCAGGCATGCGATTCCTGCGACCTATCGGATGTCACTTCTTCCGAGGCGGGGACAGCCTCGGTCGCGACAGACGGCGTTGCGCCATTTCCGGATGACGACGCATGTTCTTCAGTGGAAGCGGCCAGCGTTGCAGCTTCAGGTGCGGCCGCTTCGGCCGGCACGGAGGTCTCGACCTTGACCTCCTCGACGGGCGCAGAGGTCAGTGTGCGGCTGGTCGTACCCTCCACCGAAGGGCTCGGCGGCAGGATCGTCTGGTGCTTTTCCACGTCGAGGTGAGCGATCTCCTGCTCAATCTGCGCCTTAAACTCGTTGGAAGCCCGCTTGAATTCGTTCAGATACTTGCCGACCTGGCGGGCGATCTCCGGCAACTTCTTTGGCCCGAAGATGACCAGGGCCAGGATGAACAGGAAGATCGTCTCGCCGAAGCTCATGCCGTTCATCATACTGTGCCTGAGGAAGGCGGAGCAATCGCTGAAGAGAAAGATTTGAGGGTCCAGTTCTCAGTTCTCGGTTCTCAGTTTTCAGAAAGGCAAAACCAGCTGCTGCCACGCAGTCAACGGTTTCTTCGGGTTTTCAAGGCGCCTGGGTTTGCTAGTGCGCCTCGAGGTCGCTACGGAATTGACTGAGAACCGGCAACTGAGAACTGGGAACTTGTTCTACCATGTTGCCGCCATGCAATTCTGGTTTGCGCGCGCCAGCGAAGTGTCGATCCGCGAGCAGTTGGTCACGCAGGTCATCCTCGGCATTTTGAGCGACGATCTTTCTCCCGGACAACGTCTACCGAGTACCCGCGAACTGGCTCGGCGATTCCACCTGCATCCCAACACAATCAGCGCCGGGTACCGCCAGCTCGAACGCGACAAGTGGGTGGAATTTCGCCACGGCAGCGGGGTTTACGTTCGGTCCAGCAAACCCGAGGCAGCCTCGACTGCCTCGCTTGCCATTGACCAGATGATCGCGCGGTTGTTTCGATCGGCGCGAAAGCTCGGCGTCACCCTTCCGCAACTTCGATTCCGCATGCGGCAATGGCTGGAGTTGCAGCCTCCCGATCATTTCCTTTTGATTGAGCCCGACGAGGAACTGCGTCGAATCCTGGCAGCGGAGATCGCGCGGTCCGTGACCTTTCCTGTCGAATCATGTGGCATGGAGGATTGTCCGAGAACACCCGAAGGCGGGATGCCGGTTCTCCTGCCGAATCGCGAAGCAAAAGTTCGCGAGCTGATGTCACCGGGCACCGAACTGCTCATCTTGCAGATTCGCTCCGTTCCGGCCTCACTTGCCGGATATCTTCCGGCCCCTTCGGGTGCGCTGGTCGGCGTGGCCTCGCGCTGGCAGGAATTCTTGAAGGTGGCTCGCGCCGTACTGACTGCTGCAGGATTCCACCCCGACAGCCTGGTGTTTCGAGACGCCCGCGAGCCTGATTGGCAACGCGGACTGAAGGAAACAGCAGCTGTGGTCTGTGATGTTTTGACGGCTGCCGAACTGCCTTCGAGCGTTCGCGCCATTCCCTTTTCCCTGCTCTCTGAAACGTCTATTGCAGAATTGCGACGCTTTGAAGATTTTGTTCGACAGCCGCTCGAGAGTTCTGATTCCTGATCGCGACTGCCCCATCCAATACAGCGGAACTTCTCGCAAGGAGGAGTCTTGAAAGAACTGCTCTGTGACGTCGCGTCTCGTGCCTCTCGCTATTTAGCTGGAATCAACGAACGCCCGGTTGCACCGTCGAGCGAGGCCATAGCCCGACTGCATGAACTAGGCGGGCCTCTGCCCGATGCTTCTGCCGACCCCGCTCAGCTGCTTGCTCTTCTTGATGAGATCGGTTCGCCGGCCACTGTCGCAACCACCGGCGGGCGCTACTTCGGATTCGTAGTTGGCGGGACCCTTCCGGCTTCGCTGGCAGCGAACTGGCTTGCCGGCGCCTGGCTCCGAATGAACTACCGAGAGACATCCGGCCCCCTAAATGTCGGCCAAAACCCTCAATTGGAGAGCCGAAAAGGCCGGCCGGAGCGTCTTAAAATAGAACGGGTTACCGACGGTAACCATCCCGGTCCAGCGCCGTCCAAGTAGTGATATACTGCCTGTATTCAGTGCAGTAGCTGGGGTGGACGTAAGCCCTCAACGAAGGAATCTCAAAGATGGCACGTAGTTCTCGCCGGTCGCTCTTCCTGGTAGTTTTTTTCCTCCTTGCTTGCGGATTTCTGGGCATTCTGTTCGCCCAGCGCTCCGGCCAACAGTCGTCGATTACCGGCGACTCTGACGTCAAGGACAGCCTTAAGCAATTCGCCGATGTGTATGCCCTCGTCGAGGAGAATTACGCCGAGCCGGTGAATGCCGATAAGGCCATCTACAACGGCGCGATCCCGGGGATGCTGCACGCGCTCGACCCGCACTCGAACTTCTTCGATCCCAAGTCCTATGCGCTGATGCGCGAGGACCAGCGCGGCAAGTACTACGGCGTCGGCATGACCGTTGGCCCGCGCAACAACAAAGTCATCGTCATTTATCCGTTCACGGGAACTCCGGCGTACAAGGCCGGCATTCATCCGGGTGACGTGATCATTGCGGTTGACGGCAAGTCCACCGAGAACATGAGTACCGGTGATGTCGCTGACCTGCTAAAGGGACCCAAGGGCACCACGGTCCACATCAGCATCGCACGCGAAGGCGTCGAGAAGCCGATGGAGTTTACTCTGGTGCGCGACGAGATTCCACGCTACAGCGTGGACGTACACTTCCTCATCAAGCCGGGCGTCGGCTACATGCACGTGAACGGCTTCAAGGAGACCACTGAGCGTGAGGTTTCCGAAGCACTGGATTCGTTTGGTGATCTGAAGGGTCTGGTCCTCGACCTGCGCGGCAATCCGGGCGGCTTGCTCAGCGAGGGCGTAGGTGTCGCGACCAGTCTCCTGAAGAAGGGACAGACTATCGTTTCGCAGCGCGGGCGCGCTTCCCGAGCAGAACTACATCGCGCAGCACGGCAACGACGTGGCAAGACCTTCCCCATCGTGGTGCTGGTGAATCGCAACACGGCTTCGGCGGCTGAGATTGTCTCCGGCGCGCTGCAGGATCACGACCGCGCCCTGATCGTCGGCGAAACCACCTTCGGCAAGGGCCTGGTGCAGACGGTCTACAAGCTGAGCGAGAACACCGGCCTGGCGCTGACCACCTACCACTACTACACGCCGAGCGGACGCCTCATCCAGCGCAACTACACCGGCGTCTCGCTCTACGACTACTACTACAACACGCGGCGACCGAGAACGCGCGCAATCCGCGAAGTGAAGCTGACCGATTGCGGGCGGACGGTGTACGGCGGCGGCGGCATCACTCCCGACCCATTCACTTTCCTGGCGACCTCTATGTTCTGTTTGGCTTTGCCTCGGCGGTCTTTTGGTATGGCGCCGGAAGAAAAGGAGAACTGACCATGAACCGGGAAATCAAAATTATCGCTACCGGCCTGTTGGCCATCATCTTTACGCTGCTACTCGCAGCCTGTGCATCACGCCCGCAGTCGGCGGGGCCGAGTGGAACCGCCTGGGGGAAAGGGGCCTTTCGCTCGAACGGTGAACGCATCTATTTCACCGCCACCAGCGAGCGCGGCACGGCGATCACCTACGCGAGCGGTCCGGGGTCGGGCGGTTGGATGATGGGCGGTGGGCAATTGGCGTGCGCCTCGTGCCATGGCCCGAATGGACGCGGCGGCGAACACAACATGGGCACGATGAACAACGGGGGCATGATGAACAACAGGGGCATGATGCAAACAATGACTGCCAAAGACATTCGCTGGTCAGCCTTGCAAAGTGAATTCGATGCCGAAAAATTCCGCTTGGCGGTTACGAAAGGTCAAGACCCCGACGGCACGCAGTTGAAAACGGACATGCCGCGCTGGAACATCGGCAACGACGACCTGGCTGACTTGATCGCTTACCTCAAAACATTAGGGTGAGAAAAGGAGAACCATGAAAGAATCGACACCAGTGTCCAAAGACCCCGTCTGCGGAATGACAGTAGACGAAACATCCGCTCTCCACGCCGAACGCGATGGAAAGACGTTCTACTTTTGCAGCGACCACTGTCGGCAAAAGTTTCTGTCCACGCCGGCCGGTGCCGAACCGGAGGACAAATCCGGGGGCTGCTGTGGATAACGGCGGCGCTGTCAAGCCAAATTAGCGCTAAAGAAATCAAAGGAGTCAAAAATGCCCATTCAACTCAATGAAGAAGACGGCGGGAAGGTGCTTGTCGTTCACGTCAGCGGCAAGCTGGTAAAAGCAGATTACGAGCACTTTGTACCAGAGTTCGAACGACTCGTCCGGCAGCACGGAAAGTTGCGCCTGCTGTTCGATATGACCGCCTTCCACGGCTGGGAAGCTAGCGCGGCGTGGGAGGACTTCAAGTTCGGTGTCGCACACTTTGCCGATATCGAACGGCTCGCGATGGTCGGGGAAAAGCAGTGGCAGCACGGCATGGCGACGTTCTGCAAACCGTTCACGAAAGCGACGGTCCGATACTTCGATCACGCCGACGCTGCTGAGGCGCGGAAGTGGTTAGCGGAAGCGTAGCCGCTTGGGCACCAACACGAATGAGCACGCCTTACCGGGATCACCGACGGTCGATGCCTGCCGAACAAAACGCGCCGGCGAATCTCGGCGCAGTCGTCGCGGTGCGCGGTAGCGTCGTGGACGTAAAGTTTGATGATCATTTGCCGGCCATCTATTCGGTGCTGCGTGCGGGAGCGGACAAACAGATCGTCATCGAAGTGCTGGCGCAACGTGATGCGCACAGCGTGCGCGGAATTGCTTTGACGCCCACGCAAGGTCTCGCTCGCGGCATGGTAGTGGAAGACACCGGCGGGCCGTTGAAGGCGCCGGTCGGCAAGGGAATTCTCTCGCGAATGTTCGACGTGTTTGGCAACACCATCGACCGCGAAGCGGCGTTGTCTGATGTCCAATGG
Source organism: uncultured Acidobacteriota bacterium (assembly GCA_963734445.1). Classification (GTDB taxonomy): domain Bacteria; phylum Acidobacteriota; class Blastocatellia; order Pyrinomonadales; family Pyrinomonadaceae; genus UBA11740. Next base: position 1,167,645 of record CAVTGZ010000002.1, on the reverse strand, counting down.
CGTTCTGTGCATCGGGCTCCGCCGCCGCTGGCTCGACGCTCCACCAAGTCTGAAATCTTTGAAACGGGTATCAAGGTCATCGATGTGCTGGTGCCGCTGGAGCGCGGCGGCAAGGCAGGACTATTTGGCGGGGCCGGCGTTGGCAAGACGGTGTTGCTGACGGAAATGATCCACAACATGATCGGGCACCAGAAGGGTATAAGTATTTTTTGCGGGATAGGCGAACGATGTCGCGAAGGCGAAGAACTTTACCGTGACATGAAGGCGGCCGGCGTACTGCCGAACATGGTGATGGTGTTCGGGCAAATGAACGAACCGCCGGGCAGTCGGTTCCGCGTGGGTCAGGCCGCGCTGACGATGGCCGAGTATTTCCGGGATGACGAGCATCGCGATGTGCTGCTGCTCATCGACAATATCTTCCGCTTTATTCAGGCTGGCATGGAAGTGTCTGGATTGATGGGACAGATGCCTTCGCGTCTGGGCTATCAGCCAACGCTGGGCACTGAGTTGTCGCGGCTGGAGGAACGTATCGCCAACACCGACGCCGGAGCCATTACGTCCATTCAGGCCGTGTATGTGCCGGCGGACGATTTGACCGACCCTGCGGCCGTACACACGTTTTCGCATCTCTCGGCGTCCATCGTCCTTTCGCGCAAGCGGGCGAGTGAAGGACTGTATCCGGCTATCGATCTGCTGCAATCCAACTCCAAGATGGCTACGCCCGGCATCGTCGGCGAACGACACTATCTCCTGGCGCAGGAAATCAGGCAGACCCTCGCGCAGTACGAAGATCTCAAAGGCATCATCGCGATGCTCGGTCTGGAACAGCTGGCGCCGGAAGACCGCAAAGTAGTCGCCCGCGCCCGGCGGCTGGAGCGATTCCTCACCCAGCCATTTTTTGCCACCGAGCAGTTTAGCGGCATCAAGGGAAAACTCGTCAGCCTCAAAGACTCGCTCGACGGCTGCGAACGAATCCTGCGTGATGAATTCAAGGACTACCCAGAGAGCGCGCTCTACATGATCGGGGCGATTGACGAGGCGAAGAAGAAGGCCCCCGACCAACAGAGCACGAACCCGGCAAACCTGCAGTGAAGGCCGACCAGAAGGCTACCGCCGATTCCCAGCCCGCCGATTCCGAGGCCCAGCCCGACGTGCAGCCGCAGCCGAAAAAGCCCGAGCCGAAATCTAAACCGGAGGTCGAACATGCCGCAGCCGACACTCATGAATCTTAAGGTCCTCTTGCCCTTCCAAGTCTTCGCCGAGAAGGCTGGCGTTTCGCGCATCGTGGCGGAGACCCGCGAGGGGTCGTTTGGACTTTTGCCGCACCGGCTAGATTGCGTAGCGGCGCTCGCGCCGGGAATTTTGATCTACGAGCAAGAAGCGGAGGGCGAGGTTTATGTGGCTGTCGATGAGGGTGTGCTGGTCAAGACCGGCTTTGACGTGGTCGTCTCCGTGCGCAACGCAATTGCCGGCACGGACCTCGGCCAATTGCGTGAGGCGGTAGAGCAGGACTTTCTTACTCTGAACGAACAGGAGCAGAGCGTCCGCTCAGTGATAGCGAGAATGGAGAGCGGGTTCATCACCCGCTTAGCGAAGTTTCATAATGAGTGAAAGATCGGAAATCAAGACCACGAAGAATCGGACTGCGTTTAGTCGTGAAGTCGGCGCGAAGGCGGCGCGCAAGCTCAAGGCACAGCGCAACTCCACGAAGGGCGTATGGCTTGGCCTGGGCATGGTGGGGCTTATCGGCTGGTCGGTGGTGGTACCGACACTGCTCGGCACGGCGCTGGGTATCTGGCTCGACAATCGCCATCCGGGAAGCCATTCATGGACGTTGATGCTGCTGGTTATCGGCCTGGTCATCGGCTGTTTGAATGCCTGGCATTGGGTGAGTAAGGAAGACCAGGAAATGCACGAGGAGCAGGAGGATAGTGATGAATGAAATTTTGAGTCTGGCGCCGGCTTTGGTGACGGGTGTTTTGCTCGGTGCCATGTTCTTCGGCGGCCTTTGGTGGACGGTTCAGCACGGGGTTTCGTCCGAACGCGCGGCGCTTTGGTTTGTCGGCAGCATGTTGCTGCGAACGAGCATTGTCCTGGCTGGTTTCTATTTTATCGCCCGGGGTCATTGGGAAAGGCTGGTGGTGTGCGTCCTCGGATTTGTTATTGCCCGCCTGATCGTGACGCGGCTCATCCGACACGAAGAGAAGCCAACTTACTCGGCACGGGAGGCCAGCAATGCGCCTTAGTCCCGATGAGATGATCTTCTGGCAACACGGGTTTCTCAAACTCAACGGCACCATCGTGTTCACGTGGGCATTGATGCTGGTCCTGGCCGTCGGTTCAAGACTCATCACGCGCAAACTTTCCGTCGACCTTAAGCGTGCCCGCTGGCAAAACCTCTTGGAGATCGTCGTCAAGGGCATCGAGAAACAGATTGAAGAGGTAGGTCTGAGTGAGCCGCACAAATATATTGGATTTCTGGGCACACTGTTCCTCTTTGTCGCCGCAGCCAGTCTCGCCACCGTCATTCCCGGCTATGAGCCGCCGACTAGTTCGCTCTCGACCACGGCGGCCCTGGCGCTGAGCGTCTTCGTCGCGGTGCCGTTCTTCGGCATCGAGGCGCTCGGCGTGCGCAACTACCTCGAGTCCTATGCAAAGCCGACGTTCATCATGTTGCCGTTTCAACATCATCAGCGAACTTTCGCGCACGCTGGCCCTGGCCGTTCGCTTGTTCGGCAACATGATGAGCGGGGTAATGATCATCGGCATTCTGCTCACGATCACGCCGTTCATCTTTCCGATCGTCATGACGGCGCTCGGTCTGCTCACCGGCATGGTGCAGGCTTACATCTTCAGCATCCTGGCGGCGGTTTACATCGCGGCAGCCACGCAAGTCAGTAAGCCCAAGCCTGAACCCGAGGCACAACATTGAAGCATGGATTACGACAACCAAAGGAGAAGCAATGGATAGCATGACGACTGTGGCGGTGGCATCAATTGCCGTCGCCGGCATCACCACCAGTTTCGGGTGCATGGGACCTGCGCTAGCGGAAGGGAGAGCGGTCGCAACGGCGCTCAGTTCGCTCGCTCAGCAGCCGGACGCCTCCGCGACCATCACGCGAACATTGTTCGTGGGTCTGGCGATGATCGAGTCCACGGCCATCTACTGCTTTGTGGTCTCGATGATTCTTATCTTTGCCAACCCTTTCTGGAACCACGTCATCGCGCTAGTCGCAAAGTAAACCTATGTTAATTGATTGGTTCACCGTCATTGCGCAGGCGCTCAACTTTCTCATCCTGGTGTGGTTGATGAAGCGCTTTCTCTACAAGCCTATCCTCCACGCCATCGACGAGCGGGAGAAGCGGATCGCCACAGAACTCGCGAACGCCGATGCGAAAAAGGCCGAAGCCCAGAAGGAGCGTGACGAGTTCCAGCACAAGAACGAGGAGTTTGACCAACAGCGTTCCGCGCTCCTAAGCAAGGCGACAGACGATGCTCAGGCCAAACGTCTCCAACTCCTCGACGAAGCGCGGAAAGCGGCCGAAGCCTTTAGTGCTAAGCGACAGGAAACGCTGAGAAACGACGCTCACAACCTGAATCAAGCCATCAGTCGCCGGGCACAACAGGAAGTATTTGCCATCATGCGAAAGGCTTTGACGGATCTCGCCACCGCGAGTTTGGAAGAGCGGCTGGGCGAGGTGTTCACCCGTCGCTTGCGAGAGATGGACGGCCAGGCGAAAACACGAATGGCGGAGGCCCTAAAAGCATCGTCCGACCCCGCGCTTGTGCTGAGCGCGTTTGATCTGCCGGTGGAACAACGCGCGGTGATACAGAACGCGCTCAACGAAACCTTCTCGGCTGAAATCGACCTCCGGTTCGAGACCGCGCCAGACCTGATCAGCGGCATTGAACTCAGCGTGAATGGACAAAAGGTGGCGTGGAGCATCGCGGATTACCTGGCGTCGCTGGAAAAGGGTGTTGACGAACTTCTGAAAGAGAACGACAAACCTGAGGCCAAAGCGGAGGCTGCGCCCGAAGCAAAAGTGGAGCCTGCGGCTGAGCCCAAAGCCAAGCCTGCGCCCGAGTCCAAGTCCGAACCGAAGTCTGAGGCCAAAGTCGAACCTAAACCTGAAGAACCTAAGCCCGAAACAGAGGGGCAATGAGCACGGAAGCTGAGAGCCTTCAGAACGTTTTCGACAGCGTCTTTGCTGGAATGAGCAAGGCGCGGGAAGCGTTCAGGCCGCAACTGAAGCCACAGGAGGTGGGCACGATCACCAGTGTTTCCACTGGCATCGCCAAAGTGTCTGGTCTCCCCGGCGTGGGCTTTGATGAATTGGTGACATTTCCCGGAGGTGTGCTTGGCATCGCGTTCAACGTGGACGATGACGAAATCGGAGTGGTTCTGCTCGGGGAATACTCTTCTCTCCACGCGGGAGATGAAGTCCAGCGCACAGGCCGAGTAATGGACGTGGCGGTCGGCGATGGATTGCTTGGGCGCGTCATCGACCCGCTGGGCCGGCCGCTCGATGGCAACGGGCCGATAGCTCCCAGCAAGCGTCTTCCCATCGAACGCCCAGCCCCACCTATTATGGACCGCGCGCCCGTAACTGTCCCTCTTCAGACCGGGCTGAAAGTCATTGATGCTCTTATTCCCGTTGGGCGCGGCCAGCGCGAGTTAATTCTCGGTGATCGGCAGACTGGCAAGACCGCAATTGCGATTGACACCATTCTCAATCAGCGCGAACAGAATGTGCTGTGTATCTATTGCGCAATCGGTCAGCGTGCGTCGGCCGTCGCGAAGGCCGTAGCAACCTTGCAGGAAAAAGGTGCGATGGATTACACCGTCGTCGTCGTGACGGAGGGCAACGATCCGCCGGGTCTCGCTTACATCGCCCCGTACGCGGCAACCAGCATCGCCGAGTCTTTCATGGAAGCGGGTCGAGATGTACTGATCGTTTACGATGACCTTACGCATCACGCGCGTGCTTACCGCGAACTCTCTTTGTTGCTGCGGCGTCCGCCCGGTCGCGAAGCGTTTCCCGGCGACATCTTTTATATCCACTCGCGGCTGCTCGAACGTGCAACCCACTTGCGCAAGGAACTCGGAGGCGGATCACTCACTGCACTGCCCATCATCGAAACCGAAGCCCAGGACATTTCCGCTTACATCCCGACCAACTTAATTTCCATCACGGATGGACAGATCTACCTCTCGCCGACGCTGTTCGAATTGGGTGTGCTGCCCGCGGTTGATGTCGGAAAATCAGTTTCCCGCGTTGGTGGTAAAGCGCAACGCGCAGCCTATCGGGCGGTGGCGGGCGACCTCAAGCTCGCCTATGCGCAGTTTGAGGAACTCGAAAGCTTCTCCCGTTTCGGAGCCCGGCTGGATGACGACACTCGCAAGTCCATCGATCACGGACAGCGAATTCGCTCCTGCCTCAACCAGTCCGAATTCACTCCCGTATCGGTGCCCGCGCAAATCGCCGTGCTGCTGGCGTTGACCGCAGAACTCTTCGACCGCGTGCCGCTCGACCAGATGAAGGACGCCGAGCACGCGCTCCGCGCCGCGGCCGTGGATATCCCGGCCGAGGTCCGTAAACGACTAGATACCGCTGACAAACTGAGCGACGAAGATCGAAAAACGATTGTTCAAATCGCGCGCAAAGCGCTTGCTCGCTTCCAGCCCAAGCCTGAACCCGAGTCGAAGCCAGTCAAAGCTGAGGGCAAGCCTGAGCCTGAGCCGAAGCCTGAGCCAGAGCAGAAATCATGAGTGACACTACCGCGAGTCTGCGTCGCAGAATAGATGGAGCCGGGGATCTCCAATCCGTCGTTCGCACCATGAAGGCAGTGGCCGCCGCGAGCATCGGACAATATGAGCAATCGGTGCTCGCGTTGGCCGACTATTATCACACCGTGGAATTGGGCTTGGGTGCGTGCTTCCGGGAAAGCGGATCCGCGCCTTTGGTTGCAGACGGGAAGAGACAAACAAGCGCCGGTGCAATTGCCGCAGTCGTGTTCGGTTCAGATCAGGGCCTGGTGGGTCAGTTTAATGAGGTCGTGTCTGATTATGCAGTCAAGAAGCTGGCGGATCTAGCGGCCAAACCGCAGGTCTGGGCTGTCGGTGAGCGCGTTCATGCGCGTCTGGCGGAAGCGGGTCTGCCGCTGATCGGACTCTTCATCGTGCCCACTTCCGTCAATGCCATCACCCCGCTCGTCGGGAAGATTCTCGTCGAGAGCGAGACGCTCCAGGGCCAGGGTAATATCACCGAACTCCATCTCTTCTATAACCGTCCCACATCCGGTTCAGCTTATGCGCCCGTGAGTCAGCGACTGCTGCCGCTGGACGAAGAGTGGCGACGCAAGCTGGCCGCACTCCCCTGGCCGACGCGAGTCTTGCCCGAGGTCATGGGTAGCGGCACGGCGACCTTGCGGGCCCTCATCCGCGAATATCTTTTTGTCTCGCTATTCCGGGCGTGTGCTGAGTCGCTGGCGAGCGAGAACGCGAGCCGACTGGCGGCGATGGGGCGCGCCGACAAGAACATCGACGAATTGCTGGAGGACCTCAACCGGACTTTCCATAGTTTGCGCCAGAGTGGCATTGACGAGGAACTGTTCGATGTTATCTCCGGCTTCGAAGCGCTATCAAAGGGAAAGGCGCACGGGACCGCTTAGTGAGAAGACTTTCAAGTGATGAAAAATCGTCTCCAAGGAATGACAGTCATGGGAACCAATGACCAACTCGAACCGACGGTATTCGTCATTTTTGGCGGAGCCGGTGACTTGACCTGGCGGAAACTCGTGCCGGCCTTGTTTGACCTCTCCCAGGACCGCAGCATGCCCGCTGATTTTTCGATCATCGCGGTGGATCGCGTTGACATGAGCGACGAAAAGCTGCGCCGGCGTCTCCACGACGGCGTCAAGAAGTTCTCGCGCCACGGAAAGGTGCAAATCGGCGAATGGCGCGAGTTTGCCAGGCATATCCACTATCAGCAGGGCGATTTCAAGAAGCTGCAAACTTATAAGGCCCTGGGCGAACAATGCGCGAAGCTGGAAAAGGAATGGGGCACCAAAGTCCATCGCATCTTTTACATGGCCACACCGCCGAGCATGTTCGGTGAAATCCCGAAATATCTCGGCAAGGCCGGACTGGCGCGTGACCGGGAATGGGCGCGGATTGTGGTCGAGAAACCGATCGGCTATGACCTGGAATCCGCCCGCGCCTTGAATGCCATCCTCGCCGCCAATTTCGATGAATCCCAGATCTTCCGCATCGACCACTACCTGGGCAAGGAAACGGTGCAGAACATTCTGGCCTTCCGCTTTGCCAATCCACTCTTCGAGCCGCTCTGGAACCGGCGTTATGTGGATTATGTCACCATCACCGCTGTCGAAGCTGTCGGGGTCGAACATCGAGGCGGCTATTACGACCACGCCGGGGCTCTGCGTGACATGGTGCAGAATCACCTGATGCAACTGCTCTGTCTGGTGGCGATGGAACCGATGGTCTCCTTCGAAGCCGACGAGATTCGCAACAAGAAAGTGGATGTCCTCCACGCCGTTCGTCCGATTCACCGGGACGCCGTCCATCAATGCGTCGTGCGCGGGCAATACGGCCAGGGTTGGGTCGGCGGCAAGAAAGTTCCTGGTTACCGCGAAGAAGATGGTGTGTCGCCTGATTCCCAAACCGAGACGTTTGTCGCGCTCAGGCTGTTCATCGACAACTGGCGCTGGCAGGGCGTGCCTTTCTACCTCCGCACCGGCAAGCGGCTCACCCGGCAGGCCTCGGAAATTGCCATCCAATTTCGCAGCGTGCCGCATCAGTCGTTTCCCCCCGAGGCTTCCCTCGACTGGCAACCGTCCCGGCTCGTCATGTCCATCCAGCCCGACGAAGGCATCGTGCTGCGCTTTCAGGCCAAACACCCCGGGCCAAAGATGCAACTGCGGTCGGTGGAGATGCAGTTCAATTACCGGGACACCTTTGCCGCTCCGCTCGCCCGATGCGTATGAGACGTTGCTCTGGGACGTAATGAAGAATGACGCCACCTTGTTCATGCGCGCCGATCAGGTGGAAGCCGCCTGGCAGTTGTTGATGCCGGTGCTCGACGTCTGGGCGGTGGCTCCGCCCAGTGATTTCCCCAATTACGCCGCCGGCACCTGGGGGCCGGAGGACGCTCAGGGTCTGCTGGCCCACGGACACAGTTGGCCTCTGCCGACCGAATTGGTGGGTAAGAAAGAGGGAAAGAAATCTGTAGTAGGCACACGATGAAATAGTCACGAGATCAACCGCACTGGAATCTTATGGCCGCTCAATCGCGAACCTCTATTTACGTAGCGCTGGCCGGAAACCTGGCCATCGCCGCCATCAAATTCATCGCCGCTTTCTTAACAGGGAGTTCGGCGATGCTTTCCGAGGCCATTCACTCGATCGTAGACACCGGCAACGAAGGATTGCTGCTTTTGGGGATGAGGAGGAGCCGCAAACCACCTGATATTGAGCATCCATATGGACATGGACGGGAGATCTATTTCTGGTCATTCATTGTTGCTCTGGCGATCTTTGCGGTTGGTGGTGGCCTGTCTTTTTACGAAGGTCTGCGGCATTTAGCTCATCCCGCACCGCTTAAGAATCCATTTTGGAACTATGTGGTGCTTGCGTGCTCGTTCACGTTCGAAGGTATCTCGTGGATATTCGGTTGGAGAGTCTTTCGGAAGGCCAAAGGCGAGCGCGGAGTCCTGGAGGCGATTCACCTCAGTAAGGATCCCACGACATTCATCGTGGTTTTTGAAGATACAGGCGCGCTGGTGGGATTGACCATCGCCTTCTGTGGCGTCTTCTTCGCCCAGTTACTCGACATTCCTTATCTCGATGGAGTGGCTTCTCTGATAATCGGATTGATGCTTGGGCTAATGTCCGTTTTTCTGGCCTATGAGACCAAAGGACTATTGATTGGTGAAGGGTTTAACCCTAAGACCCTGCGGCGCCTGCGAGAAATGATTGCCCGCGACGAAGCCGTGGAGCACCTCAGTCGGCTCCTTACTCTCTTCTTTGGTCCAGACGACGTGCTGCTCACCGTTGAGGTCAAATTCCGAGATGAGCTCTCGTCTAAGCAAATACGATCCGCGGTTGCGCGAATCAAGGAAAACGTTAAAGCGGAATTCGCGGAGATTAAGCGAATCTACTTTGATGCGGAATCCGTTACCAAGAACGAACCGGAAGAAGAAATCGAGTCGGAGGATGATCGCAACTTACCGAGCTGATCACAAGCTGGACTTACGAGCCCAAGCCGAACCGAAAACAGATCTTGCTTGGAGAGAAAGTAGCCTCATTCCTGAAGACCTGATAGCCAGCCGCCGTTGAACCCAGCCCGCTGCAATCCACGTATTACGTAAGGGCAGCTTCGCATCAGTTTCCATGGCAGCCCTGAACGATAATTCTCGATCGCCAAAACGATCGGCCCTTGATTGAGACCGTAGTGCCATTGCGATACCCAACCAAACTTGCTTCCCGGGTGACTTGGATACGTGAGATTGAAGGTCGCCTTGAAGCCGTAAGGATTGTCTTCTCGCAAACGGATGGCATTGAAATATCCGATCGCCGGTAAGACGATCTCAGGCGCGAAGGGAAGCGAGGCTACCACAGCCCACGGAGCGAGCGTTCCGTCATCTGGGCCAAACGGGGCGCCGCGCGCCTCGTAATCAAAGAAGTGTCGTTCCACGCCCTTAATCTTTATTGTCCTGAGGCCGGGCCCATCGCTGGCGGTAAAGCCCCAGCAGTTCTCGCTGTAGCCTTCGAATCCCAGCGGATTGTGAATCGCATACTGCTGTTGTATATACGTCGCTCGGCGACTGTTCTCGAAATAGTCCAGGTTGCGTTGACGCATGAATTCGTCCTGGATGCCTCGAAAATCTATCCAGAGATGAGAAAGTTGATGAATGAAGAGCGGCCCGGCATAGAGGAATTCCGTATCGTAGATCTTTTTCCATTCGTAAGTGGAAGCCCATGCCGCATAGCTCTCGGCCGGCAGCGGGTGTGACGGCGAACCGAATCCGAGGATATAAAGTAGCAGTCGCCTCATCATAACCTTCCCAGCGAAAAGGCAGAAAACCACTCTCCGGTTTCCAGCCGTGCGTCAGCGTCGCGCCGCCGTTCTGTGCCCATTGCCAATCAGCGCGTTGGTACAGTTCATCCGCCAGCCTGCGTATCTCCTGCTCTGCTTCAGAATCGCGATCGAAATAAGCGGCGGCGGTCAGCATCCCGGCCAACAGGAAAGCGGAGTCAACAGTCGAGAGTTCACAGTTCCAAGCGCGTCGTCCGGTCTTCATGTCGAGGAAATGATAATAGAAGCCTTTGTAGCCGGTCGCATCGGCCTCAGTCCCCTGAGGGCTATTCCGAAAAAAGCGAAGGGCCGTCAGCGTTTTCTTCATCGCGTTGTTGCGGGAACAGAAATCGTGCTCGACGCCGACAGGATAGGCGGCGAGCGCGAGTCCGACCGCCGCGATGCTCGCCGGCCAGCCCGCGCGCGTCTTATCAGCCACTAATCCGTTAGCTGGATTATCCTCGTGCAAGAAGTATTCGAACGTCTCTTGCTGGAGACTCTCCAGCATTTTGTCGTTCTCATGCGTGAGAGTTTTGGCGGCGGGCGATTCCTGGCGCTGATTCATGAGAAGCTTTCTCCGTCGGGGGCATTCGTCGCAATAGGTCTAAAATCGTTAGTTACGTTTAGCCGGTGATCGTAGAAGACCACAGACTCCTTTATAACTTCATGCCCCTCATCTTTACTTTAAGCGTTGCGCCTCGCTGTGAACCGGTAGCTGGCATTGCAGTGATTCGGTCAGTAGAAATCTGCCACTTCGAGGTTAGGTAGCTCGAAATTGCTTTCGCTCGCTCGGCGGCTGTTCCGCCGCGCTCGTTCTGCTCTGCGCTGGCGGCGATCTCAACCTGCCATGTGGGGTGTTGCTGCAGCAACTGGCCGGCGCGATCAACGATGGCCGTATCGGCCGCTGTCACACTTGTTTGGTTCCGACCAAACGCTATCGGCCCAAACGAAGACTCGACTCTCTCCATGCTTACCTTTGCGTCGAGGTAATTCAACTGCGTTCTGACCTCATTGGCAATCAGGTCTTGCGCGTCGGCGCCGATATCGCGGTCACTCAGATAGATCAGCTTGACGTGCGGTGGCCCGGTTCCGCTTGTTATGAGTTGGTAATCGACGAGCTGCGCCGGAGGCGGTAAGTGCAAGTTGCCAAGTGAATCCACTGACTTGAAAAAGCCCGCTTGTAATTCAGCGACCGTAGGAGCGGATTTCTTCTCGTCTCTCCGCGTGAAGAGTTCGCTCGACGCCGTGGGAATTTCCAGGAGTTGCACCGCCAGTGACGCTTCCGGTCTGGCTAGTCTCGCGGCTAGCTGCCGAGTATATTCCGAGCGTTCGCCGGCCGTGAGGGGCTTGCTGGTGAATACGCGAAGCTGGAGCGTGAGTTTGCCATCTTGGTCTGATTGCGAGAGGTGGCCGATATAGCTGCGCGGTTGTCCGTTCTGTTGTTTCGCAAAGCTCTGTTGCCACACTTCTGTTGCGGCCTGGTTGATTCTGTTTTCGTATTGCTTCCGGGCGATTTCATCCTTGAGTTGAATAAAAGATTGGCTGAGCGGGATCAAGATGAGCGCCAGAATGAAGATGATGAAAATGAAGCGCGACGGAAGACTGCCGATCCTTCTGAACTTCTCCGACGCGGGAAGGCGAAGCATTAAAGCTCGAACCAAACCTTCGGTGCCATCGTCTCTGCGCCAATCCGCTACGCGTTCTCTGACGCTCTGCGTATCAATATGCAGGGCAAGAAATACAATCATGGCAGTGAACATGATAGCTACCAGGTTGGTGAGAAAAAGCAGGCCGCCACCACGAGCGACACGCATCCCCTCGGACCCATTCAGGCTCACGGCCACGCCCAGACCATAGCCGGCTACGCACAACGGCGGCATGAGAGCCACGGCAATCGCCACGCCGGGAATGGAAGTCACCACGCCCTTAACCTCTTTGCAGACTGCCACTGATCCGATTGCGCCGGAAAAGAGCGCGATGACGAGGTCAAGGATGTTCGGCTGAGTGCGAGCGGCGATTTCACCCGTTATTTCTTTGAATGGCAAGAATCCGACCAGCAACATTGCGAAGGCGACGGCCACGAGACAGCTCAGCGCGAGATTAATGATTGCGCGCATCCCGAGAGTCAAATCGCCGGCGGCGAGGGCCAGTCCACCTGCGAGTATTGGGCCCATCAATGGTGAGATGAGCATCGCGCCAATGATGACGGCCGGACTATTGAGCACGAGACCCAGTGTGGCGATCCCCGCCGAAAAGAGGATCTGCAGCCAGTAACTCGTATCCCGCAACGTCGCCGATTTCGATAACTCAATATAGATCTCAGCTTTTCGCTCCTGGCCCACGCCAAGGTTGTCCGCGAGACGATCTCGAAACTTCCGGATGTCTTTGGAGACGGATGTCCGATCGTTATGGTCCATACACGCGTGACTTCTCTGTTTTTGGAATTCACCGGCTCGCTTTTGGCTGATATGTTATACCATCGCGAGACCAATTTCCGGCCAACGAGCAAAGGCCTGAGCAGATAGCATGAACGACGCCGAATCTGCCATTACCGAGCAAGGCAAGACCAATACAGCGTAGGATGAATCGGTATGGACAATGCACTCACTGTTGATCGGTTGCAATTCGCCTTTACTGTGACCTTTCACTACCTCTTCCCGCAGCTCACTATGGGACTGGCTCCGCTAATAGTCATCTTCAAGTCCCTGGCGCTTTGGAAGAAAGAGGAGCGATACAACAGGGCCGCGCGCTTTCTGGCGAAGATTTTCGCACTGAGTTTTCTGTTAGGGGTAATAACCGGCATCCCGATGGAATTTCAGTTCGGGACGAACTGGGCGAAGTTTTCTCAGTTCTCAGGCGGTGTGATCGCCACTACGCTCGCGATGGAGGGTGTCTTCGCGTTCTTTTTGGAATCGTCCTTTCTGGGGCTGTTTCTGTATGGCGAGAAGCGCATCGGACCAAAGTGGCATTGGCTGGCGGCCTTTATGGTGTTCGCGGGCTCTTGGCTCTCCGGCTATTTCATCATCGTGACGGATGCGTGGATGCAACATCCTGTGGGTTACAGCATGGCGTCGGACGGCACTGCTCATCTCATTAGTTTCTGGTCCCTTCTCTTTAACCGCTGGGCCATCTGGCAATACATACACAATATGGGCGGAGCAGTGATCACCGGCTCTTTCGTGATGACTGCGGTCGGCGCGTTCTACTTGCTTTCCCGTAAGCAGGTAGAGTTCGGGCGCCTCTTCGTGAAGGCGGGAGTAATAGTTGCAGTGATCGCATCGGTTTTTCAGATCTTTCCGTCCGGTGACAGACAGGGCCAACTGGTAACGAATTATCAGCCGGTCACGCTGGCTGCAATGGAGGGGCTCTTTCAAACGGAATCGGGTGCGTCTGTGGTCCTAATTGGACAGCCTGATACCGTCGCACAGCGGCTGGACAATCCCATTTATGTTCCCGGGGCGCTCAGCTTTCTGACCCACCGCCGCTGGGAAGCGAGCGTTAAAGGCCTGAACGATTTTCCGCGCGATCAGTGGCCGGATAATATTCCGCTGCTCTATTACAGCTACCACATCATGGTCGGGTTGGGAACGTTGTTCATCGCCATCATGATTGGAGCAGCGTTGCTGCTCTGGCGCCAGAGACTCTTTGATGCCCGATGGATGCTGTGGATTCTGATGCTGAGTTTCCCGTTTCCGTTCATCGCTAATACCGCTGGATGGATCACCGCCGAAGTTGGCCGCCAGCCGTGGCTTATATACGGGTTGATGAGGACCGAGCAGGGTATTTCGCCGACCGTCTCGGCGGGCAATGGACTTTTCACGCTGATCGGCTTCATGGGGATGTACCTGGTCTTAGGGGTCATGTACCTGTTCCTGATTGGACGCGAAGTTGATCACGGACCGATGCCTTCGGAGGGATCTCAGTAATGGAAACGGTCTGGTTTGTACTCGTTGCGCTGATGCTGGTCGCCTACGTGGTTCTGGACGGATTTGATCTTGGAGTGGGCGTAATCAGCCCGTTGGTAGCGAAGACGCCCGACGAACGGCGACTGGTCCTGCGCAGCATCGGCCCGGTTTGGGACGGCAACGAAGTGTGGCTGCTGGCAGCGGGCGGCGCCATTTTTTTTGCTTTTCCTTTGCTTTACGCGTCGAGCTTCAGTGGATTCTATCTGCCGCTAATGATGGTGCTTTGGTTGTTGATGCTCCGCGGTATTGGCATCGAGTTGAGATCGCATGTGAATAATCCGATGTGGCAGTCTTTTTGCGACTTCGTGTTTACGCTCTCTAGTCTTTTGCTGGCCATCTTTCTCGGTGCGGCTATTGGTAACGTCATACGCGGAGTGCCGCTTAATAAGGACGGCTACTTCTTTGAAGCCTTGTGGACCAATTTTAGAGTTGGTCCGTCGCCGGGCATTCTGGATTGGTACACAGTGCTGACCGGAGTCCTCGCTTTAATTACTCTGATGTTGCACGGCGCAAGTTATGTGGCGATGAAAACCGACGGCGAGGTTCAACGGCGCGCACGTCGTCTTACCCAAAAGGGTTGGTGGGCGTTGGCCGCATTTACCATCTTGAGTTTGATCGGCACTCTTTATATTCGTCCACAGGTGATCGACAATTTCAAACTGCGGGTCTGGGGTTGGATCATCCCGCTGATGGTCGTCGTGTCGCTCATCTCCATGCTCTACTTTCACGCTAAAGGAAATGACCGCGCCGTATTTCTCTCTTCTACGGGTTACATTGTTAGCATGCTCGGAGGTGCGGCCTTTGCGATGTACCCTTACTTGCTGCCGGCGAGCACCGACCCTTCCTATAGTCTGACAATCTTCAATTCCAAAACGGGCGACTACAGCATGCGAGTAGGATTGGTTTGGTGGGTGGTTGGGATCGCATTGGCAATAGCCTACTTCGTCTTCCTTTACCGCTTTTTCCGAGGCAAGGTGAGTTTCGACAATACCAATGGCTATTAGTCCGAGGTGAGAATTAGTCCATTAGCAAAGGAGGGGGCGAACTCTTGCCATTCCGAGTTCCTGCCAAAGATAAACACTCAAAGAGATCAAGGGCGTTTCCCGAAAAACCGTCTCACTCTGGGTCTCAACAGATAGACAATAATCAAGACGACGATGGGAATGCCGATGGCTGCCCTCGGTTCGATCCCTGAGATTACATTAAAGAGGTCGCCAAATAAATTGAGTGACAGAACCGTGATTGCGGTGAAGTAACCCCACCAATGCACTTGCCACAGACCAAGCGCGGCGACGGCGCAGGCAAGTCCCACAATCGAAAATAAGAGTACGGCCCACAACCCGATTGCGCCTAGACCGGCTCGGCCGCGCGGGTTGAGTTTCCAGATTGGTTCGAGAAAGCCATTAGGAAATAGAAGAGAGATCGCGGCAACAATCGTAATCAGGGTGGCCGCCAAGAAGAAAATGCTCAGGGCGGCGACGCCTAGTGGTCTCGTCTTATCTGGTATTGCCGAGGACATAGCAATCAGTCAATCGAGTTTCGACAATTGATTCCAAATGCACCAGTGACCCGCAGCTCACGGTTGACTCGACACTTACTCAGTGATACCTATGACTCTGATAATTACCCGTTAATCTTTCCGCAGTTTTGAGTCATCGATTCTGAGTAGCGGCCGGCTGGTTCGCATACGCTGACTGTGTCTTCCGGTCATCAATCAAATTAACTGTCAACCGCTATCCTCCATTGACAAGGAGTCCTGATATGCAGAGAAGACTTGTTGTTCCGACCTTCGTTTTTCTCCTGCTCACCACATCTGCGCGCTTCGTTGCTTCGCAGAATCCTTCTACGGCGTCAGACGTATCTAGCGGCATCCGCACCGTCACCTTAGCAACGCCGCTTGGCGAGATCAAAGTTATCTTGCCGGATGACATCAGATCGGGCGACACAATCTCAGGAACCGTCACGGCAGAAGCGAAAGGTAAAGACGAGAAAGAGAAACATAAAAATGCAACCGAGCTGGACAGGCTTGTCGTTCAATTTGTGACGCAGCGATGGCCGGTTTCAGGTGGTGTGATTCAACGACTCGTGATTCCGGTGACGCTCGTTCGCGCGCCTGAAATTATTTTGCTGGATGAAAAAGGGAAGAAGATCGACAGCGCGACTTTGCCCGTTGCGCCGGCGCAGAATATCAACACCACGCCAAACTTCATCGTTCCCGAGTTGGGCCAGAGCGGGAGGCCTTTCGTGATCACTGGCCTATTCGATGGCGATTCGTCGAATACAAACATCAACATTGGCGGCGACGGCGCAAAGGTGATTGCTGAATCGCCGCGGAGCGCAATCCTTGAAATTCCGCGAACGGTCCTGGGGGCGAACAACATTGTCGTCAATGACAACGGTAACAGCACGACCGGGAGTTTTCGGGCGCTGAAGATCGACCTGACCGCGCCAAAGACTTCTCTGATCAGAGGCGAATCGACAGAACTGCATGTTGAAGTGCAGGGCCTACAGGGAATTACTCAACCCGTCCAGGTACATGTTCAGAACCAAACGCCCTCAAACATCAATCTGGCCGGCGGTAATACGCAAAACATCGTCATACAACCTCAGCAGGTCACATCAGGCGGCACATTCAACTGGAACACGACGGTGACTGGCACCGGGACGGGTGGTTTCAACATAACGGGAACCATACTGACCGGACCTAATCCGCCGACTTCTTCGCCTAGCCCAACCACGGCGGCGTCATCAAATTCAACGCAGGCAGTACCGGCCGCCTCGCCACAGGTGATTCCAGTAGGAGCGTCATCGGCCGAACTCAAGCAGCGCTGTGATGAACTGCGAGAACAATTGAAGGCTGCCAAAGGACCGTGCGAACAGAAAGAAAAAGATTGTGCGGAGCTTGAGCGCAAATTGGATCTGGCACGAGCCGCAGCTGACAAGACACAGGCGGATTACGACAAGAAGAAAGTCGAATTTGAAGTGGCCGCGCAGAGCCTGCTGGATGAAATCAGGCAAGCCGCCAAGAAAAGACCCCTGGACTGGGAGTTCTCGCTCACAAAGCCCGACGGAGCGGACGGCAATAAGTGGGCGTCGGTAACTGTTGAAGGCGTAGTGATCTGGTTTGCGTATCCTAAGAGAAAGGATAACACGCGGGAAAAAATGGATGAGGAGAGCGCTAAGTCCAACGGAAAGATTATCAGTGCGCTGATTTCCGACGCTCTTCGCAGAAAATTAAAGGCGGTCAATCAAGCGCTGGTAGACGCGGACAAGAAAAACAAAGAAGCAATCGCGGCGCGTCTCGCAGCCAAACAAGCGCTGGACAAGTGTGTCGGCGAAAAGGACGCTCTCTGTCCCAAAGTGAAAGACCTCGAAGCTGAGCTGGCGAAGTGCGAAAAGGAGGCGGCCACGCAGGCAGAGGCGGAACGAAAAGCCAGGGAAAAAGAGGACGCGGACAAACGGGCTGCTACTGAGGCGAAACGAGTTGCCGACGATGCCGAGCGAAAGAAGAAAGCCGACGAGGCGCGGACTCGTGCCGAAGCGGAAAGGCAAGCCGAGGAAACCAGACGAATTGCCAAAGCACGGGCCGACAAGCAAAAGGTCTGCACCCGATGTCTGAAGATGTTCGTTGAGCAGGCAATAGCTCAAGCAAACCTTACGGCAGAACAGAAGAGTCAGATCGATCAGTTTCTTAATAGCCTTGATGATCTGAACGGCAAGCTGCAAAACATTCAGAGCGCAGCCGATTTAATTCCGCAGCTAAGCCAGCTTTCTGATTTGCTCGGCAAGCTGAACGCAGGCGCAGACGTGATCAATCGCGTCAACACGGCCATCAATCAGATCAAACAACTGGCGACCGGAGGAAATGGACCGGAACAATTAGGTGCCGCCATTCAACTCGCGGCGGGCGCGCTGGATGCAGCGGCTCAGGCGATTCCGCTTCTCGGGCCGTTAGCTTCTTATTTCAAGGTGTTAGCCGATGCCGTCACAGCATCTATCGCCGCATTCTATGCGTTCAGAGATATGGAGGGAATGAGGAACGGTATGGGTCGGATTGACGACTGGTCAAAATCCTGCCAGGTGGCTGTTCTCTACGCTTCCTATGATGGCGATCTCGATAAGGTTTACAACAATATCCTTGGCAAAGATACCGGAACGATCCGGGAAACTCCTGAGATGAGAGAGCGTCTTAAGCAGTATCTCATGGTGAAGATTAAGGAGTGTTGCTTGAAGATGCTGAAGACGCAGTGTCCGGTGTTGAAGTGAACGAATTCGCGCTGGTTGACTACTGAGGACACTTAGCGGCTA
The DNA here is from genome assembly GCA_963734445.1 of uncultured Acidobacteriota bacterium. Classification (GTDB taxonomy): domain Bacteria; phylum Acidobacteriota; class Blastocatellia; order Pyrinomonadales; family Pyrinomonadaceae; genus UBA11740. The sequence goes on along the minus strand of CAVTGZ010000002.1, from coordinate 1,149,274 downwards.
AGCGGTCTATTCAACCAATGTCCGAGACCTGTTCTTGTCTGTGATGGCAACGAGAATGAGCAGAAACCCCGTCAGGCGAGTCAGGTAAATATAGCTGCGGCCGGCGCTACCTTCCTCGGCGAAAATGAATCCAACCTAGTTAACTCCCAGGAGCCAGAACGCGAGCGAGAACATCACGAAGAGCGACTAGTTCTCCCAAAAAAGACGGAGTTAAACCTTTGTAAAGTCGAAACGGGGTACGGGTGGCAAATCTTAGGGGCCAGTTTGGATTCTTTCCATTCAGTCGTCCGTAGCCTCTGTGGCTACGGGAGACACAGTCCGATCCGGGTCGCCAGCGGCCAGCGCGGCTCGAGCATGAGCCCGAACGATATCACTCATCGTCAACATCCCCACCAGCTTGTTACCGTCATTTTGGTCTATGACCGCCAGCTGGCGAGCGCCTGATTTCTCCATTCTCACTGTCGCTCTCACCAGCGGATGCTCCGGTTGCACGTGCGCGGTGTGCTGGACCAGCGCCTTGACATGTCGCTTCGCTCCTCCTTCGGCGGCCGTGCGGCGTAAGCGGACTTCGGTGACAAAACCGATAAAGGTTCCGTCGTCAGCAACGACTGGGTAAGTGGAAAACTTGTTATGTTCGACCTGACGTAAGGCGTCCGACACCGAGGCTGTCGCCGGAATCGTTATTGGGTTCGGCGTCATTGCGGATCCGACGCGTAACTGTTCAAGCGCGTGTGAGACGCGACCGCTACGATGGGGGAGATAAATACCATCCTGATGTAACAGAGCTTCGTAGATCGAAGTAGGGCGAAAGTGACGCGCCAGAGCGTAAGCGGTCATATTTGAAATCATGAGCGGCAGGATCAGATCGTAGCTTCCGGTCATTTCAAAGATGATTAAGACTGAGGTTATCGGCGCTCTAATAATTCCGGCGAACACCGCGCCCATTCCTACCAGAGCGAAAGCCCCGACCTGATCATTCGCATGTTGGAAAACGCTGCGGTCTAAAAAACCGAAGGCGCCTCCGAGCATGCCGCCGATAAAAAGCGCCGGGGCAAAAATACCGCCGGCGCCGCCGCTCGCATAAGAAAAGACAGTAGCTACTAATTTGAAAACGCAAAGAACCAGCAGTACTCGAAGTGCAAGACCGCCCGCAAGCGCGTCGGATAGAGTGGCATATCCGCCGCCGGTTATTCCTCCGGTCTTCAACCAGGAGATCGCCACGGCCGCCAGAATTCCCGTAACGAGGCCGCCGACCCCCGGACGCGCCCACGCAGGAATCAACAGCCATCTTTGAAATCGCTTCCGCAGCGCGAGCAATGATTCGGTGAAGGCGAGGGAAACGGCCGCGGCGGCAACTCCAAGCGCTGCGTAAGTGAGCAACGATGACGCGTGACCGAGCCCGTAATGTTGGGTGATAGTGAAGACCGGATGTTCACCAAGGATGCTGCGTTCAATTACCGCCGCAATGGCAGCTGCCACCACGATCCATGACAGAACTGCCTGATCGAGATCGCCGACTACCTCTTCGAGCGTGAAGGTGACCGCGGCCACCGGCGCATTAAACGCAGCAGCGATTCCGGCCGCGGCGCCAACCGGTAACAAACGTCGCAGGTTATCGCGTGACAAAGCAGCTGCTCGTCCAAGAGTGCTGGATACGCCGGCACAGATTTGAACAGTTGGACCTTCACGTCCCAGCGAGGAACCGGAACCTATTTGCAAGACGCCGATCAGGAACTTACCAATTGCTTCCAGGAAAGGAACCCGACCGCCGCGGACTGCATAGGCAACTTTCACTTGCGGAATTCCGCTGCCTCGCGCACCGGGAACAACGTATTGAAGCAGCGCTCCGCTAAGCAAACCGCCCAGCGTGGGGATAAGAATCGTCCACCAGATCCAGGTTCTGCCGTGCGCGTGCAGCGCGCGGTCGATCAAACGATTTTCGGTGCCAATAATGGCCAAATGAAAGGTAACCGCCGAGATGCCACACAATGCTCCGGCGATGAGGGCAACCGCAAACACTCGATGATTCTCCGAGGGAACTACGCGGAGAAAGACGCGGAGCAGCGCCATGTTCACACTGCGCCAGCGCCCGCTCCATCTACGCGAGAGGTTGGCTAGAGGCATTTAAACAAATCGCTTTTACTTAGTGCTGGAACTATAACAAAAGTGGGCCAGCCGTGCATGGTTGGGTTTGATTGCACAAATACCTGTCGATCTTTAAGGCCTGGCGGTGCAACTGATTTGGTTTTCATAGCGGCTGTCCGTCTTCAACATCAGTTATTGTTACGGTCGCGAATAGTGCGCCATAAATCGCGATGCCGATCACCACCCCGATCCAAAATGGTACCAACAGCAGGAATCTGAATCCGTATCCGCTTATGATTGAGAACGAAATCAGGCTCAGCATGTGTAGTAGCGCCGAAATTCTTCCGCCGGTTCGAGACGACAGCAACCGCTGCTTTCCAGTTGCCGAGGGCGCCCTGACCGCTTGAACCGGCTTTGGCGTGCTTCTTCGAGTCGAGCGCCTTACTGCCAATCTGCGCCGATAGCTTTTCCGGCTTCGATGTTGGACCGGCCGCAGTGACACGTTTCATGCCTTCCTGCTCCGGTGGTTTATTACGCTCGTAGTTGAAAGGAATCGCTTTAAGAAATATTGTCCGAGCGACGAACCAGCAAGGCGCATAACCGCATCTCGAACAGCGAGCCGCCAGTTGCTTTCGGGCACAAACCATTTCGCGACTCGGCGTCCGGCTTTCTGCTTCTTTGAGATTTCAGGTCTCAGTCTTTGTTCATACTTGACCATGGCAAGGGGAATATTCTCCGGCGACTGAACCAACTCGTCGGCTAATATGAACGCTCCCGCCATCGCCAGCGAGGCTCCCTGACCAGCGGCGAGTGAGACGCACTGGCAGGCGTCGCCGAGCAGCACTACGCGGCCACGACTCCATCCGGGCATCTCGATCTGAGAAACGTTGTCAAAATAGATGCCGACGTGGTCAGTTTGCTCGAGTAACTCAGGAACAATCCATCCAAGTTCTCCATATACGCGATGCAACTCGTCACGTGCGGCGGTGCTGGAAAAATCGCGGATTGGCTGATCGGCGCTGTGAATGAAGAAAGTGGCAACCCGATCTCCGCGGATTGGATAGATACCGACTTGTTTGCGCGGGACGGTCATCGTGTAGAAAGCATTCCCGATGCCGAAGGATTCGGTAGACCGATCGATAATGAATGCGGCCGTGTGGTAACCGAGATATCGCGTGAAGCTTTCCTCCCGATCGAATATCAATTGCCTGACCCTTGAATGAACGCCATCCGCTCCGATTACCAGGTCAAAAGTTTCCGCCGGGCCCTCGGAGAAATCAGCGCATACCTTGTCTGCTTCAAAGTTAAGCCACTTGATCGTGGTTCCGAATCTAATAGGAACGGTGTCCGCGATTTCCGCGTGGAGCACTCGCCCCAACTCACCCCGCATGAAGTTGAAGTGCCGATTGTCAAAGATTTTTCGAAAGGCCGGATAAGACACTGAGAACTTCTCGCCACCTGAGGCGTCCAGAAAAGCCAGTCGCGAGATCGGGTAATGAATCTGCGCCAAGCTTCTCCAGAATTCCCATCCTTTCGCTGACGTCGTAACCCGCGCGAAGAAATCGATCATGTAACCGTCGTCTCGCAGGGAAGGGGACTTCTCCACCATCGTCACGTCATGGCCTGATTTGTTCAGCCAGAAACGCAACCGTGAGACCCGCGATCCCGGCGCCGGATACAAGTACTTTCATAACTTTTCTTTGACGGTAAGGCTTCTGGCCAGACGATCAGGAATTTCCACTAGCCTGCGGAACATCACTCATAGTCTGGCGGTAAGTCGTGTACAAGTTTGAAAGACGATCCGCGGCGGCCGGATCATTGCGCGCCAGTAAAGTGATAATGTCGTCTCGCTGAATCAAAAGGGACTTCAGATTTGCACGTTGAGAGTCGGAAAGATCAGAGCTTGATCCTCGATCGATCTGGTTTCGCAGAGAAGTAAAGAAATCGCTGGCCGTCTGACGTGCCGGTTCATAATCGCCTCGCCGCGCATCGATTACGGCGGCCATTAATTGGTTCTGGAGCTGACTCAAGCGAAGCTCATGCTGGGACATTTCGCGCTCAGCCGCACTCTGACGAGCGCGGAGCCACATGGGCATAGCTCCGAGGAGGAAGAATCCCAGTGCCAGGGCAGCATAGAGTCCAACCCTGCGCCAGGGCACGTGCAATGTGGAAATCTGCTTGCTAACCGGCTTATCGGCCACCGATGCGAGTCGTGGGGGAGAATCCGTTCTTACTGGTTTGACTGCGCTCATTGTTTTACCTCTCTTTGCTATCTTCAATTGGCTGCGAAAATTAACAGCAGCTATACCTAAAGCGTAAAGCGCAAGTCAGCACATAACAACAGAATGATTACTCACTTCGATTGAGTGTTTACACTCACAGAATTGACCGGCAGCCTTACCTTGCAGCCGCCGCGTTCTACCAGCCGTGCACTGGGTGATCGCTACGGGCTATACTTGAGGCAAGTAACAACCACGTGTGGGATCTAAATGCGGCGGAAAGTTATGTGAGTCATGAAGGTAGGGATTCGCGGGCGATTACTCTTACTGACGCTTGGAATTGTGATTCCGTTGGCCCTGGTTGGCGTGCTGGCGTTGAACCGAATGTGGAGTACCGGCCGGGCGCAACTCGACGACTCGGTGAAACAGCAAGCCGAGTTGGCGGCGATTGCTTTCGAGCGTTGGGTCGATGCTCAGCGCCAACCGCTGATTACAATTGCGGCACGTGTCGGCCCAACAAAATATCATTGCGCCGGAGACCAATCTTCAGTACGTCGTAAGCACGCGTCCTTACTGGATTGGTATTGATATTGTCGACGTCTCCGGCAAAATCCTGGCGTGACTGAGCCAGCCAATCGCGAGCCGCCGCCGCGTCGCGCTTGTCCAGTATCTACTGCGCGAAACTGCCAGCAAGAATTCGTGGGCGCTGGTCACTGATCGAACCAACGATGAGTCGCGTCCAATGTTCGCCATTGCCGCGCCGATTGAGACGGGCGGCGTAGTGATCGCCCGGATTGACGGCAACGCGATAAACGACCTCTTCGAGACATACAGCTTCCCGGAAACGCGATCATTGCGATCTTCGATTCGCACGGCCAGCTTCTTTATCGAAAACCGGCCGGAAATACGCCGGCTGTTCCTGAAGTGAGCAGGTCGCCGCTATTTAGCGCGTTAGGAAATCAGCGTCTGACGGTCGTCGAGCTTCAGAGTCCCTATGACGAAATCCGCCGCGTTTATGGATTATGCCGAGCGGGCGCGACTGATTTCGTGGTTTCGGTCGGAGTACCCAGCGCGAACCTATACGAGCCGATGCGCAATCAGCTAAATCGCTATGTTGTCTTCAGTTTGTTGGCGCTCGGTTGTGCAGTGATGGCGGCAATCCTCTTTCAGCGGAGCATTGTGCAACCCATCCATCGGCTGCGACACGCAGCGATCGCTCTCGGTAACGGAAATCTGGGAGCGCGCGCTCCGATTGATAGTGCGAGTGAGGTGGGCGATCTCGGCGTTGCCTTTAATCTGATGGCCGGTCAGATCAAAGAGCGAGAAGAACGCCTTGCAGAACTCGATCGATTGAAATCAGAATTTGTGAACAGCGTATCGCATGAACTGCGTACTCCTTTGACCACAATTAAGACGTTAACGCACGTATTGCAGCGCACGAATCCTTCGGACGCGGAACGTCGTGAATATCTTGAGACCATCGCGGCGGAATGCGATCGACAGATTGATCTGGTCACCAATCTGCTTGATCTGTCCCGTATTGAAGCAGCGCCTCATGACATTGAGTTGACACGCGTAGATGCTAAGGAACTCGTAACGGAATGCGCCGGTTCTGAGAGAATTCGGGCTCAGGTTCGTAAACAGCGCTTGCTGACCAGGCTTCCGGAAGAGCCTGCCTTCGTAGTTGCAAACAAGGTCGCGTTGCGCCGGGTGTTGCGCACGCTGGTTGAAAACGCCATCAAGTACACTCCTGACTTTGGCGAAATCACTCTAGGGGTGACAACTCATGACGGAGAGGTTGGCATACATATAAAGGACAATGGCCGGGGTATTAGCGCGGACGACCTGCCCCACATCTTCGAACGCTTCTATCGCGGAGGTGTGAGCTCATTATCTTCCGGGTTGTCGTCATCTGACGGGCGCAATTCGGCTGACGAACCGGGCGTTGGACTGGGGCTTAATATCGTCCAAAACCTTATGAAACAGCTCGGGGGACGCGTCACTGTGAACAGCGAAGTGGGATGCGGCAGCACTTTTACGATCTTTCTTCCCAAATGGAACGGCAAAGAGTGGCGAGAGGAGCGCGCCGATGTCTAAACGCTTGCTGGTGGTAGACGACGAACCGAATTTGTTGCGGGCCGTGGAAGCGTGCCTGCGCGCTGAAGGCTTCGAGGTTGTAACCGCGCGCAGCGGCGCGGAGGCTCTGGTAAGCGTCGCCCAAACAGTTCCGGATCTTGTTGTCAGCGATATTCGCATGCCCGGGATGAGCGGTTATGAACTGGCTCAACAGTTGCGCGTTTCAAACAGGACTTCGCTCGTGCCGGTTGTTTTTCTTACCGCTAAGGGGGAACCGGGGGATCGAATCGAGGGCTTTCGCGCCGGCGTTGACGCGTACCTGACAAAACCTTTCGAACCGGATGAGTTGATAGCCGTAATCAGAAATATACTCAATCGCGTCGAGCGCACTCACGCTGAGATTGCCCGTTTGGTGGGCGGACAAAACCAGGAGCAGACCGATTTTTACGATGAGCAACTGACTGAGGCTGAAAACCGGATCGCGGGCGCGGTGGCCCGTGGCTTAAGCAATAAGGAGATCGCTGCTGAATTGGAAATAAGCGTAAGAACAGTCGAGAACCACATCAGTCACATCCTGGATAAGAAGAGATTCAATAATCGGGTTGAGATTGCCCGCTATGTGATCGAGAGTGATCGCGAAACAGTTTGGTGACCCGCCCTGAAAAACGAACTGAGCGAAATGCCCTCGCCAGTGCATTCCGCTCAGCTTCGTTGCCGCGTATTTGAAGTAAGAGTCGAGCGTTTCGCTCTCGGTTAATCCGCAACTCCTCCCTCTCAGCGCAGCGGACTGCTGGCACGAATGCTGAAGTTCGTGCCGCGCGTCAAGTCCAGATCATCTCTGCCCTGCACGTACACGGAACCTGCGCCTGCTCCAGCGCCAACCACGGCGCCAACCGCCGCGCCTTTTCCACCTCCCGCAATTGCGCCGATCAACGCACCGAGAGCTGTGCCAATTCCGGCGCGCTCAAGAGTGGTCGTGGTCTGGCTGCCGCTCTCGCGGATAGCACCCTCGTTATCCACGCGAGCGCTTTCGCCGTTGAGAGTCCGCACCTGCTCGACTATTCCGGCGAATTTGTAGGTCTCGCCGTTGCGCAGCCTTATTCGATCGAAGTTGAAGGTCATCCCTGATCGGCCGGCTAACCGTCCGCTGCGATCGACTTCCGTGATATAGCCTTCCAGAGTTGCCCCCTCGTAAGCGAATGGAGAAGTAACTCGCATGGTGAACCGGTCGTTGGTACGCGTGTACTTTGTTGAGAGGTCCCTATCAAGCACGGCCTCGATCTGCGTTCCATTCGGAACCACAAAATTCGACGAAACCGAGCCCGTATTCACCGGCACTCCGTTATAAACGGACCATTGAGCAATGTCTGAAGTCCGGTCGTAATAGCTCTGGACTTTGACCGGACGGGCCAGGCGCTCAGCGTAAATCTCTCGAGTGACCAGCAGCCGGCGCCCGTTTTCGACCGGAGCGAAGGTGGCGGTAAAGTCATTCAGGCGGTCGCCGTTCGAGACCACTTTCAGCTCTCCGCCGGTGAAATCTGCACGGACCTGCGTCGTGCGACCATCCGGATAAGTTTCCATCCGTTGGCGGCCATCTACGTCAAAGGTCACCTGGGGCGAACGCGTCGAGGCCAGCGTTACTGACTGTCCATGGCGCTCAATCGCGATCGTTTCCGGCGGCGTCAACCTATTGATCAGATTGTTATAGACACTCTGACGTTCACGGACCGAGAGGCTGTGAGTCGCATTGTTGGCGATCATTCTGGGATTGTTGCTTAAGGCCGAGTTCAGCCGAAACGTTCCGGTCAGCATTGAATCATAGCCGGAATAGACGGGACCGGGATCCGTTGCCGGCCATTGCCTGAATCTCCAATTCAAAGCGACATTGTAGGCACTCGCTAATCGATCGAGATCGGTTCGCACCTGAGTCCAGGCGCGCTCAGTACGGTTGTCGAGTCTTTGATTCCGCATGAACGTGTCGATGCGCGCGCCTTCCTGAAGCACCGCTCGGGCGTCCAACATCGTTGACTGGCGATTGTTGAAGTGATCTTTTAGCACATCGGTAGCATGCTCAAAATTGGTTACCAGATTGTTTATCTGGTCTTCCCGATTTGTTCCGTTGACCCGACTGCGGTCAAGGGCGTTGGGCAGTAGATTGCTAAAGCGATCCGTGCGCGTCTCAATACGGCGAATGAGTTGCCGCATGTAATTGTCACTGTGTCGATATGGTTGTTGGTATTGGGCCATCGCGACAGGCGTTAGCCCGAAACTTAAGAACGCGAGCATCGCCACCAGTGCCGTAGCTTTGTAAATGAATTTCATCACACCTCCTTGTATCCTTCCTTCTGGCTCTAATAATTGGTTCGAGGGTGTCTGTTATTAAGTTCAGTCTTAGTCCTTCTGAATCGTGATCGTTACAGTCGGGTCGGCTCCGCCAGTGCGGTTGTAGGCAATCCAGTATCCGACTGATGGATATCGTCGGAGTTCATATATCGATCCGTCGGGCTTAGCTGGAAGATCTTCGCCCAGGACTTCTCTGGGAATCGGCGGATTGCTGTTCTTTCCAATATAGTCAATCGAAATAGCATTCACTTTCCCGTCGTTGTCATAGAAGACCTGCGCTGATTCTGTATCTGAAAAAACAAAAAAGTCCTGAATCTTTCCTTTCTCTTTCAGATGATCCAACTTGCCGCGCACGTCCTCAGCTGTCATGCCAATTTCAATTCCTTTGTATTTCTTAAACACCGGAACCGGTGTTAGTTGGTCCGCTGTCTTCCGGGTATCAGTCGTGGGGGGCGCGAGTTCGTTCTTGCTAACAGTCTGGCCAGGGGCCTGTGGGGCTGTGAAGATCAGTGCCCCTGCCACGAGGGACAATCCAAAAAGCCAGCGCTTGATAATTGATTTGCCTAACATAATCCATTCACTCCTCAAAAAAATAATCACCATCGCTTATTGACAGCTTAAGGCGGATGGCCTTGCCGGCGCATCGGTACGAACACTTAAATTAGTAGGTGATTACACCTATCTTATTGGCAGCCGAGGAGTGCTGGCGGACGTTTTGCTGGAAGAAGCGTTAGGACTAGTTGGTATCTCTCAAAAGGAACCAATAGAAACTTCGTGGGCCGAGGGCCAGTTGATAAGGCCACTCGCCGATGGCAGGAAACGCAGTTTGACCCATCATTTCGAATGGAGTCTTTCCCGAATAAGGCCGGAGATCCAGCTCTACCGGTTGAGCGTATTGAGACAAGTTGAAGACACAGAGAACAACTTCGTCACCATGGGCGCGGACAAAGGCAAGGATCTTTCGGTTATCTGGTTTAACGAACTCCAAAGATCCGCGGCCGAAGACCGGATGTCGCTTGCGCAGATGAATCATTTCGCGAACCCAATTCAATAATGAGGTGGAGTAACGCTGTTGCGCTTCAACGTTGACCGATTGATAGCCGTATACAGGGTCCATGATTAGCGGGAAATAGAGCCGTGCAAAGTCAGCGCGCGAAAAACCGCCATTGCGATCGTCGGACCATTGCATGGGGGTGCGCACACCATCGCGATCGCCCAGATAGATATTGTCTCCCATGCCGATTTCGTCCCCGTAATAAAGAAAGGGGCTGCCGGGAAGACTGAACAACAGCGCGTGTAGCAATTCGATGCGGCGCCGTCCATTGTCCATTAAGGGCGCGAGTCTCCGCCGGATGCCTGAGTTGAGTCGCATGCGGCTGTCTCGTGCATACTCGTGGTAGAGATAGTCCCGCTCTTCATGCGTAACCATCTCGAGCGTCAGCTCATCGTGGTTTCTCAGGAACATTCCCCACTGGCAGCTCTCGGGAATCGCAGGCGTGCGCTCAAGAATCTCGACGATGGGCCGACGGTCTTCCTGCCGCAAAGATATAAACAACCGCGGCATGATCGGAAAGTGATAGCACATATGGAACTCGTCGCCGTTCCCGAAATACTCGACCACGTCTTCCGGCCATTGGTTCGCTTCGGCGAGTAACAGACACTCTGGATAGCGCTCGTTTACGATCGAACGCAGGCGTTTCAGAAACGCGTGCGTCTGCGGCAGATTCTCGCAATTGGTGCCTTCACGTTCAAAAAGATAGGGAACCGCATCAACTCGAAAACCATCGAGGCCCGTATCGAGCCAAAACGACAAGACATCGATCATGGCCTGCTGCACCTCCGGGTTTTCATAATTGAGATCCGGTTGGTGACTGAAGAAGCGATGCCAATAGAACGCTCCTGCAATTTCGTCCCAGGTCCAGTTTGAACGTTCACTGTCGGTGAATATGATTCGAGCCTGTGAATACTTCTGATCGGTGTCGCTCCAAACATACCAGTCGCGTTTGGGCGATTCCGGCGAACTCCGCGCTTCCTGAAACCAGGGATGTTCATCCGAGGTGTGATTGACGACCAGATCGGCGATGACTCTGATGCCGCGTTCGTGAGAGGCTTTCAAGAAGATGCGAAAATCGTCGAGCGTTCCGTAGTCAGGCAGGACCGCGTAATGGTTGGAAATGTCATAGCCGCCGTCGCGCAGCGGCGAGTCAAATATTGGCAACAGCCATAAACAATCGACACCCAGCCATTGAAGGTAATCGAGTTTTTCAGTTAGGCCGCGAAAATCTCCGATGCCGTCTCCGCTTGAATCAAGGAAACCGCGCACATACACTTCATAGAAGATTGCGTCCTTGTACCACAAATCGTAAGGGTGGTCGTCTCCACTGTTCACCGGAATCGTCCTTAACACTGCAATGCAGTCAACAGCTCAAAGATATCGGCACACCCCGCGGCACGCAAACCCCAAATGGGCTTATGTCCAAGTCGTAAGTCAATAAATATGACCGTCAAGAAAACGCATGAGTGTAATCACCTATTCAGGCTAAGTGTTCCGACTCATGTTTCATTTGTGATCTGTTTGTATCTTGATACTGCTTGGAATGGGTCGTGGGCTCCTTAGCTGACCTGTCGCTTTGCCCCCGTTTCTCTGGGAAATCAGAGGCGCACAAGCGTGACCGCATTGAGGGGCGTGTATCTCCTTCAATGCGGTCGCTTACTTTTCAAACTCTTTAGTGCTGGCTGTTCTCGTCTCTCCGTCTGAATCATGATTGAGCAATTAACATCCACCCGATCAGCCAAGCGTGTAATCGTAGTCTCCAACCGCTTACCCTATACCCTAAAGCGAGTCGGCGACGGCTGGCGCACTGAGAAAAGTGCCGGCGGTTTGGCCAGCGCAATGAATCCCATCGTGAAAGAAACTAACGGTCTGTGGCTTGGCTGGTCCGGCGAAGCCTCAGGTGTCCATGACGACAAACGTAGAGATATTCTGGCGCGCTGGAAAGAGCGTGACCGGTACATCGCCATCGATTTTCCGCCGGACACCGCGCACGGGTTTTACGAGGGTTTTTCAAACCAGACCCTTTGGCCGCTCTTTCACCAGTTTCCTTCGCTGCTGCGTTTCGATCCGGATCACTGGCGAGCTTACGAGAAGGCGAACAAAATTCTACGTGATGAATTACTCGAACACCTGACCCCCAACGACCTGCTCTGGATTCATGATTATCACCTGATGCTCCTGCCGCGGCTCATGCGCGAAGCGCTGCCGGAGCTCGGTATCGGTTTCTTCCTGCACATCCCATTTCCATCTTCATCGGTCTTCCGCATCTTGCCAAAGCGCGAGGAGATGCTGCGCGGTCTGCTGGGCGCTGATTATCTGGCATTTCATACTCACCGTTACCTGCAACATTTTCGAGGATCGATTCTGCGGATTCTGGGAATTGGCAGTCAGATGGATTCTGTTGAATACGGTTCGCGGGCTGTGCGCCTGGAGGCGTCTCCCATCGGGGTCGCGCCCGGGGAGTTCAGCGATCTGCTCTTGAATGACGCCGCCACCAGGAATCGCCTGACAGACCTCAGAGGACGGTTCAAAGGCTGCAAAATAATTCTGGGAGTAGACCGATTGGATTACACCAAGGGAATCCCAGAACGCCTGCGCGCGTTTGCTCGCCTGCTGGACCGGTGGCCGCAGTGGCGCGAGAAGGTGGTGCTAATTCAGGTCGCAGTGCCCTCGCGTGAACGGGTAAGCATGTACAAGCGTCTGCGCAAAGACGTTGATGAACTGGTCGGCGAGATCAACGGCCAATGGAGTACGCCGGGTTGGTCGCCGGTCATCTATATTCGTCGCGGTCTGCCGCGTTCTGAATTGACCGCGTTATATGCCGCGGCGGACGTTGCGTTGATAACGGCCTTGCGGGACGGTTTGAATTTGGTTGCCAAGGAATATGTCGCCAGCAAGCCGGACGGGGACGGCGTGCTGGTCTTGAGTGAATTTGCCGGGGCCGCCGCCGAAATGGGCGAAGCACTCATGATCAATCCATATGACGAAGAGCGCACCGCGGAAGCGATCAACCGTGCGCTTTCTTTGCCATCGGCCCAGCGGCGCGAGAGAATGTCCGCCCTGCGACGCCGGATTGAAAAGAACAACGTCTTCGCGTGGGGTCGGCGATTTGTCGGCAATCTTGAGCTGGCCGTGCGGAACCGAACCGCGCGCTCGTACGGAAAAGCCAAAAACCTGCCGATGGATGAAGTCACTGATGCGTTCCGCAAGTCGCACGCCCGGTTGTTAATGCTCGACTATGATGGAACGCTGGTGCCCTTTGCCAAATTGCCCCAGAACGCCACGCCCTCATCGGCGCTGCTCAAGACTTTGGAGACCTTAACAAAGGATCCGCAGACTATTGTCGCGCTGGTTTCGGGAAGGCCGCGCGCGGATTTGGAGCGTTGGTTCAAAGCAATACCGAACCTCTGGCTGGCCGCGGAGCACGGCGCAATTTTGCGCGCGCCCGGTTCAAAGAAGTGGGAGCAGCCGCACGCTGGTCCGTTGCTCGACTGGAAGCATCGCGTGTCGCCGGTGCTGGAACATTTCGTCGAGCGGACTCCGGGCAGCTTTATCGAAACCAAAGAATTTTCGCTCGTGTGGCACTATCGCATGTCCGACGAAGAATTTGGCGAGTGGCTGGCGAATGAGCTGGTGGCCAATCTGGAACAGATGCTGGCCGAAACTCCCGTGCGGGCCGTGAAAGGACATAAGACCGTCGAAGTCAAATTTGTGTGGGCTAACAAGGGCGAAGTGTTCACGCGACTTAAACAACTGCAATCTGGTTCGTGCTTTATTCTCGCAGCGGGCGACGACGTAACGGACGAGGATCTGTTCTCGCAATTGCCGGTCGGCGCCTGGTCGATTCACGTCGGCACCAACCGATCGCGGGCGCGGTATCGCCTTGCAGCTCCGGCGGAAACCTGCGAGCTGCTGGAGAGGTTCTGCGGCGTGCTAAGAGGTTCTAATAACAACTGTCAGGACGGTTCACGCAAGCCAGCCCTCAGCGGTCCACAAGCACTCTCGGCGCCGGCAAAACTGGTGGCGAATCCCTTTTCGACAAACTGAATTGACGGGTAGCTAGTTGCGCAATAGCGATGCGCTGCACTCAGAACTGAGGTTCAATAGTCCATATTCCTCCTGGCGCTCGGCAGCGATGACTGAGCCACCAACCAGCTCTTGCTGCACTGTGCCGCTATTCTCTTGCGCGCGCGCGATGCCGACGAATGTAACAATTCACATCACGACGAGCGAGATGCGGATAAAGCGGTGCTCCCAATCAATGGCGAGACCGCTCGCCGCGAAGGGACGAAGCTGGGCGTGGGGCGGCTCAGCCTGCGCAGCGCTCGCGGTCAACAAGACGAACAGGGCGGCAAACGTAGCGCGGCTCTGCCATTTGCTTGATCAAGACTTCGGAAGCGGTGACTTCATGACGATTCTCCCGGATTTCAGACGACAATTATTAAACGCATTTGTTATTTGCTCATCCCCAACCTCTCGAGCGAACTGCGCAAGAAGCTGACTGCGGAGTCACGACTGGCAGACCCTCCGCTCAATGACACAAAAACGACTGCTTTGTCTGTAACCGTGCCCGCTTCCCAGCCGCCGAGCGAAGTCGCGACGAAGGCCTCTGTGACCGATAAATGAGGAGTGCAAACAGCAATGACTTGATGTTGTGACGTTCCTCTGGGAAGTATTTCAGAAGGAGGGGAAGACTTAGAATAGCGGGTTCAGTACCATCTACTGTGTGACCATAAAAGCTCTTTGTCACAATTGGCATGGAAGCGAATTCAAGCAGAACATTCTTACAAAATGCTTTGTCCTCGTCCGATAACTTCTCAGCAAAATCTCGAATTAGAACTGCGCAGGCATAAGCGGGAACGGATGCATTGTATGAAAGTGACCATCCGGTCGGTAGCAATCCAAAACGCATTTCGTTGTGGGAAATTCACCCGATCTATGAGTTCGAATATGCCCGAGCAATTGCAACGGCGAGGGAAACTGGCAATCGCTCGATCAATGGCTGGCGAAACATTAATAGTTGCCGTCAAGCAACGGTGCGCTAGTGTTGGCTGGCGTCCTTACACACCCTTTGTCTTCCCCGCCGGTGGAATAGAATAGGCGGCAAGTTGGCTTGCCGCCTAAAAACTTCGCATCACACCGAACTCTCAACGTCGCGCGTCCCTTCGCAGCCTACCCAATGTAGAATATTTGCAAATGCCGGTAACCCGTGGCACGCGCCCACTTGCAGGTGATGGAGTGAGTGAGGTGGTTGCGTAAACTCAAAACCGAGATTATTCTGCGCAACTCGCGGAATTCAAGAGGTTAATGGAGCGCCGCAACAGCAAGCACACAAATACTGTTTCGCCGCTAGACCGACTAATGGCGACGGAATGAAAATGGAGCGTGGCGACGGCCGCCAACTAGAATAGAGCCAGCAAATTCTCTACGAGATCGAGCGCTAACTCCGAGATTGAGTATTGGCCGGTGTCGTTGACTGATGGCAACGCAGTCGTCGGGCTGAGAGCCATATCATCGTTCGCAGCGCGTTGCGCCACAGAACACGGAGGCGTGTTTGTTTGACCCGGTATTGACTCACACGGAGAGCCACCGTCGGCATAGATATTTCCAGCCGGGATGACAATCAGGGCGGCGAGTAGCGCTAGGTTTCTTAGTTTCCGCATGTTTATGCTCCTTATTGTGTTTTAGGTTTCGAGCTTTTCTTCAACGAGGGAGAACGTGACTTCCAAATAAGTCCAACTGGCGGACGCAGATCATCAGTTCAGTCCTGACGAAGCGCAAGGAGTTTATCATTCATATAGAAAGGCAGCCCTCACATGAACTTGGAGGCTCAGTTAATCGCCTTAAAGGAAAAACAGCCAACCCTTCCTCGTGGCGAACAAGCGAAACTTGCCTGTGATTTGGCTAAGCAGTTTGAGAAGGCTAGCGAATACGAAGCGGCATGGGAAGCGTTAAGTGAGTTTTGGCCGGATCGCGATCGGGAACCGAGGCTGTATGACTTAGACGAACGAACAGCAGCAGACGTACTTCTGCGGATTGGTAGCTTAGCAGGATGGCTCGGCAGTACTGATCAAGCGAACGGAAGTCAGGAAAGAGCGAAAGACTTCATCACGCGAAGCACAGCAACTTTTGAAAAGCTTGGATTAGATGAAAAGACTGCTGAGGCGCACGGAGATCTGGCGCTGTGCTACTGGCGCGAAGGTTCCTTTGATGAGGCTCGAATTCAACTTCGTACCGCATTACACCTCGCGCCCGAGGAGAGCAATGAATTACGGGCGGTGTTGCTGATACGCGCCGGAATCGTCGAAGAGAGAAGGCAGAGACTTCAAGAAGCCCTTCGTTACTACTACCAAGCCGCTCCGTTATTGGATCGGAGCGAGGACCATGCACTCAAAGGCGCATTCCACAATGAATTCGCGTTGTTGTTCACACGCCTTGGAACAGAAGAAAATCGTCGTGATTATTTGGACAGGGCCTTAATCGAGGCGGCTGCTGCAAGCTTTCATCTCGAACAAGCCGGGAACACGCGCTTTCTCGCGCGAGTCGAAAACAATCTCGGGTTCCTGTATTTCACGCTGGGCCAGTACGGTGATGCCCACAAGCATCTTGACCGTGCCCGATATCTGTTTTTCCAAACGAAAGATTTAGGCACCGCCGCTCAGGTTGACGATACAAGGGCTCGCACCTTCTTGGCCGAAGGCAAAGTAGCCAATGCCGAACGGGTGTCGAGATCTGCGGTAAAGAGTCTTGAGCGTGGCGGTGAACAAGCGGTGCTCGCTGAAGCCTTGAATACTCATGGCGTTGCTCTGGCCCGGGTGGGACATCAAGCGCGCTCCCGCGCGGTACTTGAACGAGCCGTGGAAGTCGCTGAAACCACAGGCGACATCGAAGGCGCAGGTCGCGCTAAGTTAAGCATCATCGAAGAACTTGGCGATAAGATGAAGCCGAAGGAACTGATCTCGACGTTTCATTCAGCGCTCGAGCTATCCAAGGATTCTCAAGATCCACTGACCTTAAGACGTCTGATTGCTTCCATGGAAGTTGTGCTTACCTCATTAGAGTCACCGTCTGATATTGAAGCCTTTGAAGCCGTGGATTCGAACTGGGAAGGATTTTCATTAAAGAATGAAACAGTCAAATTCGAAGAAGGTCTAATTCGCCGTGCCTTGCGTGATGCTGAAGGTTCTGTCACGAAGGCAGCACAGTTGCTGGGGTTTAGGCACCACCAGAGTCTAATCTCATTAATAAATGGACGACATAACAAGTTGCTGAAATCCCGTTCGGCAGTGCGCAAGCGGCGCCATCATCTTTTTTCAAAGACAACTCGCGCTCAACTCGGAAGCGCACGCGAAGGCTCGGCCCCTAGAGCATCGATTCTGCACGTTGATGATAACGGCGCGATTATCGAGGTCGTCGCAGACACCCTAAGCGCAGAACGAATGAAAGTTCATTCCTGCATGAGCGGAACCATCGCGTTAAAGAAACTGTCTAGTCGGGCTCGGTACGATCTGATTATTGTTGATAATGATCTACCTGGGATGTCGGGACTTGAACTAGTCAGACGCGCTCGCAACATGGCTCGATGGCGAGCTACGCCAATCGTGATGCTTTCAGGTGAAGATTGCGAAAACGAAGCTTGGCGAGCCGGCGTGAGTGACTTCTTGCGAAAGCCGCAGGACATTAGTCAGTTGACTTCTAGAGTCAATCGCTTGTTGGCTTCGGCCAAGGATCAGACTGCTTAAGATCGATATTCGGTGCGGCCTTAGTTCCACATGGCACGATTGATAGTTTGGTTAGGGCCACGCTTTCAATATTTGAATGGCTTGTGACGGCCATCACAGCGGAAAACGCTTTTTGCAGGTATAGCGAAGGCCACATACGTTTTGATTTAGGGCTGACCTTCCACGAGCTGTCCGCACAACTCGCCGGCTCAGCCCAAGCCTTCAAGCCATCAATTTGGCAGAAGGGTTCCCCCATGAAATCCGCTCAACAGTTGGCCCCAAGTAGTCAGATCAAAGTCTGCGCGGCTGCCTGACTATTTTTGCAAACCAATCTGAAAGAGAGACAGAGATGACATCACAAAACATTAGCCCGAGAAACCTTTGGTTCAGCGTCGCGTTCTTGTTGGCCGTAATGCTTCTAAGCGGAAGTTTTCAACGAGGCATGGCCCAGACCAATACGTTTCCAGATACGGGTAATGCCGGAGTAGGAACCTTAAGTCCGGCGTCGATTCTCACGATACAAACCACAGGCCCGGATTCCGGTGCCACGAAGTATCTCCGAGTTAAGAATACGAGTAGCTATACGGGGGTGTTGCTGGATCCCGGACAAGCGGGGGATGCAGGGTGGCTATTAATGGGTGGCTATCCGTCTGCCGGAGATTTCACAATTCGAGAGTTTAATGTCGCTAACTACCTTACGATTAAGAAAACCACCGGATATGTCGGCATTGGCATCACCGCGCCTAATTACAAACTAGATGTTCAAGGTGGACAGATTAACTCGTCCGGCGGACTCTGCATCGCTGGAGTCTGCAAGACGGACTGGTCACAGGTGACGGCCTTTAGCAGCGTCACGGCCGGCACAAGCAATGTGGCGTTGGTGGTTGGGACCGGAGGTTCTCTGACAGCAAGTGGCGCAGGTACTATCAACGCTACGACGCTGGGTGGAGGAACCTTTGCGGCCCCAGGGGCGATTGGCGCCACTACACCCGGAACTGGAACCTTCACTACTATTACAGCTACCAACGGCGCGAGTATTAGCAACCTCAGCGCTTCAAATCTGGCTAGCGGAATGGTAGCTATTGGACGACTTGGCACCGGCACACCCGACGTCACTAAATTCCTGCGGGGTGACAATTCATGGGCCGCAGTCCAAACGGCCTTTAGCAACCTCACTGCCGGCACAAATACTGGGGCGTTGATAGTTGGGACCGGAGGTTCTCTGACGACAAGTGGCTCAGGTACTATCAACGCTACGAGTCTTGGCGGGACGACGTTTGCGGCTCCGGGAGCCATCGGTGCAACCACACGAGGAACGGGAGCTTTCTCAACCCTCGGCGTCAATACCGGCGCACCATCTTCATACAAACTCGATGTTAATGGGACTGCGCATGTAAGCGGCGACATAACCGTAGATGGCAACATCGCCGCCAAATATCAGGACGTGGCCGAATGGGTTCCTGCGTCTGAGAAACTTGCCGCCGGCACGGTCGTAGTTCTTGACGCCACCAAACCCAATCAAGTCACTTCATCAACCATCGCTTACGACACGCGCGTTGCGGGAGTCGTCTCGGAACAACCCGGCATCGCCTTAGGTGAAAGCGGGGTCGGTAAGGTTCTGGTCGCCACCACTGGCCGAGTCAAAGTGAAAGTTGATGCCACCAAGTCGCGAATCAACATCGGCGACTTGTTGGTCACCAGCGAAATTCCCGGCGTCGCCATGAAATCCGAGCCAATCAATCTCGGCGGCGTCCAGATTCATCGTCCAGGAACACTGATCGGGAAAGCGCTTGAGCCTTTGGAAAAAGGTAAGGGCGAGATTCTGGTTTTGTTGAGCTTGCAATGATTGTTGTTACGGTTAGGCGACAGCAAGTGGAGACAACTTATGTCTAAGAAATACGCGATCTTTGTCTGGCTGGGCTCGTTGGCGGCGCTAGTGTCAGTGGCTGGGTTAGCTTTTGTGTCCGCGTCCTCGCGAAGAGTTGGAAGGTCACCTGGAATAGCGTCCTCGCGAAAAATTGCACGCAACACTGATCTGCAGAAAACTTATCCAGCTTTTACCGTGACCAGCTCGCGCACAGTGACTCTCAAAAGTGGCGAAACACATCGCGTCTCGCTCGTTCAGCAGATGCAGCGTTCGGACGGCGTTTATAAACTGGTGCAGACGTTCTTCGCCCGTGACGGATCAGTCCACCGAGTGCAAAGTTACTTCGGATTCATCGGACTCGGAGTATTTCGCCTCGATGAGACGCGCAAGCTACTAGTGTTCACAGGGCCCCAGATCGAAGACCCCTCGACAGATATTGAACAATTCCTGCGGACAGATTCGCTATTCACGCGCGAAGACTCGGTTGTCGGCATTAAGACCATCGTATGGCAGCGCCAAGGGCAGTATAAGACGAGCGATTTTATTGAAGAATATCGTGCGCCGTCACTGGGTGGACTATTAATTAAGACAATAACGGTGTCGGGAGATGAAAAGGAAGTATTTGAGCCGACCGCAATCGAAATAGGCGAGCCGCCCGCGTCGCTATTTGTCGAACTCTCGTATCCGTCAGACTACTCATTTTATGCGGGGGTTGTGAAGGAAGCTGAGAAGGACAAAGAGCCACAAGCTTCTTTTATGCGTCGGTTCCTTGAGCGCATGCAGCTGGTCCGACCATGGTAAAGGAGCGTGGAACTGTGAATCACCTTCAACTCCAGGGCAGCGTACATAGAAGATTGATTTTCATTCTCTCCAGATTAGGTTTTATCTCCTTCGTGCTGACGGCATTCGTATCGACCTTAACCGTCACTGCACAGGACAAACGTTACACGGAAAACAGCCCTGACCTGAGCCTCAGGTCCGAAGCCCGCGTCGATCCTTCGACCCTCGGAATGTCGATCGAGATACCATTGGGTGGAGCGCCGGGCCGAGCGGGGATGAATGTTTCTTCGACCTTGCGCTATGGGTCAAAGCAGTGGCGCATGAAGTACGGCGGCGGGTGGCGATCGTATACGATGTATCACACGCGGGCCTGGCCTAAATATTCAGAGAATGCGGTAGCCGGTTGGACCAGTACGCTCAATGTCCCTTGGATTGAATACACTGGTCGCGACCAGAGGTACGATGAAAACGGCTTTCCCCTCAGCGATGATCCACAGGTGGAAAGTCCCGTAGCCTGTTACATTTTTCGACTTCACCTTCATCTGCCGGATGGTTCCAGCCATGAGTTGCGGAAGTCAGACACGCCGCAATGTGTTTGGTTTCCTGACACTACTACCCCCGAATTTACAGGAACTTTCTATTCAACCGACAGTTCAAGAATCCGTTTTGATACTGATACGGGCACACTCTACCTTCCTGACGGCGGACGGTACTCGTTCGGCACCGCACAATCACCCTTACCTTACATGCAGTCGGACCACGAGATCCGGTACGCAACGCAGTACATCGACCGCAACGGCAACACAATTAACTATTCCGCCAGTGGTGTGACGGACACTTTGGGCCGGACTTACAATAACCCGCTCGCTACCACTCCAACTGCGGGTGATCAAACTTACACATTGCCGGGATTCAGCAACCAAGCGATCACCTACATTCTCCGTTGGAAGAACCTGGGCGACGTATTGAGCTCCGGAACACTCAGTTACACCTCCAACTACCAGTGTCCGGCGCCAAATCAATACGTAGCAGTCTCACCCTATCTGTATACAACCAGTTCTTTCACGCACATTTGCGCGAGCGCCACGGTATTCAATCCGGTCGTGCTGGCGGAGGTTATTCTGCCCAACGGACGGTCGTATCAGTTCACCTACAACATTTATGGAGAGATCGATCGGGTCACCTATCCCACCGGTGGCTATGAACGTTTCCGTTATGACCACATATCGCCCATCGGCGATAGAAACGTGCATTATGACCAGGCGAATCGGGGTGTGGTCGAGCGTTGGGTAAGCGCGAAAGGCGACGGTACTGACGAAACACACTGGGCGTACGCGGCCGACTACGCCGACAGCTATGGATCGCTTCCTTACAAAGCCAACACGACGGCGCCGGATGGCACGCGCGCAGAGCGGCTTTTGTACGCCACCGGCGGCGGAAACAACGTGAGCAGTTTCGGTTTTGACAGTCCAATAACCGGTATGACCTACGACGAGCGCGTCTATGACTCAAGCAATCAAATGATGCGGCGTTCGCTGACCGAGTGGCAAATATCAGGACCACAGCCGGGTGGCGCGGGTGCGGCCACGCGCGATCCGCGTGCGATCAGGAGCGTCAACCTGCTGCTCGATACGGGCGGCGATGCGCTCGCGGCCAGCACGACGATGCAGTACGACAACGATCTGAACGTCATTTCTACAAACCAATACGACTTCACCTCAGTGAACTCTGCGATCGCACAGACGGTAGCGATTGGTTCGATCTCGCTCGGCACGCTGGTGCGAACACAAGAAACAACTTATCTCGTCAACGACGCGAACATCGATGCCGCCGTCAGACAAGCATATCGCGACCGCCAATTACTTGGCTTGCCATCTTCGACGCGAGTGAGGGATGCAGGGAACAACGTCATCGCGGAAGGCTCAATGAGTTATGATGAACCGGCTTTCCCGTTATTGACCTACGGAAGCGTGACGGGTTGGGTTGATGTGCAAACCACTTATCGCGGTAATCCCACAACTTCAAGTAGTCGGGTAATCTCAACGAATAGCTGGCTGCAAACTCATGTTCAATACGACCAGTGCGGGAGTGTGCGCAAGATGTGGGATGCGCGCGATACAACGGTCAGCAATCCTGCGCAAATCGAGTATTCCAGTAATTACTACTATGCGTACCCGACCCAGACAACCTCGGCCGATCCGGATGGGGCCGGTCCGGCGACTGCGCTCGTCACCTCCAGTCTCTACGACCTGACATCGGGGATGGTAACCGCCACTACCGACGCTAATAATCAAACCACTTACCTGGAGTACGCCACCACCGACGCACTCGGTAATTCAAATCCGATGCAGCGGCTCACGCGTGTAAGCAAACCTGATGGCGGCTGGATCGCTTACGGATACAGCGATCAGATTGGCAACTTGTTTCTGCTCACGAGGAGCGCTTTAGACTCAACCCGCAGCATTGAAGCAACAAAATATTTCGACGGATTGGGACGGGGATGGCGTGCGGCTCAGTCCGAAGGGACGAGCTCAATTTTTGCTGATATACAGTACGATTCGATGGGCCGCGTCTGGAAAACGTCAAACCTCTATCGCGCGGGCGACACTGTTCTATGGACCACAACTGCGTATGACTCGCTGGGTCGAGTGCTGACGGTCACGACTCCCGACAATGCCGTAGTAACGAGCTCCTATAGCGGTAGTACTGTCACCGTCACCGACCAAAACAGCCGACAACGTAAGAGCGTAACAGATGCACTGGGGCGGTTAAACGAAGTTTACGAAGACCCGAGCGGCCTGAACTATCAAACGATCTATGCCTACGACGTGCTTGATGATCTGACGTCCGTCACGCAGGGGAACCAGCCACCACGTGTTTTCACCTATGATTCGTTAAAGCGCCTGACTTCGGCGACGAATCCGGAAAGCGGCACAGTTTGTTATGGAACAGTCGTAAATGGGCAGTGTCAGGGGAACGGTTACGATGCTAACGGCAATTTGGTTTACAAGACTGATGCGCGCGGCGTGTTGACAACTTACGGCTATGACGCTTTGAACCGCGCGACCACGCGCAGCTACTCGGATGGCACACCGGCGGTGACTTATGTTTACGACACCGCCACCAATGGGAAAGGCCGTCTGTCTTCGGTGAGTTCGAGCGTTTCGACTTACACTTACGGCGAGTACGATGCACTGGGCCGAGTCAAAACTGCGAGCCAGACAATCTACGGCCAGACGAACCAGACCTACACCATTCATTACACGTACGATCTCGCCGGTCATGTAAAGACGATGAATTATCCGTCAAATCGGACAGTCACGAACACGTATGACAACGCCGGACGTTTGACTGACTTCAACGGCTATCTGGGCGATAACAACTTTCGCAACTACTCGACTGGTATCATTTACTCGCCGCTGGGTGGCATGACGCAGGAACAGTTAGGCACGACGATTCCGATCCACAACAAGCTTTTCTACAACTCGCGCGGACAATTGTCGGAGATTCGGGAAGGGTTGACCCCGAACGACACCAGTTGGCAGCGCGGAGCTATCATAAATTTCTACGGCATATGTTGGGGCATGTGCGGCGGCAGCAACAGCGCGACGCCGATGCCTGAGAATAATGGCAACCTGAGGATCCAACAGGTCTTAATCCCGCAGACCGACGCCGCGGATTATCAAGAGCACTACGATGTCCTAACACAGTACTACGAGTACGATTCCTTGAACCGGCTTCAGTTTGCGAATGAAGCGAGTTGGAAGCAGCAGTATGCTTATGATCGCTATGGCAACCGCACGATCGATCAAGCGAACACCTATGGCACCGGCATTCCCAAACCTAACTTCAGCGTAATCACGGCCAGCAATCGTCTCGGGGTGCCGAGTGGTTACAACGGCACGATGCATTACGACGCGGCTGGGAATCTTGATGTCGATACTTACAGCGCGGCGGCGGTTACTCGTCTGTACGATGCCGAAAACCGGGTGACGAAAGAGACGCAAGCGAACAGCTACGATGCGGGCATCTATTCGTACGACGGTGATGGTCGTCGCGTGAACAGGAGTGTCGGCGGAGTTGAGACGTGGCAAGCGTATGGCGTCGGTGGAGAGTTGATTGCAGAGTACGCCGCTAATGCCAATCCAACGACGACGCCCCCGCAGAAGGAGTATGGCTATCGCAATGGACAGTTGCTGATTACGGCGACGATGACTGCGGGAGGTTGGGGAGCGCCGCCTTCGTACACCGGACCGAATCCCCTCTCGACCGGAGATCAAATCAAGCTTGAGAATCTTACTGAGTTGCGCACTGCGGTCAATTCGCTGCGTTCGCACGCAGGGCTGTCGGCATTTGCGTTCACGGTTGACCCGAGTCCTGATCACTCCACCACTGTGAAGGCCGATCACATTCGACAGCTACGCACAGCGTTAGAGCAAGCGCGGACAGCTTTGGGACTCTCAACTGGAGGGTATCAGCATCCGACGCTGCAAGAGAATACGAGTTCGATATACGCGATCGACTTTCAGGAGATACGCAATCAAATCGCCTCAGCGTGGAACAACGGCACCAGTAGTCTCGACCTTCGTTGGCTGGTGACGGATCAACTTGGTACGCCGCGCATGATCTTCGATCAGAGCGGTTCGCTGGCAACGACAAGTCGTCATGACTATCTGCCATTCGGTGAAGAACTTTTCGCCGGCGCGGGTGGTCGCCTGCCGACAATGGGCTACACGAACGCTGATGACGCGCGGCAGAAGTTCACCTCAAAAGAACGTGACATTGAAACGGGACTCGATTACTTCGATGCGAGGTACTATTCATCGACTCAAGGACGCTTCACTTCTCCTGATGAGTTCACGGGTGGACCAGATGAGTTGTACATGTTTGTGGATGACGCCTCGGACAATCCTACGTTCTACGCAAACCTCAGAAATCCGCAATCTCTAAACAAGTATCAGTACGCTTACAATAATCCGCTGCGATACGTCGATCCCGATGGTCACGATCCCGACGGTGAGCCAGACCCGGAACCACAGCAGCAACCAAAGACCAACACCATTCCAGTGCTGCCGATCTGGCCGTTCAGCCCTCCTCCTAAAGAGGTGGTGCAACAGATGGATAAGGCCCGCGATGCCATAAAGGATGCAGCTAAAGATGCAGCTAAAGACATAGGGACAAGAGTTGCGACTCATCCAGCGGCTGTAGTTCTGATAACGCTCGTAACGACAATATTCAACCCTCAGCCTGCGCCACCCCCTTCGACGCAAGCGCAACCACAATCTCAGACCACAACGCCGCCGACTCCAATCGTGCAGCCGATGCCACCGCCGCCACCGGTTGAAGCTCACAGAAAGGGTAAGAGGAAGAGTACTGAAGACAAACATGACAAAGGAACGGCGAGAAAAAATACAGACTATGGGCGCGAAAAGGGAGACGCTGGAAGGCGACCTCCGCGAAGGCCACCCGGTGGGGAGACTCCAAAGGGCGGATGGCCACCAAAGCCTCCTAAGCTACCAGAATAATCTGCGCCGAGATAAATTAATGATCTACCTCTCCGTTAACTTGTGAGGCTGAAAACGAAAATGAGGAACAATCAATTAAGTCTTCTGCGGGGCAAAGCGGAAAGTGGTGACGCAAAAGCGCAATATCAACTTGCTTACCAGCTGGCTTCTCGACCGAACCCAACGAAGTACAGGAAAGAAGCTCTTGAACTGCTTAAGGCTGCTGCGAAGCAAGAGAATAGCGATGCCCAGTATGCACTCGCAAACTGGTTTAGCCGTGGCATTGGCGTTCAGAAGAACTTCAAAGTTGCTTTTGCTTATCTTCAAAGCGCAGCTAAGCAGGGGAACCCATTGGCGCAATTCGAACTCGCCGACGCTCTGGCGCGCGGCAAAGGAACCAAAAAGGATTCACGCCACGCAGTTGAATGGTACCGAAAGGCAGCCGACCAAGGCGACGTTGATGCTCAATCCGAACTTGGTGGTTGCTATTTTTATGGAATTGGCATTCGGAAGGACTACAAGCTGGCCGTTTATTGGTACCGCAAAGCTGCGAAGGCTGGTCAAGCGGATGCGCAATATGCCTTAGGCTATTGTTATGAACTTGGTGATGGCGTAGCGCAAAACAAGCGACTTGCTATCCTCTGGTATGAAAAGGCTGCCAATCAACGCCACAAGGATGCGAAGATTGCGCTGAAAGAACTCATCCGTTGAGATTCTCGTTATGGGGCCGAAACCAAACCGGGGTCAGGTCCGATTCTTCGATTCTCTCATAGCTAAGACTGGGGGCCGCCAAAAGCGAGGTGCGCGAGCGGTCACGTACAACTACGACAACGCCGGCAGACTGGGAGATAGGGACGGAAGCAACCTCGCCTTTACCGGCAACCTGGGCGACGGCTCTTCGACACCGCGAACGTACAGTCGCGGCATTATCTACGATGCCGCCGGCCGCATGACGCAGGAGCAGTTCGGCACGACCACGGCAGCGGTTTACAACAAGCTTTTCTACAACTCTCGTGGCCAAATGGCAGAGATTCTTGCCAGCACCTCGGGCAACGACACGACGTTCAATCGCGGCAAGATTGTCAACGACTACAGTCTCCAGTGCGGGGGTGTGACATGCAACGCCACCGACAACAACGGGAATCTGAGAAAGCAAACCGTCTTCATTCCCCACGACGACCAGAACTCAAATCCTACTTCATGGTATCAACAATATGATTACGATTCGTTGAATCGTTTGCAGCGGGTGCACGAATACACGGGCAACACAAACTTTGATTGGCAGCAGGAATATGTCTACGACCGTTACGGCAACCGCTCAATCAACGGCAACTCGAACGCGACTTGGGGCAATGGGATTAACAACAATCAGGCTGCGGTGGTTCAGAACACAACCACCAATCGAATATACGCGCCGGGCGAGACTGAGCAGAGTCATCCGCTGATTAATTATGACGCCGCCGGGAATCAAACTCAGGACACTTATAGTGCGTCAGCCGTCCTCCGTCTCTACGACGCTGAGAATCGGATGGCGAAGGAGACGCAGGCGGGCAGCTACGTGGCCGGCGAGTATAGTTATGACGGCGATGGCCGTAGAGTGAAGCGTGTCGTGGGCGGAATTGAGACCTGGCAAGTTTATGGGATCGGCGGCGAATTGATTGCCGAGTATGCTGCCACGAATCCAAATCCCGCGGCGCCGCAAAAAGAATATGGCTATCGCAATGGCCAGTTGCTGGTTACTCTTACCTGTGTCACCGGTGGAGGATCACCGACCTACACCTACAACCCGCTCGAATCTGAAGCCTCAATAGTCCACGCGGTGGACATTACTGAACTGCGCACGGCTGTGAATCAGGCCCGAGCGCATGCCGGTCTATCGGCAGCGACCTGGACAGATTCGAGTCTCAGTGGCGTGCAGATTAAAGCAGTTCACATTACGGAGTTAAGAACCAAACTAGACGAAGCACGGTTGGCTTTGGGATTGTCTGCCGTTAGTTGGACTGATGCGAGCTTGTCCGGAGTCACGGTGAAAGCGATCCACATCAGCGAGTTGAGAACGAAAGCAGCGGAAACAATCGGCACCATAGACATTCGTTGGCTGGTGAGCGATCAACTTGGCACGCCGCGCATGATCTTTGATCAAAGCGGAAGTCTAACCGTGACCCAAAATGGCAACTACGTCAGTGGGATGATTCGGCATGATTATCTGCCGTTTGGTGAGGAACTCTTCGCTGGGACTGGGGGCAGAACCACGGCGCAAGGTTACTCCGCGAGCGATGGAGTTCGACAACACTTCACGGGCCAACAGCGAGACACAGAAAGCGGCTTGGATTATTTCGGGGCCAGGTATTACAACGGAGCACAAGGTCGGTTCACCTCGCCAGATCCTTTGATGGCCAGCGCGCGAACGATTAGTCCGCAAACGTGGAACCGTTACTCCTATGCTCTCAATAAACCGTTGAATCTGATCGATCCAAGTGGATTAGCGGCTCAGTCTGCTGACGGTGGCTGCTCGGCGGAATTTGGTAGGTGTGATGAGGAAGACACCGCTACCTCAGCGGAGAAGAATTACGAAGCCGGATTACAACATCAGTACAACGCTTTAGCGGCAACTCACGCCGCTCATAGCGGCGATTGGGATACTTACAATGAATTGATGGCGGAGGATTCAACGCTGGTCGAACAACCGCAGAATACGCCAGAGCAGCAACAGCCGGAAGAACGGAACAAAGCCGATATACAAATAGACACTATTACATATCTTGCGACGATCAATGGTCTGAAAATTCGATTGCTTGCGACAGTAAGAAATTCTCACTATCAACACTTCAATTGGGTGCAATTCGTGACTAGCAACCCACCTCTTCAGGGCGACCCAGCGGATGTACCCGTCATAGATAGGGACCCAGGCCAACAGACGCCGTTTTACTGGAATCCAACTCAACAGACTAACTACGAAAACCAAGCGCAGGCGGAAGGTGGTTCCACTATCTTTGTCGACTTTCCAACCCGACATTATGACGGAGCACCAGTGTATTGGCGCGCAAAATTGTACCTTGTCGGAATAAGAGCAGATGGAACGTACGATGGACTCCGGAGCTATTCTTATGGTTTCACTATGGATGCAAACGGAGTGCATCCTCAACCACTGAGGAGGATACGATGATAACCAGAAGTGTAGCCATTTTTGTGCCTCTCGTAGCGGCGCTAATCACGCACGTTATGCCACCTGAGAAGGAAATGAAATACTCCGTCTTGGCAGTCGAGTATGTTGGAGACTCAAACAAGCCCATCCCCCCGATTGTAATTAGCGATACGGAGGCGGGCGCGAAGTACTATCAAGAGGTTATTCTGAACGCGGATAAGAGAGATCCGGTCGCTCTACATGTGATTAACGCTCTCTTACTGAAAAGGCTTATCGCTCAGGCGGAATTGTTCGAGCGCAGTGTTCACGGAAAAGCAGAAGAGTCTTCGAGGCTTGCGAAAATCGTTTCGGTCACGATTATCACGGAGGAGCATAAGAAGACGTTCTCATATAGTGCTGAATCAGCCATTTCTTATTTAGCCAACCTCGAGCAGGACTCCAGAGACGACGAGTCTCTCCAGTCGGATATAGTGTATTTTCAGAAACGGATTAGTCGTTGAGTGGAGTTAGCGTCCACAGGGAGTTGCAAGCCGCAGAATACGCCAGAGCAGCAACAGCCGGAAGAATATCTTTACCGGATCTGCGCGGCCAACGGCCAGAACAACTGCATCTCAGGTTTCAGTAACGTGGCTCTGGGTTCAACGATAACATTTCCCATTGACTCAACGTTAACCAGCATTACTGAAGACCCGACCGGAGTTACGGTAACCCCGATGAAGGCGGCGCACATAACCGAATTGCGGGCGGCGGTGGACAAGGTGCGCAGTCTGGCAGGCTTATCGGCCGCGACCTACACTTACAATGTCGCTCTTAACGGTCTAATTCACGTAGAGGATGTGCGCGAACTGAGGCAACGTTTGGGTGATGCGCTGACCGCATTGGGAATCCAGTTGCCTAACTACACGGACTCGACTATCAAAGGGTTCAGTGAAGACCCGCTGAATGCCACCCTGATCAAGGCCGCTCACATACGCGAATTGCGTCAGGCTGCAACGAAGGGCGGCGGTACCGGCGGAGGCGAAGGGGGCGGCAGCGCCCCGAACATTCACTGGCTGGTGTCGGATCAACTCGGGACTCCAAGAATGGTGTTCGATCAGAGCGGCAGTCTGACTGTGGCACAGAACGGTCAGTATGTAAGTGGCATGACGCGACATGATTATCTGCCCTTCGGTGAGGAACTCTTTGCCGGCACGGGTGGAAGAACGACGGCGCAAGGCTCTGTTGGGGATAGTACACGACAACACTTCACCCAAAAAGAACGAGACAATGAGACGGGACTCGATTACTTCGGCGCCAGATACTACTCATCGACGCAGGGTCGGTTTACTTCTTTCGACCCTCTCATTGCTAGCGCGAGATCCGCGGAACCTCAGAGTTGGAATCGATACACCTACTGCATTAACAACCCTCTTGTATTGGTGGATCCCGACGGGTTGGACTGGGGAGTGGCGGAATGGGACGATGAGGATGGTGTGCATCACATAAATTACGAATATTTTAGTGGGGAGGTTGGTGAAAGAGGCGGTCGCAAATATTCACCGGTCAATTTTGGGGAGCTTGGATATGCGGATATTGAGACCACCTACAACGGGACTGTGAGAATCTCGAACGATCCAGCCCACCTTCAAGAGAGTGTTCCTCCCGTGAATTTTGGAGATATATTAAGGGCATTAGGAACCGCATTTTACAATGCAAGTACCCCTGGCTTTGACGACGAGTTCTTTCACGATTACTCGTCCCGGATGGCCGGATTAGATCCTCAGACCGGCGAACCCTCATGCAAGGGTTGTCCTCTTGCTGGAACCCTTTTCGTGCTACCCGAACTTCCGGAAGGCTCATTCTCAATTGCAGATTGGACTGGTTATCCTGCCGAAGTGCCTCGGCCAGTAGGACCCTTCAGATTATTGGAAGGCGAAGAGTACGCTGCTGCACGTTCAGCAGCCGATGCTGCAAACAAAGCGATGCACCGAGCGGATCCGGGCCTTGGGGGAATGCACATACATGAAATACAACCCGTAAAATTTGGTGGAAGTCCAGTCGATCCTCTAAACAAAATCGGGATCACACCGAGCCTTCATTCTCGATACAGCGCCTGGTGGAGCGGTCTGCAACGAGCATTAGAGAGGAAACAATAGAAATGAGCGAACCTTTTCTGTCCATAAAAGGATTGACTTTTCGCCCGGGCGTTGAACAACATTTGCTAAGCGATTTCATGAAACGAATGGGAGTGTCTCTTCCTCCTGATTACGTCCGGTTCATGTTTGAAAGTGATGGAGCGGAAGGTCCTGTAGGTGATCGAGAGTACTTAAGGTTATGGTCCGTTGCTGAATTATCCGAATTAAATGAAGGCTACAAAGTTGCCGAATTTGCGCCGGGTCTCTTGTTATTTGGAGGTGATGGAGGGGATGTAGGATATGCGTTCGACACGCGCGTATCCGGCTTACCTATTGTTAAAGTTCACCTGGTCGGTTTGAGCTTGGAATCCTCGGAACCCTTCGCCAACAATTTCAGCGAATTCCTTAATAAGTTATCTCGAACCTAGCAAAGCGGGAAAACCGAAAACGGGGATCAGACTTGCGATACTTGCTTCTCCGCCAGTGGTGGAATTGAAATCGAGGGTGTCCTCTGCACGTTTTTGTAGCGTGGCAAAACTGAAAACTGTGGCAAAACTGTAAACTGGGGTCAGGCTTGCGATTTTGCGATTCTTTCTCCGCCGATTCGTAGACTTCTCACAATTGCTCCCATGCAACGTTTATCTTAGCTTAATCGAAGTCTTTGAGTACTAAGACCGGTTGCGAAGTTCGTTGACGCATCAATGCGAGAGCGATAGCATGCGCGGCCCAATGGCCCGGAAAGCACGCGCTGAAGTAGCGGGTGGCCTGAAAACTAAACTGGGGTCAGTCGGACATGATGCTGCGCCTCACTATGAATAATGAAAATTTGAGTTGACGCTTTCCTTTTATTTTGAACCACTTAGAGGTCTATTTTCAGAGCAGGCCTGCAATTCTTGCGCAAAGCCTGACTGGCAATTTAGGAGACGGCACGTCGCGTACCTATGCGACAGGATTTACTTACGCTGCGACCGGCGCGATGACTCAGGAACAGTTTGGCACCACGACGGCGGTCTACAACAAGCTTTTTTACAACAGCCGTGGGCAACTTGCGGAGATTCTGGCCAGCACCAGCGGCAACGACACGACGTTCAATCGCGGCAAGATTGTCAACGACTACAGTCTCCAGTGCGGGAGTGTGACATGCAACGCCACGGACAACAACGGGAATCTGAGAAAGCAAACCATCTTCATTCCGAACGACGACCAGAACACAAATCCTACTTCCTGGTATCAGCAATATGATTACGATGCTTTGAATCGTTTGCAGCGGGTGCATGAATACACGGGCAACACAAACTTTGATTGGCAGCAGGAATATGTCTACGACCGTTACGGCAACCGCTCAATCAACGGCAACTCGAACGCGACTTGGGGCAATGGGATTAACAACAATCAGGCTGCGGTGGTTCAGAACACAACCACCAATCGAATATACGCGCCGGGCGAGACTGAGCAGAGTCATCCGCTGATTAATTATGACGCCGCCGGGAATCAAACTCAGGACACTTATAGTGCGTCAGCCGTCCTCCGTCTCTACGATGCCGAGAATCGCATGACGAAAGAGACGCAAGCGAACAGCTACGTAGCCGGCGAGTATAGTTACGACGGCGATGGCCGTAGAGTGAAGCGTCTCGTGGGCGGAGTTGAGACTTGGCAAGTGTACGGCATCGGCGGAGAGCTGCTGGCTGAGTATGCGGCCAATGCGAACGCCTCTAACGCGCAGAAGGAATATGGCTATCGCAATGGCCAGTTGCTGGTTACTCTTACCTGTGTCACCAGTGGAGGATCACCGACCTACACCTACAACCCGCTCGAATCTGAAGCCTCAATAGTCCACGCTGTGGACATTACTGAACTGCGCACGGCTGTGAATCAGGCCCGAGCGCATGCCGGTCTATCGGCAGCGACCTGGACAGATTCGAGTCTCAGTGGCGTGCAGATTAAAGCAGTTCACATTACGGAGTTAAGAACCAAACTAGACGAAGCACGGTCGGCTTTGGGATTGTCTGCCGTTAGTTGGACTGATGCGAGCTTGTCCGGAGTCACGGTAAAAGCGGTCCACATCAGCGAGTTGAGAACGAAAGCAGCGGAAACAATCGGCACCATAGACATTCGTTGGCTGGTGAGCGATCAACTTGGCACGCCGCGCATGATCTTTGATCAAAGCGGAAGTCTAACCGTGACCCAAAATGGCAACTACGTCAGTGGGATGACTCGGCATGATTATCTGCCGTTCGGTGAGGAACTCTTTGCTGGGACTGGAGGCAGAATACAATCACAAGGCTACACCGCCGGTGATGGAATTAGACAGAAGTTCACCCAAAAAGAACGGGATAATGAGACGGGCCTCGATTGGTTCGGGCCGGGAAGATACTACTCAAACACTCAAGGACGATTCACTAGCGTCGATCCGCTCGGTACTAGTGCTAAACGAACAAATCCTCAGACGTGGAATCGATATGCATATTGTTGGAATCGGCCGACCATCGCGATTGATCCAGATGGGCTGTCAACTATTGTGATTGTCGTTTCGCCTCGATCGAGCGGTGGAGGCGGAGGTGCGACCCTTCAAGTTTTTGATCAGAATGGACATGATGTTAACGTTCGAAATCAAACCAACCGCGTTGAGGGTCGTGCTGTAGGTCAGGGCACAGACAGAACGCGCACGAACAACGATACGCCTTTTGGGGTTTACGCACCTTTACCGAATTACAACGGAAGCAATGCGAACGCAACTCAGGGTGGAACTGCGGGCGTATCTGCGCGAGGAGCTGATGTTCGCTTTGGCACGGGAATCATCACTCTGTCGCCCGTGAGCGGAGAGGTAGCCGATAACAACCGAAGCGGAATTTATATTCACGGTGGGGGCAGACCACTGACTAACGCGCTTGATAATGAGCAACCTCTGACGCCGACTGAAGGCTGTGTCAGAGTTCAAAATGTTGACGTCAACGCGTTAATCTCAACCGTCAATAATCTAGCAAACAACCAAGACCCGTTAACGAACGTCTTCATCGGCGACACGGCAACTATTAATGCTCAGGCTGACGAACGAGATGCCAACGGGAATTACCGTTACCAACAGTTGCGGAATGCTGGTTTTGGATCACCAGATGCCCAAGGCAGGCCGCCTGGGAACAGACCGGCACAGCCCCAACAAGAAGAAGATGAAGATCGGAAGCGTGAACAAGAAGAATGATGTTCAGGCGGCGAGAGGATGTATGAGGACAGAGACAATGGTCGTTATTACTGGTCTGTTACTGGTTACGCTTCAGTTGAGTTGCAACTCAGAAGCAAGACTGTCAAGCCAACCATCAGAAGTTAACACGGTAAGGCAGAGTCCATCAGACAGAGATCTAATGAAGCAGATCGAGACTTTTGCTTCGAGTGATGCGACGGCTTCCGCAAAAGCGTGGGGAGTCCTTGAAAGTTATGATCGTCAGAGCTTGATCAGTGAACTAACACGATTGTACGGGTCCGCTTCTGATGACGATTACCACAAGGTACTGATCGCCTTTACATTCTGTAAGCTCAACCACGAATACGCAGCCAACAGAAGCATCGTTCTCTCGTCTCTGGCGAAGAAATCGCCTTACAAGCGCTTTTATGGCGATTGGGCCGCAAGTTTGGTACACAGGCTTTTGCTTGGCGGGGACAAGGAACTCCTGTCTGATCTGTTTACCGCCGCTGAATGGTCTGACGGGGCAATGTCCGAAGAGTTGTCAGGTGCTTACTCTGACGGCATCAGAGATGATCCAGGAGGGTTTTTAAAAACATTGGCCGCTCAAAGTGAGAGCAATCGACACAAAGTATATACGCTCCTCAAGGACAACTCTTTGACGAAGGATGAGAGTGAGAGAGTGAAAGCATTCCTTAAATCCATTCCACCAACCTCAGACTTGCATCCGACTGCTCAGGAAACGATCAAGGCGCTACAAAGCGACCGCAACTCGTGAAGAAGTTGACCCTAGCGCTTCTATCCACGTTGAGATCGAGAACTTTATTCACAGTGGCGTTTTCAGCGCGTAGATAAATCCGCAAGTGATGCAGTGGCGTTGGTTGAGTGAGATCTTTATCTGCCTTATGAAATCGATCAAATCTCATAAGTGACAAGGCTACTGAGCCGCAAGGACTTACGGCGACGAAAGTGGTGGACTGAGGATTGCTATCTTGTCTGCCCACTTTATGAGGGTGCTTTATTGACTTTATCAAACCACAGAGACGGTCAATCTTCACCGCTGGGCATGGTGAGCGATGAAGGGTTCGAGCAGTGCGGTAATCTTCTGCTGCTGACTGCGTGGGAGCCGTGATGCGGCTTCGAATAGCTGTTTCATCTTGCCGGTTGGACCCGCGCCGCGCTTTCTGGTTCCGTTCGTTCCCACCAAATCATCCACCGACACATTGAGGGCCTGAACCAGGCTGAGTAGTTGGTCTGGTCGCAACGCGACCGGGTTGGACTATTTCCTTGCAAGATATTACTCGTCAACGCAAGGACGGTTTACTTCACCAGATGAATTTAAAGGCGGCCCCGAAGAACTGTTCGGTGATATAGATCCACATGACCCGCTGTTCTACGCAGAGATCGCAGAACCGCAGTCGTTGAATAAGTATCATTACGCCCTCAACAACCCGTTACGTTATATCGACCCTGACGGACACCAAACAACCACGGCAGATAAAATCTGGCAAGGGGTGAAAACTGTGGTCAAGGGCGCTTGGGATACACAAATCGCGGTAGACAAGGTAGGCGCCAACATAGTGATCGGCGCGGCAAACATCGGCAACGGGGCAATCGGTGGCCAGCAAATCGCACCCTTTGAGCCCAACGGCAAAGTGCAAGAAATCTCGATGCACGCGCTTGAAGTTGGTGCGCTGGTTTCACCTCTTGCGGGAAAGGGCGGGCCGGCAAACGTGATAGTTGCCGAGTCGAAACAACCAGCGATCATAGCTAGTGAAGTTGCAAATGCCGAGGCAGAAGCATCAAGTGCTGGTGCCTTGGGTCGAAGCGCCACAAGTAGAACGGCAGGTGCTAATGGTCAAAGGACGATCACAACCGTGAAGGACCCGGCAGGCTCAACCAGTTATAAAACTTCTCCGGGAAGAAATGGGGGTCAGTCGACTACAATTACCAGGAAAGACGCGCAAGGGAATGTAAGATACGTCAAGCAAGAAGCCTGGCATAGAACGAAAGATGTAACCAAACGTCCCGATCACGTCCATTACTACAAACCGAAGAACAAAGTTGTATATTGAAAATCATGAAGGATTCCATCGGAAAATTCGAAGATGCAGTGCGAGGTTATTTGGCTGGCACCAGGAACTGGGACTTTGTTCATAAACTTGCCGTACAAATGGAATGGGATGACGACGTTTATTTTCCACGAGAAATACGCAGGCCAATGGAAGAGCTGCACATGCTTTTCATGTCCGACTCAAACGATGACAAGCAATTTCGTGCGAGTAATCGGGAAATCATCAGCTTGCTCAATGAAGCCGATCGTTTGAGAAGCGATGTCTTGAGTCTCGGTAAGGATGTCGTTTCAGTTGGCGAAACAATTCTCGAAGATGAACGGAATGAGAAAAGGCGGGCAAAGTATCGCGAGCGGCATCGGAGATAGCTTACTTATTTGAGTCTTCAATGAAACGCGTACACCTCTCTTTTTAATCGCCGCCGAGTGTGACGGCGGCGTGTTCTTTCAAAACGAAATAAAGCACTCGCGGACGCGTGAGGTGAGGAGTCGCTGCGTCTTCTAACTGCCGTTCGGTGAGGAACTCGGCGCCGGTACGGGTGGAAGGACCACCGCGCAAGGCTATTCAGCGAGCGATGGAGTGAGGCAACAGTTCACGGGCCAGGAGCGCGATAGAGAAAGCGGCTTGGATTATTTCGGCGCCAGATACTACACCGGAGCACAAGGTCGGTTTACCTCGCCAGATCCTTTGATGGCCAGCGCGCGAGCGATTAGTCCGCAAACGTGGAACCGTTACTCCTATGCTCTCAATAAACCGTTGAATCTGATCGATCCAAGTGGATTAGCGGCTCAGTCTGCTGACGGTGGCTGCTCGGGTGTGCCTAAGCAAGGACGGAGGATTCGCCCGGTCCCAATCCCTGCCTGAATCTGAGCGGGGACTGCTGGCGTTTGAGTCACTAACAACCAAGGGGTGCCCGCTAGCGCTTGCGCGGTTGGGTCGCTCTCGCCTCGAATCTGAATCTCTGCCGCTACGATTTCGGGAACGATCATTACCGGCGAGAGTATTTGAAGAAGATCGAGAAGCCCCGCACGCAAAAGAAAAATCAACTGAGAAGCATTGACGATGGCGGGCTCAGTCATGTTTAAGTTCTCTCTCAAGATCGGCAAAGTCGACAGTAAAGACCCGCTGAATGCCACCGTGATTAAGGCCGCTCACATACGCGAATTGCGTCAGGCTGCAACGAAGGGCAGCGGTACCGGCGGAGGTGGAGAGGGCGGCAGCGTCCCGAACATTCACTGGCTTGTTTCGGATCACCTCGGGACGCCAAGAATGGTGTTCGATCAGAGTGGCAGTCTGACTGCGACACAGAACGGTCAGTATGTAAGTGGCATGACGCGGCATGGTTATCTGCCGTTCGGTGAGGAACTCGGCGCTGGCACCGGGGGCAGAACGACGGGGCAAGGCTACTCAGCCAGCGATGGAGTGCGGCAGAAGTTTACGGGTCAACAAAGAGATGATGAGACGGGACTTGGCTACTTCAATGCGCGTTACTACTCATCAACGCAAGGAAGGTTCACGAGTGCGGATTCAGTAGCAGGCACGCTCTCAAATCCTCAAAGCTTAAATCTCTACTCCTACACGGTGAACAATCCCGTTAACTTCACCGATCCGACTGGTCATTACTGGCAACAAGCTGAGCCGTGGATCAAGAGGACCGGGTGGGAAGATGACGAGATCAGAAGGCAGCCCCGATATATGGATCAGAATCCGCAGGAACCCACACCCTCGCCCCAGAGTTCGTCAGGACAGATACTGCCATGTGATCCAGGTTTCTTCAATGATAGTGCCGTCTACAGATCGCCTTCCACTGGGAGGGAATTTACGGGAGCGGATCTCAATATCGGAGGCCGGTTGGTATATGCCGAGTCCTCAAACAACGAGAGTGAGAGGGCTGCTGTCGCCAGTGTCGTCATAAATAGAGTGAACGACAGGCTTCCAACCTTCACTGCGGTTGCCAACTCGGGCGCATTTCAAGCCGTCACGGGGGATGATACACGGGCGTTTGATCGGTCAGCGTCACCTCGAAACCTTTCCGCGGCGGATTGTAGAGCTTTGAGTTCAGCCCTGACAGTTGTAGTACAAGCGGTCTGGAGTGGGCCAACGTATCCTCAGTTTCATGCTTTTCGAGGAGGTCGCACTCCGTTACGGGAGGGCATGACATTAATAGGCAACAGCAGATTCGCGGCGTCAGATGACATATTTAACCCTCCACGCAGGAAGAGATAAACAACATGACTAGCAAAATACTCTTGGGCTTGGCCCTATTACTCGGTTCTGTCAGTTGTGCAATAAACGAAACCAACGGGCAATATTCGTCGAATCCGACAACGCAGCCGACACCCAACAATGACAGAACAGCGTCAAGTCGTTTATCGGCGCACGGCGCACACGTGCGTTTTGTCGCCGAGCCTGCCGAACGACCATCGTTGGCAGATGATGGCAACTTCGTAGATCAACAGAACGCGTGGGTAGCGGGCTTCCGAGTGAAACGAACAATCGATGGCGGACGGGATTGGACGGAAATGCGGCCGGCATCAGAAGACGAAACCGTCTTTGGGAAGGTGGCGCAAGTATATCTCAGACCTTACTTCATCACACCGACGCGCGGTTGGCTTAAGGCTGGCAGCGGAATATGGCAGACAGATGATGGCGGCACGACTTGGCGACTCCTTTTTCCCAGCGGCTCTAACGTTCCTGCGTTTGCTGATGATCGACATGGTTGGTTTAATGTGCAAGTCGGCGAATCAGCCGAGCAGAGTTATACAACCCAGGATGGCGGATTGACCTGGCAACCATGCGGATCCCAACGAGGCTACAACGGGCAACACCCCGATGGGACGGCCTACTTTCTCACGCCACAGCTTGGTTGGGGGGTTACGGGTCATACCATTGAACGTCAAACGATCTACGGCGTTGCGCGGACCGTAGACGGCGGATGTAGCTGGCAGCAGCTTTGGGTGAGCAACAATAATCCAGACGAATGGTATGCCGATATTTACTTCATCAATGAACGTGAAGGGTGGCTCGCCGGAAAAGCCAACGGCAGCCTCTATCATACGACGAGCGGGGGCAAGACTTGGAACAGTCTTCCATTGCCATATGAAGGATCGAAAGTTACTCACGTTTATTTTGCTAACCATAAGGAGGGTTGGATAATCATTAACAAAACGGATGGGGGCGCGGCTGCGTTCTTCCACACGGCCGATCAGGGACAGACGTGGAGGCAATTGACGGCTAGTGAAATTCTCGCAAGTGACGGAATTCCCTCAAAGTGGAATGCTGGACAACTACTTCGAATGCTATACGTCGCCGTTCCCGAGAATCGAGAGTAGACTCTTTCGCAGAAAGCGAGTCCCGCAGAACACCACAGTAGTTGGCGGGCAGCCTGCAACGTTCGGCCCCGAGGCCAAATTTGATTCAGCCAAACTTGATAAGTGTCCTAATGACCTATTCAAGTTGAATGGCATTTTTGCTGGAGACCGTTCGGGCGGTTACTTCCTTGGCAGTCATAACAGTCAACTATTTGAAGTTGATTTCGATACAACCTCAAAGGACGGGACTGAGATAAGTCGGATCGGTCAGCGCGGCCGAACAGAACATATAAGCGCCGTGGGAATCGCTCCTCGCGGAGGTTGGACAGTTCATATTGCTTCTGGCTTTGCCGCCTCTCCCCGGACGCCAGACGTCTCGGTGAGCGCCGTAGAAATCCACGAACTAGGCAACAAACTAGCTGAAAAATTCATTGGAAACCGAGCGCTCTTTCCAAAAGCAAAGAGTAACTGGCTAAGAAGGTTTGACTCGGATGCAGGGATGGCGCTGGAGGAGTGTGTTTTTGGAGGAGGCGTTTCCACAAATACGGGACACGTTACGACAAACAAATGATGGAAACTAAGCGAAGGGATCTATTGATTGCCTCAGTCTTTATAGGCTTGGCGGCTTGTTGTTGCACAGCTTATACAAATGATTCGGGGCAAGCGACTGATAGAGCACTATTGCAAACGAGCCAAGTAACCATCTATGACTCC
This sequence comes from uncultured Acidobacteriota bacterium, assembly GCA_963734445.1. Taxonomy (GTDB): domain Bacteria; phylum Acidobacteriota; class Blastocatellia; order Pyrinomonadales; family Pyrinomonadaceae; genus UBA11740. The sequence goes on along the minus strand of CAVTGZ010000002.1, from coordinate 1,109,091 downwards.
GTTCCTGATGCTCTGAGGCCATCGTTAATTGCGCGGCTCAACTTGTTTCTCAAGTATCGGATCGCCAAGCAGTGGGAGGGGATCTACAGTTTGTTGGCACCGAATATCACAAAAGGAAAGAGCAAATCTGAGGTAGTGGAGGGTTTTCGCAAAGACCCGAGCGTAGCTGGAACGGGTCGAGTACTAGTCGATTTCTTACCGAAAAAAGTAGTGGCTAGCGAGGCCGATCAAGAATGGTTTATCTACGGTTGTGCGCGATTAAGCGGCATTACGATGAAGGTGGACGCTTTCATTATTGCTTCGCGGGAGGCTGATGAATGGCGTTTCTCAGATGTTGACATGTTGACTCCTAGGGATACGACCTTCAAGCGATGTGCCTACGATCACGAGGTTAAGAAAACCCAGCGAACCACCAATTAGCGCAATTGGACGACCCATGACAACCGCAGAACCCTGCACCTGGTCAGAATCTTTTGAAAGGCGTGACAGGCGGAATCTCTGGGGGCATCAATCCTTGTGCGGAGGTGGAGCCGAGCGACTTGAACTACAACGCCGTCGGATCTGATGGCCGCACGGGCATGCAACATATCACTGATCGACATATCACGCGCAACGATCCCAACTACAATGACAAGAGTAAGTACGCGTATTCGCCCTATCTTGCGCTGGAGACGAACCCGCAAAAAATGCTTGAAAAAGCACAGCAGATGGTCGTCGATTACAACGCGTGGACTTTCCAAGGCGGTGGCAGATATCAAGCTTCCACTTCCAGCAACATTGTTTTTGTCTATGGTTTTCCCAAGGAGTCGGGACCGTGGGTTGATTTTGAATGGTTTGTCGGAACTATGGGAAGTGGTCAACCGCACGCAGGGCAATTGACAAATGTCAATACGCTGGTTCTCGCGCCCGATTGTCGTAGGGTTATAACCTCTTATGCTGGATTGCCAGGCGGGAGTTACACCTTTGGTGGGACCCAACCTTATTACAGGCAGCCGTGAGGCTCTGAAGTGAAAACTTGGCGACGCAAATCGTTCACCGCTAGTGCGCTAGCACTCGTGATTTTGGCGGCAGCAGCAACTCTATCTTTTAGAGTGGCCGTAAGCCAGAGGGGCAGTCGCTCAGATGCCAACGCAAAACGTCAAAATGAGGATCGCGCCAAGCAGGAAGCTTCACCTTCTGAAACTGGGACCAACAAAGCGAGGACTAAACGAATGACTCAGGAAGATATTATTCGGCTGCTCAAAGAGGGGAAGGAGAAAGGCTACATAACGGGAAACCTGCCAAGTGATCCTGCGGAACTGGAGGCAATTGCCCGAACGATACAAAAGAAGATGATCTATCAGCAACCGAGCGAAGCGGAAATGGGAGTTGAGTCAGGCCGACAAGAACTGGTTCTCAGGCTTCATCCTTCTGGTGAGTGGAATGAGAGTACCGATCGCGCGCTGGCAATATTCTTCGATGGAGCCGAGTGGTCCGCATTGTTCCGTGACGCGCTGCTCGCCAAAGATCGAGATCCCTTTGTTCCTGGCGAAGCCATTGACAAGTGGAGAGAACGGCAAAGCCTACGTTTCAAGGAATCAATCGCTGACTACCCGATGCTTGGCAGAATCTGGGACACCTATATCGACGTGCACTACCAACCTGAAGAGGTCCGCAATCTCAGAGACGAATGTCTGCGAGTTAAGGTAAGCACGTCGAACCTTATAGCGCTCAGAGGACTGAATAAGCTAATAGCTGCGTGTGATGAAGCTTTGAAAGGTGGCTTGGGTCTCTCGTTACTGTCCGAATAAATGTGACTACAACTACGACTGCTGCTGTTGGTTTCTCGTGGCTACAACCGCAGAACTCTGGACACGAATTCCAGCACGCTCAGAACCCACGACCAGATCTCCCAAGTTGGGTCCGCGACTTTTTCAAGAAGCATCAAGGTCAGATTGATCGTTGTATCAATAGAGTCTTTGGGCAACTTTGGAATGGGACTCCCGACAACGGCGCGACTGTTTTGCCCCGGCAAACGATAGGAAATGCGCCCGAGTTGGAGGTGTCGCTAACACAGTTCCAGTTGCAGGGCTATACGCAGCAAGCCGACACGCAGGGAACTTTCAGTCTGACTGGAAGTCGCGGTCACGGAACCGTCTACATATCTAGCGACTTGTACGCCAAGATATCCATGGATGAGAAAGTGCGAACTTACTTTCACGAACTGGGCAATATCCTTTCGACCTCACTCACGGGAACCATGCAAGGCAGTCTCTATGGAAATCCAAATGGCACCGGAACGCATTATAAGGACCCTGACACTGGAGCCAGGTTGGAGAAATGCATATTTGGGTCTGTGCCCTTCTGAGGTTGCCGAGGAAGAACTAGAATGAGAGGAAATCTAAGAATATCTTTGCTGCTCAGCGCCGTTGCGTTGTCTTTATGTGCTTGCGCTCGATACGACAACCAGTCACTGGCCCAATCGTCTAACAGTTCAGTGAAGAAGGACGCAACCGTGCTTGATGGAACCTACGAGTTTGTCTCAGAAGTCACCGACATAACCGCTCCGGAGAAGAGACACGACGAACGCAGAGTTCAAGAGTGGGAAGGCATCTGGCTTTTTCGAGACGGGCGCTTCAGTCAAACTATGGCGAAGAGGCAACGCTTAGACTGGACACCATCGCACTTTCCCGACGATGCGAGGAAGCTTGGGTTTGATGCTGCTTCTGGGAAATACAAATTGCAGGGCGACACTGTTCAACTGGACTACGACTTAACCTTTTATCCTGGCAAGGCGGGTCTGAGAGAAATCCTCACATATCACTTTGATGGTGACGCGCTGACTCTGACTCAAGAACTGACACCGAGCCGGGAGTCCGCAGCAACCGGACAGCGAACTGTTGTGTTGCGAAAAGTGCACTGACTTCTCACTGCCTACTCTGCGCGTACTGGCTAACGAGAGCCGAGACGACCTCCACGATCTTCTCTTGTTGGCGGCGCGGGAGCTTCGAGACTTCTTCAAAAACCTTGTGCACCTTGCCGGTGGGCCCGGTCTTGCGGGCGCGTTTTATCGACACATCTTCACCCAGCAACTCAGCCACCGAGAGGCCCAGGACCCGCGCGGCCTGGCGCGCAAACTCGACTGACGGGTTGTTGGCCCGCCGTTCGTAGTAATCAATCGGCTTCGAATAACTGCTTCATCTTGCCGGTAGGACCCGCGCCGCGCTTCTTCGATCCGTTAGTCCCCACCAAATCATCAACCGAAACATTGAATCCAGATTTGTGAGGGGCTTCGTGAAGGGTTGCCACAGATACTCCGTCTAATTCCTTGAATCCGAAGTTCTGGTAGTGATCTAGTTCGGATTTAGATCACGACCGAAATTCTGGCCGTAATGCTTCAACAGCATACAGAAGAAAAATGCGACTTAGGGTAAGGTGATAATTCCTGACGACGTAGAATCTTTTAGATTCACGACTCTTGGCTGGCTTGGTTCGCGTCGCCGTCACTTACTGATACGTCTTGTCAGTTGCGCTACTTCCCGCGAGGCGATGGCCTCGAGACTCTTGATTGGCTGTGTCGGACCGGCGGGCTCGTACCTGCCTAGCCAGCCGACAGTGAAAAATGTCGATCGATTCACAGAGGGAAGGCTATTGACGCCGCAGATTTTCCCAGCCAGTAATCTACACTTCCGATTTCCCACTGTTCGTTCCTTCGGCTTGAGCCGCACCCCTTTTGTAGGTAGATATGCTGGCTAAGAGCATTATCTCCTTATGTGTGTTAGCGCACAGACGGGTTCCCGGATATATCATTAACTGACACGCTTCAACGTAAGAAACTACTCGCTAACCCCGACTTAGCCGAATTTACGTAGTGTTATGGGTGGTATGCCGTCCGCTCAGATGCATGACTTGTTGCACCACGCCGGTTTAGGGCAGGTTCGCCTTCTCCTGATGAAGACGTTTGCTTTGAATCAAAGAACTCAGGCCGATCCTCGCCAACTAAGGAGCCTAATATGTTTAGAACAACCAGAGGGCCTTCGAGGCCAAGCACACTTAAAGCGTCGAAGTTCGTGGCGCCCCTCGTATTTATCACGTTGCTGATCCTGGGGTACTCGCACGCGTCGATGCAGAGTCCCGTCCTGGACATAGATATAGACCAGGCCAAGTTGCTCCAAGGAGAGTATACACAGCAACACGTCCTTCAGGCTGGTGGCCAATTCTGGACCACTCCGTTCACCAGGTATGACGCGAAGACAAAGATGGGCGACGGCTATGGAGAAGGAGGCGCCGATGCGCCGCGCGCTTTACAGCGAAGAGCTTTTAATCCGTCCGGTTGGCCCTCGTACCCGTTCCTCCGTCTCAACGGACTCGATTCGCAGAGCTGTTATGAATGTCACAACTCAATCGGAAGCGATCCGGGCTATGGTCCAGGCACACCTTTGATTCGCAAGCAACCGAGCTCTGTTGGTGGATCGGCCGGCTCGAACAGCAACGCGTTCATCAACCCCTGTTTCCCGAGCCTCCTAACACTCTTCATTCGTCAGCCGCCGCACGTCTTTGGCTCCGGCTATATCCAGACGATCAGCGATGAAATTACGAGAGAGCTACAGAGCTTGAGAAAGTCTGCCAGGCAAACGGCGATGGCGCCGGGGAATCAGGGACATCCGCAGTCAATACGGCTTTTGGATACGAAACACAATATTGACTACGGCACATTCACTACTACGTACACGGGAGCAGGGTGGGTCGGCAATCACAACCAGAGCGTCTGCCCGCCACTGACCTGCCAGACGCCACACTTACCGGCTTCAAATGCTCTTCGCACGCTCGCGTCGCCGAGCCGAACACTCAGAGGTAATCGTCAGCGTAATCTCAGCGCCGTTCCTAGCGATGACGACCTCGACGCAGTAATGGCTCCCGGCTTCACCGAAGAGTTGGGCCAGATCAAGGGCATCTCCTTCGACTTAATCGTGCGCCCATTTCAATGGAAGGGTATCGCTTCAAGCCTTCGTCACTTTGTCGAAGGCGCGCTTGATTTTCATTTTAGTATGCAGGCCACCGAAATATTCGATTCATGCGATTGCGACAAGGACGGCAAAACAAATGAAATCAGTGTGGGGCAGGTCTCTGCGATTTCGGCGTTCGTCGGAATGACGCGCCCGCCGCAGCAGGTTGTGCCGGCCGGCGTCACAAACGAAAGCGTCCAACGCGGCTATCAGATTTTCACAGCCACGGCCGGCAGGTTAAAGCTGCCGCAACAAATGTGTGCGACGTGTCACACTCCATCCTTGCCGATAACGGACCCAAATCCCACATTTGTAGTTGATGACGCCAAGCCGCCACAGAATTTCCAATGTCTCGCAACTAAAACCAAGCCGAGCGATTGCCCTGCGGAAACGGCAGGCTTTGGCACGAGCCTTCTCATTCCGGTCAAGTCGCACGAGCAGCTCGATGTGTTGAAGAGAATCAAGACGGCTGCTTCCCCGCGCGCCCTTGGAACCACGCCGACTGAATACGATATACCGCTCAACAGCACGGACGTTCCCCCGAGTGCGCTGCCGCGCTTGACGCAGACCGCGCCTTTCTTCCTGCCATTCCTGCCACAACCGGGTGCGGGCGGGTTCTACGTGCCGCTGTTCAGCGATCTGCGCACGCACAACATGGGAAGTGCGCTGTTAGACCTTGCCGCACAGGGCACGGATGTGACTGGAGTCTGCGTTCAGCCGAGCTTTTTCCTGACGCGCCCTCTCTGGGGAGTGGCCGATACTGGGCCATGGCTCCACGACGGGCGAGCCACGAGTCTATTGCAAGCGATCTTGCTTCATGGCGATTCCACGACTGGCAGCGAGGCAGGGCCGATAATTGATGCCTTCAAAAAGCTCTCTAATGATGACAAGCAAGCTGTTGTAAATCTCCTGTTGTCCTTGCGTCTTCCAATCGAGCAAACCTCGGGGTCGATGGCAGCGCGTTAAGACTGGAGCAACTCGGTCGAAGTTCTTTCGGCCGAAATACCGGCGAACTGAATACCAGGATCGAGGAAAGGTGAAATGGCTAAGAAAATCCCGGACGCACAGCATCTGGTGCAGCGGAGGAGAAAGCCAAGAATGAATCATGCTGAAGCAGGGATGCGCTGCCGTAGCACCACCGCATAAGCAGTTGGCCGCAAAGTTTTTGAATCAGCAAACAGGCTTTTAGGATTTCTGGTGGTGGTCCGCGGTCACGAGGGTCCGCACACGCATCCCGATGGGGATCTGGTTATGAATGTCCTAAAGCGCGGGGGGAGAGGTTCATCTTTCGACCGAGATAATAGTTGCGGCTCCAGCCTGGGAGCATCGTGGTTATTCCCAAAGGCGTCTGCCACGCTTACCACAACACTGCGGAAGAAGGCTCGGTGATCCTGGCAACCTTTTCTCCCCTCAATTCGAAAGGCGAGTGTCCTCTTATCTCTTAGCCAAACCCGGGAAACCTCATTTGCTTTGCTGCCAACGAAGATAACTATGATGAAAAGTGAAAACAGCTATGACGTCATCGCCATTGGCGGTGGGCCAATGGGATTATCGACTGCTTACCATCTGAGTAAGCGGAATGCCCGGACGCTGGTCCTGGAGCAGTTTACCTTCTTCAATCAGTTAGGAAGCTCCGCCCGGCGTGTCCCGCCAATTTCGCATTCCTTATCCCGAAGAATACATGGTCAAGATGGTGAAGGAGTCCACTCCTTACTGGGATGAGTTACAAACCCACACTCCCGTTCAACTGCTTGATAAAGTCGGCACGTTATGGTTTGGAGACCCTCAGGTCCATTCGACGGAAGGGAATATTAAGCAGGCAGAAAAAGCGCTGAAAGCTCAGCATGTTCCCTACACATCGGTAACCGCCGCAGAAATAGAGAAGAAGTTTCACTTCAAGAATTTACCGTCAACCTATGTGGGATTGTTCCAGAAGGACGGGGCCTGTATCGATCTGAAGGCGACTCTTAAGACCTTATATGACTGGAACATGGAGTCTCCGTTTGTGACGCTGAGAGAAGAGGCCCCGGTCACCCGGATTGAAGAAAAACGAAAGAAGTTCGAAGTGACGACGCCTCAGGGCGTCTTCATGTCCGAAAAAATTGTCCTGGTGCCGGGACCCTATGCCAATGGTGTTTTGAATCTGCTGAACTTCAAAGTCGAAGCCACCTATTGGAATATGGCTTCAGCCTTTTTTAGAAAGACTAAGCCCGGCACTCAATACCCAACCTGGTTTGTTTTTCAGAACCCTAAAGGAGACAACGGAAACCAGTTTTACGGCTTTCCGGAAGTTACCTGGAATTATCCCGGGTATATCAGAGTTGCCTCGGACTTTGTCATCTCTCCGCTGACCTCGCCAAGTCAGCGAACTCTGGTCCCTAATCCGAAGGAGTTGGCATACACCTCACAATGGGTAAAGAGTCATATGACAGGTCTGGATCCGACGCCTCACTTCACGTCAACATGTCTCGTAGCCCTGAGCAAAATCGCTAACAAAGAATTGATCATAGATTTTGCTCCCTCGTATGTTCCCAACCACAAGAATATCGTGATTTACGTCACGGGCTGGGCCGGAAAGTTCGTTCCCTTCCTGGGAAAAATCCTGGCAGACTTAACCCTTGACGGAAAAACTCCGGTTGATATTTCACACTTTAAGTTCGGCGATACTTACTTCAAGCCGCTCGCGGAAAACTAACTTCAATACTTCACACGGAAAAGGTCAAAGGAATCGAAGTCATGAAAACCAAGACATATTCAATATTCGGAGCAGGCGCAGCCGGACTCTATACCGCATGGCGTCTGCTGGAGGGTGAACTCAAAACCAAAAAGGACGCGGCCAAACAATTGTCAAAGGGCGACACGCTCGAGTTGTACGATTGGGGCCAGTACGACTTCACAAAAGAGAATCAGGGAACTCGGGCCGCCGGCGCTCGCGTCTGTACCTGGCATTATGAGGACGACAAGGCGCAGTCATATCTCGAACTGGGAGGCATGCGTTATTTGGCCTGGGACACCCAGCCTTCAAAGCAATTCCTGGATCCGAATGACGGCAAAGCTCCAGGGCATCGTCTGGTAACTACCGTGATTGAACAGATGGGCCTCGACAAATACTCAGTACCTTTCAACGAGTCGACTAATCCGCTGTTTTATTTACGCACCAAGAACATGTATTTGAATCAGATAACTTCCAGCAATCCCGCTCCCTACTACGTCGATCATTTTGGCGCTGATGTTTCACCCGACACAGGTTTCAACATCATCGAAAGTTTGGCCGGGACGGAAACGAACTTGCCCCAGACGCGCAAGGAATGGTGTGACTTCTATCAGAACGGCCGCATTGCGGTGGATTTGCCCGAGTCGTCCGTCTACCGCAAAGGCGAACTGTTCAAAGACATCGGCTACTGGAACCTGATGTACGATCAGTTGGGATCGGAAGGCTTCAGTTATACGGCCGACGGAAATGGTTACACTTCGAACATCATCAACTGGAATTCTGCGGATGCGATTCAAGCCAATAACGAATTCACGCCTGGCACGAAATACAAAACGCTCACGACCGGTTATTCGAGCATGTTCAACGCCTTGTTTGAGGCCATTGTGAAGCTGGCGAAAAAGAAAGGCGTACGTTTTGAATATCATCCCAACACTCGCCTGCATTCGATTTTGAAGATTGCGGATACGATTCATTACTCGATAGCAACCCGCGAGAACCCCAACCAAAAATCCGGCTCCGCAACTACAGATGCGGCCTGGCTGGCGATGCCGCGCTATGCGATCGACCTGGTGGCTCAGGCTACGCGTTATGAAAACCACAAAGGGCTCGACGTGCTGAATCACCGCAAAGTGCAGTTGTACCTGGAGTCCGCGATCATGCAACCTTCCTACAAGGTAGGAATGTTTTTCGATACCGAGTGGTGGCTGGACGCTGCGACTAATTACCCGCCGCAACTGACGAGTTACGAAGTGACGCAGGACGTGCTCGATGAATTAACCAGAGAAGGGTTTCCCAAAACATATATCAAAGCTCTCGGGGGAGATGAAGACATCATCGAAAACCCGTTCACTTCAAGTGCAGATTTTATCGGCGCCGTAGAGCACCTCATCCAGGCACGACTGACAGTCAAGCAGGAAGAGCAATTGGTCGCCGCCGCAGAACGCAACACGGTTGGGCCAAGCGTCACTGACACCCCGATTCGCCAGGTGGTTTACTTCGGGAACAATGCGATGGATCAAAATGGAACGCCGGTCTACGGACTTCTCGCCAGCTACGACGACGAACAGTTCACGAGTTTCTGGCAGGAATTAGAGTTAGGGCCCAACGCGGAGCGCAAGATCCCGATTTCAGAAAATACCCAGCCCTTGAAAGGCCCGCGCAGAGTTCCCCCCGTGATGGTGAAGATGCTGCGCCAACAACTGGCGGCGCTGCACTTCGGCCCACAGTCTGACTACAGCTTAGTGCCTGAGCCGTTGGAAGCCAGATACATGGATTGGTCGCTGCCGCCCTTCAATGCGGGATATCACGCCTATGCCGCGCATTACAATATCTGTGATGTACAACAGAAGATTCGCAAGCCATCACAGCTGATTGAAGGCGCTGACGCCAACATATTCATCGTTGGTGAAACCTATTCCAACGATCAGGCCTGGGTCGAAGGTGCTTATTGCACAGCCGAATCGGTCTTGAATGATTTCTTTGGCATTAAGCCAATTATTGACAACAGCGAATACCCGTTTATTTGTTCTTGAGAATAACCACCTTTGAATAGGACTTGAGAATGACTGTTCCGCGAATGTTCAGGAGTTAGTTAACGCGTAGCCGATGCGATGCATTGTGCATATTGATTTTTAGGATGAGGGGAAGATGAGGGGGTTACGTGCTGATACCAAGCGAGACGTAGCGTGCTTTGACGGCTGAAACGTCGGTAAATACGACTTGGTAAACCGTAGTAGAATGACATGAGTGCCTATCGAACGGACTTAAAATCCGTTGCGTCTTTTTCAGTGAGACTTACAACGCATTCGTTGTCTTGTGGCAGGATTGTGGCAGGAACAAATAGAAAGCCACGGTAACGGGATGGCAGCCAATGTGAAAAGATGTGAAATCGTTTGATTTTGACCGTGGCTGCAACTCGATTCAAAATCAATTACTTACGTTTCAGTGTCACGCTTGTATTGGGGTGCGTGAGTTCGATCGTTCGAATCCACTCACACCAAAACCGGACTGACCCGCCGGCCTGCTCATCCGCAGTTCCGTGTGCAAAGTATTAGTATTTATGTGACTCCGTTGTGACTCGAGAAATGTGGCCAATTGATAAGTCTATTTCGTTGAATACCTTACAGAAGTATTCAGATGCCCCCCTTCGGCACCAAAGCCCTTTATTGTCAATAAGTTATACCATCTCAATTCTACCTTAGGCACCTGCCGGTGTCTATGAACTATTATTCCCGATTGGTCGATGCCGACTTTCGGCACCACAGCCGAAAATAAGCCCCGCACTTACGTAGTTGGTCAGTGTGTTTCACTCAGTCAGGAACAACCGAGGTACAAAACTGTCGGCTCCTTCGTTTCTAACTCAGAAGAAATCTAAACCCTCTAGCTTCTTTAGGCATAGGAACCTCGTGAAGAGCGCGAAATAAAACAAGGGCGGCGAGGTTGAGAATCTCGCCGCTGGTTGGTTGCCCTCTCACAGAGAGGAGTTCAGTTTATGAATTTGTGAAGACGGCCGTCATATTGTCAACAGCCGCTCGAGTCAGTGGGAGCCGATATTGTTGTGTTTTCTCTAGCATCAGTGGGGTATGCCGCAAGAACAGTCCGATTACATCTTCCGCCGTTTAACCGGCAATACCGTTGATTGTTCACAAGCCCCAATCTTCATTTCGCACTTGCATCTATACCAGGAATTTCCTCGAACTCTCGCTGGGCCTATTTCTCTCCATGCTGGCCGCACTTCAGCCGCCACGAACTTTGGCGGAACGGCTGGTTGTCTAAACCGCATAGACGGCCGTGCGGAACAGTGATAAGTTGTAGCCACCATGAGCACCACTACATTAATAATCATTATCGTCGTGTTACTTCTACTCTTCGGCGGCGGCGGCGGCTACTTCTACCGCCGTGGGCGATAGGGACGACCGCGTAAAGGGCGAACCATTACTCTAAGCGGAGGCGATTTGCTTTTATGATGGCCTCTTTCGTCCTGTCAGTAGTTTGTCAATTCATTAAACTCGACCACGTGTCTCTACGGCGCTGGTGATCATCCTGCAATCGACTCAAGGGTCCGCTCTCGTCTGTTCGCGTCCCTGCTGTGCCTCATGCAAGCAGAACTCAGTCTGAATATGCCTGAGCCGTTACGCGATCATGATTTTTTAGCAGGTCCCAGAACATAGTAAGCATCGGCATTGAAGAGTGGTGGGCCCGATTATCCACTCTCAGCTGGTTGCCAATCGCCTACATCGCTGCCTCGGGCGTGCTAGCCAGCCAGATGATCACGTTCTTAATCCGTAATGCTCTCACGAGACTTGCTCCAGGCGTGGATGAAGTCGTTCATAGTCGTCACCCGGAAGCGAGGCAAGCAAGCGGTTTTCACTGGGCTCATTAGATATTGCGATTACAGACATGAGTAAATCTCCATGCTGCTTTGAACAGGACCGATTCGCTGAGAAGAATCCAATTTTAAACGATGCGAGAAGGGGCTTTCAAGAACCACCACACACAGCCTGATTAGCTCAAAGAGACGAGCCCATATATGTGGTCTAGCGCACAGACTTCTCTATTCGATTAGTCCACTCTCGTAGCACAAACACGTTAAGGTTACGCACACAACGTATTTCGAATTTGGCGCGCACTAACAAACGGAGGGATTGGTCATGGGTTTGATACTAGTGATAATTCTGGTTCTGTTGCTCCTGGGCGTGGTGCCCAGATGGTCGCACAGCAGAAGCTGGGGATACGGACCGAGCGGAGGTATTGCGGTACTTCTCGTAATCGTGTTGATTATCTGGATGCTTGGAGTGATTTAAGAAGCAGCTGCTGCAACCAAGTGGATTTCACCCTCGCTTAGACGTCGGAAGAGTTAGTTGAAAGGCCGCAACGGGACGTTGAGTCCTATTGCTATTCTAGAGGAGGTTTTTATGGGATTGCCGAACAAGGACGAAGTAAAGGGGAAGTTCCACCAGGCAAAGGGACTGGTGAAAGGAAAAATCGGTCGCTCTCTGGGTGATCGGAAAATGAAAAATGAAGGCGACGCGGAACGCACTCGCGGTCAGATTCGAGAGGGGTTCGGAAAGTCGAAGCGCAAAGTCGGAGAAGCAGTGGAGAAGATTGGCAAAGCGATCGCGAAGTAACCGGTTGGAAAAAGGAAAAATTGGAATGCGGCGACCGGGGTCGCCGCTTTTTTGCCCTCTGGCATTAAGACAGCGGAAACAGCGACGAAATGTCCCAAGTCACAGGTCATGACTTGGATCGGAAGGATCGAGAGGATCACAAGAATCGCAATGGAGAGTGAAAGCGCCGCTCACCGGCAGAGACTACCGTCAAATTAAGAGGAGCGATGAAAATGATCAGTGCGAATTCATATCAACCAAAGCAATTTAACCTTAGTGGCTTACAGGGCATCTCAGACAAGACGCTGGAGATGCACTTCAAGCTCTATGAAGGTTACGTCAAAGAAACGAACAAGTTGAATGAAAAGATCGCGGAGTTTGTAAAAGACGGCAAAGTCGATCACGATGAGTTCGCTGAGTATTCGGAACTGACCCGCCGCCTTGGTTTCGAGTACAACGGTATGGTGCTGCACGAATACTACTTCGGCAACATGAAACGCCGTGGCGCGGGCGACCCTGAGCCAAACACTGGTTTCCATCGAGCAGCGGAAGCGAGCTTCGGCAGCTACGATATTTGGAAGGCGGATTTTGTAGGCGTCGGCAAGATGCGGGGCGTTGGTTGGGCCATCTGCTTCCAGAATCCAGCTAATGCTCGACTCTCCAATCATTGGATCACGCTCCACGAGACGGGCAACGTGGCGGGCTTCAATCCAGTGCTCGTGATGGACGTGTGGGAGCACGCCTTCCTGCTCGACTACAAACCGGCAGAGCGTCCGAAGTACATAGAAGCCTTCTTCTCGAACATTGACTGGCACGCTGTTGAGGCACGACTGAAGAAGAGTGCGACCCAGCATTCGGTTGCCTGATTTTTGGAATCAGGGACAAAGGCCACATACCCCCTCAGGTCTGCGATGATTTCACATCGGCATCGGCGATCGCCTCATCGCCGGTCTACGGCTCCACCGCTCGCTGTCTTATGCGCAGGCCTGTGCTAGAATCCTTTCGACATTCGGGGCGTGGCTCAGCCTGGTAGAGCGCACGGTTCGGGACCGTGAGGTCGGAGGTTCGAATCCTCTCGCCCCGACCATTTCCTGAAAAAGAACGGCTGCACCGGCAGCCGTTTTTGTTTTGTCCCATGAGTTACTCACCACGGTTGCCAAGCCCGTGCCGCGACAACGCCGTGTGTTCTGAGCCCTTCGAGCTCAACTTACTCCGGAAGAGAACTACGTCGGAGACAAGGAAGGTCTGCGGTGCAAAGCCAATCCGCGTGTGATGTTCGGCGAGGGCGCGAGCGCCTTTAGCTTCTCGCAGCCGCGCGATCGTCAGATGCGGGTGATACGTGCGAGCCTCGCGTGCGAAGCCGGCGGCGGCGCATGCGTCCTCGATTGCCTGGTATAAGGAGAGAATCGGAGGTGATGAAAATGGTCGGGCGACGGAGCTCGAGAATTCCGCGGATGCGGACGAAATACCAACATCGCGAGCTTCAGTTGAAGGAGAGGAGGACGGCGCATCCGCACACCCGATCCACAAAACCTTTGGCTTGCCGTGAGGCGGGAACATGCCGCAGTCACTGACTTTCAACTCGAATGGCTGGATCGTTAGCGCGGCGCCGGCTAAGGCTTCGGAAAGCGATGTAATGCGCTTAACAGGAACGTCCCCGAGAAACTTTAGAGTGAGGTGGAGATTGTCTTCGCGACTCCAGCTGGCCCGCATCTCAGGAAACACTGAGCGAAGTTGATCGATGTGAACCTTGATCGCGCGTCGGATGTGAGCCGGCACTTCAATCGCAATGAAGGTGCGGAAAGTTTCTTTGCTTTCCACTGGCATTAGTTCTCACCGTTAGCAAACAGCCCAACCCTCTTGAGCGTTCACTGCCGCGGCGAGAGGACGACGGTATCTTTCGTGGCACTCTCAACCGCGCTCTTGCTGAACGGCAGCGCCCGCGGAGTGACCTTCCGCCAGTCCTCCAACTGGTCCTTCCAGTGCGGGCTGTTGGGCAAACCGGATTCGCCAAGCGGAATTCCGTTTTGGGTTTTGTCCCAGTCACTCGGATCCGCAATCAGTCTCATAGACACGGCCGAGCCCACATTGACGGTTGCGCCAGACCCGCCCGTGCCGTTTTGCGGAAATGGCGGAATCGTGAACTGCAATCCAATCAGTGGCGCCTGCGCGAGTGGATGAGTGAATCTGGCTTTGACCATACCGCCCCAGGTCCACTTTGATTCGTCGGCACCGAGTGACTTGGTCAACGTTTGCCGCGCATCGTCGTAGGATGCGCGCAGCAGGTCTGCGTAAGATGAAAACTCTTTGGGCAGCCAATCCCGCGGCTGTTCCGTGATGATGCGGTCCATCAAAACGTCGGCTTGTCCCCAAGCGTAAGTCTTTGCCAGATCCGGCCCGAGCGCGCCGTTCAAGATGCGTTGTCGAAATGCGGCGCGCGTCTGACTAACCACCGGCGCCACGCGTGAGTCGGCAGACATCATGCCGTCCCACGATTCGAAGTCGGAAATCAGCTGGCTTAGTTTATCGTCAGGGGCGCTGGCCCCGGTCGCTGTCTTCAAAGTCTTTGCAGCGGCGCGCGCGAACGCTACATTGCCGATTGAATACACGTCTCCCTGAATACGACGAAAGTCATCACTTGAGAGCTTAGGTTTAGCAGACAGCAGGTCGTAAATGCGCCGAGCTCGATACGGTTGTGCCCAGCTATGACTGAGGAAGTAGGGATAACTGTGACCCACCACTCGTTGGTTCGCGGTCACAATAATTCCAGCGGGCGGATCGAAACTGTGCGGCAGCTTCGGGAAGGGAAGGAACCCAGTCCAATTGCCGGCATCGGTGGCGCCGTCATACGGCACGCTGCCGTCACCACTCTTGCGGATGGGAATCCGGCCCGCTCCGTAATATCCGATATGACCGTCGACATCCGCGTAAACAAAGTTCTGCGCCGGCCCGCTGTAGTGACTGAGCGCGTTGGTGAACTCCTTCCAATTTCGGGCACGATTAGCATCGAACAGCCCGGCGGATTCAAGCGTTACCGAATCAAGAGCAGTCCATTGCAGCGCGTAGCGATTGCCATCCTTCTCCAAAACGATCGGGCCGTGACGGGTAACAGTCACGTCGAAAGTCTGAGTTTCGACACTCGTCGGATCGATAACGTTCTTGCGGACCTTGATCTGTTCGTGCCGGACTTCGGCTTCGCGCCAGCCGGCTGGAGTCTGATAGCGATTGGGATTCTCTTTGTCGAACTTCTCCAGGTAAACATCCTGGACGTCGGGACCAAGATTCGTGGCTCCCCAGGCGATGCGTTCGTTATGGCCAATGACAATGCCCGGCGCTCCCGGAAAGGTCACGCCGGCAACGTGCATACCCGGCGCGGTCAGTTCGGTCTGATACCAGATGCCCGGCGCAGACGCGGGAATGTGCGGATCATTTGCCAGCAGGGGCTTTCCCGTAACGGTGTGTTTACCTGAGACGACCCAGTTATTGCTCGCTTGAAGTGTTTCGAGATCAAGCTGAGTCAGACCAAGAACCTCGGACGCTCTCTGCTGGTTGTCAAACATCGAAGAGAGTTCAGAAGGAACCGCTTTGTCCGGCCATTTTGGCGAAGCGATGGCGGGCAAGATGCCCGCGCTCCGCTTAGGCTCTCGATCCGTTCCTACAACCAGCACGTCGAGCGGCGAGCGTTCCGGGAGCAGGGCATCTCGTTTCTCTTTTGGCAGCCCGGCAAGCGATTTGCGCATGATGTCCAGCTGCCAGCTGGTGGAAAGATATTCGGCGAGTAACTTGCCGACGGCGAGCGAATCGGCCGGCGTCCAATGGCGCGGTTTGTATTGCAGAATGCGAAACTCCGGTGGCGTAGTTTTGTCGTCGAGCGAATCGATGAAGGCATTGACGCCTTTCGCGTACGCATCCATCGCCAGCTTTAGATTTGGCGGTAAGTTCCTGGCAGTTTCGTCAACGACTCTGCCCAGACCGAGCGTGCGATGCCGCTTATCCTCTGCCAACGCATTTTGTCCGAAAATCTCGGCGAGTTCGCCACGCACATTGCGGCGCATGAGATCCATCTGCCACAAGCGATCGCTGGCGGTTACATATCCCTGCGCGAAGTACAGGTCTTCGTCGTTCGCCGCTTCAATGTAAGGAATGCCACGGTCATCGCGACGCACGATTACACGGGCGCGCAGACCTGAGATCGAAATTTGATTGCCTGGCTGTTGTGCGGCGGGGGTTTGAATCAGGAATATCGAGCCGGCAAACAAAACGGCAGCGCTTAATACAATTCTGAGATGTTTCATATCGGTGACCTTTGCCTCGGTGGCCGGGAATGGTATCACAAGCGCGGGGGCGCTTTGCTCAGGGAAGTGGACGCGCGCAAACATTGAATAGTAGTGTCCTAATTCGCTTTGCGAAACTTTGCGGCTTCGCGCCTTCGCGTGAAATACTTGCTCTCTGTTCACGCCAAGTCGCAAAGAAAACCGCAAAGTAGGACACTACGACGATTGATTATGTGCATTGACGCGCCGTGCGCCGGCACATTACAATTCGCTCGACCATTTACCGCGATTGAACAAAAAGTTACGTGGCTAATCTCAAAAGACTAATTCCGAAAATCACGCTTACCGTGTTGGCCCTGATTGGGCTCGCGACGATTGCGTCTGCCCAGCAGCGGCCGCTGCTCACGGAAGATGTGGACATCATTCCGCCGGGTTCGCTCCGCATTGAAGCGGGTGTTGATTTCGTCCAGAGGGCGCGCTTTCCCGTCTCAGGTCTGACCGGAGATCTGACCAGGGCCGGCGTGATCGGAATTACGATTGGCTTGGCGCCGAACGTCGAAGTCCAGGTTGAAGGCGTGGCCCAGAATGTCTTGAGTATCAACACGCACGGACCAAGCGCTATCCCCTTGAACGTGGCGCCCGGAGCAAACTCGACCAATGACACGGGTGACTTTACGCTGTGGACCAAGATAAAGCTGCGCAACGAGACGGCGCACTGGCCTTCACTCGGATTTCGCTTCGGTGTGGAACTACCTAATTCGAACGAAGCCAAAGGCATTGGCATAAACCAAACGAATGCCTATGGCCAAATCCTGTTCGGGAAAAAATTTGGACGTAACGCACGGGTCAACACCTTTGGCAATCTGGGCATTGGCATCCTCAGCGCGCCCACAGCCACCTTCACGCAGAACGATGTGTTCACTTATGGGTTTGCCGGAATTGTGCGCCTCAACAAAACATTCAGCCTGGTGGGTGAAGTGAATGGGCGTGCCAATACACGATCCGGTAACGCCCCGCTGGGTACGGAATCGCGCAGTGAGGCCCGCCTGGGGATGCAGGTTCGCGCGTCGGGACTTCGATTCGACGTTGCCGGCATCAAAGGCCTGACTACGAACAGCCCGCGATCGGGCGTCACAGTTGGCGTGACCTACGATACTCCTTCCATATTTACTCCGGCGAAATAAGACAGCGACAAGTGACTAGTGACAGGTGACAAGCTAGAATCACTGTGCGTCTAGCTTGTAACTTGTCACGTTCACTCGTCACTGCGTTCATGTTTGATTGGCTGCAAGCGCTGACGAAACGACTCGGTCATTTCGTCATTCATGTGCCCGTATACGTCGCGGGGCCGGCGATGATTCTGATCGGCGCGCTTGATTCCTCGCTCCTGTCGCTGCCGGAAATAAATGACTATCTGGTCGTGGTGCGCTGCTACAAGCGTCCGGAGACCGCGTGGCTGTTTCCTCTGTTTCCGGCGATCGGCTCAGTTATCGGCTGCACGTTGCTTTACACAATTATGCGGCGGGGTGGTCTGGCGGTTCTGCACCGTCGATTCAAGATTGAGCGCGTGCACCGGGTTGAGCAGGCCTATGCTCGGTTTGGCATCCTGGCGCTGGCGGTACCTGCGCTGCTGCCGCCGCCGCTGCCGTTCAAGATTTTCGTTGCCACGGCCGGCGCTTTGCAGTTTCCGCGACGCCGTTTCGTGTTGACGATTCTGATTGCGCGATCGCTCAGGTATTACACCGAAGGTTTGCTGGCGGTTTTTTACGGCGAACGTGTCCTGCGATTTCTGCTCGACAACGGGTTGATGATCGTAACGATCGCGGGAGGCTTATGCATTCTCGGCTTGATCGTCTATCTGCTGTCCAAAAGGGGAAGGGCGGCAGTTAAGTCAGCGGAAAAATAACGGAAGGAAGTTTGGACTACTCGATTGAAAACTCTGATTCATAAAATCACCGGCGGCCTGGGCACATTCTCTCATTGGCTGCTTTCGTTTGGGCCGTTCGGATTGCTCGCGATTGCGTTTCTTGATTCGGTCCTGGTGCCGATTCCCGGCGGCGTGGATGCCATGTTGCTGCTGCTGACGGCGTCGCGCCCATCCTGGATGCTGATTTATGTGGCGGCCGCGACCATCGGCTCTACTGCCGGCTGCGTCGGGCTTTATCGAATTTCCATGCGCGCCGGACACCGAGCTCTAAATCGCTTTTCAGAGCGGAAGCAGAAACGCGTCAAGGACTTAATCGATCGGTATGACGTCCTGTCGGTGCTGGTTGCTTCCGTCCTGCCACCACCGTTTCCGTTCAAGCTCTTCGTCGTCTCCGCCGGGGTCTTCAGACTGAACCTGTTACGGTTTACCCTCGCGATCGCTGTCGGCCGCACGTTTCGATATTTGCTCGAGGGTTACCTGGCGGCGCGTTACGGAGAACACGCGAAGGAAATACTCGCGCACTATTATCCAGTGATCGGGATTGGCGTGGCCGTGCTGATCGTCGTTTTCTTCGTGGCAAAAAATCTGATGCGGCGGGCCGGCCCGGCGGAGCCGGTTTCAGGGGTGGAAAGCTAATTCAAATTCCCTCTGGCCGGAGTGTTTAGGAATACGAAAGTTGCGCGCCTCAGCGAGTGTCCGCGCGCCGTGAATTTCGAGTTCATCAAGCAGACGCAACAGGACTCGAGCAGTCGCGCGCGCATCCCCGGCAGCCCGATGTCGCTGGGCGATTTCAAATCCGCAGTGGTCGGCCAAAGCGTCCAGGCGATGATTTTCGAGATTGGGAAACACTCGGCGCGCGAGCTGTACAGTGCAGATTTCCGGATTGCGCATGCGGCAGCCGGGATAGACGCGATTGACTTCCTGGTTCAGTAACGTGAAATCGAAATTCGAGTTGTGGGCTACCAGAACTGAGTCGCCTATGAATCCCAGCCATGGTTCGGCTATGTCGGCAAACTGCGGCGCGCCAATCAACATGTCGGATTTGATCCCGGTCAGCTCGGCAATAAAACGCGGCAGCGGCAAGCCGGGGTTGAGGAGGGTTTCGTATTCAGCAATGATCTCTCCGCCGCGTACGCGACAGGCGCCAATTTCAATTACGCGAGTAGGCGTCGCCCGGCTGCCGATTGCTTCGACATCCACCACCACGAAGTCTGTCTCGCTCAGTAAACGGCCCTCGGCATTGTCGTCCAGGATCACCAACTCGTTTCCCTGGACCTGAAAGCGCGGATCGTTTTCAATCAGATCTTGAACCAACGCCGCCGCCAGATCTACGGTGCTGTTGTTAAGACGAAGAACCGACTCGGCAATTTGAATGAAGCCCGCGCGGCCACCGGCTTGGCGCGCGAGATCGAAAACCTCCTGGACCAGTGTTGAGTCAGAAATCAGGTTGAGCGGACGTTCCATGAAAGTGATTGTAAACGCTGAATGAATGTTTCAGAAGCGGGGACGATGGTCGGGACAGCAAATTCAATGCGCAATGATGAAGTAATCCAGAGATTCAGAGACACGGGAGCGCTGCTCGAAGGACACTTTGCCTTGTCGAGCGGCCTGCATAGCTCGGTGTACTTACAGTGCGCCATCGCCCTGCAAGCAACCCGCGACGCAATCGAGTTCGGCGCCGCGATCGCAGAACAATTCAAGGACCGACGGGTTGAAACTGTAGCCTCGCCGGCCATCGGAGGGATCGTGATCGGCTATGAAGTTGCGCGGCAACTGGGCGCGCGCTTTATCTGGACAGAGCGCCAGGACGGCGTCATGAGCTTGCGTCGCGGATTCAACGTCAAGGGCGGTGATCGCATACTGGTAGTCGAGGACGTGATTACCACTGGGGGCTCAACGCGCGACACAATCGAGGCGCTCAAAGCTGCCGGCGGCGACGTGGTGGCTGCCGCTTCCATCATTGATCGCTCCGGGGGAGCCGCAGACGTAGGGGTGCCGCGTGCGTCGCTCGCCACACTTTACGTGCCCGCAATTGCGCCCGCTGAATGTGAAGCGTGTAAGCGAGGAGAGCCCGTGATCAAACCGGGTAGCCGCGCCACCATCAGACCTTGAGCTCATGGCATCAAAGAAATATTGACTACTGGTAAGGCGAAGCCTTATCGCACCTCCGGCGGTGAAGCCGAACTTTTTCAAACAAGTGAACTATCGCCTTCTGCTTCAATACGACGGGACAGATTTTCATGGCTGGCAAATTCAGGGCGAGCAGCGCACCGTCCAAGGTGAGTTAACGCGCGTGCTGTCTCTGCTGGACGGTCGTGACGTCACAGTTCATGGATCGGGCCGCACGGATGCCGGCGTACATGCGGAAGGCCAGGTTGCGAGTGTTCAACTCGAACGAAACATCTCGCCGCATAAACTGCGCAACGCCATCAATGGAAACCTGGAAGCGGATTTGCGAGTCCTGTTCGTTGATGTGGTTCCCGACGATTTTCACGCGCGCTACTCAGCGATCGGCAAGACGTATTGTTATCGCGTAGTTCAGGGCGTCATGTCGCCTTTCTGGGTCCGCTATGCGCTGCCGGAGTCCCGCGCACTCGACCTGCGGCAGATGCGCGCGTGCGCGGCCACCTTCCTGGGAGAGCATGATTGGACAGCGTTCTCGGCGGCGCAATCCGACGCTGGTTCGCGCGTCCGCACAGTCACGGAACTGGACATCACGGGCGGATGGGACGGCCGGGGCCATTGTCATCTTATCGAGTTCACTATTTCCGCGAATGGTTTTCTGCGCTACATGGTTCGCTCAATCGTGGGAACGCTGCTGGCTGTCGGCCGTCGTGAAATTGATCGCGCGACCGTCGCAGTTGCCCTGAGCGAAGGCAATCGGTCGCTGGCCGGAGCTACGGCGCCGGCACATGGCTTGACACTGTTGCGCGTGGTGTATGATCGCTAGCGTTTTTGAGCGTTGCACTTAAGTTTTGCCCCCACAAGTTGATGAACCTTGACTGATCGAGCAGGCATGGTAGGAACGCTTGGCCCGAGGAGCAATCTAACCTTTCCAAATGGCTCTGCCACGCCGATGCGCGGCAAGTCTTTGACTTGCCGGCAGCAACCCCCTTTTCTCGTCGCGGTCTCCGACCCGCCACGGTCGCAGACCGTCATATCTATGGACGCCTAACGGCAAGTCGAAGACTTGCCGCGCATCGGCGTGGCAGAGCCATTGGATTGGATGAGCCAAGTATATTAATGCCCTAAAAAAGACCGGCCTAAGTTCAGCATGCCACTACGCGGCGAAAACAAAGACCAGCCCAAATTTCGCTCGGAAAGACTTTTTGGGCAAAGCCCACGCTTAAACTCCTAACTGCGCAACTACGGTTTTACGACGAAACTCCAAACCAAGGGTTTGCGCTAGCCTATTCCCGCCGATTAAGATGCGTCTGACTTTCGCGCCAATTCATGCTTAAAGACTTTGACAGTGTCGTCCAGCCGGGTGCGGCAGACCATAAATTGTTGGCGGCGATTGATTGGAATCGGCTGCCACGGCACGTCGCGATCATCATGGATGGCAACGGCCGATGGGCGGCGCAGAGGGGCCAACCGCGCATTGCCGGACATCGCGCGGGCGTCGAAGCAGTTCGCGCCTCAGTCGATACCGGCGCTCGCCTGGGACTGGGCGCGCTCACCCTCTATGCCTTTTCAACTGAGAACTGGAAGCGACCGCGCTACGAAGTTGACGCGCTGATGCGCATGCTGCGGAAATATCTGCGCCTGGAACTGGACGAGATTGATCGACAGAACATTCGCTTTCAAACGATTGGGCGAATCGAAAAACTCTCGCCGGGAGTGCGCGCCGAGATTGCCAAAGCTTCGGAACGCACCGCGTCGAACACAGGCATGATTTTGAGCGTGGCGCTGAACTATGGTGGGCGAGCTGAGATTGTTGATGCGTGCCGGGCCGCGATGCAAAAGCTTCAGGCAAATGGCCGATCATCTGATGAGCTTGATGAGGAATTAATTGCCGCTGAACTCTACACACGAAATTTACCGGAACTCGATTTATTAGTACGAACCAGCGGCGAACTGCGCATTTCGAATTTTCTCTTGTGGCAAATTGCCTACGCTGAGATTTACGTCACCGACACGTTGTGGCCTGACTTTCGGCGAGTTCACCTGCTACAGGCCATCGTCGATTATCAACAGCGCAGTCGCCGTTTTGGCGGATTGAAGCTAATAACCGAACCGCGAGCCGCGGCTGGCGGCTGAAAACCAGCGAGCTGCCGGCCAACCGCGAACTGAGGTATCTCGCTCCGACCCTTTGAAAAAGCAAACACCACAGCCCAAGCCGTTTCTCGGTGGATTACCACCTGCGGTTGCGCGCATTGTGACCGCAGTTGTGCTGCTGCCGATCCTGATCGCCGCAATCCTGATTTCCAAACTGGCGCTGCTGTTTGTGATTCTCGCGAGCGCGGCAATCATTGCTGCGTTGGTCGAATTTTGGATACTCGCTCACAAACAGCAGTTGCGTGCCGATTTCGCCGCCGGACTCTTTGGGGCGGTCGCGCTGCTGACGATCTTTTACTTCACCCAGCCCCGCGAGTTACCCGATCTGCTGATGATCCAACTGGTTCTGTTGTTGTTGACTGCCGGATCGTTAACCGCGGCGATGCTGCGCGGCGCGCCGTTTGAGCGCATGATCCCGTCGGTTGGGGTAACGGTCCTCAGCGTCATGTACATTGCGTTGCTTGGCGGCCATCTGATTGCAGTGCGGGTCGGGTTTGAACCAAGCTTGTCGCGGCATCTGCTCGCATTTTTCTTTCTGGTCCTGATGGGATCCGATTCCGCTGCGTACTACGGCGGCAGGATGTTTGGACGTCACAAGCTGGCGCCGTCGGTCAGCCCGGGTAAGACCTGGGAGGGTGCGATCGCCGGAATGCTGGCAAGTTTATTGCTCGCGGCGGCGGCCCACTATTGGTTTTTCCTGAACCTGCCGCTGAGGTTTGCCCTGCCACTGGCCGCGGTGATGAATGTCGCAGGAGTGCTCGGCGATTTGACTGAGAGCGCCTTGAAACGGAGCGCCGGCGCGAAAGATACGGCGCAGATTCTTCCGGGGCACGGTGGCATACTCGATCGGATCGACAGCTTGCTGTTCAATGCGCCGCTAATCTACTATTTTGCCTGGGCCTACTTCGGACATAAATGAGCACAAAGAAAATTATCCTGCTAATTGCCGGCATCGTCGCCGTGCTGGTGCTGATTGTCGCGGTGTTTGTCGGAGGCATTGTCTGGTTTGTATTTCACACCATCGGTTCGAGCGAAGCGGCCGAGACGGCCCGGACCTACCTTCGCAATAACGAGAAGTTGAAGCAGGACATTGGTGAAGTGAAGGACTTTGGATCAATTGTCACGGGGCAGATTAACCGCCAGAGCAGCAGCGGCGAAGCAAGTTTGAACTTCAAAGTTTACGCTGAGCGCGAAACTGTGAATGCGACGGTTTCCCTGTCATATCGCAGCAACCGTGGCTGGCGCGTCACGGATGCCTCGTATGTGCGCAACGGTCAAACAATTGAGTTAATGCAACCCTACGAACCTGCCGCTTCACCATCGCCCTAGGCAAACTAATGTCACCTCGCGGGATATCAATTCTGGGTTCAACCGGCTCGATCGGATGCAATTCGTTGCGCGTGATTGAAGCCCTGGGAGCGGAGCGTTTTCAGATCGTAGCTCTGGCGGCGGGACGAAACGTTGCGAGGCTCGCAGATCAAATTGCGCGGCATCAGCCGGAATTGGTTTCGGTCGAAAGCGAAGAAGCCGGGGAAGGCTTGAAGGCTTGAGTTAGTGAAGCGCGGCGTAAACCCCCCGCGAATTCGCATAGGCGAGCCCGGCCTGGTTGAGGTCGCCACGCACTCGCAAGCCGACTGCGTCGTCTCTGCGACCGTAGGTGCGATCGGGTTTGTGCCGACCCTGCGCGCGTTGGAAGCGGGCAAGCGCGTGGCGCTGGCTAACAAGGAAACTCTGGTAATGGCCGGCGAGCTGATGACGCGCGCGGCAGAGAAGTCCGGGGCCGAACTGTTGCCGGTCGATTCAGAGCATAACGCGCTGCATCAATGCCTGCGGGGCGAAAAGCACTCCGAAGTCCGTCGCATAATTCTTACCGCGTCGGGTGGCCCGTTTCGCACAAAAGATAAGGCGGCGATCGCTCGGGCGACCGTCGCCGAAGCCATGAAACATCCGACCTGGAACATGGGCGCGAAGATCACGATCGACTCCGCCACTCTGATGAACAAAGGGCTCGAGGTAATCGAAGCCCATTGGCTGTTTGGTTTCAGCGCGGATCAGATCGACATCGTCGTTCACCCAGAGTCGGTGGTCCATTCAATGATCGAACTGGTTGACGGCTCAGTGCTGGCCCAAATGGGCGTTACCGATATGCGCCACGCGATTCAGTACGCGCTGACTTATCCGGAGCGGTGTCCAGCCGATCTGGCGCCGCTTGATCTGGCCAAGCTTTCGTCGCTCCATTTTGAAGCGCCGGATCTCGAGCGCTTCCCGTGCATCTCGCTCGCGTATCGCGCCTTGCGAACCGGCGGTACTTTGCCGGCAGCGATGAATGCCGCCAACGAAGAGGCTGTCCACGCCTTCATCGACGAGCGCATCTCTCTTTGCGATATTCCTCTCGTGGTTGAGCAGGTGATGGATGGTCACCAAAAACACGAAGCGACAAGTCTGGAAACAGTCCTGGCCGCTGATCGGAGTGCGCGCGAGGCGGCGCGTGCGGCGATTAGCGAAATGACCGGCGACGCACGCGTGAGCGCCGCCTGACCAGCCCGCCCCGCTTCACCTACACCAAAGCAGTGTCCTGGTTTCGACTTAGCGTACTTTGCGTACTTTGCGTCTTTGCGTGAAAAGCCAGTGTCTTGCGTGGGACAATCACGCCAAGGCGCGAAGACGCAAGGAAAAACCGCAAAGTAAGACACCGCCTCCACCAATTCACGTTTGACCTCACCCCACACGCCACGTAAACTCGATTTCTGAAAGGTTAATCATGAGTTTGCTTCAAACTGGCATTATCGGAGTTTTGGCCTTCATCTTCATCCTGGGCGCGGCGGTCACGCTGCACGAGTTCGGCCATTTCATCGTCGCAAAATTGCTCAAAATCCGGGTCGAGACTTTCTCGTTCGGCTTTGGGCCGCGGCTATTTGGCTGGAAGAAAGGGCAGACGGATTATCGAATTTCACTGGTTCCGCTCGGCGGCTACGTGAAGCTGGGCGGGGACGAATCGAACGCGCCGATCGAAGGCGAGGGCGCGCCGGACATTCCGGCGAATGAACGTTTCGATCTGCGGCCGCGTTACCAGAGAATTATGGTCGCGCTCGCCGGGCCGATCATGAACATCCTGACAGCCCTGTCGATTCCATTTGCCGGAGCTTTGATTTACGGCGTGCAAGCAACTCCGCCTCCAATCGTCAGACAAGTTATTCCGGGTGGCGCGGCTGAGACTGCCGGTCTGCAGCCGGGAGATCGGATCGTCTCGTTCGACGGCAACGAAAATCCGAAGTGGCAGACGATCCGGGACGATGCTTTGCTTTCACCGGGCCAGCCTTTGCCTCTCGAAGTTGACCGCAATGGCCAGCGGGTTAGCATGACGATCAAGCCGACGGCGCACACCGAGGAAGGCGAGACGGTCGGCTTTCTTGACTTTGTGCCTGATTACGGCAACCTGCCGATCGTCGTGCGGGCGGTTGAGGCGAACACACCTGCCGCTGAAGCCGGCCTGCAGCCGGGAGATCGAATCATTTCGGTTAACGGCGAACCAGTGAAAAGCGCCGAGCAGGTCACGCAACTTATTCGCGACCATAAGGGCCAGCCAATTACCCTGGGCGTTCAGCGCAGCGGCCAGCAAGTCAACATCACGGCCACGGCGAGACGCCTGAGCGATGGGCGCGAGCGGCTCGGTTTCCAGCCGGACGAAGAAATTCCTTTTCAAAGAATAGGTCTGTTCGGAGCGGCCCGCGAAGCCTTTGACATCAACTGGGAATACATCCGGGTGACGGGAAAGGCGCTGGGCCAATTGTTCGTCGGCAAGCGCTCGGTGCGTAACACACTCTCAGGCCCAATCGGAATTTATCGTCTTGCTTCGACGTCGGCAGTAAAGCTCGGTTGGGCGGGCGTATTCGCGACGCTCGGATTCCTCAGTCTGAACCTGGGAATTTTCAATCTCTTGCCCATACCGGTCCTGGATGGCGGCGCGATCTTCCTGCTGCTGATCGAAGGAGCGTTGGCGATCGGCGGCCTGACAATCTCGATGAAAATCCGCGAACGCATTCAGCAGGTGGGATTCGTCGTGGTAATTCTGTTGATGGTCTTCGTGATTACGAATGACATCTTGAAACAAGTATCTATCTCGCGTGGCGGAGGAGAGAGTCCGCCGGCCGCGTCGCCGGCGCCGACAACGGCGAAGTGAGTTCGGAACTCCAAACGAATTGTTCTTATGCGTAAATCGAGACCAGTTCAAGTTAAGCACGTACAAATCGGCGGCGGCGCGCCGGTGGTCATTCAATCGATGACCAAAACCGACACCGCGAACGTTGATGAAACGGTCAAGCAGATCGAAGAGATGGTAAAGGCCGGCTGCGAGATCGTGCGGCTGGCTGTTCCTGATAACGACGCGGCCATCGCCTTGAAGGAAATTCGCAAACGGGTTCCGGACGTTCCCCTGGTCGCCGACATTCACTTTCATTACAAGTTGGCCTTACTGGCGCTCGAAGCCGGGATCGACAAGTTGCGGCTTAATCCCGGGAACATCGGTAAACACGAACGCATTGTCGAAGTGGTGCGCGCCGCACAGGCCCAGAAGGTGCCGATCCGCATCGGTGTAAATGGTGGTTCGCTGGAAAAGGATCTGCTGAAGAAATACGGCACTGCCACGCCGGAAGCCATGGTCGAATCGGCCATGCGGCACATCAGGATTCTCGAAGAACTTGATTTCACGGACATCGTAATTTCTCTCAAAGCTTCGGATGTACATCGCACGGTCGCGGCTTATCGCCTGCTGGCAGAAATGGTCGACTATCCATTTCACCTTGGCGTCACCGAAGCGGGTACGGCCTTCACCGGGACCGTCAAGTCCTCGATCGGTCTCGGCATTCTTTTGCACGAAGGGATTGGCGACACCATTCGCGTTTCGCTTGCTGCTGAGCCGCAGGAAGAAGTGCGGGTGGCTTGGGAGATTGTGAAGTCGCTCGGCCTGCGCACGCGGGGCGTGACGGTGGTGGCCTGTCCGACATGCGGACGTTTGGACGTTGATAACTTCGTCGAAATCGTGACGGAGATCGAACGTCGCCTGGCGCACGTTGAAGAGCCGCTGCATCTCTCAATCATGGGTTGTGCCGTGAATGGTCCGGGCGAGGCACACGACTCTCAGTTGGGAATCACCTTCGGTCGCGGCGTCGGCATGATTTTTAAGGACGGCGTGCCGATGCGCAAAGTCGCCGGCGAAGATATCGTCGAAGCTTTCGTGAAAGAGACTGAAAAACTTCTCGCCGAAGGGCGCTCTGCTCAGCCCGATCCTGCGATGACGCGTTTCGTCCCGGAACTCGTCAAGATAGGTTGACTCGCTGAGCGTCAACCGAAACGCCGAGGACAACCAGCTTCACCGGAACCGGCAAGCAAGGCTGCTGGTCTATTATTGCGAGACCAGCTCAACCCTGCGGTTTTTGGCTCGTCCTTCTTCGGTGCCGTTATTCGCTACCGGAGCGAGTGGCCCGACACCTTGGGCGGTTAACCGCGTCGCCGCAATGCCGTGCTCTGAAACCAAAGACTGAGTGACAGCCGCGGCGCGGTCGCGCGACAGGCGCATGTTTGATTCAAAACCACCGGTGCTGTCTGTGTGACCAACAACAAACAGCTTCAAATCGATTCGATTCTTGAGGAGTTTCGCGATCTCAGCCATGGCCGCTTTTGATTCCGGCTTTAGCATGGACTTGCCGGTATCGAACAGTATTGCATAGACGGCTATGTGTCCTTCCGCATCGATGCCGGCCGCGAGCGCATCGGCATTCACGGTTACCAAACCGCCTTCCATAGGCTTCAACTCAACCACGTCGAGTTGCGTCGCTTGTCCGCCGATGAAGATCGAGACAAACGTTTCTACGCCCGCTTTCGTTAATGTCGCGGCTAAGTAGCGATTCTGGATTTGCCCACCCATGGCTCGAATGCCGTTCACCGGCGTCCAGCGTATCGGCGTCCCGCAAGCATTGCCCTCGCAAGCAAAAAGAATTCGCACCGCGCTGCGTCTCAGTCCCTCTTCGAAATTGTTGTAGATCTCCAGGGTCGATCGACCAGCCGGGTTGCGATAGTTTATGCGCGTTACTCTGCCTTCAAGCTTCCGTACGTTTTCAGGCCCGCCAGTCTTATCTACACTTAGCACCAGGTTGTACTGATCAAACTCTTTCACATCGTAGAGCCTGATAGTTTGCCCGGGATAGCGAGTGATCACTGGATGGTCCTGGCTACCGGGTCTATCCTGCGCGGAGATCAGAGAAGGAAGAGCCAGAATTGAAAGTAGCAAGCCGAGCGATTTCCAATTTGTAATTCGAGGCATAACGTTACGGACTGTCCTCCTGAATGATGATTCGTGGCGTTATCAGGATTAGGCATTCAGACCTAGTCTTGCCTAACCCTTTGTTCAGAAACAGCCGATTGACGTATGGCACCTTGGTGAGGTCCGGGCATTGGTGTTCGAGGTTATGTTCACCGTCCACGGGATCTCCCGTGATTGGGCTCTGCACGTTCTCGACATAGACGACGAACTTGTCGCCTTCCTTCTTGACGCGAAAGCCATTCACTTTGGCGTTCTCGGTGAGCGGAATGATGATTGGCCTGTGGGGAGGATCGATTACGGTGGCGGTGACGCCAAAGCTCCCGGTCTGCTGTCCCGTGATCGCGCGCGTGGTGGTATATCGTCCGTCGGGCTTAACGTCTTGTGGGCGGATTTGCAGGTACTGATAATTACCGCCGTCCATGTTGATGACGCCCGAGGCCTCGAGGTGGAGCGGAACGTCGTGCTTGATTCCTGACAGCCCGCTGACCTCTATGGTCACGTCTGTCGTCTCTCCTTTGAGCAGGGAAGTCTTGGGCGCGCTCAAGCGAATCCCCAGCAGCCGGCAAGCGCCAGATGCGTCGATGTTCTTGTCCCTAAGTTCTATCTTAACCGGGCCAGTCAGGTTTGCAAGAACTTCGACCACGGTCTTGCGCGGTGATTCAGCCAATACCCGAGCGAGTTGTCCATCAACTCTGACTTGAGTCGTGGCGGCATCTCCATCGGAGGAATAGTTGATCTCAAGGTGGCCGTTGTTTTGGACGATTGTCGGAAGTTTCAGCCCAGAGTCGGGAACCTGGGGCGTAGTCTGATCTTGAGGTGCAAGACGAATGTTCGCTGAACCCACCACGACCCCGTCTTTGCCCTTCAGGTTCAGATTGATTGTGTCGGTTCCGGCATCAAGCAGACGCGAGTGCAGGTAGAACACGTCTCCCGGATACGCTTCACGGCCTCTCCTTCCGCCGGTCAGGCCAATCGTGTCAATTGGCTTCAGAGCCCCGGAGCCCTGGGCTGACGTCTGTAATGTTAGCGAGGTGTTCTCGATAGCCTTTTGGTTCCGAGCGCGTTCGGCGTCCGTCAGGCCGGCCGGATTGACCAGACCCGAGATCGAGACGGTGTCGCCGGCTCTCATGTCATCAGGTAGAAAGACCTTGACGACTCCATGCGGGGTCGTAAAAGTGCCGGTGATGAGGCCGTTGGTGGAATCAAACTCTGTCTTGTAGCCGGGCTTGGGCGGCTTGGGCTTGGTGGATTTGGCCTTATTGAGAAGGTCGTTGGCTTCCTTGATGAGCTTATCAGCCCTTTCCTTCAGTTCGCGGAGTTTTCGCTTTTGGTCGGTGATGAATTTGACGTGGAGGTCATTCTCCTCGCGGGGCCAAATGGGTAGCGTTCCAGTTCCGGGCGGACTGGGTAAAGGGCGTGGCGTGCGGATCTCAGGCGAAGCCGCAGGAATGAACGGAGTTGGCGACGGTGTGGGCGTCGGCGTAGGCAGGATCTCTTGGGCCCGCCGCCTCGCGCTTGTCAGGTAGAAATGATAGTCGCCACACGCTTTCCGATAGTCCCCCAGGACGTTGGCATAATGCCACGCGAACATTACCTCACCTGGGTTTTCGGCAATTAGTCCTCGAAGTTTTTGCGCCTGAGCGTGTAGTTCCAGCGCCTCCTTTTCGCACCTCTTCGCCTCGTCTTCGTAGAGCTCGACCCAGCCGTCAGGTCTCTCGGGCAAGCCGCTTTGAACCGCAGCCGCAGCCGGCGCGATCACCGTGTAAACAATTCCGCAAAGAAGCAATGTGCAGCCGCCAAGTAGTAAAAGCGTTTTCATCTTTTCCCCTTTCGCGAGGAGTTAACCGGAGAGATTAGTTCTCCTCCTGGATGATGATCCGCGGAGTTATCAGTATCAGGCACTCCGACTTTGCCCGGCCAATTCCTTTGTTGAGAAACAGCCTGTTGATGTACGGAACTTTGGCCAGCGTCGGACATTGATGTTCGAGTTTATGCTCGCCGTCCACGGGCTTCCCCGTGACCGGGCTCTGCACGTTCACGAGATTCAAGACGAAGGTGTCGCCTTCCTTCTTGACTTGGAAGCCATTCACTTTGCCGTTCTCTGAAAGCGGAATGATGATGGGCCGGTGTGCGGGATCAATGACAGTGGCGGTGACGCCAAAGCTGCCGGCCTGCAACCCGGTCAGAGTTCGCCGCGTTTCAAACGTTCCATCAGCGCGAACATCTTGCGGGCGAATTTGAACCGTTTGGGTGTCGCCACCTTCCATGCTTACGACGCCTTGCTTCTGAAGCAGCAGCGGCACGTTCTGCTGAATTCCTTTGAGTCCTTCGACCGTAATCGTTAACACAGTGGTCTCGCCTCTCAGCAGCGAAGTCTTCGGCGCGGTCAACCGCACCCCCAGGTTCCGGCACGAGCCTTTGGCTTCAACATCACCTTCTTTGACAGTGATTTCGGTCGGACCGAAGTTTTGATTGGGACTCTCGACGACACAACCGGTCGGAGATTCGGCCAGTACTCGAGCCGGTTGACCGTTGAGCCTGACCTCAGTGGTGTTCCGGTTTCCGTCGAAAGGTCCGGCAATTTCCAGCGGCCGGCCGTTTTGTACAAGCTCCGGGAACTTAAACTGGCCCGGTGCAGTTGGCGCGCAAGATGGAGTGGGTTCAATGGGCAGCTCGCATTCGGCCTTTTCCACTCCATCTCTGTCCTTGAGCGTCACCAACGTCGAGACCGCGCTCGGAGGCGGATTCGGCGTTTGCATTGTGAAATTCAAAGTATGCGAGCTTTCCGAACCTGGAGTTCGGGAGAAGTCTGAAAACTTGATTGGTATTTCGTCAATCTCGCAAACAAAACTCTCGAGTTGCTTGAGATTGCGAGCGCGTTCCACATCGTTTTGGCCCGCCGGTTCGGCGGTCACTGTCCCGGATATTGTGCCGCCGGCAACCCTGGCTTCCGGCAGACTAAGCTTCAGTTTTCCCTCGCGCGTCGAAAACGTTGCACTCGCGAGGCCGTCGCCCGATTCGGTCCGCACCTCGAAATCAGGCGCCAGCCCATCCGACATGATTCTCTTAACGTAGTCATCAATTTCTTTGAAAACCTTATTCGCCCCGCTCTTAAGTTCGTTGAGATCATTTCTATATTCCCTGATGAATTTGATTTGCTCGTTGCGTTCCTCGACTAGTTTGTTCTTGACCGCGTCGCTTGATTGATCAGACCTGGTTTCGTTCTCAGCCGGACTGGGGCTGGAAGTTGGGCTCGGTGTCGGCGTGGGGGTGGGGGTGGGAAGCTTCGCCATTTCACCTCGAATCATTTCCTGGTGCAGTTTGATCCTGTGGCAAACAATCTCAACTTCACGCTCGAACCTGAGAATTTGGCTGCTCCACATATATCCGGCAAAAGGGTATTTTCCCGCGACGTCGTTAAAGAGAACCTCCGCTTTGTTTATTCCAATCGACAATTCATCAAGGTAGTCATTACATTTCTTGATTTCGTTTTCGAAGAATTCGATTCGGGCTTGGGGCGAAGCTCCAGTCGGCGGAAAATTGAACCCTGGATCCTCTTGCGGCTTAGTGGTCTTGGCTGCGCCGGACGACGACATCCACAACGAGTCGTCCCGCCGCTCGGCGGCTCTGCGGTTTTCGTCGTGGTTGGCGCTTTCGGCGTAGCGGACGCTGCTGACCATCACGAGGACCAGGAACATCAAGCAAGCGGTAATAGTCACGCCGTTTCGTTTCATAGTAGCTCCTTTAAAAACGTGAACCTCGGGTAATGCCCGCGCCGGTTCAACTTATTTTGGTACCCAAACTCGCCGGCACTTACGTTGCTTTAAGCAGTCGTAGTAACGCGGCAGTAGGACATTGATGTAGTTCTGAAACGCATCCGTGTTCCTCTGTTTCGCTTCGGCCGCCTTCTTCTTGCAGGCTGCCAATTCAGCCAAAGCGTCCTTTAAGCCTCGCATGTAGCTATCGAGTATTCTTTGGATATCCGCAATTTGCCGCTTCAAACTGTTGATGATCGGATTCAGAATAGTCAGGTCGAGGAGTTGGCTGATTGCATAGATAGCGAGTGGAACAGCGACAATGGCGAGCCCCGCCATTATGCCGGCAGCGCCGCCCGCAATGGCTAGTGTTGCCGTGCCCGGAGTCAGAGCGATGGGAGCGGTCAGCCCGGCGATCAAAGTCATGGCCGCGGCTGCGTGGTCGACAATATCCAGGCCTGCCTTTATTTTTAGCAGAATATCCACCAACTCTTGCCCTTTCGCTATTTCGCTTTCGAGAAAAGCAATCTTCGCCAGCAGCCGGTCCACTTCGTCTTGCTCTTCCTTACAATCCGGCACGGTTTCCGGCGTAGGCTCCTCGGGGCGAACGCAGGGCGGCTTCGGCGTGCATTCAAGTATCCAGAATCCCCCCTGGCCGAAAGGTTGCGGGACTGGCCCGTTTGGGTCCCAGCCGTTTGGCAGTAACTTGCGAATCTTCTCGGGATCAGGAAGCGGACCTTCAGGGAATTTGTCGCCGTCAGGTGGCCAGGGTGGACGGAAAATGATGTTGACAAGGATTTCCGCTACTTTGATTAGCAGTTCTTTGTATTGCGCATCAGGAGGGCCCGGATCGCGTGCGCCGGGGCGACTGAAACGCGGGACTTCATTTCGCAGCCGTCCCGATTGAATACTGAGGTGAACTGTGAAAGAGATGTAATCGGTTAAGTTGGAGATTACATAACCTTCGCGCCCGACCGCCCGCACAGTCGCGCCCGGCGGCAGGCACGCTACGAAATCGCGCTGCCGCAGAGAAGTCCAAACCATGATGGGCGGAAGTTTTACCTGCGACCTTTGCGGTAAGAGGCCGAAGAGCGCGGGAGAGGACAATCCGCTCTCAAATCCAGTCCCTTCGCGGAAACGCAGGAACGAATCACCTGATTCTTTTCGAACAAGAGAACCCGACGGTTCACCTTTGCCTTTCGCGCTGGACTGAAATTGCGTGACCAGCGTTGTTGACAGCAAACTGACACACAGCAAACAGACAAACAGTCGGCGGAACCTTTTCATCGGCGGTCTCCTCACAAGCTTCTAATACTCTGATCGAACCAGAGCCTGGAATTCTCCTTCAACGCCCCTTCGTCTTGTCCTTGATGCTCTCCAACATTTGTTTGACATCCGCTCCCTCGGTGATCTTCACGTCGCCGGGAATGGCAAACTTGTCCCCGGGGATGCCGGCATTTTCCTCGAAACGCCTGGCAGTGCTGGTCATCTGCATGCCGGCCATCGTGACTTCAGTTCGCAGCGTTACGCCGTTCCAGACACAGGTTCTGCTGGCCATCTTCTTCATCACCCAGATTTCGCAAGGCTTGCCGGCTATCTGCTCCGTACCCATTTTCTCTCCGCCCATGCTGCGCATCATCTCTTCACCCAATTCCGTCATGCTCTGATCTTTTCTTTTGGCGGCTTCAATAAATTGCGGCAACAGAGTGTTCTTGATTTTCGTGCCGGTGCGGCGTTCGAGATCGATGGTGTAGAGCCACTCTCCGTCCATTAATGAGAGCTTGCTTTCCTTGCGCGAAATTCCGGCAATCGACAATTCGCTGTTGGTGTATTTAGCTTCGCGCCAGCCCCAGCGATCGAAGTAAACGGTCTCGGTCCCTTTCTGCATGCCGGACATCTCGTATTCGACGATGCCCGATTCGACCAGATAGCGTTTTGGGTAAGCTGAGGTGGAACTCGATTCCGAGGTGCCCTGATTGGCTCCCGATGACGTTGAGGTATTCGAGTCCCCGCTTCGTTTCTGGCAGCTGGCGCAAATCAAAAGAGCCGCTCCCATCAAACAGAGTAGTGACTTGTTCATGGTTTTATCCGCTATTCAACTTCTACAACAGACAGTTTTTCACGCTGAAGAGGCGGCGAGAATGTTTTCAGCGGGAATCGCCGACCAGAATGAAGGGTGCCCAGTAGCGTGGATGAGTGGCGGGAAGTAAAACTGAGTTTTGAGCGGACGAAGACGGTAAGATCTCGCCTCGCAACATAGCGCGCTGCGATGCCGCCAGGGCCTCGGCTTTCGACTTGCCCGGGCGCAATTCCGAATAGAAACGCTTCATGAAGGCAATGGTGCCCTGGTCGCTTACTGGCAGTAGCGTCGCCAGCACGTTGTGCGAGCCTGCGTGCAGAAAGGCTTCGATCAGGCCGATCCGATCCTGCTCGCCAAACTCGTTGCCGCTGGCTGAGTAACTTCGCCCGGTGTCGCAGGCGCTTAATGTCACCAGCTCGGTTCGCAAACCCAGCTCAAAGATTTCCCGGACGGTAAGACTGCCGTCGTCGGCAGTCGTTGGTCCGAGAAGCAGGCGCGAAAACAGAGGCATGTCCGTTTCGGCAACGCCGTGCGTCGAAAGGTGCAGGTAGTCACAGTCATAGATCGACTGTTTGAGATTTGTCTCGGTTGCTAGTTCGTTAACCAGCGCCTTTCCGCTCGTCGCTTTGGCAACGGCCTGGGCTTCTTCCGCCGCAAAAGCGAGATTGGCGAGGCCCGGCTCGCTTGATAGATTTCTTCCGAACGCAATCGTGCGGTGTTCACGTGAATCTAAAGTGCCATCGCGGCGTTGGTGAGCAAAGAATGTGACCGAAGGCGTCTGAAACAACACATAGTCTTCAATCAGGAAATTCAACTTGCCGCCCTCCAGACGAGCGAGTGCCGCGAAAGGAAGATCGTGAAGAAAGCCGTAGGGAACGAAACCGATCGTGTTGATGTTGGCGAGCAGCTTGGAAGTCTCAAGTGGTTCGATCAAGTGTGCTCGCAGGCTTTGCGCCACCGGCAGCCAGGCTTTTTCGTCGCCGTCGTGGAAAACCAACGAACGAAAAAGTTTTACCTTCGCCGACAGGGAATTCTTTGAAACCGGCAGCTCAACTGCGCGCAAGGCTTTCTGGGTGATCACCAACGCAAAAACCTTCTCACCGACAAAAACGAATTCGACCAGCGCCGTGTCAGCGCTCAACTCTCGCTGGAGTTCCAAAAGCGCAACGGGCTTTGCGGCTGATATAGCCAGGTACTGCGATTGTTGCAGTTGCGCCTTTAGCGTGACTTCCTCGTATTCGTTGTAGGTCTTTCGTAATTGCTCGCGCAGTCCCGCGTTGTCGCGTGCGTTCCGGTCCTGTGTCAGCCGCTTGATCCGATCACTAAGCTCGCGTTCGCGTTCACTTGCCGGCGCCTGAACAGCTCGTCTTTCCCTGATTTGAACCAGGAAGTTTCTTTGTGACCGATAACGCATATTTTCCAAAAACCGAAACGTTATTTCGCTGGCGAGCTGTGATAAAGCCGGATTCTGATTACTCGCCGCGTAATCGAGTAGAAAGCTGTAGAGCAGATCGTAAGACCGGCGGTGCGGCGGAATCAATTGGTTGGTTTTCGCCGAGGCAAAGATTTGTTCTTCCACGAGCAACGCACGTTGGAGATATTTCAAGGCCTCTTCGTGACGGCCCGCCTGGCGCGCTATCGTCGCGGCAACGAGCGCGGGACGGATCTCACCCTCTGAATGCGTTTCGCCTTTATCCGACGCCTGCTTCGCCAGCATCCAGTAGTTTGACGCCTGCGGCCAATCACCGAGCGCAATCGAACATTCTGCCGCCCGCAAAAGAGTGTTTGCCCGGAACCTTACATCGGGAAGACCTGCCTGCTCATGCACCAGCAACGCGCGTTCGTAAAGAGAGCGCGCTTGCGCATAATCACCTTTCAGTTGATAACAATGCGCGATGTATTGCAGTTCATAATTCGAAAGACGAGAGTCCTTGTCTTTATGCTTCAGGGTCGGGTCGTAAAGCTTTAGCGCCTCGTCGTACTCCTCCAGGTTGACGTGGACATCGGCCAGCAGCGCCTGCAGATCGTTTTGGGCCAGGCGATAGCCGGTGCGTTCAGTGATGGCAAGGCCTTTGGTGAAATAGTCCCGCGCCTTTCGATAGTTTCCGATGCCGTTATAGAGAATCCCCAGTGTCATATATGAATCGCTCAGGCCGGCCTGATCGCCGATGCGTTCCTGAATCTCGACACTTTCGTTTTGGTAGCGCATGAACTGATAAATGTCCCCTTTGTTGTTGAAAACCAGCGCTATCAAAGTGAGCATCGTGGCCGCGCCACGTTGGTCGTTTTGCCGTCGATAGAGATCCAATGCCGGAAAATAGAATTCGTTGAGCGGTCTATCGAGTTCGCCCTTGAACCACCAATACACAACTCCGAGATTTCTTAGCGCCGCCGCCTGAATCCTTTCATCCGAGACTTCTTTCGCGATCGAGTTGGCTTGCTCGAGATTCGCGAGGGCTTCATAAAATCTTCCCTTCGAGTGATAGAAGACGCGGCTTAAGTCGACTAAAGCCTCGGCTTCGAGCCGTCGATCGCCGGCGCCTCTGGCGAATTCCAAAGCCCTTTGATGGGAAGCGAGCGCAGCGTCGGGTTCGCTAAAGCTGTATTCATTTATGCCGATTGCGTTGTGAAGACGCGACAGCGTCGCCTGGTCGTCAATTCTGAGATTCGTGAGGGCCTGCAAATGATTTTGCGAAGCGAGGAAATCACCGCGCAACTGTTCGCAAAGGCCGCGCTCAAGCCTCGCCGAAATGTTCGATCGTTGCAGACGGCCGGCCCAGGTGAAATAGGTAATCGCTTTATCGAGTTGCCATTCGCGCTTGGCCTGAAGCCCGCGGCGAAAAGCAACACCACCAAACGAATCCAGCGATACCCAGACAACGCCAATCGCAACAATTAGGGCTGCCAAACCAATTATCAAGCGCTTTGTTCGTGGGCGCACGCGCATCCTGCAAGAACCGAGTGACCGGATTTGCCGGGGATTAAATCACGAACAATGAATAGTTGCGAGGATTTGAGTGTAGAGAAGTAGGGTCGCAGTGTGGACCAGAGGCGTTCAGAGCACCGACTTTAGTCGGGTTCTTTTTCAACAGTCGGAAAAGCCCAACTGAAGTTAATACTCTAACCCCGTCAAATCAGGACACGCCGATCTTATTTCAGAGTAAAATCGGCAATGCCACTCTCGCGACGGGTTCCGTCCGGGAGTCTGGCCGTGACCGACCAATAGTACTTTCGCTGTGATGAGAGTCGCAGCGCGGCCGTGTCCAGCGATAGAGGATTAATTGCGGCCTTTTCCTGAAAGACGATGTCGCCTTTCTCGTCGGTCAAAACGAATTGGTAACGCGCGCCGGCGCCGGCATCATGCCAACTAAATTCGAGCTTTCCGGAATTCACGGTAGCTCCGTTTGGCGGACTTGTAAGAGAAATATCAGTGGTGAGACGCTGGGATTGTCTGAAATTACCAACGGTCTCAGTTCCCGTTCTGTTGCGGTAAACGACAAATGAGATACCGATGGCCAGCAAGATGGTCGCGGCCAGCGCAACCGGAACGAACGGGCGAAAAACATCGATGAATCCCGTTCGCGTTTGTGGGGCAGATGTCAGTTCAAGAGCCTGCCGTTTTAACGCTGGTGGCGCCGTTTCGGTAATCTCTTGTTCGCTGGCCGCGTCGAAGAGACCGATCAAGCGCTCGCGGCACAAAGGGCAGCCGGCGAGGTGCGATTCAGCGCTTGCCCGATCTGCCGTCGTGATCGGGCCATTCAGGTATGTTTGCCAAACTGCCGCGTCAGGACATGTCGGTTGCATTTCTTCCACTAATCCTCAACAGATAAAACCGCACCGGCGCACGTGGTCATTGTTCGCCTTTCATTATTTTTCTCAAGTGCGCAAGACTATTGTCCAGCATCTTTCGCACTTCGCGTTCCTCGAACCCCATGATCCTGGCGATGTCTCGAATACTTAAGGCATGCTCGTACCGGAATTGAAGCACCAGGACCTGCCTTTCCGGCAGATGTTGCAGGGCGCGCTGTAAAGTTCGATCCTGCTCGCGCTGGATCAAATCAGTTTCAGGATCGGCTTCCGCGGCGGCCACGTCCCACGACATTCCCGACTCTTCATCAACATCGTCCAGCGAAAGCGAGCCGCGGCCCCGCGCCAGATTGCTTACCAGACGCCAAAGTTTCTTCTCGCTGATCTGCGAAAGGATTTGGTCAAGCGCCTCGAAGACCGACGTGGGCGAAACCTCAGCAAAATGTTCCTGCCGCAAACGCTCTTCGATTTCTGAAGGCGAGAGACCTTGCCAGAAGTAAAGCTCAAAAACTCGCTGCTCAAGCGGGCCTAGTCGCGCGATTGGTTTCAGCAAACGCTTGCGGCCATGCTCAGACCACGCCCAACTAATACACAGACGTTTGACCACCTGTCGAATCCAGGGAGTCAGCTCGCCGCGACTGCCCGCATACTTGATTGCTTTCAGGCGGCGAAAATCTTTTTCGCAAAGCTTCTCGCAGATAAAAACAAAACGATCCATCGCCTGGTCATAATCGAATCCCAAACTTCTGATCAGTGAAAACATCGCATCGGCGTACCGATCGATGAACAGTCGCCAGGCCTGAACGGAATCTTGCTGGAAGAGCGTCAGCAATTCTCCATCGGTCGGGCCCGAGGAAGGGCTAAGCAACGATCGCAAATTGTCATTTAGCTCGCGCATAGGTATCGGGAAAACTCGCCCGCGGCTGTTACGCGATGAATGCGGCTTAACTATGCCATGGCCATGGATACCAGCAGGCCGTCACTGGCGATCTTGCGATTGAGATTGACCTCGAGCGCGCCGCGCAACTCTTCAATCTGGACCAGCCATGCTTCCGCCCGCCGGCTGGTCAGCTCTGACGCAATCCGCTGCAGATCCTTCAGTAAATCGTGATTAGTTAGCGTCTCCGCCGGACGACCGAGGGAAAGCGCCCATGCGTCACGAATTAAGGTCTCGAGTACGTCCAGACTTTCTTCATACTGGCTACGATCCTTCGTGGCCGCAAGCTCTTCCGCGGAACGAAGCAGTTGGACTCGATCGCCGGTCAGCGTGAGGGCCTTCAGCACCTGAAGCATTGCCTGCCGCCGTTCACGATATTCATCCACATCGGTCGCCAGGGCGCGCCCTAAGCTGCCGCGCGACGTGCGCGCCAACAATCCGGCGTCGGAGGGAGGGAAGTTCCTTTGCTCAACCAGGAACTGTTCGACTTCTGCGGCGGCAATCGGCGCAAAGCGAATGACCTGGCAGCGTGAGCGAATGGTTGGCAAAAGCGCCGTCGGATTCGTAGTCGTGAGGATTAGGCGCGTCGCCGGCGGAGGTTCTTCAAGCGTCTTCAACAGCGCGTTGGCGGCCTGGTCGTTCATGTATTCAGCGTCCTCGATGATGAACACACGCGCCTTTCCTTCGAAGGGCCGGAAATTAGCTTCACGCTCAAGTTCTCGCATCGGCTTGACGCGGATGATTTGTTTATAAGGACGGACCATCGCTACGTCTGCATGCTCGCTCCAGATCATCTTCTCTTTATTGTCATCGGCGCTGGTGAAGGGCGGAAAGGTCGAGTTGGTTATCCGCTTACAAGCGGAACATTCATCACAAGCTTCGACGCCGACGCGATTGCGGCAGTTAAGAGCCTTGGCCAGTTCGAGCGAGAAGAGCTTCTTGCCAATACCTTCTTCTCCGGTGAAGAGCAGGGAGGCCGGCAATCGCCCACTCGCCAGCAGACGCCGCAGCGATTCTTTGACTTCTTCATTGCCGATGAGACGAGCGAACATTTGTTTTGCAATAAAGGCAGAATTGAAAGAGCTTGTCGAAAAAAGCCTATGTGTCTCTGTGTGATCTCAGTGCCTCTGTGGTGAATGTTTTCGCAGTAATCTCACCACAGAGACACCGAGCGATCACAGAGACACTGAGAAGTTTCTACGCGGTAACCCCACGCTCCTTTAAAAACGGCATCACGATATTCATGACGAGTTCCTGGGTTTCTTTGACTGACCCGCGTGCGTCAATTACGCGTACACGTTCAGGGTGCGCTTTGGCGATTTCCAGATAGGCGTCCCGAACCCGCAAGTGAAACTCTGCCTTTTCGCGGTCCATGCGATCGCTATGCTTGGCCGCAACTCGCCGGCGGGTGCGCACTGCCGACTCAGCCACCGACAAATCAAACAAGAGCGTGAGGTCAGGCGTCAAACCTTCTGTTGCCAGTTGGACAATCTCCTGAATCAGCTCAGGCTTGAAGCCTCGACCTGAACCCTGATATGCGACGGTGGCGTCGGCATAGCGATCCGACATCACGATCTTATTAGCTGCGAGAGCCGGCTTGAGCACTGTGCGCACATGCTGCGCACGATCGGCGGCAAATACCAGCAGTTCAGTCAGCGGATCGACTTGCTCCTGCACGTCCAGCAAGGCGGCGCGTAGTCTTTTGCCGAGCGTGGTGCCGCCCGGCTCGCGGGTAGTGACCACATCGACGCGGCGAACGCGCAACTCGCTCGCCAAGAGGCGCAGTTGCGTCGATTTTCCGCAACCGTCGATTCCTTCAAAGGTAATGAAAACGCCCGCCATGTAGAATGAAAATCCTGATGATCAGACAGCTGGGCCTTCGTCTGTCTGCGCCGGCGGATTTTCGGGCGGAGAAGGAGTGTGGCGAAGCTCGCCGGTCGAACGTCGCGCCTGCGAGATCGTGGAAATAGCGTGTTTGAAAATCAATTGATCCTGCTGTCCGGTTTCCATAATCAGGGAAAATTTGTCGAAGCTCTTAATTCGGCCCAGCAGCTTCGCGCCATTCACCAGATAAATCGTCACGGTCGTCTTTTCACGCCGGGCGAGATTCAGAAAACCATCCTGAATGTTTTGGGGAACCGCCTTTGAGTCCACAAAACCCTGCCTTCCGAAATGTTACTGGTTGTAGCGACGCTCAGAGTATAACAGCCGGTGAATGCTGACAAGGTTTTTTATTGCCGGATCTTCTGGTTCTTAGCCCCACACGCGAGTGCTGCGAAAACGGCTGTTTGCACCGCCTCATCCGCACCGAAACCATCGAACCACTCCACCCCGGGTTCCTGCCGAAACCACGTGAGCTGTCGCTTCGCGTAATGGCGCACATCGAGTTTTGTCTGCTCGATCGCGCTTTGCAGATCGCGTCGCCCATCCAGGTATTCGACAACCCGTCGATACCCGTGAGCGCCAAGCGCCGTTGACTGGGCCGGCACCCCGTCGTCGAGAAGTTGGCGCACCTCTTCAACCAGACCATCCGCAAAATGCTGTTCAGTTCGAGCATTGATGCGGGCGTACAACTCCGTGCGCGATGGATTCAGGGCAATCACGCGAATCCGATTGGCCAGCGGTGGCGGTTCGGGACGCAGCGGACGTTGCGCTGAGATTCGCTCACCGGTTTGCAGATAGAACTCAATGGCGCGCTGCACCCGCGGCCAGTCACGTGCGTAGAGATTGCCGGCCTCTACCGGATCGAAACGCCGGAGGATGCGATGAAGCCGCTCCGGGCCATGACGCTCTCTGATTGTCGTGAGCCTGGAGCGCAAAGCTTCATCAGTGGCGGGGCTCGGAAAAAGTGGCCGCCGCAGCGCCCGCAAATAAAAGCCAGTGCCGCCGACGAGGATCGCCACGCGGCCGCGCGCTTCAATCTCGGAAATCTTTTCGACTGCGCGACGGGCCCAATCGGCAGCGGTAAAAGTTAGGTGCGGAGGGACGAAATCTATTAGGTGATGAGGGACGCCGCGGCGTTCTTCGATCGGGACTTTGGCGGTGGCGATTTGGATTCGTTGGTAGACCTGAACTGAGTCGCAGTTAATAATTTCGCCGTTGACGCGCAGCGCGATTTCGATTGCCAGTTCGCTTTTACCCGAGGCAGTCGGGCCCGCGACGGCGATTATTTGGCGGTCAGCCGGAGCGCGGACATCCTTGTCCGCATTTCCTCTGGTTGGTCGATTGTTGGAATCACTCACCCGCGACTGATGATAAGCCTTATCACAATCACGAGCCAGACGAGGGCGAGCAGCAGTACTGCTCCAATGATCTGGGTGCGGGAGAAGCGCATCAGCCGCGAGTCACTCAGTTATAAACTTTAGTTAGTTCGATTCCAGTGTAGTAGGTTTTGAGAATCTGTTCGACGTTGAGACCCTGCTTCGCCAGCCCATACGCACCGAACTGGCACATGCCGACGCCGTGGCCCCAGCCACGGCCAGTGAAAGTAAAAGCAGTCACGCGATTGTCATCGTTGTAGACGCGATCGATCACAAAGAGCTGTTCTTTCAAACCCAGTGCTGAGCGAATGCGGCCGCCGCGGATGTGGGCGACACCCTGGGTCCCAACCACTTCGAGATCTACGACTCTGCGCGAGCTGCCTTGCTTGGTAATGCGCAAATCGGTGATCGAGCCGATGCCGCGAATTGATCTTCCCAAACGCGATTGTACCGCCCCCACGCTTAGCTGCGCGGTCCAGTTCGTCAGGGAAGAGAATCGATCCGCTGCCGCGCCGTTATTGGCGGGACGCACTTCGAGATAGTCGACCTGACCCGTCGCGCTGACGTGAAAAGTGACCGGCTCGCCGCCGACCAGCGCCAGCGTTTTCATCTGATAAAGGTTCTCGCCGAATTCGCGAAAGAGAAACGCCTGGCTGCTGACGGTTACCGGAAGGTCTTTGCCCTTGTTTGAGCGGAGCATCATCATGCCGTTTGCGGCCGGACGCGTTG
Organism: uncultured Acidobacteriota bacterium; assembly: GCA_963734445.1. Taxonomy (GTDB): domain Bacteria; phylum Acidobacteriota; class Blastocatellia; order Pyrinomonadales; family Pyrinomonadaceae; genus UBA11740. The sequence continues at coordinate 1,065,420 of CAVTGZ010000002.1, read as the reverse complement.
TTCCTTTTTGCAATGGCAGGAGGTTTCGGGATTCTAGCAGCCGCGCAATCGCGTGTAACGCGCGCGCGCGAGACATCGTTTCTTTGGGCCGCAGGGTGGCGTCGGCGAACAGTGACAGCGCGCCTTCGCGAACCAGCATGGCTACGTCGGCACGATTCGCGGCCGGCACTTCGTCCCCATCGCGAAAGCTGAGCAGGTAGTCGGCATCGGCATTATTAAGCAACGTATCAGCTCGCCGGTCGCCGTAAACGGCAGCCACCAGCGCCGAGCTGAAGGTGGGAATCTTGCTTGAGTCATTGGGAACCGTGAACGGACTAGTACGCGCCAGGCGGGCCGCAGTGTTGAGCCAGTCGCGGGTTTCAGATTCAGATATGTGCGACGACAACCATGAACTGGAAATTTTATCGGCCGGCAAACTAAAGCCGTTCACCGCCAGGACGGCCGCATCGCGCGCATAGACGAGGTCGCGTTCGTCTTTGATCTCGAAAAGATCCCGGGAACTCTTGATCATGAAAGGGGCAAACTCCGCTTTTCCTTCAACCGCGCATTCGCGGCCGCGCAGGTAGGGCACAGTCTCATTAAAAATGTTTTCGACATCTTCCGTGCGCCCGCCGCAGGTCGAAGTGTAGAGTGCGTTGATCGGCTCGCCTTTGTACGTGGCAATGATGCCCCGCGTTTCTTCAACAGCCCGGGAAGTCAAAGAAGTTTCGCTCGTCAATCCGCGATACACCTGAGAGCGCGTGGTCGGCAGCAGGTCAAAACCTTCCGAGGCAAACTGTCCGCGATTTTTCACGGCGTACGTGCGGGCCGCGATGGCTTGCGCCTTGAGGGCTTCGAGCGCGGGGTAAGAAAGTTCGTTCGGCACTACGCCGCGCACGTAATCCTCCAGGCCAATGACGTTCACGACCGTGACCGAACCCCGCGTGTTCGCGAAAACTTCGATTTTGCCGCGATAGGCTTTGTCGTTGAAACGCACCGGCGCATTCTTTTCATCTGAAGAGGCGAAGACAAGTGGAGCACTCGAACGAAGCGTGGCCGCCGGGCCTCGCGAGAATGCTACCAACTCACGCGACGGCGAGGTCGGCCGAGCAGTCAACTTGATCTTACCGCCACCGGACGCGTTCGCTGTTTTGGCGCTCAAGTCAGCAGGCGGCGCGCTCACGGCTTCTTTTATCGCCAGCACTTCGAATCCCGCATCTTCGAGCTTGGCGGCGGTCTCTTCAGCCTGTGCGCGGGTCTGCTTGGCGATGAATACTTTCCATTTGTCGACCGAGTCGTTGATGAGACGAAGTTCTTCGCCGGTACTTTCGTGAATTGAGGCCATCAAACGATCTGCCTCATCGCGCGCGAGAGATTCGGCGACTTCGATCTGGTAGCCGCGATCGTTGATTGCGGGAGAAGACATGCGCGATTCGACGCGCACGCGCGCGGCGTCCAAAGGCCGCACCTCTGAAGTCAATTCGGAAACGCTGAGTAGCTTCGCGCTCGTTGAAATAGTAGCCGCGCCCGTCCCGGTGGATAGCGCAATTCGCATTACTGGTTCGTTTGCAAGCGTGGTGGTGGCGGTCGTGTCGCTAGCGGTCTTAACAATTGACGTTTTCTCAGACGGCCATTCGGCTCGCTTCTCGCTGCGCCCGTTGGGCTCCTGGGCAAAACAAAAGCGAGCGAACGGCGAGATGCCAGTCGCAAGCACCAACACGACAGCAGCTAATCGGAATATCGAGCGCATTGAACGGTTTACTCCGCACTAAAGGGAGTAGATCGGGCGGGCAATGCATATTACTACAAAATCGAATGAGGGTAGGCGGAAATTTCGAATAGGTTGTGAACCTAATTGATCATTGTGAGCTTATTTGAACCTGTATTGCTTTTCGTTCCCTCTCCTTTGGGAGAGGGTTAGGGTGAGGGCTTATCGCGACGTACCTCTATTTATTTCTTGTTCCCTCTCCCCCTGGGAGAGGGTTAGGGTGAGGGCTTACGCTCTCCCGCTATTAATTTTTCTTTCGCGCGACGCCGCGCCAGGATAACCTAAAAGACTCTGGTAAGCTTCGCTCCCTCACCCCGGCCCTCTCCCAAGGGAGAGGGAGAAAAACCTGCAAGATTTATCTTCTCTATTGTTTACTGCAAGTGAGCGGTCATGACGACGCGTCAAGACTGCCCAGAGCCTTGACCGCTAGCGCGTGAAACTCACGACGCACGGCGTTGATGTTCGCGAAGGGCAGGGAATGGCCGTGGGTGCGATTCGTCAGAAGAAGGAAGACTGATTCATGCATCGCATCGATCCAGCAACTCGTCCCGGTGAATCCTGTATGACCGAAGGCGCCGGGCGGCAAGCTCGCACCTGCCGTCGAATCTTTCGTCGCCGCCAGCTGCCAGGCAAACGAACGCGCTTCGTTAAGACCCTCGGTCATGTTCATACGAAACAGTTCGCAGGTTTCTCTCTCAAGCAGTTGCGACTGTGCGCCAATGAATTGATTTGCCAGAGTGAGTGTATCGCTAGCGTTCGAGAACAGACCGGCATGTCCGGCAGCGCCGCCGAGGAAATGAGCATTGCCGTCGTGAACTTCGCCCCAGATCACATTGGTCCGCCAACCGGCATACTGCGCTGCGGGACTGCGGGTGCCGGCGGCCGGATCGTGTTCGCACATATCGCGTTCGTAGGAATTGCCGCTTTCGCACGCGGCGATCCCGGTGCGCGCGGCCTCAGCCGGATTGAAAAACGTATATTGCAATTCTAAGGGGGCGAAGATCTCCCGTTGTGCCAAATCAGGAAGCAAGCTGCCAGTTAGCCGTTGCAGCAGAAAGCCGAGAGTGATGAAACCCAGATCGCTATAGACAACGCGCTCGCCGGACGGATTCTCCAATTGTTCATTAGCAATCGCCGCCGGCACTTCCTCTTTACTCGCGGACAAAAGATAGAGCGGCCGCCAGGCCGGGAGTCCGGATGTATGAGTAAGAAGTTGGCGAACTGTGACTTGTTTCTTGTCTGCCCGATCAAATTCAGGGAGATAAGCGGCCACCGGTAGATCGATGCGTAGCTTCTGGGATTGGATCAAACGCGCGCACAACAAACCGGTCACGAGGGGCTTGGTGAGGGAGGCGAGATCGTAGATTGTTTCGAGCGTGGCGGCATGCGGCTCCGGTTGCCGCACGGCGTCACCCAGGGCATCAGTGAAAACGGTGCGGCCTCTTTCGGCGACCACGTACACAGCGGAAGGGAAGTCGCCGGCCTCAATGCGGTTGGCGAACATTCTCGAAATCTCAGGTTCTGGCTGTAAGGGAATCAAGCTTGTTGCAAGAGAGCATTCGCTCCGATCCTGACGGTGTGCTCGTGAATCTGCTCCAGGGTGCGCAAGGCGAGCGCGAGCGCGCGCCGGCCGTCTTCGCCTGAAACCAGCGGACGTGTATTGTTCTGCGCTGCGTTCACGAACGATTCAATTTCCGCGCGCAGCGGCTCGACACTTTTAACCTCAAGCACTTTTGTGTTCACGCCCGGCCACGGACTAGCGGCGGACGGCGCCAGGCTGCTGATCGACGCGTAGTTGTTAGCGTAATCCACCGCGATGTAATCACGTGGTTGAAAGAAACGCATCTTGCGAATCTTCTCGGTGCCGACCCGCGAAGCGGTGATGTTGGCGACCGCGCCGGTGGCGAATTCGATGCGCGCGTTTGCGGCGTCAACCCGGTTTGTAAGGATGGGGATGCCGACCGCGTGCACGCTGATCGCTTCCACATCTTCTCCGACCAGCCACTGCACGATATCGAGGTCGTGAATCATCAAGTCGAGCACGACATCGATGTCCAGCGAGCGGGCGGTGAATTGTCCGACGCGATGAATCTCGAAATAGACGGGATTTTTGACGTAAGGGTGTAAGGCAATCAGCGCCGGATTGAATCGCTCGGCGTGACCCACTTGCAGGACTACAGATCCGGCTTTGGCGGCCGCGACCATACTCTCGGCCTCCTCGAGAGTTCGCGAGATTGGCTTTTCCACCAGCACGTGAATGCCGGACTTGAGCAACTCACAGGCAATACTGCTGTGTGATTCGGTCGGGACAGCGAGGCTGACGGCATCGACCTTGCCGATTAACGTTCGCCAATCGCTGGTAGCGGCGACGGCTCGGTCATCAGCAATCTTGCGCGCGCGATCGGCATCAATGTCGCAGACCGCGACGAATTCAATGTTTCCCTCTTGAGAAAGCTCGGCGTGAATGCGCGCGTGTTGCTGTCCCAGGTGACCAACGCCGATGACTGCGGTTCGAATGGACACAGTTTACTCGTGGTACGTTTTGAATTAGCTTATGAATTGCTTAGAAGGCAGTAGGCAGAAAGCAGAAGGCCGCGAGATTTTCTTGCGCCTGCCTTTTGCTTTCTGCGTACTGCCTACTTTCTGGGAGCGACTATACTTGCAACCTTCAGTGCTTGCCAAGCGTGCCTGGTTCTTACTCTTCACGATAATCGGCGCGTTTTATTTATGGGGTCTCGGTTCGCTGCCGCTGATGGGCGCGGACGAGCCGCGGTATGCGCAGGTCGCGCGGGAAATGCTGGCGCGGGGCGATTTTGTTACACCGACGCTGGGAGGCCTGCCATGGTTTGAAAAACCACCACTGCTCTATTGGCTGATGATGGCGAGCTTTCGCGTGCTCGGCGTTAACGAATACGCGGCGCGGCTGGGCCCGGCGATTTGTGGATTGCTGACGGCGATTCTTATTTACTGGCTCGGGAAGAATGTCGGTGGCTTTTCCCAAGGGACGCAGCCTGATGACGATGTCGAGAGCAGGCTAGTGTCCAGGGGAAATGCAAACTCACTCGGACGTTGGGGCGCGTTGGTTTGGTTATCGAGCGGGGGCGCGATCGCATTCTCGCGGGGGGCGAGCTTTGACATCGTCCTGACGATGACCGTCACGGGAGCGTTCGCCTGTTTCTTTGTATATGAAGTTCGAACCCGGTCTAAGCGCGTTCCTGCGTGCGGGTTACTCGCCTCGCTGGCCATGGTTTCGGATAGGAGTCGACAGGTGCTGCTGCTGTTTGGATTCTACTTTTTCATCGGCCTCTCGTTATTAGCCAAAGGTCTGATTGGGCCGGTCCTCATCTTCGGTGTGATAGGTCTTTACCATCTGGTTCGTCGCGAACTGCCCACTCATCGTCTACTGAAGAGCCTTTTCTGGGGTCTGCCTCTTTCGCTTGTGGTTGCTGGTGTTTGGTACGGCCCGATGCTCGCGCATCACGGCTGGAGATTCGTCGATCAATTCATCATCCAGCATCATTTTGCCCGTTTTCTCAGCAATAAGTATCACCATCCGGGGCCCTTTTATTACTACGTGCCGGTGATTCTGATTTTCGCGATTCCCTGGACCGTTGTGTTTGGCGCTTCTTTATTTTCCACACGGCGCTGGCACTGGCGCGGAGACAGCCCGCTGGATCGCGCGCGCGTCTTCGCGATGGCCTGGATAATCTTGCCGTTGGTTTTTTTCTCCTTGTCCGGATCGAAGCTGGGTGGCTACATAGTGCCAACGCTTCCCGCGGTTGCGTTACTCGTCGGAGAGCGAATTGTCTGTTTTATGAAAGTCGAGCGCGGAGAATTGGTGTTGAGATTGACGGGCGTTGGCCTGATTGCGTTAGCGGCCAGCGGAGTTTGGTACGGAAGTCACCAATACAGGATAAGCGGCCTTTGCCTGGGACTAGCGTTTGCCCCCTTGGTGATTGTTGGCGGCGCCGCCCTGGTGCGTCCGCGACCCGCCCGCCGGCTGTTTCTGCTGACGGCTATCGCGGCCCTGGCAAGTGCGATCGTGATTCTGAGATGCGCCGCGCCCGTAACCGCAGGTAGGGACTCCGTGCGCGACCTGTTAGCCGCTGCGGCGGACCGCGGTTATGCAACCGCGCCGGTGGTCCAATTGCATGACGTCGACCGCACGCTGGAATTCTATGGCGCCGGCCGCGTTAGCTATGGCGCGGACGGAGAGCCGGTACGGTTCGAAGGAGTTCAACAGGTCCTCGACGCGGCGCGTCGGAACGGTGGCAGCGTTTTGTGTCTGGTTCCTCTTGAATTCGAATCGCAGTTGACGAGCTACAACGCCGTGGAGACTGAAGCAATCGGTGAGAACGGCCGCGTCGCTCTGTTGGCCGTCCGTGCAAAATGAGCAGAGAAGTTAGCGCAACGCCTTATCGAAGAATTCAATCACCGGCCGGTCGTACGCTTCCTCTTGCTCGCCGGTTGACGAAGGAAGGTTTGCGCCGGTTAACGAGAGGTCCTTGCGAACCCCGGCGGGCGGATTAAAACATTGCGCGACCGCGAGAGATGACGCCCGCCACTGATCTCCTTCCGGGCCGGTCAGCACAAGCGCCCGGATATCCTTCAGCGATCGAGCCAACTCGCAGGACGGCGTCGCCTGATATTTCCCAAAGCCGTAAACCTGCACTCCCAGGCGCGCCAGCCGGTGAAGTAAACCATTATTCATACCCAGGCGGGAATTCGTGGTCGCGTAAATCAAATCATCGGGCGAGGCGGGCGCTGAGTCTAAAGCCAGCGCGCGAATCTCAGGGTAGCGATGAGCCGCATCCAGCCCTGCATACGAACCCAATCCAATCCCGTAAACGCCGAGCTTGGGACCGACCAGTGGCTTGCCAGACGAGCCTTTCAGCGTTCGCAAATGATCGATTGCCGCAGTGACGTCGTCGCCCTCGATCGCGCCAAACAACGTCCATTTCACGGGTGGATCCTGGCCGTGTCCCCTGAGGTCGGGCCATAGCACTGTGAAGTTCGTGGTCTCGTTCAGCTTTACCGCAATATTCAACAGCCAGGATCGGTCCGCCCCGTAGCCGTGAAGCAGGATTACCGCTGGTGATCCTTCAGCGCCCGGAATTAACCATCCACGCGCGTCGGTGCCATCGTGGTTTTTCCAGGTGGCATCTGTAGCATTCAGGATCGGACCGGTGACGACGGAAAATGACTTGGGCGTGACGAGATAAGGTCTGGATGGCGGTCGCGTAATGGTATAGACAATCACACCACAACCGATCGCAACAGCGAGCAGAATAACAAGGACAACGGGAAGAAAGCTTTTGAGAAGTTTACGAGCAACTCTGCCGCGCTGAGACATATCGCGCGGATTATGAAGCAAGAATAGCGAATTGCAAACAGAAAAATTTAGTAGCTGTAGGACAAACTTCGCTTTGTCGTGGCACGACGACCTGCTCTGTACGTCAAGCTTGAGTTTGGCTTGGAGGCCGACCTGCTCTGTACGTCGAACCTCAGTTTGGCTTGGGAGGCCGGCAAGCTCTGTACGAGACTTCAATTTGTCTTGGCAGGATCGACAAGCTAAAGCTTGTCATTTACATGAAACTGAGACGGGCGATCTGCTTTGCCCGCTCATAATTTTCCGGGGTGTTAACGTTAAAGAAAAAATATTCCGAGCCTTTCAGTTTCGACAACTCCTCGAATCGGACGTAATGGGTCTTGACCGCATCCAGTAGGGCGCGCGGCGCGTGTTGCCCCGCCGCGATTGCCAGTTGCGCAGCCGGCAGGCAGGTCGCTCGCCGATAAGCTGCACACAACGGCTGCGGATGAGAATCACTTTGAATGGGAACGACGGCGTCCCATTGGTGGGTTAGACTAAGCAAACACCGGAAGAGTTCGGGTGTCACAAACGGGAGGTCGCAGGCGACTATGAGAGACCGTTCGCAGGCGGCAACCTGCAAAGCGGCCTCGATGCCCGCCAGCGGACCCCAATCTTCACGCAGGTCAGAAACGGCTTCGAACAAACCATCGCCGGGCGAGCCCACGAGCCGTATGCGCGTCACCGCCGGCTGCAGGGCTTCGGCGACCATTTCGACGCTGGAACGGCCCTCCAGCAAGAGCCGCGATTTATCTGACCCCATGCGGCTTGATTTCCCGCCAACCAGAATGAAGCCTTCGACATCCAACATGTGCGCTTACATGCTATTCTTTTTGATCAAGTTTGGGCTATAGTGGCGCGTGCCTCCAGCCAAGCTCACAATCGGTTCGTTCGTGGTAGGAAAAAATGAAGTTGCATAAAAAACAAATCTCGGCAGTGTTACTCACGGCTGCTTTACTGACCATTTCATCCGTCGTGTATGGCCAGGCAAAGTCGAAACCCGCAACCCCCAGTGAGGCCGCCGGCACGGCCCTGTTTCCACTACAGCAGATACAACCGGGAATGAAAGGGGTGGCGCGCACGGTTTTTTCAGGCAGCGAGCCGCAGGAATTTAACCTCGAAATTCTGGGCGTCTTGGCCGGTTTTACCGGTCCGCGGCAGTCCACAATCATCGCCAGACTAACCGGCGCGAACGTAGACAGGACCGGAGTGTTCGCCGGAATGTCCGGTTCGCCGGTTTTCATTGATAACAAACTGGTCGGCGCAATCGCTTACAGTTTTCCGTTTTCAAAGGAACCGATTTGCGGCATCACTCCGATTCAGCAGATGATCGATATCTTCGAACAGGGTAAGCAAAAGCCGTCGACGACCGAGGCCCGCGCCATCTCGTTTACGTCTTTGGCCAGCGTGGACTGGAAGCCCTCGCTTCCTAAGCCGGCCGTAAGTTCAAGCTCGTTGATTGCGCCGGTTGCTACGAATTCGGCGCTGGCGCCCCTGATGGGGCAGCAGATTCAACCGATTGCCACTCCAGTTGTTTTTAGTGGGATTAGGCAGGAGACACTTTCGCTGTTCGCGTCGCAGTTGACGGAAAGCGGGCTGTTTCCGGTGTCAGGCGTAGGCGGCGCCGCGGCAATAACGCCGCTGGAGCCCTACGACGGGCGCACCTTGTTGCCGGGAACTTCGGTAAGCGTGGAACTTGCGCGTGGGGACTACTCGATTGCCGCGGCCGGGACCGTAACTTACCGCGATGGTGAACGAATTTACGCATTCGGCCATCCGTTTCTGAGCCTTGGCGGCGCCGATATGCCGATGAGTGAGAGTTCGGTCGTCACGGTCATCCCCAACGCCTACAACTCATTCAAACTTGCGGTGCCCGGTCACATGGTCGGCTCGATCTCGCAGGATCGCGCTACGGGTGTGTATGGGCAGCTGGGCCATTCCGCGAAGATGATCCCGGTGAAGCTGAACCTTCATACCAGCCGCAACCAGGTTGAGCAGTTCTCGTACGAAATTGTCAGTGATGAATTTCTGACTCCGCTTCTGCTCAACATGACGGTATTCAATAGCATCGCCGCGCGTGAACGTTCTGTGGGTGAGGCGACCATTACCGTCGACGGCTCAATTAATATCGACGGCCAATCCGCGATTGGCATTCAACGGCGGTTTTCTTCGACCAACGCGGCCCTGATGGCTGCCGGAGCGATCGCGACGCCGACAGCGGTTTTGCTGGGCAGTGGCTTTGATAACGTCAATATCAAGGGCATCACATTGGACATCACTTCCAGCGAACAGAAGAACGCGGCGACGCTGGAGCGCATCTCGCTGGATCGAACTGAAGTGGCCCGCGGGGAAAACATCGAGCTGCAGGCTTATGTCCGAACAGATTCGGGAAGACAATTCGTGGAAAGAATTCCGGTGCAAATTCCCGCCGACGCACCGTCCGGACAATTGATGATCATGATTGGTGACGGAGCCGCGTTGCAGGAGAGTTCAGCCGCTAAGGTTTTCGTGCCCCGTGAACTGGGTCAACTGGTAGATGCCATCAACAAGACGAAGAAGAATGATCGTTTGTATCTGAAGTTGTTGAGGCCGGCGGCAGGGGTGGTTATTGGCTCGAACGAACTCCCGAATCTGCCGCCATCGATGGTCGCGACGTTGAACAACGAACGAACCTCCGGCGGATATACTTCGCTAAGTTTGTCGCCTGTTTATGAACGGGAATTGCCACCCGCTGAATTCGTTATCAGCGGGCAGCAAGTGATAAGTGTGACGGTGAAGTAAAGTCGGGACGCCGTTAAGAGAGTTTAGCTTTTCGGCGTTGGCGAAGCTTGGCAGCGATTCCCGCAAGGCCTACCCCCAGGAGCGTTAGGGTTGCCGGTTCAGGCACCGGGTTCGTGTTCGGAGTCACGACAAATTGCGCCTGTAGCCTGTCACAAAAGGTTCCCTCTCCCACGCCCGCAATGTCCGTCGGGATGAGGGTTACCACCACCGAAAACGTATTGAAGTTGAATGTCAGCGGCGCCGCTGAGATCACGTGAATTGTATCGACAAGGTGGTCGATGTCTATGCTGCCGACAAAATTCAGCGTCTGGGTCTGGCCATTAATCGTTAACAATTGCGAGAACGTGAAAGGGTGCGGGCCCCCGGAATTGGCTCCTGTGAACCCGGTCGCAAATGTCAGAGGGTTCAAAAGGGCGATGAAACTGCCCGCGCCGTTGAAGTTATGAGTGGTCGAAGCCGCGGTCCCCAACAACGAGTCTTTGTTGCTGGCGCCGCTGCTATCATTGCCCAGATTGGTGAGCGAAAAACCGCCCGTCGTAATTGTGATTGGATCAGCTTTGGCTACCGGTACGGCCGCCAAAGAGATTAACAAAGCTGCCAGCAGCAAGCTGGCTTTACCAAATAGGCGCATACAAACCCCCAAAGTTCACGGTTGTTGACCAACCGCGCGGTAAGCGCGTTCGGGAACTTGCTCCACGTCGCGCCAGGAAACGAGATTTCTAGGAAATAAAAACCGATAATCGCGCGGACCTTCCAGAAACTGCCGCGTAATTCTATGCCTTAGATTTCCCGGCGACCTATGACGAGAAAACGTCTTTCGGATCCGGGAACCAGTTCGACGGTAACTGGGCGAAGGAGTGCTTCGAGTTGTTTCACAAATGATTCATTGCCGAATAATAGAAAGGTGATGTCGGGTGGCGTCCATTGAATCAAAGTGGGAAGAAGCTCTGTAAATCGTTCTAGCGCCCGGCAAGTGAGAAAATCGGCAGGTGGCGAGCTCAACTCTTCAAAGCGCGCGGTCACAACCTTAGCGCGGCCGGTCGAATTTAGCGGCCGCAATGCTTCTCTGAGGAAGACAGATTTCCTTTGGGATGATTCGATCAGCGTTGCCTGAAGATCATCGCGCACCAGCAGACAGGGAATGATTGGCAAGCCACCTCCAGAGCCGACGTCAACCACCGAAGAACGTGCGAGCAGGTGCTTCAGCAGTAGAAGTGATTCCAGCACATGTCTGAGGGCGAACTCTTCGGGTGAGCACGGGGCCACCAGATGAAGTGCACCGTTCCATTTGAGCAGGAGGTCGTAATAGCGCTTCAATAGAGCTATCCGGTCGTCGCCTAACTGAACGGCAAACTGCGGCGCATGCTTCGTCAATGCCGCGCCGAATTCGTCAATTGCCGTTGCCATTTGTTTGCCTCTTCTGTTTACATTGCGTGTCAGACGCTGGCGCTGGAGGGAGTTGATTCGTAAGCGCGGCGGTATCGCTTCGGTTCAGACACGAGCGCAACGAAGATAACATGAGCGAGACTTTAAGGGATCAACACGAAAAGTTAGGCCGGGCCGTTACGAAACTGATTTCCGATCACGCTGCCGCCCTGGAAACTGCGCCCGTGACCTCGCCGGCCACTCCAAATGATCTGAAACAGATCTTCAGCGAAGCGCTGCCACTGGACGGCACTCCGGCTGAACAAATACTTGCACAGTTTGCTCGTGACATCGCACCACATGTGATGCAGGTGCCAAGCCCTCATTACTTTGGCCAGTTCAATCCGACGCCGCTGGCGATTGGTGTCTGGGCGGATGCGTTGTGTTCTTCGTTGAATCAAAACGCGGGCGCGTGGCGTAACGGCCCGACTTCAGCGATGGTCGAGACGCAGGTAATCCACTGGCTGTGCGAATTGATTGGCTATGGCAGAGAAGCATTCGGCGTTTTGGCGAGTGGCGGCTCAGAAGCAAATCTGATCGCCCTAAAGTGCGCCCGTGATCGTGTGGCGCGCGACATACTCCAACACGGAGTGGATCGCGGTGTTGGCTTGACCGTCTACACATCCGAGCAATGCCACTACTCAGTAGAAAAGAGTCTGGACATCCTCGGCGTCGGCCGCGCCAGCCTGCGCAAGATCCAAACTGACGATCGATTTCACGTGCGCACCGATCGGTTGCGTGAGGCGATCAGGAAAGATATCAGGGAAGGGCGGAAACCCTTCTGCATCGTCGGTGTTGCCGGCACCACATCAACCGGCGTGATCGATTCTTTGCCTGAGCTTGGCGAAATCGCTCGCGAGCACGACTGCTGGTTTCATGTGGATGCGGCTTATGGTGGTGGCCTGGCATTCTCAGAAAAACACAAATCGAAACTGGCGGGTATCGAGCAAGCGAACTCAATTACCTTCGATCCTCACAAATGGATGTTCGTTCCGTTCTCGTGTGGCGCCACCCTGGTGCGCGATGGCGGGCAGGTCTTGCGCGATTCGTTCGACATGTCGCCGGAGTATCTCAGCGAGGATCGCGGGTTTTCAGATGCAGAATACGACTTCTTCCGTTATGGACAGATGGGCACGCGCCGCTTCAATGCGTTGAAGCTGTGGATGTGTTTCAAGTTCATGGGCCGGCGCGGTTACGCTGAGACGACCGAGCGGCACATTCAGCTCACTGAATATCTCGCCCAGCGGCTGGATGGGCTTCCGGACTTTGAGCGGGTTGGCGAGATCGAAACAGCCGTTTGTTGCTTTCGTTATCTGCCGGAACGGGTCCGTGTCTTGTCCGGAGAAGATCAAGATCGCGTCCAGCAGATTTTGCAACAACGCGTGGAAAAAAGCGGCAAGGCTTTCTTCCCATCGACGATCCTGCATGGCCGCAGAGCGCTACGCGTGAACATCAACAGTTATTTGACTGAGCGGCGCCACGTGGATGATTTGGTAGAATTGCTGCTGAGCGAAGCTTCATCTCTAGTAATTCAATGAAAAGATTCAATGCAATCTTCTTAGTATCGATCATACTCGGCCTGGCCATCGCCGTCAGCGCTCAAACAGACGGCCCCAGGTCCCGAGCCATTGTCGAGTCGCAGGCGCAGTTCGACTCGCTGGCGGTCGTTTATGACGCAAACACACCTTATGCGTTGCCTCACGTGCTGTTCGTGATCGATCGTCAACACAAGAACCGCATCTACTACGTCAACACAAAGCTCTACAAATTTCACAAGGACTTTGTGAATGGAACCTATCTTTCGCTGGAGCGCGGCCAGGAGTTTTTTGAGAACAATTATCTGAAGCCGAATCGCCGGTTCATTCTCGGCACCCTCGCCTACCAAACGCCAGTACGGCGCTGGACCTTTGAATTTTGGGAAGGCGACTTGATTCCGCCCGATCAAATCAAGCTCGCTTCAGACATCATCAACAAATCTTTCTTCACCGCCGTCGCTTACAAGCCTAACTCTTCGCGGCAGGAAGAAATCTCTGCGACCCTGGGAATACCGCGCGTTTTGCAGACCGAGATTTCCAAAGAGCAGGATTATCAACCGTTGAATGTTGCGAAGACCCTGGGGCGTATTCATGTGATTCCGAAGCTTGATGAGCACGTCGAAATTGGCTTCAACGAAATTTTGGTGCTTGATGAAGTGCCCATACAGTTGCCGCCGGTCGCCGGAATCATCACCGGTAAACCCTCGACGCCGCTGTCGCACATCAACCTGCTGGCCAAAGGCTGGGGCATCCCCAACGTGTACATCCGCAACGCTCAGGAACTCTTTAAGCAATATAACGGTTGGTGGGTTGAATTCGATGCGCGCCGCGATAAGTACACGATCAAGCGTGCGGATAACAGCGCGCTGGAGGAGTACCAAAAGCGCTTGAAACAGCGGCTCGACATCATGAAGCCGCGGTTCGATTTGGCGGTCACGAAGATTGCGGGATTGAACGAGCAGCGCGCGTCATCAGTCATTGCTTACGGCGCGAAGTCTGCCAATCTGGGTGAGATAATACACGCGCGTTTGCGAGGCTTTACGGTGCCCCCGGGATTTACGATTCCGTTTTTCTATTACGACCAATTTCTGCGCGAGAACAAATTCGATGATGCGATCTACGCGATGCTGAACGATCAGAAATTCGTGCATGACCCGGCCTACCGGCGCGCGGCTCTCGCTCGTTTCCGAGAAAACCTGCAAAAGGGAAACATGAGTCCGCAATTGCGCGCTGAAGTCGTGCGCCGTTGGCAGACGGAATTTGGGAGCCGCGGTGTTTTTGCGCGCAGCTCAACCAACAGTGAAGACCTACCCAATTTCAATGGCGCCGGCATTTATTCATCTGTTCCGAACCTGAAAACCGAGGATCAACTCACCGAAGGCATAAAGACTGTCTGGGCGTCCGTGTGGAATTTCGAAGCTTACGAAGCGCGCGAGCGGGCCGGCATCGATCACGTTAAGGTTTTCATGGCCGTGCTGGTGCAGGAGGGTATCAACTCAGAGAGCTCAGGCGTGATGATTACCACCGATCCTTTCAATCGCGATCCGAATCCGATTAACAAAGGTTCGATTTACATCAGCGCCAAACGCGGTTTAGGTATGAAAGTCGTAGAGGGTCAAAAGATTGCCGAGCAGGTTATCTTTCGGCCGATCGCCAACGCCGTGCAGGTCCTGACGCGTTCTGAAGAAGACAGCCTGCTGACCTTTGACGAAAATGGCGGTATCAAAGAAATTCCGATTAGCGGCGAACGCGCCGTTCTTAGCGATGACGTCGTGCGCCGTCTGGCTGAGGCTGCGGCGAACATCAAGCGCGTATTCGGCGGGAAAGAGCAAGATATCGAATGGGCGTATATGAAAGGCGCGATCTACATTGTCCAGGCGCGGCCCTTCGTTTCTGGTGGCTGACGGCGGCCCGGGGGAGATGGTGCCGAAATATGGGAACTCCCGTATTATGAAGCCGGTTAAGAGGAAGGCGTGGTTTTTATGGAGCGACTAATGACAATCAGCGAGATTGAGTCCGAGTTTGATTCTGAATGGGTTCTGGTTGACGAGCCCGAGACGAATGAGCAGCTCGAAGTCCTGCAAGGAAGAGTTCTTCATCATAGCAAGGACAGAGATGAGGTCTATCGCAAGGCGGTGACTTTGCGTCCCAAGCGTAGCGCGATTCTGTACACAGGTAGCATACCCGAAGGCACCGTAGTTGTGTTGTGAGACATTCGTTCGATCGTCATGAGGGGCTAATCATCGTTAGGGCCGAACTCTTTGGCCCATCTGGCAGTCTTGTTGTGCGACTCGCGCTCGACACTGGAGCCACCAGTACAACCATTAATGCCGGGTTGCTTAACGCGGTCGGTTACGATCCCGCTCTGGTTCCAGATCGCATTCAGTTGACCACCGGTAGCGCAGTTGAATACGCTCCCCGCCTTTCAGTTAGTAAAATCAAAGCATTAGGTCAGGAGCGCGTGAACTTTCTGGTCGTTGCGCATACGTTACCGCCGACCGCCAGCGTTGATGGCCTGCTAGGCTTGGATTTTTTCCGCGGTCAGGAACTCAATCTGAACTTTCGCACTGGAGTCGTCGTCCTGGGCTAAGCATGTCGAAGAGCCGTGGCCGCCGCGAACGACGACGAGTTGATGTACTTTCAACGATATTGTTTCTGGTTCCGAAGGAAACCAAGCCGCGCTAGAAGTGATGAAACCAGGAATCTTCGCTGACGGAATTCTAAAAGACCACGTCGCATTCGTAACCGGCGGCGGCACCGGCATCACGGGCGGTGTGGCGCGAGCGCTGGCCGAAGCCGGCGCGAATGTCGCGCTGGTGAGTCGCAGTATGGAACACCTCGAACCGGCCGCAAAGCGGATTAACGATGAGCGCGCTGCGCGCGCCTTGCGGGCGGGGACGCCCGCGCTCCATGGTGAAGCCTTTGCGGTCACTGCGGACGTACGCATTCCTGATCAGGTCGAGAAAGCAATCGCCGCCACGGTCTCTCGCTTCGGCAAGATTGATATTGTCGTGAATGGCGCTGCCGGAAACTTTCTCTGCAAGCCGGAAGAGCTTTCACCGAACGGTTTCGGCACCGTCGTCGATATCGATCTCAAGGGCACGTTCAATGTTTGTCGCGCGGCATTTGCTCAACTCAAAGAGCACGGCGGCCAGATCCTAAACATCAGCGCGACGCTGCACTATCTCGGCACCCCGATGCAGCTTCACGTTTCCGCCGCCAAGGCAGGCGTCGATGCCCTGACCCGCAATCTCGCGGTTGAGTGGGGACGTTATGGGATTCGCGTCAACGCCGTAGCACCCGGACCGATCGAAGACACGGAAGGGATGTCGCGACTGGTGCCAGAACCGATCAAAGAGAAACTTCGCCAGCGAGTTCCGCTGGGACGGTTCGGCCTCATCAAAGACATCGAGAACGCGTCGGTGTTCTTATGCTCAGACGCAGCCAATTACATCAACGGAGCCGTCCTGGTTGTCGATGGAGGACATTGGCTTGCGGCTAATCGACTAATTTGAAACCTCGCGGCGCGTTATTGATCGTCGGCGATTTCCAGACGCTTTCGTTCCTCGAGGATGGCCTCGAGTTCGGCGATGGCTTCAAAATCCTTCGGACGGCCGGCGGCGCGCTTTACTCTGATTAACCAATCTAAATCCAAACAGAGGCAATCAAAACCGTGCAGCTTCACAAATAATGAGTGCGGTAGTAGATCGCCGAAGTGGCCGCCACCAGTCACTTCACCCAGTAAATCCAGCGAACCGAGGGATGTAATCAAAGTAAAGTTCAGTCCGCGTTTGATCGTTTCCGGGTCCCAATGAAACGGGAGTCCGCGAGGAGCGCCCCTCAGGTACGGTTGTAAAGGAGCGAGCGCGTCGACAAGGCGATGGATGTTTTCGTCACCGCGCTCGTAGACGATATCCAAATCAGCCGTAACTCGTGAGGACCCGTGAGTAGACGCCGCCACGCCGCCGATGACAATAAACTTGATCTCGGCCCCCGCAAGAATCTGTAGCAGTCCGCGAAAATCAGCCGTCACGGAGAGGTCTCTCTTTCGGTGCCCGTTGCAACTCATCCGCAAACTTCTGAAGTGCGGCGAGGTTGTCGAGCCGCTCCTGCACCGTTAACTTGAGGTTCTCGCGAATTAGCGTTCGATCGACATCTTTCTTGTACGCCTCGATCACCGGGTCCGGCTGAAGCTCTGTATCTGTCTCGAACATACTTTGTATTATAGGCTGCTATTTCAGCAGGACAAGGTCGAGTTCCGGCATGGTACTGACCTCATCCGTCAAATTAGGTCACTAGCGGTTTATCCGATTTCGAAGAGACTGCTGAAGTTGCTAATCTATGGGCGAATGCTCGATTTGACACCAGCCACATTCGAAGACTTCGAACGCGAATGCCAACGCGGCAATGTTGTGCCCGTCGTGCGCACGGTGCTGGCGGACTTGCAGACGCCGGTGGGCGCGTTTGTCCGGATCGCGGTCGACGCAAGCTACGCCTTTCTCCTGGAATCGATTGAAGGCGGCGAGCGCCTGGCGCGTTATTCGTTCCTGGGGGCGAACCCCTGGTTAGTTGTTCGTGGCCGTGGCGAGGTTATCGTCATCGACAAAAATGGCAGCCCCGAAACGGTTGCCGCTAACGCGATCAATTTTCTGCGTTCGTACTTTGCCGACAAGAAACTAGCAGTGCGGCCAGGCCTGGCGCCGCTGGCGGGCGGAGCGGTCGGCTACCTGGGATATGGCGCCGCGCGCTGGTTTGAACCAGTCCTCGAGTTGAATGAAGCCGCTACGGACGATGCCGTCTTCATGTTCTTTCGCACCGTAATTGCTTTCGATCGGGTGCGGCAACAGATGGAAATAACCTCAGTAGTGTTTACCGATGAAGCTGAGGGCGACCGCGTGAAGTTACAGAAGCTGTACGAGGAAGCGTTGGCACGCACGGCGGACATTGAAAGAGAGCTGAACAAAAATTCGCCCCTGGCAAGTGAACCTTCGGCGGCAGTGGGAGAGAAAGAGCCGCAGTCGAATTGGCCGCGTGCTCAATTTGAAGCTGCCGTTGCCAAAGTAAAAGACTACATTGCGGCGGGCGACTGCTACCAGGCAGTGATTGCTCAGCAATTCACCAAGCCGACTGCGGCGACGCCGGTGGCGATCTATCGCGCCCTCCGCGCGACAAATCCTTCGCCTTACATGTTCTTTTTGAAGCTTGGCGACGAGACGATAATCGGCGCCTCACCGGAAATGCTGGTGCGCGTCCATGATCGACAGCTCGAATATCGGCCCATCGCGGGCACGCGGAAACGGGGCGCCACGGACGATGAGGATTCACGGCTCGCCGACGAAATGCGGCATGATGAGAAGGAAGTCGCTGAGCACACGATGCTGGTTGATTTGGGCCGTAATGACCTGGGCCGCGTCTCAGACTACGGATCAGTCCAGGTGCAGGAGTTAATGACGGTTGAACGTTATTCACATGTGCAGCATCTGGTTTCGAGTCTGCGATCGCGTTTGCGTGACGATTTGGATCGCTTCGATGCTTTAGCGGCGTGTTTTCCCGCGGGCACCGTCACGGGAGCGCCCAAGATTCGCGCTATGCAAATCATCGACGAGTTGGAACCGGCAGTTCGTGGGGTGTATGCCGGCGCGGTGCTTTATGTCGACTACGCTGATAATCTCGACTCGTGCATCGCAATCCGCACGATAGATTTGCGCGAGGGGATTGCGACCGTACAGGCGGGGGCGGGTGTGGTGGCGGACTCGATACCTGAGCGTGAGTACGAAGAATGCGTGAACAAGGCGCGAGGAATGTTCCGCGCGATTGAACTGGCAGAAAGGGGATTGTGAAACAGATGCTATGCGAACGGATAATTCATCGTGCGTCCCGGATAGCGACCACCGGGACGATTGCATTCTGCTTCGTGGCGCTGTTCGTGATCGAAATCAATGCTCAGAATCCAACCCCCCCCGCCGACGCGCTCAAGAAAGCAAACACGCGACCGGCCGAGGTTCAAGCCAAACCCGACCCTTTCGAAGGTGCGTCAGTAGAAAAGATGAGCGGCCAGTGCGCTACCCTGGTGACCGAGCAGGGCTCAATCGTGATCGAAATGTTACCCGCCAAAGCTCCCGAATCAGTTCGTGCGTTTCTCAATCTGGTCTCGACGGGCGGCCTCGACACGACCACTTTCTCCCGCGTCGTCAAAGGATTTGTAATTCAAGGCGGCAACCTGTCGACCAGTGAAAAATGGAGTGCCGAGCTGATGGCGCGCATGGGTCGTCATCTTCCGGACGAGCCGAGCGATCTGAAACACGTGCGCGGAATTGTTTCTATGGCGCGCAGCGAGGAGCCGAACAGCGCGACGACTCACTTCTTCATTTTGCTGGAAGATGGGCCGCATCTCGATGGCAAGTTCGCCGCATTCGGCCGGGTCATCAGCGGCATCGAGGTGGCGGAAGCTATCAACCGCGCGCCGGCCGAGGGCGAAAAACCAAACGTGCCGGTGCGGATCAATCACGCCACCGTCGCTCAATGTGGCAAAGAGAAATGAAACAAAGCTTCATCAAAGTTGGGGTGTTACTTCTGTTGCTGTCTTGTCTGGCTGCCTGTGCTGATCAGGGAGAAAGCGAGCCTACGCCCGAGGCGGCGAAGAGATTTCTAAAATTGCGTGGCTATGAATTCGACGAGCCATCATTCTTTAAAGCAGCAGAGGCTGGGGATTCAATTGCTGTGGGCGGATTCGTGAGCGCAGGTATTAATGTAAACGCCAAAGACTCGAACGATGATACGGCCCTGACCGCAGCGGCGGCCCGCGGCGATGCAAAGATTGTTGACTTGCTGCTGCGGCGAGGCGCGGACGTGAACGCCAAAGGCCGGAACAACTGGACGGCGCTGCTGCTGGCGTTGAAAGGCGAGCGGCGCGAAGCGGCCGATGTCCTGCTTTCGCAACCTGCGCTGGATTTGAAGGCTGAGACTCCGGAAGGGCAGACGGCGCTGATGATCGCTGTCTGGCATGACCGGCCGGAAGTTGTCCGAGTGCTGTTGCAACGAGCAGTCGACATCAACCATCAGGACAAAGACGGCGACACGCCGGTGCACGGCGCCGCCGGGCAAGGCAACATGCAAATTCTCCAGATGCTTCTGGACGCGGGCGCCAATCCGAATCTCAAAAACAAGGTGGGCGGAACGGCGTTAATGTGGGCCGCATCCTTCGGACAGAACGAAGCGGTCCAATTGCTGCTCAGCAAAGGCGCCGACGCGCGCATCAAAGACGTTGACGGCGTGACGGCGGCGGGGTGGGCTGCGAAAAACGGGCGCGGCAATCTCGTGATGATTTTGCGAGCAGCGGAAAATAAGAAGTAGTCAGTGGTCAGGAAGGCAGTGGTCAGTTGCCAGTCGTCAGTGGTAGACCGGTTTGGCGTCGTCGTTGGTTTCTACATCGGTCCGACCTATGAAGGGATACAACTGACAACTGACAACTGACTACTGACAATCCAAATGCTCTTAGTTATCGACAACTACGATTCGTTTACTTACAACCTGGTTCAGTATCTCGGCGAACTGGGCGAAACAATTGAAGTGCGCCGCAATAACGAAACTACGATCGCAGAAATCGAGACAGAGATTAAGCCAGATCGGATTGTGATCTCGCCCGGTCCCGGTACGCCGGCAGAGGCGGGAATCTCGGGCGACGTAATTAGGAACTTCACCGGCAAGCTGCCAATTTTGGGTGTTTGTCTCGGACATCAAACTATCGGCGAGGTTTTTGGCGGACGTGTGGTGCGCGCACCAAAACTTGTTCATGGAAAACCATCAGCTGTTCGCCATGACGGCCAAACGATCTTTTCCGGGTTGGCGCAGGACTTCAGTGCCGGCCGCTATCATTCATTGATCGTCGATCGTGACGACTTGCCCGACTGCCTCGAAGTCTCAGCTCAGACCACTGATGGCATTATCATGGGCCTGCGGCACCGGACGACGAAGACTGAAGGTGTGCAGTTTCATCCTGAGTCCATCATGACTGTTGAGGGCAAAAAGCTGCTCGCCAATTTTCTTAACTTGTAAGTTCAATTCTGGGCAGTCGGGCAATGGCTATGGCGCGTGTGGAACAGACAGCGGATTCAGGATCCCCGGACTTTCTGCGGCGCATCATGCGCAGCGATAACCTGTCGCGCGCGGAAGCCGGACAACTTCTCGATTGGTTGCTGGATGGCACCGCGACCGATGTTCAGGTTGCCGCGATCCTGATCGCGCTGAAACAAAAAGGCGAAACCGTCGACGAACTCATTGGGCTTGCCGCAGGAATGCGCGCGCGAGTGACGCGCATTAGCTGCGCGCATTCATGTTTTATCGACACTGCGGGGACGGGATCGAGTCGCGCCAAGACTTTCAACGTTTCAACTGCTGCCGCCTTCGTGATTGCCGGCGCCGGCTTACCAGTCGCCAAGCATGGCAATCGTGCGGCCAGCAGTAGTTGCGGAAGCGCCGATGTCTTGTTGGCACTGGGCGTGAACGTCACGGCGTCGCCCGCCATCTCAGAGAAGTGCCTCAACGAAATCGGCATCTGTTTTATGTTCGCTCCGATCTATCACCTGGCGACGGCGCGGGTAGCTTCGGTTCGGCGCGAGCTGGGCGTGCTGACAACCTTCAATCTGCTGGGCCCTCTGACAAACCCGGCAGGCGCGCCGCGACAAATTATCGGGGTTTCTGATGAGGCGATGCTGCAACCCCTGGCGAGAACAGTCGCGCAGCTCGGAACTGAAAACGCCTGGATTGTTTACGGCGAGGACGGGCTGGACGAGGTCACGATTACCGGCAGGACTTTCGTGGCGGAAGCGGCTCATGGCAAGGTCCACACCTTCGAGATTCAGCCTGAGGATTTTGGTCTCACGCGTACTTCGCTAAACGGTCTAGCCAGCGGCGACGCCAAAGCCAACGCCAGAATCATTCACGAGTTGTTGTGTGGCGAGCGCCGCGACGCAGCCCGCGCCTTAGTGGTGGCGAACGCCGCCGCCGCATTGAAAGTCGGTGGTTTAGCCAGAGACCTGAAGCAGGCCAGAGAGATGGCGGAACGGAGCATCGACGGTGGAGCTGCCCTGCGAAAACTCGAAGCCCTGATCAATATCAGCAACGAACGATGAACCAGGTATGGATTTCCTCTCCGAAATTCTGGCGAGTAAACGCAAGCGTGTTGAGGCGGCGAAAGATTTCCTGCCGCTTGACGGCATGCGCAATCTCGCTCGTCATTTCGTTGAGGCCAGGGCTTCGAACTCGTTTGCGGAGGCGTTGCGCGGTTTCAGAGGGATAAACATCATTGCGGAGTTTAAGCGCCGCTCGCCTTCAAAAGGCAAAATCAACGCAGACGCTGATCCCGGAACAATGGCGAAGAATTATGAGTCTGCCGGCGCCGCCGCGATTTCAGTCCTCACAGAGGAGGATTATTTCGCCGGCTCGTTGGATGATTTGCGGCAGGTAAGGGAAGCTACCTGGCTCCCGATTTTGCGCAAGGATTTCATCTTTGATGAATACCAGGTGTACGAGTCTGCAGCGGCCCGGGCCGATGCGATCTTGCTGATTGCCGCAGCCCTCAACGACGAAACGCTCGCGAGACTTCGCGCGATCGCTGAAGATGAGCTTGGTCTTGACGCGCTTGTCGAAGTTCACACGAAAGCGGAACTCGAGCGGGCGCTGCGCTGCGGCGCCAGCATAGTCGGCGTAAACAATCGCGACCTGCGCACGTTTACAGTTTCCACCGAGACGTCAAAGCAACTCGCGCGCGCCGTGCCGCGCGGTACCATTCTCATAAGTGAGAGCGGCCTGACTCCGCCGGCAGTGTGGGAGCTTCGCACCGCCGGCTACCACGGATTCCTGGTCGGCGAGGCGCTGATGCGCGCAGAAGATCCGCGCGTTGCGCTTCGCGAGTTCCTGGATCAACCGGGAGCTCCCGGTTCGCGGCGCTCAGTTTGGGTGAAGATTTGCGGCATCACGAATGTCGAGGATGCCCGCGGAGCGGTCGCGGCGGGCGCGGACATGCTTGGCTTTAATTTTTATCGACCTAGTCCGCGATATATCGAACCTGCGGCCGCCGCCGAAATCATCAATGCCCTCCGCGTAGAGATAGATGACGGCCGGCGCCCGATTTCTATGGTCGGCGTCTTTGTAAATGAACGCGTTGAAGAAGTGCTGGCAATTGCCGATCGGGCCAGTCTTGGCGGTATTCAACTTCATGGGGATGAGACAGTCGATTTCTGTAACCGGCTCAAGAGACTGTCTCCCGAAAGATTCCTGATCAAAGCCCTGGCCGCAAACAGCGCGTTGAGACTTGAGCTGTTAAAAGACTATCCGTCAGACGCGATCATGATTGACGCGTCCCACGAGAAACTGCGCGGAGGAAGCGGCCGCGTTGCTGATTGGGCCATGGCACGTGAAGCTGCGAACAGAACGTCGCGCGTCTTCCTGGCGGGTGGGCTGTCGCCCGACAACGTGGCTGCGGCCATTGCACAGGTGCGCCCTTACGCGGTCGATGCCTGCAGCTCGCTTGAATCCTCGCCGGGTCGCAAAGATCATGCGCGGCTGAAAGCATTTGTGCAGGCGGTGCAGAACGCTTAGACTCAGCGCTTAAGAAAGGTAAATTCGTTTGTCGTCAACCATTGACGCATCTGCTGTTGAGGCTCGTGACGCCGGTGCGGGATTAAAGCAGCGACAGGTGAGCCAGCAACCATCAATCCGGGCTCTGGCCGCTTCGGGACTGCGCAAATCCTATGGCCGGAGACGGGTGGTCGATGATGTGACGCTGCACGTCGAGCCGGGCGAAGTCGTTGGTTTGCTGGGCGCCAACGGCGCCGGCAAAACTACGACGTTCTATATGATCGTCGGCCTCGAGACGCCGGAAGCAGGCCGGGTTCAGCTCGCCGGTGAGGACGTTACCAAGCTCCCGATGTATCTGCGCGCGCGCCTCGGGCTTGGCTATCTGCCGCAAGAGCCTTCGGTCTTTCGCAAGATGACTGCGGCCGAGAACATCCTGGCAGTTTTGGAAACGATGGGTTTGCGGCGCCGCGAGCAGTTGAAACGAGTCGAAGAACTGCTACAGGAGTTTGGCATCGAGCACGTGCGCAACACGCGCGGCGATTCCTTGTCGGGGGCGAGCGACGGCGGACCGAGATCGCGCGCGCGCTGGCGACTGAACCGCAGTTTATTCTGCTCGACGAGCCCTTCGCCGGAATCGATCCAAAAGCAGTCGATGACATTCAGAGCGTCATTCTGTATCTGCGCGGTCGCGGCATCGGCATCTTGATTACCGATCACAATGTGCGCGAGACGCTAGGCGTGACCGATCGTGCTTACATCATGGCGGAAGGCAAGATTTTCCGCGTCGGGTGCGCCGCGTGACTTGACAGAAGACGCTGAAGTGCGACGGCTCTATCTCGGCGAAAAATTCCGCATGTAAATCGCGATGCGTAATCGGCTGGCGATCGGTTATAATCTTCTCGCGCGAGCAAT
The DNA here is from genome assembly GCA_963734445.1 of uncultured Acidobacteriota bacterium. Classification (GTDB taxonomy): domain Bacteria; phylum Acidobacteriota; class Blastocatellia; order Pyrinomonadales; family Pyrinomonadaceae; genus UBA11740. Next base: position 1,041,074 of record CAVTGZ010000002.1, on the reverse strand, counting down.
CGCAAAATCTTCCCGGCAGTTTAGAGCAAATAGTTGACTTATGTCAGTCAGGCTCACTACCAGTCTTTCCCAGCGTCTCGTACTCACACCGCAGCTTCGGCAGCGGATCGAGATGTTGCAGATGACTACGCTCGAACTATCTGAGCTGATTCAGCAGCAAATGACTGAAAATCCTGTGCTCGAAGAGGTTGCGACGCAGGAAGAAGCGCGTGAGCTGGCCGAAAAGATTCTCGATCACATGGCCAGCGGCGGCGAGTTCGAGAATTTCGAAGCGCCCAGCGTTGACGCATCCGCGCCCGCAACTTGGTGAACCTTCTTCGAACGGATCGGGAGACATTGACGCGCAAACCTCACTCTTACCCGAAAGCGAAACGGAGTTTGCGGCTAATGCCGACGCTGAAGGAGCCAGCCTGGAGGCGGGTGAAGAACTTGCGCCGGAAGATTCGCGTGACTCTTTTGAAGAAGTCGATTTCGGTCGCGAGTTTCAGGATTACCTCGATCCTGGCTACAAGACACAGGAGTTCGAATACAAGGAAGATGCCCCGACCTTCGAACAATTCCTGACCAAAGCCCCGTCGCTGACCGATCATCTCGAATGGCAGTTGCACATGGATTTCGAGGAAGGCGAGGTCTGCAACGCGGCTGAAACCGTGATTGGCAATCTGGACCCCGACGGGCGCCTCAATGCGACTAACGAAGAGATTGCGGTCCAGGGCGGCTGGTCGGAAGAGACGGTCGAGCGCGCGCGCCAGGTAGTGATGCGCCTTGAGCCGGTTGGCTGTGGCACGCGCGACGTGCGGGAGTGCCTGCTGGCCCAACTGGAAGCGCGCGGCGAAACGGATCGACTGGCGACGCAACTGATTCGCGATCATCTGTCAGAGTTGCAACAGCACAAGCTGCCGCATCTCTCAAAACAGATTGGAATCGATCTGGAAACGCTGGCGGCGGAATTACAGTTCATTCGCACGCTCGACCCCTATCCGGGCCGCCGTTATACCGCGGAAGAACCAATTCTAATCTCGCCGGAAATTTACATTGAGAAGCTGGAAGAAAACGGCGAGTACGTGATCTACTTCGCCGACGATGGCAGTCCGCGTTTACGCATCAATCCTACTTATCAGCAGATGCTGTCGCAGGGGACCACCACGAAAGAGACGCGCAACTTCATCAAGGAAAAAATGCGCTCGGCCGTCGATCTGCTGCGCAACATCGAGCACCGCCGGCAAACAATTTATCGCGTGGTGGAATCGATTGTGCATCGCCAGAAGGACTTTCTGGATAAGGGTGTCGAATCCATCAAGCCGATGATGCTGAAGGACATTGCCGAGGACATCGGCATGCATCTATCGACGGTTTCGCGGGTCGTGAATCGGAAGTACGCGCATACGCCGCAGGGCGTGATCGAGTTGCGACGCTTCTTTACCGAAGGCATGCTGAATGAAGAAGGCGAAGAGGTTTCCACCAGAATAATCAAGCTTAAGATCAAAAAATTGATTGAAGAAGAAGACTCTCACAACCCGATTACCGACGATCAGGTGGTAAAAATTCTGGTGAAAGACGGTATCAAATTATCGCGCAGGACGGTGGCGAAATATCGCGACCAAATGCGCATCCCGGGTTCGCGCGAACGCCGCGCGGTCGTCTGATGCGACGCTGGATGCGGCCGGGAGTGGATCGAGGAGGCGAAGGTTAACATGACATTTGAATACACTGGGCGTCACATCGAGGTGACCCCGGCAATTCGCAATCATGTCGAGGAACAATTCAAGAAACTCAACAACATCTTTAACGGAACTGAACCGCGCGTGCACGTGATCCTGGAAGTCGAAAAGAACCGGCAAATTGGCGAGATCATAGTGCACTGGCGAGAACATACTCTCACCGCGACCGACACCAACGCCGACATGTACATGGCGCTGAGTCGTGCGGTCGGCAAAATCGAGAAGCAGGCGCTGAAAATCAAGAAGAAGATCATCGATCGCAAGCACAACTCGCCAAAAGCTTCGAAGTCAGCGCCTGCGCCTGACGGACACGTGCAGGCGGCCCCGCTGCCGGTGAAGATAATCAATGCGCGCCGTTACAGTGTAAAGCCGATGACTGCCGAAGAAGCGGCCATGGATCTGTCGGCGAAGCAGGACAACTTCATTGTGTTTCGTGACGCCGATACCAGCCGTGTTGGCGTTCTTTACAAGCGGCAAGACGGGAACTTCGGTTTGATTGAACCGTGATCTCCACCTTATGAGCTAGACTCGGAAGGGGAGCAGCGTCTGTTGATGTTGCTCCCTTCTTGGTGTAAGAAGTTTGCGCGCACTCCGCGCCACCGACCAGCATGTCAGCAGCGAAACGCAGCCCACACGCCGCACCGGATGTCGTAATCATCACCGGTCTCAGTGGATCGGGAATGACCTCGGCCATCAACGCTTTTGAAGATTTGGGCTACTTTTGCGTGGACAACATGCCGCTCACGCTGCTGCCCACATTCGCGCGCTTGGTGCAGGCCGGCGATGACGAGCGGGGCCGGATCGAACGTGCGGCCCTGGTAATTAGTTTTCGTGAGGGGCACTTTCTCGGGGAATTCGCAGAGCAACTGCGTGAATTGCGCAGGCGTGGTCTGAGCGTGTCCGTCATATTTTTCGAGGCGTCCAACGAAATTCTCGCGCGCCGCTTTAGTGAAACTCGTAGACCGCATCCGGCGGAGCGCGGCAAAGGACTGCCTGACGCGATTCGTGCTGAGCGCGAAACCATGAAGCCCGCGCGAGCTCTGGCGGACGAAGTGGTCGATACATCGGATCACACGGTCCATTCGCTGCGCAAGCTGTTGCTGGATCGATTCAGCCACCGTGGCGAAGCCGTTCACATGCGCGTGCAGGTCCTGAGCTTCGGTCATCGATACGGTACGCCACGGGAAATGGAATTGCTTTTCGATGTGCGGCATCTGCCGAATCCTTTCTTTGTTGATACGCTGAGGCCGCTAACCGGCGCCGACCGCAGGGTGATCAAATACCTGAAAGCTCAACCCGAGGTGGAAGACACCGTCAGTCGATTCGCTGACTTGCTTTACTACCTTTTGCCGCTGTACCAGCGGGAGGGAAAATCATACTTGACGGTGGGCATCGGCTGCACCGGAGGCCGGCACCGATCCGTGATGGTCGCGAATGAGCTGACCAGGCGGCTGCGGCACGCGGGTTTTGAGGCCACCGCCGTTCATCGCGACATGCGCAAAGCTGTTCAGCCGGCAGCGAAGAAGCGCGCGCGGAAACAAAAAGCATGAAAGTTATCGAAGCAAATCGGCCTAAAACCGAGCCTCGCCGCACGGTAGGCGGTGTGATTGTGACACATGGTCATCTGGCCAGCGAATTTATCGCGGCGGCGGAGATGATCGTTGGACAGATTCCACACGTTACGCCGGCCTCAATCGATTGGCATGACGACATTGAAGTCGCTCGCAGCGAACTACAGCGGGCCATCGCCCGTGTGTCTCAGGGCCGTGGCGTGCTCCTGTTGACGGATATGTTCGGGGGCGCACCCACCGACATCGCCTCGATGTTTCTGGACGACAGCGAAATCGAAGTCGTAACCGGAGTGAATCTTCCGATGATCCTCAAACTTGCCGATCAGTTACCGGACGAGTCCCTGGCCGAAGTTGCGCGGCGCGTGCGCGAAGCCGGGAAAGACGGCATTCATCTCGCCGGGGAGCTGCTCGCGCCACCCAAAGCTGATTGAACCCTCGACCTATCTTCAGCATCTTTTCCTCGAAAAACCTGCCTGTTTTCTGAAAACCTCGCCCTTTCGGTCTTTTATGGAATATGGGAGGCCCGATTTCAATTGGGCAAATCGAAACATCGCTTGCCAGTGCCCGGCGAACGAAGCAACGAACCCGAAACCATGAGTGCAATGAGACCAAAATTATTCATCATTCTGCTGCTGATTAGTCCCACGTTCGTCGTGGCGCAAACTCCGACCAGGGAGCGAAGATCGACTGACAGCGAAACGCGCCCGAACACCTCCGCAATTCGTAATCGCGTTGTCGGACTAAAAGTAGACAATCACGCGTCGCCAAAAGCCACTCCGGCCGCAACTACTAGCACAGCTAAACAACCGCAGGACGCGGCCGCCACGAATTGGGGGAATGCGACCGTAATAGTTCCTCCGGCTCAGGCTACGAAGCCTGCGACCCAGACTCAAGCCGCGCTCAACCGGACTGCGGTTGACAATTCTGAAATTAAAGAACCAAAGAAGCTGATTCAACCGACGTCGTTGATTAACGAGAGCCGGGCATCCTCAGCGCGATCATTGAGTTTGACGCGGACCATGACCGCCACGGCAATTTACAGGGTCGGAATCGGAGATGTTCTCGACGTGCGATTGTCGACCGTACCCACACGTGAATCGACGCTCTTCACCGTCATGAAAAACGGTACGCTTGAGTATCCGTTGCTCAACGGGCCGGTTTCGGTACTAGGTATGACGGCTGAGGAAGTCGGAAACCTTCTGAGCAGGGAAATCAAAGTCATTCAGGCAGCGCGCGTGACCGTGAGCGTGCGAGATTACGCAAGTCATACGGTCATAGTAAGTGGCCTCGTTGACAGTCCGGGGCGAAAGATCCTGCGCCGGGAAGCAATGCCCTTATATGCGGTTCTGGCCGAGGCAATGTTGCGACCCGAAGCGACCACGGCAACAATCGTGCGCGGTGGAAAAGAGGGTAATTCGCTGCCGCTAAATAACGAGCAGGCACTGGCCACGCTGGTTCAAGCCGGAGACATGATCAAGATCAATGGGGCAGGCGTTTCTTCGAGTCAATTTCTCTACGTCGGCGGCGCGGTGACATCTCCTGGCGAGAAAGTTTTTCGCGAGGGCATGACGCTGACCCAGGCGCTGTTATCCGCCGGCGGCGCCGCGCGGTCCGAAAATGCAGTTGTGAGAATTGCTCGCCGCAATGCGAATGGTTTCTTGTCCACCAGCGAATACAAGCTGCGGTCTATTGAAGAAGGAAAGTCGCCTGATCCCGTAGTTCAGCCAGGGGATCGAATCGAAGTTGCCAGAAGCATGTGATAAGCTGACCAGGTTCAAAGCGGAGGGAAGGGGACGGCAGCACTGCCGCCCCTTTTTCTATGGCGGAAATCCCAGTTGACTTGGTTGCGTCAGCTTGTACACTTTCAGTTCGTCTTTGGCATGAATAGCAAAGCCCGCGCAAAACTGATCCACCTGCTAATCTCGAAATCTATGCTTGAGGCGCTGCTGATTACGGCAGTGGCGGTGGGATTTTATTTCGCGACCACGAATCCGAATTTGCGTGGCGTCGTCGACCTTGCCGATTATGAATCGGTGAGCGGTTGGGCGATCGACGAATCGCATCCTTCCGCCCATGTCGAATTGCAACTCTTCATAGATGACCACTTTACGGGATACACGATAGCGGACAAGTATCGGCCTGATGTTTATCAGGCGAAACGCGCGCCGGATGATTGGCATGGGTTTTTGTTCAGCACTCCCGCGCTGTCGCCAGGCGCTCATGAAGCGCGGGTCTATGCTGTTCATTCAAACGGAGCGGGCGCCCGCCGAACTCTACAATTGATCGGGAAACCATTTCGCTTCAAAACTCAATAGCATGAGCGCCGCGGACACGAACAGCAACAGGATCGATAACGCGCAACCGGGACAAAGCGCGCTCGCCGCGTGGGAAATCGCTTCGGTGGCGTCATCAGCGCTGATCGCGGAATGGATTCTGTCGGCGGCGGTGGGACGCAGCAAGTTGATTGTGGCAATTCCGCTGGCGCTGGCGTTTGCCTTCATTGTTTCCTCGCATCGCCTGCACCGAGAGACCCTCCGAGACCTTGGCTTTCGCATCGACAACTTTTTTCGCGCATTCAAGCTGCTGTTGGTCCCGATGACGATCGTGGCAGTTGTGGCCGTGGTGGTTGGTCTTTTTTCCCGCACGCGGCCGGACTTTTTTCGTTGGCACGCCGAACGGAACATAGCCTTCCAACTGCTTTTGGGCTTCGCCTGGGGTTTTGTTCAGCAGTATGTGTTGCAGTCATTCATCAATCGGCGAGCGCAGATGATTTGGGGTGCTGGAATGCTCAGCACGCTTTTGACGGCGGCCGTGTTTGCCGGTTTGCATTTCCCTAATCCCTGGCTGATGGTAGTGACCTTCATTGGCGGTTTAGTCTGGGCGGCCGTGTATGAACGAGAGCCAAATCTGTTTGCCCTCGCAGTCTCACATTCACTGATGACCTGGGTGCTGGTCTCAACTCTGCCCGCTTCGGCGCTAAATCATTTGCGCATTGGCTTCAAGTACTTTACCTAAACGCCTAAGGGCCGTTTGCGCTTTTCCTCAGAAAAAATGCCATCTCCCGTAGTGATTATCATAAGCAGTTCGCGGCTGTACCGTTTGAACACTCGTGTTATAATTGCCGCGCCTTGCAAAGAGGAGCAAGTCGGGTGATCGCTGCTTCGCCTTTCGAACCTCAATTCAAATCACATTTGAAGCGAGAACGAACGTCGAAGGAGAGGAAAGTCCGAACACCGTAGGGCAGCGAGCCCGCTAACGGCGGGGCGTTGGGACAGAAGCAAGGTCCAGATTCAAACTGGATTGAGCAGAAATCCCGGCGACGACAAGTGCAACAGAGAACAGACCAGCCGGCGCGCATCAGATTTTGAGATCTCAAATCTGAAGTCGCAGGTAATGGGTGAAACGGTGCGGCCCCCAGGGGCTAGTTTCAAATTTGAAATTTCAGATTTGAGACGAGTAAGAGCGCACCGGCGCGGGTGGTGACACGCGCGGCCAGGCAAACTCCTCGCGGTGCAAGACCAAATAGGGAAGCGTTATCAGGGCTGCCCGCCCGAAGCTTCCGGGTAGGTTGCTGCATCCAATCGGCAACGGTTGGAGTAGAGGAATGATCGCCGCTCCGATTTGGGATTTGAGATCTCTTTGAACTTTCACATTTGAGATTTCAAATCCCGGAATCGGAGAACAGAATTCGGCTTACAGACTTGTTTTCTACTTGCAAGGCATCAATCCCGCGCATCGTGCTCTTTCTTAGTTCGCTTCTTGATGGTAACAGCGCTGCAGCGGGTGCGAATCGTCGCCACTTGATTGCACCGCTCTAAACAAGGAGACCCCGAAGGAAATGGCCAATCGCAAAGGAGTATTCATCGGCGCATACGTTCCGAATGAGTTGAAGGAATCCCTGCGCCGTCGCGCCGCTGCCGAGCATCGCACTTTGTCTCAGGAAATCACGCGCATTTTGACGGAAGCGATTCACGGCAGGAACCTGCCACCCGGAAGCATCGATCGCCGCACCCCCAATTCGCCCACTCGGCGACGCGCAGCCGATCCGTTTCCGCGCCGGCGCAGAGATGATTTGCCCTACGCGCCAGCAGAAGGCAAACGCGGGGACGATCAATCCTGAACTGTTGAGCAGCTAGAGCCGTCTTGAAGTACCTTGTCGTAATTGCGCTGATCGCTCTGCTGCTCGTATTTCTGTACCGGCGACTGCGCCCGTATCTCAGCACTCTCCGTAACTTCATAAATACACTTCGTCAAATTCAGCGGGCCTTCACTACCCCGCAGAAGCCGCCAAGCGGATCGCCTCAGAAGCTGGTTCAATGCCAACGCTGCGGGATCTGGATTCCTTCGTCGCGCGCACTTGTTTCCCAATCAGCAGCCATATTCTGTTCGCCTGATTGTCAGCAAGGAAAGAACCAGAAGGCTCACACGGGCTGAGGGCGAGTCTCCTGGGCGGTTTGCGAATGGCGGCGCGCTCCCCAGAAGAAAAAGAAAGCTGAGACCAGAAGACCGGCCGGTACGACCAGCAGCGCAGCGGTCAAGTGCTCGCGGACTGGATCTATTCCGAGTACTTGCGCCAAACGCGCCAGCAAACTCGCGTTCCCTTGCGCGATAGAATCGGACAACTTGCCCACGCCGAATCGCGAGATCAGATCGCCACCGGCGTGAATCACGACAATGTTCATAGCGACTGCCGATGCGCGAATGGCGGGCGGCACACTGTTCACGAGGATGGCGTGAAAGGGTGCGTTGTTGATGAAGAGGAGCACCACGGCCACAAAGATTGACGGCAGAAAGAATAGCGGTCGATGACTAATCAAGGCTATTGCCGCCGGTACAACGCCGAGCAGACTGCTAACCGCGCATACCAGAAAATAACCGTCGCGCCGTTTGGCAACGACACGGTCAGCGATCCAGCCGCCGCCAAAGGTGCCGGCCGCCCCCGCCAGCAAGGTGACGACTCCGAGGACCACCGCGGCCGAGGTCTCGCTCATCTGTTTGTCGCGCGCGAGCATTAAAGTCGCCCAGGTCGCGAACGCGCCTAATACAAAGGTCAACGCGCTATACCCGGCGGTGGATAGCAGCCAATCCCGCGTCCCGAAGATCTTTTTGGTGGTCTCCCACCACGATTGTCTATCGTTCTCGCCGGTTTTAAAGTCCGCCGGTTTCTCGTCGCGCGCGCCGCGCATCGGCTCTCTTAGAAACCAGACAAAGACCGAAATGATCAGGCCGGGCAATCCCACCACCATGAAAGCGATGCGCCAACCAAAGTAGTGCGCCAGCACGGCCCCCAGTACGTACCCCAGCGCAAATCCCATCGGTATGGCTGCCTGAAAAACCCCCAGCACGGTGGCCCGCTTTTGCTTTGGAAAATAATCGGCAATTAACGTGGGCGTGATTGTTGAGTAAGACGACTCGCCCACTCCCACCATTGTGCGCACCAGGCAAAGACCCAAGGCCACAGAAGAAAGAGCAAGAACTCCGAAGAACGGAATATTGAGATGCAGCGGCGGAGGCAAGAACGGCCACCGATCGACCCAGGCCGCCAAACCTGTTGCGATGCTCCAAATCACCGCAGCCACAGCCATCAATCGCGCGCGCGAGTATCGATCGCCAAGCCAGCCAAACAGCGGCGCCAGTACGGTGAATGAAAGCAGCAAGGCCGCCTCCATCGCTCCGATTTCGGTGTCCGTCAGGCCCAGGTCTCTTTGAATTGCGGGAGCGACCGCAGGCAGCACCTGCCGGTCTATGTAATTGAGGAAGTTAACGAAGGTGAGGACCGAAAGCGCATAAATAGAGTACCGCGGAACCGCGGCCGCAGAGTCGACTGTTTGCGCAGTGCGCCCCGGCTGAACTTTTTCAGCCTCAGTCCGCATTTGCGGCGTTTCCTTTCGTCAGGATGTCAATTATCGCCGGGGTGATATCGGTCAGGCTGCGAATGCGCTGCGAGATGTCCTGGCGATAAGGACCCCACACGATCGTCGGCACAAGATTCAACGTGTGATTTCGAATTGAAAGGTCTTCAATATTGCCGTGATCGCTCGTGAGAATAACTGTGGTTCTTTGCAGGTCGATTGAGCGTAGCAAGGCCCGCACGAACGCGGCCAGCGAGCGAATAAGTGGGCGGGCTGATTCCCAGTCCTGCGCGTGACCGGCTTTGTCGGTAAGAAAGTGTTCATAGAGCGTAAACCGATGAGTGGCGACAATTCCTGCGAGCACCTCACCGGCTGTTTCCGGCGAACGCGGCGCGACGACTTCGCCGTGCTCAATCAGCATCCTATTCGTGAAATCGTGGTAGACCGCGCGCCCCGCTTTCAGATCCTCAACAACGTTGAAACGCAGATCAGAAGCTTCTACGGCCGCAGTCGTCGCGGAAATCCAGCGTGGGCGCCGGTCAAAGAATCTTCTGGTGTAGGTGTTTGCGAACGTAATGGAATCGATGCCGCTTTTCTTGAGTTGAAGAAAGATCGAATGCTCGCGGATTATATCCAGCAACGGACGATTCGGAAATCCCTGCTTGTGAGAGCCAATTGCCTGGGCTGCGTTGATGCCCGTCAATATTGTCGTTTGACCTGAAGCGCTCTGGGGCCGCCCTGCAACGCCGAGGCAGGCGTCGGTTGGGACCAGGACGCCGTCGTAAGGAATTACCGGCGATTCTTCCTGGAAGATTGCGAGCGGCTCAGCGTCTTCGAGCCCGTCGAAAGGATTGTGCGGGCCGCGCGTCCCGATGCCCAGGCCATCGATAAAGAAAAGCAAAACCGACGAGTCATTCCCCATGACTCTTGTCACCGAGCAGACCGCGCGCTCTGTATTCATTCAATTTGTTGTGCAGGGTCTTCAGACTGATTTGCAGGAGTTCGGCTGCGCGCGTCTTGTTGTTGCCGGTCTTTTCGAGTGTGCGCAGAATCATCTGCCGCTCCATCTCTTTGATCGGTGTCCCCACCGGAAACGAAACCGTGTCCTCGCTCCGCAGTTTTTGCCGCTGATCAAAAGGATAAGGCGCGAAGTGATGCCGCTCGATCTGCTCGCCTGAACAAATAACCACGGCGCGCTCAATGACATTCCGCAATTCGCGAACGTTGCCGGGCCAGGAATGAAAGCGGAGCGCATCCAGCGCTGCCGGACTGATGAATCGCGCCGGACGGTTGTGTTTTGCGGCCAGACGGGTGATCAAATGCTGCGTCAGCAGCGGCAAATCCTCGAGTCGTTCGGCGAGCTTCGGCAGCTGAATGGTGATCACATTGAGCCGGTACAATAAGTCTTCGCGCAGCGTGCCATCGCGCACCGCGCTATGCGGTTCCTTGTTGGTGGCTGCCAAAATGCGAACATCCACGGGCAGGTCCTTACGGCTGCCGAGGCGGTGCACCACCCGCTCTTCAATCACGCGCAACAGTTTCGCTTGCAGCAGCGTCGGCATCTCACCGATCTCGTCGAGCAATAGGGTGCCGGTGTTAGCTAACTCAAAGCAGCCGTGGCGGCGAGAAATCGCGCCCGTGAAGGTCCCTTTCTCGTGTCCGAATAACTCAGACTCCATCAGCGTGTCCGGAATCGCCGAGCAGTTGATGGCCAGGAACGGAGCGTTACGTCGAGGGCTCAGATTATGAATCGTGCGAGCTACTAGTTCTTTGCCTGTTCCGGATTCGCCGGTGATTAAGACGGAAGCCGAAGACGAGGCGACTTGTTCGATCAAGACATACACCTGTTGCATCGCTTCGGAATTTCCGACCAGCTCGCCGAACGCGCCGCGGTCGCGCAGTTGGCGACGCAGAATCTCGTTCTCCCGGCGCGTCTCAGCCAATTCAGCCGCGCGCTCAAGTATGCTCAAAAACTTCTCCGGATCGACGGGCTTTTCGAAGTAATGATAGGCGCCTTCTTTCTGGATTGCGCGGACCTCGGTCTCGACTGAGCTGTTGCGTGCGGCGAGGATAATCGGGGTGTGGGGCTGCTGGATCCGCAGCTCTCGCAGCAACGCAAAAGGATCAAACGCATCTGTTGAGGGGTCCGTAACGATCGCCGTTGGAGCAAAAGTCTGGGCCAACTCGAGTGCGGCTGTTTGCGAGGCAGCCATCCGCACGTCATAGCCCAAATTTTTGATTTTTGCGCTGAGAACGTCGGTGTGTTCGCGGTCGTTGTCGATGATGAGAACGCGACCTTTCATCATTTTTAGTGTAACACACCGTAATGAAGCGCAAGTTGCTAACTTGCCGCCGGATCTTCAGGGCCGGCAAGCAGTTTTTTAATCATGCCGGCAGTCCACTCTTCCGGAATCGACGCATCGATTAGCCCGAACCGACTGGCCATTTGTGCGGTCTCGATGTCACCACAGACGGGTTGCACGCCGGTCAGCACTCCCACCAAATCGTCGGTGTCGAGGAGTCGCGCCAATGACTCAAGAACCGCGGAGTTTCTAAAGAGAACGGCATCGATACCACCACCGGCAATCAATGACTTAAGCCGTGCGAGGCGTGAGGTCTCAGCCGTCGTGCGATATGCGATCACGTTGTCCACGCGGGCCCCCGCGTCTTCCAATTGACGCTCAAAAAGCTCACGCGCGATGTTCGCCGATGGGACCAGGAGATTGAGGCGGGTAAGAGAATCGCGACCACCCAGGTAGGATTCGATGGCGCTGACGACGGTAACGAGAGCAAATCGCTCGAGCGCTATATCAATATGGAGATGCGAAGTTGTAAGTCTCTCCGTAGTCCCGTCACCAATCGCGAGTACGCGCAGATCGTCCAACTCATCAAATTGATGTTGGAGTTGAAAGCGCTCCAGAAAAAAGTTGGCGGCGACTTCGTTCTTAAGGATGATCCAGTCATAGCCGAAGATACCGTCGATAGCTTCGTCCAGGGCGGCATAGTCTTCAGCCTCAGAAATGAAAGGCGCCGTCCAGCCGATTACGCGTGCTTGATCTTGCTCAAGCTGCTCACCAAGTTGAGCGTCCGCTGCTGAGAGCAACACAGTTGTCATGATTAGTGTTTCTTACGGCGGCGAAAGTGCCAGGCGATCAGAGCGATAACGACCAGAGCGATGAGCAGAATGGTACCCGTGCGGCCGACCCACTTAACCAGGAGTGGCAAGCTCGCGCCAAACAGATAACCCAACAACGTGATGACCACGGCCCAAAGAATCGCGCCGGCAACGTTGTAGGCGAGAAAAACGCGCCAGGGCATTTTGCGCGACGCGCCGGCCAGCAGCGCCGCAAAAACACGCAGGCCGGTAATAAAACGGGCGACGAGAATCGTTTTGTTGCCATGGCTCGCGAAGTAATTCTCCATGTGCTCGAACCGCTTTGGAGTTAGGAAAAAGAAGCGCCCGATGCGGAGCAGAAATCCGCGACCGAAGTGATGGCCAATAGCAAAACCGATGTTATCGCCGATGACTGCGCCTACGGCGGCAGTTATCATGACGCGGAAAATGTTGAAGTGACCGGCATGGCTGGCCGAAAAATAACCGCCAACCAGCAGAATGGTCTCGCCCGGGATCGGCAACCCGGCATTCTCGAGCATCACGCCGAAGAAGACAGCCCAATAGCCGTAAGCCAGCATGTACTGCTCGATCAGTTGCAGCGAGTTATGGAGAAAGTCCACGGCCGTAATGTACAGGAATCGCCAGGCAGACCCTAACGTTAACCCCTGAGTTGGTGCCTGGAGAAAAGGGGCCTAAAATGCCCGCAGCTCTCCCCGAACAACGAATCAAACCGCCCGCGCATCCGAAAGGCGTCCAACACGAAAACAGGCCGACCATGAAATCCTTCAGGCAGCTCTTTCTCGTCGTCACGTTGCTGGCGCTGGCGCCGAATGGTTTCGCGCAAACTCCCGGCGCACAAAAATCCAGGTTGCCCAGCGCAACAGATAGCCGTCAGTCGCCGCCGGATCAGGACGTTGAAACTCTGAAGATTGATACGAACCTGGTCACGGTTCCGGTCATCGCGAGTTCTCGCACGGGAACCTACATCGCCGATTTGAAAAAGGAAGAATTCAAAATTATTGAGGACGGCGCTCCGCAGGACATAGCTTTCTTGGCTTCCGTAAATGCGCCGTTTTACGTCGTGCTGATGCTTGATACCAGCGATAGCACGCAGGGCAAGCTCCCGCAGATTCAACGGGCTGCAATCGCCTTCCTCGACCAATTAGGGCCCAATGACAAGGTCAAGGTGCTCTCTTTCGATGGCGAGATTCACGACTTGAACGACTTCAGTGGCGATAAGGCCATCCTGCGCGATGCTATCGCCCGCACGCGTAGCTCGCACGAGACAAGGGTTTATGACGCAGTCCAGGTAGCGCTTGATTCGCTCAGGCCGATTCAACAGCGAAAGGCGATTGTCGTTTTTACGGATGGCATGGATTGGCACAGCCAAAGCTCGACGTTTGAAAGCACGATTCACGACTTGGATGAATCAGGGGTCATCGTTTATCCAATTCGTTTCGACACGCGGGCATTTACGGAACAGCTCGCCCGGAAACAAGCCGAAGAAATGAATGGCGCTAACCTGCCCACCAGCAGCATCATTCGTCAGCCCCCGGCAGGAACCACCCCGACGACATTTCCCAGCGATGATCCGTCGCCCGTGCCGCCGCAAAAGCGCAGCTCGTTACCCCTGCCTGATCTGCGCAGCATTCTCGGAGGTCGAACGACAGTACCACGAACCTCGCCCAACGATCCGTTTCCGGGTACCAGCCCACCGCCGGATCAAACCAATCGCGATCCTAATCGCCGTGCCGATCCGAATACGACCTTTCCTCAACCCAGCAACGATAGCATCAGCGGCATGATGGACAACCTGTATTTAACGGCGGACAGCTATCTGAAGGCGTTGGCCGACAACTCGGGCGGACAAGGTTACCGTGCCGACACCGTTTCTACATTGCCGCAGTCCTTCGCGGCCATCGCCGCAGAGTTGCGCACGCAATATCTGCTCGGCTACTACCCAACCAACAAGAACAACGACGGGTCGTATCGAAAGATTCAGGTCAAAACAACCCGGAAGGACATCAGCATGCGGGCGCGGCCGGGTTATCGCGCGAAGAGCAGATTGCGCTGAAGCCCGATCACAAAAAACGTAGAACTGCGGCAGGTGTCGTTGCGCCGGTTCTGACGTGTCCTGTGGGACGGTCACGTGAATTGGCATCAACGGCATCGAATCTAATGGCTTTGCCACCCCGATGCGCGGCGAGTCTGCGACTTGCCGGCAGCGAACCCCTTTTCTTTAAGGGTCTCCGACCCGCCGCGGTCGCAGACCGTCGTATACATAAACACCTAACGGCAAGTCGTAGACTTGCCGCGCATCAGAGTGGCAAAGCCATAACAAAGGTGATATCGCTTCGCGGCGGAAAGGTCTGGTCATTGCGTTAGCATTCGTTACTATCCGACGTTGAACTTGTTCAGCTTCATTCAGCCGTGTTAGTTTCTCCTCGCAAATTTTCAACGACAATGCCAAATCGAGAAGAAGCCTGGGAATTACTGTGCGAATACACCAAGGGCGACAGCTTGCGGAAACACGCCCTCGCGGTTGAAGCCGCCATGCGCGCCTGCGCGAAACGCTACGGCGGATCAGACGCGGACGAAAACGAATGGGGGTTAGTCGGGCTGTTGCATGATTTTGATTACGAAATGTTTCCCTCCGCCGATCAGCATCCCTTCACCGGCTCGAATATTCTGTGCGGGCGTGGCTATTCGGATCGCATCATCAGGGCCATCCTCGGTCACGCTACTTACACCGGCGTCCCTCGCGACACGGACATGGCCAAGGCTCTGTTCGCCACCGATGAGCTGTGCGGCTTTCTCGTGGCCTGTGCGCTGGTCCGGCCGTCACGGAGCCTCGACGACATGGAAGTGAAATCAGTGAAGAAGAAACTGAAAGACAAGGCCTTTGCTCGCTCAGTCAACCGCGAAGACATTTATCAGGGCGTGGAGGAATTGGGCGTAGAGCTCGATGAGCATATTCAATTCGTGATCGATTCGTTGAAGCCCTTGCAGAAGGAAATTGGTCTGGGGCCGAGAGAGGAACCATCGGCCGGCGCGTAGTTCAGTGATTCATCACGGGCGGGCGGCCCGGACGTTTGATTGCAAAATACTTAGGCATGGTTCTCACCGCTAACCCATAAATCCCAGATGACAGCAGCAGCACGACGATGAAAGTGATAACGGCCTGTGTCTTTCGGCGTCGGGCCGTATGCCGAAATACAAAGAAAGCCGCGCCAAAAGCTAATGCCAAAGGAAGCACGAGGCTCAACGGCATTAGCCAGCGGGGCGGTTCGATCAGAGCGTTTGAGCTAAAGAGTAATGCTACCAGCGCACACCACACTCCGGCGCCGACCAGGGAAGCCAAAGCAGATAAAACGAGCAGCAGTTTCCAACGCATTGCTGAGACTACAGTCACTGATTTTTAACGGGTGAAAGTGGCCGAAGAATATCACAGAACGGCGTGACCGGCGCACGGGGCTCGGCGGTTTGTTAACGCGCTCTTGCGGAGTACAATCCATGTGTTATCGAAAATCAAACTTCTGTATTCATCAGTCATTAATCCGGAATGCTTACGCGTAGCGCGCTGATTTACCTCTCTCGCCAGGAAGGTCTCAAAGAATTTGCCGCCCGGTTCAGCCTTTTTAAGAAACTAACGACCAGGTTTATAGCCGGTGAAACAACTGAGGAGGCCGTAGCCGCAATTCGCGACATCAATGCCCGCGGCTGTTCGGCATCGTTTGACCACCTAAACGAATCAGTCACCAGCGCCGCCGAAACCGAAGCTGAAGTGCACGAGTACCTCGACGTGCTGGCGCGCATCGACGATTCCGGGATCGACTCAAACGTTTCGATCAAGCTGACGCAGTTCGGACTGGAAATCGATCCCGAGCTGGCCTATCGAAACGCGCGCAGCATCATTGAAGAAGCCGTGCGCCGGGGAAACTTCGTGCGCATCGACATGGAAGGCTCGAACGTGACCCAGGTGACATTGGAGGTCTTCAGGCGGCTGCGATCGGAATTTGGGTTGAATGATGTCGGCATTGTCGTACAATCTTACCTGTGTCGAACCATGGACGACGCGCAAGAGCTTCTGAAGATTCCGGCCCGCATACGATTGTGCAAAGGCGCCTATGACGAACCGCCGGAGGTCGCCTTTCCGGACAAGAAGGATGTAGACGACAATTATGTCGAGGTCATGCAGCTCTTGCTGCGTAGCGGCATGTATCACGGAATCGCGACTCACGATCCGAAAATGATCGACGCGACGATTGAGTTCGCCCAACGGGAAGGGATCGGCAAGGATGCGTTCGAATTCCAAATGCTTTACGGCATCCGCCGGGACCTGCAGGAGCAACTGGCGCGCGATGGCTACCGGATGAGAGTCTATGTTCCGTATGGCAAACACTGGTATCCTTACTTTATGCGGCGCCTGGCTGAGCGGCCGGCGAACATCTGGTTCGTGCTGAAGAATTTTCTGAAAGGGTAGATGAGTGGCACAGACTTCAGTCTGTGAACCCGCCGGTCCAGCCACAGACTGAGGTCGGTGCAACACGATGGAAAACTACCTCTGGATCATCTGGGCAATTCTTGGAGCGGTGCTGCTCATCGCTGAAATTTTCACGACCGGGTTTGTGCTGCTGTGGTTTGGCGTCGGCGCCCTGGTTGCCGGTCTCGCCGGATTGCTGGGAGTCAATAGCATCATCGTCCAGTTCGTCATTTTCGCGATTGTTTCAATTGCCCTGACGGCTGCCTCGCGGACGATCTTTGTCAATTACTTTTCGCGCGAGAAAAGCGGTGGCGATCTGAAGACAGGAGTCGAAAGCCTGCCGGGAAAGGTCGGCACCGTCGTTTCCTCGAGCCGTGGTGCGCTGCACGAAGGCGCAGTGAAAGTATTCGGCTCAACCTGGACTGCTTATCCCGCCGAGGGCGAAGAACCACTGGAAGCTGGCGATCGGGTTGAGGTGACGCGCGTGCAGGGCGCGTCAATCTTCGTTAAGAGAATTGGCGGGGAACCGGATTGGCGAGGAAAACAGTTGAATGACTAACCTTGGTCCGTGTCCGATTCGGTTTCGTCGAGCGTGCGGTCCTCTTCGAGTGGCGGCAATTCTACCGTGATGCGATCGTTCCTGGGATCGCGCAGGTCTTCACCGGTGAAGCGCGCCAGCACCACCGTGATGTTGTCTTCACCGCCACGTTCATTAGCGGCAGCGACCAGTGCCGTGCAGGCCGCGCCCAGGTCGGCGGCGCTCGGCCACGATCTGACGAATCTCTTCGTTCCGCAGCTTTCCTGATAATCCATCACTGCATAACAGCAACATGTCGCCCTGGCGAATCTGGATGCGCGCCGTCGCCGGAGTCAGTTCGTTCTGCGCGCCCAGGGCCTGCAGGATCACGTTGCGAAACATGTGCGTCTCGGCTTCTTCTTCACTTATTTGGCCGACGTCGACGAGCTGCTGCACCAGCGATTGATCTTTGGTCGCGAGCCGTATTTCCTCTCCGCGCATCACGTAACCACGGCTGTCGCCAACCTGAATCAAATCCAGCTTGTCACCTTTGACTGCGGCGCCGGTCAGGGTGGCGCCCATGCCGCTGCACCGGCTGTCTTCCAGGCTCTTGTAATGAATATTCCGGTTGGCCTGCATCGTAGCGTGCTTCAGGCAATCGACCAGCGCATCATCAGGATTGCATCCGGAGCCATCGGCGTTCTCGCCCATCAAGGTGTCACGGACCGCCTCAATGGCCATGCGGCTGGCCACGTCACCGGCCAGCGCGCCGCCCATCCCGTCTGAGACGACTAGCACCAACCCCTGGTCGCCGAGGGGAAAGTCGCGTAGTTCGGCCGGGCTTCTCGGGCCCGTCCGAGCCGCTCCAGGTGACGGCGCGACTCAGGTCGAGCAACAAGAAGTTGTCCTCGTTGCCTCGACGCACGCGGCCTACATCAGTCTTCGCATGAAGTTCAACCTGCATGAGTTGAGATAGTAAATGGCGATCGAATTATTGTGTCAAGGGTTTCGGGCGATTATTAGCCAATTTTTCCTAGAGCTTGATCGAGATCCGCGATGATATCGTCGGTGTCCTCAATGCCGACTGAAATTCGCACCAGTCCTTCGGTGATGCCCAGTCGTGCGCGCACTTCGGGGGCGACCGAAGCATGAGTCATCGTCGCCGGGTGACATACCAGGCTTTCCACGCCGCCGAGGCTTTCGGCCAACGTACATACTTTCACCGCTTCCAGCACTGTGCGAGCAGCCTCGAGTGAACCAACATCAAACGATACCATGCTGCCGAAACCTTTCTGCTGGCGCTTGGCCAGTTCGTGCTGCTTGTGCGAGGTCGAGCCAGGATAATAAATCTTTTGTACTTTTGGATGATCTTCCAGAAAGGCGGCGACCGCCCGACCGGATTTGTCGTGTTGCTCCATGCGCAGGGCCAGCGTTTTGGTTCCGCGCAAAACCAGCCACGAGTCGAACGGCGAAAGGATCGCGCCCGCGCTGTTCTGGATAAAGGCGATCCAGTTGGCGTCGTCTTCATTGTTAAGCACGACGGCGCCGCCAATGCCGTCGGAATGTCCGTTCAGAAACTTCGTCGTTGAGTGGACGACGATATCGACTCCGAACTCCAGGGGCCTTTGCAGATAGGGCGACATGAAAGTGTTATCACAAACGACTCGCGCGCCGGCAGCATGAGCCACGTCGGACACCGCCTGCAAATCCGTCACAATCATGACCGGATTTGTTGGCGTCTCAATGAACACCATGCGGGTGTTGTCTTTGATTGCGGCTTCAACATTTCCAACATCAGAAGTATCGACGAACTCGAATTCGATCCCATAGTTGGCCAGCACCCGTTTGAACAGCCGGTTGGTTCCGCCATACGTATTGTCTGAGACGATCACATGATCGCCGGCTTTCACCAGTCGCAGCGTGGCATCAATGGCGGCCATGCCGGACGCGAACGCATAGCCATACTGCGCGCCTTCCAAGGCCGCCAGGTTGCGTTCTAACGCCAGCCGCGTCGGGTTTGAGGTGCGGGCGTACTCGAACCCTTTGTGCTTTCCCAGACCCTCCTGAGCGTACGTTGAAGTTTGGTAAATCGGTACGGTGACCGCCCCGGCCGCGGAATCCGGTTCCTGGCCGGCGTGAATGGCAGTAGTTGCGAAACCCATAGAGATAGACAAAAAGGTTCAGGAGCTAAGAATCATCAACTAGGAAAAGCGAGAATCGGATAGTAACTGCGGGAGAATTGAGTGTCAATTCATGAGAAGGGCACCACGGCCGTTTCGGTGTGTCTTAAAGCTGTGTTCCCGGACCGCGCGAGGCGCTGGCCCCGACGGTCACCGGCGCTCATTTTCACCAGGCACTCAATCTTGGGCCCTCCCTCTCGAGTCGGGTAATTCACCGGCGATAGAACTCTCAGACGCCAACACCGTTTCACAATTGTTTTCGTTACCAGCGGAATCGGGTATTATCAGCCGGTTAAATCCTGATGATTTTGGATAATTGAGTTTCCATGGTACCTCGAAGCGACAAACCCGATAAAAAAAGGGCGAGGGAACAGCATGAGTGACGAAGAGGAACTCGAAACATCATCCGATGAGCGGCGTCATTACGATCGCGCGCGCTTAATCGTTGATGTTAATTTTGATGGTGGCGACGCTATCGGTGTGGCGAGCACCAAAGACATCAGTCTGGGCGGTTTGTACATGAGTACACGGACCGAAATTCCGATAGGTGAGACCCTGGCTCTGAGAATCCCCCTGGGCGGGCAACACATCGTCGTCAAAGCCGATGTGGTTTACAGTAATCCCGGCCACGGCGTAGGGGTCAGATTTCATCGATTGCCGGACGAGGCGCGTGTGCTGATGGAGCGTGAGCTGCCCCAACCCTGACCCGACTGCCGTTTATTTCGAGACAAGACAGCGACTGCCGAAACCTAATATGTTCGATCAATTCACGCTGGGAATCGAAGAAGAGTTTCAAATTGTCGATCCGTTGACGCGTGAGCTGCGTTCGCACGTAACGGAGTTTCTCGACGAAGGCAAGATGATCCTGGGCGAGCAGATCAAGCCCGAAATGATTCAGTCGCAGATCGAAGTCGGCACCGGTATTTGCAAGAATATTCAGGAAGCGCGCGCTGATATTTCCAATCTGCGGGGCGTGATTTCCTCTCTGGCTGAGAAGAATGGCTCTGAAGATTGTCGCGGCCTCGACGCACCCGATTTCGCGCTGGCAGGATCAGACGGTTTTCGAAGATGAGAGATATGAACTGCTGGTCGAAGAGCTGCAAAACGTGGCCCGTTCGCTTTTGATCTTTGGGCTGCACGTTCACGTTGGAGTTGCCGATCCAGAGCGGCGGATTCACATCATGAATGCCGCGCGGTACTTTCTGCCGCACGTGCTGGCGCTTTCGACTTCATCGCCGTTTTGGATGGGCCAGAATACCGGGCTCAAGTCATATCGGACGGAGGTCTTCAAAAAGTTTCCGCGCACGGACATTCCCGATCACTTCGACTCG
Source organism: uncultured Acidobacteriota bacterium (assembly GCA_963734445.1). Lineage (GTDB taxonomy): Bacteria > Acidobacteriota > Blastocatellia > Pyrinomonadales > Pyrinomonadaceae > UBA11740. Next base: position 1,020,304 of record CAVTGZ010000002.1, on the reverse strand, counting down.
TACAGCGGATTCCAGCGATACATCGACTTGCTGGTTAAAACGAACTGCATTAACGACGGCAAGAAGATCTGGTGGGATTTGCGGCCGCATCCATTCTTTCCGACTCTCGAATTTCGCATTTGCGATATTCCCACGCGCGTAGACGACACGGTGGCGATCGCCGCGCTGTTCCAGGCGATCGTGGCCAGGCTCACCGGGTTGATTGAGAAGAACCTGGGCTTTCGTCTGTACCGGCGCATGCTGATTCAGGAAAACAAATGGCGCGCCGTGCGTTGGGGGCTCGACGGCATGATGATCGATTTCGGCAAGAACAAGGAAGTGCCGACGCGAGATCTGGTGCGCGAGCTTCTGGATTTCGTAGATCCCGTGCTCGATGAACTCGATTCGCGCAAAGAGATCGAGCACATCCACACGATCCTCGAACGCGGCACCTCAGCCGACGAACAACTGCGCGTTTATAAAGAGACGAATGACTTGAAGGCTGTCGTCGATCGTTTGATTGAGTTGACCGCGGAGAACGTTCCCCAGAACGTGGACCTGACCGTCGGCAAAGTCGCCACGGCGCAGTCGACGATTGCGAAGTAGCCTAGGCAAATTATAGACTGAACCCATAGGCATCTGGCATATGGCGACTCTGGAACAAACTCAAGCTATCCCGTTTAGATTGACGGAAGATGGAACGATTCGCATCGGCGATTCGCGAGTGAGTCTTGAGTCTGTCATTTATCACTACAAGCTAGGGGCATCGGCGGAGCAAATCGCTCAAAAATTTCCCGCTCTTGATTTGGCGGATGTCTACGCGGCGATTAGCTACTACCTCAACAACGAAGCCACGGTCGAAGAATACCTAAGACAACAAGAAGCAAGAGGTAATGAAATCCAAAAAGCAATAGAGTCTGATCCTCAATATCAAAGAACATCTGCCAACCTTCGCGCGCGATTGCTCGCTCGCAAATCAGAACCGAAAGAAGCCTGACGGCTAACTCCATTGTCCAGCCGAGTCGATTCTTATCGAGGCTAAAGATCGTGTCCGGCGACGATCCCAAACTATCTCGTTGGAAATTCTATGAAGTACGTGTAGAAGTGTTGCGCACCTTCAACGGTTGGCACTTTTTCATAAACGACAACCCGACGCAAAATCTTCATGAGATTCGTAAATTCTATGCTGATTGCGCGAACGATCGAATGGCGGCGCACCAAGGGAGAAGGCCAGGAAGAGAAGCGTTCCTGAGAAAAGTGATCGATTCTTATGCTAGAGCAGCGGAAAAGGCTAACAAGAAAGCGACCACAGCTGCGAAAGGACGTAAGAGTGCAAAGCCCGGAAGATATGGCATCCAGCGCGTAGACTGGCGAGTCATTGATGGGAAGCATCAGTTCTTCGGAGTGGTTACAAAAGCCGCACTAGCTAAAGAGATGCAGCCTAGCTGGGCACCGTATCTCAGAAAGCGTGCTTTCGAGACAGATGAAGAGATACAAAATCGAGTTATCAGATCTGGAAAGAGCCTATGATGATGAACGGACAAAGCGTGAACTCGCATGACTCCCTGACCTTTAAAAATAATTAATAAAGGTCACCACAATCCTACAGTTACCTAGTAGGATTGCGTCGCTTCTGACGGGAAAGGCCAGCAGAAAACGTCTCAATAATGTTGCGCTTGCTAATAGATCAAGACCTCGATCACGACATACTTCGTGGATTGATTCGCCGCATTCCGCAGCTTGATGCTGTGACAGCCTTCGAAATCGGCATGAGTGGAGCGACCGATCCTGAGTTGTTAGCATGGGCGGCGCAAGAGAAGCGGGCCATTATTACGCATGACAGAACAACTATGCCAGCACACGCCTCTAATCTATTGCGTTCTGAAAACAATATCGCCGGACTAATTATTGTGCCACGCACATTGCCTCTTCGTCGGGTGCTCGACGAATTGGAGTTAATAGTTACTTGCAGCGAACCCGAAGAGTGGACTAACGTCATTCAGTATTTACCACTCTGATTCTTTCGCTCCGCCAGATAATATTGCCACAACATCCTCGCCGCAACGGATCGATACGGCCGCCAGCGTTCAGCCATTCTTGCGAGATCGGTAAACAACGGACGTTCTTTCATCTTTCTAATGCGCATCACCGCTGAAGCCAAAGCAATATCTCCATCCGGCCAAATGTCCGGCCGGCGCATGGCCATCAGCAAATAAATGTTTGCGGTCCACGGGCCGACGCCTTTGATGCTCGTCAAAGCCGTGTGCGCATCCTCGTCGCTCAGCCGGTTGAGGTTCCTGAAGTGATCATTCACGAAGGCCTGCGACACCTGGATCGCGTAATGCGCCTTCTGGCGCGTCATCCCGAGTGAGCGCAGATAAAGCTCACCACGTTCGATAAAGGTTTCCGGAGTGAACGGATCGATGTTGGTTTTCAGTCGCTCGAACATGGCCCGAGCGGACACGAGCGAGACCTGCTGCTCGACAACTATGCGAAGCAGAGTGGGGAAGCCTGGCCGTCGTCCCCACATTGGCGGCGGACCGAATCGTTCGTAGATTGAGCGAAGATGGCGATCGCGTTCGGCAAGTTGGGCGGCGGCGTTTGCCAAAACTGTAGCTGTGAGAACGCGAGGCGGAGTGGTGATGTTGGAAAAGAGCACCTTCGTCCCGCTCGCTATCGCTCGCGGTTCCGCAGCGCCAACTTCAGGAAGTTCTCAAACAGCAATCTGCCATCACGTGATTCATTCGGATGTTCCCAGCGGGTCGGGTTGCTGTGCCAGTCTTCGAAAGACTTTTCCAGGTGGAACTGGACTGAGTAGATCATCTGATTGTCCGAGCGCTTGACCATCATTTGATTATGGCAAAGGTATGAACGCGCAAGGAGCTTAAATCCATCGGGGACGCGGTCGAGCTGCAGGCCGTGATTTTGCCACACGCGGAGAATGCGGCCTTCGCGCGTGTAATCCTGCCAGACCCTCGATTCAGGATTGTCGATCCCGTTGAAGATCGGATCTTCGGGTTCGACAATTCGCACGAAGCGATATTGATACTCGGTGACTCGATTGCTGCGGCGCTTCTCCTGCTCCTGCTGATCGAGCGTGACGACGCGCGCACCAAAACTGAGACCAATCAGTTGATGCCCTCCGCAAATGCCGAGCACCGGCGTTTTCGTCCGGTGAATGAAGTCTCCAAAACCGGCGAGCAATTCAGGCTTGTAATAATCAAAGTCGCGCAGCGTGCCGCTGAGGACGATGGCATCCGGCTTGAACTCTTCGACTGCCGCCGGCAGACCACTGACGTGAACGGTTTCGGTAACCGGTTCCTGCACCAGGCGTTCGATATTAGTGACGATGTTTTGCAATGCGAGCGAAGCGATCTGTCGCTCTAACTTCAGCTGCGCTTTGACGGTCTTGCCCAGCTCGGCCCGCGCAATTTCCGACAAGTCGTCCTCGTCGCGGAGCAGATTGTCGACCACCAGCACGCGCTCTGTCCTGATGGTTTTCTCGATCGATTCGTAGCGACAAAAATTCTGTTGATTGAAAGGGAAGGGGAGGGGCTCTGCGTCAGAGCCCTGATGTTCGGCGCTGGTTGTTTCCTGAGCTTCCACGTTTGATCAATTAGCCACGAAAAGGCACCGAACGCTCAAAATATTTTTGGCTATGCATAGTCGCTACCTTAGAGCTTTTTTTCGGATAATTGCTTTGTGCCTTTTGTATGTTTTTGTGGCTCTCTTCTTTGTTTAGTACTTAACTTGAATTCCGGCATGCGCGAGCCCGCGCCGGCTGCCAGGACTTCCGCGTGTACTTTACCAATTAACTGGCGGCGAACGCGAGTCTGAAACGAGTTTGTGCGATTGGAAGTCAGCGTGTCCGCGAGAAGTAACATGCGATGCCATGAGCTTTCCAGTTCATCGGCAATCAGCGAGATGCGGGTGATGTCGTAAGGGATCGCGAAGGCGCGCGTCCCAATCCGCGCGAAGACGGAAAGATAACGCGCCGTTGCCAGATCAGGGCAAAGCATGCGTTGCCGGCCGATTTTCAGTTCAATGCCGAGCAAGGTGTGATGAATCTGCGGCGCTGCCTCAGGCTGCGCCGGAAACTCGTATGATCGCGTGCGCATTTTCAGAATTCGCTCCCGGTAAATTCGCGGAAGCCATGAGTGGCCGAGTTCGCTCTCGATTTGTTCCAGGTAATCGGCGACGGAAGTCATTGCGTGGTCTTAGCGAAGGCGCAATGAAATGTTCGGCTTTTGCTGAAAAGCACTGATGATGCGCCCGGGGAAAAGGCCGAGATAGAAAACCCCGACGATCGTAATGACCAGCGCCAGAGCGACGCTGGCAGGCACGCGCGGGACTTCCCATTCCGACGTTCGGTCCCGGAAAAACATTACGACGATCAGTCGCAAATAATAATAGGCGGAAATTGCCGTGTTCAGCACGCCGATGACGACCAGCCAGACGTAACCTTGTTTCAGCGCGGCGCTAAAGACAACAATCTTTCCCATGAACCCGGCCGTCAACGGCATACCAAGGAGACTCAGCAAAAATAACGAGAGCGAAAACGCCAGCACTGGTGAGGCGAAGCCAATTCCGTTGTAGTCATCGACGTTTGTACGCTGGTCGCCACGGCGCGCAATCACCGTGACGACCGCGAACGCGCCCATGTTCATGACCGCGTAAGTCAGCAGATAGAAGGCGACCGCCGACATCGCTGCGCTTCTTTCTTCGGGCGTAGGCGCGGCGCCGGCGGCCACAAAGCCGACCAGCGCATAACCTGCGTGCGCGATTGACGAGTAGGCCAGCATTCGCTTGACGTTGTTCTGGACGATCGCCACGACGTTGCCGACCGTCATGGTTAAGACGGCCATAATGGCCAGTGCGCCGAGCCAGGCCTTGTGCGCATAGCCTGCCGTGCTCGCCACACCGGTGGCCATCGGAAAGGCGAAGAGAAAGACGCGCACGAACGACGCGAAGCCCGCGGCTTTCGGCCCGGCCGCCATAAAAGCCGTCACCGGCGTGGGTGCGCCCTCGTAAACGTCAGGCGTCCACACGTGAAATGGGGCGGTTGCGATCTTAAAACCGAAGCCCACCATCATCATGGCGGCGCCTGCTAAGAGCAACGGCGGATAAAGCGACTGGTCAAGCCTGCTGGCGATCGCCGCGATGTTCGTGGTTCCCGGCGAGTCCGGCCCGGTGGCCGTCGCGCCGTACACCAGCGCGATGCCGTACAGCAGAAAGGCTGAAGCGAACGAGCCGAGGATGAAATATTTCAACGATGACTCGTTCGAACGCATGTCGGTGCGCCGAAAGCCGGCGAGCACGTAAGTCGCAATCGAAAGAATCTCGAGGCCCAGGAACACGATCACCAGGTCGCCGGCCGAGGCCATTAGCATCATCCCGCAGGTGGCGAAGAGCAGCAGCGAATGGAATTCGCCGGCCGGCAATTTCTCGGTTTCAATCCAGGCATTGGCGATAAGAATTGTGAGCAGGGCGACCAGCAAAAATATGAGCGTAAAGCTAAGCCGCAACTCGTCCAGCACAATCATGCCGTTGAAAGCGCTGCGCTGGCCTGGATAGGCGAGCCAAAGCCAGATCGAACTGATGGTGCCGGCAACCAGAGCAGCGATCGAGAGTGATCCCGTTATCCAACGCTGGTTCTTCGGCGCGAACGCGTCGACGAGCATGACGATCACACCGGCAATGCCGATGACAAGTTCGGGCGCGATGAGCGTCAGATTAATGTCCGGGCTTGCTGCTTGAAATCCTGGAAACATTCTTCGATATCTTTCTTGTCTCTCGTTGCCGGCTACAATCCGCGGGTCAGTTTCCTATATCACCAGGTCGCTCCAGTAATTTGTTAATCCGCGCGCGAATCTCTGCCTTATAAGCATCAACCTGTGACTGCATGCCGAACTTGACGGGAGCGTCTATTTTCCCGTCCTTGCCGAGCATTACGATCAAGGGCAAACGCACGCGCGAACTGAACTGCGAAAAAACCATCTTCGCGTCATCACGCAAAACGGGGAAGCTGACCTTTCGTTCTTTTGCGTAATGTTTGAGATCAGAGTTTGAAATCTCTTCCGGCCGTTCGATGCTGACCCAGAAAAACCGAACCGGCCGCGTGCGATATTCCGCGAGAATCTCTTGCAGGGCGCGCAACTCCGTGGTGCACGGTGCGCACCAGGTCGCGCCAAACGAGAGCAGGACGACGTTTCCGCGCTGCGCCGCCAGGTCATAAACCTTGCCGTCGACTCCCTGAAACTTCAGTGAGGGATTGGCGGGGAGCGGCTGCACTTGTCCCATCACTCCGATGGAAGTGAGCAGCGCCAATAATCCGCTGAGCGCCAAATGTCTGAAGGCTAACCGCATACGATAATTTAGTTCTCCGTCTTCTCGGTGCTGGCGACGTTCACCGTCTTGCCCACACCCGGGTTAACGACTTGCCGCACGGCTTCGACACTCGCCCGCGAACGATTCAGGAACGGACCGGGGTAAACTCCCATGAACAGCATCAACGCGAGCAGCGGCAGTACCAATCCAATTTCGCGCGCGTTTAGATCGCGCAACCTGGCATTTGCTTCGCTGGTGGTCGTGCCAAAGACCACGCGTTGCAGCATCCAGAGCATGTAGACGGCGGCCCAGATTACACCCGTGCCGGCCAGCATCGTTACGATCCAGCTGTGCTGGACCGCCAGCGACGTCCACGCGCCCAGCATGATTAAGAACTCGCCGACAAACCCATTTAGAAAAGGCAAGCCGATGGACGAGAGCGAAGCGATGACAAAGAACGTCGAGAACCACGGCATCGGACGCACCAAGCCGCCGAAATCCGAGATCATGCGCGTGTGCCGCCGCTCGTAGATCATGCCGACGAAAAGAAAGAGCGCCCCGGTCGAAACGCCGTGATTGAGCATTTGATAGAGAGCGCCCTGCATTCCCTGATCGGTAAAGGAAAACAGACCGAGCACCACAAAACCCATGTGACTAACTGACGAATAAGCCACCAGACGCTTCACGTCAGGCTGGACCATCGCGACCAGCGCGCCGTAGATGATTCCAATGACCGCCAGAGTGATCATCAGCGGCGCAAACTACCGCGAGGCATTCGGGAACAGTCCGAAGTTGAAGCGCAACAGGCCGTAGGTGCCCATCTTCAGCAGCACGCCGGCGAGAATCACTGAACCGGCCGTGGGCGCTTCAGTATGAGCATCAGGCAGCCAGGTATGCAGCGGCCAGAGCGGCACCTTGATGCAGAAGGCAAAAGCGAACGCGAGAAAGAGCCAGAACTCGGCGCGGGGCGATAAGGCGAGCAGACCGCTGCGCAACGTATCCGTCAACACGAGGTAATCAAAAGTACCGATGCCGGTTGCCTTCTGGTGAATGAAGTAGAGCGCGATGATGCCGACCAGCATCAGCAGCGATCCGACTGCCGTGTAAATGAAGAACTTGACGGCCGCATAGATGCGTCGCTCGCCGCCCCAAACTCCGATCAGGAAAAACATCGGAACCAGCGAGGCTTCAAAGAACAAATAGAAGAGCAGCAGGTCAAGCGAGACGAACACGCCGATCATCGCGGACTCGAGCAGGAGCATCAGCGCGTAATAGGTGGGCTGGCGCTTCGCGATGGCCGTCCAACTGGAAAGCACTGAAATCGGCATCAGCAGCGTGGTTAACAAAACCAACCAGAGGCTAATGCCGTCGACGCCGATGTGATACCGCGCGCCGACCGCGCCAATCCATGAATAATTCTCTTCCAAGCGAAATGCGTTTAGGCCACCGCCTGATCCGCTGAGCAACAACAGCGAGATCAGAAAACCGAGCGTGGTAAATCCCAGAGCAATCCAGCGATGATGCGATTCCTTCGCGCCCGGCGTGAAGCTGTAAACGACCGCCGTAGCAGCGCCGATTACCGGCAGCAGAATCAGAATTGTGAGCAGATGGTTCTGCATAACTTTCGCGACCGACTTTGCGTTCCTTTGCGCCTTTGCGTCTTTGCGCGAACAGTTTCACGCGAAGACGCCAAGCCGCGAAGACTCGCAAAGATCACTTAACCAAAAACCTCAAAACATGCGCGCCGCTATAAGCGAAATAGCCGATGATAATCAGTGCGCCCGCCAGAATGATCGCGGCATAGCCGCGCACGAATCCGATTTGCATGTAACGAATTGTGCGGCCAAGTCTCACGACGCCGCCACCGATCGTGTGAATCATTCCGTCAATCACGCCGACATCGAATATCTTCCAAAGCCCTTCGCGCGAACCGACCTTGATGGGCTGAATAATCGTCGCGTCGTAGATCTCATCGACGTAGTACTTGTTTTCGAGCAGTCGCGGCATCGCCAGCAGTGGCTGGCGTTGAAACATGAACCAACCGATGCCGATGCCGGTGAGCGCGATCAGGACGGAAATCAAGGTGAACAGGCGCTCCTGCATTCAGCTCCTCGCACTGGGCACGGGCTCAGTTCGTCGATGTCTCCCGAGTCGGGCCGAATGCTGGCTTTCCATCAGGTTCCTGCGGTGGCGGCGACTGCCAGTGAACCTCAGACGAGCCCTCGGCAGTCGTCTCTCCGGTCGGCGACTGATTACCGGCTCCAGTGTACTGTTCGAAATAATTCTCCGGATGGCCGCCGGTCAACGAACTAAGCGCGTAGGGAACGCCAACCAGTCCGCCCACAGTCGAAAGAATTGCGAGCACGATCAGCGGTATCGTCATCGACAGCGGCGATTCATGCGGTTCGTGCGCCACGTCGTGTTGCATGCTTGCGCTCGTGTTGATGTGGTCGTCAGCTGACTGTTCCCGAAAGCGTTCGTTGCCCCAGAAGGTCATCACCATCAGGCGCGTCATGTAAATCGCGGTGAGCAGCGCCGTCACCGCCCCCACGAACCAGAGAGCCTTGCCAAATCCGGCGGGACTGCCAGGAAGCGTGCGCGCTCCACGTCTTCCAAAGAATTTCGTCTTTCGAAAAGAAGCCGGCCCAGATCGGCACGCCGCAAATCGCCAGCCAGCCCGCGCACATCGTCAGCCAGGTGATCGGCATGTACTTGCGCAGTCCGCCCATGCGCCGCATGTCCTGCTCGTGATGCATGCCGTGAATTACCGAGCCGGAGCCGAGGAACAGTTGCGCCTTGAAGAACGCGTGCGTCATCACGTGAAAGATCGCCGCGACGAAGGCGCCCACGCCACAGGCCAGAAACATGTAACCGAGCTGCGAAATGGTCGAGTAGGCAAGCACCTTCTTGATGTCGTTTTGCGCGAGGCCGATCGTGGCCGCGAACAAAGCGGTCGCTGCGCCGATGATCGCGACGATGAACATCGCGGTCGGTGCGTGAGTGAAGATCGCCGAACAACGCACGACCATGTAGACGCCGGCCGTGACCATCGTGGCCGCGTGGATCAGCGCAGACACCGGCGTCGGGCCGGCCATCGCATCCGGCAACCAAACGAACAGAGGAATCTGCGCGCTCTTTCCGGTCGCGCCGATGAAGAGGAGAACGGCGACGGAGGTGATGCCGCCGGCAAAGATCGCCTGCCAGGTGAATCCATCGATTGGCATTGCGGCAACTGTCGCGAGCGCGCTGGTTACGCCTTGCGGGGCTTGTCGAAGAAACTGATCGAAGCGGCGCCTTTGCGCTGAGGTGAGAAAGAAGAGCAGCATGATGCCGAGCACGAATCCCCAATCGCCGACGCGGTTGGCGATGAACGCTTTCTTGGCCGCGGGCGCGGCTTCTTCCTTATCGAGGTAGTAGCCAATCAGCAGGTACGAGCAAAGACCGACGCCTTCCCAGCCGACAAACATCAGACAGGAAGTTGTCGCCCAGCACCAGCGTCAGCATCGCGAACATGAACAGATTCAGGTAAGCGAAGAACCGATAGTAACCGCTGTCCCCGTGCATGTAGCCGGTGGCGAAAACGTGAATCAGAAAGCCGACGAAGGTGACGAAGAGTGCGTAAATGCCGCTCAGCCGATCCATCGCCAGACCGAAATCCGCGCGAAAGTCTCCGACCTGAATCCACGTCCAGAGGTGATCCATGATCGGCTGGGTCGAGCGCAGCGCTCCGTCTGGCTTGAAGGCGAGATAGAAAGCGATGATCGTTGAGATGCCGACCGAGGCGCAGGCGACCAGCCCGATGAATCGTTCGTTCCGCACACGACGGCCAATCAGCCAGTTAATGACTGCGCCGGCGAGCGGCGCAAAGATGATCAGACTGAGAAGATTGTTATTCACCAACGTGCGTCTGCTTGTTCTTTGTGCTTGGTGGTTTGTACTTTGATGTTTTGCGCAAGCTGCGCAATCGCATCCAAGTACAAAGTACGAAGCACAAAGTTCAAAGCTTTAATGTGCTCGCATCATCGACATCCAACGATTCGCGATTGCGAAAGATGGCGATGATGATTCCCAGACCGACCGCCGCCTCGGCAGCCGCGACCGTCATGACGATGAAAACAAAAAGCTGGCCGCTGACGTCGCGAAAGAAACTTGAAAACGCGACGAAAGTCAGATTCACCGCGTTCAGCATCAACTCGATGCACATGAACATCGAGATGACGTTGCGCTTGAGCAGCACGCCGACCACGCCAATCGTGAAAAGCACCGCCGAAAGCGCCAGGTACCATGAAAGTTGTGGAACCATAAATACAGTAGATCAGAGGTCAGAGGTCAGAACACCCGACAATCAGAGTCAGTCTTTCTCACGCACGTGCGGAGCATCGCTCACGCCCAACAATTCTTCAGCCTTTTCAGAAGTCCGCGCTTCAACCTGGGTTAAGTCGGGCGTGGTCGACGGGTCCAGAGTATCTTTCGCAAAGCTCTGATAGCCGGGAACAACGCCGACGTTTGGTCCCAATAATCCGCCACGTCGCGCCAGCGTCATCGCGCCTACCACCGCCATCAACAAAAGGATCGAAGTGATCTCGAAGGGCAAGCAGGTAGGTCGTGAACAAGCCCGCGCCAATCGATGACGTCAGACCCACATCGGAAATGTTGCCCGTTGGGGTCTGCGGCGAGGTCTGCACAAAAAAAATGATGAAGACCGTCTCGGCGAACAGAATCGCCGCCAACCCTACGGCGATCGGCACCAGAGAACGCAGACGCGCAGGGCGGCGCTCTTCTTCATCGACGTTCAGCAGCATGATCACGAAGACGACCAGGACCATGATCGCGCCGGCATAAACGATCACTTGCACGGCCGCGATGAAGGGCGCCGCCAGCGTCACATACAGACAGGCGAGCGAAATGAAAACGCCAATCAGCGAAATCGCGCTGTAGAGTGGATTGCGCTGCGCGACGACTGAGATCGCACAACCGATCGCCAAACCCGCGAATAGGATGAAAAGTAATGCCAGCATTAATTCACGTTCAAACCGGGGCAGTAGCCCGACCGTAAGGGAGGGCGTGAAGCGAGCACCGACGCCCTCCCTTACGGTCGGGCTACTGCCCCGCTCTCTATCCGCCCCAACCCGTACTCGTCTTCAAAAACTTACCCATGTAATCAAACAGTCCCGACCATTGCAGCGTTGCCGTTATGACGATGTTGATAATTGCCAGGGGCACCAGGAACTTCCAACCAAAACTCATCAACTGATCAAAGCGAAAGCGTGGCAGCGTGCCGCGCAGCCAGATGTAGAAGAACAGAAACAAAATGACCTTGCCGAGGAAGTAAAAAACTCCCAGCCACGGCAGTTGATGCACAAACGGTCCGTTCCACCCGCCGAGGAAGAGCGTCGTGGCCAGCATCGAGACGGTGAACATGTTGACGTACTCGGCGAGAAAGAACAGCGCGAACTTCATCGCGCTGTACTCGGTGTGAAATCCGGCGACGAGTTCGGTTTCGGCTTCCGGCAAGTCAAAGGGCACGCGATTGGTCTCGGCAATGGCCGCAATCAGGTAGACGAAAAATCCCAGCGGCTGCACCCAGATCAAATTCCATCCGGTGATTCCCAGGTGCCCGCTTTGTTGCTCGACGATGCTGTACAGATCCAGCGAGCCGGATTGCAGGATCACGCCAATCAATCCCAGGCCCAGCGCCAACTCATATGAGATCATCTGAGCGGAAGAACGCAGGCCGCCCATCAAACTGTACTTGTTATTGGAAGACCAGCCGGCCAGCGCGATGCCATAAACACCGACCGAGGTCACGCCCAGCACGTAAAGCAACGCGACATCGAAACGGGCGATCACCAACTGCAAAGGCTTATCAATGCAGCGGCAGTTGAATGTCCGGTCCGAAGGGATAAACCACGATTGTCATCAACGCCGCCATGGTCACGATTACCGGCGCGAGAAAATAAACGAAGCGCGTTGACTTGTCGGGAACGATGTCCTCTTTGAAGATGAACTTCAGCAGGTCGGCGATCGGCTGGAGCAACCCGCCCGGTCCGACCCGATTCGGCCCCAGACGTCCCTGGATAAAACCGAGAATGCGCCGCTCAGCTAAAACGGTGTAGGCCACCATCGTCATCACCACGGTGAAGGCGACGAGGATGCCGATCATTAGAAGAACTACATGTTTTAGATCTTCCATCAGAATCATTGACTCATTGACTCATTGGTTCATTGATTCATCAGGTCGAAGGTATCTGATCTACCGACCTGTCGATAGACGCAATGAATCAATGACTCAAACATTCAATGAGACAATTCAAGCGGCCGCCGGTTCGCGCTTTAATCCTTCATCCAACGTGATCTGGTACAGCGGCGATATCGCGAACGATTCCGGTTCAGGATTGCCGGCCGCCAGCAAATGAATTTGCGGCGTCTTGCTCATCAAAGTTCCCGGTTTGAACAACTCATGTCCGACCGCAGGCGTGCCCTGGATCTTTTCGCCTTCGTCGCTCATCGACTCAACGCCCTTACGGACAATTTCAATCTCGTTCGAAAGATCGCGCTGGGGCGCAATGTCGTGCTTCACCTGCACCGGCTGGCTCTCGTCCTTCAAAGCTGGATAGCGCAACCCTTCGTAAGCCGGAACTCGTTCGGCGATCTCGCGAAAGACAGCGCCGGCTGACCGTTCAAAACCGAAATCGACGCCGAGTTCACTTGCCAGGCGAGACGCAATCACCCAATCCGGCATCGATTGGTGCACCGGCTCGATCGATTTGCGCACGCGCTGCACCAAACCATCGTTGTTTGTAAACGTGCCATCGACTTCGGCAAAGGAAGCCGCCGGAAGAATCACGTCCGCCTGTCGCGCAAACTCGCTCACTTCCGAAATGAAGAGCTCCAAAAGGACGACAAAATCTCGATTCGGCGTTGGATTGTCAGGACTACCGCCAATGTTCGGCAACATCGGGTCACCGGCCACAACCATGGCGCGCACGGACTCATCTCTGAGCACGTCGTTAACTTCCTTTGCCCGATCGCGACTCACATCGAAGGCGCCGATGCTGTTGTTGTACAGCGGCAACGGGTGCAAAAGGATGCGGCGGCCTTCGCTGCCCAATGTGTAGGGAAGCTGAGCCACAATCGCCTGTGCTGCCGCGCTTAGTTCGCCGCCAAACATGATCACTACGTCGCCCGCTGTTTGGTCGATCGTCTCGCGCAGCGAAGAAAGCTCGCTAGCCTCGACTCCTGATTTGCGCGCCGCCAACACGTCATTGGTCTTTTCGGCGAGCGCCAAAACGATAGCGTCTTCCGTCCCGGGCCGGATATGGATGAACTGTGAAGCCTGTTCTCTAATTCGAATCGGAGTGCTGTTGATGATGATGAGTTGTGCGCCGCCATTCCGCACAGCCTGTCGAATCTGTTTCCCGGTCAGCGGCTGCAGCTCTTCCGGTTCGCCGCCAATCAACACAATCGTCTTCGCGTAGCGAATATCTTTGTGCGTGGCGAGTGCGCCGCCCAGATTTTCAAAAAAGGGCCGCAAACTAAATGCATCGCTGATGGCGAAGTTCTCGGTCTCGATCACTTCGGTCGCGAACTTCTTCAAAACATAGACAGATTCGTTAGTAAGCCTTGGACTGGCGAGCACGCCTACGGCATTGCTGCCATGTTCGCCGACGACCCGGTCGAGGTTTTCAGCAATGAATCGAATTGCTTCGTCCCACGTGGTGGGAACCAGCCGGCCGCCTTTCTGATAGCGAATCAACGGAGTGCGAATGCGCGTTTCGTGATTGACGAAGGGATGGCCAAAGCGGCCTTTGACGCACAGGAACTCGCCGTTATGCCCGTTTACGTAACGATCGCGAGCCACAATGCGAACCACCTCATCGCCGCGTGACCCGAGGGACATCTGGCAGCCGTCCGAGCAATACGTGCAGGTCGAGATTGTCTGCGTCAGCTCCCAGGGCCGATGCTGATGCCGATAGGTTCCATCCAGCAAAGTTCCGGTTGGACAAACCTCGATACAGTTGCCGCACTGCGAACAGTTAAGCCAGCCACCAAACGTGCCGATCACCGTGTTCGCGCCGCGATTGCCGGCTTCGATCGCTTCTTCGCCCATCCACTCGTCGCAGACGCGCGTGCAACGCTTGCAGAGAATGCAGCGCTGCGGATCGTTGGCGACCATCGGCGAAAGATATTTCTCGGCCTTTGCGTTTTTTCGTTCGATGAAACGTTCTTCGAGATTTCCCCAGTCGAAGGTCAGTTCCTGAAGCTCGCATTCGCCGCCACGATCACACACGGGACAGTCGAGTGGGTGATTGGCGAGCAGAAACTCGAGCATCGATCGTTGGGCTTTCTCGATCTCTTCGCTCTGCGTGGTTACCACCATGCCGTCAGTGCAGGTGATGGTGCAGGACGTTTGCAGCTTCGGCATCTTTTCGATACGCACCAGACACATGCGACAAGACGCTTGCAAAGCGAGATCGGCGTAATAGCAAAAGGACGGAATCGCAAAGCCGTTTTCGCGGCAGACGTCGATGAGGCGGGCGCCTTTGCCGACCTGGAAGTCCTGGCCGTTGATGGTTACCTTGACGAGTTCAGTGCTCATGAAAGTTTCACCACAGAGGACACAGAGGGAGAAAATGCAAAACAGCTAAGTACGTTTTCTCTTTTGCTTCTTTGTCTTTCTCTGTGTCCTCTGTGGTTAATTATTCTTCACCAGATGCTTCTCGAAGTCTTCCGGGAACCTCTTCACCGCCGATTGAATCGGCCACGCCGCCGCATCGCCTAAAGGACAAAATGATTTACCTTCGATGTTGTCGCATAGATCGAGCAACAGCTGCGCATCTTCCGGCCGGCCACCGCCGTTCTCGACGCGTTTGAAGATTTTCACCAGCCAATCGGTGCCTTCACGGCACGGCGTACACCAACCGCATGATTCATGCTTGTAAAATTCAGTCAGATTCTTGGTGGATTCGAATACGTCCACCGTTTCGTCCATCACGATGAAGCCGCCCGAGCCCACCATCGATCCGCCGGCCACCAAACCGTCATAGTCCATGCGCACATCTTTGCCGATGATTTGATCGGCGCGCATGATGTACACGGATGAACCCCCGGGAATGACTGCCTTCAGTTGCTTGCCGTTGGCGATCCCGCCGCAGTCTTCCATGATGAACTTTTCCATGTCGTCATAGCCCATCGGCAATTCATAAACGCCGGGGCGATTGACATGGCCGGAGACGGACCAGAGCTTGGTGCCGCCGCTCTTTTCGGTCCCCAGTTTCTGATACGCTTCGCCGCCCATCTTGATGATGTCAGGGACAGCGGTGAGCGTCTCGACGTTATTCACCACCGTGGGCGCCGCATAAAGACCGGACACGGCAGGGAAGGGAGGCTTCATGCGCGGATGACCGCGAAATCCTTCCAGTGAGCTAAGCAGCGCGGTCTCTTCGCCGCAGATGTAGGCGCCGGCGCCCGTGTGCGTGTAAATCTCGCAGGAGAAATCACTGCCCAGAATCTTGTTGCCGAGCAAGCCGGCGGCGCGCGCTTCGTCGAGCGCCACGTCCATGATGTCGATCAGATACTTGTATTCGCCGCGCGTGTAGATGTAATTTCGCTTTGCGCCGAGCGCGTAAGCGGCGATCAGAATGCCTTCGATCAGCATGTGCGGATCGCGCTCCATCAGGTAGCGATCCTTGAACGTGCCGGGCTCAGACTCGTCGGCGTTGCAGACGACGTACTTCTCCTTCGGTGAATCCTTCGGCACAAAGCTCCACTTCATGCCGGTCGGAAAGCCTGCGCCGCCACGGCCGCGCAGCGCTGACTTCTTCACGTCGTTGATAACATCATCGGGCGACATCGAATCCAGAACTTTCTTGATCGCTTCATAACCGCCGTTCTGTCGATACACGTCGAGCGAACGCGAATTCTCGAAATGAATTCGCCGCAGCAGAAGTGGTTCACATCCGATGGCGCCGATAAACATTTTTGTCAGTAGTCAGTAGTCAGTAGTCAGTAGGTTCAGCTTTTACAACTGACTACTGACCACGGACAACTGACAGTCTCAAGGCAATGAATCCAAAATCTGATCGACCTTCTCGGGCGTCAGATTCTCGTGATAATCAAAATTCAATTGAAACATTGGGGCCGTGCCGCACGAGCCCAGACACTCAACCAACGAAACAGTAAATTTTCCGTCGGGCGTCGTCTCGCCCGGTTTAATTCCCAACTTCCGGCACACGTGATCGGTAATGTTTCCTTCACCCATGATCTTGCAAGACAGAGTCTTGCAGATCTGAATGTGATATTTACCGACCGGCTTCGTGTACAGCATCGAGTAGAAGGTCGCCACTTCCCAGATGTCAGTGACCCGCAGCTGCAAACGATTCGCGAGATATTGCACGCCCGGCGGATCAAGATAGCCTCGTTCGCGCTGTACGATAAACATCAAAGGGATGATCGCCGAACGCCTGATGGGATACTTCGCGATATGGCGATCGATCTCAGCTTCGACCTCTGGTGAAAACGTCGCCGGCCCCGGCATATGCACCGGATGGTCGGGTGGCTGAATTTTGACGAGTACTTCGGCCATTAGTCCGCTTGAATATTTTCGCTGGGCTTCTTGCAGAACACATTCGCGGCCAGCGGGAAAGTCGTCAATGCGCCAAATGCGACCAACGCTATACCTGCGGCGCGACGAGCATTGCGATCCAGCTTAGCGCTTAACAAAAACCCGAGTCCCATGCCCAACGCCACGCGCGTTATGGCGATCAAGCCAATCTCCGGAATTGTCAGAACACTCTTTCTCATGGCTTCTCCTATCGATCTATCTCGCCGAGAACGATATCCAGTGACCCAATGATCGCAACCACGTCGGCAATCATCTCGCCCTGGGCAATGTGCGGCAGCGCCGACAGATTCACAAAGCTTGGTCCGCGGAAGTGCACGCGCGCGGGCTTTGGCCCGCCGGTAGATTGCACGTAAACGCCCAGTTCGCCCTTTGAAGCTTCAATCGGCATGTAGACCTCGCCGGCCGGCACATCGAATCCTTCAGCCACGATCAGAAAGTGATGGATCAACGCGTCCATGTGCGTCTTCATCGCTTCGCGATCCGGTAGCACCACCTTGGGTGCATCTGCTTTTACAGGACCAGGACGTAGCCGCGAAAGGGCCTGCGTCACAATCTTGTGCGACTCAAGCATCTCGCGCATGCGCACCATGTAACGCGCCCAGACGTCGCAATCGGGCTCAACGGGAATCTCGAAGTCGTACTTTTCATAGCCGCAATAAGGATTCGTGCGACGAACGTCCACGTTAACCCCGCTGCCGCGCAGGCATGGGCCGGACAATCCCCAGTCGATCGCATCTTCCGCCGAGATGTAACCGACGCCCTGTGTGCGCTTCTGAAAAATTCGATTGCCGGTGATCAGCTTATGAAATTCTTCAACTGAGGGCGGAAAGCCATCGAGGAACTGTTTGACGCGCCGTTCGAAACCCGCGGGGATGTCCATCATCAATCCGCCGATGCGAAAGTAAGAAGGGGTCAAGCGGCCGCCCGATGCGGCTTCAATCAGATTCAGAATCTTTTCGCGCTCGCGAAAGGCGTAAAAGAAAACCGTCATCGCACCGAGGTCGAGCGCATGCGTTCCCAGCCAAACCAGGTGCGAAGCAATACGTTGCAGTTCGCACATCAGCACGCGAATGATTTGGGCCCGTTCGGGAATCTCGATCTGCAGAAGTTTTTCGACCGCCATCACATAGGCAAGGTTGTTACCGAGCGGATTCAGATAATCCATTCGATCGGTGATGACGATTCCTTGCTGGTACTTCCGATACTCGAAGAGCTTCTCCATTCCCGTATGGAGATAGCCGATGTCCGGTGTCGCTTTGACGACCGATTCGCCATCCAGCACCAGTTCGAGTCGCAGCACGCCATGCGTCGAAGGGTGTTGCGGCCCCATCGAGATCGTCATCTGCGTGTCGAGCGGCTGATCGACGATTTCGAATTGCGGCGGAATGTTGGCGGTAGAGGTGCTCATTAGTTTCAAGTTTCAGAGTTTCAGGTTTCTAGTTCGCTCTATTAACTCGGAACCTGAAACTCTGGAACTCGAAACTATTCCAGGCTATACGGTTCGTAACCTCGCAACGGAAAATCCTTTCTCAGCGCATGTCCCTGCCAATCATCCGGCAGAAGGATGCGGCGCAAATCCGGATGATTGTCGAAAATCACGCCAAACAGATCATAGGTTTCGCGCTCGTGCCAGTTGGCGGTGCGCCAGACACCGGTAACGGTCGGCACATGCGCGTCATCTTCGTTTAGCAAAACTTTAAGACGAACTCGGTGAAACTTAGTGGTTGAGAACAGGTGATAATTAACTTCGAAGCGCGGCTCTTCTTCCGGGCCGCGATCGAATCCGCAGATGATCCGAGAGAAAATTGAACTCGAGGCCGGGAGCGGTTTTCAGCGAAAGTACAAACCTCGACGATATGATCCCGGGGAACGAAGATGGTCGTTTCACCCAGAGCTTCCACGATCTTCAGCGACCCACTCCGGATGTTCACGCTGTAACGTCGCCGCTGACCGGCGACGGCGGGGTGGCTGCTTGATTGGAAGTTAATTCGTTTTCCGGCTGGCTTGTTTGCGGGTTCTGCGGTTCCATCTAGCCTCTGTCTGGGGAAACACGTCTCCGGCCACCGGTTTTCAGGTGGGCTTGAGCTAAAAAGATCTTCGTTTCTCGTGCCGCGATGCAATTGTGTACGGCTTGGGTGTCGTGGCTTGCGGTTCGCGCAAAGTCGAACCGTCGGTAACGGGCAGCGTTCCCGGCGTGAGCGCTTCCCGCGCTTCTTCATCCGGTGCGTCGCGACGATCGCGAATCGACTCTTTCATCACCTTGTCCTGCAACATCATGACCGCGTGAATCAACATCTCGGGTCGCGGCGGACAACCGGGAATGTAAACGTCCACCGGAACGATCTTGTCGACGCCCTGGACGATTGCGTAATTATCGAACACTCCGCCCGAGGTTGCGCACGCTCCCATAGAGATGACCCACTTCGGCTCCGGCATCTGATCGTAAATTCGTCGCAGCACCGGCGCCATCTTGCGCGACACCCGGCCGGAAACGATCATCACATCCGCCTGGCGCGGCGAAGCCCGAAAAACTTCGGACCCGAAACGCGCCAAATCGTTCCGGCCGCTGGTGGCATTCATCATTTCGATGGCGCAGCAGGCCAAACCAAATGTCGCCGGCCACAACGAAGACTTGCGCGCCCAGTTAATGAGCGAATCAAGCTGCGTCGTTAAGACTTCCGGCAGCGCTTCGGCAATGATGTTTTCGAGTCCCATATTCGGTACGCAAGCCTCTGGCGCGCTCATCTGCACGCCGGAGGCGTGCGTACTCAACTACGCTGCTTTAGATGAACTTGAAACTTGAAACTTGGAACTTGAAACTTTCGCATCCAACAAGCGCGCTTCCGCTTCAGCTTCACGCCGCGCGGTTTCGCTCCAATCAAAAGCGCCTTTCTTGATCACGTAAATCAAGCCCGCCGCTAAGCAGCGCGATAAAAATAATCATTTCGAAGAAAACAACGTTGCTGAGCCCATATTCCGGCGCTGACAATCTCCTGAAGACCACCGCCCAGGGCACCAGGAAGATGACTTCAATGTCGAACAGGATGAAGAGCATCGCAATGAGATAGAACTTGACCGAGAAGCGTTCGCGGGCCGACCCCACCGGATCCTTGCCGCATTCGTAGGGCATCAACTTGGTGCGCGTTCGTTTGCGCTGGCCGACAAGCTGAGACAATCCAATGAAAGTCAGTGCGAAGCCCGCCGCCACGACGAACATCAAAAGAATCGGCACGTACTGACTTAACTCAAACGACATCGGCGGTCTATTTCATGGCAACGCGCCCGGATTCGAGCGACGTCGCGGCTTCATCTACTGCTTGAGAATCATTGTACAAGCTTGGATCGTAGGCCAACGATTATAGGGTGTCAAGCGCGTGCTTAAGCAGGTAGTGTCTTACTTTGCGGTTTTTCTTTGCGTCTCTGCGTCTTCGCGTGAGACATCGCAGTCAAGAGAGCATTTCACGCAAAGACGCCAAGGCGCAAAGACGCGCAAAGTTAGCCTAAGACACTACCCTGTAACAAAATGCGGCGCGCGGATGGTTTCATTGACCGCGGAAAAATCGTTGTGCTAATTTTCCGTCGGCTATTCGAAGGCTTTTCGAAACTCGCGCATCTGAAATCAAGTGATTACCGGCTACAACACGGACGTTGAATACGGCGGCGTTACCTATCACGTGCAGACTGAGGACAAGGGTCTGCAAACGCCGGTGATCCTTTCACTCGTTTACTCAGGCGGCGCAATTCTGGCCGCCAAGCGTTCACCTTATAATGATCTCGTCGCGCGTGGCTTCGATCAGGACGTGCTGGCGACGCGGCTTCAGCGACAACACAAATTAATTTGCGCGGCGGTGCACGCAGGTCGCATCGAAGACCTGAAGCGGATGACTGAGCGCGAGTCGGCGCCGACCGCAGGACACGTCACTGCTCCCGCCCCGAATCCGACGGCGCCGAAATCCGACAGTGTGCATGCGCAGGCGTCGAGCGTGGTCGGCGCGGAGCCGATCATCGACGATCAAGGTCTCGCGATTAAA
Organism: uncultured Acidobacteriota bacterium; assembly: GCA_963734445.1. Taxonomy (GTDB): domain Bacteria; phylum Acidobacteriota; class Blastocatellia; order Pyrinomonadales; family Pyrinomonadaceae; genus UBA11740. Next base: position 999,343 of record CAVTGZ010000002.1, on the reverse strand, counting down.
TGGATCGGAGAGCCCGTGTTGCGGGGCGGCCAGTCCGCGACCTTGCGTTTTCGCATCACGCGCGCGGGCAGGGAAGTCCCGAGCGGAGTTGCAGTCGTGGTAAAGCTCCTCGGTTCGACCTTTTCGCCGCAGACTGCTCGCGCCAGTACTGTTGAAGGGGGAATCGCAGGATTAACCCTCGCTTTGCCCGATTTCAAGTCCGGACGAGCCGCGATTTTGGTTCAGGCCGAAGACAGCGGAGAAACGGCTGAGTTGCGCCGCATTATCCTTCCTTCCAACTCCTGATTAACAAACCTCTTGAGACTCCAAATAAACGGTGATAATCGCGACGTGGCCGCCGGGGCGACCCTGGAGGATCTGGTCCGAGAACTTTCGCTTGCGCCCCAGCGCCTGGCCATCGAGTTGAACGGCAATGTGGTGCGTCGGAACGAATGGGCGCAGACGATTCTTGACGACGGTGATCGCATTGAGATCGTACATTTTGTCGGAGGCGGCGCCGTAAGTGTCTTAATCAGAGAAGCGCGTTAGAGTACCGACTTTAGTCGGGCTTTCCTGGCGAAATGAAAAGGCCCAAGCTAAAGTTGGTACTCTTACATCGGGAGCTAAGACGCCAGCTATCGATCGGCGACTTCGCACTTCAACCTTCACAGGTGTAAATTTATCCTACATTCATAAGGAAGTGAGTTTTCATGTCTACACCAGCAACTGCCTTAACTGATTCATTCGAAGTAGCGGGAAAAGTTTTTAACTCCCGGCTTATCATTGGCACCGGAAAATATCGATCGTACGACGAAATGAAAGCGGCCCATCGTGCGTCCGGCGCAGAAATGGTCACCGTGGCCGTGCGCCGCGTGCCGCTCGATCGCAGCGCGGAATCGTTTCTCGATCATCTCGATCCTTCTCTTCAGATCTTGCCGAACACCGCCGGCTGCTACACAGCGGAAGAAGCTGTTCGCACGGCGCGGCTCGCCCGGGAAGCCTTGCGGACGGAATGGATTAAGCTGGAGGTGATCGGCGATCAGACGACCCTATTTCCCGACAACGAGCAAACACTGGAAGCGGCCCGCACTCTGGTTAGCGAAGGCTTTATCGTGCTTCCTTACTTTACCGACGATTTGATCGTGGCAAAGAAACTATTGGCGATCGGGTGCGCCGCGGTGATGCCGCTGGCAGCCCCAATCGGATCAGGCTTGGGAATTCAGAATCCAACCAACCTGCGCATCATGCGCGAGCAACTTCCCGACGCTACGATTATCGTTGACGCCGGCGTGGGCACCGCCAGCGATGCCACCATCGCGATGGAGTTGGGTGCCGACGCCGTGTTGATGAACACCGCGATTGCCGAAGCTGCTGACTCAGCGAAAATGGCCGAAGCGATGAAGCTGGCAATTGAAGCGGGAAGGCTCGCCTATCAATCAGGTAGGATGGCGAAACGTCTTTACGCCAGCGCCTCAAGTCCGACGAGCGGAGTAATCCGTTAGCAAATCTTACGGACAGGTATGAATTGCCGAAGCTGAGTTGCGAGGACTTGGCGCGGCGGCGCTGAAATCCGTCGAGTTGGCGTTAGTGTCAGTACAGCCGCTGCTCGCTCTGAACGCTGCCGTTGTATTTGTTAGCGCCGCGCTTGCCGCACTGCCTTCAAAACAGGTCGCAGTACCAAAACCGAAAAAGTCGATCACGCTGCCGAGATTGGCATTGGGACAGGTTGCCCCTCCCAGTGGCGTAGTGCCGGCAGCGCTGCCGCTCAGAGCAGTTGTGTTGGTTACGAGTGCTACCTTGGCGCCGGTGACTGCGAGACTTGCCGTGCCAATCGCATCCGGCGTCGGCAAAGCCGCGCCGACTGCACCTCCTGAAGCTAATTGCGCCAGGTAATACTTGTTCGCTCCAATTGTACACGTCTGACTAACCGGACACAGGCGCGTAACCGTCCACGTGGTTCCTGTACCTGTCGCCGTTTGAATTGACCAGTTGCTGACGTCTATTGCGGTGCTCGTCCGATTGAAGATTTCAACGAAGTCATTGGTGTATTGCGCGCTCGCGTTGCCTCCACCCGCATAGACCTGACTGATCACCACATTAGCGCCATCGTCGTTTGTGATGGTGCCGACGCCTTGCGAGTCGCCGATATTGGCGTTGGTGGCTCCACTCAAATTTACAGTGAACGTTTCATCCGGCTCGATCGTGGTATCGCCGTTTACCAGGACGCTGACGGGTTTCGTTGTCTCGCCGGCGAGGAATGTTAGTTGGGTCGAAGCAATTGCGGTGTAGTCAGACGGAGCCGCGGCCGCGCTGTCGGCCGTCGCGTAGTTGACCGTCACAGTTTGATTGCTGGCCGGTGATAGGGTCACCGTGAAGTTGAAGGCGGTGGTGCTGCTGTTTCCTTCGCTCAACGTCACATCATCAATGCTTAGTGACGGTGTGTCATCATTCTGAATTGTGCCCAAGCCCTGGCCGTCAACCACGGTAGCTCCGGTGACGCTGGTGACATTCACAAAGAATGTCTCGTCCGCCTCAACCGCGGTATCGCCGTTTACCGTCACGTTGAAAGTGTAAGTCTGCAGGCCGGCGGCAATGGTTTGATTCGTGAGGCTGTTCGCGACGTAATCGCTGCCGGCGGTTGCGCTGTCGTCTTCCGTGGCAATGTCGAAAGAGACTCCACCCGCCAGAGCCGGCTTCGAGAGACTGACGGTAAAGGTGAACGTCTTCGTGCTGCTGTTGCCTTCCGTAAGAGAAACATTGTCGATCGTGAGAGTTGGCGGCGCGTTACAGTCGTTAATCGTTGAGGTTGAATTACGCGGCGGCGTGCCTGAGCTCAGCGTTGGAGTCGTGAAGTCGTTCGCGTTGTTATTGGTATCAGTGCAGCCGTCATTCTTGCGCAGCGCTGATTTAGTTGCACTGAGCGCCGCCACCGCTGTTGTCTCGGAACAATTAGCTGTGCCGTAACCCACCAAATCAGAAACCGTCACGCCAGTCGGGCAGCCGGCGGTTGTCGTCGCGACTGTGGTCCCCACAATGAGCGCGACTTTGCCATTCGTTGCGCTCATATCAATCGAACCATCCAAATCACCGGTGAACGTTGCGCCGATGGCAGCGTTACTGGCGAGCTTCACCAGGAAGTATTGACCGGGCACCAGAATGCCTGAGCTCAAGGCAATGAAGTTGGATGCGGTGCCTAAGAAACTCCCGGTGGCCGATGCGTATTGAATCGAGTAGGGCGTTACCGCGAAATTCACTGTGGTGGTTCCGCGATTGAAGATCTCAACAAAATCATTTTGGAAGGTCGCGCCCGAATTTCCGCCGCCGCCGTACAACTGGCTGATGACCAACAGCGCCGTGTCGTCGTTTTGGATCGTGCCCAGGCCGGCGCCGTCACCGATGCTCGCGCCGCCGCCCGAAACATTCGAGATGGTGACAGTGAAGGTTTCATCCGGCTCGACCAATTTGTCGCCGTTGACGGTCACACTAAATAGATAGGTTGTTTGACCCGCGGGAATCGTCTGGCCGGTCAGACTCTGCGCGACATAGTCGTTATCTTCGCTCGCTGGATTATCATCCTGGGCGGTGCCATCGCTGGTCGCGATGTCGAACGTGATTCCGCCGGCCGGCGCAGGTAAGGTTGAAGTCACGGTGAATTGGAAGATCTTCGTGCCGGTGTCTCCCTCAGTCGCCGTGACATCGTTGATGCTGAGAGTCGGACTGTCGTCGTTCTGAATTGTGGCCTGACCCTGGGTATCGCCGGCAGTCGCTCCCGAAATATTCGTAATGTTGACCAGGAAATCCTCGTTCGGCTCAATGTTGAGATCGCCGTTCACTGTCACCTCGAAAGTGGTCGAACTTGCACCGGCGGCGATGGTCTTGCCGATTACGCTTTGAGCTACATAATCGTTATCGGCCACTGTTGCGGTGCCATCCTGCGTTGCGATGTCGAAACTGACACCGCCTGCCGGTGCCGGTGAGCTGAGACTTACAGTGAATGAGAAGGTAGTTGTGCCCGAGTTGCCTTCATTATTTAGTGGAGCATCGTCAATCGATAATGCCGGCAGGTCATCATTCTGAATCGTTCCGATTCCTTGCCCATCGGTCACGTTCGCACCTGAGACATTTGTGACGTTCACGAAGAAGGTTTCGTCAGGCTCGACCGCGGTGTCTCCGTTTACCGTTACGCTAAGGGTGAAGCTGGTCTGCCCAGCCGGGATGATGTGAGTGGTCAAGGGCACCGCGACGTAGTCGCTGTTGGCCGTCGTCGCTGTGTTGTCCTGCGTCGCAATGTCGAAGGTGACGTCCGCTCCCTGGGCCGGCGCCGAGAGGCTGACCGTAAACGTAGCCGTCGTAGTCCCACTATTTCCTTCGGTGACTGTGACATCGTTGATGCTAAGATCCGGCGTCACACCCGCGCAATCGTTAAGAGGCGAAGCAGAGTTACGCGGGAAGGGAGCTGAGGTGAAGAAGTCAGCCGCGTTGTCATCCGTGTCGGTGCAGCCGCCGGCCCTGCGGAAGTCGGCACTCATGTTGTTGCTTGCCGGCGCCGAGGTTGGCGCGCTGCCTTCATAACAATTGCTAGAATTGGCCGCGGTACTGCCGTAACCCACGAAATCGGCCACGGCTGCGTCGTTAAGATTGAACGGGGACGAGAGATCATCTCCCGGACACGTCGCAGAAGCCAAGAACGTCGTGGCGGCGACCAGTGCGACCTTGCCTGAAGTGCCGGCAAGATTGATGCTACCTACCGTGTCAACGGCCGGCAAAGGGCTGCCGCAGGGACTTCCCGAGCAACCAGTACCGGCATCTCCCTTAATCAGAAAGTACTTACCTGGCGCAATTGTGCCCGTGGTGATATTCGTCTTATTTGTTCCGAAGTTACTACTGGTGCCGGCATACTGAATTGAGTAGCCGGTGACCGCAAAATCGACTGTAGTCGTGCCTCGATTAAAGATCTCAACGAAATCATTCTGGAAAGACGCGCCAGAATTTCCGCCGCCACCGTAAATCTGGCTGATCACGAGACTGGCCGTGTCATCATTCTGAATGTTCCCCACACCCGTGCCGTCTCCTACGCTCGCGCCGCCGCCAGAAGGATTCGAAATGACAACGTTGAAGGTTTCATTCGGCTCGACCAAAGTGTCGCCGTTCACGGTCACGTCAAAAGTTGTCGAAGTGTTGCCGGCGGTGATCGTCTTTCCGGTCGTACTGTTCGTCACATAGTCGTTGTCCTCGCTGACGGGATTGTCGTCTTGCGCAGTTCCATCAGCCGTGGCGACATCGAACGTGATGCCACCCGCTGGCGCCGGCAAGGTCGAACTGATTGTGAACGTGAACGTAGTGCTTCCCGCATCGCCTTCGGCTTGCGAGACGTCATTTATGCTCAGGATGGGGCTGTCATCATTCGTGATGGTTCCTTGTCCCTGTCCGTCCAGGACCGTTGCGCCGGCTACGTTCGAGACGTTGACGAAGAATGTTTCGTCCGGCTCGATCGCAGTGTCGCCGTTTACCGTCACATTAAGGGTGTAGGAAGAGTTGCCCTGCGCGATCGTTTGCGCCGCGAGCGAGCGCGCCTGATAGTCGTTGTCTTCGCTGACCGGATTGTGATCTTGCGCCGTGCCGTCAGCCGTCGCAATGTCAAAGGTCACCGCCGCAGGCGCCGGCGCTGAAAGCGTAACGTGGAAAGAGAATATCTTTGTGCCGCTATTGCCTTCCGTGTCTGACACATCGTCGATCGAAAGCGTCGGCAGATCATCATTCTGAATCGTCCCCGTTCCTTGTCCATCGGTGACCGCCGCGCCTGAGACATTCGTTACGTTAACGAAGAAAGTTTCGTCAGGCTCGACGGCCGTGTCTCCGTTTACAGTCACACTAAAGGTCAAGCTGGTCTGCCCGGCCGGGATCACGTGACTGGTCAAGGGAGCGGCGACGTAGTCGCTGTTGGCAGTGGTGGCGATGTTGTCTTGTGTCGCGACGTCAAATGAAACGTCCGCGGCCTGTGCCGGCGCTGAGAGGCTAACCGTGAAGGCTGCGGTGGCCGTGCCGCTGTTTCCTTCCGTGACCGTAACGTCATTGATGGAGAGATTGGGCGGCGCCCCGCCGGCACAGTTGTTAGCGGCTGAAGCGGAATTGCGCGGGACCGGAGTTGCCGTAAAGAAGTCAGCCGCATTGTCATTCGTGTCGGTGCAGCCGCCGGCTTTGCGATAATCCGCAGTTGTGTTCGTCGGCGCGGTTGCCGGCCCGGTTCCTTCATAGCAATGCGTGGTAGTTGACGCCGTGCTCCCATAGCCGACGAAATCAGCGATGGTTGCATCACTCGGGTTAAAGGGCGCGGCCGCGTCATCTCCGGGGCAGGTTGAGCTGGACAAAGCTGTCGTGCCCACGACCAGCGCAACCTTTCCGGAAGTCGATCCGATATTAATTGACCCGGTCGCATCGGCGGTCGGCAACGGCACACCATTCGTCGTGCCGCCGGATTCCTGAACCAGAAAATATTTGCCGGGCGCGAGTGAGCCGCTGGTCAAGTTAGTTTTCGAGCTGCCAAAGTTCGATCCGACGCCCGCATATTGAATCGAGTACGGCGTGACCGAGAAATCAACCGTAGTGGTTCCCCGATTGAAAAGCTCAACATAGTCATGCTGGAAAGTCGCGGCGGAATTATTCCCGCCACCGTAGATCTGACTCAGCTTTAGATTCGCAACATCATCATTCTGGATCGTTCCCACCGCTTGCCCATCGCCGATCACGGCGTTCGAGACATTCGTTACATTGACCAGGAACGTCTCGTCGGGCTCGACCAGCGTATCGCCGTTGATCGTGACATTGAATGTGTAGCTGGACTGGCCGGCCGGAATAGACTGCGCGGTTAGCGACTTCGCCACATAATCACTGCCGGCAGAGGTCGCCGTTCCATCCGCGGTGGCAATGTCGAACGTCACGCCGCCCGCCGGCGCCGGCTGTGAGAGGCTGACCTGAAACGCGATGGTCTTGGTGCTACTGTTGCCTTCGGTAATGGCGGCGGGGTCACTGATCGAAAGCACCGCGTTATCGTCGTTCTGAATCGTTCCCAATCCCTGCCCATCTACGACCGTAGCGCCCGAAACGCTCGTGACATTTACGAGGAATGTCTCGTCTGACTCGAGCGCCGTGTCGCCGTTGACCGTCACATCAAAGGTATAAGTCATCCCGCCAGTTGGGATCGTCTGGTTGGTCAAACTGCGGGCGACGTAATCGTTGTTCGCCGTGGTCGCGGTACCGTTCTGGGTGGCGATATTGAAAGTGACCGGCCCGGCGCGGGCTTGGACAAACTGACGGTGAAGGTGAATAAGGTGGCGCCGCTGTTGCCCTCCGTAAGAGACACATTGTCGATTGTGAGATTCGGTGGAGCGTTGCAATCGTTCAATGGCGACGCGGTATTTCGCGGGGGTGTCCCGCTGTTGAGGGTCGGCGTCGTGAAATCGCTCGCGTTGTTGTCGGTATCCTGACAACCGTCGAATTTGCGCAGTGCGGATTTAGTCGCGCTCAAAGCCGCGGTCGCTGTCGTCTCAGAGCAATTGGCGCTTCCGTATCCGACCAAATCGGAAACCGTGACATTCGCAGGACAGCCTGAAGCGCTGGTGGTAGCGACGGTCGTGCCGGCAACCAAAGCCACCTTGCCGTTGGTGGCACTCATGTCTGGCGTGCCTGTCAGATCCGCGGTGAAGGCCGCGCCATTGGCTCCGCCGCTGTGAAGTTTGATCAGGAAGTACTGACCAACTGCCAGCGTTCCGGTTGTCAAATCGACCTTGTTTCCGGAAGAGAAAGAGCCGGAGCTGGAAGCGTATTGCACGGAGTATGGCGTTACGGCGAAATCAATAGTCGTGGTTCCCCGGTTGAAGATCTCCACAAAATCGTTTTGGAAGGTCGCGCCTGAATTACCGCCGCCACCGTAAAGCTGGCTAATCACCAGCAGCGCGGTGTCATCATTCTCGATTGTTCCATTTCCTGATGGCGTTCCGATTGACGCTCCGCCGGTCGCGTTCGAAAGATTCACAAAGAAGTTTTCGTCCGGCTCGATCAATCTGTCACCGTTGATGGTGACGTTGATTGGTTTGGACGTGTCCCCGGGATTAAACGTCAGCGTGCCGGTCGTCGATTGATAGTCGCTGCCCGATGTGGCCGTGTCGTTCGCCGTCGCATAGTCAACTTTCACTGTCGAGCCGCTCGCCGGTGACAGCGTCACGTTAAAGGTAGCGATCGAAATACCGCTGTTACCTTCCACAATGCTGACATCGCCGATGAAGAGAGTGGGCGTCGGGGGTCCGGCGTCGTCGTTAGTGATCGTACCCTGGCCCTGTCCGTCGGAGATCGTTGCATTGCCGGCGTTCGTTAGATTGACAAACAACGTTTCGTTCGGCTCGAACGAGGTGTCCCCGTTGATCAGCAGAGTGATGGTCCTGGAAGTGTCGCCCGGGTTAAAGGTGAGGGTGCCGCCGGCTGATTGATAGTCGTCGCCGGCAATCGCACTGCCATTCTCAGTCGCGTAGTCCACGGTGACGGTGTGGCCGCTGGCAACCGAGAGGTCTACGCTGAAATTCAAAGCGGTCGTGCCGCTGTTGCCTTCGCTCACGGCGACGTCATTAATCGAAAGTGACGGCGCCGGATCGTTGTCGCTAATCGAAGCCCGTCCCTGGCCGTCGAGGATTACGGCGTTGCCGGCATTCGAAAGATTTACAAAGAAGTGCTCAGTCGGTTCATCCAAAGTATCGCCGTTGATGAGGACGGTAATCGTCTGGCTTAGTTCACCAGGATTGAAGGTGACGACACCGCTGGCAGCCTGATAATCAGCCGGCGCGGTAGCTGTATCATCGGCGGTCGCGTAACTGACTGTAATCGTTTGCGCGCTCGCCGTTGAAAGCGAGATCGTAAAGGTCACCGGTTTGGTCCCGGAGTTTCCTTCCGTTACTGAAGATGGATCGTGGATTACGAGTTCGGGCTTACAGTCGCCAACCGGGGAAGCGCTGTTGCGCGGGTTCGGCGAAGCGGTGAAAAGGTCGGCGCCGTTTTCGTTTGTATCCACGCAGCCGCCGGCTTTGCGGAAATCAGCAGTTGTGTTGCCGGGAGCCGGCGCGGATCCTTCAAAGCAGGAAGCGCTACTGCCGTAACCGACGAGGTCGAAGATGCTCGGGCTTGACGGGCAGGCGCCGGACAAGGCATTGGGGTTGGAAACGAGCGCGACTTTTCCACTGCTCGTAGTCATCGAGATTGTTCCGATGGCGTCCGGCGTCGGCAAATCTGTCGTGCCGCCGCTGCCTTGATCCTCCTGGACCAGGAAATAGCGGCCGGGCTGAATCAGGCACGGACCGGCCGGGCAGAGCGGAGTCATCGACCAACTACTGCCGGTCGCCGACGCGTACTGCACTGACCAGCCCGCCAAATCAACCGTCGTCGTGCCGCGATTGTAGATTTCAATAAAGTCGTTTTTGTAAGTAGCCCCGCTGTTTCCGCCTCCGCCGTACAGTTGGCTGATAACGAGATTCGCTGCGTCGTCGTTCTGAATGGCGCCCACGCCCACGCCCTCGCCGTCAGCAACAGCAGCATTGGCTGAAACATTGGACAGGTTCACAAAGAACGTTTCGTTTGCTTCGACGAGCAGATCGCCATTCACGGTCACATCGAACGTGTAAGTAGTTTGCCCGGTGGGAATTGTCTGCGTGGTCAGTGAGCGGGCGACGTAATCGCTGCCGGCGATCGCAGTGCCGTCGGCCGTGGCGATATCAAAAGTGATGCCCGGCCCGGTGGCCGGCATCGTCGAGCTAACGGTAAACGTGAAAGTTGTTGTGCCGCTGTTTCCTTCGTTCGCGGCCACATCGTTGATGCTTAACAGGGGAATATCGTCGCTGAGGATGGTCCCAATGCCCTGTGCGTCCGCGACGCTTGCGCCTGTCACGTTCGTCACATTCACGAAAAACGACTCGTTCGGCTCCATATTCACATCGCCGTTGACTGTGACATCAAAGCTGTAGGTCTGTTGCCCGGTAGCGATCGTCTGTGAAGTGAGACTGCGTGCGACATAGTCACTGTCGGCGACCGTTGCAGTGTTGTCTTGCGTAGCAATGTCGAAGGTCACAGGTGCGGGCGCCGGACTCGAAAGGCTGACCGTGAATGTGAACGTGATGGTTCCGGAATTACCTTCGCTCAAGGCCACATCGTTAATTGAGAGTGACGGCCCGGTGACGGTCAGGGTTGCTTGTGGACTGTTAACAGTCACGCCTCCGTCCGTCGCTGACGCCGTGATGTGGGCGGTTCCGGGATTCCTGGCGAGAACAGTCGCCGTGGCCACACCGGCATTTGTCGAGACGGATTCGATCGTCGCGACACTTGTGTTGTCCGACGCAAAGTTGAGGGGAATTCCAGTCATCGTGCGGCCGTATTGATCCAAAGCCCGCGCGGTAAATTGCGTCGTTTGTCCGACGACAATGCTCGTGGCCGGCGGAGCAATACTGACGCTCGTCAATCTGCCCGGACAATTTTCGAAAGGCGTTCCGTCGGTCCGCAGACCGGGCGAGAATTTTCTGCCGTTGGCGTTCGACGCCGCCGTATGCAGCACAAAACTTCCCGTAATGTCCGGTGAGCGAGTCAGCGATTGCGACGCGTTACCGTCCAGTCCGGTTGAACCGCCGTACGAGAACTGGGTTATCAAATTGCCCGCGCCGTTCCGAATTAGGATCGTGAGACCGGTGTTGGTGAGCGAAAGACCGCTCGATGAGTTGACCTTAAAGACCTGGGCACAGCCAAAGATTTCATCGTTCGGATTGAACGTCGGACCGCCGCCGCCGAATACTACCGCGGCCTGCCCCGCGGGAAGGGAAGTTCCGGCGGGGAACGTGAAGCGCGTATTTTCGGTCGTGCTGCCCGTGGCCCTTGTCTTAATCGTCCAGCCACCCACGCCGATGGATTCGCCGGCACTTCCGTTCACCAGCTCGACAAATTCATCCTGGGCGCCGTCGCGCACGCCATCGTGGTTGGCGTCGCCCGCGGCTCCGTCAGGCGGATCCGCAAGCACTTCATTGACTAGAATCGCGCGGCTCGGGTCGCCGGTGAAACTGACACTGACGGGATTGCTCTCGCGGCCGTCTGAGATGATCGAGAGGTTCACCGCTCCGGCGCCACGCAAATCCGCCGGCACGCGCACATGAACTTCGTCGAGACCGGGCATGTCTGGGGATGCGATCACCGAGTCGGCGTTGACCAACCGTCCACCGATCGAAACGACAGTCTGAACAGCGTTGCGCGCGCCGGTCGCGAAGATGCTGAGCCGCAGATTTCCGCCCGTCGGATCAAAAGGTCCTTCCTGAAGCGTGTCGCTGTTGAGAATTTGTCCTTCGCCGATTCCGTCACCCGTCTTGGTAAAGACACCCGGTGCTGCTCGCAGCGTCGGCACGTTGCCGCGGGAAGGGAAGTCCTCGACATTCGTAACTACTACTTCCGCGGCGCCGATTTCCGTCTGTGGCGGAACCAGGAAGATGACTTGCGTCGGCGACACGAAAAAGATTTGTGCGGCTCGGCCGTTGACGGTGACGCGCGTACCGGCGACGTTTGTCGGGAATGTTCCGTCCGGCAAACGTTGTGATTGAAGTGTGGTGCTCGCGAGGTTTGTTCCCTGGGCAACGGCAATGCTGTCAGGCGCGACGGCCTTGACCGGTGAGGGCTCGTGACCAAACGAGGCATGATTCAGAATCGCGGTGAGCGTCCCGTTGGGCGGCCGCACGGGTGGCGCGGTCGCGTAAATCTCCGAGTTGTTCTCAGTGCCGCTGTTGGCGACAGCGCCTGATAAGATTCGCGGAAAGCTAAAAGCCACGATCGTCCCGTCGTCGTTTAGCGACGAAACTACTTCCGCCGTAGCGCTCGAGGGGGCGTTGGTGATTTTGGAAAAGGTCGAAGTCGGTAAATCATAAACATACAATTCGACGCCGCCGTCCGAGTTGGTGGGGGCGCCGCTGACACTGCGGCGCGCAGCAAAGGCAAGACGGGACCCGTCACCGCTGATCGTCGGATGCAAAGGCACTTCGGTCACGCGGTCGCGCAGCGAAGTAATCTGCCGATTTACTCCGCCGGTTCGACCGTCGTAGAGAAACACCTGGGTCGTGTTGGTTGCCGTCTGGGCGGCGTACACAACGCGCAAGCCATCGTCGCTAATCGCGCGGCCGTAAGTCATCGCCAGCGTTTGCACATTCGCCGCAAGAATTGTCGGCGACGCCGGACCCACGCGCGGCTGCTTCAACAAGTCGCGCGAGGAAGAAATTGTCGCGCCGTTGTCGCGAATGAAGGCAACCGTTGTCCCGTTGCCACTGATTTTTGCGTCGCTGCACCCAACCATCCCCGACGAACTTGTGAATTGCGCGAACGCGGCCGCAGTTGCGTCGTAGATAAAGATTTCCAGGTTGCCGTCGCTGTTTTGACTAACCAGGTCGCGGTTGGACGAAAAGGCTATGAAGCGTCCGTCGTCGGAAATTGAGGGTTGGAAGTTGCCCTGCGTGACTCGATCAGCGAGACTCGCGGGCGAGGTTTTCGTGATCTGGATTAGCTTTGCGCCGTCGAACAGAAAGATTTCCGAGTTGCCGTCCGGGTTGGTTCCGAGCGGGTCATCCTTCGCAGCAAACGCGATCCGCGAGCCGTCCTGTGAAATGGCCGGCGTGACCGCGCGCGAACCGGTCATCTGAAAAAAGCTCGTGGGGTCAACTCCGATGTTTGCCCGAATCGCGCGAAAGTGATCGCTGCCTCCGGCTCCGGCAACATCTTCCGTCGATTCGAAGCCCACGACCCGGCCATCGCCGCTGATCGATGGATTGAGATTGATCCCTTCTTCGGTAGTGTTGGAGATACGTCGCAGGCCGGTCGTTTGAGTGAGACCATGCCGTATTGCCAACAGGCAGACGAGTCCCGCTCCGGCGAGAATCAGGGCGAGTAATCTGGCTCTACGCATGTGAGGGCCATCCAGGGCCGCAGGATTCTACAGATTTTTACCGTAAATACAATGTAACAAAATGTGCAACGAGCGCGCGGCTGAGTTAGGATCGGGCCGTAGTATTGGCAATGAATCCAAGCGAGAGGAAGCGGACACAATGAAAGTTGCGATCGCCGGCGCCAGTGGTTTAGTAGGCTCGGCCTTAATACCCGTACTGGAACGCGACGGCGCGCAGATCACCAGACTGGTTCGAGCCACGCCCAAAATGGGCGAGATCGAATGGCATCCGAATCAGGACGAAGTAAGCGCTGACATCCTGGCCGGGTTTGACGTGATCATTAATCTGGCCGGCGAGAACATTGCCGGCGGCCGCTGGACTGATGAGCAAAAGCGAAAGATCCGCGACAGCCGCGTCAACGGTACGCACCTGTTGAGCGAAGCGATTTCGCAGATGGCGGTTAAGCCCCAGGCCTTCATTTGTGCTTCGGCAACCGGAGTCTATGGCGATCGTGATGATGAGGTCCTGGACGAGCAGAGTGAATCAGGCGGCGGGTTTCTGGCCGGCGTCTGTCGCGAGTGGGAGAAGGCAACTGAGCTGGCCGGCAAAGCCGGCGTGCGCGTGGTCAATCTTCGCTTCGGGCCAATCCTGGCGCGCGAGGGTGGCATGCTTTCAAAGTTACTCACGCCCTTCAAGATGGGCATGGGCGGCAAAGTTGGATCGGGAAAGCAATACATCAGTTGGATCGCCCTGGACGACGCCGTTAACGCAATCAAGTTGGCGATTGACGAGCAAACGATCCATGGACCATTGAATGTCGTCTCACCGAATCCGGTCACGAACGAAGAGTTCACTAAAACGCTGGGGCATGTTTTGAATCGCCCGACGGCATTAGCCATGCCTGCCTTCGCGGCCCGTTTGGCTTTTGGCGAGATGGCTGATGAGATGCTGCTGGTGAGTCAGCGCGTAATGCCGAAAAAGCTGAACGCCGTTAAATTTGCATTTGCATATCCCAAGCTGGAAACTGCACTGAGACATTATCTGGCCAATTAATGAAGTTTGATCAGGAAGAATTGGATCGGCGCGCAGCCGAAGCAGACCGCGCTCGCCTGTCGTTACGGCGCGCCACGCTTGAATTACTTGCGGTTAGAGAACAACTGCTTGAAGAACACAGATCACGACAATATGAAGATCGACTTAGCCGATCCGACGGCAGTTCTCGTCGCAGTAAGCCAAGCCCTTGAGGCTGCGCGGTTACCAGCAGCAGCGTATGGAGGTCTCGCGCTTGCCATGTACGGCGAGCCGCGCGAGACCAAAGACGCTCACTTGGCTGTGGCCGCAGTCACAGGTGAGCAGGCCGAGGCTGCGTTCCGAGCCGCAGGTTTTGATCTGATTCGTGCTTTTGATGAGGTCAAATTCGGTGGCCAACTAGTTAGTCGGTTGACATTGATTGGTGGGCTTGGCGGCTCGCTCAACACAATCGACCTGGTCGAGCCACGTTCCCCGCAATTGCCCGGGGTGTCCAGGCGCGGGCGCTTAATACAGTGCTTCGCGGCCAGCCGCTGCGCGTTGTTGCGCCTGAGGATTTCGTGGTGCTGAAAATCTTAGCCACCCGCGACCGCGATCTGGAGGATGCGAGAACAGTTTTACGCTCACTCGCGGGTCGGCTCGATGTCGAACTCATTGAGCGTTTGCTCAACGAACTTTCTACCGACATATTGGATTATGATTTTATGGCTCGGTGGCTGGCACTCGAATCGCAAGTCGAGTAGGAGTCTGGTCACGACACGAGCAACGCCAAAACAAACCTGAATAGACCCGCTCCCATCAGCACATACAAAGGATTTGGACGATAGCGCAAGAGGATTACGACAATCACGACGGCCATGACTCCGCCGATGATCGTGTGAATACCTGAGCGCGCGACGCTCCAGGCAGCCGCGCCCAGCAAACCAGTCACCGCCGGCGCGACGCCGCGGAGAAAGGCCTGCATTTGTCGATTGGTGCGAAACCGGCGAAAGGAAGATCCGGCCGCAATCGTCATCAGGAACGATGGCAGGAAAACGCAAAAAGTAGAAAACAATGCCCCGAAAAATCCCGCGACGCGAAACCCAACAAAGGTCGCCATGATCAGGACCGGGCCGGGAGTGATTTGTCCGAGGGCGGTGGCGTCGGCGAATTCCTGATGCGTCAACCAGTGATGAGAGTTGACGACTTCATTCTGAATTTCCGGAATCATGACAAAGCCGCCGCCGAAGGTCACGGTGCCTATCCGCAGAAAAATGAACGACACGGAAAGGGCCAGTCCCAACTTGGCAATTCCGGGAATGGCGGGCAGCAGAAACGCCTTCAGCGAGGCCGGTGTTTTCTTTTTGATCCGGTCAGTGCTCGGGCCATCATCAGCCGGCTCGTCATCATCGGTCTGTGTTATCAGGGCTTCGCTCATCTCCCGTATCCGTTCCTCGGCCATGGCTTCCGTGAGATAGCCGCCAAAGAAACGGTGCGGCTTCCGCGGCCGTCTTTTTTCGATTCGTTCGCGAATTCTTTGCTGGCGTCGCGTGGCAAAACCGCGAATGCGTTCCAGCCGGAGATGTTGCTTCTCAGCAAACGATTCGATTCCAATGCCGATCAGCCCACAGATAACGATTATTTCGACCACCGTCGCGCGTAGCAGAATCACCGCGGCAAAGGAAAGCGCCATCAGGATGCGCTGCCACGACTTGCTTGAAGTGTGCTTGCCCATGCGCCAGGCGGTAACGGCGATCAGAGCCACCACCGCGGCATTGAAACCGTGAAAGAGTTGTTCAGTGTTTGGGAGAGCGCGAAAGCGATCGTAGAGAAGCGCCAGGGCGATCATCATGAACATCGACGGCAGAATGAATGCTGTCAGGGCGATGCTCGCGCCTCGCCAGCCGCGCAGCCGAAATCCGATGTAGGTAACGGCGTTGCCGGCGCTGGTGCCGGGCAGGCTCTGGCCCAGCGCCAGGGCTTCGATAAAGTCGTTCTCGCTGATCCACCGGCGTTCCTGCACGACCAGATTTCGAATCTGCGAGAGTACGGCGAGGCCGCCGCCGAAACCGGTCATCCCAATTCTCAGAAATGAAAGAAAGAGACCGCCGAGAGTTGCGGCGCGAGAAATTCTTTTTAAGCGGCGATGCTCGTAACGAGCGCGAGTTCTGATCTTCCTTACTCGCTGATTGTGCTGAGTTGGTTTAGCGAGGGTCTGTGCCACTTCGTGAGTGAGTGTAGCACCGCGCGGAAAGTGTCAGAAGCCCGACCGTGAGGGAGGGCTAGCTGGCAACGGGAGCCCTTGCTGACGCGTGGGCCTCTGACACAGCAAACTCCGGCAACACGCTGAAGACTTCCAGCGCGTACTTTACGTTGCCGAACGGAGCGGAAACCTGCACACCTTGAATCAGGTCGCGGACGTCCTGCAAAGACTCGCGCGCGATCTTTAAGCCTTCATCACGCCCGGCTTCCTTACTAATGGCTGAAGCGACCCGCATGCGCTCCATGATGTCCGGAGTAACGTGCACGCCCGGCACTTCGTTGTGCAGAAACTCAGCGTTGCGAAATGAAACCAGCGGCCAGATGCCGGCCACGATCGGAATGCGGCAGTGCTCGATGCGTTTTAAGAAACTCGCGCAACTGCTCAGTGTCGAACACTGGTTGAGTGATGGCGTATTCGGCGCCGGCTTCGATCTTCCACTCAAACCGTCGCAACTCTTCATCCATGTTTACCGCGCCGGGATTGACGCCGACGCCGATCGAAAATGAGGTTGGCTCGCCGATTGGATTGTTGCCGATGTCCAGACCGTGGTTCAGTTTGTTGACCATGTTCGTCAAGCCGATCGCGTCGATGTCGAAAACCGCGGTGGCGTCCGGGTACGGACCCATCTTCGGCGGATCGCCGGTGATCAGCAGCAGATTGCGCAGGCCGAGCGCCGCGGCGCCGAGTAAGTCCGACATCATGCCGAGCAGGTTTCGATCGCGACAGCAGTAGTGCAGCACAGCTTCGATGCCGATTTCGTTTCTGGACCATCAACGCGGTCGCCATTGCGCCCATGCGTGTTTGCGCGCGCGGCCCGTCGGGAATGTTCACGCCATCGACGCCGGCCTCTTTCAACAGGCGGATCGATCGAGCGTCTTCGCCGGATTGCAGCCTTTCGGCGGCAGCACTTCGACGGTCGTGACGAATTCGCCTGTCGCGATCTTGCGCGCCCAGTTCGATCGCTCTTCAGCGGGAACGACGGTGACATCGGGTGGTTTTAGATCGCTGACGCTGACCTTGGCGGTCCCGAGCACGGCGACCTGCTGCGTGCGCGGATGAAACTGGCGAATCGCGTCGGCGATCATCTTGATGTGCGCCGGCGTCGTTCCACAGCAACCACCCACGAAATTCGCGCCCGCCTGAATGATGCGCCGCGAATACTCAGCCATGTACTCAGGCGAGCACATGTAAATCTGACGGCCGCCTACGTCGCGTGGCAGGCCGGCATTTGGCTGCGCCGAAAGCTTGCGCGTGGTCAGCGCGCGCATCTTCTCGATCGCGTTGAGCACGATCGCCGGTCCCACGCCGCAGTTCAGTCCGATCACATCTGCCCCCCATTGATCGAGTCGCGTCGTGAATATCTCAGGCGTAGTGCCGAACGAGGTATTGCCGTCCAGTCTGGATCGTTACCTGCGCGACGATCGGCAAATCGCACAAGTCGCGCACGGCTCGAATCGCCTGCTGCAATTCTGAAATATCTGAGAACGTTTCCAGCACGAACAGATCGACTCCGCCTTCCAGCAGGGCGGAGATTTGATCCGAGAACATAGCCTTTGCTTCATCGAACGAGGTAGGGCCATAGGGTTCGATGCGCAAACCAAGCGGGCCAACAGCACCCGCCACGTAAACTCGGTTGCCGGCGGCTTCGCGCGCGATGCGCGCGGCTTTGACATTGATTTCGCGCATGCTGGCTTCCAAGCCATAGGGTTGGAGCTTGTTCACGTTGGCGCCGAACGTGTTGGTTTCGATGATCTCGGCGCCGGCGCGAATGTACTCGGCGTGGACCTCGCGCACGAGATCGGCAGCGACCAGGTTCAGTTCGTCGTAGGAACGATTGATGTAAATGCCCTTGGTATAGAGCATCGTCCCCATCGCGCCGTCAAAGATATGGCTGATGTCTGATTCAATGAGTTGTCTAAAGTCAGGCATAAGGTTTAGTACTTGGGACTTGGTGCTTGGTACTTTGTAGTGTTGCCGAGAGTCGGGTTACCCACACAAAGTACAAAGGACAAAGCACAAAGTTCCACCAAACAAAAATCCCGCGCCAAACAACGCGGGACTTCAATTACTCTGAAGTTTTTCGGGTTCGTCTTTCGAACTGCCCGAGCTGTTTAGCCGTTTGTTTTACGTGGCCGCAAGTCGCCTTAACTCACCACGTTTTTCAAAGCAGTTTATACGCTCCGGCGCAGATCACTGTCAAGCGGGTTAGTCCCGAGCGTAATGATGCAGTTTGAATCATACAGTTCAGAGTTCAGCCTTTAGGCTGCAATTTCGCGACAAGCTAAAACTTGAACTCTAAACTGCATCACTACTCCAAACGCGTAACCTTGACACCGTGCCACGCTTCTGGCTGAATGCGTAAACCGTCGCAAGATAATCTCCCCACGCAGTGAACCCGGGTCCGAACTCAACAGGAGTGCGACTTATGTCCACAGCCGAGCTAGCCGTCAACCGCCATCCCAAAGGTCTCTACGTCCTGTTTGCGACCGAGATGTGGGAACGGTTCAGTTTCTACACGATGATCGCGATGTTTGCGCTTTACATGCGCGACACGACTGGCCAGGGTTTCGGTTGGTCGGTTGACGACACGCAAGCCCTCTATTCGAACTACATCATGTTCGTTTATATGTCGCCGCTGATCGGCGGCTGGATCGCTGACAAGAAAATTGGCTACCGTCGATCGGTGATGATCGGCGGGGTTTTTTTCATGGCCGGGCACCTGCTGCTGTCGATTCGATCCATGCCGGCTGTGTACGCGGCCCTGACCTGCCTGGTTATTGGTAACGGCTTCTTCAAACCGAATGTGTCGGCGATGGTTGGAAACCTGTACACAGAAGGCAGCCACTTAA
Source organism: uncultured Acidobacteriota bacterium (assembly GCA_963734445.1). Taxonomy (GTDB): domain Bacteria; phylum Acidobacteriota; class Blastocatellia; order Pyrinomonadales; family Pyrinomonadaceae; genus UBA11740. Next base: position 980,300 of record CAVTGZ010000002.1, on the reverse strand, counting down.
AGGATCGTGCTTATAACATCTTCTACATGGGCATTAACGTGGGCGCCTTTCTCGCGCCGATTGTCGCTGAATACATGAAAGGTAAGTTCGGTTTTCATCCGGCCTTCGCGGTTGCCGTAGTGGGCATGGCCTTCTCGATCTTCATCCTCTGGAAATGGAAGAAGCACGTAGAGATGGCGGACACCGCGGCCAGCCGCGGCGCTAAGACTATGGCCGATACCGCCGCCGTCACCGCGGATGCGCCACCACACGGCATAAGTCAGCAGGACGCGGACAACGCGAGCCGAAAGGCCGTGATGGATGCGGTGCCTGACTGGAAGCGCGTCGCCGCGCTGGTCGTGATCTTCGGCATCGTGGTCGTGTTTTGGATGGTGTTTCACCAGAACGGCACCACGATCACTTACTGGGGAAACGAGAACACGAACTGGAAAGTCACCGGCATCATCTCGAACGCCATCAATCCCGGGTGGGTGATCCTTTTGACTTTTCCCATCATTGCTTTCTGGCGATGGTTGGATAAGAAAGGACTCGAGCCGTCCACGCCAACCAAAATGGTTTTTGGTATGGTCCTGACCGCATGCGCTTTTCTGGTCTTCTTCATCGCGGCGAAGATCGGCGAAGGCTCGTTGCCGGCGGGCGCCAATCTTTACGCCGCCGGCGCTTACAAGATGTCGCCGCTGTGGCTGCTAGGCGCTTACGGAGTGCTGACCGCGGGCGAACTCATGTTGTCGCCGATGGGCTTGTCGCTGGTTTCGAAAGTCAGCCCCATCCGCTGGCGAGGCATCATGATGGGCGGCTGGTTCGTCGCCACCGGCTTTGGCAACAAGCTGACGCAGATCGGCCAACTTTGGGATGACTGGCTGCATTCAACCTTCTGGTTGTTCTGCGCCGGCTGCGCCCTCGGGATGGCGATGATCCTGCTGTTGCTGTTGCGGCCACTGAAGAAGGCCATGCCTGGAGTTTAGTTTTTATGAACCAAGATATTTCCTGGAACTGATTCAGATGAGCACACCAATTGACGGCACTGCCGCAACTCCACTAACCGCGAACGACACCGGCTTCTTCGGTCACCCGCGCGGTCTGTCCACGCTGTTCTTCACCGAGATGTGGGAGCGCTTCAGCTATTACGGCATGCGCGCCATCCTCACTCTCTACATGACGAAGAGCCTGGCCGAGGGCGGCTTGGGCTTCGACGAAGGTCACGCGGCGTTGATCTACGCCACGTATGTTTCGTCGGTTTGGTACCTGCCGTTGATTGGCGGTTGGTTGGCGGACAAAGTATTCGGCGCGCGCCGCGCCGTGCTGCTCGGCGGCATCATCATCGCCTGTGGCCATTACTCAATGGCCATCAACACACACTTCAATTTCTACGCTGGATTGATTCTGATTGCATGCGGTACGGGGTTATTGAAACCGAACATCAGCGCCATGGTGGGCCAACTGTACTCCGAACGGGACCAGCGCCGGGATGCGGGCTTTTCGATCTTTTACATGGGGATCAACCTGGGCGCTTTCCTGTCACCAATCGTGGTTGGTTTCCTGGCGCAACATCCCGCCTTCCGCCGGATGATTGCATCGGCTGGGCTTGATCCGAACACTGCCTGGCATTGGGGCTTTGGCGCTGCCGGAGTGGGCATGACCCTGGGACTGATTCAGTATGTAATCGGGAGAAACCGCCTTAAGGACGTCGGACAGAGACCGGATCGGACTGCGGAAAATCCCTCGCTTGAGGCGCCCGCTGGCTTTGATTTTCTAACCGTGGGCCTCGCGCTGGTGGGCGGCGTCGTTGGGGCCAGCCTCGGCTATTACATTGGCGGTGGTTTATTGTCGGCGCTGTTTCCGCTCGTGGTTGGTTTCTTTTCAGGTTATCTGATCGGCACCACGCGGCTTCTCAACGGCGATGAACTGAAACGCGTGCTCGCGATATTCATTCTGTTCGTCTTCTCGATTCTTTTCTGGATGACGTATGAACAAGCCGGCTCGAGCCTTACTCTGTTTGCGGATCGCATGACGAGCACCACAATTTTCGGCTGGGCATACCCGTCGAGTTGGTTTCAATCAGTACCGGCCATTTTCGTGATTATTTTTGCGCCAATCTTTGCCTGGCTTTGGCAGAAGCTGGGCGATCGGCAGCCATCGAGCCCGGGAAAGTTCATTTACGGATTGCTGTTTGCCGGCCTTGCTTTCGTGGTGATTACCATTGCCTCGATGCTGGGCGTGAGCGGCCGCGTTAGCCCTTTGTGGCTGATCGTCGTTTACCTGATTCAGACGTTCGGTGAACTGTGTCTTAGCCCGGTAGGCCTCAGCACGGTTACCAAACTCTCGCCGGCGCGCATGGTCGGTTTGATGATGGGAGTTTGGTTTCTTTCGATTTCGATCGGCAGCTACATCGCCGGCATGACGACCCGTTTGTTTGAAGGCAACGACAATGCGGTGTTGACGAGGGGCTTCGCGATCTTTTCTGTTATCACGCTGGTAGGGGCGCTGGTGCTGGCGGTCTTGACGCCGCTAATCAAACGTTTGATCCCGCGCGAAATCAACTGATATTCGAATTCAACTCTTTGGAGACTACTGTGTACAAACGCTTTTCGCCTGTGCTTATTCTCGTTCTGTTTGCGATTCAGGGACTGAATGTTCGCGCTCAGAACAAGCTTTTAACCATCGACGATATTTTTGACCCGCAAAAGCGCGTCAACTTCAGCGGCACTCCGGTGAATCCGCGTTGGTTGAAGGACGGCGTGCACTACATTGTGGCCAGCAAAGATCGAGCGGCGTTTCCGCGGCTGCTGAAGGTTAACGCCGTCACCGGAAAATCTGAACCGTTCTATGATGCAGCGAAGATGCAGGCGGCGTTTGCGGCGCTGCCGGGACTCAGCAAAGAAGATGCGCGCCGGCTGGCGAACCAAACCACTTACGAATTTAACCCGGCCGAAACGGGCGTCCTGATCAATTTCGCGAACGATCTCTTCTATTACGAATTTGGGAGCGATCGCGCCTTCCGGCTGACCAGCAATCCTGACGAAGAAGTTGGCGAAGGATTCAGCCCTGACGGTCGCATGGTAAGTTTTGTCCGCGGCGGCAATCTCTATGTCGAAGACCTCAGCATGCAACGGCGCGAGCGAGCACTGACGCGCGACGGCAGCGAGACGATATTGAATGGCCGGCTCGACTGGGTCTACCAGGAAGAGCTGTACGGGCGCGGAAATTTTGGCGCGTACTGGTGGAGTCCCGACTCGACCAGGATTGCCTTCCTGCGCATCGACGAGCATCCGGTGCCGAACTATCCGGTAGTCGATCACATTCCGATTGAACAGAAATTAGAGCTGACTCCTTACCCGAAGTCCGGCGATCCAAACCCGATCGTTAAGTTGGGTTTGGTAAATGCTGCGGGTGGCGATGTCACCTGGATCGACACCGGGCGCTACATGCCCGAAGATCTTCTGATCGTCCGGGTCGGCTGGTTTCCTGACGGCAAGAAGGTTTGGTACCAGGCGCAGAATCGCGAGCAAACTTTTCTGGATCTGAATTCTGCCAATCCTGAGGACGGCAAGTCTGCGACCCTGTTTCGCGAAACATCGAAAGCCTGGGTCGAAGTAGTTGATGATGGACTGCAGTGGCTGAAAGATGGTTCGTTTCTGTGGCTTAGCAGCCGTGATGGCTGGCAGCATATCTATCACTATTCGGCTGACGGCAGAGTGATAAAGCAAATAACGAATGGTGATTGGGACGTGCGCTCAATCGATCGCGTCGATGAAGGGAAGGGGACGATCTACTTCACCGGCACTGAGCACTCCTACATCGCGAACCACGAATACGCAATCAAACTCGATGGGACCGGGATGAGCCGTCTGACGACGACCGAAGGGAATCATCGCGCTTCGTTCAATTCCGGCGGTTCGCATTTCGTCGATTCCGTAAGCGATGTGAACACGCCGAGCCAGGTGCGTCTCTACGATCCAAACGGCAAGCTGGTGCGGGTGATCGACGAAAACAAAGTCGATGCGCTGACGCAGTACAAACTCGGCAAAGTCGAATTTGTAAACGTGAAGACGCGCGACGGCTTCATCATGGAGGCGATGATGATTAAGCCTCCCGATTTCGATCCGGCCAAGAAATATCCGGTCATGTCTTACACCTACAGCGGCCCGCAGGCGCCACAGGTGCGTAACTCCTGGGGTGCGACAACGTTCATGTGGCACCAGCTGCTGGCGCAGAAGGGCTACATCATTTGGATGTGCGACAACCGCACGGCGAGCAACAAAGGCGTGAGTTCGGCCTGGCCTCTCTACAAGAATTTTGGCGAGCTCGAGTTACGTGATTTGGAAGATGGATACGCCTGGTTGAAGTCGCAACCATATGTTGATGGTTCGCGAATTGGTCTGTGGGGCTGGAGCTATGGCGGCTTTATGACGAGCTATGCGCTGACGCACAGCCAGACATTCAAGATTGGGATTGCCGGCGGCACGGTTTCTGATTGGCGCAACTATGACACGATCTACACCGAGCGTTACATGGGCACGCCGCAAAATAATCCCGAAGGCTATCGGAAAAGTTCACCCGTAAATTACGCAAAAGATCTGCATGGAAAGTTGCTGCTGATTCACGGCGCCATCGACGACAATGTGCACATGGCGAATACGATTCAGTTCCTATATGAACTACAGAAGGCCGGGAAACAGGTTCAGATAATGGTCTATCCCAAGTCGCGCCACGGCGTGACTGACCCGGCGCTGGTCAAGCACATGCGCCAGATGATGTCGGACTTTATTTTGGCGAATTTGTGAGAGATTTGCTGTTGCCGGTACGTGTTTCTACTGCTACCATTTGCCACGCCATGACCTCAACCCCTGTCATCAATGTAAAAAAAGGCGACGTACTAAAGTTCGCAAGTGATGTTCTCATCCTTAAGTACGCTCAAGGGTATTACGGTGCAGATCAAACCGTCGCGAGCCTCCTCAAGAGCCACGCGGTTGTAAAGGAGATCGCCCCCTTCCCGGGAAAACATGTCCTCGTCGAATCGAACGGACTCATAGCCTCAGCTAGCGTAGTATTTCTTGGCGTACCTGACCTAAATGATCTGGATTATGCTTGGATCCGTGCTTTTGCACGTGATTCACTGAGAATTATCAAGAAGGAATTGCCGGAAACGCAGAGCGTTTCGATGACAGTGCACGGCGTTGGTTTCGGCTTGGATGAGAGAGAATCGTTCTTGGCGCAAATCGGCGGACTTGTTGAGGCAATCGAAAACGGCGCCTTCCCTGAAAATCTCCGGACGATAACAATTGTCGAACGGGACAGTAAACGCGTCCCACGTCTACAATCGATTCTGCGTGAATACTTGCCCCGCAAATTTGCGAAAGCGGGCTCCAGGCCCCGGAAAAGTGTTTCGGCTAAGCGAGTAAAAGAGGCTGGGGTAACATTCAAGCCGTCGGTGTTTGTCGCCATGCCGTTCGCGGGTGATATGAAAGATGTATATATCTACGGAATTGAGAAACCTGTTCACAAGGCTGGCTATTTGTGCGAAAGGGTCGATTTGAGCGTATTTACAGGAGACATTCTTGAACGCGTTAAGTCGAAGATCGAAAGTGCGTCATTGGTAATTGCTGATGTAACGGGAGCCAATGCGAATGTGTACTTGGAAGTGGGCTACGCGTGGGGAAAGGATCGTCCGACGTTATTGCTGGCAAAAAAAGCAGATGATCTGAAGTTCGATGTCCGCACTCAACGCTGCATAATCTACGAGAGTATCAATGATCTGGAAAAAAACCTTAAGGTAAATCTCGCCGCTCTTCGAAAGCAGCTGAAATCGACGAAATAACTAACTCCTATCTCCGCTGACATTTCGGACACCCGTAAGTTGATCTACCGCCATGCTGGACATGGCGGATACTCGCGCCGCACTTTACTCACGGCTCGCCTTCGCGATCAACGGGGCAATAGCCCGATCGTGCACTAAGAGAGTCTCATTCACATCCGGCTTTAGCCGGGTGGCCAACTGAGCAAGCACAATTCGCTTGAACCGTTTCAACGGTTTTCTTCTATGCTGATGGAATAATCCAATTAACGCAATTTGCGAAAAGTGTTTCAACGGTTTTCGATTGCGCGTTCTCCTTGCCAGGTTCAAACTGCGCGCTCTGAAAGGAGGACATTACCTTGTCTACCCATTCCTATTCCCGCTGTTGGCTTCACGTAATTTGGGAAACTCTGCGACGTGAGTCCATGCTAGACAGACGCGCGGCGGCAATGGCGTCTCAAAACTTATCAGAGTATTCGTGTGAGAAAGGCATATACATGAAAATCAATTACTTCAACAGCGATCATACGCACGCTCTGATAGACCTCCCCACGAATCTCACAATTGAGCAGGTAATCCAACTGCTGAAAGGAAGTTCGTCGCACTGGATCAACCATAACCGGCTCATAAGAGGTAGATTCGCATGGGGACGCGGCTATGGCGCGTTTTCAGTATCGCATTCGGATGTCGATCGGGTCTGCAAGTACATTGCAAATCAGGGTGTGCATCATCGTAAGAGAACGTTTGAAGACGAGTATCAGCTGTTCGTTAAGCGCTACGGACTTGAATGGCGAGACGAGGAAAACCGTTAAAACGGTTACTTAAATAATAATGCGTACCCCGTTCACCCGGCTGAAGCCGGGTGTGAATGAGAATGACCACGCCCTCCCTGACGGTCGGGCTACTGCCCCGGCTGGTAGCTGTCGTGGTGAAAGTGATGGCGGGCGGTAGCCCGCCTCTAAACGGGTTGTGGCTCACTTTCTCTGACACCGCGGACACCAGTACGTCGATCGCCCGCCATGATTCACGCGACGAATCTTTGCGCCGCACTCGACGCACGGCTCACCTTCGCGATCATAAACCTGCCAGAAATTTTCAAACGCTGCTCCGTATGAAAAGCCTTCCTCCAATTTGATCGAGCCGCGAATGTGATCGATGGCGAACTGCAAAACGTCTTGAATCTCAGCATGCAATCTCGCCGTTCTCTTCTTCGAAAGCTCTGCCGCAATCGCAAAGGGACTTATGCGAGCGCGAAACAAAGCCTCGACGGCGTAGATGTTTCCCAGCCCCAGCACCTTTGTCTGATCGAGCAACAATGTCTTGAGAGTTCGACGCGAACGCTTCAGGACGCTGGTTAAGTAGAAATGGCTGAAATCTTCTGAAAACGGTTCGGGCGCCAGTTCGGCGATTCCTTTCGTTTCGTGAAGACGTGCCGCCGGCAGCAATCGCATGATGCCGAATTGTCTCTGATCGCGAAAGACCAAACGGCGGTCGTTGTCGAGATAGAAGATTGCATGCGAGTGTTTGGGTAGATCGTCGTCGGGTGAGAGGTAAAGAAACTTGCCGGTCATCCGTAGATGGACGGCGAGGACCTGCGGTTTGCCACGCTTGGCGGGCGAGACGCCCGCGCTCCCAGCATGCGCGCGACCTTTTCCTTTCCGCGCGCCCTTGGATTCAGTGTCAGAGGCTCGACCGTCGGGGAGGGCTACGTCACCATCAAGTTCAATTAAGATGAACTTGCCGCGCCGTGCTACGCCCTTGATGGTTGTGTTCTTGATCTTGCGATTGAATGTCGTCGGCGAGGTTTCGCCGATTAGTTTCCTGAGTCGTATTTCACTGGCAATGATCGTTCGGCCAATGACGACGCGGCGCAACGCGCGCACGACGTGCTCGACTTCCGGTAGTTCAGGCATGAGCGCAAGTCTGGAGTGCGCGGGCCAAGACAGTCAACCGCGCACACTCCAGTTTCACGCCGCTTGAGTTTGCGAACGAAGCGAGCGTTCTGACTTAGAACACCCGCAGCACCAGCAGAATGATCACAATCAATACAAGTAAGCCCAGACCGCCGGTTGGGCCATAGCCCCAGTTGCGGCTGTGGGGCCATGCGGGAACAGCGCCCAACAGCAGAATTATTAGAATTATTAGAAGAATCAGCCCCATCGCGTGGAACCTCCTGTGTTTGGCTGGCGCACATCACTGTGCGCCGGGATCTAATTTCAAGAGGCTCTGGGGCAAGGACTGTGCCGGGCTTTGCGGATCTTCGCGTCTTTGCGTGGGACTTCACGTTTGCTCTCACGCAAAGTCACAAAGACGCAAAGCCCCGCAAAGTTAGTGAGGCTTGCTGCCGATGATCGCTTCCACTTCAGCGACAAGCTTTTCGACCAATCCAGGTTTGCGCGCTTCAATGTTCAGACGAAGCAGCGGTTCAGTGTTTGATGGGCGGATATTAAAGCGCCAGTCCTCAGCATTCAGCGAGTATCCGTCGGTGAAATCTTCCGTGCCCTGTTTACTGAAGTGTTCCTGCACGGCAGCGATCACTTTCTTGATGTCATCGACGCGAAAGTTCAGTTCACCCGACATGTAATGGCCTTCCATGTACGGCCGCATCGTTTCTGAAAATGATTTGCCGGATCGAGACAACTGCTCGAGCACGAGGAGGAAGGGAATCACGCCGTTGTCAGCGTAAAAATTCTCGCGGAAGTAGTAATGCGCGCTCATCTCGCCGGCAAAGATGGCGTTTTCTTTGCGCATGCGATCTTTGATGAAAGCGTGACCACTCTTGGAGATGATTGCCTCGGCGCCGTGCTGTTCGCAGACTTTCATCGTCGGCCAAATCACGCGCGGATCGAAGATGATTTTGTTGTTGCCACCGTGTTTGATCAGCAGAACGTCGGCCAGCATCGCAGTCACGTATGCCCCGGAAATAAATTCGCCCTTCTCGTCGAGAAACATGCAGCGATCGGCATCGGCGTCCCAGATCGCAGCGAAAGTGAAGTTGCCATCGCGCATCATCTGTTCCGTTTCGGCGCGATTGGCAGATTGCATCGGATCGGGTGTGCCTTTCGGAAACGTCCCGTCAGGTTCCCAGTTAAGCTTTGTTAGTTTGACGCCGAGTTCGTCTGCGATCAGTTGGACCCCAGCACCAACAAATCCAAAGTTTCCGTTGGCGACGATGTGAAAAGGCTTGATGGCTCGGCGATCGACGAAGTTGAGCACGTGTTCGACATAGCCTTTGAGCACATCCTTTTCGGTGACCTTACCTTTGGTCTCTGAGGTCACGTTCTTATCTTTGCCGGCTTTGATGATGTCCCGAATCTCAAACAAACCAGTGTCGCTGGAAATGGCCGCCGCCTTTTCCTTGACCATTTTTGCACCGTTGTACTCTTTCGGATTGTGCGAGGCTGAAACCACGATGCCGCCGGAATACTCTTCCGAAGCTCCCACAGCGTAGTAAAGCATGTCCGTGGTAATGCCGCCGATGTCCACGACATTCACCCCGGCGTCGACAAAGCCGTCGGTCAGCGCCTTCTTCAAAGCGGGGCCGGATACGCGCGCGTCCATGCCCACAACCATTGTTTTGGGATGAAAGAGACGGGTGTAGGCTTTCGCGATGCGGTAGTAAGCCTCTTCGTCAAGGTCGGTCGGGTAGACTCCCCGAATGTCGTAAGCGCGAAAGCAGTTGAAGTTCATGATTCAGTATCCCTTTTGAGTCTAGCGGCGTCAGAGTACCGACTTTAGTCGGGCTCTTTTTTGCCGGGATAACACCCAACTAAAGTTGGTACTCTAACGCCCGTCGCCTACGCGCAGGTCTTCGTGTAATCCGTCAGCGACGTCTTATCGCCGAGCACTGCGCCCGGGCCCACCAGGGTCGAGCGCCCAATGTGACAACCGCGGCCGATAATTGCGTCCTTCACCTGGGCCGCAGTCCCGACGCGTGTGTGACTCCAGATTACCGAGTTCTCGATCCGCGCGCGCTCCTCGATATAGCAGCCCTTGCCCAGCACCGAGTTGATGATTTCCACGCCCGGTTTAAGAGTGCAATCGTCGGCGACGATTGAGAGGTCGTCGATCGCTGAGTGCGTCGCGGAATCAAAATCGCCGCGCCGCTCTTTCAAATGGAACCGAGTCACCCGGCTCGCCAGCATATCGTGATGCGCTTGCAAATAGCGCGCGGGGGTGCCGATGTCCAACCAATACGTGCGCGGCGGGATATGTGCAAAGAATGCTTCACTTTTTTCCAGCAGCCTCGGAAACAATCCGTATTCGAAAGAATAATTCTCGCCCTTCGGGATGAGATCCAGGACTTCAGGTTCCAGGATGTAGGTCCCGGCGTTAATGTCTCGGCAGTTGGTTTCGTCGGGCTTTGGCTTTTCAACAAATCGGGACACGCGGCCATCTTCGGCGGTTTCGACGACGCCGTACATGCTGGCGTCTTCCACGGGAATCAAAAAAATCGAAGCAGTGGCGTTCCGCTCCTTGTGCTGGCGAATCATTGCCTTGAGATCAAGGTCCGTCAAAACGTCGCCGTTAAAGACTACGGTCGGCTCGCGAATCAGATCCTCGGCGAACTTATAAGCCCCGGCAGTACCCATCGGTTGCGGCTCGACGGTGTACTTCAACTTGACGCCAAAGCTGGAACCGTCGCCGAGCTGCTGCTCGATCTTCTCGGGCTGATAAGAAAGCGAGAGCGTAATGTCCGTGACGCCGGCGCGGCGCAACGTGTCGATCTGATAGAGCAGAAAAGGCCGATTGCAGATCGGGACGATGGGTTTCGGAGTGTAAACAGTAAGCGGACGCAGCCGTGTGCCTTTACCGCCAGCCAGAATTAGAGCCTGCATGTTTCGATGTTATTCGGAAAGTAGTTGTTGATGGGGTTTGAAATCAAAGCAGAGTCTAGCACTGTAATCGAAGACCTTTCAATCAGCTAAGGAATGAGGTGGTGCTCCGTTAGTGTGTTGCTGAGATAACAGTGTTGCCAAGTTCAAGGAACGACCGCCATACCGTCGCGATCGTTTAGCTCCGTAGGAGCCGGATGTTTATAGAAATAGCTGCTCCCACAACCCTAGCTCCGGAGGAGCGAAATGTGACTCACTCGATAATATTTCGCTCCTCCGGAGCTTACTCAGTCATAGTGAGGCCATTAGACTATAAATATTTCGTCCCTACGGGACTAAGGCCGTTTTTCTCAGCCCATTTTCTTATCACGCACAACAGCAACACACTGACAGACAACTAGCCAGGAACGCGGTGGTGCCATAAATTATTTTTCTCAGCGTGGTCTCGGCGTTCTTTGCGTCTCGGCGGTGAATAAAGCTTGGATACACTCACCGCAGAGACGCCGATGACGCTGAGCAGGCGCAGAGAACTTCAAATAAGGATACCAGTAACGACCAGCGATCCCGCCATCCTTGACGGAACGATATCAGGGCCAACACACTGGCGCACGCTTCAGTCATTATGCACCTGTTAAAAGAGCACCGTGGGTTCATCGTTCTGTTTGCGCTGGCAGCGTTGTTGTTTACCAGCGACCTCCGGACGTGGAAAGAGTTTGTGCGGGCTGAGAGCTATTTCGCCCTGGGCTCGCGTCTGATGGTCGAGCAGGGCGATTGGCTAACACCGCATGCACCTGACGAGCAGCAGCTTAACAAACCGCCGCTTACGTATTGGTTGATTGGCATCTGCTACAAACTGTTCGGAGCGGGCTATGGATCTTCGCGCTTGCCGTCGGTGGCAGCCGCGCTCGCGGTTTTGGCGATTGTCTACGCCCTCGGTCTTCGCTCGTACGGCAAGCGAATTGGTTTGACAGCGGCTGCCATTTTAGGGACGAGCGTGTTGTTTATGAGTTTTGCGCGCGCCGCGATGAGCGACATGTTGCTGACTCTTCTCGTCACAGCCAGCGTCGCCTCGTTTGCAACAGCGTTGACCTCTGACGGGAAACGAGTGGTCTTTGCCGGCTACTTTGCAGTGGCGTTAGGTGTTTTGACCAAAGGACCAATTGCCGTGGTGCTGGTTGCTTTGCCCATCGCTGCGGAAGTGCTGATTGCGAAAGACTGGCGGGTGTTGAAGAAGCTTCGCCTTACTGCAGGTTCAATTCTGGTTCTGGTATTTACGGCTCCTTACTTCCTCGCCGTCTACTTCCGTCGCGGCGCCGGCGTCTTATGGTTTTTCTTAGTCGGTGAGAATGCGCAAAGATTCACCGGATCGATCTACGGTGAGCTGTCCCGTCCATTTTGGTACCAGCTGGTTGCGTTTTTCGGCGTGTTTGCCCCGTGGTCAATACTGATCTTGCCGGCCATTTGGACGGACTGGAAAGGTTCGCCGCGCGGCCAAACGGACCGCATGAAGAGAATTCTGTATCTGTGGCTGGCCTCCACGATTCTGTTGTTTTCAATCTCCAGTTTTAAGCGTGACTATTATTTGTTGCCGGCCATGCCCGCGGCCGCTTTGATTACCGGGCAATTTCTGGGCAGCGAGATGCGGTCGCGTTTAGCCCGTCACGTGCTGCAAATCTATCTGGTTATCTCCGCGTTGTTCGTCCTTGCGATTGCCGCCGGATCGTTAAAGGCCGCTGCCATCCTCGGCGTCCATTCTGTCGCGCGATTTCTGCCGGTCTCAGTTGCTGCCTTGGGTTTGATTAGCGTGGTTTTGCTTTCGGCTCGCGCGAAAACCCGGGCAGCATCACTCGCCCTTTCAGCCGTGATCGCCGCGACTTTTATTAGCGTTGAGTTGGCGCTCTTACCGGCCTTCACTCGTTTTTTGCCGGTGGCGAATTTGGTGAGCAGCCTCCCCGGTCGCATCTGGATAACCTCAAACAAGACCGGCGGCTGGGCCAACGACATCGCCTTTACGTTGCCGCCGCCACATTACGTCGAACGTGTGGCAATTAAGGATGACGCACCCATACTGAATGAGTGGCTGCGAAACCCGAATACGGTTGCACTGATCGCGGAATCAGACTTTCCCGCCCTGCGACAGCACGATTCTTCCTTGAGAGTTCTGGGCCGGGCAGAAACGTTTGGGCACGGTGGTGTAACGCTAAAGGTTTTACTCCGGCCGGAACGCAAGACCTTGTTAGTGATCGGCCATTAAGGCGACGAATACTGGCTTGACTAATTAACAGTCATCCTAAATCATTCCAACTACTCTGGATTAAATCTTATGTCTGACATTAAACAAGCAGTAATCATCAGCGCTGTTCGAACTCCGGTCGGAAAATTTCTCGGCGCGCTAAAAGGTTTCAAAGCAACTGAGCTGGGCGCGATCGTCGTGCGCGAAGCCGTAAGCCGAGCAGGCGTCCAGCCCGACGTCATCGACGAAGTAATCATGGGTTGCGTAATTCAAGCCGGATTGGGCCAAAACCCCGCGCGACAGGCCGCGCTGCGCGGGGGGCTGCCAAACACGGTGTCGGCCGTGACCGTCAACAAAGTGTGCGGGTCGGGATTGAAAGCCGTAATGATGGCGGCGCAGGGAGTGCAACTCGGCGACACTGAGATTGTGGTTGCCGGCGGCATGGAATCAATGTCGAACGCGCCGTACCTGCTCGCTAAAGCGCGCGAAGGCTATCGCCTCGGTCACGGCAAGATGCTCGATACCATCATCCAGGATGGATTGTGGTGCGCGTTTGACGATCAGCACATGGGCTGCACGGGAGAAGTTGTCGCAGAGCAATTTCGTGTTTCACGCGCCGAGCAGGATGAATACGCACTCAATTCTCATCAGAAAGCCGCTGCTGCGATCAAAGCCGGCAGGTTCAAGGATGAAATTGTTCCGGTAGAGATTCCGCAGAAGAAGGGTGCGCCGGTAATCTTCGACACCGACGAACCCGTTCGTGAGGACACTTCGCTGGAATCGCTGGGCAAGCTGAAGCCGGCTTTCAAAGAGGGCGGAACGGTCACGGCGGGCAATGCGCCCGGAGTGAACGACGGCGCGTCAGCGGTTGTGGTGACGTCAACAGAACGGGCGTCCGCGCTCGGGGTTGAGCCATTGGCTCGGATCGTGGGGCAGGCGACGTCCGGTGTCGAGCCAAAGCTGGTCATGATGGCGCCGGTTGACGCCATCAGGAAGCTCCTGAAAAAGACCGGTTGGTCTTTGAACGATGTCGATCTGGTTGAGCTCAACGAAGCATTTGCGGTCCAGGCGGTGGCCATCACTCGTGAACTGGATCTTGATCCGGAAAAAGTAAATGTTAATGGCGGCGCGGTTGCTTTAGGGCACGCCATCGGTCAATCAGGATCTCGGATTCTTACGACCATGCTTTACGAGTTGCAGCGTCGCGACGCTCATCGCGGAATCGCGGCCCTGTGCCTCGGCGGAGGTAATGCTGTCGCACTCGCGGTGGAGCGCTGATGACCGCCGAAGAGCACAACAAGACGCTAGCCACTCTGTATTTCATTTATGGTGCGATGCACGGCCTCACGCTGCTGGCCCTTTTGCTGCTTATTTTGGTTTTTAAGTTGGCAGTTCCTGATCTCACGCCGGTTTCCACCTGGTGGCTGGTTACCGGCGCCGTCATCTTCATCGCCATGATGATGATTGTCGGAGTTCTTCCGGTCGTCGTTGGATGGGGATTTAGAAAGCGCGCCCGCTGGGTCAGGCCTTCTGCGCAGGCGCTGGCCGTAGTTTCATTCGTCAACGTCCCCATAGGTACGGCCCTCGGCATTTACACGCTGAAGTTTTTTCGCACTCCGGGCGGCGTTCAAATCTATGGCGGCCAGACGGTGTCGGCCAAGGAAGGTGAACTGGAAGATGCCATGCGCGGCGCACAGCCGCTGATGAATTTGACTGACCGATTGAAGTAGTAGCACAGACTTGAGTCTGTGCTTGAACTTGCTGAGACACTAAGAGAAATACAGACTGAAGTCTGTGCCACAAACATGAATCAAACATTCGGAGTAGTAGGCGCCGGTACCATGGGGAACGGCATCGCGCAAGTCGCGGCGCGAGCCGGATTCGACGTCGTCATGCGCGACGTAGCGGAAGAATTTCTGGCGCGCGGCCTGAAGGCCATCGATAAGAGTTTGCAGCGCGACGTCGATAAAGAGCGCCTCACCGGCGAGAACAAAGATGAAATCTTCGGCCACATCCGCACGACAACCAACCTGAACGAGTTGAGCAAGGCATTCATCGTCGTGGAGGCAGTTACCGAAGACCTGGAAGTGAAGACCGAGGTTTTTCGCTCATTGGATGAAGTGTTGGGCGCCGATGCAATTCTCGCTTCTAACACATCTTCGATCTCGATCACGAAACTGGGCGCAGCCACTAAACGTCCCGATAAAGTAATCGGCATGCACTTCATGAATCCGGTGCCGGTAATGAAGCTGGTGGAGATCATTCGCGGCGCCGCGACCTCTGACGAGACTTATGAAGTAGTGCAATCGCTTACTGAAAAGCTGGGGAAGACGCCGCTGGAATGCAACGACTATCCCGGCTTTATTTCCAATCGCGTTCTGATGCCGATGATCAATGAAGCGATCTTTGCGCTTTATGAAGGCGTGGCGACCCGCGAAAGCATCGACGGCATTATGAAGTTGGGTATGAATCATCCGATGGGGCCGCTGACGCTCGCGGACTTTATCGGCCTCGATGTTTGCCTTGCGATCATGAACGTGCTACATGATGGATTCGGTGATTCGAAGTACCGGCCGTGCCCGTTGCTGAAACGTTATGTTGACGCGGGGTGGCTGGGCCGGAAAAGTGGTCGAGGGTTTTACGAGTATTAGTGGTTTGAAACTTAGTACTGATCTTTTTCAAAGTACTAGATCCAAGTACAAAGCTCGTCTTTTCAGAGATGCATCGCGCGATTTCACATTTTTGTCAGAAGTGCCGGGCCGCGAACCCGCTGGGCCAGGAATTCTGCCAACGTTGCGGCACCCGCCTGATGATTGTCGTACAGCCGCCGTCGGTGCGCGTTGATATTCCCGGGACGACTCCCCACGAAGAGCACCTGCTCGAGCGTATGACCATGCTCGAGAACACGCTGGCGCGTTTGGCAGAAAGACTTGAGCAGGGACTGAAGTTGCTGCTGCGGCAGTCTGAGACCGCATACAGCAATCACGCCCTGGTCAAGAGTCTGATTGAAATTCTGAATGAGTGTGGCGTCGTGGACAATGCGCGACTTGAATCGATGTGGCGTGATGAATGTAAGAAGTTGAATGACACGTCCGACGCCGTGGATTCATCGCGCGCCGAAAAGAAGACCAGGAAAGTTAAGCGAAAAGTGACGACCAACGGCTGAAGTTGTGAGGTCGAAGCCGGGTGACCGGCTGGTTCGGGTGAGCGAAGATCCACGCGCGCGTTTTGGAAAGTGCCGCCTGCGCGGCTATAATTAGCGACTTTGTGCGAGGCCCCCTGACGCAATCTGTAGCGCAGGGGGTTCAGTTATGCGGATTGAACTTGAAAAGCTGGACGGGCCGTCGGGATCGTTTGCCGAGGTTTATCAGGTTTCGGAATTACCGTTCGATGAATCTGAACTTCGAATGGTCGAGCCCGCCGAGGTGAAGGGAACGGTCCGTCGCACCAATGGCGAAGCTGAGCTGTGCGGGGAATTGCACTCGAAAGTTACTTTGCCCTGTGCTCGTTGTTTGCAACCAGTCGAGTTGCCGATTGACGTCAAGTTTGCGGAACGCTTTGTGCCGGCGGTTGGGTGGCAGAACGAAGAGGGACACGAACTGGCGGAAGACGAGTTGAACCTCGCGGTCTTTGATGGTGAGGCAATCGAACTCGACGACGTGGTGCGCGAAGAGATTCTGCTGGCAATTCCGGCTCATGTGCTTTGTCGCGAAGACTGCCAGGGCCTGTGCCCGGCCTGCGGCGTCGATCGCAATGCATCAACGTGTGAATGCCAAAGCAGCGCGGTGGATGCGCGCTGGGAGAAACTGAAAGACTTGCGATTTTAGATTTGTGTTTTTGGATTGCCCGGCTCTCTGCGGCACAATCTAAAACCTGAAATCAGAAATCGAAACTAGTTTGGAGTAATTATGCCAAATCCGAAACGTCGTCACTCAAAATCTCGCACGGGAAAGCGTCGCGCGCATGACGCTTTGCGCGTGCCACAAACGGTGGCCTGTCCGAATTGTCAGGAGCCGCGCCTGCAGCATCGTGTTTGTCCAAAGTGCGGTTACTACAAAGGCCGCGAAGTCGTGCACGTGGAGCAGAACGCCTGAAGTACACTTTCGGCCGCTCAGATGATTCGTAGCAAGTGATGACGCTGAATCATCCCGAGCGGCAATTCTCTGGTCAGTGAGGACTGGTTGAGTAACGTAAACGCAGGAATCCTCGGCACGGGCCACTCGTATCCGAAAGGCATTCTGACGAATGCCGATCTGGAAAAGATGGTCGATACGTCCGACGAGTGGATTACGACGCGTACCGGCATCAAGCCAACGGCGCAAGGCTGCGCCCGGCGAATATACTTCGCAGTTCGCGATTGAGGCGTCGCGTGAAGCGATCGAACGCGCGGGGATCGATCCTAACGAAATCGATTTGATTCTGTGCGCGACCGTCACGCCGGATCAGATTCTGCCGTCAACGGCATGTTTGATTCAGGCGCAGCTCGGCGCGAACAAGGCTGCCGCCATGGATATTGTGGCGGCCTGCTCGGGTTTTCTGTATGGACTGACGATCGCGAATCCGATGATTCGCAGCGGTCAAATCAAGTACGCGCTCGTGATTGGCGCGGAACTGTTGACGCGCTATGTCGATTACACCGATCGTTCGACTTGCGTGCTTTTTGGCGACGGCGCGGGGGCCGCGATCCTGGGCCCGGTCGAAAAAGGCCGCGGCATCCTGGCGGCGCGAATTCGCTCAGACGGTCGCTATGAAGAGCAACTGTATGCGCCGGGTGGTGGTACCAAAGGGGGCTTCACCGCCGAAACAATTGCGCGCGGCGATCACTTTTTCAAGATGAAGGGCAACGAGGTCTTCAAGGTGGCCGTACGCTCAATGGCCGACATCTCTCGCGAAGTGCTGTGCGAAGCCGGGTTGAAAACGGAAGACGTCAATCTCTTTATTCCGCATCAGGCGAATCAGAGAATCACGGACGCCGTCGCGAACGCGCTGAACGTTGACGAAGCGATGGTGTTTTCGAACATCGCCAGGCACGGCAACACTTCGTCGGCCTCGATTCCGATCGGCTTGGATGAGTGTGTCGAGAGCGGACGCATGCAGAAGGACGACGTCGTTCTAATGGCTTCTTTTGGTGGCGGATTCACCTGGGGCGCAGTCGTGATGCGTTGGTGAAGGTACGCACGCCTCTGGCGTGCTCGGTCGGTTAGTGTTAGCACGCCAGAGGCGTGCGTACCAAAATGATCGCATTTGTTTTCCCCGGTCAGGGCTCGCAACATCCGGGCATGGGAAAGGATTTGGCCGGAAAAGTTTTCAGCGGCCAAACAGGTCTTTGAAGAAGCAGACGACGCGCTGGGATTCGCGCTTTCGGATCTTTGTTTCGATGGTCCGGCGGAAGCAGCTGCAGTTGACTGAGAATACCCAGCCGGCGATTCTGACTGTTTCGATCGCCGCGTTGCGGGCGGCAGAAGTCGGAAGGTTTTCCGGCAGCCGGATTTCGTGGCCGGACACAGTCTCGGCGAATATTCGGCTTTGGTTGCGGCCGGCGCGCTTTCGCTGAGCGACGCGGTGAAGACGGTTCGCAGCGCGCGGCCGTTACATGCAGGAAGCGGTTCCGGTCGGCGCGGGAGCGATGGCGGCAATTCTCGGCGCCGATCTGGAAACGGTAAATGCGGCCTGCGCCGAAGCTGCGGCAGGGCGCAGGTTTGCAGCGCGGCCAACATCAATTCGCCCGGACAAATCGTCATCGCGGGCGACACGGCGGCGATCGATCGCGCGATCGGCTCTGTTGAAAGAGCGCGGCGCCAAGCGGGCGATAAAGCTGAACGTCAGCGCGCCTTTTCATTGCGCCCTGATGAAGCCGGCGCAGGATCGTCTGGCGGCTGACCTGGAAAAGATTGCCGTTTGCTGATCCGAAGGCGCCGCTGGTCACGAATGTTGACGCGGCGGCCGTGCAGAGCGGAGAAAAAGCGCGCGAAATCGCTGGTGCGTCAGGTCTCGCAGCCGGTTCGATGGCTTGAATCAGTTGAATTTTTGATCAATCAAGGTGTACAAACCTTTGTTGAAATTGGACCGGGAAAAGTTTTAAGTGGATTGGTGCGCCAGACTAACCGGAACGTGCGCTGCGTGAACGTCGAGAGACGACGACGAGCTTGCGCGCGGCGGCGGCGCTAAGCTGTATGAAATGCCGACTTTGTCGTGCGGAAAACTTAGTAACACGCAAGTGAGTCTGACATTATCCAGAGAGGAGCAAACGAATGCCCGATCAAGAGATTGAGCAAAAAGTAAAGCAGATCATAGTTGACGAACTAGGCGTCGACGAGAATGAAGTGACGCCCAATGCCCGGTTCATCGACGACCTGGGCGCCGACTCGCTCGACACTGTCGAGTTGGTCATGCGCTTCGAAGAAGAGTTCGGTATCGAAATTCCTGACGAAGATGCCGAAAAAATTCAAAGCGTACGCGACGCGTACAACTACATCGATCAGCACAAGGCGAAATAAGATGTAGGGGCAGGGCTCGGGCCCTGCGACCAGCACTTATGGCGGGCAAGGGCCAAGCCTTGTCCCTACATTTCCGATGGAGAATTTTGCTTTGAATCGTCGCGTCGTCGTTACCGGGCTCGGTCTGGTTACGCCTGTCGGTAATTCAGTCGAGACTACCTGGACCGCGCTCGTGGCAGGCCGCAGTGGCGCGGATTACATCAAAAAATTTGACACCGAGAAGTTCCCGGTTCGGTTTGCCTGTGAAGTCAACGACTTTGATCCGCTGAACTATGTCGAGAAGAAGGAAGCGCGCAAGATGGGCGCTTTCATTCAGTACGCGATTGCCGCTTCGCAGGAAGCGGTCAGATGACAGCGGGTTGAAAATCAATGACGACATCGCCGAAAACGTCGGCACTTATATCAGCAGCGGCATCGGCGACTTCTGGGCGATCGAGCGAGAGCACGAAAAGCTTCTGAAGGACGGGCCCGGCCGCGTCTCGCCTTTCTTTATTCCTTCGGCGATCGTGAATCTGGCCTCGGGCCAGGTTTCAATTCGCCACAACGCCAAGGGACCGAACTCCGCGACCGCCACTGCGTGTTCGGCCGGTGCGCACGCTATCGGCGACAGCTTCAAAATCATTCAGCGCGGCGATGCCGACGCAATGATTTGCGGGGGCGCCGAGTCGGCCATCACGCCGATGAGTGTCGCCGGGTTTGCGGCGCTGCGTGCGCTGTCGACCCGCAACGATGATCCGAAGCATGCTTCGCGGCCGTTCGAACTTTGATCGCGATGGCTTTGTCATCGGGGAAGGCGCGGGCATCCTGATCCTGGAAGAAATCGAGTTTGCGCGGCGTCGTGGGGCACGGATCTACGCTGAAGTGGTGGGCTATGGCATGACCGGCGACGCTTTTCACATCACGATGCCCGACGCCAGCGGCTCAGGCGCGGTGCGCGTCATGCAAAAGAGCTCTCGACGACGCGAAAGTAAAGCCGGAAGAGGTCGAGTACATCAACGCGCACGGAACCTCAACGCCTTACAACGACAAGTTCGAAACGATGGCGATCAAGAAGACGTTCGGTGAGCATGCCTACAAGTTGCCGATTAGCTCTACCAAGTCGATGACGGGTCATTTGCTGGGCGCCGCGGGTGGAGTCGAAGGCGTCTTTTCAGTTCTGTCGATCCATCGGAACATTCTGCTGCCGACGATCAACTACGTCACGCCTGATCCGGAATGTGATCTGGATTACATTCCGAACCAGGCCCGCGAGGCTAAAGTAAGATACGCGCTTTCGAACAGCTTTGGCTTTGGCGGGACGAACGCGGCGTTGTTGTTCAAGCGATACGAAGAATAGAACTGTGCTTAGAGCTTTGTGCTTGGATCTTTGATGTCTGCCGATAGTCGCGCAACACGTCAAAGTACAAAGATCAAAGTACGAAGATCGGAACAGACAACTCGCTAATGAAGATTCTTGTTCTAATGAAGCAGGTCGCGAACAAGGACGCGATTCTGCGAATCAATAAAGATTCCACCTGGATCGAAGAAGCTGATCTCTCGTTTGAAGTGAACGAGTCGGACGGCTACGCGCTCGAAGAAGGCCTGCGCATCAAGGAGAAGGTCGGCGGCGAAGTCGTCGTCGTTTCGATGGGTCCACAGCGCGCCAAGAGCGTGATCAAGGATGCGCTCGCCCGCGGTGCTGATCGCGCCATTCATGTCGTTGGCGACAACGTGTCCATCTTTCGCCATTTGCCGCGGCCAGCGTTTTGGCCGAAGCGATTCGCGAGGAGCAGGCTGACCTGGTCATGACCGGTTTGCAGTCGGACGATTATGGCTATGCGCAGACCGGCGTAATCCTGGCGGAGATTCTCGGTTTACCGCACGCGACGATCGTGATTGAAGTTGATGCCAGCGGCGAGCAACTGCGCGTCAAGCGCGAACTGGAGAGCGGCTGGTACCAGTGGTACACGATGCCGAAGCCGGCGCTGCTCACGATTCAATCAGGCATTAGCCAGATTCGCTACGCGACGCTTGAAGGGCATCATGGCGGCGAAGAAGAAAGAGATTAAGGAAGTGACGCCGGCCGCAGAGTTCGTTGACAAACCGTCGCATCAGCGAATTGAGAAAATTTATCTGCCGCAGAAGTCGAAGCAGACCCAGTTCCTCGGCGGTGGCGACGCGAAGAAGGGTGCAGTTGAACTGGCTGAGAAGCTGCGGAGTGAAGCCCGGGTTATTTAGTGGCACAGACTTTAGTCTGTGTTGGTCGCATTGAGGTAAATCACAGACTGAAGTCTGTGCCACAAAACTATGGCTAACGGCATTCTCGTATTTATCGAACACAAAGCGGGCACGCTGAATAAGACTTCGCTTGAAGCTATCGCCGCGGCGCAAAAGCTCGCGAATGATACCGGGCAGAAGGCGTCGGCCGTCGTGCTGGGCTCGCCGTCGCTGGCGCAGGAGATTGCCGCGTACGATCTTGAGAAGGTGATCAGCGCCGAAAACGATCAGCTTGCCGAGTACACGCCAGACGCCTACGCTGCGGCGATGGAGCAGGTTGTCCGCGACGACCAACCCGGAATACTGTGATCATGTCGCATACTTACCTGGCGCGCGACTTTGGGCCCAAAGTCGCAGCGCGTTTTGGTAAAGGATTGATCGGCGATTGCATTCGGATGAACGTCGACGGAGACAGGCGAGTCTTTACGCGGCGAATCTTTCTCGGCAAGCTCGACGCCGACGTCGTGTCTGATGGCGAGCCGCCCATGTTTGTGACTTTTCAGTCCGGCGCGTTCCGTGGTGATCAGGCGGTGAAGGGAAGTGGCGCGCCGATCGAGCAAATGCCGGTCGACGTGGGCACCGTGCGGATGAAACCGGAAGCGCCATTCCAGGAAGCAAAGCAAGCGGTCGATCTAAGCAAGGCCGACGTGATTGTCGCGGTCGGTCGGGGAATCAAGAGCAAGGACAATCTGGCCCTCGCTGAGAAGCTCGCCGAAGTGCTCGGCGGTGATCTCGCGGCGTCGCGTCCGATTTGCGATGCCGAGTGGCTGCCCATAGATCGGCAAATCGGATCATCAGGTCAGACCGTTGCTCCCAAGCTTTATGTCGCGATTGGAATTTCCGGCGCGATTCAGCACCTCGTGGGCATGAAGAATTCGCAAACCATTGTGGCCATCAACAAAGATCCGGAAGCTCCGATCTTCGACATCGCCGACTACGGCATCGTCGGCGATCTCTTCGAAGCTGTTCCAGTACTCACCGAAGAAATCAAGAAGCTAAAAGGCTAAGTTATCACCGGCAGGCTTGCAAAAATCTTTACAGTTGAAATTCTGATTTCGCGTGCTAAGATCGGTTTGTTAATGAACGACGAGCCGACGAAAGATTTAGCCACCCGTGCGTTTCAGAAACGCGTGCTGGATGAGTTTGCCGCTATGCGCCGGGAGTTCGGCAGCGAACTCTCAGCGATCCGCGCCGAAGTTACGGAAATCCGATCTCAGCAGATCGCGATGGCCAAGAATATCGCGGCCTTGGATCAGAGGCTGACGTCCCTCGAACAAAAGGTGGATGAGCGCCTAAAGGAAACGCGTCCCATCTGGGAGCGCGTGGAGGAACAACTTCAAAAACTCGGTGAACGTTTCGAAGGTGTTGTCCTTGAGTTCTATGAACTGCGTCACGAGATGAAGATTTACGGCCGACGTATTGGCCAACTTGAGCGGCGCGTCGGCTAACCAACTTTTCGCTCCGCGTCAGCTGGGCGGGACTAACCCAGCGACCTCTCGCCTTTCGACAATCCATTCGTGCCCGCCTCATCCGTTTTGCCTTTTTCTTTTTCAAGTCATAAGATTCCGCCGTTCCCTCAATTGGCTAATTTAATCTTCTCTTGGGAGGTTTCTGTAATGAATCCGTTCTATCGTTGTGCACTCGTCTTTGTGATCGTGCTGACGGTTGTTGGTGCGACGTTCATACAAAGCCCGAATATTACCGCAGCTCTTCGTCCCGGCCCTCTGCTCTCATTCGCTGCCGATGTCGACCAGCCGCAGAAATCGGTTGTCGCAGGCTTTGACTTCGCGAATCTCGACCGGAGCGCAAACGCCTGCCAGGACTTTAACCAATTCGCCAACGGCGGCTGGATGGCGAAGAACCCGATTCCGGGCGCCTATTCGGTGTGGGGACGCTTTACGCAGCTCGACGAACAGAATCTGAACGTCCTACACACCATCCTCGACGGTTTGCTGAAGAAGAAGAATATCAAGGGCAATGAACAAAAGATTGCTACGTTTTACGGTTCTTGTATGGACGAGCAGAAGATTGAAGCGGAAGGAATCCAGCCGCTCGAGCCGGAGTTACAGCGCATCGCCCAAATTTCGGATCTCCTGACGCTGCAGGACGAGATTGCGAACCTGCACGCGCATCGGATTCCGGCCGTGTTTGGCTTTGGCGCTAATCAGGATTTCAAGGACTCGACACAAATCATTGCGCAACTTGTTCAGGGCGGTTTGGGATTGCCCGATCGCGATTATTACATCAGCGATGACGCGAAGAATAAAGCTACTCGCGATGAATACCAAAAGCATGTGGCGCGCACCTTTGTGTTGCTGGGCGACGCGCCCGATCAGGCCGCCCGCCAGGCGGCGACCGTGGTCAAGATTGAAACGAAACTGGCTGAGAATTCGGCGACGCGAGTCCAGCGGCGCAATCCCGAAGCGAATTACCACCCCATGACGAAAGGGATGCTGATCGAGATGACCCCGGACTTCGATTGGGGCCGCTATTTCCGCAACATCAATTTGCCGGAAGTCGGTAAGGTAAACGTGGGCCAACCCGACTTTTTCAAAGCCGCTGACAAGATCTTGAAAGACACGCCGATCGAAGATTGGAAAGTGTATCTACGCTGGCACCTGGTCAATGCTGCGTCGAATACGCTGTCCTCAAAGTTCGTGGAGGAGAGCTTCAATTTCAACGGCAAGTATTTGCAGGGCACCACTGAGATTTTGCCGCGCTGGAAGCGGTGTGTGGCCAGTACCGATCGCGCTTTAGGCGAGGCTCTGGGCCAGCTCTACGTGGACAAAACCTTCACGCCGCAGGCGAAAGAAAACGCGCGCACAATGGTGGCAAATCTGGTCGCGGCGTTGCGTGACGATCTGAGCACCTTGAGCTGGATGAGTGACGAGACGCGCAAGAAAGCGATTGGCAAGCTCGAAGCCTTCACGCGCAAAATCGGTTTCCCGGACAAGTGGCGCAGTTATGAAGCCTTGCAGATCACCAAAGGTCCTTACTACAACAACGCGGTCGCGGCGGGACAGTTCGACTTCCGGCGAAATCTCGGCAAGATCGGCAAACCCGTCGATCGGACCGAGTGGAGTATGACGCCGCCCACAGTGAACGCTTACTACAATCCTTCGATGAATGAAATTGTTTTTCCGGCGGGAATTCTGCAACCGCCGTTTTACGCTCCGAAGGCAGACGACGCGTTCAATTACGGCGGCATCGGCGCGGTAATTGGACACGAGATGACGCACGGCTTTGACGACTCTGGCGCGCGCTTTGACGCGAATGGAAATCTGGTGATGTGGTGGACGCCTGACGATTACAAGAAGTTTACCGCGCGTACTGACTGCGTCGTTAAGCAGTTCGATTCATTCGAAGTCGAACCGGGACTTCATCAAAAAGGTCAGTTAGTGGTGGGCGAATCCGTAGCCGATCTGGGCGGGCTGACGGTAGCGTATGCGGCTTATCAGAAATCGCTACAGGGAAAACCAAAGCCGAAGAACATCAACGGCTTTACGCCCGAACAAAGATTCTTTCTCGGTTGGGCGCAGGTGTGGGCCCAGAATATTCGGCCGGAAGCGGCGCGTCTGCGGAATGCAACCGATCCGCATCCGCTGGCCCGTTTTCGCGTGAACGGACCGCTGTCGAACATGCCCCAGTTCGCGGCGGCTTATGGAT
Source organism: uncultured Acidobacteriota bacterium (assembly GCA_963734445.1). GTDB lineage: Bacteria > Acidobacteriota > Blastocatellia > Pyrinomonadales > Pyrinomonadaceae > UBA11740. The sequence continues at coordinate 955,019 of CAVTGZ010000002.1, read as the reverse complement.
GCAAAGACGGCGAGCAGATGGTGCGGCCGCCCGATAAACGCTGCCAAATCTGGTGACCCAAAGCTGTGCGGCGCGCCCTCGATTCAAAAGGCGCGCGCCGCATTTGCTTCGTGTTGGTCCTGGGGAGCGAACTACTTATTTTTGATTTCGGTGCGGGCGCGGGCATTCCGGTCGCCCCGCGAACTTCTTCGACCGCGCCTTCCAGTGATCCGGCTACAGCGCCTAGTGCGGCACCCTGGACCACTCGCTTCGCCACCTTTTGAACTTTCTTCAGAGCGGTGCCGGGCCGCTTGGCCACGGCCTTGACCTTCCCCACGACTGCCTTCGCGCTCTTTTTCTTCGCGGAAGGCGTTGCCCCGCGCTTAGCCCTGGAACTCTGGGATATGCAATGGCTGGGTCTTACTCATTGTTTTGGCGACTCGGGCGCTGATGAGGTCAAAGCTAATAGGTCATTTACAATCTCTGAAGGCTTCCACTCGTTGCCGCGATAGAGCTTGACGAGCTTGCCGTTCGGATCGATTACCGCCGTGCGCAGCGAGTGTATTACCTGCTCTTCACCGGAGGACGTGTCGACGAAGTAACGCAAGCCAAAGAACTGCGCGATTCCTTTCACTTCGTCTTTTGAGCCGGTAGCGAACTCCCAATGCTGAAAGGTCTCGTCTGAATACCGACCAGTGTGCGAAGCCCCATAGCTGCGCATGACCTTGGGCGTGTCGTAGTCGGGATCGAAAGTGATGGTGAGCAAATGCGTCTTTGCGTAAGCGTCGGGCTGCTTTTGCAGTTCCTGATCGATGGCCGCGAAGTTGTTACTCATCAAAGTGCATTGATCGGGTTGCGGACAGCGAGTGTATACAAACGTCAGTGCCAGCGCCTTTCCCCTGTACTGTGAAATGCGAATGCGTTGTCCATCCTGATTGACCAAACCATAATCGGGAATGTCATCGCCCGGTTTCGGTTCGCCGGGAACTGCGGTGGTCGGGGTGAGCGCGGCTCCGCCTTCGACAATGGCGGTTATTTCTATCCACGAAGAGAGATCATCGACGACCAGCGTGCCGGTCACTTGATCGCCCGGCTTGAGCATTTCCAGATCGGCATCATTTTTGATCTTGAAAGGCATCGTCATGCTCGGCATATAGCCGGGTATGTCCTCGTGCGCGATGGTCGCGGTCCGATCGTTCTTATCTACGGCGACGACCTTGCCTTTCAGCGGGTAACGCTTTTCATTTGCAGATTGGCGTTTGCAGCTGCTGATGATCGAAAGACAAAAGAGCAGAACCAAAAGAGAAGCTATTAGTCGATTACCTGCCATGATTGTCAGCTAGATTAGTCGCACAGCATAGGTGGTCACAAGCGGCGAGGAGCCCGGGTAGTTGGGTAATTGGATGTTGTTTCCTTCTGGCTGGCGCCCCCGCTCTGCACAGATTAGTAGCAACACAGATCCCCACTGCCCGCCTCAATGCTGCCGCGAGTTTCTATGTTAGGATTGGCGCGATGATGGCGACCGGCAGCAATTGCGCGCAACTTCTCGAAGGCAAACCCATCGCTGACGCTATCAAACAGGAAGTTGCTCAGGAAGTTCTTTCGTTCAAACAACAAACCGGAGCGAGCCCTGCTTTGGCGGCTGTGCTGGTCGGGGACGATCCTGCCTCGGCGGTCTATGTTCGCAACAAGGTCCAGGCATGCGCCGACGTCGGCATTTCATCTGAACTGGTTCGGCTCTCTGCGGCCACGACGACCGATGAATTGCTGGCGGTGGTACGCGGCTTGAACGCGCGGGACGATGTTGACGGGATTCTGGTACAACTGCCGCTGCCTGGTCAGATTGACGATCGAGTAATCATCGAGGCCATCGATCCGGCGAAGGACGTTGATGCGTTCCATCCCACGAACGTGGGGCTGTTGGCGATGGGCCGGCCGCGCTTTGTGCCGTGTACGCCGGCGGGAATCATCGAGCTACTCGATAGAAACAGAATCGAAATCGCGGGCGCCAATGCCTGTATCGTGGGACGCAGCCAGATTGTCGGCCGGCCGGTGGCGAGTCTCTTGCTGCAACGGAACGCAACCGTAACGATTTGCCATTCCCAGACACGCGATCTCCCTTCAGTCACGCGCCAAGCCGACATTCTGGTTGCGGCAATCGGCCGGCCGGCTTTCATTCGCGGCGACTTTATCAAGCCGGGCGCAGTGGTCATTGACGTCGGCGTCAATCGAATTACCGACGTCCAGCAAGCGCGTAGCTTCTTCGGAGACGAAGCTGAAAAACGTGTCGAAGCGATCGGAAAGCGTGGATCTACGCTGGTCGGCGACGTGCATCCGGCGGAAGCCGATCGAGTTGCGGGATGGCGGACGCCCGTGCCCGGCGGAGTTGGGTTACTCACGGTCGCTATGTTGATGCGAAACACGCTCCAGGCGGCCAAGTGGCGAAGGGGCAGGCAGAACTCTCCCGTCTTTCTTGGTTAAGGAAGCTGGTTTAGCCCCTTGTCTTGGTTTAACCCAGCAGGATCTGATCTTTTTGCAATGGCTTTGCCACTCTGACGCGCGGCAGGTCTTCGACTTGCCGTCGGCGAACCATCTTTCTCAACCGGGTCTCCGACCCGCCGCGGTCGAAGACCATTAAGTCTGTGTACACGTGACGGCAAGTCGAAGACCTGCCGCGCATCAGAGTGGCGGAGCCATGAGCTGGAGGAGCTAATTAATTCCCTCCCGGAGCGACGGAACGAAGTCAATGCTGAAGGTCGGCCTTACAGGATCAATTGCGGTCGGAAAGTCGCACGTGCTCAGCGTGCTCGCCGAGCTTGGCTGTTACGTGATCGATGCTGACCAGATCGCTCGCGAAGTCGTCAAACCCGGCAGCGCGGGGCTGACCGCAGTCGCCGCGTATTTCGGAAACATAATTGTGAAGGAAGACGGAACCCTCGACCGTGAGAAGCTCGCCGCAATTATTTTCGGCGACGAAGAGAAGCGGAACAAACTCAACTCTCTGCTGCACCCGTTGATTATCGCCAGACAGGACGATTTGCTGCGCGATTATGAACAGCAAGAGCCGAACGGAATTGCCGTCATCGACGCGGCCTTGATGATCGAGTCGGGCGGCTACAAGCGGTTCGATAAGCTCATCGTCGTCTATTGCGATCCTGAAATTCAGTTACAGCGTCTGATGAAACGCGACGGGCTGCCGCGCCCCGCCGCTGAGAAGCGCATTTACGCGCAGATGCCCCAGGAGGAGAAGATGAGCTACGCGGACTTTCTCATCGACACTTCTGGAGATTTCCTGATCACGCGGGCACAGGTTGAGCTGGTGTACGAGCAACTTAAACAACTTATCTCACCAACCAGTTGCTGAACTTATTGATGCTGCCGTCCTCTCATGCTAAGTTTGGCCGCGAATTGATCTCGATTCGGTGATGCGCTTAACACAATCGCGACGCGAAAAGATTATTCCGTTATTGATGGCGTGCTTGATCGTCGCGGGCTGTGCAGCGTCGGCGAGCAACAGCGCCTTCTTTGGCAAGACTGATCCGCCGCGCGAAAACATTCTCCGCTACGTTTCCGGTTCCGAGCCGGAGACAATCGATCCGCAAATTCCTTCCGGACAAAATGAGGCCCGCATTTGTCTGGCGCTTTTTGAGGGACTCGCCGAATACGATCCCAAAACTACGCACGCCGTGCCGGCGCTGGCGGAAAGCTGGGACGTAAATCAGGACTGGTCGGAAGTCGTTTTTCATTTGCGACGCAATGGGCGTTTCTCAAACGGCGATCCCATTACGGCCGGCGACTTTGTGTGGAGCATCCGGCGGGGGCTGGCGCCGGAAACCGGTTCACGATCGGCGAATCTGGCCTACCCGATCAAGTATGCGCAGGCATTCAACGAGGGCGGCCTCTTTGTCTACGACCCGGCGGCGAAGTCATTTCTGCTGACGCGAGATTTTGACGGTTCGAAAGAGCAACCGGCGTCGGTTCCGACTGACCCCAAGGCCGAGATTCCTCCGCTGAAGACCAAAGGGCCGCTAAGTTCGCAGCCGCTGAAATCAGCCGCTGAAGAATATCCGGCTGGGACCACTCCGACCGCCGATACAAGTTTTCATCAGGCCATGCATTCCCCGGAACGTGTGGTTCTGCCGAAATCCGAAAAACAACGGAAGGCGATCCTCGACGCCAATCCAAAGTTGAGTGCGGCACTCGCCGGCAAACAACTGGTGCCCGTGAAGGCTGAGGATGTTGGCGTCGAAGCAGTTGACGATTACACGCTGCGCATTTCGCTGCTTAACCCCGCGCCTTACTTCATCAGCATGATGCCGCATCAATTCTTTCGCGTGCTGCATCGCAAGACCGTCGAGCGTTTTGGTGACGCCTGGACAGACGCGGCGAACATCGTTACCAGCGGGCCTTTCAAACTCGCTTCATGGAACCATTACGACCGGATTGTGGTGGTGCGCGATCCGCAGTATTGGGATACTGCCAATGTAAGACTCGACAAGATCGTTTTCTACCTTTTGGCGGACAACTCAACGATGCTCAGCTTGTATAAAGCCGGCGAACTTGAGGCAACTTATAATCATACGGTGCCGTCGTCGTGGTTCGACGCGATCGGCCCGATGCAGGACTTTATGAATGGCCCCGAAGCGGCCATCGATTATTACAACTTCAACACGACGAAGGGGCCGACGAAGGACGTGCGCGTGCGCAAAGCGCTGAACATGTCGCTCGATAAAAAGGCGCTCGCCGATTGGCGGCACGTGAAGCCATTGACGGCGATGACGCCGGATGGAATCTTCCCGGGCTATCCCCAGCCGAAGGGTGATCCATTCGATCCGGAAAAGGCAAAGAGCCTGTTGGCAGAGGCGGGCTATCGCGACGCGTCCGGAAAATTTGATCCTAACAAATTCGAGGCCAGCGAAATCGAACTCATAACCAATCCCGACAGCAGCAACATTCCCTACGCTGAATTCATTCTCGCGCAATGGAAGCAGAATCTCGGAGTTACCATTCAGTTTCACATCATGGAGAACAAGACGTTCTTCAAGGCGCAGGCGGCGCTCGACTACAAAGGTGTGTCACGCACTGGTTGGTCCGCGGATTATATGGATCCGTACACCTTTCTCAGTATCTTCTACACTCCGACCGGCTCGAACGGAACTGGTTGGTGGGATCCCAAATATGTCGAGTTGCTCGACGAAGCTAACCGCACGGTCGATCCGCAGCGCCGGTATCAGATACTCGCGCAGGCGGAGCAGCTTTTGCTCGATGCGCAACCGGTGATTCCGCTGACGGTGCCGACGACGCGCTGGCTGAAGAAGCCGTACGTGAAGGGTTTGTATCCCAACGCCGCGACACTCCATTCATGGAAGTTTGTCTATATCGAGCGAGATCCGAGTAAATGGGATTACGGAATGCCGGAGATGAGTAAGTGACACCCGGCGCAAGCTGTTTAGAGGCGGGCTACCTCCCGCCGGTCGGGCAATAGCCCGACTCTAAACAAAACAAGAATCCAAATGTTTCGTTTCATCATTCGCCGCGTCATCCTGATCGTTCCGATGCTGTTCATCATTGTCTCGCTCACGTGGGCTCTGGTGCGGCTGGCGCCGGGAAACTTCTACAGTGGCGAAAAGAAACTAGCGCCCGCACTCGAACGAAATCTTCGCGACAAGTATGGGCTGGACAAGCCCTGGTACGTGCAATACGGCAGAGTCTTGCGCAACATTGCGCGCCTGGATTTCGGGAACTCCCTGAAGTACGAAGGCCAATCCGTAAACCAGATCCTGCGCCGCTCGCTGCCGGTATCCGCGGGGCTTGGCTTCACCGCGTATCTGCTGGCGTTGATTGTCGGCATCACTGCAGGGACGCTGGCGGCGCTAAGGCAAAACTCCTGGCTCGATTATGCCGGTATGGCGCTGGCGATGTTCGGAATTTCAATTCCCAATTTCGTTCTCGGCCCATTGCTCGTTTTGCTGTTTTCGCTGACGCTGTATTGGTTTCCGCCCGCGCTCTGGAACGGATTCCCCAGCACCAGTCTGGTGCTGCCGGCGCTCACACTCTCGGCCCTTTACATCGCCTACATCGCGCGACTAACACGTTCAGGCATGCTCGAGGTTTTGCGCTCGGATTACATTCGCACGGCGCGCGCAAAAGGTTTGAGCGAGCGCCAGGTGGTGATGCGACATGCGCTGCGTGGCGGGCTGCTCCCGGTCGTTTCCTTCTCAGGTCCGGCGCTCGCTTTTCTGATTACCGGAACGGTCGTGGTCGAGCGAGTCTTTGCTCTGCCGGGTCTCGGCAACTACTTCATCAATGCCTGTTTTAATCGCGACGAGCCGCTGATCATCGGCATTGTTGCGTTCATCGCGGTCACCGTGTTGGTTTTCAATCTGCTGGTCGATATTTCATATGCTTTCATAGATCCACGAATCAGGTACTGATGTACGCGAGCCGTTGGTTTGCGAAACTATGAATAACTTCGACAAGGATCATCCTCCGCAACCAAGCGAGACCGAGCTTCATATCGGCCCGGAGTACGCCGTGGCCGAGACAGATGTGGCTGAGGTCGTGACTGGGGAAGTCGCCACCGGCAGTTCGCTCTGGCGTGATGCCTGGCGTCGTTTGTTGAAAAATAAGTTGGCCGTCTTCGGCCTGGTCATGGTGGCTCTAATTACCATTGCTTCATTCCTTGGTCCCACGATTATCGCCCGCACCGCGGGATACACCTATGATTCGATTCCCAAAGACACAGAACTCTTGAGATCGTTTCCACCGTTCCGCGGACCGGGCGGAAGATTCTCCTGGGCGCATCCGATGGGCACCGACATTGCCGGTCGTGACATCCTGGCACGCGTCCTCTCAGGCGGCCAGATCTCGCTGATGGTGGCGCTGATTGCCACGCTGGTTTCGCTGGTGATTGGCGTCCTCTATGGCGCGATCGCCGGCTACGTCGGCGGCCGGATAGACGATCTGATGATGCGGATTGTCGATGTGCTTTACTCGCTGCCTTACGTGATCATTGTGATCGTTCTGCTCGCGCTCTTACCGGCAAAAACTCCGACGGCCCAGCTCGCCCAGTTGTTCTTTGCTCTGGGTGCCGTCTCCTGGTTAACGATGGCGCGAATCGTGCGCGGGCAAGTCTTGTCACTTCGGAACCAGGAATTTGTTTTGGCCGCGCGCGCAACCGGCGTGTCAACGCCGAAGATTATTTGGCGTCATCTGATTCCTAACGTGCTCGGTCCCGTAATTGTCTATGCCACGCTGACGATTCCCACGGTAATGCTGAGTGAAGCTTTCCTTTCGTTTCTGGGATTAGGGGTGCGGCCACCGCGGGTCTCCTGGGGCAGCCTCGCCGCCGAAGGCGCACAAAATCTCGCCGTCTATCCCTGGCAACTGATCTTTCCAGGCGTGACGATGGCGCTAATGCTTTTCTCATTAAATTTTGTCGGCGATGGACTGCGCGACGCATTGGATCCACATATGCGGCGCGAGTGAACATGTTCGAGCAACGTGCGTAGTCCTTTAACTTGAAGTTCTCTGCGCATACTCTGCGTCCTCGGCGTCTCTGTGGTGAATGTATCTAAGCGCTTATTCACCGCCGAAACCAGAGAGGAACGGGGAGATTACGCGGAGAGAAACTAAGATGGTCACTGGTAACGGAAATCTGCTGAGCGTCAAAGACCTTCGTGTCTACTTCGAAACTGAGGACGGCACCGTAAAGGCGGTCGACGGAATCAGTTTTGAGGTAAAACGCGGCGAGACACTTGGCATCGTCGGCGAGTCAGGCTCCGGGAAGACGGTAGCTAATCTCTCGTTGATGAGATTGATTCCCGAACCTCCCGGCAAAGTCGTCTCCGGCACAGTCCTGTTCCACGACCATGATGTGCTGAAGCTGACGACGCGCGATCTGCGGGACCTGCGCGGAAAAAAGATCGCCATGATCTTTCAGGATCCGATGACGTCGCTCAATCCCTTCATGCGAATCTCCCGGCAGCTGATGGAAGTCACCCAGCTTCACCTTGGACACTCGAAAGAAGAAGCGCGCGCGCATGCGATCAAGATGCTCGAGCATGTGGGGATTCCTGATGCCGGCGAACGCGTCGACAGCTACCCGCACGAGTTCTCTGGCGGAATGCGCCAGCGCGTGATGATCGCGATGGCCCTGTCATGCCGACCCGAGTTGTTGATTGCTGATGAGCCGACCACCGCTCTCGACGTGACGATCCAGGCCCAGATTCTCGAACTAATAAAGCGGCTGAAAAGTGAAACAGGCGCCAGCGTCATACTCATCACACATGATCTCGGCGTAGTCGCCGGAATGACTGACCACGTGATTGTGATGTACGCCGGCAAAGTCTTTGAACAGGCGTCCACCAGCGAACTCTTCGAGAGGCCCGGCAATCCCTACACGCGCGGTTTGCTGCGTTCAGTCCCGGATCCGACCAGCGAGCAAGCGACTCTCTATCAAATTCCGGGTCAGCCGCCCGACCTCGCACGCTTGCCCGCGGGCTGTCCCTTTGCACCGCGGTGTGAACGAGCTGAAGAGATTTGCACGCACGAGTTCCCGCCCTTTGTGCAGTTGACCGCTGATCATTTTTCGCTCTGCCATTTTGCAAACGATGTTTACGCCGCGTCAGCATCATGAATGGAGACCAAACATTGATAGCGGTGAAGAACCTCGAAGTGCATTTTGCCGCAGGGGGCGCTCGTCTGTTCGGCGGGCCAAGTCAGGTTGTGCGCGCCGTTGACGGTGTAAACCTGGATATCCAGTCAGGCGAGACGCTGGGCCTGGTAGGGGAATCCGGCTGTGGCAAGACAACTTTGGGTAGAGCCATCCTCCGTCTGACTGAACCAACCGCCGGCAGCATTCTCTACCGCGATCGGGATTTGGCCACGTTGTCTGCCGCCGAGATGCGAGCGCAGCGCCGCCATCTGCAAATGATTTTTCAGGATCCTTACGCGTCGCTTAATCCGCGCATGACCGTTAATCAAATCATCGGCGAACCGATCGAAACGTTTCGACTGGCCCGCGGTGATGCCCGGAAGCAGCGCATCGCGGAACTGATGGAGATGGTGGGACTAAGTGCGCGCTTCCTCAAACGCTATCCACATGAATTCTCAGGCGGCCAACGCCAGCGCATTGGCATCGCGCGGGCGCTTGCAGTCGACCCCGAATTCATCGTCGCGGACGAACCAATCTCGTCACTCGATGTCTCGATCCAGGCACAAATCATTAATTTGCTGCGCCGGCTCCGCGAGCAGAAGCAGCTCACCTATCTGTTCATTTCACATGACCTACGCGCGGTTCGCTACCTTTCGGATCGGATCGCCGTTATGTATTTAGGAAAAATTGTTGAGCTGGCGGAAGCGAAAGCACTTTACGCTAATCCTTTGATGCCTTACACAAAAGCGTTGATTTCGGCGGTACCCGTTGCGGATCCGAAAATCGAATTGGCGCGGCGTCGCATCGTCCTTGAAGGTGACGTGCCGTCGCCGATTAATCCGCCGCCCGGCTGTCGTTTCCATACCCGGTGTCCTTATGCGATCTCCGCTTGCCGAGAGGTCGAACCAAAGCTTGTCGAGATCAAGCCCAAACATTTCGCCGCCTGCATTCGCATCAGTCCTGAAGCTCCTGACATTGAGCGCGTTCCGCCCGGCGAAGCGCCCGGTCTGAGGGCCGGAACCCACGGGCTCGGCGGGTGAAAACCTCAGCCTATTAGTCGTTTACGGAGGATGTGAATTGAATTGAAAGGCGTCTGCGCAGGCCGCTAAGGGGTGAGTGCGCGCCGATGTAAAACCAGGTTGGACCTGGATGCTTCCGCACCTTTACTCCGGCGAGACCAAAAGTGTTTGTTGATGAAACAGTCAAAAGGTAAGACGCCGGCAGAGAACGAGTCGGCCTTGATTCAGCAGGAAGTGCCGGAACGTACTCCTGTGGGTTGGCCTGCTCAGCAAGATGAGATTGCCGACTCGGCGGGAATTTCTTTGCTGCTGGTTGAGGGGCCGCAGCCGCCGGCTTTAAGGATCAGCAATAACAACTCGATCTGTAATGCGCTTCAATCGTCGGAACAGCATGTGAAGCTGTGTAATCCCTACTGCGGCGAGGCGCACGCGCGGGCGCTCGCGGCGAACGAGATCGCGCATTATCGTTGCCACGCCGGTTTGCATTGTTTCGCTATGCCGGTAGATCTGGAAGATGGCCGCAATCTGGCGCTGATCGGCGGCCGGGCGTTTGTTCACGGGACCGATTACCGGGAGTTGGTAGAACGATTTCGGTCAGGAGATCTTCAGCAGTTATTTTCCGAAGAGATTTTTCAGAACGTGATTTTTTCCGACGAAGCTGGCCTCGACCATGCCGCGATCCGCGTTGGCAATGCGGCGCGCAAGTATCGAGCGCAATCGCGCGCGGTGGCACCCGTTGAGCCGGCGGCGCAGACCGAACCAACCCGAGAAACAGAACCAGAAGTGCGAGAGGAACTCGTCGAAGATAATTTCACGGCGATGGGACGCGATCAGAGCAGCCTGGTAGAGTCGATCCGCAAGTTTGCCGAACAGATAGATGCCACAGACCCGGCCCAGACGTACCAATCAATCGTCTCCCGATCGGCCGACCTGCTTCAGGCTGAACGCGGTTCGCTCCTTCTGTTTGATGAGGCGGCAAATCAACTAACTATGATGGCGGCGCGCGGCATACCTTCGCCGGTAGCTGAAGTGGCGCCGATAACGGTGGGTGAGGGAATTGCCGGCACGGTCTTACGCGAAAACCGGCCGCTCGTAGCGACCGTCGCCGAACTCGGACAGACGAGTCGTCCGGAGCGAAATTACAAAACACAATCTTTCATAAGCTATCCAATCACGATTGGCAGCCGCCGCTTCGGCGTGCTGAATCTCGCTGACAAAATTGGCGGGGGCAGCTATGACTTGCACGACCTGAGCGTCATCGATCTCGTCGCGCCCCAAATCGCGCTGGCGATGGAGCGGGCGGCCTGGCAGGAGCGCGCGAACCAGTTTCAACTGATGTCGATCACAGATCCGCTGACGGGGCTTCATAACCGGCGCTATCTCGAGGCGCGGCTGGCGGAAGAACTCAGCCGTTCAAAGCGCTATGATTATCCGCTCAGCTTTATGATGATCGATATCGATGATTTCAAGCTTTACAACGACAGCAATGGGCATCAGGCCGGCGACCGGGCCCTGGAGATCACGGCCCAGTGCCTGCGCGCGGCGCTGCGGAAAGTCGACGTGGCATCACGTTACGGCGGTGAAGAGTTTTCGATCCTGCTGCCGCAAACAACGCTCGAAGAAGCCGGAGTAATTGCCGATCGTATTCGGCGGAAGATCATGAACACGCGCTTTCCGCACGGCGTGACCCAACCGCTGGGCGGCGTCACGGTAAGCATCGGGCTGTCGACCTTGGCGCCGTCGCTGGATTCCGCCGAAGCGATTGTGCGCGCCGCGGATCGCGCTCTGTATCATGCGAAGGGTCACGGCAAGAATCGCGCTTATGCCTATCATGGCGGGCCGAGCAACGTGCGCCAGACCGCAACCGACATAACTACTTAGTTCGATGAGCCTGCGCCCCATCCTTGCAACCGTAAGTCGCGATGAATTTGTTGGCCGCGATGCCGAGCTGCGCGAAGTAGTGCAGCGCGCCGTGCCGCTTCGCGATGCGGGTGCTTTGGTGATTCAGGCTGCGCCCGGAGCCGGCGCTGGCGAGCTGCTGCGACAGGCTTACGATCAATTGTTCATGCGGCGTCGCGATCCGGCGCCGGTCCACTTTGCCTTTTCAATTAACGACGTGACGGCCATGGGCACGGCGCGTCGTTTCTTTCAAACCACTCTTCAGCAATACATCGCCTACCGCCGCGTCGAACCTTCGTTGTGCGAAGCGCCGCTTACGTTTCACGATTTGCTTGAGCTGGCCCTGCCCAGCGATTACGAGCTCGTCAATACCTTGGTGGAGTCGTTTGAGCGCGCGCAAACCAGCGAGCGTGAATTTCCGACTTTTTGTTTCAGTGTACTGCACCGGCTGGCGACTGAAGGCCGCCCAATCTATCCGCTGATCGACTGTCTCGCGGTGCGGCCATTTCGTGAAGAGATGGCGCTCTGTCATGAACTGGTGGCGGCGGTCAGCAAATCCGTCGGTCCCTTTGCCCTCGCGGCTTTACGACGGCAGGCAGCCAACCTGGTCCGTCAAGCAGAAGGTCCCGCCGGGGCCGCAACCGACTTCATTCATCTTGAGCCGCTTGACGATCCTGCCGGACAGCGCCTGGTTGAGGTCTTTGGCCGGCGCTATGCGGTGCAAACGAGCGGGCCGACGCGCGATCTAATCGTGCAACAGTTGAACGGCCGCCCGTTGTTCATCAAAAAGTTTATGCAGGCAGCGCACGAGAAGGGGACGCAGCTCACCAGCTTTCTTGATTGCCAAAGGCTCTATGTTGACGACCTTTTAGGTGGTCACATCAAACATTATTTCGATCTCCTTCTGCTGACGCTGGCACCGACTTTTCAAACCAGGCGAACGCTGCTGCGCATACTTTATGAATCAGCGAACAGCGAAACGCACAAGTCCTCGCTCTGGGCCTGGAAGAAGCGGCTCGGCGGGGCGCCGGCGGAATTTGAACGAATTGTCGAGGCCCTTCATGCGTTTGAGCTGGTCAATTCCACCGGCGCATTTATCGAAGTGAACAGTGAATCACAGCCGTGGATGGATTATCTGCGCGCTGAGTATCGCCTTGAAGTCGCGACCGAGCCGCGCGCCAAAGTTGTCGCGACCACGTTGCTCGACACGCTGAAGCGCGCTCCGCAGACAATGGCGCGAAAATACCGCCGCGAGAGCGCCCTGGGCCTGGATGATCTACTGGCGCGTTTCAACTGCCAGCACGTGCCGGCTTCGCTGCTCCACTACGATCGATTTGCGATGTCTTACAAGGGTGAGGAGGCGGACGTGATCGATGCGGGACTCGAGGCGGAATCGGATCTTATGCGCCTGCCGCAGGTAGTTTATACAGCTTCAGCCGCGAGTTACCTGAAGACGCCGATGTGCGATGAGGAGCGCTGCGCCGTCGCGTATGCGTTCGAAGCAGCGGAATACACTGATGAAAACGAAGTCGTCTGGGTGGCGGCCGAGATCAGCTCGAAACTTGAAGCGAGCCGGGAACTGACCCAGGAGTGGTATGAGAATCTGGAAACCTGGACTCGAGAGTTGGGCGTTGAAAAAACTCGCATCTGGCTGATCGCGCCCGAAGGTTTTTCTGATCGCGCTTGCGAGCTGCTCAACGAGCGAGGCGCTTTCAGCTCGAGCCGGCAACAATTTGAATTGCTCACGGCCCGCCTCGGATCCGAAACGCGCGAGATCGATACGGCCAAAGCCAACGAATACGAGATGGTCATCCCGATGGAAGATGATGCGGAACTGGTTGCGGCCCAAGCCGTCGAGCAGATAGCACGCCGCATCAACTTTACTCCGGAAGCGATCAATCAGATCAAGACCGCTTTGGTCGAAGCTTGTATCAACGCCGCTGAGCACAGCCTCAGCCCGGATCGAAAGATTTATCAGCGTTTCATGATAGAAGATGATAAATTGGTCGTTACTGTTGCGAGCCGTGGGGTTTTACCCGCGCCAGCGTCCGGTCAGAACGGACAGAACCCGACTGATCAAGTCGAAGGAGGCAAGACCCGGCGTGGTTGGGGCCTGAAACTGATTAGGAGTTTGATGGATGAGGTCGAGTTCGAGCGCGTGGACGATGGCACGCAGTTGAAGATGACGAAGTACGTAAGGTGAGTTTGGAGTACCGCCTTTAGGCGGCCGCCGCGTAAACGCGGAACTCCGAACAAATCAGTAAGAGGGGGGGCTTACTGAAGCATGGCAGATTCAACTCGGGAGATTAGTGTGCAGGCGCGTTGTGTTGGCGACGCAGCAATAATCTACGCCAGCGATTACCTCAACAAATTGAGCGGTGAACGAATTGAGCGCGAATGCCGCCGGCAGCTCGATTCCGGTCGCCGCGTCTTGATTATCAATTTTCGTGACACCGAACTGGTTAACAGCATTGGCGTATCAATTCTGGTAGGACTCATCGACGCCGCTGAACAAACCACGGCCCGCCTGATCTTCTCAGACGTAAATAATCACACGGCAGATTTGTTCGAGATGCTGGGGCTGACGCGTCACGTCCAGATCGCAAAAGATGAAACTGAAGCACTGTCATGGATCGGACCGGATACAGAACCGCTGGCGGTAGCAAGCGGGTCCCAGAGCTAATGGCGGTGGGTATAGGCGTGTCTTGCAAAGGCGCGAAGACGCAGAGCAGCTTAAAGTAGCACCAATGGATTTGAGCAACCAAAGATTACTTCACACTTTTGCCGCCCTGGCGGACCTGGGGCAGGAGATCGCCAATACGGCCGACTTTGAAGAGATGCTGCGGTCGTCTTTTCACTTGCTGCTCGGCTCGATCGCCATCCGCCGCGGCGCAGTCGCCCAACATGATCGACAGTCCGACACGCTGCGTATTATTTCCGCGCGCGGACTCGAGCAAGCCCCGGACACCAAAATAGTTTTCGCTCGCGATGACGCGCGCAGAGTTGCGAGTCTTGGGTCATCCCTAACGCTGGCTGAGGCGACTGCGGAAGCGAATCGCTTCATGGAGGAACATCCAAAGCTATTCGCGCCGGCCGAGATCCAGCTTCTCCTGCCTTTGGTTGTGCACGATCGTTTGATCGGGGCGGTGTTGCTCGGCGAAAAAGCGAGTGGTGAAAAGTTCACCGAAGAGGATCTTGAAATACTCGGCGCGTTAACGCGTCACATTGCGGTGGGCATCAACAGCCATCACCTGCTGGCCGAAGTGAAACGCAAAGCGGAAGAGAACCGCCAGCTTTACGATGGGCTGCGCAAGATTTACAGAGAGACCGTACATGCGTTCGCTGCGGCCATCGACATTAAGGATCGATACACGCAGGGCCATTCGGTGCGGGTTGGCAAGTACAGCGAAGTTATCGCCCGCGAAATGGGGTGGAACGATGACGAGGTCGAGGGAATTACGATTGCCGGATACTTGCACGACATCGGCAAGCTGATTGTCGATCTCTCTGTGATCAACTCGCCTGATCGGTTTAGCGCCAAAGATTCAAAGGAGATGAGCCGCCATCCGTCGGCGGGTTATGAAATTCTCGCGCGCATCAATCATCCGTACGCCGAGATTCCTTTGATGGCCCGTTATCATCACGAACGCATGGACGGCAACGGCTATCCCGACGGCTTGAAAGGCGATCAAATTCCGCCGGGCGCGAAGATTGTCACTCTGGCCGATTCGTTCGACGCGATGACGACCGATCGGCCGTATCGCAAGAAGCTCGCACTCGCAGATGTTTTGGAAGACTTTCGCGCCAACACCGGATCGCAGTTCGATCCGGCAGTCATGTGTGCTTTCTGCCGCGCCTTTTTGAAAGAGATCGAAGGCGAAGGAGAGCGTCGTCTGCTAAACCTGCTCAACCGTAATTATGATCACGTCGAACTCGTCACACCCCTGCTCAATCAGATGCTCTCAGAGTTTGATGGGAGCGCGATGGCAGCTGGTACGAGTAGCCACTGAATTGCTCGCTTAATCGAAGGCTGAAGGATTCTCAACTAAATCGGCAACTAGCCTTTTGCAGAAGAGCCGCACGAACATAATCCCGCTCGAGGTTGTCGATAACAATGCGGGACTTGGACTGGCTATTTCTGCATATAGTGACTTATGAGTCAGAGTCCTGCTAATGCCTTGAGGCTGTGGTAGAGTAGGCGCATCGTGGACTACCAAAACATCATCAGCATTCAGCCCGGTAAGCGCGGAGGGCGACCCACCATTCGGGGAATGCGTATTTCCGTTGCGGACGTGCTCGGTTGGCTCGCTTCGGGCATGTCTCACCGGGAAATCCTCAGCGACTATCCCGAGCTCACAGAGGATGACATCCGGGCGTGCCTCGCTTATGCGGCGGACCGTGAACGTCGGCTCGTGACTACGACCACATGAAGCTTCTGTTCGATCAGAACCTGAGCTTCAAACTCTGTCGACTACTAGACGACATCTTTCCTGAATCAAATCAAATTCGTTTGCTTGGTATGGAAACAGCCGAGGATCGAGTCGTTTGGGAATACGCGAAAGGAAACGATTTCATTCTTGTTTCGCAGGACGTAGATTTTGCAGATATGGCGACGCTCTTTGGTCCGCCGCCGAAAGTCATTTGGCTGCGATGCGGCAATCAACCCACGAACGCGATCGAGCGGCGACTGCGCGATCATGCGGAGGCAATAGCAGCATTTGCGGAAGACGAAACGGCCGCGTGTTGGGAAATCTATTAGCCCGAGCTCTACTTCGGCTGAATTCGCAGGGTAAAGCTGCAAATCCCAATCTTATCGTCGGGTTGGATCATGGTTCGTTGCTCGCGCGGGATCTCGCGGCCTGAGATCAGCGTGGGATTACGGCCTTTGGACGTCAGCCAGTAACGGCCCTGATCGTCGAACATGAGCATGGCGTGAACGCGGCTGATTTCCGCATCGCCCTTGAGCGGCAGGTCCACTGAGACTGTGCGCGAGCCGCGCCCAATCGTAATCTCTGGCTTGGTGATCTTGACTACCGACTGCCGCACGCCTTCACGCCAAATCTCAATCGAATAAAGTTCGACGACCCGCGGACGCACGACCGTGATTTCACCTTCGCTGAAGTTGGCGGCCGTTTCTTCGTCACCGGCTCCTCCTTCGGTGGTGGGCGGTGGAGCAGTGGTCGTCGATGCGGGGCGCACCGTCACCATCGTGTGGCCCGCTTCCGTTTCGTCCCAAACGGGCTGCACCCGGAACTCGCCTTTGTTCAGCGTTCCGTCTACGCGCAATTCAATGGCAAAGGATTTCGCCTGCAACTGAACTGAGCCGGCGAGTTCACGCGCGCGTTCCGACAGGACGTGAAACAGTCCCTGCTCCAGACCGCGCCGTTTGTCGCCCTGCCAGTCTTTGTCGTCATCATTGCTGAGATAGACGATGTACTCGCGGGGAATGTAAGTCGGCCCGCCCGGCGGCGTGAACATCTCGCGCTGCATGCAGGCTTCGACTTCGCGCGCGATCTTTACCAGAAATTCTTCCCACACGCGGCGAGGTCTTGCGTGCTCTTCAGCTTCTTCCAGGACGTCGTCGGTGGTCTCACCGTCGATCCAACGTCGAATTGATTCAATTAGGCCCATTTTAAGCAGTTGTCAGTAGTCAATAGTCAGTTGTCAGTTGTCATTCGTCAGTTGCAAGCTATAACGGACTACGGACTAATGACAACTGACGAATTCAATCGAGCTTCAGAAACGTACGATTGACCCAGCCGCGATCGGCTGAGCCCGGATCGTCCTTCGGTCGCGCATGCTGCAGCACCTGAACTTCGCACCAGTTGCTATTGCTGCTGATGCTCAAGACCTGCACGCGCGAACCTGATTCCGCCAAACCAACTGATCGTCCGTACGTGAATTAGGACCGGCGCGCAAATTTACATCGGTGGTCGTTACTGCCTGGCGTCCAACATCGGTCGTGATGGTGGTACTGCTGTCTGACTAGTGCGCTGCTTGATCCAGGACCGAACATAAGCACCCGTAGCTGCCAGCAAACCAGCGAAACATAACACAAGAACCAGCCCAACTACGAAGTCGCGGCCGCGCTTGCGAGATTTCGCGACTACGACTGGCCGCCGCCGAACGGCCTGCCCGGTCACTCCGATCGACTGGGCACGTTAACCCGGCCGGATTGCAGCGTTAAACAATTCCTGGGCCAGGCCTGACACTCGCCGCGCCGGCGATCGGCACCACAATCTTCGGACGCGGAGCTGCCATTGGTTGACGCATCATAACGCTTTAACTCCCGCGAAGTTTCAAACCGCGGCCGCGGTGGCGCGGCGAGAGTTAGCACGTCCGCCTCCACATTTAGTTCGGCGCTGATGCGACGGGGAACGGGCGCGCCTACCAAAGGTTGAGTGACCGGCATCATGACATCATTCAGATCATCCCAAAAATCCTGGACGGTTTGATACCGATCGCTCGGACGCGTCTGCGGGTCGCGTTCGTCCAGGACGCGCAGGAATGAATCGGCCCAGGACCGTGAAGCAATCGACGGCGGCAATTCGGTAATCGGCTGATGCGCAAAAGCCCGCGGCGAGACGCCGCAGATCAACGTGTACGCGGTTTTGGCCAGTGAATAGATATCCGCTGCCGGCGTCAGATTGTGCCGAGCTGCAGCGCGCTGGTATCGAGCTGGGCGGTCTGCACCAAAGGACTGTGTTCCGGGGGCAGCATAGATGTTTGTGCCGACGCGCGTGATGGCGCCTTCGGCGGCTTCCAAGCGCGCCACGCCAAAGTCGGCAATCTTCACCGTTTCGCGATCCGCCGTGAGCAAAAGATTCTGTGGCTTGATGTCGCGATGAATCACGCCGCACTCATGCGCGTGCGCCAGCCCGGCGCAGACCTGCTGCAAGTAAAACAGCTGCCCGCTCGAGACTGAGCGCCTCTGTGCGACAGAGTTTTGCCAGATCGCCGCCGCCCAGATATTCGAGCACGAGGTAATGAAAGGCAGTGCCGTTGAGATCGATCGCAGTGCCGTGGCCGAGGCGGCTGATGATGTTGGGATGACGGACGCGATCGAGCGCGATCGCTTCATTCTGAAAATTCTGAATAAGCGTGCGTTCGAGATCGGGATCCTGATAACCCTGAAGCAGGACGTTCAGTGCTTTGATGACGACTTTGCGAAACTCTTCGTCCGTCGCCGCCAGATCGCGCGCCATGTAAATTTCGGCGTAACTGCCGCGACCGAGACAGTCTTCGATGTCGTAACGACCGTCGAGCCTGCACTGAAGAAGTTTTAGTTCGGTCATCGAGCGTGAGTTACTTCGGCGGGGAGGCGGTTCTTCAGTGCCGAGTGTTTCATCGAGAGCGCGCAAGGGCCTTTTCTTCAGCCATCGACGCGCTGCAATTGCGTTGTGGGCAACTCTTTATTCACCTTCAGGGCGGCCGCGGCGCGCGATAGCTTGATTTCCGCATCCAGCGGCAAACTCGCCTTACTGTCAGAACGAATATTTTGGAGCGCGTGTTCGAATGCCTGCATCGCGTCGCGTTGATTTCCGGTGAGCATTAGAGCGCGGCCATAGAGATAGAGGAACTCGGGATCCTTTGAATCAGTCGGTTTGGAAATGCCCTGGGCGGTCAACTGCGCCGGGCAGACTCTCGTTGAGCCACTTGCTGCGATCTGCATCGACGCCGGCTCGACGCGAAGCAAAAGCTGACTCGGCGGCAGGCGTGGGACTCGGCTGGGTAACCGGAGCACTGGCGGTGAAATGTTTCTGCCGTTGATAGACCATGCCGCCGTAAAAGCGGCCGCGCCGATGGCGACGAAAAGCAGGAAGACAAAGAAACGGAATACTCCCCGGCCGCGCCCAGATTGTTCAGTAGCGGCGACTGCGGCCGCCTCTTCGACCGCGGCTTCGGCGGGGCCGGGAAAAGCGATCCGCGACGCCGGAGTTAAGCGAACTCCGGATTCGGGAGCCGAAGCGGGTGGCGGTGGGATCTCAGTCGGCGCTTCCCGGGCATCGAACGAGCGGTGCGCTCATGGTCCATGGTGGCGGCTTCAAACTTGGGTGTCCCTACCTGAACAATGACCGCCGTAAGATTGTCTTCAGCGCCGCGCTGATAGCAGCGTCGCTTCATCTCTTCGCACATATTGCTGCGGGCTCTGGCCGCTCGTCAACAGATCGCGCAGTTCGTTGTCGGGAATGTGCCGCGTGATGCCGTCAGTGCACAGCAGAAAGGCGCTGCCATCTTCCGACCTCAATGGTCTTCATGTCGGCTTCGACCGAATCTTCGGCGCCGAGGGCACGGCTGATCACGTTCTTGCTGGGATGATTGGCCGCCTGCTCCGGTGTCATCCGGCCGGCGCGGACTTCTTCTTCGACGATCGAATGATCCTCGGTTTCGCGATGCAGCTGGCCGTCGGGAGTGAGCCGATAGAGCCGCGAATCGCCGACATGTCCAATGGTCGCCCGGTTGCCGTCGAGATGAAGCGCCACGACCGTCGTCGCCATCATTGAGAAGCGCGGATTCTCAGCCGCCATTTGATGAATAGAACTGTTGGCGCGCTGGATGGCCAGCTCCATGCGATCTTCAACGTCTTCGCCGTCCGTGACTTTTTCACGGAAGGCATCGTTGAGCACATCGACTGCGGTTTGCGAAGCGATTTCGCCCGGCGTCAGCGCCACCGACGCCGTCGGCCACGACAAAGATGCCGCGATCACCGTCGGCGAGAACTGAATCTTCATTTAGCGGCCGCTTTTCGCTCAGGCCGCGATCCGATATCTGAAGCAACATTGATTTGGTTTGCCGGTGATGGAGCACTCATTCGACTGCCTCCAAGGGATCGAGCTTTCTGGCTCGCGGCTCAAGCTTCGCAACCGCGCGCGCGTCTTGTGCGTTACGATGTGAAAAAGCCATGAGCATTCCCAGCATCGCAAAGCTGGTGATCAAGCTGAAACCGCCATGGCTCACAAACGGCAAAGTGATTCCGGTCATCGGCAAAGCGCGCATAATTCCTCCCATGTTTACCAATGCCTGAATACCCACAAAAGCCGTTAAGCCGGCGGCGCATAACTTGGTAAACATATCACGCGCTTCGATTGAAGTGCGAATTCCTGCGATCACAAAAATAATGACGGCCAGCACGACCAGCGCGCCACCCAGCAGGCCCATCTCTTCGGCGATCGCGGCGTAGACGTAGTCCGAGTCGGCAATCGGAATGACCTCCGGAAAGCCCAACCCCAGTCCGCGTCCGGTCGTCTTTCCCGAAGCAATTCCAAAGATGGCCTGGGCCGGTTGAAAAGCGAGCTTATCAAACCAGACGTCCGTGTTAACGCTCCGCTTCATGGCCTCGCTTTCGTTCGGCCAGTTCTTTGAGCCGCGGATCCTTGGCCAGCGCCTCGTCAAATTCCTTCTTCCACCAGGATACTTCCGGCGAAGGCGGGTCAAACCCGTCCAGCCATAGATGAAACCGCTGCTGAATGCGGGCCGGCAGAGCATGTTGGACGGGGCGCGCGATGGTCGGGATCAGCGGAAACTTTTCCTGAACGTCGCGCGGCAGCGCGCCAATGACCAGAATCGGAAATGACCAGCAGCACCGATCCCACGAACAGCAGAAGCTGCGGCCAGCGCCGCACAGCCACGAGATAAAGCGTGGCATAGGCGCCGCTGAAAATCAGCATCTGCCCGAAATCCTTGAGCGCAAAAAACGGGATGAACGGAATTAGCGCCATGACGACCAGTGGGACGATGTCACGCGCGCGGGGAATGCCCCAATAGGTGCGCGCCAGGTCCTTGTAACGGGCCGTCAGAATTCCGGCGAAACCCGAGCAGGAAGGGGACTTTCGCAGGCTCCCACGGCGTCGTGTTTCCGACCGCTTTGCCGGCGCTCGAGTAAACGATGGCAATACCCAGTGGAATCAACGTCAGCAAAACCACGATGAAACTGTTCCGCTGGATCCATGACGAGGAATCGATCGTTTACGCAGAACGAGAAAGCCAGCGCAAAGGCAACGAGTGAAAAGATGGGAATCCACGTGTAACTCGAAGTGATCGCGTTGCCGAGACGTGTAGTCCGATTCCCTTACCGGCGCTTCCTGATCCGCCGGCGGCGGAGTTGGCGGCAGCCCCATCATCTGACGCTTGGTAGCGTCGTAGTTCTGGTTGATGTAACGCATCCGCAGCGTGTCGGTCTTTTCCTCGCGCGCCGCGGACTTGTTCCTGGCGTTGTATTCAGGATCGCTGTACAGGCGATACTGGATCAACATGCCGATTGAGAAAAGCAGAATCGCCGACGTGAACAGCACCCAATTGCCTTTGAATTTCTTGGCTGCCGAAACCCAGATCGCCATCACAATGATCGGAAGATAGAGCAATAAATCGCGAGCAGCTCCGATTACGGACGTGTCGTAACCACGAATGGTCGCGGCGCGATGAATGCCATAGTAGCCGACGATCTCAATGCCCACCAGAGCGAAGCAGGATCAGCAGATGTGATGAGAGACGATTACGCAATCTATGACCTCATGTTTGTTCGTTCCGCCGCCTAAAGGCGGAACTCCGAACTCCGCCTGAAGGCGGAACTCCAGAACTATCTATTTCGGCGTCGCTTTCCCGGCTGCTGCGACGTTGGCTGGGCCTGCTGAGTCGGGCCACCGAAATACCCTAGCGCCTTAGCTTTCAAAATCAACTGGGCCGCGATTGGCGCTGCATTCTTGCCGCCATAAAAACTGATTCCCGGGCCGGGTCCTTCAAGCAACACGGCCATCGCCATCACGGGTTTCTCAAGGGGCGCAAAACTCAAATACCACGCGTCGCTTCGTAGCTTGTCGTAGAAAAGAGTCTCTTCATGTTGTCCGATGATCTTGCCTTTGAAGTCGCGCTCGATCACGATCTTCTTTTTAGGCTCGCCCGTTTTTGGATCAATGATGGGCACCGCCTTCTGCGCGGTTCCGGTCTTGCCGCCACTGCGGATTCCGGCCGCTCTGCACCGGCGCCATCGCGCCTGTCCCGGTGCCGCCTTCCGTAACCATGTTCATGATGTGCCGGATCTGGGCAGCCTGTTCGAATGGTCAATACCTGGCTGAAAACTTCCGGCGGTCGATCCGCCTCGATCTTTGGCTTCATCAGCTTGCCTTCCAGGTTGGCCCCGGCAGAAATGATCAAGGCCATTTGAAACGGAGTCATCTGTGACGCCAAACCCTGACCATAACCTTCGTACATTAATTCGCAGCGCGTCGAGTGCGGCCCGGCCTTGAGCCATGATTCGGTCGGTGCAATCGCGTTCTTTATCGCACTGCTGCTGGCATTCCAGATTTCGGGTTCGCGCCGTCCCTGTCCCTCGCCGCTGACGCTGTCGTAAGCGCCCATGCCGAGCAGTTTGGCCGTATCATGAATTTTCACGCCGCCGAGTTGTGTTCCCAGATAAGAAAAATAGATATTGCTGGAATGCTGATAAGCGGAATCGATGCCGATGTTGCCGCACGCTTCACACCCACCGTTGTCGTCGGTGATCGTTCGTCCGCAGCCCGGCGGCGTAAAGCCTCCGCTGGTCGTGAAGCGCGTGTTCTCCATGCCGTTGCGAAACGCTGCGTACATCATTACCGTCTTAAACGTTGATCCCGGCACGTAGTATTCATTCGTGGCGCGATTCAGCAGCGGCCGTTCCTTCCGGTCGTTATCCAGCCGAATCCACGCCGTTTCGTCTTGTACCTGCTTCAAGCTGTAGGAAGGATTGCTGTACATCGCCAGCACTTCACCCGTTTGCGGATTGAAGACAACCACGGCGCCGTGGTTGCCTTTTAGTTGATCCACCACCGTTTGCTGAAGGTCCAGGTCGATGGTGAGCTTGTAATCCTTGTTCAACCTCTGTTCGACGGTTTGCCCTTTGATGATTTGCCAAACTTCCGGCACCGCACCGCTCTCGGTTCCGAACAAGGCGCGCTCGAGGCCCGGCTCGCCACGATCGGTTCCGAAGAGATGAGCCAGCGCGGTATCGAGCGGGTATTCGCGTTGGATCTCGCCGTTGCTGTCCTTCTTGTAGTAGGCCAGCGGCCGTCCCTTGCGGTCGTAAATCCATCCGCGCAAGGTCGATTCAGAAAGACGCCGATTGCGCAGATCCTTGTAACCTAACTCCTGGAATTTCTGATTCCGCTCCGCTGCATAACGAGCCCAATAGATATGAAAACCGAAGACCGAGAGGGCGACCACGACAAACAACCAGCGCCAGGCGCGCAATCCTCGATTGGTGGTGGTGGCGCCGAGGCGTTTGCGCAGGTCTTTTGGCAAGTTGGCCGGCGCCGTGGGCGCTTTGGGTTTACGAGTAAACCAGGCCCTCAGCAGCGACAGCAGCAGGAGCAGCGCGACCAGACTGACGCCGATCAAATAAACGAGCGTGAGCCAGGCCGGAAGCTTTTCTGGCGGAGATGCAGGGCTCGGCGTGGCGGTTTGAAGAAGCAGTGCGAGCAATGTCATGGATTGACTCTGCGAAAACGAACCTCGACTTCACCAAAGGCTACGACGTCGCCCTCCGTGATCGGACGCGCTTCGCCATAAGCGATGCGCATGCCGTTAATATGAGTACCGTTGGTTGAGCCGGTGTCGGCGACAAATAAATTCTGGCCGGCGTCCATTTTCAACGCCGCATGAACCTTGGAAACGCTGGCGTGGTTCAAATGGAGATCGTTATCGGTTCCGCGCCCCACATTCAACCGGCGGCCACCGGCAACCAACAACAACTCGACATCTCTTGAACCCTCGGGCAGCGTCACGCGGCCGATTATCGGCACCTCGGCTTTTTCCGCGTGCGCCTTGATCGGTTTTCCCAGTTGCCGCTCAATGTCGCGCCGCTGCAAGTCTTCTTCAAACTCGCCAAATGTGGGTTCGATAGAAATTCCTTTTGTGAAGATGTCCACTTCGGTCTCGATCTTCACGGGCGCCAGCGTGCGATAGCGGTTGTCGTTAATGTGATCGATGGCGGCCGCCAGGATTTCCGTTTCCAGCCGCTTGGTAACTTCCGCCGGCGTCTCTGAGTGCGTGCCCCATTCGATCTTCAGCTTCAGGTGATGCGGTGCGATCCGGCCCTTGCCCTTTTCTTCACGGACTCTCCCATCGATCGCGCGATTCATGCGCAGAATAATTTGGTCCGTGGTGAGGCCGCCCGGCGCATCAGGTGTGCGGCCCAGTTTGCGATCGACAACGTCGCCGACACCTTCCAGCACGCGCCGCATGATGCGCTCAGGCATGATCGTGTCGCGTCGTGATTTAGGGGGTTGGTCTTGTTTGTCAGACATATCTCGGAATACGAAGCCCCGTCAAAGCTAATTCATCTCCAGGTTGTACTACCGCCCATTCTAACTTAAACGGATGCCAGCGAATAGAGCTATTGCCGAAAACTTCGGTGCGGCCGCGCCTGATTAGGCCATCGCCCGCTGCCGTTGGGCTTCATACAGAATGATTCCCGCAGCCACTGCGACGTTCAAACTTTCCGTCTCGCCTTTCATGGGAACTCTGACGGCAGCATCGGTCTTCGCAAGTTCGCTCTCCGAAAGGCCGGCTGACTCAGCACCCACGACTAACGCAGCGGGGGCGCGCCAATCGACATCGGCGTACCTTTGTTGAGCTTTGGCGTCCGCGCCTATCGTCTTAATGCCCCGCGTTCGGCACCACGCCACGGCGTCCGCGAAATTCGCATTCATCCAAATCGGCAATCGAAACGCGGAGCCCATCGCGCCACGCAGCGCCTTTGGCGAGAGAGGATCGCAGGTGCCGGCGGTGGTGATGATTCCCGTCGCGCCCGCGGCCTCAGCCGTACGAAAGATTGCTCCGGCATTCACCGGATTGTTTATTCCATGCAGTATGACAAGCAACAATGTGCCTGATTGACATGCCTCGAATTCCGCGGGCGTCATTACGGGCCTCGCGGCCAAAATGATGATTCCTTGAGGCGTCTTGGTGTAGGAGATTGACTCAAGCAATTTCTCGCTCACTGAAGCTGTCTTGAGTGCTATTTTCTCCAGGTCGCGAATCAGCTCTAACGCTCGCGCTTTCTTTTCAAGTTGGTCGGAATAAATAACGGCTTCAATCTTCAGATTGGATCGCAGCGCTTCTTCGCACAATCGCAGGCCTTCGACGAAGATTAGATCGTCGATTTTGCCGTCGCGGACGGCACGGGCCCGGCGGAGCAGGGAATTGTCGCGACTGGTGATCTTCATTGTCGATTTCCGATTTCCGATTGCCAATTGGCGCTCAGCAAAACTACCACTCTCATTACTACCGTTGATATTCGTGTAGAACTGTATAAGTGAACTTCAAATCGGCGATTAGCAATCGGCAATCGGCAATGTTATCTCCGCCCAGATGGGCCAATGATCAGAAACACTCAACGGCCGCGCCACGCCCCAGCGATTGAGTCGCAGGCCTCGCACGAAAATCCAATCCGCGTGAAAACGCAAACCGGCGCCGCGCCAGGTAGCCACATTAACGGGAAATGGCGTCACAAAGTCATGCGATTCCATTAGCTTCTTGATTTCGACAGCTTTGCGTTTCGAAAGCGTGTTGAAATCACCAAGCACCACGACCGGCCCGCCATTCTTGTCGGCTTGCTGCAAAACAGCTTCGGTCTGCTGATGCTGGTTGTCCAGGGGCCCATGCGGATCGATGTGCACGTTGAACAGCCGAATCTCTTGTCCGCCGGCTGTGACCGTCGCTCCCAGCGCCAGCCGCGGCCGCCAGGGGCAATCATGCCAGGGCAAATCGATCCGGATGATCTCTGAAAGCGGCAGGCGACTCAATAGCGCCACCCCTGTATCACCGGAATCATGAAGTGCAATCTGCTCTTCAAAGTTCAGCCACCATTCGCGTTGTTGCGGCTTGATTCCGCGCGGCAGGCCCGCGCCCACGTGCACGTAAGGAAGGTCCAGCGACTCCGCAAGGCGCGCCGCAACGTGTTGACCTCCGGCCCGGCCCGTCTCTTTGTCTGCCTCTTGCAATGCTAAGATGTCGGGCGGCGGCAAGAGTCCATTGTCAGAGAAAGCCCGAGCGGTTCTTTCAATGTTGCGGGTAATCGCTGCTGCCCGCGCGCGCGGAAAGTTATAGCCAATCTTGCGCCCCAGGCCTGATGGAATAAGGTGGCTGCCAACAGCGTAGCGAATGTTGTAAGAGGCGAGCACCAACTTCGCGCGCGGCTCGAGCTGTTCGGCCGTCGCACGTTGGTTGCCAAACTCAATGCCCTGATTCGGTGTGTTTGAAAAATCGATCGCTGGGGCCATGTTGGTTTAGTCTACGGTTGGTTTTAATCACCGCGAACAATGAACCACGAACTTACACGAAAACTGACGCAGCATCCATAATGCATTTGAGAATTCCGGGAATGCGCCTGTGACCGCTTTGCCCAAAAAGTCAGTCAAGGATCCGTGCCCGTCGTTACAGAACCGCGACCGCAGCGAGCGGGATAAAAACGCACTCGGGTTGTCAGAGGATGAGCTTGGGAGCCTAATATCAGGGCTTGAAGAGAGTAAGTCCTTAACCCGCTCGCTAACGCTCGCGGTTCGGTAACAGAGTTGGGGTCAGCTTTATGCCGAGAGGAGTTTTTGGCAAAGCTGTTGACATTTATGACCAGACACATAATCGCCGTCGTTGACGATCTTTTCTTTGTCGCAAAGATTCGTGGCACGGCTGAGCAGCTTGGCGTATCCCTCAGCGTGCCGCGCTCACCTGAAGCCGCGCTCGCTAGCGCCATCTCTGATCAGCCGGCGCTCATTATCTGTGATCTCAATTCGCAGCGGATCAATCCATTCGAGCTGGCCCAAGCCTTGAAAGCTGAGGAGAAGACGGCAAGCATTCGCCTGCTTGGGTTCTTTTCTCACGTGCAAGTGGAATTGCAGCAGCAGGCGGTTGCGGCGGGTTTCGATCAAGTGATGGCGCGCTCGGCATTCGCCTCGCAGCTGGTTAGGATTCTTTCAGGAGATGGTGACGACTAAGCCCTCCCTCACCGTCAGGCTACTGCCGGAACGTTTAAGAGACGGGCTGTGGCGCGACAACTTCGTGGATTGGTTTCACTTCCTGAATCAACTGCTCGTACTGGTCAAGCGTGAGCGCCTGCGCGCCATCAGATAAAGCCTTCTCCGGCTGATCGTGCACTTCGACGATTAATCCGTCGGCGCCCACGGCGACGCCGGCGCACGCCAGTGGAATCACCATATAGTTCTTCCCGGTGCCATGCGACGGATCGACGATTACCGGAAGATGCGAGATGCGCCGCACCGCGGGAATCGAAGCCAGGTCAAGAGTGTTTCTGCGTGTGCTGCGCGAAGGTGCGGACTCCGCGTTCGCACAACACGACGTTGTAGTTTCCTTCTGACATCACGTACTCGGCGGCGAGCAGCCACTCGTCCAGCGTTGCCGACAGCCCGCGCTTCAGCAGCACCGGTAGGCGGGAACGTCCCACGCGTTTCAGCAGAGTGAAGTTCTGCATGTTGCGTGCGCCGATCTGAATCATGTCGCCATATTTTTCCACCAGGTCGACGCTGGCTTCGTCCAGCGCCTCGGTAACAATCTTCAATCCGTAGGTTTCGCGGACCTCGGCGAGAATCTTCAGGCCCTCCTCACCCAGTCCCTGAAATGCATAGGGTGAAGTGCGCGGCTTGAACGCGCCGCCCCGGAAGAATCGCGCGCCGCTTCGGCGTACAGCTTCCGCCACCGCGAATGCCTGAGCATGACTTTCAATCGCGCACGGCCCGGCAATAATCGCTAACTCATCTCCGCCAATCGTGGCGTCCCCCACGCGGACAATGGTTTTTTCCGGCCGCAGGTCGAGCGTGATCAGTTTGTAAGGTTTACTGACCCGAATGGCTTCACTGACGCCGGGCAGGTTTTCGAAACGAGTCGGATCGACTGCACCCTGGTTTCCCGTAATGCCGATGGCCGTGCGGGTCGCGCCCGGCATCGCGTGTGGTTTCAATCCCAGTTCGTTGACGACGTCGCACACATGCGCGACCTGCGCATCGGTGGCGTCGGCTTTCATGACAATTAACATGGCGGGTCAATAGTAAAGGGTAAATCGAAAATCGTAAATCTGCCTGCTTGTCTTTGCGATACTTTGCGTCTTTGCGGCTTCGCGTGAGGGTAGCCTCCTATTGTCTTCACGCAAAGTCGCGAAGTCGCAAGGTGCCGCAAAGGACCGTTCCATAATTACATCCGCTCAGGCACGCTGATTCCCAGAATTCCCAGCGCCGTCCGCAATTGCCGCCGCGCGTAATCGGCCACAGAGATCAGCACGGCCCGTCGCAGCGCATCTTCTTCGGCGATGATCCGGTGGCGGTGATAGAAAAGATTAAAACCCTTCGCAAGATTGAACGTGTACTTGGCGAGCACGGCCGGTTCAGCGCTGCTGGCAGCCTGGAGATTCGATTCTTCGAAACGTGCGGAAACCATCAAGAGCGACCAGATGTCGTCGCCGGCTTCGCCGCTCAGGACTGCTCCAATCTTGTCGACCCCAGCCGCGAGTAGCGTTTCGTTGACCAGGTTCGCTACGACCCGGTCGCTACCGCTCCCGGTACTGACATTACTCGCCACCCGGCCGCTATCCCGACTCATGTCGGGACCCTCACCCCGACCCTCTCCCAGAGGGAGAGGGAGAAAGCCGTTCCCGGTACTGACACTTGCGCCGTCGCCCGCTTCAAGTTTGCGAAAAATTGAGTTGGCGCGCACCGCCGCGTACTGGCAATAGGGCCCGGTCTCGCCTTCGAATGACAGCGCCTCTTTGAAGTCAAAG
Source organism: uncultured Acidobacteriota bacterium (assembly GCA_963734445.1). Taxonomy (GTDB): domain Bacteria; phylum Acidobacteriota; class Blastocatellia; order Pyrinomonadales; family Pyrinomonadaceae; genus UBA11740. The sequence continues at coordinate 925,708 of CAVTGZ010000002.1, read as the reverse complement.
GCAATGACGGAATTGCGGGTGAACTTGAGCAGGAAATAGCGCAGCGCGCCGACCGCAATTGCATGCGCCGTCTCGCGCTGATCGTTCTCCGCCAGATCTGGATGACGTGAAATCACCTCAGCCAGCGCATCCGCTTCCAGCCGGTTGATCAAGTCATCAGCCTTGACGCCCAGGCCTTTGCGGCCGCTCATTTCGATGTATGGCCGCTTCCGATCTTCGTCTGAGAGTTTGATGCCGAGTTCTTCGCATGCAGCCGGCGACAGCGCGACCATTTCGTACGAGAGATGAACGCTGGCTTCTTCACCGAGTTCGGGAACGATGGCCGCCACGCCCTTGCGGACGATCTCCTGCGGATAAGACTGCCGCGAATCGATCACGTTGTAGACGATGACGCCGCCACCAAAATCCGGCCTCGGCACTTCGGGTTGAGTCTCAGCATTCGGCTCGGTGGTGGTTACCCAGGTCGCATGCCCATCCGGATAAGAGCGGAACGGCTTGTAGTTGAAATCAAGCCCGAGCCGTCCCAGCTTCCAGAGTTGATAAGCGATGTCCTTGCCGGTGTAAGTAACCGTGCCGTTCGAGCGAACAATGATCTTATCGGATTCATGCTCTTCAGTTCCGGTGTGGGATTCAAACGGCATCACCCAGCAGCCCTTGGTGCGGCCTTCGCTCGTGAAATGAATCGCGCCGCGCTCTTTCATCAACTGAAAGGCGCGCTCCCAAAAATGCAGATGAAGAATCTCTGATTCGCGCGCCAGCAGATCATAGCGAATGCCAAGGCGCTCCATGGTGTCGAGAATCTGCTCGACGTTACGGGTCGCCACGTAATCGGCCAGTTCCGCCGTGGGATTGTTGCCCACTTCGATAGCGTGGAGGATGTCAGCACGCAACTTTAGCTTCGCCGGATTCTGTTCACCCTCAGCACTGCCGTCGCGATAAAACAGACCGACGCGCGTGTATAAATCCCAACAGTAGTAATCGAAAGATTGACCCGCGGGCAGGGAACGATCCAGTGCCTTGATATCGTCGAGCGTCATGTTTTCGATATGCATAAACCCTACGACGACATCGGCGACTTGCACGCCGGTATTGTCGATGTAGTTTTGCACTTCGACGCGATTGCCCGCGCTTTGCAGAATGTGCACAAACGTGTCGCCGATTACCGAGTTGCGAACGTGACCGATGTGCGCCGCCTTGTTCGGGTTAATGCTGGTGTGCTCAACCATGAGCTTGCGACCCTGCACCGGAGTGGACTTCGGCGCCGAATCCGCGAGGCTCTCGCTGGTCTTCGTTGACAGTTTCTGGACCAGGCGGGCGCGATCGAAGAAGACATTCAGATAGCCGGCTCCGGCTACTTCTACGCGTCCGACTTCCTCGATGGTTTCGAGCTTTGACTTGAGAGCTTCGGCAATGGCTCGCGGCGGCCGCTTCTCGCCTGACTTTTGTTTGATCTGCTTGGCTAGTTCAAACGCCACCGGAAACGCCAGATCGCCAAGTTCGGTACGCGGCGGCACTTCCGTGGCAAGTTGCTCAAGATCGATGTCAAAGAGCTCGCGCGCCGCGGCGCGGAGTTGCTGTTTTAGAGTTGTTTGAAGTTGGATTAGGTTCACGTTGAAATGTGGCACAGACTTCAGTCTGTGAATCTCGATCCGACACAGACTCGAGTCTGTGCCACTAAGGCAATCAGCTATTGTATTGAATCGGTCGCGAATCGCGAAATTGCGAGTTGTTCGCGGGCTTTGCTACCATCCAGTTTCAAAATGCAGACAGTTGCGCACTCGATCGGTTCGCCGAAACTGGGCGAACTCTTTACCAGGGCCGAAAAAGTTCTGGTGCTGACCGGGGCCGGCGTCTCCGCGGAATCGGGTGTGCCAACGTTCCGCGGCGGCGGCAACACGGCGGTGTGGAAGGGAATGCCCTTCGAAGTGATTTCGTCCGCCGGCATGCTGCAACGCGATCTGCCTGCGGTTTGGGAATGGTTCAACTACCGGCGCGGATTGCTGGCTTCGCTGAAGCCGAATGCTGCCCACGAGACGATCGCCGGCTGGCAGCATCGTTTCAAACATCTGAACCTGGTAACCCAAAATATCGATGGACTGCATCAGGCGGCGGGCTCTCGGGACGTAATCGAATTACACGGCAGCATTTGGCGTGCGCGCTGCTTTGAGTGCGGCAGCCGTCATGAGTTGCGTGAATTAAGAATCGATCATGACGTGCCGGTATGCATCGATTGCGGCGGGCACATGCGGCCGGATGTGGTCTTGTTCGGCGAGATGCTTCCGCCGGGCGCTTTCGAGCGTGCGGCTCACGAAGCAGAAGAATGCGAACTCTGTTTCGTCGTCGGCACGTCCGCGGTGGTCTATCCAGCCGCGTCGATTCCGGAAATAGCCCGGGCGGCAGGAGCTTACGTTGTCGAAGTGAATCCTGAGCCGACCCCGCTCTCAGCGATGTGCAACGAAGTGTTGCCGGGCAAGGCCGGCGAGATTCTGCCCATGATTTCAGTTCGACGACCTCAACAAAATGAAGACTCTTTACTTTGATTGTTTCGCCGGCGCGAGTGGCGACATGATTCTGGGGGCACTGGTGGCCGCCGGCGTCGAACGGCGCGCGCTCGTCGATGAACTGCAACTGCTCGGTGTCGATGGCTGGCAGATTGAGTTCGAGACCGTCGATCGTTCAGGAATCAGCTCGACCTACGCGAACGTGAAAACGAAACACGAGCATGCCCACCGGCATCTCGCAGACATTCTCAAGATCATTTACGATTCGCGTCTAAACGATCGGGTCAAGGACCGCGCGGCGCGAATCTTCTCGCGTCTGGCTGAGGCAGAGGCGCACGTTCACAATCAACCAATCGAGAAAATTCATTTCCATGAAGTGGGCGCGCTTGACGCCATTATCGATGTCTGTGGCGCCGCGATTGGTTTTGATTTGCTGGGGATTCAGCAATTCATTTCGTCAGGTTTGCGCGTGGGCTTTGGCATGACGGAAATGGCGCACGGCCGCTTTCCCATTCCTCCGCCCGCCGTGGCTGAGTTGCTGAAGACTAAACCGATTTACGCCGGCGATATTGAAGGCGAATTTGTGACGCCCACCGGCGCCGCCATCATCACCACTGTTTGCGATCGCTTCGAGTCTCTCCCGGAAATGAAGATCGAAGCGGCCGGCTACGGCGCCGGCACGCGCAATCCGAAAGGCTTTCCCAATGTGCTGCGTTTGTTAATCGGGGAAGCGGAAGCTGCCGGCGTAAGCGCAGATGAACGATTGTTGATGATCGAGACAAACATCGACGACATGTCGCCACAGCTTTTCAGCCACGTGATGGATCGCGCGCTCGAGTTGGGGGCCCTCGATTGCTACTTTACGCAGACGCAAATGAAGAAGAACCGTCCCGGACAACTGCTGTCGATTCTGTGCCGGCCGCAGGATCGAGAAAAGTTCCTCCAACTATTGTTTGCGGAAACCACAACGATTGGCGCGCGCAGTTATGAAGTAAACCGGCGCGCGCTGCCCCGCGAAATGGTTACGGTCGAGACCGAATTCGGTCCAATCGATGTTAAAGTTGCTCAAGCCAATGGCGAGTTAAAAGCCATGCCCGAATTCGAACAGTGCCGTGCTGCGGCCGTGTATAAGGGCGTGGCCTTGCGTGAAGTTCAGGAAGCAGCACAGAAAGCTTACGCGAACCGGCAACGCTAATCGCCGGTTGAGCCTGCGAGGTTATTGGTTAAGTGATGAGCACCAAGGTCGCCAACATCAAATCTAGACGTCCGAAACCCCGGGTGCCGACCGAGCCGGACCTGGATCGAATCGCGCGCGGCGTGCGACTTATCCTGGAAGGTGTGGGTGAAGATCCAAACCGTGAGGGGTTGCGCGATACGCCGAAGCGCGTGGCCGAGATGTACGCGGAGTTGACGACCGGCATGCGTGAAGATCCCAACGAGCACGTGGTGCCTTTGTCGGGCAACAAACACGACGAGATGGTGATCGTCAAAGACATCTCGATTGCTTCGTTGTGCGAACATCACCTGGCCCCGTTCGTGGGAAAGTGCCACATTGCCTACATCCCCAGGAACGGCAACATTCTCGGCGTCTCTAAACTGGCGCGGCTGGCAGAAACGTTCGCGCGGCGTCTGCAACTTCAGGAACGTCTTACTTCGGAAATCGCGAATACGCTTTTCGAGCGACTGAAGCCGCTCGGCGTGATGGTGGTCATCGAAGCCGAGCACACCTGCATGACTTTGCGGGGCGTGAAAAAATCGGGCGCGATTACAGTAACTTCAGCCGTGCTCGGCGGTTTCCGAAAGGATTCGCGGACGCGGGCCGAAGCGATGTCCCTGATTATGGGATCAACTTTGAGTGGCTGATTGTCGGTGCTCCCAATAACGAGCCCGATTGGTAGCGGTAAAAAAATGAAGGTCAAAAGAACAACGCAAATGATATTCATTCCGGCGATTTTCGCCCTGGCGATCGTGGCTTTTGCGCAGAGGCCCCGGCCAACGGGCTCATCTATCAGCGAGAACGCGCTGCGCGCCCACATCAAATTTCTCTCCGACGATCGACTCGAAGGCCGCGGCACCGGCGCGAAAGGCGGCGAACTCGCCGCCCTCTACACTGCCGAAGAGTTCGAGTTGCTGGGTCTGAAAGGCGCGGGCCTGAAGGGAAGTTTTTGGCAGCCGGTTTCGCTGGTTGGCGTCAAGGCGGATCCAAAGACTGAGCTGCGCATCAACGGCGCCACCCAAGCCGGCAGCTTCAAATTCGCCGACGATTTTGTCGCCTTCACCGGCGCGCAGACTGAAAACGTCAACCTGAATGCCGAGATGGTTTTTGTGGGTTACGGGATCGACGCGCCGGAACAAAAATGGAATGACTACAAAGGATCGGCGGAAGATTACCGCGGTAAGATCCTCGTAATGCTGGTTAACGATCCGCCGGCGACCAGCGAAGAGCCGAACTTGTTTGGCGGCCGCACGCTGACCTACTACGGGCGATGGACTTACAAGTATGAAGAGGCCGCACGACGTGGCGCGGCCGGCGCTTTGCTCCTGCATACGGATGGCTCGGCGGGCTATCCGTGGAGCGTCGTGCGGACTTCAAACGAATCATGGCGTTTCGACATCGCGCGCACTGCGAGCGACAAGACTCCTTTTCTGCCGGTGAGATCATGGATGACTGATGCGGCCGCGCATCGCATGTTCGAGATCGCCGGGCTCAACGTCGATCAATTGCGAAAGCAGGCGGCATCGCGGGAGTTCAAGCCCGTGAAGCTGGGTCTGACCGCCTCATTAAATCTAAACAGCGAGGTCAAGCGCGTTGAGGCTCCGAACGTCGCCGCGATTCTGCCGGGCCGCGATCCAAAGTTGCGCGACGAATACGTGGTCATCACAGCGCACTGGGACCATCTGGGTGTCGGCGCGCCGGACAAGACCGGCGACACGATTTACAACGGCGCACTGGACAACGCCACCGGCGTCGCTTCGGTTTTGGAAATCGCGCGCGTATTTAGCCATTTGCCCGCCGCGGAAAAGCCGCGGCGCTCGATCTTGTTTCTCATTACCACCGCGGAAGAGCAGGGCTTGATTGGCGCTGAATGGTACTCGGCCCATCCGCTGGTTCCCATCAACAAGACGGCGGCAAACATCAATCTCGATTCGATGAACATTCTGGGCCCGACGCACGATTTTGTGCCGTTAGGCGCTGAGCGTTCGTCTCTTAAAGCTGTCGTGGAGGCGATTGCGCGTGAGCGCGGCTTGCGCATCTCGCCTGATCCGCGGCCGGAGCAGGGATCGTTCTATCGCTCGGATCATTTTCCGTTCGCCAAAGTCGGCGTGCCGTCGATCAGCTTGAAGGAAGGGAGCGACTATGTCGGGCACCCGAAAGACTGGGGCGAGAAGAAGTTTAAGGAATACAACAGCGCCCACTACCACCAGCCGTCTGATGAATTTCGCGACAACTGGAATTTTGCAGCGATGATTCAGGAAGCGGATTTTGCGATGGCCATTGTGCGCCGTGTGGCTGACCTGCCCACGATGCCGAAGTTCAATCCGAATGACGAGTTCGCGAAGGTGAAGCGATAGCGCCTTCGTCCGTTGTTGTTAGCCGTAACCAAACCGCGAAGAGGCGAGGATAGTGACGTAATTTGAATTGAAGGGCCGGACTTTATAACCGCGAAGCGGTTTTCGTCATTCAGCCCAGCGTTGCCGCGCAGCGGCTACGCTGGAAAGGCGCAATCACAAGCCGCAACCCTGTCAGGGTTGCGTTTTCCGTATATAGGTCGTCCCCGACGTAGCCTCCGGCAACGTCGGGCTCGAGGTTGATAACCGCTTCGCGGTAGATAACTTCACTGATGAAAATCAAATGGGTCACGACCGGCGCGAAAGTGTGCTTCGTGTCATTTCGTGGATCGTTTACTATCTGAATCGCGCATGACCTTCTACGTAACCACGCCAATCTACTACGCCAACAGCCTGCCGCACCTCGGTCATCTCTACACCATGATCGTGGCGGACACGGTTGCGCGCCGCAAGCGGCAACAGGGAATCGAAACTTTTTTCTTGACCGGCACAGACGAACACGGCATCAACATTGAACGCGCCGCGCAAAAGAATAACCGCACCCCCCAAGAGCAATCTGATTTCGTCGTCAGTTACTTTACGAAAATGACGGCCGCCTTTGGGCTTGACCGGGCCCACGGCGGTTACGACATGTTCATGCGCACGACTGAGCCTTTTCACTATGAAGGCGCCAGCGAATTATGGCGTCGCGTAGCGAAAGCAAAAACTCCCAAAGGCCGCGACGCAATCTCCAAAGGTCATTATGAGGGTTGGTTCTGCGCCCCTTGCGCCAGTTACAAGAGTGAAGATGAATATGCTGCTCCCGCGGTTCCGGGCGAGCCGCCGACTTGCCTCATTCACGAGACAAAGCTCGACCGGGTCTCAGAAGAGAGTTACTTTTTCCGGCTTTCCGACTACGACGAAGCTTTGCTCGAGCTGTACGCACGGCCGCAATTCGTTCAACCCGAAGCCCGCCGCAACGAGGTAAAAAGTTTCGTGGCGGGCGGTCTCCAGGACCTTTCCGTCAGCCGGCTGCGATCGTCGGTTAGTTGGGGCGTACCCGTTCCCGACGATCCTGACCACACGATGTACGTCTGGTTCGATGCCTTGTCGAACTACATCACGGCAATCGGTTTTGGAAATGAACAGCAGGAACGCGCCGTCGGTTTCGAAAAGTTCTGGCCGGCGTTGCACCTGGTCGGGAAAGACATTCTCCGATTCCACGCCGTCTATTGGCCGGCGTTTCTGATGGCCGCGGGCGTTGAGCAACCGCGCGCAATTGTCGCCCACGGCATGTGGGTCGATCCGTCGGGACGCAAGATGTCAAAGACCCTCGGCAATACCGTTGAGCTCGACGTCCTGCACAAGTACTTTCCGGTGGACTCGATTCGCTACTTCTGCCTGCGCGAAATGGTTTTCGGTCAGGACGGACGCTTTGGATATGAGAGTCTTATAGATCGAACTAACAGCGACTTGGCCAGCGGTCTGGGCAATCTATCGAGCCGAACGCTGACGATGATCCAGCGCTACTGCGACGGGCAGATTCCTTCTGATGCAATTTCGGATGAATCGCGGCTGGCAGCTAAACGCGCCGGCGTCGAAGGCGAAGCCGCCATTTCGGATTTCGTGGAACACGCCCGCGACGAATTCCATCGTTGCTTTGAAGAGTTGGCCTTCAGTCGCGCCCTCGAGGAAGCCTGGTCGATCGTGGCGCGGGCCGACAAAATGATTTCAGAAGCGCGGCCGTGGGACCTCGCCAAAGACCCGAACCAGCGTCAGACTTTGAATGCCGTGCTTTACCGGGCGGCGGAAACTCTGCGCTGGCTGGCAGTGATGTTGTATCCCGTGATGCCGAGTGCTTCACGCGAGATCTATTCTCAGCTGGGCTTGGCGGACGGAGTCGCGAAAGTTGAGCCGGCAAATTTGAAATGGGGAGAACTGTCCGCGGGCACATCCATCGGTGAAGTGAAGCCGATCTTTCCGCGAATCGACAAGGCAAAGACTATGGACGAGATAAAAGAGCAGAGGTCAGAGGTCAGAGATCAGAGGTCAGAAGATCGGGGCAGTAGCCCGACCGTGAGGGAGGGCGCAGAAAACCCGCCAGCCGCGCAAGGCTCGGGCCAACACGCCACCGAAGCTGAAGCCGTACCGGGTGTCGCCGGCTATATCGACATCACCGACTTTGCCAAGGTCGATTTGCGCGTCGGCGAAGTCAAAACTGCCGAGCGCATTCCCAAGGCGGACAAGCTGCTGCTAATCACCGTCGATATCGGAGAAGAGAAGCCGCGTCAAATTCTCGCCGGCATCGCTCAGTACTATGAACCAGAGTCATTAATCGGGCGCAAGATTGTCGTCGTTGCTAATCTCAAACCGCGAAAGCTGCGCGGTTATGAATCGCAGGGCATGTTGCTGGCTGCCTCTGTCGGCGATGAAGGAAAACCTGTGATTGCTACTTTTGCCGAAGACGTGCCGAATGGCGCAAGGTTGAAGTGAAGATACATGCGACGTTGCAAGAATTGTTACATGGATGGTGCGCGAAGTAAGTGGTAGCATTGGACCATCACTTATGTCACGGATAATCAAAACAATCGAAATCGAAGGCGCGCCCGTGAAGGCTTTATTCGACACGGGCGCATTCCATACATATCTTCTTCGCAGGTGTCTCCAAAATGTTCCTCTTCTCCGTGTGACGAAACCTTACGAGGTCGCGCTCGGTGGAGAAACGATCCGCATCACAGAGCGAGCTATGGTTAACGGTAAGATAGAGGGACTGGATTTCGATACTTATGTCGTTCCCGTAGACTCGCTCGGCAAAGCCAATGGCCACGATCTGGATGCTATTATTGGCGCCGTCACTATGGAAGTTTGGGAGATCACCGTAAACCCCAGGGACGGAACGCTAGGACTCGAGGGACTCAAACGCCGTGAATTCACCGAATACTGATTGAGCACCTTCAGAGTTCAAGCTTCAGCTTGTTATTGCGAAAGCCATCAAACTAAAGATTGAACTCTGAATCTTTTGGCTTTGCAAAAAGTCCTTGGCTGGAATAGGGCATCTGAAAAGTCTCTCAGGTCGGGAAGGGCGGTTTACCCCCGCTCTTTCCTTTTTCTCAAGCAATCTGCTCAACTAAAGGGCGGGGGCAAGCCACCCTTCCTCACCTGAGAGATAATTCTCGATCCAAGTCTCCTTTCATCGACTTTTTGTGCAAAGCAGAATCTTTTCCATGTCCTTTATCGACTCGCATTGCCATATCGACGGTCCGGAATATGACGCGGATCGCGATGAGGTGATCACGAGAGCACGGGATGCCGGCGTCACGACTATGCTCAATGTCGGCACAGGTGATCCCAATAGCGGCGCCTTTGAGCGTGCCGTCGAACTCTCAGAAAAGCACCAGGACATTTATTCTGCGATTGGAATCCATCCTCACGATGCCAAACTGTTCGACGAAGCCGCGGAACGACGCCTCATCAAATTAGCTCAACAAAGTAAGCGCGTCGTTGCCTGGGGAGAAATCGGCCTCGACTATCACTACGACCACTCGCCGCGCGAAGTGCAGCGCGACGTTTTCAGAAAACAAATAAGAATTGCTTGCGAGCTTGGTTTGCCGGTGGTCATTCATTCGCGCGAAGCCGACGAAGACACCGTCAGCATTCTGCGTTCGGAGCTGGGCGGCCGCGAACGCCCGGGTGTGCTGCATTGCTTTGGAGGCAGTTTGCAGATGGCTCGCGAAGCGATCGAGCTCGGGTTTTACATATCGTTTGCCGGCAACCTGACCTTCAAAAAAGCAGAAGACCTGCGCGATATCGCAGGCCAGCTGCCGCTTGACCGGCTGCTGGTCGAAACGGATTGCCCTTATCTGACGCCCGTTCCTTATCGAGGTAAGCGAAACGAGCCGGCGCGCGTGGTTGAAACGGCGAAGTATCTGGCAGATCTGGTTAACAAAACAGTCGAGGAGATTGGTTCGATCACCAGCGAACATTTTGAGAAGCTCTTTCTTGTTAATGCGGCGCAGGGCTGACATGCCTTCGCTCTTCGCGGTCATTGCGCGCAGAGATGCCCGCGCTCCAACTGGATGCCCGCGCGCGTTCGAGGGTAGTGACCTGGTTTCCGCCTTCTCTGCGTTCCTCTGCGAACACCTCAGCGTCCTCTGCGGTTAAGTAAGGGACTAAAAGACTTTACCGCAGAGGAAAAACCGAGGGCATCGCAGAGACACGCAGAGAATTTTAATTAGGGCAGTGTCCGCTCTAGAGAACACTTTCACATGCTCTTGATTTGATGTTATCCTCACCATCACGCACACATGGCCCAGCAGAATTCATTCGACATCGTGTCGCAGGTGGACCGCGCGGAAATGATGAACGCGGTGAACCAGACTATGAAGGAAGTGCGGCAGCGCTTTGACTTCAAAGGCAGCCACGCTCAAGTCACGCTGGAAGAAAAAGAGTTGGTGTTGGCGGCCGAGGACGACACCAAGCTGCGCAACATGAATGATATCCTCCAGCAAAAGCTGGTTCGTCGTGGCGTGCCGTTGAAGGCTCTTAGTTATGGCAACGTTGAGCCGGCGGCCGGCAGCACAGTCAGACAGCGGGCGCAGATTCAGCAGGGAATTCCCCAGGAAAAAGCCAAAGACATCGTCAAGACTATCAAAGATTCAAAAGCGAAAGTTCAGGCTTCGATCCAGGGCGACGTCGTGCGCGTTACGGGCCGCGACCGCGACACTTTGCAGCAAGTGATTGCGACCCTGAAAGCCAAAGATTTTGGGATCGACATGCAGTTTACCAACTATCGATCGAATTAGTGTCAGAACCACCTGCGGTAGCACGTGGGTTAAGCCACAAAGATGACCACCGCCACCGGACAAACAGCCCTTCGTGAAGAAGCCCACCTGGCCGCCGGCCGAATCTTTGGCGCGATCGCCGCTGAATTGCTGTCGGTCGAGCAGGAATTCGAACGACAGGCGCGCTCGAACATCCAGGTGATTGCCTACATTGGGGACCACCTTCGCCGCTCGGGTGGAAAACGCGTGCGTCCGGCGCTGACAATCTTGTCGAACTACGCGGTAGGCGGTGACGGCTCGAATCAAAGTTCGATTCGCTTGGCGACGGTCATGGAGTTTTTGCACACGGCGACATTGGTGCATGACGACATCATCGACAAAGCCGAGACCCGTCGCAATCGCCCCTCGATCAACTCAGAATTTGGGAATCAGACCGCAGTCCTGATGGGTGACTGGCTGTACATGTCAGCTTTTGAGACGAGCCTGGCGGAACGTTCGCTCGAAATTCTCGACATCCTCACGGCGGTCACGCGCAAGATGACCGAAGGCGAGCTGCTGCAACTGACGCTGCTGGGCCGCACAGACATTTCTGAGGAGCAGTACTTTGACGTGATTGCGCGGAAGACCGCCTATCTGTTCAGTGCCTGTTGTGAGATCGGCGCCTTGCTCGGGGGCGCGACACCCACCCAGCAAGCCAGGATGCGCGACTATGGCATGAACCTCGGGATTGCATTTCAGTTGATTGATGACTTGCTGGATTTCACCAGCACGGAAGATGTTTTGGGTAAGCCCGCCGGCGCCGATTTGATCGAAGGGAAGGTTTCGCTGCCGCTGATCTTTCTGCTTCAGCGCGAGCCTGAACTGCGCCATGATATTCAAACAGTCATCAACGACGGCGGCTACACAAACGTCTCGCGAGAGTCTTTGTTGAATGCGCTGGAACGGAACTCGGCGCTGGCATTGGCAAACGAGCGCGCCATGGAATATGCGGAAGCCGCGCGGACGGCTCTGGATTCGCTTAACGACTCCATCCATCTCGACGCCCTGCGCGCGATTCCTGCTTACTGCATCGAGCGCGATCACTGAAGCGCTCCCTACTCTTCAAACGGCATCCAGTAATCCCGCGGATAGATTCGATAGAGTTTCGTCCCCGGCCCTTCTACCGTCTTCAGGTACTGCTCGTACGCGGCGAGCTGATTTTCCGGTCCAATAACAAAAAACAGACCATCTTTGACGTCCTTTGATTTGACGCTCAGGCCCGGAAGCACTCGTCCGTACACGGCGTTCATGCGTTTGAAGAGTTCATCTGACAGCGTTGGCGATCTGCGCAGTTCGAGCAGCGCTCGCCGGAACCGCCGCACCTTCTCCGGCGACATATCGTCCGCCAAGTCCGTGGCGATTGCTTCACCTCTTTGCTCATAGGCCAACGCTGAGCGGAAGTCTGAAAAGGAAATCGCGATGGCATATTCAACCAGGTTGCTGTCAGGCTTTGCTTTCTTCAATTCATCGATCACAAATCGGACCGTCTGAGGCAATTTCGGCGTGCGCTCAGCATAATAGCTAAGACGCCCGCCCGCGGGTGTTCCGCCAAAGCCATTCGAATAGGCCAGGCCGGCGCCCCAGGTTTTCATGAAGATGCTATGCGAGCCGCCGCCCGCATAGAGACTCGAGGCGAGGAAGTCGAGCAGCTTCTCGCGGTTATCACTATCATCGAAAGTAACCAGCGGCGCCGAGTCGATGATGACTCCGCCCTGCGTGTTTGCATTGACGAGACCAACGAAGAGCGGCGCGGCCTTCTCGCCCAGACGCTCGCGCACGCGTGCATCGATCAGGCGTACATTGGCGCGTGTCGCCGGCGTCACCGATGCGTTTTCCAGAGTCGCGAGCACGTCGTCGATCTGAGGCTGCAGTTTTTCTATGGTCGGCCGCGCCCCGATGACAAACATACGTGCGCCTCCGGTCTTCAAAATGCCTCGACGCAACGCATTGAGCCTGGCGAGCGTCTCGGCCGAGGGAATCAGCAGATCGTGCCGCATCTGCCGGCAGAGATAGTCCCAGTCCTTCGCCAGAGTTTCATCCGGAATGTCTGCCAGGATCTGATCGAGATCTTTTGCCGCTTCCGTTGCCAGAGCGCGTGGCCCTGGCCCAAGTCGCGCGAAATCGTCGGCGAATGGTTTTAAGGTCGACGCGATACGCGCTTGGTCCTTTGCCTGTAGTGCCGCGAGCAAGACCTTCAGTTCGGTACGGTTTCCTTTCGCGCCCGCGCCCGCGAGCGTGTTGAGAAAGACTGAAATGGCATCGCGAGAGTCGCCCGTGCCCGCATCCTTGAGCAACCAACGCAACCGATGAATACTATGTGCCTGAGTTAAAAATGATCCGGTCACCAGCAGCAGCGCGCTGTCCTGCCGGCGATAGGCGCGCGCGGGATCGTTGACCCAGGTTTCTTCCGCGCCCTGCATCTGACTGCGGAGCGAAGCGAGCATTTGATCGACGACGTCGCGGATGCGCGGCAAGTTTTCCGTTCGCCAGTCCGGGCTGTTGAGGACCAGTTTCATCAACTCGAGCGCGCGCTGTGACTCGGCCGCGTTATTACCGTACCCGCGGACGACCAACTCGGCTTTTCCGGTTGTGAAATTCGTGCGGAAATCAGCCGTGAGCCCGAGAATCTCTTTTCGCACAATCTCGCTGAATTCTTCGAACGAGATGGGCTGGCCGTCCTTTATGACGCCAGTCTCAACCATCAACCCGGGCAGCGCCGGTAAGTAGAGAAGTTGATCGTTATCGACGCCGTTGAGGCTCATGGCCAATCCCGAGGCGGCGCTGGTCATGTTCTCGAAGTATGACGCGACCATCGGCACGCCATGCGCGAGCGTCGTCACTTTGTAATCCAGTTGATCGTCGAGAGTAAGCGGCGGCTGGTCAATAAAGCGCATCGCGCTCGGCTTGGCTGCGAGCGCGTCCAGCCTAACAGTCGTCGCGTCGTATTCAGCCTGGTAGCGGCGCAACGCGATCTGCGGGTTGAGGGCGTGATATTGCCGTTGCAGGCGCGCGGCTTCGGCGCGAGCTCGAATCTGCCGGGCCCGCTCAGTTGACGCGATCAAAGCCGGCGATGGTTTGGCGAATACGCCGTAGGGAACGGTATCCGCGAGCTGCCACTTGGCGATCATGTCCCGCCAGATGTTTTTGTCGTTGGTCAACATCCGGTCAACGGCATCAAGTTCCGGCTTGAAGGTGACGGACTTGCGAAAGCCAGGGACCCGATTGAGATCGATGAGATGATTTATCCACGCTGAATAGGTTTCGCGAAAACCAAAACCCGGCGGTGAATTCACAAACTTCGAGAGGTCTCGGCGCGTGGACGTGACGCGGCTCTTCACTCGCGCGTTGAACTCTCGCAGCTCGGAAGAGCCATCGGCGAAAGCAGCAATACGCTTCGCTTCCGCCATGATCTTCTCGCGGATTGTCTTGATATTCGCGGCGGTCAGCTTGTCCGGCGCCACATCCGATAAACCGATGTAGATGGGATTACCATCGGCGGTTTGATTGTCAAAGTAGCCAAAGACACTCTGGGCGCCGGTATCCATTACGCGAGTTTTCGAGTCGACAAACATCTTGTAGAGATTGGTGGTTGGATCATCGGCAAAGCTCTCGATGAATAGATCGAGAAAGGTCTTTTCTTCGCTCGTCAGTTTGAGTTGAGCGGGCCAGGCGAAGATTAGCTGCACTGGTTGCTGCTCGTTCTTGTCCGGATACTCGACAATCTGAATTTCTCCGGCAGGTGCGGGATTCGCTTTAGCGAGATCGGCTTCGGTGGGGTAGCGCTTATTGTCGCGAGTGGGCTCGAGCCGATTGAGCACACCGTTCAACCTTGCCAGGACGTCGGCCATCTTCATCTCTTTCGGAAACGAGGCAACGGCGCCCATGTTGCCGAGGTGATAGTGTTCGCGATGGAATTTGCGAATGTCTTCCGGCTTCATGGTGCGAATCGCGTCCGGCCATCCGCCGGCCGACCACGCCAGTGGATGGTCGGCGCCGTAGATCATGCGATTCAGCGCTCGGTAGAGCAGGGCATCGGGACGCTCGAACGTGGTGACCATCTCCTGGTACACCGTGCCTTTTTCCTCCAGCTGCAGACCGCGACCAGAAGGATTGTCAGTCACTCCCCAGTTACTCACTTCGCGCCGAATTTCCTCGTCGGTATAGTCCGGATGCAGCAGCGCATTCATCTGACTCTCAAAAAGTTTGTAGAACATGTCAGCGCCGGCGGCGGTATGAAAGTGATAACAGGTACGCAATTGATCGGTGAATGCGGACGAGCCGACCAGCGAAAGGCTTTCCAGGCTGGAATGCGCGCGCCCCACGTTTCCTTTTCCCAGCAGCAGATGTTCCTGCGTGTGCGGCTCGCCGCGATCCGAAGTGGGAAACGAGTTGACCCAGATGAACGTCTGCGGCACCGACTGGATTTCGAGAAAGTCGAGCACAAATCCGGTTTGTTCATGCACGAAACGCGCGCCAAACGGCTGATCCGAATCATTCAGGTAAAGGGCAGTCGCACGAAATCCGTTTACCGTCTGGCCTTCGGTTAAGGTGCCGAGCGAGACTGTTTCCTGCGCGATGGCGGCGCGAGGAATTGCGGCGAGTAACAGCGCAACGGTTAAGAGAGACTGAACTAGTTTCTTGAGCTTCATTCTGTGCTCCCGATCGATCTAATGAAAGGCTCCGCATGATATAGGGCGAACCATGGGTGGGCAAGTAAGTTAGTCGTGCGTGAGGGGTCAGCTTGAATTAAACCACGCAAGCAATTGCTGGGAGCGCGGGCGTCCCGCCCGCACTGGGTGCGAAGCACGAACTGGAGGTTGGATAACAGGACTTCGGAATGCGTAACTGCGGCGGGTTGCGGGCGAGACGCCCGCGCTCCCAGCAATGAAAGGCGTATTACAAACAAACTCCCCCCGACCGTGCGAAAACCTGTTGTCAACGACCCGGTGGCAATCTACAATCACGTTGCCGATGGCCAACGAAACGCTCATTGCCCGGCTCGAACTAAGCTTGCGACAGTCGCGGGCGGCGCGCACGCGTCTGGCGGCCCGTCTGACTGAGTTGGAGTCGGAATCCGAAATTATTCGCGCCGAATTGGCTGAGATGGACACCCTCGCCGGTCAGACTGAGGCGGCAATCTTTCGTTTGCTGTCGAATGTGATGAGTGGCCCGACAACGCCGGTGGGCACTACCTCGGTGGGTGAGCTCGAGGTCGAGTTACAGCGGCGCCTGGCGCACGCTGAGCTGGCGCGCCAGGAAGTATCTCCACAGCGACACAACGTTCCGCCCGTCCGCAACAACATCGAAGCCATCGACGATCGTTTCTATGATCGGACGATTCCCCAGGCGACGACGATGATCCTGCGCGAGGCCGGCGGGCCGCTTCATGTGAACGAGATTTATAATCGGTTGCTGGAAGGTGGATTCAGTTTCACCGGCAACAACCCCACGATCAGCATTGCAGTCTCTCTGAACCGCAATACCCGTTTTCGCAAAGTCGCACCCGGGACGTTTGACCTGGTGATTCGCGATGCGGCGAGGGCGAGCTGACTTCGCGTCGTTTCAAGGTTTTGTGGGGCACGAACGCCTTGATCCAGAGGTGATCTACTTTTTCAATGGCTCTGCCACTCGGATGCGCGGCGAGTCTACGACTTGCCGACGGTAAACCTTCTTTGAATGGGTCTCCGACCCACCACGGTCGTAGACCGTCATGTATATCCGCGCTCGACGGCAAGTCACAGACTTGCCGCACATCGGAGTGGCCGAGCCATTGGATGGGTTGAGCCAGGTATATTACAGCCTAATTCTCAAATCAATTTCTTCTTCAGGTCCCGCAGCATGGCCTTCGCTTCCGCGTCGCTCATCTTCTCAACTTCAGCAGTCCGCAACTCATCGACTACTTTGTGATTGGCCAGATCGAACAGCGAGGCCTGCGCCGCCAAACGCCGGCGCGCGGCGCGCTCACTCGCTTTGCTGAGCGCCTGATCTTCCGCTTCGGCAGATTCACCGACGCCTACCGCCAGGGCGCGTTCAGCTGCCACCGCGTTTTCTGCGTCAGTAAACACATCCAGCTCGTAACGCTCGAGCCGCTGCAAGACTTCGCGCGCCCGCGCGAGCGCCACGGGCGGCATGCCTGCCAGTCTCGCGACTTCGATGCCATAGGACTTCGACGCGCGGCCACGTTCCAGCCGATGCAGAAAGACGACCTCGCCTTCGCGTTCCGTGGCGGTGATTTGATAGTTCTGCGCGCCCGGCAACCGTTCCGCCAATTCGGTCAACTCGTGATAATGCGTCGCGAACAGAGTTTTCGCACAATGCTCGGGCGAGTCATGCAGGTATTCCGCGACGGCCCAGGCGATCGACAATCCATCGAAGGTCGCCGTCCCGCGGCCAATCTCGTCGAGGAGCACGAGCGATCGCGGCGTCGCACTGTGCAGGATCGCGGCTGTCTCAGTCATCTCGACCATAAACGTCGAGCGACCGCGTGCGAGATCATCAGAAGCGCCCACCCGTGTCCAGACGCGATCCAGCAAGGGCAGCCTGGCTTTTTCGGCGGGCACAAACGAACCCATCTGGGCCAGGATGCAAATGAGCGCAGTCTGTCTGAGCACGGTACTCTTACCGCCCATGTTAGGACCGGTAATGATGAGCAAACGATCGGTCGAGTTATTGAGATAGGTGCTGTTCGGGACAAACGGCTCGTCGATGAATATTTCAATTACCGGATGGCGGCCATGAATAATTTCGATTTCGTCGCCGTCGTGCATCGAGGGCTTTACATATCGTCGCCGCACCGCCGTATCAGCCAGAGAGGCGAGCGCATCCAGACAGCCCAGGGCGCGCGCGGTCGCCTGGATGCGTGAAGTCTCCGCGGCTACTTGCCGACAGACCAGCGAGAAGATCTCAGATTCAAGTTGCAGAATACGTTCTTCGGCGCCGAGGACTTTGCTCTCCCATTCCTTCAGCGCTGTCGTAGTGAATCGCTCGGCGTTCGCCAGAGTCTGGCGTCGCTCGTAGTCATCCGGGACGCGCGCCGCGTTAGCTTTCGAGACCTCGAGAAAATATCCGAAGACGTTGTTGTAGCGAATACGCAACGAACCAATACCGGTGCGCGCGCGCTCCTCGGCTTCCATGGCGGCAATGGTTTGCTTGGCGTCGCGACTTAACGCCCGCAGCTCGTCGAGTTCAGTTGAATAGCCGTCGAGGATTACGCCACCATCGACGACTTTCGCGGGCGGCTCGTCGGCAATCGCGGCAGAGATTAGCTCGCGCACGTCGGCCAGCTCATCAGTTGATTCATTCAGGACCTGCAGCAGCGAAGACTGCGAATTTGCCAATCGCTCTCGAATCTGCGGAACCTGATCGAGCGAACGGCGCAGCGCGACCAAATCACGCGGCGTAGCCGAACCGAAATTCAGGCGGCCGGTCAGCCTTTCAAGATCGGCGACTTCTTTTAAGAGCGTGCGGACTCCGTCGCGTTGCATGTGCGACCCGCACATCTCAGCCACTGCGCCGTGACGCGCTTCGACTTCGCCGCGATGTATCGACGGGCGCAGCAACCATGAGCGCAGCAGGCGCCCACCCATGCCCGTAACAGTCTGATCAATCACTTCAAGCAGCGAACGTGCGGTTCCGCTGCCGCCCAGGGCGGTGGTCAATTCAAGGTTGCGCACCGTGACGTGATCCAACACCAGATGATCCTGGGGCTCGAAATAAATAATGTCGGCGACGTGCGTGGCCGCGGCCCTTTGCGTCTCCTGGGCATAACGCAGGCAGGCTCCCGCAGCGATCGTGGCTTCCTTTCGGTTGGTCAGCGCATAGCCATCGAGCGAACGCGAGCCAAACTGTTTCTTGAGGAGCGTTTCCGCATCCTCGCTTTGCCAAAGCCAATCATCGATCGCCGTCAGTGTGGTCCCGGAGGGGAGGGTGTCGGGCGTTGTAACCTTCGGACTGGTCGCCGGCGAATCGGTTTCGCTTTCGAGATTGTCAGGATGCGAATCGTTTAGCGGCAGTGGCGCCGTCTTGTGCTCACTCGAAAAACCAGCGCGAACCAGCGGCCCGAGGGAAACCGGAAAGAGAAGTTCGCGAGGTGCGTACGATTCCAAATCGGCACTGATGCGCTGCCACGCCTGTGGGCCGCTCGCCTGCGTGGCGCGAAATTCACCGGTTGAGATATCAAGAAACGCAGCGCCCACACTCTCGCCGCGAGCGTAGACGGCCGCCAGATAGGTTGCTTCACGCGGCTCGAGCAGTTGCGGATCGATGGGGGTTCCGGGAGTAACGATTCGCGCTACTTCACGACGCACGAGTTTCTTTGTTTTTCCCGCCTCCTCAGTTTGTTCACAGACGGCCACGCGATAGCCTCTGCGCACGAGCTTCGCAATGTAATTCGCCGCCGCATGATGCGGGACTCCACACATGGGAATCGGATCGCCGCGTTCTTTGTGCCGCGCCGTCAGGGTGATCTGTAGTTCACGCGCGCCGACGATCGCATCTTCGAAAAACAGCTCGTAAAAATCGCCGAGTCGAAAGAAAAGCAGCGCGCCGGGATGCTGAGCCTTTAGCTCCTGGTACTGCCTGACCATTGGAGTAGTATTAGTCGCTGCCATGCGTCTGCCGGTGAGAGTTTGCGGCCGGACTGATCCGGCCCTCGTCGTTTGCGCGAAGCGGCAAGCCTACATCTCCAAAACAAATCTCGCAAGTACGTAAACTTGCATCTTCGCGGCGGCAATTTTTCTTGACAGCCCAATATCAAACAATTAGTCTCATCGGCCTAATTAGGAAAGATTCCGGGCGGCAAACGATGAGTTTCGATCATTGTTCACGTCCGGTTGTACTAACTGAGAGCCGGCGAATTTCCATCCCCCATCGGCCCGCGATCCAGAGAGAGACATGCTCGTTCCCAAGGGTCACACTTCAGCGGCGGTTGCTCCGGCAACCTACTCTTTCGAAGGGAATTCCGAACAACCCATTGCTGAGCAGGCGATGGCCCTGGTGGCCTTGAGTCACACGGCCACTGAGCAACAGCTCTATGCGGCCATGCTGGCGGAAATTCTGGCGGTAGGGACGCGGGTCGCTTCGTTTACCGTGCGCCGTCTGATGGACCTTTCCGGAATCTCGGGCTACAGCACGGTGCGCCGCGGCGTTACCGGGCTGGTAAACAAATTAAGCATTGAGCGGCAGAAAGTGGCCGGGCCAAATGGCGGCGATCATCCGCCGATCGTTTATCTCGTGTTCACGCCGGAAGAGATTCTGGCAAGGCGCCGGGCAGTCGGCCTTTCGACTTATCCGCAGGGCCTGCAAGCGGATTCTGAAGCTTCGTATCTGGCGCGCGCGGTCCAGCGCGTCGCCGGCGATCGGGCGTTGAGCCGACGCGAAGCGGCCGTGGCATTGTGTTGTGCGCAGGGGTTGACGAATGCGCAAATCGGTCTGCGTTTGGAAGTCAGCGAACAGACGGTGAAATTTCATCTGCGCAATATCTTTGCGAAGCTCGCAGTAAAGCGGCGCGCAGAATTGGTGTCACATCTGTTACGCGACCATGGTGGCACGGAGTAGAGTCTGCGCCGCTTTTGACAATCTGAAGCTGCCTCGCGCCAGAGGTTTCCCTTCGGGGTCGCTGCGTGTCTTCAGCATTAACCTGGAAGAGCACGCATGGGGCGGGCGTGTGCCTGGCGACATTTATTTTCAAGACGAGAAAAACGGGAAGAAGTTAATAATGAACGAAAGACGTATTCATCCGGCAATTGCTGTGGTTCTGATCTTCGGCGGCGCGATCGTCGTCCGCTCGCAACCGCCGAGCACCAACCCAACCAAGCCTGTGCAGACAGCCGAACGTTATCGCATCGGGCCCGGCGATGTCCTGGACGTACGCATCTACAATCGCCCACAGCTTTCGCGCGATGCCGTCCGGGTCGAAGGTAACGGGATGATTCGCATGCCGCTGATCGAAGGCGAAATTCAGGCTGCCTGCAAAACCGAAGGCGAGCTGGCGCACGAAATTTCCACGCGCTATGCCCGGTACTATCGAAATCTGCCAGTCGATGTTTTTATCAAGGAGTACCACGCGCGCGAGGTCGCGTTGATTGGCGCAGTCAACGAACAGGGCCGCTATCAGATGCAGCGGCGGATCCGCTTGCTCGAGTTGCTTACCTTCGCGAAAGGCCCTTCAGACAAAGCGGGGCAGACTATAAACATCGTTCGTGCTGCGCGAACTGACCTGTGCGTTGACAGTTCAGATCCGGCGACCCAGGAGAACTTCATCAGTCTGAAACTCAATGACACTTTGCGCGGCGAAGAGCGCGCCAATCCTTATGTTGAGCCAGGTGACATCGTCACCATTCCTGAAGCGGAACAGGTTTATGTCGTGGGCAACGTCTTCACGCCGAAATCTTTGCCGTTGAAGGAACCGATAACCGTGTCGACCGCGATCGCCATGGCCGGAGGCGCTCTGCGGGATTCTAAAACCGATCGGATTCACATCGTGCGGCAGGGTCCGAACGGCAAATCTGAGTTGTACGTAAACCTGCCGGCGATCGCTCGAAAGAAAGCCGACGATATTCTGTTACAGCCCAACGATATCGTGGAAGTTCCTGAATCGACCGGCAAGAGTTTGATTCGCAGCCTGCTCGGCGCCGTGGCGCCTTCGGTGTCACAGATGCCGATACGGGTAATCCCTTGATACCTGAGCTTTCATTCAGGTTTGCGACTCACGCCACGGAGTCAGTACCGGGAGCGGTAGCGACCGGGTCGCTTTGTGACGCAAGGATTGAGATTGCAGGAATTTCGACCCGGTCGCTACCGCTCCCGGTACTGACCTCGTCCTTCAATGCGCCGTCGTTTTCGCTGACTGATTTCTAAAAAACAATGAATCAAGCAACCAAACTAGTTAAGCGCGAGGATGAGCCGCGAGAGTTGGATCGGCGCGCCGAGTCCGAAGGTTACCGCGGCTATGGCTACGGCCCCGACACAGTTGAGAACGAAGTTCATCTGCTGGACTACTGGCGGGCAATCCGCAAGCGGCTATGGCTGGTGATCGGAGTCGCGGCGCTGTTGACGACGCTGTCGATGGTTTACGTCGCCCGAAAGCCCGACGTCTACGAAGCCAAATCGCAAGTCCAGGTGGATCTTGAAAACAATCCGGCTTACGCGGGTAAGACGGCTCCCATGATTGTGAGCCCGGTAAACGATCCCGCTTACTTCAATACTCAGCTGCAAATTCTGACCAGCCCCGGCTTGCTGCGACGCGTCGTCAAGACGCTCGATCTTGACCACAATCAGGCATTTCTCCGACCGCAGGCTTCACAGTCGCATTCGACCTGGAAAACTATCCTGCAGATGCTGGGCGTCAGGGGCCGGGACAAGAATCCGAACACGCAACAGAACAATGTGCTGCCGATGACATCGGCAGTTGCGCCGGCGACCTCCAATGATGACCTGGTGGAGGCCAAACGGCTGGCTCCGTACGTGGGCGCGTTGCTCGGAGGCTTACGTGTCGATCCGGTGCGCGAAAATCGTGCGGGCTACTACAAAGAAACGCGTCTGATAGATATTGACTTCCAGCATGGAGACCCTGAAGTCGCCGCCAAGGTCGTCAACTGTGTAGCCGACACGTTCGTCCGTTCGAATCTGGAAAAGAAGAACGAAACGAATACCAGCACCAGCGAATTCCTTTCCAAGCGGGTTACCGAGTTACAGCAACAGATTCGCGCCGATGAAGAGAAGCTGGTCAATTACGCCAAGAACAACCAGATTCTGTCGCTGGACGCCAGCCAGAACACTGTGGTCGAGCGCCTGTCGGGCCTGAACAAGCAACTGATCGAGGCCGAGAACGAGCGAATGGAGGCTGAATCCGAATTCAATGCCGCCAGCAAACCCGGAGCTGCCAACGCGAAGGCTGAGTCAGCTTCAAAAGAAGTTGAGACGACCGAATCGCGTCTCGCTGAACTCAAACAGAAGCGAGCGCAGTTGCTGGTCGACGCGACCGAAGAAGCGCCTGAAGTTAGGGAACTCGATCAGCAGATTGAGGTGCTGCAAAAGCACCTGACGGACACCCGTTCGCGTGGTACCGCGACGCTACTCAAAAACCTCGAAACAAAATATCGCCAAACCGTGGAGCGCGAAGATGCTCTGCGCAAATCATTCAATCAGCAAAAGGGCGAGACGGTTACCCAGAACGAAGCGGCGATCAATTACCGAATCCTGGAACAGGAGATCGGGACCAACAAGGGTCTCCTGGATAATCTGCTGCAGCGCTCGAAAGAGAACGATGTGGTGCTGGCGGGACGGCCGAACAATATCTCGGTTGTCGATTACGCTATCGTTCCTGATTTTCCCGTCGGTCCGTCGCGCATGCGGACCGTGATGCTGGCGTTCATGCTTGCGCTCGGTCTTGGGATCGCTCTTGCGCTCCTGCTGGAATACCTCGACGACAGCGTGCACTCGACTGACGACGTGGAAAAGGTCTTGCGGCTGCCTGCCCTGGCCGTCATTCCCGCAATGGGATCGTCTTCGGCGTCGCGACGTTTGCTGTCGTCGGCGACCTCGCTCCAGAAAACAAACGGCAGCAACGGCAATAATCCAGAGCTGCTCATCAATGTTAATGGGCGCTCGGCCCTGGCGGAAGCTTATCGCCAACTGCGAACGTCGGTCTTGCTTTCCACGGCCGGCCGCGCCCCCAAAACACTCCTGGTGACCTCAAGTCTGCCCGGAGAAGGGAAGACGACGACGGCCGTCAACACGGCGATCAGCCTGGCGCAAACCGGGGCCAGTGTCCTCATCATCGATGCTGACATGCGACGCCCGCGGCTGCGTTCTATTTTTCACCTGACTGAGCGCGAGGGCTTGAGTTCGATCCTGTCGAGTGAAGTAAGACCAGAGCAGATGCTCGACGCAATTCAAAAGGACCCGGCGAGCGGTCTGAATGTGCTCACGTCAGGGCCGATACCGCCGAATCCCGCGGAGCTGTTGGGCTCAGAACAGATGCGCAAGTTGCTGACGGTTCTGAGCATTCCCTTCACACACATTGTGATCGATTCGCCGCCTGTTAGTTCCTTTACCGACGGCGTCCTGATTGCCTCGATCGTAGACGGCGTTCTGTTGGTCGTACATGGGGGCAAGAGTTCGAAAGCCGTCGTGCGCCGTTCGCGGCAGCTTCTGACCGACGTAGGCGGAAAGATCTTCGGGGTAGTGCTGAATAACGTGAGTGCGCGTTCTCACGATTATTATTATTACCACCGGGGTTATTATCATCAGAACTATTACGGCGGGGATTCTGAGGTGGAAAGCACCGGCACTGCTGCGGGTTCTTAACTTCTCTCCGCATCGACTTTCACGATGGCGATTTCACCATCAGAACTTCACGCTGATCGTTTCAAAATGACCTCGGCCAGTATTCCCACGGTTTTCATAAAACCGAGCACTGGCCTCGCCTCGCTGGAACTCCGGGAGTTCTGGGAGTACCGCGAGCTGCTTTATTTTCTCACTTGGCGCGATATCAAGGTGCGCTACAAGCAGACCGTACTCGGTGCAGCCTGGGCAGTCATCCAGCCGTTCTTCATGATGGTGGTGTTCAGTTTGTTCTTTGGTCGTCTGGCCCGTGTACCTTCCGACGGAATTCCTTATCCGATTTTCACGTATTGCGCGTTGCTTCCGTGGCAACTGTTTGCACATGCTCTCTCAGAGTCAAGCAACAGCCTGATCGCAAATGAGCGATTGATCACGAAAGTGTATTTTCCGCGTCTAGTCGTTCCCGTCTCGGCGGTGCTCGGGGGACTCGTGGATTTCGCAATCGCTTTTGTAATCCTGTTGCTGATGATGGTGTACTACGGGATCCGGCCAACGTGGGCCATCGTCACGCTCCCGGGCTTCCTGCTGCTGGCGATCCTGACTGCGCTAGGTGTGGGATTGTGGCTGTCGGCATTGAACGTCAAGTATCGCGATGTGCGCTACACCATCAACTTCCTCACTCAGTTCTGGTTGTTTGCGACCCCCGTTGCTTATTCCGCTTCAGTCGTCCCCGCCCAATGGCGGGTATTTTATGGCCTAAACCCAATGGCCGGAGTCGTCGAAGGCTTTCGTTGGGCAATGCTTGGCAAAAGCGAAGGCCCAGGCGTAATGGTCTTGGCCTCTGTCGCGGCAGTGGCGCTGATTCTGGTGGGAGGCCTCTTCTATTTTCGCCGGATGGAAGCAGAGTTCGCTGATGTCGTCTGACGCGCACCAGCCCCACGGCGCCCAGAGACCATCGTGTCTGTCTATGATTGGATTTCCTTTGACTTAAGGTGCCGTCGATGAGTGACATCGCCATTCGCTGCGAAGGTCTGAGCAAGCGCTATCGCATCGGTGAGCAGCAGCGCTACAAAGCTTTACGCGATGTCCTCACCGATGCCGGCACCGCTCCTTTTCGCCGTCTGCGCTCAGTTTTCGGCAGCAGCAATGGGTCTGCATCTCGTAACTCACAAGTTGCGACTCGAGACTCTTTTTGGGCACTCAACGACCTCTCCTTTGAAGTTAAGCACGGCGAAGTGGTCGGAATTATCGGGCGCAACGGAGCCGGGAAGAGCACGCTGCTTAAGATCCTTGCGCGTATCACTAAACCGACGAAGGGCCAGGCAGAGATTCACGGGCGCGTCGGATCCCTGCTCGAAGTCGGCACCGGCTTTCACCCGGAGCTTACGGGCCGTGAGAATATTTACCTCAACGGCGCGATCCTGGGAATGCGTAAAGCGGAAATCGATCGGAATTTTGACGAGATCGTAAGCTTCGCTGAAGTTGATAAGTTCATCGACACGCCGGTGAAACGTTATTCCAGTGGCATGCACGTCCGGCTCGCTTTCGCTGTTGCGGCGCACATGGAGACGGAAATACTCCTGGTAGACGAAGTGCTGGCGGTGGGCGATGCGCAGTTTCAGAAAAGATGTCTGGGGAAAATAGGTGATGTTGCCAGGGAGGGTCGCACGGTCCTGTTCGTAAGTCACAACATGGCGGCCATCGAATCCCTCTGTCAACGCGGCATTCTTCTCGACTACGCCCGACTGGTCCTGGACGCAGATGCCTGCGTCGTCGTCGAAAACTATCTAAACCGCGTCGAGTTCGAGCCCGGCATGGCCATCACCGATCTCCACGATCATCCCAATCGCCATCGGGGTTGCGATGCGATTTTCGTCTCGGTGAGGGTGGTGAAATCTAATGGCGAGCCAACCACGCACCTGTTTCCAGGCGACGATCTCATTATCGAACTGGATCTTGATGCGGCGGTTTCTATTAGCAAACCCACGTTGGGGATTGGTATTGATAACTCCAGGGGCACTCGCATCCTGAGTGTTCTGACGCACTATGTCGGTTGTGATTGGCAAAAGCTCGATCGCCCTACCACTGTCAAGTGTACGATTCCAGACGTTGACCTCATCCCCGGTCGTTACTTTATGAGTTTAAGTGTGGGCGACCATTACAACACTTGGATGGATGCGATACCGCACGCGGCGTCTTTCAGCATCGAGCAAAATGACTATTTCGGTAGCGGACAGCTGCCGACCTCAGACATGGGAGTTGTGCTCGCTCAATCCCACTGGGAATTCAGGGCAAGTGAATAGTTCCTCGCCAACGCTATTCAATGACTAAACAGATCACGCCCCGAGTCTCAGTTGTCGTAAGCACCTTCAATGGCGAGCGTTACATTGGTCAGACTCTCGAAAGCCTGTTTGACCAATCTTTCCGTGGCTTTGAATTGATCGTAGTGAATGACGGTTCGACGGATAACACGTCCGGAATAGTTCGTCAGTTCAATGATAATCGCTTGCGACTACTTGAAAACGATCGCAACCGCGGGATCGCAGAATCACAAAACACAGGAATCTCCCTGGCCCGAGGCGAGTATGTAGCTTTACAGGATCACGATGACCTCTCGGTGCCAGGCAGACTGGAGAAGCAAGTAACCTTCTTAGATGAGCACCGCCACATTGGTTTGGTGGGATCCGAGTGCACCGTCATCAATGAGAACGGGAAATCGACGGATCGCTTCACCGTGTCAACGTCCGACATTGACCTGAAATGGACACTGCTGACTCATAACGCATTTCTGCACACCAGCGTGATGTTTCGGCGAAGGATCCTCGATTCTATCGGACCTTACTCGCCGGCTAGCGAATTCACCTATGCCGAGGACTACGAGTTCCTATCCCGGGTTGCAGCGCAGTACCCTGTCGCCAACATCGCTGAGCCTTTGGTGATGTGGCGGAATCACGACTCACAAACTTCAAATACCAACCTCAGTGTTCAAGAAGAGTCGGCCATGAATATAGCGGTGAGGAATATTGAGAACTTGCTCGAAAGCAAACGACTTGAGCGAAAGCAGTGGTTTGCCCTAAAGAAACTGTTGCTGGCCAAGTATGGTGAGCGAATCGTAGTCTCGGAAGAAGAAGTGCTACTAGCGGTCGAACTGATCTCTGCACTACAGGAAGCATTTTACCGAAAGTACGGGTTTGGCTCCGACCTCGTGGCGAGTCACCGAAGGAAGCTCTTACGGGTAATAGGGAAGCATTTTGTGTCATTAGCTTTCCGGAAAAACGAAGGCATCGATCGCCGCTCACGTTATGCTCTGCTAGCATCGGGCGGCAGGTTGCTGTCGCGAGCCTATTCGGCAGGCCTGGAGTCACAGTGAAGAAGCGCATCTTAATTAACCTCATGCTCTTCGGTCCCGGCGGTGGAGCAACTCACTTGTTGCACCTCTGTTCTTCTCTGACAAAACAAGGCGCGGAAATTACGGTGGTCAGTCGTTATGCGGATCTGAGCACTCCACTAATTGAGCGCCAAAGGGAAATTCCGATTCGTTTTATTAGCACACCCTTCGCTCAGAACCGCAGGCTTTATCGCTTGTCCACCGGATGGGCGCTTCTGGTCTGGCCAATTCTGCTGGGTCGCCGCAAATACGATGTTCTTTATACCTGGGAACTCAGTCCGTTCACCAAATTTCTCTCTTACTTTGTTCGTCCCAACGGTCGCGTGATCCAGCAACGAATCGGTGAGCCTCTGAGGTACGGCGAAACTCGTGATCCCTCTCTCGAGAATCTCCTGGATGGTCTGATTGTCGAATCCGCGTTGCAGGCTTCGTCAGCGCGCCGCGTGATTAGTCCCAAGGTCCCGATTCTGCCTCTGCCCCTTATCGGACATTGTGCCTATGTGCCAAGTCGCAATGGGCACCGGCCTGGCGAGGTGTTCCGCATTACTTTTCTTGGGCGATATGCGCGAGATAAGGGCATCTACCGGTTGTTGGAGATATGGCCGAAATTGGACATCGGGAAAGCAGAACTCTGTTTTCATGGCTGGGGCGATGAATACGAACAGCTCAGCCGACTGATCCATGAGATGGCTCTGGAAAAACAGATTCATCTGAACGGCGCATATTCAACTGCCGAAGGACTGGCTGCTATTTTGGCCAGGACGGATCTCGTCGTACTGCCATCAGAGACCGAAGGGTTGCCGGTAGTTTTGTTGGAGTCAATGGCGCACGGAGTTCCGTTTGTCGCCACCGATGTTGGCGCTGTCCGTACGCTTGCAGAAGACAACCCCGATGTCAGGGTCGTTTCTCGAGACAATGTTGCGCTCAAAGAGGGAATTGAAGAGATGGTCCGGGCAATCCGCGTCGGTGAGGTTCGATCTGATCGGCTCCAAGCCTATTTCGAGTCTCGATATGGTTATGACGTGCTTTCCCAAAAATGGCGTGATGCTTTTCTCCAACCGGAACAGGTATGGGACCAATCCGACCTCTTGAATTAGATTCTGCCTGACTCGACGACTCAATTAACCGCAACCAAGCCGTGACTCGAATTTGCTTGATTACACCTCACCATGTCTCGTTCCAACCGCGGACTCTGCGAGAAGCTGACTCTTTGTTCGAAGCGGGCCATGACGTGCGCGTGGTTTGCCGTCAGACTGATCCAATCCTGACTGGTTACGATCGCGGAATCATGCAAACGCGCGCGTGGCGCTTGCAATCGATCAATCTCAGTCGGAACGGACACCATCGCAGCGCGTGGCTGGCCGAGAGTCTGCGGGCGAAAGCCTATACAAAATTGTTTGATTTTGGATTGAAGGCCGGCAGCGTTGCTATGCGGGGCTACGTGAGAGGATTTGATCGGTTGGTGGAGCTGGCGATGAGTGAATCTGCTGATTGGTTCATCGCACACACTCAAGCTGCGTTGCCCGTCGCGGCCGAAGCTGCCAATCATTGGAAAGCAAAACTAGGTTTCGACTGTGAGGATTTGCTGGCGGAAAACGGAACTGATCCAGCAGACATCGTGAACCTCATTCAGCACCGTTATCTTTCGCTCTGTGACTATGTGTCGGTTCCGTCAAAGTGTCTCGGCGATCGACTCTCGCGGCAGTACTCAATTCCTCCACCGCGCGTTCTATACAACGTATCACCCATGTATTTGGCGGGAACGGTAATTCCGCCGGCGGAGCGCCCATCAGCACCAGCACTGCGTCTGCATTGGTTTGGTCAGACAATCGGAGAGGGAAGAGGCATCGAGGAGGCAATCGCCGCGGTCGGACTACTTGCGAGCGCCCGAGTTGAGCTGCATCTGCGGGGGCGTCTGGCTTCCGAAACTCGTTCAAAGCTGGAGGCCCTCGGTCGCGAACACAAGATTGTCGATAAGATGTTCTTCCATTCAATAGTTCCGCCGGAGGATGTGATCCGAACAATGGATCGGTTCGATGTGGGACTTGCCCTGGAGAGGGCCGACCATGGCAATTACTCCCTGGCCGCGACCAACAAATTGTTCAGCTACCTGCTGGCCGGTTTGGCGGTGGCGGCAAGTGACACTCCGGGACACCGTGAGGTCATGAACCAAATTCCCGCCGCCGGATTCATGTACCCTTTTGGGCATGCTGCGGCGCTGGCTGAAGGTTTGCGAAGGTTCATCGCCGATCGCGAGGTCTTGCGCGCCGCACAACAATGCGCGTGGGACTCGGCACGCAATCGATTTTGCTGGGACATTGAAGAAGCAAAGTTCTTTGCGGTGTTGGAATCAAGTCAGAGCGACTGTGGCTTCATGAAAAAGGCTGCCGCAAGTCAGGCGTAAGGAGCATTGATGTTCACTGGTCGACTGTGGGCTCCGGTTTTTAGCATCTTTATCCTTACGCGTGGGTTTATTCTAATTGTCTTCGTCGCTATTCCGCTGCTGGTTCCTCATGAGTCGAATGGCCTCCGGGAATTGTCCGTGGATAAGGGCATCGGCGTGGTTGCCGCGCTGCGACAAACTGTCACAATTGCGGATGCGCGCGCGTACGAAAGTATCGTCGAGCGCGGCTATGATCAGCAGAGATTTGATAGTGATGCTCACAATTGGGGATTCTTCCCAGTCTATCCTTTGTTCGTTTCTCTGTTTCACCTTGATTTCTATCTCGTCGGTGTGGTGGTTTCGAACGTGTTTTTCCTTGCCGGCCTGGCTCTTCTGTTTTTCATTTCAAAGATGTTCGGCTTGGATGAAGGGAAGGCCGCTTTGGCGGTGTTGTATGCGGCGATCTACCCAACCAGCTATTTCTTCTCGATGCCGTTCACTGAGTCTCTGTTCTTCTGTGTGACCCTGTTATCGGTCTACCTCGCTTTGAAGGATCGGTGGTGGCTCGCGGGATTTGCGGGCGCCCTCGCATCCGCAACCAGGGTCACAGGCGTTTTACTGATCGTGCTCTTGGAATTCTCTATGTTCAGCGGCGCGGAAAGAGTTTTAAAGTTGACTCCCTCAGTTTGCTTCTCGTTCCGCTGGGGCTCGTCGCCTTTATGACTTACATCTGGCGAGTAACAGGAAACCCGCTAGCGGTCATTCAAGCCCAGGCGGCTGCGGGCAGAAGCACGAGCCCCATTTTCTTCCTGCGGCCGATGATTACCTTCATTGTACATCCGAGGGCGTTTGCCGGTTGGGGCTTTCAGCCACTGGCATTTGCGATTGTGGTAATGGTTTTCTTTTGCGTGTACATGCTTGCGCGATGGAAGGAATGGGCGCTGTCGGCGTACAGCTTAGTGTCGGTGATGGTGCCGTTGTCAACTGGAACTTTGACATCGATTCCACGCTATATGATGGTCGTGTTTCCGATCTATATCGTACTCGCGAAGTTGAGAGGTCAGCACGCGATTACTTTCGCGTTCACCACACTATTCGCGCTGTTAACAGTGCTCTGCGCCTTGCACTACACGTTTGCAGTTACGTGACCGGCTGCAACGACTGAAAAAACAGCAATCACAGAATTGAGCATTCGGTGCCCACGGTTCTAATCATCGCGCCTGATTTTGCGCCGAGCAGTTTGCCGCCCGCGACACGCGTGAGGTTCTTTGCCCGGCATCTCCCGGAGTTTGGCTGGGAACCGATCGTTCTCACCGTCGATCCTAAGCATTATGAAACGGCCGTCGATCCTGAGAACGAACAATTGTTGTCGACCTCGTTGGAAGTAATTCGCACCGGAGCTTTCTCAACCGCGTGGACGCGCAAGTTTGGCGTCGGCGACGTGGGCATGCGCAGTCTTTGGCAACTCTGGCGCGCTATCAGCCGCTTAGGTCGCGACCGCAAAATCGATCTGATCTTTATTCCGATGCCGCCTTACGTACCTTCGGTTCTGGGTCGTGTGGCAAAAGCGCGAGTCGGAATTCCGTATGTCATTGATTACATCGACCCTTGGGTCACAGAGTATTACTGGAAGCTGCCAAAAGCACAGCGCCCACCAAAGTGGCGGGCGTCGTATTGGTTATCTCGCACGCTCGAACCTTTTGCTTTGAAAAATGTTTCGCACATCACCGGCGTTTCCAAAGGAACGACTGACGGCGTGGTCAGTTCCTATTCCTGGCTATCGCCGGAAATGGCGACAGAGATTCCTTACGGGGCCGAAAGTGGCGATTTTGAATACTTGCGCAGCCACCCACGACCGAATTCGATCTTCGATCCTGGGGACGGGCTCGTGCACGTGAGTTGTGTGGGAGCCTGCATCCCGGGAATGCATCCATCCGTGCGTGCAGTGTTCGACGCGGTGCGCACCGGACTCGATCGCGCGCCGGACATTTTTGAGCGCTTGCGTCTGCATTTCGTGGGCACCAGTTACGCTGCGAATGGTCAAGCGCCGCAGAATGTTCTGGCGTTGGCGCACGCCACCAGAATCGAATCGCTGGTTACGGAACATCCCAGACGCGTTTCTTACCTGGAATCGTTGCAGGTGATGATCGATTCGCAGGCCTTGCTTCTGATTGGCTCGGATGAACCGCACTATACAGCTTCGAAGGTGTTTCCTTACATTCTCGCGGAGCGCCCGTTCCTGGCCGTTTTTCACGAGCAGAGCAGTGTCGTACGGATTCTCGACCACACCGGATCAGGTCGAGCAATCAGTTTTGATAATCGACAAGTCAAGCCGTCAGACCGAGGCGGCGAAATACTTGAGTGGCTTTCGGAAATCGCCCTGGGCGGTCACGGGTATCTACCTGCGAAACCGGAAGGGCTTGAGCCTTACAGTGTTCGCGCCATGACAAGCAAGCTGGCAGGAGTCTTCGATTTGGCAGTAATGGCAGACGCGCGAACATTAATGGGCTGAAGGTAGATGACCAACGCCGTAATTGCGAAGCGCGCTGCGGTTGATGAGCGACACCAGCAAAAGCAGCACGGACGTCAGGGAATGAACATCAAACGATTGGCAATTATCAGCACTCATCCGATTCAATATCAGGCTCCTTGGTTTCGGGCGTTGGCGCGTCACCCGGAGATTGATCTGGAAGTGCTTTTTTGTCATCGAGCCAAACCTCAGGAACAGGCGGACGCCGGCTTCAACGTAGAGTTCAACTGGGACGTTCCTTTGCTTGACGGTTACCGGCATCGCTTTCTGCAAAACGTGGCGCACCAACCTTCGCTGAACGGGTTTGCGGGACTCGATACTCCAGAGATAAGCGATATCGTCAGGTCTGGAAAATTCGACGCGGTGATCATTAACGGTTGGCATTACAAGAGCGCATGGCAAGCAATGCGCGCGTGCTGGCGAGCGAAGACTCCGGTTATGGTGCGCAGCGATTCGCATCTGCACAGCGAAAGATCTTTTTCAAAGAAAATGGTGAAGCTGCCGGTGTATTTCTGGTTCATACGCAAGGTCGACGCCTGCTGCGCTGTGGGCACGTGGTCGCGTGACTACTTCCTGCATTATGGAGCGCGCAGCGATCGTATCTTTATGGTGCCGCACGTCGTGGATACCGACTTCTTTTGTGCGCAAGCCGAGCGGTTGCGAACGCGGCAAACAGAGTTGCGGCGTCAGTGGCAGCTTGAAGAGGCCGCTACGGTTTTTTTGTTCGCGGGAAAATTCATCGAGAAGAAACGGCCTTTGGATTTTGTGCGGGCCATCGCTGGGGCCAACAGGAAAGGATCCCGGATTATGGGATTGATGGTTGGTGATGGGCCTTTGCGCTCAAGTTGTGAGGACGAAGTTAAGACAGCCGGAGCGCCGATTCACTTCACCGGCTTCTTGAATCAGTCGGAGATCCCCACTGCCTACGCCGCTGTGGATGCGCTAGTCCTTCCTTCCGACGGCGGCGAAACCTGGGGACTGGTCGTGAACGAAGCGATGGCCAGCGGCAAGCCCTGTTTGGTAAGTGATCGAGTCGGTTGTGGCCCTGATCTGATCGTGCCCGGCGAAACCGGGCATGTTTTTCCGTTGGACAATGTCGCGGCTCTGACATCGCTACTTGGTTCGTACGCCGAACGTCGCAGAGATTTGCAGGAAATGGGCGCCAGGGCAGCGCGACGAATCTCTGAATATTCGATCGGCGCGGCGGTCAATGGTGTAATCGCCGCCATGAGCGCCGCGAGCAAAGGAGCGAGGAATTGAGAACGATCCTGGGCCGGAGATTCCCCATAGCACTGATCCGATGGGCAGTACCGTGCGGACTTACGGCTATGCTCTGGCTGACTCGAGGTACCGAAGTTACCGTCGTCCAAGTCTTGCTTGCATTGCTTCTGGTTTACTTTCCCTGGCGAAGTTATTTGACCTGGAAAGCGAATAAAACGAGCGATCTGCCGGTCTTCCCAATGATCGCTTTTATGTATTGGCTCTATTATGCTGTGCCGCTCTTCTGGCAGCCCCACACGATTAGTGAAGTATATGGTGGGCCGATTGCTCGCGAGGTTTCAGAGACCGGCGTTACCCTGGCGATGTTGATGGCTGTTGTCGGCGTTAGCAGCTTGTGGCTCGGCATGCATGCCCGCGTCGGTCGACGATTATCGCTGCGGCATCTAAAGATCAATTTGCCGGTCTCTCGGCGGCACTACATTCGAGTCATTCTGGCTTTTGGTTGCCTGCTCAACGTCTACGACCTCTCTACATACATTCTGGGAGAGGGTGGAAGACAGCTAACCACTATCCTGGTTTCCGCCGTACCGATGTTGGCCTTCATAATTATCTTCCGGGATAGTCTGCGCGGTGAAAGCACTCAGTTGGACAAAATCCTGCTGGCGATATTTGTAGCCACCCGTTTGTTTAGTGGCTTGTCGTCGGGCTGGCTGGGAGTTTCGATGTCGCTGATTCTGACGTCGGGCATCGTTTACCTGGCCGAGCGCAGAAGAATCCCGCAGGTCGCGTTTGTTCTGGTAGTACTCTTTGTTTTGTTCTTCCAGGTAGGTAAAGAGGATTTTCGCAGGACTTATTGGCAAACCGAGGGTCAGGGAGTTGCCGAGACACCTGCGCGCGGCGGAAAACTCGAACGAACGGTTTTTTGGGCGCAAAAGTCTCTGGAAAAATGGGGCGAGACCTTTGCTGATCCCAGAGCACAAACACTCAGAGACGCAATCACGCCCAGCGTCACGCGGATGTCCCTGTTGAATCAAACCGCGAATGTTGTTGACCTGACTCCATCGGTGGTCCCTTATCAACATGGCGCACTCTATTCATATTTAGCGGTTTCGCTCATTCCCCGTTTCCTTTGGCCCAACAAGCCTTCAGTAAACGAAGCAAACCAGTTTTATCAGGTGGCTTACGGCTTAACTTCGGAAGAAGCTCTGAGCCAGACGTCTATCGCATCGGGGACCTTGGCGGAGGGTTACATCAATTTTTCGTGGCCTGGCGCGCTGGGTATTATGTTCCTCCTCGGTATCTTCTTCGACTTTTACCAGATCACATTTCTTTCGAAGACATCCGGACCCTTATTGCAAGCTATCGGGATGGTGCTGTTGCCGACGTTTCTGGCCGTCGAATTACAGCTCGCTCAGTATCTCGGAGGCATCCTCCAGGAAGTTGTAATCATCCTGATGGTCATGCTGCCGGCTATTAGGATGACGCTGACCATGGCACCGCCGCACGCCCTTCAACTTCAGCATTGATTCTCACTCTTCAAACTACGACCTTTAGCGCTCACGGTGGGATACCCGCGTACAACCGGATGGTGTGCCGCGCTTTAAATGAACTTGATGATCTCGCGTTTAATCATCCGCGCGTCCTGATCGCCATGGATCAGCGAACCGACGTCGCCGTTGCCCGGAGCAAGTTTTCGAATCTGACGCTTGAATCTTTTGACGGTAATCGCCTGCGCTTTGTGCGGCGAGCAGCGGCCACCACGTTGAAAGAGCAGCCTGAGCTCGCGCTGATTGGCCACGTCAATCACGCGCCGCTGGGGCTATTACTGAAGCGGCTGCGGCCGAATTTGCGGCAAGGCGTCATGCTTCACGGTATAGAAGCGTGGTACCACTTATCGCGAATCCAGCGAAGAGCCCTGCGTGAGGCTGACTTTATCTTGTCGGTCAGTGACTACACCAAGCAACGAGTAGTCGAAGCCAACGGCATCAATCCGGAGCACATTTATTTGCTGCCGGGTGCACTCGAGTGGAGGGATGAAGCAGGTTCCGAGTCCCGAATTTCGAATTCCGGGCCACAAAAGCCCGGTATCAGACTGTTTTCGGTTTGCCGTCTGGAGGCTGGCGAACAATACAAGGGTGTAGATACGGTTATTAAGGCACTGCCCGCGGTGCTCGCGCGTATTCCTGATTTGGAATACAGAGTTGTCGGTGCCGGAGATGATTTGGTAAGGCACCAGCGGTTAGCCGTAGAAATGGGCGTCGCGGCAAACGTCCATTTTAATGGGGGCACTGACGATGAGGCATTGCGCGAGGGATACCGTGATTGCGACGTTTTCATCCTGCCGAGCGACGGTGAAGGATTTGGGATTGTCTATCTGGAAGCCATGCACTACAGCAAGCCAGTGATTGCGGCTAATAGCCGCGCGGTCCCGGAAGTTGTTAAGCATAATGAGACTGGGCTGCTGGTTGACTATGGAAACGTAGAGCAATTGGCGGAGGCTATCTCCACGCTTTGTCTGAACGGGAATTTGCGAGAGCGGTTCGGCCGCGCAGGTTGCGAGAGGTTGCGGCAAAACTTTACCTTCGATCTCTTTAAACAAAAGCTGCATCGGATCCTTCTCCGCGAAATGCCGACGACGGTTCGCAATATTAAGAATGCCATGCCGCGGGACGTCACGAGCCCAGACGCTTGATGTCGGCCTGGCGGGTTGCTGAAAGAAAGCGCAAGGAAGAGCGCTCGCATGAAAGTTCTCCATGTAATCCCGGCAGTTTCGCCAAAATATGGTGGACCGAGCCAGGCGCTCGTGCCAATGTGTAAAGCCCTCCTGGCGCGTGGGGTTGAGGTGCAAATTGCCAGCACTAATGCCGAACCGCGCGGTCGCATGCCTTTTGAGCTTGAAACACCCACGACGTATGAAGGCGTGCCGGCAATTTTCTTTAGGCTGCAGGGAAAAGGCTCCTTCACGTTTTCATCACAAATCGCGCGCTGGCTCAATCAAAACGTGTCTGCGTTTGACGTCGTTCACATCCACGGGGTCTTTTCGCAGGCATGTCTGGCCGCGGCAAAGTCCTGTCAACGACACGGAGTTCCTTATCTGGTGCGGCCACTGGGACACATCGAACCGTGGAGTCTGGCGCAGAAGCCCTTGAGGAAGAGCCTGTTCCTGAAGCTCGGCGGGGCCGGCATGCTGCGCCATGCGGCGGCTGTTCATTACGTCTGCGAGAGCGAAAAGCAACTATCCGAGGCGGCATTGGGAATGAATCACGGAGTTGTTGTTCCGCACGGCATCCAGTTGAGTCCAAGCGCGTCGCCGGCGGCGGAAAGGCACACCAGCGCCCAGGGCCCCTACGTGCTGGTCCTTTCTCGATTACACCCGTCGAAAGGCATCGATGTGTTACTCGAAGCGTTTCTCACCGTTCGAAAACATAAATCACTGGGCAATTGGCAGCTGATGATCGCGGGAGATGGATCGCGACAGTACCAAGCTTTACTGAAAAGAATTATTGATGACGGAAATGCAAACGACGCCGTGCGGCTTACCGGATGGCTTGAAGGAAAGGCCAAGGCCCGTGCGTTAGCCGAGGCGTCCTTGCTGGTTTTGCCTTCGCATCATGAGCCTTTCGGTATTTGTTTACTAGAGGCAATGGCCAATGGCGTTCCGGTGCTCATCGGGCCGCACGTTGGGCTGACGGGAGAGATCCAAGCCGCGGGTGCTGGGTGGGTCAGCGCGATAGAAACAAGCAGATTAGCTGAAGCTTTGAAATCAGCGCTCAGCGACGACGATGAGCGGCGGCGGCGTGGCGCGGCGGGCAGAGAACTCGCGCGTAAGTTTGATTGGCATAACGTGGCTGAGATGCTGAACCAACTCTATGAAGAGACACAGCACGGCGCAACTCCAAATGTTTGATCAAATCACCCCGGTAATTCTCACCTACAACGAGGCGTCAAACATCGAGCGCGCGATGGCCCAACTGCGGTGGGCGCGCGACGTTGTTGTGGTTGACAGTTTCAGTGATGACGGAACGCTCGAAAGTGTTTCCCGCCTGCCGCAGGTCCGGGTGTTTCAGCGGAAGTTTGATAACCATGGAAACCAATGGGGCTTTGCTCTGAGCGAAACCGGACTCTCGACCGAGTGGGTCCTGGGACTCGACGCCGACTTCGTGCTGACCTCTGAGCTGGTTGATGAAATAGGATCGCTCAAGCCGTCCCCGCTCACGCGGGGCTATCGAGCCCGCTTTGCTTACTGCATCAACGGGCGTCCTTTGCGTTGCGGGCTCTTGGGCGCGCAGACAGTTCTTTACCGGAGGTCGTTCGCAAAGTACGCGCCCGACGGGCACGCGCAAAGGCTGGTGCTCGACGGAGAGGTTGAAACGTTAAAGAATGCGATTCTCCACGATGACCGCAAACCCTTAAGCCGGTGGT
Organism: uncultured Acidobacteriota bacterium; assembly: GCA_963734445.1. Lineage (GTDB taxonomy): Bacteria > Acidobacteriota > Blastocatellia > Pyrinomonadales > Pyrinomonadaceae > UBA11740. The sequence continues at coordinate 887,610 of CAVTGZ010000002.1, read as the reverse complement.
TCAAATCTCAGCAGCAATACATGGCTCTGGAAGCTGAGAAACTGATCGCTTCCAATGCCGTCGAATTAAGCAAAGCGGACAAGATCAGACGGCTCCGAATAGTTGCCCCTTTCGCCGTGCTGTTCTACTGCCTGATCGTTCGCGGTGGAGTACTGGACGGTTGGCGGGGATTCTATTACGCCTTTCAACGGGCATTCGCGGAGTTCGTGCTGTCTCTTTATTTACTTGAACACGACCTTGGGAAATCTGACTTCAAATTGCGGATTTCGGAATTTGAAAACCCTGACCACAATAACGGAAAGAAATCACATTCAATTCCCAGGGGGCCGCGGGTTGAGATTCACAACCCGAACTCTGAAGTTCGAAATCCATAACACATGTGTGGAATTTGTGGAGTAATAGACTGGACCGCGTCTCCTGACCCGGAGGTGCTCGTGCGGCGGATGACGTCGGCGATGCGGCATCGCGGGCCTGATGACGACGGCTATCTTGCCAATAATCGCATCGCGCTCGGGATGCGGCGCCTCAGCATCATCGATCTGGCCGGCGGACACCAGCCAATTTTCAATGAAACCGGCACCGTGGGCGCGGTGCTCAATGGTGAAATCTATAACTTTCAAGGGCTGCGCAAACAGCTTGAGGATCGTGGCCATGTTTTTCGTACTCGTTCCGATTCTGAAGTAGTCGCTCATAGTTATGAAGAGTGGGGCGCCGGTTGTGTTGAACGCTTTGAGGGAATGTTTGCGCTCGCGATTTACGACCGCCGGACCGGCGACCAGCAAGAAATGGGCGGCACTCTCTTTCTCGCTCGCGACCGCCTGGGAATCAAACCGTTGTACTTTTCCACGATAAAAAATCAAGAGTCAGGATCGATTGAGCGTTTCCTCTTCGCTTCTGAGGTGCGCACCCTTTTGGCGAGCGGCGCCATACCTCGCCAGCTTTCAAGAACCGCCCTTGAGAGCTTTTTGCTGTTTGGTTCGGTGTCGGAACCGATGACCCTGGTTGAAGGAATTCTTTCTCTGCCGCCTGGTCACCGGATGACGATCGATTTAAGGTCGGGCGATCCGGAGCTCAAACCTGAAGAGTACTGGATCGTGATGAGCCAAATAACGAGCCGGATCCAAGCGTCAGCTAACGGCAATGGGAAAGGGATCGATACCTGGGCGGCAGCTGGAAAGGTGCGCAGTTTGCTTGAAGAGAGCGTCCGAAAACATCTGATCGCTGACGTCCCGGTCGGAGTGTTTCTCAGTAGCGGGATTGATTCGACTTCGCTGGCAGCGCTGGCCAGCCGTGAGGTTCCCGGGGTTCAAACATTCACGGTCGCCTTTCCGGAAAATGAGTTTAGTGAAGCCGAAATGGCGCGCCGGACTGCGGAGAAGCTGGGCACGACTCATCAGGAAGTAATGCTGAGTGGAGATGAAATGCTCGGCCGTTTGCCCGGCGCCCTGGGCGCGCTGGATCAGCCGAGCATTGATGGCATCAACACGTATCTGGTTTCCTGGAGCGCCAGACAGGCAGGGCTCAAAGTGGCGCTTTCAGGGCTGGGCGGCGACGAGGTGTTCGGAGGCTACAGTTCGTTTCGCCGCGCCGCGCACTATCAGCGGATAGCCGCCATCGGCACTCGCGTTCCCCGTGCCATCAGGTCGGCAGTCGGCGCAGCGCTTGGAGCCGCTGGGGCCCAGATGGTCTCGGAAGATGCGGCCAGAAAAATTGATGGGCTGTGGACCATGCCCGAGGCGCTGCCCGATCCATTCTATTTTGCAAGAACGCTTTTCACTCCCACTCAAGTCTCAGGGTTGCTGAATGGAGCGGCGTTGGAACCTGGCGAGCCGCTCTGGTGGAAATGGCTTTCGGAGACTGCCGCGCAGACCAGAAACCTGGATCCCTTTGCGGCCGTGTCTTGCATGGAACTGCGATCGTATCTCGCAAGCGTGCTGTTACGGGACACTGATTCAATGAGCATGGCGCACTCGCTGGAGGTGCGGGTTCCGTTTCTCCATCATCCGTTGGTGGAATTTGTAACGAGGCTCCCTGAGAAAGTGAAACTTGACAAGAGTATTCCGAAATCACTTCTGATTGCCGCCCTTAGAGATCTTCTGCCCACAGAGGTGGTCAGTCAAAAGAAACGTGGCTTTACATTCCCATGGGCTAACTGGCTGCGCGGCCCATTACGGAAACAGGTTGAGCGCGGGCTCTTCGAATTCTCGCCGGCGCTGCAACAGGTTATGGACCGGGAAGCCGCGCAAAGTGTCTGGGGCAGTTATCTCGACGGGAAGACATCATGGTCACGACCGTGGAGCCTGTACGTTTTGAACGAATGGTTGAAAAAACACGAGCTTTTCGGTTGCGCGTTCGCTGGTTCCACGTAAATTTCAACCGCTGAGATCTGAGCCCTTTTCGGATGTACATTCTGGGCATAAACGCTTTCCACGGAGATGCGGCGGCGGCGATTGTTTGCGACGGCGAACTAATTGCCGCGGTTGAAGAGGAGCGCTTTAATCGCATCAAGCACTGCGCCGGCTTTCCCATCCAATCAATCGATTACTGTTTGCGGGCGGCCGGCATCGGCATTAGCGAAGTCGATCACGTCGGCGTCTCGCGAAATCCCGCGGCGAACCTCCCAAAGAAGATCGCCTCGGTGATCAAGCGGGCGGCCGTCAGCGCACAGCGGTCAGCGGTTTCCAGCGCAGCCTCTGAGCTCGACACAAACGATGCGTGGGAGCATGAATCCGGCGCCGCAGGCAATGGGAACGGAAGAAGCCAGTCAGGCGGATTCCTTCGCCAGCTGGGTGATCGTCTGCGCAACGCGGCCAAGGTTCGCGATGTGAAGTCAGAGCTGGCCATGTCACTGGCGACTCCCAAAACTGATATCCACGCGCAATTTCACAATATCGAGCATCATCGCGCGCACCTCGCCAGCTCGTTTTTCGTTTCACCTTTCGAACGAGCGGCCTTGCTTTCACTTGATGGCTTCGGCGATTTCGTCTCGACGATGTGGGCGGTCGGAGAAGGGAATTCGATCAAGGTGCTCGGCCAGGTCGATTATCCGCATTCGCTGGGCATCCTCTACACCGCGACAACCCAGTTCATAGGTTTTCCTTACTACGGTGACGAAGGAAAAGTCATGGGCCTCGCTCCGTATGGGGACGCGCGCTTCATGAAACAGATGCGTCGCATCGTGCGCACCGAGCCGCACGGCAAATTCAGTTTGAACCTGAAGTATTTTCGCCACGCGTCTGAGGGCGTGGACATGAGCTGGGACAATGGCTCGCCCGTAATCGGCCAACTCTTTTCTGATGAATACGAGCGGGTCTTTGGGCCGCCGCGTCCCCCGCAGTTGCCTCTGATCGATCGGGACCGCGACCTCGCGGCCAGTTTGCAGTTGCGTCTGGAGGAGGTTGCCTTTCACGTGCTGAATCATCTTCACGATGAAACCGGGTTGACCGAACTTGGACTGTCGGGCGGCGTGGCATACAACTCAGTAATGAACGGGAAGATTCTGCGGCACACGCCGTTCCGTCGCGTCTTCATTCAACCGGCCGCCGGCGACAGCGGCACGGCTGTGGGCGTCTGTTACCAGATTTGGAATGAGGTAGCGCAAGCCGGCGGTGCGCGCTCGAATTCAGCAGGGACGCGGACGAACGGCGGGACGCAAACTAACAGTTTGCGTTACATGAGTCCCTACACCGGTCCGGAATTTTCTGAGGCAGAAATTCGCAGTGAGTTAGAAAGAGCCGGCGTTGCATTTGAGCTGTTGTCGGATGAAGAGTTGCTCGGTCGTGCCGCCGGGGACATTGCCAATGGACTGGTGGCGGGCTGGTTTCAGGGACGGATGGAGTTTGGGCCGCGCGCACTCGGCAACCGGTCCATTCTCGTCGATCCGACGCGCGCAGAGATGATGACCGTGCTTAATCAACGCATCAAAAAGCGCGAGTCATTCCGGCCGTTCGCGCCTTCGATTCTGGAAGAATACGTCGGCGAGTATTTCGAAGAAACGCACCCCTCGCCTGCCATGCTGATGGTCCATCAAATCAAGGCCGATCGTCGCCACGTGATTCCGGCAGTGACTCATGTCGATGGCTCCGGTCGATTGCAAACGGTCACGCGCAAATTAAACGCTCGCTATTATGATCTGATTCAGCGCTTCTATGAGATTACCGGCGTCCCCGTGCTGCTCAACACTTCGTTCAACGAAAACGAACCAATTGTTTGCACGCCGCGCGACGCCATCGATTGTTTTCTGAAGACCAAGATCGACGTACTTTACCTGGGAAACTTTGTGACGAGAAGATGAGGGCAGTACCGGGAGCGATGGCGACCGGGTCGCAACTTACCCATAATCCAGGATCACGATCACGAGACCCGGTCGCTAGCGCTCCCGGTACTGACTCGCCTTCGCGTCTTTGCGTGAACTGAGCGACACAAAACACTAGCTTTCACGCAGAGGCACAAAGGCGCAAAGTAAAACCGCAAAGTAAGACAGCGCGCGGCATGTGCGGAGAGGTTTGAAGAGTATGAGGACACTGGTAACCGGCGGCGCAGGTTTCATCGGCTCGCATTTATGCGATCGGCTCATCGCCGATGGTCATGAGGTGATCTGCCTCGACAATTTCTTCACCGGCCGCCGCGAAAATATTCTGCACCTGCTCGATCAACACAACTTTGAGTTGCTCCGTCATGATGTGATTGAGCCCATCCTGCTCGAAGTCGATCAGATTTATAACCTCGCATGCCCCGCCTCGCCGATTCACTATCAATTCAATCCGGTAAAGACCGTCAAGACGAATGTCATGGGGACGCTCAATATGCTGGGATTAGCGAAGCGCGTGCAGGCTCGCATTCTCCAGGCCTCAACCTCGGAAGTGTATGGCGACCCATTGGAACACCCGCAGACGGAAAGCTACTGGGGCCACGTTAATCCGGTCGGGTTGCGGAGTTGTTACGACGAAGGCAAACGTCTGGCGGAAACTTTGATGATGGATTATCACCGGCAAAACAAAGTCGACGTCCGGATCGCGCGGATTTTCAATACCTATGGGCCGCGCATGCTGGAAAATGACGGACGCGTCGTTTCGAATTTTGTGGTGCAGGCGCTGCGCGGCGAGGCCATTACCATTTATGGCGATGGCGGGCAGACCCGCGCGTTCTGTTACGTTGATGACCTCGTCGACGGGCTGGTACGGCTCATGGAAGCAAAAGATTTGTTCGCGCCTGTCAATCTTGGGAATCCGACCGAGTTCACCATCAAGGAACTGGCTGAGAACGTAAGAATGCTTTGTGGTTCTGCTGCGGAAATAAGACACGAGCCCTTGCCCTCTGACGATCCACGTCAGCGAAAGCCGGACATTACGCGGGCGCAAGAGTTACTTGGCTGGGAGCCGACAATAGGTTTGAGTGACGGACTCGCACTTACGATTGCAGACTTCGCGGCCCGATTGGGAGTCGCGCACGGGATTGCCGCGACCGCGAGCTAGTAATTCTAATCGTCGGTAATGTCCTAAAGTTGTGTTGCTGGCAGTGTGGAAGTTAGTTGAGTTGCAGAATCAACTCTCTCATTCACACCTCGCTTCAGCGAGGTGGAGAATGGACACGACACTGACGCTAACCGTTTCAACGGTTTAGCTTGAAAGGGCCGTTAAAACGGCTGGGATTAAAGTTAAGCCCAGGACCACCTCGCTGAAGCGAGGTGTGAATGAGAAGCCTCCGCATCACGCCTTTCAGCAACACAACATTAGAACACTAGCCGCTCGCCCCCTCTCGAAGACGTGAAAGTTCTTTTGCTTAATCAATGTTTTTGGCCCGACGTGGTGGCCACCGCGCAGCAGTTGACCGCTTTATCGCGCGGCCTGCGCGCGGCCGGTCACGAAGTCACGGTCATCGCTTCGCGCCGTGGCTATGACAATCCCAGCCTGCGCTTCCCGCAACGTGTCAGCTGGAACGGGGTTGAGATTGCGCGCGTCCGGTCACTCGCGTTGGGAAAGAAAGCTCGCTGGCAGAGGGCAGTAAATTTTGCGAGCTCTCTCCTCGCCTGTGCGGGACGCCTGCTGCTTACGCCGCGCCATGATGTGGTCGTGGCGCTCACTTCACCACCGCTGATTTCCTGGCTCGCGGTTTTGTTCACGAGGTTGAAGGGCGGCCGCATGATTTTTTGGGCCATGGATCTGAATCCGGATGAGGCGATTGCGGCGGGATGGCTCAAGCGCGACTCAATCGCAGCCAGGTTGCTCGCGCGCATGCTTCAGACGAGCATGCAACGCGCCGCCCGAATCGTCGCGCTCGATCGCTTTATGAAAGATCGGATCGCGGCTAAAGGAATTGCGCCGGAAAAAATCGAAGTGATTCCGCCGGCAGCAGACGAGTCGGTGCGTTACGACGGGGAGGGCAGAGAAGCGTTCCGCCTCCGTCACAGTCTCAGCGATAAGTTCGTCGTTATGTATGCCGGCAATCACAGTCCCTGCAACCCGCTCGAGACGCTTCTGGATGGAGCAAAACTTTTGCAGGATCGTGAAGACATTCTGTTTCTGTTTGTTGGCGGCGGCAGCGGGCTCGATAAAGTTAAGGAGCAGGCGGTGACGCTTTCCAACGTCCGTTGGCTAACGTATCAGCCCCAGGCGGACTTGCCGGCGCTGCTCTCCGCAGCGGATCTTCACACGGTGGTGTTGGGCGACGCGTTTAGCGGCATCATTCATCCGTCGAAGATTTACAACATCATGGCGGTGGGTGCGCCGTGTCTGTTTATCGGCCCCGCGGACAGTTTCCTCGGCGATATCGTTTCGCAAAGCGTTCACAATTCGTTTCTGCAAGTGCGGCACGGTCAGGCAGATCGTCTGGCTCAACTAGTCTCTGAGGCTGCAAAAAACCCTGGTCTGCGGAAACAGCCGCCGACCACGAACGATATCCCGACGCGAAACTCGATCTCCAAACTGATTGCTTTGATCGACGCAACCGGCGCTGCCGCTGAGCCCGGTTTTGAAATCAAACCGGCACGTGTTTCTGCCACGCAAATCTAACTTGCCTGTGAAGGGCGCATGAAAACTTACTTCGCACTATTCCTGGTCGCCGCATTTTCGTCGCTGTTATTCACGCCACTGTTGCGGAGACTCTGTGAGCGCCTGCGGCTCGTCGACACGTCAAGTGACGAACGGCGGGTGCACCGAAAGGCGGTTCCGCGCCTGGGCGGCGTCGCGATTTTCCTGTCAGTGGGAGTGGCGCTGGCGTCGCTCCTTTTCGTGCACAACCTGCTGACGCAAACAGTGCGCGCCGAAGTCAGGTCGATCGGCGCGATTTTGCTCTGTGGAATGCTGATAATGTTGCTGGGCGCGTACGACGATCTGAGGGGAATGAATGCCATCGTCAAGTTTGTGGCGGTGGCTGCGATCACGCTGCTGTTTTATGCGCTGGGCGGCCGCATCGGTGGTTTGTCGATTCCGTTTGTCGGCCAGGTCACGCTGCACCCGATTGTTGGCTGCTTGCTGACCTTGATTTGGGTCGTCGGCATCACCAATGCTTTTAATTTGATTGACGGCATCGATGGACTGGCGAGCGGATCGGCGCTCTTCTCTTCGCTGGTGCTTTTAACTGTATCGTTGCTCCAGGGCAAAGCATCGGTGGCGGTGGTCGCGCTCGCATTGACCGGCGCGCTGGCCGGCTTTCTTCGCTACAACTTCAACCCGGCGTCAATTTTCCTGGGAGACTCGGGGTCTCTGTTCGTGGGCTTTTCGCTCGCGGCGTTGTCGATTACGGGATCGCAGAAAGCCTCAACGGCCGTTGCCGTGGCGATTCCCATTTTGGCTTTCGGTCTGCCGGTGGTTGACACGACCGTGACGATTGGCCGCCGCCTGCTCAGCGGCAAGCCGGTGTTCAAGGGAGATCGCGAACACATTCATCACAAGTTGCTCGCGCGCGGGTGGTCGCAACGACGCGTCGCGCTCGTGCTGTATGGCGTCAGTGCGGCGTTCGGCCTGGCGGCAATGTTGTTCGTCAACAGCGGCAGCGGACTAACTGCAGTGATTCTGTTTGTGCTGGGTGCGGCAGTCGTGCTGGCGCTAGGCCACCTGCGTTATCACGAGGTCGACGAGTTGCGCGCCAGTGTGAAGCGAAATCTTAGTGACCGCCGCATACGTGCGATCAACAACCTGAGGGTCCGAAGGGCGTGCGACACGCTCGCCTCAGCGAATGACCTGAATGTTCTGTTCGGCGCGATCGTCGAAGTTCTGGAATCAGGCCAGTTTGTTTACGCGGCCGCACAGCTCAGTTGTAATGGCCACGCAACGGTTAATGCCCGCGCCCTGGAAATGGCCGGAGAGAATGGCATCGCTTACCGCGCGAACTTAGTAGATGGCCGCCTGAAATGGAGCTGGCAGTGTCCCGATCTGAAAGCAACGCCCATTATGAGCTCAGATGAGTTCTGGGAAATGCGTCTGCCCCTGGCCGGCAGCGAGTTCCCGATTGGCCACTTGAATCTCTATCGGCCCCTGGATGCTGAGCCTCTTTTGTTCGACGTCAATTACCTCACCAACGTATTTCGGCCAGCCGTCACTGAGGCCGCGGCGCGCATCTTCCGGGCTGCCGAACAATCAATGCCGCGGCAGATGTCAGCAACCGCACGCTGATCCTCACTCACATCTCCTGTTTCCAATCTTGACGCCCTCGCTTCAATCAAAAGCACTATCCGGAGTGCAACGGCCGTCGTCTGTTGTAGAGCGGACGTTGGGGGCGGCGATCTTTTACGGCTTGCTGATCGTGATTTGCCTTAGCGCAGTTCCTTATGGAACGGTCGAGTCCTGGTCGATCGCAGTATTCGAATGCTCTATTTTTCTGTTGGCGCTTTTGTGGGTTGCGCACGCGACTATTAGCGGTTCCTGGGTGGCGGGCAGCTTCCGCATCTTCTATCCGTTAGTCGCGCTCGTCGGCCTGGCGATTCTCCAAAGCCTCTCATGGTCGCAAACCGAGGTATCGGGAATCAAAGTATTCAATTCAATGAGCGCTGACGCGTTCGAGAGTTGGTCCTTTGCGCTGCGACTCGCGGCGCTGACCCTCGCTGGAATGCTCGCGGTTCGCTTCACTTCGAGCGCCTTCAGGCTGAGCTTCCTCATTCACACGATCGTGTTCGTGGCCGTGGTCTCCGCGCTCTTTGGCATCGGGCGCGAGACCATGCAGCACGATCAGGGTTTTGTCCTGCCGGCTCTGAGATGGGGTGGAGGCTATGCCCAATTCATCAATAAGAATCACTTCTCGTTTTTGGTTGAGCCCGCAATGGGCTTGTTGCTCGGAATCACATTGCTGCGGCGCGACCGGCGCGAACGCTTACTGCTTTACCTGTCGGTAATGATCCTTTTATGGATGGCATTGGTGATGTCCCGCTCGCGCGGAGGACTGCTGGCTTTGACGGTCGAAACTATTTTTGCCGCGGCGCTGTTCATCTACTTCAGAAAGCAACGACGCCGGGACATAGAGCGAACGAAAGCGTGGACGCCCTCGGTTTTACTGTTCGCGGGGACAAGCATGGTGCTCGTGCTGGTGATTGCGTTTGGGGTGGTCTGGCTGGGAGGCGATCAACTATCTACCGGTGTCGAAACTGCAACCCAGGAGTTGACAACGGGAAACCAATCGCATGAGGGCGCGAATCGTGTGGACATCTGGCGCGCCACCTGGCGGATGGCGCGCGCCCATCCGTTTGCCGGGGTCGGCCTCGGCGGTTACTGGGCCGCAGTTCCCAGCTATCATGACGCGTCAGGTGTACAGACTCCGCAGCAAGCTCACAACGATTATCTCGAGTTGCTGGCCAGCGCGGGCGTAATTGGCGGCGCAATCTTCATATGGTTCCTGGTCGAACTGGCCCGCCGCACGCGTTTCGCCATAAACGCCTTCCGCGGCTTTCAACGAGCGGCGACCCTTGGCACGTTGCTCGGCATCATCGGAGTAGGCGTGCACAGCCTGGTGGACTTTGGGCTGCACATTACCGTCAACGCCGCCGTGTTCATGATGCTGCTGGCGATCCTGAGTATTGACAAGATTGACCAACGGCCCGAGCCGCAAGCGCATCGAAACCCAGCGTTCAATCAGTGATGCGCGGAAAAATGAACCCCAGGCGAAAACAAACCATTACCGGGCGGCTGGCAATTGCCTTAGTAGCCGGCCTGATGAGCCAGACTCTCTTTGGCTGGCCACAGGATATCGCGGGTGGCGCTTCCGCCCTGGTGGGCCAGGACATCATCGGTGGAGCGTCGGTGGTTTTCAAGCGGCCGCCACGCGTGCGCGACCTCGCGGGCGGCGCTGCGGCAATGATCGTCAGGCATCGCCCACCGCGCCGGACTACCCCGACCGTGACCATCGCGCGCAACCGGCCTTCACCACAGCCGGGTGCCACGCCGCAGCCTGAACCCACGCCGGCTGAAGTTTCTACTCAAGAGAAAATTGATGATCTGAATGACAAGGGGAACGCGCTTTATGATGCCGGTGATTATGCGAAAGCGCTCGAGACTTATCAGGAAGCTCTTAAACTGAAATCCGATGACGCGCTCACGCTCAATAACATCGGCGTGACGCACCTCGCGCTCAACCAAACGCCGCAGGCGATCGCGTCGTTCCAGCAAGCCACCAAAGCGAAGCCAGACGACGCCGAAAGCTATTTCAACCTGGGCATCGCGTACAACTCTGCTGAAAAATACGAAGAAGCCGCCACCGCTCTTAACCGCGCGCTCTCGCTGAAGCCGGATTGGGCAGATGCGTTCATTGGTCTCGGCGACACTTACGCAAGCCTGGGGCGCTATGAAGATGCCGCGAAGGCTTACGAGCAGGCGATAAAGATTCAGCCCGATAACGTCGGCGTTTACAACAACCTCGCTTATGCTTATGACCGGGCGGCGCGTTACGAAGATTCGATTCGCGTGCTAAAGAAAGTTGTCGAACTAAATCCCAATGACGCTTTCGGCTTTAACAATCTCGGCGCCGCATCGTACAAGGCGGGCAAGTACAAAGAAGCCGTCGATGCATTTACCCAGGCGCTGCGTCTCAAACCGGATGATCCTGAGACGCTAAACAATCTGGGCGCGGCGCAATACGCGCTCGAGAGATATGGCGATGCCGCGAAAACTTTCCAACTGGCCGCCAAGGCTAAACCGGGATTCGCCGACGCTGAATATAATCTCGGCAATGCTTATCTGATGTCCGGCAAGTTCCCGGAAGCTGCAGAGGCTTATCAACAGGCGATCGTGCACAAGCCTGACTATGCCGAGGCGCAGAACAATCTCGGCATTGCGCTAACTAACCTCAATCGATTTGCCGAGGCCGTCACTGCTTTCAAGGAAGCGGCGCGATTGAAACCAGGATTAGCAACGGTACTTAACAACCTGGCATTCGCGGAGGACAAGATTGGCAACGACACCGACGCGGTTGCTCATTATGAAGAGGCCGTTCGGCTTGATCCGAAATACGCGAAAGCCTTAAACGGACTTGGTTATGTCTACGACAAGACGGGGCAACCCGTGCGCGCGGTCGAGCTATTGCAGCGCGCTGTCGCCGCGAAACCCGATTACGTCATTGCGCATTACAATCTGGGCAAAGCTTTGTTCGACGCCGGCCGGTTCGCCGATGCCGCCGCTTCATACAAACAAGCGACACAGTTGAAGCCTGATTACGAGCAAGCCTTCATGGGTTTGGGAACGGCATCCTTTCGTGCGGGTCAATTCGCTGACGCCGCCGCCGCTTTCAAACAAGCGTCCGTAATGAATCCATCAAGCGTTGAAGCCTTTTACGGGCTGGGGAATTCCAGCTACAAAGTCAAACAGTTTCAGGATGCATTGGCCGCGCTCAAGCAAACTGTGAAACTAAAACCGGATTATGCTCAGGCGCACTACAGCCTGGGCCTCGTGTACGCGGCCCTTCAGGACAAAGACGGATTCACCCGGGAGTTTGCGATTCTCAAGCGCCTGAACCCGACGATTGCCGATCAGTTGTACAAGGCGGCGACTGGCAAGCAGTAAGGCTCTCTCGCTGCTACCCGCTGAAATCACGCGCGGCGTAGGGTCCTACTTTGCGGTTTCCTTTGCGTCTTCGCGTCTTGGCGTGAACAGAGAGCCGGTTTTTCACGCGAAGGCGCAAAGCCGCAAAGTCTCGCAGAGCCAAAATCAGGACATTTCCCGGGCACGGAAAAAGATTGACGGCCTTAAGTCAACAGAAGTAAACTCACTTCGCAATCACCCCCCGAAGGTTATCGCATTGGCTGACAGGAGCAGACGACCATGAACCTGCAGAAGAGAAAAGCGCTCAAGGCCCTGATAGCTGTTCTGGCTTTTGTATTCGCTCAGGTGTATGTCAGCGCGGCATTGCCTGAGCCGGCGCCTGCCGTCCCTGTGCCGCAACAGTTGACCGCGCGGCTGACAACCAAAAACAACCAGCCAATCACCGTTAACGGCAATTCAGCGGGCACCGGCGGCACGATCCTCACCGGCGCGACGATTGAGACTCCGGATCAGGTGAGCGCGACCATCGACCTGGGTGATGCGGGCGTCATCGAAGTCGCCCCAAATTCGGTGATCAAAATCGACTTCGACGAGAACGGTAACGTTCGGGTGAAGGTAGTTCGCGGATGCGCAATGACCAACAAGACCAAGAACGTTCTTCCGGGTGAAATGGAAGTGTACACCGACACGGACTCAGTAAAGACCGACAAGAATAAGGACCATGCCGGCGGTTGTCTTCTGCCCAACGGACAGCTGGGTCCATTTCCGAGCGGCGGTCTGACCGGGTTAGAAATCGGCGGCATCGTCGGCGGCGGTGTGGGCGGTGCAGTTCTCGCCACCACCTTGACGCGTGGCGACACGACCAGCCCCAGTTCGCCACCCAACCAGTAACATCGCATTCACCAACAGAACCTTAGCCAGCCTTTCGCCGAAGGCTGGCTTTTTGGTTTGTACGATTCGAGCAGAATGAGACGTTGGGTTATCACGACTATCGCCGCCGCGATCGTTTGCTTTGGAATTTGGGAAGCAGCGCGCGTCGGTTTAGCACGCAACTTCGCGGAGAATGCCGCCTTGATGAATGACAGATCGGCGGCCGATCGCGGCGTGCGCTGGCTGCCGAACGACGCAGAGACGCACACGTCACGCGGCCTGGTGTTGCAACGGCGCGGTGATTACCGCCTGGCCATCACAGAGTTTGAGCGAGCCGCGCAGTTGCGGCCGCGAGATTATTTTCCCTGGATGCTTCTGGGCGTGACGCGCGACCTGAATGGCGATCCGGGGGGCGCGGCGCGAGCGCTGCGGCAATCAATTGCGCTGGCGCCGGCGTACGGCAAGCCGCATTGGTTATTCGGAAACCTGCTGTTGCGCAGTGGCCAGTTTGATGAAGCGTTTCGCGAGTTGCGCTTTGCGGCGAAGAGCAATCCGGCGCTGCTGCCGAACGTTATCGATCTTGCGTGGGGCATCACTCGGCATGAGCCGTTGCGCACCATAGACGCCATTCAGCCTGACAGTGATGGCGCCCACCTGGCGCTCGCCATCTACTTCGCCAGTCACCAACAGGGAAGCGCCGCGCTTGACCAGTTCCGCAAAGTAGTAAAGATTTCACAAGAAAACACGGACAGATTGCTGACGGAACTCTTAAGAGCAAAACAGTTTGTGCAGGCCTATGAAGTGTGGACGCGGACCCACGGAGGTGCTGGCCGGACGCCTTGGTTGCTCAATGGCGACTTTGAAGAGGAAATTGCCGTGGGCAAGAGCGGTTTTGGCTGGCAGATTCCCGCCGGGATGGCGAACGTGACGATGTCTGTCGACGCCGCCCAGTTTCAAACCGGAACGCGAAGCTTGCGATTGGATTTTCGCGGAGATGCGGATCCGTCGAAGACCTTGCTTTCACAGTTCATGATCGTCAAGCCGGGCACAAAATATCGTCTGACGTTTCGGGCTATGACAAAGGATTTCGTTTCCGCCGCGCCGGCTCTCATCGTGGTTACGGATGCGACGGACGACAAGCAGCAACCGCTCGCCAAATCTGCGCTGCTAACGAATGCGGGAGCGTGGCAGGAGTTTGTGGCGGAGTTTTCTGTTCCGGCCGGCGCTCAGGCAATCGAGATTGCACTCACGCGGCAGCCGTGCGCAACGCAACCATGCCTCGCGTTTGGCACGTTGTGGCTCGATTCGTTTCGCCTCGATGCAAGCTGACAGTTTGCTAGTGGCGACTGACTACCGCGACCGATTTGCGCCGATCACTTACTTGGCTCGTTTAAGCCATTGGGAAGAAACGTTAAATCCACTCTTCGGTTAAAGCCTTCCCAAGTAATCCTTCTCTCCAGCATGTCTCCACTTCACACCCGTGGCAACCTGGTGGCGGCCGCCTTGCGCGGAGCGTGGCGCGTCGAGCAACCCGCTGCTCATAGTTTTTCTACAGAGCAGTTTGACGAGGTAGCGCCGTTGCTTTACGAGTCGGGCGCGGCCGGGCTTGGCTGGTGGCGAGTTCGCGAAACGTCTTTGCGAGCCACGGCATCCGGTGAATTGCTGCATCAGTCATACCGTTTGTTGGCCTTACAGGGCGCCATGCATGAGACGCGGCTGCAAAAAGTGTTCGGTGCCTTGCGGGGCGCTGATATCGAGCCAATTCTTATCAAGGGTTGGGCCGTCGCGCGCTGGTATCCTCAACTGGCGTTGCGCCCATACGGCGACATTGATCTCTTGATCAGGCGTCGCGACCTGGCGCGCGCGGAACAAGTTGTGAACGAGCGGGCTCGCGACTGCGTGGTAGATTTTCACGCTCCAGCGTTCGAGTTGGCCGATCGCTCATTAGAAGATTTGTTTAGTCGATCCCAATTGGTCACCTGTGGAAACGAGCAGGTGCGAGTTTTGTCGCCGGAGGATCATTTTGCTTTGCTCGCCGTTCATCTCTTGAAGCACGGCGCCTGGCGGCCCTTGTGGTTGTGCGACCTGGCTTTGCTGCTGGAAAAAATGTCCCCCAATTTTGATTGGGAGATTTGTCTCGGCCAGGATGAGCGGCGGGCAAATTGGATCCTATCCGCGGCGGGTCTGGCGCACAAGCTGCTCGGCGCATCGATTAGCGATTCGCACATCGCGGCAAAGGTCAGCCAGGTTCCTGAATGGTTAGTCGCCGGCGTCCTCAAGCAATGGGACACGCCTTTCGCGATCGCGCAACCTCCAACCAGTTACCGCGCACCCATTAAGTCCTACCTTACCAGTCCGCTCGGCCTGTTTGCCGACCTTCGCCGCCGTTGGCCCAATTCCATCGTGGCGACCGTGAGCGTCAACGGCACGTTCGGCGCGCGCCTGCGCCGCCGCTATCAGTTTGGCGCCTGCTGGCAGCGTCTCAGCCGCCTGCTCATTCACGGCTCCGGGACGAGACAACCCGTCACGACTGGTGAATGATCCGCTCTGTTGTCGCTCGATAAGACTTGGTTTGGGAATTCAGCCAAAGAAGACTTCGGCGATGCGATAGATCTCTTCGTCGAGACGCTTTAATTCTCCCACCGCGTCTGTCAGCGGCACACTGACGATCCGGTTTCCGCGCAGCGCGGCCATCTGGCCCCACTGCGCTGCCCGAATCATCTCGTAAGCCTTGATGCCAAAGCGCGTCGCGAGAATCCGGTCGAAGGCCGTAGGCGATCCACCGCGCTGCACGTAACCGAGTTTCGTAACGCGCGTTTGAATATCCGTGCAGCGTTCGATTTCGGCGGCCAGCGCTTCGCCGATTCCGCCCAATCGATTATGTCGATAGAGTGTTGAGCACTGCTCGTCGGTCAGGAAAGGTTCGTCGGGATGCGCGTGCGCATCTTCAGCGACCACCACAATCGAGAAAGCGCGGCCGGCTTTCTTTCGATGGCCCAACAAGTCGCACACGCGCGAGATGCGGAAAGGATGTTCGGGGACCAGTACGACGTCCGCGCCGCCGGCGATGCCGCCGTAGGCCGCAATCCAGCCAGTGTGGCGGCCCATGACTTCAACCACCATTACGCGGTGATGCGACTCAGCCGTGGAATGCAGGCGATCGATCGCGTCCGTCACGATCGAAACCGCGGTGTCAAAGCCGAAGGTAAAGTCGGTGCCGCAAATGTCGTTGTCGATCGTTTTGGGAATTCCGACCAACGGCAGCTGATGCTTCTGCCAAAGATCGCGCGCGCCTGAAAGTGACCCCTCGCCTCCTACAACAATCAATCCGTTGAGCCGGTGCATGCGCCAGTTCTCCATGAACACCGCAAAACCGTTCTCATCTTTCATCGGATTAAAACGGGAAGTGCCGAGAATGGTGCCGCCGCGAGGGAGAATGCCGGTAACGGTGTCGCGAGTCAGCGGCAAGACATCGTTCTCGAATAATCCCTGATAGCCATTACGGATGCCGAGCACCTCAGTGTCGTCGGCAGTAGCGCACCGAACTACGGCACGAATCGCTGCGTTCAAGCCCGGACAATCGCCGCCGGCAGTTAGAATTCCAATTCGCATGATGAATGATTGTGTTTTATGATCATTGCGCAAACGCCACCAGATGTAAACCAGAGGCAAGAGATTAGTTCTGGTTTCGACTTTTGCGTAACTTCGCGCCTTGGTGTCTTTGCGTGGAACCTTGTAGCGTTTGCAGGACAGTTCACGCAAAGACGCGAAGACGCAAAGAAACACCGCAAAGTGAGAGGCTACCGCGGAAACGAAGCTCATGACTCCGGAAATCCAAAGTACTGATCCCTTGATCCTGGCGATCGACACCGCGACACGTCGCGGCGGTATCGCGGTCGCTCGTGGCGACAAATTGCTCGCCTGCCGGGAAGGAGACCCATCAGTCTCGCACTCGATAAATTTGATTGAGATTATTCAATCGACTCTGGATGAAGCGAGCGTGTCGTTGGCGGAGATCGAACTTTTTGCGGTGGCGGTCGGGCCCGGAAGCTTTACCGGTTTGCGAATTGGTCTCGCGACCATAAAAGCATTTGCCGCGACGACTGGTCGCGAAATTGTAGGTATATCAACGCTGGCAGCGATTGCGCACGCCGCGGGGGAATCCAAACAATCAGTCGCGCTCTTGCCCGCCGGCCGGGGCGAAGTATTTGCGCAAATGTTTCTCGTGAAAAATGGCAGTGCGGTTTCGCTCGATGAAGCGCACCACCTCACTCCCAAAGAAACCTGGGAACGATACGGCGAAAAGCCCGAAGTGCGTTGGACAGGTGAGGGAGTGACGAAAATTCAGGAGTACCTGGAAACGTTCGACGCATCGCTTAGGGGCGAAATGAAGGCGAAACGGTTTTCCGGAGAAACTCAGGGCGAAGACCCCTACTGTCTCGCCGCTTCAGTCGCGGCACTGGCATTCACAGCATATAGAGAAGGGAAGTCAGTCAGCGCCGCCGAATTGCGCGCCGTTTACGTCAGGCCTTCCGATGCCGAAATAAATCAAAAATGGCAGCAGCAGAATTCACAGCAACCAGTCCCGCAGTAGACTATTCGATTGAGCGCATGACTGAGCATGACCTGCTCGAAGTCTGCCAAATCGAACAGATGACAGACCTCAGCATGTGGGGTTGGGACGCCTATCATCAGGAATTAGAGGCTTCGCCGGAGAGCATTATGCTGGTGGCGCGGATAGATCCGGCGGCTCATGGATCTGGGCTGGCGGGATTCATCGTGGCGCGCCTGATCGCCGGCGAGTTGCACATAAACAACGTCGCCGTGCGGACCGGATTTCGCAGGTCGGGTCTGGGCTCACGCCTGCTGCAAATGACTCTGGCGCAGGCAAGGGAGCGCAGAGCCACGGTTTCTCATCTGGAGGTTCGCGCCGGAAACCAAGCTGCGCAAGGTCTTTATCAACGGAACGGCTTTCACGTGGTTGGACGTCGCAGAAAATATTATCGCAACCCCAGGGAAGACGCTCTGCTAATGAGTTTATCGTTGGTGTAGAGGCAAGCGCTCCGTCTGTGTGGCGCGTGAGTACCGGGCAGCAGGCAGAGTAAACATCCAAAGTTTTCAGTGGACGCCAGAGGGGTTCTTGATAGAGTTCCCAAACTGAGAGTTCGCCCCTACATCTATCTTGATTTAATGCGAGTCGTTGCGTTAACATTTCGGCCATGACGAACTGCCCCGGGCGCTTCTCATCCGCAAGCACTTTCTTTCCAACCCAACCGATCGAGAGGAGAATACTGATATGCAAATCACAAAGGCGGACAGTCTCAAAGAGGAATTGATGGCGAGCAACCCCGAGTTTCGGGAGCTTGCTCGCGAGCACGGCCGCTACGAACAGCGTTTGAGTGAATTGTCCGCACTTTCATACCCGAGTGATGAAGAACAGTTGGAAGAGGTTACGCTGAAAAAGAAGAAGCTTGCCTTAAAGGACCAGATGTATTCATTGATGACGCAGGCGGAGAAGGCAGGCACCGAGCACTGATTTAGCGACGCGCGTTCTAACGCCGCGTCGCTTCTAATTTATGTATTATTAAGGCGGGGCCGACAGGCAAGCTGTTGCGCCCCGCATTTGTTCTTAAAGATATCTATTCGCAGTTCCGCCTCCCGGCGGCGAAAAAAAGAAAGAGTCAAGAGTGGCGGCAGAAGGCCGTAGCTCACAAAAATGGTTCGTGATGGAATTCCATTTGTCGTGGTGCCGCTGGTGATCGGAGTCATACCGGTCGTGTTCGGTTACTGGTGGGTGGCGATTCCATTCGTGTTGGTTGCCGCTTTCATGGCGTACTTTTTCCGCGACCCGCGCCGCTCGATTCCGCTCGAAGCGGGCATCATCGTTGCGCCGGCAGACGGACTAATCACGCAGGTGCAGTTGGCTGACTCAAACACCTCGGACTCACTCGTCAGCATTTTTCTTTCACCCTTTGATGTTCATATCAACCGCGCGCCGATTGAAGGCCAAATCGTCGATGTTTCTTACAAAAAAGGCGACTTTCTCATGGCCACCAGGCCCGAGTCGCGGCTGCGGAACGAGCAAAACTGCTTGACAATTCAGGGCAATGAACTAACCCTGAAGTGCACGCAGATTGCCGGTGTCCTGGCCCGACGCATTGTCTGTTGGAAGCGGCGGGGGGAGAGAGTAAAATGCGGGGAACGTTTTGGCATGATTAAGTTTGGCTCCCGGACAGATTTGCTGATGCCGTCGTCGGTGGAAGTCGTCGTACGCGAAGGGATGCGCGTGCGCGGCGGAGAAACGATAATCGGAAAGATGAAAAGTTGAGTTTTCCGCGTCTAGAAAAAGGACCGCGCCTCAGTCCGGCGCCCACGCCTTCAGGTCATAAAGGCCTGAAGAAGGGGGTCTACCTCGTTCCTTCTTTATTCACCGCGCTTAACATTCTCGCCGGCTTCTATTCGTTGATGACCACGATGAGCGCGTTTCGCCTGGTCGGCCTCGGCGGGGCGCAGAACATCAGGGACGCCACTGAGCGATTTGATTATGCCGCGATCGCAATTGGCTGGGCGTTCGTGTGCGACATGTTGGACGGTCGCATCGCGCGCATGACGAAAAGCACGACCGAGATCGGCATTCAACTGGATTCTTTGGCCGATATCGTTTCCTTTGGATTGGCGCCTTCGATTCTGGCCTACGCGTGGAGCTATGGCACGACCCTGCAGGACTGGACGAACGTGCGTCAGTTGGCGTGGTTCGTCTCCTTCATGTTCGTGATTTGCGGCGGTTTCCGTCTGGCCCGGTTCAATGTACAGGCGTCGCGACCGCGACCCCTGGCCGAAGGCACCCCAAAGGTCGACAAGAAGAGTTTCGTCGGGTTACCGATTCCGGTGGCCGGATGCTTGATCGCAGCTATCGTCCACTTTACGCCGACGCCTGTGAAGTACGCGCCTCATCGTCCCGAACTACTCGCGATCCTGGTGATGATACTGGTAGCTCTGCTGGGTTTGTTAATGGTCAGTACCCTGCGCTTCACCAGCTTCAAATCCGTCGGTACTGAGCGCCGGGATGCGCGACTGGTAATTGCCATGATTGCGCTGGTAGGTTTGATCTATCTGTACTCCCAGTGGGTTTTGCTGATCCTGGTGGCCGGCTATGTGGTCCACGGACTGCTATCGCGCGGGCTGACCTCGCTCTTCCGTCGCTCTCCGGACAAACAGGCGCCAGAGATGCGCGAAGTCTAACTTCCCTCTGTAACTTTCCAGAAACTATTAATGCGGCGCGGCAAAAGCCAGCAGCGCATGCGGAGTTGTGATGACCACGAGGTTGCCGACGCGAATCGGAGCCGCCGCGCTGCTGTTTTCCTCGCCCATCGACAAAGCATTCGCTGGTTTTCCGTCGCGCAGATTAAGCACGATAGCAGTGTCCGTCGAAAACGGTGTGAACAGAGCGCCGTCCGAAGAGGTTAGGGGCGGCGACGCAATGCGTCCCGGAAGTTGGCGTCGCCAGATTACCGCGCCTTTGTTGAGCGATAACAGATAAGCAAAGTTATCGAGTGACGAGGCGAGCAGTCCGTTCTCGAGCGCCGTCACCGCTTGCACCGCAGCGCCCGTTCGCCGATGCCATAGCACTTTCGATCTAATTTCGCTAAAGGCGTAAACGTTTCCGTCTCCCGAGCCGAAATAAACCACGCCATTTGCCACCGCGATCGGACCCTTGACCGCTCCGCGCGTTTTGTACTCCCAAGCCAACTGGCCCGTCGATGCATTCAGCGCCAGCACCGTGCCGTTGTCCCCGCCAAAGTAAACAATGTTTCCGGCAATCGCAGGCTGGCCGGAAAACGCTTCCGCGTACTGATTGCTCCAGAGAATCGTCCCAGTGCGTTTGTCGAAGGCATAAACGCGTCCGTCGCTACTGCCGCCAAAGAGCGCCGTCCCGACCACCAGCCCACCGCCGATCGGGGCGGGCAACGTTCGCATCCACAAAGTTATTCCGGTTGATTTGCTGATCGCGCGCAACGCACCGCGGAAATGCTTTTCATCGGATCCGGGCGAACTGGAAGCGACGTAAACGCTGCGCTCACCAGCTACGGGCGCGGCAGAGAACTCGCCACCGGTTTCAGCACGCCATAGAAGCTTTCCATCGGCTGCATTCAGCGCATTCATCACGCCTGCCGCCAGCGGAACGAAAACCGTTTGTGAGTCTGCGGCCGGCGTAAAATTCGTGGTCTGATCGGCTGGGAAACGCCAGACAACGGTCAGCGGCTGCGAGAGGAGCAGACCATCATCTCGGATCGCGAAAGCGTTATGCGAAAGGATTAATAGGCCGACAAGGCAGCACGAGAGTCTTGAAATAGACTGCCGTAGTGTGGGGCGTGAGGTTGAAAAGCTTTTAATATTCAAGTTGCGCGTTCGCTTCCGCGTGACTTCGGGGCTTGGTAGTCTCCTAATATGAACTCTGCGCCTACTTTGCGTCCTCCGCGTCTCTGCGGTGGCTGTTTCTAAGCTCTTATTCACCGCAGAGACGCAAAGAACGCGGAGACCACGCCGAGTGAAAATTAATTCAGGACACCACCCAGCCTTTGCTGCTTTGGAAACCCCGAACTTATAATCCGAGCTTCACTAACTGCATTCCTTTGACGTCTACGCTAGCGCGGAGGTTTCCTTTTTTTGCCGAATAATAGTCACGAAAAAATAATCATACTCGACTTCGGTTCGCAGTACACGCAGCTCATCGCGCGCCGCATCCGCGAGGCAGGCGTCTATTGCGAGATTCTGCCTTTCCACACGCCGGCTGCTGAAGTTCAGTCATACCAACCGCGCGGGTTGATTCTTTCCGGGGGCCCGTCTTCGGTTTACGACGAAAACGCTCCGAAGTCGGAAAAGGATTTGATTACCGGAATGAACTGCCCCGTCCTGGGTATTTGTTACGGTTTGCAGCTGATGGCTTATGAATTGGGCGGAGAAGTCGAGCCTTCAAACAGCCGCGAGTATGGCTACGCGCGGCTCAGTGTCTTGAACGGCGACACGCAACTATTCTCCGGTTTGCCCAAAGAGCTGGACGTTTGGCTCAGCCATGGCGATCACGTAACGCGTTTGCCGGAGGGCTTTCACGCGACGGCCAAAACGGCCGACGCCGTCAACGCCTTTGAAAACCCGGACCGTTCGATGTACGGCGTGCAGTTTCATCCGGAAGTTGCACACACGCCGCTGGGCGCGCAAATACTCCGCAACTTTCTCTTCGAGATTTGCCGGTGCCGTGGCGACTGGAGTCCGGCCGCGGCCATTGATGAGCAGGTACAGCGCATTCGCGAAATGGTGGGCGAAAAGGATCAGGTAATTTGTGGGCTGTCGGGCGGCGTGGATTCTTCGGTGGCGGCGGCGCTGGTGCACCGGGCGATCGGCGATCGCCAGACCTGCATCTTTGTCGATAACGGATTGCTGCGCGAAGGTGAGTTCGAATCGGCTCTGGCGCTTTTGAAGCAATCGGTCCATCTCAATATCCGCGGAGTCGATGCGAGCGAAAAGTTTCTCAGCGCGCTCAAGGGCGTCAACGACCCAGAACGGAAGCGAAAAATCATCGGGGCGACTTTCATCGATGTCTTCGACGAAGAAGCCGGAAAGATCGGAGACGTGAAATTTCTGGTGCAGGGAACTCTGTACCCGGACGTCATCGAATCCGTTTCCGTGCGCGGCCCCTCGGTGACGATCAAGAGTCATCACAACGTTGGCGGCTTGCCTGAGAAGATGAATCTCAAATTAATCGAGCCGTTGCGCGAGCTCTTCAAAGACGAAGTGCGCATCATTGGCCGCGAGTTGGGCGTGCCGGAAGAGATTCTCAATCGCCATCCGTTCCCCGGTCCGGGGCTGGCCGTCAGAGTAATCGGGGACATTACCGAGGAACGCTTGCGTATCGTGCGGGCTGCCGATCGAATCCTGGATGAAGAGCTTCGCCGCGCGGAACTCTACAATTCAGTCTGGCAATCGTTCGCTGTGCTCCTGCCGGTTTCTACCGTCGGTGTAATGGGCGACGAACGAACCTATGAACAGGTGGTGGCGATTCGCGCCGTGACCAGCGTGGACGGCATGACGGCGGACTGGGCGCGCATCCCTCACGATCTGCTGGCCCGGATCTCCAGCCGCATCGTTTCCGAAGTAAAAGGCGTGAACCGCGTCGTTTACGACATCAGCTCAAAACCACCGAGTACCATTGAATGGGAATAGCGCGGGCGCACTCGCCCGCATTGATCGCGCAGCGCGAACAACGATTGCGTGATCCGAGAATAGATGATCCAAAGCGGTGTCGCTCCCGATAAAATCGGGATTGCCACCGCACTCCAAACCGATCGCCCGCTCCGCGGACAATAAACCCGCCCGGCAATATCTTGTTTGGTTGATCGCTCAACCACACGTGATATAGTGTGAGGCCGAACAGAAAAGAGTTTCTCGCGCTGTTCTTCTCCGAGAGTTATAGATCATGCAGGACCAGGGCTTCGTCCATCTACATCTCCACACCGACTACAGTCTCCTCGACGGCGCAATCCAAATAAAACCATTAGCTGAACGCCTCGAACAGCTCGGCATGAACGCCTGCGCCATGACGGATCACGGCAACATGTACGGCGCGATCTCGTTCTACAACACGATGAAGGAGCGCGGCATCAAGCCGATTATCGGTTGCGAGACTTATGTCGCCGCCACCCATCGCGCTGATCGCTCAGCGCGAAATATCGGCGGTGAGAAGGCTAACTTCCATCTCATTCTGCTGGCCAAAGATTACGAAGGCTATCGAAATCTTTCGCGACTGACTTCAAAGGCGTTCACCGAAGGTTTCTACTACAAACCCCGCATCGACAAAGAATTGCTGGCCGAACACAGCAAGGGATTGATTGCTTTGTCTTCGTGCATGTCCGGAGTGCCGTCAGCGCTCCTGGCGCAGGGTCGTTTTGATGACGCCGCGACGCAGGCGCTCCAGTTTGAAGAGATCATGGGGAAGGGAAACTACTTCCTCGAAATTCAGGAGCATGGCCTCGAGCCGCAGGCGCGCATTCGCAAACCGCTGATTGAGCTATCGAAGCAGACCGGGATTCCACTGGTCGCGACCAACGACGCCCACTACCTGATGCCCGATGATGCGCGCGCGCATGACGTGCTGCTCTGTATTGGATCGGGCAAGACGATCAACGATCAGAATCGCCTTAAGTACGGCACACCCAACTTCTACGTGCGTTCGCCGCAGGAAATGTGGCAAATCTTCGGCGCTGAATTGCCGGACGCGCTGCAACGAACAGTTGAGATCGCTGAGCGTTGCGAATTGAAACTACCGGAAGGCGTCAACTATCTGCCCAACTATCCGATTCCCGAGTCTGAAACCGGACTTTCGGCGAACGAATACTTCGAAAAGATAGTGCGCAACGGTTATCAGACCCGGAAGGCCCAGGTTTGGGACCTCGAGCTCGCCAAAGGCGAGATGAAGCACCCTGTCTCTGATTACGAGCAGCGGCTTTGGCACGAGATCGAAGTCATCAAGCGCATGGGCTATGCGGGTTACTTCCTGATCGTTTGGGACTTCGTGAAGTACGCGAAGGAGAACGGGATTCCGGTTGGGCCTGGCCGCGGCTCGTCAGCGGGCTCGCTGGTCGCCTATTGTCTCGGAATCACCGACATCGACCCGCTCCACTACGATCTTTTCTTCGAGCGATTCCTTAACCCCGAACGCGTTTCGATGCCGGACATCGACATCGACTTCTGCGTGCGCGGCCGCGCCGAGGTAATCAATCACGTCGCCAATCTCTATGGCCGCGATTCTGTCTGCCAAATCGTTACCTTTGGCACCCTGGCATCAAAGGCCGCGATTAAGGACGTGGGGCGGGCTCTGGACATGCCTTATGCCGAGGTCGACCGGATTTCAAAGATGATTCCGCCGCCTGTTCGCGGCCGCAACGTCAGCATCACGCAGGCAATTGAGCAAGTACCTGAACTTAAGAAGACCATGGAGACGAACGAGCAGGTGAGAGATCTGATCGACCTCGCTCGCCGCCTCGAAGGATGTGCGCGTCACGTTTCGGTTCACGCCGCCGGCGTCGTAATTACTCCCGAACCCCTTCAGGAATTGATTCCTATTGCCGTTTCAGGCAAGGACGAAATCACTACCCAGTACGAGATGGCCGATCTGGAGAAGGTCGGCGTCCTTAAGATGGACTTCCTTAGCGCTTAACACGCTGACCATAATAAGCGACTGCTTAAAGAGCATAAAGCAGGCGCTTAGCGAGGAGATCGTCTGGTCAAAGATAATGCTTAACGACGAGAAGACTATGCAACTGTTTACCGAAGGGCGCACAGATGCGATCTTCCAGTTTGAATCGTCGGGCATGCAGGACATCTGCCGCAAGCTAAAGCCGAAGAGTATCGACGACCTCTCGGCGCTTAACGCCCTGTACCGCCCGGGCCCGATCGATGGCGGCATGGTTGACGACTTCATCCTCCGCCACCATGGCAAGAAGAGCGTGCGCTACATCGTCCCTGAGATGAAGGAGATTTTGGACAGCACGAACGGCGTCATCGTCTATCAGGAGCAGGCGATGCAATTGGCGCAAAAACTTGCCGGCTACACGATGGCTGAGGCCGACAGCCTGCGAAAGGCGATGGGCAAGAAAAACCGCGAAGAGATGGCGCGGCAGGAGCAGAAGTTCATTCTCGGGGCCGTCGCGCGCGGTATTAAGCAGGATAAAGCTCAGCAGATTTTTTCGTTGATGGCGCAGTTTGCCGACTATGGATTTCCCAAGGCGCACAGCGTCGCGTACGCCTATCTCGCTTTTCAAACCGGATATCTCAAGGCGCACTACCCTGAGCATTTCTATGCTGCCGTCCTCTCTAATGAAGTCGACGACACCGCCAAGGTATTTAACTACTCGAAGGAAATGAGAGGGCAGGGAATTGCCCTGCTGCCTCCGGACGTGAACGAGAGCGAGGTTGGATTCACCGCGCTTAAGGGCGCGATCCGTTACGGGTTGGCGGCGATCAAGGGAATCGGTTTCGCGAGTGTCAACGCCATCACCAGGGCGCGCCAGCAGGGACGATTCAAGTCTATGTTTGATTTCACCGAGCGGCTGGATGATGGCGCCATCAACAAGCGCGTGCTCGAGGGTCTGGTATGCAGTGGCGCGTTCGACTCGTTAAAGCCGGCCGACGTGACGAATGCTGAATGGCGCGCGCGACACTGCGCGGCGATCGACACGGCGCTGGCGCGCTCAGCAAGGGCGAGGCGCACGAAAGCACTCGGCCAAAATGATCTTTTCGGGGGCGCCGCCATGCCTGAACTCGATCCATCTGCCGAACTTCCCAAGGTGACGTCCTGGCCCGAAGCAGAGATGTTGGCAGCCGAAAAGAAGGCGCTCGGTTTCTACATTACCGGGCACCCACTCGACGCACATCTGGAAACAATTAATCAACTTGGCGCGGTCACTTCTGCGGAGTTGGCGCAGCGAGAAACGAACTCGCGCGCTGCCGTCGCTGGACTTGTCAGAGACCTTCAGATAAAGACCACCAAGAAAGGCGATCGCTTCGCCATCTTCCGGCTCGAGGATCAAGCTGGCGCGGTCAAGTGCGTCTTGTGGCCGGAGCCATACCGGCGCAACAGCTCCGTAATCGCCGACGAAGCTACCATCCTGGTGACCGGACGCGCCGAGGTTAGCGATGAAGGCATCGCGACCTTAATGGCCGACAAGATCACCGAACTGACTCAGGCTGTACAGCAGAAGGCGCGCGAGCTAACCATTCGGCTCTCGACAGGCGATCCGCAGCAGTTCGAGAGCGTGAAGAATCTTCTGGAGCAGGCGCCTGGTGATTGTGAAGTGTTTGTCGAGATTCGACTCGACAATATGAGTGTGCGCGTGCGTGCGCATCCTTCATTGAAAATTCAAGGCAGCGTTGAGATCGAATCCGGGTTGCGCACTCTGGGTTGCGAGGTAATCTGGGACGGCTTTGAATCAGCGACTCGAGTGGCGGCAGCTGCGGGTTGAATCAATGGTTGATGAAGCAGACAAAAATCCCCAACCACACGCGGCGTTCGATCGCGTGAAACTGGCGCGTCATCCCGATCGGCCTTACACGCTGGACTTCATCGAGCGTGTGTTCGAAGACTTTTCCGAGATGCATGGGGACCGCCGCTTTGGCGACGATCCGGCGATTGTTTGCGGCTTTGCGCGGTTTCATGGAATGCCTGCACTCGTCGTTGGTCATCAGAAAGGCCGCGACACCAAGCAGCGCCAGTATCGGAATTTCGGCATGCCTAAACCTGAAGGCTACCGAAAAGCCATGCGCGCGATGAAACTCGCCGAGAAATTCGATCGGCCAATCTTCACGTTTATCGACACGCCCGGCGCTTATCCCGGCATCGATGCGGAAGAGCGCGGCCAGGCCGAGGCCATCGCTTACAACCTGCGAGAGATGGCCAAGCTGACCGTTCCCGTCATCGTCACCGTGATTGGCGAAGGTGGCTCTGGAGGCGCGCTGGCGATTGGCGTTGGTGATCAGGTTCAAATGCTCGAAAACGCAATCTACTCGGTTATTTCGCCAGAGGGTTGCGCGGCAATTCTTTGGAAGGATTCCAGTCAGGCAGCGCGCGCCGCAGAAGAGCTGCGTTTGACCGCGTCAGAACTAAAGGCTGAAGGTATCGTCGATCAGGTAATCGCCGAACCAAAAGGCGGCGCGCAGAACTCCTACGACGAGGCTGCGCGCCTGCTGGATGTGGTTTTGTGCGAGAGACTCGCTGAAGCTTCGACGCACAGTCCGGAGCAGCGCTTGACGCGGCGCTATCAAAAACTTCGTCACCTCGGTAAGTGGGGAACGAGTGACGGCTCTTCTGTCTGATTCAAACCTACGCGTCTCAAAACGGAACGTCGTCATCACTCAGATCGGTGGGCTCCGGCGCGGGATTGGATGGAGCCGCAGCCGCCTTGGCCGATGGCGGACCAGCATCTTCACCACGTCCACCGCCGCCGATAAACTGCATATCGGTCGCATTCACTTCCAGTGAATGGCGCTTGTTCCCGTCGCGATCCGTATATTCTTCAACTCGCAGGCGCCCCTCGATATAAACGGGGCGGCCGCGCTGCAGATATTGCGAAGCCGTCTCGGCTTGCCGGCCCCAAAGGGTCACGCGAAACCAGGTGGTGATGTCGTTATTCTCTCCGGTCGTGCGGTCCTTGCGACGCTCGTTGGTTGCCAGACTGAAACTGCAAACAGGGGTTCCTTGCGGCGTGTATCGCAACTCCGGATCGCGACCCAGATTGCCGACCAAAATAATTTTATTGAAAGACATTGTGCTCTCCGGTTTTTGTCTTTCTCCGTTTAGGGAGACTCAGAATCTACAGAGTGCGCCGATACTAACTGGCGCGCCGCAGTGCGTCAAGCGAGTGACTGATTCGATCGATTAGAAAGAGCTTTAGCAAATCTGCTAGACTCGTCGCGCTAGCAACATTTCCATGAGCGCAACGGTTTATCTTGAAACGATCGGCTGTCAGATGAACGTCGCGGACAGCGAGCGGGCCGACGTGCGGCTACGCGCCGCCGGCTTCGAGTTCTCGAATTCTCCTGAGAATGCCGACGTGGTGATTTTCAATACTTGTTCAGTTCGTGAGCGAGCGGCGCACAAGGTCTTTACCCGCATTGGAGAAGTCCGTCGCCAGCGAGTGGGAAACGAACCCGTCGTCGGAGTGATGGGTTGCGTAGCCCAGTTGGAAGGACCGGCGATTTTCGACTCCAGCCCGCTGGTAAATATTGTGGCCGGGACGCGCGCCACGGATCGCTTGCCGCAGTTGATTTCGCGAGCGCTCGATGGCGAGCGGCGGGTGCTCGATCTCGATGAGCGGGCTGACGGTGAAGTGTGGGATGTGCCGGCGACTGCACGCACGTCGAAGTTCGTCGCTTTCGTGCCGATCATCGAAGGCTGTAACAAGTTCTGCACCTATTGCATCGTGCCGTATTCGCGCGGCCGAGAGAAGAGCCGGATTGCCTCGGACATTGTCGAGGAAGTGCACCAATTGCGCCGCCACGGGTTTCGAGAGATTCACCTGATCGGCCAGAACGTAAACAGCTATCGGCCAAAGTCGGAGAGTGGGCTGGAAGGTTTTGACGGCGCGACGCCCTTCTGCCGTTTGCTGCGGGCCGTAGCCGCGACCGGCATGGATCGCATTAAGTTTACGACTTCTTTCCCACGTGATTTTCACGCGGACATTGTCGCGGCGATCGACGAGCACGAAAATCTTTGCGAGTGGATTCATTTGCCAGTACAGTCGGGCAGTGATCGCGTCCTGCGGGCAATGCGTCGCGGACACACGGCGGCTGAGTACCTGCAAAGAATTGAACGGGTGAAAGGCGCGCGCCGCCGGATGTCGATAACCAGCGATGTTATCGTCGGGTTCCCGGGAGAGACTGCTGAGGACTTTCGCGAGACACGGAAACTGGTTGAGCACGTGGGCTATGATGGGCTCTACATTTTCAAGTATTCCGAAAGACGCGGAACGCCGGCGGCCAAACTCCCCGATGATGTGAGCAGAGAAGAGAAGTCAGCGCGGTTTATGGAGCTGGAACAGACACAGCGAAGACTTCAGAAGCATATTTACGACGGCTATGTCGGCCGCGAGCTTTGCGTCCTGGCCGAAGGCGTTAGCTCAAAATCCGATAAAGATCTCACCGGGCACTCAACGTGTCATAAGGTCGTCAATTTCCCCGGCGACCCGTCCCTGATGGGACAGGTTGTCAGGATTCGCGTCGTGGCCGCCAAGCAAAATAGTTTGTATGGTGAAATAATCGAAGCCCCTTGATTGTTCGAGATTGTGTACAATAGGCGGGTAACATGGAGATCGAGGTCAAGATTCGTGCTTTGATGATGGATCCGAATAGCGGTACGCCGATCATCATCCTCAAGGACGTGAACAGCGAGACGATGCTGCCCATCTGGGTGGGCGCCTATGAGGCGAACGCCATCGCTTTGGAAATTGAGAAGATCGCCCCGCCGCGGCCGATGACCCACGACCTGCTGCGCAATCTGATAGTTGAGCTGGGACTGACCGTGGATCGCGTCGTGGTTACTTCGCTGCGCGACAACACGTTCTATGCGGTGATCGAGATGTCAGGCGAGGATGGCGAGGCGATGCGGCTGGATTCGCGTCCTTCAGACGCTATTGCTCTGGCGCTGCGCGCCGACTGTCCAATCTTTGTCGATCTGGAAGTGATTCAAGCTTCGCGAAACTCCGTGTCTGATGAAGAGGCCGAATCAGAACAGGCCACCGGAGAAGAGGAGTGGCCGGACGTGATCGGTGAGGCCAGTGATTTGCCGATGTGAATAACGCAAGCTGTTAGCTTGCGGCCGACAAGATGATTCTCACGCGAACTTACAGTTTGCTGATACCAGCTTGATAATAGCGATTACTAACCAAAAAGGCGGCGTCGGCAAAACGACCACCGCTATCAACCTCGCCGCTGCGTTCGCCCGACGCGGATCAAAGACGCTTCTCCTCGATCTCGACCCCCAGGCCAACAGTTCGATTTCGTTTCTCGATCCGATGGGCATCAGCCGTTCGGCTTACGAGCTGATGATGGATGGCCAGGGCAATGAAGAACTCCCGGTTTACAAGACCACGGTTCCGGATCTGGATATCGTTCCGGCGCGGATTAGCCTGGCGAAACTCGAGTCAAAACTGGTTGGCGATTTCGATGCGCCGTTTCGATTGAAGGATCGCATTGAGCCGCTCAAGAAGCAGTACAAGGTTATTGTGATTGACACGCCGCCGACCCTGGGTCTGATTACCGTGAACGCGCTGGTGGCTTCGACTCACGTTCTGATTCCGATCCAGTCGTCATATTTCGCTCTCGAAGGAACAGACGATCTTCTCGAAACGATCGAGAAGGTGAAAGCGCGTCCAAACCCGAAGCTAACACTACTGGGTGTGCTCGTTACTTTGCACGACAAGCGCACGACTCTCGGGAAAGAAGTCTTCGAGCAGATTCGTCGCGTGTTTGGCGCGAAGCTTTTCGACACTGTGATTACCAAGAGCGTGCGTTTGGAAGAATCACCCGCGTACAAGGAATCGATCTTTACTTTTGCGCCGCAATCGTCCGGCGCCGTCGAATACGAAAAACTTTGCAACGAGGTATTAAGCCGTGTCTAGAAGAGGCTTGCCCGCAGGCTTGAGCATGCGTCACGACGCACACTACGTCGAGGAATTGACGCAATCCACCACCACCCACGTCGGACGGATGTTGCCGATCGACAAGCTCGATCCGAATCCGGATCAGCCGCGCACAGAGATCGGCGACCTGACAGAGTTGACTGCGTCGATTACGGAGAAGGGCGTGCTTGAACCATTATTGGTCAAGCCGACCGAGCTGGGCCGCTGGATGATCATCGCCGGCGAACGTCGTTGGCGGGCTGCGACGGCGGCGGGCCTCCACGAAGTCCCCTGCATCGAGATGGATGTTGACGAGAGCGAGGTCGCGGAGATCGCGCTGATCGAAAACATGCAGCGCAAGGATCTGACGCCGTGGGAAGAGGCGGACGGACTGCGCGCGCTTTGTGATCGCTTTGGTTACACCCACGAAGAAGTGGCGCGCAAAGTTGGCAAGAGTCGCAGCACCGTCACCGAAGCGTTGTCGATCGCGGCAATTCCGGACGTGATTCGCAACATCTGCCGCGACTCTGAAATCACTTCCAAGTCCCTGCTCCTGCAAATTGTTCGTCAGCCCGATGACGACTCGATGCGCGTGATGGCGGAACAGATTGCGTCGGAAGGCCTGACGCGTGACGGCGCCCGCAAGGCTCGCAAAGCCTACATCGATCCGACCGGATCTTCGGAACCTTACGTTTTCCGATACGAAGCGCCGGGAAGGGAATTCAAGGTTGAGGTGAAATTCAAGAAGGCCAACATCTCGGCTGAAGAACTTTTCGAAGCGCTTAACGCCGCCGCGCAAAACATCGACGAAGCAATCTAATCCTGTTTAGAGTTCAAACTTTTAGTTTGATAGTTAGCGAGGCAAACTAAAGTCTGAACTCTAAACCGTCAACCTTTCTTCTTCTTTTCCGCCGCCGCTTTCTTCGCCAGCGATTTACTCCATCGCTCCAACGTAGGCTGTAATGGCTTGAACAGCTTAGCGCGGAACTTATGTTGCTGTTCATTCCAGGCCTTCAACTGCTTCTCGACATAAGCCCGCACTGCCGGCTCGACGGCGCCACGCTTAACCGAATGACGCAGCGTCAGATAATAGTGCTGGCCCACCAGCGAGAAGATCACGGCTACCAGATTTCCCTTGAATGAAAGACGGGGAATGATTCGCTTGTGAAAAGGTTTGTTCGCCTGCAGGAGCGGTCGCACTGCCACTTCAAACCACGCGCCCTGGTTGCCCTGGCGAGGGTGGTAAAGCCCGGGCAACTCAGTGCCTTTGGCCGCCATACGGGCGCGGGGTTCTGTGATCACGTCGACCAACCTTAAGCGTTCGATTCCGCGCAGATGCTCGCGCGGCACACTTGCCAGGGCGCTTTCCACATTGACCAGCGTATTGCGGGGCAGCTTGCCTTCATACTGATTCTCAGTCTTGATAGCCATCGATAAGTTAACTTTGAATGTCCTTCGCTTAAAATAAGTTCCGTGCGCCACTGTAGGAGAGCGCGCTTCATAGAGTCAACCGGCTAAACCTCGCCGCGTGTTGTGTCCGCCAGATTTCAAGGGCCACCCATCCATTTAATTAATCGCGAACTCTTAGCTTCTCAGCTCCACGATAACTGCGCCCAGCCCGCAGCACCGGGACTGGTAAACCTCCGACACCAGGACATCCCCACCAACAGAACTCCATTCAAAGACGCCAGAGAAGGAAGGTAAGCCCCAACTCTTTCGATTAAGCGAGCGTCCCTCCTCAACCACAGCCCCGGCCAGCCCATACAGGGCGCGTCTGATAATACATATTATGTCGCGGAAAACTCTCGCGATGGCCGTAAAATCGGCGGTTGGCGTTAGGGGTCTGCTTGACACTCTCGGAAATTGGCTGCTATCGTACGCGGTCTTTTAGTTTCACGCTCATTCTTTCCTTTAAACCACTTAAAGCACTGAATGGCCGTTTTTGGAGGAGTTGCATTGGATAATCATCGTGGAGTTCTGTTTACATCCGAATCAGTCACTGAAGGTCACCCGGACAAGATAGCTGATCAGATTTCAGACGCTGTTCTAGACGCCACCCTGACGCAGGATCCTAACGTCGCGCGTGGCGTGCGAGACTTTATTAACCACCGGCATGGTAATCGTCGCCGGCGAAATTACTACCAAGGCCACGGTCGACTATGCGGACGTCGCCCGCGAAACCATTCGAGACATTGGCTATGACCGCGCAAAGTACGGATTCGATTGCGATACCTGCGCTGTCCTCTCCGCGATTCACGCGCAGTCGCCGGACATCGCCATGGGCGTCGACCCGGGTGGCGCTGGCGACCAGGGCCTCATGTTCGGGTTTGCCTGTAACGAGACACCTGAGCTGATGCCTTTGCCAATTCAGCTTGCTCATCAACTCGCGCTGAGGCTTACCGAAACTCGTAAGTCCGGCCAACTGCCTTACCTGCGGCCAGACGGAAAATCGCAAGTCACGGTTGAGTATCGTGACGGCCGTCCATTTCGGGTGGACGCAGTAGTCATCTCTTCGCAACACGCCCCTGAGGTCAGCAACGAACAGCTGCGCAGCGAGATTCGCCGAACACGTTATCAGACACACTGTGCCGGGGGATCTGCTCGACGACAATACCAAGTATCACATCAATCCGACCGGACGGTTTGTCACCGGCGGACCGCAGGGTGACTCTGGCCTGACGGGCCGGAAGATCATCGTTGACACCTACGGCGGCTACGCACCGCACGGCGGCGGCGCATTTTCCGGAAAAGATCCGACGAAGGTAGATCGCTCGGCGGCTTACATGGCTCGTTATATCGCCAAGAACATTGTGTCGGCCGGATTAGCCGACAGGTGCGAAGTGCAACTCGCTTACGCTATCGGCGTGGCTGAGCCGGTGTCGGTTTATGTGGATACTCGTGGCAGCGGCCGAATCAGTGAAGCCGAGCTTTCCGATTTGGTCCGCAAACATTTCCCGCTGACACCGAAAGAAATTATTGAAGAGCTCAACCTGCGCCGGCCGATCTATCAAGCGACAGCGTCCTACGGCCATTTTGGCCGCACTGGCGACGGCTTCACCTGGGAGCTAACTGATAAGGCCGAGAGTCTTCGCGCCGCAGCCGGTGTCTAACTATTCTCAGCCACAGAGACGCAGAGTCACGGAGAAACTCAAGTATCAAAGGAAATCTCTTCCACCTCTGTGACTCAGTGCCTTTGTGGCCATAACAATTTCAAAAAGGAACCTTAAGAATGAGTACAGCAATGCCTGCAATTGAACATGACATTAAAGATATTTCGCTGGCGCCACAGGGCAAGAAGCGAATTGAGTGGGCTGAGCGCGAGATGCCGGTCCTGCGGTTAATCCGCGAACGGTTTGGCGCCGAGCAGCCTTTGAAAGGCGTACGTCTAGTGGCGTGCGCGCATATCACCACGGAAACTGCGAACCTCGCGCGCGCGCTGCAAGCCGGCGGCGCAGAGTCGCTGCTGATTGCCTCGAATCCCCTTTCCACCCAGGACGACGTTGCGGCTTCGCTCGTGGCTGATTGCGGCATTCCGGTATTCGCGATCAAGGGCGAATCAACCGACACTTATCGCCGTCACGTCCAGACGGCGCTGGAGTTTTCGCCTGACATCATCATTGACGACGGCTCGGACGTGGTGGCTACCATGATCAAAGAGAAGCCTGAGCTGAACAAGAAGATCATCGGCACGACTGAAGAGACAACCACCGGCATCGTTCGGCTGCAGGCCATGCAGGCTGCCGGCGTGCTTACCTTCCCTTCGATCGCCGTCAACAATGCGCAGACCAAGCACTTCTTTGACAATCGTTACGGCACCGGACAGTCGACACTCGACGGCATCATTCGCGCGACGAACATCCTGCTGGCGGGCCGCACGTTGGTGGTCGTCGGCTATGGCTGGTGCGGTAAAGGCGTCTCGTTACGCGCGCGCGGTATGGGCTCAAACGTCGTTGTCTGTGAAGTCGATCCCATCAAAGCCGTCGAAGCTGTGATGGACGGCTTCCGGGTAATGCCAATCGCCGCCGCCGCTTCAATTGGCGATATCTTCGTTACAGTCACCGGCAATCGTCACGTGATCGACCGCGATCATTTTGCCAAGATGAAAGACGGCGCGATCGTCTGCAACAGCGGCCACTTTGATCTGGAATTGAATCTGGTGGCGCTGCGCGAGTTGGCGAGTGAACCCACACAGGTTCGTCCGTTCGTTGAAGAGTACAAGCTGAAGACCGGCAACCGGGTCATCGTTCTTGGCGAAGGGCGTCTCATTAACCTGGCGGCGGCCGAAGGACACCCGGCCAGTGTGATGGATATGAGCTTTGCTAACCAGGCGCTCTCGGTTGAATACCTCGTTAAGAAGAAGGGCGAGCTGGAACCAGGCGTGCACCTGCTGCCGAAAGAAGTCGATCAGGAGATCGCCAGCCTGAAGCTGCGGGCGTTGGGAATGTCCATCGACACCCTCACGTCTGAGCAACTCGAATACATGTCGAGTTGGGAGACCGGAACCTAAAGGTACGCGCACGTCCCGTGCGCCTTTCCTTCGTCTGCGCAAACTAGCAGTTTGCCGATACATCAGGCCGCGGGGGCTTTCCTTCTCCGCGGCCTTTCTATTTCGAGCACAATTCATCGCGCCAGCCTCAAGGGTGCGGTTGCTGGCCACCAATACGAAAGTCAATTTAGCGCGTCGTGCTCGGCGTTTTTGGGTTCGCTAATTCCCAAGTTTCTGAGCTGCGTTTGCGATCCCTTTTTTGGCAGCGCTCTGTATCGTAGCGCGCGCGGAACGGTCGGAGATTGCTTTGGCCATCTCATGAATGGCTGATTGAACCGCGATCTGGTGCAGAGGATTGTTTGGATCCACAATCTCTTCCCAATTCGGAAACATGTGGAAGAACCAATTTTGCGCCACACTGGAAGCTACTCTTTTAGTCGCCATTAATCTGACTCCTTAGGCTTGGATTCATTCACAACTTCGTCAATGCATGGGGATCTGATTCGCCTGCATGAGCGTCTGTCGATGAAGTCACACTCAATAAGGCTGAAGCAGGAAGGGCTGCGACACTCTATGCCTGATAGAGTTGAGGTGTCAAGCAAAAGTAACAGCAACGTGGAGGATGTAGACTTAGGTCGTTTGGGTGGCAAGGCGCAAGTTGACGAATGGAGTCAGTACCGGGAGCGATAGCGACCGGGGAGTCCTCTTCAATTAGTACAGAGTAGGAAGGCAGGAATCGCTGACTACTCCAATGGCGTAATGAATCCTTCAGCAAGACCCGGTCGCTATCGCTCCCGGTACTGACTTCTTTACGTCACGTTCTAACCCGCGAAATAAAATACAGACCGCCGCAGGCGAAGATGACAATGGGTGTCCAGATTGCCGGTCCCGGCGGCAGCAGGGAATGTTCGCCGAGCATCTGAAACCCGCCGGCCAGTAACCAGAACGCTAAACTCACCACGACTGCTGCCGAAAGCGCGACGACCGTGCTGCGCCGGCCAAACGATATGGCCAGCGGCATCCCGATCAAGGCCATCACAATGACACTGAAAGGCGCGGCGTATTTCCGCTGCAGCGCCACCGTGAGCGAAGCTGTCTCAGCGCCGCGCGCTTTCAAAGACTTTATGTACGAGCGCAGCGCTGCGGCGTTTAATTGGGAAGGACGATCGACGGTGGGTCTAAAAGCTGAAGCCGGATCCACATTGCTGATTCGCAGTTGATCGGCGGCCTCGAGCGCCACTTTCGACTGGTTAAGATTTATCCATTGAGCTTTCGTGATCTCGAACTGATTTCCCGGCAGCCACTTCCCTTCCTCGCCGTTGATAACGCGTCTGAGCTCAATCTGCTCTCCATCAAATTCGTAGATTGACGGCTTCAGCAGCATCTGTCTTCGATCATCAAACTCGTAAGAATAGATCCTGCTGCCGTCGCTGCTGACCAACCAACGCCGGTTAGTCCCAGCCGCGACCTGCGCAATATTTCCGCGAATCCGCGCGCGCAGACTATCCTGCCGGACATTGGCCTGTGGCATGATGCGCTCTTGAATCAGCCAGGCGCCGCCTGCGACGACCATCGCAAACACCAGCCCCGGCAACATCAATCTGTAAACGCTTTGCCCGCTCGCCCACCACGCCACGGCTTCGCGCCTCCGCGCGATGAGCGCGTAAGTCATCAGAACTGCGACCAGCACGCTGCCGGGAAACAATTCAACACTGATGAGCGGCAGCAGATAAAAAAGATATTCCGCCACCAAACGCGCGCTCGCTCCAAAAGCAGTAATAAAGCGCCACAGTTCGAACGTGGTAAACAGGTCGAAAATCAAGACCAGAACCAGGAAGCCGACGGCAAAGCTCATGGCCATCGTGCGGATGATTCCGATATCCAACAACGTCGGAAAGCTCGCAAGTGATATGCGGGGCAAGAAACGTCTCGTCGATGATTTCGCAGCGGCTGAGTCCATGCGGTTGCCATCGACGGATTTAGGTCCGCCAAATAACCGAAACTGGCGCGGTCTCAAAAAGAGAAAAATGAGACCGAGGCTAAGAGCCAGCGCCGAAGCCAACCACGCGCCCACAATCGGGGGGATGGTGCCGCCGCGCGCGGCCTGATCGCCGCCCAGGGTCACGAGGTAATACAGCAGCATTACCAAAAGCGAAACCATGATGCCGAAGCCACGACTGCCGCGGCGCATGCGCAGCGCCAGTGCTGCCCCGAAAAGAGAAAACACCAGCGGCATCACCGAAAAAGCCATGCGCTTGTAATAGATGATGGCTGCTTCTCGCTGCTGGATGCCGGAGCTTTGTGAAACAAATTGGCGCAGCTCCTGAATGTCCATCTCATCTGCGGCGGACTCAGGCCTTTGCAATTTCGCGAGCAGCGCCGAGCGACCGGTGTTAAAAACCACGCGCAGCATGGCGAGCCGCTCGACCACGTAAGATTGATCGCGTGCGTCCGGGGCCGGCACCCTGGTTTTCATGGCGTCCTGTAAGACTAATTCAGACGTCTCCGAAGACGAGTCAATACGGCCGGCGCGCGCGGTGATGAGGTTCGTCGAATGATCCGCCTCTTGCGTGCGAATGAAAACGCGCCCCCATTGCCCTTTTGCTTTGTCGCCGTCACGCACGTAAATGACATAGCCGGGAAAGTCGTCGGTGAACATGCGCGGCTCAACCGGCGAGTCCAGTTTGTACAGAGCGCTGCGCACGGCCACACTTCGCAACTGTCTTTGGGCGCGCGGCGCCTCTTTAAGATTCAGATAGGCAGTTGCACCAGTCGCGATCAAGCCAACCGCCAGGGCGGGCCAAAGCGTTCGCCAGGTGCTCACCCCGGCCGCGCGCATCGCGACAATTTCGCTATCGGCGCTCATGCGGCCCAGTCCGATAATCGTGCCGCAGAGCACTCCCATGGGAATGGTGAAGATGAGCACCGTGGGCAGAATCGCCAGCGCCAGACCGTAGACAAATCCGGCCGGCATCACGCCGCGAAAAATCGTCTCGAAATAACGACCGGTTTGCTGAACAAAGAGGATAGCGGTTAAAAGGAGGAAAGCGAGGACCGCGTAAGGAAAAATGGTCCTCAGAACGTAACGTTCGATTAAGCGGTGTTTGGCCATCGAGTGATTCTTTAGCGTGCGGACGCCAGCAGTGTCCGGGGACGTCGATCGAGCGCCCGCACAATTAGTCGGTGCGTAAAATCGCCTAACTCAGCGTCCTCCTTTTCTGACACCTCATAGGTTGCGGCAAACC
Source organism: uncultured Acidobacteriota bacterium (assembly GCA_963734445.1). Taxonomy (GTDB): domain Bacteria; phylum Acidobacteriota; class Blastocatellia; order Pyrinomonadales; family Pyrinomonadaceae; genus UBA11740. The sequence goes on along the minus strand of CAVTGZ010000002.1, from coordinate 848,876 downwards.
TGGGAGGGGCGAGTTCCTGACTAACCCGAATCATTCGAACAACGTCGGCCGAAAGCGTGGCTCTCAATGACGGCCGGCAATCGTGGCAATGGGGCAACAATGCGGCGTCCACAAAAACGCCGCGCGATCCTTCGATGTCACGCCCACATTCGGCGCAGCGACCCATGTCGGGAAACATTCCCGCCAAACGCAACAACCAAATCTCAAAATACCGGGTGATAGCGCGCTCAATTCCGGTCTGGCCAGTTAAAGCATCAACGCAAGCCGTTATCATTCGGTACAACCGTTCGTCAGCTTCATGCGGCGGGGCAAATTCGCTGACCAGCTCCCCCATATAAGCAAGCACCTCGGAAGTCTCGAGCCGCGAAACCAATGCAAAGTGCGACCTGAGAATGTCCGCGCTGGACATGGTCACGAGCTCGCGATTTTCCCTCTCGTAAAAGGTGAGCTTGATGACTGTAAACGGTTCTAACGCTGCGCCGAAACGGCTCTTCATCTTTCGCGCGCCTTTGGCGACCGCGCGCACCAGGCCGGCGTTCCGCGTCAGACAAAGTACGATTCGATCCGACTCGGCGAGGTTGTAGCTGCGAAGGACAATCGCATCTGTGGTTACCAGGGCCATCGCTGCGCAAAGAAGAAATCTAGCGAAACGGGAGAAAGTAGAGTACCCAGCCGAGGATAAAGGCAATTACGAGGAACTCACCAAAAACCTTCAAACCATATATGAACCGCTGTCGATCAGAACCCTTGGAAACCGAAGCAAACACGATCGCGGTCAGGGCGGCAAACAAGGACATCCAAAGTAAGTGCCTCATCGCTTCCTCCCCGCGGCGATATCAAACGCATCCAGCATCGCCAGGTAGTTGAGCAGTCCGGCCACCAGCAAGAAGGTGTTTCCGTACTCATAGGTGACCCGGTGGGCTTGCTCGACGAAACCGATATTCGCCAACCAACAGAAGATGTAGAGCAGGCCGGCGCCGAAGTTCGCGCTCATTGGCAGCAGTTGAAGTAATAGTCCAAAGCCTGATTCGCTGCCGGTCACCTTGAAAAGGTGCCCGCCCAAGGCCAGACCCACGAAGAACATGACCCAGACCGCGCCGCCAAGGAGAGCCGCTCGTCCCCACCTCTTTTGCAAGAGATGCCCGAGGCCCGGGATTGCCCAGGCAGCAACGCCGATTAACCACGCGCTACCCGGCGTGCTCGCCGCCGCGCCATCCATTTGTTTTGCTATCAAGTCTACTTCCTCCAAACTACCTGAGCCGCGTCGCACCTAACGTAATACATTATCTGTCTTTCACTGTCTTCACCAAAACTGAGCTTTTCAATGAGGTGTCGGCTTTCCCACTCTTCACAACTTCAATAAAGCAGAAATCCCTCTCGAAGACGAGCAAAGCCCGGCAGTTCCGCTTGCCACGACTCCTTAATTGAGTTGAGCGAGTCACCGCGTTCGATGGCTTCCCTCACCCTGGAGGTGCCTGCGATCAAATCAAACGGGTTCCGGTCGTACTCATACTCGTATGGCGGATCTTTCCAGCGAAAGTGATCGCCATAGAGATCGAATGCGATCTTCGTAATCGCAATGCCGGCCAGTGACGGTTCAAATATCCGGCGATCCAGGACGTGAATCTGGACGCCGCCGCACGCCGCGCCGGCATGCTTTTGAAAAGTTGGCATGAACACGCACGAACGAAAGTAAACACCGGGCAGCTCTAATCGCAGCAGCGCCCCCGCGCATTCGTCGGCGTCGATATAGGGAGCGCCCACAAATTCAAACGGGCGCGTAGTTCCCCGCCCTTCCGACATTTGCGTACCTTCGATGTGGACCGTCCCGGGGAAAACGGTAGCCGAATCGAGCGTCGGGATGTTTGGCGACGGCAGAACCCAGGGTCCGTCCGTCTCGTCGTACCACAGTTCGCGCGACCAGCCATCCATCGTCACACACTCGAGTTCGCAGTGAATTTCGAAGGCCTTATTAAACATGCCACCCAGTTCACAAATCGTCATACCATGCCGGGTCGCAATCGGAAATTGCCCCACGAACGAAGCAAACGCGGGATCGAGTACCGCGCCTTCCATCTGGACTCCGTTAATTGGATTAGGACGATCGCAAACAATGACGCGCTTGCCGAATCGTTTGGCCGCGCGCATACAGTTCGCCATTGTGTAAACGAATGTATAGATTCGCGTGCCCACATCCTGCAGGTCCACTACAAACACGTCAACATCGCGGAGCATCTCCTCAGTAGGTTCGCGGGTTTCGCTGTACAACGAAAAGATCGGAAGACCGGTCTTGCGGTCCGTAGCGTGCGCCGTCTCGATCATATTGTCCTGAACATCACCGCGGATGCCATGCTGAGGCCCAAAGAGCGTGGTTAGATTTATTTCAGGATGGGTGTGTAAGAGATCGGCGGCATGGCTGGAAATTATGATCGACCGAGGCCTGATTGCAGACCAGGCCCACGCGCTGGCCGCGAACCAGATCGAGTTTCCCGGTCAGCAGCCGTTCGATACCGAGTTGGATTGGCTTTCTCTTCATCAGTTTTTCAGCCGCAGAGAACCGAGCCGCCGTTAACGTTCAGAATCTCTCCGTTGATGTGCCTCGCCCACTCTGTGCAAAGAAAAACAATGGGCCAGCCAATATCTTCGGGCGTCGCTACTCGACCGATTGGAATTCCATCTTCAACGGACTGGCGAAGACCGGGCTGCGCAAAAGCATCGGCGCACATGTCAGTGTCCACCCAACCGGGTGCGACGGAATTCACATTGATGCCGAACGGGCCCAGTTCCGCTGCCAGAGATTTAGTGAAAGAGATCTGGCCGCCTTTCGATGCCGCGTAGTTCGAGACGTTGGCTTCGCCGCGCTGGCCGGCCGTGGAGCTAACGATCACGATGCGGCCGAACTGCCGCTTCTTCAAATGAGGCACGGACGCATGACAGACGGTCCAGGTCCCTTTCAAATTCAGATCGATGGTGCGGTCCCACACCTCTTCACTCATCGCGTCGATGGTGGCGCCTTCCCAAATGCCCGCGTTACAGACTACGAAATCGAGACGCCCGAAACGTCCGATCGTCGCTTCGACCAATCGTTCGGCATCGACGATAAGTGAAACGTCCGCTTGAACTGCCAACGCGCCGACACCTGCGGCCTCGGCTTCAGCTACAACCCCGGCGGCTGCTCGCTCATCTTTCAGATAATTGACGACGATGCTTACACCCAGCGCGGCAAAGCACTTCGCGGCAGCTTGACCAATGCCGCGCGATCCGCCGGTGATAAGCGCAACTCGATCCTGCAAACCAAGAGAGTCACGCAATTGATCTGTGTCCAAAACCATGTTCTTAGACGCGATCGCCAGTCAGCTCCCGACTCTTTGTCTCGTGATGCGCAAACTTCGCCGCCTCTGTCACAAACCGCGCAAACAACGATTGGGAGAGCGGGTCTTTCTCCCAGCCCAGTTCCGGGTGCCATTGCACGCCGACAACAAATCGGTCCGGGCGCGGATCCTCCACCGCCTCAACCAAACCATCACTGGCCCAAGCCGTTGCCACGAGTTCCCTTCCCACGGTTTCGATGGCCTGATGGTGATGGCTGTTAACCGCCACATTCTCGGTCCCGGCGAGTTCACTCACCACGGTGCCTTCGAGAATCCTGACGACATGAGAAGGACGGTCGCGAGGCGCGCCCTGTTCGTGCTTGATTGCCTGGGGATGTTGACTGGCAATGTCCTGGATCAGCGACCCGCCCCGGGAGACATTCAGCGATTGCAGACCATAACAGATCGCGAGAATCGGCATTGCCCGAGCTTCGGCTTCGGCCAAAGCCAGCAAATCTGTCGCGTCTTTTTCGGGGTGCACCGCGCCGAGACGCGGATGCGGCTCCTGCCCATAGCGCAACGGGTCCATGTCGGAATCGCTTCCCGGCAACAGCAGGCCGTCGATTGCGTCCATCACGCCGCGGACATAATTCTCATCGGGAATAAGTGGGATATGGACCGGCAGGCCACCGGCCGCTTCGACCGCCTCGCTGTAATATCGCGCCAGATAGAATCGGTTGGTTTCTAATTCGATGCGCATCGTAATTCCGATGCGCGGACGGTCGTTCACTCTCATTGGTCCAGCCATACTGCTCGGAGCGGTGTCTTGCTAATGATAGCGTAGTTCGTTCGTTGCGAGTATCGCATAGTTTACGACGGTAGTGGGGTAATTGTGTGTTGCGGAACTCGCTAGTGCCCCGCGCGCGGAGATTAGTAGCAACACGGAATTACTCCACTACTGTTTACGATGGTACTGGTTCAGTTTGCGAGACAATGCAGCAACACCTCAGCGAGCTCGGAAAAAGTCCAACAGGATGAATGGGAACCTGCAAGGGCGAAGGATCTGAGCCTTCAACTAGCTGCGAAGCAGCGACCAGAACTAAGCCCAACGTGAGGCTTGTGTACAGACCGGAGACATAGGCCTCGCCTTGGGCTTAGCTTTTGGCCGCTGCTGCGCAGCTGGTAAGTTATCGCAGACTTGAAGTTTGTCTTTTCTCGACACTGACAAGCTAAAGCTTGTCTTACATCAAACTGAACCACCACAGTTTACGACGGTTCGCTTGACTAATCTTCGCGCGGGCTTCCTATAGTGCTCTTTCATCAATGAGCGAAAAAAAATCTCCGATCGTGCGCAGTACGACCGTTCTGTTGGTGCGCCGTAATGATCAAGTGGCGATGGCCGGCGACGGCCAGGTGACAGTGGGCGAAACCGTAATGAAAGCCAGCGCCAGGAAGGTCCGCCGTCTTTACAACGACAAGATCCTGGCGGGCTTTGCGGGCGCGACCGGGCGACGCCTTTTCCCTGCTGACCCGATTCGAAGGCAAGCTGGAGCAGTATCACGGAAACCTGGAGCGCGCGGCGATCGAGCTGAGCAAAGAGTGGCGCACCGACAAAGTCCTGCGCCACCTGGAAGCGTTGCTGGTGGTGGCTGATGATAAGAACTCGTTTCTGCTTTCCGGCAACGGCGATGTCATCTCTCCGGATGATGGCGTGCTGGCAATCGGCTCGGGCGGATCGTACGCCCTGGCGGCGGCGCGCGCCCTAATCAAGAACACGGAAATGTCCGCACGTGAAATCGCCGCTGAAGCCATGCGCATCGCCGGTGAGATTTGCATCTATAGCAACTCAAACATCATCGTTGAAGAATTGTTGTGGCCGCCCAAATTGTGAGCTCTTTATTTAAGAGTTGGCCGCCGACAGTTTAGACGACGGGAAGCAGCAGTTGGTTTTATGGTTATCTACTTAGCAGGTGAAACGGAAGAGCGGACGTTCGGCTGGACGAGTTGACGCCGCGACAGATCGTGGCCGAACTCGACAAGCACGTCGTCGGGCAGAATGCCGCGAAGCGCGCAGTAGCGATTGCTCTGCGCAACCGCGTGCGTCGGAAGAAACTGACGCCGGATCTCGCCGCCGACGTGATTCCGAAGAACATCATCATGATCGGATCAACCGGCGTCGGCAAGACCGAAATCGCCCGGCGCCTGGCCCGAATGTCTAACTCCCCTTTCCTGAAGGTCGAAGCTTCAAAGTTCACCGAAGTCGGCTATGTCGGCCGCGACGTGGAAAGCATGATTCGCGACCTGACCGAGATTGCCGTCGAGATGACCCGCCAGGAAAAGGTTGATGAGATTACCGACAAGGCTGAGCTGAACGTCGAAGAACGAATTCTCGACATCCTGCTGCCACCGCCCAAATCGTCTTCGTCCAGTCCCCTCTTTGATTTTGATTCCGGGGAAACCACGGCGCCAGTCCTGGTTCCCGATGCTGAGCCGAAGGACGAGAACTTCGCACGCACGCGCGAAAAGCTGCGGACTCAACTTCGTTCCGGCAAGCTCGACAACCGCCTGGTCGAGATGGAAGTCCGCGAAAAAAACTTTCCGACCATTGAATTTGCCGGCCCCATGGGCGTCGAAGAGATGGGCATCAACATGAAGGACATGCTCGGCAATCTCTTTCAGGGCCGCAGCAAGCGGCGCAAGATGCGCGTCGACGAGGCGATGGAGTACCTGATGCAGGAAGAAGAAGAGCGGTTGATCGACATGGATGCGGTCGCCCGCGCCGCGCTCGAACGTGTTGAATCCTCCGGCATTATCTTTCTCGACGAAATCGACAAGATAGCCGGCCGTGAATCCGGACACGGGCCCGATGTCTCGCGTGAAGGCGTCCAGCGCGACATTCTGCCGATTGTTGAAGGCACCACGGTCAATACCCGCTACGGCATGGTGCGCACGGATCACATTCTCTTTATCGCGGCCGGCGCCTTCCATGTTTCGAAACCTTCCGACCTGATTCCAGAGCTGCAGGGGCGCTTCCCGATTCGCGTGGAACTGGAATCACTGACGATCGACGACTTCAAGCGCATCCTGGTCGAGCCGAAAAATTCCCTGGTGAATCAGTACCGCGCGCTGATGGAGACCGAAGGCGTGAAGTTGGACTTTACGACCGACGCGATCGATGAGATTGCCAACTTTGCCGCGCGCGTTAATCAGCAGACCGAAGACATCGGCGCGCGCCGCCTGCACACCATCATGGAGCGGCTGCTCGATGAAATCAGTTTCGAAGGTCCGGATCTGGAACCAAAGAACAAGTCAATCGATGCTGCCTATGTGCAAAAGATGCTCGCCGAGACCGTAAAGGATCAGGATCTGAGTCGTTATATTCTGTAAGACCCGTTCGCCAATTATCGTGGCCGCATCTCGAAAACCTTCATCAACCCCGGTAAAGTCGGCCGCCCGTCACTTAATGTTACTGCTGGGCGTGTGCGCACTTTCACTGGCGCCCACCTGCGGCAAGAGACGACCACCTCTGCCACCGATTGAACGAGTCCCGCAACGCACCGAAGAGTTGACCGGCGCCCAACGCGGCAATCAGATCATTCTGATGTGGCCCGCGCCGCTGCGGAATGCAGATGAAGGCAGCGTTCAGAGTATTCGCCGGGTCGACGTCTACCGCGTCGCAGAGAAACCCAATGCTCCCCTGCCCTTGACCGAGGATCAATTTAGCGCGCGCGCCACTTTGATTGGCTCGGTCACGTATGACGAAATAAAGACGTCAGGGCCGACACTGACGTATATCGACCAGTTGGACATGGGGGGCGAGCCTTCGCGTCTGCGTTATGCCATTCGCTATGTGAATGCTGCCGGTCAGCGCGCGGCTTTCTCGAATTTCTTTTTGATGGAGCCGGCCGCCAGAGTAGCTGCGGCGCCCACCATCACGGGCAGAGAATATTCGGAAACCGCTAACACCATCAGGTGGGAAGCCCCGACGAAGAATATCGACGGCTCAACGCCAGTCAATCTGCTGGGGTACAACGTCTACCGCCAGCTCGCAGGGCAAAAAGCGGCTGAGGCAAAGCTCCTTAACACCGAGCCAATCACAGCTACCGAATATCGCGACAAGCAGTTCAAGTTCGGCGAAAAATATACCTACTTTGTGCGCGCGCTTTCATTGGGAAGCGAAGGCATGTCCGTCGAGAGTCAAAGCTCAAACACGATCGAGCTGTCGCAGGTTGATCTCTATCCGCCCTCAGCGCCCAGCCTGGCGCCGCCCGGAGTTGCACCCGGACGGATCGCGCTTTTCTGGACGGCCAATCCTGAACCTGATGTCGCGGGCTATTTGTTGTATCGCTCGACAGATTCAAACCTGCCCCGGGACAAGTGGACAAAGCTCACACCCGCGCTCTATGCCAAGACCACCTTTACCGACGAAAACGTCGAGACGGGCAAGACCTACTACTATTACGTGGTGGCGGTCGACGGAGCCGGCAATGTCGGGCCACCGTCTGAGGTCGTTTCCGAAACGGTGCCGTAATTTGACTTGAACGGTCGGCGTGATCACACTCAACGCGATCTCTCAACAAAAAAGCCGGGCAGCGCCATGAGCGCGACCCAGCTTATTCAATTTAGCTAGCCGAGGATTCGGCCATTAGTAGCGAGTCAGGTTGAGAATCACGTTGAGTATCTCTCCCAGAATCGCGTACTTTCCATTCGAGTAGTTTCCATACTGGTAGCGGCCGTAGTAACCATCTTCGTACCCGCGACGGAAACCTTCGCGGAAGTAATACTGATACTCCGCCACATCGACATAGTACCCGTCATAACCAAAAGTGGCATCCATGAACGGGTCGCAGTTCTCAGGGTCGTATTGCCAGCCGTCTTGCCTGTCGGCCTGACCGACCCGAAAGCCTTCCTCGTAGCCGTTTTCAACCGCGCGCCTGAGCAAATCGGCGCCATAGTCATTGACGTCGTAATACTGTCCACTCCGCGCGTAACGATATGTGGGCAGGCCATAGTCGTAGTACGTGAAACTTTGCAGGCGGAGCTGATCCTGTCTCAGCCGCTCCCAGTACTGTTGCTGGAGCCGCCACTGATTGTTGCGGCGCATCTGGCGCAAGTATTGGGCGCGTTGTTGCCAGGCGCGCTGCCGGTCATTGTCCCGGCGGCGGAATTCTTCCTGGCGCTGGCGCCAAGCCTGCTGTTCCCGGCGACGCCATTCGTTCTGCTGCTGGTCAGACAAACGACGAGGATTCGAGCGGTCTCGCCAACGGTCAGAACCGTTGTTACTAGCGCGCCGCCGCTCTTCTTCCACACGTCGTTGCTGGTCCTGCTGCGATTGCAATTGACGACGCCGTTCGTTCTGGTCGTTTTGGCTGCGTTGGCGCTCGTCGGTGATCCGCCGCTGATCGTTATTTTGCCGGCGCAGTAGTTCACGCTGTCTCTGCTGTTCTTGCAGCAGGCCCTGCTGTTCCTGGGTGCGTCGCTGGTTCTCTTCTTCGCGGCGCCTCTGCAAATTTCTTTGCTGATCATCGTTGGTCCGACGTTCGTTTTCAGTCCGGCGTTGTTGTTCAATACGTCGACCCGCTTCTTCCCTTTGCCGCCTGAGCTGTTCCTGATTTTGCTGCTCTTGCTGGTTCCGGCGCTGCTGATCGGCGAGCCGTCGCTGCTCCTGTTCCTGCCGTTGCTGGTTCTGATTTTCGGCCTGGCGCCTTTGGTCCTGGGCCTGCCGCTCATTGGCGCGACGCTGTTGCTCGGCCTGGCGTCGCTGTTGCTGTTGTTGCTGCTGCGCTTGTTCCTGATTTTCCGACTTTCTCTCCTCGCGGCGCAGGCGGCGATCCGAGCGATCCTCCTGGGCACTTACGAGGGTGGCCGAGCCCAGACCCACCAGCAGCATAAGAGTGAGACCTATGGTTTTTATTTTCATGACTGATTCTCCTGTTTCCGGGAAGACAGAGGAGAGAAACTTCGTCCGATTGCAGCGCAATTACCATTCCAAGCCCGGCCGAAGAGTTGAGACGTGGAACTTTCAGCGAGGATGATGATCAATCGACACCATATCGTTATTCAATAGACGGAATCGGGCGAGAAAATAACTCGGTCGTGGTGTCCTTGGGCATTACCAGTAGCTCGCCTCGCTGTAATTCCCGCGTCGTTTCGCTTATATTTGTTTTCAAACAACAACCTGGAGGGAACCGATGAAGTTTTTCCTGGATACTGCGAACCTGGATGAGATTCGCCAAGCCGCAGCCTTGGGCCTGGCCGACGGGGTGACGACGAACCCGTCGTTGATTGCCAAAGAAGGCAACGTCGACTTTAAGCAGCATATCGCGGAGATATGCAAAATAGTTTCGGGGCCGGTCTCGGCTGAGACTACGAGCGACGATCGCGACGTGATGGTCAAACAAGGTCGCGAGTATGTGAAGATTGCTCCGAACGTTGTGATCAAGTGCCCGCTCACGCTAGCCGGCCTTGAAGCCACCAAAATTCTCAACGACGAAGGAATCAAAGTGAATGTGACGCTTTGCTTCTCTTCCGCCCAAGCCGTTTGCGCGGCCAAAGCCGGCGCGTCGTTCATTAGCCCGTTCCTGGGTCGGCTGGACGACATTGGTGACAATGGTTTACGACTTCTGGAAGAGATAATCGAGATCTACGACAACTATGAGTGGAAGACAGAGGTGCTGGCAGCGAGCCTGCGCCATCCGATCCACGTCATCGAAGCCGCACGGATGGGGGCGGACATAGCCACCATACCGTTCAAGGTATTTCAGCAGTTACTTAAACATCCGTTGACCGATAAAGGCCAGGAGACGTTCCTGGCGGATTGGAAAAAGACAGCAGCAGCCAAAGCATGACTCCCCGCACTGCGGTTTAGGGTGCAGGGATCGGGTGTACGATGAGCATCGATCAACTAAACCCTAAACCGGATTCCCTACCTCAGAGCGTCGTCGAAGCACGCGACCTCACGAAGGTCTACGGCAAGAAACCCGCGGTTGACGGAATCGATTTCACCGTAAATCGCGGAGAGACCTTTGGCTTGCTGGGCCCTAACGGCGCCGGCAAATCGACCACGATGCGAATGATTGCCTGCCGGACAACAGTAACGTCCGGCCAGCTCTCGGTCGAGGGTCTCGACGTGCGGACGCAAGGACGCCAGATTCGCTCGTTAATCGGCGTGGTGCCTCAGGAAAATAATCTCGATCCCGATCTGAATGTCCGGCGCAACCTCATCGTTTACGCGAGCTATTATCGAATTCCCAAAGACAAGGCGGCGCGGCGCGCGGATGAGTTGTTAGAGTTCATCGGCATGAAGGACCGCGGTGACGCCCGGGTAGACCACCTCTCCGGCGGCATGAAGCGGAGATTGATGATTGCGCGTGCCCTGTTGCACGAACCACGCCTGCTCGTGCTTGATGAACCCACCACCGGACTTGATCCACAGGTGCGCCAGGAGATTTGGCAGAAGCTGGAAGAATTGCGGCGGGTGAGCGGCGTTACCATCGTTCTCTCCACTCATTACATGGATGAAGCCGAGAAGCTGTGCGAGCGGCTGGTGGTAATCGACCACGGCCGCATTCTGGCGGTTGGGACGCCGCGGGATCTGGTTTTATCGAGGGTCTCACGTTATGCCCTGGAGGTGCGCGACGTTGGCGATTTGCCACTTCAACAAACGCGTGAAGGAATCGCCTCGGTTGCCAGGAACAACGCGCACTTTTACTTTGCCGCAGAGGCTGAGATGCTGACACCACTAATGCATCATTACGAAGGCCGGCGGCCCATGATCCGCCTTTCCAACCTCGAAGATGTGTTCCTTCAACTGGTGATGGACAATGAATCTGAGAGCAATGCGGCGGATTAAAGTAGGGTCTGGCTTTAGTTTCATTAGATGAAGCGGCAAAGAGAAGCTTCGCCTCAAAAGTCAGGCAGAAAGAAGCTGAGCGTTGAGAGAAATGAAGCGACCGGGAATCTATCTTGAGTGCCGTTAGGCACGAAATATTTATAGATGCGAATGGTTCCTCATTGTTTTAGCCCATTTATGAGCAACAGAATATGCCGCTCCTCCGGAGCTGGGATTCAATAAGCAGCATTGTTCTACAAATATGTCGCCGCTACGCGGCTGGGATCGTTGGCACAGTCGGTTTTGAGGCAAAGTATCAAAGAGATTACAGTTCAGGTGCTCAAGCATGATGGCGTCCAACACCGCCGTTGGCGCGCCCGCTTGAAATATCGCGAGGGCCGGCTCATCGTGCTGGACGCCGTATTTGATGTTGATGTGTCGCATGAGCTGATGGGCGAAATCCCACGCGGCACCAAAACCGTCGAATACTATTGGCTCGATCGATGGTATAGCGTGTTTCAATTCCTGAATTCTGACGGGTCGACTCGTCTCTATTACTGCAACGTAAACACGCCGCCGGTATTCGACGAAACGAAGTTGGGTTACATTGATTTAGACATAGATATCCTGGTGCATCCCGATTTTTCCTATCAGGTGTTGGACCTGGAAGAGTTCGAAGCGAACGCCAGGCATTACGGCTACTCAGATCAAGAGAAGCTGCAGGCGCACGGTGCGGTTGATGAGCTCATTTCAATGATCGAAAGCCGTCAGTTCCCTTTTCGGTTCGACTCTGAACCTGTTCGGAGTTCCGCCCTTTAGGCGGCCGTCAGAAGGTGGTACTTCAAAGGTCGGCTACAATTAATCTTGTATGACGCTGGCAATCAGCCAACTAAATTTTCGCGATGCGCTCGCCGTCTGGCGGCGGAACGTAATGGTTCATCTGCGTGTTTGGAAGCTGAACCTGGTCGCGCCGATTATCGAGCCCGTTATCTCCGTCGTCGGGTTTGGATTGGGCATTGGAGCGCTGGTCGCCGGCAAGGTGTCCGGCATTTCTTACTTGTCATTTGTGGGCGCCGGCTTGTTGTCGATCACCGTGCTGATGCGGGCCATGTTCGAGATGACCTACGCGTCGTATTTCAAGATGGTTTACCAGTCGACGTATGACGCCATCCTGGCGACGCCGGTCGATGCAGAGTCGCTTGCCATGGGAGAAATCCTGTGGGCGCTGACGCATGCACTCTTTGACACGATCATCATTTTGATTGTGCTGGTGATGTTTGGGGCCGCAACTTCCCCCTGGGCGCTGCTGGCGCCGGTGCCGCTGATCATCGGCTCGGCATTTATGGCCGGACTATCGCTAGGGATCACTGCGCACGTGCGCGACATCGACGCTTTCAACCTGGTGATGGCCCTCTTCTTTTCGACCATGTACATTTCCGGCGCGTTCTTTCCGCTCGAGGTCTTGCCGTTATGGGTACAGATTCCCGCGCGGGCGCTGCCACTGACAGAATCGATCGAACTGGCGCGCGCCTGCCTGACGGGCCGCTTCCGTTACTGGCACGCCTATGAAGCAATTTATCTGGTAATATCAGCCCTTATCGCATGCGAATGGGCCATGAGAAGTTTGCGAAAACGAATGGTTGCATGAGGGTCAGTTGTTCGTTGTCAGTGGTCAGTCTCAAATTCCAATTCAACTTGATCGCTTGCAACTGACCACTGACTATTGACAACTGACAACCACAATGTCTACCCAAAAACCACAAAAGCAATCCAAACTCGATCAACTGCGCGATCGGGAAGCACAAGCCGAGCAAGGTGGCGGCTCTGCCCGCACTGAGAAGCAGCATGCTGCCGGCAAGATGACGGCCCGCGAGCGGGTCGAGTTTCTCCTGGATGAAGGCAGCTTTCAGGAGTTCGACAAACTGGTTGAGCACCGTTCGCGGGACTTCGGCATGGACCAGCAAATCTACCCGGGAGACGGCGTGGTGACGGGTCACGGCCTCATTGATGGGCGCAAGGTTTTTGTCTTTGCTCAGGACTTCACTATCTTCGGCGGCTCCCTCTCCGAAACCCACGCGGAAAAAATTTGCAAAGTCATGGATCTGGCCATGAAAGTAGGCGCTCCGATCATCGGTCTGAACGACTCTGGCGGCGCGCGGATTCAAGAAGGCGTGGTGAGCCTGGGCGGTTACGCCGACATTTTCCTGCGCAACACGTTGGCCAGCGGCGTCGTGCCGCAGATTAGTTGCATCATGGGCCCGTGCGCCGGCGGCGCGGTTTACAGTCCGGCCATCACCGATTTCAACATCATGGTGAAGGACACGTCCTATATGTTCATCACCGGGCCGGACGTCATCAAAACCGTGACACATGAAGACGTGACCAAGGAAGAGTTGGGCGGCGCGGCCACCCACAATCGCAAGTCAGGCGTTGCGCATTTCTCGGCTGACTCAGACGAGCATGCGCTGCGCATGGTGCGCGAGCTGATGTCGTTCATCCCTTCGAATAATCTTGATGACCCGCCGCGCCTGATGACATCCGATTTGCCGGACCGGACCGAAGAGAAACTCAATTCCATCGTTCCTGAGGCGTCAAATCAACCCTATGACATTCGCGAAGTTATCGATCTGATTGTTGACGAGGGTTACTTTTTTGAAGTGCATCGCGATTATGCGCCGAACATCGTGGTGGGCTTCGCAAGGCTTGATGGCCGGCCCGTCGGCATCGTCGCGAATCAACCTGCTTTTCTTGCCGGTGTGCTGGACATTGACAGCTCGATCAAAGGCGCGCGTTTCGTGCGCTTCTGTGACTGCTTCAATATCCCGATCGTGACCTTCGAAGATGTGCCCGGCTTCCTGCCCGGCATCTCGCAAGAGCATGGTGGGATCATTAAGCACGGGGCGAAGCTTCTCTTCGCGTATGCGGAAGCGACTGTGCCGAAGGTCACCGTGATCACCCGCAAGGCTTACGGCGGCGCGTACTGCGTGATGGGCTCAAAACATATTCGCACAGACATAAACTTCGCCTGGCCTTCCGGAGAGATTGCGGTGATGGGACCTGAAGGAGCAGTTGATATTTTGTATCGACGCGAAATTAATGAAGCATCAGATAAAGGGTCGGCGCGCCGATCCCGCGTGAATGAGTTTGAAGAAAAATTTGCGAACCCTTACATCGCCGCTGAGCGCGGATTTATTGATGAAGTAATTGAACCCGCCCAGACGCGTCCCAAGCTGATCCGCGCGCTCGCGTTGTTGGAAAACAAGCGCGACGCCAACCCGCCGAAGAAGCACGGAAATATTCCGTTGTAGTCTACTGTCCACGAATTCGAGGTTATTGGTTTCTGTATGAGCCACAGGTTTTACGGACACATAAGCTACTTTAATCAAGTAAGAGGTTGGGGACGGATCCGAACACGCAGCGAAGATGAGGTTTACTTCAACATCCGGGACGTCTTCTATTATGGAAAGTTCCTTGACAGTTATGGCGCGATGCCGTTCAAGGTTGGAGCCAAAGTCTCTTTTGTAATTAGCAGAACCGACGCAGGTCGTTACGCTAAAGATGTGTGTCTGGTCACACAGAAATCAAATGTACAGGCTTTGGAGCGTCTAGAGTACCTCGAATTGTTGGATGCAAAGACAGAGATCAAGACTCCCAATGATGAACCGACAGAGCGCAAACTTGAATCTTCGAGTGATTCAAAACTTATCGCATTGGGAGTTTTCGAGAACCGAATAAAGTTAGTAACTATTACCCCTGATGGCAGATATAAGTACCTAGATGAGCAAGACACTCTTCACAGAATCGTCTACATCAGCTTATCCAAAGTTCTTTCCCTGCAATCCGCCATCGAAGAGTTCGAGTATCTTATCAACAAGCCATACGTCCAAGAGAGAGAGCTTCAGGATTTTTTTAAGCGCTTTCCAGATTTCATCCTCAACGATGACTACAAAGAAGCCCACTCACATGTAGTGTTAAGTCGAAGCAGTGGCGAATTACTGATTCCGGATTTTGTATTGGAACCGGTGACAAAGGGTTCGTTGTGTGATCTGTTGGAGTTGAAACTCCCAAGATCAGATATATATGTGATGCAGAAAAACAGAATGCGATACTCCTCGGCCGTTTTCGAAGCAGCGGCACAACTAAGAGAATACAACCGGTATTTCGACGACGAGGCAAACCGCAGGCGGTTTCATGAGAGCTATCCAAACTTGGATCTATACAAACCTAGAATGTTCGTTCTTATCGGACGGCTAGGCAGCGCAACTGCTTATTTGAAAAGAGATATAGAAATGGACTTACCACATCTTAATCTTCGCACGTATGATGAAGTCCTTGCGCGAATGAATCGCAAGCTTAGGCGGATGACCGAAGGAAGATAAGAAACTCATTGTCGTCATGGTTGCGCACTTTGATTTCGGCATGTGAGGCCTCTCCCTCGCGGTTGGTTCTCGTTCTCGTGCCTGGCCACCGAACGTGGTGTCATTGGTGAAGTAATTGAAGCTACTCAGATGAGCCAAGACTCGTTCGTGTACTCGTGCTGTTGGATACTAAGCGCAATCAAAACCCGCCGCAGAGTCGTTGGAATATTTAGTTGTGAAGGGTTAACTAACGCATTGTGACGCTCATGGACCCGGCCACACCTTGGTCATGAGTACCGCCAAGGTCCCAGCACGTTTCTGAACGTCGCTAGGCTCCCATTTAGTCGAGATAACCAGATCCTGAGTGAGTTTGATCTCAGAAGTCCTATAGTAACTGTCTCGTTTCCGGATAAAACCTTTGTTCGCGGCTTTTCGGTTTAGCTTTGTCCCTAAGACCGTAAGGTTTCCTAGATGCCACAGGAGAGGTTCAAGCGTACTTCGATTTGGCCATTCAGACGGATCTGGGTTTTGTGGATATACGTGTTCAAGGTTAGCATCATCCACCGCGATTTCCTTTGTCTTTGATTGTTTAGAATTCGCAAGAGCTGTAAGCAACCAAACTGCTTGACTCCGAGTTAGTTCTAACTCACGGGCCTTGGCCTCAACAATAGCATCATCTGGGTTTAGCTTGGCAAGGATTTTCCTGGCGGCGCTCAGGCAACGAGAGCTGCTATCGCCAGTCGATTTCTTTCCTCTAATTACTCTCGCCGCCTCATAAAAAGCTGTTTCAAGATTAGCTGGATTAAGGTTTGCTACAACCGAGTACCTAATCGACAGTCCAATAACCGCGTTCGCAAGCTTCGCGAAATCCGATTCATTGAGACATCGTCTCCCAGAGAGCAATAGCGGAAGCGCTGAAGAAATATCGAGGTATTTGACCACCCCGCTGACATCGCGAATTGAGGGGCGCGGAATGTTCTTCAAATCGATCAATGATATGTAATCGTCACACTCGTCAGAACAGGTCTGCGCGAAGTCCAAGCTATCCGCAGCGTTCGATTCCACATATTCCTTGATCTCTGAGAAGAGTCCTCGGGCTTTTAGATCCCCATACTTTGATAACCACATGTGTCTTAAGAATCTGGAAATATCGCGCCGACCCATTTGACCCAACATATAATTCCACTTCTGTCTCACCAATGTCCTTTGAGCATCGTCGGCAGCCCTTCTCATTAAGAGATTCAAAAGCAGGTCGGGCACAGACAGACGAAGGCCGCGATCGTTTAGCGTTTCAAATATCCTGTAGGCATCTTCCTCTGCTTGCACTTTGATCGCGACCATTGTTAAGCCTGTCACAAGACATTTCTTGAATGAACTGAGAACATCAAGTGCGTCTGAACTTAGCTTTGCGTGAATGAGTTGAGTTACCGAATCGTAGAGGTATTTGTAAGCTGAGAGTATGTTCTTATGAGAACGTAACGTCGGTTTTAGCCCAAACTTCGAGGAATCCTCTTGAATGTTCTTTTGAAAGAATTCCTGGTCCAGTTCGCCGAGCCTCAACGCATAGCTAGCCGACTTCCCCTCCTTTTCAATTAACTCCGCTTGGATATCCCTCGCGAAGTCGGCGCCGCGATGTTCGCCAGGCTGGTCCAACGTGCGGGCAACATTCCGAAGAACGGCCAGAAATATTGTTGCGGTCGCAAGCCGTTGCTGACCGTCCAAGAGGACAATCTCCGTATCACTTTCTTGCGTAACTATTGGCCCAAGAAAATACGAGGCGCTGACCGGATTGGCCGAGTACAGTTTCTCAAAGCCGACCAAGTCACTCCAGAACGTGGATACCTGCGATTTTTCCCAGCTGTAACCGCGCTGAAAACGCGGCAAAATCACTGTCCGCCTCTCGTATCGTCCGAGAAGCGTTCCGAAACTGTAGGGACCCGAGTCGAATGAACCACTCATAAGGATCTAAGTTGCACCAACCCAGAAAGGGCACACGAGGAGCTTTTCCTTTCGCGGAGTTTGAGGCGATTACATAATGAGAAACACTGAGAGACTATCGCCAAATTTGACCCGAGGCAAGCCCTTTTCAGTGATCGTTATCCATACCGCGGGCGATAGTGAACTCAACCTGCGCTACAATTCCCAATCCTATGAGTGCTGGCAAACATCTCATCGATCTCAGTCACACAATCGAGGACGGCCTGATCACTTACAAAGGCCTGCCCGCTCCGATCATCTGCGACTTTCTTAGTCGCGAACAGTCGCGCCAGCATTACGCTGCGGGCACGGAATTTCAGATCGGAAAGATCGAGATGGTGGCGAATACGGGAACTTATCTCGACAGTCCCTTTCATCGGTATGAGGATGGAAAAGATTTGTCAGAACTGGAACTGAGGTCGCTCGCTGACCTGGACGGGATCGTGATAAACGCGCATCCAGCAACAGAAGAGAATTCCAAAGCGCCGACAGGTCGGCGCACTCCAAATTTGGCGATCGGGGCTGACGCCTTCGCCAATCTGGAGGTAGAAGGCAAAGCCGTTCTGATTCACACCGGCTGGGCTCAACACTGGCGCACTGACAAGTACTTCGAAGGAACACACCCATTTCTGACCAAAGCCGGCGCGCAGTTTCTCGCCGATAATGGCGCGGTGCTCGTCGGGATCGATTCTTATAATATTGATGACACGGCTGATTTAGCTCGGCCCGCGCATAGCATTCTGCTCGGCGCGGAGATTCCGATCGTCGAGCACATGTGCAATCTCGATCAACTACCGAAAGGCGGCTTTAAGTTCTTTGCCGTGCCGGTGAAGGTTAGAGGGATGGGAACGTTCCCAGTGCGCGCGTTTGCGATTGTCTGAGGAAATACCCACCCGCTACCGCAGGTGGTACTGACCGAGCGCGTTCGCGATTGTTGATTGAAGTGGCACAGACTTTAGTCTGTGGTTCTGAAGATCAGCCGCGGATGCGGATTGGGTCGTGTCGCTGGCTTAACTTGGCGGGACTTTGCGGCTTGGCGTCTTTGCGTGAGAGCTATTGTTCCTCTGGATCGTTCACGCCGAGGCGCGAAGACCCCAAAGGAAACCGCAAACCAGGAAATCACTTTTCAGTCGAGCCCAAGCCGCTTCGCCGCTTCCGCTTCGAGCACGTCTGAGTCCGCGTCGTCCAGAAAGATCGTTTTCTTCTGAATGCGCGTGGTAGTGCTTACGTCCTTATTACCTTTGCCGCGCGTCGTCTTGCGAATTCCGGTCAGGTAATTTGTGCTCTCCGAAATTACATTTGCAGTTAAGCGATCCGCATCGGCGTAATCGAAACCGATCAAAAGAAATTTTTGCGACCCTGCGTCATAGCGAAAACGGTAGGTAGTGTTCGTGAGGTTACGCGAGCCATGGTCCTGATCAACCACGACGGTGTTTTTCTCGATGGCCACATTTGCCGGCGACTCTGATACGCCATAGAATGCGCCGCCGCACAAAGTGCATTGCAGGAGATTGGCGGCCACCGCGGCGCGCAAAAGCTTGCCTTCACCCCTTTGCAACGCGATCACGAGTGCGCGGCCACGTTCAGTGGCATTGCCCTCGGCGTTCTTGTCGGGCTTGTCTTCGACAAGTTTGAGAACGTAGTCAGGGGCTGAGTCACCATCGAGATCGGCACGCAACTGCTCTTCGATCTTCCACCCGCGGGGCACGAATCCCGCAGGACTGGAAGCTTCGGCAGGAACCAATGACTTGTCGATTTTCCCCGCCTCGTCCTGCGCCGGACAAGGCGCGGCCCACACGAATAAACCGAGCAGAGCCGCGCCGAGCATATTCCGGTGCATCACGATTTTGGTCCTCACCATCAAGCCTGAACAGACTTACGAGACCGTAAAGCTTACGGACTTTTCGCCTTTCTGCTCTCCGGACTCGGTCGTCATGATGATATCGACTTTGTACTTGCCCTTTGGCCAACCAGCCGGCGGGGGCGTGAAGCTGTAAGTAGCTGTGCCGCTGCCGTCGAGATCCAGAGTCTTCTCGAGATTGGGAATCGGGCCGGGCTTCTGGCCTTCAACATCTTCGAATTCCATACGCCCTTTCACTTTCATCTTGCCCGGTGAGTTTGAGATCGTCGCAACCACATAAACAGTGCTATCAGCATCAAACGTGGTCGTCTCCTGGGTAACGGCCTTGTCCTTGCCGATTTTTACGCTGCTGATGTTGGCAGTCGTCATGTTGCAGGCCATGGCAACGGCCAGCAAAGCGCCGAGTGCCAGGACCATATTCACGCTACTTTTTCGCATACTCCTACCTTCCTTGGAATAGATACGCTCGTATTGAGGAATTAAGTGAGCGGGCTCAGCCCGGAACGGTCAAGTGAAACTTGTACCAGGGCGACTTGCCAAAAAATCGTCCGCCTTCTTTGTCGTACAGCGCCAGGTAGAATTTCAACTCGTACTCGTCACCTTCCTCCATATTCAGCGCGTCATACGGCACAAACATTTGCAGGTCGTTGTAGTCGGTAGACTCGTATCCGGGCGTGAAATTGGATGTGACCGACACGGTGCCGTCTTTAGCGCGAAACAAGGGGTTGGACGTCTTCAGCGGGGTGGGGCCGTCATCGTCAAAATAGAAATACGCAATCATCATGCAGGCCACATCCTGACCATACCTGACGTTGAAGTTCGCATGAACGCGCATGCCCTTCACTCCCCTGACGGTCACGTTGTGCACGATGCGCGCGCTGCGAAAAGTCGCTTCCGGGTCGTCGGGGACTATCAGGCGAATGTTCGTTTTCGGGCCTTTAGCTTTGGCTGAGACGTGATTGAGCGTCAGCGCCGGGCCGGCCATCGAAAGAGACAAAAGCCCTGCGACAATCAGCGCGCGCAGGCGCGCCATTTTTTTGGTCATGATCTTTCTCCTTGTGTAATTGATCTCTATGGCGAATACGGTGTGGTTTCCGTAAAGCTTGTCATCTAACTCTCAGGACTGAATCGCGAAAATATGCGGAATTTCCGTCCACATGTCAACAGGTAATTTTTCGCGCAGTTTAAGGACGAGTTGGCGCGCGACTTTTTGCAGAGACCGTGCCAGAAGTCGCAACAACTTATTTCGTCGCGCGTGGAGCAATTTCTATGAGTCGATGGAGCGGATCAAATCGCAGGCGGAAAGGCCTCAGCGCGGCCAATCCCAGCAGCGCCGGCGCATCCGCGTCTGAACCGGCAATGAGGTCGGTGGGAATTCTTTGCAACGTAAGCGAGCCGATAGCGATCGTCGTGGTAACGCGCCGCGTGGACATGCGGCCACCGCCAACGTCCCGCAGCGAGTAGGGCGAGCTTCGTTCAGGATTCGAATCACGAACAGCGAACCCTAAACTGGATCCGGTGTCGAGCAGGGCGTGGTCACCGTTGTCGAGCATGACAAACGGACGCCGGCCCTGAGACTCGCGCAGCCAACTGACAACGGTCCCGTCCTCGGGCATACGATTTTTCTGAACTGGATCAGTTTGAGGATCGAACGCCGCCAATAACTCGCCCGGCAGGTCGATGGTGTATCCGAGCGGAAAGAATTCTTCCGTAGGATCGAGTACGCCGTCCAGATCCGGCGGCAGGCCACTAGTGATAATTACTTCGCCCTGGGCCGGCAAATAGTTTTCTGCCTCGCCGACCGATAGACTTTCGACCTCAGCATGATAGGCCGCAGTCCTGGTCCCGCTCAGACCCGCGACTGAAGTGGGACGTTCACTGGTGCGCGCGACATGAGCTTCTGCGGCAACGCGCGTCGAGAGCAGCGTCGCGCCGGCGCCGGTATCAATTGCAAAGCTGAAGGGACCGGCACCGTTTACCCAGGTTCGGACCAGGAGGCCGCGTCCTTTCACTTCTCGGAAAGAGACTGGATGTGGAATGGAGTAGGAAAAGGATCGAGGATTCGTACGGCGATGCTGTGGACGGGCACCCGTAAACGGAAATGCCCTTCCTTCGATCGCCACGAGAAGGAACATCGCAAACAGGAGTTTGGACAAACTGCTCACGACCTTCTCAGGTTAGTAACGGCGAGTACGATGTCGAAGCTTGTAGGTGTACAGGGCTGAACCACCCAAACCGGCCAACGCGCCGATACCAGCGCCTTTCTTGCCGCCGATTAAGCCGCCGAGAGCGGCTCCCGCGCCAGTCCCCATCGCCATCGTCAACTTATCGCGATGCTTCTGCCAGAAGCTGCGTCCACGTGGCGCTGAGCTGTAATCATAGTAAACGCGACGAGTGTTCGAAGAACGTCGCGTCGTCGTGCGGGTGGCCGGGCTATAACTCGTCTGATAATTGGTGCGCGAGTTATTCGTTGTTGAATTGGTGCAAGCCGAATAGCCGGCTTCAAAACCTTCGCGATACGCAGTCTGCTCTGCCGTCGTACTGAATTGTGTACTGTTCTCGTTGGCAATTTGCTCCGGGGTTTTCTCAGTGTAACTGGCCGGCTGCGTCCGGTCGTAAGGCGTCGCGGTATTCGCGGTATTGTCGTAAGGCGAATTCGCGGCGCTCGTGCTCTGGGATGAACGAGTGGCCAGCGCGCCGATTCCGGCACCTACCACGGCGCCAATCAACGTCAAAGCAAGTAGCATTTTCTTGGTGACGAGCATTTTAAAAATCTCCTCCTGATTAATGGTTTGCGTGTCGGGCTCTGGAATTCACCGAGGTATTCGGCAATGCGCATGCCTCGGCGGCGGATAATCACAATTTTTTGGTCACACTGCGGCCAGAGTCGCAAAACTCTGTGCTCACGAGGCGGATTGCAAGAAAATCACAAAAGAAGGATGCGGTCTATTTCGGAGCTCGGCTAACGGGAAACACGCCTCTTGTACGAAATGGGATCGTGAGGCACTCCAAATGATCAGGACGAAAAATCCTAATCTTCCTTGTGGAGGGCAGCGGCCACAGTCGCGGGTCGAGTTTTGACCGCTTCCTTGAGCAGACACTTTGTGAAGGCCGCATCGGGCGCCGGCGCCTTCAACTCCCAGGCGCTGGTTTGCCAGTTATCGGCGGCCTTTGCTTTCGGCATCCAACCCGGCAACGCCATGATTAAATAACGCGAGAGCACTTCCGTGTATGGTTCATACATCGCGCGCAACTCTTCCAGCGTGCAATCGTCGCCGGGTTCATTGCTTAACAAGATGCCATTGGCCGAGAGCAGTGCGCGCAACTCAGCCAGCCGCTCACTTGTCAGCCGGCCGCCATCGTCTTTCACGGGCGAAGTGTTAAAAATCTGCGAGATGTCCACCAGCGCGTGCCGAGCCATCTTAAAAGTCAGTTGCGCCTGCCATTTAGAAACCCCATCGACGCCCACCATCACCAGAGTGCAAACGTCCAGCACCGTACTGAGCGCCGCCAGCCACGACTGGTTGTCATGCTGAGATCGAAAGAAACATAGCACCGGGTACGAGAGGTGACTTTCCATTAGATCCGCCGCCCACATTTCCCAATCTCGCAGCCACTCATCCAGGTTGGGCATGCTGCGCGCCTCCTGATGACGGCGCAGCAGTTCAGCCGCGGTCGGCGGTGTCCCCGCGCGCGCATCCAGCATCGAGATGTTCACTTCTCTTCGCGAAAACGATTGGTAGAGGACCGGTAGATATCCGATCACCAGCGCCAACATGCCGAATCCAATACTGGATTCAAGCACGGTGATTCCACGGCCGGCCGCGCTCAGCGGCGCAATGTCGCCAAGGCCGAGAGTAAAAAAAGTCGTGCCGCTGAAGTAAATGTCCGTAAAGAGATTTACGTCTCCGGCAGCGGGGCCGATCTTCGATCCCAGAGACCAATGGAGGAGACCGAACCCGAAAACCACAGTGCCTGCCCAAACCGTAAGCAGCGCGAGCAGGGACAATGGTCCAAAGACACTGAGAAAGACTTCGCGCCGCTTTTTGTTTCTGATGTTGCGAGCGATCGCCGACCACGGTCTCCACGCAACCATGTAGAACAGCCGCGTGAGCCGCACTCGCCGCGTCACGCGGCGCGGCAGGACGATCGTTTCAAACACGTCCCAGAGGACGACTACGATCATCAGCACGCCGGCGGTGGCCGTTATCGCTTGCATTGTCGATTCGTGCTCTCGTGAAAAGTGAAAGACCGGCCCGACGGGAAACGCCGCTCCGGTCTTTCCGAATGGGTCAGCTAAAGATTAGCCTATGCCCCGCGCTGCGGCTTCTCGCGTAACAGCTCGAGGGCTTTCTTCAATTGGATGTCTTCAGGTTGCGGCTTGGGCGTAACCGGTTCATTCGGCGTGTTCGGCTTGGGTTGATTTGGTTTGTCTTCATCATTACCCAGGTCCTCGACGTCCGATGATTCCAGATTTTCGGGCTTCTTCACTTCAACGGTTGGTGCTACTCCCGAACGATTTCGATCCTCGCCGAGAAATGGCTTGCCGCTGCCCGAGGCCCACTTGATGGTTGTCAGTAGTAACCCGTCGCCGTCGCGCAGAGTGAACAATTCCTGGTCAGCGCCCGCGCCGAAACTTTTTTCGCCAACTACGTCGCCGCGTTTGTTCTCAACAAAGGCGGAAGCGACAACTTCGGCGGCTCCGGCTGAGCCTGAATCGATTAGCACCACCGCCTGGCCATTGAACAGAACAACTTTAGGATCGGCGTCGAAAGACTTGAGGACTTTCTGCTCTCGACCGATGGTCTTCGCGATTGCTCCTTCACGAATGAAGTAGTTGGCAACCGTGACTCCTTCCTGAATTTCGCCGCCGGCAACACTGCGCAGGTCAATCACAATTTTTTGCGCGCCCTGTTTCATCAAGTCCTGAAGCCGGGCCTTCACATCGGCAGCCTCGCCGGTGTCGAGACTATTAATTCTTAGGATGCCGACGCGTCCTGCTTCCATTCGGGCTTCGGCAGCCGGGGCGCGGAACGTTCCACGCTTCACCGTTAGGGTGAGCGGTCGAGCTCCCGCGCGCAGAATGCGCAGCTTAACTTCGCTTCCGGGAGCGCCGTTCAGCAACTGGCGCGCGTCGTACAGCGAAATGTCCCGGGTGGCTTTTCCGTCAATGTATTCGATGATGTCGCCGGCGCGCACCCCCGCCTGGCCGGCCGGAGAGCCTTTTATCGGCGCGACTACATAAAGGAATGAAGACGCCTGGGAAAGCTCGGCGCCGATTCCCACCTGATTGCTTTTGTTGCCCGCGCGATAGTCCTTGACCTGTTCCGCGGTCAGATAGGTCGAGTAGGGATCGAGCCCGTAGGCCAATCCGCGCAAAGCACCCGCGCGGACCTTCTCCATGTTTGGCTCGTCCACGTAATCATTCTGAATATGCTGGAGCACGCTTTCGAAGATCTTCTGTTGCGAGTTTGGATCGTTCGCAGGTTGCTGCGCACGCGTTGCCAGCCAAGCCCCGGCGATCGCATAGAGTGCGAGCGACGCCGACAGCACAATCATGGTGAATTTGCTTCTAAATGACATTCGTTAAAATCCTCAGAACCGAGCGTGGATGCCGTTACTCCAACGCGAAGACTTAGAGCTTCAGCGAAACGCTTGTATCATAGCCCCTGCCTTTAGCAGGCGCAAGCAAGCACTTCTTTCAAATTACGACTGCGGAACTCGCGATTTTGACTTCGAATTCAGCCCCAACGACCGACACATCCAATCGAGCATCTAACACGCCTGGCCGACTCGTGGCGCTGGATCTTGGCGCCAAACGAATCGGCGTGGCTGTTTCGGATGAGTTAGGCATAACCGCGCGGCCGCTGCCGGTAATTGAACGTCGCAGTTGGAAGGACCTCGTGCGGCGGGTGGCCGAAATCGTCGAGCTTTATGATGCGCGCGGACTGGTTGTCGGTTTGCCCTTAAATATGAATGGCAGTGAAGGTCCCGGCGCGGCAGAGGCGAGACGGCTGGCAGAGAACTTCCGCCGCTCACTCAACGTTCCGATCTATTTGCAGGACGAGCGGCTGACTTCGGTCGAGGCGGCCTCAATTCTCAATGCAAGCGGATCGGACACGAACGAGCTGTCGCGCCGCATTGATAGCGAATCAGCGGCAGTAATCCTGACGGATTTTCTGGCGAGCGCAGCGCATGGGGCCGACCAGTGAGCTTAAAGAGAGCTTGAATCTGAGTGACTAGCAGGCAGAAGAAGAACCGTCTCGTAATAGTCATTGTCACCCTGGTGCTGCTGGCGGCGCCGGGCGCTTTCTCAATCTGGGTGTATCGCGAGCTGCATCACCCCGTCGTCCACACAAAATCCAGCGAATACGTCGAGATTCCGCGTGGCTCAACGCCCGAGAGCATCGCCAACACACTCCTGCGCGAAGGCATAATTCGCCGCACCTGGCCGCTGCTCCTCTATGTGAAACTCACCGGCAGAGCAAAGCTCTTGAAAGCCGGCGAGTATCGCTTCCCTTCTCCAATTACGCCGCTCGGCGCCCTGCAAAAGCTTGAGGAAGGCGAACAGCGCCTGAGCCGATTCACGGTGATCGAAGGGTGGACGCACTGGGATATCGCCGATTCGCTCGCGCACATGCCGGAGCTGAAGTTGACTGACAGTCAGCAGGCACTTGGCTTAATGGACGATACGAGCGCCATTCGGGATCTCGATGCTGACGCAAAGAACCTCGAGGGGTATCTCTTTCCAGCGACCTACAGCTATCCGCCGGACACGAAAGCGCCGGCCGTAGTCGCTGGGATGATAAAACGCTTCCGGCAGCTTTGGACGCCGGAACGAGCTGAACGAGCGCGGGCTTTGGGCAAGACCCCGCGTCAGATCGTCATTATTGCCTCGCTCATTGAAACTGAAGCGAAGCTGAAAGAAGAACGACCGAAGATCGCATCGGTTATTTACAACCGGCTGAAACGCAACATGGCTCTGGGAATCGATTCGACGATCATCTACGCGTCAAAGCTGGCCGGGAAATGGCGCAACGATGGCAAGGTCTATCTCAGCGATGTGAACCGGCGTTCGCCTTACAACACGCGCATTTTTTCAGGGCTGCCTCCCGGGCCGGTGGGCAATCCCGGCGAGAGCTCGATCGACGCTGCACTGAATCCGGCACAGACCGATTACCTCTACTACGTTCGCGAGCCCTCGCGCGACGACGGCGCGCACAACTTTTACAACAACTCGGCCGACTTCGAAAAAGGAGTGCGGGCGCTCAGAGATTGGGAAAAGAGCCAAGGGCGTTAATCTTAATCAGACCGCAGTCACTTACCCTGGCTGCGCGCGATTAAGGGACCCAGTCGGGCAACGCCGCGGCCTGCTTCACCCAGGTCGCCATCTGCGCCTCGTCGAGATCGTCCTCGTGAATGTCGATCCAGCGCGCCTCCTTGCTCTTGCCTCCGGATGGAACGGGTCGCAGCGATGTGCCGCGGAAGAACGTCACCTTGACGTAGCGGGTGAAGACGTGGAACGAGAGGAACCAACCCTGGCCCTCAATCCCGTAAAACGGCGAGTTCCACTTCACGGCCTTGCGCACGTTGGGCACGTTGCGCGCAATGAGCGCGTCGAGCCGGCGCCCTACGTCACTTTTCCACCCCGGCATCCCGGCGATGTAAGCCTGCACCGGGGCGTCGCCGTCGGCCTTCGCGATTTGCGGATTGCCGCCTGAGAGAAGGACGACCTTCTCGCCTTTTCGCATCTTGATCGGCTTGGCCTTACGCGCAGCTGGCTTGGCCCTCAGAGTAGAAGTCCCTGCCTTCGGCCGCGACTTGGACTTGGTGGTCGGCTTGTGTGGCTTGCTCATGCGACGTCCCTCGTCCCGGACGACATGCGGCGCGCTCGGCGCCGGCGGATCCACGGCATGACGAGTTGGTAGGTGCCCGTGATTATGAGGGCGAAAAGGAAAGGGAGGGGCAGGTAGACCAGGGGCGACGCCGTGTCACCCTTGAACGAAGCGTAGCCTGCAGGAATCATGGACAGAAGGAAAAGGCCCGCGCCGACGCGGTGGACCTTGGTGATGATGCGGTCGGCCTTGCCCCTGGCCTTCGGCTTCGCTTTGTTTGGCATGCTCAAGTTGCACCTCAGTGTCTACGGTTTCTTCGATGGGGCGCCATTCTGGGCCACCGCGGCCTTCACGAGCGCCTTGAACGCGCGCGCCTCGACCTTCTCTCCTTCGCGAATATCGATCGCCCTTCGCATGTTGCCCTCCAGGCTGGAATTGAAGAGGCCCGCCGGGTCTGGGAGACTGGCTCCCCGGGCGAACGTGAGCTTCACGACCTTCGTGTACGACTCCCCGGTGCAGACGATCCCGTTACGCGACCAGACTGGAACGCCGGCCATCGCATTCGACGGCTTCCTCCACTTCCGCTCCTCGATCATCTCGGGGTCGGCCTCCAGGATCAGCGCGCGCATGCGGGCCAGGGTCTCCTCGCGCCAATCGCCCAAGGCGCGGTTCCGCTCCTCGATGAGCTGGGCCGCGGGTTTCCCACTCGCGCCTGCCTTCGGCGAGGACCTGGATCTGGCGGCCGACTTGCGTGGCTTGCTGGCGCGCGACGTGTCCTTGGCCTTCGGCTTCGAGGCTGGATATGCTTCAACTGAATTGGATTTTGGGGATTTCATTTCTTTCTATTTCCTTCCGCTCGCATCCGATGAGGATCACGTTCATCCACAGGTCAAAGTAGGCAGGCCAATATTTGAGTGGAACCCGGGGCGCGATTTCATTCAACCGTTTTCAGCTGCCGATTTCATCGGAGAGATTTCCAAACAATGTTGTATTTACTTTTTATCTAATGCTGATGGCTGGATATCCTTCTCCGTACGCGCCAAATAACTATGGTCAAAGCAAAAATGCTCATCCCTACCGCAAGAGAAATATAAAGTACGCTCGGCTTGGGTTTAAGACTTCTTTCGGGACTTCCGGCAGATGTATCTTCGCCGGCCGCGGGGTTACGGTTTTCTCCCAGGGTCGCCAACAACGTGATTTTTCCATCCGACGACAGCTTGCGAACTCGCGGCGTATATGTGCCTGGCGATGTAAATCCAAACTCTAAGATGTACAGGTTGCCGTCCTTCAGGGCAACACCAGTCGGCGACCAAGGCTGCTCAGCGCGTGCCACTGTTGATACCGTGCCGCCAGCAGTAACCCTGAGAACGCGTCGATTCCCATAGTCCGCGACAAAAGCATTGCCCTGTGCGTCAACCGCGAGACCGAATAAGCGGGTGACCGGACTTTCCGGCATTGGACTCTCCTTCAAATTCTCCACGACGAGATTGCCGGCCAGCATCGTCATTCTGCCGTCCATCGTGACCTTGCGCACATTGGAATTCTCGGTGAAATACAGCTCGCCGCCGCTGCCGAACGCCATTCCGCCGACGCTGTACAACGCGACCTGTCGATACTTGTCTCCCGCCTGCCGATTGCCGGCAAGGGTAGTAACTTTGCCTTCCGGAGTTCGCTTTAATACAAAGATTTCGCGACCCGTATTATCGCTCTCTCCAACGTAATAACTATTTCCCGCGCCGTCTTTCCAGTTGGTCATCGCTTTCGGCGGATCATAAGTCGGGGCAAGGACGTACGAGAATTTGCCTTCGGGCGTCATCTTCCAAAGCGCAGCACTAAAGCGTTTAGTTGCGGGTTCATAGGAATTGTCTACCCCGAGAAGGTTGCCGTTTCCATCCAGGTTGATTTCATGCACGTGCGTGCCACTGACGCCGGCTCTGAAGATGGTGAGCTTGCCCTGAGCATCAATCTTCCAAACAGTTTCGATATCACTGAAGTAGATTTGATTATTACGATCAACGACGATGCCCCACGCCGGATGGGCCGACACGCTACTGGCCAGAAGCATACATAGCGGGATGATAGTTATGATTGTAAGAGAAAGTGCGCGTGTCGTAATTTTTCTCCGTTCGAGTTACAAAGCGGTGGCGACGCGGTATATTTTTGCACTCCTTGGGTTCCGGTCCAACGATCGACCAGTACAAACGCGATGGCCGCTTTGTTTGCTACGGCTTGACCAACAGCACCAGCGGCATCGGCATATCCGGAGCGGCGGTCTCGATCTCGCGGCTGAAGCGTAACGTTTTGCCGTCGAACATCCACTCGCCGTCGCTGCAGCGCGAGCCGGTTTCAATTGACTTCCCCTCGCGCACGCGCAAGGCGTTCGCCGTCGCCTCACGCTCGGCGCGGTAGCGAAACGCGCGGCGCCAAACGGAAGTCAGGTCCGTTCCCAACTCATTCATGGGCGTGTTCACATCGCACCGGGTGAGGCTGAACAACTCTTCAGCGATTAGGCGATCGTGTTCGACCGACGCGGCGAGCCATTTCGTCGGAAAGATCTGCGCGCCGCTTTTCCAGTAAGACGCCGTCTGATACTGAAACGCGTCGAGCAGCGGTTGCACGTTGTCGCGCGCCCGGAGATCGCCGAGCCAGGGCGGCGCCGGCAGCGGCATTTTCCAGGCGACCCCATTGATCATGCGGGCCATGGCCAACGCCGCTGTCTGCGTCATCATCTGTGGATGCCCGTCCAGTGTGCGCGCAAGTTTCCACGCGGCGTGTAGGTCGTCCCACGCGGCCGGATCGTTTGCGCGCGCTTTCGTCAGCCCGTTTGCAACCAGCACCCTCGCCACCGTCATCTGCATCGCGCGCATTGCGATCGCCTCCTGGGCGCCTATTTCGTCGTGGCGATCCCAGGTGATCGGCTCGCGCAGCAGCAGCTCGCGGATTGCGGAGACGTCGGGGAGCGCCGTTGGCTCGCCGATGGTGAACTCAGCCCGGGTGATCTCACGCGCCACAAAATCATCTACGGCTTCGTTCTTCGGCAGTGCGTTGGCGAGCGCCGTCAGCTTCACAGACGCGCCGTTGGCCTTCTGCGGCGGCCATCGATCGGCGACCGTGTAGAGCGTCCTCATCCCTCCGGGCCACGGCCGAGCGGCCGAGGTGGCAACGGCGTCTTTGTTCCGGAACCACAAAGCGACCGAGGCGACGACTGCGAAGGCGACCACGACTATCGGCACTGCTTTCTTCATCGTGCTTTCCCCTCCGCCGCTCGCGTCCAACGCCGATCCGTCGGGGCTCGACGGCGTCGACGCTACGCCCCGAACTGCCGTAAGTGATGGTCCGTGTGCTTGTACGTCGCCACGCCCCACTCGCGGAACGAGAGTCGGCCAAAAAGCGGATGAGCCGGCCCATAGCCTTCGCGCGGACCTGTCCCGATGCGCTCGATCAACGACACCAGTTCAGACCGAATAGCGTCGACAGGCGCCGTGTCGGGAACCAGCAGCTCCGGCGCAGTCGGCGCGCCCTTCGGGAACGGCACCACATGCAGGAGGAGATGCTTGATTGGGAATACCTCAAAGACTCGTTTGTTCTTGCCGGCAACTGGCAGTTCGCCGAGCGCCATCAATGCCGAATCCCTTAGGTGGGTGAGCATGGCTTTGGCATCCATCCGGCCCCAATGTGGCACAGAGGCGCTCGTCACTGAACTAATCCGCTGAGAGATCGCGGTCCGATCGACATCACTCAGGATCGATCCCATTCAAACCCCCTTTTCGTTATATCCGCCACCGTGGGCGTCGAACGCCCGAATTAAGCGGGCGCGGGCGAAAAGCATTCAACTTAATCGCAAGAAAGAATGATGAAAGCCACGCTATCCCGCGCTCAGGTTGAATGATTTGCTAGATGCGGCATGACATCAAAAGTCCAATCTTGATTTATTGTTTGCGCTCCGTTTCCGGTTCTTCAGCGTCTTCCTGTTTCTCGGCCATAAAATAGAATTGCCCGGCTTGTTCAGGGGTGAGTGTTGCGCCCAGCATTGTCGCAGCGTAAGCCAAAAGCGGATCAGTGTGATGTGCCAAACCGTAGCCTGTGGGGCCGATTGCTTCGTCCGGTATCACCCCAACATGTTCAATTCGACTGCCGTCTTTCATAATCACATCACCAATGCTCACGCTCATGCCGGTAGATGTGATGGCAACATCGGTAAACGCGCTAAGCCGACCGAAGAGCCCAACAGTAATGCTTGTCATCACCGCTCCATTGCTCACGTCACCGATAACCTTCCCTCGTTTTTCGAGTTGCATTACGCGAGCCACCATTTCTGCGGCAGAAGCTGACTCGCTATCAACTAAAACTACCAACTCACCCTTGAACGATTTGTCCTTTTGGCTCTTGGCGATTCGCGCCTCCGTTTTTTTGCGGGTCACCATGCTGGCTATTTCAATATCGCGTTCAAACAAATAGCCGGTTAAATATTCTTCAATACTGACATATCCGCCTCTATTACCTCGAAGGTCAAGAATCAATTTTGAATGTGGGCCGACTTCTTTCATCATTTTGTCAATCTGATTCTTCTCCACGGAAAAGGTATAAAGTTTACACGCGATTACTTCAGTACTGATTTCTTGGCACTTGAATGGTTTCGCTTTTTCCTGTTCTTTGTGCTTTTTCTGTTCCTCCTTCTTCTCCTTTTCGGTCATAGTCTTTGCGGTAATCGTCATTTGCGCTTCCGCTCCAGCGAGATTTTTAATTTTCAAGTCGACGGTCTTGGCAGGATCAAGTTTGTACAGTACATAGATGATCTTCCATAAATGTTCACGGGTCGGAACGAATTTGCCGATGTTGAGAACTTCGTCGCCCACCCTCAAGCCCTTTTGTTCGGCGTCGCTGCCTTTCTTGACGCTAACAACAAAACACTTGTCGCCTATCATCTGCACGGTGAAGCCATATTCAAAATAGTCGGTCCGTGGCGGAAGTATCAGTCGAGTGTGAGAATCGTTAAAGTCGAGCAAAACTTGCGCGAGAACGCGATAAACCTGCCAGTTGTAATTTAGTGTTTTGACCCGGTCTTTTGCCGCTTGAAATCTCGCCTTTAAATCAATTCCTCGATATTTCGGATCATAATAAGACTCTTCAAGGGTTTCCTTCATTTCATCCAGCATCGCTAACCCCATTTCGCGATTGCGCTTTGCATCTGTAGTGTTAAGCGTTTCGCCTGCCGGAGTTTGAGCATGAGTTGGTTGAAGATTGACCAAAAGAAAAAACGAAAAAATCAACCAAAGAAGATGTAAGCCAAGTTTTGAACGTTTAGATGTATTTTTAGAATCCATAAATTCTCCTTTCCTACTGAAGTAAGTGACGGTTACAGTTTAGCACCAGGAGCATTTAACGTGAGTTGACCGGGCGGCGCGATTTCACGCAACCTTCGCCGGACCAAATGTCAGTACCACCTGCGGCAGCGGGTGGGTGCGTCTTTCGCGCTCCCGCCGCGCCGGTCCCGAGTTGTTGGGCGGCGGCGTTGTCAATTAACAGCGTTCGAAGCAGCCAACGATCGACCCAACGCGTCAGGGAATATCCACGACTTATTCGTTGCCCTGCTTGACCGGGTAGACCCAGACAACAAAGCTCAGCTTTTGACCTCTGCGGTCACCTGTGATCTCCCAGCAACCGGGAGCGGGTGCCCAGACACCCGTCAGCATGGCGGCATGAGGGACAAAAAGCGCGTTCGTCACCCTGTCCACCAGAAGGGGCGGAGCGTCCCCATCGAGCCGTCGTCCTGTGACCTTTAGGTCATAGTCCTCTTTTCTGTGGTAATCAAAATCGACGCTTCCCCAGAAGATCTTTGCGGTCAAATCGTGCTCGTGGCCCGGTGCCTGCGGCACCCAACCCCACACTTCTCCTGATTTCGGAAGGGCGATCCACAGTTTTTCCGTACCCAACCAAAACTCGTTGTCGTTCGCACCCATCTCGTGCTCGCCGGGAGGGGTGAATGGCGTCGTTGGCGGAACCGTAACCGGACAGGAAGCCGGGGCTACAGGACGCTGTCCATCGACAAAAGGCGATTGAACCGACGTCGCTGTCGTTGACGAAAGAAAACGGGAACAGCAAAGTGCGCAAGAGCTCACGAAGATCAGAAACAAGGCGAATGTTTTGTGCATCACAAATGCTTAGACGGAACACATGCCGGAGTTGTTCCGCACAACGCCGGCCTTCAGCTGCGGCGCGCGATCAGCATTCAAGCTGAAAGAAACAGGTTACTTGAGAAAAATCTATCGCGTCCGTCACCTGCAAGGCTTTGTTCGGCTGCGTGGTAAGAAATAGGAAACTTTGCGAGCGTCACTTTTCCCCACGTAATTTTTTAAGAGCCTTTATAAACTTGCTGATCATAGATTTCTCAAGAGGCTGCTTCCATTCTCTTGTGACACCTGAAACCGCCCGAAAATTCAGATACCGCATTTTGCTTTGCCAGACAAGACGACTGGAACCTGGTTTTTGAGGTATATAAACTTGCATCACCCCGATTGCTGTTCCTTCCAATAAAGGAGGTGCGCCCGGGTATTTGAAAGACCCTTCAGAAAGATGTATCTCGATACTATAAGCAATTACAAATTCGGCATCCGCCAGAACGCTCACCACCTCAATACCTTGGTATTTCTTCAATGTCTTAATTATGTTTTCCGATTGCCGAGGTGACTCGGCATTGACGAAAACACGATGAATGTTTTGAATCTCCGAGATGTCGCCCTTTTCAAATTGCGGAGATAAATTTACCGTGCCTCGTTGCGCGCAGACGACAAAAGTGTAGACAGGGAACAAAAACATCAACAAGGCGATGATTAAACAAATCTTCATGTCATTTATCTCAAAGTTATCAACGTCAGAGTTGACACGCCGGCGCGAATCAAAACACCCTCCGCCGCACCAGGTGTCAGTACCACCTGCGGCAGCGGGTGGGTATGCCTTTCACGCTACGGTGAAAGTCGGGCTTACAAAATTAGGTTTCAAGTAGCAGATGTCTCCGGCAGGATACGATCCTGCTTTTCCAATACCTGTTAGTTAAGGAAAAGAGACATGAGCATAGTTTACGTCGGGCTCGATCTCAGGTCGAGCAATTTTCAACAAGTGGCTCTGAATCACGACGGGTGAGTGAATCGCGCGATATTGCTCGCTCTTCTGACGCAGGACTTGAGGTGTCAGAAGCCCCGCATCAGCAGGCGCTCGTTTGTAAAGAGGCCCTCCCTTACGGTCGGGCTTCTGACACGCGTAGATCCGCTCGCTATCCCGACTTGTCGGGAGCTTCACCCCTGGCCTTCTCCCAGAGGCGAGACGGAGAAAGCTATCGCTTGTCTTTAGTGATCAATCCGACTATCCTCAAATTGTCCCCGGTCCGTTTGTTTTCAAAGTGATGAGGACAAAATCATGAAATCCGCAGGGCTTCTTCTGGCGTTCCTGGTTGTGCTGTCGGCGACGGCGTGCGCATTCGGACAGGGCAAGGGCGTCGATACCCAAAACAAGAGAATCAGCGATAACAGCGCCAGCAAGGCGCCCGCCAACAATGGCACTAAGCAGGACACGGGCACGACCGGCTCAGGCATAAACTTTGGGCGAGACAAAACCCGCGTTCAGCCCATGTTGCCAAACCCGTACCGGCTGACCGCGCGCCGTGATGCGCTCATTAAAGCGGTCACCGATGTGATGCGCGATCGCAAACTGATCGTCGATGATGCGTCTTCCAAACCCGGCGAAGGAATTATCGTCAGCCAGCCTTACACATTTATCAAAGGCGCGGTGGTCGCCCAGTCCGAACTCAATCGCTATGCGAACATTGTGAGCGATGACACTCGCGGATGGACGCGCGGGCGTTACACTATCACGGTTGAAGTGCAGCCCATCGACGGGACGAGCGCCAACGTTTCCGTGAACGCGAAAATTGAAGGACGAACCGACGGACCTACCGGCGCGGAATGGACCACCCTCCAGAGCACCGGCGTCGCCGAACAAGAATTTCTGACCGACTTAATCAACAATGTAACCGGCGGGGCACCATCGACTTCACAACGCAAACCCGGCGACGTCAATCTCAAATTCTCAGTGGTAGTGGCCAATACGGGCACTAAGATAGTGTCCGTGAACGCAACTCCTAATTCAGTAGTAATCAATGCAAACCCTAAATCAACTCGAAACTGAACCCCTCCCCCTCGAAGAAGAGGAACAACGTCACACGCGCCGCCTGCTGGTCGGTATTCTTTGTGCTCTGATCCTGACGGGCAGCGTGTTAGGCGGTTACCTCTACCTGCGCAAACGCCATGAGCGGCAAGTCGCTGAGGCTGCCGCCGCTGAGCAGGTCAAGAGAACTACCGCGAAAGTGAAGGTGCTGGTTGACGATGCGATGGTCGAGGGAAAGATGAGTTTGCTCGGCGGCACCATCAATAACATCTCAAACGAGACGCTGCGAAATCTCGCGGTGGAATTGCAGCTGCGAAAGCGCAGCGGTGGCGGACTGGAACCGCGCATCGTGACTCCCGAGGCAACCGAGTTGGCTCCGGGTGCGAGCACGCGTTACAGCGTCCAGGTCGCGGTCTCGGACTATAGCTCGGCTACGTTTTCAAAAGTGCTGGCCGGCGACGCGCATGAGGCGATTGCTTTCAAGGCCGCTCCCGGCGAGGCGCGTCCACCCATGGATGCACCCGCCTCAAAAACTGTGGTGGTGGGTAAACCTACTCCGCGTAAGGGCGATGAATTTTTGAATACTGAGAAGAACCCCGCGAAAGTACCGTAATCGGTGATAAGACGGCGACCCTGTTTCTCGACACGGTCTCATACATATGGGCCCTTAACGGCAAGTCGAAAGCTTGCCTCGCATCAGAGTGGCAAAGCCATCGGAAAAGATTTCGGGTTAAAGCATTCTTACCATGTCTATTCTGTAAGTCGGCGACTGCCTTCATTCCCCATCAATTTTTCTAAATTGCCGGCCAACGATCTTCCCGCGCATCCCGTCACAGAATGGATCGTCGCTTGGGCGCCCGATGACCTTCAGCTACGATTGCTCGCAAAAGCAATGACGCCGCTTTTCAATAAATCTGCGCATGTTTGGCGACTCGGAATATTTCTGCCGGCCGTTCTGATTCTTTTGGGCTCGAACGCCAACGCGCAGACAACCTTCCCGAGTGCTACTCCGCCTCCGTTTTCCAATTCACAGAACAGGGACCGGGACGAGGGATCAAAAGAATACGGCTCGCCCGAGAATGAGATGCGGGCCAAGCTAGTAATTAAAGAAGAGAAAAAACGATACGAAGAGAACCTGGCGCGCGCGCGCGAGGTGTCACAGCTCGCCTCGCAGGTGACGCAGAGCTATCACACGCGAAAGGCTTTCAGCTCAGACGACAACAAGCGATTAGAGCGCGTGGAAAAGCTGACTAAGCGCATTCGCAACGAGGCCGGAGGTTCTGATTCCGACACGGACGCCGATGTGAAAGACGTGGCCCCGGAAGTGGAAGATAATTTGAAGAAGGTCTCGGAAATGGCTGAACAGCTTCAGAAGCTGGTCGAAAAGACGCCGCGTCAGGTGGTGTCGGCAGCCGTGATCGAACAAGCAAACAAACTCATCGCTTTGGTTCAGCATGTGCGCAGGGTGGATCGTTGAATGTCTCGTCGAAAAGCAATGCGGGCTGCCTGCCTCGGTAATTCACTTTTGCTTCTGTTTGCGGCGACGGGATTGCTCGCGCCGCATTTTCAGAGTACCGCCACGGCCGGCGGTTTTGATTCTCCTTTAAGCACCGCGCAAACACCGAATCAGGACCAGGACGATGATGTCGTCCGAGTCTCGACCGATCTCGTCATCCTGAACGTGACGGTGGTCGATAAGAATGGACAATTTGTTAAGGGCCTGAAGCGTGATAACTTTCGCGTTTTCGAAGATGGCGTCGAACAGAAAGTCGCCACCTATACTGCCGAAGAGACGCCGTTTGCGGCGGCCATCCTGCTGGATACTTCCGGCAGTATGGAATCGCGGTTGACCCTTGGGCGTAGCGCGGCGATTCGCTTCCTCGATGGATTGCGAGATGAGGATGTCGCGGCCATTTATAATTTCGATACCAAAGTGGAACAGCTGCAGGACTTCTCACCTGGACGCGATCTGCCGGATAGGGCTTTTCGTCTACAGTCCAAGCTGATGACTTCCCTGAACGACGCAGTGCTGCGGGCGGCCGACGATCTGGCAAAGCGCGAAGAAAAGCGCCGCGCGATCGTGGTGTTGTCCGACGGCGGCGAAAACTACAGCCGCGCGAGCGCCGGTAAGGCCCTCGATCATGCTTTGCAAGCGGCCGCTACAATCTATGCCGTGAACATGTCACCGGAAGGTCCGGGCCGCGACATCTCCGCGATGGGCATCCTGAAAAACCTCGCCGAAAAGAGTGGCGGCCGTTATGTTGATTCACCGGGCGGGCAGGCTTTGCGTGACGCCTTCGCAGAGATCGCGTCCGAGCTGGGACATCAATATACGATCGCTTACCGGCCAGCCAACCGGGCGCGCGACGGAAAGTGGCGGGCTATCGATCTGAAGATATCGCGGACGGATGTAACGGCGCGGACGCGCAAAGGTTACAAAGCACCAAAGGGCTAGGGCGGCCGTTGCCGTGTCAGTACGAAGAGCGGTAGCGACCCGATGCGCAACTGGCGAGATGATCCCGTCGCTGCCGCTTTGCCTCAAGAGTCAGGCGGAGAGAGGCTGAGTATTGAGAGAAGATGAAGCGACCGGGAATCTCCCTTAAGTGCCGTAGGCACGGAATATTTATAGATGCGAAGCGTTGTTTATTGTTTTCGCCCATTTATGGGCGACAGAGTATGCCGCTCCTTCGGAGCTGGGATTAAATAGGTAGCATTGTTCTACCAATATGTCGCCACTACGCGGCTGAAAGCGTTCGCATAGCGTGGGTTTTAAGGCGATCCCGTCGCTACCGATCCGGGTGCTGTCACCGAGGCCTTTCAAATGCTCGTTTCGTTACGCGCTCGTTCACGACTGCGCTCAATCGCGAACTCGATCAACTGATCGATGACGCGAGTAAACGGTATGCCGGTCGCTTTCCACATTTTGGGAAAACCGGAAACGTCAGTTAGGCCCGGCAACGTGTTGATTTCGTTAACCAGCAGCTCGCCATCTTTCGGCAAAAAGAAATCCACGCGCGATAAGCCCGCGGCGTCGA
The DNA here is from genome assembly GCA_963734445.1 of uncultured Acidobacteriota bacterium. Classification (GTDB taxonomy): domain Bacteria; phylum Acidobacteriota; class Blastocatellia; order Pyrinomonadales; family Pyrinomonadaceae; genus UBA11740. The sequence continues at coordinate 810,508 of CAVTGZ010000002.1, read as the reverse complement.
TGGCTTTGTAAGCGGTGACCGCCATCTTCTGAATCTGTTTGATGACCGTTTTGGAAATCCGCGCCGGCACGATGAACTCGACGTGCCCGGTGCTGGCATATTTTTCCGTATAGTCCAGGAAGCGCGCAGATTCCTCGTGAATGACGTACTCACCGGGCAAACTGGCTCGCGGCTCATCGTTGCCCATGACCGCGCACTCAATCTCGCGTCCCACGACCTCTTCTTCGACCATGATCTTGCGGTCATAACGCGCGCCCAGTTCAATCGCCCGCGCCAGAGACGCTTTGTCGGTTGCTTTGGAAACGCCGACTGACGATCCCAGGTTTGCCGGCTTCACGAAACAAGGAAAACCAATCTCGCGCGCAATGCGACGAGTCACCTTGTTAGGATCGCTTTCCCAATCCGGCCGCAGGAGCCAGGTGTAACGACAGATGGGCAGGCCGGCTTCTTTGAAAAGCGCCTTCATCGTCACCTTGTCCATGCCGCACGCCGAGGCCAATGTTCCACAACCGACAAAAGGAATCGCGGCCATCTCGAGCAATCCCTGCAGCGTTCCGTCTTCTCCATAGGTGCCGTGCAAAACCGGAAAGATCACATCCAGGCGCTCAACCGATTTGTCGCCGGCATCGAGCCGCACTAGTCCGTTTCGCGATGGGTCGCCGAGCAGTGCCACATCATTTTTGTCATCACTGAACTTGGCGTTCGAAAGCCGGCGTTGAGTTGACTCTGGCAGAAGTTGCGCAGCTGCTGCCGGGCCCAGCCAATTCCCTTCCTTCGTGATGGCGATCGGCACTACGTCATACTTCGACTTGTCGATGGCTTCAATGACGGAGCGCGCGGACCGGACAGAGACTTCATGTTCTCCTGAACGGCCCCCGAAGATCACTCCAACACGTAGTTTCTTTGGCATAATCTGTGGCACAGACTTCAGTCTGTGAAGACGCATTCAGCACAGACTCAAGTCTGTGCCACTACAAAATCCTTTTTCCCAGCGCCGAGAGAATCAATTCCATTCCCAGCACGGCCGTCCTGTTGTTTATGTCCAGAGCTGTGTTTATCTCGACCACTTCCAGCGAACGCATACGGCCTGCCTCGGCAATTTTTTCCATCGCCAGGTGGGCTTCGCGATAGCTGAGCCCGCCCCGCACGAGTGTACCCGAACCCGGAGCGTCGCCCGGATCGAGAACATCAACATCGAAGGTGACCGCATAGCCGCCACTTCCCTGCTCGGCAATAGCAATCGCTTCGTCCATGCAAGCTGCCAGGCCGCGTTCGTCGATCTCGCGCATAGTAAAAAAACGAATTCCGATCCGGCGAATGAGTTCACGTTCGCCGGGATCGAGGTCGCGCGCGCCGACGTGCGCGCACAGCTTCGGATCAAACTTGGGCGCGAAGCCGCCGACATTAACCAGGTCTGGCGCTCCATAGCCAAGCAGAACAGCCAGCGGCATCCCATGAATGTTACCCGACGGTGTCGTGTCAGGTGTGTTCATGTCGGCGTGGGCGTCAAAGTAAATCAAACCAAGCCGTTCGTCTCGTTTGCGAAAGGATTTTACGACGCCGGCGAGCGATCCAATTGCGATTGAATGATCTCCGCCAATTGTGATCGGCAGCTCGCCGGCATCGACGATATTCTCGACTTGCGACGAGAGCCGTTCGCACGCCTCATGGATCTGCGCCAGGTACTTCAACTTCTCGCCCACGGTTGGCAGTGATTGCGGCTTCTCGATCGGCAAGTCGCCGAGCTCATTCACCTGATAACCCAAGGCGGCGATCCGGTCAGCCAAACCCGCGATACGAATGGCCTCGGGGCCCATGTGAACACCAGCCATGCTCTGGCCATAGCTGAGCGGGGCGCCCAGAATGCCGACCGTCTTTCCGGCTCCGGGAAGCTCCGGGTCAATGGTGACGCCTTCTTCTGACAGATGATCCAACATACGAATTACTTAGGGCTCCCATTCAAAGGCGACTTCTGAAATCGCCGTGTCCGGATCGGTACCGTAGTAGATCGATTCTATCACCAGGCGCACCCAGCGAGTCCTGACAGCTCCAACATCGACTTTTTGGCTATCCATGCGATTGTCGAAATTCAGCCGGCGCGAGCTCCCGTCTGAGAATTGGGCCGTGACTGTCGCCAGGCGATTGTTCTGGGCCCAGATTGCCGGACTCTTGAAGTAACCCGGCTGAAATAGAATCCGGTGAAGAGTTATCTCGCGATCGAAATCATAGCGGACCCATTCGCCGATCCCGGGTCCATCCACACCTTCGATCCACGCCGTCGATCGCTTTCCATCGATCGTGTTCGAGGGATAGTAAGTGTTCGCCTGGACCGCTAGCCGCACCGATGACGATGACGGGGTAATTTGCAGCGGCGATACATTGGGCGGCGGTGTGGGCGTGGCATCCTCGCTCGTGTCGGGAGTCTCTCGCGACTGTGGACTGGTGCCTGCTTTCGGTGTGGGACTGACGGACGGCTCTGTTTTCGCGGATTCCGTCGAGCCTGACTGCCTGAGCACAAAGTAACCGGCAATGCCAACCAGCACGAGCAACAACAGCGCAATGGCGATCACTCCGGCCGTAAGAATCGGATTCGATTGACGAGCTTCGCTCGGAGGCCTGTTCGGGTTCTCACTGAGATGGTATGAAGGAATCGTCGGCGCTGAAGATCTTTGCGTGGCCGGCACGCGCGGCAAGATCTCCGTGGGCGGCGCGTCTCCGCCACGAGTAATCGACGTCAGCGCCGTTCCATCTTCCAGACAGAACCTCAGCGTATCGTCTTTGTATTGGCGGTTACATTTTGGACAGCGCTTCATGAGTGATCATCAACGGGTTCGTGTCAGTACCGCGCGTTACAGAACCGCGAGCGAGAGCGAGCGGAATAACGATGTTCATCGGGAGTTTCGGACAATCCGCGTTTGTCCCGCTCGCTACGCTCGCGGTTCTGTAACGGGGCTCTTTATCCCGCTCGCTACCTCCCGCGGTACGGACAGCGCTACGCTATGGCACTTTCAACTCGCCGCTCAATCATCGTGACGGCTTCTTCGGCCGTGTTGGCAAACTTCAGCATTTGCACGTCTTCGTCACTCACGGCCAGGTTGCGCTGCCAAGCCGCAATCACGGGCGGCCAACATTCGCCGAGCAAGACGAGCGGTCGCGGCTCGAGCACGTGCGTCTGCAATTTATTCCAGACCAGCGAAATCTCAGTGACGGTTCCCATGCCGCCGCGCAGGGCGATGTAGCCGACCGATTGCACAATCAGTCTCTGCAAACGCTCGTAAAAATGTTCGGAAGGAATCTTCTCGGTCAGATATCGATTCGGTTCCGATTTGAACTGATTCATCGTAATGCCGATCACGCGGCCGCCCCGTTCATGCGCGCCGCGACTGGCAGCTTCCATCACGCCTGAATAACCGCCGGTACAGATTGTATAGCCGGCATCGGCGAGCAACTCACCGACGCGCAGAGCCTGTGAATATGCGGCATCACCTTCGCGGCATTTCGATCCGCCGAAGATGGTGACGATGCGTTCTGTGGCCCCGTTTATCAACTTGAGCTCTCCCTAACGGTCGGGGCTACTCCCGCCTGCTTTTCCAGTAATCATCAGAGATCCTGCTTCTCGATACTTAACGTAGTCTTCGCGGCTCTTGAACGAGCCACTCGTGTAATCGTCAGGCACCGGCCGCGGATCAAAAACTCTTTCATCTCGAACGTCGGCGAATCCAGCGCCTTCGAATAGTGATCGATAATCAGCCGCACTCAGCAGCTGCACCGGCACCTTAAGAGTCTCAATCCATTGATGAGTAGCTTCGCTTTCCTGATAGAGATCGACAACTGCGGTAAACGATCCGCCTGGCTTCATCACGCGATGAATTTCGGCGAGTGCTTTCGGAATATTTTCGTAATAGTAAAGCGACTCCATTGAGAACGCGTGCGTAAATTCATTGTCCGGAAAAGGCAGATGTTCCGCCGTGGCCACTTCGAAATCGACGTGCTGGTAAGACTCTGAAGACTCGCGCGCCAGGCCTACCATCTCGTCCGAAATGTCTATGCCGGTCACGCGGCCGTTCGACGCATAGTCCGCCAGCAGGCGGGTCGCCCAACCCGACCCGCAACCGACATCCAGGACGCGCGCGTCCGCAGGCACGTTCATACGCGCGATGGCCTGCTCGCCCACGGGACGATGACCGCGCTCCATGCTTTCACCTTTGCCGGCGCGAGCCCATTCATTGAATTCAGTGCGGAGTTGGTTGTTCATGTCTCCCTGGTACAGAACCGCGAGCGTAGCGAGCGGAATAAAATAGCTCGCTGAGAGTCCGCGATCACTAATGTGTCATCCAAAGCGCCCCTCTGTCCCGCTCGCTACGCTCGCGGTTTCGGTAACGTGCCTACGGTCTCAATCGATACAGCATTCTTGGGAAAGGAATTGTCTCGCGAATGTGCTCGATGCCGCACATCCACGCCGTGCAACGCTCGATGCCCATACCGAAACCCGAATGCGGCACGCTGCCGTAACGTCGCAGATCGAGATACCATTCAAATGCTTCCTGCGGCAGGCCGTGCGCGGCAATCTGCTGCTCGAGAAACTCCACCGACGTCGCGCGTTCCCCGCCGCCGATCACTTCGCCGTAACCTTCAGGCGCCAGCACGTCCACGCCCAGCGCTATATCGTCGCGCTCAGGATCGCGTTTCATATAGAAAGCCTTCACCGCCGCCGGGTAATGATGAACCATCACGGGCCGGTCGTATTTGCTCGAAAGATAAGTTTCGTCGGGCGCGCCGAGATCGCCGCCCCACTCGAATTTGTTTTCCACGGCGCCTTGCGCAAAGCCTTCGTGCAGCATCTTCACCGCGTCGTCGTAATGCAGACGCGGAAACGGCGGCACGATCGCTTCGAGTTTCGCGGTGTCGCGTTCCAGTGTCTTCAACTCTTCCTGCCGGGTATCCAGAACGCGCGCCGCGATGTAGGAAAGAAACCGCTCAGCCAGCGTCATCACGTCATCGAGTGTCGCGTAAGCCATCTCCGGCTCGACCATCCAGAACTCGGTAAGGTGGCGTCGCGTTTTTGATTTCTCAGCGCGAAAAGTCGGACCAAAGCAATAGACTTTGCCAAACGCGGCCGCGGTGGCTTCGTTGTAGAGCTGGCCGGATTGAGTCAGATAAGCTTTCTCGTCGCCGAAGTAATCCACTTCGAACAACGTCGTCGTTCCTTCGCAGGCTGCCGGCGTGAAGATTGGTGTGTCGCACAAGGTGAAGCCGTCGTTATCGAGAAAATCGCGAACGGCTTTGACCACCGTGTGACGCACTTTCAGAATCGCGTGCTGCTTTTTCGAACGCAGCCACAGATGGCGATGGTCGAGCAGAAACTCAGTGCCGTGTTCCTTCGGCGTGATGGGATAGTCGTGTGCATTCTGCAGAACTTCAACTCCAGTCACGTCAATCTCAACGCCACCCGGAGCGCGGCTGTCTTCGCGCACCTGGCCCGTAACGATCAGCGATGATTCCTGGCCCAGCGGCTTCAGCGCTTCCCAAACCTCCGGCGCGACCGAACTCTTGACGACCACGCCCTGAACGATGCCCGTGCCGTCGCGCAATTGCGGGAACATCAGTTTGCCGCTCGAACGCAGGTTATAAAGCCAACCCTTGAGCGTGACTTCTTCGCCGATATGTTTTGATAAGTCTTTAATGTAGGTTTGTGTCATGTATCAATAAATTGCCACAGAGACTCAAAGGCACAGAGAATTCTCCACCAATCTAAACGTCCTGTTTGTTCTCTGTGGCTCGGTGACTCTGTGGCTAAATTCGTTCCTGGATCATCCGCTGTAAGACCGGAAACCGATCCAGCCATTCCGCCGCCTGCAGCACGATTTGAAAGGTCGGCTGGATGTGGCGTTCGTAGAACGCGCCCCGACCGCTGACGGCAGTTTGATACGAGAACGTGCCGATCGCCTTCAAACCGCGCTGGATCGTCATCAGCCGAAACTCTTTGGAGAAATCGTCCGGATCGATCGCCTCAAGTCCATAGCGCCGGCGCGCATCGAGAAGGAAAAGTCGATGCGCGCGCACATCAGCCAGCGAAGGCGGCGCCGGTTGTCGATCCATCAGTAGCGACACCAGATCGTAACTGGCTGGACCCATCCGCGCGTCCTGGTGATCGACGATGCGGACATCGCCGCGTTTGTCGACCATCAGATTCGCCGTGTGATAGTCGCGATGGCAAAGCACCCGCGGGCAGGCGGCCAATTCCGCGGCGATATCATTAAGCTCGACTTTTAGTTCTGCCGTCTGCCCATGCGTTAGCGATTCCTTACGATAACTTCCGAAGTAATGCTCGAAAAAGAAATTGAGTTCCCAAGCAAGTTTCGCTTCGTCAAAAGCCAGGCGTGCGCAAATCGAATCGCGCTCAAACGCTTTCGCCGTAGCTGCCTGAATGCGCGCGATGATATCGATCGCCTGCTCCAGCAGTGCTTCGCGCTCGTCTTCCGAGATCTCTTCAAAGACGGTGCAGAGCTGGCGGCTTCCGAAATCCTCCTGCACGATTATTCCTGCGTCACCATCCGTGTCGTAAACCTGCGGCACCGGCAAACCGCTTTCAAGAAATAAACGGGTCACGTCGAGGTAAGGATGGACGGCCGGATTAAACGCTTCCGGGTAAACCGCAGCGACCGCCGTCCCTTTCTCCCAGGGAATTCGAAAGTATTCGCGCGTCGATGCGTCGGGCGTGAGCGCGACAATTTCCTGCGCGCGGCCGGCCGCGCGCTGCGCCACATAATTCTCAATGCGCTCGCGAGCCGTCGTGCTAAACGTGTTTGGAATTATCTGAATGGCTGAACTCATGGATCGAGTCGGAAGCGTTTGCCCGCAGGCAAGCGGCCAGTCACTCTCACTCTTGTTTCTTCAGGGTTGTTAGCTACAAGCGAATCTTATCACTGCGATAAGGGCACGACAAAGTTATCGCCTTTGATGTAGCCCTTGAGAGCTTTGGCCGGCGGTTCTTTTCCCGCGACGAGATCCGCGCGCACAACAACCGCGTCCTCGATTTCCTCACCGGAAGCGACGCGGACTCGATCGCCCAGTACGGCCCGTTTCACCCGCGCGTCCTTCTCGATCGTCACCTTGTCCCAAAGAATTGAATCGTGCACGTCGGCTGCGGGGTCGATCACTGTGCCGGATCCTGCGTAGAGATCGAGTCCCTCGTTTCGCAGCAGCGCCAGACTAATGTCAAGATATCGCTGGAGCGTAGACAGCTCGTACCACATGCCTTCGGCGACGTGGCCCACGATGCGTTCCCCGGTGGCGATCGCGTGCGGATAAACCTCGACAGTTGAGTGCGAGAAGACACGGCGCGGAATGTAATCAAAGATACGCGATTCCAGTATCTGAATTCCGGTAAACATGAGCGGAGAGTGGGGCGAATCGGCCGCCGGCATTCCCGCAAACTTCGTTAGCAGCCCGTCATTTACTTCAACCACGCTGAATCTTTCCCGCTTTGAATTCTCTTTCAGCACGAGCGTCGCCAGCGCGTTCCGCCGCTGGTGTTCGGCGAGCGCTTCATTTAAGTTGATATCAGTGATCAGTTTTCCATTGACGACTACGAACGTGCCGCCCTCGAGCAGATGGCGCGCGTTGTCGAGCGCGCCGCTGGTGCCGAGAATGATAGGCTCGTGCACGTACTCCAACTTGACCCCGAAACTCTCGCCATTGCCGAGCGCGCGCCGCACGGAATCAGGATGATGATGAAGGTTGACCACAATCTCTTTTATGCCGAAACGCGCCAGATACTCAGCCACGTAACCGACCAGCGGCTTTCCCAGCACCGGCAGCGCGGGCTTTGTGCGATCAGCCGTCAAGGGCCAGAGACGTTCACCGTACCCGGCCGCCAGAATCATTGCTTTCATTGGTTGTTATTCTAACAGACCTCCTCTCTCACTTTGGGAGGGCTTAACAACATAACTTCTAGTCACCGAGTACGCATGGTAGGAACGCTTTAAGCCGGGGCGCGATCTAACCGTTCCGAATGGCTCAGCCACTACGATGGGCGGCAAGTCTATGACTTGCCGGCGGCGACTGTCTTTTTGCCCCCCGGTCTCCGACCGCCACGGTCACAGACCGTCACATATACATGGGCGCCTAACGGCAAGTCCGAAGACTTGCCGCGCATCGAAGAGGCAGAGCCATTGGATTGAATGACCTAACTAACGAAACACTCAGGTTGAACAGAACTTTTTAGTGTCGTAAGCTTACCGCGCAAGCCACAGACTCGAACATCACCAAACTAAATGCCATTTGATCAATTCTATTCACTGCCGGCTGAACAGCAGGTCGGGCAATTCTTTTTCATCGGCTTACCCGGCACCGAGATTGACGCAGAAGCACGCGAGCTGATTGAGGAAGTGAAGCCCGGCGGCATCATTCTCTTTGGCCGCAACATTGAGTCGCCCCAGCAGGTGCGCAAGCTGCTTGACGATGCCCGCGCGCTGGTGCCGACTCCTCTGCTTTGCGGGATTGACCAGGAGGGCGGACTCGTCGATCGACTACGCGAAATCTTTCCCGCGATGCCATCGGCCCGCGCAATTCGTCAACACGGCGATTTAGCAGGAGTGAGAACCCTCGGCCGGATTAGCGGCGAGCTCCTGCGCATGCTCGGCTTGGACATTAATTTCGCGCCGGTCATGTCGATCATTACAGAGGAGCGAAGTCAATTGACGAATGGCCTTTATTCACGTTCATTCGGACGTTCGCCCGCCGAGGTGCTGGGCTACACGACTGTTTATGTGCGCGGCTTGCAGGGAACCGGCTGTCTTGCCTGCCTCAAACATTTCCCGGGAATCGGCGCCGGCGCAGTCGACTCGCACATCGAGATGCCACTGGTGCCACTAACGCGCGACGAGCTCCTGGCGCAGGATCTTGCGCCCTATATTGAGTTGTTTCAGCGCGCCGACGATCGTGTGCGCGTCGTCATGGTCAGTCACGGCGGCTTTCCCAATATCGACATCAAGAAAGGCACCACCGGCGGATTGATTGAGCCGGCGTCCATCAGCCCGCGCATCGTAACCCACCTGCTGCGGCAGGAATTGGGGTACAGACACCTGGTTGTAACTGACGATTTGGAAATGGGCGCCATCGCCAAGCAATACGAGATCGAATACGCCACGATCAAGGCATTCAACGCCGGTGAGGACATGCTCCTGATCTGCTCGACGCCGGAAACGATTCGGCGCGGTTATCATGCGCTGCTGCAAGCCGTGAGCGAGAAGAAGATTGCCGCGCGCCGCACCCAGGCATCGCTCAAGCGGATTGCCGCAACGAAAGCCCTGGTAAAACCGTCCCTGGCGCTAAACATGGACCGGTACAACCAGCTGGCCGAGGAAATCACGGAACTAAACAAGACGCTGGAATATGTTTATCCGGGAGAATCGCATAAGGAGTAGCGCGATGAGCAAAAGTCTTAGTCGCCATTATCGAGTGGTCGGAGTCATCGGCTTAGTTTGCGTGCTGTTGGTTCTGCCGTCTGCTTGCCGGCGTACGCGCAGCAGCGGTTTTGTGATCGCGCTTTCGGACAACGTCAAGACCATCGATCCGATTGGCTCGCCGTCAGTCGACGCCGCGAGCGAACGCGTGCGCACGCTAATGTTCAATTCGCTGGTGAAGAAAGATGAAAAGTTTGATTACGTTCCGGAACTGGCTGCGAACATTCAGCGATCTGATGACGGACTGTCGTTCACTTTTACGCTGCGTGACGGGGTTACTTTTCATGATGGGCGGCCTTTTACATCCGCGGACGCCAAATACACGCTCGACACGGTCCTGAATAACAACTTTGCAAAATCAGCAAGCTTCTTTGAAGGTTCCGGCACTAATAGAACTGCCATCGTCAAGAGCATTGAGGCGCCCGATCCTCGCACCCTGATCATTCACCTCAATAAGCAATGGACAGGATTGCTTCCTAATCTGGTGCCGATTGCGATGATTCCCAAGGACAGTTATGAATCAGAGAAGACCCATCCTCTCGGCACCGGACCATTCAAGTTCAAGAGCTACGATTCATCGCAGCAGGTCCTCGATCTGGAAGCTAACGCCAATTACTATGACGGCCCGCCGCATATCGCCAGTTTGCGCGCACGAGTCATTAGCGACTCAAATGCAATGCAAGCCGAGCTGCGCGCCGGCCGCATTGACATCGCCCCTCTGCCCACCAGTCTTTCGCCGGACGCGATTAAATCACTCAGCCAGGATCCAAACCTCACGGTGGATCAGTTCCTCGGCTCAAATCTAAATTTGCTCACCTTCAATACCCAACAGCCGCCGCTGAATAACGTGAAGGTGCGCCAGGCAATTGCTTACGGGATCGATCGCGAGAGTATGATTCGTGACCTCCTGCTAAACCAGGGAGTCATTGCCCATACCATTTTGCCTGAGGCCTCCTGGGCGTACGCGAGGGCCGAGACTTATCCATTCGATCCGAACAAGGCCAGGCAGTTGCTCGACGAAGCAGGGTTTCGCGATCCGGATGGAGACGGGCCGCAGATGCGATGGACCCAGCCACTTCTGTTTCGAATTTCCGGCAGCAGCGCCGCCGCCCGCCAATACGCCAGCGTCATTCAGAACTACCTGAAGGCCGTCGGCGTGCCGGTGACGATCGAAACCTCCGAGTTCAATACCATGCGCCAGCAGGTGCAGAACGGCCAGTTCCAGATCAACTACAGTCAATGGGTGGGCGGCAATCAGGATCCGATTTTCTATAACGACTTGTTCGCCACCTCAAACATTGCCACGACTACAGGCGGACTCAACCGCAGTCGTTACAGCAACCCGGAGCTCGACGAAATTCTGGCGGAGGCAAAAAACACTTACGACCACGCAGTCGCAGGACCTTTGTACGCGAAAGCCCAGGCGATTGTCGCCCGGGACGTACCCGTGCTTCCGCTTTGGTATCAAGCTAACATCGTGATTTCCAGGAAGAACATCGGCAACGTCAAGGTAGACGCGAGCGGCGACTGGGGTTTCGTGAAGAATTTGACCGTGCAATAGGAGCGCCAGCATCCTGCCTGCGGTGCGGCGTGGGAGCGCAGGCATCTTGCCTGCGGTGCGCCGCCATCCTGGCGGCAGCACTTTTACCGAGACTTAATCTCTTCGTAATTTTGTATCTTCACCCACGGGATCACGCCTTCCCTAATCAGCTTCAGTTTACTGTCTGAGGCATCGATGACCGTGGAAGGCAGATCGCTCTGCGCCTCGCCATCATCAACAATCAAATCGATTTTATCGTCGAAATAATCCCTGACTATTTGGGCAGAAGCTGCCGGCGCGGCGTGTGAAGGATTTGCACTGGTCGCGGTCAGCGCGCCGCCACAGGCTCTGACCAGAGCGCGCACTCTTTCACCATCCGGCAAACGAACGCCGACTGTTTTGGTGCCTGCGGTAATCTCGGCCGGCAGGTTGGCAGTAGCTTCGCCAATCAGCGTTAATGGCCCCGGCCAAAACGCCTTTGCCAGTGAATCGAAGGCTGGTGAAAGGTTTTTGATGAAGCGATCGCACTGATCTCGATCGCTGATCACGATGAGAATTGGTTTGTGATCGTCCCGGCCCTTGAGTTCTTTGATTCTTCTGACGGCGTCGCCATTGAAAGGATTAGCACCCAACCCATAGAACGTGTCGGTGCGAAAGGCGATGACGCCGCCGCGGGCGACGACGTCGGCAACCTGACTCAAGCCTTCAGCAGTTTGGCGAATGATCACAACTAAAGCACGCGCCGCAGGCGCGTAATGTTTATAGCTTTGCCGGCAAAAAAAGAAAACTCTCAGCGAGAGATGACGCGTCGTCTCTCGCTGAGAGGAAAGCCTTCAAAGGGATAATCTGGCTCTATAATCATTTGGCTCCTCACGGAGCCAGAACTAGTTGATCTTCACACCGTAACCCAAGCCATCGCCGACGGCTAAAACCTGGGCGCGCAACTGCGGATGGCTGACAAAATACCGATTGAATTCGCGCAGCGCCTCGGTAGAGGATTTCTGATCGGCTGCACGAATCTCGCCAGCCACCTGGCCGCCCCAGAGCAAGTTGTCGCAGATTACCACGCCGCCCGTACGCAGCCTTGGCAGCGCCAGGTCAAGATAGCCGCGATACTCTTCCTTGACCGCGTCGATGAAAACCAGGTCCAACATTTCTCCGATGCGCGGAATCACATCCAAGGCATAACCGCGTTCAATCTGCGTGCGCTCGCGCAAACCTGCGCGCGTCAGGTAATTCTCGGCCGCGCTAATCATCTCGTCATTCGGCTCAATGGTGAACACATAGCCGTCATCAGACATGCCGCGCAGAAGATGAATAACCGAGTAACCTATAGCCATCCCGCATTCCAAAGCAGCCTTGGCGTTGATGGCCCGAGCTGTTATCTCCAAAAACAGCGCGACTTCACGATCGGCGATCGGCACACGGTGCTCCGCCGCATAGCTTTCCATTTCGGAAAGCAATTCATCGTTGGCCGGCAAAAGCTTGTCGAGATACTCAGCTTGGTTGAGTTGGATGATGGCGTCGATGCGTGCTTTCATGAAGTGATTTTGTCTGAAGTTTGTTCATTACGCTAGTCTCGTCCGCGAAGCGGACGTTTGAAAATAGCCCGGCACTTCAGTGCCGGGTCAGCGTCATAAATAAAGAACAGGAAGCCCGTGAAACGGGCGACAGATGGAACGCGAGGGACGCGAAGCGGATGGTCTTACGTCGGAGATCGCCAAAGTGACTTCTTCTGAAGTTCGAGGGAAGTAAACTGTTCGCGGTAGTCCTCCAACGCGCCGGCCCAAGTTTGACGCAGATGTCCATTCGACTTGTGCTGCCGCTTCTTAATGAGCGACTCCACAAAGTCTCTCACTTCAGCCTGCGATTCCGGCGGCAGTTCCCTAAGCAACTGATCGAGCGGTTTGATTTCAGTGGCCATGTTGGTGCTAAGTTTACCGCCAATTCAGCAAGGTGCATAGAGAAAGTACGACGAGTTTCGATTCAATAATCGGCACAATTCATACCTGTTCCGCGATACCTTGCTAACTTCTCGCTTCGTCGAATCTTGAACAATTTCGATTCAATAACCGTCCAACCCGTTTCTGTTTCGCGATACGCTTCTCAGGCCGCTAGCTTCGGGCAACATCGAATACAAAGAACTCACAAAAGAGAAAGCGGCCTAACGATTTGGTGCACGAACCGTAATAAGCATATGACGCTTCTCATTGTTTAGAATCTTCCCTCTAATTACTGCTAGATCAGCAAGAGACTTCACTCTAGAGGTTTCAGCCATTTTGGGGAGCAAAACAAGCTGATACCATATCGAAAAAGTTATTTCTACTTGCGTCTCCGTCGTAGGCTTAGGCGCACTTGAGAACGCGCTCGTAATTACGGCTCTCATTGGATCGCTAATGCGTGTGACGATAGAAATGTCGTCCGGGTAAAGCGCGTATTTTGCGCTAACAGTAATGCCTTGATCGGTAAAAGGATCGACTCCGACTCTGTCTATTCCGGTCAGGATTACTACGTCATATTGATCTGCGTATTGGGCTAATTGTTTTCCGTCAACCGTACCGTTACAGGTTTGCTCGTCTGCGCCCCATCCTATTAGTGCGTGTGGCCCACGCATGTTTTCGATTGGCGGAGACTGCGATGTCTGTGGGGTCGGCCACACATACCACCCAAAACCTCCAGTCATCAGTACAACGAGAATCACGCTTATCACCATGTAGGGTCTTTTCCAGCCAAAGTAATGCAGCATCAAACAGAACGAAAAACTTAGCAGTCCAAGAATAGCCACGAGCCCAAGGACGATCTTAACGGTGCTATTTGGCGCAACGAGCCACAGCACTAATCCCATGATGGCCGCTCCGCTCGCCAAGAGAATACCGACAACCAATTCTCTATGTTTGTGCCACGGCGTAGGCAGTTTTGACGTGGGGGTGTCTGCTTTCTTCCCTTCAAACGCGGCTTGCATCTTTCGCGCGTGTTCTTCGTCGGCGCCGGGCCAAAGACTCGCACGCCGCTTATATACCTGAAACGGCTTAGGTCTACGCTCGCGCTCGGAATGTTCCTCGCGCTTGCGCTGTAATTCCTCGTCGCGTTTGAGCAATTCCTCGCGCTTCTGTAAAGCCAGCTCTTCAGGGGAAGGTGGCTCTGGGTGTAGTCGCACTTCAGGACGGCCGTCAGCACCCGTACCAAATACGAGGTATCGCTTTTCGTCTGACTTCGGTGATTCCGGTTTAATGTAAGCCGGAATGTGCGGCGGGAGCGGCCCACGAAACTTCGCCCAGGGGTCTTCATTCTTGGCAAGCATCTCGCGCTCGTGAGGATTAGGCCCGTCAGAGTGGATACGATTTCGCTCGCCTTCGTGAAGGTGGCCGATCCAAAAACCCATATACCGCTTGTCGTCATTCATTTACACACGTCCACCTTTCTCCGAACTGCCCCGGATAAAAAGTAGACTATGTGTTGTTGGATTGATGTTCGGCGCGGGGGTTATATGAGGCGAACGGAACATGGTGTGAGGATATTTCTCTGACAGGTGTCAGGTTTTCCCTCCAGTCTTGTTCGCAGTTTTAGTCTCATTCTTTTCCCGCGTCAAATTAACCGACTCATTATCCTGCGCCCCATTGACCGCCACGTACCGCCGCCCCAACCCCAGCTCTCTCAACTTATGTTGCAATGACTGGCGGTGCATGCCGAGCACGGACGCGGCGCGCGTGACGTTACCGTTGGCTTCTTCCAGGCAGCGCGCGATGTAGCGGCGTTCAAATTCGCGACGGTCGTCGCGAAAGTCATTGGTGTAGGGAACGACCAGGTTGCCGTTCGCGGATATTTCCGCGGCAGGCTCAGATGATTTCTGCGCCTGACCGTTTACTTCAATGGCTGTAAGTTCCTCGCCTTCGGACATGATCGCGGCGCGTTCGATCACGTTCTTCAATTCACGCACGTTGCCCGGCCAATCATAATCGAGCAACCTGCGCAGCGCGTCAGCCCCAACCACCCGCGCAGGCAAGCCATGGCGCTCAGCCGCCTGGCGCGCGAAGGTGGCCGCCAAAGTCGGAATGTCTTCGCGGCGCTCGCGCAGCGGCGCGATATCGATCGTCACAACGCGTAAGCGATAGAAAAGATCGGCGCGAAAATTTCCGTTCTCGATCTCTTCTTCCAAAGCACGATGCGTCGCGCTGATAATGCGCACATCGACGGGAATCGATTCGTCGCCGCCGAGCCTTTCAATCCTCCGCTCTTCCAGGGCACGCAGCAGTTTCGCTTGCACGTTCGAGCTCATGTCGCCTATCTCATCGAGGAACAGAGTGCCGCCGTTAGCCTGCTCAAATTTACCTTTGCGGCGCGCGGCTGCTCCTGTAAAAGCACCCTTTTCGTGGCCAAAAAGCTCGGATTCGATCAATTCGGTCGGCAGCGCCGCGCAGTTCACCGCCACGAAAGCGCCCATGCTTCGCGCCGTGCTGCGCTCGTGAAGCTCGCGCGCCACCAACTCTTTTCCGGTGCCCGATTCGCCGCGCACCAGCACCGTGGCGTCGGTGTCCGCAACCTTTTCAATCATCGCGCGGACCTGTTGCATCGCTCGTGAGTTGCCGAGCAAAGCGCCGCGCTGTGACGTCTCGATTTGAATGCGTCGCCGGAGAGATTCGTTCTCGCGCCGCAGCTTGATCGTTTCAAATGCGTTCTTAACAACCAAACGCAGATCGTCAAGCTCGAATGGCTTGCCAATGTAATCATAGGCGCCACTCTTCACTGCTTGAACGGCGAGCCGTTCAGAGCCGTGCGCCGTAATAATGATTACCAGCGGCGCGTCTTCTTTCTTGTTTTCGTTTTCGGTTTGAAGTTGCTTGAGGAATTCGAGACCACTAATTCCCGGGAGATTTACATCCAGCAGCAACAGGTCAACGCTTTGGGTGCGCATCAAAGCATGCGCGGCTTCGGCGCTGTCGGCTTCGCTAATGTCGCAGCCGGAGGTCTCCAGCGCGCGCCGGATGCCGTACCGCGCGGCTTCTTCATCGTCAACTATTAATAATCGCAAGTCTTTCTCGTCCATTTCCGCTGGAGCAGTTTAATACAATGATGGCCATGATGCCCGTCGCTCCATACTTCTTTCGAGAATTGCCTTGCGTTTCCCGTGCCACAGACAGCAAAAAATGTTTAGTCGCTAATGAAGTGTTTAGAGGCGGGCTACTGCCCGCTACTTCCGAGCGTCCACGAGAAGGCGGGCGGTAACCCGCTTCTAAACGGAGCTCAAGTCCTGTCGGAAGCCACGCGATCCTTGAAAGTTCAAAAGTATCAGAACAGTGTCAGCAACTGGGGCTTGGAAGAGAGTTGCTCGCCGCGCCTTACGGTCGGGCTTCTGCCAGCGGCAAGCGTAACTCGAATTTCGCGCCGCCTCCGTTTTGGTTGGGAACGAATCGCGCTGAACCGCTCGCTTCTTCCATTCGCTTGCGCACAATCGCCAGCCCCAATCCCGTTCCCCGCTGGCGTGTGGTAAAGAAAGGTTCCCAAATTCTCGCCTGGATTTCGGGAGCAATGCCTGGACCAGTGTCGCATACAGTAAATACGATCCCCATGTCCTGCACGCTCGACTCGATCGTGACGCTGCCTCCCGGTGGCGTTACCTGCAAGGCGTTGAGAACCAGGTTTGAAAGTGCATCACGCACCGCCGCGGTCTGAATGCCATCCAGATCGAAATCGCCGCGCGCGCGATGCCGCAACGCGATTTGGCGCTCGTCAGCGTCGGCGCGAAACAGCCCGGCCACACTGCGAATCAACTCACTGGCATTGCACGGCAGCGCCGCCGGTGGTTGCTTGCTGGCGAAGCTGAGTAATTGAGTGACACTCTTGCTCAAGCGATCGGTTTCGCCAACGATCAGACTGAGGTCGCGCGCGTGCTGTGCTTTCAACGCCTCGTCCTCGCTCATCACCTGCGCGATCGATTTGATCGCTGACAGCGGGTTCTTCACTTCGTGAGCCACCGTCGCGGCCATTTGGCCGAGTGCCGCCAGACGCTCGCCCTCGGCGACTTTTCTTTCCAGGCGCACGTTTTCTTCCACCAGCCGCCAATCGTCGATCGCGATGGCAATCTGGCCGGCCAGGACTTCCAAAATCGCGCGCACATCCGGAGTCAGAGCCTTCGGCGATCCTTCGATCAACAAGAAGCCGAGGGCCTGAGTGTCGCGGCGCAGTGGATAGACAAGCTCAAAATCTTCCGGGCGAACGGCTGCGCCATCGCCAGCTTCGCCATTGGTTGTCGTGACTATCCTGACTCGCCGCAGCGGCAGAGCCGACGTGATTTCCGATTCCATGAAAGCGATCAACTCGCTGAGATCGCGTAATTGTCCGGCGGGCGCTGTGATGCGGGCCACGATGTCGCGATAAAGTGCTGTTTCGCGCTCAAACAAGGCACGAAAACTCCGCTCTAACCAGCCACGCAGCGGCGCCGCTACCAGCGTCAAGGCCAGAATCAGAATCGCTTCGACGACGCCCGCACGCACGCCCCAACGCGAATTCGCCCAATCGCCAATGCGTCGAATTCCATAGACATAAACCGCGAGCACGACCGCCGCAAACGACGCCACGATGAGGCTCTCTTTGATAATGAGTTCAAGGAAGCGATAGCGATAGATGTAGTAAGCCAGCAGGGCCGAAGGCAAAAGCGATCCGAGATTCGCAAACGTTTGCAGATATTCTCCCGCCGTCGTTCCCTTCCCGAGTCCGAGAGCTAACGCGGCTATAATCAGTAAAGCGATCGCCACAAACGAGAAGGCGAGCGTGCGCAGAATCCTTCGTTCGCTCGCTGACGTAGCTCGCTGCGCCACCAGCAGTTCCGTAATGGCTACCACGGCGAGCGAATAAACGACCCAGAACGCGAACGGCAGCACAAAGGCGCCCAGCTTCATGATCATCGGTTGGTAGGCACCCGACCAAATTCGCCACACCGTAATCAGCAGGAAGAGACAGGGAATATACGAGAGATAAATTCGCAGCCGCTCAGTGCGCGTGAGCCCGCGCGATTCTGAACTGGCCCACAAGTGTATGTGAACATGCAGCAGGAGTGAGTAACAGAAAGTTATGCTGATTACCGCGACTGTATTCGCTGAGCGCAGGGCGACATTCCAGCGTACGGCATCGAACCCGAGCAAGCTTCGCAGCGTGACGACGAGATTTCCCGCATGCCAGCCCACCATGCAGACGCCCAGAGCCAGCAGCAGGCGTTGAATCGGCACCGCGCCCAGTCGCTGTTTGAAAAGGAGATAGCCCATCCACAGCGGCAGAACGGCGCCGAGACTGTAGCCGATTAGCTGAAGCGCTTCGAGCAGAGACATGGCGCTGTGAGGATACTACTGGACGCGCGACGAGCGAAGACCGCTTACTCGAGTCTTAGCGCGGGGCTTCCAACCCCGGATTGTCTGAAGCATCGAAGACCATCAATCGTTTGGCCAGGCCGTTCGGAACTGAACCCACCAGACGATTGTGATCGAGCCGCAGCACCTGCAGCGCGGAAGCGGCTGCGAAACTCGCGGGGATTTCGCCCGAAAGTTGATTTCTGTTGAGTCGCAGGTCGGTGAGCTTTTTCAGGTTGCCGAATTCTGCGGGCACTGCGCCCGTCAGCTTGTTGCTCGCCAACAGCACTGCCCGGAAGTTTGGACTTAGCGTCGACGGCAATGTTCCGGTTAGCTCGTTGTTGTGCAGGAACAACTCTTCGAGGCGCGGCTGGCGCATTAACTGGGCTGGCAGGTCACCCGAGATGTGATTATCCTCGCCCCGAAAAATCTTCAGCTTAGGCGTGTTCCAATTGGTGGGCAACGGCCCCGACATCTCATTCGCATGAATATCGAGATACTCGAGTTCGGGAAGCAATGCGACTGAGTCGGGAAGCCGGCCGGAGATCTTGTTTCCCTTCACCCAAAGATTCTTGAGAGCGCGGCAATCGCCAAGCTTGTCCGGCAGCGCCCCGGAGAGTTTGTTGAAGGAGAGATGCAGCGTGTGCAGGCGTTCTAAACGGCAAACGGCCGGCGAAAGCTGTCCCGTCAGATTGTTGTCGTAGATCGTTAACTGAACGACGCGGCCTTCAGAGTCAGTCGTCACGCCATGCCATTCACCTACCGGCCGGTCGCTGCCCCAGAAATCGCGCTCGATCCAATCCGGACCGCCGAGCGCTTCGTAGAATTCGATCAGCGCACGCCGCTCGCTCTCGCGCACGGCTGGATCCTTCGGCTCCGGAAGCGGCTTCGGGGTATCGGGCGTCTGCGCGAACGCGCGTGCGCCAGCCAAAGCGAAACAGATAAGCGCTACGGCAAACAGCGATTTCGCAAAATGAAGCGCACGGTGTTGAGAAAGATTATTTAGCATGCGGGTGTCCTATTTTATGGGCGCAGGCCTTCATCCACCTGCACTGCTCAGTTTGCTTTCTTAGGTTAAACGGCCAGGCCGACTATCATTTTATAAATGCTGCGAGCGTCGGCGTCAAAGCAATCGCGACGCTGAAATTCGTGGCTGGAACCAAGCCGAAAACAAGCGCAGCTATTGGCCAGATACTGTCAGAGTTATCTCTGTCCGGCGATTCTTCGCACGATTAGCGACGGTCGTGTTTGGCGCAACCGGATTTGCCGCGCCCATGCCACTGGCCTGAATGCGGGTCACATCTACTCCGGCCGCGGCCAAACGCTCAGACAAAACGCGCGCCCGATCCTGCGTCAGCTGTTCCAGCGTTGCTGAATTTCCGCTGTTGTCGGTGTATGACTCGATGGTGATCTGGTAGTCAGTATTGTTTGCGAGCAGCGCCCCGATCTGATCAAGCTTGGCTACCGACGCCGGCGCGAGTTTTGATGAACGCGCGTTCAGCCAGAGCGATTCCGCCAGGACCAGGGTCATGCCTCGATTCGTCTCGCGCACTGTAAGAAAGCGCGAGAGCGATTGCTTCAGGCTCTCAACTGCCGCGCGTTGGTCCGCCACTTTCTTTTCTGCGTCGCGCCGAGCCGTTTCCGCAGCTCGCTCGCCTTCGATCCGCGCCAAACGCACCTTGGCCTCCTCCGCGTCCGCCCGGACTGACTGCATCTCTTCGCGCAGTCGCGCAATCTCAGTCCGCGCATCGCGCAACTGCTCAGTCGCGTTCACCGCATCGCGCTCGGCCAACTCGCGCGCGTGGCGTTCATTGTTAAGCTCAGACTGCAAACGCGAGATCTCCTGATTCGCTGATTCGACTGATCGTTCTGCGCTGCGCACGGCGGCATCGCGACGCTCCATGTCTTCGCGCCGTTCACGTGCGGCTTTGCGGACTAGCGCCATGTCTTCCGCCTTCGCGCCGCTGCTGATCGCCTGGCGAGCCAGAATGTCGATTTCGCGTTCCGGTTGGCGCATGCGGAGAGCACTTTCGGCTTGTTCTAAATCAGCCTGAGCCGCGCGCAGCTCGTTCGGGGCGTCGCGTTCGGCGCCGGCATAGCGCGCAAGATTGACCGCCTGGCGCGCGCCGAGTAACGCCACCGGTATGTCACGATAATCCGACTCGGCAATCTGCGGCACGCGTGATTCGCGGAAGTAATCGCTGGTGTTTCCGATGTATTGAATGCGTGATGTCTCCAGCTGTGCATCACGAATTCGCGCGGGCGAAAGATTCTCCATCACCACCATGCGGCTGGGCGTGTGGACGAGGAAATGTGGTTCGGCAGTGACAATCAGAGCGAAAGTTTGCAGAGGGGTAGTGACATCGATCTTGGAATCAATCAGACCGCTGCCGCTTCGTTTGATTTCCCCCAGATTGTCCACATGTCCATCCGGAGAGATGGCCCACAACACAAAAGTCGTATAGACACTCCCCAGCTCGTACGCGCGCGGAAGATTGTCAATGTTCAATTCGACGCGCGTGCCGCGCCGGCCTTGTCGCCTTACTTTCGCTGTGCCCTTGAGACGCGGCAGACGCGTCGTGCCGTGAAAAGGAACTTCGATCGTCTGGTCGAGTGGATACGTAATCGCGGTAGTGGTGCGCGTCGCATCGCTTTGCGCAAAGGCGGCGGCGCCGAAAATCAAAGTAATGGCCAGGGCCGGCAGAAGGAAACTAAATCGCTTCATTTTTGATGACTCCGGAACAGTAGACGTAAATTCGACGCTCGGGGCTTAACATTTGCCCACCTTATCGATGCGAACCATGAGGTCATTGTTGCCGAACGAACAGCAAACAGGCAAGTTTTGGAGAATCCTGGTAGTGGTTCAATTCGAAAACGGGGCTTCACTTACCGGGAGCGCGGGCGCCCGCGCCCGCACTCAGCGCGCAGCGCGAAGATTTCGTTTCATGAAATCTCACTTGGCATTTGAGAACCTTCGTCTTTGGCTCGGGCGGGTGAGGGCGCCCTCGCTCCCAGTGGCAAGTAGCCCGACTCCTCAAAATTGAAGCAGTACCCGAATCCTGAGCGAAAAGTTTCTCTGGGTGTCTCAGCTTTGCCTCAGGAGCCAGGCAGAGAGAGGCCGAACCTTGAACGAAATAACTGGCCAACCTGAACATTGGGACAAGGCCTGAATGAAGGAGCGTTGATGGACCGTACTTACCGATTCCGGGTTTGCTCGTATTCTTTGGTGCGGCGGTCCTGAGCGAATTGGATCACAAAAAACAAGATCGCCGCAAATAACAAAAGGTGCACCATGCCGCCTTTGTGCAGCAGGAACTTGCTAATGAGCCAAATGACGAGCAGCAAAGTACCGGTAATCCAGAGCATTCGTGATGGTGTCGGAAATTATTTCTCGATCATATTAAGGGCTAGCGTCGGTCGCGTCTATCCGTCGCCTTTGGGAAGACGACCGCACGCAGCTCCGTGAGTGAGGGGTCGCTCCCGATAAGCATTAGTCCTGACGCGCCCGGCAGTGCGATTAGCGTTCGTGCTCCAGCGCCCGCGGCGTGATTTGCTGACAGGTCACCAAAAGCTGCGTCTTTCCAAATCACTTTTCCGTCGCGCCCAGAGAGCGCTACCGCAAAGCCTGGACCCGCGGCCGTGAAAACGTCCAGCACGCCGTCGCCATTAACGTCAGCAAAGGCCAAAGCATCCGTTTCAGCATCGGCTGCAATATCCCAAAGAATTCGGCCGTCGCTTGCGTTGACCGCGATCAAATGCCGGCGCACCGTGATCATCAGTATTTCCAGGATCCCGTCGCCATCCAGATCCTCGGCCCTCAATACGCCGCGCGGGACATCGTCTCTGAGTGAAACCCGGCCGAGCGGTCGTAAATCGTCTGCGGTCAATGCGGTCAACCCGTCTCTGGTGCCGGCGAGCACCAAATCACCTCGCGGTCCGCGAATAAATAGTGGACCAGTGGTGGCAGAGCTTCCCGTACTGCCAGAGCGAGTGACAGACCCGTTCTTATCACGAATTTCGACAGCGCCATTTTCGTAAGCCACAGCAAAGGTGCTCTGGCCCACGATCGCGGTTGGTGCGCCGACGACGCGCGCCGGTAAACGCGTTTGAGAAACGGTGCGCCCATCGGCAGCGTTCAGCACCGTTAAGCGTTGCCGTGTGTTGTCGAGAATGACTATCTGCGAGCCGCCCCGGTCGTTAATAAGGGTAGCGCCGATCGCCGGAGCGGGAATCGGGGCTCGCCACAGTTCGCGACCGGACGCGCCTTGAATTGCGATCGCCTGCGTGCCGCTGAAGATAACAACATTGTCGAGGCTCGATGATAGCGATCGAAACGCGAGGGGCGCCGGAATGGATGATCCTCCGCTTGTTTGACCTGCGCGACGCACGGTCCATAACGCTACTCCGGTGGACGCATCCAGGGCATAGGTGACACCGTCGTTGTTAATCCCCACGATATCGAACCGGTCAGCCGCGCGGAGGTGCGCCAGGATGGGCTCCCTGATGTTGCCGACCGCTGCTCGCCATCCTCCCGCCGTCACGATCTTGTTCGCCGGAAGTATTGGCGCATCTGTCCTCGGCGTAGGTGTGGGCCGAGTCATGACCACCTGAGCCGAGACATCAATCGCAGCAGGCGACGAAAACTCATCCAGTTTCGTAGTCAGCGCGGCGATGCGCCAGTAGTATCGACCGGGCAAAAGATCATCGATCACAATGTCGGTCCCGGTGACCACGCGATCGAAAACGATGTCCGTGAACTGGCGGTCCACCGCCAACTGCAAACGGTAGCGCGATACGCCCGGGCGCGCTTCCCAACGCAGGTGAACAGTGGTTTTGTTTTGAGAGGGTGGCGGACCGGACGGCTGCCCGGTAACCGGCAATGCGATACCGGCAGCAAGCACGGCAAACAACAGGAGAGCGCGCAAATGGCTTCGGCAGAACATCTTCAACAACTAATAAACGCCGAATCGCGCATTCTTCCGTGGTTCGCCTGGAGAGAGCTCACGGATTTTCGTTCAACTTGTATCCGACACCGCGAACGGTAAGCACGTAATGCGGATTTTTTGGATCGGTTTCCAGCTTCTTTCGCAAACGGTTGATGTGTGGATCGATGTTGCGTTGATAACCTTCGTATTCGGTGCTCCACACGCGGTCCAGCAAATCGTTGCGCGACCAGGCACGACCGGGCTCTGAGGCGAGCAAGTCGAGAATTTGAAATTCCAGTGGCGTCAAATCGACCCTCGCCCCGGCGCGCGTGACTTCATGCCGCCGGCGATCGACGACGAGGTCGCCAATCTCAAGTCTATCCTCATCACCTTCTGTTTTGCCGCCAGAACGTCGTCGCAAAAGCGCCTCGACACGATATTCGAGTTCGCGTGGGCTGAAGGGCTTGGCGAGATAGTCATCCGCGCCCGCTTCAAAACCTGCGACCTTGTCATCCAACAGATCGTGCGCCGTGAGAAATAAGGTGGGCGTGTCGATTCCGCGTTCGCGCAACTTCTTCAACAGCTCAATGCCCGACATTTCCGGCATGGCGACGTCCAGGATAAAACAGTCAAATCGATCGGCCGCGGCCGCCTGCAACGCCACGGGTCCGCTTTCTTTCTCGGCCACGTCAAACCCCAGGCGGCGAAAGTATTCAGCCAGCAACGTCCGCATCTCCGCGTCGTCGTCTACGATCATCAATCGCTTTGCAGTTTTCGGTGTTGGTTCGGGATCCACAATGGTTGTCCTTATAATGGGGCAAGACGGAATGTCCGAAAAGCTGTGCTCCGTTCGAGCCCAATGAAGTTAAATTCAGCAAAGCCAAGGGGTTTCGGCTTTAGTATGTCGGACGCAAAGCTTGACGTCAAACGTTACCGCTCAGTATATTGCCAGTTCGTAATCGTCCGCCGGGCCTTTAGTTCCTGTCCCGTAACGATCGAAGAATCGATTTGAGATGCACGATCTTCGTCGGCTTCTAAAATACCTGCTACCTCACACCGGGACCTTCATTATTGCCACCGCTGCAATGATAGTTGGCGGGGTGCTGGAAAGCGCTACCGGCGCTTTGATTGTCCCAATCTTCGACCAGGCCTTTACGCGCGGAGCCGGCAATCGGACGCCGACCCTATTTGGTCTCGAGAAGGTCATTCCGCCTTCAGGACTGGCCGCCTGGCGAACTATCGCGCTGCTCTTACTTGCCTTCACCATTATCAAGGGTGTCGCCGAATACTTCTCGACATATCTCATGGCCTACATTGGACAGTCGGCCATTCTGCGGCTGCGCCAGGATCTATACACTCATTTATTATCGCAGTCGGCAAAATTTTTCGAACGTCATCGCACAAACTATCTGGTCTCGCGCTTAATTTCGAGCGCTGCCGCGATCGAAGCCGCCGTCACACATACTTTTCGCGACATGTTGCGTGAGGGGTTTACGTTGATGGCGTTGATGGCGGCGTCATTTTATTTTAATTGGCGCTTGACGCTTGGTTCCTTGCTCATCATGCCGCCGATCGCGGCGCTAACCATGCGCTTCAGCAGCTCACTACGCAAGCTGGCGCGCGAATCCTTTGAAGGCAGCAAACATCTGACCGACACCGCGCAGGAAGCGCTGGCAAACCAAACAATCGTGAAGGCATATCGTGGCGAAGAACGCGAGCGCGGCCGATTTCAAAAGGTCGCCGAACGCATCCGGCGCGCCAATCTGCGCTCGGCCAGCATCTCCGGCATGTCGCCTCCAATCATCGAACTCATTGGCGTCGTATTCGTGATTGCGCTGCTCTTCTTTGGTGAGCGCGAGATCCGCTTTGGGCGGATGAATGCAGCTCAGTTCCTGACGTTCATGTTTTTTCTGGCGCGCAGCTACGATCCAATTCGCAAACTGTCTCGGCTGCAAAATTCAATGTCTACTGCGCTCGCCGCAGCGCGGCACGTTTGGGAAGTAATGGATGAGCATGCGGAGATCCAGGAGCGGCCGCACGCGGTAGAGTTGCGCCCGTTGCACCAGGCTTTAGAACTTCGTGACGTCTATTTCGGTTACAAAGATGAGGAGCGTGCCGTTCTGCGCGGCGTGAGCCTGGAAGTTCCGGCAGGCAAGATGGTCGCGCTGGTGGGTGAATCCGGCGGCGGTAAATCAACGCTGACCAAGTTGTTGCCGCGTTTTCACGATCCGACGGAAGGCAAAGTGCTTTGGGATGGGATTGATTTGCGCGAGGCGCGCCTGGCGAAGTCTGCGACGACAACATGGCGCTGGTGACGCAGGAGACTGTGCTTTTCAACGATTCGGTGCGTTACAACATCTCGTACGGGCGGCCCGAAGCGACCGAAGAGCAAATTCAAGATGCCGCCCGCACCGCATTCGCGCATGACTTCATTAATGAGCTGCCCCAGGGCTACGACACGATCATCGGCGAACGTGGAATCTTTCTGTCAGGTGGGCAGCGGCAGCGACTGGCAATCGCCCGCGCAGTGCTGATGGACGCTTCGCTGTTAATTCTGGATGAGGCGACTTCAGCGCTGGACGCTGAATCGGAACAACTGGTACAGCGCGCGATGCTCAACCTGATTCGCAATCGGACTACGATCGTGATCGCGCATCGGCTATCGACCGTGCGGCGCGCCGATCTAATCGTCGTCATGGAGCGCGGCCGCATCATCGAACAAGGAACGCATGCTGAGTTACTCGCACGCGGAGGCCAGTATCAAAGGCTTTACGAAATGCAGTTTGCGGACGAGGAAGAGGAACTGTCAGTAGTGGGTAGTCAGTAGACAGTAGTGGTCTGTTAGTGTGTTGCTGTTGTGCGTGATAACAAAATAGCTTGAGAAAAACGGCCTTAGTCCCGTAGGGACGAAATGTTTATAGTCCAGTGGCCCCACCATGACTGATTAAGCTCCGTAGGATCGACATCTTATCGAGTGAGTCACATTTCGCTCCTACGGAGCCAGGGTTGTTGGAGCAGCTTGTTGCTATAAACATCCGGCTCCTACGGAGCTGAACGATCGCGACGGTATGGCGGTCGTTCCTTGAACTTGGCAACACTATGATGTCAGCAACACACTAGAGGAGCACTACTCAGCAGACCGTTTCTACTGACGATTTACGATTCACGATTTACCAGCTTATGAAATCAATGACCGGATTTGGCCGCGGCTCGGTAGCCGGCGATGAATTCAACGTCGCGGTTGAGATCAAGACCGTCAACAATCGCTATCTCGACATCCATTTTCGTCTGAGTCAGGAATTGGCGCCGCTCGAGATGAGCATCCGCAAGCTGGTCACGGCCAGGCTTTCGCGGGGCCGGGTCGATCTCAACATCAATCTTGAGCGCACCAGCGGCACGACCTACGAAGTCAATCGCCCGTTGATTGCCGGTTATGTCAACGCGCTGCGCGAGATTCAAAATGAATTCAATCTGGCGGGCGACGTTGACGTCAACACGCTGGCCCGTTTGCCGGGCGCGCTGGCGAGTGCGCGCGATGGCCTGGACGAGGCCAGCCGCAAGGGGTCGAGCAAGCAGTCAGCGAAGCGCTGGACGATCTTGGAGACGATGCGCGCAAGCGAAGGCGCTGCGCTGGCGGAAGAGATGCGGGTTCGGGTCGCAAAGATCGAAGCCGAAGTCCCGATCATTGAAAACGCGGCCGCCGGTTTAGTCGATGCTTATCGGCAGCGCTTGCAGAAGCGAATCAGCGAATTGATCGGCGCGGGGCGGTAATCAAACAGTCGAACTTGATGCCGCACGGCTGGCGCAGGAAGTCGCTTATCTCGCCGATCGCAGCGACATCAGCGAAGAGTTGGCGCGGCTGCGCAGTCACCTGGAACAGTTTCGCGCGGCCCTCGATGCTGAGGGCGAAGTTGGCAAGCGACTTGATTTTCTGCTACAGGAACTGAATCGCGAAGCGAACACGGTGCTATCCAAAGTCAACCGAAGTTTCAATCAAGGACGCAGGCCTCGCGATCAAGGCTGAGGTTGAGAAACTGCGCGAACAAGTGCAGAATGTTGAATGAACTGATCACAGAAGACACTTCCGATCGTGCGCGGAATCGCCAGCCGTGGCATGCTCGTCGTAGTCAGTTCGCCGTCTGGTGGCGGTAAGGGCACCTTGATCGATCGCGTCTTGAAAACTGTGCCCGGCGTTAGCTATTCGGTCTCGTACACGACCCGCGCGCCGCGGGCACGGAACAGAACGGCCGCGAATATTTTTTTGTTGATCAGCCGACGTTCGAAGAGATGATCGAACGTGGCGAGTTCCTTGAATGGGCGAATGTTTACGGCCACCTCTACGGCACGAACGCCGGTCAGGTGGAACGCGAACGGCTCGCCGGCCATGACATCATTCTCGAAATTGATGTCCAGGGTGCGGAGAGTATTCGCGGCAAGATTCCCGACGCGGTATCGGTTTTCATTCTGCCGCCATCGTTTGAACTGCTGCGGCAGAGACTGCTGGCCCGCGGCACTGATTCGCCGGCCGACCTGGAAACCCGATTGCGTGGCGCTCCGTCAGAGGTTGAGCAATACAAGTATTTTCAGTACGTGATCCTCAACGATGATATCAATCGAGCTTCGCAGCAGTTGGCGGCGGTGATTTACGCCGAGCGCGCCCGGCGCGAACGACAGCAGTTAAGCCTGCGTGAAACCGCTGGAAGATTTTGGCGTCGAGCCGGTTACCGATTGACGCACGTCGTTACTCCGACCAGTCGGGGTAACGAGCGGACTGAGAGGGATGCTGGATGAAGGTCCCACCTCTGCGAAAACATTTTGAAATGGAGATTCTCTGAAAACCTATTATGGCTGAACTAGAACTAGACGAACTGACTGAGCAAGCGCCACCGCCGGAGATCGATTCGAAGTATCGATTGATCATTCTGGCGGCCAAACGCAGCAAACAACTTCAGCGTGGAGCGCGGCCTCGGATTGAAATCGATTCTGCCAAACACAAATTCACCCGGATCGCTCTGGAAGAAGTGATTCAGGGCAAGATCCACTTCCACACCAAGACTGACGGCACCGAACCGCCGCCTGTCCAAAAGTGATCGCCCGGCAACTCGGGACCGGGAAACTTTACATTCCTTTGTAATTCGGGCCGCCGCCACCTTCTGGCGTAACCCAGTTAATTATCTGGTAAGGATCCATGATGTCGCAGGTCTTGCAGTGCACGCAGTTTGAGAAGTTGATCTGCAACTGGCGATTGGTAAGCACGCCTCCGGCGTGCCCGTTACCTGGCAGGCCGGAGGCCTGCGTACCCATTCGACCATTTCGTAAACCGCAGCGGGACAGAAGCGCTGGCAGGGATTCCCATATTCTTCAGCACAGCGCGTCGCGCAAATATTTGTGTCGAGCACGTGCAGGTGCGCCGGTTGATCTCTCGTCGTGCGCAACCGCCGCGTGATAAACGTCGGTGACCTTGTTGAAGGTGAGCTGGCCGTCGAAACGAAGGTCCTGATAGCGCTGGGCAACGTCATCGCCGTGATAACCGTAGGCAGAAAGCTTCTGCATCGCTTCATGGCCGGCTTCCTGATGATCTCGATCGAGAATGCCCCACGCGCGTCCGCCGGTAATGTACTGCAAGCCGGCATTCGCCATTCCCAGCCAACGGCCGTGACGAAATGCCCGCGTGAAAGTTTCGATAGCGCCGCAACTCAGGCGTAATCCAACTTTCCTTCACGCGCGCTCGTAGTTCTTTAGAGTGTTCGCGGAATAATCTTCCGTCAGACAATGCTTCGAAGATCGTCTCTGCGGCGAGCATGCCGCTCTTGATCGCCGAGTGAATTCCCTTCAATCGCGCGGCATTCAGAAAGCCGGCGCTGTCGCCGACGATCAGGACGCCGTCCGCAGTACATCTTAGGCATCGCGTTCCAGCCACCGGCGGCAATCGCCTTGGCGCCATAACGAATCATCTTGCCGCCCTCGAGCAGCTTGGCGATGAACGGATGCGATTTGAATTTCTGAAACTCCGCGTGCGGATCGATCAGCGGATCGCGATAATCCAAGCCCGTAACGTAACCGAGATTCAGAATGCGATTCTGCATTCCGTAAATCCAGCCCCCGCCGTACGTCCACTGATCCGAAGGAAAGCCCAGCGTGTGCGTCACGCGACCCGGCCGGATAACGATCGTCGGGCAATTCCCAAAGCTCTTTCACGCCGAGGCTGTAAACCTGCGGCTCGCGTCCTTCATCAAGGCCGAGACGTTGGATCAGTTTCTTGGTTAAAGAACCGCGGACGCCTTCGCCCAGCACTGTGACCTTTGCCAGCAAGATCAACGCCGGGTTCGTAATTGGGCTTTCTGCTTCCCTTCCTTGTCGATGCCTTTGTCGCCGGTGCGCACGCCGACGACGCGATCGCTTTCGTCGTAGAGCATCTCAGCGCCGGGAAATTCCGGAAAGATGTTCACGCCGGCTGCCTCACACTGTTCGCCGAGCCAAGCTGTCAGGCGATTCAGCGAAACGATGTAGTAACCGTGATTGTTGAGCGGTGGCGGATTGATCGGCGAGCGAATCGCGCGCTTCGTGGTGAGATAGAGAAACTGATCGTCTTTGACTTCCGATTCCAGCGGCGCGCCTTTCTCGTTGAAGTCGGGAATCAGTTCCGCGAGCCCTTTCGGATCCATCACCGCGCCCGAGAGATTGTGCGCGCCCACCGTAGGAACCCTTTTCGATTACCGCGATCTGAATTTCGCCAAGCGATTTTCCCTCTCGCTTGCCGCTTTCGACCTACGAGTTGTGTTCCGACACCAGCCGCGCCAGGTGCAGCGCACCAGCTCAGGTTCGCCGGTCCCGCGCCGACGAACACCACATCCATTTCCAGACTTTCGCGTTCCATGAGTTCCCTTCACAAGAAGAAAATGAATGACCATTCAGTTTCGGCAGAGTATAGCAGAACTGGTCGCATGAGTCGTTCGACAGCGATTGTCTGGATCATGCGGGTGACCACTCGGGGACCCTGCACAAGACGTTCGTGTTGATTAACAAAATTCCAAGAGTGTGAGTTTCGAGTTTGCTTAGCTTTGCGGCGTAGCGTTTTGCGTGAGCGCTAATGTTTGCGTCGGACCATTCACGCAAAGACGCGGAGACGCAAAGAAAAACCGCAAAGACAATTCCCGACGATCTCGCAATTTTTCCCGATGTGCAGTGTTGATGTACACTGGCCGCGCTTTCCCTTAAAAGACATGCGCATGCGTTGGATTAGTTCCTTCACCGTGGTCGCCATTGGCGTCGCCGCGATAATTGGATCGCTTGCTTTTGCCGCTGCCAGAATTAGATCTCACTTCAGCAGCAGGTCTGCTTCGACTACGTCCGTGAATTCGAGTCCACAGCTTGTGTTGTGGGCCTGGGAGCGACCCACAGACCTTCGTTTTATCGATCACCAGAGAGTGGCGGTCGCCTTTCTCGCCCGATCACTTCGCCTCGAAGGCGACACGGTGATCGTCAAGCCGCGACTCCAACCGCTGGCATTGCCTGATTCGCCCGTCGTCATCGCGGTAGCGCGAATCGAGACTGATCGCAAAAGAAAGCCCGAGCTCTCGCCGGCCCAGATTGATGAAGCCGCCCGCGAGATAGCCGCAATGGCCACAATGCCTAACATCTCGGCGATTCAAATCGATTTTGATGCCACTGAATCGGAACGTCCGTTTTACCGGGCATTAGTGTCAAACGTCCGTCACCGGCTGCCGGCTCGCATGCGATTATCAATCACCGCCCTTGCCTCGTGGTGCATGGATGATGATTGGATCGCCGACTTGCCTGTTGACGAGGCCGTGCCGATGCTTTTCCGAATGGCCGCCGATGGAAAAAGTATCGCGAATCGGCTGAACGCCGGTGAGGATTTTTCGGAACCCCTCTGCCGTCAGAGTTACGGAGTATCGACGGACGAACGTCGCCCGAAACTTGTCGCCTCCCGCCGGCTCTACGTTTTTAACCCTGACGCATGGACAGAAAATTCTGTGCGCGAAACCCTGGAGTCCAGTAGATGATTCGAAACAAACTAATTTTCCCCTCAAAGGCGCTGAGCCGTAATTTCAAAACATTCCGCGGTCCGCTTGCCATAATCTTTTTCGCCGTCTGTATAGTCGCCGTTTCTTTTTTTACGACGCCGCGCACCAGCGCCTGCGGCCCATTTTTCACCGATGCAATCTTTGTGTACACCAAGCATCCGGACTTTCCGCTTGAGACCTTCGCCGCGGGCAAGCTGGGCGTAGTCAGCCCCACCTGGGCTCGTTCTTATTTGGTCACTGCTTATCGGCATCTGTCCGGTACTCCGCTCAGTCAGGCTGAAGCGAGCGGAATGAAAGCGCTTTGGGAGGCGCGCCTGAATCTTGGTTATGACTCGCGCGACGAAGACTGGATCAAGAAGTGGAATGAAGCGCGAACGAAAGTTCCCGGTGCGGCCGCGCCGCCGGAAATCAAAGCGTATCGCAATCGCGAGAAGCCTCACGAGTACGAGAGCTTTCTCAATTGCCAGGAGGACGCGTTCACCACAGCCGAAGCGACCTTGGATGAAAGAATCGCGAGCTTTGGCGCAGACAGCGTGCAGGTACGTGCGTGGCTAACGGCACAGGACACGGTATTCATGAACTGCGGTGAAGGGCGCCACCTTCCGGAGGCTGTGCCAGCCGACAGCGATGCGTTGGTTCGCGCAGATCGCGCATATCAAATTGCGGCCGCGAATTTCTATTCGACCGGTTTTGATGAAGCGAAGCAGCTGTTCGATACGATCGGCAAAGACCAGACTTCGCCTTACCGGGATATTGCGCCTTATGTCGCTGCCCGGGCCATGCTGCGAAAAGGAAGCCTCGCGGAGGATGAACAGAGCGCTGCTCCTTCCTTGTCGGATGCTGAAACTCGTTTGAATGCAATTCTAAAAGACAACTCGCTGGCGCGCGTTCATCCGGCTGCGGCTCGCCTGCTGAATTTGGTGCGTTTGCGGCTGCACCCGGAAACAAAGCTTCACGAAATCGCGCATACGATCGTCAAACGCGATGCCAGCAAGAACTTCAAGCAGGATGTCTGGGATTACACCGTGCTCATGGATAACTTTCTCGGCGACGCGTCGAGCGACGAAGAGCCCGCGCAGAAGCAAGCGCCCGCATCCCTGAGAAACGACGAACTCACCGATTGGATTGTCACGATGGAGGACGGGTCGCATGAAGCAGCGGCTCATGCATTCCAGCGTTGGGAACAAAGCAATTCGCTGCCATGGTTGGTCGCAGCAATTTCAAAAGCTTCGGGTAAATCCGGCGCCGCGAATTCTCTCTTGAACAAAGGTAAGGGCGTTGGCGGCGATTCGCCAGCCTTCGCAACCGTGGCCTACCACAGCGCCCGGCTATTGGTTGAAAGCGGCCGCGCTGCTGAAGCGCGTTCTCTTCTCGACAAGGTCCTCGCCGGCGATCGTCAGTATCTTGACGCGTCAGCTACGAACAGCCTGATGGCGGAGCGCATGATGCTCGCTGAGAACCTGGATCAATTTCTTCAGTTTGCGCAAAGAAAGCCAGCCGGCTTCAGCGACGATAATGACGGCCGCGAGATTCCCGCCGAAGACAGCGAGCTGACGGAAATCACGAAAGGTTCCAAACTCTTCTTCGACATCGATACGGCGAACATTTTCAACAAGGCAATGCCGGTGGCGGTGATGAGAGACGCTGCCCGCCAGTAAGACTCTGGCGGCGAACCTGCGTCGCGACGTCGCGCAGGCCGCATTCGTGCGCGCAGCACTGCTCGACGAGCGCGAAGCTGCGAAACAGGCGGCTGCGATCTTGCCCGAGTTCTATCCAGAGCTGAAGGAATTTCTCGCCAACTATGAACACGCTGCGACTCCGGAAGCGCGCCGATTCGCAGCGGTCTTCCTCTCACTAAAGTTTCCGGGCGTGCGGCCGTATGTCTCTGCGGGTGTGGGCCGCACGACTGCGCTCAGCGAGGTTGACAGCTATCGCGACAATTACTGGTGTGCCGAAGCGCCGCTCCCTCAGGGCGGCGCTGCATCGGAAGATGTTGAGGCAACCAAGCGAAAACTGGTCACGGCTCCGGAATTTCTCAAGCCGTCGCAGTCCCTGGCAGCCAGAGAATTCGCCGCGCTGCAAGCGTTAGGCACGGCGCCTAATTATTTTTGCCAGATCGCGATCGATTGGGCCGAAAAGAATCCCAATGATCCGAGGTCGCCGGAAGCTCTTCATCTCGCCGTTCGATCGACGCGCTACGGCTGCACGGATAAAGACACGGGTCGGTGGTCGAAAGCCGCGTTCGACTTGTTGCATCGGAAATATCCAAACACAACCTGGGCCAGGAACACTAAATATTGGTTCAAAGGATAACGCGAGGAATAAGGGAAAGCGGTGACCGAGCACAAACATACAAACGCACTAATCGACGAAACCAGTCCTTACCTGCGTCAGCACGCTCATAATCCCGTCGATTGGTACCCGTGGGGCGAAACAGCGCTCAACAAAGCCCGCACTGAGAACAAGCCGATCCTGCTCAGTATCGGATATTCGGCATGTCACTGGTGCCATGTGATGGAGCACGAATCTTTCGAAAACGAAGAGATAGCGCGACTGATGAATGAAAACTTCGTCAACATCAAAGTCGATCGCGAAGAACGCCCGGACCTGGATCAGATCTACATGACGGCGGTGCAAATGATGACAGGCCACGGAGGCTGGCCGATGACCATGTTTCTTACGCCTGACGGAGTGCCCTTTTACGGCGGCACCTATTTTCCGCCGACCGATCGGTACAACATGCCGGGCTTTCCCCGGGTACTGCTAAGCGTAGCGGAGGCCTACCGCTCGCAACCCGATCAGGTTGCCCACTCGGCGACCACAATGCTAGGCGAACTACGGCGCGTTGGCTTGGCAGAGGAATCGCGTGAACTGCTTACGGCGGAAGTTCTCGACAGCAGCTATCGAAAAATCGCGGCGAATTACGATCCTAAAAATGGCGGTTTTGGAGGTGCGCCAAAATTTCCGCCCGCGATGAATCTGGAGTTCCTCCTGCATATTCATCATCGGACCAAATCGCCTGAAGCCTTGGATATGGTGCGCCGACACGTTGTCGCAAGATGGCCGAAGGAGGAATGTACGATCAATTGGGTGGCGGCTTTCATCGGTACTCAGTTGATGCGAAATGGTTGGTGCCGCACTTCGAGAAGATGCTCTACGACAATGCCCTCCTCTCACGGCTCTACCTGCACGTCTACCAGGTGACGAAAGATGAATTTGCGCGGCGCATCGCGGAAGAGACTCTTGACTATGTGTGCCGGGAAATGACCGACACAGGCGGCGGCTTCTATTCCAGCCAGGATGCGGATTCAGAAGGCGAAGAAGGAAAGTTTTTTGTTTGGTCGCGTGCGGAAGTGATGGCCGCACTCGACCCGCTGCACGCCGAATTATTTTGCGACTACTACGACATCACTGAGGCGGGCAACTTTGAGGGTCATAACATTCTTCACGTTAACTCCGATCTCGAGACTCTGGCGATGAAACACGGGATTTCCCTCGCCGATGCGCAGCAAATCATCGCTGCCGGTCGTCGTAAACTTTTCGAAATTCGCGAACGTCGAATCAAGCCCGGCCGTGACGAAAAGATCCTGACTGCCTGGAACGGGTTAATGCTCAGCAGCTTTGCCGAAGCCTCTGCGATTCTTGATCGTTCAGATTACGCTGACGTCGCGCGCGCCAATGCGCGATTTCTACTTGACTCACCTTCAAAACGAAGGTCGGCTGCTGCGGACGTACAAGGACGGTCAAGCCAAGCTAAACGGCTACCTGGAAGACTATGCCAACGTGATTGATGGATTGCTTAGCGTCTATGAAGCAACCGGCGAGCTCGAGTGGATCGAATCAGGCGAAGATGCTCACCGAGCGCATGATTGAACAATTCTGGGATGAGGAAGCCGGCGGCTTTTTCTTTACAGGGAAAGAGTCACGAACAATTAATTGTCCGGTCCAAGGAATGGCTCGACAATGCCACGCCTTCCGGAAATTCCGTTGCCGCCCTGGTGCTGCTAAGGATCGCGCTGCTTACGGCGAACGAAGACTACCGCCGCCGGGCGACCACGATCCTCCGCCTAATGGCTGATCAAATTCGCCGGTATCCGTCGGCGTTTGGCTTCGCCTTGTCGACACTCGATTTCTATCTCACCTCGCCTTTGGAGATTGCGGTCGTAGGGAAGGCGGATGATCCGGGCTGGCGGGAACTCTGGAGCGCCTTGTGGGGAAGCTATCTGCCAAATCGGGTTATCGTCCCATGCAACGGCGATTTTGAGGTTTCCGCGGCGACAATTCCCCTTCTCAGAGACCGCAATACCCTCTCGACACGGGCCACAGCGTTCGTTTGCCAGGAATTCACCTGTCAGTCGCCGGTCGTTTCTGCCTCAGAACTGCGCAAGCAGTTGTCACCTTAGCCAATGTCTGCGCCCCGCACGAGGAGCCTTCCTCGCCGAAGCCTTGAGAATAAAAGAATTGACTTGCCCACGCCGTACTAGGTATTCTCTTACGTGGCCAACACTGTTGGCCGATGTCTATCAGTTGCCAACTAGGCTTGTCTCGTCGATTCCCGACATCGATTCCTCGCCAAGTT
Source organism: uncultured Acidobacteriota bacterium (assembly GCA_963734445.1). Taxonomy (GTDB): domain Bacteria; phylum Acidobacteriota; class Blastocatellia; order Pyrinomonadales; family Pyrinomonadaceae; genus UBA11740. The sequence goes on along the minus strand of CAVTGZ010000002.1, from coordinate 774,609 downwards.
CTTTAGTCTTCGGGACCGCTAAAAACCATGCCAAAGCTTAACTGGAAGAGTCTTCTGCTCTTGTCGGGCGTGTCGGTTACGGCCGCCGCGATTCTTGTCACCGGTCTAGTATCGACGCTGCGTCTGCCGCTCCTCGGTTGGGGCGGACTGATTACGTTCGTCATTCTGGTGGTACTGACCCTGGTGTCCAGCCGCTTCACCGTGCCGGTGACGAATGTTGACGGCTCGAGCCAAAGCAATAAGTCGGTCGCTGACGCATTCATCTTCCTGGCCGTCATGGTCTATACGACGGCCCCGGCGAACAGCTTCGGCCCTGCCATTCTCCTGGCCGCGATCGTCGGCTTCCTCTCTTCCCTTTTCCTTTCCACTCGATGGTCGATGATCTTCGCCGTCGGCATGTCGGTAATTTCAACCTTCGCAGCTTCGGTGGTCTACCGCGGTATGCTGATGACGCTTGCGAGCGGCACCGCAGCCTCAGCCGGCGAAAAAGGTTTAGTCCTGGAACTTCTCCTCTTCCCTTTGTGTATTTTTGGATTAGTGCAATACGCGCTGAGCACTTTCGGCACCCTCTCGTTCAACTGGCTGTCGTCATCCGAGAACAAGCTGACGGTTTCGCGCGAGAGTTTGATCTGGACGCTCATTACCCAGGTGGCAAACGTGACCTCGGCGGCGCTTTTTTATTCAGCCTTGCATGGAGCCGGCGTTCCCTTTCTCTTCGTCGGCATCCTGATCATCGCTTTGGTCCATCTTTTGTACCGGTTCAATGAGAAACGAGTCAGCGAAGTAACCAGGGCACAGACGGAAAAGCTCCGCTACATCGAAGAGATCGCCGATCTTGCACATGAACACGATCGAGTCGTTGGCGATCGCCATCGACGCGAAGGACCAGACAACCCACGGCCACGTCCGCCGCACACAGATCTACGCCACCGAGATGGGCAAGCTTTTGAAAGTCACCGAGTCGGAACTGCGCGCGCTGGTGGCTGGCGCCCTGCTGCACGACATCGGTAAACTGGCCGTTCCCGAATACATCCTGAACAAACCAGGCAAACTCACTGAGGCCGAATTCGCCAAGATGAAGATCCATCCTACCGTTGGTGGCGACATCCTCAAGCGCGTTAATTTTCCGTACCCGGTCGAAGACATTGTTCGCTATCACCACGAAAAGTGGGACGGCAGTGGTTACCCGAAAGGCCTTCGCGGTGAACACATTCCGCTGGTGGCCCGCATCATCTCAGTCGTTGATTTTTATGACGCCACGCGTTGCGACCGTCCGTATCGCAAAGGAATGAAGCGAGAGGATTCGCTGGCCCTGCTTCAGAAGATGTCGAACAGTTCGTTCGATCCACGAGTAGTCACACTGTTCGTCAAACATGTCGCTGAATTCGACCAACTGATCAACGCGCAGGATATTCAGGAGCAGGTCGAGTCGCAGAACATCGACAACATCACGAAGACGAAACCTGATGCCGGATTAGCCTCGGAAGTCCTCGGTTCGCCGGATGCCAGCGCTGGTTTCCGTTCGATCACTGAAGCGCAGCGCGAAGTGTTTGCTCTTCACGAAATAGCGCAAACGATCGGTTCGTCGCTCAACATGCACGACACGGTCACGTTGATTTCAAACAAGCTACGTTCAATTGTGCCGTTCGATACCTGCGTCATCTTCATCGTCGACGACCGTTCAGGCAAAGCGATTGCGATGCATGTTGTCGGCGATCATGCTGAAATGTTTCGCTTGCGGCGCATAAACATTGGTGAAGGCATTACCGGTTGGGTAATCGCCAATTCGCGATCAATGTGCAACTCGTCGCCGGAACTTGACTTGGTCGGCATGCCTGAAGAAATCGCGCGCAGCTATCGCGGTGTGCTGGTTTCGCCTTTGATTAGAGAAGACGGAGCCTTCGGGGCCATCAGCCTCTATTCAAAAGGCCGCACTTCCTATACTACCGAGCATGTCCGCCTCCTCGAATCAGTCGCGCAGCACGCCGCTTCGGCACTCAACAACGCCATCACGTTCGAGAAGACGAAGGAAAGCGCGCTCACCGATCCGTTGACAGAGCTTCCTAACGCTCGCGGTTTTTACATGATGCTCGAGCAGAGATTGGCCGAATGTCAGCGATTGGGCCGCGAGTCACTGGCGGTTATCAGCATGGATGTCGATGACTTCAAGCAGATTAACGACCAGTGGGGCCACCCGATCGGCGATCGGCTGCTGGCCAGCCTCGGCAAGATCGTGCGAAAAGAACTGCGCCAGATGGATGTCCTTTCGCGTTATGCCGGAGACGAGTTTGTCGCCATCATGCCGATGGCTTCAGAGCTAATGGCCGAGGGAGTCGCCGATCGCATCCGAAAGGCGGTATCCGAACATAAATTTACCGTGCGGACCGGAAAGACCGTCGAGGTCGGCATCAGCATCGGCATTGCGTGCTTCCCCACCAACGGCGAAACCACTGAAGAACTACTAACCACCGCCGCCCGGAATATGCAGCGTGACAAACACTCGCGAAAGAATCTGCACAATCTGGCGACGATGCCCACTCCAGCCCGGATTGATCATTACACCTGAGCGAGGATCCTTGCTCTCTGTAAAACAAGGCACGCCAGCTTTCCCGCTTGGCGTGCTTTTTCTATTGTCGCTGATCGAAGCTCAAGCTTTGCTGGTCTAACTGCCGGGATTTAAGGCCTGTTTTGCCTCATCACATGTCTCGCGTATAATCGCCGAGTTGAAGAGATGATTCTCTTTTTGGGCCAGCGTCGCGCTGGCCGTTCACGTTAGCAACAGATTAATGAGTAGAGAAGCAAGCGAACGAACTCCTCGGTCAAAACCAACATCCGGCGGCGCCACAGGTGTGTTGGACGAGCCCGAGCAGGCCAAACCAGCGTCAGCCGACGAATCCGTTAAGTTCAAAGAAGATCGCGAGACGCTGGTCAGAATCTTTCGGCAGATGTTGTTGATTCGGCGATTTGAAGAAAAGTGTGCCGAATCCTACAGCCTCGGAAAGATTGGCGGCTTCTGCCATCTCTATATCGGTCAGGAAGCGGTCGCGGTGGGCGCGATCGCCGCACTGCGCCCGGATGATTACGTATTGACCAGCTATCGCGAGCATGGCCAGGCGATCGCTAAAGGAGTTTCGCCAGAAGCCATTATGGCCGAACTTTACGGCAAGTCCGGAGGATGTTCGCACGGTAAGGGCGGGTCGATGCACTTATTTGACCGCGAAGTGAACTTTCTCGGCGGCCATGCAATCGTCGGGGGCCAGATTCCGCTGGCGACGGGCGTGGCGTTCGCTTGCAAGTACAAAGAAACCGATCGGGTGACGCTCTGCTTTTTTGGCGAAGCCGCGGTGAATCAGGGAGCGTTCCATGAATCTCTGAACATGGCGCAGCTTTGGAAACTTCCCTGCATCTACATCTGCGAAAACAACATGTACGGCATGGGCACCTCGCTCGAGCGCGCGATGTCACTGCAGAATGTCGCCCAGAAAGCCTGCGCCTATGAGATTGCGTCCGAGTTCGTCGACGGGATGGACGTGCTGGAAATGCGCCGCGCCGTTCAGCGGGCCCTCAAACGAGCGCGCGAACAGTCTCTGCCCACTCTGATCGAAGCCCGCACCTATCGCTACATGGGCCATTCAATGTCCGACCCGGGGAACTATCGCACGCGCGCCGAGATTGAAAAATACCAGGAACGCGATCCGGTTAACACTTTTGCTGACAAGCTGAAAAAGGCGGGCGTGCTGTCTGATGCTGACATTGCAGGCATTGAGGCCGAGGTGAAAGAGCAAGTGGAGCGCTCGGTCAAATTCGCCGAAGAAAGTCCCGAGCCGGATCCGGAAGAGCTGTACACAAATATTTACGCGGACCCTCTGGGTTAACGGAATCGAGAAAAAGCATGGCTGTGATGACGATGCGCGACGCTCTGAACCTGGCTCTGAAAGAAGAACTGGCGCGCGATAGCTCAGTTTTCCTGATGGGCGAAGAAGTCGCGGAATACCAGGGCGCGTACAAAATCACGCGCGGGTTGTTGGATGAATTTGGCGGCAAGCGAATTATCGACACCCCCATCACCGAGCTGGGATTCGCCGGGCTGGGCGTGGGCGCCGCGATGGCCGGTCTGCGGCCGGTGATCGAATTCATGACTTTTAATTTTTCGATTCTCGCGACTGACCAGATTATTAATTCAGCCGCCAAGATGCTTTACATGTCCGGAGGTCAATTCAAAATCCCGATCGTTTTTCGCGGTCCCGGCGGTTCGGCTTACCAGGTTTCGTCACAGCATTCGCAGGCCCTCGAATCATGGTACGCCTACTTTCCGGGTTTGAAGGTCGTGATGCCTTCAACGCCGGCCGACGCCAAAGGGCTTCTCAAGAGCGCGATTCGCGACGACGATCCGGTCATCTTCATTGAGCAGGAAAGAATGTACGGGATGAAAGGCGAAGTGCCGGAAGATGACGACTTTACTGTTCCGCTGGGGGTCGCCGACATTAAACGTGAAGGCACAGACGCCACGATCGTGGCTCGCTCATTGATGGTGCCGACGGCTTTGAAGGCTGCCGAGGCGCTAGAAAAACAGGGTGTTTCTTGCGAAGTCATCGATCCGCGAACGATTCGACCGCTGGACATTGAAACCATTGTCGAGTCCGTGCAGAAAACAAATCGCGTGGTGATTGCCGAAGAGTCCCACCCCTTCTGCGGCGTGGGCGCCGAGATCAGCGCGCAGATTGCCGAGCGTGCTTTTGATTATCTGGACGCCCCAGTCAAGCGCGTCTCAGGTGCGGATGTGCCGATGCCTTACGCGAAGAACCTCGAGCAGCTCGCGATTCCCGACATGGATCGGATCGTCGCTGCCGTGCGTGAAGTTTCATACTTGTGATCGTGACTGCTCACCGCTCACTGCTTACTGCTTACTGATTATGGCTACTCAAGTCGTCATGCCCAAACTTTCGCCCACCATGGAGGAGGGGCAGCTAGCGCGCTGGCTCAAGAAAGAGGGCGACAAGGTTGCGATGGGCGAGCCCCTCGCCGAAATCGACACTGACAAGGCGACCATGGAAATGCAGGCGCTTTCGAACGGCGTGCTGCGTAAGATTCTGATTGGTGAAGGCGAGAGCGCGCCGCTGGGTCAGCCGATCGCGATCATCGGCGAACCGGACGAGGACATTTCCGAATTGTTGAAGACTGCCGGCGCCGCAAAAACCGCCAAGGCCGAAGCGGCTTCAGAAAAGTTGCCGGAGTCCGAAGCTGTTCCGGCAGTCGAAGTGGAAGCAAAAGAGGCTGCGGCCCCGCCGGCAGAGCCGCGCGTGAGCGGCGATGGAGATCGTGCCGCAACGCCGGCCAGCGAGGGACGTCTCTTGATCTCGCCGATCGCCGCGCGCATGGCCGCTGAAGCCGGCCTCGACTTGAAAGCACTGCAAGGCAGCGGCCCGAGTGGCCGCATTGTTAAGAGCGATATCGAAGCGGCGATCCAACAGCAGAAAGCGGCGCCATCGGCCAAGTCCAGCCTGCGTCCAATCAGTCTGCCGCGACCCGCTGAGAAAGGAGCCGTCTACGGTCCTTCGGCGTATCGTGACGAACCAACCAGCGAAATGCGGCGGACGATTGCCCGTCGCCTGGTGACATCGCTCGGCCCCATCCCGCACTTCTTCCTCACCAGTGAAATCGACATGGAGCGGGCGGCAGACATGCGGCGGTCGATCAACGAACTCTATCCGGATTTCAAGCTCAGCATTAACGACATCATCATCAAGGTCGCCGCCGTATCCTTAATTCAGCATCCGCAGGTTAACGCGTCCTTCCAGGACAAGACGATTCGCTTGTATGAACATGCTGATATCGGCGTCGCGGTCGCGACTGAAAATGGATTGATCACGCCGATCGTCCGCGCGGCTGAACTAAAGTCGCTCAACGAAATTGCCGGCGAAGTTCGTGAGCTTGCCGATCGCGCCCGGGCGCGTAAATTAAGACCGGAAGAGTATACCGGCGCAACTTTCTCGATCAGCAATTTAGGAATGTTCGGGATCGAAGAGTTCACGGCCGTCATCAATCCGCCGGAAGGTGCAATCCTGGCAGTCGGCGCGATGGCTGCAAAACCGGTTGTCAGAGATGGTGAAATTGCGATCCGGCAAACCATGCGTGTGACGATGTCCTGCGACCATCGCGTGATCGATGGGGCTACCGGCGCAAAGTTCTTACAGACTTTCAAGCAAATCATGGAGAACCCGCTTTATCTTTTTGTTGGCTAAAATCGGGGGCGCAATGGTTGAATCAACAAGATCGGGATCTTCCATCCCGATCTTTTTTGTGTAGTGAGCAACACGGCAACTTCACGATCCGCAAACACGTCGGCGCCGCACGTGGCGTTGATCGCCGTGCAGATCCTTTTCGCGACCTGGCCGATAGTCGGAAAGATCGCTCTCCGGACAGTTCCAGCTATCGCGCTCGTTGGATTTCGCGTCGCCGGAGCGTCGTTGATGCTCGTGCTGCTGGCCCGCTTCAAGGGGCGTCTCGGAAAGATTTCGCGACGTGATTGGCCCTTATTGATTCTCTCCTGCGCACTCGGATTGGTTTTCAATCAATGGCTGTTCGTCAAAGGCCTTTCGCTGACAACAGCAATCAACTCTACGCTGATTGGGACGTCGATTCCCGTGGCAACCCTACTCGTCGGCATGATCCTGGGAACAGATCGCGCGACGTGGCGTCGCCTCGCTGGAATTGTTCTGGCGGGCGCCGGCGTCCTGGTTCTGGTGGGCCCCAAAGGAGCGGGATTCTCAGCTGCAACTCGCGCCGGAGATTTGATGATCGTTGCGAATTCGCTTTGCTATGGCGCCTACATTGCCGTTTCAAAGGATCTCGTGCGCCGTTACAGCGCGCTGAACGTCATCGCCTGGATATTTATCGTGGGAAGTGTCGCCGCCGTACCGGCCGGGTTAGTCAGTCTCAGGCAAGTGCCGCTCAGCAGCATTTCCTGGTCCGTGTGGCTCGCCGTCGGATACATAATTATTTTACCGACGGCGGGCGCATATTTTTTGAATGCCTGGGCGCTGGCCCGGGTGTCGCCGAGCACCGTCGCCGTTTACATTTATCTCCAACCATTGATCGCTTTTGCGCTGGCTCCGCTAATCCTCGGCGAAGCGATAGGCTGGCGGGCGATTGTTTCATCGCTGTTAATATTCGCAGGCGTGTTGGTCGTTACGCGCCGGCGCACAAAAGTGATCTCTGATCCACAGATGGTCGAGGGTGCTTAAGGGCGAGGAGTTCATTTAAGAACATGGTATGGCTAATTGCACTGGTGCTCTTGCTGTTTTATCTGCTGGGCCTTTTCGTCTTTCACGCGCCGCCGACAATACATGTACTTCCGATTCTGGCGGTGATGGTGCTCCTCGTTGACTACCTCGTGGCCCGCCGATACCGCAAGAAATAATCATCGCAGAGAGGTTTCACAACTGCGGCAGTTGGTTCTTCGCTTCGCGTTAAGCGTTCCACAAGCACGACACCGGATGTACATGGCGCGGGCGAAGAAATGCATAATCACATAGCTGCCGCCGAGTATGGCGACAGCTAATGCGATGTTGATAATGGTCTCTTTCAGAGCAGTTCAACTCAGGCTCAAGCGGCTTTCTTAGCGTTACTCTTTTCGCGCTGTCCACCCTTGTGAGTATCCGCTACCGACGTCAGATAGCTCTGACCCCGTCCGTACCCCTGGCGAAAAGCCTGCGTCCCCGAGTCTTCTCCGTATCGTTTGTTTAGGTGGCCCATCATATCTTCACAGGTCTTGCCACGACAATCAGGATGCAGTGCAGCCTCGAAGCCTAAACGATACTTGGCTTCATCGGCGTTAAAGTCCCCACCCTGACTGCTGTAATGTTCGCGTTCAGCGTCTCGCAGACCAATCCACCATTCGTCCCGGGCGGCATCGACGGACTCGGCGCCCGCGCGATGTAAAGCTGTACGAGCAGTCTCGGCAATTTGATCGTCATCAACCAGGGCAATCACTACTGATCGCCCGTGACGCAGTGCATCCTCGTAAACGAACAATTCATCGCGGGGTAAGCCGTCGGCAATCCCCTTCTCCAGCGCGTTTCCGGCCAAAGCTCCAGCCGCCGCGCCACCCGCGCCAAGTATCGCGGCGCCGATCAATCCAAACGCGATCACGGGCCCTACGCCGGGAATCAGTAACGATGCGGCTGCGGCGCCTGCTTCAAGTCCGCCCGCTACGCCCAACGCGGCCCCAACAGTTCCGCCGACCGCCGAACCCATACCCGGTTGCTCAGTTTCGGTGGTCGAAACTTGTGCTTCGATTTCGCTCTCAGAAGTGTGCGGGGAAAGTACAGTGGTTCTGGCTTTCGGAACGCCCACCGACTGCAAAATTGCTGCGGCGCGCCTGGCGTCGGCCAGCGAGTTAAAAATTCCTACGATGCTCTCCATTTTGGAATCCTCCTACCCGTACGCAAGCGCCCGCCGTGCCGCATAAGCTGTGAGCGTCCATAGAAGAGAGATTAGAAGAGAAAAAGTACAGAAAGAGCTGAGAGGCCCCGCATCTAATCGCACGGATTTACGAACTGCGAGCGATCAGCTCGCGAGCGCTGACAAGACAACTTTCTGATTGAGCCAGCCAAAACCCTATGCTAAGGTGTCACCCATGACGGCCCTCGAAGAAATTAACATTTTTGACATGGTGGAAAAGGAGTGGCCCATGTCGGTTGGCGACGGCAAGGCCACGCGGAAAAAGAAACCGCGCATCCTGGCGATCACGACTGATTGCTGCACCGGTTGCGCCGGCTCGCCCGCCTGCATCGAGTATTGCCCAATCGAGGCCTGCATGTTTTGGGTGGCAGATCCTGATCACGCACCGTTCGGCCGCATCGAGGTTGATCCTTATCTCTGCATTGGTTGTCAGAAATGCACGAGCAAAGGACCCGACGGCGCTTTCCTGGATGGCTGTCCCTGGGATGCGATCGAGATGATCCCGACCGAAGACTGGGAGGCCATGCACGGCATTAGCTTGCCCGACGCGCCGCCACCACCTCCAACCCAAGCCCTTCCTGCTGAGTCAGTCTAGCTCCACTTTCTTGCACATAAAAAAAGAAAGCCTCCTACGGTTGCGCAGGAGGCAGCGACAAACAAGTCTTCGCCTTAAGGTTCTCAGTCAGACCCGTCGCCCGGATCCACCCGTCATAAACAGAAACTGAGGGTGATGATCGCCCCGCGAGACGGGGCAATTTACTGCCGTTTCATAACGCCGGTGGCGACCGTTCCCGCATTCGTCTCGATCAGATTGATCTCTCTTCCGTTATCGACAATCACCATGCTGTTGTTGATGGTGAAGAAGCCGAAGTTGACGGTCAGCGTTCCCGCGCAATTGGCATTTACAGTGTAGCTCCCAGTGAACGCTGACGAAGAGATCGAGCCGCCGAAGCTGTTGGTGTCATTGCCTGTGATATTGCCCGCGCCGTCAAAGGTCATGACGCCCACCGACGCCAGGGACGTTCCGAACGCCGTCCCCGTGTTGAGGTAACCATAGCTGCCCTTGATCGTATTCAGGTGGCATTGCTGGTCAGCTTTACCCTCGCCCTTCCCCTTGTCCTGAGCTTGAGCGCCCAACACGTTGATGAATGCCGCGGCAGCCACAATCATGAGTGCCGCCAGTGTGGATGTGATTGCTCTGCGCATTATTTCTTCTCCTCTCATTTGGTCGTTAAGGTTTTCAGTGCGATCGCTGGTAAGCCATGGGGCCTCCAGTCGTCGCGTGGTGTGGTGCTTGAGAAAGCCGCTGAATAGCAGCTATCTGGTTCTAACGGCCACCGATTCGATCTTGGCGCCCAGTGCGGCCGTCTCAAGTTCAGTCGCCCGCTCGCTGCGCGATTTCGGCGCTTGCCAGCCATGTGCAGCGTTGAGCCAGGCTTCGGCGAAGTAGTACCTATTTCCGTATCGATGGAAGATCAGCTTGGCGCCGTCCTGCGCTCGAGCTTCGAGAGTCTGCATCTGAAGCATGAAGCCTCGGCGATTTTCACTTTCAAGCTTGAAGATGACAGTTGGAGAGTCAGTGCTGACCGACAGCAAGCGGTATTTGCCGGCCGGCAACGTTTGGCTGCCGACGTAGAATTGAAATGGAATATCAACCCTCAACTCAGCGCGGCTGGTTGTTTGCGCACGTGCTGACAGAGCGATTGAACCAATCAGAACGAACAACGCGATGATAATGTAAGCCTGCTTTTTCATGATTTCCTCCTCGTTTATGTCGTTTCGGGCTGGTTGCCTGATTCTGCCCTTCACCTAACAACGCGGAGATTCGAACGAAACTCCCTCACGCCCCTGAAAACTTCTGTTGTAGAATCTCCCCGTAAAATGTCCCGACCTTTGTGAAGAGTCCACACCACGGGCAATTGCCCGACTAACGAAAATCGGATCGCGTTATGCAGTCCCCCGAAAGCGTGACGCAGTTATTGGTGAGTTGGAGCGAGGGCGATGAAAGCGCTCTCGAAAGGTTAACGCCGCTCGTACATAACGAATTGCGACGGCTCGCGAGCAATTACCTGCGGCGTGAGCGTCGGGATCACACGCTGCAACCCACCGCGCTCGTCAACGAAGCCTACCTGAAGCTAATCGATCAAAAGAACGCGCAGTGGAAGAACCGCGCCCAATTTTACGGAGTCGCGGCGCAACTGATGCGCCGCATTCTGGTTGATTACGCGCGCCAGCATCAGGCTGAAAAACGGGGTGGGCCCGGGCAGGAGCGCTTGTCGATCACGGGCGCGGGCCAGCTCGGAGAAAAACCCGATCTCGATTTGCTGTCCCTTCATGAGGCGCTGGCTGAACTAAAGGCGTTCGATCCTCAGCAGGAACGAATTGTCGAATTGAAGTTCTTCGGTGGGTTATCCATCGAGGAGACCGCTGAAGTGCTGGGCGTAGGGCACGCGACTATTGAGCGCGACTGGAAAATGGCGCGGGCCTGGCTGCGACGTAAACTGGAATAGGGTGAGGGAATGATCGGCGGGATGCCGCGTTTATGTTTGGGACGAGTTCATAAAGAATCGCGAAAGTAAGTGCAGCGATGACCCCTGAACGCTGGCAACACATAAAGGACATCTTCAATTCCGCAGTTCAGTGCGAAGCGGCGGATCGCCCGCGACTTCTCGATGAAGCATGCGGCAACGACCCTAAGCTGCGTGAAGAGGTCGACTCGCTGCTGGCGTCCAATGAAGAAGCGAGCGCCTTTCTCGATAATCCGGCATACGAAGTTGCCGCCAACTTAATCATAGACGACAACTCTGAATTGACGCCGGGCCAAACGATTGGCTCCTACAAAATCGTGTCCTTTATTGGTCGAGGCGGAATGGGTGAAGTCTATCGCGCGCTCGATACGAGATTGGGACGCGACGTCGCCATCAAGATTCTGCCGCGCTCGTTCTCCAGGGATGAAGATCGCTTACGCCGATTTGAACAGGAGGCATTGACCGCTTCAGCGCTGAACCATCCGAACATACTGACGGTCCATGAGTTCGGCGACATCGACGGACAGCTCTTCATGGTCACCGAATATGTCGATGGCCATACTCTGCGCCACCGGTTGAAGCGTGAGCGTGTCCGCCTTAATGAAGCGCTCGACGTTGCGATCCAACTCACTTCGGCGCTAACCGTGGCGCACAAAGCCGGCGTAGCTCACCGTGACATCAAGCCCGAGAACATCATGATTCGAAACGATGGAATCGTGAAGGTACTCGACTTTGGCCTCGCAAAAGCCATACAAAAATCAGTCAGCCCTCCCGCCGAAACGCTCGAGGCTGCCACACGAGCCAAATTCAACACCACGCCCGGCCTGGTCATGGGCACATCGCATTACATGTCACCGGAACAAGCGCGCGGTTTTGCGGTCGATGAACGAACTGATATTTGGAGTGTCGGCGTGGCCTTGTACGAAATGATCGCCGGCAAGTTGCCATTTGAAGGCGACACGACCAGCGATGTCGTGTCGATGATTCTGCAAAAAGAGCCGGCGCCGTTGACCCGCCTGGCATCAGAAGCAAACGAACGACTCGATGAGATTGTCGCCAAGGCTCTGGCCAAGGATCGGGAGGAGCGCTACCAGGTAGCAAAGGACTTGCTCATCGATCTGAAGCGCCTGCGACATCATCTCGATTTCGAGGCAGAGATTGAACGTTCCGCAGCACCGGATTCAAACAGCGGCCGTGATGGCCGGCGAACCTTTGACAGGTTAAGCAATCATCCGTCGCGAAGGACGCAGGTTCTGTCGGACGCAGCCGCCACGAGAGCGTCAAGCGCCGAGTACCTTGTCAGCGAAATCAGACGCCACCGAACATTCGCGGTCGTGGCGGGTTCATTTGCTGTCATCCTAATGCTCTTTGTTGGTATTTCTCTTTATCGATGGCGATTCCAACCTCAACCCGCGGCGCTGACGAACACCGACACAATAGTGCTTGCAGATTTCGCGAACACGACGGGCGACACCGTTTTTGATGGCACACTCAAGCAGGCACTCGCAGTGCAACTTGGCCAATCACCCTTTCTCAATATTTTTTCCGACGACCGCACGCGCGATACGCTGCGCTTCATGGGCCGCTCGCCCGACGAGCGTCTGACGCGCGACCTGGCGCGAGAGCTTTGTCAGCGGCGCGGTCTGAAAGCTTTTCTGGCGGGATCGATTGCCGCGCTGGGCAGCCACTACATAATCACGCTCGAAGCTGTCAATGCGCGCACCGGCGATGCGATCGCGCGCGAGCAGGTTGAAGCGGCCAGTAAGGAACAAGTGCTCGAGAAGCTGGGCGAAGCCGCATCGAACTTGCGCGGTAAGCTGGGCGAATCGTTAGCCTCAATTCAAAAATTCGATGCGCTGATTGGACAGGCAACAACGTCTTCGCTCGAGGCTTTGAAAGCTTACGCCCTGGGCAGCAGCCAGTTCGCCAGAGGAAAAAACGCTGAAGCCATAGCATCCTATCGCCGGGCGATCGACCTCGATCCCAACTTCGCGCTCGCGTACAGCTCGCTCGCCCGAGTTCATCATCTCATCCACGAGGACGAGCTCGCCTCGGCCGCCGCGCAGAAGGCGTTCGACCTTCGGGATCGCGTCAGCGATTACGAGAAACTGAGGATTACTTCTGACTACCAGATGATCGTAACCGGCGATCTGGAACAATCTGTCGAGACCCTGCAATCCCTCATGCTTACTTATCCGCGCGACTACGAGACGCTCAACAGTCTGGGTCGCCTGTACGCCGATCTGGGCCAGTATGAAAAAGCGATCGAAGAATACCGCGAAGCCCTGAAAATCGATCCCGAAGGAACCTCTTCGTACGCCGGTTTGGGAAATGCCCTGCGATCTCTTAATCGGTTCGACGAAGCGAAGGAAACTTATCAGCAAGCCCTGGTACGGAAGCTCGACTTGTACATCTATCATTACGACCTTTATCGAATCGGGTTCGTGCAGGGCGACTCCGCCGCCATGCAAACCGAACTCGATTGGGTCAAGGCAAACTCGGACGACGACAGCGTACATAGCTGGCCCGCCAACGATCTCGCTTTTTCTGGCCAGATGAACAAAGCGCACGAGATCTTCGACCGCCGCGCTAACGTCGAATTGGCCAATAATAATAAGCTGTACGCAGCGGATCTTTTCGCGACGAATGCCTGGCGTCTGGCCGTCGTGGGAAAGTGCTTGGCCGCGCTCGATGATGTGAACCAAGCCAGGGGCCTTCCCTTGAACGGCCACTCGTCTTTGAGATTTGGTCTGACGCTGGCGTTTTGTGGCGACGTCAACCGCGCGGAAATTCTCGCGGACGAGGATGTTAAGCGCTCGCCGAAAGATACGTGGGTGAACTTGCTTGAGGTGCCGATTCTGCGGGCTGCGATCGAAATTCGTCGCGGCCATCCCGGTGAAGCCATTAAGTTCCTGGAACCCGTAAGACGTTATAAGGGCGCAGGCTTTGGCTCAATGGTGTACTGGCCCGAATACCTGCGCGGGCAGGCTTACCTGGCGCTAAATCAGGGACCGGAGGCAGCAACCGAGTTTCAAAAGAATCTTGATCGCAGAGGTCTCGGTCCAATTGAACCGCTGTACCCCCTTGACTATGTCGGTCTGGCACGGGCCGCGGTTTTGATGGGCGACCGAGCCAAAGCGCGCAAGGCCTACGAGGACTTTTTCGCGCTTTGGAAAGACGCCGATCCCGACGTCCCAATACTCATCGAGGCGAAACGCGAGTACGCCAGACTGTGATCACGGCAGCCAGCCTCGTCATCGCACGACCGACGTTTGTTTGATTGGCTTAGCTCTTTGCCGCAGCCGGAAATGCTTTCGTTGAAGCCAGCGCCGCGAGAACATAGCAGGCGCTGCCCATCAGCATCGCCGCCTGAAATCCCGCCATCAGGGCCACGAACACGGTCGTCACGGATCCAATTACCGACATGATGCCGTTCAGTCCCCAATAGAATGGCGGCGCCGGCAGAGATCCTTGTCCCGTCTCGCGCAACCCACGCGGGAAAGGCATTCCCATCGCCAAACCGAGCGGCGCTATCAAAGCAATTGCCACCGCGATGCGCCCCCAGAGTGGCAACCAGAGCAAAGCCGGCACCAGCTTCGGAAGTGCCAAAGCTTCAATCGCGCCAATCAGTGCGACCGCCAAACATGCCTTCCACATGGACCAACGCGGACTCAGTGCGGCCCCGATGCCTCCGAACGCCAGCAGCGTAAACAGCAGAACCGACAAAGTGTAAATCGGATGGCCGACCAGCAGCGTTAGGTGCTGTAGCAGCGCTAACTCGACGGCGATGAAACCGAACCCGAGCGCGGCAAAGTAAATCAATGATCCACCGTACCGAAGCCCGGAACGTTTATCGATTGCCGTGGCAGGTAAGTCTCCATCTTTTCGCAGCCCGCCTTTTCGCGGCCAGCCAAAGACGGCAAAGACCCCCAACAATGCCACGCTTGGGACCAGCAACCACTTCGCTATCCGTTCCGCGATCGCACCCGGCATCCGCCAGGGACGATCGATCGCGAAATAGAAAGGGCTGTCATCCCAGACGGGCCCGACGAACCGCGATGACCCAGCTTCATATTGCTCAGGCGTCCTGGTTCCCGCCAGCACCTCCTTGATTCCCGGCGGCCCAGTTCCGTCCGGCATGACGATCGGTCTGGCCTGCGTCCACTTCTCGCGCATCTCTTTCTGCTCTGCGTCGGTGAACGGCCGCTTGCGCAACATGAAAAGCATCTGCGAGTAATCGTTGGGCGACGCTTCCTTTTCCATCAACACCACGATTCGCTTTGAAGCTTCAGGCGCGCCGAGTGTCGCGACCGAATTCGACACGAGCCTCGGAATGTCCATCTCCCAGCGAAGAATAACAAGCACACCGTCGTCCTTGAGATGGTCATAGTAAGCGCGCACTGCCTCGGTCGTGTAGAGATAGTTTTCTGAAAGCGATAATCCGCCGGACGCCACTGACGCCCACGAATCGACAAAGCCAAGCAGGATGACGTCGAACTTGCGGTCGCTGCGACTGATGTAGTTTCGACCCTCGCTTAGTACGGCCTCGACGTCGGGGCGATCGTAAAGATTGCCGGCGCGCGCACCGAAGCTGCGCACAAATTTCAACATGAGCGGATTCATTTCGACGGCCGTGACTTTCTTGCTGCCCGATGCTAATGCTGCCACGACATCCGGGCCGCCTCCTGGTCCGATGATGAGCGTCTCTGCGTTGGGCGTGAGCCGAAAAGGCAGCGCCCGATACGAGTCGCGCATGTCTTTAACGCTCTCGATCTTGCCATCCCATTCCCGAATGCCGGTCCACGCGTCCGAATCGATGTAGAGACGCGCGAAGCTGTCCGGCAGACCCTGCACGCAATCGATCCGCGAGTAAGCATTCCATCCGGTCTGAACGATGTGAGAGCCGGGCGCGGCATCCATCTGATTACGCATGGCCTTTGTGGTGCCGGGTTTGACGCGAAACGCCCCATACTTAACTGCCGCCAACGCTGCGCCGGCCGTGAGCAGGAGAGCGACGATAGCGAGCACTTGAATGACCCGCGAGGGTGCCTTTCCCCTCTCCCTCTGGGAGAGGGGTTGGGGTGAGGGCTTAGCGTTCTCACCCTCGTTGTTATTGCCTTGAGCCCGCGAAGCGGGCGACAGAGGTACAGAACCGCTTGCGGTAGCAAGCGGGTCCGCTGAGCTGCTGACCTCTGATCTCTGATCTCCGACCTCTGCTTTGCTGGCTCCTGTTGCCATTAACACCGCCGCGACAGCCGGCGCCATCGCTCCCACCAGCAATGCCGCCTCTCCCCCAAACAAATGCAGCAGTAGAGTCACCAGCACCGCGCCCAACGCCGCGCCAATCAAGTCATAGAAGTACAAGCTGCCGGCGACGGCCCGATGAATGTCGAACACGATCGACAGCGCCATGCCGGCTAAAAAGAATGGCAACAAAGGAGCGAGAAAATATAGTGGCAGGCGATCCATGTCGAACGGGAATCGCACCAGCAGCCAAAGGCAGAGCGGAATGGCGCCGGCATAAAGCAGCGTCACCAGCGCCGCCGCATTCATCGATAGCCGCATCTTTTGTTTGAGGAGATGAACGGTGAATCCGCCGAGCCCCCATCCCAAGAGAGCTACTGAGATAGCGACAAATGCGAAGTGATACCAGATGCTGGCCGAATAAATGCGAGTTAGTCCGACCTCGAGGATCAGACCAGAAAGAGTAATTAGAAAAACTGAGATACGAGTGCGCATAGGGGGATTAGTTAAGAGGATGAAAGGAGAAAGGTCAAGCTGAAGCGCTGAAGCAGTCGTCAGGATTAATTCAAACGCATGACATCAGCGCGGACCTCGTCTGGAATCAGTAAAGATATTACGTGCTGAGTTCCAATAGGATTGGATTGAACGCGATATTTGCGCTTTGATCCATTGAGTGCTACTGAGATTGTGCCGACAGTATCCATCTTCTTTTCAATTGCGTAAAAGGGAGACCCCGGTCGGGCTGACTCATCGTCGCGCCCCAAGGCTTGTACGTCGGATGGACGCTTCGAGAAAGAGTGGAGCGGCTCCAACCTTAGTATGTTCTCGTTCTCGGATATGGATAGCCAAACGATTATGGCGCATTCTATTTCGCTAATCTCGACTAGTCTGTGAGCGGCGCGAGTCAGCGATACGCCGAAAAGGCTTTGCAGTTTCTTGAGCGTCGTTACAGACAATCCCTCTGATGCGATAAACGACCGCCAACGGTCCGAGGGCATAGTTAGCTCTGATGCAAAATGATCGCACAATTCCTCTATTTCGGAAGATGCAATGGTGTTTCGTTCTGAAGAACTAACGTGACCGAACGCTTGTACCAATCCCGTAGTGTTGTACAACATCAAATGACCCAACTCGTGCGCTAGCGTCATCCGTTGACGTGTTTGTTTGGCAGTAGAATCTATAATCGCAACGTATCCCGATTCTGATTCTTGCAAAAGGCCGTCAACTGCCAGAGGTCGGTATTCCACCGTTACGCCTAGCTTTTGGCATATCTCAATAAGATTGACAGGTACAAGTATGCGTGCGGCGTTAGATGTGCTGATTAGACTTTTCGCTAGACCGGCGGCACATTGAGGAGGTAAAGCGCCTTTCTCTCCTTGCGCGATCATGCGCTCCACCCGCGAAACGGGAAGGGGTTGTTTCTTTTTTTGATCCAGAAGTGCGCGGGCAACCGCAGATTGCCAGACTCTTCTAACTGTACTACGCATGGGCCCTAATCATCACTCAATGCATCTTCTTCATCGTTTTTTGGTGGCGAATCAATCAGGCTGTGATGAAATCGCTTCCATTCATCGTGTTGAAGGGGCTTCGGCGTACCCTTAGCCGCTAAACTTGAAGTCTGTTCCCTCAGCGCATGAAGTCCATCCACTTTGAGTCTCGCGTAATCTTGGTACGAGATATTCTTTTGTCTGGCATATTCGCGCAAATTTGCGATGCTCGCATTTCGTAAATCTTCAAACTCCTGATCTTTTGTCGATTGGTCCCTGATTAATTCAGCCGGAGACACGTTTAAAGATCGTGCGACACGCCTTAGATTGACCAGGCTGAGGTTTGTTAGTTGTTCTGGCCTGGTCTCAAGGCTGGTAAGTAACTCCTCTCCAACCTCGGCCCGTTGAGCAAGTTCCTCAATCGATAAATGCGATGCTTCCCTTATCTCTCGGACCCGATTCCCGACTCTCAAATGATACTCTCGTTCTCGACTAAGTCGTGATAGATGCAACCTATTCCTATTTTCGCTGAAAAATGTAGCAGCTTTGCTATCCAAGTCATCATCGCTCTCAAAACTAATTTGACCGATTATGCGACCAGCGATCCCCCGCAACATTCGGGAGACATTAACGTGTGACGAATGAAAGATCGCCAGTGGCACACCTGCATTCGCCGCGATTTCCGCCTCTTGACCCACGCCGATGCTAGGCTCGTCTGCGAAAACAACGAGCAGATCGGCACTGGCGACCCGCTCCCGATCAATCCAATAAACTTCTGGAGCCTTTAAGTCGGGGGCGCCTTGCGGGTGCGTGTGCTCGCCCGGAAAATAAATCGCAAAACCATTCTTTTGAGCGTTGGCTTTTATTATGGCGGCAACTCTTTCCGAATGTTGCTTCTGCTCCACAGAGTCCGCCCGTGTTAGCGCACAAGCAAAATAACCTCTATAAGGAAGCGAAGAAGGTACGGCCTTCGCCAATATATCTTGACAAGCCATCGCACTCGGAGGTCGGTTCATTGGGTTGCTCTCAAGTAATCGCTGCGAAAGATCGAGCAGAGCCTTCCAGACCGGCCCGTTTTGCTCTAAGCGGTTCTCAAAGATGGGTCGCTGCGTTTCCTTTGCCTTCAACAGATCGGGTACGCGTTTAACGCCTGGATAGATTTCCTTCCCGTGCAGAAGAAAGTAAATTACAGCTCCGAGGGAATAAAGGTCGGATGTGTAGCTATACTTGTTATCAAAAATATACTCAGGGGCAGCATAACGATAAGTACCGACAAACCGCGATGAACTCTGGGTGAAACTCGGCTCGCGGAGAGACCTAATAATCCCATAATCCAAGAGCCTTACTATTCCCTTGCCATCAATGTTTATGTTTTTCGGTTTTACATCGCGGTGAAGTCGTCTGCTGGAATGTAGATAATCCAAGACGTCAAGCATTTCGGTCGCAAATTGCAAAAGGAATCCTTCATCCGGGAGAGAGTTTCTTTCCCTCCACCGCATGAGATCGGAGCCGTCGCACCATTCCATCAACAGGAAGGGTTCGGTTGGACTTTCGATATCCACGTGATAGATCCTCACAAGATTCGGGTGCATTAGCACACTGCCAGTTTTATATTCCTCTGCGATTCTCTCGCGCTGATTGGGTTCCTCAAGAATGTCTTTCTTGTAAAGCTTCAGCGCGTAATAGTCGTGTTCGGGCAAGGACTGAATGGCGTGCGCTGACCGGACCTTCCAGACCTGTCCAGAAGCGCCTTCGCCTAACGACTCGACTTTTTCAAAATGCGAGACACTGAGGTTACTCTTATGGGCGGACATATATTCGCCTCCTTAGGGCTGTGCCATTCCAAACTTAATCGGCGCATAAGGCTGGGGCTTGGCGTTCACTGATTTATCACCCCGAAATGTAGTTCGGCCTCGAGACAGCTGACTAATCCGATCATAATGCTTTCCGCTTTGATATCCAAGAAACCGACCTCAAATAAGTGGCGCAATTTCGAGCGGCGCAAGACCTTGAAACAGCTACGGCTTTCTGTGGCTAAGAATATTGTCTTTAACGAATCTCATGAACTCGTCGAATGTCGGACCATGACCGTCAAGATCGAATTGTTGATTCCATCGTTGGAAACTCTGTCGAAGCTTTGTGTCGCCATAGGTACGACGAAGATTGAGTAACATATCGTCAGCTTCCTTTTCCGCCTCGGTAATTCGTTCGTAATGGTGCTCAGCAATGCTAACCAGAGCATTATGACGGAATTCCGCTTCTCGCGATTCTGCGTCATTTGTCATATTCAACTTCACATCGTAGGGACCGGACGGCGACATTAGCTTTACAATAACTGGTGTAATTTCAATAAGAATCAGCAGAAAAATAACAAACCAGTTCGCCCACCAAACCGAAGGATATTGCCCGCTCAAGTCGGATAGAGCTCTCATTTTAGTGAGAAAATCGTTTCCCAAACTGCGCCTGAACTCCTCTAGTCTTTCAGTTTGGACGACATCTAGGGAGTCAATCTTACGCTGAAGCTCTGCTTTGCGTTCATCCTGCGTGCGCTCAAACTCCGCGGCTTCTTTTTTTGCGGCGAGATAGGAGGCTTCTTTGATTCTCGCTACATTGCTGTAGCCATAACGCATGCTGCCGCCGGTAGCATCGGTCTCCTTATGAAACTCGTCTTGAAGGTAGCGGACGCGTTCGTTCTTCTCTCGAATGGCATTATCGATTTGAGAGAGCTCGGAGTTGTTTGCCGTGCGCTCATCATTATTAATCGCTGCGAGGCTCGACTGGCGTTGCTTGAGCTGGCCGTCATGAATCACTGCTACCTGCTCATTAATTGGCTTTTGAAATAACCTTAGTTCAAGCGGTTTTGAAAGCGTGACACCAATAACCGCCGCTAATAGCAGCCGGGGAACTGCTGGCAGAAGTTCCTTGATGAACCTATTTACGCGATTGCCCTTGATGTCGCTTTCCTTTCTCATGGAAGAGACGATATAGCGATCTAGACTAAAAATAACCAGCCCCCAAATTACGCCCATTAGGGCCGCCAAGGCCCCGGCGAATTCAGTACCCTGGAACATTGAATAGATCGCGTAGAATCCAGAAAAAAGGGCCAAAACACCGGTCGTTAAGATCGCTCCGCCGATTCCTTCGTATTTTGCTTTGTCGGTTCGCGAAGATCGAATGAGATCGGGAACTGTGCCAGCGCACCACCACAACGATCTTGTAATTACATGGAACGGTTCTTCCTTCCGCCACGTCACGGTCGTGCTAATTTTCTTAACCGGTACCTGCTTTTCGATGCGATTTCTAAGTGTATGATTGACGGCGAACTTCGCGGCGCGAATTGCATACTCGACAAAACTCACGCTGCCCGAGACGCGCGACATCCAATCTGCTATTGCGATAATTCCAATAAAGCCGATACTGCCCTGGGAAAATTCCAGGTTTACCGAGATATCTACGGAAGGAAATCGGCCGGCTAGATCCTTTTTGATTTGTTCAGCAAGATCCGATACTTCGCTGTTAAGTTCAAATACCAGCTTGCGATCGATAGATCGGCGGAACAAGGGACGTATTAAGATCGCTTCGCCCTTAAAATCCAACGTGAGAAGTGGTTTTTCATCGTATGAGAACCGTGCTTCAGTCGGTTTGATTAGATCATCATTTTCCATTGTTTATTTTGCTCATCGCCCATTCAGATGAGATTGTGAGCGCAGTCGGTCGGAATGAAATTCGCTTTTTTTCTCTTCCCATGTCTTGCAACGTCACGAAGTTCCTCAGCCACGTCCGGCTACGGCCAAATCCCGCTTTTTACGCAATCAACCAAACCGTCCCGTTTGCACACTGAGTGCATGGTGCCGTTAGTAAGTTCGGCATCCGCTCCCGATTAGTTCTGCGAGTGAAACATTACGCAGTCGCCGTAGATGGGCCGCTTGGCGTCTTCTTATTTGATCGCTTCCGTTCACTCTTCCTTGTGCCGCGGACACTTTCGTACTCGCAGCGGTCCGGGCCGAACTGCGCTTCGATGTCTGCGCTTCGACTGCACAATAAAAACGACTGTGAAACTTGCGGGTTCGGGAATACGGGCAAAGGTTTGTGAGAACCCGCGACACTGAAGCAATGCGGACGAGACTCTAGTACAGATTCTTGCAAGGCGCAAGCAAAATCTTTGCTAGTCGCCAGTGGTCACTTGGCAGTGGTGGGTTGGGCCAAGCCCTCGCTTGACCTGTGCCAGTGAAAAGGAAAGCCTGAGCCCTCCTTTACGGTCGGGCTACCGCCCCGAACGAGCGCGAATGGCTTTTACCGTCTGCGCCGCCTGCTGAGCGACTTCAGCGCCGGCATCAATCTGTGTGACCGAGGCCACCAGCGTTAGATCATCTTCTGTCCCGACGTATGCAAGCGCCCGCAAGGCGTCGAGAATCGTGGTGCGGTCGGGTTTAATGGAAGCCAGGGTCTGATTCGATTGCACCGCATCTCCCTCTTTTACCGCGAGCGCAGCCACTATGCCATCGACTGGCGAGCGAGACTCCTGCACATTTCCCGACGCGTCGCGAATGCGCGCCAGCATCGCTCCGGAGCGCACCGTATTGCCGACGGGCAGAAGGCTCACGATATTGCCGCCAACCGAGGATTTAGCCTCAAACGGTTGCAGCATGGCGCGTAGTTCCGGACGCCCCGAGGCATCGCCGAACCTGACTAGTTGCAGCGCTGCGTTACGACGAACCAAGGGCTCGGAATCGTTCAGCAAATCCGCGAGCGCGCGATGAAACTCCTCCGACTCATTGTCCTGACCCATTACCCAGGCGGCGGTCTTACGAACTTCGGGGACGGAGTTCTTCGAGGCCGCAATAATCTGTGGATAAAACGTGCGTGCGGACGCGTCGCCTCGCTCGATCTTCTGCTCTACCTGAAGCAGAGCGTGCTGAATGTTCCGCGGGTGCTTTTCATCACTGAGGTACTCGGCGATTTTCTCATCCGACAACACCCGCCCGAACCAGGTGAAATACCACGTGAGAAAAGGAACGATAATGAAGAGCGCGGCCACAATGATCAGCCAGATGTTCGAAGGACGCCGCGGCGAGGACGGCGGGCTCTGGGACGAGCGACCGTTCGATGGTCCAAGATCAGTTGGCATTTACAATCTCCGAGACAAGGGTCAGAGGAGGAAACCTTGTCGTTATGTTCCCTCTCACGCTGGGAGAGGGTTAGGGTGAGGGTTTAGCTGTCTACACCCACTCATTTCACTCGCGCCTAGGCGGCGGCAGAGAACTCAAAACAATATTCGCGCGTAAGCCCTCACCCCGGCCCACTCCCAATGGGAGAGGGAGGAAAACAACCATTCCGATATACAGATCTGCAGACACACACAATCGTGTTTCGATCATTCCGGACGAGGACGCCCGCGTTCGCGGCAATCAAGGTGTAGGATAAATATGATAGAGCATCACATAAACGATGACGCCGGTTATCGACACATACATCCACATGGGCAGCGTCCAGCGCGCAATTGCCCGATGTCGCAGGAAATCACCGCGTAGTGCTCGCCTCAGAGTAATAATCACAAACGGCACAATCACGGCTGCCAGGATGGTGTGCGTGGTCAGAATGGTGAAATAGACGGGGCGTGCGATTCCCTGCCCCAAAAACTTCGTCGTGCCGTGATGCTGATGGTAGACAATGTATGAAATCAGAAATAACACGGAAGCGGTCAATGCCGACAACTGACACCGGCGATGCGCCAGCACGCGGCCGTGGCGAATAAAGTAATAGCCAGACGTTAGCAGGATAAAACTTGAGGCGTTGAGCGTGGCGTTAAGGTGCGGGAGGACCGAATAGAAGTCAGGCATCAGTTGGTACTGCCTTCCCCTTTATTCATCTCCGTAATCATGCGAACGACGTCTGGCGGCAGGGCGCGGCCTTTACGATCATTCATCGCCGGAGCGGCTCGAGCCGCCGGGGGTTTTTCTGACGATGCGCCGGTGCGCGTTGTCGCCGCTGGGCCCGACGAAGCTGGTCGTGCCGGCGGCGCTTTGGCCGCGGCCGCTGCGCCATGCTTGGCCGGCGCCTTCAGGGGTCGCTCGATCAGCTCTTCGTAGCCGCAGCGTTCACACTGCCAGGCGGGAAATACTGCGTTGGGATCGCCGCTGCTCTGATAAACCGCGCGACGTGAAGGAATGATCTTGCCGCCGCACCGCGGGCATGAGCGGCCGCGGGTCGTGCGGCGCTCGATGTCGATTCCCAGTTCCTGAGCCAGGTCTGCCATTCTTAAACGGCCCGCGCATCGCGAGGGCCGTAACTAGTTAGAGCGATCTGCGATGGCGCATCGCGACCACAAAAATCGCGCAGAACATTGTAACGGGCGGCACCAGCAGGACCAGCACGCCAATATTGAAATTCTTAATAAATGCACTGTTTGAGCCGAGCGAAGCGCGGCACATCGCACACTGAGCCAGCGCCGGGGTTGCAAACATGAAAACGCCTGCCGCGATCATCGCGGCCCACGTAAGCATTCGAATCAGTCTTTGCGAATTCATCAATTCAAAAGTGGGAGCGCGCTGCTAAAACTATTTTGCACTTTCGGCTTTCGCGGGCGGACCCGAATAGCGCAGTCCTCTAGCTCGAAAACTATCCGGAAAGAAAACCATAAGCAGGCAGATGCAGATTACCACGGCCGGCACGATTGTCAGGACCAGATTCAAACGCTCAAACCGCAGGTGCATGAAATACGCGACGATCAGCGCAGCTTTAACGATCGATGCGCCCATCAGAATGGTCAGCATGTAGACCACCGGCAGGTGAATGTACCCGAGGAAAACTTCGAAGCCCGTCAGCACCAGCAGCCAAAGCCATACCATCCCGAACAACTTGTTACTGCCCGCAAAGTGAATCTCTTCCTCTTCCACCACCGGGTGGCCCGCGGCGGCTTCGGCCGTTGAACCCTCAGCGGCGGCCAGCGCCTTTGCCTCTTTTCGTTTCTTCCACATGTCCATGCCCGGCACTGCCAGGAATGAAAGCGCCAGCACCAGCGGAACGACAGTGAAGAACAAGCCGTCGGTGCTGATGATCGTTCCGGCTGCATACAAGTTGTAAGCGACGAGGGCCAGGAAGAGGGCCGCCACAATCAGACAGATCAGGTTCAGTCTTGATTGTTCGCGGGTTTCAGGTTGCGGGCTGGTTTGGCTCATTTCAAGTTCAGTCAGGTAACTAATGTTTTTCTTCAACCGGTGCGGGCGCTTGATAACGCAACTGCCGGGCGCGAAAACTATCCGGGAAAAACACCATCAGCAAACAGATGCAGATCACCAGCGCCGGCACAATCGTCAGGACCAGGTTCAACCGTTCAAATCGCAAGTGCATAAAGTACGCGACGATGAGCGCGGCTTTAATAATCGAAGCGCCCATCAGGATCACCAGCATGTAGATGACCGGCAGGTGAATGTAACCGAGAAACACTTCGAAACCCGTCAACAACAGGAGCCATGCCCAGACCGAAAGAAACAGCCTGTTGCTGCCGGCAAAATGTTCAGATTCGACGTGTGCGCTCATATGATTCTCCGAGGGGCACAGACTTTAGTCTGTGAAGCCCAGTCATCGATTACGCCGGAGCACAGACTGAAGTCTGTGCCACTACTTGGTAATGTCGATCGACAGCAAGTAGATCATCGGGAACACAAACATCCACACCAGGTCTACGAAGTGCCAGTACAGCCCGCTGATTTCCACATCTTCGTGCTTCAGCTTGTTGACGCGCCCGGCCACGACAAAAAGATAGATGCAGCCGGTAAACACGTGGAACATGTGCATGCCCGTGATGCCGAAGAATGTCGCACCGAACAGCGGGGTCGAGCCGGGCCACTTCTCAGCCCATTCGGCCGGCAACTTGAAGGGGGTCAGACCTTCCTGAATAAGGTGACGCCATTCGATCATGTGCAGCACAATAAACGTGGCGCCGAGCAAAGCAGTGGCAATGATCCATTTGCGCGCAGCCGAACGCTTGCGTTTGGCCGAGGCAGACACCGCCATCACCATGGTTAAGCTCGACGAGAGCAGCACGAGCGTCATGACCGACGAAAAGATTATGCTCGGATAAAACTTGAATGGAGTCGGCCAAACATTCGAAGCGCGGACGTACGCGTACCCGATCAGCAGCACTGAGAACGTGAGCGAGTCGGACATGATGAACAGCCACATGCCCAGCTTCCGGTGACCGACACGATACGGGTGAACGCCACCGCCCCAGTCGTTCCCAATTGCTTGTGCTTCAGTTGCCACGATTACCTCCGAAGTGGCACAGACTTTAGTCTGTGCACAAGAAATAGACACAACCGTTCACAGACTAAAAGTCTGTGCCACCTCACTTCCAGAACATCAACAGCAGGAACAAACCAATCCACAGCGCGTCCATAAAATGCCAGTAGATACTCGCTGCGTCTGCCGCCCCCACCCGCCGCAGTTCACCTTCGAGTGTGGCGCGCTTCCTGGTGGAGCGCGCCAGCAGGTAAGTCAAAACTCCCAACCCGCCCAACAAGTGCACGCCGTGCGCGGCCGTAAACAAGTAGAAGAACGAGCTGTACGGATTGCTCGCCAGGTAAACTCCCTGCCTAACGAGTTGCCGCCACGCCAGCAGTTGCGACAGGACGAAGGCCGCACCTAATACGAACGTCCCCAACAGCCAACGGCCGTAGGTGGCGCCGCTGTTTCTCAAAGACCTTCTCGCAGCTTCGATCGTCACGCTGCTCACCAGAATTAGTGCCGTGCTCAACCAGAGCACCCGCGGCATGGCAACCGGCTGCCAATCATTCGAGGCGGCTGAGCGAACGATGTAAGCGCTGGTCAGCGCCACGAACAGCATCAGAATGCTGCCGACTGCGACCCAGGCGCCGAGGCGGTATCGGGCCGGCGAGAAGCGAACCTGGTCGCCACTCTCCCCGCCTCCACCATTCTGGTGAAAGCCGTTGCCGTCGCGCCGGCCCGGCCCGCCGCCTAACCGCGTGCCGATTACTTGTTCAGGCCTTGTGGCCGTTGCCGCCATTACCGCTTGTTCCCCCTAAATCTGCGGTGACCGTCCCACCTTCAGGCTCAGTCTGCAGAATGAAATCGTTGGGCGCACCGGGCACCGAGAATTCGTATGGCCCGTGATAAACGACCGGCACCACTCCCGCAAAATTATCATGCGGCGGCGGCGACGGAATCACCCATTCGAGGGTCGTTGCTTCCCAGGGATTGTCCGAAGCCTTCTTGCCTTTGAACATGCTCCAGAAGAAATTGCCGTAGAAAAGCACTTGGGCGGCTACCGTAATGATTGCCGCTATGGTGACAAACAAAACCAGCGAATGCGAATTCTTCAGAAATTCGTACTCAGTCGAACTGCGCATAGCGGCGCGGCATGCCGAGCAATCCCATCGCATGAAACGGAACGAAGATCGCATAGACGCCGAGGAAGGTGATCCAAAAGTGAAGCTTGCCGATCGACTTCGCTCATCATGCGGCCAAACATCTTCGGAAACCAGAAGTAGGTGGCCGCGAACATGCCGAAGATTGACGCCACGCCCATCACCAGATGGAAGTGCGCCGTCACGAAGTACGTGTCGTGGAAAAAGAAGTCGAGCGACGTCTGCCCCAGCACCAGTCCCGTGATGCCGCCGGCCACAAACAGCGAAACGAAACCGATCGCGAAAAGCATCGGCGTGGTGAACCGAATCTTCGCGCCCCACAACGTGCCCGAGCCAATTGAAGGTCTTGATGGCCGATGGCACACCAATCGAAAGCGTCAGCACCGAAAAAGCAATGGCTGAGTAAGGGCTCATGCCGCTCATGAACATGTGGTGGCCCCAGACAAAGAAGCCCAGCATGCCGATGGCAAAAATCGCGAAGACCATCGCGCGATAGCCGAAGACCGGCTTGCGCGCAAAGGTCGAAAGAATGTGCGACGTCGCGCCCATGCCCGGCAGAATCGCGATGTAAACTTCGGGATGGCCAAAGAACCAGAACAGGTGTTGCCACAAGCAGCGGCGAACCACCGGTGTGCAGCGGCACTGTCGAGCCGCTAACGTACAGGCCGCCCGGAATGAAGAAGCTGGTGCCGGCCATGCGATCCAGCATCAGCAGAATACCGCCGCCCAGCAACACCGGAAACGAAAGCAACGCCAGGATGGCCGTGGTGAACCAGGCCCAGCAAGTCAGCGGCATGCGCATCAGCGACATGCCCCGCGTGCGCATGTTGAGCAGCGTCGTGATAAAATTCAGAGCGCCCAGCAGCGACCCGACGCAGAAGATCGCGATGCTAATGATCCAAAGATTGACCCCGGCGCCCTGCCCCGGCCCGGCGATTTTGCCGAGCGCGCTCAAAGGCGGATACCCGGTCCAACCGCCAATTGGTCCAACGGTGCCGCTGCCTCCGGCCCATGATTCGCCCAACTTGGAGAACCAGCCGCCGACCGTCGCATTTCCTTCGGCGAAGATCGCGAGCAGGATGACGATGAAGCCCACGAACGTGACCCAGAACGACATCATGTTCAGCACTGGGAACGCCATGTCGTCCGCGCCAATCTGAATCGGCAGAAAGTAATTGCCGAATCCGCCCTGGGGCGCCGTCGTCAAGCACGAAGAAAACCATGATCGTGCCGTGCATCGTGACCAGCGAGAGATAAAACTCAGGCGTCATCACGCCACCCGGCGCACCCTGTGGAAACAACGTTTCCATGATCTTGATATGGGTTCCGGGCCAGCTCAGGTTCACGCGCATCAAGCACCGACATGATCATTCCCACCACCACCGCGGTCAGCGCCAGCAGGATGTACTGGATGCCGATTACTTTGTGGTCGAGGCTGAAGATGTACTTGCGAATGAAGCCAGTCGGCGCCGGGTGCCGGTGCACTTCTCCATGAGTTGCTTCTGCCATCGCGTGTCTCCTCTGGAAAGGGGCAAATCAAACTCAGTAAGTTCGGTAGCTGATACTTATTCAGCAGTTCGTCTTTGCGCGCCTGGAACTTGTCCTGCGGCATGGCAGCCAATTCATCGAATTCATTCTGCGGCAGGACCAGCATGTACGATTTCATCTTGTAGTGATTCATCCCGCACAGTTCGGCGCAGGCCAGCTCGTACTTGCCCACTTTGTTGGCCGTGAAATGGACGCGAATGTCCATGCCGGGAACCAGATCCTGCTTGAAGCGCAATTGCGGGACAAAGAAGCTATGAGTCACATCCTTCGAACGCAAGAATCAGCTCGACCGGGCGATTGGCAGGAATGACGAGCGTCGAAACCACGGCGTCATCCTTGGCGTTTGGATCCGTCTCGTCAATGCCGACATAATTCAGAGCGGAGTCGTCGATCAGATTCGGATCGGTGCGGCCGAACGACGCGTGTCTTTGCCGGGATAGTGAAAGTTCCAACTGAACTGCTGGGCCACGACTTTGACCTGAAGCGAGCCGGCCGGCGCATCGTGCAAGTGAAGCGAGGCCCAAACTCGCTGGCCCATCACGCCGAGGCTGATGAAGATAATCGCCGTGACGACGGTCCAAACCACTTCCAGGCGGTTGTTGCCATGCGAGTAGGTCGCGCGTTGCTTGCTCGGCACTGTCGCGATACTTGAACACTACCCAGCCAAGTCCGATCTGCGCCGCAGCGAAGGCGATACCGACCACGATAATGGTGATCATGAACTGGCGGTCGACGAGCGGACCGTGTTCAGAAATGGATTGCGGAAACCACCACTTGCCGCTGACAAACATCCAGACGGAAGCGACGGTGATCACCCAGAGTGCTATTCCCAGAAGGCGTCCCATCAGTTAGTCTCCTTCGTGGCACAGATTGTCAGTCGTACGGTTTATGGCAGCCGTCACAGACCGACAGTCTGGGCCACTACTCACCTATTAAGGACCATAACACCCGAACAACAATGGCAAGTAAAGCACCGAAGCCAGCAGCAGTTGGCGCGCGTGCTGATTCGATTTTGAAAGTGCTGCCCGAATGCTGCTGGCAAGAAACAGCAGGCCCAGTACGGCCGCGGCAACCAGATAAATCCGACCCGAGATCCCGAGCAGCGTCGGCAGCAAACTTACCGGCAAAAGCATTAAGGCGTAGATAATGATTTGCTGTCCGGTGACGCGCCCGTCAGGCTCAACCACCGGCAGCATGCGAATCCCGGCGCGGCCATAGTCTTCCCGGTACATCCAGGCGATGGCCAGGAAATGCGGAAACTGCCACAGAAAAAGAATCGCGAACAGCACCCACGCTGCCACGTCAATTTCCCCACGCGCGGCAGCCCAACCCATCAAGGGCGGCATGGCTCCGGGAAAGGCGCCCACGGCCGTCGATAAAGAGGTGCGCGTCTTCAGCGGCGTGTACACGAACAGATACCCCGCAATCACAGTCAAACCCAGCAGCGCCGTGAGGACGTTCACGAATACCGCGAGGTAGACTTCCGCCATGGCCGTTAACGCCACGCCGAAGCACAGAGCTTCGAAGGGAAAGAGCCTTCGCGACGGCAGTGGTCGGTCCGCAGTGCGGCGCATCAAGCCATCCAGATCGCGCTCCATGAATTGATTGAGCGTGGCAATACCTGAGGATAACAATGCAATGCCAATCATTGCGTGGGCCAGGGTGACGTAGTTGGTCGCTCCCTTCGAGCCGAGCACGAAACCGGCGGCCGACGTGAGCATTATCAGCGTCGTAATCCGCGGCTTAGTCAGTTCGATAAAAGCGCCGGCTCGCGCCTTTGCAGTCAAAGGCATTACGGCTACACCGGCCGTCGATGAATGCAGTTCTATGGCAGCAGACTTCATGAAAATCTAATTGTCTCGAGAACCCCCGAGGGCTAGAGAATTTTTTTGACTATGCCGTGGCTAGCGCATAGCCCTTTCTTTCTGCGCGGACAATTCGAAACACTCTCAGCGTTAGAACGATCGTGCTCGCAAAAACCAGCGCGCCACAAGCCACATGCGCCACCGTCACTGCTACCATTGGAGTGAGCGGCTGCGGATCATTAGGTGAAGCTGAGCGCGTGATGTAAGCCGCCACGCCTAAACTCAACTGAACGATCAGCAGCACCGCCGCCAGCAGCGCCGGCTTCACGAGGTACTTCTCTGCTCGATGCCGCAACCAAACCCGGGCGACCGTACCTCCGAGCACCACCGTGACGATGAACGCGCCGCCTACGTGCGCCAACAGCAAGGCCGTCGGCAGGTTCTGGTCCCAGGTCGCCGAGTGCCGCAGCGTGGCGCCAAGCACCAGTTGCGCGAGAATGACCACCAGAGCCAGCACTACCAGCGAGCGCATCGATGGCCCGTCCGTTTCGTCACGCGGCTCAGGAGCAGCAAACCAGCTGGGCGACGTAAAGACCGCGAGACTCACCGTAATGAGAAAGAACAACTGGGCCAGCGTGGCGTGCGCGGCGGAAACCGCCAGCGGCAAAAGCATCTTGACGGTTAGGCCGCCGAGCAAACCCTGAGCAATCACCGCCAACAAAGCGAGCCAGCCAAGGCGCTTAACCCACGGCCGCGACTCGCGAACCTGCAGATAGATCGCGAGTACGATGGTTAACATGCCGACGGCGGTCGCGATCATCCGATGGCCGTGCTCCCAGAAAACATTGCCGACCATCTTCGGAAAGAACTTGCCGAATGATAGCGGCCAATCGGGAACCGCCAGGCCGGCATCGTGGCTGGTCACGTTCGCGCCGGCGATGATTAGAAAGAACGTCGCGCACGCCACCAGTACGGCGAAGCGATGTAAACCCTTAGACATTTTCTTATTGCCGATTTCTAATTGCCGATTAGCTGCCTCGTCGATCAAAATAATCGGCAATTGGCAATCACCAATCGGCAATGACTTTACTGCTTCCTGAGCATTGGGAACTCAAGCGCCGGCATCATCTGCAGCGAGCTCGGCTGTCCCAGCGCCGCTGGCGCCGAACGAAAAGTCCGCTTTCGCCGCGCCACTTGCCGGAACGGTAACTTCCATCGTCTTCTCAGTTCCGTTGGCGCCGCCTTCATGCCAGGCCACCACTGTGTACTTGCCCGGCGGCACGCCCTTGATCGTGAAGCTGCCGTCCTCGGCGGTCACCGCAAAGAACGGATGCTTGGTCACGCCGATATACGACTTCATCCAGGGATGCTGATTACATTTCACCGGCACCAGCACCTCAGCCCGCGCCAATTTATGTGTCAAAGCGCGCGGCGCCATTTGGCTGTGATTGGTTCCAGTCCGGATTGTTCTTCGGCGTGAAGTGAATGTTGTGCGTGGTCGGGTCGCTGTTCGTAATCGTGATGTCCTGATTCACCATTACGCCCAACACATGCGGATTGATAGTGGCAGCCATTCTGATCGAGCGTCGCTGCGGTGGTCGGCAGTCGGGAAAACTATAGTCGCCGATCTTCGAGCCATCGGCCAACGTGCCGTCCTTAATATAGACGTAAGTATTAGCGAGCTTGCCGTCCTTAACCACCCAGTCTTCGGTCGTCAGATTCGGGCTCTTGGAAGTGCAAGCCGCGTCAGCAGACGTGTCGATCTTCTTTGCTTCAGGAGCTGCACCGGTATACGAAACCGTGCCTGAGATCGTCCCTTCGTTCCCCTTCGCTCGCATAGGTTTTCCCGGTCGGGGCGTTGTCTGCCCCTTCATCATCTGTGTCGGACTTGCCGCAGGATGAAGCAAGCGACAACAGGCTAACGAGTGCTATCAAGCCAAGCCAGAATCGTGCGTTCTTACTCAACATAAATTGAGTCCTCCAAACTTTAAGATACCTTTGAGATTTGCTAGTCAGCATACCCCTACCATCTTCAGAGTACCAACTTAGCTCGCTCACTTCGCGAACTGAAAAATCCCGACTGCAGCCGGTACTCCGGACGCCGCTTCTCAAGGCTGCGTCCGATCCTGATTGGGGAACGCCGCCGCGTGGCCGCCAGTCTTTCTCGACCGTCTCTGCGATTGCGGCCCAACTGATCGCGCCGTTTGCGACCTCGGCGTTTTTACCCGGTCGTCTTCGCCGGGGTGGCAGGCGTCGCGGGTGTCGCCGCCGGTGCGGGCGAAGCTGACAACAACCGGCGTTGTTCATCCGGCGTCATCAGAAACATGTAACGCACCAGCAGACGTGCATGATCGTCATGATAGTTGGCCACGTCCGAAGGCGGATTCGGCAGATTTACCACCCAGCGCTCCTGCTCTTTCTTGAACAGCCCCGTCGGCATCGCGGTGCCCGGCGAAATTTGTGCGGGATCGAGCAGCCAACGGAAGGTCCAATCGGGCTTCAAACGCTCAGACGCCAGCAGGAAATTCGGCGCGATAGCCCTGGCGTCATGGGTCGGGTCGCCGGTGATGTGACACTTCAAACAGGGCGTGCCTGAGACGAAGATATTTCGCGCGATCGACTTCTCAGATTCCGTCAGCGGATTCATCGGCTCCTTAATGTACGGATCGTTTTGCGAAGAGACCGCCATAAAGAAGCGCACCAGCACGCGCAATTCGTTCGGCGAGAAGTTGAACGTCGGCATGTGCACCTGAATGTAAGGCCGCACGCCGTTACGGTTCAGCCCCCACTGCGGCAGCAGTCTGCCCCCGCTCTGATCGTTGGTACTGGACGCAGCCGGTTTGGCGGCCGGAGACGCCGCCGCCGCAGGTGATGATGAAGCGGTCGCCGGAACCGATGAGGGAACCATGGGCTTCTCATCGGACCGCATGAGCGAAGGATCTTTCAGGAACTTCATCAACCAATCAGGATCGACGCGAGCGCCTTCGCTGGTCAGCATGGGCGGCAAAAATTCCTTCTGATTAGCGTAGAACGGCAGCGAGCTAAGCACCGTCCCGGTGACAATCGCCGGCTCGATCCGAGTTGTTGTAGGCGCTAATCTGTTGACCGGGCTGCAGCACGTGACAACCCATGCAGTTGTATTTCTTGATGACCCACCAGCCGTTCTGAATGTCCTGACGCCGCGCGTCCTGCGGACTGTAGAAGAGTGAAGTTGGCACGTTCGCGCCTTCCGCGCCGAGGCTGCCGAGCAAAAGCGTCGTCAAACTTGTTCGCCACTCATCCGTCAGATAAGGCTTCGGCATGCGCAGCCGTTCCTTCGGCTCCAGATACTCGACTTGCCGCGATCGTAAATCGATGGATCGGCGAGCTTGTGTTCGAAGAATCCCCGGTGGTTGTACCACTCCTTCTCTTTGTCCTTCGGATGCAGCTTGAGTGGATCGCGTCCGTATTCGGCGTCCTGAGTCAACAAAGCAAAGTCCAGACGTTCGAGCGGCGTGGCCCCTTCTGTCGTCAACTCTTTGCCGATGCGCTGCTCTTCCTCAAAACCTTTGATTTCGTGACAGCCCGCGCAACCGTACTGCTTGATCTCTGCCTTTCCATCCTCCGCGAGTTTAGGATCGTCCATGAACGACACATCACCAGAGGATTGCGGCGCCGACAATGAAAACAGATAGCTGGCAATGTCCCGGGCATCCTGCTCAGACAGACGCAGGTTAGGCATCACCGTCATGTTCTGCACCTGCAACTCTGCGCCGTCATTCGGGCAAGTGGAATGCAACTCAGTATCGAAGAGATAAGGCAGGTTGTGCCTGGCGTAATCTTCCGGCGTCAGATCGCGGTGTTCCTTGGGACAGTAAGGCGCCCAGCGCTCGCGCGGGTTATAAATCCAGCGAACGATGTAGTCATAGTTCGCCTTCTCGCCCACGCGCGAAAGGTTGGCCGCGAAGGTTCCGCCCATCTGGGTGTCGCTCTGCGCCGATCGAGTGGCAGGCTAAACAACCACGCGTCTCGAACAAATCCTTACCATGGGTCTTGTCGCCCTGCGCCTGCGCCGGCACTTTGCCGTCAAAGCTGTTCTGCCACAGGTAAGCGGCGACACCTTTCAAATCCTCTTGGCCTTCCGCGCCGTCAACATGGAAACGCCAGAACGTCGGCATCTTGGTGCCGGGCCGAAAGGCCTGCGGATCTTTCAGCCACTCGGGAATCCAGTCTTTCCGCAGCTTCAACCGCACATCCTTCAGGTTCGGGCCAACTTTTTTCTGGTCCTGTTGCAGGAAACGCGTCTGCAGATTCAATTCATCAATGCGCGCCGCCAACTGACTGTTTTGCACGCGCAGCGATTCGGCATGAGCCAGAAGTCTTTGGACCTCTGCATCATCGCTGGCGTTGGCGCTGGCGTCTGTGTCCAGCTTCGCCTGCCGCTCGTTCGCGCCAATCTGCTCCTGCAGTTGAGAAATTTGCTGCCGGGCGTTTGTGAGCGAATCCGCCTCGCGATCGAAAGCTTCCATGCGATGACAGCCGACGCAACCGCGCTGGTAGAACAAATCCTTCGCCGAGATTCAAACTGTCAGCGCCCTGGGTGACGCGATCGTTTGCGTGACACATCTGGCAGCCGGCTTCGGTGTTCTCTTTCGTGAAACATCGGGTGCAGCCAGAAAGGATTCAACCCATGGGCTTTCTCGACACTGGTGGTCGCCCGTCCGTTCCCGCCATGGCAGGACGCACAGCCGAACTTTTCCGGATTGTGAATTTGCAAAAGCTCTCTGCGCGGATGGCTGACGAAAGCGTGCGCCAGATCGTCCAACTGCTTCTTCCCGGGCCCGGCCGGCGACATGTCGTTAGCCTTGATGACCAAAGGCTCGCGGGTGCCGAGGTGGCAAACCTCACAGCGGTCGACCACGTCGTACTGATTGTTGTTGATCTGGTGGCCAAGAATCGTGTAGTCAAACGCTTCCTGGTTTTTCCTGATCAGATCCTCAATGTTCTTGCGTGGTAGAAGGCTGACGTGGTTTTTTAAGTAATCGTCGCGCTTCTTGGCGAATTCGGTCGGCTCCTTTAATAACTCTGCCTTCTGGCCCAGCGCTTTGGCCTTTTCCTCACGCAGGTCGTTAAAAGTATTTTCGAGCTGGGCATAATCCATCTTCTGTCGCGAGGGCTTGCCGCCGTTGTCGGCCGGCAATTCCACGTTCACCTGCTCTTTCTTCTTCGCATCGAGCGCGTTTCTGTAGTAGCGCTCCCACAGACTGCCCTTGCGCGAGGTTTCGAGTTTGAAGGTGATGACGACGATGCGCCCGCGCTGATTCTGAAAAGGATCCGTGACCGCGTCCAGCTTCGCCTGAATGTTCGCGACTCGTTTGTCGATATCGGTAACGTCGCTCTTCACCTTGTCGAGCGAGGCCGTCGCTTCCTCGTTCAGTTGCTGGTACTCCGGCGTTTGCTTTATTTCATTCTCAGACTGGCCGGCGTTGCGGCGAATGCTTTTCAAGTAGGCGGTATACCGTTTAACGAACTCGCGCTGCATAGGTTTCCACGGACGCTGGCCAAATCCCTCATCATAAAGAGCCCAGCCCGATGACAACATCAGCAGCAGCACGCAAACAAAAATAATCAGGCTCGTCGAGCGACTGACGATTGGATCGCGCTGCGGCTCTGCGTCTTTCTTTACCAGCGATGCGACGGGCTCAGGAGATTCAGGCACAGTTATGATTCCTTACCGTTTCAGACATTGAACCAGGGTGTTACCCAAACGTATTTGATCGTGAAAACCAGCCGGAGAAACAGCTTGACCGGCATGGCCAGCAGTACGCTGATCGCAAAGAACTGAAAAGTTACGTATTGCAAGAGACTGGTATTGGCGAGCAGCTTCTCTTCAAATGGATCGGGTTCTCTCGCCCACGCGATCAGTTTTTTCGGCGAGACGAGATAACTGAATCGAAAGGGCCCGCGCCTCATGAGCCAATGGAAGAAGAGCGCGCCGACGATATAAAAGCCGCCAACCACAATGGCGCCAAAGATCGCTTTGGCAACCCAGCTGGTGTTCAGAAAGCCGAGGCCCGGAATGTCAGCCATGATTTCGTGGAGATCGCGATTACGATCGAACACGACGGTGTTGTGGTCCCAGGTCTGACCGGGCCAGAACCAAATCCAGCCGGGCCCGCGAATGAAAGTGCCGATGAAGATCAGGAGAATCCACATCAGGAATCCCCAGTTGAACATGTTCACCGCGAAGCGTCTCTGTCGCAGCGTGTAGTAACCATTGCCCAGCGGGTTGGAATCGACATAAGGAAAGACCATCAGGCCAATCATGATGAGCGAAGGCATTACCACGCCGGCGATCCACGGATCGAAATAAACCAGCATCTCCTGCAACCCGAGGAAGTACCAGGGCGCTTTCGACGGATTCATCGTGAGGTTGGGATTGGCTGGTTCTTCAAGAGGAGCGTTCAAGAGAATCGACCAGACATACAGGATGACCGTCACAATCACCGCCGCCAGGAACTCAATGCGCACCAGGTATGGCCAGACATGAAGCTCTTTGGCCCAACCCGGCCGCCACGGTTCGGCTTTACGATGATGAGTCTTGGCGAGCTGCGGATCGCTTTCGAGGTCGCCGATCAGACGATCATTGGCGCGCGCCTGGCGAATTCCGAGCCAGGTGAAGAATGGCACCAGGAAGAGCATCGCGACGATCGGCACGTTATCGGCGGCCGAGACAATCTTCCAAATCTGATGCCAGTCCTGAACGGAATAGACAAACAGGCCGAGCAATACCACGACCACCACCCAACCAATGATCTTGTTGCGGCGAGAAGCTGATTGCGGTTGTCGCTCGACGATGGCGCTCATTTCTTCTTAAGTACCTTCATCTCTGATTCAAGCATTACCGGCGACGGGCCGGAGATTCCTCCGTCCTTCCTAATTCGCCAGAAATGCACAGCCATGAATATTGACGCGACCAGAGGAATGCCGATGCAGTGCCAGATGTAGGCGCGCAGTAATGCATTCGCATCGACGATCGATCCACCCAGAAGGCCGAACCGCACGTCGTTGTACGGTGTCAGGCCGAGCTGCGGCCCAAACGGCCCTTCATTTCCCAGCATCGGTGTTGCGCGCGCCATGTTTGTTCCTACGGTTACTGCCCAAAAGCCGAGCTGATCGTCCGGCAACAAGTATCCGGTAAACGAAAGCAGCAGCGTCAGCACGAGCAGCACCACTCCCACGCACCAGTTGAACTCGCGTGGCTTTTTGTACGAGCCGGTCAAAACTACGCGAAACATGTGCAGCCATGTCGTGATGACCATCAGGTGCGCAGCCCAACGATGCATGTTGCGCAAGAGCTTGCCGAAGGGAACGTCGTGCTCGAGATAGAGAATGTCTTTGAACGCAACAATCTTCGTCGGGTGGTAGTAGAACATCAAAAGGACGCCGGTGAAGGTCAGCACGACAAACAGGTAGAACGTGATCCCGCCCATGCCCCAGGTGTACCGGTAACGCACCGCGTCGCGATTGATCTTCGCCGGATGCAGGTGAAGAAAAACGTTTGAGAGAATTGCGAGCGAGCGGTTGCGCGGATCTGAACGCTCGTGGGAAACACGAAAGATCGATTTCCAGACCTGCGTCTGCTGCGGGTCTTTGTAATCCTTGGCTTCTTCAAGCGCGCGATCTTTCAGCGAAAGCGCTGTGTCTTTCGCGCGCTCAACCAACCCGACGTCGGTCTTCTCGCCGGTTAGTTGCTTTGTCTCTTTTACGTCTTTTGGATCGTCCATTGGATTACCCGGTCGCTATCCCGACCTGTCGGGATACTGACTCCATTACCTACTACCGACGCCATTACAGCGGAATATATGCGCCCGGATCGTTGAACTCGTTCTTCTCGCCTTTCGGCCATTTATAAAGCTTGCTTACATCCACGACGATTTGACCTTCCGCGTCCAGCTCAACATGGGCGCGATCCATTGGCCGCGGCGCGGGCCCTTCAAAGTTAATCGCCTCGCTGTCGTAGCCGCTGCCGTGGCAGGGGCACTTGAATTTGTTTTCGCTGGGCTTCCAATCCGGCGTGCAACCCAGATGGGTGCACCGCGCATAGACAACGAAAAGCCGATCGGAAGTCTTATCAACCCAGATGCGATATTGCTGCTGGTACTTGGTATCAACGCCCAGCGCGTAATCGCCCGGAAAACCTATTTTGAAAGTGCTGGAAGGTTCGAAGATCGCACGCGGCAGGAAAAAGCGCACGAACATCAGGAAACAGGTCGTCAGAAAGCCGGCCACGCTGGCCCAGACGATGCGGCGGCGCATCTTGTTGACCGGCGGATCGGGCGTTGATTCGACGACGACCGACGGCGGCTTGCCCGCCGGTCTCGCCGCCGGTTTGGGTGCGGACGGCGCGGCGGCCGGCGATCCGGCAACGGTAGAATTCTGCTGGGTCGAGCTGCTATCCACTCCCGAGAGCCTCCGGAAAATGTGATCTGGATCACATCAGCGATCGCCCACACTTCAACGCCGCGGGTTGCGCGATAACTATACAATTACCCGCGACACAGGGATTGATGTCTCTGTGAAAACCGATTCGCCTTGTTCACTAGAAGTGCGGTTGCAACAAAAAAGAATAATTAAACTGCCCCGACAGAAGGCTCTTTATACAATTTCGCGGCAGAATTGGCAAGAGCATTTTAAAGGAAAGTGTCGTTAGCACATGATGTGTCCGGTGAAGTTAGCAAGTGAAATGTCCGATTCAGCAATGCAGTCAGTACCGGGAGCAGCAGCGACCGGGTCCCGGCAACGACAAGATCGAGTTCGCCACGAATCTTACCCGGTCGCTACCGCTCTCAGTACTGACTCCATCCGTCAAATTAGGTCATTATCGAGGAAACACGGAGAGGTGGGGAAAGCATGAACGAGAAAGCGCGCGTCGTCCTATATACAAAAGCGAACTGCGGGTTGTGCGAAAAGATGAAAAAGCAGATGCGTCTGGCGCATTGCGATGACCTTTATGCTCTGCAGGAAGTCGACATCGAAGACGACCCTGAACTGTTCGCTCGCTATCGCTACGAGATACCTGTGCTTTTTATTAATGGGGCCGAGGCCTTCCGCCATCGGCTACAAGCCGAAGAGTTTCGGGCTTATATCACTTCCCTCTCCGATGCTCAGGCTTGAGCGATTTCGAGGTTGAGGTCCCTTCTCGCCTCTTCAATGGCCTGGTAGAGACGTTCGCGCTCATCATCACTGGCGGCGAGCCGGTAACTCCCAATCAGCTCTTTGAGCGTCGCCAATCCTTTATATAGCCCGGCGTTTTCAATCGGTGGCGTAAGGTAAGAAATCAATTCAGCATACGACCGCCGTTTGGCGATTGTCCCTTCCGACGGATTGTTGACACTGTAGATGTAAATATTCGGAAGATCGCCAATCAGGCGATCCGGCCAGCATGCGCCTGAGAGTCCCACTTGCTTGCCGGGCATGAATTCCAGCGCGCCGTGCGTGCCGACGTGCACCACGGCATCGGCGTGGAAAACCTTTTCCAGGTAAGCATAGAAGGCGGCAAATCCATGATGCGGCGTGCCGCCTTTCGACATAAGCAGTCGCATCGGATCGTCTTCGTAACCGAAGGTCGGTTGCACGCCGATAAAGATATTGCCGAGCGTAATTCCCTGAATCAGCAGATCTCCCGCGGCGGTGCCGATTGTTCCCGGCGCCGGGCCCCACTCACTCTCAATCTCTGAGACGAATGGGCAGAGCGCACGATATTCCTCAACGCTCATCCGATAAGTCACGTTCGCCGTCGCCGCAAACTCGCCGGAATTGCCGTTGAGCACCAGTTCGCGAAGTCCGTCAACCGAAGGCGGCAGGTCCAGGCTGTAACCATGTTCTCTTAATTGAGCGAGCACATCGAAAACGCTCGCGAACACATCGAGGTCGGCAGCCGTCCCGATATTTCCTTTGTTCGGGGGAAAGCAGTAGAGCACCAGCGCCAGCTTTGTTTCCTTTGGCGGCGTTGTTTGCAAACGGTGCCAACGCTTGAGGCGCGCGGCAATTCGCTGGCAACGATCCTCGAGCGCAGCCGGCTCGACGCCGCGCGCGGGAATTCCACCAAACACGAACGGCTCAGTCGCGCCGTCGATCTCCGGAATTGCTACCTGCATTCCCATCTGGACAGGATTAAGACCGGTGAACGATTCGCGCCAGGATTCGATAGTTTGCGTGTCGAGACTGACGAGCGATCGATAAGGGATGTTTAATTCGCGCAGGTACTCAGCCGCAGCTTCACTATCGTTCATTGCCGGGCCGCCAACAAAACTAAAGCCGGTAAGCGAAACGATTTGGCTGACGCGAGCGGTACGCCGACCGTCCGCCTGGGTACGCAGGCCTCTGGCCTGATCTAATGGCAAGCCGGAGGCTTGCGTACCTAACAAACCGGAGGCCTGCCTACCGACAAAGAACTTTTCGCACGCCTCGCGATTGTCCATCAGCGTGGAGATCGCGGGAATGACGCTCAAGCCCTCGGCCTCGATGGCTCGAATCAACGTGTCGTAATGCTTACGCGAGTTACTGACAATCTGCGGCCGCATCAGAAGGAGGCCGATCGTCGAGGCGGCATCCAAAGGATCGCCATTGACCTTTGTACTTTGGTCTTGGGACTTTGAAACATGAGCGCGGTACCAGGTTTCGTAACTTTCGGATGATTCGAACAGTGCGGGCGCGTCGGGGTGATAGATTGCGACGGCGGGTAATGCTTCGGGTGGGGCGATATCAATCGATCTCAATCGATCGCCCGCCGCATATTCTTTGAGCGCGAGCAAGATCATCGACTGAATATTTCCCGGCGTCGGCTGCAGAAAATAGCTAACGAGAAGCAAATAGTTTTTGGCGTCGCCCAGCCGGCCCGCGTTAGGAACAAAGCGCAGCAGGTTCGGCAGGCGCTCAGCCCATTTCAAATATTCTGCGCGGCTGTGCCCGTTAGATTTTCCATTGCGGGCCTGCCGCCCAATCCAGCCGGCAATCGAACGCATTAACGACTGCGCCGTATTTTGCTCGGTTTGATTCTCTCCTGTTTCGCTTTGCGATTTTTTGGCTTTACGCGAAGCTCCCGGCAACTTCGCAAAATCCAACTTGCCGAGACGCGTGCGCTTCATCAACTCAGGCATGCAGTTGATGACGATGACCGTGCGATCTTTTCGCAGCTCATTAAGCAGCGGAATAAGACGAGCGGCATTTTCGCCATCCATTACATGGATGACAAAGATGATATTCGCTTCTTGTAGATCAGTTTCGATCGCCCGCCATTCATCTTCGGTGAAGATTCCGCCAAAATTGTGCGTGGCGACGCGCAGCCCCAAATCCCACTGACGATTGATTTCCCGCTCCGCATTGCGCAGCGGCCCGAGCAGACTTGAGCCAACATAAAGAGCAACAACCTTCATCAGGATCTCAACGCCACGCGTCCTTCAAACGTGAGACGACTTCTCGTAAAGCCTCTAAAACCTGCTCGTCAGGATTCCAG
Organism: uncultured Acidobacteriota bacterium; assembly: GCA_963734445.1. Taxonomy (GTDB): domain Bacteria; phylum Acidobacteriota; class Blastocatellia; order Pyrinomonadales; family Pyrinomonadaceae; genus UBA11740. The sequence continues at coordinate 732,651 of CAVTGZ010000002.1, read as the reverse complement.
TAACCTCGATCGTGCGCTTCCAAAAGACGCTTCGCCAGCGATTCAACAGAATACTTATTCAGCTCCAACAGTCGCTCGCGCATTTCTTCGTCCAGCAAAAACGTTTTGCTTATCTCGGTGTAGATCCAGGGATCGACAGCGTCGGCGGTGGCGCTCCAGCCAAAGGTGTTCATTACGTGATTTTCGATTTCCGCGACTCCGCGGAAGCCATGTTTCAACATACCTTCGTACCACTTCGGGTTGAGCGTCTTCGCGCGCGTCTCAAGCCGCACGGTCTCTTCCAGCGAGCGAATCTTTACCTGCGGCGAAAGTGAATCTGACAGATAGATCGACGGGCGCGTCTGGGAACGCGTTTCGACCGCTTTGGAAATACCGCCGAGATATTCGAAGTAATGATCGACGTCAGTAATACCGACTTCAAACGAATCGATGTTTTGATAAGTCGCTTCGACGCGACTCAATGCATCGTCCATCAATCGCGGCGCCTCACGTCCTTCCACCGTGCGGCCTTTCGCATCGCGGGTGTAAGCGAAACATTTGCGCGTCACGAACAGATCCCCGAGCGAAGCTTCGGTTTCCCAGGCCGACTGCATCACCATGAAATTCACGTTCGTTCCATAATTGCCCGGCGCGTTTGAAAAAACGCGCACCAGCGCATCGTCAGAGTCGTTCCCGCCAGCGACCGCCTGCGAAACATTTCGCCGCACGTAATTCATTTCCGGCGGCTCGTCCAACTCGGCAACTCGCCGCACGGCCCGATCGAGCAAAGCCATTGTGGGAGTAAACAGGTCGCGAAATATGCCCGACACAGTCATGACCACATCCATGCGCGGCCGTTTCAGCTCGTCGAGGGGAATCACTTCAACCTCGGTCGCGCGATTAAGCGCGTCGCGCACAGGCCTCACTCCCAGCAGCCATAACGCCTGCGCCACGCCTTCACCTTGCGTCTTGATGTTGTCGAGCCCCCAAAGCACCAGCGCCAAAGCGCGTGGATAGCGGCCGTGTTCTTCGACGTATCTGCGCAGCAGTGCTTCCGCAGTTTGTTGCGCGCGCGCGAAGGCGCCGCGGGAAGGCACCGAATAAGGATTGACGGCGTGCGTGTTTCGCCCCGTGGGCAGCACCTGCGGATTCTGAATGATGTCTGCGCCGGGACCGGGCTCAATGTACTCGCCCCGGAGCGCGCGTATCAGCGATTCCAGCTCGTGATTTGAATCGAGCTGCTCAGAAACTTTCGCCAGCAGTTTGAAGGTGGGAAGCGATTCTTCCGGCTTAACTCCCGCTCGTGATTTCAGGACATTCGCTGCCGCGTCGCTGCCCTGCTCGCAAAATTTCTCTACTGATTCGGAAACAATTCCGTCGATCAAGTCTCGCGTCTCATTTATCGACGACGCAGCCAATACTTCCTCCGCGGAATCGACGCCGAGCGCTTCCGCCACCAACTTCGGCAAGGCGTGCACCGCCTGCTCAGGCCGATCAAATGACGCAACCATGCGCAGCAGGTCTGCCTTTTCCTTAAGTTCCGCTGCGCGTCCAAACACATGCAGACCCGTGGGAATTAACCGCTGCTCGATTTCGATAAGTTGGTCGTTCAGTCGATTGACGCGCGCGTCCCGTTCAGCTTTATTCGGTTGACCATTCATTGCGAGGGTCTCATGCTAAGATGTTCTCTCTTTACTGACAACCGACGCGCAAGTTTGCGTGACTATCCGCTGACTAACCGTATGCTCGAAGCGATGAATCTCACTTGTGTACGCGGCACGCGCCGCTTGTTCAAAGACCTGAATTTTACCGTCGAAGCCGGCGAGCTAATCGAGCTACGCGGACCCAATGGGAGCGGCAAGACCAGCCTGCTGCGAATTCTTTGCGGCCTGGCGACGCCGGCGGCCGGTGACGTTCTGTGGGACGGAAAGAACATTCGGGCGCTGGGCGAAGAATATTCACCGATCAGTCGCGTATCTGGCTCATCAAAACGCGGTCAAAGATGAATTGAGCGCGATCGAGAATCTGCGCATCGCGAGTGCTGTCGCTGGTAACCCTTTAAGCACAGGCGAAGCGCAGGGAGTTCTGGCGCGCGTCGGCCTCACTCAACAGCAGAATCTGCCGGCGCGCGCGCTTTCCGCCGGACAGCGGCGGCGACTGGGCGATGACGCGCCTGCTAACCGCTAATGCGAGCTTTGTGGATTCTCGACGAAGTCCTGACCTCGCTGGATGATGCGGCGATCAGTCTGTCGCGCGAATTCATATCTGCCCACCTGAAGAATGGCGGCGATGGCCATCGTCGCTACGCATCAGGATCTGAACCTGCCGCGCACGAGAACACGAAACACCTGCGACTTTCTTAAACTGCGAACAAGAGCAAACCTGATTTGAGTAGAGCTTCATTTCAATCAATGTTTGGCTGGCTCGTGTGGCGAGATTTGATTCTCGCCTGGCGGCGACGCGCAGACGTGCTCGCGACTCTTTTCTTCTTTATTATCGTCATCAGCCTGTTTCCGCTGGGCATCGGGCCTGAGCGCGAAACGCTGCGAACCATCGCGCCCGGCGTCGTCTGGGTGGCGGCACTGCTGGCCTCGATGCTGTCGCTGGGGCGGATCTTCGGCAATGATTATCAGGATGGAACGCTGGAGCAGTTGCTCTTGACGCCCCAGCCTGCTTACCTGGTCGTCCTGGCGAAAGTGCTGGCGCACTGGCTGGTTTCAGAGCTTGCCGCTGGTAGTCATCGCTCCCCTCCTTGGACTTCAGTTCGGTTTGTCGGAAAATAGTCTGGTTATCGTGGTTGCTGTCTCTCCTGCTGGGAACACCGGTCCTGAGCGTGATTGGATCGATTGGCGCGGCGCTCACTCTGGGGTTGCGTGCCGCGAACGTGCTGGTCGCTTTGCTGGTCTTGCCCCTTTACATTCCGGTCCTGATCTTTGGCAGCGGCGCGGTCCAGGCCAGTGTTAACGGCACCAGTCCGCAAGCGTGGCTGCTGTTGCTGGGGCGACCCTGGTCATTTCGCTGGTGTTTGCGCCGTGGGCAACCAGCGCGGCGCTGAAGATATCTGTTGAGTAGTGGGGCACAGACTTCAGTCTGTGCTTCGCGAAGCGAGGGTCACAGACTAAAGTCTGTGCTACCAGCTGTGGAATGAGAGTTGTAACCGCGACGCATTCCGACGCGCGAAAGCGTCGACGGTGCGAAAAATTCATGAGTAAACGGAAGAATCAACTGGTACAAATACGCAGCTCCTGCGAACTTCTACCCACTTGCGGGCAAAATGATTCCCTTGTTCGCCGTCCCGGCGGCCATTCTTTTCGTGGTTGGCATGTATGTTGGGTTTTTTGTCGCACCTACTGAATCTGCGCAAGGCGAGTCGTACCGCATACTCTTCATCCATGTGCCCGGCAGCCTGGATGGGAATGTTTCTTTATGTGCTGATGGCTTTGTATGCCGGCATCGGCTGGGCCTTTAACGCGCGGCTCGGCGTCGATGATGGCCACGGCGATCGCGCCGACCGGGGCCATCTTCACTTTCATCTCGCTCGTAACCGGTGCGCTCTGGGGCAAACCTGCGTGGGGAGTCTACTGGGTTTGGGACGCGCGGCATGACCTCGACGCTTGATTTTGATGTTTCTTTACATCGGATTCATCTCGCTGCAATCGTCCATCGATGATCCGCGTCGAGCCGACCGCGCCGGGGCAGTGCTGGCCGTGGTCGGCGTGATTAACGTCCCCATCATTTATTTTTCGGTGCAGTGGTGGAACAGCCTGCACCAGGGCGCGACGATTACCGCTACAAAGTTAAGATGGCGCCATCAATGCTGGCGGCAATGCTGATCATGCTGGCCGCCTGTTGGATCTATTCCATCGCCGTGGTGCTGGTGCGTGTTCGTTACATAATTCGCGAAAGAGAACAGGAGGCGCCATGGCTGGCAGAAGTCGTCGGCGTAAAGGTATGACCGAGTCGAAATACGCATTCTTTGTTTGGGGTTCCTACGGAATTAGTTTTCTGCTGCTCGGCGGCGAGGTGCTGATGCTTTTGATGCGGAAACGAAATCTCGCTCGCCGCGCGCCGCCAGAAAACTTTAGTAGTGACTCTTCACTCAAGACTTCATTTCAGGGAATTCAATGAAAAAACGTCATAAGAGAATTATCTTTATCGTTTGCAGCCTGGCCGCTCTGGGCCTGACTGCCACTGCTGGTACTCAGCGCACTTAAGACGAACGTCTCGTTTCTTTTTAAGTCCCAACTGAAGTAGCCGCCAAACAAGCGCCGGCCAGGCAAGACCATTCGCATTGGTGGTCTGGTTGAGGAACGGCAGCTTCAAGCGCGACACCGACGGTTTGACGATGCAGTTTTCCATCACCGACACGGCGAACAACATTCCGGTCGTGTACAAAGGAATTACGCCCGACCTCTTCAAAGAAGGGCGCGGCTGTGTGGCCGAAGGACAGGTTGGGTCCGGACGGCGTTTTCTATGCCGATCAAGATCATGGCCAAGCACGATGAGAACTACATGCCGCCGGAAGCGGGCGCGGCGTATCGACAAAGGCGAAGGCCGCCAAAACTCTCATCGATAAGTCGATCCGAAAAATGATTCCTGAAATCGGACAATTCGCACTAATTCTGGCGTTGATGCTGGCGGTCGACGCAGGCGACGCTGCCGATTATCGGCGCGGCTAAAGGCATTCCGCAGCTGGTGGCCATGGCCCGGCCGACGGCGCAGGCGCAATTCATCTTTGTGCTGATCGCGATCTCGCTGCCTGGGCTATTCATTCATCAGCAACGATTTCTCGGTTCTGAACGTCGCGACGAATTCGAATTCGCAACTGCCGCTGCAATATCGTCTGGCCGCGACCTGGGGTTCGCACGAAGGCTCGCTCCTGCTGTGGACTTTCATGTTGACGATCTGGATGGTCGCGGTAACTCTGTTCAGCAATCATCTGCCGAGCGAAATGGTCGCCCGCGTGCTGTCGGTGATGGCCATGATCAGCACCGGATTTCTGCTGTTCATGCTGCTGACATCAAATCCGTTTCAGCGTCTCTTTCCGGTACCGCCGGATGGCCGCGATCTGAATCCCCTGCTGCAGGACCCGGCGATGGTCGCTCACCCGCCGATGCTTTACATGGGTTACGTCGGATTCTGCGTCGCCTTTGCCTTTGCGATTTCGGCGTTGATTGGCGGGCGGCTGGATGCGACCTGGGCGCGCTGGTCCCGGCCGTGGACGACGGTGGCCTGGATGTTCCTGACCTGCGGCATCGCGCTGGGAAGTTTCTGGGCGTATTACGAACTGGGCTGGGGCGGCTGGTGGTTTTGGGATCCGGTTGAGAACGCTTCGTTCATGCCCTGGCTGGTTGGCACGGCGCTTGATTCACTCGCTGGCGGTGACTGAGAAGCGCGGCGGCTTTAAGAGCTGGACGGTGCTGCTGGCGATCGCGGCGTTCTCGCTGAGTCTGCTGGGAACGTTCCTGGTTCGTTCCGGGGTGCTGACTTCGGTGCATGCCTTCGCGACCGATCCGAAGCGCGGAATCTTCATTCTCGCATTTCTGACCGTGGTAATCGGCGGCTCGCTCGCGCTGTACGCCTGGCGCGCCAAGCAAGTCGGACTCGGATCGAAGTTCGAAATGCTTTCGCGTGAATCGCTGCTGCTGACCAATAACGTCCTGCTGATTGTGGCGGCCGGATCGGTTCTGCTGGGCACGTTGTATCCACTGTTCGTTGACGCGCTTGAATCTCGGCAAACTTTCGGTCGGCCCGCCTTACTTCAACACAGTGTTCGTGCCGTTGATGGCGCCGGCCATGTTTCTGATCGGCGTGGGGCCGATTGCCCGCTGGAAACAGGCGAAGATTCCCGAGCTGGCGGTGCGCCTGAAATGGGCATTTGCGCTTAGCCTGATCACTGCGGTGTTGCTGCCTTTCGTAATCGGCGGCTGGCAATGGCGCGCGAGTCTGGGACTGCTGCTGGCCGTTTGGATTGTCGCGACGTCGCTGCAAAATATCTTGCAGCCGAATCCGCAGCCAATCCGGCGCGCCGAATATCTTTGCTCGCATCGCTGCTCCATCGCGGGCTTTTTACGGCATGAATCTGGCGCACATCGGCGTGGCGGTGTTCATCGCCGGCGTGACGGTAGTCACCAGTTATCAAAGCGAGCGCGACGTGAAGATGAACATCGGCGACACGGTGAAGGTTGGGGGTTACGAATTTCAGTTGAAGAACCTGGCGCAGATTCAGGGTCCGAATTATCAAGCCGTGCGCGCGGACATTGAAGTGTCGAAAACGGGTTCTGCGCCTTTCGCGATCATGCATCCTGAGAAGCGCTCGTTCACGGCCGCGCAAAACGTGACTTCAGAAACCGCGATCGATCGCAGCATCTTCCGCGACCTCTACCTATCGCTCGGCGATGAAGTTGAGGGCGGGGCGTGGACCGTGCGCGTCTATCACAAGCCGCTGGTGAATTGGATTTGGGGCGGCGCATTACTGATGGCCATCGGCGGTGGCTTTGCGGTAACTGACCGGCGTTATGCGCTGGCCAGGAAGCAAGCCAAACAGGTGGCGGAAAAACCCACCGGTAGTAAAGGTGGCCACCACGGCGGCGTCGTCCGCAGTCGAATAACTCATGAACAAGTATTTACTAGTCCCGCTCATTCTGTTCATTGGGCTGGTTGCTTTCCTGCTGATCGGCCTGCATCGCGACCCACGTGAAGTCCCTTCCCCGCTCATCAACAAACCAGCGCCTGCCTTCCAATTGCCACAGCTCCACGAACCGGCAAAGACATTCTCTGCAGACGGCATGCGCGGCAAAGTCTGGGTGCTGAACTTCTGGGGAACCTGGTGCGTTGCTTGTCGCGAGGAGCACCCGCTGTTGGTTGAGTTCTCGAAAAGCGGAGAGCTTCCGATCTATGGCGTCGATTACAAGGACGATCGCGAAGCCGCCAAGCAGTGGTTGGATGAACTCGGAAATCCATACGCGCTGGTAGCATTCGACGTGGAAGGGCGGACCTCGATCGATTACGGCGTGTACGGCGCGCCGGAAAGTTATTTAATCGACAAGAACGGCGTGATTCGCTTTAAGCAAATTGGGCCGATTACCCGCGAAGTCTGGAATAACAAAATGTTGCCGATGGCCAGGCAATTGAAGCAATGAAATCTAAGTCTAGTCTCATGTCTCTGAGTCTCTGTGACACCTCTGTGCCTCTGTGGTGGAATCTTTTGCGACGCATTTCACCACAGAGACACAAAGGACCACAGAGGCGCCGAGGGCGGTCGCGTCTCGCAGGTCGCATAGCCTGCCTGGCTTTGGTGGCAATGTCTTTCGCGTTCTTTTCATTGGCCTCCCTCGCCAAAGACGCTCAACCTAACGAAGATCCGCAGATCGAAAAGCGGATGAGGGCGCTGACTGAGCAGTTGCGATGCCTGGTTTGCCAGAACGAGACGCTGGCAGATTCGCGCGCTGAGTTGGCCGAAGATTTGCGCAAACAAGTACGCGAACAGATGAAGGCCGGCAAGAGTGACAAAGAGATCATTGATTACTTGACGGCGCGTTACGGCGACTTTGTTCTATATAACCCGCCGGTAAAGTCGACTACTTACCTGCTCTGGTTCGGCCCGTTTGTGCTGCTAATCGGCGGAACCATTGTTCTGTTTCGTTTCCTGAAACAACGTCGCGCGATGATTCACGAAGAACCGCTGACCGTGGCTGAGAAAAAGCAGGCCGAAGAAATTCTCCGAGGCGTGTAAAGCAAGCTGCCCAGCTTGCGAAGATTTTGAGAGAAAGCGAACGCAAGCTGAGAGCTTGCGGTACAAACTGATGGTAACTTTTTGGATAATTGCCGCCCTGTTTATTCTGCTCGCGCTCTGGTTTGTGTTGCCGGCGCTGCTGCAAAAATCCGGGGACGATGAAGAAATGGCGCGACGTGAAGCCAACATTCTGATTTACAAGGACCAGTTCCGCGAACTTGACGCCGATTTCAAGGCGGGACTGATCGGCGCACAGCAATTCGAGGAAGAGAAAGCAGAGCTCGAGCGTCGCCTGCTTGAAGACGTCGGCGCCAAGCCGGAGCTAACCGCGGTCAGAACTTCCACGACGAACAAATTTGCGTACGCGGTAACGGCTTTCATTCCCGTCGCCGCCATCGCGCTGTATTTTGTTGTGGGGACGCCGAAAGGCATTGAACCAGCGACGGCGCCGGCCACGGTTTCCACTCCGGCCACGGCGCAAAATGAAACCGGCGGCATGTCGCCGCAACAGATATCCGCGAACATCGCCAAGCTTGCCGAGCGCCTTAAACAGAATCCGAATGACGCGCAAGGTTGGACGATGCTGGCGCGGAGCTACATGATGCAGGGTCAGTTCGCCGAGGCTGCGTCAGCTTATGAAAAGGTGACCGCGCTTAACGCTAAAGACGCAGATGCCTGGGCAGACTATGCGGAAGCACTGGCGCTGGCAAACAATCAGAGCCTGGCCGGCAAACCGACTGAAGCCCTGAATCGAGCCCTGCAAATCGATCCCAAACATTTGAAGTCGCTTGATCTCGCCGGCACAGCGGCGTATCAGGCCGGCGACTACCAGAAGGCCATTGATTATTGGCAGAAGCTGTTGAAGTTGCTGCCCGCGGGCTCGCAGGAACTGCAAACCGTTACCAGCCAAATTACCAAAGCTAAAGAGTTGGCGGGCGGCAAAGGATCACGATAGAGTTTGGAGTGCGGCGGCTTGACGCCGCTTTTTCATGTCAGAACCGGGAGCGATAGCGACCGGATCAAGAATTACGGCGGTGCGTGGTTGATCCCCTCGCTATCGCTCGGGGTTCTGACACTCACGCTTCTAAAGCGCCGTCGAGCCGGCACACTCCAAAAGAGGTTATCTATGTCAGAACGAAAATCGATCGACTGTCGCGAATATCCCAGCGATAGCGGTTGCACATTGCGAATCGAAGGCACCGAAGAAGAGGTGCTGGACGCCGCCGTAAACCACGCGATCACGCGTCACGGCCACACCGAAAACCCTGAATTGCGCGAGCAGCTCCGCAGCTTGCTCAAACCCGTCAGTCCATAGACCTTTCCCTTAAGACGAATGACCAGAGACAACCTCTTATTCGCTATCATTGGAATTCTGCTTGGTTTCATCGGCGGCTTTCTGCTTGCCAGCAACATTTCGCAGCGTGAAGCTGCACAGCGGGCAGGTACGACGACGACGCAGACTTCGCAAAATCTTCCTCCTGACCATCCGCCTATTGCCGGAGATCAAAATGCCCAGGGCGGCGGCGATCAAATGCTTGCGGGGGTCCAAAATGCGATCAAGCAGGCCCGCGAGAACCCCAACGATTTTGAAGCCCAAATCGCCGCGGCCAAACTTTATTATCAGATTGGGCGTTATGACCCGGCGATCGAATATCTGCTGGCAGCCAACAAGATCAAGCCAAAGGACTTTGACACGCTGGCGATGCTGGGCGTGGCGAACCTGGATGCGGCCCATTACGAGGCATCCGAAAAATGGTACCGGGCGGCGTTGGCAATCAAACCTGATGACATGCCGTCGGTGGATGGCTTGTGCGCCGCGCTGCTGGCCAAAGGCGACGCCAAGGGCGCTGAGGAACAGATCAACAAGCTGGCGAAAATTGATCCTTCAAACCAGGACCTGCCGCAGTTTCGAGAGAAGCTGGCGCAGCTAAAATCCGGAAAGACTCAGTAGCCTAGTCCCCGCAGTCCCGTGAGGAAACGAAGTCCGGCCAAAGCTATTCTCATCGGCGGTCTGATCGCCGGCACGCTCGACATCACCTATGCCTGCATCTTTTTCGGATTGCGCAACCACGTAAGTCCAATCAGAATTTTTCAGTCGGTCGCCCGCGGCGCCCTGGGTCAGAATGCCTTTCAAGGTGGCCTGAAGACGGCGGCCCTCGGCCTCTTCTTTCATTTTCTGATTGCGCTAACCGCCGCCTCGATCTATTTCCTTGCGAGTCGTGTTCTCCGATTCATGGTCACTCAGGCGATTGTGTGTGGCATCCTCTACGGCGTGTGTGTGTACCTCGTTATGTATGGGATCGTCATGCGCTATTCGGCAATTCACTCGACGACTTTGCCGTGGTCCTCTCCCTGGGTGGTCCTGATTCCGAACTTACTGATTCACATGTTCGGTATCGGATTGCCAATTGCCCTTGCCGTCCGCCGCTATTCCAAGTAACAATCTCGCGCATGCATCTGAACGAGGTCAGACTGGAAACCGAGCGCCTACTGCTGCGGTGGTTTCGGGAAGACGATTTTCCGGCTTACCTGGCGATGGCCCAGGATCCCGAAGTGATGAAATTTCTTACCGGCCAACCGCAAACCGAAATCGAGGCGTGGAAGAGCATGGCCGCTTACATCGGCCACTGGTATTTTCGCGGCTACGGTGTCTGGGCGGTCGAGGAGAAAAGCACCGGCAAATTGATTGGCAGGATCGGCCTCATGTATCCGGCCGGTTGGCCGGGCTTTGAGTTGGGTTGGACGCTCGCGCGCGAGAGTTGGGGTAAAGGTTATGCGACCGAGGGCGCGCGACGGGCACTCAGGTTCGCATTCACTGAGCTGGATCGTGACCACGTGATCAGTTGCATTGCTCCCGCCAACATCAATTCAATAAAGGTAGCTGAACGCTTGGGCGAGACTGTTGAAAGCCAGACCGAGCTGCTGGGGAGACAGGTTCTCTTGTACGGGATTGATCGCGATAAGTGGACGCTGACCCAGGGTTAGGTTGTGCTCTGTTAGTGTGTTGCTGTTGTGCCTAATAACAAAACAGCTTGAGAACAACGGCCTTAGTCCCGTAGGGACGAAATATTTATAGTCCAATGGCCTCACTATGATTGTGTAAGCTCCGTAGGAGCGAAATATTATCGAGTGAGTCACATTTCGCTCCTACGGAGCCAGGGTTGTTGGAGCAGCTTGTTGCTATAAACATCCGGCTCCTACGGAGCTAAACGATCGCGACGGTATGGCGGTCGTTCCTTGAACATTTGGCAACACTATTATCTCCAGCAACACACTAACGGAGCACTATGCACGGTTAGTTGCTTGTCATCCGTCCCGGAATTCACTGCGGCTCGATCGCCATCCTGTTCACTTCCGACATTGGAATCCGTTCGATCCGACCGTTCTTCAGAAAGATCACAATCGCGCTGCCGTCGATGGTCACGCGACGCACTGAGGACATCGGCCGATCGATGCGCGTGCCATCTTTCTCTTCAATCACGAGCCGCGCGCCGGCTGGTTGCGGCGCAATCTCCTGGGGCTTATCTTTTTCGGCAGTCTCAGACGGCTTGGCACTCTCAGACGGCTTCTCTTCCCCTTCTTTCGTCTCAGTTTTCGCGGTGTCGGCAGTTTCTTTCCTGGCTGCAGGCCTTGTCGCCGGGCGCGTCGTACGGCGCGGATTGCGCGAGGTTGTACGCCGGGAAGTAGCCGGTCGCTTCCCGGTCGTTTCCGGCTTGGCCGCTTTGGTTTCTTCTGCCGTCTTTTCCGGCGGTTTGGTTTCCGCTGTTTCGACCTTTTCTTCTACGGGGCGCGGGATCGTTGCGCCTACCGAAGACAAGCGATTCGCACTCGATCTCTCGGTTTCACTCTCGGCAACTTCTGCTGGTTCCGCGACGGGAATACCGCCGCTGAATTTGGCGAACGTTCCGCCAAAACGAATGCGGTAAGTTCCCGGTTCATCACTCGGCGAACGCGCCTCCAGCCGCAGAATGAGAATCTGGTGCGCGCGCAAATAGAGGCCTTTGGTAATCTCCTGCGATTGCACATTCGCGTACATCGTTGTCTTCATGAGCGGACGAAAGGTGACCGCGGTAAAGACGTCGACATCGCCGTTCAGGTTGTTACTCTCCAGGGTGATCAAAAGATCGCCGGGCGTCCCTTCAAACGCATAAAAGTGGCGGGTCAACCTCGGATCACCAAGGTCGAGCGGATTAATCTTACCGGTGATCTCGTTCGAAAGTACGGGCGTGGGAAGAGCTTGATCAGTTGACTGGGCCCGCGCGCTGACGGCGAGAGCCGCCACCAGAGACAGCCAACCGAGAACCCGATAGAGACTATTTCGCGAGCGCATATTTTTGAGCGCGGCTAGATTATCAGATTTGCGTTAAGGATCGAACTGCTGTGGGCTCTGACTCGCTTTAACGCGGCAGCGGCTCGTGTGGCGTTGGCAGGTAATCGGCGATCAAACCCGTCGCGGGAATAAAGGGGATCCGCGTTTAGTTCCCAAACCGTTGTCGGTACTCAATCGAGGAGAGGAAGGCCTTAACCATTTCAGCATCGATAAAGTTGCCGTTAGCCTGATTCAGCTTGGTCAGCCAGAAATCATAACCGCTATGATCAGAGTCCTGAAGACTGTCCGGATTGCGCCGCAGATAACCAAAGTACTCCATTAGCACGAACGCGCGGTTGAACTCCTTTTGCACAAAGGTTGGATTTTCCGCGACGCGTCGCAAAGCGCGGCCGCGCGCTGTCAAATCCGCGGTGGTTAACGCCGCGCCAAATTCGTTAATGGCTGCGTCGTGCTCGGCGATCGAGGGCGTTACTCCAACGTTCGCAAATAATTTCTCGACAAACTCCTGCGGCGTCATTGTAGTCTGATAGACGGAAGCGAAGCTCGGCCGTTTGACAAAGTCGCCAACGAACGAATTCTTGTTGTTCTCCAACACCGTATCCCATCCAGGTTGAAGCACAACTACGCCTTTTGAAATCTGTTGGCTGTCGGCCAGAAACTCCAGCATGCGAACCACTGGAACCTGCAGCTGGTGCCGGCTGCCGATTGTCGAGTCTCTGTCGATATCGCCATATGCTGCTTTGTAGAGGCGCTCAACCAGATAGCCCGTGTCCTGGAACTCGATGGAAAAGAAGAACGACGCTGAGGTGTTTATGCGTTGCACCTCGAGGCATTGCGTCACCGTCATTTCCGCCGGACGCCGAGCCGGATCGTTACACTTATTGATGTTGTCCGTCCAAAAAGCCAGGCCTGCCGCATCCGGTTCGCGATTTAAGAAGTCATGATAATGCTGACGCACAAAGTTGTCCGTATCATCTATCGCGTTCCCTTGTGCGGTCGGCGGCATGTTATTGATCGTTATGGTTGCCGTTGAGGGCGTCCCGAAAACGGCCGCACCAGTCAAATTGGATAAGCTGATGGGGAAGCCTTCAGGACCTTCGACATAAGAGTCCTGATTGATGAGGACTATCAGGTTCTTGCTCGTCTCGCCTGCCGCGAATTTTAGGGTGCCAATGGCGGTGGTGAAATCGCATCGCGATGAAGCCATGGCCGTAGGCGGGTTCGTTGGCGCGCATGGCACCAGTGGGTTTGCGTCGCTATCATCACTGGTGGCGTAATCCACGCTTACTGCGGCTGAGGTATCGCCACTACGATTTACGGTGATGCTTACAAAGCCAACGTTTTCACTCGCGGTATAGTTGTTTGAATTGAAATTGATTATTGAGCCCACCAACTGTCCGCCCGAAAGCGTTCCGGTGCTGACCGCAAAGTTGGCGTCGGCGTTGTAACGGGCGGTGATAATATGTGTGCCGACAGCCAGCGACGAAGTCGGGAAGGTGGCTACTCCGGCCACACTCAAATTCTGCGGCGAGCCCAAATCAGTGCCGCCATCCTTAAATTGTACTGTGCCTGTGGGCGTGCCTGCGCCCGATGTCACCGTGGCTGTGAAGGTCACAACCTGTCCAAAACCAGACGGATTGACAGAAGAAGTCACGGTCGTCGTGGTGGCGGCCTTCGCAATGTTGAAGGCATTAGAAGTCTTGCCGACCAGGCCCGCGCTGCTGGCCGTCAGCGTGTAGCCATTCCCTGATTTATTAATCGACAAGGTGCTGAACGTCGCCGTGCCGCTAACGGCGGCGACCGTGGTTGTGCCGCTGAGTGTTCCCACGCTCGGATTCGTACCGATGGCGAGCGTGACGTTTGCGGCTGAGGTCGTCAGATTATTTCCGGCATCGAGTATTTGTACCTTCACCGCAGGTGCAATGACAGTGCCCGCATTGGCATTCGAAGGTTGCACGCTGAAGCTCAAGTGGTCTGGTACTCCGGCTTGCACCTCGAAGGCGCCGATGTCTACCGTAGCGTGAACGACACGTGCGAAGCCCGTGCCGCGCTGATCTGTAGTCAGGCCCGTGGCCGCCGTGTTGTTGCCCGCATTGATGGCGGGGCTGCCGGGCTTTAAGAGATGCGTCTGTGTCGGGCCGCCGTTACTGGCCAGCGTCGTGTCAAGCACGGTACCGATGCTAATCGTGCCGGCGCCGGCGTTGCCAACCTTGTTGCCCAGATTGTTGTGGATAATACCACCCGAAGTCGCGGCGTTGCCTATCAGGTTATTCTTGCTGTTGGCGGTGTCGAGCGTGCTGCCGGGGGCAACGAAGATATCGTCGGCAGTTGAGCCGGACCCCTTGAAGTTACCCGCGACAATCGTGTTTTTCAGGGTTATGGAATTGCTGCTCACTTGACCGATACCGCCGCCCGCGCCCGACGTCGTATCGTTAGGATCGACACGGTTACCAGTAATGGTGACGTTTGTTAGCGAGGCCGTCGAATCGCCGCAGTTCAACAGCCCGCCGCCATCTGTTTCAGCGGTGTTGCCGCTGATGGTTGAGTTCACTATGGTCAACGTGCCGCCCTCGCTATCGATAGCGCCGCCTTCACCGGTCCCGCCTACCGCTTTATTGCCTGTGAAGGTGCTGTTACTAATGGTCAGATTGCCGAGGTTGAAGAGGCCGCCGCCACCGCCGGAAGTCGCTTTCCCGTTCCTGATCGTCAAGTTCGAGATGGCTACCGTTCGGCCGGTGTTGACACTGAACACCCGGGTGATGTTATTGCCGCTGAGGGTCACGCGGCTGGCCGCCGGCCCGGTAATAGTCACGTCACTGTCAATAAACAACTCGCTCGCAAGCGTAATCGTGTACGGACTGCCCGCGGCGGCGAAGGCCGTCGCGCTGAAGTTGATATCAATTGTGCCGCACGTCGTGATCGCGTTTGCTTCTTCGACGGCCGCACGCAAAGTGCAGACTGCACCCGCCGTCGCGCACAGGCCGTCGCCCGGAGTAGCATCGACGGCATCACCGTTGCTGTTAACTGTGAAGCTACCCGGACAATTTCCGACCGCAACATTCGTAGTTCCCACGGCCGATGTACAGCCATTGACTGTCACCGTGACTGAGTAAGAACCTGCATCGGCGGCAGTGGCATTGGTCCGCGTTGGATTCTGGGCTGACGAGGTGAAACTGTTCGGACCAGTCCATGAATAGGTCGCACCGCCGACGGCCGGCGTCGACAATTGAATCGTTTGTCCCGTCACATACGGCCCAGTGTTTGAAGCCGTCGGTGTTGCCGGAATAGCGTTGACCACTACGCTTGTCGATCCCGCGGCCGACGGGCAGCCGTTGACCGTTACAGTTATTGAGTAAGTGCCAGCGTCCGCAAGCGCAGCATTCGCCCGCGTCGGATTCTGTAACGCCGAGGTAAATCCATTCGGGCCAGTCCAGGAATAAGTCGCCCCGGCAACCGTGGGCGTGTTGAGCTGGATCGTCGCGCCTTCGCAGTACGGACCAGTGTTGGTGGCCGTTGGTGTGGCCGGCGTTGGGTTAACGATCACGTTTGTCGTTCCGGCAGCCGACGGGCAGCCGTTGACCGTTACGGTTACTGAGTAACTGCCTGCATAGGCGGTCGTGGCGTTGGTGCGCGTCGGATTCTGTAACGCCGAGGTAAATCCATTCGGGCCAGTCCATGCATAAGTCGCCCCGGCAACCGTCGGCGTTGAGACCTGAATCGTCGCGCCTTCGCAATATGGACCACCGTTGCTCGCTGTCGGCGTCGCCGGCGTTGCGTTAACGACCACGTTTGTAGTTCCGGCAGCCGACGGGCAGCCGTTGACCGTTACGATTACTGAGTAAGTCCCAGCGTCCGCAAGCGCAGCATTCGCCCGCGTCGGATTCTGATCCGTCGAAGTAAAGGCGTTCGGGCCGGTCCATGCATAAGTCGCCCCCGCAACCGTGGGCGTTGAGAGCGCGATCGTTGCACCTTCGCAGTATGGTCCGCCGTTGCTCGCTGTCGGCGTCGCCGGTATTGGGTTAACCACGACGTTCGTCGAACCTGCTGCCGATGTGCATCCATTGACAGTGACCGTAACGGAGTAAGTGCCGGCATTCGCGTTGGTCGAGCTAGGAATAGTTGGGTTCTGATCGGCCGAGGTAAATCCATTCGGACCAGTCCATGCATACGTCGCCCCGGCAACCGTGGGCGTGGAGAGCGCAATCGTTGCACCTTCGCAATAAGGGCCACCATTGCTCGCTGTCGGCGTTGCCGGTATTGGGTTAACCACGACGTTCGTCGAACCTGCTGCCGATGTGCATCCATTGACAGTGACCGTAACGGAGTAAGTCCCGGCATTCGCGTTGGTCGAGCTAGGAATAGTTGGGTTCTGATCGGCCGAGGTAAATCCATTCGGACCAGTCCATGCATACGTCGCCCCGGCAACCGTGGGCGTTGAGAGCGCGATCGTTGCACCTTCGCAGTATGGTCCGCCGTTGCTCGCTGTCGGCGTCGCCGGCGTTGCGTTAACGACCACGTTTGTAGTTCCCGCAGCCGAAGTGCAGCCATTCACCGTTACAGTTACCGAATACGTCCCCGCATCGGCGAGTGTGGCATTCGCGCGCGTCGGATTCTGATCGGAAGAGGTGAAGCCGCCCGGGCCAGACCAATCATAAGTCGCCCCCGCAACCGTGGGCGTTGAGAGCGCGATCGTTGCACCTTCGCAGTATGGTCCGCCGTTGCTCGCTGTCGGTGTTGCCGGCGTTGCGTTAACGACCACGTTTGTAGTTCCCGCAGCCGAAGTGCAGCCGCTGACCGTTACAGTTACCGAGTAAGTTCCCGCGTCCGCAAGTGTGGCATTCGCGCGCGTCGGATTCTGATCGGAAGAGGTGAAGCCGCCCGGGCCAGACCAATCATAAGTCGCCCCCGCAACCGTGGGCGTGGAGAGCGCGATCGTTGCACCTTCGCAGTATGGTCCGCCGTTGCTCGCCGTCGGTGTTGCGGGAGTTACGCACTCTTCTCTCTCAAAGGCGCCGATATCTGCCGTTACCGTGCTGTCGCCGTTTCCGTCACGCTGTCGCGGGAATCCCGTGCCACGCTGATCGAATGAAAGTGTGCTGCTATCGAAAGGATCGACCGCCAGCGCGTTACTGCCATGATCGATCGCCACGCTGTTTGAGTTCAGCGCATGCGTCAGTGTCGGTCCGCCATTGTCTGCCAGGCTAGCTAACTGCGGATTGAGAGGTGTACTCGAATCTCCTACCCAGTCGTTGTTGCCGTTCGGCGTTCCGGTCGGGAAAGTAGAATCGACTTGCGAGTTATCTCCGATCAAGTTGTAGCCTACCGAAGTAATCGAGCCACTGCCGAAGAAGTCCGGTCCAATCGCTCCTCCTCCGCTGACCGTATTAGCGGCCACAATCGTATTGCCGATGTCCAAGGTCGAGCCATTCCGCAAAATGCCGCCGCCCCAGCCACCGTTATCGGCATGATTGTTCGTAATGGTCGCATTGCGCACGACCATGCCCGATCCGTAATCGCAGAACCCGCCTCCCGCCAGCCCGCTATTGCTGGCTGAATTATTCGAGACGGTGCTGTTCGCCAGGTAGAGGTGATCACTGCTCGACTTGAAGAACCCGCCACACTGCAAACTCGAGTTGCCGCTGATTGTTGAATTAATAATTCGTTGCGTTGCGCCGAGCCCGAAGTAAACACCGCCTGCGGAAGATGCCGCTGTGTTGTTCTGGATCGAAACAGAATCAAGCGTCAGCGAGCCGCCGCCGCTCACATTCCCATCCAGGTAGATTGCACCGCCGATTCCGCTGGTTCCGCCACCGCCGCCATGGCCGTTCTGAATCGTCAGGCCGCTAATCGTTACGGCGTACGGACCAATGTAAAGGATTCGGTTCGTTCCGGATCCGCCGTCGACAATGACCTGCTTGGCGCCGGGGCCGGTGACGTTCACGTTGGTCAAAATCTGAATTTCATTTCCAGATGTAAGTGTAATCGTGCACGGTCCCACACCGGCGTTGCAGCCCGCATCAGTCGCGACTGGAATATCGAAGGTGATGGTATTTGTGTCTGCAGCGAGGTTCGCGGCCGCAATCGCTTCGCGGAGACTGCAATCGCTATCGCAAACGCCGTCGTTAGTATCGTCCGTCTTGTTGACTATCAGGCTCAGCGGCGGCGCCACGGTCAACGAAACTGTCGCCGTGTTGCTGTCGTTCGCGCCGTCGTTCGCTTTGTAGGTGAAGCTGTCGGGGCCGTAATAACCAGTCGTCGGCGTGTAATCGACCGTCTCAGTACAATTGCCGCTTAAACAACTGGGCGCGCCAAAGTTGGACAGCGTGCCGTGAGCCGGATTGTCGACAATGCTGAACGTCAGCGCATCGCCACCCGCATCTATGGCCGACAACGTCAGAGTCTTGAGCGTATTGAACGAGGTGGAATCACTGACGGCGTCGGCGACCGGCGCGTTATCGTCATTCGTGATCGTTGCCAGAGTTGATGACTGGCCAAAGATCGCGTTCGTCAGGTTCGTGAGCGTCAGCGTGAATTGCTCGTCCGGCTCGACCGTCTTATCGCCGCACACAGGCACATTAATAAGGAACGGTCCCGTGTCGCTCGGATTAATCGTGAAGTCGCCCGAAGTCGAAATGTAATCGACACCTGCCGTGCAACTCGCGCCTCCGGTGGCAGCAGTGCCCGTGCCGCCGCCGTCACTCGTCGCGTAATGGAAAGCAATTGTCTGAGTGCTGGAAATTGATCGCGAGACCAGGAAACTGAAATTGTGCTGGCCGCTGTTGTCCTCGCTATCGAAATAGTCTTCCGGAACATCGATCCTGGGAACTGCGCTCGGCTCGGCCAGCGTCCAGTCGCTGAACTGCGTCACGCCGTTCAGCGTCGCGATGTGATCGTTCGCGTTAGTCGTGTCGAGCGAGTTGACGTCGTATTGGGTGAACGTCCCGCTCTCATAACGGAGGAACTTGTAATCCCCTTCCGTGCCGGCGATGTCCGAGTCAGGATAGTGGAACGCGAGATTGGCGGAACTTAATCCCACATTGGCAATCTGCCAGTAGCGGGCGAGCGCGTTCGTGCCGCTAATGCTCGGGTGCTTCGGAGTGCGCGCGTTGATCGTGAGCGTGCCCGTACCACTCGCACTGCTCACGACGATGGGCGAGTACTTCACCACATCGCCAACCCGGAATGTCTGCGAAGTGTGTCCGCTGTCGAAATTCTTCAACAGCTTGCCGATGACATAACCTGTTGAGCTGTCATTGAGGGTCGCGTCGACGGGCACGCTCAAAACATAAACCGGCGGGCTAAGTGGCGTCCCCATAAAAAGCTTGCGGTTGAGAGTGAGCGTAGTGTTGCTCGCCACGCGCGCATCGCTATCGAACTCGATCCCGCGCGACTGCCCGTTGTTGTCAGTGAAGCTGATGCCGCCGCCGCTGGCGTCAATTACGACACCGCCGGTTCCGCCCTTGAGGTTAATGTCCTGAATATCGCCGCTGCCGCCGTTACTTTCGATGTTACCCCGAATGTAAACCGTGCTTGACCCCGTGCCGTTGTAGGTCAATGGCGGCGGAAGCGAGCTGCTCGACGGGTTATTAATCGTCAGACCATAGAAAGTGAAGTCACCACTGCCGGTATCGCTCAACGAAAGCGTCGTTGTGCCGTCGCCGATTACGAGCGTGCCGTACGTGCGATTGTTGGCCTGGAAGCCTGACGCGACGTACCAGCGCGCGGTGCTAAGGGGTTGGAAATTCACGATCTGCGCGTCAGTTGCCACGCCGAAGGGACTCGCGCCTGCGTTGTGCGTGTAGATTGAACCGTCCTGGAAGACGATCGAACCGGCTCCCGCTCCCGCCAGGTTTGTGCCGAAAGGATTCGCAGTCGCGCTGTAAGTCGGCAACGTCGTGCCGAATGACCCGGTCGGGAAAGTCACTGCGTTCGGGTCGGTGGCGATTAGCCGGCTACCGCCGCTGCCGTCGAATTGCAGCAGATAGCCGATGTTGCCCGTCGCGCCAGCGCCAAGCTGCATAGTGAGCTGACTCGATCCAGATAAGACCAGCGTTGATCCGGCCCCGGCCACATCCAAATCAGTTACGGCAGTGCCGTCACCCTTGATTGTCAGCGTGTTCGTTCCGGTCGAGCTGAGCGTGGCGACAGCGTCGTTGATAACGCGAAAGCGCGCGATGGTTTCGTTGGCCACGTTCGTGAGTGTCGCCGCCGGTGTGCTGGCGTAATCGACCACCAGAACATCGTTGCCGGCCGGATCGGCAGTTCGCACCGGATCCCAGTTGGCTCCGACTTGATAGTCGGTATTAACAGTTTGCTTCCACGTGTAAATCGTCCCGCCGGTGCCACAAGCAGTAAAGATCCACAGCAGCCCGTTATTGCCGGAATCAGTTCCACCTTCGACGCGGATCCCTGTAGTGCTGGTCTGATCGCGCACGTCCAGGTCCTTCATAATGAAGTTACCCGTGCCTGACCAGCTGCGCTGCGTGGTTACCAGGACTCCATTAGCGTCGAGGACGGAACGAACCTGAATGTCATCACCCGAGGACGGATCGCAGACCGCGCCGCCGGCGTTGAGATTAATCGTGCCGCTGTTAGAGACGTTCCCAAATAAGAAAACCTCGCCTGTCCCTAAATTTGTCCAGGTCGTCCCCGCGCCCACCGTGACCGCGCCGCTGGTGAGATTGAACGACGCGCCTTGATCGAAGACGCCGGCGGTTATCGTTAGCGTGGTGTCTTTGAAATCACCGGCGAGCACCGCCGTGCTGCCGCCGCTCTTGTTGATGGTCACCAATCCAAACGCCTTTGTTGCTCCGTTTCCGCCCGTGGTAATTGTCTGCAAGCCCGAACCGTCAAACGTCACCCTGAAACCGCCATGGGTGAAGGTGCCATCGTTGGTCCAATTGCCGCTTACCGTAATGTCGGCTGAAAGTGAAAGTGTCGCGCCACTGTCGATCTGCACGTTGCTGAGATCGCTCGTGCCGGGCCCGGCTGTCGTAAAAGTGGCTTGCGCGACCTGAAGCGTGCCGTTTACGACGAGCCCCGGTCCTCCAATGACCGTGCCCGGCCGGTTACTCTTCAGATTGTAGTAAGTCAGGAACTGCGTGCCGAGGATTGTGTTCGTATCAGTGCCGTTGAATTCGATCGTGTTGTTGTCTACGTCGTAGATGACATTGGTCGCCGTGGCGTTAAAGAAATGAGCGATGGCTACGGTGCCACCCGGAGCAAACGTAACACTCGCGCCGCTGCGATTGTTGCTGACTGTCAGGTTGTAGTATTGCAGCGCGATGACTATTTGAACGCCACTGCCGTTGTAGTCAACCGTGCTCGTGTCGGCGTTGAAAGTGCCGCTGTTAGTAAACGTCCCGCTAATACTTATGGTTCCGGATCCCGCGTTGAGAGTTCCCGCATTTGATAGATTGGTCGTCGTCACATCGCCGCCCGGCGTGAACGTCTTGCCCGAGGCAACCGCCAGGGTCATGCTGGAGCCAATCGTCAAATTGCTGCCGGAAACTGAGTAGACCGCGGTGAGATCGGAATCGGCATTATTGCCAGTCGCCAGGTTGGCATTCGTAATTGGCCCCGCGTCTTCATGACCGACGATGAGGGTGTTCTGAGTGATGTCCAGGCCCGAGAGATCGCCGCTGCTGCCGCGCGTTACCGTCGCGCCTTTCACGCTCGCGTCGTTATCGACAAAGACCGTGAGAATGTCACCGCTGCTGTAGCTGACGCCTGTGATCGAATATGAGCCACCGCCACCGGTAACATTCGACCCCGCGCTCACGCCATTCTTCAACAGCGTAATGGTCTTGCCCGATGAGCTGCCGCCGGCGTTGAGCGTGCCGCTGATTGTGTTGCCCGATGCCGTACCGATGACAAACGAGCTGAAAGTGCTGAAGGTGCTGGAGAGAATGGTCGAGCCTGAGACAACTCCGCCGATGGCCACAAAAGTATCAGTCGGATTAGGCGCTTTGCCGATGCGATTCGACGCCGATAACGCGGACGAATTAGTCAGTCTTACTTTGGTGTCGGTAAAGTTTCCCGAGCCGTCAGTGATTGATGCCGTCCAATATCGATCGGAATTGATCGCAGACAACCCTGCGCCAGCCGAACCGCCCGTCGCTCCGTCAAACTCTTCCGCCCTCAACGTCATCGTGCCGCCGGAAGTCGTGGTCGGATCAACCAACTCAAACGGATTGAAGCCGCCCTTGCCGACCGGATAGACATAGGTCGAGCCCGGAGTCAGACTCGCCGGCAGCACGCGCTCCAAAGGCCCGTTTACATATGAGGATGACGAGCCGCCTGAAATCGCACCGCTGGCGGTGTTTGTCAGAGTCAGCAGGTTCGACGAAGTGGTGGTGACGATCCCACTGGTCAGCGTGAGCACATTCGTCACCGTGGTCGCCGAGTTCAAAGTGACGCCGCCCGCCCCGGTGTGATTGATCACGAGATTGAAAAAGGTAGTTCCACTAATCGTCTGCGTGTTGCCGTTGCCGGTAAAGGCGACCGTTCTTGAGTTGGGAATGAACGTGCCGTTATTCGTAAAGCTCCCTTCAATCGAGATGGTCGTCGCGAACTGCTGCACGCTCGTAGCCGAGTTGATAACAAGGTCGAAAAATGTCGTGTTGCCGTGGATCTGCGAGCCGCCTTGCAAGGTAGTCGTCCGGCCATTATGCGTATAGGTCCCGTTGTTCTGGAAGATACCCTCGATCTTAAAGTTGCCGCCCGAGGCAGTCGAGAGCGTCATCGTGCCATTGTTCAGAATCTGCTGGATAGTGAACTGCTGGGTCATCGCGCCCATGCTGAAACTCGACCCGCTGTCGATGGTCAATTGAGTCCGGCACCGGTAGGTCGAGCCGGTCGTCCCATTCGGAAGATCAAACGCCGTGTTGTTGCTGATCTTACAGTTGCTGGGCATCCCGGGGGTGCCGATAGTGCTGACTCCAGGTGTCCACTCTGCCCCGCGGCCGTAGCTGCCGCCCGTGTTGTACTGCAGCAGGCCAGTACCGTCGGGGTAAGTGGGCGCGGTTCCGCTAAACACACCGCCGCTATCGATGCGCAAGGTTCCGTTCGCCGCCATCACGCCGCTGTTCGTCAGCGTCGCTCCGAGCGCGAGTGTTCCTCCAGAATCAACCGTAACTTGATCGACAGTGACGCCGGCCGTGACGGTGACGGTGTGTGGGCTTTGAATCGTGATCGTGTCGTCGGCTGAAGTGGGTGTACTGGCCGCGGCGACCCAGGTTGTTCCGTCGTTTGAACTTTCCCAAGTGTTGAAGTCGTTCCAGTCGCCCGTTTGTTTACTCCGATACTTCAGTGGCGTGCTGCCAATCGCGAAGAAACTAAATGAAGTTATCGTGTTTGAAGTGACTGTAGACCCGGACACGTTGCCGCCAATCGAATTGTACGTTCCGTTTGCGGTCGACGACTTCCCGATCAGACTGTTGGCAGACAGCGCTGAAGAATTCGTGAGCTTTACTTTCGTGTTGGTAAAGTTGCTTGATCCCGCCGTGATCGATGCTTCCCAGTACCGATCAGTGTTCAGGGTCGTTATGCCGGTTCCTGCCGTGCCGCCTGAATTTCCGTCGAACTCTTCCGCTCTTACGGTGATGGTGCCGCCGGAAGTTGTGGTCGGGTTTACTAAATCAAACGGGTTGAAGCTTCCCTTGCCTACCGGGAATGAATATGTGCTGCCGGTTCCGAGACTCGCGGGAAGAACGCGCGCTAGTGGGCCGCTGACGTAAGAAGTAGCGGACCCCGCCGACACCGCGCTTGTCGCGGTATTGTTAATCGTCAAAAGGTTGGAAGCGGTGGTTACCAGCTTACCGTTTGTCAGCGTCAGGGCCGTGTCCACGGTTGCGGCTGAGTTGAGGGTCACGCTGCCCGCTCCCGAATGATCAATCTTCAGGGTGGAGAAGTTAGCGCCGGTGATGGTCTGCGTGTTGCTGTTGCCGGTAAAGGCGACCGTTTTGGAATTAGGGAGGAACGTGCCGTTATTCGTAAAGCTGCCTTCGATCGAGATGGTCGTCGCGAACTGCTGCACGCTCGTCGCCGTGTTGATGACCAGGTCGAAAAATGTCGTGTCGCCGTGGATCTGCGAGCCGCCTTGCAGGGTAGTCGTGCGGCCGTTATGCGTATAGGTCCCGTTGTTCTGGAAGATACCCTCGATCTTAAAATCGCCGCCCGAGGCAGTCGAGAGCGTCATCGTGCCATTGTTCAGAATCTGCTGGATAGTGAACTGCTGGGTCATCGCGCCCATGCTGAAGCTCGACCCGCTGTCGATCGTCAGCTGCGTCCGGCAACGGAAGGTTGAATTCGTCGTCCCATTCGGAAGATCAAACGCCGTGTTGTTGCTGATCTTACAGTTGCTGGGCATCCCGGGGGTGCCGATAGTGCTGACCCCGGGTGTCCACTCTGCCCCGCGGCCGTAGCTGCCGCCCGTGTTGTATTGCAGCAGGCCCGTGCCGTCGGGATAAGTCGGCGCGGTGCCGCTGAACACACCGCCGCTATCGATGCGCAAGGTTCCGTTCGCCGCCATCACACCCGAGTTTGTCAGCGTCGCTGCCAGCGCGAGGGTCCCGCCAGCATCAACCGTCACCTGGTCCACCGTTACGACGGCAGTGACGGTGACGGTGTGACCGCTTTGAATTGTGATTGCGTCGTTGAATGAGGTTGGGGTTTGTGTTGCAGCAGTCCATGTTGTGCCGTCGGCTGACACCTCCCATGTCGAGTTTGAATTCCAGTCCCCAGACGTGGCACTACGAAACTGCGCGAGAGTTCCCTGCACCGAAAAGTCATCAATTCGGAAATTGCCTGAACCGCTGTTGCCAGTGAACAACCAGCGGAACTGAAGACTCGTGGCTCCTTCAGCGCCAGAAGGTAGTGAGATCCTGACCCCGCCGTTTACCAATGCCCACGTACTATCTCTGGCTGTATCTGTGTAGGTTGAAGTGTTCCAGTTGGTGCCGTCTGTACTCCATTGAAACGCGATCGCCGGTGTGAAGGTGGCGGTATATCTTTGCCCCCATAACACACTAATGCCCGTATAGCCGACGGTCGAGAGGTTATTACTATATGTAAGCGTCTTTACGTTAGTTGTGCTGTTTAAGGCCGTTACATTGGAACCTCCGGACGCACCTGTGTAAATGTTCGATGCTGAGGAAGCACTAACCGACCAGTCCGACGCGCTGGTAGTCCACCCCGTTGGAAAGGTAATACCCGTTCCAAAGTTTTCGCTATATAGCGTTGTCGGAGCAGCGCTCGCATCGTTGAAGAAGTAGACGAATGTCACAACGCCGACGAGAGCCAAAGTGCCAAGGAGGAAACTAACCCTCTTGAATCCCGCAAGACGTTTCCCATTCGATTGAGCGCCGGAAGATTTCATTGCGAAGAGCGAAGTGAGGCGGAGCTTGCCACTTTGCTCTCGGCGCTTGGCCCTGGGCGCGTGGGCTTGGCGTGGCAAGCGAGGCATTTTGCGGGGCGAACTCCTCTTTGTTTGAGCGGGCTATGAGCTAATACTTAAAGGCAAAGAGATGACGTGTGCGCGCTTGCACTTTGCGCTTCGCCGAGAAACCGAGACTTAAAAAGCCAATCCGTAACGCGCGCTCGGAATGCTCGCCGGGGAAGGGACTTTGGACAGCACTCAAAAGCGCCTAAAAGCTAATCCTAAAATATTGGCGAAGATTAAATCGCGCTGAAGGAAAAAGTCAATCCAAACATTGCTGGCAAGGACTTTAGCGCGGCGCAATTCTCGCTTCATTTCCACCAGGTCCGATGCGCCGTGAAAGCACGAAATTCGATCGCTTCCACGCCTCCGTTGATGTCCGTCGTTACTTTGCGGCGGCCGTTGAAGGTCGTATCGAGCGTACCGTCCGCGCCAGCGACATGGAGAAAAACGTTCTATAGGGAGACAAGCGTCAAATCACCCTCTCTCGGCCGCAGCCTTTGGGTCAGGCGCCGCTTCCAACTCTGGCCGGATGAATCCCTGCTCAACCAGGTACGCAACGATCCGCTCGGCGTTCTCTTCCGCCGTGCAACTAACGGTGTCCAGCGACAACTCGGCATTGGATGGCGGCTCGTAAGGATCATCGATGCCGGTGAAGTTCTTTAGCTTCCCTTCCCGCGCGAGGGCGTACATCCCCTTGGTGTCGCGCTGTTCGCAAACTGCCAAAGGCGTGTCCACAAAAATTTCTATGAAGCGATCGTCGCCGACCATGGCGCGGCATTCGTTGCGCGTGGCGTGATAAGGACTTACCGCGGCACAAATCACGCCGCCGCCATGGCGCGCGATTTCAGCCGCGACAAACCCGATGCGCCGGATATTCGTGTCGCGATCTTCTTTGCTGAAGCCGAGACCTTTCGAAAGATTTGTGCGCACCACGTCGCCGTCCAGCACGGTCGCTTGGCGGCCGTGTTCGAGTAACTTGATCGCGAGGATCTCAGCCGTCGTCGATTTGCCCGATCCGCTTAGGCCGGTGAACCAGAGACAGAAACCCGATTTATGGCGGGGCGGGTGCGCCAGCGCGAGGATCGCGGCAACTTCGGGGCGCGTGAACCAATCGGGCAGCTGCCGCCCGCGCTGCAAATAATTCTCACGCACTTCAGTTCCCGAAAGTGAAATCGTGCGCCGGCCGGCGGGAACGCGCGCGGACTCTTCGTAGCGATCTTCATCCGGCAGATAGAGCAGTTCCGAGAACGGCAAAGGCGTCACGCCCAATTCCTCGCGGTGACGCTCAACTAATTCCTGCGCATCGTATGGCCCATAGAAGGGACGGCCCTGGGAATCTTTGCCCGGACTCGCATGATCGCGTCCGACAATCAGATGGTTCGCGCCAAAGTTGCGGCGGATGAGCGCGTGCCAGAGCGCTTCGCGCGGTCCGGCCATGCGCATGGCCAGCGGCAACAGCGCCAGCATCATGCGGTTCGGGTCGTAGTAACGATCGGCCAGGACCTTGTAAGAACGCACGCGGGTGTAATGGTCGATGTCGCCGGGCCGGGTCATGCCGACGACCGGATGCAGCAGCAACGTGCCGTCCACGGCGGCGGCCGCGCGCGCCGTCAACTCTTCATGCGCGCGATGCAGAGGGTTGCGCGTTTGAAACGCTACCACGTTGGCGCGGCCTTTGGCGGCCAGGTGTTCGCGCACTTCCCCCGGCGTCAGGCGCAGAGATTTGAAATCGTAATGACGCGGCAACTGCAAAACGCGAAGTTCGCCCGAGAGAGCAAGCTGGTGCCACGAATTCATCTCAGCCACGAGCGGATGGCGCAGGTCTTCAGTGCCGTACGCGAAGTGCGCTTCCCGTTCTTTGTCCCACGCAAAGATTTCCTCGATGCGCATCACGGCCAGAAGATTATTGAATTGATCGACCAGCGCGACTTCTTCATCAAGTTTGAGTGGCTGCTCTTTATTGGCGGTCAGGGTGACGGGCAACGGAAAGAGCGTGCCGTCCGCGAGCCGCATCTCTTCAAGCACGCGTTCATAGTCCGCGCGCGCCATAAAGCGATCGAGCGGCGAAAAAGCCCCGGTCGCGATCATTTCGAGATCGCAAAGATTGCGTGGTGTAAGTTGAAAGCGCGGCAAACTCGCGGCGCGCGCGTGTAACGACTCGCGTTCCGATTCATCCGCGACGAGGTTAACGAGGCGGCCCCACGGGTTGATTAGAGTTTGGTTATCAATAGTCATGCTGAACATTTGGTTGATTTATTTGGAAAGAATGAGGTCCGTACTCCCGCTGGTTTTAGTTTTGTTCCCTCTCGTTTTGGAGGGGGTGATTTTTTCTTATTCTTTCGCGCGGCGTAGCCCGCGCGGAGACGATTCAAAAAAACAGCTCTTCCTCAATCCCTCACCCCGGCCCTCTCCCAGGGGGAGAGGGAGAAAAACCTTCTTCTTTTCGATGGGACCTCACTGCCATTTCTTATTCCCTCTCCCTCTGGGAGAGGGTTAGGGTGAGGGTCTACCGCGCCCCAACCCTACTTAATTTCTTTCGCGCGGCGTAGCCGCGCGGAGACGATTCAAAAAACCAGCTCTTCCTCAGGCCCTCACCCCGGCCCTCTCCCAGAGGGAGAGGGAGAAAAACCTTCTTATTCCCTGGAGGGTTAGGGTGAGGGAGAAAAACATTTCTGTTACGTCACCGTCCATTTTCCTTCCACGACGCTTCAGCCCGGCGCAGATTATTCGCAATCTCATCCACAACTTTGTCCGTCTCGTTCAAAACAGAATCATTCCTGAATCGCAAGACCCGAAGTCCCTGTCCGATCATGTATGCGTCACGGTCCCGATCATGCTGCCACTGCTCGTTGCTTTCGTGCGCCGAGCCGTCGCACTCGATCACCAGCGATGCTTCGCGGCAAAAGAAATCAGCGATGAAGTCACCGAACTGATGTTGTCGTCTAAACTTGAATCCGAGAAGACGGCGATCGCGGAGGAGTTCCCAGAGCAACTCTTCAGCAGATGTTTGCTCCCTTCGCAATTCACGAGCAAGGCTTACTTTGCCAGCAACCTGAAACCCGCCGCGATACTGCCGTCGTACTCGCATCCTTTCATTCCTTCCCCGTCTGGGAGAGGTCCAGGGTCAACCTTCGGGATATTCCCTCTCCCTTTGGGAGAGGGTTAGGGTGAGGGTCTACATTTTTGTTTATTATTCTTTCGCGCGGCGTAGCCGCGCGGAGATGATTCAAAAAACCAGCTCTCCCTCAGGCCCTCACCCCGGCCCTCTCCCAGAGGGAGAGGGAGAAGAACCTTCTTCTTTTCGATGGGACCTCATTGCCATTTCTTATTCCCTCTCCCAGGGGGAGAGGGAGAAGAACCCGTTCATTTTCGTCGCGTCAATCCCTCACCCCGGCCCTCTCCCAGGGAAAGAGGGAGAAGAGCCTTCCTCTCACCGCGACAAGGCCGCCTTCCGCGATAGCAAAGCCTCGCGCATGTGATTGGGATGGGCCAGATTCAAGACCGTATTACTCAAGAGCACCATCAGCTCTTCGTGCTCGCGCCGGAACTCGCCGCGCAGAGGTTGCTCACCCGTCTTCTCGACGACGCCTTCCCGCACCCACTGCCAGAACTGTTTCTGCGTGGTCCAGAATTCCTTGCTGTCTTTGCACATGACCAGCGCCGTGCGCTTGCGCCCTTTTCTTTTCTCTTTTCGTGTTACTGGCATCTCTTTCCGCCCTCCCCCTCCTTGTACATAAACGGGGGACCGCCAAAGATGTCCCGCAGAGGGTAATCAGATTATCACGATGTTTGCCGGGCGTTCGCTATCAGCCAAACAGCTGTCGCAAACCAATCTCGTAGGTCATTAACAATCCCAGCAGCACGCTGAACGCGCCCGCGGCTCCGCGGAGGATCGCGTTGGCCCGGGCAAATCTTCGCGCCGTCAGCTTGGCCGGCAAACCAACCAGCGCGCTCATAATCATCATTCCGCCGGTCGAGCCAACGCCAAAAATCAACACATAGATCAGCGCCGCGACAGGTTGGCGAATCGTGGACAATACCAAAAGCATTAAAGCGCCACTTCCCGCCAGACCGTGAATCATGCCGATCATTATTGCACGCCGCTGCAATTTTAAGCCGTGCTGAGTGTGCACGTCGGCCGCGAGTCGAGCGTCGTGAATGTGGGGGTGTGCATGTACTCGGCCACCGTGTTGATGCACGTGCATATGCAGGTGACCACCGCGCCAGAGCCTTAGCAGAACATTAGCACCGAGCGCGATCAGCACCAGTCCAACCAGAAACTCAAAAACCAGACTCAGTCGATCGCTGATTTCAATGTGCATAAAGACAATCGCTGTTCCGACTGCCAGCAACGAGATCGTGTGGCCAATCCCCCACCAGGCGCCGACAATTGATGAGCGCAGAATGCTCGAATGCTCGCTCGCAATGGTGGACATCGCGGCAACATGATCAGCTTCGACCGCATGCTTTAAGCCCAGTAGAAACCCAAAAGTCAAAATCGAAATTGTCGAAGCTTCAGCCATTCTCAGATTGTTCCCGAAGCGATTCTGGCGTTGGCGACAGCGGCCTGTCCCAGGGAAATCCCGCCGTCGTTGGGCGGCACACCATGATGCGTAAACTTCGAAGCCGTCATCAGTTAACAACAGCAGGGTACTTTCAAGCAGACTCGTCGTTCAAAACCCGGCCGCGCAGTCCATGTTTCGCTGCTAATGATAATACAAATGGACGAAACCCAACGCCCTGAACAATGCCTCGGACTTTTATCCCCAGCGCACAAGCATCTGAATTTAGGCAGCGTACCACCAATTTCGCTTACGACAACACCATGTGCATAGCATCGCCGGCCTGGTTCACTTAAAACCAACGGTAGGAGTTATAGACTGAAGTCTCTGCGCCGCCTTCGGCGTGCTCGGCGTCTCCGCGGTGAGCATCTTAGTTTATTCACCGCAAAGCCGCAGAGGTCGCTGAGACTAACCCAGAGAAAATGAAATCGGGACACTACCCACCAAAGCGAGCTTTTGGAGACGGCTTCGGAATCAGATAGAATTCCCT
Organism: uncultured Acidobacteriota bacterium; assembly: GCA_963734445.1. Taxonomy (GTDB): domain Bacteria; phylum Acidobacteriota; class Blastocatellia; order Pyrinomonadales; family Pyrinomonadaceae; genus UBA11740. Next base: position 702,114 of record CAVTGZ010000002.1, on the reverse strand, counting down.
ATCACAGAGGTTCGAGTTTCTTGAGATAGACGTGACCCTGCTTAGTGATGGCTGAATCTATAGATGACCCAACTCAAAACCGGTTACTCGCCTTGCTTCCTGCTGACGAATATGAACGGTTGCGTCCACACCTGGTGCCGGTTTCGTTCTCGCTGGGAGAAGTCGTTTATGAATTCGGCGCCCAATTAGACTACGTTTTCTTCCCTACGACCTCGATAGTCTCTCTGCTCTACACGATGGAAAGCGGCTCGAGCGCCGAGATGGGTTTGACCGGAAACGACGGCGTGGTCGGGATTGCTCTTTTCATGGGGGGCGGCACTATGCCCAACCGGGCCGTGGTCCAGAGCGCCGGCGGCGCCTTTAAGATGAAGGCGAAAGTGCTAAAGGATGAATTTGCAATGGGCGGGACCTTCCAACGATTGTTGTTGCGATATACCCAGGCATTGATTACCCAAATCTCACAGACGGCCGTGTGCAATCGTCTTCATTCGGTGGAGCAGCAACTCTGCCGCTGGCTTCTGTTAAGTCATGACAGAATAAAGTCGAACGAGTTGGTTATGACGCAGGAACTGATCGCCGACATGCTTGGCGTGCGGCGCGAAGGTGTGACGGTCGCGGCCGGCCGGCTGCAGGATGACGGGGCAATCAGTTATGTTCGTGGCCGCATCCAGATTCTCGATCGCGAGAAATTGGAACAAACCGTATGTGAATGCTATCGCGTCGTCAAAGACGAGCTTGAGCGGCTGCTCGGATAACTTCCACTTCCCTCCGTGCTTGAATGTTTCCGGTCATATGTGTGTTAACACACAGACGGTTGACTTCCATCTGGTTCAGGATGACTATGGTTCAGACAAGATCCGTCCTCGGTAACTTTCCGCAATCATCTAACAAGGGAAACCACCGTATTCAGTTCTGCAGCTGACGGACTGTATCTTCGATCACAACAGATGAATATTAAGCCAAGCATCAGGCTCATCAAGAAAGCCGTCCGCAATCCAGCGCCACCGGAAGCTCCCGTCGAGCCCGAGGAGAGCGTAAACACATGGTCCACGACCGTTCGGTCGTGGGTTCTTCAACTTCGAGAGAAACCTCTGGCCGAAGCGCTGCCGGCGTTCGAGCGCCTGTTCAAGAGGGCCCTTTCAGAACCGTCCACACCGGCGGATCCGGTGGGACAACCGGCTAACCAAGGAGAGGTATGACCTTGGAAATATTGAAAATCAGCATAGACGAACGGGCAACGGCTGAGCGGAAGCGCCTGGACACAGGAACCGCGCAGTCAGATCAACCAATCGACCCGAGGCCACTCCCCTTAAATCATCATCGTCATCTCGATGTTGATAGAGTCCTGGCTCGCTCGCTGCCAGCCCTATCACACGAGTCTGACAGCGGCGCTAAATAGTCTTTTGGTGATCCTAAAGAGGCAGCACTCTGGGCAATAACGGGGAAAAATGCCGGAAGATTTAATTGTACTCAAGGTGTTCATTACAGAAATGGACGCCAATATGGCGCGGGATATTCTTCAAGACGATGGAGTTAAGGCTTTCGTGTTCAAGGATGATGGCGGAGGCGCCGAGCCTCATCTGCAAAGAACCAATGGCGTTCGTTTGATGGTTGGCCCCACCGATGTTGACCGGGCCCGGAAAATATTGAAACCCCTGCTTATCTGATAGAACCGTTGGTCAATGGCCGACCGGTATCCGCTGAAAACGCGACTTGCCTTCGACATCTTCCCAGGAAATATCCAACACATAAGGGCTGATATGGCCCGGTACCACTTTGAGTCGGGCCAGTTGATCACGTTCGTCATTGACCGGCCGTCCATTAGTCCAGGTTCGGTGAGTGACAACAGCCGCCTGTTGCGGGAGCACGAACTTTATGGTGTCGAATTTAATGTGCGATTGCGAGGGACCGTCGGAACTGTCCTCTGATTTCAGGAAGATGGATAGTATCTCGACCGACTTCAGGGTCTTCTCGGTTTCGTTAGTCAACTCGAGCAGGACTCTGGGTTTGGCGTCGAGGAATTTGAAGCTTAGGGTTTTCTGAGTGCTGTTATTCATAGTGTAAAAGTCCTAAAGAAGGGCCGCGCAAATTACGTAGTCGCCAGGGCAGGGCCAGTGAGTAGTCGAGAGAGCAGGCCTCTCAACTGGTTGAAGTTATCAGGGAGCGTGAGATGAATGTTTTCTCCGATCGCAATCTCATCGCCTTCGCCAATCCCCTCAATACAAAAAATCACGACCGGTACCTGCTCGCCCGCATCTGCACTTTCGCGGATCCGCGTCGCCGCGAGGATTACTTCGTTTGGCAGACCGGGAAGACCCACCAGAATCAAGTCAGGACGCTTTTGCTGGACGTTCTCTGTCGCGTCTTGTTCATCCCGGGCCAACGAAACGCGATAGCCGTCTGCCGTTAGCAGCTTCTCCATGCCATAACGGGTTTCGTGAACATCCTCGACAACCAGGATGAGGTGTTTCGTATGGTTATCTTTCGTCACGGCCGCCCTGCATGGGGATATATTGATGGGGGTCATGGATATGCCGCTCACGCGTCAGCTCGGTTTCTCACGCTGACAAGTTTGATCGCTCTTGCCAGACGCAGAAACTGCATGACTCGAATTCCCCACCAATTCAGGTCGATCTCGTACCAGGCTAGTCCATGCCGCGCCGAGGTTGGGTGAGCATGGTGGTTGTTGTGCCAGCCCTCACCAAAAGTCAGGAGCGCCACCCACCAGTTGTTCTTTGAATCATCGCGGGTGAGAAATCGGCGTCTGCCCCACATGTGCGTGGCCGAATTCACCAGCCATGTCGCATGCAGATTAAAGGTAACGCGAAAGAAGATTCCCCACATTACAAATGGCCAACCGCCGAGAGCCAGCAGCGCCACAGCGAGCAAAACCAGCGGCACCCAATAAAGGCGATTGAGCCAGACATGAAACTTGTCCTTCACCAGGTCGGGGGCATAGCGCTCAATCACTTCCCGATCATAATGCTGGGCGGGACCCTTCAGCATCCAGCCAATGTGTGCCCACCAACCACCATCGCGCGGCGTGTGTGGATCACCGGGCGCATCTGTGTTGGCGTGATGAATCCGGTGCGTTACAACCCACAGGATGTGCCCGCCTTCAAGGGCGAGCGTGCCGCAAAGGGTCAGGAAATACTCCACGAGCCTCGGTGTCTTGAAGCTACGATGCGTTAACTGCCGATGAAAGCCCATTCCCACGCCCAGGCTCGCGGACACCCACCAGAGCGCGATCGCAACCACAATCGCTTTCCAATCGAACATAAATAGCGCGGCTATCGCGCCAACATGAAATAATCCAACAAAAATCGCCGTGTGCCAGTGAATCCGGTTGGCTTGTTCCTTACTCAGCATTCCTTCTTCGGTCATTCCCGCTCCTCAGGTCGTTTTCATTCGCAGATCTCAAGCACACGCTTCATCGGTTTCCCTCTCGTCGCTGGGCCGCAGATCCATCTGTCAATAACCATAATACTTTGAGTGTGCGCCGTCCGTGCGACAACACACATAAGAGAATTAACGTTGTTTACCTTCGTCAGGGCGCCCTCAACGGTATAAGCGGCCTAGCGCACAGACGGATCACGCGATTTGCCCTAAATTTGTTGCATCGGCAAGGTTGCGATTGCTTCTCAACGAATGGGTTTGAGAACTGTGGTCGTGAAGGCCTCAAGAAGCACCAATCATACAATGAGAAAAGAAAGTTTGGAAGTTAGCGCACGAAACATGGATCAGAAAAACAGTGTCATAAAACTCTTAACGATAATTGGATTAGCGGCCCTGGCGGCATTGGCTGGCTGGCAATTCTTTTTGTTCGCGACCTTTAAAGACGCAAGCGGCGCCATCGATGCTCAAGGAGGCACGCTTCACCTATGGCTGGCCATTGGCATCGCGGTGCTGGTGTGCGTTGGCGGCTTCTTCGTCTTCTCAGGAGTGCTCCGCCATGACGCGCAAAATGATTTGCATATCACCACGCAGGGTGGCCCTTTAGGCGTGGCCGGGAGCACCAAAGGGACATCATGAGCGACGTCTACGCAATGCGCCGAGCGAACGGCGACTGGTTTGCCCTCGAGGACAATGGCAAGCTGCGCGTCCCCGTGTTCCACAGCAGCCACGACGCCTTCATGGCTCGGCTGAGAACAGTTGAAATGCTCCTTTTCTCACCGATAGCACTCGACACTCGGTTGCTCAACGAGATCGTGGCTGGCCAAAGTGAGGTGGACTTTTGCATGGTCAATAATCCGTTCGCCAGCATTAAACAGGGCAGCCCCTTACGACACAGTCAACTCGAATCGTTGATGATTAATGGACCGCCTTCGCCCCGATGGAAATGGATTCCCCGACCGTGGTCGTGAAAGCCCTCGCGCAATCGCCCGCGGGATTCATCGATTGATGTTCAAGAAATGGTTGCAAGCAAGGCACGACTGAGCTGAGGTCTGACACCGAGTGAAAACATTGAGCACCATGAACGCCAAGCAATTCGAAGAGCTCTGTGATCGAGTCTGGAGCGATCGGGCGTCGCTGCTCAGAGGCAGCGGGAAATTAAGCGGCGAGGCTTCCCTGGTACGCGCCGTCTTCTGGCGTCTCTGTAAAGCAGGAATCAAGACGAAAGGTTGCGCGGACACCGCGGGTTCCGCGCCGGCGCTACTCGCTTATCGGCTGCTAGTCGTGCAGATGTTGAAAGCGGGCTCGCGTCCTGCCTTTGATGCGTCGCCCATTCTGGACGCACTGGTTGTCCGTTATCAAAACGAACGTGGCGAGAGTAAAGGCCATTCAGTAACCAAATCAGACGCTGAGCTTTCGAGCGTAACTGCTATCCCCCAACCCTGAGATCTTGCCGACCAGCCGGGAACCAAAATTATCGTCGCTGTGCGGAATCTGACCGGCACTCGTTACGAAGTTTATCCATACTCCTTCAACATTCGAGTACCCAGGGGTAATCGGGTGTTGCTCGCTCGCAAGATCCTTCCGGCGGTCGCAATCCACTTTGACGGGTTCGGCTGGAGAGTTCCCGGCAGTGTCAGATGTCATCTCCTGACGCCCGCAAATTGTTTCCCCTGTTGGCAGGCTTTCGCGAGTGTTTGATGTGACGCCAAACCCACCACGCTGCCGCCAAAACGATCAGAATGCCAATCACGAAATCAAATCTATGAAAAAGACTTTTCAGCCGGGGATCTTTGTCCCATTGCTCTCCTAACTTTTGGCCGACGTAGGCCAGGCCGAGGCACCATGGCAGTGACCCCAGGAAAGTATAGATAACAAACTTTTTGAGGTTCATGCGCGCGACGCCGGCGGGAAAGGCAATGAACGTCCGGATCACCGGCAGCAAACGGCTCGCGAATACTATGATTTCACCAAAGCGACCAAACCAACGGTCGGCCAGGTCAAGATCGTGATGCGAAACGAGCACGTATTTTCCGTACTTCTCGATCAGAGGGCGGCCTCCGTACATCCCAATCCAGTAAGCCACTAACGATCCAACGACACAACCAAACGCGCCCGCGACGCTGACGAGCCAAAGATTAAACCGACCCGTGTACACCAGATAGCCGGAAAACGGCATGATAATTTCCGACGGCAGCGGTATACAGGCGGATTCAATCGCCATCAGCAAGACGATCCCCGCGTAGCCGAGCGTCGAGATCGTGGCGACGATTAAAGCTGAAAGGATTTCGATGATGCGGCCGATCATAAGTTATCGGATCATTGATTCATTGGTTCAATGAGTAAATGAATCAATGATCCCTTCTTCTCAATTCTTCTCCCATCCATGTTGTCCAATCAAGGGCACAAACTGGCACGAACCGTGTTCTTCTATCTTCGACTTGCCTTCCGCTCTTGTCACGCGCATGAGTTTCTGTGATTCACGAGTTTCGCCGATCGGAATCACTAGTCTTCCGCCCACCTTCAGTTGAGCGACCAGCGGATCCGGAATCTTCGGTCCGCCCGCAGCTACCAAAATCGCGTCATAAGGGCCATGGGCACTCCAACCGAGAGTGCCATCAAAGGCTTTGACGGTCGCGTTGTAGATTCCGAGCTCACGAATGCGGGCATGCGCTTCGCGCGCCAATTCGCCGATGCGCTCAATGGCATAGACCTGTGAGGCCAGTTGGGTCAGGATTGCGGTCTGATAGCCCGAGCCGGCGCCAATTTCCAGCACGCGGCTCTGCTTATTGAGCTCAAGCAACTCGGTCATGCGGGCTACGATGTAAGGCTGGGAAATTGTCTGGTTGAAGTTGATCGGTAAGGCGTTGTCATCGTACGCGCGCCCACGCAAAGCTTCAGTCACGAAAAAGTGGCGGGGCACTGTGCGCATCGCCTCGAGCACTTGCGGACTCCGAATCCCATAGTGTTCGCGGAGACGCTCGACCATACGCTCCCGGGGAATCCGATATTCGGCTTGAAGTCCGGTCTGTCGTGAAGGCGTCGAGCTCAAAGAATATTTTGCGAGCGGTTCAGATTAGGTATGCAAGAGTTCCGCGGCGGTCAGGTGGTTCCACGAACCGATCTGCGGCAGCGCTCCATGATCGGTCATGTCGCTCTTCAAAGGCGTTACCGAGATGTAACCTTCTTCAATTGCCCGGTAATCAGTTCCGTCTTCGGCATTCAACCTGAAGTATTGCTCCCCAATCCAAAAATAGGGTTTACCGCGCGGATCGATGTGTTCAGTGATAACCGGGCGAGCATTCTTAATTCCCTGCCGCGTAACCTTGACGCCTTTGATGTCGCCTTGCGGAACGTTGACGTTCAGCAGAGTCCCTTCCGGCAAGCCTTCCGCCAGGATTTTTCTCACAGCCAGCAATGCGAACCGTGCTGCTTCAGTGAAATCAAAATGTTCACGGGCGACGAGGCTGATCGCCAGTCCAGGTACGCCCAGAATCGTTGCCTCCAACGCGCCTGCCACTGTTCCGGAATACGTTGCGTCGTCACCGAGATTCCCGCCATGATTAATGCCGGAAACACAAAGGTGCGGCAACTCGTCCTCTTTCAGAATCTTGTGCAGGGCGAGAGTGACGCAATCGGTCGGCGTGCCATCGACGGTCCAGTGTCGCTCATCGATTTGTCGAATGCGCAAGGGCCGGGAGAGAGTCAGGCTATGAGAAGCACCGCTCATCTCTGCGGCCGGGGCCACCACAAACACGTCTCCGACCTCGTGCAGCGCTCGCTCAAGCGTCTGCAGGCCATCGGAATGAATGCCGTCGTCGTTCGTGAGCAGGATGCGAGTCATAGGCTCTTGGACTGGCGCAGAATCGCCGTCACACACGTGCGCGGTAATTCGAACGGCTGGCCGAATCTCACTTTTAGTTGTGAACAACCGGTGAGTCTCGAATCCGAAGGCGCAGAGTCAGGACTTAGCAGCGACCGGGCGTGGCCGTGGACGGCCCTTCTTTTTATTCCGCTTGCGAGCCAGGGCTGACTTCAGCTTGGCCTTTTGTCCAGGGGGCATGAAGAACGCGTGTTTTTTCGCGTCTTTGATAATTTCTTCGGTCATTACCTTCCGCTTGAACCGGCGCAAGGCGCTTTCAATCGATTCGCCCGGATTAATGTTAACTACTGCCATCTATTTCTCCAAAAAGGTATTTGCTACAAAGCCCTCAAATTGAATCCCTATTTAACACGCGGCGCGCGTGTTGTGGTCAAGCGAGCCAAACCAAACCCCGCGAACGGTTATCCATCCGCGGGGTAAATTGAGTTAGCTTTCGCGCTAGACAGAAGCGACGACCGCTTCTTTCTTGCGGCCGAGGCCCTGAATCTGGACCGGCTTGTCACCGTTGTCCGTCTTGATTTCCTGACGCTTAAGCACCATCTCCTGGTAGAGCTTGCGCATCATCACCATCTCTTCGTGGGCCGTCTTCGGACCTTCCATCTGCGGCTTATTCGGGCGCGCCAAATCAACCTCATTCAGCTTCAGATTGTGGGTTCTATCTGAAAGCGGAACTTCCTTGCCGCCCGCGAAGATTTCGTGTCGCCCATGTTCCTCATACCACTTCGCAACGGTAGCATTTTGGTGCATGTGCTCGATGATATTCCGCCAGCCAATGCCGGTGTTGTACGCGCAAAAACTGATTTCACCTTCCTGCGTTCCGTACGGAATAATGCACATTTCTGTGCGCCGGAAATCGTAATTGAAAAGATCCTGGAACCACATGCCCGCGATGAACAGGAAGTTCCATCGATCCGCACGACGCTTCACGATGTCATCCTTGCTGCGATCGCCGCAAACCTTGCCGTAATCCTTTCCGGTCAGGCCAAACGACTTGTCAAACTTTTTGAACAGTTCGTACAAGTTAAACTCCGACGGAGAGTTCCGGGGTTCGTAATGCTTGAGCAACGCCAAGCCCATCATGATGTTCGACATCCACTTGCCACGAGCGGCGTCGGTGATCTTCTGCATGTCCTTGACCAGACCAGGAATGTTCAGAAATGCCGGCACCGGGCTCATCTCTTTAGTTTCCTTGTCAATCATCACCGCGGTTCCAACGCCGCAGTTCGGGTGACATCCGCAAGAAACCTGGCCCCACTCGGCGTTCGGTCCGTGCACCAGATCAGCGAAGTCAGCAAAGGCGCCCATGAGTGAGAGTGGAAACCAGTCGCGCGTGGGTTCAGTGATGCCAACCTGGTTCTTCACGTCGTGCGCCAGGTGCGAAAGCGTGTAGCGCTGCTGCAGGCGACGTTCCGGCAGTGATCGCTTCATCGCGGCCGGTAAACGACACCGGCTGGAATGAAAGAAACGCGATCTTCTTCGGATTGTCCAAAGCAAACCGAATGATCGATCCTACCTGATCATTATTAATTCCATTTACCAGGGTGGTAACCAAAACAATCTCGACGCCCGCTTCGTGCAGGTTATTGATTGCCCGCAGCTTCACGTCAAACAAATTCCCGACCTGGCGGTGGCTATTGGCGTCATTGCCAATTCCGTCGAACTGGAAATAAACGTACCGCAAGCCGGCCTCAGCGGCCTCGCGACAGAATTCCTTGCTCTTCGCGAATTCGATTCCGTTGGTTGCCGCCTGGACCGAGTTGTAGCCGACTTTGCGCGAGTACCGGATCGCTTCGATAAAGTGCGGCGAAATCGTCGGTTCCCCGCCAGAGAATTGAACCGACATCTGGCGGCGAGGCTTGATGGAAATTGCGTTGTCGAGAATTTCCTTGATCTCCTCCATGCTGAGTTCATGGACGAACCCGACCTGATTAGCATCCATGAAACACGGGTCGCACATCATGTTGCAGCGGTTGGTTAGGTCCACTGTGAGCACAGCGCCGCGGCCGTACTTGATTGTGCTGGATCCGTGGTTATGAAGTTTCTCGTCGTTATGGGCTTGGACATCGCGTCCGGGGAACATTTTCTCAATGTGCGTCAGGAACTTCGCATCGATGGCCATCATGTCTTCGAAGTGCCCGTGGATCGGACAATCCTTCACCATCCAAATTTCCCCATCCCGCTCAATAATTTGGGCCTTGATCTCGCCAACCTTTTCATTGATCAGCACTGAGACTTCCTGCTTACCATTGAGAATAGAGTCTCTGGCTTCGATCACGCAGTTAGGGCAGAGAGAGTCCGTAACTCGTGGCCAGCCCAACGTCGGCTTGGTCTTTTGCCACGACTTCAGCAAGGGCTTATCGGACCACTTGGGCGTAAACGACGGATTCGGTTTGTACTTATTTATCGCCTGGACAGAATTGAAAAGGATGCCGGCGACTGAAGCCACGCCACGCTCCACATACTTGATTGCCTTCATTCGTAAGAATACTCCTAGAGGTTTGCTACACGATACCGCCGAGACTGCTGCAAAACCAATGCCTAAAGGATTTGCGGACGAATCACCGTAAGATGGCGACCATAGGTGCTGTTGACCGTGTCACGATGCGCCACATAGGTGCAGACGACTCATGCGGACGCGCACAAACAGAACGGACTCCCCAACTACCTTAACCACACTGCCCATGAAATCGATACTTTTGCTCGCGGCCAGTTTCTGTTCGCCCGGCGTACGCCAAATTAAGCGCTTAAATCGCCGTTAGTTGATGTAAACGTTGAGGTTAGCTTGTTAAATTGTTGCAAAGAAACGCTATTGCCCGGTCGCAACGTAAATGCTACAGTCCCCCCGCGTTAAGACGTAAGTCGTTATAGCGCAAGTAAATACCGCGATCTTAGCCCCCCTATGTTGCGGTCACTCGGCGACGTGACCGCCTATCTTGTGGTTTTCGAATTTTAACCTGTTACACCTAAATTAATTCCGAGGACCCCGATGAAGACAACGACCCTTCGCAGGAGAAACCGGTTGGCTAGCTCCAAGGTTGCTGACCGCAGGAAGATGGCCTCTCTCCGAGTATTCCTCCAGAGGAGAAGGTTCCGGCTTACCCGGCTCATGGCGCAGACATCGATGTCGCGATAACAAAGATTACTGTTTGGATCTTAGGGAGGTGCTTCTTGTACAACACGGGAACGACCGGCTGGCTTAACAACCGAGCCTCAACTCACGATATCCGGGCTCAGGCGCTACCTGTATTGCCCACGGATTCAGCTCGCGAATTGGTTTTTACCGGCATCAGGCGGCTCAGTGCCATACCCTCATGGACGATTCTCGCAATGATAATTCTAGCGACCACGGCGGTTTGCTCGGCAGTTATTGTTCGCTCGCGGGCTGAATTTCGCAATTCGGTCCAGCAACTTTCCCGTTTGACGTCTGAGGCTGATTCACTACGCCACGGCAATGCTGACTTACAACTGCAAATTCAGCGATTGACTAGCGACACCAGCGCGATTGAGCTCGCCGCCCGCGAGAGACTTGGAATGGTGAGACCCGATGACGTCGTGCTTCCCATCGAATCTATCAGCTTTAACAGTAGGTAACGTTACGTTTGTCCGCTAACAGTACCCGCTTGACCCTGCTGCTTATCCACGGTCTTAGGTCCTTCCTGAACGCGCGGCTGTTGCTTAACATCAGCCGCGCCCTTCTCTGTAAGCGATTTGATCTCAATCGGCAAAATTGACAGCGCGTACTCCATAAATTAATATCCGCTTCGGACAAAATCCCCGCAAGACCGCACCATACTTCAACAGATGGCACGAACCAAGGATGCTTCTTCGGCGCAGGCTCGCCGCGAACGTTGGGAACAAGAAACTCTGCGCCGCAACCGGCAGGGCGAAAGGAAGACGAATTTCCAAACTGTTTCTCTCGCCGAAATCAGTTCCCTTTATGACCCCGCCGATCTTGAACAACTCGATTTCGACAGCGACATAGCATTTCCAGGAGAGTTCCCTTACACGCGCGGCATCCATGCCACGGGCTATCGTGGAAGACTTTGGACCATGCGCCAGTTTGCGGGCTACGGCACTCCCGAAGAGACGAACGCGCGTTTCGAGTACCTGCTGAAAGCGGGCCAAACCGGACTCTCGGTGGCGTACGATCTGCCCGCCTTAATGGGCTATGACGCGGATTCGCCATTGGCCGAAGGCGAAGTTGGCAAATGCGGTGTCTCTATTTCGTCGCTGGCCGACATGGAAGTGCTTTTTGACGGAATCCCGCTGGAAGAAGTTACGGTTTCCCAAACGATCAATGCTCCCGCGTCGGTATTTCTGGCCATGTACCTGGTGGTCGCCGAGAAACAGCGCGCCGATTGGAAGAAGATTTCCGGAACGCTGCAAAACGATATTCTCAAGGAATACATCGCCCAGAAAGAGTGGATCTATCCAATCCGTTCTGCGATGAAGCTGGTTGTTGATACGTTTGAGTTCTGCGCACAGCATGTGCCCCGCTATAACCCGATCTCTGTTAGCGGCTATCACATCCGCGAAGCCGGTGCGACAGCCTTGCAGGAATTGGCTTTTACTCTGCGCGATGGGATCGAATACGTTGACTGGGGGGTTCGTGCGGGCTTGACGCTGGAACAATTCGTTCCCCGGATTTCATTCTTCTTCAATGCCCATAACGATTTTTTTGAAGAGGTAGCCAAATACCGTGCGGCCCGGCGAATCTGGGCCCGTACCATGCGCGAACGTTTCGGCACGACGGACGAGCGCACAATGAAATTGCGTTTCCACACACAGACGGCCGGGGTATCCCTGACTGGACAACAGCCCCTCAACAATATCGTCCGCGTGGCCATTCAGGCACTGGCGGGCGTTCTGGGCGGCACGCAGTCACTTCACACCGACGCTTATGACGAAGCCCTCGCGCTGCCCACTGACAAAGCGGCGCTTATCGCCCTCCGCACTCAGCAAATCATCGCGGAGGAAACCGGCGTAACGAACACCGTCGATCCGCTCGGCGGCTCGTACTTTGTTGAAGCGCTTACCAACAAGATGGAGAAGGACACACTGGATTACTTCGAGCGGATAGACAAGATGGGCGGAATGGTTGAGGCGGTAGAAAAAGGTTTTCCGCAACGCGAGATCCAGGAGTCCGCCTACCAATATCAAAAGGCGCTCGAGCGCGGCGATCAGACAATTGTGGGCGTCACCAAATATGCCATGGAGGACGAACCGCAGGAGGTTCCGATTCTCGTAATCGACGAGTCGGTCAGAAAGCAACAGGTCGAAAGGCTCGAGCAGACTCGGGCCAAACGCGACGCCGGCGCCGTGGCCCGGACCCTCGACGCCATCCGCAAAGCGGCCAAGCGCGGCGAGAACACCATGCCGGCGACCATCGAAGCCGTGCGAGAGTATGCCACGCTTGGTGAGATCTGTTCGGCGCTGCGCGATGTCTATGGCATCTACGAAGAACCCGCTATCTAAAATCATCAATGACCGAACCCAACAAAAGAATTAGAGTACTGGTTGCGAAGCCCGGTCTTGACGGTCACGACCGCGGCGCGAAGGTTATCGCCCGTGCACTACGTGATGCCGGGATGGAAGTTATTTACACCGGATTGCGGCAAACACCCGAAATGATCGCCGCGGCTGCGCTTCAGGAAGACGTAGACGCCGTCGGAGTGTCGATACTAAGCGGGGCGCACAACACTCTTTGCCCCAGGATAGTTTCACTCCTGCGTGAACAGGGCATGAATGATACGCTGGTGGTGTTGGGTGGCATCGTACCGCAGGAAGATATTGCGAAGCTCAAGCAACAAGGTGTGGCTGAGGTTTTCTTGCCGGGCACATCTACTCAGGACATCGCCGAGTTCATTCGCCAAAACGTCAAGCCGCGAGACTGACGCTTTGTTTTGTCCTCAGACCATTCGACCACACGTATATTCGCTAAAGACAAAGTTTTTCCGGACTACTCAACTGCGGCAGCGCCGGATGGAATTCCCTCCATATTCCTGTCGCAACTCAAACGAGAGATCGCCTGAATAGGCCTTGCGAATTCGCACCCGCGGCACCACTGACGGCTGGCTGGTCGTGACTTGGCCGGGCAAGCTTCGCCGAATTTTGGGATCAAAAAACCAAGATTTCATATATTCAGTTTGTCAAAGATAGCCCGTTTTCCAGCGAGTCCCCTATTTCGACCATGGCATCCTCATTGCCTAAAGCAAAACGAAAGTTACACACGGGTCGAGCCGTCAAAGGCTCTGGTCTTCCCAAGAACACTAGACATAATCGATTAGATTTCGCAGTTTCCCCCTCAATCGAATCACAAGCATGAGACTCTCAGCATAGAGGCGTCTGAGCACCCTCTATAGAAAGGAAAGAGAAGATGAACAGACTTTTGAGGTACGCTTTGGCGTTGTGCATCGGACTGGGGACCACGGCGGTTTTTGCGCAGGAGCCGACAAGTTCGATCGAAGGCACAGTAACAGACCCCCAGGGTGCAGTAGTCCAGAATGCGACGATAACAGTCCATAATGCCGCCACGAATTTCTCTCGCACGGCCACCACCGGCGACCATGGCCACTACCGAATTTCCCAACTGCCACCAGGCACATATCAGGTAAAAGTCACGGGCACGAATTTTAAGACTTCGGTCGTGTCTGACGTCGTCGTCGCTGTGGGTCAGACCCTGCCGCTTGACGTTCAATTACAAGTTGGTGGTGCTACTGAAACTGTAACGGTCGTCGGCGGCGGTGAGGTGCAGATCGACCGGACGGATAATACAGTTTCGGGTGTCGTCAACACGCGACAAATCCAGAACCTGCCACTGAACGGTCGAAATTTTCTCGATCTCGCCCAGCTTCAGCCCGGCGTCGAAAAGGTTGAGGGAGGCAGCTTCGATCCAACCAAGGCGAATTACACCGGCGTCTCAATTGCCGGCCAGGCTGGTCGCTCGGCGCAGATTGCGGTCGACGGTGGTTCGGTGGTGGACAACGTCGTAGGCACGACGGTCCAAAACTTCTCTCAAGAGATTGTCCAGGAATTCCAACTAGGCATCTCGAACTTCGATCTTTCAACCGGGGCCTCGTCAACCGGATCCGTTAACATCATCTCAAAGTCCGGCACGAACGAGTTCCACGGCAACGGGTATTTTTATGTTCGTGACGACCGCTTCGCAGCATTTCCTTCGCTCGGGCGGCTCGACGCGGCGAATGGAATTCCCCTCAACGCACAGGCCACACGTGTTCCCTTTGACCGTGAGCAGTACGGCGGAACACTCGGTGGGCCAATCGTACGCGACAAGCTCTTTTTCTTTTTCAACTACGAGGGAAACAATCAGGATGGTTCGGCGCTCCATAATCCGACCGAGTCGCCCAGCTTCGCGGGCTTCACGTCGAACCCCTTTGACGAGAAACTCCTTACTGCGAAAGTGGACTGGACGGTGAGTAACTCTACCAGCCTTCAGACTCGATACTCGTTCGATGACAACAAGCAAGACGTGCCCTTCCCGCCGGGATCAGGCATCGTCCCGCGCGAGTCCGGTTCGGGAATTTTTCAATCGAACAATCAGCTGGTTACGAATCGCTCGCACAACATAGTAGTGGGGACCACTCACACATTCAGCCCGACAGTGAGCAACAACTTCGTTTTTAACCTTAGTGATTTTTCGAACGTGATTCTTCCCTCGACCACTGGAGTTCCGCAGATAAACATTCTCGGCTCTCAACTGTGGCGTTCGGGAACTAACTACATCACTCCACAAACGACATTTCAGGAGCGTTATCAGTTTCGCGACGACCTTACGATCGTTCGTGGAAACCACACCTTCCGCGTCGGCGGCAACCTGGAGCGGACTTCGATTAATGGGCAGTTTGCCTTCGCCAAGCCGGCCCGCATCAGGCTCTTCGATCCCATAAACACTGCGGGATTAACAATTCCGGTGACTGAGGCAGACTTCCTGAACTTTCCGGTGCGGGACATCTCCATGGGGATCGGTAACGACATCCTGCCGTTTAATAATGGGGACGCGACCATCAACAATCGCATTTCCTTCTACGGTAAGGATTCGTGGAAGCTGACGAAGCGGTTCACGCTCAACTACGGTCTCTCATATCGAGTTGACTCAAATCTGTGGAATCACGACCAGGGCCATCCGGCCATCATTGCCGCGGTCTTTGGCAAGGGCACGGCGCCAAGCCCGAAGGACAGGAACAATTTCGCGCCGACGGTCGGGTTTGCCTGGGACGTATCCGGCAATGGCCGAACAGTTGTTCGCGCCGGAGCCGGCATCTATTACGACAATACCATCGACAACTTACGCTTGTTCGAACGCGCTGACCTCGGACCGCCGGGAGCGGAGCTGTTTCTGGTAGGCGCCGACCTTGTCAGCCCATTTTTCCCGGGCGGCGACGGACGGTTCAATCTGGGGCAGGCCACACTGGCGCAGGCCCTGGCGTTTATTCCGGCGGCGCGAGCTGACATCGAAGCCAATGCTTTCGGCTGCGCCTTCCCGACTTCAGTCGAGTGCTTCGGATCGATTTCCGGTCCTTTGTTCTCGACAGAGTTCCAGGTGCCTTATTCGATTCAATACTCGCTCGGCGTGCAGCGCGAGTTACCGTGGAAGATGATCTTCCAGGGAGACTTCAATTACCGCAAGGGTCTCCACGAGGTGCTCGTTTATGACGCCAATCACTTTGGCTCGGAATTCGGCGAAAAGACCGCTTTCGGCAATGCCATACCTTATGCCGATTCATCCGGCTTCTCGACGTACACGGCTGGCCTCTTCCGCTTGGATCGCCGTTTCTCTAACGGATTCCAAATGACGGCCAGTTACGCCCTGTCACGCTTTAAGGCCTTCGGCAGCGATGCTCTGGGTTTGGGCGCGACCGTCACGGATTTGAACAATCTGCGCAAAGAGTTCGGCCCGGCCGGTCTCGACCGTACGCATCGCTTTGTGGTCAGCGCGATTTATGATCTGCCGCTCTATCGAAAGAGCAACAGTAGATTCAAGCGCGACATCCTGGGCGGCTGGCAGATTTCACTTATCTCCACCGCCTTCAGCGGCACCCCGCAGAGCGTGTTCCTGCCTAACTTCGTCGATCTTTCTCGGACCGGAACTTTTTCGAGTTATCTGCCCGGGACTGGGGAAGGATCGCTGGGACGCAGAGTCAAAAGCGTGAGTGACTTGAATGCGATCATCACCGCTTTCAACACGAGTATTCCGACTCTGGGTGATGATTGCGGCGCTGACAGTCCAACCGGACGTTGCGACAGCAACTTCCCGGGATTCGGAGATCCGATCGTCCGGCTCGCTCTGCTACCGGAAGGCACCCAGATCGGCAGCGACTCGGTTATCTCGCAAGACATTCGCTTAACGAAGACCTTCAGCTTTAGCGAACGGCTGAAGCTCGATCTGATTGGTGAGGTATTCAATCTTTTCAACATCGCCAATCTTACTTATCCGGCGGCCATCACTCTCGCGGAAGAGGGTGAATCGCCGAGCGTGATAAGGAACGTAATCCACGGACCAAGCGCCCGAACCACCAGCGTGTTCGGTACCGGTGGTCCGCGCGCCTTCCAGTTCGCGGCGAAGTTCCGCTTCTAGACGGTTTCGCCTGACTGCGACGGTTTGAAAAAGGCGGGGCCTGAAATATGGCTCCGCTTTTGTTATTTGCAGCCGAGTGCGCAAGTAGCCCAAGTGGTCGCCAACCGGGCGGCCTTTTCATAGGAGCACCAGGATGAAACTTCGCGTCGCGTTCACGACCATTCTGAGCCTTACCCTCTTTGCCGGTGCCGCGTCTCTGGTCCGCGGGCAGGGCCACACTATTCGCGGCAAAGTGCGCAACTCTTCGGGCGTCAATTTGCCTCAAATAACAGTCAGCCTTGAGGGCGGCACCGGCGGTATGATTAATCAAACAGTCACCAACAATGAAGGAGACTTCTCGTTTGGCGGTTTGAGTGACACGAGTTATCTAATCACTATCGCCGCTCCCGATTACAATCCGATATCCGAACGCGTCGAGTTTGTCCGTCACATCTCGGCACAAGATCCGGGCGAAACCCGCACGGTCGAAATTACGCTCGTGGGGAGAGGCTCCGGCTCGCCTCGCACTGGCCTTATCTTTGTTCAGGACGTGCCGAAACCCGCGCTTGATGCTTTTCAACAGGCGATGAAACTGCTTGGTGGTGGCCGGTCGCAGGAAGCGCAGGCGGCGCTGGAATCGGCGATCAGGATTTTCCCGGATTACTGCGACGCGCACTTCGCACTGGCTGGCGAGCTCGTCAAACAAGGCAAGCTGGATGAAGCGATTAAGCACCTTAACGAGGCACAGCGGGTCAATCCGAAAGATGCGCGCATTTGGTATGCGTTCGGCACCGCGCTTCTCCAGCAAGGTAAGTATTCCGTCGCCGCGCGTGTCTTTGAAGAAGCTGCCAGGCTGAACCCGCTCGAGCCTCAATATCCTCTCATGCAGGGCACAGCTCTAATCGATCAAGCCGCAGCCATCAATCCCAGCACGAAGGAGGGTGCCGACTCCCGCGCCTACTTTTTCGCAGAGGCCGAAAAGGTCCTTTTGCGTGCTTATGAACGCAGCAGGAAGAAGCTCGCAACTGTTCACTTGCAACTGGCCCGGCTTTACGAAAAGAAGGGCGATAAAGATCGCGCCGCACGCGAGTTAGAAGATTACTTGCGCCAAAGTCCCGATGTTAAGAATGCCGATGCCATCCGCGAGGCGATCACCAAACTGCGCACGCGACCTTAACAATGGAGGATGCTCGTCTTCGAGAAAGGGTCGTGCCCTGGGACAACGGGTCAGGTGGGATCTACTTCTTTTTCAAAAACCGCTCAACCCCAAGTCGGCAGTCCTCGCTCATTCGGGCTATTACGTTCACATCAACGCCGAATTGGGTCGCGTCACTGAAACTCATCGCGTCCGTTTGATAGAGCAACTGTTTTGCCAGAGCGACCGCGGATTTGCTCGTTTTGGCGAATTGGTCTGCAAACTCCGTCACGTCTGATTCGAACGTCTCGGCCTGAAAAACGCGATTGATTAGCCCGAGGCTCCGCGCTTCCTCAGCAGTCACTTCTCGTCCCGTCGAAATCAGTTCGAAAGCAATCTTCTCTGACACGTTGCGGCGCAAGATTGCCATCACGATCGCTGGTACGAATCCGATTTTCACTTCCGGATAGCCGAATCGGCTGGTGCGTGCGGCCAGCACTATGTCACACGCCGTGGCCAAACCGCTGCCTCCCGCCAATGCCCTGCCCCGAACCGCCGCGATGACAGGCACATTCATCGCACGGATTAGCAGAAATAGTTCCAGCAGAGAGCGCGCATCGTCGAGGTTTTCCTGGACTGAAGAAGATGAAATTTTGTGTAAGGCCGCGAGGTCAGCACCTGAGCAGAAATCCGAACCTGCACCCGTCACAACGACCGCGCGCACTTGCGAATCATTAGCGCGGCGCAGTGCTGTTTTCAGTCCGGCCACCATTTCGTCGTTTAGCGCGTTACGCTTTTCGGGACGGTTGAGCGTCACCCGGGCAATTGCACCGACTTCGCTATAAAGTACCGCCGCGTTTACGTCCGCCATAACCGCTCAATCTACTTTCAGCCCCAGTTGCGCGGCTTCTTCATCGCCGACGTCAATCTTCATTCTCAGAAGCGCCGTCGAAAAAGTCTTTCCCTGAGCGTCGGTTATCAGCGAGAGTGTTCCGCCACCACCGAGACTTTCATGCAAGAGAAAATTCAGCGCCGCAAGGTTCGGCAGTTCAAAGCGCTCGACTTCACCATTGCAGATTCCCTTGAAGTGTTCCTTGATGCGAGCGGCCGTCAATTCTCGCGCCAGCAACGGATAAAATTCCGCGCGCAGCGCGATCACACCGACGTTCGCCGTGTCGCCTTTATCGCCGGAACGCGCATGCGCAAGTTTTGTCAGCTGGACTTTCACGTTCTCGTTTCCTCTCAGCAGGTAAATCACACTTCAATAATCTCGACGCGGGCTTCGATCTCGCTCTTCGGAATCAGCGCCGGCCAATAGGCAACGATCTCTTCGACCTTCGGCCGGCCTCCCGCGAAACCTGTAACGGCCGGAGGGCCGGTCAAAATAAGTGGCGCAATCTCTTTAGTGAAGCGCTCGATCGGAGCGCGATCGTTTCCCCGGACGCCAACTCGCAACTGCACCTCCGGCAAATCCGCCGACGGCTCACCCGCCAACACCCCATGCGTCGCATTTGCGCCGACGAATTCCGTCAGGAGCTGATCGAACCGGAGCCCAAGTCGCGCCAAACGCGCGCGCAGAATCTGATCCGCAGCTTTCGCTTTGGCATACGCATCCGGCCAGGCGTAAACCAGGGTTCCCACCGCCTTGTAACCGGCTGAATAACTGATGGACACTTTGAGTGAATCAGTCGCTGGTCGTCCCTTGATACCGAAAACCCGCACTCGATCCGCGCCGTCAGGCTCAAGTTGAATCGTCGTGAAATCCGCAACGCAATCCGGCGTGATGTATTCATGCGGATCGCCCATCTCATAAAGCAGTTGTTCTTTGACGGACGGCACGCTCACCCTACCACCGGTTCCTTCGTGCTTGGTAATCACAAAGGTGCCGTCGGACGTTGCCTCCGCAATGGGAAAGCCGACGTTCGCCAGATCGGGAATAGTTTGCCACTCGAATTGGCAGTTACCACCCGAGCATTGCGCGCCGCATTCGATGATGTGTCCCGCGATCGTGCCTGATGCGAGGCGATCCCAGTCGTCGCTGGGCCAACCAAACTCGTACATTAGCGGACCGAGTGTCAGGCCGGTGTCCGTGACTCGCCCAGTGATGACTACCTGCGCTCCTTGCTGCAACGCAGTGACGAGAGGCGCCGCTCCGAGGTAGGCGTTAGCACTTTGAATCTGGTCGCGGACCGCGGTCAGGGGCTCGCCGGTGTCCATGTTCCGTAATTCAATTCCGCGGGTCAGAAAATCATCGATACGATCGAGGATGTCATCGCCGGTGACGATGCCAATCTTCAACTGGCCGGAGAGGCCTAGTTCCTGCGCAACCTCACGAACCGCCGCCGCACAGCCGGCGACGTTAACGCCCCCTGCGTTGGCAGTCACTTTAATATTTCGCGCCACACAGGCGGGAAGTATCTGGCGCATCAAAGGAATAAAGTCGCGCGCATAACCGGCAGACGCATCGCGCGCTTTCTGTTTCTGCATAATCGACATCGTGACCTCGGCCAAATAGTCGAGCATCAGATAATCGATGGGCCCGCCTTCAACCTGACGTTCCGGCGCGTCCGGAAGATCACCCCAAAAGCCCTGTCCGGCGGCAATGCGAATCTTCTCTTTCATTCCGTTGGTTCTAAGTTTCCATCATAGAAGAAGACACGGAAGCATACGTGCACAAAAGACCGCCACGCGATAAGCCGGCGAGTCGTCAGGCACGCGTGTTTCCGTGTCTATACGTTTAGCGTCGCCGCGGCACTATGGCGTCGTCGTGGCCGGCGTTTTCGGCGCAGCCGGCTTCCGACCACGATGCCTGTGCGTCGCTCTCATCCCACCGCCACCCGTGCTGAACCAAACTTTTTTCGGCTCGCCCGGCACGCTGGTCAGCGTTAAGCTGTTGCCAACTTTCTTCGCGCGCAGAGACATCGCCGGCAGAGCAGCCGGAGGATTCGGGCTTGGCGTGGGCGGCGTTAAGTCACCCATCATCATGGTCACCGCGGTATAACCACAGGTTGTGACCGCGGTAATGCGTCCCGTGTGGTTGTCAGTGCCCGACGTCATCGTAAAGGTGTTGCCGGTAATCGTCAGCGTGGCATCGACCGCAGGCCCATTATCGTGCCTGGCTTTGCCGGTGTAGGTCCCAGAGAGATCGGCCTGCTCTTGTTGCGTCGGATCGCAACGACCGGTTCTCTTGCGGGGCTGCATCGGCATTGCCATAGTGGCTGTGTCGCTCGCGTCAGTGGCCGGCTTTGGTTTGGCCCGGTGACGACGCAACTTGGTCTTCTTAGCTCCGGTCTTGGTGGCAGCCATGGTCGTGGACGAATTCGAATTCTGAGCCGAAGCTACAAATCCGGCACTGGCGAGGGCTCCAATTACAACCACGGCGACTCCCAGAACGAAGAGGTAGATGGTGGTCTTTCTCACGGTGTTCTCCTTTGTTTGCAATAGCCACGTACTTCCGCGGCTTATGTTAATGATGCCGGCAAGATAAATGGTCCCAGATGGGCTCCTGAATAATTCAAACTGACGCGTAATGCAAGCTCTAAAACGTCACGGGTATCCTCGGGGGCGATGACCGCATCGACAAAACCGCGCGCCGCGGCGTACTTCGCATCCAGATCCCGTTCGTAAGTCACGCGCACTTTCTCCATTTCACCTGACAGTTTTTCGTCAGGCGCTTCGCCCTTGCTCTTCAACTTTTCCAGCTGGCTGCCGAAAACCGCCTGCACGGCTGACTCTCCTTCCATCACTCCCATGCGGCCGGTCGGCCAGCTGAAAATGAAATCAGGATCGAAGCCCTGGCCGGCCATCGCGTAGTAACCGGCGCCCGACGCGTGATTGATCGTCAGTACGAGTTTGGGAACAGCGGCCGTCGCCATGGCTTCGACAAACCGGGCGCCGGCGCGAATGATGCCGGAATGCTCTGCTTCAGCGCCGACCATGAATCCGGAAACGTCCTGAATAAAAAGCAGCGACGTGCCGTGGCGATTGCAGGTCTCAATGAAGTAGGCGACTTTTTCCGCAGATTCGGTATAGATAATACCGCCGAACTTGGGCTGACCGCCGGCCGGATCGCGAAACATGCCGCGAGCGTTTGCGATTACACCGACTTGGATTCCGCGAATACTTGCGTGTCCCGTGATGATTTCTTTGCCGTAGTCCGCTTGAAATTCGTCGAAGTGTCCCTCGTCTATCAAACAGTCGAGCAATTCGCGCGTGTTGTAGGGCTGGCGATGATCTGGAGGAAGTATTTCATAGACTTGCTCGGCCGGCAGCCTGGCCTCCGCGGTCTCTGCCCTGCGCTCTCTAACTTCGGATCTTTGAGAGGGCAACTCGGTCACAAACTCTCTGATCTTGGTAATCGCGGCTTCATCGTTTTTCACTCGATAGTGAGCGACACCGGAAATCTCGTTGTGTGTGCGTGCGCCGCCCAGGGTTTCATTGTCGATGGTTTGGCCGGTCGCACCTTTCACCAGATTCGCGCCACCGAGGCCCATAAACGACGTGCCTTCGACCATGATGATGATGTCCGATAAAGCCGGGAGGTACGCACCCCCCGCGATACACGGTCCCATCACGGCAGAGATTTGCGGCACTTTGAGATAGCGCCGCATGATCGAGTTGTAATAGAAGATTCTGGACGCGCCGTACTGCCCGGGAAAGACTCCACCCTGGTAAGGAAGATTCACGCCGGCCGAATCAACGAGGTAAATGATCGGCACGCGTGAGCGCATCGCAATCTCCTGCGCTCGCAGAATTTTCCTGATGGTCTCTGGCCACCATGAACCGGCTTTAACGGTTGCATCGTTCGCGACGACCACAACTTCGCGCCCCTCGACGCGGCCTACAGTAGTAACGACGCCGGCGGCCGGCGCCGCGCCGTCGTATTGATCGTGCGCAACGAGCAGCCCAATTTCCTGACTGAATGAATTCTTGTCGAAGAGTAAGTCAATGCGCTCGCGTGCGGTGAGCTTTCCCTGATTGTGCTGTTTTTCGATCTTGTCGGGGCCTCCGCCGGCGCGCAGCTTGCGCTCGAGCTGATGCAGTTCTTGCGTCAACTGTCGCAGCCGGCCGCGATTGCCCGCAGCTGGCTCATCGGCAAGCGGCGCGCGTTTGGTAGATAGCTTTGAAAGGGTCTTTACGGTGAATTTAGAGCCGTGCATGCTTTGAGGCTCGGAAGTGGCTTCACTGCTCACTGCTTACCGCTCGCTGGAATCTGATTTGATTGATTGAGCGACGCCAAAATAGCACAGAAGAACCGGGCATACAATTTCGACTAGGAAGCGCTGCGCAACAGATTCACCAAACGGGCGGCATTGACTTGCGTGGGAATGCCTTCGCAGACGACTACGCGCGAACCCTGCAGCTGGATCGCCACGCGGCCTTCAGCTGTATCAAACATCTGCGCCGAGGACTGGAGGTGGCCATTCACTCTCGGCTCGCTCATCACGACGTTCGGATAACGCAGCTGCAGCCGCTTAACGTAGGCATCAAAAAATTCGCGCGCGTCAGTTTGAGTGTCCCACGTCGAGACCGAAACATAGAGCACCTCGCCTTTCGGGTTTTCATACACATCGTAATGATCGCCCGCCCATCCCGCGGCTGCTTTACGCGATTCGGCCGGAGTCTTAATCAGTTCATCCAGAATGAGGTATAGGCCCCACTCGCCGTTAACGTCCGAAGCAATGCGTTTCCACGCAGGAGTTGCAGGCTGCGGATTTTTTTGTGACTCCCTGGTGAGATCAGCCTTTGCCTTGGTCACGTTTGACTTCTGCCGTTTGTCGAGGCCTTTTCCCGTTGCGTTGAGGAACGTCGTCAGGTCGGATGTCGTCACCTTCACCGGCGCTTCATGCACGAAGTATTTACTCGGATGCAAAATCTGTTCGGATGATTGCGGCAATGTCTTGAATGCCAGCGAAACCTGGTTCCAGCCACCCTGCCTGTACACATTGCGCGTCCAATTCAATCCTTCCTGATAAGGAAAGAGCAGCGTCTCGCGCAGAGCGCGCGGCGCTTGGTCCAATTCTTTGGTCGCGATTCCCGTGGCGCCCATCGATTTCAAAAAAGCCAGTGCCCGCAATGGATTGCTGGCGACATACATGACCATGGCCAGCGTTGCGTCGCCCTCAATCAGCGCGTGCGCGGCCAACTCTGCGTCTGAGTCGCCTTTCGGCCAATGCTCAAAGCGACCCAGATTGAAATGCTGATCCTGGAGAGCATGCGTCAGTTCGTGCGCCATGATTGGCTTCTGACCGTCGATATCGATCCAGTCCGCGAGATGAAATTGCTGCGTGCGCGGCTCGTAGTACCCGGCGACCTGTTCGGTAAGCACCCGCACCATCAAAGAACGATAGTTAAAATCCGCCGGCGCCATGCCCAACTTTTTCAAAATAACATCAGTCGCGTGGATATCGGCGTCAGAGGTTCCCTCTTCCATGTTCTTCATGATTGCGCGCTCGATATCTGCCCGCGACTGGGCGGAACTCTGAACGGGCCGCAGGATCGCCAACTGGCGCACCGCGCTGGTTTCCTGCAAAACCTCTTGCGTGGTGGCAACGAGCGCCGCGTTGCGAGCTGCCGCGGTAGTCGCGGGCTGCTGTGCCGCCGGTTGCGCCGAGCCTTTAACCAGCACCAGCGACGCGACAATGAGGGAAAGACTCAGCCAAACCGCGAACTTTCGGGCCATCCACACCCGCCTGGGGCTCGGACGTACGAGAGTGCCGGTCCGTGACGAGGGATAATTTCCTTTTGACATCCTCATATTTCGCTCTTATAGTCCGCTAAAACGATCCGCAATTCAATGGGAAAATGAAGTTTCGCTTCCTGGGTAACATGGCGAGGCAGAACAGGAGTCACTATGAGCGTCGAAGACCTTGAGAATGTTGACGAATGGCATGAGACGCTCCTGCGTGTGCGCTATGCGGAAACCGATAAGATGGGTATGGTCTATCACGCCAACTATCTAATTTGGTTTGAGATTGGCCGCACCGAATTCTGCCGCGCACGCGGATTTTCATACCGCGACATGGAGGAAAGCGAGAACGCTTTCCTGGTGGTCGCCGAAAGCTACTGCCGTTATAAGGCGCCGGCTTTTTATGACGATGTGCTGCTCGTAAGAACGCACATTACTGAACTGCGCCGGCGTTCACTCCGTTTTGGATATGAGATTCTGCGTGAATCCGACGGCGTCGTGATTGCGGAAGGAGAAACCGGCCACGTGGTGACGGATGGAAACGGCCGCGTCCGTTCGCTGCCGCCGGGCTTTGCTGAGCTGCTCTTGTCTACGCCAAGTCAATCGGAACTCGCGGGTGAGCGCGTTCCCGAGGACGAAGCACCGCTTTAAGAACTTGCCGCGGCTGATACACCCGAACAAAAGAACAAAGTAAGGGAAAAACCTCTCAGGTCAGGAAGTGGGCTCACCCCCCGCTGTCCTAACAAATAAGCGGGGGCAAGCCCCCTTCCTAACCTGAGAGGTGTCCAGGAGAAAAGTTTTCTGAAAAGAATATTCTGACCCTTGTTACGATGTGTGGCTCAGATTAATCCGCTCAATCGAGCGCGCCCGGCCCGTCTCTTCATCGACATCGACGACCGCGCCACAGATGCGCACTTCGCTTTTTGAGTGATCTGGTTTGCGGTGAATTGGAGAAGTAAAGCGATTGATAATGTCGCGTTTCTTCATGCCGATGACGCCGCCGTAACTTCCGGTCATCCCGAGGTCCGTGATGTAAGCCGTACCTTCGTGGAGAATTCTCTCGTCAGCCGTTTGCACGTGGGTGTGTGTTCCGAAGACTACGGAAACACGGCCATCAAGAAACCAACCCATCGCGATTTTTTCCGAAGTCGCTTCCGCGTGCATGTCCACCACGCGCACCTTAACATCATCAGGAATCGACGAAAGCAATTCATTTCCGACCCGGAACGGATCGTCCGCCGGCTGCATGAAGACCCGGCCCAGCAAATTCATCACGGCGACGGGAACGCCCTTAACCTCGCCCACCCACAAGCCATTTCCCGGCGTGTGCGGCGGATAATTCGCGGGCCGCAACAACTTCGGCTGCTTCTGTATGTATTCGATTACTTCGTGCTTATCGAATATATGATTGCCTGAAGTCATTACGTCCACGCCGGACGAGAACAGGAGTTCGGCAATGGCCGCAGTGATAGAGAATCCGCCGGCCACGTTCTCGGCATTCATGACCGTGAGATCGATTACATGTTGCTCGCGGAGATCCTGTAAACGATCCAGCAGGGCGGCCCGTCCTGGCTTACCAACCACATCGCCGATCAAAAGAAGCTTCATAAGAACGTGAATGGTAAATCGTGAATCGTGAATAGACAAAAGCCGCAGACCCTGAAAGGAAACCGTGAATAGAAGTTCTATTTACGATTTACGATTCACGATTTACGGCTTTAAATAGCAGGAGGAAAACCGCCCGGCCGTTCCGAAGTCGTAATTGAACCTGAGTAACAGGTGGGTGGCCTTTTTGTCACCACCGGCTGTCGGCTCTTCTTAACGATGAAGAAAAGCACTAGCCCGCGATGTCGGCCTCCCTTGTGAACGACGTTGGCTCAATCATCATAATCGGTGACGAACCCGGCAGAAGCCTCCCCCTGCTGGAGGGCATGGTAGCACAACAGCCGCGCCCGTTGTTAGCGTCGTTTTCAAGCGGAAGTTCAGGACTAATCTGCTGCTAGTCTTTGCTTAACTGATGGAACATGATGGCAAGAAAAATTGTTGCGCCGATCGCGGACGCAACAATCGCAATCTTGGCCGTCTTCGACAGATTGTTCCTGGATGTCGGTGGAAACTGCTGTGGCCGCGGCGCGACTTTCCCCGCCTTCGCTTCAGCCAGCAACCTCTGCATATCTTTCTTGAGTTTCGTATCAGGTTTGCTTGTCGCTCTCTCAGAAGCCGCATTGGCTTCAGGGGGATTTGCGGCTTCGCTGGTCTTCGGGCCCTCGGCGAACACCGAGACAGAGCAAGCCAAGAACACTAATACCAGAGCGAGTGAACCTGCCAAAAGTTTTTTACTCATAAGCTCTCCAAGCGCGTTTCTCCTAGCGTTCTATCGGATTTCAAACTCGTACGCGGGAGACCGCCAGAAAATTGCGCCATCTGAAAGAAAGTCTGGCGGACGAATCCGTCGTCGCAAAATCCGGGTCTTTGCGCAACATCGATCTAACAGTTGATCAACTCGTCATGGCGTGACGCATGACACATGGAGAGGCGAACTCTATGCCGGAGAAGAGGAATTGCGTAACCGAGGTGATTTTAACAGACGGTCAAGCATCTCTGAGCATTCCGTGCTGCGGGTGGCCAGCTGTTCATCAGCCTGCTCGTGAGCTTTTCTCAGCTGATGCAATTCATCCGCAATGTAAAGGGCCGCAAGGATCGCCACTTTGCGTGAATCGACCGTGAGCGTGCCCGAAGAAATCTCGCGCATCCGCTGATCGACATATTCGGCCAGTTGTTTGAGGTATTCGGGATCACCGTCAGAGCGCACGGTGTACGATTGGTCGTAAATCTCGACTCGGATGGTAGGCGACGACCCGGGATCGCTGTTTCCGTTCAATCCGATTCTTTCAGTACTCATGCGCGTATCGCCTCCGCCACTTTGGGATCAGCCGCCGCCACGGCATCAAGCATCGCCTGCACCTTCGTTCTAATCGCCTCGCGCTCCGCCAGCAGGTGGTCGATCTGGGCCGCCAGCTCATGCATGCCGCCGCCGGAACCGCTTGCCGTCGCCAACTGCCGCTCCAGGTCTTCTTTTTCCTGACGCAGCGCCTTGGTCACCTCAATCGTGCGATAGATTTTGTCTTCGAGGTGCGAGAATTTTTCCAGTCCGTTACTTGCCGCCATTGGTTTCTCCGGCCTGTAGAAGTTTGTGACGCGGTGATTATCCGATCTCGCGTGCGGTAGCGCAAGAGATAAGTGTCAGAAGCCCGCGCGTAAGCAAGGGGCTCACTTCGCAAGCTGGCCCTCCCTTACGGTCGGGCTTCTGACACTAACGCACTTCTGCGCTGAACTTTTCTTTGAGAGTTTCAATCAGCGGCCAGTGCAGCGCATCGACTTCTTCATCGCGCATGGTGTGATCGTCGGCGCGATACTCAAAACGAAAGGTTACAGAACGCTTACTGTCGGGAATCCCCTCGCCTTCATACGTGCCGACGAAAGTCACCGCAATGAGATTCGGCACGTTTTGATTTGTCGCGGCGTTCTTCAGTTCAGCCACCGTTACCTGGCGATCGACCAGGAGCGAAACGTCGCGAACGACCGACGGAAACCGCGGCAACGGCGAATACAGCACCGGCTTCTCAGGAAGCTCCAAAACGGACGTCAGATCAATCTCGCCGACGAAGACAGCTTGGCGGAACTTATATTCACCGGCGATCGCTTCGGCCAAACGACCCAGCCAGCCAACCTTCTTGCCATCTGCGACGACCGCAGCTGATTGACCCGGTCGCAGATGTTTGACTTCGGCCGCCTCAAAAGTCAGCGCCGGCAAATTCATGGCCTCGACAACGGACTCAAGCGCGCCTTTCAGATCAAAGAAATCGAGGTCGCGAATTGCCTGCGCCCGGTCTGCTTCGACCCACCCGCCGGTTGCGACCACTGCTAACGCTTCTCGCTCATTGGGTAATTCGCCATTTGGAGAAGGCGGCAAAGACACGTCCGACTTCAAACAAAGTCACATCGCGAACGCCCTGGTTGAGGTTGTGACGAACTGAATTCAGCAAACCCGGCAAGAGTGTGGGTCGCATTCGCGACGCCTCTTCGATTATCGGATTTGTCAGAGTTACTAAACCTGACTTCATCGCCCAGGGTGGGAATCAGCTGAATAGCACTCGTCATTTCGATGAAACTGAGATTGATCGCTTCATCGAATCCGCGCGCGGCCAGGGCCAGACGCAGGCGGCGCTTACGCTCTTCACTGGAATGATACTCGCCGGCCAGACTCGCCGGCGGCAACTCAGTCCTGATCTGATCGTACCCGACGTGGCGGGCCACTTCTTCCACCAGATCTTCTTCGATGGAAACGTCGTGACGCCAGCTGGGCACTCGCCAGATTAGATTCGAAGCTTCCTCGGTCTCCAGAGTAAAACCGAGCGCGGACAGGATACGTTTTACCTCACTCGTCTCAACCGAAAGACTGGTCAGCGCGGCGATTCGTTCCGGCCGCAGGGTGACTGACTTGTTTCCCGCGCGAGTCGGATAAACATCCAGAGCATCTTCGGTGGCGACTCCACCGGCGAGTTCGCAAATCAGAGCGACACATCGCTCCTGGGCCACCAGCACGCCTTCCGGATCGGTGCCTCGCTCGAATCGATGCGAGGCTTCCGTGTGCAAGCCGAGCAACTTTGCCGTGCGGCGCACTGACGAAGCATTGAAGTAAGCACTTTCAATCAAGACATCCGTCGTCGTCTGGGAAATCTCTGAGTCTTCGCCGCCCATCACGCCAGCCACGGCTACCGGCCGCGACGCGTCGGCAATCACCAGCATCTCGTCATCGAGTTTTCGCTCGACGCCATCCAGGGTCTTGATCGTTTCGCCCTTTGCCGCGCGCCGCACGACGATGCGATGCTCGCCCAACTTCGCCAGATCGAAGGCATGTAAAGGCTGTCCATATTCATGCAGGACGTAATTCGTGATATCGGCGACGTTGTTGATTGGCCGCTGACCGATCGCTTCCAGCCTTTTGGTTAACCAGTTGGGCGAAGGGCCAATCTTCACGCCGCGAATGATGCGCGCTGCGTAGCGGGGACAAAGATCAGCATCGCGGATCTCGACTGAGGTGAATTCCGCCGTCTTACCCTCGGTCTTGCTGATTTTAGACTTAGGACTTGAGACCTGGGATTTTTCAATTACAGCGAGCTCGCGCGCGATTCCGAGATGTGACAAGGCAGTCGCCCCGATTCGAAGGCAACTCGACATCGAGCACGAAATCATCGCCGTGCGCTTCGACGGCATCGACGGCCAGACCAACATTGGTCAGCCGTTCCCGCACCTCCTGAGGGTTAAGCTTCGTGCCGGTCAATTCGCGCAACCACTTGTAACTAA
The DNA here is from genome assembly GCA_963734445.1 of uncultured Acidobacteriota bacterium. GTDB lineage: Bacteria > Acidobacteriota > Blastocatellia > Pyrinomonadales > Pyrinomonadaceae > UBA11740. The sequence goes on along the minus strand of CAVTGZ010000002.1, from coordinate 672,074 downwards.
TAAGCATGTTCTTTGAACTTGGTACTTTGTGCTTTGGCTTCTAGTCGTAAGCAGCTTCTTTTTTGAGAAACGCAAAAACTTTGATAGCGAACAAAGTACGAACTCAAAGTACGAAGCACGATCTATCGAAACTGTTCCAGGAACCGCACATCGTTCTCGAACAACAATCGAATGTCATCGAGCTGATAAATCCGCGCGCACGTGCGATCGATGCCGAGGCCAAAAGCAAAGCCGGTGAACTCTTCCGGACTTCGACGTTCGCCGCCCGCAGCACATTCGGATGCACCATGCCCGATCCGCCCAACTCGATCCAACCCGACCATTTGCAGATGCGGCAGCCCGATCCGCCGCAATTGAAGCAACTGTAATCGACTTCAGCGCTGGGCTCGGTGAACGGAAAATAGGAGGGGCGAAAACGCGTCTTCGTCTCAGGTCCAAACAGACGATGGACAAATTCCGCCAGCGTGCCCTTCAGGTGCGCCATCGTGATGCCGCGATCGACGCACAACCCTTCAACCTGAAAGAACATTGGATTGTGCGTCGGATCCGGCGTGTCGCGGCGAAAAACCCGTCCCGGCGCAATCATGCGCACGGGCGCGCCGCGTCGTTGCATCGCGTGAATCTGCACGGTCGAAGTCTGCGAACGCAGGGCGAATCCTTCGGTGGTGTAGAAGGTGTCCTGCGGATCGCGCGCCGGATGGCCTTCGGGAATATTCAGCGCGTCAAAGTTGTAAAAGTCAGTTTCAATCTCTCGATCATCTTCGACCGCATAACCGAGCGAGACAAAGATGTCTTCGATTCGTTGTCGCATCAGAGTGATCGGATGCAGGTGGCCAGGGCGCGGACGACGGCCGGGAATGGTCACGTCGATGCTCTCGCGCTCAGTGCGGGCCTTCTCAATGAATGCTTTGAGCGCAGCGTCCACCTCGTCGAGCGATTGAATCATGCCCGTCTCGGCACGCTGCACAAGTTGGCCAAATGAAGCTCGCTGTTCCGGCCGCCACGCGGCCAATCAGCTTCTTCGCAGCCGCCATCGCGCTCTTCTTTCCGAGATGCCTGGTGCGCAAGTCAGCCAGTGCGACGCGCTCGTTCTCCGCTTCCTTTAGCGAGATCGATAGCGCTGCGCTGGTAAAGCGCGCAAAGCGCTCGAACTCTCGTTCGAACGCTTCGCGGGCTGAGGCAACTTCCTGAGCAGGATCCTTCTCGCTCGTCATTTCCTTCTTATTGCCACCCATTTTCCTGAGAGTTGGCCGGCAAAATCATAATCACCGGACAACTTGCCATCGATCATGGTGGCCACCAAAGCGATCTGGCCGGCGCCGCCTTCGAGCAGAACGCTCAACTTTCCGTCCTTCCAGTTTCCGGAAGAGATTGGCGAGTTGCCCAGCTCTGAATTGCTCGAGCCGGTAACCTTCTCCCCGTCCAATTTCATCGTCAGCGTAAACGGGAAGGGTTGGCCTTGCGCATCAGCCACCGCGTCCCACTCGCCGCTGATCAAATCGGGCAACACTCTTCTTAGTTCAATGGTCGGCGTCTTGCCGGCGTCCTGTATGGTGCCGGTCCAGACATTTTCTTTCTGGCGGATCGACAGTGAGTGCGGCTGAGCATTGGTCTCAAATTCCAAAGTCAGAGTGCCATCAACGAGCTGGCCCTTCACAACTTTGAAGACCCCATGCGACGTAGTGATGGTGCCTGAGAATTTTCCCGCTTCGTCGACAACGTCGAGAGTCACCTTCTGCTCTCCGGTGCCATCTCGGACGACGCCTTCATACCTGCCGCTCAGCGAGGGTTGTGCCGGCTGGTTGCCAGGGCCCTGCGCCACGGCGAACGCAGTCGTCAGCGTGAGTGTCACCACAAATATTAGAGCGCTAAAGCACGACCTAATCGACAGCCTCATCTCGTTCTTGCCTTTCATCTCGGTCAATCGAGCAACATCTAAGCCGCCGCACGCTCCTCTGGTTTGTTTTCCAGCGCAGTCTTGGCCTGCGTCGCAAGTTCAGCGAATGTCTCCGGCTGCTTGGCGGCAAAATCGGCAAGAATCTTTCGATCGAGCTCGATGCCCGCCAGCTTCAACCCGTGCATGAACTGGGAATAGTTCATTCCGTTCAGCCGCGCCGCCGCGCTGATACGAACGATCCACAACGAGCGAAAATCACGCTTCTTGAGTTTTCGTCCGGTATAAGCGAAGTTCAATCCGCGCTCGACCGATTCTTTAGCAGAGCGATAAAGTTTTGATTTAGTGCCGCGATAACCTTTCGCGAATTTTAAGATTTTCTTGCGCCGCTCCAGGCGCTTATTTCCACGTTTTGCTCTTGGCATAACAAACCTCCAAATTGAACCATTGATTCATTCGTTCATTGATTCAATGGCTAAATGGTCCAATGAATCAATTTCCTAATCTCTTCCGTACGGCAACATCCGCTCAACGCGTTTCTGATCGCCTTCCGAAACCATCACATCCACATCCAGATAGCGCTTTCGCTTATTCGTCTTCTTGGTCAAGATGTGCCGCGCATGCGAATGGCCGCGCTTAATCTTGCCCGTCGCGGTTACGCGAAAACGTTTCGCTGCGCCCTTATGAGTTTTTAGTTTTGGCATAATTGCTCCTTAATTAAATCGTAAATTGTAAATAGCACGCTAGCTCGCAGGATTCTGATTGCCTGACCGTTGGCGCCTGGCTCCCACCCGGATTCACCGGCGGCCGATCCGACTTGCCGCCCTTATGTTTCTTGGGCGCAAAGATTGTGAACATCTGGTTGCCTTCCATGCGTGGCCGCATCTCGACATCGCCGACATCGGCCAGATCCTTTTCCAGTTGCTCGAGAATTCGCGCTCCCAGTTCGCGGTGCGTCATCTCGCGTCCGCGAAACCAGATGGTCGCCTTGACCTTGTCGCCCTCAGTCAACCAGTCGCGCGCATGCTTCATGCGATAGCTGTAATCATGCGCGTCCGTGCCGGGGCGAAACTTAACTTCCTTTACGGTGATAATTACCTGTTTCTTCTTTGCCTCGTTTGCTTTCTTCTTCGCCTCGTACTGAAATTTTCCATAGTCGATGATCTTGCAAACGGGCGGCTCGGCATTGGGCGCCACCTCCACGAGGTCCATGCCCCGCTCGCGCGCGGTGCGAATCGCTTCGCGCGTGTCCATGACGCCGAACTGCTCACCGTCGTCCCCAACCACACGCACCTGGGGCACGCGAATGCGTTCGTTAATTCGAGTAACGGGCCCCCGCCGAAAATCGGGGCGACCGCGGCCGCGAAAACCTGTAGCTATTGCTGCACCTCCTAGGTAAGAGTTTCGAGTTTCGAGTTTTGAGTTTCGAGTTTGGTCGGCCAAAGAACTCGAAACCCGAAACTCGTAACCCGAAACTAAGTGTTTGTCAGCGCTCGCGTCTTAATCAGCCGCTGCGCCATCTCTCTGAATTCGCTGAGCGACATCGCGCCGATATCACCCTTCAATCGCTCACGAACAGCCACCTTGCCGTCTTCCAGTTCCCGATCACCGAGCACGAGCATAAACGGAACCTTCTGGAGTTGGGCGTCGCGAATCTTCGCACCGATCTTATCGCTGCGAACATTCACTTCGACGCGCAAGCCGCCGCTGCGCAACTCCCGGGCAACCTTGTCAGCGTACTCATTTATGCGATCCGTAATCGGCAGCACGGCCACCTGCACGGGCGCCAGCCACATCGGAAACGCGCCCGCATAGTGTTCGATCAGCACTCCAAAAAACCGTTCCATCGAACCGAACAAGGCGCGATGAATCATGATCGGCTGATGCGGCTTGTTGTCTTCACCGATGTACTCCAGCTGAAAACGCTTCGGCAAGTTGAAATCGAACTGCACCGTCGTTAATTGCCAGAGACGGCCGATCGAATCCTTCACCTTGATATCAATCTTTGGTCCATAGAACGCTGCTTCATCTTCCATGCGTTCATAAGGAAGATTTTGCTCGCCCAGCGCCTCGACCAGGGCGCGCTCCGCGCTTTCCCATTCTTCATCTGAACCGAGATACTTCCTGGTCGAGTCTGAACCTCTCACCGACAGTTCGATCTTGAAATCGTCAAAGCCGAACGCGCCCAGCAAAGCGAAAGGCAAAATGAACGCAGCTGACAATCTCGCTGCGTACCTGCTGCAGAGTGCAGAAAATGTGCGCATCGTCCTGAGTAAAGCCCCTCACCCTCATCAGACCATGGAGAGTTCCGGATAATTCTGCCCGGTAACAGGTTCCCAGCTCGGCATAGCGAAGTGGCAAATCACGATACGAATGCTGGTCCGATTTGTAGATGCCGATATGGAACGGACAGTTCATCGGCTTCAGCCGAAACTCGGTTTCTTCCAACTCTGTCGGCGCAAACATCACGTCGGCATAGTTCTCTTCGTGGCCACTAACCCGCCACAAGTCGCGCTTAGCGATGTGCGGAGTGAAGACCAATCCATAACCGCGGCGCTCGAGCTCTGCGCGCAGATAGTTTTCCATCTGACTGCGAATAGCGCCGCCCTTCGGATGCCAGAGCACCAGTCCCTGTCCGTAGTCTTCCTGAATCGAAAACAGATCGAGCTCGCGCCCCAGCCGTCGATGATCGCGCTTCTCTGCCTCTTCCCGCTGCTTCGAAGCCACGCGTCCAGTTCGTCCTGCGTAAAGAATGCCGTGCCGTAGATGCGCTGCATCTGCGGCCGCTCGGCATCGCCTTTCCAATACGCGCCGGCCAGCGACAGCAGCTTGAAAGCTTTCAGGCGATTCGTATTCGGCACGTGCGGCCCCAGACAGAAATCGATGAACGGCGAGCCATCGATGTAATAAACGCTGACGGTCTCTCCGGCTTTCTCGTCGATCAATTCGCACTTCAACGGCTCATCGCGTTCTTGAAAAACGCGCAACGCTTCAGCCTTTGAAATCTCGTCGCGCCGGTAAGACATGTTGCGCTTGGCAATGTCGCGCATCTTCTTTTCAATGACGGGCAGATCGGCTTCCGTCAAAGCGCGCGGCGCAATCACGTCATAGAAAAATCCATAACGCGGATCGTCCAGCAGGGCCGGCCCGATGCCCAATTTGGTGCCAGGGAAAAGATCGAGAACTGCGGCCGCCAGCAGATGGGCGGTTGAATGGCGAAGCACGTCGAGCCCTTCCACCGGATCGGGAACTACTGCATCGATCTGCAGTGCTCCATCCCGCATGAACTCATTAAGTCGCTCGGGCCCTAGCGCTTTCGGAATATCGTCCAATCTGGTCGCTAAATCGACGGGATGTTCCCGGCCCGTAACTTTCGCCGCCAAAGCCTGTTTCGCGAGATCCCGGTCCAGCTTTTTAAGAGCGTCCCCGATTGTCGACGACGCTGGCATGGCTACTGCGACGCCATCTTTAAGTTGTACGTTAATCTCGCTCATCTCAAGCTCTAAGTCGTTTGCGGCTGTGCCGCCCGATATGCGGAAAGGCTCTGCCTTTCCGATCCGCTTCCCATCTCTCATTTTGAGATCGCGAGGCTGCGCCTCGCGATCTCAAAATAGCGTAAGCAAATCCAACCGCCGGTAAGGCGAAGCCTTACCGCACATCCGGCGGCATAGCCGGCCGAACACCGAAATCCGGCGCTCCGTTCACGATTACGATTCACTATTTACTAACTGCAAATGATCGGATTCGATAGGAGCGCCTTCGCCGCGCGCCCGCAAAGGCAGGCTCGGCATTAAAAACTGAACCGAGTAGTTGTTCGATTCATGACGAAGGTCTTTCGGAGCATCCTATCAAAAAGTTCGAACCAGGCAAGAGTCACTCGCCAGTCGTAATTATTACGAAGGGGGATAATAACAAAGCAATTTAGGAAGGTGCAAGCGAGCATGACGAGGACAATGGTCAGTTTTGAGCGCAGCAGCGAATTTGATGCTGGGAGCGCGGACGTCCCGTCCGCAAAGCGCCGACAGGCGCGTAGTTGTGCTCTTGAAGTTTTCGCGCTTTCGCGGCTCAATGCGGACGGGACGTCCGCGTTCCCAGCAAAGTGGTCGGGCTTCTGACACTTTTGCGTTACTATACCGGCCCGTCAGTCTAGCCTTCGAAAAAGGAGCCCGCTCGTGATCACGCTTCGACGCTGCTCGCTTATTGCAATAACCCTGACTGCTGTCTTCGCCATTCAATTCAACTATCAAACCTCCGCACAGAAAAAGCCCGCGACGCTCAATACGGAAGTCGCCGACGCGCTTGCCGGCAGCGAGATGCGCCCGATCATCGAATACTACGTCGCCGATCGAGGTAGTCTGCAGCGGTCTTTTCCGGTGACGATCTCACCCGCGCGCCGTGAACGCTTTCGCAAGTTTTATGCAGACGCGTTGGAGCGAATTCAAAAGCTGAACTTCGACGGGATGAGCCAGCCAGGCAAGGTCGATTACATCCTCTTTCGAAACCACCTTGAGCATGAGCTGCGCCAACTGGATATCGAAGAACAGCAGCTGTCTGAGATCGAGCCGTTAATTCCCTTCGGCAAGACGATCGTGGGTTTGGAGGAAACCCGACGGCGCATGGAACCGATCGACTCGGCCAGGACCGCGGCCACGCTCAACGCGCTCAAGAAACAGGTCGAAGATACGCGCCGGCAAGTCGAAACAGGTCTGCGGCCCGGCGAAAATCCCGACGCCATCCGCGTCAAAAAGACGGTCGCCTTCCGCGCGGTCAATGCGCTCAACTCTCTGCGCACGAACCTGCGCAACTGGTACACGTTCTACAATGGCTACGATCCGGTCTTCACCTGGTGGGCCGAGCAGCCATACAAAGAACTCGATGAAGCAATCGCAGGCTACACGACCTTCTTAGGCGAGCGCGTCGTGGGATTGAAACCCGCGACTACTTCGACACAAGCGCAATCCGGACAGCGACCCGCTGGGGGCGGAGGCGCCGGCGGCCCGGGCACAGGCGGTTTGCAGCGTGCCAGTACCGCGACTGCTCGGCCCGGCGATACGAGCGATATCGTTGGCGATCCAATCGGCCGCGATGCACTAATCAGCGAACTACAGTTCGAGATGATTCCTTACACGCCGGAAGAGCTGATCGCAATCGCGAACAAGGAAATGGCCTGGTGCGAAAACGAAATGAAGAAGGCTTCACGCGATCTCGGTTATGGCGACGATTGGAAGAAGGCGCTCGAACACGTGAAGAATCTTTACGTCGAACCGGGCAAACAGCCCGAGATGATTCGCGACCTGGCGCTCGAAGCCATCAAGTTCGTCGACGACCATGAACTGGTCACTGTGCCTCAGCTCGCGCGGGACACCTGGCGAATGGAAATGATGACGCCGGAACGACAGCTTGTCAGTCCGTTCTTTCTTGGCGGTGAAACGATCCTGGTTTCTTTCCCAACCAACACCATGTCGCACGAGCAGAAGATGATGAGCATGCGCGGCAACAATCTTCATTTTGCGCGCGCCACGGTTTTTCATGAGCTGATTCCCGGTCATCACCTGCAAGGGTTCATGGCAACGCGCTACAAACCGTATCGGGCGTCGTTCGGCACACCGTTCTGGAGCGAAGGGAACGCCCTCTACTGGGAATTACGGTTCTGGGATTTGAAATTCGCGAAGACGCCCGAGAATCGCATCGGCATGCTTTTCTGGCGCATGCATCGCTGCGCGCGCATTATCTTTTCGCTCAGCTTCCATCTCGAGAAAATGACGCCGCAGGAATGCATCGACTTTCTCGTCCATCGCGTTGGTCACGAACGCGACAACGCCACCGCCGAGGTAAGGCGATCCTTCGATGGCAGTTATGGGCCGCTGTATCAGATTGCTTATCTGATTGGAGGGCTGCAGCAATACTCGCTGCATCACGATCTCGTCGACTTGGGCAAGATGAAAGAACGGCAATTCAACGATGCGTTAATGCACGAAAACCGGATTCCTATTGAAATGATTCGCGCGACTTTGACCAATCAAAAATTAACGCGAGATTACAAGACGAGCTGGCGGTTCTATGGCGGTCTCTAAGAGCTAGGGAGTAATTGAGAATGGCGGCGGTTTGAGATCGCCGGCCTTTGCGACATTTCGGCGCGCGCGCTTTTTCTCGTTTTCTTTTTGGCGACTACCGTCGGCGCCGCCGGAAGTGGGGCTGGGCTTCGCCGCCGGCTTCACCTCAACTGGTTCAGTCCGGCCCTGGCGCAGCGCGGTAGTCGCATCCTTTGTCACGTTCACCGGCGGTGATTGGAATAGACGAGCGAAAGAGGTGACAAAGCCGCTCGGGTACGAGCCGGCGAGACTAATTAGCACAATCGCCAGAGTCACCGCCAGCATCATTGGGCGGCGATTCGGCTTTGCCTGCCGGAAGACTTCAGATTCAGGTTTCAGTATTGAATAGCTGTCGAAAGGATCTGTTCTGCGAACGGCTTTCGGCTCGACTGGAATAGCGCGCCCGAGCTGCGAATTCAATGCCGGTTCCACGCCCGCGTCGATTCTCCTCCCCAACTGGCGTAAAGCGGCGCGAAACTCGGCAGCGCTCTCAAACCGATCAGCCGCATTCAGGGCCATCGCTTTCTTGAGTATTTCAGCAAGGGCGTGCCCCAGCGCTGCATTCACTTCGTCTGCCAACTGCAATGGATCGGGCTTGCCGTTCGCCAGGGCTGCCGCGCGCACCAGCGCATCGGGTGGCTTAACTCCAGTCAACAAATGATAGAGAGTCGCGCCCAACGCATAGAGATCACTTTGGGGCGACGTCCCCAAATCCTGAATCTGCTCGAGCGGCGAATAGCGTCGCGTGTAGCCGAATACGCTCTGGGACGATTGCGTGGTTGAATGGTCCCCGCCGTGCGCCTTTGCCAAACCAAAATCCAGCAGCGCTATTTGGCCTGACTCAGTCAGCTTCAGATTATGTGGTTTTATGTCGCGGTGAATGATCTGTCGATCCCGCGTGTGCAAATAAACTAGAGCATCTAAAAGCTGATCGGCCCAGGCGATGACCTGGTGTGACGCGAACGGAGTCGCTTGTCGCGCGATCACTTGCGCGAGGTCCTGGCCGGCGATGAATTGCATCACCAGAAATGCCCGGCCCCCTTCGGTGAAATAATCGCTGACGCGTGGGAGCGACGAATGATGAAGTTGCGCCAGCAAACGCGCTTCCTGCTCAAATTGTCTTCGTAATCTCTCGTCAATCGAAAAGGTCTGTTTGATGGCCACGGTGACGTCCAGACGCAGATCGATGGCTTCATAGACTGCGCCCATGCCGCCCGCACCGAGTTCGCTCACGATTCGATAGCGGTTTTGCAGAATGGTGCCGCCGGCCAGCAGCGGCGCGTTGCGATCTGATTTGGACTCAGTGTCAGGTGTTGTGGGACTACTCATGAAGCGAGAGATTCCTGGTCGAAGTCCGGCCGCTGCGGACGCTGTCGAACTATTGCTCTGTGCAAACTTTCGAGAGGCTTCGGGGCGACAGCCAAAGGCTGTCAAAGTGAACCGGAAGTTGGGGCGAGATGTGAAACTTCCTGATTTCGAATATACGCTATCACTCAGGCCAAAAACAAGACTGTCACAAACTTTAGTTCGTCATTTGGCGTGAAGAACTTTGAATTGCTTTGTTCCCTCTCCCTCTGAGAGAGGGTTTGGGTATACGACAACCGGCGAAGCCCTCACGCCAGCCTTCTCCCAAAGGCAATTATATACTTGACTCATCCAATCCAATGGCTCCGCCACTCTGATGCGCGGCAAGTCTACGACTTGCCGGTGGCGAACATCTTTCTCAAAGGGTCTCCGACGCGCAACGGTCACAGACCGTCATACATATACGCAGCTAACGGCAAGTCGTAGACTTGCCGCGCATCAGAGTGGCCAAGCCATTGGGAACGAATCAGATCGCGTGGCCTAAGACGTTCCTGCCATGCCTTGGTGAGTCAAGTACGCTAACTCTCCCAAAGGGAGAGGGAGAAACATCGTCACTTCCGTAAGTTTGTTCCGAAAAGACACGCCGAAGCTTCTCGCACGACGAGCATCCGCAGCTGCTAATGCTTTTTCCGCAACAAACTGAGCAGAAAAAGAACGGTAGCGACCGCGATAATCGCCGGTCCCAGCGCGAGATTCATGGTGACCGGGCCAATCGCAAAATGAGGATAGAAACGGCTGATGGTGAAGCCGAGCCCGACTGATAACACACTGGCCATGGCAGAAGTTAGCAGGAAAGCGTTCAGAGTATGGGTTAGCTGCCTCCCAATAGCCGCCGGGACGATGATGAGAGCGCCCACCAGCAGGGCGCCCAGGAACCTTAATCCCAGGAGCACGGTCAGACTGAAGACCATCAGGAAATAAAGATTGAGTCGCGACACGTTGACGCCGGTGGCGGCCGCCAGCTCTGGCGAGAAGAGCGAAAGGATTAACCTATGACGGAAGGAAACTATGAAAGAGATCACGACGGCCACCGCTCCCATCCCGACGATGAACCAAAGCAAGGTCAGGGTTTGGAATCCACCGAAGAGGGCTTCGATTAAGTCTTCACTCGGGGTCAACACTGTTCCGATTGCCAGCGCGGCAGTGAAGATCACGCCAATCGCCACATCCGTCGTCATGGTTCCTCGTTTTTGCAGGTACCAAATTAACAAGGTGCCCAGCAGCAGAGCGACGGCAGCGCCGACCAGTGGATTAATGTGCAGGAGCATTGCCAGCCCGAGCCCGGGCAGCGCGATGTGCGAGACGACGTCACCGGCCAGGCTCATCCGCTTCATGAGGGCGAAGCTGCCTACCAGGCCGGCGGCCAATGCCGTCAGCAGCACGAGAATGATTGCGTACGTTTCGGACGATGACACGGTGATTGGGTTTAAAGATTGTCGCCGCGCGCCTGTTCGCGGTGATTGTGATCATAAAATCCGACTGACCCGCCATATAACTCTTCCAGCACGCCTTGCGAAAGCGCCTCACGCGGCGCGCCAAAACAGACCTTTTGACGATTGAGACAAAGCACTGTCGTCGCGTAACGAAAAACAAAACTCAAGTCGTGCGACACCATGATGCTGGCCAACTCGCGCTGCTCCTGAAGCCGGTGGATGAGTTCGTAAATATGCTCCTCGCCTGGTTCGTCCACACTTGCGGTGGGTTCATCAAGCAGTAACAGATTCGGATTGCCCAGCAGCGCAAAGCCAATCAACCCTCGCTGAAATTGGCCGCCGGAAAGATGGCCAACCGGCGTCGCCATCAGCTCTTTGGTTAGGCCGATGCTCGTCGACACTTCATCCACCTGGCGCGGACCGACTTTTAGCGTGGTGCATTTCGCGTGAAACAGATCGTTGAAAGTCAGCGGGAGATGGATCTCTGCGTCGATCTTTTGCGGCACGTAGCCAATGCGCACGTCCGGCGACCAGACGACCTGGCCGGAATATGGCACCAGCTTCAGCAACGCCTTTAAGAGCACCGTTTTGCCGGCTCCATTTGGACCCAGGATGCTCAGGCGTTCACGAGACGCCAGATCGAAACTTAAATCGTCAACAATAAGTTTGTCTTCGATCCTGATGGTCAGATTGCGAACTGTCAGCAGCTTCATGCGTCGGAGAGTCTTAACACGAATGGCGGCCGGTGGGAAGCGCGGATGTAGCGCAGACTGTCGGTTTGCGGTTGCTCGGAACTCCCATCACCGCTTGGCGATGATGAATGTCGGCACCATGCCTCCGCCCGCGGTGACGTTTGCCAACTCGTTCGATGACAGCCGGGTGAACGCCGAGCCCACCTTACCGTTGAACAGCAGCGGATCGAGATCGACCAATTGGTCGGCGAAGTGAATTCCGTTGTCTGTGGTCACTGCCGGAAAAACCTCGCGCGCGGTCGGAACGCGTTCCTGAACCAGGTAATCGCCGTTGGCCAGCGCGTTGTGGATCGCTTCGTCCCAGCCAATCTGGTCCGTATTCCAACCGATGTAGATTCCGTGGCCACCGTAGTCGTCGTTTGGTTTCAGCACCAGCCGGTCCGGATGTTCGTCGATAAATTCCAGTAAATCGATCGGCTCGCCGTAGTAATCGCTCTTGCCGGCCCGCACGCGACGGGTCCAGGGAACGTGGCCTTTTACCATCTCGCGCTCAGTTGATGTAAATAGCGACGCATAGCGCTGATCAGTGAGCACCGAGAACAAAGCCTTCTTGTGAATCACCTTTGAACGAAATCCGTTAACCATGCAGACAGCGCCCGCCCGGTACGCGTCAACCAACGCCGGTTGTTCGCGCATGATCGGCAGATACTCGTTGACCAACAGCCGTTTGTAGACTATGTCGATCTCAAAATCACCTGCGCGCAAACGGCCGTCAGTAAATTCGAGCTCATCAGGCGACGCGATGATTGCGGGGTTACCCTGCGATTCAAAGTATTCGCGGAAAAGCTCAAACTCTTTTTGCGTGGGCATTCCTTTGAGATCGACGATCGCAATGTGCGGCGCCCGGTCCGGCTTCCGGCCCAAAAATTCTTCATAGCAATCGACCAGCACCTTCAGCATCAGCGGCCGCCCTGAAAACCGGCGAAGACTGTACGCTTCACCGAACCTCTTCATCACCGGCAACTGCGCGAAGATTTCATACGCCGCGTCGGCATAGGCAATCCCAGCCGGGCTTTCGCCGTTGAGCTCAACAAAGCTGTAGGCGTCCTCAGTCAAGAACGAATCCAACCGCGCTGTCGGCGAAACGGCGCGGTAACCCGGATCGATCTTCACCAGCTCACGTTCGACCGGCGTCAAACCAAGTTCGGACAACAACGACTCGTCCGCAACTGCCGCATCTTTAACTTTCTCGATGGCGCCCCAGATGGTTTCGCAAACTCGCACAACCTCGGCGAAATCATCTTCCGTTACGAAGTGCGGGCGAAGATAGGGCGAGAGACGCCGGCCGCCAAAAATCAACTTCGCGCGTTCCAGGCCTTCGTCGAGGAGAGCGAGGGAGGATTGAGCCAACTCCTGATCGTTCAGGAGTTCATGATAATGAGCAACGGCTTCACTTAACATAAATTTTGTTACCGAAAGTCGTTGCAGCACTGACTAAAACCAGGATTGCAAGGATTGGCATTGTTGCTCTTTTCGCTTCAGTCTTTCTCATAGATACGATAACCACCAATCACGCCGCCGCGCTTTGACCCCGGCAAACCACTTGCACAGAGGGTACAAAAGAATAACCCCCGCAAGCCAGGCGCCGTAAACGATCCAGAGGTTGAAGCCAATCGAGGGAGGAGGTGGATTCGCGAAAAGATCCAACGGACTCAGGAACAGCCACCTTACCGGCTTGCCGGTGGCCCAATGCAACAGCACAGAAATCAGGTGTGCTGTCGGCCACTGAAGCAAGTAGAAGAACAATGGCACACGCCCGTAAGTAACAAAAATATTGCTGATTACGCCGCGGCCCGCCCGCTCGAACCACGCGAGCACGGCAATTGAAGGACCCAGCGTCATCAAAAGGAACAGCAGTGACGGCGGGTACTTGGTGGTGTTAATGAACGAAAGGATTGTGAAGACGAGGTTCTTTTGTTGCACCCATCTCGAGGGGTCGCCGTAGAGATTGGTTGCGCGAATCAAAATGAACAGCGCTGTCGCGATGCCGCCGACCGCCAGAAACATTTTTCGTCGGCGCTCTTGAGGCTTTTGATACAGAGCGCCGAAGGCGTAACCGACCGCCATCACTCCGATCCAGGGAATCAGCGGATATACAACAATCACAACCGGGCTCTGAAACCACAACACGGGGAAAGCCTGAAACGGCTCATGAAGCAAGATCCAAAGCTTCGCGCCAAGTCCCGGTATCGGACCATTCGGCGGCCGCCACCCCTGCACCTGAAATCTGTCCAGCAAGTTGTGCAGCGCGATCATCAGCAGGCCGAAAGCGGCGATAATTTTCACCGGCAGATGGATCAGCCCCGCCAAAACTATCATCGACACTCCGATGACCCAAATCACCTGGAAGAATCCGAGGAGTCTGAGGTCCGGCGTGAACCACATGCCGAACTTGACCAGGGTGCACTCTAATACAATCAGCCAGAGACCTCTGGTAACGAGAAATCTCGAAAGCTCTCCCTTGCTCTTGCCCCTGGTCCATTGCAAATACGCCCCTGTGCCGGCGAGAAATACAAATACCGGCGCGCAGAAGTGCGTGATCCATCGCGTCAAAAACAACGCCACGTTCGTTCGAGTTAAGTCAGTGGGATCGAACAGAAAGCCGCTCTGGTGCACAAAGTCGCGCGTGTGATCCAGCATCATGATGACCATCACAATGCCGCGCAACAGATCGACTGAATCGATGCGCTGCCGCGCCGGTTTCGCGGGTTCCGGATTAACCGCGCCCGCGGGCTCGATCGCTGATGGGTTATGTGCTGCTGCTTCAGACATAGCGCAAGCTGACTCAAAGCTTCGATAAACCGCGCGAGTTTACCTTAATGAGGGTCGGAATTCGAGAGTCGAGTTGTAAAACTTTGTGAACTGAACCCAATCAGAGTTCGATCTGACTCGCGGACAGTACCGGTTCGAAAGTTTGAATGGTCGTCAGCGTCTCGGCCGCAAGCGGAGCATCGATCTCAATCACCGCCATGGCTTCCCCGCCCCGCTCGCGGCGACCGAGATGAAACGCGCTGATGTTGATTCCGGCGTCCCCGAGAATTGTGCCCACACGCCCGATGACACCCGGGACATCGCGATTGTGCATCACCAGCATGAAGCCGCGCGGAATTGCTTCGATCCTAAAGTTATTAATTTCCGTAATGCGTCCGCCTGGTTCGCCGCCCATCACCCCGAAGACCGTTCCGGCAACCGCGTTGACGCCGCCGGTGTCGATCACCGCGGCAGAAATCGCCGGGGCGCTATCGCCGCTGCGGACGTATGATGTGGTTACCTTGATGCCCCGCTCTTCGGCAATCAGAAAAGCATTAACTACATTCACCCGAGCGCTCACGTTGCGCAACAAACCGGCGAGGAATGCGCGCGTGACCGGCGCGGCATCAATCTCGACCAACTCACCGGCGAATTCGAGTCGCGCCTCGCGCACGGCGCCTCTTGCCATCTGCGCATGAAAGCGACCGAGGCTTTCGGCCAGAGCCAGGTACGGCTGCAAAAGCGTCAGCTCTTTGCTCCCCAGCGCGGGCACATTCACCGCGCCGCGCAGCGTTCCATGCAGGAGATAGTCCCGCATCTGCTCGGCCACCGTGAAGGCCACGCCTTCCTGCGCCTCAGTAGTTGACGCCCCGAGATGCGGCGTCACGATTACTTCATCGAGTGCGAGCAAAGGATGGTCCGCCGGCGGTGGTTCCTGTTCGAACACATCGAGCGCCGCGCCGGCAATCTTGCCCGATTTGATGGCGTCATACAGGGCAGCTTCGTCGATCAATCCTCCTCGCGCGCAATTGATGACCCGGGCGCCTGTCTTCATCCGGCCAAAAGCTCCGGCGCCGATGATGCCTTTGGTTTCGTTAGTCAGCGGCGTGTGAATCGTCAGGAAGTCGGCCCGCTCAAAAACTTCATCAATCGGGGCCGCTTCCGACTCGGCCACTTGATCGGGCGCGATGAACGGATCGTGGGCGACGATCTTCATGCCAAATGCGCGGGCCCGCGCGGCGACCGCGCGACCAATGCGACCCAGGCCGATAATTCCCAGCGTCTTTCCCTGCAGCTCGGCCCCAATGAATTTCTTGCGTTCCCATTTCGCGGCCTTAACACTGCTGCTGGCCTGGGGGATATTGCGAGCGAGCGCCACCAACAAGGCCATTGTGTGCTCGGCAGTCGTGATCGTATTTCCATCGGGCGCGTTCATCACGACAATGCCGCGCGCTGTCGCTGCGGGCACATCGATGTTATCGACGCCCACGCCGGCGCGTCCGATGACCCGAAGCTTTTTCGCCGCATCCATTAGCTCGGCGCTCACTTTTGTTTCACTGCGCACAACCAGACCTTCGCAGTCGGCTATCCCGACGCGTATTTCTTCTGGCGTCAGCTTAAGCCGCTTATCGACTACAAAGCTGGCATCGCGCAACGGTTGCAGTCCGCTGTCGCTGACATCATCTGAAACCAATATTCTGACCATACCCATCGTCCGCGGATTATAGCGGTTTTTCTTCGAGGGCGCGCTTCAGCGAACTAGTGATAAACTTCGGACTGCTGTTCTGCGGACATCTGCAACCGGTGGGAGACTCGGCCCTTGATTACAGCAACATGTCTGAACATCGCCACCAGGCAATTCACCGAGAACTGCCCAGGCGCGGAAATCAGCGAACTTCGCCGAGATGCTCAGAACGTAATCTGGGCCGACGTCAGCGACCCGACTAGTCAGGACTTCATCGACTTAGCTGCCGAGTTTGACTTCCACCACCTCTCAATTGAGGATTGCCGCAACGAGCATCAACGGCCGAAGGTCGAAGAGTACACGGGCTACTATTTTGTCGTGCTCTACGAGGCGAGTCTGGCCGGACCAATGGATGTTCTCGAATTGCGCGAGCTGAATATCTTCCTCGGTAAGAACTATCTGGTCACAGTTCACAGCCGGCCCATCCGGGCCATTGAAACGGCCCGGCGTCTCTGGGGCGAGTGGATTGATCGATCGGAACTGGGCGCCGGATTGTTGGCCTACCTGCTGATCGACGCAATTGTCGACGACTATATGCCGCTGCTCGACATTATCAGCGAGCGAATGGACGATCTGGAGGATTCAATTTTTGGCGAGTGGCGGGCTGAGGTCATCGAAGACATTTTCATGGTGAAGAAAAAGTTACTTTACCTGCGGCGCTCGATTACGCCTCTGCGCGATGTTTTCAATACTCTGCTCAGGCGTGAACAACCCCTGTTTCCGCGGGAGGCCCACCTTTACTTCCAGGACGTATTCGACCATTTGATCCGTGTCGCTGACACAATTGACACCTTGCGCGATATGTTGAGTTCGACGGTAGAGGCATATCTTTCAGTTTCCGGTAATCGGATGAACAAAGTCATGAAGCGACTGACTTCGATTTCGACGATCTTGATGTCGGTCACTCTGATCGCCGGAATTTACGGAATGAACTTCGTTTTCATGCCTGAGCTAAGGTGGCGCTATGGATACATATTCGCACTGCTTTCGATCGTAGGCGTCGGCCTGGCCCTCTATGTTTATCTCAAGAGAGTTAACTGGATATGAAGAAGAAAAAGCTTTTGCGCTTGCTCCCACATCGACTGAGCAGGGGGAAGGGCGACGCAAACCAACTCGCAGCACAACTGGCGCCGCTCGAGGAGCAAAGGGGCGATGTCGGGAGGGTGGCTATTAGCACTCCCACCGAAACCGCCACCGGCGTAATGCAGAAAAATGGCGCCATCGTCGTGGGAAACCACAACCCACACTTGCCACAAGATCTGCTGGAAGGTGATAAGCGCGAACGATTTTTGGCATTGGACCCAGTCGTCATGGTGATCGTCGGCTTGCTGCTGGCTTTTATCCTGTTTATCGCCTGGCAAATCTCGCGGTTGCCGCCGGAGTAGCAATCCGTCATTTCTATCTCTGCCTCAATCAAGGCTGGCGAAAGGCCGGCAACACACCAAGAGAATCGCCGCTTGCCTGTCAAAGTCCCCTGTGGTAACAGTCTGTGACCATTTCGTGGAGATGCTGGCGGCGTTCATGAAACCGCTGATCGGTTTTTTTATTCACATCCCTTCCCGCAATGCGGTCGTAGCTGCTTCTAAAACGGAGAAGAACGATTAATGGAAATATTTGTTTACCGCGAAGGCGCGGAAAAGGTCGAGTCAGGTTTCACCTCCGAACAGTTGCCTGAGCTGCTGGCAGACCAGAAGGCCGTCGTCTGGATCGACATGGAATCGCCGGGAGAAGCTGAGGATCAAATCCTCCTGAACGTTTTTCATTTTCATCCGCTCACGGTTGAAGACTGCCGCGAGACGCGGAACTATCCCAAAGTCGAAGAGTTTCCCGGCTATCTCTATTTCATCGTGCATGGCGTGCGCGCCGACACCAGCCCCGATCACTTCAACACGATCGAGCTCGACGCTTTTCTCGGGCCGAACTATGTGATCACCTATCATCACGACATGTTTCGCAGCATCGTGAATGTTAAGAAGCTTCTGAGCACCAGTCCGGTGCTTTGTCAGCGCGGCTCTGCATTTCTGTTGCACCAGATTCTCGATCAAATTGTCGATTATTACGCGCCCGTGCTGGATGATTTTGATGAGCGCATCGCCAAACTCGAGGATGACATCTTCACAATGAGCCGGCCGAACAAAGCCATCCTCGAAGAGATCATGGACCTGAAGCGCGGGGTTTTGCGCTTGCGTCGGATCACGGGCCGGCAGCGCGAAGTGATTCTCCGCACCAGTCGCGGCGAATTCACCTTGATTCCAGCGCAGCTGCTGCCGTTTTATCGCGACGTCTACGATCACATCATGCGCGTCACCGACATGGCTGAGAGCTATCGCGATCTGCTTAGCGGCGCGCTCGATGCCTACATGTCGGTCGTCGGCAACCGCATGAACGAGATCATGAAAGTGCTGACGATTTTTTCGGCCATCATGTTGCCGCTGACCTTTATCGCCGGAGTTTATGGCATGAACTTCGAGTACATGCCGGAGCTGTCGAAAACATACGGATACTTTGTTGTTTGGGGAATAATGATCGTAGTAGCGGTGACGATGCTCGGGCTATTTTGGCGTGCCGGGTGGCTCGGCGGCAGCGAGAAGAAAAAGTAAATGCCATCCGCGGGGCAATAGCCCGACCGTCAGAGAGAGCGTTCCTATCCGCGCGGTGCGACAACGAGCAGATAGCCAGCGATCAGAAGCGAGTTAACAATCAGCGCGTAGACTCCCGCCAGCACGTCGTCAGCCATAATTCCCAAGCCTGACTCCAGCCCTTCCAGTCGCCGAATGGGGTAAGGCTTCCAGATGTCGAAAAGCCGAAAGAGAATGAATGCCGAAAGAATGCTCCACCATGTCGGCAGCCAAAATGGTCCCGAGAGCAGAGCGATCATCTGGCCCGCGACCTCGTCGATCACGACAATCGACGGATCTTTTTTTTGCGTCGCTTTTTCAGCGCGAGTTGCCGCCCAAATTCCTACCATTGTCACTACGAAAATCACGAGCAGCATCACCGCCATCTGCGGCGTGAAGATGTAAAGCAGGTTCAGCCCTCCGCGGGCGGCATGGGCCTCAAGAATTCTGTATAGCCAACCCCAGACTGCAACATAAATTCCGACACCAACGAGCGAGCCAACCGTCCCCGGAGCGATTGGAAAGTAGCCAACACCGCAGGTGGCAATCGCCAGCGCGAGATAATCGCTAAACGTGCGTTTTCGCTTTTCGCGCGGAACTTCTTTCGTAGGAGTGGCTACCGCGGGATTCAGTTCGTCGCTGGATTCTTTGATAGGCATTGTGGCACAGACTTTAGTCTGTGATTGTGTCCGAATGAGTGTCAAGAAAGCCTTGCTCACAGACTAAAGTCTGTGCCACTCACAAGATTCTTCCGACCAAATCGTATTCTTGTGCTTCAGTAATCTGCACGACGACGATCTTGCCGGGAACCGGTTCGAAACCTTCCGGCGCGTCGTTAATCAAGACGCAACCGTCGATATCGGGCGCCTGCGTTTCCAATCTCCCCTGCCACAGCAATTCAGTCTCTGCCGATTCGCCTTCGAAGAGCACACGAACCTGGCGGCCGATCATCGCCTGATGTTTTCGGGCGGCGATCTTTGATTGCGCTTTCATGAGCCGGTCTCGCCGGTGCCTCGCGGTCTTCGGATCGACTTTGTTAGGAAGATCGAAGGCCGGAGTTCCTTCTTCATCTGAATAAGTGAAAACGCCAACCCGATCAAATTCGACGTTTCGAACGAAGGTCAGGAGCTCTTTGAAATCGTCTTCCGTCTCTCCGGGAAAGCCGGTAATGAAAGTTGTCCGCACCGCGATTCCGGGCACGCGCTTACGGACCCGCTCGATCAAACGTTCCAAAGAAGCTCGATTTCCGCCGCGCTTCATTAGCCTTAAGACATTTTGCGAAGCATGCTGCAAAGGCATGTCCAAATACTTCACCGCTTTTGGTTCTTCCGCTAAGACGTCGAGAAAAGCATCGCTGATGTGCGTCGGATAGGTATACATGACGCGTACCCACTCGATGCCATCCGTATGAGATAGCTCGCGGAGCAGTTGTGCCAGCGCGTCCTGCTTCCCCAGGTCCTCGCCATAACGAGACGAGTCCTGCGCCACCAGAATCAACTCTTTCACGCCTTCTTCAGCGAGCTGATGCGCTTCGGCGACGATCGATCCAAAACGGCGACTGCGAAAGTGTCCGCGCATCTGCGGAATGAAGCAGAAGGCGCACGGCCGATCACAGCCTTCAGCAATCTTGATGAACGCGTAGTGCGACGGCGTGGCCAGCACGCGCGGCGTCGATTCATCATAGAGATAGGTGGCGCTCTGATTCCCGATCGGGAGCACGGGTAATGATCGGGTATTTGTTTTGGGATCACAGACGCTGAGGATGTCGTTGATTTGACCGGTGCCGATGAAGGCATCGACTTCAGGCATTTCGGCTCTCAGCTCATCGCGATAGCGTTCGACCAGGCAGCCGGCAACTATTAAGCGCATGGCTTTTCCTTCGGTCTTCAGTTTCGCGGCTTCCAGGATCGCTTCGATCGATTCTTTCTTGGCGGAATCGATGAACCCACAAGTATTAACCACGACGGTGTCCGCTTCTTCGGCATCCGCGGTAATTTGATAACCACTTTGCTTGAGCTGCCCCATCATCACCTCGCTATCGACGAGGTTCTTGGGACAGCCGAGACTAATAAATCCAACTTTATTCATAAGACTATCTACCACAGAGGACACGGAGGAAACCTAAGAGAGGAAAGCAAAAGCCTACTTGCTCTGCTGAGTTGCACTTCTTCTCTGTGTCCTCTGTGGTTAATTCTTCCTTTTTCGCTCAAGTCGCGACAATAATTGCTCGATCTTTGTTTGCTCTGAGGTACTCAACCTCTCGGCTCCGAATCTAACCCGGTTGTAAGCGTCGGTAATCGATCGCACTTCACTGGCCTCGACACCAACGGCAAACTCCAAAGGCGTCTGATACAACTCGCGTTTGATTCCCTGTTTCTGCAAAACACTCAATAATCGCTCGTAGAAATCGACGGATGTAACTTCCGATTCATCTCTGATGCGCCAGACTTTAAGACCACGTCGCCAACCAAAGCGGTGCACCCGGCGCGACAGGAAGATCACGCCAAGCACCCCGGCGATTGAGCCCACCGCCAGTACTAATGGCGTAAACAAAGAGGGAAAGGCGCCACGAGCATCGTCGAGCTTGCGGATCGAGCCGCGCTGCAAATCGAACAACTGTTTGCGGACGGCGCTCACCAGCGATCGCTGTTCCTGCTTGTCATAACCCACCACGTACTGGACCCACATCAACTCAAGCGCCTCTGAATATTTGCTCAAGACTCCCGCCAGTCCAGTGCGCTCGCGCGGGGTGCGGCCGGCTGGGGGCGTGGGATCGAAAGTCACCCACGAATTCGTCTGCGGAAAGTAGACTTCGACCCATGAGTGCGCGTCGCTCTGGCGCACGGTGAACGCGCCGGCAGCTTCGTTGTATTCGCCAGGCAGGAACCCGTTAACGATCCGCGTCGCCATCCCTTGCGTCCGGAGCATCACCGCCATCGCCGTCGCGAAGTACTCGCAGTGGCCTTGCTTAACGTTAAAGAGAAAATCGGCCAGCGGATCAGCGCCGCCGGCTTTTAGTTCGAGCGAGTACCCATAGTTTTTTCGCAGATGAGATTCGATTGCCAGCGCCTTGTCATAACCGGTCCGGGCCCCCGCTTCTCTGACGACATTTTCTGTCAGAGCAGCAATGCGCAGATCGAGATTCGGCGGCAACTCGCGATAACGATCGGCATCGGCCAGGTATTGAAGTCGATCCGAACGAATCACGTTCGCCGAAGGCTCGGCTGTGTCTGAATAGACTTTGTAGATGACCCGCTCCTGGTCGTGCGGCCGAGTCTGAATCGCGCCTTCGGGGTCAACGCGCACAAACGGGAGTTTGCCTTGCACGGCGACCACGCGCGGCGCGCCAAACAGCAAGGGTGTGTCCACGGGCTCGATAATGAAGGTCTGCGCGGTCAGGCGCTGCAAATCCTCAGTCGTGCCCAGCTTGAAGAACCCGCTTTCGCTTTCCTTCTTTTCAGTTCTTTCGGCCGCGCGCGATTTCTTCCAGGCCTTCCCGGTGAACTGATCGAGTGCAATTCCACGCCAACGCAAACCGCTCGGCGGCATCGCGCCAAGATTATCAATGCGCACATGCATGAAGATTTCATCATTACCCTTCAGTTGACCAATCTGGCCCAGCGTCACCGTGTCTGAGAAACCGATAAAACCGGACACGCCGTTGCCGCCACGGCGCAGTGCGCTCGAAGCCGTGCGTGGGGCTATCAGGAAAAACGGCAGGGCCAGGAGCACAATCAGCGCCAGCAGGCCAACCGAAACCAGCGGCAACCGTCGCGTCTCGAGATACTTCCGTTTCCACAGACGCATCGGCAACTTTCGAAACAGGGCGTTGTCGGGAGGCACCAATAGTCTGGTTTGGGTGGTTGAAACTTTCCGGCGCGCCTTCTGAATCTCGAAGGCGACCACGGTCGAGAGAGCGCATAGCAAGTAAATGATCAGGGTTGCGAGGAACGCGGGACTCGCGGTCAGGCCGGCCGCGAGCAACACGGTAAAAAAGGAGATCAGATAAAGAAAGAACCAATCACGATCGGCCTTCCGTTGGAGCAATTTGATCGCCGAAAGGAACAGTATGAGATGAGCGAGCACGGCGATCTCGACATTGCCGCGAGCAAAATTGCCGGCGGCCGGATTGATTCCGCTGCCCCTCGAGAATTCGTCGCCGCCTACATTCAGAATGAGCGGCGTGAGAACTCGCCAATCAAAGTAGAAGATGGGAATTGAAACTAGGATGACAACGAGCGCGACCCGCTCAGTCAACTGCCAACGCGTGCCTTCCAACCTCCACGCGGCCATCATCACCAGGGCAAATGCCCCAGCCAACCAGACACTTACCCCGCCCGCGACGAACAGCGCGAGCACCGCAGCAGCGAACGCCGCGTAGGATGTAAGACGGAAGTAGGTTTGGAAGTTCATTAAGTGAGACACGAGTGTAACCCGAAGCCATGCGTCCTCTGAAATTGTCTTCGGATCGGCTCATTTGGTCGTCAGATAGCAGTGATATACTCCGAAGGAAACTCAGTGTCAGAACCGCGAGCGGAGCGAGCGGAGCGAGCGGAGCGAGCGGATCAACGATCAACTCCCAATGAAACGAGATTACATTGACTTTCAAGATCGCACCTCACCGATCGGATATCTCATTACTTTTCGATGTTACGGCACCTGGCTTCACGGCGATGAACGCGGCGCCGTCGATCGACATCATCGAGCGTATGGCACGCCCGCCCTGCCTCCATCTGCGCTAAGACGCAAGCACGACCAAGACTTACTGAAACAACCTCCAGTAAAACTAGACTCGCGGCAACGTCCAATTGTCGAATCAGCGATTCGCGAAACCTGCACCATACGCACGTGGCAATTGTGGACTGTGAACGTCCGAACAAATCATGTTCACGTCGTGGTCTCGGCAAGCAAGAAACCCGAAGCGGTTCTCAGTGCACTCAAGGCAAACGCCACTCGCGCCATGAGAGAAGCAGGAGTTTGGCCAAGTGAAATTGAGCCCGTGGGAGTTTCGCGGCAGCAAGAAGTATCTGTGGGACGAAAAACAACTGGCCGATGCGATAACCTACGTTGAATGTGGTCAAGGTGAGCCGCTCGACTGAGTGTCAGAACCCGGAGCGGTAGCGATGGGATCAACCATTCAAGTTGAGTTGTAATGTGTGCCTTCGCAGGGCTTATTGCGCGTCACGTCTCTCGTAGCCTCTTGATCCGGTCGCTACCGCTCTCGGTTCTGACACGGACGTTTACCGAGTCCCGACTTGTCGGGGTTGGGCGATTTTCCGGTTGCCGCGCGGAGCGTGTCGGAACCCGGAGCGGTAGCGATGGGATCGATCACGCAAGTTGAGAGGTAACGTGGTCCGTTAAAGCGTTCGTTGCTCGTCATGCCTCAAGTAGCCGCCTGATCCGGTCGCTACCGCTCTCCGTTCTGACACGAAGGTGGTTCTGTACCTCTGTCGCCCGTTTCACGGGCTTTGATTGTTATTGATGGACGCATACCCAGCGATGAATCGCCGGGCTATTTCCGGTCGTCCGCTGCGCGGACTAATTGATTGTTTATGAAGATTGAGGACTCGTAGCTATTGTTATCGAATCGTCGATACGAGGTCGACCACGGGGATGGCATGCTCTATGAACTAATCGGCCATTATTAGTTTCAGTTCTGCCGCCATCGATGTAAGGAACAGGATAATGGTCATAATCAGCTTCGTCTTCTAACACGTCTTGTCCGCAGACGCCGCACTTGTTTTCATCACGCGACTTAATCTCAAGCTTCTGCTCATCATTAAACAGCCTTCTTGAATCAAGTCTGATTCCCACGTCCTTACATACGTGCTCCCGCCACCAAATGTAATATCGCTCAAGCGTCGATCCCGCGGTGCTCTTACCGGCAGGTGCTTGGAAGATGGGGTCTTCATGTAAGATACGATTTGCGATCTCGTCCAAAACTCTTCGATCAATTCTCACAAGTCCACTTTTCGTAACGTCTTGTAGATACATCATCACGGCCGTCACTTCCAACCGTCTAAACTTCGCTCTGTTCCCGCGCTCCGCTTTCACCTTTTCGAAAACGCCCGCCGTCCACTCAAGTAGCTGTTTGAAGCGCTCCGCGCCAGCACCACTCGCGTCAAAATCCGTGAACTCGTGGTACATGGCATCTAATTCGTTGGCGGAAAGACTCGGATATGCGTGAGGGTCTCTCTCGCGTGCCAAAAAAATTTTCAGTAGTTGCGCACACGTCTGTCGATCACCGACATGGTAATCGCGTTGCCCTTCCTCCTCTGAACGATGACCTCGTTTGTCAACGATGGCAAATAATCTGTGTGAAGCATGTCTGTCCAGCTTTCCAGCGAGCCGTTCGATGAATGGACCGAGATTTCCGGGCCACGCGTCTCGAATTTGCTGTCTCGAAAGTGCGGTGCCGGATTGTAAACGAATGAAGAGATCGCGAATCTCGTCGGGGTGAGCGTCAGCAGCGACCAAGAAGACCGGTAGCTCTGTAGTCGTTAGTTGATTTTGAAGTTCGGCGCTGAGATCCGAATAAAATTTGCCTGCCCATGGAGCAGGCATTTCCCGCACACTCTTTGGCAAACGCAGTTTCGATCTCTCGCTCACTTCAAACAATTTATACTTCCCGCCTAAGAAGTCCCGAAGAGCAGTTAGCCGCTGCTGTCCGTCCACTATCTCGAACTTCTTGCTTGGCGCGTCTTCGAGTCCTGGAGATTCTACAACGCGAAGAAAAAGCGCGGGCAAGGGGTAAGAGCGATACGCGGAGTCGATGAATCGCGCTTTCTGTAGCTCACTCCACGCTTCGCCCCGCTGGTATTCCGGATTCGTCAACAGCGAGCCTGCATTGAACGCTTCGACTAGCTTTGAGACGGCAAATTTCTTCTCTTCAAATTTCATGGTCGCAGACTGGACGAGATGATAGGTAATTACAGAGTGTCGCGTCAATGAAAAGGGGTCGCTCAACCTAAAGGAACCTTGCTGGTGTGAATTCTTTTCTTTCTGATTCTTTCCATTTTCTTGATCCGAGTCAGTACCGAGCGTATGATTCGCTTCTATTACAGGGTCATCCTCGAATCACACCATGAAAGTTAGTAATGTCATATGAGTTTCTTCTCAAATTGGTGGGATGTAATAGTATTTGCTGTTTTGGCGATTATTCATATCGCGTCGTGGCTGGAGATCAAAACAAAGCTATCTGGAGCACCGATGAACTGCAACGAACAAAGGAGTCTCGGGGCAACAACGCTAGGCAGTGCGAGCACTGCTGGGATTACAGCGGTGAGCATTTTGATTCCTGCCTCGCTGCTAATTGTGCAGTTGGCGGCCCAGCCTGGTATGCCACTACCCTTTGCCGCCGTGTCAAATGTTTTCAGAGCCTCCATTTGGTTTCTGGTTTCGCTATTTTTTGGTCTGATAATTGTGTTCCTCATACCCATGTACGCGCAAAAACACAATGTAGCGAGAAATCTATCGACTGGAATACCCTTTGGGCCACAACTGCTTGCCCTGCTGATCGGAATGGCGCGCCTCGTTATTGGTCTGTATTACACCATATATAAGTAGAGAGGCCAGGAGTTATGGATGAACAAACGATAACCACTTCTGAACTTTGGGGTGAAAACGACTGGGTGAGGCTGTTTAGAACAGTCATCTACTATTCGGCTCAACCTAACGAAAATATCGATGACATTATTGCCGGAGGCTTTGCTCTCGGTCGTCGGCGAGCTGCGTTACTAGAGCGCAGTTTCGAGCACTGGCAAGATATGCCTCACGTTCTCTCGATTTTCTGTTGGTGGAAGCTCAAACCGGTTCTGCATCATGAAAGCCGAGAATTCCTATTGAAGTACCGCTGGCACCTATTTGCCGGAGCAGCCACCGGTGAAGTAGTAATCGACAGAATCTTAGATGCTGTGCCTGACGAGATTCTCAAGTTGCGAACGGACGAGTTGTTTGACTTGCTGCAGACAAGACCTATCCAAGAAATTATCAGACTTGGCGAGATGGCGGGTTGAGGGGGGGACCAAAAAGCCCGCGAGATTTCTCTCGCGGGCTTTCTTAATAATCCCGGCGGCTTCCTACTCTCCCACGCAGTTGCCCGCGCAGTACCATCGGCTCCAAGAGGCTTAACTTCCGTGTTCGGGATGGGAACGGGTGTGACCCTCTCGACACAACCACCGGAAAACTTTTTCGAAAGAACGAAGCTTAGTGCTTTGAACTTTGTACTTTGTACTTTGAAAAACCAAAGACGAAGTACCAAGCACCAAGAACAAATTCTTTCGGTAGCGGAGACCTAGCGTTCAGCGTGCGCTAGTGCGCACAAGCCGAGCCGACCTAAAGTCCGCGCTACGGAACTATTGAGATCCCAAGCAAGCCCTCCCTCACGGTCGGGCTACTGCCCCGAGATCTCAGAATCGAATAGCGACCAAGGCAAGCCTGTGCAAAGTCTAAAAGCGTTCGCGCGTTTTCAAATTCCAAACTTCAGATCCGAAATTTGAAAGGCGTTGCTGGCTAATAAATTTTACGGTCAAGCCTAGGGACTGATTAGTACTGGTCAACTGAGCACATTACTGCACTTACATTTCCAGCCTATCAACCTGGTGGTCTACCAGGAGTCTCACTGGTCAGGACTAATCTTAGGTCTGGCTTCACGCTTAGATGCATTCAGCGTTTATCCATGCTCCACATAGCTACCGAGCGTTACGGCTGGCGCCATAACTCGTACACTAGAGGTGGATCCATCCCGGTCCTCTCGTACTAAGGACAGATTCCCTCAATCCTGCTGCGCCCACACCAGATAGGGACCGAACTGTCTCACGACGTTCTAAACCCAGCTCACGTACCGCTTTAATCGGCGAACAGCCGGACCCTTGGGACCTTCTTCAGCCCCAGGATGCGATGAGCCGACATCGAGGTGCCAAACCCTGCCGTCGATGTGAACTCTTGGGCAGGATCAGCCTGTTATCCCCGGCGTACCTTTTATCCGTTGAGCGACGGCCCTTCCATACAGAACCGCCGGATCACTAACTCCTACTTTCGTACCTGCTCGACTTGTCTGTCTCGCAGTCAAGCTGGCTTATGCGTTTACACTCTGCGGCTGATTTCCAAACAGCCTGAGCCAACCTTCGAGCGCCTCCGTTACTCTTTGGGAGGCGACCGCCCCAGTCAAACTACCCGCCTGATAGTGTCCCTCCGCCGGATAACGGCGGTAGGTTAGAGTCCAGACAAACGAAGGATGGTATCTCACCGTTGGCTCCCCCGCCCCCAAAAGGGCGAGTTCAAAGCCTCCCATCTATCCTGCGCATCGTTTGCCCGAAATCACTGTCAAGTTGTAGTAAAGGTGCACGGGGTCTTTCCGTCTAAATGCGGGAAACCGGCATCTTCACCGGTACTACAAGTTCGCTGTGTCTCTCGTTAAGACAGCTCCCAGATCGTTACGCCATTCGTGCAGGTCGGAACTTACCCGACAAGGAATTTCGCTACCTTAGGACCGTTATAGTTACGGCCGCCATTCACTGGGGCTTCAATTCGTAGCTTCGCCTTGCGGCTGACCACTCCTTTTAACCTTCCAGCATTGGGCAGGCGTCAGCCCCCATACGTCGTCTTCACGACTTTGCGGAGACCTGTGTTTTTAGTAAACAGTCGCCTGGGACATTTCTCTGCGACCACCTCGCAGGTGGGCTACCCTTCTCCCGAAGTTACGGGTACATTTTGCCGAGTTCCTGAACGAGAGTTCTCACAAGCGCCTTAGGATTCTCGCCCCACCTACCTGTGTCGGTTTGCGGTACGGTCAGATCACAGTTGGAGCCGCCCGAGGATTTTCCTGGCAGCTGGGGTCAGTGACTTTTTTCGGGTTTGACCCCTACTTTCGTCCCCGTCCTTACCCTTAATGTCACCCGGATTTACCAAAGTGACGGGCTATGACGGCTCAACCGGATATCCATCACCGGTCTCACCTACCCTACTGCGTCCCCCCACGGCACTGCTACTGGTTCCGGAATTTTAACCGGATTTCCATCGACTACGCCTTTCGGCCTCGCCTTAGGTACCGACTTACCCTGAGCAGATTAACTTTACTCAGGAAACCTTAGGTTTACGGCGCGCGGGGTTCTCGCCCGCGTTATCGCTACTTATGCCGACAGAGTCTTTTCCGATCGCTCCAACGGTCCTTTCGGTCCCGCTTCACAGCTACGGAATGCTCGCCTACCAACTTGAGACCTCAGGTCTCAGATCTCGAAACGGAGACTGCGATCTGCTCAGAGGTTAACTTCTCTGAAGACGGCGATCTTGTTTCGTTTTACTTACTCATTCGAATTTCAGATTTGGAATCTGGAACTTGGAATTTGAGTTTTGGAGATCTGACAGTTGAGATCTCAAATTCCGAAGCTTCGGTATGTGGTTTAAGCCCCGTTATATTGTCGGTGCAGGGCTGCTTGACCAGTGAGCTATTACGCTTTCTTTAAAGGATGGCTGCTTCTAAGCCAACCTCCTGGCTGTCAGTGCTTCCCTACTTCCTTTTCCACTTAACCACAATTTTGGGACCTTAGCTGTCGGTCTGGACTGTTTTCCTCTCGACTACGGATCTTAGCACTCGCAGTCTGACTCCCGGATATTCGTTAACGGCATTCGGAGTTTGATTGGGTTCAGTAACCTTGTGAGGCCCCTAGCCCATTCAGTGCTCTACCACCGCGACGATTCATCCGAGGCTAGCCCTAAAGCTATTTCGGCGAGAACGAGCTATCACGAAATTTGATTAGCCTTTCACCCCTAAGCACAGGTCATCCAAATGGTTTTCAACCCAAACTGGTTCGGTCCTCCACGTGGTGTTACCCACGCTTCAACCTGCCCATGCCTAGATCATCTCGCTTCACGTCCGAATACCACAGACTAAACGCCTTATTAGGACTCGCTTTCGCTTCGGCTCA
>CAVTGZ010000002.1:0-637500 GCA_963734445.1 uncultured Acidobacteriota bacterium | reverse complement strand
AACGGTCGCGTTGATGGACATTAGTAAAGCTGAGAGGAGATGTTGAAAGAAGGACTGGTTTGGAGTTTCGTCGTGATAAGCACGATTTGAAAGAGGGTAGTTCGTTCCTGGTGGTATTTGTAACTGATAGCCGTGCCTCGCTGTTCCACCTTCGATTGAGTAATGCAACAGCTCTTTCTCATACTGTGCCGTGAAAAAGGCGCTCAGGAGTGACGGCGTTTTATTACGGGAGTTGAATGGCGAATAGAAGACAATCAACTCCTCAATAACGCTGATTATCGTCTCAAAGTTAATGTCCGTTTCGGCATAACCGTTGTTCCGCAGAGTCTGATAGATAAACTCGGTTATGGTGGTCTGGTTGTCGGCAGTCCTGAAACCCCACTGTCTGATTGACTCGGTCAGATGGGCGGTTGTTGGCGAGCCCCACGCCAATGTCGCGCCGGCACCAACCAAGAATACGGTTCGCTTATTTCGCAATTTTAAGACTCTCGGGGCAAGGGTTGTAAGGATTCATTCCTGAAAGAAGAGCGCGGACAAATGCCTCGTCTCGCGACTGATCATTTACTCAACTCAAAGCGCCCGCCCTTGCAGCCACCGCCGAAACGAGTCCTGACTTTCGCCTGAAGCTTTGCCGAGGAGTAGATTCTCGACGCTAGTCCGGTACGGAACCGCGAGCGGTAGCGACCGGATCGAGCATCCAAGCTTGGCAGAAGGCGAATCCCTTTTTCATTTTCAGTTGAGCGTTTGATCCGGTCGCTACCGCTCTCGGTTCTGACCCGATGTCTTCGTCCAGATCGGGCCAATGAATTCCCTCTCTGTTCTCCATTCCATCGCGCAATTGTTTTTCGGCATTCAGTGTTCTGTTATTAGCAACAACGCCGCTTCACTTGGATAACGTTTGCGCCTGGTCAGAACTTCACGCTCCAGGAGTTGATCGTCGTGGTTCATCTGCAAAATGCGAACGGTTGCTTCGCCAGTTTCTGTTAAGGAGTCGATGACAACTCCATTCAACTGAAAATGCTCACGCCAACCATCTGTGCGGGGATTGTAAAAACGAACCAATTCATTTGTTCCAGGTTTCAAAGAAGCAATATCGCTTCCTTTATAGCGGTTGCAGAAAACACACGCGAGACCCAGATTCTCCAATTCTGAAGAACCGCCGTGTTTGCGACTGATGATATGTTCAACTTGAAATCTGAAGTAAGCGTCTTCTTCAGCTATCAGGCAGTACTCACAAATGAAATTGGCGCGGCTCGCAACAATCTCCCTCGTTTCGGGACTGACGTGGTTACTCATTCGGCAGGAAGTCGCGCGCGCGGGCTTTTGCCAAACGCATCAAATGCTCAAGCTGCATGTAATGGTCAAGTTCTGACTTTTCGGCGGGCGACAATTCACTCTCTTTTTCACGCGCCAACAAATCGGCAACGCGCTCTTGCGCCGATTCTGACGGGCGGAAGGAAATGACACCTTTCGGAGTGGTTCCGGCAGCGATGAAATCAACGATTTCTTCGTATGCTTTGATCTCATTCATGACGAAGTGCAGAATACTCTTTCAACTTGGAATTAACCAGCAGATTCAGTTACTCACTATTGCAACACCCGCTTATCCAACCACCGCCTCAACGACTCCTGACTTTCGCCGGAAGGCTGACCGAGAATCAGATTCTCGACGCTGATGTCTTCGTCCAGATCGGGCCAGTGAATGCCCTCTCGGTCTCCAATCCATCGCCAGTTGTTTCTCTCTTCGGGCGTGCCGTGAACGAGCCGGGGATACCAAGCCAGCGGCACGGTGATAGAGCGACCGTCGCTTAGATCGACGATCAAGTTGTCTTCTGTAACGACGAGTTTCTGTGCTCGGACTTCAGCGACTAAAGTACTCATTCCAACTCCTAATCAAATCTTCTCTATTATCTTCGACAAGTTTCTGGATGCGATTGATCTCACTGCTACCAAAACCGCCGCTGCGTTGCAATCTCACTGGATTGAGCCAGAACTTGGCAACATTGTCGTCGCGCTCAACATGCACATGCTCTGGCTCGTCGCGATCGCCGGCATAGAAGAAAAAGCGATACGGCCCAATTCGCAAGACAGTCGGCATTGCACTATCGCTCTTATCTCCTCTTCGCAGCCTTCATCTGCTCTGGTGGGCTGACGCGCATGACGCCGTGTTCGTCGCGATAAAGATTAAAAGTCAGATCTTTGGCTTGACCCGTGTCGTCTTTGATGCGAGCGGTGAAAGTCCTGTTTGCACCCTTCCCTTCCACGCGCAACGGCAAATAACCTTCAACGTCGGGACTGCGATAGGCGGTGTAATGATCTTGATCGTGCTTTTCATAACCCAGCACGTAGATGCGATCAAAATCAGGCTCACCGATCTTGTGAGGCTCTTTCGAGGAACTCTTTTCGAGGATTACCCAACTTCCCGGTCGCGATTCCTTCGCCACATCCTTCGTCTTAGTCGCCGAACCCTCGTCACTGGTTTCTTCATCAAGCCTGCGCCAGGCGACGAATTCCCGGCCCGTGCGGTAATAGATAATGTCACTGGGAACCGTCAGCTCGACTTGTTTACCGAAGATCCACCCCTCAGGCGCCGGCGAGATAGTTGGCGCCATTCGCACCTTGTACCACAGTTCCGTAGTCTCCTGGTCTTCAGGGTTTGCTTCATTACTGTCGCTGCCTTTGCTCTTGTTGTTGGTCGCGGTGCCGGGCTTGGGCGCCGTGTCGCTCTCGGTTGAGTCGGCGCCTTTGAACTTGGGCACGCGCGTCCAGCCGACGATTTCAAAGCTCGAACCGCTGTCGAGCCGCATCATGATGTTTTCGTTGTTGCTGCGATCCGGACTCAGGCGAAGATTCGAACCTGCGTGTAACTGGCCAGTCGCCTGGGCCTGAACGTTTTTGTCTTCATCAGCCAGCTTGCGCGCTTTCTCCAGCACTTCCTCCGGCATGATATTACGCGCTTCAATCCAACCCTCAGTCTTGTCGGTATCGCGCGCGCGCACCCGAAACCATCGCTCTTTTTTGGTGTTGTCGCTGGGATCCGGAATATCGATCGAGTCCAGGATGTCCACGGTGTCGCCCCGGCTGACTTCGAGCAGGTCGGCGGCCACCACCGCGGTAGAACTTCTGATCTGCGCACTTCGTGTCACGACCACACCGGTGTTGTTGCGACTGGCGATGGCGCTGCACGCGCCAAACAAGAAGGCGACGCTAAGCAAACCCAGCAATTTAATAAGAGTCCAATTCAAATTCTTGATAGCCATATCAATTCTTCTGACCGCGCCGAGGCCCGCGCACGGCGTCATTGTAACCCAACTGTCGCAACAAATCGCGTTGCTGCTTATTGAGCTGGTCGCTGACCGCGATACGCGTTCTCAATCCAAAAGTTTCCACGGTCAGCCCGTAAGGCACGAGTTCCTGGATTAGATTGATCGAGGCCGGTTTTGCCACGAACGTGCGAACAAAATCCTGCATGGCAGAGTCTGATGCAAGCACATTGATCAGCACTTCGTTTCCGTCGACTGGCCGCGCCTCTTTAATCGCGTTCTCAGGTAAACGGTAAGATTGAAAAACCTTGCGGTACGTTTCATCAAGAGATCGCTTTCCACGACTTTCGCTGCGCATTCTTAAGTCGTACAAGAATGCGACAACCATGCTTTTCGCGTAAACGGCAGATTGGCCGGTGGTCCATCGCCTCTCAGAGGCTTCGACAAGTGACCAACGGTCGCGATCAATGCTATTGAGATAACCGTCGTAGGCCCGCCCCAGCGCGTTTAGAAATTCAGGAAAGGTAAGTAAATCCAGGCGAACTGCCGTCCGCGCAGCCTGATAGACGGTGAAGCCTTCATAGAACCAATCGTAATTGCCCGCGAGCGCCAATTGATTCGGAACCCAAAGATGAAAGAGTTCATGCGTCAACGGCGTACTCAGTTGCGCCAGCGCGCCGACCTTCGAAGGAAGCTTGCCCATCAAAAGCGTGACGGTTGAGCCACGCGTCTCAGCACTCCAGTTGTCGGGGCGAACCTGTTGTGGATAAGAAAGCAAAATTAAAGTCGACTGCTTCGGAGCAGCACCAAACACGTCCTGGTGCGCAGCGAACACTTTGGCCGCTAGGTCCATAGCCTCGGCGTCTGTGAATGCCCACTCACCTTGAATTATGAGGTTGAGTTTTGAACCGGCAACAGCTTTTGCAGAGTTACGCAGCCGATTACCAACAGCGAAGACGGCCCGATCAGTATCATCGATCGCAAACGCATCAACTCCGCTCTGTATTTCACCCGTCTGGATCATCCAACCGCTGGGAACATGTATACGCAAGCCCAACGGCGTTCGACTTCCCTGATCTTGCGTCTCAAACAGCGGCAGCAAATCGCGCAACATGAGTAAGCCCGCGTCCGCATTCAGCCACGATATTTTTGCCGCATTTGCAGCGGGGATGGGCGGCGCCAGTTTTACTTCATACTTGAACCGGCCTGCGGGTGCTGCTGCCGAGAATTGTCCTGGCGCTAGCTTGCGCGTGGTGATGGGCTCACCACTTTGCGCAAAGAGTTCGAACTTTTCAATTCTGTCGCCCAGACCCACAATGCCGCCGAAGCTGTCGGTAAACGACCATTTCGTCTGCGGTGCACAACTACCTTCGACGACGGCCCGAGCAGGAGAGTCGGCGGGTATTCGCAGCGAGATGGATACTTCCTGGGCCCTCACCAGACTCTGTGTGCCGTTCGAACCTAACGCTAGGGCCGAAAGCGACAGGATTACCAGTCGTCTGACAAATATCAGCCAGGTACGCGCGCCGCCAGGCGTTCGACATTTACTCGCTTTACACCGATGTCTTCTCATTAAGAGCTTCGCAGACGGATTGACACAACTTCAGAGCCAAAATAGACTGCCAACAGTCAAGTCAGTCTAGCATCAAACATCGACCCCATGAGTATTCGCAGCAATAGACTTCAGCTCAATGTTTCGCGTGTCCTGGGGCTGCTGCTGCTCGCTTGTATTTCGTGGGGAGCTACCGCGGAATTCACTCACCATCACGGGATCCAACGTTCCCTCGCGGCCGGAGCCTCTGTTTCCAATGCGGTTGCTGCGGACAGCGACACATCGAAGTTTGATGCGCGAGGCCAGCAGAGCACGTCCTCGCGAACGACTACTGGACTTGATTGCCTCATCTGCCAGCTTCATCAGAATCTCTCCAACGCAACTCTGGAACAACCGGCCAGTGCGCCTGCGACACAATCGCAAACGTTCAGCGCAACGACGGCCGATCTCTTACACGTCTCGCTTTTCGCGGCGCAATGTCATGGCCGCGCACCTCCGTCCTTTCTCTAAGCCAATAATCGCCGTTCCTGCGCACTTGCTCTATTCAGCAAGCGCGTTCTCCAAAGGCCACGACGTCCATTTTGGCGATCTTAATTCCATCGCGAGAATTTCGTCTGGCGTTCGTCTTTATTAGGAGGAAAACATGATCAAGGCTCAGAGAAATATGCTTTCGATAGCATGCGCAATACTCTTTTTATTTGCA
This sequence comes from uncultured Acidobacteriota bacterium, assembly GCA_963734445.1. Lineage (GTDB taxonomy): Bacteria > Acidobacteriota > Blastocatellia > Pyrinomonadales > Pyrinomonadaceae > UBA11740. The sequence continues at coordinate 631,982 of CAVTGZ010000002.1, read as the reverse complement.
GTTATGATTTCCGCGAAAGCGCAGGCGCTCAACGCCGGAACGGTCACAGGCGTCGTGACCGATCCGAACAACGCAGTCGTGCCAAACGCCACGGTAACCATCGCCAATGCAGTAACTGGATATACGCGCACCGTCAATACCGACGCGGACGGCACGTTCCGCTTCAACGATGTCCCCCCGAATAACTACCAGCTGAAAGCTTCCGCCCCAGGTTTTTCGTCCGAACAGCAAAGCTTGACGGTTCGGAGTTCGGTTCCCATCAGTGTGAAGGTTCCTCTGGCCGTATCCACTGCCAGTGAAACCGTCACGATTTCGTCCGATGCGGCCCAGGCACTTGAGAACACCTCGACCTCGCACACCGATGTCGACCAGACTCTCATGACTCGGCTTCCCGTCAGATCAGTGGGATCGGGGTTGAGTGACGTGGTGACTCTTGCTGCGCCGGGAGTGGTCGCCGATTCAAACGGGTTCTTTCATCCGCTGGGGGATCATGCGCAAACATCGTATTCGATCGACAACCAGCCGGTTTCCGACCAGCAGAGCAAAGCCTTCTCGACTCAGTTGCCTCCTAACGCGATTCAGTCGATGGAGATAATTACCGGGTCGACACCCGCCGAGTACGGCGACAAAACAAGCCTGGTCGTGAACGCGATAACTAAGTCAGGTCTGAATCAAAAGAAGCCCACGGGCGACTTCAACACGACTTACGGAACGTTCGGCACAATCGGTCTGGATTCTTCGCTGGCTTACGGAAATGCGAGGGCCGGGAACTTTATTACTTTTAACTTCGAGCGGTCGCGGCGTTTTCTTGACGCGCCCGAATTCACCGTCCTGCACGACAAGGGATCGGCGGGTAGCATCTTTGATCGCATCGATTACAGCCCAAACTCAAAAGACACACTTCACCTGAATCTGTTTTTCGCCCGCAACAGCTTTCAAACTCCAAATCAATTTGATCAAGAAGCCCTGGGCCAGGATCAACGACAGCTTGTTCATAGCATTAACATCGCGCCGGGATATGTCCACATTTTCGGCGCAAGCACAGTGCTCTCAGTTAATCCGTATTTCCGTCTCGACAACGTAAAGTACTTCGCCAGTCCCAATCCGTTCGCCGATCAAACAATGACTTTCAGCCAGTCGCGTCGGTTGAATAACGCCGGCGTTAAGGCGGACTTGTCTTATGTTAAGGGAAAACACAACGCCAAGTTCGGCGTGCAGCTCTCGCACACGTTCCTGACCGAGTCATTCAAGTTTGGCATTACTGATCCTGATTTCAACGATCCGGCGAGCCCGGACTTTCTACCCGGTCTTCTGCCATTCGATCTGACGCGCGGCGGCACTCAGTTCAATTTTAGGGGCCACACGGACATCAAGCAGGAAGCATTCTATGCTCAGGATACTCTGACGATTGGTCAGGCAACGGCATCATTCGGTGTTCGGTTCGACAACTACGACGGCATCACTAAAGGCAACCTCTTTCAGCCGCGACTTGGAATCTCTTATCACCTTAAGAGCACCGGAACCGTTCTGCGCGCCTCGTTCATGCGCAGCTTTGAAAGCCCATACAACGAGAACCTGGTCCTTTCAAGCGTCACCGGCGCTGGCGGTCTGGCGAACGGCGTCCTTGGCGACACCAGCAATTTGCCGCTGCGCCCGGGCGCACGGACACAGGTCAACGCGGGTTTCCAACAGGCGATAGGCAAACATCTACTTTTGGATATGGACTACTTCATCAAGCGCACGAACAACGCCTACGACTTCAATGTGCTCTTCAACACGTCTGTCACTTTTCCGATTTCGTGGCAGAAGGCGAAGGTCGATGGAGCTTCCCTGCGTCTTAATATGACGAACTACAAAGGACTGTCGGCATTCATTGTGGCTGGACACACACGGGCACGGTTCTTTCCGCCCGAGACGGGCGGCTTGTTCTTCAATTCCGATTTGCCGGCCGGTGTCTTCCGGATCGATCACGATCAGAAACTCGAGCAGACGACTCAGATCCAATATCAGTTCGAGAAGTGGAAGAAAGTCGCGCCTTACATCAACTTCACTTGGCGCTACGATAGCGGTCTGGTGGCAGGTTCGGTCCCTGACTTCGCTTCGGCTTTGGATTTCACGGCGGACCAGCAAGCGCAAATCGGTCTGTTCTGCGGCAGCACGTTTGCCACGCCTACATCTCCGATTCTCACTTGCCCCTCCGCGAATCGTGGCGCGCTGCGAGTTCGCATCCCTGTTGATGGGACCGAGAACGACGACACTAATCCGCCGCGCATCGCTCCGCGTCATCTATTCGATTTCAGTGTAGGGACGGACAATTTACTGGGGACGGATCGCAAGAAGCTGACCCTCCGGTTTACGGCCATCAACATCACCAACAAGATGGCTCTCTACAACTTTCTCTCGACGTTCAGCGGCACGCACTTCGTAACGCCGCGCACGTTCCAAGTGCAGGCAGGAATCACGTTTTAGCCCTCGCGGATCGCAAATTCCGGGCTCCTGACGGTTGGCCTTCTGAACCACTGGGAGCCCGGAACATACATTTCGATGGATATCTCTGTACCCAAAAGGAATTAACAATTCTTTACAAACCTAAGCATTGACACGTTTCACAACCGCCATTAAAATCGCCTGAGTTCAGCAGCCAAGTGGGGAAAGAAGATGAGTCTTGTCAAAATCATCGTCATAACGATCCTCATTATCATCAGCATCCTGCTCTTCGGGCGATTCTTGTTTTAGACTTGCGCCCGCCCGTGTCCAGGATCACTCCGCGTCGGATTCCAGACCGCTATCGCTCTGGTTTTCTCCTGTTAATTCTAACGTGCGCCTTTACGTCGTTGACGCCTGCAAGTGTGTTTTCGCAGGAGGTGGAAGCAGACGACGTTTTGCGCGTGAGCACGGACCTGCTCCTTTTTCCAATTCGCGTCAGAGACAAGACCGGAGCTTCACCCAGTCTTGTTGAGCGAGACCTGGTTCTTCAAGACAAAGATCAGGTGACTTCAGGATTGTATTTCTCTCGCGGCGCGGATCGCGTCGCATTCGTGTTTGCACTCGATCAGTCAGGCAGCCTGCGCGACATTATTGGCAGGCAGAGAGACGCCGCCCTCGGTCTTTACAGTCGGTTCGGCGACCAGTCGCGGATCGCCGTGCTGCGCTTTGCTGAGCAGACAGAAATCGCTGCGCCTTTCGGACGCAACGGCGATGACGCGCGCGACGCGTTCACATTTGCTGCCGCTTCAAATCAGCACACGGCTATCTTTGATGCGGCTATCAAAGCCGTGGACATGTTCAACTCGCTTCCGCGCGTGCGATCGGAACGAAGGATCGTGGTGCTAATTGGTGACGGACTCGACAATGCCAGCAGAAACAAAGCTTCGGCAGCCATCGAGCTGGCACGACAAAACCGCGTCTCGTTTTATGTGATTCATCTGCCGCTGTTTGAGCCGCGCAACGGTAGCCTGGCAGTGCGCAGGCCCGCGAGCGGATTTCGCGATCTCGCTGACAAAACCGGTGGACGCTACTTCACCGCCGCAGGCTCGGCATTGGCTGTTAACACTGAAGTTGATCTCACGCAGATCTTTCGCGCGATCGAAGAAGATCTGCGCAGCCAGTATCTCCTCGGTTTCTATCTAAACGAACGGGCGAACGACGGCCGCCGGCACACGTTCATGCTTTCGCTGCCGGCTGGCGTCGAATATCGATTCGGCTCGGTTGATTACTCGCGGCAGCATAAGTTCTTCGTTGAACGACCACGGCAGACTCCGAAGTGACAAGTTGCATTCCATCGCCTGATTCAGTAAACAACAACTACAAAAACAATGAGCGACAAAGACGGCGGTCTACACAAGATTCATCGTGCGCTGATCAGCGTCTCGGACAAAACCGGGATTGTTGAGTTGGCGCGCGAATTGAAACGCTTTGGCACTGAGATTATTAGCACCGGGGGCACGGCAAAAACCCTGCGCGAGGCCGGCATCGACGTGCTGGACGTTTCCGAAGTAACCGGCTTTCCTGAAATGATGGACGGCCGCGTTAAGACTCTGCACCCGAAGATACACGGTGGGTTGCTGGCTTTGCGCGACAATCCTGAACACGTCAGCGCGATGGAGAAGCACGAGATCGTGCCCATCGACATGGTCGTGATCAATCTCTACCCGTTCGAACAGACAATCCGCCGGGAAGGCGTCCCGTTCGCAGAGGCAATCGAGCAAATCGATATTGGCGGCCCGGCCATGATTCGTTCGGCGGCCAAAAACGCCGAGTCCGTCGCGGTGGTAGTTGTTGCTGAACAATACGCACAAGTCATAGCTGAAATTGAGCAACACGGCGGCTCACTCACTGCGGAAACAAGGAAATCACTGGCGCGTGCGGCATTTGCTCAAACCGCCAGGTACGATGCAATCGTGACGGCTTACCTGTCGGGAGCATTTCAAAGCCAGCGGCGCGACCCCAGCGAACACGGCATAAGCGCCGGCACCGGAGGATTCGCGATCACCTCGGGGGGTGAACTGCGTACTTCACAATCGGCGCCGATGGTTGATTCCGAAGAGTTCTCTCTGGACGCTTTTCACGGCAGCTTGCCTGGCAGCGCCAGTTGGACCATCAGCAAGTCTTCCGATCTTCGTTACGGAGAGAACCCGCACCAGATCGCCGGGCTGTATAAACTGCCGGGCCGTTACGGAATCGCCAACGCCGAGCAACTTAGCGGCAAGGAAATGTCCTACAACAACTACGTGGACGCCGATGCCGCCTGGCAGTTGGTATCCGACTTTGAAGAGACTGCCTGCGCTATTATCAAGCACACGAATCCTGCCGGCGTCGGTCTGGATCCGCTGGCCGTCAACGCTTATCGCAAAGCACTGGCGACGGATCCGACTTCCGCATTTGGCGGGATTGTCGCTTTCAACTGTCCGGTTGATGAAGCCGCGGCTCGAGCGGTAATCGAGATTTTTACTGAGGTGATTGTGGCGCCGGATTATGATGCGGAGGCGCTCAACATTCTCCGGCAAAAGAAGAATCTGAGAGTTTTGCGGTGCTGGCCAGACAAGCGGGGGAGTAAGGTTGAATACAAACAAATCTCCGGGGGGATGTTGGTCCAGACACGCGATGCACATCGCCTGCAGCGTGACGATTTGAAAGTTGTGACCAAGCGCACGCCGAGCGAAAAAGAGATCGACGATCTTCTTTTTGCCTGGACTGTCTGCAAGCACACAAAGTCTAACGCCATCGTTTACGTCCGCGACCGACAGACCGTCGGCGTCGGGGCCGGCCAAATGTCGCGTGTCGATTCGGTAAAGATCGCCGCCATGCGCGCCCAACTGCCCGTAGCTGGATCGGTCATGGCTTCCGACGCGTTCTTCCCTTTCCGCGACGGCCTGGACGAGGCGGCCAGGCAGGGCATCGTGGCCGTGATTCAACCGGGCGGCTCAGTCCGTGACGAAGAAGTAATCAACGCCGCGGATGAACACAACATCGCGATGGTCTTTACCGGCATCCGGCACTTCAAACATTAACCCGATTGCGGCGCCCGCAGAGCTTTGCGTAGCAAGCTCAACCCGTTCGCGCTTCGCGCTCACGCGGGCAAGGATACCCGCGCTCCATCAGGCGCACTTGCTCTTTCAACCGGACTTCCCGATACTTGCGCGCATCAGTCTGGGAGAAACTTACTCATGAAAGTCGTGTTAAGTATTTTTGCATTGCTCGCTATTGTCGGAAGCTACGCAGTCGGTCAGAAGCAGAAGCCAAAACCCTGCGCAGACGCTATGACGCAAGCCGATATGAACATCTGCTGGGGGAATGAATATAAGAAAGCCGACGCGGTACTCAACAAGACTTATCAGGAACTCGCCGCGATGTTGGACCAAGAGGAGAAGGCGCAGCTTAAGTCTGCCCAGACCGCCTGGCTGAAGTATCGCGACACCAACTGCGACTTCGTTGCCGACCAATATAAGGGCGGTTCGATGCGACCGATGATCGCGGCAATTTGCCTCGCGGATGTCACGCAGAACCGGACGAAAGAGCTAAAAACCCAACTCCAGGATCGAAATCAATAATCAAAATATGCTGAAAGACAAACAAGGAATCATATTTGGCGTAGCGAACAAACGATCGATCGCCTGGGCGACAGCGCAGGCGCTGCACGAAGCGGGGGCAAAACTCGCGTTCGCATATCAAGGTGAACGTCTAAAGGAAAACGTCGAAAAGTTGACGCAGGCAGAGATGCCCGATTCCCCGCTCTTCTCGTGCGACGTCACCAAACAAGAAGAAGTCGATGAAACGTTCAGTCGACTCGGCAAGGAATTCGGAAGACTCGACTTCGTCATTCACAGCATCGCGTTTGCGCCGCGCGAAGCGCTCGAAGGCGAATATATGAATGTTGATCGCGACGGTTTTCTGTCAGCGCTTGAAGTCAGCGCCTATTCTTTGACACAAATGGCGCGGGCCGCGGCGCCGCTGATGGCCGACGGCGGCAGCATCGTGACGATGACCTTTCACGGCGCAGAAAAAGTTTATCAGGGCTATAACGTGATGGGCGTGGCCAAAGCCGCTCTGGAATCGAGTGTCCGCTATTTGGCGGCGGATCTGGGCCAGCGGAACATACGCGTAAACGCCATCAGCGCCGGACCGATTCAGACGCTCGCAGCCCGCGGAGTCTCCGGCCTGAGCAACATGCTGAAGCACCACGCGGAACGCGCGCCCCTCAAGAGAAACGTCGAGCCGCGCGAAGTCGGGGACACGGCGCTCTTTCTCTGCAGTTCGCTCTCGTCCGGAATCACGGGCGAGATTATTTACGTTGATTGCGGCTATAACATAATGGGAATCTAGCTGAAGAGATTTGTTGATTGATTCATTGACTCATTGATTCAATGAGCTAATGATTCAATGGATCAATGATTCAATAATCGGGATGGACCAGGAAGACTATTACAAGCAGCCGCCCCGCGGCCATACCCAGGACGAGCGCCTGCTGGAAACGCCGCACGCCGACGAGTTCCTGCACACCGACACCTGGCGGGTCTTTAGAATCTTGGGCGAGTTCGTGCAGGGCTTTGAGGACCTCGCCCACATCACGAATGGCGTATCGGTGTTCGGCTCGGCCCGCACGCGCCTGGACCATCCCGAATACCGCGCAGCGCAGGAAACCGGCGCACTCCTGGCCCAGGCCGGTTACTCAGTTATTACCGGAGGCGGACCAGGAATTATGGAGGCAGCGAACCGCGGCGCCTTTGAAGCAGGCGGCACGTCGGTGGGCTGCAACATCGAACTTCCACATGAGCAGAAGTCCAACGAATACCTGACGCTCTCATTGAAATTCAAATACTTCTTTGTGCGCAAGATGATGTTTGTGAAGTACAGCGACGCTTTCATCATCTTTCCCGGAGGGTTTGGCACACTCGATGAGCTGTTTGAATCTTTGACGCTGATTCAGACGCGCAAGATTCATAACTTCCCGGTCGTGTTATTTGGATCGAAGTACTGGCAGGGGATGCTGGATTGGCTCAGGGGCCCGATGCTGGGCGAAGGCAAGATCGTGGAAGAAGACTTCCGGCGCCTGCATGTCACCGACTCGCCGTCCGAGATCGTTGAGATCGTAAAGACCTACGAGCCCTCACACGAGCTCATCAGCCACTTGAGATAACCGGCTGACCCTTCCACCACCGATAAAGCAATAATCTCAGGAGTCTCATAGCTGTGAATCGCGCGCACCTCGCGGTCCAGATCCGCGAATTTCCCGCGCACCGTTTTGGCGAGCATCAGCACCTCCGGCTCTCTTTGGACCTCTCCCTTCCAAACGTAGATGGATTTAATCTCGGGGAGAATCTGAACACACGCGGCGAGTTGCTTGCTGACCAGCACTTCGGCGATGCGGGTTGCTTCTTCAGCGCCTACCGCGGTCATTAACACAACGATAGGATCGGCTTGAACTTCCATTTGTTTAGAGTCGGGCTACTGCGAGACATAAAAGCGGGCCGTAGCCCGCTTCTAAACATCCTGAAACCATGCGAGCTTATTCCGGTTCAAATTCCTCGCCGCCTTCGGACGCCGGTCCGGTGAGAGGCGACGTGTCATCGCCAAAGAAAGAGGCATAGAGTTCTCTGGCCCGATCCAGATCTCGTTCGTCGACCAGCACCGCCGCGCCCGGCGACACGGCCGAAAACACGGGCGAGAAGGCGTCATTCGCGCCGGCTTGCACAACTGCCCGCACGTCGTTCTGACGCAAAATGTCGTTCACCATTTCCGCTTCGGCGGGCGAAGACAAGGTGTGCAGCACCACAAAACGCGCCTCGCTGTTATCGTGGGCGGCGGTCTCTGGCGTCAGCTTATCAACTAATTCGGCGCCGTCATCGGGACAGCGGGTGATGCCGGGGTTATATTCAGATTCGCAGACTGGACAAAACATAAGAACCTCATGATGGCTGACGAGTTACATATTACAAGTGACAAGATAAACCTTGAGCAGGCGACTTGTCACTCGTGACTGATCTTTGGTGGCGCTCCGTTAGTGTGTTGCTGAGATAATGGTGTTGCCAAGTGTCCAGGGAACGACCATCCGTCGCGATCGTCCAGCTCCGTAGGAGCCGGATGTTTATAGCAACAAGCTGCTTCAAGAACCCTAGCTCCGTAGGAGCGAAATGTGACTCACTCGATAATATTTCGCTCCTACGGAGCTTACTCAATCATAGTGAGGCCATTGGACTATAAATATTTCGTCCCTACGGGACTAAGGCCGTTTTCTCAAGCATTTTGTTATCACGCACAACAGCAACACAAACTCAGGACACACAAACTGCTTTTCGTCACTTGTAACTTGTCACCGCTTTTTCAAACGGTATCTCTTCAAAGTGTGTAAAGCGCTTGAAATCGCGAAAGCGCTGGTTGATTTCTTCGTGCGTCAGACGCTGGACACGTTCGGTGCCGAACTCCTCGACGTTGAAGGACGCCATAACTGATCCGAAAATCATCGCCCGGCGCAGTGCGGCTTCGTCCAAACGCTCCTGGCTGGCCAGGTAACCCATCAAACCGCCCGCGAAAGTGTCTCCCGCGCCGGTCGGATCGAAAACGGATTCGAGCGGGTAGGCTGGAATCGCGAAATACTCTTTCGAAGTGAACATCGCGGCCCCATATTCGCCGCGTTTGACGATCAGAGTATGCGGACCCCACGAAAGAATTTTCCGGGCGGCCTTGATCAGGTTCGGCTCTTCGGCCAACTGGCGAGCCTCGGCGTCGTTAACGATCAGCAGGTCGACGACTTCGATCGTTTTTTGCAAAGAATCGCGAGTCGTGTCGATCCAGAGATTCATCGTGTCCAGCGCCACCAGTTCGGCGCCGCCCACCTGTTGGCGCACGTCACGCTGGAGATCCGGTTGAATGTTGCCGAGAAAGACCAGCCGTGAGTTCTTTGACCCTGCGGAAAGTTTCGGCTGAAAGCCGGCGAATACATTCAAGTGAGTGTCGAGCGTGTGCGCGACATTCAAATCGTATTCGTACTTGCCGAACCACCGAAAGGTCTCGCCGTCCGGAATGACTTCCAGATCCGTTGTGTCTACCTCGTGACGATCAAAAACCGCTCGCTCTTCGGCGCCAAAATCGCCGCCTACCACGGCCACGACACGAACATCGGTGAAAAAGCTGGCGGAAATAGAAAAGTGAGAGGCGGAACCTCCCAACATGCGTTCACGCTTCCCGAACGGAGTCTCGACCGCGTCGAACGCAACTGAACCAACAACGAGTAGGGACATGTGTATTTAAGCTATTCTCAGACAATTGGAATCGAAGAACGAAGTAGTGCTTTCTGCTTTCTGCTTTGTTTACGGCTTGGCCTCTTTGGGCCGTGGTCCGCCCAGCGCTTTCAGATCTTCCTCAGCCTCAGACCGATACTTGCTTTGCGGATAGTCGTTATAAAGCTGAGTCAGATAATCCCTGGCCTTTTCGCGAAATTCCTGTGCGCTCAGCGTAACTTTCTTATCACCCTCGTGAATCACATATTGATCCGGCTTTTGCTTCCCTTTTCGCTCAGCCAGATTAACGCTGCTCTTGCCGGCAAGGAACAACACCTCGTCGATCTTCGAAAAAGCAGGATTGCCGGCGAGCACTTCCTCGCAACGCTGAAGCGTCGCAACATAGGCTTTGCGTAACTTGAAATATTGCCACGCCACCTCGAGATTGTGCAGCGAGTCTTTCTCCATGTCCGGGTCGCGCATCACATCAGGGCCTTTTTTCGCGCCCTGTCCCAAGGCGGTGTGCGGAGCGAACATCAGACCCATTGCGATTATCGCCAACAAGATTATCCACTTCTTCATTTCTTCACCTCAATACTACTTCCGGTATTTTCCAATGATGGCTTCCAGCTTGCGCACGGTTGCTTCGGGCCAAAGATCCTGTGCCGTAAAGATCGCATTCTCCAAAGCCGAAGCGCATTTGCACGAACGCGGACGAGCCGCGAGCGCTTTCACCGCCGCCTTCATAATGAGCTGCGCGTTGCGCACGTTCTTGTTCAGATACTCAATCACCGTCTCGACCGTGACGGCATCATGACTGGTGTGCCAGCAGTCATAGTCTGTGACTAGGGCCAGCGTCGCATAGCAAATCTCGGCTTCACGGGCGAGCTTTGCTTCCTGCAGGTTAGTCATGCCGATGACGTCCATGCCCCAGGAACGGTACACGTTTGATTCGGCAACCGTCGAAAAGGCTGGCCCCTCCATGCAGATGTAAGTTCCGCCGCGGTGTGACTTCACGTCGGTGGCCTGGCAGGACTGTTCGAGCACGTCAGCCACGTCATGGCAGATTGGATGCGCGAAAGCGACGTGCGCAACAATGCCTTCTCCGAAAAAGGTCGATTCACGAGCGCGCGCCCGGGTCCGATCGAAAAACTGATCGGGGATTACCATATCGAGCGGCGCATACTTTTCCTGCAACGAGCCGACGGCTGATGCGGACAGGATACGTTCGACTCCGAGCAGCTTCATGCCATAGATGTTTGCGCGAAACGGGACTTCAGTCGGAGTAAAACGATGCCCGCGGCCGTGCCGGGGCAGAAAAGCGACCCTTTGACCTTCGAGCGTGCCGACCACGAATTTGTCGGATGGATCGCCAAACGGTGTCTCGATCTTCAGCTCATCAACGTCGGTCAGCTCCGGCATCTGATAGAGACCACTGCCGCCGATAATTCCAATCTTTGCTGCTGTCATACCGTTTAGCTCTTGCCCTTACAATTATGTTCGGCGACGTAATTCGCCCAGGAAGCGTCACTGCGCTTAGCTGCGAGATCATCCAGAAATGCATTCTTGACCTTGGGTTGCTCCTTTAACATTGCCTGATAAGAAGTAAGCGCGCTTTCCACGCCGGCTAGTTGCGCGGCATTCTCATCCTTGGCTTTGTCAGGATTGGATAACTTGAACGCGGCCATACCGATCGTGTATTGCGCCAAGATCTCGGGATTGTACTTGTACTTATCGGGAAGCCCTGAAAGCAGAAGCGAGCAGATGGTCACATTGACTTTGTCGGTTTCGGTCACCCAAGTGATCGCCCACGCGCGAATGTTCTTGGCATCCTTGTCGAATGGTTTTTCTTCCAGGAACCTCGCCGCCTTAATTAGCGTGGCCGGTTCATCTTTCTGCTCAGCCCTTACCGACAACGCGCCAGACAGAATCAGCAGGAGTGCGGCAGGGATGACGGTCAGTGTTCTCTTCATTGGGTCTCCGCTAACTCAGAGGCGATGCTTTCAGTTTTTGGCCGTCCTCATTAATGCGTGCCAAAGGCATGTCCGGATCGTGATAGAACAAGCACATCCAATTCTCACGCTGTGCCTGTGGCAATAATCTCTTCTTGGCTTCAACCGTTTCGACCGGGTACAAATCGTAGCCCATGACCCAGGCGAACGGCACGTGTGCGCGGGTGGGCACCAAATCGGCAAATCCAAACAGCGTCCGGCCGTTACTTCGTAAACGCGCGCACTGCATCGACCGATTGTGCCCGGCATGCGTCTCCATCGTCAGGCCAGGGACTACTTCATATTCCGCGTCCTTCAATTCGAGCTGGCCCGACGCTTTCAACGGTTGCCAGTTCTCAGGGAAATAGCTTGCGCGGTCGCGATCTGAAGGTGCTTCCGCATGTTCGTATTCCGCGCGCGAAATGAAGTAACGAGCATTCGGAAATTGCGGCACCGGCCGACCTGATTCCGTAAGACGCGTGTTGCCTCCCGCATGATCGAAATGCAAATGCGAATTGATGACGATGGTTATTTCTTCCGCGGAAACGCCGGCGATGGCCTTGAGCGACTCGGGCAGAGATCGTTTCCTCTCGATCCCATACATCGTGCGATGTTTCTCAGACCATTTCTCGCCAATGCCCGTCTCGATCAGAATTCGCTCATTGCCCGCTTCAACAAACAGGCAATTCATGTTCATGCGAATCCGATTCTGATCGTCGGGAGGCGCAACTCTTGACCAAAGGTTGCGCGGGACTACGCCAAACATCGCGCCGCCGTCGAGCCGGAACTCGCAATCGGGAATGACTTCGACGCGGTAGTCACCAAATTTCATCGTCCCTGAACGACTACTTATTGCCGGGCTTCGCTGGGGCTGCTTTGCCTTTCGGCGAAGGTGATGCAGCCGGCGGCGTTTCAGGCATCAATCCCGGCGGTAAGCCCTGTTGCAACTCCTGCGGCGGCGGAGCCTGGACCGAGAAGTTATCCGCGACCGAAATATGATTGCTCTGGCGTTTGACGATCTCGTCAATCATATTCTTTTCTTTCTCCTGCTCGACGGCCTCGCGCGCCTGATCCTTCGGCGACTTGGGTGGACCGAACGGACTTTGGGCTCCTGAGGCGATCAGGATGTGTCGCGCATGCACCTGCTCCTCGGGCTTGCCATCTTTCGTCTCAGTCTTCTTTTCTTCAAGCTTGATGATGTGAAAGCCAAATTGGCTTTCGACGATGTCGCTGATCTGGCCCGGCTGGAGCGCGAACGCTGCCTTCTCAAATTCCGGCACCATTTGCCCGCGGCCGAACCAGCCCAGGTCGCCACCTTTGTCTTTGCTGCCGGGATCCGTCGAGAACTCTTTCGCTAACGCGGCAAAATCTTCTCCCGCGCGCGCTCGTTTCAGTACTTCCTCGGCCTTCACGCGCGTCTGCTTGTCGTCAAGCTCGGGATGCTTCTCGATATAAGCCTTGACTTCCGCATCCGTGGCTTTGGTGTTTGGAATCAAGGTTTCCTTGGCATAAGTTGAGGCCAACAGCCTGGACTGCTCGAGCATGATTTGCAGTTCGACGCTGCGCTTTTTGTCGAAACCCGCCGCGATTCCCTTACGCTCACCGATCAGGACCTGAGCCAACTGGCGCTTGATTATCTTCACCTGCTCCTCAGGAATTTGCTGATTAGCCATCATTGGATTGCTGGCTTGGGCATCTTTGACGAACTGCTGAAAGCGCTCTTCCTGTCCCGGCTCTTTGAAGAAGGCTTCGACCTCAGCGTCAGATACCTGCGCCGGAGCCTCCCCGCCGGATTGCGATTGCGAATAACTCTGGGCAATCACGATGGCCTTGACCAATTCCATCTGGCGTTTGATCTCCGGCCGATAGGCGATGCCTTTCGCGCGCGCCTCTTCAGCGACAGAAAGCAGCTCGCGCACATTCTTGGCGAAGTCCCGCCGGGCCGTATCATCCGAAGCCAGCCGGGCGCGCGCCTGGGCCGCCTGGTCGGACGCAATCTGCGTCATGTCGTCCGCGGTCAAATTGATCGGCGCGGCGTGACTGGCCCTGACCTGCCACACAATAAGTCCGATTGAAAAAATAATGCCCGCACCCGCGACAATCCATGCTTTGGTGGTTGAATTCAAAATACTCTTCCTTTCAGTTCACAGTAACCAATTAACTGTTTGAGCGAGAAGATAACATCCGAGTAACGCGCGAACCATAAACACCGCTAGGGATTTCGCTGTACCAATTCCAGTAACACGCCACCCGCCGATGATGGATGAACAAAAGCCACAAGGCAACCGCCCGCCCCGACCCTGGGCGTCTCATCAATCAACCGCGCTCCTTCTGCTTTCAAACGCTGCAAAGCCGCGTCAATATCATCCACCCGCACCGCGATATGATGAATTCCCGGACCTCGTTTTGAGAGGAACTTGGAAATCGGCGAGTCGTCTGAGGTTGCCTCGAGCAATTCGATACGCGACTCGCCCAGGGGCAACATCGCGACCCGGACCTTCTGGTTGGCAACATCTTCGATTTCCGCGATTTCGAGCCCCAACAAATCACGATAGAAGCGTGCTGCCGCTTCAATTCCTTCGGTGGCCACGCCGATGTGATCGATAATCATTTTCTCATCAACTCTTCGACCGCCGAATATGGATCGCGTGTTTTGGCCGCGACTTCGGCCGCCAGCGTTTCAAGTTTTTGCGAAGAATCGCCGCCGTTCAAAGCCTGTCTGACCAGTTGCTCGCTTAACAGTTCGAGAATTCGCCAGCGGGCGATAGCTCGCCGGCGCTCGGCCGAAGCCGTCCCGGTCCTTTGAAAGTGGCGTGCTTGCTCGATCGCGGCGGCCAATTGCTCAATGCCTTGGTTCTCAATAGCGACGGTCTTTACGATTGGTGGTTGCCACTCATCGGCGCGAACAGCCAACGAAAGCAAAGCCTCCAGCTCTCTCTCTGTGCGCAGCACACCGTCGCGATCGGCTTTGTTGATGACCAGCACATCGCCGATTTCCATGATGCCCGCCTTCATCGTCTGCACGTCGTCGCCCATTCCCGGCACCAGCACGACCACGCAAACGTCCGCGGTCTTGGCAATTTCAATCTCGTCCTGGCCGACGCCGACCGTTTCGACAATAATCTTTTCATACCCGGCGGCATCGAGGATGGCGACGGCTTCCACTGTGGCCCGGGCTAGTCCGCCGAGGTTCCCGCGCGTGGCCATCGATCGAATAAAGACACCTTTGTCGAGCGACAGCGTCTGCATGCGAATTCGATCGCCGAGAATGGCGCCACCGGAAAAAGGGCTGGAGGGATCGACGGCGATGATTCCCACGCGCTCGCCCTGGGCGCGATAGTACGCGGCGAGCTTGTCCACCAGCGAAGATTTACCTGCTCCCGGCGCGCCGGTAATTCCGATCACCAGCGCGCGGCCGGTGCGCGCGAAAAGCTGCTTCATCAATTCCGCAGCTTCGTCCGCGCGATCTTCAACTTTCGAGATCGCCCTCGCGACGGCGTTTGGATCTCCGGCGACGACGCGATCTAGCAGCGATTTCATATTTGCTTCAGGATTTCGCGCGCAATGATGATGCGTTGAATCTCAGACGTGCCTTCGCCGATCGTGCAGAGTTTCGAATCGCGCCAAAACTTCTCGGGTGGATAGTCTTTCGTGTAACCATAACCGCCGTGAATCTGGATCGCTTCCTCGCAAACGCGCACGCTCATCTCACTGGCGTACAGCTTGGCCATCGATGATTGTTTCGTGGTCTTCTTGCCCTCGTCCTTCATCCAGGCAGCGCGGTACATCAAGAGGCGCGCCGCGTCGATTTCGGTTGCCATATCGGCCAACTTGAACTGAATCGCCTGAAACTCGCTGATTGGCTTGCCGAACTGCGAACGCTCTGCGGAATAACGCACGGCGGATTCATAAGCCCCCTGCGCAATTCCGACGGCCAGCGCGGCGATCGAAATTCTTCCGCCATCGAGAACTTCCATTGCATTTACAAAGCCCATGCCCTCTTCGCCCAGCCGATTTTCATCCGGCACCTGGCAGTCTTCAAAGATCACGCTGGCGGTTTCAGAGGCGCGCAAGCCGAGTTTGTTTTCTTTCTTCGCGGGCGTGAAACCCGGCATTCCTTTTTCGAAGATGAAAGCTGTAATCCCTTTACTATGTTTGGACCGATCGCTGGAAGCAAAGGCGACGCATGTGTCGGCGTGGATCGCGTGAGTAATAAAATTCTTAGATCCATTAACCACCCAACCGCCGTTGTTTTTTACGGCGGTGGTGCGCGTCCCCGAAGCGTCAGAGCCGGCGCCCGGCTCGGTCAACCCCCACGCGCCCAGGTGTTCTCCACGCGCGAGCGGCGCCAGGTATTTCTGTTTCTGGGCCTCACTGCCGAATTGATAGATATGGTTAGAGCAGAGCGAGTTATGCGCGGCTACTGAAATGCCCACCGAGCCGTCGACGCGTGAGAGTTCTTCAATGGCCGTCGCATACTCAACATAGCCCAGCCCGGCGCCGCCATATTCTTCCGGAAACAAAATGCCAAGCAGGCCAAGTTCCCCAAGCTTCGGCATAATTTCAACGGGAAAATGCTGCGACTCGTCCCATTCCATCACGTGGGGCGCGATTTCAGCCTCGGCGAACTCGCGCACGCTCATCTTCATTTGAAACTGTTCTTCGGTAAGATCGAAATGCATTGTTTGGTTGCGCCTTACAGTCGAACGACAGGCAAGGACGCCTGTCGCCATGTTATGAGAACCTCGTATTGTAGCCTAATGATGAGGCGCGCGCACCTTACGCAGAAGGCACCGGTGTCTTACTTTGCGGTTTTCGTTGCGTCTTCGCGCCTTTGCGTGAATGCGTTAATCTGCGGACCTCAGCTTCCGTTAACCGCCGCCACTCGCCAACTCTCATAAAATTGTCGTTGAGACTGCCGATGCGAGTGCGCGTCAACTTGATTACAGAGTGACCGATGGCGTCGAACATCTTCCGGACCTGTTGGTTGCGCCCCTGGCGCAGAGTGACTTCAAACCAGGCATTCGCGTCACTTTCGCGCAGACGTTTTATCAGGGCCGGCGCCGTGCGCTCTCCATCATCGATCGAAATGCCACGGCGCAAACGCTCGACGGCCTTATCGCCCGGTTGACCTTTGACTTTCACTCGATAGACTTTCGCAATTCCATTTCGCGCGGAGGTAACCAGGTTCGTGAATTCGCCGTCATTTGTGAGCAGCAGCAGCCCTTCCGTGTTGAAGTCGAGGCGCCCAACCGGATGCAATCGTCCCAACGAACCTGGAATTAAATCCGTAACCAGCGGTCTTTTTTTTGGGTCGGAAAGGCTGCTCAGGTAACCCTTGGGCTTGTTCAGCAACACGTAGATTTTCTCCTGACGTTCAAGGAGCGGGTTAATAAGTTGGCCTTTGACCTTAATGTGATCTTTTCCCGGATCAGCCTTGACGCCGAGTTCTTTCACCACGCGACCATTGATGGTGACCTGGCCGGCGCTAATTAATTCTTCGGCATGCCGGCGAGAGGAGATACCGGCAGCGGCAATCAGTTTTTGTAAGCGCTGTTGGGTCATGAAGTCATGATGACTTACAATCCTAAGTGATTCCGAATCATAGAGCGCACTGTTTCACATTTCTGAAATGCTTCTTGCGCTTCAGTTTGATCTGACGACTCACCAGGATAACGATACTCAACCGCAAATGCGGTAAACACATTTAGATCGGATTCAAGCGACGTCCATGTTGGCTCGATTGGGAGCATTAGGCTCAAGGGATCAGCCAAATCGTGTGTTCTCGGGAAGGGGATGTTTGATTCCTGTAATACCGCCTTCAGGTATTTCTCCGCACATTGCTGGGAGTGAAAGCAGACTGCATCGTAGTTGGAATGCTGCGTAACCGCCAACTCACGCTGCGCTGTTCCAAAATCAGCTTCGGCTTTTGCAACCCACTCATGCGTGGTCGGAAGCATACAATGTGCGTCCCCTCTCGATGATTTCCCGCATGAACCAATCGTTCTGCCGGACTCTTCTAGAAACTTGTTCTGGAGTTCGAACGATTAAGTCCAGAGGGAGTTTGGGTCTTACTCGGTTCCTTATCTCTATAGCCTTACGAACCGGTTTTCCTTCGAATTCCAGCACTACGAGAATGTCGATGTCGGAATCTTCGTTAGGACGGCCATATGCATACGAGCCGAAAAGAATGATCTTTTCCGGTTTGAACTCGAGCGCGATTCGATCTGCAAGATCTCTAACTCTTTTCATTTCGACAGTCATCATGATTCTCCGCCCGCTAAGTCCTGAAAGTCTTCGACGCTGGGCAGCTCGGACAAATCCTTTAATCCAAATTGAATCAGGAACTCTTTGGAGGTTCCGTACATCATTGGCCGGCCAACGGTTTCTTTTCTGCCCTTCGCAACGATCAGTCGCTTGTCGAGCAGCGTCTTGATAGCTGAGGGTGACTGCACGCCACGAATTTCCAGAATCTCGGGAACGGTCACGGGCTGTTTGTAGGCAATCACGGCCAGGGTTTCCAGAGAGGCCAGCGAGAGCTTGGCGCTGGGCTTGGATTTCAAGTATGCGCGAATATGTTCGTGGTGTTCCGGGCGGGTGGCTATTTGCCAGCCAGCGGCGATCTCGCGCAATTGAAGCGCGCCCCCACGGGCTTCGTATTCTTCGGCCAACCTGCTAATCGCCTTCTCGACCGCGTCCCGATCGACGTCGATAACTTCTGCGATGGATTTGGCGCTGATTGGTTCTTCGGCAACGAAGATCAGAGCCTCGGTAATCGACTTCAACTCCACGTCGCCAATTTCGCGACGGCCTTCGATTGGCTCTTCAGCTGGAGAAGATTGCGCTTCAGTTTCCTCAACTTCTGCGACTTTGGTTGCTTTGCTCATTGAATTTTCAACTACGCCGGGCTGACGGCGCGGGCCAGGATTTCACCGAACGTCTCGCGCTGAATTAGCGAGATCTCGCTTAAGCGCACCAACTCGAGCACGGATAGAAAAGCGACGACCAGTTCCCGGCGTGATTGTGCGCGCTCAAAAAATTTCATCAGATCCAGTTCACCGGCCGAACGCACCATGTTGCGCAGCCGTTCGATCATTTCCGCCATTGACACTTCCTCACGCTCAATCTCCATGAGGATTTCTTCTTTGCGGCGCGCGAGAATGGTCTGAAACACTCGCAAAAGATCAAACAACCCGACCGCAACTTCAGGATTGTTCTTGTCCGTCTCAATTTCGGCGCGCGTGAAGACAGCTTGTTCAACTGTAGCTCGCGACCAGAGCATCTGCGCGGCGGCTTTGAACTTTTCGTGCTCCAGCAGCCGATTGACCAATTCCAGGCGCGGATCTTCCAGCTCTTCGACCTGCGCCAGAGGATCGCGCGGTAAGAGCATGCGCGACTTCATTTCGATCAACTGGGCGGCCATCACCAGGAAATCGCCGGCGACGGTCAGGTCGAGCTCCTTCATCAAATTGAGGTAGCGAAGATACTCGTCAGTGATGCGCGCGACCGGAATATCGTAGATGTTGACCTGCTCCTGACGAATCAGGTAAAGAAGCAGATCGAGCGGCCCTTCAAAATCGCCCAGGGTGATCTTTAGTTGCTCCCCCTCACGATCCGACGCAATCGCAGGCTGCGCTCCGGCGACGCTGATGGTCTGCGCAGTTTCAGGCCTCGCGCTGGTGGGCGAGTCGCTGTCAGCAGTTTCGATCTGTTCTTCCATCGGCATTTTTGAGTCTCGCCCCGGACTTAAGAGAAACTCCGAACCTAGCCTCGCACGCCCACCAGGCCCATATTCTCCTTGGCGCGCTGCAAAGTCATTCGAGCAATGGCGTGCGCGCGTTCCGCTCCCTGCGTCAAAATCTGGTCGAGTTTATCATCATCGATAGCCCGGACGCGCTCCTGAAACGGCTTCAGGAATTCAATCGTCACCTCGCCTAAGTCCGCCTTCAGCGCTGCATAACCTTTGCTATTGAAATGATCCTCGATCTCAACTGCCGATTTGCCGGTCAGCAGGTGATAAATCGTAAGCAGGTTATTTATGGCCGGCCGCGACGGGTCGAATTTGATTTCTGTCCCTGAGTCGGTCACGGCGCGTTTGAACTTTCGCCTCACGGCCTCCGCGTCGTCGAGTAGCATGATACAACCGGCCTCGCTCTCGTCGTCCGACTTCGACATTTTCTTCGTCGGATCGGCGAGCGACATAATCCGCGCGCCAACTTTGGGAATGAATGGGTCAGGGACCACAAAAGTCTGTCCGTAATCACGGTTGAAACGGACGGCAATGTCGCGAGTCAGCTCGAGATGCTGCTTCTGATCCTCACCGACGGGCACCAGGTCTGTCTGGTAAAGCAGAATGTCTGAGGCCATCAGCACGGGATAATCAAACAGCCCGACGCCGACATTCTCCTGTTGCTTGCGGGCCTTGTCTTTGAACTGAGTCATTCGCTCGAGTTCCGACATCCGCGTCACACAGTTCAGCAACCATGTCAGCTCCGTATGCTGGGGCACGTCGGATTGCACAAAGACAGTCGACACGTTCGGGTCGATGCCGACCGCAAGATAGATTCGCGCCAACTCTCGCGTCTTTGCCGCCAGGACTTTTGGGTCCTGTGGCAGGGTGATGGCGTGCAGATTGACGATGCAGAAAAAGCTCTCGTATTCACTTTGCAACGCGACCCAATTGCGCAATGCCCCGAGATAATTTCCCAGATGAACGTTGCCGGTCGGCTGCGCACCACTGAAGATTCTTTTCATCTAAGCTGAACACCTGTCCCGAGAAAAACCAAAAGCCACGCGGGCAAAAGAAAGAATCCAATGACCTTGCCGACAACGCCCGTGAAGACTGCGAGGATAAGCAATAGCCAGCCAAACTGGTTCAGCGCATCAATTCCACTTTCGAAACTCGGTGGTAACAAGCTACTGAGCACGCCGCTGCCGTCGAGTGGTGGAATAGGAAATAGATTGAACACTCCCAGCGCGACGTTCAGTTGAAAGAACGTCGTAAGTAATTTCACGGCCCCGATTGCGATTACCGAACTAGTCGTTGCAGGAGCCAGCAAGGACGCTCCCGTCGGGTCAAAATCAATAACTCCGAACGTGTATAGCAAACGAATCAAGATACCGGCGAGGATCGCCATAATAAAGTTGCAAAGGACTCCGGCAGCAGAAACCCAAAAGTTTGCCACACGCTTGTTGCGCCATCGCAAAGGATTAACCGGCGTAGCTTTTGCCCAGCCAATGACCGGCGCATGCGTAAAGAATCCAATTGCCGGCAGGAGCAAGGTACCGATAGGATCGATGTGCACGAGCGGGTTCAGGCTAATTCGTCCTTGTGATCGTGCAAGATCATCGCCGAAGTAACTGGACGTCCAGGCATGAGCAGACTCGTGCACCGACGCGGAAAATAAAAACGCGATCATTCCTAACACGAATTCGCCAACTGCGGTTGCACTCAGGTCCAAGGTAATCCCTTTCCCGGTAGCTGAAATTTGCCGATTAACGTTGCCATTGAGGTTTCCGATCCAAAAAGTACGTTGTGAGTTTCAACCTGACAAATGCCCGGCGAAAGTAACATCATGATTCAAAACCAGTCAAAGCTAGTACAGACCGCGTATTCCCAACGCGAGGCCGTGAACAGCTTCGTTGGTAGCCACAACCATTTCTCCGGACGGACCAAACGCCAAACCCACCAGATTCATTCCCGCAACCACTAATTCAGCATTCGCGCCATTGGGCGAAATGCGCACGATTCCCCGTCGCCCGTGGATTGATGCGGCCACGTACAAATTGCCGTCCCGATCGAAAGCCAGTCCCTGCGGCCGGCCCAGTCCGCGATAGAAAGTGCTGGCGACGCCGCTCTCGTCAAAGCGGGTGACTTCATCAAAGCTCGAAACCGTCGGACCGGTTACGTACAGCGCATCATCGGGCCCAACCGCAAGATGATAAGCGGACACCGAGGGCTCGTGTTCAGCCCACGGTCTCGCTTCGCCAATGTCATTAGTCCGATAAATCGTGCCTGAGCGATCACCCACGAACATTTCACCAGCGCCATTAAACGCGAGTCCGGTCGCAATGCCTAAATCGGTTGCGAACGCGACCACCTCGCCGTCGCCGGTAATGCGATAGACGGTGCCGTCGAAGCGGCTGGTGACAAACATGCGATTAGTGCGATCGAAGGCGATGCTCGTGGGATTCATTACATCGCTGGAGAAGTCTTCGACTGCGCCGTCCGGCGTAATGCGGAAAATCGACACCGGCACATGTTCGCCTCGCGAGCCGGACCTGGTCACAAACAGCGAGCCGTCGCGCGGATCAAATGCCGGATTCGCGACTGGATGAACGCCATCCGCGAGTTTCCTGCCGATGACGAAATCATACATTGACGAACGGAGTTCGCTTCCACCGACGACGGTCGATATTCTCACCGAGCCGGCCGCCGCCACCTCAGGAAGTCGAATCAGCGCCCTGGTCTTTCCGGCCGCGTTGACCTGGGCGGGCACGCCGTCGAATTCAAAGTCCAGATCGCGCACGATTTCGGTCGGTACCGGTTGATATTCCAACGCAACTTCCCCGCCCACGATTCCCGCGGCCGGATCGATGCGCGTTATTTGCCCAACATTATTCATACGCTTTGCGAGTCGCTACATGGTAACGAGCATGTTCGCGGATGTCTAACAGGGTTAGATAGCGCTCGCCCGCGCGCGGTGGATGTAGAGCTAAGAACCAGGGATCACCGCCCAAGGCAGAACTCGAGCGCGCCCTAAAGGCTGAACTCCGAAACGGTGCTATAATTCGCCAGTTCACTGGATGAGAAGTCTGCACGGCAACACGCACGGTCTCAAACCAAATCAGTTAAGGCGCATTGAAAAGCTGTATCAACGCCGCATTCCGCCCCATCAAATCGTTACCCCTGAATTTGCCCGCCAACTAAGCGAGCTTTCACACGAAACGAATCGCCAGCTCGGTGCGCTCATCGATCGCAAGGGTTATGTTGAATATGTGATCGTCGGAGACGCGCGGCGGATTGAAATGCCGGACATCAGACGCGTGCGCGTGGCCGGCGATCGCTTTCGTGGGCTGCGTTGCGTGCACACACACCTACGTGGAGAAGATCTGACTCGCGACGACCTTACGGATCTTGCGCTGCTGCGCCTCGATCTGATGGCCGCGATTACTGTCGACGAGCGAACCGGCCTGCCTGGCGTCGTGCGCTCAGCGCACCTGCTGCCTTCCACTGCCTCAGACTTGAACGGAAACGGAAAGTCAAAGAGCTTCACTTTTCTCAGTCCTGCGGTTCCTTCGCAACTGGACGTTGATTTTCTGGAGTTGATGGACGCGCTGGAAAGCGAGATGGCTCGCAACCGCCGCACAGCGCGACACGCGAGAAATGTTGACCAGGCGATCCTGGTCAACGTGGCCACGGGCTCAACCGCCGACGCGGAAGATTCGATCGCCGAGCTTCGCGAGCTGGCCCAGTCAGCCGGGGTCGCGGTGTTGGATGAGATGATTCAGCGCCGTTCCGCAATCGATCCGCGCACGGTCCTGGGAAAAGGCAAGCTGGACGAGCTGTTGATTCGTGCGATGCAACTGGGCGCCGACGCCATCATCTTCGATCGAGAGTTGCAGGCGGCGCAGGTACGTTCGATTTCAGAGGCGACTGACCTGAAAGTAATCGATCGCTCTCAACTGATTCTGGATATCTTTGCCCAGCGCGCCCAGTCTCATGAAGGAAAGATTCAGGTTGAACTGGCGCAGTTGAAGTACATGCTGCCGCGTCTGGTGATGGGTCAGAACTCAGCGTTCTCTCGACTGGCAGGCGGCATCGGCGGCCGCGGCCCCGGCGAAACAAAGTTGGAAACCGATCGCCGCCGCGTGCGCGATCGCATTCACCGTTTGGAAAAAGAGTTGGCGTCACAGGCCAAACGCCGTGAGCAACGCCGCAAGGAACGTTTGCGGCATGACGTACCGATTATTTCGATCGTCGGCTACACCAATGCCGGCAAATCGACTCTTCTGAATGCTCTTACGCAAAGCAGCGTGCGCGCGGAATCGCGGATGTTTGCGACCCTGGATCCAACCACCCGGCGCCTGCGTTTGCCGCGCGAGCGGGAAGTAATAATCAACGACACCGTCGGATTCATACGCGACTTGCCGCCGGATTTGCTCTCCGCGTTCAGGGCAACTCTCGAAGAAATTTCAGGCAGCCGGATGCTCATTCATTTGATTGATGCGGCAAATCCGCGCTGGCAACAGCAGGTTGCTTCCGTTGAACGCATTCTGGGCGAGTTACACTTCGAAGGGATCCCGCGGCTGACGACTTTTAATAAAGCCGATATGCTGGATGAGGTGTCGCTGGCTGCGAACCTGCGCGCGGCCGGTTGCGGCGAAAATACGGAATGCATTTCGATCTCAGCCTTGCGCCCCGAGACACTGGCGCCGTTGTTGAACGAAATCGATCGGCTGCTGATTCAGCCAGTCTCTTCCGCGCCATGAAGGGCATTCGAACCTAATGAGCCCAAGGCCCCGATTCTCGAACCGACTGGACACTGTCCGCAACGCCGTGCTCGGCGTCATCCTCCGCCCTTTTCGCTGGGTTTCGCCGCGGGCGCGTTTCGTCGCCGGCTTTGTTTTTCTGGTACTGGCCGCCACTTTACTGCTCAGCAGATGGCCGTTCGGCATTAGCACGTTTGGCGTGCTGGCAGTTGTTTCGCTCGCGTACATCGCAATTTGGCGCTTTGTCGTTTACCGCGCGGCGCAGATTGATTTGCTGATCTCAACGCCGCGCGCCTTTGCCTTGATCGGTTCGGCAATCTTATTTCAGACACTGATTATCCGCGCCGGATTTGCAGTGGCCGCGGCCGTCTCTTCACAAAGTACGCGCGCGCCCTTCAACGATCCGTTTGTTTGGAGTCTCATGATTCCGTTCGCGGCGGCCGCACTGCTGCTGACGATGCTGACGGATCGGCGACTGGCTCTCGGTGCCGGCATCGTCACTTCGGCGTTCACGGGCCTGCTCGCCCTCCACCCGGCGCAGGCGATGATCTACGCGGTTATTTCGTGCTTTGCTGCCGTCTATGGAGTTCGGCGATACCATCTGCGTCAATCAGTGACATTGGCGGGGCTGATCGTCGCCGGACTGAACCTGGCCACGGCAGTCACCTTAATGAGCTTTGCTCATCAGCCTCACAGCTTTTCTTCGATCGCCTTTGCCGGTTTGTTCGGAATTGGCGGCGGCTTGTTGACAATTATTTTTGCGGCCGGCGGGGTCCCCATAAACGAATCATTGTTTGGAATTTTGACCGACATAAGATTGCTGGAATTAACCAATGCCGAGCTACCGGCGTTGAGCCAGCTGGCGCTGCGCGCGCCCGGCACTAACCAGCACTCTCACGCGGTTGGACAATTGGCCGAGGATGCTTGCCGCGCGATTCATGCGAACCCGCTGCTCGCGCGGGTGGGCGCGCTCTACCATGACATCGGTAAGGTAGCTGCGCCCGATCACTTCGTCGAGAACCAAAGCGGCGAGAATCCTCACGATCGTCTTAAGCCAATTCAAAGCGCGAAGATTATTACCAGTCACGTGACCTACGGCCTCAGACTGGCGAAGGAGCTGGGATTGCCGCAGCGCGTCGCCGATTTTATTCCTCAACATCATGGCACACGAACGCTGCATTTCTTTTTGCGCAAAGCTGAGATGCAGGCTAACGGAGCGTCAATAAACGAAGCCGAATTCCGTTACCCCGGGCCCAAGCCCCAGTTCAAAGAAGCCGCCATCCTGATGCTGGTTGATTCCGCCGAGGCCGCCGCCAGGTCCCTGGCACACCCCAATGCAGAAAACATCCGAGCGATTGTCACGAAGATTTTTGACGCCGTGATTAGGGATGGACAACTCGATGAATCGAAACTCACTTTGCGCGAGTTAGCTGACTTACGTGAAACGATCATTCATTCGCTGGCGGCAATCTATCACCCACGCATCGACTATCCAGGCTTTAATCCGTTGCCGCATGAAGAAGAAACCAGGCGCGCGCTGGGTATCAGTTATGAAAAGGCTTCCGACGTTCCGATCAATTCCGCCGGCGAGGTTGAGGACGAGGCAATCCCTCACCACGATCGCGCGACTTAGACTGTGCGTCGCTTAGATCTTTCCTTTGAGCTTTCGATAAGTCGTACCGAGATCTTCAGGGAGCACTCTGGTATCGCCCACGGTTGACATGAAATTGGTGTCGCCGCCCCACCGCGGCAGCAGGTGCATGTGTATGTGATCGGCGACGCCGGCGCCGGCGACGCGTCCGAGGTTCATCCCCAAATTGAACCCTTGCGGTGCGTAGACTTCCCGCAACGCCGCCTGGGATCGCTTAACCAGATCCATCATTTCATCGGTAATTTCTTTAGAGGTCGCCGCCAGCTCTCCCACGTGCGCGTAGGGAGCGATCATCAGGTGGCCGCTGATGTACGGATAGCGATTAAGGATTACGAAATTAAGCGCGCCGCGGCAAAGGATGTGATTTTGTTCGTCGTCTGCCGGGTTCTTTGACGCTTCACAAAAGATGCACGGCAGGTCTTGAAGTTTGTCAGGACTTGAGTTGGCGATGTATTCGTGTCTCCACGGACTCCATAATCTTTCCACGATTGTAAGAACCTATGGGTGTTTCACAGACTTCGCTTCGGCCGTCAGGTGGGGTTTTCGTTAATGAGCTCTTTCAATTCCTTGCCGGCTTTGAAATACGGAACCCTTTTGGCGGGAATGCTCACGGGCTCACCGGTCTTCGGATTGCGGCCGCGGCGGGCGCCGCGCTCGCGCACGCGAAAGCTCCCGAAGCCCCTCAATTCAATCTTCTCGCCATGATTCAAGCTGTCGATGATGCTTTCAAAAACGATCTCGACCAGTCGCTCGGAATCTTTTTTCGTCAACTCGGCGGCATTAGCTACGTCGTTAACCAGATCGGCTTTCGTCATGCGTCACCTCATTCGAGGAATGGCCGTCCATCGCTGGCCTCGTGACGGCCAACCCCTTCGACCAATATGGACACCGGAATTGGGATTACCTTACCAAAACCAGACGGCTTCGGCAAGACTAGGAACTGCCGCCCCGCCAACATTTACAGGTGAAAGTGCCGTCCCGCGAAAGCGAATGATCAGCGTCCTCTGCCGGACGCATCGGTTCGCTCTTTTTAGAGCGCGGTTATTAGCCCTCGTCGCTGCTCTTGCTGCTGTTTCCGAAGTCGGCCAGCTCAGCCAGTGAGGCCATGCCGCCGCCCGCTTCAGACGTGTAAATCTTTGTCTCGATCATCGAATCCTCGTGACCGGCGGCCCGGGCGGATAATCCAATCTTTTTGTTTTCGGCGTCGACGCGCAGAATGCGAAACTCCATTTCCTGGCCAATCTGAACTGCGTCTTCGGGCTTGGCGACCCGCTCATCCGACAGCTCGGAAATGTGACACAGGCCTTCGAGGTTATCCCCCAATTCAACAAAGGCCCCGAAGCTGGCAAAGCGGGCTATCTTGCCCTTTACCACATCGCCAGGCTTGTGAGTCGCCACGAACTCGTTCCACGCGTTCGGCTCGAGGTCCTTGATCGAAAGAGACATTCGCCGGTTTTCAGGATCAATGCCCGTGATAACCGCATCCACCTGCTGACCCTTCTTCAATACTTCGCCCGGATGTTTGATCCGCCGCGACCATGAAATATCGGACACGTGGACCAGCCCATCGATGCCATCTTCGATCTCGATGAAGGCGCCAAAGTCTGTGAGGTTGCGCACCCGTCCATGTACTCGTGCACCCACCTGATAACGGTCGTTGAGGGTCCGCCAGGGATTTTCCTGAACCTGCTTCATGCCCAGGCTAATGCGCCGGGCCTTTGCGTCCACACCCAGCACCTCGACTTCAACCACGTCACCCGGATTCACAATCTTGCTGGGGTGTTTGACGCGCTTGGACCAGCTCATCTCCGAAACATGAACCAGGCCTTCGACGCCGGGCTCAAGTTCCACAAAGGCGCCGTAGTCGGTGACACTGGCAATCTTTCCCGTGATCCGAGTATTCGGCGGAAAGCGCTCTTCGATAGTTTCCCAGGGATCGGGCAAGAGCTGTTTGTAACCGAGCGAAACTCGCTCACGTCCGCGATCGAAGCGCAGCACCTTAACCTGCACTGTGTCGCCCACCTTGAAAAGCTCTCCGGGGTTCTGCAAACGGCCCCAGGACATATCCGTGACATGCAACAATCCGTCAACGCCGCCGAGGTCGACGAAGGCGCCGTAGTCAGTAAGATTCTTGATTTGTCCTTCGACAATAATGTCTTCTTCGATTTGATCGAGAGTGTCGCCCTTGAGGCCGGCATCACGTTCTTCCAGCACGGCCTTGCGCGAGAGCACGATGTTCGAACGCTTGCGATTCAGCTTGATAACTTTCGCTTCGATCTCGCGACCTCGCAGCGAGTCCAGATTGCGAATCGGCCGGATGTCGACCTGCGACCCCGGCAGAAACGCGGCGATGCCATCCACATCCACCCGCAGACCGCCCTTGATGCGTTCAATCACGCGACCTTTGATCGGCGTGCCTTCGTTGAATGCCTTCTCCAGATCATCCCAGGCGCGCAGGCGAACCGCATCGGCTCGCGAAAGCACCGGGTAACCCTCGCCGGTCTCCATGTTCTTGACCAGCACATCCACTTCATCACCGCGCTTCACGGTGATTTCGCCGTTCTCCATGAACTCGTTCTGGTTGACGATGCCTTCGGACTTGTAGCCGAAATCGATTACGACGCCGCGTTCGGTAATCCCCACGACGGTTCCGCGCACGACTTCGCCTTCCTGAAGCGTCGACTGCTCCTGCTCGAACTGATCGAGCATTTGCCCGAAGTCTTCTCCGGCAGGTCGGGATTCCTCTTCGTCGTGCGATTCGACAACCGGCGGATTGGCGTGAAGCGGCCTCACTCGGCGCTGTCACTTGAGTGGTCGAGTTCTCGGTTGCGGTTGGTTGTTCGTTTGAAGGTTGGTTATTGTCGGGTTCACCGACGGTCATTACAGGTTGTTCCGTGGACATGCACACTCCCTAATCAATTCGCGTGACGCGTCGAGCGATCGGCCCGCCCTCCGGCAGTCGAACAAAAACGTAAGTCGCGCCTTGCAGCGACTTCACTTTAGCGGTGATTGTCGGAGAAAAGATGAGAGGGTGCGAGCGTTAAGGAGGTTGAAATGAAGGTTGTCGCCGTTTCGATTTCCGTCGTGCCCGTAGTCTCCCGCGCTTGCGTCCGACTATCACCGATCGCTTGACCGGATCGTCTCGGAATTTACACGGCGCTACGACTGAGTGTCAAGGCGGCTGCCGATGTTTCGGCAGCCGCAAGCAAAACTCAACTTTACCGTTTGTCATTCATCGAAGCCTCGGCGCCGCGCGGCACGACGTAAACACCGGCAGAATGCGACCCCACAAACAACGTGTTCTGATCACGCGGATCCAGCGCCAGTGCCCAGATTCGCTGACTCGGCAAACGATGTTCGCGCGCATCAATACGAACCCAGGTTGAGCCGGCATCGTTCGAACGATAAACGCCGCCGCCAATCGTCGCCATTCTGATAAGCGTTGCCCGCAAATACCTCGTTCGGGTTCCGCGGATTAATCAGAATGCTGGTGAAATCGCCAAAAGGGAGATTCCCGCCGCGCCGCGACCACTGCTCGCCGCCATCGCGCGACATGTAGAACGCCTGCTTGGTGCCCACGTAGATGAACGAAGAGCGCGTGGGATCCTGAACAATCACATTGACCGGCGACGTGTTCGGAATGCCACTAACCTGTTGCCATGTTTTCACCGCCATCGCGCGAAACCAGAACGCCGGAGGTAGCCGTGCCCACAAAAATCAGCGCAGGGGTTCTGCGGGCTGGTCGAAATGCATGTTGTGCGCACGTCGATGCCCCGGCCATACGGCAAACGGTCCCAACCCTGTGACGGGTCGGAGGTTCGGAAAAGTCCCGCATTCGTAGCCGCCAGAATCTGGTTTCCTGTTGAAGTTGTTACGATCGCCAGGGCGTTGACTGGATCTGTGATCCCAGCCAGATGCGTAAGAGTAGTCGACGAAATTGCATTGGTAACGCCCAGCGCTGCGAGCGTCGTTTCATCCAGTTGCCCTGTCACCGGCAGATAACGGTCCGTTTGAAAGCGCTTGATTGCGGCGATCGTGCGCGGTCCCAGCTGGCCGTCTGGCGTACCGATTTCATAGCCGGCGCGCTCCAACGCTTCCTGTGCCTGTCGCACGCGTGTCATCGGTTGGCGTGGCCGGCGCTATTCTCTGCCCTGGAAGCGAGGGCGTTTGAGTCGTGCCTCTGCGACTCGGGGACTGGGCCACGGTCCGGCGGATCCTACTGCGCGGCGCCGCTCGCTTCTTCGCCGGAGCGGCAGGTTTCCGCGCGGCGACCGGTGCCCACGATGCGCCGCGATCTGCCGAGCGATACAGTCCGAGATTAGTCCCGAGATAAATAATATTGGCGTCGCGCTCATCCTGCATTAGCGCATAGCCAATCAATCGCGGCGGCATATTGCGCATCGAAGGCTGCCAGGAACTGCCGCCATCGCTGCTCACAAAAAAGAAGCCGCCGCCCGTGGTTGTATTAATCGTCGTCGCATAAACTCTGGATCGAGTTTTCACGATCCGGCAGGATCGTGTTTACAAAGCGTCCGCTGAATCCGTTATTGCTCGGAACGAAGTTCTTCCCGCCATCAGTCGAAACCATCACCCCGTAGTTGTTTGTCCCGATATAAATCAGTATTCGGATTGCGAGGATGAACAGCGATTGAATTGATTTCCAGCTGGCGCGAAGTCGTCACCATCCATGAATTGTTCTGGCCACCTTTGGCCGACCGCCAGAAGCCTTCAGTCGTTCCGGCGAACACCAGACCCGGAATCGACGGATGCTGGAGGATGGCGCGCGTGCGCCGCGACTGTGAAGGGATGCCCTGAATCTTCTGCCACTTTTCACCCGCCTCATGCGTCTCGTAGATCCCGCTGCACGCCGAAGCAATTATGTGATTCGCATTGCGCGGATCAATGTCTATGGCAAAAATGTCCGAGTCGTCAATGATGCCGTTCTTGATGATCCGCCAGGACTGGCCACCGTCCGTGCTCTTGTAGGGCAGGTACCAGGTGCCCGCGTAAATGACGTTACGCATTCCGCGGATCAATGGCCAGCGACTCAACATCAATCAGACCGGGCGTACTCTTGTCGGCAACGCCGATCCAGGTTTCGCCTGAATCATTTGATCGATAGATGCCGGAGATCGTGCCCACTAACAGAATATTCGGATCCGACTCAGACTGAGTCATCGAATGTAAGCGCTTCATTTCGAAGCTCAGGTGCTTCGCGCCAGGTCACTCCGCCGTCCGTCGATTTGAAAAATCCGCCCGGCTCCTTATGACGATGCGTAGCGACGTAAAGCACCTTCGAATTACGAGGATCGACGATGATATGGTCAACGAACAAGCGCGGCCGATTAAAATTCACCAACAGCCGCCAATTTCGGGCGCCGTCGGTCGAAGTGTAAATCTGGCCATCGAGGGTGCCAAAATAAAAACGATCCGGATCGTTAGGATCCACTACCAGTCCGCGAACGTCGCCGCCGGTAGGCCCAGTGATACGCCATTCGGATGGTATAAGGGGTTCCTGATGGCGCTGCCGCGCTGCTAGTCCACTTACGCGCCGCAATGCACCAGGTAAGGGCAAGACTAAGGGGCAAACCAATTACGAACAACCGAAAGAACATTCTCTTCATTACATCAATCCTCATCGAAAACTGAGATGCAATTCGCGGGTCGAAGGTCAACTCGCGGATCTGGTGCATTATACGCATTTAATCATCTCTTTTCGACATCTTGTTGTCCCCGCCCGCGGATCGCGCACAGTCTGAGAAGGCGGATTCCCGTTTATCGCGCGACCGCAGTTCTAAGAAACGTTTTGACATCGTCAGACATAAATGAAGCGAGCGGTGCTTCTTGAAAAGCACCGCTCGCTTCTGAAGAAGGTCGCAACTCAATTAAGAGCCGCGAACGTTAGGTGGTACGAAGCCTACTCTTCGCCTCGTCGGCCACGACGACGCGTCTGGTTTCTTCTTGCAGTCCGGACAAGGCGAGACTACGCCGGTCGGCATCTCCGGTTGGCGCGATTGCACCAGCCGGCTGAATCCAAAGTTGGACCTGCAACTCCGGCAAACAGCCACCGTCCACCGTCATGATGCGTCCACCATCGATGCCACGAGTGTTGACGAGGTAATCCTTGGCGCGATTGGCTCGCGTCATACCCTCGGCATCACAACTGCCGTAGCCGATGATGTAACCCGTGCGCACCCGGCTCGTTCTGCAGCTGGACCGCAAAGTTATCGAGTCTGGCCTTCTCATCGTTGAATCTGATGTTGCCGTACTCGTCAAACTTGCGCGAAACCGGCGGCGGTCGCCTTGATCGGAGTCGATGCAGGACGTTGTCCTACCGCAACTCGGATCAACTCCACCAACCTCTACAGTCGCTGTAACGTCTGACCGCCGAGATCTGTCGGTGTCACCGTGATCGTGGTCGTGCCCTGACCACTGGTGATAGTTCCGGCCGAAACCGTCCAATTGTAGGTGGTGCGCTGGAGGTGTACCTTCACCCACACGTAGCCGTGGAGCGTAATTGGCGCGCCTTGCTCAACCTCACTCGGGCACTCGAGCTAATCGTTCGGGCAAACAAGATCCGGTATGCAATCGCCACAACTGGCAATCGTTACCGTCGTTGTCGACGAGGTGATGCAACCGCAACCATCGTCAACGTCTACCGACGCTGTATACGTTCCCGGGCCCACACCACTGAGATCCCAACTCACGTTGGCGCCCTCACCGGTAATGCGGCCACCCGTAACTGATGTACGAATAAAGCAGCGTGTCGCCATCCGGATCGCTGCGCGGTCGTCGTCAGGTCAACCGACGTGCTCGCGTTGGCCGGGCAACCACCCGATGACGAGTGATAGCCAGGCTGGCACGGCAGCGTAATCGTCGCCGTCGATGCTGCCAACGAAGCGGTCGGCGGCTGGTTCGGCAGAATGGACGGCTCGCGCGTGTTGCGATGACCAATCCACAGTTGAGCGCCAAAGCCGTACGGGTCGCTCGACGGCTGGAAGCCCAGCGGGACGCCCGCCGATGTCGAAGGGCGAGTCGTACCGGGGACAATGACGATTCCCGATCGGTTCCGACAGGACACGGTGGTGGGTGCGGCGGATTGGTAACGCAGACATTCGTGATATTCGCGATCGGCACGTTGAAATTAACCCCGTTGAAGTTCTTCAACCGCTGGTCATTCAAAGCTCTGCGATACCAGGCACCGAATCCCCACCAACGCGCCGGATAAATCTTGACGCCCACCAGGAATTCAACCGGATTGTTCGGCAATCGCGTTAGGCGTGTGTCCGCCGACATATTGAGTCGATCGGAATTCGGCGATGCGGCTGGAACGTACTTGTTAATCGGGAAGTCAAACGCCGATGCCGGCGATGATTTCATCCGGACGATCCAACAAAGTCGAACCCCTTGGCATTCTTCGGATTGCTGTTCAGAATGTAACCCAGATTCGCCGAAACGTTCACTGAGCGGCTCAGGCGAGCATCAGCGAACATCACCAGACCAAAGTCGCCAATGTTGCCACCCGGGCGATGCACCACGCTGAAGCTGATTGAAGCCCTGAGCGTCATCCGCCTTGTCCGGATACCAGCGATAGAACGGAATGAAACCGAAGCCAAACGGATTCCTCGGATCGGTCAGCCGCATCTTCGCGCCAGCCACAAAATTGCCAAAGCTCGACTCGCCGTAGAGTCGACCAACGAACGGAGCATCCGGCAAGTATGACGGTGCCACCGTGTAAGCTGGTCGGCACAATAATCGGATTCTGCGTAGCCGGGTAAGCCTGGCGGCCGGCAATTACCCGTTAAGCGCCGTACAAGGCAACACGCGTCGTCGCCAGCACGATGCCCGGCAGGATGCTGCCAACCGGCGAACCTACGCCCGGGAACACATCGGCAGCGCCGTATTCGTGTTGCCACCAGTCATTGGCGGCCCGAGCGTCGCGCTAAAGCCAGGAAATCCAAATTGCGTACCGATAAACGCCTGGTCCAAGTCCAAAGTTTGGTCCGGCGCCGCCCGTATACGGATACGCTACCGGACGGCTGTCCAGCGTTGTAGTAAACGCTGAAGATCGATCCAGTCGGCACGCAGCCTGGACAGAACGGCGGACGGAACACTGCCGTGCCTGCCAATGTGCCCACGTTCGGGCCCGAAGGCGACAGAATGATCGCAGGACCACTGCCCAGCAACCCGTTGCCATAAAACATCTGCACGTTCGGCAAATAGAAGCTTGACAGATTCTGTGGATTATTAACTTTGATGCCGCGATAAACGTTAGTCTTGAAGAACAACTCGAGATGATCGTTCAAGCCAATGTTAAAGCTCGCCGGCCAGTCCGTAATATCGACGTTGCCCGGATCGCGGTCGTAATTGCTAAAGGCGAAGCTAAACGTATATTCGCCCCTTCTCAGCGTCTGACCGTCATAGATAGTGAATAGGCCCGTTGGTCCACCTTCAGGACCACCCGTTCCTACCGACGGTGACAAGTTTCTGGGATCGTTTTCGCCTCTCGGTGTTTGCGCAACCGCAACGACCGACAAAACAAAAATTGCGAGTGCACAAAAGAGCACTCTATTCGCGAGTCTCATCGCGTTCCTCCTGCGATTTGTGAGTAAGAATTGGCGTGGCCGTGCCCAGTGAAGACTAACCGCGCGGTCGATTTGGATCTGATTCGAATGCCTGCTCGAAGCATCTCGCCGCCAGTTATCCTTTTGGATACGGACGCTCGAACTACCAGCGTCAACTAAACGTTAACACATTTGCAGTCGCTCCGGCACCGAAATTCTGGTAGAGCGACCAACTGAAGAGAGGGTCAAAAAGAATTGCCTGACCTCTCGTAAGTTCTTAATACCTTTTAATCTAGCGCTTCTTTATAAGCAAACGGAGCGCCTGTGTCAACTAGGAATTTCACCGCCCGCCGAGCCTGACCTCAATTCGGTCGTTAGAAAAGCAATGCTGCGAGCAGTAAATACGGCCGAAGCCTACCATTGCCGTAGCCGGAAATCAAGACTTTTTCACGACTTAGCGGCGAATTTGTTTATGTTTTTTCCGTCACGCGTAGATGCCGCGCATGCGGGTGTCGTAAGCGACTCGGTCAATGGCGAGCATGTAGGCGGCAGTGCGAGTATCGACCGAGTGCGCGTCGGCATAACGGCATAAGTCATTGAAACTGGCCACCATGGTGTCCTGGAGCCGTCGAATTAACTACATCCTCGCGCCAGAAATAACCCATGCGGTCCTGCACCCATTCGAAATATGAAACTGTAACGCCACCAGCGTTCGCCAGAATGTCGGGAATCACAAAGATCCCTTTCTGATAAAGAATTTCATCAGCAGCCGCCGTCGTTGGGCCATTGGCTCCTTCTGCCAGTACTTTGCACTTCAACCTTTCGGCATTGTGCCGAAGTAATCTGGTTCTCAGTCGCTGCGGGCAAGCAGCACATCACATTCCAATTCGAGCAATTCAGAATTGCTGACCTGACTCGGCTTCGCCATAGCCTTCGAACGATCGGGTTGACTGCAGATGCTTCAGTGCCGCTCGTGATATCGAGTCCTGCGGGGTTGTAGATTCCGCCGTGAATGTCTGAGATGCCGACCACTTTGAATCCGGCTTCGTGCAAGAGCAGCGCTGCGATGCCGCCGACGTTGCCACTTCCCTGCACCACCACCCGAGTATCCGCCGGATTCATCTTGAACCGTCTTGGCTGCTTCGGTGACAACGATCAGCAATCCGCGTCCGGTTGCCTCGCGACGCCCGCGGGAACCGCCGAGATCGATCGGCTTGCCCGTGACGACGGCATTCACGGTGTGGCGTGCGTGCATGGAATAGGTGTCCATGATCCAGGCCATCGTCTGTTCGTTGGTATTCATGTCGGGCGCGGGCACATCTTTTTCCGGTCCGATAAAGTCGAGCAACTCGGAGGCGTACCGTCGCGTCATTCGTTCCAAGCTCTCCGAGGGACATCTGTGTCGGATCGCAGATGATGCCGCCTTTGGCGCCGCCGAACGGAACATTGACCACCGCACACTTCCAGGTCATCCACGCCGCCAGAGCGCGTACTTCATCGAGGTTTACGTCCGGCGAGTAACGGATGCCGCCTTTGGCCGGACCACGCGCAAAATTATGTTGCACGCGAAAGCCTTCGAACACCTGAATGCGGCCTGAGTCCATCCGCGTCGGAATATAGACTTTCAACTCGCGATTCGGAACGCGCATCACCGCGTACAAATCAGGATCCAGGTTTAGTAACTGGGCGGCCCGATCGAATCGCGACATCATCGATTCGAATGGGTTGTCTTCTTTTATTTCGCGGATATCATCGAACAGTGCTGTGGACATCAAAACTCTCCGACAAAAGGAATGCGTTAGAACGAGGCGTGCTTCACAACGTCAAAATGGTAACGCATGCGAGTGGGGCACGCAACCGCGATCCGACTGCCCCGGGTGACTATCCGACCTGGCGGGTGATCGGGATCACTTCTGAGGAAAAATACCGTTCGCCCAGCCCTCTCTGCTTCCTTCGAGGCTTAAATGAGCCTGATGACGCAACTTGATCGTGAGTGTTAACATCGAACCTCCGGCAAGGCAGTTTGCACCGAGTTCAGTCCTTCTTATTAGCAACGCACGATGTTCCGCGCTCACAGTTCAAACCGATCTCTGACCCGCTTGCTGGCGTTGCTTTTCATCCTTTTGTCTCTCCAGCTGGCCGCCGCGCAAGGTGAGGACCCTACGAACGGCGAAACCGATCCAATCAAACTGTTCGAGCGCGGCCAGGACGCTCACGCAAAGAGCGAGTACCAAAAAGCCATCGACTTGTACGACGCAGCTATCAAAATTAAGCCTGAGTTTCCAGAGGCTGAGTTTCAAAGAGCGATGGCACTCCTCGGAATCAATCGCGACGCCGAGGCTGTCGAGGGCTTCAACCGAGCGGTAAAACTGCGTCCTGATTGGACCATCGCTTATGCAAAGTTTGGAACTATGCTGGCTGCGCAAGGGACGGCTCGAGAGGCTGAACCGATTCTGCGAAAAGCAATCGAACTGAACGCTCAAAGCCTGGACGCGACCGTGGCCCTGGCGTTAATCCTTCAGCGAAGCGGACAGTATCCCGAAGCGCTGAGGCTCATTCGACTCGCTACTTCATTTAAAGACGCAACTGCGCAGACGTGGCAGCAGCGATCCTTTATAGAAGTTGGCGCCGGGGACGACGCTGCGGCGCTGTCGAGCATCACGCAGGCGATACAACTTGAGCCCGCAAATCCAGCCATGCGATCCAACCGGGCCAGGTTATTATTTTCAAGAGATCGTGTCGCGGCGCTTGCCGATCTCGACATAGCCAAAGAATCTCTGACCCCGGGAACGCCTAACAAGCAACTCGGAGTGATTTTTGATGTAGCTCGACTCTATGCCCTCGCGGGAAAGCCTGAAGAGGCTCTCAAGTTAATCGACGCTCTGGATGAGAAAACCCGCAAAGAACCCATCTTTGTTGAACTGAGAACGGAAATCGCTGCGGACTCCGGATCGAATGCTCCCGAGGATCTACAGGCGCTCGAACAACTCGTGCAGCGCGATCCGAAGAATGCTCGAATGCTGGCGCGGCTCGGAGAAGCATACCGTCGCGTCGATCCGTCTAAGTCGCAAGCCTTTTATCTTCGCGCGCTGGAGATCGAACCCGACAACACAAAGTTCGCCACTGGTTTTGCGGCGGCGCTCGTGCAGGGCCGACGCTTCGCTGACGCCGCCACGGTGCTACAAAGAGTTATCAGCAAAACGCCTGAGGATTACACTGCGCACGCGAATTTTGCGCTCGCGCTTTACGAGATGAAGCGGTTCGCCGAGGCCATTCCTGAATATGAATGGCTGGCAAAGGCGCGGCCGGAAATTGCCGCTACCTACTTTTTCATTGCGGCCGCTCATGATAATCTCGCCGAGTATCCGCAGGCTCTGGATGCGTACCAGCAGTTTTTGTCGCACGCTGACCCGGCAAATAACAAACTGGAGATTGACAAGGTTAATCTGCGTCTCCCAATATTGCGCGCACAGATTCAGCGTGGCCAGGGTGCTAAACGAAAGTCCCCCTGAGCAATTCCCCAAAAGTTCCTTCGACGATAATGCCAAGCTCGCTTCGTCACGGATCGATTCTCTTTTTGCAGATGGCCTCGTTGTGCGCCTTGACGGCCAGCGCCCTGGGCCAAAAACCTCGCAGCCCGGAACTGCCCGTGCCGCCGCCGATGCGATTTGTTTCGCGCAGCGAGCGATCGCAACTTGCCGCAGAATCCAATCCAAAGTCTCG
This sequence comes from uncultured Acidobacteriota bacterium, assembly GCA_963734445.1. GTDB lineage: Bacteria > Acidobacteriota > Blastocatellia > Pyrinomonadales > Pyrinomonadaceae > UBA11740. The sequence goes on along the minus strand of CAVTGZ010000002.1, from coordinate 593,845 downwards.
CCTCAAAGCAACTATCACATTGGCGGAAGATCACTTAGCCCGTGCTGAGTCGCTGACTGAGGCTAAGAAGTTCAACGCCGCGTCGGCTGAAGTCGGATGCTACCTCGGCCTGCTCACCAACATCCGGGACTTCATGAACACGATGGACGTGGACAAGGGAAGCACTCGCGATCTTTTCCGGCACTTTGAGATTGCCGTGAGGGGGCACCTGCCGCGCTTTGCGGTGATGCGGCGCACCACGCCGGTCGAGTACGCACTGCACATCAAGGACGCGGAAGAGTATATAAAGGACGCGCGCTCAGCAGCGCTCGATTCATTTTACGGACAGTCAGTCCTGCGCGAACCGCCCAAGACCGCGCCTCAAATGCAGCAGGAATCAAGGGAACCCATCAAGCGCCCATGAAGTGCCACCCCTTGCCAACTCTTTTTTCCATTGCCATCCTAGCGATCTGCTTTCTGTTTACCGGTGGGGTCTCGGCGCAGACTCGCGATCATCTTACGGACACGGAAACTGACGTTATTCGCTTTCATCAGGAGTTGGACAAAAGAATTGAAGCTTTCATCAAGGCGGCTGATCGCCGCTTCGCGATCCTGAATGGCACGGGCCTGCCCGCAACGAAAAAGGTGATGACAGATGAGCCGGACTGGGGCGAGGTCCCCAGGGGCACGCGCGCTGAATTGTTGGGCGACATTGCCGGCATCCTCGACGAAGCCATCACCAACATTGACGATGTCAGTCGTCGTGATGAAAGGAACCCTTTGATTTCGCGATCGCTGCGGAAGTTAACAGCGGCCGCCAATGGGTACCTGACTCAACTGACGGCGCTCAGAACCAGGACCACAGACGCCGACGAAGTCGCCGCGATCGAACGCGTCGCCGACAACGCCAACTTGATCATTGAAGCCGGCAAGAAATTACCGGCAGCAGCTCCAGAAGATAAGAAGAAAAAGAAACCGTGAAGAACAGAAGGCAAAAGGCAGTAAGCAAAAGGCAGAAGGCAGAAGGCAGAAAGCACAATCACGCAGCCCTAGGTCACAGCTACAGCTTACTGCTTACTGCCTTCTGCTTTCTGCCTTCTGCCTTCTAGTTATTCCCTTCCTCGCTTCAGCACCTCAGTCGCACGTTCAATCGCATCAGTGATCCGGACAGCTGCTTCCGAGGCATCCGCGGCGCGACCGTCTTCGATCGCTTGCCGCAGATCCGGAAACGGCAAAGCCGCGTACCCGGTATAAAAGCCGGGTGCGTAAACCTGATGTTTGAACCAGCCGCGGCCGCGCAGTCCGCGGTCGTCTATGAAGGCCCGCTCCGCTTGCATCAACGCATCGTTAAGCCGCGCGAGTTTTTGGTTTGCTGAAGAAGAGTCCTGCTTCTCAAGGTCTATGCGGCGCTTAGAAATCTTTTCCGCTTCGTCGTTCAAGTTCTGGATCGCTTTGAGCAGCGGCTTGGCATCGAACGCGCCGACTAACTTCTTGCGGTTCGCCAGTCTCGTCGTTTCATCTGCAAAGTCGCGAAGCTGATCCGCGTAATCGTGATAGTCGAACGGCAGGCCGCCGGCGTTCGCCAGGCGAAGCGCAACGGTTCCCCAGATCTGCGCTGCCGCCACGTGATACTGAAATGTCGGATCGCCAAAGTGCGACATCCAGTAAAACGAGTCGAAGGCCGAATGGTAAACGCCGTAGTCTCCGCCAAACCCCATGTCCAGAGAGGGCACGCCCAGGTGTTGGAGAAACGGCGTATAGTCAGAGCCTGAACCAAGGGCGCCGATTCGTGGAGTCGCCACGGGTTTTTCATTTCCATTATCGTCGAAACGATCCGACTCAGGCGCGCCGTCCCACGCGCGATCGCGCCAGGCTTCAAAGACGCTCTTCTTTGTTTTCGGATCGCGGACGTCGCGCGCAGCTTCATAGATCACATTCCACAATGAAGGCACCGATGAAGCTCCGAAGTTGGGACCAGAAACAGCCGCGTCCATGTTCAGGTAAGCGACCGCCTTCTCCTTCAACTCCGCAGCGTTTTCTTCCGCCCATTCAGTCGAACCGATGAGTCCCTGCTCTTCTGCATCCCAACTGCATAAAACGATCGTGCGCCGTGGCTGCCAACCGGATTTCAATAGTTGCCCCAGACCGCGACCGACTTCGAGCATGGCTGTTGTGCCGCTGTTGGGATCGACGGCGCCGAATACCCACGCGTCGCGATGATTCCCCAGCACGACCCAGCGATCTTTTTCCGCCGCACCGTCCACGCGCGTGATGACGTCCCAAATTGTTTTCGTCACGAATTCGATGTCAGTCCGCAAGTGCACCCGCACGTCCGTCGTGCCGCCAACGTGATAGGCGAACGGCAGCCCTCCTTGAAAACCTTTTGGGCGCAGTGGCCCGCGCAACGGTTGCAGCAAACGGCGGGCGTCGCCGTACGAGAGGGGTTGCACCGGGATGTGCGGCAGATTCTTCGCCTCCTCTTTTTTGATGCGGGGCGTGCCGGGAACCGCCGGCGTACCGGGCGTGAGCGGATCGCCGGGATAGACAAACAGAAACTGTACTGAGCCGCGTTGCGCAGAACTTTCAGGTCTCATCGGGCCTTTGGGATAGACGTCACCTTGCGCATAGCCGTCGTCCGCCGGGTCGGAATAAATCAGCAATGCAACTGCGCCGTTGTCTTCGGCGACCTTCGCCTTCACCCCTCGAAATGAACTACCGTAACGCGCGATGGCGATTTTTCCTTTCACGTCCACGCCGGCTTTGCGCAGCGCCTCGTAGTCATTCGGCAAGCCATAGTTCACATAAACCAACGGCGCAGTTACATCACCGCTGGCGCCATAGCCGTTATAGAGCGGCACGATCTTCTTGCTGGCGGAAGTGGGATCCTGAGGTATGACGTCTTCACGAACCTGCAGCCGCTCGCGCCGTGGCGCCACCAGTTCGACGATGCTGGGCGTACGTGGATAAGCCAGCAGCACCTGATATTCCTTGAGTTCAGACTGCAAACCAAAGCTGCGCATTTGATCGCGGACGTAGACGGCCGTCGCATAATCCTCGGGCGAGCCGGCGATGTGCGCTTCCGAGGTGAGCCGTCGCAACTCTTCGCGCGCCGTCGCGGATTGCGGCACGGCGCGAAACTGCTCTTCGAGCCGGCGCTCTTCCTCTGCCGTCTTTGGAGTAAAACCGGCGAGCCCGGACGTTGTCTGCGCTACATGAATAGATTGAACGGAAGCGAACAGCAGAATTATGACGAGAGCCAAAGCTCGATTTGTCTGTTTCATTAACTCACCTCTAAAAGTTTGTGCCGTGTCCGCACAACGAGCGACATTGAGCGGATCAAACCGGCTGTGTCAGAACGGAGAGCGGTCGCGATCCGATCAAAAAGGCGGCTCCAGTATGATCCGCAGTTTATCGCCTCCCGGTACTCGCACGGTTGTAGTTGATCCGCTCGCTATCGCTTCCGGCTCTGACACTGAACACGAAAATCTTGAACTATCTTCTCCTACCTCACGTAAAATGCACCAAGGAGAAACTGAATGGAAAGTCGTTATTATCCCGGCGTTGAAGCCGACGTAATCAAACTGATGACAGAACTGCGCGATCTCTTTGACAAAGATTTCGATGTTCAAACCATGAACGTGTCGTCCACTGCTGTGCTGCAAGCGCGCAAGTCTAGCACGTTACGCGATCTCACCGGACTCTCTGCCGCGCTCACGATCAAAGTGACGCCTGAGACGGGCGGCACGCGGGTCGAGATCGGCATGCAGAAGTGGTTTGACAAGGCCGCGGTTGCGGCTGTCGCACTCGCTTTGTCTGCCGGATTGCTGTTGGCACTGCCGGCGCTGGGCGCTTATTGGCAGTACAAGCTGACCGAAGACGCGTGGAAGATAATCGAAGCGCATATCGAGCGCAAAGCCGGTGGTTACGTTCCACCTTTGCCCGGACGTTGCGGTACGTGCGGCGCCGCCAACAATGCTGGTTCGAGTTTCTGTTCGTCATGCGGCACAAATTTGCGCGCCGGTCTCTCGTGTCCTCATTGCGACGCCGTTCAGAAAGATCCCAACGCCCGCTTCTGTAACTCGTGCGGCAAATCCCTGACGTCATAACTCTCGCCATGAAAGTTCGCATTGTTTCTTTTCGGCTGAGCTTGATCGTGTTACTGCTCTCTTCCGGGTTAGTGCGCGCGCAGGAAACGCCGAGCGAGGACGTCATCAAAGTGAACACCGATCTGGTGGTGTTCGATGCCCAGGTCATCGACAAACAGAAAAGAATTGTCAGCGATCTCACCAGAGAAGATTTCACGCTCACGGATCGTGGCGTGAAACAGGAGATAACTTACTTCAGTCGTGATGAACTGCCGCTCTCGATCATTCTCCTGCTCGATGTGAGTCGCAGTGTTCGGCCGATACTCCACGACATTCGCGACGGCGCGCTACAGGCACTGCAACGCTTGAAGCCTGCCGACCAGGTTGCAGTGATGGCCTTCGCTGATGGGACCAAATTGTCGCAGGACTTCACGACCGATCGGGCGCTGGTGTCGCGCACGATCGAAGAGGTCACGGCTACGGACGCTCTCGGCAACGCCACGTTCCTCGGCCCGGCTCTGGAAAGCGCCGCGATTCATATGCAGCACGCACCCAGTCAGCACAGCCGCCGCGTGATCATCGTCATCACAGATAACATCGCGGCTACTACCGAGCGGCGGGAGCGGGACGTGCTGGCCCAACTGTTCGAGACCGGAACCGTCGTCGACGGATTGATCGTGCGCGGCGCGGTTGGCCGAGTATTCAACATCATGTCCTTTGGCCAGATAAAAGCCGTTAACAAGTTTGTCGAGCAAACCGGCGGCGAAATCGTGGGGGCCAATAAGAAGGAAGTTGACGAGAAGCTCGGCCTGGTGATCGATCGCTTGCGCGCCCGTTACGCTATCGGCTTTCGGCCAGCGGATGACGCTGATGAAAGTCTTAGACAGGTTGAGATCAAGATATCCGGTACCAGCAAGCGGAAAGACAAACTAATTGTGCTGACAAAGCGCGGGTATTACTTTCGCCGCCGTTCAGATCTTGCGCCATAGAATAATACGTGCGACCGAAACTGGGAGCGCGGGCGCCCTCGCCCGCAATTCGCTCGAACGCGAAGGACTTTTGCTTCGTTCTTAGGAGGATTTTTGCGCGGGCTGCCTACACGGATGCGGGCGAGGGCGCCCGCGTTCCCATTCAGTCATGCCTCAATGCCCGCACCGGATCGATTCTCGCCGCGCGCGCCGCCGGGTACAGCGCGGCCAGGATGGACACAGCTAAAGCGAAAGCGATGGCCCCCAGCCACAGATAAGGCGGCAGCGAGAAGAAGTCCACGAACGACGCGCCCTGCGGTTTGAGAACGAAGCGATAGGCCAGTCGATTCGCGAGGCCGTCAATTCCCCACGCTGCCAGCGTTCCGATTATCCCGCCCGTTAATCCAATCACCGCGGCTTCGAAAAAGAAAATAAGTTTGATCTCGCGATCCTCTGCACCGATAGCTTTCATGATTCCGATTTCGCGGGTGCGCTCGAGGATGGACATGATCATCGTGTTCGCAATCCCGAAGCTGGCCACCAGCAGAGATATGCCGCCCAGCAACCCGAGTACTGAATCGATGATGAGAAAGACCGTCCGAATCTGATCTAACTGATCGACGATCGAGAAGCTGCTGAAGCCCAGTTCATTCAGACGCGTGCGCACCTGCGTCAGTGCGACGGGATCGTTGACCCTGACGACTGCCGATCCATAGCCTTCGTTTTCCGATTGACCCAATTGCCCGCTCTGGCGCGCCAGCGCCAGGGCAACTTCACCCATCGGGTTGCGATGTTTTTTTACCCAGTCGCTGGCGGCCGAGACGGGAACATACAAAGACGCATTGAACAGTAAGCCCATCGGGCCGCCCTGTCCCGCGCCTTCACGTTTTTCCTGACCTAACACGCCGGCAATGCGAAACGTGCGCGCAGTAATTTGATTCGCAGGACCGCTTGACTCATCTTCAAGTGGCAAGCCAAAAAAACTCATCCCCTCGTCCTGCTGGTCTTCAGTCTTTGGCTTCTCTTTTCCGTCACTGGAATCTTTTTGGTCGCCACGCGTGGTAAGGAATTCGATCGTCTTGCCGATCGCTTCCTCCGGCTTCGTGAAGCCGCAGGTTTCCACCAGGACCTCGCTTACGACCGCTTCGTCAGAGTCGTTGCGGCTAATCATCTGACCCGCGGCGAACGTCTTAAATCTTGAAGAGGCACTCTGCGCCGAAGCGCCCGCCACCGTTTGGGGGAAAACCTTTCCGTTGCAGCGGATGTAGACGGTAAAACTGATGTCCGGTTCGACGTAAGCCACGCCAGGAATTTTCTGGATCTCGGCCAGCGCCGCGTCGTCCAGAATTCTCGTGGGTGTCTTTTCCGTTCGAAAAGCCGGGCCGCGCCGATCGCCGGGATTCTCGTCGCGCCGCAATTTTGAATCGACATTCGTCATGGCCATGCTGAAAACGCTTTTGCCAAACACGCGGATCTCGTTGAACAGATCCAGCGCCCGAAAACGCGAAAGCATGTTCCGCTGCAATCCCAGCCCGAACGAAATCATGGTCACGATTACGGCCACGCCGACGATTACTCCCATCGAAGTCAGCGTCGCGCGCAGTTTGGCTTCGCGCAGGTTGCGCAGCGCCAGTTTCAGCAGGTCGATAAAAGGCATAGAAAAAGATACGGACCGCGTTAGATTAACCCAATCAGCAGCAGGAGTCAGTAGCGGTTAAATGTGCCGGCCTCAGGCAACCATTCACCGAGTATTGATTTGGGCGATCAACTTTTTGCTGACGGACTGTTGAATTCGAGACAACTACGACACAGTTTTTCTACTCTAATAGTTGTTCCCGGCAATTGAAAATAGCGAGATCAGTAAGGCCTCAAGAAATACGGCACGACGGCCCCTCCGACTACCTTGAAACGAACGGTCTTGCGCAATCCAAAAAAGCCTGATAAAAAATTAGGTGGATTTAAGGAGTACCCCAGATGATCCGAGCAAGAAATACGTACGCTAAACTGACGGCAATCGCGACTTTGCTTTTTGCCTTTGCCGCCACCCCAATTGCCAAGACCCATTCAGACCCGGCTTTCTCGAACATTAAGATCAGTAATTTTGGCCAGATGGATGACCGCTTTTATCGCGGCGGCCGCCCCAAGGAGCGTGATTTCGCGGCCCTCAAAGCCCTGGGAATCCAGACCGTAATCGACCTCACCGACAACACCCCGAAGGAAAGGGGCTTCGTCGAAGCCCAGGGAATGCGCTATGTGAACATTGCCATTCCTGACAAGGAAGATCCCTCAGACGCACAGATTCAGGAGTTCCTCAAAGTCGTTAATGATCCAGCCACGGGCAAGTTCTTCGTGCACTGCGCCGGCGGCCGGCATCGCACGGGAGTGATGGGCGCTGTATACCGTTTCAATAAATATCATTGGGCTCTGGAGCAGGTTTACAACGAGATGCTGGCCTTTGACTTCTATACCTCGAACGGTCATGGCGGCCAAAAGAGATTCGTCGAAAGTTACGCTCAGCGCTTCCCGGTCAGCGATTTATTGAACGTCGCCGCGGAACCTGAAAAGCACTAAAAACTCTCTCTTTCTGATTGTCTTAAGAGGCGAGCTAAGACTCGCCTCTTTTTTTGTGTGCAAGACAAGCTTCTGTAGAACGGGCTTCATCTTCAGGCGGAAGCGCCGCGTAAACGCGGAACTCCAAACAGCGAGCCAGACAAAAAGGCCGCTTCATTCCGAAGCGGCCTTTCTTTGATTCAACCTGCGCACCGAACTAACGCACTGTTATCTCAAGCGTAAAAGTTGTATTCGTCGCTTCATCTTCGGGAAAGACGATGATTTCGTAATCACCGGTTTTGGGAAGTTCGCCACTCCAATCCTTTACGCTCTGGGCGCCCTCCACTAAATCCATGCCGGGAGCATAGAGTCCGAAGACGGCATTCTTCTTCGCTGACGTCAGGTGCAGAGTCATCGTCTGCCCCTTCTTCGCTCGCAGCATATAACCAACCGGATCCATGCCACCGCTTTCGCTCGGACCACCGGTTGTGCGTCCCGTCAAGACGACCGTCGTACGACCTGGAGGAAACTTGATGCGCCGCGTCTTCGCCACCACCGTCCCGGCAATAAGCAGCATGCCAACCATAACTAAAAGTGAAACTCGTTTCATTGATTGTTCCTTTGAATCAAAATTAACAACGTCAAGACAGATACTTTGTGCGAGCGTTCGCTGTCAAGAGCTTTCCCGCGGTCCCCACTGATGTCCGCGTGAATTCTCATAACGCCTTTCCTTTAATCAAATCATACGCCCGCTTAAAGTCTCTGGCGACGCGAACGGCATCCTCTCGTTGCGGATTGAGTGGCATCCGGAGAACTTTGTCCGGTTCCTGCATCCTTCGCTTGTTTTCAAAATCGTTGGCAGTGATCGCGAAACGCAACCGCTGACCTCTTGCATGCCATTCGGTTCGAGTCCAATTATCATCAGAACCGTCACTGCGACAGCCATAATTATCCGTCCAGAACCCCAGAATCGCAGTCGACCCTGACAGTCCTTGACGTAAGAGTCGATTCATCAAATCGTTCTTCGCCTGCTTCAGTTTCTTATCCTTAATTGCCTCGACGTTAGTCAACGCCATGCGGTCCCACCAAACCGCAAACCGACGCTTAGCCAACTCAATACTGACTGCCCGAATAAACTCGAGTCTATGTTGATTTTCCTTATGTTTCCAACTGATAAAAACAGATCGATTGCGAATGGATTCTTCCAATTCCTCCAGCGGCGCTGCGCCTCGCGAACGATGGCCGGTAACGAGAACGCCTGCCTTCGCGACGCGGCGCGGCGACTGGAAACGTTTGCCAAAAGCCCTTTCCCAAGGCGTGGTCGAATTTTTCTTTCGCAAAGACCAGGGAGAGGTTTGGCTCTCGAATGCAAGCTGCATCATCGCCCGCGAAACGTCGTTCAGGCCAAAGAAAGCACTGCCGACCGTGCCCGTGACGTCACACTCGTATTCGTTCCCTTCCTCCATCTGATCGGCTATCTCAATCTTCGCCTCCAGCGTTGGTGGCCCGCCCGCATACACGCCGACGACCCAGATAAAATTTCCGGCTTTCGCGAACTTTTTAAACATCGGATCGTCGCTTCCATAAGCCAACACGGGGTGTTTTCGAGTACCGCGACGCAAGCTGTCGAGCTTCCAATCCGTTAAACGATCTCGACGGACATAACAGAGTAAGTGAGTTCTAATCATTGATTGTAGAGTTTGCGCGACCTCAATTGCTCAAGTCTGTTTGGTCAACATAAAACTCGTCGCGAGGATTGATCTCGCCCCGCTCGAACAAATCGTACTGCCTTTGTTCGCGCTGCGCGCTCAGGCGGACAAGGATGTCCGCGCTCCGATTTGCGCTCCAAGAAATAGCCACAGATTCACGCAGATAAGCACAGATAGCTTTGTTCTAATCTGTGTCGATCCGTGTTTATCTGTGGCTTGTTCTCTTCGCGCTATGCGCTCAGGCGGACAAGGATGTCCGCGCTCCATCGTGACGCGTCTTCACAACTCGCGCGCGCTGAAGGTGTCGCTGCAGACGATCGTCGCCCACCGCGCTGGCCGCCCGCAGCGCCTCTTCGACATCAACGCCTGCGCTCCCTCAATCAAACAGATGGTGTACCGCGTCGGCGTTCCAGTCGGCAAGATTGTGAGTGACGATTTCGGCGCCGGCCGCGCGCAACGCCGGTTCCGCCACCGTGGTGGTGACGCCAATCGTGCGCATCCCGGCATCGAGCGCCGCCTTAATTCCCGGCGGTGCATCTTCGATTACCAGACACTCGCGCGCCAGGACAGGGAGTTTGCGTGTGGCTCGCCGTTCCTGGTTTAAGAACTCCAGCGCATCCTGGTAACAATCAGGCGCTGGTTTGTGCCGCCGTCCCGGCTCTGCGCTGACGATTATGGCAAACTGATTCGCCAGGCCGGCGAGCATCAGCACATGTTCAATCTCGCTGCGCACCGCCATGCTGACGATACCCAAATCGTACTTGCGCGCGCACTCTTTGACGAAAGCGACAATACCCGCTGCGACGGGAAGGTCGTTTTTGATCATCTCTCGATGAAGCGCATGCTCGCGATCGATCACTGCCTGCATCGTGGCGTCGTCAAGCGGTTGATTTACGCGTGCGTAAGCGGCCCGCATAAACGCGACATCGTCCATTCCCAGCGAAGCAAAATACTCTTCGTCAGTGATTGAGACTCCCTGCTCGTTAAGCAGCTCGCGATAGGCTTTTAAATGGAGACGTTCGTCGTTAATGATGACGCCGTTAAAGTCGAAGAAGATTGCTTGAATCATTCGTCTGTGAATGGTGTTCTGAAATCCGGATAGTTCTTACCCGGCCGTTTACGAGAGGTCCAGCGGATATTCTTCTGGCCAACCGGAAACGATGGGACCAGTTGCGAACAGAAAACAGTCGAAAGACCCGGGCTTCGTTCACGAAGCGTTGGCTGAGGCCTGCGCTTCCGGCGTCTTCAATTCGCCAATCAGTTCATTCTGCTCTGCAAACAGCAGCGGCAGGCGCTCACTCTCCAGCACGTCGAGACGACGAAGCACTTCGGTCAACGCCAGTTCGTTCTTGAGATTGACCTGGTAATCCAAATCCGCGCGGAGCCGGTCCTTAGAGCCCTGGCGGTTTTGCGACATCATAATGATCGGCGCCTGTAACCCGGCGATGACTCCCATCACGAGGTTGAGCATTTGGTAGGGCGCCGGATCGAATCCACGAATCAGGATGTAGGAATTGAAGATAATCCATCCGATGATGATGCTGATGGCGGAAATAATGAACTTCCAACTGCCGCCAAATTCGGCAATCCCGTCCGCGGCGCGGTCCGCGATTGTCATCCGCTTGTCCTGCTCCTCGTTGACGTTTCGCGATACCCGCTGTTGCAGCATCTTGTCCGTGTGGCGCAGACGCGAGAAAGTGGCACTCAGCATCTTGAGGGCCACGATCGGATTACCATCAATGAAACTCAGAAAGTTTTCGCGCGATAGCACGGCCAGCCGCGCGTCATCGAGAACGAAGGCATCAGCCGAACGATTTTTACCGTCGATAATCGCCATCTCGCCAAAGAAATCGCCGCGCGCCAGCTCTGCCAAAACGATCTGTTGCTGCTGGTCATCCGGGACAGAGATGCGCACGCGGCCGCTCTCAATCAGGTACATCGCGTCACCGACATCGCCGGCGCGAAACAGCACAGTCCCACCTTTGTGATCCTGGGTGCGCAACAAGCTGCGCAACTCTTTGGCCGACGCGTTATCCAGCGAAGCGAACAACGGCACCGAGCGAATCGCGTCGAGCGTCATTTCCTGGGGGGTTGGTGTTGACATAGAAACCTCGGAATTTATTCATTGATTCATTGGGTTATTGAATCATTGATCCATTGATCCATTGGATGTCTGAAAAATGATTCAATGAACCAATCAGTCAATGACTCAATGACTCAATGAGTCAATTCGTCAATGACTTTTCCATCCTTCATCATGATTATTCGATCCGCATAGCTGCTGGCCAACTCGTGATCATGAGTCACCAGCAAAACCGTCAGGCGATCGCGATCGACCATCTCGCGCAAGAGCGACAGCAACTCGCGCGCGCGGGTCGAGTCTAAATTCCCGGTCGGCTCGTCGGCAAGCAAAACGCGCGGCTGGTTCGCCAGGGCGCGCGCGATGGCCACTCGCTGCTGTTCGCCGCCCGACATTTCCGCGGGCCGATGCTCCATTCGATCGGCCAGGCCAACGCGCTCAAGCAATGCCGCGGCGCGCTGTCGCCGCTCTGCGCCTCGCATGCCGCCGAAAGCCAGGGCCAGCCGCACGTTCTCGGCCGCCGTCATCGTGGTAATCAAATTGAAGTTCTGAAAGATCATTCCCACCGAGAAACGGCGATAGCGCGCCATCTGCTTCTTAGTGAGTGGGCCGAGCGGGTTGGAATCAAAGATCACGTCCCCGCTCGTCGGCCGATCCAGCCCGCCGAGCACATTCAGCAATGTCGATTTGCCGGATCCCGAGGTTCCCTGGATAGCGACGAACTCCCCTTCCCCGGCGCCCATCGTGACATGGTCCAAGGCGGTCACCTGATTGGTGCCCATCTGGTAGATCCGCGTGACTTCGCGAGTTTCGATCAGCATCTGTTTTGGAGTTCCGCCTTCAGGCGGTGCTTAAGATTTACCACAGAGGGCACAGAGAAGAATCTAAAATAATGTGATGTCCTACCTTGCGGTTTTTCTTTTGCGTCTCCGCGCCTTTGCGTGAATTGTCCGAGACAAAAACCCCACGTTCACGCAAAGACGCTAAGCCGCAAAGTTACGCAAAGCCGAAACTAAGACACCAGCGAAAATAATAGAGAGCTGACTACCTCTTTCCGACCCGCCTGATTTTCTGTTTCTTCCTCGGTGTCCTCTGTGGTTAATTATTTTCATTGCGTCCGATTCGCCACAGCTCAAACGTCTCTTTATCAAAACCCTTCAAAGAAATCTCAAATCGGCTCGCCACCAACCCGTTGTGCTCGTCGCTCAGGAATTCGCGCACGGCGGGATCCGAATAAACCGCGTTCGAGATTACTATATCTTCACCCGTTGACTGGCCTTCCAAACGCGCCGCCATGTTCACCGTCGAGCCAAAATAATCCAGCCGCTCGTTCAGAGTTACCGCAATGCACGGCCCGGTGTGTAAACCAGCCTTCAAATTCAACGGCTGGACGCTATCTCGAGCCAGCCTTTGCTGAGCGTGCAACATCGCTCGCAGAGCGGCGGCCGGTTGCCGAAAAACGGCCATCACGGCGTCGCCAATCGTCTTTACCAACGCCCCATCCTCTTCGGCAATCACCTGCTTGAGTACGTCGAAATGATTCATGACGTGACCGAACGCCGTGGCATCGCCAATCTCGCGGTACAAGCGCGTTGAGTTCTTCAAATCAGTGAAGAGCACCGTCAGGGTGCCCACCGAGATCTGCTCGCCCGGGCGCAGCGCTTCGCTGGCGAAGAGGTCGCGAAAAACTTGCAGTGCCGTTACTTCGGCAGCCAGCGCCGCGTCGTCGCTCCAGGCCGTTCTCTCAAGAATGAACAACTGTTCTTCACCGGTCGCGTTTTCGAATTGCAGTTGCGAACACTCTCCGATTTCGATCTCGTCATTTGACCAACCAGCCGCGGTGGCGCTAATAGTCTTTACACATTTTCCATCGGCGGTGGCGCGCAAATGTTGCCAACCCGGCAAACTCAAAGTGCGGACACGGTAACGACCCTTCTCCAACTCAACGTCGATCGATCGTTGTGCTGCGGGCCCAAGCAGTTGCTGAGCGACGATGTGCGGTGTGACTTGCGGCCCGCCGACGCAAAACAACTCAGTCTTAGCTTCGCGGATGGAGGGATTTGGACGAAACGTCAGCTCAACTGATTGCTCAAAGTTGACACTGAAATCGATGTTGCAACCCGGGCAATGAACTGTAGATTCAATCTCCTTCAGTGACTCAGTCGAGCCACCGCCCCGGCACATGGGACAGATCAAATTCCATTGCAGGTCGAGAATTCCTGAGCGCGTGGCGCACAGACATTGCTCCAGCACGGTTCGCTGCGGGCGACCCCAAATTCTGGCCAGCTCGTAAGGACGGATCCGGGCCAGTGCGAACTCATCAGCGTTTTCGATATGGTCCACCATGAGCGACACGATCTCGGCGTCGCTGTCCTGCGCGATCATCTTTTGGCTGAGTGCCAGTAGCCGCTCGCGGCCGCCCGGCGCGAACTCTACATTCTTTGGTTCCGTTGCAGCGGTGCGCCCGTGTCTGGCAAGTCGATCATAATCACGGATGGTGCGCGCGAAGTTGCGCGCGCTGACTATGCCTATTTGAATCGGAATGGCGATTGACCCGATGAAGTTTCGCGGTTGCGCCCACACCTCGTAAGTGAGCTTGGTTCCCGTTGAATCCTGCCCTCCCGTGCGCGATTCGCTTTCGGATTTGGGTCGCTCGATCAGCTCGACCCGCACGCGCAGCTCGCTGATTGGACCTTTTGAGTAGCGCCGCACGACACCAAAGCGGTGCGGCCGAACCCACTCAAAGGGCTGCTCTTCCCACTCAACCGGAATCCCAAACGCCGACAAGCGCAGACGACGCCGCGCGTTCTTCGTCGATGTGGATGCGGTTTGGATTTGCTGAACCGTGGGCACGCCCGTATCGCGATTAAAGCGATTCGTGTCCGCTACCAACGGCCACAATTGGGCCGGTGAAGACTCGAGATCGAACTTCCAGATGTAGTGGAATTCGCGCATACGAAAACAGTTTCAGGTTTCAAGTTTGGGGTTTCAAGTTCTAAACGCTATCAGCAGTGAACGGCGCCAGAACCGGAAACAACTTGAAACTTGAAACCTGAAACTTGAGACGCGATCTAGATCACCTTGTATTCCGAATCGACATCCTCATCTGAAAACGCAACGCGATAATTCTTTGACTGGATCTGTTTAGTAATCAGCAGATCGTCCTTCGTCTTAAGCAAGTCCGCGCGGTTATAAACGGAAAGCTCAAAGTTGTAACCATGAGTGATCGCATCTTTCGGACACGCTTCGACGCAGAAGCCGCAGAAGATGCACCGGCCATAGTCGATGTTGTAAACCTTGGCGAAACGTTCATCGACGCCCGTACGTTCGGTTGCCGGACGCGGATCGTCAGCGGCTTCGATATAGATGCATTCGGAGGGACACGCCGCCGCGCACAGAAAACACGCGACGCATTTCTCGCGGCCTAATTCATCAACGTGCAGCAAATGCTGACCGCGATATCGCGGTTGCACCGTAACCGGCTCGTCCGGATACTCGACGGTCTGCTTCCGCTTGGGAATGTAGGACAGAGTAACGCCCATCCCCTGAATGATGGCGCGCGTCGAATCGATTACTTCGGAAATGATGGACATCGTGCTGATATTCTACACCGAGTGCGCAGCGAGACGCAGTCGAGTGGGTGGGTAGTGCATTAATTCGAATTGTCTATTTAGAAAGATGCAACCGCGGAGCGGTTTCATCCTACAGCCCAGCGTTGCCGCGCAGCGGCTACGCTGGGAACACGGATCATGTGCACGCTGCAACCCCGATGGGGTTGCGGATCGTGTTGATGCACAAACCCAACGTAGCCGCTGCGCGGCAACGTTGGCCTATGGGCCGCGACCGCTTCGCGGTCAAGACAATTCAAGCTTCACTCAAATTAAGACACTACCCGTGGCCGCGCTACTTAATACCCTGCATGAAAGTGGCTGCCCCCCAAATCATCACGAAAAGCGCCAGCAGGACGAAGTAAGCGGCCGCCGTGGCGATTCCGACGATCGCGAAGGGCTTGCCCCCATTCTCGTCAGGTTTGTTCTTAATTTGAATCAGCTGGTAGATGCCGAGCCCGATTGCCACCGGTCCGGAAAGTACTCCGAGATAGCAGCACCAGCCAATCGTTATGGTGCAGATGCCGCAGATCATCGAGGCAATTGCCAATCCCTGTTTGGGTCCTTGGACGTAAGCCGGTGGCGGCGGCGGTTGCCAACCACCCTGCATCTGCTGCGGCGGTTGATACTGTGGCGATCCGAAACCGCCTGAAGGTGAACTTGCAGGCGGCGGCGCCGGTTGCGACTGAAATCCGCCGGAACCGAGATCTCCCGATGGTGGCTTCCAACCTCCCGCCGGCGGAGGGGGCGGCGCCATCATCGTCGCCTGCAGATCGATTTTTGGTGAATCTTCGACCAGGGTCGTGCCGTCTTGAGTGCAGAAAGCCAGCCACTCTTCTTCGAAGGTGCGGTTACAGGTTGGGCAGCGTTTCATTGAAAGAGGTCCTTTGTTCTTTAAGCTTTGAACGGTTGGCGGAACGCGCGACTCGATCCAGAGAACGAAGCACAAAGTACGAAGTACAAAGCGCTTCAATCGGAACTAAATTAATTCAAGCTTGCTAAAGAAGTAACTGATCTCGATCGCCGCGTTCTCGTCGGAATCGGAACCGTGCGTGGCGTTCTCGCCGACAGATCCGCCGAACTCTTTACGAATGGTTCCGGCGTCGGCTTTGGCCGGATCGGTCGCGCCCATCAGGTCACGCCACGCTTTCACGGCTTCGGCTTTCTCCAAAACCATTACGACGCAGGGACCGCTGGACATAAACTCGGTCAAGCCTTCGTAGAAAGGTTTGCCGCGATGAACTTCGTAGAAGCCTTCGGCTTGCTTGCGCGTCTGATGAATCATTTTCAACGCGCAAATGCGGAAGCCGTCGCCGATAATTCGATCGATAATTTTTCCGGTGTGACCCGCGGCCACCGCGTCAGGTTTGATGATTGCGAAAGTTAGATTACCTGCTTGCTCTACCATTCATTCTCCTGTCAGTTTCGTTCTCGATAAGTTTTTCAATTCTTCACCGCCGAAATACAACAGACGTGCGGGACCCGTGCGGTCACCGCGGACATTAAATAGCACATGGCGGAATCACCGGGGTTATAAGCACCCGGCCGGATCCAGGTGAAGCCTTTGCAGTTTGGATTCCCGGCGCAGTCAGCCTGGCATTGTCCGAAGCTGGGCCGGGGATAGTACGTGATTCGCGAGCCATTAAAGCTCATGTTGTTCATGACCGCAAACTTCGGTCTGGTGTCCACCGGTGTTGCCTTGGGAGTTGCCTTCGGCGTTGGTTGCGGAGTCACATCTTCCCTGGGTGGCTTGGGCGAATCCAACGGCGTCGGTGACCCTGGCGGCCGATCGTTGTCATTCGTATCGCCGGGCGTCGGCGTCGCGCGAACGGGCGTTGGTTCCGGTGAGGAGTACTTGCTGCTCGCCTGGTCAGAACTACCGCGGCTCAAAAAATAGGCGATCGTAATTCCGGATATTCCTAAAACCAGAACAATCGCGAGAATCCACGGCAGCGGATTGCGCCCCGCAGTCACCGCCTGCTCTGACTTGCCGGCATTTACCCGAAACTGCTCCGGTCGCGCGGTAATTGTCGGTTGCGGACTTGGAACTGTGGGACGGGCGGCTGCCGGTGGCTTCTGCGGCAAATGCCAGGTCGCGTTTGGATCGAGAGATCCTTCGGCTGGCGCCAGCCGGGCACCATCCTGAAGACAAAACATCAAGGTGTCGTCTTCATAGTTTTGGCGACACGAGGGACAAGTCTTCATTGGGAAGTTGGTTTGGTAGCGGCTAGCTCGCGAGCGCTTCCTTCATTGCCGATCCGATGTCCGCCGGAGATTTCACCACGTGAATTCCCGCGGCTGAGAGCGCGGCCATTTTTTCTGCCGCAGTTCCCTTCCCGCCGGCGATGATTGCTCCCGCGTGACCCATGCGGCGTCCGGGCGGCGCAGTTTGTCCTGCGATAAAGGCCACGATGGGCTTGGTCACATTTTCTTTCGCGAAGGCGGCGGCTTCTTCCTCGGCAGTGCCGCCGATTTCGCCGATCATCACGATGCCTTCGGTTTCGTCGTCTTCCTGAAAGAGTCTTAAGGCGTCCACGTGCGAGGTACCGACGATTGGATCGCCGCCGATGCCGACCGCTGACGACTGGCCCAGGCCGAGCGAAGTCAGTTGTCCCACGGCTTCGTAAGTCAAGGTTCCCGAACGCGAGACGACCCCGATGCTGCCTTCTTTGTGAATATGGCCCGGCATAATTCCAATCTTGCATCTTCCCGGCGAGATGATACCGGGACAGTTGGGCCCAATCAGGCGCGTCTGCTTATCGCGCAGGTACTCTTTGACTTTCACCATGTCGAGCGCCGGAATGCCTTCAGTGATGCAGACGACCACGGGAATACCTGCGTCCGCTGCTTCCATGATGGCGTCGGAGGCAAAAGCCGGGGGCACATAGATTACTGAAGCGTTCGCGCCTGCTTCTTTTACGGCGTCGGCGACGGTGTTGAAAACCGGAATGCCTTCGTGAGTTGTACCGCCTTTGCCGGGCGTGACACCCCCGACGACATTCGTGCCGTACTCAACCATCTGTTTGGTATGGAACGTTCCCTCTTTACCGGTGAGTCCCTGTACGACCAGACGTGTTTTCTTATCAACGAGGATGCTCATATGAATTCGCTAAGTGAAAAAAGTAAGGGCGCAGTATAGCAACGTCATGTCAGAACCGCGAGTGGGGACGAGCGGAGGTCGAGTCTCATGTTTGGATAACAAAATAGTGCCTCATCCAATCCATTGGCTTTGCCACTCCGATGCGCGGCAAGTCTGTGACTTGCCGGCGTTGAACCCTCTGTCTCGACTCGGTCCGACCGCCATGGTCACAGACCGTCGTATATATGGACACACCTAACGGCAAGTCACAGACTTGCCGCGCATCGGAGTGGCAAAGCCATCGCGAAAGACAAGATGGCATCTCGGATTAAGCGCTCCTACCATGCTTACACCAGCTCAAACTTCTCGCCGTATTGCGGGACCTCGATCGACCAGCCAAAGCGTTCGCGGATGCGCGCGGCCATCGCTTCGGCGGATCCGGTTTCTCCGTGGGTCACAAAAACTCTCTTGGGCGGCGCGGGCATGCCCTCGAGCCAGCGGATCACTTCTTTCCAGTCGGCGTGGGCTGAAAAGCCGCCAATCTTTTCGATCCGGCAGCGCACCGGAATCCACTGCCCGAGAACCTTCACCTGCTGCTCGCCATCCGCGACGCGCCGGCCGAGGGTGCCCGCCGCCTGATAACCTACAAAGATCACAGTCGCATTCTCGTCAGGCAACAAGCGCAGCGCATGATGCAGGACGCGTCCGCCGTTCATCATGCCTGAAGCGGAGATGATGATGCGCGCGCCCTCCATGCCGTTTATCTTTTTCGAGTCCTCGCGCGTGGCGCAGGCCAACATCGAATGAGTGCGCAAAGGCGTGGGTGTACTTTTCAAAGCTTCGCCGTACTCCTCATCGTGGTCTTCGGTCCGGCGGGCATAGGCTTGCGTGGCCGCGGCGGCCATCGGTGAATCGACGCAGACGGGCAGAATCGGAATGCGCTTTTCGTCCTCCAGCTCGCGAATGAAATAGACGATCTCCTGCGCGCGTCCCACGGCAAAGGCCGGAATCAGAATCGCTCCCCGCCGCGCGGCAGCGTCTTTGATGATGCGCTCCAGCGCGTCTTTCGGGTGCTCCGGGTCGTGCAGCCGGTCGCCATAAGTAGATTCAACGACGAGGTAGTCACACGCCGGCGGCGCCACGGGATCGCGAATGATTGGCTGATCGTACTTGCCTAAATCGCCCGAGAAGAGCACGCTGCGCGGCTCTGTCTGGTCTTCGATTTGAATCAGCACCTGACTCGAGCCGAGGATGTGGCCGGCGATGCGAAACTCAGCCTTGATGCCTTTGACGATCCGCACCGACTCGCCGGTGTTGGGCACAACCTGCAAAAGCCTCAAGGCCTCGCGCGCATCTTGTTCGGTGTAGAGCGGTAGCGCCGGCTGGTGTTTCGTGATCTTGTGACGATTTCGATAGTCGGCTTCTTCTTCCTGCAAGCGAGCCGAATCCGGCAGAAGGATCTTCATCAACTCAGCCGTGCCCCGCGAACAATAGACTGGCCCGCGAAATCCGTGGCGCACAAAACGTGGAAGGTAACCGATGTGGTCGATATGGGCGTGGGTAATCACCACCGCGTCCACCGCCGCAGCATTGAACGGCGGCTCCTGCCAATTGCGCTCACGTAACTCGCGGAGTCCCTGAAACAATCCACAGTCGATAAGGACGCGCGCGCGATCGGATTCAATTAAATATTTCGAGCCAGTGACGGTTCCGGCCGCGCCCCAGAATGAAAGTGTCGGCATGTGTGGGATGTTAACTGATAGCAGTGTTGAGAAGAAACCGGGTCACAGCGGGTGGTGCCCTGGTTTGAAATTCTCTGCGACACCTCGGCGTTCTCTGCGTCTCGGCGGTGACTGTATTTCCACCCATCACTCACCACAGAGACGCCGAGGTCGCAGAGATCACCGCAGAGAAAAACTGAAATCATGGCACTACCCTGAACCACATTAACTTCGCTGGGGTTCAAACGGAAATTAAGCCAAGGACTTTTCACCTGAACCGGACTCGCTTATGATGGCGCGTCGAAAGGTTTCAAACAGAATCAATGAAAATTCTAATTCGCTTTTCCCTCTTCGCTTCAATCATCTGTGCGGTGCTAGTGACCGGTCTTCAGTTGAATAGCACCAGCGCACATCGGTCACGGTTCTTATCAGCAACTGCCGGCGCGAACAGCCAATACGATGACCCTTACTCAGAATATCGCCGCGCCCGCTATTCGAACGCGGGACTTTTGAATGAGCGCGATGAAGTCAAACTCGGCGCCCAGCTTCACCGGGAAGTAACGAAGAAGTTTAATCTTACCGACGTTGGGCTGGCGCGGGTTGACCGCATCGGCCAGCGTTGCGCGCGCGTCGGCCTGCGTCCCAATCTCACTTACAAATTCCATGTCATTTCAAGCCGCGAGATCAATGGTTTCTCGCTGCCGGGCGGACATATTTACGTGACGACGGCGTTAGTGCGATTGGCGAACGATAACGAGCTGGCCTCAGTACTTGCTCACGAAGTTGGCCACATCGTCGCGCGCCACAGTTTGAAGACCCTGAAGAAGTCGAAGGAGTACGACGCGATCGCCCAGTCCCTGGGTGAATTGACGGGCGTGGCCGGCACCGTCGGCCGCGATTTAGGCGTGGCGCTCGGGCAAATCGTGGGAGCGGGGATGTTGACGATTCACTCGCGCGACGAAGAGCGGGAAGCGGATTTTCTGGGCGTCCGCGCAATGCCCGGAGCGGGCTTCGATCCGCAGGGAATGATCACGATGTTTCAGAAGCTACAGCGGATAGAAGAGCGGGATTCAAATCTGCTGGGTTCGCTGTTTTCGGATCATCCGGACGCTGAAGAGCGAATCAGCAACACCCGCTACGAGATTTCCCGCATGAGAAGGAGCTGAGCCCTTGGCCCCAATGACGCCCCATCGCACCCGCGCGCGCCTGGGAAAGATGCTTCAGGAGCGGAACGAACATCCCGAGCGCGCCGCGGCTATAGACGAAGAGATCACCAAACTCTTTGGAGAGACCGTAGCGGTGATGGTGATGGACATGTCCGGCTTTTCCCGGCAAACCCTGCGGCATGGCATCATTCACTTTCTCGCACAGATACACCGCATGCACTCGATCGCCGCGCCCATCGTTGAGCGTCACGGCGGTGAACTCATCAAGCAGGAGGCCGATAATGTCTTTGCGATCTTCTCGTCCGTGGACGAGGCAGTTGCGGCAGCGATCGAAATGGACGCGGGCCTGGACGCGGCCAACACGATGCTGCCCGACGAGTACGACATGTATGGAGAATTCGGCATCGGCTTTGGAGAGATTTTGGTAATTGAACACGCAGACCTTTTCGGCTCTGAGGTGAATCTCGCTTCAAAGCTCGGCGAAGACATTGCGGAGCGCGGTGAAATCCTGCTGACTGAATCCGCCCACAAGCAAGTGACTGCCGGAGCGCACAAGTTTGCGGAACTGAAGATGCTGATATCGGGTATCGATCTGATGGCCTACAAACTAACCAAAGAAGCTGCGGGGGATAGTTAGCGAAGGTTGCGTTAACTTTGCGGTTCTTTGCGTCTTCGCGATTTGGCGTGAAATACCCGTCACCCAAGATCAATTTTCACGCAAAGACGGAAAGGCGCAAAGCTACGCAAAGTAGAAACCAAGGGCTACTCGCAGGAAGCGCCCGCTGTTATTCAAATGCAGGTGGCGCCTGCCGACTCTGGCGGCTGCGTAGGCCGAAGATTACGATCAGCACTGGAATCAGCAGCAGCAAATTTCTCAGTGCCGTCTTCACTCCCAACTGACTGCCGATGATGTTGCCGAAGCAACCGCATTCCAGCGGCTCGCCGTGTAAACCGTAAACATAGTAAAGCGCAAACGCGCTGAATCCGAGCAGCATTAGTCCCGCGCCGGCGGCGCCGATTCGCACCGTTCGCGGAATCATTAGGAGCGCTGCGATTATGATCTCAGCCGCGATGACCATGATGGTCGCGGGCCACTGCCAACGTTCGTAATTCATCCCCATTGAGCTGAGAAGTTCGGCGACCTTGCTGACGAAATCTTTCAGAATCCAGAGCTTCGCCACGGCTGTAAAGAGAAAAAGGGCCGCGAGACCGAAGCGGCAAATGTGAACCAGGATTCGGAAGATTGTTCGAACAATCATTAGGTAGTGTAAGTAAGCGTTTCGGCGAAGTCTTTTGCTCCGTCAGAAGCAAAATATTTGTAGCACCGCGAGACCAGACGAAATATCTTGATGGACCGCAATAATCGCTTTCTAATCAAACCCAATGGCTCTGCCACTCTGATGCGCGGGGCTTTGCACAAAAAGTCCTGGCTGAAATCAGACATCTCAAAACTCTCTCAGGTAGGGAAGGGCGGTTTACCCCCGCCCTTTCTTTTTGCTCAAGCAATTTAGCTACTTAAGGGCGGGGGCAAGCCACCCTTCCCGACCTGAGAGATGATTGTTGATCCAAATCTCTTTTTCACCGACTTTCTGTGCAAAGCTGATGCGCGGCAAGTCCTGTGACTTGCCGGCGGCGAACCCTCTTTCGCGAAGAGTCTCCAACCCGCGACGGTCAGAGACCGTGATAGATATTTTCACCTAACGGCAAGTCGAAAACTTGCCGCGCATCAGAGTGGCAGAGCCATTGGGAAAGGTTCGATCGCGTCTCCAGCTAAAGCGTTCCTACCTGCTACTCTGTGAGTCAAGTCATCGCCGGCGTTACTTATAAACATTCGCGCCTGACGGCGCTGAAATTCATTATGAAGCAGCGTTGCTCGTACTTCCTGCAACTGCCACAGCTTGAGCTGCAGATGTTCGCGCAGGACGGCCGACTAACTCATACATCTCAGGCCGACGATCGACGAGGCGATCAACTTCGTATGCGCCGGCGACGTTGACGATGTGATTGTTGTTGGCCTCTTGCAAATCAACCGCGACGACGAGTAAGTCCTCGCCGTCCGCGCTCGCTTCGGCCAGTGTGTCACCGTTACAGTCGACAATTTTGCTGCGGCCGATGAATTGCCAGCCACGCTCGGTGCCCACGCGATCCGTTGCTGCAAAGAACAGATGGTTTTCCAGCGCCCGCGTATTCACAACAAACTCCGGCGCGCGCCGGGCGGCGGGCGGCCAGTTTGTAATCAGCGCGATCAGCTCAGCCCCCATGAGTTTCAGGACGCGCGCCGCTTCGGGAAAACTTATGTCATAGCAGATATTCAGACCCACTTTGCCGAAGGGCAGATCAAAGACCTGAAAAGGACGATCGCCCGGAGCCAGAAATCGATCGATACCAATGAAAGGCAGATGTACTTTTCGGTAGCTCCCCACAACGCCGTCAGGTCCCACCAGCATCGCCGCGTTGTAAAACTTTTCGCCATCAGCTTCGATGAAACCCGCGACGACATAAACACCAGTCTCGCGACACACTTCGGCGAGAGCTTGTGATGAAGGGCCGTCGATCTTCTCAGCGAACGGTATCGCTTCCGTAAGCGAATCGAACGCATATCCGGTGAGGGCGCATTCGGGAAACATCACCAACTGGGCGTCGCGTTCAGCGGCCGCGCGCATCAATGAGATGATCTTGTCGCGATTCGTCTTGCTTTGACCCAACTCAATGTCGATTTGAGCACAGGCTATATTTGTCTTCGCCATTGATTCCTCCGGGCAAACGGTTCCTCATCCGTCTCTGACAGGGTCGTCTTATCGCCCTCTCCCCTGGGAGAGGGTTGGGTGAGGGCTTAACGCTTGAGCCCTTTTCTTTTCACTTGGGGAGAGATGATTTCGCTTGCTCTCAGTACGGGGAGCGGTAGCGACCCGATCAAAGCGCAACTTAAGCCATGATCCCGTCGCTACCGCTCCGGGTTCTGAGACGGAGCGTAATCATCTCTCCCAACCATTCAAGTTCTTAGGTCGACTGGCTCAAGTCCCTCATCCCCGGCCCTTTTCCCACAGGGAGAAGGGAGAATTCCCGGTACTCACACAACTCGTTAACCCGCTGCCGCCACCACTTTTTCCGCAGCGTCTTTCATTCCATTCGCGACGATAAAATTCAAGCCTGAGTCACGAATCACGCGCTGGCCTTCTTCGACATTCGTTCCTTCCAAACGAACTACGACCGGAACCTTGACGCCGAGGTTCGTGGCCGCGCCCACGACGCCGCGCGCCACCATGTCGCAACGCACAATGCCGCCGAAAATGTTTATGAGAACTGCCTCGACGTGTGGATCGGCGAGCAGAATCCGAAACGCCGCTTCGACACGCTCCTGAGATGCGCCGCCACCGACATCGAGAAAGTTTGCCGGTTCGCCGCCGGCCAGCTTGATAATGTCCATGGTTGCCATTGCCAGCCCCGCGCCGTTGACCATGCAGGCGATGTTGCCGTCGAGCTTGATGTAGTTCAGATCGAATTTTGATGCTTCGATCTCCAGCGGCTCTTCTTCATTCAAATCGCGCAGGTCTTTGAAGTCGGGATGGCGAAACAACGCGTTATCGTCAAAATTCACTTTGGCATCGAGCGCGATCAGCCGGCTGTCTTTGGTTAGCAGAAACGGATTGATCTCGAGTAGCGACGCATCCATCGATTCGTAAGCGGTATAGAGCGCCTGCATGAACTTCGCCGCCTGCGAGATCAATTCATTTGGCAGGCCAAGCGCAAACGCGAGTTTGCGCGCCTGGAAAGGGCGAAAACCGACCGCCGGATCGATCGTCTCTTTGAAGATCTTCTCCGGTGTTTTGGCTGCAACCTCTTCGATATCCATGCCGCCGGCGGCCGAAGCCATAAACACCGGCCGGCTGCTCGCGCGATCCAGGACGACGCCCAGGTAGAACTCTTTGTCGATCGGCAGGCCTTCCTCGATCAGCAGCACGCGCACTTCTCTGCCCTCAGGTCCGGTCTGATGAGTGACCAGTTTCATGCCGAGCATCTGGCGGGCAATGTCGCGCGCTTCGTCAGCGGTCTTCGCCAGCTTTACACCGCCGCCTTTGCCGCGGCCGCCCGCGTGAATTTGCGCCTTTACGACGACCGGCTCACAGGCCAACTCTTTGGCGGCCGCATAGGCTTCTTCCGGTGAGCGCGCCACGATGCCACGCGGCACCGGCACGCCGAATTTTTTCAGTAACTCTTTTCCCTGGTACTCGTGTATCTTCACTATCGATCCTCGAAATATTTAGCTGAATTTGAGCATGAAAACCAGACGAGTGTAGCCGCCGATGACAACATCGGCAAGCGAGGGCTTTGCGTGAGTAGTAACCTTTTTTTGACTCGAATGACGGCTCGTGGCTCTTAACCGCGAAGCGGTTTAGCCTCAGAGCCCAGGGTTAGCGCGCGATAGCGCGGTTACCCTGGGATCGATCGTGGACCATGACGCAACCCCGACGGGGTTGTGTCTCTCTGAAAACTCCGACCCAACGTAGCCGCTAACGCGGCAACGTTGGGCTGAAGGGCGGGAACCGCTTCGCGGTCATTAATCTCTCGGCAAGAAGCACAACCGCTCTAGCTTTACACTGATCCAATAGGTCACCACCCTTTCAGAAAAAGAGGTATCGCCAAACATGAGCGACGTAACAGTTACTTCATTGACGAACCTGCAAAATGAGGTCCGCTACGGCGCCGGCGAAACATTTCGCACGGACGAACCCCTCAGCGCGGGCGGCGATGGCGCCGGTCCCGATCCCTACACGCTGCTGCTCGGCGCCCTGGGCAGTTGTATCTCGATGACCACGATGCTCTACGCCCGGCGCAAACAATGGCCGGTCGAAAGCGTCACCGTGCGTTTGCGACAGCAAAGAATTCACGGCAAGGACTGTCAGGAATGCGAAAACAAAACGGACAGTTTCGTGCACCGAATCGAGCGGTCCGTCACTTTCACCGGCGACCTGACCAATGAACAGCTAACTCGGCTGCGAGAGATTTCGCACAAGTGTCCAGTGCACAAGACGCTGACTTCGCCGATCATCATCACAGACGTCACTCCATGAAAACCATAGTTGCCAGGTCATTAAGTCTTTTGCTGATTGCATTCGCCACCGCGCCCGGGGCGTTATCCCAGCGGCCGGCGAACAACGCGAAGTTGGCGGCTGAGGTGCGCGCCGAATTTCTGCACGCATGGAATGGCTACAAGAAGTATGCGTGGGCTCATGATGATTTAAAGCCTCTGAGCAAGACCTATCACGACTGGTATGCCGAGCCTCTGTTGATGACGCCGGTTGACGCGCTCGACACGATGATCCTGATGGGTCTGAAAGACGAGTCGAGCGCCACGCGCGAATACATCGCTACCCATCTTTCGTTCGACAAAGATCTATCGGTTCAGAATTTTGAGATCACGATCCGGCTGCTCGGCGGTTTGCTTTCCAGCTATCAGATGACCGGGGACCAGCGCTTGCTGAAACTCGCAGAGGATTTAGGGAATCGCCTGTTGCCGGTCTTTGAATCGCCAACCGGTCTGCCATATCGATACGTCAATCTGAAGACCGGAAAAGTGCGGGGCGAGGTGACGAACCCGGCTGAAGCAGGAACGTTGCTGATCGAGTTTGGCACGCTCGCGCGCCTGACTCATCGCGAAGTTTTCTACAACAAAGCAAAGCGCGCCCTGGTTGAGATTTACAACCGGCGTTCACCAATCGGCCTGATCGGCACTTGGATAAATGTCGAAACGGGACAATGGACCGACGCGGATAGTCACATCAGTGGCGCAATCGATAGTTATTACGAATATCTTTTGAAGTGCGCAATCCTCTTTGACGATCAGGACTGCCGCCGTATGTGGGAAGCGAGCCTGGCCGCAATCAATCAATATCTTCGTGACGAGACCAAAGGACGCATGAAACCAGAACTTTGGTACGGCCACGCGGACATGAATACCGGCAAGCGCACTGCTACAACTTACGGAGCGCTCGATGCATTCTTTCCCGCAGTCTTGGCCTTGTCAGGTGATTTGCGCAAAGCAAGTTTGCTCCAGGAATCGTCGTACAAGATGTGGATGAAAGAAGGAATCGAGCCGGAAGAGATCGATTACCAGACTATGGAGATCAAATCGCCCGGATATCCGCTGCGCCCTGAGATTATTGAATCGACCTATTATCTTCATCACTACGCCGGTACGCGCCCGTCCCGGGCGCAATCCACTGCTAAGCTCGATGCCAATCACTATCAGCGAATGGGCGCGACAATGTGGCGCGACTTTGTGAAGCACTGCCGCACAGACGCCGGTTACGCCGCACTGAAAAGCGTGGTCACCAAAGAGAAAGCGGATTCGATGCAGAGCTTTCTGTTCGCTGAAACTTTCAAGTACTTCTATCTGCTCTTTGCATCACCGCGAACGCTCAAATTCGATAAAGTAATTTTCAACACGGAAGCGCATCCACTGCGCCGAGAATAAGATGGCCCGGGAACTCGACAGCAGGCTCAAGTTAATTGCCATTCTCCAATTGGCTTATTCGGGCGAATTGGCGGCTGCCTATGCCTATCGCGGACATTGGCAGTCGCTTCGAAACATTGAAGAGAGCGCGGCGGTTCGCAAAATAGAAGAAGACGAGTGGCGGCACCGGCGACTGGTGGGCGAAATGCTCGAGGGCCTTAACGCCATCCCCCGCAGGGGACGTGAGCTTCGCGCGGCAATCATCGGCCGTACGCTCGGCGTGCCGTGCCACGTGATGGGATGGTTGCTGCCGATGTATGGGGCCGGAAAGCTTGAAAGTCGCAATGTCCAGGAATACGTGACCGCCGCGCGTCACGCGCACGAGTGTGGTTCTCTAAGCCTGATCGACTGCCTGCTGGAAATGGCGGAAGTCGAGTGGGACCATGAATTGTATTTTCGAACTCGGGTTCTGAGCCATTCCGTTGGTCGGCGACTTCCGCTTTGGTCGCAGCCGCCAGCCAGAGAATCCATCCGGCTTTCATTTGTTAGCGCGAGGCCAGACGATTCGTCGCGTCATAAGACTGCGCCTTCGTTTGAGAACGCCTCAGGCCTATGAGCCGGGCGATTACTTTCAAACGAAATAGAAAATGCGGCGTTAACACTCCGGGCCTCTAAACCGTCTTTTGTTTTATAGTACTGAATCAGTCTTGACTCTAACCATCGCGGCGACCCCGCGCAGAAGCAAAGCACTCTCCCCTCAAAGCGACCGGCGGTAAGAAGACGGCACGATCATCGCTACCGTGCTAAGGCTGCTCGTCGCACAAAGGAGAGAGCTTATGAAAACCAAACGCCCGGCTCTGCTTTTTCTCCTCGGCTCAGCCACTGTGATCGCTTTTGTTGTAGTTAGTTCATGGGAGCGTTCCGCCATTTCGCAGACACGCGACCGGCGCGTGAACGCCAACACTCAGCCAACCCAAACAAACGATGCCGAAAACAAATCGGCCCTGCCGCCCGCGGAAGTCGTCAAGGTTGACGTTGACCTGGTCAACGTTGATGCGCTGGTTTTGCAGAAAGAGACTGCGCGGATTGTCGGCGGATTGAAGAAGCAAGACTTCCTGCTTTATGAAGACGGCGCGAAGCAGGAAATCACTTACTTCAGTCAGGACAGTTTGCCGCTTTCAGTCTTGCTGCTAATCGATCGCGGCGGTTGTCTCGATCCGTTTGGCGAGACAGTCCATCGCGCCGCGGTCGATGCGGTGTCCCGCCTTAAACCCGTCGATGAAGTTGCCGTGATGACCTATCACGACACATCGGAACTCTTGCAGGGATTCACGCGCGACCGTTCTTTGATTCGGGATGCGCTAGACCGGGTGCCGATGCATGATGAAGAAGCGGACCATTGCCTCAACAAACTTTTTGCGGACGCGGCTGATTACATGATTCGATCGAGTAACCCCGTCGGGCGTCGGGTAGTGATCGTGATTACCGGCGTGACGCGCAATTTCGATTGCCCGGGCGGGCCATCTGGGAAGTCGGCAGCCCAGTCGATTTATGAATCGGGCAGCGTTGTTTGCGGCATCATTCCCAAAGAGCCCGGCCAGGGGCTGGAGAACGGGGTCATGATCTGGGCCACGCGCATGGGCCGTCTGGGCGGCGCTCCTTACCTGGACATTCAAAATCTGGCGAATGAGACGGGCGGCGAGTTGCTGGCAGACAAGCCTGAAAATCTGGACACCACTTTTCAGACGCTAATGGACCACTTGCGCAGCCGCTGCAACCTGGCCTTTGTATCGACGAACAAGAAGCGCGACGGGACCACGCGCAAGCTGAAGCTGGATCTCGCTGCGCCCGCGCCGAAATCTCAGGGTAAGCTGGTTGTGAAAGCGCGGAGAAGCTATGTAGCGCCGCGGTCTTGATGGCTGTTTCCGGGGCTTAGCTGACAAATTTTAGAAGTGGCGAAAGCGGCAACATATGCTGACTCACTGGCGAGTTATGGCGAGTGCTTAACCCGAGACGGAAGCTAACCTTTCCAATGGCTTTGCCTCTCCGATGCGCGGCAAGTCTACGACTTGCCGTGGCGAACTCAATTTTCCTAAGCGGTCTCCGACCGCCACGGTCATAGACGGCAAATATCCGGGCCCCAACGGCAAGTCACAGACCTGCCGCATCAGAGTGGCAGAGCCATTGAGTGAGCGAATCATATTGTCGCTAATTGACTACTCGCCGGTTTTCTCGTAAAAAGCGTCTGCGCCAATCGCTCAAAACGCAGAACGCAAATTCTGAGAGTACTCAACAGGAGAAGACCAGATGCCCCCAACCCACAAACTTTTTCGTTTCGCGCTCTTGTCCTTTTCGGTCGTCGCTTTGACGCTCGCCGTCTCGTGTAGCACGGGCGGCAGCTCGGGTTTGCACATCAAATCCACAGCCACCGGTGAAAAGGACCTGGCCACCAAGGGCGGCTACGCCTTTGCTGTAACCAAATCGTTTACTGACATCTCAGGCAAGATCTCCTTCGCCTCGGCTTACAACGTCTATGTCGCAAACTACGATCTCGATGCCGGTAATTTCGCGATGACTCTCGATAAGCCGCTAACTTCGGAAGATCAGGTGCGCGTGGTTTTCAATTTGATCGGCGAAGAAGGCACTAACGACAAGTCCCCACTCAAAGCGGGAACCTATTCAGCCAAGGCCGACAAGTTTATGAAGGTGGAGACGGTGGGAATCGTCTCTCGCCGCGGTAGCAGCGACACCAAGACCTGGTTCGACCGCAGCACTTTGTCTGGCCAGGTGAAAATTACTTCCGCGTCCGCTGACGAGATCGCCGGCGACATCGATGTAACTGCCGGAGACAATTCCGTCAAAGGATCGTTTACGGCGAAAATTTTAAAACGTAAGTAGCGAATCATCAAAAATGAATCGAGCCGGAGACGAACGCCCCTCCGGCTCGATTCTCTATGCTCGCTAAACGCCGGCCAGATCCGGCGCGTTACGGCTTTTTCCGTCCTCCACCACCCTTCGTGTACAATGCCCTCATGAGCGAACACCATTGGCCGACCGTAGGTGAAGAGATCGCGAACAGCCTTAGCCATGGGGCTGGCTTAGCGTTAGCCATCGCCGGTACGCCAATTTTGATCATCGCCGCGGTCCGCTACGGCACAGTTTGGAATATGGTGGGCGTCAGCGTTTTTGCCGCCTCAATGATTTCGCTTTATCTCGCTTCAACTCTTTACCATGCGTTGACGCACGACAAAGCGAAACGATTTTTCCGCGTCCTCGACCACAGCGCGATCTTCATTTTGATCGCCGGTACTTACACTCCCTTCACCCTGGGCATCATGCGCGGGCCGATCGGCTGGACCCTGTTTGGTTTAGTTTGGGGACTGGCCGCAATCGGGCTGATTAAGAAAGCTCTCTTTGGAGCCCGCTTCGTTTGGCTGTCGGTAGTGCTGTATCTGGTAATGGGCTGGTTGGTCGTAATCGCCGCGCCGCAGATTCTCGCGAAAATGCCACTTACGGGTCTGGCGTGGCTGCTGGCCGGGGGCATCGCCTACACCGCGGGAGTCGGTTTCTTCGCCGCGCACCGCATTCGTTACGCACACTTCGCCTGGCATCTATTCGTGATGGCCGGCACTTTCTGCCACTTCTTTGCTGTCCTCTGGTATTCGGCGTGAGCGGCGTTAGAATACCGACTTCAGTCGGGTTGTTCCGTGCCAAGAGCCTAACAAAAGTTGATACTCTAACGCTCCCTCAAGTGTGGCATTAGCTGGGACGAGGTGCTATTATCTGCCCACTTCAAAGGCATGTTGAATCTCTACGAATTACATCCCCGCCCGCTCGAAAGCCGCGCGAATCTCTTCGCGGACTAGTTCCCTTCATCAACATCGCTTCTCGATTCTCGGCACCGTCCAAGGTGTCGTCGACTTGTATTCAAAAAAAGGAGCAAACAGATGATGGCTACCGGAACCGCTTTAAGAAAACCTGAGATAAAAACTGAACTTCCCGGTCCGAAGGCGCGCGCGATTATCGATGCAGACGCCCAGTGGGTTAATCCGGCTTATCCGCGTCCCGACTTCAAACTCGTGGCCGAACGCGGCGAAGGCGTGTGGGTCACGGATGTGGACGGCAATGTGTTTCTCGATTGCAACGCCGGCGTCGCGGTGTGCTCGACCGGACACTGTCATCCGGAAATCGTCCGCGCGATTCAGGATCAGGCCGCGCAACTGATTCACATGTGCGGCACAGACTACTATTACTCGCTGATGCCTGAGCTGGCGCACAAACTCGACGAGATCGTTCCCGTCCAGCGACCCACGCGAACACACTTTGCGAACAGCGGCACCGAAGCGGTTGAGACTGCTTTAAAGCTCGCGATGCACGCGACGGGTCGCGAAAAATTCATTTCTTTCTTTGGCAGCTTTCACGGTCGCACTCTGGGCTCGCTTTCACTTACTTCGTCGAAAGCAGCGCAGCGGCTGGGGTTCAAGCGACAGGCCCTCGACGTGGTGCACCTGCCCTTTCCGAACGAATATCGCAATCCGTTTAGCTCCGATGACTGTGGCGACGGCGGCGTGGTTCAGGGTGCAGTTAATTGGATCGAGAACCGTCTGTTCAAGACCACCACGCCGCCCGAAGAGGTGGCCGCGATCGTGGTCGAGCCCGTGCAAGGCGAAGGTGGCTACGTGCCATCGCCGGCAGGTTTTCTCAAAGAGCTGCGGAGAATTTGCGACGAGCATGGCATCCTGCTAATCGCTGATGAAGTGCAGAGCGGCATGGGCCGCACGGGTAAGATGTTTGCGTTCGAGCACTACGGCGTAAAAGCGGACATCGTTTGCAGCGCCAAAGGGATCGCCTCGGGCTTGCCAATCGGCGTGTGTGTTTCACGCGCTGATTTGATGGACTGGAAACCAGGCGCGCATGCATCAACCTTCGGGGGCAATCCGGTTTGCATTGCCGCGGCGCTGAAGACTATTGAGTTGCTCGAAAACGAACTGGTTGCGAACAGCGCAGAGGTAGGCGATTACCTGAAGCGCGGCCTGGAAAAGCTGATGAGCAAGTTCGACTGCATCGGCGATGTGCGCGGCATGGGACTAATGATTGGCGTAGAGTTCGTGAAGGATCGGGCTTCGAAGAAACCTGATGCTGAACTTCGCGATCGGGTCGAGATGGCGAGCTATAAACGCGGCCTGGTGCTTTTGGGCTGCGGCGCTAACTCAATTCGCTGGTCACCGCCGTTGATCCTGACCAAAGAAAACGTCGACGTGGCGTTGGAGATTTTCGACGAAGCGATCGCGGCGTCGGTCTAGGATTAGCGACGATGTTATCTCAAGGTCAGGAAGGGGGCTTGCCCCCGCTGGCGATCGGAATCTACCAGGTACTTCCCATCAGACCTGTTGGGGCGACTTAGGAAAGCGGTGGCAAGCCACCCTTCCTGACCTTGAGTTTCTCGCCATCGCGCACTTCACAAAAGGGAGACTTCCGATGTTCGAAGGAACTGTAGTTTCAATCAATATCGCTGGAGCAGCCGAAGCCCCAATGCAACAGGTCGACGAAGTGCGGGCGGTCCCGGGTCGCGGCCTGGAAGGTGATCGTTACTTCAATCACGAAGGCTCGTTTTCCAAACCTCAACCGGATCGTGAGCTGACGCTAATCGAAGCCGAGGCAATTGAAGCGTTTCGGGATGAATTTCAGGTCGAGTATGGCCTCGGCTCGAGTCGCCGAAACGTGGTCACTCGCGGCGTTCCGCTAAACCACCTGGTGGGAAAAGAATTTTGGATTGGTGATGTGAAAGCGCGCGGCTTGAGATTATGTGAGCCTTGCTCTCATCTGCAACGGCTGTCACATCCAAAGGTGCTTCCCGGATTGGTTCATCGCGCCGGGCTGCGGGCTCAGATTCTTACTGAAGGAACGATTCGCGTGGGCCAGACAATCAAGGAATGATGTGTTCCTGACTGGAGCGCAAGCGTCCTCGCTCGCAACCGGGCGTGATAGACGCAACCGAGACGGTTGCGCTCCAGTCTTCAAAACTTCAATTCGCCGACGCCGCGATCATCTCGGCTTCAATGTTTCCCTTGCCCGAATATCCGTCCGGCACGGTCACCGGACCGGAATCCAATTCGACAGTGAGCGTATTCTTCTCGCCAAACTTCCCATTCACCCGCAAATCACCACTGGGCGGATCGAGCAACGAACCGTGACTCATTCGGCTAAGCGCGATCGTTTCGTCCCTGACGGATCCGGTTGCGAATTCGCGCAGAGCCCGCTCTCGCGCAGTGCCGGTGCTCACGAGTGCGAATCCCAGCGATACGAGATTTCCCAATCGCATCAGCTGGATTTTTCCGGCAAGTTGAAAAGTGTCACGACGGCCGGCAAAACCGCCTGACATGGTAAACGTGCCATTGGTGACGCGATAAAGCTGGGACGTCTGTTTGAATCTCTCATCCAGCGAAATCTGAACTGTTGGTGTTCCGGTGATCGCCAGCGAAATCACTTTGAAAGGAGAAGTGATCATCTGCGTTACGTATAGATCTTTGCGCGGCGCCTTTTCGGCAATTCGGATCTGGCCGTTGGCATCGCGGCTAATCGCGACGCTGTAGCCTCCCGTGTTTCGCTCGCCCAGAAACGCTGCAATGACGATGTTTGATTTGAAGAAGTCTGAAGTGAGCGCCGGCAAGCTGGTCGCTACTTCGCGTAGCGCTGCGTAAGTGTCTCCATCCCGCACGACCGCCACGAAGGGAGTGGTGACTGGAGACACAGAACCTTCTGCCAGGGTCTTTAAGTCGGCCGTGAACATCTCGTCTGATCGGGAAGGCATACTCTTGTTTGATTGTGAATGCGAACGGCAACCGGATGATACGCCCCCGGTAAATAAAAACGATGTCAGAAAAAACGCCGCGAAAAGTTTTAGGCTCAACATTTGTTACCTCGAACCAAGTCCCAGCCGTAATCAGAACGAGTCGCCGGCGCCAACTTGCATTGCATCCTACAAGCGATACCGCACATGTTTACGTAGCTCAGCGTCCTCAACCTCGATGTTTTGCAAGCGCAGCATCACATCTGCATTTAGATCCCAACCAGCGCGCTCGCCCGCCTGCAGCTTGACTGTGCCGGCGGCGGCAATCATCGCGGCGTTATCGGTAGAAAGATGCGGCGACGGAAAGTACACCGGCACGCGCAGCCTTTCAGCAGCAGCGCGACAAGCTTCACGCAGGGCTCCGTTGCAAGCAACGCCGCCGCCGACTATCAGAGTTTTGGGACGATATGCCGGCGCGACCTTTTCCATCGTCGTCACCAGCGAGCGGATGACGGTGCTCTGAAAACTGGCGGCAAGATCCTTGATGGCTGGCGATGGCTCTTCTCCGTTGGTAACGGGCTGCAACCCCGATTCGCGCACGTACTTCGTCACGGCCGTCTTCAATCCACTGAAGCTGAAATCCGGCCGGTTGTCACCCATCCGTGGCAGCGCGAACTTCACCGCATTCGGATTCCCTTCCCGTGCCAGCCGTTCAATAATCGGTCCGCCGGGATACCCAAGTCCGAGCAGCTTCGCCACCTTGTCAAAGGCCTCGCCCGCGGCATCGTCACGGGTGCGACTCACAACTTTGTACTTGCCGGGAGTGGGTACATAGAAAATATTCGAGTGTCCGCCGGATACGATTAAAGCCAGCGCGGGATGCTCAACCGGCGGGTTCTCAAAACAAACTGAATAGATGTGACCTTCGATATGGTTGACGCCGACCAGAGGCTTATTCAGCGCAAAGGCCAGCGCTTTCGCATACGAGACTCCGACCAGAAGCGAACCCACCAGGCCCGGTCCTATCGTCACGGCGATTCCATCGATCTCGTTCTGGCTGACATTTGCGCGCGTAAACGCCTCATCTACTATCGGCACAATTTTGTCGAGGTGTTCCCGCGAAGCGAGTTCCGGCACGACGCCGCCGAATCGCTCATGTGTTTTGATCTGCGAAGCAATAACGGACGAAATCATCTCGCGGCCGTCGCGCACAATCGCGGCCGCAGTTTCATCACAGGACGTTTCAATTCCAAGAACGAGCATGTGCTGGTCAGTAGTTCGTTGTCAGTCAGTTTGTCAGTTGTCAGTTGTAAACGATAACGCTCAAGAGTTCTCGACGCAAAGTCGGTTCGATGTTAAGAACGGTATCCGTTCCGTTAGGAACGAGATGTTTATAGAACCAGCGGCAGACTAGATTCAGGCGAGCCCATTTATGGGCGACAGAATATTTCGCTCCTTCGGAGCTTGTCACGCTCTGTTGGCAGCGCTAGCTATAAACATCTCGCCGCTACGCGGCGAAACGCCGGGCTTGCGGACATCCTTGTCCGCCTGAGCGCGCAGCGCGAAAACTTTGAGCGCACGCTTTGCGCGAGGGACGCCCGCGCTCCATTAACGAATGCCGTAAAACCCCAGAGTTGAATCCCCCTGCTTGAGGGCACGATTTCGCCGCAGCAATCCAAACTCTTCGCCTAATTCGCGCTTCTTGTAGTGCTCAACAATTATCACGCCATCCGGTGTCAGTAATCTCGCTGTGTTTTCGCCAACATAATCCAACACAGCTTCATAGTCCGCTGCATAAGGTGGATCAAAGAAAATGATATCGAAGGGCTCAACAAAAGGGGGCGGTAGCCCGACCGTCAGGGAGGGCGTTGTTTTCGCTGTTTGGTTTCTTAGAAATGCCAGGGCCTCACTGATATCAATATCAACTTCCGCGTCATCAACCTTCAAAGCCGCAAGGCTCTCTTCAATCAGCCCGCACATCTTCCGCGATTGATCGACGAAAGTTACATGCGCCGCGCCGCGCGACAACGCTTCGATGCCGACCGCTCCGCTGCCTGCGCAGAGATCGAGGAAACGCGCGCCTTCTATGCGCGGCGCGAGAATGTTGAAGAGCGTCTCGCGTAGGCGATCAGACGTCGGCCGCGTCTTAAGCGAGGGCGGGCTCTTCAGTTTTCGACCACCGTACTTCCCGGCAATGATGCGCACGGCTGCTCAGCTTTCCTGAAGCGAATTAGACATCAATTTCGACGGCTAACGATATATCATCTCTTCCTGCCGGCTAAGACCGGCTCTTTCGATGAAGACAATCACGTGGAAACATCGGCCGTCCCCAATGATGTTCTGAAGGGTTCTGGGAGATTGGCTGGTGATCAAGCTCAAGGTGAAGTGACTGGAGCGCGGACATCCCTGTCCGCATTGAGCGCGAAGCGCGAAAAGAAGCTCTGGACACTGACTTTACATTGCTGTATTAATCACCCGCATCTCATAAGCATTAGCTCACATCATGAAAGTCTTCCTCTCTTCCACCGCACAGGATCTTGACGCTTACCGCAAAGTCGCTGACGAAACGATTCTCAGTCTTTCACAGGAATCCGTTGTCATGGAACGTTTTGGGGCTAAGCCCGGCAAGCCTATCGAAGAGTGTGAGTGGCTAGCGAGGGAGTGCGACGTTTTGGTTTGCATCGTTGCGCATCGCTACGGCTCTGTGCCTGAAAAAGGCAAGGGCAGCTTCACGGAACGAGAAGTGAAAGCGGCTAAGGATGCCGGCAAGGACGTCCTGGTGTGGATCGTTGACGACCAGTTTCCGTGGACGGAAAAGAAAGAACAGGACCTACTCGCCGATCCAAACGTCATTAACGATCCAGCGCGCGTCGAAGAAGTTCGAGAAGGAGTGGCGGGGCTAATCGAATTCAAAGCCTGGTTGCGAAAGACATTTACGCCTCAAACCTTCACGACCCCCGATGATCTGGGAAAGAAGATTGCGATTACGTTGGGCGCGTATGTCCGCGGCCACGCGGCGTCGTCACTTCCACAAGAAAGAATTTCGATCGCGCGACTTCCCACGTCGGGCGCAGAACTCTTCGGCCGCGAGGCCGAACTGCAACTCCTCGACGACGCATGGGCAAGTGAGAAGACGAACATCGTGAGCTTCGTCGCTTGGGGCGGTGTTGGCAAAACCGCGCTCGTCAATCATTGGTTGAAGAAGCGAATGGCGCGCGACAACTATCGCGGAGCTGAGCGCGTTTACGGCTGGTCGTTCTTCAGTCAGGGAACAAGTGAACGCGCCGCTTCCGCCGATTTATTCATCGATCAAGCGCTGCGCTGGTTCGGTGATAAGGATCCAAATGCCGGCTCGCCATGGGGCAAAGGTGAACGACTCGCTAATTACCTCCGACAGTCGCGGACGTTGCTTGTTCTTGATGGCCTCGAACCATTACAGCATCCGCCCGGTTCACAGGAAGGAAGACTGAAGGACGCGGCGATGCAAGCATTGCTCGTCGAGTTGGCAGCGCACCAGCCGGGCCTCTGTATTATTTCAACCCGCGAACGCATCGGCGATCTGATCGAGTTCGACGACAGTATGGTCGTCAAACACGACCTGGATTATTTGTCGCCGCAAGCTGGCGCACAAATACTGCGATCGCTCCAAGTCAAAGGTGACGATGAAGAGCTGGAGCAAGCGTCACGAGAATTAGGTGGGCACGCGTTCTCACTTACTTTGCTTGGTAGTTATTTGGAGGAAGTATTTCAAGGCGACATCACAAAGCGAAACGAAATTGAAAATCTCTTCGAAGACACACGCTACGGTGAAAAGGCGCAGGCAATGATCGCGGCGTATGAAAAGTGGTTCGGCGAGGGGATGGAACTGGCGATCCTGCGTTTGCTCGGTTTCTTCGATCGACCTGCCGATGCCGCGAGCATCGCAGCGTTATGTGAACCACCTGCGCTTCCTGACTTGACCGAATCATTGCAGCATTTCAAAGCGCGCGAATGGAACCAAGCCGTGGCAAAGCTGCGCCGAATTAAGCTTCTGGCCGAAGCTTCGCCAACCGAACTAGGAACACTTGACGCTCATCCGTTGCTTCGCGAACACTTCAAGCAACAACTGAAGCGCGAGCGTCCTAATGCATGGCGCGACGGCAACAGTCGACTCTATGAGCACCTTAAGAATGCAACGAAGGAGTTGCCGGACACGATTGAAGAGATGTCGCCAATGTATGCCGCCGTCGCGCATGGTTGCGCAGCAAGTAGGCATCAGGAGGCGCTTGACGATATCTACGTTCGACGGATTCAAAGAGGTAGCCGGTCATTCAACACTAAGATCCTGGGCGCGATTGGCGTTGAATTGGCCGCACTGTCTGGTTTCTTTGAAGAGCCGTGGACAGAACCAGTAGCGGGCCTTGATCAAGAGGACGCGGCATACGTCTTAAACGAAGCAGGTTTTGACTTACGGGCGCTCGGACGATTGCAGGAAGCGACTCAGCCCATGCAGTCGGCATTGCAGTTGGAACTCGCAAACCGGAAGCCAGCCAATGCCGCCATCGCTGCCAGGAACTTAAGCCAAATCTACCTGACAATTGGCGACCTACAGCAAGCGCTCAAGTTTGCTCGTCAGGGCGTTGAGTTGGCGGATAGCAGCATTGATCAATTTGAGCGAATGGGAGAACGAGTTGCATTGGCCGACGTGTTACATCAAAAAGGCCTGACTGAGGATGCCGTAAGAGTCTTCCAAGAAGCCGAAGCACTTCACCAGCAACGGGAACCACAATCCCCTTTCTTATATTCAGTCCAGGGATTTCAGTACTGTGAGTTGCTGCTTAGTGCGGGGCACGTCGAAGAAGTAAAAGAGCGGGCCGCTTTGGCGCTTGCGACTGACGAGAGCAATAACTGGAGACTCGACAGTGCCCTTGACAAGCTTTCGCTGGGGCGCGCGACCCTGTTCGAAACGCAGAGCAGAGGCAGGATAGGCACCGCGAAGGCACTCAGATTTTTACATGACGCCGTCCAAGGCCTCCGACAGGCTGGGTATGCGGAATTCATAGCGCGCGGCCTTCTAGCGCGCGCAGAGCTGTTCCGCTTTGACACCGATTATGATCGGGCGGATCGAGACCTTGCCGAAATGCATCGAATCGTTACTCGCGGCGGTATGGGTCTATACCTCGCCGATTATCACCTCGAATCCGCGCGCCTGCGGCTGGCGCAAGGTGATAAAGAGAAAGCGCGCGAGCATTGGACCACTGCCAAAGAGATGATCGAT
Source organism: uncultured Acidobacteriota bacterium (assembly GCA_963734445.1). Lineage (GTDB taxonomy): Bacteria > Acidobacteriota > Blastocatellia > Pyrinomonadales > Pyrinomonadaceae > UBA11740. Next base: position 554,399 of record CAVTGZ010000002.1, on the reverse strand, counting down.
CGCATGGGCTATCACCGGCGCGACAAGGAAGGCGAGGGGATCGAGGAACAGTTGAGACCAGCGGGGCCGTAACCCGATCGTTACAAAGTGTTTCTGAAGATGGCCGCGCTGCCCTCTCAGCACGACGGTGTTAATTGAACTTAATCTTCTGGACTTCGGGCACATTGATCGCGGCCCAGAGCCTGGAATTAACCGAACGAGAAGGGTCTTCACCATGCAAGAGGAATACTACCCCGCCCTGTATCGAGCTGCCGACGCTGCCTCAGCTGAAGCGCAAAACCATCTGCTCTGGATCCATAAACTAAACGCGTACTTGCTGGCCATCGCCGCCTTGACGGCGCTGATAAGCACAATGACGTGGTGGGTGGCGATTCTGAGTTTGCTGCTTTTTGTTGGTTCACTGTTTCTCTATATCTACGGTCAACATCAGGACTTTCAGGCGCGCTGGTATAAAGCACGTGCACTTGCTGAATCGGTTAAGACCGCAACCTGGCGTTTGACGATGGCCGCTGAGCCTTTTACCGAGGGCACCCAAGACGCCAATCTGGAAAAATTTCGAAAGCTGCTAATTGAACTACTGAAAGAGAATGAAGGCATCGGCGCACATCTCGGTGGCGAGTGGTCGAAGCAGGCGGAGATTACGCCGGCAATGCTCGAAGCGTTGAACCAACCGTTCGATGTGAAGAAGGCAACGTACCTGGAAGAACGGATCAGAGATCAGCGGGAATGGTACTCGAGGAAATCCGGCGATAACCGCCGCGCTTCCCGGAAGTATTTCATCGTACTTTGTGTGGCCTACGGTCTTGCCGTCTTTCTACTATCTGTACGCATCGCTTGGCCCGATGCACATTATCTGCCGATCGAAGTGGTTGCTGTCATTGCCAGTAGCCTCATAGGTTGGAAGGAGCTTAAGCGCTTTGATGAGTTGGCCAGCGCCTACGGGTTAACAGCTCATGAACTGGGAATTATTGAAAGCCGATACACCGCGGTAAATGACCAAGGAACTCTCTCTATCTTTGTGAGTGATGCCGAGAATGCTTTTTCCCGAGAACACACACAGTGGGCCGCGCGGCGAAGTCAATGAAGCGAGTGTAACCCTACCCAACTGCGGCCAGCTTTAGGCGCGCATCGCTCTGGACGCGCTTGATCATCTTCGCAGCCACGGGAGAGGTCTGCGCCTGATTGAAATAGAGGTCGGCTTCCTTGCGCGCAGCTTGCAGAATGTCGAGATCGCGAACCAGACTGGCGACGCGAAATTCAGGCAAGCCGGCCTGACGAGTGCCCATGATTTCTCCGGGGCCGCGAATCTCCAAATCCTTTTCCGCAATCTTAAACCCGTCATTTGTCTCTTCCATAATGCCTAGCCGTTCGCGCGCTACTTCGGTCCGCTTCTCTGAAGCCAGCAGCACGCAATAACTCTGTTCCGCGCCGCGGCCCACGCGTCCACGCAACTGGTGGAGCTGTGACAAACCGAAACGCTCGGCGTGTTCGACGACCATGACCGAGGCATTAGGTACATCCACGCCGACTTCGATGACGGTTGTAGAAACCAGAATCTGCACCTCACCTTTGGCGAAGCGACGCATCACTTCTTCTTTCTCTTCGGGTTTCATACGGCCGTGAAGTAAACCGACCTTGAATTTTGGGAAGACTTGATCGCGCAGATATTCGTAACGGCGAGTGGCGTCCCGCAAGTCCATCTTTTCAGATTCTTCAACCAACGGATAAACGACATACACCTGGCGACCGGCGCGCACTTCGCGCGTCAACAGTTGCTTCACTTCTTTGCGGTCGTCAGCATTGTCGGCGAAAACCTTTGTGACGATCGGAGTGCGACCCGGCGGCATCTCGTCAATGACGGAGACGTCCAGGTCGCCATAAACTGTCATCGCCAGCGAGCGCGGAATTGGCGTGGCCGTCATGACAAGCACCTCCGGATTCAGTCCGCGCTCGCGCAGTTCGGCGCGCTGCATGACGCCGAAGCGATGTTGTTCGTCAACCACTGCCAGTCCAAGTCGTTCAAACCTTACGCTCTCCTGAATCAAAGCGTGAGTCCCCACCACGGCGTGAATCTCTCCTGCTTTGATGGCTTGATGCAAGCGCTTCTTGTCAGCCGCTTTCAGCGAGCCTGAGAGCAACTCGACTCGGTAGGGAGACTTCGCCAGCAGTCTTTTGATATTGCGTGCGTGCTGCTCGGCGAGAATCTCGGTCGGCACCATGAGCGCCGTTTGATAGCCATTCTCCATCGCGGTCAACATCGCGACCAGGGCCACGATCGTCTTACCGCTGCCCACGTCACCTTGCAACAGGCGATTCATCGGCGCATCGGATCGCATGTCTTTGAAAATTTCCTTGACAACGCGACGCTGTGCTTCAGTGAGTTTGAAAGGCATTACCGACGCAATGCGTTTTTTGATGCCATCGTCAATTTTGATAGCAGCGCCCTTGCTTTCCTTAATGCGCTTGCCGCGCTTGGCGGCCAGTCCCAGCGTCAGCCAGAAGAGCTCTTCGAAGATCAAACGGCGATGGGCAGGACTGCGCGCGTTCTCGTAATCGCTGAGCGAGACATCTTCTGGAGGAAAGTGAATCTGTCGCAGGGCCACCGAGCGTGGACTTAATTTTTGTCGCTGAAGCAAATCGCGCGGCAAGGTTTCCGCAATTCCGGAATCGGGAAGAGCGGCGAGGACTCGATGAATTAGTTCGCGGAGTTGTTTGGGGCGGATGTCTCCAATCTTGCGATACACGGGAACGCACCGGCCGACATGGATGGCTGCGAGTGACGAATCGTCCCCATCGGAATCGGCGTCATTTGATCCCGTCGCTACCGCTCCGGGTTCTGACACTACTTCGATCTCGTCGGGCTTGTTTACTTTCAACGAGTAGCTTCCGAGTTTGTCGAGATGCCATTTCCCAAACGCAATGAAGCGCGTTCCCCGGGTGAATCGTTTGGAATAAAACTCGATAATCTGCTTTGCTCGCGCACCGGAAACGAACCAATCAATTATAACCTGAGGACCAGTATTCCTCTGATCGCTGGCTGAAACAGTGAATATGAATCGCCGGCGGCCAATATAACGAGGTTTTGCTATACGCACAGTCAGATCGAGCGACGCTTCCTTACCGTCCTCGAGGTCTCGGATTGCAATCATGTTGGAGCGATCTTCGTAGCGCCTCGGCAGGTACATCAGCAGATCCTCGACTGTGGTTGTGTTCACATCTTTGCCGGTTGAGAACTCGGCCACGCCGGCCGCGAGTTTGCGGGCCAGCACAGGTCCAAGACGAAAGGTGCCGCGGTTGGGAAGATCGAGAATGCGCGTTTCCAGTGAGATGGCAGAAACTGACGACATCACAGTGATCATAGCACGGGGCTGAAGGAACCAGCGTGCGGTAAATACCGTTCTAAGACTTAGAGAAGAGAGACGATGAAACGCTGGGAATCCCTAATCGATCAGAAGATTCGCGAGGCGATGGAGCAGGGCGAATTTGATAATCTTCCCGGCAAAGGTCAGCCCATCGATCTCAGCGAAAACCCTTTCGAAGATCCGGACTGGCGCACTGCGCACCGCTTGCTGCGCAACGCCGGGTTTGCTCCTGGCTGGATTGAAGAGCGGAAAGACATCGACGCCGACTTGGCGCTCGCGCGAACCGAGTTAGCGGGGACTCGGCTGGTTCTGAAAAATGCTCGCGGGACTGAACATGAGTTCTCAGCGGAGGCTCGTTGGGAAAGAGCTGAGGAAACATTTCGGGACAAGGTTGCCGAACTCAACCGTCGGATCAACGCCTGGAATTTGAAAGCACCTTCACTTGCTTTTCAACGAACCAGGATCGATGTCGAGCGTGAGATCGATCAAATCAAAAGCTAATTAGCTGCTACGGCGTCGGGAGCACAGCATTCGTCGAACGCCCGCTTTAGTTCGTCGGCAATTTGTTCAGGTCCGCGCGGCTCAATTTGGGAACGCTCCATCATATAGACCAGCTTTCCGTCTTTAAGAATCGCGATGGACGGTGACGATGGGCCATATCCTGTGAAGTAACTCCGCGCTCGGTCCGTGGCTTCGATGTCGGCCCCCGCGAATACCGTCGCTACTTTGTCAGGCCGTGCATTATGTTGCAGAGCCGAGGCAATGCCCGGGCGGGCTTTGCCGGCCGCGCAGCCGCAAATCGAATTGACCACGATCATCAATGTGCCCTGGGAATTGTTGACCGCGTCATCGACAGCTTCGGGAGTCCGCAATTCCTCGAAACCGATGCGGGTTAGTTCTTCGCGCATGGGCTGAACCCATTCTTCCGGATAAGGCATTTCTGTTTTTCTCCTGCTTTTGATTCTAACATGGTAAAGGAAATATGACGGGCCGCGTCGCCGTCCCCCTGAATTGAAATGCGCCAGGCGTTGTCCGGCAAAGGATAACGCCCCAGCCGCTGCGCCCACTCGATTACTACCACCGCGTTTTCGTCACTCAGGATTTCATCGAGATCGACAGCGTGCGCCGCCGACGCGCCTTCATCCAAACGGTAGAGATCGATGTGATAGAGCAGCAGCCGGCCCCGATAAGGATTGACGAGCGTGAAAGATGGACTCGTCACATCCTCTTCATCGACAGCCAGACTGTGAGCGATTCCCTTGACCAGGACCGTCTTACCAGCGCCAAGCGGCCCGTCGACCAGAATGATTTCGCCGCCCACGAGATCGGAACCGATGCGCTGGCCCAAAGCAAACGTGTCGGCAGCGGATTTTGAAATGGTCTCACCGAATGGGATCGTCATCAGATTGACTAGGGCTTTTGGTTTGCAGCGCCGGTGAAAACGAAAGAAGCAAAGAACCTTTCAATGTTCGGATTGTCACGCCTTCCGTTTGGGACGGCCACCGTGATTTGATGAAGACGGTTTCCAAAAATATACAACTGGCTGGTTATAAACGTGGTGTCGTTCTGTGCGGTGAACTCGAGGCCTTTGCGACCGCTCCTGGTAATCTTTTTGCTGTCAATTACCGTTGCACTCAAACTCCGAGCAAAGCTGTCCCGGTTAGCGACAAGTTCGTTGTCCACGTCAATCTGTACGCTGGGCGCATAATCTCCATAGCTTACCGAGTAAATGACATAACGCGTATCGAGTATGAAGAGGTGCAAAGTGAGATCGTCGCCTGCGCGAACCTGTTCTTCGGCCTTAGCGGGCAGCATCACGGAAAAGCCACCGCCGAGTGGCTCGAGCTTGATCCACTCATCGCTTTGAGAGGCGGCAAGTGACGAATGAAGCGCGAGCACGACAATTACAGTTAGGAGTTGTTTCATTTGAACCTATTTCAGGAGCGAAGGCTTTTCGCCGATCGGATCGAGCCGGCGGAATGCTTCGCTCAAGTGCTTGCGAATATCCGATGCTGTCATAGCGCGCATCCCAATTTGTGCAGCCGCCAGATCTCCGGCGAGGCCGGAAACATAGACGGCGGCAATCACGGTTTCTACTGCGTCTGCATTCGCCTTCAACATTCCAAAAGCCTGCGCCAGAAACCCGGTGATGACTCCTGTAAGCGTGTCGCCGGCTCCGGCCGTCCCCATTCCGGCATTTCCGGTTGCGTTAACAACAACGCGACCGTCAGGCGCGGCGATCATTGCGCGCGACCCTTTCAGGACGAGAATAACTTCATGCTCGACGGCGAAGTCGCGCGCGACTGTTACGCGATCATCCAACACCGACTTATCAGTGGAACCCAACAGACGCAACATCTCGCCGGGATGTGGTGTCAAAATCAGAGGATAGTTTGCTGAGCCGCGCAACTCTGCGGGCCAGGGCGACAGACAATTCAAGCCATCCGCATCTATCACAAGTGCGGTGCGACGCTTGTCGACAATGCGGCGTACGAAGAGCCGAGTCCTTTCGTCCTCGGCAGATAAACCCGGCCCGATGGCCAGCACGTCAGCGCGCTCAGCAAACTTCGAAGCGTAGTCGAAGGCCTCATCGCTAACGGCGCCGCGATCGGTTTCCGCGAGCGCAGTGGTCATCACCTCCGTCAAGAGCTGAGTCGCAACCAGCGATTGCACTGATGCAGGCGTGGCGACCGTCACCAGCCCGGCGCCCGCACACATGGCCGCATTTCCAGAGAGCGCCGCGGCGCCAGTGAAACCTCGCGAACCCGCAATCACCAGGGCATGGCCGTGATTGTTCTTGTAAGACTCGGGCGTGTAACGCGTCTTACGTAACCAGCGCCGTGCATCGTCAGCATCGCTCAAAAACAGCTTGGTAGTCATTTCATCAACCAACTCATCCGGCGAGCCAATCTCGGCGACGATCAACTTCCCGCTGTAGTGAGAAGCCGGCGGCACGACGTTAGCGCGCTTCGGCGCAGTCATGGTCACCGTTGCGTCGGCATGAACCGCCTCGCCTATCAAGTCTTCTGAATCGGAGTTGAGTCCTGACGGAATATCTACCGAGATTATGGGACAGAACGAGTCAGGCGTGCAATCGCGCTTCTTGTGCAGTTCGGCCAGATAATGGATGGCTTCGCGATGTATTCCTCCGACTGGCCGCGTAAGGCCCGTGCCGAAAAGTGCATCAACTACTGCATCATGATTATCGTGCAGAACGCTGGCGCGGAGCTGCTCCCATCCCTTTTCTGAATCGCATGCAAACAGACTCAGTGAACCGGGATTCGCGAAGGGAGTTTGTTCGCTCGCCCATGACGTCAGGCGCTCGAAATTTATCCGAGCGTCATGCTTGGTCTCCTCGACTTTTCCAATCAATACAACATCGACATTTGCTCCGGCGATGGCTAACAATCGCGCGATCGCGGCGCCGTCACCACCGTTATTGCCCTTGCCGCACACGACCAGCACTGACTTTCCCGAAACGCTTCCCTGCAGACAGTCCATGACAACTCTGGCCGTTGCCTGGGCTGCGTTTTCCATCAACGTCAGCGAAGGCACGCCATAACGCTCAGACGTCAACCTATCGATGTCGCGGATTTGAGCTGTCGAAATTACGGGATGCACTGCGCGGATGATAAGAAGAACGTTGCAGGTGGGTCAATCAGAGGTGTCTACAAGCAGGCAGCTGGCGCCCAAAACAAAACCGCGGCAAATCGGGATTTTCCCCGCCGCCGCCGCTGCTCCAACCTATCCGTCTTTCCGGGATGTCTATTGAAAAGCGCAATAGCGTAAAGATTTCAGATTTTCAACGGAGACAAAAAACGTCACTCTTCAGTTCGATGTCATTCTGATTGGCGCCCTCTCAGTCTGACTTCGCCGGAACGACCGGCCACCCACGTAATTCGCCAAACAGCGCCCAAAAACAACGATTCCCGCTTGGCACAGCCATTGTTAATCCCACCGCGGAGCACCGTGAGAGTGCCCGGTCTGAAAAGATAAAACAGTGCGGGTCCCCCAAATGACTAGAACACGTAGAACCAAAAAGAGATTCGAGTGGCAATGGCTTACGGCCGTGGCCGTCGCGGTTTCGCTGCTGGCCGGCATTCTTACAAGCGACGGCGCCAAAGCCCAAACGGTCAAGCAGCCTAACCCCGGCGCGCTTGCCAAATACGCGACCGATCTCACTGCTGCCGCTCGCCAGGGTCGTTTTAATTCAATTGACGAGAAACAGCAAGAGACGGATCTTGCGGTTCAAATCCTCATCAGCAAACGCAAGAACAACCCCGTAATCATAAGCGACTCTCAAGCCGTTCGCGACTTAGTTGGGGTCAGCGTCGCTCGGCGCATTGCCGAAGGTAATGTTCCGCCAGCCCTGACCGGCAAACACTTATTCAAGCTGAATCTCGAAGCGCTGTTTCACGATTCGAAGGATGCCGAACAACTCACCAGCAATCTTAACGACATCCTTTCCGAGCTGAGCCAGTTCGACAGCAAAGCAATACTCCTCATCGATCCAGTCCAGGCATTGATGGGGTCAAACGGAGCCTTTGGCGGCGCCGCTTCAACTGTCTTGCGCGACGCAATCACAAGCGGCGCGGTGCAATGCGTTGGTGGTTCGACTGAAATCGCTTTTAACGACAACGTCGCCAGCGAAGCATCGCTCGCGCCGCTGTTCGCTCCCGTGAACGTCGGAGCGATTCTTAATTCAGACAGCGAACAGGATTCAACGGAAGCAGGAGAATCGACCCTCAATGAGGAATTTGTTGGCGATAAGATCGCGCCGGATTTGCGCGAACTGATTGCCAGCAGTAATGCCCCAGCGCGGGTAAAAGCAATTTTGCAGGCCGACAATGCGAACGCCGCTACTCTGCGAGCACTTTTGTCGCAATATGGCGCCACGATTAACGCCCAATTGCCGCGGTTTGGCGCATTGGCAGTCGACGTACCGACGGACGCGATTGATAAATTAGCTAATGCCGCTGGTGCAAACTACCTCTCACTCGACCGGGAAGTCACCGGCCTTGGCCATGTGGAAGAAACTACCGGTGACAATGCGATGTTGGCTCAAACCGGCAACGCAACCCTCGACGGTAGCTCGATCGGCGTCGCCATTCTCGATTCCGGTATTTCGACCAAGCACAAATCTCTCGTCGGCCGAATCGTCCTCAGCACAGACTTCACTGGCGAGGGCACCACGGAAGATCCCTACGGCCACGGGACTTTTGTTGCTTCAATGATTGCCGCGAAGCGAGGTTCTTACGGTGGTGTCGCCCCGGGTGCCAACCTGATCAATTTCCGCGTGCTGAACTCTCAAGGGCGCGGAACGACATCAGCTTTGTTGCGCGCTCTTGATGCAGTGCTCATTAAGCGTGTGGCCTACAACATCCGAGTTGTGAATATCAGTCTGGGCCTGGCCGCCGTCGACTCTTACCGTAATGACGCCGTGTGTCGTGCGGTTCGTCGTTTGGTCGATGCGGGAATCATCGTGGTCGCAGCCGCGGGCAACGACGGCAAAGATGTCTCGCACCCGAAGGTATTCGGCCGCATTCACTCGCCCGGAAATGAACCCTCGGCTATTACGGTGGGCGCCAGCAACACCTTTGGGACCAATTTCCGCAGTGACGACGTCGTGACCAGTTTCAGCTCGCGTGGCCCGACTCGCAGTTACTGGAGAGACCTGGCTGGTGTTAAGCACTATGACAATTTAATCAAGCCGGATCTGGTTGCTCCTGGCAACAAGATCATCGGCGCTGCCTCGCCGGACAACGGCCTCGAAAACGAAAATCCTGAACTCTGTGTCTCGCAATGCGGCAAGGCCGGGAACAACGGCAAAGGTAATATGCGCCTGAGCGGCACGTCCGTTTCTGCGCCAATCGTGGCGGGCGCCGTCGCTATCCTGTTGGAAGCGAACCCACGCCTGACCCCGAACATGGTCAAAATGATCATGATGTACACAGCGCAATCACTAAACGGCTTTAACATGTTCGAGCAGGGAGCGGGAGAACTAAATATTGAAGGCGCGGTGCGCTTGGCCAAACTCGTCCGAAGTGACTTATCGCCTTTGACGAAAGTAGGTTCTCCGTTGCTGACCGGACCGGCGCCATTAGTCCAGACAACGATTGCCGGACAAACATTTCCCTGGACTCAGGGAGTGCTTTTCAACTACGACTGGGCGCATGGTTCGGACCTGATCACCAAGTACCAGGGCGTCTATAGTATGGGCGTTTTGATTAGCGACGGAGTGCTGATTAGCGATGGCGTCCTGATCTGCGATGCGAAATCTCTCACAAGAGGTGTACTCATCAGCGATAACATCATGGTGAGTAACGGCATCACAATGAGCGACGGCACGGTGCTGATGAGCAGTGGCGTGCTAATTGGCGACGGCGTCCTCACAGCCGACGGGGTGTTAACGGCCGACGGCGTGTTGACAGCGGACGGCGTGTTAACGGCCGACGGCGTGTTGACAGCGGACGGCGTGTTGACTGCAGACGGTGTGTTGACAGCCGACGGCGTGCTGACCGCTGACTCATACGGCGGAGACCACACCAGCTGCATGGTGCTTGAATAGTTAGACATCTAACTTTGATGTCGCCCCATTGGCGACAATTGATGAGCGGTCATTCTTCATTGAATGACCGCTCTTTTCTTTTCCCGCGCCTTGCGGGGACACTCTCCCACTCGACTCAATACTTGATCGACGTTGCGCTTCGAGCTGTGATACCTTCGTGGCTCTGAACGGGAATCTGCGCCGGAGATCCTCTTCGCTCTTGGCGCGGGATGAAGACTTAGGCGAATTCGACATTTAAATAGATTTCAGGGCAGAGTTTGGATCGCCGATTCGTAACCATTTCCCAGTCTCGGGAGACCGCCGTTTGGCCGATAAAAGCAACTCTTCTGACGACTCCGTAGTCGACCTCGCGCGCGCCCGTGTTCGCCTGCGCTCGCGCGGCATCAAGCGCCCATCTCAAACACATGACGTCGAATTGGCGGAGATTGCTCTGCTACTGGACAAGGGACAGTCTCGCGAGGCACAGAACCGTCTGACGACGCTTATCTCATCTGCGCAAAATGAGCCGGTTACTCTGGCGCGGGCTCGTTGGAAACTCTCGTCGGCGTTGGAGATGAACGGCCAACATCGTGAGTCGCTGCAAGCCATCGTCATGTACGAAGCTGCGGAGGCGCGCGCCAAACTACCCCCCGATCAGGCCCTGAGACTTCGGGTGCAGATTAGCATTGCGTACAACTACTGCGGCGATCACCCGCGAGCCATTGCCCTGCTGCAAACAGCGCTGCGCGAATTACCGGACGAGAATGATGCCACCGCCGGTGCGATTTACGCGGCGCTCGCCCGCGTCTATCGCAGCATTAACGAATATCCGATTGCGCGAGATAACTCGCAAAGGGCCCTCGAGTGCTTTAGGCAAAGCGGCGACTGGCGCGGATTGGCAGAGGCATACTTCGGCATGGCCGTGGCCGACAAACACGAGGGTGAACACGAGTCGGCGCTGCAAAACCTCGGTCAGGCTTTGAAGCTAATCGGGGATCATCCAGCGACATTTCTACTGGGAAAAATCTATTCGAATATGGCCGGCGTCTGCTTTTTCATGAAACGGCCACGCGAAGGTGTCGATTACCTGCAAAAGGCCATCAAGTATTACGAACGGACCGAACACAAGACACTGGCCGCGATCGGTTACAACAACCTCGGGATCAATTTGATCTTGCTCGGGCAATGGGACGCTGCGCAGGAAGCACTGGATCGAGCGTTATCGATCGCCTCTGAATCCGACGAGAACGCGAAAGAGATCCCGATGATCCTCGATTCACTTGGGGATCTGTGCCTGCTCCGAGGGGACCTGGAACAAGCTGCTGACTACCTTGAACGGGCCGTCACCATGGCGACCGAGCACGGCAACAAATGGTACGCCTGCCAGGCGCTACGGACACTCGCGCGATGCCGGCTGATGATGAATGAAAATGAAGCGGCAGTCACGACGGCTAAACAGGCTCGCGAGATAGCCGAGCGCATCGGCGACCGTCAGGCAATTTATGAATTGCAACTCCTTCTGGCCGAAACTGCTTTGCACGCGGGTGACCTGGAAAAATGCGAGATAGAACTTTCACCCGTGGTTGAGCACACGGCGGATTCAGCCGCCGACATGGGACTCGCCGGAGAAGCACAGCGGCTGCTTGGCCTTCTGGCCATGCGGCGGTCGAATCCCGCCCTGGCAACTCAGCATTTTGGCCGATGCGCTTCAATTTTCGATCTGGTCGGTGATCGCTATCACGGCGGGCGCGCGCATTTCGACCTGGGTCGCGCGCATTCAGCAGCGCAGCCTGAGCTGGCCGCGGAACATTTGACTCGGGCGGTGAACATTTTTCGCGAGCTGGGAGCCCGGCTTGATCTTGAACGCGCCGAAGCCGCGTTGCGCGATTACGATCAGACCCAGCCGCAGCAAGAGCGGCAGCGTGAGGCCGCCGTTCAGTTGATCACGTTACGTCTGGCTGAAGCGGTAGCGTCGCGCGCGTTGCTTCTGCGAGAGCTGGCCGCGGTGATTCGCCAGGAAACAGCCGCGAAGCGGGTCATGGTAATCGAACCCGATGAAGAACAACAGTATCGGATGATCGTGGCCCACGGCTATGACGACACGGAAGCTACGGCAATCATCAACGAGATTGCCGCTATCGAAGATCATGCCGGCCGCGAGCTTTTTGCCGGTAAGCACGACGCGCAACTGATCACTTTGAAGTCGACAAATTCCCTTCCGGCGACGCTACTCGTCTCGCCTCGTTCAGCCGCCCAACTGGCCGGAGGTTTACCGCTGGATCCGCTCCTGCGCGTGGTCGAACTCGGCATGGACGTGTGCGCGCTACGCACTCGAGCGACGACAGATCAAAGTGCGGAGCTTCAGGTTGGCGCCGCCGGCGCAGGACTTATGCCCGGCTTCATTCATTCGAGTCCGGCCATGACCCGTCTGGTTGAAGAAGTTCATAAGATCAGATCATCAGACGTGACGGTGCTGGTCACGGGCGAGTCGGGAACTGGAAAAGAGTTGGTGGCCCGCGCCATCCACGCCCTCTCGTCGCGACGTGACAAGATCTTTGTTCCATTCAACTGCACCGCGGTGCCCAAAGAACTTTCCGAGAGCTACCTGTTCGGCCATCGCCGGGGCGCCTTTACCGGAGCTGTTGCGGATTCTCCGGGTGTGATTCGTTCGGCTGCGGGCGGCACACTGTTCATCGACGAAGTCGGTGACCTGCCACTCGATGTTCAACCGAAACTTTTGCGCTTTTTGCAAGAGGGAGAAATTCAGCCGCTGGGCGAGCAGCAACCGACGAAGATCGATGTGCGAATCATTGCGGCGACCAACACGGCATTGGAAGAGTTAGTTACGCAAGGAAAGTTTCGCGAGGACCTTTACTATCGCCTGAATGTTATTCGCTTGCGCGTGCCGCCTTTGCGCGAACGCCGTTCCGAGGTGCCGTCGATCGTGAACTATTACGTGAACCATTATTCCGCCAAGTTCGGACGCCACGACATTCGCATCACACCGCAGGCTGTGGATCTTCTGATGGTGGCCGAATGGCCGGGCAACGTGCGTCAACTCTGCAACGAGATTCAACGCGTCGTCGCACGGGCCGAAAACGGAACATTGATCACGCCTGAGCATTTGTCACCTGAGTTGCGACAAATGGGTGTGCCCACCGCGCCGCCCGCCACGGTCACGCCTTTCACGGCAACGCCGGGAGCACGATCCGAGCTAGTTCAGTTAGAGAATGTGACGTTGGCTGATGCGCTTGAGAAAGTAGAAAAGCGCATGATCACAGATTCACTGCGGCGGCATAAAGGAAATATTTCGCGCGCCGCGCGCGAGCTGGGCCTGACGCGGCGCGGCCTCTATCTCAAAATCGACCGTTATCAAATCGACGTGGGGCCGCTGTCAGGAACTTTGAACGCGTAAACAATTTGGGGCGGGTGTTAACACTGCTCCTCATCGCAAGACGAACCAAGTGAATAGCAGGTGAATGAAATTCGAACTGGCTCTTACTTACTTCGCTTACCGATTCCTAACATCCGCAGGCCCCGTCCTACCACGGCCTTTGACTCCGAAACTCTCAAGACCGCCGTGACTGCGAAATAGCAAAGGCCATAGGGAATCAACACCAATCCGGCGATGACGACCGGATGCGAGGGTGGAATTACTAACTTTATTCCCCAAGCCAGCCCGGCCCCGACCAAAGCTCCCAACCAAAGCTTCAGGACGAGTGACGCAGGTAAACCGGTTCTACCAATACGACGATTAAGCGACCTGCGTAGCAACGCGAACTCGATCCATCCCGCGATGCCCGCCGAAGCCGTCAATCCGGCCGCACCCCATTTCGGATCAAGCCCGATAAGAGGCGGCAAGGGAATTGCGAAAATGTATCCGAGCAAAGCAGTCAGGCTAACCCGCACAATCGCAAATCGCAGCGGCGTTCGCGTATCGTGCAAAGCGTAATATGTCGAAGCGTATAGCCGGCCAAGAGTTGACGCGAGCAATCCGATCGTCGAACCCGCAAGAATTCCCCACACGTAAGTTGTCGCGTCATGTTTGAATTCCCCCGTTTGGTAAAGCACCGCAGTTATGACATCGCCGAGCGCCAACATGGCCATCGCCGACGGCACAATATAAAACGCGATCCGTTGAAGCCCATCCTCAAGCCGCTTACGGAGATGTGACGCAACCTCCTCTGTTGTCCCCAACGTGCTCGACATGGCAGGCAGTTCAGCCGCCGACACCGACATTCCAAATAGACTGACTGGCAAGGTGTATAGACTTTGCGCATAAGTGATCGCAGCGACGGCGCCGGTGGGCAACAAGCTAGCGAGCGCGACATCGATGAAAGCGCTGATTTGAACCACCCCCCGGCTCATGAAAACGGGGAAGAAGTTTCGGATCACCTCACGCACGTTGGCGCTCAACAAGTCGAACACCGGCCGCAACTCGTGCATCAACCTGATCACCGTCGGAAGCTGGACTCCGAACTGCAAAGCACTACCGACGACTGAGCCCCAGGCAACCAGCTCGGCCAGATGAAACTGAAATTGCCCCAGCTGCACTTCATCCAAATGTCCGTGCCGGCCAAAGGCAATCAGCGAAACGATGATGGCGAGATTCCAGACGACCGGCGCCGTGTACGACAGAAAAAACCTGCGATGGCTGTTCAGCACGCCCAGGCACCAGGCAGAAAGAACGAGCAAGCCGGCGCCGGGAAAGAAAATCTTCACGAGGCGGATGACTAACTCTCTGCGCTCGCCTTCGAAACCAAACGCGATGATCCAAGTGAGATAGGGTGCGCCGAGGACGCCGGCGAGCACGATAATCGAAATCGTCAGAGCGAGGATCGTGACAATCGCATTCGCAACTCGGGACGCTTCTTTTTCGTCGCCGCGCGCCAGCAGGTTTGCATAGACCGGTATGAAGGAAGCGGATAACGCTCCCTCGCCAAAGACATTTTGCAGAAAGTTAGGAATCCGGAAGGCAGCATTGAATGCGTCTGCTGCGGCAGACTTCCCGAAGTAGTAAGCAAAAACACGTTGACGAACTACACCGATGATGCGGCTGATCAGAATGCCGGCGCCGACCATGAAGGCGTGCTTGCCTGTGCCATCATCTCCGCGTTGCTGCGCGACGCTGGGGAAACGGCCCGTGCTCTCGCCGATAACTTCGACAGTCTCACCGGCGATCTCGGCAGCGTTCTGGCGACGGCTAGGCGACACGTTTCCATTTGATGGGGACTTGGGTTCAGGTTTAGACAGCTTGTAACTCCTCAAGGGTAGTGTAATCTTTGCCGCGCATTTGCTGAGAATACTGGATATTTTGAATCGTTTAAAGTATTCTTGCTGGCGCTAGCTAAGTCTCATAGCTCGTTTTCTTCCTTTCGCGAGCTACTAGTAAATCAAGGAATTCGGGTAGAACGATCAGGTTAACTCACAACCCTATGTGTCTATATCTGTTTGCTCCTGAAAACGCATTAGCAATCACCTTTGCCGCAGAATCAGTAAACCTCCTGGATGGCGGTTCCGAGGCAGTATTCGATTTACTTCTGAGTAACGAATCAAAGTCAGCTCTGAAGAGAATTCATGTTGTGTACCCTCATCCGGTACCAATTGACGGCTCTAATGCGTCGCCATACTTTCAAGACATCACGGAAACTTGGCTTGAAAGGGAATCTCCATATAACCGATTCTATCAAACCGAAGAAACGCATCTCACCCTAGACCCGAATCGTGGTTTTGACACGCTCACGATAGAGTCACCCGATCCTACTAATGTCCTGGAACAGTTGACTTACCGCGGGGTCATTAGCGGGCATCATCGACTGACGCCGTTCGAGGTCGCGGACGACCATAAATTAACCACGGATCAGTGGCGCATTATGTCTGAGCTGGGTTGGTCTGTGTGGACCGTGCATTTCAATGTACCGATCGATCCCGCTGTTGCTCGTTGGGTGCGATTTCGGGCATGGAGCGGAATAAATCGCCAAAACAAGATGCCGCGGTTTGAACGTTTTCTGAAAAAGCATGGCGGAGTACTACTCGACGTTTTTGAAATCACGGGCCCAATTGACATGAGGTATCGAATCATTAGCGCTCTCAACGTGGCGGGCAGGATCGGAGGATCGACCGAAGCGCACAAGTACTCGCGGATGGAACTTCATGGCCTGCAACAGAATCTATTGTACGCGATGGAGGCCAACGGAACGCGGACCTCCGTTGAGGATTGGCGACTCAACGTATTCGCCCCAAATTATCGCCATATTGATGACATAAACGCCAGCGGCGACATCGCAGCATGCGGACCGGGAAAGAACGAACTCCGCGATAAAACCGGAAAGATTGATACGTGCTACCAATGGAAAGCAGGGAGTCGCAACGTTATCCCGGAAAGGTATGGGGGTCGTTTTCAGATTTCAATGCGGGCTCATGATATCCCAAATTTCACCATCGCCTTGCCGTGGGTTTCTTTCACCGTCGGCATTTTGAGTTTACTCGCATCTATAGTTGGTCTGTTGCTCTGGTTGAGATAGCTACGCTGCGGTTTGTCATGAATGAGAGAAAATATGCGACAAAATGGGCCTATCGGGTCAATTTGATTACTATTTGGAACCCCGTTCGCGGTTGACAGTTTATGTTGTAATCAGCGAACCTACAGAAAGGCAGGTTGTATGACGGACTCAGCAAATCGCCAAAACAAGATTGACGGCGGCTCCCTCCAGTCGCACCTCAAGCCGAGCAATCGCCCGGCAGGTGTTTCGTCACAGGCAATCGATGAGTCAATTCGCAGAATGGCGGAAAGTGCTCACCGCCGACTTGTAATGAACCAGTCCGGCGGGTTACCCGGTCCCGAGATTCATAGGCGCAGCCGTTTTCGAAAGTTCCTCGATATTTTTAGCCGTTAGGGCCGGTCAAGGTCTGGGCTCAGAGGCACAACTTGACGCGATGGCGTCTCCCTGCCCCTGTCTCATAGATTGTATTCCTTGATCTTCGTCAACAGTGTCTTGTAACTGACGCCCAGCGCTTCGGCGGCGCGCGTTTTGTTGCCTTCGCTTTGAACCAGCGCGTCGGCGATCTTTTTTCGCTCGACAATCCGCACCGCGCGCTCAGCCACCTCGCTCAGGCTACCTGAGAGATCAAAGCCAAACGCTTTTGGATCACGCGCCTGGTCTTCAGTGAACCCTAAATCAGCAGGCTGAAGTTCCGGTGTGTCGGCAAGGATGCACGCGCGCTCAATCGCGTTTTCCAGTTCGCGAACATTTCCCGGCCAACGATGAGCTCGCAGCGCCCGCAGGCTGGATTCGCTCAGCGTAGCTTCGCGGCCCCGCAACTCTTTTCCAAGTTCCGCGGCGAAGTGACGAGCCAAAAGGATCACGTCGTCGTCGCGATCACGCAACGGCGGAATTTCAATCGGAAACACCGCCAGCCGGAAAAACAGGTCACCGCGAAACTCGCCGGCATCGACTGCGCCGCGAAGATCTTTGTTTGTAGCGGCAACCACGCGCAGGTCAACCGGAATCGGCCCGCGGCCGCCGATGCGATCGATCGATTTTTCTTCGATTGCGCGCAGCAATTTTCCCTGCACCGCCAGCGGCAACTCGCCAATCTCATCCAGAAACAGCGTGCCGCCAGACGCCAGTTCGAACTTTCCCAGCTGTCGATTACCGGCCCCGGTGAACGCGCCGCGCTCGTGGCCAAACAACTCGTTTTCGATCAGTGTCTCGGGGATTGCGGCGCAGTTGATGGCGACGAACGGTTGGTCACGACGATTGGAAAGATGATGAACCGCGCGCGCGAAAAGCTCTTTGCCGGTTCCCGATTCGCCCAACAACAGAACCGTAGCTTCAGTTTGCGCCACTCGCTGCGTCTCAGCCACGGCGCGCTTAATTGCTGCCGATTCACCGAGGATGCGCGGAAAACCGTAACGCTTTGACCACTCCTCACGCAGCAGAATGTTTTCAGTGCGCAGCCGCGACTGCTCCAGGGATCGCTCAACCAGCAGCAGCAGATGATTCGAATCTACGGGCTTTTGCAGAAAGTCGTGGGCGCCGTCCTTCATCGCCTGCACCGCCTCATCGATCGAGCCGTAAGCGGTCATCACAATCACCGGCACCGCGCCGTCAGCCGCGCGCGCGGCGCGCAGTACGTCGAGTCCCGATCCGTTCGGCATGCGCAGATCAGTTAAGACAATCTTGTGAGGAACCCTGCCAATTTCGTTGATTGCTTCGCGCGCATCGGCGGCTTCGGTGACAGAGTAGCCTGCCCGCTCGAGAGTCAAACGCAGCACGCGGCGCAGGCTTTCTTTATCTTCTACTAGCAGAACGTCAGGCATGAAGTCATGACCGCCTGCGGTAGCTTGCGGGCAGGCGGCGCGCGAGCGTCGCGCAACTGCATCATTTACTGCGCCGCGAAGAGTGTCAAGCTGAAGTTTAGTGGAGGGTAACGCAAGCAGTTAGCCCGCGCGCAAACCAAAGTTTGCG
Organism: uncultured Acidobacteriota bacterium; assembly: GCA_963734445.1. Classification (GTDB taxonomy): domain Bacteria; phylum Acidobacteriota; class Blastocatellia; order Pyrinomonadales; family Pyrinomonadaceae; genus UBA11740. The sequence continues at coordinate 536,019 of CAVTGZ010000002.1, read as the reverse complement.
TTAGACGGTAATGCTTTCGCGTTGGGCGGCGGCCTGAGCGAGCACGGCGCTGGCGCGTCTCAATACATCAGTAACCGCGTAGGGCTTGCGGATCACATCGTCGATCCGAGCCTTGTGGTAATCCTCTTCGGTAATCATCTCAGCGAAACCAGTGGCAATGATGACGGGTAAATTCGGCCGAAACTCTTTTACCCAACGGGCAACGTGCAGACCGCTCAATTCAGGCAGTCCAAGATCGCAAACCATCAGATCAAAAGTGCCGTCGTCGAGACGTTTGAGCGCCTCGGCGCCGGTGGCAGCTTCCGTAACGTCGTGACCCTCGACGCGAAAAGCCTGATTCAAAAGGACGCGTATGCGCTCTTCATCTTCGACGACCAGCACGCGGGCTGATTTGGTTTCGGATTTTCGCACCGCCGGCGCTAACTCTGGCGCCGCAGACTTGCGTTCGTGCAGCGGCAGTATCACTTCAAAGCGGCTCCCCTTACCCGGTTCACTGATTACGTTGATGTCTCCGCCGTGACTTTCAATGATGGCGTGCGACGCCGACAATCCCAAGCCCGTACCGTTCTCGCCTTTCGTCGAGTAGAACGGTTCAAAGATGCGGGCAATAATCTCCTGCGTCATGCCTCCGCCCGTATCCGCGACCCAGAATTTTCCGGCGCCCGCTTCTGAGGACGCACCAACCTTGATCGTGCCGCCCTTCGGCATTGCGTCGACGGCGTTGAAAATGAAGTTGAGCACAACCTCCCGTAACTCGGATGAATCGCCAAGAACCATTACCGGCCGAGGAGCATCAACTACCGCCTCAATGGTTCCGGTCCTGGGGGCTGAAGCCGTTTGCCATTTGGGACGCGCGATCTCCACGCTGGACGTGATGAGTTCGCTGAGATCGACAGGGCCGGTGTTGCGGCTGGAATTGCGACGCGAGAAATCGAGCAGCCGGCGCAGGGTCTGCGAACAATCATTAACCGCCTGGGTGATCAAATCCAGACTTTTCTTCTGGCCTTCATCAGCCGCGCCGCGCATGGCGAGCAGCTGCGCGCGTCCCTGGATCACGGTCAGCGAATTGTTGAGATTATGCGCGACCCCAGCAGCCAGTTCGCCTAGCGCCCGCAGCTTGTCCGATCTCGCTGCTCGAGCCTGGGCCAATTTCCGCTCAGTGATGTCGCTCATGAACACCATCACGCCGGTGATATTTCCGTCATTCCACAGCGGAGACGTCCGTGCTTCCATGCAGCGCACGTGACCGTCGGCACAAATCGTGCGCAACTCAAACTGCTTCTGCTCTCCGGTTTTCAAACTGTGCCTGATCGCTGCGCCGGCATCTTCTTTCGTTTCGGCCGCGACAATCATCCCGAATTCCTGACCCAGAAGAACTGATCGCGTCAAACCGCTGTCCAATTCTGCGCGTTGATTCATCCAGGTGAATCGCGCGGCCGGATTCAGCGTATAGATTTCATCGGGGGCGAGATCAGCAAGGCTGGCGAGAAACGCGCGGTTCTTAGTGCCCTCTTCTTCCGCTTGGCGCAATTCGGAGATGTCGCGCGCGATCACGACACACCCGGTCAACGCGTCCGCTTCGGTTTTTTGCGGCACTACCCGCACCTGCAATGGACGGCGGGCTTTGTTCTTGGCGTCGAGTTCTACTTCGATTTCACCACCATTGCTCATCGCTCGATCGACCATGCACGTCGCACCGTCCAGCCGCCAAAGCATGTCGCAGCAGGGGCGACCTTCCAGAAACGAGCGGCTGGCGCGCTCAAGCGTTTCTCCGGCGCGATTAATTTTCTTCAGGCGCTTGTCAGGGCCAAAAACGTAAACAGCGTCAGTCAGCGAATCGAGGGTTCCCTCCCATATCCGGTCCGTGCCAATCTGACTGTTGAGAGATCTCTTTTGCTTGTCGGTAACTTTTGGAATCAGCATGATGACGAGGGGCACAAACGCCCGCCGTCTAGTTGGCAAAGGGTATGCCAACTAGTCCGCTGCCGGAGCGATAATGTTGGTCAGAAATATGAGGAAATTTGAGCTGGTTGACGCGACCTGTCGCCTGGCGTGCTTAAGGCGTTCATACTGACAGAACCATGGATATTAATCGTTTCAGCCTGACCGCGCCCGGCGGGTGGACTACCGTGCGCGGCTACTGCTCTTCCTTGGGCTCGACCTCGCCACGCGCCTTCGCAGCTTCATAGTCGGTGCCGGCCAGCCGCAAAGACAATTGCACGGGGCGATAGTCGAAGGGCGCGGGACCACCGAGGGCATTTTGAATTGCGGAGACGATCAGATCCTGATTCTCTCTGAACCGGCCCACGTTGCCGCTCTGATTCATAATCACGAAGAGAACGATGCGGCCGCTCTTTGTCCTCATCTGACCAACGAGCGAGCTGGCGCCGCCATCGGTGCGGACCAAGGTTCCCGTCTTGGCAACGACGCTGCCTCGATGGGGAAGATCAGTATATCGATCTTCGAGCGTGCCCGGATCGACTCCGGCAACCGGCAGAATAGCTGAGAGGGCCAGATTGTTCTTTCCCAATTCAGTTCGCAGGCCGCGCAGTATCTTCATCATGGCTCGCGGCGTCACTCGATTCACGCCGAGGCCGCTGGTCGAGGAAAGAAAAATCTCGTCGGGAGGAATGTCCAGCTTCTTGATCACCGTCGCGGTGACGCCTTCCGGCCCACCCAAACTCTCGCCGATTCGTGCTGCCATGAAATTGTTTGAATAGCAGAGCAACGCCTTCAGCACGTCAACCAGCTTGCTGGATTTATGCGTCAGCAATGGTGTGGCGCCCGGAGGCGCTGAGTTGACCTGAACTTCGCCTGCGATTACGACGCTCGGAACTGTGCTCAAGCTGACCTTGTCGCCAATCAGCAGGCGTTCATCCAGCCACGCGCGGGTCGCCGCGCCCGAACGGCGCGCGGCATCCAGTGTAGCGACCAGTTCTTCTCCGGAACGTCTCGGCGACCAATCGAAGTTCATGGTGAATCCGGGAGCGACAATTACGTTGCCGGTCACGGTGCGAATGCCGAGGTCGTTCAGCTCGCGGGCGAGCATTACTCCATGCTCGTAGTGGAAGGAAGGGTCGCGGCCGCTAATAACGAGATCGCCATTCAGCGTTCCCGTAGCCTTGTCGATCGTACCGTTGGTCCATACGCCCGTCAGGAAACGATGTTGTGGGCCGTATGCCTGGAGTGCGACCAGAGCCGTCGCCAACTTCACCGCTGAGGCAGGGTTGAACTTCGAGTCAATTGCCTGCGCCGCGAGCATGCCGCCGTCCACAGTTTCAGCGAGCACTCCCTGGTATCCGGCAATCGGCGTGAGATAGGCAGGCTGCGAAAGCGAGGGGGAAACTGCGGCGGGAAGGTAACTTGAATCGGGCGAAGTGGATTGCTGTGGCTGAGTTTTCTCAGCCGGTGACGAAACCGCCGCCGGTTGCGCCTGCGCTAAAGCAGCCGCAAGAACGACCATCGCCAGAGCCAGTAGCGTTTTGTTAAATAATCGATCCATTGCTCAGCAACACCGGCGGCAAATCATAGCACGAAAAGCCTGAGCCGGACTTTTGCCCCGGCGAAGAGGTTTGATGCAAGCTGCTTGCGCCAAGATGTACATGCTCGGTCGCGATGATCGCCGGGCCGTAACTTCGTTGACAGTCTCGCAAGCGCGCACCTAGAATTCTTTCGTTGAAAATTTGTGAGTGCGAATCGCGAACCCGTAACCATCGATCGCATACGCGATCACTACCTGGCGCGACAGAAAGAAATTCGTGCGCGGCTGCGCGAGTTTCGCCGCGTCTGGCAAACCGCTTCTGACGAACGCCTGTGGGAAGAGATGGTTTATTGCATCTTCACCGCCGGCGCCTCGGCGAAAATGGGAATGCGTTCGGTGGAAGCTCTGCGGCCCCTGTTGCAAAACGGGGAGAGGCACGAAATGACGAAGGCGCTGGTGGCGGCGGGCGCCCACCGGTTTCCCAATGCGCGTCCGGAATATATCGTGGTCACCCGTGACTACCTGCAAGCCTCGATTTCGATGCGCTTGCGCGAGCGGCTCTCCGGGTTTCGCGATCCGTTCGAGCGGCGGGATTGGTTGGCGACGGAGCCGCGCGTAAAAGGACTCGGTTACAAAGAGGCAAGCCACTTTTTACGCAATATCGGCTTCAAAGGATACGGCATCCTGGACAAGCACATCGTTCGGTGCCTTTTCGAGCTCGGCGTTATCGAATCGCCGAAACCGCCAACCACGCGCGGCCGCTACTTGCAGACGGAGAATTCGATGCGCCAATTCGCGGCGGACACGCGGATAAATTTTGACGAACTCGACCTGCTGCTCTGGTCTATGAAGACAGGCGAAGTTCTCAAATAGGACCAGCAATGAAAACTAAATCAGTGACTTTACTTCCCCGAGCTTTGGTTTTGCTGACTCTCAGCCTTTGCCTGGCCTGCACTTCTGCGTTTGCCGCGGGTGTCGACAACAAGAAAATACTCAATCAAGCCGAGCGTGCGTTGCGCTCGGGCGACTTTGAGCGCGCCGAGCAACTGTATCGTGAGCTGCTGGCCAAAGATGAGCGGAACATTGAAGCCCGGCTGGGCCTCAGCCGCGCGCTGTTAAAGCAGCGGCGTATCCAGGACTCGTTCGATCATGCGGCGCGCGTCATCGCGGTTGAACCATTGTCCGCGCGCGCGCACGCACTGCTGGGTGCTGCCGTGCTGGCTTCCGGAGACTTTCGTCTCTCGGTCGAAGAATTCCGAACGGCGCTCAGCCTAAACGACAACGAGGCGATTGCCATTGGCGGCCTGGCGATGGTCGATTACTTCGAAAATCGGATGGCGCCGTGCGTCGCGGGCCTGCGCCGCGCAGCAGAAATCGATCCCAACGAACCCGATTATGTTTTCAATCTCGGGCAAGCCGCCGCCAGATCAGAAAAATACAAAGAAGCGGCTGATGCTTACGAGCGCTTTCTGGTTATCGCCCCGCGCACTGACGCTGATCGTCGGGACCGTATTCGCGGGTTGATTGACTTTCTGCGCTACCTGGGAAAACAGGGATCGCTCTACAACCTCGAGGGCGCGAGTCGCACGAGCATATCTTTCGAAAGCCCGGACTTTCGTCCGGTGCTTAAGGTTCGCATCAACGGATCGAAAGAGTTTCTCAGATTTGTACTGGACACGGGCTCGGGCATGTCGGTGCTGTCCGAAGAAACAGCCCGGAAGCTCGGGCTGAGACCGGTCGCGCGAGGCGGATTGGCCCGGGCAGTCGGCGGCGGCGGCAGATTTGAGATCGTTTACGGCTATTTGGATGCAATCGATATCGGTGAGGTTCGCGTGACCAATGTGCCCGTCTACATCCGTCATTTCTTTGACGAAAATAATCCGGTCGATGGATATCTCGGCATCGCAGCCATCAGCCGTTTGCGCACGACGGTCGATTACGGAAATCACCTGATGACGTTGTCGCGCCAGCAGAATCTGACTCCCAAAACCATTACGACCGAAGGAACGAAGAATCCGGTAGAGGCTGCTTCACCTCCCGGAATCAACGTTCCGGTGCGAACCACCTCGAGCGGATTTCTCAGCGGTGAAGTAGCGATCGAAGGCCTTCGCAAGCCCCTTAATTTCATCATCGATACCGGCGCGACCGTGAGCGTGCTGTCTGAGCGCGCCGCGGCGATGGACGAGCTCCAGCCGTTCATTCAGCGAGCCAAAATGCGTGTCTATGGCGCCGCGGGAGTAACAGAGGATGTCCGAACGGCGTCGCTGCCGAGAATTGCGTTCGGCTCGTTCAGCCGGGAAAAGGTGGAAGCTGCTATTCTGGATTTGGAACCGGTGAACGAAACCGCCGGCTTCCTGCAAAGCGGAATTCTCGGTGGAAACTTTTTGCGTCATTATCGAATCATCTTTGATTTCGAAAAAGGAGTCGTGCGGCTCGAGCCGCTCGACGGCAACGCAACTCCAAAAACAACAGTGCCTCCCGACGCGGTTCGGCAATACAGCTTTCAATGAAGCCCAGCACTTATCTCGAGACCTCGGTAATCGGCGCCTACCTCGACAACGGCGAGCCGTTTCGCCGTGATCTCACCATTCGCTGGTGGGAACATGAGTTGTCGGAATATCGCGCGGTCATCTCGCCACTGGTGGTGCGCGAGTTGGAGCGCGTGGCCGAGCCCCATCGATCCGCGTATCTGAAATTGGTGAGGGGACTCGAGCAAGTCGAGCTGAGCGAGGAAGCAGCAATTCTCGCGGAGGGTTATGTGTCGCGCGGAATTTTTCATCGCAAGTTCATCGCGGATGCATTGCACGTAGCGGTTGCGTCGTTTCATAAAATCGATTATCTAGTTACATGGAACTTCGGTCATCTCGCGAATGTGCGAAGGCAAGCACGCATTCGATTGTTTAATACGGCTGCCGGATTTTTCGTACCGATGATTGTGACGCCTGAGTTTCTGGTTTCGGAAGGCATCGAGACTCTTGAATCTGACTCTTGAATGTGAATCTTAATCTGGGCTCTTATTTCTGATGTATCGTCGTCCAAAATTTCTGACCGTGCTGCACAAGATTCGCGAAGCGATGTCGCGCGAAGCGGATTACGACGTCGACTTGTTCGCCGAAATGGTTCGCGCCGGCGTGCAGCCCCAGCACGGTCCGAAGCGAAACATTCGTGGCTTCGTCAAACGAGCCGCCCGCGCGGACGAAGTGGAAATCGAGGGGAAGGAAATTCGTGAACGCCGCCGCGCCGGCTCGTAACGCTTTGTATTCAGCTTTACCGACGAGACAGATCGTTCTCATAGCATTGCTTTATGGACGCTACGTTCGAAACCATCGGATTGGAAGTGCCCAGCGAGAAAGCTATTAATTTTCTCGCGGAACGCGCTGAAAATCAGGGCGAACCGACCCAGATCCTGCGGCGCGGGGCAGTCCTGCACGGACGCTGTTGGAAGCTGGGAGATGGACTCGAGGTTTGGACCGTTCTCTACGAATCAGAAACGGGTGACGTTTTTTATGCCAATTGCCGCCCCGGATTTCGCGCTCGCTACATGCAGCGAATCACGCCCTGGGCACTCACCGAATACGACGAAGAAGGCGAAGCGGTAATTCACGGTTATTGCGACGGCACTGATATCGAGGTGCTTTTTGAATTGCAGAATCTGACCGAAGTCGGCATCGCGGGGTTTCGCGCTCCCGCGTTGCACGTCGGCCTGTGCGGCCTGGCGTATCGCGCCCGTGTCTGCGCTCGCGAAATGCCCACGCGCTGGCTGCCCCTGGAGCGGGCGGTGCCGTCGCGCGCCGCGCACGAGAATGATTGGATCCTCCGAGGCCAGGTAATCGCTTTTAAGCCGCTGCGCAATCCCCTGTCGGGCAGTGAGCTTTATTGGGTCTATCTCGATCTCGCCGGATTGAAGTTGGAAATTCTGGTGAACGCCCGCGCCTTAACCGGCGGAGCGCTGGAAATCGGCGCAACGCTCTCGGCCGAAGTCTGGCTTCAGGGCCATGTGCTCGATGATCAGGCGATGCGGCTGCGTTACGAAGGAGTTGATCGCTCGCTGTCGGCGACCGAGTTCTGGTCACACTTTTCGCGCGCCAACTGAGTCCTCATGTACGACAAACTTCAGTTTGTCACTCTGAATACCGACAAGCTGAAGCTTATCCTACGTTGAATGAAGCGACTCGCCATCATCGTCGTTGCCCTGATCATCCTCGGCTGCGGACTCTACTTCCTGGATCAGTATTGGATACATCGCTACGACGCGGTCATCGCCCGTGAGGCCTTGCGCCATAACGTTGATCCGGATTTAGTCTGGAGCATTGCGTACGAGGAAACCTACTTCAGCCCCTGGAAGAAAGGGAGCCACGGCGAGATTGGCTTGATGCAAGTGACGCCCGTCGTGGCGCGCGAGTGGGCCGCAGCTAATGCCGGCACCAGCGTGCAGCAACGCGCCGCGAATGAAGTGGACGCCATGCTGCTCAATCCCGAGCAGAATATTCAGATTGCCTGCTGGTATCTGCACAAGGCCAGCGAGGACTATCATGACGTACCCGGACGAGAGGCGCGCATGCTGGCGGCCTACAACGCCGGCCCCAGCCGCGCGGCAGAGTGGAACCGTGTAGAGAACGGCGGACAACCGCTCAACGAGCAACAGTTCATCGCGCGTATCGACATTGCTTCGACACGTGCTTACGTGACTTCGATTCTGGGTCGTTATCATCGCGTCAAGTCAGCCAAGAGCAGCCCTTTCGTAATCGCCGGCTGAGCCAGATACGAAGCCGCAGTAAAGGATCCATTTGAGTTACTCGCCTACAATCCTGATCGCCATTAAGTTACTGGTGGCCGTGGTCTGCGGCGGCGCGATCGGATTCGAGCGGGAACTGAGCCACAAGCCTGCGGGGCTTCGCACCAATGTGCTGGTCTGCGTTGGCGCGACTCTGTTCATGGTTGTTTCGCGGCACATTGGCGGCGGCGCACCGTACACTGATCCGGCGCGGCTGGTTGCGCAGGTGGTTACGGCCATCGGATTTATCGGCGCGGGCGTGATTCTGCAATCGCGCGGTTCGATTAGCGGCCTGACAACCGCCGCAACAATTCTGCTGGTCGGCGCGGTGGGCGTCACGATTGGCGAAGGGATGTTCACGGTGGCTGCCATGACTACGGTGTTAGTCATGATCGTGCTGGTTCTGTTGCGCCGAGTTGAGCGGGCTTTTGTTCGCCGCAGCCGCCTCTTCCAATACATCTTCAAGACCACTGATCCATCTCAATCGCTCGCGCGTTTGTTCACCCTGCTCGAGAACGAAGGTTTGCGGCTCGATGACTTCAGTGTTCGCGATGCGCCGGACGGCAGGCATGAGCTGCGCTTCGCCGTTATCACTTCGCTTGCGGAAAACAGCCGGCTGATCACTTTGCTGCACGACATTGGAACCGACGTGCAGGGCTCGACGACAAGTCGCGAGTAAGTAGCTTTAATCGGAAGACCTGGGCTACAGCTGCGGTATTAATGAGCACCGCGGTACGTTGTTTTTGCCTAATCAAACATGCCCGCCATTTACTCAGCCCGCTGGATCCTGCCAATCGCAACTCCGCTGATCGAAGAAGGCGCAGTCGCCATTGAGGATTCAAAAATTGTCGGCGTGGGGACGCGCGCTGAAATCGTCGCGAAGTTTTCTGATGCGCCGGTTCATGATTTTGGCGAGGCTGCCATCCTGCCGGGTTTCGTCAATGCGCACTCGCATCTTGAGCTGACTGTGATGCGCGGATTTCTGGAGGCGGAAGAAAACGACTTCTTCGCCTGGCTGCGCAAGCTGACGGTCGCGCGCATGACCATCACGGACGAAGATCTTCTGGTCTCGGCAACTTGCGGCGCGATCGAATCCGCGCGCGCCGGGCATTACTTGTCTGGCCGATTCAAGTTCGTCCGCAGCTCAATCCATGCAGGCACTGAAACAGGTCGGCTTACGCGGAATCGTCTACCAGGAATCATTCGGTCCCGATCCCGCGCTGGCAGAAGAGAATTTTGCGACGCTGCGCCAACAGCTCGAGCAGATGCGCGAGCACGAAAGCAAGTTGGTTATCGCAGGGGTTTCACCCCACGCGCCTTACACCGTTAGTTCCCGGCAACTGAAAATGATCGCCCGTTGGGCCATCGACGAAAAGTTGCCCTTAATGATGCATGCAGCCGAGTCAGAGGCTGAACGTTTATTCGTCACTGAGGGCACGGGAGCATTCGCCGAGGGCCTGCGAAAACGTGGTATCGAATGGCAAGCCCCGCGTAGTTCGACAGTCCAGTATCTTAAGCAAGTCGGCATCATGGCAGGAAAACCTCTGCTGGCACATTGCGTCAACGCCGACGACCATGACCTCGAGACGATCGGCAAGAGCGGCGCCGGCATCGCTCACTGTCCGAAGTCGAATGCCAAGCTCGGTCATGGGCGTGCGCCATTTGCTCGCTTTCTCAAGTATGGAATCAAGGTGGGTTTAGGCAGCGACTCAGTCGCGAGCAACAACACCTGTGACATTCTCGAAGAAGCGCGGTTCGCAACCCTGCTGGCGCGCATTGGCAAGCACAGCGGCCCGGAATGCGACACGAACGTCTGTGCCAATGACGCACTCTTCGCCGCCACCCTTGGTGGCGCTAAGGCACTTGGCCTTGACGGTGAGATCGGCGCACTGAAAACAGGCCTGCAAGCGGACCTGGCGATCGTAGATCTCAGTGGCGCCCACCAGCAGCCGGCAACTCATCCGGTCGAGGCGCTTATTTTTTCGTCGTCAGGCCGCGATGTGATTCTAACTATGGTGGCGGGCCGGGAAGTCTTTCGAGACAAAAAGATCCTTACCGAATCAGAGCGAGAGCTGCGAAGACGGGCCGCCGAGGTGCGCAACCATCTTGAGGCGCTGGCTTAGTGCGGTTGGGTGTCTCCTAATTTCAGTTTCTCTGCGTCAGCCTCGGCGATCTTTGCGGCTCTGCGGTGAATAAGAAAGAAATGCTCACCGCCGAGACGCCGAGACGCCGAGCGCGCGGAGATTGTGCAGAGACTTCAATTTCAGACACTATTCGCCGTTCCCAAAGCTTCCCTTCCTAACTAACTTGTTTGTATGATTGCAGCCATGTTTACACCTTTCCTGCTCCCTTCGCACCGCTTGTTGCTCTCAACTGTTGGATCAGCCGCTTTGACGCTTGGCATGGCGTTGGCGAGTTCGGCTCAGACGGTCACGACGACGACAGCCAATCCGAACGCGCCGCCCATCAGTCCCCAAAACCCGACTATGACTTCGGGTTACATGGACAATGAGAAGGAAGCTTTGTATGCGCGCTTCACCGACTACAAGAGGAATCCAAACCCCGAGCAGCAGCGATACGCCTATCCCACGGCGAAGGAATATTTGCGGCGCTGGGGCGGTGACAACAGCGCCGAAGCCAAAGAGGTCCGCAAATGGGTGACTGAGTACGAACGGGCGATGCATCAGGACGCTTTGTTCGCCGCTTACAACGGCAAGAAATACGCGCAGACGTTTGAGCTCGCCCGGCCAATGGTTAAGACGGACCCGGAATACTTTTTCGCTTTCGCCATCATGACTGAGGCTGGTTATGACAGCTTTCTCAGCGGCGACACGAACCTCAATGCCGAAGCGGCACAGTCGGCGCGCAAAGCGATTCAGATCCTCGAAGCCGGGAAAGTTTCAAAAGCGGATCCTTTTAAGAACATGGAAATTGCCCGCGGCTTTCTGAACTTTGCCCTGGGAAGTTTCGTGAAGGATGAAAAGCCGGTTGAGGCGACCGCCGCATTTACGAAAGCGGTGAAGTCCGACAGCCCTTACCACACGGACCCGGCGGCTTACCATCGTTTGGGAGTTTCAATCCTGAAAGGCGAGTTCGCCCAACTTTCTACCGAGTACAACCAGAAGTTTGGCGGAAAACCATCATCGCCGGAGCAAACCGCGATGCTGCAACGCATCACGCTTCTGATTGACCAAGCCATCGACGCCTATGCACGCGCCGTCGCTCTCATGACTAAACCTGAACAGCAGGAAGCCCGTACTAAGATCCTGGCGCAACTAACAGCACTCTACAAAAACGTTCACAACAACTCTGATGCCGGATTGAACGAGATGATTGCCGGCGTGTTGTCCAAGCCGATGCCTTAGGTTCGCTCGTAAAGAGTCTGTGCTCAATCAAGAAGGCAGAACCATGGTCCTGCCTTCTTTCTTCTAAAACCACCCGCTACCGCAGGTGGTACTTACTGCTTTGTTTTTCTCGGTCCCGACACGCGGGACCCAAAATTGGCCTTATCAACCCTCTATCGTGCTCATCGCAGTTACGGCTTTCTTCTCGTAAGCTGCGATGACCGCGATGTTTCCTTTCTCAACTGCGCTTAATTGCGTGTCACTATAATTCGGGTTGATTTTGTACCAGTCAAAGCTTGCAAAATATTTCTGCGTCCACGGATCCTTGAAGACTTTGCCATGGCGCGCGTAAATCTCATCACGCATTTTGCGCACATCCTCGAGGAAAAGACCGGTCAAAAGAGTTCGCGTGAGCGGTTTGGTGCCGATCGAGTCGTGCAGCTTGTTTTCGTAGGCCACGATTGTCTCGACATTCGTCTTGTCGGGACCCGTTAATTCTTCGTCTTTGAAGTCTTCCTTCGGATCGTACCAGGATTGAAAACCGAAATACTGCTGAATCCAAAGCGTTTTGAAGATGCGGCCATGGCGCGCATAAATCTCGTTTCGCAGTAAACGCAACTCATGCAGGCTCAGGCCGTGCAACATCTTTTCGCTGATCAGCTTGTTTTCGAAAAGTTCGATGTCGCCGGGTGCGATCGCGACGCGGCGCTGCTGCCGGCGCATGGTATCGATGAGTTGCAGGTTCTTGCGCTCGGTGACGTTCAGGTCCTTAGGATTGTATTGATCGGCGGCTTTGTACCAGTAGCGTTCGTCGAAATACTGCTGCAACCAGAGCTGATCGTCGAAGCGCTTGCCGTGGATGGCTTCGATCTCCGACGCCAGCACTGTCCATTCGGCGTTGGTGTGGGCGCCCAACTTCTTTCGCGTTAACGGGCGATCGACATACAGACGCATATCGCCCGGCTGGACTGTTTCGTGTTGCTGCGCCTCAGCAATGCGAATGATGTCTAGGTTGTGACGCTCAGTATCATTCAGCGAAGCGTTGGAAAAGTTTGCCTCGGCTTTGTACCACGGCCGCGATTCCAGATAGCGGCGAATATCAGGGTCCTTAAAGACACGGCCGTGCTTGCCAAAGACAACGCCTCGCACCAGCTTCAAGTCATCGATCGTCAGCTCGCCGACATCGCTCGTCGTCAACTTTGTGCCGGCGAAGTTATACGACTCCCAGGGCTTCATCGAAGCATAATCGTCTTGCGCCTGGGCCACAAAGGAAGCCGCCAGAATGATTATTGAGAGTGGAAGAACTTTGCGAAGAAAATCAGCGGGGGATTTCATGTTTATGCCTTTCCGTAGAGACGCGTCAGAACCGCGAGCGGTAGCGACCGGATCCGGGACGCGTTTGAATTCTCCACGAGCTTGGATGATCCGGTCGCTACCGCTCGCGGTTCTGACGCTTAGCCAAAGATGTCGCGAACCTTATCGACCAGTCGCTTATCTTCCAAGTCCTGAGTTTCGATCCTGGCCAACTGCTCCAAAAGTTTGCGTTGCTCACGGTTCAGACTGGTCGGCGTAATCACCGAAACCGAAACAAAGAGATCGCCTTTACCGCGTCCTCCCAGCACCGGCATTCCCTGTCCACGGACGCGAAAAACAGTTCCCGTTTGCGTACCGGCGGGAATTTTTAATGGCTGATCTCCATTCAACGTTTTGACGTTGATCTCGGCCCCCAACGCTGCCTGGCCAAAACTAATCGGGGCTGACGCGTAAAGATTATTGCCTTGCCGCTCAAATTCCTCGTGCTCGGCAACATGAATAACTACATAGAGGTCACCGGCAGGGCCTCCCTGTACGCCTGACTCGCCTTCCGCCTGTAGCCGGAGCCGTGATCCGGTTTCGACGCCGGCGGGAATCTTCACTTCGATAGATTTCTCACGCTCAACCCGGCCCGCGCCACGGCAACTTTCACAGGGTGAAGTAATCACCTGGCCCGTACCCCGACAAGCCGTGCACGTGCGTGAGACGGAAAAGAACCCCTGCTGAAAGCGAACCTGGCCCGCCCCCTGGCAAGTGCGACAAGTCTCTGGCCTGGTGCCGGCAGCCGCGCCTGAGCCGTTGCAGGTTTCGCACGTCTCGAGCTTGGGAATGCGCAATTGCGCGGTCATGCCGGCGGCCGCCTGTTCCAGGGTTATTTCCAGATCGTAACGCAGGTCGGCGCCGCGTTGCGCAACCGAACGGCGCGAACCGCCGCGGCCCGTAGAGCTAAACACATCGCCGAAGCCAAACAGGTCACCGAGGATGTCCTCGATGCCGCCGAAGCCTGGCGCGCCCCACGCAGCGCCCGCAGCGCTACTGGAAACGCCCGCGTGCCCGAAGTGATCATAGCGCTGCCGCTGCTCGACACTAGAAAGCACGGCGTAAGCTTCCGCCGCCTCCTTGAATTTCTCTTCAGCCTCCGGGTCTGCCTGGTTCTTGTCAGGATGATATTGATGCGCGAGGCGCCGGTAAGCCGTTTTCAATTCCTGATCAGTTGCCGCGCGATTGACGCCCAGCACTTCATAATAATCGCGTTTGTTAATAGCCATGCTCAGTATCACGAACGGCCAGCAGTACCGTCTTCTAACGGCGAGCCACTGACCGTTCCGTCATTCTAACGAAATGAGTGAGTTCACTCAATCTGGCTTCGTATCGTTCTCCGGGTTTTGACTCATCATCGCGGCGGTGAGTTGCCGCGCCAACCGCTCCATGCTGTCCAGGGCCATGCGCAACTCGCCGATACTTTCCGACCCGATCGCCTGTTTCGCTTCTTTCAGGGTAGCGTCGCCACTATCCTGTGCGTCCTTGGGAAGCAATCCACCAAATTCGAGAAACGCGCGCTGGGTATTTTTGATCAGGCTGCTCAGCTTGGTTTCCAAGTCAATGCGATCGCGCAAATCGCGATCGGCTTCGGCAGATGTTTCTGCGTCGACAATAATCCGATCGATTTCGTCATGCGACAGACCGGAGGTTGGCGTGATGCGCATCTGATGTTCGCGTCCCGTCGCCTTGTCCACGGCTGACACCGAAACGATGCCGTTGGCGTCGACCTCAAAAGAAACCTCGACCTGCGGGACGCCGCGCGGGGCGGGCGGAATTCCCACCAGCTCAAACTTACCCAAACTACGATTACCGCTGGAGATCTCACGCTCGCCCTGCAGAATATGGATCTCGACTGATGACTGGTTATCGACGACCGTCGTAAACGTGAGACTGTTACGCAGCGGAATGGTCGAGTTGCGCTCGATGATCCTTGTGAACAAGCCGCCACGCGTTTCCAGGCCCAGGCTGAGCGGCAGCACGTCGAGCAGGACAATGTCTTTCACTTCCCCGGACAAAACTCCGCCCTGAATGGCCGCGCCCATGGCGACGACTTCGTCGGGATTAATCTCGGCAGATGCCTTCTTGCCAAAGATTTCCATGACGGTGCGTTCCACCAGGGGCGAGCGTGTCTGGCCGCCCACCAAAATCACCTTATCGATGTTCGCGGCTGTGAGCTTGGCATCGTCCAGCGCTCGTTCGCACGGTTCGATCGTTTGCCGCACCAGGTCGGCAACCAGCTCTTCAAATTTGTCCCTGGTCAAACTCTTGTTGAGGTGCTTCGGCCCCGAGGCGTCGGCAGCAATAAACGGCAGATTAAAACCCGTCTCGGTCGCGGAAGACAACTCACATTTCGCGCGTTCCGCCGCCTCTTTAAGACGTTGCAGCGCGAGACGGTCTTTGCGCAGGTCGATGCCGGTGTCGTCCAGAAACTGGTCGGCCATCCAGTTCATGATTCGCTCGTCAAAATCTTCACCACCTAGGTACGTGTTACCCGAAGTTGACAAGACTTCAAAAACGCCATTGTTCATTTCCAGGATGGAAATATCGAAGGTGCCGCCGCCAAGGTCATAAACCGCGATCTTTTCCGTTTCCGACTTCCCCAGGCCGTAGGCTAACGCGGCGGCCGTCGGCTCGTTGATAATTCGCTCGACATTCAGGCCCGCAATCTTGCCTGCATCCTTGGTCGCCTGGCGTTGCGTGTCATCGAAGTAAGCCGGAACCGTGATAATCGCGTCGGCGACAGATTCGCCGAGAAAATCTTCTGCGGCCGCTTTCAACCGTTGCAGCAGGATCCCCGAAAGCTCGGGCGGGCTATAAACGCGACCCTGGACCCGAATGCGCGCATCGCCATTTTGCGAGTCGACGATTTCGAAAGGCGCCGATTCTCTCATGCGCTGGGCCTCGACTGAGTCGAACTTGCGCCCGATTAATCGCTTAACTGCATAGACTGTGTTCAGCGCATTGGTTACCGCCTGCCGCTTTGCAATCTGACCCACCAACCGCTCCCCTTTATCAGTAAATCCGACTACGCTCGGCGTGGTGCGGCCGCCCTCTTTGTTGGGGACAATCTGCACGGTGCCGCCTTCCAACACTGCGACGCAGCAATTAGTCGTGCCTAGATCGATTCCGATAATCTTTCCCATTTTCCTGGAGTGGGCCGGTTCAGTCTCTGCGCGCAGCGACCTTGACCATCGCCGGCCGAAGCAGTCGATCGCCGATGCGGTAGCCACGTGTGATTTCTTCAGTCACGGTGTCGGGCTCGTACTTGTCCGATGGCTCGGTAACCACCGCTTCATGAAAATGCGGATCGAAGGGCTCGCCGACCGCCGCGATGGGCTTAACGCCAAAAGATTCGAGCACCTCATTAAGTTGTTTGCTGATCAGTTCTACGCCATGCAAAAAGTGACGAAACTCTTTCGATTCCTGCGTCTCGACCGTGCGCTCGGCATCGAGGGCGCGCCCCAAATTATCCATTACCGGCAGCAGTTTCCGCGCGACATCAGCGACAATTCGATTATGTGTTTCACCCCGCTCGCGCTCGATTCGCTTGCGATAATTCTCAAAGTCGGCCTGACGCCGGGCGAGCGCATCCTGTGCTTCAGCCAGGGCCGTTTGCAATCGCTTGAGCTCAGCGCGCGAGGCAATCAATTCCGCCAGCTGAGGCCCACCGGCAAAGTCGGCCTGTGAAGCGTCTGCGTCTCGCTGAACGTCTCCGGGCTGGTCATTGCCAAAACGGCCTGAATAGTCTTCTTCCGTTTCCGCGGGCTCCGTTTGAGCGTCGTCTTCAAGCACATCAATATCCTCGGAGTCGACGAAGCGAATTGGAATATTGTTCGACGGCTGCTGTTTCTTATCTGCCATCTTTGGATCGAATCATCACGTGGATTTCCTGGCTAACGGCCAGTCAATGGAGGGGACGTTTCGTTCACCAGCGCTTCAATGAAACGCCCAAGGTAGTTTACCACAGCCATCATACGGGCGTACTCGATCCGCGTGGGTCCGACAACCCCCAGCGTGCCCGACGCGTCCCCACCGACCTGGTACGACGTGGTGATAACGGCACAGTGCTGCATCGAAGAGGCAAAATTCTCGCGGCCAATCAGGACTTTAACATTGCCAGCCATCGTTTCCCCGGCGACACATTCGTTGAGAATCTTCACCAGGCGTGACTTTTCTTCAAACGTGCGAATCAACTCGCGGATGGTTCCGGCGCTGGAAAAATCGGGCTTGCCCACAATGTTCGACGCGCCGTCCAGAAAGACCTCAGCGGTGCCCTGGTCTTCGTCCTGAAGGCTGCGCTCACAAAGCAGGATCGCGTTGCGCACGACGGAATCATAGTGCGCTTTTTCTTCTTTAATCAGTGCCAGGATCTCAGCGCGAATGGCAACCAGGCTTTTGCCGGCAAACTCGGAATTCAGGTAACGAGCCGTCCGGTTTAATTCGTCCTGATTGAATTCTTCATCAAGCCTAATCACCTTGTCCTGGACGATGTTCGAAGTAGAAACCAGCACCACCAGGATCCGGTTCTCCGGCAGCTTCATAAAGCTGATTTCCTTCAGGCGATTCTCAGCTAGAGACGGCCACACCACAATGCCGACGTTTTCTGAGAGCTCAGAAAGAACGTGGGACGCCCGCTCCATGAGCCGGTCGGGCCGCGCCATTGCTTCGGTCCCACGACCGATACTGCGGATCGCATTAAGATCATTCCGGGACAACTCCATCGAATCCAGCAGGTGATCGACATAGTATCGATAGCCCTGATCGGTGGGGATGCGGCCGGCAGACGTGTGTGGTTGCTCCAGCAATCCAAGCTCTTCCAACTCAGACATGACGTTGCGAACGGTGGCGGAACTCCAGCCGGACGCATAAGCAAACTTGCCGGAAATGGCATGCGAGCCCACAGCTTCCCCTGTCGCCAGATACTCTTCGATAACCGTCGAGAGCACCGCCTGCCGGCGGGAATCAGGCTTGGGACGCTTGGTCTTGATTGGATTTGGAGCTTTTGTCATTACGCGAAGTATCGAACTGTTTTACACCAGCGTCGCCAGTATAGCGAATTCCGCAAATTTCCCGCAAATACCGGATATCACAGGGGATGCACAAACGCCCGCGCAGACCGGCGGGACCGGTGACGAAAGGTTGTTTTCGAGGTAACTGGTGAAATACTGAAACTTACGCTTACCCATTCCCGTGCGGCCCGGCCCTCGATGCGGCAAACCCCGTAGTTATCGAGCCCTCCGGCCATTGTTTGACTGGCCAACGGCTGGGCCATAACATGGCCCAGTCAGATCAGTTCTACATGGCTCAGTCCGATCTCCATCTCAAACGAGTATTCCACGACGCCTTTCGCCAGTTGGGTGGCAGTCGCCGTCACTTTCAACCCGACCTGTCCACCATTGAAGTGAAATTCTATCCGTACGCGGGTTTGCATCATTCTATCCGCGTACGTGCTGGACGAGTCTTCGTGCGTATCTCAGATTTGTTTCGCGGGGCGCCGCCCGAAGTAATTCGGGCTCTCGCATTTCTGCTGGTTGCAAGGCTGCTTTCGCGCAAGCCGCCGCGCGATCAAGAGCATCTCTACCGATCTTATGCTTTTAGTCCGGAGTTGTTGCGCGCGTCAGAGTTGGCCCGAAAGAAACGCGGCCGCAAGGTTATCTCAACTTCGAGGGGGCGAGTGTACGATCTCGAGCGATTGTTCTCGCGACTGAACCGGCGTCACTTCGAGAGTCAGATTCAGACTCCGGTTCTGACCTGGTCGCGAAGGCCGGCACGCAGCATCCTCGGTCACCACGACGCCGCGCACAACACTATTACCATCAGCAAGACGTTGGACTCGCCCGACGTGCCGGAGTGGTTTGTCGAGTACATCCTTTTTCACGAGATGCTGCATATCAAGCACCCGGCGCGCGTAATCAACGGCCGTCGTTACTATCATTCGCCGGCTTTCCGTTCTGAAGAGAAAAGCTACCCGCGTTACGAACAGGCACAGCAGTGGTTGGATCGCGTGATTCGTAAACGCCATGAACTGCGCGCCCGTGCTGCTTAGCCCGGCCCCGGTGATCAGTTGAAACAAGCTGACTGCTGACTAGCCTTCACCTTCACGCATTTTCTTCGCGGGGTTTCCGGAACTTTCATTTCGCTCACACGTTTATTCAGTCAGGTAGGTGGGCTCCTCCTGAGAGCGAGCAAGCTGCGTCCTGATCCTTCGGGATCATGAAGCTAAGCTTGCTCGCTCTGTTTTTGTTTTGAGACTATTTGCGAACCGGCCAGCCGGCCCGCGACCGATTTTGCCGCACTGGACAACACCGCACCCGGCCGCTAGACTACGTCGTTTGCAACATGAGCGCGGTTCCTTTCTGTGGCCGCTCGAAATAATTAGAAAGACATCACCAAAATGGCAATTCCAGCAACCCAAATCAGAAAAGGCATGGTCATCGTTTTCGAAGGTGAGCCCTGCCGCGTAGTCGAGTTTCGCCACCATACGCCGGGAAACCTTCGCGCGATGATTCAAACAAAGTTGCGCAGCCTGCGCAGCGGCTCGTCATTCGAACATCGTTTTCGTTCTGTCGACACGGTCGAGCGCGCGTCCCTCGAACAGCATGAGATGGAGTACCTGTATTCGGACGGCTCGCATCATCACTTCATGAACACCGAAAACTACGAACAAGTGGCTTTGAGTGATGAAGAACTGGGCGATTCCGCGCAGTGGCTGGCGCCCGGAATCAAACTTCAGGCTGAGTTTTACGAAGGCGCGCCGATTGGCATTGATATGCCGCCCTCGCTCGAGTTGACGGTGACGCAAACTGAACCATCGATGAAAGGCGCCACGGTTTCCAACGTGAACAAACCGGCCACGCTCGAAAACGGTGTGATCATCCAGGTTCCGCCATTCGTCAACGAAGGCGATCGCATCCGCGTTGATCCTCTCGAAGGACGCTACATCGAACGCGCGAAGTAGCATAGACTTGGTCGGCGGCGAGTTTTTGAGCTCGCGCGCTATCCCAGACTGAAGTCGGTGCGACTATGTACCTGCTCTACAGCCTGCTTCTGACGATTGGCTTCATCGTCTTACTGCCGCGATTTGCCATCGATGCATTCCGCAATCGCAAGTACGTCACTGGACTCGGCCAGCGCCTCGGAAACATCCACACTTTTTCGGATTCCCGGTCACCACTAATTTGGCTGCATTGCGTTTCCGTCGGCGAGACGGAAGCGGCGCGCCCCCTGGTGCGCGCGCTGCGGGAAAACTTTCCATCTCATCTTCTGGTGATTTCCACTACCACCGTGACGGGTCAGCAAGTCGCGCGACGTGCTTTCGCCAATGATGCAGCCGGCATCTTCTATTTCCCGATTGACTGGAGCTGGGTGATTCGGCGGGTGCTGGACAAATTGCAGCCGCAGGCTGTTTTGATTATGGAGACTGAGCTGTGGCCGAATCTCTTGCGCGAATGCCATCGCCGATCGATCGCCGTAGCCCTGATGAACGGCCGGATTTCCGAAACATCATTCCGCCGCTATGGCATGGTTCGTTCCTTCATCAGCCGCATTCTCAAGCACCTCTCAGTCGCCGCCATGCAATCTGAGCGGGACGCTGTCCGCATTCGCGGTCTCGGTCTCGCGCCCGAACGCATTGTTTTGACCGGGAATCTGAAGTTCGATAGCGCGGCCACGGGTGACGATTCCGCCACGGCTATCGCGCTTCGCGAACGTTTTGGCATCACCAAAGATCAACTACTAATAGTCGCCGCCAGCACGCACGCACCGGAAGAACAAATCGTGCTCGAAGCTTTTGCGCAGATTAAACACCCAGCCGGACATCGCGTCCGCTTGTTGATTGCGCCGCGACATCCTGAACGATTCACGGAAGTAGCCCAGCTGATCGAGGCAGCGGGTTTCACCTGGGCGCGCCGGTCCGCGACGAGCGACGGCCTCGATGCAACTTGTGATGTCATCTTCCTGGACTCAATTGGTGAGTTGCGCGCTGTTTTGTCGCTGGCCGAAATCGCGTTCATTGGCGGCAGCATCGCTCCGCATGGCGGCCACAACGTGCTCGAACCTGCAGCCTACGGCGTGTGCGTTGTCACCGGCGCCCATACAAATAATTTCGAAGCGATCACGAGGGCGCTGCTCGCTGAGCGCGCCCTGGTACAGTTACGCGACGTCTCCTTCGCCGAAGCGCCCGCAGAGTTGGCGGCGGCCTTCAACGAATTGCTGCAGGACGAATCTCGCCGCCGGGAAATTGGGCAAAGAGCCAAGTCTGTCTGCGAACAGAATCGCGGCGCAACTGAGCGTTCGATCGCAATCGTTGGCCGCCTCCTGGAATCAAATAAATCAGTAGACGAAGGACTTCCCTTCCCCACAGTCAGCGCTGCAGCCAAATGAATCGCGCCGCATCCATCGCTCTCGCACCGCTCAGCGGCATTTACGAGGCCCTCGTTCGCAGCGGTAACGCGCTTTATAGCCGTGCCTTTTTCGGTGTTCACAATGTTGGGCAGCCAGTGATTAGCGTCGGAAATCTGACAACCGGGGGCACCGGCAAGACGCCGCTGGTCGAGTGGATTGCGCGTGAGCTGGCAGGCGCCGACTGCCGCGTTTGCGTGCTCACACGCGGTTACCGGCGCGAAAGCGCGGGGCGCGTGCTTGTCTCAGACGGCCATGAAATTCTTACTGACGTCACGCAGGCTGGCGATGAGGCGATGCTGTTAGCAGAGAATTTGAAAGAGAAGGCAGCGGTGGTTTGCGATGCAGATCGGGTGGCGGCCGCGCAGTGGGCGATTGAAAATCTCAAGAGCGATGTGTTCGTGCTCGACGACGGCTTTCAGCATCAACGCCTCGCGCGCGACTTAAACATCGTCACCATTGACGCCACGAACCCCTGGGGCAACGGCAGGCTGTTACCGGCGGGAATCCTGAGAGAACCGCGGACGGCGCTGCTGCGCGCCGATTGCGTGGTGGTAACTCGAGCTGAGGACTCGGCTCAATTTGAAAAGGTCCACGCGGAAATTCAGGCAGTGTCGCCGGACATCGTGATCCTGCAATCTCGAATGACGATTCGCGGATTGCAGCCGGTGAATGACGTCGCAACCTTGACCAGCATCGAAGAGCTGAAGAGCTTGCGAGCAGCGGCGTTTTGCGGCATCGGTAATCCTGAATCTTTCTTTTCCCTGCTCCGCCGGAACGAGTTTGATTTGAGATTTACCCGCGCCTTTCGCGACCACTTCAGCTATGCTCAGGCTGACCTTAATCGAATTGCTGAAGCCGGCCGAACCCACGACGCTCAGATCCTGTTAACAACGTCCAAAGATGCAGTCAAGCTTCGCTCTTTCAACACCGGCCTTCCCTGCTATGCAGTCGACATCCAGATCGAGTTCGATCAGCCAGAAACACTTCGCAGACTGATCTTCAAAGCTGTAGGTAAGAGCTAAGACTGCTCAAACGCAGCCTGCGCTAAGAATTTACCGAGGTCCGTCCGCAGTGGTCTTCGTTACGACTTTAACTGAAGGTGTCGCTTTAGGCGGCGGGGGTTCGTCATCGATCGTCGGCTTGGGCTTTGGTGTCGGAGACTCGCGTTGGTTGGAATTGCGGTTGCGACTGGCACTGTTGCTGTTATCGTTTGAACCGAAATTTCCGTTAACCACCGCCGGTGGAATTTTCTCGCCGACATTCGCGTTCGCGTCCACGACTCGCGGTGTGGGCGTGGTCGACGGCTGCGATTGAATGGTGCGCTCGCTCTCGCCGGTTGGTGTGCCTACCGCCTGAACCGGTTGACTATTCGGATCCGGAACGACTCCGGACTGACTCACGTTTGCATTACTGGCGGGCACTGGCGTGGAACCTCGCGTCAGCCAATACACAAGTCCGAAAACCGCAACCAGGGCAATCGCAGCCGGGATCATGATCCGCCACGGATTCACACTCGCCGGCTGTTCGGCCACTGGCTCGGATCGAATCGGCGCGGACTCAGGCCGAGGCCGCACGACGGTGGCTTCGTCATCGTCGCCCGCATGCACGACCGTGACTTCATCAGGCGGCGCCGGCGCGACCGGCGTGTTAGGCACCGTCGTGGGCGCAGCCACGGCGGCAGCCGCTACTTCAACTGGTTCAGACGCGCCGGCCAACAAAGCTTCCGCGAATCCGCCGGCTGTTTGAAAACGATCCGCCGGCTGCTTGGCCAAAGCTTTCGTAACCACTTTCTCAAGAGCTTCCGGCAAGTCCGGCCGCGCTTCCTTAATCGGTGGAGGCGGATCCTGAACCTGCTTCATCATGATCACGGTGGGCGATTCACCCGTGAAAGGCACGTGGCCCGCGAGCATCTCGTAAACAATTATGCCAAGCGAGTAGATGTCAGAGCGCGCGTCCAGCGGCGCGGATTGCGAACACTGTTCGGGCGACATGTACTGGGGAGTGCCAATTACCAGGTTCGGCGCAGTGATGTCGATGTCGCGCCCGCCCGGGGGTTGTTGAATTTTCGCGATACCGAAATCAAGCACTTTCGCCCATTCGTCTCCGTTGGTGCGCGAGACCATGATGTTGTCGCTCTTCAAATCGCGATGGACGACTCCCTGCTGATGCGCTACGTCTAAGGCGCCGGCGACCTGTCGCACTATCTCCAGGGCGCGGTCAATGGCCATCGGTCCTTCAGCCTTGATCACTTCCTTCAGCGTCCGCCCATGCAAGTACTCCATCACAAGGAACACAACGCCGTTTTCGTCTTCACCAAAATCCGTGACACTTACCGCATGCGGATGATTGATGCGCGAGGCGGCTTTGGCCTCGCGAGAGAAGCGCGCCACCACGTCGTTATCAGCAGCCAGCGATGTTCGCAACACCTTGATGGCCACCGTCTTGTCCATCAGCACGTGCTTGCCCGCATAGACTGAGCCCATGCCACCATGCTTAATCAACTTTTCGACGAGATACTTTCCGGCGAGATTCTGCCCAATTAGCGGATCCTGAGCGTGCTCCAACACTCCAGCGTCGATAGGACACAACCTGCTAGTGTCGGAATATTCTTTGCCGCAGACTGGACAAATTTTCATGTGAATGCTTTTCGTGCGTTTTCAGGAGAGCGTAGCACAGTAATTTTCAACCAAGCAAAGTAGATGCCAACGCAAAGGCGAGCGCTGCTCGGAGAGCCGCGCTCGCCTTATTTTGATCGACAGAACTCGATCAGACGCGTGCTACCACTGCAAAGACCACCAGCAGTGCAAACAGCACGAGCGATTCGATCAGCGCCAGACCGAGAATCATCATGGTCTGAATACGACCGGCTGCGCCCGGATTGCGCGCAGCGCCCTCGCAGGCGGCCGCGCCGATGCGCGACTGGCCGATGGCGCCACCGAACACGGCGATGGCGAAACCAATGCCGGCGGCGATGGCCACGTAACCTTTGTAGCTCATCCCCGCCGCAGCGGCCTCATTCGCCGGCTGGGCGGCGGCGGTTACCGCCGTCAGCAGCACGCCCACCGCCGCCAGACTAATCATCTTCAGCTTCTTCATCTCTTTTCTCCTCAGCGAAAGCGCGCCTCCGGCTTCCGGTTGATTAATAGTCAGCGAGTCCGTCCCGAACCAGCCTTTTATGATTTCGCCCGCATCCGGTATCCACCGCCCCTCTTACAACGGCGCTCCAGCGATTCAGACTATGAAGTAACTATCGTGGCTTGGTTCTCAGGAATCGCTCGCCTTGCGTCTCAACGTGTGCGGCGCGGTGCCGCATCGCTCGATCACGCGTTTATGAAAACGGGTATTTCAGGCGTCAGCCTGTGAATTCATGCCGTCGGCAGCTTTACGTGAACACCGGCGCAATAATCTCCATGCCGTCCTCTTCGTGCGCGTGATGACTGTCATGCGGCGGATGCGACACCTCGCTGATGTACAACTGCGAAAGCAACACGAACACAAACGTTTGAATGAAAGCGACGAACAAACTGAGCGGCATCAGCAATACCGGAACCATCCAGTAGCGTGTATGGCGGCGCCAGGTGCGCAATCGTATCCATGACCTTTTCGTCGGCAAACATGTTCGCAAACAAGACGAACGCCGAGCGTAAAGGGCCTGATCAAATTACTGATTAATTCGATAAAGAAGATCAGCGGCGCAATCCACCAGATGGGTCCGGCGAGATGCTTCAGATGGCCGAAGATGCCGTTCTCTTTGATGCCGATGTAGTTGTAATAAAGAAACGATGATAGTCCGAGCGCAAAGGTGACGCTGGTCGCGGACGTCGGCGACATAAAGAGCGGGAAGAATCCCATCAAATTCGAAATCAGGATCAGCACCGCGAAAGTCATGACGACCGGAAAGTACTGCAAGCCGTGCGGCCCGACGATATCTTCCAGCATGCCGCGCACGGCGAGCACGCCCACTTCCAAAGTCTGCTGACCGTGACCGGGTTCGTCTTCCGACAGTCGCCCTTTAAGAATCCAAATCAACGCGATACTCAGGATGCAGGCGATGACAAACATCACCGTGTACCAGGGAATAGCGTTCTCCGGCGTATAAGCTCCAAACGCGGCTTCAGGCGTAGTGCCGAACTTTGCCAAAATCTTTGTCCAAATCGGATTCGTGTACTTCATCTCGAAGTTGTACGCGTATTCGCCGAAGTATTGATTGACGAACCTGACCAGAATGGGCACATGTTCCGTGGTTTCTTCCGCGGCGTGCTTCGTTTCTTCAGCAAAGAGAAAGAACATCAAAAAGATTCCTCTCGATGAATGATTATGAAATAGAACTGTCTGAAAGCCTCGACAAACAAGGCCGGAACGAATGAGCAGAGCCCGAGGATGGTGGCCGCCAGCGAGACCATTTGGAACTGATACGCAGCGAAAACGGCCGCCGCAACCACCAGATATCGAAACAGGTAGCGCGTGGATCGGCCGCGGCGCGCTTGGCTGCCCATGCTCAGACTTACAATCGCCGCTGTGGACGAGTGGAGCCAACGATAATTCAAAATCGACAAGCCTCCGCCCAACAACAGCCCGGTCGTAAACCGCCACGGAGCGAGAATGGCCGCAATCGCGACGGCAACGATCACGGTCCAGGTCATCGTTCGCAGCAGGCGCGACTCAAGCGCACCTGCCTCACGGCTGGTGACCTGGTCACCCGTCACACTGTCAGCAATCTGACTCATAAATTAAGCGGAGGATTTTACATGAAAGGCGCGAGACTACCAACTCAAGTTGAGGCTTGCTGCGCGCTGATAGCTCACGGGTGTCAGAGTACCAACTTTAGTTGGGCTCTTGCGCCGTGCCGCAGCTTTGCTGCAAAAGTCACAGGCTCAGAGAAAGTGTTCGCCGCGCAGCGGCGGCTTGAATTTAGCCCGGCCTTTTAAGGCCGGGATCTCTGAAAGATCCAGACATCGTCGCGTAGCGACGGCTGAAACATTCACTCAATCGTCGCTAAAGCGACGTGACTTGCTTGCCGTTCCGATCCCGGCCTTAAAAGGCCGGGCTAAATTCAGCCGTCGCTCTGCGACGAAGCCTGAACCCTTTAAGCATCGGTCGATCGACGATAGACTTTTGCAGCAAAGCCCCGTGCCGCAGAGAAGCCCGACTAAAGTCGGTACTCTAACGCCGCTGATCCGCAGTCATCACTATCGCAATTGCCTTGGTGGTGGCGGCGTTGATGATGAATCACCACCTTTCGAGCCCGTCTCGTCGAACATCTCTTTGATCGTTCCCACCGCGGAAAGCATGGTCGAGGTTTCCACCGGCATGAAGATGACCTTCGCGTTGTTGCTCTTCGTCATATCGCGAAGACTTTCGATGTAACGACTGGTGATCAGATACTGCGCCGGATTTCCGTGTTGCTCCATCGCCTGCGCCACTTGCGTGATCGCCTGGGCCTCAGCTTCAGCCTGGCGCAGACGCGCCTGCGCCAAACCTTCGGCCTGAAGAATTGCCGACTGCTTTTCACCTTCCGAACGGGTGACCGCGGCCTGCTTTTCGCCTTCGGCGCGGGTAATTGCGGCCTGGCGTTCACCTTCAGCTTGCAGGACCAGCGCGCGACGATTGCGCTCGGCAGTCATCTGTTTTTCCATCGTGACCCGCACGTCCTCAGGTGGATTAATGTTCTTGACGTCCACGCGAGTGACCTTCACTCCCCACTTATCGGTGGCTTCGTCAAGAATTAACCGCAGCTTGGAATTAATTTGATCGCGCTGTGAGAGGGTGTGATCCAGGTCCATATCACCCATCACCGCGCGCATGCCCGTAATGGTCAACTGGACTAGTCCGCCCACGAGATCATTCATTTCGTAAACGGCCTTAATAGGATCCGTGATTTGCCAATACACAACTGAGTCGACGTGAATCGTTACGTTGTCGCGGGTGATCACCGGCTGGGGCGGCAAATCGATGTACTGTTCGCGCAAGTCGATCGACGTCATGCCGCCGCGTGTATTCGTCCAGAAAACCCCACGCGGTTTGTCGATAAAGGGCACGATAATGTTCAAGCCGCTCGCGGCCACCCGGCTGAAGCGGCCGAGCCGCTCAATCAACATCACCGTGGCCTGGGGAACAATCTTGATTGTCTTGGCGGCAATGACCAAAAGGACGATGCCGATAAAGAACAGGAAAAAGATCAGGAGAAAGCCGCCGAGGACTTCACCCTGAAACAAAATTAGCGCGAGTGACATGATTCACCTCCGGTTAACGACCGAAACCTAGAGCGGTTGGCGTGTCACTATAACGAAAGCAGCCGGTTTCGACAATCACGAGAATTGCGCTGAATGTTCGATGATTGACGCGGCTGCCAGAACCATTGAGTCTTGCCCGGGCCGGCCCACCACCTGAATCCCAATTGGCATTCCTTCGGGTGATCGGAGTACAGGCACCGCCGCAGCCGGCAAACCAAAAACATTGAAAGTTTGCGAATAGCTGCACGCGCGAAAGACGCTGACCGAAGCCCCTTCAACGTCAACGCGTTCTGCTGCGTGCTCGAATGCCGGCACCGAGCTGACCGGGGCCAGGATTAGCGGAGTATGCCTTAACCAACGCAACAGTGTTTCGCGCAAAGCTTCGCGTTCCACCACGGCTTTTGCAAGGCTTTCAGCTATCTCGATTCGCTGCTCGAAAGTGGACGCGGGAAATCCCAGCGAGGGCGACACAAGCGGACCCGCCTTCGCCTCTTGGCCGCAGTAACGATCAGCAAGCTGTTGTCTCGCCCGCTGGGAAAACAGATCCACCCACAGACGTTGGCCCTGCGAAACAGCCGGTGGCAGTTCTTCTCGCTGCTCAAGTCCCGCATCCTCGAGGATTTTCGCGGCTGTCATTACCGCATTCGCCGTAGCATTCGTGACGGGCGCAACACCATCCGAAATGTACCAGGCCACTCGCACGCCGCTTAGATTGCTTACGAACTCATCCGGAGCCTCCAGCGTTTGATTGTCCGCTATCACACTCAGCAATAGGGCTAGATCCGCCACGCGTCGGGCCATAGGACCAATGCTGGCTCCCAGACCGAGCGTTCCCGTCGCCTCGGGTACGTGCCCGGCCATAGGCACCAATCCGGCCGTGGGTTTCAGTCCGGCAATTCCGCAGAAGTGTGCCGGGACGCGGATGGATCCTGACAAGTCGCTGCCGATTCCTGCCGGCGAAAGTTGCGCGGCGATGGCGGCGGCTTCACCACCGCTCGATCCACCGGGAGTGCGTTGCAAATCATGCGGATTGTTAGTACGACCAAAAACCGGATTGTCGGTTTCGTACGGAATGGCCATTTCAGGCGTGTTCGTCTTGCCGAGAATAATTGCGCCCGCCGCTTTCAAACGCGCCACCACAGTCGCATCAGTGTCCGGCACATGATGCTCTCGCAGGCGGGAACCACTGGTCGTCCGCAGACCGGCCGTATCGATCGTGTCTTTAACTGTGATGGGCAAACCGTGCAGCGGCCCGAGCTCTCGGTTCGACATGACGGCCGCTTCAGCCTCCCGCGCCTGATCAAACACGTCGTTCGCAATTGTCACCATCGCGTTTATTGACGGATTGATTTCTTCGATCCGCGAAAGATGGGCTGCGATAATTTCCACGGAAGAGGCGGCGCGCGAACGAATTAACGCAACGAGTTCGGTTGCCGACAGCGATGTTAAATCGTTAGTCAGTTTTAGTTATGTCCCGATTTGCAAAAAGTCTTCCAGCAGCGCGCTTATTGTAATTCTCAACGAGTAGAACCGTACAGAACCGCGAGCGTAGCGAGCGGAATAAAGAAGCCACTAACCCAATGAACACGGTCACCGGCGGTTACACAACCGCGAGCGCAGCGAGCGGGATAAAGAAGCGCCTTGAAAGGACATTGAACGTTATCGAGTCACTTTATCCGGCTCGCTGCGCTCGCGGTTTCGGTAACGGATATCACTAAGGCTCAACCCTCACCATTGCTCGCTTTGAAAATGCTCCGGGTTTGAACTATAAACATTTCGCGCCGACGGCGCTCAATCAAAACAAACTGTGGCACAGACTTCAGTCTGTGAACTCGAGCATCAGTGACAACGATCACAGACCGAAGCCTATGCCACATGAAAGGATCGTACTTATGGGAACACGAAAAAAGATTACTGTAGTGGGCGCTGGAAATGTGGGCGCCACCGCCGCGCATTGGCTCGCGTCGAAAGAATTAGGAGATGTAGTTCTGGTCGATATCATCGAGGGGGTGCCGCAGGGCAAAGCCCTTGATTTAGCCGAAACCGCGCCCATCGAAGACTTTGACGTGCGCCTGACCGGCTCGAATGGCTACGATGAAACGGCAGACTCGGACGTCGTGATCATTACGGCCGGGCTGGCCCGAAAGCCCGGAATGAGCCGCGATGATCTTTTGAAGACGAATGCGGACATTGTCGGCAAGGTCGTGGACGAAGTCGTCAAGCGCTCTCCCAATTCGATTCTGATCATCGTTTCGAATCCCTTGGACGCGATGTGCCAGGTCGCTTTGCGTCGTTCCGGCTTTCCCAAACATCGAGTTATCGGGATGGCCGGCGTGCTCGACTCAGCCCGCATGCGCTGCTTTCTCGCTGAAGCGCTCGATGTCTCGGTAGAAAACGTAACGGCGTTCGTGCTCGGCGGACACGGCGACACGATGGTGCCGCTGCCGCGCTATTCAACCTGCGCGGGAATTCCAATTACCGAACTGCTGCCGAAAGAACAGATCGACGCGATTGTGAAACGTACCGCCGGGGGCGGCGCGGAAATCGTGGCGCTGCTCAAAACCGGTTCGGCGTACTACGCTCCCTCAGCCGCGGCCGTCGAGATGACGGAATCAATTTTGAAAGATAAGAAAAAGATTCTGCCCTGCGCGGCTTATCTGGAAGGCGAGTACGGCGTGAATGGCTTGTATGTCGGCGTGCCCTGCAAGCTCGGCGCGAAAGGCCTCGAGCAAGTGATCGAGATTACGTTGACCGCTGAAGAGCGGATTGCGTTGCAAAAGAGCGCTGCCGCCGTGCAGGAATTGGTAGACATTCTGGGAATCTAATCGGCGCGCGCACATCCTTGTCCGCCTGAGCGCGGCGTTACAGAACCGCGAGCGCAGCGAGCGGGATAATGAAGCGCCTTCAAGGACATCAAATAATACCGAAAGCTATCGAGCCACTTTATCCCGCTCGCTGCGCTCGCGGTTCTGTAACGCGTAAATCCGCGTTTATCTGCGGCTAATTCGTCTTCGGCTACTTTTTCAACCAACCCAGCAACCCATAAAGCACCGTTTCCCGGTTTTCTTCATAGATCGCTTTGGTGAGTGGAATATTCATCGGGCAGACTTTGACGCAGTTCTGCGCGTTGCCGCAATTGGTGATGCCGTCCTCGCCCATGATTCCTTCCAGCCGCTCATCGCGATCCATTGCTCCGCTTGGATGCATATTGAAAAACCGCACCTGAGCAATCGCCTGCGGCCCGATGTAGTGATCTTCGTCGTACTGCGGGCAAGCTTCCAGACAGCAACCACAGGTCATACAACGTGAGTAAGCGTAACGCTCCATCACGTCTTCCTGATGCATGCGCGGACCGGGACCAAGATCGTACGTTCCGTCCAGTTCAACCCAGGCGTGAACACGCTTCAGATGATTGAACATCTGTGAGCGATCAACCTTCAGGTCGCGTATGTTGGGAAACTTCGACATGGGCTCGAGCTTGATCGGCTTCTCCAGATTATCGACCAGGGCCGAGCAGGACTGTCTCACGCGCCCGTTAATGATCATGGTGCAGATACCGCACACCTGTTCGAGACAGTTCATGTCCCATGATGGCGGCGTGGTCTGCTTGCCATGTTTGGTAATCGGGTTCTTGCGAATTTCCATGAGGCAGGAAATTACGTTGAGATTCGGGCGATAAGGAATCTCGAACTCGTCCCAGTGCTGCGGCGCATCCGGCTTCTCGCGACGTTTGATGTGTATCTCGACTGTATTAGCCATTCTATTGTTTTGAGTCGGGCTACCGCCCGACTGTTTTTTGCGAATTGCGGCGGGCAGTAGCCCGCCTCTAAACGACTGCTCACTGCTTGCCGCTCGCTGTCTTCGTCTCCTTCTTCTCGTGCGAATAATCGCGCTTGCGCGGCGGAATCAGGGAAATATCCACCGGCTCGTACGAGAAGACGGGACCTTCACCTGAGTGTTCGGCGATCGTGGTCTTCAAAAAGTTCGCATCGTCACGATCGGGAAAGTCAGGTTTGTAGTGCGCGCCGCGTGATTCGTTGCGGTTCAGCGCACCCAGCGTAATCACGCGCGCGAGATCGAGCATGTTTCGCAATTGCCGGGCGTGCGGCAAAGCCATCGTCGCCCACAGGTTCGAATCGTTGATCGAGATTCGATCGTAGCGCTCAGTCAGTTCCCGCAGTTTGTCATCCGTCTGCTGCAAACGATCGTTGTAGCGAATAACCGTGACGTTGTCCGTCATGGTCTTGCCCATCTCATCGTGCAGCTTATACTGGTTTTCGCTGCCGCTCTGCGCGATCAGTCGGTCGTTGATCTCCTGCTGGCGTTTGGTCTCCTGCTCGTACATTCGCGATCCGTTGTCACCGTTGCGTTCGACGTTCCTGGCCCATTCAATCGCCGCCGGGGCCGCGATAAAGCCGCCATAGACGCAACTCAGCAG
Organism: uncultured Acidobacteriota bacterium; assembly: GCA_963734445.1. Lineage (GTDB taxonomy): Bacteria > Acidobacteriota > Blastocatellia > Pyrinomonadales > Pyrinomonadaceae > UBA11740. Next base: position 503,990 of record CAVTGZ010000002.1, on the reverse strand, counting down.
CGAATTCGCGCCCAGCCGGTTCGCGCCGTGGATCGAGTAATCGCATTCGCCGGCGGCCAACAGTCCCGAAATATTCGTGTGCTGATCGAAATCAACCCACAGCCCACCCATCGAATAGTGGACGCCCGGGAAAATTCGCATCGGCACGTGCTTGGGGTCGTCGCCGACAAACATCTCGTAGATTTCCAGGATCGCCCCCAACTTCTGATCGAGCGTCTCAGCTGGTATGTGCGTCAGATCGAGAAACACCTGGTTCTCGCCGCCGACGCCCATGCCCTCAAGACAAACCTGGAAGATTTCGCGCGTGGCGATGTCGCGAGGCACGAGATTGCCGTAGGCCGGATACTTCTCTTCAAGAAAATACCAACGTTCGTTTTCGGGAATCGAAGAGGGTGAACGTTTGTCGCCTTTACTTTTCGGCACCCAAACCCGGCCCCCTTCACCGCGCGCGGACTCACTCATCAAACGCAGCTTATCTTCACCCGGGATCGAGGTTGGATGTACCTGGATGAATTCGCCGTTCGCGTACTTGGCGCCTTGCTGGTAACAGGCCGCGACTGCGCTGCCTGTGCAGACCATTGAGTTCGTGGACTTGCCAAAGATCAATCCGGGTCCGCCACTCGCAATAATCACGGCATCAGCCGGGAAAGCTTTGAGTTCAAGCGAGCAAAGATTCATCGCCACCAGCCCACGACAGACCTGATGATCATCGAGCACCAGCGACATCATCTCCCAGCCTTCGTACTTCTTTACGTTGCCCGCGACTTCGTAACGCCGAACTTGCTCGTCCAGCGCGTAGAGAAGTTGCTGACCGGTCGATGCTCCCGCGAATGCCGTGCGGTGGTGCTTGGTTCCGCCAAAACGACGGAAGTCCAAAAGGCCTTCGTTGGTGCGCGAGAAAGGCACGCCCATACGATCGAATAAGTAGATGATCGAGGGGGCCATTTCGCACATGGCTTTAGCCGGCGGTTGATTCGCCAGAAAGTCTCCGCCGTAAACCGTGTCGTCGAAATGTTCCCAGGTCGAGTCGCCTTCGCCCTTCGTGTTCACCGCCCCGTTAATGCCGCCTTGTGCACAGACCGAGTGCGAACGCTTCACCGGAACGACCGAGAAAAGATCGACCTGGTGACCAGCTTCAGCGATCTTCATTGCCGCAGCGAGACCGGCAAGGCCGCCACCTACAATTGCGATTTTGATTTGAGTAGCCATTTATATGCTAGCCACAGAGACGCAGAGGCACAGAGAACAACACGCCTTGAAAAACCCAAAACACAACACTTTGTCTCTGTGCATATTCTTCTCTGTGTCTCCGCGTCTCCGTGGCAATCTTGAAACCCTACATGAGACTTCCCAACAGACCGCCCGGCCGAATGAAGGCGACGGCGGCGTTAATGCCGACGGCCAAAAGAAAGAGCCCAAAGGCGATGCATGCATAACCCGTCAAACGTTGCGCGCGCTCTCCGATCGTGATGCCCCAGTCAACCAGGAACAACCAAATACCATTCGCCAAATGCCAAACAGTCGAGGTAATCCCGATGACGTAGACGATAAATATCCAGACGTTATGAAATTCTTTTGAGACGATAGCGAAGCTTTGATCGGGATGATGCGCCACCGACACGGTATTCAGCCAGGGGATCGCTCCAAATCGGAAGTTCAAGACATGAAATGTGATGAAAAAGAAGAGGATGATTCCCGTCACTCGCTGAATGGTGTAAAACCAGTTTCGAGCATACGGGTAGTGAAGATTGTTGGGCCGCGCCTCGACGGTAATCACCAATCCATAAACTGCGTGGTAAATCAGCGGGATAAAGATGCCGCCGATTTCGACAAACAGAATATAAGGAATTGATTGCAGATCCTTAACTGCGTTGTTGAAATCCGCGGGGCCGGTCAGAGCTTTCGAATTGGTGTAAAAATGTTCGAGAAGAAAAATGCCCAGCGGCATAATGCCTGTTAACTGATGGAGCTTCCGCAGAATGAAAGTTCTGCTCAGACGAATCGCCAAGGCGCTTCTCCTTTGCGGGATAGACTCAGCAAGGCTTGCGAAGTTTGCGGGAACGAATTAAGCGTTAGTAATAGCAAAGAAAATTATAGAGCCAAGCATCAAAAATGCAAGTTCGACTTGGCGAACCTTTGCGCCTTAGCGTCTTTGCGTGACCTTCATTTGCACCGCATGCTCACGCAAAGGCGCGAAGACGCAAAGAAATGTAAAGTTACGACAATGTCAGACGATAGCACCCCTTTTCCCGAACCGGTTGTGATCGAAATCACAGACGTGTTCGATCTGCACACAATTCATCCGCGCGATGTCAAAGCTGTGGTTGAAGAATACCTGTTCCAGGCGCGCGCGAAAGGCTTTCCCGTGGTGCGAATCATTCACGGAAAAGGAATCGGCGTGCAAAGAGAGATCGTCCGCACAGTTCTGTCACGAACTTCATTTGTGTTTGATTGGACTGACGCGCCGCCTGAGGCGGGTGGTTTGGGCGCAACGATTGTGAGACTTAACGTAGGATGATGGGAGTTGCTACTGGCTACTGCTAGTTGCTTGCGGCCTTCCACTGCCTACTGCCTTCTGCTATCTGCCTACTAATTTATGGTGCCCCCGGCGCGATTCCAACGCGCGACCTTCCGCTTAGGAGGCGGACGCTCTATGCAACTGAGCTACGGGAGCACGTGAAGATAGTACATCGTCAATTGTCAATTGTCAGTTGTCAGTGGTTAGTCGCCGGTCGCAAGTCGTCAACAACGGACCACGGACAACCGACCATGGACGGGCTCATGACTGATACTTGATCAGAGACCTCACATCGTATCCTTCCAGCTTTTTTCGACCCGGCAGAAATTCGAGCTCAACTACGAAGACCAGGCCTTCGATTTTGCCGCCGAGTCCTTCCACCAAATCGCAAACCGCTTTGGCGGTGCCGCCCGTCGCCAGCAGATCATCCGCGATAATTACACGATGACCGTCGCCGATTGCATCACGATGAATTTGCAGAGTGTCCTGGCCGTATTCGAGATCGTAAGAAATCGAAGCGGTTTCCGCCGGCAGCTTTTTGGGCTTTCGCACGGGCACAAAACCGGCGCGCAGGTGATAAGCCAACGCCGGCGCAAAGATAAACCCCCGCGCTTCGATACCCACCACCGTATCGATCTTCTCTCCTTCATATTCGGCGGCGAGCGCATCGACAGTTTTGCGAAGTCCTTCAGGATGCTTCAAAAGGGTCGTGATGTCATAAAAGTTGATGCCGGGTTTGGGAAAGTCAGGCACTTCCCGAATTAACTTTTTCAGTTCGTCCATTCTTAGATTGTTCCCCCAAAATCGTCAGCAACGGCTCGCGCCTTGGTCTAGCGTCCACCTATGATCCCGTCGCTACCGCTGCGCGTGCTGACCCACCTTTTTTCGAGCCGGTCATGATATCATCTCCCGCGATCTAACCGTTTCCCCAGCGTCAACAAACAACATTCCTTTCGCCATGCGTAATCGACTGCCGGTTCGTCTATTCCTTTTCTTGTTGGCCTTCGGCCTGTCCGGCGCAATTTCGTTCGCCCAACAACCGACCACGCAGAGCGACGATGTAGTTCGGGTTAACACCGAACTCGTTCAGTCGGACTTCATGGTTTTCGATAAGCAGGGAAACTTTGTCGACGGCCTTAAAAAAGAACAGTTCGTTTTGAAAGTCGAGGGCAAGCCGCGCGCGATTACTTTTTTTGATCGCATTGCTGCCGGTAGCCGCAGTGAAGAAGCTCAATTAGCCGCCGCCCGGGGAACGGCGACGGCCACCGGCAAGTCGCCCGTCCCGCTCGATCGCGGCCGCATCGTAATGTTTTTCATCGACGATCTGCATCTATCTCCTGGGAGCGTGCCGCAGACGCGCGATCTGCTCAAGCGATTTATCGAACGCGAAATGCGGCAAAACGATCAAGCTGCGATTGCCTCAGTGTCGGGCCAAATTGGATTCCTGCAACAACTCACTGACAACAAAGCAGTGCTGAGGGCGGCGACCGGACGGCTGCAAGTGCAGCAATCCATTCTGCAAACCGCGGAATATCCGCCGATGACGGAATATCAAGCCCTGCGGATTGATCAGCAGGACGAGGATGTGCTCGGCTTTTTCGTGGACGCGGTTCTGCGCGAGTTTCCTAACCTGCCGCGCCAAACCGCGATTGAAATGGTAAAAGCGCGGGCGGCCAGGGCAATTGAGAATGCGCAGTCAATTACCACTCGGACGCTGACGACGCTCAAAGGCTTTATCGACTTAACTGCCGCCCTGCCAGGACGCAAAATTATCTTCCTGATCTCGGACGGGTTCTTTGTCGAACGGAATCATGCGAACAACTTTGATCGGGTGCAGCGAATCACTGCGGCCGCCGCCCGTGCAGGGGCGGTCATCTATTCGATTGATGCGCGTGGGCTAACGCCGGGTCTGCCCGACGCCAGTCAAAATGTAGCGGCTGATCCTTCCGGCCGGCTGCTGAGAGGTTCGATGGGAGAACTTCGCGCCTCGCAAGACGCCATCAATGCACTCGCCTCTGATACCGGCGGCCGTGCTTTCTTCAACAACAACGACTTATCGGCCGCAGTCACGCGGGGTTTGAAGGAAACCTCGGTCTATTATCTGATGGCCTGGAGGCCCGAGAACGAAGAGCAGCGCAATCCTAAGTTTCGCCGCATTGAAGTCGCGGTGGCCGGTCGCTCCGATCTGGTCGTCAGGTTTCGGCGCGGGTTTGGCGAAACAAACTCTGATGACGCGGCCAAGCGCGCGAAGGAGCCAACGCCTCCGCGAAAGCCGGCTGCTGAAGAGATCGGCGCAGCCTTGCGCGCGGCTTATCCGACCAATTCCCTTCCGGTAGCGATCTCGTTGAACTATCTGGACACAGCTCTGAACGGCGCGACGCTGACGACATCGATCAAGATCAACACGTCTTCATTGCCGCTTGAGCCGCAGGACGGAATTCCGACCGCGCTTTTGGATCTAACCGGGTTGGTCCTAAACGACCAGGGGAAATCGGTGAGCAGCTTCAGCAAGCATATAACCATCCGAGCCAACCCAAATGCCACGGCGCTCAAGCCACCCGATAATTTCTCCTTCAATGACTTCACCTTGATCAAACCCGGGTTATACCAGGTCCGTGTGGCGGCGCTCGATAGTAAGCAAGGAACGACCGGCAGCGCCTACCAGTGGATCGAGATTCCCGATTTGCAAACGAAAACCCTGGCGATGAGCAGCCTGATCATAGCTGAGCACAAACCCGCAGAGGATAATCAAACTGCGAATGCCACGCTCGATCAGGCGCAAACGCCGCCTGAGCTTCGCCAGCTGAGCATTAACATCGATCACAGGTTTCTGCGCTCGTCGTATCTGCGATTTCTGACCTTCATTTACAACGCCAGGAGTTTAGCGGCGGCGGATCAAAAAGCCACTCCGACGGCTCCGCAGAATCCGCCTGTCAATACCAGCGACGGTGCGTCTCTGGATCTAGCGGTCCAAGTCCAGGTCTTTCGCGATGATGAACCGGTTATTACGGCGCCGCTGCACAAGATCGACACTGCGAGTGTGCCTGATCTGCAGCGCGTGCCCTATGCGACCGACGTGGTGCTGAATGATTTGCTGCCCGGCTCTTATGTGCTGCAAGTCACGGTCATCGATCGCGTCGGGAAAGCCAGCGCCTTGCAACGATTGAATTTTCAGGTTGAATAGGAAAGTTGTCAGAACGGGGCGCGGTAGCGACCCGATCTAGGGCGACTTGCGTGGGGTTCGGAGTTCCGGCTTTAGCCCGGCAACCCGCCTGAAGGCGGAACTCCAAACTGTTTGATCCCGGTCGCCACCGCTCAGGATCCTGATACGACGGCCGCATTAACCCAACCATTACTCTTCGACTTCGATCACTACTTTCTTCTTTTCGCCGTCACGGACAATTGACAAGGTATGTTTCTTTTGTTGACTGAATCGCCATGCCCAAACGCCCGGTAGCGCGACGCGTCCGTCAATTGTTTCGATGACGTCGCCTTCACGCACGCCGCCACGAGCCGCTGGGCTGTCAGCCTGGACTCCGACGACAATCAGTCCCTGCCGCGCCCGAAACTTCGACGCCGCTTGCGTCGTCAGGTCCATCGTGCGGAGTCCCAACGCCTGCAGGCCAAAAAGCTGGGGCGCGATGCGCGGCAATTCGAAGCGGCCCTCGAAGAGCGATGAGAACGAACCGCCCAAAGTCACGGGAATCGAAATCGGCGCGGCGGCGTCCGGTCGTCTAATCGTGAATCGCACTTGTTCGCCGCTGCCGGCATCGCCCAGCATCTTCGAAAACTGTTCTGCCGTTTTTACATCGCGATCATTGACGCGAACGATCACGTCGCCCGGCTTTAACTTCGCCAACGCTGCCGGAGTCCTTGGTACGACCGAGGTCAGCAAAATACCTGACTGAGCTGTAATCAACTCCTTCAACTGATCTTCGTGCCAACCGTTTGCGAGGAAAGCTGCCCGCGCCGCAAACTCGACCGGCTCGCCGCGCACACCGAGCAGAGGTCGGGGCACACTCGCCTGGCGCTCGAGCACGCGCCGCGTTGCCGCCCGAACAGTGCTGGCGGTCGCAATTCGCGCTTCGTTGCCTTCGATCGAATCGACAATTCCGACGGTCGCTCCGGTTTGATCGCAAACGATCCCGCCCAGCACATCCGGCGAGAATTCTACGCCGCCGCGCGCGGTGAGCTTTTCAACTACACCCAGGGTTTCTTTAGAGGCGTGGGATATTGTGGCCTCGATCTTTCCGACCCTTACAAAGGTGATCCGGGTTGAGGCTTCGCCTTCAGGTGTCGCTTGTTCGGGCGCAAAGATCTCGACGGTTTGTCCGGGCGCCAGACTTGCGCCCATCTCTTTCGTCGCCGTAACCGCAGGCGTCGTGAGGCCGATAAGTTGCAGCACCGAAAGTCCCGTTTCAGCATCCAGTCCGACGAGGCGAGCGCGCAATTTTCTGCCGTCACCCGTAACTACAGTCAGATCGGGTTCGACGCGCGTGCGAACAAAAGGAAATGGAGACATAGCCGCAGCTCCCACCTTCTGTTCGGGCAAGAGACCCTGAAACTCGGCGACTTCAAATTCTGCGGCGGCCTGCGGCAGGCGCGCGGCGATGGTCTTGCCATCCTCAAGCGCCCAGCCGGCAATGATGCTGGCGTGAGCGTCACTGGTGATCGTTTCCGGATCGATTGTTTCGACCACACCGCCACCCGCCTGGCGAAGCAACAAGCGCAAAACTTTTACGCCACTCAGGCGATGTATGACCGTCACGACTTGAGGCTGAGCCGGCGGCTCACTGGGGATGACGGTTACGCGCGCCGGTGGTTGCGGGGTTCGCTTCCCCGGACGGCGCGGCGCTTTATCTTGAGCTGCTGGTTCCGCCGCCGCCTGAGGCGTCATGGCGGGCGCCGTCGCAGTCTGCGCCACGGCCGCCCCGCACACGGCCATGGTCAACAGCCACAATCCAATAGTTCGAAGTAAGACAGTACTCATCTTTACTACCAATCTCTCGTGTTGTTCATGCTGACGGGGATTCGGTTATCGTTCAGCCGCTGCGATCCAAAACTGACGGGCGGCAAAAGTATTCGCCGCGTCGCCCCGTGTTCGTCCCGCACCGAAACTACCATTGGGTTGACCGGGGCCGTCAGCGATACCTCGCCCGCACGATCGGGACTCAGCCGAATCGAAGGCGCGCGCGACACCGCGAAATCTGAACTCCCAGAGGTGCGACTCGCCGGTGCAGGCTTGTTCGATCGAGAAGAAACAGCCGTGACTTTCGCAGGCGTAGTTGAAACGTCCGGTGGATTCTGAAGGGACGCGGCCGTGTTTCCACCAGCAGGAGAATTCGGCGAAACATCAGGATTTTGCGACGGCACATTCGGTGTCACAGTCCTCGCAGAATTCAAATTCTCAGTGCCCTTTCTCTGATTGAACAAAACAATAGATCCGATCAGCATCACGAGCACCGCCGCTACGGCAATCCCCGGCGTGCCCATCAGAGTACGAAAAATAAATGGTTGTCGTCCGCTTTCGCGTTCACGAGCCATCCGCGCGCGCAGGCGCACATCAAAGTCCGGCGGCGCCGTCACGGGTGCCAGCGTGCCCACCAGTTCGCGCAAGCTGTTTCGCTCGGCTCTGAACTGCGCGCATTCCCGACAGGTGGCGAGATGCGCTTCGGTTGTCGCCCGCAGCCGTTCGCCCAATTCCGATTGATCGATTTCTTGCCGCGCGTCGCGGCATATATTGCGATTCATAACTTCACCATCTAAACGTAATTGCGCATTTTGTCGCGCAGGAAATTTCTCGCGCGGTTGATCCGCGACTTCACAGTGCCCTCGCTGGTTTGCAGAATCCTGGCAATCTCTTCATAGCTCTTACCCTCTACATCGCGGAGCACCAATGGCGCGCGATACTTATCGGGCAGAGTACATATCGCTCGCTTGACCACGCGTCGTTTTTCCGAATCGACAAGGTCTGCATCCTGCAAAGGCTTCTCGTCAGGCGCATCGAAATCTCTGACCTCTTCACCCGCACCCGAAGAGAGCAGCCCCGTCAGTGACACCAGCCGCCGGCGCTTGCGCTTACGCAGTTCGCTGATCGCCAGGTTCGTCGCAATCCGGTAGATGTAAGTCGAAAATGCGTGTGTCGTTTGATAGCGGCCTGCGGCCCGATAGACGCGCAAAAAAGTTTCCTGGGCCAGGTCGACTGCACCGTCATAATCGTTCGTCATCCGGTAGATATAACTGGTGATTTGATTCCGATAGCGGCTGACCAATTCAGCGAACGCGTCTTCGTCGCCGGCCAGTGTTCCTTCCAGCAGCGCGTGATCAGAGGCTTTCTGGGTCACGACCGGCGCCGGGGCGACCGCGGCGAAACTAAGGTTCTCGACTGAACTTAGCGTTCTCATCGGGCAGGTAGGGCTCTTCGAGTTATACGCAAACTGTCAGTTGGCGCTGGTAACGCAAGTTGTCAGTTTGCGTTCGCCGAATAACGCAATTGATAGTCAGCGGCACAAAACTAACAGTTTGCGTTACTAATTTCGCTGAAAATTATACAACGGGCCGCGAACGCCTCGGCAATTGACACGCTGTTTTTGGGGAGAAGTTCCGGAAAGTTAGGTTTCTCTCCTCCCTCTCCCTCTGGGAGAGGGCCGGGGTGAGGGAGCGAGGCTTAGACTAGACCCACCCCCCACCACAATCGAGGCCCGCAGGGCCGGCCTCATCAAATTGATGCCGCACCTTCGGCGCTCGCGGATCATTCTTCACCGTAACCACGGTCTTACGACCGGGGCTGTTGAATGACGGTCCTTCGGACCTCGCGAACCGCGCAAGCGTCAATGCTCGCTTCTCCCTCACACCCGGAGGGAGAGAGGGAAAATATCCAAAATGGCAAACGTTTTACGGGTTACTCGACGACGTGGCTGCTTCGGGGTTCTGGAAGAGCGAGTCTTCCATCTTCAACCCGTACTGCACGGTCAGGATGCGCGTCTCGACGGTCTGCTTGCCGTCTTCGAACTGCACGGCGCGAAAAGGCACCAGGGTGCCTTGTGCCAAACGATAGTCGTAGAAGCGCTTCGTGTACTTGATGGCCGTAGCGGTTCCGGGCGGTGTCTCTTCATACTCCAGCCAGAGGATGCGGAATGTTTTCGCGCTGATGAAATAGCGCGTCTTTCGGCTGGCTTTGTCCGTCAGGTCGATTACGTAAACTTCGACCCCCTGTTGCTTGTCCTTGCCCGCGGAGGCGACTTTCGATTCGTTTTCTTTGTAACGCAGTAAGGCATCGATGCTGTGTGCCTGTTGTGAGATAAAGTCCGCCGCGGCATCCGCGCGTGGCGTAAAGCTCGCACCGTTGATGATTCCGAACAAACGTCCCTCACCCCAAACGAGTGAATACTCAGCCTGGGCCGTCTTGCTATCAATGCGAATCTTGTCCTTTTCGGGCTTCTCGTCGTGAACAAAGCGCAGCTCGTAACGTATCTCTTCCGCGCGACCGTCAGGCCGCGTCCGCGTCTGCCGGCCGCGTTCGAGGCCATTCTTGCGAATTTGCGCCAGGAGCGCGCGGCCCAGGCCGCCACCGGCAACCGCGATTGCGCCTTCGACGATCTGCTCGGCCGTATATTCTTTTTGTTGATCCGCGCGAGCGGGCAGGGGTACTAGTGCCAACAGGGAGATGATCGCTAAAAGAGTTGCGTAAGGTCTAAACAAAGGGGTTTTCATAACACTCAAAATTCAAAACTAAAACTCAAAACTCGAAACTGCGACCGGGAACGCCGCCGATTGTAGCATAAGCACCGAACGTTGGCGCGACCGTGAGACAGCGGCCGGCACGGCCTTTTTCTCCAGTTCAGTGGATGCAGCGTTCGGAACATTCGATGCTTCCCGGCCTGAACCCGTTTGACAACCCGCCGCCCCTCGCGTTAACAAAGAGTCACACAAACACGTTCGCTCATTCGTCAACCGCGGTCTTCGGCCTGAGCCGTTTTCCGTCTCCTGGCTCATCGCGGTCAGACGACGAGTTTGCACGTGAACTTCGAGAGGAAATTATTTAATGAAGAAGGTTGGCATACTGGTGGGCCGGGAAAAGACTTTTCCGGAGGCCCTAATCAAAAACATCAATGAACGCGGCAACGGTTCGGTGGTCGCAGAATATATTAAGCTCGGTGGGGTGCGTCACGACTTCCCCCCGGAATATGATTTGGTCATCGATCGCATTTCGCACGAAGTGCCTTTCTATCGCGCGACCCTGAAGCGCCTGGCGCTCGAAGGCACCTTCATTATCAACAACCCGTTTTGGTGGTCAGCCGACGATAAGTTTTTCAACTATTCGCTGGCGCGAAAACTGGGCGTGGCGGTACCCAAAACTGTCCTGCTGCCGCAGAAGGACTACATTCCCGGCATCGTCAGCGAGAGTTTGCGCAACCTGGAATTCCCGCTCGACTGGCAAGCGATTGTTGACTACATCGGCTTTCCGGCCTTCATGAAGCCGTTCGACGGCGGCGGCTGGAAGAATGTTTCGAAAGTGAATTCGCTGGAAGAGTTGATTGCCGAATACGATCAGACCGGAACCCTCTGCATGACGCTGCAAGAATCCATCGAATTCGATCAGTTTGTGCGTTGCTACTGCATCGGCCAGGAAGAGGTGATGATCATGCCTTACGATCCGCGCAAGCCTTACCTTTCCGGCGAACAATACGTCAACGATCCGAATTATCTGGCGCCTGCGCTGGCCGCCCGCGTCGTGCACGATGTGCGCACTCTCTGCGCGGCGCTCGGCTATGACCTCAACACGGTCGAGTTTGCGATCAAGGACGGCGTGCCCTACGCGATCGACTTTATGAATCCGGCGCCGGACGCGGAACTACAATCGGTCGGCCCGTTTTATCACGGCTGGGTTACTGAAGCGGTGACGAATCTCGTGTTCAAGCGACTAGGTGAAAAGGTTGAGCAGCCACGCTATCGCTGGGATGCTTTTCTGAATCCGGCACCGACGCGGACCGAGGCAGTCGCGTCGGCGACCGAGCAGGCCGGGCGAACGGTGAGGCCGCGCAAAACAACTCCAAAATCCAGGGCTGCGGCGAAGAAGGAATAGGCGATAAAAAGCTACGCGGGTGACGCGGAAAGAGTGTAGGCACCGCGAGTGGCTTCTCCCTCTCCCTCTGGGAGGGGTCGGGGTGAGGGTCCCGACATAGTCGGGATACTGACACGTCACGGCATGGATCACGCGTCGCTTTCGACGCGTCCGCGGGTGGCGAGAAATTTTCTGATTACCAGGGCGCCGGACCAGCCGACAATCGAAGACGAAGCGAGCGCCCAACCCATCCCCGCAACGATCTGATCGACGGAAGAACCCACCAGCGCAATTAACAGCGCTCCAAAACTGAGGCGGGCAGTGAGATGCTGGACCCGGCCCGCGCCTTCCAACCAATTCATACGGCGGAGCTCGGCAGCCAAATAATCTTCGTCATTGTTCAGACGGGAATAGTATTCGGCTTCGCGACGCGCCATGCGCGCGGCCGGCTTGTCCGGCGCAATTCGGACGGCTTCGTTGTAATGATGAATCACGTGTGCCAGTTTGCCCTCTGCCAAAGCGGTTTCGGCCAAACCGAGCTGTGCCCGGTACGCCATTTCATCAACTTCCAAAGCACGGCGAAAGATCTTCGCCGCCCGGGCTGAATCGCAGTATTCGAGAAAACTCTCGCCGATGCGCTCCAGCAGACGCGCGTCGCCGGGGCTGCGTTGGGCCGCGAGTCTCAGCGCAGCGCACGCGCGACCCAACAGACGGGCATCGCCAAAAGTACTGGCCTGGGATTTCAGCAGCCGGGCGAACTCATAAATCATCCAGGCGTTAGCAGGCGTCAACAACAACGCGCGACGAAATGCTTCGGCGGATTGCTGGAGGCAGCCGCTCATGCGCAGGTCATTGGCCGTCCGGCGTAACAGCACCGCACGTTCGATCTCTTCGGCGGAGATGGTGACAGCCTGTTCTCTCCGCTGTCTCTCGATCCGCTTCTCGGCTTCGGCGCGGGCGTTCTCAAGAACCGTGGCCGAGGCAATCCCGAGGCGTCCAGCTTCGGCACGGACTACGCGCAACTCCATCAGGTGGTCCCGCAGCTCGCAGGCGCGAGCATCCAACTTGTGTTCCGCAATTTGTGGCAGCAATATCTGGATCATGCGACGGAATTGCCGCCCACCGGAGGCAAAGGTGAGCGCGGACTTATCCGCGGTGATGTCCACACGGTATCGATAACGCACGTTTCCGCCGCGGCGCAGCGTGCGCATGCTGGTGACTTCGACGCGCTCGATATCGGCAAGCGCAATGGTCAGCGGCATCCGCCCCAGAAATCTCTGACACCAACTGACCAGACCACTGCGCGTCAGCAGTAAGCCGTCGAAAGTAATTCGATCGGTTGAGACCAACAGAGGAATTAAAGCCCAGGTGACTGCGATCAGAATTACCGCGAGCAAGTCGCGATGAGTTCGCAGGCAAACCAGCGAGATAAACGTGAGAATAGCGGCCACCGCCAGATAGCCGCCCGGCGAAGTGCGCACGGTGGCCAATTTGCGGCGCCGCGCCGGCGAAAACTCGCGGCGTTCCGTTTTGGTTCTGGAAGCAGAGCGGTTCTGAGTTGCGTCACTCAAAGCATTCGACCGGCGTCAGCGTGCGGGACAGTCAACGGGGATCTCTACCTGAGAAATTTCCGCGCCCGGCGCCCGGCTCAGTGTAACGCAAATCAGCCAATTGAACGAGGGTGCGGCCGACACAGTTCGTGTCAGACAATTGGGCGAGCGGAAACCGCGCAAAATCGAGCAGAACCTGCGCCGGACGGCTGCGCTCAGCAACGGATACGAGTTGTGCGCTTGGGCCGCTAGGCTTTTCAAAACGATCGATTGAATTTCTGTTCATCGCTTCGGTCGGAGCGCCCACTTCGACTTTGAATCGATACATCGCCAAATCAGTTTCGGCGACCGATTGCCAGCGGAGTGGCGTCGCGACCATCGGCATCGCTGCCCCGCGAATAAATTTCTCGCCGTGGCGCGCGGCAATCGCGTCCGCGACCGCGACTGTCTTCACGTAAGCCGCGCGATGCATTAAGGCCAGGGCGCCCCAATACACCACTACCAAAGTCAGCACTGCCATGGCTGTCCGGCGTCCAACGCGCCGGTTTACTTCGAACATCCTGAGCGTAATAACGATTATGATGGCGGCGATCCAAATGGCAATCGCGAACCCCAGTGCGGCTGTGTCCCCCGCACCTCGAACTGTCCCCAGAATGATCACAGCAGTTGCGCACGCAGCGACCAGCGCCCAGCCGAAAACTTGCTTGCGTGTGCCACTGGTCAGGAGGAAAGCTATGCAGCCCAGCATCAGCCAAATGTACGGATCCATGATGAAGACCAGATCGCCATAGAACCAACGACCGCTCCAGGGCAGGAGCGGTCGCACTCCGTAGTTATTGGTCCAGTCCATTACCGGATGAGTAGCGGCAGCGATGAGCGACGCGATCAGCAAGCCGCCCAACCGGATTCGCGTGGCGCGACGGCGTAAGCGAGCGATGACTTGCTCGCCCACAAAGGCAAGCAGAGGCACCAGCAAACCGACGCCGATTGTTCCTATGATTGAGTGAGTGATGCCACGGTGGTGTTGCAGTAACGTCCACCGATCGCCGAAGAAGAGTGAGACAAAATCAGCGTCCGCTGCATTGGCAGAGATTACGCAGACCGTGGTTGCATAAGGCGACAGGCGTTCCAGCCCGGCCTTGGCTGAAGTCAGACCAACCAGGGAATGCGCGAGATTATCCATTCTGAAAGGGTCAGAATAGACCGAGTGGCGAAGGTGGTGGGGGTAGTTGCGCCTGGCGCGCCGGATCTATTTTCAGCAGCTCTTGTGCTGCCTGGCGCGCAGCGGCTGATTCCGGAATCGGTTTGCCGTCCTTGTCTCGAGCATTGCGCGCCGTGCTGACCAGATTGAAAAGTATGTCGGCAGCTTCCTTCTTCTTGCCTTGCTTGTTGTACACAACGGCAAGTCGCAGGTTCGCGCTGTCCGGCGTGACCACAGTCGAATTCGCCTTGGCCAGCTCACCATAAAGTTTGGCGGCTTCGTCCAGATTCCCGTCCGCTTCCCTGGCCTGCGCCAGGGCGAACTTTGAGAGCCACGCGACATCGCCGCTTCCCTGGCTGAGGGCTTGCAGATCGTTTTCGGCTTTCAAACGATCCGTGACCAGTTCGTTGGTGGCGATGAAATAGCGGGCCTGGCTGCGGTACGGTTCACCGTACTTCGCAGCAACCGCCTGGAAGGCCCCAATCGCGCGGGTTCGAACGTTCCTCCTGAGTGCTGAAGACCGGATCTTTCGAGCCTGGCGGCGGCACGGGCATGATATCGGCGATATTGATGGCAATCGCGCGGCCCATGGCGGCGCGCGCTTCTTCGGCGTGCTTGTTTCGCCAACGGACAAACACATAAATCCCGATGGCCACTACTACCAAAGCAATCAAGCCATAAAGAATCTGCTTCCGGCGGCCGGCCACGCGATCGGCCAGGCGGTCGGCAAGCAACATGGTAGTGTCGCGAAACCGATCGTGCTTCAGCTCGCGCGCACGTTTCTTCTTGTATTTAGCCAACGGATTTCCTCTTGCAAGATCGCACAGTGAAGTGCGTTCAAATTGGTGTATGATCGCGGAAACAGCGAATGTAGCGACCGCTCACAACGTTGTCAAGCGATGGGTATCGCAAGGTGTCGGCTTGCGGGGAACATGATGCTGGTGCCGTCAGAGCAAACGTATCGTCGGCGATGCGCCGCAACGCAAAAGCGGCCCACCGTCATCAAATGGTTGATAATGCGAGTTTTTGCTCAACAGATTAGACGGGAACAAAGCGGCCGCCGTGGCTGTCTAATAGTTCGTCTGGCCGGGAAGCAACGTCGGACGCCGCTTTGTAAGTTTCCCGTTTGGGAGAGTGCCGAATGAGCTACGGAGAGCAAGTAGCCCTCCGCGGGCATGCGGATATCGAGACCGTGGCTTCGGCAGCGGAAATCGAAGTCCGCTCGGCGGCTGATGAGCAGTTCCTTGATAGATTGCGACGCGGTGACGCGGCGGCGTTTGAACAGCTGGTGGGCGAGCACACCGGCGATATCTACGCCCTGCTGTTCCGGCTGACAGCAGATGCTGAAGAGGCGCGCGATCTGACGCAGGAAACTTTTCTGCGGGCCTTTCAGAGTATTAACCGGTTTCGCGGCGACGCGAGTTTGAAAACCTGGATTTATCGGATCGCCATCAACCAGGCACGCAATCGTTGGCGCTGGTGGCGACGGCGACGGCGCGACGTAACGGTGTCGCTCGATGCAACGGACGATCAGCGAGAGATGCCGCTGGCGGCGACGCTCCCGGACGAGTCATCGCTCAATCCCGAGCCGAGACCCTGGCGCGTGAGCGCGAAGGCCAGCTTCGGGACGCGCTCACGGGTTTGCGACGATCGTATCGCGAAGCTGTTGTTCTCCGGGACGTGGACGGATTCAGCTATGAGGAAATAGCCGCCACCCTGCAAATCAGTATCGGTACCGTAAAGTCCAGAATTTCACGCGGACGAATGGAGTTGCGGCGCAAGCTCGAAGGGTCTTTGTAAAACGAATGGCTGGCCTGCCCCGGCGTCACGAGACGGTGCCAAATTGGGTCGAAGTGACAAAGCAAGGGCCGGGCAATCAGCCAAGGGAGCGTTGGAAACGGGCCAGCAACAAGCGCGTGGCTTCGCTCCCCGGCTGAATTCTTAAGGAGCCAGTGCCGGCGAGCCATTCAATGTATTTTCGATTTGCGATTTTCGATTTGTAGCTAACATGCGAGATCAAAAATCGGCAATCAACAAAGCAAAATGAAGTCATGAACTGTGACGAAATTCAGCAATCGCTTTCACTCTATGTCGATGACGGGCTGACGGTCGAAGAGCGTCTCGCGTGTAATCAACATCTGGAAGTTTGTCCGGTATGCCGTGCGCACGTTGGGCAGCTCCGAGCTTTGCGCAGTAGCCTGGCAAACCTGTCGAAGCCTCAGCCACCGGCTGATCTGGTTCCGGCCATCAACGTCGCTTTGACAGCCAGGGCGGCCGAGCAACGCGCTCTGCGGAGTGCAACCACAATGGATCGAATTAACGATTTCGCATTGAAGTGGTTGCAACCTTTCGCCATGCGCTACGCGTTTAGCTCTATCGCTTCCATCATAATCTTCGCAGCCGTGTTCGCCGCGTTGCGACCGCACATGATCGCTTTGCACGAAGCGACTGTGGCGTTCGAGCAGATCAACTTGACAACCACGCCGGATGATTACCTGCTGGCGCGTTACGACATAAGCGAGCCGATCTCGCCTGAGAGTTACGCCGCGTTGCGGACTCCCTTTAACTCGGAATCGCCGAGTTTGAATCCTGCCGGCGCTCTGGCTACGCTCGGCTGGCAGGTAGATCGCTTGCGTCGTGATGAGCGCGCCAGCGACGACGACATGGTGATTGTCGCCGACGTGTTCACTAACGGATCGGCTTCGCTGGCGAACGTCATGCAGGCGCCGCGCGATCGTCGCGTGCTGGAAGATTTCGAGAAGGCCCTGCGGCAGAACGCAGCCTTCGTTCCGGCGGCTCTCGATCGCCGGCCGGAAACGATGCGCGTGGTTTTTTCAGTGCAGCGAGTTGAAGTGCGCGAGCGCAACTACTAAGCAGTTACGTCGGGAGCGACCGGCGCCAACGTCGAGCCATCACTGTCGAGTAGTGTTTTGGATTGTATTGACCGCGAAGCGGTGGCGGCCCAAAGCCCAACGTTGCCGCGCAGCGGCTACGTTGGGTTTGTCGATCAACACGTTCCGCAACCCCGTCGGGGTTGCATCATTCACAGAATCCGTCTTCCCAGCGTAGCCGCTGCGCGGCAACGCTGGGCTGTATGTTGAGACCGCTTCGCGGTGCCATCTTACTAAGCAACAACTCAAACTAAGACACTTCCCAATGCGAGCGCGCCACTTGCATCTATCGACTTCTTACTGACCGACGCGCCTTTCCTGACGGCCGGGCTTTCGATACAAACCTCGCTTCGATAATCCCTTTTCTTTCCTTCCCTACCTTGGCCGTTAGAGTTGGATAGGTTTCGCTTACCGCCGGCAAATCCTGCGCGCCCAGAAGTTTTTCAACGCGCTTGATTTCTTTCACAGATGCCTCGATCTCCATGAATAGACCGAACGGCAATTCGTCGATGACAACTTTCGCGTTGCCTACATCCCAGCGCGTCCGTCGCTTTTCATAAACCAACGCGGGTTGAAAGCCGAGCGATTTCAGGATCCGATCCATTCCGTCAGGATCAGGGATGGTAACTTCGTGCTCTTCCTGATGTTTGATCGGCGAGCGCGTCGGCAGGCGCCGTTTGAAGGTGAGATAGGCGCGCCCGTTCACGCGGCGCAGCCGCAGCGCGCAGCCGCCCAGGTCCAGCCGGCCACCGCGATAGACGACGTTCTCTTCATGCTCGAGTTCACACGGCTCAATCGCTATCTCACGCATGCGTCGCTCGATGGCGCGCCGATGCGCCTGAGTCAGGCGATATTTCTTTTCAATCTCAGTCGGCATCGGAATTAGCCACAGATGAACACGGATAAGCACGGATAAGCGACATACTTCTGTTTGTCGTTACCCAATTCCGCGTCCTGATTTCTGTCATGTCGTTGGTTCGTCTGAAGCACTTTATCAGAGATTCGCAAGCCGCAATAAAATGAGACTGAGCCAGGCACAGTACTTTTCTTATCTGTGCTAATCCGTGTTCATCTGTGGCTGACTATGACTGCCTCACCCACCTCAGCACTTCCGGTATCGTGGCTTTCTTTCCCGTCATCAACATGCCGACGCGATAAATCCTCGACGCCAGCCAAATCAATCCAATCGCGGTCGCGATGCCAATCCCGAGTGAAAGAAGGATCTGCCAAAGCGGTGGCGTCTCAGTCACAATCCGCACCAGCATCGTGATCGGCGCAAAGAACGGAAACATTGAAGCCCAAAATGCGAGCGGCGAACTCGGACTGCGAATGATATTGAACGACAGGTAAAAACCCATCACCAGCAACAACACGATGGGCAGCGCCACCTGTCCGCCTTCTTGCGTGGTAGTGACCATCGAACCCACTACGGCATAAACCGTGGCGTAGATGAAGTAACCCATGAGAAAGAAGACCACGAAGTAGAAGAACACCAAAGGCGGAATGTTAGGAACAGTGAATGACGAGCCCGCCAACCAGGCAGAGAGTGCCAGAAAAGCAACCGCCCAGATTGCCAGTTGCGTCAGCGCCACCAGTGACACGCCGATGAGCTTGCCCATCATCAAAGGAAACGATCGCATCGACGAAAACAAGATCTCGGCGATCCTTGTTTCCTTTTCTTCAATCACGGCGCCAAGCACAAATTGACCGTAAAGCAGCACGCTCATGTAAATAAGCAGCCCCAACCCAAACACCATAAAAAAGCTGGACTCGCCCTTGCTCTGCTGGCCGCCCGCGCCAGTGGTGTTGAGCGTCACCGCCTCGGACATTTTCTCTACTTTCTTCTCGTCGATGCCGTTATCAATCATACGTTGCGAGCGCAGGGCACGATTGATCGAGTTCTCGACTTTCGAACGAGTGAACAGGTCGGCAGTGTTGCGGGCGCTGAATTCAGGCTGCTCACCATTCAGCAAGTTGGGTGGCAGGATTACAAAGCCATCCAGTTCCTTGCGAGCGACCCGCGCATCCAGCTCCTTCCGCACCATGTCGAGCGCGCGTCCGTCAAGGCGCACTTCTTCGACGGCAAAACTCGCGGCCGGCTCGCGCTCCGACTGACGCGAAGGGTTGTTGGGATTAAAGCCGGGAGTTGGTCGCGCCGACGGCAGGCGCGTTTGATTTGTGCCAGTGCGATCGCTCAGCATCTCCTGGGCCACGCGCGCATACATTTTTTCGGTTTGATCGATGATCGCGATTCGCGTCGGCCCGCCCGACTTAATGCCAAACATCAGCGCCGGCACGATAGTAAACCCGGCCATCAGGAGCGGGCCGAGAATCGTCGCCACCACGAAAAATTTCGTGCGCACGCGCTGGATGTACTCGCGTTTTATGACTGCGAAAAGCTTTCTCATGCGGTTTCTCTTACCTTCTCGATGAAGATGTCGTGCAGCGTGGGCTCTACCAATTCGAACTTAGTCACTGTCGCACCTGAATCGACCAGGCGCTTGAGCAGAGCCTGAGGATTGGCGCCGGGAGCCAGCAGAATGTCGCACTCGTCATCTTTGCGGCGAACGTTGGCCACGATTTCAAGGTCATCCAATAAGCTGTCACTGCCTTCGTACCGCAACGCCACCGCATTGCGCGCAAAGCTGCGCCGCACTTCGCGCAGTTTTCCATCAAGAACTTTTCGCGAACGGTTAATCATGCAGATATCGTCACAGAGCTTCTCGGCAATTTCCATCTGATGGGTCGAGAGAATGATTGTCTTGTTCGCAGACTTTTGTTCGAGAATGGTGTCCTTCATGACGTCGACGTTCAACGGATCGAACCCGGAAAACGGTTCGTCCAGAATCAACAGATCGGGATCGTGAATTACCGAGGTGATGAACTGCACCTTCTGCTGCATGCCCTTCGACAATTCCTTGGTGCGCTTATCTTTCCACGCCGACAGTTCCAGCTTGGCCAGCCATCGATCAATGCGCGCGTCCGCTTCCTGGCCGCGTAAATCTTTCAATTCAGCAAAAAATTTAAGCTGCTCGCCAACTTTCATCTTCTTGTAAAGGCCGCGTTCTTCGGGTAAGTAACCGATCCGATCCTGCAAAGCGGTCGTCATCGGCTGGCCAAACAACTCAATGCGCCCCGAATCGGGCGCGGTGATGTTGACGATCATGCGAATCGTCGTGGTCTTCCCCGCCCCGTTTGGACCGATCAATCCGAAGACGCGACCGGGCCTGACCTGAAGACTGAGATCGCTGACGGCGGTAAAGTCGCCGAAGCTTTTGGTGACGTGGTCGACGACCAGCGTAGGTTGGGATTCATCCATGCTGCTGTTTGTTACGTTTCGAGACCGAGCGCAGTTTCAATCGTGTCAGTACCGGGAGCGATAGCCACCGGCTCAAAGCGCCATCCTCAGAGAGGGCAATCTACTTCGATCATTCAACCCAATGGCTCTGCCACTCGGATGCGCGGCAAGTCTTCGACTTGCCGTTAGGTGTCCATTTATGTGTGACGGTCTGTGACCGTGGCAGGTCAGAGACCAAGTTAAGAAAGAAGGGTTCGCGGCCGGCAAGTCGAAGACTCGCCGCGCATCCGAGTGGCAAAGCCATTGCGAAAGATTGGATCGCATCCCGTTACCTGCTACCGAGTCGGGCTTGACTGATCCGCTCGCTATCGCTCGCGGTACTGACACCTGCCCGCCCTGACGGTCGAGCTTCTGAGACACATCAATGCTCAATGCGAAACGAGGAGTATCTTCCCGAAGGATCGAGGGTGATCTCCTCGACGTGATCGACTGACGAGAAACGAGGGCCTGTCGCCAGGTCATTCCTAAACGCTTCGACACTTTGGGCCGAACCTTCCACCAGGGTTTCAACCCGACCGTCGTTAAGATTCCTGACGTAACCGACCACCTGATGTCGTGCGGCGGCGCGCTGGGCAAAGAAACGATAGCCCACTCCCTGCACGTCCCCGCTGATCAAAAACCTGCGTGCGATTCTATTGGCCATTAATATTAGACAGTGGCCCAGACTTCAGTCTGTGATTGCTCGGGGAAAGTAATTCACGCACTGAAGTCTGCGCCACTGAGGGAAGTTGCATGTTAACGCGAACCGATTAGCTCAACAACCGCGATCCCACCGGCGGCTATGTTCACCGTAACGCGGTCGGCCGCCCCAGATCGCCGCTCTAAAGGCAGAGGCTGATTGCCGGTCCATTCGGTGGCGCTCACGATTGAAGCTCCCGGCAAGGAAACTGTGACTCTAACGGTCGCGCTGCGATCCACTTGCGCGAGTCCCTGTTGCGGCTTGAACACACCGTTATCATTGAAGAGCGTCACCACCCAACCATGCGAGTTGCGATTAATCAGGTACTCAACATCACCTTCGACTTTCACCGGCGTGGCGTCAGACGCAAGATGCGCCAGGAGGTGGGCCGCAAATGTAGTCAGGCGTTCGTCTTCCCCCAGTAGATCCGGCGCCGCCACCAGAACAACTTTGCCGCGGCCGAGTTTGTTCACCGTGACCAGTGGTTCGTTTGACGCCGTGGTCATCAGGGGCTGCGCGCTCGTCAATTGAAGCTTGGCAAAATGGAAGATGCCGCCGCGCAGATCCTGTGGCGGCTCGTTCGCTGAAAGACACAGGGCGTTTTGAGCCTCACCGGTCTCGCCGGTGAAGCGCACCCCAAGAAACTCTCCCGACAAGCCTTTGACTTGCGCCGCGTTGAGCACGACCGTCCCGCCGTTGCGCACGTAACTCTCAAGCTTTTTCGCCCACGCGTCGGACCAAATGATTGCGCCTCCGGCGATCACCGCGCGATACGAATCGATCGCGTCCTTCTTTGTTTCTGAAGCCACCAACACGTCAAAAATGTTTCCGAATACGCCCGGGACGAAAGCTTGTCGCTCACCAGTGGCGGGCTCGCCCTCACGCACCAGGCCAGGGTAATAAGCAGCGCCAAACAACTCACGCAGGGCGCGATCGCTGCGATTAATTTGAGAAACGCCGAAAGGCCAGTGGGGATAATCAGTCATCTCCCATCCGTGCGCCGGGTCGAGCAGAAAAGCGAGCGGCGTGTAAGGCGTGCCGCGGTCGGGGTGCTTTTCTGCGAACCGCACAAACTCTTCCGTGATCCGGCCCAGCGGATTCAACTGGAACGCATGATCGCCCGGGCCGGGCTTGAAGAATTGATCGAACCCCTGCTCGAGATAAATCGCCGACACACCCGACATGTAATAGAGGTAGTAACTCTTTCGGTACCACGACAGCGACGGACCCATCGTGGCCCCATAACGGGAATGAAAGAAATTATCCGGGCCGGCAAAGTTTTGCTGCTTGGTAAAAGTCGTAGCGCTGTCGCCGAAATTCGGAGCGTGATAATAAAAGAATTCGCCGCCGTACTGTCGCGCAGCCCCGCGGTTGAACGCGATCCGCATCGCCGTCATGGGCTGGACCGCCGCCGTTTCCATTCCGATTGAGCCGACTCCCCACTCACCGAGCGCGTGAGCAAAAGAAGTACTCGAGGTTGACTGCGCCGGAATTAGCTTGTCCCACATTGGGCCCGTGGGTGTCTTGAACATCGCGCTCCATTTTCGGTTCAGCGCTTCGGTATAGAAAACTTTGTGAGCTGCGAGCAACTCGGTGCGGGTCATGGCCGGCGAGATGTTCAGATACTTTGGTGCATCGCCCCAGACAAAGCCAATGCTTTCACCCGAAATCCAACCGAGAAACTGTTCACGCAATTCGCCGTTCAAGAGCTTCCACGCAGCTTGCGCGTCGGCATCTGATGCGAAGCTTGCCGCACCATAATTAATCAGAACTGCGAACGGAGATTTCGTCGTCGCCAGATAACGGCGAAACGCGCTGCCGTCCTTCAACAGCTCCGGCAGATCGTTGATGTAGACGACCGGAACGATGAGTTTCGAATCGAAGATCGGAACGTCGCGCTTGCCTGCGTAAGACTTTACAAACTCGTCAATCGGCTCGGCATTGAATGGATAGAGAGGACGTTCGGCCGCCGGCTTGTCATACATTCGCCAGAATTCCTTTGCGATGTTCCAGGGCATCAGGAAATCCCGTCCCGCCACCTTCCGAGGCTGCCATGCCGGCGGTAAATCATTTCGCGGCGGCGTGTCGATGAGCGGCGCCAAGGGCGTTCCCTTGGCAGACCATTCGCGCAGATAACGCATGGCCGCGAAGTCGGGTTTGCGCCGGCCCTCGGGTACGAACGTGAGATCGTTAGTAAGCAGAAAGCAGTCGACTTGTCTTCGTGCTTCGGCGGATTTTGTGATTTCAATTGTGATTCGGGCCGCGCCTTTTGCGAGACTGGCAGCTGCACCATTCCAGGCGAATACCCAACCCCAGTAGAGGCTGATCTCGTCGTGCGGATCGATGAGGTCGTTTGCACCTAACTCGTGACGGAAAACTTCGCGCTTGTTTTGCTTATCCGCACCAGGAAATTCTCGCTCTTAGCACCGAAGTCGGCGTAGCGCACCCAGAATTTGTATTCGCCGCCGCGGGGGATCTCGACGTCTTGCCAGATCGTTGCGCGTGATTCGTCCGCGCTCGCAGCCACTGAATTCCATTCACTCTCGCCTCCTTGCGACCATTCCGCAGATACGCCGGGACCACTGATGGACCAACCGGGTGCTTTGGCGGCGGGCAGCTCAAGATATGACGGATTAAGCAGCGGTTCATGGCGCGATGTCTCAGTAATGCCGCGCATATTTTCGGCTTCATACCAGAGATACTCGACAGCGTCTGACGCGGGGACGCGGGGATTGGGAGACCCGGAGACTTGCGCTTGCAAATAACCAGGGATGCCGGTTAGCGCTAGCGCGATTAATAAGTAAATCGTTAGTCTCAAGCTCTGCGACTCCTTATGGTCCACTGATCCGGTCGTTCGATCATACGCACCAATACTATTTTCTCCGCGTCTCCGCGTCCCTAGTGCCCAAGCTGCCATGTCCTAATCGCATCTATCGGTAAGATAAGCATGAGAATTTCCAGTAACAGACTATCTCTGATCCAGAACAACAGCACGGCCTCTACGGCGAAGAACAAAGCGATGGACCAACGCCAACCCAGTTTACGCGCCAGCATGAAACCGACAACGCAACAAATAATGTCACCGACAGAATTCACAACCGTGTCGCCCTGATAGCCGAGCGACGCCGTAGCTTCACGATAGCGCTGAATGACGAGGTTTGTGTTTTCAATAATTTCCCAGACTGACTCGATCGCGATGGCGCAAACTAACCGCCAGGCCGCGGACATGCGCCTAACGAGCAGCGCCAGCAGGCCCGCAAACATCAATCCGTGCAATACGTGAGTCAGACTGTACGGATCGAGAAAAAGCTGTGACGTTTGCGAGCCCCACCCGTCCGCTCGTCCAAATGTTGCGACATGAACAGCTCCACAGACGGCCTTGCCAATGGAGCTGAATCGTAGTCGCAATCAGGATCAGACCGATTACCACCAACGGCCAAATGTATTTTCTGTTTTTCACGGATTGGAGTGCGCAGGCGCTTAGCCCAGCGCATCGAGACAATCAGCGAGGCTGCGCTTGCGGCAGGCAAACATCGGCGTGTCGCGCAACGTAAAGCAGCTCGCTTTCGTTTCGCGCAATTCCTGAAAGAGATCGAGAAAATCCGCGGGCTTATCAGTTTCAAACACCACCACAAACTCCTGATCATCCAGCCCGAACGAATACGTTGTGTGGAGCTTGACCGAGCGATACTTTGAGCCAATCCGCAGGTTTTCTTCCATCATCTCGTGCCGCTGTTCCTGCGGCCGCGCATACCATTCGCGCGTGCGCTGAAGCGGACAAACAAAGAGATAATCGGTCTGGCCGGGCACGATGTGCGTCTGGTCCTCGACCTGCTCAGAGCAATCGCGTTCGATATACATCGAACGCTTGGTCATCGAAAGCAGCGAATGGGTGGGCTCGACGTACTTTGCCATGCGCGTCTGGTTAAGACGCGCGGTCATCTCCTGCATCGGATCGAGTTCGGGGCCAATGCGCCAGATCACAAAGTCAGCGTTGGTGCGCAGACCGACGGTTGAATAACTATGAATCTGCAGCAGCGAGCGAAACCCGTCAACGGCCGCGATAAAGTCCTGCTTGCAGTCGTGCTTTTCGGTTTCGTCCAGCAGTCGCCATTCAGGTCGTGCTCGATAAAAGATGAAGTTGACGAACTGGCGGGGCAGCTTTCGCTTGTGCTCTTCGAACTCTTCGACATTCGGGGCCAGACGCAAGGCGCCACGAGGGAGGTTGTTATTTTGATCGCGCTCGGTGGTCATCTAACTTTTCCCCGATCCGACAAAACCGTCGCCTGAGTGTTTCAGCTGCGCGAGAATGCTTGAGTAAGCGCGAACCTATTCTGCCTTTGTCCGCAGCCATTAGCAACCGGCGGCATACACGTGTCCACGTCGTGATATACTCGCGTTGTTTTGGATAAACAACGCGTCTGCTAACGGAGAATCGGAATGCTTAAGCGCCACCTGATTGGAATGCTGATCTTTGCTGTTTTCGTCTTTGTCGCAGCCTGCAAAAAGGATCAGACATCATCCAACTCGACCACAAACAGCAACACTACATCAGCTCAATCGACACCTGATCAGTTTGCCGCGGCGCGCGCGTTGTTCGATAAGAACTGTAAGAGTTGTCATGGGCAAAATGGAGAAGGCGGTCCGGTTAAGCTGGATGACGGGACGAGACTGAAAGTGCCGAACCTGCGAGAGGGCCACGCCGTTCGTCATGCGGACACCGAATTCGTCAAACAGATAACCAAAGGTGGCGACGGCATGCCTGCCTTTGCCGATAAACTAAAGCCGGAAGAGATCAATGACCTGATCAAATTTATTCGGCATGAGTTTCAGGGCGGGGCGACGCCGCCGGCAAAGTAGAGAGCTTGATCTTAGTGCTTTGACGTGACGTTTATCATCGGCTATATCCAAAGCACAAAAACCGAAGTACAAAGACCATGTTTTTCAAGTGCACCCATAGCTCAGTTGGATAGAGCGTTTGACTTCGAATCAAAAGGCCGGAGGTTCGAGTCCTCCTGGGTGCACCATCTTTTCGGCGATATTGAATTACCTGAACGAGAGCGGAGTTAGGGCCGGGAAGTAGGCTCCGAAAGGGTGAAAGCGGACGCTTGCGCTCCAGTCGGAAAGAGATTCGGGCGACGGCGCCCGCGCTCACGATCAAAAAAACCACAAAGGGGCTCGGCATCTCTGCCGAGCCCCTTTGTTTCCACCCGGGAGTTTGTTTCGATTCAAGGACTATTTCGGATTCTTTGCGCCCTCGCTCTTCGAGTTCACATCCTGACCGACGGATGGAGACTTGTTTTCGGTAGTTGTCGCAGCTTTCGCATTGCTCGATGTGTCTCCCCGGGTCAAGCGTACATTGCCGTTGATGCCACTGATTTCAATCGACGGTCCGCCCTTGCCGATGCGTGCGGAGTAACGTGACCAGGAATCCTCGCGATCGACGGTCACGTCCGGAATCTCAGAGCGCACCTTGCCGTTCATCCCGTGCGCGTTCAAATCAGCATTTAAACCATTCGCCAATTTCAATTCGATGCCGCCGTTCACGCCACTGATGCGCGCGCCGCGTTCACCGAGCCGATTGAGACCGACTGAAATGGATCCATTGACGCCGCCGATCTCGACTGACTCGTTCGCCGAGCCCAACTCGACGCGGCCATTGACGCCTTTCACTTCCAGCGCACCCTCAATGTCACCGCTGGTGATGCGTCCATTAACGCCCTTGAGGCTAAGCGCGATAGCTCGCGGCGCCTTAATCGTGACTTCCTCTTTCGGGTCTTTGCCGAACAAGTGGTCCCAAAGGCCCACATGATTCTGTTTGCTGCGAACCAGAATGCCGTCGCTCGTCTGCTCAACAATCATTTCGCGCCGGCGGAGCGAATCGGCACTGTCGGCCGTGCGACGAACGTAGACTTCGGCAGTAGTCGTATCTGAGGTTTGCACATCTACCCGGCCATTGATGCCCTGCACTTGAATTAGCGCGCCGGGCTTAAGCTCAAATGTCTTGCGCGTCTCGTCGCCGGTTGTGCCCGGCGAGTTATCGCCTGACGCCCGAACAATTCGATTGAATCCTTCGCGAACGCCTCCATGCGAGCGCCAAAGACCCACGGCGGCCGCACCGATAATCAGAATCACCACGATAATAACGCGTCTCATTTTACTGTCTCCTGGTTCCGAGCGATTGCGCGCCGACGGCGCTTTCTATTCTGAACGATGATGCGTCGTTCCAGGTTCCTGAAAATTGGCAGCGAGGGCCTTTCCCGGGGATTACTTCTTATTATCGGCGATATACTCTTCCAGCTTCCTGCGATCGGGATAGTCAGGTTTCCTTTGCAGATTTTTGGATTCACCACGCCCTGCGCGAATACCACGTTATCGAGTGTTGGCCTTCTGGAGACCGTCAAGCACAACCAATGACAGTCGCGACATGAGGAGATAAGCAGGATTATCGACTGACCAATTGGCCTCGGGCATTTCATCGACCGTGATGGCCATCGCAATTCTTCCCTGCTTCGAGTAGAGGATCGCAACACAACTGCGCAGTGCATCGAGCGCACCGTATTTGCTGGCCATGGAGATCTGTGGGACGGTGCGGCCGATCGCATAGCGGGCCTGCTCGCGTTTCATCACGTCGAGCATCTCCTTTGAAGCCTGCTGATTGACGATCTCACCGCGTTCAAGTTTCTCCATTATCTCGACCATCTCATGGGGCGTGGTAGCGCCGAGCCCAAAGCGCTTGTTGTCCGGGAGTTTTCCCTCAGCGCTTTCGCCACCGCCGCCCACCCGTCGCATGATGCGCGTGTTTTTGAAACCCAGCGAATTCATTCGAGCATTCACTGCATCAGTCCCGAGATAATCGAGCACCATGTTCGTCGCCGTGTTGTCGCTCAGCGTCATCATCAGGCGCACACAATCCTGCAGCGTCAGGCGCAGCCCATCGCTCAATTCCGGCAGAATTCCGGATCCGCTATATCGCGCAGCTTTCGTGAGAACCAGCTCATCCGTCCATTTCGCTTTCCCTTCTGCGACCCGGGCGAACGCCTCAATCATTACCGCTATCTTGATGGTACTCGCTGTCCGCACCCGCTCATCGCCGTTGTAGGAATA
This sequence comes from uncultured Acidobacteriota bacterium, assembly GCA_963734445.1. Classification (GTDB taxonomy): domain Bacteria; phylum Acidobacteriota; class Blastocatellia; order Pyrinomonadales; family Pyrinomonadaceae; genus UBA11740. Next base: position 475,622 of record CAVTGZ010000002.1, on the reverse strand, counting down.
GATTTGGCCGCTGTCGAGATTCTTTGCGTAAAGAAAGACTTTCCCTTTGAACGGAGTAATCTCGGCGCGGACCTGCACATCAAGCGAACTCTGTTGCGCGGGAACTGAGGAGGAACTGAGGACGAGAGCGGCAAGTATCAGCGCCACAGGAAGAATAGTCTTCATGTGGCGCGGTATAACAAAATGGCGCGCAACTTCGCAACCTGCGCGATACCAGAAGTATTCTTAACTGATAGTTAGAAAGCCGGTTTCATGATCGGAAGGGCAAGCCCTTCCGATCGTCAGACGGCGGAGCCGCGCTCGCAATTGATGGGGCCTCAGTACTTAATCCTGACGCGATAGCTCAACGTCGCTTCGCCATCTTTGGCCACCGGCACGTTAAACTGGGCTGCGAACGCCGCGGTCTTCTTTGCCTCGAACGTAGAAGAAACCATTTCCCAATCACCGCCGATCGGTTCATTAACTACCACGGTGACTGGCGTGTCTTTATGATTGCGGATCTTGATCTCATACGCATATTCGTAAAGATGTCCTGAGGCCAGCACTTTATAGTCGATCTGTTTCCGCTCAGCGACAATATCGAACGCATCGCCGACCTTTACGCGCACGTCTTCATCTTTCGGCGTGTGATCGATACGGTCTTCACCGATGAACTGCTGATTGCCTTTGTCGTCCTTCTTGTAGAGACGAATCGTTCCGGCCGGCAAAGGCATGCCGAGCTTATTTGTCTGCGCATTTCGAAATTGAACGAACACGCCGACTTTCTCTTTGATGGCCTGGCCCGGATTGCTGTAGTTCGTGTAGTAGTAACGCTGACCGCTCAAGACAAACTCTTTCTTTACGTCGAAGCCGGCGGCCTCGAGCAGAGACACTTGCTTGGTTTCGTTGTCGCGGATCGAGGTGGGACGTTGCAGGGTGTACATGTGATACTCAAAAAAGCCCTGCTCCTGAAATTGAGATTCATCCGACACCGTTTTTCTGGCCATGGCTCCGGCTAATGCGTAATTCTGTTGCTCCGAAACACGGTTTACGTCTCCAGCGACTAATTGCAGACGCGCGTCTTCGAACGTGGCTCCGCTGGTATTTGTGAGCGTCACCCAGCCCTGCAAATCACCTTTCGTGTCATCGGCGTTGACTATCAGGACGTAGTCGGCGCGCCAATTCATTCCGGCGGTCAGATAACTTGCCTCAATCGTCTGCGTGGCGACTTCGCGATTCTCGACATCCCAAACCAGGGTCGGCGTGGCGACCAGGTTTTTTGGCAGATCCGGAAAGCGCATTTCGGAGATGTTCGTAGGGTTTATGACAATCTGGCCGTTGATGCGCCAAACCTGACCGCCATTGTTTGACAAAAGCGTTGCCTGCACCGGCTCGAAGCTTTCGGTATTGTTTTGATAGCGTCGCAATACCAGCGTGATCTCGCGTCCCACAAATTTGTCGAGCAGCTTCGCCGGATTCAGCAGGTCGTATTGATAGTTCTGCTCGAGAATGCGGAGCGAAGACGGGGCCGTCAGCGACCCAAGATGAACAGTCTCTGGCCGAATCTGTGCAGTAACATCAGCGAACCGCAGGGCGATGCGGCCGGACGGCAACGTCAGGCGGCGCGTTTCGCGAACCAGACCCAAATTTGAATTGTAAACAGTGATATTAACCGATTGACGATCACGCGCAGTGGTCGTTTGCTCTGACGACTGCGCGAATGCGGTGGTCGTAGCCGAAATAACCAGACTAACCGCGAAAATGAATTTTGTGATGCGTAACATTTTATTAGCCTCCAACTGTCGTAAATAAGGCGCGCTCGATCAAACGCCATAATTAGAACGTCGCCGAGCCCTGATGCTTGCATTTCCGGGTGCGGAACCTTAACGGCAATGATAACTTATTCGCTCGCCAATAAACGGCATCCTGTGTCAGAGTGAGAGACGGTCGCAGCGCAAAATCCCAGTTGAATGGCTGATTCCCGGAAACCATCGCGAAGCCGCATCGTTGTTGAGACGCAGGGGCGCACCCATCAGCGACGTCCAAGCGGCCCGCCCCGACGGCGCCCGACGGAGGTGTGGGCGGCGATCAGCATTATCGTTGCTGCCGGACTGGCCACCTTCGTGGCGCTTTACATCACCAGCCGGCCGTTTGATCCGATGAACGCGAGCGTGGCGCCGCAACAGGTCGTGCCCGCGGGACCAAGCTTTTCGCCTTCGCCCAAATCCTCGTCCAGCACCACACCAACTCCGGCAAAACAGCCCACGGCTGAGTCGTCTCCGGCCGGAGGGCAGACCACGCCGACGCAGATTGACGACGCCACCATCCAATCGAACATCGAGAAAACGTTGGCGTCGGACTCGGCCCTGGCAGGGCTTGATGTGAGCACGCTGGTTGAGAATGGCCGCGTCACGATCGTGGGCTCAGTCAGATCACCTGAAGTAAAGCAACGCGTGGAAAGAACTATTCTGCTGGTCAAGGGAGTAACTAGCGTCGACAATCAATTGGTGATCACCGCAGCCACGCCCTGAGAATCGGCAATTAGCGCCCACCGCTCTTACCCTCTGCAACCAACCGCTGTTATCATAGCTGCATCGAACTTTTCCGGCTCCATTTGCCCAAAATAAAGGACTTTTTTGATGAATCGAAAGAAATACTTTGCCTTGACGCTGGCGGTGCTAACGGCCTCTCTCTTCGTGACCATGCCGCCCGTGGCAGTCGCCCAATCGACCGGCGCCGCCGAAATTGTCCTCGTGCTGCCGTTTGAAAATATCTCGGACCGCCCGGAGTACAACTGGATTGGCGAGAGTTTTGCCGATTCATTGTCGGCTTTACTCGACAAGCCCGGTTTGATTGTCGTCTCCAGTGACGAACGAGCTGTCGCCTACCAAAGATTGCGTCTACCGTTGACGGTGATTCCCTCGCGCGCCACGGCCATCAAAATCGCTCGCGAGCTGAAGGCATCGATGATTGTCTTTGGAACGTATAACGTGACGCTGCCGCCGGCGACGGCTACTGACGACAAATCGAAGCCGGCAGTGGATAAGTCGCTGGCGACGATCATCGGCCAGGCAAAGGTGATTCGCGTCAACGAGGGCCGCTTGGCGGGCGACATTTTCGACGGCCAGTGGGCGCCGCGACAATATGACTTTGCCGATTCAATCCGTGACCTACAGAAGCTGCACGGCGAACTCGCTTATCAGATTCTTTACCAGCGCGACAAGGCCCTCTCTTTCTCGCGAAACAACCTCGTGCAGGAAGCGACGAAAGTCCCGCCACAGGCATTTGAGGCGTACACAAAGGGATCCCAAACTGAGGAACGCGATCCAACCCGCGCTATTTATTTCAAGAATGCCATGAATCTCTACGGCAAGGAGAATGGCGGCGCGGTCTACCCGGAGGCGGCATTTGAACTCGGGCGGTTTTACTTCAACCAATCGCAGTGGAAAGAGGCCATCGAGTACTTCACGATGCTCAAACAAAAGGAGCCGCACTACAACGAAGGTCAGTTCTACGCTGGACTCGGATACTGGAAGACCGGTGATATCGGAAAAGCGCTCGCTGCCTTGGTGCCGCTGGCGGACGAGAAGGTGATGCCCCTGGTCGCCGTTTATAACAACGCGGCCGCGGTCTCGGTCGAAGCGGCGCGCAATGAGAAGAAGCCCGAAGAACGTACCCGGCTGCTGAATCAGGCGATTACCCTGCTCTCGCGAGCCGTGGATTCATCGCCAGATGACACCACCGTGTTGTTCAACTATGGTTACGCGCTCTTCCTTGCTGAGAAATATGCTGAGGCAGCAGCGAAGCTCGAGAAAGTAATCGCTGTAGATCAGCGCGACGGGCAGGCATACTACCTTTTAGCAAAGGCCCAGCAGCGGGCGAACCATGCCGATGCTGCTAACGCTGCAGACAATCAGGCACGCCGGTACCTGCAGAGCTACGCCAAGTGGGAAACGGAGTGGCAGAAATCGCAAGCGGTAGCCAATTTGAATCTGCGTTCCCGCGATGTTCTCAATCAAGTTGATATCTCCGACCTGCGCCGCGTCACTGCGATTGAAGAAGCCAACGCGAACAACGCCCAGCAATCGCTTGCCAAAGTGCGCGATCTCTATCAACAGGGTCGCGACGATGAAGCGCTGGTTGAGATTCGCAAGCTCTTAACGATCGAACCAACCACCGCCGAAGCGTTCCTCATCAGCGGCCGCATCAACCTGCGTCGAGGCGATCAGGAGGCGGCCATCGCGGCTTTGAAGACCGCGATCTTCTGGGACTCACGATTGATCGATGCTCACATCCTCCTGGGTCGAATCTTTCTTGAGAGGGGAGATTTGGGCGAAGCGCGAAAGTATGCCGCCAGCGCGATCAATCTCGGTCCTGATAATCAGGAAGCGATGGCCCTGCAGAGACAAGTCACAATGGGGAGGAAGCCATAGCGCGGTTCGCTTGGCACAGCAAGTGCTGAAGACGAGGACGGCTAGCACGCAAACAAACGTGCCCCCGCCGCCATCACTTCTCTGAGCGCTGCATGCCGCTGCGCCAGCCGCCCGCCGAGCGATCCTTCAGTTCAATCCCCCCGAAATGGAACCCGGTCAGAAATGACCGGGTTCTCCCGCGTTTAGAGGCCTTTTTTCTCAATCATTCATAAACAAAAACAATATTGCTGGAATCCGCTGCGATTCCTTCGTTCCGTCTGCGGCGGTCTTCCAAAAAATCGTCAGGTTGAACACCAACGGTCATTAGGTCAAAGCGGAACTGTCAAAAAGACGAATTTTGTCACTTTGACAGTGCCGCTTTTTGTAATTTGGGGCCTCAAAAGGAGAGCGCAGCCCGTCGAGCCCGTGGCTTCCAGAGATAATTTTTGGCGATTCCAAATTATCTTCTAAGCCTTCCAGATTTTTCCCTGAACTCCTAGAGCAGGGTGATCTGATGCTGTAAACTCCTCGCCATGAATGAGGCGGGGGCCGTGGGCGCGAGACGGCGCGTCGAGATATCGACCTTTGCGCGAACCGTCGTGCCCAGTCCTCGTGAAGCTTCTTTCGTCACCGGTTCTGCACTTCTCACCGTTCTCTCATTTCCTAACTTTGATTTGTGGTTCCTGGTGTGGGTAAGTCTGGCTCCCCTGCTGGTCGTTACTGTGCGCGCCAAAACCGCTGCGCGCGCCTTCGTCACCGCCTGGCTCTGGGGCGTGCTTTTCTTTTACGGAACCTGTTGGTGGCTGACGTATCCAATGATTCACTACGGGCAAATCAGCAGGTGGCTGGCTTACCCGTTATTGCTGTTGCCGATTGCTCTCGTCGCGGTTTTCCCCGCTCTGTTTGCGGGACTCCTGTCTCGCGCGACGCGCCGTTTCGGTTTCCTGGCGATCAGCATCGCGCCGCTGCTTTGGGTTTCAATCGAGTGGCTGCGCTATGCGGTGACTGGTCAACTGTGGAATGCGCTGGGTTACTCGCAAGCCTTCCATCCACTGTTCATTCAATCCGCGAGAACCGGCGGGGTTTACGTCGTGAGCTTTCTACTCATCGCCATGAACGTCGCTGCGGCGTCTCTGCTCTTGAGGAAATGGAAGCTGGCTGCGGTCATCTCGGTCGTGACTATGGGACTGGCTTTCGTATTCTCCTACGGATCTCATCCTTTCCCTCAGACCAAACCGACTGGCGGGGTATCTGCGATAGTTATCGCCACGCAGCCAAATGTGCCGATGGATCTTTCCGGCGACGCGAGCGAAATGAAGGCTTTGGTGCAACGTCACTTCACGCTGACGCAAATGGCCTTGAACGATCTCGACAGCCACAAACCGGGCACCTATTCGTCGATCGGACTTTCGAGACTGGTGATTTGGCCTGAATCGCCAATGAACTTCAGCTACTCTCGTGATTCAAAATTACGAGACGCGATCAGTTCCTTTGCAGTGACCAATCACACCTCGGTCTTGCTCAACTCGCTGGAACCTGCGGCCACCGGCGGCGATCAAAATTCTGCGATCTTAGTAAATGAAAAGGGTGAAATGTCGGCGCGTTATGATAAAATCCGCCTGATGCCGTTTGGCGAATACGTGCCGCTGCCCCGCTGGCTACCGGGCGCGAGTTCGGTACGAAGTCTCGTCGGCGAATTTAAGCCCGGCAGTTCGTACACGCTGATGCCCCTCGGCGCGCTTCGCGCCGGGGTTTTTATTTGTATAGAGGCTGCGCATCCAGCTATTGCGCGCAACTTCACCAACGAAGGCGCTGACGTGCTGATAAATATCTCGAATGATGGCTATCTCGGTCCGACCCCGGTCATGCGTCAGCATTTGGCGAATGCAATCTTCCGCGCGGTCGAAAATGATCGGGATTTGATTCGCGTCACGAATACCGGCATCACCGCTTACATCAGTGCGAACGGCCGGACTTGGGACGCGACACCGGGATTTCAACCAGAAGTACGCACCTGGGCAATCAGGAAAGATGAGACCGAAAGCACATTCTATTCGCGTCACGGCGATCTGTTCGTTTACGGATGCGCCCTAATTAGCCTGGGAATCATTTCCGCGAGTTTTATGAGAAGGAGAGTGGTGTAGCGCAAATACCGACCAATCGGGATTTGCGTCCGCAAGTTAACAGCTTGCGCCACAAAACAAGCAATGATCGCATCAGCATCAATGCAGGATTTAAGAAACACCTATGACGATCTAAAGAAGCGCGTCGAGCAGCTCGGGAGGTTTCTTTGATGTCCCAGCCAAGCGCGCTGAGTTAGTGAAGCTCGAGGCCCAGGCGTCGGCCCCGGATTTCTGGTCTGACCAGGAAGCCGCGCAGAAGCTCTTGCAGGAACGCAGTCGCATGCAGCGGACCATCGAACGGCAAGAGAAATTCGAAACAGAAATTTCCGACGCCGGAGTGCTCTTTGAATTTGCTGAGGAAGATGAAAGCTCGCTCAACGAGTTGCGCCAACTTCTGGCTCGACTCGAGCACGAGATTGTCGCAGCTGAAACCGAAACGTTGCTTGCCGGCGAGAACGATGCCCGCAACGCAATCTGCACGATTCACCCGGGAGCGGGCGGGACGGAATCTCAGGATTGGGCCGAGATGCTGCTGCGAATGTATCTCAAGTGGTGCGAACGTCGTAGTTTTAAGACTGAAATTATCGACTATCAGCCGGCGGAAGAAGCAGGAATCAAAAGCGTGACCTTTAAAGTCGAAGGCGAATATGCATACGGCCTGCTGGCGGCCGAGGCCGGCGTGCACCGTCTGGTGCGCATCTCGCCCTTCGACCAAAACGCGCGGCGGCACACATCGTTTGCTTCGCTATTCGTCTATCCAGAAATCGACGAAGAAGTTGAAGTCGATATCAACGATAAGGATTTGCGCGTAGACACTTATCGATCGACCGGCGCCGGCGGTCAGCATATCAACACGACAGATTCCGCCGTCCGCATTACGCACATGCCGAGCGGCATCGTCGTCCAGTGCCAGAACCAACGATCGCAACATCAAAATCGCGCCGTCGCGATGCAGGTGCTGCGCTCGCGGCTTTACGAACTGGAGTTGGAGAAGCGGCGCGCCGAAACGAAAGAGCTGGAAGCCAGCAAGCAGGACATCAGTTTCGGCTCACAGATTCGCAATTACGTGCTCGCTCCCTATCGTTTGGTTAAGGACGCGCGCACAAAGCTGGAACGCGGCGATGTCGATTCCGTACTCGACGGCGATATCGACGACTTCATCAAGGAATATTTGTTGTCGCGCCGGGCAAGTTAATCCACCGTTTTGTTTAGAGTCGGCTACTGCCCGACCGAGCAGTGTGGTAGCCGCTCCTAAACCTTTCGCAAGATTGAAATTTTATGGCAGCTATACCCTCAGAACTCGAAATTGAATCCTCGCCGCGCAATACGCGTGTGAACGAAATCGTGGCGATTGCTCTGGTGGCTTTGGCGTTGCTACTCGGCTTGTGCCTCGCCTCCTACAATCCCAACGATCCTTCATGGAACGCGGCCGGAGACACCGTCGCCCGGAACTGGGTCGGCACCATCGGTGCGAACGTGGCCGCAGCATTATTTCAGGGGATTGGGCTGGCAGCGTATCTGCTGCCCTTTCTGATTTTGGCGGCAGCCTGGCGAAGATTTCGCTCACGAACGATCAACGCGCCCCTTTCCCGCCTGGTGGGATTAGTCCTGCTGGTGCTCTCGTCTTCAGCCCTGCTTTCGCTGACGAACATTCGTCCATTTTTTGATGCCAGCTTCAACGCCGGCGGCCTGGCCGGCGCGATTATCGCGCGCGCACTCGTCGGTGGATTCAACACTATCGGCGCAGCCATCCTATTGAGCGCGGTCGCCGCCACGGGAATCCTACTGGCGACCAACTTTTCTTTCGCCAATTTCTACGAAAAGCTTTCCCAAATTGTTGGCGAGCGCATGGTCGGAGTTAACTCGATTCCTGAGAGATTTCGTTCGTGGCGGCAGGCACAGACGCGAACGCCGCCAGCAGAAACGCGAACTGCGCCTGCAAGCCAAGGCTCAGGCTGGAAGTAGCCTGGATAGTTCGGGTGTAATCGCTGAGGACCAGACGCAGATTCGCAGTACTGAAGCCGCGCCAGCGAACGATTTGGCCGAAGCCTTCGCCTCTTTCACGGCTGCAACCGGTGCACCGACGAAGACCATGTCGGCCGCGGCGGGTGTGGCAGCGGCCCACACGAAACGGATACCTTCGCGGGGCCGGGCTTCGACTGAGACGGCCGAATCGGCTGTGGTCGAGGACATGGTTCGTGAAGCCGCCGTCAAGCGAAAGACTGAAACTCCCGGCAACTGGTTCTCTTCCCTTCGATGGTCAGCGTCGCGTCTCAGCCAAGACCGCAGCGTCCGATTATCAACTGCCATCGGTCGAGCCTCTTGAATGAACCGCAAATGCGACGCGAGCAGGCCGACGACGAATTGTTGGGCATGGCGACAAAACTCGCCGAAAAATGCCGCGAATTCAATGTCACCGGCCAAATCAAGTTCATCTGTCCCGGCCCCGTCGTCACGACCTATGAATTCAAACCCGATCCCGGAGTGAAGTATTCGCGCGTCACCGGATTGGTTGACGACCTCTGCCTGGCGCTGAAAGCCGAATCGATTCGCATCGACCGCATGCCCGGCAAGCCACACGTCGGCATCGAAGTGCCCAACCCGCGCCGCGAAACAATCTTTCTGCGGGAAGTGATCGAATCGCGCGCCTTTAAGGAATCGCCTTCCAAGCTGACGATCGCGCTCGGCAAAACGATTGACGGACTGAATTACGTCAGCGACCTCGCAAAGATGCCGCACTTGTTAATCGCCGGCACCACCGGGTCAGGTAAATCCGTCGGGGTAAACTCACTGCTGCTTTCGATTCTCTATCGGGCTCGCCCCGACGAAGTGAAACTGATTCTCATCGATCCGAAGCGGCTCGAACTCGGGCTTTACGAAGACATTCCGCACCTGGCCACGCCAATTATTGTCGATCCGAAACCCGCCGCGCGCGCGCTGCGTTGGGCGGTCGGCGAAATGGAACGGCGCTACAAAGAGCTGGCCGGATGGGGCGTACGCAACATCGACGGCTATAACGCTGAGCGTGAGCGCCGGAACTCCGTCAAAGATTTTGGTGAAACCGGCGAGCCATGGACGCGCATGCCTTACATCGTGATCATCATCGACGAACTCGCCGACCTGATGATGACTTCCGGCCACGAAGTCGAAGATTCGATTACGCGTCTGGCGCAAATGGCGCGCGCTGTCGGCATCCACCTCGTGCTCGCAACTCAGCGCCCTTCGGTTGATGTCATCACCGGACTAATCAAAGCCAACTTCCCTTCCCGCATTTCCTATCGCGTCTCTTCCAAAGTCGATTCGCGCACGATTCTCGACACGAACGGCGCGGAACATCTGCTTGGGCGCGGCGACATGCTCTTCCTGCCGCCGGGATCGTCGCGCTTGCTGCGCGTTCACGGCGCTTATGTCGATGAATCCGAGATCAACAAGATCGTTTCGCACATCAAGGCGCAATGGGAGCCCGATTACGACGAGACGATCACCCAATCCGACGAAGAAGCGATGGGCCTCGAGGATTCCGACGGAGAACGCGACGAACTGTTCGAAGATGCCCTGCGCATCTGTGTTGACATGAAGCGCGCTTCGACCTCAGTTCTCCAGCGCCGTCTGCGCATCGGCTATGGCCGCGCCGCCGCCGTCCTGGATCAGATGGAACGCGAAGGTTTGATTGGCAAAGCCGATGGCGCGCGCCCGCGGCCCGTGCTGCAAAAAGCGTTTGAACTGATCGGCGATTGGGACGAGCAGGAAGTTGAAGCCTGATTCAATTTAACCACAGAGGACACAGAGAAGATCCGAAAGAAACGCGTGGCAGTAAGAAGCAAGTCATTTTCTATTTTGTCTTCTCTGTGTCCTCTGTGGTTAAAGCCGTCTTCCACAACTTCTGTGGAAAAGCTTGTGAAGATCGCACACTTCACTGTTACAACTTTCTTACACTGCAACACTTCCAGCAGAATGCACTCGCCAGCGGCATTTGATCATTCCGATTTTGATCTGTAATTTGCGTTCGTGAATTTCTTTCGCTCCTCCACGCTTTTTCTCTGTTTTATTTTATTCGTGCTCTTGACTTCCGGCTGCGTGAAGCGCGCACGCGTTACGATTTCATCTGCTAATCCAATTTCGAATCAGGCGAACGCCCAACAAACATCCCCCAAGGCCGCCACGAAACCAATTAACATCAACACCGCCAAGCCCAGTGAACTGGAAATGTTGCCGGGCATTGGCAAGGCCCTCGCCGCGCGTATTGTCGAACACCGAGAAAAGTTCGGCCCTTTTCGCCGCGCCGAGCACCTGATCATTGTGCGGGGAATCAGCGACCGGCGGTTCCGCACGTTGCAGGAGTTAATAACGGTTGAGTGAATGCGATTCGTACGATCCCGGGTGTTAGAGTACCAACTTCAGTTGGGTTCTTTGATCAGGCAGAACAATTCCGACTAAAGTCGGTACTCTGACGCCGGTTGCCTGAGCACAATGTTGAATCCGCCATGCCCGACCTGACCAAGCTTCGCACCGCCGCTCGCGAAATTTTCGACGAGACTTTGCGCGCGATCGACCCAGGCCAGGCGATGCGCGCCAACCTGCGCCTCGACGAATCATCCCTGAACATTTTCAAGTCCACGATCAATCTTGAGAACAGAAAGATTTACTCGGTCGCGATCGGGAAAGCTGCCGTCAAGATGGCTGTCGCGTTCGATGAGATTTTCGGTTCGAGACTTTCGGCGGGAGTCATCACGAGCAGCGCCCCTGGATTCGCGCAGACGGCTCTTTCCTCGCGGTGGCAGAAATTCAACGGCGGTCATCCGGAACCGAACGAGGAAAGCCTGGCCGCTGCTCGCGCCGCGTTCCGCCTCCTCGAAAAGGCGAACGCAGAAGGCGCGCTGGTAATATTTCTGGTTTCTGGCGGCGGTTCGGCAATGATCGAATGGCCTGCTGACGACGACGTCTCGCTCGCCGATTTGCGCGCAGCTAATAAGGTTCTGGTGGAGTGCGGCGCTTCAATCGTCGAAATCAATTGCGTCCGTCGGGCGTTTTCCAGCGTAAAGGGCGGAAAACTGGCGGCCCGCGCGCCGAATTGCGAGCACCTCACCTTAATCGTTTCCGATGTTCCGAAAGGTGAAGAAGCCAACGTGGCGTCAGGGCCGTCAGTCTTGCCACTGACCGCGCTGAAACATCGGGAAGTGCTGGCGAAATACAAACTGAGCACGAAACTCCCGGCTGCAATTCTTCGCGCCATTGAAAATTCGGAACCATTGGTTCCGACGTCCACCCGCGCGGGCGAACATTTTGTGCTGCTGGACAATGAGGGTGCTCTGCAAGCAGCAGCCAACGCCGCGCGCCGTCGCGGTTTTATCTCAGAATTCGCCAACGACATCGCTGATCAACCGATTGAAGAAGGTTGCGGCTTGCTCATGGAAAGACTGGAAATCCTGCGGGCAAACCATCGCAAGGACGGCGGGATCATTTCAATAATTTCGGGCGGAGAGTTTGCTTGCCCGGTCAGAGGCAATGGCACCGGCGGACGAAATCTGGAGACTGCATTGCGCCTCGCCTCCTCAAGCCATTCCGGAGAAATCAACTTCGCCGCGTTGTGCGCCGGCACTGACGGCATTGACGGCAATAGTCCCGCCGCCGGCGCGATCGTGGACAGCACGACCTCAGAGCGCGCGCAGGCAATCGGTCTTAACGCGCAGGATTTCCTGCAACGAAGCGATGCCTATTCGTTCTTTGTCGCGCTCGGCGACGTGATTACGACCGGCCCGACCGGAAACAACGTGCGCGACATTCGCATCATTTTGGCCGAGGCGTAAGAAGAAAGTAGCTCGGGCGCCTGGGGCAGATTTGGCTTCGCGATTCTTTGCGATTTTGCGTCTTTGCGCGAGCCCGCTGTTCACGCCAAGACGCCAAGACGCAAAGTAAAACCGCAAATTAAAACTACGACCTCTTGACTCGTTGTCGCGCGCAGCTTATAAACGCTATTCGAAAATCAGGAGCACTTGTGGCAACTCAGTTTCACGAAACCGACAGCAACACGTTTCATGGTCCGACCCTTTCGTTCACAGATCTCGCCGCGAAGTTAGGTTCGCTCAACGCGGTTCCTTCACTCGCCGACCTCAACGAGCTAATCGAACGCACCGCCATTTCCGACGAAGAAGTTCAGCCATACCTGGGCTTCAAAGAAGGCAACTATTCGCGACACCGCGTGATGCGAAACGAGTTTGTCGAGATGCTGGTGCTTTGCTGGAAGCCGGGCCAGCGCACGCCGATTCACGATCATAACGGCTCGCACGGCGCGGTGTTCGTGCACGAAGGAATCCTTTGGGAGACGATTTTCGCATACGACACGGAGAGCGGCCTGAACTATCAATCACATCGTGAGTTGCGCGCCGGCGGACTGACCGGATCCGGAGACCCCGACATTCATCAGCTCGGCAATCCCGATGTCAGCGGGCGCGACCTCATCACGATTCACATCTATGCGCCGCCACTCGGAGTGTTGAAGACCTATAAGCTCGGCAGCGCCACCGTCGACCTCTACACACCCGCGGAACCGGATTTTATCTAAGAGTGGAGCTGACTGGAGCGCAACCGTACCGGTTGCTGCTATTGTTACAGAACCGCGAGCGATAGCGAGCGGGATAAAGCGCTACTCTCTTCGATGCCCGAATTATTGGGCCTGGCTAGCTGTAGTCGTTGATACAAGAATGTTTTTACCCCGCTCGCTGCGCTCGCGGTTCTGTAACGACGGCCTACCAATCATGCCAAGCGAGGACGCTTGTGCTTCAATCCACTCCAGCCTAAGGAACATACTTACTTACTTTCAATTCCCTTCCGTCGGTAACCACACTAATCGTCCCACTTTCTCCCGTCGTCATTACCTTCGCTCCGCTCGCGCGCCAACGCTCAATCACTTCCTTGTGCGGATGACCAAAGATTGAGGTGCGGCCAACTGAGACAACGGCAACTGCAGGACGCGCGGCGGCAACAAAAGGCCCAGTGGAAGATGTTCGGCTGCCGTGGTGCGCGACTTTGACGAGGTCAGCGTGAAGGTTAACGCCGCTCCTCAGCAACGCTGTTTCCGCAGGCTTTTCAATGTCCGCCGCAAACAGCAGCGTCTTTTCGCCATATCGCAGCCGAAGCACGATGCCGTCATTGTTACCGTAAGTCGCGTTCCGATCCGTGTTAGCCGAAGGCCATAACACATCGAAGTTCGCATCTCCCAGATGCAGTACATCGCCGGCGCCGATCTGCTCGATGGGCACGCCCGCGTCTTTCATCGCAGTTACGAATCGTCCGTATTCAGGGTCCGTCGCCGGGGTGCGCGCGACGATCGCGGCACGCACCCGAAAGTTGCGGGCCACATCATTCAGCCCGTCGATGTGATCGGCATCGGCGTGCGTCGCCAGCAGGTAATCAACTCGATCCAACCCGCGCGACCAAAGGTATTCAGACACCACCCGCTCGCCGATGCTGCGCGTGTCTCGCTCAAGGTTTGGCTCAGCATCACGATCATCCGATCCATTCCCATCAATACTAGGCCGCCCACCACCATCGATCAGCAACGTCGTTCCATCGGGCATCGTCACGAGCGCGCAATCACCCTGGCCGACATCGAGGAAATCGACGCGCAATTGTCCATCAGGGGAGACCGCCGCGAGCGGATGAAACATTACGAGACAAAGCAGGAGAGCAAACCCGAGCGTTACGAGTTTTAGAGGCCACGGACGCGACCGCAAGGTACTTCCGGGCATGATGAACGGTGCCTGTAAAGGATCCCACCTGGCCAGGCCGAAAACCAAAACGATCAGAACTGCGAAATAGAGCGCGTAAACGATTGCTCCCCAGGATCGGTAGTAAGGCAGACGGAAAGAGGCGATCCCCAATCGGTTGAATGGATCGACTGCGTGCACCATTTGCCAATCAATTTTTTCGGCGAGCCAGACCAGGGGCGCCGCGGCCGCTGCGCTACCCTGCGCGATCAGAATCGCCGCTAAGCCGACCAGGGCCAGCGCCGCCAGCGCGACTCCGACGAAGATATTGAGAAACAACGAGGCGAATGATACTCGGTGAAAATAGATGATCAGCATCGGCAACATGCCGATTTGCACGCTTGTGGACGTGACCACAGCCACCACAGCGAAACGAAGAAAGCGTTGCGCGTGCCAACGTTCCAGTCGGGCAGCAACTGGAGCTTTGAACAGCCGGTAACGAATGTTGGTCGAGGCCATCTCTGCGCGCCAGGTTCGCTCGCTCCAAAACAAAGCCTCGGAAACTTGTCTGAACCATGACGGACAATTTGGCGGGTAAGGCGTATCGTGCGTTGGCCGCCACGAACCTACTGCCTGCATTTTCATCATCAGCGGAACGGCGAGCGTTACAATCGAAATGACAGAGAGAAAAGTGAGTTGAAATGACGGGTCGAAAAGGTCGTTTGGCCGCCACACCAACAGGACCAGTCCGGTCCCGCCGATTACATTTAGCGAACCGGCACGCCGCCAGACGATCGGCGCGAAAATGACCAGCGTAAACATTAACGCTGCGCGCACCACGGGCGCATCAGCTCCCACCGCCACGGTGTATCCCCAGAGAAAAGCCGCAGTGATCGCGAAGTGCCAGAACCGCTTCTTCGTCAACCAACGAACGAGCAGGAGCACCAAACCGCCAATAAAACTGATGTGTAATCCCGAGATGACGAGTACGTGAAAGGTGCCGCCGCTGCGGAAGCGCTCGGCAGCCACGCGCGACAGACCATACCGGTTGCCAAGCAGCGCGGCGGCCAATACTCCGGCAGTTTCCGGTGAAAATGTCGCGCCAAATTGCTGCTGTAACTTTGTCCGCCAGTCATAGAGCCACGCGAGCGGCAGGAATACGCGAGCATCATCAAGCCTTTCGACCAATAAAGGACTCTTGATCATTCCCGTCGCGTCAAAGTCCTTGCGGTCGAGATACTCTGTAAACGGCATTACTCCTGGATTTCGATAATCGTCCTCGCGTGCCAATACAGTCATCACGCGAATCCGCGCACCATAACGAAGCTCGAGGTGTTCGTATTCGCTGTTCGTCTCGAGATCGGCGAGGGGCGCCAGCAGCAGCACGTCGCCTTTAGCAGAGTGATCCGCGCTTTGGGTTCGAATACTCTCCGATTCAACTGTCAGGTATAAGCCGTTTGGCGCTATTTCAGGATTACTTTTAATTACTCCGGTGAGCTCGACTGGCTCATTCACCCCAGTGCCTCTGAATCCAGAATGCTCTTGATTCGATCTGGATCGGGGAGACGGTTCGCGAGTGTTGCCAGCGCCACACCCGCGATCAGAAAACAGCTCGCCATCAAAGCCGACGCGGCAACAGATTTCTTCGCGCGCATGCAAGCGAAGCAGGACAGCGCCAGAACGCTGGTTCCCGCCGTGGTGACAATCATAATGAGCTTCGGATTTAGCGGGAGGTAACGTCCCGCGAGAACTCCCAGGGCAAGCGCGATGCAGAGAAAGAGTAGTGGGTTTTTGGTGAGGCGCGATCGGAGGAGTCCAACCATCGTATCCGCTTCAACTACACAGATGAACCACTGTTTCGACGTGATGAGTCTGCGGGAACATATCAAAAGCGAGGATAGAGTCAAGAGAATATCCGCCGGCAATCAGCTTCTTCAGATCGCGCGCCAGAGTGGCAGGATCACAAGACACATACACGATTCGCTTTGGCTTAATTTGCAGAATTCCGGCAATCACGCGC
Source organism: uncultured Acidobacteriota bacterium (assembly GCA_963734445.1). Classification (GTDB taxonomy): domain Bacteria; phylum Acidobacteriota; class Blastocatellia; order Pyrinomonadales; family Pyrinomonadaceae; genus UBA11740. The sequence continues at coordinate 459,382 of CAVTGZ010000002.1, read as the reverse complement.
GATTCAGCGCCAGTGCGTGGTGGGTCGAGCAAAAGGAAATCCACTGTGGGTGCGGCGGCTTGATTTTGGAGTGCGCCGGCTTCGACGGCGCTTTCGATTGATGCTTCGCTTACTCCAGCCGCACCAAACTCGCGTGACTTGCGCTGAGATCCAAAGCGCCGTCGCCGTCCCGATAAAGTCGGGACTCTGCCGGCGCACTCCAAATCGGTTTCCAGCCAGTCGGCCACGTCCGCATTCGCAATCTCCACATGGGCCAACTCCGCGCTTGCGAGATTACGACGAGCGAGCTCCGCCGCCTTACGATTTTCTTCGACTCCAAAGACCCGCTTGAACCTGCGGCCGAGCGGCAAAGTGAAGAGTCCGACGCCGCAGTAGAGTTCTATCGCGGTTTCACCTCCTGCATTACCAAGAGCGTAATCGATTAGTTGTGGCAGCAGGTCTACGTTTGTTTGGAAGAAACTCTGCGCATCGAGCGCATAGCGTTCGCCATGGATGGAACGCTGAATCCGCTTTGGCTGGTTCCGTGCCGATGTTACGTCACTAACATGGGGATCAACTGAAACAGCTTCGTCGCCGGCGATCGCGCGAAAATAGCGCGCGTCGGGCGGCAGCGACCCCTCGGCCATTCGCGCTCGCAGATCCGCAAGCGTCTTCTGCAACTCCGGAACCAGGACCGCGCACTCAGCCACGTCACAAACGCGCCGCGAACCGCTCTCAAAGTAGCCCAGACTCTTCCGTTCGGCGTCGTATTGCCATTGCGCCCGCGCGCGGTAATGCCATTGATTGGAAGTGTTGACAATCTCAATCGCGGGAACGTCGGCCAGCCCGCCGATCCGGTGCAGGCAGTCTTTAATGATTTCGACTTTCGCGGCGAGCTGTGCTTCATAGCCCAGCTGCTGAAAATCGCAGCCGCCGCAACGGCCAAAGTACGGGCAAGGCGGTTCGACGCGAGCGGGCGAGGCTTCGAGAATCTCTTCTATTGACGCAAAGCTGACGCTGCCCTTTGTGCGATCCACTCTCACGCGCAGACGATCGCCGGGCGCCGCCAGCGCCACCATCACGGTCTTGCCGTCAGCGTGGGCCAGGCCAAATCCGCCCGGCAGGATTCTCTCGATCGTGACTTCCATCGTTTGTCAGAACTTTGCGTAACTTTGCGCCTCAGCGTCTTTGCGTGAACGCTAAGTTTTGGGCCGGACAGTTCACGCAAAGGCGCGAAGACGCAAAGAAAAACCCGAAAGTAATACTTCGTGTTCAGGCTTCCCTGACGGTCGGGCCTCTGACACTTTATCAGGAGTGAAGAAAAAGAGGCTCAGCCGAGGCACGCCGAAATGTTCGCGCAGGCGCTTGCGCAGGAGGTTCTCGCGCGTCTGTTCAAAAACGGCTTTCTCCATCTGCCGCTTGTAGGGTTTAAGCTGCGCATCAATCTCAGTCTGCGCCGCCTGACTGTCTGCCTCAGTCATCGCGCTATGAATCGCGGCGTCCAACATCCGATCAATTCCACTAAGTGACTCTTCCAGCTTTCGTGTGTCGGGCCGCACGGCATTCACGTACTCGTCCTTGATCTCCAGGAGCAAGTTGGCGGCGCGCGACAACGCTTCGGCTAATTCATCTTCCGCATTTGCGCGCCTTTCTTCAGACAACTTACTCATTTCATCGACCGAACGCTCCAGGTGTTGGCGAACAACCTCGCGCGGAAAGGCCGTCTTCTGATTTTCGGTTTCTTCCACCGCGGCGCCGTCGTCGTGACTTCCGACTCGGGATTCGAGCCATTCGGCGTACTGGGCTTCGACCTCCTCCTGACAGTAAAGGAGCGTTTTGACGGTGCGCTTGCGCTTCTTCGCTTCGTATGAATCGAAGGCGTGTTCAATGGCCCGGATGGCAACATGAAGCGGAACGCCGCGCTCCTTCCAGCTCTCGATCAAAGCCCAGTCGATCGGGCTAAGCAGCAGATGCTTGCCGCGCCGCCGAACAAAGGTGTCTTCGATTTCGGAAAAATAAGAGAAATAGTTCAAGCTCTGTTTCGCTCCGCAGGAGCGCCTATTTATAGCACTATGACCATCATCTAATTCAAAGCTCCATAGGAGCAACACCGTGATGCCGCTGCTACGGAGCTCATAAGCAAACTGCGAGCGCGAACTATTAAGATTTCGCTCCCGCGGAGATTGTCTGACTCACGCGTTCGTACACCAGCCGGAGCCCTTCAAGCGTCAACGTTTCATCAACTTCCTGAATGAATCTGGATCCGCGCGCGATTAGCGGAGCCAGTCCGCCAGTCGCGATGATGCGCGGATTGCCGCCCAGCTCTTCAATCATCTTCTTGAGGATGCCGTCCACCAGCCCGATGTAACCGTGATAAAGACCGGATTGAATCGCCGCCACCGTGGCCGAGCCAATGACTTTCGGCGGCCGCTTGATCTCCACGCGCGGAAGTTTCGCCGCGCGAGCAAACAAAGCATCGGAGGAAATCGTGATGCCGGGTGTGATGATGCCGCCGAGGTACTCGCCCTGGGAATTGATCGCATCAAAGGTCGTCGCCGTGCCAAAGTCGACGACGATGCAAGGCGCGCCGTATTTGGCGATTGCGGCGACGGCATCGACGATGCGGTCCGCACCCACGTCAGCTGGCGGATCATAAAGGATGCGGACGCCGGTATCGACTGAGTGATCGATGAACAGCGGCGTCAGATGAAAATACGTTTCGGCCATCTGTTTCAAAGTAAAGTCCAGCGGCGGCACTACTGAAGCAACCGCAATTGCGTTAATCGACTTGAAATCGAGCGCGGCCAGCGCAAAGAGATTTCGCGCGTGCACACCCCACTCGTCAACGGTGCGCGAGCGGGCAGTCGTCAAGCGCCAGTGCGCCAGCAGACTCTCGCCATCGAATACACCGAGCGAGGTATTTGTGTTCCCAATATCTATTACCAGCAGCATAGAATCATTCCTGGTTTTCGGGACTTAGCAGAATTTTTTCGATTTCATCAGCGGCCAGTTCGGCTCCCTTTTCCTGCCGCACAGCTTCCCCAACTTTTATTGCCGCTTCGCCATAAGCCGGCTCATTAAGCAGAGCCTGCAACTCGCGCGTCGCTGAAGCTGCATTGTAACGCGGTCGCGGCAAAACACGGCCGCAACCGAGCCGCGCCACTCGGGCGGCATTATCAAACTGATCGTGGGCATGCGGCACAATCAAAACTGGTTTGCCCGATCGCATACCCTGGCCGGTCGTGCCCACACCGCCTTGATGCACGACGGCGCAGGCGCGCGGCAGCACCTCGCCGAACGGCGCATACTCAAAGACGGCAACACCGTCAGGCAAGGGCGCAGGTGGCAGATTGCGCGCATGGCCAATCAAGAGCAAAGCACGGCGGTTAAGCGTCTGCGCCGCTACGATAGAATCTTTGTAGAAATCTCGCGCCACCCAAAACGCAGAAGAACCGAGCGTGAAAACAATCGGCGGTGGTCCAGCGTCAAGGAACTCATCGAGCCCCGCCGGCTTCTCCCCCTCGCCAAAAAAATCGCGCCGATCGTAAAACGGAAAGCCGGTCAACGTGGTGTGCGCCGGCCAATCCGGCTGTGGCTTTGCCAGCAGCTTCGAAAAGAGCGCTAGCACTTTGGTCGGAGAATGTTGCCCGGCGAATAGCGGTTGCTCGCCTCGCGGCAGGCCCAATTCCGCGCGCAGCTCGTAAACCGGCTGCATTATTTTGTCGAGTTTGATGGTCGCCAGTTTCAACACCGCCCGCCCCACCCACGGACTGAGACGCATCAGCCCATGCAACCAGGGCCACTGCGGCGGCACAATTGGATCGTAGACGGAGAGAAAAGAGGCAGGAGCCAGCACGCTCGACACCCAGGGCAGGCGTTTCTTTTGGGCGATGATGGGGCCTACAAAAGGCAGCGGATGAGTAAGCAGAAGATCGGCGTCATTAGTCACCGCGTCCAGATCCGCATAAATGTCACGGACGTACGGTACCACCATATCGCTTACGGCTTCGGGGCCTTCCTTGGGATCCATGACTTCTTCAACCACCCTGGCCAATTCATCGGGCTGATCGTAGGAGGGCATTTCCGGACGCACCGGATGAAAGTCGATACCCGCCGCATCCATCTTCTCGCGATAGACCTCAGACGTCGCGATTACCGGTCGATGGCCGCGCGCTTTCAGCTCCTGGGCAATAGCGATGTATGGATGAACGTCGCCGAAGGATCCAAAAGTCGAGATAACGATGCGTTTGCCGTCCATGAAAACTAATTGAGTTGATTCAAACCGATGCGCGTAGCCCGGTGACGTCACCGGCTCGGACGATCGTGATCTTGCCGGGTGCGGTTTCTACTCGCAGCGCGCCGTCGCTTTCCAGACCGCGCGTCACCCCTGTAAAACTCTGGTCACCAATTGCGACCCGTACGGATCTTTCGAACGCGTAGGTTGAATTCGCGCACCACTCGCGGATCGTGTGTTCGCGGCCAGGATCACTTTGCAGCATCTCATATCGTTCGCGCAGAGCGTTTATGATTTCGTTGACGAGCAGGTTGCGGTCGATACGATGGCCGGTGACTGCCTCGAGTGATATCGCGCGGTCACGCAACTCCGGCGGAAAGCTCGCATCGAGTAGATTGATGCCAATGCCCACGATCGCCGCCGTGCCGTGTTCGGTTTCAACCGTCTCAGCCAAGATCCCCGAAAGCTTTTGTTCCTCGATGCAAATATCATTGGGCCACTTGATATCGACCGCGAGACGCGAAGCTTTGCGTATCGAATATGAAACTGCCAGTGCGGCCGCGAGGCCGATGAGCGGCCACTTGGCGACGTCAAACGCCGGTCGTAACAACACACTGAAATAGAGTCCCGCATCTTTCGGCGAGTGCCAGGTTCGATCCAGCCGGCCGCGCCCGCGCGTCTGCTCACGCGCCACGATACACAGTCCCTCTGGAGCACCGGCTTTGGCGCGGCGCATAGCTTCCAGGTTCGTAGAATCAATGGAATCGAAGTGTAGAACGGTCGGAATGAACATCGCTCGGGACAAATCGTTGCGCAGCATAGACGAATCCATCAGCCCGCGCCAGTAGGCAGCCCAGCCGCCAGCCGGCGTTTGCGTTCTTTGGCGCAAAGTTCGACCTGTCGATAAATTGAAGGGCAGCCGAGGACGGCTGCCCCTCACCTTCGTCAATGGATCGTTTGATTGTTAGTACAGAACCCGCCAGGCAAAGACATCGGCTGCGTCTTTCGCGCAAATCTCCACCGTGTCCTTAACGCCAGCAGCTCCAGCTACGTACCACATCTTGCCTCGGTTTGTGGCATCGCAAGCCGGCTTGGCGGCGCTGGTTAATGTCAGCGAGCTGGCAGTGACATCGCCGGAGGAAGAAACCCGAAAGGGCCCACTGTCGACCTGCAGGCTGCCATTTGAAAACTGAACTTTCCCATCGTTCCAAATATTGAGAAAGGCTGCGGATCCGGTGGAATTGTTAACCGAAAACGCACGATTGGCGGGTGAGGTATCGGCGGCCTGGACAATCAATTTCACGCCGCTAACAGCGGTTCGGCCAATGCCCCAGTTTTGCTCAGAGTTGATACTGCCGGCTCCGCTGGGTCCGATGATGCCGGCGCTCGTCGAGAAAACCAGGCTTCCCTTACCGAGAGCCCCATCGTTGAAAGCAAAAATCGCGGCCACGCGGTGATCCACGCCTCCCTGCGCGATGTTATAAAAGTTAAGCGCGCCCACGCGGCCAATTGGGTTCGTCACACTAGTTGTGCCGATGCCCAGGTAACCTTCCGCCGTCCCACCGTCGATCGCGACAGACCGTCCCTGACTGTCGTCGGTGAACTGGGGCTGGGTGGTTCCAAATCCCACGTTACCCAAGTTATCCACGTAGATACGATCATCAATGGCCGTATTGGTTGTCGGCGCCTCGGGCGCCAGGAAAGAATTATCGGCGATGCTGAAGGTATAAGTCGTGCTGGTGTTGTTATTGACCACCGGCGAAGGCGCGACGAGAAAATAGGTCGAGCCCCCGGCCTTGGTCGCATAGATATTCCGTCCCGTCGCGATGGTGTTAAGACCGTTGGTAGTGCTGCCGGTCGGCAAAGTAATCGTGACTTTCGTCTGAGATGCAGAACAGGTCACCACATTCGACGCCGTCGACGCATTCGTTTCGCCAGCCGCGGTCACGTACGTAACCTTGAATTGATGTATCCCCGCGGTGCAGTTGCCGGTAGCGTCATTTAGCAGCGTGGCGATGGGAGTCGTCGGGGCAGCAAGAGTCGAGGCCAGGCTCAGCGAGTTGTTGCCATTGAAGGTCCAGCGCGCAAACCCGTTGTCAGACACTGCAAATTTGACGGGCCGGTTAAATGACAACATCGATCCATCGTCGTTTATGCCGGAAGCGGCAAATACGGCGCCTGATTTCATCTGCAAATCGCCGTCATTCCCCAAGGGAAACGGGCCACTGCCCGGCGCGTGATTGTCCACGTACTGCTTAACGGCATTTTGCGTCGGATACAGAACGTCCGAAGTTCCCAGTGAAGTGTTCGCGGACTTATTAGCCACACTCTCGCCGTCCGTCAGTTGGGTGGCCGCTCCGTCCGCGTCTATCGCAAATAGTCTCACAATTCCGGAAACGTTCTTGGCAAACAATCCGGCAGTATTTGTAGCCATCGTCGGATTCGTCGCGCCGCTGTCACCGAGCACAAACACTTTGCCGCCGTTCGCAGTTGGACTGGCAGTAGTTCCCAAAAGGAAGTCACCACCCGTGGCGTTTACCGGCCGCGTCAATGACAGCACCGAACCGTTGTCGTTAATCGCGCCGGGCGCAAGGCTCACACCCGATTTGATTTGCACGTCGCCGTCAGCGCCGGTCGGGCTTGCCCCGCCGCCAAGAATGCCGCCAGTCAATTGGGTTTCGTTTCCCGTCGCATCTGTCGCAAACAATCTTGTGATGCCGGCCACATTTTTGGCAAAAAGTCCCGCTGTGGCTGGAGCCATCGTCGGGTCACTTGGACCATTGTCGCCGAGGACCATGACTTTACTTGCGTTCGCGGTGGGTGACGCAGTGGTGCCCAACAGAAGATTGCCGGTTTTATCTACGCGCAGCCTTTCCTGAATCGTGCCCGAGTTACGGGTCATGATTAGGAATTCTCCGCTGTGGGCGGCTTGGTTTGTTTGCACCCCTCCGAAAACCACATTGCCGAATCCCGCGGCGTCCTGAACACTGATCAGGCTGAAGTTATTATTTGTCACCCTCGTGTTTCTGAGAACCAGGGGGCTATCCGCGAATTGAAAACCCGCAAGATTAGTGTTGGTGCTTGCGCCAAAGATGTGTAATTTCGCATCCGGCGTCGCGGTTCCGATGCCGACGTTACCAGTTGTTTTTTTGATCGTCAGAAAGTTTCCCAGACCAAACTGCCGAACGGTGAAGTCCCCTGCGTTAGGATAACCGCCCATCAAAAGCCACTTGACGTCGCCGGCCTGACCCGGATCGAGAAGGAGCCCGGTGAAGCTACTGGTGTTCGTGACGCGAAGATATTTCTCACCCGCGTTGTCAGCTCCGGTCGTCTGGACCGTGAGAATCGACGGCGGACTCGATGTCCCGATGCCTACGTTTCCCGTAAAGGTGGGACTGTCGGAAAAAACCAGGGCTCCGGTGCCGGTCTCGTCCGTGATCATGTTTGCCAGGTTAGAAGAAGTCGTCGCCGCAAACTGTGAAAGCGAATCTGTGGTAACGGCACAGGTAAGACAGGCAATGGTTCGATCCGACGACAAATCGCCGCCGCCCGACAGAGGACCGGTTGTGTTGACGCTGCGTGTCGCGGGAACGACCCCGTCTGGTATGCCCCAGGTATCGACGCCGGCGCCGTTACTTAACCGCGCCTGACCATTTGCACCCACAAAGGCGTTGTCCGCAAACGACGTTGTCCCAGTTCCGAAAAACAAGGTCTTGCCCACGGGATTCACGATTGGTCCCGAAACTGTCAGGACGTTCGGACTATCCACGGCGATGCCAATGCCGTCCGTGTTATCCAGCGTGATATGCGCCGGGACGGTCATCGTGGTGACCTTGCAGCGTTTGTTCAGATCGTCGTAGTACGGAATTTGGATCGTTCGAGGATTTCCCGCGGCACCACTTATGAGCGTCGTAAATTCCAACGTGTCGTCGATGCCGTTGCAGTTCGGCACGAAGGGGGCTTGTGCACTCACCCTGATTGTGTTTAGCAGGAAAAGAACTGATGCAAAGAACACCAGACGCGGAAGTAGCTTCTGTTTGTACACGAGGTTGCCTCTTAGGTCGCCGGGATTAGGTTGAGATATCACCGCCGGCGTGCAGTGAGAGCTCTTTGAGGAGACACTGGGCATTTCACAGAGGGGGAAAATGTACCCAGCAACGTCGTTTTTCGTCTTAAGAGATTGATCTAACAATCGAAGTAAGTCAAGGAATCATTTCATCGCTATCGAGCAAGGGTCTGCTCGATTTTGCAAATAATTGAGCCGGGGTTGGCCAACCTTCGACCTCATCCTAATACGCTACGAAAATGCGAAGGATTCACTTCATAACCTGGGAAAATCGCGCTCATTTGTTTCGCGCCCAGATGCTTCTGCGCAATCTCACCGAACACATCGCGAAAGTCTGTCGTCAGCGCTAGATCCCGTCCTTCGTACATCTGATCGGATTTGAGGCCCGGCCATTCGCCATAGACCTTTCCGCCGCGGACACTGTTGCCAAGCACGAACATCGCATTTGCGTGACCGTGATCGGTGCCGCGGTTGCCATTCTCGCGCACGGTGCGGCCAAACTCGGACATCGTCAGAACCATCACATCGTCCATGCGCTGGCCCAGGTCTGTGTAGAGCGCCGCGATTGCGGAACTAAACTGGCGCAACAGATTGCTGAGCTGTCCCTGCTGATTTCCTTCGTTGACGTGCGTGTCCCAACCACCGACGTCCGTAAACGCGACTTCTAACCCGACGCCCGCCTTTATCAACTGGGCAGTCTGTCGTAACGCGTTGCCGAAGGGAGTCCGCGCATAGTTGGCGCCGTTTTCAGGTTTGTACTGCGCCGGATTCACCTGCTTCAAATAATTGATCGCTTCAAACGTTTCCTTGCCGGTACCATGCAGCGAGTCGTTGACTGCCTGATCGTACATTGCTTCAAAGCCGCCCTGGACGGATTCCGAAGTTTGTCCGGCGCGGATGCGAAAATCGGCGAGACTCGACATCGCAATCGCGGGAGCTTTGCCTTGCATCGCGCGCGGCATCTGCTGCGTCATGGACACGGCGCGGAACAGAGACTTCTGCGGATCTGCTTTTGATTGCAGATAGCGATTCAACCAGCCATCGCGCGTGGACTTCACGCCCGGCGTGGCAGATTCCATGTAATCCTGGGCATCGAAATGTGAGCGCGTGTTGTCGGGCGATCCGGACGCATGCACAATCGCCAGCCGTTTCGAATCCCAAAGCGGCTTGAATGACAGCATCGAGGGATGCAGCCCAAAAAATCCGTCAAGATTGATCGCCGCCTCCGCGCCGCCATTAGGTTTGGGAATGGCAATGTTCGGCCGCAAGTCGTAGTAATTGCTCTCGCCGTAAGGCACGACCACATTCAGGCCATCGACTGCGCCACGTTGGAAAATAGCGATCAGCGTCTTTCTTTTGCCGGCCGTGGATTTGTCGAGCGTGTCCGCAATTGCGCGCTTGAGAAAGCTCGGCGCGCTCGTTATCACGCCAAACGAGGCCAGCGCGATTGAGCCGGATCTGATGAAATATCTTCTGTTCATAAAAACCTCGTGAATCGTAAATCGTGAATCGTGAATAGAAAATCCATTTACGATTCACTATTTACTAATTCATTGCCTTTGAAACTCAGGCGATCCGACAATCAAGCCGGCCAGCCTGATCACCGGATTATCAATGTTGGGGGAATTCATGCGCGCAAGTTGTTGCTGCCGTCCTTGCTGTGGTCCGCCTCCGGGATTCAAATTGCCGCGCTGGAATGCCACTTCGAACGGGTTCTCGGGCGCCTTCGCGGAAGCCGTCTGCATTAGCGGCATGGCCGGCACAGTAATCTGATCGCTCAACTGTTTAAGCAGACTCGCGCGCGTCCGGGCGGACAGCTCGCCGCCCACAATGAGCGTCACGAAACGATCGAGCAGCTTCTCTTTGTTGACTGTGCCACCGTTCGACATCTCGCCGATCAGACCGGCCAGATCGACACGCGTGCCGGGAATGCGATTGCTTACCAGGGCCAGCGCAAAATTCATCCGCTCAAGCAGGGCGCCCGTGTTCACCCAATCCTCGGCCACATCTGAATAACCGTTTGGTGTTTGAAAACCATAGAGCGGCTGGCCCATGCGCGCGATCCATTGATGGAGCTGCGGACCGCCGTTCGTGTCGGCGCCGAGCGTGCGGAGCGCGCTGACCGCCAGTTCAAACGGACGCTTGATCTTCGCGCGATATGCTTCCGGCGAATTGAACTCAGCTGAGGAGAAGATAGTCCGCAGCATCTCGCGAATGTCCCCGTCAGTTTTGAGGAAAGTCTGCGCCACGCGATCGACCAAAGCGGGCGGTGGATTATCAGAAACAAAGTGACGGACCAGTTTGGTCGCGATGAACTTAGCAGTGGCCGGATGATGCGCCAGAATGTCGAGCACCATCAAGCCGTCTTTGACGCCGCCGCCGGCGGGAATCTTGTGGCCGAGCACAAGTTTTTCGCCGTTGTCGTGCACGCCCGGCCGAAAGATAAAACTGCCGGCTTGCCGGCGCAGCATGTCACCCGCCGGACCATTCATTACCGCCTGGGCCGCCGCTCCGGCGCCCCGCGGCGCGATAATCGTCCAGCCCGTGAAGCAGCGCGCCACTTCCTGTACGTCTTTTTGCGTGTAACCACCATCGACGCCCAGAGTGTGCAACTCCATCAGCTCGCGCGCGTAGTTCTCGTTAATGCCACGGCGTTGTTGCTGCTGTTGCGGGCGTTGATCCTGCGGATTGTTGCTCATGCGCAGCAACTGGGCCCGCGGACGGGCGGCGCCAGGGCGAAGCTGTTGGGGCTGAGCATTTGGATTCACGCTCTGAAAATTGTCGAGATAGAAAAGCATCGCCGGGCTCTCAGCAGTCGCGCGCAGTAATTCGGAGAACTTGCCCATCGTGTGTGGGCGAATTGTGTCGCGATCGTAAGAAATCAGCAGCCACCGATCGGCGCCTTTGCCCGGCAAACACGTTGAAGTGGTTCGTCCAAAAATCAACCATTACTTCCTGCAACTGGCGCTCGCTATAGACGGCGCGCAAAATGCGCGACATCTGTAACTCGCCGGTCAGGAATTGCGCCGGCCGCAAGTTGTTCTCTTTGAAATACTCCATCACTGCCTGACGATACTGCGCATTGTTCATTGGGTTCGCATCATTCGCAGCAGGCGAATTCGCTGCGTTCGGATTTGCGGGCCGCTGCATTTCTCCGGGCTTCGACTCTTCGGTCTTCGGTTGATTCGGGTTCGCCTCATTCTGCTGACGATTGTCGCGCGCGGCTGCCAACTCTGCCGGCAGCGCGCCGCGGCGCTGGAGCTGTTTCAGAAGCTGACCCGGCTGCGGATATTTTTCGTAGAGCTCGGCAGTCGACATGCGCAAGGTATCCAAATTTTGCAGCCTGGCTTCGCTCGCCGAATCATCGATCTTTTCCGGATTCAATTGCTGCTCGATGTAGCGATCGAGGCCCATCGCTTTGACGCGCGCAAGGTCACCCGGTCGCGCGCCAAAACCGAGCCGATTCAGCACGTGCAAGACACGCTGGTCGTCAGTTAGTTTCCCCGCGGACTTTGCGGCGGTACCTTTCATTGCTTGTCCGTTACTGGCCGGAACAAAAACGCCGGTTGTGATCGCGAACAGGGACAAGATCGCGAATACCTGACGGAAACTAAGTGAAAACTGGCCTGCGTTAATCTGTGCGCTCATCACAATATTCCTTACTTGTTAGTTGTTTCGGTCTCTGCGTGGCTTAGTCTTAGACGCGCCGGGGGAGCGATCGGTTGAACAAAAGAGGCGCTCAGTCTTCTTAACTTAGAGCTTGTTCCTTGTTTCGCACAAGGGTGGCGGGGCTTAGCGCTACAGGGACCGGGATCGTAAAGGACCTTCCGGATCTGTGGGTCTGGGAGACGATAGCCCCGTCCGGAGCCATATCTGTTGAACCTAAGGCGAGGCAGGCGTGGCTGCAGGAGTTGCTTGCGGCCTGACCGGTCGCGGAAAAGATGCCGGGCTCTTATGGCCTTGTTTATCGACGGCCCGCACGCCAAAGAAGTAGTTGTCTTTCGACATGCCTTTCATCGAGAACGAGTTGACGTTACCGACTGCGCGGGCGTGCATCCACATCGCTTCGTTCGTGTCGCGCCAGACTATTTCATAACCGGCGATATCCGGATCTTTGTCGGCTTCCCAGTTGAGCTGCGTATCGTTCGACAAACTGTTGACTACGGTCACATTTCGCGGGCGCCCCGGCGCCGACGCCAACACCGCCAGCGAAGCCGCATTCACGCGCGCTACATTCGCGATGTACTTAAAGTCGTCAAACTCTGGCAGGTCTCCATACCGAATTCCTTTTTCGATCCGCACGTTCTGATGTTGATGTTGATAATTCTCGTTAGGTTCGGTGAAGCGCACCGCAGCAAAGCCATGCTCGAGAAAAGGAATGTGATCACCGCCGCGCCCGAATCTGTCTCGCCGATAAATCGTCCAGACTTTCATCGCCGGCACGTAGCGCTCGCTCGTTTCCTTGATAAAGCGGGCCAGTTGTCTTGAAGGCGAGTCGTTCTCGCCGCCGACGCTCCGGCGCGTCGCCGCGTCCTGCTGCGTCTCGTTAGAAGGAACGCCTTCGGAAAAGACGCGCACAGTCTGCGCGTCGCGCACGCCGTTCCCGCCGAGCGAGCTGCCAACAATGTCGTTCGTGAACATCGCTTCGATGTCCATGTTGTTCTTCTTCGCCTGCTCAGCAAAGTAGGTCGAGCCTAAAAGGCCCTGCTCTTCACCGGCCACAGCCATGAAGATGATGGTTGCATCGAATTGGCGCTCGGCCATGACCCGGGCCATTTCCAGCACCGCCGCTGTGCCTGACGCGTCATCGTTCGCGCCGGGCGCGTCGCACTCGGTATCGGTTGGACTGGTGCACATCGAATCGTAATGACCGCTGACGACATAAACTCGATTCACTGATTCCGGCTGACTCCCTTTCAGCGTGGCGACGATATTTGTAATCCTCGTCGGCTGCGGAACACGTGGCGCTTTGGGCTGCTCGAAGGTCTGCTTTTCGACAGTCATGCGACCACCGGATTGCGCCGCAGCCTTCTGAAATTCCGCATACAGCCAGTCGCGCGCCGCGCCAATACCGCGATTCGAATCCTTCTGATCCGAAAGGGTGTTGCGCGTTCCGAAACTCACCAGCTTGCGGATAGTCGCTTCGATGTTGCGGGCGTTGATCTCGCCGACCATGGTTGAGATCGCCGGATCAAGTCGTTGCGCCACCCGGCGTTGCGCCGGCAATTTCGGCGATGTCCTGGCGGGCCCTTGAGCAATGGGGGTTTGCGCCCGCGCCGCTGTGAATATCCAAGTGCCAATAAGGAGACAGCAAACCAAAGCAAATGCCCGGCGACAATATAGTTGCACCTTATTCGAGACCTCGCCCTAAAGAGTCTTTGAGAACGGGCAAACTGTAGCAACTCAGATTTCTGACGGCAAACGTCGGGGGCGAGTTATGGCTTTAACTTCTCTGCTGGAGACCGTTCGATTTCGGCCGGAGCGCGATAAGGGTCGAAGAACCGGGTGGTGTTTTCGGTAACGCTGGGAGCAGCGTGGAGACGTGCCGTCGAGGGAGACTGAAGCGGCCTCGCAATATTGTCCGGAGCGAATTGTGTTGGCGAAGGTGGCGTACGGGTCGCGGGTGATAATGCTGCGGTGATGATCTTGGAAAGTAGCCTAACCAGAAAGATGTCGACGACCAAAATCGTCAACATCCCAAACATTATTATTGCGATCAGCGGATCGTTACTCTTCAGAAAGGGCGCCAGACCAGCCGCGCCGCCGACGAGTCCTCCGAAGCCGCCGAGCGTCACAATCAGAAGTAGCGCCCCAATAAGCAACGTCGGTTTGGTGACGTTGACTACGACTGGCTGGGGCTGAGGAGCCAGGCTGCCGCCGAGGTTTGCCCCGCAGCGATTGCAGTACTTCAACTCGATCGTATATTCGATTCCGCAGGATGGACAGAACATGATAGATGGATAGTAAATCCTGAATCGTAAAATAGGAAAGGCAGATGCACTCTTTGGGTTCATACGAGCCGAGCCACGCATCAGTTCAGTCCTATTTACGATTTACGATTTACTTAATGAGGTACGCCTGGCCCTTCCAGACAACGATGACTTCACCGCCCAGTTGCTGGGCAATTGTTCGCAGTCCGGAATCGAGCGCACTGAATTCATCTGAGCCGCGCGACACCCTTTTCAGCGTCATCGAGGATTTGAATTTTTGATCGACCCAGGCACCGCCCTGTTTACGGAAGGTGCGGCCGCCGACCGTGCGTGTGGTGGGCGCCTCCTCACTCGTGGCGCGCTTATCGTCTCCACCCACGGTTTTTGGCGACTCAGCTCGCGTGTCATTGGCCGATTGATTGGCGCGGAGGTTTTCAAAGTTCCGGCTGGGGCCGCTCTTGGCCTTCTCATCACCAGAGCGTTGCCGTGCCGCGGGCTGGTTCATCACGTATCCACTCGATTGATCTGCCCTACCGGATTCCTTAGTGGCATCCCTCTCTTGCTGCGCAGCCAGCTTGTCAGTCGTCTCAGCTTTCCGCGCGCTCACCGTGCCAGCGACGTTCTGCTGCTCGCGCGCGCCCGCCGACGCGATTTCGCCCGGCGGCGGCGGAGAGTACGGCGCCTTGGCAGCCACTGCGGGTTCAGCGGCCTTTTTTTCCGGTTCGATGGTCGTGGGCTGATCCTTCAGTGTGGTCGTGGTCGGAGCCGTACTGGTCTCCCCGACTTTCGGAATTCCCGCCGCGGCCGTGGGTTGGGCCACGGGAGCCGGCGTGGCTGATGAATTGAGTTGTTTGTTGTTGTCGTTGCCCGTGGTGTCCGGTGCTTTCGTCGCGCTAACTGGCTGTTGATTTGCCGGTTCGCTTACAGCCACCAGCTCAGTCGGTCGTTTATTACGCAAAGCCACGAAGGCGACTCCTGCGACCACCAATAGGACCGCGGCAAAAGCGGCGTAACGCAAGATCGGCAAAGCAAACATTGCGGTCAGCGTTTGCCAAAACGTGCCGTGACGTTTTTCGACAACCGGCTCGACTCGGGCGCCGGCACCGCTACTGAGCGAGACCTGTGCGACAATATTCCGACATCGATCGCAATCAGCGAGGTGCGAGACGTAATGCGCCCGCGCCGCCGGCGCGAGATTTCCTTCGGCGAACGCATTCATTTCGTCCGCGTCCAGATGCTCACCCGCGTTGGCGCGACTTGCGCTTTGCGCGTGTCGCCGCATCAGTAAGTCGATCTGTTTGTCGTTCGGTGTCATTCGTCTTGCAAAGATGATCAGAACATCGTCAGTTTTTGAACGCTGCAGGTAGCTAAATCTTGCGTTCTGCCGCGTCCGAAATCACGACGCAGCCTCAGGGGCAAATTCAAATTCTTACCCTCCCACGCGCGAGCTTTGTAAAGTCGAATCCGCCGGTCCGCTTAACATCGGTTCTACTTCGGTTTGAAGATGCGCGGCTATTTCCGAAAGGGAGCGCGCGGTCTCACTCTTTGTCCAGCCGTGCTCTTTCATCAAAATCGCCTCTACCTGCTGCCGGACTTCCCCATGAATTCTGGTGAGACGACGGCTGGCCGTTGCTTCGTGCACTCCCAGTACAGCCCCCGCTTCGCGCAAACGCAGGCCATCAAAGTAATACAATTTCATTAACAGCCGATCCTCGTCGGCCAATTCTCCCAATGCCTGCCCCAGCGCCTTTTCCACATCTGCGCCGGCCAAATCTCTGCTTAATAAATCCTCAGGACTGGCGGCAGTTTGAAAAGGATGAACTCCGTCGGGTTCGCTGTCGTTCAAGGCGAGGCGGTCGAGGTCCGAATCTTCTTCCGTTTGCACGACCTTCGCTTGCTTCCGATGCTGGTCAATCGCGAGTTGCCCAACCACGGCGCGCAACCAACCCCCCAACGAGCCGGCGCCGGAATAGTATGCGAGCTTACCGGCAGGCAAACCATCCTCGCGCGCCTTCAAGCCGTGCAGCTCTGCCCAAATCGATTGGGCCAGGTCGTCAGCCATCGATTCGCTCGAGCTCGCCGACCTCGCCGCGGATCGAACCGTGGCGCCATAACCCTCAAACAGGTCAGTCCAGGCGTTTTGGTCGCCGCGCTCGCACGCCATGACCAGAAGCAAATCGTCGGCGTGCAGGCCATCGAGGAATGAAGAAATCGCGTTCGCGTCTGACGCCGGGTCATGCTTCAGAACATACTTCTCGGTCGCTGCCCGGAGCCGGCCTCCCACCGCATCACGATCCAGAGAGCGATGATTGGTCGCGCGCGCCAACAAGCGATCCACGCCCGAAAGGATCAACTCCTCAATCTGTTTTTGCGTCACCCTCAATTGCGTTTCGCGCGTCCTACGGCAGGTGGCTTATGCTATCACGATCTAACCGCCAAATATCGGCGCCTCGCGCTGCCCGGACTAGTTTGATGAGCCAATATTGCCTATGTTTGGCCGCGGCCGGCGCTAAATCGACAATCGCGGATCGACCTTCTAGAATCGGTCATGCAATTCACCCGGTTTCGGGATTACTCATTGGGGCGGTAAATAGCCCGCCGCTGAACGAATCCTAATGTTGCGCATTACCGAAATCTTCCGCTCAATCCAGGGAGAATCGACCCACGCGGGCCGGCCCTGCACCTTTGTGCGGCTGACCGGCTGCCCCATGCGCTGCAACTGGTGTGATAGCGAATACACGTTTACCGGCGGCGACCATTTCAGCATCGACGCCATCATGGTTCGCGTTCGCGAATTCGGGAGTCAGTTGGTGGAAGTGACTGGCGGAGAGCCGCTCGCCCAACGCGAAGCTCTCGATCTGATCACGCGGCTTTGTGACGCAGGCTATGAGGTGCTAATCGAAACGGGCGGCTATGTCTCGACCGCTGAAGTCGATTCGCGGGCGAAAATTATCCTGGACGTTAAGTGTCCGGCTTCAGGTGAAGCGGAACGAAATCACTGGCTGAATCTGCACCGGCTCAGACCGCAAATGGATGAAGTCAAATTCGTGGTCGCTGACGCAGGCGACTGGGAGTTCGCCAGGAAGGTAATTGATGAATACCAGCTTGAGCAGCGCGCCAAAGCGATCCTGATTTCACCGGCGTGGGGTCTCATCGATTTACAGGAATTGGCGGGCTGGGTTGCCGCCAGTGGGCTGAAGTTGCGGATGCAATTACAACTGCACAAGTACATTTGGGGACCAGAAATTCACGGCGTGTAACGCAAGGTTGAACTACGTCAACAACCCGTGGGCGGCAGCAACGAGATAATTGGGTCGCGAGAAGACGACGGCGTGCGTCCACTGCTGGCTGTCTGTCTGGTCTCAGGCGGCATGGATTCCTGCGTCACGGCCGGCATTGCCCGTGAAGAAAACGACGATTTGGCTTTTCTCCACGTTTCGTACGGACAACGTGCTGAGGAACGCGAGCGGCGCGCATTTGCAGAGCTCGCCGATTACTACGACGTCGCTAAGCGGCTCGCGGTATCGATCGAATACCTCAAAGCGATTGGCGGCTCTTCGCTCACCGATACGGCCATCCCGATTACCGAAGCGGATCTGTCCTCCCGCCAGATCCCGACCAGTTATGTGCCATTTCGGAATTCGCACCTGCTGTCGATCGCTACCAGTTGGGCTGAGGTGATCGGCGCCGGGCGCATCTATATTGGGGCAGTGGCCGAGGATTCGTCCGGCTATCCAGACTGCCGCCCCGAATTTTACGAAGCATTTCAAAGGGTTATTGACGTTGGCACCAAACCCGAAACCCAGATTGAGATTGTGACGCCCGTCATATCTTTACGGAAGGCGGAAATAGTAAAACGTGGTGTCGATTTGGGCGCGCCACTGCACTTGACCTGGTCATGTTACCGGGCAGAAAGGGCAGCCTGCGGCCGCTGTGATTCATGCGCTTTGCGCCTGAGAGCGTTCGCGGAAGCGGGTGTCCCCGACCCAATCGAGTATGCTTGACAGTGGTGCTGTCGCTGATTAACTTTAAGCCGGTTCAATTGCTACAACTTGACGGGAAAGCGTGGCATCTTAACGACGGCTGACCCGGTACAGCCAAATAGTTTGGAGGAGTTACAAATGCGTCGTCCTTATATCTTCAACACGATCATTGCAATCACAGTTTTGGTCTTCGGCGCCAGCATGGCATTCGCCCAGGTGGCGCCGCTTCGGGGGAGTGTCAAAGTGATGGGCGCGGACGGTCAGGCTGCGCCCGCACCGGGGGCAGTTGTCGATGTCTATCGCTCGGATATCTCCGGGGAGTATCACACCAAGGCCGATAAAAAAGGCCAATGGGTTTTCGTCGGTCTTCCTTTGGTAGGAACTTACGTGGTGGCCGTGAGCGCCCCGGGAGCAGCTCCGGGTGCGAGGGGGGGAGTAAGAACCGGCCAGGAAATTCCCGTCGACATCACCTTGAACGCTGGTGATGGACATAAGCTTACCCGGCAGGAAGCGTTCGCTCTGTCCAAGGGCGGGGGCGGCAATAGTTCGAGCGGCAACTCGAGCGGCGAGAGCGCTGCTGACAAGGCCAAGCGCGAGGAGTTGGCCAAAAAGAACGCTGAGATTGAAGCCGCCAATAAGAAAATTGAGAACTCAAATCAAGTTATCACCGACGCTTTCAAAAATGGAAACGCAGCTCTGATTGCCAAGAATTACGACGAAGCTGTCAAGCAGTACGACCTTGGTATTGCGGCCGACCCCGAACATCCTGGCATCCCTTCATTGTTGGCGAACAAGTCGGCGGCGCTCAGATCAAGGGCCGTGGAAAAATACAACGCTGCCATTCAATCGAAAGATGAAGCTGCTAAAGCCGCGGGCGTCAGCGCTGCCAAGGAGGACTTCAAAGCATCTGCTGAAGCGGCCAGCCGCGCGGTCGAACTGATTAAGAAACTGCCCGCCGCAACTGATCCCGCCGCGCAAAAGCTAGAGGAAACGAATAAATATTTTGCGCTGAGCGCCAGAGCTGAATCGATGCGTCTATACGTCACTAAAGTGGATCCGACAAAAGCCGACGAAGCAGCCACTGCGTTCGAAGAGTACATGGCTGCGGAGAGTGACCCGGCCAAGAAGTCGAAGGCGGAATTTGATCTGGCGCAGATGTTGTTCGACGCGAATGAGTATGACAAAGCCAAAGCCGTGTACGAGAGAATCCTGGCGGCAACTCCGGACAATCCCGACGCGCTCGCAAACATGGGGCTGATCTACTTTAACGCCGGGGCAACTAAAGAAGCCGAAGGCAAGAAGGACGAGGCGAAACCTTTATATCAGCAGGCCGCGAATTATTTGCAGAAGTTCATCGACAAAGCGCCTGACACGCACAGGTTCAAGGCGGATGCCAAAGCAGTCCTGGATGAGATGAAGAATCAGCAGAATGTGCAAGCCGAAAAAACCACGACGACTACTCCTCAGCGGCGCAAGCGTCCGTGAATACCGGGACCGGACGATCTTGAAGAGCGCATTTTGACACTCGTGCTCCTCGTTTACGACGTACTGTTAGCCCCATGGACGGACTCTCAAAGAAGCGGCCGTAACACGTGAGGTTGCGTTTTTCAGAGGCGGGCTGCGGCCGCCTTTTGTTTGTCAGATCCTCCGGTTAGCCGGGCGGGCGTTGCCCCGCCTGACCGTCGGGCTTTCGGATTAATGAAAATCGTGGGAAGCCGGACTTTCAATTTTCATCTGCAACGCTTCAATGCGTTTCGCTTTTACCGAAACGACATTGTCCTGGTGCTGCAAGATCCCTTCGATTAACAGAAAAGGATAGTTAACCAGCGCCAGCCGGTTGGTTTCAAACAGCTGCGGCGTGACGATCACGTTCGCTATTCCGGTTTCATCTTCCAGACTTAAAAACACAAAACCTTTGGCCGTGCCCGGCCGTTGACGCACGATTACCCAGCCCGCGATCTTCGCCCAATTACCATTGCGCATATTCTTTAGTTCACCGGCCCGCACGACTTTCATGGTGTCGAGCCAAGCGCGCTGATGGGCCATTGGATGGCGGCCAATGGTTATGCCCGTGCCGCGCAAATCTGCATTCAATCGCTCGTTCAAAGTCATCTGCTGAAGCGGAGAGCCGGCAGTCTCTTCCAGCTTTTCATACAAGGGGCCGGGCTCGCGCGCAACGCGCTCCACCTGCCACAGCGCATCGCGACGATGTGCCGGCGCGAGCGTCCTCACTGGAGCGCGGGCATCCTTGTCCGCATTGAGCGCGGCAGCGCGAATATTCTGTTTTGCGAAAGTAGGATCTTCGCACGCTGGTGAAGAACATGTCCGCGCTTCGATAAAATTCAGCGCTCCCACCCCCGCCAGCTTTCGCAACTCGTCCTTTCGCAATTCCGGAACGCGCCGATGCAAGTCGTCGAAACTGGAAAATGACTTCTCGGCGCGCGCCCGAACCAGCGCGCGCCCGGCTTCTTCGCGCAAACCTTTAACACAGAGGAGGCCGAGACGAAGAAAGTGGTCAGTGGTCAGTAGTCGGTGGTCAGTTGGAATTTTATCGTCAGAAGTCCCGTTCTGACCGCAGACCTCTGATTTCCGATCTTTTTTCCGACCACTGACCACTGACCACTGACCACTGACGCCCTCCACCGTGCATTCCCAATTCGACTCAGTTACATCAACCGGCAAGACTTTCAATCCATGCCGCTGCGCGTCCTTAATAATCGTAAACGGTTGATAAAAGCCCATCGGCTGATTATTCAGCGTGGCCGCGGTGAATGCCGCTAGGTAATGACATTTCAGGTAGGCACTCGCATAAGCAATTAATGCAAAGCTGGCCGCGTGCGATTCGGGAAAACCATAAAGCGCGAATGACGCGATCTGCTCGATGATCTCTTCCTGCACCTTTCCGTTGATTCCCTTCCTCGTCATGCCGCACCGGAGTTTCTTTTCGATCTCTTTCATCCGTTGCTCCGAGCGTTTAAAGCCCATCGCGCGACGCAATTCTTCCGCTTCCCCACCGGTAAAGTCAGCGCAGATCATCGCCATGCGCAGCAACTGTTCCTGAAACAACGGCACGCCCAGCGTTCGCCGGAGCACTGGTTCCAAATCCGGATGTGCGTACTTCACCGGAGCGCGTCCAAGTCGCCGCTCTAAATAAGGATTGACCATATTACCGACGATGGGACCGGGCCGAATGATCGCCACCTGCACCACGATGTCATAAAACTTCTGCGGCCGCAGACGCGGCAGACAAGACATCTGCGCGCGACTTTCAATTTGAAACATGCCAATCGTGTCGGCTTGCTGAAGCGCGGCATAGACCTCTTTATCGTCGGCGGGAAGCTGAGCCAGATCGACCTCCTCTTGATAATCATTGCGAATAATTTGAATCGTCTCTTCCAGCGCCGCCATCATGCCCAGTCCCAGCAGATCGACTTTGATAATTCCGAGGTCAGCGCAATCTTCTTTGTCCCACTGCACAACGACGCGCCCCGGCATCGCTGCCGGCTCAAGCGGCACCACCGAATTCAGCTGTCCCTGGCAGATCACCATGCCGCCCGAATGCTGACCAAGATGGCGGGGCAAATCCTGCACTGCCAGGTAAAGCTGAAAAAATTTTTTGATGCGGCGATTGCGCAAATCCAGGCCGGCATCTTTGAATTGACGCTCAGTTGTGTCTTTCGGATCTTTCCATTCCCACGTGTGCACCAAACCCGACAGACGTCCCAGTGTTTCCTCATCAAACCCGAGCACTTTGCCGACTTCACGCGCGGCCGAGCGCCCGCGATAAGTGATGACATTCGCGGTCATCGCCGCGCCCAGCTTCCCGTATCGCTCATAAACATATTGGATCGCGCGTTCGCGCTGATCGCCGCTCGGCAAATCAAGATCAATGTCCGGCCATTCGCCGCGTTCTTCGGACAAAAACCGTTCGAACAAAAGTTCCATACCCACCGGATCGACGGCCGTAATTCCGAGCGAGTAACAGACGGCGCTGTTGGCTGCTGAGCCGCGACCTTGAATCAGGATGCCCTGGCGTTTACAGAACTCGACGATGTCCCAGACGATCAGAAAATAACCTTCCAGTTTCAGCTTCTCGATCAATTTCAGTTCATGTTCGATCTGTTTTTTCGCGCGTCCCGATACGTCGGGATTCCGACCGTAACGCACCTGCGCGCCTTCGTAAGTTCGCTGACGAAGAAAAGATGTCATCGTCTCACCCGGCGGCACGGGATATCTGGGAAATTCATAACCGAGATCTTTCAGCGTGAATTCAAGCCGCGAGGATAACTGGGTGGTATTTGCAATTGCCTCGGGTAAATCCCCGAACAGCGCGACCATTTCTTTCGGCGACTTCACGAACCGTTCGGAGTTGAGCGACAGCAAACGGCCGGCAGTCTCGAGCACGCACATGATTGCGAATACAGCTGAAAACGTCGGCGACCTGCCTTTGGGCGCGCGTCGCATAGCAAACGCCATTTGTCGCCAACAGCGGCAGTTTCAGCTTGCGCGCGATTTCGATCACGGAATGATTGCGAGCTTCTTCATCGCGATTGAAATGGCGTTGCAGTTCGGCATAAACGTTTTCGCGATCAAAGATTTCAATCAGTTGTTCGGTGGTTCTTTCTGCTTCGCTGTGTCCGCGGTGGTTGAGATTGTTTGCGAGCGGTCCATCTTCCGCACCCGTCAAACACACCAAACCTTCGGCATACTCAGTTAATTCATCGAGGGTGACTGCGCACTCGCCCGGCTTGGCATGCTTGGGCACGCGTAGTTTCATCAGCGTGATCAGACGACAGAGATTTTGATAACCGGTGCGATTTCGAACCAGGAGAGGAAGGACAAATGTCGAAGGTTCACTTGTGAATTTCGAATCGATCTTTTGAGACTTGGTGCTTGAGACCTGAGGCTTGGGCGTAGAGACAGTTATCTCAGCTCCGATATGAGCCTTAATCCTGCGTTTCTGACCCGCCAGGTGAAATCGCGCGGCGCCATAGACGCCATCGTTATCAAGCAGTGCCATCGCCGTCATATTCAATTCAGAACAGACGGCGATTAACTCTTCCGGCGTTGCCGCCCCGCGAAGAAAACTGAATGCTGATCGAGCATGTAGTTCTATGTACTGCTCAACGGCCACAGTGTCACTCACTCACTAGTCATAAATTCCCGCGACAAACCATTGCTCGCTGGTTAAATCAAAATAGATACGACACAAGACTTCGTTTTCTTTCGCCGCGGGATCAACCACTGCGACATCCCATTCATCTCGGGCCCAAACATCCGATCGCCACCAATCACCTGAGGCTCGCCACGGGCCAGCCGCGCACACAATGTCGCCGCCCACTCTGCCTGAGACATGCTCACTGCGTGCATGAATGCGCGTCGGTTTGCCTTGCTTGGTCTGCACCTCAGCCCGCCAAGCCGGTCGAAAAATTCTGAACCCCATCACGGGCGCCGCCGGCACTCCGCTCGGATCGGGCGAAACCCGCGCAGCCTTTTTCCGGGGCCGCCGAGTTTTTTGATCCAGCCGGAATCTCTTCATGCGAAAAGCGTCCGGCCGGTGCGTATCAAGAATTTCCGGAGAACCCACGTTTTCCGGACCCACCAATTTCGCCAGCCGCGCGAGAATGATTTCCAACTTTTCCGGTTCAGGCTCCAGCGGAATAAATAAGCCTGTCTGGGAGGCGCGCGGTTTCACCGGCTCAGCATTGATCGTGACGGCAATAATCGCGGCCGGCGGCGGCTCTCTCTCAATTTCAAATAAAAGGAGCCGCAAAAGCGTTTTTGGATTACGCATGGGGACTGGCAAAGTGATCGCGCATTCGTACAGATTTTCAGAGGCTTCACCCGTCCGGCCCTCAGTCGCCAAACCCGTTTGAAATCGGTCATCTGCACATCTGTCTAAAACCAATCGCAGCTTTAATTCGTTTGTGGCCAATGCGTATTCATGCAGGTTCGCACAAAGTTGATTCAGGATGCGCGACAGAATGAATGACAGCGGCTCTAATTCACTGACGGCATGTTCCAGTTCAAGTGACTGTTCAAAGCCGATTGGAGCACGAACTAAATTCAAGCGGCGATCTGCTTTACCTTGAACCAATCTTTGCAGCCGCACACCATCCTGACCCAATCGCTCAGCCACGCCGGTCAAAGGCAGCCTCGCCAGATCTTCAAACGTGCGAATCCCCCAGAGCGCAAACGTTTCCTGAATTTCTTGCGCACGCTTGGAATCAATTTGCGCCAGCGAGTAATCAAGTTTCCTGAGCGACAAACTTCCCAGCGTGGAAAGCTCCTGGCCAGACTGAATGACAGCGACGCCTTTTAGGGCTCGTGCTCCGTGAATCGCAACATCGGGATCGGCGGCAACTGCCACATTGATTTCCAAATTTAAGTCGCGCGCTCGATGAGCAATCTCGTGAGCCACATTGCGCGCCGATTCAAGTTCATTCGACGAGGAGCTGGTGGCAGGTAACGCTCCGAACAACAAATCCTGTCCGGCAATGTCCAACACAACCGTGTCCGCGGTCGTTTGTTCGACTAAAGGTGAAAAGGTAAAAGCGAGATCGATTAGATCAACGCCATTTTCGGCAGCGTCTGCCGGCAAATTTTCATTTTCAGGGACACTACGACTGTAAATGCAGGCAAACATGACCGCCTTCCCCTGTGCCGGGATTTGAAATTGGGAATCTTACTGAAGCGAATATTATCGAATATCGTCGAATCTGGCAAGGCCGTTTCGCGTTTGAAATTTGAGGGTGTTCGACCGCCATTCGATAGGCCGGTGGCGGTTAACGCGAACTTTCATAGTGTGCAGAAAATGGGCATGTGGGCGGCTCGAACAATGCCGCGATTCCTGCTCAAGAGGAGTGACTAGAGACAGGTAACTACTACGTTCTTTGCTCGTGAAGTTGCCGTAACGATTCTCAGACATTAACGACAAAGTGCTGGGCCACACTGCTTCTTGCTGCTTCAGCTCCAAAGCTACCGACGCACAGGAACGAACGGCAGCAATGGGGGTCAGCACGAGCAATGCCGTCGGTGTGTTTTCGATCGCGCGACGGAAGCGAAACCACCAGGAAGCAATGATGCGACGTGCGGATTTTGTGGGGACATCGCAAAGATTGAGAGCCACGAACCCGAATCCCCCCGCGTGTAATATGAGATCGACAGCTTTGAAAGACCGCTCGAGATCATTGCTACAACGCACCCAGAGCAAACGATTGAAATCAATCCCCGCTTTAGCTGCCGAAGAAAGATCGAAGGTGTCGTTACAATCAACCACCGCGCAAGTTTCTTCCTGGGCAGTGGCCGCGGCTACTGCCGAAAGCAAAAGACTGGTCCGGCCCGATGAAGATTCTCCATATATCTCCGTGATCGCCCCGCGCGGAAAGCCTTGCAGGACCTCATTAAGCTCCGCCACACCAGTTGACACAGTTTCGGTTGGCAGCCTCTTATGTCGTTCAAAGATCCCGCCGAACCGGCCCACCAAAGCCGATTCGATCTGCTTTCGTTTAAGTGCGGTATTCATAGTTGCACCGATGCTTTGTGCGCACCAAAAGAAAATTTATGAGCAAAGACAAAACCGAAACTTCAGCTAAAGAATTTTTCCCTGACCGCAAAAGTCTGAAAGCCTTTCGTGACGCAGCCGCTGACTGCAAAGCCTGCGATCTCTGGGAACGCGGCACCCAAACCGTTTTTGGCCAAGGTGCCCGGCGCGCCGAAGTCTTGTTTGTCGGCGAACAACCCGGCAACGATGAAGATCTCAGCGGCAAACCTTTCGTTGGTCCGGCGGGGCGACTACTTGACGAAGCTTTAGTGGAAGCCGGTATTGACCGCACTCAAACTTACGTCACTAACGTGGTCAAGCATTTCAAATGGGAACCGCGGGGCAAGCGCCGTATTCACAAAAAACCAAACGGGCGAGAAATTACCGCGTGCCGGCCCTGGCTCGAAGCGGAAATCAGCTTAGTAAAACCCAAAATCATTGTTTGTCTGGGGGCCACCGCCGCCCAGGCTTTGTTGGGCCCAAAATTTCGCGTCAGCAAACAACGCGGCCAATTTATCGAGTCGACGCTGGCGCCTTATATAATGGCCACTGTGCATCCATCTTCGATTTTGCGGGCGCCGGACGATGAAACTCGTCACGCCGAGAAAGGCCAGTTCATTGACGACCTGAAAAAGGTTGCGCACGTCCTCTTCAAGCGATAATCGAATCATTTGTATTTGCGGATTACCCCTACCACGATTCCCTGGATCTGAGCTCTCTGCGGCGGCCGGATGACAATCGGTTCATAGTTTGAGTTCGCTGGTTCTAAACGCACCTGGTTTCGATTGCCGTAAAAACGCTTCACTGTGGCCTCGCTGCCGTCAATCAGCGCGACGACTGGTCTGTCCATTCTCGGCAATTTGCTGAGAGTGCAAAATAATGAAATCGTTGTCGCGAATCTGCTCATCAATCATTGAATCGCCTCGCACTCGCAACGCAAACATTCGTCCGTCGCGCATCATGTCGCGCGGAATACACACAGTCTCGTAATTCAAGACCGCTTCAATTGGCGCGCCTGCGGCTACCACTCCCAGCAAAGGAATTTCGTACTTTTCTTCCGTCGTGCCTTCTTCAACCAATTCGATTCCGCGGCTGACATTTGGAATCCGCCGGATTAAGCCTTCCCGTTCCAGCGTTGAAACGACGTGATGTGCACTGGCGGATGAACTCATCCCGAACTCCTTGCCAATCTCAGCTATCGTCGGGGCTTCCTCATGAACTTCAAAGTAATGCTCTGATGTAATCCAACACTCTTCTCTGTCTGGCTGTAATGGGCATGGCAACTCTCCTCGCACTGTCGAAGGTATGCGAACATTATCGAATATCACGCGAACGAATTGTCCATCAAAATCTCTGCAGAAACCCGCAAAAAAGGGCGGAAAAGTTTCGTTGACAGACCGTCCCCGTCCAACGGCTAGAATCCAGTTGCAACGATGTTGGCCATCGTTGCGCTGTTGCCAACTCGCGTTTTGCGCCCCATCGATCAGGTCCCACCAGACCACTAGTTCTCTTTACTGAGCCAGAATCACAAGTTCAAATGTCAGCAAAACTCGGCGAAATTCTCGTCCGCGAGAATCTAATCAGTCCGCAGCATCTCCGTCAGGCGCTCGATTATCAGCGCGAGCACGGCGGACGTCTCGGTTTTAACCTCGTCAAGCTCGGGCTCGTTTCAGACGACACGATTACTGCCGTCCTGTCGCGGCAATATGGCATTCCCTCCGTCAACCTCGAACTCTTCGACATTGAGGACTCTGTCCTCCGCCTCATTCCCCAGGAAGTCGCGCAGAAGTATTCCGTCCTGCCACTATCGCGCGTCGGCGCCACCCTCACCCTCGCCATGGTCGATCCGACGAACGTCTTTGCGATGGACGACATCAAGTTCATGACGGGCCTCAACGTCGAACCGGTCGTCGTGGCCGAAGCCAGCGTTCAAGCCGCAATCGCCAAGTACTACAGCACCTCTCGCGAAATCGAACTGGCCAGCGTATCGTCCTGATGTTCCCGCCGAAAGCTGTCAACGGTAATGGCTTCTCACAAGCCGACCTGGTTTCACTCGACAGTCTCGATTTCGATCATGAGTCCCTGAATAGCGAAGTCGAGGTCTTCGAAGACAACGAAGAAATTGACCTCTCCAGCCTCACCCGCATGAGCGAGGACGCGCCCGTCGTGCGACTGGTCAACGTGCTACTGGTCGACGCACTTCGGCGCGGCGCTTCGGACATTCACGTCGAGCCATACGAAAAAGAGTTGCGCATTCGCTTTCGCATTGACGGCGTCCTCTACGACGTCATGCATCCACCCTTGAAGATGCGCGACGCCCTCATCTCGCGTATCAAGATCATGTCGAAGCTCGACATCTCTGAAAAGCGTCTTGCCTCAGGACGGCCGCATCAAGATTCGCGTCAAAGTTGACTCGCGCTCGCGCGAACTCGACTTTCGTGTTTCGACCTTGCCAACCCTGTTCGGCGAGAAAGTTGTGCTTCGTCTACTCGACAAAGAGAAGCTCATGCTCGACATGACGAACCTCGGATTCGAGCCTGAGTCTCTCGTCAAGTTTCAGCGAAACATCTCCAAGCCTTACGGGATGGTTCTGGTTACCGGACCGACGGGCAGCGGTAAAACCAACACCCTATATTCGGCGCTCCAATCGCTCAACACTGTCGACACAAACATCATGACAGCCGAAGACCCGGTCGAATTCAATCTGCCGGGCGTCAACCAGGTGCAGATGAAAGAGCAAATCGGACTGAACTTCGCCGCCGCGCTACGTTCATTCCTGCGCCAGGATCCGAACATTGTCCTGGTCGGTGAAATTCGCGACTTTGAAACGGCCGAGATCGCCATCAAGGCCGCTCTCACCGGCCACCTCGTACTCTCAACCCTCCACACCAACGATGCTCCCTCAACCATCTCGCGTCTGATGAACATGGGTATTGAACCCTTCCTCGTCGCGACGAGCGTGAACCTGATTCAGGCTCAGCGACTCATTCGTCGCATCTGCAAGGACTGCAAGAAGGAACATCCCACTCCCGTCGAAGCGCTGGTCGAAATCGGCTTTTCGCCGGAAGAAGCGGGCAAACTGAAGACTTACAAAGGCAAAGGCTGTCCGAGTTGTAACGATACGGGCTACAAAGGCCGCATCGGCTTGTACGAAGTAATGGAAATAACCGACGAGATTCGCGAGCTGATCTTGATTGGCGCGTCGTCGCTCGAACTTCAGAAAGAAATCGATCGAAGACGGCATGATTACGCTTCGCGAATCGGGTCTCCAGAAAATCCGAAACGGAGTTACGACCATCGAAGAAGTCCTTCGAGAAACGGTGGCGTGAAAGGGGTAAAGATATGTTACGTCGAATCGCACTATCGCTTAGGTCTATTGATTACGCTGGTCGTAATGCTGCCCTTTGTAACCTCAACCGCGCACAACCTGCGCACGCAAGCATCCTCGCGTTCACACCGCTTTCATCATCACTCAAGAGCGTGGTGGCGCCGTCACCGTGCAATGCTTCGGCGGCGACAGGCTATGATTGCGCGACGGCGCGCTCTTCAAGCTGCGGCGCGCAACACCCCAGCGCAAGTCGCTCAGCCCAAATCGGCGGAGAACCACGTGTCCCTGCCGTCCGCACTGGCGTTCCCAGAGAACGTCTATCGTGACGGAGTCTTTGCTCCACCGCTGCCGAGCAATTGGTCGGCAACATCCACGGGCAAGACGACGTCGAGCTTTCGCATCGCACCACCGAATGGGCTGCCGGAAGCGCAGGCTGCATTAGCAGTTGTGGCCGTTGCTCCAGCGAATGCCGTTCAACCATTGCCCAGCGAAAGAAGAAAACTGTTGGGCGGCGTGGCGGTGTCCGATCTTCGCCGGACCGTGATCGACAAGATGGTTACGGCTGGAGGCTGGGTCGTCAACGATCGGCAGCGAGAAATTGGGGGCCACAGAGTTTTCGAAGTTATCGCCCAAACTCCGGCGACCAGCGACGGCAAGCCTGAGCAAGTCTGGAATGTCTACTTCACGGAGATCAACGGACGCGTCTATTCGCTGACCACACGATCAGCCGGCGGCGCTGCGCAGAAGATTGCGGCTGATTCAGAGCAGTTTCTTTCAAACTTTCGGCCGATCGAGCCAAAACGTTAACCAAGCGCGAAAGGGAAATCATGGAAAATCCACCACAACAACTCTCTCTCTCAGAGTTACTTCACAAGCTGTCTGAGCTCGGCGGCTCAGACTTGCACGTCACAACGGGAACCCCTCCACTAGTGCGCGTGCATGGCGAGATTCGCCCGCTGGATGGCTACCGCCCACTCAACTCGGCTGAAACTAAGCAGCTGGCCTATTCCGTTCTCACTGATGCGCAAAAGCACCGATTCGAGGAGAACCTCGAGCTGGACTTCAGTTTTGGTGTAAAGGGCCTGTCTCGCTTTCGCGCAAATATTTTCAACCAACGCGGAGCCGTGGGTGCGGTATTTCGCGCGATTCCCTACGAGATTAAGTCATTCGATGAGCTTGGCTTGCCGACAGTTGTGAAAGAGCTCTGCAACAAACCTAGGGGCTTGGTTCTCGTTACGGGACCGACCGGTTCCGGGAAATCTACCACTCTCGCGGCCATGATTGACAAGGTCAACAATGAGCGGCATGAGCACATTCTGACTATTGAAGATCCAATTGAATTTCTTCATAACCACAAAAACTGCATCGTCAACCAGCGCGAAGTCAATGCCGACACCCGCGGCTTTGCGCAGGCGCTGCGCACCGCATTGCGACAGGATCCTGACGTGGTATTGGTAGGCGAAATGCGTGACCTCGAGACTATTGAGTCGGCATTGCGAATTGCCGAAACCGGCCATCTCACCTTTGCGACACTGCACACGAACTCAGCGGTTTCCACGATCAACCGAATCATCGATGTGTTTCCATCAATGCAACAGGCGCAGGTTCGCGCCCAGTTGTCGCTGACGCTGGAAGGCATTCTTTGCCAGACTCTATTACCCCGTGCTGATGGTCGCGGTCGCGCTCTGGCCATGGAAATCCTGGTTCCGAACGCCGCTATCAGAAATCTGATTCGTGAAGACAAGGTTCATCAGATCTATTCGATGATGCAGACCGGCCAGGATCTACACGGCATGCAGACCTTCAATCAGTCTTTGGCGACTCTCTATCACAAGCGCCTCATCAGCAGAGAGTTGGCTATGCAGCGGACCTCAAACGTCAATGAGCTGCGAGATCTGATTGATCGCGGAGCCGGGCTGAATACCGGAAACGGTAGTGCCCGCCAGGCAATGCCACCGACCTATGGTCAGCAAAACAGAATGTTTTCACGCAAGTAGCGGGACATTCGCGAGACTTACGTTAGAAACGGAGTGCTGAAAGATGCCAACCTATGTTTTCAAAGGCCGCAACCGATTAAATGAGGTCGTCTCAGGCGAACGCGTCGCTGACAACCGCGAAGCACTGAGGCAGATGCTTCGCCGCGAACAGGTGACGCTTACCTCAGCCAAGGAAAAAGGTCGAGAGATCGGAATTCCGAAACTATCTGGCCGGCAAAAAGTGAAGTCCAAGGATCTGGCAATCTTCACCCGCCAGTTTTCAGTGATGATCGATGCCGGTCTGCCATTGGTTCAGTGCCTTGATATTCTCGCGCAGCAGCAGCAGAGCAAATTCTTCCAACAAGTGCTCGCCCAGGTCAGACAGGACGTTGAGGAAGGCTCAACTTTGTCGGCAGCGATGAGCCGACATCCCAAGGTCTTTGACCAGCTTTACACAAACATGATCGAGGCAGGAGAGACGGGTGGTATTCTCGACCTAATCCTGCAGAGACTGTCAACGTTTATCGAAAAGATCGTGAAGCTGAAACGCGACGTGCTTTCCGCGTTAATCTACCCGGCCGCCGTAATCCTACTGGCGGTTGTAGCAGTCGCCGTGATCATGATCGTCGTAATCCCTCAGTTCCAATCAATCTTTATGGGGTTACTCGGTCCAGGCG
Organism: uncultured Acidobacteriota bacterium; assembly: GCA_963734445.1. GTDB lineage: Bacteria > Acidobacteriota > Blastocatellia > Pyrinomonadales > Pyrinomonadaceae > UBA11740. The sequence goes on along the minus strand of CAVTGZ010000002.1, from coordinate 427,666 downwards.
AGCCACTGCCGTTACCCACTCGAATTGTCGTTGGCATCAGTAACTTCCTGGCGAGTTGGGGCGGACTAGCGCTCCTGATTGGAGTGATTGGGACCGTAGTCGGGCTGAAGTTGTATTATAAGACGCCGAAGGGCCGGAAGCAGATTGATACTGTCTTACTCAAGTTGCCGATTCTGGGACCAATTTGCTTAAAGATAGCAATCGCACGGTTCTCGCGAACTCTGTCAACTTTGCTTTCTTCCGGTGTGCCGATCCTGCAATCGCTCGATATTACGGCGCGGACAGCCGGCAACGTCGTCATTGAGACAGCGATCATGAATGTGCGCGCTGCCGTCGAGCAAGGAAAGAGCTTTGTCGAACCCTTGCGAGCGGCTGAGGTCTTCCCGCACATGGTCTCGCAGATGGTGGGCATCGGCGAACAGACCGGCGCTCTGGATGCGATGCTGGGTAAGGTTGCGGATTTCTATGAACAGGAAGTCGACTCAGCGATCGCCAACCTGCTTACGCTTATTGAACCTGCGCTGATCGGATTTCTGGGAGTAACGATCGGCTCAATCGTAATCGCAATGTATCTGCCGATGTTCTCGCTTATCGGAAAGCTGTCGCAGGGACACTAAAAGCCAAGTTACAACAACAAGAAAAAGAAGAATTAGGCCTGTGCGGGCTGCGGACGCGAATCACGCTCCGTGGCCCGTTTGGCTAAACCGGCTGGTCTTCCACCATTCCAGCGTCAGACGCAGGCCTTCCTCTAAATCAATCAAAGGCTCATAGCCGAGCACGGATCGCGCCAAGGTCAAATCAGCGAGACTGTCGCGAACGTCGCCGGTGCGTTCAGGCGCGTATTCAGCTGGTTGATCACTGCCGGTTAGTTTTTGCAGCGTCCCTAGAACCTCGTTGACACTCACGCTTTCACCCATTGCGATGTTGATGACTTTCCCCACCGCCTGTGTTGCTTCAGCCGCGCGCAGGTTAGCATCGACTACGTTCGCGATGTATGTGAAGTCGCGCGTCTGTTCGCCGTCGCCATAGATGACGGGCCGCTCACCATCTTGCAAGGCCAGGATGAATCGCGAAATTACGCCGGAATATTGAGAACCGGGATCCTGTCTCGGCCCGAAGACATTGAAATAACGAAGAGAGACGGTCTCGAGACCGTATACGCGAGTAAAGACCTGGCAGTAATACTCACCTACCAGTTTGGCGACAGCATAAGGAGAAAGCGGATCGGGGCGCATGTCTTCATGCTTCGGCGATTCGGCCTGATCGCCGTACGCTGAGCTTGAAGCCGCATACACTACTCGTCGTACCTTGCGATCGCGTGCGGCCAGTAGCAATGAAAAGGTTCCGTTGACGCTGGCATCATGAGTCTCAACGGGTTTGACGACCGACCGAGGAACGGAAGGAATGGCAGCCTCGTGGAAAACTAATTCGACTCCCTCCAGCGCGCGACTCAGGGCGTCCGCATCGGTTACGCTCGCATTAATAAACTCGATGTCGCCGCCCGATTTCGGAAAGATTCTCGGGATAACCCGTTGAAAGATCATCTATAATGCGCACCCGCGCGCCCCGGTCGCTCAATGCGGCCGCAATGTGAGATCCGATAAAGCCGGCTCCACCAGTAACCAAAGCAATCCCTGACAGCGCCATTAGCTACCGCCCCACTCCCACATATTCAAATCCCAAAGCTCTCATATCCGCAGGATCGTAAATGTTTCTGAGATCGGCAATTCGCGGAACCTTCATGATCTTGCGAATCCGCTCCATATCCAACGCACGAAACTGGTTCCACTCAGTCACGAACACCAGAACCTCAGCGCCGGTTGCGGCCTCGTACTCATCACCGGCGTAGTCAATTTCCGGTAGCACCTTGACAGCCTCCTGCCGCGCAACTGGATCATATGCAGTTACGATCGCGCCAGCCTGCACCAACCCCCGGATGATGTCAACGGACGGAGCATCCCTCATGTCGTCAGTTTCAGGCTTGAAGGCCAGGCCGAGCACCGCGACGCGTTTGCCGGCGAGGTTATCTCCGGCAAGTTTCTGAATCTTCGGAACCATCGAGAGGCGCTGGCTGCGATTTACTTCCATTACTGCGTCAACGATTTTCGTCGGCGATGAATACTGCCGGCCGATTACTGACAAAGCTGCCGTGTCCTTCGGAAAGCAGGACCCCCGAACCCAGGTCCGGCATGCAGAAACTTTGGCCCAATTCGCCGATCCATGCCAATCGCCCGAGCTACATCGTGGACATCACAGCCGACGCTTTCACACAAATTTGCGATCTCGTTAATGAAGGAAATTTTCGTCGCCAGGAATGCGTTGGCTGCATACTTGATCAGTTCGGCGCCTTCTAAGGAAGTGATCACGAATGGGGTCTCGATCAAATACAGCGGCCGGTAGAGATCACGCATGATAGCAATGCGCTTCGGGATCGGACCCTCCGATCACCACGCGATCGGGTCGCATAAAATCGCTAATCGCAGCACCCTCGCGCAGGAACTCTGGATTCGACACTACGCTAAATTCAGCCGGCTTGGCTTGGTGTTTGCGGATCGAGATTGGCAACATGTTTACCGGTTCCAACCGGCACAGTTGATTTGGTGGCGATCACCTTGTAGCTGTCCATGTGCTGAGCGATGGTCTGCGCCGCAGTCTTCAATGAAAGTCAGATCAGCTGAGCCATCGGCACGCGGAGGAGTGCCAACCGCCAGGAAGATTACCAGCGACTGTTGCGGTCGCAGATCCTACGTCGGTAGTAAACCTGCAGGCGCCCAGCCTGAAGATTCTTCTTGATAAGCTGTTCCAGCCCGGGTTCGTAGATTGGGCTTTCTGCCTTGGATAGGCGGGCAATCTTTTCGGCGTCAACGTCAACGCACGTGACATCAACACCAAACTCTGCGAAAGCATGCTCCGGTAACCAGTCCCACGTAACCGGAGCCGATTACGGCAATGTGCATTCGCTGGATCCTGTGGCGATTGCGTTTACTAGGCAAAACTTACGGGTCACGCGCACTATGACGCGTGACCCGCAAAGTTATAATCAAATGCCGCGCGAGTGCGCGCCACGAGCCTAATTGGGCTCTATTTACTTCGTCGGACTAACTACGGTAACCGAACCACCGAAGTTCAGATCGTTGTTGTGGGTAGTGGCGATAGATTGCTGCCGCGACCGCGCCACCAGCTGCCAGTAACAAGAGCGCAGCTAAGGCCCCACCGCTCAGGTGTACCGAAGGTGTCCGGCTGCGTGAGACTGGTGCAACGAGTTCCGGGTTGCGGCGTACCCGCTGATTCCGAAGTTCCCGCCGCCACGGCCTTGGCGTTTCCACCGGCACGCAACTCAACCAAACCACCCTGCGACGCAACGATCATGTTGCCGCACTCAACGATCAACCATAAAGGTTGCCGCCTGACTGGCGTCAGCAACTGCAGCGCCATCTTTCGCAGTAACGATGGCTGAGGTACCCGCCAGCGTCGCGACCTGAATTCGACCCGCATTCGAGCGAGGCTGAGATATTCGCGTCAGCTAAAGCTAAGCTTGACGCTCGTGTTCGGGAAACAGCTCAACGCGACCAAGTTTACCAAGACTAATCGTCGCGCTGCTACTCGCCGCCGTGGCGATTACGCTGTCAGAAAAAACCGTAGCGCCCGAGATCGCGGCTTGACCGTTAACGGTGACTTGACCGGAAACCGAAAGCTCGCCTGACGCTGCTTTCTGCCCCGGCGTTGCCAGCGCCACCATGGAATAAACGCTTAGCACGGCAACTGCGACACAGAACGCGATAGACTTACGGCTCCAAGTTCTGCTAATCATCATTTCCTCCCGTACAAGTGAACAAGTTTTTGTGGAAGAGCGCTGCAATAACACTGTCATTACAACGACGGAAACTCCTCCGTCACAACTCAGACAGTCTCGCCACGCGCGAGACCACGAAAAAAGAAAGCATGCCGGGACCGATAAGAAGGCCCTAGTTCTTGCCTTTTTTACACGAATCACCGCCCCTATGTCAACAATAAACCCCTGATCCAAAAGACCTAAGCCACAGAATTAACTAGCTTTGCGCGGCAAGATAACACGGTGAACACCCTCTGTAAAGAGCTTTTTTCCTCCAACACTGTCAAGATTCTGTGTTTTTGCGCCGTCTCTGCGATGAAAGCGTTCGGGAGTGCTGCTCTGACAAAAGCTTTTTCCGCCGGCTCCCCATCAATTCTGCGGAATCACGCGTCGCGCACGCGTACTGGATTGGCCAACCTTCTGACCGCTGGCGGTGGGATTTACCGGAGCTGCCGAGTTCCCTTCCTGATTGCCCCGCTGGATGAGGTCTGCTTGTTCATATGGATCCAGGCGAGCAAACAAGTAAAAGGTCTCGGTCGTGTGGACTATCCCAAGGAAGCGGAACTTGTTCCCAACAACCTCGTGCACACGAAGCGTAGCAGGCTTCGGCGGCTGCTCGAAGATAGTACCGAATTCGTCGGAAGCTACCGCTTCGAGTTCCGGCACATAATCAATTCCAGTCTGGCGGGCCATGCGTATTGCCATTTGCCGGAGAGCACTAATGCGATTCGAGTTTCGCCGGTAATAGGATGCCGTGATCTCTCGACGGCTTACGCGATCGTCAACGACTTCCTGCTCATTGCTAAGATAGCCCAGGTACGCATTGACCACCGGACCAAATTCGGAATCAGTTGAAGTGGAAAGACGCTGCCCGGCCGCAATTCCGCTGAACGCGCTGACCGCAGCCACAAGCAAAACGATACGAGTCGGACGAGCTAGGCTACTCACGGAATAAACCCTCGGCAGTTCTGAATGATCCGGCCAACAGAGCGATGGACAGAACGATGATACTTTAACGGATGCCACGCCCGTCAGGCCAGCGAGATCGTGGCTCTGCATTGTATACCTGCCGAATTTGCTTATATTGCGCCGCCCATTCAGCAGTGTTACATTTCAATTTCAACAACGTGACCGATCGAACACCCGCAAGAAGACAAGTTGCTCTGGCCGTAACTGGGGGAATCGCTGCTTATAAGAGCATAGAAGTATTGCGCGGACTCCAGCGTGCTGGTTGTGACGTGCGCGTGACGATGACTCGCCACGCCTGCGAGTTCATCCGGCCGCTGACCTTCCGCGCGTTGTCCGGCTCGTATGTGATTGTTGACGATTACGCCCAAGACAATCCCGATCCTATCGCTCATATTACTTTCTCTCAAACAGTTGATCTCCTCGTGATCGCGCCGGCAACTGCAAATACGCTCGGAAAACTGGCGAATGGTGTCGCCGATGATTTCGTGAGTTCGACATATCTCGCATGCAAAGCTCCCGTGCTGATCGCCCCCGCCATGAACACAACAATGTGGGCGCACCCGGCGACCCGGCGGAATGTTCAGAAGTTGCGTGGCGATGGCGTCCACATAATAGAACCCGACGCTGGTGAAATGGCCTGCGGCACCATTGGCCCGGGACGGTTGAGCGAGCCTGATCGGATAGTGCGCATGGCTCTCCAGATACTAGGGCAGGCCGCTCCCTCTCCTCAAGCTACAGATCTCAATAACGAACGCATTCTGATTACCGCGGGAGCAACGCGAGAGGCCATCGATCCGGTAAGATTTCTTTCCAATCGATCATCAGGAAGAATGGGGTTCGCTATCGCGAAATCGGCCCACCTTCGCGGTGCTCAGGTAAAAGTTGTAGCGGCGGCGGCGAGCGTTGACCCGCCCCCCAATGTTGAAATCGTTGGCGTCACTTCGGCTCAGGAAATGCGCGACGTGGTCGCGCGCGAGATCGGCAATGCTACGATCTTCATTGCTGCCGCGGCCGTAGCAGACTATCGGCCGAAAACGGTGTTCGGCGTCAAAATCAAGAAAGCACAATCAGAACTAACTCTCGAGTTGGAACGCACGCCGGACATTCTTAGTGAGGCGGCCGGCGCCAGGCGTGACGATCAATTGATGATAGGTTTTGCTGCTGAGACCGATAGTGTTCTGGAGAACGCGCAGAAAAAATTAAGCGATAAACACCTGGATATGATTATCGCGAATGACGTCTCGATCGGGGGGCAAGGTTTCGACTCGGAAAACAACCGCGTCACAATTTTGCGTCCTGGTGCAGTTCCGCTCGAATTGCCATTGATGTCAAAGCTTGAAACCGCAGATCGAATCCTTGATGAGATTGTCCGCTTGCGCGTGCAAACGTTGCCACGGAGAGTCGGAGAAGAAACGATTAAATGAGCTCTGATCCAACAGTGGCAGAACTGATCGGGTTGCTGGAAGAGTCAAAGGAGCGCGCTCGTTTCCTTGGCGAGTTGGGCGTCGAGACCGTAGATTTAGCGCCACCCAATCTCACGGAATCAACCGCATCGTCTTCGCCGCCGCCGACCGCGCACCGTGAAGCATTGCCTGCTCCGCCATCATCACCGTTCCCGCGCGCCCAATTTAGATCGACCGCGGCGTCAGCAGCGACGACAGCTACCGCCTCACCACCTCCGGATTCTCTCTTTGGAGAGACAAAGCCGACGCGTGCCAACCTCGCGCCCTCAACCGAAACTCTCGAACACATTTGGCAGGAGATTGGCGACTGCACGCGTTGCGGCCTGTGCGAAGGGCGGACTCAAGTCGTTAACACTCACGGCAATCACAGCGCACGTTTGATGTTTGTCGGAGAGGCACCAGGCGCGGACGAAGACATCCAGGGCAAACCGTTTGTCGGTCGCGCCGGTCAACTACTCACCAAGATGATCGAAGCGATGGGGATGAAGCGTGAAGATATAATTATCGGCAACGTCAATCGCTGCCGGCCGCCCGGCAATCGCCAGCCGACACTGGAAGAAGCTGCCATCTGTCGTCCGTTCCTGTTTCGCGAGATTTCCGCAATCCGCCCGGAAGTAATCGTGGTGATGGGTAATACAGCGCTGCGAAATCTTTTAGAGCTGCGCGAAGGAATCACGCGCGTGCGCGGCGTGTTTCGCGACTTTCGCGGAATCAAGGTCATGCCGACTTTTCACCCGGCGTACTTGCTGCGCGATCCTTCGAAGAAACGCGAGACCTGGGAAGACCTGAAAAAGGTGCGCGATTACCTCGAACAAACGGCCCCAACTACTTAGGCCTGGCGTTCGGGCCTTGCGCGACTGAATCGCACTTTCCCATCTCGCCTGTATCGTAGAATTTCTTCCAAGCCTCAGCCTCCGCACGGATACATTGCAAGCGGTACTCACGGTTTAGCAATCCGGGATCAAGGTGTTCGCAATCGCAATCGATGTCCGCCGTGAAGGCGTAAGACTGCCGGTCAACCTTATCCTCTTCGGCGTGCTTTCTGATTCGATCGAGCCATGGCTTCAAGTACTTGTTCACTTCCGACAGTGAGTCGCGAATGTTCTTTGGCTGCCGAAGGTGCGTGGTGTCGTAATCCTCCTGGTTTGCCCGCGCGTCCGGCATGGTCATCGAGTATTGGCCCGCGTCAATGGTTATTGGTTCACCCAACGTGCGGTTTTCAATGTCGATCACCGGCCTCACCTCGACGCTGCCTTTCAGCACAACTGTAATCGTCAGTTGTTGCTCGGGGAGATAAGTAACCGAGAACCATGTACCTCTTGGAGTGATGCTCTGCGTAGGCGTTTGAATTATCTGCTCAATTCGGCCAGCACACTCGCTGTTATAGACAGCTGTGCCACCCTCCATGCAGCTTACACCTGAGCTTATGCTGTCGGACTTCGAGCACGGTGCGTACGACATTTTGCTCAATTGGAAGAGATACACGCTGTCGCAGCCCGCGAGCTCTAAACGGGCTTCGCCCTGTGGGTCTGTATTCACCTTGGTTCCCGGAGCCAGGTCGTGCGCTTCGTCATCAGTCAGTACTGGAAGCGGAGCATTTTCGCCGGCCATGACATTGGCGCCAACGCGTCTCACCGTTGAATCGCTCGGCCCCTTTGGGCTCGGTTTCGCGCTTGGTCCTGGTGACGCGTCACCGTTGGCATTCGGCGGCGGTGGTTTCGGCGGACAACCGCGACAGCCCAACGCCAGAATCGCGAACACCATAAGGCAAAGCAACATAGACCTTATCGGATATTTCATCATTTCCTCCGATCACTTTTCATCTACATCGATCGATTTGAGCGAGCGCGCAAATATATCCGCCCCTTTTGCTATCCCAAAGGTAAGGCCCAGGAGAAGCACCGCACCCAAAAGAGCGCCATCGATCGTTGCGAGATAAGCCGGCGCCACGTCCTGCTTCCAGGGGATGGCGCCCCAAAGTCCAAAGTAGTCTCGGTAGAACGTAAAACTCCCCGCCAAAAACAGACCTAATCCCGGCAACCGCCGGAACGCGAATGGCCGCTGCACGAGTGCGAAAGTGACCGTCACCAGGACTATGCGCCAGAGCCAGCCACCTGCTGAAAGACGCCAGCCCGCGTAAGGCTGGTCGTAGAGCGCAATGCTCAATGCCGCTCCCTCAATTAACGATGCCCAGGTTGAGTTAAAAACTTCGGCGCTCAAAGGGGCGGACGAGTTGATCAAGGCGAGGACGGTATGTGTTACGGCGAAGAAAACGGCGCCAAGGATAATGACGAGAATTCCCTTCCTCTTAAAAAAACGTATCCACGAAAAGTGGTTTGCGTCGGGACCGGTGCCCGATTTCCAAAATTGATCTCCCAATGCAATCCCGAGGGTGAGGCCCGCCCCAAGTATCCCACCATAGATACCGTAGGGTGTGGCTGCCGAGACTGCGGGTATTCTGAGATTCAGCATCGTCCAGCCCTGGATCGTCCGCAGCAGAAAAACAGCGAACCCTGCACCGAGTGCTCCCCCAGCTGCCAGCGCAATCGGTGTGTATCTGTTTCGAAATTGCCGACGCGCAAATAAGATCTGCTTAATGCGTTTGGACTCTTTTTCTTTTTGCGCTTTTTCCGGTAGGGATTTCGCGATGTCATCAATAAGTTTTCGAATCGCCGGGGCGTTCGCGGAGCCGTCCCAGCTCGTAAAATCCGCGGCCTGAACACTGCGGAAGCCAATCGGTGGCAGGACATCGCCTTCAATGAAGAGAGGAAATAAGACTTTGCGATCAATGCCGATCGTGGCTTCGTCGACAACGTGTCGTGACTTGACCGAAGTTTTGGACCAGAGCGCCACGACACATTGAGCAGCGGCAAGCTCATCATCGAGTACTTCACGCCAGTCTGTGCCAGTCGGGATTTGAGGATCCCAAAAGACGTCCCAATTCTCAGCTGCGAGAACTTGCGCGAGCTTTTTCGCCATCTCCCTGTCCTGATGGGCGTAACTTATGAAAATCGTGCTCATTTGCGTAAGGAGCCGAAAACTGATTGCGGAACGTTGACGCTAACGAGGATGGCGCGGTGTCACGGCGCGTACTCTAACAATGCCATAGTCATTTGCCAAGATTTTTCACGTCAGTGCCTAAGTTGGAGGACTAATGTCAGTACCCGGAGCGGTAGCGACGGGGTTTCTGATCGGTACGCAAGCGTCCTCGCTTGCTCCTTTTTTGGATTTGCAACCGAAACGGTTGCGTACCCGGTCGCTACCGCGCCCGGTACTGACTCGATTGCAGGTCCGCGATTCTTTGAGATATGAATCTCACCAAGCTAACCTAGCCTTTCAATTTCCGATCGCAGATGTCCAACCACACCCCACCAGCCGTTCGAAGCACCGCGCCGCAGTTTGTGGACGTGATGGTGCCCGTACATGTCAGTCAGAAATTCACCTACAGGCTTCCCGAAGCGATGCGCCCCTTGGCACACATTGGCTCGCGGGTTTTGGTGCCGCTGGGTCACAGCGTCACGACCGGCTACATCATCGCGCTTAGGCAAAGCCTGAAAACCGGCACCAGTCTCAAGGAATCGCAAATCAAAACCGTAAAAGAGCTGCTGGACATCGAACCGCCGCTCACCCCCGAGGTTCTTGAGCTGACGCGCTGGGTTTCTGATTACTACGCCGCTCCCTGGGGCGAGGTAATGCGCGCCGCGCTGCCGGCCGGAATAAATGCCACCGTCGAACAGACAATCACCATTACCGAAATCGGCCGGAACGAAGTGCAGGCGGCGCCACCCTTGTTGGCCCACGAGTCAAACAAGCTGCGGGCCCTGCAGATGCTGGCGGACGAGGGCGAGTTTTCGATAGGGGCTTTCTCGCTGCGTATGGGATCGCAGCGTACGCCCAAGTGGCTTGGTGAACTCGAGGAGAATGGTCTTGTTCGCCGTTCATATCGCATGCGCTCGGCCGCAACGCGCGCACGCAAACGACGCGTTGTAAGATTGCTGGAGAATGAAACTCCCCAATCATCCGGTCGTACAAGCGACGCGCAGAAACGCATCGTCGATACCCTGACTGCCAGGGGAAGCGCGATGCCGATCAGCGAGCTGACGACGGCCGCCAACGTGAGTGAATCGGCGATTAACACGCTCATCAAACGTGGGGCACTCGAAGTCTTCGACGAAGATGCGCGGCGTGATCCTCTGGCGCGCGCGACTCTGCCCGCCGCTGAAGACCTGGAGCTCACGGACGCGCAAGCCCCGGCTCTGGACTCGATCGAACAGCGGTTGCGAAATCCTGAGTTCGCCCCATTTCTGCTGCACGGCGTAACCGGCAGCGGCAAGACGGAAATCTACATCCGGGCGATGCGCGCCGCGCTGGAAATGGATCGCGGGGCAATGATGCTGGTCCCGGAGATTGCCTTGACGCCGATTCTCTCGCGACGGCTGCGGGCCCACTTCGGCGATCAGATCGCGATCTTCCACTCATCGCTTTCGAAGGGTGAACGGTTTGATGAATGGTCGCGTCTGCGGTCCGGTGAAGCGCGCGTCGTGCTCGGCACGCGGTCGGCTGTGTTTGCGCCCGTAAAGAATCTCGGCGTGATCATCATCGACGAAGAGCAGGATGCATCCTACCGGCAGGAAGAATCGCCTTATTACCATGCGCGTGACACGGCCATTGTGCGCGCGCAAAAAGAGTCCGCCGTGGTAGTGCTCGGTACGGCCACGCCTTCGCTCGAGTCTTTTCACAACGCGCAGACCGGCAAGTACACATACATCGAATTACCCGAACGCATCGCGAATCGTCCGCTGGCGCACGCCGAGATCATCGACATGCGTGAAGTCTTTGCGCGGCGAAAAAAACCGGCGGTCTTCGCGGATGAATTGCTGCTGGCGATCGAGGAAACGCACGCGCGCGGCGAGCAATCGATCATTCTTCTCAATCGTCGCGGTTACTCGAGCTTTATTCTCTGCCGCTCGTGCGGCGAGTCAATTGAGTGTCCGAACTGCGACGTCACGCTAACCTATCATCGCGGTGACCAGACACTTGTTTGCCATTACTGCAATCATCATCAGCGCGCGCCCTCGCAGTGTCCGACCTGCGGCAGCAAGTACATCCATTACGTCGGCGAAGGTACCGAACAGGTCGAAGAACTTTTGCGTAAGCGGTTCCCTCGCCTTCGCATCGGACGAATTGATCGAGACACCAAGACTCGGCGTCATGCGTTCGAGAAAACTCTACTGGATTTCGGTAAAGGCGAGATCGATTTGCTGGTCGGGACGCAGATGCTCGCCAAGGGGCATGACTTTCACAACGTCACTTTGGTCGGGGTCGTATCGGTGGACGCAGGCCTGGCGCTACCGGACTTTCGCGCGGCGGAACGAACTTTTCAATTGATCACACAGGTTGCCGGCCGCGCGGGCCGCGGTGACCTGCCGGGGCGAGTCCTCATTCAGACTTATCATCCGCATCACTACGCTTTGCGACATGCGACCGCGCAGGATTATCGCGGATTTTACGAAGAGGAGATTCGCCACCGGCGCAATCTGGGGTTTCCGCCGTTCGTCGCGCTCGCGCTGCTCATGGTGCGGCACAAGGACGCGGCGCGAGCTCTTAGCACGGCCCAGCAACTCAGGAATTTTTTGAACCAGGCCAACACCGATCATTCGTGTCGGATTCTGGGCCCGGCGCCGGCGCCGTTCGCGCGCCTGCGCGGCGAACATCGAATTCAGTTGCTGGTGAAATCACGGAGCAGAAAACAGATGCGAGCCGTGATCGATCAGGCTTTGCAGAGCTTTCAAGAGAGCGGCGGCGATCTTCGTTCAGTGAGTTTGGAAATTGATCCGGTGAGCATGATGTGAGTCGAGGCGCTGCTTTCCGATGGCTGCCACGCCGATGCGCGACAATTCTGGGCAGCTGACTTTGTGAGAACGTAGTCCCTAGCTATGGCTCTGCCACGCCGATGCGCGGTAAGTCTCTGACCAGTGCTGTCCAAAATAATTACAAATGGCACTTTGGACAGATTAGTTCTTTAGCAATCGGGACCTTTCTGGCTTTTGATCGATAAGAAGCCCCCCGGCGGCGTTTGGTCGCGCGTATCAAGCGACTAGTACGGCGGTGCTGTCCAAAAGCCTTTCTAGCAACAGCAGCTGCTCAGGCCCCGAAGTTTCGGGTGGGGTTTCGTATGGATTATCAACCCAAGCCCACAGATCTCTATAGGTAAAGAGATTCCAGCGCAACAACGCCACTAAGTTCGACAGCGCCCAGCCGAGCCGGGATTTAAACTGCAGGTACTTGAGCAAAAGTATGGCAATTAGTGCAGTCCAAATCTGGATGCGCACTGCATTGGCGCTGGTCCCCACAAAGGTCTTCACTTTCAGATTCTGTTTCAGCGCCTTAAAGAACATTTCAATCTGCCAGCGATCTTTGTAGATGGCGGCGATAGTGGTGGCGCCAAACTTTAGATGATTGGTCAACAGCACCACTACTTCCTGGTTCTTCTCATCCCAAACCTCAAGCCGCCGCAATTGCTGGGTGCATTTCCGCCGCGCCTTTGCGCTGCTCAGCACAATGATCTGATCGCGCAAGATCTTCCGCTGCTGTGGCAGCTCCTGCTCCGCCATCACCTGGTAGACCAACTGCTGCTTCATCTTGGTGACGAACCACACGCCTCCAGTGGTCCAGCGACTGAATAGGGCCAAGTCCGTGTAACCCCGATCGACAGCAATGATGCTGCCCGGCGCTAGCTGTAACTCTCGCGCTACCCTTACCTCGTGCGTTTTCCCGTCCGTCAAAAGTGCGAAGGTGGGCAGATAACCCGCGTGATCCAGCAACATGTGCAGCTTCAGTGCGCCCTTCGTCTGCTTGTATTGCGCCCAGTCAAACATCGTCAGACACAAATCGACCATGCTGGCGTCCATACTCAACAGCTTGTTCTTGAACCGAAACTTGTGTCCCGGTGCCACCTCCCGACAACGCCCTAACAAACGGTAAAACGTCCGCTCGTACAACTGCCACGGTCGATGCGCATTGGCGTAGGCCAGCGTCGATCGCTTCGGCGCTTCCTGCAGTCCCAAGTGATTCAACTTCCCTACGCAACAGCGCAACCCGTTCGTGATCTCGCGCAATGATTGCGCCTGAGCCAATTGACAGAAAATCATCGACACGAATTGTGACCAGCTCCCAAACCCCTTCGCGTGCCGATCTGCTTTTTCCGCTTTCACGTCTTGCTCAAATTCATGACGCGATACCAATCCCAGCACTTGGCTGAACAAGCTACTTGAACGTACCATCCCTGTGCGGCCTCCTTCTCCAGTTAGGTCTAGATTGCTTCGAAACCAACTAAACCTTACTTCAGATGGAGTGCCGCTCATACTTCTCTTTTCAAAAACCTATTTTGGACAGGTCTGGTCTCTGACTTACCGGCCGGCTATTCCTTCTTTTCTCCGGGTCTTCGACCCGGATTAGCCAAGAATCTTGGCGGTCATAGACCGGCAGACTTAGAAATCCAAGTTCCGGCGAAGACTTGCCGCAAATCAGAGTGGCGAAGCCATTGCGAGAGTAACCAGTCCGCTTCCTCCTTCGCTTTCCGAGAAGCGGTTACTTAGGAAAACTATTTCCTCATTCAAAAACGAAAGCCCGACGTAATGCGTGCTGTTTTGTCATCAATTTAAGCTAAACTCACGCACATGAAACTGTTTGACCTGGCAACCGAGACCGGCGCGGACTGCGCCCTCAGCGACGGCGATATTGAGATCAACGCAGCGGCTGGACTTGATGACGCTCAGTCCGGCGAGGTGACTTTTCTTTCAAACCCGAAATACACAAACAGGGTCGAGACTACCGGCGCATCAGCGATCTACGTCGCCGAAGGCGTCGAAGTAAGTCGACCCGATCTGGCAATCCTGCGCGCAAAGGATCCTTACCTCGCATTTACTCGGGCGCTCATTCTCTTTCATCCAAGGCCGTCTTTCGAACCTGGCCTCGATCCCGCAGCAGCAATCGACTTAACGGCCACGATTGGCGACGGAAGTTTCGTGGGCGCACAGTCAGTCATCGGCGCGCATGTGAGGATCGGCGAACGAGTTCTCATTCACCCGAGCGTGGCAATTTATGATGGCGTGGAAATCGGTGATGATTGCGAAATCCATTCCGGCGTGGCCATTCGCGCCAACTCGATCCTCGGTAACCGGGTAATCATTCATAACAACGCAGTCATCGGCAGTGACGGCTTCGGCTTCGCCAGAGACGAAGAGAAACGCTGGTTGAAGATTCCGCAAGTCGGTCGCGTGGTGATCGAAGACGACGTCGAGATCGGCGCGAACACGACGATCGATCGCGCTTCGACTGGTGAGACTCGGATCAAGCGCGGCGCGAAGCTGGACAACCTGGTTCAGATTGGCCATTCATGCGTGGTGGGCGAAGACGCTTTGCTTTGCGCGCAAGTCGGACTCGCGGGCAGCTCGCGCGTCGGCAATCGCGTAATCCTCACGGGGCAAGTGGGCATTGGCGGACACATCACAGTCGGAGATGATGCCATTCTTTATCCTCAGAGTGGTGTGCCGAATGATGTGGCGCCGGGAGCAATCCTCGTCGGTACTCCCGCGTTTGAAGTGAGCGCCTTCTGGCGCGCAGTGGCAGTCTTCAAAAAACTTGGAGAGGTTCCGAAACGACTGCGGGCGCTGGAAAAGAGATTGGATGAACTAGAGAAATCGAAGACGACTGAGTGAATGTTTCAGCCGTCGCTGACGGAAAGAGTTTGATCTTTCGCAATTCGGCCCTGAAGGTATTCACATATTGACTGATGAGGTCGGTACCGCCTGCGGTAGCGGGCGGGTCATTCTTTCCAATCAGAGCCGCGTAAGGACCCACCCGCTACCGCAGGTGGTAAGGACAAAAGCGCTTCATGCTTACGTTACTGCCCCGCCGTCTACGATCACCACTTCGCCGTTCATGAACGAATTGCGATCGCTGACCATGAAGGCCGCGTATTCGGCAAGTTCTTCGGGACGGCCCAGACGCCCCATTGAAGTCCAGAAGTCGTGCATCTGCAACCAGCGTTCAGGCAGGGTTTGCGCCAGATCAGTATCAAAGATTCCGGCAGCTATCGCGTTCACTTTGATCCCAAAGGTTCCAGCCTCGCGCGAAAGACACTTCGTAAAACCAATCATCGCGGCTTTTGAGGTGGCGTAGTGCACGGCCGTGGGTAACGCCCTGATGGCGCCGATCGAGGTGATGTTGAGGATGCTGCCCGGCGCGCTGCCGAATCATCTGCTTGTACATCGGCTTAGTAACGGCGAACAAGCTGCCGACATTGGTGCCGATGACTTCGTCCCAGGCGCGATCAGTCGTGGTCGCGAAATTATCGCCGCGATTGATGGCCGCATTGTTGACGAGGATATCTATGCCGCCCCAATCCTGCACCAGCTCGCGCGTCAAATGCTTCAGCCCGAAGCGATCAGTCACGGAAGTCTTAAACGAACGCGCCCGCCGGCCGAGGGTCTGAATGATGCCCATCACCTCTTCTGCCAGGTCATCTCGTGAGTTGTAGTTGAACGCCACGTCGGCGCCTTCTCGCGCAAAAACCTGGCACATGGCAGCGCCGATTCCGCGCGTTCCCCCAGTGATGAACGCGCGCTTTCCTTCAAGTAATAGGCTCATTTATCAGTATGGTGGCACAGACGTTAGCCTGTGCGATTTCCTAAGCTGGTATCACAGACTCAAGTCTATGCCGCTGAATTGTTTTCGACTCGAACGAAGGGATTAAATCGCGAAGCAAGCTTGACAGTCAAGAAGGCCCAATTCTGTGTTGCTCCAAATCTGCGCAGAACGGGCGCTTTTGCGGTTCTTCTTTGCGTCTTCGCGCCTGTGTGTGATGTCGAAACGGAAAAGATTTCACGCAAAGACGCTGAGGCGCAAACTTACGCGAAGTGGAACTTGTTGGATTAGGCAGCGTGCTCGGCCAGTGTCTCGGACTGGGATGTAACGCTCTCAGGAATCAGCGCGGTGATCTCCTCGACGATCCGTTTGGTGGCATTGGGAAGCGCCACCGTGATGGTCGCCGCGCGCATCGCGGCATAATGTTTCGAGTCGTCGATCATGCGAGTGAGTACGGGCACGATGTCCGATGCCTTGTGAAGCATGACGGCGGCGCCGCTCTTCACGATCAGATTTACGGTGCTGGCTTCCTGGGGCATCGGCTCGGTAATCGTATCGGCAATAATCGGGACGCGGCAATTTAGTGCCTCAAAGGTTGTCAGGCCGCCGAGTTTCGACACCATCACACTCGCCGCGCGCATCAACTGCTCGACTTCATCAGAATAGCCGATTACTTTAATTGGAAACTTTGCTTCGGCGGCGACCAGTTCAGCCTCGCTTCTTCAGAGCTTCATTTTTCCCGGCCAGGAAGATGGCCT
The DNA here is from genome assembly GCA_963734445.1 of uncultured Acidobacteriota bacterium. Lineage (GTDB taxonomy): Bacteria > Acidobacteriota > Blastocatellia > Pyrinomonadales > Pyrinomonadaceae > UBA11740. Next base: position 410,996 of record CAVTGZ010000002.1, on the reverse strand, counting down.
GCACGTCGAGTTCGCCACGAACCAGTTCGCGCAGAATATTCGGAATGTTGCCACCGCCTTCCCAACCGGCGTTGAGGAATACGGTGAACTTTTCCGGATCAAGACCGAGCGCGGTCCGCGCAACGCGCGCGGCATCGTCCCCGGGAAACGAAAACTTCGGATGCACCGGCATGCCTGAAATTTTGATCCGCTCCGGAGCGAATGCCGTAATCGATCAGTTGACGGCGCGCGTCTTCACTGGCCACCAGATAAAGCCGGACATCATCGCAGGCCCAACCTTTCCAGAATCCGTAATACGGATCGGTGACGACCGTCACGAGCGGAATGCGATCCGCCAGGCCGAGTTCCTTCAGTACGCGCGCAAACATGTGCTGCGTGAGCGGATGAACGCTCACCACCACGTGCGGACACCACTTTTGAAACTGACTGGCGACGTAACCGACTGTGCGCTTATAAAAGAACTCGCGAGTATCCGGACGAAATCGATTGATTAGCCAGTAATAGTACTTCATCCAGTGCTGCTTGTTCCGCAGCAACCAGTTGTAAATGGCGACCAGCTTCGCGGCGAGATGATGAGACTCTTCGACTGCGCGCACGAGCGCGGACTGGCGTAGGACTCGCCCTTAACAAAGCTCTCAATCCCGGCCACGATGGCCGCCGCCGCCGAGCGATGACCGCCGCCGGTATCGGAAGAGATAATCAGGATTTTAGGGCCGTTTGGGTTCATATCGGACTGTTGCAACCCGGCGTTAGAGTACGCAACTTTAGTTGGGTTCGGCTCACCGAAAACAAGCCCGACTAAAGTCGGTACTCTGACACCCGCCTTACACCTTCACCGCTATTCCGTCGGGTTGCTCATCAACCTGCTTCCCAATCTCACGCGCGGCCTTCTTCATCTCGCGTTCCAGCTTCTTGATCTTGATCAAGTGCTTTGGATTGAACGGCAGCGACGGGTAATAGCAATTCGATTCGTGCGTGCAGAAGCAGCCGTTGGCCGCATGCTTGCGACGCGCTTTCATCGCATCGGCGACAACCATAGTCCTTGAAAATTCCAATCGTGATCGCGCAGGTTGCCGATCGGCGCCAGGTTCTCGCACGACGACAACGTGCCTTCGTCGTAAATCACCGCGCCGGCCGTTCCCGCGTAGCAGGTCAACTGCGCTTGTTGTGTCTCCTGCGTCTTGGTGATCAGGCCGTGCATGTAGATATCGATCGCCGCTTTGAAAAAGCCGGCGTTGCCGCCGTAGTTGTTCTTGATCGCCGCGTGACGCGAATCGTCGTCAATCATGTTCGCCAGTTTTGCGTAACGCGTCAGATCGATATCCAGCTCGATCGGATCGGCTGAAGGCGGCCGAATGTAATTGAAGTTGACTTTGTCCGGCTTCAGATCGTGCTTCAGAAAGTCGTACCACTCGAAAGATCGTGTCCTGGTTCGAGTGCATGAAGCAGGTGCAGGTCTGCAGATCGAGCCGCGGATACTGCTTCTTCATCGCCTTCAACTCGCGCGCAGTCTCGATCGCGATCTGACCACGAGCCCGGCTTCTGCCGAATCTTGTCGTGCTGTTCCTGTAAACCGTCGATGCCCATCGCCACGGTCACGTTCAAGGTTCGGGCATTCTTCCAGAATGCGCGTGACGTCGGGAAAGATTCGTTTCTGAATCTGCCCATTCGACATCAGGTAAACCGATTCCAGATTGTTGTGACGATAGAACGAGCTGACGATCTCCGGCAGATCTTTGCGCGTGAACGGCTCGCCGCCGGCGAGAATCAGCACGCCGAGATTGCCGCCGAGGGTTTCGGCAATCCGATCGATCTCCTGCGTCTTCATCTGGAGTTTCTTGCGCGGACGGTCATCAAGCTCGTCCGTGAAGAAGCAGTGCGTGCAGCGCATGTCGCAAACCGACGTGACCAGAATATTAAGCAGGACTGGCGCAAACGGCTGGCCCAATGCCATCTTCGTGTATCGCTTCAATAATTCTCGTGTCGTGTAATCCATAAAACTTCTCTTATCTTAATCCACAAACAGATCGCTAACTTGCATAGACCATCCCGGCACGGCGGGTTCGGCATCGGCAAACTCGCCCTTCCCGAACGTCTTCGGCTCGGCCGGCCTATCCGCGCGATAACATTTGATTACTTCCTCGCTCAAAAGGTTGACATCCCAAACCACCAATGTACCTGCCGCAAAATAATCTGCACGCTTCCGGGCCATTTGCGCTTCAGCGGCCGGACCATAATCGCCTTCGCTACGAACCTCCACTGCGAAAACCGGCGCGCCTTCGAAGAATTTCATTCCCGTCCATTTGCCGACGTAGTAAGCAGCGTCGGGACTGAACGATTTTCGATTAGGCAGATCAACTCGAAACGCCGCGTTGTCAGTTACTGCGTAGCCTCTTTTTGTTTGGCGAGAATAATTGCGCAAACTGACAAAGATTTCACTCGCGGCATAACTGGGAGCTGCTCCGGTGGGAGACATAAGCACGATTTCTCCGTTCACGATTTCCGCCTTTTGTTGGTGCGGCAACGCGTAAAGATCTTCGATTGTGGCTTCCAGGTTCGCTACCATCGATGCAACCTCAAATCGATTCTAACATGACCGGTCAGATACCTCTTATCCTCGCGCGCTTATCCCCAGCGCCTTCATTCGACGATACAAGTGGCTGCGATCGATGCCCATCAATTCCGCCGCGCGGGAAACATTACCGTCGGCCTCTTCCAGTTTGCGCTGGATGAATTCGCGATGGTACGCATCGCTCGCCTCCTTGAAAGATGGGAAACGATAGGATGAAGCCGGCGGTTCTGCTTCCCCGAAAGCCGGCAAGTCTTTGATTGAGACGCGATGATTTTGATGCATGATCACAACCCGTTCGATCGTGTTTCGCAATTCGCGGACGTTACCCGGCCAGGAGTAACGCTGCATCACTTCAATCGCCTCGGGCACAAAGATCTTGGGTTTCTTTCCGTAGGCTTGCGCGAATCGCTGACTGAAAGTGCTCGACGAGCAGCGGCACATCCTCAAGCCGTTCACGCAGCGGCGGCACTTCAAACGGAATCACGTTGAGCCGGAAGAAGAGGTCGCTCCGGAATGTTCCCTTCTCGATCTCCTCATGGAGTCGTTTGTTGGTGGCCGCAATGACGCGCACATCGACGTTGATCGGCGTGTTGCTGCCCACGGGTTCGAAGCGTTGCTCTTCCAGCACGCGCAGAACTTTCGCCTGCACGTTCGGACTCATGTCGGACACTTCATCGAGGAAGAGCGTCGCGCCATCAGCCAACTCAAACTTACCTTTCTTGGCTGAGGTTGCGCCGGTGAACGAGCCCTTCACGTGCCCAAACAGTTCGGATTCGATTAGCTCTTCGGGAATAGCGGCCGAATTGACTTCAATAAAAGGCGCGGCGGCGCGGCGTGATTGGGCATGAATTGCCCGGGCGACCAACTCTTTCCCGGCGCCCGACTCTCCGGAGATCAACACGCGGCCATCAGTCGGCGCGACCACGGCGATCTGTTTGCGCAGCGCGCGCATGGCCACTGACTCGCCGACCATCGCGTACTCGACCTTCAGCTCGGCGGCCATCTCTTCATTGGCCAACTCAAGCTGTCGCTGCCGCAAAGCATTGCGCACGGTCAGCACCGTCTTTTCGATCGAGAGCGGCTTTTCGATAAAGTCGAAGGCGCCGAGCTTGGTGGCGCGGACCGCAGTTTCGACGTTCCCGTGGCCTGAGATGATCACCACCGCGGCATCGCAGTCCGAGTTGCGCATCTGCTGCAACGTTTCCAGCCCATTCATTCCCGGCAGCCAGACGTCCAGCAGCACACAGCCGTACGCGCGCTTGCCGATCGCTTTCAGGCAGTCCTCACCGGTCTCTACGGCGTCCGCGCTAAAGCCCTCGTCGCGCAGAACGGCACTCAGGGTTTCGCGGATGCCGCGCTCGTCATCAACAATGAGAATCGATTCGGACATAAAGAAGGATGTGCTTTGTGCAGGTCAGTTATGAACGACGTTTGGTTAGTGATCAAAGTACCAAGCTCAAAGTACTAACCACCTCCCGCCGGCAATTCAACAACAAATCTGGCTCCGCGCGGCGCATTCGCTTCGGCAAAAACTTTGCCACCATGCTCAGTCACAATCCGCGAAACGATCGCCAGGCCCAGGCCGGTTCCGCGTCCGCGCGTCGAAAAATATGGTTGGAACAGGCGCCTGAAATCTCCGGGCGCGATGCCTTCGCCGCCGTCTTCAACCGTCGCCAGGATCAATTCGCGCGCGGCATCATTTTTTGTGCTGACTAAAATTCGGCGGCCGTCCGCCACATCAGTAAGCGCCTCGAGCGCATTTTCGACCAGATTTACAAAGACTCGCTTGATCTGCTCTTCGTCGAGCATTGCTGGAGGCAGTTGCGGGTCGAGATCGAGCTGCAACTCAATTCCATCCAGCCTATCAGCATAAAGCCGGACCGTCTGCCTAATGACCTCATTCAAGTCGCCGGCTTCCAATCGCGGCGGCGGCATGCGGGCGAACCGCGCGAATTCATCCACTAGAGCTTTTAAGCCGGACACTTCGCGGGTAATCGAAGTCGTGCACTCTTCGACTATGCGACCAAGTTCTTCCAGATTCTCGGTTTCGTGTTTGCCGTTTGATTGGCCATTCGACCCGGTCGCATCCACCACCCCAGGCGGGCTGCCCGCGCGGGGACCCCGGTCCGCTCCCGGTACTGACCCGTTCATCCGCACGCCGAAGTTACGCGCGATTCTCTCCGCGGACAGTTGGATGGGCGTCAGCGGATTCTTAATCTCGTGAGCGATGCGGCGCGCGACTTCACTCCAGGCCGCCGCGCGCTGTGCGGCCAATAACTCTGACAAGTCCTCGATTACCAGGACCACGCCGCGGCCATCTTTAGACGCTCCGCGCAAGGCCGTCGCCGTCAATGCCACCGGAATCGGATTGCCGGCAGAGCCGCGTGTCAACTGGCTCTGTTCGGCGGCGCGTCCGGCGCGGCGCGCGCGACGCAGAAGCCGCTCAAACACCGCCGCGTCTTCGCCGGTCATTAAGCCAGTGAGCTTGGCCCAGGGCGGCGGAGGGTCACTCAATTTCAGGATCGAGATAGCCGCGGTATTGATCGTCGTGACGCAGCCGTTTTGATCGAGCGAGACCACGCCAGTCGAAAGCGATTCCAAAACAGTCTCGATGTAATTCCGTCGTTCTTCGAGGGCCAGATTCTTTTCCTGGAGTGCGCCGGCGCCGGCTTCAATGTGTTTGCGGTTCGCCTCGAGCTCGGTTGTCATTTGATTAAATGAATCGGCGAGCAACGCCAGCTCATCATCGGCAATGGTTTCGACGCGATGCGAAAGATTTCCGCGTGCAACTTCTTTGGAAGCCGCCGCCAACGAGCGAATGGGCGCGGCGAATCCGCGGGAGAGATGAATCGCCACCCAGGTCGAGGCAAACAACAGCAGCAAGGTCATTAATCCCAGCGTGGACAAGCCGAGTGAGCGGACTTTGCGTTGTCGTTGCAGCAAATGCTGGTACTCGCGTTGGGCACGCGCGATTGTGTCGTTGACGTCGGTGTCGCCGAAACGGTTCGGCACGAGCAAGAGCCGGTAACCGGCCGTCAGTGGGACTGCGGTGAGATCGAATCCCTTACCGTCGGCAAGTGATTCACTCGAGGGTTCGCCCGTTTCACGCCCATGTTGCAGGATCGCCCGCAGCTCTTCTTTCTGGAGCTCCGCCAAAGGCGCCTCTGCGCGCGCCACGGTCTGACCGTTGTCAGCCACGATCTCGATCGCTGAGAGCTCACGAGTCGAGGCGAGCTCAGTCAGCGCTGCTTGCCATTCCGTTTGAGGTTTCGTCTTTAACACGGTCGCCAGCAGGCTGGCGGTCTCGCGCAGATTTTGATTTTGGGCGATGAGGTTTTCACGCTGTTGCTCTCGCACTTGGGCGACGACATTCTCCGGCAGCCGCCCCATCCACTTTTCAATCGATCGGTTGAGGAAGAGATACGAAAACGCCGCCATCGCCGCGATCGGCAAAAGGCTCAGGCCGATGAAATACACGAGCAGCCGCGTTTGGATCTTTGCACCCGGCTGGCGCTCGCGCCGTTCGCGCCGGAGCTTCAGCAAATTGCGCAGGAGGATGAAACTGAAAACAATAAACGCCGCAAAATTAAGCGACGACAGCGCATAAAAAACGAGCGTGTCCGATCCCGTTTCGGGCGGCAAAACCGCCGGCAAATTGAAAAGCTGCTGCGCCACGATGATCGCCAGCAGAAGCGAGACCAGGCCAACCAGCAACCAAAACACAGTGCGCCGCCGGTTCGGCGAGTGTTCGCGATGATCAGTGCTCTGGTTTGCGCGGTCCACGATGGATCAGGGTTCAGGCGGATTCAGGTCTGAAAGTTTAGCACGCGCACGATTGATGAAGGTACAGAGCGCGCCAGTTTGAGGTGGTCTGATTTCAGTTCTTCTCGGTGCTACTCTGCGAGAACCTCAGCGTCCTATGAGGTGAATATTGCCAACGCATTTACCGCGGCGATCAACCGAGGAGAACGCTGAGGTGCGGCGAGGAACATCTCAAACTAAGCCACTACCCGTCCGTTTGGGGTGGCACGCGCATCCGGCGCGTGGTTACTGCCGCCCGCATCGAAGGTCTCAGGTGTTAGAATGCCGCGACCACAATGGAAGCGCACAACTTCTTCATGGACGCGAAGGGCCACCTCCGCAGTGGCTGGCGCCTCGCAATCTTTGCCGTAGCCTTCATCATCAGCGTTCAGATATTGCAGGTTGCGTTTGTGATGGCACTGTCGCTGTTGTTGCGGCGCTCAATTCTCGATCTCAGTAACAGCCTCTGGAGTATTGTCGCCGGACATGGCTCGATTCTCGTTTCAGCCCTCCTGCTTGGCTGGGGCTGCGGAGCCTTATTAGAAGAGCTTCCGTTTCGCGCGCTCGGTGCCGCGCCGCACCGCGGTTGGCTGAAGAATTTCGCACTGGGTTCAGCGCTCGGCGCAGCTTCGCTTTTTCTGGCAGCGCTAATCACCACAGTAACTCGCGGGATCCATTTTCGATTCGATCCGGCGGGCCCGATGCTAATCGGCCAGACGCTGGCGGGCTCGCTCCTGGTCTTTGTGTTTGCGGCGGCCGCGGAAGAGATGCTCTTTCGCGGTTATCCGCTCCAGACTCTGACTCGCGCCCGAATGGCCTGGCTGGGTGTACTGTTAACCTCAGTTCCTTTTGCCGCAGTCCACCTGCGCAATCCAAACGTCGTCCCGGGATTCACCTTTATCAACACTGCGCTTGCGGGTGTCTGGCTGGCGATAGCCTATCTGCGAACCCGCAGCCTTTGGTTGCCGCTGGGATTGCATTGGTCATGGAACTGGGTGCAGGCATCTCTGCTGGGCTTGCCGGTGAGCGGGATTGATCGCATCGCGCCCGCGCCGCTGCTCCGGGCCGTCAACGTCGGTCCTGACTGGCTGACAGGCGGCGCTTACGGCATCGAAGGCGGCGCGGCGTGCACAGTCGCATTGTTAGTTTCTACCGTCGTTATTTGGCGCGCGAAACTATTCGCCCAAGCGGACGTATCACCGAATCGATCGTCATCGTTTAGCGGCGGGCTACCGCCCGCCGATGTCGGGCAGTAGCCCGACTCTAAACCTCTCGCGAACCGCTGTTAACACTCTCTCCAGCTTTCCCGTCTTAGCCATGTCAGATAAACACCAGTGGCCCGGTCCTCAGTATGCATTGAGCAGCCACGAAGCGTGTGACCCGACCCGAGGCGCAACCATGATTGAGGCCGAAGCAACCGCAGACATATTACTGATGAATCAGGGATTCAATGCGGTTGAGCGGTCGGACCAGCCGCCGGAAATCGCGCTGGTGCGCGCAGTGCTCGCAGGCGAGCACGACAGATTCGCGCGTCTCTATGAAATGTACGCGCCGCTGGTACATGGCATCTTGCGCGCCCGGGTGCCGCGCGACGAAGTAGGCGATTTAGTGCAGGACGTTTTTCTGCATGCGCTCAGAAAGTTGCACACGCTGCGCGACCCGGCCGCGTTCGGTCCCTGGATCGCCATGATCGCGCGAAATCGAGCAATCGATTTTCATCGCGGCGCGCGCGAAACAATTGAGGTGAAGGAAGAGATGGCCGTGAGCAAGCAGCCCAGCCGGACGGCCCGGGAAGTTCTCGGATTGATTCGTCAACTGCCGGACGCCTATCGAGAGACTTTGGTTTTGCGGCTGGTCGAACAGATGACCGGACCTGAGATAGCGGCGCGCACGGGACTCACGCCCGCTTCGGTTCGAGTAAATCTTCATCGGGGCATGAAACTGTTGCGCGAGAAGATGGGTGTCAGCGAGCAGCCAGGGTAACGGCCAGGCAGCGCGGTGAAAGATTTCAGGCGCAGCAAAGGAGACTTATGAACGACAACTATCTTTGGGACCGCTCGGGCGAGCCAGAACCGGAGATTCAGCAACTGGAAGAGCTGCTGGGAACGCTGCGCTACGAACCGCGGCCGCTGCAAATCCCAGCGAACTTTAAGATAGGACGGCGTCTGAATTACTTTCGCCCAATGGCCGTCGCCGCGACGTTACTGCTGTTCGCAATCGCAATTAGTCTTTGGGTCAATTTTTATCGGCGACCGCAGCACGTCGCGAGCAAAGCAGCGGCTGCGTTCGAAACACCTGTAGTCCCGCAGTCTGCGTCTGTTGCTCCTGAGGAATTGAAGCCCGCGGCGGTTAATGACACTCCGAAATCCGTACGGATGCCAAAGCGGCATGCGGTCCCTCAGCCAGCTCTGCTGGCAGCGAACCGCGCCCGCCGAGAGCCACTGCCAGAGCCCGCACTGACGAGCGAGGAACTCGCGCAAAAGGATCAAGTGCTGCTCGCACTTCGGCTCGTCAGTACGAAACTAAACATGGCGCAACGCAAGCTCCAGGGTGGGACTGCGCCAAACGTAATTCGCAATCAACACAGGATAGGATGAATTGGATCATGCAGAAACCTTTTCGAACATTGTTGAGAATCGCGCCGGTCGTCATGCTGCTTTCTTTCGGCGGCGTTTCCGCCCGCGCGCAAAGTGCCAGGCTACAGTTGGATCAACTGGATTCGCTGGCTAATCGGGCCAGCGAAACCGTCGATGTAAAACTTGACGAGCACCTGATGCAAACGACGGCGAAGTTGTTTTCCGGCAAGGATCCTGACGATGCCGATATCAAGGAATTGCTCAGGAACGTGAAGGGCATTTACGTCAAGAGCTTCACGTTTGAAAAGGAAAACGAGTATCTCCCTTCGGAAGTCGATTCGGTGATGACGCAGCTTCACACCGGCGGCTGGAACAAAATCGTCGGCGTGACCAGCAAGAAGCAAAGCGAAAATGTCGAGGTCTATTTGATGACTGTTGCCGGCGAAATTGCCGGCCTGGCAGTAGTCAGTATGGATCCGAAGGAATTGACCGTGGTCAATATCGTTGGCCCGATCAACCTTGAGAAGCTTACTAAACTTGAAGGTTCATTCGGCGTTCCCGATCTCGATCTTTCGCGGCCCAGGACAAAGAAAGAGAACGACAACTAATGAAGACGAGGCACATTCTGGTGGGTTTGACGTTGGCCGCCGCGTGCAGTCTGCCGTCGGCGGTAAGCGCAAACCGGGATGGTTTCAACGAAGTCGTGAAGGCCATCGAAAAGTTCTATCACGTAAAACACCAGAACCTTCCCCTGCTGGCTCGGGCGGGAGTCAAGGCCATGCGGACAGCTGCCAAAATCAAAGGCGGCGAATGGAAACAAATAGCCGAAGCCGGCAGTGTTCGCGTCGCCTTTTTTGAAGATCAAAGCTTCGACTCGCGCGGGCAAATCGCGAATTTCAAGGCGTCCGTTCAGAACGCGCTCAGTGGCGAATGGTCGCCTTTGGTGCAGACGCTGGCGCCCCGGACCGAGCAACAAACTCACGTTTTCTTTCGTGAGAGTGAACAGAAAATTCAGGTACTGGTGATTGAAATTGAACGGAGCGACGCGACGGTGGTCCAGGCAACCGTAAAGCCGGAAGTGTTCGCGCAGCTATTAAGAGATCCAAACGAAATGGGAAGAGCCATCACCGACGAAGCAACACTCAGCGATCCATAAAACGGCACCCATCGGCAGCAAAAGATTCAGGCGTAACCGCATCGCCCAACATTCAGGAGACAATCGATGAAATTAACTCACACACACAGGCGCACCGACTCAAACAGGAAATCATGTTTCCGCCTCTCTCCATACCTGCAGCTCGGCGCGGCTCTCTTACTCGCTCTCCTCGCAGCGCCCGCCCTTTCTGCTCAGGAGGTCACCGACACCATCAAGATCCGCACGCGGGTCGTGTTCCTGGATGCTCTGGTTAAGGATAAGAAGACCAGTATTCCTATCTCTGATCTCAAACCTGAGAACTTTGAGCTGTTTGACGATGGCAAGCTGCGGACGATTTCCTACTTCACGCGCGAGGGACAAGCACGCAAACCGCTGGCGATGGTGCTGATTCTGGATTTGCGCGACGATGGCGCCGGCCGCTTTTTGAAACGCGAAGAAGTGCGCGCCGCCATGCTGGAAGAACTGGTAAAACTTCAGCCCGGCGATGAAGTGGCTATTCTGGCAATTAATGCCAACAGCGTGGACGATAAGTCGGCCATCATCAGAAACGGGCATGCGATGTGGCTTTCAGAGTTCACCCGGGATCGGGCCCAACTGGAAGCGGCGCTGCGGCGAATTCCGGCGCTCGTGGCTGCGCCCGCCACACCGTCTGAAGCGGAATCCGCGAAGGACGGCGCGAAAAAGCAGAGCAGCATGAGTGTCAGCGCAAGCACTGACGGCGCCGGGAAGACCGATCCTCAAACCAGCAAGCCACCCGAAAACAAGGTCGCCGAAACCGAAACAATTAAGGGCAAGAACGGCGCGGTGATCACCCGGACGACCATGCAGGATGGCAGCGTCAACATCAAACGCGTCAGCGCTAAAGGCAATGTCACAGTGGACCTGAATAACGTTTACGACCTCGCCGGCGCTGCTCGCGACGCCACCAATTTCGTCGAGCAGAAGCGGCCGAACTCTCAAGCAGCGATTGTCTGGCTGTCAGACGGCATCACCCCGATCTTCAAAGAGGACGTTGCCGCTACCGAACAAATCCTGATCCGGCAGAATGCCATCTTTAATACTTTGAGCGTCGACATGCGCACGCTCTATAAGTTTCTGCTGCCGTTTGGACAACCCTTAATCGGATGGACCGGTATCAGCCTCGCGGGCAGCGCCAAACACCTCGCCCGGCAAACTGGTGGCGAAACCATGCGGGTCAGTCGCGTTCGAGACTATGGTGCGGCTTTGGCCAGAGTAATTGGCAACCTGAATGCACGCTACACGTTGGGCTTCTCGCTGGCTGAAGATGAAAAAGACGACGGGCGAATGCACGAACTTGTCTTGCGTGTGAGAGCGCAGGATACAAAAGGCAAAGAGCGCCGCCTCGAGGTTAGCTCCCGCCGCGGGTACTTCATGCCGAAGAGCGAGAGCGAACAGGCTGCCGCAACCAGATAAGATCCAGTGGTAATTCATTTGTGCGCGCTGGTCCTCACCCGGCGCGCCATCTCTCTTCGGTAGTGGTCTGTTAGTGTGTTGCTGTTGTGTGTGACAACAAAATAGCTTGAGAAGGACGGCCTTAGTCCCGTAGGGACAAAATATTTATAGTCCACTGGCCTCACTATGATTGAGTAAGCTCCGTAGGAGCGAAATGTGACTCACTCGATAATATTTCGCTCCTACGGAGCTAGGGTTGTGGGAGCAGCTTGTTGCTATAGACATCCGGCTCCTACGGAGCTAAACGATCGCGACGGATGGCGGTCCTTCCTTGAAATTGGAAACACTATTATCTCAGCAACACACCAACAGTACGGCCCCTCTCTCCAACCAGCTAGCGCCCGAGTTAACAAACAACTACAATGAGCTTCACATTCGTGCGACGCCGCGACGTTCTCACGGTTCCTTATGAAGCTTTTCACTGTCGAAGAAGCCAATTCCCTGCTGCCCACCGTGCGGCCCATCATTAAGTTAATTCAGCAGTCTCACCGACGCTTAATTTCTTTCCAGACGGCAGCCAGGCACGCCGCTGATGGCGCCGAGTTCGGCGGCGGCGGGATGCCGGACGGCGAGCGTTATGCGCGTTTGCTGGTGAAGCTTTCAACTCATGCGGGTCAATTGGAGGGCTTGGGCATTCAGCTCAAGGACTATCACCAGGGTTTGATTGATTTTCCGTCGATGCGCGATGGACGTGTTGTCTTGCTCTGCTGGAAAGCTGACGAGGGCGATCAGGTTGAGTGGTGGCACGACGTCGAAGCCGGGTTCGGCGGACGCCAGCCTCTCTAGTGGCACAGATTTCAATCTGTGAATTGGTGGGACATTCACAGACTAGAGTCTGTGCCACACAACCTCAAGCCTATCTATATTTTCTCGTTGACGACTTAAAGTAAAACTGCTAGTATCGGCGGCGTCTGACGGATAGGGTCGGCTACCACCCTTCCCCTTGGTTTGGGCTGACGAAGACGCTTGCTGTCGCAGGTCGCTCTTGTGGCGTCGCTCAGGACGAAAACTCAGATACCTGCCCCGTATCTCGGTCTCAACCAATGACACAGGAAGCTCTACAAGAACTGTCTCTAAAAAACAGTCCCCTCAACAAAACGAAGCGCCATCAGTCCGATGCCGAACCTCAATCAGAGGCGAAGCAATTGTCTTCGACGCTGATCGAATTTCCTGGCGCCACGCGTTCGGTCCCCGAATGGCGCAAGCAGCTAAGCCAGCGCGTTCGCGAAGTGCAGGAACGCAAGGCGCGCGAAGCGGCTGAGGAGTTGGCCGCTGCCCAGGAAGCCGGTTTGGTGTCGTGTGCGTTACCGTCGGGTCAACTGGAACTGGTTCCGGATCTCGAGCAACCGGTGATGAATCCGATCGTCACCAAAGCGCTCGAGCGAATTGAGCGCGCGCGACGAAGTGATTTTTCAAGTTCGCGATTCACGGCTGCGGCGACTGCGCCCGCGCTGGCGCCGGACCTCAACGTTTTCGCTGAGCCGCATGTCTCTTCAACGCCGATCGCCGAAGCCAAAACAAAACTGAAAGTGGTTGCGCCTCGGCCACCGATCTCTGTGCCGCTGCCACTCGATGAACCGGCGCCTTCAGAGAGGGAGAGAATTGTCGCTGAAGTGGCCGTAGCGCAGGAAGCTGTTTCCGCGGCAACGGATCAGACACCTGTAGAGACAACGAGCTTTGAAATGTTAGCGGCTGAGCCGCCGGTGGTAACCGCGCCACTCGAACCTGAGACGCGCAAGCCGGTGCGCGTCATCTCAGACGATGACGTCGCGCTTTCCTACCTCGAAAACTGTCTGTCAGTGCCTGCGCTGGCGGGCGATTCGCGGCAGGATTTACCGGGACTGACCCGCCGCACGATTGCCGGAATATTTGATTTGTTGTTGGTTGCGGTGATGGTGTCGCCTGTCATTGTCGCGCTGCACTATGCCGGTGCGAATTGGTCCGAGCCCCGCGTGATCGGAATCGCGGCGGGCATTACGGCGGCGACCATGTTTGCGTACTTCACCGTGACCACCGCACTTACCGGTCAGAACCCTGGCGATGCGCATGTTTTCGTTGCGGACAATCGATTTGCGCACCGGGCTGATTCCAACTGGCGGCCAGTCAGTCAGGCGCGCCATCGGCCATGTTTTTTCGCTCGCCATCGCCGGCCTGGGGTTGGCCTATATTTTAATTGATCCGGATCAGCGCACACTCCACGATCGTTTTTCCCAAACAATCGTAATTCGAGATTGAGCACAAACCCGAGCATCGTCGCCTGCGGTTCAGCGGAATCTCTGCGGCTGTTTGTGTTAAGTTGTCCGCACGGCAATGGACGACGCATCAATCCAGCAGATCGTCGATGAGATCGCGCCTATCCTCATCGGTCGGTCTCCCGGCAAGATTTTCCAATTTGATTCATTCTCACTAGCCATCGATTTCGGCTTGCGCAGCGCCGGCGATCTCTTTTTCAGTGTCGAACCCGCCCATCCCCGTCTCTATCTGATAAAACGGCGGCTTCGGGATCTCGAGAAACTCAGCCGGCCGCTAACCCAATTCCCTTTGACGCTGCGCAAGGAACTGTCGGGCACAACCGTGACTTCGGTGACCAGGGACATTCACGATCGCATCGTTCATTTTGCTTTCAACGGAACGGACGAAATCGGAAATGCGCGAGTCCGAATTCTGGTCGCCCAGCTTACCGGGCGCTCTGCAAACCTTCTGGTGCTGGACGAAGACGAGCGAATAATTCAGGCGCTGCGCACGTCAGACGTTTCGGGACAACAAATCGGTGCTCGCTATGAAAGACCGAAAACAGTCGAGCGAAGTGCGCCGAAAAAACCCAGCGACTTACTTAACGAGATCCACGCCGGAACGTTCTCGTCACCATCAGCAGCCGCCGACGCTTATTTCACGTCCATGTTCGCAGAGAGAGAGCGGGCCGCGCGCATCTCAGCGGAGCGCGCAGACTTGCGCAGACGGATCACCCAAAAGCAGAAGCTGCTAAAACAACTCGAGTTGGATCTGCAAAGCCACGCGGGCGCGGAAAACCAAAAACGGCTCGGGGATCTGCTGCTGGCAAACATCAGCACCGCAAAGCGAAATGGAAACCGGGTCACGCTGATTGATTATTTTTCGGAGGATGCATCGTCGATTGAAATTGAAGTAGATGAATCGCGATCTCTTCAGGAAGAAGCCGCGCGCCGCTTTACCAGCTATCAACGTTCGAAACGGGCACTTGTCCAGATTACCTCGCGCCTTGCGCAAGTCAGGTCTGAACTCGAGAAGTTAGCAGCAGAAGGCCGGCGGCTGGAAACAGAGCTGCCGGTTGACGCAGATATACAGTTGACGTTAGGTGGGCTCAACGCGAAAAGCTCTTCGTCCGCAACGGCTCGCCTTAAAGCAAACAAGCGCATTCCCGGCACGCGCAGCTACCTTTCTTCCGACGGATTTGAAATCCTGGTCGGCCGCGCTGCCAAGGACAACGACCACCTCACTTTCAAAATCGCCAAGCCGAACGATACCTGGTTACATACGGCGGACTATGGCGGTTCGCATGTCGTCGTGCGCAACTCAACCCGAAAAGAGATGCCGCATCGCACCCTCATCGAAGCTGCGCAACTCGCCGCTTACTTTTCGCAGGCGAAGAAAGATCCGAAAGTCGATGTGCACTACACGGAGCGAAAGTTCGTCTCAAAACCCAAAGGCGCAAAGCCGGGACTGGTGCGCATGCAGCGTTTCAAGAACATTACCGTTGCACCGAAGGAGGCCGGCACGCGGCAGCATGGATAATTTTGAACCACAGAGGACACGGAGGAAAACCCACTTTAGGAGAATTTCAGGTTTGTGATCTCAGCAATTAGTTTTCCCCCCTTTTTCCCGCCTCATGCCTTCTCATGTGATTTGCGTCCTATAGCCTTCATCCGCGACTGGAGTAAGATTCGCCGGAACCATGGCGTCTGACGAATCTCATCTGGCCCGCGAATCCGCGCTCAAGGCTTCAACTGCGCGCCTCTCCATCATCGCCGCAGCTTTTCTCATTGTGCTCAAGACGGGCACAGGTTTTCTTACCGGCTCGATCAGCGTCTGGGCTTCGCTGCTCGACTCAGTGATGGATATCTTCTCTTCTTCGCTGAATTATTTCGCGGTACGCGTGTCTTCCCGGCCGGCAGACGAGGACCATCGTTACGGCCACGGCAAAGTCGAATCGCTCGCCGGATTGTTCCAGGGGCTCGTGATCGGCTTCTCCGGCGTGTTCCTGATTTGGGAAGCAACTAATCGTCTGCGCAAACCGCAGGCAACTCAGGCAGAAACGATCGGGATTGCCTCGATGGTGATTGCGGTCGTCGTGAGCGTGGCGTTGGTGATGCGCTTGCGCCGCGTGGCGCGGCAGACTGAATCGCCGGCTTTGAAATCAGATGCCTTGCACTACGCGACGGACATTTACATTAACCTCGGAGTGCTGGGTGCGCTGGTGGTGACCATTTTCACCGGTTGGCGGTGGGCCGATCCGGTCGTATCAATTGCCATTGCAATCTATATTTTGTGGTCGGCGGCCCATGTCGCAAAGGAATCGATTCATGTGTTAATGGACCGGCGCCTGCCTGATGATGTGGATGAGCGAGTCGCCACGATCGTGGGCCGGTACCGTGCCGAGGGCGTGCTTGGTTTACATGATTTGCGCACGCGGCAGTCCGGTTCGCAGAAATTCGTCGATTTGCATCTGGAAGTTAAGCGCGACAAAACGTTTGAAGAAGCCCACGATCTAACGGTGAAGGTGCTGCGCGCCATCGAAGCAGAGCTGCCCCGCACGCGGGTTCAAATTCACACCGATCCGGCCGGCTGAAAGTTCATGCCGATCAGTTGATGGCCAACTGTTCGCGACCTCGGTCTGCTTTCTCGATCCATTTCGAAACGTCAACACCCTTCACCAATAACCAAATGGTCAGGATCAAACCACCGGGAAACATCAACATCAGGAACACTTCTGAGGCGTAGGCGGGCGCCAGAATCAGGATAAAGTTTCTGACGACAAACCCGGCGCCGCCGATGGCCATCAGCACGCCAAGAAACTTCGGAAGATAACCCGAGCGAAACATCAGGTAGGCCCGCACAATCCAGGCCATGCCGTAGTAAGCCGTGAATATCATGCCGGCAAACCCATAGAGCTTCAGCGACAGCAGCACGAAGCTATCGATCTGATCCGGTGAGAAAGTGTTCAAATAGCCCGCGCCCCCCATGAGGAGCCTCGGGGCGAAATAAAAGAGCTCGGCGAAGGCGAAGAGTGCGGTGCCCATCAGGCCGAAGAAAGCCGCCAGCAAAGACAGCTCTTTGCTGACCGGTTTGAGCAAGAAGTACAGGATCGAAACCAGCGTGATATCGCACAATGACTCGATCAGGAAGGCTGCGAAGCCGAGCCGGTAAAGCCATTCAAGATCCTTCAGGTTTTGGACCGTGGCCGCAGCGTCGCCCGACACGATGAGCCTGGACGGAGCATAAGCTTCACCAAACCCGCCCGCCACCAGTGAGATCAAGAGCAGAACTCCGGCAATTCTTGCGTACCTTTGTACATTCACGGTGCATGCCTCCTTTGGAGTCTGAGCGCTGGCCTCAATTTGAAGTGCAGCTCGAACGGCGTGTTGGATTTGCTCGTTGAGGTCAATCCCCGCGCTAACGGCGGTTAACTTGTGCCCCTAACTATCAAGACGAACCAGCCAACCCAAATATTGCACCTTAGCGAATTATTTCTCGGAAATCGGAACACGGGCCTTGCCCGCACTTGCAGGCAGGCCTACTCGACCGACACCCACGTTCCGTTGAACGCCGCGGTGCCGCATAGAGCGTCGATTGATTGATCATCGGTGAGATCGTTGATGCTGGCGCCGGCGTGTTGGGCTGCGACGGCGATTTGGATTCCGGAGCGATCGTGACCCCAACCGTGTGGAATACTAACTACACCGGGCATCATCTCTTCGGAAATTTCTAAAGGGACTTCAATCGCGCCGGCGCGCGAGCGAACCGCCACCGGGACGCCGTCATTAAGTTTGCGTGCAGCCGCATCAACGGGACTCATCAGCAGTGTGCAGCGAGGGGGGCCCTTCACCATCCGCTCGCTGTTATGCAGCCAGGAATTGTTGCTGCGCAGTTGGCGGCGGCCGATGAGCAACAAATCGTGCGGCGACCCGTTAGTCGCGCTGTGCAGCAATCGCGCTCTTACACGCTCGATATCTTTGACGAACAGTTCCGGCGCCAAAGCGATCCGTTTGGACGCTGTGCAGAGCCTCTGCGGCAGGCAACTCGCCAACGGGCCCAGATCGATTCCATGCGGCGACCGCTTCAACTTTCGTAGAGTGAGTCCGAAGAACGGATTCAATTTGCCGCCATACGGTCCAAAGCGCAGGCCGAGGCCGAGTATGCGTGAGGGCGGCAGGAATCTACCGGCGATCGCTCGTTTCGTCCTGGACACAAGACTACGCGCGGGCCCCTTCGCTTCCATGCGCGTTTGCAGCTCGAGAAAGATCTGCCAGTCGTGGCGCCTGCTGCCATTCGTTTCAAACAGGGGCGGAGAATATTTTGCGGTGTTGCGAATCGCCAGCAGGTGAAACGCCAGATCGTAGTGGTCGTGTTCGAGCGCGGCCGTGGGCGGCAAGATAATATTTGCGTGGCGAGTCGTTTCGTTCAGGTAGATGTCGATCGAGGCCATGAATTCAAGGCCCGCCAAAGCACGATCGAGCTGACGGCCATTGGGCGTGGACAGTACTGGATTGCCGGCAGAAGTTATCAAAGCTCTAATCTGATCCGCACCCGGCGTGATGATGTCTTCGGCGAGCGCGGCGACCGGCAATTCGCCTCCGAACTCGGGCAGTTTGCGCACCCGACTGTGCCAGCGGCCAAAGCTCCCTCGCGGCGCCAAGCCTTCCGGCGCGCTCACCGGATCGAACGCCGGCTTGGTGAACATCGCGCCGCCCGATCGATCCAAATTACCGGTGACGATATTCAGCACATTTATCAACCACTGACACCCGCCGCCGAATTCTTGCGTGCTGAGCCCGATGCGGCCATGACAGACCGCCGAGTTTGCTCGCGCAAATTCTCTCGCCAATTCCCTCACCTGTGCCGCCGCTACGCCGGTAATCGGCGCGGTCTTTTCGGGTGAAAACTCCGCGACCAGAGAACGAATAGTCTGCAGACCATCAGTAAACGTCGCCAGCCGATCGAGTCTTACTAAATTCTCATCGCAAATGACGTTGAGCATCGCCAGCAGCAAGAGCACATCCGTGCCCGGGCGAATGAACATATGCCGGTCAGCCAGTTTCGCGGTTTCAGTACGCCGCGGATCGACGACGACGACCTTGCCGCCACGTTCGCGGATCCTGCGCAGCCGTCCGGCAACGTCGGCTACGGTCATCAAGCTGCCGTTAGAGACAACTGGATTCGCGCCCATGATTAAGAAGAACTCTGTTCGATCGATGTCCGGAATGGGCAGCAGCAACTGATGACCGAACATGAAGTAAGCCGCGAAGTGATGCGCCAACTGATCGACCGAGGTCGCAGAAAAGCGGTTGCGCGTGTGCAGGCTGCGAATAAAGCCAGGACCGAACAACATCGATCCATAGTTGTGGACGGTGGGATTGCCGACGTAGAAGGCCACGCTGTGGCGGCCATTCTGGGCCTGGATGCGCTTGAGGTTTGCCGCCACCTCGTCAAACGCTTCATCCCAACCGATCTCCTGCCAGCCCTTGGTCGTGCGCCGCACCGGCTGCTTGAGCCGATCGCCGTCGTAGTGAACGTCCTGCAACGCAACTGCTTTCGGGCAGATGTGGCCATGGCTGAAGACATCATCTGCGTCGCCGGCAATGCGCAGCGTTCGATCAGCCTGTTGGCTAATCTCGAGCCCACACATTGCTTCGCAGAGATTGCAGGTGCGGAAATGAGGGACGGCCGTGATCATGTGCAGAGATTACGCAGATTGAGCAGATTACGAAAGGTCGAGAGCATCTTTGCGGGTCTTGGCGGCTTTGCGGCTTTGCGGCTTTGCGTCTTTGCGGCTTTGAAGGTGCTTTGCACAAAAAGTCCTTGGCTGGAATAGGACATCTGAAAAGTCTCTCAGGTCGGGAAGGGCGGTTTACCCCCGCTCTTTCCTTTTCCTCAAGCAATCTGCTCAACAATAAGGGCGGGGGCAAGCCACCCTTCCTCACCTGAGAGATAATCTCGATCCAAGTCTCCTTTCATCGACTTTTTGTGCAAAGCAGCGTGAAGGCACTAATTTTCGCCTCCGCCTTCTCCGTGTAATCCGCGTTCATCCGCGGCTAATTCCCTGCCGGCCATTTCAACACGTCATCAATCGTGGCCACTGCGATTGGATGGTAGGCCGGCCGGGCGCGACGATAGATCGCGAGTGCGCGCTCTTTGCCTTCCGGTGTCTTGGCCAATTCCTCGTAGAGCGGTTTGATAAATTTTCGCCGCCCAATCGACATGAGAAATTCCTCAAGCCGCGCAGACGCCGGTTCATAGTGATTGCGGATCGACATCAACAGCCACTGAAAAGCGATTTCCGAATTTCCAGAGCGCGTCAGGTGGAAAGCTTGGTCTAGTTCAGCCATACGGCTCGTCGCATTAGTGAAACCGTTAGCGGGCACGACACGATCGATTTTCGTCTCGGTAGTGAGCGTATCCTGCACGAACTTCAGGAAGTGCAACCATTCCTGCGTCGTCCATTTTGCCGCTGGAATCTTCGCTGTCGGAATCTCTCCAAGAAACCAACGGCGGGCCTCCTCTTCTACTTGAGCGAATGCCGACGACGTGGGCTGCGGTGCACTCGCCGGGACTCCCGGTTGATTGATCCATTCATCGACGGGGACTTTCGCAGCGCGCACTGGATCCTCATCGAGCAGATTTTGCTTCAGGTAAGCTACGAATTGATCGGTCGTGATGCTCTGAAAAGCAAAATGTTTGAAGTAGCCCTTCAGAAACCGATCGAACCGGGCGCGCCCAAAAGTTTCTTCCAGATGACGCAAAAACAGCGCGCCCTTCTCGTAAGGAATGTCGGTCGATCCTTCATCCGGATCGCGGCCTTTGAGATCGACATGAAGAATCTCATCGCGATCTTCGAGGGCAGCCAGCTCCTCCTGCAAATCCCGCAAACCGAGCGCAGCCTCCATCTCTTCACGCGGCCGGCCATAGACGGCTTCTAGAATTCGGCGCTCAAGATAGGTAGTGAAACCTTCGTTCAACCAAAAATCCCGCCAGGTCGCATTCGTCACCAGATTTCCGGACCAGGAATGCGCGAGCTCGTGAGCGATCAGCGAGACCAGACTTTTGTCACCGGCGAGAATTGTCGGCGTGGCGAAAGTAAGACGCGGATTCTCCATACCGCCATAGGGAAAGCTGGGCGGCAGAACCAGAATATCGTAGCGACCCCAACGATACGGCCCATAGAGCCGCTCGGTGGCAACGACCATTTTCTCTGTGTCGCTGAGTTCGCGAGCCGCGAGATCGATTGTGTGTGGCTCAGCATAGACACCCGTGCGCGGACCTAATTTTCGAAACCGCAGATCACCAACTGCGAGCGCGATTAGATATGAAGGAATCGGTTGGCGCATGCGGAAACTGTAGTCACCATCGCGCGCCGGGCCCGAAAGGTTCTCGGCGCTCATGACCGCGAGCAGGTTACGTGGCGTGCGCACGCGAGCTGTGTAAGTGACGCGCACGGCGGGCGTGTCCTGCAAGGGAATCCAACTGCGAGCATGAATCGCCTGCGACTGAGTGAATACAAACGGATCTTTTTTTCCCGCGGTCTGCGCCGGTTCGAGCCATTGCAAGCCGGAAGCTCCCGGTGAAGTTGAGTAATGAATGCGCACGCGACTGGCCTTTGCAGGCAAAGGAATTGTCAGCGGCGCACCAAGAATCTTGTCATTGGCGCCGACGGCGAAAGTGCCGGGCTGATAGTGAGTACCGTCCGCAGACGTCTCGACTTTTTCAATCCGCAAATCGCGCGTGTCGAGGACCAGGGGCTCGGCCGGAGAGATGCGCTCGACGGTAAGCACCGCCGTGCCCTTCAGAATTTTCTGATCGAACAAGACATGCCAATCCAGATCGACGTGCCGCACGCGCACCGCTGATGGATTGGCGTAAGAGTGGTAATCCTGAGCGCTGGTCATGATTGTGCCGAGCGTTATTATCAGGCAAAAGCAGAAAAGAAAACGATAGATCATATTCTCAGATTACGCAGATTACTGAAATTAGGAAACCGGAGGAGAAGTCTGGTTTGTGATTCTTCAGGAGCCTTCGTGGTTGTCCTGTTAGCAGGATAAGTCATGCCTATGTGATGGCTCTGCCACACCGATGCGCCGTAAGTCTCTGACTTACCGGAATCGCTTCTTTTCTTCTCTCGGTCTCCGACCAGCAATTATTGCGCTCGTAGACCGCAAACTAAGAGACTCTATTATCGGCAAGTCCAAGACTTGCCGCGCATCAGCGAGGCAGAGCCATTGCGAAGTCGCGAATGGATAACTTAGCAGTGGCCGCGCTTTGGCGTGAGAGCCAACCCCAAAAAGGCGCCAATGGATAACTAGACCTCCAAACACCGTGAGTGGGCGGAGGCATTCTGGAAGATGCGCCACGCTGGTTACGCCGGCTGAGCTGCTTTCTTCTTCCTCAATATCACCGCAGAAATCAGCGTGAGGATTAGGCCTACGGGAAATGGTTCGAGGAAAGTGATTGCAGCGTTGAAGAACGGATTGCTGTACATCTGCTTGAACTGCTGCATCTCCTGAGCCTTGGCTTGAATGGCTTCGGCACTCGCGCCGGACGCCCGCGCCTGCCCGATGACGTGCGCAGCGTACTTGTCGAGGAAATCGGGCATGAAGTTGAAATAGAGAATCTCCCACGCAATCACGTAACAGACGGAAGAGATAATGGCGATCAGAATGCCAACCACGAACGCGCGGCCGAAACTGATGGCGCCGCCAGCCACGTTCTCGCGATACGAGCGAATGCCGAAGAACACCAGTATGAACGCCAGCACCATAGACGTGTAGCCAACGACCAACCCCCATCTATCGAAGCCGATTTTGTCGTGGAAAGGGAGAGTCGCGAACATGAACGCAGCCATCAACGCGCCGGAGATGAGGCCGAAAGTCAGGACAATCTTTTTCATAATGTTTTGATCCTCTCCAGTTGATTCTCGCTGACAAAAAGTCTTTCGGCGATTTCGCGATTACTCAGGCCCCCAGCGATCAATTGAAGGATCTCCAACTCGCGCGCGGTTATGCCGAGTTGTTGAAGCTTCACCTGGTTGAGCACAAAGGGCTCGCTCGTCGGCACCTGAATCTCGATCGGAACTTCGATCGGCACTTCTTTGATGACAACTTTGTTCTGCGTGAGCTTCAGTCCCAGCCAAATACCCACGGATGCGAAGAAGAGCGCGATTAGGCCGCCGTAGATTTCGATTGAACGTTCAATAACGAGGAAGCGATATTCAATCAGCCTCAGTACGACGATTAGCAGTCCTCCGAAGAGGCCGTAGATGAGAAGGTGTTTCTTCATGAAAGAGGAATCCGCAGATTACACAGATTACGCAGACAGGAAACGCTTTAGTCCCGTGGACTGACCTTTCTGCAATCGTTGGTTCTGTTGCTTGCCTTCCAATCTGTGTAATCTCCGTAATCTGCGGATTATTTCTTCACCACCGTGATAGTGACACTCGATGGGTATTCCTTTGAGTGATGCACGACATTGTGCGCGATGATGCCCTGCGTCTCGTCATAGTTCCGCCCGCCCGTATTCAGGTTGCGATCAAAGCGCGGAAAATTACTGCTGGAAATCTCTATCCGAATGCGATGGCCGACGTCGAAAAAGTTGCTGGTGGTCATCGGCTGAAAGGTGAACTTATAGACCTCGCCGGGTTTCATCCACGTAAGCGGCTTGTCGTAGCCGTTCCGATACCGCAGCCGCTGAATCGTTTCGTCCAAATTGTACGCGCGGCCATCGGGATAAACATCGATTAGCTTCACTGTGAAATCGGTGTCCTTAACGTCTGATGAAACATAGAGCGTTACTTCGATGGGCCCGCTCAGTTCCGTGGCTTCTTTCAAAGGCCCGGTACTATAAACGAGGATGTCATTACGCTCTTCCATCTTGCGCTGATCCCAGGCTCCGCCCTGAATTGCATTCCCGGTGCAGCAGACATTGCCCCCGTACGAAGGCACCGGATTCATCGGATCATAATCGAATCTGTCCGGCGAGTCAGCCGCGGGCGGCGTGTTGAGGAGTGCGCCGTCGCCATTGAGCGAGTTAGCTTTGCCACTACTTGATAAAAAGAAAGTGAGTGGCTGGGCACCCTTCGGTGGCCAGGTGTCTGATGCTTGCCATTTGTTGATGCCCATCGTGAAGTAGCGCACGCGCGGAGTCTTTTCGAGGAAGCCGTTTTGCTCGCCCTTAAGAAAACGATCGAACCAGGCCCAGGTTAGTTCGTCATAGTTCAGGCGCGCATCGCCCATGCTGCGTTCGCCGACTACCGTATTTTCAGTCGCGCGTTTGTAGGCGCAGTGCAGGGTCGGCGCAATCACCGCATATTGCTGATTCGCGATTTCGGCTGATGCGGTTTTGCGAACGTGATTGTAAGCCGCCAGATTCGGACCCACCGATACGTCATACCACGACATGAACCAGAAGCCGGGCACATTGATCTTCATCTTGTCGTGCCAGAGGCCGCCGCGGTACCAGGCCGCGTCGTTCGGCGCTCGCCTAATCATTGCGCCGCCTGTCGGCACCGGCATCTCGTCTGCAAAGATGCCGCGCGGCCCGTCGACGGCTTTGTAGATATCCATTTCGGGTAGACGACGGAGCGCCTTGGACCAATCAACCGGTGGTTGTTGCTGGGCCAGGTCGAATGACTTCGAGGCACGAATCAAATCTTCCCGCGAGGTGTCGCGCGGAAACATTGGCCGCACCTGGTTCTGTTCACCGTAGAGCCAGGCGATAAACAGCATCTGCACGGCGCCGCCGCGGTACCAGTTACCCTGCTCCCAGTACGGGGGGATCCGGCCGACGCCGGCGCCGAAACCCTGCGGAATGATTGCCGCCAGCGCGGGATTGCCGAGCGAAGCCACCGCTAATTGCCATTCAGCAGTGGAAGAGCAACCGATTAGTCCGACCTTGCCATTTGACCAGGGCTGTTTCGTGATCCAGGTCAGCTCATCATCGCCATCGCTGAGCGGTGGTCCCAGGATGTCGTAGTTTCCTTCTGAAAAGAAGTGTCCGCGCTCGTTCATCTCGACAAAAGCATAGCCGCGTTTGACGGCGTCGAGTTCATTATTCAAATCGCGCGGTACCCCGTTGCGCACATCCCAGAAATTGAAGTTGTAAGGCGTGCGCACAAAGACGGTCGGATATTTCTTCGAAGTATCCTTCGGACGATAGACATCCGCGGCCATTCGCTTGCCGTCGCGCATTGGAACCATGAGCTTGCGTTCGACGATGGCGATCGACTGCAACTCCGTTTCGATTGCATTCCGGCGGGCGATTTGTTCGGGCGTGAGACTGGCGCGTTGGGCGTCCGCCGGTTGGTGTCGGATAGAAAGGCCGGCCGCGGCAATCGCCAGGAGGCAGAAAAGCAGAATCTGTTTACGCATTCAGGGCTCCTTCAAAGAATTGAATCGACATCTACGCAGATTGTGAAATTAGAATAAGACTTCCAAAGACCGTCCGATTTGAAAGCGTCAGGCTTTCAGGCCCTTCATGATTTCCGTGTGGGACTCGAGGATCCAGTCTCTCTGGTCCGCCCTTGGGTCGAGCGACCAATCATCATGATCAAAGGTGCCGCCCAAAACGATCCCATCATGCCGCGGGAACATATATCCGCTGCTCAGGTAGCAGTAATCAATCTCAGACTGCGGCAGCAGAATCTCCAACTGGCCGCGCACGGGGCCGAGTTTCTGATCATTGAACAGCGCGCGAGCGCCCAAACCAGTGCAATTAAAGATCACTGATTCAGGCAGGCGCAGCAGCTCGCGGCGATCGTGAAACTCTTTGACCACGACTTTACCGCCGGCGACATAGAAGTCGCGCAACAACGCGTTGAGGTAGGTCTGCGGCTCGATCAGCATCGTGCTGTACTGGCGCACATACTTGTAGCCGAAATAGTGATCCGGATCGCGGTGAACTTCGGGCGCGGGGTACAGATCGTTTCCGCCCGGCAGCTCACGGCTAAGATTCGCTTCATTCCGGATCAGCTCAAAAGTATCAATCCAGCGGACGCCGTATTCCGTGCCGGCCAGCAGTTGAAAAGCGCGATTCGAAATGCGGCAGGCCTGGCGAAATTGCTCACGAACTTTCGGCGAAATAGCTGCTTCGTCAAAAACCGAAGTCGGCGACCAAAAGCCTCCCGCGATATTCGAAGTCGTGCCGGGCGGCAGGTCTTTCGCATAGATCGTTACCGTCGCAGCAGCGTTTCCGTAACGGCGTTGCAATAGGCGCGCAGTGGACAAACCGTTGACGCCACAACCGAGCACGGCGAAGTCTAGAGTTTTTGATTTTCCCGGGCGACGCTTCGACCCGATGGCTATCGCTCCCGGTTCTGACACAAGATCGACTGCCAGCGAGGCGGTGCCCCACGAGAGCGTGATGCCCGCGCCGCCATGACCGTAATTGTGAATCAGGATCTTATTACCAAGCCGTTCGACGTCGACGACAAAACCCTCGTCGCGATAGGGTCGCAACCCGACGACTTCACGGATAACTCGATCGCGCGAGACTTTGACGGGCGCAAACCGGCGCTGAGGACTTAATGCGAATGCCTGAGCGCGGGTGGCAGCGACCAAAGCCGCTGAAGCCATTGCACCAGCGAGAAAGTTTCGGCGATTAAGCTCGCGACTCATTGAGTTAACAAGATTACGCAGATTGGTGCGATTAGAAAAGAGCAAAAGGCAATATTGTTGTGGGTAGTGTGCTTGCGCAATGGCTTTGCCACTCCGATGCGCGGCAAGTCTCAAAGAGGGGCGGGGTCTTCTTACCCAATGGCTTTGCCACTCCGATGCGCGGCAAGCCTCAAAGAGGGGCGGGGTCTTCTTGCGCAATGGCTTTGCCACGCTGATGCGCGGCAAGTCTCCGACTTGCCGGGGCCGCTAGCCCTAGAATTTGGCGGTCTATGACCGCCTCCAAACGATCTTACCAAGGTCCATCTTCAAGGGCTCATCTTCCTTCGGAGACCTATTCCAAAGGCGAGCACTTGACCACTGATAGTCTTCAGCTCGCTCTACCAACCCTGCTCGCACGGGATTCTGATGAATGTAATTAACCTTCTGCATGAAAACTGGTTCGCTGACTATCGAAAAGACATCTGAATCATGCTGCCACAATGAATAGCGATGATTTCGTTTCCAGTCGTCGTGCTCGAGCTTTCGCAGTGATGTCTCATACTTCATCTCTCTCAGATATCCGAGTACCCGACGACTGACTATGCCCTTGATGAACTGCAGTACGGTTGATGGTTTTCGCGGCGAATCAGCTAGCACGTGAACGTGATCCGGCATGATGACATAGGCGAACAAATGGAAACCGCATGAAGTGCGAGCTTCATCAATCGCGCTACACGTTATGCTCTTGATGATGTCGGTTTGAAATACTGGGAGGCGCTTATTGGCTACTGCCGTTATGAAAAGACAGGGATCGTCCTTTGAGATGGTGAGTCTCACAACTCACCATCTTATCCGTCGTGGCAACGCAAAAATTTTGCTAGTCGGGTCGCAGACCCGGCGGAAAGAGGGCTAGCTGTCCCGGCAAGTCGAAGACTTGCCGCGCATCAGAGTGGCAGAGCCATTGCGCAACTAGCCCGACCCCTGCAGAGACTTGCCGCGCATCAGAGTGGCAGAGCCATTGCGCAACTAGCCCGACCCCTGCAGAGACTTGCCACGCCGATGCGCGGCAGAGCCATTGCGCAACTAGCCCGACCCCTGCAGAGACTTGCCGCGCATCGGCGTGGCAGAGCCATTAGGAAAGATTAGATCGCATCTCTGCTAAAGCGCTCCTACCGCGCTCCTCGGTGACGGAAGCATCTATTACGGAATTAAAGGACTCTAGAACTGCGCGGACTCAACGGGCAGTTCGATCCGGAAGGTAGTCCCCTTGCCCGGTTCACTTTCGACGTCGATGGTGCCGCCGTGCAGGTCAATGATTTGCCGTACGATCGACAGACCCAGTCCCGTGCCCCGCTTTTTCGTGGTGAAGAAGGGTTCGAACAGCCGGGCCTGCGTCTTTTGATCCATCCCCGCCCCGTGGTCAATCACGGTGATCCGGGCGCGCGCGATCTCCGGAACGACCGGCGCATCGAAAGAACGAGCCGATCCATCCCTGCCGATCAATTGCGTGGAGATTTCAACCGGCGATCTCGCAGCGCTGGCATCAATGGCGTTGCCCACTAGGTTCACAAAGACCTCGCGCAACTGTTCGCTATCCCAAAAGCCCTCAATGGTGCGCGGGTCAAAACTGGTCGCGATCGGAGTTTCCTTCTCGCGCACGCGATCCATTACGAGCTCGATGCTTGACTCAATCACTTCATGCAGATCGGTCTCAGTGCGTTCGAGCTCGCGCCGGCGCGAGAACTGAGTCACATCTACCACTAACTTGTTGAGGTGATGAATACCGCGTTCGACCAGCGAGATGGTTCTCTCGGCCTCGTCATTGTTGGTGTATTGGCGCAGCATCTCCACGCCGAGCCGGATACTGCCGAGCGGATTCTTAATCTCATGCGCCAGTTGTGCGGCGGCTGAGCCGACGGCCGCCAACGACTCAGTGCGACGCAAAGCGGCTTCTGTCTTGGTGGCCTCAGTCACGTCCACCAGCGTAAGAATTTGGCCGTTCTGGTCGTCGATCGCCAGCGGTGACGAATAGACGTCGAAAGTGATCGGTGTGCCGTCGAGCTCGAGATTCCAACGTCCACGGTACGTCGATCTCTCGACGTGCGAGGCAGTCGCAGCCTCGAGCAGTTTCACGCCTTCGGGCGAGCCTACCTGGTCGTGAATCGATGCGCCGATGGCCGCCCGCGGAAATATTCTGAGGAAAGCAGTGTTGGCGCTGCGAATGCGATCCTGCCGATCGATTGCGGCGATTGCGCTAACCATCCCTTCCAGCATTTGATTGCTGAACTCGCGCTCGCGCCGGGCAGCTTCGGTGCTTTGCCGGGTCTGCCAGAATCGTCTCTGCACTTGCCAGATGGTCGCGATCGCCACCAGCAGCCCCACCACCAGCACAATCACGTTCCACGTACGAATCGATTTGGTGGCGTCTTTTTGCAATGCGTCCGCCTCGTTAAAAATGCGCGCCTGCTCGTTATTCGATTGGCTGATCAGTTCGTTTAGTTCGGTCTCGACCTGGCGAAACCGCTCGAATCCTTCGAGCGTGTACCGCGCAGAGTCGCGCGTAACGTCAATGTACGCGGCGAACTTGTCGCGCAAACTTTTCCACGCCGGCAAGTCTCCGAGTTTGGCCCGATCCACCGTCTCCAGTTGATCTGCAAGACGATTGCGGTTGGTGTCGAGCCGGAGATCGAACGGTGGACGTATCTCGCGTCGGGCGTTCGCGACCATGCGATCGCGCGCCTCGTAATCCAAACTGGTCAAGGCCATCCGCAATTGCATCAGGAGCTGGGTCCGAGCCAGATGCGTCTGTTCCATTTGCAGGGACCGGCTGCTGGTTTCTTCCAGCCGGCGCACGCTCAGATTTCCCAGCAGCAGGACGAGCAACAACAAAATCGCAAAGCCGACTACCAGGGGGATCAATGTCGGATCAATTCGCGATGCCCCGCGCCACCGGCTGGGAGTTTCAGCCGGCGTGTCGAGACGGCGATAGACAACCTCGCCATATTCAGCGTTGGGTCTTATTGGTTGAGACATTCGAAAAACGCCCTCCCTGACGGTCGGGCTACTGCCCCGGCGCCCGGGCCTCACTGCCTTCTGCTTACTGCCTTCTGCTCACTACTTCTTCGCGTCCATCCAATTGTCGCCGATTCCGGTATCGGCCACGAGCGGCACATCCAACTCAACCGCATTTTCCATTTCGCGCTTAAGAGTAGCGGCCACTCTTTCAGCTTCGCTCGCCGGGCACTCGACCAGCAACTCATCGTGGACCTGCATGAGCATCTGCGCTTTCAACCCTTCGCGACGAAATGCGTTGTCCGCGTGCAGCATGGCGATTTTCACGATGTCGCTGGCCGTTCCCTGAATCGGCATGTTGATGGCTTCGCGTTCGGCCGCTTTGCGGATGTTCGCGTTGCGATCGTGAATGCCCGGCAACGGACGCACGCGACCGTACAGCGACCGCACATAGCCATGCTCACGCGCTTGCACCGGAATTTCATCCATATAGCGGCGCACGCCCTTATAGGTCGCATAGTAATCATCGATTACTTTGCGCGCTTCCTGACGACTGATCCCGACGCGTTGCGACAGCCCCCACGGCTCAATCGCGTAAGCGATCGCAAAGTTCACGATCTTGGAAAAACGGCGCGCCTCTTTCATCTCTTCATCTGTCTGAGCGTGAAACACCAGCCGCGACGTGCGGTTGTGGATGTCTTCGCCGTTCTTAAACGCGTCGAGCATTACCTCGTCACGCGTAATGTGCGCCAGCAGACGCAACTCCAACTGCGAATAGTCAGCCGAGATTAGTTTGTTTCCCTGCTCAGCAACGAACGCACGACGGATGCGCCGCCCGAGTTCCGTGCGAATGGGAATGTTTTGCAGATTCGGATCGCTGGAAGAGAGTCTTCCGGTCGTGGCCACCGTCTGATTAAGCTGACCGTGAATCCTCCCGTCCGCGGCCACCTGATGTGGCAGCGCGTCGGTGTAAACGCTCTTCAACTTCTCCAGCTCGCGGTACTCGATGATGAGCCGCGGCAGTTCATGCGTCAGCGCCAACTCTTCGAGCACGGCTTTGCTGGTCGAGACGCGGCCGGTTGAAGTCTTGCGGCCGGAAATGATGTTCAGAGCTTCAAAACATTCGCCGACTTGTTTCGGCGAATTGATATTGAACTCGCGCCCGGCAAGTTGGCAGATCGTACTGGTGAGTCTTGCCAGTTCATCGCCCAGGTGTCGCGAGAGCTCAGCGAGCACGTTGAGGTCGATGCGAATTCCCGCGCGTTCCATCCGGTATAGCAACGGCGCCAGCGGCAATTCGATTTCGCGATAGATGTTATCCAGGTCCTTCTCGTTGAGGCGCTGGCGCAGCACGGGCGCCACCTGGGCGGTCAGATCAGCAACCTCGGCCGCGCGCCACGCGTCTTCCGGCCAGCCCTCGTACGGCGGGCCGCCGCCCTCAATGCCGATCGCTTCGCGCGCGAGTTCACTCAACTCGTACTTGCTGCGAGTTGGATCCAGAACGTAAGCCGCCAGCAAAGTGTCATCCTCGATCCCGGCAACTTCGATCCCAAACGGGTCCAGCAAAGACGTGGCCCGCTTTAGATCGTGAACAGATTTTTCCAGCAGTCCGTTGGTCAGCAGTTCTTTTAAGCCGGCAACCGCGACGTCACGACCTTCCGCAAAATTTTCGAGATCAACGTAGACGGACGTTCCGGCTATGGAAGCGAAAGCAATTCCGCGCGCCCCGTGCGGGCCGCGCTCACTTTGCTGTTGGCCGGCGCCCGGTGCGGAAGAATTCGTCAGCGCCACGCCCAGGCTTTCGGCCTGCCAAAGATTTTCGATGAGCGAATCGAGTTCCCGCTTATTGCGGACAATCGAATATTGCCGTTCGACTTTGCTGACAATTCTTTTCGCGGCATCGGCAAACTCATTGGAGAGATTGGTGAACTCGAGTTCGCGGAAGAGCTCGTAGGCGGCCGCGCGATCGGGAGGCTTAACTTCCAGTTGCTCGAGATCCAGCGTCACGCCTTCGATGTCGCATTTGATCTCAGCCAGCTCGCGCGACTTGCAGATCAAGTCAGCATTGTCGCGCAGCGACTCGCGATAGCGCTTGTTCTTGATCTCTTCCCAGTGCTGCAGCGCATTCTCAATCGAGCCGTAGTCCTGAATAATCTGCACCGCGCCTTTCGGGCCTACACCGGGTGCGCCCGGAATGTTGTCGATCGAGTCACCCATCAACCCGAGCAGATCCACGAGCTTGTTCGCCGGCACACCGAACTTCTTCTGCACCCAGGCTTCGTCGCACCATTCGATCGGCGGCACCGGCTCTTTACGCTTCACCACCTGTGAATTCTGCCGCATGCAAACAACCAGCGGATCCTGCACCAGTTGGCACATGTCTTTGTCGTTCGAAACGATTACGGCTTGCAATCCGCTGCTCCGCAGCCTGCCTGGCCAGCGTGCCGATCACGTCATCGGCTTCGAATCCGGACACGCTGATCATGGGGATGTTGTAGGCTTCGCACAGACGCTTGATGTAAGGGAGCTGCGAAGCGAGATCGTCGGGCATCTGCTCTCGATTAGCTTTGTAATCGGTAAACGCCTCGTGCCGAAAAGTCTTCTCTTTCGATTCAAAAACGGCCGCGATGTACTTTGGCTGCTCATCCTGCAAAAGCTTTCGCAGCATGTTGGTGAAGATATAAACCGCCTGCGTCACCTGCCCTTTCGAAGTCATCAGTGGCGCCGCGCGGTTGGCGAGCGGCGCATAAAACGCACGAAAAATGTGAGACATTGAGTCGATGAGAAAGACTCGGTCAGCCGCCTTCGTCGCGGCAGGGGACGTCGCTTGTGGCATTATGTTTCGATCATAGGGAGCGCTACGGAGGGTGTCAATTTGATCAAATTGAGAAATTCTTTGCGGGTCCTTTGCGGCTTGCCGTCTTGGCGTGAAATTCGTTTTCGGATTCGGTCCTTTGAGAAGCAACGAGTCAGGTTCACGCAAAGGGACGAAGATGCAAAGATACGCCCAGTGGCGTTCATGCTTCGATCGACGCGCCAGCCTGTCGCACCCGTGCCACAACGCCCGAGACTTCACTCTTCTTTTCCGAAGTATGGTGCAGGCACGATCATTGCTCATTAATTCGGCGCTCTATTAGCTTCTTGATTCGCCCCGCTTCTTGATGAAACCTCAAAACGCGAAGCAAACAACTCTTGCCGGCCCCTGTTGAAGCAAGCGGAATCGGATTGCACACCGCTGTGCCGGTGAATGTGCGGCTCGATGCCGGCGCCGCCCGACACCGGCTATGTTTTCAAGCGCACCGACCTGGGGGGATTCGAGATTCCCGCCACGGTCGAATCGGTGGCGCATTGCAGTTACGCGACGACCTTGATGCGCACCGGCGTAATGCTCTCCACCGTCGAGCACCTCCTGGCGGCGCTGCGCGGCTGTGGCATCGACAACGCGTACATCGAAGTCGACAATCTGGAAGTGCCGATCATGGATGGTTCGTCCGAGGCCTTCGCTGAAATGATTGAGAATGTTGGCGTCGTCGAACAACCGCTCGCGCGGCGGGCTCTGCTGGTTCGAGAGAAGGTCTCAGCGATCGCCGGAAACCGCCAGTATCACGATCGAGCCGGCGGAGTCCTATGAGATCGACTGCACCATCGATTTTCCTCATCCGCTGATTGGCGTCCAGCACCGGGCCATTATTTTGAACAACGGGTCGTTTGCCCGCGACATCGCTTCGGCGCGCACGTTTGGATTCATTGAAGAAGTCGAGGCATTGCGCCGCGCTAACCTGATCCGCGGCGGATCTCTCGATAACGCGATCGTGCTTACTAAACACGGCATGTTGAATGAAACCGGACTGCGATTCGCGGATGAGTTTGTGCGTCACAAGATTCTGGACATCATCGGCGACCTGGCTTTGCTGGGAATGACCATCCTGGGTCGCGTGAAAGCCGAACGCAGCGGACACCTTCTGCATGCCGCGCTGATGTCATCGCTGCTTCGCAATCGCGCCGCGTGGGAAATTGTGGACGTGCCACTCCTGGTCGGAAGCCCGAGCGTGACCGAGGGCTGGTACTGCCTTAATCTGCTCTCTGCGTCCTCTGCGAAATCCTCTATGTCCTCTGCGGTGAGGGCTAATCCTTAAGCATTAACCGCAGAGTTAAAACCGAGGTCTTCCGCAGAGAACGCGGAGGACAAATCACATTAGGGCACTACCGAGGGCCGCCGGCTTCTGACACACGCTCGACTCTCTGTTAAAATCGAACCCTAATTAAACGTAGCCGGGACTCACGGCATCTAAGGCTGCGAGATTGTTCTTGGAGGCTCATTACTTTTGATGAAACACCGTGCATTGCTCGCCCTGCTCTTTGGCCTGGCGCTAACTTTCGTCCGCAGCGACTCTTCGCGCGCAGCCGCGCACCGGCACCGCCGTCCAGGAAACTGAAGACGAATACAAGGTCACGACCTACAAACGGTTCGTCGATAATCGCGAGCCGAATCCCGGCACAGCCTATCAGGCGGCCAGGGATTACATGGCGCGCTATGGCAAGGAAGACGACCAGTACACGCGTTACCTGAAGACAGTGGATGGCCGCGTTCGAGAAGGACCAGCGCCAGGACAAACTCCTGTCGCTGCTCTGTACAGCTGAAAAGAATTACGTCGTCTGCCTTCGGTCTGGCTAAACAGGTGCTCGCCGACGATCCGGAAAATTTGAAGGTGCTGATTGCGCTGGGTTACGGCGGATACCTTGCCACCACGACGGCCAAGAACGAAACCTTCAATGCCGACTCCATCGAACTATGCGCAGAAGGCAATTCAGTTGCTCGACGGCGGCAAGACGCCGGACATGGGCTGGGAGCCATTTAAGAGCCGGAAGATATGCTGGCGTCCTTGCACTACGCGATCGGGTGTTACGAACTGAAGTCGCAGCCGGACGACGCCATCATCCGCTTCATCAAAGGTGATTCAAATCGATAACGATCTGCGAAAGACGGCCTCGCCTTATTACTTTCTGGCGCGCGGCGTACGAGCAGGGCCCCTACAAGCGATTGTCGGCGGATTACAGCAAGACGCTTTGCGAACCAGGCTGAGACGCCAGAGAGCAAGGCCGCACTCGAGACGCTCAACAAAGTCATCGATCGCGATCATTGATGCCTATGCGCGCGCGGTGGCGCTGAGCGGAAACGAACCGGCGCAGCAGGCAAAGAAGGCGGAGTGGTTAAAGCATGCTGACGGACCTTTATAAGTTCCGTCATGAAAATTCTGATGCTGGCTTGAATGAATTTCTCGCCGGCGTAATGGCGACGCCGCTGCCGACGCCGTAGGGGATGGCATTTCGACTTTGCGATCTTTGCGACCTTTGCGTCTTTGCGAGAACTGCAATCGAACCTACAGACTCACGCAAAGGCGCTAAGCCGCAAAGAAACCGCAAAGGGACAACCATCGCTTCGCGTGCCACTCCTTGACAACGAACTCTCAATCATTAGAATCGAATTTCTTTGAAAAGCGGGAGTAGCTCAGTGGTAGAGCATCGCCTTGCCAAGGCGAGGGTCGCGAGTTCAAATCTCGTCTCCCGCTCCAAATTCGATGCGTATCGAAGGCGGAAAGATGAAGAATCGGTTTTCAGTTTTTGGTTTTCAGTGTTGTAGCTGCTAAACGGCGGTTCACGACGGAAGACTGCAAACTGAATAGCGAGATTCTTCATGTTTCCGCCTTCTTTTTGCTTGAAGTAGCGCAGCGCCCCACATGTTCCGGCGTTCGCGCGCACGTTCTTTTCATTCTTGCCGGGGCGGCGTAGCCAAGTGGTAAGGCAGAGGTCTGCAAAACCTTTATTCATCGGTTCGATTCCGATCGCCGCCTCCAAAAATCTCCAGCCTTCTCATTGTTTTGCGGATCTACTTATGACCAAAACACTCCATAACTGATATTTCACTTTCTTTTACCGCCATCTCCACCAGGGGTTTCACCTCTTTATGTGTAAGGTCAAAATCGAAAACGCTGAGGCCATAACAATAAAGTGCGACGATATTTTCATTGTCGGCAATACTCTCGATTTGCCCCTGGTCCAAACCAAACTGCAAGGAACTGAACAAGGCGGAAATCGCATTCACCCCTCTGTTCCACGGAGTAAATCCTCCTCTGGTTCGTTTATATTCGTCAATTAATTCTTTGCCTATTTTCACCCACACTTCTTTAGGCATCTCAATCCAGTCGACATTTCCTGCATACGCCTTTTTCAACTTTAGTTTCTTGAAAAGTGAAGCGGCCAAAGCATATTGAGCCACCTTTTCCTTTAACAACCCCTCACTTTCGTTGATTTGTTTCAGCAAGCCTTTACCGTTCTTATCATCCTCGAGAATGCTCCTCACCGCCTCCTTCATTTCCCGTGGAAATGAATTATCTAATTTAAGAGCTAGAACGTTCTTCTTGACATCCAGATCTTGAACTTCATCTTCGATCGTAGTCGTCGTGAAGGCAAATACACTCACCGGCAAATTATTCGTTACCCCTCCATCAATCAACAATCCCTTGAATGCTGAATTGTAGTAGAAATAACAGAGCTGTCGGTGGAATTCATCAAACCTATTCTCCTGAATGAGACGTCGCAGATAAGGCAAAAAACTTCGGAAGCTCAAATTGCCATTCGTTGAAAAGTGCAAACCCTTCTTCTCTTTAACATATTCCAACACTACTCCTAAAAAAGCTTCATAGTCGGACATAGCAAAGGTCTCTTTGTAAATATTTTTGTGATTCCTGGAGTCAGAGAAATCTACGAAGGAAGGGGAGGCGTTAGCCTGGTTCAGGAATACGTTTGCCTCGTTGTAAATTGGCTTGAATGCCACAGGAAAACTCATAGAGGCCCCTAGCGCTTCCAGGACAGGAAAGTCCGGTGTGAAGTAATGCGAAAAATAGAGCGGTTGATTACTGGTCGCGTTGGTTACGCAAACTGTCAAATTCAGATTGATGATTTTATGCAGCTCTTTGAACGTAAGCTTCTCCGGCAATTCCCGCAAGGCCTTCAAAATCCTTTTCGACGTCTCATCATTCGCGTCGGTTTCCACTTCAAACTTACTGTTGAACCTGATTTTTAACTTCTCAATATCCGCTTTACTGGCAATTCCACTGGTAACCTCACTCTCCGTCCAACCTCTTCTAAAATGAGTATCTTTCGATATTGCCAGTAACAAAACCCTGTAGAAGAAGTCCCTCACTTCGAAGCCGGAATAAATCCCTCTATCCCAAATAACATTTGCAGCCGCCAGAACAAAATTATTTGTCGGAATGAAACCCAGAGTTTTCGATCTGTTAGGGTTGATACCAATGCTTCTCAATAGACTTTTTATCCAGCTTCTGCCTGCGAAAGCCAGCGCATACGAGATCTTTGCAATCTGTTTTTCGTTCCAAAGCTCCAGCAAACTTAACAACTGAGCAACGTAGTTCCGGGAAACGGCGAAGTCCAGATTTTTGAGCAAGGGAATTATTTGCTGAACTCGTCTCTTCAGAGGCTCTAACCTTGTCGTCAGCCCAAACAGAATGATCCTTAAAGTCTCGGACACTATGAATTCTCTTAGCAGGCCTTTTAGGTAATTCCCTCCAATCCTGGCTTTTGCGGACTCACTAAAGTGGTATTGCTCTATCTTGCTCGCTCCCAGTTTTCTAAAACTATCCTGGGCAACTAAAATCTTAACTTTCCCGGCTTCATCCATTCCCACCATTCTGTATTTCCCCGCGTGCAGCTCATTGTTTGGCATAAACTCTTCGTCGAATGGATATGACTTCAGGATTTTATCTATGTCATCTGAAGACAAACCCAGGGCTAAAGGAAACGCCGTAATGGCCCCTGCGGAAGAACCTGAGATTCCTTTTATTTTTCGATTCGAATTCCTCTCATAATAATCCAGAATGGAAGTCGGGCCTCTTGATTCTTCGCCTGGTGATTTTAGAACGTTGGCTGGTTCCAGTAGTTCAGGAACAACGGGAGGTCTGATGAGCTTTCCATCTTTGATTCTTAATAACTCTTCCTCATGCCACGCTTGGTCAAATAGCTTTTCGAGAGCCACTATCGCGCCTTTATAGACGGCGCCTTTGCCGCCACCACCTTCGAGCGCAATGTATTCCAATTCTGAGAATTGCATGAGTGTTATCCAGATAGTTGTCGGCGCGAAACTCGGGAGCAGGCGAGGCGATTCGTTCTTACCGACGTTCAATTGGTTCCGTTGGACGCCGCGCGCGATTCCTTCAGGAGTTGAAACCCCCGGTCTTAGAGCTCAACGTCCGGTGGTAAATCAGGAGTGGGCTCGCAGCTGTCGGCAATAATAGCCGGTGAATATTGTTTTGGTATCTTGAACTTGGGTTTCTCCTCTTCTTCCGGAGGAAAGGGAATAGGCTTGACGCCGTTTTGAACGCCACACTCCAATATCACCAGGTCGGTGGGTACAGGAAAAACGCCCAGCTCCACCGTGTCCACTTCGATTGGCGCCTCTTCGCCGTCCAGTCCGATAGTGAATTTAGTCGGTTGACCATCCTCCAATTCGGCCAACAGTGGTTTCATGCTCTCCGGCACAACTTCATAGTTGGCTATTGAATTGTTCATGATGAAATTCACGGCGGCTGTCTCTTTTAATGGATCCCGATGGACGGGAATCCTGACGGTGGCGAACGAGGCTTGAAGAAATGCTTCAAATTGCGGGTCGTCATCGGAGAGGTTCAATAACCCCGCCCAATTATCCTTGTCCGCATACAAATAAGGATAGAGCTCGTAGGTGATGTTGCTCCAGTCGAATACGGTTTCCAGGAAGCGAACTTGTTCTGCATTTAAGGTGTCCTTGCAACAATCAGGATCATACTCGTTCCCTACTACATAATTGTCGGTGATCCAAAAAGGGTTGCAGCGAAACATCCTGGTCAAGGCTCCCTTTTTCAATTCGGTTTTTATCAATTCCGTCTTTCTTGTTGGGTTCAACCCGGGCCTGTTTGGATCGAACTCGCCCATCTTGTTTTCAGCTTCCGCCTTCAAGTTGTCGTAGGCTTCCAGGATGGCGTAGTAGCATTTCGTCTGCCATGCTAGTTCTGCTTCAGGTGTGAGCTCGCAATCAATTTCAATGTTTACTGTATAGCCACCTCCCTGAGGGTTGAAGATCGAAATAGGCAGAAACTTGGTTTCCCTGTTCAGGTCTCTCCGGTCTAAGTATGTCGTTTCAGGGGTGTCGTCTGTTGGGACCATCCAGTTTCCGGTTTCACTTCTCCCAACCAATATGCTAAGAAACACCACATAGCTGGATTGGTCCCGCATAAATGTTCGTTTCACATGAGCACGGACCGCGCAATAGCCGTCCGGAATAGGATTCAAGACCTTTGCCGAATTCCCGTCTTTCTCACTGCAGTTCACATAGCTGACAATGATGTTTTCTTCCGGAGGTGGTTCTAATTTCGTCTTATAAAGATCAGCAAAGTTCAAATACAATTCGCGAGTGATCCAGGAAGAAATGTGCTTGCCCAAGACAAACCATCCCCTTGGATTCGGTGGAAGACTTAACGCTGGTTGTTCTGTTATTGACCTACTTAAGTAATGGTGAGAGGGGTGGGGAATATCGATTTGAAAAATCAAACACTTGCCATAGTTCTTCAAGGTGGCCCGGCATAATTTAGTCAGCCAGCGGTAAACGTAGGACTTGGGGCCCGTGGACTTCGTGTTGTCGATAACGTGCTTTACTGTCTCCTCAAATTCTTCCAGGGTTTTTACGCTTCTTTCCTTTTTAACCTTATTGCTGACGCGCTCAACCACTCTCTCCACAATTTCTTTGGCATAAGACTCTGAAGCACTGTTTGCATTCTGTGCTGATTGGCTAGTGCTATAGCCGGCGTCAACAGACGCCGTGACTACACCATTCTTTCCGGTAGCACTGGCATTGACATTGGCTGAGGTTTCTTCTGACTGAACTTCTGAGGCGGCTTTTTCGAGGGTGAATTTTTCCGTAGACTGAGTGTCGGTTTCTTTAAAAGTTTCATCTTCCGTGATCAAAGATTCAAAAGTCTCAACGCGCTTTAGTCTTCGGGTAATCTTTTCATGGAGCTCGCCTTGTTGCGTATTGTTAATATGCGCAATCTCTCCGGGCACATAACCAACCGTCAGCTGTTCCACCACTTTTAGATCGGCTACCTGAAAGGGGAATTTCAAGGAACAGTTGCCAGAATGAACTATGATGGCGTCCCCTTCAACAGTGGCGTCCTCTTCAACAGTGGTGTCCTCTTCAACAGTGGTGGACCCGGTGAATCGAATGTTACCTACATCCACATATTGCTCGCCTATGCGCACATATTCCTCGCGAGGGAACAGTTGAAAGGTCTGGTGACTCAGGGCTGTCAATTGAAGATTGAGTTGTCTCTCAGATGCTCCTAATTCCGCGTACCTCTTTTCTAACCCATCCAGGACAGGGCTGGGTACTGGTTGGATCTCGGCTTGATTCAAGCTTGCTTGCTGAATCTTTGTTGTTCTTTTTTTCGCGGTCTTAGCTTGTTTGATTTGAGCAGTACTACTTTGTTCGAGTAGCGCTCTCTGTTCCTGCGCTTGCTGTTCTATGATTCTCTTTTGTTCGGCTGTTCTCTGGGAGAGAGTCTCAGCCATAGTCTCTTGCAGGCGCTGCTTTTGCTCTGTTAAGGCTTGTAGTTGAGCGAGTAAAGGAGCGGGGTCTTTCTTGATTACCGGAGGGATGATCGGTTTGGGAGGTGAAAAAGAAAGCACCAATCTCTCCGGGAGAATTATTCTCAACTTATTGATTTGTTCTATGCTTACTCTTTCCGCGTTCAGTTGCTGATGAAGTATCCTGATGTTTTCCGTAAGTGCCTTAAAAATCTCGTTGGTAGTGCTCTTGGTGAGAGTCCTGACTACAATATTGTCGTAAAGAGTTTCGTACAGTTTTTTAAGGTCAGTAGAGTTAATGATATTCAGGGGTGCACCTGTTAGCTCAACGAGTGTCACTTTCCTCTTAAGGAAACTGGTGCTTTGAATGAAAGCCTCCAACTTCTGATTGATCAATTGAATCTGTTCGGGCTGTTTCTTGTCGCTCTCAATAGTGTCAATCAGAGACTTGACAAGATTTGTTGTCGGTTGAATTTCAAGTTCAGGTTGGCTGGTTACCTCGTCAGTTGCGCTTCTAATCGTGACGAATTTAAAGATGGGTGTTGAGGTTGAGATATTCATGGGAGCTCCTTTGCTGACTTAGGTCTTGTTTAAGAGTGAGGAGACCTTTTTGGGTGATCTCCCTGGAACAATTTCGAATCAAGCGTCCAACCGTTAGAGATGCTGAAAGCAAGAATCACTTCAGCATTTCGGAGTGGACTCTTTCGGGAACGGTTGCGCGAGGACGAACAGCATTCTATTCCCATATTCGATAATGTCAAAAGTTTTCCTGCTTTCACTGGTGGGTCCCTCAGGCCCTGTATCACTGGAGTTACACAACCAAGCGAGTCAGGCGCAAATCGAGGTAAACACAACCGAAGTCATGCGCGAGGAAAGCCCAACAAAAAAGCACAACTCGGCACTCCATCAAACTTGGGAGAAAAGTCACTTCATGACTGCAAAACCTTTATTCATCGGTTCGATTCCGATCGCCGCCTCCAATCTTTTCCAATAATCTACCGGCAGTCACCGACCTCAAGTAAATTCTCACTGTGGGGACTTTTGTGGGGGGTGTCTGACGATTTGAGATTATTGCAAGACCGCCGGGGGCATTGACCCCGACTTTCAAAAGTTCCACCGCGCTTTAAAGACGCAGGTGCGTCCGGTACTGGTGTCCCTCGGAAGGTCTGCCCTTCCGGGATTTCACGGCTGAGGAGTTCCTTGCCCGCACGTTGACGACCTGCCGCGGAGCCCGCGGCTGCGTGAGCGTTTTTCAGGGAAGCAGTCTCACTCTCGGGCAGATGGCTGATGCGTGCGTTTATGTTGGCGGGGGCGCCGACGTCGATAAGAAAGGCCGGCTCGATAGAGATAACTCCCGCCTAACGGCGCAGTGTTTACAAATCCGGTCCCTGACAAAAAAGTGGAGAACAAATAACTCGGGGTCATGAGAATCGCAGGTCTGACCCCAAGGCCCTCCCGCTGGAGTGCGCATCGACGATGCAAAATTATTTACATTGCACAATCGGTTATGATCGAGTGAACCAGAAGGTGTATCATGGCACAAAGGTCAGAGGTTCTATGGCTAAGAAGTCTCAACATGTCGTTCCTAATCTGAAAGGCGGTTGGAGTGTGAAGTCTGAAGGGGCTTTACGCGCAGTGAAGAGCTTCGACACCCAAGCTGACGCCGTTTCGTGGGCAAGGTCGAAGAGCAGGAAAGCGGGATCGAATCTCGTTGTGCACGGCCGGGACGGCACGATCCGGTCCAGCGATTCTTATGGTACAGACCCGTATCCGCCGCAAGGCAATCACCGCAAATAGAGATTGCAAATGTCGCCTGGACCTCCCCCGGGATTCAGCAAGAACGTATTCATTAACTGTCCATTCGACAGTGAATACGCTTCGTTACTCCGGACGATTCTCTTCACGATTATCTATCTCGGGTACAATCCCCAAATAGCTTCTCAGACAAGCGACTCGGGTGAACAAAGAGTCAACAAGATTCTTTCGTTGATTCTTAAATCAAAATTCAGTATCCACGACTTGTCCAGAATTAAGTCAGCAAAGCCTGGTGAGTTCTTTCGCCTCAACATGCCGTTTGAGCTCGGAATTGACTACGGATGCCGGCGCATCGGAAATGAACACTTACGGCGCAAGAGATTCCTGGTCCTGGGAGAAAAACCTCACGATTACAAGAAGGCTCTATCTGATCTCGGCGGCGTGGACGCGAAGTCACATGCAAACCAACCCAACAAGGCGGTATTAGCTCTTCGCAATTGGTTTGTTGATACAGTTCACTTACGCGCTGCTGATAGTCCGACCGTCATTTGGTAACTCCGGATGCTGATACCCGAACATGATAACGAATCTTGTTCGTTACTAATAATCTCTTGCGTCCTCCGTGATGAGTCCGGAAGTTCAAGTGCAGCAGTCCACTCGCGGGTGGGTAGTGCTCCGTTAGGTGTGTCGCTGTTAGGGCCGTGCGGGCCAAGTCTTACCCGCAAGAGCGGCCAATTCCTTTTGACGGTCATTGGCGAACCGAACGTCTTGCTCTATCGTATGCTGAAACGGGGGGTAAAAACGGATGTATTGTTCCTCTTGTGGCCTGGCGTTAGCGAGAGACCTTGCCTACTGCAATCATTGCGGCGCCAGAGTCAATGGCTCAAAAGATAATGGCGTGATCAGGGCCGCGGAGTTGTTCCCTGACTCTTTGATCTGGGCCATTGTATCCGTCTTTGTGGTCGGCATAGGCTGTGTCATCGGCTTGATGGCCGTGATGAAGAACTACGGCTTGAACGACGGAGCGGCACTCGCATTCTCAACGCTGATCTTCCTCCTGATGCTCGGGGTCGAGAGTGTATTCATCTGGTTATTATTGAGTCGACGAAAAGAAGTGCGACAGGCTGAGCAAGTGAAGAAGCAAGCTACCAGAGAGCTGGAGCCGACCGAGCATCGAGCGCTCCCCGAACACCCGGGGAGCGTGACCGAGCACACTACCCGCGCGTTTGAACCAATCCAGAGTCAGCGAAAAGCGGAATAAGGCACACGGGTTCAGCCACACACTAACGGAGCACTACCCGCCACAGAGGATTGAAGCGGCTCTTTGAAACTGGTGAGCGACGGGGAGTGGCCGGTGAACTTGCCGACCGCTTACGCAGACAGTTAGATGTTCTCAATCGCGCTGGCACCTGGAGCGTCACAGTCAGCGGCAACTGGCGCGTGACGTTTACGTTTGAGGGTGAAGATGCTTTCGACGTTGACCTTGAAGACTATCACTGAGGAATTGATCGATGGCGAACAATTGGCTGAACAATCGGAAGAGACGACCGACGCATCCCGGCGAGATTCTGCGCGAGGATGTCTTACCAGCAGCGGGATTGACGCAGGATAAACTTGCGCGCTTGCTTGGCGCCTCACGACGCACTGTTAGCGAGATACTACACGAGCGCAGGCCCGTCACCACCGACATGGCACACCGGCTCGCGCGCGCCTTCGGTACGTCTCCGGAGATGTGGCTGGGGCTACAGCAGGACGTTGATCTCTGGGACACGCATCACGCTCGACGCGCGGAATACGAGCGCATCAAACGAGTCCCAACGTCGAAAGCCGCGTAAGAAAATCCTGAAATCGACTGTGGGGACTTTGTGGGGGGTCTGGAGCGTATCATGTCAACGAGGCATCGGCGCCAAATCGCATTTCGTAACCCAACTAAGTACGAAGATGTCGTGATCTTAACAGTCGCGACGAGGAGTCTGTCACAAGTATTATTCGCCGGGTAGCGGAATATTCGACGGCGTGAACATCATGTCTGCCGCCGACGGGAGATAAACCAACTCCGTCTCGATGGTATGTCAGAATCAATGGTCGTCATGAATTACTCCCACCACCC
Source organism: uncultured Acidobacteriota bacterium (assembly GCA_963734445.1). GTDB lineage: Bacteria > Acidobacteriota > Blastocatellia > Pyrinomonadales > Pyrinomonadaceae > UBA11740. The sequence continues at coordinate 367,072 of CAVTGZ010000002.1, read as the reverse complement.
GTTTGGCCGTCGCTCCTAAAAGGCGGGCCCTGAGAGTCCAGATTGGAATCTCAAAAAGGACGTCAATTGGGCCATGAGACAACAGCTCCCGATTGTTAAACCGCCGAGTCTTGTGACCGTGTGATCTTCTTACGCACCTGTCGGCAGAACACTTTCCATGTCTAGGATGGAGAGGATTTTCGGGCATACGACAACAGCGAATTTGCCGTCGTTCGTGATCAGACATCGGAGCGGAGCGCCGTTCAGACTGATGACTGCACGCAGGCCGAGAGTTTTAGTCTCAAGCACACTCATCGTGTTGGTATTAGCGTGAATGGCGATGACGCCGCGGTCGTCCGGCGTCGTGGCGATTGCTTCAACGTTGCCCGCCACGCCGGACATCTTTGAAATTATTTTTTGGATAGGTTGGCCCTCGGCTGTAACAACCATAGCCATCAATGTCTCCTTCGGCCCCATGAGAAATGCGCGCGTACCATCGCTGTTGACCGCAACTGCCATGGGATTCAAGTCGAGATCGATGTTCGCCGCAAGCATATCTTTGCCGATGACGGAGGCATTCCGGCTGCCAGAATTCGCCGTCCACATCGGAAAGTTTTTCTGAGAGAAAACAACTTCCTGTGGATTGGAGGTATCACTGCCGCCGACCTTGACAGCAGAAACCTTACGTGTTTTGACATCAATAAGAGAGATAGTGCCGTCTCCGGTATTGTTGACGACGGCGAACTGGCTATCGCGGCTGAAGACGACTCTGGTGGGAGCACGTCCTACCGGAATCGTGCCCACAACTTTGAAGGCAGTCATGTCAATAACAAAAAGAATGGGTGAAGCGCCGAGACCAGGTAGCGCTACTGGAAGCAGGACATAGACCCATTTCCCGTCAGGACTGATATCCAGCGCGACGGGGTTCCCGGCCACCTGAATGTTCGCGACCTTCATTGAATCCAGATCGATGGCTGATACCACTCCACCTGAATTCAGCACCACGCACACCCTTCGTTCACCTGCCGCAGCCGTCGCAATCGCTATCGGCGAGTCACCGACGAATATGAAATTCAGCAGCTTTTTCTGCTCAAGGTTAATGACCGCGACCACTCCCCGCTTGGAATTAATAACCGGCCCCTTGTTGAGGACCCACAGATTGCCTTTGGGAGTATCAAGAGCAAGGTCGATTGGTTGGCTGGCGATGTCAGCGTTGCCAACCTCAATTGTGAAGACGCGAGGAATCACGAACGACCTCGGATGGACCCACTCGCCGGCTCCGGTTGCGACCTTCACCAGTCCCGTAGTCGCGGGTTGAGGAACGCGCACGGTCAACTGCGTGCTTGTTGCAGATACCACCTGAGCTGCGACGCCGTTAAATGAGACCCTGTTCTTGGGCGGGTCGGGCGTGAAGTTGAACCCGGTAATCACGACCAACTCCCCCCAAGGGCCGAACTCAGGAGAGATAGCCCTGATAAGCGGCGCGGGGTTCAACACCGTCACCGTACCGAACGATGGCTGGCTGCGATTGCCCGATTCGTCCTCGACTACTAACTGGAAGCGATGTGTCCCGACCGGTAGTCCTTCGACCGCGATCGTAGGGGTCGAAGTAACGATCGGGACATTGACTATAAAAGCAGGCATGCGTCTACTCCCACAAAGTCCAATTATCTCCGCGCGTGGATTGGCCGCTTATTGGGGTGAGGGACCCATGAAAGTCCAACTGTATTTGACAACACGTCCGGGCGGCACATCTGAACTGCCTCGACCGTCCAATAGAAACGATTGCCCAGCTTCCACCTGCGCAGGTAACTTCAGCACCGCTGTCGGGTTCTTGGTATCTTTCACAATTACTTCCACCACGTCCGGCAGGCTGCGATTGTTCGAATCGTCGGATACAGTCAGTTGGAATCTGTACCTACCCGGCGCCAAGGGGCTGGCCGCGGTTACCGTCACTTCAATCGTCGGTTCCGTCGTTTCTATCGCGGTACCGATTACAAAATTTGCCATGTTATCCCTCCTTCAGGAATGTTGTTGCCAGATGTACCTGTTAATAGTGCGCCCTTCAAATGCTCTTGAACGCGTGCCGTCAAGGGTGAAGGACGTGCCTGATTCGATGACGAGATCATCTCCCGCATCGGCCATTGGTAAAAGCGGACCTGCGCTTGCCTGTCCGTAAGGCCAAATCATGACTCTCAATTCGAGACGCTCGGCGCTCGCGTCTGTCCCGCGCTTCAGGCGTACTTCCTGATCGCCGATGAGTTCGTACCAGAAGTTCTGACCCAATCCCGCGTTGGTGACGCTCGCATCGGGTAGACGAGCTTGGATCTGCACCAGCAGGTCGCTCGTTTTGAGACCATGGTTGAGGCGAACTTCTCCGCCCGCCTCAACCTGGATAAAGCCCGAGTCAAAAAGCGGGCCGGCAATGCCGACGCGATGGCCATCGAAACGCCACCGCATCTGCTGATCAAAAACGAACTGGCCGCTGTGCCCATGGCTGAGCGGCGGCAAGTACCACTCGCCCTTTTGGACGACTTCGATTTTTCCCGCTCTCAAATGAAGTTCGGCGAAGATGACAGCCTCGTCCGTGTAGGGTGGCGCAGCCGTGCGAGACTCAATTTTCAGGTCGTTGGATAAGATTGTATAGATGCCGTCGACGAGTGTTTCGGAACGAAGCGCATAGAGGAGAATGAGGTAGAGCGTGTTTGATGAGCTGAAAGAAACCACGATCTCTTTCTCTTGTTCCAGAGTCAGCGGTCGGGCCAAACGGTCGAAGGCAATTCCCATCCCGACTTTGACTTTGTCGGCGGCCAAAGGTTCGACTTTCAAACCATAGGCGACCTTACCTGTTCCGACGGTCTGCCTGAGATAGACGACGGCATCCAACAACATCTGTCGCCAGTGATTCAGGTGCTCGCTGGAGACGCGCATTCCATCAACGAATCTGGTGCTGCCCTCCTCGTGTTTCATGGCGCCGGTTGCTCCGTGTAAAAAGCTGTCGCCCCTTTGACTGTGAGCGAACCGCTCGCGCCGGCCGTAAGAGTTAGCGGCACGAGGATCGCTTCGTTCTCTGGCGCCTGGGGCGGAACCGGGCCTGAAGGTCGATTCAATTCAACCCTCTTGGTTTCCTCGGTGACGTCGATAGAGACGGGCGATAATGCCGCCCAGGAGATCTGCAATAGCGGATCGTTCTCGTTAATGAATGGACGCCGCAAAGTCCGCATCTGCGCGACTGGAAAGTTCACACCGTTCACGGATGGATAACGCTGCCAGGCTCCGCCCTCATCGCTGTAGAGCGTGGTGGTGTTGGGGTCGGCCGGAGCGGCAAGTCCGCACCACTCTACGGCGCCCTTTCCGGCCTTGAGCGTAAGCCATAATTCCTGATCTGCTCCCACCTTGATTGGCGAAGCAAAGAAAACTTCAACCCAGCGAGGAACAGTCGCGGTGGCCTCCTCAAGCGTCGCGCTCGCCGCCGCTAAAGACTTGCCTGCGACGGGTACGCCCTCCTTACCCGCGGCCACTTCCAACATGATTTCCGCGCCGTCAGTCGAAGGTCGCAAAAGAATAGAAAAGCCAAACAACTCCGCGTCCTGACTGAAGTCGCACCGCCGAGCGACGCTAAACCTGGCGCAGACTTTCATGCCCAACGGGCCTGGAGCATCGTTGCCCTGACCTGACTTAGCCCGCCAGGGCGGAAACTTGCCACTAAGATTTAGTTCCAACCGGCTAATCCGCCAAGCCTTGTTCGTCTCCGTTGGAAAAGAGACCGCAAACGGTTCGGCTTCAGCGGCGCGCAGGGGGATCTCGATACTCTCTTGCCCGCCCCAGCGTGCGTTCGAGGATTGCGACATGTTCAGATTTGTTGGGCTATCCGGATCAACCTTCAGCACGCCCGGCGTGTCGGTGGTCAACAACAACTTCACGGGGACGGCGGAGGTGGCATCCTTGAGGAGAACATTCAAGTCTTCCACCAGTCCGGTCAGTTTCACCTTTTCGCTGAGCGCGCCGGGATGGGACCAGAAGGGCAGCCGGCCGTTGAGAGACGCTTTGATATTGCTCGGATAGGTTGCCGTCGAAATCGAGCATAGCTTCGAGAAGTTGGTGTCTTTCAAGGACGCGCTGGACACTTGAACCAACAGCTTCGACGTTTCGACCCCCGAGAAGTTGACCTCGGCCGTCCCCGTATCATTCGCGATGGGAAGGAATTGACCCTTCGCGTCCGGAGGGGTCACGGGGTAGAGCGCTTTTGCAGCGAAGTCAGTTCCCATCCATGAAAGGACCAGGGTGACGAATCCCTGATCTTTTGCCAGCTGCAATTTCAGGAGAGAACGGATGCCGGTAAAGTCAACGATGAACGCCCGGTTGTTACCTGATGGAGTCTGGGCACTCCCATCTTTGTCGTAGATTACCGGACTCGGCATTACCTTCGCGCCCTTCAGAAACTCTAACTGGCCCTCAAAGGCTGACCCCGTCACTTGAACATCAAACTGACTTATGCGGCTGCCCGGCGCGTAGGTGAAGAGGAGTTGCTCCTCGTCTCCCGATTTTCGATCGTCTCGCATCGGGGTCGGCGGAGGGGGCACATCAAAGGCTGAGCGAGTCTCAGAGCGAGTTTCAGCAGGAGCAGTTGCTTTGTCGTGACGCGCCAGAGCCTCGCCGCCGGGACTTGCTGCTTGTGTGTGTGTATCTAAAGCCATCTGAACGTCACTTCTCTCAGGTGCTTAAGTCAGAAAGAATTCAAGAAGCGGAGGTTCTCATAAATATTCTCGGCTTTCTCTTTGTCAGCCGCTACGTCCGCATTAACATTGAAGCGATCCCTGATAAAGGCATTGACAGCGCTTTTATCCTGCGCTGCCAATTCGCTGTAATTCACCTCGCTCTTTTCCTCCAGGACTCTTTTGGCGGCTCCGGCCACGGCGTCGTTCGCTTTCCCCAAATCTTCCATCAGAGTTCCGACCACTTGATACTTATCGGTGACGACGGTTTCGATGTTAGTGAAACTCTTAACCGGCAAATCTTCTTTGACTGCCATGAACAAATTAACGGGAGTGCCGGCCGGAAGAAACATGTCCGGTCCAGGTTCCTGACTCACTACGACAACCTTCGTCGGCCGCACCTCCGTAACTTTCGGGTCGAAGCGGCCGATGAACTCGCTGGCGAGAGTGGCCCTTTGTATGGTCCACGCAAGTGGAAAATTTGGAGTGGTTGCATTCAACTCAAACAGGTTATCGGCGCGAAGCTCACCACCCGCGCTCACGTTAAAATTCAAGGGTTTGTTTATGTCAGCCATGTGACGCTCCTTTGTGTCGCTTCGTTTCGTTTACGCGAAAGGTTCCAAGCGTTGGCTCGCCGACGCCGCGGCCGCCATCGGCAATGTCAACCTTCGCAATCAAATCACGCTGTTCGGATTTATCGGCCGCGGCGGCGGCGCCGGACTGATGCTGCGCACCGTCTCGGTCTTTCCCAACACCAAATGCAACGACTCTAACCTCGCTTTCGCTTCCTCTAACGTGAGACCCCGCAAATCGGGCACCTTGATCCGCTCGGCATACTCCGCTTTGGCCGAGATGTGAATTCGAATCGGGGCGTCCTTCGCAATCAGAGTTCCGGGATCGGGCATTTGTCCGAGTACCCTCGCGCCTTTCGCCTCATCGGGAATCGCCGTGGCCGGCGTGTCTTTTCCGTGCGAATCAATGATGCTGATCACCTGAAACTCTTTCGCCTTCACAGCCACGAGCGCCTCCGTCAAAGTCAGGCCAAAGAGATTCGGCATCGGCAACAATGTCTGGGCTGCGGTCATTTGCACGGTTGTTCTCATGGGGTTGCCATCGTCAGGCATCGCGATAGGTAGCCCCCTGGTAATGAATCCGGCAGCTTCAACAGTAACGTTGTAAAACCCGGGGAGAAGTTGGCTGACCTGATAATAATCCTCTCCCCCGCCGACGAAGAGAGCCGGGCGACTTGGCCTGTTTGGATCGGCGCTTGGCGGTTCAGCGAGGGTTGTGTCTCCGAAACTCACCCGCCCCAGTTCGGCAACGATGGGCTTGACCGTCACGATCGCGCCGCGGATGGGTATGTTATCGGCGTTGTTTACTACCTTAATGGCGAGCGCTCCGAGATTCTTGTTCATGGCCTCGTAAACACGCCGCACCGCTTCCAGAACGTTGTTCCATTGTTCGGAAGTAATGGGGTCGCCCGGATGTGCATCAACCAGCGCCGGAGGTGTAATCATTGTCTCTTTCTCCTATTTGAAATCAGTCGGCCGTATGACTTCTCAAATGGTGCTCTAAACTTCAGCTCGTTGAGGCTTCCTCAACCGGGCTGGACGTTACTTCAGTGATAGTGGCATCGAAATTCACGCCGGACCCGCTCGTGTCATCCAGAGACTTCAGTATGCTCTCTCCCATGACCCATTCTTCGTTGTAGTAGTCCACCGTGAGTTTGATCCCGCCGGCGCGAAATCTCTCCAATCCGGCCCTGACTAACTCTCTCAAATCCTGGCCATCGAGCATGGTTGCTTCCAGCGATTTCAGGTCAGCGGGAATCAAAACGGCGACCGAGAACGGTTCATGCTCGCGCCACAGGAGTTGAACTTTTCCCATCGGCGGCGAGGGGTCCACCGTCGCAAAGACTGCTTCATCAAAACCCGAGGCATCGAACGCACCCTCGGCGACCGAGAATCGCCAGGTAGATTCGCCGAGACGAATAATCGGGACCGTCAACTCCGCCACCGGTGTGATGTTCGGGCGCGGATAATTCCGATCCAGCGAACCCGCAGGGTGTGCGATGCAAAACAGGTCCTTCAGTGCCGTGCTGCCAAAGGAAGTATGTTCAAAAAGCGCGCCCCGAAAATAGTAACAACGGTCGGTTACTTCAGACCCATCGAGATAGGCCTTCCCGTCCGTGGCGAAAACCAATCGCTGTCCGTCGCCGACCGATCCTCTAAACCCGACTCCTTCATGCGTGTCCTGGTTGATGACCATCGGCCACACCGTTCGATCGGCGACGCCCGTAACCTGCACTGCTACCGACTCGTTGAAGAAACCCATGCGTGTCGTGTTGAAATGGTCGCGCTGTTGCCGCTCTTTGTCCTCGGTCGCCCGGTCCAACAGCGGGTTCTCGACGAGATATATGAAAGAACTCTTGCAAACCCATCTTTCGTTTTCAATCGTGGTGTAGTGCATCCGGACCCGATGAATAAATCCGCCGCGCGCTTCGCCCGCATCGAGATGTTCGACGGCTCCGACCGTGTCTGCCTTAACGAGAACCGAAGCCCCTTCCAGCAAGGCCCAGATAGTCCCGCAACCTTGCAGCATGATGCGAACAATACGCTGCACCGACTCCTTCAGCTCGCTCAAATACGACGCATAAGCTTGCTCTTCCTTCGCTTGCGGATCAGCATCGCTCAAATAGAGAGCGAACAATCCGTTTTCATAAAGCTTTCGCAGTATCAGCAGGTCGGCTCGCTGCAATCCGACCAGCGCGGCGAGTTGAAAGATGTCGCGCTCTTCTTCGGCCAACATCAGACGGTGCGCACGCTGAATTCGCGTCATCAGGCGCTCCGCCTCATCCAGGTCGTAACCGAGCACACCTGCAATGTCGCCGAGACTCTTCTCCCGTTCCTCCGACCTCATGAAAGAGGGGAAGCGCGAAAGAATTTTTGTCTGACGAGATGAAGGCGTTTGCGCAATCATATTTCATCCTCAGTCGCGTCGGGCGCTGCTTTCACATTCACTTCGCGCAAGATTGGTTTATCGCCGGGAGTAATGCTGGTGGACGCACCATCACCACCCTGGTCGTGAACGACGAGTCCGGCTAGACCATACTCGACGGTCCACTTCAAATCGCCCGGCAAAATTTGGAAGAAGTCACTGACGCCGAGCTTGGTCATTAAAGTCGACGATTCCACGACGGCTGGACTGCCGGCGAAGAACTCAATTAGTTTTTGTCGAATTTCCTTCTCTGCGTCGGCGAGGGTGGCAGCGCCTTTGAGTGTCACTTTGATTTGGAAGTCGAAGTTGACTTCTCCGGTGAAGTGCACCGTGATGTCCTGCTCCTCATCATTCGGATCATCCGGCGCGATCACCGCCCGTCGTCCATCAGGCACTTGTATGTTTTTCTTTGCTTTGCCGGACGGATCAACCTTCGCCCGAATATCTAGACTAATATCCAGCACTCCCGGCAGCGCCATGATGTCGGCAACCAGTTGATTGTAAACAATCGTGCCTCCGATAGATGACGCTGCGATGTAAGCGACGACGGCGCCTCGGACGGCTTGCGTCAGGGCTGTTTTTTCAGTGCCGGTCAGGCGAGGGTTGTCGGGGAAGACCAAGACATCGCAAGTCATCGGGAGAGCGAAATTCTCCTCGGGGGGGAAAGTGACGGCCTCGAGGTCATCGCGGCCTTCAAATATCGGCAAACGGTCATTCGGCTTTTGCGGAATTATTACTTCCAAATTATGCTCGACCCTGATGCCGGCCGCCCGGCTGTCAAGGATTTTCTCCTGCACTCCGGAGGCCAGGTCAGTGGTTGGTTGGCGCGCCACGAATACCTGGACCACGCCCGGACGGAGGTGAAGCTCCTCCACGACTTTGATGTCGTTCTCTTTCAAGCCTTCCAATTCAGTCAAAGCATTAATGATCGCGCGCGGGGTCGCTTTTCCCGCTCGCTCGACAACCTTCTTAGCTCTGGCCCTCAGTTCGACATCCGACTCGCCCGCGCCGCCAAACACGGTCGGCGCATCGTTCGTCACACCCGTAATGCCGAGGATGGGTTGATTAATCACCGTGATGGTTTTCGCCGCAACCACTCCGGCTGTTCCCTTCACTTCAGCCAGCACGTCAACCTCGACCGAGAGTTGGCCGCGTCTCAGTGTTTTTGCGGCGGTGGTGACGAAACTGACGGGAGGATTCACATCGGTCGAGACGCGCGTCCCGTCCGGGATGTAGATATCGGCCGGCGCTGACGTCTCGCGAAAGAATCTGACCTTGCCGGCGGCATACTCGCGGCTCTTACGACTTAAGCCCAGCAACGCGACGACCATATCGAGCGGCACTCCCTCGGCCGTATCGACGAAGCCCGATTTGTAAACTAACTCCAGTTGCTTGCGTAAGACCGACAACTCTCTGGCGAACGATTCGGCCAGCGTGCGGGTCAAGCTCCCGACATTGCGATCCGTCAGCGGCGCCTTACCGCTTTCAGAGTGATAGTAACTGACGAAGAATTCGCTGCCTTCGTCGGGCCACGTGGCCTTGCTGTCGGGTTGGCCTTCAGTCTTATCATCCTCTTTGAAACGCAGGAAACCGTCGCCATCTATAGTGAAGTCGCGGCCCTCCTGAAAGAGAAGAAAGACTGGCTGGCTTGACCTATGACTCTGACACTCTCTGTGATCACCACGTCGGCGCCGAACTCGAAACTGAAGCTATTGGCCCCGGCGAAAAAGCGATGGGACTCTCGCCCGACGCCGCCGGTCAGGGCCGTCAGAATCTGATCCGTGACATACAGATATGGCTCAGAGACGTAGCTCATAAAACTCTCTCGAAGCTAAAAGGGATGACGAGATTCTCTCGCTCCGGTATCCCAATGAAGGAAAAGGTCAGAGCAATATCCACGCGATCGGGTGCTCGCTGATGGTCAAAGACGATATCGGCGCGATGTATCTTTTCTATCCGAGCCTCATAACCCAGGGCTTGAATAATGTAGAGCTTCACCAGATTCCGGTTGTTCTCGGTGTTGGGCTGGCCGATTAATTCGTGATGGCGCGATCCGTATTCAGGATGGCCCAAATCATCCAGTTCTCCTTTGACCGTCTTGATTCGGTTTATCACCGCTTGCACGCCGTTGGATACGCCCTCCGCCAATAACAGATCGTTGAACTGGCCGCGCGCAATTTTCGTCTCGCGATCAAAGTCGAGATCTTCATAACGGCCGTCCGTCACGCGATAGACAGCCAGCAAATCGCGGCCCAGGATATCCGTTCTTTTCAGAGTGGCGGCCATTACTTTCCTCTCGTTAAGGCGCTGATGAATCTGTGATGTACGGTGCGGCCGGCGGCCCAAGAATCGTTAAGATCCCAGGCGGGGACGGAATCATATCTCCCAACCTGACCAGGCTCATGCCGTTCACCTTGAGGCCGGTGCTGGCCAGCGCGCCAATCACCAGCGGATAAGGAACGCCGGAAACGGAGTTGACCATCTGACAGATCGAACCACTCACGGCCAATGGCATTCCGCCGGCGATGGCAATGGCTTGCGGGATCATCACGATGACGCCGGAATCCGGCGGGCCCGCCGCCCCCGGAGAAACTATCACCGCGCAACCGATGCTAACCGGCGGTCCCGGCATGCCTGCTCTCCTTCCAGTCGCTATGGAATCCAAGTTCCAGAGTTCAAGCTTCAGCTTGTCTTAGTAAAATGCCAACCTGAAGGTTGAACTCTTAACTATTCGTTTGTGCTAACTCGGCGAAAAGTTTGTCATTCCGGCGAGACTAATCATTGGCCCTTTAACGGTCGTCGTCGCCTGGCCTTCCAGTTGGGCGGTGGTCTGTGCTTTGACACTGACTGACAGCCCTTCAATCTTGACGTCGGCCTGCGCTTTCACGGCAAAACTGCCGGTCGCTTCGAACTTAATGTCTCCCTGGCTCTTCAATTCAGTATTGCCCTTACTTTCAATGACCACTTTGGCATTGGATTTAAGCTCCACGTCTCCGCCATTCTTAATCGTCAACGTCGTATCTCCGGCTTCGAGGACAAACTTGTCGTCGTCAATCAACAGAGTGTTGCCGTTGGGAAATTCCAGAAAGGCGCGCCGCACGCCCGACTCAGCCTCATCCGGGCAAACGTAAACCAACTCTTTCGCCTTTGCCTCCGGCGGTCTGTCTACATCGTTGTAGCAACGTCCGGTAATCACGGCGCCGTGCAAACTGCCGCCGATGAACTGCACCAGGACCAAATCGTTCTCATTTGGAATGGCCGCGAAGCCGATGCGCTGCGTGGCCAGCGGCACGCGCTGAAGTTCCAGTCCCGAATCGCGAAGTTTCACGGTGCATTCATAATTGTTCTTGTCGCTTCCCGATTCGTGCGAGAAGAGTTTAGTAACAACTCCCACTTCCGCGACGCGCACCTTGTGCAGCTCGTCGCGGATGATGGCCTGGATGAGTTCCACCAGATCGGGTTTCAACTCGACGCTCTCAATCAAGGCATCCCTCCCAGCACGACATCCGTGTAAAAGCCGCGCCGTTTGTTTAGACAATGGCGAATAGCCATGACTTGATAAAGTTGGTTCACTTCATCATCCGGCAGATCTTTTAAGGCGACCGCTTCCCCCAACTGAATCTCGGGTGTTCCCATTAGCTTTAAGCTGCCGGCCAGGGCGTCGCGCTGATTGAAGTAGAGCTGGGCCTTGGCCGAACTGTCCGCCGCCTCTTTCGTTCTGAGCATCGGGTCGCTCACCAGCAGCGCACTGGCGCCGCCTCCAGCCTTTGCGGTGTGTGGCGCAGGGTCCTTAATCAGCCACGACACAGTCTCGTCGCCCGAACTACTGGCCGGACTCTCGGGCACTACCGTCACCTCGTCGCGTGGGGTCCCCTTTTCAATTGAGGCGTCGAGAATCTGTTCTCGATAACGAAAAGTGTGATCGGCGGACGTGACGTTAAAGCGAGAGAAAATGAGTTTCCCCTTCTCGTTGGTGTAGAGGTCAAAGCCGCAACGCCGCGCCAGCGACAAGCAATGCTCATGCAGATTCACGGACGAATCGACCAGATAAACGGGGAGATCAATTCCATCTTCGATCGTCTCGGTCTGAACGCCCGCCTCACTCGCGAGTGCGCTCACCACTTGACCGGCCTTCTGGCTGACCAGGACTTTATCGGCCCGCGTCTTCATCAGCTTCGACTGCTGCCCGAGACAAACAACCTCCAACTGGTCGATGCCTCGGTCCACCGTCTCGATAATTCCGGAGAAGACCGTTTCTGTTTTGCCGTCCCAACCCAATTCGACGCTCACCTCAGCGCCTTCGGTAAGGCTTATCTCCGGCACTCTGCCCAACGTGACAATGGCTTCGTCGGCCGCGCCAGTCTTGTCGCGCCTGATCTGCAAATCGATCAAAGGCCCTAAGCTTTTGGACGAGAGCGTCTCCTGGTCCAGACTCATTGAATAACTCGGTCTCAGCATCGAATCAGAAATCTCCGCTTAGTCAGGTTCATAAAATCTTTCGGCTAGGTGGCCATCTCGCGGGCCGTTCTACGGGACACCGCCGGCTGGCCCAGCCTGGATGCTGCTTAGCCGAGCGCGTCGCCACGTATCGTTATTCGTCACTCCGGTGGCGCCCGGCGTGTTGCCGGTGAAGTCATCGGCAAAAGTGTCCCAGGCCCCGAACTCATCACGGGCAACCACGCGAAAGTCGTAAGCACCGGGGCTCGCCAGCACCCCGCTCTGTCGCGCTGCCGTCAGGCTCACGTCAATTGTCTCTCGTTGGTTCGCGTGCGTGACGAGCACGACAGGTTCCAGGTCAACGAAGTTGGATGGTGGCACGACGAGCGCAGCCTGAATCCGGTAGGCCGTGATGCGCCCCATCTCGGCCACGTTCAGCCGCGCACGGTCGGCGGGACCGACTTGAAAGCGATATAGTTCGGGCACTACAGGTAGAGCAGCTAGATTCTCTGCGGTTACACGGACGGCGGCGGCAGTAAACGTGCCGCGCGTGAAGACCAGGCCGTTAGCCTCAAAGACACGCCGGACCTCCTGACGGATATGCTCAATGCCGTGCGGCGGAATCAAGTCTGCCGGCGCGAGATTCGCCCTTTGGATCAAGCGATACAGATGCAGCGCAGCCTGCTGCGCTTCGTCCACCGGAAGCGCTTTGATGGGATTGGCAATTAACGCCTGGAAGCGATGTTGGTTGACTGCATTTCTGATGTTATCGCCGTTGCCCTGACCAACGACGTCCCGATCCAGCCGCCAGAGCGCGTTCGCCACCGCGACCGGAACAATCTCGCCGGAACTGTTGGCGCCGTTGCTATCCAGGCCGCGCCAGCCGGTCTGCCCCCCCGACCCGTCAGGCCGGAGCGGCGTGGGCCGATGAGCGGTGTTGACATACTCGGCCCAACCTTCCGCCAGGACACGCCGTTGCTGGTTTGGTTGCTCGACGCGCCGATCGAAAGTGTGATGATTGGCCACGGTTGGGAGGGTTCGCAGCGGGCTTATGAAAAACCACTCCAACACGAGGTGCCCGTAGTGGTGCGCGATGATTTCGCGATTTCGATGATCGAGAAGAGGGCCGATGATGTGCGCGACATTCAAATGAATCGTTTCATTGTCCGTGAAGCGGCTGCCCTCGGCTGGCAGGCCGTTCAACAGGTTGACGTGCAAATTGCTGATGCCGCGCCAGTCGTTGCCCCAGCGCGCGCGCAGCCAGTCATGCACTTGACCGATGACCTTGAGAATGAAAGGGGCGGTCAACTCGTCCGTGTTATCGGCCGCGCGACCAGTATCGGCCGCAACGCCAATCTGAAACACCAGCGGAGCGGCGGCCGTTCCCACGTGATCGACCACGGCGTTGAAGGCCCCCGCGGTGCCGTCTGTCGCCGAGTGCCCTTTGGTGTCCCAGTGCACTATGTTGCCCGCCTTGAGAACGTCAACCGTGGGAATAATTATCACATCCGAGGTTGTCAATCTCCGGCGCATCACGACCCGCGCGAAGAGGTTCAACTGGTTGCGGCCGCGTTTCGGCAACAAGAAATCGACGCGGCCATTCGCGCCCACGGTCCGAACTTCCAGGCTGGACACTGCCGCGAGGTCGTCCTCCCACGCCTCCACTTCCGTGCCCGGCGGCAGGTCAACGTATCCTCCGGGCGCCTCGTGATCATAGTATTGAAAACGCAAGTGCATCAGGATACCCGGGCCCTCCAGATGAAAGCGCAATCGTTGATTGATCGCTACCAGGCTGTCCGGCTGCCAGTTTTCAAAGTGGCCTGAGATAGTACTGATGGTGTTGTCAGCCGCGATGATCTCGCCCTGATGGGTGCGTGAGTCCCAAAGACTCTGGTTCTGAAAATAATCGACCCCCGCAAATCTCGCCTCGTTCGTTACGTTTTTTTCAATTTCGAAGTAGATGCTGGGACGATAGTCTCCGCTTCGGGGAAGCAGGGCGACGATCTCGCCATTGGCGTCGACCGTGGCCCTCGCCAGTAGAGGCTGTGGGGCTGAAGCCTTGGAATCCTTTATCTTGACTTCAATTCCCTGCGGCAACTTATGGAACTGATCGCCAGTTGTCGAGAAGTATTCAAACGCCGCGCGCACCTGTATCCCGACGGGCCGCAGGGTCAGGGTCACCGCGTCGGGAATTCCGATTTTGTTCCCGTCAAAATCTTCTGCGAAAAAGCCGCCCGTAGCCGTCGCTTGATTCTTGGATACCCATGAGGTGGCTCCGGCGGCAAAGAAACTGTTATCGACAAACTCGGCAAAGTCCGGACCGGTCGGCTTCAGCACTTTCAAATAGATGTCCGGACTTCCTTCGCCCGATTCATAATTCGAAAAAGTGAGGTGCAGGACACTGGTCGGCTGCCCGGTGGCGTCCCCGGAGACCAACGTGCGGCCCTGGGCCAATTTGTCATCGCCGCTCACCGGGTCGTAATCATAGATCTCGACCTCGACACCGGCGGGCAGCGGCTTGACCTGACCGTCCCTGATGTCCTGATAGGCCAGCGCCACGCGCAGTTCGATGTCGCGCCGCGAAGAAAAGCCACTGATGATCCAGAAGATGAATTTGTCGAAACAACTCGGTTCACCCTGGACCTGGGTTGTGTTGTCTTGAATTGAAAAGTTGCGGCGCGCGACGTTGTTGTCCCAACGAACATCGCCTTCGTTGACTATCGGATCGTCAGGATGAACCGCGCGGACAAATAGCGCGACGCGTTCAAAACCGCGCGGCATGGTCCACTCGAACGGTCCGACAGTGACCTCGCCGTCGCGCCAGGCGCCGCCTACTTTGGCTCGCGCGGGCACATCCGCCGTAAGCTGGTTTCCCGTCACCCCGTTCACCTTGAGGCCGTCGGGTTTCCAATCTGCCGGATAGGCCATTGGGGTTCTGGGGTCGGCCCAATAGAGATTAATCTGCGCGCCGTTGGCCGGAGCAAAACCCAGATTTCGCACGCGCACGTAGACATAAACGATATCAGTCGGTCCAACTTCCAGATGATTGAGGCCGTGCGCCGGGTCGGGATCCTGCGCGCGGTTGACCCAGATGTCAGGCGATCCCAGGTTGCCGCGCGGAAGTTCCGGCGCAGGCGCGAGACCATCGTGAAGTTCACGGCCGGAGTTGTCGGGCGCGGCGTCGACGAAAGCAAGATCAGGTAGCGCCGCCATGGTTCCCGGCACACGGTGGTCTGAATGACTGATGGCGCCGGAAATCACCAGCGCGAAATCCTGCTCGATACCGGCAACTGCGACCGAGGCGATGTTATTGGCATTCACCTGGACCAAATAGTCACCGACGGCCGGCGCAGTGATGTCTATCTGCTGGACATTGTTGCTCAAGGGCGCAAGGCCCGGCGGTGCGATGGCTGCGGGAAGAGCGAAAGTTGTGATAGTGCCATCGCTCACCCGAGTGATTTGCAATTGCAATACGTTGATAACTGCGCCCGTGTGAACGATCGGGCCGGGATGATCAGTCCAGACCAGAGTGGCGCGCAAGGGGACAGTAACGTCCGCGACCGTGACCCTCACGGAATGGGTCCGGTTGGGGGCCAACGCCACGCTGTTGACCGTGATGTTCGGATCGTCGATGAAAATAGTGCGGCGCGGCAGCCACGTGTTGTCCTGCGTTGCCAGCGAAGATTTGAGCAGCGAGAACAAGCTGCGGCGCAGATCAACACGGCCCCAGCCTTGATGATTGCCGGGGACGGTGCCGGCATCGGCCGCGTTCAATCCGATCACCTTGCGTGCGCCGTGAACTAACAACGCTTTGATGAGAGCGGCGCTCGGGCGACGCCGACGCGTCACCGGATTATTCGGATCCGAAAGGTGATGTACCTTGCGCAGGTATTGCCGAATCAACGCGCACATCCCGGCTACGTGCGGCGCGGCCATACTCGTTCCGCCTTCGTAAATATAGGCCGGATGCGGACTGTTACCCCAACCCGAAGTCGCCGAAGCCCCCGGCGCTCTTGACCTGCACGAAAGGATGCTGGAGCCGGGAGCGACAACGTCGGGCTTGATGCGTTGAACCACCGCAGCACCAGTGGAGGAGAGTGTCGGCCCGCGACTGGAAAACGCCATCAGGTGCTCCGCGTTGTTTGCGACCGGGTCGGTGTCTTGTGGTGGAGTTTGAAAATTATCGAAACCGGGTCTGGGCCACGACAGGCCGCCTAAGCCCCAGGTGAGATCGGGATTGCCCCCCCAGATGCCCGTCCGTGTGTTCTCCGTTCCTCCGACACTTATCCCATTGCGGTTGGTCGATTGATGACTGAGGCTGGCAAAGTCTACTACGCCATCCGGGGCACCCGGCATAAGATCAACGGGTGGGACGAGTGGAGGAACCACAGCCGGAGGCGGGACGACGCGCGGCCCGTCGGTCCCCAGGTTGGCGGTGGCGAAGACGATGACCATGTCAGGATTACGCCAGACAAATTCATCAATCTGGTAAGCGCTATCGCTGTATCGTGAGAAGGGAGTCGAGCCTCCCCACGAGTTATTGTGAACGCGCGCTCCATCGGTAATGTAGACGGTTTCGAAGAGCCTGTTTAGATTAGGAGGAACTCCTCCCAGGGCGGGTAGAATTGGTGGAACAGCCGCCGCGTTTCCGTTATCGCGTACTGCCTGCATGACCAATTGCGCTTTGAAAGCCACCCCCGCGTTGGGCCGATCCCCTCCAGCGGCGCTGCCGTTACCTAGCGTGATACCGGCGACGTGCGTTCCATGACCGTCCCGGTCGTCCCATAAACCGCCACGCTGAAGAACCGCCGCCAGTCCCGGATTCACTTGCTCAGGCGCGTAGCCGCGAATCACACGGACTTGTCCCGCCACTCCCAGTCGCGAAAAGTCGCTGTGGAGCGCAGGGCTGATCACTCCCATATCGAGCCCAGTGTCGGCGATGCAGACGATTTCTCCTTCGCCATCCAGCCCATGCGTGTCAAAGGCTGTCTGAACCATGGTTATTCTGCGGGCCATCTGCATCGCAAGCGTTGGCGGCTCGTAGGGAGAAATCCTGGCGACGACGCTCAGGGCCGCGATGTCAGGGATTGCCGAAGGCGGAACATCGGCAATAATCGTATCCATATCTGCTTGCTGCACAACGCCGTCCAGCGCTTCGATTTCGGCCACGACCGACGCCAGCGCGCTCGCATCAAAGAGCACCACTGTGACTGAGGTGCGCTCCGGCGGTGCGGGGGTCTCAGCGGCGCGTGCGACAACGCTGCGCAATGCTTTCTTACTCGACGCTCCAGTATCGGGTGGCGATGAAGGCGCCGGGATATCCGGATGAACTTTGAACGATGCCTGGTACGGCCCCACCCATTGCACTCGGTCGAGTGCTCTGACGGCATCGGCTTGGGCCGTCGTCATCCGCACCAGAATGATATTCGGCGGTATCGGGCCGACGATTTCAGCGCCGGTCGCGCGCACGCCGTCAACCCACTCCGACAGGGGCGGGCCAACAAACTGGACGAGCCAATGGACAGGATCTTCTGAAAGTTCAGAGAATGCGGTGGCGCTTGTTTTGGTCGATTTCTTTTTCGCAGGTTTGGTCTTTGTCTTAGCCTTCGTTTTGGACTTGGCTTTGCTTTGGCCTTCCGCCTCTATCCCGGATTTCAGCGCAGTAGGAACATCGGTTTGAGTCGAAGCCCCCGGAAACGGCAGGCTATCCATCTCGTCGGCCAATTCAACCCGGAGGCCCGCCGCCTCGAGCGCCGCGAGTTCTTCGTCCGTAGCGCGCACCAACACGCGCACGCCATACGCGGCGATCACTTCGGTCACGCCCGCCGCGACGGTCGCCTGTCCGCTTTCGTCGGTGCTGTCAATATAGATAAACGCCTTGTGCATATCTGCTGACCGTGGTTCTAAGCTGCGAGTGCGAGACCGCCGCTTACGGACGCGCCCGTCGAGACGAACGACTCCAGGGCTTTGAAGGTGCGCTTAATCCCCGCTACCAATTCATCGAAGAGTCGCTTCAACGCATCCAGCAACGGTTGGAAAACCGCACGAATGTTAACGCCGTCAATCTTGTCGAGAATCGCTTCGTAGGTAGCTTGCAGGGGAGCGACCAGCACGGTGCCCGGGTTCAGTGCGTCGATCAACTGCACGATCTCTTGATAAGGCGCATCGACGGCGTCCAGCAAACCCTGGAGCTTACTCAACAACCGATCCTTCAACGCTACAATGTCCGCGTAGCTGGCCTCGAGCGGGACCAGGAGCGACGCCGGATCGAGCGCGTCAATCTTTGCCTTGAGAGCGTCAAGAATTGGCTGCAGGTCTGTGCGCACCTGGTTGAGAAAATCCCTTAATCCCGGATCGATGAGTGCCTTGAGGCTATTGAAAGCCGTCACGACATCCGCCAGCACCGTCGCCGGATCTAACAGGTTATCCAAAAACTCGCGAATGGGACTCAACAGTTCAGTAAGGGCGGTCTCTAAACTTTCGGGACTGAAAGATTGGACGGTCGCCTTTAACTGCGTGTAGGTGGCAACCAGCTCTTCGATACCCAACGCCTGATAAGTCTGCGTGACCAGATTGCCCAAAATCAGTTTGATGTCTGCGCCTGCCTCGGTCGCCCCGAGCGCCAGCTCATGCAGTCTGGTAGCGAGCGTCTCCAAAGGTCCCGGCATCGGTCCACTGGCACTGAAAGCAGTAGCCACCGCGCCGCTCAGCGTGTTGATGTTGGTCTGTAGCGTGCGCCACACGGGAACGGCGGCGGCGAGAATCGACAAGGGATCCAAGCCGTCAGTGGTCAACTGCAAATACTGACGACGTTCTTCCGCGGACGCGTCAGCCTGTGCGCCACGCGCTACGATGGCAGCCTTAATTGCCTGCTGAGTTGTGCGCAACTGCGTCAATTTTCCGGGTAAGTCGAAGGTCGTCAATTCATTTGAGAGCGCCTGCACTTTGGTTTCAAAACGCGCGCGCAGGCCCGACAGTGTCAGACCATTCACCAGGTCTCGAATGCCGGCGAAGTCAGTGGCAAACGTCTCGGCGTCAATAATCTCGATAGCATCGAGAAGTATCTGTCGTACATCGATCACCGGCTGGAGCAGAACGGATGGATCGACGCTATTCAAAGCTTCGGTAACGGCAGTGTGAATCGGCCGCAGGAAGTCGAGCAGTCCATCAATGTTCAGAAGAGCGTCTAACTTTTGACGCACTCCGGCGATCGCCTCGTCAAGCTGATTAATGAAGAGCGTAATGTCCAGTTCGTCGAGGAGCGCCGTCAACGGATCCAACAACTGTTCTAATTGGGCAAAGATTGGTTCGAGCGTCAGACCCTGTACAAACTGTCTTAGTTGGTCTAACGGCTCGATGATCGGCTGCAGAATGATGCCCGGCGTAAAACCATCCAAACGGTCGGCCACCTGATGGACCTCTCGCATGACATCCTTCAGGGCCTCTGAGGGCCGGAAATTATCCAGCTCCCCGACCATTTCATCGTAAACCTGAGTAACGCCAAGAGCGTCAAACATGGTGGCCGGATTGTTAACGCGAAGGAAATCCATTATGCCGTCAACCTGCTGCTGCAATAGGTCGATCGCCGGCTCGGCAATGTGGTCTACCGCCGCGAAGTATTCCGCCTTCAGCTTTGCCGCTACCTCTTCTTCGAATTTGTCTTCGAATTCTTTGAAGACGAGCATCGCCGCCTTGAGGGCCGCCTGCAGAAGCGCGTTAAGAGTAGCCACGTCGATCTGCTGTAATTTCCCCCGCATCTCTTCGAGCTGCTCAACTACAGTATCGAACACCGGATCCAGCGCAATCTCGTCCAGCTCCGAGATCGCAGTGCCGAGCTTCAGACCGGCTCCCTCTAACGTCTCGGAAATGTTGTCGGGGATGGCATCTCGAATCGAGTTCAGAAAGTCTTCCAGTGTTTTGCGAAAGCTGCCACTAGGATTGGTCAGGTTGTTAAGCAGGGTGGAGAGTTCATCCTGTAAGTCATCGAGCGCGGTTTGTAGTTGGATTGAGACTGTATCAATCAGTTGCTCGATCTGGCCCAACACCGGATCGAGAGCTGAGAGGGCATTAGTGATGGTGTTATTGACCAGACTCAGATCAATTGAATCGATTACCTGCGTGATGCTATTAGCGAGACTCTGCAAGCCGGCCAGCACATCCATCTGTGCCTGCTGGACCGAATTGGCCAATTCAGTGACCGCCTGAATACTATTTTGCAGGCTGGTTTTGAGACCGTCCAAATTGAATGACGTGAGCAAGGGCTCCAACCTGGCGACCAAATCACGTAGCGGCTGAAGCGCGTGGTCGAGCTCCAGATCGGCCATCAACTCTCGCGCACTCTCTAAACCAGATCTCCAACTGCTCAAGACACCCGCGAGATCGTTAATCTGAGCAGATGCAGCGAGCGTCGCCCCGGAGGCAAGTCTTTGTGTCCAAGCCGCGCTGTTAAAGGCAGAGATAAGGGTCGCCGCTTGCCCAGCGCCGGATTCAATCTCACGATCAAGATTTTCGAGGAGCGTGCGCGTGGCCCGTAGTTGACCGTCCAGAGCGGCCACCGCTTCGGCAGAAGAGAAGTCCACAGTGGCGATGGCATCCACGATTGGCGTGCCGCCGGCCGGCGATAAGCTTAGCGACACCGCGTCGTAATGTTCGTTCAACGCTGACACGTGAGTCTGCGTTTCGAGCGTCTCGATCAATTGTTCAAACTGGTCGGTGACGGTCGTGAGCGGCGCCGTGGTTGAGACTATTGTCGTCTGAATCTGATCTCTCAGGAGATCCGCCAACTGCGTCGGCGCGGATTCTATTTGAGCGCGAAGCTCATTGATTTTGGGAATGAGTTCGATGACATGACGAAGCTCCGGACTCTCTGCGAGGATGCTCGCGACCTGCTGCAGCGGCCCGGCAAGACTGTCCAAAAGCGCCGCCTGATCATCCGGGATGGCCAGCGTAAGATTGCGGAGATCAGTAAACGAGACGCTCATCGGGTCGCGCAAACCCGCAGATAGACTCTGCTCCAGCTCGCGCAGAGGATCGGACAGGGCCGACCATAACGAATCCGGAGCACTCAAGCCACCACTCACCAATGCCTCGAGACTCGCCGCTCCGTTACCAAATAGCGCCCCTTCGTCCGGCAACGCAATTTGCCCGACCAGCGTGACGATCTGTTGAATATCCGACGTGGGCAATCCCGTCACATGTCCAGCCACGCCGGTTAGATCCGACTGCAAGGCAGAAAGCACCGACGGGTCGAGGGCAATGCCTGTGACAGTATCCAAAAGGGTTGGCATGAGTATTTATTCCGGAATACCAAAGAGCGTGCGAAGTCCATTCATGGTGTCCGACAATCCGCCAGTGACAACTTTTAACTGATCGAGTGAAGATAGAAGCGGCGGCAGCGGATTGCCGAAATCCGGGATAGAACCGAGGAGATCGGGAATCTGCAGCGCCTCGAAAAGATCAAGGGCCTCTAAATCAAGGCCCGCTTCCAGGTCGGTGAGGTCACCAAATCCCAGGTCCGCACCGGGCGCCGTCGAGGGTGGCTCAACATACTGCGCCAGGGTCAGGCCGTAACGAAACGAGTCCGAGCTTCCAGCCACCTCCCGCACCTTCAGGTCGAAGATCAGAACCTGATTTATTTCGGTTGCAGTGGTGATGTCGGCGACGAAGTCTACGGGTTCGCCGGTCTTAAACTTGTCGCGGAGTTTCTCCAGAAAAGTATCTCGCGCCTCGTCGCCGGAGAGTGTGCCTTCGATGCAAATGGCGGCCGACGCCGTACCCAGGTCCTGATGATAGCTTCCTTCCAATCCGGGAACATGGATCTTCACCAACCTGCGATCTTCCAGGGTTCCTATCCGCTGAATACCCGGAACTTCGTAATCCCCGATCATCGGCTTGATCTTCATGACAAGTCGATCCCCCTGCGACGCGCCTGACGTTTCAAGATCCGCTGTAGCCTCATCGTCAAGTCGTCATCGTTCAACCACTCGACGCTGGCCTCTTTGCTTTCCGCGTCCGCATCTTCACGAGCCTGTGCGGCAATCTCCACATATTTTGTTTCGATGTTAACGAGCTTCCCCACAATCCGCTCCAACATCTCCATAAGCATCGGTTGTTCGGATAGTTTCCCTTTCTCCAACTTTGCAGTGGATGTGGATCCGGCGGTCTGCAGCATCCTGGCCATGCCATTCTGTACCGGCCTCGCCTTAACCTCCTTGCCCGCCACCACACTCTTATCAACCATCTCTCGTATGAGTCCGGCGGTCAGCAAGGATTCATCCCGGACGTCACTGGACAGGTGGGAGCGGCTGAGATCGTGCAAAGGACGAGTTCTGCTGTTCTTCGTTTTCGGCGGGGAAGCGAATCTTGACGGACTGACGGTCTCGCCTTCATCGGGCCTTCCTTCATCGTTGAGTTTTTTTGGACTCGATTCAATTCCTTTCCTCGTCTCAGCCCTGCCTACGACGCTGTTGCTGATACGGCTGCGCGTTGATTCACTTTTCCGCTTTGGGGCGTCGTTTGTCTTAACGTCATCAAGCCAACCCTCTAGTTTTCGCATCGCCCGGTGTCCAAACCTGTCGAGCGTGGTTGGTTCTGCACTTGTGCGTGAGCCCGCTGTGTTACCGCTCGATCCAATAGTTCCCTGCCTTCCGATTTTTCCCTTCTTAGCCAGCAGCGGTCTCACGTTTCTTCTTTGCGGGAGACTCGCGGTCACGTTTTCGACGTTCATCGTTACGTTAAGCGAAATACGCCTGTCGGCGGAGGAACGCGTGGTACGAGTCAGGGGCGGTTGCTTCAAGCGTTCGGCGTATCGTTGCAAGACAACGAGGAGTTGGACGGAATTGTTAGGTATCGCCTCTCCTTTTAATAAGGAGGGGTATCGGTCCTGGCGATCCAGCGCGGAACCCGAGCTGACTACGGAAGCGGGTCGAGCGGGAACGTCCGGCTGGTCCATGGCGTAATCTGAACGCCAAGTCTCAGGGAGTGATGATGATGCTTTCACTCGCGCGATTCGCCCGACTGGTGAAGGGACGGACCCATCGACGACCTCTGGGCGGATGCCGGCGGCAGCGCTGTCGGGATAGACTGGCGAATAATCTGTGGCGGTGAAATTAAGTGGCTCCCTGATCACGCTCACATCAACATCAAGGAGGGCATACTTTTCTTCGTCTATTAACTCATTTACCAGAGGGACAGCGGTTTCCATGGCCTCTTGCCAACCAGAGATACTGGTCGCCGCCCGCTTGATCGCTTGAGCAGACATAGACGCGAGCAACCAATCCATTTCCACCAGGCTTGATATACTCATGCTCCTTCCGCTTCCACTCGATGCTGTCGAATCATCTCGAGATAGAGGAGTATCTGTCCCATTGTCAGCTCTGCCACCTCTTGCGGAGACCAGCCAAATTGCTGCGCCAGAATGAAGCACGCCTTCGCCAGTGGAGCTTGTACGGCCTCAGCCATGTCGTTCTCCTCAACTACCAGGCCACTGACGCGATTCAGCTCATCGAGCAGAAATCGCGCCAGTCCGGTGTGTAGTGAGTGGACTTGTTCAAAAGTCAGCGCGGGCTCGACCAGGGCCTCTTTGAGCATGAGCACCGAAACCAGCGAGCTGCTGTCTTTAGCGGCCTTCGTCACCCGCTGCACATCCCGCACCGTCAGAGGACGCAGCTTGACCTTCATTGCGTCCTTTGGCTGCGCCGCACTGCCGGGCGCCATAATCGCCGCGGGAACTTGTATCTCGTGCGCAATGGAACTTCCCGCCAGTAGTTCTTCGGCAGTGAGATAGCTCATCGTTCATCTCTCCTTACGCTTCTGCGTCCTCGACGCTGAGCCACAACGCCTTGAAGTCAACCCTCTCCATCACAAAATCATCCTCGGGAATCTGGTAGGACCAGTTTTCGATCTTGACGCCGTGAATTGTGACCGCTGAAGAAGTACCGGGACGCGCCGGATTCTCGAGCAGCAAACTCAGATTGAACGAGGGATTGACGAACGTTCCGGCGGGCCTGGCCTTGGCAGCATCTCCCAGCAACAGCCTGAGCAAAGCTCCGTTGATGGCCGCGCGTTCGATGGTTCCCGTGACGTTCACATTACCGGGCCGCAGCTCGGTTGGATAACGCTGGCCGAGTTCGTGGAAAGGCTTCAAGTCAGAGTTGACCCTGACCTCGACATTCGTCACCCGACCCACCGGCGTCAAACTGTATTCCTCAATCACAGCCTGCGCCGAATCCCCTTCTACGCCGGTATCCACTGCCAGGACGAGCGAGCCATCAGAGCCGCGAAAGACATTTGTATTAGCCATGTTCTCCTCCTATGAAAGGTTCATGATGACCTTGATGTAGTCAATGCTGAAGGTCGGTTTAAGGAACATCGTCACGACCGCAACTCCGACAATTTCCTGTTCGCGCGTGGCGGAGACGTCGAGGGTGTATTCGGTCAAAGCCTCGTTCAAAACCATGTCGGACAGAAAGCCGTTGAGGGTCGCTTTCAAAGCGCCGCGCACCCTGGTGTTGTTGAGTTTTCCGATGTAGGGATTGGAACCAATTCGGGTCCCGGCTTTGGCGAAGTCTACAATCCTTCTCACAGAGACTTGACGGAAGGCGCCGTCGTCTGTCGTGATGCCCTTGACGATGCGGTATCCGGCCTTCCTCTCGAGCGGCATCACCCGGTTGCCGAGAAGGTTCTTCAATTCTCCGTCGCTGTAGTACTTCGTCAATCCCGGCACGCGCACGACTTTGTTCGTCGGACTTACATGCACCGCCAATGATGCGATCACACCCGCGACGGCTGCGGCCGCGTAAGCGGCTGGCAAATCCACTACTACGCCGAGCGCCAGGTCTTGTGCCTGTATACCCGGCGCCACCAGAATCAACCGGTCGTCGGCGACCGTGCCTGCCTGGGCTGCGACTTCCGCCATCCCATCCGAATCTGCGCCGCTCACCGCGATGCGATCCCGGCCGTTATTTTCAGCGGTCTCGACATGAGCGAGCAGCTCGGCGCCACCGGCCGAAAGATTCTGCCCCGCCAACACGACAATGTTCACCGGCTCGCTATCCAAAACAGCAAGACCTGCACTGTACTCGGTGCCAGTGGCACCCTCACCGTCCGACCCGCCCGTCAGCGCCGCCGCGGGGCTTTCCTGCGGCACTCTCGCCCCCGCACCCGCAGCAATGACCGTCACCAGATTGGAGGAGCTATTGATGTCGCGCACCATGTCCGTTGCGTCAACCACGGCGTAAGTCTCTTTGAGGTTCTTATAGACGATCTCAATCTCTCGGGTGGAAGGTGTCCCTACTTCATAAGATGCGACGACAGTATCGCCCGCGGCAGGAAGACCGGTCGGAAAGGTCAAGGCCCCCGTCGTCGTATTGACGAAAACCTTGCCGGCGCCGGGTGTGCCGGTGTCCGCCGATAAGTTGAGGCGCGTGGTTTTGCCGGTCGCGCTCTTAATTCTGACGACGTTCCTCGCCGAAGCAGCAATCTGCGGGTGTGAGAGTCGCAGTTCGGTGCCTACAACGGTCGGTGTTTCCTTCTCGACAAAACCCGCGGACGCGGCTTCTTTCACTTCTACGGTAATTTCGTTGGCCCAGGTGCCTGGAGTTGCTCCGGTCACCGTCACGACTGGTCCGGTCGCATCGCTTAGCTCTATCGCCGCGGCAGCAGCCCCGGCTCCAACTCTCACCGCGTAAACCGTCGATCCGCCATTATTAAAAATCTGCTGCAGCGCCCTGACCAATGTCAGTTCGTTCTGCTTGCCATCTACCCACCCGTCGTAATTGCCGAAGGTTTCTTTAGCCTCAGAGAAAGAGGAAAGCACGATCGCTTTATCTAATGGCCCTTTGTTAGCTGTGCCGGCGATTCCCACATTTCCCGTCGCAATACCGGAAACGCCAATAAGCCCCTCTGCGCGGACCTCGATATAAGTTCCCGGAATAATCATCTCGGTGATTGCTTCTGCCACGATGTTTCCTCCTCTTCCCTTCTTTCAGGTTGATTACTTATGGATACTCATCGACTCGTCGAATTGGTCGTGGATACCCACGTTTATCTCTTTAATGATTCCCCCCGGCTCTGTCGTGCTGCTCTTGATCTCTTCGTAGACTATCGAAATTCCAATTGCCGTCCTTAGAGCTTTCGACTCGCTGACGCCGAGCTTTACTTCTTCAATCGGTCGCACTTCTTGAGTAGTGAATTTCAAAAAGCCCGCGCTCTTCACCTGCGCTTCCGAAGCATCGAGGTGTGCAACGACGGCATTGGTTAACTCCATAATCTTTTCCGCCGTCGAATCCCATATTTCGATCCTCATCAAGCCTGAGGATCTACTGCCTCGCGTTTCTTTCCATTGATCCGCTGCTATTTTTTCCAGGCTCACCAACCCACCGAGACCGGTGGACATTTCTTTTACCTCGCTAATAGCAACCACCAAGGCTGGAAGATCTGCTTCTTGGATGGGAAGCCCAAGGCCGATGTGGTCGACGGGTACACTCGCCGGGACGAGTTTGAGAATCGAGAGAAAGTCCTGGACCGCCTTCCAAGCCCCCACTTTTTGCTCCTCACAATGTCTAGCGATGAACCAAGAATCTCTTTGTCATCACGTTCAGCCCGCGTGAACGCTGGATGCCCCGCCCTAATAACAGAGATTGTGCTGTCGTAACGTCTGCCGTGCGTCTGTGGAAGCGTCCTATTCTTGAAAGCTTTGAAAAAAATCTTTCAGTGAAGATGGAATCAACCTGACTTGTATCTCAGGGAAGCCGGTCCCGGTGTCCTCCTGTGTTGGCGAAAACTCGATCATGGATTCCCGGCTCAAGACTTCCTGCGCATCCACGACCTTAGCCAACCGCGGAGCGTCCGGTCCTGCACGGCGTCAGCACCATTAACCGCAATGTAGGACTTCACGAAACTCAAAATACTGTCGAGGTCTCGCAGATAGCGCCGCTCGCCGCTCGGCACATGGGTAACATGACCATGCCAAATTACGGTTCCTCCTTCGTCGCCGGCGTCCTCCAGCCACAGCTTGACGATGAACGAATGCAACGTCGACTCGGGTGTGTCCATGCTCTTCCTCGTGAGGACAAACCGCAGAATTGGCCTTCGCTTTCACCGGAGTGGTGCTCGCTCACCGCTCTCCTCTGGACTGGTACTAACGATGCGCGGCGTTTTTAGCAGATCGCGTGCTGTCGCAGCGTCTTCCATCCGTCTGCGATGCCGTCTAGTTCTTTTAAATGTTTGGAACCAATTCTTGCGAGAGAGATTAAAACGTGGGATGCGCTGTGGCTAAAGAACAATGGCGGGCCATTGTGAGAGGTTCTCTTGCCCCACCATGTCTTTCAGTGAGTATCGGTTACTGCTTACTAGTCTTCAATCCTTCTTCAACGGCTCTAATGTCTCGCCCAACACTCTTCTGCGCGGCCGATAAAACCAAATGGAGTCGTTTAAGCCGGCCCAGGACTTCAGCCAACGACGCAGTCGGCCCGAAGACAGACCGGCCCCCAAGGGAATCAGCATCATCAACTCGATCAGCGCGAATCTGTTCGTAAAGTTTGAGCGTGCGTCTTTCCGGTTTCACGCCCAACTCTTCGTCGAGGGCCGTGACACAACGTTCATACTGGCGGAGCGCGCCTGTCCGATCGCCAGCCATATATTGTAAGTGCATTAACTGCCGGTGCGTGCGCTCGCGCGCGCGATCGTAACGGAGAATCGTGGAGCCGTAGATCTGGCCCGCCTCGTATTCGCGGTGCTCCTCTGAATAAGTCATCAGCTTGTCGAGCATCGAAAGGTATATGTTCTGTAGCCGCTCGCGTTCAAAGAGGCACCAGTCCTGATACCAACCGTCGAGGAGATCCCCCTTGTAAAGCTCAACAGCTTCCTTCAGGATCTGAGCTCCGGAACTATCAAGTTGCCTGCCGGTCACGCCCTCCGTAGTCGCGGACGCTCGCTCAAACAGCGCCAAATCGAGCCACAGCTCGCTCTGCAAGTTGAGCTGTACCCAATCGTGGTCAACCAGCAAGACCTGCGGGCACGCGAACTCCGCCACTTCCAGAGTCGCTTGCAAATGCCACAGCGCTTGACGGAGATACTTTTTCGACTTTTCGGTCGAAGTGTTACCCCACAACAGACTTGCCAACGCTTCACGGGGATGACACCGGTCGCGACGAACCAATAAGTAGCAGAGCAATTCCTGCTCCTTGCTGGCATCAAGACCTTTCACCAATTGTGCGTCTCGCTGGATGCTAAATTTTCCGAACAACTGAAATCTGAGAGTAGACATCTTGAGGTCTCTTTCTGCGAGGGAAGAGAGGTTGCACCCGACCGTCTAACAAGATTCTGCTGGAATAAGGAGCGCCGCGGTGACACCGTGGGAAGTTTTGCACCGGCCCGATTGGATGTTGGGGCGGGATCCTCGACTTGGTGAGACGGGGCCGCTTATTACTGCCTCGGTTATGCTCGAAGCGCGGATTTTAGTAACTCATCACCGGAGTGTCAAGAACTATTCGTGGACTATCTATTGGCCGTCAAAGAGATACAGCATTTGCACATATTATTGGGATGCTAATGCGTCGCTGGTGGACTTTCGATATCTTTTCCAACAATTCTCACTGTGGGGACTTTTGTGGGGGGCTTTGACGATTTGAGGTCTAGGCACGACCCGCACACTTCAGAGCATCCAGTTCAGTAAACGGAAGCCGAACATGCTGAACTGGTACGCTCGAAGCGGACGCCCCCAACTGCTCAAGGAGCTGGGGACGCGTGCACGCTGCCGCCTGGGGCCTATCAATGGTTGTAAAGCGGATGCACTGTCGGGAACGGCGTATTATTCTCACAAATCGGATGCATATATGCCGCAACAACACCGGTGATCCCGGTTATGTCGGCGGCAGACGCGATGCCGATGACGTTTGACGCGGTCGCGAACCCGTCGGCGTTCAGCATTAAGGTGAGATGACTCAGGCCCCACTGCCGCTTGAGCTGGTACGCCGCGTCCTTGGAGAATCTATTGTCAATCTCGGCAGCGATCTCCTTGCTGGTCAGGACTTCGAAATTATCAGCGAACTCCTTGGAGAAAAGGTCGAGTTCTTTGGTTATCTTGGAGCTAATCGTATAGATCTTGCCGCCTGCTTTCGCCAAATCCTGAATCTTCTTTAGATTCTCCGCGCCGCCAACGAGCTCTGCAACGTTGCCCTTGACGGCGGCCAGCGCCCCTTTGATGACTTGGTAAGATTGTTTCAACCTGGCCGCCACTGTGGCTATTCTTTCGGCCTCGATTGCGGCCGTGGTGGCTAATTGCGCCCCATGAGCTGCACCGGCGGCGATCTCACCTTCGGTGCCAAACGTGGCCAGGCTGATCGCCGCCACTATGGGCGCTATCACCATGTTCGCCACTGCTGAGGCACAGTCGCCCTGCTTCGTCGCGCATCCCGCGCCGCAATCAGCAGGCTGTTGGGCAGGACAGTTTTGCCAGCAAACGGGGCCGACCATGTGATAGTCCTTTTTGCACGTCGGGTAGCAAAGCGCACCGGCCGGGTCCTTTTCTAAGCCTGGCCGACAAACTCCGAGTGCAAGCCCCTCGCCCGCGCCGACTCCGTAAACAGGCTTTGTACATCCTGTCCCGGTATCCGCCCAATCCGCCGGGCAATCCGGGCTGCAGATGTTCGCGCCCACGTTATGAAATCCGGGCTTACATTTCGGATAAAACAACAGTCCCCACTCTTCGCAATTTCCCGCTCCGTTATCTTTTTCACAGTTCTTGGCCCGGGCGTTTGGGTCCGGAGCGCAAAATCGACGAGCCCCTCCCCCCGGAGGTGGCGGCAAACATTGAATATAGGCCCCGTATCCGGCTCCGCGTCCGTAAGGAGCGGGTTTTTGGCAGAATGCCCCGATATCAGTAAAGCCTGCCGGGCAATCGGTTGTGCAGAGATTAGCAGTGGAGTGGTGAAAACCAGGCTTGCATGGCGGATAGCAGAGTAGGCCGATCCGCTCCAGGCCGGGCCGGCACGTATACGGCTCGCCGGCTGTGTTTCCATAACTCTGCCGCCAGCAGAAGGGGACTCTAAGAGCGGCCACTCTTACGGAGATCCATGTCATAACCTCGTTCATTTCGGCCGACGAAAGCGGCGACTCGCCTAAATCGATCATATCGGGGGGCGCAGGACTCGCATTGGCAACGCCCCGTCTAGCGGCAGCGGAAGCGGAAGCGGGTATGTAGAAGAATCCCTGGTTACCTCCGGTTACACCGATATTCGCCCCAGCCTTAAAAGTAGGAGCGTGGTCGGTCTGGACAGGCACGGCGAATCTGCCATCTTCGAGCATGCCATACGAAAAAATGTCCAGAGCTTTTTTGTTCCATGCAGCCTGTACTTCCTCCGCTCTGGCTAAAGCCCACCCGTTTTTCGCAGCCAGGTTTTTTGCAGCTTCCAGGGTTATGGAATCTTGCGCAAAGAACCTGACGTCGACTACGCAGGTTCCATCGGGCGCGGTTTTTTCTCCCTCGACGCATTTCGAGGTAGGATTTGCAGCGACCGCAGTCGTGAAGTGAGCGATCAAATTTCGATTGCCCGTTAGCGTGAAAGTGTAACTCGGCAAAGAGCTGACTACCGCGCCGTTTTCAGTCCAATTGGTAAACACATAGCCGCTGGAGGGTGTAGCAGTAACGGTACGTGAAGCGTTGGCAGCGTCGGTTCCTGCGCCGCTGACGGCGCCGCTGCCCTTCGGCGACACGCCCACGCTGGTTGTGTAATTAATCTGGATCGGTGTGAAATTGGCCACCAGATTGCGGTTGCCACTCAGCGTGAAGGTATAGCCCGGCGAAGTGCTGACAATGTTTCCGTTCTCAGTCCAGTTGGCAAACGTATACCCGCGGGCCGGTGAAGCCGTCACGTTCCGCGAGCTGCCCGTGGCAAATGTTCCGGCGCCACTGACGAAACCACTACCCTCTGGGAATGCGCTGAGCGCGATCTTGTAATTAATTGTCGGATTCTGACTGAAATTCGCTACCACATTGCGGTTGCCATTCAGCGTGAGGGTAAGGCTCGGCGAAATGCCGACAAGGCGTTTGGATGTATCCTGATCAAGCGCTTGAGCGGGAGGCGCCGGTTTTAATATCGCAGCCTGCGGGGACGCCGCACCCTGAGCCGCGGCGGTTGAAGCGTCTGCAAAACAAACCAAAGCAGAACATAAAACAAACAATGCGCAGGTAATTGCGACCTGACGTCCGGTGTATGCGCTTTTCATCCTCGCATTACTATTCCGCTTCATCGTTTTCTCCTTTTGTCAGTTTTGATGTCCGTCTCTGATCGCAACCGATTCGCGCCTCGTTTCGTCCGAAGACTCCGGCTTATTTCCTGGGCGCCGAGTTGTCCGTGGCAGTCCTTGCGTTAAGGAACTTGGCACGCTCCGCCGACACAACCTTTGCCAGAGAGTCCATATCAATGGCTCCGGGAATGACTTGTTGACCAACGATGAATGCGGGGGTTCCGTTAATGTCGAGGGCACTCGCTAAACGGATATTGCGATCGAGGGCTTCATTGAGTCTCGGATCGGCCATGTCCTTCTGAAGGGTCGCGTAGTTCAGCCGCAGGCGATCTGAGATGCTCTTGATCGCGTCTTCACTTGCCTGGCCAGACTCTAATAGCCCATGGTGAAATGCATCGTACTTTCCTTGCCTCTTAGCCGCGAGTGCTGCCTGCGCGGCAACCCGAGACTGGGGGCCGAGGATCGGGAATTCTTTGTAAACAAGCCTAATCGATTGGTCTTTTGACAACAGAGTTTGCAGCCCAGGCAATGTCGATCTGCAGTACCCACAGTTATAGTCAAAGAACACAACAATCGTAACATCGCCTTTCGGATTACCCGCGACCGGCGAGTCGGGATCCGAATAGATGTCCGATCCTAGAGTCTTCAGGCTATTTGCGGCGCGTTCCTGCTTTTCTTTTTCTTCCTGGACCTGCAATGCCTGCATTGCGTCGCGTATGACGGACGGATGGCTGAGCAAGTACTCGCGAATGACCTTCTCTATCGCCTCTCTTTGCTCCTTAGTCGGTTCTGTTGTCGGGCTGGTTTTGGGCGAGGCCGGTGTCTGCGCACGCCCCTGGGAGAGCCCCAAGAGCAAGATCACACTCACAGCCAAGGTAATGAAGGCAATGCGATTGACTACTGTAGGTTTCATACTTTTTCTCGTTCTGTGTTCGGTCTGCGTTTCACAACTGAGCCGATTTGCATGATCGCTTTAAGCACCGCAACACGTCGGTTCGTGCATCAGTTGAAACTGGAATAATATCGAGACCCTGATTTGCGGGGTTCCTATTTCTTGGAACGAGGCGGCGGGTATATCACCGACCGCAAACACTGTCAACACACACACACAGGTCATTCAAGGATCGAACGGCCTTGCAGACTTAAGGTTTGGCGTCCCCTCACTGCTTCGCCATCCGGAAAACCATCGCGGCAAATTGATGCTCTCCGGTTGGGTGCGCATAGCGCAGGACCATCTGTATTCGCGAATGTCCCAGCATCGCGGCGAGCGTAACCAGGTCGATCCCGGCCATGGCCCCGCGAGTCGCCCATGTATGACGAAGATCGTAGAGCCGAAAGTGTGGAATCGGACTCTGGTTTGCTTCCGATCTGATGCGGTTGATTCCCGCCAGCGTGCCAACGTGCGCACAATTTACTTCGATGATCAGTCACGACCTGCACTTTGCATCGATCTGCCGGGCTTTGCCCAAAAAGTCGTGTTGCCTGAGTCCGCGTTTAGCGGACGATTGAAAATAGCCCAGCGATTTATCGCTGGGATTGGCCGGCGTTCGAGGCGAAGTCCGTGAAGCGGACGGCTGAAAAAGGATTAGAGTATCTGACCGTTATTTTTCAGCCGTCCGCTTCACGGACTAATCACCTTTCGGCTCTTTTCCCCAGCAGTGAACTGCTGGGCTATTATCATTCGTCCGCTTTGCGGACTGATAAAACGACTTCTTGGGCAAAATCGATCCCCGTTTGCCAAATACATGTTGCCAAATTGATTCGGGGTTGCTGGTTTGCTACGGTCCCATTATGTCCGAGGTCATGTCCGAGCGTTCCCCCGAGTCGAAACATGAGCAGATACGCGAATTGCTCGACTCACTCTATCGCGTCGATTCGGGACGAATCCTGGCAACTCTGATCCGCTTGCTCGGTGATTTCGATCTGGCCGAGGAGGCGATGCACGAAGCCTTTGCGGCTGCGCTGAGCCTGTGGCCGAGGAGTGGAGTGCCCGGCAACCCGCGACCATGGTTGATTTCTACCGCCCGCTTCAAAGCCATTGATACTCTGCGTCGACGGGCAAGATTTGATGCGTCTCAGGACGAACTCGCGCGACACCTCGAAGCGCAATTGAGTTCGGTGGCCAATTCCGCCAGTTCCAAACGCTCCAATGAAGAGGCCAGCCTTGAGGATAGCCTTGACGATGATCGCCTGCGCCTGATTTTTACGTGCTGTCATCCATCGCTAGCGCCGGAAGCGCGCGTTGCGCTTACCTTGCGTGAGGTCTGCGGGCTGACCACCGAAGAGATCGCCAAAGCCTTCCTCATCACTCCGCGTACGTTGGCGCAGCGCATTGTGCGCGCCAAGGCAAAGATTCGCGAGACACCGATTCCGTACGAAGTGCCAAGCCCGCAGGATTTGCCGGAGCGACTGGGTGCCGTGCTCCACGTTATATATCTCGTCTTTAACGAGGGTTATTCCGCTGCGGCGGGAACGGAAGTAACGCGGGCCGAACTAACCGGCGAAGCGATTCGACTGGGCCGTCTGCTGACCGAACTCCAGCCAGAGCCGGAAGTGATTGGACTGCTTTCCCTGATGTTGCTACAGGAATCACGTCGCGCCGCGCGAACCTCTCCAACCGGAGAGCTGATTTTGCTGGAGCACCAGGATCGCTCGCTCTGGACCCGAGAGCAGATCGTCGAAGGGTTGGCCTTGCTCGAGGAAGCCCTGAAGTCCCAACGCTTCGGCTCTTACACACTGCAGGCTGCGATCGCGGCCGTTCATGCGGAAGCGGAATCGACCGCCGCGACCGACTGGCGGCAGATTGTTGCGCTTTACGACGAGTTAGTTCGAATTCACCCTTCGCCCGTAGTACAGCTCAATCGTGCCGTGGCAATTGCTATGCGTGATGGTCCGGCGGCCGGTCTGACGCACATCGACGCGTTGTTGGAACATGGCGACTTGGCAAATTATTACCTGGCGCATTCAGCCCGTGCAGATATGTACCGCAGGCTTGGCAGGACCGCTGAGGCCCGGTCGTCTTATGAGAAAGCTCTGGCGCTAACCCAACAGGAACCAGAGCGGCAGTTCCTGCAAGAGCGGATTCGGCAGTTGAAATAAGGAGACTGAGCAGCGAAGCAGCGCACAGAGCTAAGCCCAAGGCGAGTCTGCGAGCATCATGCCCGTCCTTCGGACCTCTTCCATCATTCTTAATCCCTCCTTAATCCCTCACCACGACCTCACGGTCGGGGCTATTGAATGGCGGTAAGGTTCAACGTTGAAGCAAGATCGCGGAATCGAAGGCCTGACCCGGAGAATCGATTTTTTCAGGTTCTGCGGCCAAGCGTTCTGAGGGCCACCAGAAGCTGCTCAGGATGCTCGGCCTGTATGTTCACTTTTACATTGGATGATGTTATCAATATGCGCGTCCCCGCCCGTCACAGTATTCTTCCTGGCAGATGTGAGGAGGCCGCCAACGATGATCCAAACAAAGAAAACCTGTTTGAGCCTGTGCGTGCAAACGTCCTCGCGGCGAGTACGAGTCGCACGCGCGCTAACCAGACTCTTATTTGTTGTTTCGATTGCGAGCTTCAGCCTGCTAGCTTCCAATCCTGGTGCGGGCCAGAGCCATGGGAAGAAACCCTTAACTCGTATTCCAAGAACGTGGGATGAGCGGGCCTTACAGTCTCAACAGATTCCTCTGGCAAATCGGGCCATGTCTCCGAAACAAGTCTCGGCGGACTACTACTACCGTATGCCCGTGCGGCCCATTTATAAGAGTTACCCGGTCTACTATCCGGACAGAGAACCCGTAGGGTACTGGGAATCTCTCAAGCTCAAAGAGCCGGAAATAGTTTTTGACGAGTCCCGCTTACGGACAACAGCGGACTGGATCAAAGCGGGCGAGTTGGTCTTTGATGCGCCCATCGAGTTCGTGTCTGACGGCACCTTGTATTCCGAGACTCGCGGGCGAGCCTGGTATGACAAAAACCATGTGCCGCTGACAAAGGAAGGCGTGATGCCCTTCCTGCGTTACGTGGTGCGACAGAAAAGCAAAGTTGAACTGGGCATTCTTTCCTGTGCTGCGTGTCATACGCGGGTGATGGCCGATGGCAGTACGATCAAAGGAGCGCAGGGGAATTTCCCGGATGATCGCGCCTTTGGCTATGAGACGCGCATCGAAGCAAGCCAGACCAAAGACGTTGATAAGCTGCTCGCGGAACTGCGAACTGACATGCGGCGAGACTATGCCGCGCCGTGGGTAAGCGATGATCCGAAGGTCCAATACGATCGCCTGTCGTTGGACGAAATTCTCTCCGCCCTCGAGGCGATCTCTCCCGGTTCATGCGCTCGCCAGGGAACCAGCATCTTTTATCCCGCCGCCATACCGGATCTGATCGGGGTTAAGGAACGGCGCTATCTGGATAGCACGGGCCTGCTGCAACAGCGGAACATTGGCGATCTGATGCGCTATGCGGCGATCAATCAAGGCGCTGACCTGCTCAGTCTCTATGGCAAGTTCAGGCCTCGGGAGCCTTTGCCCGAGCCATCGACGCAGAGTCGATATAGCGATGCCCAACTCTACGCGTTGGCGCTTTACATCTATTCACTGAAGCCGCCGCCGAATCCGAACAAGTTCGATGCCCTCGCCGCGCGCGGGCGCAAGGTTTTCTTCAGTGAGGGCTGCGATTCCTGTCATACGCCGCCACTTTACGCAAACAACAGTCTGGAGCCGGTGGCCGGATTCGACTTCCCCAAGGAGTATTTCCGGAAGTACGCAGTTCTGGATAACTTGTTTGATACCGATCCAAGCCTCACGCTTAAGACCCGGAGAGGGACGGGTTTCTACAAGGTGCCTTCCTTGAAAGGTCTCTGGTACCGCGGGCCATTTGAGCATAACGGCTCAGTCGCCACGCTTGAAGATTGGTTCGATCCACGACGACTCAAAGACGACTATGTACCGACAGGATTTCGCGGGGCTGGAGTAAAGACCCGTGCGGTGCCGGGACATGAGTATGGCCTGCAGCTTAGAGATGAAGACCGCAAAGCGCTCATCGCATTCCTAAAGACTCTTTGATTCCGATTCCGCATCTGCGAACTGATCGCCTCGCTAGTCGGCCTCGCGTCCGATACGGTTGCATCAGGAAGGTATCCGCAGGTTCACGAGGCGCGAAGCGCCGGAATGTAATAGCCCCGACCGTCAGGTCGGGGCTAGAGTCACCCAACAAGCAGGTGAGGCCCGAAGGGCCGACATGATTCCTGCCTGTCCTTCGGACCTCGACAAATCTTTTCAACTTCCGCAACCACGACCTGACGGTCGTGGCTATTGCATGACGGCCCTGCGGACCTCAGAATCGCAAATCATAAGCTTGGCCCCCGATCTTGATTCCGACCGATTGCTACGAATTCAGCCTTCGCCGGTGGTGCAGCTCAATCGTGCCGTGGCCATTGCAATGCGCGATGGTCCAGAGGCCGGTCTGACGCATATCGACGCGTTGTTGTCACATGGCGAATTAGCAAATTATTACCCTGGCGCATTCAGCCCGTGCAGATATGTACCGCAGGCTCGGCAAGACATCTGAGGCCCGGTCCTCATATGAGAAAGCTCTGGCGCTGACCCAACAGGAACCGGAGCGGCAATTCCTGCAGGAGCGGATTCGGCAGTTGGGATAAGAAAAGTCCTTCGCTCATCTCAAGGCATAGGATGCTGCTCGAAGAAATCCCAGATGACGACGCCCGCGTCAAAGTCGCGGCTCAAGTTGCCCATGCCCAGTCTCAGCGGCTGATCACCGCCTGGCCAGTGGTGGCCGCCGCCCTCGATCGCGTACAGCGCGACATCCGCACCATCCTTGCAGTTACCGTAGCTTTCGACGCGAGTGCGCGCGCCATCGGTGGGGTCGACGTCTGGCAGGCGTGTCACCACCGGGGTTAACGTGCAACCGTTCCGCCGGATCCAATACTGAACGTTGCCTTCAAGCTCGCCGCTGTCGAATGGCACGATAGGGTCGCCGGTCCCATGCATTACCAGAAGCGGAATGGGCCCACGAGACGTGTCGGCGCAACTCTGCATGAGGTCCTTGGCGAGACCGCCTGCGACCGGAGCGATGGCGCTGATCTTGTTCGGCCGCTCGCACGCGAGTCGATAGGTCATGGCCGCGCCTTTCGATAGTCCCGTCACGTAGACGCGTTTCTGGTCAATGTCGAATTCGGCCGCAAGCGTATCGATGAGCGTCGAGAGAAAACCGACGTCGTCAGTTTTTGCGGGTTCGCTTGGATGGCCCGTGTTCCACTCTCCTGCTAACGCGTCAGGGTATGCAACCACGAAGCCGTCGCGGTCGGCGAGCGTGTCGAACGTGCGCTTCGTACGCAATTCAATGCTTGCTCCATCGCCATACAGACCGTGCAGCACCAGCACCAGCGCAGGCTTCGACAGTTTGACCTTGGGCGCATAAAGCACGTACGTGCGCGAGGTGCCACCGAACGAAAAGGTGCGACCGCTCGCGCCGCTCGGAACCTTGGTTGCCAGGTGACAGGCCGCCGTCGCGGTGACGAGCAAAATAGCGAAGATCGTCTTTAAGATAGGAACCGCCACAATCGCCCTTCCCGCCAGTCTTGGTACAGATCGATGAGTTTACCGACGTTGGCGACTGTCCGCTAGGGTCTCCTGCCGCGCCCGCTCCGTGCGTGGCAAATCTGGTTCGCTTGCTCGGTGATTTTGATCCTCCCGAGGAGGCGATGCACCAAGCCATTGAGGCAGCGCCGAGGCCTGTGTCCGGGGAGGGGAGTTACCCCCCCCCCGGCAACCCGCGTCCATTGCCATGCGCGATGGTCCAGAAGCCGGGCTGACGCAGATCGACGCGTTGTTGGAGCATGGCGAATTGGCAAGTTATTACCTGGCGCATTCAGCCCGCGCAGATATGTACCGCAGGCTCGGCCGAACATCTGAGGCCCGGTCTTCTTATGAGAAAGCTCTGGCGCTGACCCAACAGGAACCGGAGCGGCAATTCCTGCAGGAGCGGATTCGGCAGCTGGGATAGGAAAAGCTTGTCGGGGACTGGGTTGTGTTAGGCAGGTGAGCTAACATCCGATTCACTCGACCATGAAGACCCGTCTGCAAGAGATTTTCGACAAAAGTGCTCGGGAGTTCGGATTTGGCGGGCTCTTCGATGAGTCGCGAGTTAAGAGACCATTCAACCGGCTCTATCTTCATCATCGAAGCCGATTCGAATCCCATATTCAGTCTATTGCCCAAATCCGCTCACCTGAGACACGTCTAAAAATAGAGATGTGTTTCGCTGAATCGCCTGAATTTAACGCTTTCGCATTCCCTCACAAAAACCAGTATTTCGTGGGCGTGCCATTCGGAACGGTGTTGATCCTGAACGATCTTTACCTACGAATCATGGCAAGCCAAGATGTCCTGCTACAGATTGGCGAGCCCGGATCCCAACCAAAGCCAGAACTGCTTGATGCTATTCTTACCTCTGCTGACGGCTTGCCAACGACGTCTCACGATCCTCTTGGGTTGATCGTCATCCCGACAGACCCGATCCGTGAAGCTTACGCCGACTTCCTGACTCAAATCGCATTCGAATTCATGTTTGCTCATGAATATCAGCACATTGAGGGTGGGCACCTAGATTGGAGTCTTAGTCGTGGCTGGAACTTGATGTCCGAATACCGGATGGATGAACTCTCGGCGGAAGAAGCGTTAGACGAACAAGTTCTCGAGGTAGATGCCGATGCCGCGGCGACTCGATGGTCGTTAAAGATCACAATGGATAAGAGTAACGATCATTGGCGGATACCCCCTGAACTAACAGATTTGCTGAGTGTCCCGGAAAATAGGTTAGGAGCTTGGCTCTTTGCCACTGGCGTGTTCTTTCGTTTTATGGACGAAATTGGATGCAGTTCCAATGA
The DNA here is from genome assembly GCA_963734445.1 of uncultured Acidobacteriota bacterium. Lineage (GTDB taxonomy): Bacteria > Acidobacteriota > Blastocatellia > Pyrinomonadales > Pyrinomonadaceae > UBA11740. The sequence continues at coordinate 327,797 of CAVTGZ010000002.1, read as the reverse complement.
CTTTGCACGAATGTCACATCCTCCGGCGTTGATGCGCTCGTATTTTTGTCTTCCAGCTGCGACTTACATACTCGGCGGCCTGCCGTTAACCCGCGGGGTGCTCGACCTGCTGCCACTGGCAACCGATGAAGTAGATCTTGCGCTTCGTTCGATCGCACATGCGCCACCCAAGGCTCCGGGGATCCGCGATGCCTTGTCGCATGGATCGCGTGAGTACGCCATTCACATTAATCGACTCATAAGACACTGGCCGCAGGTACGCTCAGAGTTATCGCCAATAGCGGCTAAATTGGGGGGCTCAAACGCGCCAGACGAGTACTTTGAATTGATACCTTGAACAACGTACTGCTCGGTGCGACTCGCTTTGTTACTCGAGGTTCCATCACTTCTGCGAAGGCTGGAGACTCGGAAGACCCGGAGTCAGTAGCATCGCCAACGTCCGCGAAGGGGACGGATTCAATAGCCGGCGGATTCGATGAGGCGAACGGAAAGAGCAAAGAGGTAAGCGGAAAGCGAAAAGAGAAAAAGCCCAAGGGCGGACTCTATGCGGCTTGCTTCGCATATTTGATCACGGGCACAGTGATAGTCTTTCGCCTCGACACGCGGTTGAGGTTTCCGATAAGACTTATGAGTTGTCGCCCAACGTCGGCCTTAACCACGCGCTCGCCGCATTGCACGCAAACACCGGCAGGGACAGACTCAATAACCACGAGTTTGCCCTTCACCCAGAAGTCTTGATTGACCTTCCGCTCTTGCATTTGCTCGCCGCAGACATGGCATTTACCGTAGTTGTATTTTTGCTTCTTACTATTGTTCATGGTTTATTCCAACGTGTACGTGGTTATGAAAAGCAGCTTTCCGGTTTCTTTGATTCGACAGATTATCGCCGCTTCGCGCTCGTCAGTAGTTGCTCCAACTATCTCATATCGAGCGCCCCGCAGATCGCGTGTAAACCGTCGGCGGATTCGGCCGGTGGCGATTACGTGTTCGATATCTGGGAAGGTTAGATCGTCGTTGGCCATCTCTTCAAAAAAGTGTGGAATCGCAAACTCGTATTCACCGTCGCGAACCTTCTTCCTGATGATATCAATGATAGCCAGAGTCGTTCGTTCCTCTCAAGCCCATAAGCAATCGTGCGTGCAGGATGCCGGCTCTCGACTACAATATCGAAATGATGTCAGGCCTGCAATTCGCAAATTAGGTCCCACGCAAACCTTTATAGTAACTGTCCGCGCATCTTTCTCTATTCAAGAGCAACTTATCAGTGCAGAATGAGAATGCAGAATTGCAGGCCTGATCCCGGCTCTCGGTTCCGACCAGTAGCGATTTGAGAATCGCAAGATCGCAAGCCTGGCCCAATTCTTGGGCCGTCTTTTATGCAGGAGTGGGACGTCATTGTCATAGGCGCCGGGGCGGCGGGTCTTTTTTGCGCAATCGAGGCGGGCAAACGCGGGCGTAGAGTCTTAGTAATTGAACACACCGACCGGGTCGGCAAAAAGATTGCCATCTCCGGCGGCGGGCGTTGCAACTTCACCAATACCTCGGTCAGCGCCGATAACTTCGTTTCCCGGAACCCACACTTCTGCAAGTCAGCGCTCGCCCGCTACACACCCGCGGACTTTATTTCACTGGTTGAAAAACACGGCATCGCTTATCACGAGAAGAAGCTGGGCCAACTCTTCTGTGACGGCAGCTCGCAACAGATCATCGACATGCTGCTCCGGGAGTGTCACGACGCTGCCGTGGAGATTCGCTGCGGCTGCGAAGTCCGTCAGGTGGACCGCCACGAACCTTCTGCAGAGCGCTCGTTCATGCTGCAAACCAATCAAGGCACTTTCCACTCCTCTTCCGTGGTGATTGCCACTGGCGGGTTATCTATCGCCCCGCTGGGAGCGACCGACTTTGGTTATCGCATTGCGCGACAATTTGGGCTGCGCATTGAAGAAACACGCGCCGGCCTGGTGCCTTTAACGCTACCGGCACAGATTCAGAAGCAGTTGGCGGCGTTAAGCGGAGTTTCGATTGACGCCCTGGTCACTTGTCCCGAGTCGCAACCGTTTCGGGAAAACATTTTGATTACACATCGCGGCTTGAGTGGGCCGGCGATACTGCAAGTTTCAAACTACTGGCGCCCCGGCGAGTCGATCTCAATCAACCTGTTACCCGATGAAGACGTAATGGAGGTCATTTCGGCGGCAAGAATAATCGAGTGCGATTTAGCACCAGGTTCTGCCCCAAGTTCAGCACCAGGCGCGACGAAGACAGTAGGACACAGCTCCCGGATTGAGCTGGTCAATCTCTTATCACGTTACTTGCCGCGACGGTTTGCGCAGGCCTGGTGCGATCTTTACGGAGCGTCGCGGCCGCTGCAACAGTACAACGGCAAGGAACTTCAGAAAATTGCGGATAACATTCACAGGCTCCAGCTGACGCCGGCCGGAACGGAAGGTTTCCGAAAAGCTGAAGTGACAGTCGGAGGCGTCTCTACCGCGGAACTCTCGTCACAAACAATGGAAGCCAGGCGCGTTCCCGGGCTCTACTTTATCGGCGAAGTGGTGGATGTGACGGGCCAACTGGGTGGCTACAACTTTCAGTGGGCCTGGGCCTCGGCTTTCGCCGCCGGTCAGGTTGTGTAAATGAATTATCGAACAGCAACCCGAAGGGTTGCAAGAAAGTAGCCGGTGGTCGGAGTCCGCGGAGACCACCGGAAAAGTCGTTCGTCATGACCGCACCCCGAAGGGGTTGCAAAGAAAGTAGCCGGTGGTCGGAGTCCGCGGAGACCACCGGAAAAGTCGTTTGTCATGACCGCACCCCGGGAGGGGTGCAAGACCACTGGTCGCTATTCCCTACGAATCCTGATTTTCAACCTACAAGGATATTCATTGCGTAGATCTGGCACCCCTCCGGGGTGCGATTCGCTTCATCATCAGGTCCGGTGGTCGGAGTCCGCGGACTCCGACCACCGGCTACTTTCTTGCAACCCTTCGGGTTGCGCTGAGGTGAGCCAACTATATAGTTCCCCTCGCAAAGCCTCGCCTTGCACTTGTAGGCGTAGGCGTTCTTGCCTTGCTGCTCTGGGAACCCCACCTCGAGGGCAGGAACGTGAACGCCACGCTTTTTGAGATATATTTCAAGGACCCATTTTTGGCGTATATATACCTGGTCTTCGTCCCATTTTTTGTCGCCCTTTACCAGGGATTCAAGATCTTAGGGTATGCCAGACGAGATGAGGTCTTTCGCCAGCATTCAGTGCGAGCTTTGCGAATCATCAAGTACTGCGCGTTAACTACTGCGATCTTTATTCTCGGGGCGACCCAATTAATATCGCGTTCCCGGTGGTCTCCGCGGACTCCGACCACCGGCTACTTTCTTTGCAACCCTTCGGGTTGCGCTGAGGTGAGTCAACAATATAGTTCCCCTCGCAAGGCCTCGCCTTGGGTTTAGCTCTTGCCGCTGCTTCGCAGCTGGTTAAGTGATCAAGAAGAAAAATTTCTTCGACGATTTGTCGAATTCCGTCCGGCCGTTCGACTATATGGTGAAGGCAGGGCAAACGGCCCGCCCAAAGACTAAAAAATAAAGACCGTTACAGGAGAAAAGAAAAGTCATGCCACAGTATCTGGTTGCTAACTACCTCCCCGACGACTTCGACCCGTCCACCGTAACCGAAGCGATGATCGAGGAGATCCACGCGCTCAACCGCGAAATGATTGCTGCCGGCGTGAGGAAGTTCGCCTGCGGCATTTCCCCGGCCGCCAACGCCAAGACGGTGCGGAAGCAGTCCGACGGCACGGTGCTCGTCACCGACGGGCCGTACACCGAGACCAAGGAGCACATGGGCGGATTCTGGATACTGGAATGCGCCGATATGGACGAGGCACTCGCGTGGGCGCGCAAGGGCGCCATCGCCTGCGATGCGGTGGGCGAGGTGCGCGAACTTCTATTCTTCCCGGACCCGAACGGAGCAACGGAATAGTCTGGTCGCCGCGACTTCGGAATTCGCAAGGTTTCACCAACGCTTTATAGTTGGTCACATTGGAGGCAAGATCCCAAAATGACCAGGAGGATTCAAGTATGAAGACAACAGCTTTTTTCGTTTCGATGCTTATGACAATGCTCCTGTCGGCGGTCGTATCGGCGCAGCAAAAACCAACGACGGGCTACGCGCCGGTCAACGGACTCAAAATGTACTACGAAATCCACGGCAGCGGCGATCCTGTGGTGTTGCTGCACGGCGCGTTCATGACCATCACCAACAACTGGACCGGGTGGATCGGCGAACTTTCCAAAACGCGGAAAGTGATTGCCGTCGAAATGCAGGGCCACGGGCGCACGGCCGACATCGACCGCGATATCAGCTCTGAAAACCTCGCCGACGATGTGGCGGCGCTGCTCGATTATCTCAAGATCCCAAGCGCGGACATCATCGGTTACAGCATGGGCGGCGGCGTCGCGATGCAGTGTGCGATCCGCCATCCGGAAAAAGTGCGCAAGGTCGTCAGCATTTCGTCCGTGTTCCGCCACGACGGCTGGGTCAAGGAAGCGACTCGACGCGTTCCCGCAACTCACGGCGAAGCCTTCAAAGGCTCGCCCATCGAAACCGAATACAAGAAGCTGAGCCCGACGCCGAACGAATTCCCGAATTTCGTCAAGCACCTCCTCGCGGCGGATGCGAAACCGGACGACCTCGGTGCCGACAAGCTCAAGGCCACCAAAGCGCCGATGTTTTTCATCCACGGCGATGCCGACGGCGTACGGCTCGACCACATCGCCGAAATGTTCCGCCTGAAGGGCGGCGAGATTCTCGGCGACATGCGGCCGCGCTCAGAATCGAGATTGGCCATATTGCCCGACACGACACACGTCACGCTGATGGAGCGCATGGCACGTCATCGTCCCGATGGTGAACGACTTTCTCGATGCAAAGCCGCAAAGCAATAAATGAGAAACTAATTTTATATGAACGTACAAGAACAAATCAAAAAGTATATTAGCAGCCAACCTGAACCAAAACGCAGCGACATGCAAGCGTTGCACCGCATCATTCTGCAAGTAATGCCAGCATGTAAATTATGGTTCTTGGATGGTAAAAACAGTGAAAATAAAACTGTTTCTAATCCTAATATAGGATATGGACTTCACACCATAAAATATGCTGATGGAACAACCAGAGAGTTTTATCAAATTGGTTTGAGCGCAAACAAAACCGGAATCTCTGTCTATATCCTTGGTATCAAAGATAAGAAATACTTAGCCCAGACATATGGAAAAAAACTCGGCAAGGCAAGCGTGACCGGATATTGCATTAGGTTCAAAACTCTAAAAGATATAAACATTGATATACTTGAAGCGGCAATACGATATGGGGTTGAGGCTCAGAATGAAAAGGTGGGCTGATGAAATAATTTGTTCGTGCGCGAGGGTACACCCGGAAGCCATCCGCAGATTACGCAGATTACACAGATTAAGAAGCAAGCACAATTAGCGTATTTCCCAATCTGGGCCCGCCCCCTGCTTGTATGACACCATCAAGGGTAATGTGTTCAAGTACGGGTAATTTTTCTCATGACTGAGTTCCTTCGAGTAAGAATCATCCGCAGATATTGAATTTGACGAGAAGTATCTATTGTGACGTCTGGCACCCCTTCGGGGTGCGGTCATGACACACGACGTTTCCGGTGGTCTCCGCGGACTCCGACCACTGGCTACTTTCTTGCAACCCTTTGGGTTGCGCTAGGGTCAGGACAAATGAGAAAGCTAATCTTCGCAATCAACATTACCCTGGACGGCTGCGTCGACCACACCAAAGCAAGTTGCTGATGACGAGACACATGAATATTTTACGCACCTCCTGCGAGAGGTTGACCTGCTCGTCTTTGGGCGTATAACCTATCAATTGATGGTTCCTTTTTGGCCTGAAGTCGCAAAAAACCAGTCGATGACAAAAGCATCGAACGAATTTGCTCGAACATTTGACTCCATCAACAAAATTGTTTTTTCACGATCATTAGACAGCGCTGAAGACAAAAATACGAGAATTGTTCGTACGAACCTTCGCGACGAAATACTTAAACTGAAACAAGAACAAGGCAAAAATATTTTGGTCGGTGGTGTAGATATTCCTTCACAACTTATAGAGCTTGGCCTGGTGGATGAATATCGTTTTGTCGTTGAGCCAATCGTTGCGGGAGAAGGGAGACGGTTGTTGGAAGGTGTCAGCCTGCCGGAGAAATTGCAAGTAAAACTTGTTGACTCAAAGATTTTTGAATCAGGATGTGTTGCGCTTCGTTACTTGAAACAGTGACAGAAAAATCTGCGACACCTGTGCTGCTGGCTCCCACCGATGAGAAGAAGAACAATGAAATACATCTGTTTGGGATACATCGAGCCAGGAACATTCGAAGGGATGACCGAGGACGAGCGACACGCAGTGCTCGACGAATGCTTTGAGCACAACGACCATCTGCGCGCCAACGGACATCTGGTTGCCGAAGTACCTCTTCAGCCTCCGGAGACCGCCGTGACCCTGTACTGGAAAAACGGCAAAGTCGCGACGACTGACGGCCCCTATGCGGAAACCAAGGAACAGCTCGGCGGCATTCAGATCCTTGAGGCGCGAGACCTCAATCACGCCATTCAGCTTGTCTCACAGCTTCCAGGCTTTAAGTATGGACTTGGACCGATTGAGATACGGCCGGTCGTGGATTTGAGCGAAATGATGAAGGAGAGCGAGCAGCAGACGGCGAAAGGATACCTCGCGATGAGGGCGGCCACGATGGAAAGAGTGATCACTGTCATGGCCCTGGTGCTGGTAATCAGCATCGGTTTCCTGGTGCCGAAGGCGGCGGCACAGTCGGATAAATATTCGAAAATGGCGCCTGTCGACCAATACTTGAAGCAAAGGAATGCTGAGATTCTGCTGGCGCGGAGCGCCGCTCCCGATCATGCAGAGGTCTCGCGGCCGTCTAATCCACTCCAAAATCATAGAAAGCAGTGATGCCCTGCGCCAGGCAATATTCGCCCGGTCGAAGCGGCATATCCGCAGTTAGTCGATAGCGTCTGGTAGAGTTTGGTCCGTCACCAACGTCCTTAACGCTGACCGGAACAAGGTGATCTTTGGGAATCCTCAGTTCCGCCAGGCCGCCGCTGCCCTTGGCTACTCTGATTTCCCTGCGGTCAGCCCGCACATCAAAACGAAACAAATAGACGTTCGAAGAAACGTTTGTCCCCGCGCCGGCGATGAATTCAAAAACGGGCGTCCTGTTTGCGGTGCGGACTGCGGCATTCTTTCCGTTGAAGATGAAATATTGCTTGCTGAGAGGCACGCCAAACCGCGATCGGCTGCTGGGCGCAATGTCTTTCAAAGGCAGCGTCCGAGTGCCGTCGATAATGGTAACGGCGCTTATCTCAATGGGTGGGTAAGAGGGGCGCGCTCCGGCCAGCGCCGAGATTATCAGCATACCGAACACCACTAAAAGAACTCGCATAATTCCTGACACCCTTCAGGTTTTGCCGCGCTCATACTGGGTCGCATAAGTTGGCGGCTCTGTGCCCGGGGGCAGGCGCGGATCGGGAATAGGCGGTCCGGCAATCATTTGCAAGGGAACCACCCCCGCCCAAACCGGCAACTCATAATCTTCTTCATCATCGAGGGGCGGGCCGGATCGAATCTTTGCTGAAGCTTCATCAAGCGGCAGAGACAACACCGTGGTTTGCATTAGCTCGCTCTCGTTCGGGTCGCGCACGTCGTTCCAACGGCGAGGAACGATGTGCTCGGATAAAGCGAGCAATGCTCTCAGCTTTTCTTCGCGCGCCTCAATTACAGCCGCGCGGCCAAACACGACGACTGATCGATAGTTCATCGAATGATGAAAAGCTGACCGCGCGAGTACGAGCCCATCAATTAACGTGACCGTCACACACACATCAATTCCCTTTTCCAGCGCGCGCAGCATCCGGCTGGCTTGCGAGCCATGAATCAGCAAACGGTCATCGACGCGCGCGTAACCGGTGGGAATAACAAAGGGCTGCCCATCAACTACAAAGCCGACGTGACAAATGAAGCCTTCGTCAAGAATTCGATCGATTACTTCGCGTTCATGGCTGCCACGCTTAGGAAGACGTTTTAGCGTGGTGCGCTGAGTCAGGGGGAAGTCATTCATAGTCAACCACCGCGGCAATATTAACGAGATAGTGTGTCAAAGTCAGACTGGAGCGCAAGCGTCCTCGCTTGCTGGCAGTAATTTGCAGGAGAGAGTCCAGGACGGGAGGGGAGTTAGTACCGGCAGCGATAGCGACGGGGTCGCAACGTACCGATGATCCAAGGATCGCGATCGCGAGATCCGGTCGCTCCCGCTCCCGGTACCGACCTCAACGATCGCGTTTCAATGACATGAAAAAGCCAAAGCGAGACTCGCTTCGGCGCTGGGGTGACTGGGCGCCTTCGGAAATTCCTAGATCAAGAAGACGCCCAGGGACACGGTAAGACTGACTTATCCAGTAACGGTTATCTGGTTGTCGACGACCTTCACGCCCTTGACCGCAAACACGGCGCGTTCGACCTGGCTCTTGAGGGCCTGACTGGCAACGGAACCTGTCAGCGTGGCTTTGCCGCTCACTACGATCGCCGTTATTCCGAGCGTCGACAACTGCGGATCGTCGATCAGCTTCTTGTCCACTGCGGCCTGCACAGTAGAATCATCTGGACCATTCGAAGTCGTCGTTACACCACCTGAAGTCGGCGCGGTCTGGCTATTGATGATCACGGGCGCGGACTGGGTGGCGGGCGCCGGTTGCTGCACGATCACCGGCGGTTGCTGGGCCGGCTGCTGCACGATCGTCTGCGCCGGCTGCTGGGCCGTCGCGTTGTCATTGACTGCGGATTGTTGATTCATCACGAATAAGATGATGATGGTCGCCAGAGCCACAACGCCTACCACGATCGCCGCCAGCGCGGTGCCGGAAACACCACTTCGTTCCGGATAATGAACTGCTTCTGAATGCACCTCTTCGCGACGCACGCGCGGTGTTTCAACTACTACTCGGCTGTGTTCAGTCTGTTGTTCTTCATGAGCCATGGTAACTTCTCCTTTGTACTCAGATAGATTTGTTGCGGCATCAAAATCAGAGGAGAGCAACCCCTCAAAAAACTTTTTCACTCTCCTCCTGTGCAAACGCTATTCCCACCGCCGCATTCGTTGTTTCTTCAGCAACTCGCGGCAATTCAATAGAACAATGAAAAGTTCTTGTCCTGAATGCATGATAATCAAGCAGCCGCTTCCGTATCGTTTCAGTTCTCTCCAGGATCCGAGCAAGGCTCATATTAGGGCAATAACATACTTGACTTAGCGCGATTGAAGAACGTGCCTTCAGGTACCATCTTAGGTCCGAAAGACCCGTCATTAAATAGCCGCGGTCGTGAGACCGTGGTGGCGTCGAAAATGAATAGTCGAGCGCCGAAGCTGCGACATTAGATCGTCTGTCACAGTAAACCAATGCCGGCCCTTCGGGCCTCGATTTCATCCCAGCTTGAATCCACGGCCTTACGGCCGCGGCTATTGAATGCCGCGCCTTCGGCGCTGCTTAAGTCCAAACCGAATAACATTCTTCATGAGTCAAGTCTGTTAACGCCCTTATTAGAATACGTGCACACTTGACGTTAGACGGCGTGCGAGGGTAGCTTGCGCGTGTTTTTCTGCTGGGTGCACTTCAGCACGAGTTGGTTCTGATCAAGTTTATGAGGAGAACAATATGACTTCCGAAGAGAAACAAAAACTAATCGCCCAGTACAAGGATGGGTACAACGAAGTGGTTGCGGCGCTCGATGGTTTCGCGCCAGACGCACTCACGGCTCACCCTATCGAAGGAAAGTGGAGCGCAGCCGAGATTGTGCATCATCTCGCCGACAGCGAAACCACCAGCGGGTGGCGGTTGCGTCGTTTGCTGGTCGAGGATCATCCCTTAATCCAGGGATACGATCAGGATACCTATGCTGCCAACCTGCACTATGACCAGCGTGACATTGCGCCCTCGCTTGAGGCCTTCCGTTACGCGCGCGAAACCACCGCGCAGTTGTTTGAGTTTATGACCGAGGCAGATTGGCAGCGTGAAGGCACGCATTCTGAAAGCGGCTCATACTCGACCGATGACTGGCTCAGGATCTATGCGGCGCATGCGCACAACCACGCGGCGCAGATTCGCCGGCTCAAGGAAGCGCTGGCGCAAACCGCGGCGGCAAGCGCGTAAAAATCAGCCACAGATAGACACGGATAGACACAGATTCGAAAGCGGTATTGGATCTGTGTCATCGGCGTTCATCTGTGGCTCGTTCTTTTCTTCCTATCGATCTTCAACACGGCGATCAGTCGATCGGTTTTATTTTGCTCGCGTTCTTGACACCGCGAGAGTGAATAAGCAAGATCGCGCGTCACCTAAAATTTACTTTTTTTTTGAATGAAGCTGTGATGACCTCAGTAGCTCCGGTAGTTGAAACCGCCCTCGCAAATCTCGAACTCACCAAGCGCGGCAAGGTTCGCGATGTTTACGCAGTCGATGACGATAGTCTGCTGATTGTGGCCACCGATCGCATCTCGGCTTTCGACAGCGTCTCGCCCACCCCGATTGAACGCAAAGGCGAAGTGCTGACTGCCCTGTCGCGATTCTGGTTCGGTAAACTCGGACACATAGTTCCCAACCATCTGATTACGACTGAAATCGAAGCGATGCCCGACGCGCTGCGCGCTCACGGCGATGCATTGCGCGGCCGTTCCATGCTGGTAAAGCGTACCGAAGTCTTTCCGGTTGAATGCGTGGTGCGCGGTTACCTCTCGGGTTCAGGATGGAAGGATTATCAGCGCACCGGCGAGGTCTGCGGCCACAAATTGCCGGCAGGTCTGCGCGATTCCGAGCAGTTGGCGGCGCCGATCTTCACGCCGGCCACCAAAGCCGAAACCGGTCACGACGAAAACATCAGCGAGCAGCAAATGGCTGAGATCGTGGGCGAGGAAGTTCTTGAGCGCCTGCGCGACGCCTCGCTGCGTCTTTACGCCGAAGCCAGCGAATATGCGCGGGGCCGCGGCATCATTATCGCGGACACAAAGTTTGAATTCGGCCGCGATCGTGAGGGACGCATTCTTCTGATCGATGAAGTCCTGACTCCCGATTCATCCAGGTTTTGGCCAGTGGAGAGTTACGCAGTCGGCCAATCGCAACCCTCCTTCGACAAGCAGTTCGTGCGCGATTATTTAGAGAGTATTCAGTGGGACAAGCAGCCGCCGGCTCCGGCCCTGCCACCGGAAGTCGCGCGGGCGACGACCGCGCGTTACCTGGAAGCATACGAGCTGCTCACCGGTGAGAGTTTGTAGATCTTTTCCCCGACAGATAGGAAGCAGAATGCAGATTCGCCCCCGCCTGGAAGCTTTGATTGAAGACATGCTGGACGGCCACATCATGCTCGATGAGGCTATGGAAGAGTTTGAAAAGCTCTACATCGAAAAGGCATACACCCGCAACAAGAAGCACATCTCGCAAACGGCAGCAGCGCTGGGGATTCACCGCAACACGATTTCCAAACGCGTCAACTCGTATCGCGCCACGGAAAAGCCCATGCGTAACGGCAAGGCGCGACGCTCCGCACGCAAGTCACATTAATTCGCGGCGTGCGTCTTCGGGCGAACACCGAAGCTTACAAGGAGTGCCGAAAAGGACCCGGTGCGAACCAGACAAAATGTCAGGACGCATTGGAGACATGCAAGTTGGCCTGTAAGGACGTGCCGAAAGAGTCGCCATCGCCGGCGGAGTCTCCGTCGCCTAGTGAAGAACGAAGCGCCACTGTCACGCCGAGCCCGACTCGCTGAACTGCGGCTTCAACGCATTCGCACGGCGACGTCGGTCAATGCGTCGCCGCATCGAATGCCGCCTTGGCAATCTTCGCAATGACGCTTTCTCGGGTGGCGGCATTAGCCGGAGAATCGGACACGAATACGGCAATCGCGAGGTGCTTTCCATTGGGAAGAGTGATGATGCCGATGTCGTTCGTGGCCGCGGTAATTCCCTTCTCTGTTCCCGAGGTGCCGGTCTTGTGCGCGACGGTCGTTCCCGCCGGCAACTCGCCCTTCAAGCGTTTCGCGCCCGGTGAAGAAAGGATCAGGTCTTTCAGCAGCAGTGCCTGGCTTGATTCTGACAGACCTCTGCGGTTGTGCAGCGCGCTGAGCACGGCAATGGCCGCGGCGGGTGAAGCATAGTTGCGGTATTGCAATGAATGATCCCCAGCCAGGGCCTTTTCGGTGTCGAGGATCGTCATCTCGCTAATTCCAAGTCCGGTCAGATAAGCCTGGACCGCCTGCGGTCCGCCTGCCAGTCTCATCAGCACATCGGAAGCTGTGCCGTCACTCTCTGACAGCGCGAACCTCAGCAGCTCGTCAACGGTCAGCTCGGTTCCCTTCGGATACTTGTCACGAATTGGCGAGTGGGCGTGGCTGCCAACGTAATCCTCTTTCGTAACCGGCACTTTCTGATCGAGCTTTAACTTTCCGGCATCAACCTCCTTCAGCACGGCCATGCTGATCGGCAGCTTGTAAACACTCTGCATCGGAAAATGATCCTGGGCGTTGAGCGAAACGATAGTCTCACCGCTCTCCAGAATTAGCGCGGAAACTCCAACGCGGCCTTTGGCGAGTGCGGCGATCTGCTGAACTTCGCGCTGAAGATTCGCATTATCACTTTGCAGGTTTTGGCGAGGTATCAGCTTGTCGACCTCGGTGCGAGCGCTTCGCGAGCAGCCGCAGATCAGCGCGGCGCCTAGCAGAAGCGTCAAAGACAATCGGTGCATAGAAGCCAATCATAACCCACATCGGCGAGTGCCGCTGAAGATAATGGTATGAGTCTGCGGTGAGCTATTCAGCCTTTTGAAGCTGAGTATTTGTGCTGTGTTGCGCAGAAACTATGACCGTGAAGCGGTCGTCCTTCGTTCGGAGTTCCGCGCTCAAGAATCATTAGCCGGCTACTTGCGTGGCCTTGATGGGCTGGAGTTATGGGAATGGTCGATCGCTGAAGGTTCGGGTTCGAAGAGCGAAACAGCTGCGCTCGTCACCGCCGGCTCGGCAGTCGGCGCGGTGGGCAGCTTCCACGGATAATAACGACAGAAGACACCGAACCCGGCCAGGAGGATCACAAAAGCAACCGCTATGATGTGTCGAACCATCCGTGGAGAGCCCTTGCGCGTCGAGCCAACCACCGTGGTGTAGCCCCCATCGGCCGCCACTTGATCGATATCATCAGGGCCGAACACGAAACGTTCCCTTTCGCCGCGACGATGTGTTGCCGCGGATTCTACTCGACCAACTTGGCGTAAGGCTTCACGAAATTCAGCCGCACTCTGATAACGATGGCTTGGATTCTGTTCCATGGCGCGATTTAGGATCGCCGACAGCGCCGGTTCCACCGCCGGATTGATTTCATGGGCCGGCCGTAAAGGATTCGGCATCGAGCTAATCAACGCAGTCGCGCGCGTTACCGCGTCAGGCGGTTTAATTCCGGTGAGCAAGTGATAGAGCGTCGCGCCCAGGGCATAGATGTCGCTTTGCGGGCTAGTGCCCAGATCCTGAATCTGTTCGAGCGGGGCATAACGCGGCGAATAGCCAAAGATACTGCGGCTGAATTCAGGCTCGTAGCCGTCGGCGGCGTCTGATTTTGCCAGGCCAAAATCCAACAAGACTATTTTGCCCGTCGGCGTAATTTTGAGGTTATGCGGCTTAATGTCGCGATGGACAATCTGACGGTCGTGTGAATGCAAATAGATTAGCGCGTCCAACAATTGATCGGCCCACGCGACGACCGATCGCTGCGGCAGCGGTCCCGGCTGCTGCGCTATTATCTGGGCCAAATCAGCGCCTGCAACATACTGCATGACAAAAAACGCCCGGCGCCCCTCGGTGAAGTAATCGCTCACGCGCGGCAGCACAGGATGATTCAGACGGGCCATTAAGCGGGCTTCGCGCTCAAACTGTTTCCAGAGGCTTTCGTCCTGAGTCAGCGTCTGTTTCACAGCCACGGTGTGATCTAAGCGAAGATCAATCGCTTCATAGACAGCGCCCATCCCACCTCGGCCAAGTTGGCGCACGATGCGATAACGACTCTGCAAAATTGTTTCAGGCGGTAAGAGATTCAGTTCAGCGGTGGATTTGTTGCTGTTCATAAGTTCCTCGATCAGCGCGAAGGGCAAACGCGCGGGTGGGCAAGACAGAAAGAGAGCCGAAGGCTGCCAAGGGCAGCCCCAGCTCTCTCGAACTCATGAGTTTCGATCTATCGAGGTTAAGCGAGAGAGTCACCAGCCGCACTAAGGAGCAAACAATGAGAAATGCGACTCGGTTCTGGGACTACGGATGAGTAGTGGCGGCGTGAAAAACCCAGCGACGCGCCGCCACTTCTTCCTACCGCCGCAACAAACGTGCGGCCCTTGTCGGTGTTTACGTTGAGCAACGGATGTGCCGGACGAAAAGTCTAAAAAATATCGACGTGAACCTCGTGCGGGTGAGAGCTTTGCGGCAGTCTGCCTCGGACAAATGGGAATTTGGGGAGCGCTTGACCACGGGGTTCAATTGCGCAGTGGTGGCGTAGCTTAGCCGCGCGTGGTGGGTCAGTTTGGTTGTAACACGCTCTCATTACTGGGAACGCGGGCGTCTCGCCCGCAACGCGCCGCAGGCGCGCAACTCCAAGTCTCGGTTTTTGCAATTCCATTTCGCGCTTCACACTCATTGGCGGGCGAGAAGCCCCCGCTCCCAGCATTTGCTTGCGTGGTTTCGCGGCTGGTGCCTCAAGTTATTGTCAGGCATTCCTTCTCTGGGGCTTTCCGACCAAGCGAAGAGTCTTGCCACTCAACTTATATTCCAGCGTCACAATATACTTCGGGCCAGCGTGTGAACCATCTGCCAGCACGTCAACCTGGAGATTGCCGTTGTTTGTCTTCAAGCCGTTTTCATTAATGCCCCAGTAAGATTCAGCATCCGGATAGTTGCGGCGATAATCACGCTCCATGACCTTGTCGTTAATCGCTCCGAGTAACGCGACGCGTCCATTCTGGATTGCATAGATATGGATTTCAGAGCGAGAGAAGTTCGCCGCCGCGGCCCCACAGTCAATCGGAACGATGGCGTCTTCATGCCCATCGCCTGTCACATCTGCGTAGATGATCTTATCGCCTGCGACGGTGAAGTAGACCTTCTTATTCTTGAATTCGCCGTTACGGACTCGAACTATCTTGCGGATACCCTGTCTTCCATATTCCTGTGAGCAGAGAGAGGAACTATAGGTGAAGTTAAGGAAATCAGCTTTCCGAATATCGGTAAGTTTATTCGACGCGGGCTGAGCAACAGCGCTGGTAATGCCCAGCAAGATGATCGCCAGGCTCAAAATTATTTGTCTCGTCATTTTTCTTCCTTCCATTGATGAATGGGCAAGCGCCAACGTCAGTTTTCACCGGGCGGCGCGAATTAGATCGGCTGATAGGGATAACTTAGCTTTCCTCTCCGTCGCTCAGATCCAACGCTTTGATCGACCATTGGACTGCCGCGAAGGTTGCGAGAGCATAGCTTAAAAACTTCTTCGGTGATAGCAACAAGCTGCCTCATGATCCGCGCGCAGAAGCCGGAACGACCGATTCAGCCCGTCGCGGGCGTCGCGCTGCTCCCACGAAACAAAAAGGTCAACACAAACCCCGCCACAAATCCGCCGATGTGCGCCATGTAAGCGACGCCACCCGTCTGCGCTGTGTTGGCAATGGAACCGATGCCGCTAAAAAACTGCAGAACGATCCAGATCCCAATGACTATCAGCGCGGGCACTTGAATCACTCGTTGGCCCTGCAATACTCTGACCTTTCCCTGTGGGAACAGCAAAATGTAAGCGCCGAGCACCCCCGCAATCGCCCCCGATGCTCCCAAATTCGGCACGTTTGATCCGAGGCTAAACGCCAACTGTGCAAAAGTTGCCGCAAGCCCACAGAGTAGGTAGAAGATTGTGAACTTGATGTGCCCGAAACGGTCTTCCACATTGTCACCGAAGATCCATAAGTAAAGCATGTTGCCTCCCAGGTGAAGCCACCCGGCATGCATGAACATGGAAGTGAAGAGCGTCAGAAAATCACCGAAGGGATTGGCAAGGAAGCGGCTAGGAACGAAAGCCCACTTCCCAATAAAAGCGTCACCGCCACTCAGCTCGTACAAAGAAAAACAGGACGTTCAGAGCGATCAAGGCATACGTGACCAGCGGAACAGTTCTGCGAGAGGTATCATCATCACCGATTGGGAACATAAGATTTATCTCCTTTTACTCTGGTTGGATTTGTCACAGCTTCACATCAAACAGTGGTACTTACCTCAGTGCTTGGCCTCAATAATACGGGCCACCTCTCATTCAGACCGGGCTTCAGCCCGGTCACGCCTCGCATAGAGAAGCAGCAGAACCGTTTTAACGGTTTGTGCTTCCGCGCGTTGGGAAACCGTTGAAACGGTTCCTTGTAATTTCGGCACGCTTTGACCACCGGGCTCAAGCCCGGTGTGAATGAGAAAAACCTGTGCGACAAAGCCATCCATGATCCGGTCGCTACCACCGCCCCACGCGGGCTGCCCGCGTGGGGACCCCGGTCAGTTCCCGGTCCGTCACTTGCGATTTCTTCTATGGTTGCTTTCCGCGTTTCGGTGAGGCGCTTAACACTGCGCTTGTCTTTCCACTGCCGGTATCCAGGGCCACTGGCGACGGATACCCTTTACCCTTCAAGGCTGCAATTTCAATCACTACCTCTTTCTGATTCTTAGCAATTGCCGTCGTCTTCTTGCCTGAGTTTGATTTCTTTTCGGCAAGCGAACGGGAAGACCTGGGCGAGGCGCCAGGTGATGGACTCTCTTTCGAGGCGCCGACGGGCGAGGCGCCGGACTTGCCTGACATCTGCGGCTAACGCGTCAAAGACCTGTAGTGCGCTCTCCTTCGGTTAAGCTCATCGAGCCGGACGCCATTGGCTTCCAGCACCGCGCGCAGGTTCTCTTCCGTGTTCGTTTCCTGATCGTAAACGTCGCGATAGATATGCAGTTTGCCGTCTTCGACAACGATTGTTTCATAGCGCAGCTCTACCGGCATTGGCCGCTCGAGCTTAAGTTGCTTCGTCTGAGTCTTATCCCGCGCATAATCGGCTAATTCCGCATCAGTCACACTGCGAGCCGCCAAGTTGCGCCAGCAGTTTCGCAAAGTCCTGTATCTGAGGCGTCGTGAGCCCGACACAACCATGCGAGGCAAAGGTCCCCAGTTTTGCCGGCGACTTGCCGCCATGAATCAAAGATGGCCCGCCGATCGGAATCTTGATTGGGCCAAGCGGATTCAATTTGCTGCCGGCGGCGACCTTTTCACCCGCGCTGACATTCTTCATCTTCGCTACCCACGGTTCATCCGGCGGTGTCCAGGTCGGATTAAAAATAATTACTCGGGCTTTGCGCAGACCAGTCGGCAAGGGAAATTGCGGATAGCCAATGCCGATCTTGTACGACTTAATTAAACGGCCGCCGTCAAAGACATCCATTCGATAAGCAGGAGCGTTGACGACGATGCGCGAATCCGTCGGGACTGCGTTAGGAGCGCCGGCAACATTGGTGGGGTTCGTGGGTTGAGCGGTTTTGTCCGAACCTTCATCGGCCGCGCCGCTCCATTGCTCACCGACGAGCGCCGCGAGCTGCCGTGTTTTTTCCGCTCCGATTAGAGCGCCGATCTTTTCCGTTGCCTCTGAGCGCGCAGTCGAAGATTCCCTTTCACCCTTGCCGGCATCTTCATCATTAAGTTTGGCCGTCTCTGAGTGAGCCAGGTCCTTGAGCTTCGTAACTTGCTCGTCAGTTAACTGCAAACGCGTTTTGAGTAAACCCGGGAAAGACTCGTCGGCAAAAAATGCATCCAGCACCGGTAGAGTCAGGGGTTGTGTGTTCGCCGCCTTGTCCTCTGCCGGTGACGGCGAAGCTGTTGCCGAGGGCGACGGTGAGGCAACGGTATTCTTGTTAGCCTGATTTGTGGGTTCAACGCATCCGGCAACCGTTAGGCAAGCTGTCAGCGCAAAGATATAAGTTACAAGTCTCTTCATGAATTACTCCTGGCGATCATCCTGAACTCTATTGTTTAGTTGGACAGACCCTCTTGCAATGCGCATTCCGAGGACGCGAGCCGCTTTTGACTTCAATTAATAAGGAATCACTCCAGGGCGTGCCCCTGTCTGCATGTTAAGCGGACGTTAATCACGCCGTGGGTACGCACGCCTCTGGCGTGCCTTTAGCAGCGGCTGAAAACCTCTACTTGTATGGCGCGCTCTCCAAACTTGGAGTGCGCCGACAACGGCGGCGCTTTGGATTTCTTAGCATTCTCATCATCACGGCATCCAAAGCGGCGTCGCGCTGCGCTTTGCCGCCGCGCTCCAAATTAGTTTTTCAGCAGCCGCCACGACCGCCGGCAGCACGCGGGACGCGTGCGTACCGCCCTCATCTCTTAAGAAGCGGGTAGGGATTTATGTTCGCACCTTCCCAATAACGTTTGGGATCAGAAACTATGGCGATCGAGAAATGCAGATGATAGTTTGCGGTTCCGGCATTTCCTGAGTCGCCCACGTAGGCGATAGTTTCCCCTTGTTTCGCGAAGTGACCTTCAGTTAGACCTTCGGCATATCGACTAAGGTGCGCATAGTAGTAAATGAACTTATTGTCAGTGCTTAATTGATAGATCGTTATCCCACCAAGTTCGCTATAGAAGAGTTTTACAATTGTTCCGTCAGCGGCCGCGAGTACCGGAGTGCCCAGCGGTGCGGCGATGTCAATCGCATCGTGCACACGTCCTTCGGAGCGACTTTCAGAAAACGTGTCATGCAATTGGTCTGGGCGCACGCCAGCCACCGGAATAATCAAATTGTTCGGGGCTGCGCCTTCGAGAGTTGGTAAGGAAGGACTCGCGGGAACCGGTGAGGCCGAACTCGTGTCAGGCGCAGGAGAAGTTGGCGGAGTTGGAGTTGAAAGAACACTCTCGGATCTGTCTTGAAGTGGCGACGGTTTGGATAATGTCAGTAACTCTCGGCGCCCATTTCTGGAAATTCTACCAAGCCGCACCACCAGCACGACGACTGCAACGACTATAGCCAGGAAAACCAGAACAATTCGCGTGCGTCGTTGGTCTTGCAATCGCATAACCATACCGATCCAGAAAGATTCAGTCTCGTTTTAAACGCTGACTTCTCGTCACCTTCACTTCTATTCGAAGCGGAAATAGAAGTCAAAACACTATGAAAGGTTGATGACATATATTTGGCTCACCCAGCTCGCCCAATTGCGTTCCAGCCAGCGACGCAACCACTCCAATGGCTCTGCCACTCTGATGCGCGGCAAGTCTCCGACTTGCCGGCGAACCTTCTTTCTCCCAAGGGTCTCCGACCATCTGTCACGGTCATAGACCGATAGATTAATGGGCACTTAAACGGCAAGTCCGAGACTTGCCGCGCATCGGAGTGGCAGAGCCATGGTTGGGATTCATCGAGGGTTTATGCTCGCTCGGTGAGTCTAGTATGTCCTTGTCCGATAAAAAGCCAACGCCGCTTCTGGCGTTAGCTTGATAGCCCTCGGGTTCTTGCCATTCCAATTCATGTCTATAATCCTCCCAACGTCTTATGCAAACAAAGTTCATTCAAATCGCCGGCATTGTTTGGACCGTTGTCTATGCCGGCATCATTGTCTGGATCTATGCGACTGAGCCGCGCTCGTTCAAGGAGGTCGCGACCAACTCACAAGTCGCAGCGGGCGTTTACGAAGTCAATCAGGAAAACTTTGATAACGCCCTGGCGCTGTTTCGTCGCGATCAATTTCGCGCCGCGCGTGACGAATGGTCAGGGGCCGACCCGGCCCAGAAAGATCCGCGCACACAGTTCTATATCGGCTACGCCTTTTACCGAGAGGGCTGGGGTCGCGTCTATTACGACGATGCGCTTTTCAAGCAGGGGTTGGAGGCTGTCAATCGGGCGATCAGCCTGGCGCCCAACGGCACACTGGTAGTTGATGATCCGAATCTGCAAATGCAGAGTGCCGCCGAATTGAAGGCGGAGCTGGAACAGGGGACCGAAAAGAGTTGGAAAGATCTCAATCCACTTAAGCTCTTTCGCCAACGAAAATGAAAGACCACGCAGAGAGAAATCGAGAGCTACTGCACTTCATCGTGTTGCCGACAATTCTGCTCACGGCGGGATTGCTGGGTGGACTGCGAATAGACGGTCAGACCAGACAATTTATATTCGTTGCTCCGCCGTTGGGCACGCTGGTGCTGGCGATTCTTTTAGGAGCTCTCTTTGTGCGCGCCGGGGCCATCGACCTGCATCGTTGGCTCGCCATCGAACAACCAATGCGCACAAACGTCTCGCATCTGCTGACGCTAATGTCGCTTTTCTTTGCTTCCGCTCAGGCATTCAATTCTGTTCTCCCGGAAAGCGGCCTGCTGCACTGGATGTTCTCTTTCTTTTTTCTCTGGACGCTTTGGACTAATCAATTTGCGACCTTTGACCCGCGGCGTTTATTGAGAAGCATCGTCATCCTGTTCGGCACCGCGTTCGTGCTCAAGCACTTGCTGGTGTCCGCGCTCTACGCTCCCGAAGGAGGTTGGCTGAGGACGATTGCCACCGGCGCGCTCCAGGGTATCTCAATAGACATTCCGAGGTTTGCACCTGCTACCGGATATATCTCGTTCTTCGCGCTGACACTTTACGTTGCGGGGCTGCTGCTGATAACACCCGTTCCTGTGCAGCCCAGCGAATCCTCCGTTAACAAACTAGTTATTAGAGAAGATGCTTTGTCTGAGTCTTCGGATTAATCCTCGCCGGATCCAGCAGCGGCTTGAGCCGCCGACAGAAAACAGCGGTTTCAGCAAGCTCTCTTATGATCCGTTGCTAACGCTCCGCTATCACTTGCTGTTTCAGTCCATCTCGCCAGGCGATGACCTCGAGTTCGCCGCGGACGGCTTCCTCGACCGGGATGACGGGATGCACCTCGAACACGAACGCCGGAAGCATCGAACAGAATTTGTGAATGGTCACCGGATCGTCGCATTCCATCAGCATGTGCCCACCCCACTCGCCGACTCGGATCACGAAGAATTCGATCTTGAAATTGGCGGGCGCCTTCCATTGACCGAACACCTCGAGGATTCGCTTCTGGGCATTCTCGTACTCCATGGGCGAACCCTGCGGGCGTTCGAACCAGCTGATCACGTACTTCATTGGCATCCTCCTAATAGTTTTTGGTCCTCGGAACGATTGTTCTTTGCACGGACTAACGTTAAGTTGACTGGGCGGCGACGAACCATTGAAAAGGCACCGCGTCACCTGAGAGACGAACTGCCGCCGCTCCGATCAAAAGAATTGTTCGCTGCCGTTTCCCGGCCACGTGAATCAAATCACTCGGCGCCGCACCAGGGTTAGTTGCGAGAGGCAGTCCTCGCCGCTCCCACCCAACGAATTGTTGAATGGCGTCACCATTGTAAAAGGCAACTCTTATCCCTTGCGTCGCCTCGCAAGGGCCACTAAAGCGATGCCGAAAACCATCAGTAGAGGCGCCAGCCACGGCATTCTCAGGTCAGCCACCCGATGCAGATTAAGAATAGCTACAGCTGCGGCGGCAATCAGAAGCGCGATTCCAACTAACCGAGCAATAGAAGGATTCATGGGTCCCCTTCATGTTCCGACTCTGGAAAGAGCACTGTACTTCTAGAGCAAAGTACAGAAGGGGTCAATCCTGAACCGGCTCAGAGGGTAGCGATCAATGTCTGAGTTGACCGGACGCGCCGATTTCATTCAACCTTCGAATCAACCAAGTATCGCAGACAGATTCAAAGAGGCGACACGTGATTGGTTCTTCATTAGCGAACAAATGTTTACCTCAAGGACCCGGATTTAGCTAATCAGCTTTTGCTGGTAGGATCTAATGATGCGAGTCTTACGCAAACATTGTTGCCTGGCGGTTTTGTGCGCCACGTTAATTTGCTCAACTTCGGTTGCAGCACAATCCGGCGCCGGCGGAACCCATTCTCGTTTTGTCTATGACCGGGGCGCGATTACTCGCGGCGACTCAACGAACCGAAAGTTAGCCTTGGTTTTTACTGGCGATGAGTTCGCAGACGGGGCTGAGACAATTGCGCGGACACTTAAAGCTCAAGGGGTCCACGGTTCATTCTTCTTCACCGGACGCTTTTATCGAAACCCACAGTTCGAATCGGCCATCCGCCGATTGAAACGCGATGGACATTACCTGGGCGCCCATTCAGACGCGCATCTTCTTTGTTGCGATTGGAGCGATCGCGACAAGCTTTTGATAAGTCGCCAGGAATTTGAGCAGGACCTGGACCGGAATTATTCGTCTATGCGCGGCTTCGGAATTAGCAAAACTGAGGCACGGTATTTTCTGCCGCCGTTTGAGTGGTATAACCAGAACATCAGCGATTGGACTGCCGCGATGAACCTGCAATTGATCAACTTTAGCCCGGGCACCCGCTCAAATGCCGATTACACGACTCCCGACATGAAGACCTACGTCAACAGCAAAGCAATACTGGAAAGCATTAAGAAACGTGAAGCGGAGGGCCAGGCGGGACTCAATGGCTTTATTCTGCTTTCGCACATCGGTGTCGCGCCGGCTCGCACCGACAAGTTTTATGATCACCTGAAAGAGCTGATTGAGTGGTTGAAATCAAAGAAATATGAACTCGTTCGGATCGACGAATTACTGGGGGCCTGAGTCAGCATAAGGACGACGATCGAGACGACGATGATTGACCGTTTGTTCGCTGAGGCCATGAGAGATCACAACAAGGCATCCAGCTACTTATTAGACGAACGAGTCCGTATAAACTCCTTATAACGCGTCTTATCTGTCCTGCCAAGTCACAGACGGTCTGATCCATCAACCCAAAACTTGAGTAGGTTGCACCCTAGTCGCTATGCTGGGACCCCATGAAACGGTTTGGCAGAAATGCGATCAGCTTTGCACTAATTGTCGCGGGTATTTTTTCGGCGGCTTTCGGCCTCAAAGGGTTTCTGCTGTCGAGCCGTTTTATCGACGGGGGCGTGACGGGCATTTCAATGCTCATCTCAGATGTGCTCAAAGCCCCGCTCTCAATTCTGATCCTCGTAATCAATCTGCCATTCGTGGTGATTGGATATCGTCAAATTGGCCGCGCCTTCGCGATCAAAAGCGTCCTGTCGATCGCCGGATTGTCGCTCTGTCTCGCGTTTGTGAAATTTCCAGACGTCACGCCGGACAAATTGTTAACGGCGGTATTCGGCGGGTTCTTTATCGGGGCGGGAATTGGCCTGGCAATTCGCGGCGGCGCTGTTTTGGACGGAACCGAGATCGCCGCATTGCTGGTCAGCCGAACCAGTAGCTTGTTGAATGTCGGCGATGTCATCCTCATCCTCAACATCTTCATCTTCCTGACGGCGGCGTTCTTCCTCGGGATTGACTCGGCGTTGTACTCGATTCTGACCTACGCGGCAGCGTCAAAGACTATCGATTTTCTCCTTCACGGGATTGAGGAATACACCGCCATCACCATCATTTCGGCTCGGAGTGACGAGATTAAGAATGCGATTACCAACATCTTGCATCGAGGAGTTACGGTTTATAAAGGCACGGGTGGGTTGGGCAGCAGCGGGCCGACCGAAGCAGAGCGCGACATCCTTTATTGTGTGGTAACTCGTCTGGAAATTGGGAACATCAAGAACGCAGTGACTGACATTGATCCGGCGGCTTTCATTACCACTCACGCTCTTTCGGATGTTCACGGCGGGCTAGTGAAGAAGCCAATGTTTCACTGAGATCGCGGAGAACCGGGTTCGGCTCACGCATAATCCGATATCGCCAAAATCAACCCGGTCGCTACCGCTCACCAGTACTGACATCCTTGTATCTGGGACGCCTGCCGCTACATCATTTCTGTCCGGGCGTTCTGCGCCCGCGCGGCGCCAATCGCCGTTTTGACGTCCTTTACTTCCTCTGGCGGCGGAAGCACGGCCTTCATGCCCAAAGCCTTGATCCAGAGCTCGCGCGTCCACCCCTTGGTGTGATAGAGGTGTTCGTCCTCCTGCTCTTCAACTTGTTCGTGGGCTTCCTTGATCACGCTGGCAGTTGCTGCTTTCGCTTTCTTAGCTGCTTCGCCCAACAGTTCCCAGTTCATGTGGTCCTTGGTCTCAGCGAGCGAGATGCATTCGGCGGCGACAATCTCCGCAGCTTCGGGCTCGCCCTCTTTCAACGCCATTTCCATGGCCTGCACCAACGATTTGCCGATGTGACGCACAACTTTGCGACCGGGCGTTTCCGTCGCCGGATCGAGCCCCAGTTCGGCCATCACGTTCTGGACGATCTCCACATGATTTCGTGTCTGCTCGAGATACTTTTCCCACTCTTCTTTCAAGTCATCGTTCTGCACGCACTCCAGCGCAGTCGTGTAAATTTCGACGCCACCCAATTCCGTCTCCAGCGCCTGATATAAAAGCTCGTTCAATTGCTCTTCCTTCATTGTTCCCTCCCGTATTGAAATGAATCGAAGCTGTTCGCGATCTATCCGTCGCGTTTCAGCACAAGCCAGAAAAAGCACGGCGGAATCTCGTATGGCTGGAATCTGGGCAATGAGCGTGCCGTCGTCTCGTGGCTGGCCACTTTGGACGATGGCAATACGGTCGAAGCCGGTGTTATCGGGCTGGAAGGTCTGGCCGGCCTACCTGTGCTCTTCGGCGCGTCGTCGACGCCGAACCAGGCATTGATCCAGGGTGAATTGTTCGCCGAGAAAATCTCGAGCGAGAATCTCATCGCTGAGTTCCGCAGAAATGGCGAACTCAACCGGCTGATCCTGCGCTTTGCGCACTCAATGTTTACTCAGGTAGCGCAGACGGCTGCCTGCAATCGAGCGCACACACTGGACCAGCGACTGGCGCGATGGTTACTGATGACGCGCGACCGAACCGACGGCGATATGTTTCCTTTGACCCAGGAATTCCTGTCACGGATGTTGGGCGTGCGCCGGGCAGGGGTGAGCATCGCGGCGAACAGCCTGAAACAGAATGGACTGATTGATTATCATCGTGGCGATATTCGCGTCCTCGATCGCAAGCGGCTCGAAGACGCATCGTGCGAGTGTTACCGCATTGTGAAACAAAAATACGACGGGTGCGTCTAACGCGCCGGCGGAAAGCGGCGAGGTTTTGTCTCGATGCGGATTGAAGCTAACGTGAGGAGCTACAGTTTGGTGCGTTTCTATTTGTAGCGATAGGTTATGCGTCCGCGAGTCAAATCATAGGGAGACATTTCCACGCTGACGCGATCGCCAACCAGAATGCGGATCCGGTGCTTTCGCATCTTGCCGGAAATGGCCGCGAGCACGATGTGCGAACTGTTGTCGAGCCGAACTTTGAAGAAGGCGTTGGGTTGTTTGTCAATAATCGTGCCCTCGGCGGGAATCAAATCGTCTTTAGCCAATTAGGATCTCCTTTTTAATCTGTCTTTAATCTGTCTTTAATCTGTCCTTAATCTTGATAATGATCGATGATGTTTCTTTGCAATGCAACCGGCAATTGCTTCCAGGTGGCCGCAGCCAGCGCCTTCGGCGATATTCCCGATTTCAAAACACGGTCAACGCGCCACTGCGTCAGTTTGTCGTCATAACTCCAGCGATAATACGGACCATCTTCGCGCCGGCTGTAGAATATCGGACGACCGCCACGACTCTCAGGGACCTCGGCGTTGACGTACACACGCAGGCCGTTCATTTGGCTAACTTCAGGGCAACAAAAACTGCCGACAGCATGATCACCGCCGCAACCATGAGATGCAACCAGCTTAGGGCGAGTCGGCGACAGTTGGAGCATTTTACTTGCCACAGTGGCAGAACTCTTCCACAGTATGAACACGACCAAATAATCTTCGGCATTTATGAAGTCAAATCGGTTCTAGGCCTGCGCATTTCCGAGCAAGCTTTTCCGCTTGCGTTCGCCGCTGACCAGCCGCCAGACGGCGCTCGCGGAATCAAAATGCGCGCGTTTTATCGCGCGGGCTAGACCTAGGAATTGCAGCCCGCGAATTCCCCACCAATTAAAATCGATCTCGTACCATTTAAAGCCATGGCGCGCAGAGGTCGGATGCGCGTGATGATTGTTGTGCCACCCTTCACCGAAGGTCAGCAGCGCGACCCACCAACTGTTCCGGGAATCCTCACCCGTGTCAAAGCGCTTCCGGCCCCACATGTGAGTGGCCGAGTTCACCAACCAGGTAGCATGCAGCGCCAGCGTCAGTCTCAAGAAGATACCCCAGAGCATCACTCCCCACCCGCCAAGGGCGAACAGCAGCAACGCGAGCACAATAGATGGCGCGTAAAAAAACCGGCTGAGAAAACGATAATATCGATCCTTAATTAAGTCTGGAGCATAGCGCTCGATTGTCGCCCGATCATGATCCTGAGCTGGACCGCGCACGACCCACCCGACGTGGGCCCACCAGCCGCCGTCGCGCGGCGTGTGCGGATCGCCCAGGCGATCGGTGTGCGCGTGGTGGATGCGATGTGTCGCCACCCATTCGATCGGGCCACCCTGAGCCGCCAGCGTGCCGCAGGTCACGAGAAAGTACTCTATCAACTTCGGAACTTTATAACCCCGATGCGTAATCAGCCGGTGAAAGCCCATGCCAATGCCGAGACTGCCGGCTATCCAATAAAGCAGCACCGCCGTCAGCACGGCCGGCCAACTCCAGAAAAATAGCGCCGCGAATGCAGCGGAGTGAGCCACGACCAGGAAGATCGCGTTTCCCCAATGCCACTTTCGATTGGTCTGCTTCGTCATAAATCTTTTCAGTTGGTATTGATTGCCGGTTCCACAGGCGCCTGCGCGCGTTTCTCTTCGCTGGCCGCCATGACTTTAATCTTCTTCAGTTCCATGCGTTGAAAGCCAAAGAACGTGGCCATTTGGATAATCTGGTTTTGATTAACGAAATCCTTTGGATCGGAGCAAAACTTCTCGAGGCCGGGGTCGAATTCACGGCAGCTGAGACCTTTCGGAATATTGAGCCCGAGTGCGCACTTGCCGGCTTTCGTGTAGTGCAAACAGAATTCACAAGCAATCATGTTTAGTTACCGGCCGGAAGGCTTCGCTCGATGTCGGGTGTAGCCAACGGCGAATTGGCGGTTGAGAAACTTTCGATTGCCTGATTTTCACTTTCGTAAAGACCGAACACTGCGAACAAATTCGTGGCGCGCATCAGTTGCCGAACCGTCGGGGACAGATTGAAAAGTTTGAATTGCCCGCCGCCGTTCTTGATAACCACGAAAGTCGAAACTAAATCGCCCAGTCCTTTGGCGCTGATCGAACTCACTCCATCAAGATTCAGCAGAATGTTTTTCTGACCTGACTCCAGCAAAGAAGCAACGGCGTCATCCAAAGCAATGCTGCTTCTGCCAAACCGCAACTTGATTCTCAGCAGAGCGTTCGTATCCAGAATGGTCACGCTGCCAACCCGCCGCTCCTGGAAACCGAGTGCATTCAACCTTTCGTCCGACATTTACAAGGGCCGCAAACTTTGCGGTTCGTATCCACACGACGGCGAATTCGCCTCGTTAAAATCAGCTGTTGGCTTCAGGTAATCTGGGACAATCCCAGAAGAGCTGAGAATGGAGTTAGCCGGAACTCGATCTATCAGGAACACTACAGTCTCACCATCTATATGTCAAACGTGGGATATATTTCATCATTAGATATTAGACATACGTAATGCATACGTGTATGCTTTCCACGTAAATAGAAAAGGTGCGATGATCAGAGTTCAAATCGATCACTTACTCAAAGCGCGCGGAAAATCGTTTTACTGGCTGGCGAAAGAAACTGGAGTCAGTCACACTACGCTTTGGCGTTTGAAAAAAGACAAAGCTCAGGGCATTACGTTCAACACCCTCGAAGCAATTTGTAAAACGCTCAAGTGTCAACCCGGCGAAGTACTGAAGATGGCTCGCAATAGGGTCACCAAAACTCGCCGTTAATCCAGTCTTTCCCCCGCGATAACTAATTTGACGCGCAGACTCAGGTCTCGTGCCGAGTCTTCGTTAATCGTTTTATTGTTCGCAGCAAAGTGGGAGTTGAAGCCGTGAGAGTCTTATTAGTAAACCCGGAATTTCCCGACACCTATTGGAGTTTTCGCCACGCTCTGCCGTTTGAAGGTAAACGTTGCGCTTTTCCGCCGCTCGGACTCTTGACGGTGTCCGCTTTGCTGCCGGCACAGTGGGAGCGGCGTTTAGTTGATTTGAATGTCCAGTCGCTAAAAGACGCCGACATCGAATGGGCCGACATGGTATTCGCGACGGCGATGCTGGTGCAGAAGGAATCGCTGCGCGATGTGGTCAAGCGATGCAAAGCCCGCGGCAAGCGGGTCGTGCTGGGCGGCCCTTACGTGACGACGACAGTCGAAGAACTGCCGGAAGCGGACCACTTATTCCTGGGCGAAGCCGAGACAACCTTGCCGCAGTTCATCAAAGACCTTGAGCGAGGCGAAGCAAAATTCTCATATAAAGCTGCTGAGCGGCCGCCACTTTCCGAAACTCCGCCGGCCCATTTCCATCTCGCCAACATGAAACGCTACAGCGCGATGTCGGTGCAGTATTCGCGTGGGTGTCCCTTCTCGTGCGAATTTTGCGACATCATAGAAATCTACGGGCGCGTGCCGCGCACGAAGAGCAATCAGCAGATGCTCGCGGAATTTGATCTTCTGTACAAATTAAATTGGCGCGGCACGGTCTTCATCGTCGACGACAATTTCATCGGCAACAAAAAGAATGTGCGGCAACTGTTACCCGAGCTGGCCAACTGGCAGAAGGCCCACGGCTATCCATTTTCATTAATCACAGAATCCAGCCTGAATCTGGCCGACGACGAAGCGTTACTCGCCAACATGCGCGATGCGGGATTCCGGCGCGTGTTTATCGGCATTGAAACGCCCGTCGAAGAGAGTTTGCACGAAGCCCAGAAGTCGCAAAACCGCGGCGACTTGCTGGCTTCCGTAAACAGGATCCAGAGCTATGGAATCGAAGTGATGGCCGGCTTTATTGTGGGCTTTGATAATGATCCCGCGGACATCTTTGAACGGCAGATCGATTTCATTCGCAAGAGCGCGATTCCTCTTGCGATGGTGGGTTTGCTCAACGCACTGCCCGAGACGCAACTGTGGAAACGTTTGGAACGTGAGGGAAGATTGCTGGGAGAAGCTTCAGGTAACAATACGGTTTGCACCTTCAACTTTAAGACCCGTATGGACCCGGCGCTACTGATCAAGGGCTACCAGTCGATCATGCAAACCATCTACAGCCCTCGCGAATATTATGAACGGGTCCTGGACTCGATGAGGCGGACCGCTCAACAACTCTCAGAACCTACGCACTATGGAGTGATCCGTGGGCTGACAACTCTGACCCGGATCTTCCTCAAGCTGGGAGTGATTGATCGAGAGCGCAAAGAATTCTGGCGCTTCGTCAGTCAAACCCTGCTCAAGCATCGCAGTAAATTTCCTGATTCACTGCGTTTAGCCGCAGTCGGCTATCACTTTCGTAAACTAAGCGACGCGTACAGCGAAAGCTAGACGGAATGAATTAGCCGCCGCATGCGATCTGCGAACAGCACGTCCATTTTCCCTGACTCAATAATCGCCGTAACTTCGCCTTCACCAAAAGTGGGGTGCATGATGGTTTGGCCACGGCGATAAGTCCGCGCGCGATCGTAAGGCGCCCCAACTTTGTTGGAAGCACGACGCGTAGTCCCGCTCTTATAAGGAACGCGTGAGCCGCAGATCGGACAACTAACGCGTGTAATCTTTCCGCCTTTTGTCATGGACGCCACGATGTGACCGCGCTCTTCACCGCAAGTGACGCACATCTGCTCGATTCGATCTCCGATTGCAAAAGTAGGCTTGTTTTCCATATTGCTCCTTATCTAACTCTCTTAATAATTAACCGCCCGCTAACGGGCGGTTCTGATCTATCTCGCGCGCCGGGGCCGAAAGGATCGGACTGAACTGCTGCGCTGCCGCGCCATGCCCACAAACGGCTTAGCTGACGGCGCTGTTACCCGCGTGCCGCCGAACCCGGCGGGCACGATTCGCTTCACAGCTTGTCCCGTCAAACGTTCAATCGCCCGCATCGACAATTCATCCACCGGCGCGACGATCGTGATCGCCTTGCCCTGGTTCCCTGCCCTGCCCGTTCGTCCAACCCGGTGCACGTAATCTTCCGGCGCGGCCGGCACGTCGTAATTGATAACATGCGACACCGAATCCACGTCCAAACCCCGGGCGGCGATGTCGGTCGCCACGAGTACGCGCGCGCGGCCGTCGCTGAATTCGCGCAAGGCCGCCTCGCGCTGTGGCTGTGAGCGATCGGCGTGAATCCGATTCACGCTGTGATCGCGCGCTTTCAGAATATGCGAAAGACGCTCAGCACCGCGGCGCGTGCGCGTGAATACCAGCACGCGTTCAAACGGCTCGCGCTCTTTTTCCAATAGTTCGAGCAACAGGGTCATCTTCGAATGCTGCTCAACGTAATAAGCAGTCTGCTCGACCATCATCGCAGCCTGTCCACGCTGACTTACTTCGATCAGCTTCGGCTCTTTCATAGTCGAACGAGCCAGTTGTTCGATGCTCGACGACATCGTTGCTGAAAACAGAAGCGTCTGTCGCTTCGTCGGCAGCATCGCGAGTACGCGGCGAATGGCGGGCAGAAATCCCATGTCCAGCATGCGATCTGCTTCGTCCAGGACCAGAACTTCGATCGTTGAAAGATTGACGGCGCCGCGCTCAGTTAAATCGAGCAGGCGTCCGGGCGTGGCGATCAATACGCATGCACCCTTTCGCAGCTCGCTGATTTGGGTTCGTATGTTCGCGCCGCCGATCGCAATCACGCTGCGATTGGATTTGACGCGGTTAAGTTCGCCATAATTCTTTTGAATCTGAAGCGCCAGCTCGCGCGTCGGCGCCAGCACCAGAACGCGAAGACCGGGCCTCGAGCGTTCGCTGAGCTTTTGAATGATGGGAAGAAAAAACGCGGCCGTCTTGCCGGTGCCGGTTTCGGCACAGCCGATTACGTCTCGGCCGCTGAGGATGACAGGAATCGCCTGTCGCTGAATTGGTGTCGGTTCGTTATATCCGAGAGACTCGCAGGCGCTCAGTTGCGCGGACGCAAGTCCCAGTTGAGAAAAATCCATAGACTCCTTTATGATGTGGCGGACGAGATTTCGTCGCCGATGTTATCGTGGTAACAGCGCAGTTCCATGCGTCTGCCATGGTTAACGTCTTGCGGAACACCGCGGGAGAACGCAAGGAACTGCTTACTGCTAACTGTTACGCGCAATCCTTACCAGCGCGGTTCGCGATTGCCGCCGTAGCCGCCGCTGCTGCGACCGCCGCCGCCACCGCGATTACCGCCAAAGCCGCCGCGGTTACCGCCGCCGCCAAAGCCACGACCGCCGCCGCCACCGGCGCGATTTTCGCGGGGTTTGGCTTCGTTGACTTTCAGGGCGCGACCGCCGACTTCCTTGCCGTTGAATTGATCAATCGCCGCGGTGGCTTCTTCCTTCGTGGACATTTCGACGAAGGCGAAACCTCGTGAACGTCCGGTCTCGCGATCTTCGACGACACTCGCTGATTCAACCGTGCCGGCTTGGGCAAACAATTGCTGCAGCTCCTGGCTGGTGGTTTGGAAAGCCAGGTTTCCAACATAGAGTTTAGTTGACATGTAATATACCTTTCCCCTGTTTGGGGATTGAAAGAAGCTAGCGAACCGGATTTGGCTTCGGCGAAACGGTAGCGGTCGAAGGACCAGGTTCGGATGCTCTCAAAACTAAGGAGCGGCTTCGGAGATTTCGTAACCAGCCTGCTCTCGAACTATCCAAACGTCCGGCGCTAATCGTTTTGTGCGCGGGGCGCATCACCGTTGATGCGCGAGAGAAGGATTAACCGTGTACTATGATGCCTGAATTCGCAGAAGGTTGCAAACTGCGCTGCCAGTGAGAGATACGAGCACAAGAACGGGATTCACTCGTCATCGCTCTTTTTCTTGGGCTTTTCATCGTAAAAGACAATACTCGCGATCAGAACCAAGCCTGCCAGGGCGGCCAGCAAAAAGAAGATCGTGGGTAGTCCGGGGTAGCCCAGAATGTGAAATGAGGTCTCGACGCGCATCATCAGGGCCGCGCCCACAATCAGAGCCGCGAGGATCAATCCGAGAGTAATCCGGTTAGCGATTTTCTGCAGCCCATCGAGCACCACTTTTTCGTCGATAGCGTCAACATTGAGCTTCAATTCGTTGTTGCCGACCGCGTCAAGAATCTTATTGACGCGTGTCGGCAGCCGCTCGACAAACTCCTTGACTTCAATCGCGCGCGTCAGAACCGAAGCCGGTTCAAGGCTGTGCATGACATGACGCGTCAGGATGTTCGAGGCCTCGTCGCGAATGACTGCGTTTGGATCGAAGGTCGGGTCAAGTACATACACCACGCGGTCCAGGTTCATCATCGTCTTGGAGATCATGGTGAATTCCGGTGGCATGCGGAATCCAGCAATCGGCGGAAATCTGGGCGATCTTCAGAACCATCTTGCCTGCATCGAGGCGACCAAGCTTACGACCGGCATTCTGGGTGACCAGATTTGCCACGCGTTGCATATAGTCCTTCTTGTCGAAGTTCGCCTTCGGCTCGCCCATTCTGATTGCAGCTTCGGCGGCCTCATCGCCGCGGCCTTCGCTGTTCGCCAGCAGCAGCCGGAGGAGCTTCTCGCGAAACCTGGTGCCGATGTGCGCGACCATACCCAGATCCAGCAAACCGATACGATCATCCTCGGTGATGAACACGTTCCCCGGGTGCGGATCGGCATGGAAGAATCCATCGACCAGGATTTGTTTGAGATACGCGCGGAAAACTTCGTCAGCAAGCTCGGCCGTATCCAGATCCATCAATCGCAGCGGACTCACGTCCGTGATCTTTTTTCCCGGAATGTAGTCCATGGTAAGGACGCGGGACGTGGTGTAGTCGTCAACGGGTCGTGGAATAATTATGTTTTCGTACTCGATTAAACTTTTGCGCAACCGGTGCAGATTTTCACCCTCGCGTTGAAAATCCAACTCGCGCAGTAGACTTCGCCGCAAGTCGCCGAGCATGTTTCCAAATTCATAGCGCTTCCCAACTTCCGTGTGCGCGTCGACGAACTCGGCGACCTGCTCAAGCGCTTCGAGATCTTCGACTATTATTTTGCGCACCCCGGGACGCTGGACCTTTACGACTACATGGCGGCCATCACGCATCATGGCGCGATGAACCTGGGCCAGGGATGCTGCAGCCAGAGGTTCGGTCTCGAATTCGACAAACAGTTTCGAGATGCGCCCGCCTATCTCGGATGAAACGATCTGCTCAACCTCTTCATAAGGAAACGGCTCAATCTGGTCCTGCAAGCGCGACAGGGCTTCGAGATACGGTTCCGGCAACAAATCGCCGCGAGTTGAAAGCAGCTGGCCCAGCTTGATGAAGGTTGGCCCCAGCTTCTCCAGGTCATCTGCGAGCTCTTCGGCCCGAGGCGCATTTTCAGTTCCCTGAGGTTGTCTTCCGGCGAGCGTCAAGGCCGACTGCTCAACGAGGTCAGAACGGCCATACTTCACCAGCAACGCCACAATCTCCGCGTAGCGTTTCAGTCGTTCCGGTTTGAGTAATGCCGACATAACCATCCTCTTAGGGCGCTCGACGCCGGTTCAGCAACATTCCTAAAGCTGTAACCGTCAACGTCATGGCGGAAAAAAACCTGAGCCAGAACCAGCCGGTCAACTGCGCCAGGAGAATTCCCGATGCGTCCTCAATCCGCGTACGCTGGACGTTCATCAAATAAGACGCCACGCCTCCTGATATGAGACTAATGATACTCAGCCCGTGTGGTTTTTCGGCGCGTCGACGCAACAGCCCTACTACCAAGACCGCCAGCATCAACAGCGGGATCAGCCACAGAGACAGCTGATCGTGACGCGCCAGATAAAATCCCGTCAGAGTCTCCCTCGCCCCGCCGCAACTTACCTGCGCCCAGGGCAGAAAGAAACAGACCAGCACAATCATCGCAGCGCTCAGGTTGATTCGCCGGACCATGTTCGTCGTGTTTAGGGTGACGGAAGCCGACGCGCAAGAAAAGGCTTGTTGATTGAAATGCCTCTCCCCACGGTAGCCTCTGACGTGACCGTGACTATTGCGAAATTACCTCGACGACTTTTCCGGTTGCTTGCGCGCTGCCCAAGCGAGTGGCCACGTCCGCCTGCGCGATAATGCCGATCAGGTGATCGCCATTGTCCACGACGGGAATACGCCGCACCTGGTTTTGCTCCATCAGCTTTAGCACCTTGTTCACGTCGTCGTCCTGTTTGCAGGTCACTACGTCTTGCGACATTACCTCTTCGATTTGGGTGGCATTAGGATCGCGTGCTTCGGCTACGACTTTGATCGCCACGTCCCGGTCGGTAAGAATGCCCGCGAGCTTCCGGCTGTCTTTATCTGTGACGATGGGAATCGGCCCCACGTCTTTGGACTTCATCAGCTTCGCAGCCTTGACCACCGAATCTGAAGGCAAGCAGCATTCGGGATTAGAAGTCATGATTTCGTTACACGTCATTAGTCTTTGTTCCTTTCAGTAATCGGTTTACCGGAGAGCGCGTCACGCCGCTTTGCCTCTCGCTTTCTGATGACTCTCGCCACCGATCTCCAGCCGGCGCGGCTTGCTGCGTTCCTGCCGCTTTGGCGCGGGCATCGTTATCTCCAGAACGCCGTTTCGGAAAGTAGCCTCGGCATCCTCAACATTGACGCCGTCGGGCACCGGAATGCGGCGATAGAACTTTCCATAACTGCGTTCGCTGCGATAGTAACCATCGCCCTCTTCCTTTTGTTCCTTCTTCCGCTCGCCTTCGATCGTGATGCCATCTGCCGAGAGCTGGACATCCACTTCCTCTTTAGTAAGTCCGGGCAGATCGGCGCGAACCACGAGTTCGTTGTTACGCTCAGTCACCTCAACCTGCGGTGACCAAAGACCCGGCAGTTTTGTGTTTCCGAGTACCGGCGCCAACCACTCTCGACCGGGGCCAAAATCGCCAAACAACCGATCCATCTCTTCACCAAACCGTCGCATCAAGGTAAACGGCGTCGCCGCCAGCCGCTCAGTAAAGTCCTCGACGTCGCGCGGCTTCAAAGCTGTCGTTTTGTTCTCTCTCTTAGTTGTTCCGTTGGTCCTTTTTTGCTTTGTCATTTCATTCCTCCCAGCTGCTTTCTGATGCTAGACAGACATAATTTCCCAACGGCGTGTCGTGTCGCCTTCGCGTACACACGCCGTTTGTGAACCGTTCGATTTGCGCGTCGTGTGCGCCGCTTTTGCCACGCACCAGGATGCCGAAAAGAGTCTTGTGCAAGTATGATGCCGCATTGGTAAGCCTAAAAACCCAGGCAAGCGAGGAATTTTGATTTCATTTCTGATAGCATCGCTCAAATCAAGCGGAGAGAATTGATGGCCACAGCTTCAAAGCAGCAGTTTGTACAGATCGCATCTACTGAAGAGATTCGCGCCGCGTTTCCGGCGCTTGCGCGCGAGCACAACGGATATCCGGTTGCATATTTCGATGCGCCGGGCGGGACGCAAACGCCGCGCGCGGTGGTTGACGCCGTTGCGGGTTATCTTCTGAATCACAATGCGAACACGCATTGGGAATATCCCACCAGCCACGAAACCGACGCCATCATCGAATCGGCGCGCCATACTTTCGCCGATTTTCTGAATGCCTCGGCAAATGAGATCGTCTTCGGCCCAAATACAACCTCGATGATTTATCACTTGTCGCGCGCGCTCGGCAGAACGATGGGTGCCGGTGACGAAATCGTGATCACCGAACTCGAGCATCATGCGAATGTCGCCCCCTGGCAGGCTCTGGTGGCGGAACGAGGCGTGACTCTGCGTGTAGCCCAAATGGATCCCGAATCAGGACAACTGGACTGGGAGGATTTTGAGCGGCTGGTCACGAAAAAGACGAAAGTCGTGGCCTTCGGCGCCGGCTGCAACGCGTTGGGAACGGTTAACGATTACCGGCGCGCCGTTGAGTTAGCCCATGCAGTCGGCGCCCTGGCGTTGGTCGACGCGGTCCACTACGCGCCGTACTTTCTCTGCGACGTGAAACAGACTGACTGCGATTTCCTCACGTGCTCGGCTTATAAATTCTATGGGCCACACGTCAGTGTGTTCTACGGGAAAAAGGATCTGATTGAGTCAATCGATTTTCCGAAGTTGCAGCCGGCCCCTGACACCGGGCCCGAGCGCGTTGAGATGGGCACGCTGAATCATGAAGGCATTGCCGGCGCCGCGGCTGCGGTCAACTTTTATGCATCGCTGGCTGGTTACCCGTCAGCGAAGGAGACAACCTTGAATCGACGCGAGGCCTTGAAGAGATCTTTTTCCGGATTGCGAGCCCACAGCGGACCGCAAGTCGCGCGGCTGTGGGACGCGCTCTCAAGGATTAAAGGCGTTCGCCTATATGGTCCACCGGCCAACGCTGAACGCACGCCTACAGTTTCATTCACCGTCGCGGGCGTGGCGTCAACGGAAGTTGCTCGTCGCCTGGCTGACCGCGGTCTCTTCGTTTCGCATGGAGATTTCTACGCGCAGACCGTGGTCGATCGATTAGGTCTGCAACCCGAGGGTCTGGTGCGCGTCGGGTGTGCGTGCTATACGAGCGACGATGAAGTTGAGAGATTGATTGAAGAAGTCGGAGAGATGGTCAGCAAAAACTAATACGCTTCGTTAGCTCCGTAGGAGCAGCATGTTCATAGCATTCCGGCGTCGCATTGCTTAAAGCTCCATAGGAGCGCCATGTTTATTCCGCTGCTAACGGAGATCGAAAGTCGATTCAATATTGATTCTGCAATATTTCGTCCCTACGGGACTGCTCATTAATGAAGCAATACCACGACATTCTTCGATCGATTCTCGATAATGGTAGCGCGCATGAGGATCGTACCGGCGTCGGCACGATTTCGCACTTCGGATTTCAAACGCGGTTCGATCTGCAGAAAGGCTTTCCCATCGTCACGACCAAGAGAGTTCCGTTCCGCTGGGTGGCTGAAGAACTTTTTTGGTTCCTTTCTGGCGACACGAACGAAGCGAACCTACGCGCAAAGGGTGTGGACATCTGGAAAGAGTGGGCCGATGAAGAGCACACGCGCCGGTTCGGACGCGAGCCGGGTGACCTGGGTCCGGTCTATGGTTACCTCTGGCGGTCATTTGGCGGACATTATCCGAAACGGGACGGTGTGGACCAGATTGCGCGGTTAATTCACGAAATTGAAACCAATCCTAATTCGCGTCGCTTGATCGTGAGTGGTTGGGATCCTCGCGAGTGTGACAACGTCGACCTGCCACCGTGTCATACACTGTTTCAATTCAAGATTGAGAATACCGGGAGCGCGGGCACCTCGCCCGCAGCTCGGCACAAAGCTGTTCTACATTGCCAGCTCTATCAACGTTCCGCGGATGCTTTCCTTGGAGTTCCTTTCAACATCAGTTCTTACGCGCTGCTGACTCATCTGGTCGCACACGTTTGCGACCTCCAAGTCGGAGAATTCATTTACACCCTGGGTGACTATCACATCTACAAGAACCACCTCGATCAGGTGAACGAGGTGCTGTCGCGCAAACCTCTACCTTTGCCCAGGCTCTTAATCCGGGATGATGAAACGAGACTGCGGAGGCTGCGCGGCCTTTTAGAATTCCGCTATGAGGATCTGAGCCTGTTAGGTTACGAGTCTCACGCGAAAATCGCCGCTCCCGTCGCCGTCTAAACGGGAGTGTGCTCTTTAATATGATCATCGGAATCGTCGCAGTCGACCGCAATCTGGCAATCGGGAAAGACGGCCGCCTGCCCTGGCACTATTCGGCCGACATGAAGTTCTTCAAAGAGACGACGACGGGAAATTCCGTGGTGATGGGCCGTCGTACCTGGCTGACGCTCAAAAAACCGTTGCCGAATCGAAGGAACATTGTGCTCAGTAAGCAAGCTAATCTTGAAACAGGCGATTCTGTTAGCGTCGTCTCTGATATTGAATCCGCACTTTCTCTCGCCCGCTCACTCGGGAGTAACTTGTTCGTAATGGGGGGCGCGCAAGTTTACGAAGCATTCCTCCCTTACATTCAGAGATGGATCGTAACGGAAGTGCCTTTGTCAGTTGAAGGCGCGGACACGTTCATGCCGCGAAACTTTTTGGATGGATTTGAGTTGTATGAGATGCGCCAGCTCGATGAGGAGCTGCGCGTGAAGTTTTATGACCGCAATATTTAGTTTCGCTTCCGCGCGGTCGGCGAAACTCCCGTGGAGAATCTGTAAACGACTCCGACTCTCTGCTTACCTCGTAATCTCTAAAATATCGTGCCGCGTAATAATTCCGGTGATACGGCCGTACTCTTCAATGAGTACCGCTGGGTCCGAACGAAGCTTGCGGGTGACTATGTTGACATCATCGTCCGGGTCAACTGTCGGAAAGCTCTCATCCATTATTTTGCTGACCGGTGTAGTGAGCAGATCGCGATCATCGATCACTTTGGAAAGAAGATGATTTTCACGTACTGAGCCGACCGATTTCCCGTCTTCGAGCACCGGTATTTGCGTCAGACCCAACTCGTTCATCTTGGCTAGCGCCGCACTTACAAGGTCATCTGGCCTCACTGAAACCAATTCACGCGGCGCCTGTTTGCCCTTGGTTTCGCTGATGAGGCCGGCCGTCATTTTTTGTGGCTCAAGCAGACGCTTTTCCTTCATCCACTCGTCCGAATGGAACTTCGACAAATAATGTTCGCCCGTATCGCAGACGATGAACACGATCACCGCATCTTCGCCGGCATCGCGCGCCACTCGCAGTGCGGCCGCGCAGTTCGTTCCTGTTGACCCGCCGCAGAAGATTCCTTCGACGCGGCTCAAGAGTCTTGCGGTTTCAAACGAGTCACGATCGCTGATGTTCATGACTTCGTCGACGTACTGCATGTGAGCGTTTCCAGGCAGGACCTCTTGTCCAATCCCTTCCACCAAATACGGCGTGGTCTCAGCTATCTTGCCGGTCTCTTTGTAGGTCTTGTAGATCGAACCGAAGGGGTCGGCGCCGATTACTTTGATGTCCGGATTTTTTTCTTTCAAAAACCGTCCCGTTCCGGAGATCGTCCCGCCTGTACCGATGCCCGATACAAAGTGCGTGATCTTTCCTTCTGTCTGTTCCCAAAGTTCGGGGCCGGTCGTGCGGTAGTGAGCTTCCGGATTCGCCGGATGGGAATATTGATCTGGATAGAAAGAGTTGGGCGTCTCGGCGGCGATGCGACGCGCGGTAGAAACGTAATGGTCCGGCGTGCCCGGCTTAGCGGAAACGGGAGTGATTACGACGTCAGCGCCGAGGGCCTTTAGGTAGCGGGATTTTTCGACCGACGCTTTGTCGGTCATTACAAAAATGCATTTGTATCCCTTCACTGAGGCGGCGATGGCCAGGCCAATCCCGGTGTTGCCGGATGTCGCTTCGACAATTGTGCCTCCGGGTTTTATTTTTCCTTCGCTCTCGGCGGCTTCGAGCATCGAGATGCCGATGCGATCTTTGACTGAGAAGCCAGGATTAAGATTCTCCATCTTCGCGAGAATCAGCGGCTTCAATCCTTTATTAAGACGATTGAGTTTGACAAGGGGCGTGTGACCGATTAGTCCGAGCACGCTATCATGATATTTCATGTCGGTGTTGCGAAGGCGCGGCGTCCGCGACCTGAACAAGAAGAGACATTCTCTGCGAAATGATCTCGTTTTGACAAATCGACATGCGGCCGAACGGGTTTCATGAACGGCGCCAGCGGCCAATCACCGACAGTTTGTGACACGCTGTTCTCGTCAAAAAGGTGTCCGAGTCACAGGTACATTTGTTTATTTAGGTAAGATCGCGTGCGAGTGGCTTGACTAGTTTTTTTCACGCCGTATAATTTCACCTTCGCTGTGGGCCGTTAGCTCAGTTGGTAGAGCAGCTGACTCTTAATCAGCGGGTCGGAGGTTCGAGCCCTCCACGGCTCACCATAAACTCTTCAATCAAAACCGCCGGGTCCTAATCCGTTCCAGCAGTCGCGACTGTCTCCGCAAGCACAACCAAAGCGACCATGCAGTGTTCTGCGGTGAAGAGATTAACTCGTCCCGTTCCTCGTCTGTGTCTACTTAGTTGATGTGGCGTTCACTGCTCAACGACGCCGTAACCTTCCGATCTCATTAACCACGGCCAGTTCCCGGGGTCCTGGCACCACGTGCAAGGCACTTGCAGAAGAAATTCGACCTCCAAAATCACCCCGAATGTACTGCGGGATTGATACCAAGTGCAGCGTAGTCTCTGGTATTCAATCATTTACGGCCGATTAAGAAGTTGGTTGCATTCTAGTTTGCACAGGTTTATGCTACGCGGCTCAAGAGGCTCTTTACTCGCCCCGTTCCATGGGAGCCTCGAACAGAAGACACACATATATTGAGTTGCCAAGCTCAGCAATGGCAACCGGGATCGAAAATGATTTAAGCGGCTGCTAGAACAGCGACAGCACGCTTTGGAGTAGACCTATCGTCACCTCAGTAGCCGCGTATTCGGTGAGAGAGATCGAATCAGAGGAGACTGTGTGGCCCAGAACGTTTGAATTATCCAAGGACAGATGTTGAGACGAATCACACGGTGGAGAATTCATTTCACCCGGCGGGACTGATGCACATGGTGGAGTACCTGTCTCACCGGCAAATGCTCTTAACGACAGAACCGCGATCACAACACTACTCAAGGCCAGTTTTTTGAGGTTGTTCATCTTTTTCTCCTTAGTTTCTACGAAGTTGCGTGTTGTGACCCGCTGGAAAAAAGCACAAACCAGCGAGAAACACGCCCTATCAGTCTTGGAGCGCAAGAAGTTTATCACCATAAGGGAAAGGTAGGCCTCACATGGATTTGCGGAAACATACTTCACTTACGGAAGCGGACGAGAGTGTTCCACTCTCAATTCGCGTTGAGGGCGCATGTCTGGCGACCAAAGAATTCGAAAAGAGGGGTGATTACGTAATGGCTTGGCAGACGCTTTCAGCATTTTGGGATGATCGACTAAATGTCCCGTCGCCGCCTTCACTGGATAAGAGCAGCCAAGCTCGCATCCTGCATCGGGCCGGCGCGTTGGCTGGTTGGGTCGGAAGTACAAGTGAAATAAGCATAGGACAGGAAAACGCTAAAAACCTCATTAGCCGAAGTATCGAGATTTTTCACGAGTTGGAACAGAACGACCTCGAAGCAGAGTCCCGGGCAGACATGGCTCTCTGCTATTGGCGAGAAGGCGCGTTCGATGAAGCTCGTATCCACTTAAGACGCGCTCTCCAGTTGGCAGGCAGCAGAAACAGCGACTTAAAAGGATGCATCCTCATCCGCGCCGGTATGATCGAATACGAAGCGCGCTGTTTGAAGGAGGCCCTAACGTTGTATCGACAGGCTGAAGCTGTAGTGAGCCTGAGCAATGATCACGGTCTTAAGGGCGCGTTCCATAATGAATACGCGCGACTCTTTCGACGGCTCGGTAAGGCAGAAAATATAGATTGTGCGCTCATCGAGTACTCTGCCGCGAGCCACCATTTCGAACAAGCAGGAAACCACAGGTACATGGCGCGCGTAGAGAACAACCTCGGTTTTTTGTATTTCACAATCGGACGCTACAAGGACGCGCATGCTCACCTTGACCGTGCGCGCCACATCTTCCTGAAACTCAAAGACGTTGGTACGGCCGCTCAAGTCGATGAAACGCGTGCCCGCACTCTGCTGGCCCAGGGCCATCCAACTGAAGCTGAGCGCATCGTTAGGGCCGCTGTTCGCGTCTTGGAACGCGGCGGTCAGCAGGCCATCCTGGCGGAAGCGCTCGCGACTCAGGGCGTCGCCCTCGCACGTTTAGGAAATGACAATCGCGCCCGAGCTTTGTTCGATCGGGCCATCGACATCGCAGAAACCGCTGGGGATCTGGAAGGAGCCGGCCACGTAAGACTGAACATCATCGAAGAGCTGGGCGAGAAAATTCCGGCCAAGGATTTGGTCGCCATCTACAAAGCTGCGGTTGATTCGCTAAGAAAGTCCCAGGATCCGTCAACATTCAAACGTCTGATTTCGACTGCCGAAATACTGTTTGACGCGTTGGAGCGACTTCAACCTAAAAGCGAAGCGGCCATTCTGCAATCATGGGAAGGCTTCTCCCTCAAACGACACGCGAAAGAAAGCGAACGGATCGTGATTGAGCGCGCCCTCCGGGACTCAAATGGCTCAGTCAGCAAGGCCGCAAAGCTCCTCGGCTTTCGACATCATCAGAGCCTCATCTCTCTGCTTAACGGGCGGCATAAGGATCTTTTGAAGATGCGCTCGACGGCGCGAAAGCGGCGCAAGCGTTTGGTAATGAGCCCCAAAGAAAACCAGGCGCGAATAAAACCTAAAAACTCGAAACCGATGGCTGCGCAGATATCACTCCTACATGTCGAGGATCACCCGGTCATCGCGCGAACGCTTGGCAACACTCTGACCGCTGAGGGTTGGCGAGTGCAGCTTTGTACAGATGGTGACACGGCATTGCGCAAGCTGACAGGTAACGAACACTACGACATTCTCATCTTCGACAACCATAGTCCCGGCATTAACGGAGTCGAATTGGTTGAGCGGGCCCGAAAAATCAGCAGTCGACGACGAACGCCAATCATTGTTGTCTCAGGAGACGACTGTGAAAAGGAAGCCTGGCGAGCCGGTGCGAACGCTTATCTTCATAAGCCCGAGGCTCTCGATCAGCTCGCCCCAACCGTAAAAAGGCTTCTTAAAGATCCAGATCGTTTAAGTCGCAACGGGTCCCAGTGATGTCTCCGCATCAGTCCTCAGTAATTTTTGCCCAGTTTTCGCTGTACCTGCTATCCACTACTGCCCCCGCAAAGCCTCGAATCCCTACGAACGTTCACCAGGCCAGTTCTCTTGAACGCCGCTCGCCAATCTCGCCACCTCCCCAACCCGTTTCGAATGGCTGATTGACAACCAACGTCCGGTTAATTATATTTCTTGGCACTCATCTGTCCAGATTGCTAAAAACTGGGTAAGT
Organism: uncultured Acidobacteriota bacterium; assembly: GCA_963734445.1. Taxonomy (GTDB): domain Bacteria; phylum Acidobacteriota; class Blastocatellia; order Pyrinomonadales; family Pyrinomonadaceae; genus UBA11740. The sequence goes on along the minus strand of CAVTGZ010000002.1, from coordinate 284,577 downwards.
GAAGTGGAATTCTAGTTCGTAATGTTGTGTGTGCAAATTCATCGATTCTTTGAGAGGAGCTAAAGAGAAGTATGGCAGTCAATATCAGGCCGCTTCACGACCGCGTGATTGTGCGGCGGATTGAAGAGGGCGAGCAGATTCGAGGCGGAATTATCATTCCAGATACCGCCAAAGAGAAACCCCAGGAAGGTGAAGTCGTCGCGGTCGGCGAAGGCAAGTACCGCGAGGATGGCAGCCGTCAGACGCTGGATGTGAAAGCCGGCGACCGCGTGCTGTTTGGCAAGTACAGCGGGTCCGAGGTCAAGCTGGACAATGAAGAGTTCTTGATTATGCGCGAAGATGAAATCCTCGGAATCATCCACCGCGCTGCCGCAGGGAAGAAAGGTAAGTAGTCCTCAGACTGCAACCTCTTCGGCCCGGTAACATCAATTCTAATTAGGAGAAGAAACAAAGATGGCAAAGCAAGTAGTTCACGGCGAGGAGTCGCGCTCCGCAATTCTGCGCGGCATCAACCAACTCGCCGACGCGGTAAAGATCACGCTCGGCCCCAAGGGCCGCAACGTCGTGATTGACAAGAAATTCGGCTCGCCAACGATCACCAAAGACGGCGTCACGGTGGCCAAAGAGATCGAGTTGAAAGACAATTTGGAAAATATGGGCGCGCAGATGGTTCGCGAAGTCGCGTCGAAGACTTCAGATGTCGCGGGCGACGGCACCACCACCGCAACCGTTCTGGCCCAGGCGATCTTTCGCGAAGGCGTGAAGACTGTGGCGGCGGGCGCCAACCCCATGGCGCTCAAGCGCGGCATCGATAAGGCGGTCGAGAAAGCCATCGAGGAGATTCAGCGTCTGGCCAAACCGGTTAAGGGCGACGCGATCGCGCAGGTCGGCACTGTTTCCGCGAACGGCGATGCGACCATTGGTGGAATCATTGCCAAAGCGATGGATCAGGTTGGTAAAGACGGTGTCATCACCGTGGAAGAGTCGCGCACCATGGAGACTTCGCTGGAAGTCGTCGAAGGAATGCAGTTCGATCGCGGTTATCTCAGCCCTTACTTCGTGACCGATGCTGAGCGCATGGAAGCAACTCTTGGAGAACGCGCTGATCCTGATTCACGAAAAGAAGATCAGCTCGATGAAGGATCTGCTGCCTCTGCTCGAACAGGTGGCGAAGATGGGCAAGCCCATGCTGATCATTGCTGAGGATGTCGAAGGTGAAGCGCTGGCAACCCTGGTTGTCAACAAACTGCGCGGCACGCTGAACGTGGCGGCAGTAAAGGCGCCCGGCTTCGGTGATCGGCGCAAAGCAATGCTGGAAGACATTGCCACCTTAACCGGCGGCAAAGTCATCAGTGAAGACCTCGGCATCAAGCTCGAGAGCGTCCAGGTCGCAGATCTCGGGCCGGGCCAAGAAGATCACGATCGACAAGGACAACACCACGATCGTCGAAGGCGCCGGCAAGCAGGCCGACATCGAAGGCCGCGTGAAGACGATTCGCGCCCAGATCGAAGAAACGATCGTCCGACTACGATCGCGAGAAAGCTGCAGGAACGTCTCGCGAAACTCGTCGGCGGCGTCGCCGTGATCAAGGTCGGCGCGGCGACTGAGACCGAGATGAAGGAAAAGAAAGCTCGCGTCGAAGACGCCATGCACGCTACCCGCGCGGCCGTGGAAGAAGGTATTGTTCCTGGCGGCGGCGTAGCGCTGGTGCGAGCGGCCAAGGTGCTGGAAGAAATTCGAAGGCAGTTATCGGACGAGGAGGCGACCCTGACGAACAGATTGGTGTTTCGATCGTCAAGCGCGCTCTGGAAGAGCCTCTTGCGCCAGATTGTTCAGAACGCCGGCAAAGAAGGCGCAGTCGTTGTCGAGCGAGTGCGCAGCGATAAGAACGACAGCTTCGGCTTCAATGCCCAGACTGAAGAGTTCGAAGACCTGGTTAAGGCCGGCGTCATCGATCCTGCCAAGGTCACGCGTACAGCGTTGCAAAACGCTGCGTCAATCGCCGGTCTAATGCTGACGACTGAAGCGATGGTGGCTGAGATTCCTGAAGAGGACAAGGTCACCGATGCCCGGCGGCATGGGCGGTATGAGCGGCATGGGAATGTAAGTCGAGTCCGTCACTTGCGTTGCACGCAAAGCGGCTGCGACAACGAGCGGCTTCGATCAGCATGATCGAAGCCGCTCTTTCTCTTCTAGCGATTACCTCATAAAAGCGTGTGCCAGCTCGAAGGTAGCGATCACGGGGGGCGCGATTCGGCGGCCGAGCTGGCACTGGCGGGTACTATCGATGTTCAAACTGTCGAGTGACTCTTGCAACCGGCTGACTTTGGGGCCAGCCCACCCGACGGGTCGAATTATACTCCCCGGAATTAATCAGTCAATGAATTTTTCTGCGCGGTCGTGGGCTGGCTTTGCCTTGCGAATTAGACCTGAGGCAGGAGTACGCGCGACTCTTCCAAAACTACAGCAGATGCAGCGAGTTCTGTGTAAATAAATAAACTGCGCCCCATTTGACACACTGAAAAGTGGTTCCTATACTGCAAATTCCTCAATCGCAATGGCCAGGTAGCTCAGTTGGTAGAGCGCGGCCCTGAAAAGGCCGGCGTCGGCGGTTCGATTCCGTCCCTGGCCACCATTATTTCCAGCAAAGAGCAAAGCGGTAAGAGCAGAGCGCAGAGCGCTGCTCCTAGCTCCAAACCCTTTCCCTTTGCCCTTTGGCTGAGGAGATCGACGTGCTGATCCGCCAAAAGACAGGCGGGAAGAAGCGACTGCGCGATTCGTTTCACGCGATGATGATTTGGGCAAAGAAGTCGGGACGCGCGTTGCGGGAACAATATGCGAACATCGACGTGAAACGGCACCTAACAGCCTAAACGATCCGGCATCTTGTCACTTTCAATTGATGAGGCTAGCTCTCTCAAACCGAGGTCAATCCTGAATGAAAACAAATTACCGCGTCTTGTTGATTATCGCTGTTTTCGGAATCGCACTGTTTACTGCAGCAGTTAACTATGCACTAGGCGCTCACGTCACGGTCAATGCCGTTCCGGGCGACGAACTCTTTTCCGGTCTTCGGTGGCGCAACATCGGCCCGTTTCACGGTGGGCGCATCTCGGCCGTCACCGGCGCGATCGGTCAGCCGGGCGTGTTCTATTTAGGCGCGCCCGCGGGCGGCATTTGGAAAACCACGAGCGCGGGCGTGACGTGGTTCCCGATCTTCGATCAGTTCACGAACGTTGACAGCATCGGCGCGATCCAGGTCGCGCCGTCCGATCCGAACATCGTGTATGCCGGCACCGGCGACTCGGTGCAGGGTTCGCTCGGCGACGGCATGTACAAGTCGATCGACGCCGGCAAGACGTGGACGCACATCGGCCTCGAGGAAACGACGAAGATCAACAAGATGGTCGTCGATCCGAAAGATCCCAATCATCGTCGTCGTGTCGACGCAGGGTGACGCGCAGACACAACGGTCGGGGCATCTACCGCACGACCGACGGCGGCAAGACATGGGAGAACACGCTGCGGCCGGAAAACGCGAACGGCACGCGCGATGTCGAGTACGCGTTCGACAAGCCGAACGTGATCTTCGCGACGTCACAGGGCAGCAGGCGGTGGGTTTGGCTGGCGGCGGGGGCGGAGGCGGTGCGCCGCAAGGGCCGAACGGCACGGCGCTCTACAAGTCGACCGACTCCGGCAAGACGTGGAAGAAGGTCGACACGTTGCCGCAGTACAACGGTCGCATCAGCGTCGCGATCGCGATGCACACCGACGGCAAACGCGTCTACGTCATCGGCGGCCCGCTCCAGGGCGGCTCGGGGCTCTATCGCTCCGACGATCAGGGCGCGACGTGGCAGCACATGGCCGCGCGGCGACACGCGCATTTCGAACGGCCAGGGCATCGTACAGCTCCGGCGTGTGGGTCGACTCGCAAAATCCCGACATCGTCTACACGATCAGCACGACCATTTATCGATCGACCGACGGCGGCAAGACGTTCAGCGCGTTCAAGGGCGCGCCCGGCGGCGAGGACCCGCATGTTGCCTGGATCGATCCGACGAACGGCCAGCGCATGTTCTTCGGCTTTGACCAGGGCCCGGCGATCACGCTCGACGGCGGTCAGACCTGGAGCGGCTATTACCAGATCCCGATCGCGCAGATCTACCACATCAGCACCGACACGCGATATCCGTACTGGGTTCTCGGATCGCAGCAGGACACCGGCGCGATCATGACGCGCAGCCGCAGCGATCAGGGTCAGATCACGACGCTCGATTGGTATCCGCTGCCATCATCCGAATTCGGCACTGTCGTACCTGATCCGCTTAAGCCCACGACTGTGTACGGCGTCGGCTATGGCGTCGGGTCAGGGCAACGGGTTGATCAAGATCGATATCGCGACCGGACAGTGGGGCAACGTCGCGCCGAACTTCGGAACAGACGCGAACCTATACGCCGCGGGCCGCGACTTCTGGAAACGGTTCGACACTGCGTTCGAGCCGAAAGCGCATGTACGTTGGCTACAACTGCATTCTCGTAACGCGTGACGGCGCACAGACGTGGAAGGCGTTCAGTCCCGATCTCACGACGCCGAAGGGTCAGCCGATGGCTGCCGTGCGGCGTCGCGCCTGCGCCAGCGGCGACACCGACGCCCGCTCCGGCCCCCACGAAAGCGCCTCCATCTGCAACGCCAACACCCACGCCGGCGTCTCAGGCCGGTCCGGGTATCCCGCGTCCGGATCGATCTCCGATTTCTCGATCTCGACCGTCAAGCGGGGCGTCGTCTGGTCAGGCAGCAGCACGGGACAGATCTACAACACGATGGATGGCGGCAAGACGTGGAACAACGTCACGAACTTCGCCGATCTGCCGGCAAACGCCAACTTCGTCACCGTTGAGGCTGGACACAGCGACGTCAATACGGCCTACGTGCTCGCGAACCTCGGCTTCGGCCGCGGTGCTGCTCCGCAGGCCCGGAGCAGCACTACATCTATCGCACGCACGACGGCGGCAAGACATGGACGCGCATCGTCAATGGCCTGCCGACCGATGAACGTACGGGCAGTCAGGTCCACGTCATTCGAGAGGATCCTAAACAGAAGGGTCTGCTCTTTGCCGGCACCGAGACGACCGTCTACGTGTCGTTCGACGATGGCGATCACTGGCAGTCGCTGCGACTGAATCTGCCGAGCACGTCGATCCGCGACATGGTGTTTCCACACCGACGATCACATGAACGATCTCGTGATCGGCACATACGGCCGCGGATTCTGGGTGCTCGACGACATGAGTCCGCTGCGCGAGATCGCGGCGAAGGCGCAGCAGATCGCGGCGGCGCCGGCCTATCTGTTCAAACCGGGCGACGCGATCCGCTCGCGGATGAACGCGAAACTGGGATCAGCCGATGAATCCCGAGATGCCGCACGCGCCGAACCCGCCGTTCGGTGCGCTCATCTATTACCACCTGAGCAAGCAACCCGCCGGCGAGATCAAGCTGCAGATCTTCGACTCGGCGGGCAAGCTGGTGCGGACGATCACGAGCACGTCGCCGCCGATGTACGAACGGCCGCCGTATCCCGATTATTGGCTGATGCCGTCGTCTGAGCGCGCGCTCTCGACGAACGTCGGGACGAACCGCACGAACTGGGATCTGCGCTATGACGATCCGCCGGGCTACAATCCGGACATCAATAACCAGATGAACTCCGCGCCGGGCCAGGTCACGCCGGCGCCGCACGGGCCGCTCGCGTTGCCGGGCACCTACACCGTCAAGCTGCTGGTGGACGGCGCGCACGTACACGCAGACGCTCGTCGTACACAACGATCCGCGCATCGGCGAGAGCGCGGGCGATGATGTCGGCGCTGCGCGCACAGAACAAGCTCGCCATGGCCGCGTGTGCAGGGCATGAAGGACAGCTACGCCGCCAACGAGGAAGTGGCCGCGGTGCGCGCACAGTTGGCCGCGATCATGAGAGGCTCGCTGCCGCCTGAAGTCGCGACGGCGGCGACCGCGCTCGATGCGAAGCTGGCGACGATCGGCGGTGCACCCCGTGCCGGACGCGGCGGCGGTGGTGGGTTCGGTTAGCACCCGGCACGAGCTCCAGGCAGCGTGCTCACGTTCATCGTCGATCAACGGCATCTTCAACACCGTCCTCGGCGCCGCTCGACGCAGAACGGTATCGACATGGCGCCCACCAGGGCGGAGATCGACACGTGGGAAACCGGCTGCAAGGAGTTCACCGCAACCGCGAACGCGTGGAAGACGATGCTCGGCGTGGATCTGGTCGCATTCAACGGCCTGCTAACGAAGAACAACCTGACGCCGCTGAAGATCACGCCGACGGCGGTGGCGGCGCCGGCGTCGTGCACGTTCGTGGGACCCACGCCAACGCGCCGCGGACTCAAATAAAATCGAAGACCTTTAACGACGGCCACGCCAACCATTGATAGCCGAAAGCTGGTAGGCGAAGCGATTTAATCCAATCGCTGAGCCGCGACTAATCAGCGACCGCAAATTCGCACGGACAGCCTGCACGCCTAACGCGGCCAGAACTGCTTCAGTCTCTCTTCAAGGAAATGAAAGGGAATGTAGTCGGCTTGCCGGCCGGCGCGTCGCAGCTCTTCGACCATGCGCAGGGCCCCGTCAGCATTAAAACTGTGCACCATGATGGTTGCTGCCCGTTGCAGATCGGGTCGCGCCGCGAGGAAAGACGCGATCGCGTAGCCGGTGCGTTCATCGTCCGGCACATCAGAGCCGTAATGCTCTGGCATTAAGTCGTGATCAAGAAAGATCGAATCGTAATTGTTTGTCTCGAGTAGTTCCCTCGCCTGCGGAATCTCGCAAGCAATATCGATCGTGTCACCCTTGAAGCGTTTGGTGAACCACTCGCAACGTCTTTCGTCATCCTCCAGAAGGAAAATACGAATTGGGTGCCGCCCGGCGTGGGGACTAGTAAGGCCAAATCTCTGTTTCAAGCGATCAATCAAACTCATTTTTCAAATTTTGTGGTGAAATATTTCAAGGAATTAGCGCTGGTATCTTACAATCAATCCCTTGCTGCCGACGGCCCATCCGTTCTTCTTATCAATGAACAAGGCATATAAGTTTTGTTTCGTCCCACTCTCCTGCTCAACCCACGTCAGCCCGCGATTGCCTGAGCGCAAAATTGCGCCGCCGCGACCAACGATCCAGCCTTCATCTTCATTTACAAATTGAACACTCAACAGCGTGCTGCGTGTTGGAGAAGAGATCGTGCTCCAGGTTCGTCCACCGTCTTCGGTCCTTAAGATGGCGCCGCGCTCGCCCACGACCCAGCCCTGCTTTTCGTTGCGAAAATCGACATGATATAGCGTCGCATCAGAATCAGAAGTTTGCCTGGTCCAGGATTCGCCGGCGTCATCCGTATGCAGAATTGTGCCGCCCGCTCCGACAATCCAGCCGCGTTTCTCGTCAACGAAATCGATGTGAATCAACTCGCGATTCGTGGGTGGGTGCAGGACCTGCCAGGTCTTACCGCCGTCGCGAGTAATTGCGAGGATGCTGTTGACCACGATGTCCCCGCGGCTCGCGGACCCAACCACCCAACCACGCTTCTTGCCGTTGAACCTCAGGCTGTAAAGTTCAGGTGTCGCGCCGTCAAACTCAGTTGGTGAAAATTTATAGGACTCGCGCCAGGTGTGGCCGCCGTCGGAGGTGCCAAAAATGCTGCCCCCCGCCAGAATAAAGCCGTTGTCTTTTCCCACAAAAGAGATGTCATTGATCGAGTGAGCCGCGCCCAGTGGCCGTTCGACCCAACTCGACCCGGCATCGTCGGTAAAAGCCAGGAAGCCGTCGTCTCCCGCTACCCATCCCCGCTTGGAATCAATGAAATACACGGTGTTCAGGTCGCGGTCGCCGGAATTCACTCGCGAAGTCGTCCATCCGCTCTGGGCCCAAACAACTCCCGACGCCGCCACCAAAACAGCAGCAAAGGTTATGACCAGTATTGATTTCCTAAAGTTATCCATGAGTGCAAGCAAGTTTTGCATATCAATCTGCAATTAACAAAAGCGCGCGGGACGGTTTCCGCGGTGAATCATAATTCCCGAAGCCTGGGACTCCGGGCTGCAACGATAGCGACAAACACGGCGATAATCGCGCCACCGGCCGCGAGTGTCCGCTGAACTCCGAAGCGCTGAGACGCGGCGCCGGCAATTAGGTTGCCTATGGGCATGGCGCCGATGAACGAAAGCATGAACATGCTCATGACGCGTCCGCGCATCTCGTCCGTGACCAGCTTTTGCAGCAGCGTGTTTGTGACCGCCACCGAACAGACAATTCCAAATCCCAACGCAAAGAGAAAAAAGAGCGAAATACGGAAATTGGTGGAGAGAGAAAAGAAGATCAAACAAACAGCAAACGCCAGGTCGCCACCCAGCACGAACCAGCCCTTGCGACGAAAATCACCAAGGTACGCCAGGAACAACGCGCCAAAGAGCGCCCCGGCGCCAGCCATCCCCATCAAAAGAGCCAGGCCAGTTTCTCCCAAATGAAAAATGTCGCGAGCGAACACCGGCGTCATATAGATGTAGGGCGCGCCGAATAAACTCGTTACCGCCGAGATCATCAACAGCATCGATACTCGCCGTCGGCCCGCGACATAACGAAAGCCGGCCACCAAATCTCCAATGAACACTCCCCTCTTCTTCACCGAACGTTTTTGCTCGCCGTCACTTGCAGTTGCGCGCTCAAATCTCACCATGGTCAGCGCAACTACCACGAACGTGAAGGAGATTCCATTGGCGATGAAACAACCGGCCACGCCAAACAGCTTAAAACCGATTCCGGCAGCGACCGGCCCGAGCGCTCTGGCCAATTGAAACTGCGTCGAATTCAGCGCGATGGCATTCGCGAGATCTTCACGACCCACAAGGTCGAAGACGAGCGCCATGTACGACGGGCCCGCGAGCGACATGCAACAGCCGGTGACGAACGACAGACACAGAATCATCCACACCTGGACGACGTGGGTTATGACGAGCACGCCGAGAGTGAGTGCGGCCAGCCCGGCCACGGCCTGCGTGTAGATCAAGAGCTTGCGGCGATCAAAGAGATCGGCGAACACGCCTCCAGCCAGTGTCAGAACCAGTCCCGGCGCAGTGGCCATGAAGCCGTCGACCCCCAACCAGAAAGGCGAATTGGACAGTTGCAGGACCAGCCATCCCTGGGCGACAGCCTGCATCCACGTTCCGGTATTTGAAAGGAAAGCGCCCGACCAGAAAAGCAGGAAGTTGCGGTGCCGCAACGCGCGAAACATCTCGCTGAGACCACGATCGCGCCGAACTTCGAGCTTTGGCCCGGAAGACATGAACAATGTTAATAACATCCGAGCCGCACGGAAACCAAATTTCCGCCGGATATGGATCTGTCCGCTTTCAAGATATTGAGTGGAACCGTCGCGACTTTTTGCAGCTGCCAGTAGTCACGTGATTTAATTCTTCGAGTCGAATTGGAAAATGTTCTAGGGAGATACACCGTGAAGCTGGATTCAATTGGGTTCAAAACATCGTTTCGGTTTTCTTTGCTGCTCGCGCTATTCGGAGTTGGGCTGACCATTCAGGCTCAGACCCCGAGTCCGACACCAGCTGCGACACCTGCACAAACGCCTGCGACGGCGACCGCGAATCCGGCAGACGTCGCAACCATGGACGCCATTGTCGCTTCGCTGTACGAAGTGATCTCCGGACCCGCCGGACCCCGGAATTGGGATCGCTTTCGTTCGCTGTTTGCACCGGGAGCCCGTCTGATCGCTACCGGCGTGCGGCCGACGGGAGAAGTAGTCTCGCGCGTCATGACGCCTGACGATTACGCCCAACGAAATGGTCCGTTCTTTGAGAAGAATGGTTTCTTTGAACGGGAGCTTTCACGCCGGACTGACAAATTCGGAAACATCGCGCACTTGTTCAGCACGTATGAATCGCGACACGCGAAAGACGACGCCAAACCGTTCGCCCGCGGCATCAACAGCATTCAACTGCAGAATGATGGTAAGCGCTGGTGGATAATCACGGTCTTCTGGCAAGGCGAGGATGAAAAGAATCCGCTGCCGGCGGAGTATTTGAGATCGAGGAACTAATCGGCTAGAACGGCTACTTCCGGTAACCCAAACCCCAGATGCGAAGAAGATCGACGCAACCTTCATCAAAGGTGCGAGTAAAATCAACCATCTGAAACTCGGGAAGCCTCCATGATAATAGCTCTGGATCGCACTCTTCGTACAAGACCTGGACAACTCTCTCTCGAAACCGATTGTGCCGGAAGGCATACATCAGTTCTGATTTTACCCAGTCAGATACCAGCGATTGTCGCGACAAGACTAAAAGGAACCAATCACATCGTTGTAGCGCCGCTCCAATCTCATCATGCCACTGCTGCGCGCCTCTGATGTCGGTCTGGCTGTACCAAACCGGAATCGAATGGAGCCGCAACATGTTCGCGAGCCCGTCAACAAAGGCTCGATCTTGATTTGAGTGGGATAGGAATGCTTCGTGCGGGAGTGTGGAGGACATATCAATCAGAATCACGCAGCATTCTTAAGTACTTCAGCAATCTGATTCAAGTCTCCCCCGTTCGTACCAATATCTTGGAGAGTAATTACTGGTAGACGTTCAAAGATCCACGGTATGGACCAGCCTTGAAAACCGCTAGCGTCTCCCGCAAGCACAGGTACGAGACGTCCTTTGAATCGCCTTTGGGTGAGAGCATAATCAATATCACCCTGCATCCGATTTGACTCCAACGCTGTCGGTGTTACTAGAACAACCATCGCGTCTGATTCTCGAAGACCTTGAGCGACCTTGTCTGCCCAATTATCTCCAGGCAGCACCTCGTACTTGTCGAACCAGACATCGAAGCCGGCGGCTTCCAGAGAGACTGTGATTTGGGAAGCCAACGCTTCATCCTTACTTGAATGACTAATAAAAACTTTCATAAGCCGTCCCTTTGGCGCTCATTATATTCCTTAGTAACAACTCCAACAATGTAAAGATTTTTGCAAGACTAAGAGCGTCGCCAAACTGACATCGATCTGCCCACGCCACCACGCCGTTCAGCGACAATCTCCGCAAGAATAGCGAGCGCCACTTCTTCAGGTGAGACGGCGCCGATGTCCAGTCCGATCGGCGCTCGCACTTTCCCCAACTTCTCTTCAGGAAAGCCTTCTTCGCGCAACTTATCAAGCACAATATTGGTGCGACGCTTGCTGCCGATCATGCCAACATAATCAGGCGTTGCGGCGATCGCGGCGCGCAGGCATTCCTCATCCTGCTTGTGGCCACGCGTAACGATCGCCACGGAAACGCCGCGACCATCGACGATTACTTCACGAACCGCTTCCGACCACTCGCGCGCCGTAACCAGATTGATTTTCCCAACGCCTTCACTTTCAAACAGCTCGCGAGCGACAAATTCAGCGCGATCGTCGATCAGGGTGACGCGGTAACCAACGACGGCAGCCAAATGCGCGAGCGCCGCGCCCACGTGCCCGGCGCCGGCAATAACAATGTGCGGTTCAGTTTCGATTCGTTCAAATAAGATTAAGGACTCTCGAAGGCGCTCCAACTCGGCTGCAAACTCGCCGGCACTGCGAGTTACGGTTTCAGCGCGAGTCCGCAAGAACTCCCGAGCAGCCTGAACCGCCGCTTGATTGAGTTCCGCGTCTCCCAGATCCCCGAGGTAGTCGGCCGTTTCTTTAACCAAAAGCTTAGCGCCGACCGCTAATTCTTTTGAGGCGATTATGGTGACCAGAACTCCCCGCGAGCCTTGTGAAAGGATCTGCTGAACAGCTTCGCCAATTTTCCGGGATTCGATTTTCTTGGCAGCCATAAACGCCGAAAGCTTCTTTGCCTGAGACGATGGAGTCAGTACCCAGAGCGATAGCGACCGGGTAAGACTTCTGGCAAACTCGATCTTGTCCTTGCCTGAGACCCGGTTGCTACCGCTCCCGGTACTAACCTCGTCGGTCAAATTAGATCAGTCCTCGAAGCGCCATTATTTTGACGGGGAGGATTTGAGTAGACCAATCGCCGCCGCAGCGCGACGAATTAGCCACCACGGACCGACCAGCAGGTAGAACGGATTTTGAAAGAACGCCGGTTGATTACCTTCGATGAGGTGGCCGACGAATTGAAAAATCCAGCCGATCACAAACAACGCCAAAGCCCATCGCCAGGAAAAGAAAAAGATCGGCAGCGCCAGGACAATCATTGGAATGCCAATCGAATGCGTCAGCCGGTTAAGCGGATGACGGTGCTTCGCTTTGTAGTTCTCGACAAACGAACTAGCCATGATTGCGACTGTCCCAAACGTCGATAAAAATGTCCATCGTACCGCCGCAGACCATTCCTTCTTCGCTGGCTTCGTCGGCAGTCAGCGCAAAGTGATGCAAAGCTGGCCGGCCGTGACGCATAGTTTCGCGCGCCTCAGCCCACACTTCTGCTTCCACACAGCCGCCGCCAACAGTTCCGGCCGTCTCGCCGTCTTCGAAGAAAAGCATCTTGGCGCCGCGCCGTTGTGGCGTCGAGCCGCGCGTGTGCGCGACCGTGGCCACCACCACTCGCTGGCCGCGCGAATTGGCTTCGTCAATTAAGCGGTACAGTTCGTGTTGAGCGATTGTCCCCATGCGACTGTGGCACAGACTTAAGTCTGTGATGAATTCGATCGGTCCGCACGCCTCTGGCGTGCTCTGATCGTTCGGACGCCTCTCGCGTGCAGAAAAGCAGCACTCCAGAGAAGTGCGTACCCAATCTACTTCTGCGCCTTCAACGATAAGGCGACGGCGTCGGACTCGGCAGCGGTTGCGTTGTTTCTTCCTGGGCCTTCTTCGCGTTCTCAATCGCCGCTCGATCCGTTGCGTCCATCTTTTTCTGCAAGCGGTCAACTTCGGCATCCGAAGTCGCAATCGCCTGCTGCAAACGGTCTTCGCTGGTAGTTAACTGATCGAGCTGCTTTCTGACTCGGTCCCGTTCGCTTTCCAACTGACGCCGCCGTTGCTCGCGCATCTCTTCGGGCCGGGTGGTGCCGTATCCGTTGGTTGCCCGTTCAATGTTTTCCGGTTTCAGCGCAAATTCAACATCTTCCAGGTGCGCTTCAAGATCCGACTTTTTAGCTTGCACGTCGCGCAACTCAGTGCGCAGCTGCGCCGAACGCTGTTCCGCGCGCGACAGCCGTTCGAGATCCACCAGCGACCTCTGCGACTCTTCCATCTGACCTAGTTTGTTATTCAGCCGATCGACCTGGTCGCTCAGTGTGCGAATGGTCTTCTTCATCGCTTCCGGATCGTCGGTCGGAGTCGGCGAAGCGTTCGCGTTCTCGTTGGCGGCATTGTCCGACGTGTTCGAGTTAGAATTCTCGTTCGCCGCCGGCTGATAGATTTCCGGATTAGTAATTCGCGGGGCCGTCGATCGTCGGCGCCGCTTGCGCTTTTGCGCATTCGTATCGACCAGCAACAAACCGGCAACGACAAAGATGGCTACTGCAATTGCGGCGACTCTACGGATTAATTGTCCTGGCATATCAACCTCCCCTGTAATCAGGGATGCACTAGGCCAACAACTGGATGCTCGCTCGGGCTTAACCCGGCTGAATCTGAAAACCAATGCTCATGGCCCGCACCGACTGTGTCAAAGCATCCACGCGAATCATATCCGCCCCGGCTTCGGCATAACCGCGCACGTCTGCCAGAGCAATGCTGCCGGCCACCTCGATCGTAATCGTATTCGACAGAGAGCGAGCATACGCGACGCGTTCGCCGGTTTGCGCCGGCGGCGATTCGTGCAGCACTATCACGCCCGCCCCGTTGTCAATTGCCTCTTTGATTTCCTTGTCGCTCGAAACCTCTGCTGCAACCCGATGCAGATGGCCAATCTTTTCCCGGGCACTCTTGACCGCATCGCCCAGCCCACCGGCAATCGCAGCATGATTTGACTTAATGCAGACGCCGTCATCCAAACCATAGCGATGATTGACGCCGCCGCCAAGCAACACCGCGTACTTTTCCAGCATGCGCAGCCCCGGAGTCGTCTTACGCGTGTCTCCGATCCTCGCCGAGGTGCCTTCGACGGCGCGCACATACTGCCGCGTGATCGTCGCGATGCCGGAGAGATGTTGCAGCAGATTCAAAGCCACGCGCTCTCCCGCCAGCAACACATCGGCAAAACCGCTGGTGCGCGCGATAACTTTTCCAGCTTCAACTTCCTCGCCGTCGGCGGTGAAGGCTTCGAGCTGTTGTTGCGGGTCGAGTGTAACGAAAACTTCTTCAGCGGCTTCCAATCCTGCAACTACCATCTGCTCGCCGGCGACAAATCTTCCTTTTGCGCGCGCATTCCGATCGAGCACACTTTGCGTCGTTATATCTCCGCGCCCCAGGTCTTCGCGCAAGAACAACCCGATGCTGGAATACAACGCGCCTTCATCAAGCCAGTTCACGACAGCGCCTCCAGCATCTCGTCGAGCGATGACGTGCGTTGCGCAATGTCTCCAACTCGCGCTTTAAGTTCTGAGACCTTTTCCGCCGGCGCGCGCGCAACGAAGTCCGCGTTGCCCAGCTGGCCCTGCAACTTTTCAGCTTCCTTCTGAAGCTTCTCTTTCTCTTTCGATAGCCGGGCGCGCTCCTGCGCAAAGTCGATCAAACCTTCAAGGGGCACAGCCACCTCGGCGCCACCCGACAAGACGGCGCGCGCCGCCGCCCGCGGCGCGGCACTCCCGTTGATCGAAACGCTGGCGGCCCGCGTCAATCGCGCGATTTGATCGGAACTCGCCGTAAAGACGGATTTCATTTCCGCCTTCGCGGCAATCATCAACTGAATCCGATCGCCCGGTTTGATATTCATCTCCGAACGAATGTTCCGCACCCGCGAAATCAGATTAATCACTGCTTGCATCTCGCCCTCTGCCTGTTCGTCGATTAACGATTCATCGGCCAACGGAAAGGCCGCCAGCATAATCGTGGGCTCGGCTCCGGTATAAGCCAGGTGCAATTGCTCTGCGTGACTGATGGGCAATTTTTGCCAAAGCTCTTCTGTAAGATAAGGCATGAACGGGTGCAGCAGTCGCAGAGCCTGCTCGAGAATCGAAATCAAACGCGCGCGCGCGATTCGTCTTTCCGCTGAATCTGCTTCCGCCGTGACTGTGGCCTTCGACAGTTCGATGTACCAGTCGCAGAAATCGTCCCAGAAAAAGTGATAGAGCGTTTGCACCACACCATGGAATTCGTAAGCTTCGAGTTGCGCATTCACCTCGCGCGCGGTTTTGTTCAAACGCGAGAGAATCCAACGATCGTGGAGGGGAAGATTAGCGTTACCGTTGAAGGGATCGCCTGATCCGCTCGCTATCGCTCGCGGTTCTGACACATCTCGCGGTTCCGACACATCTCCCGGTTCTGACCCGGCGTCTGAGTTCATCAAACAGAAGCGCGCGGCATTCCAAATCTTGTTCGCGAAATTCCGATACGACTCGACCTGCTTCTCGTTCCAACGCGTGTCAGTCGAACCAACCGACGCCAGCGTCAAACGCGTAGCATCTACCCCGAACTTGTTGAAGACCTCGAGCGGATCGACGCCGTTACCCTTGGTCTTTGACATGCGCTGACCGTGCTTGTCGAGCACCGTCCCTGTCACGTAAACGTCGGCGAATGGTTCCTGATCCATAAATTTCAGTCCGGTCATCACCATCCGCGACACCCAGAGAAAGATTATGTCGCGCGCCGTGATCAAAACCGACGAGGGATAGAACACCTTTAGATCTTCAGTTTCTTCGGGCCAGCCCAGCGTTGAAAACGGCCAAAGCGCCGAAGAGAACCAGGTGTCGAGCACATCTTCGTCCTGCGTCAGCTCACTGGTCCCGGCTTTCTTTTCCGCCTCTTCGCGCGAACGCGCGACAATCACTTCGCCGTCTTCCGTGTACCAGGCAGGAATCTGATGTCCCCACCAAAGCTGGCGCGAGATCGTCCAATCGCGCAGATTCTCGAGCCAGTCGGAGTAGACTTTTTCGTAAGGAACCTCCGGCACAAAGCGCGGCTTGCGATCATCGCGCAACTTCGCCAGGGCGAGATCGCGCAAGCTTTCCATACGGCAAAACCACTGGGTGGAGATCAAGGGCTCGAGCACAGTCTTGCATCGCTCGCATTTGGAAATCGAGTTTTCGTAATCGACAATTTTTTCGAGCAACCCCAGGGCTTCGAGTTTTTCGATTACCAGTTCACGCGCTTTGTATCGATCGAGTCCGGCGAAGTCTGGCCCGGCCGCTTCAGTCATCCGCGCGTATTGATCGATTACCTGAACCTGTTCGAGCTTGTGACGCAGGCCGATTTCATAGTCGTTAGGGTCGTGCGCGGGCGTAACCTTGACTGCGCCGGTGCCAAACTCCGACTCCACAAACTCGTCGGCGATCAAACGGAATCTCGCGATTCATGATCGGCAGGATCACGTGCCGGCCGATCAAGTCTCTGATACCGCTCGTCGTTCGGATTCACCGCGACGGCCGTATCGCCCAACATCGTCTCCGGGCGCGTGGTCGCCACCGTCACCCCGCCTTCGCCCTCCACAAACGGATAATGAAGATAGTAAAGCTTGCCCTTCTGCGGTTCGCGCAGCACTTCTAAATCTGAGAGCACGGTCTGATCGTGTGGGCACCAGTTCACGATGCGATTGCCGCGATAGATCAATCCTTCGTCGTACAAACGCACGAATGCCTCGCGCACAGCCCGCGACAGATCTTCGTCCATCGTGAAACGAAAGCGGGACCAATCGACCGACGCACCTTCGCGCCGCAACTGTTTGAGGATCTGGCCTCCGTATTCCTCTTTCCATTTCCAGACGCGCTCGACAAATTTCTCGCGTCCCAGGTCGTGACGTGTCTTCCCTTCCTTTTTCAGCTCGCGCGTAACCATCAACTGGGTCGAAATGCCCGCGTGATCCATTCCCGGCAACCACAGCGCGCGCCAACCCAACATGCGTTGCCAACGCGTCAGCACATCCATCATCGTGTGCTGCAATGCGTGGCCCATGTGCAGCGATCCGGTCACGTTGGGCGGCGGAATGACAATCGCGAAACGCGGCGCGTGCGGATCCTTGTTGATTTCCGGCGCGAAATAGCCGCGCTCTTCCCAGCGCGCATAGTGATGCTGCTCGGCTTCCTTAGGGTCGTAGGTCTTGGGGATATCGATCATCAGCTAGTGCTCGTTCCAGGTTTAGGGCGAATCAGTCTCGCCAAATGTCATTTATCGGTACCTGCGATTGTAAAACAGCGGACGCGGCTTTTCATATTCGGCAAACAGGTGTTGCTGATCTCCGGCATTGCAGATTTCCTTTGCAAACGGCGGGGGCAAGCCCCCTTCCTGACCCGGAGATGTTTAGAGTTGTCCTGAAACGTTTAGAAGTTCCTTCAAATAACTCAAGGTCAGGAAGGGTGGTTCAACCCCCGCGCCTTCCCTCGAACAAAAAGGCGGGTTTTAGCCCGCCTCTCCATACCAAACTTTGGGACCAACCCTATTTCTCTTCGTCTAAACGTTTCTTGATGAGCAATTCGGCCAGATCCGGCACGACTTCCCAGGCAATTTCGCGCACAACCTTATCAGACATTCGCTCCACCACTTCCCGGGTGAGTGCCTGGAGATCCGCTGACGACAAGCCGGCTCGCGGAGTTTCTGACGACTCAACAACATCTGATTTCTCAGTGAGCTGGGCCGGGGGCTCAATAGGCTGCGTGACGACCGACCAGTCGTAAACCGAGGCCGCTTCAAGAGCTGGCGCCTCGATCTTCTTCATCGACGTCAACTCTTCGGCCGGTGTCGTCTCTTCCGCCGGCGGCTCATGCATGACTACCGCTTCGTCAGCCGCCGCGTGCAGAGTTCTCTCCTGCTCCTCAAAATCGAGATCGAGAAAGACATCATCCGTGAGAGGCTCCTGGGCTATTACCTCGTCTTCGAGATCCAGCAGTGCTTCATCTTTGACTCGTGTGGAGGTAGTTTCCTGTCTCATCGGTTCGTTTGCTTCGGCGGTCATCTGAAGGGTTGCGTCTTCTTCAGGTTCGACTTCGGCGGCGCCGCTGCTTTCATCAATGCGGGCGGGTTCCACTTCCATCGTGTCTTCGAACCGCCATTCGTCGGTCTTCGCTTCTTCCGCTGCCTCGTCAGTCACCCGTTCGAATTGACGAGTGTCGGCCGTTTGCATCTCCAAGTCCGCGGCGCACGTCGGTCCTTGCGCTTCCGCTTCGTGAGTTTCCATCATGGGCGCCTCAACCAGCACCGTCACGTTGGTTTCGTCGGTGTCTTGCTCCGACGCCTCGGACAATTGCTGAGTACGCTCCAACTCTGGAGCTGAATGGTCATGCGGAGATGCGTCGCCGGCGAGGTGTTGGCCGCCCACCAGGACGCCCACCTGATTAACGAGTTGGCGAATCGATTGAAAAGGTTTGGTGACGATGCCGTCGGCGCCGACGCGGTCTGCTTCGGCCTGATCGAACGGTTCGAACGAGCTGACCAAAAGAATCACCGGAATCTGTGAAAAGCGATCGTTCTCTTTTATCTGACGGCAAAGTTCATAGCCACCCACCTCTGGCATAAAGACGTCCGCCAGGATAACGTCGGGCGGCGGATACTGTTCGAGTTCGGCCAAAGCCGAGCGGCCGTCGCCAACCGTGGTGACGCTCATGCCTTCATCAGAAAAGGTCAGGTCGATGACCTTTTGAATAGCGGCCGAATCGTCGGCCAACAGTAACTTTCTTCCGTTGAGCAATTGGATTCCTTCTTAAGAGCGATGTCGCGCCTTGCGTTTGTGGTCTGACTTGCGTGTTTTGGTCTGACTTTCGTTTGTGATCGACTTCCCGACGCCTGACTGCCGACTCCTGACTCGAGTCTTAACTTCTGTCTTTCCGAACCTAGCATCCGCGCGAAAATTCAGTCAAGGGTTTTGTGTGATTGTGAATATAACGGAGGCACGACGCGCGCCGGCAGAAATGAAATAGTGGCGACGCCTAACGTCGACCAGATTCTCGACACATCACGCCCGAGTGACCGGGGCAAACGCGATCGCGGCCGGTTGATGTGAGTATTTCCTAGCCCACGCCGCGCGGCCTAAGTGTCAGAACCCGGAGCGGTAGCGACGGGATCATCACGCAAGCTCCATCTTGATCGGGTCGCTCCGGACAATCCGAGTTAGCATTGATGAACCTCCTGAGTGAGACTCCGGCGAGCGTGGGAATGTCAGAGCGGCGTGTTTATATCACCAAGGTGAACATGAAGACATTACCGAGGCGCGACAATCAATACACGCCCAACGGCGTGTAATTACGTTGGCTTGTTAGTTATGAAGTTTGAGCGCGAGACCGGCACAAGTGACGTGAATCACTAACAAGCCGAGCACAAACAGAATTCGAATTCTGGCGGTTCTGGAAGTCGCGACGATAAGTGAGTAAATCGGAAATTGAAGGACCATCAGCGGCAAACTCAGAGACTCGCGAGAAAGCGTCAAAGCGATCGCTCCATAGGGAAACAACGCAATGGTCGGGGTGACACAATGGCAGGCACCATCTAGCGCCGCCGCCACGATGAAGCTGAGCATAGCGGCGAGACTCCCAATTGCCATTGCGATCAAAAATGTCTTTATAGACCTGTGTCTCAGCGTCACTCACATCGCACCCAGAATCTCGTGAGCTTATTTATTGTTTTTCCAACGGTTCAAAGACGCCTCTGAAGGGTGGATCCGGCCATACGAGACGCCAGGTTTCTCCGCTCGCAATATACCGAAACCATTTTTCGCGGAATGTGTTGCCGCCAAGAAACGGTCTTGACACGGAAATCTCTTGAGCAGTCCCGGTTTTTACCTGTTCTTGGATCCATTGAACGAATTGGTTAAACTCGCTCAAGCTGCGAAAGTCGTTGATTTTTTCCCACGGACAATCTTCCATAAGATTTATCGACGCGAATTACATCCGCATGCCCTTACCCAACGCGAATCAACAACAGGAACCAGCATTTGGTTTCCACCGCCTAACAAACCACCTTGGGGACCAGCGGAGCCTTCAAATACCTTCGTCCCAGAAGGAACTTTGATAGTTACCACACTCTCTGCGGTATTGCCCCACTCCGGATTCAGAGCACTGTCAAGCCTAGATTGTAGCGGCCCACTCGGAGGTGTCCTTGTCCAATATGGTCCAATTTGCGGAGAGCTCCCACCATGAACCCGATACAGCGTCGTGTCTTCAGTCAGGATCACTTCCGTATACGACGCGCCTCGGAAGGTCGATGCCATTTCCGCTCCCAGCGGCCCGGGTCCGTTTACTGCATTCCACCGAATAGAACCCGCTGGTGGTGCAGCGGCATTAGCTGCGCCAGCGCCCGCCATTGCGAACGACCACGCTACAGCAGCTCCGCCTCCAGCCTTGTACCATCCGCACTCTGGATCTACAACACTGCCACCCGGAGTACGATTTCTAATCGCTGCGGTAATGCTCCACCCCGGCGGAAGATACGCCGGAATTCCCTGAGCTCGGGCCGCCTCCGCAAAGGACTGTGAAATACCTCCGGTAAGAGTATCTCCGAATCCGGCAGAAAACTGACTGCTCACACCGAGTAGTGAATCCCACCAGTCCAGACCAAACGGATCGACCAACCGAACCGGACTGTTTCTAACATATCCATAAGTGTTTATCCCCCCAGCTAACCCAATCGGATCTTCAGAAACAAACCTCCCGACCTGCGGGTCATACCAGCGCGCGCGGTAGTAATAGAGTCCCGTGTCGGAATCGAATTCACGTCCCGTGTAAGTAAAGCGCGTGAGATTCGCGCTCGTGCTGGCGTTCCCGTAACTGTCGTAGCTGATCTGCGCGACCACGGCAGTTGAGGCGTCCGTGAGGGTCGTACTACTACCAAGGTGATCCTGAGAAAAATACACAGGGCTGGAGAGGCGTGAATCCGATAACCGGAGCTTATTGTCGACTCCGCGTCCGTTCAGATACTCAATAGTCGATCCATCGCTGTTTAGATCGCTCAGGACATCATCGCCGTCGTAGATGAAGCTGGTGGAAATGCCATTACTCGTGCGCTGAATCCTGCGACCGAGTGCGTCGTACTTGTAAAAGACCGTGGAGCCGTTCCCATTCGTTACCTGGCGCAAACGATTCTCGAAATCCCAGGTAAACGTTGTCGTTCCTGTTCCGTCCGTTTTTGCCAGTTGATTGCCATTTGCGTCAGAGCTGTAGTTCGCCGAAGTCGTCGAAGCGAGCCGATTGAATCTCTGGTAGTCATAAGCGGCGCTCAGATGTGAGCTTATGCGGTTCCCCACGCTATCGTAGGCATACGCTTCATTAGGCTGGGTTGGACTGCTATAGGTCGCGGCAATTAAACGATCGACGGAATCATAAGCATAGTTGCGAACTGTCGTCGGTTCGGCAATCTGCGTGATTTCATTGGCGTTATCATATTGATACTGATGGTCGGCCAGAACGGTTGCGCCTTTCGCATCGAGAATTCGAGTGACGCGATCGAGACCGTCGTACTGGTAGGTTGTTTTCACACCATTGGGCATTCGCTTCTGCGTCAGCTTGTTTGCCGCATCGTACTCGAACGTAAATGGCAGGCCGGCCGCGTCGAGAATCTTCGTCGATCTATTGGCGCTGTCGTATCTGTACGTCTGTACTACCGCCGAGTTAAGACTCAGCTTCGTGCGATTCCCCACTTCGTCGTAAGCGTAGTTAACAACCTGGCCAAAGACATCGGTCACCGCTCTTACCTGGTTCATTCGGTCATAGTCAAAATCGACCGTGCCGTTCTCGTTCGTGGCGGTTTGCAGACGTGACAGCTTGTCGTAGGTATAACCCGCCGTTGTGCCGTCGGGATACGAAATGCTCTTCAACCGGTTCAGCGCGTCATACGAGTAGTTGGTAACCGCTTCGTTGTAATCGCTTCGTGTTTTTCGATTTCCGACGGCGTCGTATGTGAAGCTCGTGACATCCGGACCGCGGTGCATCCGCTTCAGTTGGCCGATGGCGTCATAATTGAACCGGTACCGTTGACCGATCGCGTCGACTACGGCCGTTAAGCGCGACAGGGCGTCGAATTCAAATCTCGTGGTTTCGCCCGCCGCATCAGTCGAGCTGCTAAGACGATTGGCATCGTCATAGACGTAGGTTGCGACTCGGCCGGCTGTGTCTGTTCGCGATGTTGCGTTACCGACGGCGTCATAAGACAAGGCCGCGAAAAGTCGCGTCGCACCGGCCGAAGCCGGAGGGTAGGTGAGTTTCGACAGCCGGTTGACATCGTCGTATTCAAAATCGGTGGTGCGCGCCAAGGCGTCGGTGACGCTAACCAGATTTGACATCGCGTCGTAACCAAAGCTGGTCGTTTGATTGGCGGCGTTGGTCTGACTAATTACGCGGTACGCATTATCGTAAGCCACACTTGATCGATTGCCTTTGGCGTCGATGATCGCCGTCCGCCGCCCCGCAAGATCGTATTCAGAGCCAGTCGTAGTTCCGTCAGGCCAGGTAATCTGCGCGGGCCGGCCCGCCGCGTCGTAAGCAAAAGCGATAACATGGCCGAGTGCGTTTATCGTTTCGACTAACCGGCCGCGCGCGTCGTAAGTAAACCGCGTATCGTTTCCACGAGCGTCGGTGTAAGTAGTCAAGTTACCACTGGCGTCATAGGCAAAGGACGTAACTTTTCCTCGTGCGTCCGTAACATTCTGAAGCAGCCCTCGGCCGTCGTAAGTTAGCGCAGTCGTCTTACCCAGCGCGTTCGTCGTCGTCAGGAGGTTGCCCTGCGAATCGTACGTGTTTGTGGTAACGCTGTTTAGCTGGTCTGACCGTGTGAGCACCTCGCCAAATGCGTTATAAGTGTACGTTACCGTTCCAGTCGAATCAGTCCTGGTGAGTCGGTTCCCGCTGCCGTCGTAGGTGTGATTGGTCACGCGACCAAGCGCGTCAGTCATAGAGATTGGATTTAGTTGGTTGTCATATTCCCACGACCGTACTTGCGATGTTCCGCCACAGCCACAAAGTCCTTCGATGCGCGTTACGAGATTTCGGCCTCGTGTTCGGTCGATGCTATATTTCGTGACTCTGCCCAGCGCGTCAGTCACGTCAGTCTCGCCATTGCTCACAAAGCTCAGCAGGTATCGCTCTACCCCACCCTGCTTTTCCGAACTGATGGCCCGTCCCTGGGCATCATAGTTGTGGTTCTCAACGATGTTGCCGAGGGCGTCAGTCACCGTCGCCAGCACCAAATTGTCGTTCGCGGTCGTGTAAGCGAATTGATACTTTGAGTTGTCGGCATAAGTTACCGACAGAAGTTCGCCGCTGGTTCCGTAAGCGTAGGTGGCAAACTTGCCGATCGCGTCAGTCAGCGTCAGAACTCGCCCGCCAGTGTCGGTAGTGGCGGTCACGATGCGCCCAAACGGATCGGTGATCGAAGAGAGCTTTCCGCTCGTATAGGTCAGAGTGGTTTGGTTTCCGTTCATGTCGATGAGCGAAGAAAGTTTCCCGGCAGAAGAGAAACCATGGACGCTGCCATCCTTAAATGAAAGCGTGAAGCTGCCGTCTCCGTTTTGCAGCAGCGAACCGTAAAAGTCACCCTCAACCGGCGCAAATGCACCGGCGCCGGACGGCCTCATGAAATTAGTCGCCTGCCCGTCACCGCGGAACCAGCGAACAAAGGTAGCGTTGTAAACCGTCACCGACTCGTCATAGTCACTTGACCAGCCGAGACCAAACAAGCCTGTATCGCGCGAGTTACTGTTGTAAGTTCGCGTGATATCAATCGCCGGTCCGACGCCGGGCAAGACATAGTCGGTCTGCGGCAAGTACATATTTCCATTAGTCACGTTCACGGGACCGCCGACCGTCACGTGGCACGATGCACTACCGCTATTTTCCCGCTGATCATTCGGCAGGACACGGAGGGTTACAGTCGCTTCAGAGCACAATCCGATGTTGTCACATGCGCGATATACAAAAGAGTCCGCACCGAGATAACCCTGACTCGGTTGATAAGTCTGTAGATCGCCGTCGGCAGAGGCCCCCGTAATCGTGCCGTGCGTGGGCTGAGAAATAACCGTAGGGCTGTACAACGTGTCCGTTTGATCTGGATCGTAATCGTTGAGCCTGAGGGGCCCGACTGTGGTGATGCCACTAACGTTGTATTGATCGTTCCCAAGAACGGGCGCTGCGTTAACGTCAGTAAAGATGACCGTACCCGTGGCGCAAAGACCAAGGGGGTCACAGACCTGATATGTCACACTATCAGTGCCGACAAATCCCGGACTCGGTTGATAAATGAATGAGTCGTCTTCGAAAGTGTAGCGGAGCCATCCGTGTGCAGGTTGGGTAATCGATACGAGCCGTAACTGATCGCCCTCCGGATCCGTATCGTTTGCCGTCAGCGGCGCGAAGACACCTCCGGCGTACAAAATGTCGTGCACGGTGTAGTAGTCATCGCCGGGATTCGGCGCGCCGTTAACGACGTTCAAATTTATGGTGCCGTCGGCGCAATGTCCCGCAGAATCGCACGCGTGATAAGTGAAGCTGTCACTGCCGATGTAGCCGAAGTTAGGTTGATAAATGAATGAATCCTGACTGAACCCATTAAATGAGCCGAACGTGCGCAGCGTCCCATGGGAAACCGGCCCCGTTGAAATCAGTCTTATCGGATCATTGAAAGGAAATGTCCCGTAGAGAATTCCGTGCACTGTGTAGGTGGCGTCAAAGGGCGCCGGCGCAATCGGCTCGCGCGGGCCTGGCGTCCACATGAACCAAATAGAAAGCAGGACGGGAGTGAGTACGAGACTCTGAAGCTTACGCGACGACAGTGCGAACATGGGGGCATGCTCCTTTCGCTTGGATCGATTCGCTTGAATCGATCTGATTCAGGGGGCGAGCTCGTGGAAGATCAGCTTCTTCCGCAAGAGTCGCGAGAGTTGAAATGTCTTTGACGGAGAGGATCGTAGCAGCCGCGTCAACGCAAAATTCTTGCATTCACCAGGACGAGTTTGGATGAAATGAACGAGAGCATGCGAGGTACTCTCGAGAGATGAGATTGAATGAATCGGAAGTGAGCTATTGAATACGGATCGCGAGGTTTGCTAAATCGAACCAGACAACGGCGAGTCTCTGTCGATGGCGATGGCGATGGCCATGGCGATGGCGATGATTGTCACTGCTCAAACAGTTAATTCGAGCAGGCGAGCGCTGAGCGTTTGTCTATAAGGTTCACCCGACAATGGGCCCTGCATCGGTCTGCGCGTTGACTCAAAAATGAGTTGTTGTAATATGGGAACTCGTCGATAGACGATGCCCGCTTGGCTCAGCGGTAGAGCACTCGCTTCACACGCGGAACGAACGGTCTTAATATTCCTAACAAAATCGCAAACGCTCAATAAAAACGGGAGTTCTTTGTGTCCCTCGGTGTCTCGTCGTGCGCCGCTGTGTCCTGAGAATCACGTAGAAAGGGGTAAACCAAAGGGGTAAACTAACATTGGCTTTTAAGCCGAACGAACGGAGAAATCAATGAAAAAACTTGCGGTTGGTAATACAGCAGATACTAAACGTACCCTCACTGTGCCAGGTGCCAAATGATAAGCGAAGTAAAAATCATCAGCCGCACACATCGCAAGATCAATGGGAAGTATTATGCTCGTGTCCGCTATAAGATCGGCGATGGTAAATCTCTGGAAATCCTCCGTGCCGTTGACAACAAATCTGCGGTCAAACCGAAACTTGCAGAGATCGAATATGAACTACTGAAGAACGGACCCGCGAAACTCATTGCCGGCAAAGTTACATTCCGACAGCTTGCTCAATATGCCAAAGACAATGTCTATGTGCCGGCCGTTTACGACGATCAGGAAACGAAAATAAAAGGCGTTAGAAGCGTGGTGCCAGCACACTCCGCTCTCAACAATCTGATCGCCTTCTTCGCAGACATTGACATAAGAAAGATCAACGAAAAGACACTGGCAGAGTATCAGGTCGCGCGGCTCAGTGGAACAATAAAGGACCGACCAAAGGTTAGTCTTTCAACCGTGGATCGTGACTTGTCGAAGGCCCGCAGGCTCTTCAACATCGCGGTCGATGAAGGGTGGCTTCCTCGATCTCCGTTCACTAAAGCAGTTTCAAGAAATTTGATTCACGACGCTGCTGAAACTCCGGATCCAGTCAAGACTCGCGAGCTTACTGACGACGAAGCCCTGCGAGTAATAAAAGCCCTGAACACCCCTGAACGTCGTCACACTCTACCAGTGTTCATCGCCGCAATGGATACTGGAGCCAGAAGGTCCAGCTTGTTGGATTACCTTCGCTGGAAAGACATTAACTTCGAAGAGGAAGTTATCACAATCACCGCCTACAAAAAGGGCAGGAACATAAAGCCAACACGCTGGACGGTGCAAATGACTAGCCGGCTAAAGAGAGAGTTGCTGCAACTTCAACTCCAGAGAAAGAAGAAGAACGACGATGCTCTTGTGTTTGAGGAGGCGAAGGTCAATTTACGCAAGTTGTGGACTGCGGCATACGCGGAAGCAAAAGTCCCGAAAGGTACACGCCTGTTCTACTCTGTCCGTCACAACTTCGCTACTGAAATGGCTAATGAAGGCATGGAGTTACCAGAGCTCGCTAATCTCTTAGGCCACAGCGACGTGAAAATGACGATGCGGTACTACAACCTGACTAAGAAAACTATCGACAAAGCGCGCGACATTTTGAATAGGAGGGCAGTAGCGAACCGCCAATAGCGATGCCGCGCTATTGCTTGGCAAGGTAAATACAGCGCTCTTTATTTTCAACGCTTACAAAATGACTCGACAAAAATGCGCGTGCATGCGTTGCATACCGTGCATGCAGTACCTGATTTGCGTGTCGCTGCGGGACGTTTGCGGGACGGTGTGTCAGGGCCTGATGGAACAGAGTACTCTTCTGGATCAAGCGAATGGCTCGTAGAGATGAGGGGGGTCAAGGACGTAGTCGCTCCTCGAATTAGCACGATCAATATCCATAACAGTTGCAATCGGCGAGCAGTTTTAATGCAAGGTTTTTGGTTCAGAACAAGATTCAACTCCACTTTTATGAAGCCGGCCCCCTAAGGGGAATGTCTGAGCTAACAACCCTTACACCGTTGCCGGAGCCCAGAGTTGCGTCGAGCAGAACAAATATCGACCGGGCGGTAAGCTCCGGATGTAAACCAGGCCCATAAGTGATACTACTGATCGGGTAGCCACGCGCTACAAATGGCTGGGTTGGAACAGCAAAGGGCAATTCAAGATAAGGGACAATATTCGCTCCTGCCGCTCGGAACCTTAAGTCGGTATTATCTTCATCATACGCACGATAGTTCATTGCAGTATAGATGACTCGCCATTCTTGCTCCTCTTCAAAAACCGAACTCTTAAAGCAGTAGAGATATTCGGAGAGTTCAGCCGGTAAATAATTTGCAAACTCATTAACAATTGAACCCTTTTGATCCTGGTCTGCATCATCAAGGATGCTGCGCAAGAGGTCACGAAAACGATCGATAGTTTCTGAGACAAGACGCTCTTGAATAGCCGTGTCATATATGACTTTTCGTAACCGCGTCTCGAAAACAGGGGCTCCCGGCCCTTCTCGTTCAATGCCCTTAAGAGAATTGGAAATAACTCCTATCGAATATCCTGATCCGCCTGACCCATATGCCCGCCATTGACTCAGCAGATTCCCCTTTTCACAGAAGCAAACTACATAGGCATTCATCGTAGATGAATGGAGGCTTAGGTATAACTTCGAGTGATCCCAGAATTCCTTCAAATCGACGTCATTATTGGCATTGGTTCTCGAAGCAAAAACGCCATCGATCAGTTCCGAAGCGTACTTGAGTTCCGTAGCGTCATTCAGGAAGTTGATGTCGGTAGCCCAGAAAACTCTGTTCGTGAGGATGCCGAGCAGTCCTTGGGCGTTCGTATAATGGTAGAGTTCATACGGAACATCGCTAGTGGGCCATGTTCCACGTAATTCATTCACGAGGCTTTTCACCTTTGCCTCGATCGCGTTGTGATCTGGCCTAGTCATTTTGGGGTTTTGTCGCGAAAGACTTCCATAACTAATACTTGAGATTGAAAGTTGCGCAATTAATGCGACCTGGTCATTCGTAAAGCGAAGCAAACTCACCCTCAACCTTCAGCTTCTCGATCAAAAACTCCACCCAAGCGGGCGTGTAGCCGTAGTTTCCATTCAGTTTGTCATAGACGCAGTACTGCGGATTTGTCTCATAGGGATTTGCACTCCGACCGGGCGGACGTACTTGAAACTTCTTCCAACACCGTGTGTGCGTATCGGAAGTAAACTTGCTGACCTCTCTACTGCCGCGTTTGATCTTCGGGTTGCCGAGGCCTTGTTGAACTTTTTTTACGACTTCACCCGGTTTTATCAGATCGAGATTAAAAACCGGAACGTGTTTGACCTTGACGATTGCAGCTAGTTGGTCTATTTGCTTTCTTTGTTCTGTCGATAGTTTGTCGTAGTGCACAAATTGAATTGGTACTGCATCAGCGCTCGGATGATTAGCTACCTGAATAAGGAATGCTTTGAACGCATACTTGCCGCTAGCCTGAACTTCTGGTGAGATGCTTGAGCGGTAAGCCTGAATGAAATCTACGACGGGCTTCGCCGCCGGGTTCTTTTTGACAGCGGCAACCAAATTCTCAGTTGATGGGAATAGTTGCAATGAAAAGGAGAGGCTTTCTCGTATGCAGTATTTTGAACCGAATTCCTTTTCCAATAGCTCGTCGAAATTCAGAAGCATGGCCTGACATTCGCCGAAGATGGAGGCATCAAGCTCCGGCATGGACCGATGTTCAATCTTGTTTCGCAGCGGAATAAAGAATTCGAGGTTTTTCCGAACGGGATTGGCCGTATCATTTCCAAAATATTGGCGAACACACTCCGCTAACTCCCAGTGGCGGTACTCACCCTCTCTCTTTTCATAACGGCCATTCGGCTTCCTGTAATAAGGCTTTTGTTTTCGGCGAAAGAATACCGCGTGGAACAAAGAAGTCCAGGCGATAATCATCAGTGCAATATAGCCGCCCGACTTGAATTTCACAGCAGGCTTGTTGTAGACCTCAACTGAGAGCAGTGCAGAATCGCTTGCCTTTTCCAAGGCTGATTTAACGACACGCGGGAGACCTCTCACTCTTCGTCCTCCTGCTCACTTGGCATGCCGATGCGGTACTTGATGTCGTAGTTGATTATGAAATCTAGCTCTTCTTCAGTGAAGCCGTAATGCGGCGCCAGCACGCGATCGACTTCATCGATTACATGTTTGGAATTACGTGGATAAAACTGATCGTATTCGACTCGGCCAGTGGCTCCGTACTCGGCACGAAGTCGCGTCGCTTTCGACTTTAGGTCGTGCATTAAGTTGGCGGCGATCGCTTGAAGGCGCTTTTGGGTGTCTGAACTTCGCCGAGGTGCGAATGGGAAAGACTCTACACAAAGCTTACCAGCTTTGAATGCATCGAAGAACACCTGCCAATAGAAATAAAACGTGCTGCTGTTGATAACAGAAACGAATTGATCAACAGGCGGGTTGAAGAAGTATTCTTTGTAATCTTCGGACTTCTTGACTCCGTCGCGATCACTCCTGAAATACGGAACAAAGTTAAAGCACTTGATGTAGTAGTGAGCTATTCTGTGAACCAAAATCGGACTCGTGCCTGTTCGGGTTATCTCAACGCCAAGCCTCGGCTGGACGAACAGCTTGGACAATATTTCGAGTTCACGGTTCGAACTTACTTTTGGGAACCCAAATGCAACGAGATCTTCACGATCATGCTTCGCGAATTCTACGGCGGAAAAGACAACATCGCGGAATTCCTGAAAAAAGCGAATTAGTCGTGTAACGTGAATCTCATTTACTGTAGCGCGGCTCGAAAGAAGAACGGTGACGTTTTGCTTGACCCCATCGAACAGTTGCCCGGGATTCGAATCACTCTCAAAATTCGACAGCCAGCTCAAGCCATAGTTTTTCACAATCTGCTGTGCCGGAATCATTCTCTGCGTGCAAACCAGGCTCATTGGAACTATCAACCCAACGCGACTCGATGCCGTAGCCAGGGAATACGCGCGCTCTACAAAGTACGCCCACAGGTTCTTACATTCGAATGTTGAGAGATTCTTTGGTGTGTACTGGCTTTGAACTTTGTGAAACTCAACCCACGGCGGATTGCCAACAATTACGTCGAACCCCCCATACTTCATCGTGCCGTGGAACTCGATAAACCAATGAAATGGCTTGTGTGAATTAACCCATCGCTTATAGCTCTTCGCATCACTTGTCCTGACGCCGTATTCGCCAGCAAGGTAGCCATTCAATTCTTCTTCTAGATCCCTCAAACGGTCGCGCAATTGAGCTTTGTCAGTTGCGGTGACTTCGCCACCTAGTTCGACCTGCTGCTGACGAAATCGGTTCGACAGGCGATCGAGGTCTTCAGCGCGCTCTTCAATCCGCTCCAAGGTGTCGTCAAACGCGAGCTTACTGGTCACCGCATTCCGGACATCATTCAAGGTTGCGTAGCCGACCAACGTGTTTCCAGCCCGGATATTGAAATCAATGTCAGGTAGCGGCTCGATTTGTTCGGCGCGTTCAACCTGAGCGACAAGTTTCAGAAACAAACGGAGTTTACAAATCTCGACAGCCTCTTCCATTATGTCCACCCCGAAGAGATTGTTGACGATCATCGATTTGAGTATGAAGTAACGGCGGTTTGGATGCTGACTGACACGTTCGAGCACGTGCCGAAAGTCAGCAAACTTCTCAGGCCTGTGGTTTTTTCCCGAACGCTCCAAGTCGCCAAGAAAAGCCTCCATCCTCACGAGACACGCTTCATAAAGCGGCTCAAGAATATTCAACGCGGCAAACAGAAACGCCCCCGAGCCACACGCTGGATCCATGATAGAAACCCCGGCTTGAAACTTCTCGTTCGATTTCTCCGGTATCCGTCCGACAATTACGTGCCAGAACGCCCGCAGTAGTTCCGGCCCTTCGCAGTTCTCAATCACATCCTGCACGAACTGGATGATGTTGAGGTTATAAGTGATCAGATCGTTGATGTCGCGCACTTCGCCTGCGGCAAGCTTGGCTCTCACCTCTTCATACCGCTGACGACGTGCAACCACTTCCCGCCAGATTTCCGTTGGCAAAGCAAACTCCGGTGGCGCCGGCCGGTTCCATGCTTTGCGGCGTTCGAGCAGATTTGGTCTTGTCGTGTCGACTCCGTTTTCGATCTCACCCGGTAATGAAAGTGGCGCGTCAAGCGGCTTGTCTTTGTGAACGTCCCAAGTAACGCCATGTCGCAAAGGCCTGTAGATGTACCGATCGGGATCGGCTTGCAACAAGAGCCAGACAGAGGTCTCTCCTTCGAAAGCAATGCGACAGTTCTTTCGGGCAAGATCGAACAGAAAAGGAAGGACAGCGTTCTTGCTGATGTAGCCCGTGATGTCTTCTTTCGAATAGTAGGCCCCCATCTGTTTCTGGTTAATGTATTTTTCGAAAATATAGCCAAGCACGTCGGGATTGATCTCACGGTCGTCGCGCAACGGGCGCTCATCGAGGTGCCACTCATATTGATCGAAGAACTCAAATAGCTTTTCAAAAGCTCCGTCTGCGATTTGGATTTGCTTGCCATGAAGCTCTTCTATTTGGTGCTTGAGAAAAAGGCCACCGTTGAAGTAGGGAACGTCGCCGAGCAGCTCGTTGGTCGTAGCGGATCGTTCGCTTTCCTTCCTCGCAAAACCTTCGAAGAAGAGCGGGCAGAGGAACTGTCTGTAGAAGCGATCTTTGCCCTTCTTCTCGCTATCGGCGAGCTTGTGCTTCAGATAGTCCGGATCGCCGTTGAGAAAGCCTTTCTTCTGCACGAAGTAAATGAACATGATCCGGTTGATCATGACCGAGACATACCATCGCTCCATTTCCTTGTCCGGGATACCTTCAAGGAATTTCAGAAATGCCTTGTGTTCGTCTTTGAATCGGTCATAAAAGCGACGCGTAACGCGCTCTCGCTGGAACGCATCCCGCAAGCGAATGGTGACTCCCGAGATAGTCAGGCTTTCTTCGGCGCTGAGTGGGAAGGTTAGATACTCAAGTTTTTGGAGGAGCGCTTCGCCCGATTGACCCACGTGATATCGCTGCTCGTGATAGCGTGCCGGCTGTCCCGGGTCCTTGGAAACCCACTGCCAAATTTGTTCAGTCTTCGTTCTATTGATGAAGATTGTCAGATGCTCGTGCGCAAGCTTGCTGACCTGCTTGTCTATCTTTCGACGCTTCGCATATTCGGGGATCTCGCCGTCGCCGCCTGCTGCGCATTCAAATATCTGCACGCCACGTTTGTGAGCCACGGCAGAGAGGGTGAAGGTTTCACCATCGGAAGGGATTTGGTGACGGGCTGAGTGGTGATCCCAACCCAGCTCGTTAAAAAGCGACTTGAAATCGAAAGCGCGGAGGCTGCTTCGAATTAATTCGTTGTCGAATTGCATTAGCTTTCCCTCAAGGCGCAGACAATCCTAATGAGCAAATGATCTGCGGCTCGTCGGCCAGCTCTTCCTCGTGAATATTGCAGAGTTTGTTTTCTTCGCGCAATGCGATTACCAGTTGCGCCAACTGGTCGTCCGAGACTCCAATGCGAAGTTGGCGATTTAGCGAATCAGTGGCGGATTGGAGCAACGGATATCGATAAATCTCGTCGAGGGCTTTTTCGAGTTCTTCGGAATGGAAGAGAGTGTTCTTCATCTCTTCCGCATAGCGCTTAAGTCTCGTGAAAGTGCGAAAGCGCGCCCGATGGACGGCCAAGCTGCCCGCCAACGGATTTCTCTTCCTTAAGCACGATTTCTACCGCTTTCCGAACGAGGTCGTGATGGTCGGTCTGACGTTGAAGCGCCGGCGTTTCGGGAGCGCATTCGGCAGCTTTTAGAATCTGATATTGGGATTCGGTAATGCTGTCCCCATTTTTATCGATCCACGTGAGCGCATCATTATCGTTGGGTGTTCGCATGTAGACGAGTACGCCGGGCGCTGGACCGGGGGACGCATCTGCGTTTGCTATTGAAATCGTGGGAGCAACACCAGCGCTCCCAGGAAAGGCTTTCGTCGAATAGACAACACCGGGCAGGGCTTCTATGGTTCGTCGCAAGCTGGGATCGTCAGTGATGGCATTCTTCCAGATTTGATAGGCGTAAGAGGCGAGGTCAACCTCGGTATCTGCCTCGCCGTCCATGATACCCGCCTTTTCGGTGAACAGATCTCTAACTGCCTGATCGTTACGGTCGTCTTCGAAAAAGGCTTCATCAGTACCGACCACTTCAGCATTCTCGCTGAGTCGCTGACGCACACGCGCACGAAGCCGAATTATCCTCTCGACGCCTTCAGCCGGAAGGAAAGAATAACAAAGTATCTGGTCGGCTTTTTGACCGATTCTATCTACGCGGCCAGCCCGCTGTACGAGGCGAATAATGGCCCACGGCAGATCGTAGTTGACCACGATGAATCCATCTTGAAGATTCTGACCTTCACTCAGTATGTCTGTGGCAATTAATGCTCGTAGCTCATCATGAGGCTCAACCTGCTCGCGCTTGTTGTTGCTCACCGGACTAAATCGCCACGCT
The DNA here is from genome assembly GCA_963734445.1 of uncultured Acidobacteriota bacterium. GTDB lineage: Bacteria > Acidobacteriota > Blastocatellia > Pyrinomonadales > Pyrinomonadaceae > UBA11740. Next base: position 250,924 of record CAVTGZ010000002.1, on the reverse strand, counting down.
GCATCCGTGGGGTCAGGTGAATGACCTGAAACGCCCTCCAGGTTCATGAGGCCTCGGGCTTTGAGCTGGGTTTCCAGATAATGAACTGTATCTGCAAATTGGGAAAACACGATCACTTTCTCGTCGCGATGCTGCTTGGCAATTAGCTTAAAGAGCTTTTCAAGCTTCGCATCCCGATTAGGATTCCACGGGCCAGCCGTGCGCAGCACTTGCAAGAGCGCTGTAGCATCATCACGCAAATCGTCAGCAAGTGAATCCATAAAGAGACTGGGCCGCAACCATTTGAACCTACTCTTTAGCTCAGTGGCATATAAGTTGTAGACTTCGCTGGCTCGGCGCTTAAGCTCGGCTTCGGAGCGGGGTTGTAGATGTTCGCTCGATTCGTTTCCGTCATCCTCCTCGTCGTACGCGAAAGACGAGAGACCTTCAGAGTCTTCATCTGTCATACGAGAATCGAGGGCCGCGACATCCTGCGTCCCAATCGGCAAAGGCTTCCCGCTTTCAATCGCAAAGAGAAACACGAAGTTGCGCAGAATATGCCGCTCAACCGAAAGCAGGAATGCCTGGCCGCTGCTCTCCAGGCGCTTGAATAAGTTTGTGCGCGAGAAACCCATTAAGCGTCGTCCGGCTCGCGAGAGTGCTCGTAACTGCTCAACCTCTGCTTGCGTCGGAGGATGCTCTGGATCGATTGCTTCGTAGTTGCCTAGACCGTAACGCGGCAGGCGCAGGTGATTAATTATGTCAACGACATCCTCTGCATATAGCCTGGCGTATTGATCCTCAGGGTCCGCTTCATCGATCTTGAATTTCACCGTCTTCGGAACCCGCGTAGGAAAGTAGTTACGAGTGCCATCTTCGAAGGTTAAATACTTCCGACCAGTTTCCTCGTCAAGCGATGCGTAGTTATCCTGAATGAAGGTGCGGGTCCTGCGCACCATGTACAGGCGCATTAACTCCCGCCAATCATCGGGGTAGTCGCTTTTCTCAAACGCGGAGAGCGAGTCCAGAGCGCATTGATGCCGAGCTATAAACTCATCAATGCCAGTTTCCCGAAGTTCCCTTTCTGGACGGATTCCGAGGTGCTTGTCATCTGGAACAAAAAGCCGCAATTGATTGGACAGATCGAGATATGTCTTGTTATAGGGAGTTGCCGAAAGCAAGATGCATTTACTCTCATTTTTCAGTATGTACTCCTGAATCGCACGATAGATTTTTCCTTCTCGATTGCGTAGGTTGTGGCTTTCATCGATAAGGACTAGCCGATAGCGTCTTAGCTCATCTAGTTTCTTCCGCGCTCTAGTAATAGAAAGGACGCGACCGCGCATTCGGTATTGGTCCTTGTAGTCTTCCCACATCTTGACAAGGTTCTTCGGGCAGATGATGAGTGTCTCAAGATCGTGGTCATCTTCGAAGATTCGCGCGAGAGCCGTCGCCATCAAAGTCTTGCCGAGGCCGACTACGTCACCAATCAATACACCGTTGCGTTTGTTCAGATGGTGGGCGGCGATCTTTACGGCGGCCTTTTGGAACTCGAAGAGCTTGTTGCCGAAGTCGCGCGGAATCTTGAACTCTGCCAAGCCAGCGCGTGCCTCCTGGGAGAGGTGGTAAGCCATCTTGACGTAGATATGATACGGAGGAATTAAGTCTTCCCGCGCCCAACTTTCTTCGATGATCTGAACAAGTTCGTCAGATATATCCAAACACCACCTATCATTCCAACGATCCTCGAACCACTTCGCCAGTTTTTCGCACGCGTCGTGATCCATCACATCGACATTCAACTCGCCTTGCTTTGATAGACCTGCAAACGTCAGATTGCTGCTGCCAAGAAAGCCAATGGCGGGATTAACTGGATCGGGACGGAAAAGAAGGTAAAGCTTTGCATGCAGGGGGTGTCGAAGAAAGAGCTTTACACAGACCTTTTTGCTCTTGATCTGTCGCGCCAACCGACGCAATCCTTTTTCGTCTTCGTCCGTTGGGATGCCGATAGTGAGTTGCGATTTGAACTCGTCCGCAAGTTTCTTGCGGAGCCGAAGGGCACTCTGATTGTCGATCCCTGAGTCCTGATGGACGAGACTGAGGGCGTCTCGCAGCTCTTCATCCGGCGAGCGATGCATGCCAACTAGCAGTCGGCAGCATTTACCGTCGCCACCAGGCCAGCGTTCGACAAACGAATCGATCTGCTTCCACCCGCGCAGATTGAAATACCCCACGCAAAAATCTGCGCGGTCGGAAACCTCAAGCGTTTCACGCAGCGTAGGCAGAAGTTGCTTGTCGATGTTGTCGAAGATTCTTGGCATTGCGGGGAACCGTGGTTTCTTAGACTAAAATCCGAGTCAAGGCAATTGACGGCGGATAGAAGTCAACCCACATTGAGCTACGAGAGTCCCATCTTATCGTGACACGAATTACTTGAGAATGCGTCCGCGATTCTAACATGACTTCAAACAGACCTAGCGAGGCCGAACCACTCTCGCAATCGAAATCGGTGAAGTCCATATAAAAGAAACGGGCGGAGCCCTCCCACAAGCCCCGCCCTCAGGCTACGTGTCCTCACCCCACAAGCAAACCCTAGTGTGAACATTGTGCTAAGGAATCGGAATCGGTCAAATCAAGACTCGACACCGCACAAACCGCGATTCCTCCCCTCTACGACTGTTGTCCTAAAGTCTACAAGAACTCGCCTTACACACCGGCCTGAATCAACACCCTTCTGAAAACCACGGATTTCCTCAGACTTCTGACGCGGAACATTAGTTGCAAATAGACTAACGGCCCGTGACCGGGCCGACATGAGATGTCCGTAGAGCTGGTTTCCAACCTCGCGCGAACGCTTTGTGACCACGGCTGGGTACACACAGATCGCATTAGTGTCGTTTCCATCGAAAACGTCCTTCCTGATCCATGTGCTCGGCCAGCAACCTCGCTCAACTTATCAATGCACAGTTCCGCAGAGCTGTTTAACAAAGGTCTTCAATTAAAAGAAAACAAAGATTACAGGGGAGCTATCGAAGCTTTTCACGCGGCGATTCAACTTCAATGGAATTTGACTGCCGCTCACATTGAACAAGGCAACTGCGCCTCGCTGTTGGGTCAACACGATCGTGCGCTCGAGTTTTATTCATCTGCTATCGAAACAGATCAAACCTGCGCCATTTCCTACTACAATACCGGTCTCACCTGGCTCGACCTTCGCAACCACGAACAGGCTTATGCGTGGTTCGCACGTACCATCGAAATCGATCGCACGTATAGACTGGCGTATCTTCGACTCGCACAGCTTCATGCGAACGCCCTACATGACCGGTCCGCGATTACTCTGCTGATCAGAGCGGCCCAGATCGAACCCAAGATCGCCGCCCCCTTAGTTGCAGCAGGGACTCTCTACTATAAGAACACCGACACAGTTCGCGCCGTTCGCTGTTTCGAAAAAGCTTTAAGGATTGATGCTTGGAACACGGACGCCTATTACTACCTCGGCTTCACCTATTATCGCCAAGGCGATTTCGCCCGCGCGGTACGGTCCCTTTCACTCGCAGTTAATTCCGACTCGTCTAATAAGCTCGCCCGCACTCTGTTGAAACGCGCCGCCAAGGAATTACAACCAAAGAGAGTCCGGACCGCTCCGATTCAAACTGATCTATTTCATGCAACAGCCCGTCCCGTAGTGTGATTAATTCCCAACGGTATGACTGCACATTCAACTACAGCTCAATCAGACGCACGGGAAACCCTAATCGACTATCTTGCTAGATTCGGTCCGATTCTGAGCCCAAGTCTAGTCGCAGAAATCCAAGCACCTGACATTTGCGCTCGCGAAGTAATGGACATGGCCTGGCACCGCGTAGTCTCACAAGCTCGAGCTAACTCATCCAAGTTCGCAGTCTTCATGTTAGGCGCTGCCGGCTGTCCTAATCGTTATGCAATTTTCAATCTACCAAAGTCCCTGCTCACCAAAGCCTTTTGCGTTTACGACGTCTCAGACCTTTCGCTCAGTCGCGTTAACAATCTTATCGAAAACTGTCATCGAAGGAATCTCAGAACGATTGCCATCTACATCAACCAGCCACTAGAAGCATCCGCCAAAACTTTCATTAACGAATCGGCGTTGGCCGGGCTCATTCCAAGCGCTTCAGAATTCGCCCTTTCACATTTCAACATATACAACACCTTCGTTACTCTTCTAGCGAGGCACAAGAAAAAGACGGAACGTTTCGCGTCGTCCGTCATCGCCGTCTATGACAATACAATTCATTGTCTTAAAGATCTTCGACCGAAAAAGAACCAGGTTACGCTGAAGGCTGCGGAAGCCGCATTTCTTAATGCATGGAATCGATCGCAAGCGAGGACCAACGGAGCCGACCAGTCTCAACTCAGGGTCGTTAGACCCGCTAAAGTTCCCAGTAAGACGAAAACATTACGCCAAGCCGCCAAATTTACGGCTCACCTCCTCGCGAGAAACCTAAACGCTCATCTTAATGCAACACATCAACAGAAGGACGCCAAACGAAGAAAGCCACAATCTTCCCGCCCGGCGCCGCCCCCGCAACCACGGCCGCACAATCAAGGCGAACCTCCAGCGCAGTCTTTAGCCCACAAGCCCGTTCATGGTTCGCCAGATGCGATAGCAACGGTTAGCAGCTGGTACGAAAAAACTGCCGTCGGTCAAGAAGCTCTACTCGAAAGTGAGAGACCTCTGAGGATTGTCGTTCAAGAAAAAAAGACGCACGAACACGAAATGGAAACAGTTTTCGAAAGGTGAAGGTACATACCGATGACTGATCAATCAACACGTTTCATCGGAGTGGAGTCTCCTACGAGGTGAGCTAGTAGATCGCGGGGCTTATATCACCGATCTGAAGGCAAGTCTAGATTTTCTGCGGATTTTCTGCGGGTTCAAGCCTTGATACTTCGCAGACGGCAATCTCTCCGGCCCGCCAGCCTTTCGTGCGGCGCACAGTCGCGTACCCGTCATCATGGACGATCTCAATCTTCACTGGCTGGCCGTCTGGTAGGCAAGCAAGTGATCCGACTGGGTTCTCTGATTGTTCCATGCGAGGATCGTAAGCCTCGCGTCAAGGGAAGATTCTTATCAACGGCAGCCTTTACGTTCCCAGCTATCTTTGGCCTTTGCCGCTTCAACGGTCTGCCATTGCATGTTTGAGTACGAATCAGCGCCGCCACAAGCTAACGGTTTTACATGATCGATGACATAGCCGGGACAGGGGCCGGAAGTGCGGCCCGTGATCGGACACGGATGTAGTAACGTGAAGTCGTGCTTGGCAGAAGCACTTCGCTTAATCCGTCCATTGCTATCACGTTCGCCTGTTACGCTTCGCGCCCTTGACGTGGATGACGGGTAAGCTGGCGCATAGACAGGAGCGGTATAAATTGGCGTATTAGCTGTGTTTGAACTGCGACTAGGACTTGAGGACGTTGTCGAACGATTAGCCGTTCCCGGTGCGGCCCGGTTGTGAGACTGTACGACCGTACCATCCTTGCGCGTATAGGTCTTTACATGGACAGTCTTTTGGGCGAAAACGACCGATCCGGCCAAAAGAACGAAAACGAGTAATCTGATTAGGAGTCTGTGAGTATGTTTCATGGACAGCTTATATCACCTATCCATGTAGGACACTAATTCAGCACTGCGAGCGATGTTGGGCATGAGTGGCCGCCGAAGGGCGAAGGCGAACCAAAGTTCTGCCCGGCTTGCAAAAGCCCCTACTGGAACAAGCCCCGCCAAAACGCAACGCCGAAAGCGGCTAAGAAGCGGTAGCCTTCCCTCTGAACGGCTGCCGCGCCAGAGTCACTCCGCACACATCAGCCGCACCGCCTTTCTCTTTCAGACAACGGGCTACCTCGCTCAGAGTATGGCCGTCCGTGAAAACATCGTCGTAAACGAGAATCGACTTGCCCTTAATCCTTTTCGGATCGGGAACTGAGAGCGATGGCCGCAGATTGTCGCGGGCGATTGCCTGACGTTCTTTCCATCTCTTGTTAGTCATTGACGGGGTGCGGCACGTTTTGATGATCGCTGGCTTCGGGTAGCCGACATCAAACGGCCAGCGACCACGACTCTCCGCGTATGCTGTCTCAATGACGAGCCGCGTGTGATCCCAGGATCGGTCAATCGGATCGCGGCTAACAAAAGTCGGACTGGCGATGATTAGATCAAACGTGTCGAATACCTCCGACTCTTCTTCAAAGAATCCGACCAGCACACGGGCAAAGATCGTGGCCCAGTGCTTTTTGTCGTTAAACTTGTAACGCTTGATTGCGCGCTCTAGATGCCCGGACTTAATCGCTATCGCGTAGTTACAATCGAACTGGCGAATGACTGAGTGCGAATTGCAAAGGGGATTTCCACATAGCAGTTCTTCAGGCCCAAGCGGAAGATCGCACTTGTCACACCGGCGCTTGGATACATTCTCAAGACTATGACGCGCACAGCTAAAACAGAGCGCCGCTGGCGCTACTTCATAGTAAGGACATTCGCGGCATCGCCCGAAGCCGGGCGGCTGAGGATTGAGCGATGATAGGTTAAGCATGTCACAGGCTCAGGCTTAATTGCTGGGCTTGCTGCGTTCGCAATCGAATGCGTTCGACGTTATCCAGTTCTTTGATTATGTCCTCAACGTCTTTGACTTCTTTAACACGAGGCCGCTTTAGATAGTCCTGCGCCCATTTCTGCTGAGTAACTAGATTGCTTATCAGGAAAACTTTCTTGCCGTGTTCCTGCGCTAGTCTGGCTTGCATCTTCGCGCCAGACGTTTTTGACGCTTCGATCACAACCGTTCCCTGTCCCATGCCGGACATCGTGACGTTACGGCGCGGAAAGGAGTATGTGGCCGGAGCTGCGTCCGGCCAGAACTGAGACACGAGCGCGCCGGTCTGGGCAATACGCTCGGCCAGTCCCATGTTTTCTTTTGGATAGATTCGCTTCAACCCTGAGCCAAGTACGCTGACGGTGCGCCCGCCCGCGTCCAGCGTCGCCTTGTGCGCCTGAGTATCGATGCCGTAGGCAAGACCGGACAGAACAGTGATCCCGCGCTCAGAAAGCATCCTTGCCATTTTCGCGGCCCTCTTTAGTCCTTCCGCGCTGGCGTCGCGAGTCCCCACTACGGCCACGGAAAGCGCGTCTTGTTCGGCGTCCAGCTTGCCCTTATAAAACAGAAAGGGCGGCAGATTGAAGATCATCCGAAGGTTGAGCGGATAGTCCTCATCCAGAACGGTTGTGAGCTGGATATCCTCAGCGGCGGCAGACTCCATCTGGCCGCGTGCTTCCTCCCGTAGCTCATCCAGACATCGGCCAACGGCTTTGATAGCCGCTCTTGCCGCCGTTGTCTCGTGTGTCTGTTCGGTGAATTCGCCTTGAACAAGGCGTTCGATGCCGCCGGGCCGTCTGGCCTCGCGTGCGATTAAGTACCAACTAACGCCCTTGATTCTACAGAGGGCGAGTAGATCGATTTGCTCTTGCCGCATACTACTGTCTCCTAATGTTCGTATGGGCGATAAAAACCGCTGAACTGTACGGCGATTCTACCGCGTCAGGTAAACTGAGTCAATGAAAATTGTTTCATCTGTGAAACGCTCTCGGCGTAAACCGCTGGCAAAAACCACCCACTGGCGGGCCTACCTCGCAGCGGACGGTAAAGCTCTCGAACTAGATCGGACTGGCGCTCGAACTCGAATCGTGATCGGGCTTGAGGATGCGCCGGAACTCGAACGACTACTCGCCAAAGCCAGAGGCTTGCTGGAACTGAGACGGACTGTGCGGCTGCCCGCTGACCTTGAACCGCCAGAATGAGTTTTGGGCAGCCAGTGGACTTTTTGGGCAAACGGGACTTTTTAGGCAAAGCCATAACTATGAGAATTGAAATTCATTAACTATGCGAACCTAGAAATCTAATCTTCTAATCATTGCCCGTACCTTGCGCACAGCATCCAAGCACTCCATCTGTTTTCTCCAACCAATTTCATTTCCGCGGTATTCTCGTTCTTAATTCCGCTCGTCGGACTTCCCCTCGGATTAAGGCCTGCGAATTACCCGATGCTCGTTTTTACGCAACTTGTCCGACCGCAGACTCCAAACCGTATTCCCTCAATTTTCGGTACAACGTCCGCGCGGATATCCCTAACAATGCCGCCGCCCGTTCTCGGTTACCTTTTACTCGGGTCAACGTAGCTTCGATATGCGCGCGTTCTAACTGCGCCAACGTCAAGGTACTGCCAACCAACGACAACACCTGGCCCCCACCGGCGTCCAACGAAGTCTCTATCAAATGAAGACCCCCTCGCTCTACCATCAAAACGTCGTCCCCGGTCAGTTCATCTTCAACCGAAAGAGCGCAAGCCCGTTCCAAACAGTTGCGCAGCTCCCGCACATTGCCAGGCCAATTGTGCTCCTGAAGACGACGGCGCGCTTCGTGATCTAATTTCAAATGCGGCCGGCGAAACCGCGATCGCAAAGACGTAAGGAAACTCTCAACTAACTCCGGTATCTCCTCTCGCCTCTCGCGCAAAGGCGGCACAGCCAACGTGACCACGTTTAGCCGGTAATAGAGGTCCTCTCGGAACGCTCCTTCATCTACGGCGCGCTCGAGATCCTTGTTTGTCGCGGCGATGATTCGTATCGACACCCTCCGATCAGATGTCGACCCCACCCGCCGAAAACTGCCGTCCTCCAAAAACCTCAATAACTTTACTTGCATCATAAGCGGCAGCTCGCCTACTTCGTCGAGAAACAAAGTAGAACTGTCTGCGGCCTCCACTAACCCTGGTCGTGACTGAGACGCCCCGGTGAAAGCTCCTTTCTCGTAACCAAACAATTCGCTCTCCACAAGAGTCTCAGGGAATGCTCCGCAGTTGATTGTTATAAGCCTTTGATCCGCGCACCGGCTATTAAGGTGGATGTAGCGAGCGAGCACATCTTTACCGACACCCGACTCGCCGATTATCAAGACCGAACAATCAGTCTTTGCTACCCTTTCGGCCTGGCTCACCACCAGCTCCATCGCGGCGCTCTGTTTCACGATCGCCGGTACGGTGCCAGCGATACTGTCAGGCTCACCGAATCTCCCTGGCGCCACAATTCCGGCATGGTCGTTGTGATTGAAATCTGTCATTGAAGAAGCGATGCGCTCGCGCTTTCAAGAATGTCCCTATCTGTCCCGCACCAAGTGCATAGTTGGAATGGCGTGCCTAGGCCAAACTGCTCGGTCTTCCCCCACTTATGATTGAACTCACACTTGCACAGCACGACCCAGGAAATGAACCACGGGAGCCCCTTTAAGAAATTGGCAACGGTTCGGTTCATTCGTTTTACGCGACCGCGCGAAGCGGCGCGCAGCGCTTCACGAACCGACCGGCCTCGAAACAAGTAGAGGCCTCGCAATCCACGGCGCCGCACGCGCATTCGTCAGTTAGGACGCGCAGCCGGCTTAGTTGACCTGGCGGGTCTACTCGCACTATCACGGTCGCAGGTTTCGTAACCATCCGGTCCAGCTTCTGATCGTGATAACGAACTACCAGCGAATCTCCTACCCCCAGCCGCGCATCTGACTCGAAAGCAAAGTCTCCGGTAACCGGACACGTAACTGCGCTGACTAAGGCCGCCCAAGATTGGCCAACCTGACCAAATCGGCCATTGGCTATCACCGCCCAAATTGCCTCCTGGTCAACGCCGTCTCTGGAAATATCTCTCAGCCAACTAAACATAAGCGCGAGCCTCCCGGCCTCGGAGACCCCTAATGCACTGACCATGCCAAATAAGCAGACCAGCAGACCAGCTGTAAACCGCGCTGAAACTGCGACCTTAAGTCACCACTGCCCGTTCCTCGCGTCCGCACTGTCCGAACCTCTGCCTCCGCCCGCGCCATCGTATCCTCAAGTCGTCTTAATGAACCCGCGCTCGCAATCGGCCGGTGACGACGAAAACAGTTGACGATCTGAACATAAAAGCGGTAAAAATAATGCACACGTTGAACGATTGAGTGTCGTTCGTAACGGCTCGCGGAAAGCATTACCCTTACCCTAAACCTAGCGCACCACCAGATCGTTTTAGCCTGCGGCAGTGCTGATGCGAGAAGAACGCTTTCTTAGAATGCCCCGTAGCTTCTCACCGAACACTACTCCGCTTGTTTATTTCATCACCGATCGGCAGGCACACACGACAAGGCCCAGGAGTTTATGAACAACAAACAACTGAGGCTATTCGTCGATCGCACTCTGCATGGGCGCTACCGAGTAGTCAGCGAACTCGGGCAAGGTGGGATGGGCGCGGTCTATGAAGCAATCGACCTTACCAGCAATCGGCATGTTGCGATTAAGCAAACATTACCGTTCGATCGTAATTTGAGAGAAGCTTCCATTAGCGAAGCATCTTTGTTGGCCACACTCGACTATCCGCAGATCCCGCACCTGCTCGACCATTTCGAAGAAGAAACGGGAACGTTCACTGTCATGCAATTTGTCTCCGGTCCAACCCTGGGACAATTGCTCGCCTCGCGTCACTTGCCGTTTACTCCGAACCAAGTGAAGTTGTGGGCCAGGGATCTACTTCACATAATCGCGTACTTACATAACCAAACGCCGGCAGTCATCCATCAGGACATAAAGCCGAGCAATCTAAAACTTTTGCCTGACGGCGGCGTTTTTCTCCTCGACTTCGGACTCGCTAAAAAAGTAGATGGCTCTGATAACGAGTTGTCCGATGCCCTGATCGCCTACACTCCAAACTACGCGCCTCCGGAACAGATCATTGGAAACGAGACCGGACCGTACTCCGATATCTACGCGTTCGGCGCCACGCTCTACCATCTTCTGACCGGTGGTCCGCCCGTCGATGGTTTGAGACGAGCAAGCCAAGTGCGCAGCTCCGAGGTCGACCCGCTTGAGCCGATTAACAAGATAATCCGCGGCGTGCCTCACACGCTTTCCCGGCTCATAACGACTGCGCTATCGCTCGATCCAAAGGATCGCCCCTCCGCAACTGAAATGATCGAGCAGCTCAACACGAACAGTATTTCACCAATTCTCGGGACCGCCGGCGACGCAATTGGAAATGAAACCGAGACGGTTCTCAGGCCCAAGGGTGCTGTCCTCAGTCGCTCCCATCACAGTCGAATCGATGTCGACATTCAGCCGGCCGATCTTAGAGGACAGCCCGTTACCTCGCTCGCGGCTTTCCGAGAACAGAAAGCGAACGCCGCGCGACGTCTCACCGAAACCGCAAGCCAGGTCGCTAATATCGCTTCTGTGATTGTGATTTTGTTTATCGTCGGGTTGCTCTCCAGTTACGGCCACCGTGCGCTGCGCGATCTGGCCGGCGCTGACGATCGCCCCGACCCTTACTATGCTCAATATGAATATGTAAGTAAGGGTGAGATGCAGATAATGAAACCGTCTAGCGTTAGTTACGACCTTCCCGTGTCTCTCACTCTTGATGAAGTTCTGCGGTGGCGCGCTAAGACATCGAAACGCGACAAGCGACCCAGCGCGCTACGAAATCACCAGACCTCAATCAGAACAGGTCAGATCGTCGCAACGCCGGCAACGGTGATTCCGTTCTAGTCGCTCAAGCGCCGCCAAGGGCTTCGCTAATCAACGAAACAAAATCATCCTTTCTGCTAAATCCAACCGGCCGCTCATCGCTGCGATCGCTCTTAACCATCGTCCGATCTACTTTGCATTACTCGTCGATGGCGTTTGCGCGGTACAGACCCACTGTCTATCGACGATTAAAAACCTGCTGCCAGCACATCTTGTTCTCACCAACTCAGCAGTTCCTTAACGAATCGCAATGACGCAACACGACGCAACTCCGCTCGCCCTTGCAACAAGAGCGATACCTCGGGATTCAACCGCCGAATCGATCACAGCAATCATCAAGCTCACTTCGGACCGCGCCCAAGAGTTGCTCGCCCTGATGAGAGAGATTGCCTCGCTCGCAACGACTTCATCACGCGTCTTCAAGGTCTCGACTTTTGAGCCGCTCGCACTCTATGTTCCAACTCGAACTCTACGCCTTCGTCCTGAACCTAATAACTTCCTCGTCCTGCCTCCAGATTTCGAAGTCAGCGCGATCGCACAAATCAAACTGGTTCATGCAGACGTTCTACCGTTTGCTGTTTCCTGGCAAGCGTACGACCTTAATAATCGCTTCACCCTAACGACTTCCGAGATCGATGCGCAAATTCTCCACGCCATCGCTTCAGGCGTGGCCATTCCTCCGTGTACTGTCCGCGAGACTTTCACCCCTCTCCCAAGCCGTCCAAGAATTCCTTTCTTTCTGGACTTACCCAAGTACGGCCGTCCCATCAGATAGGTTCGCGTCACGGCATTCTCAGGAAAAACCGTGACTTTTTATCAACAGCCTCCGCCCCCGATCTCCACAACCGAACCCGCTATTTCTTCGGTTTTCAAGGACTTCACACTCGAACCACGCGGCATAGCTGTTGCCGTACTTTTTTGGCCGCGCAAACAGCCTGCTTTTACTCATGAATAGCCGCATCGAAAAACTGGTTAACGCACTGGCCCCGACAAGAGGAATCGTCAGTGACCAACTATCGCTCTTTCCTCAGACAGAACTGTATTGCCTTCCGGCAATCACTCCTAAACCCATCCGCTTGCCAAAATCAATCACCGTCATAGGTGTCGACGAAGAATTGAGCCAATACCTCAGCCGCGTTGCCGCCGCTGCTATGGTCGCCGCCACGAAAGCTTGTGGCAGTCCGAAGAAAGCTGCGCTCAGGTTAGGAACGGCCGATGATCTTCCCGACGAAAGAGAATTGCCGCCGGCTCCCAAAACCAGCCTACGGCTGGCGTCGAACAATTCATGACCTATTTGGTTTGGAACAGACTTTGTGCGAGTGGGTTCAGATGTAGACAGGCTTTGCGCTGCAACCTGTTATTTCTCCGCGCACAGCGACTTAAAAGGGTTTAGGATGGCGTGCGAAAATCGACTGTATACACAAACTGTCATGATCTGCTAAATAGGCATCTAAATTCCGAACTGTGCAGTTGGAGTGAGAAAATGTGGCAAAAATCTCGCTACAACCGAGAGGCAGATCAACACCGTATAGCCGGGGGAACTTACCCGTTGGCTTTACGTTTAATACTAACGCTCTATTAACTTTGCTCTAGCCAACAACCAGCAGTATGAGCGTCGTCACTACTGATGTCGTCACACTTGTCGTCGAAGATGTAGGAGCCGGCGGACCATTCGTGTCTCCAGGTGCAGGCGGTCCATTTGTATCGCCCGCCAGGGCGACAGAAGCGCCTACAAATAACACGCACACTAATACTAAGGCCTTCAGTGACTTAAACATAGGGACCTCCGAACGCGTCTTTAGGTTAAGTTGTTGACACAAAGACTACTTGTGCCATCTTCGTAAGTATACTCACAAATGACAACTACAGATCAAATCACTTCCGCGTTCGACGAACTTCGGCTAGGTGAGACCGGCGCAGCGCTCGAGCTTCTAGGCACAACTTGGAAAGGAGTCGGTGTCCGTCCCCCCGATGCGCCCACTCAACGCCAAACCGCAGAAAACCTTCTCTTATGCGGAATGTTAACGAGTAGACTCGGCGCCGAGCGAAAAGCAAAGGGCGCCCAAGAAAAAGCGAAAGATCTTCTCAACGAAGCCTATCGTCTGTTCATCAGAGTGCGCGATCAACGTAAGCATAAGGCGCAAATCGAACTAGCCCTTTGCTATTGGCGATCGGGCGAGATAAACGAAGCGATAGCTTATATCGCAGACGTGAGTCCAATAGACCACCAACTAACTTTTGAAGTCGCGTTGACAAAGGCCTTGTTTGAAACTGAGATTGGGAAACTCGACGATGCCTTCACCACACTAAACTCTGTAGAACGGTTAGCGGATGAAATGCCCTTTGTCCTCCGCGGACAATTTCATCAGGAACGTGCTGTGGTTCTTCGAAAGACTCCGACTAAAGCGAACCTCGACGATGCGATAGTCGAATATCAAGGCGCTCTTTTCTATTACGCGAAAGCATCGTGCGTTAAAGGCGAGGCCATGGTCCGCAACAACCTAGCAAGCGTCTTCCGCGATTTTGGAGACTACAAGCAAGCGCATGAGAGTGCTGCGAAGGCCGTCTCTCTTTTCGTTCGCCTGAACAATCAGCATCTCATCGCCGAAGCCCAAGACCAACAAGCATCCATTTTCTTTGCCGAGACTAATTATCCAGAAGCAGCACGATTGTCACGGTTGGCCGCTAACGCGCTCGAGCACACAGACCAAAAGTCAATGCTCGGTAGAACTCTTGTAACACTCGGCCGGTCGTTAGCGCGCTTGGGCAAACTCGCGCTCGCACAAGAAGAACTCGAACGCGCTGGGGCGATATTCGAACATACTAATGATCCTATCGGACAGGCGAACGTTCATTTGACACTCCTCGAAGAGTTACCGCTAGACATCAACGCCGCGATCAACAATCTGGCCCGCGCCGCAGAGTTGACACGAAACACTCACCTTGCTGAACGCTTTAACAACGCAGCTCTGCAACTCGCGATTCAGATTCTCGCTGACAACTCCCAAACCTACGTTGATGTTGATCAGCGTGCTGGTGAAATAAAAGCAAAGCTGGTATCTCGTGCACTGACAAAACACGGCGGCGCCAATACTCGAGGAGCCATCGCCCGAGCTTCAGAGGAGCTTGGCGTCACGCATGCAGGTCTTCTGTGGTTTCTGGAACAACACAAAGAACTAGGACACAAGAAGCGCCCTCAAACCTACATACTTGCAGTCCCGAAGCAAAAAAAGTCAGCTTAGTAAGTTGCCTTACGAGTCCCACGTATCTTTCCGTTCGTCCACACCTTACCTACGTTTTCAGCCGCCTACCATTCCTCACGATACGATTCGCCCACTTTTTTCGCGTGAAAAGCGTTTGAGCCTTCGCTAGAATCGGCCTGCCCCCAGGTTGTTTGAAGGTTAGCCTCAGATGACTTTTGTAGTTTCAAAAACGGCGATTAACGTCAAGTCAGTTCAGACAAGCAAGGACAGACGCTCAAAAGAAGACGACCAATTCCATTTACTAAACTGACCTCGCTAAGGTGACTCAATATGGAACTGTCAAGAGTCTACACCGTCCTTGTCGTACACGACTTGAGCAGTCGTCTGGATCAACTTCACCGTATTCTGCAACGAGCCGGCTACGATGTTCTGAAGGCGACTAATTCCGACGCCGCCTGTAAGCTTGCCGCAACTCAGCAGCCAGACCTGATCTTAATTGAAGAAACATCTACGGCCGCGGCCTCCGACTTAGTCTCACGTCTTCGTAAAATCAACGACATTAAGATAACTCCGATCGTACTGACTACAGCAGCGGCCTCGCTGCCGCTTGCCGCCGGAACAGAAACACAAAATTGTAATCCAACGTATTCGCTCCAAAACCCGTACGATGATTTACACCTTGTCTCAACAGTCGCTCGCCTGATCGCAACAAACGCCGCCGCGCGACAAGTTAACAAGTCCGAACGGCGATACCGTGAGTTGTTCGAATTCGCTCACGACATTCTGTACACCACCGATCTTAAGGGACGATATACATCCATTAACAAGCGCGGCCTGGAAATATTGGGATATACAACCCACGAAGCGATGGCCCTAAGTATGAGCGCGGTCGCTACGCCCGAAGACGTCGCGCTTAGCCAAGAAATGTTACTGCTCAAACTACAGCGCGGGACGTCCGAGCCTACTATTTACGAAATAGAGATAAGAGCCAAGGATGGCACGTGGCTTCCGGTCGAGATCATCAGTCAATTAATTTTCGAGGATGGAAAACCAGTCGGCGTTCAAGGGATCGCTCGCGACATTTCAAAACGAAAACGGGACGCCGCAGCATTAGAAGACGCCAACAACCGCTCAATTAAGGAATATCAACACTTGCTTCGTAGGATCTCCGCGCTCGCCGAAATCGTCGGCACCGCGAGGGACATTTCAACTATTTTCGACGGACTCGTTCAATTCGCGCATGTTTCCTTGCCATGTTCCACGATGGCCCTAGCACTCTACGAACTCGACCACAACCAAGTATTGCCACAGTTCGTATGGACGCCAGAAGGCACAAACGATATACGCACATCAAAACCCCTAGTCCTGAATGGCGGTACACCAGGACAGGTTGTTCTTAGTAAGAAGATCATTATTTCAGACGAATCGTCTCAGAGATTCCAATCGCTTGACCCGGCACGCGAAACGGTCGCGCCGAAAACAACCATCATGACAATTCCCATGATGGCCACCGAACGCGTCGTAGGCTTGCTTGAGCTACACGCCGAGACGGACCGCACCCAATTCACTGACGAGCACAAAACGGCGATTTCAATGGCCGCGAATATAGCAGCGCATGGCGTTGAGAGCCTTCGCTTACTCGCGCGCGATCGGGACCGTGAGAATCATCTTAGACAGGCGCAGAAAATGGAGGCGCTAGGGACGCTTGCTGGCGGCGTCGCCCACGATTTCAACAACATCCTTACGGCAATGTTCTGCTATTGCGATATGGCAATTGTTAAAATCGGCAATACGAACCCAGCCGCCGTAGAGCTGATAGAGAGCGCTAACAGAGTAGGTAAACGCTCTCAACTGTTCATTGAACAGTTGCTCGGTTTCTGCCGCAAGCAAGTCTTGAAGCCTCGCGCTCTCGATTTGAACAAAGCGATTTCCGACTTTCATCACGTGATCAAACGGCTGGTTCCCGAAACGATCACAGTGACATACGCACTCGACGATCGGATTCCAAGCGTCTATCTGGATCCGTTACAAATTAACCAGATAATTCTCAATCTGGCGATAAATGCTCGTGACGCGATGCCTAAGAGCGGTAACATAACGATCAGCACACGCTTCGTTCTTCCACGACAGCCAGGTCACAAGCCAGGCGCGACCAAAAGCCCGCATCTACCTCAAGTGATTATGGAATTCAGCGATACCGGCCACGGCATTGAGTCAGAAACGCAAAAGAAAATCTTCGAGCCGTTCTTCACCACCAAAGGTGTCGAAGGTACGGGCTTAGGATTGTCAATGGTATACGGCACCGTCAAACAAGCCGGCGGCGCCATAACATGCGCAAGTCAACTAAACAAAGGAACAACGTTTACGATTCGCCTCCCGGCCTCCGAAGCTTCCGCGACTATAGACACTGAGGAACTACAAACCGTCCCGGCTCGCAGGAACTCAGCGCGTACCATCCTCCTTGCAGAAGACGACAAGATGGTCCAACACACCGTCTCAATGGCGTTACGCTCAGCCGGCTACGACGTCTGCACGGCAGACAACGGTCAGCAAGCTCTGGAAATATTTGAGCGAGACGCTGACTACATTCATCTCCTGGTGACGGATTTACTTATGCCCGGTCTAAACGGCACCGACTTGTCAACTCATGTTCGCAAGCTTCGACGAGATTTGCCGATACTCTATATATCCGGCTATCCCACCGACTCGATCACAGCGGATGGCCACTTGCCTGAAGATATTTGCTTTATGCAAAAGCCTTTTAATCGTCTGGAGCTGCTGCGAAAAGTTGACGGAATTTTACATGGCGAAGCTGTCAAGTAGCAGATGAAAACTGAGCATTTTCTTCGAGCGTTTCAACCCGAGCGATTGAGTCGCGGCAAGAACGCGATCATAGACACTCAATAAACCCTGCGGCCCGAGAGAGTCATGGCCGTCTAGTCAGTGATTTCGAGAAGGCGAAAGACTATTACGCTACCGCGCGCGAATTGGCTTCCGAGGCGCACGGTAGTGAGCCCCAGTTTACAGATAAGGAAAACATCAACTTAGAGATCCTATGCCGAGCGGCAGAACGATGAAGCGGAAAAAGACAGGTATCTAGACCCATCGCGACAAGGTAGCCAAGCTCAGGAACACGAGTCACTTGTCTCTCGAAGCCGCTGAAAATCTCCGGTAGTCGGCTGACGGTCTTTCGCGACGCGTAGAAGGACGCGTTGCAAACAGCGAACGACCCACGCATGTCCTCACTACACGCGTGGGCCTTTCTGCATTCTCGCGGCGCCAGGCGGCGCTCAGCAAGAAGTAGTGTTCGCTTTGTTGGCCGTTGACGGCCGTGCCTTCAGTGTCCTCACCCCACCGAAGGCGCTTTGCTTGTCGGGCACTTTACAATCGTATAAAGGTCCTCGTCAAGCAAACCCTTGATTTCCATAATCTCTGGTGTTCAGAAAGAAGCGAGAGCTAAACCTGGTCGGGGAAACGCCGAGCAGCAAGCGCTCTCTTCTTTGATTGTCGTGCCCGTTTGCTCCGCGACCCTAACAAGAATGTCGTCTAGCGTAACGTGTTGTAATTTAAGATTTACTACGGCCAACCCGCTGCCGGCAGTAATCCGTAACGGTAACCCAGTAAGACTAGCCATGTCGCTTACGAATGTATTGACAAGCGTACTTCGAACGCACAATGAAATCTTAGTACCGGACAGCAAAGCTTTCCGCAGCCTCTTGATCTTCTCAAAATCCTTTCCCGCAATTTCTACTGTTCCACGATCGGACAACATATCCAACAGATCCCAAAGTGTCGCCTTCTTCCACCCGGTATTGAATGTCACATTAGGCTTTGCGGGAGAAAACTCTATGTCTTTTCCGCTAATGCGCGCCAATGCAGCCACCAATTGAGGATACGTGGCATTCTGAAGCTCAAGCGACGTTTTCATCCCAAATACCTGATAAAAACCTGAACATTCAGCATAACAGTCTCCTTGGCTCGCGCAGTGCTGTAGGCATCCTCCCTGACACGATATGCTGGCTGAGCAACTTCCATCAGGAGCAGTACAAGAACAATCCTGTAACGTTAAGGCAGCCGACGAGACGGTAAGAGTTGAAGCCAGAAGTAGGACCAAGACCGATATGAAGCCGGCTACGAGTAGGTTTTTCATTGACTCTCCCCCTTCCAATACAGTGACGAATAGAACCAGTACCCGAGAAGATCAGAATGAAGGCCGTCGCGTCCCACCCCGCTTCGCGACGGCCTGACAGCACTGGTCACTCCTGATCGCGATACAGGAGGCCGTGCCCAAAAACAGATTACAAACACTCGGACTGTTAACGATCCGAGTTAGCCATTGTCTTTCCGTTGGTCTAGAAGTCTCTTTATCGTCGAAGAAAGTTGATGAATGCCTTCAGGTTTCCGCAGAAACGCCTTGACTCCGGCTCGCCAGGCCTCCGCTTCGCAGTCTTCTCCAGACAACATAATGACCGGTGTGTTGCGACGGTGTGAGATACCCTGTACCCGCAACGTCAATTCCAAACCGCTCAGGCCAGGCAGATCATTGTCAACAAGGATCACATCATATGGAGCGTCGCTTTTCAGTATCTCCATTGCTTTCGCGCCACTAAGGCAGAAGTCCGTGTGCATTCCTTCAGCCGCTAATGTGTCCTGCACGGTTCTCGCAACGGCCCTATTATCTTCAACGTGCAGAATTGTGACTTGTGACGTGGGCTTCGTCGGTTTCTCAACAATCCGCCCTTTCGTTTTCTTAGCCCCCGAAAAAAGGTGCCGCCTTCGTCTGCGAATGGTTGTTCGCGCCTTCAGTAGTTCCTTGTGCCGTGTGTTGAGCAAGGAGATGAGACTCTGATGGTGCTTGAACCCGAGCAAGTGCGCAGCCTTCGTAACTGAGCCGCCGGCATCTCGCAATGCGCGTTCGATCACCGTTCTCTCGCTTTCTTGTACGTGTTGTTTGAAAGAGAAGCCTTGCCAAGTTTGTTCTTCCGACTTCTCGTCCTTAACCTCCAAATATTCCAGAGTATGAAAAAGAGCATCCGCACAATTAATTAATCGTTGACCAGTCTCAGGGTGCTGCGAAGTTTTCAATAGATCGATTGCGGATCGATAGATGGTTATCAGTTCTTTCGCTGAAATCTTGTCACCGAATTCTTCGAGGATACTTAGCTTCGCGCGACCAGCGCCTTCCAAATCACCGACCGTTTCTGCTATTTCGATTGCGCGTTCCAATAGCGCCTTAGCGCGAGCCTGATTACCCAACCGGGCGAGCGCCACAGCCTGCGTCGTGAGTCCTTCGGCAAGAAGGGCTTGCTGCCCACCACGCTCCAAGACTCTAACGGCCCGCCGCGCTATCCGCTCGGCATCCGCAGCATGGCCCTCTGCCAGCAACGTTCGCGCCCGAGTATCGTCAACCTGGGCCGCAGTTGCGGCATCCTTCAGCTTAAGAAAGAGGTTACGCGCGAGGTTGAGATGTTCGTGTGCTTGGCGGTAATGTTCGCTCTTAAAATAGAGAAACCCAAGATTTGATTCGACGCGGGCAAGGGCGAGTTCATTTCCCGCCTGTTCATAATGGAAACTCGAAGCCGCGTATTCGATCAGAGCGCGATCTATATAGTCTTCGCGGTTTTCGGGAGCAGACAACCGTCCAAGGACAAGGCCATATTCAAAGTGATAACTTCCCTTCAAAGCATGGTCGTCACTTCGCTCAACCAACGGAGCAGCTCGTTCGTAAAACTTCAACGCATTGTTTAATCTGCGCGTCCTTTCTTCGATTATGCCGGCTCGAATAAGAAGGATTGCCTCTAGGTCATCATTCCCTTCGGGAAGAGAATGTAACGCCGTCCGCAGTTGGACCCGAGCTTCATCGAATGCACCTTCGCGGTAATAGCAGAGCGCGAGGTCACCGCGCGCTTCAGCTACTTTATCGACCCGCTCGTTATTTTCAAAGATCTCAATGCTTCTTGTGAGGATGTTCTTCGCGGTCTCTTGTCCACCAGCGATTTGATCAGTGCTTCCGAGCCATCCAGCGATGGCTCCGATGCGAAGCAATACTTCGGCCTCCTGTAATGAATCAAGGCCTTCGAGCTTTGGAGATCCGTCACGATCAGGCCAGAACTCCGCCAGTGCTTCATACGCCAATTCATATTTTCCGACCTTTTCAAGCTGTTTCGCCAAACCGCAGGATAGGGTCGCTCGCTCCTTCAGAGGAAGATTGCGGTTTTCCGTCTTAAGCGCGGTTAATTGGGCTTCCAACTTCATGTGAGGGGCACCTTTCGATGTTGATGATAGACTCCTTGCCCAACGAAGCCCCGCCGCAATCTGCCGAATGATAGATGGAGTTAGCGGTGGTGAAAATGCTTCGTCTTAATCGTTTAGAAAACCAAGCAACACGAATCCCAACCAAAGAGGTGAAACATGAAGAACCTGAAACTGCTAGGTATCTCCGTTACCTTGCTCTGTGCTCTTTCGATGACTGCTTTCGCGGGTGATACGAATTCACCGCCTTGCTCGACCGATCCTGGCGCGACAAATTCTCCGCCGTGCGCAAGCGCTCAGATTACGGCGGACGACTCTGTAGCTCCCGGCACCGTGAACTCGCCTCCCGCTTCGGAAGTCGAGATTTCCATCACCGAGGTAGCTCTAGATCTCCTAGTAGGCGCGCTGTCGGTTTTCTAACAGCAGTCTGAAGTCCCAGAGAAGCTTCCCGTTTGCCATTGACTTAGACCTCACTGGCAAAACAGTCGTAGTGTGCTTTATCCAAGGGCCTAAGACTGGCGTCAGCCGAAAAACAAACGCGCTTCTTGCAAGTTTCGTAGCATAACGGGCAACTCGAAAACCGCGCAAGCCCCTCCAGCTATTCACAAGTCAATTAACTGATTACCATTGTGTTAGTCTCGGTTGCAAATTGTGCGACTAGCAGCATTTCGTACGTTAGCACACTATGGGTTGCTGACCTGAATATAAGAATCACTTCTCACTCTGTTATGCTGTGCGGCGTTTTAGCTTCGACAAGCGCCTTCGCAACTTATGGACGGATCAGTCCAGGCGCAGACACTGCGGTGAGGCGCTTCAGTCTTTTGAAAACAAGCAACGGCCAAATGCGTAGCTCACCATCCCGTCTCTTCGAGTGATGAGCATCGCCGTTGAGCATGGAAGGTTCCAACTCACGGCGAATCAGATACGCGAAGCCAGTCTATGTATATTCATACATAGAGTCAAGATAGTGCGCCAGTTCCTTTCAGGAGGCAACTCCTGATGGGAAAAGGCTCGCGACCCAAGCCGGAACGACTACCCGAAAAGCTCCGGGACATTCGCCTTGCGCT
The DNA here is from genome assembly GCA_963734445.1 of uncultured Acidobacteriota bacterium. Lineage (GTDB taxonomy): Bacteria > Acidobacteriota > Blastocatellia > Pyrinomonadales > Pyrinomonadaceae > UBA11740. Next base: position 228,849 of record CAVTGZ010000002.1, on the reverse strand, counting down.
TGGGCTGTCTCAACCTGAAATGCATCGGCAGTTAGGGCTTGAGGACGAAGTGGAGTACACGAATATCTCGAAGTATGAGCTAGGCCGAAACGAACCACCGCTTACAACCCTCTTGCGATACGCGCGTCTCGCGGGCGTTCATTTAGAAGATATCGTCGATGATGAGTTGGACCTTCCAGCGAAGCTCCCCGGCAATGTTAAATACAAAGGCATCAGAAGTAAATCCTTGTTTCGCAGACGGCGATGACGCGATCTAAAGTTAAGCCTCCACCGGGAGCGCGCAAACTCTAACGCCGCTTATAACAACGCGCCTGTCATGGGACAGCGTCAAGACCGAACTGAATAAGCTGGTTGATTTATACTAAGAGGCGAGCAAGGTCTGAAAAGGTTCCGCATCTCGCGCCGACTGCAATCGCGCGAAGCACTTGACTCAACTTCTCGTCTTTACGTCGAATGCGGATCTCATACTCAAGCATTTTCCCGTTTTCACCTCGCAGAGAACTTACCAAGCCGCAAATAAACGAATGCTCGATATCAAATCCCGCAACACGTTCCATGTTGTCAGCATGATCAAGAGCTTGATCCAAGTCCCCGGCAAAGAGTCGACACAGCGCAAGTGTGTATAAGAGATCTCCCTTCAGATTTCGGTCGTCCGCGATCGCCAACGCGTCCGCTATCCAGGACTCACACTCAGCAAAGCGGTTTGCAGCCAGCAACGCACTGCCCAGCCCGAGAACCGCTTCTCGCGATTGCCCCTTCAACTCTAGCACCCGTTTATAGTCAAAGATGCACTTGCAACAAAAACCTTCTCGTTCGCTGTCGCTGTCCTGCAAAAGCGCCAACGCAAAAGCAACTTGCGCACGGCCAAGAAAAGCGTCCGCCGATTGCGAATCCCGCACAGTCGCCTCTGAATAAGCATCGATAGCCGGATAGAACAATCCAAACGAACGGAAACCATTACCGCAGTCCACAAAAGCGCTCGCCGTAGCGCTCGAGTCCGCCTGCAGTTCAAGAAAGCGCGTCGACACGTCTTGCGGCATAAGAACGCCCACATCAAGCGTTTGGATCTCATCGAATTCGAACATCATCATTGACCGCCAAACTAGCGGCCCTTACAATTATACATTGGAAACCTGATCGACCACGGTCTTAAAAGGAGCGGACAGCTAAAGCTATCGGCCCGATGACCAAAGGCAAGACAAAGAGCCCCGGCATTCCCGCCCCAGCCGAATTGTTCAAGCGTTCCGTCGACCTCATTTCCGACGCCATTCTACTTCTCGACGCCCAGAACAGAATAACGTTCATTAATTCACCGGCGCCGGCTTTGCTCGGTCTCCCCAGAGAAGGACTGCTGGGCCAGCCAATCGACCGTGTACTTAGATTGGAAGATCGGTCCACACGAAGCTTCATTGCTAATCTAAACACTCCAGAGAGCGGCAGTCCAATGGATTTGCTCGGTGTTTGCGGCGACAGTCTTTTCAATGTTACGGCATTGGATATTCAACGTACCGAAGGCTTCAATGCAATAGACAGGGAGGCGGTAACCGCCTTGTTCATTCAACCGTCAAACCTCTCTCTCGCCTCGGCTCCGAATATTCATCAGACAATCATCGGCCAACTAACAATAAGGATCACGCACGATTTTAATAATTCGCTGACCGCCATTCTTGGCAATGCCGAGTTGGTCCAAGAAACGCTCGAACTTATTAACGCGGAAGAAGGCAATAACCCGGACACGCCTGCAGGCAGCGCAGTCCCGATTAACCGCGACGTAATTCGTAAATGCGTAGAGATGGCCACGATCATACAAAAGCTCCAGGACTACGCCCAACAACAACCGACCTCCAGAGAAAGCGTGGACCTCAACTCCACTATCAATGAAACGCTCCCAATCAGTCAGAAGATCCTCGGCTCGCGCCTTACCCTCGATTTTGTCGCGGGCGACAATCTTCCCTCGATCGTGGTCGACACAGCGCAACTCCACCAACTACTTTTCACTCTCTTTGATAACTGCAAAGAACGCGCCGGCGCCGCCCAAGGCACTGTTACCGTAGCGACGTCTCTGGACACACTCAGCGACGAAGATACCTCTACCCATCCGGGCGCTCGTCCAGGACGACATCTACTACTGCTCGTCAGCGACAGAGGACACCCTTTAACAGCCGACTCTCTGCCGCGCGCCTTCGACGTTTTCACATCAAGTGATAACAAGCCGGCCGCTTTACGAAATGAATTGAGATTGGCAACTGCGTACGCGCTTGTTAAGCAACTCGGCGCCTACATTTATGTCGAAACCGATCCAAATGAAGGGACGCACTTCAAGGTATATTTCCCGCTTGAGCTAAAAGATGCTGCACCTAACCTCGAACAGACCAAACGGAACCACCGTGCCCCAACTACTCGACAACGACCAGCAAATGCCGCCCAACTGATACTCATCGCCGAAGATCAAACTGACATCCAACAAGCGATGATCCGTTATCTATCGAAAGCCGGCTACAAAATAGCGGTAGCGGCAAACGGTCTCGACGCCTGGTCCCAGTTCCAACAACTGAATTCGAATGGAAAGGAACTGTCACTCGTAATCGCCGACCTCGGGTTGCCTGGAATGGACGGCCGCACGCTGTGCAAGCGAATACGAAAAGTAAATCCAACCATGCCTGTTCTACTAACAAGCGGCCACGTCGTTCCGCTTGACCCATCAAAAACGAAAACGACCGACGGCCTGCCCTTCATTCAAAAGCCGTTCAACACCGTCACGCTATTAACTGCAATTACACGCTTACTCGCAGCTGACGACTCTCAGTTCTCATAGTTAGTAATATCCGCACCATAGTTAGTGATATCCGTCGCGCTATTATTTTTCCAACTCTTGTTCGTCTGCAATCGTGCGGATAAATTTGAATTATGTATTGTCTGCCACTGTTACTTCTTATGAGACCCACCCACATGAGCTGTCCATTTTCGAGAGTGGCAAGCTGAAGCCCAGGATACGCGAGCGTGAACTCAAGCTTCTCCCGTTCGAGACGTTGTGGCCACTTCTCGGTGAGTAGGACAACGCGGCCCATACTCGGCCGAACGGCGGAGTTGACGCGGCGGCGCGAATTCAATCAAGCATCGCCGGATGAATCAAGTTACAAAACACGCCCCCGCCGCTCGCGTCCAACGATTTGTTGGGCGTCGTCGCAGGAACCACGCGCCGTTAGTTTGCTTCGCGGCGATTCACCACATCATGAAGTTCTCTCAAGTAATCGCGCTCCTTCCGCCGGTGCTTCCAGCTCATAAGGGACCCGTTTGGAAACAGCTCGGCGTTGGGATTGTCGATCGCGATGTACGGCGGGAACGGTTTCGTGTGGTCGTTCTGTGTTTTGAGCATGATCACCGTTTGGTCGTTATTCAGAAAGACGTTGAAGAACTGCTCTAGCGACATTGGCTCGTCACGTTCAAATATGACACGTGCCGTCTCGATTCGATTTATGACGTGGCCACGGCATATTGGACGCGGTAGTTTGTTCTTGTGGAAATCCACGCTGGCCAAGAGCTCTAGTGCCTCCCGGGTGATGCCCACCACTCGCCAACCGAAATTCTCAATGCCCATGTAGGCGGTCTGAATGGTTGTCACCCGGCCGCTTGGAAAGTCATCGGGGCAAGCTTGCCTTGCCTTGAAGAGTGCGACGTACAACCCATACAGAGCTTGTCGCAGACGCGGATCGGTTCTAAGTCTCATAAAGATGCCCAACGTTTGAGTTGACGCGGCGGCGCGAATTCAATCAACCATCGCAGGACGAATCATGTTACGAAACACGCTCCCGCCGCTCGCGTCCAACTATTTGTTGGGCGAAACATTAGATAGGCACGTGTTGTTTAGGCAAGTCATCGAGATCGATAGCGTCATAATCGATAGCATCCAAGTCAACCCCCGACAAGAGCAACACTGCCTTCCAAGCATTGAATATCGTGACGTGCATGGCCTCAAGGTCATCCAACATGATTTTCCGACCCTCATCGGAATTTCGACGGAAATTGTGTCGGCGATAAAAGGAGTGCGACAACCTATTCCGTGCCTTGAGAGCACGATCCAAGAGATCTGCCAGCTGATCCAATGTCTCCGTCGAACCACGCACATTTCTGAGAAGCTGCCCGAGGGTCTGGCGATTAATTCGCTGATAGATCTCCGTAGCCTTTTGGGGATCGGGGTTTTCCAAGAGATCTGCTGCGGTACAACCGATCATCAAAGCGATCGTGCCAAGGTCTGTTTCGAGCAACTGAGCGGCCTCGGCAGTTTCCCCAAACTTTCGATAGACATCATCTAGAGTTGGCATATCGATTCCTGGTTCGCCCCCAACGATTTGTTATACGCGATCTAGATTTCGCCATGGATATCCAACGCGGCCATTAGAACTTCATTCGCATTGGAGAAGTTGTCGAACTGGCCCGCGATACCGTATGCCCATTTGGTGCCATGAAACAGATTGTTCCGTAAACGAAAAACAATAATGAGCAGTGCGCCGACAATATCCCCTGGATCGTTGTTCTCGCCTTTGAGAACCGAGACGACGAGCGGTTCGTTGTCATTCTCGCGCAATAGCAAGCCTCCAAAATGGTCAGTGGCTTCACCATCCTTGAAATAGCGCTCACGAAAGTACAAAAGATTGGAAGCAAATGACTCCGGTCTCAACCGACCGTCGCCGGCCCATTCCCGCGAGATTGCGAGAATCTTGTTCGCCGACGCATTGGTGTCGAGCACCTTCGCTTCAAAGAAGCTCCACAACAACGAGAAGTGAAAGATTGCCGCCCGCTCAACTTCAGATAAGGAATCAAAGCCGGGTGCTCTTTGGTTTAGCCACTCAATTGGGTTCATCGCGTATAACGATTTGTGTTCGACCGCCGTTTGACTAAATGTTCAACCCGCGCCTTTTCGGGATACTGAAACCAGAGCGACAATGACGCCAAGTAAAGCGATAAGCGCACTCAGAACAGGAGTAAGAATCTTAACCCACCACTCGATTGATTTCCTTCTGTCGTCTTGAATCAATCTAGAGACACCAGCCTTGCCGAATTCGGTGAGATAGAATTTCCCTTCATAGACGCCGTTGAATATTTCGCGGCCTTCGAATGTTTCGTCCTCCCTCCACCAATTTTCGTTGTGTGGTATTTGGATCCCTCGCCGCCCCGCCTTTCGAACCAGTTGGTTGGTGTCTAGTTCCGCCAATTCTCGCTGCATGGTGGCGATCCTAAATACATGAGGGTGGAGTTTTGGTTGAAGATTAGATTCGCCATCAAGAGATTGATGAGCTTTGGCCTCTTGTTCTTTAAGCGAAGCGATTTCCCTTCGCAAGCGACGTTGTCGTCTCCATTCGGCAAAGAAAGGCACGGTTCTAAATTGATCTCTCTACTCAAGCGAAGCGGTCGAACCGCTGAGTTGACGTGGCGGCGCGAATCAAAGCACTCCGCGAATTAAGTTAGTTACGAAACGCGCCCCCGCCGCTCGCGTCCAACGATTTGTTCGCGCGCCCGTTTATCTGACGAGCGACGCGATGATGTTGAATAACCCCCAAATGAGAGCGATAAGCAACGCGCCAAATAACCAAATGACGAAAAAGATGCCGGACGCGTATACGACGACGCCGAGCGGCATCATTATACGGCTAAGCAAGAAATCTTCGGCTTTGGGCCAGTGACCTATCCATGGCCGAACCAGTATGGTCAATAAGAGCAGGCAAATGATCGCACCCATCATTATGCCCGGCGCAATTCTGGCCCCCGTAAGGTTGACGATGTCTATGATTCGATGCAATTAGGTGTAGCGTCGTGGAATTGCGCGTGAATAACCGCCCAACGATTTGTGGGGATTTCGAGTGTAAATGCCCCGACGGTCAGGATTCTTCATCGTCGTCAGGCGTTAGAGCCAACGCATCGCCAAAGCAAGCGAGAATTCGCGCGTCTTCTTTATGGACTGCCGCCAATTCGTCATTCATTTTTTCGAACATGGAGCCATCACCAGACAGGTCAATCGTCGATGAACCAGGCGACCATGGACCAACGGTCAACGCGTTTTCATAGGCCCTTAGCGCTTTGTGGTATTTACGGCCCAGACTCTCTGAGACATTGTTTTGCCGTTCGGCCTCGGCGAACTCATTTCCGACGGAATGGAGTGTTTGAATAACGTCGTCGCCAACAAAACCATTGAATGTAGGATCTGCGATCATTGACCTTTCCAGCCTCCCTTAACTCTTAGATAGGCGGCGCATTGAAACGCCCAGCGGTTGAGTTGACGCGGCGGCGCTATTTCATTCAAGCATCGCCGGACCAATTATGATGCGAAACACGCTCTCGCCGCTCGCGTCCAAGTATTTGCTGGGCGGCGTGATTGGTTTTCACTCAAGCTGGCCACCACGACGGATAACGAAGCCCAGTTTCTGAATGGCGATCTCCCTTCGTAACGTTGCAAGTTTCACACACCAATTGAATGTTTGTCGGATCATTTACGCCTCCTGCGGCCAACGGTACGATATGATCAAATTGATCTAACTGATCGAGGCTGAGAAGGCCAGATAAATCAACGTGACAGAAAACGCACCGCCCGTGGTCGCGAAAAAATACGGCGTCGCGAACCCATTTTGGCATGAATGATCGCTTGATGGTGCCATTGTCGTTTAGGAATGCGGGCGGTAAGCGAACGTGATTATTCCTAATCCAATTTGCCACGCCAATGTTGAATTTCCGTAGGAAGCTGCGATTTCCAAATAGTAGATGAAAAACTTCGTCAGTCATTTTCTCCCACAGGAGTTCAAAGGCAGCCTCCTGAGAAAGAAACCACCTATGGAATGGATAATCTTGCCGAGTCGTAGCTTCGTCAATCGCTATTGGTGGTTCAAACTTTGCGTACGGCATGAAACTAACATCGTAGTTATGCAACAAGTCCTCCACCTCGTTGATCATTTCTGGACCTTCCTCGAAGAGATCAGCGTTCTTCCGGTAGTCGTATCTGTGTTCGACCGCGATCATGGCGTAAATATACCGATGGAGAAGTGTAACCTTTGAGAATGCAGTGACGGTTCCGACGATTTCCGGATTATCCCAATCTAACTCGCCCAGCGATTCATGATTTTCCAGGCAGCCCTCAACGAGTGCGGCCATGTCATAGACGCGCTGGAATACATATTGTCTCGTTAACTTGCGCATGCCGTGAGTTTGTCGCGAGTGGCGAAGCCGCCCAACGACTTGGTCGGCGACGCCAATTATCAGCGATCGTAGAATTCAGACGCACTGATTGACCGAGAGCGAGCGGTACCGCCGAGAACGGGATTAAGGCTGATGTCATAGTTCCGCCAGCGAATATACCCGTCGCTCGTTTCATATTCGGCGAAATTGAACGACTCGACGAATTTAGCAAATGATTGCGCGTAAAGAAACCGTCCGGTGTCACGGTTGTAGCCGTTGCCGAGTGCAAATTTAATGAAGTAATCGCCGGAAGAGATGCTTCGTATTTCGCCGGAAGAATTTGCCTGAATGTAAACGAGCCGCACGGTCGTATCGGTGTTCGCGTCAACGAGCTTCGTTATCGCATCGTAGTTCGTTCCGTTCGAGATGTTTAGAACACCGCGTCCCGTTGCGCTTAACGGTCGCATGAGATTGGTTCCTGTTGGGTAGCGAACCGTCTCGGGTGGCGCAGTTGGTGCGGGTGTCGCCTCATATAAAGAGTCGAATGGATTTGTAGAGACGTCTTTCGCAACTGGTGTCGTTACAGATTTCGGTGTAGGTGAGGAAGGCTTCAACGTGGCCGTCGGAGTCGGATCCGTCACGACGGAGACGTTTGGATTGGTTGGCGGCGACGAGGTCTGAGACGCCGATGTTTGTGCAACGAGATTGGAGTTCGTTCGCGAGCGGTAATTTAAGATCGTGAGTGTTACGCCGACGGCCAACGCCAATATCCCAAGAGCCGGTAACAGCCAATTTCGAGCTAGGAAGCGGCGAGATTTCAACGGAGGGGCCGGGACCCAAGGAGACTTCGGTTGCGGTGGGGCAACCGTTGGCGGAGGCTGGCGGGACAGTGTGGAGGCGTCTCGTGTGATCGTAAATGTCCTGCCGCAGACATCGCACCTGATCGAGTCACCGATATCGGCGGGGTAAGTTTTGCCACAATGTTCAAAAGGGATCATTGATGTATGTGGGCGATCGGGTGTCGCCGAACGAACGGAGTTGACGCGGCGGTGCGATATCATTCAAGCATCGCCGGACCAATCATGCTGCGAAACACGCTCCCGCCGCTCGCGTCCAATTTGTTGTGTGGCGTGTACCAGCAGTCAACGACGGTCGCGTTCGTACTGCGTAAGCACAAGATCATAGATTTCAGTTTCACTTCTGTTTGGGTACAGCCTCCGAGCGTTTGAGATTAATCGCTCGCAAGCCTGCTTGTCAGCAATGCGAGCGATGAGTTTCCGTTTCAAGTGGTCAGCGTTCGTAAGAAGCCCTAACGAATTGTCTGACCGCAACGTCTCAACGTAACGCGCCGCGAAATCGTATTCCGCATCAGTCAGATAGCCCAGGCGATGCCCGCTTCGATATTCGGTATTGGTGGTTCGGCGTGTATAGCCGTCCATAAATAGCGACCCAAGGCCAGAAACAAACATGAACGCATCCGTCAAACGTTCGTTTTCGTCGACGTTCGATTCCCGAATTCCTGAATTCCCAAGAACGTAGTGACACACTTCGTGCGCGAGGATCGCACCTACGGCACGCTGATCAAAGAACAGATGATTCGCAATTTTAATGGAGACCCAGCCATCTGTCGTCTTGAACATGCCGCCCGCGTCAATAAGCGAACCAGTTTCGACGCGCGGTACACGTAAGGGAACGGATAGCCCGGGGCAGACAATTCGAACGTGATTTAGGATGGCCTCGATTACGCGTTCAGGTGAAGCCGCGGAAAAAGCCGACGGATTTAGAAGGAATTGAGAGCGTAATGAGTCTTGGGAGTGCCACGCTTCAGTCGCGAGTCTTTCGATCTGTGATTTCAATTTGGGAAATTGAAAATCGCCGAGAGTTGTGCTCCGACGCTTCGAATGCGTCGACCATGTGCCACGTTCGCGCATAGTAGTAATCACTTCATCATCGGTCGCAAGTTCCAAGCAACGTTTTAAGTGCGTACCCGTTTCCTCGGTCCGTTCGGTTTGCCGAAAGCGTGAAAGGAAACGTGCAAACCAGGTATTGAGCGTCTTTGGACGGAGAGCTGCCGGATTGCTGCGACCACAGTCGCACACAACGTTCCTTTGAAAGGTTCGGGCCGTAATGATCTTGCCGGTATTAGGGCATCGATAGAATTGAAGTGAAGACATGGTTCAGTCCAACAAAGTCAACGCATTTGGGTCCCCGACAAGAACCTCTAACGAGTCGCGCGCTGGCTTTTTGTCGGTCGGCACAACTTGCCAAAATGTGAAAAAGCCTCCGCTGTGTTCATTAATCGGTTTTTGGCAGGCGGGCGTTAGGTAATACACGTCGAACTTTTGGTCCGGCGTCTTGTGTGTACCGAGTAACGCGAAGCCTTCTGGTTTGCCGCTCGATTCCCAAATTCTTTGGGTCCCCCGAATCAGTGTGTCTCTGTTTCTGGGATCGTCAGTGCGTTTGTGATCGATTCCGATTTCGAACCAAGGCATAGAAAACCCTTTCGTTAATAGAGAGCCGCACAACTGAGTATTAGACCACAGCCTGTGGTCTAAGTACGCGCCAGGGCGTCTTATACCTCCCAGAGAACAGCAGTGCAAGATTTGTCGAGTAGCGCATCGAAAGTTGCTCAATACGAAGTGGCGACCTTCGCCCGTCACCTGAAAGGTGATTCGGCGCAAGGCTACTGAAGTCGACAAACCCGACAGGAACCTGTCGGGTTTGTCGTTTTTATGAGGGGTTATGTCTTATCTCTCAACCGAAGCTGAAAGCTAATTGCGTTTGCTCGCTTTGCTTGAAGTGAGTCCATGACACTACGGCTTCTTGTGGCAGCGCAAAGGGTGGTTCTACTTCCGTCGCTGCTTCCGGTTCTGCTGCGTCAACTTGGCCGTCACTCTCATGAGTTGTTTGCCGTTCTGGATTCGCCTTTCCAACGGCAACGATCCATTGGTCGAGGTCAACGATTTCCGTCGCTCTGATTTCAGCCTGTGGCGCTATCTCGGTTGCACTTGCTTCTCCGTCGCTCGGCTCATCCTCGGTTAGGATTACCGGATAACGTTCGAATAACGAGTGGAGAATTTCGATCCCGTTAGTCTCATCGCTCGGAACAAAGAAACGTTGTTTCCAATTGATTTGCTCATTGATAAGGCCAAGCTCGCGAAGTTCGGCAAACTTGTACGGATCGGCACCGCATAACTCAATGGCAGCTCTTTGTGAATCAACCCTCGCCGCAGTTTGAGATTTGAAACAGATTTACCACTACCGTTCGAGGAGTCGCGATCACCACCTGTTGCATCCGTGAAACGCTTTCTGTTAGCATCCGCCCGTTGTGAGCGTCGGATTTGCACCGTCTAAAAAAGACCCGCTAACCAGGCTTAGAACAGCTTACCGCCTTTGTGCTAAGGCGACTGCGAATTTAGAGCGATGTCGAGCGGAACGAAGACCTCGAGAAAAGGCGGACCACTTCGCTCGCGCGGTCGTTAATGTCCGAGAGATTCAGACTGAGATTGAGGCGGCGGGAGTTCGATTGAAAGAATGTTTGATCATCGAGCCGGACTTAGAAGACGAGATCTCCTGATCTGGCGTACTCTTATCCTATTGCTTCAACTGCACCCGCAGCAGCAGCACCGTTGTTCTTATGCGACTTCGCCACAAGCTCATGCGCGTGCATGGACATCTCGCCCCTAGCATCACGCGCAAGCAAGTCAAGCAACCATTTGCGATTACAACCTAGCTTGTCAGCCGCCACAGTCTTATTGTCTTCGCATAGACTCAGAACGTGCAGCGAGTAGTAATGGATTAGAACCGGTAGAGAAACAATGTCCTCCGTTCTATTGACGAAGACCGGCAGTCTCACAGACGCCTTTTCCCCCGCTGCCTCACGGACATCAATCGGAAGATCGCTTAAAAGAACCGTTCCATTACAACGCGAAAGCGCGTACTCAACAACAGATTCCAACTCACGGACGTTCCCAGGCCATGAATAGTTATTCAAAGCGTCAACGACAGCTTCCGAGAAATAGACCACCTTATTAAGCTGGCGCGCGAAACGGTCGCCAAAGTAACACGCTAACACGAGAACATCCTTCTCTCTCTCAGCCAGTCGAGGCAATTCGATTTCCGCCCCTTTGAGCCGGAAATACAAATCCTCCCGAAACCTTCCGGCTTTGATTTCTTCGTCCATCCGCTTGTTGCTCGCCGCAATTACACGAACGTTAAGGCTAATCTCGCGATTTGCGCCAACCCTGCGAAGTTTGCCTTCTTGCAAAACCCGCAATAACTTCACTTGAAAGTCGAGCGATGTCGACGTGATCTCATCAAGAAATATCGTTCCTCCCTGCGCTTCTTCAAATAAACCGACGCGCTGAAACTTCGCGTCCGTGAAGGCGCCCTTCTCGTGTCCGAATAATTCCGACTCAATCAAATTGTCCGGGACCGCCGCACAATTAACTGCTACGAATTTCTTATCCCGCCGCGAACTCAATTGGTGGATCTGTTTCGCGACGACTTCTTTTCCCGTCCCCGACTCCCCGATGATCAACGCCGATAAGTCAGTCTTTGCGATTCGATGGACCGCTACGGCGACCTGAATCATCGCCGCGCTCTCGCCGACTAATTGAAACTGATCAGAAGCAATCGAAGACGCTCGCCGACCCATAGCGACACCACTGGGCCGATCAGCATCGTCTACCGGTATATGTCGCCGAATCTTGTCCCGAATCCCTTCCAGTCGCAGCGGCTTTGGAATGTAATCAAGCACGCCGAACTCAAGCGCTGCGATACAATCAGCGTTACTTCCCGTCCCGGTAATGACATAGGCTGCAAAATCCGGTCTCCCGACCAGCTCCCGACAGAACTCAACCCCGTCACCGTCAGGTAGACACTTGTCGACAAAAGCCAAGACTACCGGCTGTTCAGCGAGAATAGTCCTCGCTTCCGCCAGGTTCTCGACCGTCAATAGCTCCACCCTCGTTTCAAACGTCTTAACCGCCCTGCGAAAGAAGGTTCGAACGCCCTCGTCGTCATCGATCACCAAGACCGTCCGCCTCGCACTCGTCTCTTTTGATGTGTCCATAAATTTGCCCGACTAACGTGACTCGACAGTTGCAGCACCCGCTTCCTTACGAAAGCCTCGGTAATAACTAGCGATATTTTCTACATAGGCTTGCGTCTCTTTGTACGGCGGAATCCCGCCGGCAGTCCTTCGGCCCGCAGGATTAATGACCTTCCCCGTCCGAAGAACGATTCTCTTACCGCCAAGGAAAGCGTCCACCGACACACTTCCCGCGTTGTATGCAGCCAAAGCTAATGCAACGTTCCCCTGAAAATGATCAAGCAATGAAACTAAGTACGCTACACCGCCCCGGACCGCCTGGTCCGGATCAAAACGATTGCTGACACCGTACTGCGCCGCCGTTTCCGGCATCAGTTGCAATGCGCCGCCAGCGCCTTTAACCGACACCACGTGAAGCTTAGCGCCAGATTCTTGCCAAATCAACGAAAAAACCAGCGCCGGATCGATACGATAACGCGCGCACTCACGATAGACAGCCGCAACTAACCTTCGATCGTAAGCCGCCACATTGATCCTGCCTTGCCGCCGTCTCGTCGGCCGTCCACTGTCCGATCCTCCCGATCGCACTGTCCGATCCTCGCTACCCCGATTTGACGATGGCGACGTTTCGCTTTTCTCAAAACTGACTTGCGCGTCAACGACGATTCGGCTCTGCCCTCGTACTCCAAGGCCAACGCCCGAAAACGCCAGTAAAATCGCAGCTAGTAACAATCTGTTATTGATGTGAGCCATAACTGTAAAGAGAAGGCCGACGGACCTCGACTGCTCTCTAGTGCAAACTGTTAGCCACAACAATCGCTTGCTGATCTATCAGCACACCCTCGCATTCCTCTTTCTCACCAAAGGCCCTCTCTTTAACAAATTGCTCAGGAAAATACCAAAGACTGCCATCGGCACAACAAGTGCGTAAGCCACCCCCAGCGGACGCGCCCCAAGACAGATTGCGCCCGGCTTCTCACTTAGTTACTAGCCCGTACGCGCTCTCGAAATTACAGCGCGCCACAGAGTCAATCGCTCGTCCACCCAGACTACGAGCAAACAGTCTCAGGGGAAATCGGCAGCAGAGTTTTATATGGAACGGCAGTCACTACAACGCGGCTTCTCGCTAATCGAGCTGATGATCGTTTGCGCGATTATCGGAATCGTCGTCGGCTTGGCGCTCGCCTCCTTTGCGCAACGCGACGAGGCCCCTCGCCTGGCCGAGGACGTAGCTGCCAGAATCCGCGCCCGCCGAGCCGCAGCGATCAGGCTCAACGCTCTCACGCAACCAACATTGCTGGAAAACTATCGACAGCCGCCCGTAGCTATTGATTTTACAAACGTAAGTACCACGGCCGCGCTCGTTACCGAAGGCGCTACCCACACTACCTTTAATACGCCAACGTCCGCAGGCGGCACCGGCTCTTGGAATAACGTCTATCAAGGCAGCACCTTGACACTTCCCGCTGGTTGGCGCGTCGCAACATCGGCTACAGACCTTTCGCCCATACCCGTTATTTCACTTGGCACACCAACGGTTGTCTTTAACTTCTCCGGGGACGGCAGGCTGGACAGTTCTTCACTCCCAACCGCGCCCCCTAACGTCAATCCCAACCAGGAGAGTCCTTTTCCAGCGATCTATTTAACGAACGGGCGTGCTGCTCGCGCCGTCGCGGTTCACCCTTCCGGGTTAACCGAGACATGGGCATACGACGAAAGCGCCGGAACGTGGCGCGGATTCGGTAACCGCACGGCTGTATCACCGTAAGGCTGCATTGTACAGAGTACAACTATGAGTAGAAGACACGCACAAGCCGGCTTTAGCCTGATAGAGATGCTCATTGGGATGGCCATCACTGCAGTGGCCGTCACAGCCGCGGTCCTTCTATTGACCAAGTTCGCTCGAACTGCGGGAGCTTACGGGGAAGTAAGTACGCTTGAAGAAGGGCGCGGAAGCACAGAATCGCTGTTGCGCGCCGATTTCGACGGCGCCGGATACAACCTTACCCGCGCTTCGCAACCGGGCGCTGGGAAAGAAACCGCGCAGTTCATTACGAACCCAGACTTCGACACATCAACTCCCGGCAGCCTGTCGAAATTGACCAACAACGCGTCGTACCCGAACGCTTACGCCTATAGCGCTCGTGCGGTCAGTAGCGGCGTGGGGATCTGGTCCTGGGCCTATTCAAATATCTGCAAAGGCTGCTGGGCCTATGTCGCGGGAAACGATGGGAACATCGACGCGATCGGCTATTACTATGACGAAAACAACAGCAACTCCATAACGATTTACGAGTCGCAAAGTCCGAGCGGAACCGTCGCCTCAAATTATGGCTCAGGGGTTTCGATCGCCGGTCCCCAGCCGGGCGATATCTATCAAATCAGTGTTGAAGCGCCGAACGCACAACAGACCGTCAGGTTTGTCCGCTACTACCGAATCAGAAGCGGAGTCCGGACGATTCTCTACACGAGCGCTTACCCTGTGCCTCCATATCCGCTCTACTTCCTCGCGTATCAACCGAATGCCGGCAGCGGCATGAGCAACATTTCAGTAATCGCCGCGCCGATCATAAACCGCGTCAATAACCAAACTGAATTTGCGCGTCTGCCTTTTGACGGCGGCACTCAATTAACTAGCCCGATAACTACCACGGGAAGCTCGGTGACTATTCTGTCGGGCGACAAATCTACCGACGTCGCGCCAGGCTTAACAACTTTCTCCTCTAACAGCACCCAAATAGATATCAAGACACCGCCGCGCGGCTCGTACGCCAACGGCGACGTTGTGATGCTCGTCGATTACGGCAACACCGATCCGGCCAATCCTGTCAGTCCAGCTTCTGCGGTATGCGTTGTGTCGGCGGTTTCGAACCCGGACAGTGTAACTACGCGACTAACGCTTACAAAAGCGAGACAAACAAATCCAGCATGGGGACGGCTTTGGTCCTCAGATACAGATCACGCGCACACCTTCTCGCCGGCGCAAACCTCGGTCATCAAGCTTGCGCCACCGGTAACCTATGCCCTCAGCACGGACGGGCGCCTGGTGCGCATAGAGGGCGCGCGGGTTTCGACCGTCTCCTTTAACGCGCGTGCCGCATCCTGTACGCAAACCGGAACCAGCCCGACCCAAGCATTCACTGTCACAGTTGTTCTCGCCGCTGAAGGAGTCGAGACCGCCGCAGGCTCGTCGACCGAGTCACGCAGCACGATTGAATTCATTGCGACTCCTCGAGCAATGAATCTTGCCTCAAACCAATTGAACTAAGCAGGAGATCCCTCTTTTATGAAACGCAACCGCAAGCAATCCGCTCAACCACCTTCAGGCGTTTGCCTCGATGAACGTAACGGTAACGTCGTCATCGCCGACTATGCGCCCGACGGCGGCTTCGAGATTCATCGCGTTGTCGTCGACGAGCGACGTGCGGTCAACGTCACGGCGGCGCAACTTCGAACGGTGGTCCACAACGCAAACGCGCATAGTCAATTCGCACAGTTGAGCGCAACTGCCGCCGATTCGGACGAAACTATCCTGTCGTCGCTGCTTGGAGCTGGTCCGCCAGACTCAACTCAGATCGCAAACTTCACCAGATGTCCCGACGACCGAATCGTACTCACCCAGGCCGACGAAGACGCGGTCGCAAAGACCTGTCAGACGCTTCGCACTTGGCTCGAACTCCAACAGCCGACCCACGTCGATAGGCTTCCATACACATTACGCATCGAGACTCGCACGCGCGCGATCGCGCGCGCCTGGCACGCCACCAACGGCCAGCCGATTGACCCCGACGAGACAATTGCGTTTTTGGTTTTGAGCGCAGACGATTACGCCGTCGGCGTGTGGAGCGTAAACACAGGCCTGGCCTACGAAACTGAAGAACGCTTCGAGCGCGGGGCTAATACCGAAATCAAATGTCGCGGCGCGAGCGAGATGTTTGCCCGCCTCATCGGCGCCAGCACAATCGAGAACCTAAACCTTCCTCCGGTCTCTAAGGCGATCATCTCAGCGCCCGACGACTACCAGGACCAGTTGCTCGACGTGTTGTCTCGTAATCGGGACCTCGACAACATTGAAATCAGTCCCATCACACTGGTCGCCGACACTCAGAACCCGACGCCAATCGATCAGCCGGCCGCTCTCGCTATCGGCGCGCTGCTCGACGACCCGGAAGTGCCGCCTTGCGACTTGAATATTTCGCTGCAAGAGCAGCTCGAGGATATTCGCAACGACGCCGCCGAACGCGAGCAAGCCATCTCTCAGACAAGAGCAATGTCCGCCATCGCTGCGGCCCTCATCCCGCTTGTAGCTCTCGCTGCCTTCGCTCTCAGCTCCTATACATACCGCGTCGTCGAACGCGCACGCCTTCAGGCTCGCATCGCGAAAGAAGAAACGATCAGCAAACGACTCGCAAAGGACAACGCCGACTACGAATCGTCTAAATCAAACTTCGCGGCGTTCCATTCTTTGCTGGACAATCTGATCGGCTTGCGGCAACGGCAGCCAGCGACGGAACAACTGCTACGCGATCTAAATCAACGCTGGCCGCACGATCCTTCGTGGTTCATTTCTGAAATTAACGTCAAGGGCCAGAGCGTAGAAATCAAAGGCAAGACCAGGAACGAACAGGCCGTCACTACGTTCGCCAAGTCACTCGAATTCAGCGATGGACTCTTTACCGGCATTCTTGCCAAGAACAACCTTCAAGGCGCCAGCCCCAACGCAAGCGCGGCAACGCAACCCCCCGCGTCCAATATCATCGAGTTCACCGTCAACGCCACCTACACACCGCTTGCCGGCCCATCCAAACCGCAATCGGATTCCTCCGGCGCTCAAACCCAACAGACCGCCGCGCCGCAAGTACCGAAAGCCATTCCGTTGATTTCACCGCCGCAGGCCCCTCGCGTTCCCGATAATCCGCCGACCCTTAACGCGCCCGCAGCTTCGCCGCAGTTAGGAGCAAGCCGATGACAAACACCACTACCAGATCTACACGTGCGAAACGTCGCCAATCTGTTCCGCAACGCGTCCAATCCGCTGTCGTGAAAGCTGGCCCAAAGCGAGTCTTTCTCATTTCGGCGGTCCTCTCAGTCGCTCTCGCCGTGCTTTTTCAATATTCGGTCGCGGCGCCACAAGCCACCGTTAATGAGTCGCTCAGTCAGCACCTCGAACAACAGCGCCGCCAAAACGCGCTATCGCAAGTAGTGCAAGACACGAAACCGGAATTCTTGCAAGAGTTCCGCCGACTAATAACCAACTATACGACCGCGCGCGAGTTGCTTCCGAGCGAAGCGGAAGTATCGAACGTGCTTGATTCGATTCAACAGATGGCCAAGGCCAACAACGTCAAGGTAACGATGTTCGACGCCAGCAAGCCTGGGGCTAAGTCGGCGAACATGGCCGCGCCGGCATCGTCGCCTGATGCGACACAGCCGCAGGTCACGCTCAACGAACGCGTCATTCCCGCTCAGGTGCAGGGCAATCACGCAGCGATCGTTCGTTTCCTGAATGCGATCTCCAGCTACCCTCGAATTATTTACATTCGAGAATTCTCTATCACCAGCCTTAGCCGCGAAGAGACCGTCAACCTCACGCTCGTTACTTACGACGCTCCGACCTCCGGCGTACTTCCACCGATCCCTTCAGAACTGCGCGATGAGTTGCAGTCTCAAGCCCGTCTCTCGAAATGACTCCACAGACAAGGACATCAACAATGAACGCCAACCATTCCGCCACCCCGAACAAAATCAAGATTCTTTTGGCCCTGGTCGCCGTCTTTGCTTTAACGGTCACCGTCACCTTCGCCGCCCATCGCGTTTTGAGTAAACCGCTCGATACGCAACTATCAAATGCCGATCTCAAATCCGCGCGCGAAGAAACCAAAGCCGGCATTCCCCGCCTGCCGCAAGATACGGAAGAAAAATTAGCTGCCGCGCTTTATCCGGATCGTCCAGTCCCTGCGAACATCGCCGATCCTTTCGTCGATCGCACGGGTCTAAATAATTCGAGCGCTGTCGCAGTTAAGACCTCAACGGTTATGCCGAGTGTTTCGTCACCGACAGCTCCGGAGGTTCCCGATCGCGCCGCTCGACTCTCTCAGTGGCAACAGTCCCTCAAGTCTTCGGTCGCGTCAGGCCTACCCACGCCACCGATGACCACCGCTTATCTCGTTTCTGAAATAGCGCCTACCGGCCAGCTCGAGATGAACGGGCGACACGGTGTTTTCCTTTACCTTGAATCCGAGAAACGCACCATCACCGCCGACGTGGGCGCGAAGTTCTATGACGGCATGCTGATTGGCGTTACGGATCAGGGCGCTCAGTTTCGCACCGCCGCTGGACGAACGAAGCTTGTTCCCTGGAGTAGGAAAGAAGACTTCACGAATTCATCAGCCCCTGGCGTTGCGCCGTCGCTCGACGTAACTAACAGCCCGAAACAGCCAACCGTAATTCCGGTTAAACCTGTTTCCCGGTTAACCCGGCCAGCCGAGACCATTCAGCCGGAAGACCGCTACGCCGATCTGCAAGAAGCAGTTAAAGATCGATACGCAAAATCGTCGGCTCCGGACAAAGACGCTACCAATCCCGCGACACTAACGCCTGCTACGACGACCGCTCCGCCCTCTGCGATCGTTACGTCAAATGAATCGTCCACCGCTCCTAACACTGAAGCACAGCCCGCCGAACCGAATGAAAATCAACGGCCGGCAAGCTTCAATCACGTTGTCAACCTTAAGCCGGCTACGGATGCGTCGCCCGAACCGAGCCCGTCACCTTCAGCATCGCCGTCGCCTACTCCAGTCGCGTCGCCGGTGACAGTTAGTAGTAATAACGATCCTGTTAAAGTGGCTACGCCGCAAACTTCGCCAACCGCTTCGCCGATAAAGGCCGATTCGCCAAAACCCGCGTCAGAAAACCGTAAGCCCGTCTGCGACCCGAGTTATCGCGGAGAACGTATCTCGATCACAAACGAATCCGATCGTCCGCTCTCGCTGCTCGCGCTTGTCAATCAACTCAACAAGACCTACGGCGCAAACATTGTTCTTGATTATGAAATTCAAGAGACGCCCGTTCGACTCACAGTCAACGACACACCTTGGACGTCTGTCCTGCGCACGCTCCTCGACTTGAACGACCTCGACGTTGTTTGTCTCGACGGCGGCATTGTGCAGATAGCCAAGCGCGCCAAAATCGCTCAGATAAGCGATCAGCGTCGCAAGTCTGCGCCGATCGTTCGCGAAGTTTTCAAACTTCGCTACCTCCAACCAACGGCCGGCGGACGCGCCAACCTCGCCGGACAAACACAAGCGACGAACGGCGCCAATATCCAGACGCTCGAAGGTGCGATTCGCGAGATCCTCAAAGCCGGCGGTGATGCCCGCGGCGAAGCTCGTCAAGTTCCCGGCCACAACGAAATCTTCGTGGCTGCTACTCAACAACAAATGGACGAAGTTCGCGACCTGATCGCACGCGTCGACCGTCCTGGTTATCAAGTAAAGATCTCTGCGCTCGTTTATACGGCAAACGAAAATCGGCTGCGCGATATCGGCTCGCAGTTGTCGATCGCTGCTTTCAATGGACCAAACACTAACATCGGCGGCTTTACTACCCTCCCTAATACCGGCACGAACACGAGCGGATCGAGCGGAACCGGCAACGGCTCAGGCAGTTCGAATAACAGCACTGGTCGCAACCCCGGAGGCATCCCCGGTTTAGCCACCAACATGCGTCAGCCGTCTAACGGCCTCGGCGCCAGTAATCCCCTGGCCACCTTTGGCGGTAGCGTTCTGTTTAATAGTTTCCAGTTCGCTTACCAGCTCACCTTGGCCCAGAACCAGGGCGCAGTAAACATCCAATCCCGGCCGTTCGGAATCGTCTCCGATGGCGATACCTTCGACCTCGTAGCCGGAACGCAAATTCCGGTTGTGACTACCACGATCGCCGGCGGCGCTCCATTCCAATCCGGTCAAGTGCAGTTCATCGAAGCGTCGCGCATCGCTCGCATAACACCGCAAGTAGCCGAAGACGAGCAGGGTCGGCCCAACTTCGTGACGCTCAACATCCAACTCGAAAATAACAGCGTCGATACTTCGCTCGGAACTTTCAATGGCGTGCCTGGTGTGAACCGGCAGAGCCTGCAAACCGTCCTGCGACTGCGAAACGGCGAAACCGTCGTCATCGGCGGGCTGACGGCAGATCAAATTTCCAATGCCCGAAGCAAAGTGCCGGGCCTCGCCGACATTCCGCTTATAGGCAATGCCTTCAAGAAAAAACAGAACCAGGAAAATCGCGATCGCCTGTACTTCGCTATCACCGCTGAAGTGATCCCGCAGGAAGCGCCGATGCCTAACTTCGAGGCCCCGGCAGACGCGACTACCGCACAACCATTGCCCCCACGGGCGCTTCAGTCGAAGAAACCGTAACCGAACCGACCAGACTTCTCAGGGTGAAACGAATGACGGCAGCTACCAACACTCTATTCACGGCCGACGACGTCGACAACGCGATCGATCAACTCACTGTTGTTCGCGAAGTCTACGACCAACACGTGCTGCAGGAGTTGGCCGCGTTGCTACCCTATGAAGTAGCCCGCGACAACAAGGCGATCCTGCTGGAGAAAAAGAACGACGGCTCTTTCTTAGTCGGCATGTGCAACCAGCACAACTTTGTCGCCATTCGGAATGTAGCCAGAGCCGTGCGAATCTCGACCGGGCAGCTTCACCCCAGGTTTCTTCACGAACAGCGCTTCGAAGTTTTGCTACGCGAAACTTACGACCAAACAGTGGCGGCACCGTCGCAGTTAGATGACCACGCAGACGACGGTCAGCCGGTGGCGGTCAACTGGAGTATTTTTGAGACCGATTCGGACATTAAACTCGCCTCGGCAGCAGACACTGAACCTGACATCGGCGAAGGCACAGGCATGCGTGCCCAAGCCGGAAAAATCCTCCTGAACGCCATCGCGCAACGCGCCAGCGATATCCACCTGTTCCCGGACATCGAATCCGGCTTCATTCAGTTCCGCATCGACGGAATTATGTACGACGCGGTCCACAGCATACCTCCGGAACGCATGGAAAATATCGCTAACGCCTTTTGCGATATGGCTCGTGTTAACGGCTATGAAGTAATGCAGCGCGGTATCGCCAAGGAAATTACTATCAAAATAAAGACCCAGACCGGCCGAATCGAGCGCCGCACATTGCGCTTCCAGGGTACGCCCGGTCAATTCGGACGTAACATCGTTATCCGAATCCAAACAAACGAATTTCGCGACTTCGATCAAATCGGTCTCGAGCCTAATCAGATCGCGGAAATCGACAACGCGCTGGTGAACAAGTGTGGTCTCGTGCTTGTCACCGGACCTACCGGATCGGGCAAGTCCAATACGCTCGAAGCAATGTTACGCAGACTCGAACAGAAGTATCAAAGACGAGTCAAATTCCATCAACTTGGTAATCCGATCGAGTTTCCCAACAAATTCCGACACCAAGTCCCATTAAAGGACGACGACGACTGGGAGCAGGCTTTCAAGGAAAGCTTACGGATGGATCCTAATATCGTAAGTCCGGGCGAGTTCAGAAGCAGTCCGGAAGCGGCCGTGGTTTTTAAGTGCGCAGCCGCAGGTCATTTAACCTTAACCACTGTCCACACGAACAACGTGGCGCAGACCTTTTCCAGGCTCGACTCTCTAAACATCGATCGCGACAAACAGTCCGCCCTCTTAAAATTAATTCTCTCGCAGGAACTCGTCCCTTTGTTGTGCCCTCACTGCAAAACTCCGGATCCTCGCGCCTACGATATTGCCGAGCGATTGGTTGAAATTGTTTTTCCCAATCGACCTGACCTTAAGGACGCGATCTCGAGCGCCAACGATCTTCCGTTCTTTCATAAAGTCGGCTGCCGACGATGCAACTACAGCGGCATAAGACTTCGCACGTGCATCGCTGAAGCCATGACTATTACTCCGGATATTAGCCGGATGATTCGGACCAATGTCGACGGCCAAGACATTGTCGATCACGCCATCCGCCGCCACGGGATGATCACCCTCGCGGAAGCGGCGGCGCGGAAGCTTTGCCGCGGCATGATTGATTATGACGACGTAATGCACTTGCTTTTGTCTCCGGACAGTACTGCCGCCCCTGAGCAAGAAACCTACTCCTGGAAATCACGAACTGAGGACTCAGCGCCGTCATCTGCCGACGCTGACGCAACGAACAATGAATACATCGATGCCGAATATGTTGAAGTCGAATACCCTGAAGCTGACACCCCGCGCGTCGCATAAATGCGCCGGCTTTACGCTTATCGAATTGATGGTCGTCGTACTCGTAATCGCGATCGTCGCGGCCATTGCAATTCCGAATCTAATCGCGTCACGTCGCGCCGGTTACGAAAATACGGCCAAACAAAAGCTTGCCGCGATCGGACAGCAACAGACTGCTTTCAAGACTCTCCTCCGCAAAGCGCGATACGGCTCGATTGCCGAACTGCAAGCTACCACTGCGGGCGGCTCTCCGCTTCTCACCACAGCCGACGTTACCGTGACCTATTGGACCTTCTCAGACGAAGGCGCAAGCACCGCGACGACCTTTGGAGCCAAAGCTGTCCCTACCTCCGATAACCCGGCCCAATACAGTTTTTATATCTCAGAAGATCAGACGCTTCGTCGCTGCGCGCGCGGCGGACCGTGGACACAAGCAGCTTGTTCAATTCAACAGTGAGGAATCCCACTATGGCAACCACAGAACAATTATTGAACGCCAACGAGATCGAACAAATCCGCTTCGCATTCCAAGGCGTAGACGTTCTCGGCAACCCTAACCGCGGCTACGTCTACGCCGACGATGAAGCCCAAGCCGAACTTAAACTCACGCGGGCGAAGATTGAGGTCTCGACAGTAACGCCCAAGCAAAGACGTTTCGCGCGCCGTCGACGAACCTTAACCAGAGAAGAACTCGGGGCCTTCGCTATCCAACTCGCCGAACGAACCAAGAGTGAATCGATTCCACAATCGATCTTCGCGATCAGTCGCTCCACGAATAACGCGCTCCTGCGCGACGCCCTGGCCGATGTCTATCGAATGATCAAAACTGAATCCGTAAACATCCACGAAGCCTTTGATCAACGCGCAGACGTTTTTCCAGAGGCCTTCCGCCACATAATTCGCGTCGGCGCCAAGAAAGGCGATCCCTCCGACATGCTCATCAAATACGGTGAGCGCCAAAAACTCACCGCCAAGAATCTCTCTAAAATCAGAGGCTCGCTGATTTACCCCGGAGTCGTTCTTTCAGTCGCCGGTGTGCTTCTAGTAGTGATCTCCCACGTCGTCGTGCCGGGAATTAAAGGCATGTACGATGCGCTCCTCACCGCGTCCGGAAGCAAACTCCCAATTCTGACCCGCGGACTTATTGCCGTCACCGATTTCCTCGCCAGTTGGCTCGGAATATTTCTTACCGCAGCGGCGGTCCTTGTCATCATCGGCGCGGTCAAGTGGTTGCGCACCAACAACGGCAAGGAATGGTTCCAGCGCCACAGCATCCGCTTCCCGCTAATTGGACGACTGCTGCGTAAGTTCAACGCCGCACACGTCATCGACCTTATGTCCATTCTCGCGCCGTTGCTTACGTCTCAACAGTTCTTGCACGAGGCTTCGGCCGCTTCGCTCAATGTTGTTTACCGCGAAACACTCGACGCTATTCGTGAAGCACAGCGAGATGGCGCGCTCGATCTGGCCACTGCAATCACGCCCTACGCAGATTACTTCGGCGACGAGTTTCAAGCCGCAGTCGCGACCGGCGAAGACACAGGTCGATTGGCCCAACAGCTAAGCGGCTATGCACAGCTGCTCGACGACCAGGTAGAAGCGGAGACGTCACGCTTCGCCAAGCTTGTCGAACCACTCTCGTTCCTCGTCGTCGGCGCAGTGATCGGAACGATCGTCATCGCCGTTTACTGGCCGCTATTTCAACTCGCAGGAGATCTCGCGAGCCAGACGAAGTAAGGAGTGAACACGACGACGACGACGACTAAGCACGGTGTATCGCCAATGAACTACAACACCCAACCCAGCATCAATGCTCGAAACAAACCCCACGCAATCTCAGGGGAACTTGGCATGAGTCTGCTCGAATCCATTATAGGACTTTTAGTCCTAACGATTGTGCTGGTGACGGGCGGGCAGCTCCTCCGTGTCCATGTGTTGCACTTGGCTCTTTCCGAACGGGCGCGTATCGCTGATACCCAGGCCAATAACGCCCTCAACCAATTTGCCGGCTACAACGAATCCGCGCTCCCTGATTGCAATCCTTTCCTCGGCGTCGGTCCCACTGATCCGATTAATGACGGCGCCCAGGTCTCGATAATGATACGAACCTGCCTCACGTCCTATGCCTGCGATCAAATCGCTAAGGCACCACAAGCAAGCGGCACGGGCTACGACTATCTAATCGTGCCTTGGGGCCAGAATCTACCTACCGGCAGTTCGCTTGCTTATTACCGCGCCTGGCGCGTCACCACGCTTGATGCCGCACGAAACTTGCGCCGCATTACCGTGGCTGTCGTCCCAGCCGATCTCGGTAAAAACCCTGACGATCCTGTTGAGCCTCTTGCCGTCCGCACCTCGGACGTGGTCCAGCGGCAATAAACGAACTGAGTATCCCAAGGACGTTAATTATGAATACCCAACAGCTTGCCAACTCAAACGGCCATCGTGTTCTCGTTGTGGACGACGATCTCGACATTCTCGACGTCACTGCCGCCAGCCTGACACAACATGATTTCTTTTGCGCGAAAGCAGCGTCGGCGTTACAGGCGCTCTCTGCTTTGCGCAGCTCAGAACCTTTTGACCTCATGCTCACTGATGTAGTGATGCCAGGAATGAGCGGGTTCGACCTCATCCGCCGCGCCCTTGAACTCAATCCGGATCTCGCTGTCATCACGATGAGCGGCGTCAGCGAAATGCACACACCGGTTGACGCTATTCGCGCCGGCAGCATCGACTATCTCATTAAACCTTTCGATCGTGAGGAGCTGCTTGAATGTATCGACCGCGCAGTCGGCAGAAAGCAAGCAGTATTCGAACGCAAGCTAAAGGAGTCTCAGATAACCAGGTGGGACGTAGCCGCTCGCTCCCTCTCTCTTTCATTAAACGTTCGCGATAAAGAGACCGAAGGACATGCGGAAAGAGTTCTTGCGTACAGTTTGCGCCTGGCCCGTGAAATGGATCTCTCTAACGAGCACCAACTCGCACTCGAGTTCGGCGCGCGCCTCCACGACATCGGCAAGATCGGCATACCTGATCACATCCTGAAAAAGCCAGGAAAGCTTGACGAGGACGAATGGATCATCATGCGCCGACACCCGGAGATTGGCGAGCAGATGGCCATAAGCGCGGAGCTTCCGCGTGACGCCGCTGCGATCGTCGGACAGCACCACGAGAAGTGGGACGGCAGCGGATACCCCAAAGGCCTGCGCGGCGAACTAATACACGTCGGCGCTCGCGTGTTCGCCGTCGTCGACACTTTCGACGCTATCACCTCCGATCGCGTCTATCGTCTCGGACAATCTTACGAAGCCGCCCTGGCCGAGATTCAGAAGTTCAGCGGTATTCAATTCGATCCCGCCGTGGTAGCGGCCTTTGCCGCGATCGATCCTGCGGAGTGGGAAGCAATTAAGGCGCGCTGCCCCAGCGACGCATTTCCCGAAGCCAAACAAATTGCATAGGAGAGTTCTTTAAGAAATGGACTCCATTAACGATTACATCACCCCTGCGCCAAAACTGTCTGAGTTGCTGATTACGCAAGTCAAACTTGGCGCGTCCGATCTCCATCTTGCGCCTCTTAACAAGCCTCGCGTCCGCATAAACGGAAACCTCGTGCCGCTCGAGGATTACGACCCGCTAGCGACAGGCGACACGAAAGTCTATGCCGACAGCATACTCTCGGCGGCTAAGAAGCAGCTGCTCGACAGTGAGCTTCAGGCGGATGCTTCGATCGCAATCAAAGGCTTGTCACGATTCCGCGTGAATGTCTGTCATACCCGCGGAGGCCTGGCGCTGGCCTTTCGTGCTATTCCATTCGAACCCTTTACCTTCGATCAACTCGGCGTTCCGAAAAATATGGTCCAGTTGGCCAACCGGCCTTATGGACTTGTGCTCGTGACCGGTCCGACCGGTTGTGGCAAGTCAACTACCCTTGCAGCTTTCATCGACAAACTTAACCGCGAGCGTTCAGAAAAAATAATCACAATCGAGGACCCGATCGAGTTCCTGCATCCATCCAAAGGCTGCCTGGTCCAACAGCGCGAACTGGAAACAAACACGAAGAGCTTTGCCAGTGCCGTCAAGAACGCGGTCCGCGAAGATCCCAACATAGTATTGATTGGCGAACTCCGTGACCTGGCTACTATTCAAGAAGCCTTGCGCGTAGCCGAAACAGGCCACCTCACTTTTGCGACGCTTCACAGCAACACCGCGCCCTCGACCATCACCCGCATCATCGATGTCTTCCCCGCAGTGCAGCAACCGCAAATACGGACGCAACTCGCCGACGTGCTTGCCGGCGTGATGTCTCAGCAGCTACTTCAGCGCAAGGACGGGAAGGGCCGCGTGATGGCGCTTGAGACAATGATTCCAACGCCGGCCATCAAGAACCTTATTCGCGAAAACAAGATTCATCAGATCAAAACGAGCATGGCAACGGGCCAGGAGACACACGGGATGGTCACGATGAGCCAATCGCTCGCTCGTCTGGTTGCCGAAAGCGCGGTCACGCGCGAGGAAGCTGAACGCTTCGCGCCGGACATAGAGGATTTCAAGAGTCAAGTCGGCGTTTTCCAGACGACCGAACGCACCAGAATACCAGCCTCAATCAGGAGAGCCAGCTAAACCGGCAACTGTAAACGCCCAAAAGGATCCTTTGAACCTGATAACGCGACAGCTATCCCGAAAGACACCCAATGCGAGAAAACAAGGTTCCAACTGAAGGCAAGACAAAGGGCAATAGTGAACGAGGCAGCGCGCTTCTCCTGGCGCTTTTGTGCATGGTCGCTCTGTTTGCGATCACGATCGCCGCGACCCGCACTAGAGTTTCCAACGCTAAAGACATCGAAGACCGAAACGCCCAGGCAATCCAATACTGGCAAGCGCGATCCGCCGCCGCTAACATACAAGCCTCGTTGATTACCGATATTCCGCAGGCCTTCGACGCGGACCTCCAACGAGCACAAATTGCTGCTAACGGCTATCCGCTGCCCGCCTTCGATCAAACAAACATTGCCGCGCAATACAGCCTTCCTCTGATTAACTCGGACGGCTCGGTTTCATCGCGTCCCGCAAGTCAATGCACCAGCTTGCTCGGAAACCTCGACGCTTGGGCGGCCCGTAAAGCTTCATTAGCTGAAAGCTATGCGTCAACAAAAGGCTTCGGTACGGACAAAGCCCGCGTTGCGGTTCTCAGGGAGTATCAACGACAACAGCTTATCGGAATTGGAAACAGCGAGCCGGCCTATGTTCTTCAATACATGGTGGACGCAGCCGTCGGTGAAACTGGCAACGCGCGCGGTCGCGTGCGGCCGTCAGGGACAATCATGCTCGGCCCGTCCCAGCCCACTTGCAACACCACGGTTTCGCTTACCGCAAGCCCCACTACGATTAACCTTGGCAATTCAACGACACTTACGATTACTTACACGAACGCTAACCACGTTTGGATCGTCGACCAGACCGGCGCCGTAATAGCGGGCACGGACAGGACCGGCCTCACCGATACGAACGCTCAACAAACTTTATCGTTCACTGTCTCGCCGATTAGCGACACCAGCTATCGCGCAGTCGCGCAGGGCTCCAGCGGGTGCCAAGCTATTTCAGCGTTTGTGACAGTCTCGGTGACTTACCCCCCGCCGCTAATTTTAGCGTTCGATATAAACCCGACCTGTATCACCCGAGGTGAAACAGCCACGCTGACATTTCAAGTTCAGTACGCCCAAACGATAACGATTACTGGAGGCGGCGTTAATCAGACATTCCCTGGCAACCCCGGCGCTTCCATTACTTCAGGGAGCTTCGATGTCGCACCTACAGTTGACACCACTTACACCCTTACAGCCACAGGCAACAGCGGAACTGCTTCTCGCAATGTGACAGTTCAGGTCAAACAACCTCTAACCGTAGATCAGTTCGTCTCTGACAACTACTGTCTGGTTTCGCCAGCTAACACAGTCAATCTCACGTGGGCGGTATCGAATGCCGAGACGGTAACGATCACCGACAATTCAACCGAGGTCGTGACAGGCGTTTCCGCCACCGGGGGAACGAGAAGCTTCACTGTCAATAATCCGACGACCTTTACGATCACCGCGATGAGAACGGGCTGCAACGGCCCTGAGTACGCAACCCGCGATATCAGCATCAACACGAACGCGGCGCCGACAGCCAGCCTCTCGGCGAATCCCAGCACGATCGCGATCGGCAGCGGCACTGTCCTTCAGTGGAACACTACGAACACTACTTCAGTTACCATCAGCGCGTCGCCGGCAGCAGGCTCAGGTCTCCCTTCGCCTCAAACTGTCACCGAAAGCGGAACGCTTACAATTCAACCTACTGCGGTCAACAACAGCACCGGCTACACCTACACACTCACGGCGACTAATACCGGCTGCGCCACCCAAACAGTTACACGCACCACCACTGTTTTCGTTACCGCGGCTCCCGCCCCGCCGCCATGCCCGAACGTCAGCCAGTTCGACGGCGATGCTTGTATCGTAAACGGAAACGCAGCAACCCTGAGATGGAATGTCGCGAACTCCGATTGGATCAAAATCACCGGACCTGGCGTCAACCAAACCTTCTCTGGTAATCCGGTCGGCTCAGGTTCTACGTCTGTCTTACCTTCGACCGACGCGACCTACACTCTGACATCATGGCGTAATCAACCGGCCGGGTCTTCACCGCCGACCAACGGCCTCATTGCTTATTGGCCGTTTGATGAAGGAAGCGGAACCAGCTCCAACGATGCGTCAGGAAACAGCCAAACTGCGTTTCTTTACAACAACACGTCCTGGACATCCGGCAAGGTTGGACCGTCGGCGGTAAGTTTTGACGGCGCTACGAACCTCGTAGGTATCAACGTTGATAGCTGGGCCTTGGCTAATACGTTTAGTTACACCTTCTGGGCCAATCCAAGTAGGGCGCATACGATCGATACTGAAAGCACGAGTAGTTACGCCGGCTATTACAATACGCACAATTTTCTGCTGGATCCTTCATGGTACGAGGCGGGTGAAGTGGGCGCCGGGATCTCAGTGGCCACCAACGGCGTAAGCATCTATGAAAACGGAGATTCGGACTTTGCGCCGGTCCTCGTCTATAACGCGCCGATCTCCGGATGGACGCAAATTACCGTTGTCTATCAAAACAAACAACCAAAGCTTTATATCAACGGCACGCTGGTACGAACCGGATTAACAAGTCGACAGCGACTCGTTCACTTGACGCCTGATTACATTGGCGGCGGGTTCTACGGTTACTACGGCGGTTCGGTCGACGACGTGCGTATCTATAACCGTGCGCTTACTGATACCGAAATCACTACCATTTATAATAACGGCAACCCGGCGCTGGCGAGCTGCACGCCAGCATCACCACCTTACCCGACAACTGCATCGTTCACCGTGCACGTGGGCCAGCGGCCGTCAGTCAGTAATCTCCAGGCCTCGCCGTCAAATACCGACTCCGGGCAGCTAACCCAACTGACCTGGTCGAACTCCGGCAACTTCGCCAACACGACGATCATCGGCAGCGGCGGCGATACTAATACTTATAGCGTTCCTGCAGCACAAGGATCCTTATGGGTACGTCCACCCTCCACGTCCACCTATACCGTCTCAGTAACGAATAGCGACTGCGCTGCACAATCAGCAAATCAATCAACGACCGTTACCGTCTGGGCCTGTCCTTCTATAACTGTTCCTTTTAGTGCCTCGCCAACATCGATCATGCAAGGCAGTACCAGCACCCTCCAGTGGGGAATCGCAAACGCTTCGCAGGTTCTGCTGAACGGAAGTCCGGTCGCGTCTTCAGGCAATATGACTGTCTCACCGCCGCCAGGCTCTAACACCTACAGATTAACCGCTCTCAGTCATAATGGAACGTGCAGCTTCGATCAGTTTGTCACTGTAAACGTCACCGCTTGCCCGACACCGGTAGTGCAAAGTTTCAGCGCGTCACCGAGCACGGTCACGTCCGGCGGCAATCAAATGGTTCGTCTGACATGGGCAGTGGGCGATTCGTCAGGCACGGGCGTCACTGTGACGGTCAACGGGATCGGCACTTTCGGCGCTAGCGGGTTTGTCGATATCTCACAACCACAATCGACAACAACTTATTTCCTGACCGCGAGGAACGGCTGCGGAAACCAATCCACAGCACAAACCACAGTCACCGCGATCTCATGCCCGGCACCTACAATCGCCTCCTTCACCGCGAGCCCCTCTTCTGTGTTTATTGGCGGGAGCCGAACCGTCCGACTGTCATGGTCCGTAAGCGATCCTTCAGGAACAGGAGTCACTATCACCGTGCCAGGAGTCGGAACCTTCGGAAATCCGAACGGCTTCGTGGACATCGCCCAACCGCAAACAACCACCACCTACACACTGACCGCAACCAACGGCTGCGGAGCATCGTCGGCGGCACAAACAAGCGTCGTCGCAACCTCCTGCCCACCGCCCAACATACAATCGTTCACCGCAAATCCCTCGAGCGTTACGATCGGCGGAGGCCAGAACGTGCGTCTTTCGTGGAACGTCACGGATCCGTCCGGAACCGGAGTCTCAGTCACGATCGCCGGCATCGGCACTTTTGGATCGAGCGGTTTCGTTGACATTCCCCAGCCGCAGTCGACCACCACTTACACTTTAACCGCCACGGCAGGCTGCGGCAGCCAAAGCCAGGCGCAAGTGGCCGTCACTGCCAGCGCGTGTGCAAGCCCGACCATAACTTTATTTACGGCCGCTCCCTCTGGCGTCACCATCGGCGCAAATGAAACCGTACGCTTGTCATGGAACGTCGTAGACAACTCCGGCTTTGGAGTAAGCGTGAGTATCTCCGGGATCGGAACTTTTGGACCAAGCGGTTTCTACGATATCCCCCAACCACAATCAACAACTATCTACACTCTCACAGCCACTGCCGGGTGCGGAGCTTCATCGTCTGCGCAAACAACGGTCACAGCTAGCGCATGCCCTACGCCCGTGATCAATGCCTTCACCGCCAGCCCGAGTACTGTCACAGCCGGCGGCTCTCAACAAGTAACCCTTTCGTGGAATCTTTCCGATCCTTCGGGAACCGGCCTAACCGCGACAATTGCCGGCATCGGTAGCTGGAGCGGAACGTCTGGCTCAGTAACCATCGGACAACCGCAATCCAACACCACGTACACATTAACCGTAACCGCTGGCTGCGGGGCGCAAACCAGCGCCGACACGACCGTTTCAATCTCGCCAGTCGTTACCTACAGTTTCGACGACCCAACCGACCGAGAATATTTTTGCGAGGCCTTCACTGCCCATCGTTGGGTCTGGGGATTCACGGGCGTTGAAATGCAATTAAGCAGAAGCGGTGATTACGTGACGATGACGGTATCCGCGACGAAGACAGGCGACGGCGCTAAAAACGCCTGGTGGTCATCAATTAACGTAAACGGCAGAGCCATCCGTTACGGGGATCCTGGTCTAGTAGGACACAACATCAATGACACCGCGTGTACCTTTTTCGGCATAGACTCCTATACCTTTTACTCACCCCAAGGCAATCCCATTTCAATTGCATTCGGCTTCACAATCGAACACGTTGATTGCGATCCCTGCGCAACGGAGGAGTCCGAACTGTTCTTCCAAAATGTGAACGGCTTTTGATCTAGAGGCTATGAAAGCTTAAACGGAGGGGGAACCCACACACCCCCTTCCAACAAACCCAGAACCCCAACCACAGCAAACCAAAAAGGAGCGGGACATGAAAATCCCGGCTCTAGGAGGATCTCTATGCAAAAAACACTCTCAATTCTGTTACTCGTCATCACCTTGGCAATCACAACCTTCGGCCAACGTCTGTCAACCGTCACGATCCCGAAAGAGGAACTGAATAAAATCATCGCCACGTACCGCGCTGAAACACCGGAGTCGTTCGTTAGCGGCTGGATGCGAAAACTACCGTCCCCAGCCACAAGAGACGCCTCCGTACATCCTGAACTAATCACAAGCCTGCCTTCTGAAATCACGAAACTTCGTGTCGACGATAAACAACTCGAGGAAACGATCACTCAAGTTCTTGGGCCAGTCTTGTCGCAGTACGATCGGGGCAGATCTTACCGCATTGTCGTTATCAGACATCCCACTCCCTCCATCCTTTTTGACTCTATGGCCACTCTTGTGATCACCACAGCAATGCTTGACCGCGTTAACTCCGACGACGCATTGCTGGGAGCAGTAGGACATGAGATTGCTCACGAGCTAAACGCAATGCGCTTGCGCGAACTGAGACGGCAATTCCAAACGGTATTAATGAGCTCAGAGAGCACCATGGCGCTGAACACAGTCCTTATCAAACTCGCCGAAGTCGAGTTGGACTGCGACGCGTTCGCGGCAATGACGCTCGCCGCAATTGGCCGTAACCCTGCGGAGTTCGTGAACCTGCTCCAAAGTATCGCCAAAGAGTTCCACGACGAACTTGCGCTAGACCATCCCTCTGTGGAAATCCGTGCCAAGGTCATAACCAGGATCGTTCCGCAGGAGTCTCTCCAGGTAACGCCGCAAGTGACGAAACAATTAATCGCCATGAAATCTCTTCTTGCCCGAATCACCACCACTTCAACCCGAAAGAAAAATTAGGGCGGAGAATTAAACAAGCGCAGGACACGACCTCAAAATCTTTCCTGCAGAAAGAAAGGCTCCGCCTAAAGTTGTCATGATTTCCACCACTACCCAAAAAGCCGCCACCATAGGAGTTAACGCTAACGAAGTCGCTTCAAAGCGTTACGCAAGGACGAACACTTCCGGTCAACCCACGGAAGACTGGGACGCGATTGTCGAGCGTGTAGTCAGCCACGTGGCCGCAGCCGAGAGCAACTCCCAGGAGCGAGAGGATTTCCATCTCGACCTCTCTGACATTCTGCGGTCCCGTTTGTTCCTTCCCAACACTCCTTGTTTGGTTAACGCCGGCAGACGAGACGGCCAGCTCGCGGCCTGCTTTGTTCTCGACGTGCCCGACTCCATCGACGGCATCATGGAACACGCCAAGACGACCGCCAAGATTCACCAGACGGGCGGCGGCACCGGCATGACCTACGAACATCTGCGCCCCGCCGGCGCAATGGTTACTTCCACTCACGGTGATGCTTCAGGTCCCGTTTCTTTCATGCAGATCGTCAACCAGGTTACCGAAGTAGTTAAGCAGGGCGGCGTTCGCCGCGGCGCCAACATGGGCATGATGCGCGTGACGCATCCGGACATCCTCCGATTCATTCACGCCAAGAACGATCAGACCACTTTGGTTAACTTCAATATCTCGGTGAATGTCACCGACGACTTTCTCGCGGCCGTCGACAAGCGCGCATGGTTTCAACTCTCATTCGACAATCAGCGATGGACCAACCCCATCTTCGATCCAGTCACCGATACTCACTATGCCGTCTATTACCTGAAGGGCGAATACGACACCGCCAGCCCCGGCGAGAACAACTTGCCTGTTACGTTCTGCGACCGCGCAGCCTTTGAAAACTACAAAGCCGGGGATCTCGTCAAAGTCGAACCCCCAGCGCCGGGCATGATCTTCGCTCCGGATATTTGGAACCGCATCATCGCTTCAGCTCACAAGTACGCCGAGCCTGGCGTCGCCTTCATCGATGAAGTCAATCGCCACAATCATTTGATGGCCAGCATGGGAGAGATCCGCTCCTGTAACCCCTGCGGTGAACAGTTTCTTCATGCCGGCAACTCGTGCAACCTCGGCTCCATCGATGTCAGCAAGTTCTATGATCCGAACTTTGGCGTAAAGAAGTCCTATTCGTTTACCTCTGGTCTGCGACCGCAGATCGATTGGAGCCATCTCCGCCACGTCACCCGGCGCAGTGTTCAATTTCTCGACAATGTTATCGACACGTGCGCATGGCCACTGGCGGAGATCGACGACACCGTAAAGCGCACCCGGCCGGTAGGCCTCGGCATCATGGGTTTTGCCGATCTGTGTCTCAAGCTTCAGATCGTTTACGGTTCGGACGAGTCCTGCAAGTTGATGGACGAAGTGATGGGCTTCATTCGGCGGGAAGCGTGGCTCAGATCTCTCGAGCTGGGCGCTGACAAAGGCACATTCCCCGAGTTTGAACTTAATCGCGAGGCCTACGATCGTTTCATCTACGACGAGCTGGGCATTGAGCGCAGCATTCCACTCACTCCGCGCAACTACGAAACGACCACGTGTGCGCCCACCGGCACTATCTCACTCGTCGCCGAAACATCTTCAGGCATCGAGCCGAACTTTTCCTGGGCTTATGTCCGCAAGGATACAGTCAGCACTCGCACCTACGTGCATACACTCGCGGCCCAGGCCCTCGGCATCGATGTCGACCAGACCGATCAAGACTCCATCGCCGCGGCTGCCGCTTACGTCGTCGCGCACGAACAGGAGTTGCCCGCTTACTTCGTCTCGGCGATGAATGTCCCGGCCGAGCATCACGTCAAAGTGCTGGCCGCAACCCAACGCAACGTCGACAACTCAGTCTCGAAGACTTGCAACGGCGCGATGACTGATACGGTCGACGACGTCGCCCAGCTCTATCGACTGGCTCGTACCCTCGGCTGCAAAGCTGTCTCTTACTACCGCGACGGCTCACGCGTTGACCAGGTCCTTACCACCATCAAGACGGACCAGCCCGAACCTGTGCACACCCCGGCCATTTCCGAACCACCACCCGCGCCGCCTTTCAACGACGAGCAGACCGAACGCGCTCCCGATCGCATGGACCGGCCCAGGGAGCTGCACGGCGCCACCTGGCAGATCAAGTTCGATGCCGGCAACCTCTACGTCACCGTCAACCATGACGGCCACGAGATACTCGAGATCTTTGTCACTGGTCCTATCTCAGCCTCGGTCGGCATGCTCGCTTCCAAGATGCTGCGCGGCGGCTTTCATGCCCTCGAAGTAGCCCGCTGCCTGGAGAAGACCACCGGCACCCACGCCGTCTGGTTCAATGAACGACTGCTGACTTCACCCGAACAAGCCGTCGCCGAGTGCGTCATGATCATGCACCGCCGCATGACTAACCAGCTTGACTCCGCCCGCGCCATCGCTAAGGCCGACCTCGGTCAGCCGGCGCTTGTCGACAACTCCAAAAAGTGCCCCGAATGCCACGGCCCCATGCGCCGCGCCGGCGGCTGCGATATCTGCTCCATCTGTAACTTCTCCAAATGCTTCTGAAGGCAACGACGCAACCACACTGTAATTGGTAGTGGGGCAAACACCAAACTACTTCTCGCCTGGCATCTCGGTCGACGAACCGAAACAGACACCGTTATCTTTGTCGAGGCGATCCTGAACGCATTTGTACATCACACGTCGAACGTCAAAACCTGAACATCCGCGTCTCTATGCGGCGCTTTCTTTCCCAGGCGTAAGTACACTCATGCCGGATTTTCTGTTCGCGCGAAAACCCAGTGTCACTACTCCTCGTCCTCGTCAATATCCAATAACTGTTGCTCGTTCTTCCACCAAAGAAGGGTAAGCACCAACTGCGTTCTTCCCAAACGTATAGAGTCTTCTTCAAGTGAATATTTTCGTGAATCCCGATGGTTGATCCACTGATCCGCATAGATATCTACTGAACCGTCTTTTTGGTGGTTGCCCCTCAACAACTCGTAGGCCACGGTATCCCTGCCAGGTTCATCGCGGGGCCAGAGGGCGTTTGGGACATCTGGCCCGCGAATAAACCATTTCCGACGTCCCGGCTCGCTACAAATTATCATAGCTGGGAAAGAACCGAGTTCTACCAACCTAATCGCCGTCGCTACTAAGCTAGTCTTAAAAAGCTTCGCCAAGGAACGCACACTGGCGAACGTGATTTCAAGCCCCTTTGCACGCGGCACAAACATAAAGGCCGGCAAAAGCAAATCGGCTGCATAACGATTCGCTCGTCGCTCAGGGTTGTCGTTAGACCATTCCCCCGCGAACGTAGCCGCCGTACACGAGAAACTAGTCTTGCCGCGATCGCGCATCCAGTGTCCAAGTTCGTGGCCCACAGAAAACCGTTTTCGCTCCAGGGGAGATTTGATGTTTACGGTGATTATTGCCCGATCGTTGAAGCCAATGATCCGTGCTTCTGCTCCCTCCATGGCTTCGTATACTACAGTCGCATTGCAGTCCTCGGCGATTGCTTCGATCCATATTTCTTCGGGATCCTCAATTCCCAATCCTCCTAAAACCTCTTCAGGAGGGCGGTAATACGACATGCGTGTCATGGCTCGGATTCTTCTTCTTGAGATTCGCTTTCCAATGCCCCGAGTTCTATCAATTGCTTTAGATAACTTTCTACGTCCGCATCAGTCACGTCCTTGAACTCCCGATGTTGTGCTGTCAACAATTCCCTAAATTCAGGTTTGCGAGCAAAGAGTCCACTAAGTAGGTTACGTCTCTCTACCGCTGTCTCAGGAAGTTTGAAATCCCTTGTAACAATTCTGGAAAGATGCTCTTCGTACTTCTTTTGAGCTTCCAGAAGCGGAGCTTTCCGATATTCTCTTATCGCCATTCTAAAAGCTTCCCGCACGTGTTCAGCTTGCTTTTCGATGTCTTTGCCTTCCCGTCGAAGCTCATCCAACAGTTCTTCTTCAGACATTTCAAGTTCGATGTCGCCGATCGCATTCATCACGTTAAATAGCTCGAGTTCGTAATCACGCGATTTATCCGGCATTCTGAGTCCCCCTTGCGATCGCTTTTCTCGCGTTATTCCGAATCCACTTCACAGTGCTTTCGTATTCGTTCTGCGTAATGCCCAACTTCGCTTGTGTTTCTGGCCCAGTGAGTCCTCGCAACATTTCGTCTAAGATCGCAGAGGCATATAGGTGGTCCTTCACAAGTTCCTGTAGCCAACCAACTAAGTCCATGGCCTCGAGGGTCTCATGGAGATTCTCTCGAGACGGCAGCTGCAATTCAGGAGCCTGATCACTGCCATCACCTAGAGATATTTCCCGGATCACCATCTCATCACCCTGGCCGAGGCTCGCCTCTCGCCGCTTAAACGCAGCCCGCCAATTACTTGAGGTGCTTCTGATTACTCCGGCAAGAAACTGAGGAAACGCCACGTTATCGCTCTTCCAATGTCGTTTTTCTTGTAGCACGCGAGTGATAGCTTCTTGGAGAAGGCCTGCGGCGCTACGGCCGAGCGCCATTCGCCCCAACCCTCTAATCCGCCGATCGGCAAAATTTCTCAACCTAATCAGCTCCGTTGGGGTGAGAGCCTCATAAGCCTTTTGTACTTCCTCCGGGGTTGCCACAGGCGCAGGCGGCTGCGCGGGTGAGGCTTTCTTCGGCGCCATAATCGCTCATGCTAACACGACCTCCGTATTACTAATGCTCGAAAAATTCGGCCTGTCGGACAAAATATTTTCAGTCGGCGTGTCCGAAAGTTCGAAAAGCCGAGCACTAGTAATTTAGGAAGACCCGAATCCGCGTACTTTCGCGCGACTGCTGTTCTTCGAGTCTCTAAGGAGAATTGCCATCTATGAAACTAACTGATACTGAGATCGCTTATTTTGTTGACAACCGTCTGAAACTCAAGCCTGGAAAACGAGCCGAGTATCTCGCCCAGGTGGACAACTTAATTACGCGGTTCAAAGCGAAGGTTGATGCTCATCCGTCCTTGGGAATCAAGAAATTTTTGAAAACTGGTTCGTTGCGAAAGGGCACAGTACTGCGTCCGCGTGATGGTTTTGGCGTCGATGCAGACGTGGCGGTCTACATCAAAGTAGATGACTCAGGCGATTTCGACTTAGATACGCTCCACCATGTCATTCGCGAGATGCTGGTTTCGATCTACTCCTCGAAAGGTCCAGAGGATTTTGAAGTGCAGCCACGAACGTTGGGCATTGTCTTTCATGATTCAGGACTGGATGTCGATCTCGTACCTATTCTCCCAATCGACGGGCCAGGGGATTATGGTTGGCAACCTTCATCACGTGGTGAGGCACCAGTTAAGACCAGCGTAACCAAGCAGCTTGAATTCCTCAGGAAACGAAAGAATACGTACTCGCGGTTTACTGCGTTAGTGCGACTACTCAAACATTGGCGAAACCATCAGGAGTTAGACGACACTCTGCGGTCTTTCCTCATCGAGCTTATTCTTTGCCACCTGCAGGACACGCAGGGTCACGCCGGCTCTCTTGAGGATGGCTTACTGAGGTTCTTCCTTTACGTCGCACAGTCAGAGCTTCGCGACAAGATTTACTTTGCAGAAAACGGCAGCCCGACGTCGTTCCCTAACGATCGCGTAGTGATTCTAGATCCGGTAAACACCGACAATAATGTTGCCCGTCGGCTTACATCTCCGGACTGCGATGAGATAATTGCGAAAGCAACCGAAGCATGGGAATGTCTAAATGCCGCCAGTCACCATAAGAACCAGATTGAAACGCTGGAGTACTGGAAACTTGTTTTTGGACGCTCATTCGTCATAGGAGAGTAATCATGAGTGCTTATTCCGAATCGTATTCGACCACTTATACCACGGCCGACATCGCAAAAGTCTTTGACTGCTTTGCCGCCGACTTTGACATGTGCGCGCAGTCAACTGGGTTGCGCGACCGAGACGATGCCAGGAAAACGGCCGCTGACGTGAAGTTAATGGCACAGCGTGGATATGTTTCTACAGTCGACATATGTTTAGAGGACGCTAATGGAAAAATTATTCGTGCCAACAAGTATGAAGTTTCAACGAATGCCTCACTGTGGACCGCGCAACGGCCGGGAAATAATCTTTGGCCTCGGACACCTTACGGCAACCTTAAATTGGTAATCACCCAAACAAGTAGCTGGCAGGCGCTGACGACACTGCAAAAGGCCGCCTTTATGGCGAAGTTGAATAAGACGTGGGTCGACTGTGATATCGACACCTCATACCCCAATCTCACGCAGTCTGCCGATCGGGACTATGCGAGCAACGGGTACGGGTTACGAAAAAAGACATACAAATAGGAGAAGCTCAGTGGCCGACGAAGCTATAACTTTTGATCGCAGTGAACTCTTTGAAATGGAGCTCGAGCTTCCCAACAATCGGCTGCAGGCGATTGGCGACAAGCTCGTAGGCTTCCAAGAACGCTTCGAACGGATTCGTCGGGACATGCACATGCTCTCGAATCCAGACGAAGTCAAGGCCTGGAGCAAGAGTCATTACCGTTCTATCTTGCCAGTGTGCGACGTCATTATGGACCGGTATCCGTTGATGGTTTTTGAGGGCGACGTTGGCACTGGAAAGACGGCGACGGCGGAGTGCTCGTCGGATCGATTAGCGCGACAATTAAAAAAGCCGGCGATGCTGTTTAAGATGAGCACTCGCGTACGCGGTTCCGGCAAGGTGGGGCAAATGAGCACACTGATCAACCAGGCGTTTGGCATTGTTGCGGCTGAAGCCGGAAAGAAGAAATACGCATTCCTTATTGTCGATGAGGCGGACTCGTTGACTGCAGCTCGCGACAATCAGCAAAGCCACCACGAAGACAAGGTCGCGGTTAATACGATCATTCAGAAAGTAGATGACGTGAGAAAATTCGGTGGAAGAATTCTGGTCTTCCTCTGCACAAATCGATTCTCAACACTCGATGCTGCGG
Organism: uncultured Acidobacteriota bacterium; assembly: GCA_963734445.1. GTDB lineage: Bacteria > Acidobacteriota > Blastocatellia > Pyrinomonadales > Pyrinomonadaceae > UBA11740. The sequence goes on along the minus strand of CAVTGZ010000002.1, from coordinate 188,768 downwards.
TTCTGAGACGAGCAGCGCGAATCGAAACGTTTCTGCGCCCGAATGATAATGAACGCGAACAGTTGATTCGCATGGATTGCGATGGCATGGGATTGTCAGATACCCAGATTCACGAACTTGTATCGCTAACTGGTCCGAAAGATTCAACGCATCCTGGGTTCACCTACTCCGATCTGCGTACGAGGTGGTTGCCCGAAGCATTGAGCTACGCGTTTCCCGACCGGAAGCTAACAGCCGATGATCTGTTTATGGCTGCCGGTGCAATTTCGCCATCCCCGGTAATGAACGGAGGTTCGAAGTAGTTACCTTGGATCCGACACAATCGGTAATCTTTGGCCGTCGTATACAAATCTCGGGCAGCGCCAGCTTCAAGACTGATGCTCGGTTAACCCAGTATGCTCACGATCTAGTGTCGCAATTGGTGCGCGCCATCCTCAGCGACGGCGGTGGTTTAGTTCTCGGCGCGGGTAGGGAGCCGCGACCTACCCCCGCAGCACCCAGTATTCTGTTTGACTGGACGGCGCTGGAAATTGCCGCGACGTCGTTCACGAACCATGGCTCGACATGGCCCGAGTCTTATGGACCACCATTGCTTGTTGTTACCTCGGAAAAGTCTGAGAGTGAGATTCCTGAGACAAGACGACCGCTTTGGGACTCACTTTTGAAGAGTGGCCTCATGCGAGTCGAGTCAATTCTTGCTGGCGCGCGGTCTGGTGCAATGCTGAGAGAAAGGCAGGCGCAACATGGTGACGTCTTAGTGACTCTTGGCGGCGGAACTGGAGTAGAACATCTCGCCGACCTCTATCTTAGTCGGCGTCGTCCTGTTATTTCTTTAGACCTGCCGTTAGGAGCCAGCCGCGATGACGGAACCGGCGGATCAGAGCGACTTGCTCAAAAGGCACGTGAACATCCTGAGCGCTTCATAAGGTTTCAGAGAGAATTTGCGGGAAACGAGAATGCGCGTTTAGCGAGCATTTCAACGCGCGCTGGAGCTGCGGACGTTGAAATTGTAGCGAAAAATCTCCACGAGGTTCTGAGCGCGATTGCGCGCCCGTACGCCTTCTATACCCGCCTACTTAACCCAAACCATCCACAATTCAATGTCGTCGAGGATTTCTTTCGGACAGTCGTCGACCCTGTGGTTACAGAGTTTGGACTGGATCCACTCGATATGGGAGTGAGCGAATCCGAACATGCTTTCTTGAATGTCGCTGTCTTCGACAATCTCCATTACGCCACAGCAGTCGTCGCGGATGTCACTGGCGAGCGTCCGAACTGCTATATCGAGCTTGGCTATGGTTTGGGGCATGCCACACGCGTAATTGCTACAGCTGAGGAAGGGACGAAGTTACCGTTTGACCAAGACGCGATACCCTGTCACTTTTGGAATGCAAGTCTTTCGATCGATGAGAGAAGACAGTCATTCCGAGAGTTTTGGAGAAAGAACATCGATCGGCCACCTCTGATCGTATAATGCCAGTTTGAAACGTTTAAGAGTCCCAATGACTGAAGTGTACATCTCTGTTGACATTGAATCCGCCGGACCCATTCCGGGCAAATACAGCATGCTTGCGCTTGGCGCATGTGAGGTGGGCCAGACAGGCAACCAATTCTATATCGAAATTCGACCCATAAATAACCTGTTCGTGCCCGAGGCGATGAATGTCATAGGAAAACCCTTGTCGGATTTTGAGAAATCCGGAGTGGCTGCCGCGGATGCGATGCAGAAGTTTCTGGATTGGATCAATCGAACGAGTCAGAAGCGGATTCCAGTATTCGTTGGATTCAACGGCACCTTCGATTGGTCATTTGTTAACTGGTATTTTCACGCCTATTTGAAAAGTAATCCGTTCGGCTTCGGAGGAATTGATATTAAGTCCTATTACATGGCGCTAAGGGGTTGTTCATGGGAGGACACCAGGTCGAGCCGCATCCCAGCAGAATTCAAAGGGGATTCTCCCCATACACATAATGCGCTTGACGATGCCCTTGAGCAGGCACAGATGTTCGAACTCATGCGAAATCAATCACGATTATTGAATGCCGGATCTTCTTAACGTTTCTAATCGCCCCAGGCATAAAATTAGTATCCAACCCACCAACATAGATTTACCCCACCACCCTGTAATTCGTATTGACGATCGCCAAGCGATCCCCCCGACTCTCTAACGCCCCTCATCAAAATGAAGCGGGTTGCGGTTCCCGCCTTCATTAACGAATCCACACTCGCGTTAGCAAACTGGAGAACGCCTGATGCAAAGTCAACCAACAGCCGCCGTCGCCAGATTCACCCTCGGCGCAACCTTCATCACGCCCGGAGCCGAGAACGCCCTGATGATTGCTGGCCAGACCGCAATTCAATTCTTGCGCCGCCATATCTCCGGAGATTGGTCCGGCTTATCCGAGACTGATGCAGAAGAAAATGAGCTTTCACTTCGAGAAGGCTTTCGTGTTTTGAGTGCGTACGAAACGGCAAATGGCGAGAAGTTGTGGATTCTCACAGAGGCCGATCGAAGCTCTACGACAATCCTTTTGCCCTCCGAGTATTAGTATGGACCCGATTAAAAGTACAAATGAGATTTCACGTTGAAACGGTAACGGGAACGAATGTCGTAAATGCACAATCGTTTCCTTCAGAAGCCAACGCCCAACGAGCCGCAATCACGCTCGCCAGCGACCTCGCTACCGACAATCGAGTCCTACGCGAACGTTACACTATGGACTGTCGGCAATCCGTTCTTGAAATAGACTATCCAGTAAACGACTCCATTCCTATTCTCTTCCAATACGATTACACCTATCGAGTTGTGCCGTGTCACGAACCACCGCACACATGCGTTCCCTGCATCGAAGCCGGTTGTTATGCCGCGTAAGATTCCCGGATACAGAATCAATCCGTCGATGGACGACGGCAACGTTATTATCCGCCTCGCCCGCAAAGCGCATCGTTGCGATGGCGGCCACGACGGCCAGAAACGGACACGCTGTATTGACCCTATCAATCGTAACGCCCTCTACGTTGAATACACCGGTGAGTCCCCACTTTACGAAAGCGGCTACCGCTACCATCCTCGTTGCGCTGAACAGCAAGGACTTCTCATTCCGGCATAGCTTCGTTGGCCCTGCTCGACTGCCACAAAAAAGGAATACTGGCGGGCATTAAGCCTTACGATGCTCGCGCAAAACCCACGAGTCCAAACTCGTCCGCAACTCCGACCTTCGGGTGGATTCTGTAAAGTATCCCGACAGCGTCGTTGCCGTATCTGCGGGCAAGATAATTGGTGTGGTTACGCGCGCGATGAGAGAACTTCTATCTGCATGCGCGAGAGCGCTGGCGCCAGAGGCCGCACCAAACCTTCAAAAGCCGGCAGAGGCTGGATTCACGTCCATGACGATGTTCCCATCGTTACCCATCACTCAGCACCGGTCCGCCAGAAGCCAGCAGTCAAACTCGTTCCCATCGAAGTCCGTAACGCCATCTATCGCGAACTGATCCGCATCTCGCCGGCGTCTCGCTATCGCCGCCAATTGATCGATGGTCCCAACGGCCTCCTCTCACGTGGTCTATTAATAAAGGAGACCGTCAACTACGGCGCCCTCCCAGCTTCCCAAAGGGAACGGGCCCGACTCGCGCGGGCCCTCCGCTCTTTTGCCAAATCCCGCTTTCCTGACTTCGCTAATCTCATCGGTATTCCCGGCGTCTGGCAGGACGACAAAGGCTTCACCCAAATTTGGGAATCACGCGATTACCGCCAACCCATGCTGGTCATTCCTTACAAGGACCAGCACGGCCGTATTCATGCTTGCCAGCTTCGTCTGCACCCCGACGATATCCCGCCCGACGACAAGAACAAGTATCGCTGGCTCTCCATGCCCACCAAGCCCCGCGGCTGCAGTTCCGGCACGCCGATTCACTTTACTTTCAATCCGGACTCGCTTGCTCCAGGAGCTACCGTTGCGGCTATAGAAGGAGCTTTGAAAGCCGACACGCTCGTCAGTCTACGGCCGCACGTCCGCACGATCGCGACCAGCGGCGTGAGCTGCGCCCACCAGGAGCTAATCAATGCAGCTCGTCAGTACCATCTCCTGATCGGATTCGACGCTGACTACAGGACCAACCCGGCCGTCTCCATGCAGCTCGCTTCGCTGATTGCCGATCGTGAACTCGACCAACGCCAGCACCAGCTTTCATTCTCGACTCGAGTGCTTTCCTGGGAAGGCTACAAGGGCATCGACGACGCGGCTCTCCACAACGCCCCCATCTCAATCATCTCCATTCGCCAGTGGTTCGATTCTCTCTCCATCGACGCCCAAACCGAAGTCTCAGAAATTTGGCGGGAGGTAGGGTACGTTCTCAATTAGTGACTTTCTCTCGCGCTTCTCGCGCATTTCACCTTCCAAATACAGAAGTAGGGCGAATCGTAGCCAATCCACGACCGCCCTACCCCTCTCCAACCTATCCTACTGTCCGATCCTCGACACCTACTCTGTTGAGGTTCGGACACCGTGCGCTTTCATTCTCGCCAACAAGGTTTGCCTGGTTAGCCCCAACACCGCAGCCGCGTGAGTGCGGATTCCTTTACAAGACTCGAGCGCGAACAAGACGTGTTTCTTCTCCTCCGCTTTAAGCCGCATCTCAAGGGTTTCACCTGTGATCAAAGGAACGAAACCATCACCTATTTGGTGCGACACCGAGACGACCGCGCCAGCTTCCATGGCCGAATGTTGTACCAGGTCGATCGTTAAATCGGACGCATCGCGAGCCGCTGCGCAGGACCGCTCGATAACATTCTCAAGCTGACGAACATTGCCCGGCCAATTCAACCGCTCCAGGAATACCAACACCGGCTCCGGCAGAACCTTTCCGTATTCCAAAGCAAACCTTTCCGCAAGCGGTCTGATATCGCCCCGCCTCTCACGTAACGGTGGAACCCGCAACACCAGGAAACGATCTTTCAGGTCTTCTTTGATTGCCTGACTTTCAACATCGACAACGTTCGTTGCTGCGATGAACCTTGCGTTCGACTTCGATTCACGCGGATCTCCAACGATATTGAAGACGCCAAGCTGGACCACACGCTTAATCATTGCTTGCACTGTCCCGCTCGCTTCGTCGAGTTCGTCCAGAAACAAAGTGCCGGCGCCGGTATGTTGAATTAACCCAGGTCGATCCTCTACTGACCCGCTGTACGAGCCTCTCTTTGAGCCGAACAATTCTGCCGCTGCAAGCTCATTACTGATCGCCCCAAAATGAACCGCGTTAAAAGCGTGATCCGCCCGACCCGACCATTTGTGAATCAAGTGGGCAAGGATCTCCTTGCCAACGCCTCGTTCGCCAAGAAGAAGGATGTGTCTTAACCTTCGCCCTTCACTTGTGCCGTCCAATGCTGCAAAGTCACGAAGCGAACTTAGTAATGATTGTGTTACCGGATCAACTGCTACGAACTCATTGACTTGAATTACGCCTTCAACCTTCGTTCCGGAGAGCGTGCGCACCCGTTGAGCGCAAGCATTCAGCAGCGCCCTCACCGCTCCGGGACACGCGATCGCGGAAGGTTGCGCCAGTGATAGCCTCGCAGTAACAATCCCGGAGGAGCATTCGTCAACAATCGCGTAACTTTCTTCGGCCCCTGCTTCCACCATAGAGCCGGAAAGACCTGTAACGAAAAAGTCAATCTTCGGATCGACAAAATCAAGGCTGCTCAGCGCGGCGCGAGCCAATGCCGCGATCTCCTCAACCTCCGAGGCTTCCATGAGGGCGCCAAGCTTCGAGACAAATCCTGAATCCGCAGGCACGTCAACCACAGAGATCGATGACGTCGCCACGGCCGTTGTCTGCGGTTCCGTCCACGCCTCAAACAAAGCGTCAATGTTTTCGTCCTCAACTTCAGCGATGCCCGACCTCAAGTGATCGAGGCGTTTCATCAAGTCGAGATTCGTCTTATTTGGGCGTAAATTGATGATTTCCGGTACTCTCGCAGCCAGCGCTCCCGCTGCGGCCTGGTAACCAAAAGCACCAGGTAAGCGAGCCATGCTGATTCGGAACAGTTCAAAAATCGTTTCCAACACCGCCGCTCCCGAATCCTCGCCTGCAAGACCGTTGAACCGGGCGTCAACGTATGAGCCGTTATTGAAATAGATTATTCCAGACGTAAAGTCTCTTGCCTGCTCGCAAATCGCACCGGCCGCGATCGCTTCCTCGATAACAGAACTATCGCACTTGGACCAATCGATGACTACAGGCCCCGTCTTCATGCTGAAATCAAACATTGAGCTGATTTCTTCCAAGCCGAAAGCTTCGAACTCGAAAGACAATGGCAGTCCGTTAACGTTCCTACTTTGAGCCGCCACCTGACGCGCCGCCTCGAACTCATCTCCGAGTTCTGAACGATTAGCAACCAGCGTAACCTCCGGCTCGGCAGCGCCACCCTCCGGCATAATCCGCTTCAATAAATCGGGTGGAGGCACTACGACGCCGCCTTCGTTCAAATACCGAGACAGTAACGATCTCTCCGGACCGTATCCACGCCATCTCGCGACCTCGTTCCTGCTCAGGCCAACAGTCCTTTCCATATCGCCGGCAGACGCCGCAATCCGCGCCCCGATCGCTGCGTCTATTCCCGACTGCAACACCACGTGCGCGCGATACAAATATGCGAGCGCAGGGATTCCTTCGTCGTCCCCCAACTGAAAACAAGAGAGCGCTGAAAGCAACTCAAACATCGTCGCGTCTTCGGCCGACTGGCCCTCTCGTTTCATACGCTCAACCGCAAACCGCAACGCCGCGATCGCTTCCGCGCTATTCCTTTCCGACAGACAAACTTCAGCCGTCAGTAACCACGTGGCAACGCTAACCAGAGAGTCATCCGCTTCAACCGCCTCAACCGACTCGCCAAGCAACTCGTCCTTGCAAAGAACTACTCGTTCGATCCTGTTTACCTCTGCGCGCGCGTCTTCAACGCTTCCAATATTCAAAAGTTGTCGAGTACGAAAACGCCGGAGATCTGCAAGCAAGTGCTCGCCTAAAGTATCTTCGTCAGCGAGGAGCTGCCCTGTTAATCGAAAAGCCCTCTTAGGTTCGCCAGCGGCTTCCAGGAACTGCGCAGCCAATAGGGTCAGACCATGCTCGTCCGCACGCACGAGTAACCCCTCGCGAACCAGGTGATCAATCCGCTCGACCCGCTCGCTAAGATTCGAAAAATCGCCGCGCCGCATTTCATCGAGGACGATGTGGCGCACCATCTGCGCGGAACTCAAAGCTTGACTGGCCAGAAAACGGCCGCCGTGAGTAGTCGAAGTTGTTAGAAGGTGGTTCATTGTCTCTGCCTGTCCAAGAGATTGGAGTTAAAGACGGCCTGCCGATTAAAACAGACCCTTGCCAAGCGAACCTTGCACAGACCGTGCCGCGAACGCCCGCACCTTAAAACGCCACGAGAAGCTACTGACGGATATTGTCACCGCCTAAGCTTAGAGCGGCGACTAAGGGATGAGTGTTGACCAAAAGACATCAGACCCGACACTCGCGGTTTCATCAGGACCACGCAAGTCCAAAATAGCGGCTTGGCGGACGATGGGCAGAGAGCGGCACACCCGTTGCTCTTTCGCATATCTGTCCCTCACACGTTGCCGCCAACGCGGCGACGACTCGTAAACCGCACATGCTTAGCTTAGTGAGGAAACGCCACCATCGATACCACGACCGGATGAAATCACTGCCGCTGCAGCTTTAGCCGCTTAAGAAGAAGCGGCAAATAACTCTGAGAATCTGACAACGATTTTACCCAATCACCAACACCACCAGGAGAACCGTCCAATGAAATTCACAATCGACCGTGACGCGCTACAGAAGGAACTCACCTTCGTTCAAGGTGTAGTCGAACGCAAGAACACGATCCCCATACTCGCCAACGTCCTCATCGAATCGGCAAGCAAGGAATCCGTTCGCATCAGCGGCACCGATCTCGACGTCACCATTCACACCAACGCAATCGTCGAGCAAATGGCTGCCGAAGGCTCAATCTGCGTTCCGGCGCGGAAGCTGTTCGACATCGCGCGTCTTCTACCGCCAGGCTCGGTCACGTTTACCAGGACGGACAACGATTGGGTGATTGTTCAGTCTGCCAGTTCAACGTTCAAACTTCCTGGCATCGCCAAGGAGACATTCCCTGATCTACCGGCGTTCAAAGCCACGCCACTTTCGATCAACGCCAGCTTGTTTAAGACTCTAATCGACGAGTCGATTTTCGCGATCACGCAGGAGGAAGGTCGTTACACTCTTTCCGGAGCGAAGCTCGAAATTGAAAACGGCCGGGCGCGAATGGTTACTACCGACGGCCATAGACTCGTAAAGGTCGACGCTGATAGCGCAGTCAAGACCGAAACGAACGGACTACTCGAAGCCCTGATTCCGCGCAAGACGCTCGCCGAACTCACGAAAGTAGTCGCGGGATTCGAAGGCGACGTTAATTTCGGCATGGACGAAAACCACATCTACTTCCAGGTCGGGACCCGAACCGTCATCTCTCGCATGCTCGCCGGCCAATTCCCGAACTATGAAATGGTCCTGCCGAAGAACAACGACAACACCGTCACGTTCGGTCGCGTCGCACTCAATCAAGCCCTTAAGCGAGTCGCGCTGATGGCAGACGATCGTTCGCAATCAATCGTACTCGACATTAGTGAAGACCAGACTGTGATCTCCGCGCAATCTCCGGAAGAAGGCGAAGGATCTGAGGTTGTCACATCAAAGCTCGCGGGAGCGAACGTCAAAATCGGCTTCAATGCCTCGTATCTACAAGACGTCCTGAACTGCCTTAGCTCCGAAGAAGTAATCTTCACCTTCAAAGACTCACACACTCAGACGGAGTTCCGGCCAGCAATCGAGAACGGTCATCGCTTCTGTGGAATCGTAATGCCCATGCGCACGGAATAGCCGAGTGGAAATCGAACACGAAGAAAAAGCAGCAGCAGAGAGCAACGAGAAGGCCCCATCATGAAACCTTTCACCTTTACCGGCGAGCTTTACTTCTACGATCAAGGCTCCAATTCGAAAAAAAGCATTACTACGGTCCTCACGGTCAATGCCACAACACAGGCACAGGCTCTGGCGATCGTTGCCAACTATGGAATGGAGTCCATCAAACTCGTCACGCCCCCGCGCGCGTCCGCAGAACCTGTGGACGAGAGTCTGTCCAACATCGTGACCGCCTTGAACGGCTTTGTTTATCTCGCCCAGGACGCCAGCGACAGCGCCCAGCGCGCTCATTACTTCGAGCTAATCCTCGAAATGGCCGAGCGCGCAGCAACGCTCTACCACCAATTCTTCGTCCTCCGACTCCACGGCGGAATCGAACCTGAACTGATCGGTCCATTTCCAAACGAAGACGCTCGCGATAAAGCCGCCCAAACGCTTCGCCGAGAAAATGACGTCGACGTCATCCTTTCTCTCACCGGCCCGGGATCGAGCCTGACAATCGACGCCTATAGCTCTGGCTTCCTTAACCAAGAAGACTAATTCCTGTGGACAAGTACGAAAACTTTCACGGCAGAGTGAATTACGCGATCCGCTGCTTCTTCCGAGGCCGCGCCGCGACTCAAACTCGGAGCTTCGATGACTGCTTCGAAATGCACGACGGAGATCTCGTCGTAACAGCCATCGTTAGGCGCGCCCGACGCGATTCCGATTTATATCAAGCCATCGGCCGCGCCTGGGTCAGCTACGACGACCAAGACCCGCGATTCCCGGCCGACTGGCTCACTACTGCAGCGAAATTCTCCCACGTTCGAAATCTCGCTGGCGCTGCGCGACAGATGCGTTCAGCTCGTCGACAAGAATTCCAAGAGTGGTTCGCCAAACAACAAGAACAAGCTCTAACCCATTAAACCTAGCCGTGAAACACGAGGCCTGCCAACTCCTGACGTCAATCGACGACGGAGAACTTGCCGTTGCTCGCTTGCTCGACGAGGGCTATGCAGCACAGCAAAAATTCGACGGTAAGCGAATCATCCTCAGCATCGACCGCGCAACCGTTACCGCGCACAATCGAACTGGACTCGTTTGCGAAGTCTCCCAACCGATCCTCGAACAAGCCAGAAGATTGAGCGTGATCGCGCCTCTGATTCTTGACGGCGAATGGCTGCGAGAAACGAAATCGCTCCACGTCTTCGACTTGCTGGAAATCGACGGCGCAGATTTGAGAAATCTGCCGTTTCAGCAACGCCAGCGACAACTCGCAAAAACACTCGCCGTCGCCCAGCTTCCGAATCTCGCGGCCGTCCGGACCGAGTATCTCCGCGAAGGGAAAGCCACCCTACTTGAAAAGATCAACGCGCACAACTTAGAAGGGATCGTTTTGAAGGCCGTCACCTCGCCTTATCGAGTCGGTCGCCAGCCCGATCAATTCAAATTCAAATTCACAGCGGTGAGTTCATTTGTGATTACCGGACTAAACCAAAAGCAGTCCGTATCACTCGGCGCATATGACGCGCGCGGCACCCTGGTTAACTGCGGAGACGTGAAGATCAGAAGCAGCCGTTTCAAGGTTCGTGAGGGCATGATCATCGACGTGGAATACTCGCACGCCTTCAGCTCGTCGAATCTGATTTATCAGCCGCGCATGGACAAAATTCGCGACGACCTTCAACCCGAAGCCTGCACGCTTTCGCAGCTACGATACAAAGGCACGGAAATCACCGTCGCCTAAACCGACTTTCAGGAGAATCAAAATGGCACTCCGTTCAGTTTGGTCAGGCATGATCACCTTCTCGCTCGTTTCAATCGGCGTCAAAGTCTATACGGCCATCGAATCAGCACAGCGAATCGCTTTCAACCAGCTTCATAAGGGCGAATGTCTCGGCCCAGTCGGACGCAAAGACTACTGCAAGAAATGTAACGTGACCATTGCGACTAAAGACGAAATCGCCAAAGGCCACAAGCACGGAGACGACCAGTGGGTAGTAGTTACTGAGGAAGAAATCGACTCGATCACGCCCCAATCGAACAAGAACATCCAAATTGTTCGCTTCGTCGATCGCTCCGAAATTCCTGACACGTTCTTTGACGCGCCGTATCTCGCCGCGCCCGACGGAGTCGCGTCGAATAAGCTCTACATTCTTTTCAAGACCGTTCTCCAGCACACAAACAAAGTTGCAATCGGCAAAGTCATTCTCCGCGATCGCGAAGAACCCGTCGTCATATCAGCAGTCGAAGATGGACTGATTATCCAAACGCTCCGCTTTGCACGTGAAGTACGCAACTTCTCAGTCTTACCCGCTCCGGCCAAACCCGAAGCTATCGCTGATCAGGAACTCGAACTCGCAACCGAGTTGGTACAACAGATGGTTGGGACCTTCGCGGAAATCGACTTAACCGATCATTACTACACGGCGCTGCGCAAGATGCTCGACCAAAAGATCGCCGGCGAAGAAATCGAAACAGTCGAAAAAGCAGAGCCGGCCAAAGTCCTCGACATCATGGCAGCCTTGCGAGCCAGCCTCGAGCTTAGAACCAGCGCTCCTACAGTTGCGCCAGAACCGCCTGCGGTCGTTACAAGCGAGCCGGCTTCGCCGCAGCTAACACTCGTAGCTAACACTGTCCCAAAAGCGAAACGGAAACGCGCGGCCTAATTGCTGATCCAGCTTGAACGTCCACGCACAAAAACCAGCGGCACACAACCCTTTGCGTTTTTCAACTCCATTTCCGAGGACGTGTGCCCGATGGCCATGACGACTGCCCCAAATCAAGATTTCGAGCTGCTCCCAGGAACCACCGCTCTAATAGAAAATCTTCGCACTAACCTCGACTGGCGCCAGGCTATTCCCAACCGCGTCCTGCTCGCGCGTGCCGAACAATTCCTCGGTGTTCCAATCGCCTCTGGACAGTACGACTTCCGCTACTTGTACGACGTCATAGAGACCGCTCTCCACCAGGTCCTTGAACAACGCGCGGATAAAATACGCGCCCTCGCACCGGCCGAGGCGTTGGCCGAAATCGAGGCGTTTTTATCACTACTGCCAACCCAGCGAGTCCGGACCCGCGAACAGGATCTATACCAACAATTCTCAAGCCCTTCGCCTCTCGCTTTTGTGGCCACCGAACTTGCGCTCGACGGCTTTGACCATCCGCTCTTACTGGAACCGTCGGCCGGCACAGGCGCACTTGCTTGTCTCGCACGCGCGTTCGGCGCCAACGTCCATACGAACGATCTCTCAGCTCGACGCCGCGCTTTTCTTCGCTACTTGAATTTTCCGGTTTCTGCCGTCGACGCTGAAAAGATCGACGACCTTCTCGCCCTCGACATCGTTCCTCAAGTCGTGTTAATGAACCCACCCTTCAGCGCGACCGCGGGCCGTCTATCACGCAACGACAACATCCATGGCGCCCACCATATCGAATCCGCACTACGCCGCCTCGCCGACAACGGCCGACTTGTAGCAATTACCGGCTGCGGCCTCGCCCTCGATCGGCAAAAGGCGTCCGAGTTTTGGCAACAGATCGCTCACAAGTACACAATCAAGATCAACCTCTCATTACCTCGCTCAACTTTTGAAAAGTTTGGTACTGCCTGGGAAACGCAATTGATCGTTATCGAGAAAACGGGACCGACTCCGGGCGCTACCTGGTCCGAGCAAGCCAGCAACATTCGTTACGGCGCCGCGACCCTTGAAGAAATCCTAACGCTTGCCAGAGAGAGAACACTCTATCCAACGCCGCTTGTTGAAACTGGACCGCCCGCGCCGCCATCAACGACAACCGTCAACATTAGCGTTCCAATTCCAGCCGAGAACGAAACGACGTCTTCAACTGTCGACAACGACAGCGAGGAACTTGACGCCCACTTCGTTCCTTACGTCTCAGCCAGGCTCGTAGGCGGATGCGAACACCCAGCGCCGCTTGTTGAAACGCCGGCGATGGCCGCTGTTACTCCCCCCGCGATCACTTACCGTCCGTGTCTCCATCCCTCACTCATTACCGAGGGCATTCTTTCAAATCCACAGCTCGAGAGAGTTTGCTACGCCGGACAACGACACTCGCAAATCTTACCCACCGGCGCGCTCGCAGCTTACGTTCTCGGCGACGGCACCGGCTTCGGAAAAGGGCGCGTGCTTAGCGGCATCATCCTTGACAACAGTAACCAAGGACGTAAACGCGCTCTGTGGTTGAGCATCAGCAACGATCTGCTTGAATCAACGCGCCGAGACCTCCGCGACCTTAACGCCGGCCACGTTCCTCTCAAGCAACTCAATGACTGGGAGGTTAATGACGAGCTGAACTTTGACACCGGCGTCATCTTCTGCAGCTACAGCACGCTGATCTCTAAAAGCAAGATCACGCAAAAGACTCGCATGCAACAGTTATTGGAATGGCTGGGCGAGGACGGCGTAGTTATTTTGGATGAATGTCAGCGCGCCCAACATGCGCTCGCAACCGAAAACGGCGAAGCCACGCAAACCGGACTCGCCGTCCTTGAGCTTCAGGACCACAGCCTTCGGCCAAATCTCCGATTCATCTACTCATCAGCGACCTCAGTCGTAGAAGTCAAACACCTTTGCTATATGGACCGCTTAGGCCTTTGGGGTCCCGGTACACCCTTCCCCGAAGGCTTCAAACAGTTCGCCCAGGAGATCGAAGCCGGCGGACTCGGCGCGCTCGAGATGGTCACGCGCTCCATGAAGGCAAATGGAATGCTGCTCTCCTGTACTCTCAGCTACGGGCGCGATCCGAGATCAGGTCTGGCCGTTGAATACTCTGAGGTCTTCCATGAACTGACCGACGACCAACGACGCATATACGACAATGCTGCCGAAGCTTGGCAAGTCGTTCTCCGGAACATCTGCACCGCGCTGGAGATTACTGAAACCAAAGGCCGCAAACGAGCCTTCATTCATTCGCACTTCTGGTCTCAACACCAAGCGTTCTTCAAACAAATCATTACCGCCTTCAAAATTCCTTCCTGCATTAAGGAAATCGAAGAAGCATTAACGCGCTACGAAAGCGTCGTTGTTGGAATCATCGGCACTGCCGAAGCCAAAAGTAAACTTCTCGTCTCTCGCGCGGCCGCAGAGGGCTCGCGACTTGAGGACCTTGACTTTTCCCCGCGGGCGACCCTCTGCGCCCTCGTCGAACGTGCCTTTCCCGTAGACCTTTACGAGCCGAAAGAAGACCCGACAACCGACAGCGTCATTTATGTAAAGGTCCTGGACAACGAAGGTAACCCCGTCCAAAGCCAGGAAGCTTTGCGCATGCGCGCGCAGCTCCTTGAGAAGCTGTCAGATCTGGTCCTTCCCGAAAATCCTTTAGATCAGATCATCAACTACTTCGGGCCTGACCAAGTCGCCGAAATCTCCGGCCGACGCAAGCGCCTAATTCGCGATCGCAACACCGGCATCGTGACTTACGTCTCTCGCGCCCCCAAAGGCATAGCGATGACCCGAGTAAATATTTGGGAGGAAGAACAGTTTCAGAACGGACTGAAGCGAATAGCCATCATCACGAGCGCGGGCTCGACCGGACGATCGTTACATTCATCAATGAACGCGAAGAACCAAGAGCGACGCTATCACATCACCTTGGAACTCCCGTTCAGCGCCGTTCTGCAATTACAAAATTTCGGTCGCACCCACCGATCGTTCCAAGCATCACCACCCAAGTACGCACTGCTTTCCACCGACCTTGGCGGCGAACGCCGCTTCTCAGCTACGATCGCCCGCCGACTTGCATCGCTCGGCGCACTCTGCAAAGGAGACCGCAACGCTGCTGATGGCGGCAGCCAGCTCTCGCGCTACTCGTTTGAAACCGCTCTCGGCCGAGGCGCGCTAGATCTCCTTTACACGCGTATATTCAAGGGCGTAAAAATCCCAGGTCTCGACAGGCCACGGAAGACTCTCGAGGATATGGGCCTCCTCAACAAGGATGGCGAAGTAAACGATCGCGACCGGTTGCACGTACCTCGCTTCCTGAACCGCATACTCAGTCTCGACTGCAACCGCCAGAACGCTCTCTTTAATTACTACGCAAATCTCTTTGACGAATGCGTCGCGTACAGCAAGGCTTCCGGAACCTACGACGACGGCGTACAAGACATTCGCGCCGTTTCAATCCGTCTCGCCGGAGACCCGTCGACTGTCTACGTCGATCCCACCACCGGCGCCGAAACGCTTCACTACACGCTCGCAATCGAAACCAAATCGACGACCGTAACATACGAACGAGCCGCCGAACTCCAAGGTCAGAATCCAGGCTCTGCTTTCTATCAACAGACGAACGGCAAAATCGTTCTACTCACCAAGTCGGCCAATCACACTAACCACGGGACCGGAGAAACCTACCAAACCTATTCAGTAACCAAGCCTGAAGATGAACATGCGTATTATGTAAGCCAAACCGATGTCCTTCGTTACAAGAAGGTATCGAAGAAAAAAGCGCTGACCTGGTGGCGTCTCTACTCAGAGCAACTTCCGGAAACCCGTGTCGACCAGCTCCACTTGATCGCCGGCGCGGTCCTTCCGTTGTGGCAGAGACTCAAAACGAATCAGGACGCTCGCCTTAAAGTTGTACGCGTCATTACGGAAGACAATCAACGCATCGTTGGCGTTAAAATTCCCGCGAACCGCGTCCAACAGATCCTTCGCGCCCTCGGGATCGCAACGACAATTTCCGACCCTGCCGAGATTTATAATGCAGTTCTAAAGGACGACGATCAGATCGCCCTTGTCGACGGACTGTCTCTGTCCCGTAGCCGCATCTACGGAACGACCTACGTCGAACTGAAGGGCGTCTTCAGCAATAAGTTCAACGAAATGCGCGAGCTGGGCTTAATCGAAATGCGCATCGATTACCGAAACCGTTTCCTTCTCCCCGGAGATGAAACCGAAGCCCTCGAAGTCTTGAAAACAGTGCTGCAAAAGTACCCGGTCGACCGTCCCGAGCCAGAGGAAGCACAAGCCCCTATCCCTTTGCCTACGTCCGAGCTTCGCGCCCTTACGCAAGCCTCCGTAACCAACATCTTCGACCTTCTCGACGCTCCGCCAGATGCCGAGCCGGTCCCGCTTTCATTGCCGGACCCAATACCGACCTTCGTTCCCACTCCACCAGCCCTTTTCATGAACGGCCCGCAATTAACGCTCTGGGACGCCTTAGATAGAGCAGCTTGACCCCAGTGTCAGCTTTCTTGTCAGCGCACTGTCCAAAGACGGACACCCGAAGTTTCACGCACATTTGAGCTGTCCAACCGGCCTAGCACCGCTATAGCGCGACCTCGACTTCGCCGACAACTCGATACCCCGCCGCCCCATTTCCCACACCCGATCGACGGCCGCCAAGGCGCAGACTGAAATACCCGTACAGCCGGGCCGAATAACACATTGCTCCGCCTTCCATAACGCCGCGACTGCTAAACTTCGTCAGCACCAAGAACCTCGCCAACGTCCGAACCCAACTGACAGCTTCCTTTACAACTGCCAATTCCTTTAACACCGCCAGCCCGCTTTACCTTACCTTCACAGCCCTCGTTCTGAGGTCTTCACTTTCGACTTAAGAGCGTTCATTTCCTGCTATTTACGACGCAGCCCACGCTTCCACTTAACCTCTTACCCAACATTGGCACGCGCCTTGTAATTAGCCCGCTCCGCGACACGCGTGGTTTTTGAAGCGCAACGTCGCACGGTAACAACGTCAATCTTTCTCAGGGAGAAATCATGCAAGACGCACCCGCCAATTGGACCGTCAATGAAGACCTTCAAGTCGAGTCCTTCCAACCTCGTAATGACGCCGAACGGAAAGTCGCGCGGATACTCCGGATGATGCTCAACTACTGGGTCCTTCGAACCATGGTCGAGCGCGCCCGCCAGCAATCCGAACCTGTCAGCGAATTAATAGTCGAGAAAGCCAAACAAGTCCGCGTCCGTGGATTTCGCGATGAGTACGACTCCGGCGTCAAGCTCGCACCAGGCCAACCGCTCTTTGACGATGAAAGACTTCAGCAGGCCGGCACCCGGATCGCTTACCTTCTGCCGACCGTCAAAGCCAACCGCGCCGTCGGCGATTACGATCGGGCTACCGAAGTCCTTCGCGAGGCGCTTACGATCGAAGAACAGATCGTGACGATGGAAGTCTACCGAGCGCTTTACGACATCGATTTGCTGCAAGAACCTCTCGCAGCCTAAACCGAATTCGAGGAAAGACTATGGACACCGCCACTGCATCAAAAGAAAGTCTTCCCCTTTCTTCCGTGGTATCGATTGAGGAAGGCCTGCAGGAGTTGCAACAGGCCTTCGAAGCACGCGACGTGAAGGTAGCCAGCATCACTCTCCAGCGTAGCGGCCGGACATACCGTCATATCGTCGACGAGAACCAGCCTGGCGTGCAGCGGACAGTCGAAGGTGTTTTTACCGACACCAAGATTACTGTTTCAGTCACGTCGCCAATGCAACCGGCAATCAACGCGGAGTTACAAGTCGCCACAACCTCGGCGGCAGCCGCGGCGTCCGCATGGGCGGACCAAACCTCAACGCCCACTATGCTCGGCTCAAGTATGGCGATGCGCAGACTTGATCAGGCAATTAGCCGAGTCGCGCGCTCGAAACATATCGTGCTCATAACCGGCGAATCGGGCACCGGAAAAACGACCGCCGCCCAGATGATTCACGATCGCAGCAACCGCGCCGCCGCACCGTTTGTCGATATCAATTGCGCGGCACTCCCTGAGACCCTGATCGAAAGCGAACTGTTTGGTTACGAGAAGGGAGCTTTTACGGGCGCCACCGCACAGAAGAAAGGTTTGTTCGAAGCCGCTGAGGGCGGCACTTTGTTCCTCGATGAAATTGGCGAACTCAAACTCGAGCTGCAAGCCAAGCTTCTCAAAGCCATCGAGCAGAAGAAAATCCGGCGACTCGGAGCGACGAAGGACGTGGATTGTAATGTCCGAGTACTCGCCGCGTCCTCTCGAAACCTTCAACGTATGGTCAAGAACGGCACCTTCCGGGAAGATCTCGATTACCGCCTTGCCGTACTCGAGCTGGACATTCCCCCGTTGCGCGATCGTCACGACGACATTCGCGAACTCGTTGCTAAACAACTCGCGGTCGAACAAGAGAACGCCGGTCTGTCACTCCAACTCGAATCTAAAGCCTTAACAGAACTCGTCAGCTATAACTGGCCGGGCAATATCCGCCAGCTTTTCAACGTCCTCGCCCGTCTCGCTTGCCATGCGCCATCAGGCACCATCACTGCCGCCCAGGTTCGGTCCGAACTGGCCCGTTTTCGCACTCTCGATCCTGACACGATCATTCTGCCCGAACACTGCAACACTTTACTCGCCGACGAATCGCTTGACGACTTTTCCACTCGCGTACGCGGCGCTGTCATCGAAGCAGTTAGAGAGATCCACGGCAATATGAGTCGAGCGGCCGTCAGGCTGAAGTGCGACCGTTCATCACTGCTACGCATTGCCGGCCGTATCAACTCGCGTAACGACAAAACCGGAACGACTTCCGTTGCGGCATAGGAACAATGCGGCCAGTAAGAAATTGGCAGGTCTGCGCGAGAAGAATTCTCAGAGTCATCCCCAACTGGGGGCAAAACTTAACACGACCTGAGACTCGGCGACCTGCCGTTTTCTAATCCTGACTCTGATACAATACGACCATGGACGAAATGATTAAGATCGGTGACCGCACATTAGGTATCGACCAGCAAGGCACCTACGGCTCACTCGTCGACGATTCCGAGTTTGAACCGCCCGAACCGATCGAGCCGATGCCGCCCCCGCCTCCCGGCGTGACAGACGAACCCGACCAGCAGTAACTCTCCGCGTCGACTCCCCGCTCAAAACGTTCTCTTAAAAAATTCAGCGGCGCCCACATTGTGCACTTCGCACACCCGCGCGAGACCTTTTATGACAGAAGCAGAGAGACGTGTATTTTTGTCCTGGGGGCTAGGGGCGGATTCTTCCGCGATTCTTACTCGCTGGATCGTCGACCCGACTTCGCGCGACTTCCCTTTAAGCGCGCTCACGGTCCTCGTAGCCCAAACCGGCAACGAGTGGCGAGACACTAAAGAGCTTTGCGAGCGATACATCTTCCCCCTTCTGAGACAGCACGGAATCCGACTTGTGCAAGTCGCGCGCGCCGGCCAATTCGAGGAAGACGGCATCGAAGTCCTTGACGATTCACGCCAACCCCACACGCTTTATATCGACGGCGCATATCGACTCTCAGACGAGCTTCAATTCGCAGGCACAGTCCCACAGTTCGCCGGCGTCCATACGTGCGCTCTGAAATTCAAAGCTTTTGTCCTTGAAGAATGGCTCGCCCAGGAAAACCCACAAGGCCGCGTTGCTCAGGTATTGGGATACAACGCAACCGAACAAGGCCGCGTCGCCAAGAGTGAATACGCGATCGCTAAACGTATTGCTTTCGGCTTCTCCGCTGACGAAGCGCGCCGCATTACTCGCGCAAACGAATACGACTCGTTCACTCGAGAGAGCTTTTATCCTTTACTCAATTGGAACTGGACCAGAAACGATTGTCTTGAATTTCTGCGTAAGCAATTCAACGTAACTTGGCGGAAGTCCGCGTGTATTTTTTGTCCCTATGCGTCGTTCAAAGAGAACTCCCTTGAACGGTTTCGACAATTCCCCGAAGATGCTGCGCAGGCGCTGTTACTCGAATACACAAGTCTTTGCATGAACCATCGCTCGACTCTTTACAAGAATCGATCGTTAATGACGATCTTGCGTGAAGCGGGAATCACTACCCCAATTCAACACTTCAATCGCCTTCGATCCGAAACGCTGACGAATACCTACAGAGTCCGTCGCATTATGACTTCAAAGGGACACGGCCACCGCTGCACCCAGATCGTCGACTCTTCTTTGCCAAACCTCGTTCAGCAATATGCTCTCACACCAAAAACGTTTCACGTCGACGACTACGCTATTCAGACCGCCTATGCGCGCGAGCGTGACGACACCTTTCCCGCGCGCGAGGAGTTCTATGTAACTGCGCCCGCGACCGTCGCCGCCCGTGCTCGCTACGGTATACCCTGGTTCGAACAACGATGGTCAGCTCTCGATCAAAATAGTCTGTTCAACTAACTAGACGACCTCCACTTGCCGACCGATTGTCTGCACGCGAAATCCAACCCGCTCCTTAGCCTCCACTAACTTACGCATCGTCAACGGAATACGAGCGGCCAGCAGCCTCGGCAGGAGAATTGCATATCTCTCCCCAAGGCCGCATTGCGCCTCTAAGCTATGGAGACTCAAAACACATCGACCACCACCCAGCCAGACCAAAACCGTCTTCTATTCGAGACAGAGGCCCCGTCAGCCGCGCCTAACACCATGCCGCCGGCGCTCAAGCCTCAAATCGAAATAACGCCGCAGCCAGCGCCGCTTCCACCCTCAGTAACCTCGCTCCCACGAGAACAATTGCTTGAACAGGTTTTTCAAAGCATGTGCAACGTCCATCATCGCCGCTGGGAACGAGAACTGTTATTCGGCGCCACCGACGACGAACTCGGTCGCTCCTTTGGCAATTGCTATTGCTTTGGCGACGAGCTGAACCTTGCGTTTCAAACTGCCGCTGATCCCGCGCTTACCGTCACCTATCGCATCTTTGACGTTCCGGTCGCGACCGCGACTTTCGCTGAAGTCGCGCAATACGTTCGCCGCGCCGTTCAAATACCTGAAAAGAAGTCCGACGCCGAATGCGCCGTCCTTCTCGAAGCCCAACTCGAGACAATAAGGGTAGAGCGCCGCCAGCAGATGAAATCCTACATTCGCAGTCTTATCGGCGAGAAGTACCCGCGCACAACGCGCAAAAGGAAAAGCCCGTCCACCCCTGAACCGCCGTCGCTCACCAACGAGATCGCCGACCTTTTATTCGCGCCCGACTGCATGAGCGAGGCTTCGGACAAAAGACTACTCGTGCGACTCACCAGCTTAATCCACCGCAAAGCGAAGCAAGAGATTTTGAAGGCTGCCGACAATGCCGTCCGGATTATTAACAACGCCAAAAGCGACTGGCGCTGTTACACGTCTTATTGGATTGACGACAACTCGTTCACTTCTGCTTACAAGCCTGGAAAGGAACACGTCGCCTAACCACTTGCTCTGATCCCCACTCCTCCCGAATGAATGGCTGACCCCGCGCCAAATAATGCGGCCATTACACAATCGCCTCGACAGCGGTTCGCTCTTACTCCGCCCGCCGAAGACAACACGCGGAGTCGTCGAGCCGCCGTCCGCACCATGGACCAACCTTTTACAATAATCAGCGACGCCCAATCGCTGGCCGACGCTTGCCATGAGTTACAGCAAGCAGAGACGGCCGGTCTTGACTGCGAGACGACCGACCTTGAGCCGCGATTAGGAGAATTACGACTGATTCAACTCGCCGCGCCCCACCGCACCTACGTTATTGACGTCAGGAAGATCCGCGATCGCGCCGCTTACGCACCGCTCAAACGTTTATTGGAACAGCCTGGCCGACGAGTGGTTTGCCAGCATGGAAAGTTCGAACAAAAGTGGCTGAAGCACTGCCTTGATATAGAGCTTCAAATTATCTTCGACACTTTAATAGCCGCGCAGCTCGCCGACTTTAGTGGCGAACATAACCTCGAAGCCCTTGCCAAGAAATATCTGAATATCACTCTCGACAAGACTCTCCAGGCCAGCAACTGGCAGCACGAACTCAGCGAAGGTCAGTTTCAGTACGCCGCGCGCGATGCTCAAATACTCTTACCCTTGAGAGAAGCGCTAATCCCGATTCTTCAACAAGACAGGTTGATCGATGCAGCCAAGCTCGAGTTTGATTGCATCACGCCTCTGAGTTTCGCTGAACTTGCCGGGATACATCTCAATAAGGACCTCTGGGAGCAGCAGACGAATGCCGCACTTGAGTTACACGCCCAACTCACCGATGAATTGCAAGAAATGCTTGCCGCCGGCGCTTTACAAACAAATCTCTTTGGCCAATGTGACATTAACTTAAATTCACACCCGGAAGTCGCCGCAGCCCTCAGACAGATGGGTGTTCCAATCGAGAATGCAACGCGTGAAGCAGTCCTTTTGCCTCTGAAAGACGATTATCCGGTCGTCGCTAAATTACTCGAGTATCGCGCAGTCCAAACCTCAGTCGCGTCATTCGGCAAATCGTGGCTCGATTTACTCGATAGCAATCATAGAGTCTTTCCCGACTTTGCCCAGATAGGAGCCCCGACCGGCCGTATGAGTTGTTCCACTCCCAACGTTCAGCAGGTCCCTACAGCCGAGGAGTATCGACAATGTTTTGACGCTCCCGCTGGACGTTCCCTTGTTCTAGCGGACTACTCACAAATCGAACTCCGCATCCTCGCGGAATTTTCAGGCGATGAGAAGTTCATCGATGCCTTTCAATCAGGGAGCGACCTTCACCGAGTTACCGCATCGCAAGTGTTCTCGGTTTCAATCGACGACGTTACCAAAGACCAACGCGACTTCGCCAAGCGACTCAACTTTGGAGTTGTTTACGGAATCGGCGCGGCGCGCTTCGCGCGCATGACCGGAGTTTCCTTAAACGTCGCGGAGGAAAAATTAAGAAAATATTTCACCACCTACCGTAAACTCGACGATTACCTCCGCGAGGCTTCCAACCGCGCCGTAAACCAACGCTGCACCCGAACCGGCTCCGGCAGACTGATTCGCTTCCGCTTTGATCCGCACGACAGACAGGCCGTTTCTGAAGTCCGGAGACGCGGCCGTAATTCGCCAATTCAGGGCACGGGCGCCGACATACTCAAACGCGCTCTGCGACGACTGCACGATGATTTACGCGATACTACCGCGAAAATCGTCAACATCATTCACGATGAAATTGTTATTGAATGCGACGATACCAACGCTCCGGAAATCGCCGATCGCGCCTGCAAGCAAATGGTTGGAGCTGGCGAGGACTACCTCCATAACGTTCCCGTCGTAGTCGAGCCTAAGATAGCCCGGCAATGGATTAAATAACGCTCGGTAGGTGTCCTAATATCTTCCTGACGGCGAAAAGGTAAAGGTCGAGGAAGTCCTTGACGCTGGAATGACTTCGGCACGGCGGCTCACAGGCGAGTGGGCGGGACAGAGTGTGATAGTAGGAGCGACTACTCTCTTGACGGTGCGCGCTCAGATCGATTGAGAGTCTCGCGCACTCACGTTGACACGTCAACACCTAGACTATTTCCGGGGTAAATCCATCTCGTCATCAATCAGAGCCTCGACATTCACCTTTACCAGCCGCGCGTAGCGCAGCAAGGTCAGTAAGTTTGGTTCTCGTGTTCCGTGTTCATAGGCCGATATAACCGTGTAGGCTTTCTTCAGATTCAGAAGCTTCGCCATCTCTGTTTGACTCGCTCCCAGCCTTTTCCGAATAGCCAATAATTTCCGGTGTAAGCGTTTTGGCCTCTCGCGTGGCGGTTTACCCTTGCGGCTGTTCCCGTTTGTATATATACTGTGCGCCGATTTTGAGGATGTCCGGTGCGCCCGTTTGGTTCGGGCGCGAGTCGTCAACCAGTAGAACCTCGCACGTTAGTAAGCATATCTTTCAGGTAGGCACAGAATACGGGAGTACAGTGGAGTAAGGCAACAGGGGAATTGCTGAAACCATGCTCCCGTTTAGAGAGCGGCGGCTTGCGGGGTGGAAACTCGTCACTCTCACTGACAGGGGAAGTAGCCCCCGACTTCCCTGCTTCTATTTTCAAATGTACGCCGCTTTCCTATGCCAATCCAAAGCTGGTACAATCCGCGCGCTTTCTGAGGCCGCTGTGCGCCAAATCTGGATTAGCACTAAAACAGTCACCACAGCCTGAGCCCGCTACTAATGACTAACGAACAACGTCAGAAGCGCGTGCTGTACGCCGAAGCTTCAGATTTAGTCCAGGCATCGCACGGCCTTGCGTTGCAATCACTCAACTGCTACGTCGTACAAGTTGCTTCAGCCGCCGCAGCCTTAGAAGCGCTTTCATCCGAAGAGCCGTTCGACATTATCCTCGTCGGAGACGTCTCCAAATCATCTCAGGGCGAGGCGCCCGAACCGGAACTGTCCGTTATTAAGAAAGCAAAGGAACTCTATCCGCAGACGCCGGTACTGATCTTTACCTCGCACGATTATCTAACCGAAGCCTATCAAGCCGGCATCTCAGGCGACTTAAAAAAGCCAGCAGGCGGGTTTGTGTTCATCAATTTCATTACGCCTTATCTGACCTCTTCCTCAAGCCGAAAGTCGAGCGAGACGGACTCCGGAGGAACGGCACACCATAATTAACCGGCTCTGGCCGCATGGCCCCCGTCCTCAGCACAAACAACCGAACACTCCGAAAACAATCCCCAGCATTGACGCGCCGAAGTGTCTGATTTGACATGCGTGGGCAACCCTTGCCCGCCGCATATCAAAACAAGGCGGTTGACGTTTCTCTGAATGCTGAATGCGCAGCAGGGAGTAACGCGATATGAACACTTGCCCTGAATGCGGTAGCTGCCTCAACGCTACCGTCACGATAACTCTGTACGACGTGCAATTAAAACAAGGCGAGATCGTCAGCTACGACGGCTGACCGACCGCTGAAGCGGATCTCATCGAAGCGGCAAACCAGGCCGGACCATCCATCATCTGCGCCCAAGGCCACATCGTTAAGGCCACCGAATAAATCCAATGCCGATGCACGAACATCGTGACTTTCGCTGCCCTGAATGCGGCGAACTCGTAACGTGCCTTTCGTGCCTCGAGATCCACGCCGCCACACTTCCCCGCGGCCCCGCTTTTCTTAACTCCGGCGCGGATACCGCATTAACGATTGACCCGCATCGGCAGCCGCACCAGGTAGAGGCTGCTCCGGAACCTCGCGAAACAATTGTTATCCCACCGCCGGCAATTACACCGCCATCGCAACAGTCGCTGTTCGCTTAAACAATCGAGAGAGAGTAGAGATGAATCAAGAACTTACCTTCAGCTCGGCCCTTAACCAAGCGCTCACGCTACCCGGCAGCATCATGGAGGCGTATTCGGCGTTCCACGACTATTCGATTGGAAACCAATTGCTTGCGCTAATCCAATGTCAACTGCGCGGCATTCAACCAGGACCGATAAAAACCTTTCGCGCCTGGCAACGACACAATCGGTTCGTCAAGAAAGGCGAACGTGCGTTGACTCTCTGCATGCCAATTACTTACCAACGTCGTTCTGCAAAACAGGACCTCGCGCCTGGCGAGATCGAGACTGACGAAACTTTCGCCACCTCTTTCGTCTTCAAGCCGCGATGGTTTGTTCTTTCGCAAACGCACGGCGAGGATTTCCCGTTACCCGCAACGCCAGAATGGAACGCTGAGATCGCGTTAGCCAATCTCGGGATCACCAGAGTCCCGTTTACCGAT
The DNA here is from genome assembly GCA_963734445.1 of uncultured Acidobacteriota bacterium. GTDB lineage: Bacteria > Acidobacteriota > Blastocatellia > Pyrinomonadales > Pyrinomonadaceae > UBA11740. The sequence continues at coordinate 163,377 of CAVTGZ010000002.1, read as the reverse complement.
ACAGACGGGAACAAGCAAGGTTATGCAACCGGGCACGACATTGCGATCAATCCTGTGGCTCAACTGCCGAACAAGACTCTCCTACACGAGACCGGCCACGTCGTCCTGGGCCATACGCTTGAGCATACCTTTGTCGACAGCGAACAGACACCCAGAAATCTTCGTGAGGTCGAAGCGGAAGGCGTCGCGTTAGTCTGTTGCGAAGCACTCGGCTTTGAAGGCGCAGAATTCTGCCGGGGTTACATCCAATCGTGGCTTAAGACCGACTCCATTCCTGAAGCGAGCGCAAAAAAGATTCTCGGCGCCGCTCAGCGAATCCTTGCGGCCGGTCGCTCAGATTCTGAGAAGGCTGAATTGAATTAAGCGGCTAAGACCAGCACAGGACCAAACCATGGCGTATACCAAACAAGCTCTTATACGCGACTCGACCGTACCGATCGGCCAGCCTGCACCGATGCACATCAATTGTTGTTGCGGCCAAACCATCGACATCGACTCGGACGCTAATTCTTGTCCCTGCGGCGCTGTCTACGACTCGCGAGGCTATGTCATTCAAGCGTCTGCCGCCAGCCGAACCGAAGTCGCGTCTCAATACGCATTTTAATCCCATGCCGCACGTCTCACCTTTGATTAAACGCTACGTCGCTTATCTTGACATTGAGCGCGGGCTGTCTAGTAACACCCTGTTGAGCTACGAAACAGACCTTCTCCGCCTCCAAACTTGGGCTTCTCAAAATGTTCTGATCCTCCGCGGCCTTACCAGCCACGATATCAGCCGTCATATCGCCTCTCTTTCAAAAGCGAACCTCAACCCGGTGTCAATCAACCGGGCAATAACCACGATTCGAACCTTCTATGAATTCCTGTTCTTGGAAAACGAAATCCCATCCAACCCCGCGATCGATATTCCTTCGCTGAAAAAGTCCAGACCTCTCCCGCACGTCTTAACGCCAGACGAAGCGCGACGCTTGTTAGACGTACCAAACACGAGTCAGCTAACCGGAGTCCGCGATCGCGCGCTACTTGAAATCCTTCTCGCGGCTGGCCTACGGATATCCGAAGCCATCAACTTGCGAATCTGCGATCTCGCACTCGAGCGAAGACTCTTACGGTGCCTCGGAAAAGGCCGCAAGGAGAGACAAGTTCCGTTTACCGCGGAAGCCGCTGAATGGCTGACAAGATACATCCGCATGCAACACCCGCAACGACGTCCTACAAGGTCACAAGTATTCTTAAACCAAGGCCAGCCTTTAACCCGACAGTTCGCCTGGTCTCTAATCACGGATTACGCAGGCGTCGCTCAAATTCGAGTCACCCCGCACTCGCTCCGCCATACGTTCGCCACTTCGCTCCTTAATAACGGAGTTCCGACCGAAATTGTCCAACAGCTTCTGGGCCACTCAAGCGTTTCGGTGACAGAGATCTATTTGAGCGTCAGCACTTCAAGGATCCGCGACTCCTACGACAGACATCATCCGCGCGCGCGCGCTCTCGCGTAGGCTCGCGTGAAGTAAATCCAATCAAAATCCAAGCGGCAACTTCAGACTCCCACGCTCCATCCTTGTAATTCTTCCAACCGAGCAGCTTCGTCCAGTCAGTCAGCGTCAAGGCGTGGGAAATTAACATTAAGTTCTTCCCGAAGGCCAAGTAAGTCAGGCTCAAGCTTGGAGATCGCACACACAGCGATGTCGCCTGACCATTGCCCGCCCGTGCGCCTGACGGTCGCATAGCCATCGTCGTGGATGATTTCGATCTTCACGCGCTGGCCGTCCGGCAGTAGCGCGACGTGTCCTACCGTTTCCGTTTCCATAGAAACAGATTAGCAAGGCGGTCAAGTAACGTATTTTATCAAGCGGAAATGAATGGCGGCAGTTCACGCCGAATGCCTGCCGCCTTCATAGACTAGCGGGTTTGAAGCATTTCACCGTTAGGCGAGTTGTTGTGAGAGCGCCAGTCAAATTCCTATGGAGCCGAAACCTTAGTGTAGGCGGTCACGGGATGCACTTCCCACGGCGTTGCGCGCCAATTGCACTTTGGGTGTTCTTTACCATCATCGGGACATGTAGGCTGCTTCGGCATAGTCGTCTTAGACGCATTCTTGTGCATAGAATCGTAGAGCATCCAGCCGTCAAACTGTATCCACTTACCTTGGATGTCTTTCCGCACGGCTGCCAGCATCTTTTGATAATTGCTGTCTTTCAAGCCGAAATTCTTTTGCCAGCGCGGGGTAAATTCGACAATGACATACTTGCTTAGATCGCCGACCTCGCTGGCCTTTGCGACTATGTTGATATGTATGTCGCGCAGATCGTTGCGTCCGCAATTGCAAGTCTCTTTGTTGCCGCCTGAAACCACGCTCGCAACAAAAGCCTTCACTGAAACTTGTTTGTCCGGCGAGAATTTTTTATCGTTGCTTGCCTTCCTGATTTCGGCAACCGTAATAGTTTCTGGCGACGCTGCCTTATCATCGCGGTTCTTTAATACGTTAAGGGCCTGGGTGCTTGTTGTTTTTGCAGTTCCGCAGGCTTTGCAGTCACGGTAGGCCGTACCGTCTGAACACGGGTTTTGTGCGGTTACGCAAACGACCGCGAACACGATAACAACTATTGAAAGAATGAATCTTCGGATCATGGTGAGTCTCCTTTTGAATACCGAGAACTAATGAGCATGAATAACACCTGACGCGTCAGGTGGAGTTGCAATGGTCATAGCGGCGCCTTTCCTAGAGAATATCCCTGACAACGATACAGCTTGTTCATCGGACATATCGTCTTCCGTATAGATAAAAATGCGACCCGCAAATGTCACCTTGTACCGATCAGGATTACGTTTAGGCGGGTATTCTACCAAGCCATCACCCGCAAATTTTAGCAGAATAGCTCCATACTGATCAGACATCCTATTAATTGCTGGAATAGTTCGTTCATCTGACGGAAAGAACATATACAACGCCACAGCTCGTACCTCACCTTGTACACACAATATAGTTTCTATCTGGTAGGTGCCTTTGAATTCTTTCCCTGATAAATCGTATTTACTCCAGATCGGATTTTTATCAGGACATTCCGTGCGAAAGCGTTGATGTTGGTACGTCTCGTTGTCAGGAATAGGTGGATATGGCTGATCCCCAAAAATTGAATCGCGTCGAGCGTCGGCACTTGGCTGTTTGACTTCTGGCACTGACGCACTGGCCGAAGAACCGTCAAGACGTTTTTCGTGTCGCCGATCCCATTCGACCCACCCGACTAATAAAAGAAACGCCACACCCCCAACAGCGATAAAGAACACCATCAAATGTGTCTTTAATTCATGATTTCGATGATCGTAAATAGCCTTGGCAATAAACAGGCCGATCCCAAAGAAAAAAAGAATCTCAGCTAGCGTGTATAGGCGTTCACTCAGAGCGACACCTCCAAAACCAAGCGCCGCCGCCACAATAAGTCCCAGCACCACCCAATCAGATATGTAAATAGTTCCGACCTTTGACGCGGCGCGAAACTTGGCGATAAGTCCTGTTTGTTTGGCACGCGGCGACTCGACGCCGCCAGGAGGATGTTCGTTGACGTGTGAACCGCCGCCCTTAATATCGGTTCCATCTCCCCACGCGCGATGCCTCTGTTCGATCTCTTGCCGCCATTGGAGGCTTTCTTTGCGGCTTTGCAATTCCTCCTCCTTTCGCAATCGCCGATCCTCGTCAGATTCAGGAGGAGCATTCTTTTGCGTTTCAAGGAAGCCCTCAATAGGACTCTTGCCGTCGTCCGTAGGAGCCTTTCGCTTCTTAGTAGCCGTCAACTCAAGCGGCTCCGAATCTGGCGGGGATTCGGGCTGTGACCATTCTGGATAATCCACTCCAAGCCCTGATGGCCCGCTGGGCGGAGGCGATGGAGGAAAGACCATAGGCTGTTTGCTAAAAACAGAATCATCGGGCCTATCATCCTCCGTTGGTAGTGGTTTAGGCTTGCCGGATTTTGTCCACGGGTTTTGCCTTTGGAGCAATAAGGAAAGTTCCCAAGATTCGTATTGACGCGCCTTGATTCGATTCTGCTCTGCCGGGTGAAGGTGTGAGAGATCGAGAGTCGAAGGATCGAACTTTGAAAGATCGAATGGAGGATCGTCGGCCATACCGCAACAATATCACTACCCGCGTCAGTGACAATACCCGACCGGGTTTTTGGGCAAGATTCCGACTTTTTGGCAAACGGGACTTTTTAGGCAAAGCCATGCAGCATCGTATTTCTGCAGGTCTACAATGTAAAGGCAGCGTTCTCGCCGCGTCTTCTAATCCAGTACCCATTCCACTTTCAGCGTCGCCCAAAACAGAGCGGGTAGTAGACCAGCGACCTGTGCTAAAGAACGGAGAGGCTGCGGGGCGCACGCGGCGCAACCCAACTCGGTACGAAATCCATTAGCTATGAGAAAAAGCCAACGACCACAACGACTGCTCAAGCGCGGACTCGTCTCAACCGGAGCTCTTCCATCCGCTAACAGCGCAGCGCAGCAGATTCAAGATGACCGAGTGTTTACTGCCTGCCCGGAATGCGGCGCCGAACTACAGGCCGCACTCAAGATCTATCTCTACGGAGTGGAAGTAAATAGCGCCGGACTCCTTATCAAATATGACGGCGGGCCGCAGCCCGAAAACGAGGATGACATTCTCGAGCTCTGCGATCTCCAGAACACAACCGTCTACTGCGCTAACGATCACGTCTTCAACTCTGACACCACCGTTCGCACTAAAGGCGCGTAGCCGCCTGGCATGTATGCGCCGGCATCGGCATGCCCGCCGCACTCCACTGAAACCTTGCCGGTTATCTAACTGGACCGCCGTTTCCAGTCAACGAATTCAAAAAGATCAAGCGGTTATTACGCGTCGAACTAAGCGACAATCCAGGAGACCGCTTGACCGTGAATCCAACATCACAGACCACGCCTCCAGAATTCAAAGAGCCTTGTTTCCACGTACCAGGCAGCCGCACGATCATTGATACCGCCGAACTCGACTCCGACGGTGTCTACCGATCGACAATCAAAAACGAAACTCTCGCTCAGGTTCGTATCAGATACCCGGACGCAGAAATCGGCGAGTGGGAAAACATTTATCGCGCCGCTGAGAATTCCTGCAAGACAGAACCGCAGGAGATCACCGAAGCTCAATACATCTACGCACTCGAGGTATTGCCGCCTGTCTGTTGGAAGAACGCTAAAGGCGTCGAGTCTTTCAAAATGTCCGAGCGTTTCTATGGAAACGTTACAGCGATCTACGCACGGCTTGGAAAGCGCTATTTCACCTTCAACGATCTAATTTCGCTCCAGCCGGACGAGATCGCCGATCGCATCGTTAACAGCCGCGCCTTCAAGCGCCCTCACACTCTGTCTATGACCCTGAAGGAATTCCGAGAGCTAAATCCCAACTTCCATCGCTCCGATAAAGACGTCGAACGAGACTTCGATATCCTCACCGCGCGCATTAAGAAACTGAATGAACGTCAGGGACCACCTCGCATCGGTGACTTTGTAATTTACCCTGACAACTCCGAGCGACGATTTACCTATGACTGGTCCGATGTCGGAGGAGGACTCCAAACTACGTGTCCCACCATCAAGGACGCCAGCTTCTACTTCACGAGGTCAGGCCACTGTGATTTCTCAGGCGCACTCGATGATCCATTGCCACTAAACGAGCTCGAGGAAACGGACGAGCAGCGCCTCGGCACGGTCTGGTTCTTTTCCAATGATCACGCAAAGGCCCATAACGGCGTTCGAGCCAAGGTTCCCTTCAGGGTCTATCGCTACAAACCCGCGTCCCAAGAGTCTTAGGAGTTGACCATGAGCACTGGAAAACAAGCCGCCTCCCCGATCGTGACCGCCTGTCCGCAGTGCGGCGCCGGACTTCTAAACGCGATCGTCAGACTCAGCCTCTTCGGAGTCTCGCTCGAAGATGGATTAGTTGTCGACTACGATGGCGGGCCGCAACCAGAATCAGAGGCCGATATCATCGAACTCTGCGCAGAGGACAACACAATCATCTTCTGTGAGGCGGGACACATTATCGGCAACGTTTCCGGTGCTCAACCAGACCCACTGGAAATCCTCGAACGAATTGCGCACTGGCCCGCTAACTCGAACAGCGATCCAGAAGTCATGGGAGTAGCTCTTGATGAAATAACCTCCCTCGCCGGCGAGACGCTCCGGAGCCTTCTTCCCAAGCAAGCTCTTCGCTTCAAGCAAGGCCACGGCTACAACAGCACGCAGACCGGCGATTACTACGTCTTTGCCGGATACAGAAACGGGCTCTACACCTTCTATCGCCAGTTCAGCGGAAACGGCTATCGGTTGACCCAAGGAGAAGCCGCCGCTTGCTTTGACCCCAACCACAGCAAAGGCAAAGCAGACAAAGAGGAAGTACAGGAAGCGTCTGACTGGCACAACTCCGACGTCACTATCTGAATTCGCTGGCGCGCCCCATGACCCACGAACACGAACATCGCGACTTTGTTTGCCGCGACTGCGGAGCTTTAATTACCTGTCTCTCTTGCATCGAGGTACGCGCCGGAACTCTTCCGCACGGTCCAGCGTTCGTCAACTTACAACCGCCAGACTCAAAACCATCACCGACATTCGAAACGATCGGAGTAGACAACAACTTCGATCTGCAGACCCGTGAGCCCGCAACTTTACTTCCACCAGAGCTACCGCAGCACCAACAATCGCTATTCGGATAACCACCCTCGCGGGAGACTGCCTACCCGACGATACGTGGCCACCGCACCGCATTAAGCGAGAAAGAAGGAAACAAGCTCCGATGTACTTTGAAACCACAATGCACACGTCCAAACCAGTGGAAACCGCTGCGATCGCTGCGCAGTTGATCAAGGAACATACTGTGCGCGACTTTGAGGCTCTGATTTGGACTGCTCCAAACGGGCGCCGACTCGCAGTGGTCGCAGACAATCATTGCAATAACCCGTGGCTCGAAGTGGCAGTCATCGACATGGATCGCTCAGTCCAGATTGAAAGCATCACGGCCGGATGGTGCGATAACGCCCATCAACTTAGTACCTACTTCGAGAACTGCGAAACCACTGACTTCCTCATGCGCTCTGATGTCTCTCTCCCCCTTGACGGCAAAGGTGGCGATACGCTCGCTGATTTCGAGTGCGGATGCTGCGGAGAAAGTTTCGAAAGCACTTACGAAAAACAACGCCGGTTCGATCAAGATAACGGCTACGGCATCTGCCCAAGTTGCCGCCCCGATGCTTACTGAATCAGCTAATAAAAGGCGGTCAGGACACCTTTGACACCAGCACCAAACTCAGCCATGAACACAACCTCCACAATGACTCTCAACGAATTCCGCGCCCTGAATCAATCCTTCTACCAACCAGAGACCGCCGAACAGCACTCCGAGCGCGACTACGCCTTGCTCGCCGAAAGAATCCACAAACTCAATCAACGCGAAGGCCCACGCGTTGGAGATTTCGTCATCATGCCAGACTGCTCAACCCGGAGATTCACACACGACTGGACCGACAGTCTCCAAACCACAATCCGCCAGAACAACGACAGCAGCTTCTACTTCAGCCCTAACGGATTCTGCGATTTCTCTGGAAGCCTCGACGATTCGCTGCCAATAGAACAGATTGAGGAAACAACCGAGACTCGCCTTGGCCGAGTCTGGTTCTTCTCAAACAACGTCGCCAGAATGCACCACGCAGTACACGCCCTGGCCCTCTTCAAAGTCTACCGATACCAGCCCGCCGTCAACGATCAGCGCGGCGCGACCAATAACTAACTACTAACCCATGACACCGCCGATCGAAATAGAACTTTCCCGAGACGGACGCACGACCGAGGCAGGGCAACAACGCATTCGCGCAGCACTGCACGGCAATACTCTCGCTCTTGAGCACATCAAACAGTTTCTCAACTACAGCAACACAGTGCTACGAGCTTCCGAGAGCCGCTGCAGGATCCCGCGAGATCAGGCGCGAGCAGAAGTCTCCTACGGAAAAGCTTTATTTCTCTTTACCAGAATGCAACCGGCCGGCTACAGCAGGGAGAACAACCACGACGATCACTTGCCAAATACAAGCGGCCAGTAACCAATGTTTTCACCCGCAGTTCGCAGTCTTAACCCAAACTATCAAACGCTCGTTTCGTCTTTCGACATTCGTACCATGACAAACAATCCACAATCATCCGCCCCTGACCACGCCTCCAATCTCAGTGTCCTGGTTAATCCTGATCGGATTCGCTCCAGCATCAAACGCCTTTTCCATAACCGCATTGATGAGGTCGTTGCAGAGCTTTTTCAAAACTCGCAGCGCAGTGGATCAACGACTGTCGACATAACCACAACCGAGAACGGCTTTACCATCCAGGATAACGGTCACGGTTTACTGAACGGCATTGACGGGTTCCACACCCTGCTAAAACTCGCTGAGTCTAACTTCGATAACGAGACAATCGAAGACCAGGACCCGATGGGCTTAGGCATCGTAAGCCTTTTAACCCACGATCAAATTACCGAAGTGACGTTCAGCTCCGGCTCCCTGGAACTCACTATCGATACGAAACTTTGGTGGACCGACCCTGGTTACTATTCAGTATGGTTTGAACGGATGGTTACTCTCGACCAGCCCGTAACAGGCCTCCGAATTTCCGTCTTATGTTCTCCTGAGCTCGTCAAAGCCCTTCACGATTCGCTCACGCCGAAAGATCAGATTTACAATTTCACCGACCAGATATACAAGAGCGCAAGCCCGGCCCAAGGCTATTACGGCATCCTCAAAATAACTCTCAACTCTCAAAAAGTCAGAACAACATTACCCGCATGGGCCCGACTGAACGACCGATTGATCTCAACGACCTACAAAGGAAACAAACTTGAAATTGGATACAATGAAACCGCGCTTCGCTCGAGTGTACTTTGGTACGGTCAGCTTATCCTGCAACGCGGACTTGGCAACTACTTCGATTTCCACCTGCAGGTGACGACCGGACGGCCGGTAAACCCGTTATCGCCGTCGCGCGCCGGCATCATCCAAGACGCCGCTTACAATGAGTTACTCGCCTTCATCAAGTCCGAAATCTTGGCCTTCGTCTTTGACCCGAAAAACCGCGCACGCATCAAGGCTGCACACGTTGAAGCCTGTTACAAACTCGACGCCTCGTATTCACTTGCAAACTGTCCTTACATCGTCGCCGAGTCAATCCAGACAAGCGAAAACCCGAACTCCCTCGAAGACTTTAATTCAACGTCAGACTACGACTTTAACAACCGGAGCATCAACGAGATCTTTGCATACGATGAACTGCCGCTTCTGTTAAACGAACAAGTGTCCGTTCATCTCAAGGGCGGCGCTGTCGACGCTGAATACGGACTGCGCTCATTCCTCTCCGAGACCGGGCCCGCTTATGTGCTTCGACAAGGCGACGAGAATCGACTTTCAATAGGAACGCTATGGTGGAAACCTGAAGGCGAGCCTCAACACGATTGGTTCTATCAACCAGGCCACTACGCAATCTCTTATGGCGATAACCCTCCAACAGAGTGGCTTCAAATTACAAAGGGGCCTGTTTTCACTTTCAACGACACGAGTAACTACGATGCCAACGACATCGATTTCATTGTCGGCACGGCCGCCAGCCCGATCGACTTCCTGCATAATCAGGTTTGGGCGGCATTCAGTCCGGACGACGAACGGGATTACGATCCACAACAGGAATCGTACCAAAACTCGATCCAAGACATCATTCGCGCGATCATAGGCAATTGCGTTCCGCGCGATTTCACTCTTTACCAGGTCAGCCGATTCTTCAAAGACCAGGCAGCCCCGATCGTCTCAATCACTTACCACTATAAAATCGGCAAGCGATTCGTTAGCGCACGAAAGCTTTACCAACCAGACTCCAACCAAGCCGGCGCGCCGAGTCCCGCGGAAATTACCGTGAAATCCGCTGCCGGCGAGAAAGTGCGACTCAAACTCTATTAACGAGTCATGAATGCTTCGTTCCAACTCAGCTTCTACGACGTTGCCCCCGAAGTCTTACACCGCGTCCAACTAGACCCCAACAAACGCCCGTGGGAAATGTCCGAAGAAGAATACGAGGCCTGGGAAGAAACAATCCTCTATCACAAGCAGCCGAGCGTGTCTGGCCGAGACAATCCTTTTCAGGACTGGCTATCAGGCCAGGAAGCCGCCGTCTTCCTCGCACTCAAAGCCGGAGAAACCGTACCGCCCGATGTCCTTGCCCGTTTCGAAGAGTTGAAGGAATGGCACGAGACCGGATCATCGCCAACAATTCGCGAGCATGAGGAACGCGACCGAAGACGACAGGAAGAGATCGAAAGTCGCCCGCCGATCGGCACCGAAGAAATCCATCAAGAGGAGAACCGCGCCGATCGCAGAGTAATTTACGTAGAACCTGCTCGGATCGAGCATAACTACGAATCATGCCGCAAGAACGGAGACATCAATGCTTCCTATTCAGGAGATATGATCTCGAATCCAAGAAGCACTGTGCGCAGACCCTTTCAATTTGAAAAAGGCCGCTATGTTTCCACAGGCAGCGGCCCGCTTCCTGATAGCGTCTCCGCTTATCAATTAGTCGCTTCAGCTGATTTCGCCGGTGAAATACTCACTTACGCCGACAAAGTTATTAACAATCCAAAAGACACCGACTGCACCTACTCGGGAGACACCGCGCGCAATGACCCTCTTGGCTTCTATCACGGAATGCAAGTCATAAGCGCCGGCAAACCGCACGTGCTCGTTGGCCCACCAATCATATTCAGACCTGGAAAAGCAGGGAGCTCTCCAGCCGGCGAACTCTTCAAATCGCAGACCAATTAAATACATGCAACGCGTCGTTCACTTGCCTGAGAACCGCACGGTGACTTTGGGCTCTTATGTCGCCGCCTGGAAGACAGTCCTTGCCGCGCCCGAGGACTCAACCTTTCAAAACGGCTTCAATTGGTATCCAGAATCACGAAAGGAAGTCCTACGCGAATTTCGCCGCGGACTGCATGATCGCATCAACCGCCGAATTGACGGCTTTCCTGGGACGCTAAAGCCCCGTGCAACTCACGGGCGAAAATATGAACACGAGTGGCAAATCGAAACGTATCGAGCTTCCCGCCAACTCAACCATCCTCGATTGATAATAGATTGGCTACCACCCTGGCTGCACTCTCGATTCAAACACCGGCTCCGATCAGCAATGATTGACTGAGCTGGAAAGAAGCGGCCCGCACTATAAACACCATGGCCAAACCAACTCGCAAACGCCGCCAACCGAATCAGACGCCTTTTATCGTCGGAGTTGCAAACGATCTCTCCGAATACGCTTCCGTCCGCGTATTCGCCGAAAGCGCAAGCGACGCCGAAGACACTATCAGCGAGATGCTCCACCGAGGCGGGCTTACAATTCTCGAGTTTGAACGCGGAGACGATCGGGAAGGTCCTTACACCTGCGACGTGCGCGAAGAAGAGAGCGACGATCAAGTTGAGATCACAATCAGAGACGGCCAGATCATCCAACCAAGACCGCAAGCCTTCAAACTCCAATGCCCGCACTGCGAATACGATGGCAAAGAACCATCCGAACACGGCGGCACATTTCGACTTCTGAGCGACACGACCATCTGGCGCGAAATTGTACGAGTCCGGCCGGCAAAAAAAGGCCAGCCGCGAACGCTAATCGTGGAAGGACTCTCTGACAAATACGACGAAGATCCGGAAAAGAACGATCGGCTCGAATGCCGCGCTTGTCTCAAGGAATTCGACCTCCCCAAAACCCTTCCCGTTGACTACATCTAAAAAACAGAAACGCGCTGCATGGTTTCTCACCTGTGCAGCGCATGTTTATTTCCCTATCGAGGGAAAGCGGTCCTCGCTGGTCACACAAGCACCGCAGTCTTTCTATTCCGAAACTTCGGTTGGCGTGCAACCACGCCCCAGGGGAATCAAGCGGCTAATAATCAGTGCTATGTCACACAAAACGCCTTCGCTCACCTTTGCTCTAATTCTTCTCGCCCTCAGTCTGTCCCTTGCAACATCGAATACCGCAGCACAATCCCGTCCGAGGCAAGTCTACCCACAGCGATCAGACCCATCTGCCACCAGGCTCCGCAGAGCAAAGCCTGCCAAAACCGGGAAACCCCTTAAGCAAATCGTCGAACCTTACGTGGACCGCCTAGACAAACTTCTAACAGATTACCTACGCGCGATTCAAACCCCGAATTAGATTCAAACAGGTTCGCACCATGAATGTCTTTCCACGGTTTTCAACCACCAAGATCGGCCGTAACAAGGATGCCCCCCGAGTCTGGCTCGAAGGCCTCTACCTCTTAAAAGCCGGTTTCATGCCGGCGTCTCGCATTCAAGTTCACTTCTCTAAACAGAGAGTTGAAATCACGCTCGCTCCTGAAGGCGCGCGTGTCGTATCGAGCAAAGCTCGAAACGATCAACCAGTCCCCGTACTAGACCTCAATAGCACCGCCCTGGCAGATAGCTTTGGCCCAATAGCCGTACTTCAGGTCTTGGTCGAACCCGGACGAATAGTCCTAACACCTACACAGACCGAACGTCTCAGAGCTACCCGCTGCCGAAACGGACGTGAGGGCAGTTGCTTCTCCGGAGGTGGACTGTTAAGTGAGGCAGCACGGCGCGCCGGATATGACCCGGCATTCGCCATTGAAGTGAACGAACGCTACGCCGAAATCTTCGAACTCAATCATGCCCAAGCGCAGATGCGCAACATGAGTATCGAGGACGTTCCGTTCGAGAGCTTGCCACCCGTTGAACTATTGACGCTGGGAATTCCATGTGAAGGGCACAGCGTTGCGCGCCGGTCAGATCGAAACGGCAAAAGAGATCGCAACCTTCCGCCCGAAGCTCATGCTCTCTCCGACTTGACCGTCTGGAGTTGCTTGTTGGTCCGCGCCCTAAATCCGGCAACCGTCATTATCGAACAAGCCCCGACCTATCTAACCAGCGCCGCTGGGTTCATGATGTGTCATTTCCTAGAACGAGCTGGATACACTGTTGAAGCGGCCGTTCTCGATCCTCGCCATTACGGAGAGTTGTCCGGGCGACGCCGCACTGTGATCGTCGCTCATACGGCCGAGAACTTTACCTGGCCCGAAACAAGCGCGTGTACAAAAACGGTCGCAGACATTCTCGACCGAGCCGAAGACGTCGAGCATCTGTACTTCACCGCTGAAGATAAAGAATGGCTCGTAAAGCACTGGGCCACGCAGACCGAGAAGGGTAACGGCTTTGCAGCGCCTCAACTCAATGAAAACGCGACGAGCGTTCCCGCGCTCACGAAAAGATACCAAGCGATCAGAGGTGACCAGCCCGTACTTCGCCATCCTTCCCGAGAAAACACCTGGCGATTGTTTACTATTTCAGAAACGATGAGACTGCACGGACTTGAGCCCGACGCCTATAAGCTCGATCCGAAGTCAAAAACTTTGTCGGGGGAAATTCTAGGACAAGGAGTCATCGTCAGTTTCTTTGAAAAAATAATTAAAGCGACTCGCAATCTCATCCCCGCCGGTCCTCGCACAAGCTCTACTACCAGAACGCGAGAGACCGAGTTATTCAAGCACCATGCAACATTAAATGGTCAAGGTTCTCTTGCGTTCGCGTGAAAACTCTGGCCGCGTGGCCACGGCCAACCGCCGAAAGAATTTCACCGGCCCCAACGTTTCACAATACCTACCGTCTCCCAACAACTGTTGACCGTTACCGTCGTACTTCGTTCGCCGGCAACCGCGAATGAACGCACGAACCACAACTCGCCACGCAAACAAACACAGGCCGTTAAAGACACTGAAACTAAGCAGCGGCGACCGAATAAGGACTTCTAGGAAAGGTTGCGCCCAAGTCACTACACTGCCAAAACGAAAGACTCCAAAATCGCGCTCGAAGTTCAAGGAGTGAATCGACGAGATTCTGATCGCCGAACTCGAGATTGAACGCGATGAAGAACTGCAACCGCAAGCGTTGTTGAGTTCGTTTCCCGGTTACGATGAAGAATGGACCAGCCATTACATCACGGCGCTAATCGAGAAAGAGTTCGACCTCGAAATGCCTGAAGATCGATCTTGTTTGGGAGTTCAAAACGATCGAGGACGTTTACAAAATCGCAATACCTTACATTGAGAGCCAACAATGAAACCAACTCGCTATCTCGTCCAATTGCACGATAACTCGCTGCATGGCTACGATCGCGAAGATCTCCTGCGTTGCGATCTAGCCAGCAACAAAGACTGTCCGCCCAAGCGGATCTTTCGCCTTTGCGAGACCTCAGTCACGATCCGTTACGATGTCATCGACATCACCGAGATCGCACCGTCCCTCTCCGGTTCAATCCCGTCAATCCCGGTTATCACACAACTCGCCGCATAACCCATGACGCCGCAAGAAACCCGCAAACTTAAGAAAGACGATCGGGTCGGCTACCTTGACCTCTCTGCCGATCCGTCTGAGCCGCCAATCGATTACGGCACCGTTCTCGCCAATAATATCCACGCCGTACAAATTCACTGGGACAACATTGTAGAGTCGGGTTGCGCAAACGGCATCGGTTGGATCAGCCACAACGACAGCGCGTGTCTGACCAACGAATAATGAGACGGTAGTGGGCCAAATCTGTGTTGCTGACTCAAATCTATGGCACGGATTATGCTGATTTCTGATTACTGAAAATCGCAGAATCGAGGCCTGACCTCGGTTTCGGGTTTAAGACCCAACAAAGGCAGACTTAGAAAGACCTACCTACCAGACCTACAAAGTCAACCTGCTTTCAGCTTTCCTTCTCTGCGCGCCTCTCGCAAGGCTCTCTCTATTCGAGACCGCTTGACCCTGAGATTGTTAGCACATGTAGACGGAGGCGGGCAGGCCAGCATAGTAATCCTTCCAGCCCAAAAAACCCGGTTACATTCGGGGCAGACCTTAATACGACGGGCTTCGATGTCTTCCGTCGCTACAATCCGCGAAAAGAGATCCTCCTCCTCTCGTAGGAATCCGTCCGCTTCGACGTGAAAGAATCTGAAACCCGAGTCTAGTCCGAAGGAGGGCAAGTTCACCGCCCATCCTCTAACCTTCGAACCGGCTTGTTGTTCCCGAACGACCTCAGGAATGGCGTATAGAGACGTGTGAGCGGTATAGAGACCGAGCCAGCGCCGCCACGCCTCAATGTCCTTTGCCCAAACATCTGTGCTTCTCGCGCGTAGGAGATCACCTAGTGCTCTCGGTAAACCCAGACGCCGCAACCGTTGCGCAACTAACTTAACGGCGCGCGACGCATCAAAATTGCCTGCCAGGTCAGCTTCAATCCTCACGGGGTTTAGCAAATGAATCTCGTTGGTGTTAGGCAATGGGAGGCAATTCACCAGGTCAATCAATTCGCCTAACCTCTGCGGTCGCGGTCTCAGTCTATTAATCATCTGAAATGCCTATCGGCCTCAATCTGCCAATAAACCAAGAATCTATCTACTGACAGGCGTTACAGAGAGGAGTATACTACGTGCCATTATTGGAACGGAAGCAAAATCAATAATGGGAAACTACTAGGCGAACGGAAGGACAAAGTTAATCAATGACTGCTGATGAAAGACTTGCGCTCATCCGAAGAAAAGTCGAACGGGCCGAGACACATTTCGAGAATCTTAAAACCGTCAAGAATGGTTTTTTCAAGAGCTTCATCGAAGGTGAAGCTTACACCATCGGCTCCGAGCCTGACTCTAAGCCGGGCCATGAGGGTCTTTCCGTCTTCTTCCCCACAAGCCTCAACGAGATTGACCCTAGCATCGCGTTAATGGCCGGAGACATGCTCCACAGTCTGAGGAGTGCGCTCGATCATCTTGCTTGCCATCTCGTGCAGGCCGCTGGGAAGCCCGTGAGTGACCAAGTCATGTTCCCTATCTTTCGCGGAGACAAAATCGACGAACCCTCTTTTAGTCGAAAAGTAGAGGGAATGAGCAACGCTGCGAAGGATAAAATCAGGCGTACCCAACCGTATAAAGACGGGAAGGGACACAATCTCTGGGTACTCCATAAATTGGACATTGCCGATAAGCACCATGGCCTGCTCACAACCGTCCACCGAGTCGAGTCTATCAACATTCCCATGGAGGGAAATTGGCAACGGGGCTTCCGTTGGCCCGCTTTCGCCGCTCCGAATTTCGGGGAGATGCTGGAGATCGGCAAGCCATTCGTTACCTGCAAGCCGGAAGAATATAAAAACATGCAGATCAACTTTGATGTAGCCATCAGCGAGCCGGGCGTATTCGAGCCCAAGCCAGTTCTTTGGGCTATGAAGCATCTCATGGACACGGTTAACAGTTTGATTTTCAGCTTTACGCCGGAACTCGCTTGATAGCATTTGAGAGCGCTTGAAGTATGCGGGTGAAACGGCGTGCCGCAGAACTCAGGAAACCCTCTCCCTAAATTGATGGAAGAGTTTTTAGGTAAACCAAAAAAGTGAGGAATTCCAATGACACAACCGAACAAGGCCGATATTCTTATCACTCTGTCCGACCAGATTAGAAAACTCCAGAAAGAAGCAAAGGAATTCAATGAGTTTCCGATCCATTTCGAGTCTATTGAGACCAAAGAAAAATGGCCCGCTGGCTCTGTTTCTGAGAATCTAGACGAAGCGTCTAAGGATGCTGGCTGCCAAGTCCTCCGCAAGGGTTCCAATAGTGCTAGTTTGAGGAAGATTCTTGAGTCTGGAAGTTCGGCATTTGTTTAAGCGTCTCAATTAGAGCCTTGCGGGTCTTCTAGTTGATAGCCTGAACGCTTCCGCTATCAAAAAGCATAACAGACCCAGGCACAGAGTCGGATAGCCTTTAGGCGGGTCAAATAATCAAAAATAAAAAAGCCCCCCATCCCGCGATCGCTTGCTTGACATGAAGTCAACGTCTGCACCGCTTAACTTCTGCAGAATGATAAATTCACCTCCCACATACCTGTCATGTTCCGCTCGCGTATTGTGAAAGCTCTTTTTCTTTATACTCTCCGGCCGGTCCTGAAGATCGATAACAGTGACACCGTCGCTAAACCTGACATACCAATCAAGCTTCATCTCAATGGCGACTGGATACAATGAACCGTTGAAAAAATCGAATGCAAACTCGGCGAACGGTTTGTTGCACTCTAAGTCGACGCTTACTTCACATTCAGTTTGCAGAGTAAGACTCGGCAGCGATTTCGCATTAACGCGAAGTCATCGGACGTTTGATCTTCGGCATCGTTTGCTCCCTTTAGGTGTGCTGGCCTGAAAGACAAAGTTGCGGTTTGTTCGTGTCACTAACCTTGAGTCTTAGTCGGAGCGCGGTCGCTTCGTGGATGTAGATGTAGGTTTTGGATTTGGGATGCCAGCTATCAACTTTTCCATTGATCTCAGAAAGCCCGGACGAAGATTGAATTCAAAAGAATCAAGACGCATCTCTACCTTCTGCGAGTGAGCGATCTTTTTCATCATCGGAAGGGTTATCCAATACTCTAGCCATTCAGTGACGGTATGCACGTACTTGAAGTCGCTCTTTGTATCTCTCGCGCTGGGCCGGCCTAAAGGAACGCGTTCGCCATCGGCTAAAACATATAACTCGCTGTGCGCAAGATACGAGTATTCGTGCGGCGTTGATTCAAAGCTAATCCCCATCTTTTCTGGCTTCGTTAAATCCTTTCCCCGATAAGTGACGAAGGCACTGATTCTCAGATCGTGATGCGAACTAACGTATAAATCGTCATAAGGAATCCAAACCAAGGTCACATCTCTAAATCGGTCATAGCTGCTCTGCGGTTCCGTCTGTAGTAATTCATACGGTTGTGCCAGTGGCTCCGACCGCGAAGATGCCAACGGTTGTTCTCTGAAACCAACCTGCAATTTCGCTGTTTGGTCGGAGGCATCTTGTAGCTGCCTGATCGGGACTTCTTCGCGATAGATGCTCTCCACCAATATTAAATAAGCGGTCTCTAGTCGGCGGCTGGAGCGTACATCTATGCCAGATATGAGAATCTCGTCAATAGCCTTGTCGAACTCAACGCGAGCTTGCTTACGCTTGTTGTCATTTAGATAGAGTTTACCCTTCTGAAAATGATCGTTAGCGCGTTCGATTATTTGGTCTATATGCGGATCGGCATCAGCGGGCCTGGTGCTTTGCGCTCGCACTGCTCCGGCGAAAGCGAGAATTACTACCGCAAGAATAGGGATCGTGATCTTCACCGGATATGTTCGAGCCTACTACTCATTAGGAGTGATGACAAGACAGGTGTTAGGTGTGGCTTGCGCGCGTCAGTGTCCCGAGAAGACTTGAAAAACGAGCAGACGCTTCGAATTAGCCCGGAAAAGTTCTTGAGACCCAGCAATACAGATTTGGCCCACTACCTAATGAGACCGGAGTTCATCAACCTTCACGAAGGAATGAACTGCGGAAGTTGTTTACAGTGACGACAGCGAAATAATTCTGGCGCAGCCTGAATCTGATGATGCGTTTCGAGCGAAACCATATTCCCTGAATTGCAAAGACACCGATACGTAAAGTACCCGGTCCGCGAACTGGCCGTCGTCACATCCAGGTTATGACAAGCGATCGGGGCTGCGCGAAACTGAATCATCAATTGCTTCCACAACCCAGCATGAAAATTACCCCGCGTTAAACCGCGTCTCCACGCTTCGACGTGCGCAACCTCGTGCGGAATCGTATTAACGATCGCGTCTTCAAAATTCTCTCGAAACAGAACAAGATTAAGGTCAATTCGATTCTGCTCCATGAACGCTTGACCAGCGTCCGTTCCGCGCAAGCCGTAAGTGATCTTGGGCCTGACGATTCGATGTTCATCGCACAAGCTTTGAACTCGCCACGCCGCCGCGGCCTTGCATTCGTCAACAGTGCGCAGACGCCCGTTCACAAAAACCTCATCTACCCCGTAGCAACGTTCGTACCAGAAAAGACGC
Organism: uncultured Acidobacteriota bacterium; assembly: GCA_963734445.1. GTDB lineage: Bacteria > Acidobacteriota > Blastocatellia > Pyrinomonadales > Pyrinomonadaceae > UBA11740. Next base: position 144,402 of record CAVTGZ010000002.1, on the reverse strand, counting down.
TGACGGCAAGTACTTGAAAACACAATGCGTGGCGCAACATCAATCAACGTCATCGTTAACCCGTGCGGATATGAAGTCGTAGTTCTGCGCGGTAACACCGTCATCGATGTTTACTGCGCCGGCAACTCATCTCACGATTCTGTTCAAATTATTCCCCCTGAAACACCAGGCGCGCTCCCACTACGAACATTAAAAGCCCTCGCCCGCCGCACCGCGATGGAGTTGGCTAATGAACACAACCTTTCTCGCTACTCGATTGAGCTGAATGTGGAGTGAGAGCCCCTGCCGAACCCCTAGCGCCTTCCAGCCCTACAAGATAAAAGATCACCCAGCCATTTAAGGTTTTAAGCGGATTGCAATGGGCACTATGAACCCATTTCTTCCGTTCAACCATCCGTCGCAAATTACATCGAGCTATCGCAACCGAATCGTCGTCGGCACTGGACACCGCCCGGCCAAGCTTGACGACGGTTACTCCGAACTAACGAGAACAATCTTAATCGGAGTCGCTACCGATTGGCTTCGGTATCTCGCGCCACGCGGAGTCCTTTCCGGTCTGGCGCTCGGCTGGGACAGTGCCTTGGTCGAAGCATGCCTCGCTCTCGGAATTCCGTACGTGGCCTGCATACCGTTCGAAGGTCAGGAAAAGAAGTGGCCCGCCAAAGCACAATTCCGATACAACGAGTATAGGGCAAAAGCAGCACGAGTCATTGTCTGCTCACCTGGCGAATACAGCGCTCGCAAAATGCACGAACGTAATGAGCGCATGATCGACCTTTCGCTAAAAGACGGACCCGAGAATGCGCTTGTCTTGGCTCTGTGGAGCGGAGATAAGGGAGGAACACAAAACTGTCTCGAGTACGCGCAACGCAAAGGCGTTGAAGTGATGAACTGCTGGAACCACTACCTAACCTTCACAAAAAAATGATTCGCATCATCGGCCCAAGAGACAAGCCCACGCCTCGCGCCATCAACACGACCTCGCATTCTCGCTCCGAATGGTCAAGCGGCCTTTCGCCATTCAATCTTGGCCCGGTAACTCTCTACCAAGGAATCACCGCCCGGATCTTCGAGAACGCCTGGCAATTTGCGAAACTCTATCCTGAGCATGCCGATAGCAACGGCGATCCAACCCAAACCTATTGGACCTGGGCACACCGAGGCTGGAACTCTACGAAGCCGTATCGCTACCCGATGGGAAAAGGCAGAAAGCCTCTTTGTTCACTATGGGACGGTCGGAGACTCAATTACATCGACGCAAGAAAGAACATATACCTTCCACTCTATCGAGATGCGGTGAAGAATACTAACGCCTTCCGGATCCTAAAACGGATTTATCAGGAAACGGGGTCGGTAACCTTATTCGACTTCGACGGATATGATCATCACGCAGTAAGAATGAATCTGCACGAAGTCCTTGACAATCCAAATCGCATCTGCGGCCACGCGTTCATTCTCGCTATGATGCTGACCTACGGAGAGAACTTTAAGCCTGAAGACCTTTTAAGGCGCTCCGGTCGCGTGACCGCCATTACAGGGCGAATGATTCCCACCCCGCAATAACTTACCTGACCGACTCTTAACGAACTCTACGTTGACCGCCGGCTGCGCCGTTCGGCATTCCAATGCTTGTCTGTGCCAGACAAGCGCACGCAAAAGAAAAGCTAGGTTTTAGAACGACTGCACAAGAGTGTCAGTAGATGTCTCAACGCATCTGGAGGAGATTAAATGCTTCAAACACAATTCCTGCAGCGTTACGCACCAAATTCACTGCTGCTCCTTTACAGGGCATTTGACACGGGGAATCCAAACTTCGACTTCAACACCCACCTCGATCAATTCGCGAATACCCGAGTCAACGTCAATAACCTCGACCCGGAAGACCGGCACGCCGCGCGCCAACACCCGATCTTCAGCGGCAATGCCACCCGGATTGACATTGAAGACTCTCAAGTGATCGGCGGAAGTGTGATCGGACATATTGAGTCCGACCTCGGTCCGGCAGACGACTACGAGTTACAACACCGAATTCTCACAATCAGCTATGCTGAGAAAAAGCTCGAGTCAAATCCCGACGCCGTCGAATTCGTCCGCGTAATCAAGGAATGCGCCGGATACGTCGAAGACAAGAACGACCGAGACGCCCGATCTATTCAAGTGTGGGCTTCCTGGGCTTACGACGAAATCAAAACCGGCATTGACCGCTACAACCCTACCGACGGCCTCTCCCTTGAAGAACATAAACGCTCCGTCATTACCGCTGTCCTTACGCAACTCGGCCGATGGGCCATGGAACTAACCTCCGTCACGGCGACGAACGAAAAACATCTCCTCGATGAACCTGAAGTTTACGAATACTTCGGCGTTGAGCATTCCTACACAGACGGCGCCACGGAACGCGAACGCCGAATGCTCCGAGATCTCCGTTACCTTGAAGTCCTCTGCCAAACCGAAACCGCTGACCCGTTCAAGTCCGAATTGAGAGCTATCAAAGCAAAGAGCTACTCGACCGTAACAAACAAGACACGGAGAACCGATACCGACATCTACGAGTCGCATCTTCGGAATGACGGCCTTTCGGACGAAACAGTCGATACGATGGTCGAGGACTTCGAGCGCGTTACGGAGCAATACACCGAAAACGGCGCGATCTCCATGCACATGAGCGACGGCGAAAAGTTCATCGTCGACGGTACGCTCGAGGAAGACGTCGACGAGGATTACCTTCCGTTTCAAGTCGCTGCTGTCGTCTCAGAACTCCGCGAACTATTCACTAACGGTACGAAGCTGCGGTCCGACGACGAAAACGAATTCACGATTGACAGGTTCATTCAAAGCCAACTCGACAGGATCTATGGCAGCCGGTCCGATCGCGACGCTCGCACGCTTCGCACAATAAGGACAATCACCTATATCCCGGCAGACGTCCGCCCGCTCATCTCCGCAATCCAGGACTACTCTGCTGCCACTGCCACGGATTTCGCCTACGAATGTGATCCTTTACGGCGACACGTCCAGGTCATCAACGCGGTCCGGAAGTTCGCAAAGGGCCAACTCGCCGACCTGTACCAGGAAATGTCGGACCTAACTGCCACATTGCCCAAAGTGGCTCAGCTAATCATCGACTCCCGCAACAACCCGGAGGCCGCGATCTATTCGTCTCGCTTACTCATCACGTTAACGCGCCAACGCAACTGGCTAAGAACATTCACCGAGACCGTTTTCCGAATGCTCCCAGCGATCGCCAAAGACGTCCTAACCGTTGACCGGCAAGGAATCTGCGAGTTCGAGGAAACGACGTCCGTTTACATCAACGGCGAGGAACGTCGGTACGTCGAGGAAGTGTTGCAACAGATCCTCCAGAACATGGGCCGAGACTTCATCCTGAGCGCGCAACGACGGTCCGAGTTGTTCCGCTCATTCGCTCAGACGATCGAGTCTGCGACCGACACCCGCGTTTTGAAAGCTGCGATAAGATCAGCTTTCCAAGCTCGCGACAAAGGTACACTCTCAATCAAATCATTCACGGCTCTAAGCACGCTTTACCGAGTCAAGAAAGCCAACCTCGAGACTCAACCACTATCTCGGAAAGCGGCGCAAGATCGACGCTCCGCTGAACAAACATGCGCGCTAATCATTGGAACCATGCGTCGAAACATGATCCGCACCTCCAGTCAATCGAAGGAATTTGCCGCCGCAACTAAAGCCATTGAAGACGCGCCAGACCAGGAAGCGTTGACAAGCATTATCGATCGCGCCCGTCGAAACCGCACTGGCCGACTCACGCGAAAGATGCTCGAAATGCTAACCACTCTATACGAAACGAAAACCGCGCTCCTCGGCACAGAACCGTTGGCCCGCCCACTCAATAACCAAAGGACCTTCACCATCAGCACGTCTTTAACTAACGAAGCACTGACCATTCGTACGGGAGATCTGCGCAGACTCGCGATCCAAATCCATACTCTACCTCTGCAGGAACAAGACCGAGTCAGAACAGTGTTTCAACAGGCCCGTCCCGCCCTTTACGATCGTATCCGCGACGGGCTAACGGCTATCGTTAAATCAGCTTCGCCCGGGAAACTGATGTACTTACGATTTGCTTTCTACGAAGACCGCTCGACGGGAGCACCGAACGAGCCCCACAACATGGTTCACCTGCTTACGCAGGCAGACAAAGCGACGATCTGGGAATTACTCAAAGACAGATCGCAACTACCCACGCCTGAGAAAGCGTAGAAAAGACAATTTTGGATCCGAAAACACCAGAACCCGAATCGGACATTTGAAGAAGGGTCCCACGAAGCCAAACCGCGTATGCGCGGAGAGTACGGTGCTTTCGCATCGCAACGCCGGAGCGAACTAACCATGCCAACGAAAAGAAAACCTCAGCCCCAAGTCGGAAGTCTGGTGCAATGCCGTCTCACGACCGGCACCTTTACCTACACTGCCACGAGAAAGATTGCGCGCGTCCTCTCCCAAGGACGTCGGTTCGTTCTTGAAGGCACCGGCAATCCAATCGTAGAACGAAAGAAAATCGTCACCATTCTTCGCGCCTTGCCGATCTTATAAAGTAACTTCGCCAGAGATAATCAGGTTTTTAGAAACTGACTGCAATCAATGCTCCTACGTGTCTATGAATTCCATCCGACGCTTCTCACTCAACCCACTTTTCCAAAAATGAGCTGAGAACGAGTACGCAACGGTCAGTTCACCTCCACGGTGAGCAGACTAACTCGAGCAATACGCTCATCACTACGAAAGTCACCGAAAAAGGAGAACTGAAAGTATGTCATTCAGCAAACACATCGTCCTGGGCAACTTGGGTCGCGATCCCGAGTTACGTTACACGCCGCAGGGAACCCCAGTCGCGTCGTTTCCGCTCTGCTCCAATGAGAAATACGCCGGCCAAGAGAAACAAAATTGGTACGACGTGAACGTTTTCGGCAACAGCGCCGAAGTCGTCTCCGAGCATCTGCGAACCGGCGACACCGTTTACGTCGAAGGCCGGCTCGACTGTCAGATCTGGACAAAGACGCGAGGCAAGGACACCGGGAAGCAAGCGATCTCGATGAAGATCAATACGAACAACGTGCAGTTCGTGACCAAGCGTCGCAACGGCGACGGCGCGTCCGCAGCTCCGGCCCAGGCCAGCGCGCCTGGTGAAGCGCCGCAGACCGACCTGACGGACGACGACATCCCGTTCTAGCTCGGACGACGACCACAATCAATCGACCGCCAGCAAGCTGCTCCGCTCAAGCTCGCGCGTCACGATCTCACCGGGTCGGGGCGCGCGAGCTATTTCTTTTTTGAGGTAAACATTATGTCAACCAAGAAAACAGTCATAATCACCGTCGACGGCGCATGCCTGGGGAATGGGAAGGAACAGACGAGAGCTGCAGCAGCAGCCATTCTCGAGTACAACAACTATCGCCGTGCAGTTGCTCAATACATCGGTCCATCGACAAATCAACGTGCAGAAATTATTGCCGCAACTTTCGGACTTTCGTCATTGAAAGAACCCTGCACCGTAATCCTGCGCAGCGACTCTCAATACGTCATCGAAACGATGAACCGCAATTTCAAACGCAAATCAAATCTTGAACTCTGGCAACAACTCGACGATGCTGCATCACAGCACGACGTTACCTACGAATGGATCAAAGGCCACGCCGGAAATCCAGAACAAGTTACCGCTGACAAGATTGCGCGTACGACAGCAAAAGCCGGCGACGTTACTCAAATCGTACTGTCAGAAGCCATCGCACGACTCCAGAACGAGTACACCCCAGCCCTGAAAAGCGCTGTCCGGCGCGGACTAAGCTTCCTGGCCGGCAACTGCGACGGCGCCCACCGTCGCGACGGAATTGGATTCAATCGTTTCGACGCCGATTTCGGACATTTGCTCGCCGCAAAGTCAGATCTTTCCGCGCGCGACATCGCTTCCGGTCGTCGTCTATTGCTTCGTTACCAAAAACAACTCACGAGTTTTGATCCGTCTTTAATTGCCATCCTGTAACCACCAAGGAGAACTACCATGAAATCAACCAAGCGCCACACGATCATCATGATCATCACCACCGCCCTTGTAATCACGTCCTTCGCATCCCTAAGTCAGCCAAGTTCAGCTTCGAGCAAAGTCACCGTAGTTTCGGAGCAACCGTCGTCGACGATCGAGATACAGACCCAACGCGAGCACGCCCTAACCCCGAACCGCACCAAATTCCAACCCCGTCACTTTGTCTCGATAACGACTCCCAACTTCTCAGAACCAATTCGCCGTGCACCGATACGAAGGAAAGGACGAGTCCAACACTGAAAGGAAATCAAATCATGGACAAGGATAAAACCATTCAGAAAGCGATCGTCTGTCTATACCTTCGAAAGCGACGCGCACGTCGCTCTATAAAGCGATATGCAGAAGGCATCGGTTTAAGAGACATGAGCCATTTCGAAGAACTTCGTTTGAGAAGCTTACAAGCGGCTGAGAATGAGGCGCACAACGCGCTGGAGTCTGTATCAAGAGTCCTATACGAAAGTAACTGGACATAAGGCGCAGCCTTTTCCAAGCTAAACCGAAAATCCCTGCTCGGCAAAAACTGTCGCGCCAGACAAATCCCCATGGCCGAGAATCACCGTTACCGGCGACCGTTTCTGTCGATTAAGATCAAGTATTCTAAGGTATCAAGCGACACCCCGATGCAGTTCCTCTCGTGTTCGATCGCTTAGCCCGGCAACAGGTTTTTTGAGCGATTGCAAAGTATGATGAAAAGTCCTACTTCAATCCAGTACGTAATCGGGGACGCTACGAATCCTGCGAAGCCCGGAAACCAAATTATCGTTCATTGTTGCAATGACGCCGGGTATTGGAATGCCGGATTCGTCCTGGCATTGAACGCGCGATTCCACCAACCGGAACGTGACTATCGTCGCTGGGCCCGACACGCGGGCCCGACGCCATTCGCCCTCGGCGAAGTCCAATTCGTCAAAGTCCGTTCGGGCTTATGCGTCGCTAATCTCATTGGCCAGCATGGAATCAAATCCAGCACTAATCCGCGTCCCGTACGCTACGACGCAATCCGTCACGGGCTCGCTCGCGTTCGCCAGCTCGCGCTGGCTCACGAAGCCTCCGTTCACATGCCCCGGCTCGGCGCAGGCCTCGCCGGCGGAAGCTGGATTGTCATTGAAGGCATCATCAACGACGAACTCTGCGCCTTCGGCGTAAACGTAACCGTTTACGACCTTCCTCCTACCGAACCGGATTTAAGTTGACCGTATAAAAACGAATTACCGGAACATTCCTTGAGTTCGAAATCCTAGAAGGAGTCCAATCATGAGAACTGCAATCAGCCAGATCATCAGCAATCCTGCCGCCTTCTGCAATCATAAGCTGACCGTTTCGGGCGTTTGCCGCACCGCCTGCGAAAGACCCTTCTCTCACTTCACAATTGAAGACAAAACCGGAACTCTCATCGTCGGCAGCATCAACGGCCTCCCGAAAATCGGAGCGCACATCGAAATAACGGGCGAGTTCAAAATTGACGTACCGACCAATTGCACCATCGCGGTTCCTCGGCTCGATGAAGCCGGTCGCACCGACATCGGTCAACATTCCGACTGTTCGTTCGTTGGTTGCGAATTTGAATCAAAAGACCATGCCGTTGCTGCCTAGCTCTCAATCAGCAGCATTGCAAAGGAAGCCCATGAGAATTGACACCAAAGCGAAACTTTATGTCCTCCTTCACCACGGCCGAATACGGACGAGACGAATGTTTGACCACGGCGAGATCCGGCACGTTCCCATCTTCGAGTACCTTCGATTTCGACTCGGTCGCCCGACAAATTTTGAAAAATGCCACCCCACAAGGGGGTAGCATTTTTACTCTTCCTGCTCGGAATCACATCGCGATACGCGCGTCCCTCGGACGCGCTTTCCTGCCACAATCCGGCTCCCACTCTCCACTCATCATCCCAATCGAAACCGCGTATCTCAATACCGATCCGTGACAAGCTTTCGTTCTCGGAAGCCGCGCAAAATACAGCGCGCCTATCCTCGAACATACGAACTTCGGCTGCGCAAAGCCTCCGCCTCCGTTAAGGCCGGTCAACTGATAACAGAAGATTATGTCCTCCCAAAAACACGCGCTTCCAGAGCGAAGCGCGCCCGGACATAATCCCTGTTATCATTCGCCCCCGTCTATATATCTACTCAGACTTACTTCTGTATTTCTGCGCTGACAGTTGACCGTAAAAGAGGGAGGGATGCCGCCGCCTTACCAGGACACGAAGTCCCGGCAACATCCCTCCCTCTAACGCCGACGGCCTCGCCTTAACGGCTCACCCGCCAGCGTCATGCGTCGCGGTCGCGGGCGTAGCCGCCCGTCTCGCGCTCGCACTACGTTTCGGTTGCTGTGGCCGTCGCCGGCCTCGCACGCCCCGACTTAAAGAACGCCTGGAACGCTTTATCCTCATCGAAGAAGCGCTCCAAAATCTTATCCATGACAGCGCTTCGGTTCGGCTTCGCCTCACCGCTCTGTTCGACAAAGAGAGCGTACACATCGAGCTTATCTTGCAAAGATTGTCTGACGCTGACTCCCTTCAGCTCTTTAGTCGGATCAGCCTTGAAGCTCAGCAGTGGTTTGGTACTCGCCTGTCTCGCCATAGTCTCTGTTGACCTTTCAGCACACTTATTTGCCGTCCTGTGAACGGCGCTTGTCACGTCATACAACCGCTGTGCCAGCCAAAGGATTTGGGGAGACTGCATTCGATTGATAGTTGTCGTTTCTCCACCACTGACTCACGCGCTTACCACGAAAGGAGAAGGCCAATGCCGGGAGAGCATTAATCACACGCCCGTTAAATCGGGGAACTGAATTAGGGGCAGGAATAGCAGGCTAAAGCGACCCCTGCCCTGTATTGAGTTTTCTCGACATACACCCAAAAAAGACCGGATAGATTTCGCAGATGGGACTGTCCATTAGGTAAGAGCCGTCCGGTCGCTGATGGACGCGCGGGGGCGCTAGGCACACGTCGCCTTGAGGCCCCCAACCGTCACTTTTTACGGGCGTTGAAGTTGTCCGTAACCCGGTGGATTCATCGGGTTAAGCGTACGCACGGACACCTTTGACGCCCGTATTCCATAGGTGAAAATCATGACTAATCCATTCTCAAACGGCGTCATCCACCAGCAGGATGTTCGCGACCGCAGCATCGCTCGTCAACGCATCGCCCAGGCCATCGCCCGCGAACAAAGCCGCGTCGATTTCTTAATCGATTGTGCGGTTGAATTAGTCCTTCATCGTGGAATGACGGGCACCACTGTTGACCGCATCTGGACGGCCTTTCAAACCGATGAACAGCTACGTGCAATCCGTCTCATCGCTGATTCCAATGTGGCTGATTACACCGAATATACAGGCTGGTTGAATGGCCAAAGATTGAACATCGAAACCCGCGGTCGAATGCGTCTGGCTGCTGAATTGAATGAAGCGGTTTATCAGTATCGTTACGCCAATACTGTTGGTTTCCGACCGGCTTACGCAGCCTGTGCCTGACTCTCCTTCTTATCCTTCCATTTAGCTTGGTAAGCATGTTAGGCGGTCGCCTGTTCCATGGCGCGCGGACAGGTTGGCCGCCTATTCTTTTTCTCCCTCGACTGTCCGATCCTCTCTAACCTACTGTCCGATCCTCTACACGTCCTCTCCTTTATATATACCTACAGGAAAGACATCTATAGGCTCAGGTGGTATGACTATTTATGCTGCTCACAGGATTTTGCTTACTGCGCTGCGTGCGCGTCGCTAAACGCTTACCTATCAGTCTCTTTAAGGACGATGTCACTTGGGCGACCAACCTTTTCTATTGGTGACTTTGGTCAAATGTCCTATTCGACTCACTTACAGCCCAAGACCACGTGCTTTTAGCCCCTGATTGCACTTTCAACGCAACCCTCCAAGGCGTCCATCGCGTTTCTCGCTAAGACTCACGGAAAAAGCACTTACGGCCATCCCGGCAACTCCTTTGTTTGGGCGTTTCAGTTAATTCGTTTAGGCATAAAGGTTGCACACCAAGCCTCCGCGATTCACGAATCGCGAATACGGTTTGTGATTTTCTTTTATGGCGACACCTAAATCAGCAGATTCGGATATGCAAATCGTGATTCCTCTCCAGGATATGGCCGTGCTGCGCGCCAGCATCAATGGCGAAACAGACACGATTGGAAAGGTCATTGCCCGAATTATTAGTGGCTGGGCCAGAGACCCAAGACGCTACGCGAAGGACCATGCCAAACACTTAGTTCTTGCTCCTCAAACCCGTGTTCTTATGGACGGGGAAACCCTTCGTTCGTACCTCCGACGAGTCGCCATAACAGTCATTACCGAAGTACGCGCAGCGTCTTCTGACACCCAAGTAGCTGCGGACAGATTAGGCTACGAAAGAACGGGACTCGCTAAACTTCTCAGACGCCTCAGAGCCGATGAGGTTGAATGCTTTCATTTTCAAGAGGAGGTTAGTTCAGTAGACCTTCTGCCGCTAAATACCCTCGTTCAAAGACACCTTACATACGCGCTAAAGGCGTGTAACGACGATAGCGAAAAGGCAGCCGAACTACTGGGCGTCTCGTCAGCCCAGCTCAACTTGATCTCCTTGCTTGTGTCGTCTGGAAACCCTGAACATGGACCTGGTAAACGCCTCGAAAACGAGCTGCTCTAAATCGCTCGGGATCTCCCTTTATGGCTGACGAACAATCAACAAAACCGAAACGTACACGGCGCCGTCCCCTGAGTAAGCGGCAGCTCTCAGCCAAGGTTAGTTTTTCGAATCTTTGGATTCCTGATAGACAATTGTTGCTCGAAATTGCCGCTAAAAGACACGTCTCGGAAGCAGAGTTGATCAGGGAAATAGTTCATCAATGGGCCATCAAAAAACGACTCGCTCCGGACACCGAAGACGGCGCTGAAGAAATAGCTCTTTTGAATCTTCAACGGGACACTAAGGCGTGCCTCGAAGCCGGACTCAGCGACATAGCAAGTCACCTAAAACGCATCGTCGACGCGACCTCCGGTTACGGCGATTTACTTAGTCTGAACGAAGCCCAATTGACCCACGTCACCAGCGTTTCAAACGCGCATTACCAGATCACCGCGCAGACCTTTGCAGCTTTGTGGTTCATCGTTGAGATGATGCAACGTGATGTCGAAAAGTCCCTATCTCATAATGGTGGTACAAAGAAAGAAGCGATCGCCATCAGAGACGACATGCGGGTGAGAGGCATCCATATGCTCGAAAAGCTCATAACGGATTGCAAATCTCCACAGGCCTTGGTCATGGCGCTCCTTTGTCCCAGCGGTGAGTGAACCTCGCACCCCTTCCTTGGCATAACGGTTGTTAGGTAATGAACGATTCGGCCGTGCCCGATCGTTAAAAGAGGGACTCTCGCCCTATGCCAAAAGCAATCGTAGCCGTCAAACCCGCCAGCTCCGCTTCCGGCGCTTCCGGCGTTACGCGCTACATTGCGGAATCCAAACGCGACCCGGAAAAGGAACAGTTAAAAGACGGCGAAGCCCGGCCTCTTTTCTCCTCTAACTTCGATCACCTCGACTACCATGAGGCGAACACAATCATCGGCGAATCCGTCGGCGATAAGGCCCAGGCCGACGAAGTTGCCCATCTGATCATTTCACTTGAACCGGAACAGTTTGAGGCTTTAGGCGACAACGTTGACGAGCGCAAAGAAGCTTTCAAAGAAATCATTCGTGAGGCAGCGAAGGCGATTGAAAATGAGGTTCAGGCCGACAAGCTAAATTGGGTGGCAGGAATCCATTTGAATACCGATAATCCGCATGCGCACATCGCGATTAGCCGCGACGTCCTTGATTCGGAAAGCGGCGATCCGAAACGATTGAATCATTTACCGCGCACTCTTTTGCCTCATCACGAAACGGACGCTAATGGAAAGAACGTGCTGCAACCTGGAGTCATCGCAGAAACCGTAACCCTCCACCTCAATCACGCGATCGACCATCGACGGGATACGAAGACACTAGAGCAATCTTTACCACGTCAGCCGGAACAGACTCAGGCGTTGACCGCTGATTCGCGGTCCGCCCAACCGCCCGAACCGCCGCGCGACCGCAGCCAGACTCATCAACAACAGATCGTAAAAGACACGCGGAACGAACTTTCTCAATCACCACCTGCCCCGCGCGATCAGCAATCGGCGGCGCCGCGTGCGCCGGTGTCAAAAGAAGAAGGTGATCGGCTCGTCCTCGGTCGCGCTATGGTCGTCGCTGCCGAAGTTGAACGACTCGATCGGGAACTTAATTCGCTCATTGAACACGGCGACAAAAGAAGGTTTCGGGTCTTCGATGCTTCGCACGATCGTACTCGTCCCATTTCACAGTTCGACGTTCATCGTCGCGCCGACACTCGCGCCGGCGCCGCCGTCCGCGCCCAGGAGATAACCGATCCCAATGAACGCCATACCGTTCGCCTTCAGCTCTACAATGCCGAAGTAGCCGCCCACGATAAAGCCATTCGCGATCACGGCATCGTCGTCAAAAGAGTCATCGAGAAGACCAGCAAGGATCTCGCGAAAGCCGAAGAAGAACACGCAGGGTTACAAGCGCAGGTCCGCGCCATTGTCCGTGAATACGCGCCGCAACGCCTGGTCCCGCTTCTCAACCGCGACGAGCTGAGCAAATTGCAAAACCAGGCGATCAGTAATAACAATCCGAACCGCATCAAGACCCTTGAACGGATTCGCGAATCGTTAGCGGCCGAACATAACGCACCGACGCGAAACGATAAAGAAGTAGCTCGACTTGAAGGACAACTCTTACTGGCGCGCGCGGAACAAGCGGCCAGCGCCGCTCGCCTCAATCAGTTCGAACAAACCAAACACCAGACCAATTGGCAAGTCGGAAGCGAAAAGTATTCGCTGGTTTATGTCAATCGGCAGATAGAAGAAAAGGGCAACGCCTCGCGCGTTTTCGGCGGCGGTGTTTTCGGCTTGAATCTTTTCCCCAGCGCCCGCCGCGCTGCCGCCGCGGCCGTCACTCACTTCCAGGAAGTTCGCGACATCATCTTTCAGAAGATCGAAGACCGCAGAACCGAACTAACCAACTCCTTGAACGACTCCCTGAAGATGACGGAAGCCCTGACGACTATCTTCACCACCGAACGTGATAAGCAACAAAGCCGCATGGGTGAACGGCTGGAAAAGGATTTGACCCGCAACGAAATCTCGCGCCTCGTCGACCACTCTCTCGCGCTTTGCGATCCCGCCATGCTTCGCCAGGCGTTACTTCTCGAATCTCAATATAACGATCGCCAGCAACAGCCTCTGTCGGTCGCGGAACAGTCTTCAAAAGCCTCCGGCCGCGAGATCCTCGGCAACATGGCTCTTAACGAAGCGACCGCCCGTCTTGAAGCTTTCCAGGAACGGAAGGACTTCGTTCCGGTCATGGTAACTGACCTTCAAGGTCAAGATGTTACCACTCGTCTCTTTGACTATCGCGAACCGCTCCATCCTTTTAAGTGGCTTGTCCAACGCATGACCGAAACCAAAAACGATCGGCATCTCCGGAATGCGGTAACCGAGAAAATCGAGCTGCAGGAAGATCAGCTCAAAGCGGATGTTCAGAACGCTACTCAGTGTCAGGAATTACTCTCGCTCGACGCCGACCGGCTGCGCGGTGAAATGAAAGCGGCCGGCCACGAACCGCCTGATGCGACCTTTACCACAAAACAGATTATGCAGCTCGAGATCTATGCGCACCGCCAGCAGGATCCCAATGAGCGCGACCGCATCTTGAACTTGATTACGAACGCCGAACAGTCGCATCACGTCTTTACCCCACAGAAGTTTGATAACGAAAAGATTGTTGCCGAAGTCTTAGCGAAAGACGATCCGACCCTACAGCAGCCCGGCCCGACTTCTACACATGATCAGGTGTCGCCGGCTATGACTGCTACCAATCTTGATCGCGATCCCCTACGCGCGACCGACCCGACATCGCCCGGACACGATGAGCCTGATTTGGATTTAACTCATTGATGGAAATTTGCGGGAAGCGATGAGGAAAGGGAAACCGCGGTCTCCGCGAATTCATCTAAGAGGTAACTGGCAATGCCACATTTTGTTCAACCACGCCGCGCCTTCGGAGTATTATTGATAGCGCTACATCGCGCGTTCAAACGCGCCGGGAGAAAGCCAATGACTAGACGCAACCGCACCCTCGTCGCGCTCGTTGTCACGCTGGTCGTCGTTCTCGTATTGCTGCCTGCCGGTCTCATCATCGCTGTACGAATTTCGGAAGCTCGATGGGAAACTGCGCACCCGGTTCAAACCGTGGTCCCGGATGTTACCGGCCGCGATCGCGCGACCGCAGAAACAGCTGTGCGTAATGCCCAGCTCGTTCCGCACTTCTCGTTCGTGGCTATCAAGGATAAGTGCTGGCAAGACCAGCCGGCGCCGAATACCGTCGTCGATCAAGACCCGAAACCGATTTCACCGGTCCCCGTCCAAACTGACGTGCACTTGGTACTCGGTGTCGATTCGATCGCCGCACCCAGTCATGATGCGAAACACGCCCCCGCCGCTCGCATCCAACGATTTGTTATGCACGTTCAGCAGGAACCGCAGTGACCTTCGCATATGCCAACTTTGAAAACGCTCCTACTTGAACCACCAATTTAGAAACCACCCGTATAGTGCGAACATGAGCGCCGGGGAAAAGTAGAACACCCAATATCCGATTACCGCCAGCAGAAGATAAATGCAGGAGCCTGTCTGCGGTCCAGCATTCGGGTCTTCGCGACTTGCCATGTATCCGAGCGGAGCGATGGTTGCAAAAAAACCAAATCCAACATACAGCCAAGTATGGCCTTGCGAAAAATAAATGCTTCTGGTGAGAGTGTAAGCATCCCATCCCAGAATTAAGAACGCTTGGACAAAAATAGCGAGTGCTACTAAGACTCCAAGAGTAACTTTGTTTTCAGTCTTGCTCATGAGGACAATCAACGGCCCGACTCCAAGACTAAATAGATAGCTAAACGCTATTCCTACGAGAAGCATTGAGAATGCGTAGAGGACAAAGTGCATCGGGGCCGCTCCTTTCGCCGCGTTCGTAGTACGTATTGGAGAACGTGCATAACGGTTGAGTTGACGCGGCGGCGCAAATTCAATCAAGCATCGCCGGAGAATCAAGTTGCGAAACACGCTTCCGCCGCTCGCGTCCAACGATTTGTTCGGCGCGCTATTGTGTTCTGCGGCGCGCGGGCTTTGTCGTCGGCTTAGGTGCGCGCACCCAACGATTCAAGAATCCCGAGTGAATCTTGTCGCCGCCAATGCTGATAATAATCGAGAAATCACTCGTAGGGCCGACTTTGACTTTTGGGTCATAGTCGAATGATACGGATGGATTTTCTCCAAGGCAGCCAGACAGAGGAGGAGATACTGTCACCTCTATTCTTTGCCCAGGCGTGGCATCCGAGAATTTCAGGACGTAGATTGTGCCGCTCACGCACGCCCCTTGTCCGGAATGAGTTCGATAGACTAAGTAGTCCCCATCGAGACCGTTGAAGGTAGCGACAACATTCGGAAGCGAAACATCTTGAGCCGCAAACTGTTTAAGCAGTTTGCCATCAATCACATTGACCGTAGTGAAATCCGCCGCGTCACTTTCTCTTTTGGGGACAAGTTCAACCGTACGTTCGAGTAAGATTGCTTTTACGGTGTCCTGAGACTGAGCAACAACAGAAAGCGCGGAAGTCGCGACCACAAGCAACAGGATAAGATGACGTAGAGTAAGTGGACCTAGCATAGAGTTAGTTAAACGCCGAATGTCAGAGTTGACGCGCGGCGCGAATCAAAGCACCTCCGCCGCACCATTCTAGTTGAGAAACACGCTCCCGCCGCTCGCGTCCAACGATTTGTTCGACGGCGGTTCAGGTAAAACTGTCCATGTACGACAGAAACAATCCTTTTTTCCACACCGATAGTTCAGCATTAAAGAGCCTGCTCAGAATAGAATCTCTTAAATCGGAACTGTAGTTCAATGAGTCGAGCAGGCCGGCAGAAAAATCCTTGAGCGTAGAATGAACCGTGGTGGCAACAGAGTTATCTGGATGGTTGAGATAGTAGTCGCGAAAACGCGCACTGTTGTTTTGTGAATAGTGCATTACAGAGCGGTCAACGACGAAATTCTTTTTTCGCAGGAAATCGTTCGCGCGAGAACCAATTGCGACAAGGGTCGGATTGTCGAGCAGTTTGAGTTCATGTTTCAGGAGGACGAGCCAGTTCTCATAGCGTTCCGCGCGCTGCGAGTTTGCGACCGCTGTATTCATCGCGCCCTTTGATATGTCGGTGATGTGATAATCAAAAGCTTGGCGACAAAGAAATGTGAAAGCACAATAATGAAGAATAAAATCGCCCTCGGACCAAAGAAAATTTAAGAAACCACGGTCGAGCTGCGCCTGGAATGTTTCGGGCGACATTCCGCCGAGTGACGGCTCCATGGCGACGAGACACCACGTCGGCGTGTTGGTGAAGAAAGGGTTGGGAAGAAAGAACGACGTTATCCCAAAGTCAATATTATCTCTCCCCACGCGATCCTCACACAACTTTCGAAAGGCGACGAAAGGCTGCAAAGGCGTGACGTGCGTCATAATTGGTTCCATCATGCGAGCGATTCATCGGCGGCGTTGGGAGAGTGTTTTTCCGTCTGCATTTTCCCCAATTCGGCCCTAGTAAATATCCTGCCGCAAGTTGTGCAGACA
Source organism: uncultured Acidobacteriota bacterium (assembly GCA_963734445.1). GTDB lineage: Bacteria > Acidobacteriota > Blastocatellia > Pyrinomonadales > Pyrinomonadaceae > UBA11740. Next base: position 127,620 of record CAVTGZ010000002.1, on the reverse strand, counting down.
AAATCGCCGGTGTCGGCACCGAATTGATATTCCTTCTCAACATTGGGATGATCGCAGGGTTTGTTTCCCCACCGCTCTCTGATGCGTTTTGCGGCGTCTGCTTGCATTATCGTTCCTCCACCGCAGTTACAATCGATGTTGTACAGCCGTCGAACGTCTGAGTTGCAGTCATCGCCGAACGAATCAAGTTACAAAACACGCTCCCGCTGCTCGCGTCCCATTGTTGGGCACCGCCAGCAGAACAGGTATTACTTCGTACCCTCATCGGAATTAGACGCGGCCCGCAGCAAGTCAGATTTGAATTTTTCGTACACAAAAAGGACTCGGAAACGCTCAGAGTCTTCTTTGGCTTCAATCTCGCGCATTGGGATATTCGTCGGTGTCGGTGGTTTGGGTTCGCGTTGATAGCGCGAGAAATAAGCGATAGTTAGATTGCTAGCGACAACGCTTACGGTATCGTCATCCATTGCAGTAAGCCTCCATTCGCAGCTAAAGATTGCGCGACCCAACGTCGGAGTTGACGCTGCGGCGCGAATTCATTCAAGCATCGCCGGAAGAATTGAGTCAATGATATTAGCAGACGATCTGCCTACCGAGGAATCTTTTGGAGTCCACTCGCTCTTCGAGGCACTTACCCGGCCGTTCTCAAGCATTTAGCGTCGAAGAATTGCGCGTTAGATATCGATCAGGCAGCTATACTTAAGCTTTATTTGTACGTCTACATTCTTGTTTTGGTCCCGTTGTACACCCGCAAACTTTACACTGCGTAACATACGGTGGATCCATATTGAGTTGCGGAACCTGCACGTCAGCCAGTCTATAGGAGGAGCACTGCCGGCAACGATCCGGAGTTCCGCGCTCGTATCGGATCACTGCCATACCATACGCCGCCAAAGTGTTCTGCGTGGCATCAACGGCCATCTCAGCATCGTACCTCACCGCGTTTGACGCGTGAGTCAGGCCCGTTCGACGTGGCAACTTGTTTCGTTACTTGGGAAAATACTTTTGAAGAGCTACGTTAGGAAGAGCTAAGTATTGATGAGTGACTTTCGCACCTATTGGAGAATGGCGAAACGGTTCGCCAAAGAAAAACGGGACAGGAATCAACCTCTTTTTCAGATTACCCAAGTAACCCCGTAGCCACGCTGCCCGAACCCACCTCGAAACGCGACGATTGTCCTGATTATTTTGTTGACCTTAAGTCACACCCCAGCCCCTTAATTCAAGCCCAAACCGCCCGCTTCGCGACCGTTTTTCAAGGCGCATCTTGCGCACACCGTTTGCAACATGTAGGTAGTCGGACCTCTGCGTACAGCTTTTCACGCAGAAAGTGTCCGATCGTGCGTACCTTCTATGAGCCGGAACGGACAGTCGCATATCACCGCGCCAGAACTACCGAATGTTCAGGTAGTGAATCGGCATACCTTTACCGGGCCGCGCGATGAATCGTACTTCTACGTCGGTCGCGGCACCGCACTCGGGAATAATTGGTCTCACATCCCAAACACGGCCGCACAGTTCCGTGTCAGCTCCCTCCAAGAAGCCGTCGGGAACTATCGGCAATGGCTTTGGCAGGAAATTCAGCGCGGCACCGGTCCCGCACTCACCGCTCTCGAACAGCTTAAAGAACGAGCAGTCGCCGGCGAAAAGATCTCTCTCGCCTGTAGCTGCAAACCGCACCTATGTCACGGTGACGTCATCAAAGCCGCTATCGAGCATCTCGCCCAACGCGATCGGGAACAAGCCTTACGACAAACCCAGACCGTTACTCAGTCACAAACAGTTTTCGTTTCCGGCTCGCGCTCACTGAAAACATTACCGGCAGCAGCTCGCGATCGTCTCGATGAACACATCACCAAGGGCGCCCACATACTCGTGGGCGACGCCCCTGGCATCGACACCCTTGTTCAGCAATATCTGGCGATCCGGGATTATCACAATGTTACGGTCTGTCACATCGGCGCCGCGCCGCGAAATAATCTTGGATTTGAAACTCACCGCGTCGACGGCAATCGTCAAACGGACAAAGACCGCTACATGGCTGAACAGGCTGATCGTGGCTTGGCAATCTGGGACGCTAAAAGTCCTGGTACCAAAACCAATATCGCGCGACTTGAGACGGATATCGTAAAAGTTTCCGCTCCCGCTTCGCTTCGTGGTGAAGCCGCGCGTACCGATATCGTTGCGCAAAATTCGTCTGACAATTTCCGCGCTCTCTACACTGTCCCTGAAGGTCTCACGCGTGGACAACACACCACGACACTTCATCACACAGATCAATTTGCGCGGGCTGACTTCGAACATGGCGCCACAGTTTCTGACGCCGTGCTTTCCATTCCTCGCGATCCCGACTCCCGATCGCCAGACGGCGCAAATGTCCGCATCGGCACTGAATCACACGCGATAGATTTTGTCTCTCGATTTATCTCTGAGCCCGCCGAAGCCCAGGCAAAAGGAGAACGTCTTCACCAGCTCGTGGAAAAGGCCTGCGGCCAATGGACCGACACGCACGGCCGCTGGGAGATAGCCGATCGCATATACGACCTGGTCCGCAAGGACGAAAATGGACAATATCGCACCGCCGATGAAAAAGCCGTAGTCATCGACCAGGTGCTGGACTCGATCGAACATTGGGCCGGCCAACTTCCGGAACCTACTCCCGAACCTACTGCACAAGAAGTCCACCAATTCACGCTCGAGCTGGCTGAAGAGAATCGTCACACCATCCAAGAACCACAAGTCGAAGAAACGATCGACGTTCGCCCGTCCGACACTCATTTGCTCTATCTCCATGAATTGCAGTCGAACTCTCACGGGTTAGCGACTATCGCCGAACTCACCGGATTTTCCTTCGACACGCCGGCAGCCGAACAAATCGTCGACGAAAGCCAGGTCTATGGCGAGCTATTTGAAAATGCGGTCCTCGACGCGATGGATTTTTCCGTTTCTGGAGGCGACCACCTCGGCGCAGAAAGAATCGCCGGCGAAGGCCCGATGCTCGATGCCACCTTCGATCGCGTAAACCTCGAAAGACTGCCGCCCACGCTTCCCGACAATCTATCGGAACAAACCGAAACCTATTTGCTTGACACGTTACTGCCCACCATCGACGCACAGATCGAACAAGGTCTGTCACGTCATCAAATACTCTCCGCTATCTATGAAGCGAACCGGACTAATGAAACCCAGCGCTTCAATGAGATGGTCGGTAGAGCCTTCGGCATTGAACCGAACGCCCAAGCGGAACGGCAGGCCCCATCCCGCGATGACCAATTGAGCGCGCTTACTTCTCTCCGCCTGCTCGTCGCTGGCGAATACAAACGCGAAACGAGAGGCTTTACGCGGGAAGCTATAGAGTGGGCCAAGGCCAACTACCGGTTGAATCCGGATCAGTTGCGCGCGGCTGGAAAATTAAGAGTCAGCTCGCCCGAAATCGGACCTACATTCAGCGAATACCAAAAGCTTGTTTACGATCAAACTAACGCACGAGCTGAATGGATCCGAAGTCATCCCGGCCAGCAAGCGCCATATCGCGCGCAAATTGAAAGGATCAATCAACTCGAAACTGCAGGCCACAAAATCAATAATAGAATTACCGCGCTGGAACCATCGCGCGCGGAACTTAGCAAGGCGTTAAATGATGCTCGCGGCAGTCTATTGTCAGCCCAGGAGCAGACCGAAGGCCGGCTTAACGCTTTCGAACAAACCGAAGAACGCATGCGCGATCTCGCCGTGCAGGCACGTGACCATGCACAGGCGGTTCGAGAGAGTGATTTGTTCGCCAGCCAACATCGCCATTTCGTACATGATGAACATGAACGGGCCATTGACGAGAGACAATCTCTCAATCGTTCAAACAATGCCCGCTTCGATTATTTAACACATGACAGTCATAGCGATCGCAGCAACTCCGCGAACGAGCAATCCGCTGTCGCGCAAACGAAACAAGAGAACGAACTTGAAAGCCGTACCCAACGCGAACAGCTCATCACCGCCTTAACCGATCGCGGCCTTGAACATGCCCTCCGCACCGTCAACGAAGAGCTTCAAGAACACCAACGCTACTTCACCCAGATTGCCGGCAGAGAAGTGACGACGGCGGCTCAAGCTCGCGATGCAGTGCAATCGTCCCTCTCAAGTCTCGGCTCAATGCTTAATTACGCCGAAGTTTCTCAGCAACGTCTTGATCCGAACGCACCGGCGCCAGACAGCTTCGACGTTGAACGATCTCCTCTATACATTTCCCTTGCCAGCAATGAGCAATTACGGCTACCGGTAGTTTCGTTGTCTCAATACGACGCTATTCAAGCCGCAGTCGGCGAATGCCGCCTTGAAACGACCACCTGGCGCGGTTTGCACTCGCCCACACCGATTACCGGCCGCGACGAAGAACGAGACGCCGTCGCTTCCTTCATAGCTCAGTATATTGATTTTCGTGCCACTGATTACGTTACGGCCGAACTGAACCATAACCCGGTATTTCGCGAATACGCGCTCCGTTTAAGCGACGCGCGCACGAATGAAGAACTCGTTGAAGTTGCCGTCGCTATCTCTAAAGAGAATTTCGAACACTACCGCCAGGCCGAAGCACATCGCGCTAATCCTCACTGTCGCTCCTCCACCCGAAAAGCCGCCCCTCAGCTTGAACGAGATGCGACAAGTGTTCTTGTCTGTCACCCCAACAACCTCTAATCAAGCAGCGCGCGCGCAGATGCGCGACGTCATGCTTTCGACCGTCTTCGGTAAAGAGAAAACCGCTCGCGTTCAACTGCTACACGAAGGGAAACTCCAGCCCTCTCCAACACTGTCGAAGCTCCTCGATAATTTGAACGGCCGCAGCACGATCGCCGCTGTCAATCATTTCTATGCGAGTCTTCGTAACCCAACTCCAGACCGTCAGAACACTTTCAATCTGTTCGAGGCGCATCGCTCTTTGCCGCAGTATGAACGTGACTATCTTTATCAGTACGCGCTTGCGGCGAAGTACGAGTCCTTGAAGGACCGCGGCACTAAAACGCCGGCCCAGGCGCAAACCCTACCCCTCGACGCACAAAGACAGACGCCGGCATCTGCAATTGCAGCGAAAGAGACACATGCTTACCGGTCCTATTACGGCCAGGCCGACTGGCGCGAGGCTACCCTTTGCGCTGAAGCCGCGTCCCTACAAAACCGCATCGGACGCGCTGCGTTAGAACGTGGCACGATCACCCCTGAATTCTCTGACCTGGAAGTTCGTTCGATCGCTTACGCGGTTTCGAATTTTGACCATAACCGCCAGACGCAGATAGCCGATCATCTTCGCGGCTCGGACGACCTCCACCAACAAACCCTTGGAGATCTTCTATCGTTGTCCGCAGAAGCACATCTTGCCGGCGGACACGAAATCAACGTCGCCGATATCCATCTCCCTGAAAATTATTCTATGTCTCCGGAAGCGGCGGCAGCAGTAATCAATTACGCCCTTCAGGATCAACAACAATCTCTTTCTCCAGACAAGACGGCAGAACTGCGGCAAGCAGCCCAACGCGAAACGTGGAACGAATTACAGTCTACGCTTGTCCCCGATCGTTCTTTATTGGTCGATGCGTCGCCAACCGCACTTGCCGAGGCCCGTGATTTACATCGCGCGGTCCAATCGGCCGCCAACCTTCAGGAACGCGCCCGCACCGCGTTTGCCGTCCGTGACTCGCACGTTAGCTCTTGCGTCGAAAAAGCCACCGCCGCGTTGCGCGACGCCCATACCGAAGCCGCGGATAGCCGCTTGTCATTTAATGACGCGCTCCCTAAGCAAACAACTAATGAACTCGTCAAGCTGGCCCTTAACCATGGACGTGCTGATACCAAAGGTCTGGTCAACGAACATCGGCCGCAATTCGAAGTCATTCAGAATTCACTATCGCAAGCTGATATTGAAAAGTCCGCCCAGCTTCATACCTACGCCGCTTCCGCTCGAGATGAATACTTACAGACGTTTTTGCAAATCGAAACCGCACAAGCCGCCGTCCAGCAGACCCAAACGGAACTCGCTCAAAAACTGTCCGCTGAATACGAACAAGTCGACAAGCAGCTCGCGAGTGCCAGCGATCGCTACACGGCTGTTCAATCCGCAGTCGAACGAAGTCTACTCGGCGATCGCGTATCCGAAATGCTGGCCGCAAATCAGGAATTAAATGCCTCTGATGAACATTCGCAATCTGTTAGGGATTTACTTCCCACCGACGTTTTAGTCCAAGTTGCCGATGAAGCTCGCGAACAGGCTTGGCACTCGTTTGAACCGCAAGAGCTGCGAGATCGAGAAGCCGGCCACGTCGTCGACGAGCGTCCTCTCAACCTCGCTTATACAGTGATGGACCGCGTCGACACGGCCCGCACCATTCACCAAGCATCGATTGAAGCGGAACAGCGTCTTAACGAATTCATCGATCAGAAGACCGCCGAACGAGAAGCCGCCCTCCGTGAAGTATCTGCCGTTCCCCAACCAGCTCCGGACGATCGCGCAGAACGCGATCCCAGCGACGGACTCGAGGTTTCTCGTATTCCAGTCGAGGCAAATCAAGCTAAAACTCAAAATGTTAACGAACAAACTCTTACCGCCTCGCTCACCGATCGCGAAAGCGCGCGCGCTCAGACTATTTCGGAGCTGAAGGGCCAGGATGCTCGTCGTTACGAGACGCTCAAGTCAAACGTTGAACTGGAACAATCGAAACTCGCGGAAGCGTTCCAGCAAATCGACAACACACTCGACCAGTTAGCGATCACTCGCACCGAAGTCCGAGTCGAACAACAGATGTCGCAGTATCAGCAGATCGCGACGCCCGTAGCCGAACGAGTTAACGATTACCTGAAGGACGCTACCAGGGAAGAAGGACTAAAGGCACTGCTTGAACCATCGCGTCATGAAGATCATGTTGAACGAATCGCGCTTAAGATCTTGGAAACTGCCGCCACCCATCACGTTCAACTTGATACTTCGGTTAATGGTCTGGCGCAGGTTCACGATATCGCCGCCAATCTCTTTGACACTGTCCGTGATGGTATGGAGCGAGTCAACCAACATCTGCTCCAAGGGAGAGAACTTACCGCCGAATTACACCGGCCCGAGTTCTCACAACACCAATCAGTGCCTGCACTTGATCCCTCCGCGGGTAACGGCCATGGCCAGATACCAACCAACGCCCTGGACAGAACCGTGGCTATTTCTCACGAGCGCATTCTTGATCTCACCAGAAACACGCAGCATGATTTATTGAAAGGCAATCCGTTCGCCATCGAACACGACCCGACGCAATCAACCAACGACCTCACACAATCGATTACCCCGACCAATAGCGGTCCGCAGACCTTGACACCAAACCAACCGGATACGCAACAGATTGAGGCCCCGGAACTCGAGCTGGTCCTCTAACTCTCGCACTTGAATCCTCCATTCACACGCCCCACAGAAGCCTACTACCGCATGCCGAAACCAGGAATAAGTCTGGAACTGCCGCGCTCTTGAATTGGAGTTTAGCGATGGATCATGATCAAACGAATGGGGCGTAAACAAAGTCTGTTTCGAACTGACAACCTCCAGTGTCTGACCAGGACATAATGCGCCGTTATCGGATGACCGCCCCGAGTGACCTTCCAAAGGCGTAAGAATTTCTTGACCCGGCGTATGTTAGATAGTAGATTCCGCGCCAGATCGACCAGTCATCTCATTCTTTCAATGCTGGTCTCTGCAAATCATTGTGGACGATAAGCTCGCAACTCTGAAGGATGAACAACTACTCGAGATGCTTGCCGAAGAAGGCTTGTATCGCGATGAAGTAATTGAACGGGTCCGCCTGATCTCGCAAGAACGAGGTTTGCTCTCGAAGTTCGATCAGAAGGAATTCAAAGTAATACAGGACGACGGCCAAGACGTCGGACCCCTCGATGTCTTCCGTATTCGAGATCTCTTTCAGCGGCATCTACTTCATGGCACGAGTCTGCTTTTCGTAGATTCCCTGAATCGCTGGATATTCTTGTCAGATGTCTTCGAAACCTCTTTGTGGCTCACAGATGATCTAACGCCGAAAGTTGTTGAGGAACGGAGCGGATCAGAGATTGCCGAGACCGCCGTAACACGAAAAGCCTCGGTAGGTGATCACGGCCTCAGTACCGATACGCTTCCTGATTCATCTGATTCACCAACCCCTACGTCGAACTCGCGCGACAGCGGCCTCAAGGGTGTCGGAGGCTGGCTTCTATGGTTCATCATAGGTCAACTCGTTTGCCGACCGTTGCAGTTCATTGGCACGCTCTCCGGCCCGAACAGTGTTAACGCTTCGCAAATTGCTGACAGGTTTCCCTTCACAGCAACCCTCATAAATATAGAAAAGATAGTAATGATCGCTTCAATTGTATTTGGAGTGATCGTCGCGGCGGCGTTATTGAGAACCGACGATAGTAGACCGGTTACCCTTGCTAAAGTGTATTTAGTCGCTAACACAGTTTTCTCACTTTTGCTGGCCATTCTCTATTCAACGAATGATTTGCCTGATAGGGCGAGGAGTGAACTCATAACCCAGGGAGTTTCGAACCTCGTGGTGACATCGATATTGTGCGGTATTTGGTTCCTGTATTTCACGAAGTCGCGGCGCGTGCGTCTGACTTATCTCGATGAGGGATTCGGTACGTCGGACGAGCTAACGAGCCTTGGGATAACCCAGCCGCCACAGGCAGCAACGGTGCCGGCAGAAACTCCAATTGCTCAGACAAATATCCGGGGCGCTCGTGTCAAGATGAAGTTAGGAATCGCCATCGCAGTAGTCATTGTGCTGTTGGGTGGAGGTGCGGCTCTGCTGATGTGGGGGGTGCGTACGAATCGATCTTCCGCCAACCAAGAGCAAACTGATTTGAAAGCCCACGCTGAAACGATGAGTCATGAGGTTGGAGTGGCTGCGGACAAAGCAGGTTCTAGCTTGAACAATCTTCGCGGCCTCGGGCTAGTCAGCACGAAACCGGAGGCCGAAAGAGGTATAGCGTCGGTCGAGGAGGCGCAAGCGCTCCAAACCGAAGCAAGAAACAAGAATTCAGAATTGGTCAAATTCGTCGAGGCTCATAGATCAGAGTTGCAGGACCAAAATCTAGGACAATTGGTAGATCTGATCGGAGCTTACGGCGACACTTATACCAGCTACCAAAACGCGCTGTCCGAATTCCTGACAAGTTATCATGAAATGTTGACCTACGTTCGTGATCATTCAGATGCAATACAACAGAGTCTTCCTCCATACAGAGGTCGCTACGAAGCGCTTTACAATAAGTACGCCGCGGCGCTTCAGAAACAGAACAAAGCCTATTTGGAACACATTGCGTTCCTCAAGCGGTATGCGAATGAACATCCTAATATCGCAAGTACTCTAAACGAGATCGTTTCCAAAACCGGACAATAGAGGAAGGCCATTTTGAGCGGTTCTCCGAGCAGACGGCTGCAATGTCAACAAAACAAAAAGCAACGCTGAAGATACAACTTGCGTGTTAAGGCGAACGAGTGTGATCTTTGTTCTGAACTTAACGGAAAGTCTCAATTCATTATTGCAGTCGTTGGAGATGGTGTTCACGATGACTATCCGGCCATGTCCCGCCAATATCCTGTAAACGGAGCCCAAGGTGAGGCGATGTGGAATGGGATTCAGCTGGCTTATCAAAAATCGTCTGTGAAGAAGCGGTTTATCACTCTAGAACCGAGAGTGGTTCAACCGCGCTGCCCACTGTGCAGCCGAAATTCGACGTACCGTTTGTCACTAGGAGCAAGTGGCAATGAAACCAGATCTGATAGCTTTCCCCATCTTAGTTCAATATGTTCGCGACATTGGGGTTCACCGGCTATCTGGACCGGCGCAAACACAATTAAGAACGGCGAATCAGGATCGTGGATCGTGAACTCTTCAGCGCCGACCTCAATAACGTTAACGCCGAGTTCTTCGCGGAGTTCTCGACGAGCAGCAATACTAATAGATTCTCCGGGCTCACACTTTCCGCCAGGGAATTCCCATAACCCAGCATAGCGTCGCTCCCGCGAACGACGACAAACTAGGAACTCATCTCCGCGTGACACAACTGCCGCAATGACTTGAACCGTTGTAGTGGCCATAATTACTAATTTCACAATCGCTGCACGGTGCGTCCTGTAGTATCATACGCTCGAATGCGTACATTAGATGCTGGTTGAGCGGTCTCCTTTATAACGCCGTGAACATGACGCATGACTATCGTTCGGTTCGCGCCCGCACCCAGAGTCTTTCCGTCTTAAATGAATCGTGGCCGCATCTCGACACTTATTCATCAAGAACTGAAACGGTGGAACTAGCCTTTCATTCTAAAGCACTCCGATCAATATGTGAGAGCGATACGAAGGCAGTTGACACCTTCGGTGTAACCGTTGCCTCACTGCTTCGGCATCGGCTAGCGGATCTTTGCGCGGCTAAATCTCCGTACGACCTTCCGATCGGGAAACCACGAGCACTTGAAACCGATCCGACAAGGATGATGATCAATCTATGCGACGGATACAGTTTGACCTTTTGCGCGAATCATCCGAAGAACCCGCAGACGGAAAGTGGTCTCATTGACTGGCAAAAGGTAAATCGAATCAAAGTCTTGGACATCGTGCATGAAAATAATCACTGACGATTTCTGTCCTCAATGGGCGTCAGCGCCCGGAGAAACCATCGCGGATATTCTCCGCGAACGCAATATGTCGGAGGACGAATTTGCGCGAGAACTTGGCCAAAGCGCAGACTATGCCGCAAGCCTTCTACAAGGGCGCTCGACGATCACCATTGCAGCTGCGCGGCAACTTGAAAGAACCGTGGGCGGTTCAGTTGAATTCTGGATCGCGCGCGATTATCAATACCGGCAACAAACCGCAAAACTCCGCACTGCTGACCAAGGATGGCTCTCGCAACTTCCGTTGGCGGACATGATTCGATTTGGTTGGATTGCACCGGAACCTCATCCCTCAGAAGAAGTGACCGCGTGTTTTCGGTTTTTTGACGTCGCTAGTGTTTCGGGTTGGCACGACAAATACGATCGCCTTCAGCAGATGGTGGCATTTCGAACGTCACCTTCCTTCGACTCGCAACCGGCTGCCGTTATTACATGGCTGCGTCGAGGGGAAATTGAAGCCGATTCTATTAATTGTGATCCGTGGAGTCCTGAAGCCTTCAGCGCATCTCTTCCGCAAATACGCTCTCTGAGTCGCGAGAAAGACCCAGCCCAGTTTCTTCCTGCCCTAAGAACTTTGTGCGCCGCAAGTGGAGTGGCTGTCGTTGTTGTCAGGTCTCCCAGAGGTTGTCGTGCCAGTGGTGCGACGCGTTTCTTGTCTCCGCAGAAGGCGCTTTTGCAACTTAGTTTCCGATACCTGACTGACGATCATTTTTGGTTTACCTTCTTCCATGAGGCGGGTCATTTGTTGTTGCACGGACAAGACGGTTTCTTTTTGGAAGGGCCTGAGACTCCTTCGACGCAACAGGAAGAGCAAGCCAATGAGTTCGCGGCTAACACGCTTGTGTCCCCCGAATTGCGCCGCGAAATGTTACGACTCCGGAATTCGCGCGCAATAATCAGATTCGCGAGGCGAATCGGAATTTCCAGAGGCATCGTCGTGGGACAGCTCCAACACTTAGGCAGGCTCGGACACGATCAGTTGAACGGTTTGAAAACTCGATACAAATGGGTGGATTGAAGCTTTTCAGCCTCGGAATCTAACGAATCTTCGCGGACTCTTTTGCCAGTTGCACAGGGCATCTTCCATCACTTGCATTCCAACCCTCAACGCGCCGTTGAGATCGACGATAATTGCCTCAAGGTCACGGGTGCTAAGTTTCTTTCTGCCCCCGACCAACAGTTTCGCGCCATCCAGAGGACCAGTTGAGTTTTGTAGATATGCAAAACCTGGCTCGATGGGCGCTAGATTCAATTTGCCTATCATGGTCAAGTAATCGAAGCGCGCCATCCTGCCAAAACGAGTTACGGCTCGCATTGATCGGTATAGTTGATCAAACGCCACTTGCGGATCGTTTCCGGCCAATGCGCAGACTTCATTAATTAACTGGGAATGAGTCCTCGGAGGATTCACCCATCTGACATAGCTCTCGACTGCGGCACCTGTCCCAGTGCGCGAATATGCATTGAGGCTCTCGTACTTTCGGTGATTGCCAAACCCGCCGGGAACCCCCGCCCGAGTTAAGTCACCCTGATGCGCATCTAGCCAAGCCCGAAACTCTCCTGGATCTGCGCTTACACTCGCCCAATCCCATTCGCCACCCCTGCCGAAACGGCCATATACCTCCCGCGCGTAACGCCATCCGCCCTTCGAGTTTTTCCCAAAATGAACAAAAAGGAATACTAGCCAGAATGCTTCTTCAGTGTTACCGCGACGCTGATGCAGTATCGCAGCCTTTAGAGGATCGAACATCTCATCCGTCGGGTCAGCCCTGCGATCGCTTAACTGGCGCTGGCGAATCAAAGGTACAAAGTTAATCCGATGAATACTCTCCAAGAACTGTTCGACAAGAACCGCTCTAACTTTGTCATTGTGGATACCGTATAGGGCTGTTTTATTTTGATCGAACGATAGGAGGCGATCGTTGAGACGCTCGGCAAGGCGCCGATCCCTAGGTCTCACAGACTCACCTTTCCGGAGGCTCTTGCAATCCATCTGCGAATACTGTGAATGGCCTTTGTGGTGACACCAAAACTGCTTTGAAGGTTATGATTGAATCCCAGCACCCGGATGTTGTGTCCCAGCGGGATTCCAGACAATGTGTCGACGGTGCCAAAATAGGCTATGCCTTTAACATCGCCAGTAGACTCTCTACGCAGCGACCAACCATCCATTTGCTCCCGCTCTAAACTCACTCCAGCCATATCTTGAAAATGTTCAACAACGGATCTGCCGTTGAGAATCAACGTCTGAACCGGTGAACCGCGAAGTAATAGTGCCAACGTGTCTCCTGCCGCCGATAAAAGAGCCGAACGCTGGCCGCTGGTAAGTTCCATCCATTTTCGATCAGTAGCATACGGAATAACATCGAGGTGACATGCCATGTCTGCCGCGTCGTAGTAGGAAGCGCCAGTACCTGCGACAACCTGATCGAGTTTCCTAAACCATCTGTCGTATGGATTACCGGTGAAGTAATTCGCACACGAATTTACAATCAACTCTAGATGGCGGGAATCAACATCGGCCCATGACTTAAGGCGAAGCGAGCCTAGGGTGTGAAACCGGCGCGACGAACCTTCCAACTCTTTGCCAAGCTCATCGACGAACTCCCGATTGCTCGGATTCAGCCCGAGCGTTGCTACTCGAGATCGTGACAAATCTCCGAAGGATGGAACAGGGCAACTCCATCGAATGACATTCGTCGTCGATAAAGCTGAACTATCTAAACGGTCAATTAGTGTCGTTAGTGGTGAGTACATTATCGATTAGCTCTGGCTTAGTCATGAGACTCCATCAATCGTTTTCTGCACTCGCTGAGGCGCTGGTCGATGAACACTTCATACGTCGAAGATGCCATCTTACCACGTACGTCGGCGATTTGATCGCACTCATTGTCCCGTGAGAACCTATAGACTTGAAGTAACCGGATTAGATCAGCCCAATACGCGTTTGCAGCGCTGATTTGCTCCGCGTCGATTTGCTCACCCGCTCGAATAGTAGTCTCGGCCTTAAGGAGGAACTCAATAGCAGACCAAGGATCGCCTTCTGGCATTGTCGGCATCGCTATCTTTGTTGATTGAAAGCCCTCGTCAAGAAATTGCTGAGCTGCTTCTAAATTATGTTCGTAGAGGTGAAGGCTACCTACCGCGTGTTTGTAATTTCCAACCTCGGCGCCAAGTGTCCGCGCCATTAATTCCTGCAACATCGTGAAGCAGAAAATGTCATGTGGGAGTCCCAGATAAACGTCATTAGACCGCATGAATGTAACCATGTGTAGCGCACCGTCTCGAATCATGAACTGCAAAGCACACGTACAGGGCACATCATTGTGTTCCCGGGCAATATCTCCAGCAGCAAACAACTGAATTACAGCGCGCCTCGAATCCGGTTCCCTCCTAAGTAGATCAATAACATTTGTCACCTGATTGATTCCCGCGAAATTGAAGAACCTTCGTCCATACGCGCCGAAGATCACATCTCCCTCAGCATAACGTTTGTATTCTGGAATGTAATAAGAAATGAAATCTAGTTGGTTACTTCCAGCCATGTACCAGCAGAACTCTGCTAGACAACTGAATAGCTTCCCACGCGTTTCGGTACGGCTAAGGCGGGCTCTCGGATTGCTTAATTCAAGAAGGACGCCACGTAATTCTTTGCAGGCTCCTTTTCTTGGATCTATTGATTCGCCATCGGATTGGATCGCCTGAATGACATCGTGCATCAGGTCATCGAGGGTGTCGCAGCGAAAGTAGGAGTTAGTCATCGAATTCCACTGAAGTTTAACCCATATCGAACTTGAAGTGGACACTTTAGGCCTATTGAGTGGCCCGGCGAATCCCCCAATCCGCCGAGCCTCGAGAACCCGCTTGCGAGCAGCCGCCTTCGCCCCGGACTCTCCATGACGGGCCTTTTAGCTGGATCACCGCCTCATTTACCACCCTGCAAGTTCGCTCCGGTCGTTACGCCTCGGCGCTCGTCGATCATCTGCTGTTCAATCATTCCCATCACGCTTAATTGATCGTTCGTTGGCACCAGCGGTAACTTTTCGATATCCATCTTCGAAAGCGAAGGACCTTTCCAATTCCTAATCGCATCGACGCCCACAACCAGGAACACAGTTGAAGCATTCTCACGCTTAGGCCCACTCGGGATGGCCCAGATTGCGCACGTCAACGGATTGACCTTGCTGTAGGTGTAATAATAGTTGAAGGCGATCAGGCGTCGTTTGTCCGGGCCAAAATCAGGAACCGGCTTGTGATGCCAAATCTTGCCTTCCAATTCAGAAAGATCGTTTGGAAACTGACCTGTTTGTTTTTGATATTGACGCACCGATTTGACCAGACTGTCCACCGCCAGCTTTGGCACCATCGCTTGTTCAGCCTGCGCGTCTGCCCAACTGCCGTAGAAATAACAAATCAAGCAGACCAGAAGGCAAAAACCAAGAAATATAAAAGAGATTTTGAGTCCCGTCTTAGGGGCGCCGCCACCGTTCAAAATCGTGTACCTCCCGTACTAACTTTTTTCCCTCTCTGTTAATTCCATCAGTCCTTGCGACTATCCATTAGTGATTGCGACTCACATCGCTAGTCCTTGCGACCGTCACCGCAAAGCATCGACAGCGTTAGCCGGCACAGCATGGTCCGGAATCAAGCTACCTTGCTTCAAATAACTCGAACTTAAGATTGGCTTCAACGTCGCTCCCTCTCTAACCACCGTTGAGGCTGTCTCTAAAAAAGCACTCTCCACCTGGTCATTACTCAAGAACACAACGCCGCCATCCGCCTCGCCATTTCCATTTCCCGGCGGCGTAAGCCCAGCCACCCCGCTCACATCAACCGATGGCGGCGACGACGATACTGCTACGGAAGACACCGGAACAGACGCCTTGCCCAGTAGAGACGCGCGAATCGACAACTCGAAGCTCTTAATGTCTTGCCACGATTTAATAGTCCCGTCCTCGCGGAACTTTCTCGTAATCAACAGCGCTAACGCCGACTGCTGTGGCTGATCTTCAGCCGGCAACCCCGTCGACAACCGCTCAAACATTTCCTTGTAAACGGCGTCCTCCGGCAGCTCTGCTGTCACAGCCACTGGCACCGTATCAGCGTTCGGTGACAAGAAGCCTGCAGCCGCCTCGCCCTTTGCAACGATCGCCGTCAAATCAGCCTCCATCCCTTGCGCAGCCGCGAGCCTCACAAGGTGTTCAGCCTCTAAAAGAGATACCAATCTGGGCGTCCCATATTCAGGTGCCCTTGCGCGCTCCTTTCGCACAGCGTAAACCGGATAACCCGCTCTTATTGGCGGCGCGGTGTCGTTGATGATTACGCACTGGGAATGCTTCACCATCTGCCGCAACTCGGTTGCGTCCATCAAAGCCCGACCCGTTTCCGACTGCCTTTCGCTATCCATTGATTTCCCGTGCGCATCAATTGTTGTTCGGCTCCAGGTAGACGTCTGCCCGATCCGTCTCGACGCAAACTGGCTGGTCGCGTCATCCAACCCTGGCAGGAAAATCGTCGTTCCAACCGAACCTAGAATAGCGTTCGCGCCATCATGCCCGTATTGATCTTGCACTTGTGGCATGTTTTGATAACCAAGCAGCAAACCAATTCGACGCCCCCGACCAACGCCGGCGATTTCCTTCAAACCGACGATCGGAACGTTAGCGGCCTCATCAAGACACAGACAAACCGGCGACGGATTCTTTTCCTTCCGGTCCAAGCGCAATTGATTCACAGCCTGGCCGAAGAACGTGGACAATAAATTCTTGTACCTGGTCGCATCACCCTCGGCAACGACAACGTAAATCGCAGTGCGCGGACGACGAAGCTTCTTAAACTCAATGCGCCGCACGCCCGCTAATCGATCGCCTTCTGTAATAGGCGCGCAGACAGCCTGCGCGCTCCGGATCTGGAACGCTTGCAGCTTGTTCATCAGGCCGGTAATTACGCTGCCTTGTGTCTGCGGCGGCGCCTTGTCAAAGGCTCCCCAGGCCAACCGCACTTGCGGATCCTTACTACAACTCATCTCGCCATCGATCCGCTTCAGATCACGCATGCCCAGATACTCGTAAATCATCGGCGGCGTCGGCTCTGGAATTTCATTCGGCAAGTGCAAAAGGATCGCCGTCAGCAACAGAAGCTCGGACTCTTGCCAGAACGGATCTTGAACCGAATGCTTCGTCCCTTCTAACCCAATCATGGTCGCGGCCATCTGGTGAGCAAATTCAGAGTCGCCTTTACAATCAACTACAAAGTTCCAACGATCGGAACATTCAGGATTCAAAAGATCCAGCCGATAAACATCATCGAAATAGTGCGCCGTCTGTTCGTACAACTCGCCCTTCGGATCAAGCACGATCGCCGACGCTCCGCGCGAAATATCACGCAGAATGTTCATAAGGAATGTGGTTGACTTACCTGACCCTGGAGGCCCAAAAATCGCGATGTGCCTCAACCATTCAGTTTCGTCAAGCACCAAGTCGTACCCTTTGCGCAGCGTGCCGACTCGAATTGAACCGGGAACCAAACCCTCCAGGTGGTCGCCAACCTTCAAGGCCAATTTCTTATTACGCAAGTAGTCTTCATCAGCCCAACGCGCCGTACCGTAAGTCAGTCTCTGTTTAATCCGGTAGTAAGGAATTACCTCGTGTGCAGCTTCCGCAAATCCGACGACCAGGACCAAAATCATACCCATTGCGAAATACAACCGGACTTGCGGCGTCACGTGTAAATAGCCGGCCGACAGCCATAAGAGATAGGCGGACAAAATACCGCAGCCGACCAAGAGCAGCATCAGCATCCCGTGCTGCACGATTCTCAGAAAAGCGTGGAACGGCGGAATATGCTGAAATTCTGCGGGCCGCGGAATTCCGTACCTGGAATCAAAATCCTCTATCCACTTAACTATTCCCATAGACCGTTACTGCTTTCCATTCTGTAGCCGCGCTTTGAATGTCTCAGGATGCCATCCCGCCTTAAGAACGGCGGCTGAAGATGTAAACGCTTCCGGCACGGATACCTTCCCGTTCGTCGGCGCTATGTAGTAGGTCAACGCGTCCTGGGAGAATTCATCATCAGGCACCCGCACCAACAGCGTGGGCCCGCATAGCTGGCCCTTGCATTCGGATACCACTTCGACACCTAAAGGCGACTGCCTATACCGAACGTAATAATTAGCAAACGCAGAAGCAAGACGCTTATTCAGAACGTCTAATTCGATCCCAGGCGGCAACGCCTCGGCCGCAGACATCTCACTAAGAAGACTCTCGACACTTCCGATCGAACGGTTGTTCACGGCAACCAAAGTCGCTGCTACTCCGATCGCAGAAGCCTCGCGCAACCTCTCGGCGTCGGAATACACCTCACCTTGAAATATGAATCGCCTTTCACCCGTATTGGCTACATCCTCTCGACCGTTACGCGTAGTCGTGAATACTCTCGCCTCCACTTCAGGAGACCAGAAGCCCCCTCGCCGAGCGTATTGAACAAAAGACAAACTAAAGACAACCGCAACTGCTACGCCGACAGCAATCAGCAACGGCGACGACTTCACCACTGACAAAAAAGAAGTTCTTTTCATCAGGCGACCAGCTCCAACCTTGCAGTTCCGAACTCCTGATCTACCCAACGGTCAATTGCGCCATCTACGCTGTTGATATCTTTCTCCAGTCGCGCGGCGGCATCCGTCAGGTAACGACGGTCATTCTCACGCTTGGCAATCAAACATAGATACTCAAGCAGGATTTCCTCTGTAATCCGACCGCTGACCTGATCTCGCACCCACGCCTCGAGCAGAACGATCCCTTCGCGTAGCGCCGGTTTCTCAACAACACCCGGTATGCTTTCGATCCAAAACAACAACTTGGCAACGTACCGCACCTGTGTTGCCGAAGCCTCCGGAACGCGCGTCTTCAAAATAACCACCCGCTCTTGAGCTGTCGGCAAATCCATAAAGCTGTAGACGCACCGCGACCGCAATGGAGCGGACAAGTCGTGACGGATGTTGTTGGATAACAAAACGACGATTGGCCACCTCGAACGATCCGACACGCCAACATTTCCGAAACGCGGCACGTGCGCAATTCCGCGACCAAACAACTGCAAAAGCATGTCTTCGATCGAGTCCGTCAGTTTGTCTATTTCATCGATGATCAGAATCGGCACTTCCTTGTGCTTTGCCGCGTAGTCAAACGCCGCCAGCGCCTCGCCAAGAACCAAGTATTCTTCTGTCCATTGGCGAGTCCGCGCCTCCGCCAAAGACATTCCGCCTTGGACCGACTGACGCACATAAGCGGTCTGGCTGTCCTTGTCCCATGTGTACAAAACTTCCTCGAGCTGGAGACCTTTCATGCCCTGCAGATAAAACACCGGTAGATTGCAACCTTCAGCCAAAGCCTCCGCCAACGCAGTCTTTCCCGACCCTCGTTCGCCTTCAATCAAATGCGGCGCGCCGGCTTTGATCGCCTGCACCATATCCCTCAAAATTCCATGCTGAATCATGTAGCCAGTACCGGCCAGGCATTCAGCTAACCGCTCGGCGCCGCCAGCAACCACCAGCTCGCGCGGATTTAGACTCGGTTTTCCTGATTTCGCTGGAATCATTTGCTTCCTTCAGCGATTACCGCTTCGGCCACGCGTCGCATTTCCGCGCTCATACGTGGCAATGCAACTCTTATTTGCTCGAGATCCCCGGACTGCAACAACTCCGCCAGTTCATGTTCTGACAAACCGGTAGCGTCTCTCCTCTGCTCGGTGTTTGTCTTTTCCTCCAAATCTCCACTTGTCCACCGCGCTAACGCATCAACACCGTGGACTTTCTCAGGGAGGTCGGTGATCATCGCGTAACAAGACGTGCCCGCGGGAATCTCGACGAAACTGTTCTGGTCTTTGCTGGTCAAAAGACCATTGAATTCATTTCCAAATTGGCCTGCGCCGTAAGCGTCCGTCACAATGATCGGACCATGCCCGATCGACGAAGCTGCGCGACCCGCAATGTTCAATCCGGCCTCTCCCAAACGACGAAAGACCTTTGACCAACTGCTAGACATTTTTCGCCGCGTGCCCTTGACGCCGGTTCCGCCGTCACTGCCTAACAAATCACCGCCGACTTGCACAAACCTTCCGGAATCTGAATCGATGTAACCAATGAGTGATATGTAAGCCCGGTTGTATTCGGCGCCACGCAAAGCCCCGACCATCACCGTACCGTGCCGAAGCGTCCACCCCTTCCCCTTGACATCACGCGTCACCTCAAACCGCGCGAGGCCTCCGGATCTCAGACTGTAGATCACGCCAAGCGTCTTGATTGGCAGCATGCTCCCGAATGTTGGAACTCCCGCGCCAGCTGGTTTGTCGTCAGGTTTTCGAGAATCGGGATCTTTGCGCGGTGGCTGCGCGACTACAGCCTCCTCGCCGATCCGCACAGAACGTTCCTCATTCCGTCCGGCCACTGCGACTTTCGACTGTGTTGAACTGTCCGGCGCCGTATTGTTATTGCTATTCGCGCTCTTGTCTGACGCTGCTGTTTGCGTGAGATTGCCTTGCGTCGGTAATTCGGTAACCGGCTGCTTTGATGCGACTGTATCTTGAGTCGGACTTGCGCTGGTCGACGGCGGTCGCACCGACGTCCCGTCACCCAACGGCACCCCTGCCGTCGTTCCTGTTAACTCTTGAACCGCTTGACGTGTTGCCGCATCCTCGCTGTCCGCTGCCGCCGTCTTATTAACCGGGACTGTCGCTTTCTTGGTTCCACCCCCAACGCCGAGAAACCGAAAACAAACAATCCCCGTAACAACCACGACTACGAACAGAAATGCAGCTACAACCCCACGACGTCCGCGGTTGCTTTTCGTCGCACCGCGCTCCGTTTCAACTTCCTTAAGAACGTCCGGTCCGTCCTCGACCACCACATCCGGTTTCTTGGCATCTGTCGAGACTGCAACATGGCTCGTATCGAAGATCGATTGCTCAGACACGACCTCCCTGGGCGTGCCGAGGATCTCCGCGACTCCACTGCCGTTACCGTTGTGACCTAAAGCTCGTTCTTCAACCATGTTCTTCAACCTCGCCGCTGTCAGTTACGTTTTGCAGGAGTTGCACCCAGCGCGCTTGTCGCCGGCTCGTCGGCCGCGTTTGTCTGACTCACTGAAACGCGTAGTCTCTGGCGCGCGCCCATGACCGGTGATTCATAAGCGATCGCGAAGTAAGCGGTTCCACCCCCGCCAATCTTCCCGTCGAGCGACGTGCTTTCGACGTGCAATTTCTTGACTTGCTCGATCTGCAAGCTTTTTCCTTGCTCGTCAAACGTCTGTACGTACAGTTCAGGATTGCCCGCCACAACTCGCAAGTCACCGCCTGATGTATTGCGAACCGCGACGATTAATACGCGCGTCTCCGCATCAAGATCAGTCGCCGGCGAGACCGCCATGCTTAATCCGTGTACCGGCTTTGAAAACTGTCCGATCTTGTCTGGCGCTTTCAACGCATCCTTCAGCGCTCGATTCGCGGCTTCTGATACTTTTGGTTTTTTCTTCGACGTCTTGCCGGACCTCACCCGCTCATCAGCCTTCACAGAATTCACATCGGCCGTTAGCCCCGGCTTTGGACCGCTCACCAAAATCGGCTGCGCCCCATCAGGTTGCTCCGGATAGTCGCCGAAGCGAACCGCGCCGGCATCGCGTCTCGGCGGTTGGGGATCCTTTCCGTCCAGGTTCACGGACAATCCCGCAGCGCGACGCGACGCTATCACCTCGTCCCGGTTGTACATCACCACGCATCGATGCGCGTTCTGCGACAGATCACGAACCGGATAAATCAAAAAAGTAACCACCAGGCCCGATTGCATCTGCACACTGATCTCTGCTGAAGGTCCTCTTGTTGGCGATCCCGGAGCAGGCGCAATGAACGACGCGCCTGGTCGCAGCACTAACGACCGCCGACTCTTTTCGGCAGTCTCTTGGTCGAATGCGACTAGATCGGAGTTCCCAGGATGAATCATGAAAAAATAATCCGAAGCCGGAAACTCGATGATGTTTACCCCGCTTTGCGCCAGCCCCAGACGAATGACCGGATTCTGATTTCCTTTTACCGACACGCTAACTTCGCCGGACGAATACTCGGCGGGCGTTCCGCTATTGATTACTTGCACAGGAGCCGCCGGCGTCGCGGCCGGTGTCGGACTCGGCTTCTCAATCGGCTTGCGCGCCGTCGCGCGACGATTCCCTGAACGAGCTGGAGGCTTTGTCTGCGCCAACACGCACACGGAAAGAACCATCATCACAATCGACGAAAACACCCACGCCCGTTTTCTCATATCAGCTCCGTTCATCTTTCAAAAACACTTACTGCTGTAAATTAGTAGAAGCGCCTGGACCCTGGCCGACTTTGGATTCCATCGACGTCGACGTACCAGCAGGAGCGGCACTGCCCGGCAGCTCATGCGTGTCCAACACAGCAACCAGGAATCCCGTCCTCAAGTTCCGGTCGGCGCGCCCTTTAGGATCCGCAACCAATTTCACCGTCAAGCGCAGTTGCTTGGTCTCAGTTTGCGCCGCGCCAGCCACGACCTTCGTTATTTCTTGCTTGCCGATTACGCTTACCGTGTAGGGATCACTTCGGTCTACCGACACATCCATCGGCGTCCATACCGCTTGCCAGCTCTCAGCACGCTGCTGATCCACGACGCCGCGCTCTCTCATCCATCGCGCAAAGGTTACGGCCGACGCCGGCACCATCATCGTCAAGGCCTTTTCGAGATCCTTAGACCTGGTTGACGGATCGACCTGGTACAAGAATCGAACGAATTGTTTGGTCGCATAAAGCTTGTCTTCGTTCGTCAGCCTGTCGGGTCCGAACTCTACGTTTTCTTCTCTGCCGTAATTACGATCGTTAATTGAAAGCACCCGGCCGCTTGGGCCATCCACAACGATCCGATCCGGCCGCCGCCAATACTGGAATAGATTTGCTGAGCCGCTCGCGACGATGATCACAGCCAACAGCATCAAAAGCCGCGTGAGGTTGTAGATCGTCCTGACATCGTGCGGATCGCGGTAAACGGTCAAGGCAGATCCACCTACCACCGACGCCTTCGACGGAATTGAATGTCCGTTCTTTCGCGTTTCCGGCGACGGCACATGCGAAAGCGCTGCCATGACATTCGGATGGTTCTCAACCTCGCCAAGCAAGTCGTCGAAGGATGTATCGTCGCCTCTAATCAAACTGATTTACCCCTTTCAGAAAATCCAGCGGGAGATCGAATAGTGACAAGCGTGAGAAAAACTCCCACGACGCAACGCTTATCAAAGGCCATGCCAGATCGAAATACTCAGAGATGCGGCCACAATCGACTGCGTATTACTCTCAACTGACCGAACCTCCGCAATCGCTGTCCAATCCTCACGATCTGGACTGTGACTTAAGGTCAACAACCAACCGCGACTACGCAGGGCAGCTAAAGGGAAGACGAGCAAAAAAGTTAGTACGTTTGGTCCGCACCCACTCCAAGACGCGGCTGTTTATCGATCGTCGCGGGATCCGATGTAAACGCTCTTTGTCGCTGCCTTGCGGTTGTCTTCACTATCTGTCTTGTCAGCAGCTTCACTCTCAACCGGTTTGACAATGCGACCTGACTGGACTAAATAGCGCGCGCCCGAATGAACGTCGAAGAAGACAGTTGCAAAGCCGTCCTTAACAGCCGCGTTCTGCTTATCTGCAATCGGCGCAGCGGTCGCTACCCGATTCTGCGAATAGAGAACTGCCGGCGCGCCGCCAAGTTCAAATAGATCGCGATTTACTGAAGCCACTTCGGTTGCTGTAGCAGCCAGCGCAGGAACACTTAGTTCTCTAACTGCCGCCATCTGGCTTGCTGAGAAAATCCCTGCGGACGCCACTCGGCTGTACACAAGCATTCCTCGACGCACGTAGGCCTGCGTTTCCTTGTAGGGCGGAACGCCGCCCGTCCTGATTCCGCGCCCGTTAATAACTTTGCCGCGCGACGTTCGCACCGTGCGACCATTTAAGTAGCAATCAACCGCCGTCTCACCACTGTTGTAAGAAGCAAGCACTAAGTCCAAGCGGCCGTTAAATTGGTTCGACAGTATGGCCACGTATTGCGCTGCCGCCTCAATGGATTCCGCCGCGTTAAACGGATTCCGCAGATTGAACCGCGCCGCTGTGCCCGGTATGAACTGCATCAGACCGCGCGCGCCTTTAGGAGACTTCTGGTTAGCACGGAAGCGCGTCTCGAGATAAGCGATCGTCCACAACGCCCTTGGATCAACTTTGTACTTGGCTGCGGCTACCGCAATTGCCGGTTCGTAGATCAATGCGCGCTGCCGCATCGCGCTGCGCGCGCGCTGTGTTTGTTGTTGACCTTTTGTCCTACTTCGTGAGAGTTCCTCGTCACCCTTGACCCCCGACGTTCTCCCACTCTCGGCTTTTCGTCCCGACGCTGTCGCGGCGTTGATCTGAGCTTGCCAAATAAAAAACGCCATCACCAACGCCACAGCCTGCGCCGATAAATATTGGTTTCTTTTCATTGATACGAAGCCTCCGCATCGTCACCGTGCAAAAGCAATGCCGTCTCTCACAACTCATTTGGCACACCCTTTGTAATGCGACCCTCCCGTGACCGCGCCGGGTCGAGATTATCTCGGGCGGTGAAAGAAGAAAGACAAACCCGAAACGTGATCTCGAAGGAGTGAATTTATGAAACGAATTGATATGCGAGAGTGGCTCCACGATCGATCAACCGACGTGGCTATTGATGAAGAACTGCTCGCCCATTCACGCGCCGCGCGAATTGGCAAACGCCTGTGTCAAGCGAGCTTCCTTGTGCATACGCTCGCACCGCTACTGGCCATTGCCGCCATGATCCTGTTAACGGCAATGCCCGCGCTGGCTCAATCGCCAGGCGGAAGCATCTTTGGCGGGAACGACCAAACCGTCGGCAACGGCGTCCGCGAATTCGTGAAGTGGGGACGAAACCTACTGTTTCTGTTAGGCATCGTCTTCGTCATTTGGGGAATCGTGAATTACGCGATCGAGAAAAGCTGGATGAAGCAGCTTATCGGCGGCGTCGGATGCTTCGGCTTCAGCGGCGTCGCGGCGCTTGCGTATTCATTCTCTCAGGGGCAGGCAGTCCAACTCGATACGACTCTGAATTGATTCGCGCTGCCACCGACACGGCACGAATCAACGTGGTGCGAACTACGCGCAGACCGTAAGCACATAATCAACGCGGCTTGTCTCGCGGCGGCATTCCTTGCTTTCTCTGCCTTTGCAATCGCGACTTAGACCAAAGACAAATGCGACCACGTCCGATGCGCTCACAGATTTATTTGCCGGTCACACGCTTCGGCGTGTTGGACTCAGACTGGAAATTCGTCCTGGCTGCGACCTTTCTATGCTACGCCGCTCCTTGGTGGTTGGAACTGAAGCTATTCCGCGTCCCGGTCGAGCTTTGGGCGAGTTTGCTTGGTCTCGGTCTAAGCGTCGCGTTCTTTAACTACGTTCGGATCGGCCGGAAACCTTTCTGGCTGCAACACCAAATTGGCTCACGCGTACGACCCTCGCGTCTTCGACGCAGCTTGCCGAGTGACCACAAAAATAAGCCGTGGTGTTTGCGAGATTAACCAAATGAGCCTGATGACCATAGCGTATCTTCTACCGTTCGCCGCCATCGTTGGCCTTGGCATTGGCGTCGGCATCAAGTCCGTCCGCGTTCACGCAGCCGCGCGTTCAGCAATGGATGGAGCAGACCAAGCGATGAACCGCTTTGCCAAAGACGACCGGAACCTAAGACTCCTGCCACATCCGGCCGGAAGAAAGCGAGAGTCGGGAATCGCCGGCATCGCAAACAACTTGATCCGCCATAAGGACGGGAGCTTCACCAGGGCTTACCACGTGAGCCTCATACCTTCTATTTTCGACACTGAAGAACGAATCGAACGGCGCATCGATGAACTGGCTCGCCTGCTGTCAGGCCGCAAACCCACGAATACCGTAATTCAGTTTCGACTGTCCGTATCTCCCGATCGCGGTCAGGCAATTCAAAGACACCTATCGCGAAAAGACAACGAAAACACCCTCGCCTCTGCGAACCTTCTGCACATGATGGGCGTCGATTTCTACGGTCGCGCAGCTAGTCAGGGCGCCTTTCGCCAGCACCTTCTGTCTGCGTGGGTCCGCGTCCCGGTCAAACATCCTCACGACGAAACGAGAACAGGACTCAGCGCCTTCTTTCCCGCCTTTAATCGCGAACGCGCTACACGCGGCCGTTTCGGATTTCTTGCGGCGCTCTTTATTGCTTTTCGCGAAACAACGAACGATTCAATCGTGCAGCGAACCGTTGACGAAGAAAAACAGGCAATAGAAGAAGCGGAACGAACGTTCCGCCAAATCGAACACCAAAGCCCGATCAGGCTAACCCCTTTCACTCGCGCAGAATTGTGGGACGCTCTTTATCTTGGACACTGCCAGAACGCGCAATCCGTGCCGCGACTGCCCAATGACCCTGCTTGCGATATTAACGACTACCTTTGCAGTGAAACAATCGCCGGCGACAGCAACTTTCTGATGCACGGTAATTTTCCGGCTACCGTTGTCTCGCTATTCGTTCCGCCACAGCCGGATATCTTCGCCGACTGCATGCGCGTATTGACTACCGATCCGAACCTCGCGTTTCGACATACTGTCGTTACCGAATACGTCCAGATTGACCAACACAAGATTCGCAAACGGCTCGATAGAAGAATTCGTCAGGTGAGCCGCGCGAATAAGACCCATCGCCACGGATCCCCTGAAGGCCAAAAGGCGATGTCCCAACTCTCAACTGTCCGCGGCGAAATTGCGGGCGATAGCCAAGCACTCGTGAAGGTGCGCGTCTACATCGTGATTTACGGCGATGCCGCGACCACAAAAGCCGATCTGCTACTTTCAACCAAGAACCTCGACCGTAACTGCGAACAAATCATTACCGCCATTCGCCGCATTCCTGGCGCAGATGCCTCCCGCGAAGAACCGGCAGCTCTCAGGGCGGTATATCACCGCGCTCTGGTCGGCGAATTGGATCACAAGGATACCGGCCGTGAGATTTTGGAAACCGCTAATTCGCTCGCGCCTCTTACGCCAACCGAATCAGCGTGGACCGGCAGTCCTCGATTACACACACTGTGTTCGACGCCGACCGGCCACCTAACCGGCTTCGATCTTTACGATCGGAACCTCGTCCCGAGTCCGTTGGTGCTGTTCATAGCGCAACCGCGTGGCGGTAAATCCGTATTCATGTGCCGCGTTATCACCGACTCGCTTGCGACGAAAGCCGGTCTCCGCGTTCGCGCAGTGGATTACGGCAAATCGCTCGCCCCTCTCGTTGAAGTCCTGGGTGGGCGTTACCTCCGCTTCGATGAAGGCGCGAAGACAATCAACACCTGGGATTACCCTGGCATTGAAAATGGCGAGATGCCCTCCGATCTGCAGCTCGCTTTCGTGGTCGCCGATCTCATGCAGCTTGCGCGCGCTAACGACACCGTCGCCGAAGACATATTCATGAAGCTGGTCCGCGAGGTTTACAGAAACCACGTCCCGCGCAATCAACCAGGGCGCGACAAACACGAACCTCGACTTTCACACATTCTCGAGCTGCTTAGAATTACCCCTTTCCAATACGATGCCGCTAACAGCCGTTGCGAAGAACTCGCCACCGCGCTTGACACTTTCCGCGACGATCCTTACCTCGACGCTCCGACGCACCCTGACTTTCTGGTCGATTCTCGTCTCGACGTCTACGAAATCGACTCGCTCGGCAATCTCCCGGATCGCGTCAGGGAATCGATGGCATTTCGCATCGCCGCGCACGTTATGCGCTCTATCGGTAAAGAGAACACAGACGGTACGCGTTCGCCCGTACTATTGGCGTTTGACGAGGTTTGGGAAATCGTTCGCCGCTACCCGCGTATTCTTCACGTGATCGAACGCGCTGCGCGGACCGGCGGTAAAGAAAATACCGTCACGATGCTCGCCTCCCACGCTTACGAAGATTTTACCGGAAGCCCGGAAAACCCAAACCCGATCGGAATCTCACTCGCAAAGACCGCTGGCGTGAAATTGATTGGCAAGCAAGTTGGCGATTATTCCCGTTTGATAAAAGAGTGCCGTCTCTCGACCAACGCCCAACGGTGTATCGAAGGGATCCGAAACGTCGCTGGAGAATACGCGCAATTCCTCGGCGTGTTTGGGACCGGACAAGACAGCACTTGCGAAATGTTCCAGGTCGATCTCTCACCAATCGAACTCTGGACTTACACGACCAATCCAGATGAGCGCAATGCGCGCGCGCGCGTATTCAACGTCAAGCCCGAGTGGGATATGTCTGTCGTCGTCGCCTACCTCGCCCAAGAGTATCCGCGCGGCCTTACTGCCGCCGGCTTAACCGAAATAGACGAATCGATGCTCGAAAGCACTAACGTTATTGCCGCCTAAGAGAGGACCAATGAAACATACCGCACGCCACATGCTCATCGGCTTATTGCTTGGCTTGATTCTGACTCCAGGTCTCGCCCTTTCTCCCGCGCCAGTGCAGGCGCAATGGCTCGTTTTCGATCAGCCACAATGGCTATTGAAAGTCCAGGAAATCCAACAAGAGATCGAACGCTGGCAAGCAACGATCGAGCATTACAGCAAGATGTATGAGAAGGCCGTCCAGCAAGTGACGAGTCTCGGGGGAATACTGAAAGCGGCCGATCAATTGGTCTCGCGCAATAAGGATCTTGTGTCCGATGTCGCCGCTATCGGCAAAGCCGTTCGGGACATCTACCAGCTCAAGCGACAAATTGAATCGATGATTGTTTGCAAGATTCGTTCGGTGAAGTCCATTGAATCACGGCTCCGCGCCGGCATTCTGAATCCCCAACAGGACCTGGCTGACCTTGAAGAATACCTCCGCGATTCTATTGGCCGCTCAAGTCAGGACACCGTGGCCAACATCGAACGGCTCGCTAATGCCGACAACGAATTCGAGCGCATGCGCTACGAGCTGCAACTTGCTTACGCCCGCAAAGCGGAAGCGGAAGCGGCCTTAAAAGAATTCGAAAAGATGCTGGACGAGGAAATGAAAAAGCCGGAAGAACAGCGCTACAACCTCGGCGTCCTGCAAACTCAGATCGCGACCACGAAAGTTCAAATCGAGCAGATCACAACTCTGATTAACGATCTCACCGCTAAGCTCGCCGAGAAGATGAAGCAGTACGGAATTAAACTGACCGTGCGCAGCGACTACGGCCAGTGGTTACACGATACAACTAAAGCATGGGAATCAACCGTGCCTATTCGCCAGGACATCCTTAAAACGATCGACGACGAATTTGCGCAAGACCCTGGAATCGACAATGACCCGGCTGACGGACCCTGAACGAAAAGGAAGCGTCCACAAGAATTCGGGCGTGAGCTGAGCTGAGCAGATGAGGAGAGCGATAGAAAACCCGTTGCAGCGAAACCCGACCAAGCCTGGCCGTTTGTGTTTTTCTATTTGCAGGAACAGGTACATCCGCCTTCTCGCTTTTGCTGTGGTCCTGCTTTTCGCGCCGGTGTGCGCATTTGGGCAAAGCCCTTCGCCGTCTCCAGCTCCAACCTTACAGCCACAACCAACGCCTTCCTGGGAAGCGGGACTTCCAAGTGCGCAGATGAGCGAGCTTCTCATTCACGTGCGCGAACTCGTTCCTTATATCCGCCGACAGATCGAACGGCCGTTGATGGAGAAATTCAAGACGCTTGGGTTGATCCTCTCAGGGTTGGTAATGCTCTTTTCGTTTATCCGCGTCATGCGTGAGAACGATGGCGCCTCGACCGATATGGTCTACTGGGTCGCTCGCGCTGCCGTCTTTCTTTTCATCTTTGGCTTCGCCTCACAAATCATTAGCACGATGTACAAAGTCGGGCGAACGCTCACCACGCCGCTTGAAAATGGAATTGAAGAAAGACGCGAGGCCTTCAACGACACCTACTACGATTTCATTCACGGCACGATGATCGTGAAAGACGATAAGAATGTCTTCAACGATCCGCTCGCTCTTAGGCCCGGCGAATCCGGCTGGGTAGGTGTGTTAACGGATGGCGAGAACATTGGCGGAAAACTCAAAGGGCTCGAGGATCTCAACAAAGCGACGGAGATGAGTTCGTGGCGGATGGATTGGCTCTTTTTTCTGCTCAATGCTGCGCGCGGAATCTTACAGTTCGGCGAAGTGTTTCTGCTTTTGCTGAGTGGCTTCGTAATGGTCGCTTTGCGGCTGCTCGCCCCCTTCATGGTAGCCGTGGGCACCGACAAGAAATTAGCAGAAAGAATTACCTATCCGTTTGTTTGGGGCACTATTGTTTTCACTCTCATTTTTCCGGTCGTCCGCGACGTCATCATCTACATCTCTTACACGGTCGGTGCCTTTGGACTGATGCTGTACAAAGGCCAGGCAATTTACACAATCGATGAGACGACCGCTGAGTTGGTTAAGAACAATTATTACGATCCTAAATTCATCATCATCATTACCCTCGTGACCATGACGGTCAGCGGCCTCTGCCTTTGGCTCTCTCCTTACATTGCTTATCGGTTCGCAACTGGACAGGTATTTGAAGCGGTTTCGTCTACGGCCTCTGGATGGATGTCGGCGATCGTCGGTTCGGCAATTGAATACGCAGGGTTGAAAGCCGGCGCTTCAGTTCAACGCCAAGCTGAGAACACTCAGATACAGGGGGGCTATCAGGCTGAGATGACCCGCGCAAGAACTACCCTTGAAGTTAGTAATCTTGGCGCTCAAGCCCGGCAGCTTTCCTCACTCGCCGGCATTGAAGCCGGAAGGGTTTCTTCCGTTGGGCAGATCGCCGGCGCAGGGATACAAGCCCGCGCGCAGATAAATGCCGGCGCGAACTTTACGCTGGCGTCGACAGTCGGTCAGGTTCGCGATAGTAATCGGCAAACCGATGCCCGTGCATCACAGGGTCAACGCCAAGCGGAAGCTCAATGGAGTTCGGATGCCATGCGCACGGCGGGCGAAGCAAATGCGCGGAAACGAGACATTGCGGGAACCTACATGTCAGCCATTCCCTACGTCGGGATGATTCCGGATGCGGAAGCGCAAGGCTTTGGTAATACGATTCGCAACCGCTCACAAAATGACGCTAACAACTGGCTGTTCGCGCGCACCTACAAGAACGAAAGACAGACCGCAGACGATGTCATTCTCAGCCAAAATATGTATCGCAACGATATCGAACAAGGCGTCGCGACCATGCGCGCAGATAGTATCAAGGGAGTGAACGAGGGCGTCGGCACCGCCATTGGCGCCGCGAACCAAGGCGCAGGGATTGCATCAGGCGGCGTAAACAAGGCTTATCAAATTGAACTGAAAGCAAATGAAGTTCAGTTCGGCGGAACCAGAGACGCCGCCACCATCAGCCGGGATGCTGGATTCGAGGCCGCAAAGGACCGCCAGGTCGGAATGATCCTCACCAGTATGTCTCGTGACATGGCCCGCCGTCTTGAAGAAGCCGGACGCCAACGCTATTAACACAAACTCTTATGACTCCTGAAGTCGCACTAAATACGCCGCGGGAAATTCCGCCGCCAGTCGCTCCGTCGCCGCCGCGAAAGAAACGCGGTCTGCCTCCAGAATACGTTGATATTGAACGTAATCTACAGCTTGCGTACGTGCGTTACAAAGATGAGGAACTTGGACACTACTGGGTGTACTTTCCAAAGAAGGCAACTAATCTAACAGCTCGCATCTATCCTCATTTGGATCGTCAACGAATCAGAGTAACAGTCTTTGAACAAGACCCTTCTGATCGCAGAGACCCGACAAAAGGAAAGCGCATTAAGCCGTGGACGGTTCACATTGATACGGCTCGTCACGACTGGACAGAGGCGCTCGCCAAATTCGCCGGTCGCGCTCAGACCCAAGCGGAAAAACAGCCCAGGTGTCTTTGCGAGAGTTTCCTTTTACTCCGTGAGAGAGGCAGAGATAAGCATCAGTTTTTTGGGTGCGGTAGATATCCGAACTGCACTCAGACAGCAAGTATAGGCAAGTTCGAAATAAGCATGGACAAGCCTTATTGCTACACACGCGCACCTCGCGACGGCAATTCCTCCGAGGACAACCGAAATGGCAATCACAGCACCACCAAAACCCAAACCCCTGGGTAGCAACGCTTCCCAAGTTGCCGCCAAACGGTACTCCATAAAAGACGCGAGCGGTCAGGTCACAGAAGACTGGGACGTGATCGTTGCGCGGGTAGTCAACCACGCTCTTGATTGTTGCAACTCTATTCTGCGAGTCTGTACTTCTTACCGTCGAATTTGAACCTGGAGGACCGTCCCTTCGGGTAATGCACAACTATGTCGAGATATCCATTCGTGGATTGTGGACCAGCTCGATACGGAGGCTTAAATCCCGCGCTGTCATCCGTAGTAGGAAGAAGAAGCTCACCAGCTATTTCTGGCCCCAGCAAGTCCACAAAGCCATTTGAAGAATGTGCAAATACTGCGAGTGTGCATCCTCCCGATCCGCACCCAGTAACGGCTAGATATTCCGTATCTCCATCGCCGTTAAGATCGACTGCTAATACTCTAGTCGTTCGAGCTACGCTTAACTTAGAAGCAAGTGCTTCCGGTATGCGCACCGAACGGGGAAACGTTGCGGTAGTCCTAGCAATCTCGGTACTAGATAACGACTGATTGGGTTGCCATAGCTTTATTGTACCGTCACCACTACCACTTGCCAGCTGGTTTCCAACTGGCGAAAAAGCAACCGCAGTGACCCAGTCCTTGTGACCAGAAAGTTTTTGCCTGATAGTCCCGAGTTGTACATCCCAGATGCTTACTTCCCAAAAACCTCCACCAGCAGCGATTGTCTTGCCATCAGGAGAGAATGCGATTGAATGCAGGTTGCTACCGCGAGAGGTGAGGGTCGCCTTCAATTCTCCTGAGCTTGCATCCCAAAGTTTTATGTCATCTCCTGAAGCGCTGGCCACTACCTTGCCGTCCGGCGAAAACGTGACCCACCCGCCGCTCTTATTCGTTAGCTTTCTCTTCAAGGCGCCGGTCTGTATATCCCACAGGCTGACACCACCAGGATCATAGGTTTCACTTGCAGTCGCTAGAGTCTTACCGTCTGGCGAAAAGGCTAAACTTTCAATATCGTGACCCGTTTTAATGACCTTCTCCACTTCGCCGCTTGGGAGCCGAAACACGGTAAGTGGAAAACTACGTGCTGCCAAACTGCTGCCGTCCGGCGAAAAAGCGATTGCCATCATTCCCGCCGCAGATGTAGAGAGGTTTCTTATCAGCGATCCACTTTGCCAGTCCCAAAGCGACACGTTTTCACCGTTTGCAGCCGCGAGAATCTTACCGTCCGGCGAAAATGCAACAGAATAACTGGCAGAAGCGGCAATTCGCCGAGACACCGCGCCTGTCTGCGCATCCCATATTGTTATGCCGTCATTGCACCAAGTTCCGCCGGCAAGCGCCTTACCATCCGGCGAAAACGCTAACGAACTAACAAGGCACCCGGTATTGATTTCCATTTGCCAGTCGTGAGCCAAAGCCTTAACCGCTGTCCCGTCCGATTTGTTATCGATGGGCGGAGAGACTGACCTATTGCGAACGTAGTTCAGTACGCTACTAAAACGACCGGGAAGAAAGACAAGCAGAAGGAGGAGAACAAGACCCGTCCCAATTACGGCCAGGAGTCGGCCAGCTCTAATCGTCTGTGGACGTGAAGGGGAGCCTGTCTGCCCCGCATCTGTGTGCGCAACTCTCTGAACTAACTGTGGGTCAACCTTCAATGTTGTCTGTTGATGAAAAGGTGACCGAATAGTAGTTGAGGAATCCTCGCGAGCGATCTCTTGGCTGGCGAGACGCAGCGCTTGGCGCATCTCTGCGGCGGTTTTGAACCGCCTCATTGGGTTGCGTGTAAGTGCGCCTTCAACAACTTTGCACAATGGCTCAGGGATGGATTTATCCAGCGAGGGTGGATCCTTACCAACGATCGCACTTATTAAAGAGGCCGTATCAGCATATTTATACGGAATGCATCCGGCAAGCATTTCATAAAGCAGTATGCCAACTGACCATACGTCCGTTTGTTGACTACGTTTCCCGTCAAAGCACTCTGGTGCCATGTATGCGAGTGTCCCAATGACGCCTTTACTTGAACTATCTGTCTTGATGACGCGAGCTATGCCAAAATCGGCTAAACGCGGGACTTCGTGTT
Organism: uncultured Acidobacteriota bacterium; assembly: GCA_963734445.1. GTDB lineage: Bacteria > Acidobacteriota > Blastocatellia > Pyrinomonadales > Pyrinomonadaceae > UBA11740. The sequence goes on along the minus strand of CAVTGZ010000002.1, from coordinate 93,667 downwards.
GCAACAGGATATTGTCGGGCTTGATGTCTCGATGGATGATGGATCGGTTGTGCAAGTGCTCTAATCCGCTTAGGATTTGCAGCGTCATTTCAACAGCGGCGGCGCACGATGGAGCTTTGCCGTCATGAGCCTGAAGCCAAAGCCTCAAAGAACCGCTTGGAGCGTATTCACTAACGATTACTGCTTGACCATCGTAGATATCAGCTTCAATTATTGGCAGAACATTCGGATGACCGCTGGCCTGTACCCAAATCTCTGCTTCACGCTTGAAGGTCTTGAGATCGACCTCATCTTCGTGTGCCAATTTCAAAGCGAAACGCGTCGTTGCGATGCTAGTACGCTTCTCCGCTAGCCAAACGACACCGAAAGCGCCGCGTCCAAGTTTTGTAATCAGAATGTACGGACCAAGTTTTCGGTGAGACTGCATATAGCATCCATTCAACGATGATCGACAAACGTTCAGGCTACTATGACGCCGGTGTGAGACTTTTGCGACGCGCGCCTTTTGCAGAGATGAGGACCTCAACACTATGGCCCAGGCGATTTAGCATCGCGAATAGACGCGAGTCTAGCACTGAACGCAAGACTAAGAGAAGGCTGCCACCTTTTCTAGGACGCTTCACGCCGCGAACCCGTCCGACGCTCTTAACATTCCTAGACTTCTTACAGAAACTCGATCACCAGTTGCTCCGTAGACCTAAGCTGTTAAGACTGCTACGCTTGTTCCCAGGGCTAATTCAGCAAGCACTGACCATGCACGAGCCGTTACCCAGGCTTGTGAAATTTCCACTGTCCGATCCTCCGGACTCGACTGTCCGAACCTACCGCCCGTTTGCCATAAATAGCCGCGCCAGATCCGTGACATAAAGACATCAACATTCTGAAATCGCAGTAACGCCTCGCCGAAAACCGGTTTTTCCGTGCCTTATAGCCCTTTCGTCTTTGGCACCGTAGATGCAATACGGTTCAGGCAGGGCGCGTTGCGCTCCACGTCAATATGAGCCTCCGTTCTGCTAGACGAAAACGAATAACAGCCAAGGAAGCTGCCGGCATCCTGGGCTGCCCACAAGCCGGCTTTTCTTTAATCGAACTTCTAATCGTCGTAACCATCATTGGTGTCATCACGGCTATCGCGGTTCCCAATCTGCTGGCATCTCGGCGCGCCGCAAACGAGGCGTCGGCGCAACAATCATTGCGCACGATTAGTTCCTGCGAACATACGTACTACTTCACCTACGGCGGCAACACTAGCTACGCCGACCTAAACACGTTGGGCTCTCAGATAATGACCGATAACGTCTTATCTAGCGGCGATAAAAGTGGCTATCACTTCGAGGCCGCCCCAGGTCCCAAGCAATATTGGGCGACTGCCTTTCCCATCACACCCAGCGGAATGACCCAAACAGGTACGCGCCGATTTGCTATTACCGAAGATGGCGTATTGCGAGGGGACTCAAACTTGTCAAGCGCGCAGGCAGATCACACCTCGGTTCTCGGAATCCCGCCTCTGGGCAATTAGTCTCAAATGGCAACATCGAAAGACAAAGCACAGCTTTCCCACTGATGAAATATGGATACGGATCCAACAAGCGAACTGCAGTTTAGCCCGACTCTTGAGCGCAAGCGAGCGAAGTACACCGTTGAAGATGTACGGCGGGCTACTCTCCTCTCGCGCTCAACAATCATGCGCGAAATCCGACGGCAACGATTGGGCTGTTACCGCATACGTCGCACGTTGCGCTTCTCCGAAGAACACATCACGAATTTTCTAGACAAATATCAGCAAAGGGTACGATGAAAGTACCAAGCGCGCCTTCGTCGCGCACCTTCGTCGTTGGGGTCATTTAATCCAATTCTCAATCCGCTTCCGTGTCTCTTCTTTGCCGACTGAAGTTTTGACTTTTAGCCATTTGCGAGTTCGTCCACTCTCGTATTTGCTATCTAGCTTCTTTGCAACCATACCTTCGATCTGCCGGTCTTCGAGTTGTTCGAATAGGGCCAAGCCCTCACCCACAATATGTTCTGTGAATCTAATTCTGTTATTCCTACCCTTTGCTACGATCTGTTTTAGTAGCGCCTTGCGTTTATAAAGCGGCAAATCGCGCACGTCCTTGCCGTTCAGTTCAATAACGTCGAAAGCGTAAAATACTATTGAGCATGACCGACGCCTTTTCCTCAACTCATCAAAAGACGGCAGACCAGCATCATCAATCGCCACTATCTCGCCATCAATAATCGCTGAATGTGCGCGCACAGCTATGTTTTGTAGCTCAACGAACCGCTTCGTAAGATCGTTGTTTCTTCGAGAGATGAAACGAGCACTTTTCTCATCGTAGTAGCACAGGGCGCGATATCCATCCCACTTCGGCTCAAACAGCCAGTTGGGATCAGAAAAGGGCTCAGCGATCTTTGAGGGCTGCATCGGAACAATCACGTCATCAGTATAGGATGATCTTCTGCGGATCAACGGCACAAGTGCGGTTAGGCGCAAACGGATGTAGGCTACTAAACCCTATGTTGACTGAGGGGTATAAATAGGGGTAAAGTCGGCACCGCCTCTTTGAAACCCGCGATTTTATTAGGGACGCCCGCTTGGCTCAGCGGTAGAGCACTCGCTTCACACGCGAGGGGTCAGTAGTTCGAATCTACTAGCGGGCACCATGTTTTCAACAACTTACGGGCGGCGCCGAGCCGCCCGTTTTGCTCCGCACACACTTTCGCACACACTTTGAAGTCAAGATCGGTCATCAAATCTCACAAAAGTGATCTTTTTTAACCTTGCCTTTGCCGACGGAGTTTTCTGGGGTGATAGCGCGAGTGAATGGCGGAAGTTTTTGGTATTGCGCAGACTGCTTTAGAGCTATCGGAACCACTGATGTCGCGCTAGTGAATCGTCGTGGAGGGGAATGAGGACAATCAACCGGGAAAACTGGGTTTTATTCTTTCATAAAACTAATCATCGCTAAGACCGCTCCTACTATTCCCGTCGTGACAGTAAATATTAAGCCTGACACTGTAACTTGCCGTGAAGTTATCATTGGATAGACAGCTGAGAAACAAGCTCCTAAGAATACCCCTCCCAACGTGCCCGATTGCTTATAGATCTTATTGCCATTAGATTCCTTAAGGTGCGCGCTAGCGATTTCAATGTGCTTTGCTGAAATGATATCTGACCGATCGCGTTTGCTCGCATTCGCCGATTCCTGTACCAAGTCATCAATATATTGGGCGACGTTGGCCTTCATGGCCGAAAATGCCGCAGGTGAGAATGATGTGTGATCCACATCCAAGAGAGCTGGTTCCGCACGATCAGCGATTTCTTCTTTGGTATTTACTTGGGGACGTCTCTCCATGTCGCTTCCTTATTTCGGGGATTTAGACTGCTCCTATCCAGAACCTCCGTGAAGGCCTTTTGAATCGCTACGCTTTCTTTTTCGGCTGAACCAAGCCCCTCTCTTGCAAGCAAGACATCATATGGCCCGGGGGGAGATAGCAGTTTCAAGAGTAACGGAATCGAATAAAGGAATATGAACATCAAGGTCATGAGCCATCTGATGTTGGCAACAGGTGGATTTGACTTTGACAGGTCGGATAAGGCTTGAATTTGAGCTGCAAAGCTGGGCGTGACTTCAACCTCGCTGGCCAAAATCTTCTGCTCGGCTTTCGTTTCCGATAAGGAGAGGTACTCCTTGTCCAAGTCATCTCGCGTTTCGTTTCTGATATCGGAAAGTTCTTTTTGAGCCTGATTGAGTTGATCAATCAGATGCCTGTAAACAGGTCCCTCACCGTACATCTTCGTCTTTCCAGACCCTTGCATTTCTTGAACAAGCAGTTGCCTGAGCGAGTCAACCTCCTTCTCTTTCTCGTTGATACGTTTCTGTATTGCCGTGATCGAAGCCTCGGATCGTGCTATCTCTTTGATTAGTTGGTCCTCATTGTTTCGGCGGGCGCTGTATACTCTGTCATAGATTTCGTTTCTAAAAAGCCTAACTACCAGTGGGGTCGAAACAACGAATCCCATAGCCACAGCAAGCGCCAATCTAGGAAGCGCCGGGAACAGCCGTTTAAGGAAGTTCGGTAATGCCCCAGGCTCTTCCTTCACTGATACCCTCATGGATGACAGTGCAAAGCGTGTTAAATTGAAAACAATCAAACCCCAAAAACATCCGCACAGGATACCAATCACTTGATTGCCAAGGGCGATATAAAAAGCGTAGGCACCCGATAAACCTGCTAGTAAACCATCAGCTAATACGACGATCCCCATGGCTTGATATTTGGAATATTCACTTGGGAGGCGCTCAATGAGGGCCGTTTGAGCACCAGAGCACCACCACAAAAACCTCGCGAGCAAATTGGCGGGTCTGACTAGGTGTTCATCTTGCTCGAGGGAGAAAGTCTCTGCAGTAGCAGCAAAACCGCCAGCAGTTACTGAACGGATCAATGAGAGTCTATGCCCGTCCCTTACCCCCGCAGCCGCCAAACTACTTGCTTCATCCAACGTCTGCCCTGTGTCACGATTATCCAATCTCCAGTGAATTCTGTGTCCTTCCGCATCGGTCAAAGGCAGTTTCAGGGCAGCGCAAAGTTCTTGGATGAAATCACCCACAACCATCTCTAGCGGAGTCTCAATCTCGGTCTGCTCCCCGCCTATCATCGTTATAGTCAGTCTTATTTCTTGACCCATAGTAATGTGCAGCGCTAATAATATTGCGTTCTATTGCTGATATGCAGAAAGGGAGTTCGTAACATCTTCCACACGTGGAGTGTTAAAGACCAACAAACCGTTGTCAGGTGTTGCCAGCAGGAAGATATGACGCTCGCTATAAGCTGTCAATGCGCGATTACTCCACGCTGCCATTCCCTCCGACAATATGTCCAAACACGGACGAAAATTCCTCCACCAACCTCGCTTTGGGCTTTTCGGGCACGACTACACTTAGATGCTAGCGACTGGCAGCGAATGGCAGAGAGGCTTGTTCCTTCTTTCGCGAGCCAGGCCGCCTACGCGCCTCTCTGCCGTTGGTTCGTGCTCGCCCTGAGCTGACATTCTCTTTTCTCGTTGCAAGGCCCTCGCGTTCTCTCTCGTTCGCTTGAGCACGCCTGCGGTTGCGTTCGCAGTTGTTCAGGAAGTCGGTCAGATGCTCCGCGCAGTAGAGCACTCGGGTGCCGATTCGGAAGAACCTGATCCGCCCGGCTTCACGGGCGCGAAGAAGGGTGATGCGAGCGATGCCTAAGCGCTTCGCTGCCTGTTTCTCGGAAAGTAAATTTGGGTAGATTTGTGTTGTTTCCATGGTCGTGAGGCTATTTCAAAAAGCGTGCCATCGTCTGTGTTAGTCAACACAATGTTGACCGGTGATAACGCTAGTTAACGAAAGTGAACGAGTAGATTGAAAGCCGGTTCCTCGCAGTGCCCCACGGCCTGCGGCGCTCCGAGAGACTGTAAGGCGCAAAATTGCCTGATGTCTTCTCCTGACTTCCTAAGTCATAGAATAAGGATGGGCTCGGTTTGTGCCAGAGATGATGCTGCGGGACGTTAATAAGTGATGTAAAAGTACACACCTGATTATCCAAAAAACATCACTTTTCTCTTCAGCGTTTGGGTCGTCGGATTATCAATGAGCGTGCGAAGATCCTTGACGGCGTTAGCAGCGCAGGTTATGTCAGTCGCACGAGCTGTCGCCAGCGACAATCAGCAAACGTGCGAGCACGTTTGATAAGAGGAGAGAAAAACAGAGAAGCCGGGCGTACGATAATCGCAATTATGTTTCCGGCGCATGCGACGTGACATCGCTCTTCCAGATGGCGCGCCGCATGACTGACCAGGACATAATTTTCGATTATCGGATGACCGACATTAGCGTAGCCCGTTTTTTGATTTGGCGAGTTCCGATTTTCCAATCCATAAGCTGGAACCCTCAGTTAGAATCGAACCTGGCAATGGTTGTTACAGTCGCGTATTAGTTCCTCCCCAAGGACAAGAGCCTGTCGGAAGTACGAAATGTCGATCCCGAGAAAAGTATTAGCAACTGGAGATCCGCCCGCTTCAGAGACCTTGCGGCAGTAAGTCTCGTTTTGGTACCAATTGCCATGCACCCCTACGTCTCGTCGAGCCTTCAATTCAACAAACTGAACCCAATGAGGTTCAAGGACCGCCGAAGGCATCATAAGAATCTGCTCGATTCGCTTTCCATATTCAAGAGGTTTCTTGTAGAAAAGGGCGTGAATCTCAGCTCGCACGGCCTCCGATATCACGGGCTGAATCGCACCAAGTTCTAATACAGTTCCCAACGTCATAGTATGATCGCGAACTTTGTCCGGGTTAGCCTCCAAAACAAGGATGAGCAATGAAGAGAAATAGTCTTCCAGCTCAGCAACTAGGGCAATAAACAATTGACTGCGGATGTAAGGCTGAACGCGCCGATCCTCATTCTTCAAATTCTGATTAGCGTCCAATTTCTCGAACTCTTCAGGGATGACTTTTCCAGCGTCTCTCATACGTCCAAAGAAAGCGAATCCGTCGCCGTACGCAGCCTCGGATGTCGCTGACGAGATGAACGCGTCACATTTGCGGACTGCCTCAACGTTCCTCAACTTCAGAGTTGCGAGAGTATTACATGCACTCCTAAGAGCTTTTTTCTTAGTCTTCAGTAGAATATTAAGTTCTTCCATGACTAAGCCTTGAATTGCTCCTTACAGGGTGCGGAATCGTGACATCGCTTCTCAGATGACGCGCTGCATGTCTGACTAGGACATAATCCTCGATTATCGGATGACCGTTCTATCACGGATCCTGTGGGTAACCCGATCGACAGTTAGCTAACGCTTCAGAACTATCAGTGATTCGCGGAGAGGCAGACCTTTTGACCCTAAGCCAACCCATTGTTGACCGGCAGCGCGTAATTGTCGCAACACATAAATCCCGGTTAGTTTGAGACCAGCCTCGGTCCCAAGTTCAGCGAGGATTAGATCGACGGGAATTTGAATGCCCATATATGCTGACGTGCTGACTACGATCCATGCCTCTCCACCTTTTCGCAGCAAGCGCTTAGCTTGAACTAAAATGTTCTGCATATCGTGAAAATATGCTTGAATCATTTCCGGAATTCTCTTGTTCCAAGGCGAGCCCCGCTCTTTTAATTGATTCACCACAAGCCGCAACAGGTTGTTATCAACTTCTGTTGAGCCTTTCCATTTGACCTGAACGTGAGAGCGGATCGTCTTAAGTCGAATTTGTCGAAGTTCGGCATTGTTTGAAACGAATCCGCCAACGAATAATTCGGGCCGATAAACATCGCAGTAATCGAGAGAGTTTAAGTAGGGCGGCGACGTTACCAACAGATCAAAAGACCGATCGTCCAACCGTCTCAAAGCTCTCCGCGAATCCCCGTTGATTATTTTGATCTTCGCGCCGCGTTTGATCGGAGATAGAGTTACATCGTGGACCATCATTTCGGCCTGGACGCGAAAACGGCTAAGTAAGTCGACTTTTGAGTAGCTTCTCTGAGCCCAGTCTCGGTAATAGCGAAGGCATTTGCCGTCCTTGTAAGCATTGCAACACTGCATCGCGGCGCGTATCGCTGCGAGCTTTAGAGCCTTCGAATAGGGACCCGCATGGCGGTCAATTGCCCGCAACATAGAAGAAACACCTCTCAACACCTCACGATTGAAAAGCCATTTCTCGTTGTCGCCTGATTCAGAAAAGGTGGAAACATCCTCCAGCTGAGCGCACGCTGAGCTTCGACAGGCTTTCATAATTCGGTCAAGGGTTTGGTCGAAATGCGATTTGTTCCATTCTCCCTGCGAGCACTTGACCCGTGATGCGAAAGCACAAAATGGATTAACCTCAATCGACAATGACTGGTGACCGTGGAGTGCTGCGGTTAAGGGAGTAGTTCCTGACCCGCCAAATGGGTCAATGATCCGCAGCGACGAATTTCGCCCACCGATGTTTTTCGTCGCCTCAATGATTAGTCGACTGGAGAAGCCTTCTTTAAACGGATACCACCGATGGCGAGGAAGGGTAAGGTTTTGATCAAAGTTATAGAATGCTCGGTTCCTGAAAGAATGATCAAAGAGAAGTGACATTATTCACTCGCCGTTTTGTTTTCCAAGAAAAGAACTAGACACGTTCCACGAGCGAGCAAACGCGTTCTGTCACACCGCTCTAAATGGAGGCAGCCGTCTTCGAGGGGTTCACGATCGGTCAGAGCCTCGAACTCTTCCCGCTTTCGAGCGTCGTAGACCACAAGTGTGGCCTTGTTGACGTCTTTCTGCTTCTTCAGGTACGTGTTCACTTGACCTATCGCTTTGACCAGCCGTGGTCGTAGGTAAGGAGATCCTCCTGCGCTTCCAAGCCACTTCACTTCGATTACAAAAAACTTTCCGCTGAAGGAGGCGATCTCAATATCCGGCTCATCGCTTTCCACAGTCTTGGGCTCCCTCCTAACGTGGGCGTCAAGGTTTTGATTGAGCCAGAAAAAGAGAGAATGATGAAAGATGCTTTCCGTCGTCTTTCTTGATCCAAGGCTCTTTCGAAGAATTCGCTTCTGTCGATTGTGCCAATGGTCAGTCATCTGCCAGTACTTAACCTGCTCACGATAATGATCACGAACGGCAAACTCATAATCGTCGCCGCGCCGCGCGAATTTGCTTTTCGTAGGAGGCGCGGAACCCAAACTATCCAGACTCTCACAGGCGACGACGCTTCGATTCGCATAAAAGTTGACAACCGATCTGCTCTCGTACTCCGCGAGCGCGATATTGGCAGATAAGGCGCAGAGTGTAACTACACGTGAGATATTCGCTTTCAATTCCAGGGGCCGGGTCTTTATCACGCGGAGTTCGCGGTCCAGTACAACAATCGTTGGCTTGGCTGAAGCTGTGTTGACTAATGATTTTGCCGTTAGATTTGCGCCGGCTGGATGTTCAGTTTGCTGAAGTTCAAATACGAAACTGATGTCTCCAAGATCGTCGCGGTTCGCTCGCAGCAGTTGCAGTAATTTTTCTATTGTCTTGTTACCAAGGGCAAAATCCCACGAGTCCAATCGTTCGTTGATTCGCAGGCTGACATCCTTGAAGACTTGGATGGCCGCGCTTTCGTAAACGTCAGGGGCAATGGGACTAGTCATGTAGCTCGGCTTGGAGATTTGCTTCAGGCGTTTCGCGATACTCGTCCAGCATAGCGAAGAAAACTTGAACGAGCGTACGTCTAGACATTGGGCGAGTGCGTCCGGCCTCAAAACCAGTGCGGATTTGCGTGATCAATTTCCAAGAGAGATTCTGGCTCTGGCGAACAGACAAACGATTTCCACGGTTAGTAGCACGTGCCAAATTGTAAGTTGGTTCCGAATACACGATTTCCTTAATGTCAGACCATCCCCGGCGATCAACTTCTTTTGCGATCTCGTGGAATAGAGCTAGGTCATCAGCAAAGTGCTTCTCACTACTCAACTGCTCGACGGCAATTCTGCCGATCTCCGTCAATGAATAGGCGGCGTGCGTTTTTCGAATGCCTCTGAAGGTGATTTTGTTTATAGACACCAAACCCCTGAAGCACAGGGAATCCACCGCGTTTTGAATGGTCAGATCGTACGGGCCATTCTTCCAAGGCGAGAATGATTCAGAGCCACCGACCTCCCGCCAGGCGATTGCCAAAATATCGAAGAGATAAATAATCTTTTGCAGTTGTAGCCGGCCCAATGCCTGCACGTATTCTGTGGCCGCCGTCAGCGCAAAGAGTACATCCTTAGTCCTTTGTTCTAGATGGCCCGCTTCCATCGATCAATTCCCGAGTATCTTCTTCAATTCTTTTCTGAAATCGGGCAACTTGTCCCGCTGAATGCCTGACAGATTACCAGCCTCCAAAAGATTGAATATGCGTTTGCGCCTCTGAGGCGCTGAGTAACGAGACAGCAAAGGTTGCGCGACTCCTATGGCTTGAATGTTTGCGGTTAATAACAACGAGCGTCCGTTTTTCATAAATCTCTCGAACATCTTCGCCACGTTTTCCACATAGGCTAAGTCGAGGGCATTCTCAGGCGTTTCACAGATGAACGTCGACGGAGATTCAGACAACGTGCCTGCCAATTCTAGGAGTGCCATACGGAAACCAATATCTAAGAAGAAGCGTTCCGATTCTGAGCACGCATCTGCTGACGCGCGTTCTTTGTTTTCGAATCGCGGGACAAAAAAATCGATCGCAGCCAACTCGCCCTTGGCTCGTACGGCTACAAATTCACATTCGCGCCCTAAAAAAGCGTGACTGTAATCGCTTGCCAACTGTCGCAGAGATTGCAGGCGCCCGGAGCTTGATTGTAAGAACGAAGCAAAGTCCGAATCCAGTTCTTGTTTGACGTTTTGCCACGAACTCTCCAGCTCAGCATGCTTAACTTGGTAAAGCTGCAGAGTCTTTCGCATAGACGATATGTCTTCCTCTTCAGGTGGTGGTGCATTCTTGGGAATGCGTGGCAATTTGCCTGTGATCTCATCAAGTTGGGCTCTTAATTCAAATTCGCGTTCGTTCAAGTCGTTAGTCTCTTGGTAAAGGTCCTCATACTTCCGCGAAGCTTGATCTTGCTGCTTATTAAGCTTGGCAATCTGCGACCTGAGATCCCCTATTGCTTTGGGAACCGGTTTTGAAGGGAGAATCTGATGACATATCGGACAGTTACCCTGACTAACGGCTTTGCTAGCCCTTGCAGCAAGCGTGTTACTCTTACGCGAACAATAAGGGCAGAGATGGAACACTAGCAGCTTCTGAAGCGCCACCCCTTGATGCGCTTCTACATCCTGAAGAAGTTTAAGTATGAAAGCATCCTCCGTCGAACTCAGTTTCTCTTGTAGTTGTTCCAACGAATTGTTTGTAGAAGCGAGCTTTGCCCTGGCGACTCTAATTTGCGAAATCAATTTGATCCGACGTTTCACAATTTCTTGTAAGGCTTGTCCGATTTTCTCTGATTCTGAGCGTAGCTGCTCAAAGTCAGAACTATCTTGCGTTTTGGTGGTCTCTTGTTGAATTTGAGAATAATGCGAGATGCGTTTTTCTAGACGACCAATGTCAACATGAAGGTGCCGCTTTTCAGTGTCGATGTTACGGAGTCGCCTATTGAGATCGCGAAACCTCGCTTCACTCTTAGGGTCCGAGCAAATTAGCATGACGGCTCGAATCTGCGCCTTATGATCCCAGATTAGCGACTGCCGAGTTTCAGGCAGATACAATACGCGGTGTACTAAGTAGCGAAAATCCGCAAAGGTTTCATATTCACCGTTCTCAACCACGATGTCCTCGTACTGTCCATCGAGATCATCCGCTTCGTGAACCCATTTGTCCGAATTAACTTTGAAACCCAACACACCATCGGTTCTAATCCCACGACGTACTGCGATCGTTGTGTCGCGCAACTCAAAATGCACTTCAATTTCAGTTGGCTGATCGCGAGCTACGACTTGGCGGAAGTGCCTAACATCCCAGCGCGCTCTTTTGTCAATTTCAATATCGTCATGTGTGCCGCCTGCGAGGGCGAAGACAATCGCCTGCAATGTCGTGGTCTTGCCCATCGCATTTCCGCCTAGCATCAGGAACGGCCCTGCCGGAAGCTGCAAGTCGACAGCCCTATCGAAGAGTGGTTGAAACCCTGTAAGCCTGACACGTCGAATGCGAGGAAGGACAACGCCAGCCATAGATCACCAAATCAGCGCAACTTTGGATTTAGAGAATAGCGACGCTAGCTGAGACAGCGTTTGGAACGCGCTGATTCTAGCACGGTTCGTTGCAAGGAAAGCAGCAACATTGAGGACCAGCGTCTGGAGATGGGAATTGTGGTCAACCTTTACTAACGACGGCTGAACCAATAGCCAGGTCTTCGCTTTTGGTGAGCCACCGCGACGATCAGGCTTTCAGTCTCACCAACCCGGTAGAAAATGTTGAATGGAAATCGCTGAAGTACTAGCTTGCGTGTTCCGTGATCGGCAGTTGGATAAGTGTTTGGTGCGGTTTTGATTCCGGAGATTGCTCGGTCAACTGCGTGGGCGAAGGCAACTGCACTTAGAGGGCTGCGTTCGTAGTACCAATTACGCCTCAATGAGTTCAGCGCGAGCTTGCGGGTGAAGCCTAACCTTCATTCGGTGCGAAAAGTTCAGCTCGAACCTCTTCCCACGGGATCAGTTCGACTGAGCCCGCATCGATCTCAGCCAGCCGACGCTCGATCTCTTTAGACAAAGCCGCCTCGATATCCTGATCTGACGGTCGTTCGCGTTCTGTTCCCATAATGAAGCCTAGTCACGGTGCTTCACACATCAAGCGATCTCTTTTCATGCGAAAGATAACTACGGGCCCTTGCTTTCGCCAGTCGCATTAAGTGCTCGACTAACATACAGAAATCAAGTTCTGACTTTTCGTCGGGAGACAGACCCGTCGTCTTCTCACGCGAGATCAAGTCCGCTAGTCGATCTTTCGCCTCGGCGGAAGAATGAAATGCCAATACGCCGCTTGGGTTGTTCGCAGCAATGAAGTCGACTATTTCGTTGTAAGGATTGTCGGGGTTCACGCACTCATCCGCTCTTGCCATCTTTGCCTGAAGTGTTCACGAGATCATGACCCGCGTGTGAGACTTTTCCGGCGCGCGCTCCTTTGCAGAAATGCGAACCTCAACGCTGTCAGTTGCGTGGATTCGATCTGCGAAATAACACGGCTGGTATCCAGCGCAGCGGCCAATTGCGCTGCATCGTAGGCGCGGAGGCCATGTTTCTTTGCCAGGCTCGCCGCTTCGTCAATGATCTCTTCCGTCAACGCCACGACTCGATATTGGGATGCGAAGTCCTGCTCTAACTCATCGCACGCATCATCAAATTCAGCTTGTTTGATCTCAAGCCTTCGGAGCCTCCGCGTCAGTGCCGAAAACGGCTTCGACCTTCGCCAGGCTCGCGACATGAATTAGGTTGTCCTCGGAATCCGTGAACGAGCGGACCCATACCGTGCCGGTCTCATTCACATAGAACTTCACTAGCGCACTGCTGTCGAAAAAGTAGGCAGGCACTTACCGGCGATCCTCAATGATAGTTTCAGAAAGCGGTTTGCCTTTGATGTTGATTGGCGGACGACGCTCGCGCGGACGTTTTACGGGAGGTTTGATTTCGGTAACTAAACCTGCGCTGTAAAGAGCTTGCTGAATGCGCTGGTCCAGATCGACCGCGCCTTGGTGGACATGATTCGTTTCAGTACTTACTTCGAGCGATTGATCGGCTTCAGGCGGAGACACCAGGGCATCAAGACGACGCTTTACTTCATCTTGTTCCTTTGGCGGCAAATCCCTTACAGCTTTCACTATTTCTTCGATCGTGGACATCTTGTACTGTCCTCCAAGCCCAACTGCTCCCGATTCATTTTATCCTTCAGGTCTCAATTTACAAACTCGTCGGCTTCGTGGGCTTCTGCGCCGCCCATCCAATTTACTTACGGTTTTCCAGACTCAGGATGACTCGTCATTGCTTGCGAAATATTTCGAAAATAGCCTGGCAGACTCTTTAGCGGCGTCTTCGCTCAACACGACCGATTTGGCCTTGCTCTTCGGATCGCTGATCAGACCTTTCTCGTGTAACCGGTTCAGGACATCCCAATCCTGGCCTTTCCAAGCCCTCGTAATACCTCCCTGCGTGAACGAAGTGAGATACAGAAGGGCGAGAACCGTTTCGTCAACCTTTTCTTCGTCGTATTTCATTCTGAAGCTCCTAATGCTCCAATCATAAACCGCTTTTCGTGAGCAGTGGACAAAAACTTAATCGCTCACAAGTATCGATTCAGTTTACCGCTTCCGTCGCGTCTAAAACCAGATCGCTTTCGGTTTCCTCTGCGGCCACTAGATGTTCGACCCCTTGATTGAATGCATCGAGCAAAGCCGCTGCGCGGCGCGTAGTTTCGATGTTCGCATTGGCGTAGCGATACGTCGTGTTTGCTTGCGTATGGCCCAGAACGCGGCCAACTTCTGGTAATGGCAAGTGTGCGGCGACTAAGCGCGTTTCGGCGGTGTGACGGAGATCGTGGAAACGAACGTCTGGTAAGCCTGCCTTCGTGCGCACGGAGGTCCAACTTGGGGCTTCACAAATTAGGGGTTTTTATTCGCTCTCGGATGGCTCCCAAAGCTCGATCTTGTTGCCATCCGGGTCCGTTACCCATGCGAATTTCCCCATTCCTTCGTAGTCTTCAGTCTTATCAATCGCCACGCCCTTCGACTTGAGATGAGAAAGAGTTTCCGTCATGCTTTTTACTCGATAGTTAATCTGACCCGTTCGTGGCTTATCCTTGATGTCTTGATCAGTGGGAATAATCGCCCACACTATCGTTCTCTTGATCTCCGGATCTTCAATATCCCTATACTCAAACGATTTATAGATTGAATTGCACTCACTATCTTCGCCCTCAGCAACTATGCCGAGACAATCGCGATACCAAGTTACTAATCTCTTTGAATCGTTAGAAAACAGAAAAGCGCCGCCAATTCCATCGATCATAATTTCCTCTCTTTCATCAATTCCAAGTTAACTCCTCATCTGCCGGTTTCCGAACCGGCAGGCATAGTTCCAATTCAAAATGCGACCAATCCGTCGCGCTTTCTTTGTCTAAGAACATCTCAAGTGCTGGCGCGTGCTCGGGCTCGTAGGCACTATTGATAAGCCAACCTCTGTAAAGGTAGTCCCAAGCCGTAGCTACCTTATGGATATCGCCGGAAACCTTTATGACGGCGTATCGCATGGCTGGCATTTTCAATTTCGACATTCCTTCCATGCACTCGAAGGGAAGAGACGACGCAAGACAGACCTCATATCGATAAAGATGCTTTGGGGTCACGTGTGGATCGTCTACCGTCATTCCGAAAAGAATTCCTTGCGAAAAAACATCCTGGGATTTGGCCCATTCGATCATTGTCTTGAGGGCGGCAAGTACTCTGTCCAGTTCGAAGGCTTTCGTAACCCGAATATAGGCGACTTGCCTCTCGGGAATATCGATCAATCTCACTGGAAAAGCAGCTCTCTTTTCTTCCGCGCTCAGGGGGAGACCATATTCCGCTTCCGGGAAGAGTTCTTTGCAAATCTTGCTCTTTTTGATCTCGCCGCTTTTTCGAAACTGACTTGGCGAAGTGTCGTAGCCGGCTCGGAAGGCACGTGAAAACGTGGCCGATGATGAAAAACCGCAATCTAAGGCTATATCGGTGAGACTCTGTTCGGAATAACGAAGAAGACGAGCGGCCTTTTCAAGACGAAGCCGGTTCGTAAAATTATTTAAAGTTTCGCCCGAAACCGCACCAAAGATCCGATGGAAGTGAAATTCCGAGAAGCAAGCAACCTTAGCCAGCTCAGCTAGCTTCACCGGGCGATCCAGATTCCGGCGAAGATAGTCAATGACCCGATCAATCCTTTGGGAATATTCGCTGTTGGCCTGGGTCTTTGCGCTTGGCACGGATTCTGTGTCGTAGAATACCCCAATTGCCTCATGCGGTCAGCATCAAAAGTCTGAATGCCGTTAGTCGTCGATAACCGGAAAGTAAACAAGAGAAGCCGGGCGTACGATAATCCTAATTATGTTTCCTGCGGCGTGACATCGTCTCTTCAGGTGGCGCGCCGCACGTCTACCGCGTAGCGATTTTGTCCAATTCTCGATTATCGGATGACCGTCCGACGACCTTTATTTATTCCAGCTTCGGTTCGTACTAACTCTGAATTCTGCCGTCAGAAGGGAAGATCCGTCGCGATCTTCCAAATTTACAAACCAGCCCCCATCGGGCGTAGAGTCAGCAACGTGACTCTGCAGCGCAACTGCTATTGCAGAATCGGGTGACCACCACCGCGACTGTGGTCTGCGGTCCTTTGATAGAGAGCGCGATCGTTGTAGTAGAGGACGATGTGTTCTCCCTCGTAGCGAACTACATTGGAGATTCGTGAAAGGTCGCGCTCGTGCTCGGCAAACACGAAGGCTGACGGGTTAAAGGCCAGCACCATCCCGGCGGCGTAAATAAATCCGCCTTGATCGTAGTATCCGCCGGCGTACTGCCCGGCAGGCACGGCAATGTCCGGTGAATATTGACCGCTGCTGTCCCGCGTACGATCAGCCCGCGCAATAAAGACCACATAGTCGCTGAAATTCAGATGGTTCCGATAACCGTGCCGCCCGGCAACCATAAACAGTTCTGCAAACCCGCGATCAATGGCAGACATAACATCCGCGCGCGGCGCAGTCACGGCGATTACCGTTACGCCCCTGGGTGTCCTGGTGATTACGCCAAATCTGTCGCCGGTAACCTGCTCAGCTCTGGCAACGAGCTGGGGATCCACATTTTGTGCCTGGCGCGCCGTAAGATGAGTTGGATACGCCGTCATCGATAGAATGACGAGAAATAACTGTGAACACTTTGTGAGGGCGTTTGCTTTCATGATTTCGTATCCCCGGACAAACTAAGACCCGCCGAGTTAAGAGCGGGTCTTATGCTTAAAACCGCCTGTCTCTTCAAAACTGCCAGAGAAGAACTAGGGCTTCTTGCGATTGCTGTTGTTGCCGTTGTTGTTATTGCTCGGCGGTGGTTTTTCCCTTTCCTTGATCTTCGGCTGCTCCTTCGGGGGTCGATTGTCGTTCTTCTGGCCGAACGCCACCGGTTGAGTCAGCGCGGAAAAAGACAGCGCCATCGCTATCATTATCACCGTCAAGATTCTCTTCAATGCTCTCATGACTTGTTGCCGCCTCCGTGTCTTGCGAATTCACGCTTGAGGGAGAGGCGGGGAGCTGCGCGCTTTGGTAGTCAGCAACATCGATGCCAAACACCGCCATTAGGACGCTCAATCAGCCCATTAAGTTTGTTAAGCATCCTTTCTTTGTGACTTCTCGGCTCTGGTTAGCGATGCCGAGCCGCTCGCCAGCGGGCCGAAAACCCGGCCGTGCACCCTCTTTCGCGCCAATTCGCACCGTATCGTGCACGCCTAGCGGCGAAAGGTTACGCTGATATTTCCGGCATTGTTGCTGTTATCAAAAGCCCGGAGCGAAATTGTGTGCTCGCCTCCGCCCGCGACCGTCAGGTCCAACGAATATCGCTCTTTGGCGCTGTCGGCGATGCCATCATCCGGGAAAACCTCCCGCCACGGCCCGCCATCGACACTGATGTCCGCCCTTCTAATGCGGCCGTTGGCGTCCTCGATGTCAAAGACTGCGCGCGCCCGATCGCCGTTGGTTTGCAGCTGCCCGAATTGGCGAATCATCGGCGGCGCATTATCGATTTCTACGGCCTCGCTGACACGATCGGACGACAAGGCATTTCCCGGAGTATTATCCAAGGCATCAGAAGCGACCACTCGGAAGACGTAACGGCCATCCGAAAGCGCGGCGCCATCAACGGTGTAGAACGTTTCGCGCAAATGTTCTTTTAACAAACGAAAAGTGTTTTCACTGAACGACCGGTAGTAAACCGCATATTCGAGCGTATCGCCGTTGCGGTCTTCCGCCTGCCACTGCAGCGATCGCGCGCCACGCTGAAACAGGCGCCGCGGCGGCGCCTGGGCGACCATTCCAAAAAGCGAAACATCCAGACCGGCAGCTTCGATGTTCGGATCGACTTGAATCTGGAGTTGTTGTTGCAGCGCCACGCCGGCGGGAAGGATCGAGATGGCCAGAACCTCTGGAGCCACGTTTCGCGGCAGGTAGGCGAGACTAACATCTTCGAGCGTTGAGTCGTCGCGGCCGCCCGCGCTGGCGCCGCGCAACGAAGCCCGCCATTGAATGAATCTGGCTTTCGGACTGGTTATCTGCGATCCACTCGCGTCGTTATAAACGGCGCTCCACTCGCTCCACGTGGCATCAGGACGCTCGCTGTTTCCGCTGCGCGTTTGCAAGCCGATGGCACCGGTGCCGCGCCACCAGACTCTGCCCCACGACGCGACAAGTTTGGCATCGCGCACCGGTGATTCATAGCTGCCCTCGTTAACAGGTGCGGGGCCGAAACGGAGCAACTTGCCCTGGTTGCTCGAAGCCGCAAATACGTCGGCCCCTCGGGCTGTCAACGAAGAAATCTGGCCCTCAGTCGATTGCAGCAGCAATGTGTCGCGACCGTCTTCCGTCACTGAATAAATTCGTCCTTTATCAGAAGTGCCGATTAGGACTCCACCTTTGTGGGACAGAACTGAGAAAGCGGTGACCGTCGTGGAACTCCAGACAACATCCGCGCCGCCATCCGGCAGAATCCGAAACACGGCACTACGCGCGCTCGAGAGATCGCTGCGGCTGCGCGCCGGCGTTGTCTGCGTCTGAGTCGCGCTGGTTTCGTCCGCCGTCACTGTCGTAGCTATCGCAGTCGCCGCATCTGTGGCCGCAGCCGCGCTCGCCTTGGTGGTGGCCGCCGCGTCACCGAGCACCAATGCATAGACAGAACCGTCAGGTGCGGGCGCCAGCGCGTGCACCTCGCGCAAAGAAGCGTCAAGAACCGCGAATGCCTTGCCGTCCGGTGAGATGCGCAGGACCAGACCACCCGGATCGGTGCCCGCATAAAGATCACCCTGAGCATTCACCGCCAGGCACATGACGTGAGTTTGGTTTGTGTCGATGAGCAGCGAACTCTCCGGCTTCGCCCCGGCGCTGCGTACGCGATACAGCTTTCCATTATCACCGGTGCCGACGCACAGCGATCCGTCTTTGAGAATCGCCAGAGACCAGATGTATTTGTCGGTCGGGTCAAAATAGACTTCGGCTTTTCCATCAGGCGTCACACGATAGACTTTTCCATCGGGAGATGTCGCAGCAAAAACAGAGCCGTCGTTCGCTACGGCCAGCGCGGTGATATCCAACTCGGAAGCTTTGAACAGCAGCGAGCCTTTACCGTCGGCGCCTACGCGAAACAGCTTTCCGTCATGCCCGGTTCCCAGATAGATGTTTCCGCTCGCGTCTATCGTCGTAGACCAAACATAGGCCTGCTCGGTGTTGAAAACTTCACTTGCTTTCGGCGCCAGGGTTACAACTCCGGTATCGGTGATCGACACACCGCGAGCTTCGCCTTTGAGCAGTTCAGACCGCGAAGCGATTTCCCAAACAATCGGCTCGCCTGCAAAAGCAGTGCTCGCACCGAACAGCACCACCAGAATCAGAGAAAAGAACAGTTTGTTTTTATCCATGTTAGAAGGCAGTCAATTGCCAATGAACTTTGAATAGAGCGAACGCGCCGTCGCGAGGTCGTCGGTACCACGTATGATCGAGCGCGCATCCGGAAAAATAGTGAGCTCAAACTCACCTGTGCGGAAGCGCAGCAGGTAATCGTTTCCTTTCACTTCGCCGGCGCTCCCCAGCCGCCGGCTCAGCTCAGCCAAATCCACGCGACCTGGTTGCGCCGGAGAGATCTGCACCGCGTGGCGGCCGCAGAGAACAGCCGCGAACTCCTGGTTCTCACTGGCCAGCAGATCAAACTCATGGCGCGCGCATGTCGGACAATTCGCTGCGGGCTTTCCGACAGAGATGCGCCGCCACTCGTTGCGCCAGACATCAAACTGCATGAGCGATCCATGCAGCTCTTCCTCATGATTCGTTAAGAGCTTCAACGCCTCACTCACCTGCACGGCGGCCACTACATTAATGATCGGCATGATCACGCCCGCGGTGTCGCAAGTGGGCGCGCTCGCGGCGGCCGGCGCTTCCGGGAAAACGCAACGCAGACATGGCGTTAAGCCCGGAAGGACAGTCATCGTAACTCCGTACGACCCGACAGCTGCGCCATAGATCCAATTCACCTCGTGCTTAACGCAGGCTTCGTTAATTAAATACCGGGTAGAAAAATTGTCTGTACCGTCGATCACAATGTCACACTTTGCGATCAGTCGTTCGACATTCGAATGATTCACGTCAGCCACTTCGGGCTCGACCATAATCTGTGAATTAATTTCACGAAGATGACTGGCGCAGGCGACAGCCTTCGGCAGCTGCTCAGCCGCATCGCGCTCAGTAAACATCGTCTGGCGCTGCAGGTTTGAAGACTCGATGAAGTCGCGGTCGATAAGGCGAAGGTGGCCCACGCCGGCGCGCGCCAGAGCTTCGGCCTGCGCTGTTCCCAGCGCGCCGCAACCAATAATCACGACACGTGATTTTGCGAGCCGCTCCTGACCTTCGGGGCCTATGCCGGCGAACAGGATTTGGCGACTGTATCGGTCTAGTTGCGACTGGGAAAGTGACGTCATTGAATTTTCAATCGGGGCGCTCGACGGCTTTGAAAACAGCCATTCGCGTCGCTTGCGCGTCAAGCTCTCGGCCATGCCAGAGCCTGAATTGCGCTGCGGCCTGTGCCAGCAGCATTTCGATGCCGCTCAACGTTTCGCAGCCCGCTTGCCGCGCCTCGCGAAGGAAGCGAGTTTCAATGGGATTGTAAACGAGATCGTAAGCCAGCCGCACCCCGCGGAGCTGCGCGGCGGTAAACGCTGTCTGATTCTCCTGCTCGCCGCCCATGCCGAGTGGTGTTGTGTTAACTGCGACATCGAAATCCGCGAGCGGCTCGTTTGTAAGAGTGCGGCAGCCGGCGCCGTAAGTTTCAGCCAATTGCTTCGCCTGGTTCGCATTGCGCGCTACCAACGTCACCTCAGCTCCGTCATTGTGCAACGCCCACACAACCGCCCGAGACGCACCACCGGCGCCGATAACAGCACAACGCGCACCGCTGACTGAACCAAACCGCGAGCGCAAAGGCAGGATGAAGCCCTCGGCGTCCGTGTTGTAGCCGAGCACTTGCTCATCGTGAATCACAATTGTATTAACCGCGCCGATTTCCTGCGCCGCAGGTTCGATCCAATCAAGTTGATCCATCAAGGTTGTTTTGTGTGGCGCCGTCACGCTCAACCCGCGAAGGTTCCAATCAAGTTCACGCGTTTTCGGATGAACCATCCGTCGCATGAACGAACTCAAGTCACGCACTTTGAGCGGAAGGTAAACCGAATTGAGATCGGCGGCCGCGAACGCCGTGTTTTGAATTAGCGGCGACAAAGAATGACCGACCGGATCGCCGATAATGCCGAAGATCTCCGTCTGCGAGTCGATTTTCTCAATCCGATAAATCTCGCGCAGGTCTGTCGCGGTTACCTGGCCGGGAGCGGTGGCAGTTTCGTCATCAAGAGATGCGTAAGTGAGGAACGATCCGCGAGAAGGCCCCAGAATACGCGTCATGATTCCTGCGTCGCCCATCGCGATGGCAATCATTTCGCGTCCCTCGCGTTTTGCCCGTTCCAGCAGACGAAACATCGTGAGGCAATCCGTCGCGTCGTCTGACTCAACCGCGATTTTCAAAATGCGTGCTCGCGTCGCCGTCATCCGTTCATAGACTTGTTCGAGGTCGCCAGGAATTCCGGCAAAGTCGTGGAATGAACAAATTGTGCGGTCCCAATCACAGAGACCGAGTGCAAGTGAATCATTCCCTTCTCTTTCTCTCTGCTGCAGAACCAGGGCGAGATCCAATTCGAGGTCTGAGAGCACATTGGGATGTGCGAACCATCCTTGTTGAAGCCTCGCGAGCAGCCTCTCTTCGATTGTAATCGCCCGAGCGCCGCCGAACTCGGCCGGACGCAAAGTGAGTATCAGGGGCCGTTCAGCCACTTTGATAATTTCGTTGATTACTTCATTGACTTGCGCCAGTTCCTGCTCAGGTAAGCAATCCAACCTCAGTTCGATAATGTCGCCGACCCCCGCTGCGCGCCCGACTGCACGCTGCATTTCACTAATGCGGCGGGCGCAAACGGAAACACAAATTTTGGTCATGGAGATTTCGAACGACTAGGACGGTCTTTGATCCTGATAGGAATCGGGTTGTCGAGTTTGGGTTTCAGTGGCGAGATGGCGCGTCGTCCCTTCGGTAACGCTCGGCACCGGAGTCATCAACTCTCCAGTTTTGGGCGCCGGCAGATCCTGCTGGCGTAAAGAATTGAGTGATGATTGAGCCACGGTTGGAGCCTGGGCCTTGTTGAGACGGCTACGCGCGACATCCGAAAAACCTCTGGCGAAGAGCATGGCCGCGGGAATCAGGAGCCAAAACCACCAGGCTGATCCACCGGGACTATACTTACTGACGAGGACGGCGATCACCGCGAACGCGATACCCATCGCGAGACTTCGCACGGCATTATCCATGCTGGGTTCGCGCCGCCGCCTGCGACGCGAAAGATAATCATCATCGCGCGGCGGCTGATTCGCGACCGGCAACTGACCTGTGAGAGCCTGCGGGATCAGGCTAATGTTCGCGCCGCACGAGCGACAGAAGCTGGCGCCATCGACGTTTTGACTCGCGCACTTAGGACAAAACATCTGTGGTTACTCCTTACATAAAACCAAACGAACTAATGGGCGTCAGGGTTTCGGCTTTGCAGCAGACGCTGCCGCACTACCTCATAGAGAACAATCCCAGCCGTCACGGAAACATTTAGCGAATCGATCTTACCGTAGACGGGCACCCGCACCAGCAGATCGCAATGTTCGCGCACCAGACGGTGCAATCCCGCGCCTTCGCCGCCCAGAACAACGGCTGCCGGACGCGTCCAGTCCCACGCACTGTAGTCAGTTGGCGCATCAGCGGCGGTTCCAATGACCCAGAGGTTACGCTCTTTCAACTGCCTAATCAAAACGGAAAGATTTGTCACACGGGAAACTTGAAGATGGGCCACCGCGCCGGCCGACGCCTTCGCAACTGTTTCGTTCAAACCGGCAGCCCGCCGTTCCGGAATAAAAACTCCATCAACGCCGGCACATTCCGCCGTGCGCAGAATCGCACCCAGGTTATGCGGATCCTCGATGCCATCCAGCAACAGAACGAGCGGCTGGTCGCCAGCGTCTGCACGCGCGGTAATCGATTCAAGCAACTCGTCAGCGTCAACATAGCTCGGCCGGTCAATCCGCGCGATAACTCCCTGATGATGAGTATTGCCGGCTTCCCGATCGAGAACCGATTTCGCGACGCGTCTAACGCTCACATTATGGCCTTGCGCCAAAGTCATCAATTCTCGCAGGCGTTCATCACGCGCCCCTTCGGCCACAATGATTTCGCGGGGCGCGCGCCCGCCGCGTAACGCCTCAACAATCGGATTGACGCCGTAGAGCAGTTGCTGATCGTTGCGCTCGCGGGCTGGTTTTCTTTTCATCGGGAGCCTTCCCACGCTTTCGCGCGCAGATGCCAGACCAAAGCTGAGTACTTATTGAATTGCGATTCGTTGTCGCTGGTCGTGATGTTCGAGACATTGAGCTTTCCCCGACCGGCCAGTCGCAGCTCGCTTTTGTCCGTCTGTTCGACTGGCCAGACAGTTTCGAGCACAGCGCGCTTGCGGTAGTAAGAATCATCCACAATGACGTTCGGCATTCGCTCGCTAATGAGATAGACGAGCGCGGTGAAATTCTCGAACCCAGTCATTCGCTTGGCGGTTCCCAGGCAGGAAAAGTCGAAAGTATTTGCGTAGATCCTCCATGACGCCGCGTTTGGTCGGGTGTAGATATCCATCACCGATTCATCTGCGACGAACTGCCGAGAATCGACCGGCGTCACGCTACGACGACGCCGCTTTTCCTCGATCTCAACGCGATTGGTTATGACACGGCCAGTAACGAGTAACAGAACGTCAGTAAAAGAAACCGGGCAATCAGTCTCACTCTTTGGCAGCGCAGCGATCGAGTCCTCTCTAATTTCAAGACTGCGAATCTTTCTGAATTGAGTGGCCATACTCAGCTCTTGATCGGAAATGCTCATCGCTTCCAATCCCGCGGAGCGAAGATCCGCGGAGAGCCTGGCAGCTTCCTCGACCGTTGCAGGCTTTAACAAAGGCAATGGGCCGCCCGCGCCGATGCAACTTCTCAACGCCCTGGCTTCGACCTGCATCAGCGCGCTTAGTTTGTCGGCCTGCTCGTCGAGAATCTCTTTCGATTCGCCAATAACCAGTACCAGTCCGGAATCGGGAGACGCGTCAGTCTGTGTTGTCGGGATCGACTTAAGAGGCGTTTGAACTCCGGTGCTTGCCAGATTTTTCCCGCAATAGATGCAGGTCGCGCGATTTGGAGCATTCGCGCGCCCGCAGGCGTCGCAGGCAATCAACTCCGCAGGCGCAAACGGTTGCAGCTTTGGCGCCGCTTCGACCACGCCTTCCAATAGACTCAAGTCATTGACGGGGGCGTCTTTCGGCATGGATTGATTATACGACGCACCAACTCTCTGCACACTGCAATCTTGCCGCAGTTTCTTAGGTTCGACTCTGCGCAACTTTGCACCTGGGCGTCTTTGCGTGAAAGCTAATGCTTTCTGTGGAGCAAACTCACGCAAAGACGCGAAGACGCAAAGAAAACCGCAAAGTACCACGCCATCCAATCTTGTTGTCCGCTTGACCCAGCCTGCGTCGCGGCGTCATTCTATTTACCGATTATTGAAAAAACTATTTGGAGCTAACTAACGTGAACCACTTTGATTCGAACAACAACATATCGTTGCAGTTCGGCCATCGCGGAAAAGTGGCTATCTTTATTGACGGTAACAATCTTTTTCACGCAGCCAGATTTCACAACATAGACATTGATTACAACAAGCTGCTGCGCGTGCTGCTGGGCGATGGTCGTTTGTTTCGGGCCTTTTTCTATACTGGCGTCGATGCGGGCGCGGAACGTCAACAGGGGTTTTTGCTCTGGATGAGACGCAACGGTTTTCGCGTCGTGCAGAAGGAGCTTAAGACTTTTTACGACGGGACACGGAAAGCAAATCTCGACGTTGAGATCGCTGTCGACATGTTGTCACTGGCGGGACGCTATGACACAGCGGTGCTGGTTTCGGGCGATGAGGATTTTGTTTATGCCGTGAACGCCGTGGCTTACAAAGGCTGCCGCGTTGAGATTGTGGGCTTTCGCTCCAACACGGCGCCAAAACTGATCGACGTGGCGGATTGCTTTATCGATCTCGGGGAGATTGCCGACAGGGTACGGAAGGAATTTCCGCATGGCGTGCGTTATGAAGATCGAGACATTCACGTCTCGCATCAGCCGCCACCACCCGCTCCTTTTATTGAACCCGTGCCGCAGATGACATCGATGCCGTCACCGGAGTGTTCGGTCCCCACCGACTCGTTTCATCCGCCGATTGGTTCGATCATGGAAGCCAGTGATGTGATTGGTCCTATCGATTCAGGCGCAGACTTTATTCGCGTGACGGACGATCAGTGAGGGAGTCCTGAAACTAAGCGGGGGCAAGCCCCTCTTCCTGACCTGAGAGGTTCCAAAGATTGAGGGTTTTAACTAAGGAAACCTCTCAGGTTAGGAAGGGCGGCTTGCCCACGCTCTATTTGTGCCTAGCTGATCTGTTCAAAGTACGTCGTTCACCGCTCCGCAATCGGCACGTACGGAACATTCCGCGGTCCCACGTACTCGGCGCGCGGGCGAATCAGTTTGTTGTCTGCGTATTGCTCGAGGATGTGCGCAGTCCAACCGCTAATCCGGCTGATGGCAAAGATCGGCGTGTACAGATCGAGCGGAATTCCCATCATGTAATAAGTTGAAGCCGAATAGGCATCGACGTTCGGCAACAAACCCTTCTCGCGCTTCATCACTTCTTCGAGCTTAGCGGTAATCTCGTACCACTTCGAATCTCCCTTGCGCTCGCCCATCTCTTTCGAGAAGCGGCGCAAGTGTGTGGCGCGAGGATCTTCGGTCTTGTACACGGCGTGGCCAAACCCCATGATCTTTTTCTTTTTCGAGAGCGCGTCCTTAACGTAATCCTCCACGCGATCGACACTGTCAATCTCCAGAAGAATTTTCATGATCGCCGTGTTGGCGCCGCCATGCAGCGGACCCGAGAGAGCTCCCAGCGCGGCCGTGACCGACGCGTACATGTCGGCCAGCGTCCCGGCTACTACCCGGGCCGTGAAGGTCGAGGCGTTTAGTTCGTGATCGGCTTGCAGGATCAGCGCGACATCCAGAACGTGCGCATCAAACTCGTCGGGCATTTCGCCCTTCAGCATGTAAAGGAAATTCGTGGCGATGTTCAGATCCGGCTTCGGCGAGACTATTTCCCGATCGTTCTGAGCGCGTTCGATCGCGGCGACAATCGTGGGAAAACGTGCGGTTAATCTGGTCGCGACCCGGATCGTCGCCTCGCGCGAAAGATCGCGCGACTCTTCATCAAAAAAGGCGAGGGCCGAGACGACCGTGCGCAACATAGCCATCGGATCGGTTTCCTTCGGAACACGCGCACACATTCCTTTGATTAGTTCGATGATTTGCGCCGGCAACTCGTAGGATGCTGCGAGATTACGTCTAAGCTCATCCAGCTCAGCTTGTTTCGGCAGACGTCCATTCCAAAGCAGAAAAACAACTTCTTCAAATGTAGATTTCGTGGCCAGGTCGTGAATGTTCACGCCCTGGTAAATCAGTTCGCCTTTTTCACCGTTTACGTCACCGATTGACGAGGCGGCGGCCACCACGCCGCGCAGTCCTGTCGCAACTGCGCCCCCCGCGGCGCCCTGAATAGGTTTGTCCATCACTTGTGTCCTTTATTGTTTTGTAAGTCGAAGATAGCAGAGCACTAACCGAGTGACAAGCCAACGAAAAGTGTGTAGTGAGGTATTTGTTTGTTGCTGCTCCGGGACATTAGCCCGACCGTAAGGGAGGGCTCAAAAGTCTCTCAAGGAGCCCTCCCTTACGGTCGGGCTAATGCCCCGCTCTGCGCGGAGTAATAGCATAACGTTTACCCCGCTATCGAAAGTCCGCGTCGCGCTAACGCGCGCGCGACTGGATCGCGCTGAGAGTTGCGGCCTTGAAAACCACGGGTTGGCCACGGCTGGCGTTGAGAGTTTGGGCCGCGGAAGCGTTGCGCACGCTGAGCTCAAAAAAGCCGGCGCTTCCCACGAGACAGAACAGATCGTTACTCGCCCCTTCGGAAAAGAAGCGGCGAAACGAACTGATTTCGCGGTTATTCAACCTCACGGTCCAGGCACTGGCCACACCTCTGGTGCTGAGGTCTGCCGGACTGACGTTGGTTACGCAATTCCCAAAACGATCGATGTGAAGGATTCGTCCCTCGATCGTGTTTTCGTCTACGAGGTTTGCGCGGATTGAATCAAGACGCACGATATCCGGCAAAGGTTCTCCGAAATCCTCGACTGCGACGCCCTTCGAGAGCGACGCGGCGACGGGCGCGAAAATATCTCGCCCGTGAAATGTCGCGCTTACCGGTTTGCGAAAGAACACTTCGTTTGTCAGGTTCCTGGCAATGAAATTCCCTTCCCGCTCGCAAATCCAACTGAACAACCCATTGTCAGGCCCGACAAAATATTGATCACGGCATTCGATTACGATCGCTTGACGCTGTGAACCGACGCCCGGATCAACCACGGCAACATGAACGGTGCCGGCCGGAAAGTTCCGGTAGCAGGCGAGGAGGTTGAACGCGGCTGCTTCGATATCCTGCGGCGGAACTTCGTGAGTAATGTCGATAATGTTGGCGTGGGGATTGATCGAAAGGATGACGCCCTTAATAGCGCCGACGAAGTAGTCCTGCGAGCCGAAGTCGGTGAGAAGGGTGATGACTGGGTGCGGGTTGTCCACTTAAGAGATCAGCTGAGTGTCAGAACCGCGAGCGTAGCGAGCGGATCGATGTAGCTCCTTAGTGAAATCGCAGCTCATCCTTGGTCTGCTCGCGATCGCTCGCAGTACTGACACAACGCCTTGGCTCGCTACTGCTCGCAGTTTGCTAAGGCTCTGTGTCGAGCGCCGTGCGAATTCGCAGCTGTTGGCCTTGAGTCAGCCGAATGTCTTTGCCGCGCTGGTTAAGCACACCGGCAGTCCCCACACCTGCACCGATCGTCGCGCCGATGGCCGCGCCACTGCCGCCTCCGAATATCAAACCGATGACCGCGCCCACGCCGGCCGCGGCGCCGACCTTCTTGGCGTCGTCCTTCGTGGAATCCTGGCCCTTCACGCCGCCTTCGTTGTCGACTTTGCCGACGCCTTCACTGGCGCCGGTGGGAATTACTTCGATTACCTGGGCGCTCAACTTCGTCGTGCGACCGTCCGGCATTCTAATTTGATCAAAAGCCAACTGCATTTGCGCGGTACCCTTTGTTTTCCCCGGCCGCTTAACGAGTTCGACGTGACCGTCGATGACAGCGCCCTGGTAGTTTGTGGGTTCCAGCACTCGAACCTGGAATGGATCGCCTTTCTGTGACGCATCGGTCGACAGGTTGTGCAAAAGTTCAACGCGCAAAATCGTGTCGCGCGGAATTCCCGCGCTGCTGTTTGCGGGATCGATATTGGCCGGGCTCTTGTTCGGATCTCTGGGATATTGCACGGGAGCGTCCGCCTCAGCCCGACGCTTGAGATCAGACGGGATGCTCGAATCGAATGATTTGCGATCGTACCCGGAGTTGTAGCCGACTTCGAAACCCTGTTGATAGCCATCGCGATACTCATCAAGCGGTCCCCAACTCGAATTGTAGGCCCTGTCGCCATGCTCGTACTCAGTCTTGTCGCGGAATTCGCGCGGTGATTTACCGGTTGAGTCGGCTATCCCCGCCTGGTATCCGTCTGAGTAGCCGGTGCGGTAGCCTCGCATCAAAGCGCTCGCCTGGTTTTGTTGCTGAGGATCCTGCGGCCGCGCGGCTGCGGCCGAGAGAGAAAATGGCGCAATTGCAAAGACTAGAAAAAGGGTTAGAGTGAGTTTGAGGGATTGCATGTTCAACCTTTCCGCCGATCAGTTATGCGTTGACTCGGCCTACGAAAGGGAGAGCTTTCATTCGGAGTTACTTGATGACTCCGGCTAAGTCGCGTCAAAATGCTAGCACTGACTGATGGTACGAACAACCAGTGGAGCACCCTTCTGATGCGGCAATCAGGTACTCCGTTGTCAGTGGTCACTGGTCAGTAGTCAGTAGGCATCCGTCATGAAGGGCCAATCAGAGCACGGGCGCTCCAATAAACCCTCTAACAACTGACCACCGACCACTGACCGTCGTCTTATGAAAGTTTATCTCGATCACAGCGCCACGACGCCCGCCGACCCCAGGGTCGTCGAAGCGATGCTGCCCTATCTGACGACGAAGTTCGGCAACGCGTCGAGCGTCCATCTGTTTGGGCAGGAAGCGCGCGCGGCTGTCGACAAGGCGCGACGACAGGTCGCTTCTTTGATTAATGCGCGCGCGAACGAAATCGTGTTCACGTCGGGTGGCACCGAAGCGAACAATTTGGCTGTGCGCGGGATCTGCGAAGCGACAGCCGCGCACGGGCGACACATCATCACCTCTTCGATCGAACATCCTTCAGTGCACGGCGTGCTCGGACAACTCGAGAAGCAGGGTTGGGAAGTTACGCGTCTTCCGGTGTACGACGAAGGCATCGTCCGAATGGATGATTTACGCTCGGCGATACGATCAGACACAGTTTTGATCAGCGTGATGCTGGCCAATAACGAGATCGGCACGATTCAGCCGGTCGCGGAAATCGGCGCGCTGGTTCGCGCCCAGCGCGAGCAGGGACAGCGCCGTCTGTGGCTGCACACCGACGCCGTGCAAGCTGCCGGTCGTTTGCCGATTGACGTACTAGCCCTGGGCTGCGATCTGCTCTCGTTGTCGGCGCACAAGCTTTATGCGCCGAAAGGGGCCGGCGCGCTCTTCATTCGTCGCGGTGTGCGGCTCGTTCCGCAGCAGATCGGTGGCCATCAGGAGCGTGAACGACGCGCCGGCACTGAATCGGTTCCCAACATCGTTGCGTTTGGAGCCGCGGCCGAACTAGCGCAGAAAGAGATGCCGCAGCGGAACCTCCATACCACGCGACTGCGCGACCGATTTGAAAAAGAGGTCGAGACGCGCATCGATGACATAGTTTTCAATGGCGACCGCGAACAGCGCCTGCCGCACCTTTCAAATATTTCTTTCCGTTACATCGAAGGCGAGGGCTTGCTGATTCACCTCGACATGAACGGCGTCGCCGTCTCGACCGGATCCGCCTGTTCGTCCGGCACTCTGGAGCCATCGCCGGTGATTCGCGCCCTCGGCCGGGACGATGAGTTGGCGCGCGGATCCATTCGGTTCAGCTTTGGAAAAGACAACACGGAAGCGGAAGTGGAATACGCGGTGGAAGCTTTGGTGCGGGCCGTTGACTCTCTGCGCGCGCTGTCGCCGCTGGGCCGACCCGCTGCGATCACGATTTAGTATCACATCAGCGAAGCGCGCAATCGGCAAGCACGAAACTGCTCGAAGGAGGTTGCTCGGTACTTCCGACGAACGAATCTGTTTTTATCAGTCAATCTATTACCGCGAAGCGGTTGTCATCCTTCAGCCCAGCGTTGCCGCGCGGCGGCTACGCTGGGTCGGTGAGCGCTCTGTGAGGCAACCCTGACAGGGTTGCGGTTTATGTTTGCGCCTAACCCAGGGTTGCCGAGCAACCCTGGGTGTTGAGTCGAAAACTCTTCGCGGGTGAAACAATCTCGTCCCTCAATTCGAATTAGGTTCCGACTGTTGTTCGAGCCGTCAACATTCTCATTACACCGTGTCTTATTCAGAAATCTTCAAAGATCACATCGCCAACCCGCGCAACGCCGGTGAGCTCGCGGATGCCGACGCCTCGGCCGAAGAGACAAATCCTGTCTGCGGTGACCGTTTACGTTTGAGTCTGAGGATTCACGACCACCGCATCCAGGATGCGCGCTTTCTTGCCTATGGCTGCGCGCCGACGCTGGCGTGCGGATCAATGCTCTCAGAAAAATTAAAAGGAATGACAATCGATCAGGCAATGGCCCTGACACGTGCGGAACTGGTCGAAGCTTTAGGCGGACTCTCACCGCAGAAACGACACGCCGCCGCCCTCGCGATCGGGACACTAAGGGCTGCCCTCAAAAGCCAAAGCGGGGGCGAGCCCCCTTCCTGACCTGAGAGCTTTTGGGTTGATGGTTATTTCTCGGAGCGACTCTTAAGGCTGGGGTTGTTGAGTACTCCTGATAACCTCAAGGTCAGGAAGGCGGGCTTGCCCCCGCTGATAGTGAAAGCGATCGAATGTCAGCGTTATCTCTGACTGTTCGGATTGACTACCCGCGCACGGGATGCGGCTGGTGGGGTGGGTTGATTCTTCCTGTGATACTCAGGCCCGCAATACTTTCTTGGCTCCTGTCCAATCACAAAGGTTTTGGTGCGGATGACCGGACAACTATCGACGGCAATTAATCCCGTCGTCGGATCAATGTCCAGGGTGATAGTCCCCTGAAGCTTGCTGTTCAAAGCGTCACCGTCAGGTAGCTCGTGTGCTTTGGTGCGCGCGTCCGGCTTTGGCGTGGGCTTTGGCTTTGTTTCCGGCGGCGGCAATCCGGCAGGTTCAATCTGCGAATTTTCTTCTCCCTCGTCCGACGAATCCCGGGCCATGTCGGACTTGTCGCCGCTGCCCTCGCCTGGCACGGTCCCGTTAATGAATAACTCAGCACGTTTGTTGGTTGATTCAGTTGACGCAATGTCGCCTGTCGCCGGATCAATCTCTGCCTGTTGAATTCCCTGGGGCATCGACCAGTCGCCGGTCCATTCGGGATGAGTCGTTAGGGCCGCGCTCATGAAGTCGGCCCAAATCGGCAGCGCCGAAGCCGCGCCGGTCAAGCCCAACTGCGAACCATCGTCGAAACCGACCCAAACGACGCAAACCAGGTCGGGCGTGTATCCCGCGAACCACCCATCCCGCGAAGTTCCCGTCTTGCCGGCAACGTTGTACTTGAATCCACGCGCGCGCACCGGCGCGCCCGTTCCGCGATTCACGACGTCCTTCATGAAGGACGTCATCACATAGGCAATCTCAGGCCGCAGCACTGCATTTTTCTGCGCCGTGGGCTGGGCGATCGTCGTCCCATTGCCGGTCGTCACGCGGTTAATTGCGAGCGGCGCCGTCCGCGTGCCGTTCGCAGCAAATGCCGTATAGGCGGAGGCGACCTGCAAAGGAGTTGCCTCAGCCGTTCCCAAAGCCATCGCGGGATAAGCACGCGGGACTCGCGGTAGTCCGGCTTTCGCGGCCAGACTCATCACCCGCCCGATGCCGACTTCCATCGCCACGTCGACGGTGACCACGTTGAGGCTGTGCACCATCGCGTCGCGCAATGTCACCGGCGCCATTGAATACTTGTCGCCCATGTTGCCCGGCGAGTATTCCTGATTGTCGTACGTAAACGTCTTGGGCTCGTCCTGAAAAACAGTCGCCGCCGTTATCATTCGAGGGATCGGATCATAGGCGGTGTTCAGCGCCGTCGCGTACACAAACGGTTTGAAGGCCGAGCCTGGCTGGCGCAAAGCCTCGACGCGATTCAGCTGGCTCTTCGAATAATCGCGGCCGCCGACCATCGCCACGATTTCCCCGGTGTGCGCATTTATCGCCACCAGCGCTGCCTGCACCGTTCCTTCGGGTGCTCGCTTGGCTTCGATCTTATCGAGGGCTGCCAACTGTTTGGTCACGGCCGCATAGGCCGCGCGCTGCAAATCCATGTCAACTGACGTGTAAATGCGCAAATGGTCCGCGCCTTCGCCGGTGATCAGATCGCCGAGCTGATTCTGCACATAGTCGGCAAAGTAGGGCGCGTCGGAAATATCGACTCGGCCTTTCGCGGGAGCCAGCTTGAGGTCTGTCGCCTCGGCTGTCTTGGCCTGATCATTGGTGATCACTGCGGTCTCGGCCATCGATTCCAGCACCTGATTGCGACGGGCCTGCGCCGTTTCCAGATCGCGGAATGGATTGTAGCGGTTGGGACTGCGAATTATGCCGGCGAGAAATGCCGACTCAGGCAAAGTGAGAGTTGTTACGTCCTTATTGAAGTAAGCACTCGAAGCTTCGCCAAATCCGTTGATGCCGAAACCTGACTGCTGTCCGAGGTAAACCTGATTGCAGTAAAGCGCAAAAATGTCTTCCTTAGACAGTCGCGTTTCCAGAATCACCGACATATAGGCTTCGGCGATCTTGCGCTTCAGCCCGGCCAGGCCATTACGTTCCGGGGACAGCAATAAGTTTTTGACGAGCTGTTGCGTGATGCTGGATCCGCCCTGGCGCGAAAGCGGTGAATTCGGATCGGTGTCATAGCGTCGCAGCAGCGCCCGAATAATCCCGCGAAAGTTTATGCCGTGATGTTCGAAGAACGAGCGGTCCTCCGTGACCACGATCGCGTTCTTCAAATCGTTCGGGACATCATTGAAGCCAATGACGCGGCGCTTCGCGCGTTCGCGCCCAGTCACCGAACTGATCAGCTCGGGCTCAAGTTGGGCGCGCTCGAGGTGCGCGCCGTTTTGCCGGTCCGTGAGATAAGCGATCGACTTGCCGCTGCGCGCGAACTCAACACGAAGCTGCTGAAAAGGACGAGTGCTGTCGACCAGCGAGTCCGACCCGGGATCGATTTCCACCGCTGAACCATTGATGGCGTAGCGGCCGCGCGCACTGTCGGCTTGCTGATTGCGATCGACGTAACCGGCCCGTTTCAGATATCCGATCAGATCTTCTGTCGAGATATTTTGCCCCGCGCGAATCTGTTTCGGCGCCGCATAAATGCCGGCCGAACGGGTAAATACGTCACCCTTAAGCAGATTGTCGATGCGTGCAGAGAAAACGACCCAGTAGTATGTAAAAAGGGAAATCGTCAGCGCCGCGAGAATCAGCGCCGGAATCACAAAATAAGGTCGCAGCGAAAAGCGAAGCAGGCGGCGCAGAAAACTCGGGCGAGGCTCTTCGTAGCGAACCACGCGCGGAGCTGGCGCACCGGTGCGGCGAACAACGCGGGGAATGTGATCATCAGGTGGATGCCGAATTGCCATGCAGCAAGATACGCTTTCGGCCTCTGGGGGGCACTGTTATTTCAGATGCTAAACTGTTACGCTCGCGCTGTCTACTAATCGATTGGGTATTATGTCTTTGACACACGCAAATCTAAGAACCCCGCTAGAATGACCCTCAGGCGTGACAGGCCCGGAATGTACACGGCTTATTTCTTTCTGCGTGGTTTATGCTTAGGTTGGCTTGGTGGCCGTTGGGCTGCGTCCTGTAAGTGGCCCCAAGGCGGGTTAGGCTCGGTGCGAACCTTCTTGTAGTAATCGTCTTGACTGTTTGTGCAGTCAATCATCCCGTCTAGATAGCTTGATTGAACGTGAAGCTGGTTGGCTATCATTTTCCAGAGAGTCTTTCCGATGTCTTCCCTTGTGTGGGAGAATTTTGTGACTATCCGCGGGGAATCAGGCAGTGCAAGTTCCAGCCAGCGATGATCCGCCGCTTTCTTGGCGAGAGTGAAAGCAAACTTGGTTTCTAATGTGGCTTGAACTTCCCGATTGTCGCGGGCCATAGCCTTATTTTCTTGTTCTCTTAGGACGAAGATACGTTTGCAGATATGAGAAAAGCTCTACGCTTGGCGCATCATTATAAGATTCGAGCAATACATAATATTCCGCAAGACTGCTGAGATAGTCGCGCACGGCTTCTTGTCGCGTGCTGCCTTCTCCGTACATGTAGAAAACATCATCACTAGCTATGATCTTACCGTCCTCAGAGTCCAGATTTACAACCATTGGCAGTGCGAGTACGAAATCGCGAAAGATATCGCCAAACAGCGTAACTTGGGAAGGTGCGCTAGGACGACCGGACAACTGCGGCAGAATGCGGCGCGGGGAATACTCCCCGCCAGCGATGGCGTTAACCAGCATCGGTCTATAGCTTGATGACGAGGCGCTATTTAGATCCATTCGACGGTTTGCCCTTAAGTTTCTTTTCGTTAAAAGCCGCTAGTTGTTTTTGCAGTACCTCAATAAAGGTAGCAAGCCGCTCTGGGGTAATGACGATTTTGGCGATACACTCAAGATTGACGCTTTCAAGTTTGTTGATATCTTCCGGCACGAGCATTACGGGATGTTGTATCTCAAAAAATGAAATGAACAATTCCTGTTCGCCAGTTTGCACTAGCATATTGGTCGCGTACCCGCTCAGAAGATCGTCTGGAAGTTTCCAAACCATCGGAATATTGCGCTCTTGGGGCTTTTTCTTAGTTTTGGGGGTTTTTGGCATACCGAGAGGCTAAGGAGTATATCTCTATAGGACGACTTATTGTCAACAACACCCCCCCCTATATCACCGATACAGCCGTGAAAGCAAAGCTACTTTTTGCGGGAGACTTTTCTCGCCGTTTTCTTTGCGGGTTTTGATTCTACCTTTGGCGGTGGTGGAGTCGTGAGCATCTTCTGCACAACTTCGTCAAAGGTGTGCGGATAGAGGCTGAAAGGTTTCCCCTCGCGTCCGGCTGGATTAGGCGTTGCTCGTGCTTCTTTCATTTCCCGCATTCTAACATATTGTTGCTCGCTCGGATCGATGATATAAGCCGCGCGTGCCGATACTCTCAGCCGAACCTAGCAGCGAGACATTTCCTTGCCCGAAACTGTAATGAATTCATCGCAGGCGACTCCACTCAATGCCGCTATTGCTCTGCCGTGATTCCATCCTATTACGTCCAGAGCGCCGTAGAAGCCCAAAACAAAATCAACAAGGCGTGCAATGAAGCAGGCTGGGTACGTAGCTACGCAGGTGCGATGTGGGTTTTCTTTTTCCTCCGGTTCGTTCCCTTTCTTGGCTTGTTCGCATGGGGTGCGATGCTGATGGTGTTCGTTACAACGCCCTTTTGGTTAGCCTACTGGGTGATCCGATTCGGCAGAATTAAAACCAAGGACATTGATTACACGCGCGCAAAACGAAATTGCCTAATTGCGGCGGCTTTGTGGCTTCTGATGTTTCTTGTTTTCGCCGTTCCGATTGCATTAGCTGTGTTTCTCCCGCGAAATTAGCGCCTCACTTTTACCCCGCTATCCTTTATAATCAGCTCACACTTTCGGCTCGCCTTACTTGCGCCTGATCAGCACGAGGAAAGGCCGCGAAAATCCTGACGCGACGGGCGAGCCGATTACTTTCAGGACTGGCTAACAGGAAAGCCAATCATGACTGACGCGGAGATCGACGCTCTCGCCAGGGATATCGTCACCCAAACTATTGCCTACCTAGAGGGCTCGGGCACTCCACCCTTTTCAGAGGTTCGGAAAACCAACGCAGGCGATCCGCTGATCGTCTACAAGGAAAGAGCGGCACAATTTGCAGAGTACGGAGAGTTTACTGTTGAATTTGCGCCGCTTGAACCTGTTAAAAGAATCGTCCGCAAGTGCGGGGCGTACTATGATAGTTTCAAAGTGAACGCGACTGACCCAACGACCGGGAAACAGAAGCAATTCTCACTTGCTCCCGACAAACGAGATCACTGGGTTGGGAATATGGCCGCAAACGCCACGGTACTTCTAATTTCCCAGTTTCGTTCAGAGCTATGGTTGACGATAGAAGAGTCGCTTGAGGACTGCTATTTGGTTGGGGTGGGGTTTCTTGCTTCTGGCGTTGGCAAAAACCTTTCAGAGCGATCGGGAGAAGCCGTTACTGACGCAACAGAGGCGATTGAAAAAGCTGCCAAGAGGGTTTCCGAAAAAAAGCGAAACAAGTTACGAACGATTATTAGGGATCTAACCAACTTTAACCTAATCACTGAACACCCTCGCGGGCGCAAGCGTAAGTCTCAGTCCGCGCAGGAACGAGAACGGCAAGAGTATTCAGCGAAGATTGAAAGCGTATACCGCTCGCTTCGTAAGACAGGAAGCCAGCCAACGAAAACAAGGGTTGGAAAAGAGTTGGGAGAGGGAGGGTTTAGTCCCAAGACTGGCAATGATACAAGCCTGAATGCCTTTAGTATGAAGCTTGGGCGTCTCGGAATTAACTATGATGAAATCGTGAAGAAAGTCGAGGACGAACTACACAACAATTCCTGATCCCCTTTCTGTGTACATACACAAATAATCAGTTTTTATTTCTTGTGTACATACACGCGAATTAAGCCGCATTATTGACTTCAGTTCGCAAACCCAAAGGTTTGCTAGAGTGCCGTTATCAGCAAATGCTGGTGACGGTTTTTGTTTGGAGAGAGAAGAAAGATGAAACGAAGTGAGATAAGAATCAGAAGCCCCACAGACGAAAGCCCGGAAGTTATCCGGGCCTTCAATCGTTTGTGCGGGTGTGGCGGAATTGGTAGACGCGTTAGCCTAGGAAACTTTCGGTCTCACGACCATGCGGGTTCGAATCCCGTCATCCGCACCATCATTCTACAGTGAGTCACCATCTCTGCCAATAGGCTGTCGATAGGTGAGACGTTTGCCTTCGAATCCCTTGAGTGCTTCGGCGGTTCGGTCACCGTCTGTCGTTTCGCGGTTGTTGTATCTGAAATCAAACTCGCTCAAGTAGCGGTGAAGGTGTCTGCGGCCTACGTGATGATAGACGCCAGTAATACCGCGCTTCAGAGTCGCAAAGTACCCTTCAATCGTATTCGTCGTGATGCAAACACCTTCCTCGAATCTCACGTACTCATCTGACGTATGGTTAACCAAAGAATGCTTGTCGCGGCCTGTGGTTTTGTTTCGCAGGATGCCAGTGTCAGTGATTAGGTGCGCGTCCTGTGCGACAACTTCATTCAGAACGCCTTTAAGATTCTCCGCCGTTACCCTCTCGACATAGCGAGAGTGAACTTTACCGCCGCGCTGTAGAACTGAGAACACCGCAGGCTTGTCAGCAAACGGGCTAGGACGATCCTTAGCTCTAACTCCCGGCTTCGGGTTCTCGTTAAATCTCTTATGCTGATGCTTGTTGCGCATCTTGCCGCCGATGTAAGCCTCATCAGCCTCGATAATGCCGCTCATCTTCTCAGGCAGTTCGCCCGTCATTGCATAGCGGATTCTGTGCGCCATAAACCAAGCGGATTTGTATTGCTTGATGTCCAACATTCGCATTAGTTGATGAGCGGAAATTCCCTTTTTCGAGGCGCACATCAGGTGACTTGCCAGCAACCATTTATGAAGCGGAATATGCGAATCCTCGAAAATCGTTTTGACGGTCACTGAGAACTGCTTGCGGCATCCCGCACAAGACCACAGACCTTTACGGGCCTTGCGGACACGCTTCTTAGCCGCTCTGAGGGCTTCGATTTCTTTAGCCGTCTTTTCCTTTACAATGATTTTGTAGGCTTCGCCTACCAGACCGCAATGCGGACAAGCCGGACCATCCGGCCAGCGTTGACTTTCCAGCCATTCACGCGCCGCATCTTCGTTCTGAAAGCGTGGTTCTAGGATTGAACCTTTTTCTTTCTTCGGGTGCTTCTTCATGGTGGGGCCATGTTAACAGGTGAATCTGCATGTGTCAAGTGCATAATTCCCAATCGATTGACACGATCGCTCCGATTTCGTTAACTTGGCGGCTGCTTCCCGACACTTGGCCGAGGCGCCGGCGCCAGCCGGCTTCCAGGAAACGAACAATATGAAAGGAATCCCTTAAATGAAAGTCAGATTGGCTGGACTCGTAGTGCTGTGCGGAGCTCTGGCGGCGGTCATCGTGTTCAGTGACCGTCCCGCAACTTATTCGCAAACCTCGAAGAGTTCGAACGGTTCGCTGTCTTCGGCAGAGCAGGATTTGATCAAGGAGATCAATCAGGCCCGCGCCAATCCCCAGCTCTATGCCGGCTACCTCGAGAAGCTGAAACCACAGTTCAAGGGCAAGAAATACACGGCGGAAGGCGCGACGGCGGCCTTCGACACCCAGGAAGGCTGGAGCGCCGTCGAGGATGCCATCAAGTTTCTACGCGCAGCAAAGCCGGTAAGCGCGCTGACGATTTCGCAGGGCCTTAGCCTTTGCGCCATGTCGCACGTCAAGGATCAAAGCGGCTCAGGCGCGACCGGACACCGCGGCGGCGACCGCACGATGGTTGAAGATCGCGTTAAGCCCTACGGAAGTTGGTCGGGCGGAATCGGCGAAAATCTCGGCTATGGAACGCAATCGGCGCGCGAGCGGGTGCTGACCTGGCTAATCGACGATGGCTTCGCATCGCGCGGCCATCGCAATCGGATCATGAGTAGCGGTTACAACGTGGCGGGTCTTTCATGCGGGCCGCATCCGGAGTATGGGACCATGTGCGTCCTGACGCTGGCGGGAGGATTTAAGGAAACAACCGCCGCGAAGTCCAGCGGGCCAACCAAGATTGATTCGGCGACTTCCGTCTCGACTACTTCGACAACTAAGACCACAGCGAACAGCAAGACAACTGCCAAGCCTTCAAACAACAGCAGTACGTCTAACAGCAACAAGCCAGGAACCGCGAAGCCCCAGCTGTAAGGTCGCGACCCGAGGGGCAGTACCGCGAGCGTTAGCGAGCTTTTCTCAAACGTCGATGAGCATGGGTAAGAGTTTCCATTTCATCTCCCTTCTCCGCTTGGGAAGGTATAGACCGGAGAGACGGGTCGGGGATGAGGGAGCGAAGCTACGAAATGAACGGGTTTTTCTCCCTCTCCCCTTGGGAGAGGGCCGGGGTGAGGGAGCGAAGCTTAGCGAGGAGTTATTTTTTTGTGTTTTCTGCGCGAGGCGTAGCCTCGCGAAGGAAAATAAGATGGGCCGCGGTAGGCCCTCACCCTAACCCTCTCCCAAGGGGAGAGGGAATGAAAAGAGTTAAGCGGTTCGCGTAAGCCCTCACCCAACCCTCTCCCAAGGGGAGAGGGCAATAAGAATGCCTTAGCCGAATCGCTCCTCAGATCGCGCGGAGACACTTGGGCTTTGCTGTGGTACTGACGCTCACCTTACCTCTTGAATTTCAACGGCACACTCAGCAGGAGAGAATTGACCGGTTTGATTGCCATTCGGTAAACCGTCTGCGGCACCGGATCATCCTGAGTTAATTCGGCCGACCCGTTCGTGCCTGCCTGTTGCTCCCTTTCCGTCATCGCCTGGCCAACACCGCCATCCATTTCAAATCGCGCTGCCTTGACGCTCCACTGCTTGTCCCATAATTCGACTTGCTGGCGGGGCAGTTTGATAGCTTTCGTGCCCAGCAGTTTCGGATCGATCAGTGGTTGGGCCGAGACCAAAATCGTAACCAACTCTCCAACGTGGATCTTGGGCCCGGCGCTGGGCTTGATTCGAAACTTGCCAGTCGCCGAAGGAATGTAAATAAGCTTGCCGGCTTTCACGTAATTCGCGTCGCTGGTTTTCTGCGTCGGATAGATAAGCATCGGATCGCCGAGCGTCCCGTCCGCATACTGCTCGCGATTGATCACGTACAAATAGCCGGCACGCGTTAGCGACTCAATGCTGATTCTGACTCGTTGCCCCGGCGACAGGAGAGTTCCCTCTTCAATTCGCTCCAGAGTCCATTCGGTCGGGCCACTCTCTTCCTCTTCCACGAGCTCTTTCGTCTTGTCGGCCGCGGTGGCGGCACGAAAGCGCCAGAACGTGACGCCCACCTGCACAAAGCTGGCCCCCGGCGGCGGTGTGTTCGCATCGGCGGCCAGCTTGGCAGCGGGCTTATACCGAGCAATCGTTCGTTTGGGCGTGGCGGGGCGGTTATTCATGAAGACTTCCGCCTTGATCGCTTTCGACTCGTCGTCGCCGTCCTGAGCCCTTATAACCGTGGGCGCGGCCAGGCCGGTAAGCAACACAACCGTTAGCAAAAATATTTTCGAGACTCGCTTGGTAAACATGACTTTCTCCAGTTTTTAGATTGGATCGTGCGACAACTCGATCTTGTTGACAACGACGTTTCCGAATCCTTTCAACGATGTCCGTTTCGCCGACTTATCGTTGACGACCTGCGGCGGCGCGGTGTCGTACCGCTTCATATACGATTGGATTTGGGAGATGTGCGCCGGATTAGAAATTACTCCCGGCTGATCCTTACTAGCGGCGGCCTCGCCGACGATCGCATCCAAATCGGGCAAAGGCTGGTCTGACCAGATGAGCCAAACTTTCTCTACACCCGTCTGCTCGACAAATTGATACCAGTCGACGTTGGGCAATTGCATAGTCTGGTCAGCGGCCAATCGCGGCTCCAGTTTGTCGACTGAGTTCCTGTTGGCGGGCAACGGAAACAACACGTTGTATTCGTCGCCACCGTTTTTGCCCGGGCCGACATTGATAAGATAAAGCGCACCGGCCTGGGCCGGTCGCAGGTTGAGCTTGAACTTCCACCCGTTGCCGAAACTCAAACTGCCCTCGGATTCGATCGGCGCCCCGAGCGGCTTTTTGTTCACCATCTTCTGCACAGTCAACCAGTAGCTTAGCCTTTGTTCCGGCCCGACCGGCGCAGTTGTCACCGGTGTCGCCGGTGGCCCAACGGTCCCCGCCTTCGGCCGCAGCGCATACCAAATTCCACCAATTACCAGAGCCAGAACTGCCAGCCCCCCGATGACCATCGCCGCCGGACTTCGGTAAGGAGCGGGTTTGACGGTGCTCGCAAATTTTACCGGCGAATCTGCATTGCCAAAATCGTCGCCATACAAGTTGAACACGTGGACTTTCAGCCCATGTTTCACTTCCGCATTGCCCAGGTCGTGCAGATAGTTAGACCAGCGCGCCAATTGCCCAAGGTCGTCGGCCACTCGCTTGGAAACCAGGATGTGACCGCTGTCGCCACAGTCCATGACTCGTTGCGCGATATTTATGCCTCCGCCGGCAACATTCATGTTCGTGTTGATGTCGGCAAGGTGATAGACGAGGCCGCTGTGCACGCCCATGCGTAACTCGATGTTGCCTTGCTCGCGCAGCGCGCGGCCGATGTCGATGGCACAACGGACCGGCGCCTCAGGATCGCCAAAAAATACAAGCGCCATCCCGTCTCCGGTGGGCAGGCGAATCAGGTTCTCGGGCTTAGTCTGGCAACATTCTCTGGTGGCCAGGACGATCTGCTGAAGCTTCCGCAGCGCTTCCTTCTGCTGATCGATCAACAGCTTGGAATAGCCGACGATGTCCATGAAAAGAACGTGCGCCGTCTCAAGTGTGACGCCTTCTTCGCGCACCGTAACGGCGTCACCCGGGGTTTGCAGTTTTGTCTGTTCATCATCCCCCACCAAAGCCGCAGCCAGGAGATCGCCAAAGTCGCGCGCGCGCTCATAACGATTCTTAGCCTCAAACGACAGAGCTTTGAGGATGATCCTTTCGGCTGCTTCCGCAAGATTCGGCCGGAGGTCGCGAGGCTTGATGCGCACGCCTGAACGCTGCATTTCGAGCAGTTGATACGCCGAATCCGGATTCATGGGCCGCCGGCCGGTCAACATTTCGTAAGCGATGATTCCAAAACTGTAGACATCGCTGGCCGGAGTGACATTACCGGCGGCCAGTTGTTCAGGCGACATATAGGCCGCCGTGCCGACGGTGCCGTCGCTGCCGGTGCTGGTTGATATGACTGAGTCCTTAACCTTGGCAATTCCGAAATCGATGATCTTTACCTGCTCGTCACCATCAGTGAGCTTCTGCAGCATGATGTTTTCCGGCTTCAGATCACGGTGCAGAATTCCCCGGTCATGGGCCGCGCTAAGGGCCTTCCCAATCTGCCGGACGATGTTCGCGGTGCGGTTAAAGTCCAACCCCTGGGCGTTAATCAGCGAACGCAGACTGACGCCATCGACATACTGCATCACGATGTAAGGCTTGCCATCGGGAGATTGGCCGGTATCCAGAACGCCAATGATGCTCGGGTGATCGATCCGAGTCATGGCCTCCATCTCTTGCTTGAATTTCTTGAGGCTCCACTCATGGTTGACCTTGTCCGCCCAAAGGACTTTCACAACCACCGGACGTGACATCATCTTTTCGTCGGAAGCCAGATAGACAACACCGAAGCCACCGTGTCCCAGCTCGCGCTTTACCTGGTACCGGCCGTCCAGCATTACTCCGGCGAGCGAATCCTGCTCGGCAGAAGCATTCGCGCCGGGCGATGGGTCCTCTTTGGCTATGGTGTCGATCTCTGCCAAATCATCTGATTGCATAATCTCTCGGCGCCGAATTATCTGGTCTGGGCACTGGCCGCCAGGCGCGCGACCACGAAACGCTCCGCGCCGCCTTCGCGCATATTAAAGACTCGGGGACGCTGCACGCGCTTCTCGTCTTCGTCAACTTCTTCCAACTGCTTTCCGGCCCCGTCCTTCTTACCACGGATCCGCGGCACGCGGTCGGTCGCATAATTGAACCACTCATTGAGAAATATTTGGCCATTGCGATCCGCATCGGCAGCTCCGGATTTTATTCCTTCTTCAATCAGAGCATAAGCCAGGTAACTATGTTTCAGTCCGGCTGATTCGAAAGCCACTTCGTCGCTTTGCGAGGCGGTGAGCACATACATTCCCTTTTCGTAAGCGAGTTGCGCCAGGCCGCGCGCGTTCATCGGACCGCGCCGATCGTCAGTCGCTTGCAGGGCCTGGCCTGAATTGCAGGCATCGATTACCAGCAGCAACTGATCCACATCGAGCGGTTTCAATGCATCCTCAAGCTCGAGGTCTGAAACACTGTGCGAGAGAATCATCGCCAGTCCAGTCTGATCCAAGTCGCTTCGCGCTCCCGTGTAACCAAGATCGTGCGGGATAATATAGAACCGATCGCCCTTCGCGGTGCCATGACCTGAGAAGTAAAAGACGACTGCATCCTCAGGCTGGGCCGGTTTGATCTTCGCCAGGTCCGCGGCGGCGTTGGCCGGCAACGGATCCTTCTGAGTGCCGTTCAAGAGTTTGAGCGCCAGCAGAATATTGTCTTTGGTGGCCTGATCGTTCAGCAGCGAGATGACTTCTACGGGATCGTACCGGCGCAACGACTCTTGTTGCGTTTTCATCTGCGCGGCAACTTCCGTCGCGTCCGCGGCGCTGTAGTTAAGATTGTACTGCGAGTTCGCATACTTGCTGACGCCAATCACAAACAAGTACGCCGTGCCTTGCCGCCGCAGTGTCTCAGCGCCAGTGACAGATAAGGCCGAGTCCGTTGATTTCACGTTGTCGCGATTGAAAGCGTACGCGCTAAATTCGTTTTCACCGGCCACGATCGGTAGCGTCGCCGTAATCGTTTTTTTCTGAGCGCCCTGCAGAACGTCGCCCGGCCAGGCCCTCACCAACAGACCGTTTCGAAACAGGCGTAGATCGCGGGCCCCGCTGCCAGTTTGGTAGTCTGCATCCGGCGGCGCCTCGGCTATCTCAATCCGCAGTTCTATTTCGCGCTTAGCACTCGGCCCGCCCGCCATCGCGGTCTGCACTGCGATGGTTGGCTGCCGCCGATCCTTCCGCACAATATCCTGCTTCGGTTTTGGATTGTGGTTCGCCAGCACCTCCGCCAGCAACCCGGGATAATAGAACTCGTTGAAGAACGATTCGACCGGAGAAACTTTGAACGTGCTTTGCGCAAACCGCCATAGCAGGAGTTTCCACGCGGCATGGGACCCATCGAACAAACCTTTGGGCGTGACGACCAGCCAATCATCGCTATCCGGAATCGAAGTCAGGATCGCATCCATCTCGCCGCGCTCGGTATTCCAGACATTCATGCTTCCATCTTCATTCGCGGACACGATAAACCGCGAGTCCGCGCTAAAGTCGATGCCATTGATCTCTCCTGAAGCTCCGGCCAGCGTCCGAACTTCTTTTCCGCTTTTCGGATCCCAGACTCTGACCGAGTGATCGGCGCCGGCCGAAGCCAGCCAACGACCGTCAGCGCTAAACGCCAACGTAAAGATCTCGCCGTTATGACCGGCGAGAGTTTGGTGATTACTCTCTGCGGCGTCGATTTCAAACAGTTCTACTTTCTTGTCAGAGGTGCCGGCGGCCAACCTATGCCCGTCGGGGCTGATAGCCAGCGCGTTTATCTGACCCGCAACTGCCGGAAGAGTTTTTGCCAGAGTTCCGTTGGCG
This sequence comes from uncultured Acidobacteriota bacterium, assembly GCA_963734445.1. GTDB lineage: Bacteria > Acidobacteriota > Blastocatellia > Pyrinomonadales > Pyrinomonadaceae > UBA11740. The sequence goes on along the minus strand of CAVTGZ010000002.1, from coordinate 48,931 downwards.
ACATTCCAAAGCCGCACCGTCCGATCGGTGCCCGCGGAAGCAAGCGCAGAAGAGTTGGGCAGGAAAACCAGACCCGTAACCTCGCCCTCATGCCCCGTCAGGTTGCGCGTCTGTTTGGTCGCCAGTTCCAAGAGATGAATTGTCTGGGCCGTGCCCGCTGCCGCCAGCCACTTGCCGTCAGCACTGAAGGCAAGCGCATGAATGCGATCGCCGGGGAAAGACTGTTTGAAGACTTCCCTTCCCGTGTTGACGTCCCAAAGTTTTATTTCGCCGCTGTTGCTGCCCGAAGCGAGCACCCGGCTATCCGGACTGAACGCCATTGCCTGCACCCAGCCCGTGTGGCCGGAAAGCTTTGGCATCTCACGTCCCGTCGCTATCTGCCACAGCCGCACCGTCCGATCGTTCGCCGCCGATGCCAGCCAATGACCGTCGCGACTAAACGCGACGGAGAAGAAAGCTGCTGAGTGACTTGAAAAAGTGCGCGCAAGTTTACCGTCAGGCACGGACCGAATTTCCATGGAACGGTTTCCAGCGCCTGAAGCGATTAACTTGCCGTCTTTGCTGAACGAGGCAAACAACATCTCGGGCGCGTCGGCGTTAGCAGGACTGGCCGTCTTTTGCTTGCCATTCGTTGTATCGACCGAAAGCATCAATCCATTGGCCGTCAGCAACAAAACTTCCTGGTCGCCGATGAAGTGGGCAGCCAGCGCCGCGGTTTGACTTGGCTTCATCGCAGACTTTGCTTTTCCATTCGCCGCTTCCCAGAGAATAAAATCTCCGTCAGCGCTGCCGGCCACGACGATGCGATCGTCCGGACTGAATGCCAGGAGAGTGACTTTCGCGGTCTGCTTGTTAAGCGTGCGTAACAGGCTGCCATCCGCAAGATTCCAAAACTTGACGACGCCATCCGCACTGCCTGAGGCGAGTGTCTTCTCATCACTACTTACAGCCATAGCAGAGATGGCCGCCGCGTGACCGGTGAGCGTGCGTAACTCCCGGCCGGACGTGGCGTCCCAAATCTTGATCGTGTTGTCGGAACTGCCGGAGAAAACCAATCGGCCGTCAGAGCTGAAGAGGACTGCCTCGACCGCGGCTTGATGTCCAGTCAGCGTCATCAACTCGCGTCCCGAGGCAACGTTCCAGATTTTGACCGTGCGATCGTTGCTGCCGGAAGCGAGCAGTTCTCCATTCGAGCTCACGGCAACCGACTTGATCCAATTTTGATGACCCGTAAGCGCGCGCAACTCGAGTCCTGAGGTGAGGTCCCAAATTCGGATCGAATTATCTGCACCGCCTGAAGCCAGCCAGCGGCCATCGGGCGCAAAGGCGACACAGTTGATCCGCGAGCTGTGGCCGGTTTGAATTACGAGTTCCGGCGCTGCGGGAGTCGAGTCCAGGGTTTCGACGCGCGCGCGGGACGAGGCGCCGTACAGACACATCAGTGTCAGCGCTATCCATGCCACCCGACTCAGTATTTGCTTACTGCTACTCATGCCCTATCGCTTAAACTCTTTGCCGGAAATTCTCAGGGTCCAAAGCGGCGATTGTACTCGATTGATGACAGAAAAGCCTTCACCATTTCCGCGTTGAGATAGTCGCCATTGAACTGGTTCAGCTTGATCAGCCAGAACTCAAAACCCGCATAATCCAGACTCGCTTCCGGCGGATCGTCAGGGTTCCTTCGCAAGTATCCGTAGTATTGCATCAACACAAACGCGCGATTGAATTCGGCCGCGTTTAGATCCGCATCCTCAGCTATCTGTCGCAAAGCCAGGGCCCGAGCCGTCGTGTTCGTGGTGTTCCCTGCTCCGCCGAATAGATTAATCGCCGTCGTCCGTTCGCCTGCCGACAAAACATTCCCGGCATTCGTGTTCAGTTGATCCACAAACTCCGTCGGCGTCATAGTCGTTTGCAAAGCGTTCGTGAAACGGGTTCGCTGCACAAACTCATTAAAGAAAGCCACCTTGTTGTTCTCGAGTTGCTGTTCCCAACCGGGACTCAGGACGACGACGCCCTGCGTGATTTGCTGTGTGTCCGTCAGGAACTCATTGAACCTGATTACGGGCACCTTAATCTGGTGTAACGGCGGTGGGTAGTTCGAGTTTTTGTCTATGTCGCCATACGCAACTCTATAGGTTCGCTCAACCAAGTATCCCGTCTGCTGAAACTCGATTGAGAGGAAGAACGACGCGGACACACTAATCCGCCGCACTTCCGTGCAGGTCGTGTCGCTCCCGCATGAGGTAATTTGTCCGGTCCAGAAGTTCAGCCCAGGGGTGTCAGCCTCGCGATTGAGGAAGTCGAAGTAATGCATCTTCGTGAAGAAGCTGGCGTCATTAATCGGATTAGTCCCATTTGTACTTTCGTTGTCGTTGATGGTGACTGTCACCGTGGCTGATCCGCCAATCGTGCAGCCTGTAGGCTTACTGAGCGTGAGGCTGAAGGTCTCGTTCCCTTCGGCGTAGGAATCATCCACTATCGGAATCAGAATTGTCTTTGATGTTTCGCCCGCAGCAAACTTTAGCTTGCCAAGAGTGGATTCATAGTCGCAACGCGAAGAAGCCAAACCGGCAAACTGACCGCAGGGATTGGCGCCCGCCGCATCGCTGGTCGTGTACTCGACGGTGACCGCAGTTGCCGTGTTGCCGCCGCGCGTGACGTTGATCGATTTGCTGCCGATATTTTCTGCAGTCGAATAGCTCGCCGCGCTGAACTGGACTACGGGCGACGGCGTCGGTGTGGGCGTGGGTGTCGGCGTCGGTGTGGGTGTCGGTGTGGGTGTCGGCGTCGGTGTAGGCGTGGGTGTCGGCGTGGGCGTGGGTGTAGGTCCCGCGTTCACACAGATGATCAATGAAACCGACTGGACGGAACCGGTATCACCAGAAAAACTATCGCTGACATTAAGTGTCCACGTGCCATTCGGACTCAATCCATCAAACACAGACAGCGGATTATTCGGCGTGAAGATCCCGGTCATTCCATTAGTGCAAACATTTTCGATCGGTCCGCCTGCCGCCTCGTCATCCAATTTGCTGTTGGCAAAGTTATCCGCGTTACATCCGATACTCGTCGCCGGAAACCCTGGGCGGTCAACGAAAACAGATGATCTGCTCGCTCCCGGTGAAGTCAGCGTGAACTTCAGATCGCCCACCCAGGTATGGGTAACGTTAGCGAGGAAAACGTCCAGATCGGTTATTGTGCCGCTCAAGCCGTTTACGACCAGTGGAATGTTGACCCCCGCCGGGTTGTTGTCAGGAATCGCCTGATTAGGCGTAAACGCAATCGTGGAACAATTTGGGTTTGGCGTCGGGGTGGGTGTCGGCGTCGGTGTGGGTGTTGGGGTAGGTGTGGGCGTCGGGCTCGCGCTCACCTTCAGGCACGCAGAGAACTCAGAGGTGTTGCCAGCCGGGTCTTTCGCCGTGCAGTTTATTACTCCCTGATCCATGCCTGCCGGAAATTCAAAGGGAATGGTGAATGGAGCGTTGCCACTGCCGTTAGTAGTAACGTCCGGAATCTTCCCGAATGCCAGAGGCTTCGACGCGAATTGATTGTTGGTGCACTGCGAGTCTGGACTGAAATACCAGTGAATCGTAAAAGTCGTGTTCGGCGTGCTATTTAGATTCCCATTGACGCTAATTGCAGCCTCCGGCGAACTTCCGCCGGTTGAAAGGTTTCCTCCACCGCCCGGAAACATGACTGATGTAAGTTGTGGAAAATTCTGCAGGTTGTTCGGCCCGGTATCCGGATCCTGATTATCGTTGGGTGTAATACCTCCCGGTCCCAGGTCGATGCCCAGGCACCCGTTACCATAAATTTCGTTTTCGGTGATTTCAATTTGCAGGCCGGGCGAGTCCTGTGCGTTAGGAGGAGTTGTCACTTGCACACCGTTGCAGATATTGAAAGCAATCCGGTTTTGAATGATCTTGTCGGCAATGGCGTTCGCTGGAATTGCGATGCCCGTGCCGTTGCCCAACGGAAGGTTGCCCGAGACATCTGTGCCGATGAAGTTGCCTTGAAAGACGTTGCCAACTGCTCCTCCCTGTAATGGCTCGCCCAACTGAATTCCCAAGCCGTTGCCCGAAATGATGTTGCGAGCTGCTGTGATAGCGCCGCCGATCGTGTTCCCCGTCGCATCGAAGATAATCGTTATACCGCCCGAGTTACCCAGCTTGGCAGTCCCGGTCACATCCGGGCCAATGAAGTTTCCCTGGATTAGATTGGCCGTCGTCGTCTCATCACGAAAAAAGACACCCGAAAAATAGTGCCCCGAGATAATATTCCGAGCCGCCGGTGTGGTCCCGCCGATGGTGTTGTCGTGTACTCCGCCCTCGAGATTTATTCCCTCGGCGATATTTGGCAGCGCCGCCGTTCCGTTAACATCCGGCCCGAGATAATTGCCCTGAATAAGGTTGGCGTTGGATCCTGAATAGACGAAATCAATGTCCGACCATGAATTTCCCGAAATGATATTTCGTGCGCCCGCCGTGGTTCCTCCGATCGTATTGTTTCCCGAGCCCGGCACGCTTCTCGAGCTGATCCCGTCACCATTTCCCAATTGAAGTTTGCCGGTAATATCCGTGCCGATGAAATTGCCCTGGATAACGTTGGCATCGCTGTTGGCGAGCCAAATACCAAAATTGCCATTACCTGAAATCAGGTTACGCGCGGCCCCGGTCGTGCCGCCGATCTTGTTTCCCTGGTTGTCGGACAGTCTGACGGCGGCAAAGTTTGGCATGTCCGTGGTGCCGTTTACATCCGTGCCTAAAAAATTTCCTTCAATGATGGCGTTGTTACCTTCAAAAAATACGAGTATCGCGGCGTCTCTGAATAGATTGATAGTCAGCCCGCGAACGACACAGTTATTGGCGCGAATGTCTAACCCCGGGGACTGGCCAAAAGCGCTGCCGCTGATTTCCACAATCGGCTTTCCGGCAAAGCCTGGTTGCGTTGTGCCGTCAATGGTCACCGGATCCGTGATTTCAGGGAGTCCCGAAGCGGGCACGATCGTTTTTGATCCACCAGCTATATTAAAAGTGATCGTATCGGCGCCAATGGTGTCGTTAGCGTTAAGGATCGCCTGTCGCAGCGAACCCGGCCCGCTATCATTTACGTTTGTCACGATGAAAGGCGGTGCTGCTGGTGAAGTGTCCGTGCCGAAAGCCAAAGCCCAGCCGCCAGTGATGTTGCCGCCGAAGATGCCATTGTCATCAACGATGTACAGGCTCCACGTGCCGTTAGGATTTGTACCGTTGAAAACCGCTAACGTACTGCCGTAAGGTCCAGCCGGCGCCGGAGATGGAAAGGTATCACTCGAGCCGTCGTCGATGTTTGTCGGCTTATAGGTTTCAGTCATAACTCCGGCGGAGATGGTTGACGCAGCGTCGTCGTCGAAAGTGACCACAGCGTTGCTGGTAAAGCCACCCGAAGCGCCGACATCAGACATCAGCATCAGCTTTTGTCCCGCCGGCCCCACCAGTAACATGTCGATGCTGTCAATCGTGCCGTGATTCAGGTTGTTCAGCCTGACTCGCAGCTTGCTGACAGTTCCGCTCACGCCGGAAACGGTAATTGTCGAAGGGTAGGGACTGGCCGGTATCGGTTTCGTGCCGCTGTTACTCATCGTAATCGTCGCCGGATTCGAGAATGAAATTGCCTCAGGCCCGAAGTCACGGTCGGTACTGCTTTGACTACGCTCCACGGCGACTCTCGAAGTTAAGGCAATCGCGGGCGAGGCCTGTCCTTTTGTCAGGATCACCAAATCGGATAGTGCGTCGATATCCAGGCGCATTGGCAGCGCAGCTACCGGCGCGGTCTGTGCACTCAGCGTAGTTAGCTGTGCGCCAGTTGTGGGAGCAATTCGTGACCCTCGAGAATTCACACTCTTAGTAAGCACCCGCAATTGACTGCCGGCCGCATCGAGCGTGATCAGATCGTCACCCGGAGCGGTTGAGACGCGCGCCGCAAACAACATCATCGCGCTCGCGACGGGGGCGACAGCCAACTCTTCGGCGCTCCACTGGGCAATGTCGGAACGAGCGCGGCTGGAAGGCAAATCAGCTAAGCCTTGCTGGTTAGCTGGAGAATCCGCGTCGTCTCGCCGTCGCTCGGCTCGCCGCTTGATCGTTTGCTCCTCAGCATCAGTAATCGGTGGCTGGGCCAGCACTTCCACCGCTCCGCGGTCATCAAGAACGGCCACATCGGCAAATTGATCGCCGTTGAATTCGCCAATTGCTATTGAACGAAGAGCAGATGCAAACCTACGCAAGCTGATCTGCGGCAAACATACCGCCGCCTGATCAGCCTCCGGCAAAGTGAGCTTGCGATCGCGGCCGTGCACCACCAGCACCTGGTCGCCGGATGCAGCAGTCAGATCCATTTCGTAATTATCATCGAGTTGGCCCAAGGACACCGACGTGACGGCGGCCGGCGCAGTAATCGTTTCCGCCTGCGCATTCATCGCGCCCAATGGGCCTTCGAATACGCGAACCTCGGGACCGTCATATCCGACGAGGCCGACGACGATATCGGTTAAACCGTCGCGTCGATTGATTTCGCCCGTAGTAAACGCGGTTACGCTTCCCGGCAGCGCGAGCTCTGTTTCAGCGCCGAAACGGCCCCTTCCATCGCCATGCAGAAAGTGCAAACTGTCTCCGCCACGGCTCGCGGTTACCAGGTCCCAATGTCCGTCAGCGTCGAAGTCTCCGGCGCCCATGAAGTCAGGCGCGATCGCAGCTGCGAAAACTTGGGCAGGGGAAAGAAAAGGCGCGTCAGTGAACGTTCCGCCGGCGCGACGTTGTTTGGCTTCGGGAGCGTTCGGGTAGATTGAATCAACGTTCCCTCGGTTGAGAGTGATTATGCCGCGGCCGTCGTATGAATAACCGGCCACCAGATCAGGCACGCCGTCTTCATCAAAGTCTGCGGAAGCCAGACTCAGAGGTTCGGCAAGGTTCTGTTCCAGCGCCGTCGTCAAGGCTTGCGGGCCGACATACGCAGTCAGCAGGTCGTGACCGTCGCGCAAACTGATCGTCGGATCAAGACGGCCATTCGCGCGGATACTAATTTGCTCGCTCAAACGCGCCACCGCAGGTGGTCCGGCGGCCCGTTCTTTCGTTGACTTGGCCGTGACCAAGAATCGAACCAGCACAGGAACGAGGAATAGTGCGACCGCGCAGAGTGACAGTACAAATAGAAATCGAATGAATCGAGACAGTCGAGGTTCGCCTGATGAATGCCGCTGACGAATTAGGGGGAAACTCATCGAAGGCCTACTTTCAGTTGTAGAAGAGAACCTGCAAGTTCTCTGTTACGGCCCAAACCTCCGGTTGTATTCAATCGAAGATAAAAAAGCCTTCACCATCTCAGCGTTGAGATAGTCGCCATTGAATTGGTTCAGCTTGATCAGCCAAAACTCAAAACCCGCATAATCCAAACTCGCTTCCGGCGGATCGTCAGGGTTCCTTCGCAAGTATCCGTAGTATTGCATCAACACAAACGCTCGATTGAATTCCGCCGCGGCTAAGTCCCCATCCTCCGCTACTTGCCTTAAAGCCTGGGCTCTCGCCGTCGTGTTCGAAGTGTTCCCTGCCCCGCTGAACAAGTTAATGGCGGTGGTCTTTTCACTGGGGGACAAGATATTGCCACCAGCATAAGTTTCCAACTGCGTGACGAACTGCGTCGGTGTCATTGACGTCGGCAACGCCGTGGTAAACCTCGACCGCTGCACAAAGTCGGCGAAAAAAGCCTGCTTGTTACTTTCCAGCTTTTGTTCCCAGCCTGTCTGTAAGACCACCACTCCTTCGGTAATTTGCTGAGTATCTGTCAGAAACTCCTGAAAACGAATGATTGGCACCTTGAGCGGGTGCAGCGGCGGCGGGTAGGAAGAGTTCTTCTCTATATCTCCATACGACACTTTATAAGCTCGCTCTACCAGGTAGCCGGTCTCCTTGAATTCAATCGACAGGAAGAACGAAGCCGAAACGCTGATCCGCCTCACTTCCGTGCAGCCGGCATTACTGCCGCATGAGGTGATCTCGTTGCGCCAGAAGTTTAGTCCCGGTGTATCAGCTTCCCGATTGAGAAAGTCAAAGTAATGCATTCGGGTGAAGAAGGTGGCGTCGTTAATGGGATTCTGCGCCGGCGTGCTGTCATCAACGATGGTGATGGTGGCACTGTTTTGTGGATCCAAACTCACATTCACCGGATTACTCAGCGTGATGGTAAACGTCTCGTTCCCTTCGTTGTAAGCATCATCGATTATTGGGATCGAGATGGTCTTGGAACCCTCACCCGCGGCAAACTTCAACGTTCCCAGAGTCGTCTCGTAATCGCAGCGTGATGATGCCTTCCCAGTATTTAGCGAATCGCAGGGACTCGCGCCGGCAATATCGCTGGTCGTGTAATTAACTGAACATGCTGACACGGTGCTGCCGGTCCTGTTGAGGGTTACCGTCTTCGTGCTGACGTTCTCGGCCGCGCTGTAACTTGCTGCATCCAGTCGCACAGCCGGCGACGGAGTTGGTGTCGGCGTAGGCGTTGGTGTCGGAGTTGGCGTGGGTGTCGGCGTAGGCGTTGGTGTCGGAGTTGGCGTGGGTGTCGGCGTCGGTGTGGGTGTCGGTGTGCTGGCCGAGCCGATCTGCAAGCAGGCTGAAAACTCAGACGTGTTACCGACCGGATCCGTGGCCGTGCAATTAATGATTCCGCTGTTGATGCCGGTGGGAAAATCGAATGGGAAACTAAATTGGGCATCACCATTTGCGTTGGTCGTTACACCTGGGACCTTGCCGGTCACTAAGGGCTTCGAGGCGGCCTGGTTCGTCACGCACTGAGGGTCTGCGCTGAAATACCAGTGCACTGTGTAGGTGGTGCTGGCCGCGCTCTTCAGCGTGCCACTGACTGTCAAAGCTTCGGCGCCAACCAGATCCGGCCGCCCAAACTCAGTTCGTGGGGCATCGGGAGCACCAAATGACACTCCGGGCACGGCCGAATTCAGCTCCGGAAAATTCTGCAAACGATTCGGGCCATCATCTGCGTCCAGCTGATCATTGGGAGTAATGCCTTGTCCGCCCAGGTCGATACCTAAGCCTTCATTGGCGTAAATCTCGTTGTCGGCAATCTCGATCTCGATGCTGTTGATGTCGCCACCGCTGACATTTGTTATGCGAATACCCGCCCCTTTGTTGTAAGCGATGCGATTCTCGATAATGCGGTCGCCACGTGAGTTCGCGGGGATCAGGATACCGGAGTTGCTGTCAAAGAAGGCAGTCTGGCCATTGGGCACAGCCAGATCGCCCGTCACGTCGGTGCCAATATAATTTTTCTGGACCACATTATTGAGCGCGCCACCTTTGGACGGTTCGCCAAAGCGAATACCGGCGACGGCGTTCCCGGAAATAATATTTCGAGCGCTGGCGGACGCACCGCCGATCACGTTTGAGGTCGAATCGAAAAAGCAGAAGATCCCATAAAATGCATTTTTCAGGATTGCGTTGCCGTTAACATTTGTGCCAATGAAATTGCCCTGCACTAAATTTGCGGTCGTATTCGAGTCGATGATTTCAATGCCCATGAAATTACCCGAGATGATGTTCCGGGCCGCGGGCGTGGTGCCGCCAATCGTGTTGTCATGCGCACCGAAGCTGATCATAACGCCTGTATTGTTTCCGCTATCAGAGCCTGTCGGGCCAAACGCTTTGGTCCCGGTAACGTCCGTGCCGAGGTAATTACCTTGCACCAGGCAACCGTTACTTCCCGAGTAAACAAGATCGACGCCCGTCGGGAAACTGCCTCCGGAGATAAGATTGCGCGCCCCGGCCGTGGTGCCGCCTACGATATTGTTCGGTGAGCCGGGCGCGCTCCGCGTGGAAACCCCGCCGTGTGAATTTCCAATGATTGCGTCACCTGTAAGGTTCGTGCCGATGTAATTACCCTGGACGAGGTTTTGACCGGCGTCGGCCAGGACCACTGCATAGGCCAGGCCGGAAACAATATTGCGCGCCGCGGCCGTGGTGCCGCCGATGCGATTACTCGGCGAATCAACCGCGATGCCGTCACAGAAGTTTCCTCGATCGAGCGTACCGGTCAGATCGGTGCCGATGAAGTTTCCCTCAATGATGTTGTTGCCATTGGTCAAGAGCGCGATTGCATCGGTGTTGTAGCGGTTAATTACCAAACCGCGAACGACGCTATCGCCGCCGGTAATGTTGAGTACGCCGCGAAAGATTCCGGCAAAGGCGCCAGTGTTCGTGCCGTCGATTTCGATCAGAGGCAAGCCTGCAAAACCCGTTTGAGTCGTGGCATTGATGGTGACTGGATCGGTTATATCCGGAAGCGCCGACGCCGGCACGATCGTGTGCGCCCCGCTCCCGGGAATATGAAAAGTAATGATATCGGCGCCCGGATTTGCATTGGCGTCAAGGATGGCCTGGCGCAACGAACCGGCCCCCGCATCATTGGTGTTAACGACGTCGAACGTTGTTGGCGGCGGGTCGTCAATAATTAGACTCCAACCACCAGCAATACTTCCGGGACCAAATATTCCCGAGTCGTCCACCACATAGAGACTCCAGGTCCCATTGGCATTTGTGCCATTAAAGATGGACAGCGACGTGCCGAATGCGCCGGCGGGAGCCGGGCTCGGAAAGCTGTCAACTCCTCCGCTGCTGATATCTGTCGGCTTGAAAGTCCCAGAGACTACCGGCGCCGCAACATTCGCTCCCGCTTGGTCGTCAAAGACAAGTTGCACCGGAGTAGACGGTCCGACGATGCCCGTCACGTCCGATAACAGAATTACCCCAGCGCCAGTCGGACCCACCAGCAAAATATCTACGTTGTGCAGCGTATTGTGCGAAAAGTTTTTTAGGCCCACGCGCAAACGATTAATAGTGCCGGTTTGTCCGGCGATCGTAATCGTCGAAGGATAAGGCGAGGCTTTGATAGGCGTGCTACCGGAGTTGCCGATCGTAACTGTAGCGGGGTTCGAAAAGATTCCGGCGGGAGTATTCGGACCGATTGGGTAATTACTAGTTTCTACTGTTCTGACCAGGGTGGGCGCCGACGAATTCGATCTCATCACCACCAAATCGCTGAGCCCATCCACATCCAACCGCATGGGCAAAATCGCGACCGGTTGACTGTCTACCTCGAATGAATTCGCAATCGTAACGGAATCCGGTGAAGCCTTGTTGGCGGGCAAGCGGCTGATCGTGTCGATGCGATTGAGCGAGTTCTCGAGTACTACCAGATCGTCCCAAGGCGAAGTAGAGACTCGCGCGGCGATCATCGACGCCGACGAGTAGTTTCCCTCCAGCGTCTGTACCGACCATTCATTGAATGGCCTTGCGACCGGCTGACCACCCGAAGTTGTGAAACTCTGGATAAGGAACCGGACGCGGTCGTCATCTCCCATGACCGCCACGTCCTCGTGTGCATCGCCGCCAAAGTTGCCCGCCACGACGGACTTGATTTGGAAGTCGAAACTGCGCGCGATCACCCTGGCCGGCAGAACTTCCCGCTGTTGTGTTTCATCGAGCGACAAACGGCGATCTCTTCCCTCGAGCAGAAAGATCTGATTTCCCGAAGCGACCGCCAGGTCGAAAGCATAGTGCTCACCGAACTGACCGAGCGCCAGCGACGTTGCCGTGTCAGGGACGACGAAGACTTCCGGTTGCGACCTGAGCGCGCCCTCCGGACCTTCGAACACCAGGACTTCATGGCCATCAGGAGTGTCAACCCCGGCTACTATGTCGGTCAGGCCATCCTGGCGGTTGATCTCTCCGGTCGTGAATGCACTTACCTCACCTCCAACCGAAATGAGCTTTTCCGGGTTGAAACCTCCGGCTCCGTCGCCTGCGAGGAAATGCAAACTGTTGCCGCCGCGGCTGGCCGCGACGATGTCCCAGTGCCCGTCGGCATCGAAGTCACCCGCGCCCACGAAATCAGCGGGCGCGCTTACTTCAAGCGCCAGCACCGGTGACAGAAAAGGTGCGTCGGTAAATGTGCCGTTGGCACGACGCTGCTGCGCCTCAGGCGCGTTGGGATAGATCGCGTCGACGTTCCCGCGATTGACCGTAACGATTCCCCGGTTGTCATTCGCGTACCCGCTCACCAAATCGGGCACGCCGTCTTCATCAAAATCCGCTGAAGCCAGCGACCTGGGTGCAGCCAGGTTCTGAGACAAGGCAAGCTGCAACTTCTCGTTTCCCCGATAAGAGGTAAGCAAGGCGTGACCTTCACCGAGGCTCACTCGCCGGTCAGCGCCGGCCGCGCGGCGAATACTAGTTTCTTTGCTTAATCTTGCCGTTGGGAATTTCGATTCGCGCGCTGGGCCGCCTGAGGCCAACACACGTGAATTGGACCAGCGCCAACCTGCGATCGCGCAGCTGCAAACAACGACGATTGTCGTAGCGATGAAGATTAATCTTGTGCCCGGGGCGAAGCGGGGAAAGATCTTCGAGCGGATATGGAGAGCCAGCATTTAGTAGCTCCCGGCGGTAGATCCAAGTGGAAACTCGCAAGCGGCACAGGCCGTTTCGAGCCTTACGGTTTAGGCCGTAATTATATACCTCAGTCAGTTAACAAGACGAGTCTCAAAGAGAATTTTGCGGCCGGTTCAGCCGTGGTCTAAAGGACCTTTCAGAAAGAGGTGTCTCAGCTTCGGCACCGGCGTTAGAGTACCGACTTTAGTCGGAGTTTTTGGGACAGATCAGAAAACCCGACTAAAGTCGGTACTCTGACACCTGTCAAAGTTCTGCACCACCTTTCAGAAGGCGTATTTGATTGCCAACTGAATCCGGCGGCCCGGCGTGATGGTCTCAGTGGCCTGGCCAAAATTAGTCGCGCCGAGCCAACGGACCGGCACGCCAAAGTTTGCGCGATTAATGAAGTTGAAAATGTCCGCGCGGAGCAAAAGGCTTTTCGAACCTGAAACCAGCAGTTTTTTGCTTACCGATAGGTCCAATTCGATCACGTTGCCGGCGCGAAATGTGTTTCGCCCAATCCGGCCGTCCTGTCCAATGGGCGCGAGCATGCTGTTGGGATCCGCCGTGGTCACGCGCAGAGGCTGCCGGCGGTTGCCCGTAACCACCAGACCGTTGGTGTTGTCCAGCCGATCCGTCAGATTGCCATCGAGGTTCACATCGAAAATGCTGTTGACGGTAAACGGCTGTCCCGTGCGCAACGCGCCGGTGCCGGCTAGTTGAAAGTTGCCGAACAAAAATCGAAACGCGCGCGCGCGATTTCGAAATGCAGGCAACGCGGCGATGAAGTTATATGCCAGCCGGTGGCGCACATCGAAGTTGGCCGCCGCTCGCTCTCCCGCGAAAGTGAAACTATTTTGCGGCAGCGCCGGCGCTCCCGCCAGATCAAAAACATCGGAAACGTCGTCGGTGGCCCGGGCCAGCGTGTAAGAAATTTGATATTGCGTCGCGCCGCGAAATCTTCCGCGCAACTGCACCTGAAACGAATCGAACCGCGAATTCGCTGACGATGCGTAAATCATCACGGAGCCTGCGCGATCGACAGGCCGCCCACCGGTGACCCCGTTGGCCGCCGGTAGTTGTCCCGGGCCAAGTGCCAGCCCAACTACATTTGGTTGAAAGCTGACGACGTTGATCGACGTGGGCACGAGAAACGCATTCGGGCCAAGATTAGGTGTCGTCAGGCGCAGCAGATTCCGGCCGCGCGTTCCCACATACGCCAGCGACAGCACGGTGTTGTGATTCAGCTCCTGCTCCCATGCCGCTGAGTAATGTTGGGCCCAGGGCATGCGCAGTTTCCGTTCGGGCAGCGTAAATCCAAAACCTCCGGGAAAGGATGTATTAAGCCCTACGAGACAGGAAAGCGGAACAGCGGGATTCAAAGTGTTCAGAGTTCCCGGTTGCACCAGAGGCAGTAAGCGCGTGCCATTTGCATCGGTACATGGGAACAGTGGAAGTGTCGGATCGGAAATGTTGAACCCAACCCCGCTTAATCCCGGCAGGCCGCCCGCCAAATTCAATGTCAGAAAATTCGGAAAGACGTTGCGTGACTGGCTAACTACCGCGCCAATTGCCTGATCATAAAAAATTCCGTAGCCGACACGGACCACCGAAATGTGACGCGAACCAAACAGGTGTGTTGAGTAAGCGAAGCCTACGCGCGGACCAAAGTTATTTCGATCAGGATCGTAGATAGTCCGCCGCCCACCGAGAAAGTTTCCGAGGCCGGGCACCAACGCCAGCGAAGGATTATTGAACGTTGACTCAATGCGTCGCTGGGTTTCAGCCACCGGCGTGTTGTACTCGTAACGCAAGCCCAGCGACAGCGAAAAATTCGGCCGCACGCGCCACTCGTCCTGCGCAAAAACATTGTACTGGTAGTAACGCAGGTCGATCTGCGAATCTGAATTCGTTTGCAGCACCTGCAAGACACCGCTCGGCGCCGAAGCCGCGGCCAGATCGATGGGCCGGATGAAACCAGTAAATTGAAATGTGCCGGCGGCATTACGCGTGGCGCCGGGCGCGCCGTTGAAGGTAATCAACGGCCGCGCGTTGCGCGGTAAATCACTGTGCAACTCGGTGCGGCGAAAATCTACTCCGAGAGTCACCCTGTGGTTCCCGCTTCGCCATGACAGATTATCGGCCAACTGGTAGGTGTTATTGACGCGCTGCTGCGGGAAATTGAAAACGTCTACGCCGACGGGACTGAAGCCGGCCAGTTGAACTTGTCCGACCGGCCCCAAAATATCCTCAGTGCCAAAGTTGAAAAATTTGTCATAGAAGACGGCCGCCGAATTGGGCGTGGTGTCATTGGCGAACAGCGGCGCGTTCAGCAGAAATCGCCGCTCGTTTGGCCGCAGCGAGTTGGCCAGGCGGCTCGGCGTCAGGAACTGATCGTCCCGGTGCTCGTCAAAAATCAGCCGCGTACGCCCAAACGACGCGCGCACTTGATTAAAGAGCGTCGCACCGCGCGAACCGCCTATCTCGCTGTTCAGAAAATTCGAGAAGTTTTGCGTGCGCACGCGCGGCCTGATCGTGGAAAAGATTGCGCCACCGACCACCGAAATATCACGCCAGTCGTCTGTAAAGTTATAACGCGAGGTGATTGACTGCGCGCGCCTCCCAATCAGAAAATTGCCGTCGACCTTTGCCGAGAAGTTCTTGCTTTGCCCGCTTGCGGGTAGGGCTTGCGTCAAAGTATTCGGTCCATAAAGGCCGTTAGGATTATTGGGAAAAGGAAAAAGGCTGAAGATCGCATCGCCGCTGACGGTCGTGGGAAACGCAACGATTTGGGCGCCGCTGAATGGATCGCGCGAAAGACCTGTCGCGCCGCTGTTGAAGATGCCGCGCTCTTCGACAGTCGGCACTGCAAAACTGGATTCTTTCGTGGCGTTCGTGAATTGGCCTTCGCCGGAAATGAAATAAAACGCGCTGTGAGTTTTCGCGGACGACGACGGCGCAAGTGGCCCACCAATTACCAAACCGCCTTGCGTGAAAGTGAAAGAATCTTCCGCCCCGCTCTGGTTTGTCACGGTTAAGGGGCGGCCATCGCGCAGCACCGGTTTGCCGCCTGCCCGCAGAGCCGTGATGGCGTGGCCAAAAGTGGTATCGAAAAAGTTTCGTGCATTTAGCTGACTCGAGTTGAACGTGCTGTAGATCGTCGCGTGGGTTTCGTTGCCGCCGGATTTGGAAACTGCATTCACTTGCGCCCCGAGATTCCGTCCAAACTGCGCCGGCGCCAGCAGAGTGATCACCTGATACTCCTGCACCGATTCGATTGGCTGTGGCACCAGCGCGACAAATCCCTGCCGCCTGACTCCAATGTCTTCGTCGTTATTGTCTGAACCGTCTACCGTGAAGTTGTTTCCTCGCGACCGCAACCCATTCACTGCAAACTGTCCCGCGGAACCTACGCCTGGCCCCACACCTGGTCCTGCCACGCTACCCAATGTTTGCGGCGGTGGCGCCACCCCCGGCAAAAGCAAAGCCAACTCATCAAAGGTCCGCGCAAAGGTAGTTCCACCCAACGGCAGCGACGTCAGCTCTTCTTCTGTGAACGAGCCACTGCGCCGCGCATCGATCGTTACGATGCTCGCCCTGATGTCAGTGTCAGCTACCGCCGCCGGCGGTGTTGGTGTACTAGTGGGCAGGGGAGTCGCCGGCGCAGGATCGAGCGCCACCGGAACGGGAACGACTTCTCCCGTGTAGGTGATCTTCAGACGCTGGAGGACTTCGCGGGTTTGATAGCCGTCCGCCGAAACACGTATGCGGTAGATGCCGGGAATCAGCAGTCCTTGAAAGAAGCGGCCACGAAAATCTGTCCGCAAGCTGAGCGCGACCCCGGTTTGTTGATTGATGATTTCTACCAGCGCGCCTTTCAGAGAGGCGCCGGTTTGGCTATCACTGATCGTTCCTTCGAACGCGCCCGTCACGGTGTCCTGGGCCCGAGTTAGGTCAGGCGTTATCAGTAACAGCAGAACGCCTGCCAACACGATCGAGAATCGATTCAAATAGCTTGAGCTTCGAACCATGTCCGGATGATCTAACTCAAACGCGACGCCGCTGTTGCCAGTCCAGAGCGCCAGGCGTCTGCGTCACTGACCTTTGCGAATTCCGCCGGACGATATGCCATAGCCTCTGCCCTGTCAACAGATTAATGGATTCGAAGACAAAGACGTTTTCTATCGGCTTCTTTGCGTTCTTTGTGTTTGCCGCGGCGTACACAGGTTATCGCTTCACGCAATAAAAAAGGCCTTCCGACTTATTAACCGGAAAGCCTCAATCTTGGTCGGGACGGCGAGATTCGAACTCGCGACCTCACGCACCCCAAGCGTGCGCGCTACCAGGCTGCGCCACGTCCCGTCAAACTCTGTTCAGTATCTACTGAAAACGCAGATTGTCCAAACGCGCCCGAGGCGATTTCAATTCGTAAGGTGATTGCCCCGCGGTTATTTCTGCTTTCCCCGCAACGCCTCAAGTTCAGCGTCACCCTGATCAAGCAGATTGAGGATTTCGCGAAGCTGCGTCGCTATTTGCTTGAGCGAAGCGCGCTGCTCTTCACTCAGGGCGGGCGTCGCCTCGGCCGGCGCAGCTGCCGCTGGCGCAGTCGAACTAAACCGTGCCGCGAGTGAAGGCGGCGGCTGCAAACTGCGCGTAGCTACTTTCGGGGTCGCGGCTGAAGTTTCCCGTCCGGGCGTGCGAAGCTCGCTGGCCAGCTTCTTCTTGGCGCCGGCAATTGTATATTGTTCGTCGTAAAGCAATTCCTTAATCCTCAAAGCCATTTCGACATCGCGCCGGCGATAGGTGCGTTGACCGGCTCGGTTCTTCTGGGGCGCCAGCATGGGAAACTCCGTCTCCCAATAACGCAGCACATGAGCTTGCACGCCGGCGATCTCGCACACTTCACCAATCTTAAAAAACAGTTTTTGGGGGATCGTGGCCGCAGCCTGGCTCATGATTTAAATAAGGGACGGGCGTCGCGTCACCGGGCCGACTTTGCTAACGCTCACGCGAACGCACGCGCATGGTACTGTGGTGAAGATTTAGTGTCAACACTTACATTTAGCGTCGATGAGGTAAGGTGCTAGGTTAAAGGTATCGGTTGAGAGTGGCCTGGCTGTTTCGTGCCCATGGGGACGTTCTGGTTTCGTGTCCTCTCAGTGCGCTCTGTGGTTCTCAGTGCCTCTGTGGTGAATTTGTAACGCAAGGATTTTCACCACAGAGGCACAGAGTTCCACGGAGCCGCACAGAGAGATGCCCAGTCCATTAATGATCTCAACACACTCGCAATAGACGACGCTAACGCGGCAGTTTATAATCGCGCGTTATCCAAATCATAAGCCCTCGGTCATCTCTGGAGGTCTCAACAAATCGTGCCCGCACCCGCTCTTGATTCCTTTCGTCTCGCCAGGCGCCTGGAAGAGGTTGGCTTTTCCGACATAGTTCAAATTCGTAATCGCGTGATGGAGTTGCGCGCCAAAGGCGAGACTGTCTATCAATTCGAAGGCGGCGAGCCTTACCGCCCGACGCCGGATCATATTAAGTCGGCGATGACCGCGGCGCTTCAGGAAAACAAAACTCGCTACGCGCCGTCTTCGGGAATCAAGGAACTGCGGAGCGCCATCGCCTCCAAGTTGCGCGAGCGTAATCGGATCGACGCGGCCGACGAAAACGTGCTCGTCGTCAACGGCGGCATGCAGGGCCTGTTTGCCGCTTTTCAATCAGTCGTAGATCCCGAAGACGATGTTCTGATCTTCTCGCCGTATTGGACGCCGATAAAGGATTTGGTCGCGCATTGCGGAGGCCGTCTGGTACTGGTGCCGACTGCGGAAGCTCGGGCTGACGGCATTCGCGAAACGCTTGCGCGATATACGACGGACAAGACGCGCGCAATCTATTTCAACTCGCCCACCAATCCTTCGGGCGTGGTTTTTACCAGCGCCGAAACAGAAGAAGTGGCGACCTTCGCTATCGATCGTAGTCTGGTGGTGATTGCCGATGAAGCATACGAAGACATCGTGTACGAAGGTGGGCACATCTCGATCGCTTCTCTTCCCGGGATGCTCGAGCGAACCATAACTTCGTTCACGCTCTCGAAATCTTTTGCGATGACCGGCTGGAGAGTTGGTTATGCGGTCGCCACCGAACCATGGATGACCGGACTGGCAAAGTCCGTTCTGTACTCATCGAACGGTGTGTCGACGCCGACGCAATGGGCGGCACTCGCAGCCTTCACTGGCGACCCCGATTTCTTCGAAAGCTCGCGCGCGCAATATCGTGAGCGGCGCGACGTTTTGGTAAGCGGCCTTAATAAACTCGGCTTGACCTGCGCTCCACCCGCAGGCGCCTTCTACGCCTTCCCGGATGTTTCCAGTATCAGCAGCGACAGTCGTAAAGCCGCGGAAGTTCTGCTCGACAAGGCCCAGGTGGCGACCGTGCCAGGTGTGGTGTTTGGTCCGCACGGCGAAGGTCACGTTCGCTTCTCGTTTTCCACTTCGATGGAAATGATCGAAGGCGGCCTGGAATCCATGCGCCGTAATCTATGAAGTCTGCCACAGAGACACGGAGGCACGGAGAAGAAAGAGAATTGTCTAGAGAGCTTGAGCCTCGCGTTAGCCAAATCAACATAGCTTCTGATTTCATATGTGGTTGAATCATTCCTCCGTGTCTCTGTGTCTCTGTGTCTCTGTGGCAAGCTCTTATGAACGAATTCGATTTCATCAAGCGCCTCCGCGAGCACGCCGGCCAACGCCGCCATTCGGCGCGTGTGATTGCGGGAATCGGAGACGATGCTTCGGTGATCAGTCAGCACGCGGGACGTGATCTCCTGGTCACAACCGATCTGCTGATTGAAGGCGTCGATTTCTATCGCGACGCGGCTCCCGCGCGACTGCTGGGCCATAAAGCACTGGCCGTGTCGCTGTCGGACATTGCCGCGATGGGTGGACGGCCTTTCTGGTCTTTCCTGTCGCTGGGAATGCCGCGCGACGTTTGGAACGATTGGTTTCGCAACGAATTCATTACCGGCTATTCGGCGCTGGCCGATCAATTCGGCGTGACACTCGCGGGGGGCGATATCTCAGAATCCAAAGAGGGCGTCGTGATCGATTCGATCGTGCTCGGTGAAGCATTGAGCGGTGCGGCGGTGTTGCGCTCAGGCGCGCGACCGGGAGATCAGATTTTCGTGACTGGCAACCTCGGCGGCGCGGCAGCAGGATTGAAGTTGATCGAGATGGGCGCGCGTGTCTCCTCAGACGTGTCAGTACCGGGAGCGGCGTTCCCTCTCCCTTTGGGAGGGGGGCAGGGTGAGGGTCCCGACGAAGTCGGGATGGCGACCGGATCGTTTGGAGTTCCGTCTTTAGGCGGTGTGTCAGAACCGGGATCCATAGCGACCCGGTCTTCCGATGACGACGCCATCCAATCCCTTCTCCTCCGCCAACTCTCGCCCGCCCCGCGCGTCGGTTGGGGCATCGTGGTGGGTGAAGAACATCTCGCGACTTCAATGATCGACATCAGCGACGGCCTGTCTTCAGATCTCCATCACTTGTGCCAGGAGAGTAACGTGGGGGCAACGATCGACGCCGCGGCAATTCCTCTGAACAATGATGTAAAGAGACTTTGCGGTCGCCGCGCGCTCGACCCTCTCGCGCTGGCTCTGCATGGCGGCGAGGATTTTGAACTGCTCTTCACCGTCAACCGCGAAAACGTCTCGCGTTTACCAAAACGAGTTGATGGGGTGGCGATTGCGCACATCGGTGAGATCACTTTGAACGATAACGTTATTCGCATTCGTGAGAAGAACCGTGAGTGGGAGTTAAAGCCAGAGGGGTTTGAGCATTTCCAGACAGATTCCCCTGGCTAGCGCTGTTGTCACATCAATATTGATGTTGCATCAATAATGGAATTTAGCGTAGAGTTCTATGAAACCAGCGCTGGAAGATGTCCCGTGCAAGAGTTTCTCGACGAACTAAAGGACAGCGACCCGGATGATTTTGTCGCTGTGCTGGCAGGTTTGGGAAAGTTGCGGAATCGGAAGTACCACCGCGAACCCCTTTCAAAGGCGATTGGCAACGGGTTATTCGAGTTACGCCACGTCGGTAAATTGAACACGCGCGTCCTGTGGTTTTTCATGAAAGGACGACGAATCATCGCTGTTCACGGGATTCGCAGCAAAGGCCAGGCGATTGCTGATCATGATTTGCGCGCGGCTCGCGAACGGATGGCTGACTGGATCAAAAGAGGAAAGTAATGAAGAAAACGAACTTCGATCGATATTTGGATGATCAGATGAAGGATCCGGCATTTGCAGCGCGCTTTGAACAAGCAGGCGAGGCATGGGACGTGGCTCTGCAGTTGACGGCGCTTCGTCAGCAGGCGGGGCTCTCGCAAAAGGAACTCGCTCGACGATTGAAGACTTCGCAGCAACACATTAGCCGCCTCGAGTCGCCTGGTTACGAAGGACACTCGCTCGCGAATTTGCGAAAGGTCGCCGGGGTCTTACACGCGCGTGTGCGTGTGACTTTCGAGCCTGAGGAACTGGCCGCCAAAAAACGAAGCAAACGCGCCGCGGTTTCTCGCGATTCGGTGCACCGCAAGCAAAAGCGAGAGCACGTTCGATGAAGTGACAATCCGAAATTCGCAATCCGAATTCCGCAATTGTCTTCGTCTGACTCCTGACCACTGACTACTGCACACTGTTATATTATGTCGCATCTCGAATCTCTCATCGCTGAATATCTCGAATGGCAAGGTTATCTCGTTAAGAGAAACCTCAAGGTTGGGAAACGTGATCGTGGCGGCTATGAGATGGAATTGGATATTGTTGGCCTCAATCCGAAGACGCAGACGTTAGTTCATTACGAGCCGTCACTCGATGCGCTGACGTGGGGCAAACGCGAGCCGCGATATGAAAAGAAATTTCGGCTCGGAAAGAAATACATGTTCACGGAAGTGTTCGACTGGCTTCCGAAGTCAACGCACATAGAACAAATCGCCGTCTTCTACAATCATCCGAAAGGCCGCGATAAGATTGCCGGCGCGACGATCATGTCGATTGATGAATTGATGGCCGAGATTCGCTCGCGCGTTTGCGAAAAAGGCCCGATGATTAAGAATGCAATTTCCGAACGCTATCCTTTGCTACGAACGATTCAAATGTCGCACGTTGGTTATTATAAGCGGATTGATTAGATTGCGATTCGGCTTCGATGTGCGACTCTTTTCTTTAGCTGGACCAAAATATATCTTTAACCAAATTTTAGAAAGCCGAAAGCGAACAATTTTCGTCTCAATGCCTTTTGGTAACGCGAAGTGTGAGGACCATTACGCGATAATCGAACGTGTTGCGAGAGAGATAACGGACGCACACTCGTTGCAACCTGCCCTAAAAGTCGAACGAGTAGACTGGTTCAACGACGGCACGTCATACGTAATCACAGATAAAATCATCGAGATGATTAGCGACTGCGGGCTGCTCATCGGTAATCTCACCAATTGCAATCCCAACGTTTATCACGAGATTGGCTTTGTTATGGGGAAGGCTAAAGCCGAAGGAAAGGGGGTAGCGAACATGCTGCTCTTCCTTGACGATTCAGCTACTGAAAATGAAAAGTTCGTCGGTTTCAATGTACGCGGCATAAAACAATTAAGGTTCATCAAACCGGAAACAGAATTCACGAAGGCACTCCGCGAGAACCTCGAAAAGTTCTTTCAATTGAGCTGAAAGGCTGGCGCTTGAAATGACGGCGCGCGGAATCTATGGCTAAACGTTCCTCCTTAGTTTGCCAACATCTCGAAAACATCTCACGTGGTGCGCTGGAAAGGCATCAGGACATCATTCGCGCCTACGTGCGCAATCGGCAGGGTGTCTATGCGCTCTATCGTCGAGACAAACTTTATTACGTCGGGCTGGCCAGTAATCTGCGCATGCGGCTCGCGCATCACCTGCGCGATCGTCATCACGATTCATGGGACAGGTTTAGCGTGTATCTAACGATTGGCGATAGTCACTTGCGGGAGCTTGAGTCGTTGATTCTCCGCATCGTTAAGCCGACAGGCAATAAGCAGACGGGAAAGTTTGCGCGCTCTGATGATCTGAAACGACGTTTCAGGCGAGACGTTAAGGAGCGACAACGAAAAGAGCTGGACATATTGCTCGGAACGCCGGTGAAGATTCTGAAGGCGGCAAAGCCGAAAGCAATTAGTAAGGGCAAGACTGCCGCGCTCGCGAAATACTCAGGCGGCCGCACAATCAAATTGCGCCGCGTTTATAAAGGCGTAACGTACAAAGCTCATGTCAGGCCCGACGGCAAAGTTCGCATGAAAGGCGTGACCTACATGTCGCCCTCGATGGCGGGTCAAGCGATATGCAAGCACGCGGTGAACGGCTGGGAGTTCTGGCGATACGAACGCGCGCCGGGCGATTGGGTGTCGCTGGAGAAGCTCAGAGGTGGGTAGTCTCTTTACCAGAGTCTCGCGTTTGACTCGCAGAATTCCCTTCCCTAGACTCAACCTCCAATGCTCCGCATCCACAACACGCTGTCCGGACAGCTGGAAGAGTTTCGCCCCATGAACGAGGGCGAGGTGAAATTCTATTACTGCGGACCGACCGTCTGGGATTTCGGACACATCGGAAACTTTCGCTCGACGATTGCGGCCGACATCCTGCGACGTTATTTCAAGTTCAAGGGATTTCGCGTGACGTCGGTGATGAATCTTACCGATGTCGACGATCGCATCATTACGAAAGCAGCCGAAGCCGGTAAGACAATCGATGAGTACACAGCCAAATACATCGACGCGTTTTGGGAAGACTTTGATGCGCTGGGATGCGAACGGCCCGATGTCGCGCCGCGCGCCACGCGTCACATTGCGGAGATGGCTGACTTGATCGAAAAGCTTGAACAGCGCCAGCACGCTTATCGATCCGAGGATTCGATCTATTACCGCATTACTTCGTTCCCCAATTACGGCAAACTTTCGAAAATCAATTTCGCGGGCAACATCGCCGGCGGTAGCCAGCGCGTCGATACCGACAAGTATGAAAAAGAGGATGCGAGGGATTTCGCGTTGTGGAAAGCGACGAAGATGGACGAACCCGGTTGGGAAGCAAAGATCGGCCGCGGCCGTCCGGGCTGGCACATCGAATGTTCCGCGATGTCGATGAAATACCTGGGCGAAACTTTCGATCTACACCTCGGCGGAGTTGATCTCGTCTTCCCTCATCACGAAAACGAAATCGCCCAGAGCGAAGGCGCCACCGGCAAACAATTTGCCCGCTATTGGTTTCACTTTGAACACCTGAAGGTGGAAGGCGAAACCATGTCAAAGTCGAAGGGCAACTACTACACCTATCGCGATCTGATTGAAAAAGGGTTCGCGGCCCCGGCGATTCGATATTTTCTGCTGAGCGTCCCGCCGCGAAAACAGCTTAACTTTACTTTTGAAGCCATGCGCGGCGCTGAGAAGACAGTCGCGAGCCTGCGTGATTTTCGCGCGCGTCTTGTCGAAGCCAGGACCGAGCCCGGTCGCAATGAAGCAGTCTCGTCTGCCACCGAACAAGCTTTGAAAGAATTCGAGGCCGGCATGGACGACGATATCAACACCTCTGTGGCGTTGGCGGCCATCCATGATCTGAGCCGCGAAGTGAATACAGCTTTGGCGAAAGGCACTTTGCGCGCCGACGATCAGCGGCAAGTCCTCGAGGCAATCAGTCGTTTCGACAGCGTCCTCAATGTGTTTGGTGAGGGTCGTTCGGAAATGCTCGACGAAGAAATTCAGCAGCTAATTGACGAACGTCAGGAAGCGAGACACCGACGTGATTTCAGCCGCGCCGATGAGATTCGCGATCAACTCGCTGAACGCGGCATCATTCTTGAAGACACCAAAGATGGTGTGCGCTGGAAGCGTCGATGATATTGCCAATTCAGACTCGCGGCTCTACTATCAAGCGGGGTGAACGATAATGACGACGCACGTCGACATAAGCAAAGCGAAAGATCAGCTGGCTCACTTGGTTGATCTTGCCAAGGCTGGGAACGAGATTATCATCGTGGAAGATGACAAACCCGTCGTGAAGTTGACTCCTATCAATCATCCCGAGCACGCTACAAAACGCGTGCCTGGACTCCATAAAGACAGCATCTGGACGAGTGAAGATTTTGATGCGCCGCTACCAGAAGACTTCCTGGTCGGTCTCAAATGAAACTGCTTTTGGATACGCATATCTTCATTTGGTGGCAAAGCAACCCAGAGCGCCTTTCACAACGATCAAGCGAACTCTGCAAAGCGCCCGAGAACACTTTACTGTTAAGCGTGGCGAGCGTCTGGGAAGCACAAATCAAGCAGCAAATCGGTAAATTAAGATTTAAGACGCCACTCGCCGAAATAATCCAAGCTCAACGAGATACGAACGGACTTGAGATTCTTCCGATTCGGCTGGAGCACGTGCTTTTCCTAAGTTCCCTGCCAATGCATCATGGCGACCCATTCAATCGGATCCTAATAGCGCAGGCAAGAGTCGAGGGAATTACGTTGGTGACGGCCGACAGTATCTTTGCTCGTTACGACATGCCGGTGCTGGGCTGAACTTCGCCTGCGTGGTTTTTACTACACAGTGGTATTCGCATCACGAAAGCGCTTTCGCATCCGTTACGCGCTTATGGCGCTCGCGGCGGCGGTCCTTTTCGGCACGATTGGATTCCATCTAATCGAAGGCTGGACCATCGGCGAGAGCCTCTACGTCACTGTGCAGACGTTGACCACGGTCGGCTATGGCGACATTCCTCCGCACAGTCAAATGGGCCGCTTGTTTGCGGTTGTCATCATGCTCATCGGGGCCGGCGGAGTTGCGCTCGCGGTCTCAACCATAGTTCAATCTGTGGTCCAATCTGAACTGATCTCGACTTTCGGTCAGCGCCGGCAAAGCAGAAAAATGAGCAAGCTTCATGATCATTACATCATTTGCGGATCGGGCCGGGTCGGCTCGCACCTGATTCGGGATCTCGCCGCGGCCAATCAATCCTTTGTGGTGATCGAGAATGATCCGCAGCGCGCGGCCGAGTTCAGCCAGCGCAACATCAGCGTGCTGGTGGCTGACGCCACGCTGGAAGAGAGCCTGCGCGAGGCCGGGGTCGATCGCGCACGCGGACTGGCGGCTTGTCTGCCAAACGATGCGGACAATGTCTATGTCGTGTTAACGGCCCGCGATCTGAATCCGAATCTACGCATCGTTGCGCGCGCCGCTGAAGAGCAAGCTGAAGCAAAACTCGTGCGCGCGGGGGCCAACCACGTAATCGCGCCGACGATTATTGGCGGGCATCGCATCGCCGTAGCGCTGACCAAACCCGCGGTCGGCGAATTCATGGACTCGATCACGGCGAACGAGTTGGGTCTGGGATTCGAACAAGTCGAAGTCGATGCCGCGTCGGATCTGGTCGGTCAGGAATTGCACGCGACGCCGATTCGCTCTGAGTTGGATATCGTAATTATCAGCATTCGTCGCCAGGAGGGTCAAATACTTTTTAATCCCGCAGCAGATTGTAAGATCGAAGCGGGCGATATTCTGATCGCCATCGGCCGCGCAGAATCGCTCAACAAACTCAACGAGATGGCGCGCGGCATAAGGTAGTTTCAAGTTCAAAGTTCCAAGTTTCAAGTTCGCTGATACCGGATTGTTGTTAACTTGAAACCTGGAACTTGGAACTTGAAACATGAGGGTTTTAGTCACAGGCGGCAGCGGTTATCTCGGCACGCACGTCCGGCGCTTTTTCAACGCGGAAGATCTCTCGCGGCGAACGCACCTCAACATTCTTAGCCCGCTCGACGCGGCCCGCGTGGGCGCGTACGACGTCGTAATTCACCTCGCCGCTCATCTCAGTAAAGATCCGAATGAAGCCGAAAACTGCTTTCGCACTAACGTCGAAGGCACGGTGAATCTGTTGCGCGAGATGTCTCCCAACTCAGTTTTCATCTTTGCCTCGACGAAGGACGTTTATGGAGCGCACGCGGATGAATTCGATGAAGTACCGGAAACGTGCCGGACTGATTATAAAAACCAATCGGCTTTGGAGTGGTCAAAATTGATCGCCGAGAGATATGTCGAGTACTACGCGGCGCAACGCAATTTTCGCTCATGCATCTTTCGCCTCTCCACCGTTTATGCGCGTCCGTCCGAAGGAAATCAGAACGGGTTCGTCACCCACTACGTGGAATCCGTGAAGCGAGGCAGGCCGCTTCGTTTGCCGCTCGGCGGGAAGCCGGTCCGCGACCTTTTACACGTTGACGATTTCGCGCGCGCCTGCCAGGCCTTCATCGATTCGCCGGTCGCGCATGGTTTGTACAATCTGGGTGGCGGCCGCGAGAATGCGCTCGCATTGCGAGAGATCGCGGATCGTGTCGGCAAAATGATTGAGCTAGAGCCCGCGCTTGACGACACCAATCCTCCGCCCGCGCCGGTGCCGCTGAACTATATTTCTGATTTGTCCCGCGTGCAGAGCGAGTTGAATTGGCGGCCTGCGATCGGAATCGAAGAAGGCTTGCGGGGGTTGTTGTGAACCACATCAGGGATGTCTTCAGCTCCAGAGGAGCTGAATGTTTATAGTCGCGCTCTAGTGAATTAGAATGAAGCTCCTTCAGGAGCGGGATGAATATTTCGCCCCTAAAGGAGCTCAAGCTTTTCCTAAATCGCGGTAACTATAAACATTGCGCGCCTAACGGCGCTTCGGATTTCTTCCTTGGGTAAATTACAGCCAAACGAAATTAGACGCATCGTCGTGCGCACCCCGACGTGGGTGGGCGACGCAGTTATGAGCTTGCCCGCATTGCATGAGCTGCGTCGCCTGTTTCCCGAGGCGCGGATCACAGTTGTTTCGCCGCCAGGCAGTGCCGATATCTTTCTCGACTCCGACACCGTCGATAACATTTTGATTCAACAGACTTCGGGGTTCTTTGCAGTATTCAGTAACGCGCGCGAATGGCGCCGCCAGCGCTTCGATTTGGCGGTCCTCTTTCAGAATGCTTTTGCGGCTGCGGCCTCCGCGTTTCTCGCGCGCGTCCCGTTGAGAATCGGGTACGCCACTGATCGACGAAGCGCTTTGCTGAGCACTTCGCTGCCCGTGCCCACCTGGAAAGACGAGCGCCACGAGAGTTTCTACTACCTCAACATTATTCGCGAACTCGGGCGAACTCTCTCTGGCGCGCAAACGGTCGAGACCGAGCCGATCTTCAACTTGCTGGTTTCTGAGGAGCGAAAACAGAGCGCTCGTCAGATGCTCTCAGACCAAGGCGCCGACTTCAGCGGGCCACTGGCGATTCTCTGCCCCGGCTCAATCAACAGCCGCGCCAAGCGCTGGCCGGCGGAACGATATGCAGAATTGGCGGATCGTTTGACCGCAGCCGGAATGAACGTCGTGCTGATTGGCTCGCCGGGTGAATTGGATGTCTCGCGCCAGGTCATGGCCCAGGCAAAACACAAACCCATCGCGCTCACCGGCAAAACTTCGGTTGCGGAAGTCGTCGCGCTGATTAGCGTCGCCGGCGTGCTGATTACGAATGATACCGGTCCGGCGCATATAGGCGCGGCGCTGGGCACGCCAACGCTCGTCATATTCGGCCCGACAAATCCGCTGACGACCTATCCCTTTTCGGCAAAGGCGCAGGTCATTCGCGAACCACCCGATTGCGCTCCGTGCATGCTGCGCGATTGTCCGATCGACCATCGCTGCATGACGGCGATAAGCCCGAGTCAGGTTTTCCAAAAGACGCTCGCCGTGGTCGCGGAGCGAGGGGTTCAGGTATCTGGATAGAATTCCGAAAATTCGTCGCAGTTCGTCCGCGCAGCTTGGACGTGTGATACGATCGCGGCGCACGACAGGCGATCGACATTACTAAATGCGAATTTTGATCGTAAGACTGGGAAGCATTGGGGACATCGTCCACACTTTGCCGTCGCTCGCGGCGATTCGACGCGCGCTGCCGGATGCGGAAATCTCCTGGGTCGTAGAACGTCGCGCTTCTGAAATTTTAAGAGACAACCCCCTTCTGGATCGCCTCATCGAAATCGACACGAAGGCCCTGAGGCGCGGGCTGATGTCTGGGGAGACGCTGCGGGCACCGCGCCAGCAGTTACGTCTGCTACGCGCCTCGGCCTTCGATCTTGCCTTAGATTTCCAGGGATTAATTAAATCAGCGATGATTGCCCGGCTTTCCGGAGCGCGCCGGATTGTGGGGTTTGCCCGCGAGGCGCTGCGCGAGCCACCCAGTCGCATCCTGCTTCACGAAACGGTTTCAATACCGCCACGGACGCACGTTATCAGGAAAAACCTGAAGTTGGTTGAATCTGCCCTGTCGATCCCGGTGCCCCAGGACGAAAACGAGCTTGAGTTCCCTATTGCGCTGGATCGAGGTCATGAGACGGAGGCCGAGGAAGCGGCCCACGGAACATCTGGCCGTTTTGCCCTCCTAAATCCGGGCGGGGGCTGGCCCACTAAGCTTTGGAGCGCCGAAAAGTTTGGGATGTTGGCTGATGAATTGTGGGACCACTTTGGCTTGCACTCGCTGGTTACGGTCGGGCCCGGCGAAGAACGTTTGGCGGAGCTTGCTATTTCATCTTCCAAGTTGGGAAAAGTGAAAGCCGTTTCCCTTTCATTAAAGGGATTCTGCGCGCTGGCGCGAAAAGCGCAGGTTTATGTGGGGGGCGAAACGGGACCAACGCATCTTGCGATAGCCATGCGCACTCCGGTGGTCGGCCTGCTCGGGCCGACCGAATGGTGGCGCAATGGTAGTCCTTACGCCGACGATGTTTGTGTCGAGAGAACGGACATAGGTTGCCGCGAGAACTGTCATCGCCGTTCCTGCTCGCAATGGATCTGCATGGACATCGAAGTCGAACGCGTCTTCAATGCCGTAACGAAACGCCTGGAACGCACGCGGGCAACAATGCCTGCGCAACTGGTATCGATTGGCTAGAGGCGGAACATGGATGCAGCGCTGGCGCGTGCCTCTTGGGTTTGCGTGCGCCGCGCTTTTTTTCTTGCTGGCGCGTCCTCGTCCCTCGACACTTCTCATCGGGGCGTTGATTGCCCTTCCCGGTTTGGCACTCAGGGCTTGGGCAACTGGGCACTTAAGGAAAAATGAAAGACTCGCGACCAGCGGACCCTACTCGTACACCCGCAACCCGCTTTACCTCGGCAGTTTCTTAATAGGACTGGGCTTCACCATCGCGGCGGGCAGATGGATTCTGATAATTGTATTTGCCGCGATGATGCTGGGCATCTATCTGCCGGTCATGCGCGTCGAATCCGCAACGCTGGCAGACTTGTTCGGTGACAAGTATCGCCGCTACGCGCGCGTAGTTCCGTTGATTTTGCCGCGGCTTTCCCCTTATCGATCTGAAGACATTGAAAGAACAACGTTTGATGCGACGCTCTACCGACGCTACCGGGAGTATCGTGCGAGTTTGGGCGTAGTCGTCGCTTGGGGCTTACTGGCTCTGAAGGCCCTGTATATAAGATGAGTAAGTCGGATCATTCAGAATCATTGAAGCATGGTAAGCGCGCCGCCATGTGCGTTCGGTTCGTCCTGGCAATTCTTTTCCTGGCGGCGATTGCCAGTCCCCTGCTCGCGCAGCAGAGCCAGCGTGTCCCGCTGCCATTCGCACGCGGTGAAGAGCTCGTCTATCAGGCAGAATTCACGCGCGGTCTCTTGCGCGGGATCGATGTCGCAGAATTTCATTTTCAGGCTACGAGTGAACAAATCAGCCGCAGTCTCGACGATGCCCCGGTATTGCATCTGAGCGGCGACGTTGTCAGCCGCGGTCTGTTCCCACGCATCGCGGGATTCAAGTTTCATCAGCACGTTGAATCGGTTGCCGATTCGGAACCTTTCACTGTATTGCGGACGAAGAAACTCGACGAGCAGGGCAAGCGTGTGCGCAAACTCGAAGCCGAATTCAACCATGAAACGCGTAAGGCGATGTGGTACGAACGCGAGCCAAATCCCGGTAGTTCCACGATCGATTTTTCCGAGCCGATTCAGGACGTTCTGACCGTCATCTATTTTCTGCGCACTCGAAAACTTGATGTAGGCCAGTCATTCGACGTGCCGGTGAGCGACGCGGGCAGAATTTTTCGACTATCGGTAAAAGCCGTCGAGCGTAAAGAGATCAACACGGTGCTCGGCAAAGTCCAAGCCATTCGCGTACAGCCTGCCTTATTCGGCGACACCGCGCTCGTGCGGGCCAAAGGAACGCTTTCGATTTGGATCACCGACGATGAACGGCGCGTCCCGGTCAAAGCGCAACTAAAAGTTGACATCGGCACTTTTGATATTAAGCTGAAGCGTCTTACCTATCTCCAACAGAACTAAACCCGCGGTCCCCTTGCCGATTGCCCGAACATCGCCGCTCATCATTGGTCATCGCGGCGCTTCCGCTGTTGCGCCTGAAAATACTTTGGCGGCGTTCGCGCGGGCCTTTGCCGATGGAGCTGATGGAATCGAATTTGATGTGCGGCTGGCGCGCGACGGCGTTCCGGTAGTGATTCACGATCGCACGCTCCGGCACACGGCCCGCAGCCCGGCAGCCGTGGCTAATCTGACTTCGGCCAGGCTTTCGGAAATTGACGCCGGAAGTTGGTTTAATCGCAAGCACCCGCGGTTTGCTCGACTTCACTATTCCAGACAAAACGTCCCGGCGCTGGATGAGGTCCTTTGTTTTCTGCTGCAACAGGAGAAGAAGGACTTCGTCGCGTATGTCGAGTTGAAGACCGGCCGCAGCCCCAGTGCGAACGACGCTCTGACTAAGGCAGTCGTGGCGGCGATCAAACGTCACAAACTGGAGCGCCGCGCGGTACTAATCGGTTTCAACTTGTCTGAGGTAGCTAAAATAAAGGAGATCGACGGCTCGCTCCGCACGGGCGTACTGTTCGGGCCACGACAACGAACTACCAGGTCGATCCGCAGGATGATAGATGCAGCGATAAGCTGTGGCGCGGAAGAGATACTGCTTCATCGATTGTTGGCAACGCCTCGCTCGGTGGCCCTCATGAAAGAACGAGGCCTGGTCCCGGTAATGTGGACCGTGAACGATCGCAGGTGGGTGGCGCGTGCCGCGAGTCTAGAAATTCACGCGCTCATCACTAACAATCCAGCGAAGATGATTATGCGCCGCGAGAGAATCGTTTAGCAGCGGGCTACCGCCCGCTCTGTCGCGCAGTAGCCCGACTCTAAACTTACTGAGCCCACGCCACGTGCGAATCGCACACGTCTCATGTATCATCATCCGTCTCGCTAATCTTCTCGTTTTTATTCGGAGGTAAACAGTAGGAATGCCGGTCAAGAAAGGCGCGGAAATCGCGCCGGCTAAAGGGAAGCTCGGGGTTTTGCTGGTCGGGCTGGGCGCAGTGAGCACCACTTTCATCGCGGGTGTGGAAGCTATTAAAGAAGGCATGGCCGAACCCATCGGCAGCCTCACGCAGATGGGTGCGATTCGTCTCGGCAAGCGCACGGACAACCGCGTGCCAAAAATAAAAGACCTGGTTCCCCTGGCGAAGTTAACGGATCTGGTCTTCGGAGCGTGGGATATTTTCCCGGATTCCGCGTACGACGCAGCCATGCATGCCGGCGTTTTGGAAAAGGATCTACTTGCCAAACTGAAGAAGCCGCTTCAAAAAGATTAAGCCGATGAAGGCGGTCTTCGATCAGACCTATGTAAAGCGGCTTACCGGCACCAACGTAAAGAACCGGCAAGAACAAACTGGATTTCGCGAAGCAGTTGATTGATGAGATCGCCGAATTCAAACGGAAGAACCATTGCGATCGGCTGGTCATGATCTGGGCGGCTTCGACTGAAATCTTCATGAAGCCACACGCCGTTCATCGCAATCTCGAAGTCGTTCGAGAAGGCCATGCGCGAGAATCATAAAGCTATTGCGCCTTCGATGATCTATGCCTACGCGGCTTTGAAATCAGGTGTTCCCTTCGCGAATGGCGCACCTAACCTGACCGTGGATATTCCGGCGTTAATGGACCTGGCGAACAAGAACGGCGTGGCCGTGTGCGGCAAGGATTTTAAGACCGGGCAAACGCTGATGAAGACCATCCTGGCGCCAGGTCTGAAGTCGCGCATGCTGGGCCTCCACGGCTGGTACTCGACGAACATTCTCGGCAATCGCGACGGCGAAGTGCTCGACGATCCGGATTCTTTCAAGACCAAGGAAGAATCAAAACTTTCAGTGCTTGAATACATACTCCAGCCCGACGTCTACCCTAAGCTTTACAAGGATTTTTCTCACGTCGTTCGCATCAACTACTACCCACCGCGCGGTGACAACAAAGAGGGCTGGGACAATATCGATATCTTTGGATGGCTCGGTTATCCGATGCAGATCAAGATCGACTTCCTCTGTCGCGACTCGATTCTGGCGGCGCCCATCGTTCTGGACCTGGCGCTATTTCTCGATCTCGCCCAACGCACCGGAATGAAGGGCGTGCAGGAATGGTTGTCGTTCTACTTCAAATCGCCTATGACCGCGCCGGGTCTTTATCCCGAGCACGATATCTTCATCCAGTTGATGAAACTGAAGAACACCCTGCGCCACTTGCGCGGCGAAGATCTCATCACTCACCTCGGCCTTGAATATTACGATTGAGAGGGCTTGGCTCCGGAATTTGTTTCAGACCTTTCCCGGCAGAGCCAATCCCTTTCGGTGTAAACCCAAACTCCGCCGCTCAAATCTTCGCCGACGCCTACACGAAATGTCAGCAGTTTTGTGCCGATTAATGTCACGTGTGTAGATTTGCTGTGATGAAATCTGCGCGTCAAACGTTCCTGCTACCCGAAGATTTTGGGTGACAATTACGGCCGAGTCGTATATATAGCGTCAGGCGCCTGATAGCTCATGCTTTTCGTGAAGTTTTTCGAAAAGTAAACGCGAAGGGGCTGAACGTGCATCAATTGTCGCAGCGGATCGTTCCTTGCATAGGTTGGGAACGGAGGATCCGCAAGCCACGACGCGGCGACAACGCCAGGTTCGTCGCCGGCAGATAAAAGACAGTGATTGCTGAAATGAAAAAAGAGATGACGTCCTCAGAGAAAGCGCTTGAAGAAACGATGTTTCTTGACCCCGATCAGAAGAGTCCGCGCGCTCAGGATTTTGAAGAGCGTCTGGGCGGCAGAATCGTCGGGCAAGAGCGCGCCGTGCGCCGCATGAGCGGGCTCTATCAAATTTTCCTGGCGGGAATGAATCCGCCGGCCCGGCCGATCGGTACCATGCTGTTTCTCGGGCCCACCGGCTCTGGGAAAACCCGTGTCATCGAAGCCGCTTCCGAGGTGCTTTTTGGCGACACGAATGGTGTCGTCAAAATCGATTGCGCCGAGTTTCAGCACTCGCACGAAATTGCCAAGCTGATCGGATCGCCTCCGGGATACCTGGGCCATCGCGAAACTTCGCCAATGTTGACTCAGGAG
This sequence comes from uncultured Acidobacteriota bacterium, assembly GCA_963734445.1. Taxonomy (GTDB): domain Bacteria; phylum Acidobacteriota; class Blastocatellia; order Pyrinomonadales; family Pyrinomonadaceae; genus UBA11740. The sequence goes on along the minus strand of CAVTGZ010000002.1, from coordinate 14,995 downwards.
AACCTGGATCGGACGCACACTGAGGATCTGAAGCTCACGCTCGTGCTGTTCGACGAAATTGAAAAGGCTTCTGACGCGCTTTGGCAGTTGCTGCTCGGCATTCTGGATAAGGCCACTTTGACGCTGGGCGACAATCGCCGGGTCGATTTTTCGAAGTGCATGGTCATCATGACTTCGAACCTGGGCGCTCGCGAGATGGCTGAGTTGATTTCCGGCGGTATTGGTTTTGCGCCTGGCAAGGGCGTCAAAAACCCTGACACCGAAGTCGATCAGAAGATTTATCGCACGGCGGTCGAAGCTGCGCGCCGCAAGTTCTCGCCAGAGTTCATGAATCGCATCGACAAGGTCGTGGTCTTCCGTTCTTTGAAAGAACATCACCTGCGCGCGATTCTGGATCTCGAACTGCAATCGGTGCAGGAGCGCATCATGCTGTCCGCGGGGACGAAGTTCGTATTCCAATGCTCAGACGCCGCGAAGGACATGCTTTTGCAGGAAGGCATTGACTACAAGTACGGCGCGCGTCACTTGAAACGGGCCATCGAACGATTTCTGGTTTACCCGCTCTCGAATCTGGTAGCCACGGGTCAAATCGGGCTGGGTGATTTGGTCCAGGTTGATCTGAACAAGTCTGCCGGTAAGCTGACCTTCGCGAAGCGTTCGGGCGGTGCATTGATTCAGGATATGGTTTCGCCGCGAACCGAAGTTGAGCCGCTCGCCAGCCGTTCAGGCAGTGTCGGCGTCCCTATTCCGCAAGCCAAAGAAAGCAAGGCAGCGAAGAAGGGGCAAGGCCGCGGTGAGAAAACCGAAGGGTAATTTCCTGGTTCTTTCTGAGAATCGAAAAAACGCCGGAGCCGCAAGTCTCCGGCGTTTTTGTTTTGGAGCTAATTCTGCGAGATGCGCAGCCGGCGCAAGGCTTCGCGCGCCGCTTCGGAAAGGTAAGGATCGTCGGAGGCCAGCGCGGTTTGCAGGGCTGGTTTCGCCGACTGGTCGCCGATCATGCCAAGCGACGTCGCCGCCGCACGCCGCAAATCGAGAGGATTAGTCTCAGTATTGAGTGCAGCTATTAGCACGCCCACCGCCGCGCGGCTGCGGATCTCGCCCAAAGCTTCTGCGGCCGCCCGAATAACAAACTCATCCTCGCGCTTTTTCTTTCCAGTCGGACCGGAAACAACCTGCGTCAGCGCAGCCGCCGCAGATTCATCTTGAATTTTTCCCAGCGACACCGCCGCCGCAGCGCGCACACTCGGTTCCTTGTCGGATGACAAGAGTTCCAGTAGCGGGCCAACGGCCGCACGGCTACGGGTCCTACCGAGGGCGTACACCGCTTCGCGCCGGACAAACTCGAGTTTCTCTTTCGTTAAAGGCAGCAGTAAATTCACGGCGTCGCCGGCAGGCAATGCGACGATGGCATGTATTGCTGTAACGCGAACGATCGGCTCTCCATCCTGGAGTGCGGCGCTGGCCGCGCGCGCCGCATCCGGATGATTCAGCGCGCGGAGCTTCATCAGCGCGTCACGACGCTCTTCAACGTCCGATGAGCTTAGCCGCTGTCGCTGTCGCTCGATCTTGCTCTGCAGCGGGGTTAAGCGATCCTGGGCGACCGTATTGACGCCTGCCAAACTAAGGCTGAGCAGGAGCAGGCTGCGCGCCAGAGTCTTGATTGAATTTATACGATTCATCTTGGCCTCCATCAGCCAGTATCAATGCGCGAAGCCACTGCGTGCAAACTATCGATGATCAATACGGCGATGGGCGGATAAAAAACGAGATCGGAAATTATCAGAGCCGCCGGCGAAAACGATGCGCCCGTCCCGCCTGGCGGCGCATGATGACGGAACAATAATGTCAAATCGGCAAAGAAATCCTGCGCATGCCAGCCGATCAGCAGTCCCAGCCCCAGGCTAACTCCATACCCACCGATCAGAAACGCATAAGCAGCAAAGCGCGTGAACGGCTGTGAAGGCCCATTCTCGTCCTGCGTAATCGAATAATGAATCGCTTCCGGCTTGTAGGTGTAGTTGTGAAAGTACTCTCGCAGGCGGCGGATCAAGTGCCAGACCCCGGCGATGAACAGCGTGGCCAGGATGACGCGGCCCACCAAATCAAACGATTGCCATAGCGGGGGCTTAATCATCGCGACAAAAAACGTCGACAGAAACAACGAGACGGTCGTAAACACCGCGCGCTGCCGGGCGGTATTCTCACGGCGATCGTTCTCGAGTATCTGATTGACCACTCGATCCCAGCGCGCTTGCAAGTCGCGCGCGCGCTGCGCGTGCGGATTGTCCGAGTGCAGAATCGAGCTTCCGTTGCTTTTCCTGGTGAGTTGCTGATCGTGGAACGCGCGTTCCTGTGGATCGATCAGTGTGTGATATGCCAGCGAGAGGAGCGCAAACTCGCGCGCGGCCTTCTCAGATCCTCGGTTTACGTCGGGATGGTGCTTGCGAGCGAGCTTCCGGTAGGCGGACTTGATCTCTGTGGCAGTTGCCGCTCGCTCAACACCCAGGACCTGGTAATAATCGGTCATCGCAAGGGGAATCAGGGGAACTGTGCCGGTCCTACCGGTCTGTTTCTAACCAGAGAATTCTAGCACTTTGCCTCAAAACGCGACGACTGGGATACCATATCGATAGCTTCTGAATTGACAGGCGTCAGAGTACCAACTTTAGTTGGGCTTTCTGATCTCTGACAAAAACCCCGACTAAAGTCGGTACTCTAACGACGCTAGCGAAACCAAGGCATCACGAGCGTGGCTCTTGGTGCGAAGCGGACTTCGCGGCGACCTATTGCGCGCGCTCGATAAATTCAACTAGCGTGCGAACGGCGATGCCGGTCGGACCCTTTGACCGAAACGCGGTCGCGGGATCTCCCCAGGCCGTGCCCGCAATGTCGAGGTGCGCCCAGGGCGTCTCTTCGGCGAATTCTTTCAGAAATGCGGCGGCGGTAATCGTGCCGGCCTTTTTTCCTCCGATGTTCTTGATGTCGGCGATGTCGCTCTTGATTTGTTTGATGTAATCGTCATCCAGCGGTAACTGCCAAAACCTTTCACCAACCTCCTTGCCTGCATCGATGACTCCATCAATCAGCGCCTGATCAGTTCCCAGGATGGCCGTATTCACGTCACCGAGAGCAATCGAAACCGCGCCGGTCAAAGTCGCCATATCAATGATGCGGGTAGCGCCAAGTTTCTTGGCGTAGGCGATAGCATCGGCCAGCACCAAACGTCCTTCCGCGTCTGTGTTAATGACTTCGATAGTTTTGCCAGTCATGGCTATAAGAACATCGCCCGGCTTGGTCGCTTTGCCTGACGGCAGGTTTTCCGAGCAAGGCGCCACTCCCAGCACTGCGATCGATGGCTTGAGTTGGGCAATTGCGCGCATTGTTCCCATTACGGTAGCCGCGCCCGTCATGTCGTATTTCATCAATTCCATGTTTTCGCCGGGCTTAAGCGAAATGCCGCCTGAATCAAACGTGATTCCCTTGCCCACCAGCGCCAGCAGCTCACCTTTTCGCAAACGGAGACGCGAGGGCTGATATTTCATGACAATCATTTTTGGTGGCTCATCGGATCCGCGGGCGACGCCCAGCAACGATCCCATGCCGAGCTTTTCCATATCCTTCTGATCCAGCACATCGAAGCTCAGGCCGAACTCCTTACAGACTTTCCGCGCGCGGTCGGCCATGATCGTCGGTGTCATGTAGGCCCCTGGTTCGTTAGCGAGGTCGCGCGTGAAGTTGATTGACTCGCCGATAATCAGGCCGCGGTCAGCGCCCCGCTGCACTGTTTTTTTGTCGGCCCCCTCGATGACTACGGTTACTGATTTCAGCTCACGTTTTTCTTTATCTTTTGTGCGGTATTTGTCGGGCTCAAACAATCCCATCACCGCGCCTACGATGACGGTTTGAGCAACGCGCTCGGCTTCGCCATCCGCGCGGGGAACAACAGCAATTGTCTTTACGCTCTTGCCTCGTAGGAAACGCGTTGCCGTCCCCGCCATTTGCGTGATTTGCCGCGGCTTGTAGCTCTCCCGCTCACCACAGCCAATCAGCAGCACGCGCCGAGCTTTCAGTCCGTCGCCAGAAACAGGAAAGTAAGCCGTCTCGCCTTCTTTGCCGGCGAACTCTTCTGATTTGATCGCATCCGAAATCAAGCCACCCAGGGCAGCATCCAGAACCTTCAAGACACCGGCATCGGCCCTTTCGGCCTTGAAAACAGCCACGGCCAGCGCTTGCGCATCAATTTCACTTACTGGTTTAGGAGTTCCAATTATTTCCATTTTAACCTCGCTAATAATTAATGGGGCTCAGACTTACGAGTTTGCAGTTCCGCCAATAAGGCGGCAGTGTGTGGCCGCCATAAAGGCGGAACCACAAACTCTGCCACTCATCGATTTCGTTGTTTCAATTGGGCCCGCGTTTCTCGATCGACTATCCGGCGCAATTCCGTCTCTCGCTTATCGTAGAGTTTCTTGCCCTTCGCGACGCCAACTTCAAATTTAATCTTGCGATGCTTGACGTAAACGCGAGTAATTACCAACGTCATGCCCTGGACTGCGGCCGCCTGATCCAGCTTGTCGATTTCACGCCGGTGCAAAAGCAGCTTACGCGTTCGCAGCGGATCGTGATTAGCGCGATTGCCGTGCGTATAAGGCGAGATATGCGCATTGAAAAGCCATGCCTCACCTTCACGTATACCCACGTAAGACTCTTTCAATTGAATGCGGCCATCGAGCACGCTCTTCACCTCGGTCCCGGTCAGCGCCGCACCGGCCTCGTATTTCGCCGAGATGTGATAATTGTGAAAGGCGGCGCGGTTTGTCGCCAGAACCTTCTCTTCCGTTGCTGCCGCCATAGCGCATGTTTTGAGCGAACGGTGACTATAACAAGCCGTCCGTTGGCGAACAAGCAAACAACTGCTGCCGCGATTTCCGCTTTGCTGCTATTCTGCCCAACCCTGCCGGTATGAATGACCTGTCTAATCGCCGTCTTCTTTGGCCCGTACTGATTCTGATTGCGGGGGCGCCGCGGCTTCTGGGCGCGTTTTTTCTGCCGAATGCCTTCGGCGACGCGTACGCCTATATCCGCGAGATCGGCACTTTGAGCACCAGGATTTCGGCCGGAACCTTTCGTCTGACCGATCTCTTTGGCTTTTGGTTGCCGCTTTATCAGTTTTTATCAGCGATCCTCAACCTGATTGTTCACAACGGTTTTTATTCCGGCAAAATCGTCTCTGCGGTAATGGGAGTGGGCGCTTGCCTCTTTGTTTACAGCATCACACTCGAGATTACGGCGAGTCAGAAGGCTGCCCTCTTCGCGTTCCTCCTCATCGCGCTGAACCCTCTGCACGTCGTGTATTCGGCTTCGGCGATGACCGATGTCCCCCATGCATTCCTGGTTCTGGCGGCGATCTACTTCATGCTGAAAAAGCAATGGGTGGCGGCGGCAATTTTCGCCGCCCTCGCCGGGATGACACGGGTTGAAAGCTGGATGTTTCTGGTTCTGATTCCGGCGGTGCAGTTTCTGCGCGAACGTCGAATCTCGATTCCGGCGGTGCTGATTCTCGCCCTGCCGCCGGTGCTCTGGCTCTACATTTCCTGGAAGGCGACCGGTGACGCGCTCGCTTGTTTCAAGCAGCGGCAGGAATATCTGCACTGGCTTTTGGCAGCGAATCCCACGCTGGCGAGTTTCTCTCTCAAACACGTGCTGAAAGATTTAGCGACGCTGTTGATTTCAAGCGATGTCGTGGTGCTGGCCGCAGCCTTCATCGCACTGTGGTTCCTGGCGAGATCGTCCGTCCGTCTCTTGCGCTCTCGTGAGTTGCCCGAGGGCCTGCATCTGGCGTTGGCGCCGCTGGCCGTGTTCTTCGCGTTCTTTGCTCTGCTCGCGGTCGCGTATCTCACACATCAACAACCAATCATCTTTCCTCGGTACGGCCTGATTCTCTTCACCATCGGGGTTCCGATCCTCTTCTGGACGTTCCTGAGACTGAAACAGGAGAGGCCAGCATGGGCTCGTCGGTTGGTGATAATGATTGTGGTGGTTTGCGCCACCGAAGCGGCAATTGAATTGGGAGGCGCAGTTGGATTTGTGAATGCCACCGCCAGGCAGCGCGCCGTCGCCGATTACCTGCGCGAACACATTGATCCAAATTCGCCGGCGCATATCTTCAGCGACGAAGGCACGGTCACAGTTATGAGCGGTTTGCCGGCGGAGATGTTTCTCACTTCTTCGGACGCGCCGCGAGATCGGTCAGCATTTCTGGCTTTTCTGAAAGAGAAACGAGTCGAGTACCTGGTCTTCGTCGAGCACGAAGACTCAACGCCGGCAAAGCTGTTTCCTGAATTGAGAAGTGGAGGCGCTAATGAGTTGCTCTCGCCGGTTATGCACGCCCGAACGTCATTTCAGCGCATCGACATTTGGGTGTACCAGTTACAGAACCGCGAGCGATAGCGAGCGGGATAAGCGAGCAAGTCCCCGAACACGACAACGGTTTGCGACGTTTGTAAAAGCATTTGCAACCGGATCAGGTTGTTGTGGCAGCCAACGACGGTTAGACTCGCGGCGCATGAGCCCGACGATCTTCCGCGAGTTAGGCTTCCGATTCTTCTTCTTCTCCCGCGAAGAGCCGCGCATTCATGTTCACGTGTACTGCTCTCACGGTGAGGCAAAGTTTTGGATTGAACCTGAGATCGAATTGGCGGACAATTATGGCTTACGCGGGCCAGACCTTCAGACCGCGCGGCGATTGATCGAGGAACACGAAGATGAAATCAGAGACGCTTGGCACAGACACTTCGGAGGTTGAAGTAACCCAAATCTCCCAAAATGGAATTTGGCTCCTGCTTCATCAAAAGGAGTATTTTCTGTCTTTCGAGAACTTCCCCTGGTTCAAGCAGGCCAGTGTCGATGCAATTCACAAAGTTGAACTCCTGAACGACCACCACCTTTATTGGCCTGCTCTCGATGTCGATCTCGCCGTTGAGTCTGTTCAATACCCAACGCAATTTCCGTTGGTCGCGAAATGAGCCTTGCACTCAAATTCATTCTGGTTGCAGCAGCTCTGCACATGTCAGGACTGCAGATTAACGCCAAGCCGTGGCGCGGGATTGTGCCGTTGCATTCAACTGTCGCTGATGTTGAGCGGGTTCTCGGGAAACCTACCGAACGTGACTGGCACGGCCTGCACTATGATCTCAAAGACGAATCCGTAGTCATTGCAATTACTACACAAGACAGTTTCGATGCCTGTTTGCAGAAGCTGCCCCGCGACACCGTCGTGCGAGTAGCTGTGACGCCGAAACTGCAGCTGCAGCTAAGCGACCTCAGCCTAAAAGGACAAAGATTTGCCCACTTCGAAGAATTTCAACTGCTCAAAGAAAAGCTCTACGCTTATGTCGATAACGAAGATGGACTTATGGTCCTTACCAACGACGGAAGAGTCGATCGGATCGTCTATATGGCTGAACGAAAGGATCAGGAGTTGTGTGCAGGATATTACACCGATTCCGTTTTTATGGAGTCGCGAATCATTTGCATTCTGTGTCCAACCGTTATGGTTGCGTCCCCGGATCGGGTCGAGGAGGGAACGACGCTCACTTTTACCGCAGCTGTCGGCGTGGGCTTTGATAAGCCCAACGTATACCTGGACCGTCAGCGACGGAAAAATAATCGAAGGTCAAGGTACAACTTTGATCAAGGTAGAAACCACAAAACTCGAGGGCAGAACCGTCAGGGCAACGATCACAGTCAGCGGAATTGATCCCGCTTGCTCAAATACGTCCTCGAGTGAAACAAAGGTCATCCCGCGACAAAATTGAATGGCCTCCGGTCATTCATCTCAAATCAATCTTCTTCTCAACATATCCAACGCCGCCTGCGAAGCGCGCCACCGCACAAGTTCGCGGTCACCGGGAATCATCAGCCTCCTATGCTCGGTGTGGGCATCGTCGGCGAGCGCGATGTAGACCAGGCCCACGGGCTTCTCTTCCGTCCCGCCGCCCGGGCCCGCGATCCCCGTAACTGCCAGGCCAAAATCAGCCTTCGCTTTGTGACGAACTCCGCGCGCCATGTCGCGCGCCACTTGCTGGCTGACGGCGCCGAATTCTTTAATTAATTTCTTGTCGACGCCAAGTAATCGAACCTTTGAGTCATTCGAATAGGTCACCAGACCTTCGACGAAATATTTTGACGAGCCAGGCACGTTTGTCAGGCGCTGCGCAATCAGCCCGCCGGTACAGCTCTCGGCCACCGCCAAAGTGAATTCAGTCATCGCCAGACGCCGCCCGACCACTTCTTCCATCGTCTCGCCGCGAAACGAGAAGACCGCATTGCCAAGTTCGTTTTCAATCTTTAGAGACAAATCGTCGAGCAGACGTTCGGCGTCGGCTTCGGTGCGTCCGTGCGCGCGCAGATGGATTTCGATCTCGCTGCTGTTGAAAAGAATCGTAGTCTGGGGATTTTCGTACTTCGTGTAAATCGGTGCGATCTTCTCGTCCACTGCGGACTCGCCCATCCCGGCCACGCGCAAAACGCGCGTCGCGAAGCGCGTCTCGCCGGCCAGGTTTCCGATGCGCGGCAGCACGTGATTTTCGAACATCGGCTTCATCTCGCGCGGCGGTCCCGGCAAGAGCGCGATCGCACAGCCCTCGTGCTCAAGATACAAACCCGGCGCTGAGCCATTCGGATTCGATAATACGTGGGCCCCGGCAATCACCATCGCCTGGCGAGAGTTTCGTTCTGGCATCTTCATCCCGTAACTCAGGAAGCGCTGACGAATCTCCTCCAGAACCTTTTCATCGAGCGACAAACGTTTCCCTAAAGCGCGCGCCGCAACTTTGCGCGTAATATCATCTTCGGTGGGACCGAGGCCGCCGGTAGTGATCACGACACGCGAACGCTTCACGGCATCCTTGATCACTTCTTCCAAACGCGCATCATCATCGCCCACGATGGTCTTGAGTTTCACGTCGATGCCGATGCGATTAAGTTGATCGGTGAGCCAGAGACTGTTGGTGTCAGTCTTGCTCGGTGATAAGAGTTCGGAGCCGATGGCGATGATCTCAGCGGTAAGCACGACATGAGTATTTACCACAGAGGACACATAGGAGGAAAAAGACTTTGCGGTATTTTGCGTCTTTGCGTCTTTGCGTGAACTCAGATGGGCGAATAGATCTCTCGCAAAGGCGCCAAGACGCAAAGCAATCGCAAAGACCGCGTTTGTCGATTTTTGTTTTCCTCCTTTATAGTCATCGTTCCGTCTACAAGTCATGAAACAATCCTATTCAATCGTAGCCCTGCCCGGTGATGGCATCGGCACGGAAGTTTTAGCAGAAGCTCTGCGCGTCTTACGTACGGCGGGCCAACTTTTCCAAATCGATTTCCAAATTGAAGAGATTCCCTGCGGCGGCCACTACTATGCCGAGCACGAGATAGAATGGCCCGAAGGCTCATTCGAAAAATGCGAAGCCGCCGATGCGATTATTCTCGGCGCGGTCGGACATGAGGTTGGCGGGAAGACCGTCTTCACCAAACCCGGCAAGCCTTATCCCGAACCACAACTCGCCGGGTTCGCGCAGGTAATACTGAATCGACGCAAGCTCAATCTCTATGCGAACGTCCGCCCGGTGAAACTTTATCCGGGCGTCAAGCACAAGATTCACGGCGAATTGAAGCAGGTCTGGGAGCCCGGCAAAGTCGATTACGTCGTCATCCGCGAAAACACCGAGGACGCGTACACCGGCGAGACGAGCGAGATTGCCGACGGGCGCGTGACGCCGATTCGCATCACGCGCGCCGCAACCGAACGCGTGGTGCGCTATGCGTTCAATCTCGCGCGGCGGCGGAATAAACAGATGAAGGTGTCGAAACCGAACAGGGCCGGCCGATGACCAAGGAGAGCCTGGGGAACTGGTTTCGCGAAGCTTGCAGCGCGGCCGGCTGCCCCGGCTCGGCGCACGGCCTCCGCAAGCGGGCGGCGACCCGCCTAGCCAAGGCCGGGGCGAATTTCGCTCAGCTGAGGGCGTACTTTGGCGGCTGGACGACCGACGCCATGCCCTCGCTCTACACGCAAGCCGTCGAGCGCCAGGAGGCGGCGCTCGCCGCAGCCGCGAAGGGCGGCGCGTCCGGCGAGGTCATTCCGCTGTTCGACGACGAGGACTGACCGCGATCGGTTTTCCGTTGGAGAACAGGACTTGAACAAATCCTCCCCCACCTCGTCTCAGGGTGGGGGATTTAGGACTCGAACCCAATGCTTTCAAGGGAGCTTTTCGGTAATGGTGCGGTCAAGAGGACTCGAACCTCCACTCCGGTTAAAGAACTAGCACCTCAAGCTAGCGCGTCTACCAATTCCGCCATGACCGCACGTGCGAGCTTCGCGCGCTGGGCGCGAACGAAGGCGCGTCGTCTAACAAATCGTCTCCGGCGATGACAAGCATCTGTCGGCGTCCCGCAGGGCGACTGCTGGTCAAGAATAGGGTGATAACCCGCCTCCACCACGCCTCATGTCGGTCCCCCGTGTGCAAACCGGATCCGCCGGCCTGTCAAACCGGCGGAGCCGATGCTATATGAAAGAACGGCGCCGGACCTTGACCCCGGTTGACGGAGAACGACATGGTTTCCAGACTCTTGCGACGACAGGTGATGACTTTGACCGACGCGGCGGCGGCCCGCGTTCGGGAGCTGACCGACGCCGCCAGCAAGCCGATCGCGGGCGTAAGAGTTGGGGTGAGGAACGGCGGCTGCGCCGGCATGTCCTACACCATGGAATTGGCCGAGACCGTTTCTCCCCTGGACGAGATCGTCGAGGACAAGGGCGTTAGGCTGCTGATCGACCCCAAGGCGGTGCTCTTTCTGCTCGGCGCGCAGATGGACTTCAAGGTCGACCGCCTGTCGGCGAGCTTCTCCTTCTCCAATCCCAACGAGACCTCGGCCTGCGGCTGCGGCGAGAGCGTCGCCATCACGCCCGCGAGCCCCGAAGCGCTCAGCGCGCCGGCGTGAACGCCGACGGCCTCAAGGAGCTGTTCGGACCGTTCGGCGCGGTCGAGGTCAAGCGCATGTTCGGCGGCGCGGGTGTCTACGCCGACGGCCTGTGTTTTGCGATCGAATCGGGCGGCGAGGTCTTTCTCAAGGTCGACTTGGAGACTGAAGCGGCCTTTTCCGGGGCCGGGCTCTTCCCCCTTCGTCTACAACGCCAGGGGCAAGCCGATGACGACGTCTTTCTGGCGCCTTCCGTCCGAAGCCTATGACGAGCCGAAGCGTTGCGACATTGGGCGGCGCTGGGGCTCGAAGCCGCGCGGCGCGCGGCTGCGGCCAAGCGAGTGAAGAAGAAGCCGAAAGGCGCCGCTCTGTAGACGCGGCCGCTGGCCGCGTCAGCCGCGCTCAGCGAGCGCGGCTACAAGAGCCGCGCGACGGCCTTGGCTGCGCCGACGCTGAGCCCGACATAGGCCGCCACAACCAGCGCGCTCGCCGCCATGAAAAGCAGGTTGCTGAAAAGCCCGTCGCCGTTCCAGGGATTGTCGGCTTTCAGCGCGCCGTAACCGAGGCCCAAGGCCGCGGCCGAGACCAGAAGGACCGTCAGGCCGGTCTGCCGGCTGAGCTTGTAGAGTCCGAACGGGACTGCAAAGCCGAAACCAGCGACGGCGAGCAGCCGAACGAGTTCGAATTTCAGCATCGCCTTCGCCCGAGTCGCAACGGTGGCGAGTCTTGAATTAGCCCGCATTTCTCACGAAAGGGTGCATCGGGGCTGCGAATTTGCGAAACTTGTTTTGCGACAAACATTTACGCGGACGGCGGGAAATCCCCGATGCAGACAGAGTGTAACACGGCGCTGTTTGATTTTGCACCCGTCGAAGAGCGAAGGGTGGTCGCGAGTTTTGACGGCGGACGATGACGTCCGGGGGCATTGCTCTTGGGTAGGACGGACAAAGCGGTGAAGCTTGTCTTGGCGCGCGGCGGGTTGTTTCATCGACCGGCGCGATTTTGCTCTGATCGAACATTCGCTCGCCACGCTGGTGGGGCGACGGATTTTTGGGTTGGCGCTGGGCTATGGGGATCTCAACGATCCCGACGCCTTGCGGCGCGATCCGCTTTTTGCAGTGCTGGCGAGCAAGTTGAAGGCGCGCCGCGTCGATTGCGCTCCCGTTGCAGGCAAGTCAACGCTGAACCGCCTGGAGCAGTCGAAGAGACGCCCACCCTCTGGTCGCTCTGCACGCTGGAGATCGAGCCCGCGACGCGAAAGCTCGGATTGATCGCCGCCGCAAGCGCCAACGGGGCGATCGCAAGCGCGAGAACGAGAGCCTGCGCAGCCGCGGTCGTGTGGGGAATGAGCACGCCGAGCGCCGCGGCGTAGATGGCCCCGCCGAGAAGTCCCGATCATGTATTCGATCGTCGCTCGAAGCGATCCGCCGACGCTCGCCTGGGTGACGACAACGGCCGTCAGCACCGTCCACAATCCGTGTAACGGAAAGGGGAAAGGCTCGACGACAGCGAGAGCCAGGAGGCCGGCGACCGTCATCCGCAAACAGAAGCGGATCTGGGCCCTGTAAGCGCGGAGCTGGTCGCGAACCGGGCGCCATAGATTATCCATGCAGAGCCCGCGGTTTGCAGAGAGGATCGGCCGGCGCGAGTGTCCCCCGGACGCGGCGCGCGTTCAAGGGCGCCGAGGCTCGCGAGGAGAGGAGTATGGCCCGCTCGAAGCGCAGCGCAAAGGCCCGATTGAAGTCGCCCCGCGCGGCGCCCTACGTCTTTGGCTTCATCCGCCTTCCGCCTGCTCGTCTCCCGGGCTGCCTTTGTAGACAAAGGAGGAGTCGCGGGCTTTCACGTCGGCGTGAATCGCTTTGCGCAGGCTGGCGAGCGTGCGGGGCGGCGCCGCGATGACCAGCGCCGGCGGCTCTCTTGCGGGAGCCGATCCCTGAAACCTGAAAATTCCTGGCCGCTCTGATTCCTGTCGACGAACGCAATTCAACGCGAGTCAACACTCCCGACCTTGCGACGATTGCAAACGTGGTCTCCTGATCGGAGCGGAGGCCGGTCAGGGACGCGGACCCGATTTCGGTCGATCCGTCGTAGGCTGAAATGGTCAGGCTGGGGCCGTTCTCGTTGTCGGTATCCGCCATCGACAGGCTGAAAATGAGGTCGGAGAAGGCGGCGCCGGAGATCGCGATGTTCAGATCGCCAAGGAAGGTCGGCTCGCCTTCAGCGTGCGGCGTTATTTCGTCGCTCGCTTTGGACAGATCCAAAGGGAATGCGGACGAAAACTCGACGGAAAGCTGATCGGGCCGCGCCTCGACTCGTCCGAGACCCGTCGTCGCACGAATTGCATCTTGCAAAAGCACGCGATTTTCCGCGCCCGGCGCTGGCGCCGATGTCGGGGTGAAAAGCGCCGCGATCTGCGAAGCCGCTCCTTCCGCCGATATTTCTCCGAGGCAGACTCCGACGGCGCCGTCGTGCAACATCGCATCTCTGAATGACATCGAACAATCGCTCTCGACATAACGCCTGTTCACATTGCAACTACGATTGTGCACGACTGTCAACAAGTTTCTTGTCGGGCCATTGCCTGCTCGAAACCAGCACAACGCGATCGTGATCACCGGAACCGGAGACTGCGGCGCCTTTGATTTGGCTCAAGCGCCCCGAGCGTCAATCGCCTAGAGTTGGACGCCATCCGGGCGGTGGCGTTCAGGCGCTGACGACGCGCGAGACGCATCAAAAGGCGGACGATGAAGCGGGTCGAAGAGCGCGCGGGAGCGGAACGAGAGCTGAAATTCGTCGCCGATCCCAAAACTTTCAGAGCTGCGCTCGCTCTGCCGCTCTTGGGCGGCGGGGCGGACCCGCCCGCCTGGCGGCGGTTGAGGAGCACATATTTCGACACTGACGACGGAGAATTGAGTCGGAAGAGAGTGGCGCTGCGGGTTCGGCGCGTGGATGGGGCCTATGTCATTGGACTGAAGAGGGAGGCGCCGGACCGCGGCCTTTTCGACCGCGACGAGGTCGAGACGCCATCGCCATCCCAGGAGCCGGATCCCGCCTTGTTCAACCGGGAGATCGCGGGCGCGATCAAGACGATCGTCGGAGAGAAGGCGCTCAAGCCGAAATTCGGCTCGAACATTCGCCGGGCGACGCGGATGGTGACGGTTGACGGCGCCGCCGTCGAGGTCGCATTCGATCACGGCTTTCTGTTCGCAGGCCAGCGGCGCGAGCCGACGCGCGAAATCGAACTCGAGCTCGAAGTCGGGCGAGCCCGCGGCGCTGTTTGCGCTTGGCGCGGCTTTGGCCGACGCGCTCCCCGTCAGACTATGCGTCCGCAGCAAGGCCGAGCGGGCGGCGCAACTCTTGTCGACGTCGCCGCCTGAGCCGGCCCGCGCGCAATCGCCCGCCATCCCTCCCGACCTGCCGATCGACGGGGCCATCGCGGTGATTTTGCGCAATTGCCTGGCCCAGTTCCTCGGCAACCTGCCCGCGCTCGAGATCGGCGACGCGGTCGAAGCGGTGCATCAGATGCGCGTCGCCATGCGCAGGTTGCGGTCCGCGCTAGGACTGTTCAACCGTCTTTGCCCCTGTGTCGGGTTTGACGCTTTGCGGGCCGAGTTGAAGCGGATCGCCGCAGTCCTGGGGGAGGCGCGTGATTGGGATTTGCTGGTGGAGACGCTTCTGGCCGGTCCCATTTCGAGTCTTCGCCGGCGAGCCCGGCTTCGACAGGCTGCTCCGCGCGACGCGAGCGAAAGCCGAGGCCGCTCGCGACGCGGTGAAGCAACTCGCCGACAGCCAGGCGGCGACGCGATTGGCTCTCTCTCTGGAGAGGCTTCGTTGCAAGGCGGGAATGGCGGGACGCCGAGGACCATGTCAGCGCGCTCGACGCGCCGGTCGTCAGGTTCGCCGCCCAGAGTCTCGACCGGCTTGACCGGAAGCTGCGCAAGCGCGGGCGACATTTTCGCTCGCTCTCGCCCGAGGCGCGGCACGCGCTGCGCATCGCCATGAAACACATGCGCTATGCGAC
>CAVTGZ010000001.1:0-518493 GCA_963734445.1 uncultured Acidobacteriota bacterium | reverse complement strand
GAGCAACGCGGCGAGCATCCGGACCGGCCCGACCAGCTGGGCCGACGTAGGTCGAGAAGGCGAGGAAGGTACCGAGCGTGATCTCGCCGTGCGCCGCGAGCCAGCCACCGAACAGCAGCACGCCGACCTGCCCGATGGCGGGCACCGCCTGCAGCGCGGGGTTGTAGCGGGCGGTCAGCCGCACCGCCCGAAGCCGCAGCGCGAAGAGCTTCCTGGCGGCGCCCTCGAGCCGGCCGAGCTCGCGATCCTCCTGGCCGAAACCCTTGACGACGCGCACCCCGGTGACGGCCGCTTCGACGACGCCCGCGAGGTCACCGGCCTGCTGCTGGGCCGCCCAGGTGGCCGGGAAAGAGCCGGCGCCGGCTGCGGATCGCGACGAACCAGAGCGCGGGCCCGACGGCGATGCGCGACCAGGGTGAGCAGCGGCGAGAGCACCAGCATGATGACCAGCGAGATGACGAAGAGCAGGACGTTGCCGCTCATCATCGGCAGGAACGACAGCAGCCCCTGCACCAGCGTGATGTCGGAGATGGAGCGGCTGACGACCTGGCCGGTGTTGAGCTCGTCCTGGCTGGCGCCGTCGAGCCGGTGCAGCGCGCCGAACACTTCGGTGCGCAGGTCGTGCTGCACGTCCAGGGAGAGCCGGCCACCCACGTAGCGACGGACGAAGCTGAAGCCGAATCGCGCAAGCCGGCGCCGACCAGCACGAGCACCCACGGAAGCAGCGGCTGGGTCGCCTTCAGCACGGCCTGGTCGACGACGAGCCGCTCGACCAGCGGCACGCCCGCCTGGACCGCCATCCCGGCGAGCGCGGCGCCGAACGCGAGCAGCACCGAGCCGCGATACCGCCAGCAGTAGGTGGCAAGGCGGCGCAGCCACCCCCGCGCCGGAAGGCCGCAGGACGGCGAAGATGTCCGTCATTCTAGTCACGCTAACCGCCAGGAGCAGTTACTTCATTTCCGCGCACTAACTCGAGCGTGCCCGGCAATACTTCTCCCCATTCGGGCGACAACGGGCCCGCCCGAGGTCGTGCATTGTGAAAGAGTGCTGACCTGTCCGGCGGGCGCCTGAGCTGGGTAGATGGAGGCGTTCTGAGATGCCCTCATCACGCCGTCCCGTGCCCGCCGAGCAGGTCAGCGTCGGACGCGACTCACCCCTGGCTAGGCCCGCTGGACGACGCCCAGACCGCCCTGCTGCGTCTGGAACTCGCCGTCGATGCGGCGGCCATCGGTGCCTTCGACTGGGACCTGGTCACCGGTGAGCTGCTGTGGGACGAGCGCATGCGCCATGCTGATGGCGGTCGGCCCGCAGGTACACCCGACCGTCGACAGCTTCATCCGCGGCATCCTTCCGGCCGACCGCACCACGGTCCAGCGGGCCACCGAAGCGCGCTATCGCCACGCCGCGGCGACCTGCGCGTCGACTTCCGGATCATCGACGAGGCCGGTGCGACCCGCTGGCTGACCACCCGGGGCCGGGTCGCTCGACGACGCGAGCGGCCGGGCATCGCGCATGGTCGGCGTGGTCTTCGACTCCTCCGGCGTGCACGACGACCGCGAGCAGGCCGCCCGGGCGCTCGACACGATGGCGACGGCGTACGCGATCGTCGACTCCGACTGGACGGTCCGCTACGTCAACCAGGCCGCCCGGGTGCTGGTGGCCCAGCGCCGCGAACCGGTCGGCACCCCGATCTGGGATCTGGTGCCCGGGCTTGGCCAACCCGTCAGTCGCCGGCCTGCTGCGCAGCGTGATGGCGGCGCCAAGGTCCGGCCCGCGTCGAGCTGCGTGCCGAGCGGATCGGCGGGTGGCTCGAGGTCTCGGTTCAGCCGGTGGCGAACGGGATCGCGGTCCTCGTCTCCGACGTGACGGCCCGCCGCGAGGCGCAGAACGAGGCCGAACGCCGCCGCGAGCGCCTCGAGCTGCTGGCCAACGCCGGCAAGACGCTCTGGTGCAGCGCCGCCGCGTCGCCGAGACGGTCAGCGAAGGGCTGGCGCTGCTCGTCCCGCAGCTCGCGACCTCGGCGATGATCTACCTGCGCGAGTCGGCAGACGCGCCCCTTCGGCTGGTCGACCTCCTGCACACCGACCCGGTGCAGCAGGAGCAGCTGCGCCAGCTCTTCGAGGCCCTGCCGCTCGGCGACGACCCGAGACGGGCGTCGGCCGCGCCGTCGCGAGCGGGCGGATCCAGATCATCGGCGACCTCGACGAGACGGTCGTCAACCGGGCCACCACGATCCCGCAGATGCGGGCCCGACTGCTGGCCACGAGAGCGACCGGCGTCGCTCGCCGTCCCGCTCGTCGCGCACGGCGAAGCCCTCGGCTTCATCGGGCTGGTCGGGACTCGACGGCAACGCACCGTCCGGCGCCCGACCTCGTCCTGATCGAGGACATCGCCTCCCGCATCGCGTCGGCGATCGACAGCGCCCAGAACCTCGACCGGGTCGAGCGGCGCCCGGGCCCAGCAGGCAGTTCCTGGCGTCGGTGGCCGACGAGCTCGGCCCGACGATGGACGCCGAGCGAGGCCGCGCAAGCGGCTGGCGCGGCTGCTCGTTCCGCACGTCGGCGACTGGGTCGATGGTGACGCTGCTCGACGACGACGGACGGGTCGAGGACATCGCCAGCTTCCACCGCGACGCCGCCCAGCAGGCGCTGCTCGACCGCTACACCGACGCCCGTCGCGAGTCGCTGACGTGCCGACCCGGCGATCATCCGCGAGGTGTCACCGCCGAGGACGGCCCGCTCTTCCAGCTCGACAGCCGAGGCCTTCCACGGCCGCCTCGCCGGTGAGCCTCGGTGGAGGCGCTGCGCGAACTCGACCCCGGCGTCGTCACCGGCGCTGCCGATCCTGGCCGTGACCGCACGCTCGGCGTCATCAGCTTCTACAACTCGGTCCGAGCGCGGCATGCCCACCGAGGATGGAGATGGACGTCCGCCCGCGAGGTGGCGCGCCGCGCCGGCCTCGTGCTCGACAACGCCCGGCTCTACGGCCGCTCGAAGTCGATGGCCGAAACGCTTGCAGCGCAGCCTGCTCACCTCGGACGTGCCGAAGCCGCCGGGCTGCGAGCTGGCCAGCGACTACGTCGCCGGCCCTCGACGGCGCCCAGGTCGGCGGCGACTGGTATGACGCGTTCCAGACGCCGTCGAGGGCATCACCACGCTCGTCATCGGCGACGTGATGGGCCACGACACCGAAGCGGCCGCGCTCATGGGACAGCTGCGCACGCTGGTGCGGGCCATCGCGGTCGACCGCGGCGAGTCGCCGGGCGCCGTCCTCAGCCGGGTCGACCACGCCGCGGAGGCGCTCGGAGTCAACACGACGGCGACCGCGGTCGTCGCCCAGGTGCTGGACGACGGACCCCGGCGGCGGGCGCCGGCTGCGCTGGTCGAACGCGGGCCACCCGCCGCCGGTGCTCATCGCAGCCCGACGGGCGCGTGCGGCTCCTGGAAACCCCCGCTGATCTCCTGCTTGGGCTCGGCGCGAGCGCGCCGCGCACCGATCACGAGGTGGACCTGCCGCCCGGATCCACCGTGCTGCTCTTCACCGACGGCCTGGTCGAGGGTCGCCTGCAGCCGTCTGGAGATCGGCCTGCGCCAGCTCACCGAGGCCGCCCGTCCAGCCTGGCCGGACTGCCGCTCCCGGAGCTCTGCGAGCAGCTGGTGCGACCTCCGTCCGCTGGCCGGCGCGGAGGACGACGTCGCCCTCGTCGCGGTCCGGATCACGTAGGTTTTCTTCATGGGCCTGTGGGGATTTCCCGATCCCGTGAACGAGACGTCGGCGCGCGGAGCGAGGCGCGACCCGTCCGTGGAGCCTCAGGCGGTCTGAGCGCTGACCCGCTTGCGCTTGTCCAGCGGATTGACCCCGTGCGCCGCCTCGACCAGCTCCCTCATCCCCTCCGAGATCCCTGCCGTGAGCACCGGCAGATCGGGAGTGCTGGCTGCATCCGCGGTGATGCCGAACGTCAGCACCCGGTCGTAGGACGTCATCGCCACCCCGATCCGAATCCGGTCGGCGATCGGCACGAACGGATAGAGCTCGACGAGCCGCCGACCCGCCGCGTAAAGCGGCTGGCGCGGGCCCGGCACGTTCGTCGCGACGGTGACCAGATGCCGATGGGGCAAGCGGAAAACGCTCTTGAGACCGATCGCCAGCAACAGTGGTGACGTCCAGCCGCCTGCCCCGGCGAGGAGCTCTCCGAGTTCGATCTCGCCGGACTCCTTGAGCCGCGCCATCTGCTCGCAGACGGCCTGATAGCGCGCGACGGGATCGGCCGCGTCCACGGGAAGGTCGGCGATCATCGCCGAGACCTCGTTGGCGACACCTTCGCTTCCACCGCGCACCGATACCGGGATCAGCGTGCGTACGGCATGCGCACCGGGACGCTCACCGCGCTCGACCAGGAGGTCACGAAAGCCACGGGTGATCGCGGTGACGACCACGTCGTTGAACGATCCGCCGTAAGCCGCGCGCACGGCCTTGATGTCGTCGAACGTCGTATGGGTGAAGTCCCACGCCCGAGCCCGGCCGAGTGAGCCGGTCAGCGAGGAGGATTCGGCGGGCTTGGCCAGCCGGGTCCAGGTCAGCGCGCCGCGCGCCAGCACGCTGGGCGCTGTCCAGCGTGCGCTGCGGCTGGGAGACCGCGCTCACGGCAGCGCGGAAGCCGTTCACCGGCCGGTGCGGAAGACTCGTCAGCGCTGAAGCGAGCAAACGCGCCGGGCCCGGTTCGGAGGTCACGTCCGGGATCGGCTGACCGAAGCACGGCTCCCTCTTGGGCGCCGCGCTCCGAGTCGAGGAGCTTGCTCAGGATGTCGGTGCCGGCGACCCCGTCGACCATGCAGTGATGCACCTTGCCGACCAGCGCCCAGCGGCCGCCGGCGAGACCCTCGACAAGCCACTCCTCCCAGAGCGGGCGGGAGCGATCGAGCTGGGTCGACATCAGCCGGCCCATCAGCGTGCGCAGCTCGTCGTCGCCGCCCGGACGCGGAAGGACGGTGTGGCGTAGGTGGTAGTGCAGGTTGAGATTCGGATCCTCGACCCAGACCGGGCGCCCCAGCCAGAGCGGAACCTCGCGCACCCGCTGGCGGTAGCGCGGCAGGTCGGCGAGCTTGCGCGCGAAGATCTCGAAGAGCTCGTCGTACGTCGGCGCCGGGCCCTCGAAGATCGCGAGCGAGGCGATGTGCAGCGAGGTGTTGGCCGTCTCCATGCGCAGGAAGGCCGAATCGAGCGGGCTCATCACCTCCATGGCGCTTCCCCTCCTTCCCTCTGTACGGGCCGCGGCGGAGCTGACGTGGCTTGGCCTCGCGCCGCTTTGGTCGGCGTCGGGCGCGGCGGCGTGGCTCGTCGTGCAGCGGCAGCCGGACTCGCCGACTCGTCGCTCCGCCCGACGGCGAGCACTTCGCGGAATCCGTCGCGCAGGCACACCATGAATTCGCCGATGTCGGGAATGGCGCCGGTGTCGGCGTTGATGCCGACGCAGCAGGTGTCCATGTAGGACATCAGCGTCACGTTGACGGCCGCGATCCGATGGTCGGACCGAACGGGTAGTACGCGACCAGCCGCGCCGCCGGCCAGATAGACCGGCATCGGAAAGCCGGGCACGTTGCTCGCCAGGAAGTCGACGTGCTTGAGCATGCCGCCGAGGAACGACGCCGGCAGCAGGTTGAGCCCGGTCGCGATCCCCTGCGTCATCGCCGAGTGACGGTTCGGCGCGCCACGCGTCGGTGAGCCGCTCGCATCGCGCGCATCCGCTCGAGCGGGATCGGGCAATCCGGCGGGAACCCGGAAGCGGGCGAGCGTGATGCGGTTGCCGCCCGGACCGTCCGACTCCGTACGGATGCTGATCGGCATCGTCACGCGCAGCCGGTTGATCTCGTGCGCCGTGGCGCTGGTGGTAGATCCGCAGACCTCCCGTGACGGCGGCCAGAAAGGCGTCGTTCACGTGGCCGTCCGCGGCGGCGGCTGCCTTGCGCATGGCGCTCAGCGGGACCTCGAGAACGTCGAGCTCGCGACCGAGGTGGCGCTCCCGCATGAGCGGCGACATCGTGTCGTCGTACGGCTCCACGGTCTTGGCGATCGAGCGCGTCGCCGCAAGCACGTCCGACGGCGCTCGCCCTCGGGATGACGGACGGTGTGCGGGCCGTTCGTCACGTCGCGGCCGGCATCGCCCGTGCCGCGCGAACAGCCGGCCGACGTCGTACGCCACCGCGTCCCACGCGAGTCGGGTGCCGTCGAGATGCTCGGGCGGGAGGTCAGGGGCGCCGGGCGCGAGGCTCCGCCGACGTTCGAGATCGAACATCTCGAACGCGAGCTGCATCCCGCCGATGCCGTCGGTGATGGCGTGGTGGAACTTCCAGATGAACCCCGCGGCTCCCCCGCGAAGTCCTTCGACCACGGTGATTTCCCATAGCGGACGGGCCGGATCGAACGCCGTCGTCGCCTTCACTCGGGCGACGTTGATGACCGCGTTGGCATCACCCGGCGGCAGGTGCCGTCGACCCAGCGCAGGTGCCAGTCGAGGTCGACCTCGTCGGTACGGGTCCAGCGCGGCGTGGCGAGCCGCAGCGGCGGGACCTCGCACGACGTGGTGCATGCCCGGCGACGATGCGGCTCGCCCGCTCGACCAACGCCCGTAGCGCTTCGCGGTCCGGAGCGCTGATCGAGGAAACCGACGGCGACGACGGTCGAGCGCAGCAACGGATCGCGTTCCATGTACCAGCTGAAGGCGTCCGACGGCTCGCATATGCGCTTCGACGGCGACCGCCTTGCTGGCCACGATGGCGCCCCCATCACTGTGATCCTCGATGCGCTTTTGACGCTAGGGCGGTGGTGCCCGGCTCGGGTAGGGACGAATGGCACCGCATATCGG
This sequence comes from uncultured Acidobacteriota bacterium, assembly GCA_963734445.1. Classification (GTDB taxonomy): domain Bacteria; phylum Acidobacteriota; class Blastocatellia; order Pyrinomonadales; family Pyrinomonadaceae; genus UBA11740. The sequence continues at coordinate 511,631 of CAVTGZ010000001.1, read as the reverse complement.
CGTCGCACAGACCGCCGCCTCGCGTCTTGCCCGACTACGCGCTGCCGCAACGTCATGCACTAAGCGTTACCATTCGGACTAACGACCCGTCCTTTGTAGCGAAGAATTCCGCAACTACGGCAACACGCAGCGTGACGGCGCTCTAGCATCGGCGACGACTTGGGGGTACACAGCTATGGCAGCATCGCCTGGCGTCCAATCCGCGCCGGTTTCATCAGCAGTGCGATGGCACTCGTCCTGCTCGCTGCCGCGATTCTGGTCGGCCTCATTCAAGGCGCCCAGAACGCGCACGCCGCTCTGCCGTCCGGCTTTTCCGACAGCGTGGTGATGTCGGGGTTGACCACGCCGACGCAGCATCGAATTCGCCCCTGACGGTTCGATCCTCGTCGCCGAGAAGAACGGCCAGATCTGCTCGTTCAAGAACTTCTCCGGACCCGAGCCCGACCCTCGTCGCCGATCTGAGCACCGAGGTCGACGACTACTGGGACCGCGGCCTGCTGGGTCTGGCCATCCCCCCGAACTACCCGACGGATCAGCACATCTACGTGCTCTACGCGCGTGACGCCCCGCTCGGCGGGACCGCGCCGATCTGGAACGACCCCTGCCCGACCCCGCCCGGCCCGACGACGACGGCTGCACGGTCAGCGGCGCGGCTGGCACGGCTCGACCTCACGAACGGCGTGGCGACGACGAGCAGACCGCTCGTCGACGGCTGGTGCCAGCAGTTCCCGAGCCACTCGATCGGCACCGCTGATCTTCGGCAAAGACGGCTACCTGTACGCCGGCGGCGGCGAAGGTGCCAGCTTCAACGCCTCGACTACGGGCAGTTCGGCGGAACTCACGGCCCGGCGACAAGGCAAACCCCTGTGGCGACCCGCCGGGCGGCGTCGGCACCGCGCTGACCCCGCCGACCGCCGAGGGCGGCGCGCTGCGCTCGCAGTCGGTGCTGCGCACGGACGGGCCCGCGGCTACTCAACGGCACCGTCATCCGCATCGATCCCAAACCGGCGCGCGGCGCACCCGGCAACCCGCTACGCCGGCAGACGGCGACGCGATCAAGGCCCGCATCGTCGCCTTCGGCCTCCGCAACCCCTTCCGGTTCACCACGCGCCCGGCACGAACGAGCTCTGGATCGGCGACGTCGGCGCGGCAGCTCGGAAGAGATCAACCGCATTCCTGACCCGACGACGAGCACCGCGGCGCTGAACTTCGGCTGGCCGTGCTACGAGGGCGTCGGCGCGAACCCGGCTACAAGGGAGTCGGCCTGAACCGTGCACGAACCTGTACAACACGCCGAACTCGGTGACCTCGCCGTACTTCACCTACAACCACGCCAAGACGCTGACGACCGACCGACGCGTGCCCGTCGGGCGGCTCGTCGATCTCCGGGATCGCCTTCTACCACGGCACGAGCTACCCGTCGTCGTTCCACAACGCCCTGTTCTTCGCCGACCACACCCGTCAGTGCCTGTGGGCGATGCTCCCGAAGGCCAACGGCAACCCTGATCCGGCCAACATCCTCGAGCCTCGGGCACGTCGCCAACCCGGTGCAGCTCGTGCAGGGCCCCGCAGCGTTCAACAACGACCTCTTCTACGTGGACATGGACGGCGGCAAGATCCACCAGCTGTCCTACGTCCCCGGCAGCCAGCCGCCGACCGCGGTCGCGAAGGTGACGCCGACGAGTGGGCCGACCCCGCTCACGGTCTCCTACGACGGCACCGGCGTCCACCGACCCGCAGGCCGAAGCGCTCACCTACAGCTGGAATTTCGGTGACGGCACAACCTCGACGTCGGCCACCGGAACGCACACCTACGCGAACCCGGGCAGCTACACCGCGAAGCTGACGGTGATGGACACGCAGGGTCTCACGGGGTCTGCGTCGGTGCCGGTCTTCGCCGGGGCCACGAAGATCACCAGCTTGCAGTTGACATCAAGAGTCCGACGGGCACGGCGCGGGCGAAGTACCGCGTCAACGACCGCCTGAATTTCTCAGCAACCGCAGTCGATTCCGCCGGTCATGCCATCCCCGCCGCGAACTACTCGTGGCACCTGTCGATTCACCACTGCTACACCCCGACGAACTGTCACACGCATGACGGCGGCACCATCGCCGGACGTCACCAGCGGCACGTACGTCGCGCCGGACCACCAGTACCCCTCCTACCTGACGGTCGAGCTGACCGTGACGGTGCCTGGCTCGGCGAACACCATCGGGGGAACCCTGACGGCCCAGCCGCAAACGGTGGCGGTCAAGTTCACGACCAACCAGGCCCAGAGCCTGCACCTCGCCGTGGACGGGGTCTCGAAGTACGTCCCCTTCACCGTGACGATGGTGATGGGTCACGTGGCAACGGTGACTGCTCCGACGCCCGAGATACCTCTACGGCCACAAGTTCACTTTCACGTCGTGGTCGGACAAGAAGGCAGCGACCCACACCATCACCGCGCCGACGGCGGCGCTCACCCTGACGGCCAATTACAAGAAGACCTGACCCAGCAAGGTTTTCCGTACCTCAGGCGGCCTCCCGGGCCGCTCTCATCAGTGCCGTGATCGAGTCACGGTCGGCCCTGGACGGCCGGCCCCAGTCCTCCTCGTATCCGGCGCGCAGCTGCACGGTCTCGGTCTCGAACCGGCCATCGAGAAGAGCTCGAACATGTCGGCGGTGACCAGGCCGGGTGCGCGACGCCGCAGGCCCGGGTGAGCGTCAGGATCTCGCTGCGCAGGGTCAGCAGGTAGTGCCAGCCGGCGCGCCTTCAGGTCCGGGTCGACGCCGCGCGACAGCCACCTCGGACTGGGTGGCGACACCGGCCGGGCAGCGTCCGGTGTGGCAGCGCTGGGCCTGCACGCAGCCGACGGCCAGCATCGCCTCCCGCGCGACGTTGACCAGGTCGCAGCCGAGGGCGAACGCCAGCAGCGCGGTCTCCGGGAAGCCCAGCTTGCCGGCCCCGACGAAGGCCACCGACTCGTGCAGGCCGGCGTCCACGAAGATCGGATAGACCCGCGACATCGCGATCTTGAACGGCAACGCCACATGGTCGGCGAAGACGAGCGGTGCTGCGCCGGTACCGCCCTCGCCGCCGTCGACGGTGACGAAGTCCACGCCTCGTCCGGTCGTGGCCATCAGGGCGGTGAGCTCGTACCAGAAGCCGAGGTCGCCGACCGCCGACTTGATCCCCACCGGCAGTCCGGTGGCGTCGGCGATCCGCTCGACGAAGTCGAGCAGGCTGTCCGTGTCGCAGAAGGCGGTGTGGGCGGACGGGCTGATGCAGTCCTGACCGACCGGCACGCCGCGCGCTTCAGCGATCTCGGCTGTGACCTTCGCGGCCGGCAGCATCCCGCCGATGCCCGGCTTCGCCCCCTGGCTCAGCTTGATCTCGATGGCCCGCACCGGGGCGCGCGACGGCGTCGACCAGCCGCGGGAGGTCGAAGCGCCCGACGGTCGCGACAGCCGAAGTAGCCGGTCCCGATCTGGAAGACCAGGTCGGCCCCGTCGCGGTGATAGCGGGAAATGCCGCCTTCGCCGGTGTTGTGCAGGCACCGGCGAGCGCGCGCCCCGGTTCCAGCCCCTCGGTCGCCGGGCGCTGAGCGCCCCGAAACTCATCGCGGACAGGTTCACCACGCTCGCCGGCCGGAAGGCCAGCCGCCCGCGCGCGGCGCCGACGACCTTCGCGCAGGGGATGACGTCCTCGTCGGGACGCGGGCGAGGCAGGGGGAACGCCGACTGTTTGACGATCAGGTAGTTCGCGGTGTGCTCGACGTCCTGGCTGGTGCCGAAGCCGAAGTGGTTGTCCTTGCGCTTCGCGGAGGCGTAGACCCAGCGGCGCTGGTCGCGGTTGAAGGGGCGCTCGTCCTGATTGCTCGTCACGATGTACTGGCGCAGCTCCGGGCCGAACGACTCCAGGATGTAGCGGAGGTGGCCGACGAGCGGGAAGTTGCGCAGGATCGCGTGCCGGCGCTGCAGGACGTCGTACACCGTGATCCCGACGAGCGCGGCCAGCACCCCCAGGCCGGTCCAGGCACCAACGCTCATGATCTAAGAGAAGGCTTCTGCGCACCCGGCTTCCAGGTGCCGCGTACCCGGCGAGCGGGACTTCCGGCCTGCTCTTCGACGTGGTCCGCCGGTCAACTCATCAACAATTCGCCGCCAATCGCGCTCAGAATCTGACGATTTGGTCAGTTTCGGCGATGCCTCAGAGCCAGATTTCGTTCAAGCCGACGCATCACACGTCGATCACTCGTGGGACCAGGCCCCCAAACAACGGGATGGCGCTATGCGGTATTGCCTCGGCACTGAAGGACGCAGCGGCAACGGCGGTATGACGCCGACCGGCCTGCACCACGCCGTCACGCTCGCCAACGTGTACGAGAGCGTTGCCGTCTGCGGAACGCGGACCCTCACCTGGCCCGGCCGGGACTTCGCTCCCACCTGAGGCCGACGACGAGTGCCCCACCTGTCGCAACGTCGTCGACGGCCTAGTCTGACCTATCTGACGCAGTCTGACGCAGCGTTACGCGCGGCTCTCAGTGCGGCAGCGGCACCACCGGCGATCGCGATGAGCGTCCCGGTGAGTCCGGCGAGTAGCAGCGTCACCACGACCCCGCGGCGAAGGGTCAGCAGCAGTACCGCGGCGGCGGCGAGCACGCCGTACTGCCATGCCTGATCCAGGGCCCGCGCGAGTGGGATGGCGGTCCCGAAAATCCGCACCGATCGCGGCCGGTCCCGCACCGCCAAGGAAGGCCCGGGCCCGGGGATTCCGGCGGATCGCGTCGAAGTGCCGAGCGCCTCCGAGCACGAAGGCGAACGACGGCGAGAAGGCGATCAGTGCCGCCAGCAAGCCCCCGCCCACTCCGGCAGCGGCATAGCCGACCACAGCGACCGTCTGCACCACGGGACCCGGAGTGATCTGCCCGAGCGCGACTGCATTGAGGAACTGCCCGTCGGTCATCCAGTGGTAGTGGTGCACCGCGTCCGACTGCATGAGCGGGATGACGAACTACCCGCCGCCGTAGGACAGCGCGCCGACCTTGAGCGCGACCCAGCAAAGAGCCACGCAGACCTCCCGTCGCGGCCGCGCCGGACGCCAGGATCGGCAGCGCCGAGACGCTGCCGGCGATCGGCCGACTCTCGTCGAAGCGCGCAAGGAGTTCGATCAGACCGCAGCCCAGCAGGACGAGAACGAGCCAGGGCCCGAGCGTTGCCGCCGCGACTCCTCCGGCGATCAGGTAGGCGGCGAACCGCAGCGAACTCGCCCGCCGACGCCAGCTGTCGGGAAGCAGTGAACTGGCGGCTTGTACGGCCACCGCCGTGATCGCAGCACCCGCGCCGGCGGCCGCACCGAGCACCCACCGCGGCGGCGCCGACGCGAGAAAAAGCGCCGAGAGAGCAAGGATGGCTACCAGCCCGGGGGAAGGATGAACGCGGCCCCGCCGACCAGCGCCCCGCGCCACCTCCGCAGCCGCCACGCGCAGAAGATGGCCAGCTGCGTGGACGCTGGACCGGGCAGCAGGTTGCACGTGGCGACGGCGTCCTCGAAATGCGCGGCGTCCATCCAGCCGCGCTGCTCGACGCACAGCCGGCGCAGCAACCTGATGTGGGTCGGCGGCCCTCCGAAGCCGATGCAGCCGATCCGTCCCCACTCGCGTAACAGCGTTACAAACGACGGCGCGCCCTCCGAGGACTCCGCCGTCGCCATGCGACCCAAGCTAGCTCGACTCGTCCACGCGCGCCCCTCGCCGCCGTCGGCGTTCGTGCCGTGTTAGGCAACGCGGACCGCGGCGCGTCCCGCCTGAGATGACTGAGGATGAGTTCGTTGACCCGCTCGGGGCTGCTCCGAGACCAGCAAGATGAGACGTACCCGGCAAGAGTGCCGTCGTGACCGACGGCAGCCGGCCCTCGGCCCGAGCGATGGCGGCCGCCGGGTCGTGAATCGGCTCCCTTTCGCCTTCGATCGACAGCACGGGCGCAGAGACGAGCCCAATTCGGCGTCGGTAAATGGCCCACGGGGACGGGGAAAACCCAACAGCCCGCGAAAGAACGGCAACCCTTGGCCCATCTGATCGACCCACAGTCGCGCCGATGAGTTCTGCAACGCCGTATCGGTCACGAACCAGCGAGCAAAGCTCTCTGCCTTCGCCGGCGACCGGATGATCGGAGCGCGCATGGCTTGCCGGTAGAAGGCCAGGCGGAACTTCACGAAGACGAGGGCGGGCGAGATCAGCACAAGATGCGACACCCGCTCGGGGCGCAACCGAGCGAAATGGGCGGCAAGCCAGCCGCCGTAGGAGTTTCCGGCGACCGCCGTCCGCTCCACTCCCAGCGCGCCCAGGACTTCGGTGAGCCATCGGATGTAGTCGTCGACGCCGCGCACGGCTCGCTCGCTCCGGCTCAGGTTGACGTCGCCGATCGTGTCGACGGCGACGACGTGCCTGTGCTCGGACAGCCCGGCGAGGTTGCGCACCCACGACGCAGCGCTGAACGACATGGCATGCAAGAGCAAGAGCGGCGGCTTGTCCGCGGCACCGGCTTCGAGGACATGCGTCGATCCGAATGCGGTCGGGATGTCACGAGAGCGCACACCGGCACGCCGGCAGACGCCACCGTGTCGTCGTAGGCCTGCGCGTAGCGGACCGCCGCTTCGGCATTGACGAATCCCGGCCGTCTGGGCATGCGCCATCGTGGCAGGAGATCGAGGTCCTGGCCAGACGGCCACGGCCGACGGGTGCCTGCCGCCCGATTTCGCGGTCTGCGAAGATGCTGCCCATTGGACGGCGCGGCGGCGACCGGGCCGCACGTCACGAGTCAACCGATGAGGCGCCAGATGAGTGCATCGTTCACGCAACTTCCAGGCACCGGTCACGTGCTGGTCCGCGGTGGCACGGTCGTCGACGGCACCGGGGCGCCGCCGGTGGATGCCGACGTGCGGGTCCGCGACGGCATCGATCGTCGAGGTCGGCCCCCGGCTTGGATGCGGGCGGCGAGGCCGTCATCGACGCCGACGGGGCTTACGTGACGCCGGGGCTCATCGAGTCGCACACCCACTTCGACGCCGGCGGTGTGGTGGGACGCCGACTGCGATCCGATGCCCGCGCACGGGTGCACCACCATGGTGCTGGCGAACTGCGGGCTAGGCCTGGCACCGCTCCGGCCGGCCGAATCCACGACCTCGTCGACCTGTTCGCGTTCATCGAGGACATCCCCGCCGAGGCGTTCAACCTCGCCGTCCCGTGGGCCTGGGACACCTGGCCGGAGTACTTCGCTGCCGCACGCGCCACCCGACCGCCGTGAACTACGTGGGTTTCATGCCGTACCAGATGCTGCGCACCTGGATCATGGGTCCCGACGCGTGGGAACGGGCGGCGACGGCGCAGGAGCGCGAGCCGGCTGTGCGCCGCCCTCGACGAGGCCCTGGCCGCCGGCGCCCTCGGCCTGTCGACGTCGGAGATGGACACCGACAAGGCCAACCGCCCGGTGCCGAGCCGGCTTGCCGACGACGCCGAGCTGTCGGCCACTGATCGGCGTGCTCGCCCGGCACGGGGCGATCCTGCAGTACGTGCCGCGCTTCCTGCAGCCCGAGTTCTTCCACGAGGACCTCGCAGCGGATGCGCGGCTGGTCGCCGGCACCGGCGTGCGCATGCTCTTCGCCGGCTACGCGCTCGAGGAGATCGCGGCGACGGCCGCGCCCAGCCTCGAGGACCTGATAACGCGGCTGGGAGCCGAGGGCGCCGACCTGTGGCCGAACTTCAGCCCGCGCCCGTCGCACGTCAACATGCACTTCGAGCGCTCGATCATGTGGAGCGGCGTGGCCGAGCTGGCACGCGTACGTGACGCGCAGCGATGACGACAAGCGCACCCTGCTGCGCGACCCGGCCTGGCGGGCGGCGGCCCGGGCCGATTGGGACGCCTGCACCTACACGCTGGTCCCGATCCGCCGGCCGGAGCGCATGCTGCTGATGGGCGGTGAGCACAGCGGCGAGTCGCTGGCCGACGCCGTCGCCCGCACCGGCAGCACCCGTCGGACGCCATGGCCGACTGGCTGATCGCCACTGACGTGCAAGGGCAACATCCGCACCCGCCAGCGGCCGATCGACATCGCCGCCGCCGTTGAGATGGCGCGCTCCCCGCACGCCCTTCCGGGAGCGAGCGACGCCGGCGCCCACGTCCAGATGTTCAGCGGCGCCGGTGACGGCACGTACTTCCTCGCGCACCTGGTACGCGACACCGGCCTGCTGCGGATCGAGGAAGCCGTGCAGGCCGTAACGTCACGCCGGGCCGGCTTTTTCGGCATCCCGGACCGCGGCGTCATCCGTCCCGGCGCGGTCGCCGACCTCGCCGTGTTCGCGCTCGACGACCTCACCAACGGCACCGAGGTGCAGCAGCGCGACCTGCCGGGTGGCGCCTGGCGATACAGCCGCACGCCCGGCGGCTACCGGGCCACGCTCGTCGGCGGAGTGCCGACGTGGCTGACGGCGGCGCGACCGGCAAGCGTCCCGGCTGCGATGCTGCCGGCGCGTCAGGAGCGGGAGCGGGTACCGGCCGGCGTCTAGGCTGCGCTGGGACTACTTCTTCGCAACAGCGGGCGCACCGGCCAGCCGGCGCAAAGGCTCGACGAGCAGCTGTCCGAGCGCCGGCCCGGAGCGGGGATCGAAGTGCATGCCGTCGGACTCGCCGCAGCGGTATGCCGTGCCAGCTGCTGATGACCTGCCCGCCCGGACAGATCTGCGCATTCATGTCGACGACGCTCGCCACCCCAGGATGACGGCTGCGATTGGCATGATTCAATCCTTCCCAAATTTTACCAGACGTGCGTAAGCGTAAATGACATTATGCAACAGCTTGAATTTCTCTACTTCATTCGCCTCAACCTAGTCGGCGATGTTCCTTACCAAAAGAGCAAAGCATTCCCCTCTATAGCCTGGAACTTATCTATTGACCATCGTCTGTTCTAACTCAGCCCTCATGTTTCCAGAATTTTTCCATCGCCCAAGCGCCAATAAAACCTAGAATTGCAAAAGCCACGACTCCGTGTGGTATCCAATAATGCAATCGATCAATGTGAGAGGCAAGCATTTCCCAAAGCGTGGCAGCATAAACCGAAATAATGAAGCGTTCGAGTAAGCCGACGTGGTGTTGCATTTTGATCGTTTCGTCCTGAAGCTTCCTCGTAGCGGCGACATTTTCGGCCATTGACTCTGCCAAGTTTGCTTGATGATCCGCAGCGAACTGCGCATCAATGTCCGAAATTGAGCGACTCACATCCTCATAAGCGCGGCGAACTCCCAGTCCTGCCTGGACCATTCGATAATATTTGTCGATCACTTCGCGGTGGCTGACTTCAGGGAAGTAACCCTCCACGGCGAATTCGAGCATATGTCTCCTGAGCTTGGACAATCCCGCCTCTGTCTCTCTCCTCTCATTCAGCACGAACTCGCTGGCCTCACGAATGCTTCGCTGCAATGAAACGCGCTGTAATAAAGCCGCAAGGTAAGGAACGAAGTATTTCATCATCACCCGCGGCATCCGCTGCTCATTGAAAGACTGTTCGCCGCGCTGATCTGAAACAATGTGGGCCATCCCCAACAAACCAACTGCTGCCCAATGGCGCCTATTCAAGATCGAATTAGTCACGCTGAGGGCTCCTTCCGGCGCGCCTGCGTGACCAGGCTCTTCGACCTGAGTGATCGCTGAGAAGAAAGCCGCCAAATCGCGACTAACTTCAGCGTGATTGAAATCGACTTCAGCGCCGAAACGAATGACAGTGTAGACAGAGAACTGATCCTGAAATGGCCCTAGTCCGAGGTGGGCTAGCGGCTTCAGTAGAATCTCGGAAACCAACTCACCGAGCAGGAAGGAAGCACCGGCCACGCCAATTCGCTGATCGAAAGCGGCATCGTCAGGCGGCGGTGAACCGATCTTTTGTCTTTGCTCCACGGACATGTGTTCCCAGGTCTCTTTGTTATCCGAAGCATGTCGTGTTCTAAGCCTTGCCGACACCTGGGGACGCAACTGTGCCAGCTTGTAGTTGAACAAGATGGCTGTCTTAAAATCAAATTCAATTTCTTCTGGAACTAATGAGATCGAAAGTACCCCGACTCCATAATTCGTCAGAAAGACTTCGACTCCTGCTAATTGGGCCAGATGCACCGGCCACACGAGCGACTCGTGATCGCGAAGCCTCCCAGCGTCTGCGCTTGACGTTTTCTCTTCAATCAATACTGCTTGCGATCTATTGAACCATTTGCTTGAGGCAGGGCTCGAAACACGCAGATACCTACATCCCCGCGGAGTATTTGCAAAGAGAAAACTGTCCACATGATCGAGGAGTTCCTCTCTGTATAGCCCATGCGGCTCACAGCACTCCCAGATACTGATGGGATTGCCTTCGCGCCGGTGAATCTCAGCTTTCAAGAACGCCTCAGAAGCTTCGTCGGCCTTATCGCGTTCAAAGAAAAATGGGTAGAGAAAGCGGGACGCGATCTGCTTGGGTCGGAGATTGAGGTTGTTGGAACTCAAGGTCTTCGTCTCCTTCAGGATTGTTTACCGAAAGGCCGAATCGAAATTGACAGCGAGTCTGGTGATCGCGACCGCGCGACGGAGTCTAGTCTGAAAACGATTAATCGTAAAGGCCCATTTGAACGCAATCACGGTCGTCCCAATTACTGTAGATTCTTGGACCGATAGACAGCGCGAGATTCTCCGAATTCATTTCCCCGAAAATCGGGAGGTTGTCGATTCGAATCTCGCGAAACTCGCTGTCGGAGGTTGAGGAAAGACTCGCACGCCTGCGCGTGAAAGCGGCGGGCAGTCCGGTATCGGGGGCGAGCAGTTCCAACCTCAGCGGGGAGTGATTTCAAGTACTGTAGTGTGCAATCTGTAGCGCTCGCGATTGACGCCCGGGAGAGATCGCGTTGGCGATTGACCGAACAATCAAGTGCCACGAGGGATCATCCGTTGATTTCGGCTATTTCATTCGGGGCTTCAATTCCTACAAACCCATCAAAGAGTCCTTGACACGGCGCAGTCGTGTAAATAGAGTATGCCCCGCGTCTAAACGTTCTAAGTGAAGCACACGCTAAGGAATCGTCAGCTTAGCTATGGTAAGTGGCAATGCAGATTCACTTAGACGATGCGATGGAGTGGGCCGCCTGACCACATTGTTACGGCACTAACTAAAGCGCTCAACTTTTCTCGAAGCAGTTTCTTTTCCAAATATTTCGCAGAACGGACAAGTATGTTAAGGAAAACCATTTTAATAGCAACCGTTGGTCTCCTCCTCATTGCATGTAATGGATCGCGAGGCCCCCAGGGCAACGGTCCATTGAAGATCGGCCTCGTTACCTGGCTGGGATATGGGCCTTTTTACATTGCGCAGGAGAAGGGATATTTCAAAGAGAATAATGTTGAAGTGCAACTGGAAAAGATCGAAGGTGACGTTGAGCGTCGCGCGGCCATCGCTTCAGGTAATCTCGACGCTATCGCCCTTACGCTTGACTCGATGATCGTCCTTAGGTCGAACGGCATTCCTCTGAAAACGGTTATGGCCATTGATGCCTCCAATGGAGGTGATGGCTTAGTGGCAGTGCAAAGCATAAACAGCGTTGAGGATCTTAAGGGCCATGAGATAGCGTTTCCGTCTGGGTTGCCGAGTCATTTCTTTCTCTATTCGGTTTTGAAAGAACATGGCATGAAGATGACAGACATAAAGCCTGTCATGATGGACGCCGATCAGGCGGGAGCAGCATTCGCTTCCGGGAAAATCGACGCGGCGGTTACTTGGGAGCCGTGGCTATCTAAGGCGCGAGAAGTTGGACGGGGACATGTCCTGGCCGATTCACGAACCCATCCCGGCGAAATCGAAGACGTGCTTTTCATGCGCGACGATGTCGTCTCAAAACGTTCGCAGGAGATTGAGGGATTGATAAAGGCTTGGTACAAAGCGGTCGACTTTGTAACTGCTAATCCGGCCGAGGCAAAATCAATAATGGCGAAGGCGTTCGGACTTCCTGAAGACCAGGTGACAATCCTGCTACCGGGAATTCGATACGAAGGTAAGCAGGGAAACCAAACAGCGTTCGGCACCGCAGACAAACCGGGATTTCTTTACCCGCTATATGATCGAATCAGCGATGCTTGGTTATCGGAAAAAGTGATTAGCAAACGCGATACGCCGCAGGAGGGTCTGGCTCCGGACTTTGTGAGACGTTTGCCGTGAAAATCTTGAACGAACTCCCATGGATACTGTTACCCCCAAGCTGGAACTAGTCGATCTCCGATTACGCTATCCGACCTCGCGACATCTCGAAGCCGAAGGGCATCCCGATCCGGGTCTCGCCGTAGATCTGAAAGGAACTCACAATGCTCCCCCTATTCACATAGCTTCCGGCGAATTCACAATAATCCTCGGCCCTTCCGGCTGCGGAAAATCTTCCCTCTTACAAATGATCGCCGGATTGATCAAACCCAGCGAAGGCATGGTTTTGAAAGACGGTGTGCGGGTGACGAAGCCGGGAAGGGATCGCGGAATGGTCTTCCAGTCCTATACATCTTTCCCCTGGTTAACGGTCGAAGACAATGTTCTCTTCGGACTTAGGCTTCAGGGCTCAAACGGGCACACGAAAAAAGAGAAGCGGGAAAAGGTAAGAGAAATTGTCGACCTCGTAGGACTATCAGATTCTCTTCACAAGTATCCAAAAGAATTATCGGGCGGCATGAAGCAACGCGTAGCGATTGCGCGCGCTCTGGCAAACGATCCGGACGTCTTGTTGATGGACGAGCCCTTCGGCGCGCTCGACCCCCACATCCGCATTAAGATGCAGGAATTAATGCTGGAGATCGAGCGCCGGCTGAACACCACGATTCTGTTCGTTACGCACGACGCCAGGGAAGCAGTCTTTCTGGGTGATACGATTTATATTTCGACGATTCGCCCGTGCTTTCTCAAGTATAGGTTCGCGCATCCTTTCTTGAAAGAAGACATTCCGCGCGAGAAAGCCCGAGAGCGTTACTCTAAAGACTTCCTCAGTTTTCGGCGGGAAGTCGAAGACCGAATGCAATACCTGATCGAACACCCTGAGGTTCCAAGAGTCATGGGAGAGGATGATCATTTAACCCTTCGGCGATCAATGTTGGGAGTTCTGGAAGAACTCTCTGGCACTATGGAAAAACACTGAAAGGAAAGTCATGTCCCTTCAAGCCAAAGACATCATGCAACGCTGGGAAAGGATCCGCAGCGAGGAAAAGTGCAACCTCTCCCTCACGCCGCAGTCGGTCGCTGAGTATCTCCGCATTTCGGAGTCCAATCTCGTCCAAGCTCGTATTCTTGAGAGCCTAATTCAGTTCGCTAATCGCAGGCTCGACCCCGACAACAATAAATTTGTCAGTACAGATCCCCCGACCCCCGGCGATATGGCAACATGCGAAGGGTTGGAGGCATTTCTGGTGCCAGCGGTCGAGGACGCACTGTCTTTCAGCAAGTTTCTCGAACACTATCAGTTAAAGGGCGGGGACAAAACGGGCTTCGTCAAGGCAATTAAGCAGGACATCGAGAGCCTGCTCAAAAACTGGGAGAAAGGGCGCTTCTCCGGCGAGCCCTACGCCAACACCAAAAAGATCAAGGACAGCATCGACCCTAACGGCATCGATCCGAATTTCAAGGACCATTTTAACCAGGTCAATATTACGGAATCTGCCGCGCTGGCGTGTCGCGTCCTCATTCATCTTCTGACTCTGAAACTAAATAGGACCGCCGCGGACGAAGGCATGTTTCAGAAAGATATTGGCGACGAACTCGACGAGAACCGACTGTTTGCGAGCCTCAGCGAGGCCATTGGCTTTCTCGTGCGCGCGTTTCAGAAAAACCACGAAGGCGCCACAACGGAAGATCAGATTGTTAGTTCCAAAGTGGGCATGGACATTGGCTCGGGGTGGAGTTGGACAGACTATCCTGGTCTCCCTCCAATGCTCTTTTTCACCGCCGCCGCCGTCGATGCCTTCGCCGAGCTTGACCTCTACCTCATCAGAACCGTGCGCAAACGCGAGTGGGTGGGTGACGGTCTTAAGTTGGCCGTATTCTACAAAGAACAGGAGGAAAGCCTTCAACGATTCCAATTGTGCGTGGATATGGCGCGCCGTTGGGTGCAAACCGCTGTCCTGCCAACCCTAATCAAAGGCTATGGGCAGTACGTAGAACGATTTCCCCACGGAACGAAGGGCGCCGTGGCATGGGATCCACTTGTATACAACGATTCACCGACAGGATACGGTCAGTATCAGGACGACCTAAATCGGTGGAAGGAAAGAGGGCTCGGCTATCCACCGATGGTCTTTTACAACAGCCTTTACGCGCTCCAGATTCTGCTTTGGTCTTGGGGCGATTGGAACGATAGCGGTGAAAGCGTAGATGACGATCTTAAGAATCAGATCAATCGGGCCATCTCTCAGCTCGTTTATAACTACAGTAGCATCCCGGTCGTACAGGAAATCTTGAACCGCTTCAAGTATGTTTTTTACCTGCCCGGAAAAGATATTTTCAGAACTGATAGCGAAAAGGAGCGCGAGTACCTCGACTCGGCATTCCTTCAGTTGCTGACGCGGCTACTTGTTTTGTTCGTGGTCTACGGCGTCGGTGATCGGAACATGCTGGAGCCGATCATTCGTAACCTCTACGTCGAACTCTTACAAAACCGCCACCGAAATAATATAGATTGCAGCGCGCTCTGGTCGACTAAAGAAATTGAGGTCTTCTCGACACAACGCGCGATCCAGGCACTAACTTTTTATTATGCTTATGCGAGCGGTAAGGAGATTGTTGACGCGCAAAGTGGAGGTGGGGACGTCGTGTTGCGCAATAAGACCGGAGGGCCGCTCGTCCTGGTCTTTGACCGACAGTCTGACGCGGGCGAGATGATATCGACTAAAATTCCTAAGCTGGAAGGCCCCTCTGAACCCTCTCCGGATCCGGACAGGATTACGGATGAGAAGTTCACAAAGTACTGTCAAAAAGCTCCTGGTTGGCAAGTGCCGGGATTGAATGAAAATCAGGCGGCCGACGCACTGCAGAGCCAGACTAAGGCGCTGGGAGATACGATCCTATCAGATTATAAAGCCGGCAAGGTACCTGATTCTAAAGCAGCAAGGGTAGTTCTGGATGAACTGGTGGGCATCTATGCCGCGCCGGAAACCAGTGATGGAAAGCTTCGGGACGCCGACCTTGCAAAAGTCGAGGAGCAGTATCGAGATCTTAGAAATCGGTCTGTGGCTGCTGATAACTAGGGTCGGCAACGACCAAGGGGATGCCTAGTGGATTTGCTGGCATACAGTTCTTTTCAACAACTGGCGTCTCAAAGGAACATCCGACCACAGACTTTCAAGAGCAATCTGGAGGCGCTGGAAGCGGTTGAACTAATGGCGACGACCTGTGAGTTGGGAGACCAGGTGCTTGAACTTGCGCGACGTGGACGAATTTCGATCCAACGTGCTGAGGCGCTCCTGATGGATCTCATTGCCTGTTTCACTAGCCCCATCGAGCACGCCAAGCGCGTGATTGATATTGGGAGAGAATTGAGGGAATGCGAAGAATGAAAACCTTAATGTTCTATTCTTACAAGGGTGGCAGCGGGCGAACCGTTGCTGCCGCCAACGTTGCATCGGCCCTGACCAAGTTAGGCAAGCGGGTCGCAATAATTGATATGGATTTCGAAGCCCCGGGTTTGCAGCATGTCTTAAGCGCCGAGGGAACTTCACAATTCAAAAGCGGGACGGGTGTTCAGCACTACCTAAAATCAGAGATCGACTTGCACGAACTAGTCAATGATATTGCCATCGACATATTTGGCAAGGGCGGTCCCCTGTATATATACGAGGAGCACGTTCCTGATGGAGCGTTTCTCAAGTATGTCATGGCTTCAACGAAGGTTACGAGAGTTGATGCACAGGAACCACGAGTACCTATGCTGATGAAGAACCTCGTCGAAAAGCTAAAGGATGTTTACGATCTTGATTATCTCGTAATTGATGCCGCGAGCGGGATCCGGGAAACATACTCCCTCGCCGCTGATGTCAGTGACGAGATGCTGGTGTTCTTCAGATGGTCAACTCAACACGTGGAAGGCACGCTCCGGTTGGTACGTTTCATGAGCCGCTTGAAGGAGTTCGATCAATCCTGGGTTCCTTTCAAGTTGGTGGCTTCCGCCTCGCCGAGTCAACAGGAGCTTGAGGGACTCGCCGACGGTGCTCTTCGGGACTCACTTTTGCGAATCAAGGGCAAAACACAGACAAGAATCGAGGACGCCCTGAGGGAGTGTCAGGTGACCCCCACCACTATCTTTCATGAAATTCCGGAGATGCTTGAATTGAAATGGCGAGAAACGATCACAGTGTTTGGGCGCGCTGACTCGCCCTATGAAGAGCTGGCTCGGAGGCTCATTGCGCCTCCTGCTTAAAACGCCGAGCTCGCCGAACTTGAAGTTCGTGGGCTCTAGGTCGATGGGTCAGACAAAATGAAATCGAGCGATAAATACCGAAGAATAGTCGTTGGCTCCATCCCGTTCCTGTCTGTGGGGCTGGTTTGGTTCGCGCTTTCTGCCAGTGGCCTTATAGATAAGACCTTCTTACCTTCGATGTCGAGCGTGGTTGGAGCGCTTATCGAAGTCTTCTCGAAAGAATCCTATTTGACCGATGTTTGGGTGAGCATCTATCGGGTCATGGCAGCCTTTGCAATCTCAGCGATTTTGGCAGTTCCCATCGGGCTCCTCGGCGGCCACAACAAAAAGGTTGCTGATCTTATTGAACCATTCGTCGGGTTTGTCAGGTATCTACCAGTACCCGCATTTGTGCCTCTGTGCATCTTGTGGTTTGGCCTCGCGAACACAGCGAAGATAGCAGTTATCTTTCTCGGTACTTTTTTCCAACTTGTCCTTTTGACGTCAGATGTGGCCAAAAGCATTCAACGTGATTTTTTCGATGCGGGCCTGACCTTAGGGGCGAGCCGTAAACAACTTCTATTCAGGGTACTTTGGCCGGCATCGCTGCCCGGGGTCGTCAGTGCTTGTCGCACCGCAGTTGGTTGGGCCTGGACCTATCTCGTAGTCGCCGAAATCGCGGGCGCGACATCGGGCATTGGGTTCCGCATCATGCAGGCGCAGAGATACGTGGAGACGCCCAAGGTCTTCACGGGAATACTAGTCATCGGCCTCCTTGGAATGACCACCGACCTGGCGTTCAAAGTTATTCAGAGAGTCAGCTTCCGCTGGCTGTAACGATTCCATTTGTCGAATTGTAGGCGGTCGGCGGACGTTTCACGTCACCATCGGTTGCGAGAACGAGGAAATCAAAACGCTCATGTGTATTGGAGGCAAGAGACATGTCAATTGACCTCACGAAGGTTCCCGACCTTCTAATCGAAGCTGTGGAAACAGGCAACCTAGTACCCTTTGTGGGTGCCGGCGTTTCCCGCCATGCCAAGACCAAGGACGGAAAGGGTTTTCCCAGCTGGGCTGAGTTTCTGCAAGAACTCATTGATATTGCCTGTCGTACTGATTGCCTAACACCTGAAGATGAGCAGCAAATTCAGAAACTGGTGAAGCGGGGAAAGCATCTGATGGCAGCTCAGGCTCTCAAGAATGTAATACCCGAAGACGAACTTGATTTGTACATCAGAAAGCGCTTCGACACGAGCAATGTCGAAGTAGGGGATATTCACCGAGCGCTGTTCAAACTTGGTTCGCCTCTGATCATGACCACTAACTACGATCAGTTGTTAGAAAAAGCTTACGCGCAAGAGTATGGGGACACCGCCAATTGGTATACCCATACGCACGCCCCACACGTCCAGCAGTTTCTAAAGAGTCATCACCATGGTCACACCAAACCGATGATTTTTAAGATTCACGGCACTGCCGAACAACCATCTGAGATCGTTTTTGCCGAGATGGATTATCGAAGGCTCATTTACGGGCAACCTGGATATCGCGCGATTATTTCTGCGGTCTTTGTGACCAAAGTCGTACTCATGCTGGGCTTCTCATTCTCAGATCCTGAGTTGACCGTGATCACTGAGTCTCTGCGCGAATGGCTTACGAAAAGAACCAGCCCAGACTACATAGTTCTTCCTAGGGGAGAAAAAGGCAAAATCGAGAGCCAGCGATTACGTCAAGACTTCGGGCTTCAAATAATAGAGTACGAGCCGTCGAAGGAGGGTGAGGGAGGTGAACTACTGGAACTCGTAGAACACCTTGCCAGCTTTGTGCCAGCGAGATCGGCCGTAGGCAATTACTGGAAACCTGGTTCCATTGATCGGCGCCGGCCTGTCGCGGCAAGTGAAGATTTAAGAGGACCCTCCAACCTTGATTAACCTTTCTATGGACCTGAGCCACCCGGCGGGACCATGCGACGTTATCTCCAACCGCGGACGACACGGAGATCGATAGTCTGCGGCTTGGGAGTGACGCAACAGCCTCAAGCTCTGGGGCTTGAAAGTCGAGGATCTGAATCGTTGCAACCTGCAAAAACACTTTGCCAACTCTGTGTCGGCAGATCGGCCACGGCGGATTACCAACAACTTAGAAAAGCTCTTGGTCCCCAACCAATAGACCGTGCCCATCACGCTGACTAAAACTCCAGCGCACCTGACTGCGACGGCGAGTACGGGAAACCTGGTTCCGTCAATCGGTGCTTGTCCCCTAAGGCTCTTGACGAACACCCACGACGTGAGCACAGTTCGAAAGACAAGCGCTGGAAGCGCATTTTTGAATGGCAGTCATATCTAAATGAAGGCGTCGCTATGAAAGTATTCATAAGCTGGTCTGGAACCTTGAGTAGGAATTTAGCAGAGATCCTGAGAGAGTGGCTCCCATTGGTTTTACACGCAGTAAGGCCGTATTTCTCGCCTGAAGATGCCATCAAGGGGACGCTCTGGGCGCAGGAGATTTCCAAGGAATTGGAGGAATCAACAATTGGAATAATCTGCCTAACAAGAGACAATCTCTCCGCACCCTGGTTGCTATTCGAAGCAGGAGCGCTATCAAAGAACTCTTATAGAGCGAGGGTATGTCCCATTCTCTTCAATCTCAAGTCCCATGATGTTCAAGGCCCACTCCTTCAATTTCAACTGGCTGAGTTCGAGAAGACGGAGATCTGGCGGCTTGTGAAAATGATGAATGAACTGTTAGGAGATTCCGCTCTGACCGCCGACGTGCTTTTTCAGGTGTGGGATGTGTGGTGGCCGAAACTTAAGGAGAAAGTTGATTCTGAACTAAGCTCTCATAAGAACTCCGGCAGCGTTGGAATACGAACGGAAAGGGATTTATTGGAAGAAGTTCTCGCGCTGGCCCGAGCAAATGTTATACGTGCGGATCTTCGAGGAACGGGTGTCTTATACGCGGCGGCGCACGATATGATCAGCAGGTATGAAAGCTTAGTAGCACAATGCATTTCTTTGGGTATGGTCGGTGAATTGAGACGCTCGCTTCTGTCATTAGAAGGGCCGATTGGTTATATGATTCAAGGGCCGATCGTTAGTGGCTCAAGGGAGGAGAAGTTAATGGAAAGATTAAAGCGCGTAGAGATCACGCTGAATGGGGGTTCGTCGGACGGCTCATGAGAGGCTTGATGCGACATCAATTTCACAGGTAACCGCAAGCCAGACGCGAACGTCTGCTAGTTCTCAAACAGCGACATAGTACGCTTTCCAGTGGCGTCACATCGCCGCCAGCATTAAGATGTTTCCAAATGAAAATTTGGTCGGACACAGAATACGTCTATCGTTGTCTTGCAGACGAACAACGAACCTTTGCTTTCAAAGCTGCGATCGAAGCTGCAGTAGAACCGGGGGATGTCGTGCTCGATGTAGGAACTGGTTCAGGTATCATGTCGATGTTCGCCGCCAGATCTGGCGCGCGACGCGTCTATGCAGTCGAGGTGGGCAAGTATCTATCTAGAGCCTCAAAAGAGATTTTTCGCGAAAGCGGTTTTGCCGACAAGATCGTTCCGCTGCAAATTGAGGCTCGAGAACTAGAGCTTTCTATGATCGAGAGGCCCGATGTGGTGGTGTGTGAACAGGTAACCACGGGACTAATTGGAGAGCCACAGGGCCCAGTTATCAATGCGCTAAAACGATCCGGAATTATCGATGCCAATACAATCATAATTCCTGCTGCAATCACCACGAGCATTTCGCTGGTCCATGTGGACTTTGAGTATTACGGCGTCGAACTGAGGTTTCCAATTTTTGTCGATTACTTTACCAAGTCGTTTGAAAAGAGGTACCAGCCACTTTCAGCCGAAAAGACTCCGCACGCGGTGACGTTCTCTGAGAATTTTGACGAGAAGGTTGCGATTGAAGAGATTGTGCAAGTTTCTCACGCCGGCTGTGTCAACGGCGTAATGCTTACCTCGCGCACAAGCTTCACAAATGTCTCCGATGTGCTCGGGACGTGCGTCTCTTACTGCCAGCCGGTGATTCTTCCGCTAAAGGACTTGAATCTTGACGAGGGATCAACCGTACAAGTCTCCATCGAATACGAAATGGGCGGTGGGTTTGATAGCTTGAGCTATTGCGCAAAGCCGGTTTGAGGTGGTTAGGATGTCTTTATCTCTTGCTTTGATTTCTTGAAATCGATCCAGAACTCCAACACTCTTTGAAGACAAAACAGGCAAAGAAGGATATCGCCCTGGTCTATGTTTGACGGGTATCGATCAAGTGTTTGCTTGTGAGCCGATTCATTGCCGAAGACCCTTAAGACATGCATGTAGCTCGTGATCCATTTCGCGATGCGATGGGCGTGAAGGCGGTCGATGTTTTTCCAGAGGACTCCCTCCATTTCATCGTCCGGAAGGACCTGGTCAACTACATATTCTACGACTTTGCGCGAAGCTATGCCGATCTCGAACCACGCACTCTGGTCTGCCAGCATCAATCGCCGTAAATCGCGGAACGCGGGCACATCTTCGCCTTCCGCGACGGCCTCAGCCTTATCCAAGCTTTTTCCGATGTCTTTACGGAGGCCACCAAATAGCTGATCTCGTGGAAGCACCAGCTTGACGCGTCCCAATTGTTCGTTGATACCCCGGTCCAGTTGAGAGGCACGCTGTTCGTCAATCTCAACGAAGAGCACTTGGTTCAAGTGTCGAAGGTTGTCTCGATGCTTCTTCATGCTGGCGAGCAATGCCGTAATCATTTCTTCAGGATCAAGTGCCTGCATTCCAGCGCCTAGAACCGGTAAGGCAAAGTTGCTTATGTTAACGCCTTTCATTTCGAGAATAGACAAGGCCACGAAGAGGTTCTCGATCAATTCAGAAATCTCAAGTCGTCCGCCCTTGATTTCCACACAGGCAATCCGAGTGAATTGTGAAGGTTGATTCACTTTGGCGATCCAACACCCAAGCGAGTCGCGAAAATCATATTCAGGCGATTTAGAGAGCTCAAGGACACTGATGCCGCAGTTCCCGTCCAGCGCCCCTATCAAGCTTTTCGGAGAAGGTGCGTAGTCGCGCGAGAAAGATGAGACCGCGAGGACGTCGACACCTCCCTCAACTTTAGTGAGGTCGCCGCAATACAATTCGATTGTTCGGTACCCCCAGCGCGTCTCAATCTCAATCAAGTTCAGGCGTTTCATCTCTAACGTCTCTCGTGTCATCGACCTAACCAATCAGTTGCGTTACGACGTCCGGGCATCAACTTTGAGATCAGTTAACTGAGAAGCTTCGCATCCATTGAATTGAGAGAGGCCACGCAATCACCTTCTCCTGAGCTACTCTTTCAGTTCACTGAAATGAATTACAGTCGCGCCGATCAGCGCGCTCGCTTTGTCTGTCTAGTTCGGTCTGTGAACCGGAACTTTGCGGACGATCTGATGTTCGGTCACTCGCGGAAAAACGCGAACTCTATGATGCTTGAGAAATTAACTATCCGGTATCAAGTAAGCTGGACGCCAAAACTTAAGAATCTGCACAGCGTAAGTTCGCGAGGCCGGAGCGCCCAGATGGCACAGAGACTAATTTGATGGGGATAGTGGTGTCAAGAACGATTGCGGCGGGCCAATCTGCCTGAGCCGGACTGATCGACTTGAATGCCCAGGCAACCTGCAAGTTCGAATCCGATAAATGCGTTGAGGTTGAACCCACGCCGCCCGGCTCGACAAACATTCAAACAGTTAGGCGATCGGATAGTGAACTAATCCGGCCTTCTCCTCGATCACGTGCTCTTGAGATTCAGGCGCACCTTCCTATAGGTGCTATCCGACGTATTGGCTTATAATCCAGCAATTAGCCTTCCTGCCATCCCGGTAGGCCGATTCGTGCTCTTGAAGTCGTTGGTTGGTTGCTTAACTCACGGAGCGTCCGCAATGAACGATGAAAGCGTTTGTCGAGTTCTTATCGTCGATAATGAGCTTGACTATGCTGCGCAAACAGCCGCCAAGCTCCAAGAGATTCGCCCGTCGCTCTTAAATCATAATCAACTGGAAATCGAACTAACCAACAATGCATATTTCGCGGCGGAAAAGCTGCGCCAGTGTCCTGCCGGTCAGCCACCCTGGGACATAATAATTGCAGATGTTTACATGCCGGGGCCAAGACTGTCAGCGACTCAGGATACCGTTGAAGATGCTGCCGCCTTCACTGCATATGAGCTTGACGGAAAGTCTTGGCGATGCTGGGAGGTCAAATACGCGAGCGGCAAGCTGGACGAGAGAATCGACTACGGCGGATTTAGCATCGCAGAAACCATAACCGCTCGCCTCGCTGCGGGTGAGCAGATGTCAGACTTGAAAATGATTCTCATGTCTGACCGCCTTGAAGGAGAAGAGCGCCAGCGCATTCTGGATTATCAAGCACCGAGGCGCAGTTGGCTAAGGTATTACGACAAAGCTGATTGGCGACGTGAAAAATTGGCGGCCTGGCCGTCAACGCAAGTTGAGCCGGATGTTTTTCAGTGGGCCCTTTTCTTGGCGATTGCAGAACGGCACGTGAAGGACTGGGGAGGTTCAATCCTTGAAAACATCCCTGATGTTCAAGCGATTATTGGCACAACCGTGACCACTGAGCTAGATTTAGTGATTAGAAACTCATGGCGTCTTGGACGAGAAACTGAAATCGAGACCGTTCTCATTACCGGCGAAGTGGGAACTGGTAGGGAGATGTTTGCGCAACTGATCCACAAAGTACGAATGCAAACCTTGCGCGCCGAAGGAGCATTTGTCGGCATCGATTGTTCGTCTATCCCACACGAAGTATTTGAGCAGGAATTGCTCGAATGCGTTGAAGAGTCTGCGGGCGGAACTTTGTTTATCGATGAAGTCGACCAGTTGCCGCCGCCTCATCAGGGCAGAATCTACCATCTGTTGAAAGACCAGAAAATTAGAGGCGCCGATCGCCTTCAGGCAGTCGACTTTGCTGCTCGTCTTGTCGTTTGCACTGCCAGCGGCAGAAATCTTGAAGAACTAAACCGTGGCGAAATGTTTCATGCTGACCTTTACTTCATGCTTAAAGACGAGCAGTTCCATATCGCCCCTTTACGCGAGCGACCGATGGACGCCGTTTCGATAGGCGTGGTGCTGGCACAGCAGGCCGGCGCAGGAGTGACGCTGGCGGATGACGCACTGAAATGGATAGAGACCTACACCTGGCCGGGGAACAACAAGGAACTAAGGAGTGTTATTACATCAGCCGCCAGAAGAGAATTAACTTCCGTTCTGACGGCAGATGATTTGGAGAGAGTCGTGAAAACCGGTCCCAGAATTCCGGCGACCATCGAAGCTGACGAAACTAGTCGAAAGAACAATGTTGGGCTCCGGGAATTTGAAGCCGAGCCTCCATTTCAATTGCTTTGGGATGAGCCCGTACTGATTGATGCAAGAAAGCGTAAAATTTCGATCGCTTACGATCTTCATAATGTCTTGAAAGCATTGTTGCAGAGAGAGCCCGGACAGCACGATCTTATCAAAAGCAAATTGACTTTCGCTGAGATTGCCAGGTCGTATAAAAACAGCTTCGACGCCGACCAGGCGCAGGAGATCGCTCATCAATTCGCTCAGAATCTCCGCCGCTCGCTTGACAAGTACGGCGTGGAGCACGGCTGGCTGCTCAAGACTTGGAAGGGCTATGGCTACAGGGTTGGTCAGCATTGGGATAGTCCTCCTTACATCTACGCATCGGAGGCGTCCATAGTCTTTACCAACGATCTCGAAGGAACCGAACGTCACCGACGCGAAAAAGAGACTGGTCGCAAGAGGAAGATCTCGGCGGAATAATTGATCGCATTCTCAACACATTCTCATCTCACCTGCAATTCTCAAAAGTAATTTTCGGCGGCAGTCTATTTCCTGGATCGTCCTCCTTAAACTCCACGCTCTCACCAACTTCGCTTCGCGAATTTCATCTCTGAGCCGGTCATTCCAGGAGGGCCACGAGTGCGAATACACATATTGTGCGCGTTCTCGGCTCGTCCTGAGCAAATTACCGTCAGCTGAAGGTGAGTGCTTTCACTTTATGAGGGGCCGCAGCGCCCAAAATCAAACCGCCGAAAGGGAAAGCACAAATGAGTAAATACGATTACGAAGTGGTTCAGCTTGTCGATGCTGTACCCCGCCATGACGAATTACATCGACACACAGTGAAAGTCAGCCCGGAAGACATGGCAAAGAACCTCAGCCGTTTGCTAAAGACGATGGGACCTGACAACTACCAGCTCGCAATGGTAGAAGACGACAGGAGTTACGCAGCATTCGTCGCGGCTGCGTACGACACGCACAAGATAGTTGGTGACAAGACTACGCAGTTCATGTCGATGTTCCGGCAAACGATCGGCCATCGCAAAGCGTCACCGCCGCAGCGTCTTGTGTTGGTCACCGAAGATCCACAACTGGTTGCCTTGTGCCAAACGCTGTTGCCCGAAACAAACATTCACATTTGGGCCAATAGCGTTACTGCGCCGCGCGAACTCCGTGAATCCGGTCATTACTTCCAACCCCTGGAGGATTTGATTCCCCCGCTGAAGATCGCCCAGATCGATGTTCGCATCGATCTTGAAAACATCTTCATCGGGCTCGTCAAGAGTGGTTGGAGGCCAAACCTAAGTGAGCTTGTCAGCGCGATCCACCGCGCTCTCGAGAAGCAGTGTGGCGGCGAAGTCGTGTCAACCACCGGCTATGCTGACTTTGACGAGCTCAATCGACACCACGGCGGACCGCGAAAAAACTGGCAGCGAGAACTAACCCTTGCCGGCGCGGAGAGCCGCTATGTAATCAACCAACACGGCAAGAACACTGCCGACATGAAGATCGCCAGTGACATAAGCACACTTGTGGAGCACTCCAACACCGCCGGCGTGATCGATGTCATTGGGTTGGCCACAATGGATCGCGACTTCCGACACGTCGTCGAAAAAGTCAAACAAAGAGGTAAGCGAGTGATCATTGTTGGCCTGAAAAACGGTCTGAGCCGAGAGCTTGAAGCGGTCGCTGAGGTTTGCCATCTCGATGACTACCTCACGCTTCCTAACGGCGAAAACACGGACACGGCGTCACCACAACCCGAAGACGTGAGTCTCTTGATGAAGGTGGCGGCATGGATGCATCAACACCGCTGGCGTCGCGCCTACCGCGATCAGCTTGATCAAGAATTCGGCTATGCGGCCGAGTCTCTTGGCAAGTTAATGACGAACGGGTGGCTCGTGCCAACTCCTGACAGTCCGGTTGATCGTCAGGGCCGAGCGCGGGCGCTCGAGTTCAACCCGGACAAGCCGTCTGCGCAGGCGGCTTACTATCTGGCGAGGTGGATCCCCGAACGGATCGACTTCTGCCTCAACCGGCGCCAGATGCCGCACGTTGACACTCACTACCTGGCGATTGGCATGACTGGTGACCGCACGCTCCGCCAGTGGGGAATCGCACAGTCGCGTGTCGCCGCGGAGAACTGGCTGAATGCAGCGGCCAAGGCCGGCATCGTCGTCGCAAGCGAGCAACTGCACCCGCAAGCGCTGACGAAGCAAATCACTGTTTGGACGCTGCCCACAGCAAACGCAGACGCGATCAGCGACACGATCGTTGACGTGCCCACCAAGAGTGCCGTCGCTACTTCGACCGCCGTGGTCGAAGACGTCGTGGCAACGGAGCAGGTCTCAGCGGCAAGCGCGACCACTGAGACCGAAGTTCCCGACGCCGCAGTTGGCGCGGAAGTGATCCAAATGATCACCCCTGCATCAACAAACGTCACAAGTAGCCACATGCGCCACGTGCTGACGCATGGACTCAGCGACGGCGAACTAACAACCATCCTCTTCGATCACTTCCGGGGCGTACATCGGAAGTTCGAAGGGGCGCCAAAGGTCGAAAGGATTCAGGCCCTGCTTGATTACGTGGAAACGCGTAAGCAGCAGGATGGGCTGCTCGCGGCAATTCGCGAGATCAACCCAATCCTGGTCGATGAACCAGCGGCGCAACTCCTGGCGGCGTAAGCCGTCTACCTTGGTTGAGGCGGCGGCGCGCGTCGCCGCCTCACTTCTTTTCCTTATGGAGAAATTCTCATGGATACAAAAATATTCGTTCTGACAGTTGGGATTGGCCGTTACCCTGAACTTCCCGCTCTGACTTGCCCGCCAAATGATGCCAAGGACTTCGCCGCCACGATTCATAGTGGCGTGACTCCATCCGAAATCAAGCTGCTGACGGACGCTGATGCAACGAAGGAATCTATATTGAAGGAGTTGGCCTGGTTAGCCGATTCTTCACGATCGTCGGATACGACGATTCTTTTTTTCAGTGGTCACGGAGGGCGCTCGAGCTCAGATACCGAAGCGTTCCTTTGCTCGGTTGATGTTAAGGCAGCAAACCTCGAAAAGACTTCTCTGACCAGCGATGAACTCACCGGGGCGTTGCGCGCAATCAAATCGGAGCGGGTTGTTGTTTTTCTTGACACGTGCAACTCCGGAGGAGTCGGATACTTAACTGGCAGTGTGAGGATTGGGGCTGGAGTCACCCCTTTGAACCTGGCTACGATAGTAGAAGGCAATGGGCGAATTATTCTCACTGCGAGTCGTCCAGACACACCAGCGTTGGAGTCTTCGACGATGCGTAACGGCATTTTCACGAGCTATCTGCTCGAAGCACTGCGGGGAGAAGTGGCGCAGGCTGACGGGCGTGTTTGGGCCAGCGACGTGTTTAGTTTTGTCGCGCACAGAATGCGGCGGCATAATTCTCAGAGCGTCTATCAAAGAGCCGTTGGCGAGAACTTTGTAATCATGGCTCATGACCGCCGGTCAAGCCTGCCGGTCCCGGTGATCGGTTCGACCCCGGAGCAGCGATCACTGCGGATTGCCATGCGCAGCGTGTACGATCGCTTTGAACTATCGCGACTCTGCGAGGAAATAGGGCTGCACATAGAGGATCTGCCTGGGCGAACTCTTGAAAGCCAGATTCTCTATTTGATCGACTTTTGCCATCGTCATGGATTGTATGACCAACTGCTGGAATTCGTACGGGCGAACCATGCCGAACTCTTCGCGGCAGTCTGACAGTGGCCATTTATCTTTGGAACCTTAATTAGAGTGCCCAAAAATGGCTCGATCATTTATGAGTTGAGCTGGCGTTAATGGCGGGTGGGCTACGACACTAAGAAAACATGAGAGGCGGAACACTTCATACATTGACCATTCCTGCCGCGCAATTCGAAGCAGAAGTGGAAGGCATTTTACGCAGGACCGGCCTAGCGCTGTCGGATTTCAAAGTGCAAAGGTTGGAAAAGATTCATGCCGCCGATGGGGTTTATGAAATCGATGTGACCGCCAGATTCAAGGCCTTAGGCGACGTGCTGGTTCTGATTGAGTGTAAACATCACAAGAACCCAATCAAGCGCGAGGTTGTTCAGGTTCTTTATGACAAGTTGCGCGCCGTCGGAGCCCAAAAGGGAATGATTTTCTCGACCGTCAGATTTCAGAAAGGAGCCATCGAGTTTGCTCAATCGCACGGCATTGCGTTGGTGCTCGTGGCAAACGGAGCGACGATGTACGTCACCAGGTCAGCCGATGATTCGGTGATGGATAATCGTGACGTTCCGCCTTGCGTCGCCTGGCTCGTTCGTCTGAATGACGCCGGCGAGCAAACTCTTCACGTCATACTGGATGATGATGAACCTCTCAGACAAGCGCTCAAGCGGAAGCTCACATAGGATCCCACCCGACTATCAACACCATTCGTGCGCTGTATTGACAGGCCCCATAGCCCTTGACAGATTTTAACTAAGCCGCGCAAATCGTCTCCGCCATTTCCAAATACCGACAGAACGCATTCGCCAATTCCATTTGTCTTGGCGTCTTGCACTGCACATCGAACAGAGCGGGACTCGCAACGAGTACAGTCACACACTGCGCGCGCGATGTTGCGACATTCAATCGGTTTCCGCTGTACAGGAATTCCATTCCGCGCGGCGCATCCTGCGGAGTTGAAGTCGCCATCGAATAAATCACCACGGGCGCCTCCTGCCCCTGAAACTTATCGACAGTTCCCACCCGGCTTCCCTTCGGTAATTCCCGCAGCAGCAACGACACCTGAGCGTTATAGGGAGCGACGATCAGAATGTCTTCAAGCGTAACTAATCCGATTTGGCCTTGCTTGTCAGTCCACGTTGCATTACGAAGTAACGTCTCGACTAATTCAGCCACCTTCTTCGCCTCTTCGGGTGAATCGCTTTGGTTTGCATCATGTTTGACGGGGAGAAAACGCAGTCCCGTACCACCAATTGGACCAGCGACGTTCAGTCGTTGATTCGCGTTCTCAGGTCGTGATGTCAGGCGACTCTCATAGAACACGTCAGAGGTGAACGCGCAAATATCAGGATGCAAGCGCCAACTCTCTGCCAGGAATAAGCCGCGGTCTGCAGTAATTGTTTTCTGTTCGTTCAATAGGTGCGACAGCGCGGACGCTTCCGCGCCCGGCGGGTGAACTCCGCCTTGCGGCTGATCGAGTTGCTGAGGATCTCCCAGCAGGACAATGCTGTCGGCCGACGGCGAAGCAGCAAGCACATTTGCCAGAGACATCTGACCCGCTTCGTCGACAAACAACACGTCAACTGCGTTGGCCATTTCGGCTCGCGCCCAAAGCCAAACCGTGCCGGCGATGATTTGTGCTTCATTATTGGCGAGGGCCTGCTCGACACCCTTGTTGTCGTCAACGATCGCTACAAAGTCGTGTTCACAACCATCGTCACCGTCGCATTTCTGTAAAATTTTGAGTTTCTCATGCCTTTCTAAGGCGGCTTTGCAAGTCCCTTTCAGCAGATTGCTGATGACTTTATGACTGACCGCCGTGACGCCAACCTTCTTTCCCTGCTTTATCAGCTCGACGATCATGTGCGCGCCAGTGTACGTCTTGCCCGAGCCTGGCGGACCCTGAATGGGAAGCACTGTTCGGTCGAGCAATAAACCGATCTGTTTGGCCGCTTCAAGCGAAGATAAATGCTCGAAGTCAGTTAATTCCCCGTGCTTCAATCGAGGCGCGTGCCGAAGGAGGAGCTCGCGTGCCGCCGCGTAGCTGCCATAGCCTTCAATGTCGTTATCGGCAACCCAATTCCCCAGTTGCAGAAGACTCTCACGCATTGCCTTTGCATTGATGATGTCGTAAGGCACCAGGGCAGTAGGATGGGGCGCATCGGCGAGCTTCGGCCCTCGCTTGAGATCAATCGTCAAAGCCTCGTAGTCAACGTCTCCATGCAAGTCTCCGGCTCGACTCTTTGTTTTGGGATCACGTAATTCGAGCGCGCGCTCAATCGTCGTATCCTGCAACGGAAACCGGTAGCGATGGACGGTCGACTTCTTCACCTTCTCAACTTCGCCCACATAAACCAGACCGCCGAGCGTCGCTCGATCGGTGATGAATTCTTCGTCCGAATAATCACATCGATTGAAGTACTCCCAGTATTTAGATTTATCTTCGCGGCGATGCCACTCCAACAGATCGGCCAGCAATGCCGTCGCCTTCTGCGATTCTGTCCACGTTTCTTTTTCTTCGGGCAGTGAT
This sequence comes from uncultured Acidobacteriota bacterium, assembly GCA_963734445.1. Lineage (GTDB taxonomy): Bacteria > Acidobacteriota > Blastocatellia > Pyrinomonadales > Pyrinomonadaceae > UBA11740. Next base: position 481,625 of record CAVTGZ010000001.1, on the reverse strand, counting down.
GCCGTTAATCGCGCTTCTACTGCGCGAACTCTTTGCAAATACTCCGAAAGATTTTCAGACGGTGCGTCCTCTTTTGGCTCAGGCCGCGCCAGGGGCTCTCCAACTTGTTCTTTTAGTTCCGTCCTTAATCGCTCAAGCCAATCGCGCAGGCGCAGCGCCGACACGCAGTCATCGCGGTTGTAACCTTCAATCGCGCGTCTAATCTCATCGAGATTTTCTTCGCCCGGTCCAAAGGCGAGTATCGTTTGAAAAGTGTGCAACGCGAGATTTGCATCGGGAAGGTTCACATCACGCTTGTATGCATAAAACGGTTCGAGCTTCTTGATTGAATAGCTCTCAACCGAAGCCCGCAATCCTTGCCTGACCGCGCGGAGCATATCCACCAGAACCTCGCCGCGCAGCAGCTCATCAACTTCATCCACACAAGTCGAATGCTGCCCAGCCATGCGCTTGATCGCAGTTTCTTCGTAAGCGCCATAATGATAGATGTGCATGTCCGGATACTGCCGGCGCCGTTCCATTACCGTATTAATGAATTCTTCAAACGCACGCTTCTCTTCCACAGGCTTCATGGCCCAGGTCGGCTCGTACACCACATCGTTGTCATTCGCTATCGTCAGCACGCCGAAGAGATATTCCAATCCACCCTCAAACGTGAATTGATCGCCTTCAAAGTCGAGAAAGATATCGCCCGACGATGGTGCAGGAAGTGAACACAAGCCTTTCTCAGGCTCTGGCGGGACCAACAGTTCGTAAATATTTCGAAGCTGTTCGCGCCCTTGCACCTGCAGGCGAGCCTGCTGATGAATATTTGCAAATGCCTGGTCCTTTATTCCTTCGACTTTGGGTTCGGGAGGCACCGGAAGACGCGCCAGGCTCGCGACGGTGTCCGTGCCGTAAGCGACCAACGCTTGCCGTTGATTGCGCGAGATGTTGGCAACTAAGGAAAGATGATCGTCTTTACGCCACTGCGCGTCGCATACCGTTGACCAGTCGCAGATTCGACAGTGCTCAACCGGCTCTGGATAAGTTACGGCTTGAGCCTGCTGTGCAGTGAGAAAGTCACCCTTAATCTTTCGAAAGAAAGCGAGATATCGCTGAACAAAGAACTTTTCAGGCTTTGCTCCGCCTCCGAGCACCACATGCATGTAGTCAGGAGCGACGCCTTGAATTCTAGAAAGCAGATCTGAATAGAAACAGAGCTGAATGATCGCGCGCGCTTTAGTAGATCGAGCCAGCTTTGTTTCCACGACTTCGTAGGAGAATAGTCCGAGCTCGCTCGGCTTATCGACGCGAATTAGGAAGTCGGCGCGCCCGTACCATTGGTCGTCAAGAAATGTTGCCTGATAAATGACGTCAGCGCCGCCGCGGATGGCCTCGACTGTTTTCGCCGCTGCATCGCGACGCGAACCGTCAGTAGGTATTTCTACGATTGTGAGTCCTTGTTCAGTTAACTGAGCTAAGTACGCTTGCTCATGCGCCTGTCCAAGTTTAATGAGGAAATCCAAAAGCGGATCAGCGAAGAACGGCTTCTTGATTTCGCCGGCCGCTTCGGCGCGATTCAGCGCCGTGAGATGGTGGCAAGCAAGGAAGTTTGCAATGGAGGTTGGTGAGAACATTTGCTACTTGCGCGTTTATCGCGCAACCCGTATTCGAATCTGGCGCAGCGTTAGCGTCGACCTGTCATCTAAAAGTTCTGTAAGGCGGATACTAGCTCATCTGAGTTCAGACTCTTCAGCTCGTATCGAGGCGAATCGGTGTCTATCAGTTCGCTCAGTTCAGATGACACGCCTCCTGCATCCAGCTTGCGCAAGAAGCCTTCACCCAGCACTGCGTACAGACGCTCACCGTCGTTGTAGAAGTACTCCTGTAACAGCGGTAAGACGCGGTTATACCAGGCAAAGTGAAGATCGTTTGCGTCATTGAAGCCGAGGAAGTAACTGTGCCCGATTTGGTGATCACGATCCAGCAAGAGCGACACTCGCTCGTTTAGTTTCGTTAGGACCAGGCTAAGGTCTACTCCCTCGACTACTTTGAGTAGTGAAGGATCTGGCATGAGTTCAACGAACGAAAATCGGCGCCTCAAAGCGAGATCCAGTAGCGCGATCGATCGATCGGCGGTGTTCATCGTGCCGAGAATATAAAGGTTGGGAGGCACGCCGAAAACATCTCCCGAGTAAGGGAGGCGCACCTTCAACTCGTTCTGTCGACCCAGTCGCTTATCATCCTCCAGCAATGTGATCAGCTCGCCAAATACCTTTGCGATATTGGCGCGATTAATCTCATCAACTACCAGCAGATACTTTGGGGCCTCTTCGCTATGGGCTCGCCAAGACGCTTCAGCGCGAGCACAAATCTGCCGAAAGACTCCGGGCCTGACTTCGTAACTGATACCAGCCTCTTCATCTTGAGATGTTACCGGCTTCAAGCCTTCGATGAACTCCTCGTATGCAAATGATTGATGAAAGGTGACGAACTCGTAAAAGCCAGAAATATCCGCGGCTTCAGACGTTGGGTTCTTAAGTTCTTCGAGTTCCTCGCTCAGATTTTCGCTGACATACTCTTGACCTGCGGGAGTCAGTGACCAACGTGAGTCGGAATCTTTCTGAAAGAGAAATGGTTCGTGTCTGGCTTCTTTATGAACAGTCGTGCTGGTGGGATCTGTGTGCGTCTGTAAGTGAAACCAAATCGCATTACTTAGTTTGGCTGCCTTCTTTAGACTAGTGTAATCCTTCATCAATTGATCGTCGCGGAGTTCAGTGACTTTCAATGAAGGCTTTCCTGCATGCATCACCATGGCAAGAGCAAGCGCCTCATACCACTTTAAGCCCTGAAGGAGACGGACTCGTCGCTCTTCTGCGGATGCAGCCGAGCGCAATTGTGGACTAAGGAACGCTTTTGCAAATTGGCGGGCAATATATGTCTTGCCGGTCCCAGGAGGGCCATATAGAATCAGGTTCCGGGTGTGCATGCTCATCCTCAACAATTCCCGGATATCTTCCGGTGTTTCCGGATCGTATTTGCCCGACGTGCCATCCTTCCCTTCGCTCTCCAGTTCCTGAAAAACGCCCTCCAATTCGGGGTACTTTTTCAAGTATGCCTCCTTGATTCCCTGCCACTGACCTGGATCGACGTCAGCAACGGTCTTAGGCCTTTGCCCGAAGAATTTCCCAGACAACGTTATGGGTTTATCGATGAGCCAATCAACGCGTCTCGTGTGTCTGTATTCAAGGTCTTGACTCGGATTGCGAATGTCGCTGGGAGGGAGGTAATCGCTGGTAATTTTTCCTACTCCAACTACCATGTTGGTCCCCCTGTTGGCTACAACGATTTCTCCCACTTTGATATCGTGAGTAAAGTCCCAAATCTGTCCGACGCCGCCTTTCTTTTGGCCAGCCCTAATCAGCGCCGCTCGAACGCCCTTGCGGTCAGAGTAGCTCCGGAAATCAACGTCGCTAATCCAGTGGACGACAATGCATTCGCGCTTCTTGCACATCTCCCAGTATTTCGCGTCTTCACCAGGGGCTATCTTCCAAATCTTTTTGCCATTGTTTTCCTCTTCCGTTTTGGGAGGCAGACATTCATAGAGGAACTTCATCATTTGATGAGTATCAAAGCCCTCAAATTCAGTTTGGGCGCTGAGTAAAGACAGAAGTTGCCGATTCAGTGTAAAGACACCACCGTGTGAAGAGAGAGCCTCGAGTATCTCCTCGCGGTGGTTCTCGAACCAAGTCGTGTTCGCCGGATCGAGACTACCCGCTTCGTATCGCTCGGGGTACTTCCGTAACTTTTCGATACTAATCTTGTATTCGCCAATCGTTACCTGCGGCCCTTTCGGGCTAGCACCAAAGTACATCAGAAAATGGATTAGGTGCTCTGGCTGGAATATTGGAAGAAACTCATCTGGGAAGTAGAGCGATAGCGGTTTGCATCGCAAGCTATTCGATGAACCCAGCCACTGTTGTCCGATCGAGTCCAGTTCATTCAAGCGCTCGTCCTCAACCGCCTTTACTAGTGCTTGCAGACCGGACGTGATTCTGAACAGAGCGTCATTCTGGTCTTTATAGGCCTTTGTCCAAAGCCACCCTTTCGCGCTGCTATCCCACCAAACACCCCATTTGCGAACAGTGCTACCGCGAACATCCCCGAGCGGGATGGTTTTAAACTCGACCCAATTGCAAAAAGTATCTTGTAACTCTTGTCCTTCCGCGTATTGCTCCAGCGACATACTTGCCAATTGCTCCTTCGGAAATCGCTGCACAAACTCATCCCGCAAGGCACGCAAGTCCGGTGGGATTATTTTTGGGTTTTGTTTGAGCCATTCAGATAACAGCTCCCTCCACGATGCGTCTCCCTTTATCTCTCTATTAGTCCAGAGGAATGAATGTGTATCGATCAGATCGACTTCCCGACCCAATGCTGCAGAGACACGCTGCTGGATCGGTTTCAAGTAATTAAGATAAGCAACATATCTCTGGCCATTGGAAGTTCCTTCCGGCGGCTCTATGCCCCACAAACTGCTAACGTACTTGACTACCGATGGGCGGTAGAACATGTATTGGGTTGGAGATCTTGCGGTAAGAAGGATTGCGGGGATCCAACCGATGCGCTTCTTCTCTCCGACATATTTTCGGTAGTCCTCATTTACAGCCCTTTCGAAGGCGTCAAATCGCGCTCCGAGCTCTTTCGTTTCATCGAACAAAGTTTGCAGCAGTCCAACCAAATGCGTTTGATCAACCTTCGCGAGGTATTTGCGAAAATCATCAGCCACAATGTAATGCGTCAGGTTTGTGATCCACTTTCCACACTTCACCACCGCGGCACTGAACGTCGGAAGAAAATCCGGTGAATCTAGTCCGGTGTCCGAAAGGGCGGGACCCAGAGCATTAATTACGTCCTCTTTATAGTAGCGCTCCTGCGTCTGAAGCTTCCCGCTCTTTTGAAACTCCCCAAATTCATCGAGCGACTTCTGAAAAGCGGCTTCATTACCGATCATTGTGTTGCTCCTTTGAAGATCGCCTGCAGTTCTTTGACAAGGCTCTGCCGGCTCTCTCTGTTTCGCATATCCATTCGCAGGTCTACGGTGGCGGCTTCGATCACCATACCCTCCGAATGCAGCGGAAAAGACTCTCGCAGCGGTTCCGGTGTGCCTTCCATCTGCGGATAGAGCAATACGACTCGCGGACACTCGTACCGATGTGCGTATGCAATCCCGATACATTTCGGTATCGGAGCTCGCTGTGCGCTGGTCCATCTCACCGAGCGCAATCTATGGTCGAAAATGTGGAACAGACAAATTAACGCCAATCCGTCTTGGCAGATCCGTTCGCTTTCTTCGCGCGGAAGTAGAAGCGTTTGAAATAGCCCTTGAATCCCAATTAAGACGAATGAAGCAGTCCTAGATCATTGAACAGACGAGACGAACCAAATCACGCTTGAAGGTAATCACATTGTCGACATCGCTGGGTTCAATAGACAGTTCACCAATTCGCCACCTCGGAAAAAGAGCGGCGAATGAGTCTTGGGTGAACATGAAAATCATAAAGAACAGACGAAGGCCCAAAGGGTCAGCTCAGATCCGGAAGGAAAAGCGCGCGACGGGAGACTTCTGGGGATATGACGTCTGGATTCGGCAACAGGACGGTTCTCGAAAGCGATACCGAGAATTTACTTTCATTACGAAAGCCGAAGCCACGCAGGCGCTCGCACTCCTGAGAACTAACGGTTGGAAATCGAGGTACGGCGTGAAACCCCAGGAAGAGATCCGCCAGACCACAATCAAAGAAGCAATTGAAAGCTACCTAAAGGTTGCTAAGGCAAATCTGCTCGCTAACAAAACTGACGAAACAACCTATTGGCGTGAGATGCCGGGCCATCTGCGCACGCTTGAGCGATGGGGCAAGTTCGCGGGGCCCAATCGTCAAGTGATTACCCTCACAAGAGACGATTTTGTTTTTTGGATTGCCGCTGAAACCGAACGGGGCAAATTGAATGGACGACCTTTGAAGAAATCGTCAATCAGACGAGGCCTTAACACCGTCAAGGCCGCGCTTAATCATGCTGTTGGAACATTTCCAGATCTAAAATCTTTCCAAGTACCTCGCAGCCCTCTTACGAAAACGGTAGAAGAAGAACGTGACCGCGTGCTCTCCGATGAGGAGATCGCCAAGATATCTAATGCGCTCGCTAGAAATGAGGAGTGGCAGGAGGCTCTCTTCTTCTTCCAAATTGCGTTGATAACCGCCGGCCGCATGGCAGAACTCCGACGCATGGGATGGGAAGAGTCAAACGTTCGCTTCGGAACCGTTAAGCTTTATTCTTCTAAGACGAAAAAATGGCGAACGATTAAGGCACCTTCTGCTGCAGCATTGATAGCTGAACGCCAAGCAAACAGCAAAGGTGGAGGGGGTCGCGTACTGATGCAGCCTGATCATTGGTTTCGCGACATTTTCAAAGTAGCTTCCGAGAGTGTTGACATTCGCTATGGCCAGATGGTGCCCGGCGGATGGTGCCCTCACGATCTCCGTCATACTTGCTTAACTAATCTTGCTTTAGCCGGAGTTCCAATAAATGCTATCAAGGAATACGCTGGGCACGCGTCCATCACCGAAACCCAAAGGTATCTAAAATTCATGCCTCAATCGGTTGAGCTGGCAGCCACTGCCTCGAGCCGACTTGCCGCCGTCGCTAGCTGCAATAATGGCCACAAACGAAGGCGCAAGATGGGCAAGTCGGCATCCAAAGCCAAAACTTTGTGAGTCAGTTGCGACACGCCTCGCCGACTCAATAGCCTAAGGCGCGCTTTTACATCAGATAGGTTATTAGAACTGGCTCCCGCTACTGGACTTTCTTTCCTCGCGACAACCGCGACGTCCGGGAACGAAAAGACGCATTCAAAGAAATCGTTCGTGAAGCAACAAGAAACCGAAAGATAGGTGTACCGTGTACAACTCAAGACCGCGTCTGTATTACCCGCAGAACTACTACCTGGGTCGGTTCCTTGTTGCTTTCATTAGGACAGTCGTACCTGACAGAGCCAACGGTCAAACGAAAGACCCTGAAAAACGCAAACCCACGCGGCGATCTGTGATCCTCACTCTGATCTTTTGCTTCGTTGTTCTGCCGTCCCTGCCAATGTGCTACGCACTGTTTCGTAACTACCAATGGGAGATGAACCAACCGCCGACGACCGTAGTTCCGGATTTGGTGGGGTTGGATCTCAAGACCGCTGCAGAGCGAGCGCGTTCAGATCATCTCAGCACACAGGTGCTAGGACAAACCTGGTACACGGATCTGTCGCCAGGTCACATTACGTTGCAATCGCCATCAGCGGGCCAGCGTGTGCCCTTCGAAACCGCGATTGGCTTGGAGTTGGCCATCACGCCTCCTGACGTGCTCGTCCCGAAACGCGCTGGCAACAATCAACCCGATTAATGAAGGGAGTGTGGAATACAAGTCGGCATCCAAAGCTAAACTTTGTGACTCAGTTGTGACAGGCCTTAGCTGCTCAAAAAGCTAAGGCCTGTCTTCACATCAGATAGGTTATGAGAATTGGCTCCCCACACTGGACACTCTTCGCAACCTTTTCTTGATGCCAACGGGAGAAATGCTCGGCGTATTCAAACGATTTACAAACGTTGCCAGGTAAGGCTCGACCGATTCGACCGCGGGTTCGTGAATCCAGCAACCTAACCGCGCGCCTGTTGCGTTGATAATGACAAGCTTGACTGTTCGTTGTCTACTCGCGGCATGCTTGAAATTTTCGTGAAAGGAAACGGGGAAAACATGGACGAAAAGCGGCGGCAACAACTTTCAGGGAGCTGCTTATGAATATTTCCGCAACGATGCGCTTAACGCTAACAATCCATTTCTGAAGGCGGCAGGCGTTAGCCGCCCAACTTTACAGCGCAAGGTTTTTGGCGGGTTGCTAGGTGGGCCCATCAAAGCTGATGGGTTATTCTTCTTCATCTCGTACCAGGGCACGCGAGAGCGCAACGGCGCATCACCCAACAGTCTGACGTCCGGCGTTTTGATCGCTCCCGGTTTGACTAACGACCGTTCACAACAGACTTTGCTGACTACGTTCCGGCCCCGGTCGTCGCCAAACGCACCACTCGCAACTTCAATCAATCCAGTGGCCCTTGCTCTTTTGAACGCAAAGTTACCGAATGGGCAATTCCTGATCCCCACACCGCAGGCAGACGGCCATTACTCAGGCTCGGCGATCTCCTCTTACCGCGAGGATCAATTCAAAGGCGCTTCTCTCAAGGACTACAATTCCTCGCTTCGTATACCTTTGCCAAGTCGCTCGACAATGCTTCCGGCGGTAGTGACAGCACGGGAGAGGTTAGGGACACTATCAATATTGCCGGTAACCAGCTTGATAACCGCGCCAATCGTGGCGTATCTGACTTTGACCGCACGCATCGCTTTGTATTGAGCTATCTGTGGGACCTGCCGCACCCGGCTTTTGCGGTGCGGTCGAGCGCTGGACGGCTGCTCTTCTCCAATTGGCAAGTAGCCGGGATAATTACGACGATGTCCGGCTTGCCGATCGACATCATTGACGGCGGCGCGGGCTCGTTCTATGGATTGAGCGGCGGGAATAATGCGTTCGTGCGGCCCAACTGGGCGCCGGGCGCGACGACTAGTACTGCTACCAGCAACATACCGGCTGGATATTTTTTCAATCCGCTCGCGTTTGTGCGGCCGACTGTACTGACGGGCCAGGTAATTCCAAGCTCAAACGGGACATTCACGTCGGTCGCAATGTTCTGCGCGGGCCAGCGCAGACCAATGTTGATTTTTCGGTCATCAAGCGTTTCCCATTTCGAGAGTCGAAGAACATTGAGTTGCGCGCCGAATTCTTTAATAATTTCGACGAGTAACAATCCGCGCCTGATTCAATTCGCGATCAAGCTCAATTTTTGATGTGATGGATTTCAGTCGCTGCCAATGTGGTGTTGGCGCGAGCAGGTGGGCGGATCCTAAAACCATACGTCTCAAATGCAACTTACCCATTTACCCTCGGTTGGTAAGCCAAAGCTTCGTCAAGCGCTAACTTTGTAACACCGCATGGTAGACCGATCTCGTCGAATCTAAGCTGTACCAAACTGTGAATACGCCGAGCGCAGTTGACATAGGTCGTCAATTCCCGGCCAAAAGGATCTTCAACATCTCCGTCCGGATCAAGGCACTGCGTTTTTGCCGCTGCCGCCGGAACCAGGCTAATTACCGCGTTCCGGTGGGCTTGAGTCATGCAAAAGATCCTCTCGACCTGATGGGCTAACTCGACGGTCAAATTTCGCGCTCGATGGGGCAGCGCAGGAACGCCGAGCAGACGCAATGCTTGTTGAGCTTCGACGGTCATCGACGCGCCAATGTTAGCTGATATTCCAGCGCTCAAAGCCGGCAGCTTCTCCGGGTCAAGTGCCTCAACCGGAATTTGCAAACGCGCTGCAATTTCCGCATTGCCTATCGCAGCGGCAATTGGCGAGCGACAGGTGTTGCCGCTGCATACAAACAAGAATGCCTTGCGCAGCTTGTCGAAATGGTCCAGGCGCTCTAATTCCTTTTCCGTAAGTTGAAGGCTCGGCGCCCGGGTCGTTTCGCCGCTCAAAATAACCAGAGCTGGTTTTTCAAAGCCGATTACAGAGCCGTGCAGCCGCTGATAGATGCCGGCGAGTGAAGACCGGAGCTTCCCGACAGAACGTTGAAAGTGGTGCAGCGGTGAGAGAAATGCGAGAGCCACGACGATCAAGCCGGCGCTTACAAGTTGAGATTGGTTCGGTGGGGTTTGATGGAAAGCAAAGCTTAGGGCGTATGTGGCAGCCACGCCCGATAGCATGCTGGAGCCGCAGTGCATCGGTATGCAGAAAGTGTTCTCGCGCCGATCGAGAAAAATCAAACTAGTGCAAACACACAGACCAGCGTATAAGAGACCAACCAGCAGAGCGAAGCCTGATTCCTTGCTCGCGAGGAATGTAGTAAAACCAATTCGCAATCCCATCATTGCATCGCCGAGACCTATGCTCGCCAACGCCGCCAGCACGAACAGCAATAGGGGAGAAGCAACCATCTGCTCCTCCACAAAATAGCGTAAGGTTGTGCTCCTCTCGTTCGTCTTGGCAAGCCTGCTCATCAACTGAAACTTGATGAAATAAGCGGTAAGGTAAGCAGCAATCGCGACCGTCGCCGGGATCTTCAATTGGTAACTGGTTGCATCGCCGAGCACAACCAAAACGGCCATTAGACTTATCAACATGGCTGCCCAGCAAAACCACCGGACTCGCCGCCCGACGATTGTGTCTACCAGAGGGGCAATGATCAGGACGCCCCCTCGCAGGAGAACCAGCACCAGGACTATTGAAATTCCCTCAAAAGCAAAAGCAAGCGTAGTGGTCCCCATGATGGTGGCCATGCAGATCCCGGATAAGAATGTCTGGCGGCGAGGAAAGGGAATGCTGACCCCGAGGAATTCACGATGTCCGGCATATTTCCACCAATTCATCACGGTGATGAATCCAAGCATACCGATGGCGACTGCCATTACCGTGACGGGTAGCAGAACTGTCCCTCGTAACTGCCGGTGTGTGCCGGTCAGAATCCCGTTTGACAGAGCCCTGGTCAAGCCGCTGTAGGGGGTGTAGAAAAGGAAATATCCAAGTCCTAATCCCCAAATTCCAAGGCCATATATGCGTTGCCTGGTGAGCATTTACGTCTCGCCAAACCAAAGCGGAAATGATACGCAAAGTTGAGACGCTGGCCCGCTTCTGGTTTGTAGAAAGATGATTCGTGAGTCAGACCTGGAACTGATTAGGATCAGTGCCAGGACCTGGTCGTCGTTATCGTGGCGTCAGTAAAAGAATCCTGCTAGCAACCAAGACACCTGCGATTGCCTCACTTAGGTTGTCTTGAGCGGAGGAATACTAGTCTTCCATCTTGTTTTTGTCAAAGAGAGTTCCTGAATTCCAGCCCCCGGGACTCGTTGGACAATTCAAAATCATTTCGCTATAAGAATACCGCTCCGTCGAATGATTGCGGCTAAGCGCTTTGAGGAGGACGCCCCATGGTTTCAAATCCCCCGCATGACATGCCCCGAATCACTCCCCACCTCTTTTATGACGACGTTGCGGCCGCCATAGATTGGCTGGTTGAGGCTTTTGGCTTCGAGATCCGCCTCAGGATGACCGACAAGGAAGGTGCAGTCGTGCATGGGGAGGTAGAGTTGAAAGACAGCCTCGTCATGTTGGGGCTCGCAGCCGAGGTTGAAGCGTGGGAGAGTCCGCGAACGCTCGGCGGCCGAGTGAGCCAGCGACTCTACGTCTTCGTGGACGACGTGGACGCACACTACGAGCGCGCCATCAGCACCGGGGCAAAGATCATCCGCGAACCTGCCGATCAATTTTGGGGCGATCGCGTCTACGAGTGTATTGACCCGGAGGGTCATCGCTGGAAATTCGCCCAACACCTCCGCGACGTTGATAATAGAAGCCTGAAAAGACCCTCCGATTTAGAGTAGGCGTCGCTTTCGGGCATCAAAGTTTTACCGAGAAAGCGATCCACAAGACCAGACCCAATATCGCGAAAGTCAAACCGCTTTTCCGTCAGAGATTTAGACCGCCGCAATTGACTGAGACGACCAGGATTGTTCCCGGCATCTGAGTTGCTTCACAACCTCGGCTGCCCAGGTTGCCGAGTAATCGTCCCGTGCCAGCGTTAAGTTACCTACCAAGTTTCCCTCGGTCGGAATTCCAATGACTGCGATGTCCTCGTTGGCGATGCCTTGATCGTTGACCACGAAATGCGTGCCCTCGGTCATGTCAATGGCTCCCGGGCTATACGCAGTCTGATCTTTGAAGAACCGGTTCTCATAGGCCCGCACCATTCCTCGCTGTCGCAGATTGCGAAAAAGCGGCGTCGCGTCGCGAGGAATATTGGTTCGTGGATACCGGGCGTCAACCAGTATCTCCGCTCGCGCAACTGCACCGGGAAACTCATCGCACCGTAGCTCGAAGCAACTGCCGGCCTCGTCGGTCAGCACCCGAGGACTTCGGGCCACCGAGAAATCAAGCAGCCCGGCCCTCAACAAGGCCAGGAGTTTCTCGATGTTGATAATTGGGGGTCCAAAAACGACGCGCTTGAGCCGCGGAAAGTAATGCTCAACCAGTCTGCGGTGCGACTCTGGCGTGAGTCCGCCGAATTTGAGGAACGATCCCAGAGTCTTTCTAACTTCGTACCAGATATCTACGGCGGCTTTGACTCCGCAACCGGCTTGACCCAGCCGGGCGCGAGCGATCTCCTGCTCCATGTATTGCGCTATGAAGGAAGTGAACTCTTCTCCCGTGACGAAACGGCGTTGACCCACGGGGTCGAGCGCGCGTCGATAATCGAAGGCCCGCTGCTTCGGATGGATCCGGAGGTAGGACTCAATCGCGGCGACCATCGCCGGAGCGTCGTTACCACACGACTCCAATCTTGCTCGTTCAGGGCTGGCTCCCATCGTGACGCGGTAGTAGTTGAGCTGCATTTCAAGCTCGAAGAGCGGCCACAGGTTCTTCTCGAAGTCCAGCTTTCCGTCAGTTGCCTCGCGGCGAAGTTGAGCTATAGCATCGAAAGTAAAGAAAGTCAGTGGTCGCAAGAAGACGGGCAGGTCAAAGGCCTTCGGCGCCATGGGTAGTCCGGTGCGACTAAACGGGATGATAGACCGCGGCTCGTTGCCGCTCGCAAGGTATGAAAGCGATCCGTCCGCCGATCGATTGAAGCGTCCGCCGCGTCCCTCGGTCAACTCCAGGACTGCGTCGATGAAAGTCAGGCCCACGCCCAGCATAGCAACTCGAGCTTTCGCCGGAACCCGGCGCATTGACTCAACCACAGGATAAACAAAAGGGATGAACGTTGCGATCGAGTGCTTACCTGCAAAGGCCTCGTAACGTTGCTCCTCAGGACCTGGCCCCAGGCGGGAATGGCCCGTGGCCAGCAGTATCTTATCGACCTTGATGTCTTGGGTCTGGCCATTTTCAGCTACGAACTCAGCCTCGTACTGTCTTCCGGTAGGCCGGATATCGACAACTTCGCCAACGTGACACGACACAGTGACTCGGGCGGGGAGGTGTTTGAGAATGCGTTGAAAACCTTCAATCAGGTAGCGGCCGACAACGGCCCTGGATAGATACTCGTCACCTGTCAAACGCTCAGGCGGACCAAACGTTGTCTGGTACCAGTCGACAAAACCCTGGCCCCTGCCAGCGACAATGGGGGGGTCTGTTACATCCCAGAGATCGATCTCGCCGATGCTGATGTTAACCAGGATATACGCGGGCTGATCAGGATCGTAGATCGGGCTGGCGCCGAAGTGAAGGGATCGGTTGAAAACGTGGATGTGGAGGGCGTCGTGCAGGGGGCGTGCCTTGAACTCGGCCAACAGCCTCTCCAGACAGTAGAGGCCTTTCGGGCCCAGCCCGACGATGGCTACCGAGTGGGTGATCGGGATCTCGCTTGCTTGGCTCCTCAGCGCCATATGTTCAATCTAATCTCGTCATAGTGGGTAAATCTGTGTTGCTGATCTTCGGCTTTGGCACAACCCTTGGTTCACGTTTGTGCTTCGGAAGTAAAGACGAACATTGGACTCGTATTACAAAACTCAGCGCCGATTTCTGTCTTCCCGGGACCAAGCACCAGTTGGTACGTGTCCCGCCTAATGAACGCACGATATACAAACGAATATCTCGCTGTGGCAAGTGAGACGAACTCTTCGAGAAATGTTTATGGGTTGGCTGGTTCCAGCGAATACGTTCGGAAATAGAGTCACCATAATCGGATTCAGACTTGATCCCTGGTTGTGCGACGTGGAGAGAATCAACGATGCCTTACCACTATTGGATGACAGAGCCTTGTTTAGTGCAACAACAGTACCCACGTTAAGTTGACGTAGCCTTTCAAAGAGTTCTGGTACGGGTTCCAAAGCGATAACTCTGCTTGCCCCAGCCGAGAGCATCTGCGACGCTGTAAATCCAATATTTGCGCCCCGCGTCGAGAACGGTATCTCCTGGCTTGACGAAGCGTTTGAATAAGAACTCGTCCAGGTCAAACTGCGGATGGCGCAGATTCAGCATTAGTTTTGCCGCGTAGGCTCGCTCATGCTTGAAGGAGAGGTCTAATTCCAAGCTGTGACCGGCAAGGTGAAAAGTCAGTCGTTTGTCGCAGCGTATGTGGCGCTCTAAGTCTGAATAAAATAGAGGAGAAGTACTATTCATGTTTTCCACAGTTATTGACATCCTTTAAGGAAAGCGCCAGACTAGCTTCAGTCTGTAGTCTTTTGCAATCCCTGTTCTAGCTGAAATCTCAAATCGAAGTGGAACGCCGCGATTGAAGAAGCACCAGGAAACTCGTCCTTCCGGGTCACTCCACCAACCTCCTTTCAGCGGGCTCACAACCTTCGGTCGTTTGCCGTATACCACTGATATCGATGATCAGAGTATCGATTTGGCCATCCTGGGCATCCCGTTTGATAGCCTGGTGACCTTCCGTCCCGGCGCACGCTTCGGGCCAAGCGCCATTCGTCAATCCTCGGTTCTCTGCCGCAACTATAGTCAGCAGATGGAAGTGGAAGTCTACGAGCGATTGCGGGCCTTCGATGTTGGTGATGTCAATGTCAGCCCATTTGACTACGAGGAGACCTTTCGTCACATTGAAGAGCACGTCAGCCAACTGCACCATCGCGGTGCGGCGGTCGTCTCTTTAGGTGGAGATCACTCGATCCTCCTACCCATCCTGCGCGCCACGAGCCGGCAATATCCCCAACTCACCGTTATTCAGTTCGATGCTCACACGGATACGTCCGATGAGGGATGGGGACAGAAGTTCCACCACGGCACATCCGTTCGCCGGGCGATCGAAGAGGGATTGGTGCAGGGGCACCACATCTTCCAAATAGGTATACGCGGATCTGTCGGGAGCGTCAGTTACCACGACTTTGCCAAACAAGCGGGCATCCATATTCTCGACATCCCGGCGTTTCACGATCAGAAACTGCGGGGAGAGTTTCTAGAGCACCTCCATGAGGTCGCAGGATCGGGTCCCTGCTATCTCACTTTTGACGTCGATGGCGTGGATCCGGCGTTCGCTCCGGGAACTGGTACGCCAGTGGTTGGCGGCCTCACAAGCTTCGAAGCGCTGAATCTGATGCGCTCATTCAGAGGCCTCCAGTTTATCGGCGGCGACGTGGTCGAGGTAGCGCCCGCGTACGACTGCTCGCAGATCACTGCGCTTCTGGGGGCAGCCATTGCTTTCGAGATCGCGGCACTGATCGCGATTACGCGGCCGTCTGAACTAAACCCAGCCCGAGAATGTCCGCCATCGTTGTGAAACCATATCTCTGAGGGCAGCGCGTGGTGATTACGTCTTTGCCGGTCAAGCTCGATCCCATCAAATACTCTTTCCCCAGCTTGGCCTGGCACCAGGCGAGGATCTTGTCCAAGCAGGGAGTCGGCGAGCCGGCGATCTCCGCGATTCCCCGGATGACCACCAGACCAAACGGAACATCCTCCGCGAGAAAGCGGTGATTG
Organism: uncultured Acidobacteriota bacterium; assembly: GCA_963734445.1. Lineage (GTDB taxonomy): Bacteria > Acidobacteriota > Blastocatellia > Pyrinomonadales > Pyrinomonadaceae > UBA11740. The sequence goes on along the minus strand of CAVTGZ010000001.1, from coordinate 466,059 downwards.
AAGTCTGGAACATATTCGCCGTTCTCATTCTGGATCATTGGATGAGTGATGCCTGCGTATCCAGGGTTGGTCCGCAGCGCCGTCATCAAATTCGTCTTGTCTTTGATCTCATTTCCGTAACAGCCGATATCCCAATCATACATAGGGATGACTTGGGAGAGGTCGACCGGCGGATACTGCGCCATGATCCACTTGCTCGTCGTTACGACTTCTTCGCTGATCTTGGCAAGGAGTTCCGCTGTTTCTTCATCGATATCCTGATAAAACAATGGCGGGCGCTCGAGTGCCTTCCCTTTCCAGTCCTTCCAACGGCCGTACATGATTGGAGGATGGCTATAAGCATTCAGCGACCTCAGAGTAATGCCGAGCATATGCCCCGAGACAATCAGCTTTGGTGTCTCTCCCAAGAGAGACCGCATGGCAGCTAGCGGGTCTTTCAGTCTAGCTCGTGTGAGATCGCCTTCGAGCGCGCCAACCAGCTTATGCTTGGTTGCCGAAATTCTCGCGGCTCTGCCAAATTCGGTAATTCGGCAGATCCAGGGCAACGAATCGAAATTCATCAATATGCAATTCTTCAGTCTCGGCCCCAACGCCATTCTCACATCAAATTCAAATCCATTTTGGCCTGGCAGACCAACTATGACGCACCCGTCCTCGATGTACGGTTCCAGAAAGGTAAGGTACTTCAAATGTCTAAAGGCCGGGACAGCGAAGATGATCAGGTCGCATCCCCTTGCTGCCTGCTGGGGCTGATCGGTAACCATAAAAGTCTTAGCCTTCCAAACCGCCTGAGTGCCCTTTCCGTTCCGCACCATCACCGTCAGTCGCTCTCTCTGCATGATCTCTGTCCATCTTTGCGCCCTGTCAGCACTAAGGGTTAAGACACGAACTTCGAAGTGTGGGTTCTTGGAAGCGAGTGCCGCCAGCGCATGGGCGCCGTTTCCGGTGCCGCAGATGAGAACTCGAATCAGATCCGCCATGGTTTCCCTGGGTGTCTTTGGGTGCTCGGCCAAACGAAAGTGAGAAAGAACTGATTAGCCTGAAGACAACTCCAACTTCTCTCTCTTGTACATTTTTCGCCAACCAGCTCTTTCTTGCAAGAAATCTTGCGGCCACTCGCGCCCGTATGATAGACTCCGCAACAAATTTAGCCAAGAACATTCTCAGCGCGATGAAGTTCTTACAAAATCTGTGATTACAAGGAAGGCGTTTTGATTTTCGAGAGAAAGTCGTGGCGCACCCATGTGCGTGAAACAACAACGCCGATCGCAGCCGTCGACAACCGGTGTGGTTTTCGAATTTCGTATCCCTCAACTACTTTGCGAGCCCTGGGGACGGGTTAAATGCGAAAGGATGGTGGTCCATGAAGCAGATCAACATAAGTCGAGACAAAAACAACACGGTGACTTTTGAAGCGGTGTCGATCGATGCTACCGAGAATGTGTTTTTCACCAATCTGGATACCCAACAGGCCCATTGGCCCTACTTGAATCCCAACGCCGCGTCTCCTGACTTTTGCGACAATCAAATCGGTCCGGCACCGTCTCCAAACTCGAGCCAATGCACAGTGCCTGTTCCAGCGGGGACGAATCCACCCTACACGGTTACCTACAAGTGCAAGTCGCACCCGGGCGAGCAGGGAACCATCAGTGTGTTTGCGCAGCTCGCGGCGGGCACCACCACGCTGCCGCAGGTTAGCGTAAACACTCCGTTTGCGGCACCCGTGCAAGTAGTAGTCGGAGGAAAGTCCCCCTATACCGTCACCGGGCAGCAATTCCAAGTCACCGACAGCACCGGCAATGTGATCAAGTCCGGGCAGGGGAGCATCGGACCGGGGCTTCTTTTAAATGCCTCGACGGACAACCAGGGGATCTCCGTGGCTGGCATTCCTAGCTTGGTGGGAACTTACAAGTTCACGTTCACGGTGAACGACGCCATGGGGAAGAACCTCCAGCAGGTTCAGTACTCGATGAAAGTAGTTTGATCGGGACTGGCGAAATATCCCAGGCCAAAGTGATGCAGAAGGAGACTCACATGAAAAAGGCGAACAGAGAAATTGTGGTCAGCAGCAGAGCACCGTACGGCGTCAGCAAACATGAAGCGGAGAGCGTCAAGGACAACTTGCATCCGGTCTCGAAGTGGTACTCGATCAGCAAGCCTGTCGGTGTCATCGTGGTAGTGATGCTCGCGCTCGGAATTGCTTTCGTAGTTCTCTCATACTTTGTCCGCGTCACAGGCGCGCGTCCGGTGGACTCCACGGAATCGTCGCCCCAGTTGGGCAGCCTTCCCTTTGCCAATCCAAGCGAGATTCGCTACCGCGCCGGTGAAAAAAGGTTGCGTGGTGTGATGGAACTCACTGCCGGTGACTACATGATACCGAACGTGGGCACTGCAACGTTGCGTCAGCTCCGCGGCTGGGATCCAAACCAACCGGCGCCTCCTCCTAAAACGGAAATCGGCCCCGGGCCGACTTTGCGTGCCCGCCTTGGAGACATGGTGGAGATTTCGTTCCTGAACAAAATTGACGACCGTCAATTCCCGTATACTTTCGTCACGGATAGCCCGGGTGGACTTTCCGATTTCGGGTGCGACAAGAGTGGTGTGCGCGCCCCCGCAGCCACCCCCAATCCAAATGGTACGCCCGATCCCAGGGGTGGAAAGGTCAATCCCTATCCCAGCGACGACAAATACCCCAACTGCTTTCACGGTTCCAGCACCGCAAACATCCACTACCATGGCACTCACACCGATCCAGATGGGCTGGGTGATAACGTGCTGGTGCAGGTGCTGCCCCAACCGAATCAACAGGATTGGTCAGCCACATTCAACGGCATCTTCGACTCAGGCAAAATTCCGCAGAGGTGGCTGGACATGCCAAAAGATTACCGAGACAAGCAGATGGAGCTGATCCAGAAGCACGACGACGCGGCCGCGGCCGCGGCCAAAAGCAACGGCTTGAAACCACCCGAGTCGCTTTACCATGCGGACATGGAAGCCATCAAAGCCGGCCAATGGCCGCAGTACCTCATGGGTGCGTTTCCTAACTTCTTTCCCATCCCTGACTACAAATCTGGAAACTGGAAGGCCGGTCAGGCGCCGGGCACCCACTGGTACCATACGCATAAGCACGGCTCGACTTCCCTTCACATCCTCAATGGTCTCGCCGGGGCGTTCATCATTGAATCGACTCAGCCCGATGGCTATGACCAGGTTATCCGGGGATTCTACAAATGGGGAGACAATTACGGGAACCACGAGAAGATCATTGTCTTCCAGGAGTTCGACACGACCCAGAATCTTGAGAAACCCAAGAATCCTAAAGGCGGCGGCCCTCCGGGTCAGGGTAAGGGGATCAAACAGGTTCTGGTTAATGGAAAGCTGACACCGACAATCACCATGGCGCCAGGCGAAGTTCAATTGTGGCGCCTCATAAACGCCACCGATGGAAACAATCCAGGCAAACTTACCAACGACTTGTTCCAGACAACGGGATTCACATTCAAACAGACAGCCGCGGATGGCGTGCAGTTCAGTCCGAACAATTACCAGAATCAACCGTTCCTCACCGCCGGCCAGGTACCTGGCGGACTAGCGCTGGCGGCTGGTAACCGCGCCGATCTTCTTGTCCAGGCGCCCATGAAACCTGGTAACTACACGTTTGTGACCGGCAAGTCTCAAAAGAACCCCACCGGGACGACCCTGTTTTTCGTCAATGTCACAGGTACACCGGTAACACCGCCGGCTGGTGGCCCGTTCCCCCAAAAGTGGCCCGAGATGCCGAAGTTCCTGGTTGATCTACGCAAGCCCGGCCCGAACGACGTCAAGAATCCGGGTTCGCCGGTGAAATTCCAGTGGGAGCCGGAACGGAGCGGAACGGGCCTGAATGAATTTGGATTCCCGCCCCACTTCATGATCAATAACAAACAGTTCGGTGAGACGGGCGAGATCGTTGACCAGTGCATGCCGCTCAACGGGTTGCAGGATTGGGTTCTCGAGAATTGGACCAGCACACCCCATCCATTCCACATTCACATCAATCCGTTTCAGGTGATTAAGATCGAAACGCCGACGGCTCAGAACCAGTACTCGACATACTCTCCGCCTGACAACTTCGTCTGGCAGGACGTGATCACAATTCCGCCCGCCGTGATAACTACAGACTCGAGCGGGAAAGTGACGAGTGTCACACAAAGCAGGGTCACAATCCGGCAAACGTATTTGGACTTCGACGGCACTTACGTCCTTCACTGCCATATCCTCGCTCACGAAGATCGCGGGATGATGCAACTGGTGCGCGTCGTGCCGGCCGCACTCTATCCAAAGGCCTGTCAGGGCTATATTCCGGAACACCACTAAGCCTGTCCGGATTTGTCGCTCCGGCGTGATAAAAGCCGCGCCGGATAGACGGAGATGATGAACAGCGGCTCGCCGGCGAACGGCGAGCCGTGTCCATTACAGCGCGAGGGTTGACCCATTACCGGAGACCGATCAGACAGCGCTGCGGTTGTTTATGATCAACTTCTATCTGTTTGGGCAACCAAACCATGACCAGGTGATCCTGGCGTTCTATGAAGGCTGTCCTGAGCCCAAAAAACTGATTGAGGATTACAAGTATGAACCTGCTGACGTAGCGGTCGTGTTCGGTTGGATTAAGTCCCAAGTCCCCGAAAGATGGCCCAGGGCCAAAGTCATCGCTGCGCAGCGGAATGAAAATCGTGATGTGGTGGTCCTGGAGACGGGATACATCAACCGGGGTGAGGGGGAAACGCATCACTACGCAGCGGGTCTGAACGGATTGAACGGAAGAGCAAACTTCCGTAATAAAGGAATGCCTGATGACAGAGCGAGGCTCTTAGCTATCGAGCCGAAACCCTACAGACTGGGTGAAAACATCGTCCTGTGCGGTCAGGTGCCCTGGGATGCTTCCGTTGACACTACAAATCATGAGGCTTGGTTAAAAGAGTGCGCCGCGGCTTTGCGGAAATATCCCAGACCGGTTGTGTTCAGGCCGCACCCTTCGGCCTCCTTGCCTCCGATCAAGGGCTGCAAGTATTCCAAACAGCCCCTCTCGGATGATTTACAAAACGCCTGGGCCGTGGTGACGTTCAACTCCAATTCCGGGGTTGAGGCTCTGCTCGATGGGGTTCCAGTTTTCGCCTTTGATAAAGGCTCGATGGTATGGAGTGTATGCAACCGGTCGCTGTCAAACATTGAATCTCCGTCCTTACCGGACAGGACACAATGGCTGAACGATCTTAGTTATGCCCAATGGACACTCGCGGAGATGAAAGAGGGACTTGCTTGGAAACACCTCTTTCGATACCAGGCGACGTACGACCGTTGACGATGCCAACCCTCTGGGCTTTAAGTTAGTCTGCGAGCAAATGCTGCAAAGGGAAAATCTCATCTACGCGATACCGCTCAAGGTCAAATCCTTGCCGGCGGCGGTCAAGCTAGAGGGCTTTCTGTCCCCCAGTCATTGTCGGCGGCTGATTTCGTTAGGCAGGCGAAAGGGTTTCAAGTCGATCGAAAATGACCGGTATGGGCAGGCATCCAATACGACTGCGTGCCGGCTGCTGCCTGAAGACGACGAACTAATCTATAAGCGCTTGGCCCACAAAATTACTGAGCTAAATGCTGAACTCTGGCAGTTATCTCTAACGGGTATTTATGAACCGGTGAACATCCTGTGCTATCGTCCCGCCGATTGGATCCGTCCCCATATCGATGCAGATTACCGAGTCCCGGATCCCAGCAAGTTGAGTTGTACTGTTCAATTGGTGCCCAGAGGTTCCTTTGCCGGTGGTGTTCTGACAGTTGCCGAGACCGAAAGTTTTGACTTGGATATCGGTGACGCAGTCGTGTTTCCCTCGCATATGCTCCACACCGTCTCACCGATAACGAGCGGCGAGCGGTTCGCGTTGGCAGCCTGGATTCACGGTCCTCCGTTCCAGTAGAGACCCTAACGTTGTCCTGAGGAAATTCAAACGTCTCAAGCGAGGGAAGGGCGGAACAGCGAGTAAGGCTAACGAGTTCCGGCTTAGCGATGCCGACAAGGAATGTTCATCCGCGAAAACCTGTAACCGGCAACATCCATGCTTCGAAGATTCTCACGGTCCTTCGCAAGGACTGGTTTGTGAAGTTCAGCGCGCTGGGAACTCCGGGAAAGGTGGTCTGGTTCAACTTCGGGCTGGCTAGGAGACAGGGGTTTGATGTGCCGTCCTCGAATCGCATGACGCCTCGCTTTCACCGGCAACTGATTACCGCCCTCTCGTACCGCGCTTTGCAGCCTCAGTCGAGCGTCAGGAGCGTTACGCCGACATCGAAGCTGAGTTGCGCTAGAAATGCTGGCGGGCGCGCTCTCGTCACGAGAGTTTTAGATACGTACTTCGAGGGTGTTATAACCGGGACCGAGCGCGATAAGAAGATCGCGGAGATCGAAAGGGAGAAACAAGTCTTCTCGGATCTACTTACCCGCGAAGAACCCACACGGCAAATTGACGTTGAAACATTGGCCCAACAGTTCAAGGTATTTCGGCAATTCGATCTCTTGAGTCGCGACCAGAAACGTAAATTATTGAACACGATAACGCCGCGAATCGTGGTCGCAAACTATCAGGTGGAAGGAATGTCTTGCGCTATTGGCGGAAGCCCTATGGCTATGGTTTACGACAAGGACGAGAGAATATTCCTTCCTTTAGGACCTAACCTGAAGGCAGCATGACGGTAGTTTCTACCGCCAGGACAAAAGTAAGGATTTTTCCGACGAGAGTTAGGACAAACGCAGGGGGCTGAGAACCCCGCTCAAACGTAAAAGGCGGCCACCTACTTGCCGCCCGTTCGACTGGCAGGTTTATTATCCGAGGAGAACCAAGAGCCACCCGGAACCCTGGTTGTGAAATTCGATCTTTGTGACTGGATGGACGGTCAACGGATTTTAAGTCCGTTCGAACGCATCCTACCTGATCGTACGTAACGAGATGAACCAATATTTACCGGACTGGCAGCCGTCAAAGTCACGCTTCGTCCGGCTAGGTCTCGCAACAGAGTATCGTCATCTTAGCGTCATCTCCGGCGGCGTGGTTGGTCTCAACGAGTACCGCACCATCTTAGCCCCATCTTCACTCCCTTTCGAGATCACATCGCGATCTGTTTCATCAAACTGGAGGTGACATCGAAAATCGAGGTGTAACGTTTGATTGCTATTTGCTATAATCCGCGCCACCCGAAGCTCTTGCGCCATCCCAGTCCTCGGGCGCCTCGCGATCGCTAGCGATAGACGTGCCGCTTCTTCGGTATCGGGCCATTCCGAGTTTAGGACGGAAAATCACATCTAGTCCGAACGTGGTTTCGGGCTTCAGCTCCCTGCTTCGCTTTTTGAACCCGGCAGCATTGTCTGTAAATGGCGGCATTATGAGACAAAGCAGTATCCTCCTCATTGACTGTAATCCCCGCGAAAATACTGGCGAAACGCTGGAGGCAATTCTTACATCCTCTCGCATGGAAGGAACGCTACGACGAGAAGTCGTCACGGATCTGAGCCAAACCAAATTCGCAGAGGATTGGCCCGAGGATGACGGCAACTGCGGCTCATGTGTGATTTTTCTAATCCTGCCCCGCGAAAAAGGGGAACGTGGCAGCGCACTGATTCAGTCCATCAAGAAACAAAGGCCCGAAATTCCGATCATCGTGGTAATTGAAGACTGTGGCCCGAACAGGACGCTTGAATTGTTACAGCAAGGCGCTTCCGATTTCATCACTCCGCCTGTCAGGGCCGCCGATACCCTGCCGCGCACATGGCGCCTGTTGAACCGATTGCACGGTCATGACGAGATCGTGCGCGGACTAAAAGAACGAGTGGGATTGAAGCTCTTGATCGGGGAAACCGAAAGCTTTCTAGCCGAGGTCAGAAAGGTTCCTTTGATCGCCAGATGTGATAGCCGCGTTTTGATCACCGGTGAGACCGGTACCGGAAAGGAAATGTGCGCCCGCGCAATTCACTATCTGAGCCCACGCGAACGCAAACCATTTGTGCCCGTAAATTGCGGCGCAATCCCGGTTGAGCTGGTAGAAAACGAATTGTTCGGCCACGAACGAGGAGCTTTCACTGGAGCCAACACGGCCATGGCCGGACTTATTGAAGAAGCGGAAGGAGGCACCATCTTTCTGGACGAGATTGATTGCTTGCCGCTGATGGCTCAGGTAAAGCTTTTGCGATTTCTGCAAGAAAAGGAATACCGGCGACTTGGCTCTTCAAAAGTATGCCATGCCGATGTCCGATTGATCGTAGCGTCGAATATCTCTCTAGAGGAGGCCGTTCATAAGAAACACTTGCGGCAGGATCTGTACTATCGGTTGAATGTTATTTCAATTGCGTTACCGCCCCTTCGAAAACGACGGGAGGACATTCCGATTCTGGCCAATCATTTTCTGGAAAAGTACGACCAGCGACTTGACGATGAACCAAGAACCCTCTCTCCTGAGGCGATTCAGAAACTCATCTGTTATGACTGGCCCGGCAACGTTCGTGAGTTGGAACATACGATTGAGCGGGCTCTGATGTTTTGCGAGACCGCCGTACTTTCCGAGAGAGACATCGTCCTGCCGGGTCCGGCCCGTCGACTTGAAGAGTCATTCCGGCAAGCCAAGGCAAAGATCGTCGAGCAATTTGAAAAGGATTACATTCAGAGGCTTTTGCTCTCCTATAACGGTAACATCAGCCGGGCTGCGCAAGCCGCACGTAAGAACCGTCGCGCCTTTTGGGAGTTGATTCGCAAGCACCATGTAGACGTTCGGAACTTCAAACGCGACCCAATGTGAAGGGCCGCGTTTGTGTTGTCCTTCGTCTGAGTCGAATTACTTTGTAACCCGCCTGCAGTTTTTCCCTAATGTAATTGGCGGCTCGATCGCGTGATTTCGCTTCGCTTTCTCCGCATGACGTTAGCCGCGTCGTTACGCGCCCATTGTGAGATTTTGGCGTCGTCGCAAAGTGGGCGCTAGCTTAAAACCAGGACAATTGACCGTCAGCGGGCGGACAAATTTGTCCTAAAGGTTTTCCTAGCAGAACGCGCCGTTAGTCCTCGTCCATCGATTTCTTCCAGGACAAAAAGAGCCTTAATCCCATTCGTGCCGCCGAAAAAACCACGCGTCCTGTGTGGTAATGAAGTTGCTTTGGCCTAAATCAGTCAAGGCGTCATTGAAACGAAACTTCATGCGTGAGTCCGAGAGAGCAGGAATTGGCCATGCTGTTTTGTCTTATCTGACTGAGAACGCGGAAGCGGGAGATACATTCGAAGGAATAATCGAATGGTGGCTGCTGGAACGAAAAATCAGACACGGGAGCGCCGAGGTAAAAGAGGCGCTCGACGAACTGGCAGCAAAACAACTGATAAGCGAGTACAAGGGTCGCGACGCAAGAGTCCATTACCGCATTAATCGTCGCAAAGAAAAGGAAATCAAAGCTTTGGTCGAGCGAAGGGATTGGTAGCAACCTCGGGCCTACGGGTTTGCTAAATAGGTACCGTTCCTCGCGTGTCGATGAAAGAGTTTGCGAACTCAGAAAAGGCTCGCTCGCTGCCGACCCACAGAGTCTCACAGTTCACCCTGATTGGTTCGACGGAGGAATAACTAAATGCCAGTACAAGTGAGTTATCCGGGTGTCTATATCCAGGAAGTTGCCAGCGGTGTTCATACCATCACCGGTGTTTCCACTTCAATTGGAGCGTTCTTTGGTAGGACGGCAAGAGGCCCACTCAACCGAGCGGTGCGCTGCCTGAGCTTCGGTGATTTCTTGAGAGAATTTGGCGGCCCACACCCGTTGAGCGACCTCGCCGCGAGTGTTCGCCAGTTTTTTGATAATGGCGGCACGGATTGTTACGTGGTGCGGTTGGCCCGGCTTCCCGTGGGGGTTAGCGGGCAGGCCAGTGTGACGTTGCGAAACATTGCAAACCCGGCCGGGAACTCTCGAAACGTGCTAACCGCTACCGCCAAAGTCCCCGGGCTATGGGGCCAGGATGTCAAACTTGACGTCGACTACAACACAACAAATCCTGACGAGACCTTCAATCTGCGCGTCAGCCAGGAAACAAATGGCGCCGTAGTCTCGGAGGAAACCCATAGCGGCCTATCGATGAATCCAACTTCGCCCCGCTTCGCGCCGGCGTTCGTGACTCAATCTTCAAAGCTAATCGATCTGACACTACACGCGGATATGGGGGACCCTGCACTGACTGCCGCGTTCATCAACACGATAGCCAGGACTCCGGCCGGCTACAGCCAGAGCCGAAGAGTTTTCACAGGATCGAACGCAGCTAATTTGCTGAGCGACATAACCACCCAACTTACAAACTTGTTTGGTGCCGGCCAAACCACATTCGTGATCAATGTTGATGACACTCAGGACGTCTCGATTGATCTCTCTGCGGTCAGCCTTGCCGGAGTGGGTGTGCCCAGCGATGTGTCTGACCGACTACAGGTACTGATTAATAATGCGATTCACGCCACGGTGCCCGCGGCAAATGTCTTGGTTTCATTTGACACTCTGGCTACTCGGACGCTGGCCTTGCGAATAACATCCGCCGGACCGCCGCCATTTCCACCTGCTACAGCAGCCGGCACCAGTGTCCGGGTCAGGCGAGGGGCGGCGAATGATATTGCCGCGTCACTTATGTTTGGTCTGGACCAGGGTGGCATTGAGGTCGTTCGTTTCAGCAATATGCGCCCAATTCCAAACGGCTCGGTTTACATCGGGGGCACGGCAGCGGGTGCGAATTATGGCGACTTCACCAGCGGCATTGATGCTTTTGCCGTACTCGCGCCCGCCGACATCAACCAGATCGCTATCGCTGCTCCCACCGCTGTCAACACATCTCTGAGTTTGACCGGTGGAGCGCGCAATTACGAGACGGCAACCGGCCAGGATGGTGTGCGCGAAAAGCTAAGATCGATTGTTCAGGCTATCAACGGGAACCCCAACGCCCCGTGTACGGCCGAACTCTGGGGTTACCACATTGCGCTGAAAAGAAAGACCGGGACCATCAACGACACAATGACGGTCGCAACATCCGGACCGGGAGGTGCAGCTGCCGCGATTTACGGCGCTGGCTTTGTCAATAACACGCGTCAGTACAGCCTTGGGGCAGTGGGCTCAAGCATCTTCCAATCGGCCGGCACGCCGGGCAACGATGGCGTAGCACCAACGTCGGCGGAATATGTCGGCGACCCAGGTCTGCACACTGGCTTTTACGCTTTGGACAAGGTCGACCTCTTCAACCTGATGGTTTTGCCTGGAGATAGAGAGGTTCCCGAGCCGACTTATCTCCAACTGATTGGACCGGCCAGCATCTATTGTAACCAGCATCGCGCCTTCCTTCTAGTCGACGCTCCAGATAGCTGGACTGATGGAGATCTTCCGAATGCAGATGCTTCGGCCGTGAACTCTCTGCGGGCCCTCGTCGTGAAAGACCACTCAGCGGTGTTTTATCCGAAAGTGGTGTTCAGCGATGCGGGACTGAGGAAACCGATCGGCCCATCAGGCATGATTGCGGGCTTAATGGCGCGCACAGATTCTCAGCGCGGTGTCTGGAAAGCGCCGGCCGGAACCGAAGCCGATTTGCGTGGCGTGCTGGATCTCGAGGTGAACCTCACAGACCTTGAGAACGGAGTTCTCAATAAGCTTGGCGTCAACTGTCTCCGCAAGTTTCCGGCCGGCATCGTCAACTGGGGCGCGCGGACGCTCGACGGCAGCGACGACCTTGGTTCCGAGTGGAAGTACATCCCCATTCGCCGCCTGGCGCTGTTTCTGGAAGAGTCGCTGTTTCGCGGCACCAAGTGGGTGGTGTTCGAACCGAATGACGAGCCGCTTTGGGCCAGCATCAGGCTTAACCTCAACGCTTTCATGATGAGTCTCTTTCGCCAGGGAGCTTTCCAGGGCAGCACCCCTGACAAGGCCTTCTATGTAAAGTGTGACGGCGAGACGACCACCCAAAACGACCGGAATCTCGGCATCGTCAATATCGAAGTGGGTTTTGCTCCGCTCAAACCCGCCGAGTTCGTCATCATCAAGATTCAACAAATTGCCGGTGATCTTTGATTGAAAGGGAATCGCAATGGCTAAAGGTTTCGTCAAGAACGCAAAACGTGTCGACCCTTACAAGAGCTTCAAGTTTCGCGTCAAGTGGGACGGGAAGACGGTACTCGGGGTCAGCAAGGTCAGTGCCCTCAAGCGCACCACGGAGGTCGTGAAGCACCGCGACGGTGGGGATAACAGCACGGATCACAAATCACCGGGCCGCACGACCTACGACGCGGTCACGATGGAACGTGGTCTGACGCACGATCTGGAATTTGAAGCGTGGGCGAATAAAGTTCACCCCTACGCGGGCGACGCGGCGATGGATCTGGCCAACTACAAGAAAGAGATGACCCTGGAAATGATGAACGAAAAGGGTCACGTCGTGTTTCGCTATTTCCTGCACGACTGTTGGGTCAGCGAGTTTACTTCGCTGCCCGAACTCAACGCGAACGCGAACGCCCTGGCAATTGAATCACTCAAGATCGAGCTGGAAGGCTGGGACCGCGATCCCGACACGAAGGAGCCTAACGAAGCCGATGATGTGCCGGCCGCGTAGAACGAAGCGATGATTTCATGTTCATTTCGGAACAACGTGAGCCTCTCTTTTCATTTCCCAGTCTTCCGGAGTCGAGCGGGGCCGGGCATGCGAACGACCTCGCGCTCAGACCTTTCGGGTACTACGAAAATGATTTGAAGGTGGACTTCAATCAGCCGCTGCGGCCTTTTCTGGTTACCGACATTCTCGAGTGTGTCACCCGAAGAGTCAGCGGCGGAGAAGTCCAGCCTGATTTCTTCTGGCGTCTTCCGGTCGGCAAACGAATTGAGTGTTTGCTTACTCTCGCCACCGCGGACACGGATCGTGAAATCTCCAGCACGTTTCGTTGCGTCAACGATGAGTGCGGCCTGGAGTTGGAAGTCGAGCTTTCGACTGCGGAAGTTGCCTCGCAGCAGAATGAGGCTTACGAGACTGCGCGCGTACGGGTGCCGGTGGCGAATGAGACGGTCGCTCTGCGCCGGCCAACGGCCAACGACCAACGCGAGTGGTTGAAGAGCCGGTTTGCGGACGAAGCAACCGCGCTCAAAACGATGATCCGCACGCTGCTGATTGACGAAGCAGGCGAGGACTTAATTGAGAACGCGAGCTCAAGCGAACTTGTCCCGGCGCTGGAGCGCGCGATGGAAACGCATGATCCGCTGGTGAATTTCAACCTGACGGTCAGGTGTTCTTCGTGCGAGACGGAAAGCTTGCTTGAGATTGATTTGGAGGAACTTTCATTACAACGTTTGCGGCTGGCGCAATTGCGCCTGCTCGCATCGGTCCACACGTTGGCGGCCAATTATCACTGGACTGAGCCGCAAATATTTTCGGTTCCTTACTGGCGTCGCGCCCGATATCTGAGCCTCATCGAAAAAGGGAAAAATCAATGAAGGGGTATTTTTCTGAACTGGCGCGCCACACCGGACTCAGGATTGGCGGTGGAAGTCCGGCGGCCACCGCTTTGACATCACCTCCTTCAGCGCAACAAAACGTCCGCAGCGAAGTAAAAGGGCTCGAAGTGGAAGAGGTTGCGTTCACCAGTTCTGCACCACCGCCCACTGCCGACACAGCAGCCGTTGCCGAACCGACCCCCGAAACCATTTCGACTGACGCTGTGCGAAGCATCCCGGATCGCAAAGACGCGCCCAGCAAACGCGACAGTGACCCACAATCTGTTTTCAACGGGACTCAAGTTTTCCCGGACGCTAACGTTGAGGCTACGGTTGAAGTGACCACGACCGGCAATCCTGCGGCTTCGCAAACCGGAGCCAAAGAGGGAAGCGTGCGTCCAGAGGAAATGGAAACCGCAATCACTCCGCGCCCGCGGGTCGTTATTTCCGAAAAGACTTCCACAGACGCGGAACCTCCTGATGCGAACCAAATACGTGAGAGTGTTTCCGGGCTCGAGGAGCGGAACGCGATTTCGGAAGTTGAGCGCTACGACTCGGCTGATCGCAATCAGGAGAGACGCGGAGTGCCGGCTGAGCCGGACCTCGGCCCATTCGCGCGCGCCACCGATCAAAGCGATGCAGGTTTGGACGAACGGATTGAGCGGCAAACGATCGTGCGAAATTATTTGCAGGAAATCAGCGAATGGATTTCAACTCCCGCGTCGTCCGAGGAAGAACCGGACTCCTTCATTTTGGCGGATAGTGTTGCAAGTGCAGAAGACCAGGCGCGCCGCCCCGCCAGAGCGAACGCCACCCAGCCCGGTCGATTGCCCGCGGATGCGCTCGAACAGCAGGATCTGAGCCTCTCCATTGGAACGATCAAAATCGTGGTTGAAGAGCCACGAACGGACGCTCCTGTGCCGCCAGCTCCGCCTGCGAAACCGGAAGCAGCTTTCGAGCCAACACAAACCGTGTCAACAGACTTGAGCCGTTACTACCTCAATCGCTGGTAAGAGATTCGGAAGATGGCACTCGCAGCAAGCATAGGAGCAATCGGCGCGGTTACAGATGTCCTGGTGCTGCGTTTGAAAGAGAGGACGACGCCTCCACTCGACGTTACCGTGGGCCGTGCTGAGCCCGACTCGCCGCCCCCAGGCGCCAGGCTGAACCTTTTTCTGTATGAAGTTCAGTTCGATGCGAGTCTGAAAAACGTTCCGCTCGATGAAGGACAACGCCCGCCGCTGTGGCTGGTGCTCAAATATTTGATGACTGCTTTTGACGACGACGGAAAGAGCACGGAAACGACCTTGGCTTACGAACATTTGGGGAACGGACTGCGTGCGCTCCAGCAACTGAATTTTCTTTCGCTCGACGGTTTGCCGTCACCCGGAGTGGTCGATTCTCTGAGCGATAACCCTGAAGACCTGAAGGTCACACTCGATGAAGCGCCCACGGATTTATTGTCAAAAGTGATGCAAGGCTCAGACGAAAAATACAGAGTGTCGGTGGCGTTCCAGGTCCGGCCGGTAATGATCGCGCCGGGTGAGTTGCCTTCGTATTCGCTTTTGGTTGGTGTTGATTATACCACGACGCCGTTGCCCACTACGATCGGAGAAAAGGGAATTCAGATACCCGTCATTCCTTCGCTCGGCTCGTCCATTACCGAAGTTTCACCGGCCAGTTTTGAGCGTGGCGAAACAGTTACGATCAGAGGAACGGATCTTCATCTCAGCAATCTGTCAGTCAATTTTGGTCCGATAGAACTGCCCGTGACGATGCAGCAGCCCGATAGGTTGCAGTTCGTCGTGCGCCCTGACATCGCCACGCCGTCCGCGATTTCCGCGGGAAGTTATCCGCTATCTATCAGCCAGTTGCTGTCCAGCGGCCGACGCAGGTCGAGCAACGTGCTGATTGGAAATTTGCGACCCGTCATAAGCACTGTCGCGCTTTTTGGTCTTATGGGTACGGTCGGACCTCCACCGCCGAGGATGGGATGGAGGTTTACCGACATCGACGTGACCGGCGAGTTGCTGGGCCGAGATGATGTCGATGATTTCTACCTGGCTCTCTACAGAGACGGCAAAACGTTCGCGATGCTCGACACGCAGATTGATCAATCGGCGCCGGTGGGCTCTCAAACACAGAGACGATTTCATATGAATGAGTCTGATGCTGTGCCGCCGGGACGCTACCTGGCAATTTACCGGGTCAATGGCCAACAAGCCGCGCAGGGCTTTTTTATCGATCTACCTGTATGAAGGCAGCGACGCAAAAAAAAGAGTTCATCACCTTCTCGCCTGATTTGCGAGGCGAGGACGCGTGGGCAAATTTCTGGATGCGCCAGGTCACTCTTCGGCTGAGGCGAGAAGTGAGCTGGTGCTGGCAGGAGCGCGGGACTCAAGCTCCGAGAGGTCCGGCGGCCCTTCCGCCATTTTCGGACAAGGCCTCGACCGCATTGGATGTAAGTCGATTTTGGGTTGAGAAGCAAAGTTTTTATGCCTCTGATCCAACCGCGAAATACTTGACGGACCAACTCAGCGTCATACCGGTACCTTCCACTCAGAAAAAAGCGGTTCGGGGTTCGTTTGGCTGGGTGGTGCGCGAGTTGGAACTGGATGATGTATCGGCTTTCGTTTTGGCGTTGTCGCTGGTTTCCACTTTGGACGGCAGCATGGGGAGCGTGATAGCCACTTGCTTGAACGATCAGACGCGAACTCAGCCGAATCTTGCCCTCGCACAGAAGCTGTGGGATCGTCCGGAAGAACTGTTGGCGATTGACGATCCTTTCCATCCGCTATTTCGTTACGGTCTCACCATTCATAACGCGCATCGCGGACACTCTTACGCTGAGACTGCGTGGGAAGCTCCGCTGGTGACGCCGTCGCTGGTGGCCAAACAGTTACTTTCCCCGCAGGACGCACTGCCCCGGGGTTTGATCCCGTCTAAGGCTGGAGAAGTAGCGCCGTATTTGACTGAAACTGTTCGCGTGGCCGCGTTGAGATTGGCAACGGCCGGCGAAAACAATTTACTGCTGATTCCGATCGTCGGGCCGAAAGGATGCGCGCGGCCCGAAATAGTCGTCGCGATTGCCCGCTTCAATGACAAGGAAGTTGTCGAGTTCCAGGGCGAGGCCGCGTTGCTGGAGGACCGCGACTATCTCAGCTCAATCGCGACGGTGTGCTGGCTGCGCGACACCTATCTGTTCTTCAGTCGCGAAATGGCTGCTGCTTCCGGCGACAAGCACCATGCGGATCGTTATGGCCTGCCCGCTCACACCATTCCGGCAAAACTCTTTCTGGCCCTCAGCGAACGCAACCAGTTGTCTCAGCTGCCGGCAAATCTTCTTTTGCCGGCAGTGCAGGTCCGTCCGTCCACCTACGAAGAACGCATCCAGTTTTGGAAAGAATTTCTTGGGCAGAAGGCGAAGGCACTGGACGCGTTGATTGCAGAGATTGCGCGCCGCTTTCGGTTTGAAAAGGAAACTATCCGCCTCGTATGCGAAGGGCTGAAGCGATTGCCGAAAGCGCCCACGTCCGCCGAGCTGGTCGCCGCCTGTCGCGCCGAGCTGGATTCCGATCTGAGTGAACTGGCCAGTCGAGTTACGCCGCGCTTTAACGACGAAGAGTTGATCCTGCCGCACAAGCAGCGTCTCCAGTTCCAGGAGATCGTTAAAGCCATGCAGTCTCTGACAGAGGTCCACTATGTATGGGGCACCGCCAAAGTCTGGAATGAAGGCGGCATTTCGGTGCTTTTCGCCGGACCACCGGGCACCGGCAAAACCATGGGAGCTGAGATCCTGGCGCTTAAGCTTGATCTTCCCATCTATCGCATCGATCTCTCGCAAGTGGTCAACAAATATATCGGCGAGACAGAAAAGAATTTGAAACGCGTTTTTGATGCGGCGGATCAATCCGACATGGTTCTTTTTTTCGATGAAGCCGATTCTCTCTTCGGCCGCCGCACCGAGGTCAGCGATGCCCACGATCGTTACGCGAACCTGGAAATCAGCTATCTGCTCGAACGGATGGAGCGATTCAAAGGGCTGGCAATTCTGGCAACCAATCGGAAGAAGGATCTTGACGACGCTTTCCTGCGTCGCTTGCGTTACATCATCGATTTCCCGCTGCCCGAGGTGAAAGAGCGCGAGCAAATCTGGCGGCAGGTGATTCCTGAACAGGTCGACAGTTCACATCTGGACTTTGCCTTTCTGGCTGAGCGATTTCCGCTGGCCGGCGGCAACATTCGCTCGATCGTTTTTAACGCCTGTCTTCAGTGCGCCGATGGTTCAAGCCTGTCCGAGAACGGTAAAGCTCGCCGTCTGGACATGAAAGAGATCGTCATTGCCGTTAAGCGAGAGTACGACAAGGTAAATCGAAAGTTGCCACCGCAACAATACGGCGCTCATGCAGAGGTGGTGGAAGGGCTGGGAACTTGAGTAAACGAAGCATCGAGATTGATCGGCTGGAGCTGAGGCTAAAGGGAATTTCGCCAGAGGCAGCGCGGGCGGCGGCCGACGGCCTGGGGCAGGACTTACTGCAGCGACTCGCTTCGCTGCCGGATGCCGGAGCGAAAAAAGGTGTTCACCGGATTGGCGAAATAGATTCAGGCGCGTTGAAGCTTTCAAAAGGAACGTCGCCGGGCGCGTTGCGCAACGCGATCGCGCAAAAAATCGCCGGATCAATTCAATCGAAACTGGGTTCGCGCGAACAACAGAGATAACTGAATGGCACACTTCATCAAAGGCGCGATGATCGAATACGGCAGCGATTTTCTGGGGCCGCTGCCGAACGTTGTCATCTTTCAATTCAATCCGGAAAGCCTGACACGGACGATTCAAATCCCGCCGCGCCCCAGCGGAGGGGCCGCCCGCGAGACCAGCCAGGCCGGCGAGCCTTCGATCGAAAAGATTTCGTTCAAGGCGCAGTTCAGCGCGGCAGACGGCATGGGCACCGGAAATGTTTTGGCGCGCACGATGGGTGTCGGTCCGCGGCTCGCTGCTCTGGAAAAGATGGTGCATCCCGCGGGGCCAATAAGTGGGCTAATCGGTGCGGCGATCGACGCCATTGGGAAGGC
This sequence comes from uncultured Acidobacteriota bacterium, assembly GCA_963734445.1. Classification (GTDB taxonomy): domain Bacteria; phylum Acidobacteriota; class Blastocatellia; order Pyrinomonadales; family Pyrinomonadaceae; genus UBA11740. The sequence goes on along the minus strand of CAVTGZ010000001.1, from coordinate 447,485 downwards.
GCTCGGCGGCGGCGGCGGTGATGCGCGGCAACCTATTCCGCGGGAAAACTATCCGCGCATTCTTTTCATTTGGGGTCCTTTTCGGATTCTTCCGGTGGTGATCGAATCGATGGCGATCACCGAACTGCAGTACGACTTTCTGCTCAATCCGATCCAGGCGGATGTCCAAATCTCTCTGGCCGTCAACCAAATTGATAACTGCTCAAATGACGTGGTTGGCAAGGGCGCGCTCGAGTATTCGAACCTCGCCAAGGAAGCGCAGGCGATTCTGAATCTTGCCAACACCATCGAGCAGGTTACGGAGGTTGTTCCATTTTAGGAGGTGCGTGTGTTCCTCGAAAACTCGAGATACTTCAACGTCAAGACCGTCGAGACCCAAAATGAGAGTGGCCGCTCATTTCTGGCGGTCATGTTACGCAGACTTCCTTACATCGCCGCGACGCCGACCGTGATCAAGGGTAACGATCGACTCGACGTGATCGCGCAACGCAAATACGGCGACCCGACAAAGTTCTGGCACGTTGCTGATGCCAACACCGAGTTGGAGGCTAACAACCTGGTGATACAGCGGCCAGAGGACGAGGAAGTCATAACTATTAACGTCCCGGAGAAATAGATGGGCGCGATTGAGTACAAGCTGTTCATAAATGGCGCCAGTGCCACGCAGGAACAACTGGATAAGGTCGATGAGATCACGGTTGACCAGGCCGTGGACCGCGCCTGGGAAGCGCGCATCAAGATACCTGTCTGCGTTAACAACGACGGTGCCTGGGAGGGTGAGGGCGAGGAGTGGACAAAGTCCTTCACTCCGATTCGGATAGAGGTCAATCCGGGCGACGGGAATTTCGTGCCGCTGATCGATGGTCCAGTAGTTGGCTATGACAGCGAGCGCAGCGCGATACCGGGCAAGAGCGTGATCACGGTGGTCGTGCATGACGACAGCGCGAAGATGAACCGGGAAGCGCTGGTTGACGTGCGCACCGAAACGCTGGACAGCCGCATTGCGACCGAGCTCTTTGAGGCCGCGGGCCTGACTCCTGATGTCGATCCGACACCGGCCCAACCCGATCGCATTTCGGATACGACAGTTCAACGTGGTACGCCGATACGTTATCTCAGAAATCTGGCGCGCCATTATCAGGATTGGCACGCGTACGTTCTGCCGGGACCATCGCCCGGCCGAAGTATTGGGTGCTTTAAGAAGTTCCGGACGGACACGGATGGTCTGCCGGAAATGGTCCTTCTCGGCAAGGACCGAAATATCCAAAGCTTCAACGTCAACAATCGGTTACAGAATCCAGCGACGTTCCAAGCCGCCACGCTGGGCATTGACCACGGTGCAGTCCAGACGAGCACCGAAAACTTTCGCGACGCGGCCAGCTTGATGGGCGACGAGCCGCCTGAAGAGGGACCGCAACCAGCAACCACTCTGCTTCGTCCGGGACAAAGCGATCGCGTCGATCCGCAGGAAGCTGTCCGCGGCGCCGCGGCCGCCTCCGGCTTATCGCTGGAAGCAACCGGCAGCATTTTGCCTTTTTGTTACACGGGGGCGTTGTCTCCGTATCGATGCGTCGCGGTGAAAATTTCCGATAGCGCATTCAGCACGACTTATTTAATCACGCAGGTTACGCACACGCTTTCCCGCTCAACCTACACCCAAACTTTTTCCGCGAAAGGAAACGCGGTGAGCGCCTCTTCCGGTGGCGCGTCAGGTCCGCAGCCCAATGCGGGCCTCAACGCCACCTTCAACATTCAGGGGAGCATAGTCTGATGCCCGGCGTGCAGATGGAAGAAATGTTGGTCGATGTCGTCGAGACGATGCAGTCGCGTTTCTTCGGAAAATACCGCGGCGTGGTTACCGACGTCGACGATCCCGAGACTATGGGCCGGGTCAAAGCGCAGGTCGGCGAGATTTACCAGGAGCGTGATTCGCCGTGGGCCCTGCCGGCGGTGCCGTTTGCCGGACCACAGCACGGCTTCGTGTTGATTCCGGAAGTCGGAGACGGAGTGTGGTTTGAGTTTGAAGGCGGCGATCCTGCGCGCCCGATCTGGACCGGATGCTGGTGGGCGAGTGGCGAGCTGCCCGCTCCCGCCGCTACCCAGGTGCGCTCACTGATCACTACCGCGGGCCACCAGTTTGTGCTCGACGATGAAAACAAGGAAATACACCTGCTTCACTGCGGAGGTGCGGAGATAAAAATTACCGATGACGATATCACTCTGACGATTGGTCAATCTGAAATGAAGATGACCAGCGACGACATCACGCTGAAAAACGGCACGACGGAAATCAAGTTGACCAACAGCGATTTGACCTTAAAAGGGGGATCGTCAGCGCAGATCAAACTTTCAGCGAGTGGGGTAGAGGTTAATAACGGAGCGATGAAGGTGATTTAACGATGCCCGGGAACATTCTGACAACCGGCAGCACAGTGCTTTGCCCCCACGGCGGATCGGCAACGTTGACGACTGCAAACTCAAAGGTTATGGCCGACAACATGCCGGCGCTGCTCGAGTCGGATGTGCACGCCGTGGCCGGTTGTCCGTTTCAAATTCCGATCGGAACCGGGACCAAACCGTCACCGTGCATCCGGATCGAATGGTCCCTGGGTGCAGTCCAGTTACAGGTCAACGGAGTTGGCGTTTTGCTGCAAAGCAGTATCGGCAAGTGTTACAGCCCTGAAAGCGCCATTCAGGGAGTCGCCAACATCGTCAGCACGCAAGTGAAAGCCAGCGCTCAATGAACCCAAACGCCGGTAGACATCTTTCTTTTCCTTTCCGCGTCGGCGACGACGGTCGCGCCATGCAGATCTCTACATTGGAAGAGCATGTGCGCGACGAGATTGTGCAGTTGCTCTTAACCAATCCGGCGGAGCGTCTCTTTTTTCCGGAGTTCGGCGGCGGAGTGCGGCGTCTGGTCTTCGAAGGCGCAGATGAAGCCACCACCGGCGCGATGGCCAAGGCGCTTATCACCCAAAATATCCGGCGTTGGCTCGGGCATCGCGTCACGCTCGAGACTCTCGAGGTCAAAGTGGAAAACGAAACAATCGAGGTTGAAATCATTTACCGCATCGCCGGCACTGAAAATAAGCGCGCGCTTAAATTTCAGCGCAGTGGCGGTTGAACCGTTTGCAGAATTGAGGTTTGGCAGTGGCCATTATCAATCAAGAAGCTTTGGCCGAACGCGCCCGGCAACTCTACACCGTGCCGACGACGATCAGTGCGGCAAAGTTCGCCACCGTGGGCGTGACCTGCCAGACCGCGCTCAACCTGCTCTACACGTTTGACGCCACCGACAATGTTCACGAACTGAACGGGTTCCCTCATCAACTGACCGACGCCGAGAGGTACACCATCCTCGGCTGCCTGAACAAACTCAACGGCATCAAGTTCGTCGAGGTCACGAACATCAGCACCACGAACGCTGCACTGGACGTGCACTTCTTCAACAAAAACCACCTCAACACGATTCTTTCCGACTCGGCTGCTCATCCGGAGCGGGTGAAGACGATGCTGCCGGTGACCGGCGGTTATCGCACTGCGGCGGGGCCGGCTACGGGTCAGATCCAGGTCACTCAAGTTATCGCGCTCACGGATCCGGCGGCGTTGAGACTCGTCATCGAGCCCGTCGGCGATTACTCGACCTATCGAATCGGCGTGGACACGGTCGCGTATTCTGGATTCGATCCCGTGTTCAGTGAGCTTTCGTTTAAGTTCAGACCTGGCTGCTTCACGACGAATTGCGCGCCCGATTGGAAGACGGGCGTTGAGCCGAAGCCGGTGCCCGTCATCGATTATCTGGCGAAAGACTACGACTCGTTCCGTCACGCCATGATTAACGCAATGATGGAACGCGTGCCCGGCTGGGATGTGAGCAGCGAGGCTGATCTCGACCAGGTACTGCTTGACCTTTTCAGCGCCGCGGCGGACGAGCTCAGCGATTATCAGGACCGCGTGATGAACGAGGCTTACCTGACCACGGCGCGAAAACGCGTTTCGCTGGCCCGTCACGCGCGCTTGATGGATTACCACATTCATCAAGGCAATCAGGCGGACACCTGGATGACCTTCGAGTTGAATCCGGCGGGGCCGGCGGAATTTGATTTGGATCTGGGCCTTGAAGTTTGGGCCGGTCCAGAAAATAAGGACGATGCCAGCTCGGTAGTCTTTCTCGCCGGCAATAACAAGCCCCTGCACATGCACAGGTTTGTTGACCGCCTCGGACTTTACACGTGGAGTGACTCTGTTCCTTCGCTCGAGAAAGGTAGTACGACGGCGGATCTGAAAATTATCGGCGCGCCTGATGATATGGCGACGGCCACCGTGATTGAGAATCTGATTCAAACGGGAACGATTAAGCGGTTGTTGATTCAGGAATATCTCAGTCCGGTAACTGGTACCGTCAACGGTCGGGATCCAAGGAAGCGGCAACTGCTCAGGCTGATAACCGGTGAGCCGACCGGTGACCCAAACGATAAAGCGGCGAAAGCGATGGTTGATCCGCTGACCGGGAGCGCACTGGTCCGGGTTCACTGGAGAGCTGAGGATAAACTACACAGCAACTACTGCTTTACCGTAGAGTGCCCGGGGCGGGTTGAAGATGTTTCGCTCTTTCACGGAAATCTTCTGGAGGTCTTCCACGGCACACGAACAGCGGTGGTGTTCAAAGAGCCGGACGCGCCACCCCCGACTCCGCCGGCGATTGAGTTTCATTATGAACCCACACGCTGGGGCACGATTTGTCGCTTGCCGCAGACCAAAAGCCCGCTCGCCTATCGGAGCACCGAACCAGGCGGCGATGTGGCTCCGATTTCCACGCTCGCCGTCAGCGTTGCACCGGGCGGCACGGAGCCATGGCACGAGAGGCCGAACCTTGTCCACAGCCAGGCAGGTGATAACCACTTTGTGGTTGAGACTGACGAAAATGGCGAGAGCCTGATTCGATTTGGCAATGGCACGAACGGCCAGACGCTGCCCGAACACGCAGTGGTCAGTTGCGAATTTCAATACGGCGTGGGTCTTGCCGGCAACGTCGGCCTCGACAGAATCGTGCGCATCGATCGGAACACGTTGACTACGACTCCGTCTGGCGGAAATTTCTCCCGCTGCTGGAATCCCTTCGAGGTAACAAATGGCCGGGCGCCCGAACCGGCCGCAGAGATTGTTCGCCGCGTTCCCGAAGCTTACCGCGCCCGTCAATTGCGTGCGGTTACTTTGCAGGACTACGTCAAGCGCGCACAGCAAGTGCCGGGCGTCTCGCGTGCGGCCGCCAGTTATGCGTGGACCGGAAGCTGGCGCACCGTGCGCATCACTATCGATCCCTTAGGCGGCACTGAGCTTGAGGACTCTTTGCGACGCGACGTGGCACGGTATCTCGAAGCGGTCCGGTTGATCGGCGAAGACCTCGAGATTCGGCCGCCCCTATTTGTACCGCTCGACATTCACATTGCGCTCTGTGCCGCGCCCGACTACTGGCCGAATGATTTGCGGTCGATCCTCGAACAGGAATTTTCCGCTGGCTTCACGCCGGACGGTCGCATGGGATTCTTCCATCCCGATCTTTGGACGTTTGGCCAGCCGCTCCACGCCAGCCAAATCCTCGGCCGCATTCAAAAGGTACAAGGCGTCGAGCACGTGATTTCAATCGCACTTAAGCGCTGGAACGATCCGGCGCCGGCCGCCGAGGAAATTACAAAATTACGACCCAACGAAATTATTGAAGTCATGACCGACCCGGGACACATGGAACTCGGGTTCATCTCTTTCGCGGTACAAGGGGGCCGTCAATGAGCGACGATTGCCGCAACGATTGCGTTCTGCCGCTGAGCTTCCCGCGACCGATTCAGAACCGCGCGGGACTGGATCACATCAACTTTCGGATCGGTAATTTCGCCGACATCCGCGACGCATTGCTGCGTAATCTGGACAAGGAGCCGGCTCTCTCGGCCTGGACATACCGCGGCGCGGACGATCCGGGCATCGCACTGCTGGAAGGCGCGGCCCTCCTCGGCGACATTCTGACTTTTTATCAGGAGCTTTACGCCAACGAAGCCTATCTGCGGACCGCGCAGTGGCGCGAGAGCATCAGCGAATTGGTGCGCCTGCTTGGTTATCGCCTGTCGCCCGGGCTGGGCGGACAGGCAACGTTCGCTTTCGAGGTGAAGGGAAAGAAGTCCATCACGGTGCCTCAGAACTTTCCCCTGAAAGCGGAAGTAACCGGGCTTCCGAAGCCGGCCGACTTTGAAACTTCAGCGGCGATCACGGCCTATCCGTGGCTGAGTCGTTTCAATCTCTTCCGTCCGCTGTTGCGGCCTAACGTGTTGCCTACCACCACGGAATTCTATATTGAGACGCCAAATCAGTTAACCGATCCAGTCAAGTTGAAGCAGGGCGATCGCTTGATCATCGGGGACGCGGTTTTGGCGAATCCCATGACTCTCGACAATGCCGAAATCGTCATCGTCGATTCGACGCGCGTGCTGCACGGCCAGACGCTGATCAAAATTAAAGGCGCCCTCAAGCGTCTCCCACCTGCCGCGACCCCGCAGCCCAACGTTGTGGCTTTTAAGCTGGGGCGCACCTTTCATCATTTCGGGTACAACGGACCGCAGAAAAAGATTATTCCACCGTCGGCAGTCACGTCCTCGGCGTCATCCAGGGGAGATCTGCCACCGGTGAATGTGCCGGTGCCACCGCTGACGGTTCCGGTGCCGGCGACACCGGTCCCGGTGCCGGCGGGTTCGGTCACGCCACCATCGCTGACGAGGACGCCACCAGACCTGACGATACAAATATTGCCAGACCCTTTTCCGCCTGCCAGCATAAGGATCACGCCGCCAGGACAGTCCAGTTTCCTAATTCCGACGCCGTCGTTAGCCAATCCGGTTCAGATGACGCCAAACCCGTCATCAATGACGGTCACTCCGCCACCGATGACGGTCAGTCCGCCACCCGTGCCGGTCCCGGCCTCGTCCGTGACAGCCCCGGCGTCGTCGGTGATGGCCCATCCGCCGCCAGTGTCTTACACGCCACCGCGGCCGGCGCCAACTCAGACAGACATGACGACAAATGTTCCACTGCCGACCGAGGAGAGTATTTCCTTCACCAGGTTCCTCCACCAAAGTACTTTGACGGACATTACGACCCACCTCACCGTGAGTCCCGATCTCGACAAGAAGGAGTTCCCGATTGACGCCGAAGTGCAAGATTTGCCCGCCGGCGTGCCGTTCATTGTGCAACTGGCGCTTGACCAGTTACTTCCTTTTGCCATCAAAAAAACGCTGGTGAGCACCATCGTCAACGTTAGATCATTCTCCGTAACCTGGGGATTGTTCACCAGCACTACCAGCATCGTCACGCTGGCGGACTCACTCGAAACGTCGCCGTTTTCGTCCGGCAACACCAGCGATATTCGAACTTTCCTCTTTCACGAAACTCTCAGTCCACAGTTAACCCTCAGGGCCGCGCCCGCGGAAGACGCAGCAACACTGACAGGAAACAACCTTCTGTTCTACGGAACCGACTCGGAGGCACAAAGCCTCCAGGTCCGCCGCCTCTTCTTCACGCCCCCCGGCAAAGAAGCCTTCATCGCGTCGGTAACCGCAGTCGAGCCGGAATCGTCGCCGCTACTTGAGCCGCGCCTGCGCGTGCGCCAGATCACAATCGACAGGTCCGTTGGCTATGCCGACTTCCCGAATGAAAAACCCGTCGTCACCGTTTATGGCAACCTGGCCGATGCAACCCAGGGGAAAACCGAAGCTGAGGCGGCGATCGGCACGGGTGATAGTCGGCAGATATTTCAAACTTTCAAAGTTCCAAAAGCGCCGCTCACTTATTTGATCTCGAAGGGCAACACCCCGCCGGAAACACCTGAGCTGCAAATCTTCGTCAACCAACGTCTCTGGAAACTGGTTCCGACGTTCTTTGACCGTCGTCATGACGAGGAGGTCTACATCGTCCGCGAGGATGCAGCCGGCGACACGTGGGTACAGTTCGGCGACGGCAAGACAGGCGCGCGCCTGCCCTCAGGTGTAAAAAACGTAACGGCAAAGTATCGCATCGGAACGGGTGTGTATGGACCGTTGAAGCCTGACAAAAAGGTTCAGGGCGGCTTGCGCGTAAACGGACTGGATAAGATCCAGATGCCGGGTGTGGCGGCCGGCGGCTCAGCACCAGAAGACGGTGACAACGCGCGCGAAGCTGCGCCGGCAAAATTCCAGAGCCTTGGCCGCCTCGTGAGCCTCGCTGATTTCGAGAGCGAGGCCCTGGCTATCTCTGGCGTCACGCGCGCGACCAGCTCCTGGCAAATTGAAACCAACGTTCCGGCTGTTTACATCACGGTGTTGCTGGAGAGCGGTCGGGGATCGGAGATAAGCGCCGTCGAGGAGGTCATCGCCGGATACAATCTTTGTCGCGGCCCGCACCGTTTTCCCGTAATAGTTCGCGAAGGACGTCTGCTGTATGTGAAGGTGGACGTCACCTATGCCCTCGACCCCACGTTCCGCGAAGACGTCGTCACCGCGGCAATTCAACAGGCCCTGGGCGCAGCGAACCTGCCCGCCGAAACGCAAACTACCAGCAACCGAAGTCAGAAGTACGGTTTGTTCAGCTTGCGAGGGCGTCACTTCGGTGAGGCCGAATACGCAAAACGAATTGCCGCCACGGTGCAAAATGTGGCTGGCGTGACTTGGGTCGAGGTCAATTACTTTGAACTGCTCGGCGAAGCCTTCGTGCCTCAATTCGATCCGCAAGGCCAGCCGATAGATCCGGCAACTATTCCGGTGCCGGCGACCACCACTTTCAACGAAAAAGTCGCGTGTGACAGGCTACATATTCTCGCGCTGCACAGCAAGCACCTGACCATTACCGCCACTGCCGATGCGAGCCAGGGGGTCTGCTCATGAAAGGACCTCTGCGCGTCCCGCTTTATGAACGACTGCCCGAAATCTATCGGACAAAGGACAAAGAACTGCGCGACTCGCCCGAGCAGCTCAAGCCATTTCTCGCACTGGTGGAAGCAGCGTTCGGTCACATTCACGAGAACATTGAAGATCTCTATCACAATCTTTTTATTGAGACCGCGGATGACTGGGTAATTCCCTACATCGGCGATCTCCTCGGTACCAGCTACCTGTCGGGAGATCCCTGGACACTGCGCGCAGACGTTGCCGACACCATTGCGTTGCGTCGTCGCAAGGGCACACTCGGCGCGATTGAACTGCTGGCGTACAACCTAACCGCCTGGGGCGCGCATTGTGTGGAGCTGCGCGAGAACATGGTTTGGAACCAGCATCTGAATCACCAGCGTCCGGACGAAGGCGGCCAGCCCCCGTATGGCCTTCCGACTGTCCGGCGTGGGACGCCGATTCGCGGCGGCACAGTCAACTTACGCGATCCGGCCACGCTTGCGTTGCTTGGTACGCCGTTCGATCCATACGCCCACACGGCCGATGTCAAACCCCCGGTCATCGGAAATATCACTTACAACCTTCCGAACCTTGCCGTTTTTCTGTGGCGGCTCGAAGCGTATCGCCTCTCGGTGACAAAACCGCTGTTGAATTTTGCGGGTGCACCAAGAGACACGAATACGACGGCGCCGTTCGTGGCGTGCTTTAAGATTAATCCCATTGAGCGACCCTTTCTTCCTGTTCCGCCCGGCGAGGAGAAATTGAAGCAGCCTGTCCGCCTCTTTAATACGAACTACTTTGGAATGATCAGTCGCCGCAGCCAAAGCGGCGAGGGTGAAGACGGGCTTCAGTCCAGTCTCGATGCTACAACGCCGCGCGTCTCGCTTCTCGACGAAGTGCCCGGACCCATTCCCATCGACCGGCTTACCGAAGGTGATCGCGACGCGGCGCCTGAGAAATATTTGTCAATCGAAACGTACGACGCTACCAGCATCGATCTGACCGGCATCGATCCGCTCAACGTGTCTGATGTTGGCTTGCAACTACATCTTCCGGTAGCCACCTTCAACGGCGAGACGTGGCCCGAAGCGACGAGTCCTGCTGCACCCTGGAAGATTCGTGGCGAAAATCTTTGCGCCTGGGAGGTTGGACTTGAACCTCCGCTCGCGGACAAGGAGATAGCCATCGATCCGGTGATCGGGCGGATCGTGATCGGAGTGAAGTCACAGGACCGCCTCGACGCGCTCGCCCCACCCGACCCGCTCGCCCCATCCGACCCGCTCGCCCCACCCGACCAAGGCATGCTGGTGACCTTCACCTACGGCGCGGTCGGGCCGGTCGGCGCGCACCCGACGACGCGGCAACCGCTCCCCAAAGAATTCGATGTCCCGGAGACCAGTCCCAATTTCCGGAAGGTAAGTCTTCGTCAAAACCCGCACGGCCTGCGCGACGCGCTGAACGACCTGCAAGACGAAACAGCGCCGGTGGTGATCGAGATTGACGACAGCTTTACGCACGTACTCGACCTCGACCCATTGGTCATCGCGGGCACGGTTGAGGAAGACGGTGGTCCCAATCTCATGCTAAACAGCTCGCTGGTGATACGCGCGGCCAGCAACCAACGGCCCGTGATCCGGCTCATGCAGCCCCTGCGCTTTCGTCCAGCCAAAGTCGTCGCCACGCCGCCCACCGATCAGGTCCAACAGAAAGCGCTTAAGGGGGTGATGTCTGAGCTGACAGTGCGGCTGGAGGGACTGTTCCTGGAAAGAGGCCCGACTTATCCGGCCGCCGAGCAAGCTTTGATTGCGCGCGCCGCGGTCAACAGGGTCGAGTTGATTGAATGCACGCTCGACCCAGGAGGCTTCAGGCAGGTGGACGGCAATCGCGCTCCGGTTAGGACATCGATCGAGCTGCACGAGCCTTACGGATTCAGCGACGCCGAAGAAGAAGAGGTCTTCGATCAAACTCCCGAGATCATTTTGTTCCGCAGCAGTGTGGGGCCGCTCTTTCTGGATGCGGGGTACTCACTGAAGCTCACCGACTCGATCATTGACGCGGGGCAGGGAGTTTCCGACACCACCGATCGGGTGGCGATTGGCGAGGCGTCGAACCCGGCCACGGGTTGGGGCGCGCCAACGGTATTCAACGGCGTCACTATCCTTGGCCGCACGCGCGTCGAAAGCGTGACCGGCAGTGGCGGCATCTTCGTTCACGCGCTCCAGGCGCACGACCGGCAAAAAGGCTGCGTTAAGTTCAGCTACCTCGCCAACGAAGACGCGACGGCGCCCGGGCATGCCGATCGTTTGCCGCAGCAATATGCCTGCGTGAAAGGCAGGGCGCCGATCAAAACGGACGAGGCGCGGCTCGAATTCACCAGCGAATTTTTCGGCGACGCGGCTTACGACCAACTCGCAATGGCTTCGGACTTCCGCATCCGCGAGCGCGGGCCCGATGATCGCCAGATGGGCGCATTTGGGTTTCTGCTCGAGGCGCACAAGTGGCGCAACTTACAAATCAGGTTCCGCGAATTCATGCCGGTCGGGTCACGGCCCCTTTTGATACCGGTGACATGAGGAGAACGCAATGAGAGGCGACTTTTCAATCTGGCGTGACGAACGCCGGCAAAATTTCAACGGCGTCCTCCACCAGCAGGGACGTGTGCTGCTCGACGCCGACTGGAACGCGCAAACCGTCATCACGAATGATTGGGAAGATACCGCGGCGCGCGACATTATTGGCTCGGGTGTGGCGGCTGTTTCCGCCGACGTGCCTGACAGCTTTAAGGTCAGGGCTGCGGCCGTTGCAGCCGGCGGACTGGATCTGGATCTGACCGTCTCACCGGGAAGAGTCTGGGCCGACGGATTGCTTGCGTATCTCGACGCCAGTGCTGACGTGCACCGCCTAGCCACTTATCTTTCGCCGCCCATCGCGGATCCGGCGGGCAGTGCTCCCGGCACAGCGGGTACGCGTGACGCGGTTGTGCTTGAAGTGTGGCGCGAAGAGATCAATGGATTCCAAATGCCAGATCTCCTGATTGAGCCGGCCCTGGGCGGCCCTGATACGACTGAGCGCGTCCATACCGAAATGGCTTTCCGCCTACTTCGTCTCACGAACGCGGCTGACACGTGCGACAGCATCATTGAAAGGCTGAGGGACAACTTTGCGGCGAAGGGCCGCCTGTCGGTGACGCTGGACGCGCCGCCGCCACCGACGGGAGACTGTCCGCTGTTGGAGGGCAGTGGCTACACCGGTTTCGAGCACAACCTTTATCGAATCGAGATCGCGCGCGTCAACCCCGGCACTGCGCCGATGTTCAAGTGGTCGCAGTTTGGCGGCGGTCTCGTCGGGCGCGGAGAGTTGAGGAACACTCCGACTCCCGGAAGGATCTCGATCACAGCCAACCCGCAGGCAATTATCAACTGCGGCCTGTCACAGTTTTACCTGGAAATCCTGAACTATGATCCCACGCTTCCAGTTACACTTGGGCGAGGCCACTGGCGCGTTGTGTATGGTGCTAACGTGACCCTGGGAAGTAACGGCACACTCACGCTGCCAAATCCCGGTAGTGCAGACGTGTTATTCGGTAGTCCGCCCTCGAATGGCGATGTCTTCTTCCGCCTTTGGAATGGCATACACTTGATCAGCGATTTTGATGCGCTTACGGCGCAACCGTTACAGGACGGGATCCTGCTGCAATTCGATCTAGTTCCGGGCGCCATTTATGTTGCTGGGGATTATTGGACCTTTTCAGTGCGCGCCGGCGAAATCACCAACGTCACGCCACTCATCGACGCCAAGCCACCCGAGGGTATTCACTATCACCGCGTGCCGCTCGGCATAATCGAGTGGGACGCATCACCTCCGCCGGTGATCGAAGATTGCCGCCGGGTGTTCCAACCCCTTACGAGACTGGCAACGTGTTGCACGTACCGGGTTGGCGACGGCTTGCACAGCCACGGAGATTTCAGATCTATTCAAGCTGCGGTTCACGCCCTGCCGGCCGCCGGGGGAGAGATCTGCGTCCTCCCGGGCGAGTACCGCGAGAATGTCGTTATCGACAATCTCAGCAACATCACTATCAAAGGGTGCGGTCCGCGCACGCGCGTCATTGCGCCTGCCGCTCCTCCGGCGCCGGTCTTTCACATCACCGAGTCGCAGAATATTTCCATTCTGTCGCTGGCCGTTGAGGCCCATGACCAAGGCGTCGGCGTGTTGCTCGACGGCCGGCCTTTAGAGGTGATTTCAATTGAGGAGCATGGCCACGAAGCGCCGCTGCTCAACATCACGCTGGAGGGATTGCACGTTCGCGCTGCCGCGCGCGCGGCGATTGAAGTGCAGTTTGGTTACAACATAACCATTCGCGGTTGCCGTCTGAAAATGCGAGATGTCGTGACTACCTGGCCGGCGCTCTTTCTAATCGGCGAAGACTCGTCGATCGAAGATAACTACCTTCTAATCGACACCGAAAACGAAGTCGAAGGTGTTCAGGCTCTCAACCCATTGGATCCGCTCTTTTTCCACCGCCCGACGCACGCTCTGGGTGGCCTGCAACTCGGTGGCGCCTGTGAACGAATTCGCGTCATCGACAATGTAATCGTTGGTGGCATCGGTACCGGAATTGTTCTCGGCAGCCAGGTCGAGGGTGGCCCCACGACTAATCGCCATTCCGTCGGAGACCTTTACGATATCCTGATCGAAGGAAACCGAATCTTTCACATGGGCATCAACGGCATCGGCGTCGTCACTTTTTTCCCTCTCGAAGAGGTTGATGACTTCATCAGCGTTCACCGGCTGGTCATCAAGCAGAACGAGATTCGCAAGTGTTTGTACCGCCCGATCCCGGAAGACCCGGCGATGCGAGACTCGATGGGCTACGGTGGAATTGCACTGGCGGATGTCGAGCATTTGACTATTCGCGACAACTTCATCATCGACAACGGTCCAAGTTTTCGCGAGCCGGTTTGCGGCATCTTTGTCCTGCACGGCGAGGGGATCGATATTTCGCGTAATCATATCCTCAATAATGGCGCGAAATCCTCGGAGTCCGGCGTGGTGAAACGCGGACAGCGTGGGGGAATCAACATTCTGTTCGCGATCGCGCCCACTGTCGAGATTCGGATTTTCGAAACGGCGGTCCCCGCGCACGGCGGTTTCCCGGCCCTCAAAGTACACGACAACATCGTCAGCGTTCCGGTCGGGCGGGCCCTGTCAGTAGTCGCGCTTGGACCCGTTTCAGTCCAGGGCAACCAGTTCACGAGCAACGGCATGGACTTCGACATGACGGAAACGGTCATTGCCGGCGCTGTGTCGATTCTCAATCTTGGGGTCACAACCGAGTTCTTTCTTCAGTATCTGGCGTTTGCGTTCATCACTTACGGCGCCGCCCCAGGCGTGACCGAGGGCCGGCCCGGACTTGACGACGAGCGTCTAGGCATGTCGCTGACAAACGGAAATGTACTATTCAACGATAACCAGGTGTCGCTGAATCTAGTCGAAAGTGGGATCAGCCTTTCCTTCTCGTCGATCTTAATTCTTAGTTTGGACGACATCGGGTTTCAGAACAATCAGTGTGAGTGCAACATGTTCGATGACTTCGTGCTGGCGCACGCGATTATCGCCGGCATGTCGGTGCGCGTAAGCGATAACCGGTTCAAAGACCCATCGTTACTTGATTTCATTCGCAAGGAGGGGGTGGGCTTTTCGTTCTCGGCAATTACCGTCGGGCTCTTTATGAATACCACTACCGACAATCAATCCACGCACTGTCTCTGGATCGTCGGTCTTCCAAACCTGACGGTGGACCATTCGAATGTCAGTATGGTTATGCGGACCAGACCGACTGCCTGCTGCTCGTTGCTCGTTCACAAAACCGAATGCTTGCGGAGCAAAGATCCTCAGGGGCCGAATCGATATGTCATAGCCTCGTTTTCCAGTAGCGGGTGAACGAAAGACACAGCCAGCGCTGTCGTCAGGAGGTAATTAACATGGTGTCTCGAAAGCAGGTTTCATCGGACCAGGCTGTCGGCGAATTCAACAACGTAATGTCAGGCGGCGACGAGCTTCGCGCCAACGGACTGGATCGGCTGCAAAGCTTGCGGGCCGTGAAGAACGCGCGATTGCAGCGTGAGGAGGCGAGGCTTACGCAGAAGCTAGGAGCCGACCATCCGCGCGTGAACGAGATTCGGGGACAGTTGAAAGCAAACGCCAACCTGAGGCGGGACCTTGCGGTGGAGGCGAAGCGCGCTCGCATTGAAGTGCCGCAGGTGGACAGTAACACCTGGTGTCTGCACGGCTTCGTGCGCGACAAATCCTTCGCCGGTGTCCCAAATCTCACGGTGGCGCTTTTCGACGAGACCGGAAAGCGACTCGACGCTCTGAGCCACGGCTGTACCGGCGCGAACGGTTACTTCAAAATAAGGTCGAGTAACCTTGCGAATGTTCGGGCTGCGTACTTGCGCGTGTTATCCCAGCAAGGCTCGGTCCGTTATGCGGACAAAAACGCGCTTCAACCAAGCGCGGGCGTGATCGATTATCGAGAGATAATTCTTTCCGGTGAAGACGTCGTCTGCGTTCCTCCTCCGGAGCCGATTACGACCCCCCCGCCACCACCGCCACCACCGCCTCTGCCGTGGACCGTTCGTGGAACCGTCAGCGATGGCAGGACCGTCTTCTTCGCCGGTCTGAAAGTGGTCATGGCAGATAAAGCGGGCAAGGCTATCCCTGCTATGGGCACGAGAACGACTGATGAAAAAGGAAAGTACGAATTCATTCATCCGTCCGCGCCTTTTCCGGACCTAATCAATCCACCGGTAGATCTCTTCGTCCAGGTTCTCGATGCCAATCAAAAAGTACTGAGCACTTCCCCGCCGTTGCATTTTGAACCCGGGAAGACCCAGAACGCTAACTTTACTATTACGCCCAGCCCATCGGCGGCGCCACCACAGGAAGGAACCACAAAACCTCCAAAGTAGGGCACTGAGTGAACCTGATGGAAGGACCAGCAAAGCAACCCGCTTGAACAGAGGTATAAGGAGTAGCCACGTTACGATGAGAGTCTTTGCGTCACACGGAGTTGAGCCAGATACTTCTGCCGGACGGCATCAGAAGGTTTCGGCGCCATTTCCCGTGCCGCTCGCTCCGGTTTCGATCAGGCATGGCGAAGGCGTATTGCTCCAACGCAAATCCAACTGCGCGTGTGGCAGCGGCTGCCCGAGTTGTCAGCAGGACACCCTTCCCGAAACGATTCAAACAAAGTTGCAGGTGAGTACGCCCGGTGATCAGTACGAGCAGGAAGCGGATCGCGTGGCCGAGCAGGTAATGCGCATGACTGAGAACGAATCATTACCAGGACGCCGCCAATCTCCTTTGTCAGACGCCATGATCCAGATGAAAAGTGAACGCGGCGCCGTCATAAACGGTGACTTGCGCAATGAAATACTTTCTACCCGAGGCGGCGGCAACCCTCTGGATGGCGGCGTTCGCTCCTTTATGCAAAATCGCTTTGGCGCGGATTTCAGCGGCGTAAGGATTCACATCGACGGCGAAGCCGCGCGCCTCAGCCACGCACTGAACGCGAGAGCCTTCACTCGGGGAAACGATATTTATTTCAATCAAGGGCTATATCAACCAAACTCCGCTTCCGGCAAACACTTACTGGCGCACGAGCTAGCTCATACATTGCAACAGGACGCGGGCAGCATCAAGAGAAGTAATGGTGATTCTGTTGAAGTTGACATAATGGTTGAAGACCCTGCCGAGTCAGAGCGACTGAGAAGAGAACATGGAATAGAATTACCCCAAGCTAGCATTGTCTGGTCGCTATTGAGTCCTGCATTGATTACAAGAATTCGAGGCGTACTTACCACAAATGGTGTCAGTCCCTCGCGCGCGCCTTCGACTGCTGTAACCAATCCGGTTTTCGTCTTACACGATACGGCCATTGCAATGAGCGCCACGGCAATCGCGAATGCTGTTGCTGCGGCAAGGGGACCGTTGGGCGGTGGCGCAGCGGCATATGTGCCTGCAACCGGAAGTGCGTCAGTGGCAAGGTCGAATTTTTTCGATCGAAGAAGGCCTACGGCAACCGAGTTTGAAAAGGGAAATGATATTTTGCCGTTACAGGCCAGACTCACTAATGCACGAATTGTTTGGCAAAATACAGCTATCCCAATAAGGCAAGCCGCCATGCAGACAGCGATAGCTGGGTTAGGTTTGACCGGCACCGAAGTGACAAATGAAACCACTGCGGCGGTAAACCAACTAAATGCCAGTACTACCTCGACCACCCTGGTTTATTCTACGGGTATGTGGACAGTTAATGAGATTTGTAATCAAATTCGTTCAAGTGGAATTCAAAATGTAGTAAATAACACTGCAAATACGGCGACTCTACAAGCTGCCTATGACATTATGCAGCCGTTTTTCACAGCCAGAAATCAGCGTCTTGAATCCATTGTGAACGTCGAAATTGTCCAATCAACAGGTTCGAACTGTAACCCAAGAGCAGCCGTCTTGCCCGGATATACCGCAACCCAATATACGAATACGGCACTCATGTACTTGCAGGCCAGCCTACAGGCGGGAAGGTTTCCCCAAATCACGACACATTTCCTGGTGGACAAAAATGCGGGATCTCACTGCGACCCAAGGTGCTTCAACTTAACAAATCTGTATCAGACGATTAGCGCCCTGTTGTCGTTTCCCGCAGGTAGTAGTTTTGGGATAACACCGCAATATGGCACAGGTGCGACAGATAATGTGTGGTGGAGCACTCAGGTCTGCGGAGGTGCTCATCCATGATTATGGGGAAATGATTGCTAAGGTGTTCTCGCCCAGTACACGACGTGTGCGCCTCAAGATAATCCTACCTGTGCCTGGCGGCTGCCGTCCCTGTTGTGAGCAAGTGTCGCGGAACCTCAAGCTTCAGACCAAATTGGCGATTAGTTCGCCCGGCGATGAGTTGGAGCAGGAAGCGGATCGAGTAGCCGATCGCGTGATGCGCATGCCGGATCCCGACGTACAAAGCCGATGCCGGACTTGCTCAGACGAGTCCGCCCTCGGCCTGAATGGGGTGGAAGAGCCGCCAACAATGTGAGAGCGGCACAGACGTGGGTCAGGAGGTATGGTTGCGGTGACGTGCGAGAACGCTACACGCGTCCGGATCGAAACCCGAATGCTTCAGACCGGATCGGCATCCATTTGTACCAATCCGAAGATTGGGCGATCGATTCTCATGTCGGACACGAATCCTTAAGGGTGAATCGACCAGATATTGCGATCTTCAGGAACTTGGGGGTGGGAGAATATTATCTGGAGATCATCGCGGAGAGTACGCCTGTTTCGGAATATGAAACGCTGACGAGCGATATTGCGGTTGATGTTTATGAGCCTTAGCCGATGGCACGCGTGTTAAGGAAGCGCGCACTCCGCGCGCGAAGGCTTATCCGCGTGTCGGCGGGCGGCAAAGAGATCCAAGTGGCGATCAATTGTAAACATCTCAAAGGAATCTAACGCTGTAACCCTAGGCTAAGTTTGAAAGCTGTCGCCCCAAAGTTCGCTGCAATCGATACCTCCGCCGGAAAGCATCAAGCGGTCGCGAGACGAAGACTTTCCACACCGGTCGGTGCCGTTCCGGCCAGGCATAGCGATGACAGTTTGCTCCAGCGCAAATCCACCTGCGCTTGCGGCGGAGGCTGTCCCAGTTGCGAGCAGCAATCGGACAACATCAAGCTCCAGACCAAGTTGGCTATCAGCACTCCCGGCGATCCATACGAGCAGGAAGCCGACCATGTGGCTGATCAGGTGATGCGCATGTCCGATCCCGTGTTGCGAAGGCAACGCGATGGCTGCTTAGGCGCGTCTACGCCGATTTCGAATGACGAGATACAACGTCAGGTGAATGACGAGACCGGCGCCCGCGACGTCGCTGCTGACGTCACTAGCAGCCTGGGTTTCGGGTTGCCACTCGATACAAGCAGCCGGGCCTACTTTGAGTCGCGCTTTGGTCATGACTTTGGCAACGTGCGCATCCACGACGGGTCAGAAGCTGCCACAGCGGCGGCGAGTATTCACGCGCGCGCTTTCACGCTCGGGCGTGACGTAGTGTTTGCGGCGGGAGAGCATGATCCGGGATCAGAGGGCGGTAAGCGTCTGTTGGCGCATGAGTTGACGCATGTGGTGCAGCAGGCCACACCAATCGTTACCGGTAATGCCGGCCTCGTGAGGACACGCGTCGCCACGCCCGTGTTGGCGCGAACAGTCGATGACTGGTTGACGAGAACGCCCAACGTCGGGCAGTTTACCTACACTCAACTGCTCGGGGAAATCGACGAACTCAATCAATACTTACAGCGCCAGACCAGCTCCTCCGCCGATACAGGACGCATCGAGGAAGCGGTGGCATCGCTACGCGCTGAGGTAAACCGACGAGATGTCGCTGCGGGCCGAAGCCGTACGCCGCAACGTGGCCGACGACGGGGCACGGCGCCTTCAGTCGCCGAGCCGCTGCCGGCGCGCTATCCACGGATCCTAACCGAGATGACGAGCGTCGCCTACACGGATCCGTCTGAGATGCGCGCCGAATACGATCTCATCATGGAATGGCTGGCGCGCCCCGAGCTGTCCAGGAGCGAACGCCGCACGCTGACTACCGAACGCGACAATCTGGCCCCGCAACTGAATATCGACCGCGAACGCGTGGCCAGTGAACGCCACGCGGAACGTGTGCGCACCGCGTTGATGCCGCCGGGTCCGGAGGCGGTCAACGCGCTGACGAATTTGGCGCGCACCATTCAGGATATCGCCAGCGAACCTGACAATCCCAACCTGTCCTACATCTATCACCAGGGCGAACGGATCGCGATTTCACGCGAACAAGCCGAGTCGCTGCGCCATAACCTGCGCAATCAGTTGCAGCGCTCGGCGCAGCACGTCGAAAGCAATGCGACCTACTACTGGGACCGCTACCATTCACAGGTTGCACTCAACCGAGAGCATCCAATCATCGCCGGGATCAGTGGTTGGTTGGCCGACGTCGAAGATCCGCGCAGGGAACTTACCACCCGCTACATCCGCATCCAGAGTCAAGTGAGGCAGTTGCAAGCGCGGGTTACTCAGGGTGACATGGTCGGCGCGGCGGCAATGCTGCCGGAGGTGGAAAACAATGCCGAGCACATCCGTTCGCTGGCGCGCGCCTACTACGAGGGCCATATCGAAGGCGCCGAGATCGCGGTGCGCCGGCTGGAGTTCACCCGCAACGCGTCCTTCGCGGTCGCTGGCGCAATCGCTGCCGTCGTCGCCGCACCAGTGGTGGCCGGATTCGTCGGCGCTGGCGGGCTCGGACTGACCGGGGCAGGCGCCACCGCCGTGACGATCGGCGGCACCGGACTGGTGGTTGGTACCGGCGTGGGCACAGTGCGCGGCACGTCAGCGGCTGTCGGTACCTTGGCGGCCGGCGGTTCGTGGCACGATGTGGGCGCGGCGTTCACCAGTGAGGGGCTTACCGGTTTTCGCGAAGGCTTCATGTCCGGAGCGGGCGGGGCGGCTGCGCGTTCCGTTGGTTTAGCCATCGGAGTGGGCGGCTCACTAACCAGGCAGGCCGCGATGCGTGTCGGCGGAGAAATGTTGATCAACGGCACCACTGCGATGGCAAATTCTCTCTGGCAAAGCTGCCGCTCGGAACGAGGCTGTAACGTCGAACAAGCGGCGCGTCTTGCTGTCATCGCTGCGGCACAGTCAGTGCCAGGCGCTCTTCTAGGCGGTTCGAACAATCCGGTGGTTCGTAATTTAGTCGCACCGTTCACCGCCGCAGCAACTTCTTACGTTGCTGCACGCGCCAGCGGTGTGTCCTCCGACGACGCCTTGGCCCAGGCGGGTGTTGCGCTGGCCTCCAACATCGCGATGTCTCGAGCTACACACGGCAGCGATGCCGATGCAGCCCTGGTCGAACGGGGTCGCTCAATGGGGGCGTCGGTTCGCAGCACGGTTGCTTCAGCCGGGCGCAGCACCCGCAATTACGTCGCCGCCACCATGATCGGCGTGGCTGATGCCCTGCCGGCGACGCATTCGGGCTTCGGTGGGTCGCCCGTGGTGCTGGACACCGTGCCGACCACGAGTAGCCGAGCCACCGCGTCACCTAGAGCGGAAACAACCTCGCCCACGTCTGGCGAGATCGATACGGCACCGCGTCCAGCGCCGGTCGCAACGAGTGAGGCAGCAGCGCCCGCCCCCGCAGTCCGGCCCGCTGTTGAATCGGAAAGCGTCTCGTCGCCCGCAGCGCCGCCTCCAGCGCCGGTCGCACCGAGTGAGGCAGCACCGCCTGCATCCGCGGCTCGGCCTGCTGTTGAATCGGAAAGCGTCTCGGCGCCCACGACGCCACAGCCCGTTGCGGAGCGCGCCCCCGAGCCAGCGATCCCTTCGGCGGCATCGGAGACACCTCAACCAACTGTGACCGCAAGCGCTCCAGACGCACCCGCCGTGGGGCAAACGGGATCGGGCCCCGTTGCAGTTGCGGCCCCCGGCGTTGCGCAGCCAGGTCCGCAGCAGTATGCCAACACTTCACTGCAAGCCCTCCGTCGATTGACGCGCCAAGACCCCGAAGCAGTGCATGCACTGCGTCTCCGGTACCGCGATATGCCTGACAGTTATCTTCGCCGCCGCATGCGTCAGGGCGACGCGGTCGCCGAATCAGTTTTCCGACAGCGAATTCCCTCGAATGAGCAGGATCTCGCAGCCGCGAGGGAGAGCGACTATCGGCCGCCGCATTCGGCAACTGTGCGGATTCGCAACTCGCAAGGCACGGAAACGTCGCGAGAGGAATTGCATAGCGGGAACATGACGCCTGAGGAAGCCGCCCTTGGGTATCCACGCAGTTCGCAGGCTACGCACACGGAGGCTCGCGCGATCCAACGACCGTTGCAAGCCGGCGACACCATGCGCATCGACGGCCTGTACGACCCCTGCGGTGGCTGCAGAACCGCGATGCGACAGGCCGCACAGCGGACCGGCGCGACGATCTTTTATTGGTGGCCCGGAGGGCAGGTAACGTTCCACCCTAACGGCGACGTAACATTCTGACCTAACCCATGATGCCGCAATGAATTTGGGAGTTTCGTGAGGTCTGACTGCCGCTGGTGAAACTAATGGAGTCATTTGGCGAGTGAATAAGTGAGGCTGCGGATGAAGGTAGGGGCTTTTCAATCAACTTCAGAAAGCGCGCCCGCTAAGAAACAAAAGAAGGGGGTGTCCCCTCCTGCCCCGATCTCTTCGTGGTTTATCCAGCCTGGTTCAGCCCTTGATGGCCCGGTGATTCAGCGCAAATCCAACTGTGCCTGCGGCGGCGGGTGCCCCGCATGCGCGATCGATTCGGACTCAGACGCTTCAATCCAAACGAAACTCGTAGTTGGTGAACCGCATGACCAATACGAACGAGAAGCGGACCAGATAGCCGACTATGTGGTGAGTAATTCAAGTACGACGGGTCATTCATCCGAGTCGGCTTCAACCGCCGCGCCCGAAACTTCGGTGCGCGCGCCTG
Source organism: uncultured Acidobacteriota bacterium (assembly GCA_963734445.1). Classification (GTDB taxonomy): domain Bacteria; phylum Acidobacteriota; class Blastocatellia; order Pyrinomonadales; family Pyrinomonadaceae; genus UBA11740. The sequence continues at coordinate 425,045 of CAVTGZ010000001.1, read as the reverse complement.
TGCAGGTGAGTGCTGTCGCCATCAACGCAGGCGCGCGCATGCAGCGACAAGCCGAAGATACGAGCGAGTCTGAAACGGAAGAAGAACCATTCGAAGAAGACGGCGCCGAAATAATTCAAACCAAGGCTGCCGCGGGGCGGATTCAACCTCCGCCGATCAGTCACTTTGTTTTGCGTCCTCTAAATATTCAACGACAGAGTGTGCCGGTTGCCGGGCCTGGCGCCGCTGCAAAGAAAGAAGAGGAGGAAATGCCACCGTCCGAGGTTGAAGCCGTTGAGACGATCCAGGCCAAGCAAGCGGGCGCAGACGCTGCGTCTTTCTCACCTCATTCCGATGTAGATGGGACTGCGGCAGCCGGCTCGCGCACGCCAGGAAGATCGTTGTCACCGGCCCGAACCGTTGAACTGAGTCTTTACCGAAACCGCGGTGGCGGCCTGCCACTGCCGGCCGCCACGCAGAGCTTCATGGAAGATCGGCTCAATGTTGACCTCGCTCACGTTCGGATTCACGCCGATGCTGAGGCAAGTCAACTAAATCAACTGCTGCACTCGTACGCTTTCACTGTTGGCGCAGACATTTATTTCGCGGCCGGCATGTATCGCCCCGGGACAATTGAAGGCCAACGCTTGCTGGCTCATGAATTGACGCATGTAGTGCAGCAGCGAAAATCCCCATCGCCGTCATACGGCCTGGCCTCGGTCAGTGTCAGCGACCCGGCGGACGCAAGCGAGCGTGAGGCCGACGAAGTGGCCGGGAAGATCGAGGCGGGTGAACGTGTCGAAGTGCACGCTGCGCCGGCGCAAGGCATCGCGCGCCAAACTCCGGTGCCGGGTGATCTTTTTCCCGAGCCGGAATCGGTCGCGGCACGCGTGCAGGAGTTCAAGAAAGTCGTTGGCGAGATCGCCGTCTATCGTCTTGAGGAGAACATTCAGGCGATCGACGCCTGGAAAGAGTTTCTGGCAAAAAGCTTGGCGCCGGATGATCTAAAGCAGCAAATCATCGCACAGGAAGCGTCGCTCCTTTACCGCGATGCGTCGCAGCGTGGCCAACAAGGTGCGAACCTTTTTGAGCAATGGACAACCACAACTAACCCTCGAATGCGTTCCATGCTCGGCCAGCAAATCAGTGGACAGTGGTTCGGGGGCACCGGATGTCACACGATGAACTGGCTCTACAACGCGCCCGGCGGGCCGGGCAGCCCGAACTGGATGACACCGGTCCAACAACTCACCGGCTGCGGCGAGATTGGCAGCGAAATCTTACGTTTCTATCAAAAACTCAGTCCCAGTGAGGTCGCCGGCGTCAAATCCTTCGTCAAGAGTTTGGGGAATGCCAAACCTGTAATTGTCCCTTCAACAAGTGGCCAGGCTTCGCCAACTGCTTCGAACAAATCAACGTCATGGAACTTTTCGTTTCCCACATCCCAGCCCAACACGACTTCTCTGTCAGCAGTGCCTACGTATGAAACCGCGACGCCGGTTTCCGGCTCTCCCGTTTCCGGCTCTGCAACGACCTTCAAACCAGGAAAAGCAACGAAGCAAGTGATGCAGGCTGTCAGGCACATCAATCCCTATCTTCAACAACTCGGCCCGGACGGCTACCAGGTTTTACCGCCCGAGGCGATCAACAGCAATCTCGCGCCGGCGGAGTTGCTCGCCTACATCAACACGCATCTGCAGCAACGCAAGGCCGACTATCGGGGATTGATTAATCGGATTCACGAAGGCGACGTTGACCCAATGACGTTCCGGCCCGTCGTCGATTGGCTGCTGCCGCTGGCCGATGCCGAGGTGTTACAGGCGATCGAAGATGAAAGGGAGAGTGAGGAAACCTGGGAAACGGTTAGAGAAGTAGTCATAGGCGTAGCGACGATTGGGTTACTCATCATCGCCATCGCGTTTCCACCATCGGCAGTTCTGGCCGGAGGAATCACGGCTGGCGAAGTCACTGCTGTCACAGGATTGGGATTGGGATTGGGATTGGCGCCGTCGCAAATCCAAACTGGGATGGAGCAGGTGCAAGAGGGTTACAACCTGGCTCTGGGGACAGGCGCAAACGATGTGTTCTATCCAGAGCAGCAGCGCCAGGCAGATCAGTTGCTGGCGAGCGGCGTCTTCAACCTGGTTTTGGGTACGCTCGTATTGAGCGGCTCGCTTTCCGGCCTCGGACGACTCGCGACGCAACAGACGGGTTCCAAATTAGGCAGCACCCAGTTGCTCCTGGGATCAGCGTCCGGCAGGTTTACGCCGCGCGCTGGGCAGATCATTCTTCGCGACCGTTGGATGATGAGTGTTTCAGAAGACGGGACGACCGCGCTTATTCAGCACGTTGACGACGCCGGGTTGCTCGCCATCGCCGACGATGCTGGCGTTGAGCTTTATCGCCTGCTGCCCAATGGCGGGAGGGTGACCGTTGCTTACCGTTCATTTCCCACCGCCACCGGCGTGGCGGAAACGGCTGAGTCCACATGGAGCGCCACCGTCGTGATTCCCGACGAGGTGGGACTGCTCGCGCCCGGCGGGCCTGCGGCCAGCTCATTCCTTCCCGCTGTCGGGTCCGACATAGGGATGATGCCTCAGTGGCAACTCCCGTCTTACCAGGCTGTCGAGCTGGGCTTGTCTCCGCTGGCACAGAAAGAGTGGTCGCTTTTAGCCAGCCAAATACCTTGGCAGGGACCATCGAATGCACTCATCTCTTACACGGGTATCGGCCGTCTGCTCTCACCTCAGTCATTGACCAAAATAGAGGATACTTACGGCGCGGCTGTCCGCAACGCACTCACCAAGGCGCATACGCCGCAGGATGTTAAGGCGATCGCAGATAGTCTCGGCGTCAAAGCCGCTCACCTTATTGGCTACGTGGGAGAAAATATCAGTGTCGACCTCGAAACATATCAGGGCAATTACCCGGTGTTTTCACACGCCAATCCAACCCAGCGGGGAACGGACGTCCTGGTGTTGACGCGTGAGGGATCTATACGAGCGAAGGAATCCAAGATGGGGGCGAGCGCAACGCCCTACGCGATTGGCGCGAGCGGGATGCCGAGCACTTTCCACAACCCGGAACGACTTGTCGCCGAAATTCAGCGGATCATCGATAACCCAAATCTTCCGCTCCAAGTGCGTGCCGGATTTAAGTTAGCGCTTGAACGTGGGAGCATTACGTGGGAGATAGTTGCAATGGGCAACATACGCCTGACGGCGTCCGGTCCAAACGTCTTCCCAGCCACGGTTGTTGTCAATAAGCTGTTTCAATCCGGGAAATGATGTCACAAGACTTTCAAGAAGAGTTTCTGCGTGGTCTTCAATTAGCGCTCCGTGGCGAGCACGCGAAAGCCATCGAAGCGTTCGAACGCAGCCGCCGGCTCAATCCTGACGCGCTGGATCCGGCACTCAACCTCATGGAGTCTTACCAAGAGGAGGGACTGTTGGCAGAAGCAGATGTGGTGGCAGGTGAGTTATTAGAACTCTGGCCGAATGAGCATGCGGCGCTATTCTCGGTCGCTAAATTGCGCGAAGCGCAGGGCCGGCCCACTGAAGCCTTCGAGTTGATCCGCCGACCGCATTTTGATGTCAGTGGGGACTCGCTGGCCTTTCCTTTTTACCTGCGCGTCCTTATCGAAAATCAGCGTTATCAAGAAGCGGACAACGCAGCCAAGGCGGCGCTCAAATCGTCCACGCTTTGGAGGCCGCACGCGGTGCTCACGCGAATTATCACGCTGCTGCAGTTTAAGGAATATGACAAGCTGCGAAGATACGTCGCCGAGTTCGACGTGGATGGGTTCACAGACCTTGTTAATGACTGCGCCGCCCACATGAGGCAAGCCGGCGCGCTCAAACCTGTGAAGAAGCTTTTCGACGACGGCCAAAAACAACTTTCAGACGACGGAAAGTTTAAGAAACTCAGCGCGTGCTTCAGCGCCTGAGCTTCAAATCAGGAGACGCCGGCGCTAGGACCTTCGTAAGCAGCTCTATACCAGAGCGCCCCTAGTCATGCTGCTTGATGCCACTACGGCGCGGATCCACTGGGAAATGGTCGCGCAGCCCGCACTTAGTAATAGTTCCACTAACGCGAAGGCGGCAGAAAACAGTTTTGAATACGAAGAAGATTTTTTGGGAACGAGTCGGGGCTTTACTCGCCAATTACGCACCAGCTTCGCTCCGCCCCCCGAGCCTCCGCCCCCCACCGCAAAAGATCTTGCGTGTGCTGGTCGTGGCCGACCCGGCAGCGGACGCGCATTTGCCCGGAGCGCAAGAAGAAGGCGTGATGGTCGCGGAGTTGTTTGATAGTTACAACATACTTTATAAACAAACCCGGTCAACTACGCGCGTCGAAGTGAAGCGGCTTTTTGGACCGATCGAAGCGACGCGCGGAAACGTATTGCGCGAGTTGATAGAGCGTTCTTACGACGTGCTGCATTTTGCTGGCCATTGTGTTTACCAGTGGGGTGGCGATCCGAGTCTTTCTGGCTGGATCTTCCACATGAATAATAAAGAGTTGCTGACGGCCAATGAGCTCTATCGCGTCGATCGTATTCCGAAGTTTGTTTTCTCAAACGCCTGCGAGTCCGGCGTCACACCTGATCGGGCACAGGACCGCAGTGACAAACTCGCCCCCAGCTTTGCGGAAGCGTTCTTTGCCCGCGGTGTTGCGAATTTTGTTTGTACTGCGTGGCCCGTGGATGACGTGGCTGCACGCACTTTCGCGCTGAGTCTTTACGGAGGATTGCTGGGAATAGAACTCGAAGACTCCGGGGCTGCAGCCCATAACGGCAAACAGGAAGCTCTGCCCATGCATGACGCAATGAGGCAGGCCCGCCTCGCGATCGCCAAGACAACCAACGGTAGGACCACTTGGGGAGCGTACCAGCATTACGGGAATCCGTATTTTCAGTTTTTCTATTCTCGCCCCGACACTGACGGCCAAATGAAGGGCCGCCCTGGTGGCGATGCGATTAAACAACGAAAGCGTAGAACGCCAAGCGCGAAGAAAAGCAGTGCTCGAACGCGGAAGCGTGCGCGGAAGTGAGCGCTGTTTAATACTGAAAAACTTTTTCGCACATCTTTTGGCGAATCTTCTCTTAGCCAGTCTTACCCGCCAGTTGATGGCAACTTGCCAGAGCGGTTCTTGCGCTGTTTCAATAATCTCTCAATCGTAGCAGGTAGTTCATCTATACCTTCTGGCCTGTGCAGGAAGGCTTTTACTCCAGCACGCCAAGCCTCAGCTTCACAATCATCGCCAGTCAACATAATGACTGGCGTCTGACGCCGGTCAGGCATGGCTTGTAGTCGCAGCACTAATTCCAAACCACTTAAACCAGGTAGGTCGTTATCCACGATTATTAGGTCATAAGGAGTCTTGCTCTTTAATATTTCGAGAGCTATGGCTCCATTAAGGCAAGAATCCACGTGCGGGCCTTCCGCAGTAAGAACATCTTGGATCAGACCTGAAACCGCCTTATTGTCTTCAACATGCAGGATCGAGATTTGTGACGGCGCGTGTTTGGAGGTGTCTGATATCTTCTTCTTGCTAGACTTGGATCGCGAGAAAAGATGACGCCTTCTTTTGCGAACCGTAGTTCTCGCCTTGAGTAGCTCTTTGTGACGAGTATTAATTAGCGAGATCAGACTTTGATGATGCTTGTAGCCAAGCAAGTGCGCGGCCTTGGTGACTGAACCGCCCGCATCGCGCAACGCGCGTTCGATTACCGTTCTCTCGCTTTCCTTTACATGCTCCTTCAAAGAGAAGCCTTGCCAATTGAGATCTTCCGACTTCTGAGCATTGACCTCTAAATGTTCCAGAGTATGAAAAAGGGCATCCGCACAATTAATTAGGCGTTGTCCAGTTTCAGGATGCTGCGAAGACTTCAAGAGATCGATTGCCGATCGATAGATGGTTATCAGTTCTTTCGCTGAAATCTTCTCACCGAATTCTTCGAGGATGGTCAGCTTCGCGCGGCCAGCGCCTTCCAAATCGCCGACCGTTTCTGCTACTTCGATTGCGCGTTCCAATAATGCTTTCGCGCGACCTTGATTACCTAACCGCGCGAGTGCCACAGCCTGCGTCGTGAGTCCTTCCGCCAGCAGGGCTTGCTGACCACCTCGTTCCAAAACTCTGACGGCGTGCCGAGCTATACGTTCGGCTTCAGCAGCATGCCCTTGTGCCAACAACGTCCGCGCCCGCGTATCGTCAACTTGAGCCGCTGTTGCCGCATCCCCCAACTTAAGGAAGAGGTGACGTGCAAGGTTGAGATGTTGGTGTGCCTGGCCATATCGTCCGGCTTTAAAGAAAAGACAACCTAGATTCAATTCCACCCGAGCGAGGGCAAGTTCGTTTCCGGCTTGCTCATAGTGGAAACTCGACGCTGCGTATTCGATCAGCGCCCGGTCTAAATAGTCTTCCCTATTTTCGGGGGTAGATAATCGCTTAAGAACCAAGCCATATGCGAAGTGGTAACTTCCCTTGATGGCGTGATCGTGGCTTCGCTCAACCAACGGAACAGCTCGTTCGTAAAACTTCAACGCGTCATTTAATCGGCGTGTCCGCTCTTCAATGATTCCGGCACGGATTAGAAGAATTGCTTCAAGGTCATTGTTCCGTTCAGGGAGAATCTGTAACGCGGTTCGCAGTTGGACGCGGGCTTCGTCGAATGCCCCCTCGCGGCAATAACAAAGTGCGAGGTCGCCACGCGCTTCCGCTACTTTTTCGGACTCTTGCAGCCCCTCGAAGATTTCAATGCTTCTTGTGAGTATATTCTTCGCCGTCTCTTGTCCGCCAGTGGTTTGATCCGTACTTCCGAGCCATTGGGCGATGGCCCCGATGCGCAGCAACACTTCTGCTTGCTGTAATACATCAAGCCCTTTGAGCCTTGGAGATCCGTCGCGATCAGGCCAGAATTCGGTCAGCGCTTCACACGCCGATTCATACTTTCCGACTTTTTCAAGCCCTTTCGCCAAACGGCAGGCTAGGGCCGCTCGCTCCGCGAGCGGAAGGTCACCACTCTGTGTCTTAAGTGCGGTTAATTCGGCTTCCAAGCTCATGTGAGGGCTGCCTTTCTATGATGATGATAAACTCCTTGCGCAACGAAGCCTGCCGCGATCTGCCGAATCATAGTTGGATTAGCGGTGGTGAAACGAGCTTCGTCTTAACCGTTTAAGAAAAACTAGCAACGAATCCCAATCTGAGAGGTGAAACAATGAAGAACCTAAGACGACTAGGTATCTCCGTTACTTTGCTGTTCGTTCTGTCGATAACTGCTTTCGCGGGCGACACTATTTCCCCACCCTGTGCGCCTGGTGACACCATTTCGCCACCGTGTGCAATGTCTCAATTAAGCGCGGACGAGCCTGAGACTTCGACTGAAATCGTTGCTCCGGCGTCGACAGCAGAGCCGAGCTACTTCGTAAGCGAAGTAACCGTCGAGCTGCTGCAAAGCGTGCTGTCGCTGTTCTAGCAACAGGTGGTTTAACCAGGCATCTTCGCTTGCCAGCGATTTGACCTCTATTGGCAAGACAGTAGTGGTGTGCTCACGACTCGAAACATCTCACTCTGGACGGCGCAAGAACCCGTATTTCTTGATTTGCGCAGAATAACGCCGTTGCGCGAATCCGCGCAAGTCCCTATCGCAAAAAATTAGTCAATACGCTGGGCAGTCTTGACTTATCGCACTTTGCCAAGTCTGCGACAAGCGCTCTCGAAGGAACAACATCTGCTACGACACTGTTAGCAAATTTTGTTGCGTCTCCGCTTTTGGGGTGATAGAAGGTGCTCGTCCCAAGCCTTTTCCCAAGGAGACTCACGCCAATGAAACGAAACACGATAAGGGTTTCTGATTCTTGGCTATTTGATGGCACTTCGGTTTTCGATCCCGGATGTAAAACCCCCCGAAGGTGTCCACTCATGACTGGGACCTAACTTGACGAGGATGACGTTTCACCTCATAACCTTCACAGCCAAAACGACTGGCCAAAACATTATTGATTAAGCGCTGGTTTTGTAACTGGGCGCACAGTGAGATCAGCCTTTTTACGGAGCGACCTGGCTCACTCGCGTCTGGATTTCTAAGGGCCTTCAATTTACCTTCCCAGCTCCGCCGGAAGCTGTTAGTGGTTCCCGCGTGACCTTCTGTTGTGTCCGCCTTCGCGTTCGCGCTATGAGCAGGTTTGGCAAAGCAGGAGGCGCGATTCTTAAGACGCGAACGCGGCAGCTCCCTGGACCATCGGAATCACCCGGGATAGTCAGCTATTCATCCGCAAGAATTCTTGCTACCTGTAGCTTCTGGCTTCAGCAAACTTGTTGACAACTGCATATGATCGCACTATGCTGCGCGAGGTTTCCCCAGGCTAAACGGCTGACCTTCCACGAGCTGTCTTTCACGACAACTCGCCAGCTCAGCTAAATCTTTTACTGTCGCTACCCTTTTGAGCGTTCCCATGATTGGCGCTCACCTAATAACCCGGCAATCGATCGTTCGACCGAAGGTAAACGTCGGTTTGAGCGAATTCTCAGCAGCGCGTTGTTCAACTCAGTGCCGTTGTGTTGCAGAGTTGTTTCTTAATTGTCTGGCAGGGCCGAAGTGTATTCGCTGAAGGAAGGTTAAGAATATGAGGATGAAGATTGGGTATTTGGTTTGGTCTGTCATCGGAGTTTCACTTCTGGCGGCGACCATCGTCATTTCGGCGTCGGCAAGATATTACGGAGGCGCGGCCAGTGAGACGACATATCCGGCCTTCACGCTTATCGGTTCCCGCACCATAACCCGACCTGACGGCCGAACCTTCCGGCGGTCGCGGGTGCGGCGCTTTCAACGATCAGATGGAATTTATCGGCTGGAGCAAACCTCCTACGCTGCCGGGAACGAGCGAGTGCAAACCTACTTCGGCTTCATCGGCCTCGGTGTGTTCCGCCTGGATGAAGCGGGCCGGCGGCTGATCTTTACCGGGCCGCTAATTGAAGAATCAATCCCGGATATCGAACAGTTTCTGCGGACCAATCCGGCGTTCGCGGGCGAGGAGACAGTTGCGGGAATCAGGACCATCATCTGGCGACAACCAGGCGAGGACGGGCCCGCAGATTATTTCGCAGAGTATCACGCGCCCTCGTTAGGCGGACTAGTGATTAAGACGGAGCGAGTCTCTGGGGGAGAGCGTGAAGTCTTTGAGCCAACTGAAATCCAGACGGGCGAGCCACCGAGCAGTCTTTTTAGCGAACTCTTTTCTTATCGAAACGACTATTCGTATTACGAGCAGCGCGTACAGGAAGCCGACAAGCGCCAGCATCCTGATGCGGCGGTGATGCGCCAGTTGCTCGAGCGAATGCGCCGGGCCAGGCCCTAAGCGCTTTCCTGCTTAACTTGAGTGCCGTAATTCCTTACGACATTCCAACTTGATTACCTGAGAAGTTTACAATGAAAAGTCCCACTTCCACCCGTATTAGATTCGCTCTGTTAATTGTCGCGGCGACGTTTGCGTGTACCTTGCTTCTGGCGGTCCCTGCCTTTGCTCAGGACAAGCGCTACACAGAAAACGGTCCTGACTTGCGCCTCCGGTCGGAGGCCCGCGTCGATCCTTCAACTCTGGGAATGTCTATTGAGATACCTCTGGGCGGCGCGCCCGGACGTGCCGGAACTAGCGCCTCCTCGACATTTCACTATCAATCAAAACAGTGGCGGATGAAATACGGCGGCGGTTGGAACAGCCCCACCCACTATCACACTAAGGCCTTCCCAAAATATTCCGAGAATGCCGCCGCCGGTTGGACCAGCAGCCTTGATGTCCCCTGGATCGAATACACGGGACGGGATCAGAAATACGATGAAAATGGGTTGCCGCTGAGCGACGATCCACAGGTGGAAAGCGACATTGCTTGCTTCATTCTACGCATCCATCTGCACTTGCCTGACGGTTCCAGCCACGAGTTGCGCCAGTCCGACACGCCTCAATGTATTTATGTCTACCTGGATCCGCCGCCGACCTTCGCCGGGACTTTTTATTCCACGGATGGAGCGAGGATGCGTTTCGACGCCGACGCCGGCGTGCTTTATCTTCCAGACGGCGGGCGTTACTTGTTCGGCGCAGAGCAAACGCGGAGCTTTTATAACAACGTAGATAAGACTGCGCGTTGGGCCACGCAGTACCTCGATCGCAACGGCAACACTCTCAATTACTCATTCAGCGCAGTGACCGACAGCCTGGGCCGCACTTACAACAATCCGCTGGCCAGTTATCCAACTGCCGGCGATCAAATCTATACCGTGCCGGGCTTTGGAAATCAGAATCTTAGCTACACCCTGCGATGGCGGAACCTGAGTGATGTATTGACCGCCGGCACGCTCAGCTACACCTCTAACTACCAATGTCTGGCGCCCAACCAGTATCAGCCAGTCTCTCCTTACCTTTACACGACCAGTTCTTTTACCCACATTTGTTCCAGCATGACGGTTCTTAATCCGGTTGTGTTGTCGGAGCTGGTGCTGCCCAACGGACAGTCTTATCAATTCAAATACAATAGCTACGGCGAGATCGACCGGATTACCTATCCGACTGGTGGTTATGAGCGTTTCCGTTACGATCGTGCCTCGCCGCTCGGAGATCGAAATTTATATTACAGCCAGGCGAATCGCGGCGTGGTTGAGCGCTGGGTGAGCGCCAAAGGCGATGGCACGGATGAAGCGCATTGGACCTACGCCGCCGACTACGCTGACAGCTATGGGGCGCTGCCTTACAAGGCCACCACGACCGCGCCGAACGGCACCCGCACGGATCGGCTCGTCTACGTTGGAGGCAGCCTCTCTTCGTTTGGTTTTGAGAACATCCTGGAGGGCATGATTTACGATGAGCGCGTCTATAATTCGAGCAGCCAAATGCTGCGGCGCTCGCTGACCGAGTGGCAGGTCTCCGGCCCACAGCCTGGTGGCGCCGGGGCGGCCACGCGCGATCCGCGCGTGATTAGAAGTGTCGGGCTCGTGCTCGATACGGGCGGAAATGCCCTGGCCGCCAGCACGACGATGCAGTATGACGGCGATCTGAACGTCGCCTCCACCAATCGCTACGATTACGCTTCGGTGAATTCGACCACGGCGCAGACGGGAAGCATTAGCTCAATTCCGTCAGGCACGCTGGTGCGCACGGAAGAAGCGACTTACCTGGTGAACGACGCCGGCATCGATGCGAGCACCAGGACTGCATATCGTAACCGCCAGCTTCTCGGCCTGCCGAGTTCCACGCGGGTAAAGAACTCCGCCGGGGCGATCATCGCGCAATCGAGCATTAGTTATGACGAAGCGGCCTATCCGTTATTGACCTACGGCGGCGTCAGCGGCTGGAGCGATCCGCAAACGTCTTATCGTGGCAACCCAACGACCGCCAGCCAGTGGCTTAATACCACGGGTTCATATCTGCCGATGCACGTGCAGTACGATCAGTGCGGGAATCCCCGGAACACTTGGGACGCGAAGGGCAATCAATCGCAGATTGAATATTCCAGTAGCTATTACTATGCCTATCCAACGCTGACGCGAACGGCGGTTCCTGACGCCACCGGACAGCACGGTTCCAGTTCAGCGCTGGTGACGACCAGTGTCTATGACTTCACCAGCGGGCTCGTCACTTCGACTACGGATGCTAACAACGTAACGACCACGTTTGAGTACAATGACGCCTTTAACCACCTCACCAGGGCGGTGCGGGCGTCGGGCACGAGCGTCCAGAACCAAACGTCGGTGGCCTACGATTACGCAAATCATCTGATTACTACCACCAGCGATCAGAACAGCTATAACGACGGCGCGCTCAAGGGCCAGATGCTCTACGATGGCCTGGGCCGCACCACGGAATCGCGGCAATACGAAGGCGGCACAAACTATATCGCCGTGCAGACGCAATACGATTCCATGGGCCGTGCTAACAAGACTTCGAATCCGTTTCGCCCCTGGCTGAGCGAAACTGCCGTCTGGACGACCAGCGTGTTCGATGCGCTCAGTCGCGTGTTGACCGTAACCACGCCGGACAGCGCTGTGGTCACCAGCGCTTACAGCGGCAGTACTTCTGCACCGGTAGGCACGGTGGTGACCGTGACTGATCAAGCGAGCAAAGCACGAAAGAGTGTGACGGATGCTTTGGGGCGTCTGACCACGGTTTACGAAGACCCAAGCAGCTTGAACTACTCGACCAGCTACAGCTATGACCCGCTGAATGATCTGACGACGGTAACGCAAGGTAGCCAGACGCGCACGTTTGTTTACGATTCTTTGAAGCGTTTGACGAGCGCGGCAAATCCTGAGAGCGGCACGACTACTTACGCTTACGATAACAACGGGAATCTGACGAGCAAGACCGATGCGCGCTCGATCAGCACCACTTACACCTACGACGCGCTGAATCGCGCGGTCACCCGCAGCTATTCGGATGGCACGCCCACCGTTACCTACACGTACGATGCCGCCAGCGTTACCAACTCGAAAGGTCGTTTGACTTCGGTGAGTTCGAGTATTTCGGCCACCAACTACACGGCTTACGACGCGCTTGGGAGAATGACCTCAGGCAATCAAGTCACCGATAGCCAAACCTATTCGATGAGCTATGCGTACAATCTGGCCGGCAGTCAGACCTCAATGACGTATCCTTCAGGGCGTGTGATCACGAGCGGCTATGATAGCGCCGGCCGGCTGGCGGGTGTGAAGGATCAATCGAGCGGAGTTTACTACGCGGGCGCGGCTTCAACCGATGCAACGAACCGCGTGCAGTACGCGGCGCAGGGAGTGGTCTCAGTGATGAAGCTGGGCAACGGATTGTGGGAGCACACCAGCTTCAACAACCGTCTGCAGCCGACGCAGATTGGGCTGGGCACGTCGAGCACGGATTCGGGCACGATGGGCCTGAGCTACAACTACGGCACGACTACGAATAATGGAAATCTCCAGAGTGTCAGCTACTCAGGCGGTGGATTGAGTTACACGCAGAGCTTTGGCTATGACGCATTGAATCGACTGACTACTTCGAGCGAGAGTGGTTCAAGCTGGTCACAGACGAATGGTTACGACCAGTACGGCAATCGCTGGATCGACTATGGCGGCGGGGTTCACAATCTCGCATTCAGCGCCACGACCAATCGGATCACGACCAGCGGTTACAGCTATGATTCTGCCGGCAACCTGACGAATGACACCGTCCATACGTACGGCTTCGATGCCGAGAACAAGATTAAGACAGTTGACGGCGTGACGGGGGTGTACGGCTATGATGGCGACGGCAACCGGGTCAAGAAGAACTTTGCGTTAGGCGAGAAAGTGAGGATGGTTTACAGCGGCGGGCAGTTGGTCGCTGAGTACAATCTGACGACGGGTGCTTTGCTCAAGGAATATGTTTACGGCGCGAAAGGACTGGTTGCCACGATTGAACCCACCAACGGCACTCGGTATACAACGTCGGATCATCTGGGCTCGCCACGAGTGGTGACGAATTCAAGTGCTGGCGTTATCAGCCGGCATGATTATCTGCCGTTCGGTGAGGAACTCTTCGCCGGCACGGGTGGCAGGACGACGGCGCAAGGCTACTCTGCGAGCGATGGAGTCCGGCAAAAGTTTACCGGTCAGCAACGGGATGACGAAACGAGTCTTGATTACTTCAATGCGCGTTACTACTCATCAACGCAAGGTCGGTTCACGAGCGTAGATCCGTTCAATATAAATCTCCAACGACAGGCTGAGACTGATCCGCGCGATGGAGAGGCCTTGCTGATTGCATATCTCATCGAACCGCAGCAGTGGAACAGGTATGCATACGCGGTGAACAATCCACAGAAATATGTTGATCCGACTGGAGAGGCAATACGGTTGTCAGATGATCCAAAAGAGCGCGCGAAGCAAATGGCAGATCTGCAAGCGATGGTTGGCCCTCAAGCAGCGGCGTACTTATATGTGAATCCAGTGCCAGTGAACGGTAGCACGCAATACTACGTCGGCATCTACGATAATGGGCCCAATGGCAATGGTCCTGCGTTTGAACAAATCAATAATGTCGCTGGCGAACTCGGACCGATTATTAGGGATGCAAATATCGTCGAGTTAAGGATCGTATCCAGTGGAACGACAATACAGGATGACTACAACGTCGTGACAAGGATAGCCCCTGCTGGTCAGGGTGGTTCACCTGGCGCAACGGGCTCATTCCACGGGAGATTGATGATCTTTCTGCTGGATCCTGCGGTGAACCAAGGACAGGTGCCTGCTCGAGACATGGAAGACAACAAACCATCTCAGGTGACCGCATCGCAAGTCTTGGGTCACGAATTGGGGCGCGCAAGAGCCCGGATGACCGGTGACCGAAACGAGACCGAGGCAGCGCTTCGAGTCGAAAAGAAGGTTGTTCTGCTTAAGAATCCGCACGCTAGACTTCGTAAGGCTGAATTGCCACCACCAACACCTACGAAGCCGCGATTCAAGTTTTGACTTGTGAGGTTATTGTGCGACGAAAGGGGCAATGGCGAATGTTAAAAACCAACAATGTGAAGTCGGTGGCACTGTGTGTGGCAATTGGCATCTCCGCTTTTCTAGCAGGCTCTTTTAGTTCTTTTCGGGCAAGTGATGACCCGGCAGCTAGAGTCCCTGGGTTCATTGACGCTATGTCTGATTTTGAGTTTGTAGGGAGTGGTGTCTTCTCGGACGAATTGTCTGTTCCAGCGCACAGCATCGAAAGTCAACCGCTTCCTAAGAAGTGGGAAGCTGGTCGCGCGTACATCTTTCATCACAGTCGCGTTGATAACAGTCGTCTCTTGAGGGAACTTATCGACAAGCTTAAGAGCCGGGGCGTAAAAGTCTTTGATATAGTTGATCACGGTACGGGTAGATATATTGGCGGCTTGGCTTTCAAGCTGTCCTTCCAAGAGGGTGGATACAGAGGTTTCATTTACAACACGCTGGATAACCGCATTGTTGCTGATGAGAAAATCACCGAGCCGTTATCTGATGACGACTACATCCTTGTTCTTCAAGAGGCTGAGCGCTGAGTTTCTTTCCCCTCCTCAATAAAAAGTGAGGGCCCTCACGCCTTCTGAACTTTCTCTAGCACAGATCGAACCTCGTGATCGAGAACTTTATTCACAGCCCCTTTTTCAGCGCGCAGATAAATCCGCAAGTGGTGCAGCGACGGTAGTTGATTGCGATCTTTATCCGCCTTATCAAATAAATAAATCTTATAAAGTACAAAGCTGCTGATGCGCAAGGGGTTAGAGCGACGAAAGTCGTGGTCTGGGGATTGCTATCTTGTCTGCCCACTTTATGAGGGTGCTTTATTGCTTTATCAAACCGCAGCGTGGCGATCTTTCAGCGTCCGGCGTGGTGCGCAATGAAGGGTTCGAGCAGTGCGGTGATCTTCTGCTGTTGACTACGCGGGAGGCGAGAGGCGGCTTCGAATAGCTGCTTCATCTTGCCGGTAGGACCCGCGCCGCGCTTCCTGGTTCCGTTAGTACCCACCAAATCATCAACCGACACATTTGAGAACCAGCTATATTTACGATGTGCTTGATGATCTCACGCTGGTCACCCAAGGCAGCCAGACGGGTTCAAGCGTCTCAACCACGAACTACACGGCCTACGATGCGTTCGGGAGAGTGACGTCCTCGAATCAAGTCACCGATAGCCAAACCTATTCGATGAGCTATGCGTACAATCTGGCCGGCAGTCAGACCTCAATGACGTATCCTTCAGGGCGTGTGATCACGAGCGGCTATGATAGCGCCGGCCGGCTGGCGGGTGTGAAGGATCAATCGAGCGGAGTTTACTACGCGGGCGCGGCTTCAACCGATGCAACGAACCGCGTGCAGTACGCGGCGCAGGGAGTGGTCTCAGTGATGAAGCTGGGCAACGGATTGTGGGAGCACACCAGCTTCAACAACCGTCTGCAGCCGACGCAGATTGGGCTGGGCACGTCGAGCACGGATTCGGGCACGATGGGCCTGAGCTACAACTACGGCACGACTACGAATAATGGAAATCTCCAGAGTGTCAGCTACTCAGGCGGTGGATTGAGTTACACGCAGAGCTTTGGCTATGACGCATTGAATCGACTGACTACTTCGAGCGAGAGTGGTTCAAGCTGGTCACAGACGAATGGTTACGACCAGTACGGCAATCGCTGGATCGACTATGGCGGCGGGGTTCACAATCTCGCATTCAGCGCCACGACCAATCGGATCACGACCAGCGGTTACAGCTATGATTCTGCCGGCAACCTGACGAATGACACCGTCCATACGTACGGCTTCGATGCCGAGAACAAGATTAAGACAGTTGACGGCGTGACGGGGGTGTACGGCTATGATGGCGACGGCAACCGGGTCAAGAAGAACTTTGCGTTAGGCGAGAAAGTGAGGATGGTTTACAGCGGCGGGCAGTTGGTCGCTGAGTACAATCTGACGACGGGTGCTTTGCTCAAGGAATATGTTTACGGCGCGAAAGGACTGGTTGCCACGATTGAACCCACCAACGGCACTCGGTATACAACGTCGGATCATCTGGGCTCGCCACGAGTGGTAACGAATTCAAGTGCTGGCGTTGTCAGCCGCCATGATTATCTGCCCTTCGGTGAGGAACTCTTCTCCGGCACGGGTGGTAGAACCACTGCGCAGGGCTACTCTGGGAATGATGGAATAAGACAACAGTTCACCGGACAGCAAAGAGATAACGAGACGGGGCTGGATTACTTCAATGCGCGTTACTACGCGTCGATGCAAGGAAGGTTCACGTCTCCTGATCCCTTGGTGGCTAGTGGCCATCCTATGAATCCGCAGAGTTGGAATCGATATGCTTATGTATCGAACAATCCGTGTCGTCTTGTTGACCCGTCGGGACTCGCTGAGGAGGACAGCGAGGATCAGCAAAAACAGGCACAGCAACAGCAAGCCCAAAAGCAGACTGCCATAAACGACCAGCTTAACCAAATCAGAAACGATGCTAAGCCGCTTAAGGCAGGTGAGAAACCAGTCCCGACGGACATGAAATACCTCCAAGGCGAACAAATCAACCATGAAGGCGATAAGGTTCTGAATCCGGACGGAACGACCAATTTAGAGCCTGCGTACGGCACTGCAGCGGTAAACGCTGTTGTGGTGTTGGATCAGGGAGGAAATATTATGGGGCCGGAAAACAACCTCACCCTTATGGAAAATGTGACAGCGACGAGTGAAGATGCAAGGGGAAATAAGGACGTGAAAACGTCAAACGGCCTGCTGATGACGCAGAATGCCGACGGGACTTTCTATGACAGAGTTGGACTTGTAGAAAGGACGAAGGCCGATCTTGACGCGAAAAACTCGCAACCCTACAACATTGAGTTGAGGCAGCGACTCTATGTAAGGGCCGAGGGGCAGCGAGCTCCAGCGCTTTATATGGAAAACACACACAATATGACCAGGAGTAAAGCCACAACTTCCACAATCGGTAAGGCCAAGCCATGGGGGAAATGAAATGCATCAAGTGGAGGAACTAATATGTCGTTTCTGCTAAAAACGCTCGCAGCCGTCGTAGTGTTGTGTGCAACTGCAATCGTGTTGCCGCAAGCGGGCGGCATTCTATTAGATCGACACATTCGAGATGTGCGAATCGCGGCGTCTAACTTGCCTGAAGCCTTAGCCCAATTGTCGGCTGTTCATAGGATTCCAATTGGCGTCGAGGCGCTCACCAGCAAGGACGAACCGCGCAACATTCGTTTAAAGCTGCAAGATGGCAGTCTCCGTGAAGTCCTGGACGCGCTATTGTCACAAGATAGTCGCTACGAATGGCACTTGGTAAACGATGTAATTAATGTAACCCCGAAAGATCAGGACTCCCGAGACCCACTGGTAATAGAGTTGTTGGACACTCAGATCGGCCAGTTCTCAGCGACGGGGAACATTAACACCTACGATCTGAGGGGACGAATTGTGGATTTACCAGAGGTAGGTGCGAAACTAAGACTGGCCGGGCTCTCCGCTCCAATCAGCAGCTACACCAGCGCCGATACTCCACAGTTAGGAAAGACCTTCAGCGTGATCTTTTCAAATGCATCGCTGCGAGATCTCCTGAACGAGATCGTCAGGAAGGACACGAGCGAAGCGAAATACTGGATTGTTCAAAGATTTGGCGACAATCGTCAATACATTCTATTGAACTTCTCGGTCTATGAGGGTAGCCCAACCGGGATAGAAGATCGCGCAATCAAACAACAGTCGAGGGTCAGGGCTTCGATCCTGCGATTTAGGGCCGAACGTGCGATTTCGGCCGTCTATTTTGCGAGGGGATGTTCAAACAATCAGTGAAAAGGTGGCAGGGTGTTAGCGAAGCAAACGCATTCGAGTTTCATCGATGGGATAATAACACTCTGGTTTGGAACGATACCGAAATCAAACCGTGAAAGATGTTACGACGCGCACACTGGCGTTGCTCTTTGAAAACCGAAAACAAGGCTCTCGCGGACGCGTGAGGTGAGGGAGTCACTGCGTCTTCTAACTGCCCTTCGGTGAGGAACTCTTTGCTGGCACCGGTGGCAGAACCACTGCGCAGGGCTACTCTGGGAATGATGGAATAAGACAACACTTCACCCAAAAAGAACGCGACAATGAAACCGGGCTAGACTTTTTTGAGGCCAGACACTTCAGTTCGACTCAGGGAAGGTTCACAAGTACGGACCCGTTGATGGCGAGTGCGCGGCTCACAAAGCCGCAAAGTTGGAATCGATATTCCTACTGCTTGAACAATCCCCTGCGTTACATTGATCCGACTGGCGAAGATCCGGAAGACGAAGAGGCCAATATTCACAAAATTACTGCCACCACGACGCGGCAGGTAATTGTTCAGGATGCTGATAGGCGAGGAAATGTGAATTACCAGGCGACGGTCACGGTTACCGAGACGCAAAGTCGATACGTGGATGATAGTGGCAATGAAGTTGGAGTTGATTCAATTCAAACGACTGCCGTCGCAGAAAACAGCGGAAATGCGCCACTACATTACTCTAACGATCAACTTAGAACCATGGAGAATGTTGCTGTCAATATCGTCGAAGTCAGCAGAGAAAAAGGATTCGATTCGAATATCGCACTCGGGATTGCAGTCACGGAGACAAGAATGGGAACGGATCGCAATACGCAAGGGGTCGAATGGAAAAACTCAGCAATTAATCCGATGCAACTTTCTGAAGGCGCAGCGAGGGGTGGAACTCTGCGCAGTAACATTGCTGGCGCGATCGACCTTTACAACAATAAGGCTGGGCCTGCGGAAGTTGACAGGCTTCGGCAATATCGCGGAAGCGGTAGCGCAGTCGTAGACGCGAATTATGCCAGCGTCACAGAAGGACGCATCAACAACATTCGTTCGTCTGTTAATCAAACCGTCTATCGGCACAACAACTGGAACCTGCGGGATTACCGGCCACCCAGAGTTGGTACGTTTCCTATCTGGAGACCGGAATAAGGAAAGGAAAGAGCTATGAGAACTGCCAAAGTAATTCTGCTCTTGCTGGTAGTTGGTGGCGCTACGATAGCGGCTCGTGAGGTTGTGCAAAGCATACGGATAAAGCCGGCGAAGCCGGTCGCCGAGAAACCTCAAATCCAAGTTGTCTCGGCCATTCCCAGCCGTGCGACTGGACGCTATGATCTATCAGACGTGCAGCTGCTTAATGATAATCAAGCTTGGGCAGTGGGATATGATGGCGAACACACCGATCGGCTCTATCACTCATTGGATGCGGGACAGACTTGGGCGCCAGTGAGTGTCCCCGGCACCGGGTTCACGTTCAAGGCTCTTCACTTTGTCGATTCCCGACACGGCTGGGCGGTGGGCGGCTACGGCTTGATTATCAGCACCACAGACGGGGGCGCATCATGGCATCTGATGAAGCAACCAACCAAATATGACTTAACTGCAGTGCACTTCGTCAACGCGCGCGTTGGCTTTGTCGGCGGGGTAACCGGCATAAGAGACAAGATCACCGACGAAATGACGGGCAGCGTTGAGATTCTCCGCACGACAGATGGAGGAGAGAGTTGGCGAAGATGCTATTTCAATGATGAGCCTCTCAACTTTTTTCAAATCCTCGCTCGCTCAGAATCGAATGTCTTTGCAGTTCTCGGTGGCAACCAACTGATTAGGACCGATGATCAGGGCCAGACGTGGCAAACCGTTCCGTTGTCCGTGAAATACGTAAGCTGGATCACGTTCAACCCGGATGGAAGCGGCTGGTTGGTTGGTAGCCACGGGACCTTTCAAACCTCTTCTGATGGCGGGGAAAGCTGGCATCGACCACTTTCGTTAAATCAAGAGTTTGCAAATCGGGAATGGTGGGCGGTGGCCTTCAATGGTAACGGGGTTGGTTTGGCGGTAGGAGACAACAGTACACTTGCGCTCACGACGGACAACGGCAAGACTTGGGAACTGCAACGTTGATCAAATCGGACCACCTTCGGGCGATTCAGATGCAAGACTCTCGCGCTGTGATCTTGGGCTCACAGAATGCTTACACGATAAATGTTTCATCAGCTACCTCCCAACAAGCGCGAAGCAAATCCTAAGGCCGAAAACGATCCAGCGATCGCGGATCGAGAACCTTATTCACAGTAGCGTTTTCAGCGTGGAAATAAATCTGCAAGTGTTGGTAAGACTATCCACTGCAAAGGCGTCCTTACGGAACACACTTTATTCATGTCGAAGTGGGACGAGATCAAAGACGAAACAAACGACTCAAAAGTGTCGAGGTAGAGTGGTTCGCCGGAAATCGTGGGTAGATGTTTCTCTCCTGTCGGTCTTTTTCGCAAAAGCTCAAACGCGTTGGCAGCTATGTCTGGATAAACTGCTCCACTTTTCACGCTGCTCTCTGTAAATCATTAAGGAGGAACGTTATGAGAATTACACTCGCAGGTTTGTTACTGTTCATTCTGTCGGGAACAATTTGGGCCCAACAATGCCCGTTTGATTCTCTTGACGAGAATGATTTAGCTCGATGCCTAATTCGACCGGTATTGAGGGGAGGAAATGTCGGGCCAACCTTGACCACGTTACCGAATGTTCTTACAGACCTGGTCGGTAAGCCAATGAATATTGATTTAATCAAACTGCGTAAACATCTTACCGATAGCGGTATTAATGAATCCGATATTGGCGGTACGATTGTCCAGGACACACCGAAGGTGCGTTTTTTTGTAATTCATGACACTAGTTCGCCTGAGATTGCCGCGGTAGACTTTCCCGCGAACATGAATGACGCCACGTGGAGTAGCAATAAGCTCTCCAATTGGGTGAGCACCAGCACGCCAGTTCATATGTACATTAACCGCGTGGGGCAATCCGCAACAAAAGCAAACTTTAACGTTATCGCCCGCGGGACGAAGTATGAATCCGGCAAAGACATCGCCGATTCGGAACAACGTCAACAGGCGCGTCAAAAAAGAGGTGGCCTGTTCGTCCATATCGAGCTTATTCAACCTCGCCGCAGATCTAATCCCCATACCTTCTTCGATCTGGGGCCGACCCCGGGATTTACGCAAAAACAGCTTGACCGGTTGGCCTTGCTTTACATCACCGCAAGTTATAGAAGCAAGCGTTGGCTGCTTCCGGCGTTTCACGCCTCGATCGACGCAACGATAGCTGATGCACACGACGACCCGCAAAACTTTGATATTACCACTTGGCTGAACAGCGTGAGCATCTTGCTTGATAAGGTAAAACAGTAGCGAGCACCCGCAGAGGCGTGGTCAGAAAAGTGAGTTTCGAATGAGACACGTAAGTCGAAAAACGCACTAGGAAGCTCAACGGTGCGACCACATCACTTAGGTAGACATCACCTCATTGAAAGCAAAATGGATTTTCGTCCATAAAGGAGTAACACATGACCTATATTGCCACTAAGCAACACGTCTCAAATAGAGGTGTCCCTTCTAATGACTTTCTCGACCAACTGGTTGCCTGGGGCAAGCAAGCCCCCGATGAGATATTTGCGCCCAACACTTTGAGTGATATTTATTCCAGCATAAGGAATACGCTCGGGCCTTGGTCGGGTAGCCATCATCGCCGCGCGGTCATGCTGGAAGTGATGCGCGTTCTCGCCGGTTTTGAGTCGTCGTGGGACTGGAACGAAGGCCGCGATACGAGCAACCCAACTTCCGTTACGCCGGATACCATCGAGGCAGGCGCTTGGCAGGTTAGCGCGAATTCGATGGCTTTCGGGCAGGAACTCAAAGACCTAGTGCTCGCGCACGTCGGCACGGTCGAGGGTAATGCGTTTCAGGATGCAATGAAAACTAATCATCCACTGGCCATGGAGTATGTGGCTCGCTTGCTTCGCCGCACCACACACCACCACGGCCCTATCCTTCGTCATGAAATTGACCCATGGCTGCGCCGGGACGCCGTTGCTGAGTTTGAAACGTTCCTATGATGATCTCATCAACAGCTTACGCGTTGCGCGGTCGTTGATTTTCGCTGCATTGAGGAGCCTCCGACGCCTAAACGCAAATTTTTTGTTGCTCGTCTGTTGTTTGAATATATTAACGAGAGTTTCGGCAGTCGGGATTCCGATCGAAAATAGTTTTTTCAAGCTCTGGGTGGCAACACCGAGCAGCGACTTCAAGGTTGCAGCGCCACATGACGACATTGTCTATGCCGAGCAAAATCAAGCCGGCACGAAACCACTGCTTAATTAATAGCGATGTTTCTTGTTTGATATAGAAAACATAGCCGACCGCAGCCGAACTCTTCGGGCGGCAGTGCGCAATCGACTAAAAATGGTGATACCGAATATAAAATCCATAAATACTCGCGCAGCCTGACGATTAGAGCGAATTCCGACGACTCATGTCAGAGTGGAACAATTTCATCGCGGCGATCAAATTAGCAAAAGAATCCCTGAATCTTGAAAATGGGGAGGAATGCTTCTTTCGCGGTCACGCTGATAGTCGGTGGTCCCTTTTGCCCACTTTACTAAGACACGCAAAACAGGAAAATCTCACGGGCTTGCAACTGCGCAGACTCGAAGCCGACCTGTTTTTTGAGTTTCAAGCTCGCGCCAAGGAACTTCATCATCATTCATTAACTGACTGGGACGTATTGCACTTCATGAGGCATCATGGAGTCGCCACTAGGATCTTGGACTGGACTGAAGTGTTTGGAGTAGCACTCTATTTTGCGGTTAATGATGTTCCTGCCAAAGCAACGCCGCGTATTTGGCTGCTTAATCCGTACGAGTTAAACGAACACAGTCAAAGCTGGGAAACTCGCGACCTGGTATCACCTCATTACTTGGGTGGCGAGGATGGTTGGGAATACAGCGACTTTATGGTCGATTATGATGACCTCAAATTTGGATGGAACCATCCGGTTGCATTGTATCCTGTTCAGCGAAGCGCGCGCCTTCACGCCCAGCATGGCTACTTTACAATACATGGAGATGTATCGGAGCCTCTGGAAAAGATAAATCCGAGAGTCGTTCGCTCGGTTGATATTCCGCGAACCCTAATACCAGACGCACACGAATTCTTATCGATGGCGGGAATAAGTATTTTCTCCATGTTTCCGGACTTAGACGGATTAGCCCGTGAACTTAATAGGAAGAATCGAATAACGTGAAAACCTGTCCACTAAACCGTCTCGCTACGGTACTGAGACGAACAGCTGTTGACTCGCTCGGCATTCGCGGAATTGGCTTCAAGCCCAAACGAAAGATTTCTCGCCAGCCGCCAGGCCGCCTCGGCCAGGCTGAACTCGTCTCCGTGCCGCGCGGCGGACAGGTAAGCACTTTCTAAAATCACACTAGCGGCCTTGGCCCAGCGCGCAAAGTTCAAGCACCTCAGTAAGCGAGAACGATGCACCGATAAGAACCAACGAAAGTATGTTCCCCTCAGCGCCCGCGATTATTTGTTCTCTCAGAGAAATCATCGTTGGCGAGATATATCTTATTTGGAGCCCGGACAGGAATCTGCACAAGACGGCCTCGCCAAGGCCGCCTCAGTCCCTCCAAATTCCATCGCCCGAGTGAAAAACTGTCCAGGGTCCTTGTCGGCCGCGGTTTTCCAGGAATCGAAATCCGTTTCGCGCTCGTAAGGATTGCTAAATCTTGCACCCCGCATAAGGGTTTCGCCGTTGTTGTACAGATAGCGTGCGTATGCTGGACCATTACAGTCAACGTTCTCTCGATAGAAACTCCACGTGCGCTCCAGTAGATGATCTGCCACAGTGCGCTGCCCTGCTAATGACTAAAGGGCGGTCACCGCGTTGATAACCTCCATTCGACTCAGCGACGACCGCCATTGATTCAACCCTTTCTCCAAGCTCCGCATGGCACGCGATCGATATTTCTTTGATTTGTTGTTCAGAGTAGTTTACTGAAAGGGCTATTGAATGACCGATGTTGGCCGCACTTACGACGTCGAAAAGCCATCCAGGCAATTCGCCTCGATTCAACAGAACACGATCCGGGAAGGCGTTCCTTAGATTGTCCAACGGAACTGAAGGCCGTTCAGCCCGCACTAGGAATTGAAACCTCGCGCCTTCGATAACTGACGGACGAATCATTAGATAGTTTCGGTCGTACTGGAGGTCTTCTCCCGAAAAGCCCATCGCTATAGTTGGGAAATTGACGAATTGGCATTGCATCCACTTATTGAGACTTGCTGGCCTACCATGCAGTCGCTGACGCAATGTATCAAGCGTAGTCGATGGTTGATTAGATGATCCGTGAACTTTGACCAGCGCGAGGCCCACCGAAAGGCTCGCCAAACCTTAAAATCTTCCGGCGAGGCATATCTGACGTAATCGAGGCCGGCCGCATCGAGCGCTCGCTCGATTGTGCAATCGAAGTTGGTTGTGATTATTGCACCTACGCGTCCCTGCCTAGCCAGTTCTGCGATTAATTCGTGTGTAGGGTTGACAAAGGGACAGTCAACATACGCGAGCGCAGTGAAGTAGCCATCGCCGATCTCGTCCTCGATTAGTTGCGCCTGCAAGTCCGGCTTTAGGAAAGGCGTACTGTCTCGCCGCTGCGCGACCACATTGCGAGAATCATTGGATAGACCGGATCTACCAGTGACTCGCTCAACGGCGTCACCAAGAGCCTGCAGAACTGCGTCGTTAAGGGCCCACCACCCTGGGAGCAAGTGGGTGCTACGGCTGAGACGCCAGCGCCAGCCAGAATTGTTGTTGGTAGGTGGGTGCGGAAGATGTCCATAGGATTCTGTGCAAGAAGCGGTAACTTAAAAGGTTGCGTAGAAACTAAGCTTAAGTGGCCAATTGTAATGGCGCGAGGCGTAACCGGCACTGTCGTTCTGCGCGTTGTTCTGATCTGGACAGGTAACTGACATTGGTAATAGGGTTTTCAGTATTAAACAGCGCTCACCTCCGCGCACGCTTCCGCGTTCGAGCACTGCTTTTCTTCGCGCTTGGCGTTCTACGCTTTCGTTGTTTAATCGCATCGCCACCAGGGCGGCCCTTCATTTGGCCGTCAGTGTCGGGGCGAGAATAGAAAAACTGAAAATACGGATTCCCGTAATGCTGGTACGCTCCCCAAGTGGTCCTACCGTTGGTTGTCTTGGCGATCGCGAGGCGGGCCTGCCTCATTGCGTCATGCATGGGCAGAGCTTCCTGTTTGCCGTTATGGGCTGCAGCCCCGGAGTCTTCGAGTTCTATTCCCAGCAATCCTCCGTAAAGACTCAGCGCGAAAGTGCGTGCAGCCACGTCATCCACGGGCCACGCAGTACAAACAAAATTCGCAACACCGCGGGCAAAGAACGCTTCCGCAAAGCTGGGGGCGAGTTTGTCACTGCGGTCCTGTGCCCGTCATTAGTTCTTTGTGATCCTGTGGATCTCCGACAGGATCGTAGATGTATTTGAATGAAAGATCGTCGTATTCCTGGAGGTTCTTCTGGTCTCGCTCCTTAGAGAAGAACACGGACGGCACGAGATGGTCAGTGTGAAAAAAGCCGTGATAATGGCTCGGAGAATAACTATACAGATCTGAAGCCTCCCGAATGGGGGTGTCTTCTGACGGCTCTCGCGCAACCAACCGTGTGGCCGGACAGTGGGTCAGCCCTTTAACCTTCTTCTCATTTCCGTAAGCGTTCTTAATCGTGCGCATCGCATTATCGAGACCGTGGGTTGTTTCTTTGTTCGTAATTTCAAAAGAGGCGGCTCGGGATAGCTCGAAATGTCCCAGAGCGTTCGATGTAATCATAATGCCTCATGGCCCAAAACGCTTTCGGTACTCGATCGAAGTGATGAAGGCCTTTACCATCTCGGCGTTGATGAAGTTTCCATTGAAAGCGTTCAGCTTGTTCAGCCAGAATTCATAGCCGGTATAGTCGCTGTCCTGCGGATGGTTTGGGTTCCGCCCCAGATAGCCAAAGTACTGCATCAGCACAAAGGCCCGGTTCTTCTCCGCGTCAACCAGAGTCTGATCCTCGGCCACCGCCCTCAGAACCTGCGCCCGCGTCTTGATCCCTGCCGTAAGATCACTGACCAACTGATTGCGTTCCGCACTCGAGAGGGCGCCGCCCGAGTTTGTATTCAAGTTATCGACGAACTGGGCGGGCGTCAGTGTTAGCGGATAGGCCGTCAGGAATCGTGGGCGCTGCACGAACTCTTCCGCGAATGCCCGTTTGTTATCTTCCAACTGTTGCTGCCAATTCCCCGCCAGGACCACGACACCCTGCCCGATCCTCTGCGTGTCGGGCAAAAATTCACTAAGCCGAATTATCGGCACGGAAAGCGAATGAGTTGTGCCCAGCGTCGACGTGCCCGTCCCATCACCATAGGCCGCTTTGTACATGCGTTCGACGAGATAGCCCGTCTCCTGAAACTCAATCGAGAGGAAGAACGAGGCCGATACGTTAATCCGCTTCACCTCGATGCACGCCGCGTCGGCGCCACAGGACGTGATTTGATTCGTCCAGAAGGCCAGGCCGCTCGGGTCAGGTTCGCGATTGAGAAAGTCGTGATAGTGCTGACAGGCGAAGTCCTGCGGGTCGTCGATTACATTCGTCACCGGCTCAGCCGCATCATCATTGATCTGCACGGTGGCGCTCGCGGGTCCGCCCAGGCCGGAGCCTGACGGATCGCTCAAGTTGACACTGAAAGTTTCCGGGTCCTCGACGTATGAGTCTTCGTTGATGAGCACGGCGAAACTCTTCGAGGCTTCGCCGGGAGCGAAGCTTAGACGGCCTGTCGCAGAGATGTAATCACCGCGCTCGCTGGCCGTGATGTCCTCAGTCGAGTAGTTCACGGTCGCCGTGCCGGAAGTGTCGCCGCTGCGACTAACCGTAAGCGTAAGAGTCGTGCAGTCCTCAGTGACGTTATAGCTGGTCGCGCTGAATTGAACGGCCGTGTTCCCCGGCATCGGATCTGTTGTTGCCACAACTGTGTAACTGATGCTGCCGCTGGTACCTGGCGGTATGACATTCGAAGGTTGCTGATGTTGCCAAAGACCGAGGTTATCGTGATTAATATCCTGGCTGGGAGTAATGAACGCACGGGGCGTTATGGACCCCGACATGGGGCCGGTAGTTGTCCTCATGAGAATTCTATATGAGGGCGAATTACCGTTTGGCTCACCAAGGTCATCCGTGTGGAGACTGTCAAGAAAACCAGTCGAGGGATCAAGAGCGCTGGGTGTTGGTGGCAACAGCGTATTAACGAGGTTGGGATTGTAAGAGAAGTTGACCAGACCGGAAGATCCACGATAGCGAAACGCATCGACATCATGGCGGGCACCGTCAATGAACATGGAAGAAATTTGCAACAACCTGAAGGATTCGGATTGTGCCGTGCGTATTGCGTCAGGGACAGCATTCTCTGTGAAGGTGAACGTTCCTGCCACGTCAATGCGGGTCTGCTCATTCGTCGGCTCGTGAAGGGTAATGCCCCACGTTTGATTCATGATTTGATTGGTTTTGTCGCTCGTGGGTGCGAGACCGCTATCGTTGGCAGTCACGTTGATGAGCAGTGATCCGGTGCCGTCAGGATGGAGCCGGGACGTGTCAATATCCACTCTTTCGAGTTGAGGATTAAGAAAGAATGTCTCGGTCGGGAAGGACGTTGACGTACCGACGATGGCCGGCCCCAGTACCAGACTCTGCCCGAACGGCAACGGGGGACTTGGATCAGCGCCAGCTTTCATACGGATGTATCCGGAGGAATAGATATCAAAGACTTGGGGAAATCGGCTCGTGTCGGGGACCCGAGTTGCAAAGGCGAGGAGTTTCGTCGTGCAAACCGCATTGCCATTGATCCTGACCTCGAAGGGAGTTTCGGGATTGGATGCATCGAGTGCCTTAATAATCCACTCACCATTATTAAGAACGCTGCTAAGAACGGTGCAACTCGGAGGCTCGTTTACCATGATCGTGACCGTGGAAACGTTTGAATCCAGCGCACCATCATTTGCCATGAACGTGAAGAGATCCTGTCCAACGTAATTAGGGTTAGGAGAATAAGTTAGATTCCCGTTGCTGCCTGAGAGCGAGCCGTGCGATGGCCCGACGATCGTGTAGGTGAACGTGTTATTGACGTCGAAGTCAGTCGCCGACAAAGTAACGGCAACTGCCTGATTTTTCCAGGTCGTCACTGTCTGATCTGAAGTTACTGGCGGCGTATCGTTCTCCAGGTCGAGCCTCGGTTCGATCACGCCTTGAACAGCGGTGGGCACGTTCGAGTAAAAATCGTAACCCGAAACTGCCTCGACCTGATCCACAGTCGCCAGGTATTTCTGCCACTGGTCGGTTCTGATGTTGTTGTCGTTGGGCATGATGACGGCGAAGGTTCTAGTTGAGGTGCTGACTCTGGCAACATCATCGCCGGGTGCATTCGGCAGAACCATGACTACTTTCCAGGTCACATGCGGAACGGTGACAGTATTACCAGCAGTGTCGATGATGCTATCCCATGGTCCAGTCGAACTAATACCGCCGGTACCGGCGCCACCCGAAATTACGTACATCTCGTTTGCCGTCCCGTTTAGCTGGGTACGAATGTAGCTCTCCATCGCGTTCCACGGCCCCTGGTTATTGCCCGAAGCCTGCGGAACCATGTTGGTCATCAGGAAGGTGGCAGAATTGTCGGCAACTGAGGAGGTACGGTCCGCCGACGGACACATGTGACCCCGGTCAAAGCCGTAGGTCGCAAACTGATAGCCGCTGCTGACGTGTTTGAAGTTGGGTGGCAGTGTATCGTCGGAGCGAAAATCATCCTGACGATCCGTGACCTCGGTGGTCCAGGTGCTGTCGAGGTGCCAGCTCGTCCAATTCGCCGTGCCCTTATCATTGTTGTACGAGAGAGCGTACTGTGGCTTCATCATCAGGTAGTTCAACGGATTGTTAACGTCGGTCACTGCGCCAGACGGGTTTCCCATCACCAGATGTTCCGCCGGATCGTGAAGCGTTACCGTCAACGAAATATTCCCTGAACCTGAACGTGATTGGGCATCGGTGATCGAAAAGGGGATCGTTTTCGCCCCGGGGGTCGTCGCGTCGGATACCGTGGCGCTGTAGGAAAAGACATTATTGCCCGCGACGACATCGCCGTTGGTGCCGTCATCAAAGAATTGTTGCGTCGCGGATCCGCCGATCGAGCTGAGATTACCTAAGACGTTTAGCCCAGTGCTGGCTGGATTAGACCCTGGCGTAACGGTAACGGTTAGCAGTGTCTGGCTGCTTGCCGGCAGGGCGCTCGGATTAGCGGCGCCAACGCCGGTTGGATTTGTCGGGGTTGGTGTCGGCGTGGGGGATCCGGAGGGTGTCGGTGGACTTGAAAGGTTCTGCGGATCACTGGGAGTAATTAGTTGAAAATCACTGCCGTTGTTATCAGTGTCCTGGGCACTACCACTGGCCCCACCGGGTCTACGTTCATGACTACGGTTTACGTTCGTGGTGAGTTGGCTCAGCACCGTTCCTTCCTTGTACGCAGAGCCTGCGCTCATGCCTACCTGATCCATTACCGCGTTTGAGCCGTCTAATATTGCGATACCACCGTCGTCGGTAATACCAGTGCCATAGGTTTGATTACCTGGCACGCTGCCGCTGTAACCTCCGGCAGCGCTGTTGGTTGCCAGAAAATGGCCGAAGGCCGGTATCAAGGTCCCGGCGGTAATCGTGATTTGGGTGTTGATAGTGCCAGAACCATTTGATCTGTTGATCTTCCACCCGCCGACATTAATCGGACTCCCCGTCAGGTTATACAGCTCAACGAACTCGTCGTTGGCGCCGCCCGGGCCTCGCGTACGGAACTCGCTTATTACGACGGTAGTGGAGGTCGCCTGTACATGACGCGAAGGAAAGATCTGGAGTGTTAGTGCGACAAACACGAACAACGCGATTGCCAGCAGTAGTATGAAACGCGACCCCGATACAGATGCAAAATAAGATTTAGACATCGCCGTTCCTCTCGTCGACTAACGTGAGGCCCTGAAGGAGTACAGGGCAATAACTGGCGGGTACACGAGAGCCACGGAGGTTCCTGGGAAAGCCAATCATCCCAACCTGCGCGTTACCGGGTGGATTAGCGAGTGTGCACGGGAGCAGAGACTCGTGAGAATTCAGCCCTCTGAAATAGCAGGACGATTGGGATCAAAAAAACCTCACTTGGGCACCTCAAAGGCCCACCATCAAATCGATGCAAGATACTTGCAAGAACAATGCCGGGTTGGCAGCAGTGAGTAGTAGGCCTTTTCATCACTGCGACTTTGATTCTTGTTTGTTTAATTGCATAGCGTTTAAGGCGAGTGTGGGGGGCCCTCGGTAGCGGTCGATACGCCGGTCAAGGGCAAGCAGAAGGAGAAGTGATGAAAATCACCCATAGAGCCTACGAGATGACACTAGTTCGCAGTCAAGTTGGAGCGGAAAACTGCGCATGCGTTTGGGTAATTGTCCACGAAAACCATGAAGGCATCCACATCTCGGCAAGACGGTTCACAACTACTTTGAGAGGAGCGACGTGACGCCGTTTCTGCGCCAGCTCGTCATTGAAAATAGTTTGCCTTTGCGTGAGATCGAGGGGGTATTCGCGATCGATTCAACTGGCTTTTCCACTAGCCGCAAAGAGCGATGGATCGCATCGCTGACTTCCACAGCGGTCACGATGTTGGTTTTCACGCCGCACATTAAGTGAAGCTTAATCCATACTCTTTTGTCTCGGATTTCTGCCTTGCCGGCAAACAAAGGCGACAGCCGATATTTCAAGCCGCTGTTCAAGACGACGGCAAAGAACTTTCGCATCAGGCGAATCATCGGTGACAAGGCTTATTCGGCTCTCAAGAATATGTTGTTGGCGTGGGAGAATAGATCTTTGCCTCTATTCCCGTTCAAGTGCAATGCTCGTGCGGTCCACGAGACAAGAGATCCGCTTTGGACGCGGCTCTACCATTTCTACTCGCTCAACGCGGAGTGGTTCGAGCGCAGCTATCATCAGCGCAGCAATGTTGAAAGCACGTTTTCGATGATCAAGGGCCGCTTCGACGATTATGTATTGGGCCGACTGAAGCCGGCAATGATGAACGAAGTGCTGTGCAAGGTCATATGCCACAATCTGTGCGTTTTGATAACGTGCATGTACGAATTAGGAGTGGAGCCGAGTCCTGGCGTAACGACGAGAAGATCCGTAAGGCGTCGTGATTAAGGGCCTTACCATTTCAAAATAAATATTGACAGATTTGAACCTGTGGACTCTTGCCCGTACGAATTTGAGATGGAATCCTGACGGGTGGGCGCAGTAGCCCACGTTGCCTGACCGCAAGAATCGTGGATTTTTAGATTCCTTGTGATGCTGATCACAGCGCTTTATAACAAGTCCGTCTATAGGGTAATTGCTTCCTTTCGCGTAACGGCTGACCTTCCACGAGCTGCCCGCACAACTCGACGGCTTAGCCAGACGCTATTCTAACGGGCGCCATTATGTCCCCGCTCTAAGCGGGTCGAGTTCTGGTTTGCAAACAGCTGTATGGTCAAGGCTTTCATTGCCCGGCTGAACGAAAGCGAACGCCGCGAACACCCAAGTCAAGTAAAGAGAAAAAAGACAATGACCACATACTCATCGACCACGATCCTAAAAATCTCGTTCCGTGCCGCAGTTTTGGCAGCGTTGTTGACTGTATTTGTAAGTCCTGAGCGAATCTCGGCGCAGCAATGGACCACGAACGGCAACGATATCTCGAATGCGAATAGCGGCAATGTCGGCGTCGGCCTAACAGTCCCACTGTACAAGTTTGATGTTTTGTCGAGTTCTGCCAACATCGCGAGGTTCAGCAGTAATGCCGCAGCTCACAGCGGGGTCCTGTTCAACGCCGCCAGCGGCTATGACATTAATCTCACACTACAAAATGGCGGTGTCTCGAAGTGGTTTTTCGGAAACCGAGCCAGCAATGATCGCTTCAGTTTTATTAATGCTGGTGGCTCGACCGAAGTGTTTACGATTCTGCAGAACGGCAATGTTGGCGTGGGAACTTCTGCCCCATCGGTCCTGTTCCACGTCGCCGGCAATGCGATGATCGGCACAATGAACGCTGCCAATGGAACTTATCGGTTGCGAGTGGCGGGCATGGGCACGGGAAGTTACAAGGGCATCGGCATCTATGCTGATGACACCACTCAGACGGGCGGGCTGCCGATAAACGGCCTCATCGCGATCGATCTATGTCAAGCCAATGTCGCTTGCATAAAGAGCGCTAACAACCTCGGCAGCATACCGCTTGTGTTGCAGGATGGGGGCGGCAACGTAGGGATTGGAACGACGAGTCCGTCTGGGCCTCTTCATGTATCTACCGGCGCAGTTGTCAGTGAGATTCTCAGGGTCGAAAGCACCACGAATAGTTCTAATGTAGTCGTTGGACTTAAAGACAGCTCGCCAGGCCAAACGCGGGCACTGGGAATGAACTTCATTAATTCGTCGGGCCTCGCTCAAGGACAGATTGCGTTCTTCAATGACCCTACGCAGGCAAACCAGTATATGCGCTTCAATACTGCTGGAGCGGAAAGAATGCGAATTGACGGCAGCGGCAAGGTGGGCATTGGCACTACGCCAACTTACAAATTGGACGTAGCCGGCCAGATTCGCTCCAGCAGCGGTGGATTCATATTTCCTGACGGAACGGTCCAAACTACGGCAGCCTCCGGCGGTGGGGCTGTATCTTCGGTGTTTGGTCGTACGGGTGCTGTCGTTGCCGCGGCTTATGATTACACATGGGCGCAAATCAATAAGTCGACCTCGTCGCTAGGCGATATTGCGACTCGCAATGCCGGCGATCTGAACTCTGGGACTCTACCGATTGCACGGCTCGGTAGTAGCGGAACAGCCGGCTCCACTACCTTTCTCCGGGGAGACAACATGTGGGCAGTACCGGCCGGCGCAGTCTCTTCGGTGTTTGGTCGCACCGGGGCAGTCGTTGCCGCTCCAAATGATTACACTTGGGCGCAAATCAATAAGAGCACTTCGTCGCTGCACGATATTCAAATTCGCAGCGCCAGCGACTTGAACGCCGGCACTCTGCCAACAGCCCAGATGCCGGCACTTAGCGGCGATGTCAGCACTGTTCAGGGTAATGTTGTTACCACACTAGCGACTACGGGAGTTACTGCGGCAAGTTACACGAATGCGAATATCACAGTAGATGCCAAGGGCCGCATCACCGCCGCCTCGAATGGTACTACAGGCTCAACCGCGTTTAGCGACATTACGGCCGGCACGAATGTCAGGGCCCTGGTGGTGGGAAACGGCGGTTCATTGAGCGTAAGCGGGACTGGAACGGTCGCGGCGACATCACTGAGCAGCAACGCGCCGCTGAACGCTTCGAGCCTTACGAGTGGAACTGTGCCATTAGCCCGCCTTGGTACCGGCACAGCTGATTCGACTAAGTTTTTGCGCGGTGATAACACTTGGGCAACCAGCAGTCAATGGGCAACTAATGGCGCGAACATCAGTTACACATCAGGATCCGTGGGCATCGGAACCACGACTCCAGATACACTATACAAGCTGGATGTAGTGGGCGACGTAAGAGTGAGCGGCAACATTGCGGCCAAGTATCAGGATGTAGCAGAATGGGTTCCCGCCTCGGAAAAGCTTGCCGCCGGCACCGTCGTCGTTCTCGACACCACCAAATCCAACCAAGTCACTTCATCAAATGCCGGTTACGACACGCGCGTCGCCGGCGTCATCTCTGAACAACCCGGCATTGCTTTGGGTGAGAGCGGCAACGGCAAAGTTCTGGTCGCCACCACCGGCAGAGTCAAAGTGAAAGTCGATGCTTCAAAAGGTCCAATCAACATCGGCGATCTGTTAGTCACCAGCGACATTCCCGGAGTTGCTATGAAATCCGAGCCCCTTAATCTCGGGGGCGTGCAGCTTCATCGCCCCGGGACTTTGATCGGCAAAGCGCTCGAGCCGCTGGCGAAGGGTTCGGGCGAAATTCTGGTTTTGTTGAGTTTGCAGTAAGGCTTTGTTTGGTTTCCGCAGTTTCATTTTCGGAGAGAAATCATGTCTTCTACAAACCCCACAATTCGCTTCTGGATCAGTCGAACCATATCGATCACGATAATCCTTTGTCTGCTTTTGGTTTCAACGCCGGCCGCGCCGCAGATGATTCTCGCTGTAGCAAAGGATAGACAGGTTGGTCTTACGTTCTGGCTTTATTCCAGCGGCTTGGCGAAGTGGCTGCAACGGAATGGAGGAGCCAGCTCGCGGGTTCAGGAAAAGCAACGCGATCGTGATGCAAAGATTAACCGTATTCAAATTTTCCCCGGCAATGTCACAATCGATGTCAGCGATCACGTTCGATTCTCGGCAATAGCCTATGGACTTGACGACAATCCGATTGGGGGTGTCAAGGCTCGATGGCGCGCGCAGAATTCTCTTTCTGGGCGTCGTTCGCGCATATCGCAATATGGGGAGTTCGAAGCTACAGGACCGGGC
The DNA here is from genome assembly GCA_963734445.1 of uncultured Acidobacteriota bacterium. Classification (GTDB taxonomy): domain Bacteria; phylum Acidobacteriota; class Blastocatellia; order Pyrinomonadales; family Pyrinomonadaceae; genus UBA11740. The sequence continues at coordinate 390,136 of CAVTGZ010000001.1, read as the reverse complement.
ACCTTCACGGTGACTGCGGAGATAAACGGCAAGACGGCTCAGGTCGCTGTTGAGGTTCGGCAGGCCCCCAAGCGGGACTTAACACTGCGACCAATCAGCACTCGTCACGTTTCCACTCGGGACGTTCCGTCCGCTAGCGTCGCTTCCAATCGAGAGGCGAGCGCAACAAAATCCGTGATTGAATCGCCACGAAATAAGTTGAGGGGAAACGGTCGAGTCTCTATCCGGAAACGATCGCACAGCGACGGGAAGACAACCTCGGAGCCTCTGCCGGTTCTTCCGTCTGCTGATTGGGATGACACTAATTTCTGGTCAGCCGATGATCCCGGAAACGGGGTCGGCAATCCGCCCGGGGCCCCCTTAGATGGCGGCGCGGGCAGCGGCAACTTCCAATTTGCAGCACCGATTTACAGCGCTCCAGGACGCGGCATTAATATCTCGCTTGGAGCGGCCTACAACTCGCGCCTGTGGAACAAAGCCGGCACGCAGATCACCTATGATATCGATCGCGGTTGGCCCGCGCCGGGATTCAATCTGGGCTTTGGCAAGATGCTTGGAATGGGCGTTTACAACGGGGCGATGTTAGTCGATGCCGACGGGACGCGGCACGGCTATACCGGCACAATTACCTCTTATGGCTGGGGGACGTACGGTGTAATGCATACCACTGATGGTTCGTTCATCGATTACACATACTATACCGGCACAGGCGGCAGCATGACTGGGGGTGAAGCCAAGCTGCCCAATGGGACAATTATAAATTTTGGCGCTTCCTCCGGACACCTATATCCGACCAGTATCGAAGACGCGAACGGCAACTACATAACAATCACCTACGTAAACAACATTGGTCCGCGCATTCAAACTGTAAATGACACGCTGAACAGAACGATTAACTTCCATTACGATACCAACAATTTGCTTACGGCAGTTACCGCGCCGGGGTTGGACGGCGCAACCCGGACGCTAGTCCGTTTTCACTATGATCATCTAGCGCTGAATTGTGTAAACGCGTTTAGCGGCCTGACGCCCTCAGTCCGAGATCCGAATCCCTGGGTCGTCGATGCGATTTATTACCCTGCGACCAGCACGGGCTATTGGCTTAATGTTTCGGATTCATACTCGACTTATGGGATGCTGGCGAAGGTGGTCGACCAGCGGAACATGGGTTTCTCGGCTGCCTCGCTTGATGACATGGGCAGCGTGTCTCAAGGTACGACCACGCGCAGTGAAACTTACGACTACCCGCTTACACCAGACTCCAGTCTGACGGATGCGCCGACCTACACGACGATGACGGAAAGTTGGACGCGTGACGGAACCAACGTCGATTCGGCCACTACCGGATACCTCGTCGCCGAGAACGCTACCAACCCGGACCAACCGACCATTCCATCGCGGAAAGTCGAGGTAACGCTCCCGAATCAAACCAAGAGCGTTCAATACTCTTACAATTACACCAGCTTGCCGGACAATGATCCTCGCAAAGCGCTGGATGGATTGGTTTATCAGGATCAGACGTTGGATTCAGCCGGGACTGTGTTGCAGGGGAGTACGGCGACCTGGGAAAAGGGAGCCTACGACGCGCCGCGACCTTTACGCGTCGAGAAGACCAACGAGAACCAACAGATGACAGCTGCCGATTTCATTTACGGGAGCGTCCACAATCAGGTTACCGAAGTGCGTGATTACGATTACGGCGGCGCGCTGCTTCGCTCAACAAACACAACTTATCAGAACAGCGTCGACTACACTGGGACATTGTACGGCACCGGTTTCGTCGGTCGTCATATTTTCAATCTGCCTCTCAGTGTAGGAGTGTATGCGAACGACAACACGACCCGCGTATCGCGCACTGAGTATCAATACGACGGCCAAACACTCAGTCCCGCGCCGAACGTCGTCCAACACAATCAAGCATCTAACCCCTATGCTGAGGCTGAGGGCTTTTGCTACACAGAACCCGACCAAAATGATCCTGACTGTACCGGCACGTGTTCGCCTGAGACACCCTGCGATGGCAACTGCCCGGACATTTACTACTGCCCTTACATTTCAGCCACCGACTATCGCGGCAACGTCACGCAGGTAACGACTTTTACGAACGCCGCGAGCGAACCTGCAAGCGGACCGATCACCGAGACACGAACGTACGACGTCACCGGCAACCTGGTGACCGCGAGCACTGCTTGTTGCGAGCAGGCCACTATTCAATACACCGTTGACACTCAATACGCCTACCCCGAGAAAAAGACGCGCGGCGCGGCAACTGATCCTTACGCCCAAGTCACTACCAGCGCGACCTATGACTTTTACACGGGACTGATCCTGTCGTCCAAAGACGCTAATGGCCGTTTAGCCTCGACCGACTACGATCCGGATACGCTGCGACCAACCACTACAATTCTGCCTACTGGCGCGCACACTGATTATGCGTACGACGACATCGGAATGACCGTGAGCGCGAGAACGTATCTCGCCCCTGGTGTGAATAGCGCGATTGCGGATGAAAACGTGAAGTACCTGAATGGCCGCGGCCAGGTGCGCCAGGAGAAAGCGCGCGGGCCGGACAACGGTCAAAGCCAAACCTGGGATGCGGTGGACACGATTTTCAATAACCTTGGCCAGGTCTCGCAACAATCAGCTGCCTATCGAATCGGTTCAGAAACACCCGTTTTTAGTACTGCAATTTATGACGCGCTGGGACGCACCACGCGGGTAACTGCGCCCGACGGCAGCGTGAATGAAACTTATTACAACGAAAGAGATTTCGACGCGAACGACAGCTATGTTCCACAGCGGCCGAATGTCGCCAGCAATTCTCCCGGCGAGACGACGTTGGTGCGCGATGCCTGGGGACGCGAACGCTGGGGACGCACCGATGCCAGCGGACGTTTGGTCGAAGTAGTTGAGCCCAACCCCAGTGGTACGGGCTCGGTAGCCACAGGCGGACTTGTTACCACCTATGTCTACAACACGCTTGGCAACTTGACCGAAATCCACCAGGATGCCCAGACAAGACTTTTCAATTACGATTCGCTTGGTCGTCTGACGGCGCAGAAACTCGCCGAGATGAATGGCACGCTCAATGACTCGGGGGTTTATCAAACCAGCGGAGGCACGTGGAGCGACGTATTCACTTACGATGAACGCTCGAACCTGACCTCGCGTACTGATGCGCGCGGCGTGAAGACTGTCTATAACTACAACAATGATCCTTTGAATCGCTTGCAGACGGTTTCCTGGGACACGAGCAATTTTGGTGATACAAGCAATCCGATCGTTCCGGCCGGCGCAGTAACTTACCAATACCGACAGAAGGGCAATCCGCTAGATAAAATAGATATTACGCAAGTTGAAATGGTATCAACCGCGGCGGTTAGCGTTTCAGGTTACAGCACGAGCGGCAACACTGAAACATTTCACTTCGATTCCGAGGGTCGAGTTGATTCCAAGACACTAACATTCAACAATCGCACCAACTACCCGTTCGCGGTTAATTACACGTTCGACGCTCTGGATCGAGTAGAGAACGTTACTTATCCGTCTGAGTACCTAAACGGCACGCAACCGCGCAAGGTTGTGCATCACGAATACGACAATGCGAGTCGCTTGAGCAGTCTCACTTACGACGGTCAATCGTTCGCTTCGAACATCGTCTACAACGCGGCGAGCCAGACGACTTCGTTGAAGATTGGGGTCGCCGGCGCAAATCAAATCACCGAGAACTATTCTTATAATGCGCAGACCGGTTTGCTGGACAATCAAACCGTGGTGCGCGGAACCGACACGGCACACCCGCTGCTCGATCTTTCTTACGACTATACGAACGCCAGCGGCAAGCGCACCGGCCAGCTTGCAAAGATTCTGAACAACCGGAATCACCAAAAGGATCGCGGGTATAGCTACGACGCTCTCGGTCGCTTGGTCCAGGCGACGGGCGGTCCATCGGCTGCCGTGCTCTGGATCCAGACCTATAGCTACGATCGCTACGGCAACCGCCTGACAGTCAGTGCTAATGGCCAGTCGGCGAAGCTGGACGACAAACTCAAGTTAGTGAAACCTTCTGATCCCAAAGTCGATCTGCCAACAGATCTGCTTGCCAAAAATGATCTCAACTCGGCGGCTCTCAGTGGCAATTCTACTGCGCGAGATAGCTCAGAACCGGTCTCCGATTCTCCATCAACACTGCGACGTGCCAGTGCGGACAACCGCGTTCGCAGCACCGGTAACCCGGCCGTGCCGGACGCTCCGCCCACCTTCACGGACGATCCTTTGACTGCGGGAGTCACGACTATTCAGGGTGTACACATTACAGAATTGCGCGACGCTATCAATGGGCTTCGGCTACGCGCGGGATTAGGAACGGCGACCTGGGCAGAGTCGATCACGTCCGGCGTGACGATTAAATTCTCTCACATCACTGAAATGCGTACGGGGCTGGAAGAAGCACGAGCCGCGCTGGGATTATCACCCACTACATACACTGATCCTGGACTGAGCGCCGGGTACACGATCAAGGTCGCGCACATCCAGGAACTGCGCGACTCGCTCAAGGCGGCATGGAACACGTCATCACAAATCCCTCGTGATGGCCATGCCTCGCTTTCATACGACGTTGCCGGCAATCGCATCACGACCAGCGGTTTTGAATATGACAAGGCTGGGAATCAAGTGCGTGCGCTGGTTCCTGGCGGCACTGGTTCGCAGCGGTTCCGCTATGACGCCGCCAACCGTCTCGTCCAGGTGCGCACCGACGACAACAATACTGTCATCGCCAGTTACACCTACGGCAATTCGAACGAGCGCTTGATTGCCGAAGAAGGAACGCTGCGCACTTACTATTTTGGTGGGGGCGGAACAACGATCGCCGAATATAGCGAGATGGGCGGATCAACGACGCCGGCGTGGTCGAAGAGTTATGTATATCTCGGCAGCCGACTGCTTTCCACGCTCACTCCGAATGTCAGTGGCGGAGAGTCAATTGAATATCATCATCCGGATCGATTGGGCACGCGTCTCGTTACGAACGCACAAGACACAAGCTTCTCCGAGCAAGTGACATTGCCGTTTGGCACCGCGCTCGGCGCTGAAAGCTCCGGCACTCCCAGTAACAGAAGATTCACTTCTTACGACCGCAGCGACACCACCAAACTCGATTACGCCGTGAATCGCCACTACGACCCGCAGCAGGGGAGGTTTACTCAGGTCGATCCCATCCGGATGAAATCAGTTGACTTGACCAGTCCTCAAACGTTGAACCTGTATGCCTACTGTACGAATGATCCAATCAATCACACCGATCCAACTGGCCTAGGGTTCTTTAGCTTTCTCAAGAAGGCATTCAATTTCATCAAGTCGGCAATCAAGTGGATCATTGTGGCGTTAACTGTGGCCATCGCTGTTGTAGCCGTAGTGTTCTTCCCAGTCATCGCGGTGTTTACATCAACACTAACAGCATGGCTGGGAACAATTGGATCAGTCGCTGGTGCAGCAGGATCGTTACTCGGCGCTCTTGGACTAAACAAAGCGGCGGGTATCTTCGGCATTATCAGCGCCGGTATTGGATTCTTATCGTCACTAGTTAACCTGTACAGCGTGCTGGGAATGTTGCACCCCGTGGCGAATCAAGTTAGGCAAGCCGTTCTAAGTGCAATTTCCCAAGGCGCGACTCTCGCCAGTCGAATTCTCTCAGCTACTGGGCACAGGCTCGCCAGCCAATGGCTCGGTCTTGCGAGCACCGTCACCGGTTTTATCTCGGCTGGGTATAAGAAAGCCCAGCAATTCAAATGGCATCCTACAAACTGGGAAATAATTAATTTTGCTCGAAGTTCAGCCCAGCAAGGCGCAACTCTCGCTGGGGCAACTAAATTGGCCGACATTCTTGACGTGGCTGGCATTGTGCAAGACTTCCGTACTTTACGGCAGGCAAGCAGGGACTTGTGGAAGGTGCCCCCAGATGAAGCGGAATGGAATGGGAATCCTCATTATCAATTAACTGACAGGGACCAGGTGCACTGGTTCATCTATAACGTGTTAGTAACCACCAAGACCGGAATAGTCGCTTGGCAGAGCATTATTCGACGGACAGAGAAAGGTGTGGCGCTCGCGCGGCCGTAAAAAGTTTTCACATGAGAAAAGCTGGAAAATCACCAAGACGCGGAATGAATCGGGTCATGCTACGTGTTGTCGTCGGGTTTATCTTTTATCTGATCTTTACAGGGTAGCCATGAAAGAAACAGGCGAGATGAAATTTGGCAAAGGGAAGTTAGTGTTGACGGCGGTGCTTCTAGTTCTTGCTTTGATGCCTCAGAGCCTTAGGGTGGCGGGTCAGGCCGGAAGAAAGCCTCCACCACCACCGGAGTCCCCGACGAAGGCTGATACGCCTTCAGGGTTTGTCCTCGATCCTAATCGCGACGAATACAAGATCATTTTCCCCAGCGGTTATGGCCAGAGGGTGAGATTCACGACAGGTGAACGCGCTAGAAAACAGGACGCCGAAAATGGATGGGAGGATTACGAGGACAGCTTCCTGGACCAGCTTAATGATGCTGCAGCGAGAGGGTATAGGCTAGTTTCTACTGCCTTGTATCCTAAAGTGGCAATTGTGAGGCGCGATCAGATGCCGCACGAGTATGCAATCTTCGAAACGATCAGTCCGTACTACTTTTCCGATGCTGAATTCGAGAGAAGCTACTCTCCATTTGCGAGAAAGGGATTCAGGGTGAATGAGTGTTTTTATCTCTGGGGAGGCTGTGACACAGAGTTCGGTTCAAGCATTGAGCGATGTGAATACAGACGGGTCTTCGTACTTGAGCGAGACGAACAAGAAAAGACAAATAAAGCAGGCGCGTATGAGATCTTAAGGCCGAAACTGAGCTTTAATGCGAAGAAGATTGAAAGTGAGTTGACGGAACAGATCAACTCCGCTGGGAGACGGGGTCTTATGCCGACGAACACGCTCACCAGATATGAGGTTCTTATGCAGTCGCCGATCAGGAAAGGAAACATGTTGCCGGATGAGTTCGAAATACAGGTGGCTGCTGGGAATTTGAAGAAGAGGGTCGACGAGCTTGCGCGACAAGGATATCGGCTCATGATAAGGCCATTCGAGTTGGATCTCAGCGTAATGTATCGCAAAAAGGGCTCGACTGCGGCCGCTTCATATATTTGGATTAGAGAGAAGAGGCTTGAGCAGGAATTACCCCGATTGGAGGAGCAGGGCGCGATTTATCGGACGACATATGGATGTCATGGTCTCTGGAACGGCACGATGATATTCGAACAACCGGGCGTGACCAATGGCAACCGACGAGAATACAAAGTTCTGACGGTTGAATTACAAAGAGTAGAGAACGTTGCGCAGCAAAAGGTAGAATTTCAGTTAACGCCCGCATCAAGGGAAACGGTGCAGATCCTCAACCGTCTGGCAAAAGAAGGCTTTGAAGTGCGAGACCTATTTTCTTGCGACATGGCCGATTATGAAAAGAAGGGTCTGTCCCGAGTCAAGATTCTGCTCGAACGAGTGAAGTAGCAAGTCGTATTTTCGATCTGCTCTGGAAGCGGATTTACGGGCCTTCGTGCACAGGAACAAGTGTTCGAACAGAAAAGCTAATAGTGGCATTTATGTTAATCTTCAACGCCGTTGGTGCGTGTTTGGGACACCGCTTCAGACTAATGTCACTCACCTTTACCGTAAGCCGACTGCAAAGTGCTGAGCGTTGATGACAGATTAGGCGGCGTCTGACCACCCGCGCTCTGGGCAAGGGTCGTCTCAGTTTTTAACCGCTACGCAAAATGTGGGCGACGCGGCTTTTACTTCGAGCGCCTACGTCACCCATTCGGCCTCAATCTTGAATAGCGCCTACGTGCAAGAGTTATAATCGCGCCTATCTCTATCGCGAGGCGGATGCGGGTGGTTTGGCGGCGTGGACGGCTGTGCTCGACAACCAGACGGCGACCCGTGAACAGGTGCGCAGCAGCTTTGCGGGGAGCGCGGAGTTTCAAACGAAGGTGCGCGCGATCAGTCCCCTATCCACAACCGTACGGCGTCGTGCCTCCAGATGGTTTGCAAGGCATTTCGTATGACAGTGCTTCGAACCGGATCAACGTATCGGGGTTTGCTTACGATGCCGCCGGTAATCAAGTCCGCGCACTGATTCCTGGCAGCAGCACTGTGTCGCAACGCTTTCAGTATGACGCCGCGAATTGTCTGGTGAAAGTGAACAGGATGTCAACTCGACCGTGCTGGCAACTTACACCTATGGTAGTTCGAATGAAAGGTTGCTCACCGAAGAAGGAACGCTGCGCACTTACTTCTTTGTTGAAGGCGGAGCAACGATCGCCGAATATAGCGAAGAGTTACGTATATCTCGGCAGTGGCCGATCGTTCCCACGATCCCCATCTGTTAATGTGAAAAGTAGCACCCTAGTTGATCCCCGCTCCATCAACCGTTCCTCTTCACCCTAAGTGACTGTCTTGTTGCTTAGCCCGCGCGGCACGACGGACTCGACGCTGGTCTTTAATAAGCAGTAATGCACTTGGGCGCCGGGTGGCGGCGATGCGTTTGGTTGTCAGCGCAGTCGGACTTAGCTTCGACTGCGCTTTTTGCTTACGAGCGATTACGATCCAAATCGTTGCCGGTATTCAATCGAAGTAATGAAAGCCTTCACCATTTCCGCGTCGATAAAGTTGCCGTTGAACTGATTCAGCTTCGTCAGCCAGAACTCGAAACCAGCATGATCCGAATCCTGGGGATCGTTCGGGTTTCTTCTTAAATAACCGAAGTACTGCATTAGCACAAAGGCACGATTGAATTCCTGTTGCGTCAGGATCGAGTTTTCGGCCACGCGTCGTAAAGCGCGACCTCGCGCCGCAGTGTCACTCGTGTTCACAGCACTGCCAAACTCGGCAATCGCGGCATTGCGATCGCTGTCCGAGGGCGTAACTCCTGCGTTCGCGAACAACTGATTCACAAACTGCGTCGGTGTCAGCGAAGTAGGGCGTGCCGTGGTAAATCGTGAACGCTGCACAAACTCCGCGGCAAAGACCTGTTTGTTCTGCTCAAGCTGTTGCTCCCAGTTGCCCTGGCCCACGATCACACCCTGTCCAATCTGTTGCGTGTCGAGGAGAAATTCTTTGAACCGTACGATCGGCACCGGAAGCGGATGCGTGCCGCCGAGGAACGAACTGCCGGTGGCGTCCCCATAGGCCGCTTTGTAGATTCGCTCGACCAGATATCCGGTCTGCTGAAATTCAATTGAAAGAAAGAAGGATGCCGACACGTTAATGCGCCGGCCTTCGATGCACTGCTGGTCATTGCCACACGAAGTGATTTGATTAGTCCAGAAGGCGAGCCCCGGAGCGTCAGGCTGGCGGTTAAGAAAATCGTGATAGTGCTGGCAGACAAAGCTCTGCGGATCGTCGATTACGTTGCCGGCCGGCTCGGACGGGTCGTCGATGATGGTAATCGTCGCGATGGCTGGCCCACCGAGACTGACGCCGGACGCATTACTCAAGCTGACGTTGATAGTCTCGGTTCCTTCGACGATCGAATCCTCGTTAATCAGGACCGCCAGGGTCTTTGATGTCTCGCCCACGGCAAATCGTAATTTGCCTAATGCAGTGATGTAGTCCTTTCGTTCTGAGGCGGTCGCGTCTGACGTTGAATAGTCAACACTGGCCGCGCCGGACGTGTCGCCGATGCGGTTTACGGTGATCGTGACTGTCGTGCAGTCCTCATTGACGTTGTAGTTCGAAGCGCTGAACTGCACCACGTTGGGTGTTGGCGTGGGTGTTGGAGTAGGCGTCGGAGTAGGCGCAACTGCTTCCGGCTGCCAGAGGCCCCCATCAAGCGAAAACTGTCCGTTGCTCATCTGCGAGCCTACGGCCGGCTGGCCTATGGTCCCCTCGACGCGAAAACCTCCATTGGAACTTGAGCCACCACCGCCAGAGACCGCGTTGCGTGAAAGTTCAAATTGGCCACTTGCTGACGGCTCTGACTTCGGTGCAGTGTAAATCGCTCGCCCATTCTCGGCTGGCTTATCAGAGCTCGCGGTCTGATCTCCGATAGCTTGAGGTCGAAGAATCCATTTGCCTGCAAAGCCGAGATGGACAGCAAAGCCCAAGACTGCAAAAGACATTAGCCCAAAAAGGACTCGCCTCCGGGTGATTAAGGGTTTGCTAACTCTCAGCATACGGCTCTATCGCGAGTGCCATTAGAAAACCTTCGCATCGCCGACCCAATGCCGACCGTAAAGTGAGGAAAAGCCCACGGCAAAAATATTAGTCGTGCTACTGGACGTGGCGGGTGTGATATTCGTCCAAGAGTCGCCGCCCAGCTTTGCGTATGTTCCGCCTTGAATCTCGTAAGTTGCATTACTACCGCCTGAGGCTGGGGTGATGCGCACGCGGTAGGTGGCGCCTTTTGTCCATCCTAAACCGACCGTCCCGCGATCTGTGCCGTTCTCGTAAATCTTGATAACTCTACCAGTGGCGAACAAAACGCCATGAGCGAAGTTCGTATAGCTCTGGCCCGCACCGTCCGACAGTCCTACAATAATGCTCAATTCTGTCGTCGGCGGATTTTCCTCTTGACCCACATCAGAAACGACATCAATTACAAATTTCTTGCCCGCGCTACGAGCAAACGTGGTTTGAGAGTGAGCGCCATTGGCGCCCCAACTTCCGTTTCCCTGCACTTCACACCATTGAAAGTTGGTGTCAATGTCTACGTTACCCGTAGTGCTTTGCACGCGGTTCCAAACCGTTGAAGTATCGAGTGAAGACCCCATGAAATCGTCCCGAAAGGTGTAAATGTTTGGATCGGGCACGGCACTCCAATTCGATGGCAAGTTCACATAAACAATGCTGCCCAACTGTCCCGTGCCACCAGGATCGGTGTAGGAGCCTCCGTAGTAGTTAGTACCCAGTTTCACCTGATTCATTACGTTGCGGTTGACGGCCAGGGTAAGTCGATTGGAGTTTCTTTGGTAGTCAGTGGCAGCGACGTCGCCGAGTTCATTTGAGAAATTGATCCCGTAAGAACCATCCATAAGCGCCCCAACCCACTGGGCGTTGTATGTCTCAGCCAATAAAATGATCGAACCATAAGGACCGGGCAGCAGCATCTTGGTTTGGTTGTTAGCGGTAAAAGCAATGGTCTTGGTTGGCAGAGTGGTTATGGTCTGTAAGCGATCGTAATAAGTCTGCCAGGCGTTGGCATAGGTAGGGATTGTTGGATTGACGATAATCGCCGACGAACCCCCCGCGGTCCCGTTCAGGGTCACGCCTCGTAACGGCAACGCCTCACGCGGATCGCGCACTTCCATCATCCCGCTCGAGCCAATGCGCGTAAAAAAGGACGCCGTCACATACTTGGTTTCGTTGGGCCCAATCGTGTAACTGAAACTTCCTTTCTGCAGCGGTTCAATGGCGTCAGGCTCCAACAACGCAGCTAGGTTTTGAAAGTAGGATGGGGACGTGAAACTGCCTCCTCCACTATGAGCATCGACATAAGTCTTGACTGCCTTCTGGGTGGGATAGAGCACGTCAGATGTTCCCAACGATGTGTTCGTGGATTTGTTGGCCTGATTCTCGGCCATATAACCCAGAGCATTTTGCTTACCGTTCCACGTTGCCTTCTCAGCATCCGTAACAAAGCGATGGGCGGAGTCTTGATTGAGTTGCGTCGCGTTTCCGGCCTCATCGATCGCGAACATCTTGGTAGTGCCCGATACATCCCTGGCGAACAAGCCTGCGGTGTTCGTCCCCATTGTCGGGTTGGTCGCACCACTCTCTCCAAATACAAGAACCTTGCCACTGTTGGCGGTGGGATTAGCCGTCGTGCCAAGTAGGAAATCACCGGTTGAAGAAACACGCAGTCGCTCTGCCGGAATCGTTCCACCAATCGGCGTCGTGAAGAAACTCATGTAGGTGCCTTTCGCCGTTTTGGTAATGGTCTCTGCCGCTTTGATAGTTAACAACCCAATGTCTTCAGTGAACCCGGGCGTGGTCGTTTCATATCCCCTTCCGGCTAGCACGGCCAAGTTCGTATTTGCCGCTGTGGCCGCAGGTGACGCGGCAGTTCCACCCGCTGTACGACTTATTATTTTTGGCGATGAGCTGCCATAACTGTCCATCACCAGCGCAGTTACTTTTCCATTGCTTCCCTGAAGGTGAAGTTGATCGGAGACGGAGCTGCTGTCGAGCGTCTTAGATGTCGCAGCGCCCACAAATAATCCGCCAGGCGAAGTTCCGTTTACGATTTGCGGATTAATCAAAACATAGCTGGAAACAGGTGCGGCGTTGCTTGAGCCGGCAATCGTCTGAGTTGCTCCGGGTGCCGTACCACCGTAGAGAATCGGGGCTGTGATTTTTGTCGTGAATGTTGGCGCAGTCCCAAACACAGCAGCGCCCGTACCGGTTTCATCACTCAATGCTGCGGCGAGATTTGCGCTGGTACCAAGCCACGTTTGTTTCGTAGAGAGGCCGAGATCAACATAAGCCGTGGTCGCAAGTTTCCCGCTGCCATCGCCCTGGGCCTGAGTGGTCGCCATCGTGCCATTTGGAAGGAGTGGTGTTCCTGACAGATTGGCCGCCGATGTCGCTTGGGCTGCGCTGTTCGCGGTCGTCGCCGTGTCGGCTGCCGTTGCATTTGCACTGCGAATCGCATACGGCGTCGAAGTGATCTGTTGCCTGGGAGCGAGGGTGGTAAAGTTGTCACCACCCGTGGGCCTTACTCTGATCTCAAGGAAACGGTTCGCCCCTGAAAATGCATTGCCGCCAAAATCCAGTTGCACCGTGAACATTCCCTCGGCCACTGCGACTGTTGAGAGGGTTTGAGTCGAAGCAACCTGACCGCCACCCGACAAACTGTCGAACAGGGCAAACTGAAAATCGTAGTTACCATTTGCAGGTGTGCCTGCGTCCTGTAATCGGCCCTGATAGGTGAAAGACGTCGTCTGGGCTGAAGCTGGGACAGCCCACAGGGTGAACAACAGACAAAAGAGTGGAAATCTTTTTAGGCTGATTCTTGGGTGCATGATCTTTACTCGACTTTTATCAATCAAGGTGGCAGTTTCTGATTCAAAACATGCGGGAGACACCTGGGCGGCAACATGGATTTTCGTGACGGACAGCCCGTGAAGTCTCAGTTTTGTGGCTAATATCATCGTCGTGAATCATCTAATGATCAAGTCGTCAGCCCGACTGATCCGCTTTCCAAATCTACCTAGCCTCACAAACCTGACGAATGAAGACAGATGACGACAGATGAAAGGTTCTTGCGGGTGGCCTCTTTAAGCAATTTGACTACAGCACCTCGCAGTGGCGTTTGAAATCAGTCAGCTTAGGCAACGGGGCGATGGAACCCTATGACTACAACTCGCTCCGGCTTGATCTCGAACTCGAACATACTCTGTATAAGGCAACACAAGTTGTGGCAGAGAATCTTGCACAGTGCTTCATTCACCTGAGCCGTTTTTGTTTTGCTTCTTAAGGAATCGCCGAATAGCTGCCCAAAAAGTCCGACCGCTGGGTGGGTTTTTGGGCAAAGCCTGGGGGTCGCGTGGTCTCTGCAGGCGGGGGCATCAGTAGCTTGCGCCATCGACAATCACAATAGCGATAACCCGTTATTCGATTGCTGGGCAAACCAGAGAATCTGATGGTATTCAGCGTATCGCTGTCCTCAGAACTTGGTGCTTCAGCACATCACCGATAGGGCACCTCATAGCCGTCTGAATCACTTTAGCGAGTTGGGAAATAATTACCCTTTGAAGTCCACCTTGAAATACCTTCCAAAAACTCTAATGTCGTGAACAAAGTTTGGGATCCTAGAGCGGTTTCACGCTGGCGTCCTCATAATTGGGACTCCGCCTGCCTTCGTCCGATACTGAGGCATAAAACTCCGATTTTGTTTCTATCAACAACGGCGCAAGCATGACAAGAATTACCAATGTCAATGAACCCAGCGATAGAGATACTGTTTGTCTGAGATTCATGTTGTTCGTCTCTCTTGAGAATGCCGCAGCTAATGGTTTTCGGTCTATCGGAACGAATCGACTATTACGGTCGGCTTAATATGGGTGCCCACTCCGAGGCGCTGCCTGAACTCAACCGTTCGGCGGCTACCGCTGACACGATGTGCTCGTAACACGGGGAAGTCAGCAAGCGGTTTAATCGCCCCAGGGCTTCCCCGTGCGAAGAGTGACGGCAGTCCCACACCGACATCGCCGCCACCCTAATCAAACACATAACTTGTAATGTGGGTCGATTACCAAGTTCCAAAAATCGTTCGATCGGAATGCAGTCCCATATCCAACACAGTTGACATTAATTGCGGTCGGCGATTTAGCTCCTCGAAGATTGCCATCCGCGTCATCACGTCACGCCCGTAATCTCTTCCTGTTGTGTGCAAATGGCTGTCTCCGTGTTGTGCTCCCGAAATCGCGTTGACCATTCCACCGTTGTATCCGCTTGCCGGAATCTTCAACTGCTGACGATCGTTTAGGTTCGGGAACTCTTGCTTTGGATTTCGTGATGTTGTCCTCCAAAATTTGGTCTCCAAAGTCGATCAGATCCGGATTAGTCTTCCAACTTCCTCTATCCCGTGCCCTGGCGGGCAATAGCGTGGGAAACTGTTCGGGGGACACACAGATAGAGTTCGACCTTCAATAAAGCCGCTTCGCTAAGGGCGCGCAGTGTTTCTCGGTTAGCTTATCGACCCGTTTGCTGCTTCGGCAACGAGGAAACGTAAGCGGTCAACAAGCCGTCGAGAGACACTGCGCCAAAAATCCGGATGAAGTCTCTTCGACTATTAAATGCCACCGGATGGGCGATTCTTTCTATCGCCGCCTCCGTGAATTCTGCGACTCTGCACTCTCACCCTGTCACGCGACCTCAACAGCAGAAACAAGAAAGCAAAAGCTCGGCCCAGAAACCGCCAGTCTCTGAGAAGGATGTACTCAGAGACTTGCAAAAACAACAAGCCGTACAACTGCTTCGCGATGCTCTGGATTCATCGGCCTCAATCGATGATCTTGGGCAGCAATCAATCTTGGTTGCTCGTGCCGCCCCTTTGCTTTGGGGTTATGACCAGGACCATGCTCGTCTCATACTCTCTAATAGTTTCGAGAAATTGCTGGGACAATACAAAGATCAAACGGTCGTTAATTGGAGCGATAAGCTGCGACGGTTGGACCTCGCCGCAAATCGCCTTGTAAAAGCGGCTGCTCAAAAGGACCAAGTGCTGGCGGATAGCATGTTGCGGCGGCTTGCCGAAACGAAACATGATGTGCTTAAAGACACAGCAGCAGATCCTTCAAACCAAGAGCGTCTGTCAATAGCTGAAGAAAGCCTTCGCTCGGACCTGAAGCGTTCCGCGGAAATCGCCGCCAATGTACTGAAATATGGCGTCCCGCTAGATTTTCCTCAATACCTCTATGATCTCCAGCAAATCGATGCTTCCACCGCCGATGATTTATACGCGAGCAGTCTCGTGGTTCTAGCTTCAGGCGAGCCCTATGGAGCCACGGACGCGATACAACTTTCAGCATATCCGTTTAGGGAAGCGATGATACTTTTGCCAATTCCTGACCCTCAAAATGAAGGAGGCACTATCCAGTTCGGTTTTTTTACAAAGAGTATCTCAACAAGCAATCATACCTTGGCGCCGAATTTGGCGAGCGCGTACCTTTCAGCAGCGTACTCATACATTGCTATGCAACTCGAACCCGGAAGAGTGCGAGGAAGTGATCCGGTCCAACTCGTGCAAATGTTTTTTCTGGCTACAAAGCTGACAGCCTATTCCGCGCGCATGGGAACGAGTCACACGGGTGAATGGCAACAGCTTAAGTTCAACCTGCAAGTCCGATGTCGAAATGCCAAGGTCGATGAAGCTACGATCGAGAATATCCGCGGCTATGCTGAAAGGCTAGGAAACGCCGATGACGTTTTTCAGTTTGGTGATGATTCGTCATTTGATCGCGCCAAGAACGAAAGGGATGAGCAAAAGCGAAATCAGTTGCTTGTGCGGGGAATCTGGACCTTAATGCAGGGACAGCGTTTTCAAGAAGCAGAGAAAAAGATAACCGACATACACGATGACGATATTAAGGGCAAATTAAAAAACTTGCTGGCCTTCTATATTGGCAAGCATGCAGTGAAGAATCGTGACTGGCCGACCATCTCCAACGCTGCGCTCCGTATTACCGATCCGCGAGTGAAGCTATTACTTTTGTTGGAAGGCGCTAAGGCGTCGCGCTCTCCAAGCAACGTCGAACAAAATACTGCCAATGACTTTCTCATAGAAGCTAATAGCGTCATAAGTAAGATCGACGACAAGGGCGCCAAAGCCAAGGCGCTTATTGCTCTAGCCTCCTTTGCGATCGATGTTAATCCTCAGCTAGGACGGGAAGCGTTTGCGAATGGGATAAAATTCATTAATGCTTCCGACGACTATGACGCCGACGACTTTCGCGTGGAGGTAACTGTATTGACCGACTTTCGGGTGATGCTTCCACTGGCAAACTCAAATCTCGACACATGCGTTACCAAGGTAGCCAAACAGGATTGGCTAGGAACCGTTAATCTGATCAGTGATGTAAAGTCGAGCACACTTAGAATCCTTGCCCGAGTCTTCGCCTGCGGTGCCGTACTGTAAACGCTTCCGTTCATTTCCAGATCAACTTCCGCGTAAATGTTCGTGGTGTTCAGAGACATGGCCCTAGCCATGCTCGGATCGTATTTATGTCTACTCCCGCACGGAGAAGATGCGTCGCGCGATAAATGCGGTAAGTGCGCTTGTGATTGTCTCGCCAGCCCTCGCGCCGCAGCAGGATCTGAATCCGCTGGAAACCGTATCGCACCCTCGTCTCGGCGATCTCTCTGATCCGTTGCCTCACGGCTCGATCATCTCGCTTATGCTGCCCATAACAAATACACCGACCGAGACAGCACCACCACCCCGCAGGCCCGCCGTTCCGACACTCGGTAATCGGTCAACAGAACGTTCGCCAGCTGTCTCCGCTGCCTGCTCCTTAAAGCTTTTCTTTTAACACGTCCTGGAGCATCTGCTTGTCCCAGGGCAGATCCCGCCACGATCTGCTTCAGTCGGCTGTTCTCCTCTTCCAACTGCCGCAACCGTCTCAGCTCGTCCGGTCCCAATCCGCCGTACTTCTTCTTCCAGTTGTAGAACGTGGCTTCGCTGATTCCCATTTTCCGGCAAACTTCCGCTACCGCCACGCCCGTCTCCGCCTGCTTCAAAGCGAACACGATCTGCGACTCCGTGAACTTCGATCTCTTCATGGCAATTATGTCCTTCCATCATTCCATAATTGCCCACCTTTCTCTATTTTTATCTGGTACTGTTTTTAGGGAGATGGTCAATGTATTCACTCTGGGACACGCGTCGTTCGCCGATCAATTCTAACGAGCAAGAAATTTATGACAACTTGGGGTTTTGGCGTCAATCTGGATATCTAACGACAAAAGAAGACCTTCTCTCAAAGATTCATACTCTCGAAGCCGTTCGAACTGACCAATTGAGGGTTCATGTGCCGTTCTTTGACGTTGAGTTTGACATCAATGATCTAGGCATACTCGCGGGAATGACATTCTTCTTGCTCTTGAGTTGGCTGTGCTTTTCTCTTTATCAGGAATCGACCAATCTGGAATTGACCTTTGCAAAGGCTAGATCGCTAGACAAAACGACAGATCGGGATTTCCTCCGTGACTGCTATCAACGTTTGTCTATGAGAGAAGTATTGACGATACCACCACGCTTGACGACTCCTAGCGAGACAGAAGAGAAAAAGCCGCCCTTTTGAGATCGGGCCGTACACAGATTTTTGACCATTGTTCCGTCATATCTGATTCTCCTGGGGTTGTTGATTCAAATCACCGTTTGGTATTGGTATTTGAGCACGCTCGGAATTGGTCGAGCCTTAAACTTAAGAAGCTATATCGTTGGCTGGTGATAGAAAGCATATTCTTAATCCTCTCGTTCTTAATGACAGTTAGTTGCTTTCCCTTTGCCAAGAAGCTTCATGGGTTCATTACTTCTGATTTTCGTGACCTTTATATTTGGATTATTCTCACCGGCAAAAGGATCCTGACACTAGGCAACATCCTTTCCATCATGCAGAACGACACTCCTAGTGCAACTAAGCCATCGGGATATCCACGGATCCGACTTTCCTGGGCGAAGCGCTTAACTTCAAGAGCGGCTTCTTACGTTTTATTTGTGCAGTCGCAGTGAATTATTGTGACTGTCGACAATTCTGCTGCAAAGCCATTCTAATCTTTCGGCAGATTATCAAGAAAAATATTTTTCCTACACTCACTAAGAATCTTTCAGCTGGAGTCATAACCCTGATCATCAAACGACTCTCGCTGCTCGCGCTTGTTTCTATGATTCTTGAATTTGCGGGCTTTGCGATGTCCTTCACTCATTGCTCAACTTATCAGTTCGCTTACTCGACGCTACGAAATGCTTCATACTGAAGCAGGCGGCGAACAAACGATTCGTGACTGGTGCGCTAATTCGTCGTATGCGTATGACCGTCATGTGCGAGTGACACTGCACGACGAGTCATTCGAGGCAGTTACGCACGGCAGGGAACCGGACGTCGCCCCTGCGCGTGGAAACGCCAGAGGGCGTAATGAAAATCGTGCGGGCCGGCGACGCGACGGCGTTCCGCGCCACAAGTTTCGGTGATGCTGATCGATGAGCAGTAAACGCATAGTGCTATCAACTTTTGGCTCGTTCGGCGACGTACATCCCTACATCGCGATCGCGCTGGAGCTGAAGGCGCGCGGCCATCATCCCGTTTTCGCGACTTCGGAAGCCTATCGCGAGAAGATGGACTCCGCCGGCATCGATTTCCATCCCGTGCGACCGATAGTGCCCTCATACTATCAACCTGAACTCTTAGCAGAATTCATTGGCCGCGCGTGTGATCCAAAAACCGGTACTGAAGTCATCGCGGACATGATCTTGCCTCACGTGCGCGACATCTACGACGACCTCGATGCAGCAACCGAAGGCGCGGACTTACTGCTCACCCACCCGCTTCCGCTCGTTGGACCAATTATCGCGCAGAAGAAACGGCTCAATTGGATTTCAAGCGTCCTGGCGCCGTTCTCGTTTCTATCTATTTACGATCCGATAGTGCCGCCGCAATGGCCGTCGTTGCATCGCGCTCTGCGCCTGAGCCCGTGGGTTGGCCGAGGTGCGCTGGCGCTGGCGAAAATCAAAATCGATAAAATTATGCTACCCATTTATGAGTTGCGCGCTGAATTGGGAATGCCGCGCGGAGAGCAACCGATACTTAACGGCCAGTACTCGCCGACGAAGGTACTCGCGCTGTTTTCGAAGCTTCTGGCAAGGCCACAGCCCGACTGGCCTGCAAATACCGTCGTAACTGGCTTCCCGTTTTATGACCGCCGGGATTTCTTTGGTGAAACGGAAATCCCGAATGGCTTGATCGATTTTCTCGAGAGCGGCCCACCGCCGATCGTTTTCACTCTTGGTTCCACGGCGATTTGGGTGGCGCACAATTTCTATCGCGATTCGATCGAGGCGGCGCGAGTCCTCGGACGACGAGCGTTGGTGCTCATTGGCCATGCGCGCAACATGCCGCCGCTGCCTCTGCCCGAAGGAGTTGCGGCGTTTGAGTATGCGCCTTACGGCGAAGTGCTGCCACGCGCTTGTGCGATTGTGCATCACGGTGGCGCAGGCACAACGGGGCAGGGGATGAGATCGGGCAAGCCGGTTTTGATTGTGCCGCATGCGCTCGATCAATTCGACAACGCCGCGCGCGTCGAACGCCTCGGCTGCGGGCGAGGTTTGCCCCGGCCACGTTACAATGTCGAATCAGCGATTCGCGAACTAAGAAAGCTGTTGGAAAATCAACGTTACTCGGACGCTGCCACACGAGTTGGTCAGATCGTTCGCGAAGAGGACGGCGCCGGCATCGCCGCCACCGAGATTGAAAATGTCTTGAATATCAGATAACCCAAATGTCATCACTTTAGTCTCAGTGCGAAAAGGTGGTGGCCGCATTGGCGTCTTACTACCGCACGCTCACGCACAGTGGACGAGTCGCGAGTGGCATTAGCCGGCCGGCAGCGGCCTGTCGGATTGACGCATCCCAAGCCCTTCAGCCCGTGTTGTCGCTTTACCTGGTGATGTTCGAACGTCGCTCCACGGGCACCAAAACTCAACAATTTTCCCTTCTGCATCCGGCGGCTCCAACCGCATCGAGTCAGCCGATTCGTCCAAAACATTGGTCAGTTTGAGCGCAGTCCATGTCCTTCAAAGCGATTGCCAGACTTGTTGGTTATTCCGTACAGACTTTCGTTGGAAAAGAGAGAGAAGAGAGCCATTGCGGTCCAACGACTAGCTTCGCGTGGACGGTTGATCCGAGACTCCGAATCGTTGATTCAAACCGATACAGATAACTACGAATTATTGCGATGCGAATTGCCGCTGTTAACTGTGTTCTTCCGGAGAACGAGATTGGAAATGACGAGGTTCTGGACCTCGCCTGTTATTACAGCCGCGACAAGTTCCGCGGCAATTTAGGTGAGTTAAGGAACTCGATCCGTCAATCTCTCGGCGCTACGCGTATCCGCACACGGTTTTGGCGAGGAAAGGGCGTCCGACCTCTGGACCTCATCGCCGACTCCTATCGCGCGATCGTGGCCCAAGCTGGAATCAGACCAAGGGACATCGACACCCTTATCTACGTTGGGATTGACCGAGGCTTCGTTGAGCCAGCTAATGCCTGTTTCGTGGCCAGTAAACTCGGTCTAAGGCATGCTCGTGCGTTCGATATCGTTGACGCGTGTATGGGATGGTGCACCGCACTTCAAGTCTCACAAGCTCTACTCGCTCAAAGAGACGCCCATAATATACTCGTCGTAAGCAGCGAGTGTCCCATGGATTCGGGCGGCATCATTCTCCCGCGAAGTTTCACGATCGCCGACATTGATGAATTACGTTGGAAGTTCCCCGCGTTTACGGTCGGTGAAGCGGTCTCCACTACTTTGCTCTCAGGTTCAGAACAGTCCTTCCGGTTTCACTTGTCGGCGGACTGTTCCAAGGCCGATCTGTGCACGATTCCGTTGTACAAGTTTGCAGAGTATTCAGAGGCTTCACCAAAGCTTCAGGGTAAACAGCAATTCGATTTTTCAGCCTATGGCTTCAACCTCTATATGTCTGGATACTCGAAGTCGATCGCGGTACTTCGACAGGCGCTTCGGGAAGCAGTGGAAGTTCCTAAGCTTATTCTTCCGCATTCGGTGTCCTCAAACGTAACTACTCGAGTGGCCAAGCAACTGGATCTCGATGGCCGCATCTTCTCCACATTCGAACACACTGGAAACATCGCAACATCCTCCGTGCCCGCGAACATCCACTTCGCCTTACGTTCGGGAAAGCTCAAGTCTGGCGACTATTGTCTCGGCTGGATCTCAAGTGGTGGATTGAAGCACGCCGCGTTCGACATCTACGTTTAAAATAGAACCGAATAGAGATGTTCCTGCGACTCAAATGAACCTCGATAGCACGGCCACGAATGCAGGCAGGAATATGGAGAGCAAAGTTTTCATGTTCGTGTAAACGACGTATTCTGTCCGGTTATCGTCGAGCCAGCGCAAAAATTCAGTGTCATTGGCCATCTTGCTATCTCTCCGAAGGTCACGAAGGTCTTTTTGGATTCTGAAGTAGGGGTAGAAACACATCGCCAGCATGGTAAGCGAAAACGTAACTCCCCAACAGATTGTCATCGCGGACGAGACGTCACGGAATGAGCCGTATACGTCCCCGGGTGCGATTGTCGTGAGTGGCAGCCGGAAGAAAAACCCAGTGGCTATCGTGCTCGTCATCAACACGGCACTAAGGATGTAAAAATAGTCGTGGAATGCTCGTATCTTAGTGTCGAGGTCCTTCCTTTTAATAGCGGTCATCTCAGTATTTATGCGGATCTCGTTTCTGAGTACTACAAGGTCACACCCAAGGTTAAAACAAGTCAGTACGATGACAATTAAGCCGAAGATGATTAAGCCGCCAGAGAGCAAGGAAAACAGGTAGAAACCTGGAAAAGAACTCCTGCCGACAAGCGCGCCTGGAAACGATCTGAAATATGGGGAGAAAAGCGGCGACTGCTCCATTACTCGATAGATTCGCTCATGGGATAGCCGACCCAAAATGGTATTAAGAGAATCACAAACCACAAACAGGCCCACAATCACGGCCATGAATGAATACATCGCAATTTCAAGTACTCGTCGTTTCGGTTCAGTTATATTCTGGCGAAACCGCCGTCTTAGCATGCTGATGACAAGCCCTGCTACGATTACATGGGCAACGGCTGAGGTAAGGTAGAAGACATACATCTCCGCATTCGGCGCAGCGGCTGCGGGGTAATCAATGACGATGATCCGGTTCACCTCGGCGGTTGGCACGAAAATCTGTAGGAGCGTCATGACGCTCAAGACAGGCACGAGCATCACAAAGAAAATCGAAATGGCTATTCTAAGTTCCTTGAACTCGAACCATGCAGCCATTGAGGGCATAATCTGAGCGCTTCCGTGAAGTGATAATTCGTAGTTATCCAAATAATTGAGGCGGCAGCTCCAACATGCCGTATTATGGCTTGAAATTCAGTCGGCGACAAGTGTTTCGACGAAAAGGAGATGTTTCATGTAGCCCTGTCATTAGCTACTTTGCCTTTCCGAAAACTCTTTCGCTAGAAGGCAGGAGTTACGGAGTCCGCGATCTTGAACAATCGCGGTTTCAAGACTAAACTCCCAGCGTTTCTGACCCACCTCCGTTGCGTGTAATAGCTCTTCAATCTAAGGTCCGATCAGGACTTGGGTAAATAATTGTGTGCTATGCAGCTACATCAAGCGATCGCTGAATTTCTGACTGGCTATTTCTCGACACACCAAAGAAGCAATAAGACTCGCATGGCCTACTGTGGCGACTTGGAGCAGTTCGGATTGTACGCCGGGAAGGAATTGCCATTATCGGGGATTACAGCACTCTTGATTGAAGAGTGGACGGCACATCTTCGCACGAAATCTTATGCACCGGCTTCAATGCGACGAAAGATTGTGGTCCTCAAGGTGTTCTGTTCTTACTGGCTGCGAAGAGGTGTACTCACCGAATCGCCATTTTGGCGCGTCAAGTTAAGTTTTGGGAGAATCGAACAGTTGCCTCGCGCGCTGACAGAACCGGAGATGCGAAGCCTCTTGGATTATGCCGGGCGAAACCATAATCAGATCGCAGTTGCTCGAAAGGGAGCAGTGCTCGCGAGGGGACGACGTGAAATCGTGGCCTCTAAATTTTATCGGGCGATTCGCAATCTTGCACTGATAGATCTGATGTTCGCCACTGGCATGCGAGTTGGCGAAGTGTCAGCACTCGATACGGTTGATTTCATAGTCGCCGAGGCCTGTTTCAAAGTTCACGGAAAGGGTGGGCGATACAGGCTCGCTTTTGTTGTCGATGATCAGACAGTAAGTATCCAACATAAGCATCTTCAGGCGCGATCGAAGATGCGTAGTGATAGTCCGGCATTATTCTTGAACGCGTCGGGTTCGCGACTGTCAACGCAAGGAATCGCGAACATCATTTCAAAGTTTAGAGAGGAAGCCGGGTTGTCCCGGCACGTGACCCCGCATATGCTTAGGCACACTGTCGCAACACTGTTACTTAGAAACGGCGTCGATATTCGTGTCGTGCAGGAGTTTCTGGGACACGCTTCGATCGTAACCACTCAACGCTACACGCACGTCGCTAAGGAACATCTGATCGGAGTTTTGAGGAAACATCACCCGTCGTTCGGCTTGCGTATGAAGGCGTAGAGCTTCTTGGTAGCGACGTTTGGTTTTGTCAGCCGACCTTCAATGGGTCAATTTTGCGAAGACGGGAGGTTCCCGCAAGAGGTATCGTCTCGGATGTTCTCTATCAGCAGAGTCTTACAATTGCTCAGAAAGAGCAAATCGAATCATGCCTCTCGCGGAAGGATCAAGTCTATATTTACTTAACGGCATATTTTGAATCGAGGGTCGGAAGGATTGAAGTCGAGAGCAGGATTGAACCTTAACAATCTCTAGATCATTTTAGCCACGAACCAGCTTGCGATTCGCCCTGTCGATTCCACGTCACGACGTGTTCTAACGGTTGTTGAATGGATCGTCGGCACCCTGGGAAATCGCATCCACTAAAGGCGTTATTAACTGCGCGGCGATACGCTTTGGATCTGATTTGAAGACAATGGCGTTCGCACGAGCAGTCCTGCGATAGTCCGGCCGGTTGAACCTTGGGAGAGTGCGGAAGGCGTCTCGCGCCAATTCAGGAGCGCAGCCCTGCAAACCCGTCACTGCCAGACCAACGTCCACCATCCCCAGATAATTCGCGCGATCGTACAACTCGCCAAGTACCGCTAGAAACTTCGTCGTGCTTCCTGCGACAATACTTGAGAAGAATGTCTTCGGGTCACCCTCTCGATGAACTTCCGCGGCCCGACCACTAAAGAAGTAGCCGCCTCCATCCATATTGAATTGAAAATGAACGCCCATATCTTCTTCAGGACCGTGGTGACATTTTCCATAGTAACCTTCTGGCCGACGCACCCAACCTGAACTTGGGTGTCCAATGTCTGGGACGTATCCATCTCGATAAATCCGTGACCTTGAAACCTGGTCGAGCACTTCTGTCAGTAATTCGTTATGGTTCCCAGAAGGAAGACATCTATCGAGAAGCGTGTCATCATTAAGCACTGGTCTCGCCACGATGTGCAAGTGTGCGAACTTTTCGTTGTCAGGAACGGGCGCTTGTGTGATTGCCTCCTCAAGCAGTGGCAGGATGCTGGCTTCAGTAACCCCTCTCCTCTCGCAGAGTCGACCTATCTCACTCTGATTTAGAATGTAATTGTCGGTTTCCGCACGCCCATAGTAACGGCTCTCGCCCTTTACGATAACCATATGAGGTGCACGTTCCGACGGCGGCACAATGACAATCAAGTATCCGATTGACGGATCTTGTTTTGTTTCGATCGTGGTGATTCTGATGAAAGGAACTTCGTCAATGGACGTCCTCACTATTTGATCGATTCGTTCTCGCTCACCCTTAAGTTTTATTGGATTTAGTATTGTGAGCTTCCCGTCGCTGTCTTCAGCAAGACCGTAGATCAATACACCACCAGAAGTATTGGCGAACGCTGAAATATCTTTGGCTATTTCGATGCTCTTGTTGGAAATCTCTCTCTTGCCATCGAATGTGATCGTTTCTTCAAGCGAGCGGTTCGCTGCAGCATCTATAATTTCTTGTTCTGTTTTTGGAATCCACATTACCTTCACATTAGATCAAAGGCCGATAACGCGAGCTACGCAGTGGGCTGCGACGGCGGATTACTTTTACTTTGGGTGGTTACCATTTCTTTAATCGCCTCGACGGTAGCGTAATTAAATACGTAAATGTATTCGTTTTCGACATTCGCTGCACCGAACATGGTTAGCAGCAGTCTCTTTGTTTGACGCATGAACTGGCTTATCGTCCAAACGATTTCAGTTTCAGCTCCTTTAGCGGGAGCGAAATCGACAAAGACGACCGAGCGTTTCGAAAGGCGCGACGATACCCCATTATGCGATAGAGCGTTTCGCACATGCCTGTTGATAGTGCCCTTTAAGAAATGAAGCAAGGGATTCTTCGTTGATTCAACAGCCTGAAGAAGCTGATTGTAGCCGAAACGTCGCAACTCCGAATAAGCCTTGGGTTTGCCGCTAGCGATGAAGTTGAGTGCCACCAATAGTCGTAGGCGATTTTCGAAGGCAGCTGCCGTATCGCGGTAAAGATCTGCAATTCGCGTGATGTTTCGAGCCGTGCATTTCCTGAAATCAACATTCTGGTAGCTCTTCAACCGCGCGTCCACGGAATTAGCGAAGCGAAAATATTCATTCGAATGCTTCCGACCAAATTCTTTGATTAGATCTTCCGAGGACTTCAAACCTCCGGGTACGGTCATCGCACTTCGAACCAGTCTTTGGACGCCTTCACGGACGAGTCGAAATTGCTTGAGCCGCTTTAAGGGATACGGTGGTTTGAGGAGCTTTTCTGATTCCCGAACCAAACAGTCAAATGCATCTTCATTAGTCCACATTCTGACGTTAGACCGACGTAAGTATTCTCGGAATATCTGTTCAAGGTTTTCATAACTTTCTCGCAGCCGTGCCGGATCACCGTCTATCTCTTCCAGCTTGGTTATGTGACGAGCCACCGCGTCTACAGCGGAAGAAAACTCCTGAGAGATTTGTTTCCTGGCTCGCTTGGTTAGACGTGGAACGGGCAGCTCCAACAGATCACCGATTTCGGTCGCTATGCGAGGCAGTGCGCGGTCGAACTGCGCCTTAACATTGGCAACGTCGAAAGCTTCTTTCGTGTTGGTGCTCCTCATCGCCAGACTTCTAGAACATAGTCAATCTCATATAGGTTGGTTCATTGTTGCTCGGAACTTCAACAACAGCGGCCACCAAGATATTGTGACTTCTACGGGCAGTTCCCAAACAAAAGCGCAAATCGTGGCACCGAACCGCTTCGAGACGCTTGGCCATATTTGTGAAATATCGTCGAGCGTGCTAGCGAGGTTACGACCAGTCCGCATTGGATCACCCCTTACTAATGAACAAGTCAGTGCTGCGTCGACGAGATCGATAGTTCCCCTGTCCTCAGCGTGTTTGCGATTTTCTGATGATCCCTCTCGCTCAATACTTCGTTCGATCTCCAATTTCATAGCGGCTAGTATCTTTTCCTTAGTAGCCAAGCGAAGTTCTTCGTCTCCCCAATGCCGGACTTGGTTCGCCGCTGTTGTTAATGCAGCACGAGCAACTCCTTGATTGGCTATGAAGGCCTCTATCTGGATATTCATCATCGCTGAACGAATCTTTTCTTGTAGGTCCGGATAAATCGCAAGATCTCCAAGAACAAACATAATAGAGAGCCATCCGGAGTCATTTCCGTCCAGCAGAATTTGATCGAGAGATTGCTCGACAATCTCTTTTAGCTTTTCCGATGAGAGGAGTTCAACAGCTTCATCCTCAAGGATTGACAATGATTGTGCGTGATCTCCGCCAAATATTGAACCCAGTCCATCCTTGAGCAACGTAGAATCCTGGAGAAGCGGTATGTCAGGAATCTTCATACCATTTATGTCTCTAACTATTTTCTCTTCCATAAGCGGGATTATTCCGGCTTCTTTTATGCGGTCAGCGTTCATGCCGTCGAACATCTTCGCCAAGCCGTGAGTGAGGAAAGCTGTTCGGCTAATTCGATGCGGATGCAGGCAATCGTCCCAGGACTCTGACTCCTTCAGGATCGCCTCTGCAGCTCGTTGCTCCGTATGTCGGCGAAACATGTCGACAATGTCCGCTGAAGGAAAGCCCACGGAATGAAATATGTTATGGATCGTGGAGGCGTGTGCCCATGTAAGCGCAAGTCTGATTTGCGGTGAAACTTCGCTCAGGTCGTGACTTCTTTCGAGTTCCCCATGCACGAAAAGAAGTACGGCATTAAAGGCGGAAAAATCTCCGGCAGCTGCGTTATCGTAGAGTGCGGACACCATCTTCTTAACTTCCGCGATTTCAGTTTCGTCCGCCACCCTAAGTAATAAATTCAAGACGTGCAGCCTCGTTACGGGCGACGCCGACCGCGACTCCAATTTCTGTATCAATGATCTTCGTTCGTCACTCGACGTCTTGCTGAAAGCTTTGAGCACTGAGCTGGGCATTTTGACGGGCAGGCAGGCGCACCGTTCAATAGCCCTCTCTAGTCCCAAATCAGCTATGAGAGCTTTGGCGGACTGCCCCCAAATCTTGTTGAAGTCACCTTCAAATGTTGTCGGTAATTTGAATCTATTCAGCAGGATTTTCAAAAAGTGTGGTATTAGCTCATGACTTCGCAACTGTCTCTGCCGCAGCCTGTATTCAATATGCCGGTAGAACGCCTCACTCGATTCAACCTCGATTCGCTTCACCCGATCGAGTCTTTCGTGAGGATTATTAGTTCTCGCGATGAGTTTCACTTCGGCTTCGAATTCTTCGTCACTTCCATCAAACCAGTTGCGAAAGGCTCGCACCGCTCGTTCGCGAATCTCCAAATCGGGAGCCAACACCTTGAGCATTGGATCACCCAACACTGCAATTTCCTCGTTGTTGTGATCAAATGCGGCGACGGCCGGACCGATGTCGATCGCGTCGCCATCGGATTCTGCCGCAACAATCCGGAATCGAAGTTCCTCTTTGCTATCTTGAGTTCGTATGGTGGTTGCTTTACCAGCGAGAGCGGACTCGACGGCTAACACAAATTCTGTTACATCGAACGTACGACCACCAACTTCGGCGGCGGAAAATGTCGTCACACCAAGCCATTCGCGAGTCTCATTATCGAGATCAATTTCGTCCCGTACCTCGTCGGGAAGATCGACAAATAGCCTTTGCAGAAGAATTCTTTCGACAACGGCGCCTTGCGCCGCTTCTCGACCTCTCTTGGAGAAGAGAGTGAACATGCGTTCGATTTCTCTTGCTGCCGCAACGAGCATCTTCGAGTCTGACCGAAACCGCGGGTCAGTCACGCGGGCCGCCAACCATTGAAAGTACGCCGTACGCTTTTTGCTGCGACGCTCTGGATGAAGTGGGTCGCCGATCTTCAGTGCGCTCATCAATAAACCAGCGAGGTCTCTCGCCTGAAGACGAGACGGAAGAACCCCCGTCACATTTCGAGCCTGCACGTGAAGTGTCCCGAATAACCCTACGTAGAGGTTGTCCAAAACCCAATCGGCGTGCGCGCGCGCTGTCTCGTCATTGATCGTTTCATCTTCCCAACAATCGCTGATCGCAGCGTTCACCGCGATCTGGTAATTCGTAACGAAATCATTTTCTCCAAATCGATTGCGGTCGCCGTTTGATGTGACATTGGGTTGTAAAGAGTCTGTGTCAAGTAGGCAAGAAGCGAGATAACGCCGGAGAATCGAAAGCCCCTGCGATTCCACAACCGTACCGTTCTTTACGGGCGATCTTCTTAAGTGATAGGCGATCTCCTCATCGTCTATGGGGACGTAGCGAAAATTCTCAGCGCGCAGTCTCAAAAGGGCCTCGTAATATTCGTCTTTATCGATTGCCTCGCGCTGACGAAGTGCAAACAGAATTTCACTTATACCGATGATCGGCGCTCGATCAATAAACGGATACTTGTTAATGGCCCGATCGTCGATCAAAAAGATGTCCCATTCGGTAGGCTGACAACGCAGGAGGTCGGTAGTTGCAGCAAGACTCGGATTTTCCGGTTCGTCAACGTCTGCTGTCTCGTTCAGTCGTTCATCGGAGATAGTTACAAATTTATATGTGCCGTCCTGTAGACCAGCGTTAATGCGGTGCACAAGTTTTTCTGCTGTGGTAGCAACTATCTGGCGTCTCTCATGTTCCTTAATAGTTTCGCGCGCGTCCATCACCGAGTCATCCCCAATAAATACATCGAAATGGTCACATGCTCTCTCTAACACTCCTGCACCGGCCAGAACATCGGCGACGCCTTGCATCAAATACAGTTCAGAATTTAGAAGAGGTGAAGCTGGCGATATGTTTGGATTCCCTTCTTGTCCCAGACCATCTCGTGCTCGTTGGAACACCTGCTCTGAAATTCGATCAGCACTGCGCAGACTCTCTACGATAGCGGCGCAATTCACAATTCGGTTTCTGAGCAGAGTGGGAAGTTCAAGTATTCTTAACTTCGTGTTTCCATAAGCCCGCAACGGCAAGAGACCCACTGCGAACCCGTCGCGATTTGCGGCAGCCGCAAGCATGTTGATTCGGTTCACTCCAAGCTGCGTCTTCAGGTTGCCGGACGTTGCGTTCTCGAAGCTAACGTCACCAGGTCGATCTTTCAGCTCTTCTGAAGGCGCTGCTTCCTTTAGAATGTTTTGGAGCGTGGCAACATGATTGTCAAACGACGCCGTGTCTAAAGACCGAAGCTTCCCTTCATCGACCAACCTCAGGATTGTGCGACAGTTCTCCAACTGGGTCTGCTGAATTTCCAGTAGCTCACTGCGCTGTTGCAGCAATGCAGTCGGGACCTTTCCCGAAATCGTCAACGGCCGAAATGTGTGTTCAATTTTGTCGAGAAGACCAAGACGATCTGCGAGAATCAGCGAAGTGAGATCAACATGTAGATGCCACGAGGCGGATCGTTCGAAATTTTCGGGCGGCGGAAGTAACCGTGCGCCATGTCGAACAAAGACTCTCGGTCGCGAATTCCACTGAGAGGGCAAAGTGGATCTGTTCTCATCCGCAAGCCCACTAAAAATATCAATCATTGGTCGCTTGACACGTTCAGCAACGAGCGCGATCGGAGCTTCTCCACTACTGTAAAGCGTGTTTATGTTCTCTAGACCAATTTGATGCTCACGCATTCGCGAGAAGAGCTGCTCCATGTCCAAAAGTTGGAGTCTCTCATCATCGCTTCGGGCGATCTCGTCTATCGGCCGCCAAAGCGAGCCGACTTCACGATCCAAACCGAGTTTGAAAGCGAGCATCACGGCGAAGAGGGCCAACGATTTATCCGCTTGGGCCTCATCTTTTGCTCGTCTCCAGAATTCTTTCGCTAACTCTACGTCCTCGATCCTCACGACGTCCGCAAGTTTCAAGCATTGAATTGGGGTGAGTTCGCGTTTGCGCAAACGCCTGGCGGCAGTTTCGACGCCAGATAGATCGCCAGTGGCTAGCAAGACATCGATTAGCGACAGGATATTCTCGACTGAGTCGTTCTCTGCTACGAGCCTCTCAATCTCCGCCAATGCGCTCGGAACGTCTTGACTCTCTAACTTGCAAAATGCCTGAAGCCTCCTTAGGTCTTCGGGCAATTTTCCGCCGGGAAATAGCTCCTTGTATTTTTCAAGAAATCGCAAGCACAGTTGATTTCTATTCGCGTACCGTGCGGCCGTGATTGCCAAGTAAGCGGACGATGCAGTACGCACATTTTCGCAGTAGTCTTCAGCGCGGTCCGCGACGTAAGGCCAATCTCCCATTTGCGCTTTAATTTCACAAAGGTGAACGAGAAATTGCGGATCCTTAGTGTTCTCCCACTCCGTTTCTAAGTACTCGATCAATTGCGACCAATCGCGATTGACATTGCCGATCTCGCAAAGCGCAAGAACCTTCAGCATGGCGCGAAGTTTTACATCCTCGATTTCGTTCGCTTGTTGAAGTGCTTTTACAGGTTCCTCTCTGTCGATAAGCGCCTGCCCACGCCAGGACCGCCACAAATCTAAACGTCCAACGGTTTCGAAAAGGCCTCGTTCGCGTTCGATCAGCTTTAAGATTGCATCTGTGGCTCGCTTGTTCAGGTAGATTCCAAGAAGCGAAAGGGCATAGTGAAGCCGGTCCTCGTGATTGATCGCGTTGGTGGCTAGAAGTTTATTCAGCGCCTGTTCACTGGGAGTTAGGTCGATTGCGTATCGTCGTTGGAGAACCCAGGCAAGGATTCGAAAATGTGTCGGATCTTTCGCTAGCGCCGCTCTACATAATTCTATTGCTTCCGCCGCCGCATCGGAGATGCTTGCGACGCACGCAATTTGCCATGTGTCAGTCTCTCTTTGAGCATTGCTCGATTCCTCAAATTCCTGAGCAATCTCTGCAAAACTCGTAGCACTACGCCGCAAGCGTTGCTGGCTCTCGTCGTCGAGCTTTACTAATGCGGGATTGAGCGGGTATGGGTAGAGAATCGCATCTGCCTGAAGTGCCAAAGGCGATACACTCAAGTAGTAATCAACCAGTGCAGCCGCAATGCGAATATTCTGCCTTTTGGGCATTCGCTTTAAGGCTTCGTCTTTAGCGTTACGCGCGCCTTCGAGATCACGTGAAATTAGACAAGCCAGTGCCTGAAGACGATATGACTCCGCATCGATCGAAATCTGCTGCGGAGGCGATTTTAGTGATCGTAAGGCTTCTTCAATTTCACCCGTTTCGATAAGGACTCCAACACGTAAGTTGAAATCGTCGAGTGATGTCGGATTAGCCAGATCGTTAAGCCCGGTTGGCAGGCCTTCGCGCAGTAGTTTGATCCTTACCTTTACAGTATGGACATCACACTCGGAGTCCAGTTGAAATGCCTCGTTGATGGATTCTTCCGCTTCGCCGATGCCGGCTTTACCCCTGAGGCTTAGTACCATGTTTGCAAGAGCTCGCAGAACCATGGCGCGCAGCGAGCCCTCTAGCGCAGGCCAATTAATCGATTGAGTAATCGCTCGAACCGTTTGAAAACCTTGAGCGGTCTTACCCTCACGAAAGGCCTCGCGCGCATCTTCCAACTCGCGGCCGATGCGCCGAGACAAGTCAGACGAGAGTGATTGATTAAGCTTTATGAGACTTAAAGCAGAATCGATGTTATCCCGTGTGAATGTTGACCTGCCCGACTTTTCATTAACGGTTATGTTGGTGATGCCGCCGTGTACCGTACCGGTATTGACCACGGTGTTCGACGCCTCTCCGATAGCAATACTTTGTTGTCCTTCAGCCGTGACAGTTTTGCTAACGAGATTGACCGATGAGTTGTCAGAAGACGGATCGCCCGGCTCGGTATTATCAGGTCTTACGAATGGGGAATCTTCCGAAGGCTCGTTGGGCACGCGATGACACCTCTATTTCTGATCGCCGGTAACAATGATGCTATCTTTGACTGTATTCGCTGCAACGCTTCGCTCTCCGGAAGCGGTAATGTGCACGCTCGAATCTATCAATAGATTCGCAACGTCTCGAGCGAGGTCACTGTCCTCAGCAAGAAGTTTTCTTACTTGAAGACTAAAGGCAGCCTGAGCATCACTGTCTTCCGGCATCCTTGCGAGGTCCTGCGCTGCCTCAAATGCGGCCGGCTTGTCCTGCAGCCGCGGCAACAATCTGTTCCACAACATTTCGGCTCGTTGGAACGTCGCGTCGGTAATTCTGCCGGCCGCACTCTTAACGACTTCCTTCCCGGCCTCGGCCGCGACGGGAATTAGATAAGGCAGCGTAGGAACGAGTAAGTCCTTAGCAGCGTGCGCTAATTGAATTACGGTACTATCCATTTCCAACCTCCAAAAATAACGTATCAGTATCGCAAAAAACCTAGCATGCGTCAGCATGAAGGACCTACGAATCGGACGGTCATCCGATAATCGGGCATTACGTTATCGGCGCGGCTGTTTCGAAGCCTGTGAATGATCGTTTTGTCTAATATCGATTTATGACGTTGCGCCTCCTAACGTAATGACGATTATCGTACGCCCGCTTATTGATTCTCCCCGTTGCGCCCGCTACGCTCGCCGGCTCGCGCACTCGCATGACTCGCTTCGCTAATGCCCCCGCTGGGGGCTGGCGCTGACAGGCCTGACCCAAGAAATGTCCGGCGACCCCCTCAATTAGGATGAGATTATTAGTTCGTTGCGCAGAATTGAACGCCTGGCGGAGGTAACATGCAGGCGGTCGTCGGTATACCAAACACGTCCTTAGCAGGAAGGGTCAAAGGGGAGCTGCGGATGCTGATACGCTTAACGATGCTTTCGCTTGGCTGCTTTGGAACAACTCGAATTCGCTGCGCCCATGCGTAGACACGCGCCTGCCCTTCACACAAACCAAGCTCCCGCAGATGGCGCCAGCCCGCATATCCGCCGAACTCAGAATGGAGAAGGCGGCAACTCTTCGCCAGAATACTTGGGTTGCAGACTCGACCCGTAATACGCGCAGTTGCTCTCTGGATTAGATTATAGAAGTAAACGCGACATAGCGGTGCCCGCGAATTACTCTTGTGCGTGCCAACAAAAAGATACGGATTATCCAGATTGCGCAAGATGTGACTACGTTCGTGCATGAATGTCTTTATCAGTTCCGGCAGCCAGGGTTCGTCCGCTGGCTCCATCTCAAAAGTACTTCCACTGCGGCCAAGAAACTGTCGATTCCGCGAAAGCTCACGCGGCTGCCACTCTAAACGAAAGACGCGTTCTAACGGCTCAGGGGATGCGCCGCCTACAATCAGTGGCCGACACTCAAACGGAATGCGTACAGTCTGCAGTTCTCTCACGTAAAACCCGTGGTGGAGAACGAGGCACAACGCCATGCGTTCGCGTGGAGGATAAGTCGGATCTTGTATGCCTTCGAAAAGTGGATCTATTAGGTCCCAGTCATAATATTGTATCTTTGCAGGATTCTTCCTTTTGCGTTTCTTCGATCGGCGGCCAACTGCTGCTGGCTTTGCAGGTGTGGGGGCCGGGTTAACCTCGATTCCATACTCCACGTCTTTCAGCCAACCAAAGAAAATGCGTAATGCTGCGCGATGACTGAACACTGTCTGCTCAAGACAACGGGTAACTCTTTCGAAAGAGGCATGGGCTCCGCATGATAAATTTAGGCAAACTTCTGGTGGAGCCTCGACCCTCGCCAATAGATTCCGGGTTAATGAACAGGTACGGCATTTCCACTTAAAACTCAGCGTGTATAAGAATTCGTCTACGTGCTCCGGCGTCACGTTGCTGAAACACTTCAGGCCTCGATTCGCGCAGCATTTCCAGAACTTGCTTAACGTGAAGAAGTGGCCACTTCTGCTGTCATAGGAATTTCTACGCTCGTTCTTTGACCACTCGTCATACTTCTCCATTAAAGCTCTCAGATCCGCCGGCATCCAATCGGTCCATGCGAACGCTCTAACATCTGAATGCTTCAGTTTGTCGGGTTCTGGTCCGAACAGAAGTTCTGCCAATTGCTGAAGGCATTCTCGGACGCGTCGATACTGTGCTCCGCAGAGCTCGCGGTTCAGATCGTGAATGCTGCTCCACGATAACGCTTCTTCAAATTCATGGGTCTGAAGAAATTCACCGAAGTCAACAAAGCGACGTCGGACCTCCTCGTGAACCGCTTCCCAATTGATCGTCGCGACCAGTTTATAAAAGAGGAGGCGATTGTATTCATAGGTAATTTGTAAGTTTTTGACAAACGTCCTCAGTCGCTCGGGAGCCGAGTAGTTGAGAGCGCAACGCTTGCAGAGTCTTTTCGTGCGAAGCCAGAACGAACACTGCTTCCCACAGGCTGAACACACACCCTTATCTTTTAGTCTTTCCCGACATGGCTCACAGTATTCAGAGGCTCGTATCGCCGGTGGCCTAATCTTTCCGCACTCGCGGCATTCAATCTCTTCGGGGAACAAGGCTCTCTCGCTGCACTGCAAACAAATTCCGCCGTTCTCAGTGACAAACCGCTTTTCTTTACCGCATGTGCGGCACTGGTTCTTCGGTTCTCTCCAATAACAGCCATGGCAGATCATGTATCCTTGAACCTGCGTCTTGGCCCGCCTGCCGCATCGCTTGCACTCGGCGACTGGTAATGTTTTAGCTTGTCGTCCCAAGTTCGCTTCTCCTTTGTGAAATTCGTCGATTGTAGAATATTCGCGGGTCAGTGAACGTCGCGCGCAAGCACTTTGGTTTGGTGCTAACTGTTTGGACTAGCGGGGCAACGCTCTCTTCCATACTATCGGCGGGTTTGGGTTGGTATAGAGCCGAAGGTTTTTCTCCTTTAACACGTGCCTCAGCCCACCGCCGTGCGCGGTCCGGATTCGGTGTCAAGAGATAGAACGCATCTGAACGACAATTGAATGCGTCACAAAGAAGCTGGATCATTTCCATTCGCGGCGCCACAGGATTGCGGAGTAGCGCTCGCAAGGTTTGGACCGACAGGGTGACGCCAACAGCGGATTCGACGTGCGCCTTCAGTTGAACCGCCGAAGTTATGCCATGCTCTCGTTTTAAAAATCCCTTTAAATCCAACACGACAACAGCCCTCCTTATCTGTTGTAGACCATTGCGCTCAGGCCTGTGCCAGGCACCCGTGGGCCACGAGCTTCTTTCATCGTGAGAAGTCGCGATTTGCCCCGCGAGCGGATGTAAAGGCAGGTCGAGCTTGGACTCACGTGTCCAAGTAGTTCCATCAAATGCCAGAAGCGCTCAGGGTGTGCCTCAAGATAATTAGTTGCAAAACTCGCCCGTAGGTCGTGAATCGTGAGTTTGTCAGGGACATTGACATCGTGGTTCCTTGCGCACGCGATGAATCTTGAGAAGCGATTCTCCAATGCGTCATACGACAATCGGTTTCCGTTAGAGGCCAAGAAGAGAGCGGGGTTTTCTGCGTGATTCCGGAACTGGGGACGGACGTGCAGCTCGTATTCTCTTAGTGTGATCTCCGCAGGACGGGTCAACGGCATTAATCGAGTTAGGGGGCCAGACGAATTGTGGCCCTTTCCGAAGCGCGTTTGAATAATCTTTCGGCCATAAAAAATATCTCGATTCTCGCCAAGCGCGTCCAGATTAAGTATTTCGACAGACCGCATTCCCGTTTCAGTTATCAGCACGATGATCGAGTACAGCCGAGCTGCGGTCGACGTTCGATGAGTTAGGCGAGGATAAACTTCTCGCAGGAAGACGAGTACCTCGAGAATCTGATCGGGTGTGACGAAGAAACGTTCGGAGCGGAGATGGTCACGACTATGGATTGGATATTGAATACCCGTAAACGGGTTTTCGATGGGACCATACTTTGATTCGATGGTCTGAAAACCATCGATGTAAGGGAAGTCCATTACACCGACAAACAGGCGTTGGAGGACGCCGGCATACGCCCTTACTGTAGATGGCTCCAACACGGGCAATCCATCGTCGCCTGGCGTACTAAGACTTAATAAGAAATTCTTGATTCGCTTCCGACCCTCCAAATGCTTCATCGCTTCCCAAATATAAAGAGAGCGCCGACCGGCCGCGGTTTCTACACCGTTCCTGTCAAACCACCGTTCAATGAACGACCGCGTACCGTCGATTGTATTAGGGCTGAATCCTTTAATGATTAGACCGTCGAAGTGGTTTTGAAGAATCTGGGCATGATCTTTCGCCATCTCTTCACTAGAAATCTGCGGTAGCGAAACGGTTGGGGGAATTTGGTTGGACATAATGTTCCTTTCGTGACTTGAGAGTTAGGTGGCCGGTTGCTCTGATTCCATCAGAAGATTGCCAACGAAAGAAAAACTTTCGCGGGAAAGAATTTCTTTCGACGCAAATCCAAACTCGTCGGAAACAAAAGCCCTCGACGAGCTCTGGTTCTCATTGAAGCTCGTTCCAACGAGCGTCTTCCCAATGGAATATCGGTCCATTGCGACCTCCGCGGGAGCACTTTGCAAAACACATTCCGCGAGAATTCAGCGCCGTGTCAGCTATCCAGAAAATACACGGAGGAGTCTGTCCCTTATTCTCCTGAGAGATCTTTTAAGGATCGGGGCCCGATCGGATCAGATTAGTTTTCGAAACCCCTTCGGGGTGTGACCAAAGGTCAACAACGGTAAACAGTCTCTCGTGTCCCACATCAACTGATCGGCCCCTCTACCACTCTAGGCTTCGGCGCGTTTCTCAGGATTTCTGAGTTGTTGGAGGATGTCGTTCAAGGTCTGTCATCTCAGTGCACGACAGTTGCTAAGGTTATCGATGGGCGAGACGTGAACTGGGCCCCAGGACTCGACTGATGACGATGTGAGAGGAGAGAGGAGATAGGTCGCCCGTTCTAAGTAGTGAAGTGGTACCTGGCGACATTTCTGACATCCTGAGGTCACGCGCTTTTTGAGGCCAGTGTGGTTACCTAGCAACACTCTCTCATTTTCAAGACGTTTCCAAGGAATGAATTTAGCGCACCAGCCGCACAAAGTTCGCTAGAGCACATGGCACACTCCTTGTACTAATAATCGCGCGACGTCGCTGACTACTATGCGCCGCTGGTAATAAGCGAATTCTCAGAGGGTGAGGTAATAACGCAGTGCTCAGAACCACAAACCTTAATACAAAGCGAAGAAGTGAAGACCCATCCTTGCGTTCGCCAGCCTAACACCGCTCAAGTCTCGCCATAGTTACTGACGAGAACGTCGCTAGGTCAGTTCAACGAAGGAATAGGTGCCTAAGGAAACTCTTACTTCTTTAGAGCAGCGAGTCATCGACGTTTTTTCGGGTTCATGAAAGACACCAACAACAACTTAACCGCTAGGACGCTCGAGGTTTGGCGCCCGCGGACCATTGGAGGTCTTTCAAATGAGGATGCGCGAAAAATTGCGGAAAACATTGCCGGTTACTTTGAAGTTCTACTGGAATGGGAAGCTCGTGAGAAAGGAAGTGAAGTCAGTGAAATGGATAATTCCTTATATGCGAAATCTGCCTGACTGAAATTCACGACAAGGCCACGTGCAACGTGCTGTATAATCGTAGCCCATCAAGTCGGTTCAGTTTCACACTAGAGAAGTAAATGAATAAGTCACTTCAATATCAGTCCGCACATCCAAGAGACGCTATCAAGTACGGTCGCGTCTCTTCGAAGGAACAGGAAAAAGAAGGATTCTCCATCCCGGCCCAGTGGAAGCTGTTGGATCAGTACGCTATATCTGAAGGTTTGAGAGTTGTCCGCGACTTCGTCGATGTTGAGACTGCTAAGAAACCCGGAAGGCCTGGCTTCGACGAGATGGTAAAGTTTCTGAGACGCTCGTCCGTTCGTGTGCTGCTGGTTGAGAAGACGGACCGCCTTTACCGAAACCTTAAAGACTACGTAACGATGGACGAATTGGACCTCGAGATTCACTTTGTAAAAGAGAGTGTTGTGCTCTCGAAAGACTCTCGATCCTCAGAAAAGTTCATGCATGGCATCAAGGTTTTGATGGCGAAGAATTACATCGACAACTTATCAGAAGAGACTAAGAAAGGGATGTTGGAGAAGGCCGAGCAGTCAATTTATCCATCGTTCGCCCCACTTGGCTATCGCAACGTAATGGGGCCGAACGGCAAGAGGGTCATTGAGCCTGAGCCTGATATTGCTCCCATCATCACGCAAATCTTCCGGTGGTACGCGAGCGGGGAATGTTCAATCATCGAGGTTACTGACAGAGCTCGGCAGAGGGGCCTAGTTTCACGCGGAGCTAAGAAGCCCATATCAAAATCAAATATACACAAGCTTCTGCGAAAGCGGGTTTATACGGGCGACTTCGATTGGAATGGCAAGACGTACCGTGGCAGTCATCAGCCGCTGATCTCAACTGAACTCTTTGATCGCGTGCAGGAGATCCTCGATGGGCGGTACACAAGCAAACAGAAGGCGGCAAAACACGAGTTTGCCTTTTCGGGTCTGGTCAACTGCGGGCACTGCGGTTGCGCGCTCGTGGCTGAGAGGAAGAAAGGCAAATACGTTTACTATCACTGCACCGGCAACAAAGGGAAATGTCAGGAACCCTATGCGCGCGAGGAGATTCTGGAAGAGTGTTTTGCTGATCTGCTGAAAGGCCTTGTCTTCGATGACGACGTTATGGATTGGGTAACAGAAGCATTACATCAAAGCCACGGCGATCAGAAAAAATTCAGAGAGGCGGCGATAGCTCGCCTTCAGGCGGAACAGACCAAGTTGCAGAATCGACTGGATAAGCTCTATGAAGACCGACTTGATGGCGTTATTGATGCAGCTCTCTTTGAACGGAAGACGCGAGAGTGGAGGCAAACGCAAGCCGGCTTAACGGAACAAATAGCTCAACACGAAGACGCAAATCATGATTATTTTGAAGACGGCGTGCGTCTATTAGAACTCTCAAACAAGGCCTATTTTCTATTCAAAAAGCAAAATCCGCGCGAAAAACGCAAACTGCTCAATTTCATGTGTTCGAACTCAACTTGGAAGGATCGGACACTCACCGCAACGTTCCGCCAACCTTTTGATACTCTTGCCGTTACGAATACCGTTTGGCAAAAGCAGAAGGTCGCCGGAGCTTGCTCCGGCGACCTTCGTCCAATCTGGCTCCGCAGGTAGGACTCGAACCTACAACCCTTCGGTTAACAGCCGAATGCTCTGCCATTGAGCTACTGCGGAATGCTTTTGCCCGCGGCAAAACTTCTTAGCCGCGCGGGAACGATTTTTATAACAAAACGTCGCGGGCATGGCAAGGCGGGTTCAGTGCGGCGTTCATTGTCCGAGTGCGCGGAATATGCGGTACGTCAGGGATGTTGAATCTAAGTCTTGGCGGGCCGTGCTCGGGTTACAATTGCCCAATGCGAAGTCAGAAGCTCATCCGTTTGATCGACAAAGGTGTCGAATTCTCGACGCCGCTCGCCACTCAGAAAGCCAGCCTGACCAGCACTGCCGATATGGATGCGCCTTGTGACGAAGAGATGGAAGCTGTCTTCGATGAGGTTGCGGTGGCGTTCGGCGGAACGTTCAATGATTTTGTGGATGAGTCAGGCCAGACTCGATACGAATGGCAATTCCACTTGCCGGCCGGGATCACGATTCAGCGCATGCGGGAAGTGATGAGGAGTTTGGGTTTTGCTGAGTTTCGAAATTTCAACCTGCGCAGTCATCGACCGACTTTGCCGTTCGACCTCGGCGGCTTTCACTGGAAGGGAAACATACGCGGGAACTGGTACCACATTGAGTTTCGCCGGACTGGCTGGCGCATGAATGAGGTGCGCGCCGTCGATGCTCACTATGACGCGGATCGGCCGACCTACATGTTTCACCGCACGGCGACCGGAAAGCGTGAATGTGACTGATGGACTGGAGCGGAAATAGACTGGAGCGCAACCGTCCCGGTTGCTATTAGACGAGGCAAGCGGGACGTCCACGCTCCGATTCATGATTTCTTCAGCAGTCGACTCATAGCCAGCAACACGCCGAGATGGTAAGAATTGTGATCTGCGACCAGCAGCGCCTCCCGCAGGATGGTGTGGCCGCTACCGTGCGGAATCTTCGCGAAGAGATCGGTCGAGGAATCGCTGACCAATTCCTCCATCGCGATCAAGTCAGAGCGGAACTTCTTTGCACTTGCAGCCCAAAGCTCAGCGTTGCCGCACTCAGAGGGTTTGGGCCAATATCCTTCGGGCCACTTCGGCGAAACGTGCTTCGCGTCGCGTGAAAATTCCAGGATGTCCCACTGGGCAATGCGCAGGTGCTCGAGGACCTGCCAGGCAGTATAAGGAAGCCCTTCGATCCGCTCGCCGCATTTCTCCGCCGGAAACTCTTTGACGAAGTCGTCGAAGGTGATGTGCGCGTTACCGCCACTCAACAGCGAGACGAGATGCTCGCGAAGCTCGTTAGTTTGGTCCATTGGTTCATTTACTCATTGACTGATTGGTTCATTGACTCATTGGTTCATTGGTTCATTTGGCTCACTAAGTCGTTAACTTAATGATCCAATGATTCAATGAACCAGTGATTCAATTCTTCTTTCGTCCAATCCGGTACGCATCGTACCGGCAAACCGCTGAGTAATCACAAAACTTGCACGTATGCTTTCCCAGAGATGGCTGCACGCGAAAGTGTCCGCCGCGGATGTCGTCGATGAATTCCCAAACTCGCCTGGCCACTTCAGTTCGAATGCGCTGCCACTCCGGATCATCCAGCTTTACCCGGGCGTTGGTAATGTAGGTGTGATCAGCGAGCGCGTGCCGATACAATCCCTGATTCAAGCGCGGACCGCGGGCCCTCAGAATGTAATAGCCGCCCCCGGCCAACTCGCTGCTCGGCAAAAACAGTTGCTCCAACGCCGCGAGATAAATCGGGATCTGCAATGCCCGCCCAGCTTCGACGTCTCGCAATTTGGCGCCCTGAGAGAGTTTGTAGTCGTAGGCCACGGCGCCACCATCGCCAACATCGACTCGATCGATTTGACCCTGAATCAACGCGACCTCATTTGTCGCACTGGCGGGTCGGCTGAATTTCAAGTAGTCCGGTTTTGAACTCGGGTCGGCCGCTTGTGAAGCGCGTCCGAAAGCCAGCTCAAAATAGACGGGCCGAACGCCACGCGACTGGGTTTTCTCCTGCAGCCGCAGCTCATACAGCAGGACTTGATCCAGGATCAACTTGCGAATCTCGCAATCAATTTTCCAGATGCGATCGTTCAGGGGCGGCACCAGCCGTTCATGCTCCTCAAAGACTTGATCAGCAGTTTTCATCAACGCCTGGCGCAATTCGTCTCGATCAAAGGTCAGGAGCGAGCGGTTGCGATATTGTTCAAAGAAACGACGCAGAATGTCGTGCAGCAATTTGCCGGCGTCGATGGACTGTAAGTCGAGCGCCGCTTCACTGCGCGGCTCAAGACGCATCACGCGGGCGCCGAAAAATCTGAACGAGCAATTTCCATAAGCACTCAGGCCGCTGGCGCTGTAAACATGCGCTGCGCCGAAGTGCCGCGCCAGCATCGCGCGCAAATCGGGGTTCGTGATTTCCCCGTCAAAGGCACCAAACCGTTCGCCATTTCTTTCCCGTTCAATCTCCACGCGTCGCCATGCGGATGACGATACGTGGCCATTTGCGATCAAGTATCTGAGGTCTGCCTGAGAAAGCGCCGGCGCGTGATCCGCCGCTTTCGCTGGTTGTTCGCTTTGCCGGATCAGAAATGTTGCCAGCTCTGCTGAACTGGAAGCCTCGGTAATATCTCGGCTGTCGAGATCAGCGCGAAATTGCCTGGCCTCCATCTTTGCCGGAGCGATGGCCCGGTTTAGCTCTTCGAGGTAGTACGACGCAACGGTTTCGCTGCCGTCGCTCAGCGTCAGCGGCCGAGTCAGGTACAAACGTTCGGTCGCGCGACAGGCCGCCTGATAAAAGTAATGCTCTTCCTTGAGCAGGGTCTCGGTCGAAATATCTTCGAGGAACACGCCCTGCTTCTGGAGCCGCAAACGTTCTTCGTGCGGATAAAGCCAATCGCCCGACGTGCGCAAGGGAAAACCGCCTTCAATCATGCCGGCGATGAAAATTGCTTTGAAGCGCAGGCCGCGGACGTCCGTAGCTTCCAGCACACGCAACCCATCGCGATTCGCTGCACCAATCGCCAGAACCTGGGAACGTAAGCAGCGCTCAACTTCGTCGATGAAGGAAGAGAGGGGGACCGGTGTCGGAAGCGCGCGCGCGGTAGCGACCGTGTCAGAACCGGGAGCGGTAGCGACCGGATCAACTTGGGGCTTTGAGGATTGTGCTGAGCGCTTCCCTGATCCGGTCGCTACCGCTCGCGGTTCTGACACCACCGCCTGTGCGTATTCAAAACTGCGCCTGGCCGCAGCGATTGCCCGTCGCAAACTTTCGCGGCCACGGATGTCGAGCGCCGCCTGTGGCAAATCGTTAGGTTCGGTGGGACGGTTGAACGGCTGGTTGATCTGTTTTGAGAATTGCAGCTGGTCGAGCAGTTGCATGAATGATTTGCGCAGCTCTTCGGGTTCGCCTTCTTCAGCGATCGATCCGAGCGCCCTTTGCAGATGACGAATTAACAAAACGGCCCAGGCAATCGCCGCCGGATGGATTGGCGCCGGCCGCTTGCGGCGTTCCATCACCGCGCCTTCATCAGGAGGCGGCGCTTCGTCTTCGGCGACCGCCGCTGCATCTTCCGCCTCTTTGCCGCCGATCAGGTTCCGGGCGTCATCAGCTGACGGGAAGACTTTAATTAGCTTACGCGCGCGATCGATCCACGCATTGGCGCGCAGTTCGCTGCCGACGTACGCAATCACATTTTCGAGCTCGTCAGGCCGCCACTTACCGATGCCCAGCTTAGCCCGCTGCTTTTGCTTTACCGCATCGTCGGCCGTCTGCCGGTCGTCGAGAAGTAGTGATTCATACCTGAGATCGAATTCTTTCGCGAGTTCATGCAAACTTTCGCGT
This sequence comes from uncultured Acidobacteriota bacterium, assembly GCA_963734445.1. GTDB lineage: Bacteria > Acidobacteriota > Blastocatellia > Pyrinomonadales > Pyrinomonadaceae > UBA11740. The sequence goes on along the minus strand of CAVTGZ010000001.1, from coordinate 346,407 downwards.
GACGGACGGAAATAACCGGTCTTGATCAAATGACCGAGATCGATGGCCTTCGGATTGTCGACGTGTTCGCGATCCGGCTCTCTCAGGATCTGAAAAAGTTTCGCGCAGGCGCGCACGGCCGGCACGTGTTGGGCTTCGATCCGGCGTTCGAGATTGCAGGGAATCAGCTCTTCCGCCATGACGCGATGAATTGTGTCGGCGTAAGCGGCGCGTTCGCGGACGACGAGCGCGAGGTCGCGTAGTTCATAGCCGTTGAGAACAAGGCGCTTGATCTCTTTGGCGATAGATCGAATTTCGACCTCGCGATCGCCGCACTCAAACAGCTGGAGCATCGGCGGATCGAGCGCAGTCCCCATTAGTCGGGACTGCGGTTCACCGGCATCCTGCCGGTCATTTGTGCCCTCGCTCACTGGTGGGCCACTTGCCGGCGCCGAATTGAACAAACGCCCGCGCAGATGGGACAACGATGAAGCCACGCACGTCGAGTCGCTCTGGTTTACGGTCTCAAACGCCGCGATTGAGTTCAGTTGGTCGATTGTTGATTGAAAGGGCCGAAAGATTTCTTCATTACCTGCATCGTGATTGAGGTTGACGATCACCTGAGGAACTAAAGGAATCAGTCGCCTCAGGATTTCGCCCTGCACGGGAGTGAAATCAAAGAATCCATCCAGAACAAGCAACTCAATTTGATTCAGCCAGGACGGCGCCACGGCCTGGGCTTCAGGGTCACGCAGGATCTGCAGGGCGCGCAGTTGATCAGCATCCTCATCCGTCAAATCGTTGCGGTCCAGCGCGTCTGAATATGTTTGGTAGATGAGCGCGACTTCGCGATCAAAATCGATTTGAGCTTTGGGACTTTGGTTTTTGGACTTTGGACTTTGGATTTCAAGACTACCGCGGTCTTCGACTGCCGATCTGAATTCTTCAGGCGTCTTACCGGCGCGTTGTAGTTCACCGATGACCGAAGCGATCGTATTCACACATCCGTCGCGATTAGCCAGCGGCTTGATGGCGCTGAGTTTCCCCGCGGCGCCCAGCTGCTTGATGATTTGCGAGATTAGACTGCGACGCAGTGGAAACTCTTCACGATCAATCGGCGTCCGCGGCAGTAGCGTGACAGTGTCAGAACCGGGAGCGGTAGCGACCGGATCAACCGAGGACGTTGAGAATTCGCCGGAGCGCTTCCTGATCCGGTCGCTACCGCTCCCGGTTCTGACACGAGCGCCCCTGCCAGTATCCGGCGCACGAGGCCGCGAAAAAGATAAACCGGGAACTCGCCCCACACTCCGGCCGCAACATCTTCGCTGAGCAACTTTTCCGTGACGAGATCGAGCAGCGGATGCGAGGCAGCAATATAGAGCAATCGCTCGGGGCGACCGCCGGCGATGTACTCAGCGCAGCGCGCCAGCAAACGCTCACGATTGTTGCCGAGGACCGGGCCTAACCAAATCTCTTTTGTCACTGTCATCCGTGGCAGATAGGTGCGGCGTTCGAAGCCTGGAAGTTCGCGACTGGAAGATTCAGACTCTACCAGCCATCGAAGATGGCGGCAGAGTGTAGCCCCGGGCGTAAGCCCGGGGATCATGTCACCCAATTTTCAATGAGCCCGCGAAGCGGGCGACAGACCTTGTCGAGTATTCTTCTGTCGCCCCTAAAGGGGCTCTCACTTAATCCTAACGCGCCAACCCCGGGCTTACGCCCGGGGCTATTACCTGCCGCCCGCGTTGCGGGCTCATTGAGTTCTTATCTAACCAGTTGCTGCCTTTGAATCGGATTCGCTCTCTGTATCCATGGCGGCCGCTTCCTTTTCACCCGCAACCAAATCTGGAAACAGGCCCCCGTCATCGAAACTTAGCGCCCGAACAGCTCTGTCGAGCGGTGGAACGATATCAATTTCATCGCCTTTCATGGCGCCGAGTTCCTTGAACTTCCTTGCGCTGCTAAGAACGCGACCTTCAAGCGAACCTACTCCGTCGTTGTATGAGTCAATCGCCCGTTTCAAACCTGCACCAATACTCTCGAAGTGCCGGGTAAAGACTCGAAGCCGATCGTACAGATCCCTCCCAAGCTTGCTGACTTCTTTAGCGCTTGAAGCTACCTGTTCCTGCTGCCATCCGTAGGAGACTGCTTTGAGCAAAGCAATCAAGGTGGTCGGCGTCGCGAGAATCACCCTATGATCCACGCCAAATTCAATGAGGGTCGGATCCTGTTCCAATGCCGCACTAAAGAATGTCTCGCCTGGCAAGAACAAAAAAACAAACTCGGGTGATTGTTCAAACTGTTCCCAATAAGCTTTGCCGCCGAGCTTAGTCAGGTGAGTCTTAATCTGACCGGCGTGATCTTTTAGTTTTCGCAAGCGAGTTTCCTCATCGCGTGCTTCCAACGCTTCAAGATACGCCTGCAGTGGAGCTTTTGAATCGACCACGATGGTGCGGTTGTTTGGGAGGCGGATGGTCATGTCCGGCCGCATGGGCTTACCACTTTCGGTTACCACCGTCTCCTGCTGATTGAAATCGCAGAATTCGACCATGCCGGCGATTTCTACTACGCGCTTTAATTGAATTTCCCCCCAACGCCCCCTGACGATTGGGGCGCGTAAAGCGCTAACCAGGTTTGAGGTCTCTCTCTGAAGGTTCAATTGATCCTTAGCGAGGGACTCGACCTGAACTCGCAGTTCCGAATAAGCTCCGGCCCGCGCCTTTTCCATCTCGCCAATCTTCCCGTCAACTTTTTCGAGCGAGTCTTTCAGCGGTCTTACCAATTGATCGATCGCCTGTTGCCGTTGTTCCAGATCGCCTTTTGCGGACGTCTGAAATTTTTCCAGAGTTGCGCGGGCGAGGTTGAGAAATTCCTGATTGTTGTCTTTGAGCGCATCGCGCGAGAGCGCCTTGAATTTCTCCGCCAGTTCGTCGGTTACGCGCTGGAACGAGGCACTGCGTTCCTGTGCCGCGCGCCGTTCGCCTTCGAGATCGGCCTGGAGGCGCGCACTCTGTTCGCGCAATCGATCACCGTCGAGTACTTCAGCATCGAACGTTTCCTGTAGCTTGTGCACTTCCCGATCTTTCGCGGCCACGCGTTCCTGCAAGGCGGCAATTTCAGTCGCGCTCGCGGCGCGCCCGTCGTCGAAGGCGCGGTGTGACTTAGAGTGCAACGCGAGCCAGGCGACCAGGCCGCCCACGAGTGCGCCGAAGATCAAAGTAAGAGTGGGAATCAGAGCTTCCATGAATAGTCAGTTTAGCAAAGGTGTTTCGGAAATGAAACAGCGTCGCAGCCGCTATACGACAAAGCTTTAGCTTGTCGATCGGTGACAAACTGAAGTTTGTCCTACCTCACCCGCCAAAGCACGCGACCATTCGCTCATAAACTTTTCGTGTCACGCGCACATCGTTCAGATTGTATTCGCGAATTTCGGCGAGTCTGCCGGCTTGATACAACTCGAATACCTTGCTGCCTTCGACTTCGCCGGTCTTGCTCGATTCAATTCCCAGCGCCCAGGCGATATCGTCCAGCCCGACGCGATTGCGCCCGCCGAGCCACCAGCCGCGCATCGTGTCGTAGACTCCGGTGACCCGAAACTCGCTTAAGTCAATGAACGGCTTCACCGCGATGCCGTTGGCCAGACAGCGCTGAAAGATGAACGGCAGATCAAAATTAATGATGTTGTGCCCGACCAGCAGATCGCATTCGGAATCGAAATCCGACATCAAGGCGAGAAAATCTCTCAGCGCTTGCGCTTCATCCTGCTCGTTTCCTTCCTCGTCGATCCCAAACGCGTGCTCGCTTTGACTGCTCGTCACGCCCTCGAGAGAAAATCCGGGCACTGGACCGACATGCACCGCGATCGAAAGAACTCTTCCCGAGGTCGCATTCAAGGATCCGAGTTGATAGACGCGCTCTTCTTCGGCCGCAATGTCTTCGAGATAGCGTTGCTGCTGCTCGAGCCGCATGTAACCAAGCTTCAAATCTTTTTCGAGCTTTGGTCCGACGCGATCACGGAAGCCAGGCAGCGCCAGCGTCTCGATGTCGAGGGTAAAGGCGCGCGGCAGCAGCGGATCGCTGCCGAGATATTCGCGATACTGTTCGATTGTGATCGGCTTATATTCCGTGACGACAAACTGCGAACGATCCTGGAAGGATTCGAGTTTGCCGGTCACGCCCCACAGACCGGGCCGCAAATCCTCGCGGCCTTCGAGGACCTCCGCCCAAATCTTCAGCGGCAGAATCCCGGTGGCGTTGCGTGCATTGGCGTCGCGAAACGGTTTGCCTTGCTGCGTCCGCCGCTCGCGCACGGAAGTCACCGCCACCATCAACCACACTTCTTCAGAGAAAGGGAGCTCGGGGATGGGGATGTTGCCTTTCATTTGATGACTGGTTAGCTCACAAAGGCTGACACTGCTTCGTCAAATCCGGGCCTAATAAAGTCACGCGCGTGCGGGAATCGCGTTTCCGTCAAGTGACGCAACTTTTCCAGATTAATCAACAGCGGTTTGATCGTTTTTGATTTTTCCGGCAGCGCCATCTGTAAAACGCGCCACGCGGCGATGGATCGATCGATAGCCGCCAACGCTATCTTTGCGGAGCCGTTTGCATCCATCAGCGAAGTTCGTGCCATGATTTCGTCATAATCGATATCTTCATTCTGGTCATCGCTTGCTGACCAGGGGGCATCGAAGGTTATCATCTGCTCGTCGTGAATCTCTTCTTCATCGACTTCGCCGATATCGCTCAGCGCGCGCAGAAGCTTGACGGTAATAAAGAATTGATACCAGCGAATAACTTCAGCGGCTTCGCCGGCTGCCAAGTTCTCGCTTGGCGAATGACTTCGCGTTATATCGTGAACCTTCTCGTTGGTCGTGAACTCTTCCCGGAACCAGGATTCTACAGCCCTGGTGTATTGATGTGCAGTCTGGCCAATCTCGCTTTGCTCTGCTTCCGCCATTGCCCGCCCGTGGCTGGCAGTTTCGGATTCGACGTTAACGGCATCGAGATCGATACCGGCTTCGGCGGCCCATTCCCTAATCATTTCGCCGGTAGTGCGAAAAATTTCGTGAAGTTTGCGCCAGAACTTTTCGTTGGTAAAGTCGCGGACCTCAGGATCATCCAGATCTGGATCAGCTCGCTCAGTGGCGTAAAGCAGGCAGCGTGAAGTGAACTGGCAGCGTTCACACCAGCGGTCGCAGTAGTTGTATATGCCGGAAATGAAGTTATCGTTTCCGGCAAGTTCTCGTAAATCTTCTTTGCGCACGTCCGAGAGTCGCGAAACTTTTCACTGAGCTTCGCATTGTAATGTATTATTCGCAGCGTCACCATGAGTACCGACACTTGCCTCAGGATAAATCTTGCCGAAGCGTTCAGGCGTTTGCCGGGCCCGCAAAAAGAAAATGTCGTCACGTTGTTCGAGCACGGCTCGCTGGTAACCAAGCTGTACGCTCCGAGCGTCAATGATCCACAGACGCCGCATTCGCGCGACGAAGTTTACGTCATCGCCCGAGGGAGCGGCGAGTTTGTCTGCGGCGGCACTCGGCAGCCGTTTCAGGTTAACGACGTGCTGTTCGTGGTCGCCGGCGTCGAGCATCGTTTCGAGAACTTTACGGATGACTTCGCGGTCTGGGTTTTCTTCTATGGCCCCGAGGGGGGCGAAGTCGATCAAAGCTGATTGTCTGCCGGCGCTTCCGATTGCCAGAATCGATGGTAAGGCTTTCCACTGTTGCGCCGATATTTCTCGTCGCCGATGTGGGTGCGACGATTCAGTGGTACGAATCTGAACTGGGCTTTACCAGTTTTCCTTTCCCCAAAAGTCCTCCGTACGTATTCGCCTCCGTTAGTCTGGACACCGTGGAAATCATGTTTCAACGGCTCGAGGGATTTCAAAAGCCCGACCTCTATTCGTCGCGGAGCGGTGGCGTTTGGGACGCGTACATCCGCATGAAAGGTGTGAAGGAATTTTACGAGCAGTTGAAGGACCGAGTTGAGATTTGCATGCCGCTGCGGCAACAGCCGTACAGCGATTGGGAATTCGAGGTGAAAGACCCGAACGGCTATGTTCTGGTTTTTAGTGAGCTGATCGACTGAGCATGACGCGGGAAATCTTCAAGCCAAGAAATATCGCAATCGTGCTGGGGGTGGCCGCGATCTATTTTCTCGGCGCTAAGCTGGGTCTGTCGCTGGCTTACCTCAATGCCAGTGTCTCGCCAGTCTGGCCGCCGACGGGTGTGGCGATCGCCGCGTTGCTCTGGTTCGGCTATCGCGCCACGCCGGGCGTGCTGATTGGTGCCTTGTTAGCTTATGCGTTGCTAACCGACGTGCCATTGGCGGCGTCCGTCGGAATCTCGCTTGGCAACACTCTGGAAGCGCTCACTGCGGTTTATCTGCTGCGCCGTTACGTCGAATCCCGTAATCCATTTAACCGCGCCTTTGATGTGCTGAAGTTTGTCGTCTTCGCGGCGATTGTCAGCACGGCCCTCGGCGCAACCATCGGGAATCTGGTTCTGTGTCTGGCCGGATCCGAGGCATGGCCGGATTTTGCGTGGCTGTGGCTGACATGGTGGTTGGGCGACGCAGTGGGCGCGCTGATCGTCACGCCGCTAATTCTCAGTTGGGCTGAGAAGCCGGTCGAGCGATGGCACAACGAGCGATGGATCGAGTTCGGCTCTTTGTTGGTTCTGCTGACGCTGCTTTCGGTGACGATTTACACCAGGCTGCTGTTGGTTTCCGTAAGCGGCCGGCCCTGGGGACACATCGCGATCCCTTTGCTGGTGTGGACGGCCTTTCGTTTCGGTCCGCGCGGGGTATCCACTTCAATGCTGCTGCTGGCCGCGATTTCGATCTGGGGCACAATCAATGGATTTGGCGTCTTCGCGGTGTACGGCAAGAACGACTCGCTGCTCTTCATACAGGGCTATGTCGCGAACCTCGCCATCACCACGCTGGCACTCGCGGCGATCGTCACGGAACGAAAGGTGGCCGGCCGTCACCTGGCGGGTTCGCTCGCCGTTACGCGCATTCTCGCGGAATCGCCGGCGCTCGGGGACGCTCTGCCGAGGATCCTGCAGCGAATTTGTAAGACGTTCGAGTGGGAAGTTGGCGCGATGTGGATCGTGGACGAAACCGAAGGGCTGCTGAAATGCCTAAAGGTCTTCCCGTCTCAGGGCGCGATCCCCGCCGCGTTTGAAAATCTATCCTATGAGCGTCCGCTTGCGCGCGGTGTCGGTTTGCCGGGACGAGTCTGGGCGAGCCTGAAGCCGGCGTGGATTCCTGACGTGACCGCCGATCGGAATTTTCCGCGAGCTTCCGCTGCGGCCGCCGCAGGATTGCACGCCGCCTTTGCCTTTCCCGTTATGTCCAGCGAAAAATTCCTCGGCGTGATGGAGTTTTTCAGTCACGAGATTCGCGAACCCGATCGCGCGCTACTGGAAACCTTTGCCGGCATCGGCAGCCAGATAGGTCTATTCCTGGAACGAAAGGGAGTTGAACAAGAGAGGGAGCGCCTGCTGGAGCGTGAACAGGGAGCTCGTAATGAAGCCGAGGAAGCCAATCGTTTGAAAGATGAATTTCTGGCCACGCTCTCGCATGAGTTGCGCACTCCACTGACGGCGATGCTGGGCTGGTTATCGATGCTGCGCGGCGGCCACCTTGATCGCGAGACGTCCGAGCACGCCCTCGAAACGGTTGAGCGCAACGCCAAGGCGCAGGCCCAACTGATCGAAGACCTCGTAGATGTATCGCGAATTGCGGGTGGCAAACTAAAGCTGGACGTCCAGCCCGTCGATCTGAAAACGCTCATCAGTGCGGCGGTCGATGTGGTGCGCCCGGCCGCCAACGCGCGCGGCGTTATCGTCCAGGTGGCGACCGATGCTTTGGTGGGACCGGTTGCGGGTGACCCGGCCCGCTTGCAACAGATAATCTGGAACCTGCTCTCGAACGCCGTGAAATTTACGCCGCGCGACGGCCACGTTTACGTTTCGCTGCGCCACGTCGATTCGTTTGCGGAAGTCGAAGTGCGCGATACGGGCATCGGCATCGACGCGGGTTTCCTCCCAAGTGTTTTCGAAAGGTTTCGTCAGGCTGAATCGCCCGTGACGCGATCGCATCGGGGCCTCGGCCTGGGTCTGGCCATTGTTCGCCATTTGACTGAGTTGCATGGTGGCACCGTCAGCGCGCAGAGCGACGGCGAAGGACAGGGTGCGTCGTTCAAGATCAGAATCCCTTTAGCTGTTTCCGCCGCGCCCGCGAATGCTGCACCGGAAGCTGCCAATGTGAAGTCTGCCAATCATGTGCTAACCGGAGTCCGTGTGCTTCTGGTGGAGGACGAGCCTGATACGCGTGAGTTGCTGTTGCTTACTCTGCAGGTCTCGGGCGCGACGGTTCAGGCAGTTGATTCAGCTCACCGCGCTCTCGGCGCATTCGCATCCTTCAATCCACATGTGCTGGTGAGCGACATCGGTTTGCCCGTTGAGAGTGGCTACGATTTAATTCGGCAGGTGAGACGATTGGACTCTGAATCCAGCAAGATTCCCGCGGTCGCGTTGACGGCATTTGCCTCCGAGAAGGACCGCCAGCAGGCTCTGGCCGCCGGCTTCCAAATCCATTTCGCAAAACCCGTAAATCCTAAATTGCTCATCGAAGCAATCCGAAACCTGGCGGATGAAAACGCCGTCCGCTCAGATCATGTCTAAGCTCAACACAATTAAATCCGCGCGTCGCTGCCACTGGGCCCGCACAGACCTATCCATTGCGTATCACGACGATGAGTGGGGCGTCCCGGTGCACGACGATCGAAAATTCTTTGAGTTTCTGATTCTTGAAGGCGCGCAGGCCGGCCTCAACTGGGAGACAATTCTGCGGAAACGCGAGAATTACCGGCGCGCCTTCGACAATTTTGATCCGGCCAGAATAGCGAAGTACGGGTCGCGTAAGATTGCGCAGCTCATGAACGATGAGGGAATTATCCGCAACCGCCTGAAAATCGCGTCGGCGGTGCAGAATGCTCGGGCCTTCCTGAAGATTCAGGCAGAGTTCGGCAGCTTCGATAAATATATCTGGCAGTTCGTAAAAGGAAAGCCTCTGAAGCTCAAACGGGGGCATTCAGTTCCCTCACGTACCGAGATCTCCGACGCCCTTAGCCGCGATTTAAAAAAGCGTGGCTTTAATTTTGTGGGCTCGGCAATTTGTTATGCATTTATGCAGGCAGTTGGTTTGGTGAACGATCACGCTGCGACTTGCTTTCGATCTCGCCAAATCAATTAGCACAGTGTTACAGAACCGCGAGCGTTAGCGAGCGGGATAACTAAAGTTACTCTCTTTAAGGTCTGAAATAGTAGCAGCGCCAATTCCAAGTCGGCTGACATCAGAGTGCAGTTTGTCCCACTCGCTGGCGCTCGCGGTTCTGTGACCCATGGCCCGCTTCCTTTACTGATCAGGCAAAGCCAACGCTTCTTGCTTCGTGTGAATTAGTGGTTTACGGCCTGAAGCAGCGGTAACACGAACGAAAAAACGATCGCACGAGCGAACTTTGATTTTCTCGGTTTTATTTTCACTTCAGGATTGAAAAAACCTCAACGATTACGCGAGTCGAGAAAGATAAAACACTTTCTGAAAGATAAATCACACAAATAGTTGATCGGAAAAATTGTTTTCGGTATAAGCATCAGTGTCACGAAGGTTACGGTCTTTGAGACCAACGAAGGGATCGGCGAACGGAGTCGTGAGGCTCTGGGAGAGAGTAAAGGCAGAGCGGTTTGCACTTGCTATTGACGCCCTTAGTTGAAGCCGAAAGGCTTGCCAGGAGGACCGAAAGGTTTTCCGGGCGCCCGGATAAAAACGGGTAGCAACTACAAGAGAGGACCCGCTTGTAGTGAGCCATGTCGCTCAGAGAAATCTGAGCCTCGTTGCTGGGAACGTAACCAGCGGTGGAGGAAAGCCACCCAAAAAACAACCTACAGGCACCACATGGACCGCAAGGTTGATGTGAGATTTGTGGAAACAGGTTTTGCGGCCCGCAAGGGTTGTGAGATTAACTGAAGCAGATCGCGTGCTGACCGGGAAGCATCGACCGCCGATTGCTTGTCGGAATACAAATTGGCAGCTTGATCTGACGAGGTCAGGCTGCCATCTTACGAATCGCTTCGGTGGTTCATAAGACTCGGGATTGCGCTGCTAGCAGCTTCGGCTGAGAGCAGCGCGATTTCGTTTTTGGGATCCTCGCCGAGTTACAGCTACCCGCAAATTCACGTTCAAATAAAGTTTCGCATTGTTTCCAAGAGGCGTTTCTATTAATACGAAATAGCCTTACCCAAAGAGCGAGGCAGGTGAGCGAAAGACTTGTCTAGCTGCTTCGCAGCGGTTGTAGTTAAGCCCAAGGCGAGGCTGCGAGCCTTGGGAAACCAGGCCTTAGTTCAGCGGAGCCCCGCGAGGGGGCGACGTCATATGGAGTGCGCTGACTTGTCAACGCTTATGAGCACCCCACGCGGGCTGTCCGCGCGGGAACCCCGCGAAAGCGGCGACTAGTCGCCGCACTCCAAATTGGTCGCCGCTCCGCGACTCCCTCAAATCTTAATCATTGGTACCCCAAGGCTCGCAACGTCGCCTTGGGCTTAACTACAATCGCTGCTTCGCAGCTCGTCGAGCGCCCGGGTGGCGGACATTCTCGAACAACACGGCTATAAAGAAACATATGCATTGGTAGGTGGATTCGACGCGTGGAAGGACGCAGCAATGCCGCTCGATCCCAAGTAATGCGCCGGCGAACCACATGACCGAATTCCCAAATTTTTACAAGTGATTTTGCCTTCCCACCTAGAATTATTCCAGACCTGCTGATACATTCTCAGTCTCTTTTCATGAGAATGTTTTGAGGCGGAATACCGCCCGCCTCTGCTCTGAGTCAGGCGGGCAGGAGCCCGCCTTTAAGCGACATGTACGAATTGGAGAAACGCCATGACTGAAGCCGCAACACAAACACAGATGGAACACGCGCCGGGAAGTTTCTGCTGGATCGAATTAGCGACCACCGACGGTCCGGCCGCAAAGAATTTTTATTCAGAATTGTTTGGCTGGGAGGGGCAGGACATTCCCATCGGTCCGGGCATGGTCTACACCATGCTGGCTTTAAACGGTAAAGGCGTCGGCGCGCTTTATCAAAAGGGCGAAGAGATGAAGCAAGTGCCGACGCATTGGGCATCGTACATCAGCGTCACAAGCGCGGATGAAACCGCCGCGAAGGCGAAGGCCCTCGGCGGTACCGTAGTCCAGGAACCATTCGACGTGATGGAGCACGGGCGAATGGCTGTGATTACCGATCCCACCGGCGCCCATTTTTGTCTCTGGCAGCCGAAGCAACACAAAGGCGTCGGTGTTAAAGGCGAAACAGGCTCGCTCTGCTGGAACGAGCTGTTAACCAACGACACGGACAAGGCGAAAGATTTCTACACCAAACTTTTCGGCTGGAACTCAAAGACCGACAGCGGAGCAACGCCATATACGGAATGGATTAATGGCGACGATCACATCGGGGGCATGATGCAGATCCAGCCGCACATGGGTCCGATGCCGCCCAACTGGGGCATCTATATCGCAGTTGACGATTGCGACGCGACAGCCCAGAAAGTGACCAGCCTGGGAGGACGCCAATACGTTCCACCGACGGACATTCCGCACGTGGGTCGGTTTGCAGTTTTAAGTGATCCGCAGGGCGCAGTGTTCAATATCATCAAGCTGGATCTGCAACATCACGAATAAGAAGTTTTTGCGTTTACTTTGCGTCTTTGCGCCTTAGCGTGAGTTAGCTTTCACGCAAAGGCGCGAAGCCGCAAAGGATCGCCAGATCTTGCGTATGACCATTCAATCTTCCCCGCGTAGAACTCATTAATGAAAGCGCGCATAGTCTGGCTGATCCTCTGCGGCATCTGGGGATCGACCTGGCTTTTCATCAAACTCGGTCTGGCAGATCTGCCGCCGCTTACTTTTGCGGGGCTGCGGTTTCTCTTTGCATCTATAATTCTAACTTTGCTAATCCTGGCGCGCGGCGTGCGCTGGCCGCGTAAAGGCAGTGAGTGGCTGCTAATCGCGGTGGTAGGCTTGCTCCAGTTCAGCCTTAATTACGGGCTGGTTTTCTGGGGCGAGCAGCGCATTCCCTCCGGGCTGGCGGCGGTTCTGCAATCGACGTTTCCCGCCTTCGGTCTGGTGATCGCCCACTTCTATTTGCCGGAAGAGCGCATGACTGCGAAGAAAGTTTTCGGAGTGCTCCTCGGCTTTGCCGGCGTCGCCGTCATCTTTTCCGATCAACTGACGATCGCCGGCAAGGGAGCACTGCTCGGCAGCATGGCTCTGGTCTTGAGTGCGTTCTTCGGTTCATACGGAAACGTCCTGGTCAAAGCATACGGAACCCAGATCGATCCATTTGTCCTGGCAGCGGGACAAATGATTTGTGGTTTCCCGCCGTTGCTCGCCCTGGGAATTGCCACCGAAGGAAATCCGTTTCACTTTCACTGGACGCTTACGGCAGTGCTGTCGCTTGCTTACCTGATAGTCGTCGGGTCGGTCATCGCTTTCACGCTTTTCTACTGGCTGGTTCGTCACATGGACGTGACGAACACAATGCTAATTGCACTGGTGACACCGGTCGTGGCCGTGGTCCTGGGTATGATCGTTCTGGATGAGCACTTCAACTGGCGCTTATTCGCCGGTGCGGCCTGCATTATTTCCGGCATTGGTTTGATCGTGTTGCGAAGGAGACGAAGGACGGTTGCGATTGAGGAAGAAGAACCGGAGATGATGCAGGTCGGCTAATGAACGCTCTATAATCCTCGCATGCCAATATCGTCGATTAATCCCGCCACGGGCGAAGTCCTGCAAACATTCGATTCACTCAACGAGCACGAACTCGAGGAGAAACTTGCGCGCGCGGCCCAATCATTTCGCGAGCATCGCCTGACCTCGTTCGCTGATCGTGCCGCGAAAATGCAACGCGCCGCGGAGATTCTCAATAGCGAAAAGAAATCCTTCGCCCGCACGATGACGCTCGAGATGGGCAAACCTATTAACGCTGCCGTGCAGGAAGCGGAAAAGTGCGCCCGGGTGTGCCGTTATTACGCAGAGAATGCGGCCAGACACCTCGCGGATGAAGTGATTGAAACAAACGCTACGAAAAGCTTCGTTCGTTTTCAGCCGCTGGGCGTGGTGCTCGCAGTGATGCCCTGGAACTTTCCCTTCTGGCAGGTTTTCCGCTTTGCCGCGCCGGCGTTGATGGCCGGCAATGTCGGGTTACTCAAACATGCTTCGAACGTACCTCAATGCGCTTTAGCCATCGAGGATATTTTCGTTCGCGCCGGGTTTCCGGACGGCGTGTTTCAGACTTTATTGGTTGGTTCAGACGCAGTTCAGTCGGTGCTGGAAGATCCGCGCGTGGCCGCCGCGACGCTAACGGGCAGCGAGCCCGCCGGTCGCAGCGTGGCGAGCATCGCCGGCAAACAGATCAAAAAGACTGTGCTCGAGTTGGGCGGCAGCGATCCCTTCATCGTGATGCCTTCGGCGAATTTTGACGATGCCGTCAGCACAGCCGTCAAAGCGCGCACCATCAACAACGGCCAATCCTGCATCGCCGCGAAACGCTTCATCGTGCACGAACACATCTACGATCGCTTTGAAACAGAATTCGTTGCCGCCATGGAAGCGCTGCGAATTGGCGATCCCCTGGATACGGGAACGGATGTTGGACCGCTGGCGACGGATCAGATTTTGCGGGACCTTGAGGACCAGGTGAACGTAAGCGTAGCGGCCGGCGCAAAGCTTCTGACTGGCGGACGGCGTTTGGAAACTGACGGCAAACTTGCGCGAGGACACTTCTACGAGCCAACCGTGCTCGTCGACATCCCCAAAGATTCGCCTGCTTATCGCGACGAAATCTTCGGACCCGTAGCTTCGCTATTTCGCATCAGTACGATCGACGAGGCGATTAAGTTGGCGAACGCCACGATGTTTGGACTTGGATCCGCCGCTTGGACGAATGACTCGCAGGAAAGTGAGCGCTTCATTAATGAACTGGAAGCCGGGTGCGTCTTTATCAACGGCATGGTTGCATCCGATCCACGTCTGCCGTTTGGCGGCGTGAAGAATTCAGGCTACGGAAGGGAACTGAGTTACTTTGGAATTCGCGAGTTCGTGAATGTGAAGACGGTCTGGATTAAGTAAAGCCCGATTGGACCGCGAAGCGGTGTCGGCCCAGAGCCCAACGTTGCCGCAAGGCTACGTTGGGTAGCTGCCCGGACATCGCCGCCGCAACCCCGATGGGGTTGCGCTCAATAGAGCGTTCGCGTCCCCCAACGTAGCCGCTGGCGCGGCAACGCTGGGCTGTGAGTTGAAACCGCTTTGCGGTTTTCCCTTGTGTCTTAAACAAACACCGTCCCACTGAAATTTCCTACGCGAACTTGCCGCGATCAAGGTTGCCGTTTTAAACACCGCGGTTTCTCTTCGCACGGGGCAACTAACGTCGCATCCAAATCTCCGAGGAACTTGCTGGCGCGGTCGGGCGTGAGTAGCTCTGAAAAGCCGTGGACTTCGCGTAAGCCGCGCAAATTCTTTTCAACGTTTCTCCCGAACCGGAAGTATAAGGAAGTGGGAAGTCTAATACTGGCAGATGCGCCGAACGGGACTTCAGAGATGGCTCTGGCCGTAGAAATAACGTTGCCGGATAACGCCCTGATGCGGAACGAGACATCGCTGGCGCCGCTGGTTGAACGTGCCGTGGCGGGTGAAGCGGCGGCTTTCGAACAGATCATGATTCATTCGCAACAAAGGGTTTTGAGCTTGTCATGGCGGATACTCGGCAACGAACCCGACGCCCGCGATGCTTCCCAGGAAGTTTTTCTGCGCGTTTACAAATATCTGGGCCGCTTCCGGTCGGATCAGGATTTCTTTGGCTGGTTATACGGCATTACGGTCAATGTCTGCCGTGACATTCTCAAGAAGCGCCAACAGCACACCAATCGTTTCGCTTCGTTCTCAGCAGAAATTGAAGACGAAACATTGAAAGTTCCTTCCGACCAGAAGGACGCCGAGCACGTCGCGATCGAATCGCAGCGGCGCGAATTAATCTCGCGAGCGATCGCAACCTTGCCGTACAAAGAGCGCGCGGCGATTGTGCTGCGTGACGTCGAAGGCCTTTCGACGGAAGAAGTGGCGCGCATCCTGAAATCGAGCGCCACCACTGTCCGCTCACAAATCTGTTCGGCGCGAAGCAAGATTAGAGATTATTGCCGGCAATATCCAAGAGGTGGAGCAGGGAAATGAATTGTAAGCAGGTCGAGCAATTATTGCCGCTGTACGTTTCGCGGGATCTCGATCCAGAGCGAGAGCATTTGATCGCAGCGCATGTACAAGTTTGCGCGAATTGCCATGGGGCTGCTGATGAGTACCGCGAGACCCGAGAGTTGCTCCAGAACTTCACGGCCCCCGCCTTCAACCAGGGCATCTATGACCAGATTCGCTCAGGTGTCTGGCGTGAGATTGAAGGAGAGGCAGCAGCACCTTCAATGTCGGAAGTAATCGCGGGCTGGTTTACGCCGCGGCTCGCGTGGGGCGCCGCCACTGCCGTTTTGATTGTGGTTGCGGTGTTTGCAATTTATTTCATTGCTGGCCGGAATACGGCTCGTAACGTCGCCGGCAGTTCTCCAGAGGTGAAACGAAATCTCCCGAATGGCGACAATGGCGCGCAACCACCGCGCGACACATCGACGGCTGCTCCTTCCGCTTCACGCGATGGAATAAAAGGGCAGCGTCCGGCATACATTCGTGTAACTGAGCGGCGAGGCCGTCGCAAACTGGATCGAACTAACACTCTGGTGGCGAATGCGGGTGAATCGCTTCCATCGAGGGCCACGTCGCCGACAATAAACAACGCGGCGAAACCTGATTCCTCTTCTGCCGGCGATTCAGGGAAAATTTTGAGAATGGAATTGCAGACAAGCAATCCGAACATTCGCATCATCTGGCTGTCCCATCCGGAGCCCAAACGTTCCCCAAATTCGAAAGGTATTTAGGAGATTCTTATGAAAAAAACATTAGCGCACACACTTGCGGGACTCGCGGTGACATTGGTTCTGGTTTCGACAGCCGTCGCCCAGGCGGCCGCCACGCCGACTCCGTCTGACAATTATGTAACGGAAAGAGATTTTAAAAGTAGAGTGTTCGAAGTTAAGTATCGCGATCCGAACAGCCTTGCCAGTGTTGTTAGCAGACTCATGAGCGGTTTCAGGGGCGCCGCGATCTCGTCAAACGCCGAATTCAGAACCATCACCGTCAGAGACTTTCCGGAAAACCTGGCGACGATCGAGGAGGCGCTCAAACGGCTCGACACGCCCGCGGAACCGCGACCGAACATCGAGTTGCACATGCACGTGCTGATCGCTTCGAACGGGGCGGGCGGCAGCGGCGAAATGCCTGCTGAATTGAAGGATGTGTTGACAGAGTTGCGGCGGACTCTCACCTACAAGAACTATGAACTAGCCGCGTCAGTGGTGCAGCGTCTGACCGAGACTTCGACCGTGCTTCAGGGGGCAGGCACTGCCGAAGTACCTGGCCTAAGTTCCCCCTCGACGAATGACGGCATGCCATACGAATACTATATTCGTTCAGTCACCTTGGTACCGAATGCCGCGGGCTCTTCCAGCGTGCAAATCGCCGATTTCAGTTTCTCCGCGGTTTCGGAACGAGATCGGGCACGCGTGCAGACTGCTTTGAACATCCGCGATGGTGAAAAGGTTGTGGTAGGCACCGCCACCATTCGAAATCGGGCGCTGGTGGTGGTGTTAACGGCAAAGTTGGTTAAGTGAGAGAGATGAGCGGCTTTGCTGCAAAAGTCTATCGTTCGATCAGCCGATGCTTAGCCGGTTCGGCTTCGTTCGCAGAGCGACGGTTTTAGCCCGGCCTTTTTAACGGTATTCATATTGTTGACTTACCCCAATCCAATGGCTCCGCTACTCTGATGCGCGGCAAGTCTATGACTTGCCGCTGGCGAACCCTCTTTCTCGACGGGTCTCCGACCGCCCGGTCGCAGACCGTCATACATATGCGCTGCTAACGGCAAGTCGTAGACTTGCCGCGCATCAGAGGGCATAGCCATTGGGAAAAAATTAGATCGCGTGACCCACAGCGTTCCTACCGTCACCAAGTAATCAGACGAAGAACTACAATCCGCGCGGGTCTACCGAGCGCTGTCGCCAGCGGACGCCTCCTGTCTAAGCAGTTTCTCTTTTCGCTCTAATCCCCAGCGATAACCGCCCAGGCTCTTGTCTTCGCGAATCACTCGATGACAGGGAATGACCAGCGCCGCATGATTGCTGGCGCACGCGCGCGCCACGGCGCGCACTGCCGTCGGTTTGCCGATCGCTTGTGCGATCTCCTGGTATGAACGAGTCGCGCCAAACGGAATCCGCCGCAGCTCTTCCCATACTCGCCATTGAAACGACGTCGCTTGAATGTCCAGCGGCAAGTCGATTCGTGTCGTCTTGCCATTCAGACTTTCGAGAATCTTATTTAACCAAAGATTGAGCGTGGGACTAATCTTTGTGTCTTTGCGATCGATCGCGGCCGCGGGATATTCGGCAAACAGTTTCGCAGCTAATTCTGCATCCGAGTCGCCCAGAGAGACCGAGCATACGCCGCGCTCCGTCGCCGCCACCAGCAAACGCCCCAACGGTGAGCCGGCGATTGTGTAAACGATTCGCATGCCTTTACCGCCACGGCCATAGGTTGCGGGAGTCATTCCCAACTGCGCGGAGGACTTTTCATAGAGCGCACGGCTTGAGCCATAACCGGCGTCGTACATGGCCTCGGTCACCGACGAGCCACTTTTCACGTTCGCCTTGAACTTTCGCAAGCGTTGCGACTCGGCATACTGGCGCGGACTGATGCCCATCACTTCTTTGAAAGTGCGTTGCAGATGATGCGCACTGACTCCTGTCTGCTCGCTGAGCGTCCGCAACGTTTGTGGTTCTTCGTCATGCTCGTCGATCGCATGACAAATTCGGCGCACCAGATCGACGCGCGGGTCGGATGATTTGGCACGGCGCGGCGAACAACGTTTGCACGCGCGAAAGCCCTCACGTTCGGCGGCTTCCGGCACCTGGAAAAACGTTACTTGCTCGCGACGGGGCCGACGCGCAGGGCACGATGGCCGGCAGTAGATTCCCGTCGAGCGCACCGCGAAAACAAAACTGCCGTCGCGCGACGCATCGCGATTGAGGACCGCATCCCAGAGCTCCGGATTGTTCATCACGTTCGGCATTGTCGTGGTTATTGTTTGCAACATCTTACTTCACCTCTTTGAGATTTGATGAAGGGATAATAGAAGGAAACTACTGTCGTCATCTATCCGATGTTTGCGGTCAAAGTTGGCGTGCTGTCAAAGTTGGAGTGCTGGCAACGAATGGTGAAACGGTGTATAAGCCAATTTAGACCAATGCAAAACGAACTTGATGTAATACGGGATATTGCTGATAAGTTTGAGAAAGCTGGCGTCAAGTACATGCTAACTGGCTCTGCGGCGATGAACTACTATGCTCGGCCCCGCATGACCCAGGATATTGACGTGGTGGTGGCGCTCAGACCCAGGGACGTCGACATGTTCACGGCACTATTTGAGCGTGATTACTATGTTGATCGCAACGCGGTTTTTAGAGCGGTTACCAACGAGTCGCTTTTCAACGTCATTAACAATGAAGCTTTTATCAAAGTCGATTTCATCGTCAGAAAGAGCACCGAATATCGCCGCCTCGAATTCGAAAGGCGTCGTGAAGTCGCAATTCAAGGTGTTAAGGTGTGGATTGTCAGTAAGGAGGATCTAATTATCTCCAAACTGTATTGGGCCAGCGATTCCCACTCAGAGTTTCAGCTTCGGGACGTAAGGAATCTGCTAGCTTCAGGCTATGATGCTGCGTATCTGGGACATTGGACGCAAGAGCTGGGACTTAATGACTTGCTGAAAGAATGCCTCAATGAATGACACGCCAATCGAGGTCGACCGCAAGCTACTCGAAATGATCATGGCACGCTCAGGCGAAGAGCGGTTCCTGAGCGGTATTCGATCATTTGATGCGGCGCGGGCCATTGTGATTTCGTCTTTGCCGGAAGACCTTTCTCCGAACGAATTCAACCGACGCTTATTTGAGCGAATCTATGGCGCACCGATTGAGCAAATCGTGAGCGTTGTGCGCGATGGTCCCGAGGAGTGATCTTGAAGATTGCCCTCAAATACGGAATTGCAGTGACGTTGGTCATTGCCGCGTGGGTCGCGCTCAAGCATCTCGTGCTGCACCTCCAGGGACCGAGCGCCCAGTTTGCCGATGTAGCCATCTTTAACTTCAGCGCGATCGTTGGATTGATGATGGGAATCAAAGAGAAACGTCAGGCAAATGGCAACAAGCTGACCTTTGGCGATGGGTTCTTAACCGGTATCTCGATCGTCATCACATACGCGTTGCTTACCAGCCTGTATTTCGTTTTTCTGCTGGCCCTGGCCGGTCCGAAGATAATGCAACAGGAAGGCGAGACTAGTTACGTGAAGGCCTTCGCGGGAGTCTCAATCGGCTTTGCGCTGTTTGGAGCAGTCTTTTCGGCGATCATCGCGCTGGTCCTGCGGAGGTAGTGTCAGAACCGCGAGCGGTAGCGAGCGGATCACCCGAACTCTTAGCAAACTCACTTGATCCCGTCGCTACCGCTCCGGGTACTGACACGAATCCAACCCTCCCTAACGGTCGGGCTTCTGACACGCTATTCGATTGTCAGCGCTTTTCCGCACCAGTTCTTCCTGCTCTTTCAAGTGAACCGCATAGCTGCCAGTCGCCGGACTTGGTGATTCGGCGCGGCCGACGTAACGCAGACGATCGCCGCCGGGTACCAGATCCTCGAATTTCCCTTCCACGAAAGTCCAGGCGCCCATGTTCTTTGGCTCTTCCTGGCACCAAATGAGCTCTTTGGAGTTCGGGTATTTCGCGATTGCTTCCTTAACGGCTGCCAACGGGAATGGATAAAACTGTTCGAGGCGAATGATGGCGACATCATCACCAGCGTCACGTATTGATCCCGTCGCTACCGCTCCGGGTTCTGACACGAGCTTCTTTCGAGCTTCGACCAGATCATAAAAGACTTTGCCGCTGCAGAAGACAACGCGCCGGACCGCGCGCGGATCACTTAACTCCGCATCGTCGATCAGCGGTTGGAATCCGCCGCTGGTCAATTCATCGATCGATGAAGCGGCCGCGGGTAGCCGCAGCAAGCTCTTCGGCGTCATTACAATCAGCGGTCGCTCAAAGCCCTCCCGAACCTGACGGCGTAACAGATGGAAATACTGGGCCGGCGTGGTCGGGTAAGCAGACGCAAAGATTGTTGGCGGCGCACAGTTGCAGAAAACGCTCGAGGCGCGCGCTGGAATGCTCCGGGCCCTGGCCCTCATAACCATGCGGCAGCAGCATCGTCAGCCGCGAAGTCTGTTTCCATTTGTCCTCGCTCGCGGTGACATACTGATCGATGATCGATTGCGCGACGTTATTGAAATCGCCGAACTGCGCTTCCCACATCACCAGCGCTGCTTCAGCGATTACCGAATAGCCATATTCGAAGCCGAGCACGCCAGCTTCGGAAAGCGAACTGTCGAAAACTTCAAAGCGCCCGCGAGTCTTTTCCTCAGAGCGCAATTCAGACAGTGGCGCCCACGCTTGTCCGGTTTGCGTATCGTAAAGGACCGCATGACGCTGGCTGAAAGTGCCGCGTCCGGAATCCTGACCGCTCAGGCGCACGCGCGTGCCTTCGAGAGCGAGTGAGCCAAACGCCATCGCTTCAGCGAACGCCCAGTCAAGCGGGAGTGTGCCGTCGCCCATCTTCGCGCGGCGCGCCAGTTGGCTGACCATCTTGGGATTCAGACTGAAGCCTTCAGGCACGACGGAGATTTGTTGTGTAATCCGCTTGACGGCCTCGCCCGAAACCGGTGTTTCAATTATCTCAGAGCCGTCAATTTCAGCAACTGCCGGTTCGACGGTCACGCCGATCGACTTCTGTTCGGCGGCGACTTTCTTCGCCCGCGCCTGCGCTTCTTCATATCGCCGTATCCGCTCGGCGATCAGTTCGTTCGCGGCCGCCTCGTCCAACACGACCTTCTTTGACGAGCCGCCTGGCATAAACGGTGCGCACGCCCGGATGTTCTTTCACGCGTTGATACATCAGCGGCTGCGTGTAGCTCGGCTCGTCGGTTTCGTTGTGGCCCAAACGGCGAAAACCGACTACATCCAGCACGACGTCCTTCTGATACTTCTGCCGGTAATCGAGCGCGATGCGCATGGTGCGATAAGCCGCTTCGGGATCGTCTCCATTGATGTGAAAGATAGGCAGCTGGGTCATGCGGGCGACGTCGGTCGAGTAGATCGAGGAGCGGCCCGACTTCGGGCGAAGTAGTAAAGCCGATCTGATTATTGATGATGATGTGAATCGTCCCACCCGTGCGATAGCCGTGAAGCTGCGCCAGCTGCAACGTCTCCATCACGATGCCCTGGCCGGCGAAAGCGGCGTCGCCGTGCAGCAGCACCGGCAGCGCTCGGTTGCGTGGCCTCGTCGTGTGCTCACTTCGCTCTTGGCCATGGCGTCCTGCATTGCGCGCGTCATGCCTTCGACCACCGGATCGACTGCTTCGAGATGGCTGGGATTTGGCGAGAGTCGCAAACCGACTTTCTTGCCGCCGGCCGTTTCGCGCTCGCCTTCCGCGCCCTGATGGTATTTCACGTCGCCTTCATCGGCCGGGAACGACGGGTGAATTGAGCCTTCAAATGAGGTGAAGATTCGTTCACAGAAATTGCCGATGACGTTCGCGAGCACATTCAGGCGGCCGCGATGCGCCATACCCATGGTAATTGTTTCGATGCCCAGATCCCCGGCACGCTCGATCAATTGATCGAGCAAAGGGATGATCGTCTCGCATCCTTCGATCGAAAAGCGCTTTTGTCCCGAGGTATTTCGTATTGAGAAAGCGTTCGAACTGTTCCGCTGAGATCAACTTCCAGAGGATTCGCTTTTTGACCTCGGCATCGATGGGTTCCGGATGCACGAATTCGCGTCGAATCTGCTCGCGCAGCCAAAGTTTTTCTTCCTTGCTTTGAATGTGGCGATATTCGGTGCCGACCTTGCCGCAATACGCGCGTTGCAGGATGTCGAGGATCTCGCGCAGCGTCGCGGTTTCGGTGCCTCCCAGTCCGCCGGTGATGAACAGCCGATCGAGGTCCCAAATCGTCAGGCCATAAGTTTCGATATCCAGCTCCGGATGATAGAGCAAGGGCATCGCATGCAGCGGATCGATGTCCGCGATCAAATGGCCGCGCACGCGGTATGCATTTATCAGTTCCATCACGCGCGCCTGACGGATGGATTGTTCGTGCATCTGATCCGCGCCGAGGAAAAGCGGATTCCGATCGACGTTCCAGCGCAGCGGCGCGTGGGGAATGCCCAGGTCAGCAAAGATTTCGTCGTAGAATTTCTCCTTGCCCAACAACAATTCGTGCACGCGCGCGAGAAACGCGCCCGACTCGGCGCCCTGAATGATGCGGTGATCATAGGTGCTGCTAATCGTTAGCGCCTTGCTGATGCCGAGTTGCGGAAGTATCGCCGGAGCGATCGACTGATACTCTGCCGGAAATTCGATGGCGCCGGTGGCGATGATCACTGATTGCCCGGCCATCAAACGCGGCGTCGAAGAAACGGTCCCGAGTGTTCCAGGGTTGGTTAGCGAGATCGTTGTGCCCTGAAAATCGGAAATCTGAAGCTTGCCCGCGCGCGCTCGCGTAACGACATCGTCGTAAGCCTTGAGAAAGTCGGAAAACCCGAGGGCGTTGGCGTTCTTGATATTCGGCACCAGGAGCGAGCGCGTGCCGTCTTTCTTTTCCAGGTCGATAGCGATGCCGAGATTTACTGACTGACGCTTGACCCGCATCGGCTTGATCGTCGATCACTTCAAACCCGTCATTCATCTGTGGGAACTGTTCGAGAGCGCGTAGCAGCGCGTAAGCGATCAAGTGTGTGTAACGACGCTTTGCCCTGACCGTTTTCCGCAAGATGACGATTGATTATGCCGACGGTTTTCATCCAGCAACTTTACCGGAATGCGTCGCTGTGAAGTCGCGGTGGGAACGGCGAGACTCGCCTCCATATTCTCAACGATCTTCAGCGCCGGGCCGCGAATGGGTATTCTCTCGAATCCGGCCTGGGACGTTGCGGCGCTGCTCGGGGATTGCGCCGGCGCGGGCGGTCGCGCCTTGGCGGGTTTCGCTGCGGGCGAGCTGACAGCCGCAGGTTTTTCCGGGACGGCGGCGTCTCCATTGGCGCCTATTAACTCCTCGAAATAGGTTCGCCACGAATCATCGACCAGTGAAGGATCGCTGCGCCAACGCGCGAGCAATGTCTCAACATACGTAGCATTCGCGCCGAAATTCTCGGCAATCAGTTCAGAAAAGTCTATTTTGGTTTGCTCTTGAGCCAAGGGAAATCACCCTCTGTGCCTGCAAATTCTCAGGCGTGATTTGATGAAGATTTTCGGATTCGCTTAAGTAAATAGGTTAGCACCTTCCGTTTCTGTTTGCATCCGCATGTCGGGAGCCCGACCGTTAGGGAGGGCACGGCTTAACACTGCGGAGCAAATGCATATGCGCCCGGGCGGTCTCCTGCTTTGCGGTTTTTCTTTGCGTCTTTGCGTCTTTGCGTGAATGTCCGGGACAAGACACTAGCTTTCACGCGAAGACGCAAAGACGCAAAGTCACGCAAAGTCGAAACTGAGAAACTACCAAGCCCACTCTTACGCGCGGGCTTCCGACACTTTGTGATATTGTATGCGGCCACGCCTTTCGGAGTTCTGCTGGATCGAGTCACAGATGGCTGACGAAACCCCTGATTCGAAATCGCGCTTCAAGACTGTCGTCGTGTTCTCGATGCTGTTTGCCATCCTCGGCGCGGTAGTTGTCTTCGGTTACTACATCACATTTCGGCGGCCCGTGACGACCGTGATTCTGGTTCGGCATGCGGAAAAGATTATCGATCCGAACAATCCGGACGTGGACCTGAGTCCGGCCGGCCAGGCGCGCGCGCAAGAGATTGTGCGCATGTTTGGCGATGCCGGCGTCAAGGCAATCTACGCCACCCAATACAAGCGCACTCAGGAAACAGTAAAGCCCCTGGCTGACAAGTTAGGTCTGAGCGTGAATGTGATTGGTTCCAGGAATACCTCAGATTTGCTGGCGAAAATTCGTTCAGAGAATTCGGGACAAACTGTCCTCATCGCCGGGCATAACAACACTGTTCCGGAGATCATTGCCGCGCTCGGCGGACCGACCTACCCAATAATTCCGGAGAGCGAGTACGACAATCTTTTCATCGTCACGGTTTACCGCACGGGAAAAGCCAAGGTCGTGAAGTTGAGATACGGAACCGCCAGCCAGCAAGGCGTGGGGACTATGGCCACCACGCCGTGAGGTTGTGTGTCAGAAGCCGGAGCGTGAGCGAGGGCAACTTTTAGTCTCCAAACACCAATGAAAAAATCAAAACGTCCTTCAATCAATCGCCGAAACTTCGTCAAAGTCCTTCCGGCTGCCGGCGTCGCCGCTGTCGCTGCTGCTAACTCGCCGCTGAAGACCCTCGCGCAGACTGCGACGCCGACTCCTTCGCCTGGGCCGAGTCCGTCGGCGACACCCATGCGCCTTACGAAAGAAATGATGCACAACGCTGAGAAGCTGATCGGCATTGAATTGACGGACCCGCAGGAGACGATGGCCCTGCCCGGCGTGAACCGGCTGCTCGACAGCTATGAAGTGGTGCGGAAGATTGACGTGCCGCTGGATACCGAGCCGGCGGTTGTCTTTCATCCAGCCTTGCCTGGGTTTCACATCAAGCGTGCCGCGGCCAAAACAAAGTTCAGGTTTGGCAGAAACGAACCTGCGCAGTTCAAGTCAGTCGAAGATCTGGCCTTCGCCACGGTTCCGCAGCTCGCCGAATTAATCAGAACCAAAAAAGTTTCTTCGGTCGAGCTGACGAAGATGTACCTGGCGCGACTGAAGAAATACGGGCCGAAACTCTTGTGCGTCGTGACGCTCACCGAAGATCTGGCGATGAAGCAGGCGCAGGATGCAGATAACGATCTCAAGCGGGGCAAGTATCGGGGGCCGTTGCACGGCATTCCCTGGGGCGCGAAAGACCTGTTTGCCACCAAAGGAATCAAGACGACGTGGGGCGCCGAGCCCTATCGCGATCAAGTGATTGATTATGACGCGACCGTCGTTGAACGTTTGCGCGACGCGGGCGCGGTGCTGTTGGCGAAACTTTCGATGGGCGCGCTGGCCCAGGGGGCGAAATGGTTCGGCGGCGTCACGCGAAATCCCTGGGTGCCGAATGAAGATCGACTTGGCTCGAGCGGTTCATCCGCGGGTCCGGCCGCGGCCACCTCCGCCGGTTTGGTGGGATTTTCGATCGGAACAGAAACCCTTGGTTCGATCGTTTCGCCATCATCGCGATGCGGCGTGACCGGACTGCGTCCAACCTACGGCCGCGTCAGCCGGTATGGCGCCATGGGTTTGAGCTGGACCATGGACAAGATTGGTCCAATCTGTCGCGGCGTCGAGGATTGCGCGGCCGCACTCGATGCGATCTACGGCCGCGACAATCGCGATTTGACGGTTGACGATCCGCCGTTCAACTGGGCGCCCGACGCTCAGCTCAGCCGTTTGCGCGTTGGTTACCTGAAATCAGAATTCGAGCTAACGCCGCCTGCCAATGCCAACGAACAGCAGCGTCAATTAACGGCGAAGCGCAATGTAATGTACCAGGAGGCGCTCAGTGCTTTGGAGAAGGCCGGCGTAAAGATGACGCCGATCGAATTGCCAAAATTTCCGACGAACAACATCCGATACATTTTGACGGCCGAAGCAGCGACTGCTTTCGATGACATCACACGCGACGGCCGGGTCAACCAATTGTCAGGACAGGACGCGAACGACTGGCCGAATTCATTCCGCACTAACCGCTTTGTGCCCGCGGTTGAATACCTCCGCGCTCAGCGCGCGCGCGTCTTGTTGATGCGTGAGATGGACAAGCTGATGTCGCAATGGGATGTGTTCGTCTCGCCGGCGCCCGGCAGTGCGAGCTTAATCATCACAAACCTAACCGGTCATCCGGCAGTCTGTGTTCCCTGCGGCTTTCTCGATGTGCCCGGGGCGAACAATGGACCGGCGCAACACCTGCCCCAAGCGATCATGTTTACGGGCGGCTTGTACGACGAAGCTTCGCCACTGCGGGTGGCGCTGGCATTTGAGAAAGCCACGGCCTGGCACACGATGCATCCGAAAGTCGATTGGGCGTGAGGTAGGTGTTTTTCGCAAATGAACGCGGATCAGATGGTCGCTCGTAATGAAGGATGAGGAAGGCTTCAAGCGAGACGATCTGACCTTTCCCAATGGCTTTGCCACTCTGATGCGCGGCGAGTCTTCGACTTGCCGTTAGCTGCTAACGTATATAACGGTCTGTGACCGTGGCGGGTCGGAGACCCGGTCGAGAAAGAGGGTCGCCGCCGGCAAGTCGGAGACTTGCCGCGCATCAGATTGACAGAGCCATAAGATTGAATGAGTGAGTATATTAATCGCGAACCTGGCGTTAGAATCGCAGCTTTCGAGGCACCTTGTACTGCTCAAAACGACAGTTGGCAACGGTCCGGAAGAAACAACGCGGCTGCTGGAAACTGTCCCACTCTGAGTAGCGCGGCGCAATAAGTCACTGCCAATGCGATCGCATTCACCAATCACCGGCTTACTAAAAGCGAGCGCCCCAATGGCATTATTGGTCCTCGCAATCCTCGGCTGTCGCTCGACCAAACTTTCAAATCCGCCCTCATGGGCCAAAGCAAAAGTCCTTTCTGACAAGGAAGATCATCCGTCGAAGATCGTTGCGGACGGCGAGGCTGTTTACTTCGTCACGGGCGGCACGGTCGCCAGCATGAATGAAGGCACGAACAACATCAGACGGATCTCGCTGAGCGACGGTGCGGTTACGGTTTTGGTCAAAGGTGGCAAGCAGATTCCCGAAGCCACGCTCGCCGTGGATGACAAATACGTTTACTGGTCTGATGGCGGAAATATTTATCGCGTGCCGAAGATGGGTGGGGCGAGTGAGAAGATCATCCCCAACGCGCCGCAGCCGGACGAACTCGCGATGGATGATGACAACATCTACTGGCTGGTTTGGACCGGTGAAGGCTCGCCGCCGCAGCCAATCATGTACGCGCCGAAGAGGGGTGGAGAAGTGAAGCATCTCACGCCGCCGCAACCGCCAACGACCGGGCTTTGTCTGGACGGCGGTTTTCTCTATTTCATGACCGGAGCTGGTTTGATGAAAATTGCGAAGGCGGGAGGTGAAGTGATTAGCGTCTGGCACAATCCCGCCAGGCAGCCGAGCCTCGGATTGCAGCAGGACGCCGACAGTTTTTACTTCTGCCAGATGAACGCGCGAGGCCACTCAGCCCTGATGAAACTCAACAAAAAGTCAGGAGAGGTGACCCAGCTGGCGCCTTCGATTAACCACACGATGGAATTTCTTTTGAGCGGAGAGAATGTCTATTACTTTGACGAAGTGCCGGGTACGGGGTCGTTCGGACCGATTGCGTTGCGAAGAGTCTCGACGCGTGGCGGTGAGCCAAGTGAACTCGATCAAGGGGAGGGCGGGTGGATGAAGTATCTCGCGGCGGATGCGAAACAAATCTACTTCACAGACATCTCCAAAGTTTACGTCCTGCCGAAGTGACGTGTCGGGCGTGTTTTGACTTTGGGGTTCTTGGCGTCTTTGCGCCCTTTGCGTGAACGATATGGTTACTCACGCCAAGGCGCAAAGTCGCAAAGAAAAACCGCAAAGTAAGGCATTACTGGCGTTTCATTCTATTTCTCCTTCATCGGATTCCGCATCTTAAGACTCAACTCGACGGGCACCACCCGTTTGAAGCTGCCCGAAATTCCGAGAATGCTTTTCTTGAATTTGCCGAAGACGTAAACGCGGCCGGTCACCGGCCACATCTCTTTCGAATCAGACCATTCACCCAGCGCCGCCAGGAACGCACTCGGCAGGTGGATGTAAATGCGCAGTGGCTCGTTCAGAGTCAACCGATCTTTGTTAGGCAGATCGAACGGCCGCTCGTACTCAGCTACTTCGACCGGGTGCCCGTTGACTACCATGTCCTCGAAAACCATGAAGTCGACATGACCTTTTTGCGTAACCGGCGCCACCAAGATCGGAACCGAGAAAGTGACGCCCAGTGGAGTCACGCGCGCGAGTTCGGGCTGGCCAAACTGAATTAGTTGATCGACTTCGCCGTTGTCCGGTGCCACTCCGTTGCCCTGGCTGGGGGAATTGTTGCTGGTTGAGGGTTTGCTGCCGGGCTTCTTGATTTCGACGACTGTGCGTTCGACTTTGTATCCGCGAATCTTGTCAGGGTAAGTGCGCGTCTGCGTGCGCACAATTCCGGCGCTAAGAATCGACAGCGCCAAAACGAAAACCGCGAATCGTGTCAAAAGTCTCGCCGGAAACGTCATATCGGATCAGTTATCCCTAATCAGCTCTTCAAGATCAAGCACCAAGGCGATGTTACCGTCAAACATTTCGGCTGCGCCGCACACTCCTGGCCAACGCGGCGCATGGCGGCCCAGCCCACGAACCAGGGTTTCCTGGCGGGCGACAATCGCATCAACCCCGATGCGATATCGTTGCGTACCATTTGCACGGGAAGATGGCGGCGCTTGCCACCCGATTGCGGTCGCCGCATTCGCCTCGGCATCGGGTTCTCCCAGCAGAGACCTCAGGCTGCGCGCAGGCAACTCGTCGATGCCGGCATCGGCAGGTTCATTTTCTCCGCTGATCTGCTTGTCGTTTGCATTGGCGACGCACTCCGCGTCGATGGCATAAAGTTGCCCCGCGCATTGGACGACCACGCACCGGATCAGAGAGAGCGCCGACGGAATGATCATCGCAAACGTAGTTCCAACTCCGGCGTCGGTAGCCACGCGCGCCTCGCCGCCCGCAGTGTCCATCGCCCGATCGACGACGTCCAGCCCGATGCCACGGCCTGATAACTCTGAAAGGTCTGGAGAGGTGGAAAAGCCGGGACGAAAGACTAAACGGAGGCATTGGTCGAGCGACAGGCCGGCGCTGGCAATGCCGTGCTCAGCCGCCGCCGCAACGACACGCTCGAGATCAATTCCGCGACCATCGTCGCTCACCGTGATGTGAATGCGGCCTGAGTGATTAGAGGCCGCCAACGTGACTTTGCCGGTCGCATCCTTGCCCGCTGCTGCTCGTTGTCCCGAGTCTTCGATCCCGTGAGTGATTGCGTTTCGCACCAAGTGCACTAAAGGGTCGGCGATAATGTCGGCCAGCGATTTTTCGATGCCCACATCGCCGCCTACGATTACAAATTCAACTTTCTTTCCGGTCTGTCGCGCCGTTATGCGGCCGCCGCGCGCCACTGCCCGTTCAAAAACCTCGCGCACCGGTACCAGACGCAACTTAATTAGTCGCTCTTCGAAATCAGCGAAGCGCGCGCGCAGGATTTTGATGCCGGTGTCGACCGCGTCCGCGTTCGCCGGCGCCGCAATCGACAGCAGCGAAGCGGTTACCTGGCGAAAGAGTTCGCTGGCCGTCGAGATCAGTTCATCGAGTTGATGGAGGTCGATGCGGACCGGCGAGTCTGCGCGCGCCAACTCCTGAGTGCCCGCCGCCGATCCCGGCGACGTCCCGGGTTCGTTCGAGGGTAACGCAATTTTTATTTGCTGGTGAGCGATGCGACCCATCGCAGAGGCGCGGCGCAGGGTTTCGGCAGACAGAATCTCCGCCGCATAGAGCAGGCGGAAATTGATTTCCTCAGCCGCGCCGGCTTCGCCTGGCACGGTTGCAATTACTTCACCGCTCTCGCCCAGCAACCGGCTGAGCTTGCGGAAATCATGATCAAAAGTTTCCAGGGGAAAGGCAGCAGAAATCGTGAAGAGCCTGGCGCCCTCGCGAATTGCTTCGCGCGCGTGCTGCAGATCGTATTCGCTCAAGGTCCGGGCCACATCTTCCGGTAAAGCCTCGCGCAAGCCGCTGGCGATCACCGCCTGCTGTTGGCTGGTCGCGGCGATCGCGGCCAGCCGTTCCGAGATGCGTTCGACATTGCCGGCGTTTTCTGTGGATGCGTGAGATTCCAGCGCGCCGGCGATCTCATCCAAAGCTGCTTCGAAAGTTTCCAGCACTGAATCAGTCAGCTCAATGCGGCCGAGCCGCGCGCCGTCTAGCACGCTTTCGAACTCGTGCGCAATTTCGCTGATCGACGTGAATCCAAGCGAAGCCCCTGAACCCTTCAAGGTGTGCATGCGCCGAAAGATTTGTGCGGCCAGCTCGCGTCGCCGGCGCCCTTCCAAATGCGCTACTCGCAGTTCTTCGACGTCGCGATACAGTCGCTCGATTATCTCGCGCGTGTCGTCGACAAAGAGTGCCTGCTCTTCGGTCATGGCGTTTAGCAGTGTAACGCAGGTGCGGATCGCTCTGAAGATTTTATTCCAGTGGAAGCTCGGGCTCCGGATCCTGGCTTAGTTCCTCAGACACTTCGTGATTGGTTTCGGCTTCGGGCGAATCGCGGTCGAGATCGCGTTTGATAGCGTCGAGAATTCCGTTGATGAATTGCGTGGCTTCGTAGGTCGAGAAGCGGCGGGCAATTTCCAGAGCTTCATTGATGGTGACAGTGCGGGGCGTCGGCTCGTGCAGGAACTCATAGACGGCCAGCCGCAACAAGTTTCGATCGACCAGCGCCATGCGGGATATTCGCCAATGCTGTGCCCGCGAGCGAATGCGTTCGTCAACTTCTTCCAAATGGGCCAATGTTCCCAGTGTCAAGCGGGTGGCGAACTCCTGCGCCCCGGATTCAAAGTCGCCGTCGCTCAACTCAGACCAAAAGGTGCGCGCGAGTTGATCACCCGGCGTTCCGGCCACGTCGGCCGCAAAGAGCATTTGCAAGGCGCACTCTCGCGCCTTACGACGAGAACCCATAACTAAGAAAACCGATCTTCGTACTTTGGACTTTGGGCTTTGAATCGGCAATCAAAGTACAAAGTACTAAGCACAACGTGCAAATCGTCAAGTAACGCCACCGAAATTCTGTCGATAAAGATTCACAACCTCGACCGCCGCCCTCGCTGCTTCATAGCCTTTGTTGTCCTGCTTCACTCCGGCGCGGGCGGCTGCTTGCTCGGGTGTGTTGGCCGTAATCACTCCGAACATCGCCGGCACTCCCGTGCTCAGATTCACATTAGTTATGCCGCGCGCCGCTTCCGAAGCGACATAGTCAAAGTGCGGAGTCTCTCCGCGAATAATCACACCCAGGCAGATAACGGCGTCGAACTTGCCGGATTCAGCCGCTTTCTGTGCACACAATGGTAATTCGAACGATCCTGGGACGCGAAAAATCTCGACGTGATCGTCTTCGGCTGACGATTCCTTAAGCGCTTCAAGGGCGCCTTCCACCAGGCGCGAAACCAGTGCATCGTTCCAACGACTGGCAACGATTGCAAAGCGAAACCCTTGCGCGTTAGGCGCAGCCTCTGCGGGTTGTGAAGTATCTAATCGCAACTTTGATCGTGACAGTGGCGAAGTCACTCTGAGTATAGTGACGATAAGGCGAGTTGCCAACTTTGCTTCTCTGTGTATGATGTCTCAACTTTAGTCCGTCGGATCGAGGAGGAGAGAATCGTGGAAACCATGCGTAGCTTTGTAGCCGATCGTCGGGCAATTGTTATCGTCATAGTTCTAACCGCTTTATTAAGGATTTTGGTAACTGATTGCGCCGCCATTGGCGTTGCCGCAGTCCAGCCAAAAAAGTCGGTCGTCGTGTTTGCTATATCCGCTGAATCCGGAGAAGGCTCGATGGACGCCGTCGTTATCGTTGATGGGAAGCGATTGCGCGCGCCATATTCCGACGAGCAGAAGGATCGGCAGAAAGCTTTTGGGGGAAAGTACTTCGCGAAGGGCAAAACGTATCGATTGATTTTCGGCGGCGGCGAAAATGGCGCGGTAAAAGTTAATGGTTGGAATGAAGGCTGCAACAATATTCACGCGCAAGTAACGCCTTCCACGTCCGCAAAACTAGGCGGTAAGGTAATGGCGTTGGCTACCGATTCAGACCAGCTTGGCAAACGCCCAAGCGCGCGGCGAGCGCCAACTGAAGCCGAGCGCACGGCGCTAATGACTTTGATGAAGAGTATCTATCGGCAGCGTCGCACGCCGGCGAGCTTGATGGCCTCAATCAAAGTAACGAACTTAACGGCGACTGATCTGGACGGTGACGGACAGTACGAATTCATTGGAAGTTTTACGCTGGAGGCGAAAAACAAGTTCGAGAGAGACCTGTTTCTGATTGCGAAACCGCAGGGTGCGTCGATGCGCGCGGACCTGGCTAAGTTTCAGGCTTACCAGCCACCCCCCGAAGGGTTTCTCTCAAGCATCGATCTTGTGGATCATCTCGATCTGGATGGCGATGGCGTCGGCGAAGTCTTCGCAACGCAGGGCGGCTTTGACGGGTACGCTTACGTGATTTTCAAAAAAGTTGGCGGACGCTGGAAGGAAGTTTACGATCAGATAGGCGACGCGTGTTAGCTCCGGTTCGGGAGCGATGTGACGTTTCCCAATGGCTTTGCCACTCTGGTGCGCGGCGAGTCTCCGACTTGCCGTTTAGTTGCCCCTATATCTGACGGTCTGTGACCGTGACCGGGTCGGAGACCAGTGTCGAGAAAGACGGTTCGCCGCCGGCAAGTCCCAGACTTGCCGCGCATCAGAGTGGCAAAGCCATCTTCATGAGTCAGTTTGTTTCCGCAAAGCGGTTTTCAATCTCAGCATTCTCAGATCGCTTACTTCCCCCTTGCCTCTTTTCATTCATCAAGTTATATAGACCGCGCGAGGTGCGACATGAAGAGCTGCCCGACCTGTAAGCGTACCTATCCGGATGACACCCTGGCGTTTTGCCTGGTTGACGGCTCAGTCCTCTCCGCGCCATTCGACCCCAATGCAGACCAGTCCTTCAAGAGAAGGGACCCGGCAATCACTGAAGTCCTGCCTTCGCCGGTTCGTAGCGCCGATACCGTTCCGTCGTCCCAGCAGCCGACAATGCAGAACTTCCCGCCCGTTTATGGAACTCTGCCCGGCGACACCGGACCGCGCACTCAGAGCACGAGCAATCGCTGGATCGTAGTGAGCATTGCGTTGGTTCTGGTCTTGATTGCCGGAGGCATCGTCGCTTTGAGCCTCATCATGTGGCTCGGGAGCCGCAACTCTAACCTTTCGCCGGCCGTATCCAGGTCCAGTGATCCTCCTCAAACCACTCCGGAAAGCACCCCCACGCCGAGAAAGTTGGATCTCGCGGGTACCTGGCAGGGAATTACCGATGGGGATCCGGCCACTCTCGTAATCAACAGCAGCGAAGATGATTCTTACCAAGGGACGGAATTTATCTCGGCATCGGTGAAGATCAAAATCGAAGTTGAGCTTCAAATAGACTCCGTCAGCGGGCACGTTACCCTCATAGAAAATCGTTTGCTCGAAGGCGATGGTTATTGGAATCTGGGTACCAATAGCGGTTCACTTTCGGCTGATGGCCGGAAGATGAGCGGAACCGCGACTGACACTAAGGGCAAGAAATATTCCTGGTCATTTTCGAAAGATGATCGCTAACGCGTGAGACGGCGAGGGATTGCTCGGCCCGCACATCGGGCGGCAAAGCCGCAGGTCACCATTGTTCCCGGGCGAGGTAATTCAAAACGTGTTTGATCGAGGTCACGCTGTACGAGCCGTCCGCTTTTATCACCGGGATGTGACGATAGCGGCCCATGGACATCTTGTTTAAGGCGGTTGCAATTGAATCGGTCTCGCGGAGGACTTCGGGATCCGGACTCATTAGTTCTTTCACCGCGGTGGTAGGCGCTGAGGCCACCTTGCCCGTCAGTTTCTTAAGCAGATCACGCTCAGTAAAAATTCCTACGAGTTTGCCTTCGCTCAGAACCAGCGCACAGCCGAGCTGGGCCTGCTGCATTTTCTGGATGACTTCGCTGACGGGAGCATCAGGCGAGACGCCGAGAAATTCCTGTCCGAGCTGGCGGAGATCGTTTTGCATTGCCGAGCGCGCCAGGCCGACAGTAGTATCGATTTGCGGAACGTCCAGTTGCCGCAGCGGCGTCATGCACTCGTCACAGCGATCGACGCCTTCGATGTTGTCATAGCCGCAGGATGGACAGATCATTTTGGATTTCCTGTTTCGGAGTTCCGCCTTTAGGCGGGCGCATTACGGATAGATCCCCGCCTAAAGGCGGAACTCCGAACAACTTATTCCACGGTCCACATGTCGCCGCTATAAATCAGTTTTTCCAACGTTCCCGGACCTGATTTAGCGATCGCCGTCTCGATCTGCTCGGTCATCATCTGATCGTAGCTGGGTCGATCGACAGCGCGGAAAACACCGACCGGTTGCGGAAAGGCGGGTTGCTCCATGCGCGCCAGCATGAAAGCGACCGAAGGATCCTGCAGGTTGATGTTATGGACCAGGATATCGGCTTCGGTGATTCCATTTTCGCCGATGGTGACGACCTCAGGATGCGCGCCATTCATGCGAATGCCTTTATTGCGATCCTTGCCGAAGATCATTGGTTTGCCGTCCTCGAGATAGAGCACGTTGTCCTGGCGGACGCTGCGCTCGGCAAAATAATCAAAGGCCCCATCATTGAAGATGTTGCAGTTCTGATAGACCTCGAGGAAGGAAATCCCTTTGTGTCTCGCCGCGGCTTCCACCATTACTCCGAGATGCTTGACGTCGATGTCGATCGAGCGCGCCACAAAAGTGGCTTCGCTCGCGATCGCCAGCGAGAGCGGA
This sequence comes from uncultured Acidobacteriota bacterium, assembly GCA_963734445.1. Lineage (GTDB taxonomy): Bacteria > Acidobacteriota > Blastocatellia > Pyrinomonadales > Pyrinomonadaceae > UBA11740. The sequence goes on along the minus strand of CAVTGZ010000001.1, from coordinate 311,465 downwards.
TTCACCGGATAGTCGATGACGCCCATGGGCGTCGACTTCGTGCGCTGACCAAACACCGAAGTCGGACTGTATTGTCCTTTGGTCAATCCGTAAATCCGGTTGTTGAAAAGAATGTAGTTAATGTCGAGATTGCGACGCAGTGCGTGCATGAAGTGGTTGCCGCCGATGGAAAGAGCATCGCCATCGCCGGTGATCACCCAAACACTCAGTTCCGGATTAGCTGTCTTAATCCCCGTGGCGATCGCGGGAGCTCGGCCGTGAATGCTATGAAAGCCGTAAGTGTTCATGTAATACGGAAAGCGTGACGAACACCCGATGCCGGAAACGAAGACCGTCTTTTCACGTGGGATGCCCAGCTCAGGCATGACCTTCTGCACGTTGTTCAGGATGGCGTAGTCGCCACAGCCCGGACACCAGCGCACCTCCTGGTTGGAGACGAAATCTTTCTTCGTCAACTCGCCCGGCGGCGGCGCCACGTGAAACTGCGAGGATCCGCTTTCGCTTTCGGCGGACACGGAAGTGTCCACCGCGTTTTTGTGTCCGTTACCTGAACCGTTACCTTGTGTGTTCATGAACTACTCCTCAATATGATTGCGTCTGCCGATTTCGACGGCTTCTACTAATTCCAAAAACTTGGCTCGCACGTATGGATTGAGCTCCCCGGCATAATCAGCCGACAAACCTCGAACCTTGATCAACTCTTGCACGTCTGCCAGATCCTTCAGTCGATCCGGAGCTGTCATCCCTGAAGCGAGTTTCAGTTCGATCAATTTTTCGAGCGTCGGAAAATTAACGCCGTCGATTTCAACTGACGACTCGGTGGGCTTGGGAAAACTAACCGGCTTTGGCTTGCCGTCACCCGGATACTCGCCAGCCGCAATTACGTCGATCCTAACCCCATCTCTGGTTGAGCGCAGCATTTTCCTCGCTCCAGGAAAAGCCGGCGCGTATCCGAGTCCGACCAGCCGTTCGTGAAACTTGTTCAACCCTTCGGTCGTCAGAACTAGATCGATGTCTTCGGTTAGGCGTGGATAACCGTGCGCCAAAAGTGCTACTGCGCCGACGACCAGATAGTCGATTTCATGCTCCTTCAGGTTTGCCACGAGGTGCGCCAGGGTGCGGTTAAGACTTCCTTGTCCCATAAAGTAGCGAAGCGCTTCGTCGTACAATTCAACTACTGATCGAGAATCTCCAACTGGATAAGACGTCGCCATCAAAGTATTGAGAAGATCTCCTTACGGTTGCAATACCGGCGCTTCCAAGCCGGAAGCAAATCTCGCCAGTTCGGTAATCTCGATATCAAAGTTACTCATGGCATCCTACAAATACTCCTCAACCTTGCGGATGATCTCGCGAATCTGGAAGGGCCGCCCCTTGACCTTCGAGAAGGGGATTGCGTCGATCAGATACTTGGCGCGAATCATCGTGCAGAGTTGTCCGAGGTTCATCTCCGGAATGATGACGGTTTCGAATCCGGAGAGCACTTCGCCCAGGTTTCCTGGGAACGGATTCAAGTGACGGAGATGCGCGCTGGACACGCTCTTGCCCTCGCTTCGCAACTTCTCGACCGCGGTGGTAATCGATCCGTAAGTTGAGCCCCAGCCAAGCACCAGGACCTTGCCCGTCCGGTCGCCAAAGACTTCGACGAGCGGAATATCCGCGGCGGCGCGATCAACTTTTTCCTGGCGCAGTTTCACCATCAAATGGTGGTTCTCAGGATCGTAATTCACATTACCGGTGATGTTCTGCTTCTCAATGCCGCCGATGCGGTGCTCCAATCCCGGCGTGCCCGGAAGCGCCCACGGCCGCGCCAACGTGACTTCATCACGCGCGTAAGGCATGAAGTTGTTTGGATCGCTGGCAAAGGTAACCGGGATTCTCTCCAGCTTCTGTAGGTCGGGCACCGCCCATGGCTCAGCGCCGTTGGCTAAATACCCATCCGACAAATAAAAGACGGGCACCATGTATTTGAAAGCAAGGCGCACGGCTTCGATGGCCATGGTGAAACAATCTGCTGGTGTCGACGGCGCGATCACAATCGCGGGACACTCGCCGTTGCGGCCCCATACCGCCTGGAAGAGATCTGCTTGCTCGGTTTTCGTCGGCAGGCCGGTTGAAGGACCTCCGCGTTGAACGTTAACGATCACGAGCGGTAACTCAGTCATCACCGCGAGTCCGATAGCCTCCTGCTTCAGGGCCACACCCGGACCGGAAGTGCCGGTCAGACCGACATGGCCCGCAAAGCTGGCGCCGATGGCCGCGCATACGGCGGCAATCTCATCTTCGGCCTGAAAAGTTTTCACGCCAAAGTTTTTGTGGCGCGCCAACTCATGCAAAATTTCCGACGCCGGGGTAATCGGATACGAGCCGTAGAACAAAGGCCTGCCGACCAGTTCGGCCGCCGTCACAAAACCGATGGCGGTGGCTTCGTTGCCAGTGATCTTCCGGTAACGGCCGGGCGCAATCACGGCCTTCTTCACGGTGTAGTGCGTGGTGAAAACTTCGGTTGTTTCCGCGAAGTTATACCCGGTCTTCAAGGTCACTTCGTTGGCCTTGGCCAGCTCAGGGTTTTTCTTGAACTTGGCCCGAATCCAATTCAGCGTTGGATCGAGCGGGCGGTCATAGAGCCAATAGAGCACGCCGAGGGCAAAAAAGTTTTTGCAGCGCGACATCTCTTTACGCGACAACTCAACGTTTCCCTTGAGCGCGTTCATGTTGAGCGTCGAGATGGGCAACTGGTGGACGCGAAAGCCAGTCAGCGAGCCGTCCTCGAGCGGATTCGACGCGTAAGCCGCGCGCTCGAGATTCTCTTTGGTGAATTCATCGGTGTTAACAATGATAGTGCCGGCATCTTCAAGGTCGGCCAGGTTCACCTTCAAGGCGGCGGGATTCATTGCCACCAGCACATTGGCCTGATCGCCCGGCGTGTGAATGTCATGACTCGAAAAGTTGAGTTGGAAACCGCTGACGCCCGGCAGGCTGCCCGCGGGAGCGCGGATCTCAGCCGGAAAGTCCGGCAATGTTGAGATGTCGTTACCGACGATGGCCGAGGTGTTAGTGAACTGCGTTCCGGTCAACTGCATGCCGTCGCCGGAATCTCCAGCAAACCTGATGGTGACCGTATCCAGCTCTTCCAGATGCTTGCCGATTGTTTCGACCGGTGGTTCTAAGACTGCGCTCATGAATGCTCCATTTTGGATTTTAGACTTTGGATTTGCGATTGCATTTTCGGCGACTCGTTGATAATCGGCGATCGCAAATCAAAAATCGAAAATTGTTTTATCCTCCATCGACCGTATCCATTATCTGCCGGGCCAGCGGCGGCAGATTCATTGTCGTCTTGGGATAACACTCTGCGAGATAGGTGATGATGTCAAAAACCGAAATTGACCCATTCAGCTCGCCGTCCTTTACGAGCGGAATATTCCGAAAACTTCTCTCATTCATGAGACGCACGGCTTCGCCAATGGTTGCTTCCCGCGTCAGGGTCTCCACGTTCGGCTGCATCCACAACTTGATCGGCGATTCCAGGTCGATCTCACGGCCGAGGATCTTCATCAGCAGATCACGTTCCGTGAAGATGCCGGCCACGCGTCCGTCGTCTGAGACGATGACGCATCCGCCTTCGTCGCTCTTCATGGCTTCAATTGCCTGCGACAAGGGCGTAAAGGGCGAGACCACGACGTAGTCGTCGGTCGAAAGGACGTTTACTTTTTGTTCACACGCATGGGGTAATTGAGTCATCGACAGTCGCCAGGATCAATGCTTGCCGCCCGGCATTTGTACCACGATCGAGGCGGTCTGGCCAGAACGTCCCGGTGGGCGTGGAAGGCGAGTTTACCACACGAAAGGGCAATCGATGTGACCCGGAACACACTGTTCCATGGTTATGTCTGCCGGGCGCCAAAGGGAGCTGTAAGTGAGGGCAATAGAATAGGTGACGCACTGAGAAGGGAGGGTAGGAATGCTTTAATCCGAAGACGCGATCTGACCTTTCGCCATGGCTTTGCCACTCAGATGCGCGGCGAGTCTTCAACTTGCCGTGGCGACTCCCCGCTCACGTTAAGGTCTTAGACCGGACCCTTTTTAGGAAAAAGGTCTTCCGTTAAGTCAAAGACTTACCGCGCATTAGCGTGACAGAGCCACTGGAGCAACACGCCGTGCGCCGCCGACGTGATGAAGCCCGGACTCGTGCGGGGGCCTTTAGTGACCGACCATCTCGATCGCCATGACGGTCATATCGTCTACGGTGTGTGGCGATGCCGCGAATCCGCGCACATCCTCGACCAATCTGGTCACCAATGCGGCTGCCGGCAGATCGTGACTGGCCTGCAGTATTGAAGTCAGGCACGAGTCGCCGTACTCGGTACCCGAAAGGTCTCGCGTTTCTGACACGCCATCCGTGTACAGCAGCAGGCGGTCACCTTTCTCGAGTTTGATGCTGGTCGAATCGTAACTTTCCTGACAGAACATCCCCACGGGTAAGCCGGTGGCCGGCAGCGGTACGATGACTCCGTTGTGAAGATGCAGCGGCGGACAGTGGCCGGCATTACAAATCTCAACCTCACCGGTTGTTTTTGCTACTCCGCAAACCAGCGTCGCGTAGTACGGCCGCATCGTGGTGTCCGCAAATAAATGATTCGCCCGCGCCACCAAATCGCTGACCGTCGATCCTGCGCCAATCAAGCTGCGAAAGATGGCGTGGAGCCGCGACATCAATAGTGAAGCTGCCACGCCTTTGCCTGACACGTCACCGATCATGAAATAGAGATCGCCATCGTCGGTGCTCACCAGATCGCAGTAATCGCCGCTCACGGGACCCGCCGGTTGATAGTGGTAAGAGACTTCCCAACCATTGAATTTCAAGTTTTGCTTAGGGAGGAACTCTCCCTGAATGAGCCAGGCGCGCTCGAGATCGTCTTCGAGTTCGGATATCTGTTGCGGCGTTAGACAACTGAGACAAGTTTTGGCCAGCGGGTCGGCGTTCATCGCGGCCTGGCCAATCAAATCGTGACAAACCTGGCACACACCATACGATTCCGGAGTTGTCAGACGCTCAATGGCGCTCTGCACTTCTCTCATTAGTCCATTCAATTCAAAGTTGCTTGGCGATTCGTGGGCGACTGCTTCTAATCGCTCTCTCCAGTTCAGTAATTCGCTGCGAAGATCCGGATTTGTGGCTGGCATGACGGCGCTCATGTGGTTCCCCCTGACGGTCGGTTTGGCTGACGAAATTTTCCGAGACGATGTCAGGATTTTATACGATCTGAAGGTCCTGGCGGTTCGGAAACAAGAAAGATTTTATGCCGAAATGATGCTGTTTTCCATCCGTTTTTAAAGGTCGAATCTCAAGCGAAATTTGACGTTGCGACTAATCTGCGCAGAGAGCGGGGCATTGGCCCTCCCTACGGTCGGGCTAATGCGCCGGGGGCAGGATTTCCGCCAGGGTTGACAGCACTTGTTCAATCTCTTCGGGTGTGTTGTAGCGGCCCAGGGAAAAGCGGATCGAGCCGCGCGCAACTTCTAAAGGAATTCTCATCGCCTGCAAGACTGCGGAGATTTTCTGCGATTCCGCATTGCACGCTGATCCGGTGGAAACGCAAATTCCGGCCGCATCAAGCTGGGCGAGGATGGCCTCGCCTTCAAAGCCCGCGAAAGAAATATTTGCAGTGTTCGGGAGGCGTTTGTTTCGATCCGGCGTTCCGTTAATGCTGGCGAACGAGAACTTCGCAAGGATTTCATCCTCAAGATGATCTCTTAATTCCCGCACTTTCGCATGACCATCGAATTGCTGGGCGAGTTCGCTGGCGCGGCCGAGCGCGACAATCTGCGCCACAGCTTCGGTCCCTGAGCGCCGCCCCTGCTCCTGGCCGCCGCCAATGACGAACGGCGGCAGGGCGATTCCCCGGCGCACGTAAAGAACTCCGATGCCTTTCGGCGCGTGAAACTTGTGGCCCGAGACAGCGAATAGATCAACGGGCCACTCTTTCAGGTCGATGGGGATCTTGCCGACGGCCTGGACGCCATCGACGTGAAAGACCGCATCAGAGTTTTCGCGCACCATGCCACCGATCTCTTCGATGGGAAGGAGGACGCCGGTTTCGTTGTTCGCCATCATCACCGAGACAATTCCCGTGTCGCGGCGCAGGGCCCGGCGCAGGTCATCCAAATCAAGCTCGCCGTTGCGATCAACTTCCAGCCAGGTTACTTCGCAACCGATATCCGACAGATGCTCACAAAGATTGCGGACGGCTTCGTGCTCGACGCGAGTCGTGATGATGTGACGACGCGCCGGGTTCTGCTCCAGAAATCCGCCGATGGCCCAATTGTCGGATTCAGAACCGCATGAAGTGAAAACGATCTCGCGAGGATCGCTCGCGCCCAACAAGGCGGCGACTTGTTCGCGGGCTTTCTCTACTGCGCGTCTGGCGGGGCGGCCTAACGCATGGGCGGACGATGGATTACCGTAGTGTTCTGTCAGATAGGGCCGCATCGCTTCGAAAACCTCCGGAGCGACGGCCGTAGTGGCGTTGTTGTCGAAATAAATCATTTCTCTGCGTAGATAAATTCTCTACCCGCTCGTGGTGACGCAATCACATTCCACCTGAATTCTAAGCGCCCCAGTATAGCGTAGAGCCGGTCGGCGCCACCGCTTCGCGGTCATAAGAATTGAAAACTTCGGTAGTGTTCGATTAGTGTGTTGCTGTTGTGCGCGATAAGAAAATAGCTTGAGAGAACGGCCTTAGTCCCATAGGGACGAAATATTTATAGCCCGATGGACTCAAAATGATTGAGGGTCGTTGGAGCGGCTTGTTGATATAAACATCCGTAAACGATTCGCGACGGTTGTAGGCTTCCTTGCTTGGCAACACTATTATCTCAGCAACACACACTAACGGAGCACTACTGAAATTTCACTCAAATTAAGACACTAGCGAAACAAGATGCTGCTGTTATACTCACGCCTACTTCTACAAGCTTGCCCGCCTGGGTCTTAGTCGTGGGCAGTCTTAAATCGCAAGCACCAAATCGGGAAGAGTGGCTATGCTGGGAGTTCTCTGGTTATTGCTCATCACCTATTTCGGCCAACGCATCTGTCAACGTTTCTATCAATTCACATCAATTCAACATCGTCTCGCGACTTCGTTTCTCGTCGGTTTGTTGCTGAGTAGCTGGATTACCTACCTGGGAGCATTGGTCTTCTCCTCATCCTGGAACCCTTTGATCTCGGGGAATGTCATTTTCCTGATAGTTGCCGGACTTGTTTTCTACAAGGTGCCGCGTCAGTCTGTGCCGGACTTGTCCCTTCACTCAAGCCCCACCACCACGGTCCGGTGGGACTATGCCCTGCTCGGTGTTTTCCTGATCTTTGCCTGCTGGCTGATGTTTGCCCCGTTGAACTTCAGGAATGGCCAGTTTCAAATCGCCATCAAAGCCTGGAGCGACTTTGGCGCGAACATGTCTCTGGTGCAGAGCTTCGCCCTGGGACATAACTTTCCTACGCAACACCCTTTCTTTCCCGGAGAAATGATTCACTATCATTTTCTCTTTTGGTTTCAGGCAGCAAACCTCGAATTTCTGGGACTCAATCCTGTATGGAGCGTGAACATTCTCAGCATCCTGACACTGCTGGCGCTGCTCGTCTTGATCATGACCTTAGGCGAGGTCTTATTCGATTCGCGCGCGGCGGGTCGAATTGCTGCCTGTCTTTTCTTTTTCACCAGCTCTCTTGCTTATCTGCCTTTTCTCAAATCGCAACCCAGCTTTGCAGCCGCGGTTGCTTCAGCTTGGCACGCGACCGACTTTTTGCCGTCAGGTTATCCGTTTCGCGGCGAAGGCTGGGGCGCGCTGTCGGCCAATGTTTACGCCTATCAGCGACACCTGATCAGCGGGATCGGAATCCTTCTTGCGGTAATGATATTTGCGATTAGCCGCTATCGCCGGCGCGTCGATTCCGGGAAAGAGTTGAACCCGGAACTCCAGCAAGCCAATGGCGTTTCCACAACCAATGATCCCGGCTCCGCTTCGGCTACGAGAATTCTGCCCGGAGATCTTGCGGCTTTCATTTTTTCCGGAGTCTTAATCGGCCTCCTTCCCTACTGGAATAGTCCCGTCTTCATTTCGGCGCTGTTAATCTTTGGAGTCGCTTTTCTGCTCTTGCCTTACAGGTTGTACACGGCATGTCTAATCGGCGCGGCAATCGTGGTCGGGCTCCCGCAGGTGCTGTTACTTCGCTCGGGAAATGTAACTCACGCACCGATATTTCATTTCGGATATACGTTGGATCACGCAACCCTTTGGCTGGTCATTAAGTATCTGGGCTGGATGTTCGGCCTGAAGTGGCTGCTGATTGTGATTGCGCTGATTTTTGCCTCTGACTTCCAAAGACGATTGATGATTGCTTTGATGAGTTTGCTGGTGGTTGTCTTCATTCTCCAGCTCAGTCCGGATATCTTTAATAACCACAAACTGCTCAATATCTGGGCGACCATTGCGAATCTTTATGCCGGATATGCACTCTGGCGCATCAGCCGGAAGAGGATTGTGGGTATCGCGCTTGCAATTGTGCTGGCGGTCGGCGTGACGTTGGGAGGAGTAATTGATCTAATGCCGATTCACAACGACGCCGCCATAACGATTCCTTTCGAGAATGACCGCTTGACGCAGTGGGTCGTCAATCACACGAAGCCCTCAGACGTCTTCCTGACCCACCAGTTGCTCACTCATCCGATCCTCTTTGCCGGTCGCAAGATCTTTTTCGGCAACACCTTATTCGCGTGGACTGCCGGCTATGATCTCGCTGCGCGGGAGCGCGATTATCACTCGATGTTTGAAGAGAAAGACTTTGCGAAACTCAATCGCTTATTGGCTGACAATCACATCGCCTTTGTGGCTATCGATGATGGGGTCCGGCACAATAATACAATCAAGGAGCTTAACGAATCAGTTTATCAACAACACTTTGAGAGGGTGTTCGAAGACAGTGAGCATCACTACGATAACGTTACCATCTACAAGGTGGCTGCTCGTTGATCACGCGGGCCGAAGGACTAGAACGCTTCGTACAGAACATAATCGTCGCCCTGCATGATCACCCGGCAGTTTTCACAGGTTGGTTCTGAGGCGATTACAATCGCCCCGGCTGGGGGTTGTTGGTACTCATCAAGATGAACAAACTGTTTGCGGTCTCGACCCTCGACAGATGCATACCAGTAGGCATGGACATAGGCTGGTGAATTTACGTCGCGCAAGTAGATCGGCCGGAACGGCAGCGCCGTAGCCGCGTCGTAGAGCCTTTTGTAATCAAAGTCGAAATCCCGTGTGCGCAAGTCGCCTTCGCGGCGATACACCGATTGAAAATAGATTGCTTCGGCGCTGGCGGCGATCAAAAGAACCGCAAGGATCACCCGGCGCGCCTCAAGCGACAATGGACGCGATTTGGTTTGCGTCTCAGAAGTACCGGCCGAATACTGTTCGAGCAAGAACTCCAGACCGGGAACTGCCAACAGCAAGAGAAAAATCGGATAGCCAACCATTCGTAAAGAATGAAACTGATCTGAGGTAAGCGAGCCGGGCACAATCGAAGCAGCCGCGCCAAAGATCACGAAACGCCACCAGGCCTCGCGCCAATGACGGACGATTACGATCATCAGACCCATGATTGCAAAAATGAAGACTGCGATGAAGAAACTTCCGAGGGCCCCCTGGAGGTGATGGCGCGGGTTTCGATCTCCATCCAAAAGCAGGCTAATTAAGCTCAGGTCTTCAAGATATCGTTTGATAAACATTGACGCGGCCATTCTCCACGGCATTTCCGGAGTCAGGTAAGAGACCCGGTAGAATCTTTCAGTTAACGCGCCGGGATGCTGCGACCTGTAGACCAACAGAGGGACCAGCGATAGTCCGTAGACCACCCAGGTCCTGATGATGCCGGTCAACCGAGTTTGCGAAGTCGCAAAAAGGATTAAGCCTGCTGCCAACATTGCCCCAAGCAGCCTGCCGATTGTGTAACTGTAGGTCAGCAGCATCAGCGTCGCGGCGATAGCCAGGATGTTGAGCCAGCTCCAACTTTCTTTTTTCTGCGCCGCGAACACGGCTAAAAGAAAAAGCGCCAGGGCCATCGGATAGAAAAAGGTTTCCATTACGAGCCGGCTGACATCAAAAAGCCAGGGTGTGAAAATCGCCATCACTGCAACCAGCAATCCGATAGACTCTTTGCCGGTGATTTTTTTCGCCAGCAGCCCCAATAACAGACAGGCGCCGAATACCCAGGAAGCGGCAGCGACGCGCGCCAGCCAGACCGTGGGCCGGATCACGGCGAACGGTAGGGCCAGCAAATAAATCTGTGTCGGATTCGCGTATTGCGTCCACGCACCCGTATAAACCGGAAAGAACAGCGGAAAGCGCGTGCCGAATTCATTCGCCCCGGTTTGGGCTATGCAATATGCGTTGTAGGCAATGGCAGATTCGTCAACGTAAAAACCGGGCGGGTTAGTGGAAAGACCGTCAATATAGAAAACAAACAAGAGGATGAAGCCGAGAATGATCGGAATAAGACGATAATGACGAAGACTCGCGGTGGCGCGTTGAGTACTCGAATTTTCTCTTGGGATATTAGTTTCGCTCGTCATCTCGGTTTCGCGCGAGATTAATGTGAGTTCCGATGCGAGTCAACGGGATGTCAGAAGCCCGGCCGTGAGGGAGCGCAACTTTCCTGACGCTTCTCAATTTATTCATGTTGAGCGGCGGTCAGCATTGCCCTCCCTCACGGTCGGGCTTCTGACACGTGGGTCGACAAACATTGAAACGATTGGGCATAATTTCAGCATGTCTCAATTAACTAGTGACGTAGTGCTCAATGCACTGCGCCAAATTAAGGACCCGGATCTACACAAGGATATTGTCACACTTGGCTTCATAAAGGATTTAGCAATCAACGGCGGCGATGTTTCTTTTCGGATAGTGCTCACGACGCCCGCCTGTCCCGTTAAGAGCGAGATGGAGAGCGCGGCTCACGAACTTGTGAGCGCTATTCCCGGCGTCACGTCTGTCAACGTGACCATGGATGCTGAAGTGCCCAAAGGCCGAGGCGTGGGGGACAAAGTTTCCGTCCCTGGCGTTAGGAACATCATTGCCATCTCGTCCGGCAAGGGTGGCGTCGGCAAATCCACGGTGGCCGTGAATCTGGCGGTGGCGCTGACCCTGGACGGCGCGCGCGTTGGTCTGATGGACGCTGATGTCTATGGCCCCAACGTGCCCATCATGTTGGGTGCGGGCGATGCTCGACCGGAAATTGAAGTCAACAAACTCGTTCCGGTGGAAGCCTACGGCGTAAAACTAATTTCCATGGCGGTGCTGCAACCGGGCGACAAACCACTGATTGTGCGCGGCCCAATTCTGCATGGATTGGTGAAACAGTTTCTTTCAGACGTGAAGTGGGGCGAACTGGATTATTTGATTGTCGACATGCCGCCGGGCACCGGCGATGTGCAGTTGAGTCTCGCTCAACTTGTGCCGGTTCAGGGCGCCGTGCTGGTGACGACTCCGCAGGAAGTCGCGCTCATCGACGTGCGCCGCGCGCTGCGCATGTTCGAGACGGTCGCCGTGCCGGTGCTGGGAATCATCGAGAACATGAGTTACTTCATCGCGCCGGACACCGGCAATCGCTACAACATCTTCGGTGAAGGCGGCGGCGAAAGGTTGGCCAACGAGTATGGCGTGCCATTCCTGGGCTCGGTGCCGATGGGCATTGAAGTTCGTGAAGGAGGCGACACCGGAGTGCCGGTAGTGATCGGGCAGCCGAACTCGCCGCAAGCCGCAGCGTTCCGAAAAGTAGCTGAAGAAGTAGCTCGCCAGGTGTCGATCGAGGCGATGAAACCGGAGCTTGTCGTTTTGCGGAAATCTCAGTAAGATGACTTCCGAGAACGGAATTCATTAATCAGCAGTTCTTTAGATTTGAAAACAGGGAGTTAACTCGAAAATGTCAGCAAACCCAGCAACTACAACGCCTGCACCGGGTGCGGCGCCGGTCGCGCCGGCCGTCACCTTGAACGTAACGGAACCCGCGGCGGCAGAGATTAAGAAGTTCATAGCAAGCGAAGAAGGCTTGCCCGAAACCGCAGGACTGCGCGTGCGCGTTGTGCCGGGCGGTTGTTCAGGTTTTCAGTATAGTTTGAATATCGAAGAGGAATTCGCGGCAGGGCGATTTCATCCTGGACGAAAAAGGCGTGCGCCTGTTCGTCGACATGTTCAGCGCGCAGTATCTGAACGGCGTTCGAGATCGACTATGTGACGAACATGATGGGTTCGGGCTTTACGTTCACCAATCCGAACGCGACCGGTAGCTGCGGCTGCGGCTCTTCCTTCACCGCTTAGTTTCAGTACCGGAAGCGGCTCCTCACCTCGCTTTGGAGAGGTTGAATGAGGTGCGAAGCATAGCGACCGGATCATGATTACGCTCTCGCACAACTCGGCCTGATGCTTCGGTGTCAGGCCGAGTTTAGTTTTTGGGATCGCAACGCATCCCTGCGTGCGGACCGCAGGCATCCCGCCTGCGCCACGACAATGGTGATTCAAGCCCAGAGCGCTGATCAGATAGAACTCGCCAGAGAACTCTTCCGTGAATACGCTTCCACCCTTGGTATCGATCTCTGTTTTCAAAATTTTGAAAAAGAGCTGGCCGAGTTGCCCGGTGCTTACGCGCCCCCGAGCGGACGGCTCTTGTTGCTTTACGAAAAGGGTGAGTTGGCAGGCTGCGTCGCGTTGCGACAGATTGGCGATCAAATTTGCGAAATGAAGCGCCTGTTCCTCCGTGACGGCTTTCGCGGCAAAGGCCTTGGGCGCAAGCTGGCCCAGGAAATCATTCGCGAAGCCAAAGAGGTTGGTTACGCCCGCATGCGCCTCGATACCTTGCCGCCGATGATGAACGACGCGATCGCGCTCTATCGATCGCTGGGCTTTAAGGAGATCGCGCCGTATTACGAGAACCCGGTTCCGGGAGCGGTTTTTATGGAGTTGGATCTGGTATTAGAAGCCCGACCATAAGGGAGGGCAACTCTTGGTAAGTGCCAATGTGATTCTGAGTGCGTGTTGTAATCGCTGCCCTCTCTCACAGTCTGGCTTCTGACACTAAGCCGCGGCCCCGCGACGCACCTTCTCAACTCGCCGAATCTTCACTACGTAGTTCCGTGCTTCCTGAGTCTGAAACATTTCGCGAGTCTCAACTTCATCGTCGGTCACGGGTGTAATGGCGAGGTCCATGTATTCAGTTCTGGCCGGGTCCTTTCGCAGACGCATGTACATTCGGTACAGACGCAAGTAGAGATACGCCCATTTCATTTGTTTCCCGAGTAGCTGCATCAAAAACTTTGGATAGAACATCAGTGGCGATTCGCGCTTCAATCCAGAGCGCCGATCACGCCGGTGCTTCATTCGCAGGAAACCGCCTTCGAGCGGATGAATTCCTTCGATGCCAATACAGCCCTTGAACCACACGATCAGAAACAGCGCTTTCCCCGGGCTGACACCGGTGGCCATCGCGCGCTTTAGTATTATTTCAATGTGCGCGTCCGTGTAATAGGTCGCCCAAGCCGCACGATAAACGCCTTCCCAGTCTTTGCAGGTCATGTGCGGATGGGCCGTGACACAGTGATTCAGATCGTACTTGTTGATGTCTGAATCCATCCAGATGCCACGCTGCAAGAGGTTGCGATGATCTTCGGAACCGGGCAACGGCGTCAGGTAAAAGAATTCAAGCAGGTCAACCGGCAGCTCTTTTTGAATGATGCGAATGTCGTGCAGGATCGATTCCGGCGTGTCGTTCGGGAAACCGAGAATGTAGCCACAGTAGGTCAGCACTTTCGCCTGCTTCCACGCGAGCAACATCTTGCGATATTCCGTGATCTTATTTTGCTGCTTCTTGGCGCCCAGCAGACTGTCGGGATTGATGTTCTCGAGGCCGATAAAGACGCGCTTCACGCCGGCGCGCGCGCACTTCTCAATAAAGTTCGGCAGCCGGTGACAGAGCGTGTCAACCTGAATAATGAAGTTGAATTGCAGCCCTTCCTTTTCGCGCAGACTAATCATGCGGTCGAGAATCGCTTCCCAGTTTTTGTTGCGCGCGAAGTTGTCGTCGGTAATGAAGAAACGATGAATGCCCTGCGCCAGGTTGGCGCGCACAATCTTTTCGCAGTCTGCGGCCGAGCGATAGCGCGACTTGCGTCCCTGCACATTGATAATCGTGCAGAACGAACACTGATACGGACAGCCACGCCCGGCGTCGAGACTCGTGTTCGCGCCGGCAGTTCTGAGAATTCGATCCGAAGGCAGGAAGGGCATCGCCGCGCCTTCCAGGTTCGGCAGATCGTTCATGAAATTGTAGAGCGGCTTGAGCTGATTGCTCGCCGCGTCGCGCAAAACTTCCGCCAGACGCCCTTCGGCTTCTCCGGCGAAGAGCGAGATGCCCATCTCTTCCGCCCGGAGCACGTCCGGGTCGCGTTCTGCCAGCATGGCGATGGTCCCGGAGACATGAAATCCGCCAATCGCGACGGTGATCCCGCGCTTCCGTAGCGGACGCGCCAGGTCCAGCGCGCGAGGAAACTGATTCGACTGGACCCCGACGAGCATGACCATGCCTGCGCCGGCTTCCTTAACTAAAGCGGCGATGCGTGACGGTCGAATGCGGATATTGGTTTCGTCAAAAGCGTGGATCTCGATCTCAACATCATCGCCCAGAACACTCTGTTGCGCGCATTCCAGAGCGAGACCGTAAAGAACTGCGAGTGAGTTGGAAGGAATGGCCGAGCGCAGCCATTGAATCACATAGCCATCGTCATCGTAATGGGATGGTTTGATCAGGACGAGACAAAAACGGCGCTGGTTAGTCATTAAGACGTGTCTGAAGCCCGACCGTCAGCGAGGGCTTGGTATATTGATAAGCCTTGCGCGGATATGAACAGCGATTCGCATAAGCGGCCCTCCCTAACGGACGGGCTTCCGACACATTATCGTTTTAGCAGCTTCCATCCGGATGGGAGCACTGCGGCAGCCAGGGCGATCTTGATAATGTCGCCGGGGATGAACTGAATCACGCTATTGAATAGCGTCAGCGCGGGCGACGTGCGCATCACGAGCGAAAACCAAAACCAGCCGCTTGACATGATCACCAGCGAACCAACTGCCATCGCTGCCGCCGCCGTCAGGAACTTGCGATCCCAGCCCTGCTCGGCGAAAGCGCCGGTGATGAACGCCGCGGCCGGAAATGCGATCAGGTAGCCGCCGGTCGGCCCCATCAGGTGGACCAGACCGCCATGTGCGCCCGCGAAGAAAGGCAGACCACTCGCGCCCTCGATCAAATAAGCAATCATCGCCAGCGCTCCGAGGCGGGAACCTAACAGCGCGCCGGTCAGCAGTACCGCAAAGGTTTGGCCGGTAATCGGAATTGGACCGAGTGGAATTACGATTTGCGCCGCGAGCGCCGTCAGCAGGCTGAAGCCAATTACCAATCCCACCTGGCGCACAAAATCCAGCGGGGCAAGCGCGACGCCCAGAAGCGTTTCAGTTTTAGCTATTGATGCATTCATCATTCTTATTTGGAGTGCGCCGGCTTTGGCGGCGCTTTCCTATTCGTTTTAAGTCGAGCTCCTGAGCGAGATGAAGGCGGCGTCAAGCCGCCGCACTCCAAACTAAGGGTGCATGCACAGAACGGGACACGGCGCATTTCGGATAATGAACTCAGCCGTGTCGGTCATTTTCGGATCACCGCCGGAACCGAGCGAAGTAGTAATCGCCACCAGATCGGCTTTGTGCCGCCCGGCGTACTCGACCACTTCTTCGCCGACGCCGCCATGCAGCCGTTGAAACTTGCCGCAGGTGGCGTTGGCTTCGGTAAAGAATCTTTCCATTACAGATTTGCCACCGTCTGCCGGCTCTTCATCGCCCTCGTTGAAAACGCAAAGCGTTTCCAATTCAGCTTTGGTCTTTGCGGCGATCGATGCGGCGATGGGCAGAATGTGTTTTGAGCCTTCACCCAGGTCGGTCACGTACAGCAGCCGTTTGAAGCGATCAATTGGGCGCGTCGTCCGCCGTGGTCCATACATGCGCGCGATAATCGTCGGGATTTTGGAATCGCGCGCGACCTGTTCGGCAACGCTACGTCCCAAAAAGAATTGCGCCACGTCTGAACGGCCATGCGAAGCCATGACGATTAGATCGCAGCCGCGCTGCTGCGCCTGGTCCATGATCACCCGCGACGGGTCGTCGTCGTTTTTCGGGACGATCGTTTCAATCACCCGCACCGCGGACGAACCCGTGGGCGCCGCCGGAAATTCGTAACGCGACGTTTCGGTAATATGTGGGTCGCCGCCGTGTGAGATATGAACCGACTGTACGATGGCGTCATACTGCGCGGCCACGGCGAGAGCCAGCGGGAAAGCGCTGTTGGCTACCGCCGAGAAATCAGTCGGAAACAGTATCGAGCGAATCATTTAATTCAAAAGTGCGCCGCACACAGAAACAAAGTTTGGAGTTCCGCGTGTACGCGGCCGCCTAAAGGCGGAACTCCGAACCAAAGCAGCGCGTGCTGGTTACCGGCATTGATGAATTTAACCGAATTAACGCCCAACGGTCTAGCGACTACTGCCAATTCGCATGCCGTGGAACGAGCGCGCGACGAAAAACAGCGAGATCAGAAAGAAGACGGCGGCCAGTATGTGAGTCACCAGCGGCCCATTCTTTCCGAACTGTCCGGTCTCGCTGCCAATGCTCACAGCTAATTCGACGGCCAATAGACCAAACAGCGTCGTAAACTTGATGACCGGGTTCATCGCCACCGAGGAAGTGTCCTTGAAAGGATCGCCGACTGTATCACCGACCACAGTCGCATCATGCAGCGGCGTGCCTTTCTGTTTCAAATCCACCTCGACAACTTTTTTTGCGTTGTCCCAGGCGCCACCGGCGTTGGCCATGAAGATCGCCTGATACAAACCAAAGATGGCGATCGAAATCAGATAACCAATAAAAAAGAACGGCTCGATAAAAGCGAACGCCAGGGTTGAAAAGAATACGCCCAGAAATATATTGAACATTCCTTTCTGTGCGTACTTGGTACAAATCTCGACGACTTTCTTACTGTCCGTCACCGAAGCCTTCTCAACGCCGTCCAGCTTGATGTTGGCTTTGATGAATTCAACCGCGCGATAAGCGCCGGTCGTGACCGCCTGGATGGACGCGCCGGTAAACCAATAGATAACCGCGCCACCGGTGATCAATCCGAGCACGAATGGCGCATGCAGCAGCGAAAGACTTTCAGTGTTTCGCGTAAGGCCATTGGTCAGGGCCATGATGATCGAAAAGATCATCGTCGTCGCGCCGACCACGGCCGTACCGATGAGCACTGGCTTCGCCGTGGCCTTGAACGTGTTGCCGGCGCCGTCGTTCTCTTCGAGCAGGTGCTTGGCCCGCTCGAATACCACGGTCATATTATGATCGCGCTTTAGTTCTTCAACGATGTTCGGTTGGTGCTCGATCAAAGACAGCTCGTAAACCGATTGCGCGTTGTCTGTGACCGGCCCGTAAGAATCGACCGCAATCGTCACCGGACCCATTCCCAAAAATCCGAAGGCAACCAGACCGAAGCCGAAAACAGCGGCGACATGGATCGTCCCGGAAGAGACCATCAATGCATCCAGGCCCAGAGTGCTGATGATGAAAGCGATGCCCATCAATCCAACGATACTCAAGCCCAGCCAGTAGGCCGAAAAATTTCCCGCGACTAAACCCGACAAGATGCCGAGCGACGCGCCGCCTTCTTCAGCGGACTTTACGACTTCCTGGACGTGACGTGACTTGGTTGACGTGAAGACTTTGACCAATTCAGGGATGACTGCGCCCGCTAGTGTGCCGCACGAGATGATTGTAGCCAGCTTCCACCAAAGCGTAGCGTCGCCGCCTAACACTGGGATGATGAGATACGAGACTATATAAGTCAGCACGATCGACACGATGGACGTGATCCAAACCAACGAAGTCAACGGCGCTTCAAAGTTCATCTCGCCGGCATTGGCATAACGAGCTTTGGCGATAGCCGCGTTAACAAAATAGGAGATCGCGCTCGCGATGAGCATCATGATGCGCATCACGAAAATCCAGACCAGCAATTGAATCTGTACTTTGGAATCCGGAACGGCGAGCAGGATGAAGGTGATCAGCGCGACGCCCGTAACGCCATAGGTTTCAAAACCGTCGGCGCTGGGGCCGACAGAATCGCCCGCATTGTCACCGGTGCAGTCAGCAATCACGCCCGGATTACGCGCATCGTCTTCCTTAATCTTGAAAACGATCTTCATCAGGTCAGAACCGATGTCGGCAATCTTGGTGAAGATGCCGCCCGCGATACGCAGCGCCGCGGCGCCCAGCGACTCGCCGATGGCGAAACCAATAAAGCATGGCCCGGCATACTCACCCGGAATGAACAGCAGAATGAAGAGCATGATCAGCAGCTCGACGCTGATCAGAAGCATGCCAATGCTCATGCCGGCTTTAAGCGGAATCGCATAAATCGGATAGGGCTTGCCTTCCAGGCTGGCGAATGCCGTGCGCGAATTTGCAAAAGTGTTGACGCGAATGCCGAACCAGGCGACGCCATAACTGCCGGCGATGCCGATTAGACTGAACAACAAAATCATCGGCACGGTCAGATAGACGGGGTGTCCGGGCACGGGGCGCAGAATGCCAAAGTAAGCCACCACGATGATCGCGATGAAGACCCAGAGAATCATGATGAACTTGCCCTGCGTCGTCAGATAGGTCTTGCAGGTCTCGTAAATCAATTCCGAGATTTCTTTCATCGAGCGATGCACCGGCAGGTTCTTCAACTGCATGTAAATCGCCAGGCCAAACAACAAACCGAGGACACAGAAAACGATACCGACGAGCAGCAGTTTGTGCCCGTCAATTCCGAGGAAAGTGACCTGCGACAAGTCAGGTAGTTTGAGCGCGGCCTCGCCGCCTTCGGCTGCGAACACCGCTGGAGCGCCGATCGCGGCGCCAGCCAGAACGAATAAGAATGTAAATACGCGGCAGCCCTTAAACCGCTTCCGGCCCGCGACAAAGTTCGACGTTAAATTCACTATTAAGAGAATCCTTTCAGTTGCTTCTTTAAGAGGGAAATAATGCCCGTTTGAAAAGCCAAATATTATGGCCGATTTGTAAGTCTGATGTCCAACAGGGAGCACCAGAAGTCATCGTATCGGGAAGCGGAGCTACCGTTGGGATGGCTCTGCCACGCCGATGCGCGGCAAGTCTTCGACTTGCCGGTCGCCCACAGTAATTCCCTTCACGGTCTCCGACCCATGATTTACTCTGGTCAGAGACCAGCAAACCCTGGGGGATCTTCGGCAAGTCTGAGACTTGCCGCACATCAGCGTGGCGGAGCCATCAGACCGAAGGAGGCTTATGCCACGCCACGCAAGAAACCGCGGAAACATCGACTTCCATGCAGTCGTTTTGCTAAGCGGCGTCCAGGACTTCGCTGAAGGGAGAGCGAGATGAGAAGAAGACACACGCATACTCTATTCCTGGTGTTGATTATTCTGTTTGCCGGGCTCGGCCTGGTGCAGAGAGTTAATGGGCAGAACAACAAACCGGCGGAAGATAAGGAAGCGATTCAGGAGCTTCTTACCGAGGTGCGACTGCTGCGCCAGGCTTTGCAGACGCTGCAACGTATGAGCGTGGACACTTATCGCAGCCAGCTCCTGGTTGATCGCATCAGAGTTAATCGAGAGGACCTTCGGCGACTGACAGCTGCTCTTAACGAAACTCGCGAAACCTTACGAAAGACCCAGCTAACAATTCCCAGCTTCACCGATCAAGTAAAAATGCAGGAGACGCAGGTTCAATTAGAAGTTGACCAGGCCAAACGTTCCCAGTTGGATTTTGAGCTGAAAAGAACCAAAGACGCCCTGGAGAATTACAAATCGCAAATTGAACCCCTGATGGAGCGCGAGCAGCAATTGTCGGCCGAGTTGAGTAAGGAAAAAGCGCAGCTCGAGGAATTGGAAGGCCGTTTGGATTTGCTGGAACGCGGGATTGAAAACGATCGGCAGAAACTCGAACCGGGCAAGCCGGCAGCGGCGAAGACTCCTTGAATAATTGATTGGAGCGCAAGCGTCCTGCTTGCTGCAGATGCAACCGAGACGGTTGCGCTCCAGTCAGGATCTCAATCAGGCTTCCGCCGGCAATGACTCTGAAATCAATTGGGGCCTTTTCCGGCCGCCGATCCATTTGCGAATCGAATCAACCAACACAATCACGGCCGCGGTCATGATGAGCACTGTCAGCGAAGTGTTGATGTAACCCTGCGTCGAGGTTGCCGGGTCTTGCGCCTGTGGCCAGAAGATGTCGCGTATAGATTGATAGCCGGCGACGAGAGTCGTCGTGCCGACAAAGCTCAGCGGCACAATCGTCACCCAACTGTACCGCGCTTTGCCCATGTTGATGATGACGGTCGTAGCGACGCACAACGCGACTGAGGCCAGCAGTTGATTCGCGATACCGAACATGGGCCAGATGGTTGAGATCGATCCGCTCCAGATGAAGGCGGTCCAGGCCGCAACCACTGCGGCGCTGGTAAGAATCGATCCGGGCAGCCAGTTCGGCTCCTCCAATTTTCGATACACTCGTCCCCCAAATTCGCCTAAAAGAAATCGGGCGACACGTGTGCCCGTATCGATCGTCGTAAGGATGAACAGAGCTTCGAACATGATCGCAAAGTGATACCAGTACTTCATCAATCCGCGCAGGCCCGGTATGCCGTCGAAGATCTTCGCGATGCCCAGCGCCAACGTCACTGCGCCACCCGTGCGCCCGCGCACTTTCTCGCCAGATTCAGCTTCGAGGCGATCGAGTTCCTGCGGCTGCAGGTTAAACCCCTGGGCCGTATGGTCATCAACCATGCGAACGTATTTTGCTTTCTGCGCGTCGGTCGTTTGCTGCGTGTTGATGGCAAAGTAATCACCCGGAAAAAGTGAAGTCGCCGCAATCAACGCGACCACGCCGACGATCCCTTCCATCAGCATGCTGCCGTAGCCGATCATGCGCGCGTCAGTTTCTTTCGCGATCATTTTCGGCGTGGTGCCCGAAGAAATCAGCGCGTGAAAGCCGCTGATGGCGCCGCAGGCAATCGTGATGAAAACGAATGGATAGACTTTGCCGGGAACCACCGGTCCGCCGCCCGAGACGAACGGTGTGATCGCGGGCATCTGCAGATTAGGATGAACCAAAATCACGCCCACGATCAGAACGGTAATGGTGCCGATCTTCAGATAAGACGAGAGATAGTCGCGTGGACACAGGAGCATCCAAACCGGCAGGACTGATGCGATAAAGCCGTACCCGGCCATTAACAAAGTAACTTTGTGCGGGGACAGCGTGAATGCCGAGGCCCATGATGAGTCGGCCACCCGGCCGCCGATGTACACAGCGAACAGGAGGCCGGCCACACCAATCACGGTCGCTTCCGTAATCTTGCCCTTGCGAAAGCGATACATGTAAAGGCCCATGAACAGAGCCAGCGGAATTGTGAAGCCAACCGTGAAAGTTCCCCACGGCGATTCCGCGAGCGCATTAACAACTACCAGCCCCAGTCCGGCCAGAGCGATTACCACAATGAAAAGAATCGCCACGCCGGCGACAAATCCCGAAAGGCCGCTGATCTCTGTGCGGGCAATTTCGGCGAGTGACTTTCCTTTGCGCCTGATGCTGGCGGCCAGGATCATGAAATCGTGGACCGCGCCGCCGAGACATACGCCGATTACCAGCCACAGCAGGCCCGGCAAGAACCCGAACTGCGCTGCCAGGACGGGTCCGATCAGCGGACCGGCGCCCGAGATCGCCGCAAAGTGGTGGCCGAACAAGACCCATTTGTTGGTTGGATAATAATTGTGGCCGTCGTACATCGTCTGAGAGGGAACGGGCCGTGAATCGTCCAACGCTAAAACCTTGGCCGCGATAAAGGCTGAGTAATAGCGATAAGCGATCGCCACTACGCACAGCGCTCCGACAATGATTGGCAATGCGTTCATGAATCCAGTGCGAAAGCGCGCATATCATAACTGGCGACCTCGGGTTTTGCGAAGTTGAAAAGGTGTCTATTCGGTTCACCCCCGAGTGCCTGAGAACTCTGATCTAGTTTAATGATCGGCCGTTGACTTACTCTCCACTCCTCAATTAGAGTTGCGGCGCTCTTCAAATCGGTTGTGGAGATTCACGGGCGGATCAATTCGTCATTCGAGAAAGACCTGGCTTCAACCTTCAGAATCGATTTGTTCTTATCACTAAAAACCTGTCCGGAGGATCAATGAAAAAAGTTCTGTTTCTACTTGCTGCTATAGCACTGTTCGCCGTCGGCTGCTCGAAAACGGCGACCCCGACCAATACGGCCCCGGCTTCGACGCCCAAGCCGAGCGGCACTCAGGCGGCGACTTCAACGCCCAAGGCCGACGCCAAGAAAGCGCCCGCCACGAATCCAGTTCCGTCTGATTGGGTTCGGATGTACGACGACGTCAAAGGTTACGAGTTCATGGTTCCGCAGGGGACCGAGCACAAGTCAGAGACGGTTGACGGCGTCGATGTCTACATGGCGAGCGTTCCCAAGCCTTATGAAATCGGCGTGATGGTAGTGGCTTTCAAGGACAAGAGCCTTACCAAGGATGACTTGCTCAAGCGCGCCGAGAACGTTCTTACTTCTTTGGGTGAAAAAGACGTCAAGATGGATCCAGTGAAAGAGCTGAATGATGATTACAGCCTCGTCACCTTCACCTCCACGGGCAGCGATGGAAAACCCGGCAAGGGCAAGATCCTCGTAGCCACCGACGTGTCCGACAACTACATCATGTTTGTGGGCGGCGATGCCGACAAATTTGCCTCGAACGAAAAAACGATCGATGAGATTTGGGGCAGCTTCGGCATGTACAGTGGCGGCTCAAGCGGTAACAGCTAAGAGCTTACCCACCCGCACAAGACTCGGAGGGCTCCTCTCTTTTGAGGAGCCTTCCGTTTATCTGTGGCCGGCGTTACCGAACCGCGAGCGCAGCGAGCGGGATAAAAACGCACTCTGGTGTCGGACGATTAGAATTCGGCATGCCTAATCATGTTCAGTATCATGACATGGTTGACACTTTCCTATCATGACAATCATTGATGACAAAGCGGCATAACCGCAGGCTCTTGAAAGCCGCGGAGCGGCGACCAGAGCTCCGGCCCAGGGCGAGGCCGCGAGCCCTGGGTCAAGAACAGAAAAACGTATAAAGCTGCGGAGCAGCGACAGAGTACATTTCCATTGTCAACTATTATCTGTCGCCGCTCCGCGGCTCCGACTGATTTGTGCAAGGTCCCCAAGACTCGCAAAGCCTCGCCTTGGGCCGGAGCTCTGGGCGCTGCTTCGCAGCTCACAAACTGTCAACGATGTCATGATGCTGAACACTAATAATTCAGCCCTAATAATTTAGGCTTTGAAGAGAGTATTTCTTTAACCCGCTCGCTAACGCTCGCGGTTCTGTCACAGGGAGCTTTGCATGAAGAAGATTAATTCACTATTACTCGTGACCATGATTTTGAGCGCAGTTCAGATGACGGGCCTGGCGCAGACTGTTTCGGTGAAGCGGCTGTCGCCCGATGCGCTGATTGCCGATCTTTACAAAGCACATAACGCCAAACGCAGCCCGTTCTTTCAGACCCGCAGCCGCGCGCGGCTCGACAAATATTTCGAGAAAGACCTGGGCAATCTGATCTGGAAAGATGCCGTGACGTCCAAAAACGAAGTTGGCGTTATCGACGGCGATCCGTTGTATGACGCGCAGGACATGGAGATTAAGAACTTCGCGATTGCGAAGCCTGCCTATCACGCTGGCAAGGCCACGGTCGCCGTCACGTTCGACAATTTTGGGGAGAAGAAAAAGATCGTCTTCATTCTCGTTAATGGCCGGACCGGATGGCGCATTCACGACATCGACTACGGCGATCACGGAACCATGCGTGGCTGGTTCAAAGAGAAGCGCTAAGTTTCCAGCCTCAGTGCATGTGGAGAAATAGCTGGCCGACCTTCCGTTGTGAAGCAATTTAACCGCAGAGGGTGCAGAGGTTCCCGCAGAGGAGCGCAAAGGCTGTACTTTCTCTGCGGCCTCTGCGAAATCCTCCAGCCTCCTCTGCGGTTAAGATTCGTTGGGTGACCAGGCTCCGAGTTTTGACACAGACTCTAAGAGCGCTGGTCTATGAACCCTTCGGGCAAGCCGTCTAAAGACGGCTACCTCACCGAAAACATCGGTACAGCGTTCAAACTTCATCACCCCTCAACACGACCGTCTCTTTACCTCGACGACGTGCATCAACTATATTTACGCGCGCTCTGACTTTCCCGGCGCTGAGCAAGGTGTTCGAGACTCACCGCGATGTGCAGACCCTCCTTTATTCGCGATAAATTTCGCTTACTACCGATCGCGCTGCTCTGTTTTTCTTGGACAGCGCCGCCGGCATATTGCCAGTCGCCTGCCACAGCTCAACAAGGCTCAGCCGCAAACCAGGAAGAACGGCAAGCCGTCGTTGAGTCAGTAGTCAAAAACTTCGAATTCGGCAAAGTCGATTTGGAGTTGCTGGAACAGGTTAACCTGCTGGACCGTCGCTTCGAACGTGAGGGGATGGTTCTGGAAGATGAAGACGTCAACGCTTATCTGAATCGGGTGGGAAAATCACTTCTGCCGCGGGGCCTGAACCTGGAAAATGTCGTCTGGAGATTTCGCGCGCTGCGGGATCCGCAGCCCAACGCTTTCGCTCTACCCAATGGATCGGTCTACGTAAGCACCGGCCTATTGGCTTTGATGGACAACGAATCGCAACTCGCTGCCGTGCTGGCCCACGAATTGACGCATGTAATGCGCCGCCATACCTATCTTCAGAACCGCAGCAATCGGAAAAAGTTTCTGACGATGAATATCATGGCGGCCGTGAGCGCCTACGCTCCCGGCGGCGTCGCCGGTGCGGTGATTACCGTCGTCACTATGGTCGCTCCGTTCATTGTGATGGCGACCATGTTCGGCTACAGCCGCGATCTGGAACGTGAAGCCGACCTCAAAGGTGTCGAACTGATGCTGCACGCGGAGTATCCACCTGAAGAGATGGTGAAAATGCTGAAGCTGCTCAGCAACGACATTGAGGGCGAGCAAGTCAGATTGTTCTATAACGATCATCCCGCACTGCGGGAGCGAATCAACCTGGTGAGCGGGTTTCTCGGCCGCCGCGCGGACACAATCACTCCGGCTATGGAGTTGAATCGGGAAAAGAACGCGTACTTTGCTAAAGCCGAATCGATCATGCAACGCGACATTCAGTTAGCCATCAACGCAGGTCGATTTCGCAGCGCCCTGTATCTGGCTCAGCGGCTGGTCGAGTTCCGTCCCGAGTCCTCACAGAATGTTTTTTTGCTGGCCGAAAGCTATCGCACGCTGGGCCCGCGCGCGCCGCAGCTAACTGAAAAAGAACTGACCAATAGCGCGAAAAAGGACGCCGCAAAGAAACGCGAGAAACGTACTATCGAAGAAGAAGAGCGCGACCTGCTCGCCACGCCGGCGGGGCAGGAGAACTGGAAACTGCATCAGCAAAAAGCCGAAGAGCTGTACTTGCGAGCTTTAAGTCTCCAGGACCCCGTGCCGTCGGCCCGTCGCGGGCTGGGCATGCTTTACGAAAAGTTAGGGCGCGCAAATGAGGCGGTTACTGAATACGAAAAATATCTGGCGCTGGCGCCGGCCGCCCTGGATCGCGAAAGAATTCAAAAACGTCTGGAAGCGCTGAGGAGAACTCCGCGATGACATCCCCCTTTGACTTAACCAGCCGGCACAAACTTCGGATCGGACGTCTCGCGTTTTTCGCGTTAGTCCTCGTCGCGAGTCTGCCCTCCGCGGCCCGCGCGCAGTTTCTGCACCCGAAGATCACTTCCAAACAAACGACCATTCGCAACGTGGTGGTCCTGCCCGCCAAAGTCAACATCGTTCGCGACAGCATGAAAGGACCTGAGGGGATGGCCGCCGAATCAGATGACTTGAGCGGACGGGTCGAAAAAATGGTGGCGGAAGTCCTGGCGAACAAGAAACATATCAACACCGTTAGCGCTCCCGCGCCGGCGGGGGAAGGCGACCCGCAGGGAAAATATGCGGTGGCGGATATTCAGAATAAGTTTGATGACCTGTTGCCGAAGATCATCAAGAAGCGCAAGGACGTAAAGAAGGGCCGCTTCTCAATGGGCGATGAAATCGTGAATTTGAATCTCGACCCGAACGTGGACGCGGTCATTTTCATACGGGGTCAGGGGCAGAAGCTCACCTCCGGCAAGAAGGCATTTTCGCTTCTGGTCGGCGGCATGCCCGCGTATTTGAGGTTGCAGATCGGAGTGGTTGACCGGCACAACGGCGAAGTGTTGCTGTACACGGATCCGATGCTGGTGGGCGACCCCACGACCGCGGTCGACCGGCTGCGAAAGGCACTGGAAAGCGGGTTCAAGAAACTTCCGCCGGCGCCTTAGAGTTCTTCCACCGTTTCCACGGCCGCCCTTAAATCGCCATGGAGCAACCGATGAAACAAGTGCTCGCCCGCCTCGCGCCTGACCGAGAGTCTGCCGGTGTCATACGCGCGCGACTGTAAACCACGCTGCACCGATTCGCAGATATCCAGGTCTTCCTGCTGAATGCGATCTCCCACACGGACGCTGGTTTCGTTTCGCTCGCGCGAGGCTTCTGATACATCAGCAAAATAAAAGTCAAAAACTACCTGAGTGCGATCAACTGTTAACGGACGCACCAGATTCGTGTCCAGCACACCCTCGTAAAAATTCATCATGAAGTTAGGGTAGAGCCAGTAGTAGAGCGCGCGTTCACCGGTGCGCACCGGCCCGACCTCATGGTCTTGGCCGGAAACAATCGGACTTGATTGCAGGCAAAACCGCTCGCCATTTTCAATTGTGTAGTTGCTGTAATTCAGGACGCTGTCGAGCCCTTTGTGCAGATGCGGAACGTGATACCCGCCGTCGAGGTAGTTATCAACGAACACTTTCCAGTTACAGTTGAGCGTGTAGCTGCGACGCTCGAACCAATGAAGACTCTGAGGACCGAGGTCCTGGATTTGTTTGCTGAGCTCGCGTCCCGGAAATTGTTCGAGAGTCGATGAATCAGCTGGCGATCCTGATCCGTCGCTGGTCTGCACGAGAATCCATTTTTCCCACGTGTCAATCTGGATCGGAATCAAACCGTTGTTCGCGCGATCGAAATTGCAGACCGCAGCGAATTCTGGTGCGCCTTTCAAGTCTCCGGCCAGCGAATATGTCCAGCCGTGATAAGGACAGCGCAGTTGAGTCGCGTTTCCTTCCGGTTCGGTCATAACCGCGGCCGCGTGATGACGGCACACGTTAAAAAAACCGCGCAACTGCTGGTCCGAGCCGCGTACTATTACGATCGGTTCATCCGCAATTTCCGTCGTGACGTAATCGCCGGGGTTGGTTAGTTGATCGATCCGCGCAGCTACCTGCCACGAGCGCCCGAAAACAGCTTGCTGCTCGAGCGCAAAGATTCGTTTGTCGGTGTACCACGCGGAGGGGATGGTCGACGCTTCCGCCAGCGGCGCGTCGGGGTTGTATCTGTTGACGATTTTATCAAGAGGATCCACTTGAACTCTTCCGTCTGCCGCTCTGCGCTGTCGTAAGCCTCGCTCCGTTAGGAGCGACACGTTTATAGATTGTCGTGCTGCTTTGATCCGAAAGCTCCTTTGGGAGCGAAACCCTGAATCCATATTTCGCTCCTAAAGGAGCTTTGAATCTTAACAGCGCGCGTACTCTATAAGCATTCGGCTCTTACGGAGCAAAGAATCCGGCGCAACACGTCACACCATGGGGGTCGCCATCTTCTGCTTCGGACTATAAAAAGGTGTCTTGACCACGGTTGCGGGGACGCGATGACGGACCGCTTCGACGGTGATCTCGATTTCGGTTTTCGATCCCGGCCTGGTGAACTCGCCGCCCACAGTGGCCAGGGCAATCATTTTCTTTAGAACCGGCGACCAGGTAGTCGATGTCGCTTTGCCAATCTGCTTTCCGCTGCTG
The DNA here is from genome assembly GCA_963734445.1 of uncultured Acidobacteriota bacterium. GTDB lineage: Bacteria > Acidobacteriota > Blastocatellia > Pyrinomonadales > Pyrinomonadaceae > UBA11740. The sequence goes on along the minus strand of CAVTGZ010000001.1, from coordinate 283,330 downwards.
AAAACCGGCACGGGCACGCGCGAAGCGATGGGCGAAACCGCGGGCGGCAAGCCCACCATTTCGTAGCGCCGCTCAACTTCTATCCAGTCGATCTCCAACCCGACGATCTGTTTTGCCGGAGGGCTCTGATTCGCTTTGTGCAATGACCGCTGGCCGACAAAACGATTTTTGTCGAGATGGACCAGTCGTCCGAGTCCCATCTCAAACGGCGAGTATTTCTGATCTTCGATCAGCGCTTTCTTGCTGCTGTTGAAATCGATATCGATTAGCAGCAGTCCTGCCTCGATGCGCGCGACGTCCAGCGCCAGCATGCCCGCAGGCTTGACGTCGTAAGGCCGGCCGCGTTCGACAAGAAAATCCCAGAGACCCAGCGCGTCATCGGCGCGCACCCAGATTTCGTATCCCAAATCACCGGTATAGCCGGTGCGCGAAATCTCCACGGGAAGGCCGTTGATGATCGCCGGCGTAACGCGGAAATATTTGAGATTTTCGATGTCTGCCCGATCAACTATTGATTTTAAGAGTCGCCCGGACGTCGGTCCTTGTAAGGCGAGGGCTGCGGTGCTTTCGGAGATGTCTTCGATCTGCACCTCAAGACCAACTGCGTTCTGCGTAAACCAGCGCAGACTGGGATCAGCCGCCGTCCATCGATAAACACTCTCCTCCAAACGCGATACGGTACCGTCATCGATCACTTTGCCGTGCTCGTCGCACCAGGGCGTGTAAATGACTTGTCCGACCCCGACTTTGCGCGTGTCGCGCGTAATGATCCGATCGACCAACCGCGTCGCATCTTTTCCGGTGACGCGATATTTGAACAGTGGTGAAATATCGATCAGCGCCGCCGCGTTACGAATCGCGTTGTATTCATGATCGTGATGCGCCTCGTAAGCGCTGACGGTGTAATAGCCCGACCATTCCCGATAGTTGAGGCTCTCGCACAGCGCGAAGGTTCGTTCGTGAAAAGGAGTTCCGATTGGCATGGTGTCGGTACGCGCGCCTCCGGCGCGCTTCGTTAGCACGCCAGAGGCGTGCGTACCCGTTGTCAGGGCGAGCGATTATAGTTATGCTGACAGCTAGCGAGCAAGAAAACATTTTTTGGCCCCCACGCGTCCCCCGGTTTTGACTAGTGAGGTGATGGCGAAATGAAAAGAGTAACTGTGTTCAGTCGCAGATCGGCAATCATGATGAGCGCGCTGCTGCTCATAATGACTGTCTCGGTCTCTGCGCAGAGTCAGAAGCGCAATCCCAAAAAGATTGCCGAAGCCGCAAAGGAAGCAAAAAAAGCAGCTGACGCTTTCACGGAAATCATGAATGTGCGCGACAAGGCCATTCCGCAAGGTCTCCTGGATAAAGCGGAAGCCGTAGCTGTCTTTCCCGACGTGATCAAGGCCGGTTTCATCATCGGCGGCCGCGGCGGACATGGCATGATTAGCCGCAGAATCAAGGGCGGTTGGAGCGCGCCGGCAGATTTCGATTTGGGAGGCGGCAGCGTGGGCTTGCAGATAGGCGCGAACAAAACCGACTTCGTGCTGCTGTTTATGAACGAAGAGGCGTTAGGCGGTCTGCTTAAAGATAAATTCGAAATTGGTGGTGAGGGTAGCGCCGTCGCAGGACCGGTGGGGCGCACGGCATCCGTCTCGACAGACCTGCTGCTGAGGGCCGGCATCATTTCCTACTCGCGCAGCAGGGGTTTGTTCGCCGGACTGGAACTTAAAGGTGTAGTCATCAAGCCTGATGATGATGACAACATGGGCGTCTATGGCATGAGGGCCAGCGAACTGCTTTCGCCCGGCTCGACGCTGTCAATCACAAAGATGCCCGCCGGCGTGCGCATCTTTCCCCGCACCCTGGCGCGATATTCGACGCGGCGCTAACGCGAAGTCGCCGGAAGAAGCAAATAAAAAGATCACGGATTACACGAAGCTAGAGCTTGAAGATCCCATAGCGGTTCCAGAGAGTGTTCGTGTAGTTTCGTGGTCATGTTTTTATCTCGTGAGGAGTGAAAAAAAATAATGAAACTTGTGAGCAGCAAGATCCGCCTGGCATTAGCCGGAGCCATCATCCTATCGGCATCTTTGGCGGCCTTTGCCCAGACAACGCGGGAACGCAGCACTAAGAAAGCCCGAGCCGCCGCCGAGCAGTCCGCGCGCGCGACGCGCGTTTTTACTCAGATTATGGGGAACAACGAACAATCGATCCCCCGCGAGTTGCTCGATCGCGCAGAAGCCGTGGCGGTTTTCCCTGGCGTCTTGAAAGGTGGATTTATTGTCGGCGGGCGTGGTGGCAGTGGCGTCATCAGTCGGCGCGTCCCGGGGGGCTGGAGTGCGCCGGCGTTTTTCGATCTGGGCGGCGGCAGTATCGGGTTACAAATCGGCGTCGCTTCGACGGATTACATTCTGTTGTTCATGAATGAGCGCGCGGTTGATTCTTTGTTGAATGACAAATTTGAAATTGGCGCCGAGGGCGGCGCGGCGGCCGGACCCGTGGGGCGGACCGCCAGTGCGTCCACGGACCTCAAACTGAACGCGCAGATTCTCTCTTATTCACGGAGCAAGGGAGCGTTTGCCGGACTCGAACTAAAGGGCGTCGTGATTAAGCCCGACAACGAGGACAACTCGCAGGTTTACGGAATGACCGCGCGCGACATTCTCACCGGGGCGAACAAGATTGCGCTCGACAAAATGCCGGAAGGCGTGCGCGTGTTTCCGGAGACGCTGGCGCGCTATTCATTGCGGAAATAACTCATCAACGTAACGCGGAGCGCTGAAGAGCGACCACTCCTTGCGCACGATTATTTGAGCCTTACTCGCAACGTGTAATGCGCGTATGGGTGGGCCACGACTTCGATCAGATAATCCCCGGTCTTGGGGATTTTTCCCGTCCAGCGTTTACCTCCGTCGGACTCTTGTCCCGTGAGCATCTGGGTACTGTCAGAATCAGGACTAATTGAGAACGAAGCGCTGTTGTCCTCCATTTCCTTTTTCCAGGAGATTCGGACCGTCATCGTTTGTCCTTTGCGCGCGCGAATGACATAGCGGTTCGTCGATTCTCCACCTACGAGTTCACGTATCGTCGCCGGCGCTCGCAAGCGCTTTTTCCTCGTAGGCGCTTGGGCCTGGACCAAGCACGGAGCGAACAAAAAAATCGCCAACGTCACGAGGCATAGCAATCGCCATTTTGATTTGAGTCTCATCCCGTTCTCCCCGCTTGTTTCAGCGCAAGCTGCTTCCTGCCTGAGTTACTGATTCGAATATTTCTTGAAAGCGGCGGCGAGCTTGGTGTCGTACTTGTTAATCTTGTAATCCGCACCGTGGTATCCTGAGGCTCTATACCCCAAGCATTTCGGCAGACCCAAACCATTTTCTAGGCAGCAAATTCCTCTGGAAACTTTTGCTGCAATTGATTCTCCAGAGCGCTTAGCATTGCGTCCTCAGCGCCGAAGGGCACACCGGCTTTCTCCAGGGCTTGCTTTGTCTGAGTTCCGATGCCTCCATCGAGTGCGCCCAATTCATGACCCAATCTGATTAATGCGCTTTGGATGGCTGCGGCCTTTTGATTCTGGAAGCGATCAACCTGCACGCCTATAGCCAGAATTGCACTGGCTGCCATGGCTTGGTAAGGCTTCATTTTGGGGCCACCCTTACCCTCGGAATAGTATCGGTGCACTTTGTTGTGACTTCCCCGGCAGTCGAAATGCCATGACTCCTTGAGCTTCGGATTAGGCTGACCCACGATCGGGAAAAAACCATGGCTTGTCGCGATTTCCCAAAAATCCTTCAAGCTTAGGACGCCGCCAGCGAGCAACGCATCGAGATCCAAGTCAATTGCGCGCCCAGCTTCGTGCATGCTGCCGCCAGGCAGAGGGCTGAACACCCCTTTCTTGGCATTCTCTATATGCGCTTGGAGTTGCATGCCATGACTCCGAAACATGTCCGAGAGGAACAATTTTATGCCCTTAGCCTCCAGGTCGGCTTTGATCTTCATTAGAGCCACCTTAGTGTCGGGTGTGCATTGCGCCAGCCGCGGAAAGAGATTGACTCGTTGCTTGTGCTTGTCAAAGTAAATCGACGCGATTTCGACGGGAGTGAGTGATATCGGCATTGCTTTCTCCAAGCCCTTTCACGGGGACAGGGCGAAATTGTGAAACTCCGGTGCGTTCGACTTGTGCGGCCGAACGCGCATTAGGACGGCATCAGCCCCAAGATGGAACGAAAGAAATTACGCGATCACGGATTTTCCGATATTGAAAGCAGCCGTGAACTCAGCCAATCCGTGACTGCCGCCATTAACCAACTTGCGCGCGGTTTTCAGGTCGCCCGCGGCCAGCGCGTTTCTGATCTTCTTTTCTTTGCTCTTGAGAAAGCTGGCCAGCAGCTTGGCGGCAATGTCCGGCTGGTTCGCGAGCCGAGGATTTTCGATCAATTGCGTTCCCAAACCGATTGCCTGGCCGTGCTCGAGAAAATTCGCGCGGCCGGTCAGTTGAATATAGCCACGTCCTTTGAAGTTAGCGCCGTCGGGCGGTCCTTGATTGCCCAGGTCTTTGCGATTGTCGTAGAGACTGAAAGGCGGACCTCCGGGCGGCGTATTGAACTTGGATTGAAATTCGCTCAGCGGAGTGAAGTTTCCGGTTTCCGCTCGAATCGTCGCCAACGCCATCAGGATCATGTTTTTGTCGCCCAGCCCCGCATCAGCGAGCGCTTGTAGGACAAACGGAAGGTTCTCGGTAATGTTGGCAACGGGGACGCCGGGAAACATTTTGGCGACGCTATTTACACTGACGTTTGGCACGCTTGCCGCCGCGGTTGCGGTGGCTGCGCCGGCGCCAGTCCCGGCGCCGCTCGCACCGGCCGACGAGCTAGTGGTGACGCCGCTGGTAGGGTGTGTTCCAGAGGTCGCGCCCGATAATGCAGCCATAGTGTTCGGGCCGACGACGCCGTCGGCCTGCAAGCCCTTGCTCTGTTGAAAGGCAATCACGGCGTGTCGGGTACCGGGACCGAAGTTCCCGTCCACACCCTTAGGATCAAAATTCAAATCCTTCAACTTCTGTTGCAGAGTCTTTACGTCCGGGCCCTTTGAACCTTGTCTTAGTGTTGGCATGATGTGCTCCTTCTCTTACAAACGTTTCTTATCGTGTGCAGTTCAGCTCTCGATTAGGTCTTGCCGAACCCCAGCACTCTTTGTTTCTCGTTACTCACGTAGAGTGTCTTATCGAAGATCAGAATAAACTGCTGCTGCAATGCATCCGCGATCATCGAGGGCACCTTGGTAGGATCGTCGACTTGATCAAACCTTAACGTGGGCACGGAATCCATAAATCCAAGCTCAGTATACTGGCCCTGGTTGAATTTGGTTTCACCGTCGACTGGCTCTTCAACATCGGCCGCTTGAAGGTCAGTAAGTTTGGCCGGAGTTATCTCTTGAAAAGCCTGACATTCGTTTCGCAGTGCCGGCAACGTGAGGTTGCCGTGGTGGTATTCGGGTTCCATTTCATTATCTCCTTTAAGCCTGGTTAGCTGTTGTGTTTCACAAAGATGTCCTTAAGAGGAACGATCAATTCCTTCTTATTCATCTTGTTGGCTGTGAACAAAACCTGGCTGACGATTTCAAAGATCTCGACTCCTGTTACGGCCTGGATTCTTGCGTTATCCCCCGAGTCGAGGTCCTCCATCCGTTGTTTGTATTTGGGATTCTTCTTCATCTCATCCAGCACCGGCTTGAAATCAGGATTTGCCACTATGTCTGAATAGATGCCAAGTAACTCCGCTGTTGCAGCGGTCTGAAGATTCGAATCGGTACCCTTGAAAATGTCACGGTACTTTTTGTTGTAGGTTCCGAGTACTAAGGCAGCATCCACCTGGGCTTCCGAAAGATTGAAAACCCGACTCGGATCTATCTTCTTCAGTTTCAACACTTCTTCAGATTGTTGAGTCTGGACAGCGGTGTCTTTCGCTAACTCGGTGAAAGCGCGAACCAGCGTTCCGGCGTTGTAGTAGTCAACAATGTCGGCGATCGCCGCGCCTATCGGATAGTCAGATACCTCTTGTTTCTCTCTGGTGAGGATAACCGCACGCACGTTTGCACGATTGCCATCCATCTTGCTGATCAAAATAGGCGTCGCGGTATCTTTGTAAAAATTAAGGTCGGCCGATCTTCGTCCGCCTCTAAATGCGGTGAGCGCAACTCCGAGGATTTGGATGGAGCGCTCGCCTTTCGTAATGCCGATCGCTCCCGAAGTCCCCAACTCAACCAGGTCGGCTACAAAATTGCCTCTGTCCCGTCCGGCTTGAATGTCAGTAATGAAGTCTATGTACGCGTCGTCGAGATAGGGCAACGCTTCTTCGAGGAGTTCGTTCCTTACTGTCTTAGCTCTTTCGAAGTCTTTCCTGTCCAAGGCAGTTCGATACTGCACTTGCCAATCCGTGAAACGGCTATTAATTCGATTGACCAAGCTGCTCTTATTGTTAAAGTCAACTTTAGGTCTGTACTTCGGACACCCAGTAGCAAAGAGAGCCGGCAATATCAAAAGGCAAAGTTGGATTTTTTTCATCTAATTTCTCCTTATCCGGAGCCGCAGCAAAACGGCAATCTTCCATCGTCGTTGCAACAAGCACACGCAGCCAGTCAGCCCATTTAGTTAAGCGCTCTTGTACTTAAACCCTTTCGCCAGCGTCGCCTTCTCGCCGCTCTTGTTGGCGACGACCACGTCGGCTTCCGCTTCCGCCTCTTGTGCCGGCGTCTTCGCGGTGATCAGCTTGCCGCTGGAATCAACGATTACAGAGGTGGCCGCTTTACCGCCGAAGGTCACGCTGGCGTCAGGCAGAAATCCCGTTCCGGTAATCTTCACCGGAGTACCACCTGCGGTCGGTCCCTTCGGAGGATCGATCGAGGTCACCGTCGGCCCCTGCAATTTGCCGCCGCGGCGTTCGTCACCCTTGGCCCCAAAGACCGCCGTGAAAACCTCGCTCAGTTTGTCGGTTGCCTGCTTTGAAAACATGCCTACCAGACCCGCCATCGCGGCGATGCCGAAGGGATTCATGTCACCTGCGCCCGCACTTGGCGAAATGAATCCGGCGCGCACAACGAAATAGAAAACCAGCGCCAGCGCCATGCCGATGAAGGGTCGCAGCAGATACCACCAGGCCCAACTACCGCTCAACTTTCGATTGCCGACGAAATCTGCGAAGGAGGTAGCAGCATGAATAAAAGCGCCGAGTGCACCGGCAAGCAGCGCGATCAGCAGCAGCCGCACCTCGACCGAATGCCTGAAAGTTATCAGCCCGCGGAAAAGCGTGACTGGTTCCAGCATCTCCGCGGAGGCCGTGTTCGGATCATTCTGATTAATCGCATCGGTTGTGGACTGGCCGCCGATATTCTTGCCGCTGTCGTTAGCGCCGGCGCCGGCCGAGTTGGAACTCGTGTTGGTGTTCGGTCTGGAATTGGTGTTTGAGTCGGCCGCGGTGTTCGAATTGGCGTTCGTGGCCGGTTGACTGTTCGTCGTGCTATTCGTATTTGTAGCACCGCTACTGTTGGCGTTCTGACTCGCAGCTTTGCGTGTATTCGCAATTTGCTCTGCCGCCTGAGCGCCCACTGTCCGGCCTTTCGGTTGGGGCGGCCAGAGGTTATAGATCATGTACGACAGGACCAGGGACATCCCGAGGAGATACAGACCAAGCGCCGCAGTGGGCACAATTCCGAGCGGACTGATGGAGAGCTCTGTGTCCAGATCCCGCAGTGACGGTTTTACTGGTGCGAGTTTCTTTTCTAGTTCGGACATAGCCGGTTTATGGAAAAAAGATCGGCCCTCGCAACCGTTTACACTCGGGGCAGCGATGTCGCCTTGGTTATGTGAGAAACGCGCCGCGTTGGCGCATCAAAAAGATCACGGATAAGTGCTGGGACACGCGGCTTATACTCCGCCGTTGCCTTTTGTGTCAAGAAAGTTTTCAGCGTAAGCTGTTTTACGCGTATACGAAACAGCTACTTGCGCAGTCTTCAGCAATCAGCAAGGAGCGCCTTAGCAAAAATCATTACCTGTCGGTCTACCAGCTAACGCACCACTATGCAGCCGGAGCTATCAATCTGGACCATCGGGCATTCCACCCGCTCGATTGAGGAATTCACGGCGGCCCTCAAGTCGTTTGCTATCAAAAGGCTGATAGATGTCCGCAGCTTTCCGGGCTCACGTCGGTACCCGCACTTCAACAAGGAAAATCTGGCGAAATCTCTGGCTGAATCAGGAGTTGAGTACATTCATCTGCCCGTGCTGGGCGGACGGCGCCGTGCGCGCCCGGATTCGCTAAATGTCGCCTGGCGCAATGAAGGGTTTCGCGGCTATGCGGACTATATGGAGACTCCAGAATTCAGTGAAGGTATCGATGAATTGCTGAAGCATGCGATGCCCGGCGCCGACGGCGATCATGTGTTCAGAAGCTGTCTGGTGGCGTTGTCACCGCTCCTTAATTTCAGACTATCTTAAAGCGAATGGCATCGACGTAATCCACATCCTGAGCGAACGCAAGTCCGAAGCGCATCCCTTTACTTCGGCGGCGCGCATCATTGATGGGCGCGTTTCTTACCGCGGCGTCTTGGAAACTTAATCCTTCATAATCAATAATGAGACCTATCCTAAACGCTGATTGATTTGAGGAACCGGAACGATGAACCTGGAAATTAACGATGAAGAGCGCGAGCTTCTCACTGAAGTGTTCGAAGAGAAGCAGAAACACCTGATTCAGGAAATCAATCACACTGATACGATTGATTTTGAAAGGTTGTTGAAGAATAAGATCGAGGTGCTTGAGGGGCTAATGCGAAAAGTTGGGCAAGACCCACGTTAGACCCACATGAGATGTTTAGGGCGACGCGGAATTGGTCGCGTGCTGAGGAACCAAATGAGTTTGGATCATCCAGTTCGCCGTTGTGAGAAATGCGATCGCGAAACCGAACACCTGGTGGAGTCGATTGACCCTGACAGTCGGATGCATTACGTCTGTTGGGAATGCGTCGAGCGGCAAGAGAAGAGATTCAACACCAAACCTGGTTGGCGAAGAAGACACCGGACCCGGAGGTATGAGGCGACTCAACCGGTTTCAGTGCCCGTGGGAACATCCGTAGCTTGACCCTGCGAAGTTGACGACTGTCCCGTTTGGCGCGCCTGCGCTTTAGCTTTCACATCGTGGGTCGCTTGCCACCTGCGGCCATCCTTACTTGGGAGTCCATCAGCTTCCTCCGGTCCCCACGTCCCGGCTTCATAGATTGGCAAATCTGTAACTGCCTGTTCGGCCCAGGCCGTTTGCATTGGCTTTACTACGGCCCATCCGGCTTCGACTTGATCCGCCCGCTGAAACAAAGTCGCATCGCTGACCATGCAGTCATGCAGCAAGCGTTCATAACCGGTCGCGGGGACATCGCCGAAGTAATCCTGGTAGTCGAACTCCATATCGACGCCACCGATCTCCAGGATTGCTCCGGGAACTTTCGCGCCAAAGCTGAGAGAGATTCCTTCGTCGGGTTGAATATGCAGGACCAGACGATTGCTCGATAGCTCATCCACGGGCGTGTCGCGAAACAGCACGAAGGGCGCGCGCTTGAACGTGATCGCGATCTCGGTGTCCCGCGCTGCCAGCCGTTTTCCCGTACGCAAGTAAAAGGGCACATCCGCCCAGCGCCAATTGTCGATTAAGAGTTTCAGCGCCATGAAGGTCTCGACCGTGGAATCTTTGGCGACGTTTGGTTCGTCGCGATAAGCGGGAACAGCTTCTCCTTTAATCGTGCCCGCGCCGTACTGTCCCCTAACGGCGCGCGCGGCGGCGTCTGCTGGTGAAGGGCACTGGATCGAATGGAGCACCTTTACCTGTTCATCCCGGACGGCATTCGCTTTAAATGAGACGGGCGGTTCCATCGCTGTCAACGTCACAAGTTGGAGCAGATGATTCGGCACCATATCGCGTAACGCACCTGCCTGTTCATAGTACGCACCCCGCCGCTCGACTCCGACGGTTTCGGCCGCGGTAATTTGTACTGAGTCGATATAACTGCGATTCCAGATAGGTTCAAACAGTCCGTTGGCAAAACGAAAGACGAGAATGTTCTGTACGGTTTCTTTACCGAGGTAGTGATCGATGCGATAAATCTGATCCTCTTTCAGCACTGCGCCAATTTGTTGGTTCAGTTGTTGCGCCGACTCCAGATCCGAGCCGAAAGGCTTTTCGATCACCACCCGGCGCCAATGTTCGTTACTCTCAGTGACTAGATCGTGGGCGCCCAACTTCTCAACCAGCGGGGCAAAGTACTTCGGAGCTGTGGCCAGATAAAAAATGAAATTGCCGCGGGTGTCTCGCTCGCTATCGGCGCGCGACAGCGCCTCCTGCAAGCGCATGAAAGTCTGGTCATCATCAAAATCGCCGGAAAGATAATAGAGGCGCTCTGCCAACCACTCCCATGTTTCCGGTGCGACTTCTTCAGTCGCGAATTCGCGCATGTCGTCGCGCAGGCGCCGGCGAAATTCTTCATCATTCAGTTCGGCGCGCGCGACGCCGATCACGGCGAAGTTATCAGAGAGCAGCCGGCTCTTTCTGAGGTTGTAGAGGGCGGGAATTAATTTACGTTTAGTGAGGTCGCCGGCGGCGCCGAAGATGACCAGCGCGCAGGCCGGTGACTTATGCGAATCAAGGGCTTTTTCGTCTGGCTCAGACATCTTGTTTTCTGTTGCCTGGCTCGATGTGCCCGCCAAATTTCTTGCGCATCGCGGAAAGGATTTTCTCGGCGAACGTGTGCTCTTGCCGCGATCGAAAACGAGTGTAAAGCGCGGCGCTCAAGACTTCGGCCGGGACCGCTTCTTCGAGCGCAGCCTGAATGGTCCAGCGGCCTTCGCCCGAATCCTGAACAAACCCCGTATAGCTTTCTAACTTCGGATCTTCGACGAGGGCCATCGCCGTTAGATCCAGTAACCAGGAGGAAATCACGCTGCCACGTCGCCAGACTTCGGCAATATCCGCGAGGTCCAAATCGTAACGAATGTCTGCCGCCAGCTGTTCAGAGTTGGCATTGCGAAAAATATCGAAGCCTTCGGCGTAGGCCTGCATCAATCCGTATTCGATGCCGTTGTGCACCATCTTCACGAAGTGCCCGGCGCCCGAAGGTCCGCAGTAAAGATAACCATCTTCAACCGTGCCGGTGAGATTTTCGCGTCCGGGTGTGCGGGGAATGTCGCCGCGACCCGGAGCCAGCGTTTTGAAGATGGGATCGAGATGCCGAACTGTTTCCTCAGGCCCGCCGATCATCATGCAATAGCCGCGCTCGAGTCCCCAGACTCCCCCACTGGTGCCCACATCGACGTAGTTGATTCCTTTCTCTTTCAGCGAATGCGAGCGGCGCACATCGTCTTTGAAATACGAATTACCGCCGTCGATGATGATGTCGCCGGACGTCAGCCTGGCAGCGAGTTCGACCACAGTCTTCTCGGTAATATCGCCGGCCGGCACCATAATCCAGATGGCCCGCGGCTGGTCCAGCTTCGCGACAAAATCGTCCAGCGACTCAGCCCCGGCTGCGCCTTCACCGGCGAGCTGTTTGATGGCATCGGCGTTAACATCCCAGACGGCACAGTCATGTCCGCCACGCATCAGGCGGCGCACCATGTTGGCGCCCATCCGGCCCAGACCAATCATTCCCAGTTGCATAGTAGTGTTGACCTTCGTGCTAACCACCTCGTTGTGGTATGCGACTTCGCCGCCCCGATGTGCGGTAAGGCTGTGCCTTACCGGCTCACGCCCTAACTACTCTCTGCTTATCCTTCGAGGCTGCGTCTCGAAGGATGAGCAAGAACAAAACTACGCGACTCGGAAAGGCGAGCCTTTCCACACATCAAACGGCAGAGCCGCTACGATAATGCTGCTTTGATCGTCTCACTTATTGCCGTTAGGCCAGCCGAAACATCACTGCCCAAGTGAACGCGTAACGCGCGCCGCCCGCGCTCTGAGAGCACCTCGAAATCGCCACGAGCCTGTGCGGCTTTAACGACGCCGAAGGTGTATTTCTGACCGGGCACAGGCAAATCTTTCGCATCGTCGCAAGTGATTTGCAGAAACACGCCGCTGTTCGGCCCGCCCTTGTACGCCTGACCGGTGGAATGCAGGAAACGCGGACCGAATCCCAGACAGGTTGCCACGTTTTCTACTTCGAGAACGTCGCGCCGGATAGCCTGCAGCAACTCCTCGTGCGTCTCATTCATTTCCAGATAAGCCAGGAGAGCAAAGTAATCGCCTAGCCGTCAGCCGATCAAGATGCGCGTGCAAGTACCCCGTTAGTGATTGCTCGGAATTGTTGTCGGTAAGCGCAGCCGTGTTCGCTTCATCAGCGAACAGCTTGATCCCCTCGGCCTCGAACATCGGTGTCTCGGCCGGAAGCGATCCTTTTTGTTCATACTCGTCGGTGAGCTTCCGTGTGGCGATCTTGCTGGCTTCGACATCCGGCTGGTTGAAAGGGTTGATGCCGATGATCGATCCGGCGACCGCCGTGGCGATCTCCCAACGAAAGAACTCCTGCCCGAGATCGTAAACGTCGGTCAGCGAAATCCGCACCACGGCCCGACCCATCGCTTCGAGCTCCGTAAAGGCGACATCCTGTGACCGATCGGGTTCCGATTCCATCCGCAGATAAACAAACAGGCGATCGTGCTTGATACTTGTCGGACGGTGCCGGCGGTTCGCGGTCGACCGGTATCAATCCCTTACCGTTCTTACCAGTCGATTCCGCGATCAACTGTTCCAGCCACGCGCCCAGATCGGAAATGCGCGGCGAAGCAATGACCGTGATCTTGTCGCGCCCGCGGTTGTGCGCGACACCTAACAACGCCCCCAGCATCACGCCCGGATTGTTGAGTGCAGTGACGTTCGCGCCGCATGCTTCCGTCATGCGGCCGGCAGAGTCGAGCAGATGCTGAATGTCGATACCCATCGCGGCTGCCGGCGCCATGCCGAAATCTGAAAGAGCAGAGTAACGTCCGCCGATGCTCGGCACGCCGAGGAAAATCTTGCGAAAACGATCATGCTCGGCTTCCTGCCGCAGTTTTGATCCGGGATCAGTGATCGCGACGAAGTGACTGCCGGCACGATCGTCTCCAACGGCCTGCTTTACCCGGTCAAAAAAATATTGCTTGAAGATGTTAGGTTCGAGCGTCGTGCCGGACTTGCTCGAAACAAAGAACAAGGTCTTCGTCAGATCGACTCGATCGGCAAACGACTTAATTTGGGCCGGGTCGGTCGAGTCGAGCACGTGCAGCCTGGGCCAGCCGGGCAGATGGCCAAACGATTTAGCCATCACCTCCGGACAGAGGCTCGAACCACCCATGCCGAGGACCATCGCGTCGGAAAAACCGGCGTCCTTCACTTCCAGGGCGAAATTTGTGAAGCGGCGAATGCTGCGCTGCTGCTCGTCGATGATCGACAGCCACCCCAGCCATTTATCTTCATCCTCGCCTGTCCAGAGCGAGGTGTCACCCGCCCAGAGCCGGCGCACTTTGTCGTTCGCGTCCCAATCTTTCAGAGTCGACTCGACCGCCGCGGCCAATTCGCTGCGGCAGGGTGAAAGTTTGTTGATTGATGTCGCGGGTCATGTGCGCCTCTCGATCAGGCTAGGACGCGTGCGTTGAACGCGTCGTGACTAATTTGCGGAGGCTTTCAGCTATAAGGAGCGCGCGCGACACCGCGGTCGGTGATGATCGCCGCAATCAATTCGTTGCGGGGTGACGTCAAAAGCAAAGTTGTGAACGGCGACGCCGTCTGGGGCAAGCTGCTGATCGCGCACGTGCGTTACTTCTTTCGCATCGCGTTCTTCGATGGGGATGTCTTCGCCGGTGGCGGTGGCGAGATCGACAGTAGAGATCGGGCGCCGCAACATAGAAAGGAATGTTGTGTTGACTTGCGAGGACAGCGACCATGTACGTACCGATCTTGTTTGCGGTGTCGCCATTAGCAGCGATGCGATCGGCGCCGACGACCACGCAATCGACCTTGCCTTGCTTCATAACGTGACCGGCCATGTTGTCGGTAATCACCGTGACCGGAATGTTGTCCTTGGCCAGTTCCCATGCGGTCAGACGAGCGCCTTGCAGAAACGGCCGCGTCTCGTCGGCGATGACGGCGACTCTCTTGCCGGCATCGATCGCTCCGCGAATAACGCCGAGGGCCGTGCCGTAATCCCCGGCGGTCGCCAGGGCGCCCGCGTTGCAGTGCGTCAACACCGTCGCGCCGTCGGGAATCAACTCGCCGCCGAACTTGCCCAGCGCCCGATTCGCCTGCGATGTCTTCATTGAAGATGGCCAGCGCTTCGTCAGTCAAACGTTGCTTGATCTCTTCTACGTCGCGGATTTTTTCCGACTTGGCCCGGACGATGACGCCGCGCATCCGCTCAACCGCCCAGAACAAATTCACAGCGGTGGGGCGAGTGGCCTCCATCACTCTGCACATGAACTTGAAGTCGAATTCGAGATCCGCTACTGAAGTCCCGACCGATTGACTTGCGCCCAGCGCCAGGCCCATCGCGGCCGAGACGCCGATGGCCGGCGCGCCGCGCACCACCATCTTCTTGATCGCGTCCGCCACCTCTTCATAAGAGCGCAGCATTAGATATTTTTCTTCCGTAGGCAGCAGCCGCTGATCCAGCATGCGGATGCCTTCGCTGGTCCATTCGACGGTTTTGATCATGGGGGTACGAATATTACTTGAGGCCACAGCCCTTTCGCAAAAAGCTTTTGACTTTGCGCCAGAGTGCATGATAGTTTGCGCTCATTCTTGGGAACGTTTGTTCCCTGGTTCTTTCAAAAAGCGTTCAGGTGCCCCGCATAAAAGCGGGGAGAATAGGGAAGCGGGTGAGAATCCCGCGCGGTCGCGCCACTGTGAAGTTCGTCGCCATTTTGAAGCGGCGAGCAAAGCCAGGAGACCTGCCCGGACGTTGTTGCAGCTTTTGAATGCCCGCGCAAAGGTATTCAGGCCGCCGTGGGAATTGTCCTTCCGGAAAACGTCCCGTCGCCAGCCTGTCGCCTTTCGCGTGGGCGAAGGTGACGGGATTTTGATTTTTAAGCGAACAGTTTGGAGTGCGCCGGCAGATGCCCGACTCGACGGGATCGACGCCTCTTTTCCCTCTCCCTTTGGGAGAGGGTTAGGGTGAGGGTCTCCGCGACCTCCTATCCTTTTTTTGTCTTTTGCGAGGCGAAGCCTCGCGCCGCGAAATTCAGAAACGATGTTCCGCTAAGCTTCGCTCCCTCACCCCGGCCCTCTCCCAGGCGGAGAGTGAGGATTCAGTCTCGCGCTGCGCTTCCCACAGTGGTTGGAATCACCGGACTGGTACTGATTTCGTTCCTTCTCGCATGTTCTCACGGCCGCCTTACTCAAACGACGACTACCGAAACCCATGAAGTCACCGATGAAGCCGGCCGCCGCGTCGTCCTTCCCGCAAAGATCGATCGGATCGTTTCGCTCGCGCCGAATCTCACTGAGATTGTTTATGCCGTTGGCGCGGGGGATCGTCTGGTTGGCGATACGACGTATTGCGATTATCCCGAACCGGCGAAAAGCGTCACCAAAGTTGGCGACACGATGCACCCGAGCATCGAGCGCATCATCGCGCTCAAGCCGCAGATCGTGCTGATCTCGACTGCGTCGCAGCTCGAGGCTTTCACCAAACAACTCGACGATCAGAGGATTGCGGTGTATGTCACCAATCCGCGAAGCCTGGATGAAGTGTTTCATTCGATCGAAACGCTGGGCGAGTTGTTTGGCAATCGTGATCGCGCCGCCGGTCGGGCCAACGAGTTACGCCAGCGAACTGCAACAGTTGAAATGGCGATTAAGTCAACGAACCAAATTAGGGTCTTCTATCAGGTCTCGGGCGAGCCGCTCTACACGATTGGTCGCGAATCATACCTGACCGATTTGGTGCGCCGTGCGGGCGGAGTTTCAGTGACGGCTGAGGTGCCGACCGCTTTTCCGCGGTTCAGCGATGAAGCGGCGCTGGCCGCCAAACCTGACGCGATCATTCTGCCGACCGGCGGATCGATGGGTGCGGCGAATTCAACGGTCGCGCCGGCGCTGAAAAATTCTCCGGCGGCGCTGAACAATCGAGTTTACAAAATTAACGACGATCACTTGTCACGCCCGGGACCAAGACTGGTCGAAGGTTTGGAAGAGATGGCGCGCGCACTGCACCCGGAGGCATTCAAGTGAACTCGCGGCTTTGGCGCTTGATGTGCGGAAAGCCTTTGGCTTTCCGGCAATTAACTTAATGAATGAGCGGCGAGGCTCAGCCTCGCCGCAGCGGAGAAAATCGTGTGGGTTCAGGTAAGGCGCAGCCTTGCCGCACATCAGGCGGCAGAGCCGAAAACGATTAGGCAAGATCGAAAATGAGTTCCGCATATACAACTATTCGGCGCACCCTTCTGATTTGTCTCGCTCTTCTGGCTGTACTCGGAGCAGCGGCTCTTGCAGCGTCAGTTGTTGGGAGCCAGCGTTTGCCGGTCGGAGCATCGCTATGTGCGCTCCTGGGGCAGTCAAATTGTGGATTATCCAGTGAAGAACGCGCCATCCTGTTTGACCTGAGATTGCCACGGATTCTCCTGGCGGGCGCGGTCGGCATATGCCTGGCGGCGGCCGGCGCCGGATATCAAGCCTTGCTGCGCAATCCTCTGGCTGAGCCGTACCTGCTGGGCGTTTCGAATGGCGCGGCGGTGGGCACGATGATGGCGCTTGTGTTTTTCGGAGCTCACGAATGGAGCCGTCCGGTGCTCGCCTTCGCCGGCGCACTGGTGGCAACGTTGATTGTCTATCAGTTGGCGCGCGGGCGCGCCGGCGCCACGCCTGAGCGTTTGATTCTCGCGGGCGTGATCGTGACGACGTTTCTTTCATCAGCGATCGTTTTCATCACCACGATGATGGACGCGACGCGAATTCGATCGTTCACGTTCTGGCTGCTCGGCGATCTTTCCGGCACGACAACAAAACTACTAACAATTACCGTGATCATCGCGATTACCGGTGTTGCTCTGCTGGCAATGCACGCACGGCCTTTGAATTTGATGATGCTGGGCGAGCGCGATGCATTCGATCTGGGGGTTGAAGTGGGACGAGTGCGACTGACAATCTTCGTCGCCGCGAGTCTGCTGGTAGGTGCTTCGGTCGCCGCCAGCGGCTCAGTCGGTTACGTCGGGTTAGTTGTACCGCACCTGGTCCGACTTTCTTTTGGCGGCGACAACCGAGTGGTAATCGTGGCTTCGGCGATCGCGGGCGCCGCTTTTGTGATCGTAGCTGACACCGTCGCGCGCACCATTATCGCGCCCCGCGAGTTGCCGGTGGGCGCGATTACCGCGCTGATCGGCGCGCCGCTGTTTATTTATTTGTTGAAGAGGTAGGTTTTCCTCCCTCTCCTTTTTGGGAGAGGGCTGAGGTGAGGGAGCGTAGCTTAGCGGGCTTTGATCTTCTTCGCGAGACTTCGCCTCGCGGAAGATAATAAGAAAGAAATGAATGCTCGCGCGTAGGCCCTCACCCTAACCCTCCCAAGGGGAGAGGGAACAGAACGAAGAGTGTGTGGGGCTCGCGTAGGCCCTCACCCTAACCCTCTCCCAGGGGGAGAGGGAACAGAACGAAGAGTGTGTGGTGCTCGCGTAGGCCCTCACCCTAACCCTCTCCCAAGGGGAGAGGGAACAGAACGAAGAGTGTGTGGTGCTCGCGCGTAGGCCCTCACCCTAACCCTCTCCCAGGGGGAGAGGGAATGACTTTATGCTCGAAGCCCAAAACATCACCATTCATTACGACGCGCGCGAAGCGGTGGCCGATGTTTCCCTGACCGTGACGCCCGGTGAAGTCCTCGCCATCATCGGACCAAATGGCGCGGGCAAATCCAGCCTGCTGCACGCACTAAACGGAAGCGTGATCCCCATTCGGGGCGAAGTTCTGCTTGACGGACAGCCTTTGAAAACCTACGCGCGTCGAGTTATTGCCCGAAAAATCGCCGTCGTTGCGCAGGAAGCCGAGCTGCGCTTTCCGGTTACTGTCCTGGAGTTCGTTTTAGGAGGGCGGTATGCGTGGGCGAACGCCTGGGGCTGGGAAACGGATCAGGACCTGACCATTGCGCGGCGCATTCTGACGGAAACTGAGCTGGATAATTTTGGCGATCGCTTGATGAACGAGTTGTCCGGTGGTGAACGCCAACGTGTAGTGCTCGCCCGGGCGCTGGCGACGCAGGCGAAGATTCTGCTGCTTGACGAACCGACGGCAAATCTCGACCTGGCGCATCAGGCCATGATGCTCAGGCTGGTCCGCAACTACTGTGACGCCGCCGGCAGTTCCGCCGTTGTAGTAACTCACGATGTAAATCTGGCCGCAGAGTTCGCGAACCGTTTGATGCTTCTGAAAGACGGTCGTCTCATTGCGATGGGAGAACCCGCAGCAGTCCTGACGGCCGAACTACTGGGAAGCGTATTCGATATGAAAGTGCTGGTGGACGCGCACCCGATTTCCGGGGCGCCGAGAATTACGCCGGTGCATGCAACCTAGTGACACAAACTTCAGTCTGTGGGGCAACAGCCACAGATTGAAATCTGTGCCACCAGACAGACACCGTGTCTGTTTGATTCTTAACCTTGAGCGGCGAAGCAGGGAAGGCGGTGCAAAACCGCCACTGCCCGCGCAACTGTAAGCGGCGACTACGCTCCAACTCGACCACTGCGCTTCGGCGTGGGAAGGCCGGGAGCAAGGCGATCGGTATTAAGTGCCGATCGACGCCGCGAGTCAGGAAACCTGACGCTGCTCACGTTCAGCTCGTACTGCGACGGGCAGGAGAAGCTAAAATGAAAAGACATGTTCTGATTCAGAGAGCCGCGATACCCATCCTCATCCTCACTATTTCTGTTCTGGCGTTTGCTCAAAGTCGGTCAGTAGTCAAAGGGGGCGTCAGCGATGAACGCGGCGCCGCGATCGCCGGCGCGAAAGTAAAACTGCGCGCTCGAGCGGGCCTGCAACTGGTCGCGCAGACCGACGCGTCTGGCGGATATTCATTCAAAGATGTTCCGTCCGGCGACTATGTGATCGAGATTGAAGCGCAAGGTTTCGCAAGTTACGTCTCGGAGGTTATTCACGTCACTCGTGGCCAGTCCGTTAACCGCGACGCGCGCCTGGCAGTCTCTGAGCTCAACGAACAGGTGGTAATTACCGCGGCGGGTACGGCGCAGCGCGTTGACGAAACGTCAAAGGCGATTAGCTTGCTGGACGATCAGTCGATCGAATCCCGTCGCGAGCTAACTCTGCCGGAAGCCTTGCGCGGGGTTCCCGGATTGCGCGTCCAGCAGCAGGGAGCTCTGGGTGCGCTCACCTCAATTAGAATGAGGGGACTGCGCACTTCGGACACCGCTGTTTTACTTGACGGGTTGCGCGTTCGCGATGCATCGGACATTAGCGGGTCGGCCGTCCCGATCATTCCTGATCTATTGCCCAGTGACCTCGACCGGGTAGAAATTCTGCGCGGCTCAGGTTCCTCGATTTATGGCACGAACGCGATCGGTGGCGTGATTAATTTAGTGCCGCAGACCGGGGCTGGCGACTCGCATTTTGAACTGGGATTTGAAGGCGGCAACCGCGCGTTGTTCCGCGAAAGGGTGAAAGGCGCCGGCAGCCTGGGTCAACGATCCGGCTACAGCTTTGGCCTCAGCCGCATCGATGTGCGCCGGGGGATGGATCGCGACGATCAGTACGGGAACACCGGAGCTGCCGCTCGCTGGCATTTCAATCCAACTCCGTCAATTACGATCAGCACGAACCTGTATGGAACGGTCGCGAATTTCAGGACTAATGACGATCCAATTCCCCTGGCGAGCGCGTTCACGAGTGGGCTCTATCCAAAAGCGGTGCCGGGTGTGACTTTTCGACCGGACTTGAACAATCCCGATGCCGGGCGGCGAAATCGCCTGTTGGTTTGGTCGGTCAGGCTCTTACAGCAGCTAAACGAAAAGTTCTCGTACACAATTTCGTTTCAGCATGTCGGCACGCGCCGACGCAACTACGACGGTCCTATTCACGGTCCAAAAGACACCTCGCAGTTTCCCTTTGGCGATTTTGTTTTTATGAGCGTCAACAACGGCGGCACGGACACGCTTGATGCTCGGGTCAACATGCAACTGGGGAGGCACAATCTGGCTACCGCGGGGTTCGAGTTCGAACATGAATCGTTGTTTCAGTTTTCGGACCCGCAGTTGTTTTCCTCAAACAGCACGACCGACCGGCAGCGAACTTTCGCGGTTTTTGGTCAGGATCAAATCTTACTGCTGGACGATCGGCTGCAGATCTCGCTCGGGTTTAGAGCCCAGACGTTTCGGATCCGGGCCGCGGATCGACCCGGCTTCTTAAGCAACATCGAACCGGAAAAATCGCTCACCGGGGACGGCTCAATTGCTTACTTCATTCGCTCGTGGGGAACGAAGTTGCGCGCGCACGTGGGCAATGGGTTTCGCGCAGCCTCTCTGTTCGAGCGATTTGGCGAGGGCGCATTTGCGCCGGGCGTTTTCACTCGTTTCGGCGATCCGACGTTGCGGGCCGAACAATCGATCAGTTTTGACGGCGGGTTTGATCAGAAAGTTGGCAATGACCGGGCGCGATTTGGCGCAACTTATTTTTACACGCGTTTGCAGCGGGTAATCGCTTTTGCTTTTCCCGATCCTCTGCGCCTGAGCCGGTTCACGGCTTATCAGAATCAGGCGGGAGGAATGGCGCGCGGACTGGAAACCTATCTGACGGCTACGCCCTGGCGTAATGGACAGGTGAATGCCTCGTACACATATACGAACAGCGATCGCTTTGTGCCTTTTCTCGGGCTGCAGCGGGAATACGTAGTGCCAAAACACCTCTTTAGTTTCAATTTGAGCCAGCGATATCACTCATTTCAGTTTGATTTCGATTTGAACCGAACCGGAAACTACATCGCCCCGGTTTTCGAGGTTGTGCTGCCGTTCCGCACGGCTGAACTCACCTTTCCCGGATATACCAAAGCCGATTTGCACGGCAGTTACGAGCGCGCTCTGTCGGACGGAAAATCGATCACTTTTTTCGCCGGCGCAGACAATCTATTCGCGGTCAAGTATTACGAAAACGGATTCTTAGCTCCCGGTTTTACTGCCCGGGCTGGGATCAATTTCCGTTTTAAGTGAAGCGCGAAGCAGATCGACAAAAAGAGCGCGAGTATCGCGCGGAGACTGAATCAACCGCGTGCGATACTCGCGCTTATTTTCCGCAAACGAATTCGGCTGAGTACGCGAACTCTATTAGCGATCGCGGCCGCCCAGAGCGCCGCCTGCCAAGAAGATCACGCCGAGCACAATGTGGATGATGTGATCTCGCTGGCCGAGTTCAAGCGTACCGCGCAGGACCGGCCACATTTTCGGATCTGAACCCATCTCAGCCATGCCCGGCAAACTGGACATGCCTGGATGTCCCAAAAGAAAGCCGCAGATGCCGAGCAGCAGATACACAATCCCGAAAATAAGGCAGAACCCGCGCGCGCCGCTGGCCGATCCGGCGAAGCCGAAGTACAACGCCACCGCGCCTGAGATGAGATGGACCAGGTTATGCGCCAGGCTCAAATGCGCACCCAGCAACGTCGGGGCGACGAAGCCGGCAATCCCGACGATCACAAAGATAACGCCGAGAATCTTGCAAACTGTTTTGGCCATTCCGCTTTAATCCTCCTGTGAAGTTTAAAAGCCCAGTGCGTGAAGCACCAGCACAGCGATCAAATGCGAGGGATTTTTTGGCGACGCGCGGATTGTATATCAAAACCGACAAAATAATGACAACGATTTCCAGGTAGTTTCGGGAAACCGATCCGGGTTGGTGATCTTTAATGTTCGGGGAGTATAATTTGCCCCCAATCTAAAACAGCATCGTCAAGGGGGTAGCGACTATGAAGTTGTACGTCGCGTTCTTTCTGGTCTTGATCACCTTCAGCTCTGGGGTGGCGATTCAGGGCCAGGCTCCGCCTCGAAAAGGAAGCCAGGGTCCGTCCAACAAGACGCGAACTGAGACGATCAGAATCTGTCAGGGTCTCGCTATCCCTGACGGATACGTCATCATTGCCTACATGACGTCGTCAGCCTGCCCTCATGGCGCGTATTTAGTAAAGAAGCAAGCCGACTACGAAACGTCTCTGTCTACGAACAGCGCGCAAAGGGCCGATAACGCTGCTGAGACGACGCGCAGCGCTGAGAAGACGGCAGCGTCGACGGCGCGGACCAAACCGACGAGTAAGCGAGCCGCAAGAGATAATGCCGCCGCGCCAAAAACTTCCGCGGACCCCGCATCCAGTCAAAAGAACACGGAATCCGCTTCAGCCACCGTGATCCGGCCGCGGCGCGTTGGATCGCAGTCACAAGCGACTTCTACACAGCCGAAGACCACTGCGACGCAAGAGATTGCAAAGTCCCAGGAACCCAACGACACAAGCCAGTTGCCGCAAGGTCCTCCAACCTTGATCGGCAGCCAACCGGCAGCCGCGTTGCGGCCCCCAACCCTCAACAATGCGAGCGCGCTGCCGTCCGCCTCGCCGGCGAGCATGCCTGCTGATGCGGCTGCGTCGACTGGCCCGGAAGAAGTTGAGGAAGGTGACATCGTGCGCGTTGACACCACCCTAGTAACAGTTCCCGTAAGCGTTCTCGATCGACAAGGCCGTTTCATCCCGAATCTTAAACGCGAAGACTTCACAGTTTCGGAAAATGGCGTTGAGCAATCAATCGCTTATTTCGAACCGGCGGAAAAGCCTTTCACTGTGGCGCTGCTCCTCGACACCTCAGCTTCGACTCATTTTCATTTGTCCGAGATTCGCGCGGCGGCGATTGCTTTCGCTAAGCAACTACGGCCGCAGGATCGCGTATTGATTGTGAGCTTCAACGACGAAGTGTTACTGCTGACCGAAGTCACCAACGATCTGAATCTAATCGAAGCAGTCATCGAAGAGAACGCCAACACCGGGAGTTCAACACGCCTTTACGACGCAGTTGATCTGACGATCAGAGAGCGGCTCAACAAAATAAAAGGTCGCAAAGCGATCGTCCTGTTCACGGATGGCGTGGACACCTCGAGTCAGGATGCTTCCTACCTCAGCACGCTGCGGGAAGTCGAAGAGTTGGATGCACTCATCTATCCGATTCAGTACGACACCACTGATTACCTGCGCGCGATGCAAGGCGCCGGCAGCGGAAGCGTGACCATCACTACGACCACGCGCGGTTTATTCGGGACGAGTACTCAACAGCAGACATATAACGTTCCGGGGAGCGGCGGCGCACCCCCAGTCGGCGCGACGAAAGCGGATTACGACAAGGCAGATACGTACCTGCACTCTTTGGCCGAAAGGACCGGCGGCCGTTTGTACCAGGCAAACAATACGGCGCAACTCACCGATGCGTTTACGCGAATCTCGGAAGAACTGCGGCGCCAATACACGCTGGGCTACTATCCCAAAGCGGATGGCCAGGGCGACGGCGACCGCCGGCAAATTCGCGTCAAAGTCCGGCAACCGAATCTGGCGGTGAAAGCGCGCGACGGTTATGTGAAGTCATCTGCCCCGGGCCCCAAGTAAGTAGTCGCTAGTCATAAAGTTGAGATCGAAGTTTGGTCGAGTGCGGGTCGGCCAACTCTAAACGAGCAAGTGTTGAGCAACGGAGGTTCTAAAATGTTAAGTAGTTCGCCCAAGAGTGGCGTCATCCTGTCGAACAAATTTTCGCGATTCATTCTGGCGTCCGCTGTGGTTCTGGTATGCGCCGTCGCCGCAAGCGCGTACACACTGGTTTTTCGTAACGGTAATCGGTTGGAAATCCCGGCGGAATTTATAGTGACCCGCACAACGTTGACTTACGAAATTTCGCCCGGCTTTAACAAAACTCTGCAATTGATGTTGATCGATATTGCCGCGACCGAAAGAGCCAACAAGGAAGCGCCGGGCGGTTTCTTCAAACACCGGGAGGAAGAAACAGCCAACGCACCGGCGACAGAACCAGCGCCAAGAGCAACGCGGACGTTGACTAACAGCGATCTCGCGGGAATCCGCGAGCGTCGCCTCGCCAGCGAACAAGCGTACGAGAAACGGCGAAAAGAACTTGATCTACCTACAGTTGAGGAGACGCGCCGGCGGCAGGATGCGGAAAGCGCTGCCCTGCGCGAGGAAATACGCGCCGACTCAGCCGCCAAAGCGCGCGAGGAAAGTTACTGGCGACAACGAGCGCGCGAGCTGCGCACCGAAATCGCCATGGTGGACACTCAGATCAACTATGTGCGCGGCCGCCTAAACGAGGTCAATCAATCAAACCTCAACAACCTCGGGATCATTACCGAGGTGTATCCGATTTGGCCGCGGATGGGCCGCCGTCAGCCCAACTGGCCTTATCCGAATGTACCTTTCGGCTGGCCCGGAACTGCGCGTCCGATTCCGGGGCTGGGCTATCCCAATCCTTACCAGTATCCTCAGGGACCGTTTGATAACTTCGGCAATTCGTCCGAGCGGTCTGACTTGACCGGCCGGCTGGACGATCTGCAGGCCAGACGCGGCGCGTTGGCTGTTCAATGGCGGATGCTGGAAGACGAAGCCCGGGACGCGCGCGTGCCGCAGGTTTGGCTGGAACCTTAGGTCAGTTTCGAGTTTTGGGTTTTGAGTTTCGAGTTCTCGATCTAAACTGGCAGACGAACTCGAAACTCGAGACTCGGAACTCGAAACTATGAACGATTGGGAAACTATCATCGGGCTGGAAGTTCATGCCCAACTAAGCACCGCTTCGAAAATCTTCTGTGGATGCGCCACCCGGTTCGGCGATGAGCCGAACGCGAATACGTGTCCGGTGTGTCTCGGTTTGCCGGGTGCCTTGCCGGTTCTGAATCGGCGGGCGGTGGAGCTTGGCGCGCGGGCGGCTTTGGCGCTGGGACTCCACATCAACGAGCGATCAATTTTCGCGCGCAAGAACTACTTTTATCCTGACCTGCCGAAGGGCTATCAAATCTCGCAATTCGATCAGCCATTCTCAGCCAACGGCACACTCGAAATTATGACCGCCGAGCGGGATGAAGCCGGGCACGCGCATGAATGGAAGCCGATGACGGTGGGCATCACGCGCCTGCACCTTGAAGAGGATGCGGGCAAAAACGTTCACGAAGGATTGCCCGACGTCGATCGCTTTTCTTACATCGATCTGAATCGCTCAGGCGTGCCGTTGGCTGAGATTGTGACGGGGCCGGATTTTCGCTCTTCCTGGCAAGCGTACGATTACGTCAATCACGTGCGCCGCGCGCTGCAATGGGTGGGCGCTTCGGACGCGGACATGGAGAAGGGGAATCTGCGTTGCGAAGCGAACGTCTCGGTGCGTCGCCAGGGCGACGACAGGTTTGGCACCAAGGTCGAATTGAAGAACCTGAACTCAGTCCGGTTCATGCAGAAGGCGATCGAGTTCGAAGTCGAGCGTCACATCAAAACATTGGAAGAGGGTGGCCGCCTGGTCCAGGAGACGCGCCTTTGGGACGAGCGTCTCAGCGAAAGCCGGCCGATGCGTTCGAAAGAAGAAGCGCACGATTATAGATATTTTCCCGAGCCGGACTTGCCGCCGTTGGTTGTCACCAGGGACTTTGTTGAGAACATACGCGCCTCGCTGCCTGAGCTGCCGGGCCCACGTGCCCGAAGA
Organism: uncultured Acidobacteriota bacterium; assembly: GCA_963734445.1. GTDB lineage: Bacteria > Acidobacteriota > Blastocatellia > Pyrinomonadales > Pyrinomonadaceae > UBA11740. The sequence goes on along the minus strand of CAVTGZ010000001.1, from coordinate 257,625 downwards.
TTCTCTGAGCAATACGGATTGTCGTATGCGGACGCATCGCAACTGACTGCTGAGCGGTCACTGGCTGATTATTACGAGGCAGCGGTCGAAGCAAGCGGTGGGAACGCGCGGGCCACCGCCAATTGGATACGTTCTGAGTTGTTGCGCGAATTAGAAAATGGCGGCTTGACGGCCGGAAAATCTCCTATTTCGGCCACGGAACTTGGCGCGCTGGTTCGCCTAATCGACGAAGGAAAAATCAGCGGCAAGCAAGGCAAGGACGTGCTGGTCGAAATGTTCTCGACCGGCAAATCTGCCGCGACGATCATTGAAGAACGCGGACTGGTGCAAGTCAGCGACACCGGTGAAATTGATCGGGTCATTGACGAAGTCATCGCAGCTAGCCCGAATCAGCTCGAGCAATATCGCGGCGGCAAGGAAGCGCTTTTCGGATTCTTCGTTGGCCAGGTGATGAAAGCTTCTAAAGGCAAAGCGAATCCGAAGATTGTGAATGAGCGTTTGAAGGAAAAGCTGAAAGCGTAAAGGAGCGCGGACATACTCTCCGCATTGAGCGCGAAGCGGCGAAAAATCAAAGTAGCAATTCCTCTCAGGTTCGGAAGGGTGGTTTACCCCCGCCGCCTTGTGGCTGAAGAAGCGGGGGCAAGCCCCCTTCCCGACCTGAGAGATTCCACGAAAGAGCGCATTAGAATGGACCTAAACAGAAAAATCGCAATCGTTACGGGCGGAACCAAAGGCATCGGCCGCGGCATTGCTGAAGCCCTGGTGCGCGAAGGCGTCTCGGTCTGCCTCAGCGCGCGCCATCAGAATGAAATCAACGACGCGGTGCTGCAGTTGAACGAATTACAAGGCGGCCGCGCGAGTGGCTTCGTCTGTGACGTTCGCGACTACGAGCAGGTCAAAGCTCTGATCGACCACACCGTCAAAGAACTCGGCGGTCTCGACCTTCTCATCAACAACGCCGGCATCGGAAAGTTTCAGACGGTCGAAGAGACTTCGCCGGAGGATTTCCGCGCGGTGCTCGAGACAAACGTCTGCGGCGTCTTCTATTGTTGTCACGAGGCGATTCCGCAAATGAAAAAGCGCGGCGGCGGCTATATCATCAACATCTCCTCACTTGCGGGTGTCAATGCTCATCCGCGCATGGCCGCTTACAACGCATCGAAATTTGGCTTGAATGGTTTCAGTGAAGCCTTGATGCAGGAAGTTCGTCACGACAATATCAAAGTCAGCTACATCATGCCCGGCTCAGTGAACACCGAATTCGGCGGTGACTCTCCCAGCGATGAAAAGAGTTGGCAACTGCAGCCGCAGGACATCGCACGGGTAGTCATCGATCTGCTGCATCACGACGAGCGCTCCCTTCCCAGTCGCGTCGAGATTCGACCCAGTAAGCCGCCGAAAAAGTAAGACAAACTTCAGTTTGTCAGTCCTCTCATCAGCGATCAGTCAGTCTGGTTGCGGCGTTTTGACAAACTAAAGTTTGTCGTACTTCTTATGCGAGCCGTCGTTCAACGCGTTACGCGCGCTTCAGTGTCAGTTGATGGAGAGCCGATTGGCGAGATCGGTAATGGTCTGGTCGTCCTGTTGGGCATTGCGCGCGACGATACGAAAGTCGAAGCGGCCTATCTGGTCGACAAGATCTCCAACCTGCGCATCTTTGACGACGAAGAAGGGAAGATGAATCTGTCGGTCAAAGAGGTGCAGGGCGGTCTGCTGATCGTTTCACAGTTCACCTTGTATGGTGATGTGCGCCGCGGCTTGCGGCCCTCTTGGATCGACGCGGCGCCGCCGGAAGTGGCCGAATCACTCTATGATTTCTTTGTGCGGCAGGCGCGCGCAGCCATCCCTAATGTCGCGACCGGCAAGTTTCAGGCTATGATGCAGGTTGAATTAGTAAACGACGGGCCGGTAACCATCCTGCTGGATAGTAATAAGTTATTTTGAGTCTTTGCGCTTGCTTTGCGTCTTTTGCGCCTTTGCGTGAAATATGGCTCACGCAAAGACGCGAAGGCGCAAAGGAACGCTTAGGAGATCTTGAATGGCAAATGTGAAACTCTTATCAATCTTAATCGTCTTGCTGCTCTTTTTTTTCAGCGCCTGCAATCAAAACAACTCAAACACCTCGACCAAGGATTCGGACACGGGCGGAGGTTCCGCGGGTAACGTGAAAACCGGCGTCAAGCCGCAACCAGACTCACAAGTTGCGGTAATTGAAACCGCCGACTACGGCAAGATCGTGATCGAGCTCTATCCGAACATCGCTCCCCAACACGTCGAACGATTTAAAAAACTGATCAGCGAGAAGTTTTATGACGGCACGGCGATTCATCGTATCGATGCAAACCTCGGAATCATCCAGGGAGGCGATCCGCTGACGAAAGGTGGCGACACAGCGGCATGGGGCACCGGAAACTCGCCTTATCCAAATGTGCCCGCGGAGTTCAGCGACATTCCGTACGAGCGTGGCACGCTGGGCGCGGCCCGCACCAGCGACGTCAACGGCGCGAATTGCCAGTGGTTCATCACGCTGAAAAAGCAACCGGCGTTCGATAAGAAGTACACCGTCTTTGGGCTTGTGATTGACGGCATTAAGAACGCCGAAGTGATCATGACCGCACCCACCCAACCCGGCAGTGAGAGGCCCGCGGACAAAGTTGTGATCAAGAGCGTGACGCTGCAGCCGCGATCGAACTTTCCGGCGCAATAAACGGAGCGCCCGCATCCTTGCGGGCGGTTCGCGCGCATCCCTGCGCGCATTAGCTTTATGAAACCGAGACTCCCACAGTTACCGGCACGCCTGGGTTGGCACAACCGCGGTTACCTGCCGCATTTCGATGGCGGTGAACTGGCCCAGTTCATCACGTTCCGATTACATGCTGGGAACGCGCACGTCCCGTCCGCATTGAGCGCGAAGCGCGAAAAACGCCGGCAGTTTTTGATAAGGGGAGCGAAGCGCCTTGGACCGGGATGCGGACGGGACGTCCGCGTTCCCGGCAATTAATGGTCTCGTTCTAACACGGGTCGCAGCCGATGCGGGCGCTCCTATGCGAAGTCGCTAAATCGTATCGTTGCGGGTCTTTGACTGCTCCTCGAGTTCGTAACGATCGCGATCCCGCCGTTCAATCTTGTCCAGGAAATCCAACTCTTCATTATCCTCGAAACTCACCCCGAGCGCCTTTGCATTCTCTTCGACGAGTGATTGATCCGGGGTCGGACTGTCGCCGCCGACGGCTTCCGATCCGCTTTCGTTTACGTCTTCCCAATCCGCATCCAGGTCGCCACCAGAATCGGCTGGCGACGCGGCGTTATTGCGCAAACGGTGCGCCAATAATTCCGGGTCTTTGGGTGCGTGCGAAATCTCTTCTTCCATGAGTTCTTCGATTTCCGGATCAGGAACGAATTCAGGATCGTTGGCCAGGTATGAAAACGATTCCGGAGTCTTCTTTGGCATGATGGCGTCTCCTTGAATAGCAAGTCAGGTTCCCGAACGGCTCAAAGAGCGGTGACGACCGTTTCGGTATCGGGCGAAATTAGGGGAAGAATTTCTGATCGGACTATAGCACAGTTGAATTGCGCGGCGGCAGTGGCAAGCGTTAACTCACACGCGCAAACTAACAGCGTGCGTTACTCGCATGCTTGACGATTGTTTTGCGCAAACCTAAACTTAGTGTTTGAAGAAACACATTTCGTTTTCACATCTCGCACGAAACACTTTTCACGTGTTTCGCTACGTAAAGGTCTGGACAACTCATGCCGCATAATCTTTTCAATACACTTCAATCATTTGCTCCAAACACTGGGAAAACCGGCCAATTTTATTCCTTGCCTGAGCTGGAAAAGCAGGGCATTGCACAGGTTTCAAAGCTCCCGGTAAGCATCCGCATCGTACTCGAATCCGTCCTGCGCAATTTCGACGGCGCCAAGATCACCGAAGACGACGTGCGCGCCGTGGCGAGCTGGAAGCCCAACGCCGAGCGCACCGAAGAAGTGCCGTTTGTAGTCGCGCGCGTGCTGCTCCAGGATTTCACCGGCGTGCCCTTGCTCGTCGATCTCGCCGCCATGCGTTCTGCCGTGACGCGGCTGAACAAGAATCCGGGAATAATCGAGCCGCTCGTGCCGGTCGATCTGGTGATCGATCACTCAGTCCAGGTTGATTTCTCGAGCACCTCTGACGCGTTTCGCAAGAACATGGAGATGGAGTTCAAACGGAACAACTCGCGTTATCAATTTTTGAAGTGGGGCATGCAGGCGTTCGACGGCTTTCGCGTCATTCCCCCGGGCATCGGCATTTGTCACCAGGTGAATCTCGAGTACCTCGCGCAATGCATCTGGGAGAAAAACGGAATCTATTATCCCGACAGTTTGGTAGGCACTGATTCGCACACGACGATGGTTAATGGCTTGAGCGTCGTGGGTTGGGGCGTCGGCGGAATTGAAGCCGAAGCAGCCATGCTGGGCCAACCGGTCTACTTCCTCACGCCTGACGTGGTCGGCGTTCACCTGAGCGGTCAATTGCGTGAAGGCGTCACGGCCACGGATCTCGTGCTGGCCGTGACTGAGATGTTGCGCCAAGCCAAAGTCGTCGGCAAGTTTGTCGAATTTCACGGCGAAGGCGCAGCTTCGTTGTCGGTTACTGATCGCGCGACGATTGCGAACATGTCTCCCGAATACGGCGCGACCATGGGTTACTTCCCACCTGACGAAGAGACGTGTGTGTACCTGAAAGCGACCGGTCGAGAAGATGATCAGGTCGAAGCAGTCCGCAATTATTTCCAGGCGCAGGGACTGTTTGGAATGCCACGGCAGGGTGAGATTGAGTACAGCACGGTGCTGGAACTCGATCTCGACACGATCGTCCCGAGCGTCGCCGGGCCGAAACGTCCACAGGATCGCATCCCGCTTCCGGAACTAAAAAATACCTTCATCAATTTGCTCCAGCAGGATGCGAAGAGCGGCGGCTACGGCAAGACCAGCGAGGATATTCCGTTACGCTACGCGGCAGACATAGGCGCCAGCGAACACGCACTGGCAGTTGTCGTGGGTGGAGGACAACAGCATTCAGCTTCAGCTCCGGCGCCATCGGGTAACGATGTAACGCGACGCGAGACCAGCGTCTGGACGGAAACCGAGATGATGAACAATCGTCCGACTCCCGATCGAGTCGCCGAGGTTTTGCCGGAAGAGTATCCCAAAGCCCACGTTGATCTGGGCCACGGCGACGTGCTGATCGCAGCGATTACTTCATGCACCAACACTTCGAATCCGAGCGTGATGCTGGCCGCGGGTTTGCTGGCCAAGAAAGCAGTCGAGAAAGGTTTGAAAGTGCGGCCGACCGTGAAGACTTCGCTCGCGCCCGGCTCAAGGGTCGTGACTGAGTATCTCGAGAAGACCGGACTACAGCCTTACCTGAATCAGCTCGGTTTCAATCTGGTTGGTTACGGCTGTACTACTTGTATTGGAAATTCAGGGCCGCTCGATCCGAGCATCGAAGAGGTCGTCACCGATCACGATCTGATCGCCGCCAGCGTGCTCTCAGGCAATCGCAACTTTGAAGCGCGCGTGCACCAGAGCATCAAGGCGAACTTTCTCATGAGCCCGCCGCTGGTCGTCGCGTTTGCGCTCGCCGGCACCGTCGAAAAGGATTTGTCGAAAGAGCCGCTGGGGCAGGGAAGCGATGGTGAAGACGTTCACCTGCGCGATATTTGGCCGAGCATGGAAGAGATTAGCGGTTTGCTGCGAGACGCGATGGACGCTGAGACATATCGCCGGTTGTACAGCAATTTCGCCGAACAGAATCCGATGTGGAACTTGATTCCCACGACCAGCGGTCTGACTTATCAGTGGGACACGAACTCGACGTACATTCAGGAGCCGCCTTTCTTTGGAGACTTTGGCGCTGAGGCCGGCGAAATGGCCGACCTCTTTGACGCGCGGCCGCTGGCCATCTTCGGCGATTCAGTCACCACCGATCACATCAGTCCCGCCGGCGCCATCAAGGGCACTTCACCCGCCGGAGTTTACCTGCAACAGAAGCGTGTGGATGTCGCGGACTTCAACAGCTATGGCTCGCGGCGCGGCAATCATGAGGTGATGATGCGCGGCACGTTCGCGAACGTGCGCATCAAGAATTTGATGGTCCCGGGCACGGAAGGCGGCGTTACCATCTATAGATCGGGTCATCAACCGGATGGCGAGCGCATGAGCATCTATGACGCGGCCATGAAGTATCAGAGTGAAGGCACGCCGCTCGTGGTGATCGCCGGTCAGGAATACGGCACGGGTTCATCGCGCGATTGGGCGGCAAAGGGGACGCGTTTGTTGGGAGTGAAGGCGGTGATCGCGCAGAGCTTCGAACGCATCCATCGCAGCAACCTGGTCGGCATGGGCGTGCTGCCGTGCCAATTCAAGGAAGGCACGAACGCGGCTTCGCTGAATCTCGATGGCACCGAAACGTTTGATATCACCGGACTCGTGCCTTCCGATCACAGCTCAAACGGCTCAGGCAACAAGTTCGAAGTTACGCCGCGCATGGACGTGATGCTCACGATTCATCGCGCTGATGGATCAACTGAGCAGGTCCCGCTCATACTTAGAATCGATACTCCGATCGAGATTGATTACTACTTGCACGGCGGGATTCTGCCGTATGTGCTGCGGCAGTTGTTGGCGGGGACGACGGGGTTTTGACGGCGTCGCTTCTTCACTTCTACGTTAGCTCTTCGACTTGTCTTATGACTTGATCGAGCAGACCCCGTTTGATGTGCAACGTCGATCGAACCGGCACGGCATGCAATACGTTCAAAATCTCTTTTGGTGTTCTCTGGCCTCGTCGAATTGCGCGCAACAAGATTCCGAGTGTCCCATGCACAGCGACTCGCAGGTTCCGCGCTGCGAGCCTCGCAGCGGTGTCATCGGTAAGCAGTAAGTCAGCGTCTAGCTCTTGAGCTATTTGCAGCGCTTGCACCTCGCCTGCATGCAATGCAAGCAAGCGGTACATCGAGATCAATTCCGGCGAAGGTTCTTCTTTCGGCTTCAATCTTACAAATGCCAGGAATTCTTGATTAAACGCAGATGGCCGATGATGTTCTACCTCGTGCCAAACAGCATCGGGGATGACTACTCGCGAGAAGTCACTTAGAAGGTCGAGACACTCTAACTGATCGAGGTGAATAAGCGGGCCCGCATCGCAAACGACCAACGTAGCCGCATCATCCATTCCCGTCTAATCCCCACGCCACGTCGTCGCGAATGAATGTTTCGGTTAGTTGGGATGAATGGGATTCGAGGTACCTTCGCAGCGCTTCAGCCAAGAGTTCGTTTACATCGGTGGCCCAGCCTTCTTCCACAAAGGCGCGCGCTTGGGCCAGAAGTTCCGGTGGTAGCTCAGCTTGAATAACGGTGCTCATATGATGTCCTCGCGCGAGTAAGTTCCCTGGTAGTTCGCCGGTAGATGTTCCAGCCCCTGCGTCAGCAGATCCATGTCTCGGTCGAATTCGGCCAGCGAAAATTCACCGTTAGACCGGGGCTGGATGGCGTCAATAATCTCTTTGAGCAAATCGTCCACGGACACACCTCTGGCTTTGGCCAGCGTGGCTAGCTTGTCAGCAAGGTCCGGTTGAATTTCGAGCGGCGTTGCCATGAATGTCTAACTTAGAACTGAGCCGGTAGTTTATCACACACGCGATTGAGGTTAGTCGGAAGGCTGCGACGCCTCCGTGCGTTGAAGGCGCACAATTCAATAATCCAGGGTAAGCGCAAAGCGCGCCACTCCGGGATCACATCTCATAAAAACCCAGCCCTGACGGGCGAAAATAGATCGCATCGATGCCTTGACGCAGAGATTCATCTACTTCACCATTCAATTATGGCAGTTGACGCAGAACGGCGCATCCTTGTTCTAGGTTCAGCGAACCATACACGCCGGGTGACGGCATATGAATGGGATAAGCTTCCTAAGAACTTGAATGTAGCCGACTTTGACACGGTGATAATGGACTTCACCTGCCTTCAGAATGGTGTGTTTGCGGCGGGGATTAATCTTGACTTGCTTCCGGATTATCGACAGTTCGCTCGGCTGGTTTTCAGCGGCGACAGTGAAGTCATTGCCATTGGTTCGCCGAAATTCCGATTGGGGAATAATCCTTACGTGGACTCCTATTGGTGGTTGCCTTTTGAGCCGTTGTTCGTTTATGAAGAGGGAGAAACCGTTCGAAACATTGGGAAGGATTTTGAATTCTACTTTGCACTTGTTCGCCACTGGTCTTTCTATTTACATGCAAATGTTCGGAAAGATTATCTCGTCGGAGACTATGCGGCAGTGGCAAATCCTCATGCTAACGCGATTTCGCTGACTTCAACTATAAGCCTTGCTGAAAACAGAGCCGAGCGTCCAATCGGATTCGCGATATCATCAGGGTTGCTTCGCGGTGGCTATCGCCTGAAAAGTTCTGGTGCTATATATTGGCTTCCGGAGCCTACTGAGGCAAGCACCGCCGAGGCTATCGACTTGGTTCTTCGTGAACGATATGGACTGCGGTTCGAAACTGTTCCCCCCGACTGGATTGCCGATTTTTCGTTACCAGCTCAATCGCCAATTGCGGAGGAGATCAGCAAGTGTGAATCTGCAATTCATCAGACATTTGCTCAATTGAAGTCTGCGCGAGAGCGGCTTACGACGGCTTCACGATTTCAAAAACTTTTGTATGAGCAAGGCGAAGACATGCTTGAGCCGATCGTCCGTGATGCGTTACGCGAGTTAGGTGCGTCGGTTGATGATCCGAAGCAGCGAGGACGGGAAGATGGCCGTCTAGTGGATTCCTTTGCGCGGAACGGAATGCTTGAAGTAAAAGGCCGGACTTTTGCTTCGTCATAGGCTTGAATTGCTTCTGCTTCTTCTTGATCGATGTTCATTGTCTTGGAGAATAACAATTATCTCTCCAACCCCTTCCGATTCCACTTCCCCAAATCCGCTCCCGCTTCGTACGTGCTCTGACAGAAATCCAGCAAAGCTTTTTCAGGTGAAGGGGATTGGCGCACGGCGTCGTACGGCAGCAGGAATTCTTTCATGTCCTGCGAATAGAAAGCTTTGGCGGGTGCTATTTTGGCGTCGCTGAGTCCGGCGGGTTCGGGCGCCGCGTAGGCATAGAAGGCTGCCTGGACTCCATTGCCGCCGGGCCAAAAGCCATGGCTGATCACTTCGTGTGAATACGCTTCCTGGGTCCACACATCGCTGACTTCGCGTGGGGGCGCGGGGCGGCCGGAGAAGCGCGTCACCGCGTGATCGAAACTGCCCCACCAGAAATGCACCGGGCTGACCTTGCCAACAAAGCGCGCGCGAAATTCCTTGAACACTTCGTCGATGTTTACCAGCGCGTGCCAGAAGCGATGTACATACCCGGCATCGTAAGACTTGTGAACCTGATCCTGATCAAAACGGATCGGATTTGGAATTTCGACGGGCATGGGCCAAATCTTTACGTCGATCCCCAGGTCTCGCAACGTAGACATTAATCGTTGGTAGAAGTCGGCAACTGTCTGCGGGTGAAGCTCAAGCGCAGTGGCCTTGCCGTCACTGCAATCAATGCGCAGCTTGTGATCGATGAAATCGAATTCAATCTCAAAAGTGCGATCTTCATAAGGCATGGGCGACGTCGTCAGCCCGCGCGCGGAAACATAAAGCGTTACGTTCCACCAATGATTGACGAGCGGCGTCTGCTGCATGCGAATCTTGCCGACGATCTGTGTCCACATGTGCAGCGTCGCGAGTGTGGCCTGCCATTCTTCGAGGATGAGTTCGGGCCATGGATTGTTGTTTGGCATGATGCGTAACGATACAGAAAGATCGGCCACAGATAAACACGGATTACACAGATATCATTCTTATCTGTGCAAATCTGTGTCCATCTGTGGCTGCTGTTTGAGCTTCGTGTTTGCTCAGTGCTAGATTCTCTCTATGTCAACACCACAACCGCAAGGCACGGCGCGCCGTTATCAGCTTTTCATCGATGGTCAATTTGTCGATTCGGAATCGGGCAAGACTTTCACTTCACCAAACCCCGCGACGGGGGAAACGTTCGCGGAAGTCGCGGAAGGCGAAAAAGCAGACGTCGACAAGGCCGTCGCCGCCGCTCGCAAAGCCTTTGAAGGGAAATGGTCGAAGCTGAGCGCGCGCGATCGCGGCCGACTCATTTACAAACTGTCGCAGTTGATCGAGCGCGATTCGGCGCAGCTTGCGGAATTGGAAACCCACGACAACGGTAAGCCGATCAAAGAATCAACCTACATCGATCTGCCGGGCGTGGTTGAGAACTTTGAATATTTCGCTGGTTGGGCCACCAAGATTGAAGGCGAAACCATTCCCGTGCCCGGACAGATGTTCAATTACACCCTGCGCGAGCCGGTCGGCGTCTGCGGACAGATCATTCCCTGGAATTTTCCTCTGCTGATGGCGGCGTGGAAACTCGCGCCGGCGCTCGCGGCAGGAAACACCATCGTGCTCAAGCCGGCGGAACAAACTCCGGTGACTGCGCTCGAGCTTGCCAAGCTGATCCAGGAAGCAGGATTTCCGGAAGGCGTCGTCAATATCGTGACTGGTTACGGCGAGACGGCGGGCGCTGCGCTTGCCTCGCATAAAGGCATCGACAAAATTGCTTTCACCGGCTCGACGGAGGTCGGAAAGCTAATTGCCAAGGCCGCCGCCGAAAATCTGACGAAGGTTTCGCTGGAACTGGGAGGCAAAGCACCGAACGTAATTTTCGCAGACGCTGATCTCGATCAAGCAGTAAACGGCGCGATGATGGGAATCTTTTTCAACCAGGGTCAGGTGTGCTGCGCCGGCTCGCGCATCTTTGTCGAAGAAAGCGCGAAGGATGAATTCCTGGGGCGATTTAAGGAAAGGGCCGATCGCATCAAGGTTGGCGATCCGATGGATAAGACGACGCTGATGGGGCCGCAGGTTTCGGCAGAGCAACTGAATCGGATTAAGGGTTATGTAGACATCGCACGCGAAGAAGGGGCCACCGTGTTCGCCGGCGGTGGGCAGCCGCAACTCGATCCTGAATTCCAAAACGGTTACTTCTTTCAGCCGACGATCTTCAGCGACGTGGATAACAACATGCGCGTGGCCCAGGAAGAAATCTTTGGCCCAGTCTCAAGCGTGATCACCTTCAAAGATGATGACGAGCTGATTAAGAAAGCGAACGACACCATCTACGGATTGTCGGCCGGCATCTGGACGCAGAACATCACTCGCGCTCACCGGTTTGCGAAGGCGATTAAAGCCGGGGTCGTTTGGATTAACACCTACAACATGATGAACGCCGCGTCGCCGTTCGGCGGCTACAAGCAATCCGGTTATGGGCGCGAGATGGGCCGGCACGCGCTCGAGCTGTACACGCAGGTGAAGAGCGTCTGGGTGGATCTTTCCGGAAAGCCGATTGGTTGGTTTGGGAAGTAAGATCGGCGCGCAGGATGCGCGCGCACCGCAGGCATGGATGCCTGCACTCCAATTCAGACGCGGCGATAGCGGCGCTTCAACCCGTTGTAAGCCGGCACGCCGTTGTCGATGATCGTGATCTCGAACTCGTCGTTGTTGATCCATTTGATTGAGCCTTTTCCCGACGAACCGTTTGAGAATCTTTCAAACAAAGTTCCATCCGAGTATTGCCAGGTGCCCGAGTCCTTGCCGGTGTTCCCGTGGTCACTCTTGAATTCCATTTTTGAGGTGCCATCCGCCAGGAATTCGTAGGTGATTTCTGTAGTCTGCCCGCTTTCATAAACGTTCGTTCGCCAAACTCCAACCAGACTCTGCGCGGAAGGGGTGGCCGTTGACCACGAACCCGGCGATGGCTGGGATTTATTTTCGTTGCTCTCGCGCGTTGACGACGATGCCTGCATCTGCGAATAGCCAAAGATGCCGAGCGCGATCACGCCAATGCCGAGCACCAACAGAACCACCGCGCCCAATATGTAAATAGGGGCGCGGCTTTTTGTCGGCGCAGCTGTCGCCGGCGGCATCGAGTAGACGGGTGGAGCGGATTGCGCCGACGGAACATTGGTCGGGCGCGCCTCGGGAATTATCAATGTGGCCTGGGGATCATAGCCCGCAATAAGCGCCGAGCCGTCTTCAAGACAATAAGCCAGCGTGTCATCCGTGTAGTCTCTATGGCAGGTGGGACATTGTTTCATTGGGGGAACCTCCGAGGATCGGACGAAATGATTACTCAGGAAGCGTTGACGGCGCAAGTTCGCCGCGCGCGAGCGTGAGACGGATGCCATCTCGCGTTGAAATCAGAAGCGATACCGATATCTCACCGTCACACCGCGGCCGCCACCGTCGATGCCCCAGCTGATTCCGCGGTAGGACTTGTCGAAGATGTTTTCAAAATCCACAAAGATCTCTGAGTGCTGTCCGAACCGATAGGCGCCGCGAACCCCGAACAAGCCGTAACCTTTGACTTCGGTGAAGAGAGGCACAGCCGTGTCGTTGTTGATAACCGTCACGCCGTTGATAGTGCCGCCGATTGGCAACAGACGGTTCTGCACCTGCGCCAGTGTTTCGCCGGTCGCAATCAAAATCCCTCCTGCTGAGCCGCAACCCGTCGCTCCGCCAGTGGTGATGCCGCGTACGCAGGCGCCCCGACGGAAGAAGTTCTGAATGTTGGTTCGCGACCGGGCGGCGCCGGTGCGCCGATCGGCAAGGTCGAGCGACGAAAGTCGATCCTGACTTCCGGCGATCGTCGAATAGGCTTCCACGTAAAAACTCGTCCGCGGTTGATAACGAAAACTGACAAAGCCGGTTGGTGGCGGCACGCCGCCTTCGATGTTGGGCGGCTGGTTATTGAAAAGGCTGCGAGCGGTAATGGCGGTGAAGTTTCCATTGATACTGAACTCTCGATTGATCAGAGCCTGCGCGTTCATCTCGAGACCGGTGAACCGGGCGTCGTCAAAATTCACGCGCACCAGCACCGGGCTGGTCGCCGCGGCCACAAACACCAGACCGTTAGCGTTCTGCGCGACGATTTGTTCGCTGCCGAGAAAGCGGCCCACCGCGCCCGGCGGCAGCACCAGGGCCTGATCAAAATAGACGTCCTTAAGTTTGCTGGTGAAGGCGGTCACTTCGAATGCGCCGCGTTTATGCGTGAACCGCAGGCTGAAATCAAAACTATCGGTGGTCTCGGGACCGAGACGAGTGACCGGAATTCCAGTAGACACCGCGTCGCCGCCGGCGGTCGTGCCGATAAAGCCGCCGAGACTCGCCGCGGTCGAGGTATCAACTTCAAAGCCAGTTCCCACGAGTCCCAGAATTCCCAGATCGGTCGTGTTCGGCGCTCGGAAACCGCGCGCATACTTCACGGCAAAATCAAATCCGCCGCCCAGAGTAACCACGGCGCCGAGCCGGCCCGACAAGGCGCTGAAACGCGCGCTGTCATTTGGAAACAACGGACTGCCTCCGACGATAGCTGCATTCGCCGCGCGCGACTCGTATGAAGCTACGTTGTAACGAAGAGCGCCGCTGATTCGCAGTCGGTCCGGAATCGCCGTGAAAACATCCTGAACGAAAAAGCCATAGGACAGATAGCGCGCGCCGTCGGGAATTCGCGGACGCGACGGCGTCGAAATACGCGTCACCGGATCAAAAGTGTAAGCGGGCGCTTTTATGTGATCGCGATAAACGTCGGCGCCGAAGAGCAGCGTGTTGCGCTCACCCAGTTGCTTGTCTAGATGGAAGTTGAAGCCAAAGACGCTGGTGCGTTCAGGTTGAAATGTAATTGCCCCGAGTGGATTGCCTTGTCCGCCCTGGTTGACTCGTTCTTCGCGTTGGCTGTTATACGAAACAGTGAAGGACGCATTATCAAACACGCCAAGTTTTTGTTTTGAGAACCGCGCGTAGAACAAATCGGTCGACAGGTGGCGCAGATCAGCGATCAGGTTTCCGTCGCCGCCCAGCAATTGATCGTAACGCTTGCCACCGTCCTGCTGATTCCGCGAATAGCTAAAAAGCAGTTGCGTTCGGTCATCGAGACTCACGTTCGCGCGCAATAATCCGCCGTACTGAGTGAAGCCAGTGTCGGGAAGTCTGCTGCCGAGCAAGCTGGAAGGAATGCCGAGAAATCGGGTCAGCGCCGAGTGCGAGTCCAGACCATCGCCGGGTTGCAAACGATTAACCCGCCGGCCATTCGCGTTAACCAGAAAGCCAAACTTGCGGGTGCCATAGGTCAGCAGTTGGTTCCCGCCAAAGCTGTTCGCCACGGATGAATAAAACACGTTCGTGATGCCATGCCATTCGTTATCGTCAGCGCCGTACCGCGGAGCGTGCGAGAGAAAGTTGACCACGCCGCCCAGGACGTCTGATCCATATTGCGAGCTGTTCGGGCCCCGCAAGACCTCGATCACATCCAGGCTCGACGGCTCGATCAAGCTAAAGAACGTGCCCACGCCGCCACGCTGCGCGCTGGTCGTGTAACGCACGCCGTCAACATAGACACCAACGTTGCGGCCCGTCAGACCACGCACAAAAACCGCGCTCAGCGACGGCGCGGTGCGCTGGAGATTGACGCCGGGTTCCTCGTCCACGGCTTGGGCCACTACTTCCGTGGCGCGCTGAGTGATCTGTTCCTGGGTGATGACGTTGACCGGTTGAGAAACGCTCCGAGCATCCGCGACCAAACCCGCTTCCGAAGTTACGGTTACCTGTTCGCTGAGCGGATTGACTTGTAACAGCAAATCGAGAGTGGTTGTTTTCCCGGCGCTTACCCGCACGACTTCTCGCCTGGCGCTGAAGTCCGACCGCGCGACCACCAAAACGTACGAGCCCGGCGCGATCTCACTAAAAACAAATCGTCCCTGCTCGTCGGTCTTCGTATCGCTCAACACGACTTGCTGCGAGTTGGCGAGTGAGACATCCGCGCCGCCGACAACAGCGCCGGTGGCGTCCTTCACGACGCCTGAGATGCTGCCGCGACTGCTCAGTTGGGCGCGGGACACCGCCGCCGTCAGGACCACCATGGCGCAAATGGCGACCATCGGACCGAGGCGCGCAAGCGGACCCGCGGTGATCCTTACTACTCGTTTCATACCAACTTCTGACCTAATCAATTAGTGCTGACTCAATAGTTGCATTGTCACTGCGTTCGCTTGAGAAATACTTGAGGTTTTCCTACAACACCGGTTATCCGCAGATAGCGTCAGAGAAAGCTGGAAAGCGTACGACGCCGAGTTAACTACTAGCAAGAACCGTATATCCGAACTTTCATCTCGCCGCCATCAACGGCGGCTGGTAGTATTCAGCCGGACAAGGTTAAGTTCATCACTCCCCCGTCCTTAATCCAATCTGCCTCTTAGAGGATGAAACCGAATATGCGTTACTTGCTCCGACCAGCCGTGTGCTTTGTCTTGCTCACTCTTTTCGCAATAGCGGCTTGGGCGCAATCTCCGAACACAGCCAGCATGATCGTCACAGTCATTGATCAAGATGGAGCGTTCGTGCGAGGCGCAAATGTTTTGATCGTGAATACCGCCACCGGCGCTTCCCGGGAAGCCGTTTCAGGAGAGGAAGGAACGGTCACCATTGCGGCGCTGTCGCTTACGGGCGAGTACAAGGTCACGGTGACGATGTCTGGTTTTGCCGCCAGGGAGGTGACCGGCCTGACGTTAAGGGCAGGTGAAACTGCCAATGTGCAAATCAAGCTGGTGGCGTCCGGCGGCCAGAGCGAAGTTACGGTTTACGGTACCGCCGAAGGTGTGCGTGCCAACCCACAAATCGGGCTGCCGCTCGATAGTCCGAAGATCAACGAAACACCTATTCTTGGCCGCAAGACGAGCTCGTTGCCGCTACTAAATTCTGCCTTCCGACCGGCGAAAGGCACTGGTGATCTTTTCGTCAACCAAACCTATTTTGTTACCGGCGTGGGAGGACGCCGCCAAACGACGGTGCTAATCGACGGCGCCAACGACGACGAAGGATGGGGCCGACAGACAGCGATAGCCACCGTGCCGCTCGGCGCGATTCAGGAAATCAATATTTTATCCAACGCATTTTCGTCTGAGTTCGGCTGGACCGCCGGGCCCGCACTGAACATCGTCACAAAGTCGGGCACTAACGCTTTTCATGGCGAAGCGCTATTCATAGTTCGCCCCGGCAGTTGGCAGGCAAAGTCTTTTTCGACCGACGGCTTCTGCCCACCGTCCGTGACTGGTTGCGTGACGCCGAGTACGCTGCGTTCGATCAGTCCAGTGGATATTCCGGATTTTTTGAGCCAGGTATCGGGCGCCATCGGCGGCCCAATCGTAAGCGATAAGACCTTCTTCTTTGCGACCGCGGACTACACCCGACAAAATCGCACGACGTTGCTTTCGACTTCGCTGCCGGCCTTTGTGTTGCCGGCTGACGGCAGCCTCGATTACACCGGACATTATCGTCAGTTCTTGTTTGATGGCCGGTTGGACCACAAGCTCACGGCCCACCAAATGCTGATGTTCCGCTTCAATATCGACAGGTTCTACGACGATAATCCACAGGACACGGTTAGCGGCACCAGCGCGCCCAGCGTCGCGCGTAAGTACTCACGCCGGTCATGGACATTTCAAACGAATCACACTGCAGTCATCACGGCGCATCTACTCAATGAAGCCCGCTTCGCGTATTTGCACGGTGACCCGGTCACCAGATGGGAAGCGCTGAACCTCTCAACCACCTACACTCGGGGCGGGGCCGTCCCGTTTACAATTGGCCAGTCGCGGGTGGCCGATTTCTGGGGACATCAGACACAGTTCGCCGACACTCTGTCGTGGTCGCGCGGCAAACACTACATGCGTTTTGGTGGCAGCATAGTTCGCCATCGTTCGGCCGGTTCAGGCAGCGAGTTCGGCGCTCCCGTGCTCGGCACGTTTTCGTTCCGCAACACGACGACGGCTCCCTTTGATCAGTTGACGCTCGCCGACGTACAGAACTACAGCCAGCCGATCGACTTTGGCATCAACAGCTACAATCTGGGCCAGTGGCTTCTGACTGCGTTTGTCCAGGAGGACTGGAAGGTGCGGCCCGATTTTACTCTGAACGTGGGCCTGCGGTATGACCGGCAGACTCTGACTAGCGCCACTAAGAATTTTGCCCCGCGCATTGGCTTTGGCTGGAACCTGGGCGGCGACGCCCGCACCTCGATTCGCGGCGGCTACGGGATGTATTACATGCAAGTTCGGGCGAACACTGTCGCCGCCTATCTGATTAACGGGCTCGACGGAACTGCTTCATACACGGCGATCGCCGGACAAACAGGATTCCCGACGTGCCTCAACTGCGTTCCGGTAAATGTCGATCCCACCACGCTGCCGGCTTCTCAAATACCCGCGCGCGACATCACTATCCGAGCCGGCCAGACGGACTTTTATCGTGCTCAGTTTGCGAGATTTGGATTGAATTTCGATCTCCTGCCGAACTATCCCAATGAGCTGGTTAACCCGCGCAGCCAGGTGTTTACGATAGGCGCCGAAAGAGAGATCACGAAAGGACTGTTCTTTGGCGCCGATTACGTGCATCAGCATGTAAGCGGGATGGATCGCACCGTTGATTTGAATGCGCCGCTACCATTTGATCGCACAGCGCCCGGCCAGACGCGAAGCGTAGCCGCCGCGAATGCTACGCGCCCGATCCTCCCCGTTAACGGCGGCGTGCGCCAGGTAAACGTGCTGATGAACCTTGGCGTCGCCGACTACAACGGACTCCAAACCAACTTCAGTTACCGCCGCAACTCGCGGATCTACGCGGCCGTCAGCTACACCTTGTCAAAAGCGACAAACACATTCGAGCCGGATGGCAATGGCATTGGTTCGAACGAGAGCATCATTACGCGCCTTGGCGAGGAAGAACGTGGCCCGAGCGTGCTGGATCAAAGGCACCGGGCGGTAATCACCTTTACCTATCGATTCCCATTCAATATTACCGCCGGCACGCTAACAAGTCTGGCGTCGGCACGTGCATTTAATGCCACGACGGGAGTAGACAATAACGGCGATGGGCTAAACAACGACCGGCCGGTAATCAATGGACAGGTGGTCGGCAAGTCAACATTTCGCGGGACGGCGACCTCTGACGTGTCGATCTTTGTCGAGGGACGTCTATTCAGACACGAACAACGCGCGCTGGTCCTAAGGCTGGAAGGCTTCAACATTTTCAACCACGCAAACATGCTTGGTCGCGGCGTTACGACTTACGGCAACGGCGCGTCGCCGGCCGCGACGTTCGGTCAATTCGCCGGCGGTGTCGGAACTTCGCCCACCGCGATTCCGGCCTTCGCGAATATCGATCCGCCGCGCATGTTCCAGTTGCAGGCGCGATTTGTTTTCTGAGTGGTTTCGAACGAAATTTGTGATGCCACAGAGACACAGAGACACAGAGTTTGCAGAAAGAGAATTCCGTGGAATGCAAGGGAAGGAATTTCGGTTTCTGTTGTCCTCTCTGTGCTTCTGTGTCTCTGTGGCGATTCTCTTGTTTGCCTCAGCCTGCTCGCGCTTTCGCAACGCGCCGACCGCGGCGAATGCTGAACGGTACGTCGTCATCTCGCCTATCTACAACGAGATCATTTGGGCGCTCGGTGCGCAAGACAAGATCGTGGGCATTGATCTCTCGACTACTTATCCTGCCGAAGTGAAGAAGGTACAGACCGTGGGCTATCACCGCGCCTTGAGTGCGGAAGGCATCCTTTCACTGCATCCGACTGCCGTCATTCATGACAACAACATCGGGCCGCCGCAAGTTGTGCAGCAAATTCAACAGTTGAACATTCAGATGAAAACGTTTACTGCGAAGAACGATTCATTTGATGGCACGAAGGCTTTGATTCGCGAGATGGGAGCTTTCTTTCACAAGGAAGCGCGCGCCGAAGAATTGTGCAAGACGCTCGACGATCAAAAGGCAGCTTCGCTCGCAAAAGTGAAGCAGTACACGGATCATCCACGTGTAGCGGTGATTCATTTCGGTCGCGCGTCGAATGTCTATCTGGTGGTCGGCAAGGGCGGCGGCGGTGATGGCGGCGGCGTCAGCCAGATGATCGAATTGGCCGGCGGCGAAATGGCCGTCGAGAATCGCGGCATGCAACGCATGGAGTCGCCTGAGATACTCGCGCAAGCGAATCCGGACGTTATCCTGATGACAGATTACGGTTATGACCGCATGAATGGATCGATGGATCAGATCAGGAACTTGCCGGGCGTGGGCACTTCGAATGCGGCCCGGAACAATCGCATCTACCGAATCGAAGAGAACGTGCTAAATTACTTCGGTCCACGCTCTGGCGAGAACATCGAGAAAGTAGCTTCAATCATTCATCAAAAGTGACCAGGCAACACGGCAATCGAGTAGCGCTGCTGATCGGATTGACCGCCATCACGTTGCTGGTGCTCGCCGCATCCATTCGTTTCGGGGCCATCGATTTTTCGCTTACTGAGATTGGCCGCGCCTTAGCCTCAATTTTTCCCGGACAACCGGAACCCAGTTTGGATCAGCGAATTTTCCTTGAACTGCGTCTGCCACGCGCAATTCTGTGTTTGCTGGTGGGCGCGAGTCTCGGCGTGGGCGGCACCCTGATGCAGGCGCTGTTTCGAAATCCGATCGTGGAACCGGGGCTGGTTGGCACTTCAAGCGGCGCAGCTTTCGGATCGGCGCTCTTTTTTGTGCTCGGTGGCGTGCTTCACCTCGGCGCCAGCCTGTGGAGTTTGCCCATCGCGGCGTGTATCGGCGGTGTGATCTCAACTTATCTCGTGTTCATATTGGCGCGTTCGCGCGAGGACGGCCGCGCCTCAATCGTGATGCTGTTGCTGACGGGACTGGCAGTGAACGCGCTCTTTATGAGCGCGATTGGATTTCTTTCTTACATCGCGCGCGACCCACAGGCGCGTTCAATTACCTTCTGGAGTTTGGGAACGCTGTCGGGAGCCAGTTGGAGGGCGGTCGAGATTGTCGCTGTTTCCACGATTGCCGGAACAATCGTGGCGCTGCGCTATGCCAAGCAGTTGAACGCGTTGATGATTGGTGAAGAGGAAGCAACATACCTGGGCGTCAACGTAAACCGGTTGAAGTGGATCATTCTTTCCGTCAATGTAGTCGTTGTCGCGGTGGCGACGGCTTTCACCGGAGTAATTAGCTTCGTTGGCTTAGTGGTGCCGCACATACTCAGAATGATCGGCGGCGCTGATAATCGATTCTTGCTGGTCGGCAGCGCGCTTACGGGAGCGACCTTGTTAACGCTGGCCGATTTGATTGCGCGTCTTTCAGTGCGACCGGCCGAGCTGCCCATCGGCATCGTCACGTCGGCAGTGGGAGTGCCCGTATTCATTTTCCTTTTGCGACGACGGGAATACTGGTTTTAGTGGCACAGACTTCAGTCTGTGACGCGAGACGCCCAACCCAGACTGAAGTCTGTGCCACTTATTTGATTCATGCTCAAAGCCAGCAACATCACATTTCGCGTCGGGAATAAAGAGCTTATTTCCGACGTGTCGGTCACGTGCGCACCCGGTCAACTGCATTTAATCATTGGTCCGAACGGGGCGGGGAAGTCCACGCTCATCAAGGCGCTCGCCCGGCTACTGCGTCCGCAATCCGGAGGGATCGAGTACGAAGGCGTGGATGTCCGCGATGCCAGCGAGGCTAATCTCGCTAAACGTCGCGCCGTGCTTTCGCAGGCTATCGAAGTCGCCTTCCCTTTGACCGTGCGTGAGGTGGTGATGATGGGCCGCTATCCACACTTCGGCGGCCGTCCGGGCGGGACTGATGAAGAGATCGTGGGCGAGGTGATGGACCACTTCGACGTGACTGAGTCTAGCGATCGCAATTATCAAACGCTCAGCGGCGGCGAGCGGCAGCGGGTGAATTTCGCACGCGTGCTGGCGCAGTTGTGGCGGGACGGCGATCATGTGCTTGACCCACCCGCTACCGCAGGTGGTATTGACTCGAGCGGCGGCGGCTCGACCCACGGCTGTCGTTATCTTTTTCTGGACGAGCCGCTCACGTTCCTCGATATCCGGCACCAAATTCAATTCATGAAGAAGGTGCGAGAGTTTGCCGCCAACGCCGATGTAGTTGCGGTCGGCGTCGTCCACGATTTGAACCTGGCCGTCCGCTTTGCCGATCAGATCGTGTTGTTGTCTCATGGTCGTGTCATCGCCCGGGGAAACCCGCTCGAGGTGTTAACGGCCGATCACATTCGCGAAGTCTTCGAGGTGGAACCTGCATTTGTGCGCACCGAGAGCTCTGGTGTTCATCTAATTTTCGATTAACGAAATCTGTGAAATCCACGCGTCGAACTAACGCTTTTCGCTTCATCATTGCCCTCGGCATTGTCAGTCTTTTCGCTGATATGACCTATGAAGGCGCGCGCGGAATTATCGGCCCGTATTTTCAGAATCTCGGCGCCACAGCTGCGAAGGTGGGATTCATTGCGGGCTTTGGCGAAATGGTCGCAGCCAGCTTGCGTTTGTTTTCGGGCCGGCTCGTCGATCGCACCCGCGCGTACTGGACAGTCGCGATACTCGGATACTTTCTCAATTTGGTTGCGGTGCCGTTTTTGGCGATCGCGGGAAATTGGCAGGCTGCCGCTCTGCTGGTGATCGCAGAACGAACGGGTAAAGGTCTAAGAGGTCCGGCCGTCGACGTCCTCTTGTCGGAAGCAACAGAAGTGGTCGGTCATGGGTGGGGCTTTGGACTGCACGCAGCGATGGACCAGGCAGGTGCCGTGCTCGGACCGCTGCTGGTCACCCTCGCGGTCGCGCGGACTCATCATTTCGAAGCGGGCTTTTTATGGCTGGCCGTACCGGCTGCCGCAGCGATGCTGGCGCTGATTTTCGCGCGCATGTCGCGCATGACTAAAGACAAGCCGGCGCCAGTCATTCACCAGGAGAAGCTCCCGAACGTCTTCTGGATGTATGTTGTTGCGGCGGGCTTATTGGCGTTTGGCTTCATTGACTTCCCATTGTTGGCTTATCACTTTGAGAAAAGTTCAGTCACGAAACCTGAGGTCATTCCGCTGCTCTACTCGGGCGCGATGGGTCTGGCCGGTTTGACGGCGCTGGCCTTTGGCCGGCTGTTCGACGTAATCGGCATTAAGACGATTGTGGCGGCGATCGCGATTTCGCTTTTGGCGCTGCCTTTCGGTTTTCTCGGCGGCCACGCAGGCGTCTATATCAGTGTGGCTTGCTGGGCCACCGGCGTCGGCGCGCAGGACGCTTTGTTGCGGCCGGGAATTGCGCAGGTTGTGTCAATGAATAAGCGCGGCTCGGCCTTTGGAGCTCTGAATGGAATTTACGGCGTGCTTTGGTTTGCGGGGAGCGCTGCGATGGGTTTGCTCTATGACTATTCGATCACGACACTCGTCGTCTTTGGCGTACTGGCGCAACTTGCGTCCGCGATCTTGTTCTTTGCGTTGAGGAAACGGTTAGCCGCAGCCGCGGTAAGTTAGCTAAGGAACGAAACGACGTGTTCCATGAAGGAATGGACAGTCAGCAGCACGTGTGAGTTGCCGGCCAAAATTACGGCCGGGACAAGTGATGCGGCTAACAAGAAGACGGGAGCTATTCGGCTAATCTCCAGGACGCCCGGACTCTGAGAACTGTTCGTGGAAGCAATTTCAATTAGTCTGCGAACCCGCGATTTGATTCCGCGCGTGTCATCGCCCACCAGAAAAGCTGCCACCGGGACCTCTGCACGCGCGCCCGACGGAACCATCCGGGCAATTCGCACCAGCGCCGAAGCCAGATTCAGAGCAACTTGAGGACTGGTCCCCGCCGCATATTCATCAGCAGCAGCTTCCGCTGTTTCAGACCACGAACTGTCGAGCGACCCGCCCCAGGGCAACATCAAAGCATCGCGGCAAGCGCGCAACAATCCTCGCTTCAGGTTATCGCGAGCTCTCAGGTGGCCTTGCTCGTGCGCGATAGCCGCGGCAAGTTCTTCTTCGCTGAGTGACTCGAGGACGCGTTCCGCGATAAAGAGTCGCGGCTTAATCGTTCCCACCACCGCGATTACTGGAAACGAATGATCCAGCCGGAAAGCCGGAACATTGACGCCGGGCAAAGATATCTCGGTGGCGGCAGCCAACCATTTTTTCTTTAAGGTGCGCGTGGCCCAAAACGCTCGCCAGCAACGCGCGGCTGCAAAGATGACCCCGAAAGCGGCGACAAAAGCCAGCACGGCGAGCTTAGGGCCGACAACTTCGTCAGTCGCGTGCGGCTCATAATTAAAGTATGCGGGTAAGAGAAAAAGTCCGACTGCCAGCAGGCCGAGTATTGGCGGCGCAATGCGCAGCACGAAGAGGATTTCTGCGCGAGTGCGCGCCGACCAGCGCGCGGTCCAATCCTTCGCCAGGCGCCAACCGCCGGTCACGATCAGTGACGCCACGGCATTGACCGTCAGAAACGCCGCAAGCGCTAAACAAATGGCAAGTAGCTGGTACATCTCTATTGCGTCGTCCGGCGTAGCTCTCTCTTCTTTTCTTTGATCAGCCTCTCCAACTCGTCGAGTAACTCGCGGTCGCGTTCGCTGACGGCATCGACGATGCATGCCAGCACCGGCTGAACGGCTTCGGCTTCAGGTCCGAGCAGTCCATCGATGACGTCCTCGCGGATGCCGTGTTCGAATTCTTTCTCTGACACGGCCGGGCTATACAAGAACGCGCGGCCATCCTTGCGCCGCTCAAGCAAACGCTTCTTGTAGAGCCGATCGAGTGTCGTCATTAAGGTGGTGTACGCGATCCGCTCTTCGAAAGTGCGGAAGATGTCGCGCACGCTGACCTCGCCCCGGCTCCATACTTCGTCGAGCGTCTGCCGCTCAAGCTTACCCAGCGCGAGCGAAGCAACTTCGCTCGGCCGGCGGAATCCGCGGAGAAAGAATCGAGGAGCTTTCATTTCAGGCGAGCATTTTCCTGATTGAACAAGCCGAAGTCAATCAAGATACGGAGTGAATCGACGGCCGCAATACATTCATAAGATTCGATCACGACTGCATGGGACAGGCCTGAACCGCACACAACTGCCACTGACCATTTCGTTCGGCGAAGACACTCAGGATTTTGTATTGGCCGGTGAGCTCGCGCCCATGATAGAGCCAGGTCGCAGAATCGCGAGCCGTGAGGACGGCGGTTCTCCCAAAGACTCGAACATTCAGTTGCTCGCGAGAGATATGTTCAATCTTCAAGTCTCCGGAAGTGACATCAGAAATGAACTGCGCCTTGTCGTCGCCTTCGAGGGGATAGGTGAAGAAAAAATCGTCCGCCATGATCCGATTCAAACTCTCGGCATCGCGACGCACCATTGCCTTGACCCATTCATCGTTGAGCTGGCGAACGAGCTGCTCGATTTCGATCGTCGTTCGCGGAGGCGTTGTGGGTGAAGTATCCATGTCGGCGAAGCCTTTGTTAGGCGACCAAAAACAGGAAGCTTCTACGGCAATTTCCGCCGCGAGTCAACCGATAAAACTGCTCAGCAGCACCGAGCTGTATTGAAACCGCCGTCGCCCTGTCTGCAAGTTGTGCAATCCACGGATCTTTGAAAGAGCTTAGATCCAGCGAGCGCGGCGGAACCGCCTCATTTAGTGCCGATGTCGTCTAATGCGACCCCATATGGAATAACCTCTTGAGAGTTTTTTGAGTCTTTCTTGCAAACACAAGGGAAACTGGCGAGTGGCATGTTCATTGCCCAAGTGAGGGACGGAGGTTAGCGAATCATGAAACTCAATAGCATCAAAAAAATTGGAGGCTTAACCCTGGGACTTCTGTTGTTCTTAGGCATTACATTCGTGTCGAGCACAACGGCCCAGGCGCAGTATCCCAACAATCAGGATTACTATCGTCGCCAGCAGCGCGAATACCAACGCCAGCAGCGTGAGCGCCAGCGGCAGCTTGAACGTCAACGTCAGCAACAGACGCAGCAGGGTGGTTGGTATGATCAATACGGCAACTATCACCCGGCCAATCAGGGCTACAACAACCAGGGTTATTACAACCGTGGACGTACTACCGACAACTATGGTAATTACGGCGGTTCATATCAATCGCGACAGACCGCGCTGAATGCGGGTTACAACGAAGGTGTGAAGGCCGGCCGCGACGATCGCCGCAGTGGCCGATACAATCCGTATGGCCATGGTGCCTATCAGAGTGCAAGCAAGGATTACAACTCGCGCTATGGCGACCGGGCATCGTACGCGCAGTACTTCCGTGAAGCATTCATTAACGGGTACGCCGACGGTTATCGTGGGTACTAAGTAATCGAACAATAAGACTTCACTGGCGCGGTGCCAGTTCGAGGGAGCGAAAGCGAAAGCTTGAGCTCCCTCATTTTTATGCGAAGACGAACGCGGAATGGCGAGGTCAATGGTCTTTTATTAGAGGTACACAAACAGCGCCCGGTTAGTGAATATAGATTAGTCAGGAAGAAATATGCCTCAGAAAATTCTGGTCATAGAAGACGACGACATAATGCGCGAGTTAATGCGCATGACACTTGAACAGAATGGATACGAAGTAGCCACCGCCGAGGACGGCGTACGTGGTTATGACGCCGCACTCTTTCTTAAACCAGACCTCATCGTCACGGACATTCGCATGCCGGGGGCCGACGGCATTCATGTGGTGCGACGGGTGCGGGATACGACCTCGCTCGAACGTACGCCGATCCTCGTCACTACGGCGTTTGGTACCGGCACTGCCACGTTTTCGCTGCAGCTCGGCGCCAATGGCTTTGAACCCAAGCCAATAGATCCACGGAGCTTTCTGATGACGGTCAAACGCTTGCTGTCCGACCGCGGTACGCAGAAAGCGGCGTAACGCGACTTTGCACAAGTGCCTTGGCTGAAATCGGACATCTGAAAACTCTCTCAGGTTGGGAAGGGCGGTTTACCCCCGCTCTTTCCTTTTGGTGAAGCTATCTGCTTAAAGGCGGGGGCAAGCCACCCTTCCTCACCTGAGAGATAATTCTCGATCCAACTCCTTCCATCGACTTTAGGTGCAAAGCGGCATAACGCCGCGTTTTGTAGCGGCTCACAGCTCGCCTTCAACATCATGGTCGCGGTCGTTAAGCGCCGCGATCCGCTCACTTTCTCCGCTTATTATCGGAACTCGCTTAACTCCCCATCCGTTTAACTTCCTGTTCCCGCATATTCGTGCAAAAAATCTGAAACCTTTTGGCGCGGGGGCTCACTAACACACCGAGTACACGATGAAACGGCTGGCGGCACAAGAGATAAGCCTGAACGGCCGGCCCGGTGCGTTCTCAGGATCTCTGGTGAATAGTTCAGCAGACCTAGTTACGCGTGCGTGCCGGGGCGACCAGGAAGCCTTCCGTCTGATCTTTGAGAGGTACTCACGACCGGTAATCAGCTTTATCTACGATCAGGTCGGCGACCGCGAATTGGCTGAGGAGCTGGCCCAGGAAACTTTTGTGCGCGCGTACCGCAGCCTTAATTCGTTGCGCGAGGAAGCGAAACTCTCAACCTGGTTGTTCGGGATCGCCAAGAACGTCGCGCGCGAGTGGCTGCGGGCGCACTTGAAGCGAAAGCTAGACGTAGATATCGACGACCAGCAGGTGCTCGATCTGAGCGATCAAGCGCCCGTACCCGTCAACCGTTTGCTCGACAAGGAATTGAATGAGGTGGTGCAGCGGTCGCTGGCGATGCTGGATGACGATAAGCGCCTGGTGTTCACGCTCAAGATTTTTCATCAGTGCAGCTATGAAGAAATTGCTGAGATAACCGGCTTCTCAATTCCTAAATTGAAAACGGATTTACATCGCGCGCGAGCAGAGATGCGGCAGCGCGTTGGGCAGTACATGAGGACGTAGTCATGGAGTGTTTTGACTGTATAAATTTTCTGGAAGCGTACATCGACGGCGAAGCCGGCGAGCGCGAAGCCGAGCAGGTACGGTTGCACCTGGCTACCTGCGCGAATTGCGAGACGCAATTTGAAGCGCTGACGGCTGAGCAGGAAATGTACGCGCGCTATGATCGAGAGCTGCAAATCTCGCCGGCGCTCTGGAATGGAATCGCCGCGCGTATCGCGCCGGAAGATCGCGAGATCGCCGCGGGCCGGAAGTTCGATGTGCGCGTGTGGTTTGCGGGATTGTTCAGCGTCCCGGCTTTCCGGCTCGCCATGCCGGCGATGGCGATGGTTCTGATTGCGCTGGTCGTGGGCCTGGCATATTGGAGAACTCAAACGCGACCGCAGCCGCCGGTTTTGACCGCAGGTATGGAGCGTCCGGCGCCGGCAGCCAGCAATTCCAAGCCGGCGGTGGGGACTTCGGTGAATACTCCGTTGGAGGCTGCGCCATTGGTTAACACAGGCGGCGGTTCGAGAAACGAACAACCAGGGACGCCAACGATCGTCGCACATCTGAACCGTCCGGCAACTAATCAGCGAGCTGATAACGGATCCGATGTTCTGTTCAGGGACGCCGCCTACGCCGATCCTGAAGAGCGCGATACGGCCAGCCACCTCGAACAGGCGCAGAACCTGCTGATCTCCTTCCGCAACATCAAGTATTCGGATGACGATGAGGAAGTTGACGTGACTTATGAAAAAGCCGAGTCGCGCCGCCTGCTCAATGAAAATGTTTTACTGAGGCGAGACGCCGAGGTCGCCGGCAAGTACCCCGCCAAGGCGATGCTGGGCAGTCTCGAACCGTTCTTGATCGATATTGCCAATCTCCCTGACAAGGCCAAGCCGGCTGATATCCGTCAGCTTACGGATCGGGTGCAAAGGACAGAAATCGTCGCGGAACTGCGCGGCTACTAATTATTCGAAAGTTCGGAGTTCCGCCTTTAGGCGGTTGCGACTGAGGATACCTGAGCCGGCAAAAGCCGGAACTCCAAACGAAAAACTTTGAAGGAATCAAATCGATGAATTACTACCCAACTAAACTCAACTCGATGACCAGGGCTTTCGCTGTCGGGATCGCTTTTCTGATTGCCGGCGGAGCCATCCAACAGGCGGCGGCCCAGCGATTGTCAGTCCGTCCCCAACTTTCCCGGTTCGCGCAACAGGGCAACAACGCTGCTGCGAATGCGCTGTTCAGCGCCGCTCGCGATCTAATCGACGACGCGCAGTGGGCCAGGGCCGAGGCGCAATTCGGCCAATACATTTCGACCTATACGAAGGAGCAGAACGTGGATGCCGCCATGTATTGGCTGGCTTATTCACAGTACAAGCTTCGCAAGTTCACCCAATCGAAAGAGACGCTCGATCGTTTGCTGAAAACTTATGAGAAGACGGGTTGGAGAGACGAAGCTGAAATCCTGCTGGCGCAATTGCCGGGAGCGGTCACGGTAAAAGCCGATCCCGTTGTCACCGTCGATCCGGCAGTGATTGTTGATCCGGTTGTCGTGGTCACGCCGCGGGCGGTGGCTATCGCCGGTCAGGATCCGGTTGAAGTCCAGGTTCGTACGCAGGAAATGCAGGAGCGCATTGCTGAAGCAACGGCCCGCGCGCAGGAGCGAAGTCGGGAAGCGCAAGAGCGGATGCGCGAGCGGATGGAGTTGGCGAAAGAGAAGCTCAAAGACAAGGACTTCAAGTTCGATTTCGAATATGACTTTGACTTCGATTTCGATAGCTTCGATAAGAATGATAAGGCCGCGGATGACGATCCGTGCGAGTTCAAGCTGGCAGTGCTGCAGGCGCTGTTTGAAAGCGATCCGCAGCGTGGCATCGCGGTCGCTACCGATTGGTTGAAACCCAACTCGGGCCAAACACCCACCTGCAAGCGCGTCGCGCTGAAGCTGTTGGCGCGGCATGGCGGCAAAGTAGTTACGCCGACTATTCTCAGCGTGGCCCAAAACGAGAGCGACCTGAAGGTCCGGACCACGGCGATTTCGCTGCTCGGCGCCACCAATGAAGAGTCGGTGATCGATCCGCTGCGCGACTTTGCGCTCAACTCCACCCAAAACGAAGTAACTGAGGCGGCGCTCTACGCGCTCAGTCAGCATTCGAGCGCCCGCGCCGTGTCTGTGCTTGGTGACATCGCGCTCAGTACCAAGCCGGTGTCGTTGCGAAAGATGGCGATTTCCGCCATCGCCAACCGTCCGGGTGAGCCGGCGGTGGATGCGCTGTTCAAGATTTACGACTCCAGCCAGGAACTCGAAATTCGTAAAGGGGTGATCTCAGGCTTCGCGCGCCGTAGGAGTGAACGCGCAGGAGCGCGGCTGGTGCAAATCGCGCAAAGCAACGACAACATCGACTTGCGCAAGACGGCCATTAGCGCCATCGGCCGCCGGGGCGGCGAGCAGGGCATTACCACGCTCGTCAATCTTTACGGTTCGGTAGGCGCGCCGGAGTTGCAGGATCAGGTAATGAACGCAATGGCGTACTCGAACGACCGGCGCGTAACACTCAAGCTGATCGAGATTGCGAAAAATCCCCAGACACCAATTGAGCGTCGCCGCCGCGCGATCATGCTCTTAAGCAATCGCAGCAAGGATCCCGAGGTAATTGCTTTCCTCGAGGAACTATTGAAGCAGTAGCGGCGAATACCCAACAAAAGATTACGTTTGCAGTTGGGCTCCGGCCTGACTAACACGGAAGAGAAAGCGCGGACGGTTTAGAACGGCGGGCAGCAGCCCGCCTCTAAACCTGGATCAGAAGCGGAGGCTCGCGGTGTCCAAATTCATCACCTTGGCCGTGGCAGTGGCCTGCATGCTCGCGCTTGCCACGCTCGGATCGGCCCAAACAAAAAACTTCACGCCCGTCGAGGGAGCCAGTCTCAAAAGCAAAATCGACAACGCCGTCACCCAAGGGCGCGCCAACGCACCCGGCGGTCGCTTCTGGGTTGGCTATCAATTCGAAGTTCGTCCCGGTGTGGGCATCGATTTCGAAATTGTCGATGCGAGCGGCACGTTCTCGATCTCGAACGACGGCTGGTCGATGCTGTCGGATCCGCGTTATGAAACGCGTGAACTGGGCTTCTTCCTGCTGTTTGAAACTCAGCGCGACCAGTTCACGCGGGCCGAGATTTACAACCTGCGCCGCGAGCATCAGTTCAGCGGCTATCCCGTCTATTGGGCTGGCCGCGCGACCAATGAAGAAAGCTTGAACTACCTCAGGTCGATGATCGATGCGAATGCGCCGGAAATGAATCGGCTCAGTGACCGCGCGGCGTTTGCGATAGCTCTCCATGATGATGGCCGGGTCGAGGCAATGCTGATGGAACTGATCCGCAAACCGGTCACTGATTCGATTCGCAATCGCGCGATCTTTTGGCTGGGGTACACGGCAGAGAGCCAGGCGAAAAATTCATTTCTCGCCGACATCGTCCGGAACGAACGGGAATCGAGCGAAGCCAGACAGCAGGCGCTGTCAGCCCTGGGGATGAGCCGAGCGCCGGCGACGCTGCCGCTGCTGGAAACATTTTACGAGACGCTGACGACGCGAGACCTGAAACGGCGGGCGCTCGCCGGCATTGCGCGAAATGATAATGCGGCGGCCGCGGCGACGTACTTGATTCGCGTGGCCGAGAATGAAAAAGAGATGGAGCTGCGCAAATCCGCGATTAACAGTCTCGGGCGAATCGCCGGCGAGAAGAGTCTGGGGGCTTTGACCGGCACGTTGGATTCGAGTCCCGAAATCGAACTTCAGAAGCAGGCGGTGATCGCGATTGCCCGTCGTCCCAAAGACGAAGCAGTTCCGATCCTGATTCGCACGGCGCGCAATCATCCGAACGCCGCGGTGCGAAAGCTGGCAGTGCAGATGCTCGGACACACGGGCGACGAGCGCGCGATCGCCTTTTTCAAAGAGCTACTCGCGAAATAATGAGACGCGTTGAAATAGTTATTTCCGATGGGCGCGTCCGGGAAGACAACAAGAAGTTCAACTAGCGCAAAACAGGGGGATCTTATGCACACTGAACTATCATGGAAAACCGAAGACCAATCCACGGGACGGCAAGCTGCGAACTTGCTGCGCGACGAAGCCTTTGACAGTCGCCTGAGTTCGCTAAGAGATGTCGCTATCGACTTACTCAACACTGTCGAAGCGCTCAAGACCAGCAAGAGCGGCGGCTCGGACAGGAAGCTGAATCTCTATGAAGAGGTAAAGCGATTCGAAACTGATCTGATTAACGCCGCACTGGTTAGAACTGGCGGAAATCAAACGCGCGCGGCGCGTTTGCTGGGCGTCAAGCACACCACCCTAAACGCGAAGATTAAGCGCTACGGGATTAATTTCACGTCTCCTAACGGAAACCCGGGCGACGAAGAAGTCGCGGCCTGACAATTTACATTAATTAACATTTAGTTTAGCGGCTCCCGTTTTAGAATCGCTGCCGGACGGCACGGCAATCGCTCATGGCTTTCTTCACTAAATCAATGGTGCTTACTGCGGTCATCGCCGTAAGCGCGATCAGTATCCTGGCTCAACCTGCGCCGGTTGCCGACAGCAGCCCGGACGCTACAGCTAAAACCATGACCGCAGGCAGCAAGCCCGGCTGATTGGAACTAATCGAGCAGAGGTTGCGTAAGAAAAGAACTGCATTCGCAGGCTCGACCTCAGGCGAGTGACTGGATCCGAAAGAAAGGCTTAATGAGTACCAGGCTATTATCCTTAATATTTGCCGCGCTATTGATCTATCCGCTTTCGGCGGCAGCGAAGGCCATTGACGACCCGGCAGCCGCTCCCAGTCCCGCTCCGAGTCCTAAAACCGATAACAGCAAGAAGAGTGGGAGTGCGGCTGGCGCTGCCGTCGTAGTTCCCCCGGAAAAATCGAAGCCCGTCACCGTGCCGCGGTTCGAGAAGCCTCCGGTTATCGACGGAAAGCTTGACGAGCCCGTTTGGCAAACGGCGGCTGTTCTGAAAGACTTTTATCAAATTCAGCCGGGCGACAATACTGCGCCGTCAAAACCCACCGAGGTCCTGATTGGTTACGATCCGAAATTTCTCTATATCGCCTTCCGCGCGATCGACGAGCCCGAGAAGATTCGCGCGACTGTCGCCAAGCGCGACAACATCTGGAATGACGATTACGTCGGCATGATGCTCGACACCTTTAACGATCAGCGGAAAGCCTTTGAGTTTTTCTTCAATCCATTCGGCATTCAGGGCGACGGAGTGATCACCGAGGGCCGGGGCGAAGACATGAGCGTCGATGTCCTGATGGACTCGAAGGGTATCGTCCATCAGAACGGTTTCGATGTCGAAATCGCGATTCCGTTCAAGTCCCTCCGCTTTGACGCAGGTAAGGGAAAGCTTTGGGGCGCGCATTTCTTTCGGCGCATCAAGCGTTTCGAAAACGAGCTCGATTCATGGATGCCGTTTTCGCGCAGCATCGACAGCAACTTAAGTCAGGCCGGACACCTCAGCGGGCTCGATGGCCTGGCGGCGGAGCGCACGATCGAGATCATTCCCAGCCTGACGCTTTCCGAAACGGGTAAGTTCGTGGGTTCTTACAATCCCACACCGGGTATCCAGGACGTGGGTCGGATTGTCAACGAGCCGCTCAAATTCGATCCGGGCCTGACCGCCAAGTTCATTCCGTCGCCCGGAATGACTATCGATCTCGCCATCAATCCCGACTTTGCGCAGGTGGAAGCGGATCAGCTCGTCGTGACGGCAAATCAGCGGTTTCCGATCTTCTATCCGGAAAAGCGTCCGTTCTTCCTCGAAGGAATTGATGTCTTTCAGACACCGATCACAGTTCTGCACACTCGCGCCATCGTCGATCCCGATATCGCCATCAAGACCACCGGCAAAAGGGGCCGCAACACCTTCGGGTTGATGGTCGCGAGCGACAACGGCCCCGGAAATTTTGTCGGCTCAGAGCGTTTGAACCCTGCGAATCGACCTTTCCTCGACAAGAACGCCTACATCGGTGTGCTGCGCCTGAAGCACGACGTGGGCAAAGAAAACACGGTCGGGTTGATGGCCACCAGCTATAACTTCATTCAGAAGCATAACCAGGTGATGGCTGTTGATGGCCGCTTTCGTCTGGATAAACAGACGACTGCGACGTTTCAAGCGATTGGCACGACTTCGCGAAATCACTTCTTCGATCCCGATCGTAACGAAACCAGGTATCGGACCGGGAATGGTTTCGGATACTCGGCCGACTACAACGTCTCGGGCCGCAATTGGGGTTGGGAGATTTACGGTGAAGGGTTCACCAAAGATTACCGCGCCGACGTTGGCTTCTTTCAGCGCACGAATTCGAATTTCACGTCTGCGTCTGTGCGCTATAACTCAGACAAGAATCCGAAGAAGACGATCATCTCGTATAGCCTGCACAACTTTACCCATTTTGATTATGACTGGCAGGGCCGGATGTACACTTGGGAGAGCGAGAACCTGGCCGAGTTGGCGCTGCCGCATAATAGTTGGCTCGGAGTGTGGTGGGAGCCGGCCTATGAACGTCTCTTTGAACATGAATTCGGCCCGACGCGTCAGGCGCGGCCGTGCGATGCGTTTCGGAACTGCACGTTCTATGGCGAGGACACTGAGCGCGCGTCAATGAAACATCACCTGTCGTTTTATGGCGGGTCGAATTACAACAAGAAAATTTCCTTCAACGCCCAGGTCACCCAGCGTTTCGGTCACTTCGATTTAGACTTTGGCAATAGTCCAAAGTATCCGCGCGTGAGTCCGGCGGCGTTGCTGCTCGGTCAGGGTGCGCCGCTCGATCCCGGTCGCGGCCGTCTGTTGCAGGTTAACGCCAGTATTACTTATCAACCGACGAATGAGTTGAGCATGCAACTCAACCTGACCAAACAGCGGCTGCGCCGATACGACACGGGACTGCTCGCGTACGACGTCAACATCTACACCTTCCGCACTACGTATCAGTTCACCAAAGCAACCTTCGCGCGCGCGATCATCGATTACAACACTCTCAATTCGCGCGTGCGCAGCCAGTTCCTCCTCGGCTGGACCCCAAGCCCGGGCACGGCGTTCTATGCCGGTTATAACGACGACATGAACTACAACACCCCGAACCCTTTTACCGGTGAACTGACCCCCGGCTTTCGCCGCAATGGCCGCACTTTCTTCATCAAGATGTCCTATCTGTTCCGCAAGAGCTTTGGGTGATCGAGCCCGGAAACTTTACAATCCCTGGCGACTGGGTAGAACAAACCTCGAACCCACGTAAAACGGAACACGGGTTTTGGGGCAGTGCCGCCTAAGTTTCGCGGGCGTCAATAGCCGCATAATAATCGGTCAAGTTAGTTGAACAGACTATCGATGATTCTCGGGCGTTTGGCTCTGATGTTGGGGTCGCTCTGCTTTTCTGCGGCGGTCATCGCCCAATCGTCTTCTTCGCCTGACACCTCGGTCAACAAATCCAACCAGCAACCTGTGAACGCAGCGAAAGCGCGCGTTGTCATTCCACCAGAAAAGGCCAGGCCATTGGTCGTACCGCGGATCGATAAGCCTCCGGTGATCGATGGCAAGCTCGATGACGAGGTCTGGAAACAGGCAGCCGTTTTCAAAGACTTCTATCAAACCAAGCCCGGCGACAATATTGCGCCTTCAAAACCGACCGAGGCGATGATCGCTTACGATTCGAAGACGCTCTATTTTGCCTTCCACTGCTATGACGAGCCGGACAAGGTCCGCGCGACGATCGCCAAACGTGATGACGTTCTTGGCGACGATAATATTCGCGTCTTTCTTGACACCTTTAACGATCAGCGGCGCGCCTATGTCCTTGGCTGGAATGGACTCGGTATCCAGCAGGACGGCATCATGACTGAAGGTTCCGACACGGATTACAGTGTGGATATCGTGATGGAAT
Organism: uncultured Acidobacteriota bacterium; assembly: GCA_963734445.1. Classification (GTDB taxonomy): domain Bacteria; phylum Acidobacteriota; class Blastocatellia; order Pyrinomonadales; family Pyrinomonadaceae; genus UBA11740. The sequence goes on along the minus strand of CAVTGZ010000001.1, from coordinate 222,873 downwards.
CGAAGGGCGTCATTGTCAGCGACGGTTGGACGGTGGAAGTCGCCATTCCTTTCAAATCGCTTCGCTATGAAGCAGGGAAAGAAAAGCTGTGGGGAATACATATCTGGCGCACCTTCTTTCGCTTCAACGGCGAGACAGATTCCTGGATGCCGAACTCGCGCGAAATTGCTTCATTGCTGAGCCAGGCAGGACACCTCACTGGATTGGACGGCATATCGACGGAGCGCACCCTGGAAATCATACCGAGCCTTACCATCTCAGAGACCGGCAAACGCGTGGCCGCACTACCACCCGGCGCGAGCGGGTTTGATCCGGGCCGGTTCGTGAACGAGCCGCTGAAATTCGATCCTGGCATCACGCTGAAATATGGCCTGACGCCAACGGTTACCCTCGACTTCACTTTTAATCCCGACTTTGCCCAAATCGAAGCCGACCAGACGGTAATCACTGCGAACCAACGCTTCCCCATCTTCTTTGAAGAGAAACGACCGTTCTTCCTGGAAGGCATAGACATCTTTAATACTTCGCTTCAGGCAGTGCACACGCGCGCGATCGTCGATCCTGATGTGGCGGCGAAATTGTCCGGCAAGCTGGGCCGGAATACCTTCGGGTTCATCGTGGCCAGCGACAATGCTCCCGGTAACTTTAGTCCGGAGGAACGGACCGGGCCGGCGAATCTTCGATTCGTTGATAAGAATGCATACATCGCGGTGCTGCGATTGAAACGCGACGTTGGCAGCAAGGATTCACAGTTTGGAATTCTCGCGACCAGCTACAACTTCATCGAAAAACACAACCAGGCCGCCGGCATTGACGGCAAGTTCAGGATCGATCCGAAAACATATGCTTCGTTTCAGGTGCTGGGCACGACTTCGCGACGATGTTTCTTTGAGCCCGAAAAGGATCTTCATCGCCCCGCGGCTGGCGAGCCCTGTTTTGTGAACGGGGATACTCGTAATTACTATCGCACTGGAAACGGCTTCGCATATTCCTACGAATATGACTTTACCGGGCGCAACGCCGGTTGGCGTATCAGTGGTTCGGGCCGCACCCAGGACTATCGCGCGGACGTGGGCTTCACCCGCCGCACGAATACCAACAGTCATAACGCTTTTATCAGGTTCAGCAACGATCCCCGGCCGAAAGCGACGCTGATCTCCTGGCGGCTCACCGGCGCCGTGCGTCCTAATTTTGACTGGCAGGGCCGCATGCAGAGCTGGGACGCCGAACCGGAATTTGAGCTCCAACTCAAACACAACATCCACATCGAAGGCGGCGCGGCCTTCGGATATGAGCGATTGTTTGAGCGGGAGTTTGGAGCAGCGCGCACGGCAACTCACGCGGGCGCCTTCTTCGGTGGGCCTGAGCGTTCGATCTATTACCGAAGTTTTTCCATTGGAATTGAGGCCAGCCCGTCCGAAAAGGTCTCTGGCTATTTCTTCGTCAGTCGTAATAACAACAGCTTCGATTTTGATTTTGGCGCTGAACCAAAATATCCCAGAGTCAGTCCGGCGGCGCTTGCCGATCCCGACGCGCCGATCGACCCCGGTCCAGGGACGAGCCTCAATCTTGAGGCGGGAATTTCTCTTCAACCAACAGCGAAGTTGCGGGCATCGCTTGATTACGAAAAAAGCAGGCTCAGGCGTCACGACACGGGGCTGCTGGCCTTCGATGAGAATATTCTTTCTTTCCGCTCCACCTACCAGTTCTCGCGCTTCGTGTTTGCGCGCGCTCGCGTTGACTATGACACGTTGGAATCAAACGTCCGGGCACAATTTCTATTCGGGTACGCCCCGAACCCGGGAACGGCATTCTATCTCGGCTACAATGACGATTTGAGTCGTAACGGCTTCAACCGTTTCACCGGCCAACTGGAGCCCGGCTTTCGCCGCAACGGCCGCACTTTCTTCATCAAGATGTCTTACCTGTTCCGCAAGAGCTTCGGGTGACGAAGCCGGCGAGGCGCACCAGCGAGTTCACCCCGGAAGAATGTAAGTGCTGGTAGGAACGCTTTCACCCGAGGCGCTATCCCAGACCTCTCCTCATGGCTATGCCACTCCGATGCGCGGCAAGTCTACGACTTGCCTTAAAATGCCAATTCAGATGACGGTCTGTGACCGTGACGGGTCGGAGACCCTGAGAGAAAGAGGGTTTGCCGCCGGCAAGTCGGAGACTTGCCGCTCATCAGAGTGGCACAGCCATTGGATTGGATAAGCCAACCTTATTACCCCACTCTCCGAAATCCGCGGCCAATCTCGCTCGCCTTCAACACACTCGCCTGTAACTCATTCGTCCGCCGGGGCGTATTAAGAATCAGCGTGCTAAACTGGGAGCCTCGCGCAGACTAATTCACCAATGGCGTTAATGTTTTCTCCTCTTAAGAAACTGTTGTTGTTCAGCATCGTTGCCGGGCTGGTTGCCGTGTCCGCGGGTTGCAAAAGCGACTATCCGTCGACGGGCAAGGCGGCCAGTCCCGACAGCAAGTCGACAGCCCGCCAGGTCACTACCGTTAAAGTTGCCGAGACGCCCATCGGGCAAACCGTCACCGTCAATGGAAGCCTTGCGGCCTATGACCAAACCACAGTCGGGGTGAAAGTGCCCGGGCGATTGCAGAACATCTCAATCGACCTCGGCACCGTAGTCCGCAAGGGCCAGGCTATCGCCCAACTCGAGCAGCAGGATTACAAATTGCGCGTGCAGCAAGCCGAAGCCGCCCTGGCCCAGTCGCGGGCGCGGCTCGGTCTGTCGCCCGACGGCACCGACGATCGCGTCACGGCCGAAGAAACGGGCACCGTGCGGCAGGCGAAGGCAGTGCTTGAAGATGCAAAAGCGAAACGCGATCGCGCGGCGAGGTTGGTACAGCAGGGAATTACTCCGCGCGCCGAATTTGACACCGTTGATTCAGAGTACAAGGTCGCGCAAAGCCGTTATCAGGATGCGTTGGAAGAGATTCGCAACCGGCAGGGACTGTTGGCGCAGAGACGTTCTGAATTGGCGCTGGCAAGACAACAACTGGCCGACACGGTTGTCTATTCTCCGCTGACGGGCGTCGTCCAGGAAAAGCAGGCAAGTGTCGGCGAGTATCTGGCGGCGGGCGCGCCGGTCGTGGTCATCGTGCAAACTGATCCCTTGCGTCTGCGCGTCGAGGTCCCTGAGCGCGAATCCCAGAATATTCGCACCGGTCAAAGCGTGCGCGTGACTCTTGAAGGCGATCCGGATTCTTACCTCGGGTTCATCAAACGACTGAGCCCTACCATCAGCCAACAGAATCGCGTGCTGGCCGTGGAAGCCGATGTACGGAACAACGGCCGCCTCAAACCCGGCGCGTTTGTTCGTGCTGAGATCGTGACCGACCAAACCAGCAGCGCGGTGACGGTTCCGACTTCAGCCATCGTCACGTTCGCCGGAATTGAAAAAGTAATCACCATTGAAGGTGGAAAAGCGCTGGAGAAACCGGTGCTGACCGGACGCCGCGGAGCGGACTGGGTAGAAATTAAGTCCGGCATCAATGTCGGCCAGACAGTAATCGTCAATCCAGGAAATTTGCAGTCGGGCATGCCGGTAACGGAGCAATGACACTAGTTTGGGCGGGAGAAATCGGATGTCTCAGCAACTACCAGAAGCAGCAGCCAAATTGCTCAACACACCGCTGACCGTAGAGCAGCGCATGGAACTCATCGGCCAACTGTGGGATAGCATCCCGGACTCGGTTGAAGCGTTGCCTGTCCCCGAATGGCATCGTGAAGAGCTGGCGCGGCGAATAGCAGCCGCTGATTCCGACCCCGACGCTGCGATTCCCATGGACGAGGTATTGCGCCGTCTTAGCGATAAATCATGAATCATGGCGCTCACGGTTCTATTCAGGCCCGAGGCGGAGTCGGACTTGCGCTCGGCGAGTCGTTGGTATGACGAGCAAGAGCGTGACCTTGGACGTGCCCTGGTCGAAGCGACGAGGGCCACGGTCCTTGGAATTCAAAAAATGCCTCGCATGTATGCCTTTGTCTTTCGGAACTTGCGACGCGCAAAAGTTAAGAAGTTTCCCTATCTTATTTACTATCGCGTCTTCTCAGATCGAATCGAAGTGATGGGTATTCTGCATAGCAGCCGCGATCCTAAGCTCTGGCAGGGACGAGTAAGCTAGTTTAATGCAAAAGCTCGCTGAAATTTGTATTCGCCGTCCCGTCTTTGCCGCGATGATTGTGTTGTCGCTGGTAGTAGTCGGGGCGGCGAGCTATTTCAAGCTGGGCGTCGATCGGTTTCCGTCCGTTGACGTTCCCACCGTCAGCGTGCGCACGGGTTTGCCGGGTGGCTCTCCCGAAGAAGTCGAGTCGCTGGTCACGCAGCCAATCGAAGATGTCGTAAACACCGTAGATGGCATTGACGAGTTGCGCTCAATCTCGAGCCAGGGACAGTCTTTCGTCATTGTCACCTTCAAACTGAATCGCGATCTGGAATCGGCCGCCCAGGACATTCGCGATCGCGTCTCGACCCTCGGGCGCCGCTTGCCCGACGACGCCACCCCTCCAGTAGTTCAAAAGTTTGACAACGACAGCACGCCGGTCGTGACCATTGCTCTCTCGGCGGATCGATCCATTCGTGAACTCACCGAACTCGGCGACAAGATAGCGCGCGTGCAACTCGAACGCGTTGGTGGTGTCGGCGAAGTCCGCGTCGTCGGCGGATTGCAGCGGGCCATCAACATCTGGATCGATGCCGAACGGTTGGCCGCTTATCAGATTCCGATCACGCAGGTGCGGCAGGCCTTGCAGAGACAGAACGCCGATGTGCCGGGCGGGAATCTGAACACCGGAAAGGAAGAGCTGGTGCTGCGCACGCTGGGGCGTTTTACGGATGCGCGCCAGTTCGAGGAGCTGGTGATCGCCAACATCAACGGCGCACCAGTGCGGCTTCGCGACATCGGACATGTTGAGGACGGCACTAAAGAGCAACGTTCAGTCGCGCGGCTAAATGGCGTGCCGACCGTGACCCTCGAGATTCGGCGTCAGTCCGGCGCGAATACTATCGAAGTCATTAAAGGCATCAAGGCGCAACTGCCGCGCGTGGCCGCGCAACTTCCCGCCGACGTTAGACTCGAAGTCATTCGCGATCAATCGCGCTACATCGAGTCAGCTCTGCACGAGATTCAGAAACACCTTATCCTGGGCGGCATCCTGGCGAGCCTGGTGGTGCTGCTGTTCATGCGCTCATGGCGTTCGACGATCATTGCCGCCGTGGCGATACCTTGCTCGCTGATCTCCACTTTCGGGATGATGCGCGCGCTGAACTTCACCTTGAACAGCGTCACGATGCTGGCGCTGGTATTGATGGTCGGCGTGGTTATTGACGATGCTATTGTGGTGTTGGAAAACATCTTCCGCTTTATCGAAGAGAAGCGCATGTCGCCACGCGAGGCCGCGAAGGAAGCGACCCGCGATATTGGCCTGGCGGTGTCGGCGACGACGCTTTCGTTGGTGGTCATCTTCCTGCCGGTATCATTCATGTCTTCGATCTCCGGCCGTTTCCTTTATCAATTCGGTATTACGGCCGCCGTCGCGATTCTCGTCAGCCTGCTGGTCTCATTCACGCTGACTCCGATGATGAGTTCGCGGCTAATCAGCGTGAAAGATGCCGGCGGTCACGACCACGCCGCGTCGCGGCGCGGCTTCTATCGCTGGATCGATAGGTTTTATTCCGTCGTGTTGGCTTTCGCCATGCGCCACCGGCTCGCGGTTTCCGTGGTCGCGCTGGCGGTGATTCTCTCCAGCCTGCCGCTGTATCGCGCGGTCAAGCAGGAATTCATTCCGACCAATGTTGATGAAGCCGAATTTGAAGTGAACATCAACGGACCGGAAGGCACGAACATGGCGGTGATGAACGAAGCGATGAAGGAGATCGAAAAGCAGATCCTGGCGGCGCCGGGAGTACGGCTGGTCCTTTCGAACGCGGGCGGTTCGTTTCTCGGCGGTTTGAATCAGGGCGGAGCTTATGTGCGCATCGCGCCCCACGAAGAGCGGACGCTGTCGTTCGGCCGGCTGTGGACCGAGACGCTGAAGGGAAATCCGTTCAAGGCCTTTCGCGGAAATTACACGCAGCAGGATGTGATGCAGGAAGTGCGGCGACGCCTGCAAAAGTTTGCGCCCATGCGCGCAGGCGTGCGTAATTCCAATTCGTTCAATTTTGGCGCTGGCGGCCGCTTTGATATCGATTTCGTGCTGCGCGGGCCGGAGATCGAAAAGCTGTCTGACTATGCGGAAGACCTGGCTACGCGCGCGGGCAAACTGGGCGGCATTATCGACATCGACACGTCTTTGAAACTGAACAAGCCCGAGTTGCGTGTCAAGATTGATCGCGCGCGCGCGGCCGACCTGGGCGTTGACACGTCGGACATCTCATCGAATCTTCGCTTAATGGTCGGCGGAGAAGAGCAGGCTTCGAGGTTCCGCGATGAAACGATCAACGAAGATTATGATGTCCAGATACGCTTGAGCGAACGCGATCGTTCCGATCCGACGACGGTCGAGCGGCTTTATGTGCCTTCGTCACGCGGTGGCCTGGTGCGTCTCGATAATCTGGTGCACATCACCCGGGAAACCAGCCCGTCACGCATCGACCACCTCGATCGGGAGAGGCAAGTATCAGTGCGCGCATCGATCGCTCCGGGCTATGCGCTCGCCGATCGCATTCAAGCCTTGCGCGGCGCGGTGCAGGAGATGAATCTGCCGGCCGCTTACACGACCACGGTCGCCGGCCGCGCCCGCGAGTTGGAACGCACATTTACGGAATTCATCTGGGCCTTTATCCTGTCCATCATTTTCATGTACATGATCCTGGCGTCGCAGTTCGAAAGCACGGTACATCCCATCACGATCTTGCTCAGCCTGCCAATCTCAATGCCTTTTGGGTTGTTATCTATCTGGCTGACGAACGACACGTTGAATTTGTATTCGGCGCTCGGCTTACTCGTGCTGTTCGGGGTGGTCAAAAAGAATGCGATTCTGCAAATTGATCACATGAACAGCCTGCGCGCGATGGGCATGGAACGAGCGCAGGCCATCATGCAGGGCAATCGCGATCGACTGCGCCCGATCATAATGACGACGATGGCGCTGGTTGCCGGTATGCTGCCACTCGCTTTGGGAACCGGACCGGGCACGGAAGAACGCCGCTCGATTGCCATCGTCGTAATTGGGGGACAGACGCTATCGCTGCTGTTGACACTGATCGCGACGCCAGTCGCGTATTCGTTGCTGGATGATTTGCGCTCGACCGCCGGATGGCGAAGATGGGCGACGGCGGCGCGGCGCGCAACGTCGCCGGTCACGAGCGCTGTGAGACGAATTGCACCCACCCGTCGAGGCGAAGTTCAGAATCGCGAAGCGGTTGATGCCGACGAGTCGCACGAGACAGCGACGCAGGCTGAACCGCAACCAGTTCATTCCGCCGAAAAGAAATATCCTTTGCCTGCCGGCGGCGGCGAATAGGCGGACCAGACCCAGCTCACAGAGGTAGTTCAGCCGGCATCTCTTCCGGCAACTTCAGAACCTTTTCCCAACCGGAATTGTCCGCGCGCATTTGGGCCGTGAGGTCGTCGCGCAGTTTCGTTAGCCGATCACTAAGACGCACGGGATAATTGTGAAGATCAGGAAAACGCCTCATCTGGTCCGCCACAAACGCTTTCTGTTTTTCGATTGAAGGGATGAGTGAATGCTGGCCATTTTCCCAGAATGGTTGCAACAACGGCTCGACCCTGACAACGCCGGGGATGTTAACTTCTTCATCAACTAACCCCGTGACGTCAGCGACGTAATTTCCTTCGGCGTCCACGCCGCGAAAAACCTGCATCACTCCGGGCAGCGTTGTCTTGTCGATTGAATTTGAAGCTTTGAGCGTGGGGCGCCCATCGATCGCGCAGGCTTTGAAAATTACCCCCGCGACATTCTTGACCTCGCTCGAGAGTTTCGTGCCGATGCCGAAACCGGCCGCCTCGGGAAATTCTTCGACAATTGACTTCAGTTTCTGCACATCAAGATCGCCGGTGAGATTCGGCCGCAGGCCGGGCAATCCATTAGCTTCAAAGAATTGCAGGCACCACTTGCCAAGTTCGGCAAGATCGCCTGAGTCAACCCGGAAGCCTTTGAAAGCGCGGCGCCGAGTTTCATTCGAAGTCGCAGCCATTGCCGCGTGCACCGCGCCCAGGTAAACATCAATTGTGTCCAGCAGCAGCGTCGTCCCGTGCGGATTGGCGTCCAGCCAGCGCTCAAAGGCGACCTGCTCAAAGTGCTTTGGCTGGCCGGTGCGCGGTTCAATCTCAGGCTCAGTCATGAATTCGAGATAGGCCTGCTGCCAGTAATGAGCGATCGTGCCCACGGCTGGAATGTCGAGTCGATGCGCGGCTTCCATGTTCGAGGTGTCGTTGAAGCCGCCAATGAAGGCATAAGTCGCGATGTCCACCGCGCGCTCAATGTCTCCATTGCGGCGCAGCGAAAAATCCGAAAGCCAGCGGTCGCCGGCGGCCATGCGAAGTTGCATCGCCGTGCTCGCGGTGGTCATCGGCAGATCGAACGCATGCTCAAATTTGATCTCCTGCGCTTGAGTCAAACCGAATTTTCCGGTGATGTCGGCGATGGGCTGTTGGGGAAACATAATGGTGCCGGGACGCACGGCGCGGATAACGCCGGCGAATTGAATATCTTCGATCGCCTTGGCGAAACGTTGCAGGCCGCCGCGGTCCTGTTCGAGAAACCGCAAGCGCGGACGATCTATCTGGCTATCGACCAACAGCCGAATCAGCCGCTCGTGTCCCAGCACGGGCGCAAAGGGAAGTTTGCGCTGCGTGACATAGAAGGTCGCCACCATTTCACTGAGCGGCTTTCCGTGAACGCGCGTTTCGTCCTTGTAGGACGCATCGCCCATGGCGGCGTGATACCGATCGAAATTCAGCGTGCCCATCGACGCAGCATCATACTCCCGGCCCGCAGTTGGCCCAAAATTCAAGTAAGGCAAACCGTTAGTTTGCGAGCCGTCAACCTTACATTCGGACCTGGGTGATCTCTTAATGGGACTGGTCTACTTAGAAAGGATCAACCGCAAAGCGGTTTCATCCCAGAGCCCAGCGTTGCCGCGCAGCGGCTACGCTGGGAACACGGATTATGTGAATGACTCAACCCCGACGGGGTTGCGGATCGTCTTGATTGCCAAACCCAACGTAGCCGCTGCGCGGCAACCTTGGGCTATGTGGCGCGACCGCTTTGCGGTCGACACAATTCAAACCTCACTCAACTTAAGATACTACCCCTGAGTCCTTGCGTTACCTTAGGATCACCGTAGTATGCTTACGCCGATCCCCTCTCAGACTCTTCCCGGTTTCTTTCAGGTTCGCGGCGAACGCGACTTGAAGAGCAAACAATCCGCCGAAGGAGTACGCATGAAGGGCTTAAGAATCATTAAGGCTTTGAGTCTCGCACTTATTGTCAGCGGCGTGATGTTCTTTGCCGCGGGGCCAACGTCACAAGCCGGTAATCGCTGCACCGACCATTGCGCCGATCATTACAAGATCGCCAAAGATGCATGCAAATTAATCCCGTTTAAGACCGAACGGAAGATTTGTGAGCGTAGAGCTAAGGAAATAAAGGAAGACTGCAAGCATCGCTGCCGTTAGCGACGGCAGGTGGCGGGCAACAAAGCAGTCGGGGGTAAACCACCCTTCCTGACCTGAGAGCTTATTTGCGGGACTCGTTATTTGTCTGCTTGAAGACCTTCAACCGGCGACTTAAGTCTTTACTCCTGGCATCTCAAGGTCAGGAAGGGTGGTTTACCCCCGCTCCCTCAGTGCGACAATCTCCGCACCCGCGGCGCGCATTTCCTTAATGGCTCGATCCCCATCGTCTGGATTTATGTTGACGGCGCGCATCGCATCTGCGAGGGCTTTCACTTCGAAACCTTCCTTCGCGGCATCGAGCACGGTGTGTTTCACGCAATAGTCGGTCGCCAGCCCGCCGACCCAGACTTCCTTCACATCTTCTTCGCGCAGTAGTTCGGCGAGATTCGTCCCATCAAACCCGGAATAGCCGTCAGCGCTTTCGTTGATGCCTTTCGAGATTACGGTGACTCGCGGATCGTCGCTCAAATCCGGATGGAACTCGGCGCCGCGCGTGCCTTGCACGCAGTGCACGGGCCACACGCCGCCGTATGCCTGGAAGTGTTTTGTTTGGGCGGGATGCCAGTCGCGCGTTTTGTAAACCGGCTCGCCACGATCAAGAAATTCTTTGATGAGTTTGTTCAGCGGAGCGACGACTTGATCGCCATTGGCGACCGCCAACGATCCGCCGGGACAAAAATCATTCTGCACATCGACGACTATGAGGGCTTTCTTGTTTCCATCTGACATTTGCGAACACCTCGAATTCGATTCTTAGATTATTCCTCTGACGACCAGCCTGCAATCGAAGAGAAATTGAAGTGGGGTCTCACTGATTAGCGGCGTTAGAGTACCGGCTTTAGTCGGGTATTCTCTGGCGAAGCGAAGAGCCCAACTAAAGTTGGTACTCTGACACCGCGCGTAAGGACATTACCGAAATGTATTGACTTTGGTTTGGAATCCCGATAGAAGCATCTCGCCTGGAGTTACTTCCCACCGGTAAGAAAAACTTAAGCGTCCAACGGACTGATCGAGGAAACTTCAAATGAGCGATCCGACCCTGAAGGCAGTTATATGTCCCCAGTGTGGCAGGCCTGTGGCGCCGGGCGAAGCGTTTTGTCGCAACTGTGGCCAGCAAGTATTGGCATCAACCATCACCGCGCCGCCCCCGATTATTCCCCCCGTGCAGCGCCCAGCGCAGCCATTCCCGCCGGCTTATGCACCGCCGGCAAAGAAAAAGCGCAGCAAGCTGATGATGGGTTGTTTGATCTTTATTGGCTTGATCGTTGTCGCTGCCGGCGCGAGTGGAATTTATGTCTGGCGACGCACCGCATATACGCCGCCGGCGCGGACCGCTCCGGACATTCCGCAACGCGCGGCCGGGACGATGACCGAATTTCCCGTCGATAGTGATCCTAACTCGCCGGCCAAACCAACTTCTGTCGAAACTGAAACGCTGGGTGGGGCTGTCGCCAAGAGTGTTGGCTCTTCATCCTCCGCAACCAAGCTGCCTCCCGGCATAGACAAATCCAAACTGGCCAAGGGCGCGACGACGATGACCTCGTCCACCTACAAGCCAAAGTCAAAGACCCAGAGTTCCTCATCAACTTCAACTACGACCAAAGACAATATCTATATCTGCGTGCTGACCGCGATGCCGGGACAGACGGGTTTCGGTGACGGGCTGGCGACGTCGGTCATGCAGGCCACCGGTGGAACGCAGAAGGGCGTCAAGGTGCAAAGTTCGAAAGGTGCGACCTATGTCGGCACAAAGATCCTGTCGGCGCAAGCCAACGTTTACGTTCTGACGAAGCAGGGCGCCGACATTGTGATCCTGGTGTACGGCGAGGATCCTTCGACGCAGAGTATTGTCGATCGGCTGGCGCAGAACGTGGGTAATGGCGAAGGGCTCATTGATTACCCGGAACTGAAAAACTCGCTGTGGACGCTGCCGGCGACGACACCAAGCGATCTGACCCTCGTCGAGATTAAGACGTTGTTTGGCGAGGAGCTTATCGGCGGCGGTTCTGATGTGCCGTCGGAAATTCGCTCACTGATTCCTGACAAGATGACCGGCGCGCGCTACCTGGATTCGTCACGGCAGGAATGGACCGCAGTGAACCTTGAATATGGATCTTCGTTCGCGGCCTGGCGCACATGGCTGCTGGCGCGCAGTGCGCTCGGCCTCAGCGGCGGCGAGACGACCACGGTTCGCGATGTCGACGCGGTGTACATGACTCAGGAAGGCAAACGTATCCTGATATTTCAAAAAGGTCCCTACTTGATTCTTTTGAGTGCGCCTTCCGGCGCGAGTGTGGATCGGCTGGTGGCCTTGGGTAATCAGTTTCAGGTTTAAAGTTGTTCGGGGCAAGTTTCCAGCGAAGAGTGTTTGGTTAAGGGCTAACGTTACCGAGCGGGAGGACGATTGACCGCAGAGAGCGCAGAGGTCCTCGCAGAGGCGCATAGAAAAATCCTTGTTCTTCTCTCTGCGAGATCCTCTGTGTGCTCTGCGGTTAACTCAAACATGAATGAAGAAACTGTGTCACCACCCCAGGAGGCTTAACGATGTTTAGAACCATGCGGCCAATTTTTCTTCTATTCGCGATCATTTTCATTCTGTCATCCGCGCACGCCCAGCAACCAAACACCGACGCGTTGCGCTGGCGATACATTGGACCCGTCGGTAATCGCACGACCTCGATTGTCGGGGTTCCGGGTCAGCCGTTTATCTATTACACAGGCTCGGCCTCGGGCGGAATCTTCAAAACGATCGATGGCGGAATTCACTGGGAGGCGGTCTTTGACGCACAGCCGGTTTCGTCCATTGGATCGCTGGCGATTGCTCCCTCTGATCCAAATACGATTTGGGCGGGCACCGGCGAAGCCTGGATTCGCAGTCACATTTCAGTCGGACAGGGTATCTACAAGTCGACTGATGCGGGGAAGAGTTGGAAGTTGATGGGTCTCGAGAAGACTGGCCGCATTGGACACCTGGTCATTGATCCGAAGAATCCGGACATCGTGATGGCCTGCGCGCTGGGGCACGCCTATGGGCCGCAGCAGGAGCGCGGAGTGTTTCGCACTACAGACGGCGGCAAGACCTGGGAGCGCGTGTTGTTCACGGACGAGAACTCTGGTTGTTCAGACCTGGTGATGGATCCGAACAATCCGCGAACACTGTTTGCCGGGATGTGGCCGTTCGAGATTCACACCTGGGGCAGGGAAAGCGGTGGTCCAGGCAGCGGCCTGTTCGTGTCACGCGATGAAGGCGCCACCTGGAAGAAGATTAGCGGGCATGGTTTGCCGGCCAGGATGACTGGCAAGTGGGCGTTGGCCATCGCGCGCAGCAATCCGAATCGAATCTATGCGTTGATTGAAACTGGCGACGGCGTTCCTTTGCGCGGACAGGAAACTGATCGCGGAAAGCTTTGGCGATCGGATGATGGCGGCGAAAACTGGCAGCTCGTTAGTTACGATCGCAGTATGGGTGGGCGAACTCATTACTACTTCCGCCTTGAAGTTTCGCCGGACAACGAAAACGAAGTTCACTTCCTGACCAATCCTTACAATCTATCTTTTGACGGCGGTCTCACCATGCGAAGTCCGGGTGGTGGTGGTGGTTTTGCCGCAAGTCCGGGTGGAGACAATCACGACATTTGGATTGATCCGACGAACTCCAGCCGCATCGCAATCGCGAATGACGCCGGCGTCAGTATTTCCGTCACGCACGGTCGCAGCTGGCAGCGCATTCAACTTCCCAACGGTCAGCTCTATCACGTCACCACGGACAATCAAATTCCATATTACGTTTACGGCAATCGTCAGGATGGCCCTTCGTATCGCGGGCCCAGCCGCACCGGCGGCGGTGGTTTTGGTGGTGGTGCGATTCCGCGCAGTGCCTGGATCGGCGTTGCCGGTGGCGAGAGCGGATGGTCGACACCTGATCCCGTAGACAACAACATCATCTGGTCAAGTGCGTCCGGCTCAGGGAGCGTCGGCGGCATCGTCGAGGTTTACAACATCAAAACGGGCCGGGCTCGCAACGTCGAAGTGTGGCCCGACAACGCCAGCGGCAACATCGCCGCGGATCTCAAATATCGTTTTGTGTGGACCATGCCCTTGACGATCTCGCCGCACGATCACAACAAGGTTTACGTCGGCAGTCAGTTCGTTCATCAAACCACCGATGGCGGCAACAGCTGGCAAATCATCAGTCCGGATCTAACTCTGAATGATAAGAGCCGGATGGGATTTTCAGGCGGTCTGACAGGTGACAACATCGGCGTCGAATATGCCGGTGTGGTTTTCGCGATCGCGGAATCGCCGAAAGAGGCGGGCACTATTTGGGCCGGCACGAATGATGGCCTGGTGCAAATCACGCGCGACGGCGGCAAGAACTGGACTAACGTCACGAAGAACATTCCCAACATGTTGCCGTGGGGGACCGTGAGCAACATCGAAGCGTCCCGTTTCAGCGCGGGCACGGCCTACATCACAATCGATGGTCATCAGGTCAACAATCGCGATCCGTGGATCTATAAGACTAGTGATTACGGCAAGACCTGGAAGTTAATCGTCAACGGTATTCCCAAATCGATGTTGAGCTACGCACATTGCGTTCGCGAAGATCCCACGCGTGAAGGGTTGTTGTATGTCGGCACCGAAAATGGAATCTACGTTTCCTATGACGACGGCAACAACTGGCAGCCGCTGCAAATGAACCTGCCGCACGCACCCGTTTACTGGATTACCGTGCAGGAGCATTTCAACGATCTGGTGATCTCGACTTATGGACGAGGATTTTGGATTCTCGACGACCTCACGCCGATTCAGCAGATGACCGCTGAAGTGATGAGTTCGAACGCACATCTCTTCCCGTCGCCTCAAGCTTATCGTCTGCGCGGAATCACCGTTCCGTATGCTTCGAATGACGATCCCACTGCGGGACAGAATCCGCCCTACGGAGCCAACATTAATTATTTTCTGAAGTCATCTTCAAGGAATGTATCCGTCAAGATCTCTGACGCACAGGGGCAAACAGTCCAGACGATTCGCGGCACCGGCAATGCGGGCCTGAATCGAGTGTGGTGGAACCTGCGCAGCGAGCCATCGAAAGAGATTCGCCTACGCACGCCACCGCTTTACGCGTCTGAGATTCGTCTGAATTCCGAGGGGTGGCGGCCGCTGCCGGAAGGCGGTCGCATGAGCGTGCTGATGCCGCCCGGAACCTACACCGTAAAGTTGACCATCGACGGCCAGGAGGTTGGCAGTCAAACACTGAAGGTCTTGCTCGATCCGAACTCCGGCGGAAGCGAAGCTGAGGTTCAGGCGCAGACCGGGCTGTTGATGGCATTGCGCAGGGATCTGGAAGCGGCGGCCGACATGACGAATCAAATTGAGATCATTCGCGGGCAGCTCGACAACCTGCGTCAGATTATTCGTGATGCGTCAGCGAAGTCTGCTGCCGACGACCTGGACAAAAAGCTGACTGATATTGAGGACAATCTGATTCAGCGGAAGTTCAGCGGCCAGGGCCAGGACACCACGCGCTATCCGACGAAACTGATCGGTAAAATCACTTACCTTGCGGGTGGCGTGAGTGGCGGCGACTATCCGCCGAACACTCAACAGCAGGAAGTGAAGTCGATGTTCGAGTCGCAATTGGCGGATTTGCGGAAGCGGCTGGATGCAGTCGTCAGCACCGATCTGGCGAACTTCAATCGCATGTTGCGCGAGAAGAATATTGGGAATGTGATTGCGAGCGGGCAATAGCCTTTTTGGAGTGCGGTGGCAAGCACCGGGGTGGTCGTAGCGCGACACCGCTTTGGATCGCTCGGAGTACCGCCTTCAGGCGGCCGCATAAATGCGGAACTCCGAACCCAGGCCCCGCCGCCGCTTCCGCTGAATCGGCGCGCTCCAATCACTCCGGCTCAATCAACGCCTTCATCACTCGTCCTTCTCTAACATCTGCCAGCGCATCATTCGCCTGATCCAAACCGTATCGCGATAAGTTCGTTCTCAACTTCGCCCATGGCGCTGACCGATCGGAATCGGAAACCAATTGCACGCCGCGGTAGAAATGCGAAAAGTCTGAGCCCCAGCAACCCCGCACGTCCAGGTGTTTTTTGTTCAGATCGAGGTGCGGATTGAATGAAGTTTCGCCGTGATCGGTGTATTGCCCCACGACTACCACGCGGCCGGCGTCGCGAGTGAAACGCATAGCCTGCACGGCGGCGGCAGGTGCGCCGGTCGCTTCGATCGTCACGTCAGCGCCGCGGCCGTTTGTCCTCTCAAGGATCCAGTCCGATCTTTCGCCCTCAGAGTGCGCTGCAAAATTAAGCACGTCCGAAGCACCAAGCTGTGACGCTATCGCCAGGCGGTTTTCGGGTGCGCCGACGCACAGCACCTTCAGTGCGCCGCGCATCAGGGCGAGAATGATCGCGTTGACTCCGACCGGACCTGAACCCAAAACCAATACGGTGTCGCCGATCGCAATGTCACCGCGCTCGACCGCGTGCAGCGCGGTCGGCAAAGCGCAACCGCCGGCCATGAATGCTTCGGCGTCAGCATCCAGGCGAATGCAACGCGTGCCTGGCTTCAGATAAATCTGTTCCGCCCAGCCGCCGCACAATCCATCAGCGAGACCGTAAGTTATTCCATAGACTTTCCGTTGCGGGCAGCGCGTCGTAGCCTTGGCCACCAGGCAATACCAGCAGGCATTGCAGGTGCGGTGCACATCGAGAAAAGTAACGCGATCACCTTCGCGCAGTTCGCGTTCTTCGATATCGCGCAAGCTGCCGCGAATTTTCGTTAGACGACCGACGGAGACATGACCGGGAACCAGCGGGTAGGGAACTCCCTGCAAGAGACCCTGTTGCAGATAGACGTCAGTGCCACAGACTTCGGAAAGCTCCACGGCGAGCAATGCAGAGTCCATCTCGAGTTGCGGTTCGGGAACTTCGCGGATCTCGACGGGTGCATTGGGTTGCGGGATTACGGCGACGCGCGGCATGACGAGGGAAGGTAAAAGGAAACTGCGCAAAAGGGAAGCCCGCGCGGTGTCGGGCAGTGTTTTGATTTGAGTTGTCTATGTAGAAAGAAACAATTAGGAACCAGGTAAGGCGTAGGGCGATAGTGTATTTTGCTCACGCACGCTGAGTTGGTCAGCTTTGAGGATCGTCCACGGCCAAAGAAGCATTTTCTTACAGCCCGGGGTTGCCGTGTTCAGAAGCGAGCAGGCGGGGGCAAGCCCCCCTTCCTGACCACGAGGTATTCATACTTGTCTTGGAGCGTTCAGACGTTTCTTTTAGACACCTCAAGGTCAGGAAGGGTGGTTCACCCCCGCGCAATTCTGAGTCAACCCCAACGCGGGTTCATCTTACAGCCCCGCGTAGCCGCTGCGTGGCTACGCCCCGGCCACAGCCTCTGACACGGCCCGCCAACTAACCAGATGCGCTTCCAAAAAGTGTGACGCGAACTATTGCCTTCACGAGCCTCGCGACTCTTCCTTCATCCGGCGGCGCAAACTGATTGCCGCTGGATGAGCCAAAGAACCGCTGCCGGTATTCAATCGACTCGAGGAAAGCGCGTACCATTTCAGCGCGGCTCGCGCGCGCCTGTGCCTGCGCGTCGTTGCGCATGTCTTCGCCGGGCCGGCTGGCAGAATTCATCTTGTCCAGCCAGAAATCATAGCCGACAAAACTACCGTCGGGCGCATCATCGGGATTGCGCCTGAGATAACCAAAGTACTCCATCAGCACGAAAGATGGATTGTAGGCCGCGTTAAAGACCGAGCCACTTTCGATCACACTCTTCAAAGCCGCCGCGCGTTCGGCGGTGTTGCCACTTCCATACTGGGCGATAGCCGCATTCCTTTCTTCTGATGTCGGCGTCACCCCACTGTTCGCGAACAAAGCGTCAACATAGATTATCGCTGACACACCCGGCGCGAACGACGGCTGGGAGGTGAACTCCGGTCGCGACACAAAGTCATTCAGATAGTTCTGCTTGTTCGCGTTGAGTTGGCTTTCCCAGTTGGCCTGGCCGACGACTACGCCTTCGCCAATCTCGCGCTGGTCGCGTAGAAATACGTTGTATCGCGGCACCCCCTTGTCGTTGCCAAACCCTGCCTTGTGTGCGCGAATGACCAGGAAGCCAGTCTCTTTGAATTCGATCGAGAGGAAGAACCCGGCCGATGTGTCGACGCGCTTCGCCTGACGGCATGGCGCATTAGCGCCGCAGCTTTCAATGTTATTCGTCCAGAAGTCCTGACCTGCTGTGTCGCTCTCGCGGTACAGAAAATCATGATACTGCTGGCAGACAAACGTTGAGGAGAGATCGATTGGATTGCTCGCCGTCTCAGGCGAGTTGTCGGTGATTTGCAGCGTGGCTGCGTTAGGCGAACCGAGCGCGCCGTTGCCGGGATTCTGCAGTAACAGCGTGGCAGATTCGGTCCCTTCGGCATAGCCGTCGTCGCTAATCAACACCGGGATGGTCTTCTGCGTTTCGTTGGGCGCAAAAACCAGGTGAGCGATGACAAAAGTGTAATCGCCGCTTTGCTTGGCCGTCGCGTCGGCGCTAACCACGTCTACACTCGCCGCGGTGTTCGTTGTTCCGCCGCGGTTGATGGTTACGTTGACGGCCGTGCAGGCCTCCTGAACGACGAATGCTCCCGAGTTGAATTGGAAGACTGCCCCCGGTGTTGGTGTCGGGGTTGCAGTCGGAGTAGGAGTCGGCGTTGGTGTCGGGGTTGGCGTCGGCGTGGGGGTTGGAGTCGGAGTAGGAGTTGGCGTCGGGGTTGGCGTCGACGTTGGCGTTGGCGTCGGCGTGGGGGTTGGGGTTGGAGTCGGCGTTGGAGTAGCTGCTGAGCATGCCGAGTTGCCAATCACGCGATAGCTCTTACCGGTATATGGATCCTGCGCGCCGGTGGAGCTGGTCGTGTCGGTCGCGGAAGTCGAAAGCAAGGTTTGATTCCCATTGCCGGCAAAAGTCCGGCCCACAATTGAGCCGACGATGTCGCCGGCCTCTGGCGAACCAATCTTGCTCGCGGAAACGACTATGGTGATCGTTCCGGTTGCTTGATCGATATTCGATTCAATATCCGCAGCGCCGATCATATTTGGCGTTGAAGTGTTCGCCGGCACTGCTTCGACGGTCGTCACAGTTCCGTACTCGAACGAAACCGCACTCGAACCGTCGGTGTTCATGCCGACATAGTACGAGCCGGTGAACGGCGTCGTCTGATCGGGCAGAGTCGGATAATTCCAGATGACTCGCCACTGGCGATTCGGAGACAGCGTGGCGAGACTGCTGACCCTGAGCTTGAACGAAATCTTTTGGGTGCCGCCGATGATGTTGTCAGCCACCCGAACTTCGGTTACGTCGAGGTCGGTGTTAGCCGGAGCTGATTTCTGATCGCCGGCGGGATCCAGGACAACCTGTAATCCTGCGCAAGTCGATTCACCAACAGGTGTCGATTGAACTTCGTTGCTGCCGCACGAAGTGCCGACGGTGTTAGTGGCGGTCACGCGATAGAAGTAGGTCGTCCCTGCGACTGCGGTGTTGTCGGTGTAGCTGGGCGTAGTTCCGGTGCTGGCAAGAAAAGAGAGTGAACCGCTCGCCGTGCCGCGAAACACTGTGTAATTCGTGATTGCCGATCCGCCGTTGTCGGCTTCGGACCACGTCAACAATGCGGTCCCACTATCGCGGCCAACAGTTAAAGAGGGAAGGCCGGGGACGGTAGGTTGCGTGCTGGGATCATTCGCAGCGAACAGACGTGGCCCGCCTGATTCGCGCGCGATCGCGGCGATTTCTGTGTACGAGTTTCCGGTCGCTGATGCTTGTCCCTGCACACAAGCCGGTCCGGTACATCCATCAGCATAGCCGACAAGAATTCTCCCTTGTCGATCGACATCTATGCCGATGAAGTCGAGCAGATTGCGATGTGGCGGTGATCCCCCACCGAGGTGAATGCCATTGCGCTGCACCGGATCGTTCGGCGTCGCGTCGGATACCTGCCAATGCGCCCCGCCATCCAATGTCGTCGCAACATACAAATGCCACAGTCCGGGAAAGGCGCGATCGTCGGGCGCGCCCGCCGCCGTCGAACCAAGAAACGCGTAAGCCGCGCGATCATCGTCACCAGCGACGATGGCGGGAAAAGCGACGGCATGAATTCCCGCCAGTGAACCAACGTCGTAAGTGTTTTTCCATGTCTGCCCGTGATCATCAGAAACTGAAACGCCCGCGGAACTGTCGCCGCTGCCAAAGGCTGCGTATAGCCGGCCACCCGTAACTTTGTCACCGCGGCCAACTGCTACCGCCGGGTCGCTGCTCGACGTGTTACTTCCCGGGATGTTGCGGATGGTCCAGGTGAGCCCGTTGTCCTGAGAGACAACGACTGTCGTCAGGTTGTCGCAGCTACGATTAGGGACATAGACGGTCCCATCCGGCCCAACCTTGACATGACCATGAATACCGACACAGCTCGTGTTTGTGTTGTAGATGGGAACGCCCGCCCCGAACGTCAATCCACCGTTATCACTGCGCGCGCAGAATGCTGTCGCAAGATCCTGCGAGCAATAATAAATCGCATTAGGATAAGAGACGCCAATCAGCGGCGCATGAAATGGTCCGGCGCCAATTGTCTGGTGATCGACTCCAGAGGGAATGCCGCCGCCCTGACTCGGCGTCCAGTTGTCGCCGTCATCGTCAGTGAAAGCGGTCAGGCTGTCTTGTCCGGATAGTTCCGAAGCAAACGTCCGGCCGACTGTTGGCGCCGCGGTGTTGTAGCCATGATCCGTAAACAGAATCGGATCGAGACTGTCGGCATTATTTGGAGCGCTCTTATCTTCCCAGGTTGAACTCTGTGCATTAGCGGGGCACGTATCATCAAACGTCACGCGAAACGTGGTGAGATAAGAAATGTACATCGATTTGCCGGTCTTCCAGTTCACTCCGATCGATGGTTCGCCCGCATCCACGCCTTTGCCGGCGGTAATCAAGCTGGGCTGCGGATAGTGGTTCTGGAATCGTGCCGGCGCGAAGCTTCCGGACAGCGCGGGCGCGAGGCCGGGAACCACCGTCGCCGTGCCATGATAAATGTCTTGTCCAGGCGTCACGACGGCATAAGCAACGTGCACGGTATACAACCCAGTCCCGGCGTTTGCCGGATCGAGATAAGCAGTTTCGTTCGTGCCCGGTTGGCCACCGTTCGTGCCCGAAGCTGCGACTGGACCAGTCAGATCGCCTTTGTGAACGTAAAGGTCGTAATCGTGCGCTCCCGATTGCCACGCTGCCTGCACCTGAACTAGTTTGCCGTTCCAATCACTCGGATTGCCTGAAAGTGTCAGCGCAAAGCTGTCGCAATTCTTGGCGGGACCACTGTCGATGCACTGATCCTCGCCGCCGGTGGCGCCGGTGGCAAGCGAGTCGCCGTCCCACTGAAGGGGCGGATCCGTCGGGGCTATCATTCCCCCAGTAGGATTCGCCGCGCGCCCACGAAACATCGTGGTGGCGGACAGAAGAATTGCGAGCCCAACACAGATAATCAAGAACCAATACCTGTGACTTATGACCTGCCGATGACTGTGGTTCATTTGAAGAGCCTCCCACTGGCCGAGCGTGACGTGCACCCGGTGAAAAATTCCAAAGAAAACGAGGAGAAATATTTTTTTCCTGGTGGTTATCTTCGGCGACAACGGTTGAGAAAAACTTGAGAATTGCGCCGCGAGAGCGACGCTGGTGATTCGCTACGCAATCACAACCGCAATGCAAACTACCGGCGCACACGGGCTTTGCACAAAAAGTCCTTGGCTGGAATAGGAGATCTGAAAACTCTCTCAGGTCGGGAAGGGCGGTTTTACCCCCGCACTTTCCTTTTCCTCAAGGAATCTGCTCGACTAAAGGGCGGGGGCAAGCCACCCTTCCTCACCTGAGAGATGATTTTCGATCCAAGTTCTCCTTTCATCGACTCTTTGTGCAAAGCAGGGCACACGGCTGGGGCGCCACGGGCTACAACGTTAATTAGTTTGGGGACGCGAAAGGGGATGTGAAACAGCTCGAAATTTAACATTGCGTAATTCGTCTGTCAAAACAGTTAAAGAACCGCGAGCGTTAGCGAGCGGGATCAGGGGGGTACTCTCTTCAACGCCTGAATTAGTAGCAACGCCAAGCCCAAGTCGCCTGACATCAGGGTGCATTTTTATCCCGCTCGCTAACGCTCGCGGTTCTGTAACTGATCCGGTCCCAGAAAAAAGTGCCTCTCCGAGTGTCTCAGGCTCGAAGAGGCAGTCAAGTGGGGCGAGAGAAGTTGTAAGGCTTTGCTCTTCACCCAGTGGTCTATTTCAAACTCACAGTCTTCGTTAAAGGATTGAATGTGAGTTTCAGTGTCTTCAGCGCAGTCACTCCCGTAATCGTTGGCAGGGCTGACGAGCTGCTGCTCGAAGTGCCGCTGGGCGCCATCCCTGCCGGGAAGAACTGCTTGCTGACGATGTTCACTTGCGTGGGACCGTTGACGAATCCGGTCACGTGATAGCGATAAGTCTTTCCCGGAGTCAGCGCACCGCTGACGAATTCATGTGGTCCCAGATTGCCGGATGATGAGAGCACGTTGCCTTGATCGTCGAGCAAAGACAGATCGAGATCGGGCAAAGCGCCGGCGGAAACCGGGAAGGTGTCCATCGTGCCGTCAACACCGAATGAATTCGGTTTGGCGACAAACGGAATGTCCACATAATCAACGCCGCTCACCAGTTCGCTGCCCGCGCTGGGGGCAACGACAATTCCCGAAACCGTCTCGGTTTGCGAGCTGAACCGGACATCGGCCGGAGCGATTCCCGTACCTGCGCCGTCCCCCGGCTGGCTACCGTTTACTGGAAGCGGTGCGGTCCGGACGCGCGAGCTAATCGTGGCTGTCACCGTGAACAGGCGCGCATAAGGATTGCTGAATTTCACATGCCGCGCGGTCGATAAGGCGTCACTGGTTAGCGTTTGGTTGTAAATGAAAGCCGCCGGATTCGACTGACCGTCGCCGCCGTTGTCGGCGTTGATGACCTTCACGCTTGCATCAGAGATGCCGACGATCCTCAGCGTGATGGGCGAGTAGGCAATGCCGTCAGGTGACGAAACACCGTTGTTCTTGAGCACCTGATCCATTTCGAACACGCCCCCGGACATCGTTGGGTTGGCCACCGTCACGGTGAACGACGAAGTGACATCCTGAATCTGGCTGTTGGTTGCCGTCCCGGCACTGAGATCGGAAACGCCGGCTTGCCGATTCGAATTGATCGAGATCGCGCGCACGGCATACTCAGTGTCGAGCATCTCGTTAAAGCCGTTGTTGGTTACCGAGCTCAGTCCGGCCGGCCCAAAGAATTCAGACGTAGAGCCCTTGTCCTCATAACTCGTCGCGGGATCGGCTAAGTAGGCAACGTGACTCCAGCCGTTGGTCGATGGGTCGCCGTCAAAGTAGGCGTGCCAGGGCGCGCCAGCGAACTGTCGCTGACCGGCCGTGCCGATTTTGCGCTTGAACACTTCATAGGCCAGCGCGCCTGAGACTGGTTGCCACGATACGCGCAGAGACTTCGACGAAGCCGGCTCAACACTGACACCCTGCGGCGCGTTCAAGTGCGCTTGGTCCGCGGCAAACTGGGTTACGCGAGTCGAAATCGTCTGGCGTCCGCCGACCAGCGAATCTGCATTGACGCCCATCTCATGAGAAGCAAACACCTGCCAAATCAATGCTTCGTGTTGTCCCGGCGCATCGAGGTTCGATGGATCCGTTGAATAAAGAATGCGATCGGTTTCGATCACCGCATCGCGGAACTTAACGAATGTGTCCGGCGCGGTCAGACCGAGCAAATAGATCGAACCGAGGTGCAGACGCTCCCAGGTTTCCTGCCCGCGCGAGATTTGCCGCGTCGGTTGGCCGTCGAGAAATGCCGGCCGCACATAGCTCAACTGCGGCTCGGCCGCTTTCATCAAATAGCGCAGGTCCCACATCGTGGCGACATAGATCTCGCCATCGCGATGCTCTTCAAAACCATTGCCACCGCGCGTGCCGAGCTGTGAATACTTCAACGAGCTGTGAACCGAGCGAATAAAGGCCAGTCGGCTCGGGTCGCAACCCGTATCAGCGGCAAAGATTTCGCAATTGCGCACGGCCTGACGAATGCGGGATCCCTGCACTACGTATTCGCCGATCGCTTCCGCATCGGTGATCGTGTACGCCCAGAGATCAGCCTGCGCTTCATTCAGTGGACTGCCTTCGGCGCCTTCCAATCCGGCGATGGGCGTTGAGATCGAGTGCGTGCCTTCGTGATAGACAACTGCTCCGTCCTTGCCGAGGTCGTTAAAGAGATAGCCGTGCCCGTAAACCGTCGGATTCACGATCACGGTTTGCGGACCTGCGGGCGTGTCCACGGTTTCGGTGACGGGGAGCGAGAACGCATTATCGAATCCCAGGATCGAAGGCAGGATTGTGTCGGTGCTGGTTGTGTCGAGATTGCCTTCGCTGGGAAAGTGGGGCAGCGCTACCAGCGGACGATCGCTGTTCGGAAACTGATCCGGGAAATCGCCTTGCCCGATGCGGTTGTGCACCGCGTCGTCGCGGCGATGAATGTCCGTGATGTATTCCAGCAGATAATTCACAAAGAAAAAGATGTTGGCGTCGTCAATGTGCTCAGCCGGTTCAGCCAGGTCGTCAGCTTCGTTCGGTTGAGCTTCGAGTGGCGCATTGTTCTGACGAAAGTGCCAGGTTCCCTGAGCGGCTTGGGTGAATGGCTGCTGCACCGCGAGCACGTTCTTAACCAATGCGTGTGGCCCGGTCATCGTCCCCAGCACGCCGGTCGCGTTCGTGCCCTCGTTGTAATTTCGCAAAGTGACGCGCAGCAGACCTTCCGGCTGACCATTAGTGTCGAGCTTTAGCTCGCCAGTGTCGGGATTGGCCATCACCGGATGGTTCGGGTAGATGTCGGCGGTGTAGGGAAGCGTCGGCGTTTGCGCGAGCACCTTGTTTTCGCGATACAGAATCTGACCGCTGTTGGCGTCAACTTGCGTGATGTAGACGCCGAATGGATTGCGCGAGAAGGTGATCACGTTCCAGGCCAGCTTATAACCATCGCCAGTCGGAAAGATGTTGAGCCGCGGCGCGCGTAACGCCGGAGCGAGCTCCGCTTGCAGCGCGTCAAGCGCCGGGTTCAGATATTGATCCGTTCCTGAAGGCCGCGAGACGGCATACTTCGCGAGTGCCGCCTGGGCTGCTGCCGCGGCGGCGTCCGCGCTAAGCGAAGGCGCGCCCGCAACATTCACATCGCGAAACGTCGAGCCCATCACCATGCGAATTTCTTTGTTGGCCGTCATCACAAACCCGAGGCTGCCATTTACCACGTTGGCGCCGCCCACGTTCTGTTGAAACTTGACGAGATAACCACCCATCGCCTCTTTCTGATCGACAAGGGTCAGCGACGTTGGATCGGCGCCGAACAGACTTGAGTTCGCCGCGACAAACGTGCGGGCGACGTTTTCAGGCGTGTCGTTCGACGCACCGGTGTGAAATCCCATCATCACGTCGGGAGATCCGGCAAATGAGTTCCAACGCACAGACGCGTTCGCATAGTTCGACTTGAATTGATTAAGCGCCGCGACTTGCGTGGACGTGGCTTTGCGCACCGCGCCGGCCGTAGCGTTAACATCGACATTCGGCGCGCCGCCCTTGCTCAAATCGAATTTCGCACCGCTGGCGCCGCGCGATGGCAGCAACGCAAACGACAGCGCAGCCGCGACACAAAGCGGTAGTCCAATCACCAGAATTCGCGCCCGATAAGTTTTTCGTTTCATCTTAACTCGCCTTTCGCAGATGGTGTCGGTACCGAGAGCCGTAGCGACCGGATCAAGTGGTACAGCTGAGAGTCACTTGATCCCTTCGCTATCGCTCGGGGTACTGACACGATTTTCAATACACTCACTCTAAGAACTGCGCCTTGAGGAATTCTTGAGAAAACAACTCTGGTTAAGGGGATTGAGTACGACAAGAAAAATGCAACAGATAAATGCTGCAATTTCAAAAAGACGACTAGAGCGCGGTTGACTGGAGCGCAAGCGCCTCGCTTGCACTCCAGTCGCTTGCAGTCCCTGGTCACGCTGCTCACTCAGGCTGCAAACGAGGACGCTTGCGCTCCAGTCCATTCAAAGTACGTCACGGTTTGATCAGCTGCGACACCACCGTGTTCAGCAACGGATTGTAAGTCAGGCTGTAGAACGCACTCGTCGACGTGCTCGTGGTGCCGGCGCCGCCGTTCGAGGCAGTGCCTCCGCTACCGCCACTCCCTGATGGGGTGTACGCAAATCCCGAAGTCCAGCCGTTGTTAGGGACACTTTCGATCACATTGAACCTGACGGTGAACGCCTCGTTATTTGGATTGTTAAATTTAAGCGTGCGTCCGCCGGACAGCTCATTCGATGACAGCACGTTCTCACCGCCGACAAGATTGCTGAAGCTCCAATTCGCGCCGGCGCCGAGTTGGGAATTATCTGCATTGGCGACGGTAACCTTTCCGGAAGTGGAACTGATTTGCGCTACCTCGACCCGCAACGGTGTGACGATTGTTTCCGTCGAGGTATTTCTCATCGCCAGAGAGTACGAGCTGAAGCCGCCGCTCGAGCTCGGATTCGTAACCTGCAACGCCACCATCGCGTTGACGTTTTGATCGATGAACGGTTTTGGATCGAATGCGGCGAACACGCCCAGTCCGGAGGACTGCCGGGCAATCGTAGCCCATACCGATTTCGCAGTGTTGGCAGGATCCGTCGCGCAAGCTCCGGTGCAGCCATCAGCGAATCCCACCACCACGCGACCGTCCTTGTCGATCGTGGCATCCATGAAGTCGAGCAGGTTGCGGCAGGGATTCGTTCCGCCGCCAAGCCAGATGCAACCACGCTGAACGGGATCGGGTGTGGCTTTGACAGTGGTCCACGTTCGGCCGCCATCGAATGTATGCGCCACATAGAGATCCCAAACGCCGTTGAAGCTCGCATCCTGAAACGGGCCGGCTGACGGCGAGCCGTGAAAAGCAAAGGCCGCGCGATCCGGATCGCCCGCGACGACTGCGGCAAACACTCCGTTCTGAAGAACGAAGGGCTCGCCCACGTCCACAAACGTCGCGGTGCCGCGAGGCGAGTCCCAGGTGTCCCAGGTCGCTCCTTGGTCATGTGAAACGCCAATCTTCGGATGGCCGTCGCCGTCTATAAAACCGAAGTAAATTGTGCCGTCCGTAGCAATCCCGATTGAAGGATCGCTTTCACCAACGGCCGTATTCGGAATCGTCCGAATCGCCCAGGTAATGCCGTTGTCGGTCGAGACTGCCAAGCCCTGGCGGCCACCGCAGCCTCGGTTGGGAATATAGACAGTGCCGTCGGCCGCTACTTTCACGTGGCCATGGATACCGCCACACTCTGTGGTCCAGGTCGGCACTGCCGGTCCGTAGGTTATGCCACCATCCAGACTGAGAGCACAGTTGGCCGGCCCTAACGCCTGTGCGCAATACCAAACGCCATTTGGATATGCAGGCAAGTTCGGATTGCCCGTTAAGGGCGCAGCGAGTGGACCGCCGCCGATCGTCTCATGATCGACACCCGAAACGATTCCGGATCCCTGCGTGGGGACAAAAAGGGCGCCATCATCATCCGTATATTCGACGGTCGCAAACGGCGTGAGACCTTCTTCCTGTCCGGCAAAGGTCCGCCCGGTCCGCGGATCGGTAAACAGAATTGGATCCGCGGCAACGCGCGGCGAAGTGGCAATGGTTTGGTTGCCACTAACATTGGTCCACGTGGCGGTAACCGGCGTAACCCGATCGTTGAAACTATTTATGCGAAAAGTTTTGAGCGTGCCGCCGCCGGCAAACATGATGTTGCCGGTCTTCCAGTTCGAGCCGATCGAAGGCTCGCCGAATCCGTTAGTGCAGGATTGGCCCACCGGACATGGAAAATCTGCATAAGCAACGGGCGCGGTTCCCGCCGGAGCAGAGCCACTAGGAGGTTGCGGCATGAGTTTGGCCGTCGCGGCGTAACTATTGGTATCTGTTCCTACGGTCGGGGCGAAAGGAAACGCGGCGATTCGGTAAGTGCCCGCGGGAGGATTGAAGAGCGTAACAACCTCAGCTGCGTAAATCCCGTTTCCTGACGCCGTCCGGTAAGTCCCGTTCGGGTTGTAGATCTCCATGTCCCAGTCGCCCTGAGGCTGGAGCCGAATTTCGACAATGTAAGGACCATAGGAAGACGCTGGCGGAACGACGGTGAGATTGAAGTTGTCGCAAGCACTCGCGTTGGCGCCCGCACACCGCGGCGAATTGAGCAGGTCAGGATTGGCCGGCATGATCGCGCCCGTCCAGTTTAACTGCGGATTCGCTTCCGAAACTGTGCCGCCCGTCGGACTGGCTGCGTCGACTGCGAAGCGATGGAAGGACGGAGATAAGGCGCTTATTGTACCGACCAGCAAACAAATACTTGCGATTACGCTAATCCTGAACCTGGACATGACGGCCCTCCAAAGCCCTTCGACTTTTGATTTCAATTTTGAAATTTCAAATGCACGACTCTTGCCTGGCCCCCGAGTCACGGCTTAAGCAGCTGCGAAGTAATCGTGTTCAGCAGCGGGTTATAGACCAGGCTGTAAAGCACGGCCGTCGGGCTGGTGCCGCTGGATGCAGTTCCGCCACTGCCTCCGCCACCGGATGAGCTGCTGCTTGATGAACCTCCGGCCGCAGCTCGATCCAGATTGCCGATGATGTTGAAGGTGACCGTGAACGGCTCGTTGTTCGGGTTGTTGAACTTCAGCGTGCGCGGCAACGAAATTTCGTTCGACGTCAACGCGTTGTCGGTACCAAGTTTGGTGCTGTAATCCCACGCTGCGCCGCCGCCGCTCTTGCCGTTGTCAGCATTAGCGACCGTCACGCGGCCACTCGCCGAGGTTATGCTCGCCACTTCAATCCGCATCGGTGCATAGATCGTCGCCGTCGAAGTGTTCTTGACGCTAACGTCGTACTGGCTGACGCCGAGTGAAGACCTGGCGTTCGCGGTTGCGAGACTGACCATCGAAGTAACGGATTGTTCGATCGTGGACGAGATGGTGTAAGAGACCGACACCACGGGTGATGCAGCGAGTCCGTTGATGCGCTGCCGCACGTAAGCAGTGTGCGCGCCAGGCACAAGTTGCGCCCCGCTCAGTTGCAATGACCAGGTGTTGGCATTGACCGGATCGCCGACATTCGCGGTTTGCGGAGCCGTGAAGTTTGGATCGTCGATCGAAACTTCGACAACACCACTGAATTGCGGCGCGCCATCGCCAATCGTGTAGGTCGCCGCGCCGCTGGCATCCGCCATGATCGGCAGGCTGGTCGGGCTGGGCGCAGTGGTACCGGCCGCCGGCGCCAGCGGCCCGCGTTCACTCATTGAGTAACCGGTGACGCTGGTAAAGACCGTGCCTACGGCCGGATTACCGAGCAGCGATTTCGGAATCTTCATCGTGATCGTTCCGGGCGCCGCGGCGTTGATCGCTCCTTGCACCGATAACGAATTCGCCGCGTCAGGGTTATAAGTGATGTACTTCTTCGAGGTACTCGAATTGATCGAGCCGAGCGTCCCCGTCAGGTATCGAGCGACACCGCCGCGCACTTCCGCCGCCACCCAGTACACGTTGTTGCC
This sequence comes from uncultured Acidobacteriota bacterium, assembly GCA_963734445.1. Classification (GTDB taxonomy): domain Bacteria; phylum Acidobacteriota; class Blastocatellia; order Pyrinomonadales; family Pyrinomonadaceae; genus UBA11740. The sequence continues at coordinate 193,535 of CAVTGZ010000001.1, read as the reverse complement.
ACTGTGCATCTGCGTCAGATAAAGCACGCCGTCGCCGCCTGATAATGCCGGCGCCGAGGCCAATGCGGTCGTTGTCAGATCGGCGAGCTGCATCGTGACCGTCACCGAGGTCGAGTCATCGCTGAGCGACACCGACTTCAGATCGAGCGCCGGAATATTGCTGCCGATCACCGCGCCGTGATCCGGAAACTTCGCATCCGCGGCGTCGTCACGATCGAAGTTCTTCGGCGTGAGCGTCTGCGTACCGCTCAAACTCATCGAAGTGGATCTAATCGTGTCACCTGAAGCCGGCGCGGAAATCGTCACCGTGCCACCTGCAGGCGTCAGCGACGAAACGGAATTGAACAAACTCGCGCCACCGGTTTGCCGCGCGACCATCACGTACGGCGCCGGCAACTGGTTAGTGCTGTCGTTGTAAGTGATGTAAGCCGCGCCCTTCGAATCGATGTCGATCGACGGGAACTCAGCAAAGCTGCGATCGCGCGGGCTTCCGGTTAGCGTGCTGATGTCACAGTTAAGCCCATCGAGACATATCTCGCCGGTGTGAATGGTGTTCTCGTTGACCTTGTTCGTGGTGAAAGCTGGATTGCCGCTCAACGCGTCCAGCGTCTGGGCCATGTGAAGGTCCCACTTGCTGTTCGTGTCGTTGCCGCCGAACGTGTGATACCAAATGATATCGACGCGTCCGGGATCGCCGGCCACGATCCACGGCATGATGTTCATGCCGGTCATGGCAACTGGATTGACCTGCGCCGGCGCGGTCCAGTGCTCACCGCGATCGGTCGACGCCGCCATCTTGATCGTGTTGCCGTTCGACCAGACCGCGTAAAGATTGCCGGCCTTATCGATCGACAATACCGGGAAGACAGTTGCGACACCGCCGCCACCGGTCGGGATGGTTAAGTCGTTGACGATGTACTGCGGCGTGCCGCTCTGCGCGAATGTTGTGTCGGCGATTCGGTATAGCTTGAGCGCGTTGCCCGAGTAATGGATTTGATAGAGCAGAATCGCATCCGTTTGCGTTCCATTGACGCTGATAGTGCGCTTCGTCTTGTCGATTTGCAGCGGGCCTGACTGGCTGCCGATGTCGCCAAGAATCTGTGTGTGCCAGCTGCTGCCGGCGTCGGTCGTCTTAGAGATATGGAAGTCGCCGCTGCCGACCGCTACCGCAAGATTTCGAACGGTAGAGTAAGCAATGCCATCTCCGAAAGCCGCCACCCATTGACGATCGTCAGTTGCGCCTTCCGGATCTTCACCCTGGCCGATACAGACAAGCGGATTATTCTTCGTCAGCGGGAAAGTATTGCCGCTGTCCTCGGAAACTGCCGCGGTCGTGCACGCCGCCGACAGATCGACGTAATAGAGTCGATTCATATCGTCAAAGTCCATGTGCGTGTCGCCTCCGCCCGGACCAGTCACTGCATCGCGCACGATTGGCGTGCCGAGCGGAATGAAGGTGCGTCCGTGATCGGATGACTTCCACAGCAGACTCACCGTCGTGCTGACGCCGAAGGGCGACGACACGAAGATGTTGTCCTGCTTATCGACGCGAATGAATGGTTCACCACCGACCGCTGAAAAATCAGCGAGCGTGTTGTGGCCAAACATCGCTACCGGCGGCGGCGTGCCCGGCGTAGGCGTCGGGGTTGGCGTCGCAGTCGGCGTCGGTGTCGGCGTCGGAGTCGGAGTTGGAGTCGGCGTAGCCGTCGGACTCGGGGTCGGAGTAGGCGTTGGTGTCGGGTTCGGATTTGGATCGTAAGCCGCGAACATGCGCTGGCCGCCGCTTTGGCGCGCGATGACGCCTTTTTCAGTATTTGAGTTTGGTCCACTCTGAACACACGAACCCATGCAACCGTCTTCATAGCCGACCAGCACGCGGCCTTCCTTATCAACGGTCGCGTCAAAAAAGTCGAGCAGGTTGCGCGGCACGGCGCATCCCTGGAAGCCGCGCGTACAAATGCCGTCGCGCTGCATCGGATCGCCGGGCGTGGCGTTGACCGTCGTCCAGGTCTTGCCACCGTCGAAGGTTGAAGAGATGTAGAGATACCAGGCGCCGGTGAAGCCAGGTTGGTCCTGATCACCAGAAGTGGAAGTGCCGTAGAAAGCAAAAGCTGCGCGCGCCGTATCAACGCCGCCATCGCCGGCGACCACGGCCGGGAAGATTGCGTCGTTAACGCCGACTTGCGCGCCGACGTCTGTGTGATTGATCCAGGTCACGCCCTTGTCGTGCGAGACCGCGATCCGCGCGTGGCCGTCAGCTCCCTGATAGCCGAGGAACACCGTGCCGTCAGTCGCGATGCCGACGGAAGCGTCGCTGGAACCAGCGGATGAACCCGGCACCGTGCGAACCTGCCACGTGATGCCGTTGTCTTCCGAGATCACCATGCCGGCGCCGTTGCCGCATTGGCGGTTCGGCAAATAGACCGTGCCGTCCGGCGCAATCTTCGCGTGTCCGTGCAGCGGACTGCAGCCGTTCAGCGCCGAGAAAGCATAGACGGGTATGGCGGGACCAAATGTTAGTCCGCCGTCAACACTCAAGGCGCAATTCGCCGCGCCGGTGCCGGAACTGTTAATGCCTTCCTGTGAACAGTAATAGACGGCATTCTGGTAAACCGCGCCCGACGGAAGCGGCGCATGGAATGGACCAACACCGATCGTTTGGTGATCGATGCCGGCTCCGATTCCAAAGCCGGCCGTCGGTTTGTAGCTCGCGCCGTCGTCATCAGTGATGTCCATTGTGGCCGTCGGCGTCAGGCCTTGTAGTTGTGAAACGAAAGTCCGGCCGGTGTCTTTGTCCGTTACCAGGATTGGATCGCCGCCAATTATTCGCGGCAGAGTGTTCGAGAGTAACGGTGTCTGATCCCACGTCGCCGTCGAGGGCGAAACACTATCGTTAAAGTTTACGCGCAGCGCATAGTCATTCAGCCCGCCAAAGAACATGACCTTGCCGGTGATCCAGTTGACGCCAATCGAAGGCTCGCCCCAACTGTCGGCCACGCCGTCGGGCGCGTAGTAGTTCGCGTACTGCGGTGTGCCTCCGGGCGGCGCTGGCGTGGGCGTACCGTTTGGTGTCGGCGACGGATTGGGCGTGGGCGTCGGAGTAGGCGTCGGATTGCCTCCCTGACAAGCGGCGTTTCCAATGGTCGTGTAGGTTCCTGAGCCCTGGCTGGTTGAATCGGCGGTCAAACTGCCGCCGTTGCCGACCGCTCCAATGAAGATCTGTGTGGATCCCTGGATCGCGGTGAGCGTCCTGCCCGCGCCGAGCAGGTTAACGTCGAACTGATGCGCGCCGGTGATGTCGTTAAAGCTGAGAATGCCGGCGGTGCTGACCTTGAGCGTGATCGTGCCGTCAGCGGCATAGGCTCCGGTGATTACCGAGCCTGCGCCTTGCGACGTGCTGTTATTGCCGCTCTTATATCCGTAGTTGTAACCAACTGTGCCCGTGCCGCTGTCAACCGTGTTCATGTCGAAATAGATCGAGCGCGCGGTGCCGTTGGTGTCGGCTACGTTCATGTTGACGGCCCAGGTCGAGTTCGTCTGCGGACCGCCGCTGAGATTGTCGACCTTGATCGTAAAAGTGATCGATTGATCGGAAGCGGAAGTAAATGGCTCAGCGATGCTTACCGAAGTCAGGTCCAGTTGTGAAGTAGTGGGCGCGCCGGTTTCGTCTCCAGTCGCATCCGTTTGCACCGTGATTCCGGGAACCGTGCAAGCCGGGCCGCCACTGCCACCGCCCGGCGTCGGCGTCGGTGTTGCGGTCGGCGTCGCAGTCGGTGTCGGAGTTGGCGTTGAACTTGGCGTGGGCGTGGGCGTAGATTCAGCCGCAATGCACTGCGGGAACCGGAAACTGCCGATGCGCGTGCGCCACGGAGCGCCCGGATCGGGCGTAGGAAAATCATTGAAATACTCGTTCACGTACCAGAAAGTACAGTCGTCAGTCGGATCGACAGTGAGCGCGCTGTAATCGCCCCAACGTCCGACCGGCGGCAAATAGAACGCTACGTTTTCTGAACCCGTGCCGGCGAAAAGTTGCGACTCGCCTGATAACTGGCCTAAAGGATCGCCGGCCAGACGGCCCGCGAACGCCAGCGACGGAAAGCTGGCCGACGATGACGTGCTGTAACCGATGGCAATGTTGCCGGAATGATCCATTGCGGCGCTGCCCATCCAGCGCCAGACTGAATCGGTTGGCGCAAAGGTGCTTTGCTGATAAATGCTCGGCGTCGAGCTCAGGCCGCGCACTTCGTACCAACGCACGCCGACGCGCGCGTCAGCCAGGACGCTGTGATTGATAAGTAAAGACTCGTGGTCACCGAAATTTCGGTAAGCCAGCCGGTACATGATGCGATCGCCAATCACATCCAATCCGTAAGGACTGCCTTCCTGCGGCACACAAGTGCCGACGCCTTCGATACATTGCGCCGGGACCCACGAAGCAACCGGCAAAGTTGAGTTTGGCAATCCGTTTATTCCGAAAGTTGATCTGGAGGGATCGGCCCAATCGACATGGAACTGCCAGAGGCGCATCGCGTCGGCGCCCAGCGACGGTGTATTTATTTGCGAGTCAACTTCCGCGAAATAATTTGGGGCGCCGGCCGGTGGCGGCGCGCCATCCAGCGTCGCCGGCAGCATGCCGCCGAAACCACCGTTAATTGTGGCGAGATCGAAAAAGATCATGCGCGCCGAAGGATCGCCGGCGAGCATCTTGTCGCGTTCCATCGCGGCTGCGCCCGCGCCTACGAATAGATCCCCATTGGCGTGATCGAATTCATTCGTCGTCATGTAGTAGCCATCGGGCCACACACCCAACTTTGGATAGTCATGAAAGATTGTGTCGCTGCGCGGAAAGTCGTAAACGAAATAAGAACCGGTAGGATCTGCAGAAGACGATACGGCGATACATTCATCGAACGGGCCACTGCCGCCATTGACGGCGAATTGGGTGAGCACCCATCGATCAGCCAGGTGATCGTACATCACGACCGGATCGCCATCGTTGTAGAGGCGGCACGGAGCACTCGCGGGTAAACTCTGAAACAGGGCATTGATGTCGGTGGGGCCGGACAGCCTCGTTCCGGTCTTGCTGTAAACCGCGAACGAGCTGTTCACCATTTCGACGTAATGATTCGGGCCAACGGCGCCCACGGGATCGGGAGGAATGCACGTTCCGCAGGCCTCAGCTTGCGTCAAGCCATCGAATGTTTGATTCACCGTCGCCATTGAGACGGCTGCGGCGCTGGTTTGCTGAACCGGATCGTTGACGGGCAACTGCGGCGCCGCGTGCGGCGGATGAATCGGCTTTGGCGCATCGCCTTCGTACTCGCCGACTCGCGGTTTTGTCAGCGGCAGCGCGTGCACGTTCAAAGAAGTACTCGCCGCCCTGGGCATGATCACTACCGGTTGGAAAGTGCTCGGCAATTGCAGGACGCCGGGCTGCATCAGGTTTGCCAGACTCGAAGTCGCCTGCGTGTTGGCCTTTGGGTTCGGCTGAATTCTCTCGCCGCGCGTAATCGGAATTACGGCGAGCGCCAACGCCCCGATAAGCAAACAGAGCGACATCACCAGGCTCGCTCTGGAGCGAAAAACTATCGAGACCAAACGTCTGTATGCGGGCTTCAACATTTGCTTATCTCCTTCGAGGCTGTAACGCAAACTGTTAGTTTGCGAGTTATCAATCCTTAATCCGCAATCTGACAGATTGCGTTACTACCGTTGCTCGTAGTTCCGGCGTGATAAGAAAGCCAGGCAGATTGCTCTGCCTGGCTCGCTCATCGATCGACTACTTCACGCTCATGAGTTGTGAAGTAACTGTTCTGGTTAGGGGGTTCGCCGTGAAGCGCATCACGGCTGTGACCTTGGTCAGCGGCAAGTTGCCGGTCGGTAGTCCACCGGTGGATGTTGAACCCGATCCACCGGATGACGACGATTGCGTGCCTGTGCCGCCGCCGCCGTTTGAGACATACGCCGTCACCTGAACATCCCACGAGAACAGCTCGGAAGCGCTGTTCTGGAACCTAATCGTTCGCGAGCCGGTCGTTTCAGCCGGGCTGAATACCTGGTCCGTGCCGAGTTTGTCGGTGAAGCTAAACAACGCGGCCGTTGCCTGGCTCTTGCCGTTCTGCCCGTTGTCCGCATTGGTGACCCGCACGTTTCCGGATGCCGACGTCACGCTGATGACGCTGAAATCCACAAACGGCACGTAGGAATTGGCTGAGTTGTTGACGATGTTGACATCCTGCTGCCATACGCCGCCGCTCAAAGAAACATTCGAGATGGGATAGGCGATCAGGCTGGTGATATCAACCTTGGACCGGGTATCGACCAGCACACTGATCGTGTTGCCGGCGTTCGTTACGTATTTGCCGATTTGTCCTGCGTGAAGTCCGCGTACGCGGAACGAGTAGGTATCGTTCGGCAGATTCGTGAAGTTGTAGCTGTTGACGCCGGCCGCGGCTGAAGCGATCGTCTGCCAATCGGGATTTGAGCCGGTGGACTGTTCGATTTCATAGCCCTGCTCGCCACCGACACCGGTCCAGTTCAGCGCGAACGTGCCATCGAAATCGACGTTGCGGCTTTGCCCGTCGGTCAAGTCGCCGGGAATTGCCTGCGCCGTCGGCGCGGCCGGTCCCTTGGCGAATGTATTTGTGATCGTGACGTTGGTATCGGCATTCGTATAGCCAATCAAGCGATGCGTGTAAGTGCCACCGCGGCTAACCCGAATGCTGACTGACTCAGTCGCGCCGGCGCCGCCGCCGGAACTCGCGATGACGTTGCCGTCAGGATCGAGCAGTTCATAGTCGATGTCTTCCTGGCTGCCCGTGGGTCGTTCAAACCATTCGACTGAAACGTCCATCTTGTAAGTCGAAGCAGACACCGTGACCGGCACATCGACAAAGTCAACGCCACTCGCCAGTTTTTGACCGGCGCTGGCGGCCGGAACGGTTGCAGTTTGCGTCTGCGTTTCGATCGTCGGCTGGGCCGGCAAGCTGGCGCCGGGTTTGAAGTAGAAAGGCATGCGCAGCGATTCTTTGTTGTCGCTGCGGGTGGCCGTGACGAACCACTGCATCTGAATGTTTTCAAACACGACCGACGTGCCGACCGTCTTGGCCGCCATCACGTCGCGAATCTGATCGCCGTTGAAGGTTGCGTTAACGATGAAACTCGCGCTTCCATTCGCCGGCACATTCACGGTCGACTGCGAAGTCGAGACGCTGATGCCCGCCAGTTGTAGATCGCGATTGTTGGCCACGTTCAGGTTGTAAGTTCCGCCTTCACCCGACAGGTCACGAATGGTGACGGTGATCGGCTGGGTTGAAGTGATGCGATTGTTCACGACGGGAACTTCGCCGAACGAATGGCTGCCGAGGATTCCCGGCTCGCTGATTCCGTCACCCGTGACGCCCATCAAAGCTTTCGCATAGACCGCGTGATAGACATCGATCAGGCCGCCGCCCTGCGCGATGATCGAATCGGCAGTGTCCGGGCCGTCGGCTTTCGAACCGCCGGCGCTGTTTCGCATGTTGGTCGCCGTGTTGATAAGCGCAGTGCGCACCACATCAGGCGTCCAATCCGGATGCGCTTGCTTGATCAGCGCCGCCGCGCCCGCGGTATGCGGACTCGCCATAGACGTGCCGTCGATCCTGATGTAGTTCGGCGTTAGAGGGTTCGCGGCGGCTGCCAGCGCGCCGAGCAGAGAAGCCGGCGGACAGGCTGCGAGCACTTGCACGCCCGGCGCTGAGATGTCGGGTTTGACCTGGCCCAGGCCCCTCACGGGACCGCGTGAGCTGAACCCGGCCATCTCGCCCATGAAGTCAGTGCTGAAGAACGCTTGCATGCGAATCGGCAGTTCTGAAATCGCGCCGTTCGCCGGACTGTCATTGTCAGTTGACGAAATTGCGTTGATAAGAATTTGAGCATCAGCAGGAGAAACGTTCGCCGCGGGAATCGTGCCTTTTGCGGCCGTCGGATTCTCAGTCGCCGCGACAAAGATCACGCCGACTGCGCCAGAAGCCGCGGCCATATTGGCCACGTATGCGAATGGAGTTTGCGGCAGGCCCGAATGGTTCACGAGCGCGATGCGGCCACTGACGGCCGTGGGCCATGGACCAGTCGGATTGTCGACGTAAACGTAATGCTGCGCGATTGCTCCGGTTGGCGGCGGAGGCGTGCCGGCCATCGGAAACAGCTTGATGCGGCTGAATGCTGAGTTAGCCGGGAAATTGCTGGCCGGGCTGACAGCACCAATCATCGCCACCGGCACTGCGTTGGCTTGCAGCACATCGCCTGACCAGGTCGAGCCGGCGCTGCCCGGATGCGACGTGGCGCCGACTGAAATTACGTGAATGCCTGCGGCCGGCGAGCCGGTCGTTCCTTCACCCGGACCGGAGTTACCGGAAGCGGCCACGACTACGGTACCGGTGAGCGCGGCATTGCTCGCGGCAATCGCCGTCGGATTGTCCGGACCACCGCCTCCGCCGAGGCTCATGTTGATGACGCCGGCGATTGGCTTCGGCAGCAGTGGATTGTTCAGCGTGAACGGCGAAACCGAATCTTCGAGCGCCATGATGATGTTCGAAGAATCGCAACCGCCGATCGGCTGCACCTGGCTGACTGTTGATTCAATGTCGCTGCAGACTTTGTAGGACATCAACTTCGCTTGCGGCGCCACGCCATGCAGGTTCACTCCATCAAGCGTCTGCGCGAGATAACCCGCGACCGTTGCGGCGACGTGCGTGCCGTGCCCGAAACCATCTTCCACTCCGACATCAGAGAGCGGCAGGTAGTAAACAACTTTCTGGTTGGTCTTGGTCTGGGTCGATCCGGCGGGCAGCACGGCCAGACGCGGCGGCGTTGGATCGCCACCAAACATCGGGTGCGTCCAGTCAATGCCCGTATCGATGATCGAAACATACACGCCCTGCCCTTCGTTGCCGTCCGGCATGGTCGCAAATGGCGTCATGTCGTTCGGATCGCTGCCATAGAGCTTCGGCGCGCGAATGTAAGGCACGCTGTCTTTGAGGTTCGTAGTCAGTTTCTCGTCTGAATTGACACTCTTGACCTGCGGCATGTTGCGAATGGCGCTGATCTGCGACTCGTCAACTTTCAAAGCCATGCCGTCGAGGACCAGCGTGTAGCGCAACGGCACTGTCGCGGCGATGTTGCCGTCAAAGTTTTTGACGTCACGCGAGACGACCGTCGCGGCGATGCCGTTAGCGGCGAGGCTTTGCAGGAACTGATCCTGCTTGGCCGCCAACTGATTGCGATAGGCCATCAGTTGATCCTGCGAAACCGTGCCGCCGGCTTTTTCTGTGCGCGCTCTGTAAACCGCGCCGGGCTCGTCCTTAAGCTGGACGATCACGGAAACCTGGGTGCTGGCTGCGTTGGAAAGGCTGCCGGTCGAAAATACGAATGGCAGACTGAGCAAAGCTGCGATGGCGGCGATACCTGCGAAAAACTTAAGAAATCTGAACATGTCGGAACCTCCTCGGGTGCTGCAAACAAGCTGAATTGAATCGTGAGCAGCTTAAAAGAGGAGGCTTGAGTCAGACTTGAGGGATTCTTGAGAAGGGTGGTTGAGGAAGTAGGTTAAGAGCGCTGCAAGGAAATTGTAATAGTCAGCGCCGCCTGCGTGTCAAAACCGAGAGAGGTAGCGACCGGGTCTTCTCCTCTCCCTCTCGGAGAGGTTGGGTGAGGGTCCCGACCTTGTCGGGATAGCGATCGGGTGGGCACGGGTCAGTACCGCGAGCGGTAGCGACCGGGTCAAATAGGATCCAGGCCCGAGAAGCCGATATGTTTCGTGCCGGTCCTTCGGACTCCAAAAACATTTCAACATCGCCTGACCTATGCCTTTGTCTAATCTGTGTAATCTGCGGATAACTTCTTTGCGTTCCTTTGCGTCTTAGCGCCTTTGCGTGAACCACGTCCTGAGCTGCGAAGCAGCGGCCAGAGCGATTAGATCAGTCAGGCAGATTTTTGCCTCCAAATAATTGGCTCGCCGCTCCGCAGCTCCAAACAAATTTATTACAACGTTGACCCAAGGCTCGCAGAGCCTCGCCCTGGGCTTAGTTCTGACCACTGCTTCGCAGCTAGTTGAAAGTCATCGAAGTGAGCCGGCCAGGCGCACTTGAAGTTCGAGCGACTATCTGTCAGAACCGAGAGCGGTAGCGACCGGATCATGAGTTAACTGCAGCATTTAAGCGAACTCAAACGACGATTACTCGACCCACGGAATTGTATGTTGGATCCCGTCGCTATGGCTTCGCCCCCTCACCCTACCCTCTCCCAGAGGGAGAGGGATTTTGCTCCGGGTTCTGACACTTCGCCCGCTTGGCCGACAAGCCAAATAACCTAACGACTTGCTTGCCTGCCGACAACGATTGTCAACGGACTCTCGTTAGGAAAACAACTCATCGAGATAATCACCCGGCAGAGTCTCGACTGGCTCACACTCCCGTCGAAAAACTCGCGCGCCGGTGGAGCCTCTTAATTGCGTCCGTCCGTTTTCAATTCTCAGCATCGCGCCTTCTCTCAGAGCGACCACCGGGGTTTCGTTATCTTCGAGGAATTGAATAATTCTTTCTTCGCGAGTCTCGCCCTTGTGCGTTGAATTCGGGTCGGCGTCGAGGTAATGCGGGTTGATCTGAAACGAAACCACACCCAGCGCGTCAAAGGACGGCGGCTGCACGATGGGCATGTCGTTCGTCGTCCTGATCGTGGGCGCGGCTACGTTCGAGCCGGCGCTCGATCCGATGTACGGCATCCCGCGGCGGACTCGCTCGCGAATCGGTTCCAGAAGATTATGGTCGTAGAGCGCTTTCAGCAGCCGAAACGTATTACCGCCGCCGATAAAAATCGCTTCATGCTCAACGAGGGCTTGCGCCGGATCATTACTCGTGTGAATTGAATCGAGTTCGTAACCCATCTGCGCAAATTTCTCGCGCGCTTGGGCTGCGTACTTATCTCGATCGTGAAGCGCGAACGGCACAAACAGCACTCTCTTTGCGCCGCCGAGAAAATCACATATCTCGCCGGCTGCATGATCGAGATAACCGCTGCCGTGAAGTGTTGAATTGCTGATAAGTAGAAGGCGAGTAGCGCTGGTGGATTCAGTTTTCATTTAGGCTTGAGAGTATAGGGAAACATTCTCAAGAGAAAAATGGGTGTGGGGTTGTTCGTGTTATTTCGTGGTGAGTTTTTCGAAGGGGGGAAGAACCACGAAAGGACACGAATGGCAGAGCAAAGCGGCGACGCGTCGCCGCTCCGCGGCTCCAAACAAATTTATTACAACGTTAACCCAAGGCTCGCAAAGCCTCGCCCTGGGCTTAGTTCTGACCGCCCCGATGAATCGGGGCTCGAAGTGAGCCGGTCACATTAAAGGACCGTTGCAACAGAATCGAACAATCAGAATCGAATCAATGGATCAATGGATCAATGAATCAATGACATCGGGTCGCGATGGAGTTCGATCTGTTCGGGGACAGGGGCGAAGAATTATCGGATCGGACGGCGCTTCTGGCCTTAACAACTTTACCAATCACGCCGCTCCTGCACTCTCCGTCTCGAACTCTTCCCACTCCTCTTGCGTAGATTCTTGCTTGACACCCAAACTCTTTGGGGCATAGAGTGGCGCCGCTTTCCTTCTTGCGGCCTTATCAAAGTTACTTTCACCAGAGGGGCTCTCATTGGCCAACGAATCCAGCGCCCTAAAAGTTCTTGGCAACTTCCATAAAACTGAAGGACTGAAGTCAGGCTGTCGCAGTTGCGTGGGACAGTAGTCCGACGTGACGAAGGACGGATCTGGTTCGGAAGTTCCGCGGCGGACTTGATTCAGCCAATCCACGGGTTTGACGAGGAACGGTGTACCAAGACTTCGAGGAGGAACCTTATGGCAGTATTTTTCAAGAACACACCCAAAGCCGCCACGCTTTCACTTTACCTGCCGGCGTTAATGAAGGCACTCGCTTTGCAACAGGTCGTGGATCCCAACGTACAAGCTACTCAAGCACAGCGTCTGCTGGACGAAATTACACCCGCCACGCCGGCCACCATCGCCTGGGGCCGAGTCATCATTGCGCTTTTGCTTTTGGTCATACTTTTCGGCGGATCAATTGTGCTGGAAACCTATCCGGAATACACAAGAGCAAGTGAAACGCTGCTCCACTGCTTCGAGCTGCTGTTTACGGCAACGATTGGTCTGCTTGGAATCGAAGCGGTGAAACACGGATAACCGGGAGTGTTAGCGATGCGATCGTATCGCAACGCCCTGTTCAGTCACGGCGATGAAGTGAGTTCTACCTAACACTTTCGGCGTGCATAGTTCCTCCCATCTCTTCACTCGATTGACGCCGGCGATCAAAAACATTTCAATTGTGTTGAGTTGTCTGTTATCGATCGCGGCTGGACGACAAATTGCCTTATCTACAGCGTGATAATCTGAGGAGGAGATTCATGCACACCCTGAATAAAGTTGCGAAGGTCACGCTCATTTTCTGGATCATGAAAATCGCCGCGACCACGCTTGGCGAAACCGGCGGCGACCTGCTCTCGATGACTCTGAATGTCGGTTACGCGGTCAGTTCACTTATCCTGCTCGGTTTCTTTCTTGTCACGTTGTTCATTCAATTAAGCGTGAGCAAGTATCATCCGGTAATTTACTGGCTGGTAATCGTATCAACCAGCACCGCCGGTACCACAATCTCCGATTATATGGATAGAAGTCTCGGGCTCGGCTACACGACCGGCAGCCTGATTCTAGTTTCTTGTCTGATGATCGTGCTCGCGATTTGGCGTTATAGCGAAGGCACCCTGTCGGTTAACGACATTCGCACGCGTCGCGCCGAAGTTTTCTATTGGACGGCGATCCTGTTTTCAAACACCTTGGGTACCGCGCTGGGAGATTTTCTTGCCGACAGTTCGGGACTTGGTTTTCTGGGCGGCGCAATTCTGATCGGCAGTCTGCTCGCGGTGGTCGTGCTGCTTTACTTCTTCACCAGCCTTAGTCGGGTCCTGCTGTTCTGGATTGCGTTCGTTCTGACGCGCCCGTTCGGGGCCACGTTCGGCGATGTGCTCACCAAACCGATTGCGCAGGGCGGTCTGAATCTGGGCACGATCGGCTCGTCAATCGTGCTCGCTGCAATACTGGTTTTCTTCGTGGTGTTGACGACGATTCAGGAGAAGCGAATCAAAGAAGGCAAGCCGTACACTGGACCTTTGCCGCCGCCGCGCCCGGGCGTGAGAGTGGAGAATTAAGACCGGCGGGCAACATCACTAGTGTTCATACCTATATGAAGCCATCGCAGCGTTTCTCAGAAAGATCGGCGAGGCGCAAAAGCAGGAGTGATCCATTGGATCATTGATTCAATGAATCATTGCACCCAATGGCCCCGCCACTCTGATGCGCGGTAAGTCTCTGACTTACCGGACAGCGCTTTCTAAAGATGGTTCGGGTCTCAGACCCGAAGATAAAGAGGGTCTCGCCGCCGGCAAGTCGGAGACTTGCCGCGCATCGGAGTGGCAGAGCCATAACGTAAGTAGCGCGTCCAATGAGAATAGATTTGTTCGGCGACCAGGTAGACTTGCCGCGCATCGGAGTGGCAGAGCCATAACGCAAGTAGCGCGTCCAATGAGCATAGATTTGTTCGGCGACCAGGGAAACTTTGCCGCGCATCCGAGTGGCAGAGCCATAACGCAAGTAGCGCGTCCAATGAGCATAGATTTGTTCGGCGACCAGGGAAACTTTGCCGCGCATCAACTCACTGCTTCAACACCTGCCACGTCACCGTATTCAGCAGTGGATTGTAAGTCACGCTGAGTACGGCGTTCGTTAATGTGCCGGTAGTAGTACTGGACATAGATGTGCTGCCAGTACTACTGCCGCTGGTTCCGCCGGTGCTTCCGGAGGTGCCGCCTGAGCCGCCACTGCCGCCGCCGGCCAGCACACCGACTACACTGAAGGTGACTGTGAAAGGCTCGTTGTTCGGATTGGTGAATTTCAGGTTGCGACTTCCTGACTGCTCGCCGCCGGTAAACATGTTGTCGGTACCGACCAACGCGCTGTAGTCCCAGGTCGCTCCAACTCCCGTCTTACCATTACCTGCGTTCGCCACCGTGACGCGACCGGAGGCGGAAGTGATCTTCGAAACCATCAGCGTCAAAGGCGTGAAGATCGTCTGGGTTGAAGTGTTCTTCAAGGCCAGATCGAACGATGCACTGCCGCCACCGGACTTCGGATTCGTCATCTGGAGCCCGACCATCGAAGTCACGTCTGTGCCGCCGATCAAGCCATCGAACTCAGCCAACAAACCACGGCCGGTTGCCAGCCGCGCGATGGTCGCCTTGGCCACATAATCGTTCTTCTGATAATCGGCCGGCCCGGCATTGACGCACGTTGGCGAAGTGCAACCGTCCGCGTACGCCACCAGCACGCGTCCCTGTCGATCGATCGTCGCATCGATGAAATCGAGCAGGTTTCGATCGTCGGGACTGTGACTGCAGATTACTGTGCCTGAGTTGCAGATCGATCCGCGCTGCACTGGATCGTTCGGCGTCGCATCGATCGTCGTCCATGTCTGGCCGCCGTTGTAAGTGATTGCCACGTAAACGTGCCAGACTCCCTGGAAGCCTGAGCCGGTCGATGGGTTCGTCGGATCCTGATAGTAGCCGCCGGTCGGCGTGCCCAGGAAAGCGAACGCGGCGCGATTGTCATCGCCGGCGACCACGGCCGGGAAGGTGGCGTTCTTGATGCCGAACGGCGTACCCACATCCTGGCTCGGGCTCCAGACGATCTTGTGATTGACCTTGTCGAGATGGCCCACCACCACGGACGGCGCGCCATTGCTGTTCGCGTACCCGTAATAGACCGTGCCATCCGCACCAATGCCGATCGAAGGATCAACTATGCCGGGCGCGGGATTGCTGTCGGGAATCAGTTGCGGTTGCGACCAGGTGATGCCGTTGTCTTCTGAGAAGACGAGCGCCTGGCGCGCGGTCGCGGCCGGAAAGTCGCCAATCGTCTGCGCTCCCGCGGACGAGCAATCGCTGTCGGGAACATAAACCGTGCCATCGGGGGCCACCTTCACGTGTCCGTGAATGCCAAAACAACTCACAGTGTAAATCGGAACCGCCGGCCCAAAGGTCAGGCCACCATCGGGACTCATCGCGCACGACGCCGCCTGCGTTCCGTATTGCGAGCAGTAATAGACCGCGTTCGGATAAGCCGGATTAGCGGGCACGGGCGCGTGGAATGGCCCACCACCCATGGTCTGGTGATCAACTCCCGCAGGAAATCCGCAGCCCTGACTCAAAACCCAGTTGTCACCATCGTTGAATGGAGATGCGGTGTCAGTGTAAGCAGCTTTGCTGCACACACCGGCCAATTGCGAAGTGAACGTGCGGCCCGTCCAGCGATCGGTGAAGAGAATTGGGTCGAGCGAGCCCGGCGCGTTCGGTGCGCTCTTGTTCTCCCAAACCGAGGTCGCCGGCGAGGTGCTGTCGTTGAAAGTTACGCGCAACATCTGCGTGCCTGACTGATACATCGCTCGGCCTTGTGGATAGCCAGGTCCGGGAAGACCAACACCAATCGAAGGCTCGCCCGAGCTATTGCCCAGGCCCGCAGGCGCCTGGAAGTTTTGGAAGGTCGGCGTGCTGATACCACCCTGAATTGCCGCTCCCACCTTGTTTTCCAAAGTCACTTTGCCGAGGTAACTGTCGCCTTCAGGTATCGTCGGCGAGACTCGTAAGAGATACCTGCCCGGGGTCGCCGAGATCGTGACGACATCCGGATTGACGGCAAAGAAGTTTGCCGCCTGGAGCTTCCCGATCGTGTTATCAGGATTAATTGTGAAGACAAACAGATCGAACTGCGCCGCCGGATTATTCCAATTCACCTGCACCTTCACGTAGTGCTGCTCGTCATAACCGGCCGGTACGTTTACGTCCAGCAGAAAATCGCTGCACGGAAGTTGAGCAGTACACGTCGGCACCCCATTGACCTGATCGGTTGGGTTAGGAACAAAGAACGGACCCGCAGCCCAGGTGACCGGCGGACCGCCGACTGTGATTGTGCCGTTCGCTCCGGGAGTCGGGGTGGGCGAAGGCGTTGGCGTCGGGGTCGGCGTGGGTGTCGGAGACGAACTGCCAGTGCCGATCGATGAAAAGGTACCGAGATAAGTAAACGGCGCCATTTGCGGTACGCCCTGTGTGTTAGGCGTCTGGCAAATCTGCACCTGATACTCGCCGGCAGGCACGCCGCCATCCGGCTGATAAACCAAAGCCTCGCAACATGTCCCAGTGTCTTCGGTCTGAAGGAAAATCGCATCCGGATCGGAACCATATAAGAGGCTCACGCTGATGTCGTTCGCTGGAACAGTAGCATTGACCTGGACCGTGATGGCCGTCTTACCGGCGGGTACGTCGAAACGAAGTTTTTGCGAACCGCATGGATAGATGTGCGGATCGTAGGCGCCTTGAATAACCTGCGTCCCATCACCCGGCATTAGTGGCCCAGGCGTTGGCGTTGGCGACGGAAGCGGAGTAGGCGTCGGTGTAGGTGTCGCCGTCGGAGTCGGCGTGGGCGATGGCGCTGAACCGTCGGTAGGAATCTCCCACAGCCCACGTCCATGGGTCGCAATGCGGAGAAGCTTATTCGGCCCCTGAACCCCCATGTCAAAGACAGCAATCCGCGGCAAGCCAGTCCCAAATAGTTCCCAGTTAGCACCGCCGTCTAGAGATCTGTAGACGCCAATGTCCGTACCTGCATAAAGAATGTTCGAATCTCGCGGATCAATGACGAACGCATCGACCGGTACGTCGGGAATTCCATTGCCGGCGGGCGCCCAGGTTACGGCGACCGCAGTCGGATTGGTATCAAGGTTGGTAGTCTTCCAGATGTGCTGGCCGTCGGGGACGCCGTAACCAACGAGCGTTACATAAGCGACTTTTGCGTTCGTTGGATCGATCACCGCGCGTCCGATAAATTTCCGCGTCGCGACCGACGGCGTCATTTCAGTCATCGCCGGCGCGCCGAGCGTGGTCGCGAACACTCTTCCATTCGTGAGCCCAACCAAACGCACATTGTCATCCTGAGGCGCAATGCCGATCGCGCTGATGGGAACATTCGCCGGGATGCCGCCGACTGCCGCCGGCGGAACTGTTTCAAAAATCTGACTGGCCGGCTGCATCGTGAGACCTTTATCGATTGAGCGATAAAGATGATCGCTGCCGAAATAGACTGTGTTCGGATTGCCCGGCCCCAGAGCCATCGGCGCATAGAACAAGGTGTCATCCGTGCACTGGATACCATTGAAGGTCACGGGAACCAGGCCGTTCACCGCCACGCAGCCAAGAAAACCTGATGACCAACCGTCCGGATTAATGTCGCTGGCGCCATCGGCGCGCAGAAAACCAATCTGACCAAGCTTCGCGTTGTAGTAAGTATGATAGGCCGTCACAGAAGCGCCGGTGTCAGTGGCGTTCGTATCGATCAGCGCGTAACCGCCGTCACCGAACGCGCCTAACTTCCAGGCAGAGTTCGCCTGCAGAAAAGGCGTGCCGTTGTCCTGTGTGCCGCCGATACTGAAGTTGCGATCGAGTGGATGGAGCGCCAGGCTCACAAACTGGGTCGCGTTAAAGCCGTTGGTGTTAATGCTGGTCCACGTGTCGCCGCCGTTGACGGACTTGAAGATACCGCCATCGTTGCCGTGATAAATGATCGATGGATTCGCAGGCGCAACCGCAATTGCGTGTGAGTCCGGGTGCAGCCCCGCCGCCCTCTTCACAAACGTCGCGCCGCCGTCCGTCGATTTCTTGAAGGCGCTCTGCACGCCGTCATAGTCGCCGCCGCCGCCGACAAAAACTTTGTTCGGATTCGTTGGGTCGACAGCGATCGGCATGTCGTACCAGCATTGGCCGGCGCAGAAACCTCTGGAGGAAGCGGTGGGGGTGCTCCACGTTATGCCGCCGTCCGTCGATTTCCTGACTCCCCCGGTTGTGTCGGCGTTGCCGTCATCTTCCGTGGCCGCGTAAACCGTCACAGTGCTGCCGGTCTTTTGAATCGCCAGCATCGCATTGGTGAATTCGGCGGTTACTAGAGTTCGCGTGAACGCAATATCGCCGGGACTCGGAGCGAGGGCATTGGTTGTTCTGTAGATGCCATTCGTGCCACCGCCGATTGGGTCGTCCAATCCGGCAATCAAAACATTCGGATTGCCTGGTTCAAAAACCACGTCGCGCACGGCCGTGTTGAGGCCGCCATCGGGTCCGTTAATGTTGAGCTTGGTGCAGGAGGGCGCCCCGCTCATCACGTTTTCACATCGGAAGATGCCGCGCGGGCTTGGGTTCAGCCCGAGGCCGGCGCCGCCGTTGATACCGCCGATGCCCGATCCGGTTCCGACAAAGATCGTGTTGTCATCGTTTGGGTTCACGGCGATCTTTGTGATTGAGCGGCTGTTCGCCAAAAAATTTCCGGGTGTATTGGTCGCTGAGTTGTATGGACCGAGGAGCGTCGGCGTCGTCTCAGCGTTCTTGATGATGTAGAAGCCCACGCCGAAGAAGCAGTCAGCGCAGAAGTTTCCCTCGCCCGTGCCGACAAAAAGCATGGTCGGATCAAGTGGATCGATGGTGACGGCGCCGACGGACAGACTCAGCGCGTTGTCCATCAATGCGGTCCAGGACTGGCCGCCATTCAGAGTTCTATACAGCCCGCCTTGTGCAGTGCCGACGTACACGATGTCCGGGTTCGTCGGATGAATGGCGATCGCGAGTACGCGACCACTGACCGGGTTGCGCGTTGCGTCAATCAGATTTGTCTGGCCATCAGGAATCGGAGCCGGGCCTACCGGCGTCCACGGCATATTCACCGGTGAGATCGCGACGCTGGTCGAACCATTCGCAACTTGCATGGGGGCGGCCCCCTGGGCGCCCTGCAAAAGCGACGACTGTTGTTGCTGCAACGACCGAATTGCCTGACTGCGCAATTGAAGACCCGAAGCGTTAGGCAGCCCGCGCAGCAATCCGGTCATCTGCTCGCGGCGTTCGAGATATTCGCGGAAAGTCAGGCCCTGGCGGCCCATTGGGCCGGCGTCGACATCCTTATCTTGACCATTGTCCAGGGCTTCCGCTGCTTCGCTCTCGCCGCGCTCAGGATCGTTTCGGTCCGCGCGGGCGCTGAATTCGCTGCCGGCCCAAATCAGCGCGGCCCCGCACGCCAGGAAGATCACCAGAAATGCTGTCCTCGAGGATTTGAATCGGATAAAGGTTGCTTGGCGCGGCATGGCAAATCTCCTCCATCGGTAAATCGGAAAGGATTGAACTGCTATGCCTGGCAGATTAATAGGGGGCGCTTGAGGAATTCTTGAGCGCGGTCAGCCGCTCAAATTCAACCGGGAGGAACAACCGAAATGTAATGGAATTGAAAGAGGCGGTGCGGACGCTCTTGATCGAACAAAGCGCCTGGCACTGGGGACGCGGACGCCCTCGTCCGCTGATACGCGGGCGATTCGCCGGCGGACGAGGGCGCCCGCGGTCCCGGTACCCAAGGTTCTCGGGCTAAGCCGCTCTGGCTTCCTGCTTAAGCTTTTCGGCCTGGTAGTGAGTGGTGAGCGCGCTGATGATCGCATCGAGCGCTCCGTCCATGACTTGATCGAGCTGGTGAATGGTGAGACCGATACGGTGATCGCTGACGCGGTTTTCTTTGAAGTTGTAGGTGCGAATCTTTTCTGAGCGGTCGCCGCTGCCGACCATCGAGCGGCGCTCTCCGGCGATCGCTTCATGCTGTTTCTGCTCTTCGATTTCCTGGAGCCGTGCGCGCAGAACGCGCATGGCCTTTTCGCGGTTCTTAATCTGTGACTTTTCGTCCTGCATCGACACGACGACGTTTGTGGGCAGGTGGGTGATGCGGACGGCAGAATAGGTGGTATTTACTGATTGCCCACCCGGCCCCGACGAGCAGAACGTGTCGATGCGCAGGTCTTTCGGATCGATCTTCACGTCAACTTCTTCGGCTTCCGGCAACACGGCGACGGTAATCGCCGAGGTATGGATGCGGCCGCTGGCTTCGGTCTGCGGCACGCGTTGCACCCGATGCACGCCGGATTCATGCTTGAGTTTTGAATAGACCTTGTCACCTTCGATCAGGGCGACTGCCTCTTTGAACCCGCCAATTCCCGATTCGGATGCGTCGAGAATTTCCATTTTCCAACGCTGACGCTCCGCGTAGCGCGCATACATGCGCAGAATATCGGCGGCGAACAACGACGCTTCATCGCCGCCGGTGCCGGCGCGAATTTCGAGAATCACGTTCTTCTCGTCGTTGGGATCCTGTGGGATGAGCAGCATTTTTAGATCGCTTTCGGTTTGTTCAACCTGAGCTTGCAGCGATTCAACTTCAACTCGGGCCAGCTCGCGCATTTCTTCGTCGTCCGCCGTGGCGGCCAGGTCGCGCGCACCCGCGAGTTCTTCATTCAGGGTTTTCCAGGTGCGATATTTTGCGACAACTTCGCCCAGGCCGCGATGCTGCTTCGCAGCTTTACCGTACGCGGAAGGATTCGACAACAACTCTGGCGAAGAGAGTTCGTTGGTCATCTCTTCATAGCGCGTTTCGATTTGAGCTAGTTTGTCGAGCATGATCTTTTGTTTAGAGTTCAAGCTTTAGCTTGCAGCCTGAAGGCTGAACTCTGAACTCTCACGACAGCGGCGCCATCTCAGGTTCGCCGAGCTTGGGTTCCAGTTTCAAACTTTCCTTCAATGCTTCGAGCGCCACTTCCAATTGCGAATCGTCCGGCTCTTTGGTGGTGACGTTTTGCAGCCACACCCCGGGACGCGTGATCATCTTGAAGAACGCGCCGCTCTCTTTCCTGGCCGACAACCGAATGATTTCGTACGAGAGACCGGCCACCACCGGAATCAAAACGATGCGCACCAGAAAATTGAAAAGCAGCGAGTCGAACTTGATCACTGAGAAAAGCAGGATCGAAACCAGCATCACGACCATCAGAAAGCTTGTGCCGCAGCGCGGATGCTGGCGCGGTTGCGGGCGTGCGTTGGCCACCGTCAAATCCAGCCCCTTTTCCCACGTGAAAACTGTTTTATGCTCGGCGCCGTGATATTGAAAGACGCGCCGGATGTCCTTAATAAACGAGAAGCTGACAATCATGATCAGAAAGAGAGTCATTCTGATCACACCATCGAGCAGATTAAATCCTACGGTTGGCCGCACCGGATGCAGATAGCCGCGCACGGAATTCCAGGTGCGCGAGAGAGCCGATTCCGGAGCGCCCGCATCCTGCGGGCGGTCCGCAGGCGTCCCCGCCTGCGACGTCGATGAAACACTCGCCGGCCTGTTTGTCCAACCCGCGGCCACGAAGATTGCGTTTGTCAGGAGCAAAGGCGCCGCGATGAATAACAGGACATTGAAAATCAGCGCGATGACAATCGAGCTTATCGCCGCCGCGGTTCCACCTTTATTCAATTCATCTTTCGACCGCTTCTGTTTGGCGATGGGAAACAGACCGGGCACGCCGCCTGTGATTCCGGCAAAGTCGCCTTCGCCTTCAATCACTGCGGGCGTCAGCGCCACCTGAACTTCCTCGGCTTTCGCTTCTTCAGTTTCCGCGAAGGCTTCGGCGGCGGAGTAGTTGAGAGCTTTAATTCCCAAGCCCATCGATTGCAGCAGCACCGCGCCGCCGCGAAGAATAGGCAGCTTGAGCAGCGGAACTTTGTCACTCCATTTCGGCAGCCGGGCCGAAGTGTTCACGATCGTTCCGTCGGCCTTGCGCACGGCGATCGCATACGCGCTGGGTGTGCGCATCATGACGCCTTCGATAACAGCCTGGCCGCCGACGATTAAATCTCTTTCGTTAGTGCTCATTGATTTCTTATGTGGCACAGACTTCAGTCTGTGATTGCGTCATCGTTAATATCAACACAGATTGAAGTCTGTGCCACTGCTTACAACAATGCCGGCCTTTGCTTCTGGTCGCCGCAGTGTTTGATGCACTTCGAGCGACCAGCGTATGCAACGCCGGCATCTCTTACGATCGATTTCGCTAATGCTTATTCGCCATCAACTTATTTGGAAGCCGCAGCCTCCGGCTCGGTCTTTTTGGCATAGCGGCGATTGAATCTATCGACGCGACCCGCCGTATCGACCAGCTTTTGTTTCCCCGTAAAGAACGGATGGCACGCCGAACAAATTTCCACGTGCAGGTCGCTTTTGCGGGTTGAGCGCGTCTTGAAAGTTTCGCCGCAGGCACAAGTTACTGTGATTTCCTTATATTCAGGATGAATTCCGGGTTTCATTTCTTCTCACCTTATATAGATGTCAAATCGTGTCCTCGATCAAACAAGCAATGATACGGAGTGGTGGCATGCAAGGTCAAGGCGCGGTTCACCACCCAGACTTGGCAGGCCTTTGCGACTTTGGGGTCCTTGCGTGAATCATCAATTTCAAACTCTTAGTCTCACGCAAAGGCGCCAAGTCGCAAAGGAATCACGCAGAGCACGGCATTAGTTTCTCAGCTTACTAAATTGACAAGCTTCTAAACCGCATGCTAAAAGTCAGCTTCGTCCGACCTGCTTTAAATTGCATTACACGTGAGCGTAGCGTTGCGATCTTTCGCGCGCCCGTGGCCCGTCAGCCAGAGCGTAGTAACTCAGAGTTTAACTGAGTTTTATGGCACAGGAAGGTAAACCCCCGGAATCGGGAGCCGGAGACGACGCACCTGCAGATGCAGCGCCGCGAGACGACGCGCGCGCTAACCCTCCTTCACTTTCAGCCGACGCGGAGAAAGATGCGCAAGTCGAAGCGGCCAAGGCCCGAGTGCTGGCGGCGAAGGAAGCCGCGCAGAAAGCTACCCCGGCCACTCCAGGCGCTGCGAAACCTCCCGTAAAGAAGAAAGAGGAAGGACCCAAGCCGGTCGACGCGTCGAATCATCCACTCGCGATGCGTCTGAAAGCAGAGTTCGCCGAGGCGATTGCGGAGGCGACTGAGTTTCTCGGCCAGCTTTCGATTCGGGTGAAGCGCGAGCAGATACTCGAAGTAGCCATGGCGCTGCGCGACGACAGCGAGCTACCTTTTGATTATCTTTCGGATCTGACTTGCGTCCACTATCCCGACAACAAGGAAACGCCGTTCGAAGTCGTTTATAGTCTCTATTCGATTTCGAAAAACGAGCGCGTGCGCCTGAAAGTCGCGACGACCAACGGCGGGGGGGTTGAAAGTGTAACCAGCGTCTGGCCGTCGGCCGATTGGCTTGAGCGTGAGGTTTACGATTTGTTCGGCGTGACGTTTCACAATCATCCCGATCTGCGCCGCATCCTTTTGCCGCCGGATTGGGATGGTCATCCACTACGGAAAGACTATCCGCTCGAGTTCATTGAGAATCGTTGGACGAAAGAGCACTTGCCGGAATTTACCGACGTGCAGCGTGAACAGGTAGAGCAGCGCCGCACTTATGGACTGGAGATGTTGTCCGTGCCGCAAGAGCGCGAAGTGCGCCAGCTTTTCCGGAGCGGCAAGGAAGTGATGCCGAAGGATAAATGATAGTGTCAGAACCGGGAGCGGTAGCGACCGGATCGAGACGCGCGTTGAATGCATGATCCCGTCGCTATCGCTCCGGGTTCTGACACGATACGAGACCATGTCGCCAAAAGAGATCGCCACCCATTACGGAGCAAAAATCTTCGATGCGCCCGAAGCGGCAAAGGCGGCGGGTTTTGTGCTCACTGAAAGACATGCACCGCGAAACGTCTGGAACAAGGCCAGCGCCACCCAGTCGCTGCTGCTGGGGCTGCGCGACAAAAAGGATCGCGGCGAGATCAAGGAAATCGGATTAGTTAATGAGCCATACGCCGTAACCGGTTGTTATTTGCCGAATGAAGCGCCGGATATGAATTAGACTCCCTCTCCCTTTTGGGAGAGGGCTGGGGTGAGGGTGCGGAGCATGACTGCTCAGCGATTGAAGTTTCTATCTTTCGCCGTGAGGCTGAGCCTCACGAAGATTAGAACGGTGTGAGGATCTGCGTACTAACGCCCTCACCCTAACCCTCTCCCAGTGGGAGAGGGAAACAAGATATGCACCAAGTCGAAATTGCCACAACTCGCCAGTCCCTGCTTGACGCGCCCGAGATGACGCTCAACATGGGACCGCAGCACCCGAGCACGCACGGCGTGCTCCGCGTGGTGCTGAAGTTGGACGGCGAGACGGTCATGGATCTCGATTGTGATATTGGTTACCTGCATCGCGGTATGGAAAAGATTGCCGAGAATCGCATGTATTCGATGATCGCACCATACTGGGATCGGCTCGATTACATTGCGGCTGTTTCCAATGGATTGGTATGGGTCGAAACGGTCGAGCAGATGATGG
This sequence comes from uncultured Acidobacteriota bacterium, assembly GCA_963734445.1. Classification (GTDB taxonomy): domain Bacteria; phylum Acidobacteriota; class Blastocatellia; order Pyrinomonadales; family Pyrinomonadaceae; genus UBA11740. The sequence goes on along the minus strand of CAVTGZ010000001.1, from coordinate 169,173 downwards.
GACTCGACGTGCCACGGCGCGCCCATTACATAAGGACAATTCTGACTGAGCTGAATCGGATCGCGTCGCATCTGCTGTGGCTGGGCACGCATGCGCTGGACATTGGCGCCGTCACAATTCTGCTGTGGGCGTTTCGTGAGCGCGAAGAGATTCTAAAGATTTTCGAGCGCCAGTTCGGCGCGCGTCTGACTTGTCATGCCTGGCGCATCGGCGGCATGCCGAATGACGCTTACGATGACTTTGAAGCGGATGTGAATCGGTTTGTCGATAATTTTCCGAAGCGGCTCGACGAATACGAAACCGTCCTTTCTGAGAACCGGATCTGGTTGGGCCGCACGGTTGGCATCGGCGTGATATCAGGCGCCGACGCGATTGCGATTGGCCTGTCAGGGCCGGCGTTGCGCGCGTCCGGCGTCGCCTGGGACATTCGCAAGGCGCGGCCATACGCGGCGTATGCCGAGATGGATTTCGAAATTCCACTCGGAGAAAACGGCGACACATACGATCGCTACCTCGTGCGCATGGAAGAGATGCGACAATCGCGACGCATTATCAAACAAGCGATCGAGAACCTGCCGGACGGTCCGGTGAACGCGAAAGTGCCGAAGCTCATTAAGCCACCCGTGGGTGATTACTATCATTCGATTGAAGGTCCGAAAGGCGAGATTGGCTGCTATCTGGTTTCAGATGGCACGCAACAGCCCTGGCGCGTGCGCGTGCGCCCACCGTGCTTCATCAATTTGCAGTCATTGAAGCAGCTTTGCATCGGCCACCTGGTGGCGGACGTTGTCGCGATTATCGGTACGCTCGATATTGTGTTGGGTGAGATTGATAGGTGAGAATTCTTTGCGGCCTTAGCGTCTTAGCGCCTTGGCGTGAACAGAAATTCACGCAAAGACGCGAAGGCGCAAAGGAACGCAAAGAGTTATTGTAATGACGCACTTTGCTCTCTTAGCAGCACCAACCATCATCGACACTCTGCTGCTGAAATTTTTCAGCGAGGAGACGGTGAACTATGTTATCTGGCCGCTGATCCAGGTTGGCGTGGTAGTGTCGATCACGGCGGGCTGGGTGGCTTACGCCACGTATCTCGAGCGAAAGATCTCAGCTTTCATGCAGGCGCGTTTGGGCCCTATGCGCGTGGGCCCGTGGGGACTGCTGCAACCAATCGCGGACGGATTAAAACTGCTCGTTAAAGAGGACTTCGTTCCGGAAAATGCCGACCGCTGGATTTTCTTTGTCGCCCCTTACATTGCCGTGGTTGCTGCCTTCGTGGTGATGGCCGTGGTGCCGTTCGGCCCTGATTGGGCGGTAATCACTGACGTCAACATCGGCGTCCTGTTCGTGCTGGCCGTCTCCAGCGTGGGCGTGCTCGCGTTAATCCTGGCGGGATGGTCTTCGAATTCCAAATACGCTTTGCTCGGCGCGCTGCGCTCGAGCGCGCAGATGGTTTCCTATGAAGTATCGATGGGCCTGGCGATCATCGGCGCCTTGATGTTTGCCCGTACGTTGTCGCTATCGGGAATCGTAGCGGCCCAGGCGTCTGATTCGATCTGGTTCGTGCTTTATCAGCCGGTCGGCTTCATGATTTTCTTAATCAGCGGCATTGCCGAAAACAACCGGGCGCCGTTTGATTTGCCCGAAGCCGAGTCTGAACTGGTGGCCGGGTTCCACACCGAGTATTCAGGCTTTCGCTGGTCACTCTTTTTTATGGCTGAGTATGCGGCGATGGTGGTGGTCACGGCGGTCGCCACGACACTCTATCTCGGCGGTTGGTATTTTCCCTGGGTCTACCGGCTCGAAACTGCCGGTTATCACAACCTTTACGTCGTGATCAGCCTGATCGTGTTTCTCGGGAAGGCGGGGCTGCTCCTTTATTTATACTTCTGGTTGCGTTGGACGCTGCCGCGCTTTCGTTACGATCAGTTGATGGATCTGGGTTGGAAGTGGATGCTGCCCGCGGCGCTCATTAACATTGTGATCACCGCAACTGGCGTCGGTGTGATCCAGGGCCTGGACGGATATGGCGGGATGCGTACAATCGACTCGCTGAGCGGCGGGCTCGGGTTGACGGCCACCGGCAAAGCAATCGCGATCGTCATCGGCATCGGAAATCTGTTTTTGACGGCGGGTATTTTGTCTTTGATTAACTGGCGTTCACGTGATTTCAATTTGAAGAAGCAGCGGCGGCAAATAAGGCTGGTTGATTTGCCAAAAGGGAAACCGGCCGTCATGCCGGTAAGTTCGGAATAGTGGCACAGACTTCAGTCTGTGTCGCGGAAACATAATCACAGACTGAAGTCTGTGCCACAAAATTTATGCCATTAGTTCCCGTTCCTAAATCGACGTTCACTCAGAAGCTGAAACGCTTCTTCATGGTCGATCTATTAAAAGGAATGGGCGTGACCCTGGGTTTCAACATCGGCGCGCTCACGGACAAAGACTCAGTTGCCGGAAAGGGAATCTACACCGAGCAATATCCCAAGGTGCGGCCTGACGTGGCGCCGCGGTTTCACGGCGCACCGCGCCTGAACATGGATCCCGAGACGCACGACACGCTTTGCATTGCGTGCAACCTGTGCGCGCTCGCCTGTCCCGAAGACTGCATCGATGTGATCCCGATGGATGTCGAAGTCGTCGTCGCCGGCAAGCCGCGGCGCAAAAAAGTTCTCGACGAATTTATCTTTGATACTTCGCGGTGCATGTTCTGCGCGCTATGCCAGGAGGCCTGCCCGACGTATTGCCTCGAGTTGACGCAGGACTTCGAGCTGGCCACCTACTCGCGCGCCGGCTTTGTCTGGAACCGCGAAATGCTTGAGCAGGGAAGGGAAACGGTTAAGTACGAACGCTGAGAATCGATCTTTGATCTTTGGACTTTGATCTTTGTTCGTCTTTCGGCCGGCTTCGCTTATTGCGAGGCTCCCGCCAGACGTCAAAGCACAAAGCACAAAGCACAAAGACCAAAGATCATGGTCTTATCCGGCTGGGAATCAGTCTTTTTCTGGGTCTTCTCAATTGCCGCGATTCTGGCGGGGCTCTTAACCGTCATGGCGCGCAATGCGGTGCACTCTGCACTGTTTCTGATTTCCAGTCTGGTTTCGGTGGCAGCCCTGTTCATCCTGCTCGGCGCTGAGTTCATCGCCGGCGTGCAAATTCTGGTTTACGTCGGCGGCGTGATGGTGCTCTTTCTCTTCGTTATCATGCTGGTAAACGTCGGTGCTGAAGAGGAGGGCCGCGCGCCGATCTTTAATCGCCCGGCGCAGGTTACTACGGCGCTCGTGTTTCTCGGATTGCTGGCAGGAATCCTGGTGGTTTACGCGATTCCTCGCGGTTATCAAGCGCTGCAAAAAAGGGACGAGGCCGCACTGCAACAAGCCGGCGCCAGTCGGGCTGAATCGCAGAGTACTTTGGCCACCGGCGCCACCGGGGTCAGCCGTCTGACGAAAGAGACAGAGCGCGTCGGCACCAAGCTCTACACCTATGCCGCATTGCCGTTTGAGATTGCCAGCGTGTTGTTGTTGGTCGCAATCATCGGCTCAGTGATGCTGGCGCGGACGTTGAAGCAGGAAGTCGCCGCGGATGATGTCGATCCGGACGTATTAGATGAGATCTCAAGGCGTTCTAGTGAAGAAGAAGGTTAGGCGAGTCGAAGTGGCATCAAGCGCGTTCGCTAACGAGCCAGCCCATTTATGGGCGACAGACATTTCGCTCCTTAAGGAGCTTTGACGAACAGAAACATCCTGGGTTCTATAAACATTTTGCCGCTACGCGGCTGACGACCTGGGGACGCTCACGGAGATTCAGGTGAACGCCAGCAGAAATTCAGACGACCGCTTACAGATGTTCACATGACGACTGTCACACCAATATTTGGTTTGATTTTTCAGGAAGCCACGCGCGCATCGACCGCGCTCGAGAGCATCAAGCATCCTGATTTGTCAAAGTTCCTGGTGATTGCCGCGATCCTTTTTATCATCGGCGTCGCGGGCGTGTTGACGCGGCGGAATCTGCTGGTGATTTTCATGTCGATTGAGTTGATTTTGAATGCGGCGAATCTGAACTTCATTGCGTTTTCGCGCTACCTGCAGGACACCGGTCACGGCGATCCGTTGGCAGGTCAGGTGTTCACAGTTTTCATCATCGTCGTGGCGGCCGCCGAAGCTGCCATCGGCCTGGGAATTGTGATCGCCCTGTATCGCAATCGCGAAACGATCTGGATTGATGAGATTGATTTGATGAAGTGGTGACTTTGTCCGTAGTCAGTTGTCAGTAGTCAGTTGTACTTGACGAAACAACTGACCACTGACAACCGACAACTGACGTTTTATGCATAAGTACATCTGGCTAGTTCCCCTGCTACCGCTCGTTGGCGCCGCCATCAACGGCATCTTCGGCCGTTGGTTTCGCTTTTCTGAAAAGCTGATCAGCGGTATCGCGGTGGGAACGGTCGCTCTTTCGTTTCTCATCAGCCTCGCGGCCATTTACTCGTACGGCTTCAGCGGCAACGCTCTCTGGCCAAATCCGTACGTCACGACTCAGACCGCGTTCACCTGGATTCCGGGAGGCGCCGTCAAGCAAACCCTGGGCGAAGTTAGCTCCGCCGCTGGTCAGACTGCCAATCCGCGGATAGCTGCAAATGCCGGCCGAGCTTCATTGCTTAACATCGAGTGGAGCTACCAACTCGATCCGCTCTCGGCCGTTTTCATGCTGATCGTAACCGGCGTGGGTCTTTGCATCTTTGTCTTCGCCACCGGTTACATGCACGCCGACGCGGGGTTCTACCGCTTTTTTTCCTACATGGGCCTCTTCATGTTTTCGATGCTTGTGCTGGTCATGGGCTCGAACTTTGTGATGATGTTCGTGGGCTGGGAAGGTGTGGGTCTCTGCTCATATTTATTGATCGGTTACTACTTCAATCGTGACGAAGCAGCGAACGCTTCGCGCAAGGCATTCATTACCAATCGCATCGGTGACTTTGGATTTATCCTGGCGATCTTTGCTGTGATTGCGACCTTCGGATCGGCGCAATACACCAACGTGATTGCGCAGGCGGCTGGCTATCCCGTCGAAACGCTCGGCCATTGGGGACTGATGTCCTGGATTGCGCTGGGTTTGATGATTGGCGCGTGTGGCAAGTCCGCGCAGTTTCCACTGCACGTTTGGCTGCCGGACGCGATGGCTGGTCCCACTCCGGTGTCGGCTCTGATTCACGCTGCGACCATGGTGACCGCAGGCCTGTACCTGCTGACGCGGACGAATGTCATCTTTCAGCACTCGCAGACTATGATGCTGGTCGTTGCTTTGGTCGGCGCGTTCACTGCAATCTTTGCTGCGACCATCGGCATCACGCAAAACGACATCAAGAAAGTTCTGGCTTACTCGACTGTCTCGCAGCTCGGTTTCATGTTTTTGGCTTGCGGTGTCGGCGCGTTCGTCATCGGAATCTTTCACGTGATGACGCACGCGTTCTTCAAAGCGCTAATGTTTTTAGGCGCGGGATCGGTTATCCACGGCATGCATCACGAACAGGACATGCGGAAAATGGGCAACCTCAGGAAGTACATGCCCTACACGTATTGGACTTTCCTGGCCGGCTGGCTGGCAATTTGCGGGATCATTCCGTTCAGCGGTTTCTGGTCCAAGGACGAGATTCTTTGGAACGCGGCTTCGACGACGCAAATTCCCCTGGGCTGGCTGGTCTGGTTGGTTGGCACCATCGCCGCGACCTGCACGGCGTTCTACATGACGCGGCTGGTGGCGATGACCTTTTGGGGCAAGGAGAAGTTCGGTGTGCATGAACATACCGCCGGACACGAAGCGCATGAGGATCACGACACGCCCGCACATCACGCGCACACCCCTCACGAATCACCCAGGTCGATGTGGGTGCCGCTCGTTGTCCTGGCAATCTTCGCAACTATTGGTGGCTTTGTCGGCATCAGCACTGCATTCACCGGTGGTAAGCATGTCGGTGGAAGACTGAACATTGTGCACTGGCTTGAGCCGGTGATTTGGGACCCGGCGACCAAAGCATTCAAGAGGGACGAACCTCTCAGCGCGGCGGAGGAAGCAAGGATTGCCGAAACGCCTCACACCAGCGAGCTGCGAGCTGAAATTATCAATCCACCTGAACATCAGGGCTTCAATCTGGCGCACGCCGTGGAAGAGAAAGTCCACAGCGAGACCGCGACGGAATGGGTGTTCATCATCATCTCGCTGATCGTGGCCGGCGTGGGGATTGGGCTGGGTCTGCTCTTCTATATAAAGAGTCCGAGTCTTGCTGACGTTTGGGCGGCACGTTTGCGGCCGCTCTATGAAGCCAGCTATCACAAATACTGGATTGATGAATTCTTTGGCTTAACCGTTACGCGGCGCACGATGGATCTAGCGCGCGCGGTTTTTGCGTTTGATTCGAAAGTCGTTGACGGCGCGGTGAACGGATCGGCGTGGCTGACGCGTCTGACAAGTAAGATCACAGGCGGCACGGACAAGTATCTCGTCGACGGTCTGGTGAATGCCGTCGCGAACTTCGTGGTCACCCTGATGTCGCCAATTGTGCGCGCGGCGCAGACCGGACTGACGGCGAATTACGCGCTGGTAATGGTGATCGGATTATTGATTGCGGTCGCGCTGTATTTCGTGAAGAGTTTTTAGTTATGAGCGACTCGGTTTCACACAACATTCACGACGAGAGTCTGGAAGCCAAGGTCCGATGGTTTCAATCGCTTTCGCTTCAAGATCGAATGGATGTCTTTGTAGCGTTTACCAATCTTATTCTGGAGAACAACCCGGATATCGTGAAGAGGAAATATGTTAGACCAGCTTCAGAACGTGTTCGCGTCGTTTCAAAAGAACGAGGTTAAGTACCTGGTGATTGGCGGAATTGCCGCCGTCTTGTACGGAGTTCCACGAGCAACTTTTGATCTGGATATTTTGATCGAGGCAACTGCGGACAATACGGATCGGCTACTGAGAGCTATGGTCGAAGCCGGGCTCGGCACGGCGTCGCTGACAACGCGAGATGAGGTGCTTTCAAACGAAATAACGATCTTCACGGATCGAGTGCGCCTTGACGTTCAGACTTCTATCCCTGGAACAACGTTTTAGGAAGCGTGGCCGCGACGAGTGACGATGACTTATAAGGGCCAGTCACTGGAAGTGATTTCATTGTCGGATTTGATTGCTTCAAAAAAAGCGTCAGGCCGAGAGGTCGATCTGGAAGACGTGCGAGTCTTGCGATCAAATGAAGCAAGCACATCAGATTGAGGACTAACGTGTTCACAAACAACATTCTTTCCGTCGTTACCTGGCTGCCGGTCGTGGGCGCGATTCTCATCCTGGCGCTCTTCAGAAAAGGGCAGAGCGGCTTCATTAAGAAGTTCGCCACTGGCTGGCTGGTCCTGGACTTCATCGCTTCGCTCTGGCTGCTCACATACAACCGGGGCTTGGGCGGCATGCAGTTTCTCGAGGATCGCCAGTGGATTCCGGTGATTGGCGCGCGCTATCAGATGGGCGTGGACGGCGTGTCTGTGTTGCTGATCGTGTTGACGACGTTCCTCGGCGTGTTGGCGGCGCTTTCGTCGTTCAAATACATTCAGAAGCGCGAGAAGGAATACTACATTCTTCTGCTTCTCCTGCAGACGATGGTGATCGGCGTGTTCGCGTCGATGGATCTGTTTCTGTTCTACCTGTTCTTCGAAGTGTCGCTCGTGCCGATGTATTTCCTGATCGGAATTTGGGGCGGCGAGAACCGCCTGTACGCAGCCATCAAGTTTTTTCTCTACACGCTGGTCGGTTCGGTCGTGATGCTGCTGGGCGTCTTGAAGATGTATTTCCTGACGCAGGACACGGCGCTAACGGGGAAGGTGACACAGGCAACCGTCGATCTACTGGCCGGAAATCCGAACGCCACCGCACTGGTGTCATCCACGATTCAGGCAGCCGCGCAAAACGGAACGGGAACTTTCAACATTCTCTACATGCAGGCGATCGGATCAGTGGTGCCGATGGGAACGTTGCAGGTGCTGCTGTTCTTCGCTTTTGCCCTGGGCTTCGCGATCAAAGTTCCCATGTGGCCGTTTCATACGTGGCTGCCCGACGCGCACGTCGAGGCGCCCACCGCCGGTTCTGTGATCCTCGCCGGCATCCTGCTGAAGCTCGGTACCTACGGATTCTATCGTTTCAACCTGCCGATGTTTCCCAAAGCTTCGATGGACGAGGTGTTCTTCGGCAAGTTCGGCGTGCGTAGTGTGATGATCTTTCTGGCGATTGTGTCGATCATCTATGGCGCGCTGGCGGCCATGTACTTTGTGGTGAAGAAAGACGGCGACGTAAAGAAGCTGGTGGCGTACTCGTCGGTGTCATCGATGGGCATCGTGATGCTCGGATTGTTTGCGCTGAACCCGAATGGATTGAACGGCGCGGTGATGCAGATGATCAATCACGGAATTTATTCCGCCGCCCTCTTCCTTCTGGTCGGCATCATTTACGAGCGGCGCCACACCCGCAAAGTCTCGGAGTTTGGCGGCCTGTCGCATGTCATGCCGGGCTACTCTGCGGTCTTTTTGATTATGGCCATGACGGCCATCGGCTTGCCGCTCCTGGCAGTGTTCATCTCAGAGTTCCTGGCCATGCGAGGTGCGTTCGAGGCGAATCCGGTATGGGCCGGATGGGCGGGTCTCGGAATCATCCTGAACGCGGGTTACATGCTTTGGCTTTACCAGCGCATGTTCTTTGGCGAAATCGAAAACGAAAAGAACAAGTTGCTGCCGGATTTGAGTGGCCGCGAGTGGGCTTACATGTTGCCGCTGGTGATTATGTCTTTCTGGATTGGTATCTACCCGGCGCCGTTTCTCCGTTACATCGAGAAGCCGGTAAATGCGATCGTGAAGCAGATAAGACCGACTTATCAAATACCCGGCGAGCCGGCGACGAGGACCAGCGCGCCGGTGCAGATTCGGGCGCAGAAATGATTGAGTCATTCAAACATTGGATCATTGGATCATTGGATCATTGATTCAATGAACAAATGAATAAATAAGTTCGATGCTTTTTCTTTTTCAAACATCGGGAATCCTCAATCCGCGCGATCTGCAATTGATCGCGCCTGAGATAATCATCACCGTCGCGGCCTGTGTGGCGTTGGTGATGGAAGTCATCCTGCCCTACAAGCTCAGCAAGTGGACGGCGTACTTCTCGCTGGCGGGAATTGCTCTCGCGATGGTTTCGTTGGGCGCGCAATTCATCGGCATGGGCGGGACCTTCCGGCTCGGCTCGTTGCCGGCCCTGTCGCCGATGGATGGATTCTTTGGGATGGTCCGCATCGACGGGTTCGCGCTCATCTTTCGCGCGATCTTTTTGATTGCGGCCGCGCTCGCCATCGCCATTTCCATTCGTTACCTGGATATCGAGCGCGAGCAGCACGGCGAATATTACGCGCTGATTCTATTCGCCACCGTGGGCATGATGTTTCTCGGCGGCGGTTATGATCTCATCTCGCTTTACATCGCGCTCGAGTTGATGGCACTGACCTTTTATGTGCTGGTGGCCTTCACCAAACGCGAGCGCCGCTCGAACGAAGCAGGCATGAAGTACTTTCTGCTGGGCGCTTTCTCGTCCGGAATTTTGCTTTACGGGATGTCCCTGATTTACGGCATCACGGGCTCGACAAATCTGGGAGAAATTGGTCGCGCGATGGGCGCCAGCAGCGAGCTGCGGCCGTTGTTGCTAATCGGAATGATCGCCCTGGCCGCCGGATTGTTCTTTAAAATTGCGGCGGTGCCGTTTCATATGTGGGCGCCGGATGCTTATGAAGGCGCGCCGACCTCAGTCACCGCATTTCTTTCGACCGGATCCAAAGCCGCCAGCTTCGCACTGTACGCCCGCATCTTTTTCGTGGCGCTCGGGCCCATGCAGGTTGATTGGGCGCCGCTGCTGGGGATTGTCGCCGCGCTGACGATCGTCGTTGGCAACTGGGCCGCGGTTACCCAGGAGAACTCAAAGCGTCTGCTCGCTTACTCTTCAATTTCGAATGCCGGTTATCTGTTGCTGGGAATCATCGCCAACAATACCTACGGCAACATCGGCCTGGTAATTTACCTGATCGTTTACGTTCTGATGAACATGGGCGCGTTTGGCGTCATCATTAGCCTGCGCCGGCGCGGGATCATGGGCGACAACGTCGACGACATGACCGGCCTCGCGCAGAAAGCACCCGGCATGGCCGCGATGATGGGTGTGTTCATGCTTTCGCTGGGTGGATTGCCGGGAACGGGCGGATTCATCGGTAAGTACTTTCTGCTTTGGGGAATATTCGAGCGAGCGCGAACCGATCACAAGAATTGGTATTACTGGCTGGCCGGTTGGGCGGTTATTAATTTAGTGGTGTCCTTCTACTACTACATCCGATTTATTCGCGTAATGTATCTTGGCGATCGGACTGCGGACGATGAGCCGTTGACCATGTCCCCGGCGCTAAAGACCGCGATGGTCTTCGCGCTAATCGGCATCATTTTTATTGGAGTGTATCCGCAGCCTTTCATCCTGTTGGCCCAGAAATTAATTCCCGGTGCGGCCGCGGTCACGCCGGCGCCCGCCGCTACTTCAAACAATCCCGCTACCGAACCGTAGATGTTTTCGATCCCCGCTGTCGCTCTGGTCGTCTTCTATTTCTTCGTCGTAATCTCAATCTACCTGGGCCTGCTTTCGCTTCGCGGCGGCGTTCGCTTTGTTCGTTATCTGCGGACTGAACCTGGCGAAAGCTACCCCGCATTCACACCGTTCGTCTCAGTCTTTCTGCCGCTTCGCGGAGTCGATGAAGGCTTGCGCGAAAATCTCGCGGCAGTATTCGGACAGGAGTATCCCCGTTACGAAGTAATTCTAGTGAGCGATTCAGAAAACGATCCGGCGTGGCCGATCGTGGCCGAGGCGCGCCGCTCTTTCGCCGGCCACGGCCCCCCGATGCAGACAGTCGTCGCGGGTCGAGCGACGGATCGAGGTCAGAAAGTTCACAACCTCACGGTCGCGGTGGACCGTGCAGACGCCGCCAGCGAAGTCTTCGCCTTTGTAGATTCAGACGCGCGCGTCAATCCGGCTTGGTTGCGATCGCTGGTGGCGCCACTTCAGGACAAGGCGATAGGCGCGACGACAGGTTATCGCTGGTTCGTTCCGCTGCGCGGCGGGCTTTCGTCCTATTTGCGATCGGTCTGGAACGCGGCGATCGCTTCAGCCCTGGGCGCTGATCAAAAAAAGAATTTTTGCTGGGGTGGATCGACGGCAATCCGAAGGTCAACATTCAAAAGGTGCAAGGTGCTGGAACATTGGCGAGGCACAGTTTCAGATGACTTTGCCATCACGCGGGCGCTGCATTCGGCAGAATTGCCCATCAAGTTCGTACCCCGATGTTTGACTCCTTCTTTCGAAGCTTGCTCCGCCCGCGAACTACTTGAATTCACCACGCGCCAATTGAAGATTACGCGCGCTTATGCCCCGCACCTGTGGAAGGCGGTGCTGTTCGGCAGCGCTATCTTCGTGCTGACGTTCTTTGGTGGTTTCGGCCTGGTGCTGGCGCGTGGCGTGATGCATCTTTCGATTGCGCTGCCGTTGGCTCTCCTGCTGATCATTTTTGTGATGGGCGCGATTAAATCCTACCTTCGGAATCGGGCCGTGGCCGCGATAATTGGCGACGCGCGCGCGAAAGCCCCGGCTTCGGCCATCGCGCATGTCACGTTGTGGCCGGCAGCGTCCGCACTCTATCTCTTCAATGCATTGGCGGCAGTGTTTTCGCGGCGCATCAACTGGCGCGGAATTACCTATGAATTGAAATCACCCCCTGAAGCTGTCATCATCGAAAAGCAGAGATCAGAAGTCCGAGATCAGACGTCAGCTTAAGAGCAGAGGTCGCTTTGTCGTCTAAGGTTACTCAATTTGTTCAACTGATTCGTTCGACAAGACGCGAGAAGCGCCTGGGCACTGTAATCCTCTTCGTCACTTCGCGCTGTAATTCTTTCTGTCAGACTTGTTTCTATCATGAAGAGTTGAATCGGCCCGGCGACATGACTTTCGATCAGATTGAGAAAGTTTCGCGCACGATGTCACCGATTACAGACCTGTGGTTGTCCGGGGGCGAGCCAACGCTGCGACACGACGCTTCGGAAATCATCGACCTGTTTGTGAGAAACAACGGCGTCCGCCGTGTCATTATCCCGACCAACGGACTGGTTAAAGCGCGGGTCTTCGAAATTGTGGACCGGGCATTAAGTGCGCATGAATCGCTTCACCTCTATCTGAACATAGCGCTTGACGGGCAAGGGGATACTCACGATCGAATTCGCGGCGTGCCCGGCCACTGGGAGAAAACGCTCGACTGTATCGATGATCTCTATGCGTTGAAAGAGAAGCACGGCGAGCGGTTGCGTCTGAATGTGAACACTGTTGTTTGTGCTGATAACTATCAGGAGATCGAGTCTCTGGGTGAATTCCTGTGGAACAGTGCGCGACTCGACGGCCATTACTTCAATATTGTTCGTGGTGATACGGCGGCCGGCGATCAAATCAAGCAGGTTCCCACGGACGCGTTGCCGCGCATGTACGCTTACGCTTCACAGCTGACCAAGCGCTATGGCGATCGCATGTTCGCCGATGATGATGCGACGAAGCGATTCGTGAAGAACGTCGCTTACGTCGGCACTATCACCACCCACTATCGGACGCAGCACGCAAACTTTTCCAAATCGTCAGCCTGGCCATTTCCCTGCACGGCCGGCGAGACGATTGCGGTCATCGACTACAACGGCGACGTGCGCGCCTGCGAGTTGCGCGAAAAATTCGCTTCGCTAAAAGATTACGATTACGATTTCGGCGCGCTGTGGGATGACGCTGCAAGGAAGACTGAAATCCAGGCGATTGATGGCGGCCAGGCTTGCTGGTGCACACACGTTTGTTTCATTCACGATTCCATGCGGCATGCGCGCCGCGCTTTGCTCTATGAAGCGCCCAGGAATTATCTGAATCGCACTCGCTGGTAACCGACAGGTGACGGATCCGGAAGAAGAGAAGGAAGAAGTGAATCGCCGGTCCGGCGCTGCCTATGCCGCTGCCTTTTCACTGTTTGCTTGCGTCATCTCAGGCATGATTGCTGGATGGCTTTTGGATCGCTGGCTTAAGACCTCGCCCTGGTTACTCGTAGCCGGCATTGTGCTGGGCGCCGCAGCGGGCTTTTACGAACTCGTCCGCGCCACGTCCAAATTGTCTTGAACCTTTGCGCGAAGCCACCTAAAAAGTTTCGGCCAAATCGCCATTTACTCCGTCTAAAATTCTGTTGACCGAGTGCTATGTGACAGCTATAGTCGCTTGACCAGGGTTATGGCCCGGTGGCCCCTCCAAGCAAGTCAGTTGGATCCAACCTCACTTTAGAAACACTCGACCTAAAGAGAGTTAGAGATCCGTCTATGAGACTCCGAGCCTTTGCTGTGTCCAAGTGTTTGCTTTACCTGTTAGGCGCCAGTCTGGTTTGCGTCCTGCCAGGCTTTATTTCAAGAGTTTCAGCATCGCCCAGCGCCACCCCGTCGGTTTTCACGGTTTCTTCGTCATCTACGCGCGCGATCGTGCTCGAGTCAGTCTCGCTCCGCGCTGAACCCTTCGCGCTGAATTCAGAAGCGAATTTCAATCCGTCCGACCCGCAGACGCGGATTACGCTCTTCGGGATGAATTTTGAATTTCTCCGGGGAGAAGGCGCGAACGGTTTGACAGCCGATGCCCAAGACGCCGCCGGCAACGTCTATCCGTTAGCGGTTGAGTACGCCGGGACCGTGCCTAACTTCGACGGCATCTCATGGTGGTTTTGCGGCTGAATGATCTGATGCCGGGCAACGTTGGCGACGTGCTGGTCCGCTTGAATCTGCACGGGATGGCCAGCAATCGCGTGCGCGTGGCGATCGGCCAAGTCGGCGGTGGTCCCTGCATTTCGCAATCAGCGCGCGATCAACTCGTGAATGATCTGTCGACGAGTGCGAAGACGCGCGCTCAGGTTTTGCGAGCGATTGCTGAACATCCTAACCTGGCGGCTTCCGAGTTCAACCGAGCATTCGTGTTGATGCAGTACTTTGGTCACTTGCGACGTAATCCGAATGATGCACCTGAAGCCGGTCAGGACTATAAGGGGTACGACTTCTGGCTGACAAAACTGAACCAGTTCAACGGAAACTATGTTGACGCGGAAATGGTGAAAGCCTTTCTCTCGGCGATCGAGTACCGGCAACGCTTTTGAAATTAAATGTCTGTACTGAGTGAATGCCGGAATCTCGACCTCCCGGACCGGCATCCTCCGACTGAGTAATAATTCCGGCGCAATGCGTGGTTTTGCGCAATAAACCCTTGCTATTGGGAAATTCTGTCTAGAATTGGCCCGCGATAGCCAAGGCACCTTGCTTGCTTAGAGCTGTTCGTTCTTTTCGGATTTCAACTAAGAATGACCCCCACCCCTCGTCGTTTCTCTCGGCCATTGGCAGCCCTGCTATTTTTCTTGCTGGGGACGGTGGCCTCCATCTTCCAGACGAGTTCCCATGCTGACCGCGTAAATCGTTCTCCAGCTTTATCAGATTCCGGTCAACTGACTTTGATTGGTCCGCGACCGTCTCCATCCGAACCGCCCGTCGCTGGCCAATCGATGCCAGGATTTCAGGCGCCTGAGAAGCCAGTCGTCAAGGAAAACATTCTCCTAAAAGCGGCGCGCGGGCAGGCGCCGTTCATCAAACTGCACGGCAATCTTAAGGCTGAGTCTTCAAAGATCAAGCGCCTTCCGCTGTTGGATGTTCGTGAAAAGAACAAGCCGACAATCGAGAAGCTTTTGCGCATCGGCGTTGTGCGGCAGCTGTCCGTGCCGCTGGATCCAATCTCAGATGGTGCTCTCTATTATGTCAGCGAAGGCGAGGTGCGCGTCGCCGCAATTCTTTCGGCAGGATCGCTTCGGACGCGGCTCCATTTTACCGATACGTCATTGCCTTCGGGCGCCAGAGTCTTTGTTTACTCAATGGATAATCCGGAGGAATTTTATGGTCCATATGAAGGACACGGGCCGTCCGAGGACGGAACGTTCTGGACACCACCGTTGACAGGCGAAGGAGTAGTTGTCGAGTACTTCACGCCCTCGGGAGCAACATCCGCTGACCCGCCCTTTAAGATTTCAGAGATCAGCCATAATTACAAAGACGTACCTGGATGGACCGACTCGGCGGGAGCCTGCAACCTGGAGGTCTCTCCCGAATGGGCGAACGTGGCGAAGTCAGTCGGCATGATTGACTTCGTCACAGGTGGCTTTGAGGCCGTGTGCACCGGCACGCTTTTGAATGATAGCGATACCAGCACTGACCACTATGTGCTAACCGCGAATCACTGCATCAACTCGCAGAGCGAGGCACAATCAGCGCAAATCTATTGGAATTACAACAGTGGCGAGACTCCGTACACCTTTCCGGCCTCTTTCAGCGCCACTCTGAAAGTCACTGGAACCGCCAGTGACTTTTCGCTGCTGCGCTTTGGCTCGGTGCCTTCCGGCCTCTTTTATTCGGGTTGGGATGCGAATCCGGTGGCAGCTTCTACAACGATTACAGGAATTCACCATCCGAGTGGTTCGCACAAGCGAATTTCGTTTGGCGCGACAAACTCCAATTGTGTATCGGGGCTTCCCGGGCCCTGCACGAATTTCACTGGCGTGACGTGGAATCAGGGAGTAACCGAGCCGGGTTCGTCAGGCTCCGGAATTTGGACTGGCACGGGTACGCCTGCCGACAGTAAATTGGTCGGCACGTTGACGGGCGGCGAATCAGCCTGTGACAACCTGTCCGGCGCCGATTATTACGGCCGCTTCAGCGTGACTTATTCAAATGTGTCCGCCTTTCTTAACGGTACAACCTGCGTCAGTTCGATCAATCCAACCAGCCAGAGCTTCTCTGCAGCGGACGGCAACGGTAGTTTCACTGTCAACGCGCCTCCGGGTTGCAATTGGAGTGTGAGCAGCACAGCGGCGTGGTTAGCGATAACTTCGCCTGCCAGTGGCACGGGCAATGGCACGATCAATTTCACGGTAAATGCGAACACGAATTTGCAGCGGCGAGGTTCAATCGTAGTAGGGACACAGGTGTTCGATGTCAGCCAAGCGGGCGGCGGCGTTTGCGCCGCAACGCCCATCGGTCTCGGCCAATCGATGAACGGAACATTAGCAATTTCCGATTGTAGTCTTGGCGACGGCACCTACGTGGACGCTTATAGCTTCAGCGGCACAGCCAATCAACAGGTCTCAATTCTAATGACCTCGTCCGCGTTCGATACTTATCTCTACTTACTGAACCCTGATGGTTCGGTGTTAAGAATCAATGACGACTTGAATCCCGGCGTAGACACAAACTCGCGCATCCCGGCCACCGGCTATTTCACTCTACCGGCAAACGGTACCTACACCATTCTTGCGAACTCGTTTGACGCAGGCGCGACCGGGGCCTATGTGTTAACGTTAACTGAACGACCGACACAGACGCTGACCCTTGCTTCCACAGCTCCGGACAGTGGAATGACCATTACCTATTCGCCCGCCGACAGATCGGGGCTGACCTCCGGCATTACCCCATTCACGCGCACGTTTTACCAGAACCTGACTGTTGGCCTGAGTGCGCCCGCCACCGCGCCGAACGGGAACATTCTTCTGAAATGGCAACAGGACGGTGTCGATTACTCGACGGGCAATAGCATTCAGGTGAGCACGAACACGGATCACACGATCACCGCCGTCTATGGACCAATACCCACGTTCACGTTAACTGTCGAGTCCTCTAATCCAACGAGCGGAGTGCCTATCACGGTTAGTCCGAATGACAACGGGAATCTGGGTAACGGATCCACCCCGTTTGCGCGAACGTACAACAGATTCACGCAAGTTACCCTGACAGCACCCATCAACAGCGGCGGCACCTACTTTCAAAAGTGGCAGGAGAATGGAAATGACTTAACGCCGAACAGAACGACGACCGTAAACATGAACCCGAATCGCACGTTGACAGCGGTCTATGTAACTGTCCCTCCAACCCCAACGCCAACTCCAACACCCACTCCGAGTGGTCCGGGCCAAGCCGTGACTTATCTAATCGATCCTGCTCACACCGGGTCGCAGTACGACACGACAACTCCGCCGCTGGCGCAACGCTGGTCCCGAGACCTCGGTAACCAGATATCATATCCCTTGATTGCCGGTGGGAGAGTCTTTGTTACTACCGTAGCAGGCCTTCACGCACTTGATGCGACAACTGGGGCGACCCTATGGACAACGGGGGACCTTGGCTCGAGTCCAGCGGCCGCATACGACGCCGGCCGTGTGTTCGTGATCACCAGCAATGGCCTGTTGCGGGCGTTCGATGCTTCGACGGGAACGCAGGTGTGGACGCGGCAGCTTTCTGGCCAAACGTTCATGTCGCCACCGACGGCAACAGAAGGCACAGTGTATGTGGTCGGCTATCCTACGGTGCATGCTGTGTCCGAAACAGACGGCACTATCAAATGGAGCACCGCGAACGTCGGTGGCGTGAGCAGTTCGCCGACGGTTTCAGCAACGGCCGTGTATATTGCATTGGCGTGTACGCGGGTCAATGCGTTGGCGCCTTCAACTGGCGCGGTATTGTGGAATCGGCCAGGTTCGTGCAGCGGCATCGGTGGCAGAACGGCACCGCTCTTCGGAGGACGGCTGTATGCCCGTTTCGACAACGCCGTGCTTGATGCCGGTACGGGCGTGCAAGTGGGCGAGTTCTCTTCCGCTCCTGCACCGGCCTTCAACGGCCCTACTGGTTATTTTGTTATTGGCTCTCTGAATGGCGGCACATTGGAAGCAAGGGATCTTACCTCAGGCAATCTCAAGTGGTCTTTTACCGGCGACGGCACACTTAGTTCCGCGCCAATCGTGGTTAATGGATACGTATACATTGGCTCGACAAGCGGAAAACTATACGCCCTCAGTGAAAGCACGGGTACAAACGTCTGGACCGGCACAGTCGGTGCCGCAATAAATCCGCCAGACGAGCAGAGCAGTGCGGCGCCAGCAGGCCTCGCTGCCGGTGAAGGGGTGATCGTTGTGCCGGCTTCGAATCGACTGGTGGCTTATCAGTCTATCCAATCGAATCCGGTTGACACCCCCGATTTCTTCGTTCGCCAGCACTATCTCGATTTCCTCGGCCGTCAACCGGATCAGGCCGGGCTCGATTTTTGGACGAATGAGATCACTTCCTGCGGCAGCAATCAGCAGTGCATAGAGGTGAAGCGGATCAATGTGTCTGCCTCCTTCTTCCTTTCGATCGAATTTAAGGAGACAGGTTATCTGGTTGAGAGGCTGTACAAGACGGCCTATGGTGATGCCACAGGTAACTCAACTTTTCCGAATGCACACCAGCTAAGCGTTCCGATTATTCGCTTGAATGAATTTCTCGCCGACACGCAACAGATTGGGCAGGGCGTGATCGTGGGGCAGTCGAATTGGGAGCAGCAGCTCGAGACGAATAAGCAGAACTTCATTGCCGATTTTGTCCAGCGTTCCAGGTTCACAACGGCGCTACCGACATCAATGACGGCTGCGCAATTTGTCGATGCGCTGAATGCGAAGGCCGGCAATCCTCTCTCCTCGGCGGAGCGCGATCAACTGGTGAATGAGCTGACGGCGAATGCAAAGACACGCGCGCAGGTTTTGCGAGCGATTGCGGAACATCCAAATCTCCTGGCGTCAGAGTTCAATCGCGCGTTTGTGTTGATGCAGTACTTTGGCTACCTGCGCCGCAACCCGAACGATCCGCAGGACGCGGATTACTCGGGCTATGACTTCTGGTTGACGAAGCTAAATCAATTCAACGGCAACTTCATCGACGCGGAAATGGTGAAGGCTTTTATTACGTCGATTGAGTACCGGCAGAGGTTTGGACCGTGAGCCGTGCCGGCGTTTAGGGAGTGGTCCTGACGACCTCTTTTAACAGAGTGTCGTCAGGATCAATTTTTACTGCGGTGGGATTTGCCGGCAGTTGAATCGTAATAGTGGTTGATTTGTCCTTTGGGTAAATGGTCCGCCGTTCCGCTTTACCGTTCACTGTGAATTCAACCGACACCGGATCAAGAAACGCCTCGCCTTCCTGAACCTGGTTGAGACGGATCACCACACTGGTCGCCGCTCGCCGCTCCATCGAACTCCAACCCAGTTCATAGCGGGGATGTCCGGAGCCGTAAATCCAGCGGGCAAAAAACTCTTTCAAGTTTTTCCCGGACGACTTCTCCAGGGCATTCCGCAGATCCTCTGTCGAAGCGTTCGCCTCGCGATGCGTCAGGTAATAACTGCGGATGCCTTTGAAGAATGCGTCGTCGCCCAGTTGCCGTCGCAGCATGTGCAGCACCCACGCGCCTTTCTCGTAATTGTTTGGATTGAGCAGCCGCATCAAATCCGTCGTCGCCGTGTCGTGGATTGGGAGGTTCGTCTGTTGTTCATACCGAAAGTAGCGTTCGGCGGCTTCGTGCATATACTCGCGGAACGCCGCATCGCCTTCGTATTTCTCCACGAACAAGCCGGCAAAGTAAGTGGCAAAACCTTCACTCAACCAGAGATCGGCCCAGGTCGATTCGGTAACTGAATCACCAAACCATTGATGCGCAATTTCATGCGCCACCACTTCTTCGATTCGGGCCGGAATGCCGAAGCGAGCGCTCATCTTATCGTTCGGACGCGGATCGAATAGGGTGCTGGTGAAGACAATCGCGCTCGAGTTTTCCATTCCTCCAAAGCGCGTTGCGCCCACGATCAGCGTCAAGTTTTCATATGGATAAGGCGCGACGGTCTGGTTGAAAAAGGCCAGCGAACTGGCGGCCGATGAGAAGCCCTTCGACGCATATTCTCGATCGCGCTGTGGCACATGGTAAATGAGGTTGGTTACAGATTTGTCGGGCGCGTTGATAATTACACCCTGGTTGATGGCGACGATCATGCAGTAGGCCGGAATCGGTTTGGCCTCGTCATACTTCCAATGCGAGGTGACGGCGTTGCCCGTCAGGGTGACGAACTTTCCGTTGGCCGTTACCTCATAGCGTTGCGGCGCGGAAATCGTAAACGAGACGGTGGCTTTCGCCGATGGATGATCCAGCGACGGAATCCAGTAATGCACCCGGTTGGGCCAGTTGTCGCCGGTCGCGGACGGGTGACCGTCTTTGTCGTTTGAGAACACCAGACCGTCTTTCGGGCGACCGTGATAATTGATTGTCACCTGCAAACGATCGCCCGGCCTGGCCGGCGCCGTAAGCATGACGTCGAGAGTTTCAGATGTTCTCTCGAAGCGTGCAGTCGTACCGTTTACCAGAACTGATTCGACCGGCAGCTCACCGAAATCAAAATCGATTTTGTTAACGCCCTGGCGGAGCACTTCCAATGAAACTTCTACGCCGGCTTTGCTGATTTCGCTAAGCTGATCGTTGAATTCGAGATTCACGTCGTAATGAAGAGGCTTCCATGAAGTGACAACGCGTTCCTGGCGTTGGGCCGCGACGGGCAATACGCAAACGAGCGTAATCGCCGTGGCTACAAGCAGCTGCCGGAAAAGTCTTATCGCATATTGCTTAATGGTCGCGGTCATGTTGTTAGTTATCTCAGACCCAACATCAGAAGCGCAGACCGATCCGAAACAGCGCCTTTGCGCTCAACCCACTCACCGTACGCGGCGCGCTCAGCCTCTGTTACCGGTCGATTGCCCAGCCGCGCGGCCGGCGTCCGTTCGAATGCGCGATCGGTCAAAGCCATATGCCGGACTCTGACATTGAGTGATTCCGGGAGGGCCAGCGCTTGCTCAGCCGATTCCACATCCGGGAACAACTCCTCGTAAGCCATTAAGTGCCAGACCGGTTTTCCTTCGTGTTCATCGATTGCGATCACGCGCAGCAAGCCGAATCCGCTTTCGAGCTGAAACAGTAAATCGTCGCCCGGCGCAAACGATTGATCCATGGCGACAAGTTACCAGCAACCGGTGCTAGAAGCATAGTTAACTGAGGTGATCGAGCTCTCGAGTATCAGCCGAAACCAATTGCCGGAAAAGAGCGATGCCGGTTGATAGTGATTCAGTTTGCGAAACAATGCGGAAAAACCTCAGCGAGCTCGGAAAAAGTCCAACAAGGATAAATGGAACTCGCAAGGCGCGAAGGATCTGAGCCCTCAACTAGCTGCGAAGCAGCGACCAGAGCTAAGCCCAAGGTGAGGCTTGGCGAGCCTTGGGTCACGCGCCCCACAATATTCGGAGCCGCGGAGCGGCGCCAGAGAACGTCAATTCATCGAACATTTGAGCCAATCACGAACAGTCCGCTAGCAGGTC
The DNA here is from genome assembly GCA_963734445.1 of uncultured Acidobacteriota bacterium. Classification (GTDB taxonomy): domain Bacteria; phylum Acidobacteriota; class Blastocatellia; order Pyrinomonadales; family Pyrinomonadaceae; genus UBA11740. The sequence continues at coordinate 147,805 of CAVTGZ010000001.1, read as the reverse complement.
GGTCGCCGCTCCGCGGCTCTGACAGATTCAGCTACCTTCACCCAAGGCTCACAAAGACTCGCCTTGGGCTTAGCTCTTGGCCGCTGCTTCGCAGCTGGTGAGTTATCGCAGACTTGCAGACTTGAAGTTTGTTTCTTCTCGACATTGCCAAGCTAAAGCTTGTCTTACATCAAAATGAACCACTACTTGCGCGTTGCTTACATTGAAAACACTGGGTTGCAAACCTACAATGCCGAACCAGCTTGAAATCGACTCCTAATTACTATGCGATCCTGGGCGCGGCTGAAGACGCTTCACCGCGCGAAATTGAACGCCTTTACAAACGCGCAGCTCACCAACACCATCCCGATCGCGGCGGCGCGGAAGAAGATATGAAGAAGCTCAATGAAGCGTATCAAGTCCTGCACGACGAGCGCGCTCGCAAGCAATATGACGCGCAACGCCAAAGGCGCCCCGCGATGTCGCAGTCGCCGGCCGATTCGACGCCGGCCGCTCGCGATGTTGGTTTGTCGGGACAGGTCGTCAGTGCTTTGCTATGCCTGCTGTTGGGTTTGTTGTTATTGTTCCTCGTTCGCTTCAATGGGCTTTGGTTTCTTTGGCCGCTTTCGGTTCTGGCTGTCGGCGTGGTTTTGTTCGGCGTGATAATCGCCCATTCAGCTATGAGTAATGCGAGAGAAAGTTTTTCGGCGTCGCATCCGATCCGGCGGTTGCGCGCATTGCAGGAAATCGCTTTTTGGTTAGCTGTCGTGTCGGGCGGTTACGCGGTCTATCTGGTATTGACAACGTTGTGAGTGAAAACATTTCCGCCACAATCACAGGACTCGACCTGCTCTTTTTAGAAGTCAACAATCTGGAAGAGTCGCTCGGGTTCTATGCGGAAGTTTTAGGTTTTGAAATCGCCTCAAACCAACCTCATGCGCAACCACCGATCGCGTCAGTTCGTTCAGGCTCATTACGGATTACGCTGGTTCAGCAAATCGAAACGATGCTGAAGCGCGGACGCGGGGTCCACTTTGTGCTGGGTGTCAGTGACGTCCACTCGTTTTACGAGAGCTTGAAAAGTCAGAATTTGCAGATGACCGAACCGCGCGATGAAGGTTGGGGCGGAAAATTTATTTCGTTGCAGGACCCAGACGGATACCGTCTGTTCTTTGTAACCTGGGAATAGTCATTACGCAGTTTCAATTGCGGACAATCTCGAAAGGGAAGAGGGCCGGATAATGAACTATCAGCATGTCGAGAACCTTTTGATTAGATATAGAGGCGACGCTGTAAATATTAAGACCATGTCTGGCGGAGTTTACGAAGGCGTGATCGCGGACGTTACAAATGACTACGTGGCACTGAAGGTGAAAGATTCGGCAGGCGCAGAAGACGTCGTAATTGTCTTGCTGCACGCGATCGAATCCGTCTTACCGCAACGAAGTTGATGACATCTATCACGAATATTAATTCCAAAAATTTTTCTTCGCAGATCGATCAAAAAAGATCATAGTTTCGGTTGCATCTCAACCACGACTTGTGCATAATCCTCCTGCGCCCGCCTCCCCGGTGGGCGAAGTGGTCGCGTGGGGTGAGGACACGTGGCCTTAGGGTGGGGCTTGTGGGAGGGCCCCGCCCGCTTTTATTTTTAGGGCCAGGTTTTGGCGACTATTCACCTTCCGCAATCCTGCCAGTTATCGGACTACTCGATCTCTACGATTGACTTTCAAAACAACTCGCTTAATATACGCGTTACAAAACCCCACGGTTAAGTTGAACAGGGAACAGCGACTGTTACTAACTGGGATCTGCGCCACAGTTGGCATCTGACTGAGCCACGCTGTGGCATTTTTAGCGCCGTGAGATCAGGTTCGCTGACAAGATAAAAAATGGCCTCTCTAAAGCGTCTGTTGGTTGGCAGCCCAATTAGAACAGCACGCTTAGCACACGAACGGCTGACGAAGAAGACCGCGCTTGCGATCTTCGCTTCGGATGCACTGTCTTCTACTGCGTACGCGACCGAGCAGATACTGCTGGTGTTAGCGGCGGCGTACATGGCAGGACAAACCGATGCATTTAGTCGCGTCGTACCAATCTCGATTGCGATCGGTCTGCTCCTCATCATCGTCGCGATTAGTTACCGGCAAACAATCTATGCTTATCCTTCCGGCGGCGGAGCTTTCATCGTGGCGAAGGAGAATCTGGGCACGCTGCCCGGATTGATCGCCGGAGCCTCGCTGCTTGTGGATTACATTCTGACGGTGTCGGTGTCCATCGCCGCTGGCTCTGAGGCCATCACCTCGGCGATGGTCGGAACGCGCTTCGCCGGACTGCACAATCATCGAGTAGTTCTGTGTCTCTTCTTCATAGCATTCATAATGTTGGCCAACTTGCGCGGCGTGCGCGAGGCGGGCGCAATGTTCGCTGCTCCCAGCTACGCTTTCATAGTTAGCTTTGTCGCCCTCATCGGGTATGGATTAATTCGTTATTACCTTGATCCTGGAATCGTGCCGGTTCCGAATGATGCCGATCTGAAAATCGCCGAAGGGTATCATCAACAGCCGCTGAATCTGTTCTTGTTATTAGGCGCGTTTGCCAATGGCTGCGCCGCGCTCACCGGAATTGAGGCTATTTCCAACGGAGTGCAAGCGTTCAAGCAGCCCGAGTCAAGAAACGCCGCCACCACGCTGTCATGGATGGCGGCGTTGTTGATTGTCATGTTCCTCGGGGTGAGTCTCCTTGGCCGCTTATTCAACGTTCACCCGATGGAACATGAAACGGTTATTTCGCAGATCGCCCGCGTGGTGTTTACCGGTCCGATGTCCTGGTTTTACTACGTGGTGCAGGCCACCACGGCGGCGATTTTGGTCCTGGCCGCCAATACTTCATTCGCCGGCTTTCCTCGTCTGGCGTCATTGCTGGCCCGCGATCGTTTTCTGCCCCGGCAATTGGCGAATTTGGGAGATCGACTGGTTTTCTCGAACGGGATCGTGCTGCTGGCGGTGTTTTCGGGTCTCCTTGTTTGGGCATTCAATGGTGATACCAGCCGGTTGATCCCGCTATACGCGGTCGGAGTCTTCCTCTCGTTCACGCTTTCACAGGCGGGCATGGTGGTTCATTGGTGGCGAGAGGGTAGGGCCGGCGCCAAGATCCGCGAAGTTGGTCCCCCGGACGGGAAATCCGCAACCGTAGTGGTCGCGTCGAAATCGCACTGGAGAAAGCATCTGGTGATTAACGGGCTGGGGGCGATTGCTACTTTTGTGGTGCTGATGATTTTCATCGTCACGAAATTTGTTCACGGCGCCTGGATCGTTGTCGTCATCATTCCTTTGCTGGTCTTCATGTTCCTGCGAATTCATCGTCACTATGTCGATGTGGCGCAACAGCTCTCGACTGAAGGTCTGACCGGACTGCGCCCGCTTCATCACGAAGTAATTGTGCCGATCTCAGGAATTCATCGCGGCGTAATCGCGGCCCTGGAATACGCGAAGTCAATCGCCCCGCACCACGTTACCGCGGTGTACGTTAATCTGGACGACGAGGCGACACAAAAGCTCCGTGAAAAGTGGCAGCAATGGGGGTCGGGAGTAAATCTGGTGGTGGTGGCTTCGCCGTACCGTTCGTTGGGCCGGCCGCTATTCAATTATGTGGATCGCGTGCGGCGCAGCTCGCCGGGAGTGATAATCACGATTGTACTTCCGGAATTTGTACCCGCCCGATGGTGGCAGAACCTTCTGCACAACCAGAACACGCTCTTCCTTAAGGGCGCCTTGCTCTTCAAGAAAGGCGTAGTCGTGACGAACGTTCCTTATCACCTGGAGCATTAAGCGCCGGCTGATGCGGTCATCGATCGTGAGGCGAGAAAGCAAGCACGGCAGTAAACGGGACGGCCCTGGGAAGGATAGAAGGGAACGGTAGTTTGTTCCTGGCACTGGGCGCAGGTTACGGTAACCTCAATTCGTTGTTTGACGCCGGCGGACTGGGCGGCGGAAATAGCCGCGAGCCGATCGTTTTTCGCCTGCTTGCATGGTTTGCAACGCTTCGGCTCGTTCTGCAAGCCCTTGTCATGAAAGAAAACTTGCTCACCGACAGTCCATATGAAATCGCCGCCGCAATCAACACACGCAATGGTTCGGTCCTGATATTCCGACGGCTGCTCTGTGCTGTTAACTGCGACGCGATGCTCTGACATGTTGGTTCTCCTCCCCGGATTTGATTGCAAGGGAGCCCCGTAAGTAGGAGCGCGGATATCTGTACGAGGAGGCTGCGAAAAATTAAACTACGTGAGCAAAAGGCGGTCACGGGGCAGCCAACAGTGGGTGCACTTATATGACTATGATCATGCCCTGTCAAGCACTTTTCGGCGATATTGTGCAAATCATTTTCCCCATTACAAGACTCGCTCGTTGCTAAGGCGCTTACCTTCATTATGAAGATTCTGGTAGTTGGATCAGGTGGCCGGGAACATGCTCTTTGTTGGGCACTGCGGCGAACGTCGTCTGCCCCGCTCGAGCTATTTTGCGCGCCCGGTAACGCAGGAATTGCGCAGCTTGCCGAATGCGTCCCCCTACCCGTCAGCGATCTGGACGGACTCGCCAGGTTCGCGGCCGAAAACAAAATCGACCTGACCATGGTTGGTCCTGAAGCGCCTTTGGCTGACGGCATCGTCGACCTTTTTGAACAGCAACAGCTGCGAATTGTCGGACCGCCAAGAAAAGCCGCGCAACTGGAATCGAGCAAAGCCTTCGCCAAAGACTTTATGCACAGGCACTCAATTCCGACGGCGCGTTATCGGGTGGTGGAATCGACTGATGAAGCCCGGGACGTTCTCGCCGGCGGTGAGTTCGGCGACGAGCGCACAGCCGTGGTAATCAAAGCTGATGGCTTAGCTGCGGGCAAAGGAGTTTACGTCGCGGCCGATCGCCCGGCGGCCTTTGCAGCGTTGGCCGACCTGGCCGGCGGCGCCGTGGGCGCAGATGCTGCGCGCAGAATCATTGTCGAAGAAGCACTAATGGGGCAGGAAGTTTCTCTGCTGTTGTTCGCAGACGGGAAGGATTTTCGTTTGATGCCGGCGGCGCGCGATCACAAACGTGTCGGTGACCACGACACCGGGCCCAACACCGGCGGTATGGGCTCAATCACGGACCGCAGTGTTCTAGACGATGCCGTTCGCGATCAGATTATTCGCGAGGTCGTTCAGCCCACCTTGCAGGGATGCAGAGCTGAAGGCATGCCCTTCCGCGGCATCTTGTTTATTGGTCTGATGCTGACCGCCGACGGACCTCGGGTACTGGAGTACAACGTGCGATTTGGCGATCCGGAAACTCAGGCCATACTCGTACGTCTGAAGACGGATCTCGCGCAGATATTTCAGGCAATAGGCGAAGTCCGTTTGGGAGAGATTCAAATCGAGTGGTCAACTGAAGCCTCTGCCTGTGTGGTGCTCGCTTCGCGCGGCTATCCAGCCAAAGCCGAAACTGGCGATGTCATCCGCGGATTGGATGTTGCCGAACAGCACGAACACGTGGCCATCTTTCATGCCGCGAGTTCCCGTGGCCAAAACGGAGAATGGCGCACAGCCGGCGGCCGGGTCCTGGGTGTGACCGCGACCGGCGAAACGCTCGATCGGGCGCTCGGGCGCTGTTACAGTGCGGTTTCTGAGATTCAATGGGACGGCCTGCACTTTCGGCGTGATATCGGCAAATCCGCGGTTCGCGACGCAAAAACGACCGCCTAGGCGCTCCTCCCCGTTCGGCGGTCTGCCTACTGTTTACTGCTTTCTCTCTGTTATACTCGCCGGCAATTCGCTCGAAAATGCAACCGTGCGCCCAGCTCTTTCGTACAATTCATGGTGTGCTTTTCGACGACCGCTGTGTGAACTTATCCGATCTGCGAATCTGAAACTAGCCGGAGGATGAAATGGGAGTGTGGACTAGGATAAAGCGTTCGATGCGCGCGCTGTTCGGTGGCATCGTCGAGGCAACTGAAGATCCTGAGTTGATCTTGCAACAGACGATTCGCGACATGCGCGATCGAATCCCGGACCTGAACAACTCTGTGGCCCAGGTTATGGCCACGGAAAAGCTGCTCGGCAAGAATAAAGAGCGGCTCGAGTCGCAGGTGGTCGATCTGGATTCGAAGATTAAGGCTTCAGTGAAGATGGGTCGCGACGATATCGCGACTGCTTACATTGGCCAGCTCCAACAGGCCCAGGTTGATTTGCAGCGGACCGTCCACCAATACGAACATTCACAACTGGCATCAAAGCAGGCGCTGAAGGCGCGCGACAACTACATGCTGCAGATGCAGCGTCGCACGGCCGAAGCCATGCAGCTCATCAACCAGTCGAAGCAGGCCAAACTCCAGGAACAACTCGCGCAAACCATGGCCTCGTTTCAGATTGGCGACGATGCTTCGACTTTCGACGAGATGCGCGACAAGATTGATCGCCGCGCCGCCGCCGCAGAAGCCCGAATGCAGTTAGGCTCGACCTCTGTAGATAACCAGATGCAGGAGATTGAACGGGAAGCGATGGACATGCAGTTGCAGGACAAACTGCTCGCGTACAAACGCGAGATGGGATTGCTGCCCAGCGGCAGCAGCGAGTCCGGCTCGCCCCAGGCGTTGCCGGCGCAGGGAGAAACCACGCCGCGAACCTGAGAGCTGTTTGGAGTTCCGCCTTCAAGCGGTAAAGGTTTAGGAGTTCCGCGATACTCCGGCCGCATGAATGCGGAACTCTGAAATGAAGCGGGGCAATAGCCTGACCGTGAGGGAGGGCTCACATACTTATACGATACGTTTTCATGGAATTCCCCAAAATCGATTTTCGGTACGTAAAAGAGGCCTTCAAGGAGCCGATCAATTTTTGGGGTATGGCCGGTTTTGCCATTGGCGCGGCGTTCTTTCAGGACGTGACGCCGCTGCTCGCTGGCGATGGGAGCTGAGACTATCTACCTCGCGGTCATTCCGGCCAGCCCGATCTATCGTCGCCTGGTTGAACGGCGGGAGAAAGAGCGGTCCCGGAAGCTGCGCGAAGCACAGCGTGAAGCTGTCATCAAAGCGTTCGATCCGCGTGAACGTGAAGCTGTCGAGTACCTGCGTTGGATGAAGAACCAGATTTATTCCAACTACAAGAAATTCACGAACAGCAAACAGGTTCCCATGAATCTGCAAACGCTCGATCAGCGTTGGGAAGACTTTGTCGATCTGCTCGACGTTTACCGCCGGCGCAAACATCACCTGCGATCGACCAACCGCCAGGCGGTCCAGAATCAACTGAAGCAGGCAGAGCATGCGGTCCAGACCGCAACCGACGATCGACAGAAGCGCATTCAACAAGCGAACGCCGAGATCCTCAGACGGCGCGTCGCCGCCTTTCAATGATTTGGAGCGATCGGTGCGCATGGTCGAAGGCCAATTGCAATCGATCGAAAACTTCTTTGGCCTGGTCAACGATCAAGTGGTGACGTTGCCAACTCCGGAACGCGTCTCAGCCTTGCACTTCGAAGAGCTAAGCGACTCGATCGCGATGACGCGGCAGATGCTGGAAGAAACCGCCGACACCTTCGGCATGCTCGACAACCAAAATCGCGAACTTGATCTGCTGCTCTCGAGTGGTTCCCGGCAGTAGCCCGACCGTGCGGGAGGGCGGAGCGACATACATTGATAACCCCCTCGCTCACGGTCGGGCTACTCGCCCCGCAACGGCCTGATTTGCCTTCACTTAACCTTCAAGTAATGCCTCAGAAAACCCACTCTATCGTGTTGAAAAAAAAAGTCACCACAACATATTGACATCCCCGAAACTCAGGAGTATAGTGCGTCCTGCTTTGGTTGTGACGGCTGGCGGCGGCGGCAGAAGGGCTCCAAACCCGACTCCGCAAGTGTGGTAGTGACTTCGCAAAACCGACCGTAGTATCTGCAAAACAAATCAGTTTTCTTGAAGGCGATCATGAGTCGTCCCGGTATTTTATTCCCCAAATTTCGCCTCGCGTGCGGTCTCCGCGCGGGAAAGGTAAACTAATGAAATCAGCGAGTGGTGCGAAGATGACGAAGGTGTCTCAAAACTGAAATCTCCGAATCCATCGTTTCCTTCAAGCGCCCGTGACGCCGCTTGGTTTGAACGCGCGCCGGGTCATCGCCAAACGTTACTCGCTGAAAGACGCCCAGGGGAATTCGATCGAAGAATGGAACGACATCGTAGCCCGCGTCGTTGCCCACGTCTCCGTCGCTGAGACTGATCCGGCGGAGCGCGACCAGTTCTACAACGCGCATGTACCGACATCATGTCGGCGCGCGAGTTCGTGCCGAATACGCCGTGCCTGGTGAACGCGGGCAAACCGAATGGCCAACTGGCCGCGTGCTTCGTGCTCGATGTGCCGGATTCGATCGCCGGCATCATGAAGACCGCGACTGACGCCGCGATTATTCATCAGACCGGCGGCGGCACCGGCTTCACTTTTGAAAAACTTCGTCCCAGCGGTTCAATGGTGCAGCTCAACGCATGGCGTGGCCAGCGGTCCGGTGTCGTTCATGAACATCTTCAATACGACGACCGACACCGTGAAGCAGGGTGGCGTGCGGCGTGGCGCGAACATGGGCATGATGCGGGTGACGCATCCGGACGTTCTGCGCTTCATTCACGCGAAGAACGATCAGCACTCGCTGACGAACTTCAATATCTCAGTCAACGTCACTGACAAGTTCCTCGAAGCCGTCGATCAGCAACGAGTGGTATCAACTCGAGTTTGACGGCGAGCCGTGGAACGATCCGGTTTTCGATCCGGTTACCGGCCGCAACTACGTCGTCTATCGCCGGCCGGACGGTTCGACCGTTACTTTCCGCGACAAAGAAGCATTCGATACCGCCGATCTTTCCGACGCGCTGATTGAAGAGCCGCCCGCGCCGGGATTGTCTACGCGCCGGACATCTGGAATCGCATCATTGCCAGTGCTCATAAGTACGCCGAGCCGGGCATCGCCTTCATCGACGAAGTCAATCGTCACAATCACATGATGAACTCGATGGGGCCGATCATGGCGAGCAATCCCTGCGGCGAGCAGTTCCTGCACTTTGCGAACTCGTGCAATCTCGGCTCGATCGATGTGAACAAGTTTTACGATCGCGAAAACCGTCTCGATTGGGATCGCCTCGCCGAAGTTACGCACTGGACCACGCGCTTCCTCGACAACGTCATCGACACCTGCGCCTGGCCGCTGCCGGAAATCAATGATGTGGTGAAGCGCACGCGTCCCGTGGGCCTGGGCATCATGGGCTTTGCCGACCTTTGTCTGAATCTGAAGATCACTTACGGCTCGCCTGCGTCAATCGATTTGATGGACGAAGTGATGGGCTTTATTCGCCGCGAAGCCTGGACCGAAAGTCTTCGTCTCGGCGCCGAGCGTGGCGTGTTTCCTGAGCTTGAAGCGAACCGCGAAGCCTACGCCGACTTTCTCTACAACGAAATTGGCATCTCACGTGAAGTTCCGCTCACCCCGCGTAACTATGAAGTAACGACGATAGCTCCTACAGGCACGATTTCCCTGGTGGCAGAAACGTCGTCGGGAGTTGAACCCAACTTCTCATGGGCGTACGTGCGCAAGGACACTCTCGGCACGCGCACGTACGTTCACACCCTCGCCGCGCAGGCGCTGGGCCTGGATGTCGATCAAACCGATCAGGATTCGATCGATGCGGCCGCCAGTTATGTCGTCGAGCATGAACACGAGCTGCCCGGCTATTTCATTTCGGCGATGTCGATCAGCGCCGAGCAGCACGTGCATGTGCTCGCCGCCGCGCAACGCAATGTCGATAACAGCGTGTCGAAGACCTGCAACGGCGCGGTCAACGACACGATCGAATCGGTCGATCATCTCTATCGTCTAGCACGTCAGCTTGGCTGCAAAGCCGTGAGTTACTATCGCGACGGCTCGCGCGAAAATCAGGTGTTAACTTCCATGAAGACAGAAAGTAAGCACAGAGACTCCGACAGTTGTTACCACAACCACGATTATCGAATCGACTCCAGACTCCGGACTCCAGACTTCAGACTCTGCGGTTGTGCCGGAGGGTCGGGCGGAATCAGAGAATGAAGCCGCGCGCGACGCCTGGCGGAAGCAGAAGCCGCGGCGCGCAAGCAGGGCGCAATTCGGCTCGAACGTCCGCGCGAACTTCGCGGCGCGACCTGGCGCATTCCGTTCGACGGACAGAACCTCTACGTCACCGTCAATCACGACGATCAGATGATTCAGGAAGTCTTTGCCACCGGCCCCATCAGCGGCGGCGTGGGCATGCTGGCTTCAAAGATGCTGCGCGGCGGATTCGACGCCGCGGAAGTTTCTTACAGCTTGAACAAAGTGACGGGCACGCACGCCGTCTGGTTCAACGAGCGCCTGCTGACGTCACCCGAACAAGCCGTCGCCGAATGCCTCATGATCACCAACCGTCGGTTGAAGGGCCATCCCGATTCGGCGCGGGCGTTGAAGACTCAGGCGTCGCTCGGTACGCAGTCTGGTACGCAGTCCTCCGGACTGCCTCAGTCTTCGTCCGTTGCAGCCACCAGCCCTCAGTCCTCGGGAACACAGCATGTCGTCGGCGCGATCATGTCTACAATGATCAGCACCTGCCCTGAATGCCACGGCCAGTTAGAGCATGCGAGTGGGTGTGATTTTTGTCGGGATTGTGGGTACAGCAAGTGTAAGTGAGATTTCAATAAGGGATTTCTTCAAGGAGGGAAGCTATGGCACGGAAAATCAGATCGGATTCTTCAGTTAAGAGCGCTGAAAAGCGACTGGGGCTGAAAGATGCAATTAGAAACCCAGATGGCAGCAACGCGCGTAGCGATAAGAAAATTGGTACTCTGCGCAAAGAATTTGCCAAACAGGGTCATAAGAATTGACCTAGCGCAGCAGCTGTCGCGTAATACTCTTCGATATTTCCCAGAACATTGCAGCGTCATCGGGTCCAATCTTGACCCCGTGTGACAGTTCTTTGTACGGATGAATGTAATTGCGATAGTCGCGCATTACTGCGCCTACATCCCTGGCCGATTGTGAAATCCACTTCAGTTCATGAGCAACGTCAATGTAATGCTTCAGAGTCCACTCGTTGAGCGGCAGCGTTTTCCGCGTAGTTTTATCTTTCGGCGCAGTTGAAGCTTTGAACACCTGACCTTTTGACGGTTCTCTATTAACTCGCGCCAGAAGGAGCGCTTCGAGCAGGCCGCCAATCATTACTATTGCCGCAAGATTGGCTTCGGCTTCTATGCAGCGCGCGCACTCTCGCCAGCGCCTCTCCAGTATTTCCGTCATCTGAGGATTGGTGACAAGTTTGCTGAAATCAGGCGGCGTATCAACCGTTGCTGTGGGTGGAGATGATGAAGGGATAAGTGTCTCAAGGCGAAGATCGCTGAGAAGCCTTCGAAGCGTGGTCAAGGCATCGAAATATGTGCTTCGTGCGCAAGCCCGATCAGTGGATGAGATCAGTATTCGAAAATCGTCATCAATCTCGAAAAGTGTATCCTTGTCGACAGTGCTCAGGATTGTCGGACGATGTTCATTGAACCATGCTAACGCTGTAGCTTTGATTAGCGCGCGTTCGTCATTCGATTGGACTTGGCGGCTCGCTGATTTGCGAAGGGTTTTTCTTAGTCGATCGATTTGGGAAATTGCTAAATCAACGGCGGCGTGCGCTGAGTTCATAGTCTCTACTTTCCGGAACGTCTTGCGGCTTGCTTCTTTGATGACCGCCGTTGGCGAGCAGCAACGACCTTATCACCGCTCGGCAGTGTCATTGCAACGAGATTCTCCCCTACTGTGTTAATCCTAAAAGCCCCAGCCTCGCCTGCCTTATCCAACAGCCCGACACCATGTGCGTTACGTAATGTCTTGCCCGGATCGCCTAGTCGTGGTCGACCGGCTTGGCGACACGCTTCCTGGAGATCATTAGCGCTAATTGAATCCTTGTGTTCGCTATCGGGGGCTTCGAACCGATAGTAATAAGCTACTGTTGCAGCAAACTGATTGTCACTGCGCGGACTCTTTTCAGCGACAAATTCACGGATGCTGCGAGCGGAAGCGCCGCCTCCAGGTTTATCCTTAGGTTCAGGTTCACGATGCGACGCGTTTTGTTTTTCGGTGGGATGTTGCTGCAAGCCGAGTTTCTCTCGAACCCACCTAAGAATCCGCTCTTGATCAACTTTCTCGAATGGCTGCAAAGTTTCGACAATTGTGCGAACAGCATCCAAATCATCAAGTTTATTCGCCATCTGGGTTCTCCTGGTAAGGACTAATGGAATTTCAGAGTATCGACGCGCATTATACTCTTAAATTGGTTCAGTTAGTTTTAGATTTCGTTGCGGCTACAGCAGTTCGCGAAAGAGTCCGTACCAGCGGACGACTGGCAATAGCCCACCGATTCATGGGTGGGATCACAAGCGAATCAACATTTCGAATCCGTGAAACGGACGCTAAAGTCTGTCGCCCGCTAAAGCGGGCTCATGTATCAAATATCAATCGTTAACCCAGGCTTGAAAGCCTGGGCTACTTTCATTCGTCCGCTGACGCGGACGCCCTCCCTCACGGTTGGGCTACTGCTCGTCGCCGACGCGGACTACAACTCATTGCAGCGATTAGTGTGGGGTGCTATAAAGAACTCAATGGCCACTAATCCAAAATCCATCGAAGGCATCTACAAACACGGCAAGATTGAGTTGCTCGAAACTCCAGATGTTGACGAGGCGCGGGTGATCGTTACGTTTGTTCCAGAAGGCTCGGTTGATTTGGCCGAACGGGGAATGGACGAAGCTGACGCCGCGAATTTGCGCGCGCGTCTGGCAACGTTCGCGGAAGATTGGGAGCGTCCAGAGATGGGGGCGTACGATGCACTATAAGCGCGGCGACATAGTGCTCGTGCTGTTTCCTGACTCAAACCTTCGCACCGCCAAACGCCGTCCTGCTCTCATTGTTCAAGCCGACAATCTCGCAACCGGATAACCTCAGACAATCATCGCTATGATCACGAGCAACATGGCTCGCGCCGTTATCCAAGCCGTGTCAGGCTGTTGCTGAATTCACCTCAAGGTAAACAGGCAGGGGTTCTGATGGATTCAGTTGTAATGATGGATAACCTTGCGACCGTTCGCGAGAGTGAAATTGATCGAAGGCCCGGAGCGCTCCCAGACACGTCCGAAGTCGATCGCGCGTTACGAGATTCGCTGGGTCTGTAAACTCGAATGGCCGCGCTTCTTTGATAACCGGTTTGAGATAAAAAGACGAGGGGTCCGCGCTGCGATGTTTGCGATTTGCGCACGCTTATGAAGAGTCGCTACTCAACTTCAACGGCGTAACTCCCATCCACAATTCGGTTTGTTCAAGTTTTGATCGCCAGCGGTCTTTGTATTGTTTCATCCAGCGACGATTACTCAGCGAGTCGGGAGCGTCGATAACAATCTTCACCAGATTGTCGCGCACGATCACGCGGGCTACTGCCCCGGCTATCGACGAGATTTCCACGTATCAGGTCGGCGGTGTTGATGAAGGACTGCGATAATGGCGATGGCTGCCGGTTCGTTCACGAAATAGATCGAATACGGAAACTTGTGAAGCAGAGTCCGTTGCACGTCTTCTTCAATAATCGGAAACATGAGCGGATTGTCGGTGATGTGTTCGAGTGCCGTGCGAATTTCGCGGAGGAATCGAAGGCCTAAGCCTGTCTCGTGGTCTTAGTACCACCGCGCGGCTTCTTTGATGTCGGTTTGCGCCTCCGGGCGGACGAAGGTGCGACGCTTCATTACGTTGTCCGTTCGCTTAGTTCTGCGGTGAGATCCTTCTCAAATTCTTCCCAGTCCTTGCCCTGATTTTGGTTTGCTCGATGGGCCGCTAAACGTTCAGCCAAAATCTCTCGGTGCCAATCGGGGACGGGAACTTGCTCAGGCTGAGCTGCGATGTGATCCCAAAGAGATTGAACGTAGTCAATTTGCTCATCGACGGAGAGAGCGTCAAATCCGGGCGGTGGAATTGGTAATGCTTGAGACATCGGTGTGATGGTAAGTCGCCAGGTGATGAAAGGCAAGATTCTGTCGCCCGCTAAGCGGGCTAGTTTCCGGTTTTCCCTTTACGATTCTTTACGAAGTCCAACCGGATCGAGTCTACAGCTCTCACAGGCGATCATGGAGTCGGACGCGCTACATGGGATTCTTCGGCGTGTTCACGGATGTCCAACGAGTGCAGGTCAGACGCGGAAAGCCGGCGGCGTGAGTTCGGCTGGTCTCATCTGCCGCGGCGGCGGCGGCGGCGATGTGTGCCCGCGCCTCCGGCGCCGATCGCTTTCTTGCGACGCACGATATCGACACCTGAACCGCCGCCATAAACATCACGGCGCCTGCGGGTTCCTAAACCACGGCGCGAAGTTCGCCGTCGGTGACGTTGACGGGCGCCAGTTGAAGCTCCGCCGCCGAATACCGCATTCCGTTTTCGTCGCCGCGGTTGCGCGAATGATTGGGGTAAACACCAACTGAGAACTATCAGCAGCAAGAGTAGGGAAATCAGCCTTCGCATTTGAACCTCCAAGTTTGCGCATTCTATCGAATGTTTGGGGGAGGTCAAGTGTTTTGGCCCGTCCGCTTCGCGCAATCGCTGGTCAACAGTTCGCCTTCCAGCGACAAGATGAAAAATTGTTGACCTTGGATGCCCGCGCACCCAAATCAACCGGGTCGCTATCCCGACAAGGTCGGGACCCTCACCCTAACCCTCTCCCAAAGGAGAGGGAATCGATCAGCTCCCGGTAGTGACGCCATCGCGCGCGTAATTTGGTTGGGGCAAGAACACTCGATATCATGGAGGCTGTATGAACCGACGTTTCTTTATCTCATCTTCAATTGCCGTGGGTGGGGTCGCGCTTTTGTCGAGGCTGCCGATTTGGGCGCAGCCCAACGAAAGAATATTGGGCGGAGTGTTGGCGGTAGGCCCTCACCCTAACCCTCTCCCAGGGGGAGAGGGAATAAATCCATCTACGCGCGAGGCGGTAGGCCCTCACCCTAGTCCTCTCCCAAAGGGAGAGGGAACTAAATCCAAAGGAATCAAAAAAGTGATTAAGAGTGATGCAGAGTGGAAAGCGCAGCTCACGCCCGAGCAGTACAACGTTCTACGGCAGAAGGGAACTGAATATGCCTTCACGAGCCCGCTGAATGACATTCACGACAACGGCACATTCCTGTGCGCGGCGTGCGAACTGCCGCTGTTCAGTTCGGAGCAGAAGTTTGATTCGGGGACCGGTTGGCCAAGTTTCTGGGCGCCCATCAAGAAAGACAACATTATCGAAGAAGTCGATAAGAGCGTCGGCATGGTTCGCACCGAAGTTGCGTGCGCGCGTTGCGATGGCCACCTGGGCCATGTGTTCGATGATGGGCCAAAGCCTACGGGACTGCGTTATTGCATGAATGGCGTGGCGATGAAGTTTGTGAAGCACGGTGAAAGAAGTAAATCGTGAAAAGGGTGAAGCCGGCGTTGTGTTTTGGAGTTCCGCGTTAATGCGGTTATGCCGCCTGAAGGCGGAACTCCAAACGATCCAAAGCGGTGACAAGTCACCGCACTCCAAAGTTTCTCGCCCGCTATAGCGGGCTCTGGTTCTCAAATGGGATCATGATCCTGGGGTGGCGTCCCGACAAGTCGGGACTTCCCCCAGGCTATC
Source organism: uncultured Acidobacteriota bacterium (assembly GCA_963734445.1). GTDB lineage: Bacteria > Acidobacteriota > Blastocatellia > Pyrinomonadales > Pyrinomonadaceae > UBA11740. Next base: position 132,135 of record CAVTGZ010000001.1, on the reverse strand, counting down.
TTATTTCACGCTTTCAGCGTGAGACCCGTACCGAGAGTGGCATTGGCACGCCCTCCCTTACGGTCGGGCTACTGCACTGTTCTCGATCAACCCGGTCGCTATCCCGACGAGTCGGGACCCTCACCCAACCTCTCCCAAAGGGAGAGGAGAAGGATGCTCCCGGTACTGACCTCACGTGCGGGCCCTGACGTCCGTGCTCGCAGCATCATGCTGCATATTGCTCATGCAAAATATATGCTGCCTTTGACATATACCCACTATTAGCATAGTGTGATTGCGAACCGAGTCCAGCTCACTCCTTCTCAGGCTCCTCTGGAATCAACCAGATCATCTGACCAAGTAGCTTAAAACCACAGGAGCATAGGTATGTTCGCTCGTCACGTAGTAGTTAGACTCAAAGCAAAGGCTGCCCCGGAATTTACCCGCCTGGTTGAGACGGACGTAATTCCAATGCTGCGCAAGCAGAAGGGATTTCTGGATGAGATTGTCTTTATCTCTCCGGATCTCACCGAAGCTGTCGGTAACAGCTTCTGGGAGACGCAGGCTGATGCGGAGGCCTACAGCCGCAAGGGTTATCCCGCGGTAATGAAGTCCCTGCAGACAGTCGTAGCGGGAGCGCCGAGGGTGGGAACCGCAACTGTTTCCAACTCGACATTCCACAAGATCGCGGCTGCTCATGCAGCGTAAGCGCTTGCAGATGGTGCAGCGGGCGCAGGCGCCCTCTTTCCGCGATTCCCCTGTTCCGATCATCTACTTTGGGGGAGAGCCTTCTCCTCCACTAAAGACAGAAGTGATGCACAAATTAAGAGAGCGTGGGATTTATGCTCTGTCTGACGGCCGGGAGTTCGTCGTGCATGCGGTTTTCCGAGGCGGTTATGTTTTCTATACGCCGAAAGAGTGGGAAGTCTTTGGGCCACACGCCTTTGAATCTGATGCGGAGGGGAATCTGCGCTGGAGCGGTCAAACCAACCACTGGAGCACCGAGGATTTGATCGATACCAGCCGCACGGCGCGATCTCGTTCGCGGAGCCACGCCTGATTGCGGCGTGTGTGGCTGATACTTCGGGGGGTAACAGGCAGCGCTCCCAATGCATATTGCCCTCGCAAGATATATCTCGCCGTTGACATATAGGCGCTATTAGCGTAGGGTCGTAGTGAACAAAGTCGAGCTTGCTCTGCTCTCAGCTCCTCTGGCACTTTTCCAGATCAACTGATTTCCACAGCTCAAACCCCAGTTAGAATGCCAAGGCTTCTCTCTGTTGGATCGTGAAACCTTGGAGAATTGGGAAGCTTTGAGCTTCTGTTGGTTCCCATAAGGGAAAAGGTAAAGAATAAATGTCTATGAAACTTTATGTCGGCAATCTCGCGTTTGAAACGACAACCGCCGACCTGCAAACTCTGTTCGCGCAAGCGGGCACCGTCGAGAGCGTCAACTTGATCGAAGATCGCGAAACGGGTCGTTCACGCGGCTTCGGCTTCGTTGAAATGCAAACCAAAGAAGAAGGCGCGGCGGCCGTCGCGCAATTCAACGGTAAGGAAGTGGGCGGACGCGCACTAAAAGTGAACGAGGCCAAGCCCCGCGAAAATCGCGGCGGCGGTGGTGGCTTCAACGGTTCGCGCTATTAATTAGCGCTTATCGCTTCTCACCAAAGCCTTCGGCGGAGTAATTCGCCGAGGGCTTTTTTGTATGCGGATGAAGATAAGTGTGCGAGTCTTGCCGCCTTCGGCCTGGCGTGAAACCAAATTCTGATGGCAGGAATTTTCACGCAATGCGAATAGCCCGATGGCACGGTTCGCGCTGCGCGCTCAATGCGGGCAGGGATGCCCGCGCTCCCATGGGACTCAATGCCCGACGGGAATGCGTTGAAAGCGGGTCCGGCCTTCAGCGTCCTGCCAGGAAATATCGAGGAGGTAAGGATTCGGCGCGCCTTCGACGTGTTGCAAGCGCGCGAGTTGTTCGCGGTCGTCTTCCGTGACTCGACCGTTAATCAAAGTCGTATGCGAAAAGACTGACTTTTCTGCCGGCAGGATGCTCTCGACGCCGTCAAAACGAATGTGGACCTGCGCCGGCCCGGTCGCTGCACTCTTATCGTTCTTCAGGAAAATTGTCAGAATCTCAACGCGTTTGAGTGTTTGCTGCGTCGCGTTGGTCAGCTCCAGAAGGAGATTGGGGCCGTCATCAACGAATCTGTAGGTAAATGGTTTCGGTTTTTTGCTGGACATTGCTGCTCACTTTCCGCCCTAGGCGTTCGCTTCAAATAGTAGTTCCGAAGGAGCGTCAAAACGGATTGTGATTTGGTGATTTGTGATGTCTTGGCCGTCCTTGTTAGCGAGTATAGCACGTATGAGTAATAAGTTCAGATTTGAACATAGTGAACGGCTTGATGGCATCGCTCACGTTCGGGTTATCATCCGCCGGCGATGCGGACGAGGACGTTCGCGCACCCAGCTGTTACAATCATTCAAAACTAATTCAACAAGGGAGAAGGAATATGGCGAAACGCACAGCAAGCGCGGTTTGGGAAGGTACGCTCAGAGAAGGGAAGGGCAAGGTCAAATTAGGCAGTGGCGCTTTTGAAGGTCAGTATTCTTTCGCGTCGCGATTTGAAGAGGGCACAGGTACCAATCCGGAAGAGTTGATCGGCGCAGCCCACGCCGGATGTTTTTCGATGGCCCTCGCGGCGGGATTGGCTAAAGCCGGTCACAATCCGACACGGATAAGCACCAATGCGAGTGTGAGTCTCGAGAAGGTGGGGGAAGGATTCAAGATTACGACGATCGAACTCGACACCGAGGGCGAAGTGCCGGGGATTGACGAGCAGACGTTCCTGGATGCTGCTGAAAGCGCGAAGAAGAATTGCCCGGTGTCGCAGGCGCTGGCGGGAGTTGATATTAAGCTCAATGCGAAGTTTGTGAAGAGCGCGGCGGCCTAGGCGCTTTGGTTCGGAGTTCTGCGTTTACGCGGCCGCCTTAAGGCGGAACTCCAAACACTGCTTCGCGCTGCGCGCTCAGGCGGGCAACGATGCCCGCGCTCCAGTCAGCGCGCTCGTGTAAGCGCGCTCCAACGAACTATCCCGGCGGGCCGTCGTCGCCTTTCTTGCCCTTTTTCTTGTTGGGCTCAGCCTCGCGCGGCCGCGTCTGCGGGGGAGTTGCGACCGGCGCCGGCTCAACTTTTTCTACTTTGGGTCGCGGCTCACTCGGCGCGTCGATCTTCGGCGCGACAGTACCGTCTTCAAGACGCGGCTCCGTTTCAGTGCTCGGAGTAGTAATGGTGTTCTCGTCGGTCTTCTTATCTTCCTCGTCGACGCTCATCTGCGCCCGCTCGAGCGCCAGTTCGCGCTGCCGCTGCTTGTACATCTCCTTCATGTCTTCGGGCATCGATGGCGCTTTCGGGAAATCTTCCTTCGGCCTGTCCTTCAGAAAATCGCGCATGAAATCGATGAACATTGGCAACGCGCCATGGGCGCCGGTCATGTCGTTGCCGAGCGGTTTCTTGCGGCCCGGATAACCCATCCACGTGCCCGTCACGAACGTCGGGGTATAGCCAAGGAACCAGACGTCGGTGTGATCGTTTACGGTGCCGGTCTTGCCTGCGAGCGGCACGCCCAGCGAACTCGCGGCCGATGCGGTGCCACCCTGAATCACGCCGCGCATCATCGAAACCATCGTCAGCGCGACGTACTCGCTGAAAACTTTATAGGTCGTCTTCTCCCATTCTTCCATGACCGCGCCGTCGCGATCGACGACCTTGCGGATCATGTGCGGCTCGACGCGGATGCCTTTGTTCGGAAAAGCCGAGTAAGCCGAGACCATCTGATCGAGCGGCACTTCAGTGGCCCCGAGAGCCGACGGAAGATAGGGCGCCATCGGCACTTTGATTCCAAAGCGGCGCACCATCTGCGCGCCCGTCTGAATGCCGACAGTTTGCAGCAGGTGGACGGCGGGAATATTCATCGACTGGGCGAGCGCCGTCTTCAAAGGCAAGTCCCCGTTACTGGTTGAGCCGTTGTAATTGTGTGGCTGCCAACCGTTAATGTTGATAGGCGCGCCGCTCACAGTGGTGTCCGGCGTCATGCCCCACTCGATGGCCGCGCTGTAGATGAAGGGCTTGAATGCAGATCCGGTTTGGCGATATGCCTGCACGGCGTTATTGAATTTGTTTCTTTGAAAGTCATAACCGCCGACCATGGTGACCATCTCGCCGGTCTTCGCGTTGAGAGTCATCATGGCGCCCTCGATCGCCGGCACCTGAGTCAACTCGACTTTCAGCCGGCGCTCTTTCTTATCTTCTTCGCGAATCACGAACTCAGGCAAATACCCCGGCTTAAATTCGCCACGGGGCGAGCGATGCCCCCAACCCATATCCGCGCCGGTGACCGTCGCCGTGTAATTCCCAAAGCGGACGGTGGCTTCATCGCGCGCTGAATCGACTTTCATGACCAGGCCTGTAAGGTAGCGGCCGGGCGTGTAATCACCGCGATACCAGTCAGGATACTTGTAGCCGGCGAGTTCCTGCTGGGTCGGCACACCGTTGCTCGATGAAGTGGCAATCACCTGATACGAAGAACGCCAGCCGGCGTGCGATTTGTCGTACCCACGCAGGCCGGCGCGCAGAATTTCGTAAGTTTTTTTCTGAGCGGCCACATTGATAGTTGAATAGACTGCCAGGCCGGTTTGCGCGACGCGGGTCGTGTACTTGTCTTCGAGATCCTGGCGAATGTATTCGACGGGATAATCAAAGGCCGGATCGGTTGCCTGAGGCGGCTGATAGTAAGCCGAGTCTGCCAACTGTATCGGTTTGGTTTTGGCCGCGTCGACCTGCGCCTGCGAAGCGAAACCATTCTTGGCCATTAGGTCGAGGACCAGATCGCGACGTTCTTTAGCTTTGGCCGCATTCGAAGTCGGCGAATACTCGCCGGGCGCTTTCGGAATCGCGGCCAGCAGGGCGGCTTCTTCCAGTGTCAAATCCTTGGCCTGCTTACCAAAATAGGTTTCCGCGCCCGCTTCAACTCCATACGCGTTGGCACCCACAAAGATGTGGTTCGCGTACAGCTCCATGATTTGGTTCTTGGTGTAATAGCGTTCGATCTGAAGCGCCAAAACCCACTCGTTGAATTTGCGTTTGTAAGTCTGCTCGCGAGTCAGGAAAAGATTTTTCGCGAGCTGCTGGGTCAGCGTTGATCCGCCCTCGACTTTATCGCTGGTGAGGTTCTTCCACGCAGCTCCAATGATGCGAATGGGATCGATACCGACGTGATCGTAGAAGCGTGCATCCTCAACGGCGAGGATGGCATTTTTCATCACCGGCGGAATCTCGTCGTACTTGAGCGGAATCCGTTTTTCGAGGGCAAACTCACCAATCACGGTCTTGCCGTCATCAGCGTAGATCCGCGTCACGATGCTCGGCCGATAAGTGGCGAGCGCTGCGACTTCGTTGGCGGCCTGCGAGTAATTCAACTGGTACGCGGCGATGATTCCGGTCAGACCGCCGGCGGCCAAAGCCAAAAGAATTACCGCCGGGAACCAGAAGCGGCGCAGGATGTGTTTGCGTTCGCCCGCCGGCGCACTGACGATTGCGCCGGGAGTGTAGGATTTCAAACGATTGAGTGGTGGTTTCGCTGCCATAAATACTCCACTGTTTGTGATCTGGCCGTCCGGGAGTGGACTAAACCATGCCTTAGATGACGCGTTCCGGACAACGTGGATTCCCACAGTCGTCCTAATCGCGCGTCCAGCAAAGGGAATTATAGCTTAGGCTGAAGCGAAGCTCGATCCGCGGTGACGGGACGCGGTGTCTTACTTTGCGGTTTTTCTTTGCGTCTTCCCACCTTTGCGTGAATTGTCTATACAAAACACTTGCTTTCACGCAGAGGCGCTAAGGCGCAGAGTTACGCAAAGTCGAAACTAAGGCTCTGGGCCGCCGATCCGGCGCTGCCGTTAGTAGCCGACCGCATCTGCGAGCGCGACCGCGTCGGGCAGAGTCGGTCCCCACACGATGAATAGCCAGAAACCATTGTTCCAAACCACGAGGCCGTCCCCCCGGTTTGATTCAGCTTCAACCCGCTTGCCGTTCGTCGCCTGCACAGTGCGCGTGCTTCTAAAGCCGCTGCCCTGGGTTGATCGTTCCATCACAGTGACGAAATCGGCCGGCCGGTTGGACGTGGGGTAAGAAGATACGATTAGAGACAGCGTCTGACTGTCAGAAGATCTATACGCGCCCGCCGCCACGTCGTTGGCTTGCTGAATAGCTGTCAACATTTCGCCGCTCGACACTTTCCGCACATCTTCGCGCGTCATCGTCTTGATGAGCGTGAAACTGCCCATGGTCGGCTTGATCAGATCTTTGGCATAGATGCTCTCAACCTTCGGTGTCGGCGTTGGAGTCGGAGTGTAACTATAGAGCGGCGTGTAGCTCCTGCTGCGCGAAGACCAGTAACTCGCCCGGACAATGGAAAACGCCGACACGGCGATGATCGTGCTCAGCACGCTCATCAGAATTGCCGCCAGCGAACGTCCGCGGCCGGCATACGCGGCCGGTTGCCTGAACGCAAGAGCGATGGCGATGGCTGCCAGCACCACGGTCAGACCGACCAGCACCAGCGCGAAAAAGAATTCAAGGCCATAGAGACTGAAAATCATGCGTGGCATCGCCGGGAGAATAAACGCGCCGCGGCTAGTGAAGATGCTGACGATTAGGTGAATCATTAACGCCAGACAGACGAAGCCAAGCACCAGAGCAATAGTCGCGATTCCCATCCGGCGTTTTCCTCCGGAAACAGCGGCCGGCGGATATGGCGGAGGGGACTGAGGTGGGGGCGTCCAGGCGGCCTGTGGCGCCTGGACCGGTGGCGTCCACCCCGGTTGGGTGGTTGGCTGTGGTTGATACGATGTTGGTGGCAGCGTTGGCGGGGGCTGAAACGAAACCAGCGTCGGCTCTGCCGGTCCGGGCGAAGGTTCGCGTACCAGTTTGGTTCCGTCATCCAGACAGAATGCCTGATCGTCGGGATACGTTCGTTGGCAGGTGGGGCAGGTAGCCATTCTCTGAGATCCTTTAAGAAAGGTCGATAAATTGCGTGATCAAGCGCCGAGTTAGATCCGCGCGCCTGAAACTAGAACGGCTCGCACGATGCCGAGCTGATGTTGAACTTATAGTCGTGAAGGTTTTTCCCGACCTGTCCATCCAAATGACCGCCGCTGAATGTCACCGTGTCGTCTGAGATACGGAAGGTGCCGGATTCTTTTCCGTCGAGGTCCGTATACCGATTCCCGGCGAGAACTTTGAATCCGAGACCGATCAGGACTTGACCGCCAGAGCCATAGCACGCGTACTCACCTATTTTCAGACCTCCCGATGATATAGAGTGCGTTGGGCCATTAAAAGCTCCGGTGCGCTGGTTGTCGCCAGACTTGAACGCAGCCCCAAACTGCAGAGTGAACACCAAGCCGAGAGCTATTAACAATGGATGTCGTTTCATTTCTCTGCTCCTAATCAGATTACGTATTCATTAAAAGAACTCGTGGTGGATTATCGACGAGCGCCAAATGCATCTGTTGAGGCGTGTTCTGGTTGCGAGCGAAGGCAATTGGCGAACGATTACTTCTTGTCGTCAGCTTTCATCCAGGCGGATAGTGAAGTGACTTCATGGTCCTTCACGTCGCGGCCGAGTTTTTTGCTCATGCTCTGCTTGACTGCCCGATTGGCAGCCCAGGCGATGAGACCAACAATGACGAGACCGGTAACTCCAATGATAGGTATCATTTGTTTCTCCTTCATGCTATCCGAGAGCGTGACTCAAAGGTCTTAACCAAACGGTCGTCTGAGAGTTTCCTTGTTAATGCCGAACACGATTCCTGAATTCGGCGCCACGAAGGCCTCTGCCAGATCACCTTTCTTGAATTGGTAATACTGCTCTTCAGTGACCGTAAGTTTCTTGCCCCTGACTTGAATCCAAAACCTATAGGAGGCGGAGCTTTCTACGCCGCTGCGGCTCGTGCTGCGCGTCACGTCCATGTTTTGAGCTTCGACCGGGCCGCTGATGATCTGTTTTTGCCCATCCTTCAAATCGCGCGAGAGCGAACGAAAACTGAGGAAGGCGAGCAGCGTTCGCACCAACAAGACCAGACTAAAAAACGGCAGTGCGACCAAACAATAGAGCGAGTGAAAGACAAACAACAGCGCCAGTAGAGCGACGGCGAGAATTGCGAACAGTGGCGCCTGCAACATAGCGCGACTGCGCCTTCGCTTCAGAATTTGTCGATCGTCTTCGGCGAGCGGAATTAGTTGTTCAGCGCTCATGCTGCTGTCTGGAAAAGAAACGCTGGAACGCGCTGGCTTCGCTTTCCCCTTCGACTGCCGAACATACTACAACGTCGCGAAACAAGCTTAGGGCAAAATGGTTTGGAATCGAGAAAGTTCCGCTACCCGCTCGGCAGAACTGAAACGAAGCCAAGATACGAAAGTCAGGCGGTGAATGCAACCGAATTATTCTGTCAGTGGTGTCTTTGCTTTGCGGTCTTTCTTTGCGGCTCTGGGCCTTTGCGTGAGACGTCACAATCAACAGAGCATTTCACGCAAAGACGCCAAGGCGCAAAGACGCGCCAAGTCAAAATAGGAGGCTACGATTCCGACGTTGGTGATTTAGCGAAATTCTTTATCGTCCGCTGATGGTCCGTAAATCGCCGGCACCTTCGCACCCATCAGACGCAGGTAGACAGTCATCTGACCGCGGTGATGCGCCCAGTGGCCAAACGTATCCTGGATCATTTCGTAACGCGGTGCTTCCGCCACGACATTTCCGCCGGCCTTCAACTGCCAGTTTGTCTTGAGATGTTCGTCGTTGGTTTTAGTGAAGGCGTCACGTGCACCGGCCGCGGCTTTGTCGAGTGCTTCAATGTACTCGGCGCTTGTGTTGAGCTTCTTCATCTCGAATTTGCCGCCGTCTTTCGGCGCGATGTCGAGTTCGTCCTGATTGATCTGCATCATGATCCACATCGGAAGCGTCGCGACCATATTGGCGAGATAGCCGAAGGCCATGGATTTATCGTGCGGCTTCCAATCGTACTTGCCTTCGGGTACTTGCTCCAGCGCGTGGCGTGATCGATCGACTTCGCGATCGAGTTCAGCGAGCAAATAATCTCTGATGTTCATCCCTATCTCCTTTTGATTCAGATTACACCAGCTTGTCTCGAACGGCCGCGTGCTGAGAGTTGCGATTTCCAATAGTCTTCGGTCCTGACACGTTAAGGTGAAGACATAAACTTCCGCAGATCGAATTTGTGGACAAAGTATTGTTTCCGCCACTGAGGATTAATCTTGTCCAGCAGCAGTCCTTCTGCTGCGCCATATGAATAGACTACTTCTCGTTTTGATTCGCTCAACTTCTGCATGCGTAACTGCCGGAAAGTGCGTTCGTAAGTGGTCTGCGCCACGTCAGCAAACGAACGGTAATCCGCCAGCGCCAGAAATTCTTTGCTGGGCCGATATCTCGCTGCCGCCAAAGCAGCAATCCGATATTCCGTATAGCGCGCAATTCCTTCCTTCCAAAACTGGAAAGAGAAGTACTTGTAATCGTCCGCCGCCAGGAGCAACTGAAACTTCTCCCTGGCCGCGAGGTACTCGCGGAAGTTCTTCTTCCGCTCGGCTTTTGACGACTCGGCCGCGGCGGCCAGCAACTGGCTCGTCAAAGCGAATTGCTCCTGAACATCTTTGCGGTCGTAAGGGAACGCGTAATTCAACATCCACATGCCGGACTGATCGCCCTGCGCCAGGTTGAGGGCGTTGACCTCTGTGTAGAAGTTTGGTTGCGAGTCCTGCAACTGATGAAAATGTTCATGCAGCAACATGACAATCCAGGGCGTGGAGGTTTTCGGCTGAGTGTTCTCCGCCTGACCAACCACAATGGTCGACACCATACTTCCGCGAATAGCGGGAAAGGTCGCCAGCAGATTCGGCGACTGTGTTCGCCTGCGATAGTAGACATCACTCTTGAGCCGATCGTCGTAACCGATTTTGGTGAAATCCGGCGCAGGTTGCGGGTGGCGTATGAGAAATTCGTAATCAGGCGTTACGAGTAGGACGGCAAAAGGCGCTTTGCTCCACCCGGTCCAAAGGCGATCGCCCAATTGATCGGCGAGCCTGAAACCCTCAGCCAACCGTGTGCGGTCAATGGGTGACAGCGCTGGTTGTTGTTGTGCGAGAGCGACGATGAAGCCGACCAGAATCACCGCTGCAGGACTAAGACGTGAAATTTGACGTTTCATCTTGGGTGGATCGGGCGCCGATATTCTGGCCCCTTTGCTCCGAACCAGTCAACGAAGGTTCGATGTTTCAGGTTACGAGTTCTTAGCTGCCGAGTCGGCTTTGTTTCATGCGAGTGTATGTAACCACGTTGAATGATTGATCCACCTCGCTACCGCTCGGGGTTGTGACAGTACCGCCCTTTGCCTACTCTTGACAGGCAAACAGTTCAGGTAAATCATTCGCACATGAGCCTTGCATCCATTCAAAACGAGATCGAAAAACTCGAACCCGCTGAAAGAGCGTCGTTGATCGATCTGCTCTGGGAAAGTCTCGATGAAACCCGCATCAACGAGATTGAGGCTAGGTGGGCGGCCGAGTCCGAGGGTCGCATCGATGCTTTTGAAAGAGGCGAACTAATAGCTGTTGACGGGCCGTCTGCACTCGAAGAACTTCGCAAGCAAGAACTTCTCAATGGGAGGCAGTAGGCAGCAACCAGAATCTGCGCTAATCTGCGGCTTGCATGACTGAGCTTCCAGAGGGCAGAGGTCGGAGGTCAGAAGTCGGAAGTCAGAGGTCAGTGGCAGGAGGCAGGAGGGACCTTCAAGAAGCTTTCGCGTGAGGGACCAGTTCAGGCTGTTTTGACGGCAAGGTCACCAAATTTTGCGGGCTTTGCTCTTCCTGCTTTTTCAGGTCGATATAGATCGCTTCCAGATCATAATTGAATTTCGCGGCGTACTCTTCGCGCGCTTTGCGCGTCTCTTCTACAATTTCGTCTTTCCACACAACTCAGCTCCCTGAGAGTTCCTCCGGAGTACATATGACCGGTGGCTCGTAACCAGCGGTTCGACAGACTGCGTTCACCGCCGTCTGCATCTCCGCATTGGCAATGTGTTTACAATTCCACGTTAGCAGATAGTCCATTCCATGAACAGTGGCGACGGCTATGTGCAACGCGTCCACGGCTGCCTTCTGTGGGATAGGCCCACGTTCGACAAGTGAACGGCCGAGAGAAACGCAAGATTCGTTCACAACTAACAACGGAAGGTTGGAGAGCAGTTGAAGTCTCGATTGAGCCATAGCCGCGTCACCGGCGCCGGATTCCCCGGACCACTAATTGTGAGATGAAGAGATCAAAACTCGCCCTGCGATTTATCCACCAATCGTGTGTCAGTTCCTGGTGAGCTGCGGTTATCAAATCTTTACTGCGCCGCGCAGCCAAATAGCTGATCACAGACGTTTCAAGATATACCTTGGGAAGCATAGGTTGCGCCGAAGTCTATCATATGCAGAGAAGTCGCACTTCCTCACAAACAATCCCTCTAATGAAGCGCTCCAAAAGGCAGTAGGCAGGAAGTGCACCTGACATCTCTCCCCGCATCCCCTATAATCATCTTGCTTCACGATTGGGGGCGACAGGCTTCGACAGGGGCCGTAACGTCCGTCGCGATGCATGCCGGGCCTTGTCTCTGTGGGGACCGTTATCAAATTGCAGGGAAATACAATTGCCAACTCTAACGAGTTAGCTCTCGCTGCCTAATTAGCCAGTGAGCGTCTCCGCCGCAAGTTGCTCATGCGCGCGGATGGAGATGTCACTTTAGATGAGCTGGCCCATCGCTTCGGTCCGTGGCGATGGGCGAGATCAAAGTCGGACTAGCCCGTACCAACGTCTTGCTGCTTCACTTAGTTGGAACTGGGCGAAAGTTGCGCGGCCGCAAGGTCGCGCAAAAAGAGAAGCGGCTAAGCATGTAGAGTCCTTCGGCGTTGGCTTTTGGATCCGGGTTCAATTCCCGGCGCCTCCACCAAATCAGTAGGCAGTTGGCAGTAAGCAGTCAACAGCCGACAATCCACAGATTACGCAGATTACACAGATTAAGAATAAAGGCCACAAAAAGGCACAGAAGGCACAAAGAAGATCGAGGCTCATTCTTCTCTGCTTGTGTTGGGTGATGCGCTCAGTGAGCGCGGTAGAGCGATGTCTTTTGATTTTGTGCCTCTTGTGCCTTTTTGTGGCCTTCTTGTTTTCGTGCCCATCTGTGTAATCTGTGAAATCTGTGGATAATGCTTTGCGGATGACTACCTCGCTTCCCATCGGCATCTTCGACAGCGGCGTCGGCGGACTCACCGTCTATCGCGCGCTGCACGAGCATCTGCCCAATGAACGCTTTGTTTATCTGGGCGATACCGCGCGTGTGCCCTATGGAACGAAATCACTCGCAACGGTGGAACGGTATGCGGTCGAGAATGCGCAGTTCCTGGCGGCGCGCGGAATCAAGCTGCTGGTAGTCGCCTGTAACACGGCTTCAGCTTTGGCGCTGCCGGCGATTCGAAAAGCGCTTGAGATTGACGTGGTGGGCGTGATTGGGCCTGGAGCGCGGGCGGCGGTGGCGGCAAGGGAGCGGGCCGGAGGCCTGCGCACCATTGGCGTCATTGCCACCGAATCAACGGTGCAGAGTGGGGCCTACACGGCGGCGATCAAGAAAGCCGATCCGGATGCCGACGTGATCGAGCGTGCTTGCCCACTGTTTGTACCGCTGGCGGAAGAAGGCTGGGCAGACAACGAGGTGGTCCGAATGATTGCCCAGACTTACCTGAAAGATTTCCAGTCGAAGATCGAAACGCTGGTGCTCGGCTGCACACACTATCCCATTCTGCGCGAGGTCATTCAGGAAACAGTGGGGGCGGATGTGAAGTTGATTGACTCTGGCGAAGCCACGGCAGTAGAAGTGAGATCACTGCTCAAAGAGAAAGGCCTGGCGCGGTTGACGCCGCCGACTGGTGCGCTCGAACGGCAACTGTGCGATGATTTGGACCACTTTTACGTGACCGATGCGGCAGAAAGATTCTCGCGCGTCGCGGAGAGATTTTTGGGAGCGAAGCCGTCGCGTTTAGAGGCGGTTGAGGTTTGGGGAGACGACAAACTGAGAGCTTAATCCACAGATTACGCAGATTACACAGATTGGCAATAAGCAAAAACCGCGCGCGCCGCGGTGGCTTTGCTGGTGTAACTTTTAGTCTTAATCTGTGAAATCTGCGTAATCTGTGGATAAAATCCGATGACATTCACTCGCACCGACAATCGCGCACCTGACGACTTACGGCTCGTCAAAATCACGCCGAACTTTCTGCCTCACGCCGAAGGTTCGGCGCTGATTGAAATGGGCAACACTCGGGTAATCTGTGCGGCGTCGGTCGAAGACAAACTGCCGCCGCATCTTCGGAGTCTGCGCACCGAAGGTTGGGTCACGGCTGAATACGGCATGCTGCCGCGCGCAACGCACACGCGCACGGCCCGCGAGCTTGGACGGGGCGGTCCATCAGGTCGCACGCACGAGATTCAAAGATTGATCGGCCGCAGCATGAGAGCGATTGCTGATCGCAAAGTCCTGGGCGAGCGCACGATTACGCTCGATTGTGACGTGCTGCAAGCCGACGGTGGCACGCGCACGGCCGCCATCACCGGCGCCTACGTTGCGTTCGCGATTGCCTGCAAACGTTTGCTGGCCGAAAAGAAAATCAAGAAGTCACCAATTATCAGCGAAGTCGCGGCCGTGAGCGTTGGTATCGTCGACGGCACCCCCTTACTTGACCTTAAATACGACGAAGACTCGCGCGCCGAAGTCGATATGAATGTGGTGTGCACCGGCGACGGACGCTTCATTGAAGTGCAGGGAACCGCCGAAGGCGAGCCGTTTACGCGCGAGCAAATGGACAATTTGCTGGAGCTGGCGAACAAGGGAATTGCGGCGCTGGTGCTGCAGCAGCGCCAGGCAATAGCTGCCGCCGAAACATAGACAACAGGCGATCTACTCTCTGCATCTGAATACAGGCCATCGGGCAAATTACAGGAGGGGCACACGGTGCGTTCGATACTTACTTTTCTTGCTATTTTCGTTTTGACTGCGTTTAGTGGGGCGGTAGTCCAGCAGACCGTTTCTGCCCAGGAGCGTAGTTATTCGAGTCCCAAAGGAGATTATGTAATCGATTTGCCGTCGCCGACGTGGCGGCTGGTTGACGAGCCCGACGATGTGCACCAGCACACTGAGTTCGTTTACGTTGATCGCAATGATGGCTATCTCAGAATTCGGAAAGAAGCGCTTGAACAGGGACTGACAATCACAGAGTTTGCGCGTCGCGATCAGGATCAGAAAACGCGCTTTCTGCCGGGCTATGTCAATGGCAAAGAAGAGTCTTTCACCGGCCGGCTCTCAGGCGTCACTATCTCTTATGAGTTCACCCAGGCTGGTAAGCCAATGGCAGGTCGCAGCTACTATCTGCAGGCCGACAGCACTACGGTGTACGTGCTGCGATTCACGGGCCAGCGAGACAAGCTGGCGCGTATCCGCAACCAGACGGATTTCATCGCGCGCAGCCTACGATTGAAATAACGCGTACCGCAAACTGTTAGTTTGCGAAGTCCACCTTTGCGCCAGCTGTTTCGCGGTCAAACGCAAACTGACAGTTTGCATTACTTTCTCCGTAACTTTCTGCACGTCTCCCGTAATACCTATTTAGTCTCCCCGCTTCGCGCAACACTTTGCGAGCGACGGTTCGCATCATCCGGCGGCTGGTTTACAACTTCAATTTGTATTGAACGGGGGAATGTCCTTGGTGGGAGTTCCGCCTCAGGCGGCTTGACCACGACGTGCGCTTGAACCCGGAACTCCGAAACTTTTTTGCAAGGTCTCCCTTTTGTCACGTTCTATTTAAGAGCGATTCGGGAACCAGAGACTAAGATCTGCGTCTTTGTATCAGCGGATGATCGATTTTCAGTGCCTAACCCCGAAGAGCGCGTGAAAATTTGGATGATGTCGTATGGAGGGGATATGTACCGCAAACTATTGCCCAGAGCCGTTTTCGTTTTCGTAACCGTTACTGCCTCGGCTTTCGGCCTGGAGATGTTGAGATCCTCAAGCGCTCGAGTCGTGGCCCAGAACACAGCTACGCAGGGTGCGCTGCAAGTGGTAGACAGCAGCGGTCAGCCGAAGGCGGTCTGCCCACTCAAGCACACCTCGGTTAAAGCGCAGATTAGTGGCTTTCTGGCGCGCGCAACGGTCACGCAGGAGTTCGAGAACCCGTTCAAGGAAAAGATCGAAGCGGTCTACACGTTTCCTTTGCCGCAGAATGCCGCGGTTGATGACATGACGATGGTGGTAGGCGATCGCACCGTGCGGGGAAAGATTTTGCGACGCGAAGAGGCTGAAGCGGTTTACGAAGCTGCCAAGACGCGAGGTCAAACCGCCAGCTTATTAAACCAGGAACGACCGAATATCTTCACGCAATCCGTGGCCAACATCCTGCCGGGTGAATCGATCAAGATCACGATCAGTTACGTCGAGACGTTGAAGTATGAAGACGGCTCGTATGAATTCGTTTTTCCGATGGTAGTTGGTCCGCGCTACGTGCCGGGCAATCCAACCGGTGGGCAAGGAAATGGATTTGCGCCGGATACAGATCGGGTGCCTGACGCTTCGAGGATCACGCCAAAGCCTGCTCCCGAGGGGATGCGCGCCGGTCACGATGTCTCGCTGGAGATTGATTTGGATGCGGGAGTGCCCATTGATTCGCTTACTTCCCGCACGCACGAAGTGTTGATCGAGCGCAGCGACGATCACCGCGCGCGCATTAGCCTGAAGGATCAGGCGACGATTCCCAACAAGGATTTCATTCTTCGCTACGACGTTGCTGCGAAAAAGATCAACGACGCGGTGCTGACCCACAACACCGGGCACAGCGGCTTTTTCACTTTGATCCTGCAACCACCTGAGCGGGTGACCGCCGAAGACGTAACGCCGAAGGAACTGGTTTTCGTTCTCGATACTTCCGGCTCGATGTCCGGCTTTCCGATCGAAAAAGCCAAAGAGACGATGAAGCTGGCGCTCGACAGTCTTTATCCGTATGACACTTTCAATTTGATCACGTTCGCGGGCGACGAGCACATTCTGTTTCCCGAACCGGTTCCGGCGACGAAAGAAAATCTGGCAAAGGCGCAGGCTTTCCTCGAGTCGCGTCAGGGCGCTGGCGGAACGGAGATGATGAAAGCGATTAAGGCTTCGATGGAACCATCCGACGAGCAGGACCACGTCCGCATCGTCTGCTTTATGACCGACGGTTATGTCGGCAACGACATGGAGATCATCGGCGAAGTTCAGAAGCATCCGAATGCGCGCGTGTTCGCCTTCGGAATCGGCAGCAGCGTCAATCGGTATCTGCTCGACAACATGGCGAAGTACGGACGCGGTGAAGTTGAGTACGTGGGCCTGAATGATGATGGTTCCGCTGCCGCCCGCCGTTTTCATGAGCGGGTGCGGAGTCCACTGCTGACGGACATTTCGGTTGATTGGAATGGTCTGCCGGTGAGCGATGTCTATCCAAAACTCATTCCCGATTTGTTCAGCGCGAAGCCGGTAATTTTGACGGGACGCTATGCCGGAAACGGCAAAGGTGTGATTCGCCTGAAGGGAAAAATGGCGGGCCGGGAGTTTGTGCGTGAGATTCCGGTGGATTTCTCTAATGGAGAGCAACACGACGTGCTGGCGACGTTGTGGGCCCGCACCCGAGTCGATGATCTGATGAGTCAGGATTTCAATGGCGCTCAGCAAGGCACAATGAAGGACGAGGTGAAGCAGGCGATTATCAAGCTGGGCCTGGATTATCGTTTGATGACGCAGTTCACGTCGTTTGTGGCCGTTGAAGAGATGATCGTCACGGATGGCGGACAACCGCGCCGCATCGACGTGCCGGTGGAAGTTCCTGAAGGTGTAAACCGTCAGGCTGTCTATGATAAGGAAATAGCGTCGAATGGAATGCAACTGGGGAACTATGCCTACATCATGCCTACTAGTCCGAAGCCGGTGGCATCGTCCGGCAAAGTAAAACGAACTGGCGGCTCAGGCGCAGGGACAGGGCAGGTCAGCACTAGTGGTGACGCCCCAGCGACCAGGTCCAGCGGCGCCATAGCGCTCGATGGGCTGAGGGATGTCGACGCGTCGCGGGCCTTAGCCCCTGAAGAGCAAAAGCGCGCAGACCTGCGTCCGAAAGTTCATCCGTCCATTCTGGCTGTAATTGATCGCTTGAAAGATCCTAAAGCAGCCGCGGCCACTGCTGAGGCGAAGTTCATTCGCAATGGCAAGGCGGAAGTCCAAATCTGGCTGACTGAGAAATCGGACGAAACGATGGCGAAGTTAAAAGAGCTTGGATTCGAAGTCGTACTGGATCCAAAGACTGCCAGGATGGTTATCGGTCGGTTGCCAATTGAGAAGTTGGCGGCACTGGCAGAGTTGAAATCGGTGCGGTACGTGGCGCCGCAGATGACGAACTAGGAGCTTCTACCACAGAGGACACAGGGGAGTTCGCACGTGCAGGCAATTGCATTAGGTCTTCTCCTGTGACCTCTGTGGTGAATTCCGTCGTACAATGGCGGTAGATGAAACGTGAACTCGCGCCGGGACTCTCAATCCGAAAATCAATAATCAACGGCAAAGGCTGTTTCGCCACCCAACATTTCCCACGTGGCAAAAAGATTGCCGAATACACGGGCGAACGAATCTCGGATCTGGAAGCACAGAAGCGAGCGCGTACCCGCCGGCATCTGCGCGTCTGTGATATCGACGGCCGCTGGAGCCTCGACGGCAGCTATGGCGGCAACGGCACACACTATATCAATCACAGCTGCCAGCCCAACGCTTACATTAAAAACCTTTACGGCCACGTGCTGTTTTTTGCTTTGCGTGACATCCGGCCGGGTGACGAAATCACAGTGGACTACGAACAGACTTTGCTTCCTGATTCCAAGCGCTGTCACTGTGGCGCAAAAAGCTGTCGCGGGACGATTAATCGAGTCCAAACTTAGTGACTGGCGCGCAAGCCTCGCCACCACGAGGCTTGAATCATCTGCTAAAGTAATTGGCCATGTTTATCAGGCGCATTCGAAGACGGCTTCTGTCATTTCTCTTGTTACCTGGGATGGTGGCCCTCATCGCGTCGGCCCAAACCCAGACGCGACCGACCACGCCGACCCACGCCGACATTCTTCGCGGTGCGTATGGTCCTTACCGCGCGAACAACGATCTGCTTTTCTATCACCTCGACATCCGTATCGATCCGGAAAAGAAGTTCGTCAACGGCAAGAACACGATCCGCTTCCGCATGCTGAAAGACGATACGCGCATTCAGCTCGACCTCTATGAAAATCTGAAGATCGACAAGATCGAACAGATGTTTGAGGGCAAAGATACTAACGGCAGGCCATCAGAGTTACGAGCTATTGGACTCAAATATGAGCGCGATTCGGGAGCGGTCTTGGTCGACTTTCCGGAGACCTTAAAAGCAGGCCGCGTTTACACGATCGACTTTTATTATTCCGGCACGCCACAAACGATCGGTCGTTTTGGCGGCTTCACTTTTGGCAAAGATCCGTCCGGGCGCGACTGGATATTCACTGCGTGCGAAGGAGAAGGCGCCAGCATCTGGTGGCCGAACAAAGACCAGTGGAAAGATGAAGTCGAGTCGATGAAGCTCAGTGTGGCCGTGCCCAACGCTCTGACTGATGTTTCGAACGGAAAGTTCATCGGCAAAACTGATCTCGGTGATGGATTCACCCGCTGGGACTGGCTGATTCAGTATCCAATCAACAACTACGACGTCTCAGTGAACATCGGAAAATATGAACATTGGTCTGATCGTGTCGGCGATCTGCCGCTCGACTTCTATGCGCTGCCGGAAGATTTAGAGCGTGCCAAAAAGCAATTTGCGCAGGCTCGCGGGATGATTGAGGCGTATCAGCATTACTTTGGCGAATACCCGTTCAAAAAAGATGGCTACAAGTTAATCCAGGCGCCGTATTCAGGGATGGAGCATCAGAGCGCTGTGACTTACGGCAATCGTTTTGCGAACGGCTACCTCGAGCGCGACTGGACGGGAGTCGGAATTTCGCCGCGCTTTGACTTCATCATCATTCACGAAAGCGGCCACGAATGGTTCGGCAACAGTGTGACCGCGGCCGACCGTTCGGACATGTGGATTCATGAGGGCTGGACGACCTATCTCGAATGTCTCTATGTCGAGTTCATGTATGGAAAAGCTGACGGCCTGAAGTACACGAATGGTTACCAAGCCAAAGTCCAAAATCAACGGCCCATTATCGCGCCGCGTGGCGTCAACGCAACGCCGCCTCAGGATCAGTACTTCAAAGGCGCGTTGTTCCTGAACACGCTGCGGAGCGTCATCAATAACGATCGGCGCTGGTTCATGCTGATTCGAAATCTGTATCAGCGCTTCAAGTACCAGTCGATCATGACTGAGGACATAATTGCTTACTTTAATCGACAGACGCACATGGATCTAACGCCGATCTTCAACCAGTATTTGCGCCATACGGCGATCCCCAAACTGGAATTGAAGTTCGACGAGGCGGCTGGGATCGTTTCGTATCGCTGGAAGGTCGACGAGCCGGGATTCAAAATGCCGGTGCGGGTCGGAAGTAGAGATAACTGGCAGCTCATTCAACCGACTAGTGAATGGAAGACGATGAGAACCCCGCTCAACAAAGATAAGTTCCAGGTAGCGACCGACTTGTATTTTGTGGATGTGATTAAGTTGTAGATGGTGGCGTGCGTATCTGGAGAGGGATTCACAGGCGGAACCCCATTTCACTTTGCTATGTCCAGTAAGTACGATCGAGCGATCGGTAGTGGACGGCTTCGGCGACGTGGGACGACTGGATTGAGTCAGAGTCTTCGAGGTCGGCGATCGTCCGGCTGACTTTCAAAATTCGATCATAGGCGCGGGCTGAGAGCCCGAGACGAGACATCGCGCGTTCCAGCATGGTTTCGCTCTCGCTGTCGATGCGACAATGTTTGCGGATCAAACGCGGTGTCATTGAAGCGTTCGAGAATATGCCCTGGCCGGCGAATCGTTGCTGCTGCCGTTCGCGCGCATTGATTACGCGCTGACGAATGGTGGCAGAGTCTTCGGCGTCCGGCGGCGGATCGCCCGTCAGTTCGCGGAAACGAACTGCGGGCACGTCGATGTGAATATCGATTCGATCGAGCAACGGCCCGGAAATGCGCCCGACATACCGCTGTATCTGCAAAGGAGTACAGCGGCACTCGCGCGTGGGGTCATTCCAAAAGCCGCAGGGGCACGGATTCATTGCAGCTGCGAGCATGAAGGAAGCCGGAAATGTCAGGGACATGGCCGCGCGACTGATGGTCACCTTCTGGTCCTCGAGTGGTTGACGCAGAACTTCCAGCACGCTGCGATCGAATTCCGGCAATTCATCGAGGAAGAGAACTCCGTGATGCGCCAATGAAACTTCCCCGGGCCGCGGCAGCGCGCCGCCGCCAATTAGCCCGGCATCGCTGATCGTGTGATGTGGAGAGCGAAAAGGCCTCTGCGTTACCAATCCCGCCCGGCCAGTTAGTCCGGCGACGGAATGAATCTTTGTGAGCTCGAGCGCGGCGTCAAATTCGAGTGGCGGCAAAATCGTCGGCAGCCGCTTCGCCAACATCGTCTTGCCAGAACCCGGAGGGCCAATCAGAAGAATATTGTGCCCGCCGGCGGTAGCAACTTCCAGGGCGCGCTTCGCTGCCTGTTGGCCGCGGACTTCGCGAAAGTCCACGCTGTAATGATCGTCATGAATCAGAATTTCAGATGGATCGACGCGCACCGGCTCAGGTGGATTGCCTGAACGAATCGCCGCGATCATTTCGACGGCGTTTCGCAAATCGCTTACCGCGTAAACCTTCACATCGGAAACTACGGCGGCTTCTTTCGCATTCTCGTCCGGCAAGAGCAGATGCCTGGCTTCGGAGTGGCGGGCGCGCAGCGCAATCGGCAACGCTCCCCGAATGGGCCGGACGCGTCCATCGAGTGACAGCTCTCCGACGGAAAGAATATCGGTCAGATGCTGCGCGTCGCCGAGGTCGCCGTTGGCCCCCAGGATTCCCAGCGCGATGGGCAGATCAAAACTGGCGCCCTCTTTACGCACGTCGGCCGGAGCCAGGTTGATTGTCGTCTTGTGAAAGGGAAAGAAGAACGCGCTGTTGTTTATGGCGGCTCGAATACGTTCGCGCGATTCGCGCACGGCGAGATCGGGTAGGCCGACGATCGTCACGGTCGCCGGGGTATCAGTTTCATTTCTAATGGGCGTGAGGTCGACTTCAACATCGACGAGGTTGGCGTCGATTCCATAGACTGCGGCTGATTGCGTGCGAAAGAGCATGGGAGGGGAAGAAGAGCATCAACTTTTCATAACGCCAAAGTTGTCAATCCTTTCTGGATCGAGTGTTCTAAAGCAAGCAAGCGCGCTTCGACTGAAGCGCGCTCGCGAAAAGTTAAGTGCGCTCGACGAGCGAGCGCGGTTGTGAAGTGCCGTTTATCTGCGACGGCCGCCGCTTGTCGGAGCGGTTGCGGTCGGCAGCTTGATCTCCTGTCCGGCGTTCAATTCGACATTCGCGGCGATCCCGTTCAGCCGTGCTACTTCGTTGGCAGACAACTTGCGGACGGCCGCAATCCTGGCGATGGTGTCGCCCTTGCGTGCGCGCACCGTGGTGAGTGCTGGTTGGGAAGCGTCCGCCGTGTTGTTGGCACGACGCCAGTTCGTCAAGCGAATGTTACTGTTGGGAACCACGAGTTTCGTCGCGGATTTCAAATCGACGCCAGCGTTCATCATCTGCAGGGTAGCCACGCTGACTCCGGTGCGATTCGCAACCGACTGCAAGTCTTCTCCCGGGGCGACTGAAATCACCCGAGCTGTGTCGCGACTATCAGGCGAAATTCTCTTCAGCAGCGCAGCAACCTGTTTACCTTTGCCGGCCGGAACGCGCACGTTGTAGTTCTCGCCGCGCGGCGTCGTGTCGCGACGCAATTCCGGATTTAGCGCCTGCAAAAAGTCGACGCTGGTGTCGGTGGCGTCAGCGATCAAACGCAAGCTGGTCGATGTCTGTACGGGAACGATCTCGTAACTAAGAGGAGCCTCGGGACGGATGCCATGAAATCCATACTTCTCAGGATTCTTGGCAATCATGATTACGGCCAGAATGTTGGGGACGTAATTACGCGTCTCCTGCGCAATGTAGGGATAGATTTTCCAGTAGTTGGCTTCGCCGGCGCGCGAAATGGCGCGGTCGACGTTCAAAGCCCCGGTGTTGTACGCAGCCATTGCCAGCAGCCAATCACCGTTGTAACGCCTCGCCAGGTCCTTCAAATAACGAGCAGAGGCAGCAGTCGGTTTTTCAATGCCGTTTCGCTCGTCAACCCAGGCGGTCTGGCGCAGGCCGTACTGGGCTCCGGTTCCGCTGACGAACTGCCAGAGCCCTGAAGCCGCGGCCCACGAACGAGCCTTGGGACTCCAGGCGCTTTCGACCTGCCCCAGCCAGGTGATGTCCTCAGGAACGCCCATCTGCCGGAACGTCTCACGGGCTACTTTCATATAGCGGCCCGATCGGCGCAAGCCGGCTTCCATCGTTGAGCGGCCGCGTCCCTGGTAATAATTGATGTATTGCTGCACCAGCGGATTCAAGGTGAAGTTGAAATCGAGCGCGTTCTTCGCTTGTTCGAGAGTTGCGATGTCCTGCTCGGAAACTTTCTTCTCTTCTTCGTTCAGAATCAGCTTGCTAAGTGGATCGAGCGGAGAAGGATCGAATCCCTGCTGGCGAAAACCGATTTGTACTTGCTTGGGCTGCTGTACCTTCGCGACTTGAACCGTCTCAGCGTTCTGCGCCGGCGCATTCTGCGCCACGACCGGAGTCGGCACCTGCGTCTGGGGTGTGATCTGTAGGGTGGGTACTTCCTCCCGATAGATTCTTTCGACCAACTCAAGATAGAAAGTCTGCAATCGCTGGTTCGCACGCACATCCAGCCCAGACATCAGGACCTCGTCGACTGCTTTGTCGAATTCGTCCCGGGCCTGGTCACGTTTATTGTCTTCGAGGTTGAGTTTGCCCTTGCGGAAGTGATCGTTTGCGCGCTCGATTACCTGCTCGATTCGAGGCTCAGTCCTTTGTACTTCGGTTTGAATGTCCCGAGCTGATGAAGCGGCAGGACCCTGGGCTTGAATAATAGCGGGAAAAAAAAGGGTACCGGCTGCGAAGAAACCGCTTACAGCTAAACCTAGACGGGTACGGGTCATCAATCGTTGTTCTCCTCTGATATTGCGTCGGGCGAATCCACGACTGCGACTTCCACCGAGTCGCGCCTGCGGCATTCACTACTAGTAAAACAATACGGAACGTGGAAAAGTTCCGAATTTGTGGCCTGAAATCAGCCACCAGAGTCGCGAGGTTATCACACGAGCCGGGGGGTGTCAAACCATTGCAACCAGCCAAAAATGGGCTTTTCGAGCCATATTTTCAACATAGAGTAGATGCGGTGAACCGGCTTACGTTGCCCGCGAAGTTATTCACGATTGCAGCAGAATCATTCAGTAAATCAAAAGCAAGGGGCGCATTTCCGCTGCTATCACAGCCTCACAACCGGGTCGGCAGACTTCGCCCGCTGGCGGCTTGCGGCAGCCGCGCCGGCCGCGGACTGGCAGGGACCGGGGCCGCGATCTTTTCTTTCAACGCTTCGCGGAAAACCTGGCGCATGTTGTCGACAAAAACGAATTGGATGTCTTTAAAGAGATCCTTGGGAATTTCGTCCAGATCGCGCCGGTTCGGGCTTGGCAGGATGATTTTTGTAACTCGCGCGCGACGCGCAGCCAGCACCTTTTCCTTCACCCCTCCGACTGGCAGCACGTTCCCTCGCAGAGTGATTTCACCGGTCATCGCGACATCTTTTCGTACGGGCCGCTGCGATAAAGAAGAAACCAGCGCCACCGCCAGGGTGATGCCCGCTGACGGGCCATCCTTGGGAATCGCGCCCTCGGGAATGTGAATGTGCATGTCGTAGGTGTTGAAATCGTCGGGATCGATCTCCAACTCCCTGGCCCGCGACTTGGCATATGAATAAGCAGCCTGAGCTGATTCCCGCATGACTTCACCCAGTTGGCCCGTCAGGACCAGGCTGCCTTTACCCTTCATGCGCAAGGCTTCAACGAATAAAACATCGCCTCCCACGGCGGTCCAGGCTAATCCAGTGGCCACCCCAATCTGATCTTTTTTGAGAACCTCTTCGGGAATGACCTTCGGTGCGCCCAGGAACTCATGGAGATTGTTGGCCGAGACTCGCACCACGCCCTGATGGCCTTCGCCTATGCGGCGCGCGACTTTCCGGCAGATCGATCCGATCTCGCGTTCAAGTTGGCGCAGGCCGGCTTCATGCGTGTAACGCTGAATCATAGCAAAGAAAAGCCGTGCGTGAAATAGCGAGATTCTTGGGCGTGATGCCGTTCTCGTCCATCTGCTTTGGCAACAAGTGCCGGCGCGCAATTTCCTGCTTCTCCTCTTCGGTGTAACCGGCGAGCCGAATCACTTCCATGCGATCCCGCAACGCCGATTGAACGGTATCAAGGATGTTGGCGGTCGTCATGAAGATCACGTTCGACAGATCGAAAGCCACGCCGAGATAGTTATCGCGGAAGCTGTTGTTCTGTTCGGGGTCGAGGACTTCCAGCAAAGCCGACGACGGATCGCCGCGAAAATCAGCACCGACCTTGTCGATTTCATCGAGCATGATTAGCGGATTGTTCGTTCCGGCTTGCTGAATGGCTTGAACGATCCGCCCGGGCATTGCCCCGACGTAAGTACGCCGATGTCCGCGGATCTCGGCTTCATCATGCACGCCGCCCAAACTCAAGCGCATGAACTTGCGACCCAGGGCGCGCGCGATCGATCGCCCCAGGCTGGTCTTACCCACGCCCGGCGGGCCGACGAGACAAAGAATCGGCCCCTTTGGCTTTTCTTTCAGCTTGCGCACGGCGAGCGCTTCGATAATGCGTTCTTTGACTTTTTCGAGGCCGTAATGATCTTCATCGAGAATTTTCTGCGCCTTGTGAAGATCCAGATTGTCCTTGGAAGATTTCGACCAGGGGAGATCGGTCATGATCTCCATCCAGTTACGCAAGGTGGCTGTTTCGGCGGCGTCCGGATGCATCCGCTCGAGTTTCTTAAGCTGACGCAAGGCCTCGTCCTCGGCGGGTTTCGGCATCTTGGATGCTTCAATCTTCTCGCGGAACTGCTGCACTTCTTCAGCCAGTTCGTTGCCTTCGCCCAGTTCCGTTTGAATCGCCTTCATCTGCTGGCGCAGATAGAACTCGCGTTGCGAGCGATCGATGTCGGCCCGGGCTTGGGTGTTGATTTCCTGCTGAACTGTCAGCACCTCGATCTCTTTATTCAGAATTTCGTTTACGCGCCGCAAGCGCGTTGTGGTATCCGCTATTTCCAGAACCGACTGGGCGTCTTCAACTTTCAACTCGAGGTTTGAAGCAGACAAGTCAGAGAGGCGCCCGGAATCGTCGAGATTGGCAATAATGGCCATTACCTCCGGCGAGATGTTCTTACCGAGGTTCGCGGCTCTTTCCATAGAGGCGCGCACATTGCGCATCAACGCTTCAACTTCCAGCGAGCGCTCAGGCGCCGGCTGTTCCGGCATGACCTCAAGTTGCGCATGCAGACAATCACCCGCCGTATCGACCGACTTAATCTCTGCTCGTGAAACTCCCTGCACCAGAATGCGAATACGGCCATCGGGCAGTTTCAGCATTCTCATGATCACCGCCACCGTGCCGACCTTGTATAGATCTCCCTGCTGCGGTTCTTCCTTGTCGAGATCTTTTTGGCAGGTGAGCAGAATCATGCGGTGCTCGCCGAGGGCTTCGTCCACTGCCCGGATCGATTTTTCGCGAGACACAAAGAGCGGCACGATCATGAAGGGATAGATAACGATGTCGCGCAAGGGAAGCAGCGGCAGGCGCTCGGGAATTTGTAGTTGCGGATCTGGGTCTGCCGGTTCCAATGCTACCGAGATTTCGTCGTTGATGTTGTCTGCCATTATCTGTTTATTCTACTTCCTTAATTGGGACTCTGAATTCTGAGCCACGCCGGTCTTTTATTTTCGGCAAATGAACCAGTAGCACACCATCTTTGAGTTCGGCCCAGGTGTCCTTTACGCTGATCGTCCAGCGCAACTGTACGACGCGGTCAAAACGGCCATAGTTACGCTCCGAGCACAAATGCGAAATGATTCGTTGCCGCGTGGCCCGCTTTTTCTTTTCGCCGCAGATTCGAATCTTATTACTATTTAAGCCCACCTTGATCTGATTCGCACTTACACCGGGAAGTTCGATGCGAATACAGACTGCGTCGGCTGTCTCACAGACATCGATCGGTGGGGTCCAGGAACCGGCAAGCGGCGCCGATTCGGCCTCCGCGGCTTCGTTGAGCGCCGAATACAACTTCCCGAGCCGCTCGCAAAGCTGCTTCAGCTCGATTCGCTCGAGACCTGCCGAGCCGACACTCTTCACCATTACTCGTCTAATGGGTTTACCTCAATTTCGCTTCACGGCGCCCCCGGCCCTTGCGCGCACCAGCGTCTTTAGCTCGTTCATGAATTCGGAAACATCTTCGAACTCAAGATACACCGAAGCGAATCTTACGTAAGCCACCTTATCAAGTTCTTTCAGTCGGCGCATGATTTGTTCACCGATTTTGCTGGTCGGTCGTTCGCGTTCAGGCGATTCCTGCACGTACTTCTCAACCGCGTTCACGATCCCATCGAGTTTTGAAGAGGGCACCGGACGCTTTTCGCAGGCTCGCAAAAGTCCGGCCATAACCTTGTTGCGATCGAACGTCTCTCGCCGGCCGTCTTTCTTAATCACCATGTAGGGAATTTCGTCGATGCGTTCGTAAGACGTAAAGCGGCGTTCGCATTTCAAACATTCACGGCGCCGCCGGATGGCCTCGCCTTCGCGCGATTCGCGCGAGTCAACAACTTTGTCTTCCAGGAAACCACAAAAGGGGCATTTCATTTCGTTGTCCTCCGAACTGTAACCATCAAGAACTGTGAGCGAGCGTGACAGGTTCGTCCTCCACAGCATGTTCGACTGCCTTAACGCGCATCAGAGCTCTCAGTCGCGCGACGTTGATGTCCCCGCGCAGAAAGTAGAAAAGCCCGAACAGCGCCGCGGGCCCGAAATCAATCAAGTGCAAGATGATAGCCGTTGCTGCCGCCTGATCGCGGCCAACGCCAAGCAGCACCAGCGCTGCGCCGGTCGCAGCATGGAACGCGCCTGCCGCACCGCCTGGCGTGGGGACGGCCGACCCGACCATCGACCACCCCAGGACGAACAGAACCTGCGACAGGCCAAACGGTATGCCGAAGGCGCGGCAAACCAGCAAGTTAGCGAGGGCCACTGAACCCCATAGCAACAGCGACCAGAAAATGCTGATAGCCAGCAGCCGAAAGTTAGATAAGACCGCCAGTGCCGTGGCCAACTGCTCAAGAGTGCTCAGCAGACCTTTCTTAATTCTGACGGCCAACGGCGTTTTAGTCTTAATTCGACCGTCCAGCCATTCGATGACACCTCGCGAGCGGCGCTCGAATAAAATCAACCCGATGATCGCGACAATTAGAATTCCGACGAGTCCAAATCCAATCGCCCGAGCTCGCCCAAAGTGGGCGGCCGATTCTGCCGCGGGCTTCAACCACAACAGGTTCACCGCAAACACGAGCATGACGGTCATCGTGTCGTAGAGCCGCTCGATCATGATCGTGACGAAGGCGGCTGCCGGCCGGACCCGGTGATCGCGCATAGGCAAGACGACCGGGCGGACGACTTCACCCGCGCGGCCGACTAACAGAACAGCTCCAAACCCGACGCACGTGGCCACCCAGACTTCGCGCAGACTGGCCTCCGTCAACGGTTTGAGGAATGCCTGCCAACGAATCGCTCGCCAGAGATACGCAACCAGAACGACGAAGCTCGCGACCAGGATCAAACGCCAATCGGACCGCTGTACGGCTGTTTTTACCTGGTTCCAATCCAAACGCCGGCCGAACCACCAGATAATCAAGCCGGCCAGCAAGAGCAGCGCGGCGAACTCAAGATACTTGCGATATTTTCCCAAAATCTTGCCTGAATCTGTCAGGCTGCGACACTAAAGAACTCGGGGAACTGCTTGACTAAAGAAGAACCCAAACACAAGATATGGTGTGGCACCGCAAGGCTACAACAGTTTATGAGTGCGCGCAAATGGCCGACAGGTCAGCTCCCGGCCCAGTGAAATCGAGCGAACTTTGCTCTAATCTTTGACGTAAAACGCTCATGCCGGGCAACACCCCGCAATGGTTTCGAACGCGCACGAACGGAGAGCACGAAGTGGGAGCCGCCAAACTCTTGGCTACCAATGAAGGCGCTGAATTAGTAAGAAGATGCCGCGCAGGCGACGGCGCTGCGTGGGAAGAGATCGTCCAAACCTACAGCCGCCGCATTTATAACCTCGCTTATCGATTCACCTCGCGGGCCGACTCAGCCGAAGATCTAACCCAGGAAGTATTCATTCGCATTTATCGTTCTCTGGATCAATACAATCCCAAGCAGGGAGATTTGCAGAACTGGCTGATGCGGCTGGCTCGCAATCTGATTATCGATGACTATCGCAAGCGACAACGCGCGCCACAGGACGAGGCCGCGGATGACCTGGAAGATCATCAGTACCACCTGCGCGCCGCCGGCGAAACCGTGCAGACGAGAGATGGAGCGGCGCGAACTCGGCGTCCAGGTGCAAGCCGGCATCGACAAGCTGTCGGCGGATCTCCGAACTTGCGTAATCCTGCGCGATATTGAGGAGCTGAGCTACCAGGAGATTGTCGATTTGTTAAAGATTCCTGAAGGAACGGTCAAATCCCGGATTAATCGCGGGCGGATCGAACTTGCGAAGATTCTGCGTCGTATGCGTGTAGTGGAGGCGTAGACTTTACGCGAGCGGGAAAACAGGGGAAGCAGAGAGTAGGAAGAACGAAACTGATGTTTTGTAACGAATTTGAAGATCGATTGACTGATTATCTCGACGGCGCGCTGGAGGTTGAGGTCCACCAGAAGTTCGCCGAACACGCGATGCGCTGCCCGGTTTGTCACG
Organism: uncultured Acidobacteriota bacterium; assembly: GCA_963734445.1. Classification (GTDB taxonomy): domain Bacteria; phylum Acidobacteriota; class Blastocatellia; order Pyrinomonadales; family Pyrinomonadaceae; genus UBA11740. The sequence continues at coordinate 102,879 of CAVTGZ010000001.1, read as the reverse complement.
ATCTGCTCAGTGAAGTTAAGAACACCCTGGTCGCCTGTTCAGCCTCAGAAGCTCCGCCCTCCAGCGTCGGTTTGGAAGCGCGGATACTGCTGAAGACCATGCCGGAAACGGCCTTGACCTGCGGCGAGTTTGAAGATTATCTGACCGATTATCTGGACGGCTTTCTCGCGGCGCCGCTCTATCATCGTTGGGAGCGCCATGCCGCATTGTGTGAGAGTTGCAGTGAACTGCCGGGTGATGTCGTTCGTTCGATCGGCGCCTGCTACACGTATAAGCAGGATGAGCTAGAGGTGCCCGTTGGGCTCGAAGCTCGCATCCTGCAAAGCACCATCGGTAACGTTTTGCCGCAGCAGGTGCGCGCGCCTTTCGCCTCTCGATTAATAGAATGGCTGCGTGGAGCACTTGATCCGATCGTGTCGCCGCAGCTGGCGTCCGTGGCGACGATGCTGCTGGTCGCGGTAATCGTCCTGACTAACACCGTTTCGACAGACGGTTCGGTGGGCGGCATTTATCACGCGAGTTTGCATCTGGCGCAACGTACCGCTGATAACGCGAGTAAGAGCTCGGCGCTTCCAAACGGGGTCAAGAAACTCGAAGGCAGCGTGGATGATCTGATGGGCGTTGACGAAGATTCAGAGAGAGCAACTGGAACGCGAAAGAATCAGAAGAATCAGAATGACGCCGCGCCGGCTAAACAATCGAGCCCGAAAGCGACGGATCAATCCGGCAAGAAATAGCCAGAGAAACGCATTTTTTCGAAGTCGATACAAATCCTCGATGAACTGCTCGTACCACATTAAGAACCCTGCCACCGTTCAGTGCAGCCAATGCGCGCGGCCACTTTGTCCGGCGTGCGACCATCGCATTCGCGGTTTCCCGTTTTGTCAGGATTGCATTGTGGCCGGAGTTGAGATGCTGCGTTTTCAACAGGCCCGTACTCCCGATTCGCACGTTATCCGCCGCCAGACTTCGCCGTTTGTGGCGACGTTGCTGTCATTCTTTGTGCCCGGTTTGGGCGCGGCTTATAACGGACAGACATCGAAAGCTATTGTTCACTTTGCAATTTTTGCGAGTTTCTTTCAGATGGCGGTGGTCACGGACGGCGTGACCTTTTTTGTCCTGGGAGTTTTCGGAACATGGTTGTTTGCCGCGGTAGATGCGTGCCGAACCGCCCAACTGATGCGCGCGGGTTTAGCGCCCGATGCCGAAGAAGATGCGCTGACCCGGCAGCTCTACGGCAATCCGGTGGCCTGGGGCGTGACGCTCGTGACACTGGGTATCGTCTTCCTGATGCACACTTTGCTCGGATTTCAGTTTCCGGTGCGGAGAACGTTGCCAGTGGCGTTGGTGATTCTCGGTGCTTATATGTTGTACGACTACTTGAAACGTCGCCGGCGCCGCGAAGAGTTGCGCGGGTTCAATACTGCCACACCGCCGCCGTCGGTCGTGGCGAGCTGGCCGCAACCGGCTCGCTTTAACACAGGTGATTTTCCAACTCGGGCCGGCCGTCAGCTAGGCTCAGCGGGACTGAAATAGCGCCCGCATTACAACATCGAGGGCGCAGAGAGAGTTTGCGTTTATCATTATGGGACTTCTAATCGGACTTGGTAAGGGAACGTTGTTATCAGCCGCGATCATTTTAGCGTTCGCCTTGCTGAAAAAATTGATTATCGTGTTCGGCTTTCTCCTCGCCGTTATTAAGCTTGCGATCGTTATCGCTTTTCTTGCGCTATTCATCTCGATCGCGGTGGCCATTGTTCGTGATTGGTCAAAGAGCAAGAACGGACTCAAGGACGTTTAAGCCCAGTTCGATCACGCTACGACAGAATTTCCCAGCCTGCGATTTCCGACATTCACGCCGAAGTGATTTGCATCACACTCGGCGTGTTTTCGCGTTTGCCTTTCTCAGTTCCCGTGTGATAGGGTTTCGCCCTTCTAGCAGCAACATAGCACTACCCGACCCCGACTGAGTCCGATTTTCCCGACGATTCATCAGGTCATTCTGCTGCTACTTCAAGCAGGTCAAATCAAGGTTTTTGCTGGTAACCTCCCGATTTTAAGTTGTTTGTTTTCAGTCGCCCTCCGTCGGCGTCTGTTACTTTTGCGGTCGCCATGCGGCCCCCGTACTACAAGCGCGCATGGTGCTCGACAGGAGCAGAATGATGACCAGAGACGACCGTTTTTATGCCTTTATTGTCGCCCGTACTTCAAGATCCAGAGCTCACATTCGCAGAATTTGCGTTCACAAACGTTGGCTGAAAGCGTCAGCCGCCGGCCTGTTTGTTGTGTTGTGCGGGTTAGCCTATGGTTTTTACGGACTGACACAGCAAGCTGCAGCATCTGCGGATCGAACGAGAAAACCAAAGACTGCGGGCCGAAAATGATAAGCAACGGCAGGAGCTTCAGAATCTTAATAATCGCGTTGATGCTGTTGAAGATCAATCGCGAAAGCTCGCCGAAGTATCCGGGGTGCAGGATCAGGCCGCAGCGCCCAGGGGACAGGGCGGACCGGCGCGACCGGTAGACAGCGCCGCTGCGTTGGCCGCACTCGAGGCGAAAACAGCCAAGCTTGAACGCGACATGCGAATGTACGAAGCATTTCTGCGATCGCACGGCATGATCCCTTCGATTTGGCCCGTTACCGGCAGACTAGAAAACGGTGTCGGAGGGAGGCGGAATCCGTTTGGCGGCCGCGGCTATGAGTATCATGAAGGTCAGGATATTGATGCCCAATACGGAACGCCGGTTCAAGTCGCGGCCAGCGGCAAGAGTAACTATCGCGGGTTGGCAGCGCGGCTATGGCAAAGTCGTTTATGTCGATCACGGCAGTGGAGTTTCGACGCGTTATGGTCACTTGTCGGAAATTGACGTGACCGTTGGCCAAACCGTCGACGCGGGGCCAGATTATCGGTTTGGTTGGTTCCACGGGACGCTCAACCGGCCCACATCTTCATTACGAGGTCCGCATCAACAATCAGCCGGTTGACCCGAAACCGTACCTGCCCGGCGCTGAGAAGCAGTAGTGAGAAAAATGTCGGAGCATCGACTTTGGCGGTCCACGCTCATCCTTGAACGAGCCGCTGAAGTTGATGCTCGGACCTGTGATGCGCTTAAACCTGTCCTTTCGGAATACCCATCACGTCTGCTAACATCCCTCGCCTCTTCACGTTTGAGTAACGACAAAGGAAAATCCTGATGACTTCGAAGTACCCGCGCGCAACCGCGCTTTTTCTTTCTCTATTTTTTCTAATCAGTCTGGTCCCGGTTTCAGTTTTGGGTGACGAAGGCATGTTCCTGCCGGACACTCTGAATCAACTGCCGATCAAAAAATTGCAGCAGCGCGGTCTGAAGATTCCCATCACCGAGATTTTCAATCCAAGCGGACCAAGTATTAAGGACGCCGTGGTGATCGTAGACGGAGGAACGGGCGAGTTCCTTTCGAACGAAGGCCTGCTCTTGACGAATCATCACGTTGCGTTTGACGCCCTGGTGTCGGCTTCTGATCCGGTGAAGGATTACGCCACGAACGGTTATCTCGCAAAAACGCGTAGCGAAGAGTTGCCGGCGCGAACCTACACCGCGCAGATTACACAGGACTTGAGGGACGTCACCAGTGACGTGTTGGCGGGTATCACGGATGCAACTCCCGCGCAGGAACGCGCTGAGGCTATCGGCAATAAGATCCGCACGATCGTAGCGGCAAACGCCAAACCTGCCGAAGGGATTACAGCGCAGGTGCTTCCGCTCAACGAGGGTTTGTCGTACTACCTGTTCACCTATTTAACATTGCGCGATGTGCGCATTGTTTATGCGCCCCCCAAAAACATTGGATTTTACGGCGGCGACCCGGACAATTTTGAGTGGCCGCGCCATTGTGGCGATTTTACTTTCATGCGAGTTTACGTCGGTGCAAACGGAAAACCGGCTGAGTATTCACCCAATAATGTGCCCTACAAGCCAAAGAAGTTTCTGCCGATCTCGATGGCTGGCGTGAAAGAGAACGACTTTGTGATGGTGATGGGTTATCCGGGGTCGACGCGCCGCTATCGCGAAAGCTATTCAGTAGCCTACAACCAGGATGTCTTCATGCCGTTGCTCATCGATGTCTTTCACGAACAGATGGACGCGCTGGAGGAAGCCGGGCGCGCGAATCGCGAACTGCAAATCAAACTGCAAAGCCGAATCTTCAACATCTCAAATACGTTAAAGGATTTTGAAGGCTCAGTTACAGCAATGCGTCGCGAAGGAATCGTCGATCGCAAGCGAAAGGAAGAGGCGGGATTCACCCAGTGGGTCAATCAGAACGCTGAGCGGCAAAAAATGTACGGTGAAGCTTTGCCTTCACTGGAAAAAGCTTATGACGAGCTGAACAAGAGCCAGCCGCGTGACACACTGATGCCGCAACTGGCAGGAGTCAGCGACTTGTTTGAGATCGCCGGCATCATCAGCGTGGTGGCGGCAGACAAAGAAAAGCCGGCGGCGCAAAGAAACCCGACGATGGCCCTCCTTGCTTCCCGCGCCCGCGCCGCCATCCCAGAAGTTTTTGCGGATCGGCTTCCGGGATATGAACAGAGAATGCTCACCTTCTTTTTGCGGAAGGCCGCCGAGTTGCCGCCGGGTCAGAAGATCGAACCTGTCGAAAGGCGTTTCGGAAATCTGCAAGGTGATGCGCGCGTTCGAGCCGAAGAAGAATTCGCGCGCTCAGTTTTCGCGAGCAAGAACGCGGCGACTCCCGAAGCATTGTCGGCGTTGTTTGACTTGAGTCTCGAGCAATTGCGTCAGTTGCATGATCCGCTGATCGAGTTTGCGGGTGAAGTCGGCGCGCTTAATCCGGACGTTCAGAACCGGACCCGAGCTTTTAACGTAGTCGTTCAGCGCTGGCGGCCTTTGCTGGTTCGCGGCATGACCGAGATGCGCGGTACCAAGCCTTATCCCGACGCCAATCGCACCCTGCGTTTCAGCTATGGAGATGTAAAGGGTTACCTTCCCAAGGATGCGGCAATCTATGAATCATTCACGCATCTTTCCGGAGTCATCGAAAAAGACACGGGCCGCGAACCGTTCGACGCGCCGGAAAAGCTTAAGCAGCTTTATCGGGCTCGCGACTTCGGTCCTTACGCGACGGCGGACGGACAAGACGTTCCCGTCGACTTCCTTTCCACCACAGATATTATCGGCGGCAACTCTGGTTCACCGATTTTGAATGGCCGGGGCGAGCAGGTAGGAATCGTTTTTGACGGTAATTATGAGGGTCTGGGCAATGATTTCTTCTACAACCCGACCAAAGGGCGAACGATCTCGGTCGACATTCGTTACGTGCTGTTCATCGCCGACAAATTTGGCGGCGCGGGGTATCTTCTGAAGGAGTTGGATCTCCGCGCGGCCCCCGCAGCTCTGCGTAAAGCGGCGTAAGTCAATGCTGTTTTTGGATTTAGGCACGTCGGCGGGGCCGTAACGGCCCAGAAATTTTTCTTGACAGGCCAAAACAGCATCGTTTAGCATTCGCCGACGTTTCAATCAGTGCCGGGGTTTGGCTTTACACCTGCCTTCGCATTTCGATTTGCAAGCGCAACCAAAAAAATGTGTTTGGTTTTCCCCTGAAGTACGTGCGTGAGATTCGTCTTTTGCCGAATCACCCGCATTTTTGTCGTTGTGTGTTTCCGTAATGCGCCCCGATTCGAAAGCGCGTCCGGCTCACAGCATTAACCTGGCTAACGTAGCACAAACCTTGGTTTGTGCCTCACGGTCACACAAACTGAAGTTTGTGCTACCGCGAGCGTTTTCATCGAATCGTTAGGAGGATTCGTTTGTATGTCTAGAATAACCGGTAAGGTCAAGTGGTTTAACAACTCGAAGGGCTATGGCTTCATTGAGCAGCCAGGCTCTTCGGACATCTTCGTTCACTACAGCGCCATTCAAGGCGACGGCTTCAAGACTCTCGAAGAGGGTCAGGAAGTCGAATTTGAAGTGACGCAAGGCCCGAAAGGACCACAGGCCGAAAAAGTGACCAAGGCGTAGGTCTCCCCGGCTTGCTTCATAAGCAAAGCCACTGACCACTTCCGGTCGTGAGCCCGGAAGACGCGAAACAAAGAAGGCGATCTCGGTTATCCGAGATCGCCTTTTATTGTTTGGAGTTCGCTTCAGTACGGCGAAGCATGAACAGACCGCCTGAAGTCGGAACTCCAAACAAGCTACTTGTCCACCTTCGCTTTGAAACTGACGTGGCCATTTTCCACATCGACCGAAAAGATCACGCGATCCGATCCAAGCTTCTCTTTCAGGCTTCCGTTCGTTCCATTACCAGCCGATGAAACTTCGCGAAAGAAAGATCGCGCGTGGCTTCGCCACAGCTTCGCTTCGCTTCCATCAACGCGTCGTAGACACCTTTGACGGTCTGCACGTCGTGACGAACATCAGTGCAGGAGAACTCGGAACGCTCAAATGGCGGCGCCTGCTCGCGCGCAGTGGCTGCGCGGCGGCGGCGCTCCCTCGTCCCTCTTCCCGATCCTGCAAGGTGCGACGCCACAACTCGCGAAACGAAGCGTAACGGGTCGCCAGTGAATTGTAGTGATAGCGCTGCGCGAAATTCAGCGTGCGGTCATCCCCCAAACGCTTGAGATGCGATTCCACGCGCATCTTGGTGTCATAAGGAGGACGCTTGGTGCCGCCGTTGAAATAGATGTCGAACTCGACCTTCAGACGGCGAATGTCTTCTTCGATCCGCGCCAGAGTTGATCTTCAATCGTCGGTTTCGGTGGCGAAGACCTCCTGCTTTCAGCTGCGCCGGCGTTCGTTTGCAGGCGAGCTAATTTGTTATCTGTTATTTGCCAAGTCCGAGAATCTCCTATCGCGGCGGCGCAAGCAGGGTCGCCGCCGTTAATTCGAGTGTAGGGGCTGGCTTCGCGGCGTGTCAATAGCTTTTTGCTGATTGCGTCAGAGAGGTCAAACCGCATATTCTGTCGAGAGACTTTGCCGAGCTGTGAATGCAGAAACATCAGATGCCGAATCAAATCGCTCTGCTCCAGTGCCCTGCCGTCGGTCGATTCTTTGTTGAAAACTGACGACGGCGCGCAAGTCTGTGCGACCAGAGATGGGCGCGGGAAGGCTGAGTTCGCGCTCGCCCGTCAAGTTACCGATGAGCTGCGGCGCGAAATGCTCGCCGGTTCACGCGCTGCACCAGGCGCGAAGCGATGGCCGAGAACGGCTCGCGACAACTCTGATTCAGGAAGCCGAAGCGCCGGCTGATCGAGCTGCATCGACAACGACAAGACGCGAGGACTTGCGACGCGTCATCAACGCGACTCGGGCGTGATGCTGCACACGAATCTTGGGCCGGGCCCCTTTGTCCGATGCCGCGCGTCGACGCGATGGTGAAGCCGCTTCGGGCTATTGCACTCTGGAGTACGACATGGTCGACTGGCGCGCGAGGGCGACGCGGCGCGCGCGCGGAAGATCTGCTCGCCGAACTTGACCGGGGCCGAGGCGCGCTAGTCGTAAACAATTGCGCGGCGGCGGCGCTGCTGGTGCTTACGCACGTTGGCGCGCGACGGCGAAACGATCGTCTCGCGTGGCGAGTTGGTTGAAATTGGCGGCGACTTTCGCGTTCCCGACGTGATGGCCCAATCCGGCACGCGCATGGTTGAAGTTGGCACCACAAACCGCACGCGTCTGTCAGACTATCGAAAAGCGATCTCCGAAAACACTCGTCTGCTAATGCGCGTTCACACCTCAAACTATCGAATCGTGGGTTTCACCAAAACACCTACTCTCTTCGAGAGCTGGCCGAGTTGGCTCACGAGGCCGGATTGTTGCTTTACGAAGACGCCGGTTCAGGAGCGCTCGATTGATCTGAGACGAGTATGGAATTGAAGGCGAGCCGGTCATTCGCGAATCGATAGAGGCCGGCGCCGATGTCGTTTCGTTCAGCGGCGACAAACTGCTGGGCGGTCCGCAGGCAGGTCTGGTGGTTGGTCGTTCCGAAATCATCGAACGGATGCGAAGGCATCCGCTCTATCGCGCGCTTGCGGGCGGACAAGCTTCGTATGGCGGCGCTCGAAGCAACGCTCGAAGCCTACGGCCGAGCCGAGCAAAACCCGACGCAGCAGATGATCGCCGCCACTTCGGACCAGATTGGCGCGCGCGCGCAGGAGTTTATCAATAGAATCAAGGAGCGGATTCCGACGACAATTAATCTGAAGACTATTCCCGGCGAGTCGGCGGTCGGAGGCGGCTCAGCCCCGACTTCACCTCTGCCGACGACATTGATTTGCGTTAATGACAGCGAACGCACCGCCAATCAAATTGAAGCAGCCCTGCGAAATTCCCGCCCGCCTGTGCTGGTGCGAATACTGCAAAATCAGGTTGTACTCGACCTCCGAACGGTGGCAATCGATGAGGAAGCCGCGCTCGAACAGGCCGTACTCGCCCTCGGTTGACCATCAGAATTCTTCGAAAATGCCCGCCAAATAGCAGATTTTTCTTGATCTAAATACACGGCCAACAGTGTATAATCTGGTTGGCAATCGCGCCTCGTCCGCCGCGCACCTCCCCATCCTAACTTTAATTTTGAAAACCTTCTCCTGGAAATCTCTTTTTGTCTCACTGTTGCTCGCTTTTTTGGTGGGTGCCATCATGTGTGCCGTTTGGCGTGCTGGCCTCATTGACTCCCTACGAGCAGCGTTCGTGGTAAATGTGGCGCGCGGTGAAACACCACTGCAGACGCCGCAGACGTGGGTGGGTTTACTGCTGATTGTCGGCGTCAGCATAAGCAGCGGCTTCCTCGTGAGCCGCGCGGGAGCCCGCGCTTCGTTTTGGATCCTCGGCATGGGGTTTATCGCCTTTTCGGCCGCGAGCCTGCTGATCTCACGTTACCTGAAGGTTGACATTCTTTTTGCGCCGATGGCTTTGAGCGCCATTGGTTCAATCGTCCTGGTTCAGCTCTATCGCCTTTGGTTGATCGACAGTCTGCTCACGAATCGGGTAAACGAGACCTCGGCTCGTACGGATATCGTGGAAGAGGAAGTATCGCAAAACCGGCTAACCAGCGGACTGAGACTCTTGCTGACGATCCTGCCTTTGGAAGAGGCCGTCGTTTTCCAACCTGACGAATTGGGAAAGCTTGTTCCCTGCGCCCGCATTCGCAACAGCCCGAGTGGCAACCCTGAATCCGGCAGGAACAAAGTATGGAGACGATTGGTTGAGTTATGCGACCGGGCCTTGCACACAAACGAGATTGCCGTCGCCGCCACTGGTTCGATAGATCAGTTCGAGTCGGTGGCGATGCCTGTTAGTCATGAAGGCCATAAGGTGGGCGTACTGCTGCTGCGTTTGCGCGAGAGTTTCGATCAAAGTGACCGGCGGTTGTTAGCGGTGGTCGGCGGGCAAATCGCACGCAACCTGCAGCGCGAAGAAGCGCGTAAAAACAAGCTAGACGGCAATCTTCCTGCCTTCGTCTCAGCGCGCACGTCTGGTCACCGCTTGCACGCTTTTGACTACCTGAGCGGCGTCATCACCGAGCAGCGCTTTGGTGCGCAAGTCCTGGCCGAAGCTCCCGATGCTTATGCCCTCGCCTATCTGGACGGGACCATTGCTTACATGAATCAGCCGATGATTGATGCGGCGAAACTAAGCGAAGCCGAATCGCGCAGCCTTGATCTTTTCGCGTTGCTCGATCGATTCAAGTCAGGAGTGTTCGATGAGCCTTCAATCGCCGTGCGCCGCGTGCTGCAATCCGGTCAACCGTATGAGCGAGAACTGAAATTTCCCGAGCGGAACCAAACCCTGGAATTGCGAATCTCGTTAGCGTCAGATCATCCGGCCAACGGTAACGGCAACGGCAACGGAAATGGTAAGAACGGCCATGACGATGGGCCGCTGTGTTTTGCGATTCGGGTGCGCGATGTGACTCGCCTGAGAGAGTACGACAAGATGAAGAGCGACATGATTTCGCTTATGTCACATGAACTGCGCACGCCATTGACCAGCATCAATGGCTTTGCCGAGCTACTAGCTGTCGATGAGACCATCCCGGAGGAGTCGCGCGAGTTTCTGCAAATTATCTCAAACGAGTCGCAGCGCATGTCGCGGATGATCGACACGTTTCTTTCCGTCACTCAGCTGGAACGCGCCGACAAAAAAGAGGTGATGCAGATTGCTTTACGCCTGGACGAGCTGGTGCGTGAAGTCATGGGGACGATGCAACCAGCGGCGAAGAAGAAACGCATTCGGCTGGTTGAGCAGCTCACGGGGACAATTCCGCCGGTGTCGGCCGACAAGAGTCTGATTACTCAAGTGCTGATGAAACTCCTCGACAACGCCATCAAGTACAACCCTGAACGTACGACGGTAACTATCTCGACGGTGCTCGAAGCTGAGTGCGTGCGGGTCATTGTCGAAGACCGCGGCTATGGCGTGCCCGCCGAATCAATAGATCGCATCTGGGAAAAGTTCTATCGCGTCGCTCGCGACGGCCAGGAGAAGGATGAAGAGTCCACGGGCCTCGGTCTGGCTTTCGTGAAAGAAGTTGTCGAGCAGCACGGCGGCTCAGTCAGCGTCGAGTCTGAAGTCGGTCGCGGATCGAAGTTCAGTTTTGCGTTGCCGCGGTTGTGATCGTTCGATCAAAGGACTTCGCGGACATCGAGTTCAGACTCCGGCTCGCATAGATGCAACGTTATTTGGGTAGCCGCAAGTTGGGCGGAGCCCAGTCTAGTGAGGATTTCCACGGACCGTTTTGCATAGGGCAGCGCTTCGTCAGATTTGCCTTGAAACAGCCCGCTAATGTCTGCACGCAACGGTTTCGCGGTGCGGGCTCAATGCGGACAGGGATGTCCGCGCTCCCACCCTCAACTTGTCACTTCTTTCACTCTCATCGCATACTGAAATGCAGCTAGGCTAGTTCATCAGACAGCAAGGTAACGCAATCTGTCAGATTGCGTCTGGACTTTGTTAGCAGCGCACGCCGAGGCTTGTGTTACGCAGCGTTGCAGAACTAACAAGCTAGGGTTACGGCCGTCGCAAACTAACAGTTTGCACTACGGAGGCTGGGAACTTGCTTGTCGTTTGGGACCACTGTGGCTGCGAGCGAAACTAAGACACCCAAGACGACGGACTTTGAGCTGGCGCAACGCGCTGCCGAAGGCGACATGAAGTCGTTCGAGGAGCTTTACCAGCGTCATAACCGGCGCGTATATTCGCTCTGCCTGCGCATGACCGGGAACGTGACGGAAGCCGAGGACCTGGCTCAGGAAGTCTTTATCCAACTATTTCGCAAGATTGGTAGCTTTCGAGGCGAATCGGCATTCACCACCTGGTTGCACCGGCTGACGGTGAACCAGGTCCTGATGCATTTTCGCAAGCGCGGCGTGCGGCTGGAGCAGACGACCGAAGACGGCGAGGCGCCCATCCAAATCGTCAAGGGGACCGAGAATCCGAACGCCATGCCGGTCGTCGATCGTATCGCTTTGGACAAGGCGATTGCCCAATTGCCGCCCGGCTATCGAACAGTTTTTACGTTGCACGACATCGAAGGTCACGAGCACGAGGAGATCGCGCGCATGCTCGGGTGTTCCGTCGGCACGTCGAAATCGCAATTACACAAGGCCAGAATGAAATTACGCGGGCTGCTCAGGCAACAGAACAAGGCTCGGTAGCAACCAAGAACCGGCTCCCTAAAAGGGGCCGGCTCGGCGCTCCCAGAGCGGGCCAGTTTGACATCCAGCGACGAATTCGCCGCTTTTATCGAACAGAATGACGCAGTCTCCCCTTTATTGCTTTGAGACCGCGAGAGTCGCGCGCGTCGAAGCGTTACTGCGCGACCAGAGGTTACCACAATGAACTGCGAGAAGTATCAGGAATTAATCAGCGATCTGGTTGACGGCGTGCTCACCGCTGAAGATTGCCAGAGAGTTGAATTGCATTTGAGCTTGTGTCCCGGCTGTGCCGAGCGCGCACGGTGATTTGAAGGCCATCGTCGAGTTTTGTCGGGAACATCGCGGCGAATATGACGCGGTCCCGAACGAGCGTGCCCTGTGGGTGCGAATCAGTAACACGATTGAGGCGGAAACCGCCGGCAACTCGCGCGCGAACATTCCCAGCAGCGCGGGCTGGTGGTTTCGCTTGATGAACCGGCACTGGCAGCTTTCGTTTCCACAGCTCGCCGGAGCCGTGGCCGTGATTGTCCTGGTAGTTTCGCTGGCGACCGTGATGAGCATCCGCAACCTTTTGGGAAGCGGATCCGGCGTGCAAACGGCCGGCTTCGCCGTGGGCGCTAACAAGTGTCACTCGAAGATCGTTATCGCCAGCAACAGCAGGCGATCGCTTACTGGAACGAGCGAGTGGAATTGAACAAGGCGCGTTGGAGTCCGCAGATGCGCGAAACCTTCGATCGCAACATGGGCGTGATCGACGCCGCCGTCAACGATTCAATGAAGCAGTTGCGGCAGAATCCGCACGATGAAATTTCGGAAGAAATTCTCAACGATGCTCTGAACGACAAGGTAGCTTTGCTGAAAGAGTTCTCTGACCTTTAAGTCTCAAGATTGGGAGCGTCCTCCGACAAGATGAAAGTGTACGTCTCAGCCAACCGAAACCATCTAAGACTTTCAGCGTTTCTTGGCATCCTCATTCCCCTGGTTCTGGGCAGTAGCAACGCGTCGGCTCAACAACACGTGTCGCGTAAGTTCCCGGCCGGTAAGAATGTTCGGCTGGAGCTGAAAAATATCTCAGGCACGATCACCGTCGAGACCTGGGACCGCGACGAGATCCGCGTGACGGCCGATATGGAAACTCGCAAGGCGTCGTTCAATCCACGGCAGACGGAGTCGGGCCTGGTGATCGACATCGCTGATGACAACCGCGGCCGTGGTGACGTGGGCGACATGAACTTCAAGATTCAGGTGCCGGCGCGATCGTCGGTCGACCTAGAAACACGCAGCGGGCAAATCAGTGTCAGCAACATTCAGGGCGATTTGGTGCGCGCTCACATTTGGACGTCGGGCGATATCGTTCTGACGGGAATAAACGCGGCCCGCGTCTTTGCCACGAACACCTCAGGCGACATTTTTTTCGACGGTGAATTCGCTTCCGGCGGCACCTATGAATTCAAATCCGGGAAGGGAAACATCACGCTTCGCCTGCCGGCGAATTGCGGATTTCGGCTGGTTGCGACTGCGCCAACGAAAGAGATCAAGATGGGACCGTTCTGGCATCCCGGAATGAAGCTCGTGAGCGAAGGCCGCCGCATCATCGGAGACGTCGGCGACGGCCGCGCGTCAGTCACGGTCACCAACTATCAGGGCAACATCAATTTTCTCCGCCGCTAGGCAACACGAACGTCAGTTAGTAACGCAAACTGTCAGTTTGCGATTGTTTCCCACTTTCTATTACACACTGAGCGCAAGCTAACAGCTTACGTTACACAACATCAATTTCGTCCGCCGCTATGCAGTAGCCCGACCGTCAGGCAGGGCGTAAACATTGCGATCGACGCCCTCCCTGCCGGTCGGGCTACTGCCTTGCCGCAAGCCGACAGCTTGCGCTACAGGCTAGACAAATTCTTTCCCTCTCCCGCACAATCCTGCTCAACGTGAAGCGGAACAACAGTTCAATCCTGGCTACAGCTGTAACGCTGCTCTGCTTTTCAATCTTCTTCGCGACCTCGGTTGCCGCTCAGAAGGAGAATAAAACCACCACCGGGCCATTGCTGACGCGGACAACGACGCGTAACGAAACTGCGCGTTTACCATTCGGCGGTACCGTGACGCTTTCGGCAGCGCCGGCCGGCTCGATCATCATCGAGGGTTGGCAGCGAAGCGAAATAGCCATCACCGCGTCGATAGAATTGCAGGCGCCCACCGTCGCAGACCTCGATCGATTGGCCGCCGTAAATACTTTCATCGTCGACGTGGATCTGAATCACATTCGCATCCTGACGACAGGCACTCATGATCGCGTCTTCATGAAAAGGACCGTGAAGAACTTTCCCAAGGCACTGATTGGCTTGCCCTGGAAGATCGATTATGTGATCAAGATGCCGGCGCTGACGGATTTGTCCATCGATGCCGGTAATGGGCCTATTAAGCTGTCCGGAGTTGAAGGCGCAGTGCGGCTTAATGCACTTACGAGTGACGCCGATCTGTCGCTAACGGGCGGTTTGGTTTCCGTACTAATCCAGCGTGGAACATTGAATCTGAAAATTCCAGTACGTAGCTGGCATGGCCTGGGCGCGGAAGTCAGGATGGCGGCAGGAGCGATGAACGTCGAGTTGTTGCCCGGCTTCAGCGGGGACCTCGACGCCGACGTGCTGCGAGCTGGTGAGATAAAGATTGCGTATTCCGACTTGCAGCCGCGTGACCGAAATGGATTTACGGCAAAGTCTGTGCGCGCGCGCGCCGGGAGCGGCGGGGCGACACTGAGCTTGACCATAGGCGACGGAACGATCGCGATCATGCAGGAAGGCAATAAGCGGTAAGCATCATTGAGAACCGTCTGCGATCATAGCGGACAGCTGGCGTTCTTTATGGCAGAAGCAACCCAACTAGATGTGCTGGCAGTCTTCTCGCATCCCGATGATGCCGAGCTGACGATGGCGGGCACTCTGCTCAAGCTGAAAGCCCTGGGCTACCGCACCGGTATCGCCGATCTGACGCGAGGTGAAATGGGAACGCGCGGCACTCCGGAGATTCGCGCGAAAGAGGCGCTCGACGCGACGCGCATCATGGGGCTGGATGCGCGAGTCAATCTGGAATTACCCGACGGAGAGTTGGCAGTGAATGAAGAGACGCGGCGCGCCGTTACGCGATTGTTCCGCCGCCAGAGGCCGCAGGTCGTTTTTACTTCGCACTGGGATGATCCGCATCCCGATCACGCCGCGACGGCGCGTATCGTGCGCGAAGCGGCGCGGCTGGCGACGATGCGCAACTATGACAAAGAAGCCGGCCTGGAAGCGATCAAGATGCCGGCCATCGCTCATGCGGTCTATTCGCGACTGGTGCTGCCTTCGTTTATCGTGGATGTAAGTGAATTTGCCGGGAAGAAGATGGACGCGATTCGCGCGCACGCATCACAGTTCTACAGTCCCGAATCAAAGGAACCTGAGACCCGAATTGCCGACAAAGGATTTCTGAGACAGATTGAAGACCGTTCGCGTTACTACGGATCGTTGATCGGCGTGGAGGCCGGCGAGCCCTTCTATGTTCGCGAGGCGCTTAATGTTGAAGATCCGATCGCGCTGCTTACCCGGCCGATGAATATCTATTCCTAGTTTGGCTCCGTCTCCCTTTGGGAGAGGGCTGGGGGTGAGGGTCGGAGCGTAGCGGAGATAAGGGAGAAGGGAAAATTACTGTTTCGGTCGGCGTAAGCCCTCACCCTAACCCTCTCCCAGAGGGAGAGGAAACATTCTTGCTACTTCTTCTTTTCTTCCAGGACCGACTTCGCAATGGCGATCGTGGCGTTAGCTCGCGGCGCCTCACGTTCAAACAGGCGGGCCAGTTCTACCGTCCGGTTGTAATCATCGTTTGCTAATTCCGTAAAGACCGGCGCGACGTCGAAATCGCGCGCCGAAGACGATCTGATTGAGGCCATGCCTTTGGTGATGAGACTTATGCGAAGGACGCCGTCTTCTCCGCTAAAGGTCGGCGCTGAATTAGCCGCTTTAGTCGCCTCGGAAAGTGCGTCCCAGGCCTTGCGTCGATCCACGACAAGATACGCGCTGGCCACGGCCATGAGCGCGCGGGGCCGGTCGGGATCGGAAGTGTCTATTCGCCTGGCCTCGGCGTCAGCCTGATCGAGCAGCGACAACGCTTTTTCAATGTCAGTCTTGTAAAGGAATTTGGCCGCTTGCGTGAGTGCCCAGGACTTCTGGACATGCGTCAATTCGCCAATTCTGACCAGCTCAATAATCCGATCAATCTCTTTCTTATCGATGGCCCGCAGCATCATGGACGCGTCGATAAAAGCGCGCGCCTGGTTGCGAATCTCGGAATCATCGATCTTTTCGACTATGTCGCGCGCTCGCAGATCGCCTGTCTCGCCGTAAAGGCGCGCCAGCTGCAGATACAACTGGTCTCGTTCTTCGGCAGTTTTGGCGCGATCGATTCGATCCATGATTGCCTTTTCGCGATCATCGCCGCTTTGAGGCGGCTGGATACCTTCGCGCAAAGTATCATCATCGCGATTCCGGGCCTCTTCGGAGACGCCTTGGGATAGTGCCTCGGTTTGGGCGCGGACGGCATCGGCTAACTCCTTCGATGCATAACGATCGAACAGCGGGCCCAGTCGTTTCAGCATCAAGTATTTGCCTTGTATGCCGGCCGAGGTTTGATCCTGCCCCGGAGGAGCCAACGGTCGCAGCAGGATTTCGCCTGCCGTGCGGAAGAAAGCAGCGCGTAAATCAGCCGGTACCTCTATTGGACCGCTGTTGCGCGATGATTGCGTCGTCGAGGAGCCGCTGCCACTGAACGTGACAAATACGTGGGGAGTAAAAAGATACGAGGACAGCATAGAAACCGTATTTGCGTCAGACTGTAGATCGCTGCCCGCGCGGGC
This sequence comes from uncultured Acidobacteriota bacterium, assembly GCA_963734445.1. Classification (GTDB taxonomy): domain Bacteria; phylum Acidobacteriota; class Blastocatellia; order Pyrinomonadales; family Pyrinomonadaceae; genus UBA11740. The sequence goes on along the minus strand of CAVTGZ010000001.1, from coordinate 86,337 downwards.
CAGCAGGCTTGCGTAGCGGCGATCGGCAGCCAGTGCGTCTTTCTCTCGCAGGTAAGACAAAAAATCGATCGCGTCGCGAGTAATGGTGCCCAACACCGGATCGGCGAATTGAAGTGCGCGTTCGACGTCGCTCTCCAAAAGCTGTCGCGCCAGATTTAGCCGCTGACTTACAGCTTCAGGCGCGTCGAAGTTCGAGCGCGTCTTGTCGGCGAGCTCCGTCGCCTCGCGCTGTTTCTCGACATTCAGTTTGGATAAGAGTTCTTCACCGAGCTTCCGATCGCGCCGCGCCGCCAAACGTAAAACTTCGTTGCGAATGCTCGGCCGGCGCACCACCGCCGAGCTCCCCCGCTTGGCTTCCTGCTGCTTGATTTCGTCCAGAGTGATGCGCCGGCTTTCGTCGTCAACCTGTTCCGCGGCGTCCCAAGCCCTGCGAAACAGCGACCGCGCACGTTCCGGATCGGCCGCCCAAAGTACGTCGGCAATCCGGGCCTGGGTACGAGCGCGCAGCGTCTGATCAGTAAATTGTCCCGCATCGGCGGCCAGATTGATGAGCAAAGACTGCGCATTGTCGCGCCGCTCTTTCAGGATCCGTTCAGCCTCGGCATCTTTTGCAGAGCTCGCGGCAGTACTGTTCTTATCGGCGGACTTGGTTTTGTCGCTCGTTTGAGCAACGACTGACGCGGAAAGCAGCAGCAAAAAAGACAGGGTCAGCAAGTGACGAAAATTCATTTGTGGCCTCCGGAGATGTGACTGAACACCGTGGGTGTGTGAGCACAAACGCGCGAGAAGGTGGTTCGGTTCCACAGAATTTGCGGAGCGCAGGCGTGTTGCGCCTTATTCCCTCTCGCTTTGGGAGAGGGTTTAGTAGGCCACACAGCCACAACTTCCCATTTTTTTTGGTTGACGAATAGAAAAGTTTTGGGACGTGCCGGTAAGCCCTCACCCCGGCCCTCTCCCAAAGGTAGAGTGAGGTGCGCTCTAGACTGCAATCACTTCCAAATCAGGATCGATTTCCTGTTTCAACATGCCTTCAATGGCCATCAGAGTACCGCTTAGAGACGAAGGGCAACTTCCGCAGGCGCCCTGATAACGAATCTTCAGAGTTTGATCAGTGAGGTCGATAATCTCGAGGTAACCACCATCACCCATCAATGCCGGCCGCACTTTTTCGTCGAGGATTTCATTGATTTTAAGCAGGCGCGGATCGTCGCTGGTTAAGGCGGCAATCGCTCCTCCTACCGCCGCAGCGCCGTTTCCAGCACCCGAGCCAACGGCCTCAGCGGCGCGGATGGGCACGGCCAGGGCGGGCAAGAGCTCATCCCAATCGGCGGCATCGACCTTTTCAACCGTGATCATATTGTCCATGTAGAACACGGACGCGACGCTGCCCACATCGAACAGAGACTTGGCGAGCGTGTCGCCGGCGGCTTGTTCGTTCGAGCCGAACTGTCGCGCGACACCACTGGTTACCGGCTCGCGCAGAATAAATTTCACCGCATTCGGATTGGGTGTTTCTTGAATATCGCTAATTTTCGGCATGTCTAAGATTCCTGTCCGGCTTCTTCGGCCGGTCTGTCATAACTTTCTGCCATTATAGCCTCTTACGTCGACCATGACGAACCGCGCGTGATTCCGCCTGGAATGCCTACTTCTCGCTTTTGCTCTTAGGCTTTACCGCTCTGCCTCAGCAAACCCGGCGGTAAATCCCGCCACTTAAAAGCTGAAGGGGGGTCACGATTTCCCGAAGAAAAGTTTGGGACACGAGCCGATTGCAAAAATACTTGCAGCGAGCGAGGCCGGGGCATATACTCGCGGGCCTCACTTGGCCCCCTTTTTCTCAAAAGGTGACACAAGTTGAGACGAGGCAGGCGATTGCGAGGGTCGCCTGCCTCTCTTTTTGTCATCTACCCAACCTTCAGGTTGTGGTTTATTAACTATCAGCGCTTTGGCTTGATTGGAGAGTATGTAAGCTAGGCGCTTAGCGAGGCGGGCCGTGGCGCTCTCTGAATTCGGATAGGCAGCGATGGCGCGCAGCACAGTTTGACGAGGCGCTCTCGATCGCGCTGCATTTCAGCGTCGTTCACCAGCCACGACATCGTCTCCTGCAACAGGCGCGCGGCATCCGGGTCGGGCGGCTCGACGATCCGGTAGTGCATCCAGGGCCCCTGCCGTCGCGCTCCCACAATTCCGGCCCGGCGCAGATACGCCAGATGCCGGCTAATCTTGGGCTGATTGGTCTTCAGAATCTCGACAAAGAAACAGACGCAAACCTCATCGCTTTGCATCAGATTCAGGAGCCGCAACCTGGTGCGGTCAGCCAGGGCGCGGAAGAATAACTCCTTATCAAACGACTTCGCTTTCCTGCTCATGACCAAATGATTCTAGCACAGGTTCGCAGATATGCCTTGACATATATGTGCTTGTCGGGCATACTGCACATATACGGCTACGCGCATATTAGAAGGTGATACCGGCGCGTAGCCTCATGGAGGATCAAATGTCTGAAAATCTTGAGCAAGCTGTTAAGTCGCGATATGGCGCGGTCGCCATCAGTAATCTATCGACTGAGCATGAAGGCGTGCGTGCGGTAGCCGAAGCCTTTGGTTATTCGCCCGATGAGCTATCTTCAATACCCGCCGAGGCCAACATGGGTTTGTCATGCGGCAACCCAACCGCCACCGCCAATCTGCGCCCCGGGGAAACGGTCGTCGATCTGGGGTCGGGTGGCGGCCTAGATGTATTTCTGGCCGCAGCGAAGGTCGGGCCGACTGGTCGAGCTATTGGCATCGACATGACGCCGGAAATGATTGAGCTGGCCCGCCGCAATGCGGCCAAAGCCAACGATGGCCGGGGTTATCCCAACGTGGAGTTTCATTTGGCGACGATTGACAAGTTGCCGCTACCTGACAATTCCGTCGATTGCATTATCAGTAATTGCGTCATCAATCTGGCAACCAACAAGCCGGCTGTCTTTCGGGAAATCGCCCGCGTCCTCAAGCCGGGTGGCCGTTTGGCCGTAAGCGACATCGCTTTGAAGAAAGCGCTGCCGCCAGAAATCAGCCAGGACATATTTGCTTATGTCGGATGTATCAGCGGGGCAATTTTGATCGATGACTACAAGCGTCAACTAATTGAGGCGGGCTTTGCGAACGTGCAGGTTGTCGACTCGGGCTCTGACCTGAACGCCTATGCGAAGATCGAAAATCAAACGGGATGCTGTTCGCCGGCGGCAGTGCAAATCGAATCTCAATCAGGGTGTTGTTCGCCGGCGGCCGCCACAGTAGCCACGGCCCAAGTTGCGACCTGTTGCGCGCCGGCGCAGACGTCAGAGGCTGACACCAAACTCTTTGAGAAGTTCACAGAGTTATTGTCGCGCTACAACGTTAATGAGTACGCGGCCAGTGTTAAGGTTTACGCGATCAAGTGAGGCGAGGATCGGCGACGCTGCCTGGAACGTCACCGCTTCGCGGCTTGCCGAAAAACTATGCGGCTCTGACTCATTAAGAATGTCATTCGGGCTGGATTTGAGCAGCGCCGAAGGCGCGGTATTTAGTAGCCGCGGCCGTAAGGCCGTGGATTCAAAGCCCGGAATGAATCAAGGCCCGAAGGGCCGGCATTGGTTTACTCTGTGACCTACGATCTAATGTCGCACCTTCGGCGCTCGACCATTCATTTTTCGACCGTCCACGGTCTCACGACCGTGGCTACTTAATCACGGTCCTTCGGACCTAAGATGGGACCCTGTACCAGCGCGTTCTTCGACCGCGCTGAGTTAAGTATATTGACGCACTTTTCAGGGCAAGCCGCTCCCGCGATCAACACAATTTTAGACTTACTCAATTAAGGCAGGACACTCCTTCGGTCGCCCGGCATTGGCATCTCACCGTGGATTGGCGAATAATCGACTCACTAATTAAGACCGGGAGAGAGAATGCAAAAACGCAGACTTGGAAATAGCAACCTCGAAGTGTCGGCTCTGGGACTTGGCTGCATGGGGCTTAGCTACGGCTATGGCCCGGCCGTAGACAAGGCGACCGGCATCTCGCTGATCCGCGCCGCCGTAGAGCGCGGCGTCACACTTTTCGATACCGCTGAAGTGTACGGCCCATTCACCAACGAGGAGTTGGTGGGCGAGGCGCTGGCGCCCGTTCGCGATCAAGTCGTGATTGCCACCAAGTTCGGCTTCAAACTGAGTCCGGACGGAAAACAGATTGGCGTAGACAGTCGGCCAGAACATATTAGGGAAGTTGCGGATGCCTCACTTAAACGGCTCCGGATTGAAACCATCGATCTTTTCTATCAGCACCGGGTTGACCCCGATGTGCCGATTGAAGATGTGGCCGGAACAGTGAAGGATTTGATTAAGGACGGTAAAGTAAGGCACTTCGGACTTTCGGAAGCCGGAATGCAAACCGTCCGTCGCGCGCACGCAGTCCAACCAGTCACCGCGCTGCAAAATGAATACTCACTATGGTGGAGAAAACCGGAAGAGGAAGTGCTGCCGACTTGCGAAGAACTCGGCATCGGCTTTGTTCCCTTCAGTCCGCTCGGCCGGGGCTTTCTCACCGGGAAGATTGACGAGAACACGAGTTTCGACAAGTCTGACTTTCGTAATATTGTTCCCCGCTTTACCGCCGAGGCCCGCAAAGTGAACCAGGCATTGGTTGATTTGCTGCGCCAGATCGCCGAAAGAAAGAAAGTAACACCCGCGCAGTTGGCGCTGGCGTGGCTGTTGGCCCAAAAGCCATGGATTGTTCCGATTCCCGGAACGACAAAACTGGCTCGACTGGAGGAGAACCTGGCCGCCACGGCGATAGAACTTACGGCGGGGGATCTTCGCGAGATCGATCACGCGGCCTCAAAGATTACGGTACAGGGTGCACGATACCCCGAAGAGTTAGAGCGCCGCGTGGGGATTTGAGCGTGACTCGGGTTTGTCTCAAAACTGGTTGATGGCTTTCAAACGCTAATGGGCAAGTCAGCCGCAACTGTTCCTCGCAATGGATGAGCCCGCCTTACCTTCGCGCTAATGCACCGCCGGTGCTTGCGGTATTGCGCAATGGCTTTGCCAGCCGGATGCGCGGTAAGTCTTCGACCAGACCTGTCCAAAATAGGTTTTTGAAAAGAGAAGTATGAGCGGCACTCCATCTGAAGTAAGGTTTAGTTGGTTTCGAAGCAATCTAGACCTAACTGGAGAAGGAGGCCGCACAGGGATGGTACGTTCAAGTAGCTTGTTCAGCCAAGTGCTGGGATTGGTATCGCGTCATGAATTTGAGCAAGACGTGAAAGCGGAAAAAGCAGATCGGCACGCGAAGGGGTTTGGGAGCTGGTCACAATTCGTGTCGATGATTTTCTGTCAATTGGCTCAGGCGCAATCATTGCGCGAGATCACGAACGGGTTGCGCTGTTGCGTAGGGAAGTTGAATCACTTGGGACTGCAGGAAGCGCCGAAGCGATCGACGCTGGCCTACGCCAATGCGCATCGACCGTGGCAGTTGTACGAGCGGACGTTTTACCGTTTGTTAGGGCGTTGTCGGGAGGTGGCACCGGGACACAAGTTTCGGTTCAAGAACAAGCTGTTGAGTATGGACGCCAGCATGGTCGATTTGTGTCTGACGATGTTTGACTGGGCGCAATACAAGCAGACGAAGGGCGCACTGAAGCTGCACATGTTGCTGGATCACGCGGGTTATCTGCCCACCTTCGCACTTTTGACGGACGGGAAAACGCACGAGGTAAGGGTAGCGCGAGAGTTACAGCTAGCGCCGGGCAGCATCATTGCTGTCGATCGGGGTTACACGGACTTGGCCCTATTCAGTCGCTGGACCACTGGAGGCGTGTGGTTCGTCACCAAGATGAAGCAGCAGTTGGTCTACCAGGTGATGGCGGAGCAGGAGCTGCCACAGCAGCGGAAGATCTTGCGCGATCAGATCATTGTGCTGAGCAGCGCAAAGGCGCGGCGGAAATGCACCCAGCAATTGCGGCGGCTTGAGGTTTGGGATGAGAAGAACCAGGAAGTAGTGGTGCTGTTGACCAATCATCTAAAGTTTGGCGCCACCACTATCGCCGCCATCTACAAAGATCGCTGGCAGATTGAAATGTTCTTTAAGGCGCTGAAACAGAATCTGAAAGTGAAGACCTTTGTGGGGACCAGCGCCAATGCAGTGCGCATCCAGATTTGGACTGCACTAATTGCCATACTTTTGCTCAAGTACCTGCAGTTTAAATCCCGGCTCGGCTGGGCGCTGTCGAACTTAGTGGCGTTGTTGCGCTGGAATCTCTTTACCTATAGAGATCTGTGGGCTTGGGTTGATAATCCATACGAAACCCCACCCGAAACTTCGGGGCCTGAGCAGCTGCTGTTGCTAGAAAGGCTTTTGGACAGCACCGCCGTACTAGTCGCTTGATACGCGCGACCAAACGCCGCCGGGGGGCTTCTTATCGATCAAAAGCCAGAAAGGTCCCGATTGCTAAAGAACTAATCTGTCCAAAGTGCCATTTGTAATTATTTTGGACAGCACTGGTCTTCGACTTACCGGCGCCCACTTCCTCTGTCATAGTCGAGTCTTAGAGCCTATGCAGAGGCGTATACTTCTCGTTGCTATGAAAGCACGGCTCTTGCGGATCCTCACGTTCATCATCGTGGCAACTGTCGCGCGTGGCCAAACTCCTCCTGTCGCCGACCACCACCAACACATCTTTAGTCCAGCAATGGTGAAGCTGCTCGCGCCTGCTGGCGCCGAGCCGCCATCGCTCGCGGCCGCGGACGTGATTGCGCTTCTGGACAAGGCCGGCATTCAGCGCGCCGGCTTGCTCTCTGTCGCCTACATCTGGGGAAGTCCGGCGCGAAACGTCGAAGACGAATGCGCCAAAGTTCGCGCCGAGAACGACTGGAACGCCGCGCAGGCGGCGCTTTATCCGAAACGCCTGCGGGCATTCTGCAGCTTCAATCCACTCAGGGATTACGCCCTCGCTGAACTCGAACGTTGCGCTAAAGATCCGAATCTCAAGCACGGCATCAAGCTGCATTTCGCTAACTCGGATGTGCAGCTCGAGAATCCAGCGCACGTCGAGCAGCTGGCTCGAATCTTCCGCGCGGCGAATGCGTACCGTATGGCGATCGTTGTGCACTTGCGCGCAAACATCTCGAAGCAGCGTCCCTATGGCGCTGCTCAGGCGCGCGTGTTTCTCGAGCAACTGCTGCCGCTGGTTCCCGACATTGACGTCCAGGTGGCGCATCTCGCGGGGAGTGGTCCCGGTTACGATGATCCGCGTGCCGATGAAGCGATGGCCGTGTTGGCCGACGCGGTTAAGCGACACGACCCGCGCACGCGCCGTCTTTGGTTCGACGTTGCCTCGTGCGTCGACCTCAATATTTCACCTGCCAACGCGGCGCTGGTGGCGAAGCGAATTCGCCAGGTTGGTACCAAACGAGTCTTATATGGTTCCGATGCGGCGTACGGGCCGAATCTGCGCCCGCGCGAGGGCTGGGCTGCGTTCCGTCGCTTGCCCCTGACCGAAGCAGAGTTTAATCAGATCGCCAGGAACCTCGCCCCATATCTTCGTTGGATATATAACGTGAGCGGTGGCCCACGGCTTTTAAGTTTCAGCCTGCGGCTTGAATGCGCCCTCCCTCACGGTCGGGCTACTGCCCCGTGCCGACGTGCGGTATTTGCGCAACGGCTTGCCACTCGGATGCGCGGTAAGTCTTCGACTTACCGACGCCCACTTCCTCTCTTCATATTCGGGTCTTAGACCCGAAAAGGCTTTAAGAACGCCGTCCGGTAAGTCGAAGACTTACCGCGCATCGGCGAGGCAGAGCTATTGAACTATTGAAACAATGAATCAATGATTCAATGGTTCAAGACTCATTAATCTGTGGATGGCATCGCGTTCGGCGGTTTGCCTCCCGCTCACGACGCACGGCATACTGCTCCCGAATCATGAACATCGGCATCACGGTCTATCCAACCTACGGTGGTAGTGGCATCGTTGGTTCCGAGCTGGGAAAGGAACTTGCCGCGCGCGGGCACACCGTGCATTTCATTGCTTCCGCTTTGCCGACGCGTTTGACTGAGTTGAACGAGCGCGTGCAGTTTCACGAAGTCGAGATGCTCTCTTATCCGCTGTTCGAGCATCAGCCGTATGACCTCGCCCTAGCCACGAAAATGGCGTCAGTCGCCGAGAGTGAAAATCTTGATCTACTGCACGTGCATTACGCCATCCCGCATTCAATCAGCGCGATTCTCGCGCGCGAATCAATCAAATCGCATCGGCGTCTGCCAGTAATCACCACGCTGCACGGAACAGACATCACGCTCGTCGGGGCCGATCGTTCTTACCTCCCGATTACGAAATATGCTTTGGAACAATCCGATGGAGTGACGGCGATCTCGAATTATTTGAAGCAGGCAACGATCGAACATTTTGGCTTCGATCGGATTGAGGTCATCCCGAACTTCGTGTGTCCTGAAGAGTACAAACCGCAGATCAATTGCGAGTTGCGTGAGTCCTTGTCCCCTGACGGCGCGCCCGTAATGGTTCACGTTTCAAATTTCCGCCCAGTGAAACGGCCGGTTGATTGTGTTGAGATTCTCGCGCGGGTACTGAAGAAAACGCAGGCGCGGTTAGTAATGGTAGGCGACGGCAGCGAGCGCACCAATTGCGTGCATCGCGCCAAGTGTCTCGGCGTCTCTGACTACTGCACCTTTGTAGGCAAGCAGCCAAACATCGTCGATTATCTTTGCGCCTCTGACCTTTTGTTGCTCCCGTCTGACCAGGAATCGTTCGGGCTGGCAGCTTTGGAGGCGATGGCCGTGCAGGTCCCGGTAATCGCGTCGCGCGTCGGCGGTTTGCCGGAAGTGGTTGATGATGGCGCGGACGGTTTTCTTAGTGCCGCCGGCGACGTCGATAAAATGGCCGATGATGCGGCACGTCTGTTGATGGACGCGAAGCTGCGGCGCGAGTTTGGACGGCGGGCGCGAGCTTCGGCCATCGAACGTTACAGCACTCACAAAGTCATTCCTCAGTATGTAGAGTTCTACGAGCGAATTTTGCGGGGCTGAGCCGCGCTGGAATGCGCCGAACCAAAACTCCTGAAGACAATTTAGCGCGTTGAATCCGCGAGATTCTGATCTTTTCAGATCCCAGCGGAAGAAGGTGAGTAGTCACGGACGCTCTGGCTGACGAGAAGCACCGCGTGGCAACTCAGTGGATGGATTTTGAGATCGTCAGATAGGCGCGGGCCGGCCCGAATTTTCGCGGGGGCCAGATGTGGGCGAGTTACTTCGCGGCCGGCTGCGCGCACAACTTCTGCGCCAACACCTCGGCCGCGACTTTGTGCCCATCCTGGTTCCAATGACCATTCCCCAAATCGGCCCCAAATCCATGTAAGAAAAGTTTGTGCTCGTCGGCGTAGGACTGCATGGGCTGGGCCAGATCGAGAAAGTCAATCTGCTCTTTTTCGGCCAACGCCTTCAATCTCAGGTTTGGGTAGAAAACCGTATCGGTTCCCACGTGCTTCAGAAACTGTTCGCGCACGGCGGGATTCGGATAAACCTGAATGGCATTGCTTAAAGTCACGAGCAGAAACTTCATGTTTTTCTGCGCGACCTCAGCTCGCATCTGTTTGACCAGGCCTTCGGTAACATGCCACGCGTCTCTCCAATCGTCAGTTTCCGGGGCGCGATAGACCATGTTGTCGCGGCCGACCTGTTCGGGCGTCAGTCTTTGCGGACTGGCGGTCGCCAGGGGCTTCGGCTGCGGTTTTTGTTGCTGTTGTTCTGCAGCCAACTTCCTGCGGTTGCGCCAGTCGTTGAGTTTGAACTTACTCACGAACTGCACGTAGTGGAGCAATTGAATCACGCGCAGATTGTCGTGAAACCATCTGCCCAATTTGCTTAACTTGCCAGCGTGCCAACGGTATGACTCCGCATTGCGGAACGAGTCGTCCAAAGCTAGTTCGCCGTTCTGGTAAACAAAGTAAGGAACATCGTCGTTGCCGCTAATCGCCCGCGCGTTGTCAAAAATGTCGTTGTAGGTGGTGAAAGCCAGCACCACCATGTCGGGCGAGTAAGACCAAACCTTTTCCCGCAGGGTCATCAACTCCTGAGCGGTGCCATAGCCTGAGACGCCGAAGTTTATGATCTCGACCTGTTTTCCGGGAAAGGCGTTGCAGTCATTCAGTTTTTTCTCGAGCAAGTACCAGTAGGTCTGTTCCATCGGCACCTGCATGGCTTCCGTGAAAGAATCGCCCAGCAGGGCTATGCGATAGGTGTTTGCCGGTTTGGCTTTGGAATGTTCGCGATCGCGGAGGCCATCGCTGTTGACGCGGACGTAGGATTGGCCTTCGCGCTGATAGTGACCTTCGATCCCGGGGCGCAGCGCAAAACCGCGATGGTAGTCGGTCTCGTAAAAAATTGGATACGAATAGCCGATCACGCGCAGAAATATTTCGCTCATGAACAGCCCAAACAGCAGGCCGAATACGACGAGCAGCAGTTTCTTTTTTCGTGAGCCCTTGCTTCGCGCTGGTTTCATACCAATTCAGTGCCTAATGCTTTTGATAGACAATCCAACACCAGGTTGCCAGTTGATAACGCTCGAGCAATCGGTGCCCGCCGCCGGCGCGCCACGAAGGCTGGCGCGTTTCGCGATGCACGACGCGCAGACCGCTTTTCGCGCCAAGTATCTCCAAAGTCGTAAGCGAAAACACCCAGTTGTGATGGCCCAGCGCCAGATGCTTGTAAGGGCGGCTCTTCATTCGTGACCTGGAAAGGAGATCCTTGATGCGAGTATCGAGGCTGCGCACGTTTGGCACCACCACGATAATAAACCCTTCGTCGTTGAGAATGTCTTTCGCGCGCATCATGGTGGAAAGCGGATTGGTCGTGTGCTCAAGGACGTGGAGCATCGTGATGATGTCATAGCGGTGCGGGAAGTCTATGGCTTCCAGGGTGCCGTGATGAATTGGAAAGCCGGCTTTGGCAGGCACATGATCGCTGACATGCCTGGACAAGTCCGTGCCTTCGACTTCGTAGCCGGCGGATCGGGCCAGGTGCGGCAGCAATCCACTCCCGGTTCCTACATCAAGCAGCGATTTGCCGGTGGTGTGTTGCTTGATGAAGTTCAGGTACTCGCTGACCTGCTGATGTACGGTCGGCTCAAACCGCTCGTAGTCGAATTCCAGATTACAGCCCCAGCCGTCGAAGTATTCCGGGTCGTCGTAAAGCGCTGTGGCCGCTTCGTCGGTGGCCACGGGCGTCGTCAGATAGTCGCACGCGTCGCATCTGAAGATTTCTTTGCCGGTGAAGTCTTTGCCGATGAGGCGTAAGGGACGAGAACAGAGAATGCACGGCGCGGCAATAGCGTTTGCGGAAGTCATCAGGCGAGCGAACGTTTTACTACACGCAGTCAGGTAAGCTCAAGCCGGATTGACGCGGATGCGCAACGGACGGCAAGGGTCTGTGTTAAATTTTGTCCGGATTGAGGCAGCGTCAGAGATGACTCGTAGTAAACGCGGGTGATGGCCTAACCTGGGCAATGATACGCTACTCATGCAATCCAATGGGCTCGTACAAAATGAACGGCTTTGCCACTCGGATGCGCGGCAAGTCTTCGACTTGCCGTTAGGTACCCATGTCATGACGGTCTCTGACCACGGCGCGGTCGGAGACCGTGACTAAAGAATCCTCGCGGCCGGCAAGTCGAAGACTTGTCGCGCATCCGAGTGGCAAAGCCATTGGGAAAAATTAGATCGCGCTCTGGGCTAAACCGTTCTTACCATGCCTATGTCGCGGTGGGTTCAAAGATGAGAGACTGAACCCTAACAGCCGTTGCGGTTTTCTGACACGTTAATCATGCGAATCCTGCAAATCTGTTCAGCGCGCGAGATTGGTGGTGGCGAGAAACACCTCGCCGATCTCAGCAATGAGTTGGCGAGACGAGGACACGAAGTCTTCGCCGCGCTGAGCCCATCTTCCCCGGTGCGCGCGGAACTCTCTGAAGTCTCAGCCGGCAACATCCTCGAGTTGCCCATGCGCAACGCTTTGAATTTATCTACCGCGATGAAGCTCGCACGGTTCGTGCGCGCTAACGAGATTGACATCGTGCACGCGCATGTGGCTCGAGATTATCCGTTGGCCGCACTCGTAACGGCGCGCTCCCAGGCCAGGCTCGTACTAACGCGTCACGTCCTCTTTCCCTTAAACCCAATTCATAAGCTAACGCTGAGGCACACGGCGCGGGTTATTGCTGTCTCGCAAGCAATCTTTGAAGCACTTCGCTCACAAACAATTTTCGACGCGAGCAAAATTACATTGATTCACAACGGAATCGATTTCGCGCGGTTTGAGCGGGCGAGGGAAGCGGCGCCACGCGAGCAGTCGAAAGCCGGATTCCGCGTCGGGATGGTTGGTCACCTGGCGCCCATCAAAGGTCAGGAGGACTTCATTCGCGCTGCCGCCATCGTCTGCGCCCAACGCGGCGACGTTGAATTTGTAATCGCCGGCGAAGACAAATCCCAGAAGGGAGAGAACCGGACGAACCTGCAAAAATTGATCAGTGAACTGGCTGTTGATGCTCACGTTCAGCTGTTGGGATGGATTGATGATGTGGCTAGGCTGCTGCCGACCTTCGATCTCTTCGTTTCACCTTCACGATCAGAACCGTTTGGCCTTTCGATAGTTGAGGCGATGGCGGCTGGTGTTCCCGTAATCGCGACGAAATCCGAAGGCGCGCGCGAGATTGTTGAGGACGCCAATACCGGCATGCTGGTTCCGATTGGCGATAGCCAAATGATGGCGCAGGTGATTCAGAGGCTTCTGAATGATGCGGCCGAGCGGCGACGGCTCGCGGATAATGCGCGCCGCGCCGCTCGCGAACAGTTCTCGATTAAGCAGATGGTCGATCGAACTGAGCAGGTTTATGCAGAGGTTCTGGCGAGTAACTCATTGTGAATCGCGCGGGTTGATTACTTGCTCGCGCGCCAGCTTCAGTCTGTCAAAAGCTTCTCTGTCGAGCGGGCGCGCGCAGTCGTAACCGATCTTCTCCCAATCCGAATCGTTGGGGTCCAGTCCCAGCGCACTGATAACTTCAGGCTTGCAGACAAAAAAATGATTGCGATAGGGAAGGAGATAGCCGCCGTGCGTTTCGCGGTCGTTGCGTGCGTCCTCGTAGTTGGGAAACCAGCGATTGAGAAACACGTCCAGATTTGTTTGATACCACAGCTCGTCTGGTTTTGATTCCGGCATCTTCGGAAAACTAGTTTCTCAGACGTCGTAAGGGTTCTGGTCGATCAGGAACGCCACCAGCTCCTCGCGATTTGTTTTTGTGTCCAGCCAGTAGCGGATGCGTTTGATTTCCACATAGTCATCATGGCCGAAGCGGGTCACATAAATCTGCTCCATCTTCTTTTTGCGCGCGTCGCGTTGTGCTTCGGTCTGCCAGAATGAAGTGAACATCAGATTCAGATCGTCGTGCAGGTTCCGCTTGCGCAGCGCTTCCCATTCATTACCGTCGAGCCAGATACCTTTGCAGCCATGACAATGGTCGATCGTAAAGTTCAGGCCGCGGCCCACCAGATACTTGACCATGCGAAAGTGGCATTCAGGACAGTCGATCGGCAGGCCGGGTTCGGCCAGCGCCAGAGTCTCAGTGTCGTGAATGCGCTCGGCCAGGTCGGTGCCGTGCTTTTCCACCCAGCGCCAGTACTCGGCGCCATCGATAAAGTTTCCGTGACACGTCGGGCATCGCCGCGAATTCAGGTTCGCGTCCAACTCCGTCGTTGATAATTCAGTTGTCTTGCAGACCGGGCAATTCATGGATCGATTGTAATTGTTCGAGAGGTTGAGTGGCTAGCGACGCTCGACTCGGCTGGGGAATGCTTAACGCGCCGGAACTCCTGCGCTAGAATAGCGTCAAATAGTCATGCCCACAGAACATACGATTCCCGAAGATAAGCCGAATCGCACGATCATTATTGTCGTGGCAGTAATTGCGGCGGTTTTGATCGGTGGTTTTTTCTACCTGTTGCTGCGTAAGTCCGTGGCTCCAGCAACCCAGGCAACTTTGCAGGGAGCTGTTCGGCCCGGGTCGGCCGATTGGGAGAAGTATATCAAGCTGATAGTTCTGGACGAGCCTGCGGATTGTCCCGAACCTGGCGCTCCATTCTGCGCACAAGAATCTAAGCGCGCGCTCGGCGACATCGTCATGACGTTACGCGCGACCGTGCGTAACTTCACCGGACGCACGATTACTGGCCTCGAAGTTAGGGCCGCCGTCATAGACCACCAGAACCAACCGGTGAGACAGCGCACTGTCGTAATGATTCCCACATCAGATCGACCCGAGCTAGCCTCGCTTAAGACCACATCCATTACAGTTGTAATTGATGGTTTTAGCGACGCCGATGATCGAGCGAACACAAAAATGGAAGTCACGGGATTTACGTTGAGGTAGTGTCAGAAGCCCGACCGTAAGGGAGGGCCCTCTTCCACTGAAGCTATGTTGAAGCTTTGCCTCAAAGTCAGGCAGAAAAAGCGTAGCGTTGAAAGAGTTGAAGCGACCGCGAATCTGTTTTGAGTGCCGTTAGGCACGGAATATTTATAGATGCGAAGAATTCTCGTTCGTCTTAGCCCATTTATGGGTGACAGAATATGCCGCCCTCTGGAGCTGGGATTCAATAAGCAGCATTGTTCTACAAATATGTCGCCGCTACGCGGCTGGGATCGTTGGCATAGCAGAGTTTTGAGGTAAATCCTTATGTTGACGAAAAGCAGCCTTCCCTTACGGTCTGGCTTCTGACCCGTTACATAAATAATTCTTCGAGCGATTGCCTCACCGGCTGAACCGAGACGAGCTTACCGCCGGCTTTGCGCAGCGCCACAATTACTTCGTCAACCGCTTTTTCGTCAGCCACTTCGATTCGCAAGCCGCTGGGAGAGTTGGTGACCGTAGACTCGCTCGGGAGGTTGGCTTTCAGTTCGTTTGCGTCAGCGCCGCTGGCGATGATCTCGATCGCATTTCTCTGACTCGCTCTCAACTCGTCCAGGGACCCTGCGTGCGCCACCCGGCCATTCTTTAGAATTGCGACGTTATCGCACAGCACCTCGATGTCCGAAAGAATATGCGAGCACATAAAGACGGTCTTGCCCTCGTTGCGCAGCGCAGCGATCAAATCCCGAACTTGACGGCGTCCGACTGGATCAAGTCCGCTCATCGGCTCGTCGAGAAAAACGATCTGGGGATCGTTGACGATTGCTTGCGCCAAACCAACTCGTTGCAGCATGCCCTTGGAAAATTTCCTTAACTGCCGGTCCCAACTTTTTCTCTCCAGGTGGACGCGAGTCAGCAACTCCTCGGTTCGTTCTTTACTCGCGGTCAGACCGAAAAGCTTTCCACAGTAATCCAAAAACTCACGCGCGGTCAGGTAATCATAGAAGTAAGGGTTCTCAGGCAAGTAGCCAATCCGCGCATGCATCGACACGTCGCTGATATCTCGGCCCAGGATGCGGGCCGTTCCGCCCGTGGGAAAAATCAGGCGCATCAGCAGCTTGAGCGTGGTCGTCTTTCCGGCGCCGTTCGCGCCCAGAAACCCAAATATTTGACCTTCATCGACGGTCAACGACAGGCCGTCAAGCGCGCGCACTTTACGCTTGCGCAGAAAGCCAACTTCATAATCCTTAGTCAGGTTTTCAATCTCGACAATAGGCATCGTTTATCTAGTTCCGTCTTTAAGGGGATCATCATAGGAACCAGAGACCGCTTGAAGGCGGAACTCCGAACTTATTTACCGTCTGGGCACTTTCGATTTCTCGTCCAAATCCACGCTGCACTCTTTTTCCATCAGACGGTACGGCGTGTGGGAAGGATCCAGCGGCGCGCCGGTCGCCGGATCCAGGTTCAGTCGCGCGCTGCGCAACGCTTGATTAACTTCACGCCAGGACGAAGCGCAGCGCCCGTTTCGCGCGCTGTACTCTCGCAAGATCTTTTCAATCGTTTCGCGCTCGTCGAGCGAGTCGAGCCGCATAAGCTGTTTTGTCACCATGTCCTTGACCGCCTGATCGCCAGACGAATCGTACAGGTGCTGGTACATCTCGCGAGCGGCTCCTCGCGATCCGCCTTCCGCTTTCATGCGCGCGCCGATGGCCATCATCCACGGCGGTGCGCCCGGCAATTTCGCGCCGGCGGAATAGGTGTCGCTCGCCTTTTGATAGTCGTGCCGCTGCCAATAGACGTATCCGAGATGTTGATACAGCCGCCATTTCGTCGGGTTGGCGGCGATGCCGGCGTTTAGCAGCGCGATTGCGTCGTCCGAATTCAGTTCCGGCAAAATCATTGCGCCGTATTGGTATGGCGCCATGAATTGCGGATCGAGGGCCGTACTCAGGCGCAGAAGCTGCGGGAGCAAGCGCAAATCGAGATCACCGACAATAAGATCTTTGTCTGGATGTGTGTCTTCAAAAGCCACAATCTTGCCGCCTACGTATTGCAACGAGCGCAGCCAATACCAATCTGCCGCCAGTCCGCTAAAGCCGAGACTCAAGCGCCGGGCGGTGTTGCCATTCACATAGAGCGGTTCGTCGCCGAACTGCCGCGCGTTTGCGCGGCGAGCATCCATGGCCTGGATGAGACCGACCGCTACGGCAAGTCCCACGACGATCATTACGATTGGCGAGAGGTTCTTTTTCACTTGAAATTCCGGCGGCCGAAAATCAAAGTCGCGGCCGCCAACAAAACAGCGCTATAGACCAACGCATACGCAATCGCCATTACAGCCGCGCCCGGCTCAGGCGTCACTCCATGGGCGGCTGGCGTGATGACGCTGTAGTGCGAGAGATTGGGCAATAGGTAATACAGCGCGCGAAAAACCAAACGCGCCGGTGCGCTGCTACTCGAGGCGGCTAAGCCTTTCAGGTCGGCGCTGAAGTGTCCAATGATAAAAACGAAAAAGGTAAGCAGTGCCGAGAGCGCAGGCGACGAGAACGACGAGAACAGCAAAGCCACTCCGGTAATGATCGTCAACTCGAAGAAAATCAGCAGGATCGCCGGCCAGACTTTCACGATCAGCGGGTCCCAACCGCGATGCACGTAGGCCAGCGCCAACGAAAGTCCAATTCCCATGACGACGATGTTGACCAGTAGCGTCGCACACAGACCAAGATATTTACCCGCGAGAAATTGACCGCGACTGATTGGCTTAGAGAGGATGGCGTAAAGCGTCCGTCGCTCGATCTCTTTATAAACCAGGCCGACACCCACGAAAATCGCGATAAAGACTCCAAAGAGCAACATCGCGCTCAAACCGAGATCGACGATGATCTTTGCTTCCTGGCCGGCGGAAAGCTCGCCCAGAAAGATCGCGCCACCTATCAGTAACAGCACAAACAGAACCAGGTTGTAGAGCACTCGATCGCGCACGGCTTCGCGAAAAGCATTGCGCGCGATCGCCAGGGTGCGTTGGAGGCTTACGCCGAACGCTTCGGCGGCCAACTCTTGATTCGGGCCGCTCGAAGTGCGTCCGGATTTGATTGGTTGAGCAGATTGCGTCGCGTCAGATGGCAGTTGGCTCATGGTCACGGCGCGTGTTGGCGAACGTTCCAAATATAGAAAGAGATGTAATTAAAGTCCAACTAATTATGGCGATACCTGCGGAAAACTTCGAGCGCGCGGGCTCGTGAAATTCCAGAGTGACGGTCGTAGCCGCGGAGGGCACCGAGACTGCCAGCGCTCCATCTGCGGCCGGTTGTGCGCTTCGCTCTTCGCCGTT
Organism: uncultured Acidobacteriota bacterium; assembly: GCA_963734445.1. Taxonomy (GTDB): domain Bacteria; phylum Acidobacteriota; class Blastocatellia; order Pyrinomonadales; family Pyrinomonadaceae; genus UBA11740. The sequence goes on along the minus strand of CAVTGZ010000001.1, from coordinate 68,570 downwards.
CACGATCATTTTCCAGTGCGGATAATAAAAAGTCGCAATATGAGCATCGACGGGCGCGCCGGCTTCCACTTCGAACGTGCGTTTCGTGTCAGACCATTCCGTAATGTGAATTGTGCGACCCCCAGCTTCAACTTTCGCTGTGGTAGCCGGCGGACTACATTTCTCGTAAGACGGTTTGTTTTGCGCAGATGCCGACGCCCAGATGGGTAACCATTGGACAATGCCCGGCGATTCCCGCAGAGGCGCCAGCATGCGCTCGAAATTGGAGCGCGACAAATACGTCGCGCCGCGCACCGTCTGCGAAATTGAAAAGGTGATAGTAATCAACACCAGGCCGGTCATTGCCAGAGCAAACTCGCGCCGGTGTTGGCGTAATTGTTGAGCCCAAAACGGGACACTGGCGGCAATCACGAGTGGAGCAATGGTCGAAACCACTGCGAGCCAACGGAATGGATGCTGAGTCTTCTCGAGGAAGGGAACGATTGCCCAGATGGGCCGGCTGATCGCAGTACTCATTAAGAAAGAAAAGACGAGCAGCACGATCAATGCGATCCAGTTTCGGCGGCGAGCCGGCCAGCCAGCTTTCACGAATGCGCCGACCGCAGGAATACACATACTAATCGTGGCCAGCGCCAGCAGCCCCATCCACCAAATGGTTTCCTGCTTTGATGGCGAGAACGACGAAAAGACGAAGTTCTCGCGATAGTTGAGCAGCGGATCGGGATTAACGCCATCTGCGACGATCCATTTCATCTCGGAAATCATTGTGACCCAGTAGAAGGCGCTGGCGCCTAAACCGAGGATCGCGGCAGCTGATAGCTTGGAAAGTTTCACGACGGCGCCTCTGGGGCGCTCCATCACTGCGTACAGCAGCAAAGTTAAGGAGCCAAAAACCGCTAGTGGCAAATGGCTCAAAACGAGTGCGGCATAAGCGGCGGCCAGTCCTGCCACGTCTCGCCATCGCCCCTCATCGCAAACTCGTTTGGTAAAGGCCAGCGCGAACAGCAGCGCAGCGCCGGCGGCAAACTCAGCCAGCTGCGCCGCCTGATAAAACTCCGCCAGATGGTACGGCATTAGGGCGTAGAAGATGCCGGCCCAAACGGCGACGTGGCGGGGAAGATATGATCGCGCCCAGATGTACGCGCCGAAACTTCCCAGCGCTGACAGACAAGTAATTGCCAGCAAACTGCCGGCATACCAGTTTCCGGTGAGGAATCTTCCGGCTGCTAACAGGTAATAAAGCGCGGGTGGATAAAATCGAACGACCACGTCGCCATATCCCAGGTTCGGCGTCGCGAGCCAACCCGGATAGAGATAGCCTTGCCGCAACGCTTCGTAAAATGGAATGGCAAAATGGTAGTGGTTGGCTAAATCATTATTGTTGGGCATGCCAAAAATGATTGCCGGCAAGACAACAATCACGCCGGCCAGCAAGGCCAGGGCGCCCGCGTTCATTTGCTTTGGAAATTTACGCACGAGACTCGACCTGGACAGTAACATTGCGACGGCCGAGTAAGAGACCGCCGATCACAAGAAAAGCGATCAACGTAACGACGGCCGCATAACTTACGCGTCGGGGTTCGCGGAACTCTACCGTTACGTCGGTCGCCTCATTCGGCAGCGTGACCATCAATGCTCCGTTTTGATCAGGCCGGACGGCGAGCTCGCGCCCCGCGGCCGTCGCGTGCCAATGCGGATAGAAAAAACTTCTCATGCGGGCCTCGTTCGCGGTGCCGGCGCTGACATGAAAGCTTCGCGTTTCCGCGGACCAATTGGTCACCGTTACGTTCCGATCGCCGGCTTCAACTGCCGCTTTCATTTCCGGCAATGGTTCGTGAACCCAAACCGGCAGCCACTGATAAACGCCGGCTGAGCCGGGAATCCCGCGGAGTGTTTCCTCGAACTGGGCAGGCGTGAGCCAGCGCGCTTCCCGAACAATATGCGATGCAGTGAACGCGAGCGAGATCGCGATCGTCCCGAGGGCGAACATGACCAAGGGCCGCTTTCTCGTTTTTGCCAAACGACTCCAGAACGGAATGGAAAGCGCCAGGAGAACGGAAGCTGCCATAGAGGTCAGCGACAACCATCGCCAGGGGAATTGTGTTTCCTGCAACGGTCTCACTAGTTTCCAAAGCGGTTGCGAAAGCGGTGTTGCCATGAACAAAGTCAAGGCGAGTAGCGAAGTTAGCGCGGCAACGGCGCTGATGGCGCCCGGTTGTTGTTTCGCTGGATCTGAAAATCGCTGCCGCGCCGCCCGGGATGCCAACACGATCGCCGGCCAGAACATTGCCGCCGTAAAGAGCAGCAGAATGTTCATCCACCAGACGTTCAGTGAATCTGACGAGAAACTAGACAGCACAAAGTTGCGGCGATAATCGATCGAGGGATCGGGATTAATATTGTCGGCGCGAATCCACTTCAACTCAGAGAGCATCGTCACCCAGTAGCTGGCGCTGGCGGCTAGGCCGAGGCCGACAGAAATGCTCAATGCCAGTACGGCTTTGCCAATCTCCTTACGGTTGATGCGCAACAGCGCATAGAAAGCCAGGGCTATCGAGCCGATGACGGCTAAAGGCAGATGCGTCAGAACCAGCAGCGCGTAGGCTGCCGCCAATCCCGCAATGTCTTTTCGGCGACGGTGCCGGCAAACTCGTTCGGCAAAGAGAAATACGAACGGCAACTCCGCAGCGGCGGCAAATTCCGCCAGGAACAAAGCCTGGAAAAATTGGTTTACGTGATAAGGCGCGACGGAATAGAAAATCCCCGCCCACATCGCGTTCTGACTCGACGTGAATTCACGGGTCCAAAGATAAACGCCCAGCGCTCCCGCTGCCGACACCATCGCAAAAGCAAGCACGCTGGCCGCGTACCAGTTGCCGGTCAGTGCACGCGCCAACGCCAAGAGGTAATACAGTGCGGGTGGGTAAAAGCGAAAACTGGCGTCGCCAAAACCGCCGTTCGAATCAGCCAACCATCCCGGGTACAAGTTGCCTTGGCGCAATCCATCATAAAAGGGCAGCGCAAACCGAAAGTGATTGGACAGATCACGCGCTGACGGCATGCCCCAAAGAACCGTGGGCGCAATGACTGCGGCCGCGACGGCGACGACGATAGCGACGTGAGTTGTTTCGGGCGAGACTGCGGACGCCCAACTCTTTTTCTGTGGCCAGCTGATGATCCGCGAACTCATTTTGAAGGTTCTTAAGTAAATTGCGGAGGCGGAGCAGTCACTCCAACCTCCGCAAGCGTAGGTTTCATTAAAACTTACTACCTTAGTTACCAAGGGGGGGCAGGGTGCCGACTGCGGCGCGATCAGCGGAAGCGCCGGATGCGAGGTCTGAGTCACCACGCAACACGCCGTCTTCCGCAATCCCAAATCGTCGAGTTCCGGTTTGGCTGATTCCTGAACTGGTTACGGGAAAGCCAGTCGCAAAGAATTGGAGGGGCTCTCCGGCGGCGACATCGGCGGTAAAGCTATATCCGCTTTTGGTGCCGGTTGAGAGGACTTCATCAGTCATCACGCGGGCACCGAGGGTGGCGAGGTCGGTGTAGGTGCCGTTGCCGTAGGTGTAGCGATAGGCAGCTTCGCATGAGCTGATGGTGCGCATGGAAGATTGGGCTGAGCCTTCATTGGCGGCGCGTCGGGTAGCCAGCAGATTTGGGATGGCGATTGACGCGATGATGCCGATGATGGCGACGACGATTAGCAGTTCAATGAGCGAGAAGCCGTCGTGGTCGTGTTTCATGATGTTTGCCTCAGGGCGGTTCATGTTGGTATTTCTGCTCGTGAAGGGTTCTGGTCCTGGGCAAGCTTGGTTCTAAAAATTAAGGGCAGGGAATCGAAACGCCCTGCCCCCTTAAAGGAAATTCACCACTGCGTGGGGGCGTTACTGACCCACCGGGTTACCGAAGGCAGCGCCGCACGAGGTCGCAGGGACTTGGTCCGTAGCAACACGGCCTCTCAAAACACCCGTCTGGTCGATACAAAACTCGCGGGTTCCCGTGGCCGTGACACCACTCGAAATGGTCGGCGCAGCCGCCACCACAAACACAGTCGCCGACACTGCCGGGTCAGCGGCACCGGTCGTGAACTTGTAGCCACTCTTGGTACCACCACCCAGGACGCTGTCGATCAGGTTCTGCGTGACCAGATTGTCTACCGGGCCGTAGTTGCCGTTGCCGGCTGTCGACTGATAGGTAGCTTCCGCGCTGGCCATGGTGCGCAGCGACTGCTGAGCTGAACCTTCGTTCGCGGCGCGCCGGGAAGCGAGAAGATTTGGGATAGCGATAGCGGCGATGATGCCGATGATCGCAACGACGATGAGCAGCTCGATTAACGAGAAGCCCTTCTGATTCTTATTTGTCATGTCTTTCATTTGCTCCTTAGAGAGATAAGCTGGTTTTGGTTTGGTTTCCCTTCGGCGCCACCGGCTTTGTCTCAAGACCGAAACGCAGCGCGCGATTTGTCACACCGGGCTATGTCAAGGCCCGTGCCACACAGGCCCGGTCGCGTTCAGGCGAGCAAAAGCTCAGAATTGTTTAGGAAATTTCGCGAGTGCGAAAAATTTCAGGCGAGCAAGCCGGCTTCGCACTCCGGTCTTCTGACAATTAGTGTCAATCGCGCGGTGACGCTTTTCGTCAAAAGCCTATCTCTGACGAGCTCGGTCTCGTCCCTTCATCCCTTGGGCGAAGGATATCTGGCGGCGAGTCACTAGCCAGAGCGTCAGCGAGGGCCCGACTATCCTATAGTTCTTGGCGCTTTGGTGTTGAGTACTGGAATTATTTTGCAGGCTCAGTACAATTTGTCGTCTCGACTGCGGCAGCTAACCAGCGAAGCCGAACGCGCACCTGTGGATACCCTTACTACCGATGATGCTATTGGCGTTGTGGGGTTCCTATCGTGTGACACACTAAAGTGTTTCAGGTCAAAGGTCGTTGGGGTGATCGGGCTAGTGCCCCCGCCGTCTAACAACACAGAGCACCCAATATGAGTTTATTTGACGTACCCGAAGAAGTCCTTAACGCCCGTCCGCAGGGAGCGAAAGACTTTGACTTCCTTCAAGGGCGGTGGCTCATCCATCACCAGAAGCTGGCACTGCGGCTGGTTGGTTCCCAGACCTGGCATGAGTTCAAAACCCCTGCTGCTAACCAACTCATTCTTGGCGGACTTGGAAATATTGATCACTGTAGAATTGAGTCGGGTGATTTTTATGAGGGTGCTTCTCTTCCTTGTTCGACAAGAGTTCCAAACTTCGGCGCATTTATTGGATGGATACAAATGGCGCAACTCTCTATCCCCGGTTGAAGGTTCTTTCTCCAGCCCGATCGGTCTGTTTCGTGGACACGATCAGGAGAACGGTATTCCTGTCCTGGTAGAATTCCGCTGGGACAAGACGAATCCCGAGACCCCAACCTGGCAGCAGTCTTTCTCTGCTGATAATGGAAAGACCTGGGAAGTGAATTGGTACATGTACTTCTCAAGAGTGGCCGGCTGATAGAGAAAAAAGCTATGAAGCGCACATGGACAATCATTGGAGTTGGCGATGTGGCTGGCAGCTTCAAGTGGTACCAGTCATTGCTTGGCCTGCCTGAGACGGCTCCCGCCCATGACTACTTCGGTCAAATTCTCGACTCGGATGGCACGGTCTTGCTTTGCCTTCACGAGTGGGGCGAGCATGATCATCCCTCTTTGGCGAGCCCGGATCACGCGCAGCCTGGCAACGGCCTTCTCTTATTTTTCCGCGTCGATGATTTCGACCAGGCGCTGTCACGAGCACGCGCGCTTGTTGCTCGGCTCGAGGAGGAGCCCCACATGAACCCGAACACTGGAACCATGGAGTTCGCACTGCGAGATCCGGATGGGTATCACGTCATGATCAGTGCGCTCTAGGCCAAACAGCTCGTTGGACCGGCGTGGCGTGAGCGGGAAACGCAAGGATGAAGGATGAAGGCAGAAGGATGAAGTGAATTCGCGTCCCCGTTCGACTCTGACGCTATAGGATACCGCGCTGGTCTACCATCACTTACACGCCAACCGCGCCGCGATAAAGTCAAAGACGTTGTCGGGCATCTTCATCTGTTCCCACGCCCCGTAGCCGGCAGAAATTGCGAGTGGCCACAGCAATATTAAACTGACCGCTCCCGCTCCGATCTTGTCGGCCCATTTGCCGGCGCCGATCTGCACGATTAACGCATCATCGTCTTCGTGAAACAGAATGTTCAGCGAGGTGGCCATGCCCACCCAATCGCGCCAGCCGCCTTGCTTTTTGATCTGAAGCATCACCCCGCCACTTTCGGTATTAAGCTGCTGAGCCTCGAAGTTTTGTGAGACTAGCCAGGCTTTAAGATCTGCGATCAGCTGGGGAATATCCGTTCCGTCAGTGGCATAGCGGCGTATCTTTGCTCCCGGCATTGAAGGCGTCGCGCGAGCGGTTGGCGCGGGCTGCACGCCCCCGCCGATTGGCGTGCCGCATTTATGGCAGAAGCCCGCGTCCGGAGGGTTTCGCGTGCCGCACTTGCCGCAGGACTTCGTTTGCGCCGGCAGCTGCTTGTCGCGTTTGTTGCTATCACGCTTAGTGGGGATATCTGCGACTTTCTTCTCGAGGTCTTCGAGCGTGGACAGTGCTTCGTCGATTTTGTTGGAGATCTTTGCCAGCAAATCATCGCGCCGTCTCAAACGCAGAAGCAGATCCCGCGCTTCCGTGCGCGAGTTTGTATCGTCGAGCTCCTGCTCTAACTCAAACAAGAGCGTGATTTGATCCTGCGCTGACATCGGGAGCGACGAATCGATCCGTTCGCTTAGGTTGCTCATGTAAGAGAGGGGAACCGGTGGCGGCTCAGGAGGTGGGTCGGGCATGGCCGGGGCCGGGTCAGTAGCGAAAATGGATTTCATGAGCGCAAAGACCGCCTGCTTGTCGCCACTGCGACAATCCGTTACCTGGATTTCGGCCAACGGATGCGACAACAGGTTTATGTTGACGCCTTCCGAGACGAGCACCGGAAGAATTGGCTTTCCGAGTTTCGCCACATAGGTCAGCTCACTCTTGCAAGCTTCAGAATCGAGCGACTGTGGCGACAGCGCAAAGATAAAGATGTCGCAATCACGAATGTTCTCGAGAATGTTGTCCCACCAGCGTTGTCCGCCGGTAAGCGTCTGGTCGTGCCACGTGTTGACCCCAACCGCGTTGAGATCCTGAATTAACTGGGTGACAACTTCGAGGTTGCGACGGCTGTAACTTACGAAGACGCGCTTCATGAGCGATGCCTCCAATCGTTATTGAGGTGCGCGAGGCGATGGAACGGGCTGAACTTTAGGAAACTGCTGGAAAGAACGGACCCGGCAACCTCTGTCAAAAGGTGCCGCAGTATACATCAAAGCCTCTTCGCCGAAAAATTTCCTGGGGTGAAGAAAGAGCCCGATCCTCTGGGAGCGCGGGCGCCCTCGCCCGCTCCCCAGCTCTGAGCCCTAAGGCTGGAAGGCTGCGGCGGACGAGGGCGTCCGCGCTCCCAGTTGAGAACTCGCTCAAAATCGGCAGAGTCGCAGGAATACGGCGGTTGCTGGTTCCAGGAAGGAGTTTGCAGGGGACTTGAGTCTAGGATCCCTCGCCGGCAGTGGCCGCCTGGCCCGAGGTTTCAGTCCCCTCGTCAAAGTCTTCGTCACGACGGCGCGGATAAGGGTCAGTCGCGCGACGGCGGGGAATGGTATCTGAATTTCGACGCTCGTCGCGCATCTGCGCCGTCAGTCCGCGGATGCCGTGCTTATCCAACAAGTGGCGCAGCGAGCGCACGGACATTTTCAGCAGATCGGCAGCGTTTGTCTGATTGCCATCTGTGCGCTTCAAAGCTTCGAGTACGTAAGTCTTCTCAAGTTGATCAAGGTGCGCCGTGAGATTGATGCCGTCTTCAGGCATCACCAATTCAGAGGTTATTCGTCGCTGGCTGTAATTGGTGATCTGCTCCGGCAGCCGCTCAGGCTGAATAATTTCTCCGCGCTCGAGCGCCACGGCTCGTTCGATGGTGTGCTCCAACTCGCGAACGTTGCCGGGCCACGAATAAGCTTCGAGCAAACGCATCGCCGGCTCGGTAATCGAAATCCTTCGGCCGGTTTGCTCGCAGTACTTGCCGATGAAGTGCTCGGCGAGTTCCGTGATGTCTGAGCCACGCTCGCGCAAAGGTGGCAGTTCCATTGGAATCACCGCGATGCGATAGTAGAGATCTTCTCGGAACGTTCCTTCTTTCACCAACGCCGCGAGATCGCGATTGGTCGCCGCGATCACGCGGGTGTTTACTTCCGATTCCTCGTGAGCTCCGACCGGGCGAACTTTTCGCTCCTGCAAAACGCGGAGTAGCTTCACCTGCATCGCCGGTGACGTTTCCCCAATCTCGTCCAGAAAAATCGTGCCCTGGTTGGCGGCTTCGAACAATCCTTTGCGATTAGCCGTGGCGCCCGTAAACGAACCTTTCACATAGCCGAACAGTTCGGATTCCAAAAGCGTTTCGGTGAAAGCGCCACAGTTTACCGAGACGAACGGTTTTTGCGCGCGAGGACTCAGGTCGTGAATGGCCCGCGCCACCAGTTCTTTGCCGGTGCCAGATTCGCCCGTGATGAGCACGGTCGATTGGACTCGGGCGACCGTTTCGATCATTTGATAGACCGCTTGCATGCGATCTGAGCGCCCAATAATGTTTCCGAGTTGGCCCCGAGCCCGCTGTCCTTTGATGAGCGCTTCATTCTCAACCTCGAGAGTCTGTTTCTCTCGCACGATGGAAATCTTTTGCAGCGCCCGGGCGACTTTTTCTTTCAACAACTCGTTGTCAAAAGGCTTGTGAACGAAATCGAAGGCGCCCAGCAGGAAGGCTTCATGGGCAGTCTGCTCGTTCGCGAAGGCCGTCATCATGATCACTTCGACGTCCGGATGCAGCTCGCGCGCAGCGCGCAACAATTCAATGCCGCCCATGTCCGGCATTTTTACATCTGAGATGATGACTTCAGCGGGCTGCTCGCGCAGCAGAGTCATGGCTTTGCGCCCATTCTCGGCCACCCGAATCGAATGTCCTTCGCGCTGAAAGAGATGCGTCAGAAACTGGCGCATGCTCAGTTCATCGTCGACTATTAACAAAGAAGCCATGCTCAAAAACCTGCGGCAATTGAAAAGTTAGAGTCTGCCAAACGTCATGTGGTCGCCGGCAGCTCGATCGTGATCGTGGTGCCTTTTCCTTCCCGGCTGCGAACGTTAATTGTACCACTGTGGTCGCGAATAATCTGATAAACAATCGAAAGGCCGAGGCCCGTCCCACCGGTCATCGAAGTAAACGGCTCGAACAGATGCTCGACCTGCTCGGGGGTCATGCCGCAACCCGTGTCACTGAACGACAGGCGCAGGCGGTTGCCGTCAATTTGGTCGAGTGATACGCGGAACGTACCGCCATCGGGCATAGCTTTGAGCGCGTTGCGGGCGATATTCCAGCAGACTTGCTTTAGTTGTTCCGGATCGCCCGAGACAATGGCGGGCCGGGAGGGTAAATCTTCTTCCAGGATGTGCCCGTCGACAATTTCGTCGCTGTTGCGCAGCAGCATGAACGTTTCCCCAACCAGGGCGCTGACATCGACGTTTTTCAGTTCAGCGGGGCGGGGCCGCGCATAGTTCAAATAATCAGCGACGATCTTGTTGAGACGATCCGATTCGCGCAGGATGATCTCCATCAGTTGCGCCTGCTCTGTATCGCCATCCATTTCCGAACGGAGCATTTGAATCGATCCCCGCATTGCCGCCAGAGGATTCCTAATCTCATGCGCGATTGAGGCGGCCATGCGGCCAACCGCAGCCATGCGATCCTGTCTGCGCGAAGTTTCTTCCAGGGCCCGCACGTCAGTGAGGTCTTGAAAGGTGATGACCATGCCCTTGGTTTCTTTGCCTTCAGCGAACAGCGGGGCGATGGTGAACCCGAGTCGGAGCGCCAGACCGTTGGGCGTCAGACAATCTGCCTGAAAGCGCGGACTAACTTTTCCCGTGGCCGCCGCGTTCATTGAATCGACAATCTGCCGAGACATATCGCCAAAGAACATTGAAGCATCGTGTCCCCGAACATCGGTCGCTTTGTAGCCGGTGATCTCTTCCGCCGCTGCGTTGAAGGTATAGATGCGGCCATGCAAGTCGGTGGTGGCGACGCCCGAACGGATCGACTCAACGATGCGTTCGTGCAGCGCGCGCAAATCGGCCAAAGACCGCGTCGCCGCCGCCAATTGCACATCGGAACTGGTTTGCCGGTGCGCGAGTTTGGCCGCCAACAACCCAACCACAAGAAAGGAAATATCCGACAGGCCAACCGACTGAATAAGGTTGCCCATGGCTTCGCTTGATGCGCCCCGGGTGTAAATCACAAACAGCGCTGAGGCATTGAAAGCCGCAGCGCAGCCGATCGAAGCGATCATCGTGTCGCGCGGACCAAGGAACAGACTGGCGATAGAAATGATGACGACATACATCGCCGCGTAGGGCGATGCCGCACTGCCGGTAATCCATACCAGCCACGTGACCAGGATAATGTCGAAGAAAAATTGCAGACGCGCCTGAAGCAAATAGTTCTTCCAGGCCAGGCGCCCGATGCAATAGAGAATCGTCAGGCCGATGAAGACAAGGAGTAAGGGAACGAGGGCATTGTCCCCGTTGATTGAACCAAGTCCCAGCGCGCTCCACTTCCAGGCGACCCCGAAGATCAAAAAGAGAATGATCGCCGCAGCTCGGCCAAGAATCAGCCACCAGAGTCGCCGCCCGAGAGGAGATTGTGACGATGCGTCAGCGCGCTCGTTCGTCATGCGGAAAGCGTATCACAAAATCGCGCGGCGAAACCGAACGATTGATATGCGCGTATCATCCTCACGGCGAGGTCGAGCCGACCGGAGCTTACTAATCATATTAAGTCCATCGGGCTATAAATATTTCGTCCCTACGGGACTAGGGCCGTTTCTCTCAAGCTATTTTCTCATCACGCACAACAGCCAGACACTAACGGAGCACTGCAGGTTAGCGCTACTGAATTGACTAGGCGAAAAGCTCTGAGGTGCGCGGCGGTTGACTCGATCCGGCGATGGCGCCACCGCCGCTCTGCTCGAGAAACTCGTTTGCGAGTTCTCCAATTCTGCCCAGCTGCACGCGCAGCCGTTTGTTTTCCATGTCGAGCAGCGCTTTTGACTTGATGACTTCATAGTGCTGAAGTGCGCGCACGACAGTGGTCCGCAGATCATCGTTGTTCCACGGCTTGGTGATGTAACGATAGACCAGGCCGCTGTTGATTGATTCGATGAGCGCTTCGACGTCCGTGTAGCCGGTCAGCAGAATCTTTACCATCTGGGGCCGCAGCGTGACGGTTTTCTTCATCAATTCGATCCCGGTCATTTCGGCCATGCGCTGATCGGAAATCAAAAGCGCAACGTCATACCTTTGCAGCAGCTCCAGCGCCTCAGCCCCGGATTCAGCGGTTAGGACCTCGTAGTCCTGGCGAAACAGGCGGAGCAGCGTGCGCAGATTCGCCGTTTCGTCGTCAACAATCATGATTCTGTAAGTCATCTTTTTGGTGTCCTCGTCTAATTGAATTCAAAAATTCGATCCGCCGGGCCGCGGCCGCAAGTGGGCGCCGGCCGGGCTAGTTATGGCTTCATTGCTTCCTCGGCATCCACTGGCAGTGTGATCGTGAAATTTGTGCCGCCGCCCGGAATGCTGTTCACGAGGATGGTGCCGCCGTGTTGCTGGATGATGCTGTGAGAGATCGAAAGACCAAGGCCGGTGCCTTCACCAACTGCCTTGGTCGTAAAGAATGGATCGAAAACTCGGGTGAGAATCTCAGGCTCGATTCCTTTACCGGTGTCGCTGACCAGGATCGAAACCGTCGAGCCATCGCAGCGAGTCTTCACTCGCACTTCGCCTTTCCCATTGCCAATTGCCTGCGCCGCGTTGACAAGCAAATTCATCCACACTTGATTCAACTGCGCCGCGTAGCAATTTATCATCGGCAATTCGCCGTAATCGCAGATCAAGTTTATGCTGCCGGCCTTGTAGTACATCGACAGCAGCCGCACCGTGGATTCGATTCCTTCATTCAGATCCACAAGTTTGATCTCAGCCTCGTCCAGGCGCGAGAACAGCCGCAAATTCTTGACCACATCGCGAATGCGCTCAGCTCCCAGATGGCAATCCGCAATAATGGAATCGAGGTCGTCCATAATGTTCGTGTAATCCACGCGCTGCTTGACACTCGCTATGTCAGCCGCGGCGTCCGGCGATAGAGACAGGGCATCGTAAGCGCGCAAACACTGCTTTAACCGGGCGACATGGCCGCGGAGCACGTCGACGTTGCTGTAAACAAACCCCGCGGGATTGTTCAATTCATGCGCAACGCCCGCAGCCAACAAGCCCAGCGACGCCATCTTTTGCGAATGCAGAATGGTCGCTTGCAGTCGCACTAATTCAGCCTTCTGACGCGCGAGTTCCTCATTGCGCGCCTCGAGGTCTTTCTTATAACAGCGCGCATTCCGCAGCAGCACGCGGCGTTCAAGCGCGCGGTCAACGCACAGCGAGAGCACGTCCAGTTCGCAGGGCTTGATCAAATAATCCGCAGCGCCGACGCGGATCGCATCGATAACTCGCTGCGTTCGATTCACCCCGGAAATCATGACGACCGCGGTATCCGCATAGCGCTCGATTATTTTGCGTAAGAGTTCAATGCCGCCGAGCCCGGGCATGTGAATGTCCGAAAGCACAAGCGCAAAACGCTCGCGCGCCAGGATCTCCAGCGCTCCTTGAGCATCGCCCGCCGTTTCCACCGAATAGGTCTCGCTCAGGTACGTCGCATAGAGCGTGCGGACCGCTTCGTCATCGTCGACGATCAGGATGCGGCGATCATGGTCTTCGGCGTATTCCAAATCACCGTGATGGCGCGCAACCTGTTCCGGCGGGGTGTTCATGGCCGCGCCCGGGGCGGCAGATTCGGTTAGAGCAAGGTTCATTTGTTTGTATGAGCTTGGAACTTATTTTTCTGCAGTCAGAGAGGCGAACATCTTGGTGAGATCGATACGCAACAGCGCCCGGCTCGCGAGCGGCGGCAAACCAGTGTTACCGCGATAAACTTCGAGGTGCGAATGCTTATATTGCGGTGATGAACCGCCGGGTCCGCCGAGATTTCCAATCCGGATGCGGTCTCCTTCGGGCATTAGCTGAAAGTCAGCGACGTGGAACACCGCCAGCGTGACATCGGTAAAGTTACCCAGCCTGGGGTAATAGAAAGTAACTGCCGCGTCTGTCGGAGAAGGTTGGGTGCTGTGTTGGGTGAAACCCGCCGGGACGTACAGCGGCGAATCACCGGTCCCGTCAGCGCTGCCATAAAGATGCATCGCATAAGACAGGTGACCGCGCCGTTCGACACCGTCATCACCCATTACGTCACCACGATAAAGCGGATAGGCCGCCGCGAGTCCGGCCGGCTCGAACCCGTGGGCGCCGGCCACGGCATTCGGCCCACCGAAGATGTGGGCGAGCAATTCATCCGATGCCGCCATTTCCGCGGTGTACTCACGAATCAGGGCGTTTGCGGGCAAAAGTTTGAGAGCGATAACGTGCGAATATTTGATCTTCGCAGTCTCGGTGCTGGGCGGATCGATCGTGCTCCAGGTTTTGGTAAATCCCTCGGCGTGGGCCATCCAGGTTTGCGTGACTGAGCTAATTCCGGATCGGTCATAACTGAACGTCACGCTTCGTCCGGTTGCATCGACGAGGCCGTGAAGCATCAACCCATTCGCGTTATAGAGCAGATTGATCGTGGCGCCGTTGGCTTCTTTGATCGTGGCGCAACGATATTCGCCGTCGGGATAGCGCACAAAAAGATATTTTGTGCCATCCGTAGTGCGGATCGTTTTCATCGTGTCACTGTCGATCAGGCGAATATTCGATCCGTCCGTGGTGGCGTATGCGTGCATAACTTCTGTGGGCGCGAACTCGATGAAATGAGTCGCGCTCTGTTCGGCAGCGAATGAGGGAAGGACGTATTGACCTCGTACCTCGTCAAAGGCCAGCGGTTGAAAAATCGGAAATCTAAATCGATCCAGCCGGTAAGCGAGCGTTCGATCCAAGCCGGCTTTGATTCTGTCTTGAGCAAAGCCAAGCAGCGGCGCTTCCTTCTCATCGACGTTCCATTTGTAAACCACGACATCGGCAACGGCCGCGTTTGATTCAACGTCTTTGATGGAAGATGAGTGCGCGGCGTCGCCGGGAAGCGAAGCGCCGGTGGCGAGCCTGACTGCAAACAACGCGATCGTGGCAATGCGAAAGGCGCAGGGAATAAAGCTTCGTGAGCGCAGCATGTAAATTCTCCGTGTAAATTTCTCCGGCATCTCAGCAGAGAGCGGACGATGCTTGCTTTCTAAAAAATGATTGAGGACTGACGTGGCGGTTTGTCGCCGGATGAAGGCGCTCTGTTTTGCTAAGTTGGATCGGGGCTGATCCGGCGCCTGCTTCTTCAATCAACTGCTGCACGAAGACTCGGGTGCAGCAAGACTCACGATTCGCTTGGCAACCGTTATGCCGCCAACGCAGCGCGGTCTGTTCATTAATCCAGTGCGGAATTTATCGAGAGATTTCGTGGCATGAGCGATGCTGAAAGAACCGTGACTATCAATCCACGACGATAGTCAGCCGCCAAACCGAGGCAAACATCCACAGCCAATCGCCCGCTGTTGCTGCCTTTCGCCTCTCGCGGTACCAATCAATCATGAGCCGTCATAAGTTGAATAAAACATCGGAGCAGTCTCGTCTGGTGAGAAGGAACGTGATTTACGCGCACGACCTCAGCGGCAATCTCACTTTCCTGAATCGAGAGGGCGAGCGACTGCTCGGCTATAGCTGTGCGGAAGCGCAGCAACTCAACATCACTGAAATAGTGGCCCCGGAGATTGCGAGTCAGGTTCGCGATCAGATTCTCAGTCAGACGGACAGTCGCATTGGTAATGTTTACGAGATTGAAATGATCGCTAAAGATGGGCGCCGCGTGCCGTTGGAAGTCAGCACCAGTGTGGTGTCTCGCAAAGGCCAAGCGACCGAGATCGAGGCGATCGCCGTTCCGACAAATCCGAACGAAGCGATTCCGGCGATTACACCGCGATGCCTGGATACCCAGTTCTTCTATAGTAAATGGCGTTTTAGTTAAGGCCGCAGTTGACGCAATATAATTTTCCTAATGGCTTTGCCACTCCGATGCGCGGCAAGTCTTCGACTTGCCGTTAGGTGCTTACATATTTGTGATGGTCTGTGACCATGGCGGGTCGGAGACCCAACTGGAAAGAGGGCTCGCTGCCGGCAAGTCATAGACTTGCCGCGCATCGGAGTGGCAAAGCCATTAATTGATAATCATGCCGCTTGCGCCTCGCTGGAGGATGGTTCGCTGTTCAGGCCCAACTGAATTGTCTGGTTTAAGCGATGGGCGCTGAATGGTTTTGGCAGAAAAGCGATCGCGCCGGCGGTCAAACTGGCGGAGATGGCCTTGATGGCTGGGTTGTCGCCTACGATGATTACGGGAATCCGCATTAGTCGTTTCTCAGTCTTCATGTGACGGACGACATCCAAACCGGCGAGATGTGACACATCGAGATCAAATAGCGCCAGGCTGAAATTTGCATCGCGTTTCAACAAGCGATACGCCTCGCGTCCATCACCAGCAACAACGACGCGATAGGCGTGGCCGTTGTCGAGCGAGCGGGCGAGTTCCGCTGTGCGAGCATCAGTATCCACGATCAGGATCCGCGGAGCCGTCAGCGCAACCGATAGAGACTTCTCGATCTCGTTGAAATTCGCCGGCATGAAAGAGTTGTGATGACCGAAAGCGACAGCCTTCATTTCACCCTCCGCCGGAACCTGAAGACGCCCGAGCGTCCCGGGTCGAGCAACATCACCACATCAGTCAGCGACGTCGAGCCTTCGCGGTCGCCAACGATGTGACCACCCTGATTATCGGAAGCGCCGACGATGTGTTCAGTAGTCGAGCCCCAGTTGTTTGGGGCCGCGTTGCCATCCTGATGAATCACCAGGTTGTAGGCTGTGAGTAGCGAGTTGCCGTCGCCTTCGGCGCTCGAGATGTTTGTGTAAGTCACTACGAATTCTATTTCGCTGCCCGGGGCCACGCGCGAGACTTCGAAATCTGGTTCGGCGCCTATGACAGTCGTCTTTACGTCCAGCCGAATAAATCCGGCGTACAAACGATCGATCGTATCGTTCGCAACGGCAGGATCTACCTGTCGAACGACTCCGGATGACCACGTCATAGCCAGTCAGCATGTTTACCCCCGCTGGGGCAGTGACCCTGACAAAGAAAGTTGCCGAAGCGCGATAAGCGACGGCGATGATCACGTTATAGGTGCCCGCGTCCAACAGCGTGTAGCTGTTCCCAAAGTCGGTGCTGACCTCGACGCGGAAACCCACAGGTGTAGCCGGGCTGGTGACGATGAAAGCATCGTCCCCAGGGCCGGTGTTCTCTAATGTATTCCTAAAGACAACCGTCGCGGGCGACAGCGTCGCTCCATCGCGCATTGTCACCGTGCCCGTATCGATGCTTAGGTTGGTGAAATCGTCGTTGGTTCCGGCAGGACCACGCGCGGCCGGCGTCCCGCATGGGCCGAGCAGAACTCCCGCTGTCCATCCTTCCGCGTGAGCGATGGCGCGGCCGGGAACGTATTGCGTCACGGATGTGAGCAAGGCCGTGGCCAGTGCCACAACACGAAGCTTGGGTACCAGAGTATTCATGACCTGTTTTCGGCCGTGGGCGAGCGGTTTGAGATAAGCAGGGACGTGCGGTGAATTGAGAGTTGGCGCGCTAGTCCTAATTGCGGCGCAGTTTTTCTTTGGAAGGTGAGCTTACGATCCGGCCTCGGGTTGGCAGGGTCAAAATAGTGGCCTTGACCTTGCTGTCGGAGCTGCGGCGTTGGTCCCCCCAAATCGTCTGGTTGGACTTGTCAGTCTGTGCTGCTTTGTCAACTTTCGCGTGATCCGCCGCCTCATCGACTTCGTCATCGTCTTCGTCAGAATCCGCATCTGCGATCGCCGGTTGCTGATTCGTCGAAGCAATTACCGGAGCATTCCCAGCCCCAAATCGCGAGTTCAGTTCGCGATAGATTCTGCCGGCCACGGCCACCGGAAAATGACCGCGGCCATCAGCGCCTTTGCCAATGACGACCACAGCCAATTCGGGATCTTTAACGGGAGCGTACGAAACAAATAATCCGATCCAGGCGCCATGTTCAATGCAGGTTCCAGTCTTCCCGGCGATGGTTTCCCGTGGATCGAAAGCCTTCCGTCCTGACCCATAGCTGACCGCGCCAATCATTCCCGGCAGCATGCCTCGGAATGAAGCCGAATCGATGTTGATGATTCTGCGAATCCGGGGCGCCGCAGCAGTTCGCGGTGCGCGCGCAACAAACGGCTGGAGAAGTTTGCCGCCGTTGGACATTGCCGATACAAGCGTGGCGAGCTGCAACGCGGTGACCTTGAAATCATCGCCATGCGAGGACATATGATTTACCGCAAAGCCGGTTTTGGATTGCGGCACACGGCCGGCAGTTTCGTTGCTCACATTGATGCCGGTTTTTTCACCCAGGCCGAGTCGGCGCGCGTACTCGATCATTTTGGTGAAGCCCACCCGTCCGCCCACCGTTTGAAAATATTCATTCCTGGAGTGAGCCAACGCGCCGGTCAGCGAACCGCGATTGCCGTCTGAGACGGTGGTCGTGTCCTGCCGATCGATCACGCCTTCATTAAGACCGGCAAGCCCGGTAACTAGTTTGATTGTTGAGCAGGGTTTGAACCCTTCCCGTAACGCCCACTGCTGATTGACCATCGAGTAGACCTGTCCCGTTCGGGGATTCATCACGACGACCGTGCCGGCGTGCTGGCCGAGCGCACTGAGGGCAATACGGCGAATCTCGAGGTCTTCACCAGTCGCATCGTCTTTAGCGATCATCGCTTGCACCCGTTCACGCAGAGCTTCCTGGGCGGCGCGCTCGCGCTCGAGGGCGGCCATGCGTGCCGCTTCAGCCCGTTGTCGAATCTCCATTCGCCGCCGTTCCGTGCGGTTGATTCTCGGAAGTCGAGATTTTTCCGCGGCCCGATTGCGTGTTTGTTTGGCAGCGCGTCGATCTGCTTTTGGGGAATGATTGGGCTGCTTTTTCGCGGGACGTCGAGGTGCGGCGAAGCTTGTTTGCAGAGCGACGGTCAGAATGATCACAACCGACAGCGATCGAATCAGTTGGTGGATTAATTTCATTGTTGGGGCCTTTCTTGATCTTCGGGAACCAGAGTCCCGACAGACGTAAATCGGTGGCGGAAGGGGACGGTTGGTGAAAAAGGGCGAGGTGTTTCGCCGTTCGCAGGGAGAATGAGTGGCGCTTTTCGAGCGCCGCGCAGTCTTATGGCATCAGGTGTGCCGCAGACGAGCTAGGCAGCGGGACGCAACTCTGCGGTGCGCTCGCTCATCAGCATGCGCACGGCTTTCTGAATTTGTTCGCGCGTGAAAGGCTTGGGCAGAAAAGCTACCGCGCCGGCGGCAAAACCTTCAGCCATCACCTTGAGATCGCTGTCGGCAGTGATCAGCATCACGGGAATCCGCTGCAGCCGCTTCTCAGTGCGCATGTAGGTGATTACATCGATGCCCGTGAGACCCGGCATGCGCAGGTCAAAAATGGCGGCGCCAAAGTCAGCGTCCGATTGCAGCAGCCTGAAGGCCTCACGGCCATCGCTTACTTCGATGACCGCATAACCTTCGTTCATGACTGTCGAAGTGAGTAGTGATCTAATAACCGGATCGTCGTCAGCAATTAGTACGCGCAAAGATGAACTTGTTTCTAACATTGGTTTATTCCTTCAATCGGTGTCTGGCTATGCAGCTCGCTGTTGTAGTTTCGGTTTGAGGTGGGCCAGGATTTCGGAGATGTTGAGAAGCTCTTCAGGAGTATTGATGAATAACGAGGCGCCGTCGCCGATTATCTCGGACCGCTGGCCGGCGTTTGCGGTCGTTGAATAAGCCGCCACCGGCGCGGCGCCGAACCGGGAAATGACTTCGCGTACGAGGGCCGTCGCAGACGTGCTGTCGGCGTGCAGTAAGAACAAATCCGCCTGATAGCTTTCGTGCGATTCGGTGACATCACTTTCGCAGGCCGCGGCGAGTACGCGATAGCCGTCGCGTCGTAGCAGCACGGCCAGCAGCGCCCGCATATCATCGTTTTGATCAAAGACTACGACGGTCGCTTTGCCGGTGGAAGCTGATGAACTGACGATGACGGGCGCCGGGCCAGGTTCGAGGCGGGTGCTGCTGGCCAGGGTTTGCTGAACCATCTCGACCACTTGTTTTGGGCTGGTATTATTTTTCGAAAGTACCTGGGTCGCGCCGGCAGCAAATGCGTCTTCGACCATCGCCGGCCGGGCACTGGCTGAGAAAACGATAATGGGAAGAGTTTTCAGTTCCGAATTGGCGCGAATTCTTTTCAGCACTTCGAGCCCATCAATCTTCGGAAGCATTAAGTCGAGCAACACTACGTCCGGCTTAGAGCGAGGGATCAGCTCGAGGGCCTGCTCACCATCGACCGCAATCTCGACTTGAAACCCCTCGCCCATAAACTTGGCGCGATAGATGTTACCCATCATCGGCTGATCATCGACGATAACGATTTTTTTCATGATTCTTACCCCGCTTAGAAAGCGGCGTATGGCACGTTCTCTTTCAGGAATGCGCAGATCCTTTTGAAACCGCCGCGCGTTTCCGCGACCAGCGGCAGGGCGTTATCCAGGCAAGCCTTGCGTCCCGCTTTTTCGAGTTCGCGCAGGGGCGCCACCACGGCCGTCATCCCGCAGGTGGCGCTGGTGCCGACGCAGTTGTGCGCAATGAACTCCACCCGTTCGTGGTCGTGGTCGCTAACGGCGGCGTCGAGCTTCTCCAGGCTTTGAGACATATGACTGAGATATTCTTCGATGATGCTCGCGTATTCATCCGCTGAATCGCCCATTACTTCGTGCAGACGGCCAAGGTCGACCGGCGAGAAGTCGGCGCGTGTTTGGGCCGCTGCTGCCACTGGCTCTTTGTTCAGAAAGAGGTTGAGGATCCGCGAGAGTTCCTCAATGCGAACTGGCTTACTAACGTAATCGTCCATGCCCGCGGCGAGGCATCTTTTGCGATCACCTTGGAGGGCGTGTGCGGTCATAGCGACAATCGGCGTATGTTTGCCCGGCTCCTCACGGCGTCGGATTTCCCGTGTGGCTTCGTACCCATCCATCTCGGGCATTTGGCAGTCCATCAGCACGAGGTCATAAGGGATACGGCTGATGGCTTCGATCACTTCGCGGCCATTGGCCACCGCGTCAGCGCGAAAGCCCAGCCTTTGTAATTGGCGGACGGCCACTTTCTGATTCACGCTGTTGTCTTCTGCAAGCAGGATCAATTTTGAGGACATCTTCTTCGGCCTCTCGGCAATGTTTTTCGGTGCTTCGCGGGACGGACGGTAAACAGTGGAGACAGAATCGCCACGTTGATCTGGTCTGCCCAGGACACGCGTCAGGCAGTCGAACAACTGTGACTGGCGAATTGGTTTAGTCAGAAAAGCGTCGATTCCGATTTCTCGAGCCTGCAGTCCATTTCCGCGGTGACAGTTTGAGGTCAGCAGGATTATTCGGGTCGCGGACAAACCTGGTTCGGACTTAATTGCGCGCGCGAGATCGAATCCATCCATGTCCGGCATTACTAAGTCGGTCAGCACCAGGTCGTAGGCCCTTCCGCGCGCGCGAGTGGCCCGCAACTTCTGTAGCGCTGCCTGAGCGGAATCAGCTTCGTTATAGATCATGCCCCACGAATGCAGTTGGTTCGTGAGGATCTTGCGATTTGTTTTGTTGTCATCGACCACCAGGACGCGCAGATTCTCGAGACTTTCGGCATCCGGGAAAACCGGTTGCGCGCGGCCGCTCTGCTTTTCAAACGTGGCTGTGAACCAGAAGATCGAGCCCTGGCCCGGCGTACTGAAAACTCCAATATTGCCACCCATCATTTCCACCAGATGTTTCGAAATTGAGAGACCCAACCCGGTGCCGCCATATTTACGGGTAGTCGAACCGTCGGCCTGGGTGAAAGCCTGAAACAAACGCTTTTGCGTCTCTTCACTGATTCCAATTCCCGTGTCGCTAATCTCGAACTTCACGGTCACTTCGCAATCGCTCTCAAAAGCGCGCGTGGCCGTCACCACTACTTCACCGCGTTCGGTGAATTTCAGGGCATTGCCCATCAGGTTAGTCAAAACCTGCCTGAGCCGGCCCGGATCGCCACGCAGAAGCACTGGCACGTCGCCGAGAATGAACGATCCGAATTCGATCTGTTTCTTGCGGGCCCGATCGGCCAATAGTTCGACGCTGCTCTCAACGGCATTGCGCAAATCGAAATCAATATTTTCAAATTGGAGTTTGCCGGCTTCAATTTTCGAAAAGTCCAAAATGTCATTGATGATCGTCAAAAGAGCGTCGCCGCTTGATCGTATTGCTTCCGCGTAATCTTTTTGCTCTCGGTCAAGATTTGTCTCGAGCAGCAGACCAGTCATTCCGATTACGCCGTTCATCGGCGTGCGAATCTCATGACTCATATTCGCCAAAAACTCGGATTTCAGGCGCGCGGATTCCACCGCCTGGTCCCGGGCCTGCTTCAGGTCGGTTTCCATCTCTACCCGGTCGGTGACGTCCTGCGACGTGCCAAACAATTTAGTCAGTTCGCCTTCTTCGTTAAGACTCACTTTCAAGTTAACTTGATGGAAGCGAACACTACCGTCCGCGCGGATTACCCTATGCTGGTATGCACATACCTTTTTTTCGACCATGGCCCGCTGGGCACAGTCTTTCACCCGTTCCCGATCCGAGGGGTGGACCAGCGCGAGATAGCCCTCGAAAGTATGGCCCACCTGATCGCGATCGAGGCCATAAAGTTGATACAGAGCGTCAGACCATTTCGACGTGTTTGACTCGGCATCCCATTCCCAGCTCCCCATCAGCGCGATCCGTTGCGCGTCGTTGAGATCGGCCTCGCGATCTCTCAGGGCTTGTTCGGCCAGCTTACGGCCGGTGACGTTGCGGAAGATGTTGCGGGTGGCGAAGGGCTTGCCGTCCTTGAAGTTAACACTGGTGGCTCCCTCGATATCCACGGCCTGGCGGTCCCTGGTCAGAAAGCGGGCCTCAATGTGAGCGATACTCTGCCCGCTGCGAACCCGCTCAAACAGAGATCTACAGTGCGCCTGACTGTCGGGATGGATAACATCGAAAAGGTTGAGGTGGTTTAGGTCATCTTCGGTGTAACCCAACGTTTCCCGCCAGCTCTTGTTAACGTAGAGAAACGAACCGTCCATCGCCACGCTTTGAATAAGGTCGGTGGCGTTGTCAAAGAGATCGCGGAAACGTGCTTCGCTTTCCGTAAGCGTTCTCTCGACACGTTTCCGTACTTCGATCTCACGCGCCATCTTTTCGTTGGCGCGGGCGATTCGCCGAGCATCGCGACGCGCGTTCTGCAAGAGGTGTGACAATACAAAAAGCAACACCGCCGCCGCGAGACCAACCGTCAGCGTGACCAGCGGCACTCTCAATCCCAGTTGCCGAGCCCGATCTTTCGGCCATAGCCATAATTGCCACGAGGCTCCCGGCAGGAGGATGTGTATTTCCTGCTTCGACAACCGGCTGGGTTCGTCTCCGATATCAGCGCCGTAAATCTGAGTGCGCCGATCAAGCAGGGCCAGTTGGTAACCATTTTCCAGGCCGCTCTCAGCGGCCGCTTGATCAAGCAAACCCTCGACAGTCTGAGTGCCTGCGATGAAACCCGTTACCTGAGATCCGGCATGAATGGGGACGAATATCTGGAAGGCCTCACGACCATCTGAGAGCATAAAGAACCGAGTCACAGTTTCCTCGACATCGTCAGACGACGAGTTTGGAGCCTTCATAATCGGGTCGATGTCCAGGGCGATGTGGTTTGGCGCGACTTGCGAATCCCAAACCTCGCGGGTCGTTTTGTCGATCCACCAGACCGCGATGAAACCGTGAGCACCGTCGAGTTCGAGGACGGTTTGCGCTTCCCAGAATTCACGTGTGGGGTTCCCGTACTGTTCCCAACGCCCGGCGATGCGGCGCAGCGCGTGTAGCCGTAGTTGCAGATGCGCGGCAATTTCATGCTGGATCCCGGAAGCGCGCGACTTGGTAAGTGCTTCGCTTTGGCTCTTTTCCTGGACAATCAGCGCCTGCCACAGGCAGAGGGTGACAGTAACCGTGAATAAACCAACCAGTGCGGGAAGCCAAAGAGAAGGCTTGCCCAATCGACGCGCGGGCTGCGTGGACCACGCGAGCAGAAGGATCGCGCCTCCGATCATCGTTGTGCCAAACGCCGTGTGAATGGCCATCCGCGCGATGTCGGCCCACACGTTGACGATTGCCATGCCGGTGAAATACGCCACGAAGGCGACTGCGCCCTGGATAGTGCAACCTGCTCCCAGGACGGCGAGGACGACTGTGCGGTAAAGAAAACGACGATTCAGCGCCAGCAGGAAAATTCCGAGTCCGGCAGCTACAAAGAACAAGGCCGTGCTGATCGCCATTCGGCCCGGATGCTTTGTTGCGACATTGATGTAGGGTTCGACAAACAGGTAGTCAATTCTTAGATCGACTTGAAAATAGTGTTCCGCCGAAACCAATGACCCGAGCAGAATCGAAGAAACCGCAGCCAGTATCGCGATGAGTTTGCGGCCGCATGCGATCGCGATGATTCCCGCGCCACAGCACACGAAGCCAAGGGCTGTAATGTAAACCATGGCCACAAAATTCGGCCGCAACTGAATCAAGAGAGAATTGCGCGTGTGCCAGCCAATCATCACCGTCACACCCATCAACCCAGGTATCAACCCAAACATGATCGCCAGCCGGTTGGCCCATCTGGAAGAGTTGTGAATTTTCATTCGGTCCTTCGGCGATTGAACTCCGTTACTTGCGGAGGTTTGAAAAAGCGGAAAAAGCCAATTGCGTAGGCCTGGATCTGAGTGGGGTGAATCAGGCTTGTCGTCCTGATGCGCATCACCAATTTGCCTTTGAGGAGGGCTGAAATCGGCGTCACGTCGCGCCCGCGCCCAACAGCGCACGAAATGTGCCACGCCTGAATGAGGTCGTGGCACTCAGAGTGCAGCCTGTCGCCTGTGGGCGTGATGTGTGCTCTGCTCCGATCGGTTTCAGGGCGATACGGTCGGGCGAAACGCCCCGTATGCACCAGGCCTCCGCTCCGTGACCTGTTTGGCTCTCGAATGGAGAAAAGAAGAATCACGTTAGATAGGTCGGCGCCGACTCTGAAGCTGGCGCTGGCATTTGGACTATTGGTGTCCGCAATGATCGGGGTTGCGGCGCTGGGTATCGCGCATTCTTATCGCGATCAGTTTGAGACCAGGGAGGTTCAGGACGAGTCGAACGATGAACGAACGGCGCGCGATGTTCTTCTCTATTCGAACATCAATGCTCGGCTCTTGTTGCAAGCCTTCACGGCCAAACGCACCAGTGAACTTGACGAACTGCTGGCCCGTCGCGCGGAGAACTCTCAAAAGATTTCAAGTCTGATAGATCAGATGGCCGGTTCGACTGAAGCGCCGCGAGAGGGGGAACGAGTCGAGAACATCAAACAACTGCGCGCCAAATATCAAGCGGCGTATGAAAACGCCCTGACAGTCTTACGCGAGCAAAACCAGCCTGAACAGGCCCGCACCTTGATGATTGAATCGGCGTTGCCGGCGCTGACGGAATATCACGACGCCCTGCACGAGTACATTGCCTTTCAAAAGCAACGCATTCATGAAATCCAAACTACACACGATGCGCGGACGGGCGCAACTCGGCGCGAAACTTTTTGGCTGACGGGCCTGGTGGTTGTTATCGCCGGCGCGCTTGCGATTTTCGTCCTGACGAATGTCAGCCGGCACATTGCCCGCCGGCGACGCGTTGAAGAGGTGTTGAAAAAGACGCATGAGGAGTTGGAAGACATAGTTCGCGCCCGCACCGCGCAACTGTTGCTGGCGAATGGACAACTTCAGGACGAGATGGCGACGCGCCAGACTGTTCAGGAGGAGTTGCGCGCCTCAGAAGATCGTTACCGGAAGATAGTCGAAACTGCCGAAGACATGATCTACCGGCTGACGCCGGACGGCCGCGTCACTTTCGCCAACGCCGCCGCCGCTCGCACCGTCGGCCGCTCTGCTGAAGAATGCCGCGGAATGCACTTTCTTTCGTTGACACGAAAAGATTTCCGCAACGAAGCACTCGACTTTTATCGCCGACAAATCGGAAACGGGATTCCCGTCACCTATCTCGAATTGCCGTTAGCGACGGCAGACGGCCGGGAGCTGTGGATCGGTCAGAATGTGCAGCTGATAGTCGAAAACGACCAGCTCGTCGAGGTGCAGGCGGTCAGCCGCGATGTCACCCGCCGCAAGCTGGTCGAACGGCAGTTACTCGAATCTGAGCGCCGATACCGAGTACTTTTCGAAAGTAATCCGCAACCGATGTGGGTCTTTGACACCAACACGCTGGCATTTCTAGCGGTGAATGACGCGGCTATTGAACAGTATGGGTATTCCCGCGAAGAATTTCTCGGCATGACAATCGAGAGCATCCGGCCGCCGGACGACGTCTCCGCCTTATTCACGCGAAAAGCGAATGTGCACGGTGGCCTGGGCATGTATGATCCAGATTGCAATTGGCGACATCAGCGAAAAGATGGGACGCTGATCGATGTTGAGATTACTTGGCACCTGATAGATTTCGACGGCCGCGCTGCCAAGCTGGTGCTCGCGACCGACATAACCAAGCGAAAACGGGCAGAAGTAGCTCTGCGCGCCTCTGAGCGTCGTTTTCGCGATGTGTTTACCTTCGCGCCGGAGGGTATCTATCAATCCTCGCGCGCCGGCGCCATCATCGCGGCTAACAAAAAGCTGGCGCATCTGCTCGGATATGAATCGGTCGAAGAGTTACTGGAAATCAATCTGGAGCGGGATGTCTACCTCGCTCCGAGTGACCACGAGCGATTGATCTCAACCTATGAACAAGGTAGGTGTGCAGGCGATTTCGAGATTCAGTGGAAGCGAAAAGATGGGTCCCTGGTGTGGGTTGCGTTGACCGCGCACCTGGTCAAATCACAGGACGGCGCGCAGGAATATTCCGAGGGATTTGTTCATGACATCAGCACGCGAAAGCGTATGGAAGAGGAGCGCCAGGTAATCTCCGAAATTATCCAGGGTGTTAATAACACTTCAGATCTCAATGAGCTGCTGCAACTGATTCAACGATCAATCAGCAAGTGCCTGTACGCTGAGAATTGTTTTGTAGCGCTCTATGATGAAGTCCATGGCGAGTTGAGCTTTCCCTTCTGGGTGGACAAATTCGATCCATGTCCGGCGCCGCAACCGTTGGGGATGAGCTTTAGCAGCCATGTGCTGAAGACCGGCAGACCGATCATCGTCGATCCGAAACTCACCGAAGAAATGTATCAGCGTGGCGAAGTTGAAAAGAGCGGTAGCGATTCCAACTCGTGGCTGGGCGTGCCGCTGAACACGCCGGCACGCACGATTGGAGTTTTGGTTGTCCAGCATTACGAAGAAGAGAACGCTTACGACCAACGGGATTTGGAATTTCTCAGTTCGGTTGGCAGTCAAGTAGCTCTGGCGATCGAGCGCAAGCGCGCGGAGCAGGCGCTGCAGGAGAGCGAAGATCGCTACCACCGCCTCATCGAACTCTCGCCGGACGGCATCATCGTTCATCATGAAGGTAATATCAGCTTCGTCAACAGTGCTGGGGTAAAATTGGTCGGAGCCCGGAACGAATCGCAGTTAATTGGCAAATCCGTGTTCGATCTGGCCTTGCCCGAATATCGCGAGATGCTGGCAAAACGGGTCGATCAGATGAGCTACGGTGATCCCTTGCCATTGGCGGAAGTGCGCGGCCGCCGCTTCGACGGCGTCGAGATCGACTGCGAGATTTCCTCCGTGCCGTTTATCTACCACGACCGGTTGGCGACCTTAGCGGTGATCCGTGACATCACTGAACGCAAGCGCGCCGAACAGGCTTTGAAAGAAGCTAATGAGAGAGCACTCATTGATTATGAACGCCTGGTCGAGAGAATTGCGGCCTTAGGTCAAACCCTGGGGAACGCACGCAACCTCGATCTGATTTTTCGCGCTCTTCGCGAGTTCGCCATTGCCTCAGTACCCTGCGACGGCCTGGTTATCTCGCTATACGAACCCGATAAGGGAACTCGCCGGGTCACATACTGTTGGGCGGACGACCGGGAATACGATCCGCATGATGTTCCTGAAATACCGGTCGGAACCGGAGTGACAGGCCGCGCGATGAAATCGGGGGTGGTAACCATCGCCAATGATTATCATCACGACTTGCGAGTTGCGAGGGCCAGGGTGGGCTTTGGCGACGTCGATCCGGACACTCCTCGCTCAGCTTTAATAGCCCCGATGACTGTCATGGGCCGCACGGTCGGGTGCGTCGAGCTTCAGACTCTGCAAGCCGGCAGCTACCA
This sequence comes from uncultured Acidobacteriota bacterium, assembly GCA_963734445.1. GTDB lineage: Bacteria > Acidobacteriota > Blastocatellia > Pyrinomonadales > Pyrinomonadaceae > UBA11740. The sequence goes on along the minus strand of CAVTGZ010000001.1, from coordinate 40,961 downwards.
ACAGGCACATGCCACCGCCATGCGGATGGCTGCCAACCTCGCGGCCAGCGCCATCGAGAATGTGACCCTGATTGAACGCGAGCAAGCCAAGGAAGAACAGTTGCGCCAGGCCTTGAAGATGGAAGCAGTTGGCCGTCTGGCCGGGGGCGTGGCTCACGATTTCAATAACATGCTGACCGCCATAAATGGCTACAGCGATCTAACGCTGATGAGTCTCGATCCGGGTAGTCCGCTGGCGCCGAAAATTCAGGAGATCCGAAAGGCCGGGGAACGCGCTGCAACTTTGACGCGCCAACTTCTCGCCTTCAGCCGGAAACAGATGATGCAACCGCGAGTCATTGACTTGAACTCGATCATTGCTGAGGTGGGAACGATGCTGTTGCGCATGATTGGCGAAGATGTTTCGGTGCAGACTGTCTTGCAACCCGGGCTGGGCCAGGTCAAAGCCGACCCGGGGCAGATCGAACAAGTTTTGATGAACCTGGCGGTCAACGCGCGCGACGCGATGCCCACGGGCGGCAATGTGACGATCGAAACGCGCAACGACTACGTCGAACGCGCTTTAATCAAAGGACAGGAGACTGTGCGGCCGGGTCATTACGTCGTTCTCTCTGTGTCCGATGATGGTTGCGGTATGGATGCCGTGACTGAGGAAAGGATTTTTGAGCCCTTCTTTACCACCAAAGGCTTTGGCAAGGGTACGGGCCTGGGCCTGTCAACCGTTTACGGAATCATCAAGCAAAGCGAGGGCAACATCTGGGTAGACAGCGAGCCGGAGAAGGGAACTACCTTCAAAATTTATCTGCCGCGCGTCGATGAATTGTCCCGGAGCGACGAAGCGCTGGAAGAAGCTCAAGCCGTCCAGTTGGGAAGCGAAACCGTCTTACTAGTCGAAGACGAACAGATGGTTCGCGATTTGTCGCGAGAAGTGCTGGAGCAATACGGCTACACGGTTATTTGTGCCAGCGATGGCCAAGACGGACTGCGCGCCTGCAAGGAGTTTGCCGGCAAGATCGATTTAATGATCACCGATGTGGTCATGCCCCGGATGAGCGGCCGCGAGCTGGCCGAACACCTGGCGATCCTCCGCCCTGACACAAAGGTTCTGTACATGTCCGGCTTTACTGACGACGCCATCGTCCGGCACGGCCTGCTCGAGGAGCATTTCGCGTTTATTCAAAAGCCTTTCTCTCCTGAGTTACTTGCGCAAACAGCGCGACAGTTGTTGGATTCACGGGCCGCGTAGACGAAGGTTTAAGTTGCCCGCGGGGCTGGCGACCCTTCACCTTTGCCGTCATAGGGCCCTGATTTGACCGGCGTTGGAGCACCAACTTTGATTGGATCGTTTTCGACCAGGATAAAGCCCGACTAAAGTCGGTACTCTAACCCCTGTTATCCGAATTAGGCGCCACCTCGCAATCCGAAGTCTTGCGCGACTTGCAGCGCCGCATTACAATCCGCGTCCATAGATTCTCCTCTGCCGCCGGACAGCGGGCGGTACGTTCCTTAAGCGTGAGCCAGGATTATGACTAAGCAGTCTGCGAAGCGTTCCTCACCAGCTAATTCGCGCCCGACTGCGCCGGTCGCAGGCGCGGACGACTCAGCCCGAGATTCCGCCGCCAGCGAGCGCCGAGCCGCGGCTAAGGCAGGGCTGCGCGAATACGAAAAGGTAATCGAAGGTTTGGAAGAGATGATTGCGGTCGTCGATCGCGATTATCGTTACCTGCTGGCAAATCGCGCTTTTTTGCAATATCGCGGCCTGAAACGCGAGCAGGTTGTCGGGCGTTTCCTGTGGGAAGTACTGCGACCGAATGTATTCGAGGAAACCATAAAGGGAAAACTCGATGAGTGTTTCACCGGAAAAACAGTCAGATATGAGATGCGGTATAGCTACCCGCAACTGGGCGAGCGAGACTTATCGCTATCGTATTTTCCCATCGAAGGCCAGTTTGGGATTGATGGCGCCGCGTGCGTACTGCAGGACATTACGGAACGTAAGCGGTCGTCCGAAGCGGTCCGGCACAGCGAGAATCAGATGGCCGAGGCCCAGAAACTGGCCCAGATCGGCAGTTGGCATTGGGATTTGCAGACGAACGAACAGAGCTGGTCGGCGGAGCTCTACAGAATTTTCGGAATCAATCCGGACGAGCTGCCACCCTCAGTCGATGAGGCGCTCCTGAAATTCGTCCACCCCGCGGATCGCGATTTATTTGAACAAGCAGTCCGGGATTCCCTGACGAGCGGCCAGCCTTGTAACGTCTCTTGTCGTATCAGGCGCAGCGATGGCGAAGAACGAATCATCAATGCGCGCGGCACAGCCATACTCGACGCGGACGGCAAACCGATCCGGATGTTTGGCACTGCCCAGGACGTGACCGAGCGGCGGCGGACTGAGGATGCTCTCCGCGAGGCCGAACGAAAGTATCGGGAAATGTTCGAAAACGCCGGCGAAGGAATTTTTCAATCGACTCCCGAGGGCCGCTACCTCTCAGCCAATCCGGCGCTCGCGGCAATGTACGGCTATGAATCGCCGGACGAGCTGATCCGGAATTGCAATGATATCTCTCATCAGATCTATGTTGATCCCGCCCGCCGAGAAGACTTTATGCGCTTGATGGAAACAGACGGGATGGTTCGCGGGTTTGAAGCGCAGTCTTTTCGCAAAAACGGCACTAAATTCTGGGTCCTGATAAATGCTCGTACGGTGCGTGACACCTCTGGAGAGATCAAATACTACGAAGGCACCAGCCAGGACATAAGCGAACGAAAGCATGCTGAGAGGACCAGCGCAGCGTTCGCGGCCCTGGCGCGCCGATTGAGTGGGGCGCGCTCAAACTCCGATGCTGCCAAGATCATCGCGCAAACGGCGAGAGATCTTTTTGGCTGGGACTCCTGCAATCTGGGACTTTATGACGCCGAACGCGATTTTGTATTCCCTTTGCTCAATATTGATTCGATCGACGGTAAAGACACCGACGTTACGCCTCTGACTCAAGCCGACCCTCCAACTGCGCGTGGCCGCCGCGCACTCGAGCACGGACCCGAGCTAACGGTGCGCGTAGGGCCAATCAAGTTTGATCGTGACGCAGTCCCCTTTGGCGATTGCCGGCGCCCATCGGCCTCTTTGATGACTGTACCGATTAAACACGGCGCGGAAGTAGTAGGCCTCCTGTCCATTCAAAGTTACAAGCTACACGCGTACGACGAGGCTGCCCTTCGGGGGTTGGTGGCGCTCGCCGAACATTGCGGCGAAGCGATTAATCGCATTCGTGCGGAAGAAGCTTTGCGGAGTAGCGAGGAACGCTATCGTGACCTGGTGGAAAACAGCCACGAGTTAATCTGCACGCATGATCTGGACGGGCTCATACTCTCGGTAAACCGTGCTTCTGCCACCGTCCTGGGATATGACCCGGAAAACTTTGTCGGCAAGAAAAACATCCGCGACATTCTCGCGCCGGAAGTTGCTGATCAATTCGAGACATATTTGGCGCGCGTCCGCGAGACCGGGTTCGGCAGCGGCCAGATGCTCGTTTGCACCGGGACCGGCGAGCGCCGGGTTCTCGACTATTACAATTCGCTTCGCTCTGATGGTCTGGCCGCGCCCATAGTCCGCGGCGTGGCCCGTGACATCACCGAACAGCGGCAGGCTCAAAAGGCCTTGCGCGAGAGCGAGGAACGCTATCGTGAATTATTCGAAAACTCGCGCGACGCGATTTATGTTCATGACCTGGGCGGCCGGTATCTATCGGTAAATCGCGCGGCCGAAGAGCTGTCCGGCTATTCGCGCGCAGAAATAATCGGGAAGCACTATTCAAACTTTGTTTCGCCCCGGCACTTGCGGGACGCCCGCGAAAGCTTCTGCCTTAAGTTGGATACGCCGATCGAAACCAGCTATGAAGCGGAAGTGGTTTGCAAGAATGGCACGCGTAGACCCGTGGAGGTCAATAGCCGCATTATCATGAGGGACGGCGTGGCCATTGGGATTCAGGGAACGGTCAGGGACATCACCGACCGCAAACGCGCCCAGGAGGCCCTCCAAACTTTTTCCCGGCGGGTGCTGGAGGCGCAGGAAGCGGAACGACAAAATATCTCGCGCGAATTGCACGACGAAATCGGGCAGGTTCTCACGGCCGTCAGCCTGAATCTGCAATCGATCAAGAATGTGTGCAACACCGCCGCCTGTGCGCCCCGGTTAGATGAAAGCGTTCAGATAATCGAAGAAGCGCTGTCCAAGATTCGGGAACTGTCCCTCGAACTGCGGCCGTCGCTGCTTGATGATCTCGGGTTGGCGGCGGCCCTGCGCTGGTACGTCGCGCGCTTTAGCGAGCGCAGCGGCATCGCCACTGAGGTGACGGGCGACGCCGATCTTGGCGTAATTCCTTCAGAGACAAAGACGGCGTGCTTCCGGATCGCACAGGAAGCCCTCACCAATATCGCCCGGCACGCCCGCGCTACCAACGCGACTGTCCATGTCGCCAACCGCAATGGACAACTTCATCTGGTTGTTTCTGACAATGGCATCGGTTTCGACTCGCGGCGGTTATTGAGCGGCACCCAGTCGTCAAAGTCCCTGGGGCTGCACGGAATGTTTGAGCGCGCCCTGGCGGTGAGAGGAAGATTGGAAATCAGCTCAGCGCCGGGCAGGGGAACGCGCATACTAGTGAATATGCCCGTCGCGATTTAGTTTGTCTCTTGCAGCAAGTCTTCTGCTCAGGGTTTTCCTGATTGAAGCCTACCGAAAAACTAGCTAGAGTCATTTTCGGAACAGAGCAAACATGCATGTTACCGAAAGTGAACTCAACGCAACGTGAACCCCACCCGCGTTTTATTGGTCGACGATCACGCTCTTGTGCGTGCCGGCGTCCGAGCCCTCGTCGGCGACTTCGATGGTATTGAGGTCATCGGTGAGGCCGGCAACGGCGCCGAGGCGTTAACTCTCATCAAAAGCCTGCATCCCGATCTCGTCCTACTGGACATCACGATGCCGGAGATGAACGGCCTCGCTACCCTCGAAGAAATCACAAAGCGCTTTCCCAACGTACGCGTGATTATGCTGACCATGCATGAAGCGCGCGAATATGCCATCCAGTCACTACGCGCCGGGGCGGCCGGATTCATTCCGAAAAGCGCCGCCAGTGCGGAACTCAAACAAGCCATTGAGGCGGTAATGCGCGGCAAGACTTTTGTTTCCGCCGAGACATCACAGGATGAGCTGACGCGGATCGACTCGGGCGCCCGCGAACAGTCCCTATTGGAGAGACTTACGCCGCGGCAGCGCGAAATCCTGGTGCTCATCGCCGAAGGCAAGACCACCAAGCAGATCGCGGGCGCGTTGGACATCAGCGTCAAGACAGTAGAATCGCACCGCGCCCAACTGACCGAACGTCTCAATATTCATGATGTCGCAGGTTTGGTTCGCTTCGCCATCAAGACCAATTTGATGAAGATGGAATAGCGGGTCGCGACTCGTCCGAGCTTTTCGCGCAGAGAAACGCCGCGCTTTCATTGTCTGAAATCGCGGCGTTCTCGTTTTGATCGCGAGCTTAATTAGTACAGTTAGGACAACCGCACCCGTCTCACTAAAACCATCTGCGTTCGTCCGTTAGGTAAGTACCGAATTCGATACGTCTCCTGGTAGGTCCGCCAACCACGACGCACGACTCGCGTGACTGTTCGCCCATAACCGATGCGTTCCCCACGGGCCCCATATGGCCGGCGATAACGTCGTCTTTGGCCAAGTTCGATCCTGACTTGCGGCTTGGTCAGGGCAGCAACCGGATCGGCCTGCGCCGGCGCCATCGCGCCAACAAAGATAAATGAGCCCAACATTAACATGGTCGAAAGCAATTTCCTCATGATCTCCCCTCCTCGAAATCTAACGATTCAACAGACTCGCGAAATGCAAGTGCAAGGCCGCCAACTTGGGCGGCCAACTCATCCGGCTCCTTTTCAAGAATTTGAATTCAAATCGCAAGATGATGAAAACGATTGGCCCGTCAGACGCGATTACGGCGGTGCCGAGCGCGAAAAATTCGATCAAGAATCGCTGCCCGGCAAATTAAACAGATGCGTTGGGCGTTGCGATTATCGAGGGGCAAAGTGCTCGCGCCGCAGATCAGGCAATGGGTAGACGCGTTGGTGCGTCGATGTTGGTTTACGGATTTGTGGCTCATAAGACAAAAAGTTTGTTCGGTTATGGTTCATCGCCGGGCAGCGAAAACCATTACGGCAACCACAATGCCGCGCGGCTTTGCGCAAAAAGTCCGTCAGGGATCCGTGGCCTTTGTTTCAGAACCGCGAGCGCAGCGAGCGGGATAAAAGTTACTCTCTTCAAGGCCAGGTATGCCAAGCTCTAATTGTTTGATACCAGAATGCGTTTTTATCCCGCTCGCTGCGCTCGCGGTTCCGTAAAGTTATCGGTTGCGTTCCATGAGGCTCGTGATGACGGCCACCAGCTCAGTTAGCTCCACCGGCTTAGGTACATGCATTTGATATCCGGCCTTGAGCGCTTTTAATCGATCTTCAAATCTGGCGTACGCGGTCAGGGCCACGGCCGGCACTTTACCGCCTTGTTGCGGCGACAGGGCGCGGACTTTGTGGATGAGTTCGTAACCGTCTGATAGCGGCATTCCGATGTCGCTAATCATGATGTCCGGCAAGTTGGTAGTCAGCGCGAGCAGCGCCTCGGTAGCGGATTTCGACAACAGAACGTCCGCGCCACAATGCTCCAGACCGGCCTTAAGAAATTCTCGGGTGTCGGCATCATCGTCCACGATCAAAACCCTGACGCCATCGAGCCGATCGCCGGTGGCGAGCGGCATACCGAATGTGGTGGTGGCCGAATGAATACGACCCTCCTCTTGATCGACATAGTAGACGCCGGCGATGGGTAACCGGACGACGAAGGTGGCTCCTTGTCCGGGACCGTCACTGTTTGCTGCAACTGATCCGCCATGCAGTTCCACCAGGTGTCGTACAATCGCCAATCCCAATCCCATTCCGCCATGCTGGCGGGTACTGGCCTGGTCTGCTTGCCGGAAGCGATCAAAAACATAAGGAAGAAATTCGGTTGAAATACCCTGGCCGGTGTCGCTGACTGCGATTTGGACGTGCGAATCAATGCGTTGCAGGGACACCTCGACGCGTCCGCCCGGCGCCGTGAACTTGACGGCGTTTGACAGCAGATTCCATACGACTTGCTGAAGTCTTACCGCATCGCCGGCGACCGTCGAAGCGTTTGCATCAAAGACTTTTCGGATGCGAATGTCTTTGGCGACTGCCGCAGGCTGGACTGCTTCGATCGCCGCCTCAGCAAACGCCGCCGGATTAGTCGGCCGTACATCCATCCGCAGTTTTCCGGTGATGATGCGCGATACATCCAGCAAATCGTCGATTAGCTGAGCTTGCGCGCGCGCGTTTCTTTCCACTGTTTGCAATGCCCGTCGAGCCTCTTCGGGTGGCAGTTTGCCGGCGTTAAGAATGCGCGTCCATCCCAGGATCGCGTTCAGCGGCGTGCGCAGCTCATGCGAGATTGTTGCCAGAAATTCCTCTTTTAGCCGGCTGGACTCCTCAGCGCGCTGCGCTTCGCGTTCGGCGTCGGCGCGTGCTTTGTTAGCCGCTTCATACAGGCGCGCGTTCTCCATCGCGATCGATGCCTGGGCTGCTACGCCTTCAACAATTCGGACGGCTCGTTCTGTAAAGACTCCAACCGCTGGGTGTCCACAGAATAATCCACCATAGACTTCGCCCGAACGCGAAAGAACCGGGATGGCGAGATAACTTCTCAGATCCAGTTGCCCGGGCCGAAAGTGGACAAAAGGAGAATTCTCAGCAGAGTGGGAGTCCGCATTCAGATCATCGACGACCATGCTGCCTGCTGCTTTGAAACCTGGTGAGAACAGATAGCCGGCCACCTGGTGGGGAAACGGCGAGACGGCATCGGGCTCGATTCCTGACGCAGCGTATCGCACCGGTAACTCTTCGGTGTCATGGGCCACGTAACAGAAGAGTCCGAACCGCGCGGCGCTGACTTCGGTGGCTGCGTCAATCACCGCCTGGGTTAGCTTTGGCAAGTCGAGCTCTGCCGCCAGTGTTTGGCCGAGGCGATTTACCGTCTCAATGATTTCAGCTTGTTCGCGGAGCGCGTCTTCTGTGCGTTTGCGTCCACTGATGTCGCGGGCGATTTTCGAGGCGCCAATAATTTTGTTGCTGGAGTCCCTGATGGGCGAGACCGTGAGCGAGATATCCACGAGCGAACCGTCTTTGCGCTGGCGGACTGTCTCGTAGTGCTCGACGCGCCTTCCGGCTCTGATGCTGGCGAGGATGGCCGGTTCTTCATTCAGATGGTCGGCCGGAATCAGAATGGTTACCGGCTGGCCGATAACTTCCTGGGCCGTATAGCCAAAGATGCGTTCGGCGCCGGCATTCCAGCTGGTAATGATCCCCTCCAAACTCTTACTAATAATCGCGTCATCGGCGGATTCAACGATCGCCGACAACCAATGCGTGGCGCCTTCCGGCGTTCTTAGTGCGGCGTTCCAACTGGAAACGCCGGGATGTTCAGACACAGAAGCCCCCGTTTTGTGCGGTTACGTCAAGAAGATAGCAATTTAAGTCGAGGGGTTAGAGGGAAAGCGATTATAGATCGATTACGGCGTTGGGAGCTAACTCGCTTAACAACAGCGACGAGAGCTTATGGAATCCAATCGCCCTGCCACTCGGATGCGCGCCAACTCTTCGACTCGCCGGCGGCGAGCTGTCTTTCTCTAGACGGTCTCAAACCGGCCGCGGTCGCAGACCGTTCACCTATATGAGCACTTAACGGTAAGTCGAAGACCAGTGCTGTCCAAAATAATTACAAATGGCACTTTGGACAGATTAGTTCTTTAGCAATCGGGACCTTTCTGGCTTTTGATCGATAAGAAGCCCCCCGGCGGCGTTTGGTCGCGCGTATCAAGCGACTAGTACGGCGGTGCTGTCCAAAAGCCTTTCTAGCAACAGCAGCTGCTCAGGCCCCGAAGTTTCGGGTGGGGTTTCGTATGGATTATCAACCCAAGCCCACAGATCTCTATAGGTAAAGAGATTCCAGCGCAACAACGCCACTAAGTTCGACAGCGCCCAGCCGAGCCGGGATTTAAACTGCAGGTACTTGAGCAAAAGTATGGCAATTAGTGCAGTCCAAATCTGGATGCGCACTGCATTGGCGCTGGTCCCCACAAAGGTCTTCACTTTCAGATTCTGTTTCAGCGCCTTAAAGAACATTTCAATCTGCCAGCGATCTTTGTAGATGGCGGCGATAGTGGTGGCGCCAAACTTTAGATGATTGGTCAACAGCACCACTACTTCCTGGTTCTTCTCATCCCAAACCTCAAGCCGCCGCAATTGCTGGGTGCATTTCCGCCGCGCCTTTGCGCTGCTCAGCACAATGATCTGATCGCGCAAGATCTTCCGCTGCTGTGGCAGCTCCTGCTCCGCCATCACCTGGTAGACCAACTGCTGCTTCATCTTGGTGACGAACCACACGCCTCCAGTGGTCCAGCGACTGAATAGGGCCAAGTCCGTGTAACCCCGATCGACAGCAATGATGCTGCCCGGCGCTAGCTGTAACTCTCGCGCTACCCTTACCTCGTGCGTTTTCCCGTCCGTCAAAAGTGCGAAGGTGGGCAGATAACCCGCGTGATCCAGCAACATGTGCAGCTTCAGTGCGCCCTTCGTCTGCTTGTATTGCGCCCAGTCAAACATCGTCAGACACAAATCGACCATGCTGGCGTCCATACTCAACAGCTTGTTCTTGAACCGAAACTTGTGTCCCGGTGCCACCTCCCGACAACGCCCTAACAAACGGTAAAACGTCCGCTCGTACAACTGCCACGGTCGATGCGCATTGGCGTAGGCCAGCGTCGATCGCTTCGGCGCTTCCTGCAGTCCCAAGTGATTCAACTTCCCTACGCAACAGCGCAACCCGTTCGTGATCTCGCGCAATGATTGCGCCTGAGCCAATTGACAGAAAATCATCGACACGAATTGTGACCAGCTCCCAAACCCCTTCGCGTGCCGATCTGCTTTTTCCGCTTTCACGTCTTGCTCAAATTCATGACGCGATACCAATCCCAGCACTTGGCTGAACAAGCTACTTGAACGTACCATCCCTGTGCGGCCTCCTTCTCCAGTTAGGTCTAGATTGCTTCGAAACCAACTAAACCTTACTTCAGATGGAGTGCCGCTCATACTTCTCTTTTCAAAAACCTATTTTGGACAGGTCTGGTCGAAGACTTACCGCGCATCGGAGTGGCAAAGCCATTAGGGAAGGTTAGATATATTCGGGTTAGAGCATTTCTCCCGGCGGTGAGTAACTATGGGAAGATTCACCGCCCGAAGTCGGAGAGAGCGCAAAGGATGCGCCGAGGGAATTAGCCCGGGACATCAGTCTTTCTGTTAACCGCCGGCGATGGCGCCGATGATGTAGAACGGCTCGGCGCCGGAAGCAATCGCCGCCGGGAGCGGCGCGTCGGCCGGTTCATGCGTGACGTCTTCGCCACAGGCAAAGAAGCGGAGAAAGGGCCGGCGCTCGCCGGAGACGTGTTCGCGAATGGTTCCGCGAAGCATCGGATAGCGCGCCTCCAGGGCGTCGAGGATCGCTTGACGCGTCACGAGCCCATCGATCTCCAACTCAATATCACCATTAGCGCCGGCCAACGTGCGCAGGTGCGCCGGGATGACGACTACGATCATGGCAACGTCTGCACCTCCACGGAAAGAACCGGCGGAAGATGCTCGACGATGGGCGTCCAGTTATCGCCGGCGTCGGACGACGCGTAAACCTGTCCTCCGGTGGTGCCGAAGTAAACGCCGCACGAGTCGAGCGAATCGACGGCCATGGCGTCGCGCAGCACGTTCACATAGCAGTTGCTTTGCGGCAAACCGTTGGTCAGCGCCTCCCATTCATTACCGCCGCTGCGGCTGCGATAGACGCGCAATTTGCCGTCGGGCGGAAAGTGCTCGCCGTCACTCTTGATCGGAACCACGTAGACGGTTTCCGGCTCGTGAGCGTGAACGTCAATCACGAATCCGAAATCGGTCGGGAGATTGCCGCTCACCTCGTGCCAGTTGTCGCCCGCATCGTCACTGCGCATAACGTCCCAGTGTTTCTGCATGAACAGAGTGTTTGGTTTCGCCGGATGCATCGCGACGTGATGAACACAATGGCCTATCTCGGCCGTCGGATCGGGAATGTACTGCGAGCGCAAACCGCGATTGATCGGTTTCCAGGTGGTGCCGCCATCGTCGCTCCGAAACGCGCCGGCCGCTGAGATCGCGATGACAATCCGATCGCGGTTAGCCGGATCCAGAATGATCGTATGCAGGCACATGCCGCCTGCGCCCGGTTGCCACTGCGATCCGGTTCCATGTCCGCGCAGCCCCGGCATCTCATGCCAGGTCGTGCCGCCATCGGTCGAACGAAACAGGGCCGCGTCTTCCACTCCCGCATAAACGAGATCGGGATTATCGAGCGATGGTTCAAGATGCCAGACGCGCTTGAATTCCCACGCATGTGGTTTGCCGTCATACCATTGATGAGTCGTAAGGGGCTTTCCCGTCTCGGCCGAAGTGTCATAGACAAATTTGTTGCTTTCGCCCTTGGGCATTCCGTCAGGCGTGGTTGTCGGCTCGCCCGCCGGCGTACCCGGCTGAAACCAGGTCTGGCCTCCGTTGTCTGAGCGCTGAAGCACTTGTCCAAACCAGCCGCTGGTTTGCGACGCATAGATCCGGTTCGGATCCACCGGCGAGCCCTTCAGGTGGTAGATCTCCCAGCCGGAAAAGTGAGGACCGGTCACGTCCCATTGGTCGCGTTTCCCGTCCGCCGTCAGAATGAACGCGCCTTTGCGCGTCCCGACTAAAACTCGTACGTTGCTCATCTCTTGCTCCTTAGTTGGTGTGCACGCCTCTGGCGTGCCTTTGTATATAGCACGCCGGAGGCGTGCGTACCGTCACCACGCCGGAGGCGTGCATACTGTCAACTCCCGGGCAAACCGGGAATCTCCATCACCGGCCGAATCTCAATGGTGCCGTATTTTACCGGGGGAACTTTCTCAGCGATGCCGATCGCCTCGTCCAGATCCTTTGCTTCTATTACGTAATAGCCGCCAAGTTGTTCTCGCGTCTCTGCAAACGGCCCATCCGTGACCACGCGCTTCCCGTCGCGCACGCGCACGCTGGTGGCGGTAGTCACCGGATGCAGCGGCCCGGCGCCCAGGTATTGACCGTTAGCGTGCAGATCCTGCGTGAGCTGCGCCGATTCGACGTAGCAATGCTGCCGCTCTTCATCCGTCATCGCTTGCTCGTTCATGTACACCAGTAACATGTATTTCATAGATTCTCCTCAAGATCAGTCGGGGCACTAGCCCGACCGTGAGGGAGGGCTCAAAAAACTCGCAATATGGAGCCCTCCCTTACGGTCGGGCTAATGCCCTACTCATAAAAAGCACGCTGAAGCGCGCTAATGTTCAGCGTGTTCGCGTTACCCCCAGCGCTAAGAGCGCTGGTCTATAATCCCTTCGGGCAAGCCGTCTGAAGACGGCTACAGACCAAAAACATCCGGTATACGATTTCAAAACGCTTCGGGGCCGCGCGCGCTGCTTTGGTCGGACTTGCGCGCTTTCCCCGCAACAGCCCCCCGTCTTCCTTCCGAAATACACAGCATCGTTCGGTGGCTCTTACCCGACCGCGCCTGTGGTTAATATGGCCTGGTTCTGTGGTAGCCATCGTTATCTGCAATCCCCGGGAGGTCTAGGATTGGCTCGTTCGTAAAGGAGGGCTTGCCCTCCGAATAAATTTGGAGCCGATCCCATGCTAACCGAAATCAAAAAGTTCGCTTCGCGCTGCCTATGTGTGGCGCTGCTCGCCATCTTTGCGACGTCAGCCTTCGCGCAAAGTGAGGACGAAAAACATCAGGCTGACAAAACCCTTTCGCCTTACTTCTTTGTACAGGGCGATCCCAACATCGATCACCTGCCGCTGAAAAACACGCGCGTCGAAATCGCCGTGTCCGGCGTGATCGCTGACGTCAAGGTGGTGCAAACATATCGTAATGAAGGGTCGCGGCCAATCAACGCGACCTATGTCTTTCCGGCGTCGACGCGCGCCGCCGTTTATGCGATGCAGATGCGCATCGGCGACGATTTGTTCATCGCCAAGATCAAAGAGCGCGAGGCCGCCAAGCAGGAATTCGAAACGGCCAAGAAGGAAGGGAAGAGCGCGTCGCTGCTCGAGCAAAGCCGGCCCAATGTCTTTACCATGAACCTGGCCAATCTGATGCCGCAGGAGCAGGTTGATATTGAGCTTCACTACACTGAACTGCTGGTGCCGACAGACAGCGTCTATGAAGTGGTTTATCCGACAGTCGTTGGTCCGCGTTACTCTTCAGATTCCGAGTCGGCCGCGCCTGACAAAGATAAATTCGTGAAGAGTCCTTATCTTCACGAAGGAAACAAGCCGACCAGCGAGCTTCACATCACCACCAAGATTTCGGCAGGTGTCCCTATCCAGGAACTGGCTTGCACGTCGCACCAGATTTCACCGCAGTGGTTTAATGCGACGGCGGCGCAGGTTACGCTCGACGACTCTGATCCATTTCAGGGTAATCGAGATTTTATCCTGCGATTTCGGCTGGCCGGCAATCAGATCACTTCCGGACTGCTCCTGTTTCCAGGTCAGGACGAGAACTTCTTTCTTTACATGGCCCAGCCGCCCCAGCGAGTCGCCACGGATGAGATTCCGCCGCGCGAATACATTTTCGTCGTGGATGTCTCAGGCTCAATGGACGGCTTTCCGCTCAACACGTCCAAGCAGTTGCTGCGTGACCTGATTGGGCAATTGCGGCCCACCGACAAATTCAATGTGGTCTTGTTTGCCGGAGACTCGACAGTGCTGTCGCCGACTTCACTGGCAGCTAACCAGCAAAATATTGACCGGGCCATCGGATTGATCGAGCAACAACGCGGCAGCGGCGGAACCGAACTGCTCGCGGCGATCAAACAAGCGATGAGCCTGCCCCAGGACGCAACCGTGGCCCGCAGCATCGTGCTGGTGACTGATGGCTACGTCTCAGGCGAGGCCGGTGTGTTCGACTACATTCGCGAGAATCTAAATCAATCGAATGTGTTTGCGTTCGGCATAGGTTCATCAGTCAATCGCTACCTGATTGAAGGCGTTGCCAAAGCAGGCATGGGCGAACCTTTCATCGTGACGAATCCGGCGGAAGCGCCCGCCGTGGCCGTCAAATTTCGTGAGTACATTCAGACGCCGGTCTTGACGGACATAAAGATTCAGGCGAATGGCTTTGATATCTACGATGTCCAGCCGAGTCACTTTCCGGATCTTTTGGCGCAGCGGCCGATAATTCTCTTCGGCAAGTGGCGAGGCCCGGTCGGCGGCACGTTTGAGTTGCGTGGGAAAACCGGCCGCGGCGACTTTGTCTCGACCTTCGATGTCGGCACTGTCCAGCCGGACGAAACCAATCGCGCTTTGCGATATCTGTGGGCACGTTCGCGAATTGCCGAATTGTCTGACTACGGGTTCGGTGACGTATCGGAAGATCGCGTGAAAGAGATTACTGCGTTGGGTTTGAAGTACAACTTGCTGACGCAGTACACCTCGTTCATTGCAGTGCGCCAGAAGATAACTAATCCGGGTGCTGCTGCTGAAAACGTCGATCAGCCGCTGCCTTTGCCCGTAGGCGTGAGCGATTTGGCCGTAGGCAGCGAACCTGAACTGCTTTGGTTGCTGGCGGCATCGGCTTTGATTGCGCTGATGATGATCGCTCGCTGGCGGTGGGGCCGGCACACGCGCGTGTGCTGACGGCCTCAGTAAGCCGAATGCTTATGCAGTGTGTGCTCTAAATTGGAATCTCTGCGCTACCTCCGCGTGCTCGGCGTCTCTGTGGTGAGCATTTCTTAGAATTATTCACCGCAGAGCCGCCGAGGTCGCCGAGAATAACGCAGAGAAGCTGAAAATCAGAACCTCTCAATTGACATGCCATCTGTGATGAGAAAATCGAATTGGAATCGCGCCGCGCAGTTGGTTGCCGTGCTTTCCTGCGCCGTCGGGCTGAAAGCGTACTACTCGACGGCCAGCGTCAATCAACTGCGCTGGATCCTGGCGCCGACCACCTTTCTCGTCGAATTGTTTACGGGCGCGCGGTTCCAATTCGAATCGTTCGCTGGTTACGTCAACAGCGAACACACATTTGTAATTGCCGCCGCGTGCGCGGGAGTCAATTTTCTGATTACTTGTTTCCTGATGCTCGCGCTCGGAAAACTCTGGAGAGACCGTTCGTGCCGCACGAGTTGGAAGTCGCTCGCCGCCCTGGCGGCCATTGCTTACCTGACCACGGTGATTGCCAACACCGTCAGAATTTCGGTCGCCTTGCAAATGCGGGTTGCGCCTCAGGATTTCAATTGGTTAGGCGCAGAACAAATGCATCGGGTGGAAGGCGTGCTTGTCTATTTCGGCTTTCTCTTATTGGTATTCACGCTGGTTGAGAAAATTGAGCGGCAACGGCGCACGTCGCCGACCAGCGCGAAGGCTGCGAGTTGGGCAGGGCAAGATGGACTGGCGGCTACGGCGCAACTTCTCAGAGTCCTTCTGTTTCCACTGGCGATTTACTACGCAATGACTCTGGGAATTCCCTTGCTCAATAGCGCGTACCGATCGGCCGAGTTCTGGGAGCATTCGCGATTCGTGCTGCTGATTCCGCTGGCACTGGTCTTACCGCTCGCGGTCTTAAACTTCCTGATGCGCACGTTCGTTAACCTGGCTCACCAACGAAGATCCGTTTCGCGACAAAGCACGAGCGCGCATTAACCCGACGCAGACTGCTCAGTGCGACCAGGAAGCGGGCGTTCGCACCCACCGATGCTGCCTAAGTTCCTCCAACAATTGATCGGGTAAGGGACCGGCTTCGCTCGCCGCGATATTCGTTTCGACGTGGGCATGCTGGCGCATCCCGGGAATGATCGTACTGACGTTGGGATTGCTGAGAATGAAGCGCAGCGCCAATTCAGGCAGTGTGATCTTGGTCGCGTGCGCCTGATTCCACTTTTGCAGAGCATCTTTCAAACTCTCCGCACGTTCCACACTGGGGATCAGGTTCTCAGGAACAAAATAGGTATTGCGCCAATCACCTTCGGGCCAACTGCTGTCTTTGGTAAGCGTGCCCGTCAAGGTGCCTTCATCAAACGGCACGCGCGCAATGACGGCCACGTTCATCTCTGCGCACGCCGGAAATAATTCGTCTTCGGGATTCTGATCGAAGATGTTGTAGATGACCTGCACGGAATCGATCTGTCCGGTGCGGACGGCACGTACGCCGTTCCAGGGTTCCCAACGATTGAGACTGATGCCGATGGCTTGGATCAGCTTTTGGCTGCGCAGATCGTCAACGCTGTAGAACCATCGGTCGTCACGCAACCACTCATCATTCCAGGTGTGAAACTGAATCAAATCCAAACTTTGCAGGTCCGCATTTTTGAGGCTGCGATGTACGTACTCTTCGACATGATCGGGAGGATAACTTTCTCTAAGCGTGGAATCCGCCGCCGCCGGCCACTGTTTATTCATGGGCGGAATCTTGGTCGCCGTGTAGAGCCGCTTATCAGGATTAGCTCGCACCGTCTGGCCGAGCAGGTTTTCGCTATGACCGTCACCGTACGCATACGCCGTATCAAAAAAGTTGCAGCCTAGATCAGCGGCGAGCTGAAGCGACTCGAGGGACTGCTGGTCATCGGAGTTGGACCAGCTGCCCATGCCCCACATGCCATAGCCGATTTCACTAACCTTCCAACCTGTCCGTCCGAATTGTCTGTATCGCATGATATGAAAAGTTATCTCTCTTATCCCGTTGGGATCAAAATCGACTCTTGGGTGATGCCTTGCTGATGCGCTTTAGATTTCCCTACGCTCCCAGGGTCACGACTTGACCGACACGAAGCTCGCCGGCCTTAACCACTGTGCCGTAAACGCCGGCGTAGTTCTCGTTCAGGCGAACCACAGTCTTCATCACTTCGGAATCTCGCTCGGCTGTGTCCGGGTCAAAATTAACCATGACACATCGCTCATCTCTCATCGTCACGCCGATGGCCGCCGCCGGGACTGCCTCGCTGATCCCATCACCAAACATCAATGTCCGGCCCACCCATCCGTCTTCCTCAAAAGGTTCAGCGCCATTTGTCTCAATCACCACGTTTGGTCGAAATCTGCGCAGGTCGCAAGCGTCGACGCCTCGGCCTGATTCAAGCGCGACCGAACGGACGGTGGCGAGGCTGATCACCGAGACGGTAGCCTCGTCAAACATGCCAGATTTCAGATTCATCAATTCGAGATCACTGCCGAACCGGCCCGAAATTTCCTTCCGCAGTTCATCGCTTCGAAGCTCGTACTCTTTCCCATCCGGGGTGCGAACGTGGGTGGGGAGTAGCTCCGCAGTGTGGCCGTCGAGACGGAACGGTTTATAGAGAAGCAGCTGCGGTAATTTGCTCGCGATCAGCCAGGGGAACTCACTATTGTCAGCGAGTCGCCGAAAAGCCAACCTGCGATCACCCTCAATGCCCTGCCAACCCAGCCTTGCAACATCCAGTGATTCACCGGCCATTGACTTAACCGGGTAACGAAAGATGGCACTAATTCGCCCTAGTTCCATATGATTCCCCGCAACTCTTAACCCATACGACCTTACGGTCAACAAATTGTAAGAACGTTGAAGACAGCATCACCTGATCTTACGAAACGGTTCAAGAGGCTCAAAAGAAAATGGGTCCCCACAACTTTGCAACTTTTTTCTGAACTATTGTGAAGCCGAACATCATTATTAGATATAATGAATATCATTTAGCAAGTACAAGTCATCATGACCAGGGGATGAGGATGAACAACGAACAACTACGAGAGCAATTAGAACAGTTGCGCGCGGAACTTCAACAGGCTAGTTCTCTCGACCCGCACCAGCGCGAGAAGCTGCAGACGCGTGCGAATGAAATCGAGCAATTGCTTAAACGAGAGGAAATCAAACCGCATCATTATCGCGGCCTGGGCGAGCAATTCAGCGAGGATGTGGCCGAGCTTGAAGCATCACATCCGCAAATCACTCTGCTGATGCGTCGCGTGATCGATTCGCTGGCCTATCTGGGGATTTAGGCTCTGCGAACCAACTGGTTGATTCGTAAATTGGCTTTGCGATTAAAACAGATAAGGTGAGAGGACTATGAGAATTCTATTGGCTACGGACGGATCGGAATACAGCGAAGCCGCAGTGAACGAGATCGCAGAACGGCCCTTTGCGAAAGGAAGTGAAATCCGGATTCTCTCGGTTTTTGAACTACCGACGTTCCCCATCGCCGTGCCCTGGGCGGGTGTGGACTTCGACGACGAAATTCAAAAGCAGGGGCAGGCTCGGGCGCGCAAGGCCGTGAAAACCGCTGAGCGGAAACTTCGCGCGGGAAAAGAAAGCGCTAAGCTAAAGGTTTCAACTAAGGTTGTGGGAGGATCGCCAAAGCAAGCAATTCTTGACGAAGCCGAAGCGTTCAAGTCAGACCTGATCGTCCTTGGCTCTCATGGCGGAGGGAGAATCGAACGTTTCCTGCTTGGCTCAGTCTCGCTTGCGGTAGTTACGCATGCGAAGTGTTCCGTTGAGATTGTCCGTCGTCCTTCTGAATAAAGATGCTTTGCACAAAGAGTCGATGAAAGGAAATTGAATCAAGAATTATCTCTCAGGTCGGGAAGGGTGGCTTGCCCCCGCACTTTGAATCGGATTGCTTGAGGCAAAAGAAAGAGCGGCGGTAAACCACCCTTCCCAACCTGAGAGAGTTCTCAGAAGTCCGATTTCAGCGACGACTTTTTGTGCAAAGCCGCATAAAGAATGAACTCTCGTTACCTTTGCGATCCTGGTTAACTGAAATAATTCAACTTTACGAAATCATTTCCTCAATTCCGCGCGGGTCTGTAAAAGCTGGAGAATGTGTGCGCGGGTTAGGATCCCGCGAACTTCGTTGTTTTCAACTACCGGCAACTGATTGAGGTCTTCGCTCCCCATGATTTCCAACGCCTTCTGTACCGGGGTGTCCAGGGTAATTGTCCGGAGCTGATCCAAAGGGCGCATCACTTCGTCCACCGTTTTATAAGGCCAGCGCTGGCGTTCGACCTCGCGCACTTCATGCGGCGTAACCAATCCGACAATTCTGCCATTCTCGCTGACAAAAAAGCACCGTCTCCCCGTCAGCAGGAAATGCTCATCAACGAGCGTTTGAATGTTCGCGTGACTATCAACCGTAGGCGAGTCGACGGACATCACGTCGCGAGCCCGCAGGCCTTTGAGACTTTCGGTAATCGCTACTTGCGCGTAACTCTCACGCGATGCGCTCAATAGAAACCAGCCGATGAAAGTTATCCACAGACCACCGATGCCCGCTCCATTGAAGAAGCGATAGATTCCGAAAATGATAAATCCGAAAGCCACAAGTTGACCCAGCTTTGCGGAGATCTTTGTCGCTTTGCCGGCGTCGCCAGTTATCCACCAAACAATGGCGCGCAAGACGCGCCCACCGTCCAAGGGAAACCCCGGCACCATGTTAAAGACAGCCAGCATGATGTTGATGTAGCCAATCCACATCAACATTGCGAGCAGTGGTGTTCTGGGAAAATGGGGAGGCTTCCATCCAAAGCCATAAAGGACTGCGAGACAAATAGTGCCAATCACAAAGCTGGTAATTGGCCCGACGATGCCCAGCCAGAATTCAGTTCTGGCGTCGCCGGCTTCTTTTTCGATTTCCGCAACGCCGCCGAGGGCAAAGAGCGTTATGGACCGAACCGGAAGACCGTGAGATTTCGCGACCATAGCGTGCGACAATTCGTGAACAACAATCGTCAGAAAAAAGAGCAGCGCCGTGGCGATGGCCGTTGCCCAAATAATCCCCGGACCCCATTCAGGATTGGTGGCCCCAAAATTACTCCCGAGCGATAGACTGATCAGGAATGCGATGATGAGCCAACTGTAATGCAGGCCGATCTTGATGCCGAAGACACTGCCGAGTGGTATTTGAGCCCTCATCGAGTTCGCCGAGTTATGCCTGCAATTTCAAACGGTTTTTCGTACCTTAGCGCTGCCAGCGGATTGAGGGAAGCTGCTTCGTGATTTGGATAGTCCGATGGCTTGATTATTCGTATCGCAAGGCCTCGATCGGATCCAATGCCGCGGCCTTGCGCGCCGGATAATACCCGAAAAATATTCCTACTGCTGCCGAGAAGATGACTGATCCGATGATTGCCATCGTGGATACCAGAGTTGGCCAGCCCAGCATCTTCGGGATCGCTAGCGACACAGCGACTCCCAGCACGATACCAATCAATCCGCCGGTCACGCTGAGCACGATGGATTCAATCAGGAACTGACTGCGAACGGCGGAAGAGCGCGCGCCGATAGCCATGCGGATGCCGATCTCGCGAGTGCGCTCAGTCACCGACACGAGCATGATGTTCATGATCCCGATCCCGCCCACCAGCAGCGAAACGCCGGCAATGCAGGCCAGCAGGATCGTCATCGTGTTGCTGGTTTCGTTTGCCGCATCCGCGATGTCCGTCATGTTGCGGACCGTGAAATCGTTTGGTTCACTTGCCGCCAGCTTGTGACGCTGGCGCAGTAACTCCGTAATCTGCGATTGGGCCGTGTAGGTAGCGTCCTGCGAAATGGCGGAAACATAGGCTACCTGCAGCCGCGGGCTTCCCAGGATTTTTTTCTGGACCGTGGTGTATGGAGCGAAAGCAATATCATCCTGATCGCGGCCCTGTTGGTCCTGTCCTTTTCTCGCCATCACTCCGACGACGCGAAAAGGTGAGTTCATCACGCGAAGTGTCTGCCCGACCGGGTCCATACCGGCGAAGAGATTGTCGCCCACAGTTTGTCCGACCACGATGACGCGCGCGGCCGTACGCACGTCCGCCTCGGTAAAGAACTCGCCACTCTGCACCGTCCATTTGCGCACATCGGGATATTGCTCGCTCACCCCCTGAACGGACGTGTTCCAGTTCGCGTTTCCGGAAACGAGTTGCGAGCGTGCGTTGACAGTGGGCGTAACCATGGAAACGCTCGGCACTTCGCGTTTGATGGCGTCAAGGTCTTCTACTGTTAGGGTGTTAGTGCCCGAGTCGCCGGCGCCAGTGCGCACACCGCCCACGTTCTGGGCTCCGGCACTGACGAAGAGCAGGTTGGTCCCGATGTTTGCGATCTGGGCCTGCACAGACGCCTGCGCTCCCTGGCCGATGCTGACCATGGCAATCACCGCTGACACGCCAATGATGATGCCGAGCATCGTAAGGGATGCGCGCGTCTTGTTACGCAGCAGAGCGCGAAAGGCCACGCGAATGATCATTAGTAAGTTCATGCTTCTTTGCGGCTATGCCGCTCCTCGCTCTGCCCCGTAGGGGCCGAATGTCTATAGCACCCGGCCAGCCTTGGAATTCCTATTGAAGCTCCAGAGGAACGAAATGTGTCGATGAAGAGTTTCATATGTCGCTCCTAAAGGAGCTTCAGTCCAAATTCAAACTAACGGGTTCTATAAACATCTCGCTCCTACGGAGCGAAGTCAGCCTTTCCGCAACATCGGGCGGCAGGTTAGCGCGTCTTCATCACGAATCTTCATCTTCGTCCTCGTTCACCGCGGGCAGACCTCTTAACACCTCGGCAGCATCGCGTGGCTCGTCAATCTCGTAGTCCTTTTTGATCTTTCCATCTTTGAAGACGACGACGCGCTGCGCGTATTGAGCAATGTCGTGTTCGTGCGTGACCAGGACCAGCGTGATTCCTCGTTCGCGATTCAGACGCTGGAATATCTCCATCACCTCGACCGATGTGCGCGAGTCGAGATTACCGGTCGGCTCGTCGGCAAGAATCAACGCGGGATTGTTGACCAGCGAGCGCGCCACCGCGACGCGCTGCTGTTGTCCACCGGACAACTGATTGGGATTATTCTGCTCGCGTCCTGCAAGTCCGACCGCGGCCAGCGCTTCCATTGCGCGCTGGTGGCGCTGGTGGCCTTCAACTCCCAGATAGAGCATCGGCAACTCGACGTTCTCTAAAGCAGACGTGCGCGCCAGTAAATTGAAGCCCTGAAACACAAAGCCGATCTTTTGGCAGCGAATGTCAGCGCGCTCATCTTTGGATAGTTCTGAGACATCCTGACCGTCCAGAATGTAAGTGCCGCGAGTGGGACGATCCAGACAGCCGATGATATTCATCACCGTAGACTTGCCCGAACCCGATGCGCCCATGATGGCCACGAACTCGCCTGCTCTGATCGTGAGGATGACTCCGCGCAAGGCGCGAACCTCGACGTCGCCCATCGTGTAGGTCTTATGAATCTGATCCAACTGGATCAAAGGCCGAGCTTCAGTCAGCGGCTGCGAGTATCGCCGCATTCGCTTGAAACCCTTGTGATTCAGCTGTGACTGCTGCTGACATTTTATTCTCGTTTCGGCCGGCCCAGAGATCGCCAGTGGGCAGGCAAGATGCCTGCGCACCCGGTTACCGCCGCGGTGCACCGGTGCGCGGTGCTCCTCCAAACCCTGGAGCCGGCGTCGGACTGCTCTGGCTCTTACTGGCACTGGATATGGTCTGTCCGGTGACGACCATTTCGCCCTCCTGCAAATTGCCTTCGACAACTTCAGTTGATACGCCGTCGGTGAGACCGACTTTGATCCTTCGTGATTGTGGTTTGCCGTCAGCCCCCAGCACCCAGACCAGACGCGTCTGACCTGCCAACACCGGCGCAGTTGGAGGTGCGAATCGACCCTCGCGGTCACTCCCTTGTGGCGATGAAGAGTTGGTGCTCGTCGCGCTGTTCACATTCCCATTTGTTGCTGGCGACGGCCCTGACCGTTTCCGTTTCCCGCTCCGGCAGCATTCCTACTCGTTTGTCCCGTAGCATCCTGTGGTGTGAACCGCAGCGCCGCATTAGGAACCTTGAGCACGTTGTTACGTTCGTCGATCGTGATCGTCAGATTAGCCGTCATGCCGGGTTTCAGTTTCTGTTCGGGGTTGCTGACATCGATCACTACGTTGTAAGTCACGACGTTTTGCACGTTTTGCGGATTGAGTCGCATCTGCTGAATCTGACCGTCGAAATCTTTGCCGGGAAACGCGTCCACTGAGAACTTGACCGACTTTGCCTGCTCAACCAGACCAATGTCTGCCTGATCGATATTGGCGATGACTTGCATCTGGGTCAGGTCCTTCGCGATCGTGAAAAGCGTCGGCGCTGAAAGGCTGGCGGCTACGGTCTGGCCGACGTTCACGTCGCGAGAGACGACTATGCCGTCGATCGGCGAAGTGATAGTAGTGTGGGCCAGGTTCACTTCAGCGAGACGAAGCGCCGCTTCGGCCTGCTGCACCTGCGCCTGAGCTTGTTGGACCTGTGCCTGCGATTGCTGCACCTGTGCCCGGGACTGCTCAACCTGCGCTTGTGACTGCGCGATGCCGGCGCCTGACGACGACTGTTCGCTCAACTGTGCCTGGCTCACCTGAGCCGCCGCCTGATCGTATCGAGCCTGAGCAGTTCTATATGCCGTCTGCGCCACGTCGTAGTCGCGTTGGCCAATCACACCGCTCTTGAGCAGAGACTCCTGCTGCTTGAGATAGCTCATCGCATCGTCCTGCTGCGCTTTCAAGACAGCCAGATTGGCTTGCGCACCGGATACGCCGGCCTGATTATTCTGCGCGGTTGATTTGGCGGCGAGTCCTCTTGCCTGCGCATCGCTGAGCCCGGCACGCGAATTCGTGACACCGGCGCGCGCCAGTTGCAGGCTGGCTCGGGCCTGTTGCAGGTTTGCTCGGGCCTGATCAACTTGCGCTTTGCTTACCGCCGGATCGAGTTGCGCAATCACCTGGCCCTTTCGGACCTTTGAGTTGAAATCGGCGGAGAGAGATGAGATGGTGCCCGAAGCCTGACTCCCAACTTGTACGGTCGTTACCGCTTGCAGCGTTCCTGTCGCCGTGACTGTGTTGCGCAGGTTTCCTCTTTCGACTCTCGCCGTCATGTATTGAGTGGCGCTGGTCTGGTTTCTCCAAAAGTAAAAGGCCGCCGCCATCGCCAAAATGACGAAGCCCGTGATGCCGATCATGATCGGCTTTCTTCGGCTGAGCGCTTTCTTCCAACCACGCTTTATCCCGCTCGCGCTCTTTCCCCCGCTCAATCCACCCACTAGCGGACGTTCAACTATTGTTTGAGTCGACATGTTATTCACCTACTGCAACTCTCATTTGGCCGCCGGTCGCGCGGTTGTGGCGCAGCAACCACCTCTCGCAACGTCATACCTAAGATTGCCGCTCATTTCCCCCCCAAACCTAATACCGTTAGTGATTACAAGCTCCGTACCACTAACTTCGGACACGCGCGAATTGGTCCCCAGTCTAATACTGGAGCAAAAAACACGTTTTCTGCGCGATGTCGATCAGCCCTTAGCAGGCTCGCGGTTTGCAGCAAGACTTAGAATGTGGATTCCTACGCACAGTCTGTAAATTCAAACCACCAGGGACGAGATGGCTGGCGGGGTAATCACACTCTTCGGAACGCGAGTCTGTCTTTCGCTACGGCGGGATCCTAAGCTGGGCTATTCCACACGGCTGGTACATCGGTCATTAGACCGAACCGCCAGCCTGAAATCAGTTGAGCATCACAACCTCTGTGACGCCTGCGAACCCCAAAACGCTTTCCTGGGGTTTGTGTAATCATTCGAGTTCAGGCCGCAGCCTTCGCTTGAGCCAACTCTGGCTGGCCAACCAGTTCTTCAAACAGCGTTCGGTAATGGATCATTGCCTGCCGCAAGTCTTCTGTGTTTGCCAGCCCCTGCGCCTGACGAACCGCAATTTCGTGTGCCGTTCGGTAATTCTGCAGAACCAATGGATGGTCAACTGAGATATCTGCCGCCCGCTGATCAAAATCACTTACCGGATAGCCGCGCGTGGACATGACATCCCCCAGTAGTTGGTCGGCTTCGGTTACCGCACCTCCCGGACCGTCAACGAACCGCGCCTGGATCCGTTGCCACGACTCTACGAAGCGCGTCCGATCACCTGGAGCAAGAGGCCGGATGGGTAAACTCTCCACACGTTCGTTGCGCTCTTTGAGACCGGCTTCCGCGTGCCGCCGGTTGCCGTCTTCCTTTAGAGTGCGGTCATACTCGACGCCACCAAATTGAGTGCGCAGTCTTTCGGTCCGGCGCTTTCGGAGAGAAAGCCACGCTGTAATGGCCACAATAATAATCCCCGCCACAATCGTGGCGGCGGCTATGATGATGGCTAAATCTCTTGCGCTAAACGTAGTTAGGTTCATTACTGCCTCCAGTTTCTTTACTATCTCAGTGACCTCTCCAAGAGCCGAAGCGGTCTCGTTGAGCGAAGTGGACCCACTTCGCTCACCATTTGTGAGGGCTTTCTTTCGTGAGGTCTCTAGTGTGCTCGCGCCTTACGCCCTTAACCGCGCCGGCCAGAGACCAGGTTGTAAATCAAGATGATCACCGCGACCACTATTAAGATGTGAATCAGATTGCCACCGAAATGGCCGATGAATCCCAAGAGCCACAAGATCACCAGAATCACCAGAATTGTCCACAGCATGTTTCACTCTCCCATTCTTAACATCATTGTTTGAACACCGGTCTTCCTTCTCGTCTTAGAAGCGTGCCAGATTGAGGACTTGCGACAAGATGGCCGACAAGATCGAATAGTTACCGTTAGAGTAACTGCCATATTGCGAGCGACTGTTGTAGCCGTCTTCATAGCCTCGACGGAAGCCCTCGCGGAAGTAATAGCTGTATTCGGTTTGGGCTACGTAGTAACCGTTGTAACCGTAGTTCGCGTCCTGGTAAGCATAGGAGCTTTGATAGCTGCTATTGCGATAGCGGTCCTCACGGTCTGCCTGCCCTGCCTGAAATCCCTCCTGATAACCGTAGTTCACGGCTTGCCGGAGTAGATCTGCGCCGTATTGATTTGTCTGGTAGGACCTGCCGCCGCGAGAGTAACGATAGTTCGCGGCTGAATAGAAGTTTGGGTCGTTATTGTAATCATAAGAACGCGCGTTCCAATCGCGTATCTGCTGACGCCGGCGTTCCAGATACTGTTGCTGAAAACGATATTGCGCCATGCGCCGTTGCTGTTGAAGCAATGTTGCGCGCTGTGACCACAGACGATCCTGATTCTGCTGTTGTTGGCGATAAAGAATCAGACGTTGTTGCTGCAGGACATTAAGCTGTTGACGCTGTTGTGACAGCCGCAGTTGCTGTTGTTGCTGTCCTACGCGTTCACCATTTGCTGTTGTGCGCTGCTGCTGTCGTTGTTGAGCGGCCTGTTGTTGCTGCTGTCGTTGTTGAGCGGCCTGTTGTTGCTGTTGCCGTTGGGCGCGCTGTTGTTGCTGCGCCGCCTGTTGCTGCGCCGCCTGTTGCTGTTGCCGTTGGGCGCGCTGCTGTTGTTGAGCCGCCTGTTGCTGCTGTTGCGCGGCCTGCTGTTGCCGTTGGGCGCGCTGCTGTTGTTGCGCCGCCTGTTGCTGTTGTTGCGCGGCCTGCTGTTGCTGCTGTCGTTGGGCGCGCTGCTGTTGCTGCGCCGCCTGTTGCTGCTGTTGTGCGGCCTGCTGTTGCTGCTGCCGTTGAGCGCGCTGCTGCTGTCTCTGTTCTTTCTTCGCGGTCTGTGGCTTTTCTTCCTTTTCCTTCTTTCGCCTGTCCTGCTGGTCTTGCTGCTGATGGGCGTTGGCCGGAATAGTCAATCCCAGTAATGCCACCCCACCGATAACAACCGCTACCAGTATTCGCTTCAGGTTATCAACCGTCATTCTTAACATTGCATTTCTCCCTCATGTTTGCAGTCTTCGGACCGTTCCTGGCAAGAACAAACGGCACAAGAAAGAGGTTGCTGGCCTGGTCTCGGGTGTCGAGAGTGGTGTGTCTAAAGAACGACTGCCGCAAGTCTACAATTCAGAAGATTGGCGGTCTGTGCGCCAACACACAGAGCCGAAGGAAGCGAGGAAGCTGCGCGAATTACTCTCATTCCAACAAGTGCACTGAGTAAGTGAAGTCATTTGGGGTGTGCACTCTTATATGTGTGTTGACGCACAGACTGACAACTTCCAAGTGAACTAACCTCGCGACCATCCAGACAATTTTTGAATCAAAGGCGGCAATCATGCTATCCGACCCGCGAGCCCGAGTTCTCTGCGTAGACGGCGATGAAACGTCTCGCGACCTGTTGAGCACGCTAATGAGGTTCTCCGGAATTGAAGTCGAAGCCGTCGCGACCGAAGCTGAAGCCTTTTTGTTGATTCAGACAGAATGCTTCGACTTATATGTGCTGGATGCGTCTTTGCCTGACCTTGATGGGTTTGAATTGTGTCGACGTCTGCGCCGCCGCAACTCTGAGACGCCGATTCTCTTCTTCTCCAGCGCGGCCGATGAGATTAACAAGAAGAGAGGCATCGAAGCCGGAGCCAACGCGTACGCTTTCAAACCCGATGTTGGTGAGTTGTTCGGAAGCATCGCGCAGTTCCTTCTATAGGTGGAACGTGATTCGACACTTTGCAGTTTTCAACATGAACTGCTGCGAAATTCTGCTCTTGAGTTGCGTATGTTCGCGCACGCACGCTCGAATAAAACAACGTTTGGGGCCCGGAAATCCGAAGCAAAGTCGGCGGGCTGAAGGGAATGAGGCTTGCAATGTGCGATAGCGCACATCGCCCTCCTGAAAAGTTTCGCCTGCGCCGGCCGCGTTTCGCCTACCGACGAAGAGACAAGCGACAATCCTGTGACGTGTGCCTTGCGAAACCCTGGTAGAAGCTTATTGAAGTTGAAGGAGAAAAAAGATGAGAGTAACAAAGTTAATGCTGGCGCCGGCCCTGGTAGCGCTGGTGGTCCTGTCTGCGCCATGGATTAGCAAATCAACGGCGCGCGCGAAAGCCGACAATGACACTGCAAATCGGCTTAACGCTGCGGCTGATGTAGTGAGCGACATGATGGCGGCGCCGGACAAAGGTATCCCGAAGGATCTGTTGGACAAGGCAGCCTGCGTGGTGGTCGTGCCGAGCGTTAAGAAAGCCGCGTTCATATTCGGCGCCAAGTACGGCCGTGGCTTTATCACCTGTCGAAACCAGAACGGGCATGGCTGGTCGGCACCCGGCGGCGTGAGAATCGAAGGTGGAAGCTTTGGGCTTCAAATCGGCGGATCCGCAACTGATGTTGTGATGTTGCTGATGAATCAAAGCGCAATCGATAAGCTTCTGTCCAGCAAGTTCACCATCGGCGCGGATGCGTCGGCGGCGGCGGGACCGGTTGGCCGTACCGCGTCGGCCCAGACAGATGCGCAGCTCCACGCCCAGTTGCTTACTTACTCAAGGGCGCAGGGACTATTTGCCGGCGTCTCTCTCGACGGCGCGACTTTGCGACCTGACGATGACGCAAACAAAGACATGTACGGTAGGAAGATGTCTAACCGAAATGTAGTGCTGGGGACCGTGAAAACGCCGTCAACGGCGGCCAAGTTGATCGCTGAGTTGAATAGACAGTCAAGCCGCAGGGCCAGCGAGTAATCAAGCTGGAGACCTGTGGAGCACAGCACATACAAACAAACGCGCAAGGTAAACTGCGCAAGAACCGAGGGAGGTTCAACATGAAGAAGCAACATTCACTTAAAGAGATCGCGGGCGTTGTCTTAGGGCTAACTCTTTTGCTGGCCATCGGCTCGCTCGCAACGGTCAATGCACAGGGCGGCTATCGTAATCAGGACCGCCGCTGGGACGGCTATCCGAACTGGGGTGGTAGTTGGGAACTGCGCCAAACCGCACTGAACGCGGGATACAACCAAGGCTCTAAAGAAGGCCGCAATGACCGAGCAAAGGGTAGGCAAGCCAATTACCAGAACTTTAGTGCCTACCAGAAAGCCACGAAAGACTACAACTCACGTCTCGGCGACCGCGAACTGTATCGCCGCTACTACCGTCTGGCATTCGAGAACGGATACAACACCGAACTTGGGATCCAAGTACGGCGTGACGGTGACTATCGCGATAATCGCGGGGATCGCATCAATAACCCCGTTCCAAATCGCCGCGGGCGCAACTGGGATCGTTATGGCACCTATGGCGGTTCTTTCGAGCTTCGCCAAACGGCATTGAACGCCGGCTACAACGAAGGCATCAAGGAAGGTCGCAAAGATCGCGCAGAGGGGCAGGTACCGTGACTTCTCGAGTTTCAATGCCTACCAGAAAGCCACGACGGATTACAGCTCAAAGCTCGGCGATCGGGAACTATACCGCCGGTACTACCGCGAAGGGTTCGACAATGGTTACAGCGATGGTCTCAACGGTGGTTAGAGCGTCAGATTCCGGAGTCGAACTCTTGCCTGATGAAGATGCTGCGCGCTCTGCCCTGGTCCTGAATTAGCTCTTATCAGCCAGGTGGCCTTTATGAAATCGACACACAAGGAGACCGTCTTTTGATGAGGAAGCCGGATAGTGAGATCGAACAATGGGTGTTAAGAGAGTTGAGCTTAAGCAAGAAAGTATGCTCAACAGAAATCTGCGTGTGGGCTTGCGACGGAGTCGTGAGCCTGCAAGGCAGCGCACATAGCCATCAGGACAGATTAGCGGTTGAAGAAGCGACCCGTCGCGCGACCGGTGTTGTCGGCGTGGTGAATGAACTGAGGGTAAAGCCCTGTACCCCGCTAATCGAAAAAGTTTTTACGAGTGTCGAACTTACAGTTTCCCTGAGCCCGGGCATCCTGGTTCAGCCCGGCGCGATGCAACCACCGGCGGTAAAGGCGGCGACGGCGTAAACAGAACGCGCGTTCATTACTTAAATGATTCGTCACCCTGAATTCGAGAAAGAGGGTGCGCGATGGTTAGCAAGAACAAATTAGGTTTAGCGTTTGGCTCGTTTCTGGGACTGTGGCATCTGACCTGGTCGGCGCTGGTTGCTTTCGGACTTGCGCAATGGCTTATCGATTGGGTTTTCCGCCTGCACTTCATTCAACCGCCGTACACAATCACCGCGTTCAAGCCCGTCCTTGCCATTGCCTTAATCGTAATCACGTCAGTCCTGGGATACATCATTGGCTGGGTGATGGGAGCAATTTGGAATTGGCTGCACGCGGAACCTAACTCGTAATGAACCTGATCGATTGGCGAAAGGACTTTCACCTGCACCGCTCGCGGCAGATTGCCGGCGTGCTCGTTAGTCACGGTTGAGATTACCTCAGAAACAAACGGTCACCGTTTAATTGACAAATCCTTACTTCATCGCCGGAAAACCCTATCGAAGCCCGAACACTTGCGGTCAGCTCTGGAAGAGCTGGGAGCCACTCTTATCAAACTGGATCAAATCCTTTTGACGCGCGCGGAGACCTTCTGCCGCCGGCCTCTCAATCGGCGAACTGTGTCAACGATTGCTTGAAAGTCAGGTAACTCTGCCGGTAACGGTTGTAGGCAGCTTCGTTACGATACTTGATCCCGAAAACTTTGCGCGTGTTTGTGGTCGTGTCCTCGGTGTCCTCAAACGACCTCAGGTAACTGTTGTCCCGCGCTCTGATCGTCATCCTTCTCACAATTCGGCCTTCGCGCTTTTCGGTTTTCTGCGAAACCTGAACTTCGGATCGAGTATTCATTTCGATATCGGCAGGCTCGCCGTTCCACTGAGGCGAGAAGACATAGAACTCCACGCTTCCATCCGGCGATGAAAAGAAGACACTGTCATAGCCCTGACCGGAAGCGCTTCGCAAAGAGGGACGCACCTTAAAGTTCGATGGATATTTGATTTCGAACCATGCGCCTTTATAGGTCAGCCTTGCCTGGCCGGCGTTCCCGATCAAAGAAAGCCCGCCGCTCGATAAAAGTAGCATTAAGATAATTGCGATCATGTTGGACCTCCTGAAACTCAGCTTCAGCTCTACCTGCGAGCCAACTGTGTTTCGCTTCCATTGATGACGTTCGTACCAAACCCTATCTTCTTGAGTATGGCCCGCGACTCGTTGTCTGTTGCCGGTCGCGGGCTGTATTGCTGAATCACGATCGGAATCAATTCGATTTTTTCCAACTCGGCGAGTGCGACTTGCCCAGGTTGAGCCATGTTTGGATTTGCGAATTTCTGCTTTCGGAGAATCACTCTCACCGTGAGTCCCTGGCCCGTGTCCTCTTGGTTGGCGTCAAAAACAAAATTTCCCAGAGAATAGAAGATGTACTTTCCCTGATACTGCTCTACGGTTTGAATCCAATGTGGGTGGGCGCCAATAACCAGATCGGCCCCAAAATCGACGGCCGCGCGGGCGAAAGCGATCTGTGACGAATGCGGGTTTCGCTTGAATTCAATTCCGGCATGCATGGTGACGACGACAAAATCTGCCTGAGACTTCAGCTTCGTCAGCGCGTCTTTCAATTCCGTCAAATCCTCGATGCGCGCCACATTTTCGTTACGCTCGAAGCCGCCGTCGTTGACCGACGCGTACGACGCGCCCAGAAAGCCAATCCTTATGGAATTGACCGTGATGATTCTCGGCTCCCAGGCTTCGGTCTTATTGTCTCCCACTCCCACACAATCGATGCCGGCATTGGAAAGTACGCGCCGAGTGTTCTCAAGTCCTTGCAGACGCTGATCGAGCGAATGATTGTTAGCGAGATTCAGGATCTTGAAGTTGTAGGTTCGCAGGCCCGCCAGATCGTTAGTCGCCATGTTGAATACCAGGCCGCGACCCTTAACCTCATCTCTTCCGGACACCGGGCTTTCGAGATTGCCAAAATTGAAATCAGTAGAATTCAACAGGTCAGCGAGACTGCGAAAAGGCAAGAGCGGATCGTTCTGCTGCCTCATGCGCTGGGCCACACCGCGCGAGAGCAGGATGTCGCCTACGGCCAGAAAAGAGGCGCGCGATTCCGGTTGAGGAATCGGCGCGAAATTGACGCTCGATCGCGCCTTGAGATCACTGGTAGTCACCTCGCCTGCGCCGGGAGTGAGAGACAACCCGACAACAATCGTCAAGACGACAACTACGATCAGGGCAAGCAGGTATTTCATCGTCGGATGTCTATAGTCGATTCTCAATCAAACGCCGCCGCGAGGTGGACGAGCGGCAACAATCTTTCACTCTCCAATCGGATCCACGCTGAACACTGTGCCTTTCGTTCGATCAAGCGCAAGAAACATGCCTCACTAAGAGATCAATGCAACCCGGTTTTTGAAGCGTCTGGAGATACAAGCAAGCAGGTCAAGAAAGAGATCGTGCGAGTTTTCCCTCAGCCATTGAGGACGTTAACGCAGGATTTATTTTGCCGCATAGCGGCACCGAACTCTTCCGCGTGGCGTGGTGCTTGCTGCGAGTAAGAGAACTAAGCGTTGTTAGAGAAGACGATCGCCCCGAAAGGAAACCTTCATGCGAACACTTCTTTTTATCTCAGCACTTCTTGTGTTGCTGGGTCTTGCCAATTTGAGCAGTCCCGCGGCCCGCGTCCATGCGTCGGGGCCGCGAGATCTACGGTCATATATCGGCAGATACCCGAGCGCGCTCTTAAAAGGCGAACCGAGTGTGAAGGCCCGACTCAGAGCCGTGACGGGCAGCAACTACACGTTTTTCATGGCCCGCATGCAAACGGAAATGCCCATCGAAGAGATCGAAGGCTGTCTGGTCCTGGTTGGCTGCATGGCCCATTCGTGCGGGTCGGAAGACGCTGTGATGGTGATCAATCTTACGGATGGCAAGATGCATTGCGCGATTCGATCCGACAAGTTCAACGGCGGATATAAAACCTTCAGCGAAGACAAACAGAATATCCCGCATGCCCTGTACAAAATGATGGAGCAGTACTGAGTGGTTTTCCGTAATCCGGAAACCTGAATTGTTTGATATGCGCTTACCACCCATCCTGGATTCATCCCTTACGCCCTCGGGGAGTTAACAGGTTTCCGTTCAGTGGCAGCTTCGTTTTTGTGCACCAGAGCGTCAAAGGGGTGACTCACTAGACTTTTCTCGCGACCTTAAGTTTGACCAACTTTGAGTGAAGTTCCACATCGAATTAGGAAAAAAACCACTCAGGGAAACCCGTGATTATTGAATTTCGGCGATAATCCGCCCTAATAAACAGCCTTGCGCATTTTCTCAACTGGCACGCGCATTGCGAATTCAAGCCCGAACCCTTTAGTCGAAGATCTTTCATTTTCGGGGTGCGGTTTATAGTTCTTAATTACGAGTGCAATTAAGCTCGACGGAACAATCACCCGTGTCACGGCCAGAACTTCTGAGAGACGATTAGCCATGTGGTTTTCGTAACCGCGTGGTCGAACTGTGCTCTCTTTACACTCAAAAGAACCTCCGCTCCCCTCAAGGAGTCACGGAGGTCTTTATGCGTCGCCCCATTCTTGCCCTGCTTGCCTTGACAATTTCGATCTGCGCGCTTGGCTACATCAAAAGTCGAGCTCTCAACAACAGCTACCTCGCGAAGAGTGATTCAGTTCGGAACAAAACCGCGCGGCTGAATCTGTATGCGCCGGAGCCCCCGGATATAGCGTGCACGCCGCCGCCAGCGGACATGGTCGGTTGGTGGCCCGGCGAGGGCAATGCTAACGACATTCAAGGGCCGGCTTTTGAGAACGGTACGCTCATGAATGGCGCCACCTATGCACCGGGGAAGGTGGGACAGGCCTTTAGCTTTGATGGAGTGGACGACTACATGGAAGTTCCGCACTCATCATCTTTGGACCTCACTGGCGGGTTTACCCTGGACACGTGGTTCCTGCAGAGGACTGCAGGCTACGGCGTTCTATTTTCCAAAGCGGACTACAACGGTTCCGAGTCAGTAACTTCATACGGAATGCAAGTGGATCCCGACGGTTCTATAAATCCGGCACTCTATGGCATCTATCCGAACGACAACTGGACGACGGCACCCGGCCTGGTCACAACCGGGCAGTGGTATCACATTGCGCTGACCTGGGATGGCACATACGGCCCGGCAAATAATGTAAAGCTGTACCTTAATGGAGCCCTTGTCCAATCATGGACAAAATCCATGACGCCGCTCCACGTCACGTCTCAATCTCTGACGCTTGGATCGATGAAACCGCCGACTTACCACGGTCATCTGGACGGCCTCATCGACGAACCCGAGATCTTCTCGCGTGAGCTGTCGCCGACGGAGATCCAGTCGATCTTTAACGCCGGCAGCGCCGGTAAGTGTCAGCCGCAATGCACCTCTCCGCCATCCGGAATGATTAGTTGGTGGGCCGGCGACGGTAATGCTCTGGATCTAAAAGAGGTGAACAATGCGGCGCCGCAAAATGGGGCCGGCTACGCGTCCGGCAAGGTCGGACTTGGGTTTTCGTTGAACGGCACTGATGCGTTCATTGATGTCGCCGACAACGCGAGCATAAATCCACAGCAATTGACGATCGACGCCTGGATCAACGTCAACTCAGGAGCGGATCCGGCCGGCCACTATGGAGTGATCACGAAGTACCACAGCGTCGATGATTGGCGACAGTATGAAATGTACATCGACAACCAGAAGCTCACGCTTCGTGCTTCTGAAAATCATCAAACTCATCAATGCTCAATTACTTCCACGAGCAACATCACGTTCGGCCAGTGGACACACGTGGCGGCAACAGTCGATCCAACAGCGTGCAACCTCTACATTAATGGAAATCTGGAAGCGAACGCGGCTGGTCTCAACAACATTCAAGTTGTTCCGGTGAATCTGGAAATCGGTGCGGGCGGGTCGATGCAGATGGGCGTGGGCTCGTTCTTCCCCGGCATGATCGACGAAGTTGAAATCTTCGGACGCGCTCTCTCACAAACAGAAATTCAAGCCATCTACAACGCGGGCAGCGCGGGCAAGTGCAAACCGGGCTCAACACCTACGCTCAACGTCAACGACGTAACGCAGGCCGAAGGCAACGCCGGGACGACAGACTTTGACTTCACGGTCAGCCTCTCATCGCCCGCAGGCGCGGATGGCGTGACTTTTGATATTGCTACGGCTGACAGCACGGCTGCCTCCGGCTTGGGCGACTACTTCGCCAAGAGCTTGACCGCGCAGACGATCCCGTCAGGCAGCACGACCTACACGTTCACCGTCCAGGTCAGCGGCGACACCAACGTCGAGTCGGACGAGACCTTCTTCGTCAACGTCACGAATGTCGCGGGCGCCGCGGCGGGTGATACGCAGGGTCTGGGCACAATCCAAAATGATGATTTGCAGAGCGACCTGACGATCTCGATGACCGATTCGCCGGACCCGGTCACGGAAGGCAATTCCGTAACTTACAACATTGATGTAACGAACAATGGTCCCAGTAATGCCACCAGCGTCACCGTCACGGACGTTCTGCCGGCGACCGTCACGTTCGTTTCCGCCTCGACCGTGTGTAGCAATTCCAGCGGGACAGTTACGTGCAGCATTGGTAATTTGGGCAACGGGGCCACGGCGAATGTACAGATCACAGTTGCGCCTTCACATGACGTGGCGGGTGCGTCGTTCTCAAATACGGCCAGCGCGACTGCGGCCGAGTCCGATCCCACTACGCCCAACACAGCGACTCAGATCACCGAGGTGCTTGGCGCAACTTGCGCGACTCCGCCAACGAGCATGATTGGTTGGTGGCCGGGCCAGGACAATGCCGACGACATTTCCGGCCATGGAAACAACGGCACGCTGCAAAACGGCGCAACCTTCGCGACCGGCAAGGTGGGCCAGGCATTTAATTTTGATGGTGTGAATGACTACGTCGCCATACCAAACATAGTGAACAGTTGGCCCGAAGGCACGCTCGACACATGGATTAAGTTCAAAGATTCAACCCCCAAGAGCAGCGGGAATTATATCTTTGCTGCCGGAACTGATGCTGGCGGCACCAATCTGGGCATTCATAAAGCCGCCGGAAACGACTTACGGTTTGGCATTTACAGTGGCGGTTGGCAGTGGGCCGCGACCGGGATCGTGCCCAACGCGGGCCAGTGGTATCACGTGACCGCTACCTGGGGTCCGGCGGAAATGAAGATTTACATCGACGGGACATTGATGGGCACCAATCCATATACCGGCCCATCTTTTGGCTCGACTTACAACATGATAGGGGGCTCGGTTCTCTCGGACAGCGGCGTTAATGCGTTCGTCGACGAGTTCGAGGTCTACAACCGCGCCCTTTCAGACTTAGAAATTCAATCGTTCTACAAAGCGAGCACTGCGGGCAAATGCCAGCTCACTTGTACAGCTCCACCTGCGGGCATGATTAGTTGGTGGCCCGGGCAAGACAATGCGAACGACGCCATCGGGACGAACAACGGCACGTTAGTGAATGCTCCGACGTATACGGCTGGTGAAGTTGGCCAAAGTTTCAATTTCTCAGGCAGTGGGGATTATGTTCAGGTAGCGACGCCGGTTGGATTACCGCTGGGGAATTCAGCGCGCACGATGATGATGTGGTTCAAGACCCCGAACAGTTGGGGAGACCAGCATCAAGTCGTAATTCAATATGGCGGGAACGGAACTGCAAGCAAGTTCGGCATATACATTCCTGACTATTTTGGCCGCACCCTTTCCTTCTGGGGCGAGATGAGCGATTTCGCCGGCAGCACTCCGTTACAACTCAGTACGTGGTATCACGGTGCGGTGACCTATGACGGAACCACTGTGCAACTGTATCTGAACGGCCAGCCTGAAACCTCTCAAGGGAAATCTCTTAACACGACGCTCAACTCTGGCGGCTTCACCATCGGGCGGACCAGTGATGTGGACAACATTACCTCGCAATGGAATGGTCTGGTTGACGAGGCGATGATCTTTGACCACGCGCTTTCCCAGACAGAGATTCAATCGATCTACAACTCGGGCTATGCGGGAGAGTGTCACCCGACCGACATAACGCTTTCGTCTGACACGGTCCCGGAAAACCAGCCTGCCGGGTCCGCGATCGGCACGCTGACAACAACCGGCGGGGACGCGGGTGACACACACACCTACAGCCTCGTTACCGGAACGGGAGACACCGATAACCCGTCGTTTACGATTGTTGGCGATCAACTCAAGACGGTCGCGGCCTTCGACTACGAGACCAAATCCAGCTACAGCATTCGCGTGCGGAGCACTAACCAGGCATCCTTGTTCGCTGAAAAGGCTTTCACGATCACGGTCACTGATGTCAACGAACCGCCGACGGACATGGCTTTGTCCAATGCCAGCATCGCTGAAAACAGCGCGAGCGGTTCAACTGTTGGCACCTTGTCGACCAACGATCCGGACGTGGGTGACACCTACATCTACAGTCTGGTTTCCGGCGACGGCAGCGATGACAATGCCTCGTTCACAATTTCGGGCAGCCAGCTTCAGACCGCCGCGGTATTCGACTATGAAACTAAGACAAGTTACACGATTCGAGTGGGCGCCACTTTGGCCACCGAGAGCTTGACCCTTAAGGCGATAGGACCAGAGTTCGCATCGTTCGTAATCGAGAAGCAGTTCACCATCAACGTTACCAACGTCAACGAATCGCCGGCTACCGGGATCGTGATCAGTCAGGTATATGGTGGAGCTGGAAGTGGAGGCGCCAACTACAAGAATGATTTCATCGAGCTGTTCAATCTGAGCAACATCAACATTGATCTCGCCGGTTGGTCGGTGCAATACGCTTCTACTAACGGAACCAGTTGGCAAGTGACGCCATTGTGCCCTTCGGGTGCTTGCTACATTGCTCCGGGTCAGTACTTCCTCGTAAAGGAGGCAGCGTTCGGCGGCGGCACGGTTGATCTGCCAGCGCCAGATGTCACCGGCACGATTCCCATGAGCAATGCGGCAGGCAAGGTTGCGCTGGTCGCGAGCACGACGCCGCCATTCAGCGGCGTGTCGTGCCCAACCGGAGCGACGGTCGTTGATTTTGTTGGCTACGGAACGGGTACGAATTGTTTCGAGGGTGGTGGGCCGACTTCATCCACGAGCAACATAACCGCGGCGCTCCGAAAGAACAACGGCTGTCTCGATACCGACAATAACAACTCGGACTTTGACATCGGCACGCCGAACCCACGCAACAGCGCTTCACCGCTGAACAATTGCGCGGTGCCTCCGACGCTCGGCAACTATGCGAACACGTCCGTCAGTTTGAGCAGCAACGCAACGATCACCCCTGACGCCGCGCCCACTAACGCGACCAGTATCAACGTCTCTTCATCCACGAACTTCAAGGGCACTCTCTCTGCCGAACCGGCGACCGGCGTCGTGCGCGTGACGAACGCTCATCCGGCCGGCACTCATACGGTGACGGTCAGGGCCTTCAATGGCTCGTTGAGTGTGACTAGGAATTTCACGCTGACGGTGCAGACGGGCACGGCCTGTGCGGGTACTTCGACCTTCACCAACGCAGCCGATTCGAGCGTGGGCTCTCATCCTTATTCAGTAGCGATCGGAGATTTCAATAATGACAGCAAGCAGGATATTGCCACTGCCAACCGGGACTCAGATAACGTGTCGATCCGTCTGGGAGACGGATTAGGCGGTTTCAGCGGCACGACGGATGTCAGTGTCGGCGATGTGCCCCGTGGAGTAGCCATAGGCGATTTCAATAATGATGGTAAGCAGGATATTGCGGTCGCCAACGATAACTCAAGCACTGTTTCGATCCGCCTGGGAGATGGGACAGGTGGCTTTACCGGCACGACTGAGGTCAGCGTGGGCTCTCGGCCTTTTTCAGTAGCGATCGGAGATTTCAATAATGACGGCAAGCAGGATATTGCTACTAATAACTATAGCTCAGACACAGTCTCGATCCGCTTAGGAGATGGCTTGGGTGGCTTTACCGGCACGACTGAGGTCAGCGTGGGCGATATTCCTTATGCAGTAGCGATCGGAGATTTTGACGACAACGGCAATCAGGATCTTGCTGCGGTTAATATCGGCTCAGACAGCGTATCGATCCGCTTGGGAGATGGCTCAGGTGGCTTTACCGGCACGACTGAGGATGCGGATCGCCGAGGAAGAAGGCGGCCAAGGCCGCCCGTTCCCTCGGTACCCTCCTCGGCCTCTGGTAGCGTTGCCGCGCTTTCTGGTAAGCGCCGCCGCGGCGGGAAGCCGCGCGGCACGAAAGCGAAGCTGCCCGCACCTGCGGTCCAGGTAAACGACCGGTGAACACCGGGATTGCCTCCGGGTCACTGCGATCGGGCGTCTGATGACGAGCGAATCGGTGGCCTAGTAGGCCAGCTAGCCGCCCAGTAGGCCTTACCGTGAGCGAGCGCAGAAGGAATTCGAGCACGACCTCGAGGCCATCGAGGCCAAGGTGATCGAACTGTTCGCCCTAGTCGCCGAGGACCTGCCCCGGGCGACCCAGGCGCTTCTGACCGGTAACAATGAGGTACTGCAGGTCCTTCTCGATCGCGAGCAGGTCATCGACGCTCTCTACCCGGAGATCGAGGAACTGGTCAACCGGGAAATCCTGCTGAGGCACCGGTGGCTTCGGACCTGCGCTTCCTCCTCTCCGTACTGCGGATCGTGCCCGAGCTCGAGCGTTCCCATGACCTCATGGTGCAGATCGCCTCCCGGTCCAACCACATCCTCGGCGAGGATCTCTCGCCGAGGACCCGGGGGATCGTCGAGCGTATGGGGAACCTCGCATCGGAGATGTGGCGCCACGCGGTGGATCCTGTACCAGCGCGACCGGTCGCCGCGCTGGCCCTGGAGGCCCGCGACGACGAGATGGACGAGTTGCACGCCAGCCTGAGAGCCGAACTGGCCTCGGCCCGGATGGCGCTGCCGGTGACGACGAAGATGACGCTGGTGGCGCGCTCGACGAGCGTCTTGGCGACCACGCCGTCAACATCGCCCGCCGGGTCGTCTACCTCGCGGGGACCACGAAGAACGAGACCGCGCAGGACTAGGCAGGCGGCGCCGACGCGGCGGTACCGGTTTGAGGCAGGCTCCGCCGTCACGCGCAGCAGGCATCAGGCGAGGAGGCGTCCCCACCGGATGCCTGCGGGCCGCCGCAGCACTGGGCGGACTGTCCGGCCGAGGCGCTGTCGAGTTCGGCTTGGACGGTGTTCCAGTGCTGCTCGGCGTCGAGCCAGAAGGTGGGGCTGTCGGCCAGGACGGTGTAGATCTCCCCACCGCCCCTGGGGGCGCCGGTGACCCAGAACTTGTCCTGCCGGGCGTAGCAGCAGGTCGTATCCCGCTCGTCGACCGCGGCCAGTCCCGCCCCGGCGAGCCGGGCCTGCTCGGCGTCCACCGTGTCAGGGTCGGCGACCTCGACGCCGAGGTGGTTCAGGGTGCCGCCCTGGCCGGGGGTCTCGATCAGGACCAGCTTGAGCGGCGGCGCGGTGACGGCGAAGTTGGCGTAGCCGGGCCTGCGCTGGACGAACGGCGAACAGCTTGGTGTAGAAGCTGACGGCATCGTCGACGTCGGTGACGTTCAGGGCGAGCTGCACCCGGACATGGGGACCTCCGAATGACATTGATGCCTGTCTATGTCTTGTCGTGATCCGAGCTTGCCATAAGACATCGACTTCTGTCAGATAGATGGGTGCCGATTCGACGCTGCCCAGCCCGGCGGAGACGGCGGCGTGCTGTGACCGCCGACCGCGCAGCCGCTGAGCATGGAGCAGGCCGAGGCGCTGGCGCCGCTGCTCAAGGCGCTGGCCGACCCGGTCCGGCTGCGGCTGCTGTCCCTGGTCGCTTCCCACGACGGGGGCGAGGCGTGCATCTGCGACCTGAACGAGGCGTTCGACCTGTCGCAGCCGACGATCAGCCATCACATGAAGGTGCTGCACGAGGCCGGCCTGGTCCACCGGGACAAGCGCGGCGTGTGGGTCTACTACCGGGTCCGCCCGCAGGCGCTGGCGAGTCTGGCCGCCCTGATCGGCTGCCCCGTGCCCTAGCCGCGCCGCGCCGTAGCGGGCCGCCCGGGCTTCCTTTCGG